>NZ_JAUSZE010000001.1:0-4800000 GCF_030817295.1 Paenibacillus sp. V4I9
CAACATTGTTCCTTGAAAACTAGATAACGAAACAAAACGTAAAGTAAGAACTTAGGTTGTGTGATTCTTTTGGATCATGCAAAAATCTTTAAAGTTTTTTCTAGGTTAAGCTAGAAAGAGCACACGGAGGATGCCTAGGCACTAGGAGCCGAAGAAGGACGTGGCGAACGACGAAATGCCTCGGGGAGCCGTAAGCAGGCTTTGATCCGGGGATGTCCGAATGGGGGAACCCAGCTGTGGTAATGCGCAGTTACTCTATTGTGAATACATAGCAATAGTAGAGGCATACCCAGGGAACTGAAACATCTAAGTACCTGGAGGAAAAGAAAACAAAAGTGATTCCGTCAGTAGCGGCGAGCGAAAGCGGAATAGCCCAAACCAAGGAGCTTGCTCCTTGGGGTTGTAGGACCTCGTTGTGGGGTTAGTTCGGTAGGCGAAGAGATCTGGAAAGGTCCGGCATAGAGGGTAAAAGCCCCGTAGCCAAAATCGAACGAAACCCCTAGAGGTATCCTGAGTACGGCGGGTCACGTGAAACCCCGTCGGAATCCGGCAGGACCATCTGCCAAGGCTAAATACTCCCTAGTGACCGATAGTGAAGCAGTACCGTGAGGGAAAGGTGAAAAGCACCGCGGAAGCGGAGTGAAAAAGAACCTGAAACCGTGTGCTTACAAAAAGTCAGAGCCCTCTATATGGGTGATGGCGTGCCTTTTGTAGAATGAACCGGCGAGTTACGTTCCCGTGCGAGGTTAAGCTGAAAAGGCGGAGCCGCAGCGAAAGCGAGTCTGAATAGGGCGCTTTAGTACGTGGACGTAGACCCGAAACCGTGTGATCTACCCCTGTCCAGGGTGAAGGTGAGGTAACACTCACTGGAGGCCCGAACCCACGCATGTTGAAAAATGCGGGGATGAGGTGGGGGTAGCGGAGAAATTCCAATCGAACTCGGAGATAGCTGGTTCTCCCCGAAATAGCTTTAGGGCTAGCCTCGGATGTTGAGTTGTGGAGGTAAAGCACTGATTGGGTGCGGGGCCCGCCAAGGGTTACCAAGTCCAGTCAAACTCTGAATGCCACAAACTTAAATCCGGGAGTCAGACAGTGAGTGCTAAGATCCATTGTCAAAAGGGAAACAGCCCAGACCATCAGCTAAGGTCCCCAAGTGTGTGTTAAGTGGGAAAGGATGTGGAGTTGCACAGACAACCAGGATGTTGGCTTAGAAGCAGCCACCATTGAAAGAGTGCGTAATAGCTCACTGGTCGAGTGACTCTGCGCCGAAAATGTAACGGGGCTAAACACGCCACCGAAGCTATGGCTTGCACATGAATTTGTGCATGGGTAGGGGAGCGTTGTATGTACGTAGAATTCTGACCGTAAGGACAGGTGGAGCGCATACAAGTGAGAATGCCGGTATAAGTAACGAAAAGATCAGTGAGAATCTGATCCGCCGAAAACCTAAGGGTTCCTGAGGAAGGCTCGTCCGCTCAGGGTAAGTCGGGACCTAAGGCGAGGCCGAAAGGCGTAGTCGATGGACAACAGGTGGAAATTCCTGTACCACCGTAGCCGTTATGAGCAATGGAGTGACGCAGAAGGATAGTGACGCGAGCTGATGGATGCTCGTCCAAGCAGTGAGGCTGATGTGTAGGCAAATCCGCACATCGTAAGGCTGGGCTGTGATGGGGAGGGAAATTTAAGTACCGAAGGTCATGAGTTCACACTGCCAAGAAAAGCTTCTAGCCAGGCGAAGGTGCCCGTACCGCAAACCGACACAGGTGGGTGAGAAGAGAATTCTAAGGCGCGCGGAAGAACTCTCGTTAAGGAACTCGGCAAAATGACCCCGTAACTTCGGGAGAAGGGGTGCCTCGGTAGGGTGAATAGCCCGAGGGGGCCGCAGTGAAAAGGCCCAAGCGACTGTTTAGCAAAAACACAGGTCTGTGCGAAGCCGCAAGGCGAAGTATACGGGCTGACGCCTGCCCGGTGCTGGAAGGTTAAGAGGAGTGGTTAGGGACCTCGGTTCCGAAGCTATGAATTGAAGCCCCAGTAAACGGCGGCCGTAACTATAACGGTCCTAAGGTAGCGAAATTCCTTGTCAGGTAAATTCTGACCCGCACGAATGGCGTAACGACTTGGGCGCTGTCTCAACGAGAGATCCGGTGAAATTTTAATACCTGTGAAGATGCAGGTTACCCGCGACAAGACGGAAAGACCCCATGGAGCTTTACTGCAGCTTGATATTGGACTTTGGTACGATCTGTACAGGATAGGTGGGAGCCTTTGAAGCCTGAGCGCCAGCTTGGGTGGAGGCATCGTTGGGATACCACCCTGATCGTATCGGAGTTCTAACCTAGTACCGTGATCCGGTATGGGGACAGTGTCAGGTGGGCAGTTTGACTGGGGCGGTCGCCTCCTAAAATGTAACGGAGGCGTTTAAAGGTTCCCTCAGAATGGTTGGAAATCATTCGCAGAGTGCAAAGGCATAAGGGAGCTTGACTGCGAGACCTACAAGTCGAGCAGGGACGAAAGTCGGACTTAGTGATCCGGTGGTACCGAATGGAAGGGCCATCGCTCAACGGATAAAAGCTACCCTGGGGATAACAGGCTTATCTCCCCCAAGAGTCCACATCGACGGGGAGGTTTGGCACCTCGATGTCGGCTCATCGCATCCTGGGGCTGAAGTAGGTCCCAAGGGTTGGGCTGTTCGCCCATTAAAGCGGTACGCGAGCTGGGTTCAGAACGTCGTGAGACAGTTCGGTCCCTATCTGTCGCGGGCGTAGGAAATTTGAGAGGAGCTGTCCTTAGTACGAGAGGACCGGGATGGACGTACCGCTGGTGTACCAGTTGTCTCGCCAGAGGCATCGCTGGGTAGCTATGTACGGAGGGGATAAGCGCTGAAAGCATCTAAGCGCGAAGCCCCCCTCAAGATGAGATTTCCCAGTATGTAAGACCCCTTGTAGACGACGAGGTTGATAGGTTCGAGGTGGAAGTGCAGTAATGCATGCAGCTGACGAATACTAATCGGTCGAGGGCTTAACCAAAACCCTGAAATGTTCACTTTACGTAAGTTTCGTATCTAGTTTTCAAGGCGCAAACCACGCTTTGACTGTTTGGTGATGATGGCGGAGGGGACCCACGCGTTCCCATCTCGAACACGACCGTTAAGCCCTCCAGCGTCGATGGTACTTGAACCGCAGGGTTCTGGGAGAGTAGAACGTTGCCAAGCACACGAAAAAACCTTACAAGGAGAAATCCTCGTAAGGTTTTTTTTATTTATCCGAGCGGCTTTTATTCAATTTCAAGCCAAGTCCCAAGAATCTGAAGAATCTTTGTCATTTTTACAAAGATAAGAAAAGAATCGAGTGAATCCTTTTAACTTATATTACAATAAAGCTTAATGGTGTTACAGAGACAGGAGTGATACATAGTGGGGAATGCCTATGTTCAGATAGGTATGGCAATGTTCCGGACGGGGATATTGGGATATGGCGGCGGGCCGTCGATTGTGCCGTTGATACGGTACGAGGCGGTTACGCGATTTCAATGGATGAAGGATGAGGAATTCATGGAAGTGCTGGCGATAGCTAATACACTTCCCGGACCGATAGCAACGAAACTAGCAGGGTATCTTGGATATCGGCTCAAAGGGGGATGGGGAGCAGCGATTGGTGTTTTAGCTCACATTGTTCCTACCTGTGCAGCAATGGTGGGGTTGTATTCGTTCATTAATTTCTTTAGTACTTCACAAGTGATTAAAGGAATGATAGCGGCGGTAGTGCCTATTGTCGCGGTGATGTTAGGCGTGATGGCGTATGAGTTCGGGGAGAAGGCGGTTAAAGGCTTGGGTTGGGCGGCAGGTCTCACATTTTTTGTTATTTCATTCTTGTTGCTGCAGATTTTCTCTGTGCACCCGGCTATCGTTATTTTTATGTTTTTACTATATGGGGCTTTCCATCATAAGCTAAAGGACAAGTGGAACAAGAACAAGAAGCAGCTTGGCAAAGGTGAGGGCGTATGAGTGAGTGGTGGCATTTACTTGTTAGTTTCTTTTTAGCCAATGTGTTCGGATACGGAGGCGGGCCCTCGTCGATCCCGCTCATGTATCAAGAGATTGTTCCGAATCATGCTTGGATGACCAGCAGTGGATTCTCGAACATGTTAGCGCTTGGGAATGCGCTGCCTGGACCGATTGCTACGAAAATTGCCGCCTATGTTGGCTTTCAAATCGGTGGTTGGGTCGGTGTTCTAATTGCCGTGGCTGCAACGGTTGTTCCTTCCATTATTGCACTCATCATTTTGCTGAATATCCTGCAGAAATATAAGCAATCTCTGGTAATCAAAGGAATGACGCTGCTTGTTCAGCCTGTTATTGCGATCATGATGGTGTTGGTCACGTGGAGCAGTATGGTGGAATCTACGAAAACGATAGGATACTTGCAGTTTATTGGCATTGCCGCAGTTGCTTTCTATCTCATTCAAAAGAGGAAGATTCACCCTGCGTTTGTGATTGTGGCTGGTTTCGTTTATGGTGGTATATTTCTTTCGTAATTTATTGGCATAGAATAGCTTTTAGAGCGCTCTTTATAATAAGAGTGCTCTTTTTATTTAATGCGTGACTTAATTTAACATCAATTTTGGCGTGAGGCACAAAAGTTTTGTCATTTTTCGTTAGATCCCCTAATATGATGTGATGTTAATTGACGTGTAATTCACCTGAACAGTATAGTGAGGAAAATAGATATAATTCTGTGTTCTTATTCGAATAGTCTTGTTTCAGAAACAGCAGATCCTGGATAGGGAGATGCTGTTTTGAGTATATAGGGATGTAGTAATAAGGATATAGAAGGAGGGGGCTCCCTTGATGAAAACGGAGGGTTATTCAGTTGAGATGAACCAGATCGTCAAGCAGTTTGGTTCTGTTGTAGCTAATGATCATGTTGATTTCCGGGCAAAAGCTGGAGAGATTCATGCGTTGTTAGGCGAGAACGGTGCCGGTAAAAGCACAGTGATGTGCATGCTCTCAGGTGTATATCGCCCAACAAGCGGAGAGATTCTCATCCACGGTGAGAAGGTGCGAATTCGATCGCCGAAGGATGCGATGAATCTAGGGGTTGGCATGGTCTTTCAGAATTTTCGACTTGTTCAAACGTTAACTGCGGCGGAGAATATTGTTCTTGGGGAGTCATCTTCGTTCTGGCGCGGTCCACGATGGCTCGCTAGAAAGTCCGAGGAGATCGAGGCGATATCCAAGCACTTTGGTCTACCGTTTCCGGTAGACCGGCCCATTTGGCAGCTGTCGGTCGGGGAACAGCAGCGTGTTGAAATTGTGAAGACGCTCTATCGGGGAGCGGATTTAATTATTTTGGATGAACCTACCTCGGTGTTGACGCCAGGTGAGGTAGATCAGTTGTTTGAGACACTGAATCGTATGAAAAAAGAAGGCAAGACGGTCATTATGACGACACATAAACTCAAGGAGGTCATGTTTGCTTCGGATCGCATATCGGTTATGCGTAAAGGCGAGATGATCGCAACGATGGCGAAGTCAGAAACGAACGAGAGGGATCTGGCGCAGCTGATGGTCGGCAAGGAGAGCCTAGAAAGCCGCACGATTGTTAGAGAGAAACCGCAAGGAGAGCCGATGCTTGTGGTCGATGGTTTGAATGTGTATGCGGATCATGGACGTAAGGTGCTGGATGGACTTCATTTTCAAGTGAGTAAAGGCGAGATTGTTGGTGTTGCCGGGGTGTCTGGAAACGGGCAGAAGGAGCTTGCGGAGGTGTTAACGGGACTTCGCGTATGGAAACAAGGTGATGTCCAATTTGACGGAAAGGCATTGCGTAACGGTTCGGTGCGCGCAGCCATTGAGTTAGGCATTGCCCATGTGCCGGAAAACCGCATGAAGAGCGGTCTAGCGGGCAGCTTGGGCTCCGTAGATAACCTGCTCTTCAAGACGTATCGTTCTCCGGAACGATCTCGATTCGGTCTACTTCGTACTGGGAGCAATCGAAGTTGGTCGCAGAAGCTTGTTGAGCTATTCGATGTGAGGACATCGGGGATTGATGCACCTGTTCAGTATATGTCGGGGGGTAATCAGCAGAAGCTGCTTTTTGCCCGGGAAATTGATCAAGGTCCGAAGCTGATGGTAGCCGTGCATCCAACGCAGGGGCTTGATGTAGGTGCCACTGGGGGTGTGCACCAATTACTAGAGGAATTGCGCAGCAAGGGGAGTTCTGTTCTCCTAATATCAGAGGATTTGGATGAGGTGCTGCAGCTAGCTGACCGAATACTTGTCATGTACGATGGACGCATCGTGGGCAATATTCCGCGAGAGGAAGCGAGCCGTGAATATATCGGTATGTTGATGGCGGGGTCTGAGGAGGATGCAGGGTGAGCGAACAACAAACGGCGGGAACCATTCCATTAGAAAAAAAGGTGCCTAAGCGAGAAGCTAGTTTTCGTATGCCTTACCGTTTTGAGATGGATCCTGCAGGTCCAGCCAGTCCGTGGTGGGTGACGATTATATCTATCGTCTTGGCGCTTGTGGCCTGTGGTATTTTTATAGCCTTGAATGGCATGAATCCGATTATGGTCTATGCCAAAATGCTGAAAGGCGCCTTTGGTTCTTCCTTTGGCATTACAGAAACCCTTGTGAAGGCAATTCCGCTGCTGCTTTGCGGTCTTGGTGTCTCGATCGCGTACCGGATTTCGGTATGGAATATTGGTGCCGAGGGGCAGTTTTTGGCTGGGGCGATGGCGGCTACCGCGGTCACGGTTTATTTTCCACAGCTGCCAATATACATTTCGATTCCAGCTATGGTGGTGGCGAGCATAGTAGCCGGTGGGGTCTGGGGATTGCTGACGGCAATTCCAAGGACATATTTTCAAGTTAACGAACTAATTACATCTTTAATGTTGAATTATGTAGCTCTTCTTGCCTTAAATTATGCGGTATTCGGTCCATGGAAAGATCCGAAAGGCTTTAACTTCCCAGGATCCCCGATGTTCACCGCGGCGCAGTCATTACCTACTTTTGGAGCTACCCGACTCCATTTCGGGATCGTTTTTGCTATTGTTGCCGTGCTGCTCTATGCGTTTATGATCCGATATACGCGTTGGGGTTATGAGCTGCGTCTCATTGGTGCGAATGCGGAAGCTGCGCGGAACGCAGGAATTCGAATTTCCAGACATGTTCTTGTAGTTATGATCATTAGCGGCGGGGTGGCTGGGTTAGCGGGAATGAGCGAAGTTTCCGGTGTGGCGCACCGACTCATGTATGGTATTTCGCCGGGATATGGGTACACAGCCATTATTGTGGCTTGGCTTGCGAAACTGAATCCGGTAGGGCTGGTGATATCATCGGTGCTGTTCGGAGGGCTCATTGTAGGAGGATACAGTGTGCAGACGATCGGTCTTCCTTCATCGACTTCTTCTATGATTCAAGGGGCTATCCTATTTTTCCTCATTGCGGGCGGTATGTCTGGGAAAATCCGCATTCGCCGCAATCTGTGATAGGTGAGCTGATGGGTGAGCTTGGATTGAAATCATGCTGAAAGGGGAGGAAATGTCATGGATATCGTCACACAATTAATTGTTTCCGCGATCTCTTCCGGTACGCCGCTGCTGTTAGCTGTATTGGGTGGAATTCTTATCGAAAGATCAGGCATTACACAATTGGGTGCGGAAGGACTTATGTTGATGGGGGCAGTAACTTCTTGTCTTGTCTTCATTCAAACTGGGAGCTTAGCGCTGACTCTTCTCTGTGTACTTGCAGTGGGCGGTGTTCTGGGTATACTTCATGGATTTCTTTGTGTAACCCTGCACGCTAATCAGGTCGTTAGTGGTCTGGCCATGACGATATTCGGCGCAGGTCTTAGCGCTTATCTTGGAAAGCGTGTTAGCGGCATTCCATTACCCGGAGCGGTACCAAGGCTAGATTTGCCATGGCTGGAGAATGTCCCGTTTATGGGGAAGATTTTTGCGCACTTGGATCTTTTTACCTGGTTTAGCTTTGTGCTGGTTATTGTCATGCATCTTTTCATCCATCGTACATCATGGGGGCTGCATCTTAGAGCGGTGGGGGATAATCCGGCAACAGCTGACGTTATGGGTATTCCTGTGATTGCCATTCGCTACGGCTGTATCATTATTGGTTCCATGTTGATCGGTATTGGGGGTGCTGATTTGCTGCTCGTATACACGCCGACATGGAATGAAGGAATGACCTCAGGACGCGGTTGGATTGCGGTGGCACTCATTATTTTCGCGAGATGGAATCCGGTTCGTGCTTTGGTATGCGCTTATTTCTTCGGTGTGTTGGATACGCTGGGGTTCCGTGTACAGCTTATTGGCAGTCATATCCCTTCTTATTTTTTGAAAATGATTCCGTACATCGTGACCATTCTGGTTCTGATGTTCCTCGGTTGGCGTAATCGCAATAAGCCTTCAGGTGCACCGGAAGCACTAGGTGTTCCCTTTATTCGGGAGCAAAGATTTTAATGTTGAGCGGAAGGGGTGGGGGTACATGGTAATGGACCATGATAGGCATATTCTATTTTTGAAAAGATGTGTAGAGCTGTCTGTTCTAGCCAGAGAATCGGGGAATACCCCGTTTGGTGCGCTATTGGTTGGACCGAATGGAGAAATATTGCTGGAGCAGGGGAATATCGAGATCACGGAGTTGAACTGCACCGGACATGCGGAGACAACCTTGATGGAGGCGGCCTCTAATCGGTATAGCAAGAAAGAATTGTGGGAGTGCACCTTATATACGTCTGCAGAACCATGCGCGATGTGTGCTGGATCGATTTATTGGGGGAACGTTGGGCGTGTAGTCTTCGGAATATCGGAAAAAAGGCTAGCTTCATTGACGGGTGATGATGAGCAGAATCCTACGCTCGATTTACCGTGTCGTGAGGTATTTGCCAGGGGGAATAAGGCTATTCAAGTGCTCGGTCCTTTCCCTGAGGTAGAAGAGGAAGCTGTAGCAGCGCATGCTGGATATTGGTCTTAAACGTGTAGTAGAAAGGGCTGTCCCAAAAATCTTAACAGATTTAGGGATAGCCTCTTCTTTTTATCGCATTCAATCAGGATAGATCATCTCTGCGACACCTGAGTCATATGGGGAAGGATTGTTCCAGCTTCAACGAGACCCTGCTTCCCCCACCTGTCACTGCACCACTCCATTCCCACGGACCGCCACCTCGCGCGCTGTCCCGCACTCCACCTCCCGCCGTTGAGCCACAATTAGAGGTGAATCCTCCAGCTAATTAGACTCCGGCATCCTGAGAAATGCAACTAACTGGAAAACCTCCATCTAAATCGGCGATTGGTTGAAAAATTGACCGAATCTGATTGAATTAACGGGAGGTTATCCAGTTATTTTTGTTGTAAAGGGACAAGCGGAGCAATTAGCAGGATATTTTCACTTTAATTACATTGAGGCCAATTCCCCGCGCAGCTTGCTGCGTAAGTACACCCTGAAAGTAGCCAAACACTATACGAATTTCATTATTTCGTAATGCGCTGTGAGGGGCAAGGATGGCTAATTCGAAGTGGGAAAATTCAATGTGTAGACCTTCTAGCCAAGAAGGTACTTTAACCCCACATCTGGTTTGGGGCACCATGTGCACACATGAAAGCGTTTTAATAAGTTTAATATTTATAAAAACGAGTTGTTTTTTTGAAAAGACGCTGAATGCCTTCAGCCCTATACTTAGGTTATGAAACAAGAACCTGAGATAAACGAGAGGGGTAGTTCAGATGAAAAAAATGTTTTCCGTATTTGCTTTATTATCTTTGATTTTAGTGATTTCAGCTTGCGGGGCTAAAACCGCAACGACAGAACAGAAAGATGCGGCAAGCACAGCGGCGCCAACAGCAGCAGCCAAAACGGATGCGAAAGCCGGAGGTAAAGTAGGTATCTCGATGCCGACGAAATCATCTGAAAGATGGGTGAGCGACGGAGCTAACATGGTGAAGGAATTCGAAAAGCTTGGTTATAAAACTGACCTGCAATATGCGGAAGACGTTATTGAGAACCAAGTAGCTCAAATTGAAAATATGATTACCAAAGGCGTTAATATCCTCGTTATCGCACCGATTGACGGAGAATCTTTGACAGACGTTCTGAAGAAAGCGCATGATGCCAAAGTTGAGGTTATCGCATACGATCGTTTAATCAAAAAGAGTGAGTTTGTCAGCTACTACGCTACTTTCGATAATTTCAAGGTAGGCGTACTGCAAGCCTCCTATATCGAGAAAAAGCTAGGCTTGAAAGAGGGTAAAGGTCCATTCAATGTTGAGCTTTTCGCTGGATCACCTGATGATAACAATGCACATTTCTTCTTTGATGGAGCCATTTCCGTACTGAAGCCTTACCTGGATTCCGGTAAATTAGTGGTGAAGAGCAAGCAAACAGCGTTTGAACAAGTGGCTACACTAAGATGGGACGGCTCGGTTGCCCAATCCAGAATGGATAACCTGCTAAGCAAAAACTATGCATCTGAGAAAGTGGATGCTGTGTTGTCTCCTTATGATGGCATCAGTATCGGAATCCTATCTTCCTTAAAAGGTGTTGGCTATGGGACAGCAAGCAAGGCGCTGCCGGTTATTACGGGGCAAGATGCAGAGCTGGCGTCCGTTAAATCGATCATTTCTGGGGAACAAACACAAACGGTATTTAAGGATACTCGTGAGTTAGCTAAAAAAGCGGTTGCGATTGCAGACAGTGTCCTAAAAGGAACCAAACCCGAAGTGAACGATACGAAAACGTATAACAATGGTGTTAAAGTTGTTCCTGCCTACCTGCTTGAGCCTGTATCCGTAGATGCATCCAACTATGAATCCATCTTGGTAACAAGCGGTTATTACACAAAAGATAAATTAGGTAAAAAATAAGTTTTCAACCTAGGAACTACCTAAATGATCTAGTGATAGCCGAGTATGACTATCGCTAGATCATTTATTACATGGAAGGCTTGGTGATCGCATGTCGGATGCCATATTGGAAATGAAAAATATTACGAAAACATTTCCGGGTGTGAAAGCGCTCAGTAATGTGAATTTACGTGTTCAAGAAGGCGAGATTCACGCCCTGCTTGGTGAGAATGGTGCAGGCAAGTCCACGCTTATGAAAGTTTTAAGCGGCGTATATCCACACGGATCCTATGATGGCGACATTCTGTTCAAGGGTCAAGTATGTGAGTTCAAGGATATCAAACAAAGTGAAAATCTGGGGATCGTCATTATTCATCAAGAATTAGCGCTTATTCCCTATTTATCAATTGCAGAGAATATCTTTTTGGGAAATGAACAAGCTTCACGAGGGATTATCAATTGGAACGATACCATTGTGAAGACAAGGGAACTACTGCAAAAGGTTGGATTAAGTGAGCAGCCTACGACCCTGACAATCAATATTGGTGTTGGCAAGCAGCAATTGGTGGAAATCGCAAAAGCACTATCTAAAAAGGTGAAACTGCTGATCTTGGATGAACCTACAGCTGCCCTGAACGAAGAGGATAGCGATAATCTGCTGAATTTATTACTGGAATTTAAGAAACAAGGAATCTCTTCTATTCTGATTTCCCACAAATTAAATGAAATTTCTAAGGTGGCGGATTCCATTACCATTCTTAGGGATGGTCAAACCATAGAAACGTTGGATATGAGAAAAGACCAAATTACCGAAGACCGCATTATTAAAGGCATGGTAGGCCGGGATTTAACACATCGGTATCCAATCAGGGAGCCGCAAATCGGCGAGACGTTGTTTGAAGTAAAGGACTGGAATGTCTATCACCCACTGCAAGACAATCGTAAAGTCATCGATCAAGTTAATTTGAACATTCGTAAAGGTGAAATTGTCGGCATTGCCGGGTTAATGGGAGCAGGTAGAACGGAACTGGCGATGAGTATTTTCGGCAAATCCTATGGGAAGAAAATCAGCGGTCATTTATATAAAGATGGCAAGGAAATTCACCTGCCAACGATTGATAAGGCCATTCATCATGGTGTTGCTTATGTGACGGAAGATCGCAAGAACTATGGATTAATCTTGATTGACGATATTAAAAGAAACATAACGATGGCCAGACTGGATAAGATTTCGAAAAATAAGGTCGTCAATGAGAATGAAGAAATTGTCCATGCGGAGAGCTTTCGCCAAAAGATGAATATTAAAACACCGAGCATTTTACAGAAAACAGGGAATTTAAGCGGCGGTAATCAACAGAAGGTCGTTTTAAGCAAATGGATTTTTTCAGAGCCGGATATTCTCATTCTTGATGAGCCAACACGGGGTATCGATGTAGGGGCAAAATATGAGATTTATACGATCATCAATCAATTAGCGATGGAGGGCAAAGGAATCTTGCTTATTTCCTCGGAGCTTCCCGAAATTCTGGGTATGTGTGACCGTGTTTACGTGATGAATGAGGGGAAAATGGTTGGTGAATTAAGTAAAGAGGAAGCTTCACAGGAAGAAATCATGAAGTGCATTACGAGAGCAGGGGGACACATGCATGGAAACACTGACTAAAATGTTTAAAAGCAACATCCGTCAATACGGCATGATTATTGCACTAGTCTTAATTACGGTATTTTTTCAAATCATGACGGATGGGGTTCTGTTAAAATCTCTGAATGTAACGAATTTGATTTTGCAAAATAGTTACATTTTGGTGCTGGCTATAGGTATGTTATTGGTCATTATCACCGGAAATATCGATCTATCTGTAGGATCTGTTGCCGCTTTTGTAGGGGCTGTGTCAGCCGTTCTGATGGTCGATATGAAAATTCCTTTTGTTTTAGCCGTTATCATTTCTTTGGTCATTGGAGCATTGGTAGGGGCGTGGCAGGGTTTTTGGGTCGCTTATGTGAGAATACCATCTTTTATCGTTACGCTGGCGGGGATGCTCCTCTTCCGGGGGCTAACGATGATCGTTCTGAACGGGATGTCAATTGCGCCATTTCCGAAGACTTTTCAGAAAATCAGCTCTGGCTTTATCCCTGATGTATTAAATGGAAGCACAATGCATAACACTACACTGATCATCGGAGTTGTGTTATCCCTTATTTTGGTGTGGAGTGAACTTAGAAAAAGAAAGAATCAAGTCAAGTATAAATTCGATGTGATGCCAATGGGATTGTTGATTGCCAAAATTGCCGTCATGGTCCTGATCATTAACGTATTCACGTATGTGCTGGCTACCTATGAGGGTATTCCCAACATTCTGGTTCTTTTGTTTGTGCTCGTAGTTATTTACTCCTTCGTTATGAATAAAACGGTCATGGGACGCCATATTTATGCGCTTGGAGGAAGTGAAAAAGCGGCTAAATTATCAGGAATCAAAACGAAGCATGTGACCTTCTGGGTGTTCGTAAATATGGGGGTAATGGCAGCGCTATCCGGTCTCGTATTTGCGGCAAGATTAAATGCGGCTACACCTAAAGCAGGTGTAAACTTTGAGCTGGATGCCATCGCTGCGTGCTTCATTGGCGGTGCTTCCGCGACTGGTGGAATTGGTACGGTTATCGGTGCAATCATCGGCGGACTTGTAATGGGTGTCATGAACAATGGGATGTCCTTAGTTGGTCTAGGTATTGACTGGCAGCAGGGTATCAAGGGATTGGTGCTGTTATTTGCGGTAGGTTTTGATATTTACAACAAATCCAAAACTGCTTAGTCAGATGATATCTAGGCAATAGGGGATCAAATAAGACTTTTCCTGAAGAGGAGGGTCTTATTTGCGGCTTAAACCTACGGAGTGGGGGATAAATGATGAGTAAACGTATGACATGGCTAAGAAGTAATCCCTTCAAGGTACTCTCTCTTTCTTTGCGTTCAAAACTGATGATTGCCTTTGTGGTTATCGCTTTATTGGTCGTAGTGACGAGCGGATTATCCTACTATTTTCTGAAAAAAATCAATTTATCCTATGTGAATTTGTTAAATCATAATGCCATGATTCTGCAGCTTGCTTCGGATATCCAATACCAAACACAATTGCAGTATAGCCTTATGTCCAGCTATGTCATTGAACCTTCTCCGGAGAAAGTTCAAGCTATTCTCGAAAGCAATCAGAAGCTTTCTGCTTTGGTGCAAGACATCAAGGGGATCGACGAGAATGCGGAAGATCAAACTTACTATAAGGTAATGGGTGAGTCTATCGAGACGATTGCCGGATTGGTACATGATCTTGAGAAGACGAAATCCAGTTTTCAAAGGACCGTACCCCTCACTCAAAATTTAACCAAGCTTGCTGAGAAGATTCAGAAAAAGCAAAAGAACATCATGGAATTGAAGAAAGTGGAAAATGGAAATATGACGGATCAAACCATTCAAAAGCTCATATGGGTAAGCATCACGGCTTTAGTGATCGCGTTAGCCATAGGATGGATGGTATCCAGAATGATTATCGCCCCTCTCAGGACGATTGTTAAAGCGGCGAGAGATATAGCTTCTTGTGATTTAACGGGCCGAGATATTAGAGTCCGCAGCCGCGATGAGCTTCATGACTTGGCGGAGGCTTTCAATCAAATGAAGGGCAATTTGTTTAAAATCATTAGCCAGGTTGACGATCATGCGAAGCATGTATCTGCAGCGGCAGAAGAGCTCAGCGGCAACACCGAGCATTTGAGCCAAGCGTCGGAGCAAATTACGACAGTTGTGCAAGAGATTTCCGCAGGTTCCGAATCTCAGGTACAGCATATGATGACGGGAGTTACTTTCCTTGCTCAAATGGATCATTCCGTACAGCAAATTGCCAGGATTACGGAATTAACGAATGAAACGTCGTCTAACGCATTGGCAGCTGTTAGTAGGGGGACGGATTCTATCGAATTATCCATTAGCCAAATGAACGCCATTTATTATAAAATGAAAGTGCTTTCGGAGTCCGTCGAGCGCTTAGGAACGCACGTCACGCATGTCCTAGCAGCAAACGGTCTAATTGCCAATATTTCCAGACAAACTAATTTGCTTGCGCTTAACGCTTCGATTGAAGCAGCTAGAGCAGGTGAAGCTGGCAAGGGCTTCGCGGTTGTTGCTCAAGAAGTTCGTCATTTATCTAAGCAAACCACAGAGGCTGCAGATGAAGTGACGAGATTGGTGAGTGCGATTCAAGAAGAAATGAGCGAAGTCGTACATTCCTGTGAGGCAGGTTCACAAGAAGTGAGCACAGGGATTTCAGTTGTAAATGAAGCGAACGTGGCGTTTGAACGAATAAAAATAGAAATCGAAGAGGTTAGCGCGCAAATAAGTCAGGTATCCCTGCAATCCTCAGACATTTCTAAGAAATCGCAAACAGCTCTAGAAGTTCTTCGTTCAATAGAAGGAGTGGCCAAGCATACGGCTTCGGGAACGAGAGATGTGTCCATAAACATGGAAGAGCAATTCGCGAGCATGGAAGAAATCGTGTCTTCTGCCAACGTTTTAAGCGGGATGGCGGAAGAACTAGATGAATTAATCGGTAAATTTCAATTAAGATCGAATGACATATAGAGCTCATCTGCGTTCAAAGGGTCATAGGAGGAACAAGTATGAAAAAGCTGTTGATGGTGTATGCGATACTGATCGCAACTTTTTTGCTTTTCCTTTATTTTTATCAATACAACGAGCCTACGGATCAATCGCTTAAGCAAATGAATCGCGGTCTCCAAGGTAAAATCGAAGAGAAGTATGTGATGGTCAACTTTCAGTCCGGCATCGATTATTGGAAAAGTTGTCTAAAGGGCTTCGAGGATGCCGCGAAGACATTGAATGTTTCCGTGGAGTACCGTGGTGCTACACAGTACGATGTGTACGAAGAGATAACGGTTTTGGAACAAGTAATCGCCAAGAAGCCGGCAGGAATTGCGGTCTCGGCGATCAATCCGAACGCACTCGTTGTGACCATTAATAAAGCTGTAGAAGCGGGTATACCTGTCGTATTATTCGATTCTGGCGCACCTAAGAGTAAAGCCTACTCTTTTCTGGGAACGAATAATTATAATGCTGGCGTAAGCGCAGCTCACAAAATGGCTGAGTTGACCGGGACCAATGGTAAGCTTGCGATTATTACGCTGCCGAATCAACTGAATCATCAGGATCGGATGGCCGGATTTCAGGATACGATCCGAAGCAGCTACCCAAATCTACAAATTATAGCGATAGAAGATGGTAAGGGGGATCAATTGGCATCCGAACGGATTGCGGTTAAAGTTCTCAAGGATCATCCGGATTTGAACGGTATATTTGCTACGGAGGCCAATGGCGGTGTGGGCGTAGGTAATGCAGTGAAAAGCTTGAATCGGCTTTCTCAAGTGAAAATTATTGGTTTTGATACCGATAAAGGGACGCTCGATATGGTGAAGAACGAAACGATTTCGGCAACGCTTGCGCAAGGTACCTGGAATATGGGGTATTGGTCGCTTATGCATTTACTCCATCTTCAAAAGGAAGCCCAGAAATCGCATTTACCGCTGCAGAATGCCAAGGAGCCGCTTGTTCCTACTTACGTGGATACAGGAATTACAATCGTGACGAAAGAAAATGTCGATATCTATTATGCCAAATGACAGCGTAGAGGCGAATGATGAGGTGAAGCGCATGAAGATGTTCAAATGGATTACACTGAATAACTGGCCAATCCGTTATAAGTTAATCATGCACTTCTTACTAATTAGCATTTTGCCTGCGATTTGTCTGGGTATTCTGATTGCGCTAGCGACCGATCGCATTATCGAAAAACAGGTTAATGAGCATACGTCTCAATTAATCGGAAATGTGAATAAATCGCTTGAAGCGTACGCGGGGAATTTGCAGAATATTACCTATTTCACTTCCTTTAACCCACAAGTGAGGCGGTTTCTAAGCGGAGAGCCAACCATCCAGGCAGCGGAAGCCTACGATATGCGGATATTTCTTCAAGGATTTACAACCCTTTACTCGGAAGTGGCGGGTATCTTGGTGGTAAATGCGAAAGGGGATTATATCAGTAACGAAATGTATGCCCGAACAACTCGGAGCCTAACCGAAGAAGGTTGGTATAAGGAAGCTGTTGATCAAAAGGGGATCTTCAGTATCGTAGGTCATCCCTCGGGAAGAAATGTCACCACGCATGTTGACTACAAGGATGAGGATATTGTCTCTGTGGTCAGAGCGATTCTGGATCCCGAAACCCAAGCGGTTAAAGGTGTCATCTTAATTGATTTAAAGCTTAGAGTCATCGCAGAAACCGTGCAGGACGTAAGTTTGGGAAAATCGGGCTACTTAATGGTCATCGATGATAAAGGCGAAAGTATCTACACACCGGAGCATCCCCTTGTGAGCAAGTTTCAGCGAAGTTGGATTGACGAGAATCCCGCGGGTACTTTTTCTAAAACAATTGATGGCACCTACATGCAGTTCATTTATCGGAAATCGGCCTTTACGAATTGGACGACGGTGGGTGTATTTTCAACGCAAGAGACGGTCCGTGAGGTCCGAGAAATCCGCCTTTATTTGATCATGTTTGTTTTCGTTGTATGCTTGCTCGGTATTGCGGCTTCTTATTATTTATCTTATACCATCTCTTTCCCTATTTGGCAGCTAACGTCATTCATGAGGAGAGCAGAGGATGGTAATCTGTCTATACGCTTCAAGGATGCAAGAACGGATGAAGTCGGCATGCTGGGGCGAAGCTTTAACAATATGCTGATGCAAATTACGAAGCTGATCGGTTTGGTCGAAAAGGAGCAGCGGCAAAAGAGGGAAGCGGAACTGCGAAGTCTGCAAGCGCAAATTAAACCGCATTTTTTATACAACACACTCGATACAATTCTATGGTTAGCTCGTAAAAGCGGGGCGCATGAAGTGACGGAAGTGGTCGATTCGCTTTCAAGGCTTTTTCGTATAGGACTTAGCAAGGGAAACGAAGTCATTTCGCTTATGGAAGAATTCGAGCACGTGAAGAGTTATCTCATCATTCAAAAAACAAGGTATAAGGAAAAATTGAATTATTCCATTGTCATTGACCCTTCGCTCCATCAGCTATATGTGCTCAAGTTGATTCTTCAACCGATTGTTGAGAATGCCATCTATCATGGGATTAAAGAGCGCCGTGGACCTGGTAATATCGACATACACGCTCGGAATGAGAATGAAAAGGTGGTCATCACGATTAGCGATAACGGAGCTGGAATGTCCGAGGAAAAGCTGGAACGTTTAAGACGAACCTTGGAAGCAGCTGCTTCTAAATCGAATCCGGCTGTAAGTGAATATAAGCAGGATTCGCCGCCAGTAAGCTTGCAGGAATCGTCATTTATAGTAACAAATCCTCAATCTGGTGAGGGGTATGGATTAACGAATGTACATGAACGAATTGTGATCAGCTTCGGAGAAGCTTATGGGGTATCTATTGAAAGCAAAAGGGGAGAGGGTACAACCGTAACGATTACACATCCTGTGTTAAAAAGAGAGGTGTCCGTATGATCGTAAGTCCACCCTGGAGAGTATTGATTGCAGATGATGAATCGATCATTCGTGAAGGTATACTAGGTTCATTGAATTGGCAGCAGCTTGGCTTGGAGGTTGTGGCAGAGGCTGAAGACGGTGAAGAGGCCCTAGAGCTTGCACGTAAGCATAATGTTCATATCCTGCTTGTTGATCTCAATATGCCCATAATGAACGGTATGTCCTTGATCAAGCATATTCGTGAGGAGCTGCCGGATTGCAAGATTATCATCATAACCGGACATGACGAGTTTACCTATGCACAAGCAGCCATTCGCCTGAATGTGGATGATTATATCCTCAAACCGGTAAATCCTGCGCAGCTTGCTGATGTTTTAACGAAAATAACGAAGCTGATGGCTTCTTCCTTAGAGAAAGAAGAGCATTTGCAAATGGCTTCCAAACAGATTGAAAGGAACTTCTCGCTATTAAGAGAACGATTCTGCTTGGAATGGATGGATGGGGTACTTAGTGAGGTTGAGATCAGAGAGCAGCTTGCGTTTCTCAAAATGCCCGATCGAGCGCCGAGCACGCTAGGCGTTATTCAATGGTCTGGGAATTCAAGAGGTAAGGAACTTTTATCGGAAAGAGACCGTCAACTATACTTGTTTGCCATTGAAAATATCGTTGAAGAGCTGTTATCTCCCTACACGATGGTCAAATTTCGAGACCATTTGGGGATGCTGGTTGTACTCGTATGGGAACCGATGCCAGCAGATCATATCGCGAAAATTGATGCAGCTGTGCAAACCTATTTGAAAATATCCATAGCTTCTCAATTCATGACGGGCATTGAAGGCGTAACGGGTGTTTCTAACGTGTATCAGCAAGCAAGAACTTCCTTATATAAAGAAGTCCATCTGTCTCCTTTTGTACGTCTGGCAAAGGATTTCATTGCACAGAGATATAGCGACCCTGAGATAACGTTGGAAATGATCGCCAATGAAATGAAGGTATCCCCTGTTTATTTGGGAAGAATATTTAAACAAGAATTAGGTATACCTTTTGTGAATATGCTTACTCATACACGTATTAAACACGCGATTCATTACTTGAGTACAACGGATATGACGATTATTGAGATTTCTGAAAAAGTGGGCTATGACTCTCAACATTATTTCAGTACAGCCTTTAAAAAAGTAGTAGGCATAGCGCCAAATCAGTACCGCAAAGAAGGAACCATGCAGTCATAATTGCCAAGCAAAGATAACAAACATACACCTTAGCTGAAAATGGTCATATGGAAGCGTCAAGCTGTCCTATGAACCAAAGAGCCGAGGTGTATTTTTTTGCATGATGATGCGAAAAGGTGCAAGCTCACAAAAAAAGTTACTGATGTTATGAAAGTTTACAAACTTCATTCATATAAATTGACCATGATACACAGCGCATTTACAATGAAACAAATCTTGATAAAGAATGGTTGGATTTTCATAGAAATAGAGGTGACGGGTAGTGAAGCTAACACTGCATAAAGTGAATGAATTGAATCAGGAAGATTTCATCGATATGTTCGGCCCTCTATTTGAGCACTCACCTTGGGGTGGCAGAGCGGGCATGGAGCTCGCAGCCTTTTGCGACGGAGAAGGAATTGATAAGTGCTTTTGAACGTGAGGTTTGGCTTGCTGGTCGGGTGGAGCAGCTTGCGCTGCTTAGAGCGCATCCAGACTTAGGGACGCGAGTGCGGATGACGGATCATTCTGTGCAGGAGCAGTCCGGGGCCGGTTTGAACCAATTAACAGCTGAAGAATATGAACAATTTCTAGCCTACAACAAGAAGTATACGGATACCTTTCAGTTTCCTTTTATAATGGCCGTCAAAGGCCAGACCAAAGAGACGATTCGAGATGCAATTCGCACTCGGATACATCGAGATAAGGAAGAAGAGCTGGGGAAAGCTTTGCAGGAGGTTTGTAAAATCGGGCGGTTTCGCCTAGAGGCTGTGTTAGTCAATGAAGCGGAGGCGAAAGCGATGAAGCAAGCGAACGGATCAGAGAGAATCATGTATTATGGCAAAGGTGATGTATGGGTGTATCGTTCATATGCGAAGCCTCTGACGAATCTGACGTTAATACCGGAATCGGGCTTTACCGGACGTGACAATGTGCTGTTTGGGATGAATATCAAGGTGGCGGTTAGCGGAGAGAAGTTTTTCACTTCTTTCACGGAGGGGGACAACCGGGTGGTTGTTGCCACGGACTCGATGAAAAATTTCATCCTGCGCAAAGCAGGAGAGTATGAAGGTGCTACTGCCGAAGGGTTTCTGGAGTTCGCCGGCCGCCACTTTCTAGAGACGTACCCACAGATGACAGGTGTGAAAATGACAGCTGATCAAGTATCTTTTGAAGTGCTGCCAGTTCCTGGTGCAAAAGGATTTGACGGTAGTGATCTGGTATATCGTTATTCGCAAAATGAACATCCGACTGCGCTGGTTGAAGTCGTGCGCACGGATGAGGGGATTGCTGTCGTGGAACATGCAGGCGGCATCGCCGACTTGAAGCTGATTAAAGTAAAAGGAAGTTCCTTTGCGGGCTTCGTTCGAGATGAGTATACGACGCTTCCGGAATCTTTTGACCGTCCTTTATTTATTTTCTTAGATATGGCTTGGAGTTATGAAGAAGTGGCGGATGCACTAGACTCTGACCTTGGACGCTATGTGGCTGCTGAGCAAATTCGTGATATTGCGCATACCGTATTCCATGAGCAGCATTCACCGTCGATTCAAAATCTTATTTATCGAATCGGGCAGCGCTCGCTCACTCGTTTTCCTCAATTAAAAGAAATTCGTTTTGAATCTAACAATCGCACGTGGGAAACGATTTTGGAGCAAGCTTCCGTTGGTGAGGGTAAGGTGTTTACAGAGCCTAGACCGCCGTATGGTTTCCAAGGTTTTTCCATGACAAAGAGTGATCTGGAGGGCCTATGAGCGCTGGTTTAACATCGCACGTACTGGATATTAGCAGTGGACGACCGGCTAGTGGAGTGCGGATTGATTTGTTTCGTCTTCAAGACGGGCGCTCATACATTCTTCACTCGGAAGTGACGAATGCGGATGGCCGCCTTCAGGGGCCGATGCTTTGCGGGGATGATTTTACAACAGGAATTTACGAGCTAGTCTTTCATATAGGAGATTATTTCAGAGGAATTGGCACTGAGCTTGCAGAGCCTGCATTCCTGGATCAAGTACCGGTTCGGTTTGGCATATCGGCCAAAGATGCTCATTATCATGTGCCGCTTCTCATCGCGCCATGGGGTTATAACACATATCGAGGAAGTTAACGCTGGCAGGATGGCTGCGGCATGAAAGACTCCGAGGGAGGGATTCGTATGACTAACCAATTTGACCTCGTAATTCGGAAGGGTACTGTAGTCCTGAGAGATGAAGTATGCCAGTTAGACATCGGTATTCAAGGTGGCAAAATTGCTGCGCTAGGCGAAAACCTCGTATACTCGGAGGATACACCTGTCTATGATGCGGAGCATTTGCACATTATGCCGGGGATGGTTGATGTGCATGTTCATTTCAATGAACCAGCACTCGGTCACTGGGAAGGGTTTGCTACCGGATCATCAGCGTTAGCGGCTGGCGGATGCACGACCTATATCGACATGCCGCTGAATGGCGTGCCTCCTACTGTTCGGCTAAGTGCACTTGAACGGAAGCTTGCAGCAGCTGAAGGTAAATCTGTTGTTGATTATGCCCTCTGGGGTGGACTTGTTCCTGGCAATGTGGGCAATCTACAAGAGCTGGCTGAAGCTGGTGTTATTGGATTTAAGGCGTTCATGTCCTGTCCTGGCGGAGAAGGGGAAGATATCTTCGCTGAGGTGGACGACCTGACCCTCTATGAAGGGATGAAAGAAATTGCCCGTTTGGGACTAGTGCTCGCACTTCATGCCGAGAGCGAGGAGATCGTATCCAAGCTGGCTGCGCAGGCACTTGCGGAAGGCAGACTCGGGGCGCTGGACTTCGTCGCGACGAGACCAATTGCAGCGGAGCTGGAAGCGGTGAACCGCGCACTGCTCTTCGCCGAGGAGACGGGCTGCAAGCTGCACTTCGTGCATATCAGCAGCGCGGAAGCTGTGCAGACCATCACGGAGGCGAAGGCCAAAGGGCTGGACGTCACAGTGGAAACGTGTCCGCATTATTTAGTGCTTACTAGCGCCGATTTGGAGCGGCTAGGATCGGTTGCCAAATGTGCGCCTCCGCTGCGCACATCGGAGGATCAAGCTCATCTGTGGGCAGCGCTAGTAGATGGACGGCTAGACATCCTCGCCTCGGATCATTCGCCTTGCCCAACTCATATGAAGGAAGGGGATTTCTTCGAGGCGTGGGGCGGTATATCCGGCGCGCAAAGCTCGCTGGAGCTTATGCTGGATGAAGGCTACCTACGCAGAGAGGTGCCGCTTCCTATGTTGTCGCGGATGCTGTCCCTTGAGCCGGCTAAGCGTTTTGGGCTGCATCCCCGCAAAGGTGAAATCGCTTTAGGTGCGGACGCTGATCTAGCTCTAGTGGATATGAAGCTAAGTTATTCGCTTCAAGAGAGTGATCTGCTTTACCGCCATAAACATAGCCCTTATGTAGGGAAAGAGTTCGGATGTCGGGTGAAGGCGACCTTCTTACGAGGTAGTAAAGTGTATGAGCTTGGTGAAGGGGTAGTGGAGAAAGCAGACGGGATTTGGATGCGCCACTCGGCAGTGAACGGAGGTGAGGATGGTGGCTAAAATGACACCGAACTCGCTGGATTTGCTGTCACAATACGCCGAGCAGATGCTCGAAGTACTGGAGTGGCTTTCCTCGTATGGCGCCGACCCAGATGGGGGAGTCACCCGTTTGCTATATACGAAGCCATGGCTGTTGGCGCAGCAGGCTCTTACCCAGAAGATGCACGAGTTGGGGCTGGAAGCAGGCTTCGATGCCGTTGGTAATGTTTTCGGAAAACTGCAAGGGAATAACCTTGCTTTGAAGCCAATACTCACAGGTTCACATGTAGACACGGTGAAAAACGGCGGTAAATACGATGGGGCATACGGCGTAGTTGCCTCCATGATGGCACTTGGTTATTTGCAGGCGGTTTATGGGACGCCCAAGAGGACACTAGAAGTCGTTTCGTTCTGTGAGGAAGAGGGAAGTCGCTTCCCGTTGGCTTATTGGGGCTCTGGACATGTAACTGGTGTGAGGTCGCTGACTGGAGTCTCGGGAATTGCTGATCTTGAAGGTGTGACGCTGCTTGGGGCGATGAAGCAAGCTGGATTCGACACTGCAAGTGTAGGTGAAAACCCTGCGAAGCGCGAAGATATAGGAGCATATATTGAGATTCATATCGAACAAGGCTCAGTCCTGGAGTATAATCAGAAGCAAATTGGCGTTGTTACAGCGATCGTAGGTCAAATAAGGTTGACAGTAGTAGTAACGGGCACCTCGAATCATGCCGGAACAACACCGATGACGATGCGAAAAGATGCTCTTGCAGGAGCTGCGGAAATGGTGGCTCTGACCGAGCGGATGGCGCTGGAGGAGTGGGAACCGCTTGTAGCTACCGTTGGTCGTTTGGAAGTAAAGCGGGGAACCTCGAACGTGGTACCGGGGGAAGTTGAATTTACGCTGGATATTCGGCATACTGACGAGTGGAAGATGGATGCTTTTCGTGTGAGATTGCTAGCTGAGTTTGAAGTAATCGCGAAGCGAAGAGATCTTCAAATAGATACGACCTTTAATTTACATGCTTCGCCTGTGGCTATGCATGAAGGGATTTCAGCAGAAATTGAAGCTGTCTGTGATACCCAAGGGTTCGAGAGTATGCGGCTGCCTAGCGGGGCAGGGCATGATGCTCAGTTGTTTGGACCGATATGTCCGACAGCGATGATCTTTGTTCCAAGTCGCGCTGGCATTAGCCACAGTCCTGAAGAGTTTACGGAACCGGCCGAACTGGTCGCTGGGTTCCAAGCACTGGTGCATGTGTTATACCAATATGGCTATGGGGGGAAAATAGATGAAATCTTATAAAGACTTGTCGCCCTCGCTGCGAACGATAATGACCCCTGGACCTGTGGAGGTCGACCCGCGGGTACTGCGGGCGATGTCATATCCGATTCTGGGACAGTTCGATCCTGAATTCACTGAACTGATGAATGAGACGATGGAAATGCTTCGCGATGTATTTCAAACAAAAAATCAATGGGCTTTTCCAATAGATGGCACCTCGCGTTCGGGTATTGAGGCTGTTCTAGTGAGTGTGATTGAACCGGGGGACAAGGTGCTTGTTCCTATCTATGGCCGCTTCGGCAATCTGCTTGTCGAAATCTCGGAGCGCTGCGGTGCAGAGGTTGTCCTGCTAGAGAGAGAGTGGGGCACGGTGTTCGAGCCTGAGGAAATCATCGAAGCCATACACCGGGAAAAGCCGAGCATTGTAGCGATCGTTCATGGCGAAACTTCCACGGGTTGTATCCAACCGTTTGATGGCATCGGAGCAGCCTGCCGTGAAGTGGATGCCCTGCTTGTTGTGGATGCAGTCGCTACGATTGGCGGAGTCCCAGTTAAGACAGACGAATGGCAGCTGGATGCTGTTATCGGCGGAACGCAAAAGTGTTTATCCGTCCCTTCCGGCATGTCGCCAATCACGTATAACGAACGTGTTGAAGCCAAGGTAATGCGACGCAAAACGATTGAGCGGGGACTGCGTGAGAAAGGTTCGGCGGTGTCAGCTGGGAAGCCAGTCGCAAGCAATTATTTCGACCTCGGCCAGCTCCAGGACTATTGGAGTCCGAAACGGCTCAATCATCATACGGAGGCAACCTCGATGCTGTACGCTTTGCGCGAGGGCTTGCGTCTTGTCCTGCAGGAAGGCCTAGAGGAGCGATACCGTCGTCATCAGCGTCATGAGGCTGCGTTAGTTGCAGGCCTTCAAGCAATGGGCTTATCGCTATATGGGAATCCGGACTGTAAGCTGACGGTTGTGACCTGCATCCGTATTCCAGATGGAATCGCTGGTGAATCTGTACGTTCGATGCTGTTAAACAGTTTCGGTATTGAAATCGCCAGTTCTTTCGGACCTCTGAAGGGTCAAATTTGGCGAATCGGCACGATGGGCTTTAGCTGTAATCAAAAGAATGTGCTCCACGTGCTTGGAGCACTGGAAGCAGTTCTCCTCTGGCACGGCGCCGATATTACAATCGGCAAGGCTTTGCAAGCAGCGTTAACGTTATATGCTCGTAAAGAGGAGGAGCTGCCATGTTAAACATCATGCCGCGAGCTGAGCGAGCTATGATTGCTACGCCTCATTATTTGGCTAGCAGTGTGGGGAGTGCTATTTTACAGCAGGGAGGCAATGCGTTTGATAGCGCGATTGCGATCAGTGCGACACTTGGAGTCGTCTACCCGCATATGACTGGGCTTGGCGGGGATGCCTTTTTCCTCATGCACGATGCTGCGACGGGTACATTTACAGGATTTAATGGAAGCGGGAAGTCAGCTGCGCAGGCGACGCCTGATTTTTACAAGGATAAAGGGTTACATGCGATTCCCCAAAGAGGAATTCTAAGCGCGATAACCGTTCCGGGAATGGTGGATGCCTGGTGGCAAGTATGGGAGAAGTACGGGAAGCTGTCGTGGGAGAAGCTGCTCGATCCAGCTATTGCTTATGCGGAAAATGGTTTTCCTATCTCGCGAAATTTGCTTTTTTGGATGCGTAAGGACGAGGCTTTCATTCGGGCTTCTGAGCAGTTGAGTGCTTTGTATATGGCGAACGGCGAGCTTTTGAAAGAAGGGGATCGTCTTGTCCAGAAAGACATGGCCCATACGTTACGTCAGGTGCAACGTGAAGGCAGAGAAGCCTTTTATAAGGGTTCTTTGATGCAAACGGTTGTTGACAGCATTCAGCGGGATGGTGGATTGCTGCAGGAAGATGATTTCCGTATTTATTCGGGTGAATGGGTGGAATTGCTTTCGACAACCTACCGTGGGTATGACATTTATCAAATGCCGCCGAATTCACAAGGATTCACAGCGCTAATGATGATGAATATGCTGGAAAATATAGAAGTTAGTGCGGTTCCGCGGGCCTCCGCGAATTTTTATCATATAATGTCCGAAGTGATCAAAAAGGCGTTCAAAGACCGTGATCTTTACTTGACGGATCCCCGTTTTCGGGAAATTCCGCTGGAGCGTCTGCTTTCTAAAGCCTATGCGGCGGAGCTCTGGAATGAGATTCAAGCGGAGCCGCTCAAGGTGAGTGAGCACCTGTCACCAGCGATCGGGCAGGATACGGCCTATGCGGCTGTTGTTGATGATGAAGGGAATTCGGTTTCGTTTATACAAAGCTTATATTTCGACTTCGGCGCTGCTTATGTACCTGGAGATACAGGCATTATTATGCAAAATCGAGGTTCTTATTTCTCGCTGGATCCCGCATGCGCAAACGTTCTAGAGCCTAACAAAAGGTCATTTCATACGTTAATGCCTGCGATGGTGAGCAAAGAGGGGAAACCTTATATGCTTTTCGGTACACAAGGTGGAGAAGGTCAGCCGCAAACACAGCTTTCCATTCTGACAGGCGTGCTGGATTATGGTTTATCCATTCAAGAAGCCATATCGCTACCGCGTTGGGTTTACGGCCGTACATGGGGGGAAGATGGCGATGCGCTGAAGCTCGAGCACCGTCTGGACGGCGATGTGTATGCGCGTTTGAAAAAATGGGGACATCGTGTTGAACCCGTGAACCCTTGGGATGGGATTATGGGGCAAGCGCAGGGCATTGTTATTGATGAGAAAGGTTTCATGAGCGGTGCTGCGGATCCTCGAGGTGACGGTTTAGCGATCGGTTGGTAGGACGATAAATCCATAAAGCGAGGTGCGATGAGTGATGGAGGCTTATGACATTTTGCAAGCGGTGGAGAGTAATGCGCATGCGCGTGTATTAGCGACGGTTATTCATGTGGAAGGTCATGCTTATCGCAAGCAAGGGGCAGTTATGCTGCTGATGGCAGACGAGAGCTCGCTAGGCAGTATTTCTCCTGGATGTTTGGAAGCTGATCTATCCGCATACGTACCTGCTGTATGGGAGTCGCAAAAACCGCAAATGGTAGAGTACGACATGAGACCGGCAGACGATTTCGGCTGGGGTGAAACGATTGGCTGCGGCGGGTTGATTCGTATCCTGCTGGAGCCTGTTTCCGGGGAGCTGCTTGTTAACCTGCTGGTGGTGAAAGCTAGCTTGGATCGCGGGGAGGCCGTGCAGCTGCTGCGTACATTCTCGAATGGGTATTCGAATATAACCTATACGTTGTGTGATCCCGATGGGGGAGTACCTTCAGACCGACACTCTGTGTACGTCTCGTTGTTTACGCCGAAGCCGAGGGTTATTGTGTTTGGGGCGAATCCAGATGCGATTCCGCTAGCCCAAATGGCGGTAAGTGTTGGGTTTCGCGTGGTCGTAGCAGACTGGCGGGAAGCTTACTGCAATGCGGAGCGTTTTCCGGAGTCGGAGACGGTCGTGGCTTTTCCTGAACAATTGGGGGAACAACTAAAGCTGAATGCGCAGGATTATGTCATTGTCATGAGTCACCAGTTTGAGAAGGATACAGCATTCGTACGAGGAGTTATGGAATCAAGTCTGCGTTACCTCGGTATCATGGGTTCGAGGGATCGAACGGAGAAGATGCTTGAAGGACTAGAGCGGCCGGAGTGGCTGCATTATCCCGTTGGTTTAAACATTGGCTCAGAAGGCCCTGTTGAAAATGCAGTCAGCATAGTAGCTGAATTGATACGTATGAAGCGTGGTGTTCGCACGACTGGAGAGTGGACCTCCTCTGTAGCCATGGGGCGAGATACCCAAAGCTGCCGCCCTTGGTGAGCGCTGTGAAGAGGAAGGTCGTTGGTGTATATTTGGCGGCAGGCAGCAGCAGACGGATGGGGACAGCGAAGCAGTCGTTAGAAATGGCTGAAGGCGTACGGCTTGGCGGGGTTGCTTTGCTGCAAGCTCTTCATTCCGAACTGCATAGTGTGGTTGTTGTCGTTCGTGATGGTGATTCCTTGGATTGGTTGCCAGAAGAAGCTCACATGCACATATTATTGGGCAGGTGCCTGATTGAGATATGTGCGGATGCTGAACGCGGGATGGCGCACTCGCTGCGCACGGGGATCCAGGTGGCGGAAGAGATGAGTGCAGATGGCATCTTAGTCCTGTTGGCGGATCAGCCTTTCGTAGATGGTCAGATGCTATTTCGCCTTACGAATGCGTTTAATAAGGAAGCGGGCTACGATTATATCGCCAGCGGGGATAAGGGGATGCCGAAGCCTCCTGTTATTTTGGGGCGAGGGATGTGGTCGGCTGCTGCTGCTTTGGAAGGGGATACCGGAGCGCGATCCTTGTTTCACTTGCCAGCGTACCGCGGTCAAATTGTGGAAGAGGAAAACCAGTTGAAGTTTATGGATGTTGATACATTGGATCGTTATGAACAGGCTAAAAAAATATTTTCGCACCAATATATGTGAACTTAAATAACATAAAAGAAGGAGCGAGTGCATTATTACTAATAATGCGCTATTTTTTTATACAAAAACACAAAAACGTGTTAAGTAAGTTGACGTAGTTTTTGGATATTGTTTATAGTATATCTAATTTATATGCGGATGGCTTTTGAAAAACGGAGTATTGGAAAAAATTCAATTTAGAGACATTCATCTTTCGTGAGGGTAGAGGGGCTATAGAGTTACCCATGTTGTATTTTATACAACAATTCACACGCCTAAAGGTTATTTTGCAACTTGAAGTTGCACTTTTTTGTACAACATTTCGAGCCCATTTGCAGTAATTGTTGCACTTTTTACAACATCATTTAATCGCGAATAGGGATTCATTCATCGGGCAACCTCAACCCAGCATATATGACGATTGAATCCCGATTTAAGACACCGCTAAATGATTACAACTTCTATTGAGATTATCCATTAGAAGTGGCTTGAAGCAAGACAATAACGAACCAATCGTATCTATTGTGATTTAAGGAGGGTTGTTCATGTCAGTTCCTTTGTATCAGCTGCCAGAGCAGCAGCCTTCAGTATGGCAGCCTACGAGCGTAGCGGAAGCCATGCGTATGAAGCATAAATGGGGAGATGACTCGGTACTCATTGCTGGGGGCACCTGGCTCCGTACGCGCTGGGAAAACGGTCTTTCACCGCTCCCACAGCATCTGATTAGCCTTGGTAATATCTCATTGCTATCGGGATTAACGGTCGATTTTCTTGGACACATTCATATAGGGCCAGCTCTTTGTTTAGCAGATTTGATGAAAAATGAGCTGGTTAGGCAACGATGCGGGCTCCTAGTGCAAGCCTGCTCTGAGATCGCAGCGCCCTCTGTACGAAATTTAGCCACTATCGGAGGCAACGTAATGTCACGAACGGGGGACCTCATTCCTGTGTTGCTTGTAATGGATGCCCAAATCATTTGCTCGGATGGGCAGAATGAACGTTCACTGGCGCTGACGGAGTGGCTGGAAAGTCCGATTTCGTCCCAGAACGAGGTAATGACAGGGATCGTGGTGCCAACGGCGGCTCCGTTAGGTGTTGAAGAGGAGAATAAGTATGAGTTTTATCTTAAGGTGGGACGAAGAGAAGCGTTCACCCCATCGGTTGTAACAGTAGCTGGAAGGCTGTCTCTAGGAAAGGATGGAGCCCTCACAAGCATTGCATTAGCTGCGGGCGGAGGAAGCGCTGTTCCAGCAAGGTTTAAGGATCTGGAGGCCGCTGCCATGGGTCAGCCTTTATCCAAGGAGCTTCTGAAGTATCTGCATAAGGGTTTGCTCACGGAATTCGATGCTGTGGCTGATGATTATGCCGGTGTTACTTATCGCAAGCAGACAGCGGCCAATCTCATCGTTTCTGAGTGCTATAAAGCGTGGCAAAAAGGGGGCGGAGCGGATGCTCCTAAGTCGTGATACGTATGCGAATAAGTGGATTATCCGACCTGACGGTGAAGAAAAGGTAACCGGAAAGCTCCGATATCTCACGGATTTAACAGCACCCGGCATGCTGCATGGGAAAGTGCTTCGAAGTCGTTACCCCCATGCATGGATTCTTTCCATCGATACAAGCAAGGCGATAATGACTCCGGGTGTGCGCGTCGTGGTAACGGCAGAGGATGTGCCTGGTATGAATTTATTCGGCATTGCTTTCCCGCATCAGCCTGTGTTCTGTCATGATCGCGTTCGTTACATTGGGGACGCTTTGGCGGCGGTAGCTGCGGATACGGAAGAGATCGCTGAATATGCGCTTAGCCTGATTGAGGTTGTTTATGAGCCATTGCCTGTTGTAGATGATCCAGAAACGGCGCTAGACGCGGGTGCGATTAGGCTGCATCCCGATGGCAATCTGCTGCACCGAACGAGCTTGAAGCATGGGGAGGCAGAAACGGCGTTCGAGGGATGTGCACATATTGTTGAGGAGACGTATTTTACGCCTCGTCAAATGCACACCTATATGGAAACGGAGGGCGGCTTGTTTATCCCAGAGGATGATGGCCGATTGACGGTTTACTCGCCGACGCAGCATGGTTACAAGGATCGGATGCAGCTATCAAGGATTCTAGGGATGGCTGAGGAGCAGATTCGGGTAGTATCCAGTCCGATCGGCGGGTCGTTCGGCGGTAAGGATGAACTCAATGTGCAGCCCTTCGGTGCCCTTATGGCACTGAAGACGGGATCACCGATCAAAATGCACAATTCGCGACGTGAATCCGTCATATCTGGCATCAAACGGCATCCGATGCGGATTAAGATGAAGACCGGCGCGGATAAAGAGGGGCGTCTCATCGCACATCAAGTCAGCATTCTTGCTGATACAGGCGCCTATGCAACCTTGGGTTGTGAGGTCTTGAATTTTGCTACGGAACATGCGATAGGACCTTATAACATCCCGAATGTAGATGTTCAGGGGACGGGTGTATATACGAATAACGGCGTGTCCGGTGAGTTTCGGGGCTTCGGCGGCAATCAGGTGATTTTTGCCGTTGAGAGCCAAATCGAGCGGTTAGCAGAGAAGCTCGGTATGGACTCCTGGGAGCTGCGTAAGCAGAACTTGCGCGCTCCGGGCGACCCGGGGCCAATGGGGCAGAAGATTGTGCAAACCGAGGGCGCGAGCCAAGTGTGGAGTAAGGTGATGGAGTCGCCGCTCTGGGCGAAGCGCGGGAAGCTGAAGCGGGAAGGCGATGGAAAGGTACAGCAAGGCATGGGCGAGAAGCAGCGGGATCAAGCGGAGAGGCAGCAGGGTGACGAGCGGAATGACAAGGGCGAAGCCCCGTGGATCCGCCGGGGCGTCGGCGCAGCGATGGTGATGCACGGCGCCGGGCTCGGCCTAGGCATCCCGGATCACTCCGGCGGACGCATCGAGCTTACGCCGGAGGGCAAGATCCAAGCCTCCTTCGGCTTCGAGGAGTTCGGGCAAGGGCTCTATGCAGCGCTCACGCTGATGCTGCAAGACTTCTTTGGCTGCACCGCCGAAGACATCCGCATCGTCATCGGCGATACGGATCGCGTGCCGAGCAGCGGATCCAGCACCGCTTCGCGCGCCACCACGATGATGTGGCGCGCACTGCAGCGTCTGAAGCCGCCGTTCGTGCAGGCGCTGCTTCAGCAGGCGTCTGCACTCGCCGGCCTCGCAGCCGAAGAACTGGCAACCGGCGCAGGCGGGATTCATCGCAAGGGCGATGAATCGGGCAAGCCGGTTGTGACGTATGCGGAGTTGGCGGAGGCTGCTGAGGCAGCAGCCCAGCCGATCATCGCGCATACGGAGTTCGACTACCCGACGACGCCGGAAGGGCTGGTCGGCGCTCATTATTTATACTCCTACGCATCCGTCATCGTGGAAGTGGAAGTGAACATGCTGACGGGGCGAGTGAAGGTGCTGCAAACCGATCACGTCATTGCAGCAGGTCCTGTTATTAATCCGATGGGGTTCCTCGGACAGATTGAGGGCGGCAGCGTAATGGCGTTGGGATACACATTGACTGAAGATGCCGTCATGAAGGAAAGCAATTACGTCCGGCATAATTTGGACACGTACCTAGTTCCAACCTTCAAGGACAGCCCTCATACCATTCGGGTAGAAGCGATTGAAGATTTGCCCGAGGATGATACATTTGGCCCGCGTGGGGTTGGCGAAATCGGCTCCGTCGGTTTGGCCCCGGCCATTACCGCAGCGGTCCGGCAAGCAACGGGTATTTGGGTAAATCGACTTCCGATTTCACCGGAAAACATCGTGCAGTCCATCGACTGGTTAGAAGGGGTGGAGGCCATTGATTAATACAACTTATGTGCTTGAATGTTCCATTAACGGTAAGGCTGTCGCGGTACCGGTCCCTGCTTCCAAACGGATGTCGGATATCCTGCGCGATGACTTGCTTTTAACAGGAACCAAAGTTTCTTGTGAGATAGGACGATGCGGGGCCTGCATGGTACTGCTTGATGGTAAACCCGTTAATTCTTGCCTGCTTATGGCTTATCAAGCGGCAGGTAAGGAAGTGACGACCATTGAGGGGATATCGGCGGGGGGAGAGCTGCATCCCGTTCAGCAAGCTATGTTAGAGGAAGGAGGGCTCCAGTGCGGTTATTGTACCGCTGGTATGGTCGTTACGCTTACGGCTTTATGGGAAAAGAATCCTACCCCGACTAGGGCGGAGGCCGAAGAGGCACTGTGTGGCAATTTATGCCGATGCACGGGCTATGAAGGCATTTTCAGAGCTGTAGAAAGATGTGGTTTGTCGATAAAAAGAGAGGGGTAGAAGCCATTATGACAAAAAAATGGATGTTTTCCTTAACAGCTATCTTACTTATGATCCTAACTGCTTGCTCTGGACAATCAACAACGACTAGCATCACGACCGCACCTAATGCGTCCCCTGCTTCAACCCCAGCTAGCAGTACAGCGCCACAGGCGGAGAAAAAGCTGCCTAGAGTCGCCTTTGTCTATATCGGTGTTCCAGGTGATGGAGGCTGGACTTACGAGCACGATCAAGGCCGTTTAATGTTGGAAAAAGAGCTAGGCATCAAAGCGACAACGGTTGAAAATATTCCTGAAGGTCCTGATGCAGAGCGTGTTTTTGAAGAGTTGGCACAGAAGAACGATATTATTTTCGGAACGTCCTTTGGATATATGGACCCGATGTACAATGTAGCTCAAAAGCACCCGAAGGTCACATTTCTACACGCAACTGGCTATAAAACACTGCCTAACCTAGGGACATACATGGGGCGCGAATACCAAAGTGCGTATCTCGTAGGTATGGCGGCCGGTAAAATAACCAAGAACAATCACATGGGTTATGTCGGTGCATTCCCAATCCCAGAAGTTATTTATACCATTAATGCTTTCACCCTTGGCGCACAAAGCGTTAATCCGGATATTGATGTGTCTGTGGTTTGGAGCAATACTTGGTTCGATCCGGCGACAGAGAAGCAAGCTGCGATTTCTTTACTGGATAAAGGCGTTGACATTTTGGCTGCGTACCAAGATTCACCTGCAAGTATTCAAGCGGCAGCGGAACGCAAAGTGTGGGGGATCGGAAACGACTCGGATATGGGCCGATTTGCGCCTGAGACATATATTTCTAACCCGAAATGGAACTGGGGACCTTACTATGTGCAGACCGTTAAAAGTGTCATGGATGGGACTTGGAAATCCGGCGCGTATTTCGGAAGCATGAAAGAAGGCATTACAGATATAGCTCCTCTAGGTAAAAATGTGCCAGCCGACGTTAAAGCTCTTGTTGAGAAGAAGAAGCAAGATATCTTGAACGGTACCTTCGAAGTATTCCAAGGACCTATCGTGGATCAAGATGGCAAGACGCGTTTTGAACAGGGTAAAAAGATGACAGACGAAGAGATATTGGGCACAACCTGGTTTGTTAAGGGCATTAAAGGTGTCATTCCGAAATAAGTGTGAGAGGACGTTAGGGCGATGACGATACAAGATATTGCTTTGATTGACGAGTGGCATCCGGTGTTGTTGTCGTCAGATCTGCTAGAAAAGCCTATACCTGTCATCGTGTTAGGCGAAAAAGTGGCTGTATTCCGTACTTCGCAAGGCGTCCACGCCTTCAAGGACTTATGTATTCATCGGGGAGTACCATTATCACTGGGTAAAGTGAAGGGGGATGAACTCGTCTGTGCTTACCACGGTTGGTCATACAACGGCTGCGGTACTTGTACGCGAATTCCGTCTCTGCCTGCTGATCGAGCGATTCCCTCCAAGGCGAAAGCGTTCGTCTACGCATGTGTAGAGGCACACGGTTTCATCTGGGTGAGCTTAGGTACACCGGTTCATTCTCTGCCAAAAGTGAGTGCGTTTATCCCTGACGGCTTCAAAGAAGTCATCATGGGACCTTACACCCTGCAAGCTGCAGGACCTCGTATCATTGAGAACTTCCTCGACGTATCCCATCTAATGTTTGTTCATGAGGGTTTGCTAGGTGATAGTGAATTTGCTGAAATTGGGGATTATCAGGTTTACGAGGAGGACGGTGTCCTTACTTCAGAGGAAATTATCGTCTATCAACCTGATCCGGATGGAACGGGGCGCGGCGTACATAGCCGATACGTCTACGAAGTGTTCGGTCCGCTCTGTGTCGCTTTTACCAAAAGAGATCGCGATACGGATCATATCTTCCGGTTGTTCTTGATGGTGCTGCCGGAAACGGAGCAAATGAGCAAAGCGTTCATGTTGAAGCAGAGGAACTATGCTTATGAGGAACCTGACGAGGTTTTCGTTCAATTTCAGGATCTGCTCATTGAGCAGGATCGAGAAATGGTTGAAAACCAGAAGCCTGAGCTGCTTCCGCTCGATCTTCAAGCGGAGCTGCATCTGAATACAGATCGCTTGAGCATCGCGTACCGTAAGCTGCTTCGGGAACTGGGCGTCACCTTCGGGACGGCTTAGGGGGTTGAAATAAAGCGCTGCGGCGCATGGGAGTAGTTCTTCTCCCCTGCGCCGCAGCGTTTTTTTGGATTATCTTTTTTTCCTGTTATTCTTAATCAGCGTCATTCTCCTGGAATGGCGCAGCCAAGAATAGTAGGCTCGTAAGTCACGCAATTCCATGGTTTTAGACATAAATCCGAGGAAGGTGATGACAATCATTCTATGTAAGGGCCTGCCGATTAGATCGGTTTCTTTCTCAACCTCAGTAAATTGCACAACCATTAGTAAATCATCATCGATAACGTATACTTCTTCTTCGTTGCGGTAGTAGGACGCTATTTTGCCGCTCTTAAGCTTATCCCACAAATACGTACATATATCCTCAAGCTTTGTTTGTTCACCTTCCACACGAGTGATCCATCGACTATGGGCATGATGGGTGATGACAATATCGGCGATCTTTTTATCAGCTAGTTCGATATAGAAGGGGTCATAGGTACTCCATCGGCTCATTGTTTTATCTTTCATACCTTGAACTCCTTTCTTCTCATCCATATTAAGAACCAAGTGTGTTTTTCCATATATATACTTATTATCATAAAGTTAACTTGTTTCAAGGGCATCACATAAATCATTTCACTGATTTCAACCTATTTTTCGTACTTGTGTAAAACATGCAAAAACAATTGCATGAAGACGATAAAAAGGATTGCATGATTAGCGGGAGGCTAATTATACAATCCTTTTTTAATTTGGTAAAATAATACTAGAGTTTACCACCAATCACCTGCGAGTTTTACTAGATCTTTCTGCCTAGCAATTGCAGGACGATTAAAGGTTCTAACCGCTGCGGCAGATTCTACTTTAGATAATGATAGCTCAGTTAAGAAAGGGCTTGCATCTTCGCGCAACTCGTTACGTTTCAACATGTGAACGGCATGCTGCAATTTCGGGGTTAACTGGATGACCGGCATAGGATCACTTCTTTCTTATACGATTGGACTACAAATGTATTATAGCAAATAAATGGAGGATGTTGGTGGATGAGAAATAAATATGCAATAGGGTTTTGTGTGACAATTTTCATTGTATTGCAGATTTGGTGCTCGTTCATTACCTTTCATTTCCCTTATATCGGGATTTATGTTGAATTGACTCCACAACAACAATGGGTGATCAAGGAGATGACTCCGGAAAGCGCCAGTGCAAAGCTAAACCTCAAGGTTGGGGATATCGTCAAGCAGGTGGATGGCAAGCTTCCTGATGAATCCCGGACCATTCAAAAATGGAAAGCGATAGAGAAAGCTCACTTGTTACTGATTTCAAGAGACGGTTATGAGTATGAAATAAAGGTAAACAGGAATAGCACTACCTTCTACGATATGGTTCCGTTAGTAGAGGAAGGCGTATGTCTGTTCATGGCTGTTTTGCTTTTCATGAAAATGCGCCGTTCTCCATCGGCCAAGCTGCTCGCTGCTGTTTTTCTGACCATGGCTATGATTTATATGAGTCTGGGTGCTTCCGTAAGGGGAGATGTTATTGGAAAGCTGTTGATTGCCAGCTTTATGATGGCTTTGCCGATTATCTTTTTGCATTTCTTGGTTATCTTTTTCAAGGAAAAAGGCAATATGGAATTGCCAACTCGAATTTTAAAATATTTGTATGCAATCGTAATCATAGCATTCGCTATAAGAAGCCTATACTTTTATCCTCCGATGGCCAAGGTGTATCGTTATGATGGCTCCGTAACCTTAGTCTTTTTCATTATTGGCTTTATTTTCAATATGAGTGTTTTGACATTTCTGTATGCTAAAGTTCGAAAACAACAATCCTACGTGTCGAGCATTATTAAGAGCGTATGGTTGTCATTGTTGATCTCTTTTTTACCAGTCATCTGCTTCTCCTTACTTCCTCAATTAATTACAGGACAACAAATTTTAAATGCAAGGTATACAAGCGGGCTTATATTGGTTTTCCCCATTTCATTTGCCTATTTGATTGCCTCCAATCAGTTGTATGATATCGGGCTTGTTATCCGGCGTTTTATGTTCGCTGGTTTAATGGCGATCATTCCCGTCAGCCTGTTTACAGGGGCCTACGTTTTCTTATTTGGTCAAGAAGTAGATGATAAACAAATTTTATTCCTATTCATTGGTTCCATTATTCTTGTTTCGTCGGTTCTGTATGTTGCCGAATATTGGACAACGCGGCTTGAGCCGTTTTTGTTCCCAAGAAAATACGCCCTGCAATTTGCTTTGAAGAAAATATCTAAAAACCTTGGGACCATTTCCAGTTTCCGTGAGTTGAAAGAGATCATACTCGTGGATATTGTTGGTACCCTTCAGGTGATGGGTGGAGCCATTGTGTTCCAGTATAAGAACGATACCGAGATCATTTACGAAGGGGAAATAGATACTTCAGAAGTTCAGCAGCTTGTTAACTCGTCATCCTTGCTCGATCATCCGCTTTATACATGCATGGAGATGAATAGCCATGAAGAGTATTCGAGTTATTTGATTATGACACGGAAAAAGACGAACACGATGCTTGCGAAGGAAGAGAGGCAGTGGCTGCAGCTGATTACAACCTATTTGGAAGTTAGCTTGGAAAATGTCCACTTGATCCGCAAGTTAACAGCCAGGTTGCATCAATTTGCTTCCCAGCTTCCTCATGAAAACGCAGCGCAGGATATTCAATGGTTTCGTAAGGTGATGTTTGAACTTCAGGAAGAGGAACGAATTCGGATTGCTAGCGATCTTCATGATACGACGATGCAGGATCTTTTCTTTCTCAAAAGAAGAATATCCACTCTTGCCGATAAGCCAACGATGCATCAAGAAGATCAGGTACAATTGAAAAATATGAATAATTTTGTGGAAATGATCAATGCCAGCCTGCGCCAAAGCTGCTTTGAGTTAAATCCCCATTTGTTAAAAGAGGTAGGTCTGATTCAAACGCTGAAGATGTACTTGGAAAAGGAGTCATATACAACGTCATTTGAGCTTGAATTTCAAGCAGGACATGCTGCTGTCATCGAAACTAAAGATTTGCTTACGAAACGGTATATATTCCGAATCGTCCAAGAGCTGCTTAATAACGCAAAAAAACATTCGCAGGCTTCTAAAGTTAAGTTCCATATCATGGAAAAAGATTTTTGTTTCAGGTTAATTTATGAGGATGACGGAGTTGGATTTCATGATAGAGACGAAGTTCACCCGGAGATTGGCGCATCAGGCATGGGGATCGAACAAATGAGAAGCAGAGTCTTGCACGTGGGTGGACACTTTGAGCTCAATACACAAAAAGGAAACGGAACGAAGTTTATCATTACGATACCCATCGAGGAGGTGATTTCTGCATGATTGAAGTCGTTAAGACATTGGTTGTCGACGATCATCCTTTGTTTGCACGTGCGACCAAATCTTTATTAGAAGAGATCGATGGTATTGAAGTTATCGGCGTTGTCTCTAATGCCAAACAATGCTTGGAACAAGTAGAGCTGCATCAGCCTGGTCTCGTATTTCTAGATTATCAACTTCCTGATCTATCCGGCACAGAAGTCGCTGCTCAGTTAAAGGACATTTATCCGAATATGCATATTGTTATTTTTACGGGAATCGATGTGACGGGCATCTTAAATAAATTAATCGAAATCAAAGTAAGCGGCGTTCTATCGAAGGAGTCGAGCGAAAGAACGATTAAAAATATGGTGAATTGTATGTTGGATGGTCATACGATGCTGCCGTTATCATACTTTCACCAGATGCAATTAAGTGGAGATTATACCAAGGATGACTGTGTGTTACTAGATGAAGAAGTACTCATGATGAACATGTTGGTCAAGGGAGCGACTCACGATCAAATTGCGGAACGCATCTTTATGAGCAAGCGAACTGTCGATAATTATTTACGCAAGATTTACGACAAATGGGGCGCCAAATCGAGAACGGAAGCACTAGAAAAGTTTATTAAAAGCAAATATTACACGAAGGCTTAAAGGAGGAAATGATGCAGGACATCCAGCAGCATATGCATCGTGTTATTGATGACTATATTTATGTAGAAGATTTAAATACTCTGCTTAAATCTTTTATAGATGACAAAGAAAAGGAAAACTGTACATGGTCTAAGATCACGATTTGTACGCACAAGATGTTAGGAGGAGATTCGCCTCACATTCATCGACTTGCTGCGGTGACGGAACTGGTCATTCTCACTTTGGATATTATGGATGATTTGCAGGATCAAGATCAAGGGAGTAAGCCATGGATGCAATGTCCACAAGCCATTACGTTGAATGCTGTTATGGCGCTGTTCATGGGATTGTTAGGTGAATTGGGGCACTTGCAGGTCAAAGATAAGATGCTAGTCGAGGTAAGCAAAATCATTTCGAGATCGATTAATGGCCAACAAAAAGATGTAACCAATATGATATCAACTGTAGATGACTATCTGATGATGACGCAAGAGAAATCAGGTTCCTTATACCGGCTTGCCTGTTTCATGGGTTATTCCTCTTTAGAATGCACGGAGGAAACCATTGAACAGATTCATCAATTAGCTGACTGTATTGGCCTTATTCATCAAATTCAAAATGATATGAGAGATCTTATTCGGTTTGATGTGAAAAACGATTTGATTGGAAAGAAACGAACGCTTCCTGTGTTGTATTTACTATCCATTGAAGATACGGCATTCAGTCAATTGAAAGCATATTATGAGGGTGAAATTACCGTAGAATTCCTTTTGAAAGAGAAAGAGGATTTTTTGCAAATGATTCATGATTCCGGATGTATGGAATATGCCCGAATTGTCCAAACTGTTTGCATTCAAAAGGCGGAAGAGATTTATGAGAATTTGCAAGCTATCTCTCCTTGGAAAGAAAGGTTTAAGGAAATGACGTACGAGGATTTTCTGGATGCGGACTAGGTGGGGCAAACGTGAGCATTCATGTATATACAGATGGGGAGTAGAGTGGACAAGTGGTACCTTGGCTTAAATAATTTTGAAGGCTGTTAAGTTCCTGCGCAAGTGCGGTGGGACTTGATGGCCTTTTTTCAACTTCTCGAATGGAGTTGGAGGAATATGAAGTCATGAGGAACGACGGGCCGCTATTTTGTGAAAATGTGCTAGAAATTGCAGCCAATTCAGGTTTAACAAGCGTAGAAAGGGTTATTGACAACTCTTCTCAATTAAAATAAAATAGATATTATATAATAATTATTCTAAATAATACAATTATACCTGCGAAGGAGAATGCAGATGTCCCATAACCACTTAACAACCAACCAGGGTGCGCCTGTAGGCGATAACCAGAACTCACGGACAGCAGGCCAGAATGGTCCGACACTATTGGAGGATTACCATTTATTAGAGAAGATTGCGCATTTCGATCGGGAGCGTATTCCGGAGCGTGTGGTTCATGCGCGTGGAGCGGGAGCTTTTGGAACTTTTATCGTTGAAAATTCGATGAAACGTTACACGAAAGCAGGCTTCCTAAGCGAAGCTGGCAGAGAAACGCCGGTATTCGTACGCTTTTCCACGGTTATCCATGGGCAAGGGTCACCTGAAACAGCGCGTGATCCGCGCGGATTCGCAGTTAAATTTTATACAGAAGAAGGCAATTACGATCTAGTCGGCAATAATCTTCCTGTTTTCTTTATCCGCGACGCGATGAAATTCCCTGATATGGTTCACTCCTTGAAGCCGGCGCCTGACACGAATGTTCAGACGCCTGACCGCTATTGGGATTTCATGTCACTGACACCGGAGTCGACGCATATGCTGACTTGGGTATTCTCGGACTACGGCACACCAGCGAATTACCGTGAAATGAATGGTTTCGGTGTTCATGCGTTTAAATGGATCAATTCCGTAGGGAATTATGTGTATGTGAAATATCACTGGAAACCGCACCAAGGCGTTCGTAATTTGAGCAAAGCCGAAGCTTCAGCCATTCAGGGCGAGGATTTCAGTCATGCAACAAGAGATTTGTACGACCACATCGATCGCGGCGAATTCCCGAAATGGGACCTGCACGTGCAGCTGCTGCCGCCTGAGGATTTGGATGCATACGATTTTGATCCACTGGATCCAACAAAAGTGTGGCCAGAAGACCTTGTTCCGTTGCAAAAAGTAGGGACAATGACGTTAAACCGCAACGCTCAGAACTTTTTTGCTGATGTGGAGCAAGCAGCTTTTGCGCCAAGTGTGTTGGTGTCAGGGATTGAGCCCTCGGAAGATAAGCTGCTGCAAGGCCGGCTTTTCTCCTACCCAGATACACAAAGACACCGTCTTGGCGCCAACTACCTGCAAATCCCGGTGAACTGCCCTTATGCAACCGTGCAAAATAACCAGCGCGATGGCGCTATGCAAATGAAGCAGCAGCCTGGCAGTGTGAATTATGAGCCGACTCGTCATGCCGATGCACCGAAAGAAGCGCCTGAATTTCGCGACAGCAGTGCACTCATCAATGGAACTGTTGGTAGACAAAAAATCGATAAAACCAATGATTTCGCACAAGCCGGAGACACATTCCGCAGCTTCAGCGAGCAGGAGCAAGCGAACTTTATTTCGAATCTGGTAGGCGACCTCTCGTCTGTTCACGAGAAATCGAAACTGATGGCGATCTGTAATTTTTATAGAGCGGATGCGAAGCTGGGGGAAAGTCTGGCGGCAGGTTTGAACGTAGATATTTCAGGTTATTTACAACACTTAAATCGCTAAGGGTCTTCGTAAAAATTCAAGTCATTCGTAGAGGAGGTTTCCATGATGGTACAACATGATTTGAATTTAGCACTGCAGAAGATGAGAGCCAAGAATATTACATTAACGCCACAACGGCATGCATTATTGGAATTTCTTTATGCGCAGGGGAGTTTCACGACGGTCAAAGACATATGTGAAGCGTTGAGCGTTAGGTATCCTCATATCAATGCGATGACGGTTAACAGCAGCTTGCATGTCTTTAAGCAGCTAGGGTTGGTTAATGAATTGGCTGTTATCGGTGCCTCCTTGCGATATGAGGCGGCAATTTGCTCGTAAAAAACATAGTAAGGCGCTGCAGGTTGGGAAGAGTTTGCTTCTTCGCGCCACTGCAGCGCCTTTTTTAATAATTAAGATTTTTTTCACTGAAAGGAATAATCCGAAATATCTAGAATATATGTTAACTTCTACAAAATGAATTTCTAAGAGGAGGATGGTGAAGTAAATTGATTTATTTATCCATATTGATTCTAATACTCTTATTTTATATAAATTTTATCTTACCTACACAATGGTTAAAAGTTGAGCGAATTAAATACCCTCTGGATTTAAAATTGAAAATCCTACAAATTAGTGATATGCATGTAGAACGATTAAGGATAAGTCCATCTAAAATTACAATGATTATTAATCTTGAGAAACCAAATTATATTTTTGTTACAGGTGATTTTACCAAACGTCGAACAAGTCTCTCTAAACTAGAAAAGTATCTAAGAGCTTTGGTTATAAGTAACGTACCCATTTATTGTGTTCTCGGAAACCATGATTATCAGCAAGAAAATGTACAGGATTTAATCAATCTACTAAGAAAATACGGTTTGCATTTATTAATTAATGAATCGGTACATTTAGAGCAATTTGAGTTAATTGGAATTGATGATTTTGATTCAGGTAAGAGTAATATAGAAAGATCGTTTCAAAATGTTGATCAGAGTAAAACTAAAGTCGTTATTACCCACGATCCTAACGTAGTCTTACATTTAAATAAACAATATGATTATTTAATGGCTGGGCATCTACATGGTAAACAATTTAATGTACCATTTTTCTTTAGAATCAAAAACGCGGGTAAGTTACCTAGGATGGGGATTTATAAGGGTCTCCATAAAAATCGATTTGGGACTTACTACATATCTAAGGGAATTGGACAGACGGGTATTAATGTAAGATTTCTAGTCAGAAGTGAGATAACGATGCACTATCTATAGAACCGATAATAAACCCGTGCGATTAATTTACCTAATGCTATGATAAGAAATAAAAGGATTTTTTGCACTTTGACTGCTGACGGTAAAAGGAGGGGATCCGCTCTGGGCATCGATTTTCACAAGAAATGGGCATGCCAAAAAATGATTGAGTCGTCGCAGACGAACATTTGGGAAGGCCATTGGGCGTGCGCGGTTTTAGCCTTGATTGGAGTTTTGGAAGAAAACCTGGTACCGGGAACGCTGGAAGCCACGATTCGCAAAAATCTCGAAAAAACGGTAGAGGAACACCCAAACGATAAGCAATATCGGGCCCACAAGGAATACGCAGGCTTTCGTAATGGTATTTTGAGCTTGCTCGTCAAAAAAGATCAATCTTGTCATGCATTGGGTCATGATGTGATCTATGTGTATTACATGCTGGCTACGCTCTCTTGCTCCGAAGTTCCGGCAACGGTCGAATTGTACAATGCCATGACAAAATTGCTGGAGGGATTTGCGGCGTCCGGTCCGGGTTATGTAACGATAAACGGAAACGACATCGTCATTGATCCTGAAGGCATCCCCGTAACGACAACAAGGGTTCCACTGACTCCCGCTGTTGTTGTTGATCTTTTTCATAACTTTCAGAGGCCGTACCAAATGGAAAAAGGCGATATGCAGCTCGGACACCTCCTTACTCATGGCCACTCCATCTTAGAGCTGAAGCAAGTATTTCACGATCATGGGCTTGATCAGTCGGAGACTTCCTTATTCACAAGAATGGACATTCTGGTCTACGCAAACGGGCTGGAAAAAAATCCGACGGAATATGATCCACCATTTACAACAACCATGAGCAGTCCGTTGGAACAGCCATTCTGGGAGCAGGCATTCGCGGACAGCAGACACGGCCATTATTATAAATACGCGTACAGTTACCTAAAGCTGAACCGGATGGCCGGCCGTAATCCTTCCGATTTCGGATCGTTCAGCCGGATTTTGTAGTTATTCATTTTCCTGTTGCGCTCTCTGAGAATATTGTGGCACACTATGGATATCACGCATTAACCGAGTGGCAAAGAATGCCCCGCTTCCTTTCTAAATCGGAAAGGAGTCGGGGTTTTGTGTTTTTTAAAACGAATATGAAGAGGCGGGTGATCAGGGAATGGGTTTTGAGATCGAACACGATAAATGGATAGGTGATCATCTTAGGCGAAGAAGAGGGGAACGTCTGGATGCTCTGAAACGCGGCCATGGGTTCGGAAATCGATTGTTCGTTAAGCAAATCTGGTGGCAGCTTGTCGGACATTTCCATGGATTGCATCCTGAATATGAAGTGAAGGACTGGCGAGGGAGATCCTACTTTGTCGATTTCATGTGGATTGTTGGTGCTATACGTATTGTATTTGAGATCATGGACTTTGGCTCACACGGCACGGATCGAACCAAGTATCGGATGGATTTGAACCGGGGACTGTTTCTTCAAGCTCAAGACTGTACGGTCTTCTACATCTCTTTGGATGAGTTAAAAGAGAACCCCTCGTTCATTCTCTCCACATTGCGGAACATCTTGTTCCCTTATCTGTCTGCTGAGAGTGGAACCAAAAGAATGGTGGAGAAACGCTATTCAAAAATCGAACGAGACTTGATGCGAGCGGCCATTCGCCATAATCGTGCCATTCGCCCATCCGAGGCTGCAAGGGAGTTGGAACTGCATATTATGACTGTCATCAAGTACTGCCGCATACTGGTCGATAAAGGGAAATTTCGGGCGATGGCCAGAGGAGTGTCCCAGCGAGTCAACTACTATGAATATGTGGGCTCTATCCAAAGTCCGGATTTGGTTTGAGCACTGTTTCTGTTTCGATGCTTGGAATTATATATGAAAAATCATATAGAAAATTCCCTGGGCTGGCTAAAGTGAAAAATCTATGTGAAAAATCGTATATAATTTGTCTTTTTGCATGAATCCCGCCAATTATGTTCGAAAAATCGTATATATCAACGACGGTTAAATGGATTTGCTTCTTACTCTCCCATGAACTCCCTTCGTCGGCTCAAACAGCAAAAAGGACACAACCCGTTTCCCGGTCGTGCCCTTTTTGTGCTTCGCTGCGTTATACATTTATGTAATGTGGAACCCAGGGGGATTCATCTGAGTGTCGCGTTCGACCAAGTAACGCTTCTTAAACACGCTGCAAACATAGAAGTCATACCCTGCATGCCGATATTCAGTGCGTTTCCGGCCTACTCAAATGCGGCAAACCCAGAGCCGACAGCCGCTCCAACTAACAACCCGTTTAGGATAAAATGATATTTTCGATTACGCAGGCAAAACAAAATGGCCAATACCTTCGCCGCTTCTTCTATAAGCCCAATAAAGATGACATTTCTCCCGAGCACGCCTAGCGTATCGAAGAACAGCAGCGCGATAATCAAGGATAGCATCCGGATATGAAATTGTCCCCGTTAAAGCCACGAAATCACTGATTTTTCCTAAGGTAAGGGTTTTTGACGTTTACATCAAAACTAAAAAAAGGACCCCTTTCGGAGTCCTCTTCGACGGAGAATAGATTGATGGTACTTTTGCCTTGAACCTTACTTGGCTCGGTCATTACCTCATCACATTATTGCAGTACTTGACTACATTAATGAGCCCACGGCACATCCCCTCGCTTCAATATCGATTCAAAAACAACTTCCCTGGTGTTTTATCATTGAATTATCTTTGACACTACACCTCGCTGTTTCACCGTCGAAAGGTATTATGTCCGATCTGGTTCGTAATATTCAGTATTCCTGTCTAAGCTCGTTCACGGCATCCATGAGCTCTTTACTAAGATAGGATTGAGCTTCTTCATAGACTGGCTCAAGCACCTGCTGCCATTCATCCCGTTCCTCATTGGTTAGAAGGTGAACGTTCATCTGCCCAATTCTCTGTAACTCGTTCCATTGTTTACGGTTGATCTCGATCGCATTTTGATTAGCCCAAACCGTCGCTTCTTGCATGGCTTCATTAATCGTCTTTTGCTGATCGGCGGATAATTTCTCCCAAAATACCTTATTCACTAGCACGCCATAACCAAGATAGGCATGATTGCTGATGGTCAAATATTTTTGGACCTGATACAGCTTTTTAGAGTAAATGTTCGAAATCGTGTTCTCTCCACCGTCTACCTGACCGGATTCCATACTGCGGTATACTTGATTAAAAGGAATGGGGACCGTCTTCGCATTCAGATGCCGAAATTGGGATTCGATGATCTTGCTTGGAAGAATCCGAAATTTCAAATCTCGAAAATCTTCGGGATGAGCAAGAACGCCGCGATTTGACGTCATTTGCTGAAAACCATTGGCCCAAAAACCGAGACCAACAATGCCCTTTGGTTCTAATTTGCGCAGCAAAATGTTTCCGATCTTGCCTTGGAAAGCTTTGGCTACATCTTCGTCGTTTTGGAAAACGAAAGGAAGATCCATGGCCATCCATTCGGGAACAACTTCGGATATATTAGAGAAACTTGGCGCGATCATTTGAATGCTGCCCGTCTGTAAAGCTCCGACTTCATCGGTTTCATTGTATAGAGTACCATTGGGGAATAATTCTACTTTAATGGTGTCGTTGGTCTTTGCTTTGACTAATTGGGCGAATTTCTGAGCCGCTAATCCTTTTGGTGTATTCTCCGCCACGACAAAACTGAATCGAATGATCGTTTGTTGGTTGAGTCCGATCTGTTCATCATCATTGACAAGCGGACCGTTACCCAATTGCCAGGAAAAACCGAATCCCACCGCTGTCAGGAGACCGATTACAATAAACATCATGATACCGAAAAACGTTTTCATACGGACCCCCAGCTGTTTTATATCGTAAATTCAGTGTAACATAATGTAGGGGGATCTTAGAAATAAACGGCAAGCTAGAAAGTGAGTGATCGGCTTTGAAGATCAAGGGTCTTCGCATGAATTGGAAAATTACGATCCTGTCGTTTGGTATCGTATTATTTGCGATATGTATCGGCGGTATCATTTTAATAGGCCGTGTGATTCATTTACAGGAACAAGAGCTTGGACAGAGACTGCTTGTAACTGCGCGCACGGTTACCCAATTGCCTTCTATCATCAGCGGGTTAACCGAACAGAGCAAAAGACAGGAAATTAATCCGATCACTGAACGTCTACGAATTATTAATGACGTTGATTATATTGTTGTCTTGGATATGAACGGTATTCGGTGGTCTCATCCTTCATCCTCCCGGATCGGGGAGCATTCGCAGGGGGAGGATGAGCATGCGGCATTTGCGGAGCATACGTATCTTTCCAGGGCAAAAGGAGAACAAGGGGCGGTGCTTAGAGCCTTCGTTCCTGTCATGAATGAGGAGCACGAACAAATTGGTGTCGTATTAGTGGGGAAGCTGGTGCCGGGACTATCCGGGATCATTCTCGATATGCGGGGACAAATTTATGCGACGGTTTTCTTATCGTTGGTGTTTGGGATATGGGGTTCGTGGATGCTCTCCAGGCATATTAAGGAGCAAATGTTTCGTTTAGAGCCTGCTGAGATCGCACAGCTTCTCGTTGAGCGGACGGCTACCTTCAATGCGATGCATGAAGGCGTTATTGCCATAGACAGCCAGGAATACATCACGGTTTTTAACGATAAAGCCAAAAAAATGCTGCAAATCGAAGGAGAAGTACTGGGACGCCATATTCGGGAAGTGCTTCCGGATACGAGACTTCCGGAAATTTTGCAGCTGAATCATGCTATTTATAACCAAGAGCTGCATGTTGGTCCTGCTCATATTTTGAGTAATCGGGTTCCTATTAAAGTAGGGCATCATACGGTTGGCGCCGTAGCTATTTTTCAAGATCGCTCAGAGGTAACGAAAATCGCTGAAGAGTTGACCGGTGTAAGAGCTTTTGTTGACGCACTTCGAGTGCAGAATCATGAATATATGAACAAGCTGCATACGATCGGCGGTTTGATCCAGCTTGATCATAAGCAGAAGGCGCTGGACTATTTGTTCGAAACGATGGAAGCGCAATCCGAGCTCAGCAGTTTTGTCTCGAGCAAGATAGCGAATGAGAGCGCGGCCGGTTTAATCTTGGGGAAAATTAGCCGCGGCAGAGAGTTGGGCGTCGACGTTCGTTTGGACCGGGCAAGCAGGTTGGTGCGATTTCCGGAAAAATTTAGATCAGCATGACATGGTGGTCATCTTGGGGAATCTGATTGAGAATGCGTTTGATGCTCTGAAGGAGAAGGATGGCAAAAAAGAGGTCTTTATCAGTATCGAGCAGGACGATGAAGTATTATCGATTTTGGTCGAGGATAATGGGAAGGGTATGAGTGAGGAAACCAAACAACGCATGTTTGAGCGAGGCTTCTCCACGAATGTAGGCGAAAGCAGAGGCATTGGTTTGTATTTAATTCATAATATTGTGAATAAATGCGGGGCTCATCTAGAAGTCGAGTCCACGGTTGGCGTAGGGACTAGCTTTATTCTCACTTTCCCCATGCTTATAGGAAAGGATGATACTCATGCATAGAGTTGTACTGATTGAGGACGATCCGATGGTTCTTGAAGTGAACAGGCAATTTGTTGAGAGGGTTCCCGGCTTTGAAATTGTAGGGACATCTTCCAATGGCATAGAGGGTATCGAGAAAATTCGTCATTTGAAGCCTGACCTCGTGATTCTTGATATTTATATGCCAGGTCAAAACGGAACAGATGTGCTGCAGCAGATTCGTAATGAACAGCTAAATACGGATGCCATTGTGATTACAGCCGCTAACGATATTCCAACGATCCAGCGGATGCTTCATCATGGCGCAGTGGACTATATCATGAAGCCTTTTAAGTTTGAACGGGTGCAAGAGGCACTGGAAAATTATCGGATGATGAAGAGAAGATTAGGTAAAGAATCGACATTATCACAAGTTGAACTGGATCAATTATTACACGGTAACAACGGGGGAGAACCGATTCCTGAATCACCTGAGTTCAGTGTGCAAATGGATTTGCCCAAAGGTCTGCAAGCACTGACGATGAAACAAGTTATGCTATTTCTGATGCAGCAGCACAAATCTTTATCCGCGGAAGAAGTAGCTGAAGGCGTAGGATTGGCAAGGGTTACGGCACGCAGGTATCTGGATTTTCTCGAGAAGAATAAGCAGGTGAAGTTAGACCTAGAGTATGGCGGGATTGGGCGTCCGATCAATAGGTATGTGTGGATGAAAGAGAACAAAAGATCATAAATAAAGTGAAGACCAAAAAGACCATAAGTACCAATATGGTCAAATTCTTCACGCCTTCTTTTGAAAGCGATATCATGAAAACAGAAATAGATGAAAACAAAGTCTGATATCGCTTGAGGTGAAGAACGTGTCAATCCCGTCGGGAGTTAATACAAGTATTATTTTAAGACTAGAATTGGATAAGGATACCGCGTCGTTCGGCAGTGTGGCCACGGCCATTAGTGATGCAGGTGGAGATATTATAGCCATTGACGTCGTTAGAACGGACAAAAACATCACGGTTCGGGATATCACGATCAATGTATACGATAACAAGCATACTGAACTGATTGCCGCGGCCATCCGCACATTAGCGGGAGTGAAAATCGTTCATGTTTCGGATCAAACGTTTCTGCTTCATTTGGGCGGGAAAATTGAAATGAGTCCCAAGTATCCCATTAAGAATCGAGATGACCTCTCCAGGGTGTATACACCGGGTGTTGCCAAGGTGTGCATGGCGATCCACGAAAAGCCGTCGCTTGCCCATACGCTCACCATCAAACGCAACACGGTTGCGGTCATATCCGATGGAACTGCCGTACTTGGTCTAGGTAATATTGGACCTGAAGCGGCAATGCCTGTCATGGAAGGAAAGGCGATGTTGTTTAAGCAGCTGGCAGGCGTCGATGCATTCCCAATATGTCTGGCTACACAGGATACAGATGAAATTGTAAATATTGTGAAAGCGCTATCCCCAACTTTTGGTGGAATCAATCTAGAGGATATATCTGCACCTAGATGCTTTGAGATTGAACAGCGGCTAATCGAGGAATTGGATATTCCCGTATTTCATGATGATCAGCATGGTACAGCTGTGGTGCTTTTGGCGGGGTTACTTAATGCCGTTAAACTCGTAGGCAAGAAGCTTGAGGATTGTAAAGTCGTGCTTTGCGGCATTGGCGCGGCAGGAACGGCTTGCACGAAAATGCTGATGGCTGCAGGTGTTCGAAACATTATCGGTGTCGATCGACAGGGTGCCATCACGCGTGAAGGGGTTTACGATAATCCTTTTTGGCAGTGGTATGCGGAACATACGAATCCGAAGCAGTTTCAAGGATCGCTGTCAGAAGTTATTGGAGGAGCAGATATATTTATCGGTGTATCGGGACCTGGTGTACTTAAAAGGGAAGACGTTGCCAAAATGGCGAAAGATCCTATTGTCTTTGCGATGGCAAACCCAACACCGGAAATTCTCCCCGAAGAGGCAGAGCCTTATGTGCGGGTTATGGCTACAGGGCGTTCGGACTACCCGAACCAAATCAACAATGTCCTTTGCTTCCCGGGCTTGTTCCGTGGACTGCTGGATTGCAGGGCTACCAGAGTGACAGAGAATATGAAGCTTGCCGCAGCCAAGGCGATTGCATCGGTTGTTCAAGAGGATGAGTTGAATGAGTCTTACATTATTCCAAGTGTATTTAATCAATCAGTCGCGGAACGAGTGAGAGATGCGGTTATAGAAGCGGCTTATGAAGATGGGGTCGCGAGAAGACGCAAAGAGAAAGTCCAAGCCTAGATTAGGTAGAGAAGAAGGAGGATATATGATGATGATGAAACTAAGAAAAAACTTAACACTGCAGGTACTGTTAGCGATTGTGCTCGGGATTGCGGTCGGTCAGTTTTTCCCTCACCAAGGGGAAAGCTTAAAAGTACTTTCCGATGTGTTCGTGAAAATGATCAAGATGGTTATTGCTCCAATTGTGTTCTTTACGATTGTAATCGGGATCTCTGGTATGGGGGATATGAAAAAAGTAGGTCGAATCGGCGGCAAGGCGCTTCTGTACTTTGAAATTATTACTACGTTTGCAATGGTTATCGGGGTAGCTGTCATGTACATCATTCGCCCTGGCGCAGGAATGAGCACGGCTGGTGTGAAGGCCGCAGATGTTGCGAAGTATACGAAAGACGCGGCAGCAAGCAGTCACGGCTTTGTCGATTTCCTTACAAGTATCGTTCCGGATAACGTGATGGCTGCCTTTGCCAAAGGTGATATGCTGCCGGTTCTATTCTTCTCTATCTTGTTTGGCTTGGCGATGGCTGGTCTTGGGGACAGCGCGAAACCCGTTACGAATTTCCTGGAGAAAATGAATGAAATTTTCTTCCGCATTGTAGGAATCATCATGAAATTCTCTCCAATTGCTGCTTTTGGTGCAATGTCTTATACGATCGGTAAATTCGGCGTTCATTCATTGTTTTCTCTCGGTAAAATGATGGGGTCCGTCTATATAACCATGGCACTGTTCATCTTTATTGTGCTCGGATCCATTTGTAGAATGTATGGGTTTAGCTTAATTAAGCTCTTACGATTCATTAAAGAAGAGCTGCTGCTTGTATTAGGAACATCATCATCCGAATCCGCATTGCCGCGTGTTATGGAAAAGCTGGAGAAGTTCGGCGCATCGAAGCCGGTCGTAGGTCTCGTCGTTCCCACTGGTTATTCGTTCAACCTTGACGGTACATCAATCTACCTATCTATGGCAGGGTTATTCATTGCACAAGCCTATGGTGTAGAACTAAGCTGGATTCAGGTACTGACCTTCATGGGCGTACTGATGCTAACTTCGAAAGGTGCTGCTGGCATTACCGGATCAGGCTTCGTCACACTGGCGGCTACCATAGCCGCAATCCCGAACAATGTCATTCCCATTGAAGGCATGGCGCTTCTTATTGGGGTGGACCGATTCATGTCGGAAGCGAGAGCAATTACGAATATTATTGGTAATAGCGTAGCAACCATTGTCATTGCGAAGAGTGAAAATCAGTTTAATCCAAATCCTGAAGTTAAAGATCAAGATGAGTCTCTTCAATCTTCTTCTGCACAAGAAGTACCAGCTTTGTAGAGTGAATTTTTGAGGATGGCTGATAAAGCTGCTTAAAAAATAATGGGGCATAGAGGGCTATTCCATTCAGTGGAATGCCCTTTTTTTCATGCAGAAATGACTATATGTTCCCGGTATCATTCAGCTTTCGTGAGGGCAGATGGGCTATAGTGGTTATCAATGTTGTATTTACTGCAACAATTCACACGCCAAAAGGCTATTTTGCAACTTGAAGTTGTAGTTTGTACAACATTTCGAGTCCATTTGTTGCGAATTGGCCTGTATAGGACCCAATTGTTGCACTTTTTACAACACCATTCAACCGCTAATATGGATTCTAGAGAAAGATTGGATGAATGAATCGACGGATAATGTTTATTTTATGCAGCTATATCATATATAAAGGAATTGTCGAAAAATATTAGGGTTAGGCAAGCCACTAAAGAACAGCTGTAGGACAGACATATCGGGTCTCAGGGAAGATGAGAATCTCATCTGAGGTCGCAAACCGTTTAAAAGATAGAAAATGCGCCAAAAAGCGAACTATTCAAAAGAATTGTCCGAAAATTGTTCGTTTTTTGAAATTGACATCGCACGTTAGTTGGTAGTAAACTAGGGAAGCGGGAAATGAAGCCGCACTAATTGAAAATGTCGAATCAACTCGTATAAAATCAGGGATAAGGCCTGAAAGTTTCTACCCAAAAACCATGAATTTTTGGACTACGAGGAAGCGAATGAGGGAAACCATAGGAAGACGATGGTCTTTTTGCATTCGGTTCTTTTGCTGTCCAGCGGATAGAATCATGTATTCTAGCTCTGGGCGTTTTTTGGGTTTAAGGGCATGATAGGATAGTAATTATTTAAAATGAAAGTTTTAAAAGTTAGCTTTCAGAACCGAGAAGGTTGGACGAAAGGTGGAGAAGGAGGAACGGAGCTAAGAGTTTTCCGTAGGAAAACTGGCTTCGGAAGCATTCGCTGTGGTACTGGCTACGTGAGTACCGGACTTCCCAGGTTTCGTTCAAGATTCGATGTCGAGATACATCATCGCATAATCTTCGTTATCAAAGTTGATTTTTAAAATTACAATATGAGAGTAGGTTTATGATGACTGTACGTGTAGGTGTCATTATGGGAAGCCAGTCGGATTGGGAAACGATGAAGCACGCATGCGACATGTTGGAAGAGCTGGGAGTGCCTTATGAGAAAAAGGTGGTTTCTGCGCATAGAACGCCGGACCTTATGTTCGAATATGCAGCTTCGGCGGCAGGCCGCGGCATTCAAGTAATTATTGCCGGAGCAGGAGGAGCGGCGCACCTACCAGGGATGGTAGCAGCCAAAACGGAGCTTCCGGTTATTGGTGTTCCAGTCAAAACATCCACGCTGAACGGACTTGATTCCTTGCTTTCGATCGTACAAATGCCAGGCGGCATTCCCGTCGCAACGGTGGCAATCGGACATGCAGGTGCAACGAATGCAGGCCTCTTGGCAGCGCAAATTCTCGGCGCATTCGAGCCAGAACTGCAAGCGAAGGTCAGAGCACGCCGCGAGCGAATCGCACAGACCGTAATTGAAAGCAGTGACCTGTTATGAGCGAAGCTTCAAACTCAAGCGGCAAGGTCATCAAGCCAGGCGGCACCATCGGCATCTTGGGCGGTGGGCAGCTAGGCCGAATGCTGGCCTTGGCCGGACGCAACATGGGGTATCGCTTCGTGACGCTCGACCCCGCGGATGACGCGCCTTGCGGTCAAGTTGCAGATGAGCAAATTCAGGCGGACTTTGACGATGTTGAAGCGGCAAGAAAGCTCGCAGCCCGGTCGGACGTCATCACCTATGAATTCGAGAATGTCGATGCACATGTGACTAGCATATTAATGAATGAATCCTATGTTCCTCAAGGAAGTGAGCTTTTATACACGACCCAGCATCGTCTGCGTGAAAAGAGAGCGATTGAAGCAGCGGGTGTACCTGTGGCTCCATATGCTGAAATCACCAGCACAGCTGATTTGCGTGAAGCGGCTGAACGCTTCGGGACGCCGTGCGTGCTCAAAACAGCAACTGGCGGCTACGATGGCAAAGGGCAACGGGTTCTTCGCTCGCTGGACGAGGTGGAGGAAGCTTACGAAACGCTCAGCCGTGCCAAAACAGAGCTGGTTCTCGAACAATTCATTCATTTTGACAAAGAATTATCCGTGATTGCGGCAAGAAGTCCACGCGGCGAGGTAAAGGCTTTTCCCGCTGCTGAAAATATACATGTACATAACATCCTGCATCAATCGATCGTCCCAGCGCGAATTCCTGTAGAGGTGCAAAAGGAAGCTGAAGAGCTTGCTGTACGCATCGCAGAATCGCTTGGTGTGATTGGTTTGATCGCAGTGGAGTTATTCCTGACGAAGGATGGCCAGCTATATGTTAATGAACTTGCGCCACGCCCGCATAATTCAGGTCATTATACGATGGAAGCCTGCCGGACTTCACAGTTCGAGCAGCATGTTCGGGCGATTTGCAATCTGCCGCTAGGTTCTACTGAGCTGCTATCACCTGTTGTAATGGTCAATTTGCTTGGTGAGCATATCAAACCGCTGCAAGAGCTGATCGACCGACCCGATTTCCTGGAACACAGTGAATTAGGCGTTTCCGCAAAGGTTCATCTATATGGCAAGAAAGAAGCGAAAGAAAAACGCAAGATGGGACACATCAATCTTCTTACAAGCGATGTAGCGAAAGCACTGACTTGGATAGAACAGACAAGCATTTGGGGAAAGTAAGTAAATGAACTTATTGGAGGAGCGGCTGAGATGATTGAACGTTATACACGCCCAGAGATGGCACGCATTTGGACAGAGGGAAATAAATTCCAAGCTTGGCTTGAAGTCGAGATTCTTTCTTGCGAGGCATGGTCAGAGCTCGGAGTTATTCCTAAGGAAGATGTGAAAGTACTGCGCGAGAACGCAAGCTTCAACATTGACCGCATTTATGAAATCGAGCAGGAGACGCGTCATGACGTGATCGCCTTCACTAGAGCAGTATCCGAAACGCTGGGACCTGAGCGCAAATGGGTTCACTACGGTTTGACTTCGACAGACGTTGTCGATACGGCACTTGGTTACTTGCTGAGACAAGCAAACGAGATTTTGGACAAAGACATTCAGAATTTCATTGAAATCCTTCGCAATAAAGCGATCGAACATAAAGATACAGCCATGATGGGCAGAACGCATGGTGTGCATGCAGAGCCGACGACATTTGGTTTGAAAATGGCGCTTTGGTACGAGGAAATGAAGCGTAACCTGGAGCGTTTCCGCTTTGCCGCTGATGGCGTACAATTCGGTAAAATCTCAGGTGCAGTAGGTACTTACGCAAACATCGATCCTTTTGTTGAAGAGTATGTGTGCGGCAAGCTGGGCACGAAAGCGGCTCCGATCTCCACACAAACCTTACAGCGTGATCGTCACGCTGAATACATGGCGACGTTGGCGCTGGTTGCAACATCCCTTGATAAATTCGCGACTGAAATTCGCGCCCTTCAGAAGAGTGAGTTCCGCGAGGTTGAAGAGCCGTTTGCTAAAGGTCAAAAAGGTTCCTCCGCAATGCCGCATAAGCGTAACCCGATTGGTTGCGAGAGCATTTCCGGTCTGTCCCGTGTGATTCGCGGGCACATGGTTTCCGCTTATGAGAACGTAACGCTTTGGCATGAGCGCGACATCTCGCACTCCTCCGTAGAGCGTATTATCCTGCCGGATGCGACGCAATTGCTGAACTACATGCTGAACCGTCTAGGCAATATCATCAAGAACTTGACTGTGTTCCCTGAAAATATGAAACGCAACATGCGCAGCACCTATGACGTTCCTTTCTCTGGCCGCGTGATGACGAAGCTGATCGATAAAGGCTTTGCTCGTGAGCAAGCTTACGATACAGTCCAGCCTAGAGCGATGCAGGCATGGGAAGAGCAGCGTTCGTTCCGCGAAATCGTGGAGAATGCTTCCGTGATTACAGAAGTATTAAGCCCAGAAGAAATTGCAGATTGCTTCGATCCAAGCTGGCATTTGAAACATGTTGATACGATCTTTAACCGCTTAGGTTTGAAATAGAAAACAACATTTTTAGCAGGAAAGGATGTGTGGTTCGTGGCAAGCATTATCGTGGATTCAGCCACTGAAATGATTAACGCTCCCCTGGTTCATAAGGGTAAAGTACGTGAACTTTATGATCTAGGCGAACATTTTCTTATCGTGGTGACGGATCGGATTTCGGCTTTTGATTACATGTTGAAGCCTGGTATTCCTGATAAGGGGTACGTTCTGAACGCGCTAAGTAAATACTGGTTCGGCGTGACGAGCGGTTATATGAGCAATCACATTGTGCATACGGACGTAGAAAAGCTCCACGCGATTATTCCGAGTGCGGAAGATAGAGAGCTTCTAAAGGAACGTATTATTGTAGCGAAAAAAGCGGAGCGCATCTCCATTGAATGCGTAGTTCGCGGGTATATCACAGGCAACGGTTGGAGACAGTACGAGAAAACAGGCGAGATTAACGGTCGTAAGCTGCCTGAAGGCCTGCGCAAAAACGAGCGCTTGCAAGATCCTATTTTCACACCTGCGGCTAAAAATGATGTCGGTCATGACGAAGACATTTCCGTGGAACAAATGATTGAATTAGTCGGCGAGAAGCTGACTTATGAGCTGCAAGAGCGAAGCATTATGCTTTACACATTGGCTCATGCGATTTGTGAGCAAAAGGGCATTATTTTAGCAGATACGAAGTTTGAATTCGGCTTTTATGCGGGTGAACTTATTATTATTGATGAAATTTTCACGCCGGATTCCTCGCGTTACTGGTCCGAAGATAAATACGCCCTGGATATCGAGATTGATTCGATGGACAAAGAGCCCGTTCGCACTTATTTAGCGGGATCGGGTTGGGATAAAAATAGTGAGCCGGATGAGCTTCCAGCTTCCGTTGTGGAAGAAACTTCGAACCGTTATAAAGAAATTTTACACCGTTTGGTGGATTAAATTAACTCTAAGGAGAGATTAGAAATGAAAGCAACGGTCTATGTAACGATCAAGCAGAACGTACTGGATGTTCAAGGAACTGCGGTGCAAGGAGCGCTTCATTCCATGGGTTTTGACGAAGTTGGCAAGGTGCGAATCGGGAAATACTTGGAGTTAGAACTGGATACAACGGATAAAGCAGAAGCGGAAGCGCGCGTAAAAGCAATGTGCGAGAAGCTGCTTGCGAACACGGTTATCGAAGACTACCGCTACGAGTTGGCGTAACATACCAGATTTTTACGAAAAAAGTTTTGCCAAGGCAAAACGCTAGAGGAGGAATACGTCATGAATTTTGCGGTTCTTGTATTTCCGGGATCGAACTGCGACATCGATATGTACAAAGCAATCGAAGATACCATTGGTCAGCCGGTTGAGTATGTTTGGCATACAAATGGCGACTTGTCCAAATACGACTGCATCCTCGTGCCGGGTGGATTCTCTTATGGGGATTACCTGCGTTGCGGAGCGATTGCACAATTTACGAACGTCATGAAAGCTGTGGTTAAGGCGGCGGAAGAAGGCAAGTACATTCTAGGTATTTGTAACGGATTCCAAGTGTTAACGGAAGCAAGATTGCTGCCAGGCGCTTTGCTGCGCAACAACGGAATGAAATTCCGCTGCCACCAAACGATTCTCAAAGTGGAGAACAACACAACGGCTTTCACGCGTGATTACGCGGAGGGTGAGCTGATTGAAATTCCAATCGCTCACGGCGAAGGTAACTACTATTGTGACGAAGCTACGCTAAAAGAATTACAAGAAAACAATCAAATCGTATTCCGTTATGAAGCAGGGAACAATCCGAACGGATCACTTGATGATATCGCTGGAATCAGTAATAAAGCTGGTAATGTAGTTGGTATGATGCCTCATCCAGAGCGTGCCGTTCATGAGATTCTTGGCTCCGCAGATGGTAAGAAAATGTTTACATCAATTCTAAGCGCTTGGAGGGAGAAACATGACGCAGCAGCTATCCGTTAATGAACCAACAGCCGAGCAAATCGCGGAGCAGAAAATTTTACAAGCAAATGGGCGTAACGGACGAAGAGTTTGCCAAAATTTGCGGCTTCCTTGGACGCAATCCGAACTATGTAGAAATCGGTGTATTCAGCGTTATGTGGTCCGAGCATTGTTCTTATAAAAACTCCAAACCTGTTCTTCGCAAATTCCCAGTTACAGGACCTCGCGTCCTGATGGGACCTGGCGAAGGCGCAGGGATTGTAGATATCGGAGACAACCAAGCGGTTGTTTTCAAAATAGAAAGTCATAACCACCCTTCAGCGATCGAGCCTTATCAAGGCGCGGCGACAGGTGTGGGCGGTATTATTCGTGATATTTTCTCCATGGGCGCGCGCCCGGTAGCGATTCTGAATTCCTTGCGTTTCGGCAAGCTGGAAAACGACCGCGTGAAGTACTTGTTCGAGCACGTTGTATCCGGAATCGCTGGATACGGGAACTGTATCGGGATTCCGACAGTCGGCGGCGAAGTGATGTTCGACGAGAGCTACGAGGGGAACCCGCTCGTTAATGCGATGTGCGTGGGTCTTATCGACCACAACATGATTCAACGCGGTGTTGCCAAAGGTGTTGGCAACCCAGTGTTCTACGTTGGACCAGCGACTGGCCGCGACGGTATCCACGGTGCGACTTTCGCATCCGAGGAGCTTACGGCTGAGTCCGAAGCGAAGCGCCCAGCGGTACAAGTGGGCGATCCGTTCATGGAGAAGCTCGTGCTGGAAGCGTGCTTAGAGTTAATTAATTCCGGCATCGTGCTCGGAATTCAAGATATGGGCGCTGCGGGGCTTACTTGCTCCAGCGCAGAGATGGCTAGTAAAGCAGGTAACGGCATGGAGCTTTACCTTGATGAAGTTCCGCAGCGCGAAGAAGGCATGACCGCCTATGAAATGATGCTGTCTGAGTCTCAAGAGCGTATGCTTTTCGTTGTTGAGCCGAAGCATGAGGCGCAAGCTAAGGGCATTTTTGAGCGCTGGGGTCTCCACTGCGCCAAAGTCGGCAAGGTAACCGATGACGGTTACCTGAAGTTGATCCACCACGGTGAAGTCGTGGGGAACATGCCTGTCGGCGCACTCGTCGACGAGTGCCCGGTGTACAATAAGCCGAGCAAAGTGCCGGCTTATTACGAAGCTAGCGCATCGATCGACACGACTCGTTACCCAGAGGTAACGAAATTGACGGATGCGCTTAAGGCTGTCCTCGCGTCTCCGACGGTAGCAAGCAAAGAGTGGGTTTACAACCAGTATGACCACATGGTTCGTACAGATACGGCAGTGCGTCCGGGTTCGGACGCAGCGGTTGTGACCATTCGCGGTACCCGCAAGGGCCTCGCGATGACAACCGACTGCAACGGACGCTATGTGTACCTGGATCCGGAAGTTGGCGGACGGATCGCCGTTTCTGAAGCAGCACGTAACGTTGTCTGCTCCGGCGCTGAGCCGCTCGCGGTTACGGATAACCTGAACTTCGGCAGCCCAGACAAGCCAGAAATTTTCTGGCAGCTGGAGAAATCCACTGACGGTATGGCAGAAGCTTGCCGCTTCTTGGATACGCCGGTTATCGGCGGTAACGTCTCGCTTTACAACGAGAACGCCAAAGGTGCGATCTACCCAACTCCGGTCATCGGGATGGTTGGTCTTGTTCATGACATCGATCACATCACAACGCAAAGCTTCAAAAAAGAAGGCGACATCATCATCCTGCTAGGCGAGACGAAAGCGGAGCTTGGCGGCAGTGAATTCCAATATGTGATTCACGGTGTAACTGAAGGCCGTCCTCCTGAATTGGATTTGGCTACAGAGAAACGCCTGCAAAATGCTGTACTAAAAGCAATTCAAGAAGGTCTTGTAGCTTCTGCGCATGACTTATCCGAAGGCGGCTTGGCCGTTGCTTTGGCTGAAAGCTGTATCGGTGGTAAAGTAGGCGCAGCTGTTAATGTAGCGTCTGACCTTCGTCCTGACTTCACGCTGTTCAGTGAATCACAATCCCGTATTTTGCTGAGTGCTTCCCCTGATAAAGCGGACGCTTTGAAACACTGGGTTGCTTCACAAGGCGTACCTTATCAAGAAATTGGAACAGTAACAGGTTCAGATCTGACCGTTAAAATCAATAACGAACAGCGTCTCCAGTCTCCGGTAAACGAGCTGGCGAAAGTCTGGAAGGATGCGATTCCATGTCTAATGGCGTGAAACAATCAGAGGCCCTAAAGCTTCCTGCTGCTCCTGTTGTCCAAGTGGGCGACGGGCAGCATGAGCTTTGGACAGGAGAGTATTTCAACGAAGGTGTAGGCGGCCAAGGCGGATTGTTTGATAAGCTGAATGAGGAGTGCGGGGTGTTCGGGGTGTATGGTCATCCCGACGCTTCCTCTCTGTGCTATTACGGGCTGCATGCCCTGCAGCACCGCGGACAGGAAAGCGCTGGTATCTGTACAGTAGAAGATGAAAAGTTTAACTACTATCGCGGGATGGGACTTGCCAAAGAGGTGTTCACTAACGAGAATTTATCGCCTCTGACAGGTTCCACAGCGATTGCGCATGTGCGTTATTCCACAGCAGGCGAGAGCAAGCTGGCGAACGCGCAGCCTCTAGTTTTCAAATATCGGGAGGGCGACCTTGCGATTGCGACAAACGGTAACCTCGATAATGCCAACATTATCAAGCGCGAGCTTGAGAAGAAGGGTTCGATCTTCCAAACGACGAGCGACACCGAGGTTATGGCGCATTTGATTGCCCGTTCGGAGCACGACGATATTGTAGATGCGGTTAAAGATGCGATGAATCAAGTTATCGGCGGCTTTGCCTTCCTGATCACTACCAAAGATAAAATGATTGCTGCGCTCGATCCGAACGGACTTCGTCCCTTCATGATCGGCCGTCTGGGAGATGCATACTTGTTCGCTTCCGAGTCCTGCGCCTTCGATGCGGTGGGAGCTACGTATTTCCGTGATGTGCAGCCGGGGGAAATCATCGTGATTGACCGCGACGGCTTCCGCTCGGAGCGGTTCACGGAAAGCGGTCGACGTGCGATTTGTGCGATGGAGTATATCTACTTTGCTCGTCCAGATAGTGACATTGATACGGTGAATATTCACTCCGCACGTAAGCGGATGGGTAAGAAACTGGCGATGGAAGCTTTCGTTGACGCTGATATTGTGACCGGGGTGCCGGATTCGAGTATTTCGGCTGCGATCGGTTATGCGGAACAAACGGGTATCCCTTATGAGCTGGGTCTGATCAAGAACCGCTACACAGGCAGGACGTTCATTATTCCAAGCCAAGAGCTTCGTGAGCAAGGTGTTAAAATGAAGCTGAGCGCCGTTCGCAAAGTCGTCGAAGGCAAGCGTGTTGTCATGATTGATGACTCCATCGTTCGCGGGACAACGTCTTTGAGAATCGTCAATCTATTAAGAGAAGCTGGGGCAACAGAAGTGCACGTGCGAATCTCTTCGCCGCCTTTTATGAACCCATGCTACTACGGAATTGATACTCCGGATCGGAAAGAGCTGATCGCTGCGATGAATTCTATCGAAGAGATTCGTAAAGCGATCAATGCGGATTCCTTGCATTTTCTGACTAAAGAAGGATTGTTAGATTCGATCGGCCAAGGTTCGGCAGGGGCAGAAAGCGGCTACTGTACGGCTTGCTTCGATAATACCTATCCAACGGAAATTGTAGATGTTACAAAGGTTGGTTGTGCTTGCGATTAAAATGATTTGAAATAACGGGATGGTCTTAGGACCTCCCGATACATAGACAAACTAAGGAGTGATTGCTAAGTGTCGGATGCTTACAAAAAGGCTGGAGTCGATATCGCGGCGGGGAACGAAGCAGTAGAACGGATGAAAAAGCACGTTAAACGGACATTCCGTCCTGAAGTGTTAACTGACCTCGGTGGCTTCGGCGGGCTGTTCAGCTTGAACAAAGACAAGTACGAGGAGCCTGTGCTCGTATCTGGTACGGACGGCGTGGGCACGAAGCTGAAGATCGCTTTTGCAATGGATAAGCATGATACGATTGGGATCGATGCTGTTGCGATGTGCGTGAATGATATTATCGTTCAAGGCGCGGAGCCGCTTTTTTTCCTCGACTATCTCGCTTGTGACAAAGTAATTCCAGAGAAAATCGAAGCTATCGTTAAAGGGATCGCTGACGGTTGTGCGCAGTCTGGCTGCTCACTTATCGGTGGCGAAACGGCGGAAATGCCGGGCATGTATGCGTCAGGGGAGTATGACATTGCCGGGTTTACGGTTGGAATCGTCGACAAGAAAAAGATCATCGATGGTACAACGATCCGTCCTGGAGACGTGGTTCTAGGTCTGGCATCGAGCGGTGTGCACAGTAACGGGTTCTCTCTTGTGCGCAAGCTTTTGCTGGAAGATGGCGGTTATACGCTTCAAGGGCATGTGGATGAACTGGGCGATAAGCTTGGTAATGTGCTGCTTGAGCCAACGAAGCTTTATGTGAAGCCAGTTCTTGCGATGCTTGAAGATGTTGCAATCAAAGGGATGGCACACATTACAGGCGGCGGCTTTATCGAGAATATTCCGCGCGTTCTGCCTGATGGTGTGAACGTCGAAATCCAATATGGATCGTGGCCGATTCTGCCGATTTTTGGGTTGATGCAGCGTGAGGGCGGCATTACGAACAACGATATGTTCCGCACGTTCAACATGGGCATCGGGATGGTTGTTATCGTGGGCGCAGACGACGCGGAGAAGGCTATTTCAGCAGCAGAAGCACAAGGCGAGAAAGCCTACCGTCTTGGTGTTGTTACAGAAGGCGAGCGTGTAGTGACGTTCCAAGGAGCTGAGGTTTAATGCAGCCTTACCGTATTGCGGTTTTTGCTTCGGGCAGCGGCTCGAATTTCCAGGCCATCGTAGATCAGGTACAGAAGGGGAAGCTTGATGTCAGCATCGAGCTTCTTGTCTGTGACCGCCCGCAAGCGTATGTGGTGGAGCGTGCTGTAGAGGCGAAGGTGCCTGTTTTCACGTTTGTTCCGAAGGAATATGGGAGTCGTGAGGCTTATGAGGCTCTTATTCTTAAGGAACTGCAAGATCGTCAGGTTGATCTGATCGTAATGGCCGGCTACATGAGGATTATTACGAATGTGCTTGTTGAGCCGTATTTCGGGCGCATGATCAACATTCATCCTTCGCTGCTGCCGTCTTTTCCCGGCGTGCGTGCGATCGAGCAAGCCGTCGAGTATGGCGTGAAGCAAACCGGCGTGACCGTTCACTTCGTGGATGGCGGGCTGGACTCCGGACCGATTATCGCCCAGCGCGCCGTGGAGATCCACGAGCACGAGACTGCGGACTCGCTGGCGGAGCGCATCCATGCGGCTGAGCACGTGCTGCTGCCGCAGGTGATTCGCTGGCTGCGCGAGGACCGCTTGAGCTTGGATGGCCGCAGGGTTAGCGTGCGGTCGTAGGATCTGGGTATCCGCTTTGTGACTGCGTTTTGATAAACGGCAAAACAGACGGGGCCGTAGAATCTGCTAATTGCTATAGGAGCTTGCTCCATGTCTGTTGGTACGTAAATCCTGATCAAGGTCCCTGTGGATAACTCATCTGTATGCGCGAGGATTTTAAAACAAATTAGCCTTCTCAGCCGACGGAAAGTGGCTGATCAGCTTTGCGATCTCGCCGAGAATTCCGAAAAGGCCTTCTCAGCAGCAGTAATGGACCAGCTTGGTCGTGAGACGACCAAAAACGCACTTCTCAGCCTCCGAAAGCGGCTGTTCAGCCCAACCGGCTCGCTGAGAAGTCCGAAAAGGCCTTCTCAGCAGCAGTAATGGACCAACTTGGTCGTGAGACGACCAAGAAAGTACTCTCAGCCTCCGAAAGCGGCTGTTCAGCCCAACCGGCTCACTGAGAAGTCCGAAAAGGCATTCTCAGCAGCAGTAATGGACCAACTTGGTCGTGAGACGACCAAAAACGCACTCTCAGCGGCCGAAAGCGGCTGTTCAGCCCGACCAGCTCGCTGAGAAGTCCGAAAAGGCCTTCTCGGCAGCAGTAAGGGACCAGCTTGGTCGTGAGACGACAAAGAACGCACTCTCAGCAGCAGTAATGGACCAACTTGGTCGTGAGACGACCAAAAACGCACTTTCAGCCGCGGCGGGCTGGCGCTTCTGCGGTAACAACTAGCTTTTAAAGTAATCATCTAACATACAAAATCAATTTTCTGGGAGGAAGCATAGTGGCAATCAAAAGAGCACTAATCAGCGTTTTCGATAAGACGGGAATTGTTGAATTCGCGAGCGAGCTGTCGAAGCTGGGCGTTGAGATCATTTCTACGGGCGGTACGCTTAGTTTGTTGAAGGATAAAGGGGTGCCGGTGATCGGTATTTCCGAGGTTACAGGGTTTCCGGAGATCATGGATGGCCGCGTCAAAACGCTTCATCCGAATGTTCACGGCGGACTACTAGCAGTTCGTGACAACGTGGAGCACCAAGAGAGCATGAAGAAGCTCGGTTTGGAGTATATTGATCTGGTTGTCGTGAATTTGTATCCTTTTGCTGAAACGATTGCGAAGCCTGATGTGACTTACGAAGATGCGATTGAGAACATCGATATCGGTGGACCGACTATGCTTCGTTCCGCAGCTAAGAATCATGCGTTCGTTTCCGTTATCGTGGATACAACCGACTATGCGAAGGTGCTGGAAGAAGTGCAAGAGACTGGCGACACAACGCTGGAAACGCGCAAACGTCTAGCTGCCAAAGTGTTCCGTCACACTGGAGCTTACGATGCGTTGATTGGTGACTACTTGACTGGCCTGCAAGGCGAGCCTTACCCAGAGCGCTATACAGTGACTTATGAGAAAATGCAGGAGCTTCGTTACGGAGAGAACCCGCATCAAAGCGCGGCTTTCTATCGCAAGCCGAATGCGGCTGCTGGCAACATTACAACAGCTGAACAGTTACACGGTAAAGAACTATCGTACAATAATATTAACGACGCTAATACTGCGCTTCAGATTGTCAAAGAATTCAGCGAGCCTGCGGTTGTAGCCGTTAAGCACATGAATCCTTGCGGGGTAGGTATCGGTACAAACGTACTAGAGGCTTACACGAAAGCGTACAATGCAGACCCGACTTCCATCTTCGGTGGAATCGTTGCTGCGAACCGTGCGGTTGACGAAGCAACAGCGCAGCTGCTGCATGAGATTTTCCTGGAAATCGTCATTGCGCCTGATTTTACACCGGAAGCGCTCGAGATCCTTTCTAAAAAGAAAAACATTCGCCTACTCAAAGTAAGCGGCTTAGATACAGTAGCTGGTCGCAAAGCGGAGCCAGTGATTACAACGGTTGAAGGCGGCATGCTCGTACAAGCTAGCGATGCTTACCAGCTAACCGAAGCTGACTTGAAAGTCGTTTCCGAACGTCAACCGACGGCTGAAGAGATGAAACAATTACTTTTCGCATGGAAAGTAGTTAAGCACGTTAAATCTAACGCAATCGTACTCGTTGCAGACGATATGACGGTTGGCGTGGGCGCTGGTCAAATGAACCGCGTTGGCGCGGCCAAAATCGCCATTGAGCAAGCTGGCGACAAGGCGAAAGGCTCCGTCCTTTCTTCCGATGCGTTCTTCCCAATGGGTGACACGCTTGAAATGGCAGCAAAAGCGGGAATCACAGCGGTGATTCAACCGGGCGGCTCCATTAAAGACGAAGAATCCATCCGCGTAGCGAACGAAAATGGCATTGCGATGGTCATGACAGGCGTTCGTCACTTTAAACACTAAAACAATTGAGAATGCTCACGATCATTAACAGGACCGTGGGCATTCCCCATGAGAGGGGTTACCTAGGATGCGTGTATTAGTTATTGGACGAGGCGGGCGTGAGCACGCGATTGTATGGGCACTCAGCAAAAGCCCGAAGATCAGCAAATTGTTCTGCGCACCGGGGAACGGCGGGATTGCTGGTTTGGCGGAATGTGTGCCGATTACGGAACTGCAATTCGAGGAGATCAGTACATTTGCGAAGGAGCAGGCGATTGACCTCGTGATGGTAGCACCTGATGATCCATTAGCAGCAGGTTTGGTTGACCATTTGGAGTCCAAAGGTATCGAGGCTTTCGGACCTCGCGCGAATGCGGCGATTATTGAGGGCAGCAAGGTGTTTATGAAGGAGCTATTGAAGAAATACAGTATCCCTACGGCAGCTTACGAGTCTTTCGACGCTTATGAGCCAGCGCTTGCATACTTGCGCAGTCAGTCGGCGCCAATTGTTATTAAAGCGGACGGCTTAGCTGCTGGAAAAGGTGTTACCGTTGCGCAAACGATGGAGGAGGCGGAAGCCGCGCTTCGCGATATTATGGTGGATCAAGTGTTTGGCAAATCCGGAGCCAGCGTGGTGATTGAGGAGTTCCTAACGGGGCAAGAGATGTCACTGCTAGCTTTTGTCGATGGGGCCACGGTTCGTCTTATGGTGCCTTCGCAGGATCATAAACCTGTTTTTGATAACGATAAAGGGCCAAATACTGGCGGAATGGGTACGTACTCCCCGCTGCCGCATATCCCAGAGTCGATTGTACAGGAAGCGCTTGTGAACATCGTTCAACCTACAGCTGATGCGATGGTAAAAGAAGGCCGTCCATTCAAGGGCGTACTTTATGCCGGTTTGATTTTGACCCCGAATGGCGTGAAAACCATTGAGTTTAACGCACGTTTCGGTGATCCAGAGACGCAGGTTATTTTGCCTCGCCTCAAGACTGACCTTCTTGATATTTTCTTAGCTATCAACAACGGAACTTTGGCTGAACAGCCGATCGAGTGGAGCGAGGAAGCGGCAGTTTGTGTGATTGTAGCTTCACCAGGCTACCCAGGTCCTTACCCGAAAGGGTTGCCGATCACTGGGCTTAATCAAGTGCAAGACTCGCTAGTGTTCCACGCGGGGACAGCCATCGAGAACGGCCAAATTGTCACCAATGGCGGACGCGTTCTTGGAATCACAGGTCTTGGCAAAGATATCATTGAAGCTCGCCAGAAAGCATATGCGGATGCGGATCGGATTCATTTTGACGGGAAGCATTACCGTACGGATATCGCTATGAAAGCTTTGAAATAGCTTAAACTTATAAAGCACAGCCTTTTGTTCATCAAAGGGTTGTGCTTTTTCATTTTTCTCAATTAATTGACCGTTGTAAGCGTTTTATATGTTAGGTATACTAGGCAATGTTAGGAAGTTAGCAAAGTGAGGCTGAATCATGACAATACTTAAAATTAGGGGTTTACATCCGAAGCCGCATTCGTTGAAATATCGTCTAATCCTGATCCTGTTTATCAGCTCACTCGCACCCTTAATTCTTATTGGGAGTATTTCTTATTTCTCTATGTATGCGATTTTACAAAATAAAGCAGAGGGCGGGGTCCAAAGTAATTTGCATCAAGTAAGGCTATTGCTTGAAGATACGCTCGGACAGTTAAATCACACTTCTCAGCAGCTCGCCTTTGACGGGAGGGTTGGCAAAAGTCTAGAGAACTATTTATCAGCTGATCTATATGAGAAGAAAAGATTGAACGACGAGATCAGAAGCGAGTTAGGCTTGATTCATTTTACGAACCCGACCCTTGGATTAATGTTTTATTACTTTGAGAAAGACAAGCAACTATTATTTGAGAATTTTAACGTTCGGGACGATTACGACCTTAAGCAGCTACCTGTACTTATTAAATTCGATAAACTTACTTATATGGGACCGCATCTTTCTTTAAACCCGATCGACGGCAATGAAGTGCTGTCCATCCTGCGCAAAGTCGAGCTGCCGGATCGTGACGATGTATATGTCTATATCGAAACTAACTTTAAATTGGCCGAAAGCATACTCAAAGATAACGAACAATTCGGCGGCAACTTGGTACATCTTATCGTTGATAATCTTGGCCAAATTGTTTATAGCGAGAATTCCACTGATTTTCCTGTGGGCATGCTGCATAATGCCAATAACCAATCGAATAAAGACATTTCGGGCAAATATATGATGTTTGAGGAGACCAGCAATCAATCTTGGAAGGTGTTGGCCGCTGTCCCCAAATCGGTATACAACCTCGAAGTAAATAGGTGGATCAAGCAGTTCACCTTTTTTGCCATCTTAACGCTTATAGCAAGTTTCTTCATTGCCTGGTTGATTTGGCGAACGGTATACCGTCCGCTCAAGCTGCTGAGTACGGATATTCGCAATGTAAAAAGTAACAACGAGGTTTTCCCGAGAAGACAATCTCAGATCTTGGAGTTTGCGGTTATTTATAAAGAGTTCGCAGAAATGAGAAGCCGAATCTTCGAATTAATCGGCGAGGTGGAGCAGAAGGAGCAAAGCAAGGCATATCTCGAAGTCGAGAAATTAATGACGCAAATCAATCCACACTTCATTCACAATACGCTCGATACTATTCGCTGGCTGGCTCGTGCCAATGGGCAGAAGGATATTGACCGCTTGGTTTCTACGTTGAATAAAGTGCTCTATTATAATCTCGGTAAAGGCGGGCCTGCTCGAATTAAAGATGAGATTGAGGCTTTGAAAAATTATGTTGAGCTGCAGGGCATCCGTTATAACTTTCAATTTGATGTGAAAATCCATGCCGATTCCGAGGCGCTTGAGCTGCCGGTTCCAAGGTTCATTCTACAGCCGCTTGTTGAAAATGCGTTGTATCACGGCTTGGAGGATAAAGGTATTATCGAGGTCAGTGTCATAGAAGACGGTGACTCGCATGTCATTATTGAAGTTAGAGACAATGGAGACGGGATGACAGAGGAAGAAATCGTTCAATTAATGAGCGAGAACACGTTAGAGAAAAAGAAGGTAGGTATGGGAATCGGGCTGCAATATGTAAACCGTATGGTGAAGTTCCAATTCGGAGAAGCCGCGAGTTTTCATATTAAAAGCACAATCGGCTCAGGGACGACGATCATACTTCGTCTTCCAATAGGAGGTGTACTCGGATGATAAAAGTTATGGTTGTGGACGATGATCACTTGGTGCGTAAAGGCTTCATCGCGATGATGCCTTGGCGTGAGCATAATCTAGAGGTTGTAGGAGAAGCCGGTAACGGCAAAAAAGCGTTGGAGTTTCTGGAGAATAATCAAGTGGACTTGCTCATTACCGACTTAGCGATGCCTGTTATGTCAGGTATAGATTTGATGAGGTGTGTGAAAGAACGGTATCGGGATATTAGCATGGTCGTATTAACGTTTCATCAGGATTTTGAACTGATTCAGGAAGCGCTTCGCCTAGGGGCGCTGGATTATATGACCAAGGTCGAGCTTGAACATGAGCAGATGGACGAAATTTTAAGAAGAATTGTAGGTAAAATGCAGGAGCAGCATGTACGAACAAGGGAAACGAAAGTAGAGATCCAGGGCACTCCTGCGTTTGCCGAAGAGGATGAAGGACCGTATTCGCAGGAAGTGAAAGCAAGTATTTGGAAGGCAGTAGACATTATTCATCAAGAATTTCAAAATGAGCTTCTTCTGCCGGACATCGCAAAAAGGGTGAATATGAGTCGCAGCTATTTCAGCCGCTGTTTTCGGGATATTGCCGGGAAAACATTTAACGATTATATCCGGGAAGTGCGGGTGAATCACGCGAAAATACTGCTTAGTCAAACAGGGAAAACGATTGGTTGGATCGCCACGCAGGCTGGGTATCCGAATGAAAAATATTTTGGCAAAGTATTCCGGGAGTTGACGGGGATGCTGCCTGGTGAGTTTCGCAAGAGCCAGAGATAAATTCGGGCTTTTACAAAACGACAGTGACACAAATCGTCTCCAATGAAGTACACTTTCGTCTCCTAAACGTTCCCAGGATGCCAATTAGGAGACGATTTGCTCCTAAACGTAAGACATTAACTGACCCGAATGCCTCTCATTTTCTTTAAGATGTAAGTGAAGGGTAATTAATGAGGAGGGGCAATATGAAAAAGAAAAAAGCTCTAATTTCTATGATTGCATTGGTTGTTCTCATGTCGGCATGTTCAAGCAACAGCGGAGGGACCAGCAAGGACGGCGGCGGGCAAGCTGCAGATCCGAGCGTTAAGGTGGACCCGTTTAAAATGCCGAATCCGATTGAAGTGACCACCTTCAAAAGCTTGAGCCCAGGCGCAAAGTTACCTGCCGGCGATACAGTAGAAAGCAATCAGTACATGAAATATATCTCGGAAAAAACAAATATCAACTTTAAAATCTTATGGTATGCAGCTTCACAGGACTATGAGCAAAAGATGAAACTGGCCATCGCGAGCAACGATCTGCCCGATGTTATGCTTGTAAATGAGCAAATCTTCCTTACCCTCGCCGAAGCCGGACAGATTGAGGACTTAAGCAAAGTGTATGACAAATATGCTTCCCCATTAGCTAAGGAATTGTATGCATCAACGAACAACAAAGCGATTGAGAAAGCAACTTATAAAGGTAAATTGATGGGTATTCCGAATATTAGCGTGCAAGCGGATGCTGCAAGTATGGCGTGGGTACGCAAGGACTGGATGGATAAATTGGGACTTCAGCCGCCAAAGTCGATTAACGATGTCGCTGCGATCGCCAAAGCTTTCGTAGAGAAAGATCCAGACGGTAGTGGCAAAGCGGATACAATTGGAATCGCCGGTTTCGAGAAAGCTTTAACTGTAAGCGGTAAAGCGCAACGAGGTGACTTTAAAGGTATTTTCCAGGCGTTCGGTGCTTATCCTTCCAACTGGGTCAAGGATAGCTCCGGCAAGATTGCTTATGCTTCGATACTTCCTGAAACGAAGCAAGCACTCGGCAAGCTGCGTGACATGTATGCAGCAGGTGCAATTGATAAGGAATTTGCTTTGCGCAAAGATCCGAACGAGAATATCGTATCCGGCAAAGCGGGTATGTTCTTCGGACCCTGGTGGTCCGGCGGGTTGGCTGCTGATGCTATGAAGCTCAATCCGAAGGCTGATTTCGTGCCTTATTTGATCCCTGATGCCAAAGGGACTGTGAACACGATGATGGTGCCAGTAAGTACACAGTTTATTGTTGTGAAGGAAAGGGATGAAGAATCCTGAAGCGGCTATGATTTACGCGAACACGTTTATCAATGCTCAGCGTAAAGTAGATCCTGACGCATTGAAATTAGACTTCACGGTAAGCGCAGAGTACTGGCCGATCGGAAATTCCACCTACGATTATGCGGATGCTGTGGAGAGAAAGTCCGATACATTGAAAAAGGCGATGAGCGGACAAATCAAGCCTGAAGAGCTGAATCCTGAAATGAAAGAATTGCATGCAAAGGCAACTCGCGATAAAGCCAATCCGAAAGCAGATCTGAAAGATTGGTCAGGATATTTCGGGTATACCGTTCCAGCAGATTTGCTGAAGATGAACATGAATAAGGTGTACAGCGAATTTACAGCAAATACGAAAACGATGGAAAGAAAATGGGTTAATCTACAAAAATTGGAGAATGAAACTTTCTTCGGCATCGTAATGGGCGAGAAGCCCCTTGATTCGTTTGATAAGTTCGTTACCGATTGGAAAGCACAAGGCGGCGACGAAATCACGAAAGAAGTAACGGATGAAATCAGCAAGTCCAAAAAGTAACGTGTTAATGAAAAGAGCGCATCACCTAACCGAATGGTGGTGCGCTCTTTCTACCATCAAAAACGGATAAGTTTGAACAGAGGTGTATCGTTCATGAACATAAAATCGTTCTATAAACACTACCATTTGATGATCCTGCCGGGTATCGTGCTTCTCATTATTTTTCATCTCGTGCCGATGTTCGGAATCGCGATTGCGTTCCAAGATTTCAAAATCGGATTGGGAATATGGGACTCTCCATGGATTGGCTTCGAAAATTTTACGTACATGTTTCAACTGAGAGATAGTAAAGTGATTTTCTTTAATACGGTATTTATTGCCGTGTGTAAAATTATAGCGCACCTTATTATTCCGCTTACATTCGCTATTTTGCTCAATGAGATTAGATTCAGGATATTCAAAAGATGGGTGCAGACGGTTGTATACCTGCCTCATTTTATTTCATGGGTTATCTTGGCTGGTGTTGTGATGGATATGCTGTCGTTAGACGGTATTATCAACAATATGTTGAAAGCGTTAGGTTTTGAGCCGATTATGTTTATGGCCAAAAACAGCTTGTTTCCTGGCATTGTCGTTAGTACGGACATTTGGAAGGAATTCGGATTTGCTGCCATTATTTATTTAGCCGCACTTGCTGGCATTAATCCTTCCCTCTATGAAGCGGCCGAAATGGACGGAGCTGCTAGATTGAAACAATTGTATTATATTACGCTGCCGAGCTTGGTTCCTACTGTTATTTTGCTGGCTACTCTGAGCATAGGCAATATTTTGAATGCAGGTTTTGATCAAATTTTCAATTTGTATAATCCTCTTGTCTACGAATCAGGTGATATTATCGATACGTATGTGTACCGGGTAGGACTTGTGCAGGCTCAGTATGGTTTAGCCACGGCCGTCGGTTTGTTGAAATCAGCGATCGGTTTCATTCTCATCTTTATTTCGTACAGAGTTGCCTATACGTATGCGAATTACAGAATTTTCTAATGAAGCAGGTGAATGCCAGTGGTACGCAATAAAACAATTTCGGCTCGTATAGCCGAAGCAGCTCTAATCTTGGTGATGCTAGTCATCTCAGCCATGTCGCTTGCGCCTATTGTGCACGTGTTCTCTGTCTCTTTTAGCGACAACGCGGCAGCGGCAGGGGGATTCGTTAAGTTTTGGCCAGTTGGCTTTTCTTTGGAATCGTATCGCAAAATTATGGAAGAACCGCATTTTTTCAATGCGTTTTTAGTTTCTGTCAAACGGGTTTTGCTGGGCGGGGGAATCAATTTTGTATTGACCGTTATGATGGCTTACCCGTTGTCGAGAAGCAGCAAGGAATTCCCATACCGGAACGTTTATATGTGGTTCATGCTGTTTACGATGCTGTTCAGTGGCGGAATTATTCCGTTATATTTGACCGTCAAGGCATTAGGGATGTTTAACACCATGTGGGCTCTTGTGCTGCCGGGTGCGGTGCCGGTTTTTAATGTTATTTTGTTAATGAACTTCTTCCGGAACTTGCCGAAGGAGCTGAGCGACGCGGGTTACATGGACGGTGCAGGACCTTGGTATATGATGGTAAAAGTCTATCTGCCGCTTTCGCTGCCAGCGATGGCTACTGTCACTTTATTCAGTATTGTCGGTCACTGGAATTCGTTCTTTGACGGCATGATCTTTATGCGCAGTGCAGAATATTATCCGCTGCAAACGTATATTCAGCAGCTCGTCGTCAACCAGAACGCATTGTTGGAGCTTGATTCGACGAAGCTTGAGTTACTAATGAAAGTATCGGATAAGACACTCAACGCTGCCAAAATCGTAGTTTCGATGGTGCCGATTCTTATCGTTTATCCATTTCTGCAAAAGTATTTTATACATGGCATCATGCTCGGTTCTGTAAAAGAATAGTCAAAGAAGAGGTGCATATACGATGGAGTGGAAGGTCATGACTTTCAATTTGCGATACAATGAGCCGAAGGATGGGGACAACGCATGGCCTCATCGTGTGAGGCGCGTTTCCCATACAATCCAAGAGCACGACCCTATTCTTGTTGGCACGCAGGAAGGCTATTATGACATGCTGACCGAGCTTCATGGGGAGCTGGAAGCATACAATTGGATCGGCATGGGTCGATTTGGCGAACACGAAAATGAGCATTGCGCTATTTTTTATAAGAAGGATGAGCTTGAGGTGCTGGAGGAAGGTCATTTCTGGCTTTCGGAAACACCAGAAGTAACGGCATCCAAAAGCTGGGACAGCATGTTCCCTAGAATGTGCACGTGGGTTCGATTCCTGGACAAACACAGTCAGAAAGCATTTATCGTGTACAACACCCATTTGGATCATCACAGTAAAGAAGCTAGAGAAAATGGCGTTAAAGTGATTTGGGATTATATTCGTTCGCACAAGTCCGAGCTTTCTTTACCCGTTATTTTAATGGGGGACATGAACAGCCATCCAAGCTATCCGCCTATCCGTTATTTGAGAGGGGAATTTGGTGGAGAAGGTCCGAACGGCTGGCTGAAAGACGCTTATAACGCTATGGAAGGAAATGTGGGCCGAACTGCGCATGACTTCAAAGGTGGAGCAGACGAGGCGCCAATTGATTATATTTTCGTATCTCCCGAGGTGGAACTGCTGGAAACGATAGTCGATAGAAGGCAAATTGAAGGGGGCTACCCGTCGGATCATTATCCGATTGTTGCTTCTTTGCGCTTTTCTTAAAACATAGCAGATCAAGGAGAGCGACAAATGAAACATGTGGAAAGATTACGTTCAGTTACGACAATTACGAAAAAAATTACTCATTCTGAGCAAAGCACCTATATCGAAGTGCCTTTTGAAATGCCCGAGCATGTTGAGGAAATTGTGGTCACTTATGTGATCGAATCACACGGCGAACAGAAGGCCGTAATCGACTTAGGCCTGAGGGACACTAGCAGAGTGAGAGGCTGGAGCGGAGGAGCGCGCAAAGCATTTCGACTCGGAAAGGAACAATCAACTCCCGGCTATTTATCGGGTGACTTAACACCGGGAAACTGGGCGGTTCTGCATAACGCCTACAAGGTACCGAGCAAAGGTTGTTCAGTTACCATTACCATCGAATTTCTTTATAAGACACCTCGCTGGCTGAAAGGCGATCTACATACGCACAGCGTGAACAGCGACGGCACTTTTACACTGGAAGAGAATGCAGCAAGGATGGAGGAACTCGGCTGCGATTTCATCGCCATGACGGATCACAATACAGTCAGCCAGAACATGACCTATCCGCGCCATACAAGCGTTGTCATGATACCGGGGATGGAGTTTACAACGAATTTCGGACACAGTAATTTCCTGGGCGTTACCGATCCGATCCGAGATTTTCGGGTGAAGAGTCAGGAAGACGTCAACGCCAAGATTGCCGAAGCCCGTGCTAACGGAGCCAAAATCGTGATCAATCATCCGCACTGCGAGTATTGCCCGTGGGACTGGGATTTGGGTGTAGATCACGACTGGGTAGAAGTATGGAATGGCCCCTTTACGGAGCGGAATGTTAGAACGTTGAATTGGTGGCATAGTCAACTCGTCTCTGGCAGAAGGCTTGTTGCTGTTGGCGGCAGCGATACCCATCGACCGGATCCGTACGTCAAGCATGCGATGCCATGTACATGGGTGTACGCTTCTGAAAAAACCGTGGATGGCATTTTGAGCGCCATAGGGCTGGGTCATGTGGTGATTACTTATGCGCCAAACGGGCCTTTTGTGGAGCTGAACTGCGGCTCTTATCGGGTTGGCGACATTGTTCCAGCAGGAGAGAGGAGCAGAGAAGTTAGTTTGCAAGCCGAGGATTTGAAGGCCGGAGATAAGATCAAACTGTTCAGCAACATCAGATTGGAAAAGGAAGTACTAGTGTCCTTAGACGGGGGGCTTACCATCCATTTTGACGCACAGGGAACAACGTTTGTACGTGCTGAAGTGTGGCGGCATTTCGATGTGGTCAACATGACGCTTATGGCTGCGTTAACGAACCCAATTTATTTTGACAGTAAATAGTTTGGAAGCAGAAACACAACCTTTTGTATGTTAAAAGGCTGTGTTTTTTAATGTCGAAAATAAGAGGTTTTTGTCGAAAAAACACAGAATTTTCTAGTGATAATCTATAATCCTAGAGATAAGTGGGGGCGATGAAGATAATGAAGCTAAAAAGTATTCAAAGTAAATTTATGCTGCTGCTTGTTCCTCTAATTGTTGTTACTCTGTTTGGCATCGTCGCGTTCGCGTATGTTAAGAGCAAAGGGTTGATTAATAACGAGATTGGGCTCAAGATGCAGCAGCAGCTAGAAAGTGTGACCAGCAGCATTAATGGAAAGCTTGTTGCGCATCGTAAAGTGGGAGAAGTGGTTGCCAGGACGGTTGAGTTTGCACCTAACCAGTTGACTTTGGACAACTATAATAAAATACTAAGTAGTGATTTGTCCACGAGTGAAGATACATTTGGTTTAGGAATTTTCTTTGAACCGTTCAAGTACAATGCCAAAACGAAATATTTTTCGACTTACGCATTCCGCGAAGGTGACAAAATTAGCTTAACCCAAGACTATAACGCAGCCGATTACGATTATCCGCACTGGGATTGGTACAAAGTGGCTCAGGATACCAAGCAGTCGTTTGCGTACTCTGATCCTTACTATGACGAACCGACGAAAGTCACCATGGTGACAGCGAGCGTGCCAGTCTATGATCAAAAAAAGCAGTTTCTCGCTGTTGTCACCGGCGATTTTAACTTAGCTCGCTTGCAAAAGCTTGTTGAAGAAACGAAGGTAGGCCGCACAGGCTGGGCGTTCATGGTCGATGCCAAAGGGAACTATCTAGATCTGCCGGATAAGTCCAAGGTGATGAAGGTCAGTATGGATAAGGACCCGAACCCGTCGATAAGTGCGCTGGCGCCAACGCTGCTTTCCCAGCCAAATGGCCAGTCCACCATGACAGATGACAAGGGAATTAATCGTATTTATTATCAAAAAATACCGGAAACCGGCTGGACGATTGCGCTCGTTATGCCAGAGAAAGAGCTGCTAGAGCCTATGAAGAAGCTTGTCGTTTCTTTGAGCATAGGAGGTCTGATCGCGCTGGTTATCATGGTGCTTGTGATTATTTTATTCAGTCGATACCTTATTAACCAAATACGAAGAGCTAAAGTGATGGCGGGTCGCATTGCGGAAGGTGATTTAACGCAGCATATGGAAGTGAAAACAAGTGACGAACTAGGACAAATGGGGCATTCCTTCAATGAAATGATTCAGAGGCTTCGTACGATGCTTGGATCTATTTCGATGCACACGCACACAGTTGCCTCTATGTCCGAGCAATTATCGGCTAGCGCAGAGGAAACTTCGAGAGCGACAGAGCAAATTGCAGATTCCATCCAGCAAGTCGCTTCAAGCGCAGATGAACAAAGTCATATGAATGATACGTCGAAAAAGACGGTCACCGATATCGCCAAGCGGCTTGTATCGATTGTGGATGGCGTTAAGAAGGTAAATGATTCAACAGAAAAAACGGCTGAGACAGCTGAAAAAGGGAACAGAGCCGTAGGCGAGGTAACGGAGCAAATGAAGCTCATTCATCGCAATATGGAGCAATCGTCCATGATTGTAGATGAGCTCAGCGGGAAATCGCTGCAAATCGGGGAAACGATCACGTTGATTACATCGTTATCCAGTCAGACGAACTTGTTAGCGCTCAATGCCTCGATTGAAGCAGCGCGAGCTGGCGAGCACGGTAAGGGCTTCGCCGTTGTTGCAACCGAAGTACGCAAGCTGGCCGAACAATCAGCAACAGCAGCGGACCGTATTCGCAGTTTGATCGGTGACATCCAATCTGAAATCAACAGTGCGGTAGATTCCATGAATAAGGGAACTCAGGCGGTCAATGATGGAACCTTAATGAGCGAAAGTGCGAAGGCGGCATTTCTGGCTATTCTCCAAGCGGTGGAGGATGTTTTTGGACATGTGAAAGAAGTGTCTCAATCGGCTGTCCTCATTCAATCCGACTCGAAACACATGGTTGAGGTTGTCGAGCAAATTTGTGCCATTTCCAGTAAATCGCTAGAAAGCACACACAGCATAGCCGCAGCTGCTGAACAGCAGCTTGCTTCCATGGAAGAAGTTAGCGCAGCTTCCCAATCGTTGTCTAAAATGGCTGACGAGCTCCAAGAGGTCGTCAAAGTATTTAAGGTATAATAAGTATAGACAGTCCGGAGTTATTTGTCATCGGTTCCCCTGATATACTTGTCCTTGTTTTTGTAAACATACCAAAAGGCAACGAGTACACCAACGATTAAAGCAATCGATAACCAGTGGTGAGAAATGTAGCTCCAGAGGGTATTCATGTGAGTGCCTCCTCTAATTTTTTTATATTAAGGATAGTTTTGGCAGGAGATGTTGGTTTCATGCATGTGAATACAGCAAAAAACCGGAAGCCGTGGATGGCTTTCATGAGTGTTGCCGTAGGGATGGTCTTTGTACTGGTCGTGGCTGGTTGTGCGTCACAAGTTTTGGATAGACCGGCTATACCGCAGGAGTCGCCTATAGTAAGCAAGGAAACGCCTGCGGTCACGAGTAGCGCGACGATGCAGCCGCAAGCGGAAAGTTCCGCCGCTGAGAAAGCATTGCAGTTGCCTGCAGCAGAGGCTATACCAGAACCTTCAACAAAGGCTGCAGCAGAACCCGCGGCTTCCAAAACCGCTGCAACGTCTAAACAAAGAAGGCTCGTCATGCTGGACCCCGGACATCAGCGTTATGGTAATAATGCTCTTGAGTCTGTAGGTCCGGATACACGGGAAACCAAGCCAAAGGTCAGCTCTGGCACGGTTGGCGTACGAACGAAAAAACCGGAATATGTGCTCAATCTGGAAGTTTCCCTGCTGATCAAAGACGAGCTGGTCCGCCGCGGCATAGAGGTTGCGATGACCCGCGAGTCGCATGAGGTCGATATCAGCAACAAGCAGCGCGCGGATATGGCGAACGAAGCAGGAGCAGCGCTGGCTGTGCGCATTCATGCGGATGGCGATAGTTCACCGAAGACCAAAGGGTTTTCGGTGTTGTACCCGTCGGCTTCCTCAGCGGCGGTGAAGCCCATCGCAGCAGGAAGCCATGAAGCAGCTGGCTTTATTCTAGAGCATCTGAAGACAGCTACTGGCACAGCTGGGAGAGGACTATCAGCACGCAGCGACTTATCAGGCTTCAACTGGTCCAAAGTGCCAGTCGTGCTGGTCGAGCTTGGCTTCATGACGAATCCGGAAGAAGATGAGCTGATGTCCGAAGCGGAATATCAGAAGAAGCTGGCCCAAGGTATCGCAGATGGGATTGAGCAGTTTTTGAAAAGCCGATGAGCTGCCCTTATAAACAATAACCTACAGCCAGTGCACGAGCTGCAAAGATATTTTTCATCGTTACAGATGCGAGGGGATGTGGAATCGTGTCTGTAACCATATATTTCATCTTTACAGACGAGAAGATGGCGGATTGATATCTAAACGAGCGTGTGCTAGCAAAGAGAAGTTCGTTCCCCATGTTCGAACGTAGGCTTTAGACAAGACCCTGGCCATCGGCCAGGTTTTATTTGTGCCCAACGGCGTATAATGTATAATATATTGGTAAAAAGTTACCATTTAGGAAGAAGGGGGATCTGCCATGCTGCCATCTTTTTTCATTGCCCATGGAGCACCGAGTTTGGCGATCGAGCAGCATGCTTACACCGAGTTTTTGCAGAAGCTAGCCAAGAGCATTCCTGCGCCCAAAGCCATTGTACTGTTCAGCGCACATTGGGAAGGTCCCGTGCAGAAGATTAGCTCGGCGATTCATCTAGAAACGATCTATGATTTCTCGGGCTTTTCAGAAAAGCTTTATGACATTAAGTACCCAGCTAAAGGGGATTTGACGCTAAGCTTACATATACAGCGATTGTTTCAGGAAGAAGGCATTCGTTGTGAGCTCGATGATGAGCGAGGCTTGGATCACGGGGCATGGGCACCGCTGCATATTATGTATCCAGATGCGCAGATACCGGTGGTGGCGCTCTCTGTGAATCCGCGTTTGACGGCGGAGGAGCATTATCGCATTGGTGCAGCACTGGGCCCCTTGCGGGAAGAGGATGTTCTCATCCTCGGCAGCGGAGGGACGGTTCACAACTTGCGCAGACTGGATCGGAATAATCCTGTGCCGCAGGTGTGGGCGGTGGAGTTCGATGAGTGGTTGGCGGAGCAGCTGGAGACTTGGAATTTGGATGCGCTCGTTCGATATGATGAAAGAGCGCCTAACGCGCGTGAGGCGGTTCCGACGCCAGAGCATTTTGTGCCTTTGCTGCTTGCGCTAGGTGCGGCAGACACTACACGTAGGGCAAAGCTGCTGCATCATAGCTTTCAGATGGGCACGCTGAGTTTGTGCTGTTGGATGTTTGGTGGGATGAGGAAGTCGTAGTCGGACTGCGAAAAATCATACTGATCGCTAATCCAGGAATCGCGCTTTGAACTCAGGCTTCGGCAGCTTGCAGTGCTCGGCTTTACCGAACCAACGATAGCGGTTTCGCGCCACGAAAGCATAGACCAGATTCCTGAGCGGAGCCGGAATGATGATGGCCGCATACGCTAAGGGCCAAGCGCCACGCAAACGGCGGGCAATGCGCAGCGCAGCGGTCGAACGGATATAGGAGCGGCGGCCCTCGATCAGGACGATCGTGCTGATGATATCCGTAGGCAGGTTGTGCTGCTCGAGCAGCTTTTGGCCGCTTTCCGATTGTAAGGAAGCAAAGTGGAAAATCCCCTTCGGGTCGTTCCGCAGGATGAACTGAACAGCACCATTGCATAGATTGCAGACCCCGTCGAACAATACGATGGCTTGGTCATCGGTGAGCTTGGTCATGGAATAGCCTCCTTTTTGGCGAGTAAAAAAGATAATTAGTGTTTATCATGCTTTGGTTTGATCTGGTTGTTAAGTCATTCAAATAATCATGCAAAAAGTGCATGTAATTCCGGTGGTCAGACCGTCTATAAAGGTAGAAGCTGCAAAAAGTGCAGCAAAAATGGCCATTAGCATTCCAGTAACCAATTCCATCAGGCATAAAGAAGTAATCTAACAAATAAGCCAATCAAGAAACCGGAAGAAAGCCGGTAAACATATCTATCACACAAACAGAAGCTAGCCGGTCTAGGCTCCTCACAACACGATTCAGTACCACACTTACCTAGTAACAAACACATAATCCATCTCTCCCTACTATACCTAATCACAGTCGCGGGTCCAACTACCTTTTGACCCACTAGCACAAAAAGTCTTCTACCTATCGCATCACTAGCATATATATTTACTAGAACGATTAAGAGAAGAGGTGCAGTCCTGTTGAAATCATTGCCTTTATTCCGTAAAAAAAACCTTAGCGCCTGGCTCGTCCTGGGATGCTCTGTCATAGCTATTGTCGGTTGCAGCGATACGCCTGCCTCCTTACCACCCGCCAGCCCGAATGTCGCTGAAGCCACGTCCGCCGCCGCATCACCACCTTCCAAACCTGCTGCTACAGTTGTGGAAACGGAGCTGCCTTACAAATTCCCGCTAACGGGTTTGCCTACCGATAAAGAAGTAAAGAGCCGACCCTTCATGGTCATGGTCGAAAATGCCCCGCAAGCCAGGCCCCAAACCGGCCTAGATCAAGCGGACATCGTCTATGAGATTCTCGCAGAGGGCGAGATTACGAGATTCGTCTCCGTGTTCCAGAGCCAAGCAGCGAAGACCATTGGTCCCGTGCGCAGCATACGCCCTTATTTCGTAGAGATCGGCGACGCGCTCGATGCGGTTATCGTCCATGCCGGCTGGAGTCAGGAGGCGATGGATATGATGGCAGGCCGTAAGCTGTCCCATCTCGATGAGGTGTACGGCGATGGCGCCTACTACTGGCGCGCGACGGATCGTAAAGCACCGCACAATCTTTATACCTCTGTGGATAAAATGAAGCAGGGCGCCGAGGCGCGCAAATTCCGCTCCGAATGGAACGGGCCGCTGCTCACTTTTGCCAAGGATGGTCAAAGTAAGCTTACCGGCGCAGCCGTGAATTATATTCAAATTCCTTATATTCAAGGATATTTCGCTTCCTATGAATACAATGCGGCTGAAGGTGTGTACAAGCGCAGCATGGAGGGCAAGCCGCATCTCGACAAGGAGACCGGCAAACAGCTGCAAACCAAAAATCTGCTCGTACTCGAAAGCAAGCATAAGATTGTGGACAAAGAGGGGCGCCGGACGGTGGATGTTTTTGGACCTGGTAAAGGTCTCATTCTGCAAGAAGGCAAATCACAGCAGATCACTTGGGAACGTAAAAGTGGCATGCTTCGCGCCTATGCGGACGATGGCAAGGAAGTGCCATTGCTGCCGGGCAACACCTGGGTTCAGATCGTACCGGAGGGGACAGCGGTGAAAATGGAATAGCAATAGATAGGCGCAGAGAAGCCGCCCGGCTTGGGTTTAGAACCAAGACGAGACGGCTTTTCTCGTGCGCTTTTTTGGAATTATTTTGACCTGCGTATGACTAGAGGTTGACCTGAGAGTGATCTGTGTAGGATAATCTTATCGGCGTTTGCGTTTGGTTAAGGAGGTTTTAGAAGCGCCTTTTCTTCTAGGGCCTGAGCTTGATTTCTTACGGCGTTTGCGTTTGGGTTTAATTATTTCTTCCAAGTCAGCGGATGAATTCACTTTTCCTTTGCCAATCGAACTCAAAATGGTTTTCACCATAGGTGCCATTTGTTGAAAGGTACTCATGAACTTCTGGACCTTGCCCATTGTGCCGAGGATGCCGTCAATACCACCCATACGTTCAACGAAGCCGGAGATTTGCTTCAAATTCAAGCCGCTCAGTGGGTTAGACGAGGCACCACCTGCAGCTCCACCACCGCCACCGCCTAAGAGGTTGCTAAGGAAATTACCGCCTCCACCACCACCTGCGCCGCTAGGATTTCCACCACCACCAAAAAATCCGCCACCCGCATTACCGCCGCTTGGGCCGCCGAAGAGATTACCGCCTCCATCGAAAGGAGTAGGAAATCCTCCACCGCCTTGTGCGAACGGATTGCCGCCACCGCCGCCTAAGCCCGGATATTGCCCGAAGCCGCCATCCCCGAGTTGGGTAGGTAAAGTGAAGCTTCTTGTATGCACCTCAGGACGATTACCGCCATTGCCAATGATTTGTCTTTGGTTGCTCACTAGGATTCACGATCCTTTATATCAGATTTGTCTCCTACAGGATATGTCACTTGCCTACCGTTGGTATGGACGAATGTCACGGGTCTAGTTAAATGTCACAATTCACCTCATTAACGCATAGAAATTTTAACGTTTCGCAATCCTAAAGGAAGGATTTATACATGACGTGTCGAATGATACACAGGAGCTTAAACAGATCTTATAAGCTAACATGCTTTTCTACTGGGAGTTGACAACCTATGCAATTAAAAAAATTAAATGATAAAGCAATAGACCAGCTTTTTGAAGCCGTGCTGACGCTCAAAGATATTGAAGAGTGCTATGTCTTTTTTGATGACTTATGCACAGTGAACGAGATTCAATCGCTTTCCCAACGCCTTGAGGTTGCTCGCATGCTGCGCAAGGGCTGTACCTATAACCAGATCGAAGCCGAGACGGGCGCATCAACAGCAACCATTTCTCGTGTCAAAAGATGCCTGAACTACGGAAACGACGGCTATGTGCTGACGCTAGATCGTTTAGGTCGTTAATGAAGTCGTTTGTTCCAAAAAGAATTCAAATCCTGCGTTACTTGCGTAATGCGGGATTTTTCCTGTTTATTTGCAGGTCAATTGACATGTGTGAACACATTCGTTAGCATAGGATTTATAGGCATGGTTAGAACGGGTGGGGAAAACAAAATGAGTGAGTATGGTGTGCTAGTCATAAGCCATGGATCTCGGGATGAGGGCTGGGTTCAGCTGGTCGATGATGCCGTGACTGCCGTCAGGATGCCGATGAATGTTCCGATCTACGCTTCTTATTTGGAGTTGGTGGAAGGTCGATTAATTCAAGATGGTATTCACAGTTTAGAGGCGCAAGGCGTGACGGATATTATCGTCGTTCCACTGTTCGTGTCCTCTGGGAGTACACATATTGATGAAATCAGCTACGCCTTAGGTGTGATTAAAGAGCCACTGCTCGAGACAGATATGGAACCTTTTGATATCAAGGCGCGCATTCATTTCACATCACCAATTGATGACGACCCCGTTATTGCTGAGATTATTTATGCGAAAATCAAAGAGCTTTCCGAATCGCCAAGTCAGGAAATCGTCCTGCTCATCGGTCACGGAAGTAAAGAGAAGAGCTTCCATCTCAAGTGGCGCCAAGGCTTAGAGCTGCTCGCAGAGCGGTTGAAAGTGTTAGGCGGTTTCGACGAGGCGGATGTCGCTATGCTTTTGCCAGATCAAGTGAAACGGAAGATGACAGGGTGGGCTCAGAAGAAGCCTGACCATACAGTCGTCGTTGCGCCGCTTTTTCTAAGTGAAGGCTATTTCACGACGCAAGTCATCCCTTCCCGCATGGAAGGGTTCGAATATCGGTACAATGGACGGGCGCTGCTGCCTAGTCCGCTAATTTCCAAATGGATCGAGAAGCAGATTGCTTCAGAAATCGCAGAAGGCGAAACAGGTGATGAGACGCAATGGTCAAAAGAGCAAGACTGATCTATAATCCGACTTCTGGCCGGGAAGAAATGAAAAAACGTTTGCCAGAAATTCTTCAGCGCCTGGAGCGCGGTGGTTTCGAAACATCCACTCACGCTACCATCGGTGAAGGCGACGCAACACTCGCAGCGGCACATGCCGTTAGCCGAGGCTTCGATCTAATCATCGCTGCAGGCGGAGACGGCACCCTGTGCGAAGTCGTCAACGGCATGGCCGAGAGGGAAGGCAGGCCCCCGCTTGGCATTTTGCCGCTGGGAACGACCAACGATTTTGCCCGGGCGCTCGGCATTCCTAAGAATTTGGAGTACGCCTGCGACCTGATTGTGCAGCAGTACACAACCGACATCGATGTAGGCAAAATCAACAACCGCTACTTCATTAATATCGCCGGCGGCGGCTCGATGACCGAGCTGACGTACGAAGTCCCAAGCAAGCTCAAGACCATGATCGGCCAGTTGGCCTATTATATGAAGGGACTGGAGAAACTGCCTAGGCTGAAGCCGATTGAGCTGTACGTTAAGGCAGGCGAACTGGAATTTCATGAGGAAGTCATGATGTTCCTCGTCGGCAACTCCAACTCCGTCGGCGGCTTCGAGAAGCTGGCTCCGGAAGCGAGTATGAATGATGGATTGTTCGATGTGCTGATTCTGCGCAAGTGTAATCTTGCTGAGTTCATAAGAGTGGTTACACTCGCACTGCGCGGCGAGCATCTGAGCGATCCGAATCTGATTTATTTCCAAACGAATCATATCGAGATTAATTCGCCGGACTACGTCCAGTTGAACTTGGATGGAGAGTTCGGGGGCACGCTGCCTTGTGTGATGACGAATTTGAAGAGTCATTTGCAGATTATTGTGGATGAGTCTGGGCAGTCGATTTATAAGAAGACGTTCCTAGAGACGTTGACCACGCCGTTTCATTTGAAGGGGAATGGGCAGGGTCATGGGGATGAGGAGCAGGAGAAGCTAGAGTAGGGATAAGACGTTACCCCCTGCGCGCTGCGCCCGGCCTAAGTAGATTAAGAAACAGGGATTGAGTAAAGTGAGGGTATTATGAGAGCAAAAGGTAGTTCTGGCTCAGTGTCAGGTAAACATAGAGGAACTGGGAATTTTGGGAAGACAGCTAAGACAGGGAATTCCGGAAGGACTGGGAATACAGGGAATTCTGGAAAGATAGGGAATTCCGTCGCGAAGGCGGCTCCGGCTTGGATGGCCGATCTGCCGGTGCAGATTGGGCAGCAATATGAGGCTGAGATCATTGGGATCAGCCATGATGGCGAAGGGGTAGGCCGTGTGAACGGCTTTACCCTTTTTGTCGCTGGTGCGCTGCCTGGTGAGCGTGCGCTTGTGCGGGTGGAGCATTTGAAGAAGCAGTATGGGTATGCTGCGCTTGTGGAAGTGCTGGAAGTGAGTCCGGATCGGGTGGTTCCTGATTGTGGGATATATGAGGAATGTGGCGGCTGTCAGCTGCAGCATTTGAGTTATGAGGCGCAGCTTCGCGTGAAGCGCCAGCAGGTTGTGGATAATTTGCAGCGGATTGGGAAGCTGCAGGTTGTGGGTGAGCCAACACTAGGTCATCTTGATGCTGGTGCTTCAGATCAAGGGATTGTTGTTCATCCTACGCTGGGGATGACCGATCCGTGGCGTTATCGGAACAAGGCTCAGGTTCCTTTTGGGGAAGAGCAGGGCGGACTCATCGGCGGATTCTATGCGCAAGGAAGCCATCGCATCATCAATATGGATGAGTGTTTGATTCAACATGAGTCGAACGACGAAGTCGTTGCTCGTGTGAAAGAGATCGGCGCGCGTCTTGGTATTCGCGCTTATAATGAAGAGCGTAATGACGGACTGCTTCGCCACGTCGTCGTCAAAGTCGGCTTCCGCACGGGAGAGATCATGGTCGTGCTCGTAACCAACGGCACCGAGATTCCTCGTGTCGCCGAGTGGGTTGCTGGCATTCGGGCTGCACTGCCCGGTGTGAAGAGCATTTGCCATAACATTAATGTGAAACAGACGAATGTTATTTTTGGGGATGAGACTCGCGTCCTGTGGGGCAGCGAGGTCATCTATGACTATATCGGCGATGTGAAATTTGCAATTTCCGCGCGATCGTTTTATCAAGTTAACCCCGTACAAACGGAAGTGCTGTACGGGAAGGCACTGGAGTACGCCGCGCTGACAGGCGGCGAGACTGTGGTCGATGCCTACTGTGGCATCGGTACGATCTCCCTGTTCCTCGCCCAGAAGGCGGGACAGGTGTACGGGGTTGAGATCGTCGAAGAGGCGATCGCGGATGCACGGAAGAATGCCGAGTTAAACGGCATGACGAACGTGCACTTCGAGGCAGGCCCTGCGGAAGTGGTCCTCCCCGAGTGGACACGTCAGGGTGTTCGGCCCGACGTGATCGTGGTGGACCCGCCGCGCAAGGGCTGCGATCCGGCGCTGCTCGCGACGATCCTCGAGCTGAAGCCGCGACGCGTCGTCTACGTATCGTGCAGCGCATCGACACTCGCGCGCGATCTGCGCGTGCTCGTCGATGGCGGCTACGGCGTCGCGGAGGTGACGCCGGTGGATATGTTCCCGCATACGGTGCATGTGGAGTCGGTTGCGCTGCTTGTACGAAATGAAACAGATGCTGAAAAGCCTTATTAATACTGGGTTTTTTCGATGAAACAGTTGGATGAAATTAGTAATACAGTAGTGATTTTTAGTGGTTTTTTTGCCATTGGTGTAAAATTGGTGTAAAAACTCAACATAAATGAGCCGAAATCAGCGGAAATCACCCGAAAAGAGCCTAAAACAGGGCACATTTTGAATGAACTGTTATAGTCCTTAAGAAAAAGAACCCGAACGATTGGTACAGCAATCGTTCGGGTTCTTTATGCTTGTTTGCAATTTTCAAACGGAATGATCTGATTGAACTTATTTGCGGCTGTGCTTCTTAACAGAAGTTATGCGAAGTTACATGTTCATTTATGTTATAATTTAAAACAAAATGCTGGTACTTAACTACTGGGATGGTGAGCCTCATGAATCAAATCAATGATCTCCAAAAGCTTATCAAGCTTACTGGTGATCGCGCTAAGCTAGATGCAAAGGCGAACGAAACATACATTGTGTATATGAATGCAGAAGGTCAGATTATTAAGGAATACAATAACGGTCATGTTATCCCTGTTACTGGACAGGATACCCCTCATGTATAAATTTAAATAAAACTACCTTAGATTCGCGTGGATAAACCGGATCGATTTATTGCTGATAATACAGGGCGTATTTGAATGAACTGTTATAGTCCATAAGAAAAAGAACCCGAACGATTGGTACAGCAATCGTTCGGGTTCTTATGCTTCTTTGCGATTTTTAAATGGAATGATCAGATCGAACTTATTTGCAGCTTCTTTATCCGCCTTTGATAAAACATGCCCATAGATGTTCATCGTTGTCGTGATGTTGGCATGTCCCAGACGTTCAGAAATGATTTTGGCATGAACACCCTGGTTAATTAATAAGGTGGCGGAAGTATGACGTAAATCATGAAATTTGATGTATTTTAAATTGTGTTTTATTAAGAAGCCGCGAAACCACAAATACGGGCTTTCGGGATAAAATGCTCTGCCGTACTGATTAAAGAAAACAAAGAAATGATCGTTATCTCTGGTTTTCTCCAATCCATCCCATTCATGTGTGCAGTACTTGTGATATTCTTTTACTTCTTCCAATACAGCGTCAGATAGATTAATTTTCCGAGTAGACTTTTTGGTTTTGGGTTCCTTAATAACGGGATTGCCGTTGATGAAATCTGAAATACTTTGTTTTACATAAATGGTGCCGTGTTCTAGATCAACATTTTTCCATTCAAGGCCGACTAGTTCGCCGCGGCGAAGACCAGTGGTTAAAGCAAGGGTGATCATCATTCGCCAATGATAAGCTTCATTTTCTAAAGCTTGGAATAATAACTGAATTTCATCCTCATCGTACACTTCACTTTCCTTATGCACGACTTTGGGCGATTTAACATCCGCAACAGGATTTGATTTAATAACGCGCCACTCAACCGCTCTTGAGAAGATGTTTTTCAACACTCGGTATACGTATTGAACGGTTCCGGAAGAAAGCTTACCATCTTTCCCGTCTTGCCTGCTTCCATCTTTACCTAGTTCACTTAATAATGAAACGATATGCAATGGTTTGACTTGATCTAATCGTAAATGCCCAAGAGCAGGAAGAATCCGTTTGTTTAAAATTCTGATGTAAATGGATAATGTCTTTACTTCAAGTTCCTGCAATGCATACTTGTCCCTCCATTCATCGACGAAAGCATGTAGCGTCAATTTTTCAGGTGAGATGTAAGCTCCGGCGTGGACTTCAATCTCAAATTTGGAAAGTTCAAGTTCAGCCTCCTTTTTAGTTCGGCAATGAACGGTTTTACCGTGACGTATATATTTGCCTGTTGCATCTCTTCCGATGCTAACGGTCAATCTCCATGAATTTTTACCTCTTTTTTCTAAACTCGCCATACCATATGACCTCCAGAGCAATATGAATACATTCCAAGTATCACCACTTAAATATTCACGGATACATATGCCAAGCATTGAATTCAAGCTCCCTTTCCCCTTTGAAAATAATCCTTTAAAAACGTACGTTCGCTGTCATCCTAATGACAGAAAAAAGTGCTAAATTCTTATCATAAGTTGATCATCTATTCAATTGGTTTAAAAGTAAGGTCAGATGAGAGGAGGAGACTAGAAGGATTTTTTAACTTAGGGTTGAATTTACCAATAATTAACTAACGCAAAGGCAAAAGAGACAGGGATTTTCAAAAATAAATGATAGGTGGGACAAACATGAATTATTGGATTTTTCAAGGTAACCCGAAACAATTTGATATAGACACTTATGTATCAGAAAATCAAAGAATCAGTTGGGATTTAAGACAAAAACATTATAAAGATGAAATTGCTATCCACGACCCTGTTTTTTTATGGAGGTCAGACGGAGCAAAGAAGAATTCTGGAGGAATCATTGGCTGGTGCAAGGTAGCTGCTAAGCCATATTTCGATGAAACGAGGCAATGTTGGAGAGTTGAGCTACAAGTACTTGAACACCGTGTAAAATCGGAGGATGGTATGTTACTGCGACATGAACTCAGGGATTTACCTGAAACCGCGGACTTGCCTATTTTTAAAATGAATCAGAATACCAACTACAAGATATTAGAAAGTGAATATGAAACATTGCTGGAGCTATGGAATTCACCGAGTCAATTATCGGAGCAGTCAAATTTACCACTTCTAGAGAAATATTTATTGGCATTTAGAAACCAAGCGGCTAAATGGTTTGACAACTGCAATTTTCTCAAAGAGAACTATGAATTCTTTAATACATTCAAAGATCTGAACTATTTAAAGACCATTGAGTGGGAGGATATTCAGCGACTTGGTGATCATATAAATGCCTTTGGAATGGCTCTTGCCAAAAAGAGGGCGCTTGGAAACATTAACGAGCCGATTGAAAAGTATCGAAGCAGTTTCTTATATCTGCTCTACGGCGAAGATCCGATCGAAGAACGAATCGAGCGTTTTACCACTGATGATAAATATAAATTATTTGGTTTTGGAGAAAGCGTTGCTAGTGAAATAATTGGAAACGTGTTTCCTGACCAATTTTGCTTTTATAACCAGCGAGATAAAGTGGCGGTTGAAAATGTTCTGCAATTGAAGCCCGATTATGCCAAAGGGGATTCCACGGCACTTAAGTTCCTTAAATTCCAAGCATGCCTTCAGGAGCATGAAATAGTAAATAAGTATCTGAAGATAGTAGGAAAGCAGACGGACCTTCCTATATTCTTGGAAATTGATCAATTTTTCAGCTTCCTCTTTGTGAAGTATGGAAAAAAGGAGACTCCGCTAAAGCAAACTGAAGGGGAAGCACAGTATTGGGTTCTTGCTGCCGGTGAAGATGCGCATCGGTGGAACGACTTCCACGAAAATGGAATCATCGCGGTAAACTGGGATGAGATTGGTGATTTACAGCAATTTCAGACCAAACAAGAAATTGCAGATAGATTAAAAGAAGTAAATGGACTCGATCATAATCCGAGTAACGATGCATTGGCAAATTATCAATTTTTATATGAGATGAAGGTTGGAGATTATGTTTTTATTAAAAAAGGTATCCGGTCCATTATTGCGTTTGGTCAAATAACGTCCGAATATCGATTTGACCTTTCACGCTCTGACTATAAATCGGTCAGGTCCGCACTTTGGCTGAAGAGTGGCAATTGGAATCTTCCATCTGATTCTAAGCTCGCCTTAAAGACCCTTACGAATCTTACTCCTTACGAAGATTTTATAGAAACAGTTCTTAATTTAATGGGGGAAAGCAAGCCTCTTGATGGAGTTGTTGAGAACGAAGAAGATCCAGTTGAAGATGAACAGACCTTGGAACCCTATGGGCTTGATCAACTGACACAGGAAGTATTTATTTCTGCAGAACAGATTGAGGAGATTCGATTAGCTTTAGAGATTAAGAAAAATATTATTTTACAGGGACCTCCAGGAGTCGGTAAAACATACATTGCAAAACGTCTTGCCTACTATCATAATGGTGCGAAAGATGATAGTCGCATTGCAATGATCCAATTTCATCAATCCTATGCATATGAGGATTTCATTCAAGGCTATAAGCCAGTAGGCAACGGAGGTTTTGGCCTTAAAAATGGGCTGTTTTATGAGTTCTGTGATCGTGCAATGAAGGATCCTGACCATAACTATTACATGATTATTGATGAGATTAACCGAGGTAATCTGTCAAAAATTTTCGGCGAAGTCATGATGTTGATTGAAGCCGACAAACGATCTAAGGCTTATGCTGTCAAATTGACGTATTCGGAAGACCATGAGGTCTTTTATATACCTAGAAATCTTTACTTCATTGGAACTATGAATACGGCTGATCGATCACTTGCTCTAGTGGATTATGCTTTAAGGAGAAGATTCGCCTTTATTTCCATCGAGTCAGCTTATCATACACTGCAATTTAAAGAACATCTTCTAGGTAAGGGCATTAGCCAAGGTTTTATCGACCGAATCGTATCTGCCATGAACGACATCAATCGTGAAATTTTAAATGATAAAGTGAGCTTAGGTAAAGGCTACGAGATTGGGCACAGTTACTTCTGTCCAATGGCCAATGTTCAAGATGAAGAGACCTGGTACAAGCATATTCTAAAGATGGAAGTGGAGCCGCTGCTTCGGGAGTATTGGTTTGATGATGAAGATAAAGTGAGGGGTTTGCTTGAACGAGCCTAACAAAATTCCTATTCGCAACCTTTACTATATGCTTTGCTATGCCTGGGATCGGCTAAAAGAGAAGGACGAGGTCACCGTAAATCAAGAAGAGGATAAGGACATCTATCATCTTCTAACAAGAATTTTAATTATAAGATTAACTGCGTTAATGAAAAAGGGATTTTACCGTGAGTATAAACCATTTCATGAAGAGTCATCTACATTGAGAGGGAAAATTGATTTCCCCCAATCGATTCGAGAATTATCCTTTCATCGTAGCAAAATGGTAATCACATATGATGAACTGAGTCCTAATATTTTGCATAACCAAATTATCAAATCTACACTCTTCGCGTTACTTAAGACGAAGGACTTAAGTGTGTCTTATCGTGAACAAATTATGATGATATATCCATATTTGGGTGATGTTTCACTTCTCAAACTAGATTATAAGTTGTTTCAGAGGGTAACTCTTCAGCGCGGCAACATGCACTACGGATTTATTCTAAATATATGCAAGCTATTATATCAGGGACTATTAATCAATGAAGACGAGGGCAGCTATCGATTTATTGACTTTGAACGAAACCATTATAAGATGGCCCAGTTATTCGAAGAATTTGTCCGAAATTTCTATAGAAAAGAATTGCTAACCTACAAGGTATCAAGTGACATCATTCATTGGGACGTGGATGATAATGATCATTCGTTCTTACCTGTAATGAAAACAGATATTTCTTTGGAAAGTGAAACCGTCAAGTGGATTATCGATACTAAATACTCCATAGAAACTTTATCCCGGCATTACGACACGGAAAAGGTTAAGAGTGCTAATCTTTATCAGTTGTATGCGTATTTAAGAAACTATGAAAGAAAACTGCCACAAAGCAAATTACTGAAAGGGATGCTGCTATATCCAAAAGTAGATCAGTCAGTAGACCTAGTATATCGTGTGTCTGGTCATGAGGTTAAAGTATGTACTGTAGATCTAAGCAAGAACTGGAGATCGATTCACGAGAGGCTACTGGAGATCATTGTATAATGTGGGAGTAAATTTAAATAATCAATTTGTTAGATGAGTATAGGATAATTGTGAAACAGCCCGAATCATTATGGGCTGTTTTTTCGTTTTTGGGTTAAGCAGAATGATGACGCATATGTGGGAAACTCCGTACGTATTATTGAACAAACATGAATGAACATAATGTTTGAATCTAATTCAATAATAGGTAGAAGGAGCGGGTAGAGTGGCAAAAGTTGTCTCTATGCTTAATATGAAAGGCGGAGTCGGTAAGACCACCCTAACCTACAACCTAGCTTGGTATGCAGCTTATAAAAAAATGTACAAAGTGTTAGCCGTCGATCTTGACCCCCAGTCGAATCTGACGCAAATTTTCATGGGGGGCGACGGGTATCGGGATTTTTTAGAAAGTCCAAAGCAATCGATAGTTGACATTTTTGAAAACAGCAACAAAGTAACAAGCGATATTATTCATTCTGTTGATGAATGGACGGATGGTAGTCTCCTTCATCTTGTTCCGGCGAGAGCTGAGTTATCGAAAACATTGAAGAATCCAACGGCAAAGGAGCATAAACTGCGCCGATTTTTAGCGAAGTTCCAATGTAATTACGACCTGGTTCTGATTGATTGTCCACCGACAGACTCCATTTTATCAGTAGCCAGCTATTTGGCCAGCGATTCGTTAATTATACCTGTAAAGCCTGAAAAATTAGCTATCATCGGGCTGCCACTGCTTAAGGGAAGTATTGAGGATTTCAATGAGGATAACGAAGGAGAATACAAGATTTCCGTTTCCGGAATTATTTTCAATAATGTAGAGGCAGGAGACATACCGGAAAACCGTATTTCCAAGAAAGAGGTTTTAGCTTTTGCTAAAGAAAACAACTGGCATGTATTCGACAATGAAGTTAGAGAATCCAAAGCATATGTCAACGGTATTCGTGAAGGAAAGCCGATGTTCAAAGATTCGAGGGCGCGAGGAAATATTATGGAAGAATTTTATGCGGTAGGAGACGAGTTTTTACGGAGTGTGGGTATTGAATGACGAACCAGGCCAAAGAGCTGTTACTTGATCTGTTGAAGTTAAAAGTGCGGTATAGCGACAAGGAATTCGAGCAGGTTGCTGAAGTGCTAAAGGACGGTTCTGAGCCATTCTTGGCTCGTGTCATCCAATTAATTCAAGAGCTCGAAGGCATTTCAGGAGCTAAATCAAGTGCCACTCCTAAAAGGAAAGCGATTTCAACAGATTTGGATATTATTAAAAATACGGATACCGAGAGCCAGGAGCTGCTTTTTGAAATAAATAAAATGCTTCAGTCCAAAGATACGTTCAGAGTTGTAAAGGAACTGCAAAATTTTGTTTCACGAAAGCTCGTTTTGACAGCTGCAAAAAATACAAAGATGGAACTAATCAATAAGTATATGAATTATATATCCGCTAGACCAAGGGATGAAATGATCAACGAGCTACAACTGTTAAAAGATAAAATGAATTCAGGTGATGATGTTTCTAGCTTCTTAAATATGGCCAATGCAATCGTAAGTTCAAGAAAAGAAAAACGGTACTAACGTTAAAAGGAGACGTGTGACTTTTATTCGGTCCACGTCTTTTACATGCGAACGAACATTCTCTGACATCATGTTGACCAAAGCATATGCTACATTCTTATCAGAAACCATGAGAGAGGATGTTGCACATGAGTTCACCTATTCAAATGACCCATGCATGGAATAACGAGTATTGGCCAATGGGAGGGGCGGGAAAAGCATTCTTGCTCCTCGAGTTAAAAGGAAATGCCGGATCTCGCTCTGACCGAGCGCCAATGAATATATCACTAGTGATGGATCGCAGTGGATCCATGTCTGGGGCGCCGCTTGCTTACAGTAAGAAGGCTTGCCAGTTCGTAACCGATCAAATGAGCCAAGAGGACCAACTCAGCATGGTTGCTTTTGATAATGAGGTAAATACGGTGTTTGCGCCACAGAATGTGACTCACAAGGATGTCATGAAACAAAAGATAGAGACTATACAAGATGGTGGCAGTACCAACTTGAGCGGGGGATTGCTGCAGGGGATTCAGTATGTGGTGCAAGGAAAAGTAGACGGTAGTGTAAACAGGGTTCTATTATTATCCGACGGACATGCGAATGAAGGCATAACGGATCGTACGAAGCTGCAGTCTATTGCAAAGGAATTTCATAGTCTTGGAATTGGTGTAACAACAATGGGCGTTGGGGACGGGTTCGACGAGGAACTTATGGAGGGCATTGCGGACCATGGCGGTGGAAACTTCTATTTTATTGAGAAACCGGAAGACATTCCTGGTTTTTTCTCCAAGGAACTGGATGGTCTATTATCCGTCGTTGCCCAAAATGTACAGTTGACAATACAACCTTCAGATACAACACGCATTACACATATCTATGGTTATAAAGCTCAAGATGACAATAATGGACTGAAGCTGTCCATGGGAGATATTTTCGACCAAGAGGTTAAGTCAATCTTGCTTGAAATCTCGTTCTTCCCTCATGTCTTTGGTAAACACGAAGTTCTTAATATCCAATGGGACTACGTAGATGTGACGGAAGGTGCAAAGCTCTGCACGATCCAATACAAGATCGAAGCCAGTTTTACGAACGATCTCAATTTGATCATGAATTCATCGAACCCCCATGTTGAAAAACAGGTCAAAATCACTGAATCAGCTATGGCAATCGAGCATGCGATAATCGCGTTCGACCAAGGTGATGAGGAAACGGGGAAAATGCTGCTCCAACAGCAAGCGGATGAAATGCTACTATCAGCGGTACAATCCGAGGATGCCGAGCTGCGTGAGGAAGCTCAAATGCTTTACAGCCATTTGGAGAATTTCAGCTTTTCAAGCAAAACGAGAAAATCCTTGCATGAGCAGAAGTACAGGCAGATGAAAAGAAAGAAATAGCAGGACTCTCCTAGTCATAGGTCGAATTTACTGAAATTAGTACTTTTAGATCATGTGAATGTGAAGGAGACAACAAGACGTGACTGAACGATTGATTCGATTGATGCGAATTATTAATTTGATACAATCCAAACCGGGCATTTTGGCAAGGGAGTTGGCAGAACGATGCGAGACTGCGGAGAGGACCATCTATCGTGATCTTGAAGCGCTTCATGCGATGAATATCCCAATTTCGAATTACGGACATGGCAAAGGCTATGCGTTTATCAGTAATTTCTCCATGTATCCGCTAGATTGGACGGAGCAGGAAGCGTTGTCGTTCTCCATGATGCCTTCTGTTTTGGAACAAATCAAACCTTTGCTTCCGGAAGGCTTTGATTCTGCTTTTGAAAAGGTTATGGGCGTACATCAAAAGGAAAAATCGAAACGAGCCGATATTGTGCAGCATGTCACGGATGTTATTCAAATGGGTACACCTGCCTACCGTGAAGACGGAACTTCGTTTCTCTACGATATTATTCAGGCATCTCTCTCTCAGCAAACGATACAAACCGTTTACTATACACAGAGTCGCAATGAGGAGTCTCAAAGAAGTATCGATCCTTACTATTTGGTGCCACGGGACCACCGTTTCTACTTGATTGGCTATTGTCATTCGGCTGGTGACATTCGAACATTCCGGATCAGCCGATTTCGTGATGTAAAGTTGCTTAATCAATCATTCGATAAAGGCGATTTTAATTTAAGATCGTACATGAAAAATACATGGTCCATCGAGCGTGGGGAAGAACAAATTAGGTTTAAAGTTAAGTTTCACGCGGATATAGCTCGTTATGTGAAGGAAGAGGAGCTTTTTGTGAAGCCGAAAATGACCCCTCAGAAGGATGGAAGTCTTTTGTTTGAAGTAACGGTCAATCATGAGCGTGAGTTTATGAATTGGGTCAGTCAATACGGTCCGGACGCGGAAATCTTGGAGCCGAAGTCTTATCGGGACGTCATGCGGCAGAAGCTGGAGCGTTGGAAAACCTTGTATGAAGCCTGATAGGATAAATGGAGGGATGAGACCTGGATTCATTGACGCGCATTCAACAGTTATATGAGATCATGAACAAGAATCCATTGCAGCGTAAAGTACTACTTGTACCAAGTCTTGCGCAGGGACATCAATGGCTGGAACAAATAAGCCGAGTTTATGGGCCCGTATTAAATACCGAGGTGCGGACGCTGGAATCATGGTCAATGGAACGCCTCAAGTTGCAATTGGCGAAGAGCAAGTTGCGTTATCTTCCCCATTCAGAATCGAAATGGATCCTGTATAGATTGCTTCAGGAAGAATCATCGTCAGCTTCATCCTACCTCTCAGGGGTCGCATTAACTCCCGGGTTCAACCATGCGTTCCATCGTGCGGTTTTGGAGCTGCGCGGTGCAGGAGTGATAGCGGATCAACTGCTCGCCGAGGATTTTGAGAATGAGAAAAAAGGTCTGTTCGTAAAAAAATTGCTCGGACGGTATGAGGAAGAGCTGCGACGAAATAAACTTGTAGATTTTGCAGGACTGAGTAAACTTACTGCACGGGTTCAGCTAATAAATGAGAGCATTATCGTAGACCCTTTCGTGATTCGAACTGAAATGGAACACAAACTGCTGCAAGCACTCACGCGTGGAAAGCATGTTACATTATCTGTGGGTCACGAATTTACGGATCAGCGCTCCAATTTCCCTGTTGAAAACTCGGAATTCTTCCATGCATTGGGGTCAATCGCGGAAGTGCGTGAAGTCATGCGCCGAATGATGGGCAGCTCGATAGCATGGGATCATGTAGAGGTCATTGCTTCCGACTATGAAAAGTACGCTGCCGCTATTTATACGGTTACTTCTTCTGTAGGCGTCAGATGTACATTCTCGGAAGGGCTGCCAATTGTAATTACGAATGCAGGCAAGGCAGTAAAGCTATACCTAGATTGGCTGGAATCAGGCTATAACGTTGACCCTGTTTTGTCTGCCCTAAAACAAGGGATTATTCGCTTCAAAGATGAGCGGTATGAAGGAGTGACCACGTCGAGCCAGGTACGTGAATTGGAGCGTGCAGGTATTGGCTGGGGAAGAGAAAGATATAAGTTTTTGGGACACTTGGCTGCTTCGAAAGAAGTTACAGAGGAAAGAAGCCACGCTCTTCTGACTCTTGATCGTGTTTTTCAGCGGCTATTCAATCAATTAACGGAAGCAGCATTAAGTTCTCCTGAGAAACTGATCCATGCAGTCGTGGATTTTCTGGAAAACTACTGTCTGCTAAAAGAGGAGAATGATTATCAAGTCCTCAGCGAACTTCAAGCGTTAGAACAATCTATGAAAGCTGCCGGTGAGCTATCGATGAATACATCGTTAGCTATTCAGTATCTGCGCAGTGATCTGGATCATATGCGGATACAATGCACAAGTACGCCTTCACCCGGGCATCTTCACGTTGCGTCCCTTAACACTGGAGGCCAAACCGGCAGACCCTATACATCTATCGTCGGTATGAGTGAAAGCAATTGGGCTTTTTCTATTCAGCAGGATCCTGTACTGCTAGACGATGAGCGGCTTAGAATCAGCCTGAATCTTCAGGTTAGCTCTGACCGGGCAGCGCGAATGATAGAGGAAAGGAATAGTCGGCTTGGCATGATTAAGGGGCGATGCCTAATGAGTTATTGTTCTTATGACCTTGCGGATCAAAAGGAGAACATGCCTGCTTTTGAGATGCTGCAAATATTCCGCAGGAAGTCTGGTCAAGCCGATGCGGATTACGAAGCTATGCATCAGGATATGAAAGATGTCCTGGGATTTTTTAGCGAGCCGTCCGATATATCCATGGATGCAATTGATTGGTGGATGCCAAATCTTCTCTCGAGCGAATCGCGAATCTATAACGGTCAAGAAGCTGTATATGCTAATTACTCGCATTTGAAAGACGGGAAAGTGGCGGTAGAGGCTAGATTAGATAGTAAGTGTTCTTCTTACGATGGACTCGTTAACACGGGAGAGCAGCCTGATCAATTGCCGGTAAATATGGATTCGATCGTTTTCAGCGCTAGCAAGCTCGAGCAGTACGCAAGATGTCCTTTGCAATTTTTTTATAAGGAGATTCTAGGGGTTCGTATAAAAGACGTAGCGGCCTATAATCGTACGCAATGGCTGGACGCGATGCAACGCGGAAGTTTGGTTCACGAAATATACAATCGATATTTGATGGAGGTAAAAAGTCAGCACCCGCATTCAACGGATCCGATCACACACGATCAATCCCTGCTTCAGGCCATTACGGAGGAAGTTATTCAGCTGTATTTGGTTCAAGTACCTGCTCCTAGCGCACATATTTTTCAGAAGGAAGCGGCAAGCATACGGAAGGATGTTGAGATTTTTTACGCGAACGAAAAGCATCGGACTTCCATTCCCGTATTTACGGAGCTGCAACTTCATGGAGAATTGCCTATGCAGTTAGAGTTGAGTGACGAGTTAACCATTCCAATTAGAGGATATGTAGACCGTGTGGATGAGATTGCTCCCCATCGTTACAAAATTTTCGATTACAAGACCGGTAATCCTAGAAAATACAAGCAAAATGAATGCTTTTCAGGCGGCACACAGCTGCAGCTTCCTTTATACGGGGCTGCGGTAGAACAGTGGATGAGAGAGAGCGGTTTTGATCCAGAGGCGCAGGTCGTGGACTCAGCATACTATTTTCCGACGGAGCGGGGAATGGGAGAGGAAGTTAGCCGTTCGCAAACGCGGAGGGACGACTTGGCATCACTGCTTCAAGCCGCGCTGGGTTCTATGAAACAAGGTGTTTTTCCACCAACGAATGAGCCTAAGAATTGCAGCTGGTGTGATTACAGAGCGGTTTGTGGAGCCCATGCAGAGCACTTTGAAGAGAAAAGGACTGCTCCTGAGAACGCCCATAGACTTGGGCACATTTTGGAGGTGAACCGCTATGCTTAAAGAGCAAGAGCTTCATGTGGATGAGGCGTCTCGTGAGAGAATCGCTACCGACTTGGATACAACGTTCTTGGTAGAAGCGGGTGCAGGTTCGGGCAAAACAACTTCCATCGTAGGTCGGATGATTGCACTGGTTAAAACAGGTAAAGCACAAGTGCGAGACATCGCCGCCATTACGTTCACGAATAAGGCAGCTTCCGAGCTCATGGGACGCTTTAGAATCAAGCTCGAGCAAGAGCTGCGCAAAGCACCGAAAGGTCCAGAGAGGGAAGCGCTGCTGGAAGCTGTGCGGCAGGTGCCAGAAAGCTTCATTGGAACGATTCATGCGTTCTGTGGCCGGCTTTTGAGGGAACGTCCCATCGAAGCGAAGCTCGATCCGGCTTTTCAGGAAATGGATGAGCATGAGGACCAAGAGTTTCGGGATAAATGCTGGGATGACTATTTGGAGCAATTACGTGAAGATGGAGAAGATTCCCATATCGATGAGTTGGCTGCTTTACTAGTCCATGTAGAGGATTTGCGAGCTGTTTACAACAAAGTGTCACAGTATGAGGATGTGACTATACATACCGTACAGTCGGAAAGACCAGATTTCTTTGTGATCAGAGAATCGTTATTTCCAATGATGGAGGAAGCATTCCGATACATCCCGACGGTTCAGCCGGAAAAGGATTGGGACGATTTGCAGAAAACAATTCGCACAGCTAATCGTCATCTACGAAGTAAGGACATGTCGGATGATATGAATGTTTTGGTCTTGGCAAAGTTGTTTGACCGGACATTGAACGTTACTTTAAATCGCTGGACGGACCTCAAGATGGCTAAGCAAATAAAGGGGCAGTTTCATGATTGGCAGACGACAACACTTCGGCCTTTTTTACAGGCATGGAGAGAGTTCTTACACTCTAAGCTGATCACTTTTGTTCTTCCGGCTGTCCAATACTGTCAAAGCGGTAGGATGGAAGCGGGTAGACTGAACTTTCAAGATCTGCTGATGAAAGCCGCGGAGCTGCTGCGGACTTATCCAGAAGTGAGAAGCTATTTCGGACGGCGGTACAGCCGGCTTTTTGTTGACGAGTTTCAGGATACAGATCCTATACAAGCGGAAATGATGATGCTGCTTACAGGAGTAGATCCATCCGAGTCGAATTGGCGAGAGCAGCTTCCGCGGCCAGGCTCATTGTTTGTCGTAGGAGATCCGAAACAGTCTATTTATCGATTTCGCAGAGCGGACATCTCGACCTACAACTTCGTGAAAGAACGAATCAGACAATGCGGAAACGTGCTCCAACTAACACGTAACTTCCGCTCCGTTAAGGCAATTGGCGACTTCGTCAACTATGCGTTTGAGAGCAAATTCATTTTGCCGGGGCAAACATCGGATTTCCAAGCGCCTTACGTGCAAATGATTACGCAGCGGCAGAATCCTTCTGGTAAAAAAGCGCTGCATGGTGTGTACACCATGACCATACTTAAGCAGGAGAGAGATCGGCAAGCGGATATAGCCATTCACGATGCTGAACGTACAGCGCAGTTTGTGGCGTGGGCCTGTGATGGGAACCTCTTGATTCAAGAGGATAAGGATGGCGATGGAAAGTCGATAACACGGTCAGCGCGTCCGAGCGATTTTATGATTTTGTTTAACTATAGAAAATTCATTAGCCTGTATGCGGAGCTTCTGGAGCATTATGGGATCGCATCGGATACATCGGGCAGCCACGCCGTGTTCGAGGAATTGAACGCTCTATACCTGCTGGCGGAAACGCTGAACGATCCAACCGATCGGGTTCCGTTATTGGCAGTTCTGCGGGGGATGTTGTTCGGAATCAGCGACGATGCGTTGTATCACTATCGACTTGCTGGAGGCAGCATCAGCTTGTATTCCTCTCTAGATTCTTCCGTTCTTTCGGAGAAAAACATAATGGTCGATGAAGCGCTTCGCAAGCTCCGCCAATATGCCGAATGGGTTAAAGAACTACCTGCACTATCCGCCTTTTCGCAAATGATTCAAGACATTGGCATCGTACCTGCAGCTGCAGTTAATGAATCAGGAGCAATCCGCAGCGGTACGCTTATCAAATTGATAGAGCTGCTGCAAGGGGATTCGGATGCAGCTGTTGATTGGCGTGCGCTAACAGAGCGGATGAGAAAGCTTACGTTCACGGAAAGATTGGAATCAGCTAGCCTGTTCGCGGGGAGAGGAGAAGCCGTTAAGATCATGAACCTTCACAAAGCGAAAGGATTAGAGGCACCCGTTGTCATCCTGGCATGTCCTTGCGGTTATATAGACCATGATGCTGAGGAGCATATTGACAGAATGTCAGAACCGCCGCTTGGTTATTTTACAATTACCAGACCAAAGGATGCTTACAGCTCGGAGATCATTGCCCAACCGTTAAATTGGTTGGAACTCGCCGAGAAAGAGCGCGATTACATGCATGCGGAAAAGGATCGACTGCTGTATGTGGCTGCAACACGAGCCAAACAGCTTTTGGTTGTCAGCCAATATCCATCAAGACCAGCGATTGATCCGTGGAGCCTTTTGGCTGTTTCCTTGCAGCGGCAGATGGAGCTAGATGTGACGCCGATCAGTCCAGTACGGGCTGAAAAGCTAAAAGCAATTCCGAATGTAGAGGCAAGGTTGGCCGAATGGAAGAGTCGACTGGAAAGTGCAGAAAAACCTACATATCAGGTGGCTAGCGTAACAAAGTTAGCTAAGTCTTCAAGCGAAATAGTACTTGTACGCTCAGCTGAAGGCAAGGGTATGGCTTATGGCAGCTTGGTTCACCGATGCTTACAGGCTTTAGGAGAAGGCATGGATGTTCAAGACCTGCGGGACTTCTGCCGAATGAATGCGGAAGAAGAGGGCGTCGATGAGAGATGGCTGGAGCAGGCGGAAGCGACGGTGCTGCAGGTAACCGAGAGCGACATGTGGCGACGTTGCATGAATGCAAGGTGGAGAAGCCATGAGTTTTCCTTCATGACCGCGTGTCAGATGGAGGAGAATGAGCAGGAGCAGTCGATGACCATATTGCTTCGCGGTGTTATCGATCTTGTATTCGAAGAGGAAGACGGATATGTCATCGTAGACTTCAAGACGGATCGCTATGAATCCCAGCATGAGCAGCAGTATGTGGATTATTATAGGCCTCAAGTAGTTGCTTATGTGGAGGAGTGGGAGCGAATGGTCGGCGGCGGTAAAGTGAAGGAAGCAGGGCTTTATTTTATTGATAATCACAAATATGTGTCTATTAAAAACCATTAAAATGAATGGTGTAGGAAGCGTCATCAGTTTATCCATTCGAGACCAAATATTTGAGTGGGTTTTTGAGGAAAATCAATTGCGGTTACTAGATAGGATAAGTTTCAGATTGGGGATAATGATAATTTTAAGAAACAGTTCTACTCCGCTTACTGGTTAGTCACAAATTAATAAACTGAATTGGGGACAAAGTCGATATTAAGAGGGGGACTCATCGTGAAGCAGTTTGCCGAGCAAGAGATAGATAAAATTAAGAATAGTTATATTCATAACCCTAACTTAATGTTAAGTCAGTATGGAAATGAAAAAGAGAAAATATCTGAATACAACGGTCGTCAAATACTGGAAATGCTTCAAAACGCTGATGATGAGGCGGAATTGGCCAATAAGAAAATAATATATATTTTCGTTTCCGAGGAAAAACTCATCATTGCAAATAATGGGCTTCCCTTCTCTAGGGATGGTATTGTTTCCCTCATGTATCCTCATTTAAGTTCAAAATCTAGAAGAAAGAATAAGATTGGCCACAAAGGTACCGGCTTTAGGTCGATTTTGAGTTGGGCTGAATCTGTTTATATTAAAAGTTATGATCTTTCAATTGAGTTTTCTAGAAACAATGCAATCGAATTTCTTAATGAAATTATAAGTGAATCCCCGTCAGTAAATGATTTTATAATCAAACAAGAAGAACCTTATCCGATTGCTACATTAGTTGCCCCAAAATGGATCGTTAATAGACCAATAATTGTTGATGAAAATATTCAAAATATGCAGTTTGACACTTATATAGTTCTTGATCTAAAAAAGGGAGTTTATGATAATATTGTAACTCAACTCGATAAGCTTGATATTGAAGATTTATTGTTTATGCAAAACACTCATCAATTAGTTCTCCAAACTAACGAAAAACAGATATTAATGGAAAAGAAAATTCTATTAGAAGATACAAATACAATTAATATTACCGGCGAGGAACTTTTATTAACAAATCAAAAAGTGGATGTCTCAAAGTATGAGAATGGGGAGAAAATCAAGGGGAAACAATGGTCCGTACATGGTAGAAAAGGTGAGTATAATAATAAGGAGTATGAGATAAAAGTAGCCTACACTGATAACTTTGATGATGATGGAGATGTTTTATATTCATTTTTTAGAACTAATGTGCAGCTAAGTTTTCCTGCAGTAATTCATGGAACATTTGAGCTCAATGGTAATAGGAACCAATTTAATGACTCTCCCAATAATAAACATTTAATGGGAGTCCTTATAGATGTACTTATTGATACAGCTAAATTAATCACTTTTAATCAAACAAAGTCTAGCTGGGATGCAATTAAATTGCTTTCCTTCGATGGGAAATTAGATAAAAACTTAGAAAACATGGGTTTCAAGAAAAAACTCATTGAGAAGATAAAGGAAAATAAATTATTTCCTACAGTTTCTGACCAATATATTTCTTATCTGGAGAAACCAGTATTCTATGGACTGAAAGAAGCTGAATACCTCCCGAAGGAAATATCAGCCAACCTTACTAAGTTTACTGATGATGATCAAGTTCGTAATATGTTAAAACAAATAAATATGTTTACCTATATGTATGGGCCACTGTGCAATAATCTTAAAAGTATTAATTCAAAGCTTGATAACAATATAAGAGCAAAATTAATCAGATTCATGTTCGAGTGCTATAAGGATAACATACAAGAGTCTCGTCCTCCTCTTTTTGTTGATCAAAATAATAACATTATTCCAGAGAAGAATGAAATATTTCTTCCGTTAGATGAGATGTCAATAATTGTCCCGGAGTTTATTAGTCTCACATTCATGAGCAAGTCTCTATACAAAGCTCTACTCAGTGCTTTTAATGTTAGCAATGTAAATGGATTATATAACTGTATCCAAATATTTAATGTGCATGAATATAAACCTGTAACTGTAATAAGGAAGATTGTTAATCAAACTCGAGAAATTATTCATGATCTGGACAGACATAAAAGTAAATATATTAAGCTATTATTAAATTCATTATTTAATATTTATATAAGTGCGAAGAAGACAGGAGAGAGATTTCCTAACGACTTATCGGTGCCTATTCTAAATCGACATAATCAAGTGGTGGAATCAAATCAAATTTACTTTGGAAAGGAATACTTTGAAACAATAACCGAGAACCTTTTTAAGCCAATTAAAAAGAATTGTTTTGTAGGTTCACCCAAAATTTTAGGACTTGAAACTGTGGATAAGGCTGAAGTGAAAAGATTCTTATCATGGACGGGAATTGAAGTATTCCCGAGGTCTATACTATTGCCCGTTAGAGAAAAGGATTATGAAAAATATGTATATGAGGCCATAGAGAATTATCCAGTTAAATTCGGCGACTTGAATGTTGAATTTGGTAGTCCGAATGATGTGATGAACTATCAAACTGAACGAGCTCACATAACAGCTGAAATAGTAGATTCATTTGATCAAATACTGGAGAAATCTTCTTTCGAAGATATAATTATATGGCTAATTAAATGTAAACCAATCTATGAATTAGTTACATCAGGTATCGAAAAAAATAGTAGGGCATCCTTTCAATTGAAGTTTAAATATAGATCAGAAAGGAAACCATTACCGGGGAAGTATTTTAAGTCATTTCTTCTTTGGAAACTACAAAATAGCAACTGGGTGATTAATGAAAAAAATCAGAGACTTTTACCCCGAAACTTTTGTTTTACTAAAATAATTCATAAAAGCTTAAGTCCTTTTATAGAATCGCCTAATATTGATGTAAACTCCGATAAATTTATCAGTAATGGAATATCTGCTGAGGATGTTGAAAAATTGTTACATAGTATTGGAATTGGTTCCGATCTTTCTACATTTTCAACAGAAACTATATATGGAATATTAGATGATCTAGAGGAATTAGATCCTAAAGGTGAAAAAGCTGAAATTATCTACAAGATGATAATTGATAGCAGGCCTAAGATAAAAAAAGAGTCGATTTTTTACTCGGCCTTTCATGCAGATGGGAAAGTATTTTCGCGAAAAGGAACTCAATCACAATATTCATCCGTGAAAGATACATATTTTATACCAAATCGCATGTATTGTGATGATATATTAAAGAATTACAATATTATTGCTCTTGATAGACGTCTTAGTAAGCAGAGAGTGAAGGATGTTTACGGGGTGAACTATTTTGAAGGTATTAAGTATAACTTGTTATCGGAACCTATTTATCATAGTCTAAATGATGATTTTCAACTAGAGTTTGAGGAGCTAAAGCCATATTTTTATGTTTCAAGGATAAACAGGGATAAAAAACATAATGAATTGGAGAAATTAAAAAAATTAAAAGTGATGCTCTGTACGGAGATTGTTACTAGTTTTATACATAAACGAGTAGAGACAGCCTTGGTTCTCAATGACTATGATTTTATCATTATTGACAATACAATTATGTTTAAATTATCAGAAGGCAGACATCACTCCGTTGATGATTTACGTTATGATGCACGTTTCAAGGCTGATTTTACGGAACTTATTGCTAATATCTTAGATTGTGAAGATAGCAGAGGTTTTTTTAGGGAAATGTATTACCAAAGAAGACTTGATCGTGATGATTTAATAGCTCAGGAATTTCAGGATGAGAACTTGGAACTCCTATTAAGGTCAAAGAATCTTCTAGGAAGTGCAACAAGTCCAATTAAAAATTTTTGGATGGCCGTCATTAAGGCCAAAAAAATAAAAATCAGAGAGGATATCCCATATCACGAAGAAGAGTTTAAAGTGTTTTGTAAAAATATATTGAAATTGGATTCCAATGTAATTGAATCTATACTCGATTATGATGAAATAAACTCATACTCGAATTTTCAGTCTCTTAAAAGATTATTTCAAATATTACACCTTAAAATTTCAGTATTTAACTTATTTACTTTAAATAAGATTAATTTAATTGACTACTATAAAAAGGAATTTAACAATTGCAAATTAAATTACAGACAGGAATTCTTAACGTTGCTTTATCTGCAAATTAAACAATTCAAAGAGCCTGCTGAAAAGAAAAGGTATATTAAGTTGCAACTTGATTATGAAAACATGGAGTTTTCCTCTTATGAAAATTCTTTTGATTTTAACGTTCTTAAAATTTTTAAGCTCACCATTAAAGAAAAGTTTCAGATCGATCTATCTGAAGCATCGTCTATTGATTTATCCAAAATTTACCATGAAAACTTTACACAGTTAGAAACATTGATTCAAAAAGAATATTATGTAACAACTCAGCAAATTATTGACTTTTTGAGTAATAATGAGTTTAAAAGCTTGTTATACTTTGATGAAGTTGATTATCTTTTGACTGAATTTAAAAAGACTCATGTGGGCTTTTTACGGTCTAATTTTGAAAGTCCAGAAGGTGGACCGGATGGCAGAAGTAAACCTGGATATAATGATCCTTTTCAAAACTTATATTCAAAAATAATTCGTGATTTTGCGGGAGTGCCATTACCAATAAAAGACATTTCTTCGAAAAAACCTGAAAGTGATATCTCAAGTAAACTCAAAAAAAATGTCAAAAGGAGTGTGGGGAGAAGTATTGCACGATCCAATGAAGAAATTGGTTTTATGGGTGAAGTTATTGCATACCTGGCACTAATTAATGAATACGGTGAGGATAATGTTGAATGGGTTTCTGAAAATGCTTTACGAGCCAAGAATAATGAAACAGGAAGCGAGACTTTTCATTATGATCTAAGATATAAGGACAAAAATGGTGTGTATCGATTTGTTGAGGTCAAGGCGTCAACGAAAGAGGAGATGACATTTAACATAACAAAAGATGAAGTGCTGTTTGGAGAGGAACATAAAGACTTATACGAGGTTGTTATTATTAATAACGTAAATGATGAGGAGCCAGATATCTTACGCTTACAATCCATATTTAGATATAAAAAGCATGAATCGTTTAAGGAAAACAGCAAATTTAGAGTAGAGAATAATTCGTTCAAGATAAAATTTCTTCAAGCATTAAATTGATCAATTTGAGTTTTAACCTCAATATTACAAGGCTGGCATGAGTAACACAGAAATTAATGTAAAGGGATTAGACAATTTATAATGGGGACGAATTGGGGACGAAAGCTTTCATTTGCGGGCAAACTTCAACCAAACAGAACAATACTCGAATCGGGAAAACCTTTATAAATCAAGACCTTAGCCCGCTGCGCCATATGGGAACAAACTAAGCTATGTTCCCGGACTTGGTAAATTGCTGATCCATAAGAATCATGTGGTTCTTGAGGTATAGTTACAGCGGAGACGGCAAGTGTGGATATCACCTTCGAGGTTAAAGGCCAAGGATGATTATTTCCAATCAATAGAGGCTGCTGAACGAATTCGTGTTATCAAGTTAGAACAGGTCAATGAAAAGATGGGTTTAAGCAGGGCTTTAAGAAGAAATAGAAGGATAACCAACAAGATGATTGATTGAGTGATCATATATCCTTCTGTAGTAATATATGTTAATTAACGTATGCCAAAAGTACTATACTTTTGTTTTGGTTATACAGGAAATGGGCAAGACGGTGTCGAAATAAAACATTGCTATGATTATGGTGCTATAAAGGACGCTAGAGGGTTTGTCGGATTTAGATCAGGCTAAATAAGTATGTTAAAAGATACTTATACGAAAAGGTGATGAAGCTATTGATAATATCAGAAGTATATTCCCATAACAACGGAAGGCATTTTATCGAAAAAATTGGATTATTTGAAGAAATCGAGTCGATATTCAAATTACCTGACGTTGGTATGAAAAAAGGAGCAGCTGTTACTATAAATGAGCTAGTGAAGGTAAATTTAAACATAAAGGGTTGGGTTTTAGACCCTTCCGTTCATCCTGATTTTAACTTGAATATAAACGCAATGAAAAATAAGGTTGGACTTACTGTTCAAACTGGAAACATTACGCGCGCGTTTTACGATTTATTAAAATTTCAAGCTATGTACCTGAATAAGAAGATTGAGATTGGGGTTTTAGTTGTTCCTACAAGTGGAGCCGCAAGGGCCTTGGGGAGTAATATAGCAAATTTCTTAAGAGTAACAAAAGAAATCATCTTATTCAAAGATATTATAACTATACCAACTATTATATTAGGAATTGATGAATGAGGAGGAATAAATAAAATGAACTTAATTACTGTGATGGATCAAGTAGCAAGGAAAGTGCGAATTGATCAAGAAAAAGAAAATTCAAATCGGAGTGAAATCATCCCATTTCGTGGTCAGAGCACTGATATACCAGTTATAAGAATCCCGATAAACCTCCCTATTTATAGAATGAGAAATGGTAGGACACAAATTGAACATATAATGTATATACAAGAGCATGGAGAGCAGGAAGATTTTTTCGTGGTTGGTGAGGAGAACCAAACAGTACAAACCGTACAGCACAAAATGTTACTTGGCTTATCCAAAGATGAAAAAGGTTCGATTTATAAGGAATTGGAAAAAGTAGCTGTGCAGAGATTTAGTCTGTTAATCACCAACACTGGTGTAGTAGTAAATGGAAATCGGCGCATAGCTGCAATGCGTGATCTTTATACTAAGGACCCTGGAACATTTTCAGAATTTGAGTATATAAATGTTGCTGTTTTGCCGACTGAAACTACAGAAGAAGATATTGAATTACTAGAAACGGAGCTACAGCTTATTCCTGAAACTAAACTGCCCTACGGATGGCTGGAACGTAGATGGAAATTAAGATATCACGTTGAAGTTTTACGATGGAGTAGAGAAAAAGTTAAGGATACTTATCGTTTTAGGCGAGAAGATGAAATAAATGCTGAACTACAGCAATTGAGATTGGCGGAAGAGTATCTAAATAATTACTTAGGAAAACCAGGAGATTATCGTGAAGTAAGAAGTAGTGAGCAATTATTCAAAGATTTGCAAAAAGCTCTTGTTGGTAAAAGTGGTGATGAATTGGAGTTGCGTCGATCATTGGGGTTCTTACTGGTAAAAGAGTCAAGAAGTATGGGTGATCGGGCATATGGATTTAAAGAGATTTTTGGACGTGAGTTTGAAAACGTCTTATTTAGATATGCTAGTGAAGAGTCGATTCAACTTGATAATACTGTAATAGATAGTACCCAAGTTGGAAATATTGATGAAGATGATCCATTAAGTGATTTAGGAACTACACAAAAGTCAATATTCGCGCCATTGAAGCCAATTTTCACCAACCCGGACCAAACATTGGAGAAGGCAGAAAAGTTGGCTAGAATTTTGGAGAGTGTGAAACAAGGAAGGAACGAAGATAGAGCTAAACAATTAGGGCTTATTAATGCACAAAATGCGTTAAGAAGTCTAAATGACATTGATTTGTCCAGATGCGATCAGTCTACATTTGAGCAGATAAAGGGACAACTAGAAGGTATTATCGAGAAAAGCAATCAACTGTTACTTATTTTATCTACTGATTATGAAATGTAGGTGGAAGTTAAATGGAAGTGAAAATTTGTTATCATGATGAATCTTCTCTCGGCTCCCTGGAATTATATGGGCAATCGGATACTTTAGCTTGGAACAGAATACGTGAGTTAATATTTGGGGTCCAACCAGATGCTGAACTGACAGATAGAACAATAGTAGCGGATTGGGCGACTATCCTTGAAATTGCCCCCCATCTTGCGGATCTTCGCAAAGACTTTGGGTTTTTAACATCTTACAGCGAAAATGCAAAGAAGCTATTACTTAAATATAGAGATGAAGTGCGGTCTACTCGGGGCGCGCAACTTACTCAATCGTTAATCATTTCAGAAGCAGATATTCCCCAAAGATTAAAAGATTTAGGTTTTAATCAGCGGACCCTGAAGGATTACCAAATTAGAGACCTTTCAAAAATGATTAGTCTTTCTCATGGCGCCAATTTCTCCGTTCCAGGGGCAGGGAAAACAACAGTAGCTTTCGCTGCCCATGTTTTAACACGTGATGATGATACTCGTTTGTTAGTAGTTGCTCCTAAAAATGCTTTCGGAGCATGGGATGATGTAATTAAGGATTGCTTAGACCCTTCATTACAGAATGAATGGGCATTTACAAGACTTTCTGGTGGTATTGAACAAATATCATTATTACTAAAAAGTTTGCCGAAGAGAATGATCATTGGTTATGAACAACTTGCCAGGGTACGTGACGTAATAGCACGTCTCTTAGGTCGTAATAAAGTACATTTAATTCTGGACGAAAGTCACCGTATTAAAGCGGGAGATAAGTCTCAGAGGGGAAACACCCTCCTTGGAATATCTCATTTACCAGTTAGAAGAGACATTTTAAGTGGAACCCCATTACCTCGATCAGTAGATGATCTTAGGCCTCAAATTGATTTTTTATGGCCTGGGCAAGGATTGGGGTATCGAGCGGTCCAATCAGCAGACGCTAATCATGTTATTAGAAACTTGTATGTCAGAACAACAAAAAGAGAACTTGGATTACCAGATATAATAAGGAATTTTATACCTGTCCCAATGTCAACTCCACAAATGGCCTTATACAGCGTTATAAGGCAAGAGGTATTAAAACAGCTGGCGGGTATTAGGACGAACGGAAATGTTGACTTGATGTCGTCAAAGAAATCCGTTATGAGACTACTTCAAGTTTCAGCAAATCCGATTCTGGTCATTAAAAGACTTACAAATGAAGATCCAGAAAACTATTTGTACGATGATCCTAAAATAGAAGCAATATTTAAAGCAATTGTTGAAGAATATGATTCACCCAAAATAAAAAAAGCTTGTGAATTGGCACGTGACCTAGCTAAGATTCGTGAGAAGAGCGTTATTTGGTCAAGCTTCACAGAAAACGTTGAAAGAATTTCAGAAATGTTAAGTGACATAGGAGCAACATATATTCATGGCCAGGTAGCTACAGGGGAAAAAAACGATCCAAACACTCGAGAGGGAAGAATCGAAAGGTTCCACAATGATGATGCGTGTATGGTATTAGTTGCAAATCCCGCAGCTTGTTCTGAAGGAATTAGCTTACATATGGCATGCCATAACGCTATTTACCTTGATAGGTCTTTTAACGCAGCACACTACCTACAATCTGTAGACAGAATTCATCGACTAGGCTTACCTGAAGGAACAATTAGTAATATTCATGTATTAGAGAGCGTGGCGCCAAATTCTGTTGGCGCGATAGATTTTTCCGTCCGTCGCCGATTGATTACGAAACTAAGAACAATGTCTACTGTTCTTAGGGATTTTGATTTGCAAAGACTTTCTCTAGATGAAGAAGAGGCAGAAATGCCAATTGATTATGATATTACAATAGATGATTTAGCGGATATTATCGATGAGTTGGTTGGCCTTGCAGCACCAGTGAGTGATGAAGAGGTGCTTTAATGAAAGAAGACTTCTTTAAAATGAGTATCATAGATGGATGTTTGAATATTTGTAAGCACCGATCAATCTACAGTGATTGCTCAATTGAAGATGCAGTTAAACATTTGAAAGAGGGACCTACCCACATGGTTCCATATGACTACAAGAAGTCGATGGAAGTGGGTAATTTATTTGGTTGGGAAATAATCGTTATTACTGGAGATAGAAGAACACAGCTGCAACAGACACTTAAGAATCTTGTTATGAAAATAATGCCCTTTTGGGCAAAGGTCGCATATCTTGGTAGAAGTAAAGTTTTAAAGCTTCTGTCAGACGATCAAGTACAGTGTTTAACTTATGCTGGATTACTAAATGAAGAACTCTCAGAAGAAGCATTGGAGTGGTGGGAAGATATTGCTTCTATTTCCCGACAAATTGATCAACAAAAGAAGCTGGAGATTGGTCGGAATGGTGAGCGAAGGTCACTTCAGTTGGAAAAAAAGAAATTAGATGAGGAAAACATCGATCGGATTCCAAAATGGATTTCCCTGGAGGATAATACAGCTGGTTATGACATACTTTCCTACAAGAGGGGAGACCGAAATGAAATCAGGGAAAAATATATCGAGGTAAAAGCTTGTAACTTTAGTCCGACACATTTTTTTATTACAAATAATGAATGGGAAAAGGCAGTAAACAATAAGGAGAAGTATTTATTTCACGTTTGGAATTTCGAAAGAGATACACTTATTGAGTTAAGTGTAGAACAGGTCGAGCAGCATATTCCTACTGAAAGAGGAAATGGTCGCTGGAAACTAATTGAAGTTTTTATCGATTGAAAAGATAGAGAGGAGCAAAAAGCAAGGTTGAAAGCGGAGTATTCAAAATGGCAGACTAAAGAGATAACCGCGGTACAACTGATTAATATGCTGGGGCTAAAGAAAAACACTTTCTACAAAGTTTTGAAGGAATATGAGGATCGTATGTAACTCTCTACAAGCCCATCGTAAAGGTGGGTTTTTTTTACTTGTATCTTGTTGTTCGAAGGGAGTTAGCCCCACTAAAAGCAATTGTGAGCATTCTGACGATGTGTGTGGCTGGATTGTTTGTTATCATCATTGGGAGGGGGACGAGGTTTCTACCATTTGTTCCTAATCTAATTAAAGCGGGAGCACTAATGAAGATGCGTTCAAAAAGTTAATAAAAGAACCCTTTACCATGAATAATATGGAAAGGATTCTTTGTAAGTGTCATTTTTTACTATATATAGATTCATCGGAGTTAAGCCAAGCTTCTGGTATTGCTGATATTTTTTCCTTCCCAGTAGGGATGTGTACCTCTTTCCCTAAAGGTCTTAAACCTAAAGTGCCATCAAATAAAGATTTTATTCTTTCAATACCAATATCAATATACTGTAACTCTTTATCTATACCTATCGCGTTGCGGTTGTGTTTCAGTGCTGCAATCATCGAAGAAGCAACGCCTGCGAAAGGGTCAAGAACTGTGTCATGAGGGTTTGTTAGAGCAAGGACTAATCTTTCGATTAGTTCTACAGGGAATTGGCATGGATGGGAAGTTTTTTCAGGATGATTTGCCTTAACATTTGGGATGTCCCAAACTAATTCATCCCAATCCTTCACTAAAATATCCCAAACATCCTCAGGGTTTTTACCTTTTGGATTACCTGATAATTCGCCCTTCTTTTCACCTTTAAAATGTTTTTTTCCTGGATATTTGGATGGGACTCTAACATCATCTAAGTTGAAGGTATAGTTATTAGTTTTCGTGAACCATAATATGGTTTCATATCTACCAGAGAACCTATTCTTTGCATGAAGTCCATGCCCAAATCGCCAAATAATTCTATTCCTGAGGTACAGATTGAATTTTTTGAAAATGTTGTAATAGTATATATCCAATGGAAAGACTTCGCCCTTGTCTACATAATTTCCCACTTGCCAGCAAATGCTACCGTTATCGTTAGTGACTCTAATTAGTTCTTCGATGATTTTTTCCTGAGTTTCTAAGTATGTTTCAATTGAAGTTTTTGTTTCATACGCTTTACCAACATTATAGGGTGGAGAAGTAACAACTAGATTAACTGAACCAGTTCGTAAAGTTTTCAGATATTCTAGTGTATCACCATTATGTAAAGTGATATTAAGTGCATCTGCAGTGAATTTTGTATTTGATAAAATATCTTGTTGTGTGAAAGTTTTCATGTTGCACCCCTTGGATGTGTGAATACCACACATTATATCATTGATTTTGTTATAGAATCAATATTAAAACACAATAAGGACATAGATAAGGATATGAATGTTAGAAACATAACTGGGCTTAGTATAAAGTATTACAGAAAATTAAGGCAACTAACCCAAGATGAACTAGCTGCTAAACTAAATGTAATTGGGATTAATATTGATAGACCAATGATATCAAGAATTGAGTGTCAGTCAAGAGAAATTACTGACATCGAAATTATTGCAATAGCCAAGATACTGAATGTTTCAGTTGAGGAATTATTTAAAGAGGGTGAAAAGCTATGAAAATAGGGGCGCAATACTCACATCTTAATGGTTTTGAGTATTTAAAATACCATAAGTCAGATATTTTAGATGAAATCTATGAAGTTATTTCTAGTATTGATGCAGAGAAGTACAAGACAAAAGTCAGTGAAGAAAAAACAAAGATGGGACAAGTCTTGTATAGTCCTGGCGAGATGAATAAAGCTTTTAAAGATAAGCTGGAAGCAAGAGATTGGAAGGAAGAGAGATACAAATATTACGTTACTGATGATGAAAATTTAACAAGAAAAGTATTATCCTTATCTCATGAAGAACAGAAAGCGCAAATTGAAGCTGCCGGAAAGGTTGCATTAGAATCTTACAATCAAACAGATTTCGTAAAAAAGAGAACAGCTGTTGAGCTACAGTTTGGGAAATATGCGTTTGTGGCTTTTGATGTTTTTGTCAAACACATGGGTTTCTATATCGCTGACAAAATTGATGTTGGAATTGAGATTTTACCAACAAAGAAGTTACTGAATGAAATGTCCTCAGGACCGTCCTACTATGAAAGAGAATTACAACATATAATAAGACAAGGCAGAGGGAATCCACCAGTACCTCTACTATTAATAGGAATTGAACCTTAGTCAGCATTCTAAAAATGGACGACCAAGAACATTTTATGTTATAAATACAAGAAATTAAATCGCACCTGAAAGCATCTGGAGAGGACGGTAATAGCTGTTGTCATGGGTGCTTTTTTCTATGAGTTTTATTTGTCATTGTATATCATGTATACCGATAGTACCTATAATACGGAGAGTGAATTTGAAAAATAGATTCACCCTCCGCCCCTATATTTTTTGAATATATTCTTAAACATCATTGTATTTTCCTCTATAGTAATCCCTGAATTACGAATAGAATTTGATTGTACATAACCTTCTGTAGTCCCAATGTTTTCATGTCCCATGAGCTGTTGCAAAATGAGAAAATCAACTCCCTGTTCATACAAGAGAGTAGCGAATGTATGTCTGAGACTATAAAGAGGTAAAGTTTGTATCTTTGCTTCCCTCAGATAACTTTGATACCTATCATTTACAAAATCATGTGTTATAGGATAGCCATCTTTATTTAAAAATAGACAATCCTCGTTCATCAGCCCCTGTTTCTGACAATATAATCTGAGAAGTGCTCCGAATTCTGAGCGAAGTACAAGTGTTCTTCCTTTTTTGGATTTTGTTTTATCCAAACGAATGGTATCTTCTCCGAAATTGATTTGATGAACCTTAAGGCTAATCGCTTCGCCAATCCTGCATCCCGTACTTAACAACAGTATAAATAGAATCAAATCTTGTTTTAAATTATCACTATGAGTGATCAGACTGTTTAAAAAACGTAACACATCGTGCTTAGAGAGGGCTGCTCGACGTTCAGTATTCCTTTTAAATTCAAGGATATTTAATCGCTCTTGACGAAGAGGATTCGCAAAATCGTAATTGCGTTCTAAATACTTAAAAAATGAACTTAGTGAATCTCGTGCGGAAGCCATATAGTTATATCCCTTGTTGTAACAAGATAAAAGATAGGAGTTGATGATTCTTGAGTCAATAGGTCTCCAGGTAATTACCTCGCCTCGAGTATCCTTTAAAAGATAGATTTTTTCTAAGTTGATCTCCTCTGCTTTCCCCCCGACTACCTCGGTCAAGTGTATCATAAAAAGATGTAGATGTTTTTTGTGTTTATTTTTTGTGGCAAGGGACACTTTAGAGATAGTTACGAATTCTTCAATTTCTCTTGCTAACATCCACATTTTCATCATCAAACTCCAATATTTGCTTGATAAGTTTCTCAAATGCGAATGGAAACTTATCAGCGACAGCTTTCTTTAAATCTAGCGGAAGCATTTGTGTGTATATAAAAGTTGTTTTCGGATCCTCATGGCCCAAAATTAGACTAAGGTCATGTAACTTCATGCCAGCTAGTAAGCATCTGACCGCAAACGTGTGACGGAAAGAATGTGCGGAGAATTTAGTGTATCCGAGTTTGTCCAGAATACTGGATACTGCATACTGAATTGAGCTTTTCGCAAGGGGTATTCCGCGATTGCTCCAAGCAACTTCTTCTTTGCAGAAAAGGAAACCAGTATGGTTTCGGCTCCATACCTTGACGTGTGTTAGGTTTAAATAATCTAGGATTACCTTCTTCAGTTCTGGATACATGGGGATATATCGTTCCTTATTTCCCTTTGCTTTACGAATGAAAATCAGATCATTCTCAATGTCAAAGTCTTGGACACGAACGTGTTGAAGTTCTTCAACCCTACAGCCGGTACCAAGTAGAAAGCAAATCATTGCATGGTAACGGTACCCATAAGTCTTCTGCTTGGCCAAAGCGAGTATCTCCACAATCTGTTCTTCTTGAAAGTATTTCGGAAGGAGAGAGGTCTTTGACCAAGTAAATCGGTAGCGGTAATCTTTCTCAACATAGTCCATTCTATAGCAGAAGTCTAAAAATTTACGTAAGATAGATGTGTATGTATTTTGTGTGCGGGGGGACAATGCTGAATTTTCTCGACCACGAAACTTACTGAAGAGTTCATGCAAGATATTTTCATTTATTGTGGCGATCGTTAAGTTGGGATGTCTATCTTGGATGAAATTCTCGAACCGATTAAGGAACGAGAAATAATAATTCAGCGTTGTCTTTGATTTTTTTTGAAGTTCGTATTGGTTATCTAGGTAATCTCTAAAAAGGGCAATCGCCTGCAATAGGGATACTTCAGGAAAATTATCCTTTAAATCTTTTTTTGAGCTGTTATTAATAAGTGATAATAAATCTTGATAGGAGATACCCAGTTCATTGCATATTTCCTTATAATCATAGTTCGAATAGACTTCAATGGCCAAAACCAATCACCTGCTTTAGCGGATTATTAGAAATCGTATTTTCTTTTAAACGATTCGCATTTCGGTGGTAGTAATATAATGTCGAGGCCCAAGTTTTGTGGCCGAGCGTTTTTGCAATAGTCTCTAATGGTTCACCCTGATCCAGGGCCAATGTTGCGTACGTATGACGTAAATCATAGGCGCTGAATACGTTTTTTCCAAAGGCTAACTTATTGTATTTATTGAAAATGGAACCTATTGATTCTGTCGTTATGGGTTTATTTTCAATAGTTAAAAACAGAACGTCAGTATCAACCGCTATATTTTTACGAATCTCTAGATAGTCCTTCAAGAATGCCATTACCTCTTTATTCACTTGGAGCTTCCGGAATTGAGATTTTGCACTGAAGAATGTTAATGTACATTCGGTAGCAGAGACATCCCCTAATTTTAAATTGCATATTTCGATAGGCCGGCAGCCGGTATCGATCAGTATGCTCACGATTGCTAGATTTCTCACTTGATGCGGCGAACTGTTACTGCAGATGGCTTCCACAAATTTATATCTCTCTTCTTCGCGAGTAAAAGAATTTCTACGTGAAGCAGGTTGCTTAAACTTAGGGGGGATGGAATATTTAAATGGAATGATATTGTTTAGGTATAGATGGTCAAGAAATATCTTTGCATATCTTAGTTTTACATATGCAGTAGACCCTTCAATTTCATCTAATTCAACCTTTCTCTCTAAATAGTTTTCGTAATTTTTGATTTTATGTGGACTTAAATGACGCAAACTATCATCTATTGATACATCTGATGATGTAGTAGAGCAAATGAATTCTACGAAATATAATGTTTTGTACTGCCTTTCTCTTTTGCAATTTAAATCTAGTCGTTCTACTTCATCTAAATAATGGTTGAATATCGAGCAATTTTGCCGGTATGTGAATAACTTGGAAGGAGAGGGAGAAATTTTATCCTCTTTTTTCTTTTTGAGAATTTTTAGTCTTGATTTTTTCATCTTGACTGTTTTAGGAATGTTGAATTTCACTGGACTGAGGTTCTCTTCGTCCAAAAAAGAGCAAAAGATAGAAAGGCTAGAGAGTAGGTTTTTCTTTCTGGCTTTGCTTATAGATTGGCTATCAACTTGCTTATTCAGGAAATCTTCATATCCCGTTACTGCCGTGGAAAACAAGTTAAGTACCGCTTGTTGGATGCCTAGTAAATGTGTATTTACCATATAAGTGATAAAGTAATTGATATTGAGTCGATGATTATGGATACTTCGCGGTGAATATTTCCGTTCTAGGTGTTGGGAGAAACTATCAAAAAGAGTCGGTTGATCAACGGTAGGGTTCTGAGAGAATGCAGTACTTAACACAACGTTCATTAGCTTGAACTCCTTATCATAAATTCACTCTTTACAACCATTCCAACATTATCTATACTTAATTTAGTTAAGCAGTACCTTGTTCAAGTCGTAAGCCCTATGGGTGGTTTCTATTGGTATAGTTCTGTCTATTTAGAACTGTATCATAAGGGATAAACACACCTATGAGGGCTTATTTATATTGTTGACAATTCACCACCAAATCAAACCATTTTTTTCCAAAGATTTAGATATTATTTTTGTAATATTCAAAGGCTTTAGTTCACTAAAGTGAGGTGTTCAGCTTAGGAAATGTTAACTTTGCGATACAGTGGTAACCCTCCTTGATAGGTCTGGATTGTAGTCTTTTTTTGGTTTGGTGTGTGTGTGATCTTAATAAGAATATTCCCGGTAAAGTTTACAGCAATTCTTACACTCCATATATGGAGTGTGGGCCCTGAATTATGCATAATGAGGTATCCTTTTTTTGGTGATACTCATATGAGGGAGAAACGCGGCGCGGATTCATTTAGGAATGAACATTTTGAGAAAGCAAAAAAGTTCATTAATGGAAAAATCTCAGAGGACGAGTACCTGCATTTTCACAAGGAACAAGGTTCAAAGCATTTTTTTGAACTCACTGTACTGAAGAAGGATATGGCACTTTATGTTCAATTACTAAGAAAGCTATCTCTTCCAGGACGACGTAAGATATTATTCGATGCCTATTCTACAGGATTTGTCTGGTCAGAATATCGAAAGATTTTCGAAAAGTATAATACGAAGATGTTTGAAGGATTTAGCGACAATAGGATTGATATTTTTATTAAAAATGGTGAGGCTTCAACGAACGGAATTGTTGTAGCAGCTATGTTTGCAATCATTTGTCGTGTTCCCCTTAACTGGCTAACCACAGGAAGAGCTTCAGCTAAATGGTCATACGATTGCTATGAGAATTTGGATATTGAGGAGTGCAGGGCGTCAGAACTTCTAGCATCTTTGAACGACGTTAATAGATATACTATCAGTGTTGAGGGAATTAACTTGTTATTTGGCAATCGTAGCTTGTATGTTCGAAAGGAAATAAAGTATGGGTCAGTGATGATGGAGATCTGTGAAGATCAGTTATCCAACCATGAAGTCCATGAACTAAATATTTTCTTTATAAAGTTCGGTTTTTCTCCTCTGTACATGAGAACGATATTTCCTCAGAGATACCACTTAGCATATTTCCATCCTTTGAGATCTAGAGAAATTGTTTGTTTACCAATGGAGGCTTTTTACCATACTCCATTTGTGTAGTGAATTACTATATCGAAGATATCTTGTCGAACCTCCTAGTTATGGGAGGTTTTTTTATGATCACTGATAATGGGACAAATAATTTAAGGCAAAAGCTTCTCTCTATTGTTCAAACTTGGATGGAGGAGATAGAAATGGAGAAGCAGGCCTTGCACCGGGAAAATACGGTAATCAATGAGAAGGAAAACAAGAATAAGATATTCTCTGTAATAGAACTTGCTGATTACCTGGGAGTTTCTATGGATTGTATTTATGCAATGGTTCGTGAACGACAAATACCCCATGTTAGAATCAGACGGAGAATCTTGTTTCACCGAGAACTGATTGAAGAGTGGATAAAGAAGGGCGGCGTGTAATCAAGAAGTAGAATTCAAAGGCTCAATGAAGAATTATGCAGCGCGGGAGATATTAAAAGCAATCATTGGCCACTATCATTAGGTCCTGGTTGTTTAGAGAAACCTAACAATTAAAGTAAAAAAAAGATCCTATTCTATAGTTCATATAGATAGGATTTTTTATGTTCCAGTACTGTATTCATAGAATCTAATATGGTTAGAAGAGATGAGGGACTAATTTTAAGTATAGAACAATCTAATACTATCTATTAATAATGAATAGAAGTAGCAATGTTGGAAACAATAGTATTAATGAAATAATAGAAAAGGTAGGAGAGGATAAATTTTGAGCCATGCAAGATCGAATCATGAAGTATGGTCTACGGAGCAAGATCAATTTTTATTAAAAACGGTTTTGCAACATTTGAGAAATGGTAGCAGTCAAAAAAAGGCTTTTGAAGAGGTTGCCGGTAAAATAGGACGTACAAACGGGGCTTGTACATTTCGATTCAATAGTGTTCTAAGAAAACAGCACTATGATGAGATACGTTCCGTTAGTCACAAAAAGAATGGAGATCTGCCGAGCAGAATGGTGATTCAATTTCCTCGAGTTGATAACAAATGCATAAATGATGACGGACTCAGTTGGCAGCCGGTCTTAGGTTTTTTAAATTCACAGGCACTTGAAGTTCAGCATATGCAACAACAATTACATGATATGAAGGAGGAGAATATCAGATTGAATAAAGAGCTAGAGCATCTTAAGCAAGTTCGCAACAAAATGGAGACACTCGGTATGAATATCTCTAAAATGCTAGAGCTAATTAATAATGCTTGAAAAAAATAAGGAGGTGAGGAAGCATGGAAATAAAATGCGAAGGATCGAAATGGTTTTTCACATTGAACAATAACCTTATCTCTGATGAAGAGGAAGTTAAGGTTTCCGGGTTTAGTACAAGAAGTGGAGCAGAAAAGGCAATGAAAATTTTCTCTCTGCTTAATAAATATGATACTCATTCATTGTATTCTAACAGTGATTTACCCTCTAAGCCGCTACCAAATAAGGAGGAGGTTGAGAACTTCTTATCTGTAGTAAAATCAGATAATTACATTTATTATTTGATGTTTTCACTTGCTATTTATTGTGGAATGAGACTAGGGGAAATTGCAAGTCTAAAATGGCAGGATATTTGTTTGAGTGGAGCATTTATCGATGTTTATCAGAGAACTAAAAAATCTATAGAAGTGAAGATACCATTAAGTCTGTTGTTGGAATTAAAAATGTACTACAATTCCAATTCTAGTGTATCTTCAGAATCAGGGTTAGTGTTTATTAATTCTAAAGGAGAACCTTTCACACTCGGAGTTTTAATGTATCGGTTAATTTACTATCTGAAAATGTCCAAATTGGACCATTTAAGGTTTCGCAATTTAAAACACATACATAAACATTTATACTGATTAATTCAACTACTGCGCCGTGGCGCAGTTTTTTATTGCAGGCGTGCCCAGAAGCACGCGTTATCTAGTTGGTGTAAGTCCAACCAAGGGAGGGGCCAAGCCACCTTTGTAGCTAGGATGCTTGCGTATGGCGAGATATGTGCGTAAAAGCGCATCGACGAAAGTACCTGTCAGAGACAGGGCGAGCGACATGCCAGGCCGTAATATCAAATGAATCCTGCCGCATTGTCAAAAAGGCCCCGCAAGGGGGACAAGGGGAAGCCGAGTCTTGCTTCAATAGACGAAGGCCAAGGAAGCTGTGGAGAACTTGGAACAACAGCGAAGAATCCTCCGGTGTAAAGGGATCGGCATGGCATGAAAGATAATGCAGTGAACTGGGGAGACCCTCCCCTGCACGGTTTTTTTTTTAGAAACCGTAAAGAGACGCTCTATAAGCGGAAAAGCGAAGTGAGCCGCCTGCAGGAAGGGAGTCCGAGGGGCTCATAGTACCTAGGAACCGAAGGACAACATAACCTTTGGGAGGGAAGGAGCCCTACTTTGTTCATGCTTTTTAAGGAGGCACGAGTGAGTGAATGCCAATCGGCATAAACTCGCGGAGCTGCTGCTTTGTCCATAATCCCATGTGTTCTCCCCAACCTTTCCTATACTTCCATTTTAATAGGTTTAGGAGTTTACACAATATATTTTACAGACTCAGGGCTTTCTTTAATTCTATACCCCAAAAATCTAAATTCGTCCTTGATAGTAGCCACCTCCACTCATTTGCCTTGTAAAATACCACTCTTAATAAGTTGAATTTCTAGGACGCGGTCATTGAATTAATTTTTGTTACCCTGACACGGACAGTGATCAAAGAAATTTACGTCAAAAAACACTTAAATTAAACTTTATTTCTCATATAATTCAATCCTTTCTATAGATTGATCTTTTTAAATGAATAAGTGTTAACAAGATAGTATATCTATAAACTGAAATATCGGGTATAATTGTTGTTTGATAATAAAGTTATTTAACTTCCTCACCGTTTAAAACGCATAATCCATATAAAATTGTCTTTAACATTTTCTATAAGCTATAAGCACCTCCTTGCTCTCAGCGAGTAGTCTTTTTCATACTTCTAATTTTAACACCTAGTATTTTCATAGCTTCTGACATACTACCTACATATTTAAATATCGCATGATTAATTGAACAAGCTTTAAGATACTCTTCTCTTGATAACTGCAATTTTTTTATCCTATATTTTTGGATGGCACTTCCAGTTGTTAAATTATACTTTTCATACCATTCTTTCAAATCGTTTAATGCTTTTTCTTTACTCCATTCAACGGTACTAACGTTCTCTTGTCCCAATATCCTTCTAAGATTTCTTACTCCGCCCAACCATGTTTTTATATAAATTGATAGAGTATTATAAGCCAACCCTTCTCTATCCTTCCATTTTCCTCTTTTTCTTAACCATTCTTCCGTAGGAAATTCTTGATCTTTAAATTGTTTCACGAATTCTCTGCAATACTCTAATAATTCGTCAGCATTAGACCAATGGGTTGAGGGAATTATTTTGTCAGTAGGATTTTGAAATACATAAGGTTCTATACTGCTGATATAAGGTTCTAGTATAGACGTTAGCTTTAGTTCGTCAAAACAATCCTTATGTCCAATGCCTAAAAAATTTGAATTGTTTTCAGCGTTATACTTCTCTTTGTTTTTCCTTTTTTCAGCATAATAATCTTCTTTATGCCCATTTGGTCTATCTCCCCATATTTCCACATCAATCAAATTTCCTTGATTATCATAAAATTGTACATCATAAATTCCGTATTTCGATTTCGAATAACCAGAGTATTCTTTTGGATATTTTCTCCCACGATCATGTTTAATACCTCTTGCATATAAAAAATTTGAAAACGAAGCTTCCGGATGACTCAGCCATCTCATTCCATTTTTTGATAAAACAAACGATCCTCCTTCGTTCGCATTTAGATCATTTCGTAAATCAGCAAATGACTTGTCTTGATGTTGATACAAAGCTGTTACAAGCGAACCATATCCGTTCTTTCTTAACCATTCAGCAGGTGGCAAATACCCATATTCTTTAACGATTTCTTTGCATTTTTCAAGTATATTATCGTAAGACCACTTTATAGTACTATGTTTATATTTTGAATATTCGGCAGTTAGTCCAAGAATATTTACTAATACCGTTTGAGTTATGCCATTTTTATATAAAGACATGTATAAGTTGCCTATATTTTTTAAATATACATAGGATAAACCTTCAATTCCAACGTTGTTATAAATACTTTTACAGTACTCAACCAGTTCCTCTTTCATAAAACCATAAAAATCTGGGTATGTATTTTCCACAAGTTATTCACTTCCAAACTTAAGATTATCAAAAGCTTTCCAGAAGCTTGGTAAATCACTTCCATCAACTACATAGAAGTAGCGAGGGATATCCCTTGTTGTTGTTCAATTAACGGGACACGATAGTTGAGTGCATTTTAAACAACTTTATTACTAAGATCGCCCGAAGCCCAGGCCGGGTTAACTGCATTTTTTGAAGCTATTTTAAACAAATTTATTATTTGACAACAATAGTATTGAGCGAAATATGAGGGAGAACAAAGGACCACTTAAACTTAAGCAGTTTAGTGGTCTTTTGAATTTTTATAATTTCTTCAACTCATCAGTTCCAACGTTGTGCTAAGATTTCCATTATCTTTCGAGATGCTGTTACTGTTTGCTTTTTGTATTGATTTTACTGATCTAATTGCAATATCAACCATGAATTATTATTTTAAAAATTATATTGTATGAGAACAATAAATTTCTCCTTTTAAAGAGGCTTGCTTTAAAGAATATTCTAGTAATTCATTAAATGTATAAATTCCCGAAAATACATTCATAAGATGAACGCCATCGAACAACAAGACCTTAATTTCCCTTCCTCTAGGGAGGGTAGAGAGAACTTCCTTGGAGTAACCATTAATTGAGAAGAAGACCCCTCTAGCGTCTAATTTACCCTCAGCTTTAAAATACAAACTTGCTATCTGAGCTTGGTCAATTTTTTTCTCAGTCCATTTAAGTTCAACTAGATAATAATGCCCCTCATACTTTATTGCACCATCTATTTGTTCTGCCTCAATTTTAAAAGATTTTTCAACAAAGACTCCACTTATTTTCATTAGTTCAGTAAAGAGTTTTTCTAGTTCGTAGCCCCTTTTCTGAGGTTCTAGGGTAAATAACGATTTAAATTGATTCTCAAGCATGGAAATTTGTTCGGAATAACTTTTTTTTGTTTCATGAGAAGGTTTCTTTATAATTTCCTTTTTCTCACGTTCTTTTAATTGTTGATTGAGGATGTCTTTTAATTTTAAAGAACATTTTTCTGCAATTTCTATGCGATGCTTCTGATCGTGAGGAACAAAGTTTTTATGCTCAATTAAAAAACGAACGAAATTTCGAGATACTTCAAGTCTCTTATTGTAGCCTGTATTGCGAAGCTCGACATATAACATATCCATGAACTCGCGTTTACTTGGTTTAAGACCTGAGCTGTTTTTTCTTATAAAAATAGAATTACATAACTTATCGTCAACACCAGCTCTTAACCATGCCTTTTTTAAATCATTGACATACCAGTACAGGGTAGAAATGCCAAGTTTAATTTGGACTTCAATTTCTTCTGAGAATACATCAAACATGTTTTTGACCTTCTTTGTTTAAGTGATATCCAAATTATAACAGGAAGTAAGTAGATAACATAGGAAAATACGAAGTAACATATCGACAAATATCGTCAATATTTTGAAACGATAGCTTACTAAAGACGTAGTAGTAATATAAAAACTACTTGGGGGAGAGATGCTATGAATTACTTAGTTGAATTAGTAAAAACGATTTTTCCAGATCCGCAGTCCGCTCTGTTTATTATTGTATTAACTGTAGTCGCTATATCAATGTATAGACAAATAAGAACAAACGTTTTAGAAAACCAAAAAAACTTAATAATAAAGACTGAGAAGGCTATTGAAATATATTCTGAATTAGAAATTGAAATGAAGAGAACCATTAGGGAAAGGTCAGAAATATCATTACTTGAAATGAAGATATCAAAAGCAAAAGTATTTATTCCCTATGAGTTACTTAAAGAGTTTGATGAGTGGATTGATAGTGATGATGGGGAAGAAAAGTATGAATCTCTTAAAAAATTACGCAAAAAGCTTAAAGAAGAGATTTTAAGATTGAAAAGGACTCAATGTGATCCAATAACTTATCAAAACAATGGTGGGATCACAGAATTTATTAGTGTATATTTTAAAACTAAATTGTCCTCACTTATTGAACCATTAGTGCATACTGGAATAATTCTTTTTGTTTCATTGACTGGATTTTTAATAATTTCTGTTTTAACTACAACTAATTATTGGAATGAAAAGGTTCTTATTATTTCAGTTTTAGTTGCATTTATTTTATTTATTGCGATACTTGATATTATTGTTTCTGAGATAATGATGAAAAAAAGATTTAAGCATTCAAGTGTTAACTGGACAGTATTCTGTCTGTTTGTAATAACGTCCTTCCTACTAATTTTCATTGGTCCTTGGTTCAGAGGTATTCTTCTAGTCTTGCTAATATTTGTTTATGCATTTTTTGCTAGCCGATATAGTATTAGAAATTCAGGATAAACACAAACAAGTAATTTAACGCTTTTTTTGGAGGAGAATGAGAATTAATGTCTGACGGTAATAATACAATTGCCCAATTAGAGGAAGAAATATCAAAACTTAGCGATGAGTTGCAAAATGAAATATATGAGCAACAAGGGTATCATGATGAAATAGAATCATATGAACCCGATTATGAGGGTGATGAAGGAAAAATAGAGTATCTTTCAAATCAAATTAGTAAGCGAGAAGAGCAGATTAGGAGGATAGAATATAATCAAGAAAAAGAGCAGAGAGAAAAGGAACTAAATGATTTAAAGTTTACAGATGGATATATTATTCGTGATGTTGAAAGTGTTCATGATTTGCTCTCACGACGTCAATTTGCAAATTCCATTAGTAAATTAATAACAAATAAAGAAACACAGCCTCCTCTTTCGATAGGCATCTATGGTCCCTGGGGAGAAGGTAAATCATCTTTTTTGCGGTTAATCGAGGAGGAGCTAAGTGTTTTAAATAATAATCGAAAACAGGATGAGGAACTTAGAGCTAAGTATAGTAAGACACATTCTGTAAGATTTGATGCTACTGAATACGACGATCAAAGCAAGATATGGTACTCTATTCTCAAACAGCTTTATGCGAAATTTGAGGAGGAGTTAGGTTTTCGAGCAAAAATAATCTATGGACTTAGAAAATTAATTATCTCTTTCAGAAAAAACAAATGGATGTATATTACAAATTCAATATTATTGTTAGTATTCTTTATATGGTTTTATTTTTTAAATAAGGAAAACTCAATAATTGACATGGTGAAAAATAACAGTTTTTTTATTAATGTTATCGGATTAATATCCTCAATATCAGTTGGAATTAATATCGTCATCCCATTTATTAAAAAATTAAAGTTTTTAACCAAACCTTTATCAGAAAAAGCTACAAATCACATGCTAATTCCAAATTATAAACGGAAACTTGGGACAAGAGAAAATATAAAGGATGATTTGAAGGATCTGATTGATATATGGCTAAAAGATAAAAAGGAAGAACGGTTAGTTCTCTTTGTCGATGAGCTTGATAGATGTTCGGAGAAAACAATTGTGGAGTTTTTTAATGCATTTCAACTATTACTACCAGTAGAATCTATTGTTAGTGTAATCTCTATTAATAAGGAAACAGTCTCTTACGCTTTGGCAAATAATAATAAACATTATTTTGAGGGAAATGTTACAAACGAACAAAAACTTCGTTTTGGAGATAGGTATTTAGAAAAATATATTACAATTCCATTTTCTTTGCCAGAAGAGCAAACTTATCAAGATTACATCAGTTTTCTTACAGGTAATGATGAGCAGAACTTTACGAATGAAGAAAAGGTCCTGATATCAAAAACATTAAGAAAAGTTAACGGATTTATACATATAACACCACGTGAGATTAAAAGAATAATTAATATTTTAATTTTTTCAAAAGAACATGTTAAATATATAAACGAATCAAACAAAGATAAGTTTATAATTAATTTTGAAGAGTATATACGATGGTTTTTATTTGAATACTTTAACCCGCGTTCAGCAAATTACATCATTGAGCAACTATCTAAAAACTATAGCAATAACAAATTAAAAAACTTTAAGAAAATTAGACACTTATTTATAGGAATTAATATTAACGAAAAAATTGGACTGAGTGGTAAAGATGAGGAAAATGCAAAAGAACTACTTGAAATACTAGATAATGTTAGACTGGAATATATCGCCATCGCTAGCAAGGTATCCCGAAATTTTGAGTCGAAAATTCAATGAAAATCCAGTGTTTGATTTACGTAGTGTCGTACTAGTGGAAGTTTCTGCTAATAGACTGATGTCAATCTTGATCAAGAGTCTCTAAACGATATAAGCTTGAAACGAAGGTACTGTAATAATAAAAGATAAAATAGGATAAAGTTTACAGTATTAGTTCTAAGAATCCCCTCGAAAATCTGTATCCAACATGTAGACATTAACTTGTTTTACTTAGGCTTATATGCTATTGGTTCATTTTAACTATTCTAAAAAAGTCTAGTAAACTAGGGTTTTGTAGTTTAACAGAGGCGATATAACACAAGTTAAAAAGGTGGAGACAGGGGTTCGACTCCCCTCAGTTGCTAGAACCCTTGTCCATATAAACCCACAACTTAAGAGGTTGGAAAGGGGTTCGTCACGCTTCTAGTCCAAACCAAGATTCTTATCATTAAAAGCGTCAGTACCGTTAGTTGCGTCTTGGTGACGCTTTCGACGGTGCTGACGCTTTTTTTTTTGCTGCGGGGAACGGTGCGACCATGAAAATGGGAGGGTCGTCTATCTAAAGATCCTCTTACACGATCATCGACAACTTTACTTTGCAAATAATAATTTGCAAAGAATACTTGTCATCAATTGGACAAGTATGGTATGCTTACAACAAGTAAGGGGTGGTAATTGTTGGAACCCAAATATGTATCGAAGCTCGCTGAGGCGAGAGCAAATGTAGGGTTGTCACAGGAAGAACTAGCACGACGCGCTAACGTGAGCAGAGAAACTATTCGAAACATCGAGAACGGGACCTCTGTTCCAAATGTTCTTCTTGCTCTTTTAATCGCTGGGCTAGTCGGATGGATTGTTTCAGATTTATTCAAGAATAAGGAGGGATGAGACATGGGGAAAGTCGTGAAGGCAGCGGGGCTAGTGTTAGGGATTTTAGTAGCTGTACAAACCATTGCTTCGAGTGTGAAGCAATTGAAAAGAATGTAATTGTTGAGAATACATATTTAATTAGGGGGAGATTAGATGATTAGGAAGACTAGAAGCGACTGCACGGTAGGTACATTTGAGAAAAAGCACGGTTTGCCATCAGGAACAATCAGAAATACAAATGGTAGAGATACAAGGAGTGATAAGCTAATTGGTACTATAAGAAAGGAAGCCGAAAAAGGTAAATAACCAAACCCTTTCAAGGTGATAAAAACTATGAGTATTGGAATTCAATGTGAAAGCAATGGTTGTGGAGAGTTTTTCCCTGAAGAAGAAATAAAATACGATCACAATGTGGCTTACTGCGAGAATTGTTATGAAAGTAATTATTGTTATTTTGGTGATCATGTGAAAGATGATGAAGATTATTTTATTGATTGTGGTGAACATGGAATGGTATTTAGCACTTGTGTTGGAGATAGTGATTATTTCCACACACCTGATCATATTATTGAGGAGCCTGACTGGGAAGATTCGAATGATCGTGATTAATTTTACTAAATTATTTATGCCACTTCTCCGAACATTCTAAGCATCACACTTCGGCGAATTGTGGATTTGTACAGCCACGGCTCGCTTTTCTGAACCCTTGTCCATGCAGAACCATAACTTAAGGGACTGGATAGGGGTTCTTCACGACTCAGATGAATTCGGGCATCTCATTCAGTCCAAACGTAAATGTTATTGGCTATGTTACTCTCCAGAAATCCCCAAGAGCTGAAATAATTTTCATATAGACAGTATTTGTAAATATATGTTATGATTGTCCTACAAATCCGAAAGCATCGGTTACAAAAAGGTCCGAAGGAGAAAGCATCCCTCGGGCCTTTTTTATGAACTCATTTTATTCAATGATCCAGTTTCAACATAAATGAGGTAAATAAACATTAATTTACAATGGTGGTTTATGCTGAAATTAAGCCACCACCTCACCAAACATTCTCACCATCACGCGACGGCGAATTGTGGATTTGTATAGCCACATCAAGCAGCGGAATTTGTAGATTTGCTATCCTCGGTGCCGTTTCTGAACCTATGTCCGTATAAACTACAAATCTAAAGACAATAAGCCAATATCGAATGAGTACTTATTCGATATTGGCTATAATGGTGCTATCGATATTACTTAACTTCCTAGAATATAGGTTATATCACTCCAAGTATGGGTTTGGGAATCACGCCACATTGTCGCCAACCTTACGCCAGTTCGAACAAATACTTCAAAATTGCCAGGATCCCCAAAATTACTTTGGATGAAAGTTAGCGCGTCAATACGACCTAGGCCGGTAGCGAAAACGGAAGGGATGTTCCAAGGCATATGAGGATCATCGTTATTCCTCCAATAATGGGCAAGTCCACCTGTAACAAGGGGCGTAATGAGCTCAAAGTTTCCTATATTTCCAAACCTACTTTGTAAAATAACTGGGTTACCAAATATTGGAATGTATTTTAAGTGCAGTATCCTTTCATTTAATTCCCTATCTAATTCCGCCAAATCAACATCCATTGCACTACACGCCTCAGAATCACTCTGGCTGGAATATTCATAGGGCAAATATCCGTAACCAGCCTCTCCCCATTCGGTACCCCAAGAGTTTTTAAATTTGAACATACGCTTGTTGTCATCATATCCAACGATACATATCGCATGCCCAGACGAACTCGTAGTATTGTCAGGTTGTGGTATTATTCCTGTTGCACGCACTTCATTATTGGACCAATTTTCAAAGACAGGAACCCCCATTACAAATGGTCCATTAATAAGCAAGCTAATTTTCATTGAATCCAAAGTGTCCAAACACACATATGACTTAATTAAATAAGTTCTTGCATTGCCATCTGCTTTGGAGTCTGGATTTCCAACGTTATTGGCAGTAAGGCCAATAATCCCACTCACAAACTCCATTCTTTTTTAAAACATCCAGAGCAACTCGGTACTTTCGCTTTTAAGGGGTTATCTAGGAATCTAAATAACCACCATTAATCTATTTGTGATAATGTAAGATATTTGAAGGAAACATGAGATTTTAGGAGTTGTTCCCCTGGAGAGCATTTAATCAAAAATTCGTCATTTTTGGCGTTTTACAACTGAATTGCAATCATGACATAATCAACATATATTCGATTTCCCGCAATTACCGCGCTACTGCTATAAGAGTAAAACCTAATTTTAGCGGGTTTTTTGCATGTTCATATAAAAATAAACAAAATGGAGGATTTACTCATGGATAATTATGAGGATGGAAATGAGCTGACAAACAAGCATAATGAAAACAATGTGAATTATGAAAAGAAACATGTGGATATGACACCAAATAAAGATTTACAGCAACAAAGTAAAATCTTTCAAAGTGCAATATTAGGCGGTTCTGAGTTAGATTTTTGGTTTGATGGAAAAGATGACATCTATGATACACTTTATAACACTACTATTGGAGGCGGAAGTATGACCAGGGAGACAGAACGCATTAGTAGAATATTGTCTTTAATCCAAACAGTTTGGACTAAGTATCCAGATCTTAGGTTTTTTCAGTTGGTATCGTTCTTGGAGTATGAATATTCTAAGAGAAATGAGAAATTTGGCAGAAAAGTCCTTATAGAAAAGGATAGCTTTGGTGTTGAGATGGATCATCCTATCATTGATTTATTTAATCTGGAAGATGGTAATGTTGAGCAATTTTTAAAGAAACTTATAATAGAAATAAGCATTGACAGGATATGATCATTATTTTCACTGGTAAGTATAAGCAAATCATGAGGAGGTTCCAAATGAGTATATTTTGGATCAGTATAATAAATTCAGCATTTATCTTACTAATTACGGAGCTATACCTCAAAAAATCCATTCGGTTGCGGTGGAAGAACCAACTCCTGGCCCTATTTAGTGCAGTCACAGTAATTGAATTGGCAGTAATAACACAATTATGATTTTGCATCTTTGGAGGGGAGCTAGGGATGTCATGGTTCATGCCACCTCACCAAACATCCGCAACATCACGCGGCACCGAATTGTGGATTTAGCAAGCCACGGCTCGGAATTTCAAACTCCCACATTGCTTTTGCATATAGTTGATTCAATGTTTTTCCAAAAGGTCTTATTTTATGTAATGAAATTGCCACTTCGTTTAATTTGTTCGCAAGAACTTGCATCTCTTCAGATAATTTCTCGTGATTTGGCGATTGTATTTGATCTAATAAGGTTTCAAAAATAGAAGAAACTGTAGCATAAACTCCCGCTTTATCTTTCGAAGAATCTCGTAACAAAGCCACATGGCGACTAAGATTTACTGAACTCAATCGATTGTATACCACTTCAAGAGCAACAGGTTTTTGACAGACTAACAAGATTTTTTTTTCCTTTTGCGAGCCGGTCTGCAATAAGATTGGCAATAACCTGTGATTTGCCTGTTACAGGGGGGCCGTGGACAATTAGCCCTTGTCGGCTATTCGAAGCGATTACCGCAGCTTCTTGGCTTGCATCCGTATCGAGGACGAAAAAGGTTTCTTTTTCGTGAACTTTATTTAATTCTTCAGTTTTCACCTCTTCTAGGTTCTTCTCGTTTACTCTACCCGCCAACATGCCTTTGAGTATTCCTTCTTTAGGTGGGTAAGCAATCAAATGGTCGTAGTCTTTCAAAAGCGAAATTGTGGACTGCCTGAATTTTCCCATCACCAAATTTTGCTTCTACATTGAATGACAAGAAAATCCAACAAGAATAATTTAATGTATCTTTAACATATCTATATCCTTTTTAAAAGCGGATCAGGTAAGAGAAAACAAAGACTACTATGAAAGGCAATTAAACATATATGCGTGATGCATCTAGGAGGTCAGCGGCTAGATAAAATCGTAATTATTACTAAGATTATAATAGAGGCCGAAATGAGCTTCATAATTGTGGAAGGAAAAGAGTGTTCTATGTCGAATTTTAAACATATCGTGATTTAGAGAAAGGCAGCCTTATACTTTGGATTATGAAATACGATTTGGAGCGTTGCATCTTTACATCAGCTTCAGAAATACCTTGATATTTTGAATGGATAATTTGCCGCGTATGAAAAAGTATTTATCTTCCTAACAGCTGATGAGTCGCCGCCGAGCGATACAACAACATGGCTCAGTTTAAGCTATCAATCCTTAAATAATTGAAAATGCTTTATCTAGAAAAAAAATCTATCAAGAGCGTTCGACTATTTATTGAACAGAATCTTGAAATATTTAGAGAGCATATTGTGGTGGACTTATTATCATAAGCAATCAAGCGCATTGTTTACGGAACTTAAGAAGATACGTGATGGATTAGGCTTACAGTTTGGAAATAGAACTCATACAATAATGCTCTCGGACGGTAATCATACATTTCATTATTTTATGTTGAAACCATATCGAAAGGAAATAAGCATATGGAAGAATTTGAAAAAGATAAGCTAATTAAACTTATCAACGGCGATGAGATTAGCATAGTTAGCAAACTTGGTGAGGGTGGACAGGGTATTGTTTATAAAGTTGAATATAAAGAAAAAGAGTATGCTCTTAAATGGTATCACCACAGCTATCTAAAAGGGATGTCTGAAAAAGATTCATCTAATGAAAGTAAATTTTATAAGAATCTTGTAAGCAATGCTACAATGGGGAATCCGGCAAAGGCTTTTTTATGGCCGTTAGCAATTACAGAAATTCAAGATGGTAGTTTTGGCTATATAATGGAGTTACGACCTGCAGAATATCAAAGTTTTGTTAAACTTCTAAATGCAGCGGTGAGGTTTAAAAGTACTTCGGCTGTTATTAATGCAACAATAAATATGGTAACTGCTTTTCAGGCATTACATAGGAAAGGTTATAGTTATCAGGATTTGAACGATGGAAATTTCTTTGTAAACCCTGTAAATGGTGATGTGCTAATTTGTGATAACGATAATGTTGCCCCTTATGGTGATGGATTCGGTATTGGTGGAAAAAGCAGATATATGGCACCAGAGGTTGTGCTTGGAAAATCAAGGCCGAACTTAGATACAGACTTATTTTCGTTATCTGTCGTTCTTTTTATGTTTTACTTTTTATCGCATCCACTCGAAGGTACGAAGGTTGCAAGTTGCCCTTGTTTAACAGATGAGTCTGAAAAGAAGTTCTATGCAAGTGAACCAATTTTTGTTTGCGATCCTAATGATACCAGCAATAGACCGGTAAGAGGGATTCATAACAATGTAATAAATTTGTGGCCTTTATTCCCAAATTACTTACAAGATGCATTTATTCGTGCATTTACAAAAGGGTCAAAAGAAATTGACCAAAGAATTATGGAAGCTGAATGGAAAAAGATTTTTTATAGATTAAAGGATGATATTCTTCCTTGTCCTAAATGTGGGGAAGAAAACTTTTCCAGTTTGGTACGGAACGATATTGTTGAATGTTGCGAATGTAACAACAAAATAAATAAACCGTTATCGTTTTCTGGAAAGGATTATGAAATTGCACTTTTTCCAGGGAAGAATATCACTGAGTGGCATGCATATGACGGAAACTATTCAAAAATTGTCGGATCCGTAGTACAAAATAAATCTAATCCAAATCTTTGGGGTATTAGAAATGTTTCAGATAAGCTTTGGTTAGTGAACTATCCAAACGGTGAAGAGAAAACAGTAAAGCAAAACGAAGTTATCCCAGTTTTAAAGGACATATGTATTAGCTTTGGAAATAAAAAGGGTTTTATCAAATAATGTGGAGGGTTTTTAATGGGCAAATATGATAAAGTTGAGGGAATTTCTAAACGAACGATGAACCTTTTTTTCATAATTGACAAGTCTTTCAGTATGGCCGGCTCAAAAATTGGAACTGTAAATGTAGCAGTTAGAGAAGTAATTCCTGAAATACAACAAATTGCAGAGGATAGTGCGGATGCAAATATAAAGATAGCTGTTCTTACATTTTCAACTGGTGCTGAATGGATGTATCAAGCTGCTATTGATGCCAAAGATTTCAAATGGAGTGATATAAATGTTGACGGAATGACCGATATGGGACATGCTTTTAAATTGTTAAATGAAAAACTCTCAAGAAATGGTGGATTTATGACTGATGCAGCGGGTTCATATGCACCTGCCTTATTCCTTTTGTCTGACGGTCAGCCAACTGATGATTATCAAAAAGTATTGAATGAATTAAAAAATAATAATTGGTTCAAGGCATCTTTGAAGGCAGCATTAGCCATTGGTGATGACGCCGATAAGGATATGTTAGCGGAGTTTACAGGAAATCGAGAAAGTGTACTTACAGTTCACACATCGGAAGCCCTTAAAAAACTCATTAGGTTTGTAAGTGTTACTGCATCTAAAATTGGCAGTAAGAGTAGCAATGCACCTGTAGACGGACAGGACAAAACTAAGCAAGATGACTTTAATAAGCAAATTGTTAACTTTAATGACCAATTAGTTGACTCACAATATGACGATTGGAACTAATCCATTCATCGTTAATGGAGGGATAAGTATTGAATACATATGATGGAGTAAGCATTTCAATTGTTGGAAGTAGTCATATCAAGAAACACACCGAATGCCAAGACAGTTCATCACATTATCCCTCTAATAAGTTTGGGGTGGCAGTTGTTTGCGATGGCCATGGCAGTGAAAAGCATTTTAGAAGTGCAAAGGGCTCTGAGATCGCAACAATTGTAGCCATTGATGCATTTAATGAACTGATGAAATATGAAAAATCATTTCCAGATAATAAAGATAATTTGTTAATACAAATTGAAAAAAACATCATACTTAACTGGAATGATGAGGTAACTAATCACTATCGCGAAAACCCATTCACGGACGGTGAACTGGATAAATTGTCTATCAAAGATAGAAAATCTATTGAGATGAACATCGAATCGGCATATGGTTCGACACTGATAGCTGCGGTATTAACAGATGATTATTGCTTTGGAATACAAATTGGCGATGGTGATTGTGTTGTATTAAATGGAAAGGGGGAAGTTGATAACCCAGTACCTCCAGATGATCGTATACAATTCAATATTACTACTTCTCTCTGTGATAAAAATGCAATTCGGAATTTTAGACACTTTTGGATCGAAAAGCCCATGGTTGCTATACTGGTATCAACCGATGGGGTGAGAAATTCTTTTACAAATGAAACATTTTATCAAAATTTATGTATGACGGTGTTTGAATCATTTAATGAGATGTCATCTAGTGAAGCAAAAGAAGAACTATCTGAATTTTTACAAAGATTAACCGCAAACGGTAGTGGAGATGATGTATCTATTTCTACAATATATAATGTGAAATATTTAGAAAATATTTTGAAAAATAACGCTAGAAGTATTACAGATATAGGCAAGATTGAGGAAGAAAAAACTATTAATGCTCTGTCAGAGCAAGTGTTAGATAATCAAGAAGCTGCTGATGCATCTATCATGGAGGATGTAGTGGATGGACTCACAAAGAATGATACTGAAGGAATTACAGAGTAGACCTTATATATTTACTGACAGAAGATTAATTAAAGGGTTATTAAGCGATTGCTTCGTTAACGAAAAAGCAAAAGTTAATCAGTTGTTAGCTGCATTTGATAGTGGAATAGTAAACAAGATGTTAGAGACAGATCCACGAGATGAGTTTTTAGGACAACGCTTAGTTAGTGATATTAAAACAAACTATGGGTATGAAAAGAAAACAGCTGAGTGGATAATTAATACTTGGCTATTTTGCATTGATGAAAAAGTTATAAATGCGTGGACGATACATCAGAAATTAAACGAACAAAACACACCCAAACAAGAAATAAATATACCACCAGTTGTTGACTTTACAAAAATTGTGCAAGAAGGGATCGTCACAAAGGAAGATATTACACAAGAGGACTATTTCGTAAATGTTTCATTAAAGCACACTACTGATGATATTTATGTGCCATGTGGTATAGGAAATAGTGATAATGGATTCTTTATTTGTGGATTGCGAAAAGCTCGAAGGTGTGAACACAGATATGCTAATGTTTACGCATTGATTTATAATTACTTATTAAGAAATTCTAAAATTACCGATGCAAATAAACCTAAATACATAAAACAAATTTCAACTATTTATAGCTTAGATTATAAAAATATTTATAGGTTGCAAATACTTATTTTACAAATGATTAAAAATAATTATTTAAGAGATTCTTATCTTGAGGTTGACTTTGATGGCGATATTGAAGAACTTGATCAAGCGATCGAGGTTATTAACAATTATGCAGAATTGTATTGTAGGTTAGTCGGAATTAAAAATTATTTGCCAATAGCAATTCATCAAAGTAAAAATGGAAATAGTATTAGTTTAAAAAATGGAAAAGGCATTTACATAAAAGAAAACACCTCGTTTATATCTAATGCACGAGAGTTGTGGATTGGACAAAAAATTAACTATAGACTAACTTCCGATAACTTAGGGGACTTGGAATATTTACTGAGCGAAATATCCCCATTCGAAAGTTTTAAAGATGGTCAATTTGAAGTGCTCAAAAATATGCTGGCTGCTAACGAGCACTCTGTTTGTATTATGCCGACTGGAAGTGGAAAATCTCTCATTTACTATATGATTTCAATATTACAACCTCTTCCTATATTTGTTGTTTCCCCAACGGACATTCTAATATGTGATCAAATAAGAAATTTAGAGAAATTTCATAATATAGATAATATTTCCCATTTAAAACTAGAGAATGACAATGATTTTTCAAAATTTGAAATGTGTAATAGTTTGTTATATCTAACGCCAACGACCTTTCAAAGCAGACATTTATTGGCGAAATTTAGGGGTATCAATACTGAGTTAATGGTCGCATATGTAGTATTAGATGAAATACATTGTTTGTCAAATTGGGGACATGATTTTAGAGCGGAATATTTAATGTTATCAAAATTTTTGAAGAAATTTTTAGACAGAGCACTATTTATTGGGTTTACAGCAACTGCAAATTATACAGTTATCGAGGATATTCAAAAACAATTAGATATTCCAGTGAAAAATATTTTCTCACCTATTTCATTTAATAAATACAATATATCTTTTTAATTTTAAAAGTGTTGATACTACTTCAGATATGTATAAAGAAGTTTGTGAGATAATAAATAAAACAATAAAAAATAATGAAAGAACTATTGTTTTTACAAAGAATGATCAAATTTCTAATAACCTGGCAGAAAAAATTGGGTATGAAGCCGATGTGTTTTCAATAAATAATCCTGATGCATATCATCATTTTGCTGAGAATAAGTGTAAAGTGCTTGTTGCGAGTGAAGGTCTTGGAGTTGGTATTAACTTTCAAAACGTAAATAATATTGTTCATTTTGGGTTACCAGTTTCGAAGAGTGAATATGTTCAACAAATTGGAAGGGCCGGGAGAGCTAATGAAGCTGTTACCTCATATATAATATACTTAAATATTTCCGATAAAAATATTGATCCTGTGTTATTAAAAAGAGTGGGTGAAATTGATAATATCAGTTCAATCTTAGATGAATTAAATAATGATTATTCGCAGACATATAGAAAGCTTAATAATAATATTGATTCAAAAGAGGATTTATATAAGAGTTTGATTGCGAATTACGAAAGTCTTAGAGATGGTGGAAGACTCATCTATGCATATCAAATAGACTTTATTGAAACTACAAGAAGATATCTTTATATGCTTTACGTAATAGGTTATATAAATGATTGGTACTCTTATTCGATGGACGAAAAGAAAAAAACAATAGATATTCTTGTAAATATTATTAATAACGCGAATAAAATTAACGATAATATGCTTCGCATTATCAAACAAAAAACAAACGATTATTTTGATTTTATGGGCAACAATAGGGAAAGCATTTCTAAGGTATCAAAAGCAAATAATATAGAAGAAATAATTAAGATTTATGTTAATTGGTATCATGCAAAATTTTTATACCATCACAAAGAGCAATTTTTAGACCTTTTATCATTTATCGAAATGCACAAAGAGAGCGGAAACCAAGTAATAATGAGTAGGTTAAAAGAATATTTCTCTCTACCATTTATTGAAGTGAAAAATGACGAATTGCACTTTTCAAAATTATCAATAAAAGAAATTTCTGAAAATATAATAGGGGGACTGGATAAGTCAATAGCGGTTAATATTGAAAGAATCAATAGCAATCAATATTCATACAAGTTGGACTATTTACTATTTATCTTGCACCTAAAATTTGATGGGAAATTTGATAAAGGTAGAATAGAAAGAATTCTTACTTATACATCTAATACAGAGTTTACTGATATCTTGAATACAGTTATAAGAGTTTACAAAAATTGTGACAATAGAAACCGTTTTGATCTTTTGAAAAATTTTGAGTTGTATGCACAAAGATATAATATTAATGGGATTGAGTTATTTAAGAGAGTATTTGAATCGAATGAAAAAGATGCAATATACTATGGGGTTTTAGCACGATTTGCAAATATAAAATTTAGGGGTAGCTATGGAAAATAAATTATTTAATGATTTTGAAGAATTATTGTCAGGAATTGATGATTTCAAAAAGAATATTCAAATTTCAAACAAGCTGTTCGATATTTTGAATGATTTAGTAACAAAAATCGATATTAGTAATAAATCATTGGACGATAATTACGACAGTTTCTTAACCGAAATTAAATCCGCAAATGAGAATATAGTCAAGATATCTGAAAACATTGCACTTAAATGCTCACAAATTATTACTGAACAAAAAAAAGAATTTGATGGAAGGTATGAGGGGTTCTTAGACGAAATTAAAATTGCAAATGAGAATATAGACAAGATATCTGAAAACATTGCGCAAAAAAGCTTGCAAGTTATCACAGAACAAAAAAATGAGTTTGATGAAAGGTACGAGAGTTTCTTAAAAGAATTGTCACAGGCGAATAGTAATATTAACACACAAAGTGAAAATGTAATTTCAACATATATTGAAGTCAATAAACAGCAACAAGAAATTTTTGAAAAGAAAACAAATGGAATAATTGATCGTATTAACAATATAGATATTGAGTCCTTGTTTAAAGAGATAAAGAAGTTGAATGCTAGAATTATCTTGCTTTTCGGAGGCATTGGAGTAGCTATTATTGTAGGAGTAACAGCCTTATTTATAAGGTGACTCTACTCGGTCCCATCATTCTTAAATTCTTGAAATATTAGCTAGGTTATCATTTTTATCCTGTTCAGCATTCATCCTTCATCAGGAAGGGAAACCACACCACTGAATGCATTTATTATTGTGGTGAAAAATTGCTGCTAGATTGATGATAAATTGGATTTAAACCTATCTGAAACCACCCAAATCAAGACCAACAAAGAGACGAACATGAATTCTAGCATCCAGAGGTCCCAAGTAAGCCGCGGTATATCGACGGTGATGATGGAGACACAGAGGGTTGAAGAAATCAACCCTTGAGCTTCTAGAAAGTATCGATAGTACTGTGTGGTCATTCAAAATCATCAAATTATGAAAAACCTAAAATTGATTCCAAAAGCTTGGGCAAATTGCTCAGGCTTTTTTGTTGGAAGAGTGGTGGAAGAACGTGAGAAGAATGTGTGGGGAAATATTGTCTAATTGTCATGGGAAATGGTGTGGATATGTTATTTTGCAATGCAATTTCGTCGAACAGAAAAAGAAAACGTAACATAAGGAAATTGAAAATCTAAGGCGGGATGGTGGATGGGCCAGATTCGAAAGCTCAAAAGAAGCGGCTATGTTCTGTCGGGAGCAGTACTCTAAGTATAATCTAGTTGCCCACTGTTAGGAGGATTAGCATGAATAATTAATAAAGTAATCGTTACATTCAAGACGCATGCTGAGCGAAGAGAGGACTAATGTTACCTCAGTTGATGTGATATTCCTAAATACCCAGGCATCGCACATATTGAAGAATCGATGACAGTTTACAGTTGCTTGCTTCAGAAGATTATAATGCTTTAAAGAAACTGGCGTGATACAATTTGTATCAAATGGCAATATGTATTAAATAAATAATTTGTACCAAAAGAACAAGATTTACTGAATCAATTTAAAGGGGGCGCTTAAATCAAATTGGAAGAAAGAAAAAGAAGATCAGAGCGCCAGAACCACGGCAACTTGCAATGGGAAGAAGATTATAGATTGTAGAAAGTGCGAGAGAATTATGAGCGGAAGAGATTGCAGTAGATGTAGCGATACTGGGAAATGAATTGCATAGAATGTAATGGCGACAGAAGGATTCATTCCTCAGCTTATGGATGGATAAATAATACAAAAACAAAGGACGTAATACTAAATGAGCATTATCGATCTTGCTATTGAATTTGCCGCAACGGCACATCAGTCCCAGAAACGTAAAGGGACGGATATTCCGTACATTAGTCATCCTTAAGCCGTAGGAATGATCCTCTTGAAAGCAGGATGCGAAGATGAAGTGGTTGTGTCGGGACTCCTCCACGATACCCTTGAAGATACGGACACGAAGGAGGAAGAGATACTAGAACTTTTTGGGCAAAGAGTGCTCGAAATAGTGAAGGGGTGCTCGGAATCAGACAAAGGAGCTAGTTGGGAGGAGCGGAAGCAGCACACATTGGACGAATTGAAGTATGCTCCTTTGCCAATTCGCCTCGTTGTCTGCGCCGACAAGCTCCATAATCTCCGTTCCATCAAGCGTGACCTGGCAACTACGGGGGAAACAGCTTGGGAGAAATTTAAAAGAGGCAGGGGTAGTCAAAAAATGGTACTACACCGGCATCGTACAAAGCCTCGGGTACAACGCAAGTTTTCCATTATTAGAACTTTTGCAATTAGAAATACAGGAGTTGTTTGATGAAGTTTAGTCTGCAGAGCGGTAATGTCATCTAATAAAGGAATTGTCTCGTGCGGTTTCTTGCATATATGTATTAAAAGGCTAATTTAATATTAGAGCGAATGGGAGATAGATGTACTTATGATGGTTACACAATTTTCGTATGTCTGATTAAGATATTTATAATGCAACAAGAGGGATTTGGAAAGTGGGAAAAGATCGAGAAAAGGTTGATTATGCATTTTTGATTTTCGATGGAATTATTCAACAAGTTTATAAGATAGAAAAATGGTTTCCTGCGTTAAAAGACAAAGTACCTACTATCAAATATAAAAAAACCAGAAGTGTAACATAATTTTTAATGGTAATTTTAATTTTTTATTTAGAGAGGTTGGAATATTTAATGACAACTGATGAAGAAATCGTTGAGTACGCTATTGATGTAGTTAAGATGTTCGGTATTGGCAAGGTTGTCGAGAGGAGTGAAATTGTTAGAGAAGTTAATTTGAAGTATGGGCGAACGGTAGTGAGTATTATTCCTTCTGACTACTGCTATAACATTATTAATAATGGAATTAAACCCAATAAACCCACGTTATTTATATATAATGGTAAAGGTCAATATGAATGTGTTGGGCTAAATTATCCATATAATGGTGTAATATGGCATAGACCCAAGGGAGCAAAAGCGGAATTTCCAGTAGGTAAATGTGTTAACGGAGAGCGTATCATAGCCCCAAATAGTAATCTCGATGTTATGGACTCAACAAGTGCGTTAGGAGCAAAGAAGATCGAAAAATCTAGCACTCACAAGACTAGTCGTACACCAGGCATAAAACTTAGGTTTGATGTATTGAAACGAGACATGTTTAAATGTTGCATATGCGGTGCATCTCCTGCAAAAGACGCCTCGATAGAATTGCATCTGGACCATATTATACCGTGGTCAAAAGGCGGAGAAACCGAAATTAATAACCTACAATCACTTTGTTCAAGATGTAATTTAGGAAAGAGCGATTCTGTATAAATGTTAGGCAGGCTATATATGATGAGTGCATATCTGATTCAAAAGTATTTTCCCTGACAAGGAAACATGTCGGGGTTTCCTTGTATAATTAAGCCATAATCTTGAAATGGAATTATTAGTATTCCCACTTACCTTCTAGTAAACTACTCCAGTGTTGAAGCATGGTATTAAACTACGATAGTTGGATTAAAATTAACAGCGAGTTGAAGTACCTTTTTTTAATTTGCCGCATTAAGGTCATGAAATTAAATCATGTGAATTAACTCTCATTGAAGGGGCGGTAAAGAAATAATGCCTAGAAAATATAATCAACGCGTTCATGGCAGAATGAGGAGGTTTTCCAACGGAGTTCTAGATTACCATAAAGACAATGAGGGTATTTGCTACATGGTCAGGGATAACACTTACATACAGTTTGGAGAAGGTACCCAAGTGATTTGCAGTGTCTTGATGACAAATCCCGGATCCTATGGATTTATTGAACATCCTCATTGGAGTACATTTGAATCAGGGGGAGGTTTCAATGAACTAGGAGATACAATTACGCACTGGGGTTTTCCAGACCCGACAATGATAAACCTTATTAAATCCCTTGAGATTGCACTCGGCAATGTTAATAATTTGAATGGGAAAGTTAAAATTTTTAATACATCTAATGCAGTGTGTCCCAAAGGGAATAAAGCTGAGTTGTATCATCAGAATATAAAAGCAATCATAGAAAAACAAAATGAATCATTTATAGGATTTCTAGAAGATGAAAATGTATATTCAGATAAAATACTCCGAATTTTTGAAGAATCGCCATTTGTCATCATGGGCTTTTTGAGAGAGAAGTTTTCTAGTCAAGTAGATGAAATTATGAGAAAATCGTCAATCAATAATTACAAAGATAAAATTGTTGTTTCTCTAGAGAATAATTGGCCGTCCCACCCGATTAACTGGATAAGGAAGAAGAATCTAGGAGAAGCAGCAACGAATCGGATTAAACAGATATTAAATCGAAATTCGTAATTTTTGGATTTTGACTATAGTGAAGTTAGTTTCAATGTTTTCTGGAAAAAGTATTGATTCCGCGTATGCGATTGACGATAATGTGCGCTATTCGACAGCTAGAAGATGAGAAACCGGATAGCGTTTAAAAGGAATTACAACCGAACGAAGAATGTTTTGAGGAGGGAATCAAATTGCTATCAGAATTGCTTAAGGAAGCAAGGTCGACTGTAATCTTTTCTGGTGCTGGTATGTCAACGGAAAGTGGGCTGCAGGATTTCCGTTCAGCAGACAGGGGAATGTGGAATAATCGTAATCCCATTGAGTTGGCGGATATTGAGGCAATTAATTCGAATCGTTCTGAGTTTATTAGGTTTTATCAATGGCGTATCCAAGAAATGTTGAACCATCAACCCAATGAAGGGCATCATATACTTGCGAAATGGGAAAGTAAAGGATTAATCAAAGGAATCATTACGCAGAATGTGGAGAATTATCATGAACAAGCCGGTACAAGAAAACTTGCAAAGCTTCACGGCGATCTGGGAACACTACGTTGTATGAGTTGCGATAAACAATTTGAATCTCAGATTTATCTTCCTCCGGTTGAAAGGAATTCTTGCAGCTGCGGAGGATTTATACGACCGAATGTTGTCCTCTTTGGAGAGATGCTATCACAAGCATCAATTGACCTTGCTGAGAATTTATTACAGAGCACTGACCTGTTTATTGTTTTAGGTTCATCATTGCAGGTAAGTCCAGCTAATCAATTTCCCAAGCGAGCTAAACAACGCGGAGCTAGACTTGTTATAGTCAATCGTGATCCTACCCCGCTTGATAATTATGCAGATTTGGTAATCAACTTATCAATAGGTGAAGTCTTAAGTAAGGCTGATCAAAAATTAGAAAAATCGTGATTACCATGATGATGAAATAGATCATCGTTTTTCTTATTGTGAAATCAAAGTTCTGAAAGCGGGTTAAGGCTAGGTGCAATCACCGACTAAATATCACCTCCTGTGAGATAGTGGTAATAGTAAGATGGGGGAGGGGTATAATGAATTTTGCTAAAACAGATCATTTGAAAAAAGAACTTGATGATCTCAGACCTTTACCGTCTGCGGCTGTTAGGAACTTAGATGAGGTTTATCGAGTTGAGTGGACTTACAACTCAAATGCGATTGAGGGTAATACGCTAACTCTACTAGAAACTAAATTAGTCTTAGAAGAAAGACTAGCTATTGGTGGGAAAAAACTACATGAACACTTCGAGGTTATCAATCATTCGGAAGCTATCAACAACGTTCAGGAGGTTGTAAGTCGGAAAATTGAACTCACGGAATCTGTGATAAAGTCAATTCATCACATTGTTCTTAAAAACATTGACGATGAAAACGCAGGGAGATATCGGATGATTAACGTTTTGATATCAGGCTCACAGCATACCCCTCCACATTTTACGGTAGTCACTGAGAAAATGGAAAAGCTAGTTCGGTGGTATAATGAACAAAAAGGTAAAATACATCCAGTTGAGCTAGCGGCGCAGTTTCATATTCAATTTGTTTATATTCATCCTTTTACTGATGGTAATGGGCGTACAGCACGACTTTTAATGAATTTAATCTTAATGAAATACGGATTTCCACCAGCAATTGTAAAAGCTGAAAATGCCGCTCGTTTTAAATATTATGAATCTTTAGAATTAGCAAGTATGGGAAATGATCTAAAACCATTTATACAATTAATTACCGAATGTGTTGAGGATAGCTTGCAAAAGTACATAGGTGCAGTAAAGTGATTTGTGTCACGTAACCTATATAAATAAGATTAACAACCGGAGCAGGAATTTCAAATTCCTGCTCCGGTTGTTTTTATTGCGTTTCTTTCACGTTTCTACATGCACCCATTTGTCACCAATGTAAATTGGTGTGGAAAGTGGTAACGAACAACGTTTAAGCCCTTGCTATATCTACATTTGGCAGCTCCTCGGCATAAGGAATTATTGGGGGGCGTGTTCATAATTGGTGTTGATATTTTTAGTATTTCACCCGAAATTAACATGCAACCCCCAGAGATGTATGTATTTTCACAGTTTTTTAACTACATGTATCACTAGGAGGGCATGTATAATCATGGTGTAAACCTACATGCACCCTAAATGATATTCATGTCTCCTTCACATGAACCCATACGTATTCCTCTGGGAACATGTGTCAAGTGATGATCCTTTTTTGGCACTATTGGTGTAAATATGGTGTAAATATCGATGTAAATATTGGTGTGAAAAAGTGGTGTTAAAACTAGTAAACTATTGGTGTAAAACTGGTGTAAAGTTGGTGAAAAAACCTCTCCTAAACTAACAAAATGAGCCTAAGCGAACATAAAGCGAACGCCGAAAACCCAGTGAAATCAAGGCTCCAGCCAACTATAACAGTCTCTATAAAACTCGCATTTTGACCCGCATACCGAAAATTCTACCGAAACTCTAAAAGAGTGCATGTATAATAGCTTCCTTAAGGCTAGAACTTATAATTTCTACCTAATATTTTCTTTCAAACAGAGCTGGATTGCCAAAGCAATCCAGCTCTTAAAACATATACATTTTCAAAATGACTTATGTACTATAAATTCAATTTTAGATACACATCATCCATATCGTCTTGGGTTATACCAATATATCTTAAGGTTGTATTGGGAGTTGTATGATTGAGAAGCTTCTGAATCAATGTAATGTCTACGCCTGACTGATAAGCATGGTAACCAAATGTTTTCCGTAGTGTATGGGTCCCAATCCTATCCTTGATCCCGATGGATTTTGCTGCGTTATTGATGACCTTATATGCTTGATCCCGTTGTAAAGAAGCTTTACCTGCGTGCTGCTTTCGGCAAATAAAAAGTGGTTCTTCATATGAATAGTCTTCTCGTTCGTCAAAGTATTCTTTTAATGCCATGCTGGCCGCCGCACTAATTGGAAAATCCTTTACCTTATTTGTCTTTTTCTCCCGTATATAAATTCGCGCTTTGATATTACTATTTTTATCAACAACATCACTCATTTTTAATTTCAATAGGTCACTGATTCTTAATCCGGAATTGATTCCCACTGTGAATAAACAATAATCCCGAAGGTTCGTTGCTTTCAAAATTTTCTTCATGGCATTGATTTGTTTTTTGTCACGAATCGGCTGTACGAACTCCATTTAGGTAAGCCTCCCCATCATCATAAATTCATTATTCCAAAATTATGTATGATACAAACATGATAATGGTGAACTAAATGGAATTGACAATCATTTGTGCCGTTTTTATAAATCATACACAATGCAAATATGTATGATTCGTATTTTCAAATTGTTTTTCGTAGCGGTGTCAGGCGCTCTAGAATTGCTCCTGAGCGCCTTTTAGTTGGGACTATAGGTAAGTCTGTCATGTCACAAGAATAGATACCACAATGAAAATATCGTGGTATAATTTTCATATAAAGTTAGGTGATAACTACTTCTAATCAAACTTAAAACACAATGCTAGGAGATAGGTTATGTCATTATTAAATAAATTATTTGGTCAAAAACGTACAATTCAAAGTCCAACATTCGTAAAAGACTTCACAAAAGAGAATCATCAACTAATAGCTTTGAACGAACTTTTTAATAAGGTTGTCGAAGGCGAAGAAAAGGACAATATTGAAAAGGATATAAAGCTCCTTAAATACGGAATAGATGGTGAGAATAATGTTTATTTTGAATTGAAAAATTCATTTTTACCTTTACTTTGCCTTCATGATGTTAGGTTAGAATATGAAGACTACGTTGCTCAACTTGATTTTGTCGTGATTTCAAACAAATTTACATGCATCCTTGAGACCAAGAAGTTAAGTGGTAACATCTCGATTGACTCAGACGGTAACTTCGTAAGAACCTTAAAGAACAAATTTGGGAAAGATTACAAAGAGGGAATCTACAGTCCAGTCACTCAAAATAAGAGACACGTTGATATACTTAAACACGTGCTTTCAAAAGAGCTGAAAATCAACAATTTGCCTATCTTGTCACTTGTGGTTATGGCCAATCCTAAAACGATCATTAAGAAGTATAAATGCCCTGCGGAGATCGAAAAGACGCTAATTAAGTATGACCAAATTAAAGTGACACTAGAGAAGTACCAAAATGATAAGGCGAATCAATATGATCTGGCAGAGAAGGATATGTATGATATTGCTAGCTTGCTAATCAAGCTTAATACTCCAATAGATATGGATTTCGAAGCAAAATATCAGCTCTCAAATGATAACGTACAAAGAAAAAATGAAGAAGCGCTTCGTGAAGAACTGACAGCATACAGGCTGCAAACATCAAGAGAGGAGCAAAGCAAGGCGTATTATATTTTTAACAACGCTGAGATGGATGATATGATTGCGAAATATCCAAGAACTGAAAATGAATTATTAGAGGTAAAGGGTTTTGGGAAGATAAAGATTGAAAAGTATGGTAGTGCAATTTTGAACATTTTTAATGGGTAAAAAACTTGGTTTGACTGTAAAAGGTGGATTGGATGCTTTCTAACCCAGGGGTGATGAAAAGTATTCGAAAATCATGGACTATTATGGATCTGATAGACGGAGAATAAGACTTATTTCGAGTGTAGTTAGTCAACGTCTAATTTTTTTAACTGTGATATAATGGTAATAAAAGTAAGGAGGGAGGGGCAATATGACCTTTGGTAAAATAGATCTTTTAAAAAGTAAATTAGATAAATTACGTCCTTTACCAGCGGCTGCTGTAAGAAATTTGGAGCAAGTTTATCGGGTCGAATGGACGTACAACTCTAATGCGATTGAAGGTAACACATTAACACTTTTAGAAACTAAATTAGTTTTAGAAGAAGGTTTAACAATAGGTGGTAAAAAGCTGCATGAGCATTTTGAAGTTGTTAACCATTCAGAAGCTATTTATTACGTACAAGATGTAGTAAATAGAAACATGGAATTGAGTGAGTATGTCATAAAATCAATTCATCATCTAGTGCTTAAAAACATTGACGATGAGAATGCAGGGCGATATCGGATGATCAACGTTTTGATATCAGGCTCTCTTCATACCCCTCCAAACTTCACAGTGCTCTCGGAAAAAATGGAACAGTTGATTCAATGGTATAATGAACACAAAGATAAATTGCACCCAGTTGAACTAGCCGCGGAATTTCATTTCCGTTTCGTTTACATACATCCTTTTTCTGATGGTAATGGGCGTACAGCACGGCTTTTAATGAATTTAATTTTAATGAAATATGGATTTCCACCAGCAATTGTAAAAGCAGCAAATGAGGCTCGTTTGAAATATTATGAGACTTTGGAAATAGCCAGTATACGAAATGAATTAAAACCATTCGTGCAATTAATTTCCGAATGTGTTGAGGATAGTTTGCAAAAGTACATTTGTGCGGTAAAGTGACTTGTGTTATTTAATTTATATAAACAAGATTAACAGCCAGAGAAGGAAATATAAATTCCTTCCCTGGCTGTTTTTAATTACATTTTTTCACGAGAGCTCCATTGTTAAATACATACAGTAGAAATATGAATTTCAATACATTGCTTTCCAAATAAGTATTCTTCCACTCCAAAGAAACCACTGTTTCACAAAGAAGTAGCTCAAATCATCACCCTCTCAAAAAAAATGGTTGTACTAAGTCAAAGTGAAAAAACATAGAAGCAACAGCTTCTATGTTTTTTTACTTTCCTTTAACCTTACTCGTTATCCTCATTCCAAACATCTACAAGATCAATAATCTCCCGAATATCTTTGATATTCAGAGCCTCCGCAACTCTAACAATATAGCTGAAATTCAAGTTTTGACTTCAAAGAAAACAACCCTCTCTGTAGGATAGGGTTGTTTTTGAATAAGGGGCTTATATATGTTTCTCGAGTGCAAAATATTAGGCCAATGTTTCTAGGACTTCTGGTACCAGAAAGGACATTTTTTGGTACTCATCTTCAATACTTTGTGAAAAATTCGTCGAATTCGACTTAATTCGACATTTTGATCCATTGAAAAAAGTACATGTGTCCGATATATTAAGACATACTGACATGAAATACCGTAATGGAGTCACTATATGTCGGAAATGGAGAAAGAGAGTTTCTGCTTTAGTTGTGGTAAGCGAAGGAAACGTACTTTTTTCAACAAAATATTCCAATAAAAGAGGATTTAATCAAATTTAGTCGTATATATGTATGATATAGGTATGTAGACTCATATTAAAGAGGAGAAATAATGCAACTTTTTTCATAAGTTAAGCCATCGATTTTTGGGCACAAAGAAAAGTTAGATCGACAATGAAATTAAGAGCAGTTGTAATTGAAAAAGGCAAACCTGACCGAAAGGCAGGGACGCAAAACTACGGGCCTTACCGTTTTCAGATGAAAACGATGTGGCAGCCGGGTCGCCTCTTGCTATTGGTCTTTTTTTTTGTCTTTTTGTATATCTTAGGTTTTCCAATTGTACGGGTGTATATAGCCATATTGTATAAGCCTAATATCCTATTTTTAAAATCTCCACTGGGAAGATTTAGTTCTGTGTACTTAGTAGAGAATTGCAAAATACAGGTGGTGATAGTGTGTTTAGAACCTTGGTGTGGACATCCATTTTCGTTTTGTTTTTAATTGCGGGTTATTGGTGGGTACAAAAAGAACCTGGAATAGACCCAGCTTTAAAAAGTATTTGCCCTAAACTATGTTAATCCAGATGGTACGCTATATGATCCTACCAACTCGATTGGTGTAAGCAGTATAGAAAACCTTGGGTTTGAAAAGAAAGGGAACACCTTATACATCACGTATGGAAAACAGGCCTTCAAGGTAAATTTGGATAAAAATACCAATAATATAACCGAATATCTGAAAGCTTTAGGTCTAACCATTGAGTTTGATCAAGCAGGAAATGTGATGCTCAAGTATCAAGGGGAAGTGGTGAAAGAGTTTGAATAAGCGAGCGGTGATAGTGGGTTCGCCTCTGTTATTACTAGTATTAGCAGGTTTTTATTTTTCTTTAGCTGCTTCACATGAATCTGAAATTAAATTACCAGCTGAGGTGGTAATAGTCAAAGAGGTGGAGGCAAATGGAGAGCATTATATCAATTATGTGCAGGGAGATACCTTATTTTTGAAAGATATGAATACGAGGGTCAGTACGCCGTTACGAAAAGTAACAGGTGGTGTACGTCAATTGATTACTAGAAAGAATGGTACACCGATTACTTCTTATACCTATATGTCTGGTAATACCATGGTTGATCCTGTGAGTTTGAAAATAGGAATAAAACAATCCATCCCTTATACATATGATTCAGCTTTGGAAAAGAGTTTCGTATATTTGGAAACATTGCTCTACGATGGGTGGGAAATTACAGGGTTTTACAGCGATTTCAGTTACGTTGATTACTACTTAAAGAAAAATAATGTAGTTTCTAGATTGATAATTTTAGAAAATAGCATGAAAACCTTTTATGAAATTAAAGGGACTATGCCCGATCCTTGGACATATGTCAGTTAGAAACAACAACAATCAATTCTTTATACATAAATGAGCTATAAACTCTCAAGTAGTACATGGAGGATGCACGAATGAATATAGAATGGAATTTGAAGACCATCATTATAGCTGCGGCAATTGCGATAATACTCATCGGTACCAATGTAGGTCAATATTTTATGATATGGGGACCGAAACAGCGAGCGTTAACAGCGTCGTATGATAAAGAACTAGGTGCTCTAAAAGCCAAGATCAATAAAATTGGCCCTATGGTTGAGGTGTGGACGGTCAAAGACGGAGTTGAAGGTTTATTTCCAGGTAAACAAATCGATCCGAATGATCTAGATATGAAGCAAATACCGGAATCTTTTATTAATCAGAGTTTTATCTTAGATCCTGAAACCGTAATAGGTAAATATTACAGAGTGGGACTGACTTCAGGAACACCGCTCAGCAAAGATTTAGTAATGGAAGATCCCTTGGACGATACGATTAGGGAATATGACGTAGTTGCTAGTGTAATGCCGATTGGATTGAAAGTCGGAGATTACGTAGACTTCAGAATTGTGTATCCATTAGGGGAGGATTACATCGTATTACCCCGCAAAAGGGTGGAAGCTATCAACGATAAAACAATTAAATTTAAGTTAAACGAACAAGAGATTCATTTTTACCAAGCTGCGCTTATCGACTATTTCTTACAAGTAAGAAATGGTTCAACATTGTACTTAACAAAATACTTAGAGCCTGGCATACAAAAGGCGGCAACGCAATATTACTCTGTACCTAAAAACATACTAGCTATTATGATAGCCGATCCAAATATTGTACAAAAGATAAATGCTCAACTTAACAATACATCCCGAACGATGATTGATGCTGGAATAGCTGGTGTATCCCCAGAGGTTGGACAAGCTATATCGTCAGGAAGAAATGAAATAATAGGAAAGATTGATAGTGGATCGACTCAACTGAAAAATGATGAGAAAGCGCGCCAAGATGCTGAAGCTCAAGCTGATGCCCAAGCCAAAGCCGGGTTGCCGGCACCGAAGCCATCGTCTTCACCAAGCGCAACCTCAACACCAACATCTAATTCAACGAATAGTGGGTCGACTGGTAATAAACCACCGAGCAGTAATTCAACGAACTCAACAAGCAGTAATGAACAGAAGAAAAACACTGCTCCTGGTGCACCGCTTCTGAACATAGAGAAGGGTGTGGTTGAGTAATGTTAATAGGTGTGTGCGGCTATACAGATAAACGGCCGGTTATCTACGCTTTGATGAAATTATTGCAGGCAACAGGTGATGTAGCTTTATTCAGTAACAATCGACACTATAAAAGGCTATTGGAACATGGTGAATCCCAAGGACATATGGCGAATATCATGATTTCGGTATCAGATGCTTCTCCGGATGAAATATTTGAAGAAGTTGGGTACACCGTGGATGATTTTGACCATATCATTTTCGATATTCAAGATACAATTCCTGAAAATCTTTCTTTCATTATCTATGTAAAGAGCTATAAACCAAACGAGGATGAGCAAGCTTTTCTGGATATTCTAGGTGCGTATGAAACGGTCAAAATAATCTATGATGGCAAGAGAGACAAAGGAGCTATTAACGTTATGCCTTTATCTCAGATCTGGAAAAGGGTGGAGGAGATTGAAACTTTTCATATTTTATCACCTATTCCATCTAAGGAGCTGAATAAAGGGTTGGCTGCCATGCTGGCTCCCAACCTGAATATAACTTTCAAGGCTGCCTATGCGCTTCTAACAAGGAGGTGGGGTAGATGAAAATAGCCATCATATCTCCTGATCGAAAACAAGGCGGCACCACGATTAGTGTCATGTTGGCTTTGGCATTAGCCCAAACACAAAATCTGACGACTTGCCTGACTTATACCGGCAATGATAATAAGGCGGTTGCTAGTTTTCTAGGGTTAAAGACATTGGAGGATAAGACACGTAGTCTTACTCAGGTTATTAAGCTGCTTGAGGCGAATGCTATATCAGGTGATGAGATCTCAGACTATTGTTTAAAGCTCCCAGGCGTTCCTAACTTGCAAATCATTGATACAGCATCGGATACGATATCTAATGAAGACAACACGAAGCTTCTGAAGTTTGTTATCGAGAATCTGAATCATGAGATGGTCATTACAGACGTAGCGACGGAGATTTATGACGAAATAACTAGATCAGTCATAGATAACTCGGATCTGGTTGTCATGGTTCTTACACAGTCTAGAGATGTAGCAGATAAATTAAAATATTGGGAGTCTGTGGGGGTCATGGATTATCTCAATAAAAAAGGCTTAGTGTTTATCTTTAATCAGTTTGATCCCTATGTGGAAGCTTTTAGAGATACAACTAAGAGAATCAATTTAAGGCACAGACGGTGTGCAAAAATTAGCTATAACGCTTTTATTAAACGCACCAGCAATATGGGGAAGTTGCAAACGATTCTTCCCTATATTATCGATAAAGATCCGCGTGTCATAGAGCTAAATAATGATTTGAAAGAGTGCCTTATGATTATTTTAGCTAATTTAGGCAGGAAAACGATTTGGCCGCAAGGTTAATGGTGGTGATGTAAGGTTTAGCTTGAATGGAGGATGTACATGTGACTTTAAATTCACTACTGATCATGGTTACCATCTTGTGCATCGCATTGTTGGTGACGTTTCTATATCTGAAGTCTAAACGGGAAAGACCTGATATCGAGCAATCGGATAAGCTAACATTCGATAGATTGTTAGATATAGTAAAGTATAGCTTGGCGGATCTGATCAAAGATGAAAACTTCGCGGGACTAGCGGACGAAGAGTTCGAGTCAATGTATAAAAGGAAAGCACGTATCGTGGATGCTATGCGTAATTGTGTTTATGGCATCGACTCAGCAAAGCTAATCGTTCAAGATTTAATAAGAAGCATTGTAGCGGATGTATTAAAGACCGAGGATGACATTCTACAAGTATTTGATTTCCGAGCAAATTACTTGGAGCCTCGCGTGAAGTTTGAGATTTTAATGTATTTCTATAAGAAAAAATATGGCAAAGATGCGCTTTCCGAGATGATCAAAGAGTATCGATTAGATCGGGAACGTTATGTGATTGAAGATAAAACGCAGCCGTCATATCTTATTTTAAATGAAGATATAGATGCCATTTACACTGAGAAAAGTTTCGATCTTACTTACCATGTGATGCTAGATATACTCTCTGTCATGTTATATCAGAAATACAAGGGTTTCGGTGTCATCGATACATTGCGGGAAATGAATATCAATGGATTCAACTGCGGTACTTCTGGGTCAATTCTGAGTGCTCTGCTTAACAAAGATAAAAAAATTATGAAAGCACCTAGGTCAGTATGGTTATATTTCAACGGCAAGTATATTCATCTTAGATTCTTGACCTTTCATTCGGAAGAAGAATTAAGAAGGGTCGTACAGTTGTTATGTCGTTACAACAATCCGGGCCCTTTGACAGAGAAGCGTGGATTTCTGGTTAACACGATGTATGATAAATCACGTGTTTTGGCGATGAGACCTCCGGCATCTGAATATTGGGCTGTTTTTATCCGTAAATTCACCTTGAGCGATTCTTCACTGCCTGCACTTATTGATAAGCCTTATGTGAATGATGCCTTTCTTGCGATCAATCTGGTGATGTATCTGATGATGGGGCAAATTACTTGCGGATTTACCGGACGGCAGGGTGCAGGGAAGACAGTAATGATGACAGCTGCTGTGAAGTTCATAGATCCGAGATATACCATTCGTGTATTAGAAATGGCACCGGAGATGTACTTACGCGAATTGTATCCAGAGAGAAATATTTTATCCGTACAAGAAACTGATTATGTATCTGCATCTGAGTTGCAAGATGCGTTGAAGAAATCAGATGCTGCGGTATCTATCGTCGGGGAAGTTGCAACAGATCCTATTGCAGCCCGGATGATTCAAATGGGACAAGTAGCATCCATCTTCACGATCTTTTCACATCACGCGAACGTTGCGGAGCAATTAGTTTATGCGATACGTAACTCACTAGTTAATGCCGGAGGGTTCTCGGGGAATATGATTACAGCCGAGCAGCAGGTCATCGACGTAATTCGAGTAGATATCCATCTCAACTACACCACTGATGGTCGTAGATACATTGAGAGAATTTCCGAAATCGTAAGGCTAGAAGTAAGCGTGCCTTATCCAGAGTACGACAGGAATGATCCATTGAACTCTATGAATGAAATTACCAAAGAATATTACAATCGACAGACGGATAGAAAGACGTTCACAACAAGGGATATTTTAAAATATAACCTAGAAACGAATACATACGAAACATGCGATTGGTTTACCACGGAATTAACACAGAAAATGCTTGACGTCATGCCGTTAGACAAGGTGAAAGATTTCAAGAAATTTATCTTGGATAATTGGAGGTTATAAGTGATCTTTCTAATTATAGGGATAATTTTCACGGCAACTATCGGAATTACGATGGTTATCATCTCGGATAAGAAAAAGGCAGCCTCAAGAAAAGGCTATGCGAAAAAGAATAAAGGATTTATCTCCTTATCGACTTATTTTAGAATGAGTAAATTTCTAGATGATTTCTTCTTAACGCGGGGCAGTTTCAGAAAAGTGAAATCTATGGTAGCCGATTTGTCGGTATACACAAGCCAAGAGATCAAGGTATATGCCGTACGTGTCTATGCGACCTCTGCCATGTCTTCAATGGTATTGATTGTATCAGGCGCAATTATCTTCAGGGATTTGTTTTCTACTTTATTGGTCTTGCTATACGCAATTATTATGAACAATGTTTTAATACATAAGCAAATTGATAGCGTTCATTTCAAGCTTTTGAAACAGCTATCCATGTCCTTATCATCTTTAAGGCAAAACTACCTAAGGTTAAATTCCATTCCTCAAGCTGTCGCAGAAACGGAAACGGGCTCAGAGCTGCATCGTGCTTTCGAGGAAATCTATATCATGTTAACAGATGTGGATGGGAAACAGCGGCTAGAGGAATTTTATGCAACTACGCCATTTAAGTTGTTATGCACCCTGGCCGGTGTATGTTTCATACTCAATAACTCAGGTGACACGAAGCTGCGTGACGGTACTTCCAACTTTCTCCAAGCTATGGGTATGATGGCGGACGAGGTGAATTTAGAGATTAGGCGTATCTCTTTGCAAAAGGCTCGATTCGGCGCATTGGAGTATTTGCCTGTCGCTCCATTGCTAGCTATCGGAGTAATTGAGAGTTTCTTCACTTCCATTATTCCTGGAACTTCCGTGATGTATAGCGGGCCGATAGGATATATTTCGAGAACGGTTATATTACTTGCTTCGATTGTTGGATACACGGTTATTGTGAAAGTAAATAGCGCAGTCTCTGTGAGGAAAGATGATCGTAACGGCATCGCAATGTACCTTCTAAAGCGTGAATGGTTTATAAAAATAGTGAACGATATCATGCCTAAGAAGCAAATAAAGAAAGCAAGGAAGCTGCGGATCATCAAGGGTGCTCTTAGCATGACAGATTTACGTCATATGTACGGGAGCAAGATCATTTACGCTTGTATGGCCTTCTTGATGGCTATGATATGCATGTTTTTCGCTGTGAACTTAGGCAAGCAGTTTGTTTATAGCAATGTAAAAGAAGTTTCTCTAGTCGGTGGAGAAAAATTAACGGCGAAAGACATCCAGATTAGAAAAGATATGGATGAGTTTTATTTATCCAAGCCTCAGTTGCCTAGTGAAAATCAAACGAAAGAGTTGGTGAAGGCAAAACTTCCTAAACTGCCTCCTTTCGACCAAGATGCGCAAGTTAAGAGGCTAAAGGAAAAGTATATCAGCTATCATAACACTTACTTTAAGTGGTGGATGATAATCATAGCTTTCCTTGTAGCTGTAGGTTTCTATCAAATTCCGGAACTATTGCTAAGAGGTAGAGCGTGGCTGCTGAAAACAGAAAGTGAAGAAGATGTATTACAACTACAAACGATTATTTCTATTTTAATGAATACGTCAGCCGATACGCTTGAAACGTTATATTGGCTAGAGAGGCAAAGTAGAGTGCATAAAAATGCCATACTAGATGCCTATCATGAATATCCGTCTAATCCCGATCTAGCTCTTAATCGTTTAAAAGCAAAAGCAGTTCTCCCCGGATTCAAAAGATTAGTGGATAAGCTAATACTTACCATCCACCAAATATCATTAGGGGAAGCTTTCAGTGATCTTGTGACAGAGCGAGATCATGTCATGCGAATTAGAGAAGTCTCACAGAATACAACACTCAACAAGAAGAGATCGATGGTCAGCCCTTTGGCTATGGCACCTCTTGTGTTAACGGCAATTCTATATATTCTGTTACCGCTGGGTATATTGGGCTTTAAAGAATTTATGTCTGCTCTGGCGAATGTCAAACACTAGTGTTAACTCGATTACGCTAAGGGGGTGAGTATGTTTGAATAATGTACCGTGGGTTCCGATTTTGTAAGATTGATTTTATTGGAAAGTTTGTTCACAAAACCATAAAAATAGGGATATAAGGAGTGAGTAATCAATGGAAGGCGAATTGGGATCTGGCGCACGAATAGCGATAGCATTGATTGTAATTGGGGTAATTATTTCGGTTATTTTCGTTATTTTAGGATTTACTAGGGGGACAACGAATCAGGGGATTACAACCGTTCAGAACTCGATGGACTCCATGTCTTTGGCTCAGTTCGATGATTATGATCAGAAGATTTTGTCAGGTACACAAGTGATTTCTGCGATTAAATTATTTGAGGGTAGACCTGTAGCTACGGTTACAAAGACAACATCACAGATGGCGCTTACGCCAGATACAGGGTTCAATTATGGTGCTATTTTAACAGGTGATAATATTACTGCTGCTACTGCTACAACTCCTGCTTCTTATATAACTACTACTGGCGCCTCTGGATTACGTAAAGCAAATACTACTGATTCCTTCTTTACAGGGGGGTTAGCTGGAAATGGTAATATAACCTACAATATGGTTTATATTCCCATGACAGAATCGGGAACTAGACCATTTGTTCGGCCAACTGCTAAATTCCTAGCAGAACTAATTAAAGATACCACAGGAACGATTATTGGGGTTTGTTTTACTCAACAATAGCATCGACAGCACTAAATATCTTTTTATATTGTTAAGATTCGCGAAAAGCTAGTTCAGCTCTCGCGAATTCTTATAGAGTATAGAAAATAGTTTTTAAAGTAAGAGGAGGATCTCATATGAATGAATGGCCTGCGGCGGTCTGGGCGAGCATAAGTGCGATGACAGCGGCTCTTGTTCTAAGTTTTGTAGTGGTGTTGGGGTCTCTAGCAAGAGAGAGTGCAAGCATACAGCAAGAAGATGATAATGCAGTCGCTATCGTGAAAGAGCATAGACGTTATAGTCAGTTTGATGGAACAACCAATTTATACCCGCAAGATGTTATATCCGCTATTGCAGAATCCAGAGGGATGCCTGAAATATGGGTGGACACAACTGCAGGAACCAATGTTAATTTTAATTGGAAATGGGTCTCTACAACGCCAGCGTCTCAGTTTTCAACGACTTATCTAACTGACCCTAACTTGTTTCCGATAACAGCAAGATATGACTCCACTTTAGTGAAAGACTTAAATGGCGCTATTACCCATATTGAGTTTAGGAGGCAGTAGGCATGGATAATGAAGTAAGCAATGCTGTTCATATTACTGTCCATCTTATAGTGATTTCGGTAATCATTGGCATGTTGTCTTTGTTCACTACTATGAGTCAAAGCTTCGGAAGGAATGCCGTAACAACTGTTGCTGATATACAGGCAGAAACATATGCAACTGAGTTAGTCAACACGGCGGCTTACGGGGCTGCCCCAGCAGCAAGTGTCTTTGTCATGCTGCAAAAGAATGCGAATGCGATACGTTCTATAACCGGTTCAGTGACCAAAACACCCTTAACAAATCCCGTAATAATCCCTATAACGAGTGTTAACGACTTAGCCCAAGTGTTTGAATTGAAGGTACGCCTAACCTTAACGAAAACAAATGACATGTACGATGTTGTGGTAGGAGATGAATAATCAATGAACGAGTCAGATGATGCATTCGATGCCATCATTTTAATCATGGTCTTAGCTATCTTTACACCGATCATGATTTATTGCGCAATTCCATTCTTCAAAGGGGATGTGGGTGGTTTTGGGGTGCAGATTGAGAAGACAGCACTCGAAACAAAAAGTGAGATTGTACCTACAGAACGAGATATGACAACGGATGATATTATGCTGATGTTAGTCGTAGCGGATCGTAATACCCCTTCACCCAAAAAAATAAGGTTGAATACTTTTGGAGCTCCTACAGAGTTCTCTATAGATGACAATTTTCTTGCCAATAAGGTGTTGATGCTGCAAAATGCCAAAGCAGCTATGCCGTCAACTGTACCGGTACATCTAGAATTATTTACAGGACCATCAGGTATGAGATTCTGGGATGTACATCCATAAGGGGGGAGCACAATGAAGTTATTTGGCATTCTATTTCCATCTTTCCGTAAAGGAACTTCTGTCATCGTAGCAAGTCCCACTTGTGCCAGAGGAGAGAGGGCTGAGTTGTTATTTGAATTCTTAGATCCATCTAATAAGTACAGAAGAAACTTATATGGAGCAATCAAGAGAAATACTAAAGGACATATTGTTTCACTAATGAAATACAAAGATCCTGAAGGGGATTCTTACATTTACTATGGAGTTCTTATCAAAGAAGTCTTATATGCAATAGAAGAAGAAAGACTAGCAAGAGCTTAAGGCGGGTGGATTAGAAATTGACAGATATACTTAACAAGGTACTTGGAGTCATATTAGCTTTTACTATTTTAGCCGGAGGCCCCCTCATTCTCAATACAATGAGTAAGGATTTAACCATGAATAGAAGTGTTTTAAACGAAATGACAAATCTAATAAATAAAGTAGCGGATAATGGCAGACTATCATCGACAGATTTATCAGACTTTTATTTAGGGGTCTCCTCTCATGGTGTGTCTATGGATGCTACGGTAAAAAGATATATGAAAGTAGTAAATCCTGATGGGTCTGGCGGCACTTATACTTCTTATGTTCTTAATGACAATACAACAACCTGGAACGCTGGGGACATAATCAAAGTCTCAGTAAAAGCAATTGACTATACTGGAGCGCAAAGAATACAAAATAGACTCTTACATCTCATTCCACCTAAGTTCGACCAAACTTTAGCCGGCATGGTGCGAAAGTAGGTTCGATATGAGTAAAAATTTTGGTGTAGTCAATATCGTAGGAGTACTCTTCCTCGCAGCTTTGTTAATAGGATTTACGACCTATGTTTATAAAGAGCGAAATGAAATTGAACAATTAAAATTATCCTATGCCATTGATTATTCAACGGATGCTGGAGCAATGGCGATGTTGAAAACTGGCAGCCTTGATATGGATTACACGATGAATAAAGCATTCACAGTGAATCCACAGCTTGCATTGGATACATTTCTAGATGTATTTTGCTTCAACTACGACCTGCAGCCCACTGCACAGAACAAAGCAATCATTAAGGATTATATCCCCGTAGCCGCTGTTGCTACTTTCGATGGTTATTATCTAGCCTCACAACAACTGGTCAAAAATGGTGGAGGTAATTACCCAGAGACAGCGGCCAAGGATGTGGATTGGGACTTAACTTTTGGCATGAAAATCCCCTATACCCACAATTACTTGGGAACGAGTTACGCTCTGAATATGGGATTAGAATACACGCTAGCTTTAACCGGAAACAACTTAACTAAACAAATGGGATTACCGCCAACAGCTGCAGGTACTATGTCTCAAACAGATGCAAGAGTAAAGATAAACGACATCATTTCTAATGATATGGCGAATAGCATAAGCAGAACCAACAATAATAATCCGAATTGGAAAAACAATTTCTACATACCTAGCCAATTGACCACATTCAGCGGGGTCAATCCGATAGAAGGCCCTAGCTTTCTAGTTCTTGTACAAGGTGTGACTTTGTCTACATCTAGACCTATAAGTGGATTCAGCATTGCCGGCACTAAGATAGACACAGCTCGTATGGTGGCAGGATATGTACGTAATGGTGCAAATTATTATTGTTATGTAGATAAAATTCCAGGGAGCGTAACTGTAAATAATTTGTACTCCACAGTAAAAGAAGCAGCACTAGCAGGATACTATGCAGATCTTGAATTTATGAAAAAATAATGGAAGTCTATTCAAGATAGGAGGTGGGACAGATTGTCTCTAATCAAAATTGATATAGATTTAGTTAAGAACAGTAATAGAGATTTGAATCAAAGCTTCAATAAGATCTCCAATGTGAAGAGCTCGTTATCTTCAGTAGGTAACAGTGTGGATCCTGCAATTGCTTCTCGTAGAAATATCAGGGCTAGATTAAATACTTCAAGTCATGCTTTGCATGAACTGGATACGAGACTAAGAGAGCTAATGTCTTTTATCGAACACGCTATGGATGGATATAGCAGAACGGAAACCGAATTGAACAAAAAGGCACTATCGATAGGGGAAGGAAGTCACAAGCGGACGTTTTCAAGCTTATTTGTCGAGACCATTCATCAAGCAAGCAAGATGCGCGACGATTTTGAAAGTAAATCCAAACATTGGATCGACCAAGGAGCGCAATTCGTTAACGATTACATTGATCGTTCCACGTATAAAGGTCAGAATCAACGAGTGGTACAACGGTTTATAAAAGGCACGATTTTAAATAATAAAGTTACACATATGCTGATCAAAACCGTAGATGAAGGATTTCAACTCAAGTCTTATTTTGAAGCAGGTGTGGCCAAAGGGGTAGTCGATAGCGTAGCTGGATTAGCCAAACTTGGGATAACCGTGAGCGCATTACAACAGAAAATAAATCCGCTGACAATGAGCTTAGAAGCGGCGGCTTACGTTGTAGATACTGCATCGAGTGCTGATCCGTTAAGGAAAGTGAAGCAAGATATGATCGACTCCGCAGAACATTCCGTGGAGATCGGAAGAAACTTAAGTCAAATTCCTGGGAAGCTTTATGAAGCTGCCGCAGATACAGCACATGAATTTGGACAAGTAGATGCTAATCGCAAAGCGGGCATGTTAGGTTATGGCTCGGAGAAAATTGCGGAAGTTTTAATCCCTTTTTCCGGTGTAGCTATAAGAGGGGCGAAAGTAGCTGAAGAGGGTGCGGTACTTGTTGATGATGCTGCGAAGCTTGCACAAGTAGGCAAGGTTGAAGAGAAGGTTTCTTCGTCTATTACGGGAAGTACTACTCCTACAAGATTACCTGATAACATGTTCGGAAAAAATGATGCTGATCCATTTAGAGATATATACGGACCTGGGCGAATTTCCCATCCAGAGGAATGGAATAGTATTATTAAGCAAGCACAGGAAGCCAAGGTTGAAGTAAGAATTCTGGATAGAGACATTATGGCATATGCACCTAAAGGGGCTGTTCCAGGACAATTAAATATTTATAAAGATGCTTCGATAAGTGCCTTAAGACATGAGTATCAACATTTTCTTGATGACATGGCTAAAGGATTTCCAAAATTGGATGTTACGTATGAGTTTAAAAATAGAATAATTATGGAACTCAGAGCATATATGGTGGAAATAAAAGAAGCAGAAAAAATCGGAAATAAAGCTCTTGTTGAACAACTTTGGAATAATTATCGAGCAGAAAGACAATATTTAATAGATAACTATGGGCCAATAAAAGAATAGTAGGAGATGAAATTATGAAACCCTTAACTTTAGCAAAAGAGATACGAGAAGGTAAATTAAACGATGTTGAACTTGTTAATTGTCTAGATATTCATCATAATCAGGTGCAATTTAGTGCCATAAGTCAAATTGTTCGGAAAAAATTATGCAATGAAAAGATTATCGAAAAATTAGTTTATATCAGCCAATATAGAGATCCTATCGTTAACAAACTTTTTGGAATAGATACTCTGGGACATTATAGTGCTGCTGCACTTTGGGCTTTAAATACGCCAGAATCCAAAAAACAATATGAACTATTGATGAATGAACTTGATGAGTGGGATAAAGAAATCGTAGAAAGAATAGCACATGGTATGAATTAATAAAGAGTAAGAAATTTATAAGATACGAAGTGAATCAGCTCGGGGGGAGGAATCCTTTGGAGATAAGAAAGGTGGTACTCGTGTTTAGAGTCATTTATATAGCTTTGTTGCTCTTAGTTTTCTCTACTTCCTTCGCGCACGCAGAAGATGCCTCTGTCCTATTAAACAAGTACGGTGTGGCGGTTGATAATGCAGCAGCAGAGGGCGAAAAGCTGGGTCTCATGGAAGAAGAATATACCAGAGTAGCTCAAAAAGTGAATACGAATACGATGTTGTCTGCAGCCTCGGATTTGAATGATCAATTTAATAAGGAAGCATTAAAGAACATGGATTTAGAAATTTACTCCCTATCGGATGCGCTTAACGCAACTGAGGCATTAATGAACAATAGTAAAGAGAGAGATGTAGCTTTTATTATGAACCTTGATTCCAAGTACAGATCTATAGTTGCTAAGCTTGAAGCTAAACGTAAAGCAAGAAACTTTTGGGTCGAACAATCCAAAGTAAATAATCCTGTAATCATACAGAACGTTGAGCAAGATAAGCGGAGAATGAATGTTTTAAACAATCAACTAGTCGAACAAAGGGAGAAGTATCAACAAACGCTATCCTATCCAGAGTTAGGAGAGGTGACGCATTTTAAATCTCCTTTAGAAATACCAGTGCGAATGACTTCACCATTTGGAGAAAGGTTAGATCCTATTACAAGGGAATCTATGACATTCCATAAAGGCATGGATATGCATGCTTCTGAAGGTACAGCTGTTTTGGCAGCTTTTAATGGCATGATTGAGGAGGCTTCGAGTAATTCTGAATTAGGTAATTATATTGTAATTAATCATGGCCATGGAATAAAAACCTTATATGGTCATTTATCTAGCCAACAAATTGTAAAAAATCAACAAGTGAAACAATATCAAGTCATCGCTAAATCGGGAAATACGGGCTCGCAAACTACCGGTCCTCATTTGCACTTCGCTGTGTTCATTGATGGAGTAGCTGTAGATCCTGGAGTTTTTGTGCCGCATTAGAAATAGACTAAGCCCCATGGGGCAATCTTATGAAGATAATTGGGGTGGACTTCAAATGTTAGTGGTTTCGAAGGAACGATACGTGCCCGTCACAATTAACACCGTAGTTCTATCGAAAGAAGACTGGTACTTCTATGTACATAGAGATGTGTACGATCAAGCAGTTGTACTTTCAGATAGCTACAAAACTATGGAGATTATAACTGATTTAATTGGAGGTCCAAGGTTGAACGATGACACAGTGTCGTGGTTCTTCGAAAATGCACCTAAGCCAATCCACATATTAGCTCCTTACCTTTCCTTAATAGACACAGAAATAGAACAAGATATGGAGTTATGCTGCGGAGTGCTGCATGCGATCACAGCGATGATTAACGTTCGTAATTTTATAAATAAGCCAGTAGAGGTTCGAAAAAGCGTCATATTTTCTCATTCTATAAAAGAAGAATACGAAATGGCATGGGATCGTTTCTTCATGTCAGCTATACCTTACGAACAACGACATATCTTAACGCAATCCGTTGGCAGCATTCCCACCGGAATTCCTAACGACTCTTTAGGAGTCATTACACAGGCAGAAGCTGACAAAACCACGATTTTGCCAATTTTTAAGAGTAATTCGGATAAGAATGTAGATACTTCAACATCGGCATCAGGTAATTCAACTGCGGCTGAGAGAAAAGCTACTAAAAACTTACTTAAATAGTAGTATGGAGGGGATTTGGGTGAGCATTTTAATAACGTTGGAAAAAGAAGGAGCGGGAGTGCAGAAGTCTATGGCGATTTTAGCGGATGAATTGCAGGCTCTTCGTTCAAATGCAGAATATCTCAGAGATATTTATGGCAAAGCCGCTGCTGCAACTGATTTAACATTTATTAAAATTATTGAAGAACAATATGAAATTTTGACGGAAGAGTTCAATAACTTGGCTGACGCCGTGTCGAAAGTGCAAGCTAATTTGGATGGTATTAGTGATTACGGAGGTGATCAAGATGGGAGGTAAGTCGAAAATTTTCGACCCTAAACAGTTGGAATCCATCTACCTTGAAAGTCGCGATTTTAATCAAAAAGTAGAAACGAGCATGCACATTATCCAGAGTGAGCTAGCCAAGCTAAATGACCCTTCTTCACAAATTGGGCTAGCCGATGAACATGGTCATAATGCTAAGGAGTCAATTTCCAACCTAAGTGATGCAATAGGAGTTCTCAAACGGACACTCGAGACCACAAATAAGTTCATCGAAGTTAGATTAGCTGGGGCTGCTCAGCTTGCCCGTGAAAAGCATCTTTCCGCTGCTGACGTTGGCCGAACTCAAGGCTTTCCTATGGATTTAAACTTAAAGAAGTGATTTAACAACGTCAGTTCTGAATAAAACAAATGTGGTCTACTAAATAAAATACATATAGGCATAAAAAACTAAACAGATAATTATAACCATGCCGAATACGACCCATACGGTGTTTACTCGTCTCTGGGACAATTTCTCTCGTTCTTCGTAATCAAAGAGGGTATCCGTTCGCGGGATGGTTAAATCCTCCTTAAATTCACCACATACTAAAGATAAAAGTAATAATTCATCTTCAGGTGTAATATCGGTAGGTACGATCTCGTCAACCGCAACAATTTCAATGGAATTGTTACTATTATCTCTTATCACTCCAACGCCATTATCGCAAATGAAGTAAGAGAATTGTCCCGGAAGGACCTTATTTGTTCCGAATCTTGCTGAGAATTCAGCCGGTGTAGTCTCACTTGTTTTCAACGCCAATAATCCTTTCTATTCATAGATTTCCCAAGCGTTACAGTTTTGGTTCAGAGGTGTTGATAATAACATGTCAAACGGTGGTTCGCAATGACTTATTTAAGTATTTTCGCTCTCATTGTAGTTATCTTCTTTCTTTCTAAGATGCTATCTAGTATCCATTTTTCAAGGTCAGCGTTCAAAAGAAAATCGGAGCTTATATCAAAGGAATTATTTGAATTTTTGGAAAAAGCAGATGATGCCTACATCTTAACACACGAAGCGATTGAGATCAGCTTTTTCAGCAAGTATGCGACCAGTCATGTATGCAATGAAGTTATGGAGTCGATTTACAAGAACCCAGCTAAGCTGTTTGGGACCAAAAAATACAGAGAAAGAATCTGGTGTGTTATGCAACAGCAGAAGAATGAAATCGTTCTACGAAAAGAAATATCCCACAAGCGTATTAAAGTGAGAAAAGGAATTAAAGTAGCGCTTGGTGATGATATGGTGGAGTATTGGACAATATCTCACGGTGCGGACGGTTTCTTGGTAGAAGATGTATCTTAATAAATTATTCGAGGAGTATGACCATGCAGCTTTCTTTACTCAAAGAAAATCTTCTATATACTTGCGTCTTGCCTGAGAAACCAAGGGGGCAGTATTGGGTTACCCATACAAATATTCATGGTTACGAAGAAAAAGTGATTAGTGTAGAAGGTGTTGAAGGTAATTGGGTACTAAAATCAAATAAGAATGCCAGTATACTAGATCACAATAATCAAAAAGTGAAAGAACTTATTTTAGAACCGTCGAGTGTAAATAGTATTGCATTGAAAAAAACTAAAGAAAATGCAGTTTTGTTTTCAGATCCGATTACCAGTGATCGGAAAATTTTCAAAAAATTAAATCTACCTACTTCTGGAACGATAACCATAGGCAGGGTAGAGAGCAGCGACATCCAGTACGCGCATAAATATACATCTTCCTTGCATGCAGAATTGATTGTCTCAGAGTCTAGCATCTTTATTCGAGATAATGATAGTTCTAACGGTACATTTGTAAATGGAGTTAGGGTTTCGAAAAAAATGCTGCTTCCAGGAGATATCATTTATCTGGTTGGTCTCAAAATTATCGTAGGCAAAGGCTATATTGCTATGAACAATCCTGACGGCCTAGTGATTTACAAGGACTCAATCTTTAACCCTTTTGTGAAACAAGTTCCGGTTCACTTATATGAAGATGAAGATGTAGTGGAGGAAGATCGTAAATTATTTTATCGTTCTCCTCGATTTAAGCGTGATATTGAAAAAGCAGAGATCAAGATAGATCCTCCCCCTACGCTTGGAAATATGGAGCAGATGCCATTGATGTTAATGTTAGGTCCTTCAATTACAATGGGCATAACGTCATTATTTATCGGAATGTTTACACTGCAAAACGTATTGAGTTCAGGTGGATCCGTGCTGAAGGCAGTACCTATGCTCATGATGTCATTTAGCATGCTGCTGGGTACTATCCTATGGCCGATACTTACACGAAGGCACGAGAAGAAGAAAAAGATTCAATATGAAAAATCAAGACAAGAAAAATATACCCAATATCTCAATGAAATTCGCCAACAAATTTTGGCGGAATCCGAACACCAGAGCCAAATATTACATGAAAATAATGTTCCCCTAGAGTATTGTGTCTCTAGAATTAAAATGCGCGAACGCAATCTGTGGGAAAGGACACGCAGACAAAATGATTTTGTGAAAGTAAGGCTTGGATTGGGCAGCGTACCTTTGGTAGTGGAAATGAAGTACCCTGAAAAAAGATTTGTCATGGATGACGATAATTTGCAAGAAGAGCTCCATAGACTAGCGGAGGCTCCCAAAGTTCTAGAGCACGTACCCATTTCTATCTCTTTAATTGATCAATGGATAAGTGGGGTTATTGGGAATAGGGAACGTGTTATTCAATTTATTAAAGGAACCATTCTACAGCTTGCAGCGCTCCATAGCTATGATGAGTTGAAGCTAGTGTTTATTTATGATCGTAAAGAACATGATATTTGGGATTATGTAAAGTGGCTGCCTCATGTTTGGAGTAATGATAAGACGGTTCGTTTTATCGCAACGAATGTGAATGAGGTTAAAGAGCTTTCAGCTTATTTTGAGAGTGAAATGGCCAACAGAGAACTGATTACTTCAGATGAAGAGTTAAAAGACATTACCCCTTATTATGTGGTTTTTTCCATGGATAAGCAGTTAGCTTTAAAAACAGACATGGTTCAGTCCTTATTGAAAAAGAAAAAAAATATTGGTTTTAGTTTAATCAATCTCTACGATGAATTAATGGATTTACCTAAAGAGTGTTCTTGGGTTATCGAATGCAATGGTGACGTGTCCAAAATTTATGATAAGAATGATACATCCGCTAAATCCACTGACTTCAGGGCAGATCGCTATGTAAACCAAGATGAGCTTGAAATTGCAGTATCCCTAGCCAATATTGAACTGGATTCATCCGACTCGACGTACGCGCTACCGAAAATGCTAACTTTTTTAGATATGTTTGGTGTAGGGAAAATAGAGCATCTGAATGCATTAACACGGTGGAAGGAAAATGACCCTACACTTTCCCTTGAAACGCCTATAGGCGTAGATCCATCTGGTGAGTTGTTTAATCTTGATTTACATGAGAAGTTTCATGGGCCGCATGGACTAATAGCCGGTATGACGGGATCAGGGAAAAGTGAATTTATCATGACTTTCATTCTTTCACTTGCCGTGAATTATCACCCACATGAAGTTGCCTTTATTCTAATCGATTACAAGGGTGGAGGAATGGCGAATGCCTTTTCTGAGCTCCCGCATCTGGCAGGGACGATTACTAACTTAGATGGAGCCTCCGTAAAGCGGTCTTTAATTTCGATTCAAAGTGAACTAAAACGCAGACAGTTTATTTTTAGTGAGACGAGCAAGCAATTAACCATTAGCAATATGGATATTTATAAATATCAGAAGCTTTTTCGTGAAGGTCTTGTAAGTGAACCGCTGCAGCATTTGTTCATCGTATCGGATGAGTTTGCAGAGTTAAAAACACAACAACCGGAATTTATGGCACAACTAGTCAGCGCGGCGCGCATAGGAAGAAGCTTAGGCGTCCACTTAATATTGGCTACGCAGAAACCTTCAGGAGTTGTGGATGATCAAATTTGGAGCAATAGCCGTTTTAGGATTTGTCTCAAGGTACAAGAGAAGGCTGACAGTATGGATATGATCAAGAAGCCTGATGCAGCAGAACTGTCCATTACGGGTCGATTCTATGTACAAGTAGGCTTCAATGAATTATTCGTGCTTGGACAATCCGCTTGGGGCGGTGCGCCCTATTATCCTTCCGATCGTCTTGAGAATCATAAAGAAACGCAGATTGAGGTTATCGACAATTTAGGGCGTATTGTGAAGCAGGTGAAGGCGGAGCAGCGCAATATGGTTCGTAATCCACCCAAACAAATCGATGAAGTCAATAAATATTTGGCAGCAATTGCAGAAGAAGAAGAGATCGTTGTTCGACCGCTGTGGTTAGATCCAATCCCGGAAATGATTTATCTAAAGCAATTAAATGATAAATACAGTTCCACTTCTACATCAGTTAGTGAATTGAATCCGATTATTGGCGAATTCGATGATCCCTTTAATCAGAGTCAAGTGGCCATGAGGTTTCCATTATCCCGAGATGGGAATGCAGTGATCTATGGTGCCGCCGGAAGTGGAAAAACGACGTTTTTGACCACATTAATGTATTCACTGATGTCGGAACATACACCTTCGGAGATCAATCTATATATCCTAGATTTTGCATCGGAGACGTTGAGAGCCTTTGCTTCTGCTCCCCATGCTGGAGACGTCCTGCTGTCGCATGAAACTGAAAAAATCAATAATTTATTCAAAATGCTATACAAGGAGATTGGAAGCAGGAAAAAGCTGTTTGCTGATTATGGCGGAGATTATCAGTCGTATAGGCAGGCTACCCATGCAGATTTGGCATCCATTATTGTCGTCATTCATAATTTCTCAGCGTTTACTGAAATATTTGATGATAAAGAAGAGGCGATTGCATACTTGACGCGTGAAGGATTGAAATATGGCATTTATTTTATCCTCACTGCATTGAATACAGGTGCGGTCAGATATCGGATTTTACAGAATTTCAAGCAATTATATGTGCTGCAGCTTAATGATACTTCCGACTATTCAAGTGTATTGGGTAATGTCGATGGGGTGTACCCTTCCAAATATAAAGGGAGGGGAATCTTTAAATCAGACCAGGTCTATGAGTTCCAAATTGCTCATGTACATGATGAACCGGAGCGTACATTTGAATTTGTGCGAGACTTCTGTAATCGATACGCAAAAACATGGATGCAGCCGACAGCTTCCAAAATCCCGATTCTACCTGAAATCGTGGATGTGGACTTTTTCGTGAATGAGCTCTCAAATAAACGAAATGCCTTGATTCCAATTGGTGTGGAGAAGCAAAGCTTGAAAGTATCTTATTTTGATTTTGAGCAGTCTTATATCAATCTGGTTTTATCGCAAAACAATGATAAGGTTTCCTTTCTTCAAGGACTAGCAGAAGTACTAGCGGCTAAAGATACTGCCGAAGTGCTTGTGATTGACCCTGAAACTAAATTTATTGCGGATGACAGGAAAAATTATACCTATGTCACCCCTAAAGAAGATCTGGAGCAAACCGTGATTGATTTGTTTAACACCCTTGTTATTCGAAACAATACGTATAAGGATGCTGTTGCTAATGGGGAGCCATTGCCGGCTTTCGATAAATTAACTTGCATCATATGTTCGTTATCTTCCTTATTCGTCCGTTTATCTGAGGACTCTAAGGATAAATTGAAAGTCTTACTTGAGAAGGGCGAAGTAGACTACAATGTGCTGCTAATCATTAGCGAAAGCGTCTCCTACATCTCCTCTGTTTCTTATGAAGGTTGGTTTAAAGCTAAAGCTTCATTAAAAGATGGCATTTGGCTGGGCAATGGTATTGCAGATCAATACCAGTTCAAATTAACCAAAACATCGAATGAACTGTATCAAGATGTAGGTGAGGGCTTTGGGTATGTATACCGACAAGGTTACGTCACTCTCATTAAGCAATTAACTTCTAAACAACATCAAATGGAGGTTGAGCTCGTTGGATAAAATTTTAGTTGAACTATTCGTTCCAGCCGTCAACCAAAGTTATGACGTTTATATTCCTTTCACGAGCAAGATGCATGAAATAGAAAAGCTGCTTACAAAGGCGATTACGGAGCTATCGGCCGGGTATTATGCCGTTTCAGAAAATACTGTCATTTGTGAGCGAACATCTGGATCTATTCTGGATATTAATTTATCAGCTCAGGAGCTAGGTTTACTTAACGGCTCCAAGCTGATGTTAATATAAATAATTGAATTTCGAGAGGAGCTAGGAAAATGGCTAACAAAATCGTAGTTGATCCAGCAAAACTGAAAGCAGCGGCAACTCAGATTGATGGGCAAGTAGGAGAGTACATTAAGCAGTATGGGCAATTGTTCAGTGAAGTGGAAAAGATGGGTGCAGCATGGCAAGGTATTGATAATGAAGCATTTGTTCGGCAAATTCTAGGGTTTAAGGATGATTTTGAACACATGAAAGATGTGTTGACTAATTATTCCACTTTTCTAAAAGACAGTTCTACGGAGTATACTAACACACAAAATGATAGGATTAACGAAGCAAAGAAATTAAGAAACTAATCATACAAGGAGGCATTTACTATGTCTATTGAGGGAATCAGTATTTCATTTACAGAAGTATCAACAACAGCACAATCGATCAAAAATATTAACGATATCTTATTTACCAGGCTTGAAGATATTAAGAAGGAAATGCTTAATTTAAAGAATACATGGCAAAGTGATGCATCGGGGACCATTCAAGGGAAATTTGAAGCCCTTGTACCACGCTTTGAAGAACATAAGACTATAGTAAATTCGTACGTGGATTTCTTAAATAAAACCGTTGAAAGTTATGAAACAAATGAAACTAAACTTAACAACAAAGCTGACAACTCCAGTCTATTTAAGTAAAAGTTTACAAACTTATGAGGGTATCCTGTTGCCCTTATAAGTTTTGCTTTTTCCGTATGTGACCGCAATTAATTAGAAAGGAAGGTGTAAGATTTGGGGATCAATATGGAGCAAGCAAGTTCCCAAGCAAGTCAAATCAGTCAATACGCATCAGTTCTGAGAGATATACAAAGAAGCATGGATTCTTTTAGAGGGAATCTCAATCATGTCTGGCAAGCAGAGGAAATGAACTACGTGAACAATGCCATCACCAGTATGATGCAGCAAATAGCAAGCTGTTCAAGTTCTCTTGATGCACTGAGCAGCGATATTTCCTCAACTGCTTGGGAAATCAAACGTGAAGAAGAAGCTAGAGAAGCAGCAGAGCGAGCTCGAGCAAGACAACTTATGGAGCAATTAGAGAGAGCTAAAAGCAGTATGAACAACCTATTCAAGTAGGAGGTTTATGAAATGTCCCAAATCAAAATAGATTTAGATGTTGCTACTAGTCTGAGCAAAGATATCGACCCTAATCTCTTGAAAATATCGAACATTAATGGGGGGTTAACTTCATTAGGGACTAGGATTGACTCGGGGGTTTCTGCCCGAAGAAACATCGGTTCGAGAATTAATAAGGCTTTGATTTCTGTTCATGAATTGGAATCTCGCTTGAAAGAATTACAGGTATTTATGAAACAATCGATTAATTGCTATGCTGTCGCAGAACAGAATTTAGCCAAAAAAGCATTATCTATTAGCAACATTGCAAAACCATCTGATATCAAGTCTCAAAATGCTAATGCTGCGAATGGGAATACGTGGTTTAAAGAAGTAAACGATTTTCTTACTAACGATGAAGTGGGACTTTATAAGGACGTATTAGAAAAATCCGCTTTATTTGGGTTTTCTAAATATTTTCACCTGCCTAGCTTTAAAATCGACGGTAGATACGTCAAGGTAATTAATAGTCCATACTATAAAGGTGGCGAAGGACTCGCGAGGCGCTATACACTTGACAATATTAAGGCTAATAGATATCCAAATGCGACAAAGCTATTCAATGTTAGTGAAAAACTTAAGAAGGTTGAAAAGTTTGGAAAAGGAATTTCGTATGTCTCAATGGCAGCCGTTGCAATTGAAGAGCTTACCGACGATAAAGCTCCAATTGAAAGGAAAATTAGTAACGCTGCTGTTGCAGTTGGAGAAGTTCTTGTAGCAGCTAAAGCAGGTGCCATGATAGGAGGCGCGATAGGCTCAGTCATTCCTGGGGCGGGAACAGCGGTTGGAGCTGTGGCTGGAGCAGCCATTGCAGTTGGTGCGACGTACATTGTGGATAAATTACTGAAATGGGAAGTATGGAATGGTAAAAATGGTGAAAAAAAATCAACTTTGGATGTTACAAAGGACGTTGTTGGTGATGTTGTAACAGGGGCTAGCCGATGGATTGGTGGATTATTTAATCGTAAGCCTGTGACAGGTGCAGCGATCGTTACATAATCCAATTAAAGTGTGGGGGAAAAATGATGTTATATCGTTTATCAGCGAAAGAAATAAACTTCTTATGTGTCGTTTTCCAGCATCCATTGCCTTTAATAGTAAGAGACCCATTTGAAATCTCTACAAAAAAGCAGATTCAAGAGGAGTGGGAGTTGTTTTGTGAAAAATTTACTGAAAAGGGGTTGTTTAAGACTGATACAGTGGGGGGAATTGAAGTAGATGAACAGTTGTCGCAAACGATGATGTGTTGTTTTGGGGCCGATATGATGATCTCCATTATTGAGAAAGAGCAAATAAACCATGTTTTTTATATCAACTCGGGTCAAAGGATGCTGCTAAGCAAAATTAACAATAATGAATACGATTTGCAACTGTATAAAAATGAAAATAAGTTTAATAACGAATTTTTAAGGGCGATTCATTGTAATCATACAAATAGTATCAAGGAGTCAGAACCATTTGTATTGGAAGTTCCTTTAAAACAATTTGAACGATTACTTGAATGGTATGATGGCCAAAAAAATAAAGAAATAGCAAACTTTTGTTTAGAAAATAGGGTGAATTATGACATATGCATGATGACTTTAAGAGATATTCATCTATCCAGCGGCGAAACGGTATTAACGGAACGGATAAATGATCCAGGTACTATATTAACGAAAATATCACACGAAAATGGCGTTGCCCGATTGGCCAAGAGTATTTATTCAGAAAATGGCGATCTTGTCACATTGATGCAGTGCGAAACATTGCGGTTGCCAAGTGTTGTAATAGATTTTATGAAAGGGTGAACATATATAATGAAAATAAAGTTACCCAGGCATCGCGCAGTCCATAATGATTCTTTAAAAAAGAATTTACTTATAATTAATATTGCCTTTTTTATTATGAATGCCTTTTTAACGTTTGGGAGTTCTCAGGATGCTTCAATGGTTCCTATTTGGTTATGGTATAGCTCGGTTACGATATTCGTTAGTAGTTTGGCAATGTTTATTTATGGTTTTTGGCTTCGAATAAGGTACATTTCTAAGTTTCAGTTGGGTTATTTTAGTGCAGTATTTTTGCTGCTAGTTAGTATTCAATTGTTCTTAACGGCAAATATTCAGTTCTCGGCTGATCAATCGACTGGTATAATTCATGAGCAAATAAATTACTTCCGGTTTTCAGCAATCGAATATTTATCAATAGTTATATTGGTATCATTACTTATTTATTATTTATCTTCACCTAAAATTCTTTTTAAAGAAATAAAAAATGAAAAAGTAACTTTTTGGGCTGTAGTAGGCGGAAGTTTTTTGGTGATTATTACGTTTATATTTATGCACATTATTAAGAAGATATATTTTGCACAGCCTCATCAAATGAAAGAGTCCTATGATTTTCTTATTGCTTCAGTTGGTATTGGATATTGTTCTATAAGCTTATTTATTCTAATGTATCGTACAAAAAAAAGAGGGGGAAGTAACTAATGGAAGCATATTTACCCTTAGGTTCTGTTGTGTTATTAAAGAATGGGAATAAAAGAGTAATGATTTATGGTCGTAAACAGCAGCAGATTACAACCAATCAAGTCTGGGACTATACTGGCTGCCTTTATCCCGAAGGAAACATAAATGAAGAATATATGTACCTTTTTAATCATAGTCAAATTGAGAAAATATATTTTATTGGTTTTCAGGATGAAGAAGAATTGGAATTTGCAAGAGAGAACCTATCAATTTAGTACAAGGGCTTGGCAACGGAAGGTTTAATGAAGTAGTAGATATGCCGGTAAATGACAAATATAGTTTTCATGCTCTGTGGAAGTTTGAGGATGGTTTGGTAATCAGGCATGCAGATTTAGATGAGGAAATCGATCCCTCCTATGAACTGCTACGTTTAGCAGCGGCATCCTTTGAATTAGAGTTACAAGAACCTTTCTACAACATTTATTTGGATGTTTATGGTACGGGTATCATCGATATTTATGCCCCCATCATGAAGGTGGTTTAGTATGATAAACGTATCAGATTCCATTCGATTTACTAATGTGATATCTAGAAAATTCCGTTTTCACTATAAAGAAATGAATGATCGGCTTGAAGGCTTTATGAAAGATATCATTCATCAAAATGCAACGATTAAAGGGCCATTATTTTATTCAATACTGAATGTGCCTACGGATGAAATGGTTCATGCAGAATTCTTTATGCCTGTTGAGGAGGATAGCATTACTCTTATGGAAGGCATGTATTTTCAGTATGGAAGATATAATTTCTGTGTGCATTTTTTCGGATTTCGAAAAAAATACGGAAGTGGGTTATAAGGTATTACAGATTACATAGAACACAATGAATGGCACCAAGTAACTCCGATATTCCATGTAGTTTTTGGTGATCAATCTTTACCATATCTGTTTGTTAAAATTGACGTTTCTCGAGATGAAGAATTTAGGGGGAAGTAGAGGTGGCGGAATTTGTCCCAAATCAAAATTGATCTGGATCTAGTAGAGAATCTAAATGGAAATGTGAAGCAAAACATTTATAAAATATCTAATGTGAGTAGCAGCGTATCATCCTTGACTTATCATGTGGATTCAGCGATTACGGCACGTAGAAATATTCGCTCCAGATTACAAAGAACTAGTCAGTCCTTGCGTGAACTGGAAACGAGATTAAAAGAGTTAAACTCATTTATCAAAAACTCAATCGATAGTTATAGTAGATCTGAAAATGATTTGAGCCGAAAAGCTCAAACGATAGGTGACCGTAAAGTAACTCTCGAAGAACTATTTACCAGCAAATCAGACCGTTATACGACAGAACAGCTCAATAACATCTGGAATCAACTGAGCGAAGATGATAGGAAAACGATATCGAAACAATTTTCAGAAAACTGGTTCAAACAAGTTCTCAAAGATATTGGAAATGATATTGCATACGCGGCGGAAACCTCTTGGGACAGTTTTGGGGAAATCGGAAATGACTTTTTGAACGGACTGCAAACAAGAGCGGATAAAGCGTTGGATTCACCTTATGACTTTATCAATTGGTTGACGATCGGTGCTTCGGGCGGTATCTATGAAGGAGCAAAAGACCGGGCCGATCATATGTGGGACTCGAGCTATGATTTCTTCAATTGGCTGACGGTCGGTGCGGTAGAGACGGTGGACGAGTCCTTTACACCAGACAAACCTTTATCCAAAGAACATTGGTTAGCGAGTCTGGGGGTAGTGAGTTTCCTATACGGTGGAGCGAAGGGACAATTGGGCGCCAAGGTGGGGAACGGTTTAACGGCCGAGGAAATCTCTGCGGGGTCTACAACGTTAACGCAATCAAGTGAGCAACTATCGTGGTTAGAGAGAAGTCAGGATAAATTAGGAATATCTTTCAAGGAAAGTCTTGATCCTATACTTAATAAGCACAATCTTACTTTGTCTGAGTTCAATGAATTAAGACTGAAATCTGCTGAACAGTTGTCGACGAAAGAAGTTGAAATGATTAAGGACATCCGGAGAAGTGTAGAGAGTCCCTCATACAATACCATTATGCAAAAAGTTCTTCCTGAAAACGCAAAAGGTTGGTTATTTGAAAGTCCTAAAGATGGAGGACAAATCAGATTAGGAGGATATGTTGCAAAGGCATTGGATACAAAGGCACTCCGAACATTTGATGGAATATATGAGGGCTTGAGGTTAGATTACGAGAGTAATCCATACATTGGGGGAGATACTGCTTTACTTGTGCGTTACAAAGCAGGAAATCCAAATGATTATAAAATCCCATTTGGAGGGAAGAATGCTGAGGCTGTAGACAGGATGACAAATGGTGATACAGCAAGTGATTTTATAGCAACTGAGCAAAAGTCACCTTTTACTGGAAATGGATTCACAGAGAGCAAGGATCATATTGTCCCTGAGTACAGGAATGATGCAAAAACACCGGTACAAGATGGAGCTGAACTTTATGAAATTACAAATCAGGGTGAACGTATAATAGGAGTTTACAATGCAAAAGTAAAAAGATTTATTGCAGTCAATTAAAAGAAACACGGAGGTTATTTATGCGAAATGGTGTATGGGCTTTATATCTAGGTAGAGAGTATGAAGTTATAGAACATAGTAATAACCATTATGAGTTATTTACAACAGACTCAGGAACGAGTGGCTTGGGTTTTGCTCTTGATAGCTCGGGCCTTTACTGCAAACATGTCACCAAGACTGAAATTCAATCAGCATATGATGTCAGATATTATGCAAGATACATGGATCTTGAATTCCCTGTATTTCAAGAAGAAGTGGATAAGTTGTTACTTGGAAGCGGAACGCATGGACCAAACATTATAAAGAAGTACGGCTTTATAGAAGTAGATCGATTTGAATATGAGAAGTGGGTAGAAAGAAGTGACATCGAGAAATTCTATGAAGTAAAAGTCCCTATGTGGGGTTTTCCTGCGCCATGAGTGATGGCGGAAATGAGCAATTCGAAATTAATCAATGGAGATACGTACTATAAATAAACAAAATACTCGCTGTACTCAGGAGGTGAGGCCATATTGTCACAAATCAAAATTGATATGGATGTAGTAGAGAATCTAAAAGGAAATGTGAATCAAAACATTTATAAATTATCTAATGTGAATAGCAGCGTATCATCCTTGACCTATCATGTGGATTCAGCGATTACAGCGCGTAGAAATATTCACTCCAGATTGCAAAGTACTAGTCAATCCTTGCGTGAACTGGAATCGAGATTAAAAGAGTTAAACTCATTTATTAAAAACTCTATCGATAGTTATAGTAGATCTGAAAAGGATTTGAGCCGTAAAGCTCTATCGATAGGTGACCGAAAAGTAACTCTCGAAGAACTATTTACCCGCAAATCAGACCGTTATACGACAGAACAACTCAACGAAATATGGAATCAATTGAGTGAAGATGATCGTAAAACGATATCAAAACAATTCTCTGAAAACTGGTTCAAACAAGTTCTCAAAGATATCGGAAATGATATTGCATACGCGGCGGAAACCTCTTGGGATAGTTTTGGGGAAATCGGAAATGACTTTTTGAATGGACTGCAAACAAGAGCGGATAAAGCGTTGGATTCACCTTATGACTTTATCAACTGGCTGACGATTGGTGCTTCGGGCGGTATCTATGAGGGGGCAAAAGACCGTGCCGATCATATGTGGGACTCGAGCTATGATTTCTTCAATTGGCTGACGGTCGGTGCGGTAGAGACGGTGGACGAGGCCTTTACACCGGACAAGCCCTTATCCAAGGAACATTGGTTAGCGAGTTTGGGGGTAGTGAGTTTCCTATACGGTGGAGCGAAGGGACAAATGGGCATCAAGGTGGGGAACGGTTTAACAGCCGAGGAAATCTCCGCGGGGTCTAAAACCTTGTCACAATCAAGTGTACCTTCGAGGATAGAGGGAAGTCAGGGTCCAGAAGTCATAGAGAGGACGGGTGATTTTGTAAGTGAACTACTAAAGAAATCGACATGCAATGCAGATGAGCTTACAGTTTATCTTAAGAAAATTGATTTATATAAGGGGACAAATTTTGCAGATGAATTTGCAACATCAGGTAAGTGGCCTGGCGATATTCAGATACCGAAAGACCCTAGCGTATTAAATGCTGACGGATCAATCAATTGGTCTGAAGTTCCAAAAGGAGGTTACGTATTGGATGGGAACGGAAATGCTATTAAAGAAGCATACTCACCTAATTTAGGAGATGTTATTGACAGATATGGACCACCAAATGGTAGATATATATCTCCAGTTATAGATTGTAAAACATATAATTATGACCAGAGGTCATTGCCTTATGTTGAGGATGCTTCAAAGTATTATCAGTACAAAGTTACAGGAGACTTCGATAATATAGAAACTTATGTAAATCATTGTACAGACACTAGCCTTAGGGAGAAAGTAACAACATATATGGAAGGTTATGATTTATCTTATAATGATTTAAAAATACAGAAAGGTGAAATTGCAAGTGGATTCGGTTCAATCGGTGGTGGAATTCAGTATGAATTACCTTTACCAGTGGGTATGTTAGAAGGCTTAGGGTTATTAGAGAAAATTAAATAGGGATGTGGATTAAAATGACCAGAGATAAAGCTATGGAGATTATGAAGGATGAAGAGATGAAACATTTTAATTGGTACGATGACCATGACATTAAACCAAATGAAGTTGGTATTAGAGAAAGGGCAAATAAATGGAATGTCTATACTTCTGATGAGAGAGCAAATCCTATATCTGAGAAAGAATTCCAATCTGAAAGCGAAGCGTTAGAAAACTTTATTAAACGATTGAGAGCAATAAATAAATTTAATAATAACTATAAATAAAGGCTCTTTCATGGTTTTTATTTTTGTGCGGGCTATCTCAGTATAAAATGAACCAATCATCATCAACAAAACAACATATATAACCCATGACATATTTGAATATCCTGAAATGCCTCCAATAGTTGACTCATGGGCCGATATGATGGAATTCAATCGGATTTGTAGAGACCTTGAAAAAAGCAGAGCTGGGGAAATTTATATGAGAAATGGAAGGTACGCAATTTATAAGAATAAGGAATATGAAGTGAGTCGGATAGATGCTGACAGATATAAACTAAGATCATATGATATTGCATCGCAAAATGAAGGATTTAACCGCCACTTTTCGGGGTGTTTTTGAAAATCGTATCGGCTATTGAAATCCAATCAGCATACGATGCTATGTACTATGCAAAATATAAGGCTCTTGAATTCCCTGTATTTCAAGAAAGATGATCAAGGAAAATAAAGTGTGTTAGTGGAAAATAAAGTTCGTTATCGAATGTCCACTTTGTAAACACCAATGAGTAATTGCAATGCGGGATATTTCTAAAACCAAAGGGGACTGATTTCATATGAAAATCGAAATTAAATCAATCGGTGCAAAAAGCATGTTTAAAACAACATTATATTTGGCAAGCGTTCCACTAGGGATAATGTTTCTTGTTGGAATTTTAGCTTTAATAATCGGGATAGCTTCAGGGAATTCAAAAAGTACTATGACTTTCATTCCACTTGTAGTAATGCCGTTTTTCATGATCATAGTATACGGATTAATAGGTATGTTAGTAAGCGCACTATATAATTTCTTTGCTAATAAATTTGGGGGACTTGAGTTATCAATTAACGTAAATAAAATAGAAGCACCACTCGAAAACAATCAGGAAATAGACAAGAGTAATAATACCTAGGTGATTCAGCAGAAGAAGTAGAATGCATGCTGGTTGTAGCAGATATATCACCAAAGATATATGAAGGAGATGACGAAATTACTTATATTATTTCTGATGAAGAAGTAGTTGTTGATCATATATTAGATCACAATGGAATTCCTATCTATGTTCATTTAGAAGAAAGTAATAAAATGACCGAGGAAGAATTTGATGCAATTTGGAATGATGAGAGTGATGAAGAAGATTAATGGGTTATGTTAAATGAAGGCATACAACGTGCGGCTACTCAAATGAGTTATTTCTGTTTTTTGCCTAAACGAGTCGCGGCGGTCGAATAACAAGCTCTCACAATGCAAATTAGTCGGATCGTTAAGCATTTGCCCCTGATTTGAACATAGTCTGTCCAGAAACACTGGAGATGATTCTTATCCTAACGAAATAACTTGAAAACTTAGTGGTTTTTAATGAGCTTCTATAGAGATATAGGAGCTTATCATAGAACAAACTAAGGAGGTACATTAGAAGAGATTGAATATAATCATAATTAAATATGAGAGCTTTCCACGAAAAGGAAATGCATTACCATATATAGAGAATAAGAATGCATATCATCAATATGAAGTCATTAGAGATTTCAGTGAATTAAGTGACAATTAAAAATTGTGAAGATATGGATTTAGTTGAGTTAATAAATGCAGATGCTTTGAGATATGGGATTGATTTAGATAATCTAAAAACTTATGGTGGAGAAATTGCTCTAGCATTTGATGCTATTGGAAGAGGAATACAATGGCAATATCTAAAAAAATTAGGTTTCTTAAAGGAAATTAAATAGAGGAGACGATTAAAATGCGCATAAATGAATTAGAGATAGAAATTAAAAAATTAGGTTTAGATAAATATAAATATAATCTGGGGAATATGCCTATGAAAGAATTAGAATTAGGTTTACTTAAGGAGTGTGAAAAGTGGATAGTTTACCAATCTTTTGAAAGAGGGGGATATAATATTATTAAAACATTTGATAATGAAGATGAAGCTTTCGATTTGATACTTTACTTTTTAAAGTTAGAAAAGAAGAAAGAAACAATGCTAAATTCATAAGTTAAATGAGAATGAGTTTTCAATAAAAGTATTAATTGAGAAACAATAAATAGGAGATGTCTACTATGACAACTAAAACAATCACAGCTTTAACAATTGCAGCTACTATCCTTGCATCCACTCTAGCACCTACAGTAACTTTCGCTTCACAGTCTTCTGACCTTCGTATGATTCCTGTAATCGTTAATGGTCAAAAAGTTAAGTTCCCTGATACAGAACCGTACATTGATGGTAATGGTAGCACTATGGTTCCTGTGCGTTTCGTAAGTGAAGTTTTGTCCTCAGAAGTTGTATGGGACGAAGGTGGTGGTCACTCAGTAAAAGCCTATTAGGTTTAATTCACTAGGAGGTATGAATTTGGTTACACTAAATAATTACTCAACTACAGGAACTTATATAATTATGGACTCTACTGGATATTCAATAGTTGAAAAAGATAAGGTAGAGCAAGCACGACAAGGCGTAGGTGGATTTAGTGAAGATGGGCAATTATTAGGTATTTATGTTGAGGCAAATGAAGGTTTCTTTTTATACAATGATAATAATTATAAAATAAATCCTGATAATATAATTTGTTCTAATATAAAGATTGATAATGGAGAGCGATGTTTTCGGATTGAAATAAATAATCAAGTTGTATGTGATATTACATATAAACCGTTTATAAGTCCTTTATTGTTAGCCTTTGAGGAAGACGAAGAAGAGTTTGATTTTTTATTATATCTTAGTAGCTTATTGTTAAATAAAGATACCATTTCATTTTATATTAGAGCCATGTCTAATATAAAATGAACTTATATGCCTGAATACATTTAATGGTGCTATTTTGAAATTCTGTCTTTGCGATTCAATTTTTACTCGTTGCGTAAAATACGCAAGTTTTCAATAAAAGTAGTAATTAAGAAACAATAAACACTCCGAAATTACTCAAGGGAGATGTCTACAATGGCAAACAAAACAATCATAACATTAACAATCGCAGCTTCTTTCCTTTCATTCGCGGAGTTTTACTCTATCTGGAGATGTTTTAGGGCTTTTCAAGTTCAACCCCAAGTGGGAGCCGATTATTGATCTAAATAAGAATTTCGGAAATGCAAAATGATGGCAAATACAATTTTGCATGAGGTCAGGCATCTAAGGCAATCAGTAAAATTTGGTAAGAAAGAGTTTATGAATTTACCGATTGATCAAGCTGAAAAATATGCGACAGCAACAAATATTTGGTAAGGCAATTGGTTAGGTCTTACCGATGAAGACTTGCAATGGTTTAGCAATATTATGATTTTTTTAGAGGTAATTAATGTGAAACTAGATTTATATTTACTAGAAGGCTATGTATATAAGGCGGGAACCAGATCAATTCCCTTAGTTATAGAAATATCGTCAGAGACGGAAAAAATCATTACTGACAAGATCGATATAAGAGAGATTATGTTATATCAAGCTGGTGAGGAAAAATTCGGGGCATTTATGTCTTCTGTGTTAAGTTTACCCAAACATTCTTATACAATATCAGAAAATACCCCCAAATATATGGTTGTAAATATCACAGACTATGATGATTCGGAGTTGCTTCGAGATTATGATATCCATATAAGAATTGTTATCTATGAATCAGTTCAGGATGGTAAATATAAAAGCCAAGAATTAAAAACAATAAAAAATATTTCAATTATTTGAAATTATTTTAGCCATGAATTGCGGTGCTTTAGCGCTTCATGGTCCAAGTAATGATACAGGGGCTATCTCTAAAATAATAAACAGTCTCCACAGTTCAACGGCAGGAGATAAGGAGACTTTGAAAAAAACACATTAAAGGCAATTACGAAATGGAGATTGGCCTCCCGATGAAAAAGCAATCGTTGAATATATTATAGACCCTAATGGGCATCCGTTTGCTCCTCATTTAGAAAGAAGTAGCGGAATGACCGAGGAAGAATTTGATGCAATTTGGAATGACGAGAGTGATGAAGAAGATTAAAGAGGTATGGAGCAGTGGCCTTTACAGGATTGGAAAGGTTTTGAAGAATAGAGGAAAAAAAGTTGAAAACAAATATAACAGCAAGTCAGGCTATGAAAATAGCCAAAGATTATAAAGAAAAGTATAATCTTTCGGGAATTATACATGATGACATTGAAAGGTCTGTTAAGTTTTATAGCAGTTTTTATAGAATCAAAGGATATGCATGGCTGGTTGTAGCAGATATAGCACCAAAGATATATGAAGGAGATGACGAAATTACTTATGTTATTTCTGATGAAGAAGCAGTTGTTGATCATATACTAGATCACAATGGAATTCCTCTCTATATTCATTTAGAAGAAAGTAATAGAATGACCGAGGAAGAATTTGATGCCATTTGGAATGACGACAGTAATGAAGAAGATTGATTAGGTTTGAATGAATCAAAGAAAAAGTAGTAAAGGGAGAGGTCTACATTGACAAACAAAACAATTGCAACATTAACAATTGCAGCTACTATCTTCGCATCCGCATTAGTACCAACAGCAGCTTTCGGTTCACAATCTTCTGACCTTCGAATGATTCCAGTAATCGTTAACGGTCAAAAGGTCAAGTTCCCTGATACAGAACCCTACATCGACGGTAATGGTCGCACTATGGTTCCTGTGCGTTTCGTAAGTGAGAAGTTGGGAGCTACTGTTGTCTGGAATAATGCTGACAACGCAGTAACTATTAAATATGGCACTAAAGAAATCAACCTCCCTTTGAACTCTAACACTGTAACTGTAAACGGTACTACTGTAACTTTGGATACTTCAGCTGTATTAACTGACGGACGCACTATGGTTCCTTTGCGTTTCGTGAGTGAAGCTTTGTCCTCAGAAGTTGTATGGGACGAAGGTGCTCACTCAGTAAAAGTAACTGATTCTTCGTACAAAACTAAAGTAACTAATGGTACTGTATCCTTAGATGCTTGGGGACGTGAATTGAGTAAAACATATTCAACGGATTGGAATAAACTTACTGATCTTCCAGAAAAATTTTATAATCTTCCATACTTCAAAGGTCTAACTACTGACTCTTTTAATAGAGATTGGATGTTACGTCTAGTAAACTTTGATTTGAAGACTTATGTGGATAAATGGGCTAATAAGGTAAAGGAATACTACGAAGTTCAGTTAAATGTAGATTACAGAACTATTGATGAAGATACTTTTACCAATACTTTACTATCTAATATGCAATTTCCAAGTACAGCCCATAAAGAAGCTACCGGGAGATCTATTAGAAAATATGTTCAATGGGTAAAAGATAATCACGTGATTGCTAAAGGTTATGCTGACCCAGAAAGCTCTCAAACTAGAGCAATGAATGGTATGCCCACAATGAGAACTCATTTTAAATTCATGATTATTTCTGCAGATGACACAACCCAAACTTTCATGGACAATTATGATCCTTCTGCTTATTCCGAGTCACCTGCACTGAACACTGGAGTTTGGTATGATGGGTATGCGGATGTTGCTTTGTTCACTAACATAGTAACTACTTATGAAAAGTACTTAGCTGTTCGTTCTAACGAAAACATGTTTAGAAAAGGTCAGTACAGCTACGAGCAAAACAAAGATGAATAGTTCTGCATTAGACTACAGAGTATCAAATGCAATATAAATTCGTAGTAGTAGAAATATCTGCATTAAGTACCGAAAGAATATTGGAGGGTACACACCGTGAATAAGCTGTACAAGTGGAATGCAGAGATATCACGAATAATGATATCTCTGTTGGTATTATCATTACTATTACAATTAATACCTAGTAATGTAGATGCTGCTGGTAGTGTAGACACAGGGAATGATACTGGAATCTCTTTTGAAACAGGAACTAAGGATATTATATTTATATCTAACGATCAAACAGCCAAGACGGGAACTAGGTATAAAACAATAGGATGGTTAGTGAGGACCGACGCGACCGATGGAAGTTATAATGGCATTACTTGTACTGCTGAGCTAGATGCCCCATTATCGGGAGATTGTAATCCTTTAAAGGATAGCAATTGGATTCGCTTAGATATGGGTCCAGGAGGATTCCAGCTAGATAGTACTGACACGTGGTCACAGCCCGGTAGAACTATATCTAAATTTAGAATGAGAGCTTCGGATGTTGAGGCTAAGTTCAAAATGCCATCAGCTCTGAAAGATGTAACAGAAGGAAAGACCATTTACTTCAACTCTATTTTCGAGGTAACAATTAATGGAATTTCCCAACCAGGAGAGTATACAACTCTTTCAAGTATCAGAACTGCTAAGGATTGGGCAAACAAGTCAGGGTTTAGACAATACTTTGATTTATCAGTTACATATACTGGTCTACCTCAGCCATTGAATAAGAAATGGAAAGTAGACGCTACTAGGGCTGATCTAAAACCAGTAGAACAAGAGCCTAATCCAGCAGATCCCTTAGGTTGGCCAGCAGGTCCCGACTCTGAAAGTATTACTCTAGATCAAACTTTAGTTTCTGGAGCAGATACTTACAAGCTAGTGTGCTCATATCAACAACCTACTGTAGATAATACGTTCGTAAATTGTAATACAGAGACAGAAGATCCGTACTATGTAAGATGGGGACCTACAACAGTCTCTAGAAATCCAGGTATAGCAATTGGTGGTACGGATCTTATAATGCTGTATAAGAAGGTCGATGACACTACTTGTGCTTGTATACAGAATATCTTATTACCAGACAAAGACAGCACTGGTGGTATTGTTACTGGAAGCACAATAAGTAAACAACTACCTGTACAAATTGATATGAAGCAGCCGCCATCAGGAGTAGACGATTGGAAAACTTTCTTAGACACTAGGAAAGATATAAAGATCAGGATACAAATGTGGAGATCTGATGTCGTTAAAGGTAACTCAGGGAATACTGGAGCAGCTCCTATATGGACACCAGTAGGAAGTCCAGCACTTGGAAGTTATCAAGACATAAGTGAAGCGAACTTACTTAAATTATTAGGCGGAGAAACTCCACCTACTTATAACGATAATCTTATGAGTTATCCTATAGCAGAGGGTCAGAATGTTAATTTCCGATACAATGCTACGATAGACATCATGTCTACTCATAAGACATTAGGAACTACAGCTACCATAACTTGCTCAGCTGGAGCATCAGTAGAGATTCCACCATTTATTAGACCTGCTAAGAAACCTGACCAAGGACATTATACATCTAAGCCTCAATATTGGTCAGAGATCAAACAAGGATCTCCGCAGATGTCTGGTACGGGATCTGACGAAGAGTTTGAAGCAATGGCAGGTACACCTACTAATCGTAACTTATACTTCGCATCAGGTGGATCTGAATTCATCGTAGATATTACGACTGAATATGTACCTAAAGTCACACAGACTAGGAATTACAAATCAGAGTTTTTCTCTGTAGTTAATGGATGGGCTATGTCTCCTATTAACAATGTCAACTTCTGTACAGATTGCAGCCCTTCAGCTCCTACACCTAGAACTAAGGTCGATGCTTGTGGATCTCCTTACACTGAGACTGTAACAGCAGGAAGTAGGTCTTATACTGTTGGGTCACCTCCAGGACCAGTCGTAGCTCACACGGATAGATGGTATGACCAAGGAGGGTATGACTCTCATATGGTAGGTGGATACACCGATACTTGGACTCAAACTGTAACATTCGATTATATGAAGATCACTAAGGCTAATGTTTGGAAGCTAGATAAATCTAAGGTCAATGGTATGACTAATATCATTGGCACTAATGAGGTAACGGCTTCTGTAGTACAAGGCGATCCAAATATCTTTTACCATGTATCTAATACTCAAGACAGTGCGGGCGGTAGGTTACGTTATTCTCTTGAAACAGATCAACACGATAACGTATATTGGCCGGAAGGTAATTCGGATAACTGTTTAGCTAACAGTAAAACAGGAGCAATTAATGAGCAAGCTAAGTTTACAGAGCGTAGAAATCTTACCACTAATGTAACAGCGGTATCAGATTTCTTGATTCTTCAAACATCTTCTGGTGATCAATCGGTTATGTACTTTGATAAAGTATCTAACACCGCTAAGGTTACAGATCAATTAGATGTTCCTGTTACAAACTTTGCTACTATGTGGACTAACAATCCTAACTCAGCAGCTAATTGGACAGAGACGCAAGTACATGTAGGGTCGTACAACGGTAATTTCTCCGTACCAAGTAGTAAGTATTCTGGTGGTAGTCTAGGGACAACATCTACAGTATTTGATAGCTTGCCTGCAGGTCTAAATAGACCAAGTCGTCCAGCACCATTCTTTAGATTAATGCAGACCAATTTAGATATTCCAGACACTAAACCTAACGGAGAATACTTGACAGGACAGTCTAGTGTATTCTACAAATCTATACAAAGCTACGATATTGATAATGAAGGCACTCCTTACAATCAAACATTGGATCCTACTTACAATGATAATGGTCAATATTATCGAAGCACTTATTCATCATCTCATGCCAAAGTAAATGACATTGTTATACATGATCCAGTATCAGTTGAAGATGCTATGGTTATATCTCTACCTAGCAGTATGGATCAACGAACTCCAGCTTCTGCGGCTCTAGGTGGTAATAAGCAAGAAGGAGTAGTTGAATACGAAAAGACTTTAGATCCTAACTACCGTCAAAACATTATTGGTAATGGAAATGCAGAGTACATTAATCCAAACAGCTTAGTAGCTGGATGGAATACGTGGACTTCTACTCCAGACAATAATGTGAGATTCACTAGTAGAACAGGTGATATGTGGGTAGTATCTGGATTGCATTCTTTCGAGATCAATACGACTCCGAACGTAGGAGGTAACACAGGTCCTAACTATATAGGGGTGTACTACAAAGATGTGACAATCAAGCCTAATACAAACTATCAGTTTGAAGGTAAGATAAGTTGTCACCGATGTACAGGTAACTTCTATTTAGATGTATATAACAGTGATGGAAGTCTGTATCAAACTGTAGGTGGTGGGTCTGAAACAAAGCAATACACACCTACTAATCATGTTACTAATTTTACTACGGGCCCTAATGTAAATAGAGTTAGAATTCACATCGTAAAAGGCAACGGTCAATCTGACTCTACAGCAGGTGTAGCTGAATATATGTTTGCTGATGACTTGAAACTCAAGAACATGAGCATACAAGAATTCATTCCTGTAGAGGGAGTCTACACAACACAGACTATTCCTAATCCTGACTATATTCCAGCAAATTCTGGAACTTCTAAGCTATTCAATTACACCGGAAGCTCTCAGACCTTCACAGCTCCATCAGCTGGAACGTATACGTTAGAAGCATGGGGAGCATCAGGTGGTAATGCTCAATATACAGGAGATCCTGGATATGGAGCAAGGACAGGTGGACGAGGTAGTTACGCAACAGGTAAGATTGATTTGACAGCAGGTCAACAATTAACTGTTAACGTAGGAGGTCAAGGATCTCACGGACAGGAATTAAGCGCTGGCTGTGATGCTCCAGGAACACGAGCAGGTGGTTGGAACGGTGGAGGAGCAGGGGGTACTTATTCTGGTTCTGGTGGAGGAGCCTCAGATATTAGAGGAAGCTCAGGAACTCCAACAGCTTTGTATGCTTGGGACTTTACTGGAGGAAGCACTAATGGATTCTCAGGAGTATCTGCAGGAGCTGGATATGGTATTGGTTACTCTGGTTCAGATACGTGGATCGTTCCTCCTGCTATGTCATTTGTAGGATCCTCTACTGACTACGTGGAACTAATAGTAAAGAATACCAGTAACGGTCCATCAGGTGAATTCTATATTAGTAACGAGCAGGGTGGTCCATCCGAGAGCAGAGTAGTTAGGTTTGCTATGACTACTGGCGATACTAGTTACAAAACGTATATAGTACCTATGGGAAGCGATGCTGGATGGGCAGGTCATACCATAAATAGTATTCGCATGGATATAGCTAACAGTGCGTCTAGCAGCGTAGCCTATGAATTAAAATCAATTAAAGTTATAACATCTATAGCAGGAGGTAAACTTCTTGTAGCTGGAGCTGGTGGTGGTGCAGGACAACAATCCTTTGGTGGAGATGGAGATTTAGGAGGGGATAGAATTAACACCCCTAAAGGCAGCGGTGGAAGTGGAGCGCCAGGAGTCAATGCCAACGGTATTGGAGGACAAGGTGGGGCTACTGACGATGGTGGTGGCGGCGGCGGTTACTTTGGAGGTCAAGGTGGTTTTGGAGGATGCGGTTCTGACGGAGGTGGTGGAGGTGGATCCTCGTACGTAGGAACTCTATCTAACACTGCTATTGTCCAAGGTAATCTTACTATGCCATCCCCGGCAGGTGGGACTGAAGTGGGTCACACTGGAAATGGTGCAGTATCTATTAAATCTCCTCCAAACGCAGCAGTAGGTACTCCTACTATTGATGTACCTGTATTAGCCGGATCCTCAGGAACGTCAATCCCTGCAGAGGCTTACATTACAACAGCTAAGCAGCAGAATCCAGCAGCACCTGCTGGAGGGTTTACTCCAGGTAACTTCGTAGTGCTAGATTACGGATTCCAACTCTACTTCCCTAATAGAGGTGACTTCTTTGGGGACGGTGCTAATGGTATCTCTGCTACTACTGATACTAGGGGGAAAGGCTTTGTAGATGATATGGACGTAACAGAATGGACAAAAGAGAAATATGTCCAATATGACTTTAATGTTATTTACAATAACCATATGTACCTAGCTAAAGAGTGGATACCATTACAGGTAGACTGCAATAGTTATGGTTGTAAGTATGACTTCTATGTGCCATTAGCAGACAGAGAAAGACTAAGCGCTTTAGTACAGTGGAAGAGTATTGCAATCAATGGTCAGATGGATAATGACGTTCCGACTAATAAAGTTAGATATGGAACTCCTAAACCACATGCAGCTAAGCATAGTTCGCTTAAGAGGTTTAATGTGGACGTAGTAGGTCGTATTGGTAATATGACAATTCAGGATACTGGTGACTTCAGATATTCTAATTTGTTCAAGATGCCGTTAATTCCTACTGAGTGGCAAGTACAGAATGTAGTTAAGAAGGTAAATCAGAATCAACAGAACAAGATTGTAGGGGACCTAACTGATATCAGAGGTTATCCTGTAACAGCAGGGACTAACTATCTAGATACATGGGGATTATTGGGTCACTTAAGACAGACTCCAATTTCATTCCCGTTATCGCCAGAGAAGAACAACATTCCAGCTCTACAGACTCAACCTATAAGATTAGGGTACAACACTCTATCTGATATCCAAACTATCGGTAACTACTATGGTAATCTGCAGATCATTCCATACTATTACGCTCTTAATCTTCAGAATGGTAACATCCAACCGGTGGATATCTACATGGATGTTAACAGTGATTATAAACCTATTAATAAACACGGAGCAGCTGTTCCTGGATGGAATCCTATGACGATACATCAGCATATCGTTGGATTAGATTGGTTAGGTGAGTCTGGTAGACGTAATGTGTTTGCTCAAGAAGCAGCGAACACTAATACCATTGCAGATTTCGCTCAGAATACTGGAGGAGACACTGTAACTGGTAAAGCATCTAGACCTAATGGAAGTAACTACGCTTACGGTACAGCACAAATCATGTATGCAACTGGACGGAATAGAACATACATTGGTAACACAAGTACCTATGGATGGGACAAGAATCCAGGAAGTAGGTTACCAGCAGCACAGTACATGGAGCAAGCACAAAGGTGGCATTATACTTACGCTCTTCCTTCATCTGCCGTAGCAGTAGCAGCAGGGCAACCTGCAACACAAGCTAACATTGACGCTATCCGAAATAAGAATACCGTTATAGTTATGGCAGCTGATATTAAGGCTGTGGGGGATACGTATGTCTTACAGTACAAAGCTCCTAACTCAAACGGTAATGTAAATATTGCGGGAACAAGTTGGCCATTAACAAGTATCCCATATCCAGTTATCAACATTTACTCTTCGAATAAATCTTCGGCCGATGACTTGGATGTCTTTGGAACACATTAATAAAAAACATAGGAGTAGATGGTCTACAAAAGGTCAGCTACTCCTATATCCATGAACGGGTTAAAGGAGAATATAAATGCAAAAGTTTAAAGTAGTATTAGGAGCATTAACATTAGCAGTAGCTGCTACAACAATCGGATATTATGGTGGTGTACATATTCAAGCACAAGAATCTGTAACCAGTTCTACATACAACAACATGTCTCAAGTTACTTCTCCTAATAATTCGCCTAAGACTAATGGAGTATCTTCATGGGCTCAAGATGATGTTAAATATATGGCAGATAAAGGGATAGTGCCGCAGAGATTGCAAAGCAATTATCAGTCTACTATAGACAGAGAAGAATTTTCTGAATTGGTAGTGTCAGTAATTGACTATATGTCTCCTGCAAAGTTTGCATTATCTAGGGTGCATAACGATGTGAAATTTAATGATACAGAAGACTTTCACGTATACAAGGCTTTTGGGGCCGGAGTAGTTAATGGCGTCTCAGATTCGGAGTTCAAACCCAAAGCTAATATCTCAAGACAAGAATCAGCAGTAATGATGGCTAACATGCTAATGTCGATAAGGATGTCGGATCTATCCACCACTGAGTTTGAGTTCGTTGATAAGTTAGCTATAGCAGATTGGGCCAAAGAAAGTGTCAACATTGCTGCTAATGCTAAGATATTTCAAGGAACAGACATCGGATTTAGAGCGTATGATCCATACACTAGGGAACAGGCTATAGTGACAATGAGGCGTCTATTAGATGCATCTGGTAGTATGGAGGGTATTTCTCTGAGAGGAAAGTTATTTATTAAAATGTCCGACGTCGTTAAGAACAATGGAGATACTCCCATACTTCCAAAAGGGTCAAACATTGATGCACGAGTAGGAATTAATTATATAAAGTTAGGCTCTGTCTCTAATCCCGAAAAGATGTCGGAGTATATAGACAGAATATCTACTAATTTATCAGTTGATACAGTAACCAAGTTAAAAGGCGGGATTAAGACTGTTAATGATGGAGACTTGATGATAGAAACAAATGGGGATGATTTTCTCTTAAAGATCTCTTGGAAATAAAACAAACCTTAAGGTCCGGTGATCATATGTTGCAACCAGGTAATATGCTTGGAAATAGATACAAGGTAGAATCGTTAATTGCCCGAGGAGGTATGGGATGTGTGTACCTCGTCAAAGATACGAAGCTTAACGATAAAATATGGGCTGTTAAAGAAATAACCCAAGTTGATAATAACGAAGTGTTTCTCGAAGAAGCAAGGATTTTAACAAGTCTATCGCATCCTAATATCCCCAAAATTATGGATTACTTCGAGCCTGATGCCGAGGGCAGATGCTATTTGGTCATGGAATATGTCAATGGAATCACACTGCAGCAGGTATTCGACGGCGCCGTGCGTAAGATGCCTCTTACAAAGATACTGAAATACATACAGCAACTATGTGATATTCTCATGTACCTACATAATCAACCTACTCCAATCATCTTCAGAGATATTAAACCATCCAATATGATGGTAGATGAATATGACAATATTCAACTGATTGATTTTGGTATCGCACGCAAATACGATCAACGTAAATTTTCAGATACTGTGCAAATGGGAACAATTGCTTTTGCTGCTCCAGAGCAATTCGAGAATAAGCAAACAGACCGAAGAACGGATATATTTAGCGTCGGTGCGGTCCTATATTACTTACTAGCGGAGGGCAAGTATTATTACCCTAACGGTGGAGACCTCAATACCATATTATCTAATGTGCCTGATAGGCTTGTTCGGTTGATCCAAAGAATGCTGGAACCAAACCCGGACAAGAGATTTCAGGATATTTCCGAAGTCAAAGAGCAGCTTAGTCAATTAAACATGCAGAGTGTCCCGGAAACGGACATAATGAAAACGCAAGTGCTAAGGCCGGGGGCAATCAATCAACAGGCTACTCAAGTTCATCAACAAATATTAGGCGGGATGACGGTCCCTTCTCAGTCGCAAGCCTATACCACGCAAGCTACGCAAAGCAATCCAGCACTAATTATTTATTTATTAGATGTTAGCGGTTCTATGAGTTTGATGAAGGGTGAGAAGAGGCGAATCGATATTGTTATGGATTCTTTGTATGTAGCTCTCAAACAAATGGTATTCAGGTCTACGAAAGGAAGTCGCATCTCATCCCGTTATCGGGTGGCTATTTTAGCTTATAGCGATGAGGTTCACGATCTGTCAGGAGGAATTAAAAAAATCGATGAGTTGATGAATACGGGCATGATGCCCACTCTTAAGACTTACAGATTCACAGATACTTCTCAAGCTTTCCAATACGCTGAAAAATTGTTACAAGATGAGCTTCCAACCATGCAGGATTGTCCGGCTCCTTTGATTTGTCATATGACAGACGGCGTGTATACAGGGGAGGATCCGCAGCCTATTGTCCGCAGAATAATGGATATGTCAGTGAAGGATGGTAATGTGCTTGTCGAAAATATTTTTATCTCTGATGATGTTCTTGAACAAGAGGTAGACGAGCCTAAGCGCTGGCAAGGTGTTCGAGAAGATACTGCTTTTCGGGATGATTATGGTTATAAATTGAAATTGATGTCTTCTGTCATCCCCGAAAGTTACCGGGAAATGATGCGGGAGGCACACTTTAATCTTGCTAAAGATTCCTTGCTTATGTTTCCGGGAACCAATCCTGAACTGGTGTCGCTAGGTTTTCAAATGTCAGCCGCGACGCCGATTTACTAAGTTATGAATAAGAGGATTGAGATTTCTCAGCAGACAGAAACCGAGGTTCAACAGGTTATTCATTCGTTTTGGGATTATCAATACGGTTATTCACGTTCAGCAGAGACAAGAGAAGCGGGCGATAGTGGACAAGATTATTTGTCTTTCCTCGAAGAGGAGGGGAGCCTGTTATTTGTCATTTGTGATGGAGTTAGCATGTCCTATTTTGGAGATTTTGCTGCTAAGTTTCTAGGAGATCATCTCATAGATTGGCTTATTAATATAAATGAGGATGATCAGAGCGAAGAAACGCTACAACAAATTTTAAATCAGTACTTAAAGGAAATAGCCGTTCGTGCAACAGAGAGTTTAAAGGGGCATCAAATCCCACCACATATTAAGGGTATGCTGCGTGAAGTGTTAGCCGCAAAAAAAGAGCACGGCAGCGGTGCGATTTATGGGTGTGGACGGATCGACCTCCCCAGCAAGAAATTCCCAGAAGGCAGAATTTTATTGGCCTGGCAGGGGGACGTGCGATTGCGGCTGTGGACAGATCACACTGAATGGACAACGAAGTTAGGAGACCGCTTTTACACACACCATCAATGGAATAGCACTTGTGGTCCAGTAGGTGGAATGCCTCATGTCTTCTGTGAAACGTTGCGTGATTGGGGGAGCCAAGGTTCTATATTGCTGTACTCGGACGGTCTAAAGGCACTTAACAACTTGGAGCGAATTTCTGGGAAGCAGCTGCAACTGACATTAACTAAGGAGGGCCAAAACCCTTCTAGTGATGATATGTCCGTATTTCATGTGCGTTGGGACACCTCACTTTTCAAAACACACTAAATAGAATGTTATCGATTAAGGAGAATCGTCTTTATGGGATTTCAGCCGGAAGTGAATGAGAGACTTGTCATTAATGGAAATATGTATACCGTAGGGGAACATCCTAATGCTCCCGGTGTTCCATATGGTCAAGAGGGTCGTCAAGGAACGGTTTATTTACTTTATTCCGAGGAAAGAGAGCATAAGAAGGCAATTAAAGTATTTCGTTCTAAGTTTATTAATCCTTCGATGGCCTTCCAAACTGAGCAAATTGCGAAATATAAGGGAATGTCTGGACTCTCGGCCTGTGAGCGGTTCATTATTACGCCTCAGAACAATACCCAATTGCTAAGTAATGAGTCGGATCTTCTCTATGCAGTTGTTATGAATTGGGTTGAAGGACCGACCTGGATGGATATCTTATTGAACAAGCAGTGTTTGACCAAAAAACAAAGTTATTCGGCAGTTTACGCCTTGGCCTACACGTTAGTTGCGATGGAGCAGCGCGGGTTGTCCCACTGTGATCTTTCAGCTCCCAACCTTATTCTTCCTATGTTTGATAAAAGTAAAAAAGATATAAAACCGATTGATTATGTGCAATTAATTGATCTGGAACAAATGTATGCCGCACATCTCGAACGTCCAGAGTATGTCCCAGCAGGTTCGCCAGGTTATGCCCCACAGTATGCATCTCAGAACAATACCCAATCGGGCTTGTGGAGCGCTAACTCCGACCGTTTTGCGGGGGCCGTGCTCTTAATGGAAATGTTAGCAGCTTGTACGGAACTATTTTTTGAGAACGCATGGGGGGAAAGTTATTTTGCCCCTTCTGAATTACAGACTGACTGCGTTCGATACAATAAGCTTGTTCAGGCCATTCGAACCAATTGGGGAGATGCAATTGTTTCACTATTTGAGAGGGCATGGGATAGCGATGATCTTAGCCAATGTCCAACATTCGGCGAGTGGATGCTTGAAATTTCGAAAATGGAATACGCCATCTATGAACAACCGAAGGTAGCGGCTGCAAACGAACAAGCTAAGCCTAAAGAGGCTGCTAATCAGCCGAATGATGGGAAGAAGGCAGAGGCTCTTCTTGCACGAGCAAGGCAATTGGAATCAAGAGGGAAGTTTAAAGACGCGATTGAAGTATATCGGTCAATTCATTTGCAGAATCCACATTCGAGTCTTGCGAGGGAAATTGATGTTGCTATTGAAATTTTGGAGGAGAAAAAGGGTGATAGAAAAAAGAGGGTGAAAGCTCTGTTTAATAAACGCCCATCTTTAAAATTAAGCACCAAGACAATATGGCTCTCTGTATTCATTGTGGTAATAGCTCTTGGCGGATTCTCGGCATATACATTTTTTAAAAACCCTGCTCATCGTACAAGCGTATCTTCGGCATTTTCTTTTCTATCAGCATCTAGCCCTGAAAAAAAGATAACGTTAGAAGAAGCAAAAGCACAAATAGAGAGTTTAACCAATGAGGTAAAAGAAAAAGATAAAACCATTACACAGCTTTCCGCGCAAGTGAAGGAACTCAACAAGCCCATGGTTAAACGGAGAGAAGATCTAATAGATCAACTTAATAATGATTTTAATGAAATCAGAAAAATAGCCGGTTCCAATTCAAGCGCGACTGCAGAACTGGATAAGAAAACTTTTGCTGCATCGACAATTTATATGAACCATTTACTGGATTTTATTAAAGTATCTTATAATCTAAACCAACAGTTCGTCGATCAAGCCAATGTCGTTCAAGGCTATCATTATCCGTATATCTACAATGAGAACCGTAATTCGCAGCTAAATATTCAGTTTTATAAGGATTACAAAGGGAAGTTTACTAATTGATTAGGAGATAACGTGTATGATATTTGGAGCGTCTTTAGGTCCTTTCGTTAAAAAAGCTTTTTTAGAGAAAGGTTTTCAAACGAATATAAGTAAAATAGCTGAAAACCTTGCGATCCATCCGAATTTATCTAACATGGATGCTGTTGTCTTAAGTCCAAAAGATTTGGGAGGACTTTCAGGCCAGGGGTTAAATGCGGCCTTAAGGAATAAGCATGCTTCGGTAGGCGTCATATACTTGTATCAAAAAGACAAGGACGCCGATCTTATTGAAGGAAGCGTCCAAAAAGTTAAAATCGCGAAGGTTACTCTAGAAGTTATACAAGAGACTGTTAATCGTATTATCGAGACCAACTTAATTGGTAGTGATAACAGGGTAATAGAATCAGGAGATGGTAAGACTCGTGATAACCTTCATATTGCAGAGGCAGTTATTGATGCTGGAGCAGAAGTTGAAGTAAGTGCGGCCATTGAACAACCTTATGTGCCAACTAAATCTCTTGAACAAAGAGTAGTAGAAATGGGACAATATGCTGATTTCAATTTCTTTAAGCATGCCTTAGAGAAGGATGAGATCTACAAAGAACTTATGCATGAGAACACGCATTATGCTGTACTAGTGAATATGTTAGAGTCATTAGACAGCGAGATAGCCAATGTATTTAAGGATACTTCGTTAACAGCTGAAATTCGGTTTGACAAAATAAAGCAAATTGGCGTGGAGCGTTCAGCTTATAAAGGGGTTGAGCGCAACATTATAGCTGATAAAGTTATTGCCATTATGGTAGCTATTGTGAAGTCAGCAGAGTTGACAGTGGATACGCGTATTAACAATATCAGAAATGCACTAGATACGATGTCTACTGTGAAATTGGTATACGAAGACCAAGGTAAATTACAGGCTCTTATTGAATCTAGGCTAAACCTTCAGCTAGATCTTATGGAATTATCTAAAGAAATTATTGAAGTATACAAGGCAATGGATAGGAGTGTAACTGACCTTCTTACTAATTTCGAAGAGGAAATTCCGTCAAAGAATGAGTATATAAAAGAGGTCTTGAAACCGATAAAACCCATTTTTACACCTCAGAATGTTGCAGCAGTGACGACTAAACTTATTGGTGATTTGCAGAAAAATAAAGTTTCCTTGTCGATCATTGAAGAGAAGATCAAGAGCCTCATTAATCTCGTGTTTAAACTTTGTGAAGAAGATGCGACGATTATAGAGTATCAACAGAAACTTATCAATCTTTTGAGGGCTCAAAGAGTAGAAGATGTTGTGATCGTGGACAATGTCATTAAGAATTCGCTTCGTATATTCGTAGGACCTGCTGATACTGGGCGAACAGCTACTGCCTTAACTTGGTCAGGAGTCATTTCCCGCAGGCAAAACACGTTGTTGCTGGACCTTACTGGAAGTTCGAAGCTAAGACAGTACGGCTTGGAACCTGTAAGTCTCAACGATTTCTTAACGGATCGAATGGAACGACATTTCTTATGCATAGAAGGAAACTTTGAAAATGATTTAGAAAAAGTAGATGAAGTAGTGGCAGAATTAAAAACGCGTTTAAATTATTATGGTCACATGAACATCCTTTTGGATTCGACCCAAACAGCATTGTTGAACCGTCTAGCTTCGTCTGCATTGTCTGTCCATTTTATTACAGATTGTACGCCAAGAGGAACAGCCCTTTTAAAGGAAACAATTGAAGCTTTTAAAGAGGAAAATATTGCCCAAAAAGTAATATTAATTGATCCTCCAATTGATCCCATTAAATTGCTAGAGAGTTTATCTGTTGATCCGCTCGTGGTCAAACTCATTGTCATACCTCGCTTGCAGTATATTAGGGCTTGTTCTCTGAATAATGCCAAGCCTTTTGATAGCAGGGAGATTGTGGAGGTGTTCGAGGAGGCTTTCAGATAATGTCCCAAATCAAGATCGATCCGGATCTAGTAGAGCATTTAAATGATAATGTGAATCCTATATAAATTGTCGAATGTGAATAGCAGCGTATCATCCTTGGCTATCATGTGGATTCAGCGATTACGGCAAGATGCTTATATCTTCAAATCCATTCCTCATAAATGGGGTAGACGGTAACTTTAATTCACTAACTTTTACAGTTGAGCAATTTGGATAAGAAAACGGGAAATTATATAGCCGATTCCAATATGACAAGTGCACATTCGTAACTCGGTTTTCTAAAGCATTGAAGCTCCAAAGTCGAGGAGAATTTTACCGATGTTAACGATAGTTCCTGGTATAAAAGTTCCGTTCCGTTTATGCTGCATTTGAATCTCATATTGTGAACGGGGTTAGCGATCATGCTTTTTCTCCCGCGGCTAATATCACAAGACAGCAAATGGCTGTGATGATGGTCAATGCCTACTTACAAGCGACTGGCAAGAAGCTTCAGGAATTACCGGTAACACAAGGAGTAACATTTACCGATGAAGGAAGTATCAGCGACTGGGCCACTTATGTCGGGGTAGCATCCGGATTGAATCTAATGAATGGAACCAATGAAAGTGAATTTGCATCTCAAGAAGATACATCGAGGGCTCAAGCAGCGGTTGTTACTACAGATTGCTTCATCAAATAAAGTCGTAGTTTTAATACTTCAAGGAGCCTAACCTTGCTCAGGCTCCTTTTAAATTACTGAAGACAATGTGTAGGAGGCACGCCTTTTCTTGTCCTGCAAAATTAAAAGTAATGCTTCCTTATTACAACATTATTGGTGATAAATTGGTGTTAAACTGGTGATAAAGTGTAGCAGTAACCCGTTGTAAGCAGCCTACTAGAGTTGAGAGTAGACTCGAAAAACCCAGTAATATCAAGGCTTCAGCGGACTATAACAGTTTCTATCAAACTCGCAGATTTTCTCGCTCTTTTAGTTGTATATGGTAGTGATTATCAGACTTAGCTATATGTTTCGCACCTACTGGTGTATTTCAAGAAATCTCTATGAATAGCGGGTGGGGACAACACTTTCTAGGTATAGCTAATAGGTTTGAGAACGATCTGGGTTTATTAACAGCTGTGAGTAGAACAAGTGTAGGTAGCAGAAAATCGGGAGGTCATTATTTGAAGATAAGATTCATGAAATACTGAAAAACCTTGAAGCCTCAGACGAGTAATGCTGATAAATTTATTAATGGGGTTAATCAACATGAGATTTATTTAATAGGGGGATTACATATGAAGGCTCGAAAAGTTCTGCTGTGCATGTTCTCAACTATACTCAGTATTTACTTTTGTATGAATAGTGGGATAGCAATGGCCGACAACGATCTCAAGGCAAGTATTGTCGTTGATAATCAGACGCTGAGCTTTGAAGTTCCACCCGTAAATCATCAAGGGACTGTTATGGTTCCTATGCGGCCTGTTTTCGAAGCGCTGCATACATCAGTAACCTGGAATGAAGAAGATCAAAGTATAACTGCTGAGAAAGAAGGTACATCTGTTCAACTTTCTCTTGGTTCACCGTTTGCATATATCAATAAAGGAGCCGTTGTCTTGAGCAGTATTCCCTATGTATCTAATGGGAGCACTATGGTTCCAGTTCGATTCATTGCCGAAGTTTTCGGGGCGAAGGTATCTTGGAACACTGTTGATCGAAGAGTCACAATTATTATGGCATCTTCAGGTATAGGTGGAAGAGGGCAAGATAGTTTGAATCCGTTACCGCAGAACAGTGCCACATCTAACGCTACTTTTGTGCCAAGCGAACTACGGGTGCAATTCGTCCCCTCCCAAAATGCAGGAATTTTGGAAGCTAAGGCAAAGCCGCTCGAGAAAATGCTTAAAGAACAGCTAGGAGTTCCCGTCAAGCTTTCTGTCTCTACGGACTATAACAATGTAATAAGGTTAATGAAAGCGAAGACTGTCGATCTCAGTTTTTTGCCACCTTATCAATATGTTACTGCCCACGATAATTTTAAGACAGCAGATGTACTTCTGCAGGCTTTACGGTACGGTGTGGACGCTCCAACTGGAAAGACCACTCAACAACTTGTTGACTTTTACCAAGGAATGCTTCTCGTTAGAGCAGATTCGCCTATCCAAAGCATTGAGGATCTAAAAGGCAAGACTATCGGATGGCAGGGCATGACCTCAGCTGCAGGCTATGTTTATCCTGGATTAGCGCTAGGAATGAATGGAATTGACCCTGTACGTGATGTAAAGGGACAGTTTTTTCAAGGTCATGATAGAGCTGTTCAAGGATTACTCAATAATCGAGTGGATGCTGCCGCCGTTTTTCAGGATATTCGTTCCCTGATGCAAAAGGATTATCCTAATGTTATTAGAGATACCCGTGTCCTAGCATTTACTAATAAAATTCCAAACGACACCATTTCAGTGCGCTCAGATATGGATCCGAAATGGCGTGAAAAGATCCAGGATGCGTTTATTTCTATTGGAAGCAATCCCGAAGGGAAAAAAATAATTCATGAAGTGTTTGGACACGAGGGTTATACCTTTTCAGAAGATAATAAGTTCGAAATTGTTCGAGAGGCTACTAGGTATATGAATGCAGATTAGAAAAGCTAGTGAGCAAAAAACCATGGGTTAGACATTGTTATTCCGTCAATTGGATTTTAAGGAGAACCGTAATGCTAAACTTTGAGGCAAGAAAAAGGTTAATTTGGTTAATTGTTATATTATGTTTTGCGTTGGTATGGCCGATTACTAAATCAACATATCTCCTATTCCACCCATCCCATGGAGTAGAAGTTAGTAATTTAAGATTCGGTTTTAATGTGATCTTTGAGGTGCTTGGATTAATCTTACTGGGAGTGTCACTCAAAATTCAGAAAAGAAGTTTTAAGGAACTTGGTCTGACCTTCAAATTTTCTGATCTTGGTTACGCGCTATTACTGTATTTTGCTTTCTATGTACTCGAAATTATACTATTTCTATTTGTTCCACACTTGAAGTCTGAGCCCCATAACGTTGAATTTTTAAAAAGCGATATCACTCTATTTTATTTCATATTCATAATTGTGAATCCTTTTTTCGAAGAGTTGATCGTTAGGGCATATGGAATAACCGAGTTTCTTCACTTTTTTAAAAAAGAAGAGATTGCTGTGCTAGTTAGTACGCTGATTCAAACGTCATATCATTTATACCAAGGTGCAATACCCGCGATATTAAATGGGCTTTTATTTTTTATTTTCTCCATTTATTTTGCCAAAAAGAGGCGTATTATTCCCATTATTCTGGTTCATGGATTTTTTGATATTTATGCCATGATTCAATTACATGGGACATGAAATAGTGTTAAACAGCCATCTTTGTTAAAAAGTTAAACCAAGAAATGCGCGGAGCAAACTAAAAGCTTGTCAATTATTTCAGTAAGGAAGTGTATCTATGTCGAAAATATCTTATTATTTTGCAGGACTGTTTTTCATAATATCTCTTTTCATTATTAATCCTGGGAATACCAGAGCAGAAGATGATCCTATTCGAGTAACTCTTGATGCGAATCCCGTTGAGTTTAGTGCTCCTCCTTTTATTGAAAACTCATCTACGCTTGTTCAATTTAGGCCTGTTTTTGAACGAATGGGTCTAGATATAACCTGGGATGCAAATACTCGCACAATAACTGGTCATAAACAAGACATTGAAATCGAATTACAAATTGACAACCCTATCGCAAAAGTGAATGGTAAATTGACCACCTTATCCGTAGCGCCGAAGTTAAGAGAGGGTAATACCTTCGTTCCTTTACGGTTTATCTCAGAGTCTGTTGGAGCAAAGGTAGAATGGAATGAGGCTAAACGAATAGTATTGATTTATAGCAAGAAAGAGTATACCAGTATGAATGCTAAGTTTCGCTTTACCGCTTATGGCTTATGGAGGAATATGGCCGGAGTCGACCAAGTAGAACCTGAAGTGAATGAGAGGGTTCAGGATTTCATTACAGTTGAGGATATTGAGAACATCCAGTTAGCTATGCGATATTTCAATTTCACCATGTTATTTATTTCTTCTGATCAAATGGTGAACGAGACGAAAGACATGACTTTGATTCAATACTTGGACCGTGCTAAGAAAAAGGGAGCTATCTCCAAAGATGACATCATCGATGAAAAACAAGTGAAATTGTTTGGATTTGACGCTTTTCAAATAACCTATGTAAATAGACATGATTGGGATAAAAGAATTGATACGTTAATTATATTCAAGTCGGGATCGCAATATTATAGCGTCCGAAACTCTGCTTATGAGGTTACATATAAAAGTTCGTTTCAGGATTTTCAAAGTTTACTGGAAAGTATGAAGTTTAACGATAAGAAATAATATTTCATCGGTATCAAATTGTAAAATGAGGGGAATGCATGGGTACAGATACCATTGTAAAGCAAATGACATTAAACAAAGAAAGCGAGGATTTCGTAAACAGTTGTTGTTTATGCCGGATAATATAACCATCTTGATTTTTAAATAGTAGAGTAGTCATATGAAGTTGGAAAAGGTGAAGATATTTTATGAATAATTTAATCATAGTAGCATTAATACTTAGTGTGCTATGCGCGGCACTATCCTTGATCTACACTGCATTCTCCTATGTTCAAAATAAGGGGTTCGTAAAATTAGGATCAATTTTATTTTTAATTTCATTACTTACTTTTATTTTTACTTCTTTTCAAGTTATGGATTCATTAAATAGCACACCACGTTATTCGAAGGTAGTTCAAGAGGGCAATGACAAAGACTATTCTATAGATGTAGGGGATGCTCCAAAAAATATTCCGAGTTCCACTTCTAAAACGATCTCTGAACCAAACAATCAAAATAATAAAAAGAAGTTAACTATAAAAGAGTATTTTGATGAGATGGATAAGTCTCGCATAGAGCTTCAAAATTTTTTGAATTACTATGGTGAAGCTGGACTTAACTACATAAATGGCTCAATGAGTCAAAAGGAAGCAGTATCTAAAATTAGAATGGCTGGTTATGGATTTGATCTAAATTTATATTTAGTTAAAGATATGATCTTACCTGATAATAACGAAATTATTTGTTTACATAAGAATTTCATCCGTTTAGGAGATGAATATGTAAATTTACTCCAAGCCGGACTTTACACTGCTGAGGCGGGAAGACCTCTAGACGCTGACAAACTTACTGATAATCAACTAATGCTTCATAATAAAATAAGTGAATGGGATGTGGAACAGAGAGAATTAAAAGAGAAATTATTAGGTGGTTCTCAGAAAAAGAACAGCTCAATATCTATCGAGAGTAGCTCGTCTAAAGAGGTAAATAACAATACTTCTGGACCAAACTTAAATAAGAATAATGATTTTCCGACGGACTCCATGTTTGATTTAGATCATCCCAAGGATTATACGTTATATCAAGGCAATAAAGTAATTAGCCAATATGATAGCTTAGAAGAAGCAGTAAAATATGCAAAAACTCTTAATAATAGCAAGATTAAAATTTATAGCCCTACTATGTTGGTGTGGGATAACATTACCTGTAATGTTCTAACAGAGGATAATAAACTTATTGAAACATTTAAAAGCATTACTGAAGCAACCTCTTTCATAGAAGAGCAGCGTCCACAAAAACTGAAGATAGTAGATCTTTATACAAGGCGTGTAGTCTATGATACATTTCCTAGGGAGTGTAGAACATGTGATAGTCCAATTAATAACGAATATTGAACTAGTCAAACTAAGTTTAGATATTTAGAGAAAAGGTGACTCATTTGATGCTTCCCACCGAACTTCAACATATTTTCTTTTGTAATTTATCTTGCCGAATTATGAGGAATTTATTCTTCATTTATAGGGGATCGAGTAAAAGATTAATAGGGTTGTGGACTGATTGGGGACGCGAAATCTTGCGTCCCCAATATTTATTGTGAAGAAACTTTAATTCATTACGAGTAGAATGTTTAATGTTCGCATGGATAAGATGAACAGGGGTTCGACTCCCCACGCTTTTCTGACTCAGGCGTGACGAAGTGAACTTTAACGTCACACAGTGATTATTGTGCTAAAGAGTGCCGCTTTTCGAAAAAAATACGACATTATTCGAGGAAAATGTTAGAAATATAGAAAATTTCACTTTCTTCCACTTTGCATTAAAGCTAGAATCTGATAGGATATAAAGAAATACGATAGATTTAGTGAGAATTAAAAGGAGGCACCTTTCCATGCAAAAACTGATGCTTGATTCCATACAAGAAATGACGCATCTGGATCAACTCGAGGCTGAAGCGATTTATATTATACGAGAAGTAGCGGCGGAATGTGAAAATCCCGTGATGCTGTATTCGATCGGGAAGGATAGTTCCGTGATGCTGCATTTGGCGCTGAAAGCTTTTTATCCCGAGAAACCGCCATTTCCTTTCATGCATATTGATACAACGTGGAAGTTTAAAGAAATGATCGAATTCCGCGATCGCAAAGCGAAAGAATTTGGGATCGAAATGATTGTTCACTCGAATCAGGAAGGTATTAATCAAGGGATCAACCCAATGGATCATGGTTCCGCGTATACCGATATTATGAAAACCCAAGCATTAAAACAAGGATTGGACAAATACGGATTTACGGCTGCGTTTGGTGGCGGAAGACGTGACGAGGAGAAGTCGCGTGCGAAGGAGCGGATTTTCTCGTTCCGGAATAAAAATCATGCGTGGGATCCGAAAAACCAACGGCCGGAAATGTGGAAACTTTTCAACACAAGAATTAATAAAGGAGAAAGCATCCGCGTCTTCCCAATATCCAATTGGACAGAAAAAGATATTTGGCAATACATTCGCAGAGAAAACATTGATATTGTACCTCTCTATTTTGCAAAAGAAAGACCCGTCGTCAATCGCGATGGACATATGGTCATGGTGGATGATGATCGCTTGAAACTCGAACCTCATGAAAAAGTTGAAATAAAGAAGATGCGGTTTCGCACATTAGGCTGCTATCCTCTTACTGGCGGAGCCGATTCGGAGGCGGATACGCTAGATGCCATTATCGAAGAAACGCTTGGTGCGGTTTCATCCGAACGGACAACTCGGGTTATTGACCAAGAAGCGGCGGGAAGTATGGAAAGACGTAAACGGGAGGGTTATTTCTAAAATGAAAAGTCTGCTTAAATTTATCACTTGCGGAAGTGTAGACGACGGAAAATCCACCTTGATTGGACATATGCTTTATGAGGCAAAGCTTTTGTTCGCCGACCAGGAAAGAGCGTTAGAACTAGACAGCAGACTTGGCAGCCGCGGCGGCAAAATTGACTATTCTTTGCTGCTTGACGGGCTGATGGCAGAGCGTGAGCAAGGCATTACGATTGATGTGGCTTATCGGTATTTTACGACGGACCACCGTTCGTTCATCGTAGCGGACACACCTGGACACGAAGAATATACCCGTAACATGGCCGTAGGCGCATCTTTTGCGGATCTGGCTATCATTCTTGTGGACGCAAAGAAAGGGGTTATTACCCAAACTAAGCGCCACACTCGGATTTGCGCACTCATGGGCATTAAACATCTTGTTTTAGCTGTGAACAAAATGGATTTAGTGGGTTTTGATCCTAAGAAATTTGAAGCGATCAAACAAGAGTTCTCGCAATTGACCGCTGAGTTTCACTTTGAAAGCATTCAGGTGATTCCTGTTTCTGCTACAGAAGGGGATAACATTACGAAAAAATCACCAAATACGCCATGGTATGAAGGGCTTGCGTTGCTGCCGTATTTGGAAAATGTGGATGTTCACCAAAACGACGACTCGAAGCAATTTATGATGCCAATTCAGCGTGTATGTCGACCGGACCATACGTTTCGCGGTTTCCAAGGCCAGATTGAGGCTGGGAGCATCGCGGTCGGCGATGAGTTGACGACTCTACCCAGTCGTGAAAAAGCGAAAGTCAAACGTATCTTAGTGACAGACCAAGATAGGGATTCAGCTTTTGCTGGACAACCCGTAACCATTCAATTGGATCGTGAAGTCGACGTTTCGCGGGGCTGTGTATTCACAAAAGATAATCAAATCCAAGAGGCGGATCGTTTCTCCGCTACGATTCTTTGGATGGATGATTCCGTACTGACGCCAGGCAAGAATTATCTGGTCAAAGTAGGAACGAAAGTCCTGCCAGGTACCGTAACGGCAATTAAACATAAAATCGATATTAATACAGGCAACACGGTTTCAGCCGATCATCTTGTTAAGAATGAAGTGGCAAAATGTGAATTTTCTTTATCGGACGACATCGTTTTTGATTCCTTTGAACAAAATAAAAGCATTGGCGGATTTATTCTGATCGATCGTGTAACCAATATGACATCCGCTTGCGGAGTGATAGACCAAGCCCTTCAAAGCTCCGACAGATCTGTACAGCTAGATACGGAAATCACCAGAGATGTTCGTGCCCAGCAAAAAGGACAGAATCCATTAACCCTCTGGTTCACCGGTGCGGTTTCGGATAAATCAACCCTTGCGAAGGAAGTCGAAAAACGTTTGGTATCGACAGGTCACCATACCATGTTACTGGGGAATGGCCAGGGAGAATCGTTGCAGCGATTAGCAGAAGTTGCAAAATTGATGAACGATGCTGGACTTATTGCATTGGTATCGAATGATTCCCCGATCGAAAACGACCGAGAAACCGCGCGAGACATCATTGGTAAAGAATATATTGAAGTTTATGTAAACAGACCGCTTGCAGGCAGCTCGAGCACAAATGATACACCTGGGAACCCGGAAATCGAAATCGATACAAGCAAGTTTTCAATCGAAGAAGCTGCAAATTATGTAGTGAAACGAATTATCAAATATTTAATCAATGAGAGTAGTCGTGGACAATTTCTTAATTTCTAATGCGAACATAACCCGTGTTTGGTAGTGCAATCGAGCAAGAAGTGAAAGTCTCCCGTACTCATGCTTAAACAAATCGACGCAACGAAATAGTCTTTGAAAAATAGTATCCCTACATCACCGTGAATAGTGATGTAGGGACTTTTTTTGTGTGTCGAAGATGGGGCACTGCTTGCCGTTAATCTCGGGTTAAAGAACCATCCAATATTTTTTTTCTTCAAAAGTACAAATCTCCGTTCCTGCGGAATATGATGGGAATATGTACATTTTTGAGGAGGAAAAATCATGTATTCAGCAGAAATCAGCCGTTCAGATCCGTCTTGTTTTCTGTTTATTATTGACCAGTCCGGATCGATGTCCGACCCATTCGGGGCTAGCTCAAAAGCCGGAAGTGTTTCCGATGCAATAAATCGTTTATTACAAAATCTTATTATAAAGTGTGCGAAGTCAGAAGGTATACGCGACTACTATCATGTTGGTGTGATCGGCTATGGCGCCAACGTTGGGCCGGCATTCGGCGGTGTATTAGCCGGAAAGGAATTTGTGCCGATTAGTGAAATAGCAGATAATCCGTCAAGATTGGAAAAACGTCTGAAGAAAGTTCCGGATGGGGCAGGCGGGCTTGTAGATCAGCTTGTTAAGTTTCCTGTCTGGTTTGATCCTGTCGCGAACGGCGGTACTCCAATGTGCCAGGCGTTGAATACAGCCCATCTCATCTTGAGTCAATGGATCAGTGAATATTCTCATTGTTTTCCGCCGGTGGTCATTCATATTACGGACGGAGAATCCACCGACGGTGATCCGACTGCTGCAATGGAACAAATAAGGCTACTTGCAACGGACGATGGAAATGTATTGCTGTTCAACTTGCATATATCCGGCATTCCGAGTGCGGATGAGCTGCGTTTTCCGGAAACCTCGGATGGACTGCCTGATCAATACTCCAGGATGCTCTACGAAGGCTCAAGCATGCTGACACCATTTATGATCCGGGTGGCCAATCAGGAACATGAATTGAATCTTTCGGATGGATCAAGGGGATTTGTATTAAATGCCGATCTAACCCTTGTGATCCAGGCGCTTGACATTGGAACGCGTCCCGCCAATCTTAGGTAGGGGGGGGCTATGGTGCAAATAGAAAACACATGTTTTTCATTGCCAAAGGCGGGAAACCGCAAAGATGAATATGAAGATGCCGTTGGCAGCAGCATTTTTGTTAATAAGGATACTGCGTATTATAGATTCGCCATAGCCGATGGGGCTAGTGAATCTTCGTTTGCCGATATATGGGCTAATTTGCTCGCTAGCGGTTATTGCAATGGCAAATTTGAAAGTAAACATATCGATAAATCCGTTTCCAAATTGTCAAAGGCTTGGAAGAGAAAACTAAATGCCAAAAACCTTCCCTGGTACGCTGAAGAGAAGCTAAAAAGCGGGGCGTTCTCTACATTAGCCGGAATCACTTTTCGTTTGACGGATGCCTCATCCGCGGGGTTTGATGCAGTAGCGATCGGTGACAGCTGTATATTTCAAGTTCGGGGTGATAAAATTATCGCCTTTTTTCCTTTGAGCTCCGTCGATGATTTTCATAATAGGCCGGTTCTTATATCGAGTAACTCAGCCAATAACATTCACCTTAAAATGTTCGTTAAAAAATGGACCGGTACTGCCCAAACGGGAGACACCTTTTTGTTAATGACCGATGCCCTGGCATGCTGGATATTAACTCGTTACGAGGAAGACCCAAGCGTAATAAAGAAAATACAAGGGTTAGCGGGTGAACATGAATTCATAAATTTAGTTCAGTCCGAAAGGAAGTTAATTTGCCGCGACGGCGGCTTTTATCTAAGAAATGATGATGTTACATTAATTCGGGTAAATCTATTGTAAGGGGATGTGAGGTGATGTTATGGCCCACTCCACAGGATTATAGGGAAGCGATACAAAATCCGCAAATTTGTTTCAAGGACCCAGAGCTTCAATCCGGATTCCCTGAATTGGATAAGCTTGGACTGCCTCGTCCTATTTCGGGAGGTTTCGCTAGTGTTTACAAAATAAAGTGCGGAAAGACGGAATGGGCGGTCAGGTGCTTTACCAATAACGTGAAGGATCAAAAGGTCCGTTACGATGCCATCAGCTTGCATTTAAGCTCCGTTAATCTCCCTTATATCGTCCCTTTTGAGTACCTCTCTGAAGGCATAAAAATAAACGGCAATTGGTTTCCAGTCGTTAAAATGCAGTGGGTTGAGGGGGAATCGCTGCTTCATTATATCCAAAGAAATTTGCATAACGTTGAAATATTGAAAGGACTAGCAAATAAATGGCTAAAAATGATCACTGAGCTGCACATGGCAAATATTGCGCATGGCGACCTGCAGCATGGCAACATATTGATTCACAATGATGAAATGATTCTGATCGATTATGATGGTATGTATGTACCAGGCTTAAACGGCATGAAAAGCAACGAGCTCGGTCACAGAAATTATCAACACCCCGGAAGAAACGAAGAACATTTTGGGCCGTATATCGATAACTTTTCAGCGTGGGTTATTTTGATTTCAATAGTAACCGTTTCTGTGGATGCTTCATTATGGAATTCGCTTGGAGCGGGAGAGGGTGAAGAATGTCTCCTCTTTCGACAGAAAGACTTTGTCTCGCCAGGCGCATCTCGCGCTTTTGAATATCTGGAACTTGTTGATGATGAAACGTTACGTTTTTTGGTAAACTCCTTTCGTGATGTTACGGCAATAGAAATGCCGAAGGTGCCTCGGCCCCCTGATCCCGAATCATTGGTTGATGCCGTGCATCCTTTAGCCGCCTCTGCAACGAAATTAATTACTCATCTAGCAGCCTTCTCTGATTGGCTCGCTAGGAAGATGCGGTCAGCCGCTGTCCAATCACAACCAGAAACATCGTATCCTGTTGGTTCGTCGTGGGTACTGGATTATCTCACAACGGAAGCAATACCTTGCAAGCCTCTGTCAAAAGATAGGTTCGTGTTGGAAAGAACCATTTCATTATTGGTATTAACTACCGCAGCATCGACTGCAACTGTTATGTATGGAAACGCTCCGGTTACAGCTTTAGTATCCTGCACGACTTTGGGATTAGGTGTGGAGATGGCCTTTTTAAGCTGGTGTTATGTGAAACTTCCCACTGTTAAAGTAAAGAGAACCACGTCTGAAAAAATAAAGGAGCTTGAATATGTTGTTTCCGATCTGACAAGCGAATTGAACGAAGTCAACGATATAAAGCATAAGTTCCAACAAATGGAGGAAGACAAGATAAACGATATATTACGAAGGCAAGGGGAAGTATCGGAACGAGAAAAGAATGAAACGGAAAAATTGCAGAAGGAACTCCGGAGTCATATAAGCGAAATCGTGGGTGAAAGACAAACCATAGATCAGGAGGAAAAAACCGAGCTTGCCGGCGCATTGGCCTCTTTCCAAAAAACTTGGCTGGAAGATCAATTAATGAAGCATAGGATTAGCCAAGAAAAAATACCGGATATAGACGATGAAATCAAACGGCGTTTAAGATCGAGCGGAATTCGTACGCCGGCTGATTTTTTGGACATTAATATCTTCCAGTCCTATGGCCGCAAAAAAATTGAAAAGGTGTATATGATATTAAAAAACGGGGGCTCGGTTCATGTAGGAATGAGTCCATCCCAAGCGAAAGTGCTGGTAGAGTGGAAAAAAAAGATAGAACGCAAGTATAGGACTAAAATCCCCCAATCCGTTCCTCGTAGTGAAATCACAGCCATAAAATCAAAATTTAAGGACAGGAAATCAATATTGAATAACTTAGAACAAACTTATCAAAACAGGTCGCAGGACATGATATCTAACATAAGGCAAACCTATAGTCCGGAGTATGATTTCTTAAAGAGGGAAGAAGATACTGCCAGAATCAACCTGAATAACGAACTCAACCAATTCGATAAGGAGATAGCTGAAATAAATAAGCACCTTGCAGGGAAACAATGGGAGCTTCACCATCTGGGCAAGCAAATGGATTCTTTTAAGGACGTTGATTTCTTGAGATTCTTAAGGAGAGTATTCCTTTTCAATTGAGAAGTATGCGGCGGCCTTTTGAAGTGGGAGCAACTGGGTAAGGGTAACAGCACACCTATTTTAAAAGACCTTATTGAGGATTATAAGAGATTTGAAAAGTAAGCCGTCTCTCCAAACATCCTGATCATCGCGGCGGCGAATTATGGTTCTGCCTAGCCACGGTTCGATTTCCTGAGCCCTTGTCCGAGCAAAATCACAATGTTTATGTGAACTGCACCCCATTTGTTAGACACCATCTAACAATTAGGGTGCAGTTTTTTTATTCAATTGAGAGTGAATTGGAATGAATGAGGTAAATCCTTTAAAGTTCGTCATAATAATGAGCGGGTATTAAGCTCCAAACTTTTGAGAGGTGGATAACTATGCATTACACGCTTTTATTTTATGAAAGTTCAGGAAATGTGGAAGTAGCTCTCGAGGTGGACAGGAGTATAAATACATTTTTGATGCCAAATATCGCATTAATCCTGCTTATGAGGGGACGCCATACTTCGAGAGGTACCAGATGCCGGGGCCGGAAGAGGATGATATTAATACGATGCACCGCTATCGGGATGCGATTGTGTATTCGGAAGGGCAGGGGAGAGAGTACGAGCGTAGCATGTTTGGGGCGTAGAGGTGCGACGGATGAGCTATATGTAGTGTTTGAGGTGGACGAGTGGGTTAGAAGAGAGAGTGCTATAGTTCCCGCGGGGCATGGGATTTATCGGATTTTGTATACGACGGATTATATGCTTAACAGGGCGAAGGAAGTGTCGGAATTGCGGTTGGATACGGAAGAGGAGCTTAGTGATTGGCGGGAGAAACGGCGTGTGGGTAAGGTGAAGGTGACGCTGGATCGGGAGCATTTGGATTTGGGGAGTCGGATTTTGGGGATTGGGTTGGAGTAGTTAATGACAATTATCAAGAGGGTGAATTACAGGAAGAAGCAACTATTCGGAAAAACCGAATAGTTCATAGTGAAGGACGACGGGGAGTGGAGCGAGAAGTTTCGTTTTACAACTTAGAAATAATTGAAGCAGTTGACAATCATGTCCGTTCTCATAGAGGAACACAAACAAAAGACCGTTAATAGCCACTTCTCAGGCATAAACGGTCTTTTTACTTTTTCAACCAAATAGACGTTAACATTCTTGGCTATAAGGTCTATGAAATAACTGGAATCAAAGAAAATTAGTTCGCATATGATAGTTCGGATCGTAAAAAACAAACTTTTTACATGGTTGGGAGGTTTTTTATGAAAAAGTGGGTAATAGTTTCACTATGTTTAGTTCTCCTTCTGTCCGTTTCTATATCAAGTGCGGCAGCAAGTAATGAAGAACAACAGATACGGGTACTCATAAATACGAATAACCCAATTGTGAAGGGAGGATTAAAGTCAAAGTATGGCGTCCGGCATGATTTTAAAGAACAAGGTTTTACGACCGATGTTACCCCGCAGGCATTTGAAGACATAAAAAAACGCAAGGGTGAGGATATAACAGTTTCAGAGGTAGGAACAGTTCACACGATGGAAATCAATCGGATTCAAGGGAAAGTAACGATAAAAGGTCCGAGTGACCCGACTCCTTGGGGAATTGAAAAGATTTATAACAATTCGCTAATTACAAATACTTCTGGAGGAAGCGGCATTACAATTGCTGTTTTGGATACTGGTGTATATAGAAGTCATTCTGATTTAACGCGACGGATAATAAGCTGTAGGGACTTTACCAATATGAAAAAACCTATTGTCGAGGATAGCTGCTCAGATGGGAATGGCCATGGAACCCATGTATCGGGTACAATTTTAGCCGATGGTGGTGTTTCAGGTACAGGAATATGGGGAGTCGCTCCAGGCGCTGAACTATGGGCGTATAAGGTTCTGAATGATAGAGGTTCAGGGTATTCGGACGATATCGCTAGGGCTATAGATGAGGCTGTAAAACAATCCGTTTTGAATAGTAAAAAAATTAATTATCTCAATGTCACTCGGTTCAAGTACAAAAAATAGCTTGATTGAAACCGCGATTAATAATGCCGTAAAAAATGGAGTTCTTGTGATAGCGGCAGCAGGGAACTCAGGACCTTCTCCTGACACTATAAGTTATCCTGGTGCATTACAAAATGTGGTAGCGGTAGCCGCACTTGAAAATGTGATTGAAAATAACAGCTTACGAATAGCCGATTTCTCATCACGTGGTAGCTCTGCAGAAGCAACTGTTGGGAATTACATCATTCAAGAGAGAGATATTGAAGTAAGTGCGCCTGGTCGTAATGTAGAATCTACATGGAATGATGGGGGATACAATACGATCAGTGGGACATCTATGGCAACACCTCATATTTCCGGTCTTGCGGCAAAGATTTGGAGTGAAAAATTAATTGCAAATCAATCTTACACAGCCGCAGAAGTACGTTCGCAACTTCAAAGCGCGGCTAAAAGTAACGATATATTAGGTGGAATTTCTGCATCTTTAGGAGATGATATCGCATCCGGATTTGGGTTTCCGCACCAAGAATAAACAGTGGCGTGCCCCCCTTATGGGAACCTAATCAAAAGGTTCTCTTTTTTTATTTGGAATAAAGGTTCGATGACAAACCCAAAGCAGCACCCAAGAGGTGCCTTTTCTCATAGAGTGGTGCTTCATGAAACAGGGACGGATGTCTTGTCTATCTTACAAGCTGGAAGGAATTATGTAAGATAATGTCGAAATTATCCTTTATAACCTACATAAGGCTAAGAAAGGAATTACTATTAATGAATAGTGAACTATCTCAATTCATGAATCAAAATTTACTTGCTCCATTAATTTTCATTGCAATGTGTATTGCTCTATTTTCGATAATTGGAGCTATACTTTCAAGGGTAGGTAGACTATGAAACTCTCTCGGTACTTTTTAAGTAGTATGCTTACAATCCTTATGTTAACGGGGTGTGAGCAAGCTTCAACTCCCAGCGTTCCTGATACCCTTTCTACAGTGAGTCCCGCGGTTACGTCTGGTCCCATTGTTGCACCTAAACCTGTATCCGATAGTGGCATGCCCTCCACGAATAATACACCAATCACTAGCCCGATTAAGGAGCCGGTTGGATTCGAGACAGGTTTACCAAAGGAAGAACCTGTGGTATCAGGTACGAAGAAGCAGATGAAGAAGTCAGTCTTAAAGCCCATTTATTCGGTTGGAAAAGGTAATGTAGCCATAACCATTGATGACGGTCCGACTAAATACACGGGGGAACTTCTCAAAGTTCTAAAGGAACAAAACACACACGTCACTTTTTTCTTCATCGGACAAAATACTGCAGCTTTTCCGCAGTCTGTGACAGAGGCTGTCTATGAGGGCCATGAGGTTGGTTATCATTCAGACACGCATCCTCATATGTCGCAAATGACCTATGACGCACAGGAAAATGAGTTTAATAGCGGTTTAAATAAGCTTACAAAGTTCGATAAACACCCGGTCACACTTTTTCGTCCGCCATATGGTGCCTATAACAACGATACCAAGATTGTAACGGAACAACATCATATGCAAATGGTGCTGTGGAACGAAGATCCCAAAGATTGGGCGACAACTGACCCTTCAAAAGTCGTTAAAAGTGTATTAGCTCAAGTTCAATCTGGAAGCATTATCGTCATGCACGATCATCCCTCTACCATAGCAGCTTTACCGGACATTATTAAAGGCATTCGAAGCAAAGGGTATACGCTAGTAACGGTGCCTCATTGAGAGGGACAGAGCGATTGTTGTAGGCTTTAAGGTTATCGTGTGCGATAACCTATCGGTCATGGACTTTACGTCCGTGGCTTTTTTATTTTGATGATAAAGCGAAAAAAGTTCACAAAGTATCATGTCATTGTCATATTTTATGTGTTATTATCTCGATTAATGGAATATTATGTCGGGATTTAGATATTCCTGATTCAGGCCGAAGACGATACGGAGAGTGAGAAGGATGAAAACAAGAATTAATTTGAATTTAGCTGGTAAAATGATTGCTTCGTATTTAGCGGTGAGTGTGCTTATGATCATCTTAGGTACATACGCTTTTAGTTCATTACGGACGTTAAACTCTAATCAGGAAACCATAATTAATCAGGGTTTATTCCCTACTTCACAGTTAGGGGAAATAGGCATATTGGCGGAGAATACCAGAGTTAATATGCTAAGTGCTGTCAAAAACAAAGATCCAAAATTTGCGGATGTTGCAGAAAAGAATCTAGAAGAGATCAAGAATAAGATGGACAGATACTCAATCCTACAACTTAATCCTAAGGAGACGGAAATTTTAGGAGAGTTTAAAACGAACTGGACTGATTTTAGCTCTAGAGTAAGGGATAATATCCAACTCGTCAAAAGCAATCGCTATGCGGAAGCAAGTGAAGGGCTTACCAAAGGCGGAGTCTCCTTTAGTAAAGCCTCTGAAAATATCAGACAGCTATTAGCCGTAAACAATGAGAAAGTAAGTGCGATCAAAAATCAAAGTGAGAAGGTGTATAGCCAATCTACTTGGTTTCTGCTCGGGGTTATTGCGCTCTCTACCATTATGGCAGTAGGAATCGGTTTATTCTCGGGGCGTTCCTTGGCATCCCCAATCTTAAAAATTTCCGATCAAGTCAAACGAGTCGCGGAAGGTAATTTAACGCTGGAACCCATCACGGTCAGAAACAAGGATGAAGTTCGAACGCTAGCAGAAGGAATCAATCATATGACGGATAACCTGAAAAGGTTAATCCGACAAGTGGCAGAAACTTCTATAAGTGTAGCCGCTTCTTCCCAACAATTATTAGCAAGCGCCGAACAAAACAGTAAAGCTACGGAACAGATTGCTTCTACGGCTCAAGAATTGGCAGGTGGGGCGGAAAATCAAGTTCATAACATAAACAAAAGCTCGGAAGCTGTCAATGAAATGTCAGTCAGAGTCCAACAAATCGCTTCTAATGCGGTGTTAGTTTCTTCAACAGCGGAGCAAACTTCTTCTCATGCAGAGCAAGGGAATCAAGCGATTCAGACGGTCATTAAACAAATGCAGTCTATCCATCTGATTATGGAACAGATGTCATATGTCATCAAAGGGTTAGGTGACAGATCCCTAGAGGTGGATAGTATAACAACCGCTATTTCTGACATCGCTTCCCAGACCAATTTATTATCATTGAATGCAGCAATCGAAGCAGCCAGGGCAGGAGAACACGGCCGGGGCTTTGCCGTAGTTGCTGGAGAGGTACAAAAGTTGGCGGAACAATCGGCAAACTCGGCTAAAGAAATATCACAAGTCATTACATTCATTCAAGATGGAATGAAAGATGCGATTCAAACCATGAAAAAAGCTTCACAAGAGGTGGTTCAAGGGATCGAGAGTGTAAATGTTGCCGGAGAATCCTTTGCCAAAATTCAAAATTCAGTTGATGATGTTTCTTCTCAAGTTCAAAAGGTTTCCGTTGCTTCCCAACGAATAGCGGAAGGTACGAAGGAAGTGATCTTCTCCATTACTGAAGTGACCAAGATTGCTGAAATAGCTTCCTATGGGACCCAAAACATGGCGGCTGCAACGGAAGAGCAGTTGGCTTCCATGGAGGAAATCAGTTCTTCCTCCGCTGCTTTATCCAAGCTGGCTGAAGAACTTCAAACATTAATCGAACAATTTAGAGTATAATGCCATAGAAAGACCCTGCTAAAGCTGCGAAATCCGCAACTTTGCAGGGTCTCTTTTCATATTACAACGTAAAAAGCGCATATATAGCAAAGTTCCACAAAAATGAACAAGGATGCACAAAGAATTTTATTTGAATTTGGCCTACAATGAGATCCGAGAGTTACCATCTTCAAAGTTAGGTGCACCGATCCGTATTCAGGAACTGTTACAGAAGCAGCTTATATAAGGAAAAAGAGAGGATAAAAAACAATGACGAAACATCTGGATTGGGCTGTAAATACGGCAAATACATTTATGTCTGAAGCTGATGCAGAGGGCTATCATCCGGAGCTGGCGAAACGGTGGGCCTACGTTCCCGGTATGATGCTTCTCGCATTTGGGAGGCTGGCGGAGCAAACCGGCGATGAACGCTATTACGAGTTTATGAAGCGGCACATGGACCTGTTCGTTCAGCCTGATGGAAGGGTTCGGACTTACGCTATCGAAGAATATAATCTTGATCAAGTAAACCAAGGGAAAGTACTGTTCCCCTTGCTTCGGCGAACTGGTGAGAAATGGTATGAGCAGGCCGCACATCTGCTCGCTGGTCAACTGAAAGGACATCCGAGAACAAGTGAGGGCGGGTTCTGGCATAAGAAGATTTATCCGTTCCAAATGTGGCTTGACGGGTTGTACATGTCCTCTCCGTTCCTTGCTGAGTATGCGAAGACGTTCGGACGAGAGGAGCTTTTCGATGATGTAGCTAATCAGCTGCTGCTGGTAGAGAAGCACACGCGAGACCCGAAGACAGGGCTGCTCCACCATGGATGGGACGAAAGCAGAGAGCAGGCGTGGTGCGATTCGACGACAGGACAATCCTATCATTTCTGGAGCCGGGGGATGGGGTGGTATGCGATGGCGGTCGTCGATGCGTTGGAGCACTTTCCTGTAGATCACCCTAAGCGGGGAACCATAATCGGGATTTTTGAGCGTATGGCGGAAGCGCTGGCTAAGGTACAGGACCTAGATACGGGCCTTTGGTATCAAGTGCTGGATATGGGCCACAGGGAAGGCAATTATGTAGAAGCCTCCGGTACGGGCATGTTTGTTTACGCGCTTGCTAAAGGAGTTAATCTCGGTTATTTATCTGGGAAATTCAAGGCTGTAGCGTTAAAAGGGTTTCAAGGAATGATTGATCATTTTGTGGAAACCGATTCAGCCGAGGTACATCTGCATGGGATTTGTCATGGTGCCGGACTGGGTGGAACCCCTTACCGAGATGGTTCTTTCAAGTATTATGTGGAAGAGAAGATAGTTAGCGACGTCATGATGGGCTTGGCGCCATTCCTGTTGGCTAGCATGGAGTCAGAAAAGCTAGTGCATGTGGAACCTATTCATGGATAGCAGATTTTCGGGAAGGTTGTATAAGCCATTCGATGGCTCCAACCTTCCTTTTTTTCACGTATGTTTATTTTACATTCGTTCTAATCATTTTCTTATATTCGAGAGGTGACATTTTGGTTACCTGCTTAAATTTGCGATTAAAATGAGTGATGTTCATGTAGCCGACGGATTCTGCAATATCGATTACTTTGCTGGAGGTTTCCCGCAGCAGTCTCTGTGCCTCTCGAATTCGGAGTGTGAGAATGTATTCGGTAAAGTTGAAGCCTGTATATCGCTTAAAGAGACGGCTGAAATGAAAGGGACTAATAAAGAATTGAGCAGACGCTTCCTTCATCGTAAGTGTTTTCATATAATTCGTGTTGCAATATTCGGTGATCTCCGCAATTTTTTTGTTCATCGGAAGATAGGCGGTTTCCGCCGTTTCCGCTGCCTTGCGAGAGGCGAACAGCAGTAATTGAACGAGCAGCGTTTCAAAATACAGCGATTGCCCATGACGATTCGGGTTGGTATATTCATTATTCATTTGAAAGAGAAGATTCTCAATATAATTCTGTTCCAGGTTGTTAAAATCAATAACGCGGTTAATTTGCATAAAAGGCGACAAGAGCAGATCCAGATGGGATCCGCGATACGGTTCCAGAAATGCATCCGTGAAGTAAACGATCGCGCGTTCATGAAGTTTACCGCCTTCTAGTGTTTTATGAATGTCATTCTTCTTGATAAAAATCAAAGAGCCTTTCTTCACATGATAGGTTCGATTCTCTATGTAAAAATAACGCTCCCCGGCGAACAAATAATAAATTTCATAGTGCTCATGGTAGTGAGTACGCTGCATCGGCATGTTGGTAGGCTGCTTGGCAAAGCTAATTTCAAAATCCCCATTCATTCGGTATCCCACTCCTTTATTAAATAATAACAAATTTTCGTAAAGTCTCAATGAATAAAAAAGAGAACGATCATGTCTATTTCCCGTTTTCCATATATAATAGAAATATTCAATTTCTAGACAGAGCAGGGAGCGGTGCTTCCGGAGGGGGAAATCGTATTGCGAAGATATTTGCTTAGGTTACTGGCATTTAGCTTTTTATTAGGCGTACTTCCCGCTGTAATTATTGGGATTGTCTCTTATTCGATTGCAACTAGGGATCTTGAGGACAAGGTAAAAGAAGGCAACATGCAATGGTTGACGCAAACCCAGATGCGTGTGGAACAGATGTTGAAATCCATTGAGAAATCGGCGACGCAGTATGCCAACTCTTCTCTGGTTAAGACGGCGATGAACACGAATTATTCGCCAACTGATTTTGAACAGATACGTGATCTTTCCGTGTCGCTGTATAACCTTCAATCAAGTGATGTTGTCATTACGGAGGCTTTTCTAATCAACCTTGAGCGAAATTGGTTTATAAACCTGAATGCCATGAAACCGTTGGATCAGCTTGATAACAATAAGGAGTTCTGGGATTATGCCAAGCAGCCGAGAAGCATTTATTGGAGTACAGGTATGGTATCTGCAAATGGCGTTGAGCCTGAAAATCCTGTGGAAATGATAACCCTCGTACATAAAATACCGATCCTGCCCCAGACGAGTAAGCCGCAAGGGCTTGTGGTTGTGCGTATTTCGGCAGCCGATATTCGGGAAGCGCTGATACCCGGCAATCCATCAAACCGAAACTATATCCTGGACCGCACAGGAGCTGATATTCTTGTAACGGCTGAGGTAAAGGAAGGGTATCGGGAAATAAATCGGGTCATCGCGGGCAGACTGGAGTCGGAACCGGAGAATAAACAAGGACTTTTCAATACGCATCTAGGGAGTGAAGAGGTGGCGGTTATGTATCGTTCCTCAGGCTACAACGGGTGGACGTATGTGTCGGTTATCTCTATTGGTGAAATCACCAAGGAACCCCAGAAAATTGCCAAGCTAACGCTGATTGTTTGCGCTGCCATTCTATTGATCGTTCTGGCTTTTGCTTTGTACGGCAGTCGCCGCATGTATCGACCGATACAAAATCTATTAGATGTTGCCAAGGGTATTGATCATAAATTTAACGCTCAATCGATACAGCCTAGAACCGATGAGCTGGAATTCATTAAAGTAAGCATGCAGTCTTTGGCTGTTTCAAGAAATCATATCGAACAGCAAATGCTCGGTCAAGCGGGACATTTAAAAGAGTTTTTTGTTCTAAAGCTGTTTACAGGACAGTTATCGGAGAACGACTATTTATTCCGCTCTGCCATGTATGGCTTTCCAACCGGATGGAAACGTCTAGGGGTGCTGACTCTGAAAATTGATAATTTACAGGATTCGAAGTATCAGGAGCAAGACCGGGAGCTTCTGCTTTATGCCGTGAATAACATTGCCCAGGAGGTACTGCCGCCTGAGTTTCGGTTTACACCGATCATCTTGAATCAGTCGCAAGTGACGCTTGTGGCAACGGACGCGGAGGATCCGGCGGAGGTCAAGAATGTTTTGTATCAAATGGCAGAGTCCATTAAAACAAACGCCGAGCATTATTTACAAATACAAGTAAGCATCGGGATCAGTAAACCGTACCTTTCGTTAACAGATACCGTTAAAGCGTATGGAGAAAGCTTGTCTGCCATGAAATCCCGCATTAGCCTGGGTCCGGATATTATTGTTCACTATGAGGATATCGAAAATAACCCCGGAGCAGATAAATATGTCTATACGCACCTTAAGGTAATGGAAGAGCAGCTTGTCTATGCGCTTCGGGAAATGCAGCTGGACAAAGCCACCGAGCTGTTTCAGGATTATTTGAATGCGCTGCTGCATAAGGACGGCTTTTTGTACGAGCATCACATTTTACTGCTGCAGCTTATTTCCCGGATTCTAGGGATCGTACAGGATCAGGGTATTTCGATAAAAAAAGTTCTTGGAGATGAAGGCGCGGTAGAACGATTGCTGCATTTGCAAACGCGGGATGAAATTGAGTACTGGTTCGAATCCCGATTGTTTGCTCCAATGATTCAGGTTTTATCAGAGAAATCAGAAACGCAATACGTAAAGATCGCGGATAGGCTTGTAAGAATGATTCAGGAGCAGTTCGATCAGGAAATTACATTGGAATCGTGTTCGGAAGTTCTTAGCTATCATCCGGTGTATCTAAGCCGTATTTTCAAGAAGGAAATCGGCACGACATTTAGCGATTATTTATCTGAGTATCGGATGAAGATGGCCAAGGTCATGCTGGAGACGACGGATATGAAAATTTCGGAAATCGGTGAAAAGCTTCAGTATAAAAATATAAGCGCATTCATTCGGAGCTTTCGGAAAATGTTCGATGTAACACCAGGGCAGTACCGGGAGAAGATGGATCAAAAGGAGAAGGGGAGTGCCAAGTGAAACGATATTCCGTGTACATAGTCAGCTTGCTTATATCCTCCTTGCTGTTGACTGCATGCAGCCAGGGTAAAAGGCCGGAAGTGGAAAATACCACTAAAACCTCTTCTCTTTCGCTCGTGGTCAGCCAAATTGGAGAGGTTCCTCCCAAGGACAACGAGATTGAAAAAGCCATCGAAGCATATACGAACACGGATTTGCAGATCCAATGGATCCCCTTTTCGGCCTACGATGAGAAGGTGAAGGTGATGATCGCTTCCGGAGAGCTCCCGAAGCTGATCAAGCTCAGCTATACGCCGACGATCATCGCTACGCTGAAGGCGGGTCAGTTTTGGGAGATCGGACCTTATTTAAAGGATTACAAAAATTTATCCGCTCAAAATAAGCAATTTTACGATAACATTGCAGTAGGCGGGAAAATATACGGGGTACCATTGTACCGTCCCCTTGGTCGTGCAGTTATCCATTACCGTAAAGACTGGTTTGATATCTTGGGTTTAAAGCTGCCAAAGACGCTGGATGATTGGTATGCAGCCATGAAAGCGCTCACACTTGGCGATCCGGACAAAAATGGGAAGAATGATACGTACGGGATTATCCTGGAGAAAAGATACAATCAGGATGTAAGCTCCACACTGACGCGGTTTTCCGTATCACAAGGAGGGCCGAACAAATGGAAGGTGGAGAACGGCCGCTTCACCCCTGAATTTATGACGGAGCCGTTCTATGAAACGATGAAGCTGTTTAAACGGCTTTATCAAGAAAAGCTGATGAATCAGGATTTTGCAGTCGTGGATGCTATGGAAACGTCAAGGTTATATGATTTGGGGCGGGCGGGTACTCAGGTTGTCGGGGGGAATGCCCAAAGCTGGCAAGATAAGCTGGTAAAGACGGTTCCTTCAGCGGTTGTGGAGGTGGCTCCGTTAGAGGGTCCTGGAGGGATTCGGCTCCCTGGCGAACCGGGCAATGTGGGTTTCCTGGCCATTCCTAAGGATGCGGTGAAAACGGAAGCGGAAATGAGAAAAATTTTAGCTTTTCTAGATAAGCTGTTGGAGCCTGTCATGCAAACCGTGCTTTCTAAAGGAATTGAAAATAGACATTGGATCGATAAAGGTGAGTATACGGAGGTTCTCGATCGTGAACTGGATCTAAAGGAGGTTAAGACTTATAGAGATTCTTTCCCGTATATTGACAGTAATCCTGCCCTGAAGCCTATACGCCAACCCGACCTCTATCGGAAAAACCAGCAGATCATCAAGGAGAATGAGTTGTATATTGTCCCTAACCCAGCGTTAACCTTAGAATCAGAAACCTATGCCGAGCGAGGCAAGGAGCTTGAGGTCCTGATTACGGATGCGCAGACGAAGTTTATTATGGGTAAAATCGATGAATCAGGCTGGAAATCCGAAATCAACAAGTGGAGAGAAGCCGGCGGCGATAAGATGATCCGAGAATATGAAGAAGCTTATACCAAGTAAGATAAGGATAAATAAGACCGCCAATACTGGAAAATGCCGTAGAACCCTTGAGAAATCAAGGGTTTTTTCGTTTGTGCATATATAGTTGTCTGGAAGCTATAGCTCTGGAAAAGGGCAGAACAGCGAAAGAGGTTATGCCGCAGGTATAGCCTGCCACAAGGATTCTGTCCAATAATAAAGGCATAAACAAAGAGATGTGGAGGAGCTTAAGATGAAAGCAGACTTGATTTTACAATCGGGACAATCGGACGGACAGGTTCGAAAATCGAAATTCGGTTTACTGATGAAGGAATTCATTAGGGACAAATGGTTATACCTGATGATGTTGCCGGGTGTGGCGTACTTTCTTATTTTCAAATATGTCCCTATGTACGGATTGATTATGGCATTCCAAGATTATAAGCCCCACCTTGGTTTTATGGAAAGCCCTTGGGTTGGGTTAAAGCATTTTGAACGGTTCTTTAGCGAGCCGCAATTCGGCATGCTGTTTAGAAATACAATCATTATTGCGATTTATAATCTGGTCTTTTTCTTCCCGCTGCCGATCATTCTTTCGCTAATGATGAATGAGCTTCGCAGGGAAAGGTTCAAACGATTCGTACAAACGCTTATCTATATTCCTCACTTTGTTTCATGGGTGGTTGTCGTAGGTATATTCTATATGCTGCTTACGACGGAGAACGGGATTTTAAATGAACTGATCTATGCGATCAGCGGGAAGAAAATCGCCTTCCTGCTTGAACCGGAATGGTTCCGGACGATGATTATTTCGCAATCCATATGGAAGGAAGTCGGTTGGGGCACGATTATTTTCCTTGCAGCTTTATCTGGTGTCGACATGCAGCTGTATGAAGCTGTGCGCATAGACGGAGCCGGAAGGTGGAGACAACTCTGGCATATTACCCTCCCGGCGATTCGCAGCACGATCATTATCCTGATGATTCTTCGTCTCGGAAATTTTCTGGATTCCGGCTTCGAGCATATCTTCTTGATGGTCACGCCAACCAATCGGGAGGTAGGGGAAGTATTCGATACCTATGTATACACGAAAGGATTAACGCAGGCGCAATATAGCTATAGTGCGGCGGTAGGTTTATTTAAATCGGCAATAGGTTTGGTCTTGGTGCTTGGCTCGAACTGGCTTGCCAAACGATTCGGACAAGAAGGCGTGTACTAACACCGTCTTGTTTCAAAAAAAGGAGGACATCGCAATGTCATACGATAAAACTTTAGGCAACCGCCTATTCGATATTTTTAACTACAGTTTCTTACTCATCTTCTCTGTGGCTTGCGGACTGCCGTTTCTATATATTCTGGCGGTTTCTTTCACCAGTCCGGAGGAGGTAGCAAGAGGGGGCATCATTTTGTTTCCCAAGGAATGGTCCCTTGCCTCCTACCGATACATTTTCTCAACAAATACGTTGGTCAGAAGTTTAATGGTTTCTATTTACATCACAGTTGTAGGCACCTTCATTAATCTGCTGTTTACTTCACTGATGGCCTACCCGCTATCGAAGGCGCATATCCGGGGCAGAAAATACATTTTGCTGGCCGTATTGTTTACGATGCTGTTCGGAGGCGGGTTGATCCCCACTTATTTTATAGTAAAAGCGCTGGGTTTAACCAATACGCTGTGGTCTTTGATGATTCCAAGCGCAATTAGCGGCTTCAATCTCATCGTGCTTAAAAACTTTTTTCAACAAATACCGGATGGTTTGGAGGATTCGGCGAAAATCGACGGATGCAGCGATCTGGGTGTATTATTCCGTATCGTTCTCCCTTTATCGATGCCGGCCATGGCCACATTCGCTCTTTTCTATGCGGTGTCTCATTGGAATCAATTTTTCAATGCTATTCTGTATATCAACGATAATACGAAATGGCCGATTCAGGTGCTCCTGCGGGAGATCGTTATTTTAGCGCAAAGCCGGATCGGCGATGCAAGTATCGATGAAGCCCAGATTCAGCCGTTAACCATTCGTATGGCTGTTATTGTATTTGCTACCGTTCCGATTCTGTTTGTATATCCGTTCTTGCAGAAGCATTTTACGAAGGGTGTGCTCCTGGGTTCGGTGAAGGGATAGAGAGTTTTTACTAAAAAGAGGGGAGAAGTTGAATGGAAACGTTTCGTAATCCGATTCTTGCCGGGTTTTACCCTGATCCTTCCATCTGTAGGGTGAGGGAGGATTATTACATGGTCACATCGACTTTCGAATATTTTCCCGGTGTCCCAATCTTCCACAGCAAGGACTTAGTCCATTGGCGCCAGATCGGACATGTGCTCGATCGGCCGTCGCAGCTCAATCTGGATGGTATTCCAGCTTCTAGGGGGATCTATGCCCCCACGTTAAGATATCATGAAGGTGTTTTCTATATGATTACGACGCTTACGGAGAGAGTTCCCGGCGGGCGCGAAAATTTCTTCGTTACGGCCACAGACCCTGCCGGACCATGGTCGGATCCGTATTGGTTGGATGATGCGCCTGGGATTGATCCTTCCTTGTTCTTCGATGATGACGGCAAGGTCTACTATACAGGAAACCGGGTGCCGCCGAGCGGACAGCAATATCTGAAGCATATGGAGATTTGGCTTCAGGAGCTGGATTTGGAGACGAAACAGTTGGTCGGTCCGAAACTTAGTCTGTGGGACGGGGCGCTGAAGCAAGCTCACGCACAAGAAGCCCCGCATCTTTACAAAGTGGGCGGGTACTACTATTTGCTTATTGCTGAGGGAGGAACGGGCTTTACTCATGCAGTTACTATTGCACGGAGCGAATCGCTAACCGGACCTTATGAAGTATGCAAACGGAATCCGATCTTGACGCATCGGCATCTTGGCAAACAGCACGGTATTACCAACGTAGGCCATGCGGATCTTGTTCGAACGCAGACTGGGGAGTGGTGGATGGTATGTTTGGCTTCCCGGCCGTATGGGGGATATTACCGTAACATGGGGCGTGAAACGTTCCTCGTTTCCGTGGATTGGGAGGACGATTGGCCGTTAGTGAATCCGGGTAAAGGAATCATTGAATGGGAGATGCCAAAGCCGAATTTGCCCGAAGCAAGGTGGCCTGCATTACCTGCTTGCGATCATTTTGATGCTCCGGCATTGGAGCACAGATGGAATTTCATCCGGACTCCGAGAGGAGAGTTTTGTAGTTTAAGCGAGCGCCCGGGTTATCTAAGGCTGAGGCTTAAATCAGAGTCGATATCCGAGGTCGGCAATCCAAGCTTTGTAGGCCGTAGGCAGCAGGATATTTCCTATGCCGTGCGGACGAAGCTGGAATTTGCGCCGGGTACGATTAAGGAAAGAGCCGGTTTGGTGTTATTACAAAACCATAATTTTCAATATCGTTTGGAATGCGGCTTGGATGATGAATCTCAGAGGGAAGTTCGCCTTGTGAGCAGGATTGCCGGCGAGGAAATGGTGCTTGCAAGGCGGAGCATCGATACGAGCCAGCTTTATTTGAGGGTGGAAGCGATCGGACAGTCCCTTCGTTTCGATTATGCAGCGGAGGCTGAGCAGTGGCAGCACTTGGCGGAAGATATAGACGGCACCATTCTCAGCACAGATACGGCGGGGGGCTTCACAGGAGCGTACATCGGTCTCTTCGCTAGCAGTAACGGTGAGTCCGGCGTTAACCATGCGGATTTTGATTATTTCGAATACATCGGTTTATAACTTATCTTTCTTAGGATGACTATGAGGGCTAGGTTTTAAATAACATTTCATAACGAAGGGGTAGAACTATGAATAAGCAAAAGGTTGCATTAGGAATGAGCACAGTGCTGCTTGCATCGGTGATGCTGTCGGCCTGTGGCGGCGACAAGGAAACAGGCGCGAGCGCCACAGAAGGCGCGAAGAAAGTGGACAGCAAGCCCTTCCCGATTTCAATCGTCATCAACCAGGTAGGGGAAGCTCCCGCAAACGACAACGATATGGAAAAAGCGATGGAGCAGTACACGAATACCGATCTGAAATTCCAGTGGATTCCTCTATCGGCCTACGACGAGAAGGTCAATGTCATGATTGCTTCCAGCGAGCTTCCGGAGCTGATCAAGCTCAACTACAATGCTGTAGCCATCGGAGCATTGAAAGACAATCTTTTTTGGGAAATCGGCCCCTACCTGAAAGATTACAAAAACTTGTCGGCGCAAAATCCGATTTTCTACGAAAATATTGGCGTAGACGGAAAAATTTATGGCGTCCCTTTGTTCCGCGGTTTGAGCCGTTCCGTCGTCCATTACCGGAAGGATTGGTTTGACGCTGCAGGCCTCAAGGCGCCGAAGTCTCTGGATGAGTGGTATAACGTAATCAAAGCAATGACGCTGAGCGATCCCGACAAGAACGGAAAGAACGACACCTACGGAATGATGGTGGAAAAGAAATACAACCAGAATGCAGATTCAATGCTGACCCGGTTCTCGGTGATGAGTGGCGGTCCAAACAAGTGGCAGTATGAGAGTGGAACCTTTACTCCCGAATTCATGACCGAGCCCTTCTTCGAAGCGATGAAGTTCCTCAAGCGTCTTTATGACGAGAAGCTGATCAATCAAGACTTTGCTGTAGTCGATGTCGCTGAGATCGATAAGGCTTACGATACCGGGCGCGCCGCGATCCGAATCTCCGGAGGCAATGCTCAGAGCTGGCAGGATAAGATCGCTAAGGTCGTGCCGACCGCCGTTATCGATAACGCTCCGTTAGAAGGCCCGAAAGGCATAAGAGTGCCGGGAGAAAGCGGAAACAACGGCTTCCTGGCCATTCCGAAAAGCTCTGTAAAAACGGAAGCAGACATGAAAAAAGTGTTGTCTTTCATGGACAAATTGATGGATCCGCCGATGGCGACCCTTTTGGTCAAAGGAATTGAAGGCAGACATTGGAAAGACGGAGGAGACGTTACCTTGCCGTTAGACCGAGATGCGGATGTGAAGGAAGTGAAGCCTTATCGGGATACTTTGCCACAGCGGAATGAGGACTACAACATTGCCAAGCGGATGAAGCAGCCCGATCTATTCCGTAAGAATCAACAAATCGGTAGTGAAAGCGACAAGCACGTTGTTACCAATCCGACGCTGACGCTGAGCTCCGCAACCTTCTTGGAAAAGGGCAAGGAGCTTGAACAGATCATGACCGATGCGGAAACGAAATTTATTATGGGCAAGATTGACGAGGCAGGCTGGAAGTCCGAGATCGAGAAGTGGAAAAAAGCCGGCGGCGAGAAGCTGATAACGGAGTACAAGGAGGCATACGAGAAAATCAAGAAGAAGTAACCCATCCTTTAGGAAGACAGGAATGTTCCCCGAACCCTGATCGGGGGCATTCCTGATTAAATTCATCGATTTGCATTGCTTACGAAGCCAGTTTTGCTCTACAAAACTTAAGGAGGCACGTTATGAAGAAATGGTTTTCACAAATTCTTGTTGCTGCTATGCTTGCCGCATCCATTCCTGTAAGCGCTCACGCTGAAGCAGCAGTCGATTCGCTGCCGGCATTCCCAGGCGCCGAAGGCGGAGGCAAATATGTGACCGGCGGACGCGGTCAAGCGGTATATGAGATTACTACACTCGCGGATTATAAGATCAATGAAACGCCAATTCCCGGCTCTCTGCGAGACGCTGTAAGCCAGAGCAACCGGACGGTCGTCTTCCGCGTCGGAGGTACGATTCGATTGAAGGAAAGCCTAAAAATTACAGGCTCGAACTTGACCATTGCAGGACAAACCGCCCCCGGCGACGGCATTACTGTAACCGATTACACGACGACCGTCGAGGCGGATAATGTCATTGTCCGGTATATGCGTTTCCGCTTGGGCGATCGTTATCCCAGCGAGGACGATGCCTTCGGCTTTCGCTATCACAAAAACATTATCGTTGACCACTGCTCCTTCAGCTGGTCGGTCGATGAGGTGCTCAGCCTTTACGAAAACCAGAACACAACGGTGCAGTGGTCGATCGCCGAGGAAAGTATGCTGATGACGACGCATCAAAAGGGGCGTCACGGCTACGGCGGCATCTGGGGTGGAAATAATGCCAGCTTTCTTCATAACCTCGTTGCCCATAACTTTAGCCGCAACCCGAGATTCCCGACGGTCAAGAATGAATATGACATCGTGGAGTCGACCAACAACGTGATTTACAATTGGGGGCTTTTTTCCGCATACGGCACCGGCGGCGAAGGGCAGTACAACTTGAATAATAACTATTATAAATATGGTGCAAACACTTATTACAATGTGCGTAATCAGTTGTTCGATCAACTCTCTTCGCCAAGCAAGATGTACGTAGGCGGAAATATTATGGATGGCGACGCTGCGGTCACATCCGACAATTGGCTTGGCGTGCAAAGCGTGCAAGACCCTTCTTTGAAGCTGTCTCAGCCCGCGCAGGTCGCCGGCGGCTACGTGCCTGAATCTGCTCAGGACGCGTACAATCATGTCCTCGCAGGTGCGGGGGCTACTTTGCCAAAGCGTGATGCGATCGATGCCCGGGTCATGAACGACGTGAAAAACAGAACCGGCCAACATATGAATTCCCCGCTCGAGGTGGGCGGATATCCCGATTATCCGACAGTCGTCTCAACCGTAGTCGATCAGGATCATGACGGCATAGATGATGCTTGGGAATTGGAAAAGGGCTTGTCCCCTACAAACCCGGATGATCGAAACGGGGTAAATTTGTCTCCGGAAGGATATACGAACCTTGAGGTGTACCTTCATGGCTTGATTGTCAAAGGAAACGCGGGCGGCAACAATACGGATAACCCAGTTGTCTCGATCACATCCCCAGTTAACAACAACTTGAAAGAAGCCGGAAGCCATGTAACCGTGGAGGCTTCTGCTTCTGACAAGGACGGGATTGCCAAAGTAGAATTCATTGTTGATGGCATTGCCATAGCGGAGGATTTGGCGGCTCCGTACAGCTTTGATTGGAATAACATGACCGACGGCACTCATTTCCTTGTCGTTCGTGCAACGGACAAAGCGGGACTTTCGACGCATTCGGACAATGTCGCTATTCATGTAAACAAAACCGGTCCGATCGCTCCATGGCAAGCGCAAGATATTGGTTCTGTAGGCATCCCGGGCCATACACAGCTGGAAGGCAACGCACAGACGGTAACGGTCAAAGCTGCAGGGGATATTGGCGGCACTGCCGACGCGTTCCACTTCGCGTATCAGTCGTTAACAGGCAACGGCGAAATCATCGCCCGTGTTGAGCATGTTACACCTACAGATGACAACGCCGAAGCAGGCGTTATGATTCGCGAATCACTTAATGCTTCCTCCAAAATGGCGCTGCTTGCGATTCCTTATGTCAAATTTGGCAAGAAAGGCGTCATAATCAGCCGTTCGGCGGCAGGCGGAGATTCTGCGAGGGAGGAGCCGGATGATTTCATATCGACGCCTTATTGGGTAAAGCTCGTTCGACTTGGCAGCCAGCTGACAGGACTGATATCCGCAGACAAGACGAACTGGAAGCGGGTCGCAACCGTTGACATTCCGATGTCGGAAACCGTCTATATCGGGTTGGCGGCGGACGCCTCCAAGACGATAGACGACATTAATAAATACAACACTGCACTATTCAGCGGTGTGGAACTTCATACGTTAGCCGCAGATTTTCCAACGCCTCCACAGGCACCAGCGGCAGTGGCAGGGCAAAATAAAGCAGTGCTGAGCTGGTCCCCGGTAAGCGTGGCAACCGGCTATAACATCAAACGAAGCGACATCCACGGCGGCCCTTACACAACGATCATGCCAAACACGACGTCATCGTCCTATACCGACACGAACCTGGTAACGGGCAAAACGTATTATTATGTCATTAGTGCGTTAAATGCGAATGGCGAAAGCTTCGATTCAACGGAGGTCAGCGCAACTCCTACTGGCGCTCCTGAGATCATTTGGCTCATTGCGGACAATTTTGAAGGAGATACCATTGGAGAAATGCCTGCCGGATATACATTGGTCAATCCAATTCCGGCGACAGCCACGAATAAAGTGATTACACAGGCAGTTCCGGGGACGAGTACAGGAAACAGCTCGGACAAAGTTATGCAGCTTTTTGATACAGGCTCGGTAAACACCAGGGCTGCTAAGACCTTTACACCGCAAAAGGGTACAGTCATCCTCGAAGCGGATTACATGCAGCAATCGATGATCGGCTCTGCCGGCCTGCTCCAGCTGCAAACACCGGATGGCGGTAAGACGCCTTTGTCTTTGGAAATCCGCAAACCGGCAGGTGAAAGCAATAATGTATTCGTCATCAACAATGGCGGTACGTACGTGAAGTTAACCAACGAGCAGCCGGCACTCAATCGTTGGATCAATATCAAGATTGAAGCGAACGTTCAAACGGGCAAAGCAAAGATTTATGTGGATAATGTTCCGGCGGTGACTCCGGAAATTGATTTCCTCAGCACGGCTCTAGCCGATACGCAAGCGAAGGGAATTGGCCGTATTCATTTCTCCACACCGGGAAGTGGATCGGGCAGCCCCTATTGGGATAACGTGAAGGTGTATGTGGAGCCGGTAGCTTCTCCGAAGGGATTGGTTGCGGTACCGGGCAATGGAGCTGTTGAATTGAAATGGCCGGATGTACAAGGGGCGACCTCGTACAATGTGAAGCGAAGCGAAACGGATGGAGGCCCTTATGCAACCATCCAATCTGAATCGCAGACAGCTTCGTTTATCGATAACACAGTAACGAACGAGAAGACGTATTACTACGTCGTTACGGCCAACGGAGTTGGCGGAGAATCCGCTGCTTCCAATCAGGTGCAAGTAACTCCGTCGGCATCCGCTATAAAGCCCGCGGCACCTACAGGACTGAACACAGTGAGCCGGGATTCTCAATTAGATTTGAGCTGGAACGCCGTGGACAATGTCAACTTCTATACGGTGAAAAAAGCGGCCAGCCCGTCGGGACCCTTCGAGGTCATCGCTGCCAATATTACGGCACCGGCTTATCGGATGGGTGGCGTGCTGGATGGCGTAACCGAATATTACGCAGTAACGGCTACGAATGTAGCGGGAGAAAGTGAAGTCTCGGCATCTGTGAGCGGCGTTGCCCTTGCACAGATTGGTACGCCTAGCTTGACGGCGGAGGCGGGCGACGCCCAAGTGACGCTGAGTTGGACGCCGGCTGCACAAGCCAACCGTTATACGCTGAAACGGGCCACGAGCATAGAGGGGCCATACACGATTATCGCTGCAGATGTGACGGGAACGAATTATACCGACACGAAGCTGGTTAACGGTCAGCCTTACTACTACAAAGTATCTGCCGCAAACGAGTCGGGTACCGGCCTGGAGTCCATTGTTGCAGCAGCTCGCCCCGTACTGAACATCGGCCAGCCGGATGTGCCGGTTGGCATCAAAGCGGATCCAGGAAATACGGAGGTTCAGTTGACGTGGAATGCGGTCAGCGGTGCTGGCGATTACCAGGTGGTTCGCTCAACCAGCAAGAACGGACCATTCTCGGTTATCGCCGATCAAGTGGCTGGGCTGGCGTTCACCGATAAGGGGCTGGCCAATGATACAGCTTACTATTACGCTGTTGCGGCGTACAACGATAAAGGTTCTAGCTATCATTCCTTGCCGGTTAAGGCAGTACCGGGCACAGTGTTCGCCGTGGCCCAGGATGGAAGCGGGCAATTCGCAAAAATTGCGGATGCCATCAATGCCGTTCCGGACAACAGCACGAGGCTTACGATTATCAAAGTGAAGAACGGCATTTATAACGAGAAGGTGCTTGTCCCTTCGACGAAAAAGATGATCACGATGACCGGGGAAAGCCGGGAAGGGACTGTGCTTGTCAATGGAGATTCAGCAAGCACGATCGGTCCGAACGGACAGCCGCTAGGTACAAGCAACAGCTATACGCTGAGGACGTCGGGAACTGACTTTACGTTGGAAAATATGACGGTTCAGAACAATGCCGGGCGGACTGCAGGGCAAGCCGTCGCGCTCTATGCGGAAGGCGACCGGGGGATTTTCCGCAACGTGAAACTGTTAGCTTACCAGGATACGCTGGAGACCGAAAGAGGACGGCAGTATTTTGTCAACAGCCACATCGAGGGAACCGTCGACTTTATCTTCGGTAGCTCTGCGGCCGTATTAGAGAACAACATCATTCAAAGCGTTGGTCCCGGTTATGTGACGGCGCCGTCCACGGAAATGGGTAAGCCGGGATACGTGTTTGTCAATAATCAACTGATTGCCAGTCCAGATGCGTCTGCCGGAACTGTAGACCTCGGCAGACCATGGCGAGATTACGGCAGCACGACGTATATCAATAACTACCTTGGGGAGCATATCCGGGCTACAGGCTGGAACGAATGGGTTGCCGGCCGTTCGAAGACTGCCCGCTTTTCAGAATACTTAAGTTACGGACCGGGAGCCAACCCGGCTGGGCGTGTCAATTGGTCGACACAATTGACAGCGGAAGAAGCGGCACAATATACCATAGCATCCACTCTTGGCGGCTCCGACGGTTGGAATCCGAAAGGGTCGATCGGGTTGATTGACAAAGCTCCGGTTGCTCTCGTGCGGGTGTCATCCATCTCGGTAATTGCGGCTGGGCGGAGTGTACTCGATCACGTCGAAGAATGGCTCGCGGTCCTTGCAGGCATTGGTTCTTCCGGGCAATGCGACAAACCCGTCGGTTGCCTGGGAAGTGTTTGAAAGCGACGGAATTACGCCTTCGAGCCGGGCGATGATTGACGCCGACGGATTGCTGACCGCGAAGAATAACGGAGTAGTCAAGGTTGTCGCGACCGCAAAAGACGGCAGCGGGGTTCATGGAAGCATGTATATTTTCATCAGCGGCCAAACGAGCATCCTTGCCGACTTGCCGATCGCAAAGCTTAGCGGGCCTGCGACCGTATATTCGGGGCAGGAGTTCAGCTACCGGGTAGGGTTAAGCAATGTTTCGTCCTCCCAATACTCGTCAGTGTATGCATTGGATTTCACGATGCAATTCGGGACGAACACTGTGGAATTTGTTTCCGCCGATTCGCTCAAACCGGGCTTCCAGATCATCGCTCAGAAGACGGACATTCCGGGTCAGGTGAGGATTATCGCGTCCAGTCTGGGATCTTCCAACGCCATAACCTCCAACGGCGATATTATGGAATTGAAGTTTAAAGCGAAGCCGGTCTCGGGTATGGATGCAGCGACGCTTGGTTTCACTTCCTTTAAAGTCTCCAACGGGGCGGCTCAAAGCTTTGCTGTGTTGCAGGCTAATCCATCCATAATACAAGTTGCTCCTTCTGCCAAGTAAACGGGGTAGTAGAATACCAGTCTTTCGGTTCAGACGTCGCTTAAAACGGGTTTGCGCCGAAAGGCAAAGGGATGGGAGTGCAGATGGCTGTTGCCATTTATCATTTGTTTGCTCTGCAGCAATAAACGCAATTCGCCTTGAATAACGTTACATGAAAAGGAAGTGGTCTAGTTGAAAAGGCTATTGAAAATTGTGTTGTCCGCACTTTTATTAACAGTATCCTTCCCCCATATAGAAAGCCAAGTAGCGGCCGCCGTGTCCGTGCCCTCCGGGAATACTGCATTAATCAATGATGATTTGAATGGGGTAACTGATGCGACGGTGATGAAAACCACAAACCCTATGACGACGGTAGCGGGCTATACGCCTACGATTACCGGCGCCAACAGTTCGATCGGCATTACCAGAACAGGAATGGACGGAGGCGAAGCCGTTACTTCCGATGCTTTGTTGCTCAGGGACTTGGACGGCAAGAACGGGCTTGGCCAAACTGTCGGAGATGGCAGCGGTTCCACGGCCATCGCCAAATCATTGGGACAAAATGTTAAAGAAGGCATCTTGACGATTGAGCAGGATATGTATTTCTTCGGAGACACAACTGTCCCGAACGGAACGAACGATATCAGCCGCGGTCGAACAGTCCTGGCCTTGTCCGGCGGGATCAATGATGCGAATCGTACGACGGATACGCTCGTTCAAGTCGACCTCAAAGGCGGCAGAATTGCATGGAAGGACAGCACCGGAGCTTTTACCAATATTACACCGAACAGCGTCTCGAACGGGGTATGGTACCATTTGAAGGCAGTTGTCAACTTCACTTCGTTCCGTGCCGACTACTACGTTACCAAAATGAGCGACGGAACGATGATCGGTAAGCTGGAGGGCCAACCGTTCTCGCTGAAAACGCTCGGTGCTGCGCCGACGGATTATGCGGTCGCCAAGTCGTATTCGGCAACTACCGGCGGCACGACAGCGCAAAATATTTTGCTGGATAACATCATTGTCTACAAGCCGAATGCGCTGCCGGATGCGCCTGTCTGGGGAAGCCTTACGCCATACGCCTCCAAAGTAAAATTGTTATGGAAGGCTGCGAAAAACGCAGAGTCGTATTCGATTCTGCGCGGCACGACTTCCGGCGGACCGTATACGACGATTGCTTCGGGACTTCCTGTTACGCAATTGGATTACTACGACTCGACCATAACGAATGATACGACCTATTACTATAAGATTAGCTCTGTCAATACATTCGGCAATAACGATTCGGTGGAGCAATCCGTAACGCCAACGGCATCTGCGGCGTTGCCCCAGCCTCCGGCGAATATAGCCGTTGTCGCCCGTGATTCAGCGGTAAGCCTATCATGGAGCCAGGTTTCAAGCGCAAGCCAGTATACGTTGAAACGCAGCACGTCTTTGGAAGGACCGTATACAACCCTTTCAAGCACGCTGCCGTATACGCAAACAAGCTACTATGATTCAGGCTTAACGAACGGTACGACCTATTATTATACATTGGCAAGTACAGCGCCCGATGGAACACCCGGCAACGACAGCGCGCCTGTTGTTGCGAAGCTGGCCGCACCGTTTGCGTCGCCTGCGAATGTTATTGCCAATGTTGCCGATTCGCAGGTTGCTATAAGTTGGGAGCCTGTCAGCGGCGCAGCCTATTATACCGTGAAACGCAGCACGAACTCCGGCGGCCCTTACGCAACGATCGCGGCTAACGTCGCCTCGGAGGGCTATACGGATGTAACGGCGGTCAACGGCACAATCTATTATTATGTGGTTTCCGCTTCCAACGGACAGCTCGAAAGCATGAATTCCATACAAGTTGCCGCATCGCCTGCTTCCATAGCGGTAGGGGCGCCGGCCGCTCCAGACGGAGTTGCCGTTAACCCCGGCAATAACAAGGTGGCATTACAATGGAATCCTGTGCCGGGGGCGGCTTCCTATTCGGTGAAGAGAGCGGTCTCGTTTGCCGGACCGTACACGGTATTGAGCGCAGGCTTGACCGGAACAAACGCCAACGATGACACTGCTTTGAACGGCACGACCTACTACTATATCGTGGCGGCTACGAGTGCAAATGGAGAAGGTGCGCCCAGCAAGCCGGCCATTGCGACACCTGCGTCAATGATCGTCGTTGCGAAGGACGGTACGGGAGATTTCACTTCTATTCAAAATGCGGTAAATTCCATCGCATCGAACAATACGGTCAGAACCGTTATTTTCATCAAGAACGGCGTGTATAAGGAAAAGATTTTGGTTAATAAGCCTTATGTCAGCTTGGTTGGCCAAAGCCGGGACGGCACGGTTTTGACCTACGACGACTATGCCTGCAAGGAGAGCCCGACCGGAACTCCGGCGGCTGCGGGCTTCTGCTCTGCTTTGCCTGCAGGAACGCTCATTTTGGGAACAGGCAACAGCTACTCGGTCAGCGTAACCGGAACCAATTTCACGGCGGACAGCTTGACGATTCAAAATACAGCGTACCCGAGAACGTTGGTTGCACCGGCCGTTGCGTTGTCTGTGACGGGAGACCGCGCTGTATTTACGAACTTGAAGGTGCTCGGCTTCCAGGACACTCTCTATGCGAACAGCGGCAGACAATACTATAAGGACGTTATTATTGAAGGCGATGGCGATTATATCTTCGGCAATGCGAAGGCGGTCTTCGACAGATCGGAGATCAAATTCGTAGGCAAGGCGGGAGGTCATATTACAGCTGCTTCAACGGATGCGACAGCTGAATTCGGTTATGTGTTCCTGAACTCGAGATTGACACGAGGCACTTCTGCATTAAAATCTTTCGTAACGGTAGGAAGCTGGGATTCCTCTTGGGATATCGATGCCAATATCAGCGCAACGAACAGCACCGTCGATTTGGGCAGACCCTGGAGGCCGTACGCCAATGTCAAATATATCAACAGCTGGATGGATGCCCATATCAAAGCCATCGGTTGGGACAACTGGGGCAGTGTCAGCAATGAAGCGACGGCCAGATACGGGGAGTATAACAGCAGCGGGCCGGGAGCCAATGCGAAGGGCAGGTTCAGCTGGACCAGACAATTAACGGCTAGTGAAGCCAATGAATATACGCCGCAGCGAATATTGGCGGGAGCAGACGGATGGGAGCCGACGTTAATCAGCATGCTGCCCGGACAAGAAGCTCCACAAGCACTGTCAGCCCCGGGAGGAGTGAACGCGACGGCGGGCAACGGTACAATTACGCTGAATTGGAGCCCTGTTGCTGGAGCCGCCTACTACAGCGTGCAACGCAGCACAACAAGCGACGGCAGCTTTACGGCGATCGCCGGTTCCGTATATGACACGACCTATACAGATGTTAACGTAATGGCAGGCCAAACCTACTATTATACGGTGGCCGCAAACAATGCGGATGGTCAAAGCGCGCCGTCCGAGACGGTAAGCAGCACAATAAAAGGGAGTGTGAATGCGGATATATCGGTTCTCCATTTCATTATTGTCAATGCGGAAGCTGCGGTCCTCGCCGCAGTGGAAGGAACAGGCACAGGGCAGTACCCGTCTGGAGCGAAGGCAACGTTCCAATCGGCGATCCAGACTGCCAAGGCGGTTGAGAGCAACGGTGCGTCGACACAGCAGGAGATCAATCAAGCTGCCCTTGAGCTGAATAAGGCGATTCAAAATTTCTCTAACACAGTTAATTTCAATTATGATCCTATGGATGTCAACAAGGATGGGGAAATCGGGATCGCAGATTTGGGATGGATCACTGCTCATTACGGCAAATCATCCGCGGATTCCGACTGGGACTTGGTCAAAGCGGGGGACATCAACCTGGACGGGAAAATCGATAATCAGGATCTGATGGTGATTGCTAATCTCATTCAGAACGTACCCGACAAGGTCGAACAAATTACCTACAAATTTAATTTTACCAACACAGCTAAAGACGGATACTCGTCAGTGGTTTATGGCCCGAATAACGGTGCGCCGCTGTACAACTCTTCGGTTGGCTACGGCTTTGTTAATGAGACCAGCGCGCTGCCGGCAAGACAAGTGCATACGGCTCCAATTACTTCGGACGGAACCGGTTTTGTCATTAGCGAACCGCAATTTTATGCAGAGAAAGGCTTTGAGAAGGACAACTACAACAATTACGGCATGGCATTTCGGATCAAAGCTCCTCCGGGAGCGTACCAAGTTTACGTTAAAACAACCTCCGCTGCTGCGGACACAACCGTATCGGTTTCGGGCATGCAGACGAGCCGGCTCCTGAAAGGCGGATACTGGGATACGGCAAAGCTAGTGCCAATACGCAATTTCATTACAGCGAGCGGAAAGGAATGGACCTATAACTTTATCAACGGGCGGAGCTTTATCGATATCGAGATTGAACCGAACAAAACCAATACGCCTGTTGGCGTGCAGGAAATCGTCCTTACTCCGATCGCACCGCAAACGCGCGCTGCTGGAAGCCTTCCGACGATTTATACGCTGGGGGATTCCACAGTCAAATCCTACACCTTTGACGAAACGCCGATGAGTGGCTGGGGTCAAGTATTTGACAATATGTTCGATTTGAGCAAAGTGAATGTCGTTAACTATTCGATGGGTGGACGTTCGTTCAAGAGCGCTTATACGGAAGGCCGTTTTAACGATATTCTGATGACAGGAAAAGTCGGGGACTACGTGATGTTTCAGTTCGGTCATAATGACGAAAGTACGGATGAGAACCGTCGATTCGGCAGAGGCGCTACTGAAGCGATGTATGAATCTTATATCAAGGAAGTGTATGTTCCTGCCATTCGGGCTCGCGGGATGATTCCCGTACTGGTGACTCCGATGTCCAGGGTCAATGGTGCTGCGCAGCCAGGATCTGTCTATACGAACTCTTTTAAAACCAGATTGTTCCCGGATATTATGAAAAAGGCTGCTGAGGAACTGGGAGTCACCGTTGTTGATCTGAACTCGGAAAGCCTCAAGTATTATAACGCTATCGGAGTCGAAGCGACGACCGCGATCGTCATGTCCATTGAAGCGGGGGAAACGCCGGGCAAAACCAACGACGGAAGCTACGCCAACGGACATCCGTCAAACAAAATAGACGGAACTCACTATAAGGAAGCTCTCGGGAAACAATTCGCCCGGATCATCGTTACGGAAATCGCTGGCAAAGGAGCCGCAGGCGATCCGAAAGCCGCGAATATTGCTTCTTTTCTTAAACAAGACGTCAAGGCTGCCATCGCAGCGGGCGACTGGTCGAACATCTTCCCGGAAATGGCCAAGGATACGACGACCGGTGCAGGCTCATATTATCGGAATCAGATTGAGAAGCTGCTTCAGCTTGGCGTTATGAGCAAGGATAGCAATGGAAACTTTAATCCCGACATGAAGATGTCGGTGGGCGAATTCGTTAGAGCCATCAGCTCGATTATGGACGTGGATTCATCGGTATTGGCCGGATATGCGAACGGAGAGCTGACACGCGAGGTAATGGGCGCTATATTGGACGATGCTTATCGGGCCAAATTCGGTACTGCGAAGCCGAAGTACATGACCGATTACAACGGCACGACCGCAGTGCCCGGCAGCCCGAACTACGATCCGAATTTGGATTCCGGCGCCAAAGGCGTGATGTATTATCCGCTTGTTTCCTTCGAGCAGCTTACGGATACGGCGGATATATCTCCTGATTTGGTCAATAAGGTAAAGGATGCTTATGAATTGGGTCTCATCCGGTCGGAGAAAGGTATCGCGAGAGGCAAGATGATCAATGGCACAGAGCTTGAGCCGAAGATGATCGTTGCAAGAGCGAAAGCGGCCAAAGCACTTTATTTTATGTGGGTGCTCGTAAATGAGGTAAACGTTGAGAATGATTTTGTCAAAGCCCACATCGATAATGTCGCTCCAACGGCAACAGTGGGTTACAGCACAACAGCGCCTACCAATCAGGATGTAGTAGCAACGATTACGCCAAGCGAGGCTGTTACGGTCATCAACAATGGCGGATCTACCAGCTATACATTCACGGCTAACGGCAGCTTCACCTTTGAATTTATGGATGCTGCAGGCAACAAAGGCTCGGTTGAAGCCGCTGTGTATAACATCGATAAAATCGCACCTACGGCGACGGTGGCTTACAGCACAACAGCGTCTACCAATCAGGCTGTAGTAGCAACGATTACGCCAAGCGAGGCTGTTACGGTTATCAACAATGGCGGATCAACCAGCTATACATTCACGGACAACGGAAGCTTCACCTTTGAATTTATGGATGCTGCGGGCAACAAAGGCTCGGTTGAAGCCGCTGTGTATAACATCGATAAAATCGCACCTACGGCGACGGTGGCGTACAGCACAACAGCGCCGACCAATCAGGCTGTAGTAGCAACGATTACGCCAAGCGAGGCTGTTACGGTTATCAACAATGGCGGATCAACCAGCTATACATTCACGGCTAACGGAAGCTTCACCTTTGAGTTTGTTGACGCGGCAGGCAACGTGGGCAGCGCTACGGCCACCGTCAGCAACATCGATACGACTGCGCCGACATTAACACTGATTCCGGATAAGCAGACTTTATCGACTGCGAATCATAAGCTGGTAACCGTTAGTATGAGCGTCTATGGACAGGATGAAGGCGCCGGCGTCAGTACGATCGTCCTGACCTCAATTACGAGCAATGAGCCGGACGATGGCCTAGGTGACGGAGACACGGCGGGAGATATTCAGGATGCCGCTATCGGAACTTTTGATACGGAGTTTCAGCTGCGGGCTGAACGGTCCGGCAAAGGGCAGGGACGTATATATCTGATTACTTATACAATCACTGATCTCGCAGGAAATCAAACGATGGCTACTACTGAGGTTACAGTGCCGCATGACAACAAATAACTAGTTATTCGAAGTTACGAAAGGGAGCGATACAACACCTCCGGACCTGAAATTGGGTCCTGGAGGTGTAAAATAAAGTTCGCTTCTATCAAATGTGATACATTGAAAACGGTTACAAACTGAAGGTGGAGGTGTATATCACCATAAAAAATTTGAAAAATCGTAGTGCGGATTTCTTGTTTTCGACATGAGGTTGATACTATTCATTAGGAGGAAGCGTATGAGAAAAAGTATTTTGGCTATTGTAAGTTTGCTGTTATTGCTTTCATGGATTCAGATCGGAAGCCCCATGGCTTCGAGTGTAGCGTTTGCCGAAGATATTCCGAGTCTGTCCGGTGTACCGACCAATCTTACGGCCAAGCCCAGAAACAGCCAGGCAGATCTGACCTGGAATCCGCCGATTGATTATCCGGTCATCGCATACAGGCTTTACCGGAGCACCGATCCTGCAGGCCCCTACACCAAAATTGCCGACGTACTGGACACCAAGTACCGTGATTTCGGACTGGACAACGGTACTAGATACTATTATCAGGTCACATCCGTCAGTGTAGGGGAAAGCGCGCCTTCTGCCGCTGCCGCCGTTGTACCGATAGCGCCGTTCGACGCTCCAACCGGTTTGACGGCTATAAGCGGCGACGGTCAGATTACGATCCGCTGGAACCAGGTTGCTGGAGCTCTATCTTACGATGTGAAGCGCAGTACGGAAAATGGCCGAAACTATGAGACGGTTGTTTCGGGTGTAACAGATCTCCAATATACAGATTCAACGGTAAGCAACGGCACCAGGTATTACTATGTCGTATCGGCCGCAAGCCCGGTGACTGCAAGCGCCAATTCCGCATCCGTTCAGGTAGTCCCTGCGCCGAGCGGAACGCCTGCAATTCCGGACAGCATTCAAGCTGTTGCCGACAATGCCCAGGTCATATTGACCTGGCGAGAGGTCAGCGGGGCGGTATCGTATACCGTCAAACGTGGTGCATTCAAGAGCGGTCAATACGAGACCATTAAGACCGGTATTCCCGGGACAAGCTATCAGGACGCGGGCCTTGTCAATGGCGTAACCTACGATTATGTGATTTCAGCGGTAAACGCCCATGGGGAAAGCTATCATTCCGAACCGATCGCTGTCACCCCGGCGGATGTTTTGGTCGTCGCGAAAGATGGAACGGGTGATTTTACAACGATTCAAGCGGCATTGAATGCGGTTCCGGCCAATAACACCAAAAGGACCGTTATCTATATTCGCAACGGCGTCTATCGAGAGCAAATTGTCGTACCGGCAAACAAGCCGTATGTAAGCCTTGTCGGCGAAAGCGCAACCGGCACGATTCTCGTCTACAATCTTAACGTGAATTCCAAGAAACCTGACGGTACGCCGTATAGTACGCTCGAAACCGTGACGGCCCTCTTGCAAGGCCGCGATTTTTCGGCCGAAAACATGACCTTCCAGAACGACTCCGGTCCAGGCACCGGTCAGGCGCTCGCCGCTTATATAAGCGGGGACCGCAGTGTGTTCAAAAATGCCCGTTTCCTTGGTTTTCAGGATACGATCTACATTTCAGGGCGGGAATATTTCAAAGACTGCTATATCGAAGGCGACGTCGATTACATCTACGGTCCGGCGACCGCGTTCTTCGAAAACAATGAGTTGCACAACAATCGCCTGAACGGCGGTTATATAACCGCGGCAAGTACGCCGGAGACTACAACCTACGGGTATGTCTTTAAAAATTCGAAGATCACCTCCAATCCGGGGGTCAAGAACGTCTACTTCGGAAGACCGTGGCGTGAGTACGCTGCAGTAGCCTTCATCGACACGATGATCGATTCGTCGATCGCACCTTACGGCTGGCATAACTGGGATAAGCCGACTAACGAGAAAACGGCCAGATACTCCGAGTATAACAGCCGGGGACCGGGTGCGAATCCGAAAGCGCGTGTAGGCTGGTCGAAACAGCTTACACCGGAGGAAGCAAGTCAGTACACGGTACAAAACGTAATGAAAGGAACTGACAACTGGAACCCGCTGCGTACCGCCATCATTCCGTTAACAGATAATACGCATCCGGTTACAATCCTGACATCCTATACGGACGGGCAATATGTAAATGTAAACACTCCGACATTCACGTGGAGCTTCAGTGATGCGGATGCCGGCGACGCACAGCGTGCTTATCAGGTGCAAGGATCGAAAGACAATTGGCAGACGACGGCTTGGGATTCCGGGGAAATGGTCGATACTGCGACGTCGTATCAAGCTCCAATGATGCAGGATTACGATAACTGGAGCATTCGGGTTCGGACGCAAGATACCCGGGGGGCTTGGTCGAAGTGGGCTTATCGAACATTAGCCATAGATACCGCAGCTCCGACAGCTAAGGTGGTATACAGCACCACGACGATGACAAACCAGGATGTTATCGCCACGATCGAGCCCAATGAGCAAGTGACGATAACCAATAACAACGGGGCTTCCAGCTATACGTTCAGCGAGAATGGAAGCTTCACGTTTGAATTTATGGATGCAGCAGGCAACAAGGGCAGCGCTACAGCCACTGTGACGAACATCGACAAAGTCGCGCCTACGGCAACAGTGGCCTACAGCACGACAACGCCGACCAACAAAGATGTAGTTGCAACCATTACGCCAAGCGAGGCTGTGACGATCACCAATAATGGCGGTTCAACCAGCTATACGTTCAGTCAGAATGGCAGCTTTACGTTTGAATTTATGGATGCAGCGGGCAACAAGGGCAGCGCTACAGCCACTGTGACGAACATCGACAAAGTCGCGCCTACGGCAACAGTGGTCTACAGCACGACAACGCCGACCAACAAAGATGTAGTTGCAACCATTACGCCAAGCGAGGCTGTGACGATCACCAATAATGGCGGTTCAACCAGCTATACGTTCAGTCAGAATGGCAGCTTTACGTTTGAATTTATGGATAGGGCAGGCAATACAGGAACGGTTGTAGCATCAGTAAACAACATTGACAAGACGGCGCCGACGCTTCGTATCGTTCTTGACAAGACAACGCTCATGCCGGTGAACCATCAGTTAGAAACCGTAAATGCGAGCGTCTATGCGGACGATGGCATGTCGGGGATCGATTCGGTCGTGCTGATCTCGATAACGAGCAACGAACCGGACGGCGGCATGGGCAACGGAGATCAGCCGAATGATATACAAGGAGCAGAATACGGTACCCCGGATACTTCATTTATGCTGCGTGCAGAACGAGCGGGTACCGGTTCCGGACGCGTTTACACGATCACATACACCGCAACCGATAAAGCGGGGAATAAGACAACGGTCTCGGTAACTGTAACCGTCCCCCGCGATCAATCAAGCAATTAAAACGTTATTGAAGTTTGCTTCCAGGGTTAAGGACTCCGACAGCGTCTGTACGCTTCGGGATGTTATTGGCCGAAGAAAGCTACCGGGATGCGGGTCGTTTACGACAACGTCGCTCCCGAAATCAAGCGGATGGCCGGAAGGGGAAAAAACGACAATATTTACAGTACGGTTTATAACCCTTACCCGATTTCATGCCGATTGAGTGAAGCGGGAACGGTATGGGTTATGACGGCTTGACGGTTCAAACAGAGATTCTTTTAGGACTGCAGATTTTGGCAGGCAATCTCCAACCCAATTACGTTTAATGTCGTTCTGAAAGGAACCAGCACCCCGTAACTAATAGCGTTATCGGCATTTCGAAAGGGATAGAATTGTCCAACTGGGAGGCAAAATCTGTGAAAAAAACAATATGGTCGAAGAGGTGGCTTGCCTGCTTTCTGATGATCACGATGGTTGTGGGGCTTTTCCCGCTCCCAACGCTCACCGAAAGTGCATTCGGAGCGATTCCGGGACAATCGCAAATAACGGACAATCTGAAACCCGTGGCTCCGACCGGATTAACCGCCGTAGGAGGGAATGCCAAAGTAAGCCTGACTTGGAACACGGTAGACGGTGCTATATCCTACAACGTCAAGCGCAGTACCAGCGCAGGCGGACCGTATCAAGTCAGCGCTTCCGGGCTGACAGATCCGGCTTACACCGATGAAGCAGTTGTTAACGGTACGATGTACTATTATGTCGTAACCGCGGTTAATCTTTTAGGAGAAGGAGCTGCATCGGAGGAAGCGGGAGCCGAGCCGAAAGTGCCCCCTGCCAAGATACCCGGATTCCCCGGAGCTGAAGGGGCGGGAATGTATACGACCGGCGGTCGCGGCGGCAGTGTTTATTATGTAACGAATCTAAACGATTCGGGTCCGGGTTCGCTTCGCGACGGGATATCTCAAAGCAATCGGATGATCCTGTTCAACGTATCCGGCGTCATCCATTTGAAGAGCCGGTTAATAATAGCCGGAAGCAACTTGACGATTGCAGGGCAGTCGGCGCCCGGGGACGGCATAACGGTAGCGGATGGTGAGACGGTCATAGGCGGAAGCAACGTTATTGTGAGATATATCCGTTTTCGTCCGGGAGATCAAAATATTGCTAACGAACCGGATGCGTTCGGCGGACGCTTTATACACGATATTTTGGTCGATCATGTTTCCGCGAGCTGGTCGACGGACGAGGTGCTTTCGTTCTACAGCAATGTCCGCACCACGGTGCAGTGGAGCATCATTAGCGAGAGCTTGACGATGTCCGGACACGATAAAGGCAAACACGGCTATGGCGGAATCTGGGGCGGCGCTTCCGCGACATTCCATCATAACCTGATCGCGCATAATACGAGCCGAAATCCTCGCATCGGCGCGGGGACGGCGCCACAGCCGGCAACCGTCGACTTGCGCAACAATGTCATCTACGACTGGGGATATTTACCCACATACGGCGGGGACGGATCCCAGATCAATATGGTCAACAACTATTACAAACCCGGCCCCGGGACCTACGCTTCAGTGAGAAAACTATTTGCCTCAGCAGATACCGGATCATGGTACGTTGCGGGCAATGTGATGGATGGCTCGGAGGAAGTAACGGCGAATAACGAGCTTGGCGTTCGCGTCAATGGAGGAAGCTTGTCTCCGACCGAGTTTTCCGTGCCCGACGGTTCCGTTGCTACGGAAGCAGGCAAGGACGCTTATACCAGCGTATTGGCCAAAGCCGGGGCCATCCTGCCGAAGCGAGATCCGGTTGACGCGCGCGTTGTCAACGATGTGAGAAACGGGACCGGTCGGTTTATAAACAGGGCGACAGAGGTAGGCGGCTATCCCGAGATGAATTCGGCACCTGCGCCGGTAGATTCCGATGGGGATGGAATGCCCGACGTGTGGGAAGATGAGCATGGGCTGAACAAAAATGACAATAGCGACGGGAGCGCGCTGGAGAAGGGGGGAAGCGGCTATACGAACGTGGAGATGTACCTCCATTCGCTAGTCGATTGGACAAACGCGCCGAAAAACCCGAGCGTAGCGTTAACATCGCTGTCTTTGAACGAGTTGCATCTAACGGGCTCCAGCCTGACGCTTCAAACGACAGCAACTGCCCACGCGGCTGCCTCTATTGCCAAAGTGGAATTTTATGATGGTGTCGTGAAATTGGGCGAGGCAAAGGACGCTCCTTATTCATTTGTTTGGACTAACTTAAGCGGGGGCACCCATTATGTGTCGGCGAGAGCTATCGACAGCAACGGACTATCGACGCAGTCCTCGATTATTCCGATTCATGTCAACGATGCTGCGCTAAACGCAGAGTCTGCATGGAAATCGGTGGATATCGGCAACCCGCCGATCGCGGGAACCGCAAGCGTCGATGCCAATAACGTCTATACTGTCAAAGGATCCGGTGTAATAAGCGGCAGTCGGGATTCGTTCCAATTCACAAACCAGTTGTTAAAAGGCGATGGAGAAAGGATCGTGAAAGTGGAGTCCATCACGCCGGTTGACCAATACGCCGCTTCCGGCATCATGATCCGGAATACGCTAGACCCGGATTCCGCGATGGTCATGATCAGCACATCTTATGTCAAATCGGACACTCAGCCGACGAAATACTCCGTACATCTGATCTCCCGCGGGCAAAAGGGCGGCGTTACGACTACGCCAGCGAGACCGACAGCCGTGCTGGCCGCGACGAATATACCTGTCTGGCTAAAGTTAAACCGAACAGGCAACGTCTTTACGGCTTATGCGTCTCAAGACGGTCAAACGTGGACACAGGTTGGATTGCCACTCACGATCGGGATGAACCCGGATGTGTATATTGGGATCGCTGTCGATGCCAAGCAGGAAAGCAACGAGCTTCACAACTATAACGCTGTCAAGGTTTCCAACGTATCGTTGACGTTTCAGAATACGCCGCCGGTTACGACCGTGACTTCCTATTCGGACGGCCAATATATCAACGTAAGCAATCCGACAATCACGTGGAGCTTCAGTGATGCGGATGCCGGCGACGCACAGCGTGCTTATCAGGTGCAAGGATCGAAAGACAATTGGCAGACGACGGCTTGGGATTCCGGGGAAGTGGTCGATGGCGCGACGTCGTATCAAGCTCCAATGATGCAGGATTACGATACCTGGAGCATTCGGGTTCGGACGCAAGATACCCGGGGGGCTTGGTCGAAGTGGGCTTATCGAACATTAGCCATAGATACCACAGCTCCGACAGCCAAGGTGGTATACAGCACCACGGCGATGACAAACCAGGATGTTATCGCCACGATCGAGCCCAATGAGCAAGTGACGATCACCAATAACAACGGGGCTTCCAGCTATACGTTCAGTCAGAATGGCAGCTTTACGTTTGAATTTATGGATAGGGCGGGCAATACAGGAACGGTTGTAGCATCAGTAAACAACATTGATAAGACGGCGCCGACAGCCAAGGTGGTATACAGCACCACGGCGATGACAAACCAAGATGTTATCGCCACGATCGAGCCCAATGAGCAAGTGACGATCACCAATAACAACGGGGCTTCCAGCTATACGTTCAGTCAGAATGGCAGCTTTACGTTTGAATTCATGGATAGGGCGGGCAATACAGGAACGGTTGTAGCATCAGTAAACAACATTGACAAGACGGCGCCGACGCTTCGTATCGTTCTTGACAAGACAACGCTCTTGCCGGTGAACCATCAGTTGGAAACCGTAAATGCCAGCGTCTATGCGGACGATGGCATGTCGGAGATCGACTCGGTCGTGCTGATCTCCATAACGAGCAACGAACCGGACGACGGCCTGGGCGACGGAGATCAGCCGAATGATATACAAGGAGCAGAGTACGGTACTCTGGATACTTCATTTATGCTGCGCGCAGAACGAGCGGGTACCGGTTCCGGTCGCGTTTACACGATCACATACACCGCAACCGATAAAGTGGGGAATAAGACGACGGTCTCGGTAACTGCAACCGTACCCCGCGATCAGTCAAGCAAGTAAAACGTTATTGAAGTTTGCTTCCAGGGTTAAGGGCATCCCGACAGCGTCTGGGGAAGATTACTCAACCTCGCCGTAAGTCCCTTACCTGAGTCTGCAATTATCCTTAAGCGTAGATGTCATGAGAACAAAACATTTCGAAATTACGTCAATCAATATGTATCCAGGTTGACAATTTAGCGATCAAGCATCTTTACTCCAAAACCATTCGTTTATGTCTTGGCGGATGGTTTTTTTATTTCGGGAATGAAAATGGATAAGAGAGATAATGCCAGTGCAGTTACAGCCACGATTTTCTTTCCGGTTTTTGAGTGACATTAAAACGCTTTCATTATTCAGTATAAAATCTCAACTATAAGAATCTATACGAACCTACAAAACTACCTCGAGTACTTCTGAGAATTGATGCAAGCTGCAGGATAGCGCAACATCTGATGCAATTTTTGTGCAGGGGATACGTCTAAAGGACAAAGTCATTAGCAATGAAGGTACCTATGGAAAGGCTGTTCTCGCTATTTTTGTTATGATCATATCACCCAAAGAGTGATTTTGTTCTACCGTTACCGATTGATGCTAAAAGCATGAGAGCAAATATTGCAAAGGTTGAGCAAATACAGCAACATTGGTGTGGAGAGGTATGTTTATTTTGTGCTAGGTTGTAGATAGAAGTCATATCGTTTCGAGATCGGTCCCACAGCGGGCCGTTCAATGAATCCTATATACGAGGAGCGTACCATCATGAAACCGATTCGCTTATTTATTGCAGGAGATTCCACCGCAGCCTCTTATCCGCAGGAACGGTCACCGATGGCCGGATGGGGACAGATGATCGGGCGTTACTTCAACGATTCCGTCGTTGTCGTCAACGAAGCCCGTAATGGGCGAAGTTCCAAGAGCTTTATCAACGAAGGGCATTTGATTCGAATAACGGATGCGATGCAGGAAGGGGACTACCTGCTGATACAGTTCGGGCATAACGATCAGAAGCCGGAACCGGAGCGACGGACGGAGCCTTTTGGCACCTATCAAATGACCTTGCAAACGTACATTAATGCTGCTAAGTCCGTGGGGGCTACCCCGGTTCTTCTTACGCCGGTGCAGCGGCGTCAATTTAACGAAGAGGGGACTTACGTTCAATCTCATGGTGATTACCCGGAGGCTGTCCGGCAGTTGGCGCAGCGGGAAGGTGTCGCCTGCATCGATTTATGCACATTAAGCGAGATGAAACTCGTTTCGCTTGGTCCTGACGGATCCAAATCGTTATTCGTCTGGCTTCGTCCCGGCGAGCATCCGAACTACCCGGACGGCTGCGCGGACAATACGCACTTTAACGAACGCGGGGCGGGTGAAATGGCACTGCTTGTGCGTGAAGGGCTCATACGCGCCGGCCTGCCGATCAGCACTTATTTTACACAGGAGAACGGTATCCCTCATTGGGTTATGCCGGAGGTGCTCCTGCCGGACATTCCGGATCGGACGTTCCGGTTAACCGATTTCGGAGCGGTAGGCGACGGACTGACGGACAATACCAACGCGTTCCACCGAGCGATCCAAGCTTGTACGGAAGCGGGAGGCGGAAAGCTGATCATTCCGGCCGGACTTTGGCTGACAGGGCCACTGAAGCTGGCGAGCCGACTGGAGCTTCATGCCGAGGAAGGCGCAGTCATTCGATTCAGTCAAACGTTCGCCGACTATCCGCTCATTCAGTCTACTTATGAAGGTCTGGGCGCTGTTCGCTGCCAATCGCCGTTGGATGCGGAAGGACAAGAACATATTGCCATAACAGGGAAAGGTGTGTTTGACGGCGGGGGAGAAGCGTGGAGGCCGGTAAAGAAGTGGAAAATGACGGAACCTCAGTGGGTACAGCTGCTCCAGAGCGGTGGTATTACGAATGAAGCCGGCGACATGTGGTGGCCGTCGGAGGCCGCTATGCAAGGGGCCGTATGGGTCGATCGGCTTAGCCGGGAAGGTGTTAAGGATGTGGCAGCCTATATGCCAGCTCGAGATTATTTACGGCCGAACCTGCTTAGTTTTAGGAGATGCCGACATATCCTGCTGGACGGACCTACATTTCAAAATTCCGCGGCATGGTGCTTGCATCCGTGGGCTTCCGAGCATGTAACAATTCGAAACGTAACCGTACGTAATCCGTGGTATGGGCAGAACGGTGACGGCCTTGATCTGGAATCGTGCCGGTACGCGGTCGTGGAACATTGTACGTTTGACGTCGGGGATGACGCGATTTGCCTGAAATCCGGCAAGGACGAAGCAGGACGCAAACTGGGTCTTCCATGCGAGTACGTGGCAATCAAGAACTGTGTTGTCTACCATGGACACGGCGGGTTTACGATCGGGAGCGAAATGTCCGGTGGCGTGCGATATGTATCCTTGACGGACTGCACCTTTATCGGAACCGACATCGGCCTTCGCTTCAAAAGCGCACGTGGGCGGGGAGGCATTGTGGAGCATATTTCCATCCAGCGTATTCGGATGATCGACATTGCAATGGAAGCGATCTCCTTCAATCTCTTCTACGAAGGGAAGGAAGGCTCAGGTGTCGCTCAAGATGAGATGCAGCCGGTGAACGAGGGAACGCCGATTTTTCGCAGTATCGAAATCATCGATGTTGTTTGCACGGGCGCAAAAACGGCACTGCTCATCAACGGCCTTCCGGAAATGCCGCTGGAACAGCTGTACGTCCATAACGTTACGGCGGCAGCTGACCGGGGAGTAGTCTGCCATTATGCGAAGCAGCTTGTATTAGAGCAGATGGACTTACATGTAAAAGACGGTTCGCTCATTACCTTGCACCAATGCGAACAGGTGGAGCTGATCCGCCTACAGGAAGCCGGAGCGGCGGCTGACAAACGAAACGTGCACATTACGGGAGCTCGTTTTGCTGCAGCCAATGCCATTCGTTAAAAACTCTCAAACTACAAAAGGGGATCTTCAATAATGAAAATAACACCTATACCATCTTCCGTTTGGACCGCAGACTTAGGAAACGGCTTTTACCGAAATCCGATTTTATACGCAGATTATTCGGACCTGGATATTGTTCGGGTCGGGAACGACTTTTACATGACAGCCTCGAGCTTCGTCAGCACGCCTGGTTTACCGATTCTGCACTCGAATGATTTGGTGAACTGGACGCTCATCGGGCACGCAATAGATCAATTGCCCGATGGCTTTGAAGGGCGCGTTCGCCACGGGGATGGGGTATGGGCACCAAGCATCCGCCACCACAACGGGACGTTTTATATATATTTCGGCGCTCCGGACGAGGGGATTTTCATGACGACCGCGCAAAACCCGACAGGGCCTTGGTCACCCTTACATCTGGTAAAGGCCGTAAAGGGTTGGATCGATCCTTGCCCGTTCTGGGATGAAGACGGACACGCATATCTGGTGCATGCGTTTGCCAACAGCAGGTGCGGCATTAAGCATAAGCTGAACATGTGCCGCATGAAGCCGGACGGAACGGCACTGCTCGATGACGGGAGTATTGTATTCGACGGGACAGTGGATCATCCTACCATGGAAGGACCGAAGCTTTACAAGCGCAACGGCTATTATTACATTTTCGCGCCAGCCGGCGGTGTGAAAACAGGCTGGCAAACGATATTGCGGTCGCGAAGCATATTTGGCCCTTATGAAGATAAGATTGTGCTGCATCAGGGCCATACTGATGTTAACGGACCTCATCAAGGTGGATACGTGGAGCTTGATTCGGGAGAGTCGTGGTTCATGCATTTTCAGGATCGGGAGGCATATGGCCGCATTGTTCATTTGCAGCCGATGGGCTGGGAGAACGATTGGCCGACGATGGGTATCGATTCGAACGGCGACGGGATCGGCGAGCCGGTGTCCGAGTATCGAAAGCCTAATACGGGGAGCAGTTGGCCTATTGCCGTACCTGCTACTTCTGACGAGTTTGACCACTCGGCGCTTGGTCTCCAGTGGCAATGGCAAGGAAACAGCAGGCCGGAATGGCTCTCACTCACGGCAAGTCCCGGACAGCTGCGGCTCATGGCTCATTCTCTGCCGAAAGGAGCATCAACGTTATACGATGCTCCTAACGTCTTATGTCAAAAGCTGCCTGCGCCTGAGCTTACGGTGACGACGAAGCTGACGCTGTATGCCGGGTCAGGCATAGAACGAGCCGGGCTTACAGTGTTCGGGCATAAATACAGATACATCTCATTAGAGTCGTCAGAAGCAGGCCTTCGGATCGTGCTTGTAAGTGGTGAAGGAAGCAAGGAGGGGGCGTCGGAACGGTTGGATGCTGAGGTACCGGCGGATATTTCAACTGTTTATCTACGTGTAACTATCGTTAGAGAGGCGAAATGCTTATTCCAGATCAGCTTTGACGGTGAGGCGTACGAGACGTTGGGCGACACGTTCGACGCTATGCCGGGAGGCTGGGTCGGCGCGAAGATCGGATTGTTTTGCCTTCAGCTCGGCGAAGCTCTCGGAAGCGGGTATGCCGATTTTGACTGGTTTCACGTGGAGAATAAAGACTCTTTGAACGATTCATAGCTTCATCTCTGCAACGCCGAAACAGCAAGTATAGGCAATGACCTAGGACCATTCGTAGAACTAATTGCCGGATGTGTAGAGGATAGTTTGCAAAGATATATTGGAGCTGTAAAGTGACTTCTATTAACCCTGTCTTTATTTTAGGATGGGGTTATTGGGTTGCAAACATAGGTTAAGTTAATCTACCTTCCAATTCACCACATCTCACGGGTGCTTGATTTAGTTCAGTCTCTTTTGGCAATTCCGTAATAGGAAAAGAGGGGTTTGAAGATAATTATCGAAGCTCTCTCCCTTTATGAAGGAGGAGATAAGTTGAAAAAAATTGTTTGGATGTCAGTTCTACTGTTTGGCTCCTTGGTATTTGTAGAAGGATTATTATTCCTAGTACTGAAGCTTACAGAACCTTCAGTGGAAAATATGCCAAAAGGTTTAGCAGCCGAAGCTTTAAACCTCCATTATGGAATCAAGGCGCAAATTTTGGTTCCAATTGTTGGAGTTATAGGAACGCCATTAGTGATGTATTTGGTACACGTCATAAAAAAGAGATGAATATGGCATTGGATTTTGTCGTGCTGGTTATCAGCGGCATATTATCAAAATCAATCGGAGTGGGCTGTTCGTCACACTGGATAAGTCCCAGCAGGCGAAAATGGGGCGTATGTATGTTTCCCTATCATGATGAGGAGGAGCATATGCTTCTGAGGCCGATTTCCTTACATATGTACTATACATGATTAGCTATAGTTGACGTTATTAACTAACATAGGGGATGTGGGTAGATGTATGTTATACTTCCGTTACCGACAACATTGTGAAAAGGATGTTTATAATGCCTACGATTACGAAAAGACCATTCGATCAAGAGTTCCAAACGATATTAAGTGAATTGCAATCCGGCTACCATGCAGGTGAATTGAGTAAGAAGGAAAGCTCGGAATTGCCTAATGATGTATATCTCATTGAAGTTGAAAACACAATGGTGGGGTATGCCGTGGTTTGGGAATACACGAGTGCGAAACAGTTAATTCAGAAAGCGGAGAAAGATTATTTTAACGATGATGAAAAATACTTAGAACAAGACTTCTATATTGATATCAAGAACAAAACAGATTATGTATTTATAGAAGCATTGGATGTACTGAAAGAATTTGAACGGAAGGGCTATGCAGCTTTCTTCATTGATTGGCTTAAACTGAAATACCCTAATAAGAAAATGTATGTGTATTCATTAGAAAAGTCACGTAATTTTTGGTACAAGCAGGGTTTTGAGGTTGTGGGTAATACCGTATGGTTATCGTATAATTAATTGCTTTTGTTCAAGGATTGAAGAGTGGGGGATCATTGAGGTAATAAAGGATCGCCTCTATATAAACGGAGGCGATCCTACTTATTCAATGGCAGCGATTTTACTTATTAACTAGAAAAGCCGCAACTTCTGCTAATCGCGAAGCGTAGCCCCATTCATTATCGTACCAAGTTGCAACGGATAGGATTTCACCCTGCAGTTGGGTCAAAGGAAGGTCAATGATGGAGGAATGGGGGTCGCCTACGATACGTGATGATGCCCATTCACCTTCCAGAACATCAAGAACTCCTTTCAGTTGACCATCTTTGGCAGCACTGCGGAAAATATCATTTACCTGCTGTACTGTACATGGCTTCTCCGTCACAAGGTTTAATTCAGCAATACTTCCGGTGCGCGTTGGAATCCGGTAGGCCTTTCCGGTAATCTGCAAATCATTCCAGATAAATTTAAGGGCTCTTGCAGCTCCTGATGAAGAAGGAATGATATTCTCAGCTGCAGCCCACGAATCTCGGCGATCCTTCATAGGCTGATCAGTTAGCGACTGGGTGTTCGTGTAAGAATGGACGGTGGAGAAGAGACCATACTTAATCCCGAAGTTTTCTTTGACTATTTTGACCACTGGAGCCAATGCGTTGGTCGTGCAACTCGCCATACTAATAATTTTATGCTTTTCCGGATCAAAACTATCTAAATTTATCCCTTTCAGCAAGACAGCATCACAATCTTCGAGGCTCTTGCTAGGCCCACTAACTAATACTCTATTTGCCCCGCGATCCAAATGGACCTGAGCAACAGCTCGGGTGACAGCTCGGCCTGTACAGTCAATTACCAGATCTACATCTAATTCTTTCCAATTAGGGACTTCCTTCGATGAATCGATAAACAGAATTTCGCGTCCACCGATTACCATAATACCTTCTTGTGCCGATACGGCTTCGTGCCAGCGCTTATAGTTGGTATCAACTTCGAACAGAGCGGCAAGTGTTGCTGCGTCTTTAATATCAGAGATGGACACGGGAACAAATAGTTGATCCTGTAAAGCTACTCTTAATAACTGTCTGCCAATACGCCCAAATCCAAATATTCCTATTTTGCCCATGGTATAACCTCCATTGAATGATAAATATGAATTCCTACGGGTACGCCTCAATTTTAGCATATTTTGGTTCCTATCACTCAGGAAGCATTTATTTTGCAGCTATTTTGGCCTGTTCTTCTTTTAATCTTTCAGGGGTAACATTATCTCCGTTCGGGTCAATAATTGTAGAATTCAAGAGCAAGCTGTCTATTGAACCACGAAATATTTGAAGATATTCTTTACGCAGATTGGCTTGTTCTGTTTTTTCAATCTCAGTTAATCCGATTTCTTTCTCTTTTCTTGAAAGCTCATTAATTTTATTTAAAATGGTAAGCATAGTGAACCACTCCTTTTATATGATTTGTGTAAAGTTGGTAAATTTTTATTCAGAAGTTTTTAAAATGTCATGATCAACGTATCTTTCCCCATTTATTTCGCTAATGACATTTATCGCCACTCTAGCTCCGTCACCAGCGGTGATGATGGCATGGACGCTAACGCCAGCTGCTGTACCTGCCGCCCAAATGCCATCCAAACTTGTTTGGCCATTTGTATCAACATCAATGACCGTCTTAATTCGGGGTTCGGTTGCTGGTTTTGTTTTTAAGCCCAAATGTTCCGCAAGCTCTGTTAAAGCTCCTGTTGCAATAATGATATATTTAGCTTCATATTGTCCGATATTGGTTTCAATGTGAAAACCTGCATCTATTTTAACGATATTTTGAACCTTCTCATCCTTTACTGCGGCGCCAAATTTAACGGCCTGTTTCTTACCAATATCTATAAGATCAGGACCGGAAATTTCCTCAATACCATAATAATTTTCAAGCCACGCCCTTTTTGTCATGCTTTTATCATTATGGATGAGTAAAGTTTTCTTTCCTGCTTTTGCTGCAAACAATGCTGCACTTGCTCCTGCGGGACCTGCGCCAATCACTGCGATATCGTACATAACAACAACTCCTTCGAATGTGTGTAAATTTAGTATTCTTTGCATCAATACTTGGGTAAGCTATATTTTTTGTATGCAAGAAAAATATCTCTAAATTAAGATTCTTAGTTATGAGATAATAATATGCTTCATAAAGTGAAAAGTCAATATGTATTTTATTGGCAATGGAAAGGACTAACTTAGTTTTGGTGGTTATAAATTAATCATGTTTGGACTAGGGACCGATAAAATACGTATGATCCAGTCTCTTTATGAAAGAGGAGATAAATTGAAAAAATTCATGTGGATGTCAGTTCTACTGATCGGCTCCTTGGCATTAGTAGAAGGATTATTATTCCTAATACTAAAGCTTACAGAACCATCCGTGGAGACTATCCCGAAAGGTTTAGCTGCCGAAGCTTTAAAACTCCATTATGGAATCCATGCGCAAATTCTGGTTCCAATTGTTGGAGTTATAGGAACTCCATTAGTCATGTATTTGGTGCTCATCATAAAAAAGAGCAAAATATGGCATTGAATTGTGTTCACCATCACTTATTTGAGAAGATGGCTGCGGAAAAGAGGAGACTTTTTGCCTAGAAAACCTATATATGTAGAAATTATAATTCGTACTGATATAGAGTCGTTATGGAAATATACACAGGACCCGATGTTGCACGAGAGTTGGGACTTGCGATTTTCTGAAATTCAATACTTGCAAAAGAGTGCGGAGTCGGAACCCCAGCAGTTTAAATATGCGACTAAGATCGGATTCGGGATGCGTATAGAGGGATTAGGGGAAACGTACAGCACCTATGAAAAAGATGGTATGAGAACTTCGGTTTTAAAATTCAGTTCTGATCAGTCACTATCTCTGATTCGTGAGGGGGCTGGTTTTTGGAGGTACATACCTACGGAAGAGGGGATTCGCTTCATAACCCGATATGATTATCGAACGCGATTCGGCAAGGCAGGGGAATGGTTTGACCAACTAATGTTTAGGTCTATGATGGGAGGGGCAACAGCTTGGAGTTTTGATCGGTTAAGGCTGTCGCTGGAAAAGGGGATCTCACCTCGAGTTTCCTTCAGCCGTTCTCTGACAGACATATTGTGCATAAGTATTCTTTCAATTGACTGGATATATCAAGGTCTCGTTCCGAAACTGCTTGTGCAGAATTCTGGTGAAATAGACATTTTACAGAGTACGGGGCTCTTTCACGGGTATGAGTCGATTGTTCTGGCTATTATGGGGGTTGGCGAAATCAGCTTTGGTCTTTTACTATTATTAGTTGGCCGAAAATGGAGAAAGATCATGTACCTGTTAAACCTGATTCTTATGGTTTTGCTTGGTATTAGTGCAATAGGACAGCCGCATGTCTATGTCGAGCCTTTCAATCCTATTTCGCTCAATGTCAGCATGATTGCTTTATCCTTTGTTGGGCTGTTGCAACTGCGTGATTTGCCGGATGCCCGTCGCTGTAAGCGCACAGTACATTGGAGGGATGAGTAGTCATGAGTTCAATTTATCAAAAAGTGTTGGGAGTCGAGTTCTCGCAGCTGCATCCTAACATTCAAAAACGATTCGGTTTCAGTAGCAGCGATGGCATAGCGGCCATAGGCCGTGGGACAATGGACAAAGTTTGGTATGGTAAGTGGTTTACGTTGCCATTTCTATACATTGGGACGTGGCGCAACATCCTATTTCCGCAAAAAGGTAAAAACATTCCATTCACCATACATAACTATGCCTATTTAGATAGCTTCGGACGAGAGACAGTTACATGGGTACGGAGCTTTGATTTTCAGAATCGGGTACGTAAATTTGATGCTACAATGATTTACAGCGAACAACGTCAAAAGATCATTGATTACTTGGGCACACACCAGCATCTTGCCGTAGAGATCGACATGTCCGTTGCGGACAATGGCGGCATCAAGCTGCGCTCTGGAAATCAATATTTTTATGAGGGGCTGCTTGGGTTTCGATTTCCAATGATAGCTTCGGGCTATGCAGATGTTTGTGAATGGTATGACGATGTAGAGGGGACGTTCCGGATTGATGTTCAGGTTCATAACAAAACGTTCGGACCCTTGTTCGGATACAGCGGCCATTTTGATGTGGAATATGTGCATGGTGAACCCATACCTGCAGAGATGAAACCTGTTAGAGAAGAGAAGCGGGAATAGAAACGAAAATGAAATATCTTCTCGTGCTCGTTCCCGCAACCCAATGCTGCTGCTTCTAACGAACCAATTCACGTTTTTGTAAATGAAAACCAAGTACTTTTCACACAGCCTCCTATCGTTGAAGATGGAAATACACTGGTTCAATTGCGTCCCATTTATTAAAGCAACCGTGATTTTTCATTGTGCGACGGTAAAATAATTTTAAATGACGATTATTATTTCTTATTGGGGTGAGATATTTGTTTTTCTTGTTGTATTTGCTTTGTTTTATTTTGTTTATTTTAGGTATTATACTTACTTTGATTGGAATTTTTAAGTACGGAAAATCTAAGAATAGAATATTACGTTCAGGAAAAGGATTTATTTGGACAGGTACTATTCTATTAGCCCTAGCTATTGGTGGATTTTTTCTTGCCTGGCATTTATTTTTTACATATCTGCAATTTATTAAGGAGTTAAAGAAATAAAAACATGAGTTTAAGGAAAAATGTTCTCATTCAAAGAATCCGAGTATGAAAAGAGTTTATAGAACTGAAGACATTGTTACCGCGGTTTATACCATGGGTCAGGATTTAGACACCGAATTGCTTCATATCAGACTAGAGAAGAGCTTTTTGGAAAATAAGATTAAAAGTTTAGAAGCTAATGGTCAGCTAATTCAAAAATATAGTTAATCTTATAAACGACTTCATGGTTAGTATTATTTTTAAAAATTCTAATTAATGTGATTAACTCTCGAGATGGGAGTTTTTTTTCGTTTATACATTAATAAATTCCCACCCCATACTTACTCAAATGTTACTAACTGACAACTTTTTCAGTTCTTATTAAGTTTTTTGTTTTCCTTTATAATAGCAGTGAACGAATACAGTTTATGGATGGAGGGCTAAAAATGAACTATAGAACTCTTGGAAAAACGGGATTACAGATATCGGAAATCGGGTATGGTGCATGGGGAATCGGCAAAACGGCTTGGATTGGTGCATCCGACGAAGAATCGATTCATGCGCTGAATCGCTCAATTGAGCTGGGGCTTAACTTCATCGATACCGCTTTGGGCTATGGAGACGGTCACAGTGAAAGACTTGTCGGGCAAGTTGTAAAGGCCCATGATAAGCCGATTTATGTTGCTACCAAAATTCCTCCCCAAAATAGACAATGGCCTGCTCGGGACGGGGTGCCTGTGGAAGAGGCTTTTACAGCGGAGCATGTTATTTCTAGTACTGAGCAAAGTCTGCGAAATCTGGGCCTGGATACGATCGATATCCAGCAGTTTCATGTCTGGTCGGACGAATGGGTTGGTCAAGGAGATTGGCTGGAAGGGATCCGCAAACTTAAAGAGCAAGGGAAAATCTGCTATTTTGGCGTTTCTATTAACGATCATCAACCGAACAATGCCATTAAGCTGATTGAATCTGGGCTTGTGGATACGGTACAGGTCATTTATAACATTTTCGATCAAAGCCCCGAAGATCAACTGCTTCCTGCCTGTGCGGAGCATAATGTCGGCGTTATTGTCAGAGTTTCGCTGGATGAAGGCGGCTTGACGGGACGAATTACCCCGGATACGACGTTCAGTGAAGGTGATTTCCGCAATAACTATTTCGGTGGCGACCGCAAACAACAGGTGTATGACCGCGTTCAGAAGATCGCTTCCGATCTTGATATTTCCATGGATAACCTACCGGAAATCGCGCTGCGGTACGTGCTCAGTCATCCTGCTGTTTCAACGGTCATTCCGGGTATGCGCTCGGTTCGTAATGTGGAGAATAATATGCGGGTTGGAGATGGGCAAGGATTAACAAAGGAACAAATCGAGAAGCTGAAGCCGCATCGCTGGATTCGGGATTTCTATAGAGGTTGATTCATCCTGTGATTAATTGTTGAAAGAGGAACCTACATACGCTATTCTGTTGGAGCAGAGTACGTAGGTTCCTTTTGTATTGAGAGATCTGATAGGGACGTAGTGGGAATATTGAATGTCATTTTATATCGAATTATTGAATATTTTGAATATTTTCATTGTATAAAAAATCCATTAAAAGTATAATTTCTTTAATGGATTTTTCCATTTGACTAGACATTCTTTTCAATCAAAGGGGAGGAAATGCAATGAAAAATTGGAAGAATTGGGTACTTATGACTCTGGTTTTGGCAGCTATGGTTTATTCGTCCGTTGTATCACAGCCTTGGGGGCCATAATCCCAAAAAGGAGCTAGGCAAAACCTAGTTCCTTTCATTTTTTATATAAAGGAATGAACATATATGATTTACTTCATACTTGCAGGCCTTCTACTTTGTATCATTCTAAAACGCAATTTATTGACAATTGTTGATTCCTTTGCAACTTTCAGAATGCCTTATTTATTGATCGGTACCTTTGCTTTTCAAATTTTTATTTATTGGTTGAGTAATAGAACGGGGCGCGATTATCCTATTCTACTTGAACTTTCATTTGCTATAATGATCTTAGGCTTATGGATGAACAGGCATTTACCAGGAATTATTTTTATATGTTTTGGTGCCTTGTTTAATTTATTTGCCATTAGTATACACGGTGGTTTAATGCCAGTATCAGAAAAGGCTCTGATGATGTCTGGGTATAATGGTTCTGCTTTTGTTACAGACGATCCTCGACATCAACTAATGAATACTTCCAATTATTGGTGGTTGGGAGATTGGATTCCTTTTTTCAAACATGTGATAAGTATTGGAGATATTAGTGTAGGCTTCGGATTTATTCGATATCTATTAGGAACCACTTCAAAGAGGGAGCAGCATGAAGGATAAAAATCTATACACTCTGATATTATTCTTAACTGGAATTTACACAACATTTATCTGTCTGGAATTTCTTCAATCTAATAGAGTTTGGGAACCTATAATTCTTATATGCGTTTTAACTTTAATAGTTGATATATTTCCAATTAAAATGTCTAATGGACTTTTGTATAATGGATCAACGTTAGGAATTCTTTACTTGATGTATTCTATGGGAATTTCAGCAAGTACGGTTCCTATCCTTATAAGCGCCATAATGTTTTTTTTGTTAGCCACCAAACCATTTTATAGAATTAACTGGTATCGGTTATTTTCAACTTTAGGCATGTATTTTATTAGTATGGTATGTGCAGCAGCAATTCTGCAGTTTACAACCCAACTACCACTGATCATTCAAGTTATTTGCATTACCTTTGTTTTTGAGAATGTTAACTTATTAATACGTGCGGGAATCATGAAATTTGTAAGTAAAGTTCCTTTTTTTAATGAAATTTCAATGATTAAGATTGTTAAAATGCAAGTTTCTTTATTAGTAGTAGCCATTATATTGTATCATTTTCTGAAACAAACTAATTCAAGTGATCTGCTTATCGAGATCATTTTTGCGGTCTTCCTCATGCTAGTTATTAACTTCTTTATCTCAGCGTATAACAAGCATATCTATAAAATTGAAGAAAGCAAACAACGCTACCAGTCTCTATTTGACCGTAATCCAGATATTGTTTTTTCATTAGATCTATCCGGTAAAATTACTAGTATTAACCCCATGTTTGAAAAATCACTGGGCTTCTCCCCAGAGTCTATACTGGACGTTAATTTATTCGAATATGTGATTTCTACAGGGAAACAAGAAGCGATACATCATATAGAACAAGCGCTGCTTGGAAATCCTCAACAATTTACAATGGGCTTTTTAACAAAAGAGGGTACAAGCCGTGATATGTTCATAACTTGTGGTCCGACGGTAGTGAACGATCAAATAGTTGGGGTCTATGGAATTGCTAAGGATATTACCGAGCAGAAGCAAGCCGAACAGATTATTCATAGAATGGCTTACTTTGATGAAATAACCGGGTTACCGAACCGAAGCAACTTTCAGGAGCGCATGGCGGAAACATTGGAAAAAGCTCATAACAACTCCTTAGCCGGATTAATGTTTCTTGATCTAGATAAATTCAAACAAGTAAATGATACGCTGGGGCATCATACAGGTGATCTTCTATTAGTTGATGTATCCAAACGCATTATCCAAGCTGTTCCTGAAGGATCTATCGTATCTAGGCTGGGGGGCGATGAATTTACGGTTATTTTTTCAAATCTAAGCCATACAGATGAGGTCATACCAGTTGCCGATGTGATCTTACAAGCATTAGCTGAACCTTTTTATTTACACAATAGAGAATTATATATAACGACCAGTATAGGGATTTGTATATATCCTGAACATGGGACCGATGTGGAAACGCTGATCAAAAATGCAGATGCCTCTATGTATCGGGCCAAAGAATCCGGTGGAAACACCTACAGTGTATATTCCAAAAATATTCAAGAGCTTAATGAAGCCAAGCACAAGATACATTCTAATTTGCACAAAGCGATCGAGCGCGAAGAATTTTATTTGCATTTTCAACCGAAGATCGATTTGACCAACGATAAAATTAACGGAGTAGAGGCCCTCATTCGATGGGATAATCAAGAATTGGGACCTATGTCGCCGGTTCAGTTTATTCCGATCGCTGAAGAGAGTGGATTGATCCTGCCCATCGGGGAATGGGTGTTAAGGACGGCATGTAGGCAGAATAAAGCTTGGCAGGATGCAGGGTTTCCTCCTATCGTGATGTCGGTGAATCTTTCCTCCATTCAATTGCAGAATGATCATTTAGTCCGTACGATTGGGCAAATTTTGCAGGAAACGGAGCTAGATCCTCAGTGGCTTGAAATTGAGATAACGGAGAGCATGCTGCTGCAGAACACCCAACATACAATGAAAGTGCTTGAAGAAATAAAAGAGCTCGGTATATCTATTTCCATCGACGATTTTGGAGTGGGTTACTCTTCACTCAGCTATTTGAAACATTTTTCATTCGATTATTTAAAAATGGACAAGTCTTTTATTGATAACTTAAACATGTCTCCAAAAGACGAATTGATCATAAGCGGTATTATCAAATTGGCGCATAGCTTAAACATGAAAGTAATCGCCGAAGGAGTCGAATCGAGTGAACAGCTTTCTTACTTGCATGAGCAGGGTTGTGATGGTGTTCAAGGATATTTGATTAGCAAGCCTTTGTCGGCGGGGGAGTTTATTGAGTGGGTATGGCGATGATGAGCGGATATGATGCACGTTGAAAAATAAACAGAGGCTGAGTTTTGTCGTAGTTGATCGGTTATTGATGAATTAAATCAATTTAACTAGTGAAGGCACCTGCTGTGAAAAGTAGGTGTTTTTTACTGCATTTTAAAATAACAGAAAAAAGAGAAGAGTTGCGGACCGCAATAGGATCCGGAATTCCGAAGCGAAAATTTATGCATTTATAAATTTCTTATGTTTCTTATGTTTCGCATCTTTCGCACTTGGTTAGAATAATGTATGATTAGGAGGTGAAGGGAGTTGATTGTGATGGTTACTAAGGAAAAGGAAATTGTTTTTCTTTGGGAAACACCTGTAATTGATCAGTTGAAAAGGCTAAGTAAAACAGAAAGTGATGATAAATTAGGTATGCTTTATTTGCAACTTTACAACGCTTCTCTAAATATATCCGAAACTTTCCAACAATTGTCCTTAAATCAAAGAGAGACATTTATTCAACAAGTCACTGTTACATTTGCTGAAAGTAATGAAATACAAGAGCACCTAGTACCAGACCCTGAATATATAACAACAAATGAAGTGTCGAAATTGCTAGGGATTTCACCACAAGCTGTTCGTAAGTGGTGTGAGTCCAAAAAACTGGATGCTACAAGAACTTTTGGCGAATATGGTGAATGGAGAATTGACACTAGTCAATTTAAAAAAAATGCAGAACTGGCCAAAAAATATCGTAATTTAATATTCGAAAATAGGCAAAAACAACTTCGCACACACAGAGCCCTAAAAGAAATGAATTTGGAAAACCTCCCAGGCTACAAAGAAACTTTTGGGGAAACAAAAGAAGATAACGAGTAAATCATCTTTTTGGTGATTTACTTTTTTTTGTATGCTGTTATAATTTGGGAGATTAGCCGTATTTTATATTAGAATGGATGATAACCATAAATGACGGATAAAAAGACAATCACACTTCGAATAGAAAATAAAACGAATCATGAAACAGTGAACTTTGTATTAGATACAAATACAATTAGATTTAAAAATGGTGCTAGTAATGAGCAAGATAGAATAGAAGCAGTTAGAGAATTTTTCAATTATACGGACCAGCATAAGGAAGTTTACAATTTTGTTATTCCTTGGCAGGTTGGTTCGGAACTCCGTTTATTTATGTACCGTTTTCGCGAACAATTCAAGAATGACCCTGCTTTGCTAAAGCAAGCGGATGATGTTGATAAGTTTATCAAGGAATTCGAGGAAGTAGATTGTGAAGCTGATAAGCATCAAGAGGAAGAGATACGATTAATTTTTGAATATCTGAAATTGAACTACGAGTTCATTTCAGATGAGGATGAGGGCACAAAAATTAAAATGAACAGTCTTAAAACAGATGATGCTCGAATATTATTGACTGCGCTTCAAGAAGATCGCTCTATTATAACGCATAATGTAAAGGATTTTGTGCCAGCTCTTGTTTTCGAAAAAGCGATTTGGGATCCAGTTAACGATAAAATATATCGGCTATCAGTAGAAGATGAAAAGCTATTGAAGGAAGACCAAGACTTGCAAAAGTGGATAGAACACCTGTTGTCGAAATTCAATGCAGAGGTCAGTCAAGAAGAAGAAGAAGAGATTCTAAAAAAGATGCAATAGTTCGGGAGCTATTTTTGCTCCTTTTTTTATTTCTATTTCTAATTGAACCACCGTCTGTATCACGAGTTAATGTGAATGGACGGTTTTTCTTGTTCTAATCTCTATTATTAATATGATAAACTAACCTTACAAAGTTACGTCTTCCGGAGGAATTATGAACGATCTAGCAAGAAAGCTGGAGCTCGCGATGAAAGAAATTGAACGATTGAATCAGGAGAATCATCAACTGAAGCAAAAGCTTGCTGTTATTACAAAAGATGATTCGGAGGTTGTTAATTGTAATCTTCCTCATGATGCTATTGTGATGAATGAACCAATCTTTAAGATAGAACTCGAAAAGGGCAACGTCCATAATTACTCTACACCGAGTGAGAAGATTGCGTTATTTCGTAGTCTTTTTCGTGGTCGTGAAGATGTTTATCCAATTAGATGGGAAAGTAAAACAGGAAAATCAGGATACTCTCCAGTATGTGGTAACGAATGGTCATTTGTTTGTAAGAAGCCTCAAATCAAGTGCTCGGACTGCTCCCATAAAGAGTTTCTACCTGTAACAGATGAGGTCATATCTCATCATCTCGATGCGAAGATTAATCGTACGATTGGAGTTTACCCAATGCTCCAAGATGAAACGTGTTGGTTTCTAGTAATGGATTTTGATAAACAAAATTGGCAGCTAGATGCAGCCGCCGTTATAACTACTTGCGAAGAACTTCAGATTCCTGCTGCGTTAGAACGCTCCCGTTCAGGGAATGGGGGACATATATGGATATTTTTTGATCAACCTATTGATGCAAGCTTGGCTCGGAAACTCGGATGCGCGCTTTTAACCAGGACGATGGAAAACAGGTATGAATTGGGTCTGGATTCCTATGATCGGCTATTTCCAAATCAAGATACGCTTCCTAGAGGTGGATTTGGTAATTTAATAGCACTGCCTATGCAAGGAAGTCCTCGGAAAGAAGGAAACAGTGTTTTCGTAGATGAGAATTTAGCCCCATATGAAGATCAGTGGAGTTTTTTATCTGGTTTAAAGAAAATGAGTTTATCTCAAGTTGAAACTAAGCTGCAGCAGATTACTAGAAATTCAAAAGTTATAAACGTAGGAATTTGGGAAGAGGAAGCAAAAGAGGATAGACCGTGGGAAATACAGCAAATTGGCTTTGATGAAGAAGAAATGGATATGACTCTGCCCTCGAAGATTCACATCATTCTTTCTAATATGATCTATATTGAAAAGAATGGATTATCAGGTAGAGCGATTAACCGAATTGGGCAGCTAGCATCCTTTCAAAATCCAGATTTTTATAAAACACAGGCGATGCGATTGCCTACATATGGAAAACCACGTGTCATAGGGTGTGCTGAGGACTTTTCTAAGCATATTGCTTTGCCTAGAGGTTGTCTCCAATTGGTGGTAAATTTGTTTGATAAGTATGGTGTGGAATGTTCGATAACCGATGAGAGAAATAAAGGATCAGATTTGGAAGTGCAATTTTCTGGGCAGCTTTTAATCCTGCAGGATGCCGCGGCGAGATCAATCTTAGCTCATGATACGGGAATTCTATCAGCGACAACTGCTTTTGGAAAAACGGTAGTTGCAGCTTCAATTATTGCTTCGAGAAAAGTGAATACCTTAGTGTTGGTGCATCGCCGTGAATTAATGGATCAATGGAAGGAAAGATTAAATACTTTTCTAAATCTGCAAACAAAAGATATCGGTGTCATTGGAGGCGGGAAGGAGAAACGAACGGGTATTATCGATATTGCCGTCATTCAAAGCTTAAACAATAAAGGTCAAATAAAGGATTACTTAACAGAGTACGGGCAAATCATTGTAGACGAATGTCATCATGTTTCGGCGTTTAGCTTTGAGCAAGTATTGAAAAAGGCAAATGCCAAATATGTAGTTGGTTTAACGGCTACTCCAACCAGGCAAGATGGACAACAACCCATTGTACTTATGCAGTGCGGTCCTATTCGAACTAGAATAGACGCGAAGTCCCAAGCTAATACAAGAGGATTTGAACATAAAGTGTTGCCAAGATATACATCTTTTCAATTACCATCTCAGACGGTCAGTCCTTCTATTCAGACTATTTATCAGTTATTAGTAGAAGATGAAAAAAGGAATGAGATGATTTTTGACGATTTATTAAAATGTTTGGATCAAGGAAGATCACCAATCCTTCTAGCAGAGCGAACAGCACATGTTGAGTATTTTGAAAAGAAGCTTGAAAAGTTCGCTAAGAATGTGATCGTGTTACGAGGCGGTATGGGTAAAAAGCAGAGAGAGTCAATAAGGCAACGGATCGCAAGCATACCTGATAACGAAGAACGAGTTTTTATTGCAACGGGTAAATTGATTGGAGAAGGCTTCGATGATGCTAGACTGGATACATTATTTTTAGTTCATCCGATTTCGTGGAAAGGAAGCTTGCAGCAATACGCAGGGAGATTACACCGGTCACATGCTAACAAACAAGACGTTCAAATTTATGACTATGTTGACATTCAGGTGCCACTTCTCATGAGTATGTATAAAAAAAGGATAAAAGGATATCGAACTATGGGCTATAGCGGAATGGAATTGTAGATAAGACAGAATAACTACCATAAAGGAAAGGAAAGAAATTCACGATGACCAAGATTTCAATACCGGAGCTTAAGAAACAATTAAAAACGTATAAGGCTGAAGAGCTAGTCTCTATCATTATCGATTGTTATAAATCAAGTAGCGATGTAAAGAGCTATATTCATATGATGTTGGAGCCTGAGAATACGGAAAATCAATTGTTTGATGAAGCCCAAAAGAAAATTTTGCATCAGTTTTACCCAGAACGCGGTGAACCTAAGCTTAAATTGGCTGAAGCGAAAAAAGCTATTTCTGAATTCAGCAAGCTTTGCAACAATGAAGCGAGAACGATAGATTTAATGATCTACTACGTAGAGTTGGGTGTGGATTTTACCAACGAATATGGAGACATGTACGAATCATTTTATTATAGTATGGGGTCAATGTACCACAATGCACTTCAAAAAATAACAGCTGATAATGGCAGTGGATTATTTCATCTATTTCGAGATAGGTTAAAGGGAATTGTTCAGGATTCGGGAGGAGTAGGTTGGGGGTTTCATGATCATCTTGTTGAGGTTTATTATGCATTTGCAGCCGACTATGAAGATGAAATTGAGTAGGTATAGACTTTATGACCGCAGTTGGTTTGAAGGTCGACTTCAAAAACATGAATATTGAGTATGATTGAACCCTATCCGTATCTACGGATGGGGTTCTTTGTCGAAGTCTCCAATAAAATTAATTTATTTAATAGTGGAAGAGATATAGATTTCATCAATAGAAACGGAATATTCCTTGTACAACCTGCATATCCATAAACAAAAGCATAAATAGCAGGCAAAGGTGCCTTAGGTCCAAGAGCGACATGTCGTTCTCTGCACCTGGGCACCTTTTTGTTTTCATTCATTCGAGGTAAAGAGGTGAAAGGAGTGAAACAACAACCAATTCGAGCCATTCCGCTCGCCGTTAGGATCATCCCTAATGTGGATGCTGGCTTGGCACTTCAGTTGGAATTGAAGCCGGGCGTTCGCAGCCTTGGTCTGTTAACGTCCAGCATCGATGATGTGGGCTATACGGCAATCGATGAAGCAACGAAGAATGCAGCAGTTGAAGTTGTGTATGCTCGTTCATTCTATGCGGGATCAGGTCATGCTTCTGGACCGCTATCAGGAGAATTTATAGGGATCATAGGCGGTGCATCGCCTGCAGAAGTAAGAAGCGGGCTAGATGCAGCTATCCAAGTGATGGAGACTGGAGCTTGTTTTTACTCCCTCAACGACGAGGGAACGCATGCTTACTATGCTCATGTTGTCTCCAGAACAGGTTCTTATTTGTCCACATTGGCGGAAATTCAAGAAGGAGAGCCTCTTGCTTATTTGATTGCTCCGCCACTCGAAGCCGTTTACGCACTCGATGCCGCACTGAAGGCGGCTGATGTACGCATGTGCAAGTTTTATGGCCCTCCGACGGAGACGAACTTTGCGGGAGGATTATTGACAGGCAGTCAATCTGCTTGTACGGCAGCAGCAGAAGCGTTCGCGGAGGCCGTTCGAAGCATTGCTCGAGAGCCTAAGAAAATAGGGTAAAGAGAAGCGGGTGTTTACAAATGGATGGAAGATTGATGTCTTTGGGCATGATCGAAACTTACGGTCTGCCTGCCTTGATTGCAGCCGCAGACGCTGCTGCCAAAACCGCGGATGTGAAGGTAACGACTTATGAAAAAGTGGATGCCGGCATCGTAACGATTTATATTTTGGGCGATGTTGCAGCGGTCAAAGCTGCCGTGGATGCAGGTGCGGCAGAAGCGAAGAGAGTGGGCAAGCTGTTATCCACACATGTTATACCGCGACCGGATCCTTCTGTACACGCGATGATTCAGGAGGCTTGGGCCAAAAACCAGCCGAAAGATTCACCGAAAGAGGAGCTCAATAAGGTGCCAGCGCCGCACGAAAAAAGTGCAACGAATTGGAGCAAGATGAGCGTAGCACAACTCAGAGAGCTTGCGCACCATACACCCCGATTCCCCATAACCGGTCGGGATATCCAATTGGTTAGCAAAGCCGAATTGGTAAGACTTTTCACGGGGATGGAGGGGGAGAGCCGATAACATGAAGCTGGATAGTGATTTACAAGCGATCCAGGAGGTCCGCCATTTCCTTCAAGAGGCAAAGGCGGCACAAAAACAACTGGAGAAAATGAAGCAATCGCAAATTGACGCGATCGTAGCAGCCATGGCTCAAGCAGCGGAGTCCGAAGCAGAGCGGCTGGGTGTTATGGCCGTAGAAGAGACAGGCTTCGGAAAAGTTGCCGATAAAAAGGCGAAAAATTTATTCGTTGCGAGAGACGTCTACTCGGCAATCAAGGATATGCAAACGGTTGGTATCATCCGCAAAGATGATGTGAAGCAAGTCTGGGAAATCGCACAACCCGTCGGAATTGTTGCTGCCATTATACCTTCAACGAACCCAACTTCAACCGTCTTGTTCAAATGTATGATCTCACTTAAATCAAGAAACGCCATCGTGATCAGTCCGCATCCATCGGCACTGCGCTGTTCGCAGGAGTCGGCAGCCGTCATGCGTGCTGCGGCGGAGAAGGCAGGAGCTCCAGCAGGGCTGATTCATTGTATATCGCATCCCTCCCTTGAGGCGAGCAGCGAACTAATGAGGCATAAGCTGACCGATCTCATCTTGGCGACGGGTGGAACCGCCATGGTCAAGGCCGCTTACAGCTCTGGCAAGCCCGCCTACGGTGTCGGACCCGGCAACGTTCCGGTTTATATACATCAGAGTGCGGATATCCCACGAGCTGTGAGCCTGATTTTGCAAAGCAAAACGTTCGACTACGGAACGATCTGTGCTTCTGAACAAGCGATTGTCGTCGATCAAGTGGTAAAAGCGGAGCTGGTCGCGGAATTGAAGCGGCAGGGGGCTTACTTTTTGAACGCAGAGGAAAAAGAAAAGGTCGGCTCGATCCTCACCATTGGAAAAGGGATGAACCCGAATGTGGTTGGCCGTTCTCCGCAAGTGATTGCTAGCAAGGCTGGCATAACCGTTCCGGAGGATGCAAGGGTACTGGTCGCGGAAGAGTCGGAGGTAGGACATGCGTATCCATTTTCCATGGAGAAACTCTGTCCTGTGCTTGCTTTATATACCGTGAGTGATTGGCAAGAAGGCTGTCAACGCTGCACCCTACTTTTGGAGCTCGGAGGACTTGGACATACACTCGGCATCCATGGCGAGGATTTGTCGATCATTGAAGCGTTCGGGCTGGAGAAACCAGCATCGCGAATTGTAGTGAATACAGGCACTACGTTCGGGGGAATCGGTGCAACGACGGGGATTATGCCATCAATGACGCTGGGCTGTGGTTCCTATGGCAACAACATCACGTCGGACAACATCGGTCCTCAGCATTTGATGAACATCAAGCGTATTGCATTTGGCATTAAAGAAATGCCGACGGAGCCCGATGAGAACCGTATTGTAGCGCTAGTCGCGGAAAGTTTGGAAAGCTCTAATAAACTCGGTATTACGCGTGATGAAGTTGCGCAGATCATTAAAAGCGTGCTTTCCGAAATGCAATTGCATACATAACCGGAGGAGGAAATTCAAATGGCAGGAGAAATGGCAGCTTTGGGTTTAGTGGAAACGAAAGGCTTGGTAGGTTCAATTGAAGCGGCAGACGCCATGGTCAAGGCAGCGAATGTGAGATTGGTCGGTAAAGTTCATGTTGGCGGAGGACTGGTCACGGTCATGGTCAGAGGAGATGTTGGCGCTGTAAAGGCGGCCACGGATGCAGGTGCTGCAGCTGCGGAAAAAGTGGGAGAGCTTGTCTCTGTTCACGTTATTCCCCGTCCGCATTCTGACATTGAGTTCATTCTACCTAAACTCGAAGGTTAAAAACGTCTATGACGCTTATTACGGAAACGCACTTGCGTACTCAGCTGGTTAAAGGCCTGCCAAATCCGTTTCCGATAACGGACGGGGATAAGCTGACACCAGCAGCCGCTGACTTTTTGAAAGATAGGGGAATCTCTTTGCGGCGCGTGGCCCCGACGGAGTCAACAATCCTTCCGGGAAGCCAGGATATTGGGCTCAAGCTTATTCCAGTCGGCGTGTCAAACCGGCATGTTCACCTCTCTCCCGAGCATGTTGAAGCGTTGTTCGGCGCTGGTTACGCGTTAACTCCACTTCGTGAGCTGTCTCAAAAGGGTCAGTTCGCTGCGCACGAAACCGTGACATTGGTTGGTCCTAGAGGGATCATCCAACATGTCCGCATTCTGGGTCCTTCACGTGGAGCAACCCAAGTGGAGATCTCTCGTACAGACGGATATGCGCTGGGCGTTCATACTCCGGTCCGGTTATCCGGTGATATCCAAGGTACACCAAGTATTACACTCGTCGGCGTGAGCGGAACGGTCGTTTTGCAGCAGGGATTGATCATTGCCAAAAATCATGTGCACATGTCTCCAGAAGATGCCCAAACTTTTCAGGTCAACGAAGGAGATCGCCTCATTGTCCAAGCAATGGGGGAGCGGCCAATTATTTTTGCTGATACGATCGTGAGGGTTAGCGCACAATTTTCGCTGGATTTTCATATCGACTTGGATGAAGCGAATGCTGCCCATTTGAATACTGGGGATAAGGTTCGGGTGATCGGCAAAAACGGTGAAATCACGTGCGCCGAAAGGAGGCAGCTCTAGGTGGAGATCAAGCAAATGGTCGAATCTATTGTTCGTGAGCTCATTGACTCATTGGAGAAGCAAGCGGCCAAGCGACCTAAGGTGCTTTACATTTTTTACGACAGTACGGCTCATGAGGCTTTTACCGATCATTTTATATGGTTAAATAATCACCAGGTTAATCATGATATTTTGTTCTTGGATGGCGAAGCTTCTTCTTGGCTGGGGAAGCACCAAATTGAATGCGGCGGTCGCGGAAAAACGATTGCATCCGATGAATTCGCACCGTCTCCACTAGAGGTACCTCTTGAATATGAGGGAATCGTGATCCCGGAAATTGATCTTGATAATGCGGCAAGGGCCGCTCTTGGCATGAAAGGGACCATCATATCGGAAATCATCTTTTCCACGTTGGTTCAGAATAAATTTGTACTCATCGGCGATGATATCTCCGGGTTGAAGCGGGCGGACCGACGGACGCTAAGAACGCTAACGCTGCCTAAGCCTTATGTGAACCTTTTTGATTATTACAAAATGGAACTGCAAATGTATGGCGTTGAATTTGGTCCATTGAAGCAGCTGGCTGAAATGGTTGTGAATAAAATCCGTCCAGATTCTGAAATTACAGAACCCGACAGCTCCATGAAAAAAGACGAGCGCACCGAGGATAGCGGGCACATCGTTTATGAAGGAAGGCTCATCTCAGCGGATTGGGTGGCGCGGGAATCCAAAAGTAAATCTCTTCGCTCGCTACGAGTTGGCAAGAGAACGATCATATCTTCATTAGCCCAAGACATGCTGAAGGAGAAAGGCATCACGATCGAATATGTCACGGCTGAAGGGTGAGGTCCTATGTTTTTAGGAAAAGTAATCGGAAGTGTATGGGCTACGCAAAAAGAAGTGGGCATGGACAATTTGAAATTGTTAGTTATCCAGCCGATGGATTTCAAAGACAGCGAAGCGGGCACTCCGATCATTGCCGCAGACCGTATTGGAGCCGGTGTTGGCGAGAGTGTGATTGTGTCCAGAGGGAGTCCGGCCCGAACCTTGTTCACGGATAAAATGGTTCCTATCGATGCAATGATTGTAGGCATTGTAGATAGCTATGAGGTCGCTCAAGAAACCGAGGAGGACGTATGGAAGAGCAGAAGATGAGGGTGATTCAGGAATATGTGCCCGGCAAACAACTGACACTGGCTCATGTGATTGCCAATCCTGACCCGGTTTTGTATACGAAGCTTGGCATTGATGAAAGGAATGCGATCGGGATTTTAACGCTTACCCCTACGGAAACAGCCATCATTGCCGCAGATATTGCGACCAAAGCGGCCAGTGTGGGCATCGGTTATTTGGATCGGTTCACCGGTTCGCTCGTGCTCACGGGAGAAGTAGCCGCTGTGGAGATGGCGATTGAGGCTGTGAATGCTTTTTTGCAGGATAAGCTGAAATTTGCGACTGCACCGATAACGAGGTCTTAAATTATGAAAAAAGTGATGCTGATCGGCGCTGTCGGTGCTGGAAAATCAACGTTAATTAAAGCCTTGTTCGGGGAATCGGAGCCGGCGGCCAAAACCCAAAGTCTCATCTATCGGGACTGGATTATTGATACGCCCGGTGAATACAGCGAAAACCCATTGTATTATCGCTCCCTAATAGCGACCTCTCATGAGACTGCTGCCGTTGTGCTTGTGCAGGATGCTGCGAGGAACAGAAGCTATTTTCCTCCCGGGTTTGAACAGGGGTTTCCTGTATTAACGATTGGGGTAGTAACGAAAATCGATCACCCGAAGGCAGACATTGATCGAGCCATTACCCTTCTCAGACAGTCGCTGCCGGAGGGAGAAATCTTTTTGACGTCGGCTAATTCCACAAAGGGAATTCAACGGCTGAAGCAAAGACTCATGGAGATTGTACAAGAGTAAATCCACGACGTAATGAGGGATTCATGGTGGCATCGATCATAGAATTGTGCAGGAATCACACGATTTTAAGCGAGGAAGAAGCCCAGACAATCAAGGAGATGGCTGCTCAGCTGCAATTGATAGCCGATGTGTCGGAATCGGATGTATTTATTGACTGCCCGCTCGCAGACAAGGGTTCAGCGCTTGTGGTTGCCGAGGCACACCCATCCTCAGCCCCATCCCTGTATAAGACATCGGTCGTCGGACAATATGCTTTTGCGCAAAATGAGCCTGCCGTGATGTTTTGTTTGCTTTCCGGGCAATCCGTAATCGGATCCAGAGGCATCTCGCAGGAGCAGATTGCCATTCAGCAGAACGTCGTGCCGATTCGGTCAAAAGGCGGCAATGTCATTGGCGCCTTGATCATGGAAAAGGACATCTCCGAAAAGCTCGAGCAGGAGAAAAATGTGACGAGATTAATGGAAACAACCGAACAGCTGAGCGAAACGCTGCTTACTGTGGCGATGTCTGAAGGCAGTATGCAGTCGCTTATGCACGAAGGCATTGTTTTATTTGATGACAAAGAGTGTGTGACCTACACCAATCCCCGAGCAGCTGAAATGTTAAAGGAAATCGGTCATGCCGGCGTGATTAACGGATACCCGATTGCCCAGTTGTTTTATAGCAGATTGGAAGGGAATCCTCTTATTGGCCACAAAGGACTCATCCATCAGGAGCTTCAAATCGGGCATGTTTCCTTTGATCTAAAAGCCATGTCCATCTACCGGAATCAGCGGGAGGTTGGCGGTATTATTCTCATTCGCGACATCTCGGATATTAAAGAAAAAGAGAAGCAGCTAGTGATCAAGTCCGCTGTAATTAAAGAAATTCATCATCGTGTGAAAAATAATTTGCAGACCGTATCCAGTCTACTCCGCTTACAGATGCGAAGAACCAAGCTTGAAGAAGTGGAGAGAGTTTATCGCGATAGCATCAACCGCATTAACAGCATTGCCGTCATTCATGAAATGCTTGCCTTTGAAGGAATTGAAACGATCCACTTCAACGATGTGGTGGACCGCATTACGAAGAACATTATCTCATCCTCTTCCAAACCGGATCAGAATATTTATCCGAAAATTTATGGGGATGAGCTTATTTTACAGTCAGACGTTGCTACGACACTTGCGCTTGTTGTCAATGAGCTTGTGCAGAACTGCGTGCTGCATGCTTTTGGGGAGAGACGTACCGGGAATATCGACATTTCCCTGCAATTTATTGGCACCTTCATCAGCGTCCATGTATCCGATAATGGCATCGGAATTGAAGCGGCAATCCATTCAGACAGGAAAGGGCATCTTGGCTTGAAAATCACAGAAACGCTGGTGGAAGAGAATCTCGGCGGTATCATCAATATGACTTCGGATGAGCGGGGTACGGACGTTCATATCACTTTTCCGCTTTCCAAAACGCAGCAGAAGGAGGACGAATAGCCATGAAAAACGCCATCGTTGTTGTGGATGATGATCCGATCATTCGCATGGATATTCGCGAAATGCTGGAGGAGGGTGGATATTGGGTCGTGGGAGAAGCCAAAAATGGCGAGGAAGCGGTAGAACTCGTTGCCAGATTAAAACCGGACCTAGCCATCATGGATATTAAAATGCCAGTCATGAACGGTATCAAGGCTTCCCAAATTATACGCAAGCTGCAGCAGGATACATCTGTTTTACTTCTTACGGCATACAGCCAAAAGGAATTGGTGAAGGATGCTCGCGAGGCGGGAGTCGCCGCTTTCCTGGTTAAACCAGTGTCGGAGGAAGATTTGCTGCCCGCTGTGGAAATTGCTTTGAGTCAAAAAGAAAAGATGGATTCACTGAAACAGGACATCAAACAGCTAAAGCAATCCATCGAAGAGCGCAAAGTGATCGAGAAAGCGAAGGGCATCGTGATGCAGGCATACGCCTTAAATGAGGAAGAAGCCTACAAGAAAATGCGTGAAGCGAGCATGACTACGCGTATTCCTCTTTCAAAGCTGGCGGCGTTCATGCTCACGGAGGGTTTGGAATCATTATCTAGTGTGGCACAGGACGGGTGAATGGGGAAATGCATAACCAGTGGATCACAAGTGTCGGCCTAGATATCGGAACGAGTACGACCAAAATGGTGATTAGCCGTTTGAAATTAGTACGCTCGTCGGGTGCTCTCAGCTTGCCTCGATTTGAGATCGCGGAGCGGGAATTACTGTATGCGAGTCCGCTTTACAGCACTCCGCTGAAGAATGGCGATGAAATCAATGCTGAGCGCATATGGGAAATCGTGACCAAAGAGTACGAGCAGGCAGGAATCCGTCCAGCGGATTTGAAATCCGGCGCGGTGATCATTACCGGAGAAACGGCGAATAAAACGAACGCGAGGCAAATTCTGCATCTGCTCGCCGAACGCTCGGGCGATTTCGTTGTAGCAACCGCAGGTGCTGATCTAGAAGGGCTGCTTGCCGGCAAAGGCGCCGGTGCGGAGCGCCGTTCCATGCATATTCGAGGCGCAGTCGCCAATATCGATATCGGCGGAGGTACAGCGAATGCGGCTATTTTTCAAAGAGGCAAACTGATTGGAACGGTCACCTTTCACGTTGGGGGCAGGCTCATCCAATTAGACTCGAACGGAGTAGTTATAGACATCTCTGCATCGATTCGCCCGTGGCTGAGGACTAGCGGATACAACATAAAGGCTGGCGACACGGTTAGCTTTACTCTCATAAAAGAAATCTGCATGGGAATGTGCTACTGCATGATGGATTACTTAGCCGGGCAGATCATTCCAGAGCATGATGAATCACTTCGTTCATTGCTGAGCGGCGAGCCGCTTGCGTCAATGCCTCCCATTGGAGAATGGATGGTATCCGGAGGCATCGGCCTGTTGATGGAGGCGAAGAAACCGGAAAGCTTGGTGGATGTGGCGGTCCATCAGGATATCGGCCCTTTGTTAGCACACACTTGGAAGGAATTATCGGGCCAATATCCCATCCGGCTCATCCAAGCGGATCAAACGGTCAGAGCGACTGTCATCGGTGCCGGGATGCAGAGTACGGAAATCAGCGGCGCTACGGTGCAATTGGATGCATCGCTGCTGCCGATACGCAATCTGCCCGTACTGGGGCTTGATATAACACCACAGATGCTTGAGCAAACTGGACTGCTTGCGGAAGCGTTGGATGCGATCATGAAAAGCGGCGTAAGCCTCTTTGATCGGGATCAGTCACCTCCATTCGGGCTGGCTTTGTCAGGAATGAATGATCTTACGTACACATCGCTTCAGCACTTAGCGGATCGGCTGCATGCAAGTTTTGTTCAATATTTTCCTTGCGGCGAAGTCATAGTGGTTATCTGTGAAACGGATATCGCGAAGGCGCTCGGTCAATCCTTGGCTAAGCGCTGCGGACAACGTCCGAAAGTCATATGCATCGATCAAATCCGTGTAGAGCATGGGGACTATATCGATTTGGGCACGCCGATTTCAGGGATCATGATCCCTGTCGTTGTTAAGACGTTGGCCTTTCACAACAGAGCGGAGGGGATAAGTCAGTGAACCTGAAGACTACGTTGCTTGGTACTACCTTTCAATTTAAAGATTTAAAGGAAGTCATGGCGAAAGCAAACGAGGAGAAATCAGGCGATCAGTTGGCCGGTATCTCCGCACAAGATGCGAAGGAGCGGATTGCAGCCAAGCTGGTTCTGTCCGATTTGACGCTGGCGGATATCCGTAATCATCCGCTGCTGCCGCCGGAAATCGATGAAGTGTCGCGGGTAATCGAGGACGGGATAAACGAAAAGATATATACCGAGGTTCGCAATTGGACGGTGGCTGAGTTGCGGGAGTACTTGCTGAGGCAAGAAACGGGAAATGATGAAATTCGCAGGCTTTCTCGTGGCTTAACGAGTGAGATGGCAGCCGCTGCCGCCAAATTAATGAGTAACCTTGATCTTGTGCAGGCCGCATCCAAAATGGAAATCACATCGCATTGCAACATTACGATTGGCCAAAAGGGAGTGCTGTCCGGTCGGGCCCAACCCAATCATCCTACGGACAATATTCAGGGTATTAAGGCCGCTTTATTTGAAGCTTTAAGTTATGGGATCGGTGATGCGGTTATCGGTATCAACCCGGTTATCGATTCAGCAGAAAGCGTCAAAAATATTTTGCAGGTCACCAAAGAAGTGATGGAGAAGTGGCAGATTCCGACGCAGAATTGTGTCTTGGCGCATATCAAAACCCAGATGCGCGCTATTCGCCAAGGCGCTCCTGCCGATATGGTGTTTCAAAGCTTGGCCGGCACGGAGGGCGGGAATAAAGCGTTCGGTATCGATGTTGCTCTTCTTAACGAAGCAGATGATCTCATTGCCAGGGAAGGCACAGGGACAGGGCCGAATCTGTGGTATTTTGAAACGGGTCAAGGCTCCGAATTGTCAGCCGAAGCGCATCATGGTATCGACCAGGTCACACTCGAGTCCCGCTGTTATGGCCTTGCCCGAAAATATAAGCCATTTATCGTCAACACGGTTGTTGGCTTTATCGGACCTGAGTATTTGTATGACAGCAAGCAGGTCATTCGGGCCGGTTTGGAAGACCATTTCATGGGAAAGCTTCAGCAGCTGCCGATGGGCGTAGATGTTTGCTACACCAACCACATGAAGGCAGATCAGAATGATATGGACAATTTAGCGGTGCTGCTTTCCGCTGCAGGCGTCAATTACCTGATCGGTGTAGCCATGGCAGATGATTGTATGCTCAATTACCAATCTACCAGCTACCACGATATCGCTACTTTGAGGGAATTGATGAGACTTCGTCCAGCCCCGGCTTTTGAACAATGGCTGGTTAAAATGGGGATCATGGAAAATGGCCGATTAACACCGCTGGCGGGAGATCCGACCCTTTTTATGTAAGGAGGAACAAACATGAATAAAGCTGTCCCCATGGATCAGCTTGTCGATATGGTGATGGCAGAGCTTGAGAAGAAGCTGTCTGCATCAAAAGCTGCTGATAATCCGGCGGCCATTCGCTCTATGAACCCTGATCTGGTTAACGAGGAAGCGCAGCCGTCTACCCGCGTAGAAATGGTGTCGGAACTGAACCCAGCCCCCGATTTGGTCACATTTACCTCTAAAGTACCAACTCCCAAATGGGAGGAAGGGATGAATGAACTGCTCGCCAGCACCCCGGCACGTATCGGCGTATGGCGTACGGGAACGAGGGCGCTCACCAAAGAGGTGCTTAAATTTCGCCGTGACCATGCCGCTGCTGTCGATTCCATATATGGTGAAGCGAGTCAGGCGCTTTTGGACGAATTCGGTTTGTTTACGGTAGAAACTCGGTACGAGAATACGGAAAACTACTTAAAACGCCCCGATATGGGACGTATTGTTACCGAAGAAGGAATCACGGAAATTCAGAAAAGGTGCAAGATGAAGCCGCAGGTGCAGATAGTCGTTTCGGATGGACTGAGCGCTAATGCGGTAGATGCCAATTTGGGCGATGTCTATCCTGCGCTGCTTGATTCGCTGAGTGCTTACGGGTTATCCACAGGTACTCCGTTTTTCGTCCGTGGCGGTAGGGTCGCTGTCATGGATCACATCGGCGAAATTGTCCAGCCGGAAGTTCTTGTGCTTTTGATCGGGGAAAGACCTGGTCTTGTTTCGTCGAAATCGCTTAGTGCCTACATCTGTTACAAACCGCGTAAAGGCACTGTGGAGAGCGACCGTACGGTGATTTCCAACATTCATCGCGGGGGTACCCCTCCCCTGGAAGGCGGTGCGCATATCGGCACCATCGTGAGTAAAATGCTTGAGCAAAAGACGAGCGGTGTCAACTTGGAAATTTAACCGTGAAGGAGGTGAGGCGGAATGGAACTGACGATTGGCATCGTAATTATTGCGGTAACGTGTTTGTTTGCTTTATGGATTGTCAGAATCGCCAACAAAAGCATTCGCGAATTCGATGAAAGCAAGCATGAAAGTTTCCTAGGGAAATGAGACTGGTGACTTGTTTGTACAAAATCGTATCTATTTGATGAGGAGGATCAAAGATGAGCAACCCTTCCAATCATCATGAAAAAGACAAAAGTGATTTAAACAAGTTCGGTTATGCCCAGGAACTACTGCGTAGTATGGGCGGATTTTCCAATTTCGCGATTTCGTTCTCCATCATTTCCATTCTTACTGGCGCTGTATCGTTATACGGCCACGGATTAACCTATGGCGGAGCGGGCATGATGGGCTTTGGCTGGCCGATCGTCGCCCTTTTTGTAATGTTCGTCGCGGCAGTTATGGCTGAGCTTGCTTCGGCCATTCCGACGGCTGGCGCTTTGTACCATTGGGCGGCTATTTTGAAAAACAAACGCTGGGGCTGGTACACCGCCTGGATCAATCTGATCGGCCAAATCGGGATTGTGGCTGGAATCGATTATTCGGTAGCGCTATTCGCCGATCCGCTCATCGCGAGTGTATTCGGTTATGAATCCAGTAATACAACCGTGTTGTTTTGTTTCACGATCATACTACTTACGCATGGTATTCTGAATCATATCGGGATTCGTATCGTTTCTAAGCTGAACGATTTCTCGGCGTGGTACCATATTGCTGTGGTGGCGGTGCTGGTTTTGTCACTTGCCTTTTTCACCAAAGGCAACTTGAATCCTGTTGATTATTTGTTCAAAGTGGGCGAAACGTTCTCGGATAAACCGTATATGTTTGCTTTTCTAATCGGACTTTTGCAAGCGCAGTGGACATTTACGGGTTACGACGCCTCCGCTCATACGATCGAAGAGACTATCAACCCTCGTGTGCGAGCACCTTGGGGTATTTTCACATCCGTTGCCTATTCGTTTGTCATTGGATTCGTAATGCTTGCTTTTGTTACCTTGTCCATCAAGGATGCCGGTGCAGCTGCCGGTTCAAGCAATGCGTTCATCTATGTCATCAGCCAAGCACTTGGTGGGACATTCGGATCAGTTATCCTATGGCTGGTCACCGCCGCGATGTGGTTCTGCGGTCTAGCTTCTATCACTTCCTTCTCACGTATGATGTATGCCTTCTCTCGTGACAAAGGGATGCCGCTGAGCCATCAATGGGCGCAAATTTCGAAGAAATACCGTACACCTGCCAAAGCCATTTGGCTGGCCATTATTCTTTCGTTCCTGCTCGCTTTCATCGACTACATCATCAAAATGGTGAATCCGGATGCGACTTACACGACGATTGCGTTCCTAACTGCGGTCAGTGTTGTGGGCTTATATGTGGCTTACGGCATTCCGATCTATCTCAAGCTGAGAGCCAAAGCGGAAGGCAGATTTCAAGATAAGCATCTAGGTCCGTGGAATCTCGGAAAATACAGCACGTTCATTTCTGTAGTCGCGCTTTTGTGGATCTTTTTCATCTGTATCGTCATGGTCATCCCTCCGAATCAAATGGCCGGCTATGCCGTAGCTGGGATGCTGATTCTTCTGATCGTTATGGATTTGGCTTATTATAAAAATCACTTCCCTGGTCCGCAGGCCGCACTTAACACTTCCATGGAAGAAATCGTACGACGAGAAAAAGAGCTTGAGAAAACCTCCTCTGTTTAACATTTGCTAGATTTGGGCATCCTTTTACTAGAGATTAAGATTCTAGTAAAGAGGTGCCTTTTTATATGCAGAAATCTTGGTTATTATCGATCATTTGTATGTCCATTATAAGCATTATTTTTGGGTGGGTTCGTCATGCCGATGCGCAAGGTGAGCAAGAAGCCCTTCAGTTATTGAACACAGTTAAACCGTACATGATGAATGAGAATCAAATAACCTTCAAATATACAGGCAATTACGGAACGTGCAATGGTGTACCTCAGGATATGCTGCAAACTGGGAAGAAACTGTCCCGCGCTTTTGGAATTTCTCAGGCTGAAGTGTTGAGTGAATCCAATTCACATCCGACCTATACAGCGAAATCTGAGGTTGTACCCGGAGCGGTCGTCACCGTAACAGTGGCTAGTCCACAGGGACAATCGGCGTGCTATGTCGTCTTGCGATTAGACGCTTCTCATGAAGCTGAACAGTCGGAGTTGGTTAAGTGGCAAGATCAAGCGGGCAAACAATTGAAGAAGCTAGGTATAAATGGCCAATGGAATGTTATGGTGCAAGGTTATGTAAATGGGCAAGAACAGTCTAGTCAAGAGAGCTCCGAAGAGCTGGTAAATACAATAGCTCTAGCTTTTAAAGGTAAAATTGTAGAAAGCTACAAAGACCAGAACACGGTAAGTGCTTCACTAGCTTCTGGAGAGTTCCAATCTTCTATTAAGAGTGATAACCAAACGGTAAATCTGCAGGTTGCTTTGCATGAAGAATCTACGACGGGCAAGTTGCGATTAACCGTAGGTACTCCAATCATAACAATGGAATATTGAAAATATAGTGTGAAGGTGCAGTCAAGCTGCTCCTTTTTTATTTGTTTCTATTTTTGGACGGGATCAAAATTAATAGTTATATCAGGTTTAATAGATTAATAGATTGGTTAGAATGAGTAACAAATACAAATGAATAACAAGTACATAAGAAAGTAAACAAGGAGGTGATCTTAACATGCTGAAAAAAGCCAATCCAAAAAAGCCGATCCTGCCATCCAATAATCCCGTTATTATAAATAATCGCTATTGTTTTCTGATGTGGGCAAAAACGGGTAATAAACGGTATCTGAATATACTCCGAGGAGTGGGAATATGACAACGATAACAAAGCCGGTCATCCCTAGTCTAATTGCAGAATCGATTGAAAGCCTGCGTAGTGAGGGATGGGTAGATGACGATTTCTTCAACTTTTCGCAATATGATGAAGAGTGTACAGAAGCTCGCATTTTATTTCATTACTTTCGAAACAACCGGGCAACGTTTGCAGCAGCCATTGTTAACAGTTATGTTGTTCATGAGCGTTTAATGGAAACTGAAGCAGCTGCTGAATGAACTGCTGAGCGCTTTTTGAAGAAGCTTCTAACTATAGTGAACAAAATTATAATGCCTTTGTTTTCGGATTACTAAACATTAATCGGTTTGACGATTGCGTTCAAAATGATGAGTATAATGAACACGTGCTTAAGCAGCATGTGTTTTTTGTTATAAGGATTCATTAGTAGGGAGATGTTATAAGAGTAGGTAAGAATCAACCTTAGAAACTTTTTTGTAATTGGAAAAATAAAACATTGCTATGTGTTTGTAATCCATGTTATATTATCACTCCGGCCGCAAGACAGGCTGGTGAAAGTAACTAGAAAAAAACTAGTTGCAAAATAAAAATCAGTATGGTATATTACTTCTCGCTGCTTCGGTAACACGGCAGTGAACGAAAGAAATTGATCTTTGAAAACTGAACAACGAGTGAGTAAGCACGAACGAGAAATCGTTCAAAAAGAGATTGCAAAATCTCGCTAGCAACGCAAATGAGCAATTAAGCTTTCAGATAGTTTTACTATTATGGAGAGTTTGATCCTGGCTCAGGACGAACGCTGGCGGCGTGCCTAATACATGCAAGTCGAGCGGACTTATCCTTCGGGATAAGTTAGCGGCGGACGGGTGAGTAACACGTAGGTAACCTGCCTATAAGATCGGGATAACTATCGGAAACGATAGCTAAGACCGGATAACTGGTTTTCTCGCATGAGAGAATTATGAAACACGGAGCAATCTGTGGCTTATAGATGGGCCTGCGGCGCATTAGCTAGTTGGTAGGGTAACGGCCTACCAAGGCGACGATGCGTAGCCGACCTGAGAGGGTGAACGGCCACACTGGGACTGAGACACGGCCCAGACTCCTACGGGAGGCAGCAGTAGGGAATCTTCCGCAATGGACGCAAGTCTGACGGAGCAACGCCGCGTGAGTGATGAAGGTTTTCGGATCGTAAAGCTCTGTTGCCCTAGACGAACAGCAAGGAGAGTAACTGCTCTTTGTGTGACGGTATAGGAGAAGAAAGCCCCGGCTAACTACGTGCCAGCAGCCGCGGTAATACGTAGGGGGCAAGCGTTGTCCGGAATTATTGGGCGTAAAGCGCGCGCAGGCGGTTAATTAAGTTGGGTGTTTAAGCCCGGGGCTCAACCCCGGTTCGCATCCAAAACTGGTTGACTTGAGTGTAGGAGAGGAAAGTGGAATTCCACGTGTAGCGGTGAAATGCGTAGAGATGTGGAGGAACACCAGTGGCGAAGGCGACTTTCTGGCCTATAACTGACGCTGAGGCGCGAAAGCGTGGGGAGCAAACAGGATTAGATACCCTGGTAGTCCACGCCGTAAACGATGCATACTAGGTGTCGGGGATTCGATTCCTCGGTGCCGAAGTTAACACAGTAAGTATGCCGCCTGGGGAGTACGCTCGCAAGAGTGAAACTCAAAGGAATTGACGGGGACCCGCACAAGCAGTGGAGTATGTGGTTTAATTCGAAGCAACGCGAAGAACCTTACCAGGTCTTGACATCCCTCTGAATACGGTAGAGATATCGTAGGCCTTCGGGACAGAGGAGACAGGTGGTGCATGGTTGTCGTCAGCTCGTGTCGTGAGATGTTGGGTTAAGTCCCGCAACGAGCGCAACCCTTGATCTTAGTTGCCAGCACTTTGGGTGGGCACTCTAAGATGACTGCCGGTGACAAACCGGAGGAAGGTGGGGATGACGTCAAATCATCATGCCCCTTATGACCTGGGCTACACACGTACTACAATGGTCGGTACAACGGGAAGCGAAGCCGCGAGGTGGAGCCAATCCTTATAAGCCGATCTCAGTTCGGATTGCAGGCTGCAACTCGCCTGCATGAAGTCGGAATTGCTAGTAATCGCGGATCAGCATGCCGCGGTGAATACGTTCCCGGGTCTTGTACACACCGCCCGTCACACCACGAGAGTTTACAACACCCGAAGTCGGTGGGGTAACCCGCAAGGGAGCCAGCCGCCGAAGGTGGGGTAGATGATTGGGGTGAAGTCGTAACAAGGTAGCCGTATCGGAAGGTGCGGCTGGATCACCTCCTTTCTATGGAGACTCGGTCTTGATAAGACCAGTCAAGTGTACGTAAGTACACAAATCGCTTACTCACTCGTGTTCAGTTTTGAAAGAGCAAACCTCTTTCAAACATCACTTTTGTGTTGGTAACATTTACGTGTTGCTGACGTATAGAAGAGATGTTAAGATGTTATTCCGCCGCTGAGAAGCGGAGCGAAGAAGCATCATAGTTGTTCCTTGAAAACTAGATAACGAAACAAAACGTAAAGTAAGAACTTAGGTTGTGACAATCTAACGATTGCACATAAATCTTTAAAGTTTTTTCTAGGTTAAGCTAGAAAGAGCACACGGAGGATGCCTAGGCACTAGGAGCCGAAGAAGGACGTGGCGAACGACGAAATGCCTCGGGGAGCCGTAAGCAGGCTTTGATCCGGGGATGTCCGAATGGGGGAACCCAGCTGTGGTAATGCGCAGTTACCATGCAGTGAATACATAGCTGCATTGGAGGCATACCCAGGGAACTGAAACATCTAAGTACCTGGAGGAAAAGAAAACAAAAGTGATTCCGTCAGTAGCGGCGAGCGAAAGCGGAATAGCCCAAACCAAGGAGCTTGCTCCTTGGGGTTGTAGGACCTCGTTATGGGGTTAGTTCGGTAGGCGAAGAGATCTGGAAAGGTCCGGCATAGAAGGTAAAAGCCCTGTAGCCAAAATCGAACGAAACCCCTAGAGGTATCCTGAGTACGGCGGGTCACGTGAAACCCCGTCGGAATCCGGCAGGACCATCTGCCAAGGCTAAATACTCCCTAGTGACCGATAGTGAAGCAGTACCGTGAGGGAAAGGTGAAAAGCACCGCGGAAGCGGAGTGAAAAAGAACCTGAAACCGTGTGCTTACAAAAAGTCAGAGCCCTCTATATGGGTGATGGCGTGCCTTTTGTAGAATGAACCGGCGAGTTACGTTCCCGTGCGAGGTTAAGCTGAAAAGGCGGAGCCGCAGCGAAAGCGAGTCTGAATAGGGCGCTTTAGTACGTGGACGTAGACCCGAAACCGTGTGATCTACCCCTGTCCAGGGTGAAGGTGAGGTAACACTCACTGGAGGCCCGAACCCACGCATGTTGAAAAATGCGGGGATGAGGTGGGGGTAGCGGAGAAATTCCAATCGAACTCGGAGATAGCTGGTTCTCCCCGAAATAGCTTTAGGGCTAGCCTCGGATGTTGAGTTGTGGAGGTAAAGCACTGATTGGGTGCGGGGCCCGCCAAGGGTTACCAAGTCCAGTCAAACTCTGAATGCCACAAACTTAAATCCGGGAGTCAGACAGTGAGTGCTAAGATCCATTGTCAAAAGGGAAACAGCCCAGACCATCAGCTAAGGTCCCCAAGTGTGTGTTAAGTGGGAAAGGATGTGGAGTTGCACAGACAACCAGGATGTTGGCTTAGAAGCAGCCACCATTGAAAGAGTGCGTAATAGCTCACTGGTCGAGTGACTCTGCGCCGAAAATGTAACGGGGCTAAACACGCCACCGAAGCTATGGCTTGCACTTTAGTGCATGGGTAGGGGAGCGTTGTATGTACGTTGAATTCTGACCGTAAGGACAGGTGGAGCGCATACAAGTGAGAATGCCGGTATAAGTAACGAAAAGATCAGTGAGAATCTGATCCGCCGAAAACCTAAGGGTTCCTGAGGAAGGCTCGTCCGCTCAGGGTAAGTCGGGACCTAAGGCGAGGCCGAAAGGCGTAGTCGATGGACAACAGGTGGAAATTCCTGTACCACCGTAGCCGTTATGAGCAATGGAGTGACGCAGAAGGATAGTGACGCGAGCTGATGGATGCTCGTCCAAGCAGTGAGGCTGATGTGTAGGCAAATCCGCACATCGTAAGGCTGGGCTGTGATGGGGAGGGAAATTTAAGTACCGAAGGTCATGAGTTCACACTGCCAAGAAAAGCTTCTAGCCAGGCGAAGGTGCCCGTACCGCAAACCGACACAGGTGGGTGAGAAGAGAATTCTAAGGCGCGCGGAAGAACTCTCGTTAAGGAACTCGGCAAAATGACCCCGTAACTTCGGGAGAAGGGGTGCCTCGGTAGGGTGAATAGCCCGAGGGGGCCGCAGTGAAAAGGCCCAAGCGACTGTTTAGCAAAAACACAGGTCTGTGCGAAGCCGCAAGGCGAAGTATACGGGCTGACGCCTGCCCGGTGCTGGAAGGTTAAGAGGAGTGGTTAGGGGGCAACCCCGAAGCTATGAATTGAAGCCCCAGTAAACGGCGGCCGTAACTATAACGGTCCTAAGGTAGCGAAATTCCTTGTCAGGTAAATTCTGACCCGCACGAATGGCGTAACGACTTGGGCGCTGTCTCAACGAGAGATCCGGTGAAATTTTAATACCTGTGAAGATGCAGGTTACCCGCGACAAGACGGAAAGACCCCATGGAGCTTTACTGCAGCTTGATATTGGACTTTGGTACGATCTGTACAGGATAGGTGGGAGCCTTTGAAGCCTGAGCGCCAGCTTGGGTGGAGGCATCGTTGGGATACCACCCTGATCGTATCGGAGTTCTAACCTGGTACCGTGATCCGGTATGGGGACAGTGTCAGGTGGGCAGTTTGACTGGGGCGGTCGCCTCCTAAAATGTAACGGAGGCGTTTAAAGGTTCCCTCAGAATGGTTGGAAATCATTCGCAGAGTGCAAAGGCATAAGGGAGCTTGACTGCGAGACCTACAAGTCGAGCAGGGACGAAAGTCGGACTTAGTGATCCGGTGGTACCGAATGGAAGGGCCATCGCTCAACGGATAAAAGCTACCCTGGGGATAACAGGCTTATCTCCCCCAAGAGTCCACATCGACGGGGAGGTTTGGCACCTCGATGTCGGCTCATCGCATCCTGGGGCTGAAGTAGGTCCCAAGGGTTGGGCTGTTCGCCCATTAAAGCGGTACGCGAGCTGGGTTCAGAACGTCGTGAGACAGTTCGGTCCCTATCTGTCGCGGGCGTAGGAAATTTGAGAGGAGCTGTCCTTAGTACGAGAGGACCGGGATGGACGTACCGCTGGTGTACCAGTTGTCTCGCCAGAGGCATCGCTGGGTAGCTATGTACGGAGGGGATAAGCGCTGAAAGCATCTAAGCGCGAAGCCCCCCTCAAGATGAGATTTCCCAGTATGTAAGACCCCTTGTAGACGACGAGGTTGATAGGTTCGAGGTGGAAGTGCAGCAATGCATGCAGCTGACGAATACTAATCGGTCGAGGGCTTAACCAAAACCCTGAGTGTTACTTTACGCAAGTTTCGTATCTAGTTTTCAAGGCGCAAACACGCTTGACTGTTTGGTGATGATGGCGGAGGGGATCCACGCGTTCCCATCTCGAACACGACCGTTAAGCCCTCCAGCGTCGATGGTACTTGAACCGCAGGGTTCTGGGAGAGTAGAACGTTGCCAAGCAGAATACCCCTAGTGGGTATTTTTTTTGCCGCCCTGTAGACTGTTTTACACATTAGGGCCCTTAGCTCAGCTGGTTAGAGCGCACCCCTGATAAGGGTGAGGTCGGTGGTTCGAGTCCACTAGGGCCCACCAAACGAGGGGCCATAGCTCAGCTGGGAGAGCGCCTGCCTTGCAAGCAGGAGGTCAGCGGTTCGATCCCGCTTGGCTCCACCATATTCCCTGATAGCTCAGTTGGTAGAGCACTCGACTGTTAATCGAGTTGTCACAGGTTCGAGTCCTGTTCGGGGAGTCAAATCCCCAAAAAGTGAAGAATGCTAGCATATTCCGATTACTTTTTGGGGGCCCCAATAATTTTTAGCACATCCGTGGAGAAGTGTCCGAGCGGCCGAAGGAGCACGATTGGAAATCGTGTAGGCGTCACAAGCGTCTCGAGGGTTCGAATCCCTCCTTCTCCGTTTCTTTAGATAAATGAAAGACAATATGGCGGCGTAGCTCAGCTGGCTAGAGCGTACGGTTCATACCCGTAAGGTCGGGGGTTCGAGCCCCTCTGCCGCTACTAGATAAATTGGAGAGATACCCAAGTGGCTATAAGGGGACCCTCTGCTAAGGGGTTAGACTGCGTAAGTGGTGCGAGGGTTCGAATCCCTCTCTCTCCGTCGGTAATTTTTTTAAGTTTGGCCCGTTGGTCAAGTGGTTAAGACACCTCCCTTTCACGGAGGTAACAGGGGTTCGAGTCCCCTACGGGTCACCACCATTCCCCACAAAGTGACGTATAGCTGACGAAGCATATTCCGATTACTTTGCGTGGACCCCAGTTCTTCATCCCATTATGGAGGCTTAGCTCAGCTGGGAGAGCATCTGCCTTACAAGCAGAGGGTCGGCGGTTCGATCCCGTCAGCCTCCACCATACTACCCAAAAAAGTGAAGTGAAGCTTTGTAGCAACGCCGATTACTTTTTCGGGGCTTATAAAGAAATTATGCTTTTAATGCCGCGGGGTGGAGCAGCCCGGTAGCTCGTCGGGCTCATAACCCGAAGGCCGCAGGTTCAAATCCTGCCCCCGCAACCAAACTCTTTCTGAGAGTTGTTTTACACAGTGTGGAGCTGTGGTGTAGTGGCCTAACATGCCTGCCTGTCACGCAGGAGACCGCGGGTTCGAATCCCGTCAGCTCCGCCATTTTTAATAAATGAATATGCCGTTGTAGCTCAACTGGTAGAGCAACTGACTTGTAATCAGTAGGTTGGGGGTTCAAGTCCTCTCGACGGCACCATAATTCCCAAAAAAGTGAAGCAAAGCTTTGTAGCAACGCCTTTTACTTTTTCGGGGCCCGGTAAGGCTTTATATGTGGAGGCTTAGTGAAGTGGCTAAACACGGCAGACTGTAAATCTGCTCTCTTCGAGTTCGGTGGTTCGAATCCATCAGCCTCCATTTCCAAACTATGTTGGGGATTAGCCAAGCGGTAAGGCAACGGACTTTGACTCCGTCATGCCAAGGTTCAAATCCTTGATCCCCAGTTCTTCACTTGAGTCATTAGCTCAGTTGGTAGAGCACCTGACTTTTAATCAGGGTGTCGTAGGTTCGAATCCTACATGACTCATTTGCCTTATTTACAGCATGCGCGTATGGCGGAATTGGCAGACGCACTAGACTTAGGATCTAGCGGGTGACCGTGGGGGTTCAAGTCCCTCTACGCGCATCAAATCCTCAGCAGTATTCATACTCCTGAGGTACCCATGCGGAAGTGGCTCAGCGGTAGAGCATCGCCTTGCCAAGGCGAGGGTCGCGGGTTCGATCCCCGTCTTCCGCTCCATTTATTATGCGCCCTTAGCTCAGCTGGATAGAGTATTTGACTACGAATCAAAAGGTCGGGAGTTCGAATCTCTCAGGGCGCGCCATTTTTCATATGTTATTATTACCTTATCGGGACGTAGCTCAGCTTGGTAGAGCACCTGCTTTGGGAGCAGGGGGTCGCATGTTCAAATCGTGTCGTCCCGATAGACGTGCGGGCGTAGTTTAATGGTAGAACTTCAGCCTTCCAAGCTGATCGCGCGGGTTCGATTCCCGCCGCCCGCTTCAATGAAAAAAGACCACCTTCGGGTGGTCTTTTTTCGTTTGAACGGGAAAGAGAAGCCGTATGGGTTCGACCGTCCGTGAAGACATCATAGAATATACCCAAGTAGGACGCGCGTCCAAATATACCACTAGCCGCTTCCGTAGGAAGCATTTTAAATAAGGATTTGGAGTATTCCAGTCACCGTTGATGTCTTAGATATATCCTCCATGATAACCTGCATCTGAATGACCTTCGCTCAGTATAATTTAATAAATAGCAATGGGGAATCCTCTGCTGTAACATGCAACCCTTGAGAAAAACCATTTTCATGGTAAATTTAATGTGAAATGATGCAAGTAATGCATGTGAGAGACTGTCGATTCATTTTCACAACTCGTTGGCATTACTCGAAATTCGATTGTAGAGTTGTTCGGTAGCTTCGTGAAGATAGATGGGTTATAGCGGTTACCAATGTTGTAATATCTACAACAATTCGTACGCCTAAAGGCTATTTTGCAACTTGAAGTTGCAGTTCGTACAACAATTTGAGCCCATTTGTTGCAAAATCGTCTGTATCGGGCAGAATTGTTGTATATTATGCAACATTGAGGGAGGACAGGCGGGATCTAGGCAGAATTGTTGCACATTCTACAACATCATTCGACCGAGAATATGGATTCATTTACCCGGCAGCCTCAAGAGAGCATATATGACGATGGATTCGGGTTTAAGACACCTCAATGTAGAACAAGATGGTTGAATGAATCGACGGTCTCTGTGAACCAATGTTTAGAGGGATGTGACGCTTGTCACCGTATCGGAGAATGTCAATTAAAATACATAAAGGAGTACAAAACCCATGACTCTAGATAAAAGAACGCTTAATAAAAGAAATAAGCTAGTTGAAGTGAGCAGAACGCTAGCTAAGGTTGCACTAGGCGAAGCTTTTGCCGATGTAGTCATTAAGAATGGAACACTCGTTAATGTGTATTCTGGTGAATTACTTGAGCATATGGATGTTGCTGTCGCCGCTGGGAGAATTGCGTATGTAGGGAATGCAGACCATACCATTGGGGCTCAAACGGTCATTATCGATGCCACAGGAAAGTATATGTCTCCGGGATTAATAGATGGTCATATGCATGTTGAGAGCACGATGCTGTCCGTTACCCAGTTTGCCAAAGCGGCATTAGCCAAAGGAACAACGGGGATTTTTATGGACCCTCATGAAATTGCCAATGTGTTTGGAACAGAAGGTGTAAGGCTGATGCATGAAGAGGGGCAGCAGCTGCCTCTTAAAGTATTCACGACATTCCCATCCTGCGTACCAGCGACTACGGACTTGGAAGATGCAGGTGCAAGCTTAGAAGTGACCGATATTAAAGAAGGACTGCAGTGGGACAATGTGGTTGGACTAGGCGAAGTCATGAATTTCCCTGGTGTCCTTTACGGTGATCCGAAAATGTGCGGAGAGATTGAAGAAACGATCAAGAGTGGTAAAACCGTCACAGGACATTTTCCAAGTGATGATGATCGTATGCTGCAAGCTTATACGGCATCCGGCGTGACATCTGATCATGAAACCGTAACTAGGGAACAAGGTCTTCACAAAGTCCGCATGGGTATGCACCTTATGATTCGTGAAGGTTCGGCCTGGCATGATGTCAAAGAGGTCATTAAGGTAGTAACCGAAGATAAGGTCAGCACGTCCAATATTTCGCTCGTCACGGATGATGTAAATCCGCAAACTTTGGTGGAGAAAGGGCATCTCAATCATGTGGTGCGCCGCGCGATCGAAGAGGGTGTCGATCCTGTAACCGCGATTCAAATGGTAACGATTAATGTGGCGCGTTATTTTAAAATGGAGCAAGATTTGGGCAGCATTACTCCCGGTAAATGTGCTGACATTTTATTGCTGGATGATTTACAGAAGGTCGAGCCTTCAACGGTCATTACCGATGGTCAAGTTGTTTTTGATAATGGCAAGCTCACGGTAGATTTCCCCGATTTCGTCTATCCCGAGCACATCCGTAATTCCATGAACGTTAAGCAGGAACTTACAGCTGAGGACTTCAAGCTTGTAAGTCGCAGTAATCAGGATAAGACGAAGGTTAATGTCATTAACATTATTGAAAACAGTGCAAGAACTGAGAAAATGACTGCAGTACTAGGTGTTGAACAAGGGATCATCCAACCAGATGCAGAGCAGGATATTATCCGTCTAGCCTGTATCGAGCGGCACCGTGGAACGGGTCAAATTTCACTTGGCTTTACGCATGGCTTTCAATTGAAGGCAGGTGCGGCAGCATCTACAGTGGCGCATGACAGTCACAATCTAATTGTTATGGGGATCAATGAGAAGGATATGGCTTTCGCAGCTAATGAGCTTGTCAAAATGGGAGGCGGCATGATCGTTGTAGAGAACGGTGAAGTGCTGGCTCAAGTACCGATGACCATCGCAGGCCTCATGTCAGATAAATCATTGCTTGAAGTCGTTAATGAGGTTGCAGAGCTCGAAAAAGCGTGGAAACAAATTGGCTGTCCGTTGAACGCCCCGTTTATGACATTCTCATTAATTGCATTACCTGTTATTCCTGAAATTCGGATTTCAAACCGAGGTATTGTCGATGTTACACAGTTCAAGTTAATTGAAGTGGAAATTGATTAAGTGGGACGAAATAAATAGGTCCAAAAGGACTTATTCTTTTTATTCTTTTTAGTAGGATGACGTTCGGCGCGGGAGGTTAGGATGGTTTGCGGGGGGCCGGAAACGAGTTCAGCTTCCGTCCCGACTGTTATCCCGGTTTCCTCGATAATCGGCAGATCTAGGGTGGTGGCCACCTCATCTCGAGTCTGATGCAACAAATTCAATTGCTGTTCAAATTCGTCTACACGCTTGCAAAGCATCATGTTCTCTTGCTTAAGCTTCTTTATAAGCTCATATAGTAATTTCATGGTGAGCTTCGGTTTCACTGATGGCTCATTTTCTTCGTTATTGTAAGTGGGGGACAGCAGCAGCATCAACTCTTCATCACTGATTACCTTGTATGACACAGTACGGCCTCCTTAAATTAATGAATCTCACTAAACTGCCCATCCGTAAAGAGATATTCTTTGGGAAGAAGTGAAAGATTAATGTTCCGGCTGCAGTCGATATACTGTGGGTAAACCACTTTGATAGATTCCTCTTCTTGAATTGGATAGTTAATTGGGTAGTTAATGATTTTATTCTTTTTGATTATATCTATAAAAAGATGAAACATGATGGAGACAATTAACAATCCCGTTATACATAGCTCTAAGTTTTGAATCATAAATTAGCCCTCCTATGAATCTTTTTTCATAGATTAACGGATTAGAACTAAAATGTCGCTCGAAAACCGTTGTCGTTTTGTAAGCTTTTTATGAAGAGTTAAACGGAATTTGAGGCAGAAATAGGGTGATGATGGTATTTTTAAAAGTATATTGTTGTTAAATCTCACGATCTTGTCTATCAATGAAAAAAAATAAGGATGGAGTTGTTCAACATGTTCAGTAAAAATAGTCAGATTCAGTCCTATCTGGAGCGTATCGGGTTTGAAGGTTTGCTCGATGGCAGCGCAAAGACTCTGGCTGACCTGCAGGAGTGTCATCTGCACACGGTTCCATACGAAAATTTGGACATTATGAACCGCATAGCTTTATCGTTGGATCCTCAGGATGTATATCAAAAGATAGTCGTGCGCGGGCGCGGTGGGTACTGCTTCGAGTTGAACGCTTTATTCGGCTGGTTACTGCGGGAGCTTGGCTACCCGGTTACTGACTTGGTTGCTCGATTTTGGCGCGACGAACCGAATGCGCCACCGAAACGACGTCATCACGTCCTGAAGGTTGAAGCAGAAGGCACGACTTACTTGTGCGATGTCGGAGTAGGTGGGATCGTCCCCAGGAAGCCGATCGCATGGATTGAAGGTCTTGAACAGCATCAAGGAGGAGAGTGCTACCGTCTCGAGCGCGATGCCTATTACGGTTGGATGCTATGTGAGCAGAAGAACAAGGAATGGAACCGCATTTACTCGTTTACGGAGGAGCCCCAGCTGCCGAAGGATTTCACTTTTGCGACATTCTGGTGTGAGAACGCCCCGGATTCAATATTTACCAAAGGCCCAATGGTAGCCAAGCGCACCCTGGAGGGACGGAATACACTGGCAGGCCGAGAGTTTCGCATCTTTACATCCGCCGGGGTAAGGACTTTCATTCCGCAGAACGAAGAAGAGTATAAAGCGGCACTGCAAGAGCATTTTGGTATTCATCTAGATTAATCATTAACGTAGTCATGTACTAATAGTGGGATTTCCATTATTCAACGTCGAAGAGGACCCCGAAAGGGGTCCCTTTTTCTTTTTCTAACTTGATCCGAAATGATTCTAATTACGAAAGTGATAACTTACTGTTTTCACGTTCTAACTCTTTCTGCTGCTCTTTGGTGAAAGTACAACTTAGCTTTGGTAATCCAGTGTGTTTGTTGATGTAGATAGTTCTTGCAACGCCGTGAATGAATTTCATTTGTTTGGTCCATTCTTTTGGGTTGAACATGGACATCAACTCCCTATTTATATATATTTCCTACAAATTCTCCACGATAGCGATGTTGGAAGCGCTTTATTTTAATATTATGTTCAAAGGGTATGGTTGATGCATCGAGCAAAATTACTTCAGAACAACGCGAAAAAGAACGCTGAATTAGTGTTTTTTTCAATCGGAGGGACTGTTATTTAAGTCCCGTCTATCGTTAAAGGGATTTCTGGCAGAGGGTACGATACTGGCATATGCTGACATAGTAAGCGATTACAATTCTATTGTTTTTTCGTATAAAATGATTGATTTACATAATCTAAATAAAAATAACCATTGAATGTGTCAGTGACATCTAGTAACCTTTCCTTAGATCACTGATCAGGGTCGAACCACAATAAATCTTACTTAGAGTGTAAGAAAGTGAATAGATTAGCGTGTCGGTTATCCTTATATTTGCCCTAATAGTAACAGGGAAACATTTTCGGCAAGCTCCTTCGATAATGATATGGAAGCCCTTACATTGAAGACAGCCAAGAGCTTCTGGTTAGGAGTAGTTTTTCACGAGAGACAAGTAAACCTAAAAAAGGAATGGTGTTCAGTGATGACAAAGAGAACGCACGGTGGTCCCAAAGCGGTCTTAGCTCTTATTGCGAGTGTAGGTTTGCTAGCAGGCTGCTCTACGGCCAATCAAACAGGTACAACTGGTTCGACGAACACGCCGGGTACTAAGGAAACGCCAGCATCCTCAACTGCAAAGGCCTCTGGAACCGTGACATTTTGGTATGATAAGACAGGTGTGGCGGGGGAAGCAATTAAGGCTGCTGCTGATGCTTTCCAGGCAGCGCATCCCGAAATTAAATTGAATGCTGTATATGTGGCTGATTTAACAGTTGGCGGAGGACAAAAGCTGATGTCCGCTGTCGCTGGGGGAACTGCCCCGGATGCGGTGTTCTTCGATCGCTTCCAAATCGCCTCATGGGCCCAGCAGGAGGCTTTGATCGATATTTCGGACCGGATCAAGAAAGATGCCATCGATCCGAAAAAGTTTTATCCAGCTGCATGGAATGAGGTTGTGTACAAGGATAAAGTATACGGGCTTCCGGTTTCTACTGATGGGCGGGCCTTGTTCTATAACAAGGATCATTTCAAGGAAGTTGGACTTGACCCCGAGAAGCCGCCTAAGACGATCAAAGAGTTGGAAGAATATGCGGCCAAGCTGACCGTGAAGGAAGGAAACGTTTATAAACGGATCGGTCTTATACCGTGGTCTAATCAAGGCAACTTCTACACGTGGGGATGGGCGTTCGGCGGCGATTTCTATAACACGAGCACCGGTAAAGTAACACCTAATGATCCTAAGAACGTCGAGGCACTGCAATGGCTGCAGGATTATGCCAACAAATATAATATCAGTGACATGAAATCTTTAGCCAGTTCGACCCAGATCAATCCTTTTGCGGCCGGCAAGGTTAGCATGGAAATCGGAAACAACTTGCTGGCGGCAACGGTTAAAGCAGCGAATACGAATGTGAACTTCGGTGTAGCACAGCTGCCGACACCAACCGGCGATCAGACGGTTACATGGTCGGGTGGTTTCAGTCTCGTCATTCCCAAGGGAGCCAAAAATCAGGATGGCGCATGGGAGCTGCTGAAATTCTTTACTGGTGATGAGGCACAAGAAAAATTGACTAAATCCTATCTGTCAGTCGTTCATTCGGTAAATCAAAAAGTGTTTGCCAATGATCCAATCAATATGAAAATTCTTGGATTTCTAGGAACGGCTCACTGGCGTCCGGTGATTTCACAAGGGCAGTTACTTTGGAACGAGATGGCGAGCGCCTTGGATATGGCCTCGAACAATAAAGGCAAACCGAAGGATCTGCTCGATAGTGTGGCAGACAAGGTGAATGCCGCTCTGGCGAGTGACCAAAAAAGCAAATGAGGTGCGATGAAAGATGATGGATTCAAACTTGGTCCGAGCTACTGGACAGGAGCCTTCCCGTCCTAGACATCAAGAAGCCCGGAAGAAATCTTTCGTCCGCGCGTTCAGTAAAAACGCGCCTGGCTGGCTATTCATCACCCCTTGGATAGTGGGTCTGCTGCTCTTTTATTTGTACCCGCTTGTCAGTTCCATCTATCTCAGTTTTACCTCTTACAGCATTCTGAAGGCCGGACAATTTGTCGGCCTTCAGAATTACCAAAGCTTGATGCAGGACAAAGTGTTTTGGAGCTCTATTTACAACACCGTGTATTACGCACTTGTCTTCGTTCCGCTGAGTATCGTCCTCAGTATAGGGCTGGCGCTGCTGTTGAACACCAGAGTAAAGGGAATCGCAATCTACCGTACGGTCTTTTACCTGCCTACTCTTGTTCCCTTGGTTGCTAAGGCAGTTCTTTGGATGTGGCTGCTGAACCCTCAGGCGGGGCTGGTCAATCAATTATTGTCCAGATTGGGCATCGATGGTCCGCCATGGTTGGGCAACGAAGCCTGGGCTAAGCCCACCCTCGTCATGATATCTTTATGGGCTGTCGGACAGACGGTCGTCATCTTCCTTGCTGGATTGCAGGGGATATCGCAGGAATATTACGATGCCGCTTCGGTTGATGGCGCCAGATGGTATCAGAAATTTGGGCTGGTCACCTTGCCGCTGCTAACGCCAGTCATCTTCTACAACTTGGTGATGGGGATAATTAGTTCAATTCAAGTGTTCTCCTTACCTTATACGCTTACGGGCGGGAGTGGCTCACCAGCAGGGTCCATGATGTTTTATGTTATGTATTTGTACCAGAATGCTTTTCTGTATTTGAAAATGGGCTATGCATCGGCTATGGCATGGATACTTTTTATCGTGATTGCTTTGCTAACGGTCGTGATTTTCGTCTCATCCAAAAAATGGGTTCATTATCAAGGGGACTAGAGGGGGCTTGTGTACGTGAAAAATCATAGAAATGCAGCTGCGCGCAACCTCCTTACCCAATTGGTTCTAATCGCGCTGGCGTTGAGTTTTGCAGCTCCGCTGCTATGGATGATATCGACATCATTGAAGGATAACTCCCAATTATACATGGATCCTCCACGTTGGATTCCTAATCCGATGCACTGGAGAAATTATTACGACGCGTTTACGAGAATCTCTTTTCCAAGAATGTTTAGCAATACACTGATTGTCACCGTATTCAGTACGTTGGGCATGCTTATCGTTTCTCCGCTGGCGGCTTATAGTTTGGCCAAGCTGGATTGGCGGGGGAAGGGGTTGATCTTCGGGTTGACTGTGAGTGTGATGATGATTCCCGGGCCCGTGACGATGATCCCTGAGTTCCTTCTATTTCATAAGCTGAAATGGGTCGGAACGCTGCTTCCGCTAATCGTTAAGCATGCGCTCGGTGTGCCAGTCTATATTTTTATGCTGCGGCAATTTTTCAAAGGCCTGCCCTCGGAGCTGCAGCAGGCCGCACGCATAGATGGGGCCGGGGAATTTCATATTTACTGGCGCATTATGCTGCCATTGGCGATGCCGGCTGTTCTGGCGACCGGGTTGTTCCAGGTCATGAGTAGTTGGAATGATTTCTTGGGCCCGCTGTTATATCTGAATGACCCTAGCCAATATACATTGTCTCTGGGGCTGCAGCAATTTCAAAACGAGATCAGCACAGAGTGGGGATTGCTTATGGCGGCTACCTTCTTGATGATCCTGCCGATTATCATTCTATTCTTTTTTCTGCAGAAATCATTCATTCAAGGCATTACCTTTACGGGCATTAAAGGCTAATCACCATTTATAACGCTGCGTCGATCGATAATCATGATTTATATAATTAAACGAGGGATGTCCTTATATGAAATATGAACATATGCCAAGAAAACCGAATCTACTCTATCTGCAGCTTGCCGAAAAGGTAAGGGACATCATTCAAAGACGTAGGCTTCAACCGCATGATCCAGTCCCTTCGGAAGGGGAGCTTGCGAAGCTATTTGGTGTAAGCCGGATGACAAGCAAGCTAGCTCTAGAACAACTGGTTCAGCAGGGTCTCGTTTACCGTTTGCCAAGAAGGGGCACCTTCCTTTGCGCGCAGCAGAATGGGGTGTCTGATAACGAAGGTATTCTGAAGGTAAATGAGCCGACGCCGGTCGTAGAGAAGCAAAAACAGAATAAGCGGATCGCTATCATCGTGTCCCATATGTCTGATTACACGTCAAGGATTATTGCAGCTGCCGAGATCGAATCGCGAAAGCATGATTGTGATCTGATTCTAAAGATTAGCAAGTCCAAAGATGATGAGGACCGTTGTCTTCAGGGGCTTGTCGAAGGTGGAGTCGACGGCATTATCCTATTTCCACAAGGACGAAAGATATGCAGTGACCAAGTGTTGAGATTGAAATTGCAGCAGTTTCCGATTGTGATTATCGACCGAATTTTTCGCGAAGTTCAGATTGATTGTGTTTACCATGATCATTTTCAAGGCTCTTACCAGATGGCTAAGTATTTGATTGAAAAAGGACATCGGGAAATCGGCTACGTTTCGAATGCGATTGAGAACATCACCAGCAGGGAGGAGCGTTATCAAGGTTATATCCAGGCGCTCATTGATCATGCGGTTCCCGTCAAAAATCAGTATATTCTTTTTAAAAGCGAACTCTGTGATTCTAGCCATGTTAACAAGAGCGACCCTGAACAGGAGAGCTTCATACGTGAAAATCCACAGATGACAGCCCTGATGTGCGGAGACGATCATGTGGCAATTTCTACGTTATATACAGCATTACACTTGAAGATTCCGGTCCCTGAGCAGCTTTCCATTGTGGGTTTCTCTGATATTCAATTATCTGGGTTAACACCGATTCCTCTTACAACGGTCAAGCAATGTACCGAGCAGCTTACGCAATCAGCATTTAATCTGCTAATGAAGCGTGTTAACAATTCCAATGAGAGACAAATTACGATCAAAATTAAGACGACGATTGTAGAGCGGAAATCCGTCCTCTCTTTGGTGTAAATAGTTAGACAAAATACGAATGACAGGTGAAGCTTATGAAAATTCATTTTCTCGGAACCGCAGCAGCAGAAGGCTTTCCGAATGCGTTTTGCCGCTGTGGGTCTTGCATCCAGGCACGGACGCTGGGCGGAAAAAACATTCGCACACGAAGTTCGGCCATCCTTGACGATGTAATCAAATTCGACTATTCTCCCGATTCTTATATGCAGGCGCTTCGCGATAACATTGATTTGGGCGCAATTGAGCACTTGCTTGTTACGCATACGCACTCTGATCATTTTAATGCTTATGATCTTGAATGCCGGAGAGAGGGGATTGCCCACGGACTGGAGCATCCTCTACATATCTATGGGAATGATGCCGTGATGCACCATACACGTGTCGCCATTGGTCGTTTTGAGGGTGAACGCTACGCCTTCCATTTGTTGCGTCCCTTTCAGATGATTGAAGTGGGTGAAGCACTTGTCACACCTCTTTTAGCGGATCATGACAAAATGGAAACATGCTTATTATATTTGATCGAGCGGGGCGGCAAGAAACTGCTGTACGGACATGATTCAGGTTGGTTCCCAGAAGCAACATGGGAATGGTTAAAGGGAGCCAATGTAGATTGCGCCATACTTGACTGCACGCACGGGTATACGGGGCGCTCCCGTGACAGAAACCATATGTGTATCGAAACCGTATTGGAGGCTCAGCGAGTGTTTCGTGAAGAACACATATTAAAAGCGGATGCGCCCATCGTCGTCACTCATTTTAGCCATAATTCCAAACTGCTTCATCATGAATTCGACGAAATCTTTAAACCTGCCGGGGTCGTAGTCGCGTATGACGGATTGATTATGCACATCTAGACCTTATTGCAACGTTTAAACGAAAAGCCCTTCTGGTGTTCAGAGGGGCTTAGTTATGTTGTCCAACAGAAAAATGTCATATTCCGTGGTACAATTAGAGAGAATATCTCCTATCATCAGCCTGAGTTTGGTTATCATCAGTTGAAGTAGGGAATTGAGGGGAGGGTGCGCGTGACCCATAGAATAATAAAAGCACCGCAAGGCTTGGCAGCATCGCCATTCAATCAAAGCGTTTTGAAACTCAAAGGGCTCACAGTTATTGAATCGTGCACCAACACGGTAGGAAAACAAGGGTCTATGTTCTTAGAAGACTATCTTCTCATGTTTGTGCTGAATGGCACTTATACGGTGCGTTACGGCAATCAGGTGTACGTTGCTCATAGGCATGAAATGGTACTGATTCAAAAATCCATTGTTATTGAATATGAAAAATCAGGCGAACCTAATCAGGCTTACTTATTAGAGTACATGATGTTTTTTCTAAAAGATGAAGTGCTTAAAGACTTTATTAAAATGGCGGACATTCAATCTGCGCAGCCAACAGTGTTGGTACCTATTTTCGTAAATCCGATAAGTGAACGACTGTTACTCTATTTAGGCTCGCTAAAACCATATTTCAACGAACCCGATAACATCGAGGACGGATTAATTAAGATTAAGTTGTTGGAATTATTGTTTGATCTTAGCCATGCCAACGAAAATATCATGCAGCAATTACTTCAATTGAAGCAGCAGGTTCGATCCGATATCTCAACCGTCGTGGAACAAAATATCTTGAATCCAGTTTCTCTGAATGATTTGGCTTATTTATCGGGCAGAAGCTTGTCCAGCTTCAAACGGGATTTTCAAACGATTTACAATACATCCCCATCCCTATGGATTCGGCAGAAACGCTTGGAGAAGGCCAGAGAATTGTTGACCCATTCAGCCATGTCAGTAACGGATGTTTGCTTTACGACGGGCTTTGAGAATGTTGCGCATTTTTCAAGGGTTTTCAAAGAGCACTTTGGCTATACCCCGTCCTTTTACAAGCAACAGTTAAGCTAAAAGCTAACAGAGATCTTAGTTCGGCACCCGCCGGGCTAAGATTTTTTATTTGAGCTAAATGGTCAAATACTTTGGGCTTTTTGGAAAAGTAGGGTGGAATGCGCTGTGATAATCTTAGGTCATGAATGATTCAATTTAAAAATGACGACGAGAAGGAGACAATAAAAAATGATAAATCAAAAAGTATGGTTCATCACCGGCGCATCCAGAGGCTTCGGATTGGAAATTACAAAAGCTGCTTTAGCGGAGGGTAATAAGGTGGTAGCTACCGTCCGCAGCAAGCCTGAACAACTAGCTGCGCAGCTTGAGAACAACGAAAACTTGTTGGTAACTGTGCTGGATGTTACGGACGAAGCTCAAGCCTTAGATGCAGCGAAACAAGCAATAGACAAATTCGGAAAAATTGACGTGCTAGTCAATAATGCTGGTTATGGATTGCTGAGTGCCGTTGAGGAAGCTTCGAATGAAGAAGTGAAACAAAATTATGATGCCAATGTTTTCGGTTTACTAAACGTTACCCGCGCAATTTTACCCTACATGCGTAAGCGGCGTTCGGGACATGTCATTAATATTTCATCAGTGGGTGGATTAAACGGGTTTGTGGGCTGGGGGATTTATGGTTCCACCAAGTTTGCTGTTGAAGGCATTACAGAGTCCATGGCTTTGGAATTAGCTCCTTTAGGGATTTATGCAACGGTTGTAGCACCAGGCTTTTTTAGAACTGAATTCCTTGATCCAACATCTCTGATAAGAACCGCTCATGTCATCGATGATTATGCAGGCACAGTGGGAGAAATGCAAAGCTTTGCCACACAAGTTAATAAAAAACAGCCCGGCGATCCCAAGAAACTTGCTCAAGCTTTCATTAAACTGGCTAATGCCGAAAAGCCTCCGGTTCATTTGCCTCTAGGCAACGATACGCTTGCTATGTATAGAGAAAAGACGGCAAAGTTTGAAAAAGACATTGAAGACTGGTATGACGTCATTACGGGAACGGATCATGATGATGTAAAGGGATAACGTTGCGATTTGAGTCGAAATAGGAACTAGTATTTATTCTTGTTCACAACTAAGACAAATGGACAAGAATGACCGAATATACTTATACGGAATCATCAGAAGTTGTTTATCAACTAGGAGGTGTTTCGGTATGGTTTATTGGTTGTTGGCCGTTATCGTGGTTGTGGTTGGTTTATTGATTTACATGAACGTGAAGAAGCGCAAAGTGGTACCGGTGGCTGATTTACAAACACATAAGTCGTGCGCTTACTGTAACGAGGAAATTGCAATCGATGCTGCTGTATGCAAGTACTGTAGGGGTGTTGTCGTAAATTGAGGCTGATATAATGAATAGCAAATGAAGCAGCGGTCAGTTCGCATGGTGTGAGCTGGTCGTTGTTTTGTTTTTTTTGCTATTTACCAGACTCCTTGGCATCTATAGTATCCAGGAAATCATTCGTTGAAAATTTCCAACCCCTTTAACTTTCTAACCATTCTTAACCGCTCGCCAACTAGTCTTAAAAAATCGGACATCTCATTCACCTCAAATTGAGGTTATTGAAATCGTTGATAAAAAGAGATACCCGTATAATATGATAAAATATATAAAATCCTGTATAAATGGTACTTCAGTGTCCCGTTTTTAAATATAATCACCAAAAAGTTGGCGCTCTACATCAAAAAAGTGTAACATCAATCTAATAACAGCAGACAGAAGGAGCCTGAATCATTTGACCATCGAATTAAAAAACGAAATACCTCCCAATTTTGAGGAACTAAAAAAATCGGCCAATCGTACATCCAATTGGAGAGAACGTCTAGAAGCCGTTGAAGCATTAGGTCAGTATAACGACCAACAAACCATTAACATACTAGCGCGTATGATGAGCAGCGATGCTGTATATCCCATTCAGGAGGCTGCTTACCGCAAACTCCGGGCATTTGGTGAGGATGTTCAGCTGCCGCCAAGGAAAAAAGGTGACTTGATTAAAGGCGCAGGTAAAGTTTTTGTGCGCATTAAGAAGAGCTTGCCGGAAGGTCATACGTTTGAAGAGTTTAAAGAGAAGTTACAGAAGACCAGAAGTGACGTATATGATACTTACGAAGGCGACAAAGGGTCTGACTTCGATCAATGGCTTGAAACCACATGGTCGTCGTTGCTGAAAAAATAAGAAGCATAACATAATGGAGTGAATACATGAGCAAAGCGAAGGGTAAAGGCGGAACCGGTAGAGGGACAGACAGTAAGGGCTGGAACCGATGGCAAGCTAGTGCCAATAGAGCAAAGAGTGCCCCGAAACCTTATAAAAGTAAAGGTCTATTAGCAGCAGCCAAAGCTGCCAAGGCCGCGAGTAGCAGCAATGGCGATAAACCTAAAGCTTAGCGGCTGCTGCTTAAGTTCTACATCTCAAATAACGACACCCTCGGCATCTTGCCGGGGGTATTTTACATTCAACATGAATAAAATCGCTCAAAATAACTCATATTATCGAAGTTACTATTCCATTCATTAAAGGAGACTTCGAGATGCAGCAGCAAACGCCAAATAACAACATGACACAAGGCATGCAGAACATGAATCATGGGGGGCATGAGCTCTTTGATTTACATGAGGTGTTATCTTGTACAATTAATGTGTTGGACCAGTTCATGATGTTTAGACAATTTGTCCAAGATAACGAGCTTCTGGATATTTTGGATCGTCAGTACAATTTTGCACTGTTCCATTACAACATAACGGCAGAGTGCTTTTCAACAGGGCAAAAGCCAAGTCAAGAAACGCAGACGTATATGATCCGAAATCTGTCGCAGCCGATCTACGGCATCAAACCGACTCAACCGAAAAAACCGAATCAATCGCTGGCTGATGTGAAGGATGCAGGCATTAGCGCGCATATGCTAGGCCTTGTGAAATCCCATGCTGCACTGCTTACGATGACTTCTCTTGAAGTGACGAACCCTGTTGTACGTCGTGTATTGGCTTCTCAAGTACAGAACTTTATCGAGATGGCGTATGAAATTTTCTTGTATCAAAATAGAAATGCCTATTACCAAGTTCCGCAACTTGAAGCCTCTGATATGCAAAAAATGCTTAACACCTTCGTTCCGGCACAAGGAATGCCACAAATGCCACCAAATAACAGAGCAGGAACTGTACATTAAATTACAAAATAAACCAGCATCGGTCTCGGCAACCCATGCTGGTTTTTCTTTGCTCGTTAAACCTTATTTATCATAGAAGTGAAAGGGCATTTAGAAGCGACACTTTCATCATCACGCAAAAAATACTGCTCCCACTCTAGATTATCCGATTGGCCGTACCACTTCAAAGAGGGATGCGCGGGAACTCCGTCATACTCGACTAACTTCTGACGAATCAGCTTTTTCATATTACGGCCAAAAGGGGTCGAATCGTTGATTTCTTCGAATACCCACCGAGGCTGGAACGTAATGAGGAAACAAGGAGTTCGTCGGCTCTTCCGAATTTCGTGCGCAGGGGTCCCGCAAAAAGCGAAATACGGATGCCCGTTATAACAGAACTCCCAGGAATGATGGGTAGGATCTGACGAAATATGTGAAGGCCATGGGACCTGATCTTTAGCGCTTACCCGGCTTAAAACAGACCAAAACAGTTGTTCATAATCTTCTATAGAGAAGCTATTGACTAGTTCGTCAGGTGTATTAAAAAAAATGACTAGAGAAGCATATTTACCCATTTCACGCGAACAATCGCCGTATTGCTGCAAGAGCTTAGCGACATTATTGACGGCTTCGTCGGATCTAGGATCTGCAGCAAATCCGAATCGTAGACTATTAGAGATAAAGCCAAGACGACCGGGTATGCAAGGGTACATCTGGTCCGGATCATTAATCATATGACCAAATTTGCGAATAGCATCCTGCTGCCATTCCGGCAGATCCGTTTGATGATCCTCAAGCCAGTCTTTGGAGATTAAATTAGCCATGTCAACACCCTCCTTCATCCATTCGTGCATACTATGCGAAGGAGGAAAAGTGGGTGAATGTCCCTAGTTCATAATTTCCACATCAATAGGTGTGCAAACATATCCATTACAGGCGCTTTCTGAACAAGGACAAGCAGATACCGCCACGAATAGGTCCGTCTCTGCGCGAAGCTCAACATAGTCGCCAGCTTTGGATAGCGGCCGCTCTATCCTGATTTGTCCAGAAGGCAGAATAAACGTGTTCATAAAGAAGTTCAAAGAATAGTGTTGATCCGGAGCTGGAATGCTGAACTGAGCAAGGGCTTGATTCAGATTATGATAGCAGCTTGCATGGTTTTGTTTATCGTACAGCAGTTCATACATTTCAGAGCGGCAAGGAGAGTTAATGAAATCGTGTCGCCCTACGGTATCAGCCACAACAGTGAGCAGAGGGCTATATGTATTGGAATAGAGAAGATCCCCAGGTTTTAATTTCATCGCACGCAGCACATCCATGGTAACACCAGGATCCAGACGCACGTTGGTATCGTCGACACGATAGGCGACAAAGTCAGCAATCTGCTCGCCATTCACATCGGTTATGCGGACGACTTGCCCATTTCCCAGTTTAAAACCAAGCCCTTGCGTGGGGGGAATTCGCCATTTTTGTTTGATCATTGGTGTCCTCCTGCAGCATTAGGTAAGTTATCTTTACAGTATGGCTACTAGGAGTAGGTGTCATTCAAATGGAACCTTGGCTTTAAATATGCAGCTTGCCAAATTGCTAGGTGGTTCCCTCACGTTTCAGAGTGAGCAAGGTAATGGCAGCCAATTCATTGTTAGACTGACTTTGGGTGGATCATTCGGAGGATAGCGGCTAGCCGTATCTAATTCTAAACCTCATCTTTGCATCCATATCCGTACCTGTGTAAGATAATAAATGAATAAGATTTTTGTGAATGAGGTGGGGTTTCATGGTTTTCGGTGCGCGCGTGTGGAAAACGGGGATTGCTGTTGCTTTGGCCTTATACATAAGTGCTTGGCTCAATTTCTCTCCTCCTGTTATTGCGGCCGTAGCGGCAATTTTTGCCATGCAGCCTTCGATCTATCGATCTTGGCGCTATTTCCTAGAGCAGCTGCAGACGAATATTCTAGGTGCGGCATTGGCTCTGCTTGCGGGTATGTTTTTTTCTAATAATGTGATTGCTATTGGCATTGTATGTATCATTGTTATCATCATAAGTTTAAGAATGGGCATGGAGGAAACGATCGGCCTTACCTTAGTCACCGTTGTAGCAGTCATGGAGGCTTCAGGAGAGTGGCGCTTTGCCGTCAATCGCTTGCTGTTGAGTTTAATTGGCATAGGTTGTGCATTTGTAGTGAATGTTCTTTTCTTTCCACCTAAGCCCAAAGAGCAATTCGCCGCACAGATTCGTACTATTTTTGGTAAAATGTCGCTCCTCCTTCGCACGGTTATCTCTAATGAAATGAAAGAGACCGTATTCCGTGAGGAAAAAGAAGGTCTGCGCAGCGGTTTGAAGTCTTTATCGGATAAGTACAGACTCATGGAAGAAGAGATTAAGAAAATCAAGGGAAGCGGGTTAAACCGCATTCGTGAACTCGTTGTTTACAAGCAGAAGCTTCTCGTGATGTATAAAGGGCTTGAGGTTCTTGAAGCCGTGGATGAGCACTATTTTCAAACGTCCCGCACACAGGCAATCGATGTCTATTTCGATGATCATTTGGAAAAGCTAATAAAGTTCCACGAGCACGTTCTGCTGAAATTCGATGATAAGCTCAAGGATGACTGCTCGGAAGGTTTGGAGATGGAAGCAGAGAACGAGCGTTTCATGACAGTACTCATCGACCGTTATAATAAGCAGTCCGAAGGAATGTTGCGTTTGTCGGTTGTGGCTGCGGCTATGTACGACTATGGTCATCAGATAGCGAGGTTGGATAAGCTTGCCCAGCATGATCATCGTGGAGAATCAGAAGAGAGAGAACCCCTCGATTTATTGCTCAAGAGCATTAGATTGAAGTAGATTAAAACACTTTTTCATAAAATAGTCTTACTGAGCCTTTCGTTTGTCAGATGTTCTGGCCTCGAGAGGTTCCTTCATAAAAAATTAATTAAAGGTTGCTTTACAAAATTGTATGTGCTATATTATGATTCTTGTTCCAAACGGACAAGGGGCAAGCGATTATAAATGAGTCTGAACGTGTTGAATATCTTCACGAATGGATAAATAAAATAAAAGCTTGCAAATGAAATTCCAATATGGTATATTACTTCTCGCTGCTTCGGTAACACGGCAGTGAACGAAAGAAATTGATCTTTGAAAACTGAACAACGAGTGAGTAAGCACGAACGAGAAATCGTTCAAAAAGAGATTGCAAAATCTCGCTAGCAACGCAAATGAGCAATTAAGCTTTCAGATAGTTTTACTATTATGGAGAGTTTGATCCTGGCTCAGGACGAACGCTGGCGGCGTGCCTAATACATGCAAGTCGAGCGGATTTATCCTTCGGGATAAGTTAGCGGCGGACGGGTGAGTAACACGTAGGTAACCTGCCTATAAGACTGGGATAACTATCGGAAACGATAGCTAAGACCGGATAACTGGTTTTCTCGCATGAGAGAATTATGAAACACGGAGCAATCTGTGGCTTATAGATGGGCCTGCGGCGCATTAGCTAGTTGGTAGGGTAACGGCCTACCAAGGCGACGATGCGTAGCCGACCTGAGAGGGTGAACGGCCACACTGGGACTGAGACACGGCCCAGACTCCTACGGGAGGCAGCAGTAGGGAATCTTCCGCAATGGACGCAAGTCTGACGGAGCAACGCCGCGTGAGTGATGAAGGTTTTCGGATCGTAAAGCTCTGTTGCCCTAGACGAACAGCAAGGAGAGTAACTGCTCTTTGTGTGACGGTATAGGAGAAGAAAGCCCCGGCTAACTACGTGCCAGCAGCCGCGGTAATACGTAGGGGGCAAGCGTTGTCCGGAATTATTGGGCGTAAAGCGCGCGCAGGCGGTCAATTAAGTTGGGTGTTTAAGCCCGGGGCTCAACCCCGGTTCGCATCCAAAACTGGTTGACTTGAGTGTAGGAGAGGAAAGTGGAATTCCACGTGTAGCGGTGAAATGCGTAGAGATGTGGAGGAACACCAGTGGCGAAGGCGACTTTCTGGCCTATAACTGACGCTGAGGCGCGAAAGCGTGGGGAGCAAACAGGATTAGATACCCTGGTAGTCCACGCCGTAAACGATGCATACTAGGTGTCGGGGATTCGATTCCTCGGTGCCGAAGTTAACACAGTAAGTATGCCGCCTGGGGAGTACGCTCGCAAGAGTGAAACTCAAAGGAATTGACGGGGACCCGCACAAGCAGTGGAGTATGTGGTTTAATTCGAAGCAACGCGAAGAACCTTACCAGGTCTTGACATCCCTCTGAATACGGTAGAGATATCGTAGGCCTTCGGGACAGAGGAGACAGGTGGTGCATGGTTGTCGTCAGCTCGTGTCGTGAGATGTTGGGTTAAGTCCCGCAACGAGCGCAACCCTTGATCTTAGTTGCCAGCACTTTGGGTGGGCACTCTAAGATGACTGCCGGTGACAAACCGGAGGAAGGTGGGGATGACGTCAAATCATCATGCCCCTTATGACCTGGGCTACACACGTACTACAATGGTCGGTACAACGGGAAGCGAAGCCGCGAGGTGGAGCCAATCCTTAAAAGCCGATCTCAGTTCGGATTGCAGGCTGCAACTCGCCTGCATGAAGTCGGAATTGCTAGTAATCGCGGATCAGCATGCCGCGGTGAATACGTTCCCGGGTCTTGTACACACCGCCCGTCACACCACGAGAGTTTACAACACCCGAAGTCGGTGGGGTAACCCGCAAGGGAGCCAGCCGCCGAAGGTGGGGTAGATGATTGGGGTGAAGTCGTAACAAGGTAGCCGTATCGGAAGGTGCGGCTGGATCACCTCCTTTCTATGGAGACTCGGATCTGATAGATCCAGTCAAGTATCTTCGGATACAAAACGTTTACTCACTCGTGTTCAGTTTTGAAAGAGCAATCTTTCAAACACAAGTTGACAACCAACATCGCTTTGCGAATGTAATGGTTGCAACATTGTTCCTTGAAAACTAGATAACGAAACAAAACGTAAAGTAAGAACTTAGGTTGTGTGATTCTTTTGGATCATGCAAAAATCTTTAAAGTTTTTTCTAGGTTAAGCTAGAAAGAGCACACGGAGGATGCCTAGGCACTAGGAGCCGAAGAAGGACGTGGCGAACGACGAAATGCCTCGGGGAGCCGTAAGCAGGCTTTGATCCGGGGATGTCCGAATGGGGGAACCCAGCTGTGGTAATGCGCAGTTACTCTATTGTGAATACATAGCAATAGTAGAGGCATACCCAGGGAACTGAAACATCTAAGTACCTGGAGGAAAAGAAAACAAAAGTGATTCCGTCAGTAGCGGCGAGCGAAAGCGGAATAGCCCAAACCAAGGAGCTTGCTCCTTGGGGTTGTAGGACCTCGTTATGGGGTTAGTTCGGTAGGCGAAGAGATCTGGAAAGGTCCGGCATAGAAGGTAAAAGCCCTGTAGCCAAAATCGAACGAAACCCCTAGAGGTATCCTGAGTACGGCGGGTCACGTGAAACCCCGTCGGAATCCGGCAGGACCATCTGCCAAGGCTAAATACTCCCTAGTGACCGATAGTGAAGCAGTACCGTGAGGGAAAGGTGAAAAGCACCGCGGAAGCGGAGTGAAAAAGAACCTGAAACCGTGTGCTTACAAAAAGTCAGAGCCCTCTATATGGGTGATGGCGTGCCTTTTGTAGAATGAACCGGCGAGTTACGTTCCCGTGCGAGGTTAAGCTGAAAAGGCGGAGCCGCAGCGAAAGCGAGTCTGAATAGGGCGCTTTAGTACGTGGACGTAGACCCGAAACCGTGTGATCTACCCCTGTCCAGGGTGAAGGTGAGGTAACACTCACTGGAGGCCCGAACCCACGCATGTTGAAAAATGCGGGGATGAGGTGGGGGTAGCGGAGAAATTCCAATCGAACTCGGAGATAGCTGGTTCTCCCCGAAATAGCTTTAGGGCTAGCCTCGGATGTTGAGTTGTGGAGGTAAAGCACTGATTGGGTGCGGGGCCCGCCAAGGGTTACCAAGTCCAGTCAAACTCTGAATGCCACAAACTTAAATCCGGGAGTCAGACAGTGAGTGCTAAGATCCATTGTCAAAAGGGAAACAGCCCAGACCATCAGCTAAGGTCCCCAAGTGTGTGTTAAGTGGGAAAGGATGTGGAGTTGCACAGACAACCAGGATGTTGGCTTAGAAGCAGCCACCATTGAAAGAGTGCGTAATAGCTCACTGGTCGAGTGACTCTGCGCCGAAAATGTAACGGGGCTAAACACGCCACCGAAGCTATGGCTTGCACGTATGTGCATGGGTAGGGGAGCGTTGTATGTACGTAGAATTCTGACCGTAAGGACAGGTGGAGCGCATACAAGTGAGAATGCCGGTATAAGTAACGAAAAGATCAGTGAGAATCTGATCCGCCGAAAACCTAAGGGTTCCTGAGGAAGGCTCGTCCGCTCAGGGTAAGTCGGGACCTAAGGCGAGGCCGAAAGGCGTAGTCGATGGACAACAGGTGGAAATTCCTGTACCACCGTAGCCGTTATGAGCGATGGAGTGACGCAGAAGGATAGTGACGCGAGCTGATGGATGCTCGTCCAAGCAGTGAGGCTGATGTGTAGGCAAATCCGCACATCGTTAAGGCTGGGCTGTGATGGGGAGGGAAACTTTAAGTACCGAAGGTCATGAGTTCACACTGCCAAGAAAAGCTTCTAGCCAGGCGAAGGTGCCCGTACCGCAAACCGACACAGGTGGGTGAGAAGAGAATTCTAAGGCGCGCGGAAGAACTCTCGTTAAGGAACTCGGCAAAATGACCCCGTAACTTCGGGAGAAGGGGTGCCTCGGTAGGGTGAATAGCCCGAGGGGGCCGCAGTGAAAAGGCCCAAGCGACTGTTTAGCAAAAACACAGGTCTGTGCGAAGCCGCAAGGCGAAGTATACGGGCTGACGCCTGCCCGGTGCTGGAAGGTTAAGAGGAGTGGTTAGGGACCTCGGTTCCGAAGCTATGAATTGAAGCCCCAGTAAACGGCGGCCGTAACTATAACGGTCCTAAGGTAGCGAAATTCCTTGTCAGGTAAATTCTGACCCGCACGAATGGCGTAACGACTTGGGCGCTGTCTCAACGAGAGATCCGGTGAAATTTTAATACCTGTGAAGATGCAGGTTACCCGCGACAAGACGGAAAGACCCCATGGAGCTTTACTGCAGCTTGATATTGGACTTTGGTACGATCTGTACAGGATAGGTGGGAGCCTTTGAAGCCTGAGCGCCAGCTTGGGTGGAGGCATCGTTGGGATACCACCCTGATCGTATCGGAGTTCTAACCTGGTACCGTGATCCGGTATGGGGACAGTGTCAGGTGGGCAGTTTGACTGGGGCGGTCGCCTCCTAAAATGTAACGGAGGCGTTTAAAGGTTCCCTCAGAATGGTTGGAAATCATTCGCAGAGTGCAAAGGCATAAGGGAGCTTGACTGCGAGACCTACAAGTCGAGCAGGGACGAAAGTCGGACTTAGTGATCCGGTGGTACCGAATGGAAGGGCCATCGCTCAACGGATAAAAGCTACCCTGGGGATAACAGGCTTATCTCCCCCAAGAGTCCACATCGACGGGGAGGTTTGGCACCTCGATGTCGGCTCATCGCATCCTGGGGCTGAAGTAGGTCCCAAGGGTTGGGCTGTTCGCCCATTAAAGCGGTACGCGAGCTGGGTTCAGAACGTCGTGAGACAGTTCGGTCCCTATCTGTCGCGGGCGTAGGAAATTTGAGAGGAGCTGTCCTTAGTACGAGAGGACCGGGATGGACGTACCGCTGGTGTACCAGTTGTCTCGCCAGAGGCATCGCTGGGTAGCTATGTACGGAGGGGATAAGCGCTGAAAGCATCTAAGCGCGAAGCCCCCCTCAAGATGAGATTTCCCAGTATGTAAGACCCCTTGTAGACGACGAGGTTGATAGGTTCGAGGTGGAAGTGCAGCAATGTATGCAGCTGACGAATACTAATCGGTCGAGGGCTTAACCTAATATAGGGATCTTTAATCGTAGATTAAAGTCTCTCAGATTCGCCCAGAAAAAAAACCTAAGGATTACTTTACAAATGTTTCGTATCTAGTTTTCAAGGCGCAAACCACGCTTTGACTGTTTGGTGATGATGGCGGAGGGGACCCACGCGTTCCCATCTCGAACACGACCGTTAAGCCCTCCAGCGTCGATGGTACTTGAACCGCAGGGTTCTGGGAGAGTAGAACGTTGCCAAGCAGTACCCGCAAGGGTATTAGTACCAATGTAGGGAACACATCTAACTATGACGCGGGGTGGAGCAGCCCGGTAGCTCGTCGGGCTCATAACCCGAAGGCCGCAGGTTCAAATCCTGCCCCCGCAACCAATGATGCGAGTCATTAGCTCAGTTGGTAGAGCACCTGACTTTTAATCAGGGTGTCGTAGGTTCGAATCCTACATGACTCACTTTGCCTTATTTACAGCATGCGCGTATGGCGGAATTGGCAGACGCACTAGACTTAGGATCTAGCGGGCGACCGTGGGGGTTCAAGTCCCTCTACGCGCATCAATCATCCCCAAGTCGTACTATACGGCTTGGGGATCCCTATGCGGAAGTGGCTCAGCGGTAGAGCATCGCCTTGCCAAGGCGAGGGTCGCGGGTTCGATCCCCGTCTTCCGCTCCATTTATTAAGCGCCCTTAGCTCAGCTGGATAGAGTATTTGACTACGAATCAAAAGGTCGGGAGTTCGAATCTCTCAGGGCGCGCCATTTTTTTAGATATTCATAGTTAGTTTCGGGACGTAGCTCAGCTTGGTAGAGCACCTGCTTTGGGAGCAGGGGGTCGCATGTTCAAATCGTGTCGTCCCGATCATAGTAGAGCATAATCTAGCAGTGAAATCACTGCTAGATTATGCTTTTTTGTGTTTTCATACAGTTAACTGATTTGATTAATCATAACTTGATTGCTTTCGGTCTACTGCGTTTTAGCTAGGGGTTGGGAGCCAATTTGGTATGATAGTGGGCCCTTTGATAGGTGGTTTCCTCGGCGGATGGGTCCACAAGGAGCAAATTTTATATCCATCTATACAATGGACTATAATAACCACTTGACTCCTTACGGATCACAGGTATATATCTATGACAATTATTCTTCTTATCAGGTACAAAATGCGCTTAAGCACGAATACTTTATGGAAACTACAGTAATCGACATTGAGCAGATTCTATTAACTCTCTACAATCCGAATAATCCCTTCTCCCAAAATGGTAAGAGGACACACAGCTCTTGTTATCACTTATTGAACCTATTATTTCAGTTAACTAGATCTTTAGAACTAGAAAAGGTCAGCCTATTTCATTAGAAGTGGGCTGGCCTTTTTGTTTTTGGTGCAGGATATACGCAAGTTATCTGACAGAAATCGAGAGAATAATCCAAGAAATTAACAAAAAGTGAGTAATTATATAGCGATATGAGTAAAAAAATATTAGAATAATGGAAATTTTTATTTATAATAGAGGAGAATCTCCTTATTAAGAAGAACTAGTACTAATTCAATAGTTGGGGAAGTTTATTTGAGAAGAATAAGAGGTACATCTATGCAGAATTCATTGTTTTTTAAAAATGTGATAAATTCTGATTCCATCTTCGAATCGATCGGACAATTGAGTGATATCGCCAAGAAAACAATTGGCTGCGAACATATCTCTCTCTTTCTTATAGACGAGAAACATCAGAGCACCCCAGCATCTTATTCGGTTAATATTAGTACCGCAGTCATGGAACAGTTACAACAAATTGTGCTCCAAACGCAGTTTTTTTTCCGAAATCCCGATGGTATACGTTTGTCTGTACATAAGGCAGAAGGACATATCAAAAATTATCTTATAATGAGCAAGTATGAATGTATATACGGTTTTCATATAAAGCATGGACCTTCTTACGGGGCTTTATTATTCTCATTTCCTTCTGATATTCAACTTACGGAGGATCAATTGCATCTATGCAACCTCATTAAACTGCATATGGAACAATTGATTAAAAAGATTCAATTTCGGAGACAAGTGCTGAAACAGAAAGCTTACGAGAATCTTTTTAATACGTTGAGGGTTAAAGATAGCTTCACGGTCGATCACTGTTATAATGTCGCTTTCTACTCTACTTTGCTTGGAGCGAAAGCGGGGGTAAGTGAGGACGAACTGGAACGACTGAAGTTAGGGGCTCTTTTGCATGACATTGGTAAAATAGCAATTCCCGATCATATTTTAATGAAACCTGAACGGTTATCAGATGAAGAATTTAACGTCATTCGCCAGCATCCTGTAATTGGCTATGAGTTGCTCAAAGATTTGCCGGATGTTGAGCACCTGCTGCCTATTGTAAAATGGCATCATGAACGTATGGATGGGAGAGGATATCCGGACAATCTGCAAGGTGAAGAGATTCCCTTGCTTGTACGCATTGTAAGTATTGCAGATGCATTTGATGCGATGACTTCTACGAGAGTATACCGAGATTCGCTGCACGTGCATGAAGTCAGGGAACAACTTCTTATTCACGCGGGCAAGCAGTTTGATAAAGAATTGGTGCGAATTTTCTTAAGTATCATCGATGAGCAAATGCAAATGAATGGATAATAACTTATCAACATGCAACTATTTTAGTAATGAAAGCTGGGATAGATTAATGAAATGTCGCATTCTTATCGTCGATGACGAACCCCATAATTTAAATATACTCCGTATATTTTTAAATTCGTTACATTATGAAATCATCACGGTTGAGGATGGTAAAGAGGCTTTCTCCATGGTCAAAGAGACGGCACCTGATCTTATTTTACTTGATGTGATGATGCCTGAAGTGACTGGATTTGAAATATGCAAACAATTAATAGCCGAAAGTGACTTTGATATTCCGATTATTTTCTTATCTGCAAATGCACAGAAGGAAGATATTTTACAAGGACTACGATTAGGAGCCATTGATTATTTGACCAAGCCATTCGATCTGGATGTGCTGGAACGAAAGGTTGAAATTGCCCTCCACCAAAAAGCGAAGGTTAAAAACTTGAAGAAAGACAATAAACAATTAGCCAAATTGGTGTATGTGGACGCATTAACTGGTTTATATAATCGAGCCTACTTGGATATTACCATTCGGATGATCAAAGAGGGAACCAAGCAATTTCAAGCCGCTATGATGGTCGATATGGATTATTTTAAGGACATTAATGATAACTATGGTCATTTGGTTGGGGATCAAGTCTTGAGGGAAGTAGCAACGATCATATCTTCGAAAATTTCTTGCGAGCATGATCTAGCCTTTCGGTACGGCGGGGACGAGTACTTGGTCTTACTCCAAAGTGAAGCGAATTGTGTAGAGATTGCAGACAGCATTATTAAGGCTGTCGACGGTTTAAAGGTTAGCCTGGCACCGCATAAATCACAGGAATTTTCAGTAAGCATAGGGTTGACGAATAATTTCGACCCTAGCTCGTTCGATCAAATCATTATGCAAGCTGATTCTGCACTTCTTGGGGCCAAGAATAACGGAAGACATCAAATAAAGATTCGCTAATAAAAGGGGAATGGGTGGCGCATGGTCATGGAATTGAAAAGTTTTCAAAAGTTATTTCAAATGACGAAGGTCATTAATTCTCAGTTTGAAATGTCTGAAATCCTGCAAGTCTTCGTTGACGCGATCGCAGGAGAGATTACTCAAGCGGATCTTGTTGGTTTTTTCTTGAAACAGCCGGATGGTACTTTTCAAGGATATAAAGGCAATAAATTGCCTGTGGATATAACGGAGCTGCTCATAGATCCCAGAGAAGATGAGTTTGTTAGGGATATTTTACGCAACCAAGCTAGCGATTATATCTCGGATACGAGTATTGATCTGAGATTGGATCAATCCAAGAGACAACTATTAAAAATTAAATCTATTCTCGGGATTCCCGTCATTGTAGAAAATGACGTGTTTGGTCTTGTCTTCGTCCACGATTTCGGAAAACCGATGAATATTACCCAGGAGCAGATGGAAGTTACAGAAGCTTTTGTTAACATGGCAAGTGTGGCGATTCGCAATATCCGTATGTTCGAACAACGGCAGCTTCTGATGGAGAAGCAGCAGCTTCTTCTTGACGCTACGAAAGCTTTATCGGAGTCATTGTCGGTCAAAGATGTTCTGAACACTTTTTTCCACTACATGCGCAAAGCCAGTGGGTCTAAGGATATCGGTATTCATCTATATAATGAAAAAGAGCATACCATTGAGCCCTATCAATTGTCTTCTGTGAATGTAACGGTTGACGAATGGAAGGTTAAGCATAGAGAAGTCAAGTTAACCATTGAAAATGACCGCCTTTTGTATGAAGTCATTACTCAGAAGAAATCAGCGGCAATCGAGGATGTGTATGCGGATCCGCGGCCTAATCATAAAGCGTTCGTCTCTTTTGATATCCGGAGCATAATGGTATTCCCGCTCGTGGCCAAAGGATCCGTTTACGGTGTCGTTGCGATTCCATCTATTGGGAAGCCTAGGAAGTATGAAGCGAGCATATTGGAATTCTGCCAATCGATTTCTGATGCTACAGCTACCGCGCTATCGAATGCCCAGCATACGGAAACATTGGATCACTCTGTCAATGAACGTTCCATAGAGCTGCAGCATGCTAACTTCAAGCTTGAGGGTCTAGTACGAGAGCTAGAGCATCTAAATGAGTTGAAAAGTGATTTCATCGCGACACTTTCGCATGAGCTGCGTACGCCGATTACAGCGGTTAAAGGATCTGTAGATATCCTTAGCAAAGGAATTCTCGGTGGTCTCAACGATTCGCAGAAGGATTTACTGGATATTGCATCCAAGTCGATCGAGCGTTTACTGGATCAAGTGAATGAATTGCTGGATTTCGCTAAAATGGAAAATGGTAAATTTGAATTGGTGTATACCGAAGCTGATTTCAAAGAAATCATCAAGGAATCTGTTACTATCGTACAGTCACTGATTAATAAGAAGAAACTGATTCTGGTTGTTGAATCAGATGCAGAAACGGATACGATTGTAAGCGTCGATAAACAACGCATTCTTCAGATTCTACTGAACTTACTTTCCAATGCGATTAAATTTACACCTCCTATGGGTGTGATTACCATTAAAACGATTTTCGAAGAAACGGTACTTACGGTTGAAGTACATGATAGCGGTATCGGTATCCCTTACGAGAAGCAGAAAAACATTTTCACGAAATTTTATCAAGCCAATAATCAAATTAATGGGACAGGCTTAGGTCTTGCGATTTCAAAACAGCTTATCGAACTGCATGGCGGTCGGATTTGGTTTGAGAGCACGGAAGGTCAAGGTTCGGTATTCAAATTTACTTTACCTAAAGGAGAGGAGTAACCAATATGCGGGCGATTGAAGTAGGATTGAGATTTTTAGTGCAGCAAGGTGTGCGATATGTGTTCGGTATTCCAGCAGGCTCAATCAATGCGATCTATGACGCCCTTTTGGACATTCCTGAGCTTAAGCCGATTGTAGCTAAGCATGAAAACAGCTCCGGCTACATGGCAGGTGCTTATACGAGAATTACCGGACTTCCATCGATTTGCGTGGCATCTAGCGGACCTGGAGCGACGAACCTCGTGACTCCGGCTGCGAATGCTTGGAAGCAGAAGCTTCCTGTTATATTCATCACAGGCTCGGTGCCATCTGGTAAAATGGGCAAGGGGGGCGCGCAAGAGCTGTATGCTGAGCCGATCTTTGCATCGATTACGAAGATGAGCCGAACGGTTCTAGACCCTAATCAACTGCCAGAGATTCTGGCAGAGGCCTATCACAAAGCGATAAGCGGCGTGCCAGGTCCTGTGCATTTGGCGATTCCCATTGATATTCAAATGACGGACATTGGCGTAAGAGAGCTTCCTGTGTTACCTCCAGAACAGCCGCCAACGATGGATTTGGCAGCAGCTCAGGCGGCGGCTAACCGGATCAAAGCAGCTGGTCTACGTGGAGCGATTCTGCTGGGTAATGGCGCTAAATCATCCTCTGAAAGTATCGTACAGTTGGCTGAAACACTTGAGTGGAAAGTGGCAACGACGCCTCGCGGCAAAGGGGCCTTTCCCGAAAATCACCCGCTTTCCTTAGGGATATATGGCTTATCAGCAAATATCAAAGCGAGTGAATACTTAAACGGTAATGATCATGAGGTACTGCTGATCATCGGTTCAAGCTTAGGCGAGCTAGCAACAAGCAACTGGGAACCGCGATTGGTTGCGGGTAGAGAGCTCATTCATATCGATTACGATCAAAGTGAGCTAGGAAAGTGCTTTGAAACCCAGTATCCTGTACATGGTGAAATAAAGCTTGTCATTGCGGAATTATTAGATCAGCTTTCGGCTGATGGACAAGATCAATCATATGCAAGCGAGGCATTCCAAGGGCTAAGCGAAGCAGCGGCAGCTTCCGAACAAGGCGAAGAGAAATGGAATACGTTGTCGGCGATCCGTCGTCTCAGTGCAACAGCACCGAAGAATGCTCGATTCTTCCTAGATATCGGTGAATTCATGACCTATTCGATCCAAAACTTATTGATCGAGAGCGGACAAGAGTTCGATATTGATATCAATTTCGGAGGCATGGGCTCTGGAATCGGAGGTTCATTAGGAGCACAATTAGCGGAACCGACTCGACCAACAATCTGTATTACAGGCGATGGCTGTTTCTTCATGCATGGTCTCGAAGTGCTAACCGCTAAGGAATACAATCTTCCGATCCTATTTGTCGTCATTAACAATGCCCGTCTCGGGATGGTTTATCATGGTCACATGCTGCAGTACAAAAGGTGCCTGGAAGACTTCTCACAAGAGCGGGTTAGTATTGCAGGTGTTGCCCAATCGCTTGGCTTGCGTCATGCCGAGGTTAGATCTCTGGATCAACTACAGAAAGAAAATGTGCATGAGTGGCTTTCTCATGGGGGTCCTGTGGTTGTTGAAGTCATTGTGGAAGGCAACGAAATTCCTCCAATGGGTGAACGAGTTAAGTTCTTGCAAGGGGCAACGTATTAATTGGCATACATTGATGTAGGAGTAAAAAGTTTTTGGATGTTTGTATCCAAAAGCTTTTTTTGTATCTAGTTAAGCGAAGAACTGTATTCTTGGCCCAGTAAATGATATGGTGAGGAAGAGTAAGAACAATAAGGAAGGAGCACTTCATTCATGTTGAAACGAGCAATAGGTCGTTTGAATTACGAAAGCTCAGTCGTTATGTTTGGTGCAGCAAGTCTCGGCAATGTGACGCAAGAGGAAGCGGATGCATCCATCTCTTTTGCCTTGCAGCATGGGGTTAACCATTTTGATACCGCAGCCAGTTATGGGGATGCCGAAGTACGCATGGGTCCTATGATCAGTCAAATTCGCAAGGATATTTTTCTAGCTACGAAAACAGGGCAAAGAACGAAGAAGGAAGCGAAAGAAGAAATTTATCGCTCTCTGGAACGGATGCGGGTTGATTCGGTAGACTTACTTCAACTGCACGCGGTAGGCTCTATCGAGGAGTTAGACCGCTGCACAGAAAAGGGCGGTGCTTTGGAGGCAGCCTTGGAAGCGCAAGCTGAAGGAATTATTAAGGAGATTGGCATAACTGGACATGGGCATGATGCTCCGAGTGTACATTTGGAAGCGTTACATCGATTTCCTTTCGCAACCGTGCTCCTGCCGCTCAATTATTATATGTATAGTTTGCAGAAGTATCGGGAAGCTTTCGATGCACTCATGGAAGAAGCCAATAAGCAAAATGCAGCTATCAGGGTCATCAAAGCGATTGCTAAGGCTCCATGGGGAGAAGAGGAGAAGCGCCCTTATGCGACATGGTATGAACCTTTTGACCAGCAGCAGATTATAGATGCTTGTGTGCATTTTGTGTTATCGTTCCCTGGTGTTTGCGGATTCGCAAGTGCAGGAGACATTCATTTGTTTCCTAAAATCGTCGATGCCGTGGAACGATATGGTTCCATGAACGATGAGGAAGCGGAGCGTATCCTAGGCAGCATCAGCGGTTACACCAGTATTTTCGGAGCGCCGACCTCAATCGCTTAAAAATTATATTTTCTAAATAATGGGCCCTTCAGTTGTTTATGTACTGGGGGGCTTTATACGTCGTTTAAATTGGTAAGAGTTCCTTTTCCTCATGCGTCGCTAACTGCAGGAATCCTGCGAATATATATAAGCGTACGTAAGGAGGAAGGTAAGATGTTTAAAGCATTTTGGAAGAAAAAAAGGTTTTGGCAAATTTGCAGTGTTATTGTACTGATGGGTTGTGTGATTGTATTCGTGGCTTGTTATTCCTACATTCGTGGACTTGATGTATCAAAGTTAAGCCAGCCGCTGCCGGAGTCAACACTTGTGCTGGATAAGAACGGTAAACCGGCTTCGCAGTTATCTGCTTCAAAAATTGAGCCTGTTCAGTTTTCACAATTGCCGAAGGCACTGACAGATGCGGTTGTATCTGTAGAAGATAGAAGATTCTATGAGCATACGGGTATTGATATGAGATCCATCTTCCGTGCAGTCGCTCGTGATGTGCTGCGAGGCAGCTATTCGGAGGGAGCCAGTACGATCACACAGCAGCTGGCTCGTAATCTGTTTCTCAATGCGGACAAAACACTGGGCCGAAAGCTAAGAGAAGCCGCCTATGCGATTAAAATAGATACAACCTACAGTAAAAATGAAATTCTGGAGATGTATTTAAACAGCATTTATTTCGGGGAAGGGAGCTGGGGGGTACAGGGAGCGGCTAGAACGTATTTCAATAAAAATGTGAAGGATCTAACCTTGTCTGAGGCAGCCGTTCTTGCCGCTCTTCCTAAGGCTCCTAGCCGGTACTCACCATTTAAGGATGAAGGTCAGGCACTCGAGCGAAGGAATACTGTGCTTGTACTGATGCGTGATGAAGGTAAGATCACTGCGCAGGACTACGAGAAAGCCAAAGCTTCACCGTTAGGTGTCGTTAAATCCGATAAAGGCAATGAGCTGAAGGGACGTTATCCGGCTTATGTGGATGCGGTCATTAATGAAGCTGTTCATGAGTATGGGTTTACAGAAGAACAGTTATTGACGGGTGGCTTGCGAATCACGACGGAGCTTGATCCCTCGGTGCAGAATGCAGTTGCGGATGTTTTTAAAGACGAAAGTCTATTTCCGGAAAGCAAGCCAGATCAGCTCATTCAAAGTGGCGCTGCAATCGTAGATCAGCGAACCGGTGGGATTCGCGCCTTAGCTGGAGGACGAGGAGAAGGCGTCTTCCGTGGGTTCAGTCGTGCAACGCAGTTGAAGAGACAGCCGGGGTCATCTTTTAAGCCGATTGTTGTCTATGGACCCGCGTTGGAGAAAGGCTATAAACCATCTTCCCTCTTATATGATGGTCCATTAAACATCGAAGGCTACCAGCCACAAGATTGGGATCACCAAACGAGAGGACAGGTGACGATGCAAGAGGCTGTTGTTTCATCTTGGAACGTGCCAGCCGTGTGGCTGCTTCACGAGATAGGGATTGATCGTGGACTCCAATTTGCTAAATCACTGGGCATTAATTTACCCGCTCAGGATCGTCAGCTTGGCATCGCACTTGGCGGACTCTCAGAAGGGGTGTCACCCCTACTGATGGCGCAAGCATTCAGCGCCTTCGCCGCCAAGGGGGTTCTGCATCAAGCGCATACCATCACGAAGATCGAGACGAGCAGTGGTCATGTGCTCGTTGGGGCAAACCCGAAGGGGGCTCCCGTGATGCAGCCGGAAACAGCTTATGCGATGACTACAATGCTGCAAGTGGCTGTTGCGCAGGGAACAGGCAGGAACGCTGCTATGAATCGCCCCGTTGCTGGTAAATCTGGCACAACGCAGCTGCCGCAAACGAAGGAATTCGAAGGCTTAGGCAGCGGAAGTGCTAAAGATGCGTGGTTCGTTGGTTACACACCAGAGCTAACGGCTGCTGTGTGGGTCGGTTATGACCGTACGGATAAAGAGCACTACTTGACGACATCCGGCGGTGCTGTTCCTGCTGTTTTATTTCGCGAGATGATGAGTCGGGCCTTGGCTCAGACGCCTATTGTTCCTTTTGATATGCCGATTGTGGGGGCAGAGGCTCAAACTGCTAAGGATTCGAATTCATCTGAAGAGTCAGACAAGGACGATAAGGAAGACAAAAAAGAACGTGAGCACGGACAGGGCAAGGGGAAGAAAAGATAAAGCAGCAAAAAGCCGTCGACATCCTTATTGGATATCGGCGGCTTTTATTGTGATGGCGGGCCTTCTACGTTGTGAGAACCTGTAAAAAGTGCATCATTTTGCACAAAACTCGGACTTCAGTTTTATGAGTCAGTCATCATTGTGGCTGCAACGGTTCTACTTGTCACTCTTTTTGTGATCATCGTCTTTTCCTGAATGTTCATTGTTACCGTGCGCTTTGGATTTAGCGTTGTTATTTTCTTTGTTGTTATTATTGCTGATGCTTTTAACGTTTTCTTTGTACTTAACTTTGTCGTCTTTGTCTTTATCTTTGTTTTTATCTTCATCATCATCTTCATCTTTTTGTGCGTTTTCAACTTCATGGGAACCCTGCTCTTTTAGCGTATTGGGTGCTTGTACTTGCTCCCATTTCGTTTTCATATGGATATTTAGTTTAGTTGCGTCCAAGTTATAATGCTCGGCAAGCAGCTGTGTTAACGCCTGCTCAGCATTTGAAGATTTGAGGTCGACGGAAGCAAGCAGCATTTTGATCCATGCGGCGGCTTGATCCCCTTTGAGATGAATCGTACCGCTATTTTCAGGCTTAATATTCAGATCATATAAGATGCCATTCGCACCCTTGGTTTGTTTAATGTGCAGTTTGAAATGCTTGCCATCCACCTTCAGGTCGATGTCCTCCAAGTTAGGATAAATCTCATTATTCTGCTGGGAAGGGGGTTGCGTGCTAGTTACAGGTTCATTTGGCACAACTGTTGTAGGTTGTTGGCTTGATCCTGACGCAGCTGGTGTCGACGTAGGCTCAGGGGTTACTGTTGTCGCTGGAGCGGCTTCAGTCACGGGTACCCCGGCACCAGCTGAGGTCGCCTTCACATAGGCAGCCTGCTGCTTGCTATTGACGATTAATTCGATCTGATCCCCAGGCTTTAAATCAGCCAGTTGAGCCTTTTGATCATTACGGTAAACCCATACGGATTTGGCTAATGGAATGGTTTGATCACCAGTACTTGTGTTTACAGTGACAGCATCCGAAGCGATGGTTTTGAATGTCCCCAGGACGGAAGTCGAAGTCGATGTATTAGGTGAAGTTGCCGCATAGGCCGTCCACCCACAAAGCATCAAAACGGCTAGGGTAATAGATAGTATCGTGATTGTTAATCTTTTGCGCATAAGAAGCACCTCCACTAACAGCTTTCGATTCGAAAGGTTGTTTTGGGACGGTACCCCGTATCGTCGAAAAGCCAAAAACAGAGCTGACCGAGCCTAAACCATGCATAAGATGGACAAAATAAGGAAATGGTAAAATCAACTAAACCGCAGGGGAGGTTGTCACATATTAAATAAATTGCTGCTTTGGTCAGGATTTGTGCTGCCCTGGTTATCTTTATTTTTGATGAAGAAGAAAAGTATTTACAGGTATATGCCTGTCTGTATTTTCTCAGCTCTTTTGGTCACGATCGTGTATGAGATTGGCTATACATATAAGTTGTGGATATTAAAAGATACCATCGTTCCATGGGGCCATGTGACAAATACAGCCTTTGCCTATGGGGTTTTTCTTGTCGGAACGATGTGGGTCTTTCACTTTACATTTGGGCGGTTTTGGTTATATGTTGTTGCTAATGTGTTGTTAGATGCCTTTTATGCCTTTGTGTTTCATCGGATTGAGGAAAAGCTTGGCATAGCGGATCTTGTCAGTGTGAAGCACTATCACATATTTCTCATCATGTTGGGACTTTCGTTTATTCTGTATCCGTATGAGCTGTGGCAAGAGCGAGCCTGGAAAAATATGAATCACGGTGAAAGCGATGATATTACAGTCAGGATCACTTCCCCGACTTGGTTGACGAAAAGAGAAAAAGCTAAATAAGTAAGCCGCCTCATCCTAGGATGGGGCGGCTTCTTTTAATCGGTGTCATTTTGCAGACGCTGCATGAATTCCTCGGCAGCACGGTACCCCTGCTGACGCAAATACCAGTTGTTGGCCGCGGCTTCAACGAGTCCGGCAACATCACGTCCTGGCTGTAGTTGGATTTCAATATGTGGAATTTTAATATCCATATACTCGGTGAAACAGGGTTCCAGCTCCAAATCGTTGTTGAGCGCATGCTCCTGCCACTTCGTAAGCTCAATGTCTAGCACGATCCGCGTTTCGTCTTGGAAAGCTTTGCGGCCATAAAGCCGCGAGACGTTAATCAGTCCAATGCTGCGAAGCGCCAGGAATTCCTTCGTTTTCCCATTGTGGGTACCGAGCAGGGTCTCGGGGCTAATTTTCTTCAGTACGACGACATCATCGGCAACGAGGCGATGCCCTCTGTGAATTAAGGTGTGGGCGGTTTCACTCTTGCCAACCCCAGACTTGCCTCGAAGCAGAATACCAATCCCCGAGACATTGACGCAAACACCGTGAACGGCAATCTCCTGAGCGAGCGATTTACTTAAGTATAAATCAACTAAGTCTTGAAATTTACTCGTATGGGCAGCCGTACGAAGGAGTGGGATTTTCTCCTCTTCACAATATTTGGTTAAATATTTCAAGCCTTCTTGGTCTCTCGTCACGACGAAACAAGGCGGATGATATTTGACAATATTACCGATATGAAGATTTCTTTCGTTCTCGCTGAGACTGTGTAAATAGGTAATTTCTTTCCTGCCTAACAACTGAACATGCGCTTGCGGAAAATATTCAAAATAGCCGACAAATTCAAGTCCAGGGCGATGTGCCTTTGTTTTGGTAATCGGGCGGTGCAGTTCCGAATGTCCGGCAAGTACTTCGAGCGAGAAACGCTCAACCAAATCTTTCACTGTGACGGGCTTCACAACAGTCCTCCTTAAAGTTTTACTATTCTAATGAAATTGACAATCTATCTCTAGTAGATTCGCTTGCGGGTAGCTGCTATCCTGCTCTGAAAGCGCTTGAATAGATAATAGTCAGCTTCTCATTGCAATTGAATGCTTTGTTGGTATGATAATAGGAGAAGCTTTTAGGAGGAGTAAAAAACATGGACACCAATAAAAACTGTCAAAGCTGCGGCATGCCGCTCGCTCGTGATGAGCAAGGCGGAGGAACAGAGAAGTCTGGCGTGAAGAGCAAGGTATACTGCAGTCATTGCTACCAAAACGGTGAATTCACAATGCCTGATTTAACCGCTGATCAGATGAAGGATCGGGTGAAGCAGAAGCTGGTTGAGTTTGGTTTTCCGCGGTTTCTTACAGGCCTCTTTACACGAAATATTCATAAATTAAAAAGATGGTCACCAAACAAATAATAGAGTTTGACAGCCATGATGACAAAAAAGGCTCTATGCAAGGATTGCATAGAGCGAATGCCAACATGGTCTTTCGTATGTTTATGTAAAAGAAAAGCAGCTTATCTATTGAAGCCGCATTTTTTAGCAAGTGTTGGCCATGTTGAGAGAAACATGCTTTCCCACCTGTCTTCAGGTAATACCATGATCCATTTTGCGATTTGATCCAATCCCATTTCACATAATGTGTGAACGACTTCTTCTTTTTCACAACCGGTTTTTAATGCTAACATCTCAAAACCACCTCAGTCGAATGTATTCAAACAATTATGTATATGCAGCCGTGTGCAAAAATGTGACTGATTTTTTTGAATGTGAATGCTGGGATACGGAGTGGGATTTAAACAGTCGGATAAATAGTCATAAGCGGTGCATAAGTATAAAAGGTAGAGGCTGTGCAGTTGTTTGCTGCGCAGCTTCTTTATGGTTTTGCATAGGTGAATCGGAATTGGGTGAGTAAGCTGGCCCTTTATTTGTGCTAGCGGGGCCGAGGCGTTGATAGGAAAATACGTGATGGCGAAACGGCGTGAGCTTGTTAATTTGAGACGATGTTTTTCATCGTTATTGTAATGGGATTGCTGTGATTCATCACCTTAGTGATGAAAAACATGCTTACAGCTTGGGAATAAGGTGTTCATTTCAATTGATTGCGAATGAGAGGGTCAAGAGTTTGCAGTACTTGATCAAGCTCTAAATCAGATACAACGTCATCTCTATATCGTGCTTGGTTATAAGCTGATGTGATGGCATGAACGGCTTGGTTGGATAGCTGATATTGGTTTGACAACTCCTGTTCTGTTTCATTTGGGGTATGGGCTTTATTATAAGTATACCCCGCCTCAGTTGCTTGCTGGATCAAAACACGATAAAGGAAACGGATGCGTTCCTGATTGTTCGACAAATGTGACCATTTTGGCTCATTGGCCTTCCCCCTTGACCAACTCTTCATCGTTTGCTGCCACCACATACGCGGTAGTTCTTTCCACGCTAGAAGATTCTCTTTTTCATCTGTGAATCCTTCGGTTCCCTCGCCTTTTTTGCTGCTAAATGAACGGTTCATCAAGCGCCGGATAAGCGAGACCAGAGCTGGTGTTAGCTTGGCAATGATGATATAGATGGCGCAAAGGATAAGAGCGATAACTATGAGATAGCCGAAAATAACCTGGGCATAGTGAAGCAGCATGTCAAACCAGCTTGGTTCCCCTCTGAGAGCAGGAGGCGGAAACGGCTGTGGTTGTGCTGCAGGGCTTGGTTCGGGCAGCTTATCAGATGATGGCTCGGACTGAAAAAGACGCAGCAGCCAAGCGATCGAAGCACGAAAAAGAGTGCCTATTCCTTTTTGCAATTGCTGAAAGTAGGCAACAGCTGCTATACAAGCAATTAATGTAATTAACCAAATGCGGCTTGAGCGCTTCACTGACTCAGATAGTGACGATGCTGCAGCACGTTCATTGCCTGCTAACGTGGCGCTAAGGAGCTGAGCGCGATTCGTTGCTAAGAAAAAAATGACCAACGAACAGAACCCGAATCCATTCATCCAACCTATATACGGATGGAAAAGAGCCAACCGTCCCATAATGGGGACACCTACGAAATAAACCAAACCTGCGGTAACAAATATGCTCGCAGGGAAGAGCGAGAGCCATCCATCCTTGGTGCAGCGAATTCCGCGATATGCAAGTATTAACCCGATGGCTGCGCAGGTCCAGCCATGCCAGTTGTTGCCTTGTAGGAGGTAAGCAATCGTTAAACTTGCTCCCGCACAAAGCATTAACTCGTAGAGAGTACGAGTTAGCCATTTTATACGTCCAAAGAAACAGCCAAACACATAACAGAGCAAAAACTGTAAGCAAGTCATCCAGAGTAAGGTCTCAGACACATAGACCTGGATTAGAACTATAATCGGAAAGAAGATAATGAGTTCGAGTAAACTGTACAAGATCGTTAAGCAGAATTCTCTCACAAGAAAATTAAGATTAGCTCGTTGAGAAGGCGTTTGAATGGGCGTTAACATCGGAATCACCTACCTCCTCTCCGTTCAGCTCAAGAAGGTCGTGTTGCAAGGGGATGATAAATACAGAATGTCCTAACGATTCAAGCCGCACAATACTTTCTTCGATCCCCTTAGACACGAAGGATGTCAGCAGGATGATGTCCATCGCGGTCCCTTCCTGCTCGATTCCATGATCGAGGAAGTCATCGAAGGAGCGAGAGCAAGAGATGGCAAGTTTAGCCATCGTTTCGAAAAGATGTTCCAAGTGCGGCCAACCACCTTCGGGGGCGAGGTACACAGGAACTCCAGGCTGACCCTGCAGAGAGCCGTTGTAGCCGAAACCAACAGGAATACCTTGGCTCACGGCATATTCAGCAAGTGTAGCTGCGTACGAGAGAGCTTTCTCAATGAGTTCGGGATCGGTCACAGCATCCCACATCGTTTCCGTTATTTGCGTATTTACGGCCAAGAGCAGCCTAGGGTCAGCAGTGAAATCTCGATTATATACTTGAAGTCGCTGGCTGCGTGCTGTCGCCTTCCAGTGGATGCTGTTCATCGTATCACCAAAGCGATATTCCCGTGCGCCGGAAACGAGGAACGGATCTGGCATGATCCAGCGTTTAACGGTTATATCCCCTTGCCATCGGCTGGAAAGGAGAGGGATGTCATCTCTGCTTACCAAGCGAGGGTAAACAAGGAGCTCCAACTGCATACGGTGGATCGAAGAAGCAGCTTGCACACCAACCAAATCTCCCATTGAAGCGGCCACCGTTTCGAGCTTATACCAACCTCGTTTCGCACAGTGTACTCCGTGGCGTCGGACTATTCTTGTATAAGGCATAAGGCTAAACAGACTGCGATGATTCTGGAAAAGAGCTCCGCTGCTCACTGCGAGATTGCTCATCTTCGCAAAGTGGAGCCCCGCATGAATTGTTGATTCCAAGCGAAGCCAAGGAATCGGTGCTAGCTTGCGATTAACGATCGTTTCGATCATGACAATGTCGTCCCCGGCATGGCAATGTGTCGTACTGAAGGTTCGCTCAATGCGAAGCCCGCGAAACCCCCAGCGGGCAAATAGCAGGTGCTGGAGGAAGAACAGAGCGACAGTGATGATGAGAATCCAGCTAATGCTCATTAGCTACCCCAGCTTCACTTCCGTAGGAACGGGGGTAGCTGCAAGGATACTGACCAGCAGGGCATGCACCTGCTGGTCTTGTTGGCGCGATCGCGTGCGCAGCAGGATGCGATGCGCCCAGACGGGCTTAACCAGCGCTTTGATGTCGTCTGGCAGCACGTAGTCGCGGCCGCGAAGCGCCGCGTAGACCTGCGCCGACTTCATCAAGGCGCGAACACCGCGCGGGCTGACGCCAAGCGCGGCATCCGCATGCGCGCGCGTCGCCTCCGCGAGCTGCACGATGTACTGCAGCAGCTCGTCGCTGACGCGCACCTGCTTGAACAAGTGCTGAGCTTCGAGCAGCTCAGCACGGCCTACGACCGGCAGCAGCTGATCTAGTGGATCATGCTGCTGGTAGCGCTTCAAGATCTGGACCTGTTCGGCTGCGGACGGATAGCCCAGCGAGAGCTTCATCAGGAAGCGGTCGAGCTGCGCTTCCGGGAGGGGAAATGTCCCCTGATTCTCGACAGGGTTCTGCGTGGCAATGACGAGGAACGGAGCTTCGAGCATGCGCGTTTCACCGTCGATGCTCACCTGGCGTTCCTCCATGCTTTCCAGCAAGCTGGACTGCGTGCGCGGCGTCGCGCGGTTAATCTCATCGGCAAGCACGATGTGAGCGAATAACGGCCCTGGGCGGAATTCGAATTCGCCCAGCTTCTGGTTGAAGAAATTGATGCCGCTTACATCTGACGGAAGCAAGTCGGGTGTGAACTGGATGCGCTTCATAGTGCCGTCGAGGGAGCGGGCCAGCGCTTTGGCTAGCTGCGTTTTCCCTGTACCGGGAACATCCTCAAGCAGCACATGCCCGGAAGCAATGAGGGCAATGACCATAAGCTCGACGGTATCGTCTTTGCCAACAATGACTTTACCTACGTTTGCTTTAATAAGTGAAGCGATTCGTCCTATTTGTGCGAAATCCAATGGGGTCTCCTCCTTGTTTGTGTGAGCAGTTTTATTGTAATTCCTGTCTTGTAAGCAGTTTTACGACAATTGTCTTATCTCACTTAATTTTAACAGACGAAAGGTGATTTTTACCATTATTTCCTGAGTGAGAGCATCAACCAGTTGTTTATTCCATAGGCAGTTAGTACAATGATGTTTATTAAGAATACGCTTACGAGAAGCGCTTACGAAGTAAGCTTTTTATACGAACAGCTTTAGGAGGACGGACATGTACAAGCTGCTATTAGTGGATGACGAAGAGGACGTGCGGGAAGGTGTCGTCCGTGAGATAAATTGGGAAGCTATTGGCTTTGAAGTTGTAGAGAAGGCGGAGAATGGAAGGGAAGCGCTGGAAATGGTTGAGCGTCTGCAGCCGGACGTGGTTGTGACGGATATTCAGATGCCGTTCATGAATGGGCTTCAGTTGGCAGAAGCGGTCCGTGAGCGCTTCCCAACGATTAAGCTCATCATCCTTACGGGGCATGATGAGTTCGAATATGCCCAAAGGGCGATTAAGCTTCATATTGATGAATATGTACTGAAGCCTTTTTCCGCGCAAGAGCTGATCAATGCTTTGCTGAAGGTGAAGGAGCAGATTCAGGAAGAAGTGTCCCATCGGGAAAATGTCCAGCTGCTGAAGGAGCATTACCGCAAGAGCATGCCTGTGCTTAAGGAAAATTTCCTGGCGACCCTGATGAACCGGAAACTCCCGCGCGATGAAGTGTACGAGAAGGCCGCGAACTATGGGATTGAGCTCAGTGGGAATAGCTATGTTGTAGCAGTCCTGAGCATCGATGGGGTGCTCATTCATGAAGAGGATTTGGAGAATCGCAGTGAGTTGGCGAAGTCCGTTTCTTTGAAATATTCCGAGGATCAGGCGCTGAAATATTTTGCCCTGCTCAATATTACCGAGGAGATTGCCGATAAACGGCGTCTTGGCCTTGTTTTTATGCATAACGATCAAGTGGTTGTACTAGCTGCGAGGGAGAGCACAGACAGAGGAGCTGCGCTTCAAGAAACGATGAAGGTGCTGGAAGAAGTACGGCAGAACGTAGAAAAATATTTGAAGTTTACGCTGACAGTTGGGATTGGAACCGTTATGAAAGATGTAACCAAGATTAGCTATTCGTATGAAGATGCCGTGTTGGCGCTGGATTACCGGCTTATCTTAGGCAACAATCGCATGATCTACATTGATGATGTGGAGAAGCGGAACGTGGAGAAGATTCGTTTTGATGATGTGAAGGAGCATGCCTTGACGCGCTGCATTAAGGTCGGGACGAGCCAGGAGATTCGGGAGACGATGGACGAGCTTTTTCAAGGGTTAGAGGGCGGTGTTTCCGTTAAGGACTACCAAATTTATTTACTCGAAATATTGACTTGTATCCTGAAAGCGGCCAAGGACTCGAACCTTAACGTCGATGAGGTATTTGGCGATCATTTTATTCCTTTTACAGAGATAAATAAATTCACATCCTTGGAAGAAGCCAAGCATTGGCTTGCCGAATTATGTGCCAGCATGATGAATCATATCGCGACGGATCGTCAATATACGTACAAAAATCTGGTCGAAATGGCCAAGGATTATACGAAGAGCCACTATCACGAAGGTGATATCACGATTAATAAAGTGTGCGGCCACCTGCATATTAGCGCGGGGTATTTCAGCAGTATTTTCAAGAAAGAGACGAAAATGACCTTCGTGAACTATTTGAACCATATTCGTATGGAAGAGGCCAAAGAGCTCTTGCGTTCAACGGATATGAAGGCTCTGGAGATCGCGGAGAAGGTTGGCTATGCCGATGCCAATTATTTCAGCTTTTCGTTCCGTAAAAATGTCGGGGTTTCCCCAAAAGAGTACCGAAATAACAGTTCCAAAGGGCTTTAGGGTTAAAGGGGTGGGTGGTAAAGCTTGAAACGTAAAGTGAGAACACTATTCGAGGCTTTGTATAACGTATTGCTGGACACGATGAGAGTGAAAAGCATTCAATTTACGATTACGATGTCGTTTATTTTGATTACGGTGATCGTTATGTTGATCGTCTCACTGGTGCTTTATAATAAATTTTCTAGAACCGCAGAAGAGAGTGCTTTTCTGAATACGCAGCAGGTGATCGAGCAGGTACAGTTTAACTTGGAACACTATATTAAAGGCATGGCGGATACCTTCGAGGTGGTCGATGCAAAAATCGCCAAAAGCCATGGCATTCCAACGGACAAGCTGCTCGAGCAGTTGGAAACGATCGCGAGTACGCGCGAGGATATCGTCTCCATTCATCTTTTTACAGCAGATGGCGGACTAGTAACCGGCATTCCCACGACCGAGATGCGCAAAAATACGCGACTTCTTGAGCAGTCGTGGTTTAAGTCTGCGCTGGATAATCCGAACCATCTCACTTTTTCCCTGCCGCATATACAGAATCTGTTCAAGGATCCATACAAATGGGTCGTTTCCATGAGCAAAGGGGTTTCCATTCAAAAGGATGGGAAATGGGTGGAGGCTGTGCTGCTCGTTGATGTTAATTTCAAGACATTGGATGACGTGTTCCGCACGGTTTCTCTTGGCAAAAAAGGCTATGTTTACATCATCGACGACTCTGCCGGTAACATTGTCTATCACCCGCAGCAGCAGCTTATTTATATTGGTTTGAAGTATGAAAATGTGGAGCAAGCGCTCAAATTCTCGTATGGAAAATACATGGATGTCAGCGATGGTGAGTCGCGGCTTAATGTGGTCAGGACGGTTAATAACATCGGTTGGAAAATTATTGGCGTCTCTTACATGGATGAAATGGTTACAACACGCAAGGAAATCAGTACGTTCATGATTTGGCTTCTCGTGATTGTCCTTGTTTTCATTTTGTTGATCTCGTCATTCATGTCTGCGCGCATTTCGCAGCCTATTAAGCGACTTAAGAAGTCGATGGAAATGGTCGAAAAGGGCCATTTTGACACCTATATTCATGTTCGGGGCGCTGATGAAGTGGAGCAGCTTTCGCGGAGATTCAATCTGATGGTCTCGCGGGTTCGTGAGCTGATGGATCAAAGTATCCATGAGCAGGAGACGAAGCGGAAGAATGAGCTGGAGGTACTGCAGTCTCAGATTAATCCGCATTTTTTGTACAATACACTCAATTCCGTTGTTCGCATGGTGGGTAATGGGAAGAATGAAGACGTCGTCAAAACCATCACGTCGTTGTCTAAGTTTTTCAGGATTTCGCTGAGCAAAGGTAAGAATATTATTACCATCGGGGAAGAGATCGAGCACATTCGGAATTATTTGATCATCCAGAAGATGCGGTATAAAGATAAGTTCGATTACGAGATTCAGGTGGATGATGAGGTGCTGCCCTACAAGACGTTGAAATTGATTTTACAACCTTTTGTGGAAAATGCACTTTATCATGGCATTGAATATATGGTGGACGAAGGCCTCATTCACATTTCGGTCAGCAAGATCAATGAGAAGATCCTATTCGAGATTCGGGATAACGGTGTCGGAATGTCGGAAGAAACGCTCAAAAACATCCTGACCGGTCATGTGAAAAGTGAAAAAGGGTCTGGGGTAGGGCTGCGAAATGTGCATGAGCGCATCCAGTTATATTTCGGTTCGGAGTATGGGGTCAAGGTTGAAAGTGAGCTGGAAGAAGGAACTACCGTCAAGATTTGGATTCCTTTATTTCTTGAAGATGAATAGGAAGGAGAAGCCATGGATAAAACAATGAAAGTAAGACCGCTTCTATTTGCCGTCCTGGTAGCCGTCATCTCCATGTCCTCCTGTTCCAAACAAACGGAGACTACACCAACCGAGCAGAAGAAACATTTGGAGGTTGTACTCCGAAGTCAAAATGGAGATTACTGGAAGACGGTGAAGATCGGCGCCGAGGTGGCCGCGAAGGAGTTTGATGTTACGCTGGATTTCCGTGCACCAGGCGATGAAGCGGATGTGAAGGGGCAAATCGCTTTAATGGAGCAATCAATCAACAGTGGACCGGACGCCATTGTGTTGGCTCCTAACAGTTATAAGCAATTATCCGAGGTTGTGAATGATGCGTCAATACGAGGAATTCCTGTCATCACGATCGACTCTGAAGTGGAGACACGCAAAGCCAAGAGCTTCATCGGGGCTAATAATTATGAGGCTGGACAATTGGCTGGCAAACAGCTCATCAAGCTGGCTGGGACAAGCGGTGATATTGCTATTGTTAGCTTTATGCAAGGAGAGCGCAATACAGAGCTTCGGGAACAAGGTCTTTTGGAGGAATTATCCAAATATCCTGGTGTTAAGGTGATTGATAAGGTTTACAGTATGACTGACTATGAGCTTGCTGCGCAGCTAACCCGTAACATGATGGAGAAGCATCCCCAATTAGACGGGATTGTTGCTCTGAATGAAATCTCGTCCATTGGCGTTGCGCATGCGATTCAGAGTATGAACCTGCAGGACAAAGTGAAAATCATCACATTTGATAGTACCTCCGAAGAGCTGGAGCTGCTGCAAGAGGGTGTCATCCAAGCGACGATCATTCAGAACCCATTCAGTATCGGGTATTTGGGTGTAAAGAACGCGGTTGAAGCTTCGAATGGGAAGAAGGTGCCCAGCCGCGTGGATACAGGGATTAAAGCCATTGACCTGGGTAATATGTTCTGGTCGGATAATCAGAAGCTGCTGTTCCCTTTTATAAAGTGATGAGAATTTTGATAGAACACATGAGGATATTGCATTTGTTTTGGTGTTTTGATCCAGTATAGTAGGGAATGTAAATAATAAACAACACACCTTTTAGGGAGGGTCTTACCTTGAAAAAATTGATTACTCTTGCAGTAGCAGGCGCATTGGTTGCAACCGTGGCAGGCTGTGGCAATAAAGCAGCAACACCTTCACCAGCTCCAGCAGCAACTACAGGTGCAGCAGCAACTCCAAAAGCAGCAGACACAGCAAAAAAACCAACAATTGGTGTAGCTATCTACAAATTTGACGATACATTCATGTCTGGTGTTCGTGCCGCGATCTCTGATGCTGCTAAAGATAAAGCAACAGTTGAAATCGTTGATAGCCAGAACTCACAACCAACACAAAATGATAAAGTCGATCTTTTCATCACGAAAAAAGTAAACGCTCTAGCGATTAATGCAGTTGACCGTACAGCGGCAGGCGTTATCATCGACAAAGCAAAAGCTGCAAACGTTCCAGTTGTTTTCTTGAACCGTGAGCCACTTGCTGACGACATGAAGAAATGGGATAAAGTTTACTACGTAGGCGCTAAAGCAGAGCAATCCGGTACGATGGAAGGCCAACTGCTGGTTGACTATTTCAAAGCTCACCCAGAAGCGGATAAAAACAAAGACGGTAAAATCCAATACGTTATGCTGAAAGGCGAGCCAGGACATCAAGATGCTGAGCTTCGCACGAAGTTCTCCATCCAAGCGATCACAGACGCTGGTCTGGGTGTAGAAAAAGTAGCGGAAGATACAGCTATGTGGGACCGCGTTAAAGGTCAAGAAAAAATGGCAGCATTCCTAGCTTCCAGCGAAAGCAAAATCGAAGCTGTTCTTGCGAACAACGATGATATGGCTCTTGGCGCTATCGAAGCTTTGAAAGCAAAAGGCTATTTCAAAGATAACAAATTTTTACCGGTTGTAGGCGTAGATGCCACAGCTCCTGCTCTTCAAGCGCTTAGCGATGGCACATTGCTCGGAACGGTTCTGAACGATGCGAAAAACCAAGGTGCAGCAACAACGAATGTAGCAGCAGCACTGGCTAACGGCAAAACACCTAGCAAAGAAACAACTGGCTACGATGTAACAGACGGTAAATATGTATGGATTTCCTACAAAAAGATTACAAAAGCTAACATGAACGAAGCGAAGTAATCCGAATAGAAGCGGGCAAGAGCAGCGATGTATCATACGCGGGCGCTCTTGCCTTCCTTATTTGGGAACCCATGCAAAGGTAAAGAGACAACGAAGAAAGCCTTCACTTTGTGGGGATTATCGTGAGCTGTAGGGGGAGTTACCATGACTGTACATGACTATTTATTGGAAATGAATCAAATCTCCAAAGAATTCCCCGGCGTCAAAGCGCTGGATAACGTTACCCTCAAAGTTCGCCCGGGAAGCGTGCATGCGCTGATGGGAGAGAACGGTGCGGGCAAATCGACGCTGATGAAATGCTTGTTCGGTATTTATAAGCCGGATGGTGGAGAAATCAAATTGAATGGCGAAGTCGTTTCCATTCAAAGTTCGAAAGATGCTTTAGCAAGCGGCATTTCTATGATCCATCAAGAGCTTCATCCGGTTCCTCATCGTAACGTAATGGAGAATATTTGGCTTGGCAGATTTCCGCTAAAAGGGATCGGACCTTTGAAATTAGTGGATCACAAGAAGATGCGTAAAGATACAGAGAGTTTGTTCAAACAGCTTCAGATGGATATTAAGCCGGATACCCTGGTAGGGACGTTATCTGTTTCTAAGGTACAATCCATTGAAATTGCCAAGGCTGTGTCATTCAATTCGAAAGTTATTGTTATGGATGAGCCGACTTCTTCACTAACGGGTAACGAAGTTGAGCAGCTGTTTCGCATCATTCGCGACCTGAGAAGTCGTGGCGTTTCGATCATCTATATTTCACATAAAATGGAAGAAATTCTCGAAATTTCAGATGAAGTGACGATTATGCGCGACGGTACCAAGATCGGTACGTGGGCATCATCGGAGTTAACGACCGACATGATTATTTCGAAGATGGTCGGACGAGATCTGAAGGAGCGTTTCCCTGAGCGCAGCAATGTGCCGAACGGTGTATTAATGAAAGTCGAAGGACTGACTTCAGTCATTCCAAGATCATTTAAGAATGTATCCTTTGATCTACGTAAGGGAGAGATTCTTGGAGTCGGCGGTCTTGTTGGTGCTCAGCGGACAGAGTTGATTGAAGCTTTGTTCGGGATGAGAGGAGTTGCTTCCGGCAGCATTTCCATGCATGGCAAGCAAGTGAAGCTCAAGTCGCCGATTGATGCCATTAAGCAGAAAATCGCTTTGCTCACGGAAGAGCGTCGTGTAACGGGGATTTTCCCCGTGTTATCCGTTCTTGAGAACACCGTGATTGCGAATTTGGGCAGATATATGAATCCACTTGGCTTCATCAACGAAGCTAAACGTAAAGTAGAAGTCGAACGAAGTATCGAAATGCTTCGGGTGAAGACGCCGAATATGCACGCACTGATCAAGAACCTGTCAGGTGGTAACCAACAAAAGGTGCTGCTTGCCAGATGGCTGCTCACAGAACCGGACGTACTTCTGCTTGATGAACCGACACGGGGAATTGACGTAGGTGCTAAATTCGAAATTTACTCCATCATCGCTGACCTTGCGAAGCAGGGGAAAAGTATTATCATGATCTCTTCTGAAATGCCCGAACTGTTAGGGATGTCAGACCGAATCATGGTCATGTGTGAAGGACGCCTTACAGGCATTGTAGAAGGAAATAAAGCAACTGAAGAAGAGATCATGCGCCTTGCTGCACAGCATATGGCATAATGGAGGGGGCCAAGAACCATGAGTACGAAGACAGAAACATTGAAATCCAGAGACATTAGTGGGTTCGTGACCAAATATGCAATTTACATCGTGTTAGTCGTGTTAGTTATCGGTATCGCGATATATGATCCACGCTTTTTATCCGTAAATATCCTTCGTGATATTTTACTGCAGTCATCCACGCGCGTCATTATCGCCTTGGGTGCGGCATTCATCTTGATCACAGGGGGAACGGACCTTTCGACTGGACGTATCGTCGGCTTGACCGCCGTTATCTCCGCTTCCATGCTGCAAACGCAGGAGTATGGAAGAAGATTTTTCCCGAATTTGCCAGAGCTGCCATTGATCGTACCGATCCTTCTTGCGATTGCAGCCGGTCTATTGGTAGGTCTGATCAATGGGATCATTGTTGCAAAATTCAAGGTTCCACCGTTCATCGCAACTTTGGGTACGATGGTAGCTGTCTACGGAGCTAACTCCTTGTACTTTGATATGAAACCGAATCAGTCACAGCCAATTGGCGGATTGAGACCAGATTTCAGTCAGCTGGGGACAGGCGCGATCGGAACCGGTTCTACTTATTCCATTCCTTACATTGTCATTATTGCCATTGTCGTATCTATCATCGTTTGGATTGTGTTCAACAAAACGAAGCTGGGGAAATATATGTACGCCATCGGCGGCAACATTCACGCGGCAGTCGTTTCAGGTATTAACGTAAACCGTTACCTCATCTACATTTACGCGATTGCTGGCGCTTTATATGGTCTAGCAGGGGTGTTGGAAGCAGCAAGAACAGGTGGCGCAACGAATAACTACGGGAATATGTACGAGCTAGATGCGATCGCAGCTTGCGTCGTCGGCGGTGTATCCACTTCCGGTGGTATCGGGACTGTACCTGGTGTTCTTGCAGGGGTATTAATTTTCAGCGTTATCAACTATGGTTTGACGTTTATCGGAATTAGTCCTTACTGGCAGTTGATTATTAAAGGTGTGATTATCGTAGCGGCTGTTGCCTTCGATATGCGTAAATACATGAATTCGAAATAATAATTAAACACCATGACGCTCCATTTGGTTATAGGTAATAAAGTGAAACAGGCTGTCGCAATTTAACGACAGCCTGTTATCCTGTATGAAATGAAAGCGATTACTGACGTTTTAGGAGGGCATACTCATGGCAAATCATAATTCGACTAGCTGGAGAAAGAGACTATTTTCAGTTTCTTTGAGAAGTAAGATTGTAGGCACATTTATTATTGTATCTTTACTCGTTGCAGTAACCAGCGGCATGTCGTATACATACTTGAATAAAGTGGATAGCTCCTATTCCAAGCTCCTGAATGATAATGTCACTATTCTTCGAAATGTTTCTGAGATTAAAGAGAAAACGCAAATACAGAACAGTATGCTGTTCGGATACGTTTTAGACCCAACGAAGGACAAAGAGAAGCTTTTGACGGAAATGAACGGAACACTTTCTTCGATCATTACACAGATGGGAGAGGTTTCGAAGAACGAGGACGAGCAAAGTGCTATCCAATCCATGGCAGACTCGAACATGACATTTGCTCGTCTAGTGAAGAAAGTGACGGAATACGCCGACAAAGGGAATGTTGCTCTAGCCAAAGCGGAAGCGATGCAGTGGGCTATTCCGACAACGGAAACATTGACACAGGCTGCCGCGAAGATTGAAGAGTTGGAAAGGAACGTCCAGGAGGAAGCTTCTGCCCGCAATCATGATGTGGTTGTATCGACCGTTCAAACGTTGATCTGGGTCAGTGTAGCAGCCTTTCTTTTCGCCTTGGCCATCGGCCTCTTGCTGTCCCGCATGATTGTTAATCCCATACGTTCTATGGTACAAGCAGCCGAACGAATCGCAGCATGCGATTTAACGGTTGATGACATTAACGTGAAGAATAGGGATGAATTACGACATTTGGCTACCGCTTTTAATCAAATGAAAGCCAATCTTCATCGCTTAATTAGTCAGGTAGGCAGCAGTGCCCAGCACGTCGCTGCTGCATCGGAAGCGCTCAGCAGCAATTCTGAGCAAATTAGCGAGTCTTCGGAACGAATTACATACACCGTCCAGGACATTTCGATGGGTACGGATGCACAAGTACGCAGTGTGCACTTGGGAGTCTCCATCATGGAGGAAATGTCAGCAGCCGTCATTCAGATTGCAAGCGTCACGCAGTCGGCTAATCATCAGTCTTTCCTCGCACAGCAAGAGGCTGGGGAGGGCAATGCGGCTGTCGAGACAGCGATAAAGCAGATGAATGCTATCTATCAAAAGATGAAGGAACTTGCTGAATCGGTACAGAGGCTCGGTCAACGGTCTGAACAAATCGTCCATGCGAACGCGATGATTGCAGGTATTGCGCGGCAGACGAACATGCTCGCGCTCAATGCCTCCATTGAAGCGGCACGCGCCGGAGCCGCTGGTAAAGGCTTTGCGGTCGTCGCCGACGAGGTCCGCAAGTTATCTATGCAGACGGGAGCAGCGGCGGAAGAAGTCGCTCATCTTGTTTCCAGTATTCAGGATGAAACAAGAGAGGTTGTCAGTTCCACCGAGGCTGGGAGCCGAGAGGTGCAGACGGGACTTGAGGTGGTCGGCGTAGCGCGAGATACCTTCAAACGTATTCGCGATGCGATGGACGAAGTTGCGAGGCAGATCGAGGAAGTGGCAGGAAGTTCGGCCGCTATTTCCGAGAAAACACGCGCAGCCGTGGATGTGATTCGCGCGATTGATGAAGTAGCCGGACAGACCGCTGCGGGAGCAAGAAATGTTTCTTCCAACATCGAGGGTCAGTACGCAAGCATGGAGGAGATCGTCTCCTCGGCGACAGTACTGAACAGCATGGCGGCTGATTTGCAGACCTTAATCGGAAGATTCCGCGTGTGAGGAGTATAGCTGACTCCAATAAGGCTCTTAGGACGTGAAACGGCGAAATAACGAATCCTCGTTCCTCTTAGCTCGTGAGAATGGGGTGTGGTTTCGAGAAGATTCCGTTGCACAAGCTGTAAAGATATTTTTCATCGTTATAGATGCGAGGGGATGTGGAATCGTGTCTGTAACTATATATTTCATCTTTACATACGAGAAGATGGAGGATTGGTATCTATTCGAGTGAGTGATAGCAAAGAGAAGTTCGTTCCCTATACTCAAACGTAGGCAGAAAAGAACCTGGCCATCGGCCAGGTTCTTTTTATTATAGTGCTTAATCACGCACTTCTACGATAAGTTCAATTTCCACCGGTGTGTGAAAAGGCAGATCACTCGTACCAATCGCTGAACGAGCATGTTTGCCTTGCTCGCCGAACACAGCCACTAACAAGTCAGAAGCGCCGTTGATGACATAGGGCTGATCACCAAAGCCCGGAGCGCTATTGACGAAACCGAGCATTTTCACGATTTTGACAACACGATCCAAGTCTCCAAGATAGCCCTTCATAACCGCTAAGCAATTGATAATGGTTTGACGGGCTGCTGCTTGACCTTGCTCGATCGTTACTTCGCGGCCAAGTTTGCCTTCGTACATAAGTTCACCGTTAATACGGCAATCCTGACCGGATAAATAAATGAGATTCCCTGTTTGATTGCAAGGAATATAAGTGAATCGCGGTTCCGGGGATGCGGGAAGCGTGATACCTAGGTCTTGTAGACGTTGTTCAATTTGAGACATAATGTTGACCTCCAAGTCGAATGGTGATTAAATCGGCAGTAATGCTGCCTGATTGCTTACTCCAACATACCTCGTGCAAGCACCGGAAGCGGCTCATACGCATCACCGCGCTGCATAAAAACCTGATTATGCAGGTTGACGGTGCTGCAAATGTGATTAGGAATAATACGCAGCTTGTCGCCTACCTGTATGTTGGTCGCCTGGGCGAGAGGCCCAAGATCAAGCATGCCATGCTCTTCTGATAAGCGAATGAGAAGCGCATCCTCTAGGTTCATGATGTGGCCGAACCCCCGCAGCTGAAGCGGGTCTGTGCCCGGCTGCACATCGGTAGCGAATGTTTTGCTGCCGCCATCGATGATCGCGAGATCCGCCGACGGGCGGCTAACGACGGTGACGAGTACGCTGCCTGCGCAGTCTTCGATGCCGCAAAGGCCTAAGCGGGCTTGCATCCGATCGTAGTACACGTAGGTGCCTGGGCGGACCTCCGTCACGCCTTCTACCGCAGCGGCGGAAGCGGCCGTCGGTGTGGATCCGACGCTAACGTCCGTGATAGCGATGCCCTGCGCTCTAAGACGCTCGGCCAGCTGCGCCATCAGGGTGCCTTCTTCTTGACCGGCTGCAGCCACGTCGAGAGTTGGCTTGCCTGCAAGCAGGGAGCCGCGAAACGTGTAGATGCCGGTCAGCCGCAAATGCGGCATGCGGGCGATCTCCGCGGCGAGCGCTGAGGCCTGCTCGTAGAGTACGCCGGTTCTGCGAAAGCCGGTATCGATTTCTAGCCGGACTTGCAGCGAGTGGCCAAGTCGGCTAGCGCACTGCTCTAATTGTTGAGCGCCTGCTAAGCTATCGACGCCGACGATCAGCTCGATTTGCTCGCTTAAGCGAATCGCTCTTTCAATCTTGCTTGCGGTTACAAGTGGGTAAGCGATGAAAATATTGTTAACGCCACCCGCCGCCATAACCTCAGCTTCGGACACTTTTGCTACCGTGATTCCGACAGCGCCAGCCTTAATTTGTTGGAGTGCGACGGAAGGGAGCTTATGCGTTTTCGCATGCGGACGCAGCTTCACATGATGTTTGCTGATGACATCAGCCATTGCTTGAATATTTCGATCCATGCGTTCTGTGTCAATAAGCAGGGAAGGTGTCTCCAAATTCTCCAACGTTTTCATCATCCTTCCACACTCTCTTTCACGGCACTTTTGCCTTCTTCTAAGTGGCTATAAAGGGTATACTTTGAGATATTCAAATAGGTACAAATCTTCTCGCCACCTTTTTTAATAAGAAAAGCACCTTTCGCATCCAGAAGTTGAATCATGCGCATTTTATCTTCCTTGGTCATGACCGCCACGGGTTTGCCAACTTGCTCTTGTGCTTCTTGAATAAGGGCATCGAGCAGATCGCTTACACTTGTAACGAACGATTCCTTTACTTCTGTTTGTTCCCCAGGACGTATAAGCGTCTGCAGCGTTTTCTCCGCGATCATCAGCTCAGTAATATCGTAATTAATACACAGCGAGCCAATGATAGTACCTGCTTTATTTTTCATATACATCGAACTGGAGCGCAGAATGCGACCATCTTTGGTTTGTGTTAAGTAGTTAAACTTGTTATCGTTTACATGATTTCCCCGCAGCAGCTCCAGACCCAGATTCGTTCCGGGATCTCCGACTTTACGTCCTGTGATGTGACCATTCGCAATCGCGACGATGGAGCTGTCGTAAGGACCTGTCAAGTCATGCAGCACGACTTCACAGTTGTCTCCGAATTGAGCGGCAAGTCCTGTCACAAGTTCAGTCAAAAACCCGAATTCATCTTGAATTGATTCCATGTCTGTCATCTCCCCTTGTAAGGTTATTCTGAGAAAAATGGTAACACAAACATATTTAATGTCAAACAAAAAGTTTGTTGAACTAAAAAAAAGTATGATTTTCTGCCGATGCTCATGGTACTATGTAAAAAAGATCACTGTAAGACCGAAGGAGGGATCACCCATGAGACGCTGGTTTGCCAAATCCCTGAAACGTAAACTGTCTTTGCTTATTTTATTCGCAGTTGTATTACCGTTGCTTTCCATGGGGATCGTGTCCTATAGCATCGCAACATCGGTGACGGAGGATAAGGCGAAGCAGGCGGGGATGAACACACTGAAGCAAATGTCAGATAAGCTTGATTTTGTTATTCAAGACGTTGAGAATATGTCGGTGTTTCTGATCGGGCAAAAGGATATTCAAACGTATCTCGATAACGAAGAAGGGGACGTCAACAGCTATTCACTTATCGTGGGCACCCTATGGAATTTATCATATTCCAAAAAATACATCTCCAACATTACAATTACACCGAAGAACGGCAACCCTGCTCTTTCTACAACGACCATAACCAACTCGGGATTATTTCCTCTCTCACAGCAATATGAATCCGTTTACAGGCCAGCTTCAAAATGGTGGTCTCCGCTGTATGAAATTCAAACATCGGACGGACCGAAGAAGGTCATTTCACTAGTCAGACCCATTCGTGATGTCAGTACTTTCAAGACGTTAGGTACGCTTACCGTTTCGCTCGATCAGGCAGAGATCGAGCGTTATTTGACAGGTGCAGGCTGGGAAAGCAGTGGATTCGTTCTTTTGTTAGATCAATATGATCAGATCATTTCGGGTGGCGATCCGAGTTGGTTAGCACGAACCGTCGGAGAAGTTTTTCCGAAAATGGGGGATCTAGCGGCTGCAAGCAGTGTGCTGAACGTAAGAATAGGGGAACAACCGCATACGGTTTTGTATAATCCTATTCCTCGATTAGGTTGGAAATTAATTGGTTTCATCCCTACACAGATCTATCAAAAGCAAAATGGTTACGTACTCACAGTGACAGCTGTTACGATCGTAATTGCCCTGCTGCTCGCTATGGGGATGGTACTCTACTTCTTGCAATGGGTAACGAAGCCTTTGATGAAGCTGACCAAATATTTGAAGGATCTGAATCCAGACGAGACGATTCCTACTTATGAGGTGAAAAGCGTCGATGAAGTCGGACTACTGGTCCACAGTTATAATAAGCTGAGTGAACGGATAGGTAGACTGAAGGATCAAGTGCAGCTGAACGAGGCGATGAAAAAGGAAGCGGATATTATGGCTCTGCAGGCGCAGATCAATCCGCACTTTTTGTATAATACTCTATCCTCGATACATTGGATTGCCTTGATGAATAAGGATCGTCAAATTGCTGAAATGGTGGGCGCGCTCAGTGATTTCTTAAGATTTAGTTTGAATAAGGGCGAGGAGTTTTGTGCCGTTCAGCAGGAAATTTCTCATGCACAGAATTATGCCTATATACAAGCTATTCGCTTTCCAGACCAGTTTGAGATTGAATTTTTTATCGATCCCGCGATGGTGCAAACCTCAATGCTGAAGCTGCTTCTACAGCCTCTGATTGAGAACAGTCTTATTCATGGTATCCAGAAGAAAAAAGCGAAGGGTCACGTCTATGTGCACGGAGAACGGCAGGCTAGTCAAATGAAATTCGTTGTTGAAGATACCGGAATAGGCATGGATGAGACGAAGCTTCGTGAGATTCAAGATCAGCTCGCTTTGGCCAATCGTCAACTAGGTATGCTAAGCGAAGTCGCTAAAGAAACGAAGATAGCTGTTACTAGCTACGGACTCATCAATGTTCACCGAAGATTGTTATTGCATTATGGAGCAGAATCTGGGCTTATTGTTGAGAGTATGCAGGGTGTGGGGACGAGCATTTCATTTTCAATTCCTCTTGGGACGGGAGAACTAGCGACATGAGAATCTTGATTGTAGACGATGAGGTTATTATACGAACAGGTCTTTGTACCGTCATTGATTGGAAGGAGCTTGGTCTAGAACTTCTTCCGGCCGCCGCTTCTGCTGAAGAGGCATTAGAGCGCATTCCTGAAGAGAAGCCGCATATTGTGCTGACCGATATTCGTATGTCAGGTATGGATGGAATCGAGCTTGCACGCGAGGTGAAAGCGATGCTGCCGGATACGGAGATCGTTATCCTTACAGGTTACGATGACTTCAGTTATGCCCAGCAGGCACTGCGCGAAGGTGTGACTGATTACTTGCTGAAGACCAGTCGTCCAGAAGAGATTATTAAAGCTGCGCTGAAAGCGAAGCAGAACATTATGGATAAATGGGAGTCGATCAAACAGGATAATCTTCAACAGGCTGCACTGCGCAATCAGTTGTTGGAACGGGTGCTGGGTCGAGGCTTGAACGATGATAGCGAAGCTCAAGAGCAGCTGCAAGTATGGTTTAGCAAGAATGGTATAGTTGTTCACCCGGAGTCAGGTGAATCTGCAGCGATGCAAGTTCTCCTTATCTCTGTGTCCGGTTGGGGGGAAACGCCTATCTTGGAGCTTCTGCAAGGAGCCGCAGAGAATATCCTCTTCGAGCTGCTCCCGTGTGTTACGCTCATGAAGAAGGACCATTTGTTGCTTGTAGTGCGTCACGAAGTCGGGATGACCGATCCAGCTGGGCTCACAAAGGCGCTTAAGCGCGTTACCGAAACGCTCAAATGCTCGGCATTTGCAGCGCTTGGAACCGTAACACAGGATTACGAAGGCCTTCGGGAATCGTATCGTGCGGCGAAAGAAGTTTTTGCTTACCAAGGGCTGCTCGGTGCACAGGGACTGTTTACGGTTGATGATATCAGGGACCGCAGCGGAGGTCGTACGGTATGCACCGAGAAGGAGGAAGCGGAGCTTACGGCGATCTTGATGAGCGGCAATGCCACAGAGCTGAGGCACTGGGTGAACCAGAAGGTGCGGGCTCTGATGGAAGATGCCTCAGCGACGCCGCTTACGGTGCAGGGCTATTTGCAGTCGATGATTATAGCGGGTCATCGATGGCTTGAACGGGCCAGTTCTTCCCAAGAGGGGACGGTTTCACTTAGCACACTTCCTACCTACGAGCGGGAAGGGCGTCCCGAAGAAGAAGTCTTTAAGGTGCTTTCTGCCGTGATGACGCGTTTTCATCAAGGCTTGGATCAGAATCGCTACGCGTATATTCACAAGTCTATTGCCTATATCCGGGACAATCTGCATCAGCCGATTTCGCTGCAGCAGGTGGCTGGATTCGTGCATGTGAATCCTAATCATTTTAGCGAGGTGTTCAAGCGGGAGACAGGCTGTACGTATATCGAATTCGTCACTCAGGAACGGATGAAGCGCGCCGTGGATATCCTCCAGGGTACTCAGACCAAAGTCAGTGATGTTGCTAGAAGAGTTGGTTATGAAGATATCAAATACTTTACGCAGCAGTTCAAAAAGTATACGGGAAGAACGCCGTCTGAATTTCGACAAGGGAATAAAGACTGAATAATGTCCCCCTCTGCGCCGAAGTTTCTCCCGTACCCCCTCCTGAATATGTCCTCTATACTAAAGTTCATAGAGAGAGCTTGAGCTTATGTATCTACGAAAACTTTTAGGAGGTCCAAACAAATGAAAAAGTCATTGATCGTTACACTGGCGGCAACGATGTCATTAGCTTTATTAGCCGGTTGTGGTTCAAGTGGAACAAAAGAGGGTGCTGCGGGTACCACATCTCCCAAATCGACAGATGCAGCCAAACCAGCTGAGAAAGTGAAATTATCGATTTGGCACAACTATACAGGCGAAGATCTCCGCGCCAAAACGATGCGTGAATATATGGAGAAGTTCAAGAAAGATCACCCGAATGTCGAGTTAGATATACAGGGAATCCCGCCCGATGGTTACCGTCCACGTTTAAAAACGGTAGCAGCCGCTAATGAAATGCCAGATCTATTCGTGATGTGGCCAGGTGTCATGACCAAGGAATTCGTCGGTGGTGACTTGATTCAGCCGATTAATGAGCTGCTGGACAGCAAAGCGGAATGGAAGAATGGTTTTATGCCAGGGTCGTTTGATGATTTCACCATCTCAGGCAAAACTTACAGCGCACCGATGGCTTTATCTCCTACTTCGATCCTTTACTACAACAAAGAAATCTTTAACAAATATAATGTACAGCCGCCTAAGACATGGGACGATCTCATGAAGCTGGTGGATACGTTCAAAAAGAATAATGTTACACCAATCGCACTTGGTAACAAAGCAGCATGGGTTGCGCAGTCCAGCATTCTCAGCTCACTTGCAGACCGTGTGACAGGTACGGAATGGTTCCTGAAAGCAGTGGATCAGAATGGCGCCAAATTTACGGATCCAGAATTCGTACAAGCCTTGATGTATCTTCAACAGCTTGGTAAGGCTGGGGCTTTCCAAGAAGGCTTCAACAGCATTGATAACACACAAATGGAACAAATGTTCGCTCAAGGTAAAGCGGCCATGATGATCGATGGTGGTTGGGCATTACCGAACTTAGCGTCGAATACGTCCAAAGAAGCATTAGCTAACATGGCTGTTACCGTTCTGCCATCCGTGCCTAACGGCAAAGGTGATCCGAGCTCTCTTTCAGGCGTAGTGGGAACAGGTCTTGGGATGAGTAAGAAAGTTACCGGCGCTCAGAAAGCCACAGCCTACGAACTGATCTATGCCTTGTCTGGCCCAGAAGCACAGAAAGCCATTTTGGAAAGCAACCAGCTCGTTAGCTACAAAGTAGATTTGGATACAACCAAAGTATCTTCCTTGTTTGCAGAAGTGTACAAAATGATGAACACGGTCAAGAAAACGCCAGTTTACGATGGCAAGCTTAGCTCCGCTAGTGCCGATGTCGTGAACAATGGTCTTCAAGAGCTACTTATGGGCGGCAAGCCTGAGGATATTGCCAAAAAAATTCAAGACGCGCAAGCGAAAGCCGTCGGCAAATAAAGTACGGCCACAGGACTCCAGCCAAAGCCCGGCTGGAGCCTTTTTTCAAAAAAAGATAGCAAGGAGGGAAGTTATGACCGTATCCGCTAGAATAAGAGGATTCATTACCATAGGGCTGCTTCCGGCCTTAGTACTCTATCTGTTTTTTGTCATTGTACCGATTTTCTGGTCGGCATACTACGGCTTTTTCGACTGGAAAGGTATCGGGGCAGCCAAATTTATCGGGTTTGACAACTACGCAGAAGTGATCCAAGATCCAATCTTCTGGAAAGCTTTTAAAAATAACATGCTTATCGTTGCAGCTTCCGTTTTCGGTCAGGTACCGATTGCTATGGTATTAGCGCTTCTCCTCATGCGCAGTACGCTATTTCAACGTGTCATTCGAGCCTCTGTCTTTATGCCCATGGTGCTGTCTTCGGTTGTTGTCGGGATCATCTGGGGATACATTTATCACCCGCAAATCGGTATTCTCAACTTCTTACTTGAGGGAATCGGGCTTGAAAGCTGGAAGAAATCTTGGCTCTCCGATCCGAAAGTATCGATGTTCGCGCTCATGGTGCCGATCATCTGGAATTATATTGGTCCCTACATGATTATGTTTATTGCCGCTCTACAGAATATTTCACCGGAGATTGAAGATGCTGCTCAGCTGGACGGCGTGGGTCCGGTTCGCAAGTTGTTTGCAGTCACACTGCCTATGATATGGGATACAGTCAAGGTAGCCGTCGTGCTATGCATATCCGGAAGCTTGAAGGCGTTCGATCTCATCTATGTCATGACGGGCGGTGGACCGGCACACTCCACGGAACTGCTTGCTTCTTATATGTACAACAGCACATTCAATGTGTATCGTTTCGGTTTTGGCAGTGCCATTTCTACGGCAATTATTATTCTTAGTTTGTTCTTAATCGTTGGCAGCCAATATCTCATGAAACGAGACTATCGTTAGGAAATAATTTCTCTCAGGAGGGACATCTATGGAGCAGGTTGTATCGATGCAGACGGGTTTTCCCGCTGGAGGTAAGAAGCGAAGAGGGTGGGCGCGCGTTGTCATCAACATCTGTTTGACCCTGTATGCACTTGTCACGCTGTACCCGTTGATTTGGTTATTTATGAGTGCTTTAAAGTCCAATGAGGAATTTCATTCGCGGCCCTTTTTACTGCCGACGGTTTGGAAATGGGACAATATCGTTCGAGCATGGAAAGTATCGGGTATGGGTCTCTCGCTCTGGAACTCTACCGTAGTGACAGTGGCCTCGCTCGTGCTGACCTTAGTTATTGGAGCACTGGCAGCCTTTGTTTTATCACGGTTTGAATTTAAATTAAAGCCATTTTTAATGGGCTTATTCCTACTCGGAATGCTCATTCCGATCCATAGCACACTCGTACCACTTTTTATTATTATGAAAAAAATCGGCCTTCTGAACACGTACGGTGCACTCATTTTACCTTATGTGGCCTTTGAACTGCCATTAGCCATCTTCGTCATTGCGGCTTATTTAATTACGATTCCCAAAGAAATTGAAGAAGCGGCGTTAATCGACGGCACAGGCTATTGGGGCATTTTCTTTCGGATGATGCTTCCGCTTAGCTTGCCAGCTCTCTCTACGGTAGCGATCTTAGGATTTTTACGATTTTGGAATGATTTTGCGTTCGCACTAGTCTTTATTAGCAAGCCTGCGCTTAAGACAGTTCCGCTGAGTTTATCTGCTTTTGCTACGGGGTATATGACCGATTACGAATTGACGATGGCTGCACTTGCCATTGCCGTACTGCCAACCATTATCGTGTTCTTATTGTTCCAAGAGCAGATTATGAAGGGAATGACGGCTGGTGCAGTCAAAGGATAACGAGTTTTAAAACAAATAATTAATAGTGCGAGGCATAAATTGTTGTATTTTTTGCAACATTCACGCGGAAAACGTGTAATAACGTGCGTAATGTTGTACGAAATACAACATTACGCAAATGAGTAAGCAAATGATCCTACATACCACTCATGACTTGCCCTTGCGCGTCATCTCCGCAAGCCCAACCCACTGCTCCTCGGTCACCTCGAGCAGATCGTTGAACTGCCCGGCGCCCTGCAGCCATTCGCCGCCGTCGATCGTGACCACTTCGCCGTTAATATAGGCGGCGTAGTCCGAAATCAGATAAGCCGCGAGGTTCGCGAGCTCATCCTTCTCACCGACCCGCCGCAGCGGCACGCGGTTCAAGAGCTTCTCCGACAGCTCGGGGGTCGGAGCCAGTCGGCTCCACGCGCCGTCGGTCGGGAAGAGCCCCGGCGCGATGGCGACTTGCCGGATGCCGTGCCGCGCCCACTCGACGGCAAGCGACCGCGTCAGCGCAAGCACGCCGGCCTTGGCCGCAGCCGACGGTACAACGAAGGCCGAGCCGGTGGAGGCGTAAGAGGTGACGATGTTCAGCATCGTACCGCCGACGCCCTGCTCGATCCATCTTTTGCCCACTTCTAACGTGGTGTAGAACGTTCCGTGAAGGACGATATCCAGCACCGCATCCACTGCGCGCGGAGATAAATTTTCTGTCGGGCTGGCGAAGTTGCCGGCTGCGTTATTAATCAGTACATCAATACGGCCATAGTGCTGATCCACAGCGGCCACCATCTCGGCAACTTGAAGCGGGTCACGCACGTCACAGCTTTTGTAGAATACTTCTTTGCCTTCACTGCCCATTTCGGCTGCTGCTTTAGCTAACACTTCCTCGCGTCGGCTGATAATCGCTAGTTTTGCGCCTAACGTCAGAAATTTCTCGCCCATAGCACGGCCCAGACCGGTACCGCCACCTGTAATAAGAATGACTTTATCCTTCAGCAAGGTTGAATCGAACATACCAATCGCGCCCTCCATCATCAATTTACGCTGCTAATAATTAATGCTGTGAATGCTGTTCTATTGCTGCTGCCCTAGGAACGAAGCTTCGAATTGCTCGATCCGGCTTGCTAAGTCTTCTGGAAGCGGGGTGCCGCTTTGTGTATGAACATCGACATAAACGCCAGTGCTGGTAGCGAAGCTCACAAGCTGTTTATTCTCCCGCTTAACAATGGCATACTGAGTTTCAATCGATGAAGTGCCGATCCGGCTCACTTTCATATAAATATCGAGGTTATCGTTAAAATGCGCTTGAGACTTGTACTCGACGCTTTGGCTGACGAGAAAGAAGGTTTTATCAGCCAGATTACCATCCGAATTTGCAAAAAATAAACCCAAACCGTTCATATACTCACAGCGGGCTTGCTCCATGTAAATGACGGAAGAAAGGTGACTCAGGTGTCCGTTCGCATCGGTTTCACAGAAACGAACTTTCGTTGGTGTATAAAAGCGGAAGCCCTCTAATTCAAAATTGTTCATTGCTATCTAGTCTCCTGTGAAATAGGTTTGATACTGCTCGCGAAGCTCGCGTTTCATAAATTTACCGACCGACGATTTAGGTATTTCGTTGAGGAACACAACATCGTCCGGAATCCACCACTTTGTGAATTTGTTTGCCAAAAAGGTGAGTAAATCTTCTTTATTGTCATCCGTTTGTAACGCAGCGTCTTTCAGGACGACGAAAGCAAGAGGCCGTTCATCCCATTTGGGATGCGGCACACCGATGACACAAGCCTCGAACACATTCGGATGTGCCATTAATGCATTTTCTAAGTCGAGAGACGAGATCCATTCCCCGCCGCTTTTGACCAAATCCTTGGCCCTGTCCACCAGCTTCACAAATCCTTCACTGTCAATAACCGCGATATCTCCGCTATAGAACCACCCGTCCTGGAACGATTCCTGTGTTCGGGCATCTTTGTAGTATTCCGTAGCTACCCATGGCCCGCGCAGTAGGATTTCGCCCATTTCCTTACCATCCCAAGCTACCTCACCCCGAGGTCCAACGATTTTCATATCAAGCCCAGGCACAAGCAAGCCCTGAGTAGCCCTCGCATCGTATTGTTCATCGTAAGAGGCCTCTTCCTGGTAGCTTTTGAGGCGGGCAACGGTAACGAGAGGACAGGTCTCTGTCATCCCATAAGCATGATAGAATGGAACCTTGAGCCGCTGCTCGTAGCTTTCAATCAGACTGCGCGGGGCAGCAGATCCTCCACAGACCACTGCGCGAAGGGATGATAAATCCACTTGCAGTGATTCCTGCACCTTAAGTGCGGCCGTCCATACCGTAGGGACACCAGCAGCAATCGTCACTTTCTCGTCTGCGATCAAACGAAGCAGGATGTCAGGTGTCGGCGAAGGTCCCGGAAGCACTTGCTTGCTGCCGAACCAGACAGACGCGAATGGAAGTCCCCAAGCATTAACGTGAAACATCGGCACAATAGGCAGAACGGTGTCGCGTTCAGAAAGTCCTAGTGTATCCGCCAGACCAATGGAGAGGGAATGCAGGTAGATCCCGCGATGAGAATACACCACGCCCTTGGGATTGCCAGTTGTCGCAGATGTATAACAGAGGCCTGCGGGAGCGCTTTCATTTATGTCCGCAGCGTATGTATACTGAGGGTCGCCGCCCTCTATCATGTTCTCATATAAATAGATTGGATGTAAAGAAGTAGGCGGCAATTCCTTTTTATCCGTCATCAAAATATAGCCTTCTATCGTCGTAAGTTGATCCTGGATTTTCTCTATGATAGGGAGTAAGGTCTCATCGACGAAGAGAAAACGGTCTTCCGCATGATTAAGAATATACGCAATATGCTCAGCGGGGAGGCGGATGTTGACCGTGTGCAGCACAGCCTCCATGCAGGGGATGGCGAAATAAGCCTCTAGATGCCAGTGGTGATTCCAGGCAAAAGTCGCAACCCGATCTCCTGGCTTCACGCCAAGTGCTTGCAGGGAGCTGGATAACTGCTTCGCACGTCTCCCGAAATCGGCGTACGTATACCGACGGATGTCGGTGCTTGTACGTGAAACAACCTCTTTTTTGGGGAACAAGGTTTGTGAACGTTCAAAGAGAGAGCGCAGCGTTAATGGGAAATTTTCCATGTGGAAACACCTCCGGGGATTGTCTGATTCTATTGTAATATATAAGCCGGAGGGACAGGATATGTCCGAAAAACAAGCGATTGTAAATAAAAAACCGACTCCGGCGCATGTGAACCATGCAGATGGAATCGGTTTAACTCTCGCGTATTCTTACGTATTCAAAATAAACTTTTCAATAACATGTCTAACGCCGTCGTCGTTATTGCTCTTCGTCACGTAGTTCGCCAGCTCCTTGAGCTGCGGCAGCGCATTGTCCATGGCAACGCCAAGTCCAGCGACTTCCAGCATTTCACGATCATTCCAAGCATCGCCCAGAGCAATAACGTCATCTAAGGAGCAGCCGATATGCTCAGCAAGGAAAGTGATCGCATGTCCTTTGGTACCTTCCTTATGCATGAATTCCAAGTAGTGTGGTTTGGACTTCGTAATGTGCAGCTTGTCTCCCAGCAGAGGCAGCAGCTCTTCGCGCAGCTGGTCGCAAACTTCCGGCGTATCGACGATAAGCATCTTAGGCTGCGGGATGTCAATCCATTGGCGCAGATCACCAATGATATAAGGCGTCTTAGAAAGACGTACGTAGGCTTTAATCTTTTCGTTATCTTCACCTGCATAAAGCTGATCCCCATGGTAAAGCTGTAGATGAAGATTGCGCTTTTCGCAGAAATCGAGCAGGAGGCGGGCGCTTTCAACAGGTACTGTACGCTCGTAGAGGATTTCCTCATCAAGTAGATTTTTGATTAATGCGCCTTGATACGTGATAATCGGAACATTGAGTCCGATCTGGTTGGCGATTTTGGCAGCTGATGGGAAGCTTCTTCCCGTTGCAATCGTTACGGTTACGCCTTTGGCAACAGCCTGGTGCATAGCATCAATAGTCTCTTGTGAGATGGTTAGATCATCACGCAGCAGCGTATCATCTAAGTCAGCGGCAACTAGTTTGTAAGTCATGTAGTTCTCTCCGATCCGATAAGTAGTATATATTAAAAATTCTGCTATAAGCATACCCGAATTACTTTGGAATTGCTACAATAAAGCATATAGCTGATAGGTTAAAAAGGAGGCACGAGACCGATGGCATCCCCTTATACGGACAAGCTGGAGGCTTGGCTAAGAGCACACCGCGACACGGCAAATGCGCCAAGTATGGAAGCCTATATGAAGAATCATTTCCCATTTCTCGGGATCCGAAATCCAGCACGAGTAGCATTGACTAAGCAATTCACGAAGGAACATGGCTTCCCTAAAGGTGAGGACGGGGTCAGAGTTGCCAAAGAGCTCTGGGAGTTGCCGGAGCGCGAGTTTGCCTACACGGCATTATTGGTCCTTACTGGGCTGCAAAAAGATGCAGAACGGGAGCATATCGATGTCTTGGAGCATTTCGTCGTGACAAAATCGTGGTGGGACACCGTTGATATGATCGCTGATCACTTAATCGGCTTTCACTTGCAGAGGTTTCCTGAGTTGATTCCATCCTATGTGGATAAGTGGTTAGCTTCGGATCATATGTGGCTGCAAAGAACGGCGATATTGTTCCAACTAAAATATAAACAACGGACGGATGTGCCGCTTCTGTTTAGCTGTATCAGGCGCATGGCCGATTCGAAGGAATTCTTCATCCGCAAAGCAATAGGCTGGGCGCTTCGTGAGTATTCGAAGACAGACGCCGCAGCGGTACAGTCTTTCGTTGCAAGTACGGAGCTTTCGCCGCTAAGCGTACGGGAAGCATTGAAAGTGATTCATCGTAAGGAGAAATGAATAGAAGATCCACAGCGGGGATGAATGACCCTGGAGTGGATCTTTTTTTATTTCCAGATTTTCACACAATGTCATCATACCTTACGCATATATTAACAAAACGAAATTTTCGTCATGTATATTGACATAATCATGACATTCGAGTAAAGTTATTAAAATTCTTTAAAAGCGCGTTACGAAATTGAAAGAAAAAGGAGAGATGGAAGATGAATAACATGCGGGCTAACGATCTATTAGCGAGATTACCCAAGGTTGATCTTCACTTGCACTTGGATGGCAGTGTGAAGCCAGAGACGATTCTGGATCTCGCTCGTAGGCAAGGTATTGAACTTCCCGTGTATGATAAAGATGGACTCATTCCACATATGCGAGTAGGTGAGGAGTGCGGAAGTCTCATTGAATATCTAAGCAAATTTGACTTTACTACACGGTTTTTACAATCTGCTGAAGCCTTGGAACGGGTCGCCTATGAGGTCGTCGAACAGTCTGCTGAGCATAACTGTAGATATGTGGAAGTTCGTTTCGCACCGCAGCTGCATAGGAACAACGGTTTGACGGTTGAGGAAACGATTCATCATGTGTTAGAGGGAATGAAGCGGGGGCAGCGGGATTTCGGTGTTAGAGTCGGTGTCATTGCGATCTGCATGAGAAATCATTCTTGCGAAAGCAACCTAGAAGTGATCGAAGCGGCTGCTAAGTATGTAGGGAAAGGCTTAGTCGCTGTCGACTTAGCCGGTGATGAGGCGTCGTATCCGCCGGAATGTTTCCGGGAGGTTTTTGCAGAGTCAGGAAGACTTGGTATTCCTGTCACCATCCATGCTGGAGAAGCAGCGGGAGCGAAGAACGTGTTTGAAGCCATCACGAATCTCGGCGCAGTTCGTATTGGGCACGGTGTTAGATTGAAGGAGAACAGGTCCATATTGGAAATGGTCAAGGATCGCCGCATCCCGCTCGAAATGTGTCCGATCAGCAACATCCAAACGAAGGCCGTTTCTGGTTGGGAAGCCTACCCGATTCGCGAATATTTGGAGCAAGGGCTGGTCGTAACGATTAATACGGATAACCCCAGCGTATCGGGTACGAACATTACCAATGAATATCGGGTGCTCGCGGACCGCTTTGGCTTTACGACACCGGAGCTGGTTAAGCTGATCATGAATGGCGTAGATGCCGCGTTTATGGAAGAACATGATAAGCTGTCGTTAAGACGAGAGATGGAAGAGGAAATGAGTAGTTTGGGCGTGCTCAACTAATAGCCTAATGAGAGAAGAATTCGTTGCGACCAGGCAGCGGGTTCTTTTTTGTTTAATGAGACTTGACAATATAGGGTGGGGGGGTATACTTTAAAAATAACCCTAATGAAATAACTACACCTATAAGGAGTGTTGAAAATGTCTACTATTATTTTGAAAGTTGAAGGAATGTCCTGCAATCACTGTGTGAATTCAGTTGAGAAAGCGGTGAAGGAGCTGGGTGCAGAAGGTAAGGTGAATCTGGCTAACAAAGAAGTCGAAGTGCAGTTCGATGAGACGAAGCTTAGCGTGGAAGCAATCAAAGATGCGATCGAAGAGCAAGGCTACGTGGTGCAATAATGAAGAAAATAGGCGTAATTCTCCTCACAGCGGCTCTCTTATTGAGTGCTTGTGGTAAAGCAACAACTACGGAGCACTCCGCTCATTCAGAAAATAAAGGGCAGGAACATCCAGGCCATAGCAGTGGTGAATCGGCGGAAAAAGAAGGTATTCAGGCCGTATTTAAGCTTTCGTCTGACTCCGTACAAGCCAAACAAGAAACTGAGATGACGATACAGATACTTGATAAAGACGGGAAATCAGTAGATGATTTTGAACTAAACCATGAGAAAAAGATGCATCTTATTCTGGTTAGCCAAGATCTTTCCTACTACAAGCACATTCATCCGACCTATCAAGGTAAGGGGTTGTTCACGATTCGTACAGCGCTTCCTGCAGGCGGAAACTATAAGTTGTTCGCTGATTTTAAACCTAGCGGGCAAGCGCAAATAGTCAAAAGTCACGAAATTAAAGCAGGTGGAGAGGCTGCGCCTGCCATAGCCCTTCAGCCCGATAGCAAGCTTACCGCAGCGGTGAATGGTATCGAGATATCACTGGTGGCTGATCATCTCATGGCGGGAATGGACCTGAATTTGACTTATACTTTCAAGGATGCTGCTACAAAAGCGCCAATAACCAATTTGCAGCCTTATTTAGGTGCAGTAGGGCATGTCGTTATTCTTGATGAGAAGGCGGACCTGTATCTGCATGTACATCCTGTAGATGAGAAATCATCAGGGCCAGAAGCCAAATTCAAGACATCATTTCCGAAGAGTGGTATCTATAAAATATGGGGCGAATTTCAACGGGATGGTCAAGTAATAACAGTTCCGTTTGTCGTAAAGGTGCCGTAAATGGAAACGTATATTATTACAGGCGGTTCAAAAGGACTTGGCGCTGCGATCATTCAGCAGCTTCTACAGCAGGGAGCTGCGATTCACTGCATTTCTCGCAGCTACAGTGAGGCTTTGCGCCAAGAGGCGCTGCGCGCGGAAGGTACACTTACCTTCCACGCTTACGACTTGGCGGACACGCAAGGCCTGGATTCGCTCATGGAGCGAATCCTCTGCACGGTGGATGAAGCGGATTCCATCACGCTCATCAATAATGCTGGCATGCTCGAACCGATGACGTCGATCGGCCGAGCAGACCATGACGACCTGCAGCGCAGCCTGCAGGTCAATCTCATCGCGCCCGCGCTGCTGACGAACAGCTTCATTCGGCTCACGCAGGCATGGCTGACTAAGAAGCGGGTCGCCATCATCTCCTCGGGCGCGGGGAAGAAGCCCTACCCCGGCTGGGGTGCTTACTGCACCGCCAAAGCCGGGCTCGATATGCTGACGCGGTGCGTGGGCGTCGAGCAGATGAACCAACCGCACCCGGTGGAGATCTACTCCATCGCGCCGGGTGTGGTTGACACGGATATGCAGCGGGAGATCCGCGCTGCTGAAGAAGTGGACTTCCCGCAGGTGAGCAGGTTCGTCCAGCTCAAAGAGCAGGGCGAGCTGCAATCGCCCGAAGCTACTGCGCAGCAGCTGCTCGACCTACTGAATACAAACGCTTTCGCGCAAGGCGAGATCGCCGATCTGCGCACCAAAAAGCCCGAATCGATATAGTTCGATTCGGGCTTTTACAATACCTATTGAATACTTCCTGACACAGAAGTACCTGATGACAGCTCTGAAGTACAGAACTTACAGCGTGTAGCTTGTACGGGAATTTCGGACAAGCAGTGCGGGCAAGATTTGGATGATACCACTTTTTCTTTCGGCTCTTCTTTCTTGCGGAACTTGCTAAGCTGTTTGATAACGAGGAAAATAACAAGTGCAACAATTAAAAAATCTAAAAAAGTAGAAATAAATTGCCCATACTTAAGAACGGGGGCGCCATTGTCTGCAGCAGCTTCTGCAATGGTGTTATAGTGTTTGCCATTCAAAGAAATAAACAACTCATTGAAGTTAACTCTGCCCAGTAATAACCCAATTGGTGGCATGATAATGTCATTCACAATCGAAGTAATAACCTTCCCGAAAGCGCCCCCGATAATAACCCCAACAGCCAAGTCAACCATGTTCCCTTTGAAAGCAAAATCTTTAAATTCCTTCAGCATCGCTTCGTTTACCCCCATGAGACAATAATTGTTAGTATTGTAGCATATTTGATTGCACACAAACAATTGGCGGTAAGTTTCGGTTTATCTGTTCAAGGCGTTTTTGAGTTGTGGAGATGAAATCAGGCTTGATGAATGAATATTTCGCGAAGCGCCTCGATTAGTACCGTATGATCTTCAGACGTCCCAACTGAAATCCGCACATGATCAGGGAGGTTCCAAGCTCCGCCATAACGAATAATAATTCCTTTATTCATCAGCTTTTCATAGATGTTTTTAGCGTCCGGTCCAAGCTCAACCAATAGGAAATTACTCATACTGCGTGTGAATTTCAATCCCATTCCCTGCAAACTTTCATATAACTGCTCTCTCCCGCGAGCATTCATCTCCCGTGTCGCATCAAGATGCTGATCATCATTAATCGCCGCAGTAGCGCCAACTTGTGCTAATGCATTCACATTGAATGGTTCTTTGACCTGACGGATACTATGCAAAATACTTGGTGACGCGATGCCATACCCAACACGAATACCAGCCAATCCGTATATTTTGGAGAAGGTTTGTGTTACGACGATGGGGTAGCCCATACGCACAAGCTCCAACCCATCACTATAATCATCCGCCGTTACAAAGTGACTATAGGCCCCGTCAAAAATAACAAGAACATAGGAAGGGAGCTCCTCCATAAGCCGATGTAAATCCTGTTTCTTCATATAAGTGCCTGTTGGATTGTTAGGTGAGCAAATGTAAAGCAGCTTGGTTTGTTCAGTTACAGCAGTGAGTATATCGTCAACATCATAACGGTAATCTTCGCGAAGCGGTACTTGCACGATACTTGCGCCCATTAAATTAGCCCCGAATTCATATTCGCTAAAAGTTGGAGAAGGAACAATAATCTCATCCCCTGGTTCCAAAAATGTCTCTGAAATAAGCGTAATGAGTTCATCGGCCCCATTGGTTACGAGGACTTCATCCGAAGAAAACTGTAATTTCTCTGCAATTGCCCCCCTAAGATCAACCGTGTCGGCGTCTGGGTAGCGATGGATATCGGTCAGATAAGCTTGAATGGCTGCTAATGCCAGTGGTGAAGGGCCTATTGGATTCTCGTTAGAAGCAAGCTTAGTGACCTTTTCGATACCTAATTCTCTTTGAACTTCCCAAATGGGTTTCCCAGGAGAGTACGGCTTCATGCGTGAAAGGACACTGCGAGGGCGGATGTGTTTAATTGTTGGACTCATAATAATCACTCCTACTTAATTAAATTAGTTTAATTTAATGCGTTACTATAATAATACATTAACTCGGTAAAGTAGTAAAGGATATATAATCACCATATCCCATTTTTTAGGGAACATAGTATAATATATTTAATGAGGTGAATTCTACTAAGGAAAGGACGGCAGCATGATGAGGAAAAGTAGATTTGGTATCCGTTCCAAGATTATGATTGGGTATATGTTCATCATTGTCTGTTTAACCATTTCATTTGTATTAGTTAATTATCAAGTGATCTCCATGCAGGAAGATAGAAATTATATCATCGAGCATGATTTTGCCGTCCATAATGAAACGAATCGTATCGAAAAATATGTGATGGATATGGAAAGCGGGCAGCGGGGCTATTTGCTTACGGGTGTGCTCAGCTATTTAGAACCTTACAAACTTGGCGAGTCGAAATGGAGGGAATCCTACAGTCGTCTCAGTCAACTAACTCGAGATAATAACATACAGGAGCAAAATCTTTCTTCCATTAAGGCATCAATCGAGCGATGGCTTCAGCAGAGCGGAGGGAACTCCCTATCTTCGATGAGAAATAGTATTAATAACGAAACGTATTTTGATTATAATTTTTTACTTGGGAAGCAGATTATTGATGATATACGCTCACAGTTGGATCGCTTTCGCAGCGTTGAAATGGGACTTACCAAGAGAAGAGCGGCTCACTTAGATGCACAGAATCAGATGCTTACCAAGTCTTTATTCGTCATGTTAACGCTTGTTGTTATATTTTCAATAGCAGCTGCATTATTAATTTCCCGATCTATCGTAGGGACGATTAAACAAGTAACACGAAGTATTATGCATTTAAGTTCATCGAAGAGAGATCGTTCTAAACGTATACACGTTACCATGAATGATGAGGTGAAAGATCTTGCGGAAGCAACGAATGTTCTGCTTGAGAATCAAGAAGAGATGGAGTGGCAGCAGCGAAAATTAACGGAAGTCGTTCATATGCTTCAAGGGATTTCGGACCTGGAGACACTCGGGAAAACCTTTATTAGTAAAGCGGCTGAACTGTTTGATGCTTCTTACGGTCTGCTTTATCTTCGTTCTTCCTATGAAGGTAAGGATTCTATGATTAGGTTGGCTTCTTATGCGGTCATGGGGGAAAGTGATGGCATTGGGGTTCATCGATTCCAATTGGGTGAAGGACTAGTCGGTCAATGTGCGATCGAGAAGCGAATGTTTCACCTAACAAATGTACCAGATAGTTACATTATCCTATCGTCTGGACTCGGAGCGGCGAAGGCTCAAAGTGTTCTGATCGTACCCATTTTACATAACAATGAAGTTATTGCTGTGATGGAGCTGGCCTCCTTTGATAAATTTACTCCGCTGCAGCTTGAGCTGCTGGAAGATATTCTCGAAGTGTTAGGTACAATTGTACATAGTGTGCAAACGCGTGTTGAAGTTGAGCGGCTTTTAAAAGAATATCAGATCATGACGGAAGAACTTCAAACACAACAAGAAGAACTGCACATGACGAATGAGCAGTTGGAGGAACAGAATCGTTATGCCGAAGAAAGGTCACGGGAACTAGAGAATATTAAGGCATCTTTTGAAGAACATGCGATTCAGCTGCAGCAAAGTTCTCGATATAAATCGGAATTTTTGGCGAATATGTCACACGAACTTCGTACCCCATTAAACAGTGTGTTGATCCTTTCCCAAATGCTGCAAGAAAATAAACAGGGTTCGTTGACGAAAGAAGAGCAAGAGTACGCCCGTGTTATTCATTCTTCAGGAAATGATCTTCTGCATCTGATTAACGATATTCTTGATCTATCCAAAGTCGAAGCTGGTAAATTAGATATTCATGTCGGTGAAATGAATGTATCAGAGCTTCCAGATATATTGCGAAGTCAATTTGCAAAGGTGGCCGAACAGCAAAATCTCACTTTCAGCATCATGCGTGATTCACAGGTTCCAGACATTTTCTATACGGATGAACAACGTTTAAGCCAAATTATTAAAAATTTACTCTCGAATGCCTTTAAATTTACACATAAGGGCTCTGTTCTGGTGAATTTGAGTATGTGTAGCGAGGAGCAGATTAGAGAATTTCTGCCATTGGCTAAACAAAGACAAGTTCTGGTCATATCCGTAAAAGATACAGGGATTGGGATATCTCCTGAGAAACAGCAATTGATCTTTGAGCCGTTTCGCCAGGCGGATGGAACAACGAATCGTAAATATGGAGGGACAGGCCTTGGTTTATCGATAAGCCGTGAATTAGCCCGACTTCTCGGTGGTAGGGTTATTATGCAAAGCGAAGAGGGAGTAGGTAGTACCTTCACGCTTTATGTTCCTTCATTGGAGCATGTCTTTAACGAAACTGAATCCATGCAGAAAGAAGCTGCCGCTGCGTCTTCCCCAATGATAAGTGACTTTCTGCTTAGGGATGCCTATAAGAAAGCCGCGGACCCAGCAGAGAGGAACAATTTTAGTGGAAGAAAAATACTTGTCGTCGACGATGACGTTCGGAATGTGTTTGCTCTAAGCAATGCTTTTGAGAGAGAAGGCATACTAGTTAGTGTTGCTCATAATGGACAAGAATGTTTGGAGATCATGAAGAAAGATCAGGACATCGATCTCATACTTATGGATATCATGATGCCCGTTATGGATGGCTACGAAGCCATGCGAATGATTAGGAAAGATACCCGATTTGAGAAAGTACCGATTATTGCATTGACAGCCAAGGCTATGAAACAGGACAGGGATATTTGCTTGCAAGCAGGAGCTTCCGATTATATTAGCAAACCGCTTAATTTAAGCCAATTGCTATCCCTGTTGCGTGTATGGCTGACCAAATAGAAAGACCTTTGACCCTATCCTTTTTGGATGCGGTCAAAGGCCTTTTTATTTTATGGGATTAATAATTAATGATAGCTTACTTCTTCAAATCCAAACGCACATCGCGACCATCGTCCTGCACAGATAGTTCTTTACCAGCAGCTTTCAGGGAATTAGCATAATTCACCCAAGCGTCCAGCATGATGGCGCCATCTTTCCAATCCTTCACTTCACCAAATACCGTAAAGCCATCGCCACTGCCAGTAGCCATGAAATCATTGGTTGTTACTTTGAACGTGCGATCTGTATTCAACTTGCCATCGACGTAGATAGGAGTGCCATCTACTAGGGTGATCTTGGAATATTTCTCACCGAGTGGCTTCGTGCTGTCCCATTCTACTTTCAAGCCTGAGAATTGAATAGCCGGAAGATTGGTATACTTGTCCGTTACTTCGAGTGCTTTTTTGATTTGCGCAGCAGTCATCGTACCCGTAACATTGTAATTGCCGAAAGGGAACACTTCAAACATTTTGCCATACGTCAGCTCACCTTTGTCCACATCTGCTCGAATGCCGCCAATATTAGTGAAGGCAATGTCGGATTTCTCAGAAGCACGCATGGCATCTGTGATGCTGTTTCCTAACTGGGAAGCGCCATCGCGATCAACTCCGCCATTGACAGCAAAGCGGAAAGATTTACGACTTAGCGGTTCTGCAACAACGACTTCAACTTCTCCGGATTTCGACGAAATTTTGGCTTTATAATCTTCAACCGTTTGGTGAATTTTCGCGTCAGCTGTCGTCAGGTTCGTATATGTTTCAAGCAAGCTTGCATTCGAGGATACGACTTGCTTTGTGGATTTGTCTACAAATAGTTGAATGTGCCCTACCGCGTATAGCCAGCTTTGAGCCTCAACAACAGGAATACCATTTACGATACCGGCAACACGCATGTGGGAGTGACCACCAACAATCGCATCAAGAGTACCATTCCCAGTGCCTCTTGCGAGATCAGCAAGCTCACTAATAATTTCAGCAGACTTTTGGTTTTGCTCACCTGGTAGGTGGGAGGTAACCATAATGATGTCAACACCTTTAGCGCGAAGCTCAGCAGACAACTCTTTAGCCAAAGGAACTGGATTTACAAAGGAAAGGCCTTCGATGTTTGTAGATTTCGTTGTCGTTGTAGTTTGTGGAGTTGCGAAGCCGATGATACCGATTTTCAGACCATCTTTTTCAACAATTACATAGGGCTGCGTCCAGTCAACGCGTTTACCCGTTTTATCATCGATAATATTAGCCCCGAGAATAGGGAATTTAGCTTTCTTAATGTTGTCGATCAGAACGTCACGACCGAAGTCGAACTCGTGGTTTCCGATAGCCGCGGCATCATATTGTACTTGCGCCATCGTGTCCATCACAGATTGACCATTCGTCGTATTGGAAATCAGCGTACCTTGCCATGCGTCTCCGCCATCAACAACGACCGTTCCGCCTGGATTTACAGCACGGAAATCGGTCACGATACCGCCGAGTGTTTCGATACCGCCTTGACCTTGATTGCGTTTTTTATCGAAGCCGACTTCGATTTTACCGTGAATATCGTTCGTTGTTAAAATATCAACCACTTTAAATAAAATAGGCTTAAGCGCCTTAGCTGCTTCATCACGCGTTACTTCCGCAGTAGGGTTGAAGTTTCCGTCAAGGGTAGGTGTGAAAATTCCGCTGATGACGGCATAAGCGACATAAGGTCGGGATTCTTTAGCGATAGATGAGGAATCTTTGAAGTAATTCAACACATTCTCGTTCACTTTTGGCAGTTGGCCGCCAGTTACGACTTTAACGATCAACTCAGCAAGCTCTTGACGAGTAACGGCAGCATTTGGGTGAAACGTACCGTCAGCAAAGCCGCTAATGAGCTTAGCTGCAACGGCATTCGCAACCGCTTGTTTTTGCCAATTTGCAAGGTCCGTGAACGTGACAGAACCAAGATCTGCACTTTTCAGCTTGGCAGCACGGTTAATCATTGTTACCACTTCAGCGCGAGTAGCAGCATTTGCACCACGGTAATCGGTATCTCCGTAGCCCTCAATAGCGCCGTTATCAATGGCAAGACGCATATCTGATTTCATTGAAACGGGAGAAGAGGGTGCTGCTGTTTCAGCAAATGCTAGGCTGCTAGCGAAAGAGCTAGTTAGAACAGTAACAAGAGCGAGCGCTGTAAGGCGGGTGGTCAATGTTTTTTTCATGTGTTAAAAATTCCTCCTTCAAATTAATAGAACCTCGGTTAATAAACCCATCTATTAGTATAAGGGGAAATGGTAGATTTTGAGAAGTAAAGAAATTATTATTATATGAATGAACAAAAAAAGCCATTAACCTTCCAAAGGTTACTTGGCTTGGCGTTCCGTATAAACTTCAAAATGATAGATGGTATTGCGTGTCAGCACCCTGAAATCCAATCCGTCCCGATCAATTGCTTGAACTCTAGTTGTTTTGAAAGGAATGTATTGATGGACGCCTGATAGGATCATTGGGCACCCAACCTCAGTAGGGTTCATTTCACGAAATGTCTGCCCTTGAATTTCATCAAAATCGAATCGTTCCGATCGATGCTTGGGTGTAATCCCATCCACTTCATAGATTTGAAGAAGCTTTAGTAATCTCATATTTGCACCCTCCCACCTCATCTACTTTACTCTAGTATACACTGACTTTATATCTAAGGCGAAATCTATGAACCTAACATAAACCTAATAAAGTTCTGACACTTTCCTAGATTCCAAATTATACAATTGAACCATTGATATTGGGGGTGTTGATGGGATGATGTACGCAAAAATCCTTGTCGGGGAAAAAGAAGTTCTTATGTTTTTTGAATCTATGTATCAGGATCATTTACAGATAGCGGCCCAAACGATAATGAAGCATTTATCCAATGCTCAGGTGAGAAAAGTGTTCGATGAGATTGGTTTGGTCAATATTACGAATAAAGAAGTAACGCTCTTCTCGCTGGATGGCGAAATGGAAACGCTCCGTATCTCTTAAAGACGGTCTAGTCCTCTCATGCTCTTTTCGTTACAATAGAAGGAGATGAATGGAGGAGGTTATGTACAGATGGCAGTTTTGAAGTTGGAGCATGTCGGTGTAATGGTAGCGAACTTAGAAGCGTCGATTCGTTTCTATGAAGATGTGATTGGGCTTAAGCATAAAAGTACCTTGTTACATACGAATGGTGTGATCAAACTCGGTTTTCTTGGCTTTGAAGCAATGAATGAAACTGAAGTTGAATTAATAGAGGGTTATAACGCGGGTTTACCGCAAGAGGGCAAAGTTCACCATTTGGCCTTTACTGTGGATGATATTGAAGCGGAATTTACAAGAATCAAAGGATTGGGAGTAGATCAGTTGGATGCTGAGATTACAACCCTTCCGAATGGCTCCAGATACTTCTTCTTTAATGGTTTAGACGGAGAGCGTATCGAATTCTTTCAATCTACGCGTTGATTCGTTAATAATCTGCTAGATAATGCGATTTATTAGAGATGATGTAGATTCCCTCTTGAATTTCCCTTCAATAGATAGAATGGAATACTAATGAGCTTCAATGGATGCAGAGGACTGCATCCTTTTTGTTTAGATTCTTATGTAGGAACAATTCAAAACAATTGCAATTATGGAACATTTCCAAAGGGGTTGTAATTGGTTTCCCTACGTGTTACATTATTCCTCGTTGCTTTGAAGCGGCAAATCACCATGAGTCATTAAATGGGACTTGCATTCAAACAGCAACCTATGTTATTATAGCTTTCCGACAGAGAGCGACAGAAATTGACAAGAAAAAAAGTGCTTGCAATTGATGAACGAGCTGTGGTATATTACTTCTCGCTGCTTCGGTAACACGGCAGTGAACGAAAGAAATTGATCTTTGAAAACTGAACAACGAGTGAGTAAGCGCGAACGAGAAATCGTTCAAAAAAGAGATTGCAAAATCTCGCTAGCAACGCAAATGAGCAATTAAGCTTTCAAATAGTTTTACTATTATGGAGAGTTTGATCCTGGCTCAGGACGAACGCTGGCGGCGTGCCTAATACATGCAAGTCGAGCGGACTTATCCTTCGGGATAAGTTAGCGGCGGACGGGTGAGTAACACGTAGGTAACCTGCCTATAAGATCGGGATAACTATCGGAAACGATAGCTAAGACCGGATAATTGGTTCTCTCGCATGAGAGAATTATGAAACACGGAGCAATCTGTGGCTTATAGATGGGCCTGCGGCGCATTAGCTAGTTGGTAGGGTAACGGCCTACCAAGGCGACGATGCGTAGCCGACCTGAGAGGGTGAACGGCCACACTGGGACTGAGACACGGCCCAGACTCCTACGGGAGGCAGCAGTAGGGAATCTTCCGCAATGGACGCAAGTCTGACGGAGCAACGCCGCGTGAGTGATGAAGGTTTTCGGATCGTAAAGCTCTGTTGCCCTAGACGAACAGCAAGGAGAGTAACTGCTCTTTGTGTGACGGTATAGGAGAAGAAAGCCCCGGCTAACTACGTGCCAGCAGCCGCGGTAATACGTAGGGGGCAAGCGTTGTCCGGAATTATTGGGCGTAAAGCGCGCGCAGGCGGTTAATTAAGTTGGGTGTTTAAGCCCGGGGCTCAACCCCGGTTCGCATCCAAAACTGGTTGACTTGAGTGTAGGAGAGGAAAGTGGAATTCCACGTGTAGCGGTGAAATGCGTAGAGATGTGGAGGAACACCAGTGGCGAAGGCGACTTTCTGGCCTATAACTGACGCTGAGGCGCGAAAGCGTGGGGAGCAAACAGGATTAGATACCCTGGTAGTCCACGCCGTAAACGATGCATACTAGGTGTCGGGGATTCGATTCCTCGGTGCCGAAGTTAACACAGTAAGTATGCCGCCTGGGGAGTACGCTCGCAAGAGTGAAACTCAAAGGAATTGACGGGGACCCGCACAAGCAGTGGAGTATGTGGTTTAATTCGAAGCAACGCGAAGAACCTTACCAGGTCTTGACATCCCTCTGAATACGGTAGAGATATCGTAGGCCTTCGGGACAGAGGAGACAGGTGGTGCATGGTTGTCGTCAGCTCGTGTCGTGAGATGTTGGGTTAAGTCCCGCAACGAGCGCAACCCTTGATCTTAGTTGCCAGCACTTCGGGTGGGCACTCTAAGATGACTGCCGGTGACAAACCGGAGGAAGGTGGGGATGACGTCAAATCATCATGCCCCTTATGACCTGGGCTACACACGTACTACAATGGTCGGTACAACGGGAAGCGAAGCCGCGAGGTGGAGCCAATCCTTATAAGCCGATCTCAGTTCGGATTGCAGGCTGCAACTCGCCTGCATGAAGTCGGAATTGCTAGTAATCGCGGATCAGCATGCCGCGGTGAATACGTTCCCGGGTCTTGTACACACCGCCCGTCACACCACGAGAGTTTACAACACCCGAAGTCGGTGGGGTAACCCGCAAGGGAGCCAGCCGCCGAAGGTGGGGTAGATGATTGGGGTGAAGTCGTAACAAGGTAGCCGTATCGGAAGGTGCGGCTGGATCACCTCCTTTCTATGGAGACTCGGTCTTGATAAGACCAGTCAAGTGTACGTAAGTACACAAATCGCTTACTCACTCGTGTTCAGTTTTGAAGGAGCAATCTTTCAAACACAAGTTGACAACCAACATCGCTTTGCGAATGTAATGGTTGCAACATTGTTCCTTGAAAACTAGATAACGAAACAAAACGTAAAGTAAGAACTTAGGTTGTGTGATTCTTTTGGATCATGCAAAAATCTTTAAAGTTTTTTCTAGGTTAAGCTAGAAAGAGCACACGGAGGATGCCTAGGCACTAGGAGCCGAAGAAGGACGTGGCGAACGACGAAATGCCTCGGGGAGCCGTAAGCAGGCTTTGATCCGGGGATGTCCGAATGGGGGAACCCAGCTGTGGTAATGCGCAGTTACCATGCAGTGAATACATAGCTGCATTGGAGGCATACCCAGGGAACTGAAACATCTAAGTACCTGGAGGAAAAGAAAACAAAAGTGATTCCGTCAGTAGCGGCGAGCGAAAGCGGAATAGCCCAAACCAAGGAGCTTGCTCCTTGGGGTTGTAGGACCTCGTTATGGGGTTAGTTCGGTAGGCGAAGAGATCTGGAAAGGTCCGGCATAGAGGGTAAAAGCCCCGTAGCCAAAATCGAACGAAACCCCTAGAGGTATCCTGAGTACGGCGGGTCACGTGAAACCCCGTCGGAATCCGGCAGGACCATCTGCCAAGGCTAAATACTCCCTAGTGACCGATAGTGAAGCAGTACCGTGAGGGAAAGGTGAAAAGCACCGCGGAAGCGGAGTGAAAAAGAACCTGAAACCGTGTGCTTACAAAAAGTCAGAGCCCTCTATATGGGTGATGGCGTGCCTTTTGTAGAATGAACCGGCGAGTTACGTTCCCGTGCGAGGTTAAGTTGAAAAGACGGAGCCGCAGCGAAAGCGAGTCTGAATAGGGCGCTTTAGTACGTGGACGTAGACCCGAAACCGTGTGATCTACCCCTGTCCAGGGTGAAGGTGAGGTAACACTCACTGGAGGCCCGAACCCACGCATGTTGAAAAATGCGGGGATGAGGTGGGGGTAGCGGAGAAATTCCAATCGAACTCGGAGATAGCTGGTTCTCCCCGAAATAGCTTTAGGGCTAGCCTCGGATGTTGAGTTGTGGAGGTAAAGCACTGATTGGGTGCGGGGCCCGCCAAGGGTTACCAAGTCCAGTCAAACTCTGAATGCCACAAACTTAAATCCGGGAGTCAGACAGTGAGTGCTAAGATCCATTGTCAAAAGGGAAACAGCCCAGACCATCAGCTAAGGTCCCCAAGTGTGTGTTAAGTGGGAAAGGATGTGGAGTTGCACAGACAACCAGGATGTTGGCTTAGAAGCAGCCACCATTGAAAGAGTGCGTAATAGCTCACTGGTCGAGTGACTCTGCGCCGAAAATGTAACGGGGCTAAACACGCCACCGAAGCTATGGCTTGCACATGAATTTGTGCATGGGTAGGGGAGCGTTGTATGTACGTAGAATTCTGACCGTAAGGACAGGTGGAGCGCATACAAGTGAGAATGCCGGTATAAGTAACGAAAAGATCAGTGAGAATCTGATCCGCCGAAAACCTAAGGGTTCCTGAGGAAGGCTCGTCCGCTCAGGGTAAGTCGGGACCTAAGGCGAGGCCGAAAGGCGTAGTCGATGGACAACAGGTGGAAATTCCTGTACCACCGTAGCCGTTATGAGCAATGGAGTGACGCAGAAGGATAGTGACGCGAGCTGATGGATGCTCGTCCAAGCAGTGAGGCTGATGTGTAGGCAAATCCGCACATCGTAAGGCTGGGCTGTGATGGGGAGGGAAATTTAAGTACCGAAGGTCATGAGTTCACACTGCCAAGAAAAGCTTCTAGCCAGGCGAAGGTGCCCGTACCGCAAACCGACACAGGTGGGTGAGAAGAGAATTCTAAGGCGCGCGGAAGAACTCTCGTTAAGGAACTCGGCAAAATGACCCCGTAACTTCGGGAGAAGGGGTGCCTCGGTAGGGTGAATAGCCCGAGGGGGCCGCAGTGAAAAGGCCCAAGCGACTGTTTAGCAAAAACACAGGTCTGTGCGAAGCCGCAAGGCGAAGTATACGGGCTGACGCCTGCCCGGTGCTGGAAGGTTAAGAGGAGTGGTTAGGGACCTCGGTTCCGAAGCTATGAATTGAAGCCCCAGTAAACGGCGGCCGTAACTATAACGGTCCTAAGGTAGCGAAATTCCTTGTCAGGTAAATTCTGACCCGCACGAATGGCGTAACGACTTGGGCGCTGTCTCAACGAGAGATCCGGTGAAATTTTAATACCTGTGAAGATGCAGGTTACCCGCGACAAGACGGAAAGACCCCATGGAGCTTTACTGCAGCTTGATATTGGACTTTGGTACGATCTGTACAGGATAGGTGGGAGCCTTTGAAGCCTGAGCGCCAGCTTGGGTGGAGGCATCGTTGGGATACCACCCTGATCGTATCGGAGTTCTAACCTAGTACCGTGATCCGGTATGGGGACAGTGTCAGGTGGGCAGTTTGACTGGGGCGGTCGCCTCCTAAAATGTAACGGAGGCGTTTAAAGGTTCCCTCAGAATGGTTGGAAATCATTCGCAGAGTGCAAAGGCATAAGGGAGCTTGACTGCGAGACCTACAAGTCGAGCAGGGACGAAAGTCGGACTTAGTGATCCGGTGGTACCGAATGGAAGGGCCATCGCTCAACGGATAAAAGCTACCCTGGGGATAACAGGCTTATCTCCCCCAAGAGTCCACATCGACGGGGAGGTTTGGCACCTCGATGTCGGCTCATCGCATCCTGGGGCTGAAGTAGGTCCCAAGGGTTGGGCTGTTCGCCCATTAAAGCGGTACGCGAGCTGGGTTCAGAACGTCGTGAGACAGTTCGGTCCCTATCTGTCGCGGGCGTAGGAAATTTGAGAGGAGCTGTCCTTAGTACGAGAGGACCGGGATGGACGTACCGCTGGTGTACCAGTTGTCTCGCCAGAGGCATCGCTGGGTAGCTATGTACGGAGGGGATAAGCGCTGAAAGCATCTAAGCGCGAAGCCCCCCTCAAGATGAGATTTCCCAGTATGTAAGACCCCTTGTAGACGACGAGGTTGATAGGTTCGAGGTGGAAGTGCAGCAATGTATGCAGCTGACGAATACTAATCGGTCGAGGGCTTAACCAAAACCCTAAGGATTACTTTACGCAAGTTTCGTATCTAGTTTTCAAGGCGCAAACACGCTTTGACTGTTTGGTGATGATGGCGGAGGGGACCCACGCGTTCCCATCTCGAACACGACCGTTTAAGCCCTCCAGCGTCGATGGTACTTGAACCGCAGGGTTCTGGGAGAGTAGAACGTTGCCAAGCAGTTTTCCCTGATAGCTCAGTTGGTAGAGCACTCGACTGTTAATCGAGTTGTCACAGGTTCGAGTCCTGTTCGGGGAGCCATTTTTTATAACATACCAGGCTTTTCATGGAGAGGTGTCCGAGCTGGCCGAAGGAGCACGATTGGAAATCGTGTAGGCGTCACAAGCGTCTCGAGGGTTCGAATCCCTCTCTCTCCGCCACCTATAAACTTTTACATAAGAAAAGCCTGTTTACGAGGCCCGTTGGTCAAGTGGTTAAGACACCTCCCTTTCACGGAGGTAACAGGGGTTCGAGTCCCCTACGGGTCACCATCTATTTTCTAGTTTTATCCCATGGAGGCTTAGCTCAGCTGGGAGAGCATCTGCCTTACAAGCAGAGGGTCGGCGGTTCGATCCCGTCAGCCTCCACCATTTTACCTTAAAAAGTGTAACGCATTAGCTAAACATTTTTCGGGGATAATAAAATATCATGCTAGTAATGTCGCGGGGTGGAGCAGCCCGGTAGCTCGTCGGGCTCATAACCCGAAGGCCGCAGGTTCAAATCCTGCCCCCGCAACCAACCTCTTATATAAGGAGAGACTTTTGATAATATCAAAAAGATCCCTATATTAGATGTCTTACATAGTGTGGAGCTGTGGTGTAGTGGCCCAACATGCCTGCCTGTCACGCAGGAGACCGCGGGTTCGAATCCCGTCAGCTCCGCCATTTTTTTATTTCTGGACATGAGTCATTAGCTCAGTTGGTAGAGCACCTGACTTTTAATCAGGGTGTCGTAGGTTCGAATCCTACATGACTCAGTATTTATGGGGAGCTTTAGACGTAGTCTAAAGTTCTCTGTTTCGCGGTCATGGCGGAATTGGCAGACGCGCACGGTTCAGGTCCGTGTGGGCTAACCCCCCGTGGAGGTTCGAGTCCTCTTGACCGCATTATCGGTAAAGAAGAGTAGGTTGCTAATAAGCGCCTACTCTTCTTTTTATTTTCTCCATCTACAAGGGATAACACTTCTGTATACTTATCTATGCTAATTTGTTATTATTATGAATACATTGTTTGGTTTACAAAATCAACGCGAGTGTCGGATACTGATTTGGAGTGATAGCTTTGACAAAAACGAATAAAATTACCATGCAGGAGATTGCGGATCGAGTTGGTGTATCTAAATATGCAGTATCGAAAGCATTGTCCGGTAAATCTGGCATTAGTGCAGTAACGAGAGAAAAAATTTTTGAAATCGCTTCCCAATTAGGATATCTGAACCAGAAAACGATTAAAAAAATTCAGAGTCAGTCCACTTCGGAGCAAAGTGATAAAATCGTTTGTATTCTGATTCCAAACATTCGCAGCCAGAATAAAGAGTCCGGCTATTGGGGGAAAGTGCTAGACGGCATCTCCAAAACACTTGAATCTGAAGGAATAGGCTCGATCATTGTCTCAGATGACAATCCTAGAAACTTTAATCTGGTTATGAAACCAGAGGGGCTGTTGGGGGTCATTGGTGTTGGGCTTGTATCAACTCCAATGCTGATGGAGCTAAGAAGTAAGGCAATCCCCTTTGTAATGGTCGATCATGAAGATGAGATGATTGAGTCGGATACTATTTTCATGAATAATGTGGATATTATGCGCAAGCTTACTAATTTTTTGATTGGCAAGGGTCACACTCGTATCCAATTCGTCGGCAATTTGCGTTATTCGCGAAGTTTTTTTGACCGTTGGACAGGCTTCAGGTCGATCATGGAGGAGAATGAGCTTCCTTATTTGCATAGAAATCATGCATTGTTAAATGTAATACCTTCTCTGAGAGAAGAGAATACGAATTTACTGCTGACAGGCTTGCAGTCTATCCCAACAAGCGAATTTCCTACTGCATTCGTGAGCGCAAATGATCAAATTGCTGTGCTTGTCCATAATGCCTTAAGGGAAATGAAACTTCGTGTGCCAGAAGACTGTTCTTTAACCGGTTTTGATAACAATGTCGATATTGTTAAAGACTTTCCAACGCTTACAACAATCAATGCAGAGAAAGATGCACTCGGTATCAAAGCTGTAGACTTGTTGATATGGAGATTGAAGAATAGGCATATGCCCTATGAAAAAGTATTGCTGCAAAGCGACTTAATTATTAGGGAAAGTATCCGTGCTCTCACAGAAAGTAACACTTAAGAATAATTGAAATGGCTCGATTTACAAAGTTCTCGGTTCAAGTTTACAAGTAAACTTGAATCGGGAACTTTTTTATGTTACTTATCGATTTATCCAGGAGATAAACATAAATATAAGTAAATAATGTATTATGTTATGAAAGTAAACGATTAAAATAAACAAAAAAATAGTTTATTTAACATAACATTATTCACATATTAGGTTGACAGTAAAAAACATTAGGGTTACAATCGGAATACATTAAGCAAATTTGACTCATTTTTATTTTAAGCTGAGAGAAGGTAACAACTATGAGTATAAGAAAGCGTAGTTTTCGCAATAAAGATGAGCATAATACTGCTGGATATCTATTCATTTCTCCTTGGTTAATTGGCTTTCTACTGTTGACGCTATGGCCGATTATTCAGTCATTTTATTTATCTTTTACAGATTATTCATTGCTTGATACGCCGTCATGGATTGGCTCAAAAAACTATTCAGAGATTTTTACAAAAGATCGATTATTCTTGAAATCGCTTTCTGTAACTTTTTCGTTTGTTCTCGTCTCCGTGCCATTCAAGTTGTTTTTTTCCCTAATGGTGGCCATGCTGCTGAATCGGAGTCTCCGTGGGATGAATGTGTATCGGACAGCTATTTATTTTCCATCGTTAATTGGGGGAAGTATTGCGGTATCTGCGCTTTGGCGAAACATGTTCGGATTGGATGGATATATCAATCACATTCTGGGATGGTTTCATATTACCGGAGTTGGATGGATATCGAACCCTGATACAGCTCTTGGTACTCTTATCTTACTGAATGCCTGGCAGTTTGGGTCCACCATGGTTATCTTCCTAGCGGGCTTGAAACAAATTCCTAAAGACTTATATGAATCCGCTTCCGTAGATGGTGCTGGAAACATTCGCAAATTTTTCACCATTACGTTACCCATGCTTTCACCTGTCATGTTCTTCAATTTAGTTTTAGGTATTATTGGCTCCTTCCAAATGTTTACTTCTGCCTTCGTCATTACGGCAGGTGGCCCTGCAAACTCAACTTACATGTATGTCATGTTCTTATATGAAAAGGCTTTCAAACAATTTCAAATGGGTTATGCGTCCGCACTAGCATGGATATTGTTACTTATTATAGCAATATTAACGGCAATTAATTTTGCTGTATCCAAATACTGGGTCTATTACGAATCCGATGGGAGAGAATCTAAATGATCATACGGCGATATTCTTCATTGAAGGCACATTTCATTCTACTGCCGTTTTCTCTGATCATGCTCTACCCGGTTTTTTGGTGGATAGGTGCCTCATTGAAAAGTTTGGCGGAATTAGGTTCACCAACGATTTGGCCGCAAGTGTTGATGTGGGAAAATTACACCAAAGGCTGGACGTATTCTTCCGAGTACACGTTTACCACCTTTTTTGCCAATACGCTTCTAATGGAATTCTGGAACGTATTAGGCGGCGTAGTCACGGCGGCACTAGTAGGGTATGGATTTGGGAGATTGCAGTTTAAACTACGAGGTTTCTGGTTTTCCGTGTTGCTGCTTACCATGATGCTGCCTTCTCAGGTGACGGTTGTGCCTCAGTACATTATGTATAACAAGCTGGGTCTTGTGAACAGTTATATTCCATTGATATTACCTCATTTCTTTGGAGGGGGGGCATTCTTCATCTTCCTGGTCGTCCAATTTATTCGAGGCATTCCGAGAGATCTGGACGAGGCCGCACAAATGGACGGTGCCTCTGTATATAAAATATTTCTCTTCGTTATTGCACCTTTAATAAAACCAGCGCTTGTAACCGTAGGTATTTTCACATTTCTTTGGAGCTGGGACGATTTCTTCTCCCAATTGCTGTATTTAAGCTCCATTGAGAAATTTACAGTCGGTCTGGCACTAAGGATGTTTATTGACCAATTTGAAATCCAGTGGGGCCAATTGTTGGCCATGTCGCTTCTCTCAGTCGCACCTTCTGCCATCGTGTTTTTCTTGGCCCAAAAGCATTTCGTGGAGGGCATCGCTACAACAGGAATCAAAGGTTGATGCCAAAATCTGCACCTCATGTAGGTAATACATCATTTCACATATAAAAGGGAGTGTTTATTCATGAAACAACGACAAGCATGGCTCAAAGGTTTATCTCTAACAATGATTGCCGCAGCAGTTGGTCTTACAGGATGCAGCAGCGGCAGTAAGCCGGCTCAATCATCGACACAGCCGCAAACGACGGCGAAAACAGCGACGGCTGCGCCTGCTTCTGACAAGGCCGTTAAGCTGACAGATCATGTGGTGGGGAACACAGGCACGTCATGATGCCACTTTGAAGGCGCTTGATTTATACACTAGTCAAGTGCCTAAAGTGACATTTGCCCCAGAGTATACGGCATGGGATGGATTTTGGGAGAAGCTTCCAACTTTAGCGGCGTCCAATTCGATCCCGGATGTACTGCAAATGGATGCGGCATATATTCAGAGCTACGTCAAGCGGGGGCAGCTCGCTGATTTGTCGGATCTCGATTTGAAAGACATCGTCGATCCGAAAATTTTGGAAAATGTTAAAATCAACGGAAAGCTGTACGGTGTGCCCCTCAGTTTGAACGGTCAGGGGATGGTGTACGACAAACCTGACCTTGAAGCGGCAGGCATCAAGCTGCCATTCAATAATTGGTCCTATGATGATTTCTTTGCCTTTGCGAAAGAAGCACGCACGAAATTGCCTAAAGACAAATATCCGATCGATGATTTATCAAATGTTTGGGACTGGTATCAGTATTATCAAACGGCCCAAGGAAAAGGACCTATTTTCCAAGACGGCACGAAGTTCAATCTGGATAAGGACACTTGGTTCCAATTCCAAAACATATATGCTGGGTTCCGCAAAGACGGCATCGTACCTTCGGCCGATTTACAGTTATCTTTTAAGGAGAACGATCCAAAACTCGACTCTTTGGCAGCCGGCAAAGTGATGCTCAAAGGAGCATCCGTGGGGTCTGCAACGGCTATCCAGGCACTAGTTCCAGGCAAATTGGTAGTGAACAGCAATCCGATAGGTTCGAAAGGGGGAGGTTGGGCACAGTCGACCATTTTCCTCAGTGTGGGTGCAAACTCAGCAAATAAAGAACAAGCGAAACAATTCATCAAGTGGTTCATTTCCAATCAAGAGGCTGGCAAAGCTCTGGGTACAACGAGAGGAATTCCAATTAATGAAGCTATTTTCAAAAGTCTTGAATCTACATTGTCAAAAGGTGATCTATTCGGTAAAGATTTATTGAACGTAGCCAAAGACAAAGCGCTGCCTTTCTATCCGGCTCCTCCAGGCAGTGAAGATTTCGTGAAAACGTATAAATCGGAAATGGAAGCCGTCATGTTCGGCAAACAGACGCTTGAACAAGCGTTCAAAACAATTACAGATAAAGGAAAAGATGCGGAAGCCAAGTTGAATAAATAAAGTCAGCACTACTAATCATCCTATACATTTCTCTTGAGCCACTTCCGTTCTCCTTTGAGAATTGAAGTGGCTCAATATTGGGGGAGGTCATGTTAGCATGCAATTAGCTGAATTTTTTTCATCAGAACCTGATCAGCTTTGGTCGCTTGCCAAACAAATGGGCGTGAATTATGCGGTGGGTCCATTGCCCCGAGAACTTAACGGTATGAAACCGTGGGATTATCATAATCTGCTTCTAATGAAGCAAAGATTCGAGAACAACGGTATCGTATTAGCGGTTATTGAATCGGCTCCTTCGACGAATTTAATTAAATTAGGGTTACCTGGGCGGGATGAAGAGATTGCCGTCATGCAAACGTTGATTACGAACATGGGTGCTCTTGGCATACCTGTCCTTTGCTACAATTTTATGGCGCAGTTTGGCTGGTTCCGCACATCAACGAGCATTCGTACACGTGGAGAAGCCCTTGTATCCGGTTATGATCATTCTTTGATGAAAGATGCACCTTTGACGGAGGCAGGTATCGTGGAGGAAGATCGGCTCTGGGACAATCTTAAATACTATCTGGAGAAAATTGTGCCAACTGCTGAGAAAGCCAAGGTGAAGCTTGCTCTACACCCGGATGATCCGCCAATTTCACCAATTCGCGGAGTTTCACGTATATTGACGAGCGCTAATGCACTGCAGAGGGCAATCGATTTAGTTCCAAGCGAATATAGCGGGATTACTTTATGTCAAGGGACATTAGCTACAGCTGGTGAGCATATTCCGTCTGTCATCAGTCACTTTGCAGAACAGAATAAAATATTTTTTGTGCATTTTCGCGATGTGAAGGGCAATGCGGAACGTTTCGAGGAAACATTTCATGATGACGGCAAAACGGATATGTTCGCAGCCATGAAGCTTTACTATAAATACGGCTATCAAGGCCCTGCAAGGCCCGATCATGTGCCTACAATGGCAGGAGAGGATAATAAGAATCCGGGTTACGAGCTTTTGGGCCGTTTGTTTGGGGTTGGTTACATGAAGGGCTTGATGGAGGCAGCAGCCTCAAACAATTGATGTTAACGGTAGAAGCAATTTATTTACAGTAAAGAAAGGATTGAGGATCATTCTGAGACCAGATACCTATGAAAGCACTTTAGCCCACGTTAACGGGCATTCAAATCCATCTGAGCTGAGGATCGTTGATATCCGCTTTGCCGATATTGTCAGCGCACCGATGCATTGCAGCCTAATTAAGGTGTATACCAACCAAGGTTTGGTTGGTTATGGAGAAGTTCGTGATGGTGCGGATAAAGTGTACGCTCAGATGTTGAAGAGTCGATTGCTAGGTGAGAATCCCTGTCATATTGATAAATTGTTCCGTCGTATTAAGCAATTCGGAGGCCATGCTCGTCAGGGAGGGGGCGTCAGCGGGTTGGAGATTGCGCTATGGGATTTGGCAGGAAAGGCCTATCAAATTCCTGTCTATCAAATGCTGGGCGGCAAATTTCGCGATAATATTCGAATGTACTGCGATACGGACGTGAACGGCAGAGACACTGGTCATGCGATGGGATTAGCGTTGAAAGAAAGAATGAATAAAGGATATACATTTTTGAAAATGGATCTTGGCATCAATCAAATTATTCATGAGCCGGGTACCTTAAGCGCGCCTCTTGGATTCCTAGAAGACATGCAGAGTCTATCGCGCTCCTGGTGGAAACGCCAGCCCGGAAGCCTGTCACAATCCGAAGAAAGAGCGCTGCGCAACCGAGTGTATGATATGTACAATATCGCGCATCCTTTTACAGGCATCCATGTGACAGAAAAGGGGCTCGATATGCTGGAACAATATGTAGCGGATGTTCGATCCGTTATCGGGTATGAAGTTCCCCTTGCTATTGATCATTTTGGACATATCGGTGTTGAAGATTGTATTAAACTTGGGCGTCGGATCGATAAGTTCAACCTGGCTTGGATGGAGGATATGATTCCATGGACGTATACACAGCAGTACGCCAAGCTAGCGAGTAGTGTCACAACACCGATTTGTACGGGTGAGGACATTTATTTAAAAGAAAATTTCAGACCGCTCATTGAAGCTGGCGGAGTATCCGTCATTCATCCGGATGTGCTAACGGCTGGTGGAATACTAGAGACGAAGAAAATTGGCGATATGGCGCAAGAATATGGCGTAGCGATGGCGATTCATATGGCTGAAAGCCCAATTGCCTGTCTAGCGGCTGCACATGTGGCTGCTGCAACGGAGAATTTCCTTGCCTTGGAATTCCACTCCGATGATGTGTCGTGGTGGGATGATCTCATCATTTCTAGCTATGTGACGAAACCGCTCGTTCAGAATGGATTCATCACCGTGCCGGATGCTCCCGGTCTCGGTATTGAGGAGCTTAATGACGAAGTGATTGCGCAGCATTTGCATCCAGAAGATCAAGGTTTATGGGTTTCGACGGATGAATGGAATCATCGTTGGTCGAACGACCGCATATGGAGCTGACAAAATCGAAAACGCAGGAGGAATAACTCATGAAATTCGATAATGCTGAAGACATCATCCAACTTACGCCGTTATGGGAAGGGGAACGATTCCCAAATGGACGTCCAAAAGTACCCGACGATGTATTGCGTCGTATGCGCCGCATTACGTTGGAGGAAGCATGGGGCCCCCTGTGGAACAGCGGCTACAAGTTTCAATTTGAAGGGGATTTCAAGATTATTCATCCTGAACAAGTTATGGTAGGACGTGCCGTGACTTCGGTATTATTGCCTCTACGGCCTGATTTGCATCATACACTCCTAAATTATGGACATGAACAAGAGAATAGAAAAGGCTTCTTCAATCAATGGATTATCGATTGTCTGGAAGAGGATGATGTGGCCGTAGTCGACATGTTCGATAAGGTCTACAAAGGAACATTCGTGGGCGGAAATCTATCAACAGCCATATCTGCTCGCACAAAGCGAGGCGGTGCTGTCATATGGGGAGGCATTCGTGATAATCAGCAGGTCGTCAAAATTGAGGGAATCAATGTTTATTATCGAGGAAGCGATCCAACTGCTATCGAGGATGTGACAATGGTCGGCATGAATGTGCCATGCCGGATCGGAAGAGCTGTATGCCTCCCGGGTGATGTTGTACTCGGAACCCCATCTGGAGTTATCTTTATTCCTCCGCATTTGGCTGAGACGACGGTCAAGCTTGCAGAAAAATCGCAAGTGCGCGACGTCTTCGGCTTTATAAGGCTGAATGAGGGAATCTATACAACAGCTCAAATCGATGGGATGTGGACACCGGCTCTTTGGCAGGACTTTAGGGATTGGTTTGACGCCTCTGATGAAACGGCCGAATACCGGCATCTGAATTGGGAACATGAGATAGAAGAAGCGAGACTGAAAGAAAGTAAGGGCACGAACACTAACGATGTTCGATTATAGATTATAAAAGCGGGTTTTCGATAGCACCGCTTATGTGGAGGACAGGATGAGCGAAACAGCAAATGTATGGAAAGAGTGGACGTTTAAAGCTTATGACGAAAATAACTGGATGCCGGCTAAAGTTCCTGGTTGTGTCCATATGGATCTATATCATAACGGCATTATTCCGAATCCGTTTTATGGAAAGAATGAGAGCGAACTGCAGTGGATCGACAAAAAAGATTGGGTGTATCAATGCTATTTCGATGTTTCAGAGGAGCTGAAATCCAACTCACATCTGGAACTAGTATTTGACGGATTAGATACGTACGCAGACGTATATGTGAATGATCGGCACATTCTCTCAGCGGATAACATGTTCCGCAGCTGGAGAGTTGATGTGAAGCAATGGCTCACCGATCGCGATAACAAGCTGACTGTTCATTTCCGATCGCCGATTCATGAAGATTTACCGAAGCTTTCGAGGCTGGGTTACGGACTGCCTGCAGCAAACGATCAGTCGGATGTAGGCGGCCTCGGTGACAAGAAGATTAGTGTCTTCGCTCGCAAGGCGCCTCATCATTACGGATGGGACTGGGGTCCGCGCTTTGTAACAAGCGGGATATGGCGTGAAGTAAGGCTCGAAGGCTGGTCGGAATGCCGAATTACCGATGTATATATCAGGCAAGATGAAGTTACTCCTTTAATCGCCAAACTTACTGCTGTTCTGGAAATGGAGGTTACAGAAGCATGGGAAGGATCACTACATGTTTTCACGGAATCTCTCAGTTGGACAAAGAAAGTAGATCTCGTAAGTGGAATTAATCATGTCGAGCTGAATTTGTCTATCTATCAACCCCGCTTGTGGTGGTGCAGAGGGCTAGGAGAGCCGGATTTATATAGCTTTAAAGTGGAATTAATAGGATTGAGGGGTTCTGCAGCACAGAAAAGTATTAGAACCGGACTTCGAACCGTTAAACTGGTGACGAATCAAGATGACGATGGAACCTCATTTTATATCGAATTAAATGGCGTAGCGGTGTTTGCCAAGGGTGCCAATCATATACCGAATGACAGCTTTTTAACAGAAGTTACTTACGAAACCTATAGACATGAAATTGCCACAGCGGCAGCCTCCAATATGAACATGCTTCGGGTTTGGGGCGGCGGGATCTATGAGCAGGACATGTTTTATGAGCTTTGTGATGAGTACGGACTTCTAGTGTGGCAGGACTTTATGTTTGCCTGCAGTATGTATCCTGGTGACGAAGCATTTTTACTCAATGTTAAGTTAGAAGCTGAGGAGAACATTAAACGTCTCCGAAACTATGCTTGTATTGCGTTGTGGTGTGGAAACAATGAAATCGATACGGCGTGGTCACATTATGATGAGCAAGCTGGCTGGGGATGGAAAAAGCTTTACAGCACCGAGCAGCGGGACCGTATTTGGCATGACTATGAGCAAATTTTTCATATGATTTTACCTGAAGCAGTTAACCGATTGGCTCCGGATATTTCATACTGGCCTTCTTCACCTATGTGTGGGCTTAAGGGGAATGAGGATCAACATGCTCACCAGAATTCATCCTCTGGGGATATACACTACTGGGGCGTATGGCATTCTGTAGAGCCCTTTGAAAAGTATAATGCGCATGTTGGACGTTTTATGAGCGAATATGGTTTCCAGTCGTTCCCGGAATACGAGTCGGTTAAGACCTATGCCGAGGAAACAGATATGGCGTTAGAATCTGAAGTCATGCTGGCACATCAGAAGCACAAACTTGGCAATCAATTAATTAAGGAATACATGGACATCTATATGAGGGAACCGAAAGATTTCCCATCCTTTCTATATATGAGTCAGGTATTGCAGGCGGAGGCGATGAAAACTGCCATTGAAGCGCATCGACGCCGTAAGCCATACTGTATGGGTTCTCTATATTGGCAGATGAATGACTGCTGGCCTGTGGCCTCATGGGCTGGGATGGATTACTATGGCAGATGGAAAGCCTTGCAATATTATGCACGGCGCAGCTTCAGCGATGTACTTCTCTCGGTGGATGATACAGATGAAAGCCGCCTCGATGTTTACATTATTTCCGATATGCGATCTCCGATTCACGGAACGCTTAGGATCGAGTTATTAGATTTTTCTGGAAATGTTATATGGTGCTGCGTGGGGCTGGTTGAGGTAGATGCTTTATCAGGCGTTAAAGCCATCTCGGTGAACAAAGAAGAGTTGCTGGCAGGAAACGATGAGACATCCGTTCTGCTCGTTGTACAGTTGGAGAAGGATGGAACCGTCATCGGAAGCTGCGAACATTATTTGGTGCCATTTAAGGAAATGAAACTAGCTGACCCAACCATTCAAATAACCGAGGTGGAAGGAAGCGGGGGAACCCGGTTTGTATTGGAAACAGATACGTTGGCCAAACAAGTACGAATATCTACGTCGACAGAGGGCATATTTGATGATAACTATTTTGATTTAATTCCGAATCGCCCTAAGACAGTTACCTTTATGGCCCGGAGTGCGGGTCGCACACCTTTTGTCTTCTCTGCACCTGCACATTTAGAAACCTGTTCAATGATAGACTGTGTTACTCGTCATTCTAAAGATTTAAAAAACTCAATGGCCTAGCGGCTATTGAGTTTTTTGCGTTCTATGGACAAGCAACTTTATATTTCAGTTGACATTGATTATTATTATCACTAATATCAATGATAGTAGTAAATGACGATGGCGGGGAGAGATCGAATTGAAAACGATTAAATACTGCTGTAGAAATGAGAAATTCGGATCCAAACAAATATATAAGTCCTTGAAAAACGAATATCCGGACCTGAAGCAGAAGAAGAAGGACTGCTTAGGTAATTGTAAGCATTGTAAGAAAGAATGTATCGCCATGATCGGTAAAAAGGAGCTGTTGTGTGCAGCATCGCCTGACTTACTTTATGCTCAGATCAAACAAATTATAGCTGAATCCAGGGCAGAAAGCGTGATGGCTTGAACTTAACCCTTCTTAAATTGTTACTTCCGTTTGTATTTGTATGCGGAGTTCTGGTAATCTTGTATGTATGGGGAATACGTAAGAGATAACCATACAGAAAGGTGTGTGCATCTATGTTAAATGATACACTTACAGAAGCGCTCAATGAGCAGATGAACTATGAGTTTTACTCCGCGCACGTCTACTTGGCTATTGCTGGTTATTGTGCTGCGGAAAGCTTAGACGGCTTTTCAAACTTTTTTATTGTACAAGCTGAAGAAGAGAAATTCCATGCGATGAAAATTTTCAAATTCATAAATGATCGTGGAAAAAAGGTTAGCTTTGCTGGTATGGATACGCCTGTGAATGAGTACAAATCGATCCTAGATGCTTTTGAACATGCTTATCAACATGAGCAAGAAGTAACAAGACGTATTTATCATCTATCAGATTTGGCATTGAACGATAGAGAACATGCGACTATGCAGTTCTTGAAATGGTTCATTGATGAGCAGGTAGAGGAAGAAGCAATGTTCGACAGCATTATTAATAAATTGAAACGAATTGATAAAGACAGTAACGCTTTCTACATGTTAGATGCTGAATTTGCTCAGCGTTCATTCACGCCACCAGCAGCGGTATAATTACATACGACTTTTATGAGGATGAGACTTACCTGTTTCGCGAAATTTGGCGAAGGGTAAGTTTTTTTATGTCTGCTGACACATGCAGCAGCTCCCGCGAACCCGCAATCGCTCGAATTTGTGCCTATCTGGTATGTCACGATTCAAGGTCAAGGGGATCCGGACGGCATAGCCTTCTCAAATGCCACTGAAGCACTTTACAAGCTTTCCTACAGCATCGGTAAAGGTCTAGGCGTACTTGTGATCTTAATGGCCATTATGTATCCAGCTTCTGCTGTCCAAGCCTCATGGTTGGATCGGGTGAAAGACATATATCAACTGCCAGAGAATGTGGAACAAATTCAGAAGGACTATGAGACTACGAAGCAGCAATTAGAGGATCAGAAGGACAAGCTTTCCGAAGCCATACGGCATTCGGAAGAAACTGAGGAACGGCTTCTTGGGCAAAACGAAACTCTTAAAAGGGAAAATGAACAATTGCAAGAACGCTTGAAGGCCATGGAACAAGTAGCCCTAGATAAAGAAAAGCGAAATCGGAAATTAACCTATATGGCTGTGACGGCTGTTTTGCTGGTTCTTTTTTATTTTGTGCTGGGCCGCGTGTTTCGATTCATTGTCTGGAGGAGGCAAAAGCGCGGAATGAGATAGAGGTAGTCTTACGAGGAGGTCGGTGTGTATGGAGGTATCTTTCGAAGAAGTAAGCTCACATGCAAAGATAGCTACAATGTGCATCGAACAGGGTGAGTCTGTTCATGTGCTGCATCCGAACCAAATTGTTGCTTTCCAAGGGAAGTCTGAGCAGAGAGAAGATTCGTTAATGAAGCTGCCTAGTATGTATAGGAAGAGGCGTTTTGTCCAGTCACGGCTGCATGGTCCTGCCAATGTAATGCTAGGGCTCCCTGAAGGGTATAGCATGGCTGTAATACTTATAGGAGCGGATGATGATCTTCTGTATGAATTTCGACATGTTTTGTTTTATACTGAGGGAGTCAGCTACACTTCTCATCTGCAAAATGTTAAGAATACACTGATTACGCAGGATCTTGTGAAAATGCAGTTTAAAGGTCCAGGCAAACTAGGACTTCTGACTGCAGGACCGATTTACCAAATGGCACTGGATGTTAAGCAGCCTTTATATGTCGATATAAACTGCCTTGTTGCCTATCCGCGTAATGCTCAGCTGCGTCTGTGTGTGTACGGCAATACACTGGCCAGTCAGCATATGAATTATCATTGGGAAATGACGGGGCAAGGTCATGTTCTCATGCAGCCCTGTAAGCCAGATCGCAAATTGGATGAGCATATGAGAAATGACAGTCTATTGCGTCGCATAGCCAAAGAAGTACTGCCGTTTGGCGGTATTTTCATCAAATAAAAAATGGATATAAAAAACATTTGCATTTGTCTTTAATTCCTGATATATTATTCCTTGTCGCCTCGGAGAAACGTAAGCGAGAATGACATGCAATTATACGATGCGGAAGTGGCTCAGCGGTAGAGCATCGCCTTGCCAAGGCGAGGGTCGCGGGTTCGATCCCCGTCTTCCGCTCCAATTAATTTGCGCCCTTAGCTCAGCTGGATAGAGTATTTGACTACGAATCAAAAGGTCGGGAGTTCGAATCTCTCAGGGCGCGCCATTTTCATAAAACGCATCGGGACGTAGCTCAGCTTGGTAGAGCACCTGCTTTGGGAGCAGGGGGTCGCATGTTCAAATCGTGTCGTCCCGACCATCAATCCCTTTATAATACGCGGGCGTAGTTTAATGGTAGAACTTCAGCCTTCCAAGCTGATCGCGCGGGTTCGATTCCCGCCGCCCGCTTCACAGGAAAAGATCACCTTCGGGTGATCTTTTTCGTTTGAACGGAAAAGGAAGAGAAGCCGTATGGGTTCGACCGTCCGTGAAGACATCATAGAATATACCCAAGTAGGACGCGCGTCCCAATTTACTACTAGCCGCTTCCGTAGGAAGCATTTTAAATAAGAATTTGGAGTATTCCCGCCGCCCGCTTCACAGAAAAAGACCACCTTCGGGTGGTCTTTTTTTACAGTATTATTGGTTAGGGGTAAAGCGACGAAGCTAACTATTCTTTTCTAGCGCTTTGTTTCTGATTTTTTTAAGAAATAGAGAATTGGGAAGACAAGTTGTACTGCGTACAACAATTTCCTTGATTTCTGCTTGGACAGCTCAGAATGTTGTATGTGCTACAACAATTTATCCTTTTTATTGGCTATAGAGCTGCTTTAGGCTAAAAGTGTTGTATTTTTTGCAACATTCGGTTGGAAAACACGGATTAGCTTGCTTAAAGTTGTACAAAGTACAACTTTACAGGGATAAGTATGCGAATGTTTCAGCACGACATTAATTAGGCGTAGATTGCTTTGCATCAACCTTTATAAACTCTCTCAATCAAGGATGGCGTAAGCCGTTTTCTTATGATCCGTGAAGGAAGAAGGGGATGCGTGCATGAATTCTCACTGCTTCTGCTCGAAGAATATTGGGTAGCATGTGCTCTAATCAAATAAATGATAACTCATGGAAAATATTGGTTGACAGTATCCGTTACTAGCGTGTATGATGTGAACAAGTTAATAATTGTGATGGAGACAAGGAGATTCACGTAGATTGCATGTCAAAAGGGCATGTCAGTTTATGTGTTTTTTTTCGCTCTTTTCACCCGTTTCCTCCGAATGTGCGAGACGGAAATTAACGAGTTACGAAAAGCGATACAGGGAAACCGAATGCCCTTAGCGTGAAAATGTAACTTTTTGAAAGAGAGGGGGATGCTATTTTGTTAGTAAATGAAAGCGCTTTAATTCAAGAGACAACTGAAAGTGTATCAGCAAGGAAAAAGAAGTGGGAGGAGAACATATTAGCTTATTTATTTCTGGCACCTTCCTTAGTCTTGTTTGCTGCATTCCTTTTTTATCCGATGGTCAAATCAGTCTACCTGAGTATGACGCTCACGGACCCTCGCGGTAGGGTCGTTGAATTTGTCGGGCTTGATAATTTTATCGATTTACTTGCATCGGGACAGTTTTATTCGAATTTAAAAGTGACGTTGTTGTTTATCTTGTTTACGGTACCTACCTCAATCGTATGGTCCTTATTTTTGGCAGCGATCACCCACAACAAACTGCGGGGCATGAAAGTATTCCAGTTCATATTTTCTCTGCCTATCGTCATATCGGTAGGTACGGGGTCGATTATCTGGTTCTTGCTGTTCCATCCGACAGCAGGGATGCTGAATTACTTTCTAAGCATTGCACATATTGAACCGATCCCTTGGTTAACGAGCCCTTCGTGGGCACTGGTTTCGATCTCCCTGTTGACGATATGGATGAATATGGGATTTCTGTTCATTGTGCTATCCAGTGGTCTTCAAGGGGTTCCGGAAGAAATTTATGAAAGCGCTAAAATTGATGGTTCAGGCCCAACACGGACATTTATCCAAATCGTTCTTCCGCTTTTGTCGCCCACGATATTTTTTGCCCTTATTGTGTCAGTGATCGGAGCCTTCCAAGCCTTTGGACAGATTCATATTTTGACAAAAGGTGGTCCGATGAATTCGACCAATGTGATCGTGTATTCCATCTATCAGGACGCTTTCGTTAATTTCCGTTTCGGAATCGGAAGTGCTCAGGCTTTGGTTCTCTTTGTGATTATCATGATTTTGACTGTGGTGCAGTTTAAAGTTTTAGAAAAGAAGGTGCATTATCAATGATCGCGAAAAGGATCGCACCCACCCTGAATTACTTGTTGCTGCTTGTGCTGGCCCTTGTCGTTTTGTATCCGCTTTTATTTACGGTATCCTCATCGTTTATGACAGAGAAGGAAGTTTCTAACTTCCCACCGCCATTATTTCCTTCTCAGTTGTATCTTGAGAACTTCAAGAACGCTATTTCGGGCTTTCCAATCGTGCGCTTTATCCTGAACAGCTTTATTGTATCTTCGGGGATTACGGTAAGTCAGGTTATCACGTCCAGTTTGGCCGCTTACGCTTTTTCGTTCCTGAATTTCAAAGGAAAGAAAGTATTGTTCGCCGTTTTTCTTTCGACCATGATGATTCCATGGGAAGTCACCATTATTCCTAATTATTTGACCATCAAAAATTGGGGATGGATGGACAGCTACCAGGGGCTGATCGTTCCCTTTATGGCGGGAGCTTTCGGGGTTTTCCTGCTTCGCCAGTTTTTCCTTCAGCTGCCTAATGAGCTGTTTGATGCGGCAAAAATCGACGGATGCGGGCATCTCCGGAATTTTTTCTCTATCGTACTTCCGCTATCCCGTCCTGCGCTGTCTACTTTGGGGGTTTATGTCTTCCTTACGCACTGGAACCACTATTTATGGCCCCTGTTAATTACAAATAGGGCGTCCATGAGAACGGTGCAAATCGGGGTTTCTATGCTGCAGCATGCGGAAGTCATGTCGTGGAATTTGATTTTGGCGGGAGTTACGATCGTTCTGCTTCCTTCTTTCCTTTTATTGGCTTTAGGTGTGAAACAATTAGTACGTGGAATTACCGCGGGTGCTGTTAAAGGTTAAGCGAGCGATGATCCGTCTGTTACCTAACAGGCTTATCATATATATGTATCCACTTTGAGCGAGGAGAGATAGAGACAATGGGGAAAAAAAAGTTAACGGGTTTAGTTTTAACGGCATCGATGGTTTTCCTTGCGGCATGCAGCGTAAATATGGGGGAAAGTACAGAAAGCAAGAAACCAGAAGCAACGAAATCTGGAGCAATTGAGGCAAGCGGACCTAAGAAAGTCATTTTCTGGCATGCGATGGGTGGAGCAAATACGAAAGTTGTTGATCAACTGGTCGCCGATTATAATGCTTCTCAGAATAAAATCAAGGTAGAAGCGGTGTACCAAGGAAATTACGACGACCTGCTTAGCAAATTAAAGGCGTCGATGGGTACAAGCGAAGGCCCTTCGGTCGTCCAGATGTATGAGATCGGCAGCCGCTTCATGATTGATTCCAAAGCAATTACACCCATGCAAAACTTCATTGATGCGGATAAGTGGGATTTGACACAGCTGGAGCCGAACATTGCCGGTTACTATACTTTAGGTGGCAAACTTTACTCGATGCCGTTCAACACGTCGAATCCGGTTCTTTATTATAATAAAGATTTGTTTAAAGCAGCTGGTCTAGATCCTGCGAAACCTCCAAAAACATTCGAGGAATTGAAAGTTGCTGCAGATGCCATTACCAAATCAGGTAAAGCTACCGGGGCAAACTTTGCGATTTATGGCTGGTTCATGGAGCAGCTCTTTGCCAATCAAGGCGCCGAATACGTAAACAACGGAAACGGTCGCACCTCTAATGCAACCCAATCGCAGGTGAACACGGAGCCAGGTGTGAAGGTACTGACTTGGTGGAAGGATCTTATTGACACCAAAGCGGCTAACAATCTGGGACGCAAAACAGACGATTCCAAAAAAGCATTTTCCGCAGGTCAGGTAGGTATGATTCTGGAATCCACAGCGGCGCTTAAGGGTCTTGTTGACAGCGCCAGCGGTAAATTCGAAGTGGGAACCAGCTTCTTGCCGAAGCCGGCAGATGCGAAAGAAGGTGGTGTTATTGTCGGCGGAGCCAGCTTATGGGTCATGAATAACCGCCCAGATGATGAGCAGAAATCCACTTGGGATTTCATCAAATTTCTGACTACACCTAAGGAGCAGGCTTACTGGCACGTCAATACGGGGTACTTCCCGATTACCAAAAAAGCCTATGACGAAGACCTTGTAAAGGAAAACCTGAAAAAGTTCCCTCAATTCCAGACGGCGATTGATCAACTGCACCAAACGAAGTTAAACACATCTACGCAGGGCGCGGTAATGGGTGTATTCCCTGAAGCAAGACAAATTGTTGAAGGGGCGATCGAAGAAGTGCTTAACAACAAGAAGACTCCGAAGGAAGCATTGGATGCCGCCGAAAAAGAGATCACTTCGAAGATTCAAACTTATAACAAAACAGTCAAATAATGATGTAAAAAGGCTTGAGTCCACTAGCCGGAAAGGAAACAGGAATGCTTAGTAATAAACCGATGATTATTGCACATCGTGGGGCCAAAGGAATGGCCCCAGAAAATACGCTTGCTGCCTTCCGGCTTGGGTTAAGCCAGGGATGCGAAGGGATTGAGCTTGACGTTCATTTAACCGCTGACGAGGAAATCGTCGTGTGTCATGATATGACGCTAGATCGGACTACAAACGGGAAAGGCCTAATAGTGGAGAAAAGTTTATTGGAAATCAAAACCTATGATGCTGGTCTTTGGTTTGGCGATGAGTTCAAAGGGGAGACCGTACCTACTTTGGACGAAGTCTTTGATCTTGTACCCGATAACATTATGATTAACGTGGAAATCAAATACTCCTACGATGGCAGAATGGAGCATAAGATAGTTGAATTTCTGCGCAGGCGTAACCGTTTGAATAATGTCATCGTTTCATCATTCGACCATAAGTGTGTCTGAAGGATCAAACAAACGGAACCGGAAGCCAAGATCGGTCTTTTGTATCAATCCAAATTGCTTGATCCTACCGCATACGCACGCAGTTTTGATGTGGAGGTGTACTCGCTTCATCCTTACTTTCAAATGTTGGATGCCGAGGATGTGCTGAAGGCGACAAAGAGCGGGCTTTATGTCTACCCTTATACGGCAAATGAAGTAAATGATCTGCTGCATCTAACTGGGCTTGGGGTTTCGGGTATCATTACAGACTTCCCAGGAAGATTAAAAGATTTGTTGCAAACGCAGGATTCCAAGTGAAAAATTTCTATGCGAAAAGCCCCGGTTTCCGGGGCTTTACCTTTCATTTTATCTTTAGGAATGGGGACATGAAATGAGTCTTCTTGTTTTGGAGAAACTAGGGATGGCGCTGTTATTAGGTCTGTTGATTGGGATTGACCGTCAACTGAAGCATAAACCATTGGGTATGAAAACGAGTATGGTGATTTCGGTGGCTAGCTGCTTAATCACTATTGTATCGATAGGAGCCGTTCAAAAGTACTCCATCCCTGGATATACGAATATGGATCCTATGAGGCTAGCGGCTCAAATTATTAGCGGAGTAGGCTTTATCGGGGCTGGCGTTATTTTAAGACGAAGTAATGAGATTATTTCTGGACTTACGACCGCGGCATTGGTATGGGCGGCTTCCGCTCTTGGCATCGCAACGGGAGCAGGATTTTATCAAGAAGCGACTTTGGCTGTTATTCTTATTATTTTCGCTATCAATCTGTTTCCGATTTTTATCAAGCTGCTTGGCCCACAAAAGCTGAGGGAGAAGGACTTGGCGATCAATATAATATTCAGTCCTGAAGGGGACATGTCCACACTTATCGATCAAATCAGCGCAGAATACATGAAGGTGAAGCATATCAAAATTAAGGACTTGAACGAGAATCAACAAATTCAGTTGGTCATTTCCACAGCAGACAAACATCGTACGACAACGGTTTACACCAAAATCAAGAAGATCAAATATGTGCTCGCAGCCGAAGTTGAAACGATAAGCAATTAATACGAGAGACTTTCTTGTGGAAACTATTACCACTATGCAAAAGTTGAAACTAATAGACCAACTATGCTAGTCTAACATAGACAAAAAATGCCGAATCTCGGAGCAGCAAAAGCTCTGGTACGGGGGACTTCTTTATTTGGGGTGAATGAATGCTCAGCTGTTTAATAAACTGAGCGCGCTAGGGAAACCTCTTCCCGAACCCGTCAACTAACCTCGGAGGCTTCAAGGAGGAACAATTTTTGAAACTTTTTACAAAAAGCTTTATTTGTTCATGCGCACTTGTTTGTGCAGCAGTATCTCTGTTTTCAGCTCCCTCGGTTCAAGCCGCATCATCAGCATCCACTGTGAAAGTCCAGGTCAACGATGAGTTGATTCAGTTCCCAGAAGTACAGCCATTTATTGACAACGCAGGAACGCTGCAAGTTCCTCTGCGAGTACTATCTGAGAAATTGGGTTATCAAGTAGGCTGGGCGAAGCAAGAAAGCGACATAGTGGTCACGTTGATGAACAAGCAGCAGACGATTCAACTGACAACCGACGAGAAGCAAGCGATTGTGAACAGCAAGAAGATTAGTCTGGAAAGCAGTCCGACGCTTTATCAAGGTAATACGTATGTACCCTTGCGATTCATTACTGAAACATTCGGTTCTCCGATTGAATGGAATGAAGCGAATCGTATCGCGATTGTGAATGTCGATGGCAAGTCGCACATGCCAGCCTGGATTGCACCGCCACCAGCACCAGCTCTGAAGGTAGCAGCGGTGGCTAAACCATCCATGTCTGATCAAATCGTGCAAACAGCAAATACGTTCATGGGTACGCCATACGTTTGGGGAGGCACAACACCCAGAGGGTTTGATTGTTCCGGATTTGTGCGCTATTTGTACGAAGCTAAAGGCATTGATCTACCCAGAACTTCAGTTCAAATGTACGATCAAGCAGGAACCAGAGTTACGGACTTGAAGGTTGGAGATCTGGTGTTTTTTGCAGCAGGCAGTGTAAATCACGTTGGTATTTATCTGGGGAATGATCAATTCATTTCGGCGACAACGTCTAGAGGTGTAACGATAGATAGTCTCGCCAGTTCATACTGGGGATCCAGATATGTGGGTGCCAAAAGAGTTCTGTAAATAAGCCATGTGATGAAAAAGGATTAAATCATCGAACATTTGTTTTCTATGAATCTTTCGAATGAAAGCATAGAAGGCAGATGTTCTTTTTTTTTGCGCGAAATATTGCGATTTTTATCGAAATTTTATGGTTTTTAGCCTATAATGAAGAAATGTTTGGAAGAAAGCAGGTGACACGAACGGCATGCAATTAAGTGTCTGGAAAAGTTGGTTTTATAAAAAAAGACATTCGAATAAAGCAGATAGCATGTATATCGTGGAAAAAGGTCCTGCCATACCAGAGGAGATTCGGGGAGTTATTGATCGATTTTTCCTTACGTATAATCATTTCAAAGGGGCTAGAAGCCTACAGACGGACACGTTTATAAAAGAAGTATTTTACGCAACGAAACAGGATCCGAAGGATCAAAGAACGATTGAAGAGATGGAAGCCTATATTCAGCAGAAAAATGTGCATCGCTTGCGATTAAAATCCTTTGTTGTCGATGAGTATCTTAGCATAGGCGAGAAGGTTTGCATGATTGGTGTGACGAGGGAATTCAGTAATAATCAGAGAAATCGCGTGCTTTATTTTCTAATAAAAGAGGATCAGTCTTGGCGCTTTCATCATATTGCAAGGTCTCACCATGGGAAAGTTCTAGATAAGTTTCAAGTGAATGAGCAAATGGGGTTTGTGGTTGGAAATGAAAAAGCCGCTCTCCTCTTTCTGACACACTCCGGGTCTGCCGATGCATCCACCTTTATATTGGGTGATTATGTGCATGTGGAAGGTTATTTGGAAGTGGAGCAAGAGGTGAGCAGCCAACTGTATTACCGAATTGTACGAATGAATCGCGTGCACTAAAAGCGAAGTGAAACCCGGTAAAGCTGTGGATCCCACTGGATCTGTCCGCCTAAGGATTCAATAATGGCTCGTAAGGGCATATAAATATGACCATCTACTATGGTAGGTGCTTCAGGTAGTGTGACCGATTGCCCATTCACAGTCATCACGGAATGATCCGGTCGAAGCTCAAGATTATTAGAACCATGATGAACGGTTAATGTACGTGTTGTCCCGTTCCATTCGAATTTGGCACCGATTCTTTCTAGAATACCCCGAAAGGGTACCATACTTGTTTCTTGCAATAAATATCCGCGGAACTCATAAACGAATTGTCCATTTACCTCTAATTGGATTTGTGGATGATCGAGACGTTCCACGACAAGTGCGTTGCTGAGCGCTCGACCCGGACTTCGCAGCATGGAGCCGTTCGCATACAGAGATGAACTTGCACCACCATCCATATTCATTGCATCCGTTAAGCCTAGCTTTAGAAGAACTTGCGCCATATCCGCCATCGTAGCAGTCGAGAGTGTCCCCATTACAAACTGATGGGAAGCGTCTAACCCAATGAAGCTGCGTACGTTCGCACTTGTTGTGATTTTGGGATCGGTAAAGCCATCCCGTTTGGTATCCAAATCAACTGCGCCATTCGTTAGCAAATGTGGCCCTGCTCCAATAGCGGCATCAACCGCTGTAAGCATAGAGCTTTCTCCGGTATCTTGATTATGGAGAGATGAAGTCAGCTTCACCATATCGCCAATATGGATATTAGGCAGCACGTAGGTCTTATTGTTGGCACTATTTCCGAGTAGGAACAGCTGCCCATCTTCGGGAATATCGACACTCTGCGTCGTAACGGCTGTAACTTTGCCCTCGCGGAGAACAACTTTGGTTGAGTTAGGAAAGTCGATCGTCGGCCCAAAAGCGCGGTTGTACCAGACGACTTGATCATTGGCGGAATCGCCGTAATATTTGTTCACACCCCAAGCAGTGAATGTGTAGGCTTTGCTCTGATGAGTAACGCTTATTTGGTGCTCTGTTTGGATTCGTTGTAAGCTAGCGGTTTTGTCGGCATGAACCAGAAAGGCAGGATTAATGCCTGAGTGCATGATTTCGCCGGAGCCAACGAGTAAACCATTCGGGTAGCGCTGGGTATCATCTTTTTCATAGGCGTCAAAAAAAGTTCCGTTGATCCCTGCAATCGCATGGTTTCTCGTTAACATGGAGGAGAAGGACTCATCATGGCCAATGCCGCCCTCAGCCGTAACAGGCTTAACGCGCAAGTAGGGATCGGTGAGATCAATGGTGACCCATTGTACAGTAAACGACTTGCCATTATGAGCAATCGTTCGGCTTTGTGTTTGTACGGTACCTTGTGCAGAAGTAGATACTGGGAAGATAACGTCTGCTAAGAGCAGACAGCTGAGCATCGCGGTGTAAGTACGAATGCGGAAACGCGCAAGAGGCATGGCAGCTATCATCCTTTCTGAATTTACTTCTTTTTTAATTCGCGCAGGGAGTAGAACGTTCCTCTCCAATTGATGCCACCTTGTTTCCAAGTTAGCCAAACGGAGCGGACAATCGTATAGAGGAGCAGGGAAGCGCTGATAGGGAGCAAGAAAGCTTCATCTCCGCGTTTGCTCATGAGGCGGAACATTAGCTTGCGGTATAGCCATATTTGTAAAATGACAGTGACAGCATAGACGGCACCTCTCCAGTCCCAAAAGAAGATAAGACCGAGCCAAGGGAATATAAAAAAAATAAGCTGACCCAGACAAGCCAGTAAAGCAATGGTGTAGCTGTAGCGAAAGCCGGAGAAAAGGTTTTTCTCCAGGCCGACGATCGCTTCCTTGAGAGAGCGGTACCATTCGACTTGAAGGATGTGTTTGCCAGACAGAACCTTCTGCCTAAATCCAGCTCGTTTGAGGGAGATGCCTAATTGAAGATCATCATCAGGTCTTAGGGCGATCGATTTGTGCGTGCCAATCGCTTCATAAGCGCTGCGGCTGACCATGTTAAAGGCACCAATTCCGATGCCCGGTTCACGAGCGTTGTCAAGGTTGGCACGCCACGGGCGTACGAATAAGGAAAATGAGAAGAGGAAGAAATGAACGAACCCTCTGAGCAGTGTGCTTCGTGCAATCATGTTAGGGGTCAGCGTGAGATGCTGTACGTCATGTTCCTTCATATAAGTAACCGCATCTGAAATCGTTCCTGGTGCAAAAATGATATCGGCATCTGTAAAAAGTAAATATTGGCCTCTCGCTTGCTGATACCCTTGGTAGAGGGCATGATTTTTGCCAAGCCAGCCTTCAGGCAGAGAGGTGATGTGAATGATTTGCAGCGGTGTGTGAATATCCGTTTTGTGCTGTGACCACTTCCGCAGCTCTTCAAGCCGGACGCCGGTAGCGTCCTGAGAGCGGTCATTGACGGCGATGATCTCAAGGCGCGGATAATTTTGCGTGAGTAGATGTCGAACGGTTTCTAGGATGGTACTCTCCTCTTCTTTGGCGGCGATAATGACCGAAACGAGTGGAGGCTTGTCCGGGAGCTTCGTGGATTTGGGCAGTGTATGCAGTAAATGTATGCCTTTATGCACATCAAAAGTGATATAAAGCCAGTAGAGGAGGGTCAGAATCGCGATAATTCCTAGGGTGGACATGGTATGCCTCCTTGTGAAAGAATAGAAGTTGACCGCATTATATCATTCATCACGAGTGAGGGGAAATTTTGCTGGATGCGTGTTAAGGGAGGATCTGATGGGGGAAGAACGGATTGAACCGCGGGAGCAGTATTGGAAAAAGATGAATGGCGAGCAGTTGGCCATCTTTCTCAAGGCAATTGGGAAAAAGTCGGTGATGAAGCCGGATTCGTTGGCTTTTGTATGTATAGGAACAGATCGATCTACAGGCGATTCACTGGGCCCGCTTGTAGGGAGCAGACTTATGGAACTGGGGTATCCGCATGTGATAGGAACACTTGAAGCGCCTTGTGATGCTAGTAACTTAGCAGCGCGTTTGCAGGGAATTCCACATGGCTGTGTGGTGATAGCGATTGATGCTTGTTTGGGACAAAAGCTGTCAGTGGGCATGTATCAGGTGTCTAATCAGCCTTTGGCTCCGGGGAAGTCAGTAGGGAAGGTGCTGCCTCAAGTTGGAGATTATACGATCGCTGCTATCGTCAATGCAGACGGTCCTAGGCAGTATAGTGTTCTACAAACGACATCGCTGTACAGCGTGTTGAAGATGGCTAATGAAGTGACGAAGGCAATCGAGCATGCTTTTCCCATTTAGAAGGCAGCTTAGGGTAGAACGGAGAGATGATTAGTGGGACCAGGTGGAATGGGGCGGCTTTCCGATAGGAATCGGCCTAAAGCGAAGTTAAAGGATGTTTCGGTTAGAAGGATTTTACGGTTGTTCAAAGGGTATTGGGGACAACTAATGGCGATAATAGGGTTGGCGCTGTTTGCAGCCTTGATAGGTTTAATCCCACCTCTTGTTATGAAAGAAATTATTGATAAAGCGATCCCGCTGGGCAATATGAAGCTTTTGGCAGGAATGGCGATGCTTATGATTGTACTTCCCGTTCTAAGCGGAGTACTTGGGGTGTGGCAAAATCATCTCAATACCAAAGTAACCCAAGGGGTTATTCGGGATTTAGGACAGTCTTTGTTTCATAATTTGCAGCGGCAATCGATGGCATTCTTTACGGATGCTCGGTCGGGAGAAATTGTTCAACGGATTACGGGAGACGTACAGGCTGTGCAGAGTGTCGTGACTTCGCTGGTTGTGTCCTCGATTACACAGATTGTCATTGTTGTTTCGACCATTGGTATTTTGTTTGCCCTTGATTGGAAGCTGGCCATTATCTCCGTGCTTATTCTTCCGCTGTTTGTGCTGCCTGTGAAAAAAGTATCGAGGTTAAGGAAATCGCTGCGCACGGAAACACAGAAAGTGCGTTCCGATATTACTTCTCAACTTAGTGAAAATTTCGGAATCTCCGGTGCCTTGTTGACGCGTATCTTCGGTAGAGAACGGCAGCAGGAGATCGAGTTTACGGCCATGAACCAGAAGGTTATGGATTTGGAGCTGCGGCTCAATCTGGTTGGCCGCTGGTTCGGGATGGCGACGAGTACGCTGGGGCCGTTAGGCACAGCGATTATTTATATGTATGGCGGCTACTCCGTCATATCCGGCAGCATGACGCTGGGATCGATCGTCGCGTTCGCGGCGTATCTTGGGCGATTGTACATGCCTGTAGGTATGCTGCTGAACCTACATGTCGAGGTAGCCACTGCGCTTGGCGTATTCCAGCGTATCTTCGAGTACCAGGACATGGTGCCGGATGTCATGGACTCAGTCGGGGCCGCGCCGCTGACGAAGGTCGCGGGTCGGGTGGCTTATAAGCAGGTTTCTTTTGCTTATAAGCCAGGGCAGTACGCGCTGCGGGACGTCACGTTCGAGGCGCAGCCGGGTGAAATGGTCGCGCTCGTCGGGCCAAGCGGCGCGGGGAAATCGACGCTGATCGGCATGATCGCGCGGCTGTATGACTCGACGTCGGGTGTCGTCGAGGTCGATGGCGTGAACGTCCGCGACGTTCAACTGGCTTCGCTGCGCGAGCAGATCGCGTATGTGACGCAGGAGTCGTTTCTGTTCCACGCGACGATTGGCGACAACCTGCGCTTCGCGCGGGAGGACGCAACGCGTGAGGAGATGGAGGCCGCTTGTCGGCAGGCCTACATCCACGACTTTATCGTGTCGCTTCCCGAAGGGTACGACACGATGGTGGGAGAGCGCGGCCACCGGCTCTCCGGCGGCGAGCGCCAGCGGATCGCGATTGCTCGCGCGATCCTAAAGCGCCCGCGCATCCTCATCCTCGATGAGGCGACGTCGCACTTGGACTCGGAGTCCGAGTCCTATGTGCAGTCGGCGCTCGAGGAGCTGATGCAAGGGCGCACGACGCTCGTGATCGCGCACCGGCTCTCCACGGTGCTGGCCGCCGATCACATTCTGGTGATCGAAGCGGGCAGCGTCGTGGAGCGGGGCACGCACAGCGAGCTGCTTGCACAGGATGGGCTGTATGCACGGCTGTACAGCACGCAGTTCGCTCACGCTGCTGAGGAGTAGGCTGTACGCGGTTACGGCGGTTGATAAGTCATGGTAGGGAGGCTGTCCCAAAAGGTCAATAGACTTTTTGAGACAGCCACTTTTCATAAATGTACCAACAAAAAGGATTGTGAGACTATTGAAGAAGCTAGAATGATTTTAGAGTCCAAGAGGGTGCCTATTGCTCTTACGCTTGATATTCTGTTACACGGGAAGAAATAACTTAAAGAATAACGACTCAACATCAGGGGAATAAGATTAACAAAGGTGTCACGGCTTATTGAAGTAAAAGGATTATCATTTGATGAGAAAGAGATAGGTAGCTAAAATTCGAATATCTTGACAAACTTTTCTGTAACTAATAGTATTACAGTATAAAAAATGAATAGGGGTCGTAAAACATGAAATGTAAAATCAATCGAAATGCCGCTAAGGTCTTAAAAAATATGTTGAGTAGTGAAGAAGCGGAAGGGAAGATGATTCGTGTATTTATTACACTGAATCATGGAGAACATGCTCATTATGATGTGATGCTGGATACACCTACTGAACATGATGAGATCGTAGAAACAGACAAAGATATTAAAATTTTACTAGATAAACGAGAAGACCTTTTAGATGGGGTTTGGATTCAATATTTTCATGTACCTGAAGAAGGTTTTTTCATAACGAACCCTTCAACAGGATTTCTTGAAAAATAAGCGCATGCTTGCTTAACTAAAATTGTTGAGAACCCCCATGTTTCTACACATGGGTTATTTTTATATTGAACGATCATGGAGGAATTTCAATGAGTCAACGCTATCGAATTACAAGAGCATTTCAGGAAAAGGACAATTCGTCGAAAATAATATCTTTAGAAGAGTGCAAGCAGTATTTTACGTCCAAACCTGATTTTTCCTATACCTCAGTGTTTACGGTAACAGGCTCTACCAGCATGTCCATTGAGGGAGATTTTTTCTTGTGGAGCTATGGCGATATAATGGTCCCATTTCGGCATTATCAGGGAGATATTTACGTATCCGGAACAAATGAAGCAGTAATTCCCAAGATGATTGAGGTTGCGGGCGAATTGGCGGCGGATGTGCTGGAAGGGTAATTATTGAGGCGTTTCATTTCTAGGCCAGATACACAAAAGCACAATGAACCAGGAGAAAATAGTTCCTGATCCATTGTGCTTTTGTGCTGGTTTGGGGCTAGATGTAGTGTTGAATTCTATAAGAATGGAGAGATAGGGATGGATTGCCTGGGGTGTCGCATTTCTAATGGGATGGAGCCAAACGTAAATATTATTTTCGAGAATGAGTTGATAACCTGTGTTCTTGATATCGCTCCATTTAACGAGGGTCATACGCTAATACTCCCCAAAAAACATTTTTGGGATTTCGAGGATATGGATACTGGCACTGCTCACTGCATAATGGATACTTCAATGAAAATAACTAAGATATTAAAACAAATATTTCAGCCAGACGGCATTTCTTTATGCCAGAACGGCGGAGTGTTTAACGACTTAACGCATTATCATATGCATATTATTCCAAGATACAAGGGTGACGGATTCACCTGGAGCGAACCGCTATTCCCAAATGGTGCAGAAAAACGTTTAGGAGAAACTAGAGATAAAATCTTAAATGTGTTAAATACACATATGTAATAACCCACGAAACTGGCTTATGTGGTCCTTACTTTAGTTCCAAGAGTGAATCATATGATTAGTTTGAGGCTGCCGGAGGATGATTCTATGGCAGCCTTTGCTCACCAAAGAATAGCGTGGACGTAGGCGCATTTTATTTTTTTGGCAGCATCATGAGAGACTGGGTATGACGTTGGATCTCGGAAGCCTTTAACGGACCACCATGCCCCATGTAGAATTTTTCGATTCCAGAATCAAGCAGGCGGGTCAATTCACGGGCTACTGTGTGCGGGTCATCTTCGAATGGTGGACGTATGGCACGATTGGTTCTTACGATACCGCCTAACAAAATTCCTGAAGCGACAAGGTCACCGACCAAAGCTTCATTAGAAGCAAGCTCTATAGAGACAGAGCCAACTGTATGCCCAGGTGTGTGCTTAACCATCCCCGGAACTCCGTACCGCTCCAAGTCGATAACATCATGCTTTGTAAGCAGAATATCGGGTTCAAAACCGATATACGGCTCGAGCATTAATGGTGTCTTGATAAATAAACGGCCAAACCAACCGGTTGGGCAAAAAGTCATTGGCGTTTCTCGATTAAAATGTTTAGCATCCCCCTCGTGAGCCAATATAGGTGCTCCTGATAGCTCGCGAATTACTGCTGCACTTCCGGCATGATCTACATGCGCATGGGTCACGACGATGAGTTTGATGTCTTTGAAAGTAAGTCTTTCTTTAGCTAAGGCCTTTTTAATTTTATTCTCAGACCCGGGTAGTCCCGCATCGATTAGAATGCATCCGTCAGGGCCCACAAGTAAGTGGGAATTTACCATGTGCATGGGGAGGATTGGAATGCGGACGATTTTTACAGTGTTCATAATTTCATTGTCCTCTCTGGTGACTAACCCAAGATAAAAATACCGAACCGAACCGTACGGTTCGGTATTATGCTACTCCAATATTTAGTTAAATGCAAGAGAAATGTTACAATGTATTTCAAATGCTATTTGGGATGTATGGGGGACTGGAAAATGCGTAAAGATGAGAAAACACGACAACATATCATTAGTAAATCCGCTGAATTATTTAATCAAAAGGGGTATGCCGGGTCATCGATACAAGACATCATAGAGGCTACAGGATTAACAAAAGGAGGGATTTATCGAAGATTCTCTAACAAAGATGAAATCGCGGTGGAAGCGTTTGAATATGCGGGGCAGGTTTTGATGGAACAATTATCATCGGCCATAAATAATGCGGATACAGCGATAGACAAAATAATGGCTGTATGTAATGTACATATTGATCCCGTGAACAATCCCCCAATAAAAGGCGGGTGTCCTTTGCTTAATACGGCAGTTGAAAGCGATGATACCTTTCCAATCCTGCGTGATAAAGCTTTAGCCGCGTATGAGGAGATGTTAAGCCTCGTCCAAGGTATTTTAAAACATGGGATATCTGTTGGAGAATTCCGATCAGATGTAGATGTTGAGTCACTATCATCATTTATCATTTCTTCACTCGAAGGCAGTGTGATGGCAAGCAAATTGAGCAGAGATAGTAAACATGTAGGGTTTGTTATGCAACAACTTCGGAATCTACTGAACACATATATAGAAGTAGTATCGCTCGAAAACCTGCAATAAAATTAGAAATCGATTTTGGTGAGATGAGTATTAAGGGGGAAATTATGAGCAAAACCGAGGTCTCAACCGTCGCCGGTTCGGAGCCACATATACCATTTCTCGAATCCGGTTCTTATCCCGTACGGCACGGTAATATTGTTCGTCCGCTTGTGGATAGTGCTCCCACTTTTCGGCGCATTTGTGAGGCTATCGAAACAGCACAGCACAGTGTCTGGCTCACCATTACTTTCATGGATCCGGATTTCCAGATGCCAGATGATCGCGGTACCCTGTTCGATGTGCTGGACCGTGCGGTTGCTCGTGGATTGGATGTACGCGTCATTTTCTGGCGCCCAAATTTGGAGAGCAGTGGGTATGGCCAAGCCTTCCCAGTATCTCACGATAACCGTGAAATGCTCGCTGCGCGTGGTTCGCTTTTCCGTGCCCGTTGGGACCGTGCTCATGGTTACTTCTGCCAACATCAAAAATGTTGGCTGATCGATGCAGGACATTCGTCCGAGACGACATTTATCGGTGGAATTAATCCGACATTCAAGTCCTTCGAACCAGGCCACATGGGCGAGGGGCAACGCCACGACGTCTTTGTCGAAGTAATAGGACCATCCGCGACCGACGTGCACCATAGTTTCGTGCAAAGATGGAACGAGGCTAGCGAGAGAATGGAGGAAGGCGGAGTGTGGGGCCACAATGGCGATGACGAGTTGACTTTCCCTACACGCGTATCCGTTCCTCGAGGAGACAGCCAGGTGCAGATTCAAAGGAACGTGTATGCGGGCCGTTACAGTAATAGTTATCCAACTCCCGGGGGTTCTTCCTTCGATATTGCTGCAGGCGAGCGATCCATTTTCGGGCAGTACAAACAAGCGATCGATGCCGCTCGCAGCTCAATCTACATCGAGAATCAGGCTCTCCCAGTTCCGGAGATCTCTGCCAGACTGGAGGAGGCACTAAAACGTGGCGTGGACGTCGTCCTCCTCGTTCCAGCTGAGCCCGAGCCATACGTGCGCGCATCCCGTCAACATCCGGATAGCAAAAGCTTCTTCGATTCTTTAGAAGCGCTTGGCCGATACGAGAATTTCGCACTTGTTGGAATAGCAGGGCTGAATGGACAGGGGGAGCGCAGCAATATTTATGTACATGCCAAAATAATGCTGATCGACGACGCGTGGGCGACAATCGGTTCCTGCAACCTTCACTGGAATTCACTCTTTGGTCATACGGAGATGAACGCTGCGTTTTGGGACCCCAAAGTGGTGCGTTCACTCCGCCGTCAACTATTGTCCGAACACCTAGGTCAAGACACTCTACAGTTAACCGACCGCAAGGCGCTTCAACTTTACCGGAACATTGCTCATGAAAACCGACTCCGTGGAGCGCGAGGAGATTTCAACTGGAAAAGTCTTGCATTCACCCTAGACCCGACAACTTACGGCAAATAGATGAAAAGAGGCTGCCCTCAAGGGCACTCCCTTCATTTACCAATGCTATTTGTGAACAATCCTTCTTGTTCTAGAGTCAAATAAAATAAACACCTAAATTACGTAAACATATAGAAATGAAGGAGAACTTAATGAAAAAAAGTTTGAGATCACTAATTCACTGGCATTCATTTATGGATCAACTTGAGACTTATACAGCAGCTACATTGTTGAGATGGAAAAAATGCTTGAACCCATTAACGAACAAAATCGGTTTTGGCATTTATTTTTACAAGGATATCACCATAAATTTAAACCGTTTGAACAAAGATATGCTGGCAATTGGCGCCGATTTTGTTACACTTTCGCATTTCGACAAGCGTACATTTCCTAGCTTTGTATCGGTTGCCGATGGGATACACGCGACGATGTTTACGAAAGTACCTAACCATATTATTAAACGGATTACCACTTTGGTCACTGCATTACCAGGTTATAAAGCGCTGCAATCGGCATCCCGTTCGTACGGGTATAAATGTGAGCTTCACTACAATCAGGGAAAAGTATTTTTTGGCTCGTTACAAATTCATTTTAAGAAAATGCAAAACGAGCTCTCATCTCCTAGTTACGCAGCCCTGCCAATGATAGGCGGGACTGAGTAAGAAAAAACATCCATGTTTTTTTAACCGCAACCTCGACATGAAGATGACTTCGTGCTGGGTTTAGCGGTTTTTTGTTTTGGAATTTAGAGTTTCTTCCCATCAACAAGTCACCTTATTTGCGTCCGGACTTGAATTGACTAGGAGTAAAGCCAACGAATTTTTTAAACTGGCGCATAAAGTGGGTATCATTCTCATATCCGCACATTTTGGAAATGGCGGCGATGGATAACGAACTGTTCTCCAAAAGATACTTGGCGTATTCCAGCCTGCTGTTAATGATGTCTATAACCACAGAACACCCGAATAGTTCCTTATAAATATGTTGGAAATAAGATTTACTTAAATTCATGCACGAAGCAAGCTTTTCTACGGACCTATTCGTTTGAGGCGAACTGTAGAGCTCATTGCGCAGCTCGGAAAATTGGCTAAAATATCGACTTGTCTTGTCGGGCAAGGTGGGTCTGTCAAGCAGATTACGAAGCTTCATAAAAAGAGTTCTTATATCCGAATCAATGATTTTATCGCGCAGCGGGCCGCCCAACTGGTTGATGCTATGTAATTCCATGATGCATTTTGTAATTAATAGCGGATCTGCAGCCTTGACGGGCGTGTCAAGGGGGAAATTCAACTCCAAAAGGAAATCCTGAATTTCAGTGCCGTCACAATGGAACCAGTCGTTGACAAATGGTTTTTCCAATTCCCTGTAAAGATGGGGGGTTGAAGGTTGAAATATGAGATAGGAATTTTTTTCGGCCACGAATGACTTGCCGTCGAGAATAACTTCTGAATTGCTTTTAAAAAGAACAAAGGCATAATTCCCTGCTCCTACCGGACGGTCAATAGTGACCCCATCCCAATGTTTAAAATTATATCCGCAACTAATTAATTGAATCATCCTGCATCTCCTTAAAAAGCACGATAGGTCAGTTTTTGGCTATTATAATTTATTGTTTCTGAATTAACAAGCGTTGAAGCAACTTGAAATCCCTGTGCTCCGTTGGCCGGGCGGATGCTTTGCCGATGAATATCACTGGAAAGATGGCGTTTTAAGTTCATAGTTGCACGAATATGACAATTGTCACCTCGATCCGATGACTTGATTCACTTTTGAAACACTCCCTTAAAGGTGATAATAAGACTATAAAATCCTTTAAGGGAGTGTACATTACTATGAATTCAACTGTATCGTTGATGATTTCGGCTTTGATTTTCTTTTTCATCCTGCGTGGACAATTAAGTGGCATGCGTAAGCCGCTAAAAAAATCGGGAGTAACGTTGCTGCTGCCTATCCTATACATTTCTACTTCGCTTATGCAATTGTTCGATCCATCGCTGCATATCCGCGAAGAGCAAGTAATCATTGCTTTGTTGATCGGTATGATGATTTCGATTCCGCTTATCGTGACGACCAACTTTGAAGTTCGAGACAATGGCAACACGTTTATTAAGCGTAACAAAACGGTCTTTGTGCTGCTGATCGTGATCTTTGCACTGCGTTTCCTCGCGATTGCGACTATAAAATCAATCGATCCAAGCACACTTAGCTTTATGTGCAACCTGATGACCTTTGGCTACATTGCAACATGGCGGATCATTAGTTTTATTAAATTCAAAGGTGTCAGCTCTTCGAAGCAAGCTGTACTGAATGTTTAACACAATAATGACAAGAGTCAGGTAATAAGCCAGCACAACGCGGGGAAATTACTGCCAATGTATATCCTCATCGAATCAGCCACACCTATGCATGTCAATTGCTAGATAACGGTGCTCCACTAGAATTTGTTACTTCTCAAGTAAAGGGTAGTTATGTTCAAACTTTGTAAAGTTTTCGAATTTTCAAAAATTATGTTTACCTTACAATGGTTATTTGATAATATAATCGCAATATTCAAATGCGATGAAGAGAAGAGTAAATAAATGAAATCTTTCACAGAGAGCTCCGTTTGCTGAAAAGGAGTAAAGAGTACTTTATTGAAAAAAGCCTCAGAGCAGCACATCGGATCCTTTTGAAAAGGGTGATGGTGTGTCAGGAGCTCCTGTTACAGAGCTAAAGTATACGCATTACATGGTAGTGCCGTACTTGAAGAGGCTGATATGGCGACATATTAGCGAATTTGGGGTGGTACCACGAGTATATACAATCTCGTCCCTAAGACTGACTATAGTCTTGGGGGTGGGATTTTTTTTATTGAGCAGATGAAGTACAGCTCATGTGTAATATGCGGTACACCGAATCAGATTGTTTGAATATATATTTTAGGGGCTCCCCTTAATCATGCTATTTTGAAAGGATTTGAATATCTTATGTCAGAAAAACTGAAGGTTGGTATTGTCGGAGGAACAGGTATGGTTGGTCAGCGGTTTGTTCAGTTGCTGGATCAGCATCCTTGGTTTAAAGTAACGGCCATCGCCGCTAGTAGCAGTTCGGCAGGTAAAACATATGAAGAATCTGTGCAAGGCAGATGGAAGTTGTTTAGCCCAATACCTGAAGAAGTGAAAAATATCGTGATTCAGGATGCATCGAAAGTGGAGGAAGTTGCCGGTCAGGTCGATTTTATTTTTTGTGCAGTGGATATGAAAAAGAATGAAATTCAAGCGTTGGAAGAGGCATACGCAAAAACGGGCACACCCGTTATTTCCAATAATTCGGCTCATCGCTGGACGCCTGATATCCCGATGGTCATTCCGGAAGTTAATCCAGGGCATATTGAAGTGATTGCTGCACAGAGAAAGCGGCTTAGAACCTCAACCGGTTTTATTGCCGTTAAGCCCAACTGTTCAATCCAGAGCTATGTGCCGGCCCTTCATGCACTGCTAGATTATAAACCTACAAAAGTGGTTGCATCGACGTATCAGGCGATTTCCGGAGCCGGTAAAAACTTTACCGATTGGCCTGACATGTTAGATAATGTCATTCCTTATATTGGCGGTGAGGAAGAAAAAAGCGAGCAGGAGCCACTGCGTATATGGGGCAGCATTGTAAATGATGAAATTATTAAAGCAAGTGCGCCTTTAATTACAACGCAGTGTATTCGCGTTCCAGTAACGGATGGGCATTTGGCTACCGTATTTGTATCGTTTGAGAAAAAACCTTCTAAGGAAGAAATTCTTAATCGCTGGCTGCAATTCAAAGGTCGACCGCAGGAGCTTGGTCTGCCAAGCGCCCCAAAACAGTTCATTACTTATTTTGAAGAAGAGAACAGGCCACAGACTAAACTTGATCGTGAGATTGAGCGCGGAATGGGTGTTTCTGCGGGGAGATTGCGCGAGGATTCAATATACGATTTTAAATTTGTAGGACTATCACATAATACATTACGCGGAGCAGCTGGCGGTGCTGTTCTGATCGCCGAACTGCTTAAAGCGGAAGGGTACATTCAGGCAAAATAGAAGTATATAGCTATAATTGAAAAAGACTGATTAGATTACATGATAATAACAATCTGAACGGTTATATAAACAGAAAAAATGAAAGATTGGAGGAATAGAAAGGAGAAATTTATGAGAAAAAGATTAATGAACGTGATGGTTATAAGTCTCACTGTTTTATTTTTATTTAGTTTGATTGGTTGCTCTGTAAAGAAAGTTGCATCGGATACATCGGATATAACCTTTGAGCAAACAATCGATGAAAAACTTAACAATATTACTAGCCCAAAAGATAATACAGTATCACTATCCTCTAATCCTTATGACTATATTAAGGGTGTAGATAGTAATAAGGATTACAAATACATTGTTATGCAAGGAGAAAAGTCTTTAAATTATATGCTCGACAAATTTGCTAATAGTGATAAAAATGGATTAGAAGAATATATTATGGCAATCGCCTGTTCTGAAATACTAAAAGAGAATCCTGCTTCTAAAAAGTGGGCTTCTGGTAGGGAATGGTATGATAACCATATTAAAGTGAATAAGTAATGTTAACGGCAAACCAAAGCCTTAATCCTTGCAAGAAGCTGGGTTAAGGCTTTGGTTTTTGTGTGTTCCTAGGACCTTGTGGACGGATTTCTCACTTTTCACCAGCTATTAAATAGCTTATAATAATCAGATAATAGTAGATATTTTAATCTATAAATAATTGTAATACACTATGATATGGTTATAATTGAAACAGAAAAGGTGTGTGACTAGTTCGCGCCTTGGTTTGGTGTGACGCCTAAGCAGGAGCGCCTACATCCTTTCTGCAAATTTAGGGTATAAGGATGGTAAAAATGAGCAACAGAGAAACTAAAACAGACGTCATCTTAATTGGTGCCGGAGTCATGAGTGCGACTTTAGTGACACTTCTGAAAGAATTAGTACCGGAATGGGAAATTACAGTGTTTGAGAAGCTCGAAAATGCAGGAGAAGAAAGCTCTAACGAATGGAATAACGCAGGAACAGGGCATGCGGCACTGTGCGAGCTTAACTACACTGTCGAAAAACCAGACGGATCTATAGATATTAGCAAAGCTATCCAAATTAATGAACAGTTTCAGCTTTCAATGCAGTTTTGGTCTTATCTTGTAAACAGCAAGCTGATACGTAATCCGCAGGACTTTATCATGCCATTGCCACATATGAGTATGGTACAAGGGGAACAAAATGTAACGTTTTTAAAGAAACGTTTTGAAGCGATGTCAAATAATCCTCTATTTCAATGGATGGAATTTTCCGATGATCCTGGAAAACTGATGGAATGGATTCCGCTTATTATACAAGATCGTCCATCGAATGAACCTATAGCTGCAACAAAAATCGACTCTGGAACTGATGTCAACTTTGGCGCTTTAACGCGCATTTTGTTTGACCACTTAAAGAGTAAAAACGTCGATATCAAATACAAACATAGCGTTGATAATATTAAACGTACTAGAGACGGCTCGTGGGAATTGAAAGTACGAAATGACAGCGGTAACGTCGAACGCCATACTGCAAAATTCGTCTTTATCGGTGGCGGGGGAGGAAGCCTGCATTTACTGCAAAAATGCGGCATTCCTGAAGGAAAACATATTGGAGGATTCCCGGTAAGCGGAATATTTATGGTGTGTAATAATCCGGATGTTGTAGCGCAGCATCATGCAAAAGTATACGGTAAAGCTAAGGTTGGAGCTCCTCCAATGTCTGTTCCGCATCTTGACACAAGATTTATCGACAATAAAAAATCATTGCTATTTGGACCATTTGCCGGCTTCTCACCAAAGTTTTTAAAAACAGGTTCAATGTTTGATTTGGTAACTTCCGTAAAACCGGATAATCTCGTAACGATGTTGTCGGCAGGTGCAAAAAATATGTCATTGACAAAATACCTGATCGAGCAAGTTATGTTATCGAAAGAAAAGCGCATGGAAGAGTTGCGAGAGTTTATCCCGAACGCCAAAAGCGAGGATTGGGATTTAGTAGCAGCGGGCCAACGTGTGCAAGTTATCAAAGATACTGAAGCAGGCGGTAAAGGTACACTTCAATTTGGCACGGAAGTTATTAGTTCCGCTGATGGCTCGATTGCAGCATTACTAGGTGCTTCTCCAGGTGCTTCTACTGCTGTTCACGTTATGCTTGAGGTAATTAAAAAATGCTTCCCGCAACATATGAAAGAGTGGGAACCGAAAATTAAAGAAATGATTCCTTCTTATGGCGTGTCACTAATGGAAAATCCAGAGCTTCTGCACGAAATTCATACTTCAACAGCAGAGACGCTTGGTCTAAGCGAAAAAGAGCTAGTCTATGGTTAGTTCTTTGGATGTAGAAACAAAGGTATTTAATGAACAAGTTTAAGCAACATTTTTCAAAGGGCGGCATTCCAGGATTGAATAGGAACTGGCCCAAGCATTAAAAGCGCGATGTCATTTTAGCATCGCGTTTTTAAAATTTCACCTTTACACGCATAAAGACAATAATAATCTTGTGTATGCAGAGTCAGAACGAAGCAGCTGACCAATCGGCTTCGAGGTTCATTTCATTTTATCAAAACCTACATCAAAAATACTCATTAATAATCCGGTATAGGGTCCCGACATGAGCAAGTCGAATAACGGTTTGCGATAATGAATACGCAGCATGATAAACATGATCATATCGAAAAATGAGGACCAAAGTAGGTTCCATCCATTATGATACGTTATTGCTCCACATTTCACAGATACAAATTCAAGCAAAACAAAAATACCAGTGAAAAAGATGATGTAATAAGCCTGGGAAAGAAGTTTATGATTTCGCGGGTAGTTCGATAGGTATACCCAAGTCGATACAGGCATGCCAATCAGAATAAGCAATAGGATCGGAATCGTGGCAACCGGAAGCCCATTCGGCTCCATTTGCCAAAGTTGATATTGATAACAGATCAACTCATAGAGACCATTACATAACGCAGCAAAGAGGAGTGTTGGATAGTACTGCTCCCATTTTCGGTCCGCAAACCGAAGAGCTGCTAGTAACCATAAAACCGAGTATAAAATCGCAACCAAGGGATTTCGAACTCCTTTGTTCATGTTAAGTCCTTATTATTCCAATTAATCCATCGTTCATACAATAAATACAAAAACAGTCTAAAACTATATTTTCTAGTTTTGGACTGCTCTTTGTTTTCTTTGAAGTTAGGGATTACTTAACCACATTAACGTTTGCCTGTGGATTCGAAAGATCACTTGTATCATCAGAGACTAAAGGAGCTGGATCCAATTTGGCTTCTTCGCGAAGGAGATAACTGAAAAATAAGACGTAGTAAGACAAAATAATGAAGAATACACCTGCGGTCAGTGGGTCTTTGGTAAATTGAGTTGGATCTACCGGATTCATGCGCGCTGAGTTGGATGAAAGACTGATAAAGGCCAAGCGATAAACGATCCGGCTAAGAAATAGCACCAGAACCGTAATTTCGATCCATAAGTGGGTGCGATAGTACCATCCGTCCGTACGATGTTCGAAAAGGGTGTGGCGAATCGCGGTGAGTCCGAGTGCGATACCTGCTGCTAGGCCGATTATATAACCAATGAAATGGATGGGATGGACAAAGCCTAGCAGGAAGATGACAGCTCCGAGGATACTAAAGAGAGTGAGTCGGAATTTAAGTCTACCTCGTGATAACTTTTGAAAACCAATGGTTCGCTTCGTTCTTCGATAGATAAAAAGGCCAATGAGTAGGAAAGGAATGGCATAGTGCATCCAGTTTTGCATGAGATTTCCTCCAAGAGAAACGTATTTTTTCCTTATTGTAACAAATTAGGCAGGTTGTCAGCGAAAAAAATATTTCGTTTACAAAAAACAGTCATACACTTAATGATAGCGCGATAAACTTACTATTACACACAAAAAGTGCCGCAAGGAGTTGACAGTCAATGGCTCTAATCACCCATGTTAATGTATGTAATACAGAGAATGAAATTTACTGCTGTCTTCGTAATAAAATTGTGAAGCTTGACGACCAACAGAAAGAGCAATTTTGCAAAGGATGCAAAATGTTTGCCGGTGATGCCGATGAACATGGACTTGGTGTATCCTGTGTATGGGAAGATGTACGGGTCGTTAGCAATCCGCATATCGCTGTGGATCCGCAAGAGGAGTTTATTCATAATCAAATTCGCCAAGTGCCGCCCGAGGGTCCGGCCTTATTTCTATATACAACAGAATGGTAAAACACATCCTCTTTGATTTTGATGGGACACTGGTCGATTCTAGAGCATTACTTGTTAAGCTATATAATGAAATGGCCGTGCAGTATCAATTTCGCAGGATTCGAGACCAAGACCTTGCGCTTCTGAGATCACTTTCAATCTCTGAGCGGGTGGATCGCTTAGGTGTACCGGTACTCCAAATTCCAAAGCTAGTAACGGCCGGTAGACAGCTCTATCAAGAAAATATTCGTACACTTCACATTGTACCTGGGATGAAAGAAGTTATTGCCAGAGTTTCCTCACAAGGGATGAGAAGCTCCATACTCTCTTCCAATTCCGAGGTGAATATTCGTCAGATTCTTAAAAATAATAAGCTGGATGGCGCGTTCAAGGAAATCATTTCGGCTAAGCATATTTTTGGTAAGCATCATTCGATTCGCAAAGTAATGAAACAATGGGGGACTTCCCCCTCGCGGATGATCTATGTTGGAGATGAATTAAGGGATATCGAAGCTTGCAGGAAACTAGGCGTTCCCATAGTTGCCGTTACTTGGGGCTATGACTCTCAGCATTTACTGCTCAGCGGAAAGCCCGATTACTTAGTAAACTCGCCCGGAGAGCTGCTAAAAACACTTCTGTCCTTAACCTGATAGGAAGGGTAAAAGAGGGCGCAAATAGCTATCACAGACAGAGTCTGAGGTAGTTATTTGTGTTTGCTTTTATAAGAGCTATTGGCAACATTCGCAGTCGAGTGGTGTCATCATGTAATATAGAATCTATGAGGTGATATTTGCGGGAGGAGGCGTCTAATGTTATTTTATCTCATCATATTTGTAGTGACAGCCGTGGATCAAATTTCGAAGGTGTGGATTCGGTCTATCTTAAAAGTAGGCGAATCTATGCCGTTTTATAAAGACATCATTTCGTTTTCGCATTATCAAAATAGTGGAGCAGCAGGCAGTTCGCTGCAGGGCTCAGCGCGTTATTTAGGAATTCTTGCTGTTGTGATTATTGCTGTTATTTTGTATTACAGAAAAAAAGGAAGCTTTCAAGGATTCTTCAAAGAGGTTGGTGCCGCATTTTTCGTGGGCGGGGCTATTGGTAATGGCATCGAACGATTATTATTTGGTAAAGTGACCGACTTCATCGTTTTTCGATCTGGCCATGGTGTGATGAATTTGGCTGACTTAGCGATTAATTTGGGTGTGGTGTTTTTTGTACTGGATATGTTTCTCTCATATCGGCATAAGCTGTTACCAAAACAGAAAAATTTTCAATAATATAGGTATATTAAACTATACAGGTAGATCAAAAGTACTATTTATGATATCCTTCAAGTAGACGGTTTTTGAACGAGAAGACGCTGAACTGGAGGATGGTCACATGAGGCCGGATAAACAGATATTGATCGATGAATTTTTTGCAATGATTCGAAAGTTGACACGCACGGGTGCTGATATTATGTTAGTGAGGGATTTTTTCTGGAAAGCTTCCGAAATCCGTTCATTTATCCCTCCAACGGTAGAATTCATGACAGTTCTTAAAACGTACAACGCTGTCTTATTTCATGAATTCCGAAAATCACTTGTACCCAATACAAGTATGCATATGCTAGCGAATGTCCACATGGAAGCGGGAGAAGCGCTCATTAGTTTGGGAATTACGAGTTTGGAACAGCTTCAACTAGCGGTAAAAGGAACAGTAGCTGTGAGTAGTAAATAGAGAGTTAAACCAAGCGACGACAGTAGTCTCGCTTGGTTTTTTTTATTTGGCTACTCGTCATTCTTCTGCTGCAGCGCAGCCATCAATTTGTCAGCAAGTGAGTTGCCAAGCTGGGTTTGATCGGAAAACTTCTCGATCAACTGACGGTTCGCTTTGGCAGAAGCGCGCCGGCCGCCGCCAGTTGATTCATTGTCTATTTTCTCGACAACGTTGCAAGGACGGCATTGGAAATACTTGCCGGATTTGCCGGTGTGGATCTCCATTTTCTTATGACACTGCGGGCAGCGGTGGTTGGTCAGTTATCCATCAGCTTCGCGTTTATAGGAGCATTCGCGGCTGGAACAAACGAGGTAGCGGCCTCGTTTCCCCTTTACTTCTTGGAGAAACTCCCCGCAATCCGGGCATTTGCTGCCCGTTAAATTATGCGGCTTATAGGCCGCAGAGCTTTTCTTGACCTCATCGACCAGCTCGGCTGCTTTTTTGCGAATGCCGCTTAGGAATTGCTCCATGCTTCCTTTGCCTTTGGAAATGCGTTCTAGTTCCAGCTCCCAGCGGGCTGTAAGCTCAGGAGAACGCAGCTCCTCCGAAGCGAGCTCTATGAGCTGAGTCCCTTTGCCAGTTGGAACGAGTAAGGAGCCTTGACGTTCAATGGTGTCGGAAGACACAAGCTTCTCAATAATGTCAGCGCGTGTAGCGGGCGTGCCGAGGCCCCATTTTTCCATTTGAGAAAGCAAGGAGGCCTCGTTGTATCTAGCAGGCGGTTTCGTCTGGCGGCTTAATTGACGGGCGTTACGGACGGTTACGGCGTCTTTTTCGGCAGCTTGGGGCAGCAGCTGAGCAGAGTCTTCATCAGACTCGGTATCTTCCCGATCTGGATCGGTGAAATCAGTGGCTCCGTACACGTCTTTCCAACCGGCTTGTTTAACCACTTTACCCGATGCATATAGCTTCTCTCCGGCTATTTCCACAGTCAGCTTGGTTTCATCATAGCGGCAAGGACCGCAGAATAAGGCTAGAAATCTCCGCAAAATGAGATCATAGAGACGGCGTTCGTCAGCGCTTAAGGTGGCGAGTGAAATGGCTTCTCCAGTAGGAATAATCGCATGGTGGTCGCTTACCTTGGTATCGTCGACAATGCGTTTCGTAATCGTTAACGGTTTGCGTATAAAAGGAGCCGCTAGCGCTGCGTAGGGGCCAATGGCTGCACCCTTGAGCCTGCCGAGCAGGGTCGGCACCATGTCCGAGGTCAAGTAACGTGAATCGGTACGCGGATAGGTGACCAACTTGTACTGCTCATACAATCTTTGCAGCACATTCGACGTCTGCTTAGCTGAAAAACCAAATTTGCGGTTAGCATCGCGTTGCAATTCGGTTAGGTCATAAGCAAGCGGATGCGGAATCTGCTTTTCGGTTTTTTGCACGTGCAGGATTTTGCCGCTCTGGCCCTGCAGCTTCGCTTTTAAGGCATCTGCACGCTCGCGGTCAAAAATGCGCGTGTCGCCTGTTTTGGGGTCTCGCCACACCGCGCGGAAAGAGCACAGATCGGCTTCGATCAACCAATAGTCGACGGATCGGAAATCCCGGATTTCCGCCTCACGGCCCGTCATCATGGCCAACGTGGGCGTCTGCACACGCCCAGCAGACAAGGACGCGCCGAACTTGCTGGTCAGCGCGCGGGTCACATTCAGGCCGATCAGCCAATCGGCCTCGGAACGGCAGACGGCTGCTTGATACAGCCGGTTGTAGTCAGTGCCCGGCTTCAGCTGCGCGAAGCCTTCGCGAATCGCCTGATCCGTCTGCGACGAGATCCAAAGCCGTTTGAACGGCTTCTTCCAGCGGATCAGCTCCATAATCCATCGCGCGACGAGCTCGCCTTCGCGCCCCGCATCCGTCGCTATGACCAGCTCTGCAAGGTCACCCCGGCGGCTAAGCTGTTCGATCGCACGGTACTGCTGCGATGTTTCCTTCATCACCTTAAGCTTCATGCGTTCAGGGATGATAGGGAGATCTTCCAGGTTCCATGTTTTGTACTTGGGATCGTAATCATCAGGCTCGGCAAGGGTAACGAGATGGCCAAGTGCCCAAGTGACGACATATTTGGCACCTTCATAATGGTGTTTTTGCTTTTGGTTGCAGCCAAGGACACGGGCAATTTCTTTGGCGACGCTTGGTTTTTCGGTGAGTACAAGAATTTTCATAGGGAAAATGACCTCATTTCTGCTTACAAATTAGCATAAGCGAAAAAAGCATGCTTTTCAATGTGCTGCAGCTCGAAACTGAAGCTCAAATCTATTCGGATGAGAGCTTTTTTATGTTGAAAAAAAGGAGAAAATTGTCTGTTCTTGTCCTAATATAAGGGTATAATGATGAAATAAGGGATGAAGAGGAGCAAAAATCTTAATGAGACCGATGTTTTCTTATTTTACAAATCAAACGATAAAAATGAGGTTTCAATTATGGATCGTTGTTGTCATTGTGACACTAACCTTTTCAATTATTGTCCCTTTTTATTTTATAGAGAAGAAAAATCGCTTAGATGAAGCTGAAAATCAATTAAAGCAAATGATTGTCTTGCAAAGTTTATATATTGAAAGATGGAATCAGGAAAAACTGGATACGATTAAACGATTCGCCTTATCCGACCATGCAAAATTTCATGAAATAGGCGAACTAAAAAGAGAATTTCAAGACTACTCAAGAGTGAATTCTGAATTCTTGTCGATTAGTTACGTAGAAAAAGATGGATATATTCGTTCGGATGCGGATCCTAGAATCCAGATTTATGTCGGAGATACACTTTATTTTAAACGTGCGCTTGAGAAGAAAAGCTTTATCTCCGGCGTTATCCTATCCAAAGATTCAGGGAAACCCGTCATAACGTTCTCTGCTCCCGTGCTTGGCGACCATAATGATTTCAAAGGTGCTGTGCTAGGCGTAGTAACACTGGAAATGCTGAATAGTTTAATGAAGCAGCTAAGTTTTGGTGAAACTGGGGAAGTCTATGTGTTGGATTCGGACGGGTATATTGTCACAGCCTCAAGTAATACAAGCAAAAGCGAAGAATTCGTCAATGTCCCGATGAAAACTGAAATTATGCAAAGAGCCAAGACAGGGAGCACTTCGAATGATTCCTATATTGGATTTCGCGGTGAAAGGGTTTATGGCCAGTATAAATGGTCTACAGGAAAAAGCTGGATTGTCGTAGGTGAGATCACGCAGAGAGAAGTTTTTCAGAAATTAAATCAATTAAGTATTGCGATTATTATCATTTCGCTTATTGCCCTTATTCTCAGTATCGGTGCTGCCGTTACGATTGCATCTAGAATGGAGAGACCGATTAGATACTTGCTTCGCGGTACAAAGATCATTCAGAACGGGAACTACGACTATCAGATTGATGCGGATAAAATTAGAATGGCTCCGATTGAATTGCGGCAGTTGGTCAATACATTCAACCTGATGTCTGATAAGCTCAAGAAGAATATTTCGCTATTGGAGCATTCCGCATTGGTGGATCAATTGACAGAAATTCATAATCGCCGTTATATGATGCAAGAAGGAAATAAACAGCTTCAAGCCAGTATTGCTGCAGGGCAAATGTGCTCCGTTATGATGTTCGATATTGACCATTTTAAGAAAATCAATGATACCTATGGGCATTTGGTGGGTGATCGCGTCCTTCATCACGTTGCTTCTATACTACAGCGGCATTCGGGAACAGATACGATTGTTGCACGCTATGGAGGCGAAGAGTTTATCCTACTTGCCCTGCGTAAAAATGCACAAGAAAGTGTAAGCTTGGCTGAGGATCTGAGACTACATATCATGGAAGAACCATACTCGGATGAGCAGGTTACCGTAAGACTAACAGCGAGCATAGGTGTAGCTGAATATTCTCCTACTCTGGTGTTCGGTACGATGGTACTTGAAGATATGGTTTCCAGAGCAGACCATGCCCTCTATCGCGCGAAATCCGGTGGAAGAAACAGAGTAGAACTAGATCAATGATAGGTATTGATCTAGTTTTTTTTGTGTAGAATTTGATGGTCAGAAATTTGAGGGTTTAGTGTATAATAGTCAGAGAGTATTTGAATTACCAACATTTAGGGGGTTCTCCATGCAAAACGCATCATTAAGACCAATGGGAATTGGAAGAATATTAGATCGCAGTTTCCATTTGTACCGCAAGCATTTTGTGACATTGACAATTATCATGCTGATCTTGTATGGTCCATTTTACTTACTGCAGCATTTGCTGACGTATCAAGAGACGGCAAGTACGTCATCATCCATTCTTGAGCAGATTCGCAGTGGAGCATCCATGCAGGATATGTTTGGATCCGGTTCTTTTATGAAAAATAATCAGACGCCGAAAGACATAGGGAAGACACTCCTCTTTGTGTTGGTTTTAGTACCAATCATGATTCTTGGCCTTATGCCAGCTTCGGTGGCTTCTGTCTTACATCTGGTTAAAGCAAGCCTCTTCGGCGAAGAAACACCGGGAGTCGGGGAGCTATTGCGCAAATCGTTCCGTCGATTTTGGCCGTTAGCTGGAAGCACGTTCTTGGATGCTCTTATCATGTTCGGAATATACATAGGTCTCGCAATTATTATTGTCATTTTTGCTATCGTCTTTGCGATAGGTGGAAACTTATCCAGTTCGGTAGGAGGTTTTGGTGGAGGTGCGGTGGCACTAACGATTGTCTTCTTTGTCATCCTTGGTCTTGGAGCTATCTTCACCTTTTCCTATTTTTTCATTCGCTGGTGCTATTATTTGCCTTTTGTTGCAATGGGTGAAGAGTCTGTTGGACTAGGCCGCAGTTGGAAATTGACCCGCAAAAGCTTCTGGCGTTTATTTTTGATGTACTTCGTACTTACGCTCATTTTGTATCTTTTCCTATTCGTCATTCAATTGATTATTGCTGCAGTCTTGGGTTTAGGACTAGGGGCTCAGTTATTACAAAGTTTAATTTCAATATTGGTCATGTCCCTATGGTTTCTGCCTTATGCGGTTAGCTACTTCGATCTCAAGGTTCGTAATGAGGGTCTGGGACTTGAATCGTTGATTGAAAGCACGATGCAAACTTCTCCAACTGAGCCAGCGGAAGAACTGGAGCCGTTTGATACTTTTGAAGATCTTCGTCCGATAGACTTGGATAAAAAGAATGATTAATGCAGCTTTAGCGACTTCTTTGCAAGAGGATAAAGAGCAATTAAAACAAATCTTAAATCAAAGCGAATATACGGCTTATAAGGTCAAAGAGAACAGCTCGTTCTGGGCATGGTTGAAGCCGCTTTTTCGTAAAATACGGAGCTGGCTGCCAGATTTTCAAGTTTCTGATTCGGTAACGGACTGGATGACAGTTGGTGTTGTCGTTACACTTCTTGGAATTGCTGCATTTGCGATTTATTGGTTCTTGAAGCAAATTATTTGGCAAAAGAGAATCCGCTCTGATGCTTACTTGCCTGTAGGAGAAATTAGCCGTTCTTATCGCTTCTATTGGCAGCAAGCAGCGGAGCTAAAGGGAACTGGTGACTGGAGAGAGGGCGTACGCTCGGTCTTTCTGTCACTTCTGTTCTTTATGGAAGCTAAACGTATGATTCGTGTGGAGAAATGGAAGACGAACTGGGAGTATGCGGAGGAGCTGGGAGGTTCAGCTTCTTCCCTAGTCCCTTTGTTCCATGATAGCTCGCTTTTATTTGAACGCATTTGGTATGGCAAGGAAGTTGTAACAGAGGAACAGTTTACTTCTATGTATGAACAGATTGCCCGTGTTATCGGCAGGGAGGAGGGCTTTGCACATGAGAGGGCTGAATAAGCTGCATGTGGGACTAGCACTCAGCATCCTGTTATTTCTCGCATTAGGCTACTGGCTAGTAAAGCCAAAGCTCCCAGATCAACCTCCCTATCTGTCCTTCTCGGCGGATATCGACGGCACGAAAGCTTGGAAAGAACTGCTGAGTACGAAGCAGAAGGCTGTAAAGGAATGGCGTCTAAACTGGAAAAACCTGCCCAATGGTGAAGCGATGCTGTTGGTTGCCTTACAGCCGTCGGCTGTGACCAAGGCAGATCGCGAGCAGCTGTTGGGTTGGGTTCGGAAGGGTAATGATGTTGTTCTGTTTGATCGCAAGCCCGAAGGGTGGGAGCCTTGGGGGACTGTGTTGGCAGGGGAGATTGGGATGGGAAGTACGGAAGTGAGTACGGAAGTGAGTGCGAATGAGAGTGCGAAAGAGAGTACGGAAGAGAGGACGTCTGTCTCGACGATTAGGGTCTCGCCGGATTACACGCCAGCAGAGGGGCTGCTGACGGGACGGGTGGATACACCGTACCGGATTAAGCCCGGTGGAAACGGGCGGGTGCTGTTCGAAGATGACCACGGCGTGCTCGCCAGCCGTATAGAAGAAGGTTCGGGCAGCATCACCGTGGTGATGACCCCGAACTGGATGCAGAATGGGACGATTGATCAGGAGTCCCATTTCGAATTGATCTGGCCGCTGTTCGCGAAGTCCTGGGACGCCGTGTGGGTTGATGAGACCCATCACGGCTTCGGGACGAAGCCCGGACTGCTTGCCGTCTACCCCGCGTGGCTCGTGCTCGCGAGCGTGCAGCTTGGTCTCGCGCTGCTGCTGTGGCTCTGGCTGCGCGGCAAGCGCTTTGGCCCCGTCTACACGCCGCGGGCGTGGACGGTTCGCCGCGGCGACGAAGGCGTGCACGCCGTCGCCGCTTGGTACGAGCGCCTCGGCTACCAGCACGAGGCGCTTGCGCACCAGCAGCTGTTCCTGCGGCAGCTGCTGCATCAGCGCTGGGGGCTTAGCCCCAGCGCAAGTGCTTTGCAGGCCGCGGAAGCTGCTCGCGGCCGCATGTCTGAGGCGCAGGCGGCGCAGCTCGCGCGCCTGCTGGAGGAGCCGCCTGCTAGCGGCGGCTCTGCTGGGCCCCGCGCTGCGAAGCAGCGGGGCGTGAGCACCCAAGCGTTCGTGCAGCGAACGCGGGAGATGGGCGAGATGATCGCCTACTTGGAGAAGGAGTGAGCGCAATGAATGAATTAATCCAATCGATGGAGCAGCGCTTGTTCGGCCAAAAGCTGAACATAAGGCTGCTCGTCACCGCCCTATTGGCTGGTGGTCATGTACTGCTAGAAGGTGTGCCGGGTCTAGGAAAGACCAAGATGGCGCGCACCCTTGCGGAATTATCAGGCGGCGATTACCGCCGTATTCAATTTACGCCAGACCTGATGCCCGGAGATATTACGGGCAGCGTCATTTATCATATGCAGGATCATTCATTTACTACGATTCAAGGTCCTATTTTCACGAATGTTCTATTGGCTGATGAAATTAACCGTTCCGGACCGAAGACACAAGCGGCTCTCCTAGAAGCAATGGAAGAGCGCCAAGTAACGATTCAGGGGAATACATACAAGCTCCCAAATCCTTTTTTTGTCGTAGCCACCCAAAATCCCGTTGAATACGAAGGTACCTATCCGCTTCCAGAAGCACAGCTCGATCGTTTCTTGTTCAAGCTGGTGCTTGATTATCCTGGTGAAGAAGCTGAAGTGGAAATTCTTCGCCGCCACGTACCGTTTGGGCAGCATCAAGAGGAGTCACTCGCGGCCATACTGACCCCAGAACGCATCACAGAGCTGCAGCGCAGGCTTTCCGATGTGGTTGTGGAGGAATCCTTATACACCTATATTGCCACAATTATTCGTAAGACCCGCGAGTCCAAACGCATACAGCTGGGAGCTAGTCCCCGGGCAGGAATTGCCGTCCTGATGGCAAGTAAAGCTTGGGCCTTACTGGATGGACGAACGTATGTGACGCCTGACGATATTAAGCTTGTAGCGCGACCTGCACTGCGGCACAGACTGCTGTTAACACCGCAAGCGGAATTGGAGGGCGGAACAAGTGACCACATCATCCAAGAGACGCTCGGCTCTATTCCGGTTCCTCGATAAATTCCTGCTTCAGGACTTTATCCTGCCAACGAACCGATTCATTGTACTCGTATTCGTAGGTGCAGTAGTCACGTTAATAGCCTCTATATTTGATGCCGCCCTACCTGTATTCTGGAGCTGGAATGCACTGCTCTGCGTGTTAAGTGGCATTGATCTTTTACTGCTTCCTAAACGCAGCAGTTGGGGAATCCGGCGCAAACTTCCGGAGCAGATGGATGTCAGAAGCAGCTTTGAGGTGGGTCTTGAGCTTGAATCCGAGGAACAGCCGTCTGTTCACGTTGAATTAATGGATCATTTGCCCCAAACATTCAGCATGGTAAGCAACCATTTGAGCGGCGCGTTCCGAGGAACTTCAGCCTCTTTCTTTTATACAACGATGGCTCTCGAAAGAGGGGAATACTTCTTCGAACATGTATACTTGCGCTACTCCGGAGGCATGGGGCTTTGGAAGAAGCAAGTGCGATTGAAACAGGTAGATAAGATTGATATCTATCCTGATTTATCTCAGGTACGAGGTGTACTAGGCGCTGTACAGGATGCATTAATATTAGAAGGCCAGCGACTATTCAAAAAGCAGCGTATCGGCTCGGAGTTTCATTATATCCGTGATTATGTGCAAGGCGACGATATGAGACATATCAATTGGAAAGCGTCTGCTCGCACGACGAAGCTGATGACGAACCTTTTCCAGCCGGAAAAAGGAAAGATTGTGACCTTAGTGTTGGACTGTGGTCGGCAAATGGCTATCGAGCTTGAGGGACAAGTGAAGCTTGACCGGACACTGGAAGCTGCATTAACACTTGCTGCCGTAGCTCTTAAACAAGGGGATCAAGTAGCGTTAATTGCTTACGCAAGCCAAGTGAAAGTGTACGTACCGGCTGGAAAAGGGCTTTCCCATCTTCAGGAGTTAACGAGGGCCGTGTATGATCTGAGGACGGATTTCGTGGAGTCTAACACACAGATCGCCTTCTCTCATGTGCTGCGCTTTCTGAAAAAACGCTCGCTTGTCGTGCTATTTTCCGATATGGAAAGTTATCTGTATGATCAAGAGATGCTGCCATATGTGCAGCGATTGCGCAGAAGTCACCATGTGCTGCTCTTGTCCTTGCAGGATCCGCTTCTTCATCAATGGGTACGTATTCGCGCTGAGGATAGCCGCCAGGCTTATCGGCAAAGTATTGCCCACCAATTTACAACAGACCGTTACGCCTATGTAACCAAAATGGCCGGCCGTGGCATCCCGGTGATGGATGTCCCTGCCGACCAACTGACACTTAGCGCTGTTAATGCTTATTTGGATTTGAAATCGCGAGATCGTTCATAGCGTTAATTGTTTTTGTTTAGATCGATGACTAATGCCATATCCGTAATAGAGTGCGAGTAACAATAAAGTCATTCCGGCTATGAGATATTTAACCTCAAGCGACATCGTGGACGGTGTAATGTAACCTTCAATAATCCCAGCAATGATGAATAAAGGAATCGTGCCGATCAGGAGCTGGGCGGATTCCTTGGCCGACTCCAGAAAACGCAGCTTGCGCGGAAAGGGTCCTGGAACGAAGAATCGATATCCCATATACAAACCGGCGCCGCCAGCGATGAAAATAGCGGTAAGCTCAATAATGCCATGCGGCAATATGTAAGCCCAGAATACATAGCTTTTCCCAGATTGCATGAAAACGGCAGCTAATGCTCCTACAATAAGGCCGTTGCTTATCATTAAATAGATGGTCCCGATCCCAAGCGTTACACCGCTTATGAAAGCGAGAACGGCGACTCGAATGTTGTTCGTCATGATGGCTGTTGATACAAGTGGTGAATGCAGGTCGCCGCGTGGATCGGCGGTTTTGGAAGGGTCAATACTATCGGCCATGGCCCCTGGCATGATCATGGATAGATTCAATGGATCGTTCCATACAGACAGGAAGCCGAGCAGCCCACCAAGCAAAAATAAGAAAAGGGCAAAGCCCACAAATAGACTTCTCGCGCGTATTAGCGATGGAAAGTAGTGGAGGAAAAACTCCTTCATCTGTTTACTGCTTTTGTTATTTTCTTTATACATCGCATTATGAGCTTGGGACACGAGATGATTCAGATATAGGGTTGTTTCATCCATAGGCATGTGAGTTTGTAAGGTAGCGAGATGAGCAGATGCGACTTTGTAAAGTTCAGTGAATCGATTCACTTGGCTGGCCTGCAAACTGCTCTTCCGCTTACTAAGCTGAATCAGCAGCTGCTCAAGCTCTGTCCATTGCGATTTATGTTCTCGAATAAAGCGCGAGATATTCATGGGGTGGACCTCCTAAGAGTTTTGCTTTGGCAAAACTTGCATCGTGAGCATAATCTAAGAGTTTTGCTTGTTCATTTTAGCATATCAATGACATTCGTTACCATAATTTTGAAATCATAAGGAGATGCTATGAACGAGTCTCTGGATAAAGAACTAACCATAGTTACACCTGAGCAGGTGCAATTGCAATTTCAAACCGCAGGCATTGGCAGCAGGGCGTTAGCGCATATACTTGATTGTTTGATTTTGCTTGTGATGAATGGCCTTTTATTTGTATTTGCTATTTTGATAAGCAGGTTATATTCGGGTGATTGGCTGCCTGCCCTTGCAGATTATTTGATTGCAATTGCCATCATTCTTTGGATTGTAGTGAACTTAGGCTATTTCGTCTGCACAGAAGCTTTCATGGGAGGGCAAACGCCCGGGAAAAGAATTCTAGGACTTCGCGTGCTCCAAAATAACGGTCAGTCTGCAACCTTATTATCGATCTTGATTCGTAACTTATTTCGTTTACTGGATATGATGCCAACTTTCTACTTCATTGGTGCAGTCAGTATCATCTTTAGTTCAAAAGATAAGCGCATCGGTGATATGGTAGCCGGAACGATTGTTGTGATTGAAGCTCGTTTTGAACGAATGAAACGTCGAAAGCATATCGATAAGGTCATCTCCAAAAAGAACTACCCCATCCTCACCTTGGAGATAGACGAAGCCAAAAGACAAGAGATCTCTTCGATAGACTGGCAGCTTTTACAAGCCTGGGTTGAGCGAATACCGACAATGCACAATGTAAGATTACAGGAGTTAGCCGTACCGATTGCTCAACATTTTTCTAATAAGTTAGAACATGACCTAGGGTTTACATTGGATCCTGCTGCATATTTAGCTCAACTTTATGAGAAGCTCAGAAACGATTGGGAAGTTTAATTAGGAGGGCTTATATGGGAATCACAGCCATTGTAGCAGGCGGTTCCGGATTAGTTGGCCGTGAGCTGATTAAGCTGCTTCTAGAAGATCAGGCATACACGAAAGTGATTGCACTGGTTCGTAAAAACATGCAAATTAGTCATCTCCGCGGAAATGAGAAATTGGTTCAAATCGTAACCGATTTTAGCAATCTGGATGCTCTTATTGAACCGTCTGACATGGAGCATGCTCATGTATTTTGCACGTTAGGTACGACAATTAAGAAGGCAGGATCCCAAGAGCAGTTTCGAAAAGTAGACTTGGCGTACCCTATGAAATTGGGGCAAATAGCTAGTTCGGGTAAGGCAGAGGCATTTGCCATAGTAACTGCGATGGGAGCGAGCCGCAAATCCTCGATTTTTTACAATCGGGTAAAGGGAGAGGTGGAGGAAGGCCTAAGGGAGCTTAAGCTCCATGCGCTTTACATGCTTCGTCCTTCACTTATTCTAGGTAAACGAGATGAGTTTCGACGGGGTGAGAAATTGGGAAGCATGGTGTCGCGAGCCATTTCCCCGCTTATGATCGGTGGACTCCGTACGTATCGGCCGATCCATGCGAAAACGATCGCTACGGGATTAATTAAATCCGCAAAGTCAGGTCAGTTCGGCACACATGTGCTGCTGTCAGCTCAGATTGCTGAGCTTGCTTCGAAGTAGAGGTTCCATATCGACGTGAACACGCCTACCTGATATGATTAAGGACGTTAATCTCTAAGCAGCACGGACGCGCGGGACAATCTGCAGAGAAGCTGTTTTTCGGCTTCTCAGACTCTACTGACGAGCTTCGGCTCCTTACGCTCTCGCTGAAAGCGCGTTTTCTGCGCTTAATCAAACGTTAAATATAAACACACAGGGAAAGTAGGTTTTATATCATGATCGATCATATTGTACTTGTAAAATTCGGTGAAACAACGACACAGGAGCAGCTCCAAGAAGTCGTTGATAGATTTAAAGCGTTAAAAGAGCATCTAACAGGCATTGTAGATATTCAAGCGGGCATTAACTTTTCAGAGAAGAACAAAGGCTACCAAATTGTTTTATCTGTACGTTTTGAGGATAGAGCAGCTCTTGAGGCTTATGGTCCAAATCCGGAGCACCAAGCGGTTGCTGCATATATTAGAGAAGTAGGCAGAGTCGATAGCTTGATTGTTGATATTGAAATTTAATCATACGAAAAAACTGCTGATAAGGATCCGTCCTTGTCAGCAGTTTTTTTTATGCGGATAATTTCAATAAATGATTATTTTGTCCAATCTATTAATCTATCAACTTCATACAATATAGTATCTTACAAGAAAAGGAGATGAAAGAATCATGGCAAATCAAATCGAAAGTTACTTTGGTCTTACGGTTACGCCCGTTACAGATGGGGTACAAATTCCTGTCCCATTAACTCCGGCAGGAGTAGGACTTGCGGAAGTCAGAGTGGATGTTCCAGCCACATATCCTCAAGTTGTAGAATTGAAAGCAACAATTGGAGTAAGAGGAGATGTAGGTACAGGAAGTGTATTATTCCGCATTTTCCGCGATGGTCAAGTCATTTACTATGCACGACTTGGTATTGAATCTGGCGTTGAGAAATACTATGTTCCGACAATTCAAGCAATCGATGTTAACCCACCAGCAGGATCGCATGGCTATACCTTATCTATTGAGTCTTTGACAGCAGGTTTAACGGCTACTGTCATAGGTCCTATTACTTTGAGCGCTTTAGTTATTAACGCCCTCTAATAAAGAAGCCTCCGGCCCCAGATAAAACTGAGGGGTTGTAGGCTTTCTTTTCACCTATTAGGATTTCTGTTCTTTACGATAAACCGAAGGCGCTGCTCCACTCCATTTGCGAAATTGTTTGGAAAAATAGAGGGCATCGTTAAATCCGACAGAAGACGCTACTTGGTCAATAGTCATAGATGTCTCTAACAACTGTTTGGCCCGTTCCATGCGAACTTTTAATAGATACTGCATAGGGGCTAAGCCCGTAGATTGTTTGAACATCTTACATAAATACGTACGGTGATAGCCTAGTGTGTGTGCGAGTTCCTCGATAGATACCTGCTGTGTGTATTGCAGTTCTAAGTATCGGATGGCTTGTCCGACCTGACGCTCGATATCAGTTTCGGTTGTTGGTTTAACGGCAATCTGGTGGCTGTTCATGCGCCCGAGTTCCCGGATTAAGAGGCGAAGCCAAGCAGCGGATTCCATATCCTCAAGCACAGGAGTGTCAGAATGCTGAAAGCTGGAGCGAATGTGTCGGTAATAATGACGTATAGAGCGGGGGTTGCTCCCCGAAATGACGGCCTGTTGGGGGGAAACGCCAATTTGCGAAAGCAAGGTTCCTGCAGCGCGGCCTGAAAAGGCAACCCATGTATAGTGCCAGGGATGATCGCTATCTGCGATATAACTGAACAACTCTCCGGGATAAATAACGAAGGTGTCTCCAGTGGAGCACCGGTAAGTGCGGTTATGCATCTCGAACGTGCCTTCTCCCGCTTGCACGGTATGGATAAGGTAATAATCATGCACGGCAGGTCCCATTTTATGCAGAGGAATAGGCTTGCCTTCTCCACTGAAAAGTACGGATAATTCATTGGTGCTATGGAGCGGATTGATATGAAGGGCGAAATAGGAATGATCCTGATTCATAGAAGCCTCTTTATAGTTTTTGTTTCTAGGATACATCAATAAACTACAAATGTCCATATAGGAGTTCGTTCAATCCATGTATTTGGAAGTCGTCCTGCGCTATAGTGAGGATAAGAAAAAAGAACTCACTATGGAGGAGATTCACACATGTCCAAGATTACTTTTTTAGGTGCTGGAAGTACGGTTTTTGCGAAAAATGTACTTGGTGATTGTTTGCTCACACCTGCGCTGCAAGGCTTTGAAATCGCTCTCTTTGATATTGATCACGAACGTCTGCAGGATTCAGCTAACATGCTGAATAACATCAAAAAGACTAGCGGAAGTACGTCTGTTATAAAAGCTTATACGGACCGTAAGGAAGCTCTGAGCGGAGCTAAATATGTGGTGAACGCTATCCAAGTAGGTGGCTATGATCCATGTACAATAACGGATTTTGAAATCCCTAAAAAGTACGGCTTGCGTCAAACGATTGCCGACACGGTCGGTATCGGCGGTATTTTCCGAAATCTGCGTACGATTCCTGTGATGCTGGATTTCGCAGCGGATATTCGCGAGGTATGTCCAGATGCCCTGTTCCTCAACTATACGAATCCGATGGCAGTATTAACCAATGTTATGAACACGTATGGCGGTGTTCGTACAGTTGGCTTATGTCACAGCGTACAAGCGTGTATTCCGGAGCTTTTCAAAAGTCTGGGCTTGGAAAAGGAAGGCGTTAAAGCCAAAATCGCCGGCATCAACCACATGGCATGGCTGTTGGAAGTAACCAAGGATGGCGTTGACCTTTATCCAGAGATTAAGAAGCGGGCCGCGGAAAAGCAAAAAGAGAAGCATTGGGACATGGTTCGTTATGAAATGATGCTGAAATTCGGTCATTATATTACCGAGTCTTCCGAGCATAATGCGGAGTACCATCCGTATTTCATCAAACGCAATTATCCAGAGCTGGTAGACCGCTTCAATATTCCACTCGACGAGTATCCACGCCGCTGCATCGAGCAAATTAGCAGATGGAAACAAATGCGCGAGGATCTGGTAAATGATGCGAATCTGACACACAATCGTTCCCATGAGTATGCTTCCTACATTTTCGAAGCGATTGAGACCGATATTCCGTTCAAAATCGGCGGTAATGTGATGAATACTGGTTTAATTACGAACTTGCCGCGCGAAGCATGCGTTGAAGTTCCTTGCTTAGTAGACCGTAATGGAGTTACGCCTACCTACGTTGGCGATCTGCCTCCGCAGCTAGCGGCGCTCAACCGTACGAATATCAATACGCAGCTGCTGACGATTGAAGCAGCAATCACACGTAAACGCGAGCATATTTATCACGCGGCTATGTTGGATCCACATACATCAGCAGAGCTGTCGATGGACGATATCGTTGCGATGTGTGATGAGTTAATTGAAGCACACGGCAAATGGCTGCCTGAATATCACTAAAATGTTCATATGAAAAAGAAGGTCATGGCGTATGTCTAACATACCCATGGCCTTCTTTGCTTTAACCACCGAATGCGTCACGAAACGCATGATTTAGTACTTCAAGCTCCACATTCCAAAGCGGGGCAATTTCTGGCCCTACATTTTCGTCAAACCAGTCGGAAAGCGCTTTGCGGTTACTGCCGTTCTCCATGATGAATGGAAGATTCAGCATCACTTTTTTCACATAGAGCTCCTCAGCAGCCCTAATCTGCTCGGGAGAAATCCATAGTTTCAAGCGCTTAACGGTTCGGTATAATTCCTTGCTGCAAGCTCTCCGAATTCCGCGAGCACTGGGGAACTGCTGCTTATGTTTTTCACTCGGCTTGTTATTGATCATGACTGTATCCACACTCCCTCTATGCTATTTGTATGCATGGAGAGGGCGCAGAGCCACTGGGGACAGGAACCTAAGCCGCCCATTTGGGCCAAGAGGCTAATCCACCACGATATAGCCGATCATCGGACCGCTATGGGCAATATCCGTGTGCGTCAAGCAAATGATGCGGTAAGTCCCTTCCTGATTGGCTGTAAAATGTACAACGGTTTCTTTCCCTTTTTTGACTTCACCGCTAATATTTAGCCCTTCGATGAGAAAAGGGTGGCTCTGACCGTTCACACCATAGATGCTTAGCTTGATTTTCTCGCCCTTTTGGACAACGACGGTGCCCGGATCCCATCGATAGGCTTCAATTGTTTTACCGTCTGCGGTGGTTGATTTGAACTCTCCGGTTACCATGTGAATCGTCCTTTCCGCAGTCGGCTCGGCTGCCGTTGAGACGATGCTCCCACGGTTCATATACAGCAAGCCGGAGAGGAGCAGCAGCAGAGCAGCGGCTGCCAGAAAGAGATGCTTACGTTTAATAATCCATACTCGGGACATCGTTGGTCCGCCTCCTGTACAAGGTTCTTGTACATCTTATGCGGAGGCTTGTCAGCGCATGATTATGATCTGATGAACAGTTCAAGCCGATGTTCAAGTGAGGGTTCTAATTACCACCATGCTGTGGGGTAATGGGTTCGGGTTGCCCGGTGATAAACGAGGGCAACCAGCACGAGCAGCGCGGCGCCGAGAAGCACCGGCGTGAGCAAGAAGCCCCAGCCCGCGCCCGTGAGCATCACGAGCAGCGGGTCGGCGCCGGCCGGCGGATGCAGCGTGCGCGTCAGCTGCATGAGCGTGATGGCGGCGCCAACGGCGAGGGCGAGGCTCCACGCGTGGACGCCGAAGGCGGAGAGCGCGCAGAGCCCGACGAGCGTGCTCAGCAGGTGGCCGCCGACAAGGCTGCGGGGCTGCGCGAGCGGGCTCTGCGGGAGCGCGAAGGCGATGACGCATGAGGCGCCGAAGGGCGCCATAAGCAGCGAGACTCGGGTGAAATCGCCGAGTAAGCTGCAAACCAGAATGGCGAGAAACCCGCCGATTCCGGGGATGAGCAGAGCGAATGCTTTTGGGAATGATGCAGGGCTATTCATTGCTTGTGTACACCTCTTTTCCTTTATTAATTCTCATGGTATCATGAGTTAAATCATTTGAATAACGAATGATTATGATAATAGATATTCGATAATTCGATAGGTAGGGGTGGCGTACAATGCTTGAACATATGGATGGGCGCAGCATGAAAACCTTCATCACGGTGATGGAGGAGAAAAGCTTCAGCAAGGCAGCCCTCAAGCTCGGATACGTGCAATCAACGGTTACGATGCATATTCATCAACTTGAGCAAACATTGGGTCAAGCTCTGTTTAGGCGTTTGCCCCGAGGTGTAGAATTAACTGCTGCGGGCAGAGAAGTTGCCCCCTATGCGTATCGATACCTACAGCTTGGCGAATCCCTTCAAGATAAATTAACCGGTCTGCATGAACCCAAAGGCGTGGTGCGGCTCCGAGCGCTTGAATCCTTCTGCGTGCCGCATCTTCCACAGCTGCTGCCTACTATATTTGAACAATATCCTCAGATACAATTGCAACTGGAAACCGGTTATCAACGTGATATTATCCAAGAAGTGTCTGCGTACCGCGTTGACCTTGGTATTGTTCCTCGCGACCCGAAGGCTAACAATCTTACTTTTATACCTCTGATCCAAGATGAATTGGTATGGGTAGGGGCTCCTGCATTGGTAAGTCGTGTGGAGAACGATGGTTGGGAAGCAATAGCGGATACCAAAGTAATTGGCTTTGGAAGCCGCTGCATTTACCAAACGATGGCCTCTCAGGTCTTAGCAGACAAAGGGTTAGCCACCTTTACAGCGATGGAGTTCGACAGCACGGAAATGATTAAACAGACCATGATGTTTGGAATGGGTCTTTCCTTAATGCCGTTAACATCCGTTCAGGAAGAGCTTCAATCGGGCAAATTGTTGAGACTGCAGCAGGAGAAAACAATTTTGCTAGAGCATGGGCTCATTCATCGCTCAGGCAAAGATTTAAGTGCACCCGTACATGCCTGCAAGGAGCATATTATATCCTACTTTTTAGCGCAAAAAGAGCGTGGAACTGGTTGATAGGAGCCCGTCTGTGATAGAATGTTTTATAGACTAGAAACGGATATTCTAAGTGGAGAGAGGTTTCATGGATGAGTGAGTTGATTCACAATGTACTGCTTTATTTGGAAGGACTTGGGTATTGGGGGATTTTCCTCGGATTAATGTTGGAAGTTATCCCTAACGAACTGCTTTTAGCATACGCAGGCTATCTGGTGTCTAAAGGTGAGATTAATTTTGTTGGCGCTATAGTTTGTGCTGTAATCGGCGGTACCTTAGCGCAAGTGGTGCTCTATTGGATCGGTCGCTACGGAGGTAGACCCTTCCTTGAGAAGTACGGTAAATATTTGCTTATCAGCAAACATCATATTGATGTAGCTGAGTCTTGGTTTAACCGCTATGGGACAGGCATGATCTTCACAGCTAGATTCATTCCCATTGTCCGTCATGCGATATCCCTTCCCGGGGGTATGGCCAAAATGCCACTAGGTAAGTTTACACTCTACACAGGTCTAGCTTTAATTCCATATTCCATTCTCTATGTCTACTTGGGCATGAAGCTCAAAGATAACTGGGAAACGATTGACGAAATCGCAGGACCATACATTAAGCCATTAATTATCGCAGCGATTGTCTTAACGATCTTGTATGTGGGTTATCAATTATATTTGAAAAGAAAAGCGAAGATATAAGCCACAAAGATTTGGAGCTTTCGCGTGCATTTGCTACAATAAAAGAAACGAATGACGATATGAGAGGATGATCAGCGATGAGTACGAATCTTGCAAGCAAACTACGCACTGGCTTAAAGCCACAGCAGTTCATTGACAGCATGGAGAAAAATCAAGAGCAATTTTTAGCTTATTACAATGGATTTGAATGGGATAATGAAGAGGACAAGGAGTATTTCGATTCTCTAAACAACCGGGATGATCTGCGCTGTCTAATCGTTGCTGCGGATTGGTGCGGCGACGTTGTTCGTAACGTACCTGTCGTATTCAAAGCGCTGGAGAACAGCGGTATTCCTACGGAAGTACTTATTATTGAACAAAATTACGACGTTATTGACCAGTTCCTGACGGGTGGCGGTCGTGCGATTCCAATTGTTATATTTACAGATACAGGCGGTTTTGTTTTGGGACAATGGGGTCCGCGTCCGAAACACGTGCAAGCTGTCATGAATCAATTCAAAAAAGAAAATCCAGATCGTGAAGCGGCAGATTATAACGAAAAAATTCAAGTAGCCAGAGCCGAAATGGGCCGTCAATATGGTGAAGGTAACGGATATCATGCTGTTATTGTGAAGGAACTTCGTGAATTAATCGAGTCGTTCTAAGGTGAATACATATGATTAAAATAGAATCATTTGTGCTAGGCCCGGTAAGTACGAACGCGTATTTGTTATCTGATCCCGAAACGAAAAAAGGCATTATCATAGATCCAGGCATGAATCCTAAATCACTTATCAAAAAGATTGCCGATTTGGATATTGTAGCGATTCTCCTCACGCATGCTCATTTTGACCATATCGGTGGGGTCGATGAGATCCGTAAGCTCAAACGCTGCCCCGTGTATATTCACGATCTGGAAGCCGACTGGCTGACGAATCCAAAGAAAAACGGCTCAGCTCGCTGGCCTGATCTAGGAGCTCCGATTGAAACGGACCCGGCTGAATATGCGCTAGACGAAGGGCAAACGCTCGAGTTTCTTGGCATTAAGCTTAAGGTATTCCATACCCCCGGTCATTCACCGGGAAGTGTGAGCTTCTTATACGAGAAGCACCTGTTCAGTGGAGATGTTCTGTTCAAACTGTCGGTAGGTCGAACGGACCTTCTCGGTGGGGATAACAACGTGCTGCTGGATTCCATTCAAGATAAGCTGTTTTTACTCGATGATGACGTCATTGTGTATCCAGGACATGGCGCCAAAACAACGATTGGTTTCGAACGAGAAAACAATCCATATGTGTAAATATGAGAGGGCTGCTCCCGTTGTGGGGCAGTCCTTTTTAGTTGGAAATGAGCTAAGAGGAACTACGATAACGAATCGAGTTCCCTTTCGCGTGGTTTTGGATCGTTTTTGCCCATGCATGCATGCTCGTTCGCCCATGACATCAGACCATTTTATTTGGATCTGGGTGTTTACCGTGTTCAAGGTAGGTGCTCCCCCATAGACTGATGTTGTAAGCTATTCACCCAAACCTAAACGAAAACAAAGTTGTTTAAGACCATTTAATTTGATGATGAAAGTTTTCCTTAAGGAAAACTTTGAGGAGGTGCTCTTTCATGGAATATGCAAAAGCTCCAACGTACCCAATAGCCCCGATGCCGATGCCAGCTCCGATGCCAATGCCGATGCCGATGTCGATGCCAACCCAAATGCCGCTATCGGTACAGCCGCAAGCTCCTATGATGCAAAGCCCGGTCCACAATGATATCCATTTGCACGCATCCTACCAACAAACATCCTATGTTTTCCCAAAACCGGTTGCTGTACACCACCCTGTAGCAAAAGTTAGCTCTTATAACTCAGTCGGAAGTATTCTCGTTCTGTTCATTTTGCTTGTGATTATTACGCGTGGGATTTGTAAATATTAATTTCATTGATCGTCAATAAAAAAGTAATCCACTTCTGGGGATTTTCGACCGGATTGGATTACTTTTTTGTTTCATAAGTATGGAGCCACTGGGAGCATTCCTGTCTCGTATCGTTTCACTTTTTACTATGTATAGAAATGCCAAGAAGGTGGCATCATGGACGTTATATGATGTATTGAACGGTGGGTGTTAATGGGCATGGGAATAGGAATAGTAAATACGGCAATATGCTCTTACTGCGATCAACCAGCGACATTTCGAATTGGAAATGTTGACTATGAACTACATGCTTGTGACAAACATGAGGATGCCGCGTATATCAAGTTTGATAGAGTGACTGGGGAAGATTCGTGGAGGATGATTTCTATGGCCTCACATGGCTTTACTGAACCTTGAAATAATTCATTGTATGTTCAGGTAAATGTTGGTACATAATATCAATATTATTCTTCGAAGGAGGCATAAAAATGGATATAGAAACGTTTGAAGGAAATTTAGAAACAATTGTTGAGGCATCAGATATTCTCTCCGTTCCAGAAGGAGCGAAAGAATTTGTCGATATCATTGGCGATGAAAAGCTCGATGGTTACGGTAACCCAGCATCAAATTTTGACACACAACAAACAACATAAATTGAACTCCCCCGTGAATGGGGAGTTTTTTATTTATAGTCAAATTAAAGAGACTAGCATTGATGGCTAATCTCTGGTTATTTCAATAATTGATCTATTTTTGCTTGCGCTTCCTTGGCATTTTCAATCGGATCGGCATATTGCGATAACGATTTTACTAAAGCGGCAGAGATGGCTTTAGAAATTCCCGGCCATTGTGGACTAGCAGGTCGAGGACGTGCATACTGCATTTCTTCAGAAAAAATTTGCAATAGCGGATCTTTTGTCCATAAAGGATCGGAAGCCACGTCCTTTCTGGGAGGAAAGTACCCGAAATCTTTTTCGAAATTGTTCATGACTTTAGGGTCCGCAAAGTAAGTCAGAAACTTTATAGCCTCACCGCTGTTTTCACCTTTAATCACCGCCAAATTTTCTCCGCCTAGCACAGAGGCGAATTGCTTATCTTTAGGGATTAAGGCTACTCCCCAGCCCTGCGCACGAAAAGGGTACTCCCCCAATGCGTCCGCTGTTCTATGATTTTCCGCAGGATCGTGAAGCCTGGAACATTGAGGATGCATTCATGTTCGGTCCTGATCTGCTCGTAGCCCCTATACTTTATGAAGGTGCAAGAGTAAGAAAGATTTATTTGCCAAAAGGTTCATCATGGAAAGAGGTAAGCACGGGTCAAATCCATGAGGGCGGCATTTGGATAGAGAGCGATGCACCACTCGAAGTTATACCGTTATTTTTGAGAGATGGAGCAGATTTACCGATTTAGAGAGTCAGAGTATTACGGCTACACAAAACGTCTATAGTGAAATTATCAAGTAACAAGATAGAGGATCCTTCCGCCACAGGCAAGGTTCTTATGATGCCGGAGTATGCTATGGTTTTTTGGCAATGTAAACTTCGTTATCAGACGCGGGGCTACCCCTTCCTTCAATACAAGATCATAATGAGGGTCAGCTCAGCCTGGGATGGCGCTTTCATGGCATGCAAGAGGTCAGGGGTTCGATCCTCCTAGGTACGGGCAATATACGCAAGGTGGTTATTCCACCCACATCGTCGTAACTGAAGACTTCGTGGTCAGAAAATGGCTGGCCTTGCTGCTAGCTTAAAACATTAGGTCAGTCAGTAGCTTGAAAATCACCTGGTTTGATTATGCGAATAACATTCGCTGAGTCATCTAATAAGCCAACAGTTGGGACGATATTAGCCCCCCCTAGACCGCTTGGAAATACACGAACGGCAAATCGACTTACTTTCGCAAATACGTTGTCAAAAGTAATAATAGAGTTTACTTCGTTGAAAGGAGCTAGTGAAACTGTGTGCAAAACGTAAAGTATTGCAGTGCTGAACCCCAGAGTCGGTATGCGATACACCTGGAGTTCAACTTCGGCTGGGACATCGCCTTCGTTGGATAAACTGATAACTAAATTTGTTACTGTAAAATGACGGTTTTCGATAACACCTGTGAACAAAGCCATTGTAATCACCTCCCTATGCTCTCATTTTATTCATAGAATGCTAGATGTGATTGGACAAAATAGAGACGGAATGTGTTTTGCGCTTGGAGTTCATTTATTAGATAATAAGAAAAGCTCAGATAGGGATTTGGATACGACAGGAGTTATTGTATGGATCCTAGCAGTCTTATCCGAACAGTTACTTATGAGTAAAGTAAAAACGCGAAGAGAACTTATCAAATTACTTCGATTAATAAAAATTGATCTTTAACTTGGAGAATATGAATTGAACAATACAGTCGTTTAATATAACAAATGTTGCCTAATTACCAGATAGGTACTACATGAAAATAAGCCTATTATTATGCTGCTCGGTAAGTTAATATATTTGTAAAAGAGATCCAATTATGATGATGCACTAACCAACAATAAGTAAACCACAAAAAACCATAAGAGGTGGGCCCCCAATGTACCCAAAGTATCAAAAACGTAACACACCAGCTTTCACAGCGGCTTCTTACTTCGCTCTTACGGCTGGATTATTCTTATATTGCCTTGGCATCTACAATGCTGACTGGCAATTAAACGTCAAAGGTTATTACTTGTTATGTATGTTCCTAATCACCATCACAAGCATCGTCACCCAAAAGGTGATACGGGACAATGCTGAGGACAAAGATATGAAAATCGAAAATCCTAAGCATCGTATGCGTAACACTCCCGCTTTCACAGGAATGGCGATAGTCGGGTTAATAATTGGATTCGTCATGTTTTTCATTGGATTATTTAACGCGCCATTCGATTTAAACGTAAAGGGCTACTACGTTGCCGTTATGCTTTTGATCTCCTACAGCTCTATCGGGGTACAAAAAGTTACTCGCGATAACGTTGAGGACAAAGAAATCTTGGAAAATCAAAATCTGAACGGCTAATAATAATGCTTATAAATGCATAGAAAATCATGTTAACAAGTGTTAATAGTGTTAACATGCCTATTTAACAAGATTTTTTTGATAACAAATATTATTTTCTAAACCGCCAAACAGGGGCGGTTTTTTTTATTTTTTTTTATTGCTGCTGCTATGATGATCGGAGAAATTTAGTATTAGTCTCAGAAAATATAATATTAGATTTGATATGCAGGCGGAACCTCTCCCTCGAACAAAACTATAGCTCGTAATCCAGTTTCTAAAGCGAAGTGTAAGTTGCACGATCACTGAGTCAGACACACTGAGTGTAATACCCTCCAAAAATTTATACTATTAGTCAACGATGATTATAAGTTCTTCAGCAGCAGCAGCTAAAAAGACGTATTGACAGCTTTTAAGCTCCAATCTATAATTTAAACAAACGTTTAATTTAAACGGTCGTTTAACAAAGAGGAGTGGTAAATATGAAACACGCATTAGGTGCATTTCTAAAACAAGCAACGACGAAGGTCGGGATTATCACAGCCATTACGTTTCAGTTGTTGTTTAGTTTGATTTGGATGACGGGTTATAAGGGAGTAACCGATAATACGAGCCAATTAAAGATCGCGATCGTCAATGAAGATCAAGGTTTGGGGAGCAAAATTGTTCAGAACCTGCAAGGCAATCTTCCGTTTCAAACGGAGTTAGTGACTACTAATGAACAAGCACAAAATCTGTTAAATGATCGTCAAGTTCAGATGGTTATGCATATCTCGGCTGATTTCTCTAAACAGCTTCAAACACCAGGACAGACGGTACCTATTACTTATACAATTAATGAGTCTAATCCTTCTATGACGAAGTCCGTGATGCAAGCGGTAGCCGGGAATGTCACGGCGTCTGTGAACAAAGAGGCAGTAGCAGCTGGGGCATCTGCAGTTCTAACACAGATGAATCCGAAATTACCAGCTGAGCAAGCAGGGCAAATAGCTCAAGGACTCGCAACTAAGGTGACCTCGGACATTCAAAGCACCAATAAAGTAAAGGATATGCCAAATCAGATGCTTCCTATGATGCTAGTGCTTGCTTCTATTGTGGGTACGATGATCATGGGAATGAACTTTAATGTATCTACGAATATACTGGGTGCATCTGTTAATAAGATGGGCAAAATGACCGCGCGTATCGTTGTGACTATTATTGCCGTTGTTGTTGTGGGACTGATCAGTGCAACGATGGTCATTGCCTTGGGCGGGCATGTGGAGAAAGGCTTTTTATCCCTTTGGGCTTTCGAAACCTTATTCTTACTCACCTTTGCGCTCGTCGCTCAAATGTTTTTGACATTGTTTGGGAACGCAGGTATGCTATTTAACATCGCGATGTTGTCCTTGCAATTGGTGTCCTCGGGTGCCATTGTGCCAAGGGAGCTTTTGTCGCATTTTTATCATACAATCAGTAATGCTTTCCCAGCTACCTATGCAGTGAATGGGTTAATGAATATCTTGTTTGGTGGGCCAGGTGTTACAAAGGAAGCCGGTTTCTTGTTTCTTATTGCCGCAGTTGCACTAGTAATCGATATCTTGGTTGTATCTGCGAAAAAGGCAAAGGCAGTGCCTGCCATGGAACAACGTCCACAAACCGCTTAGCTCAAGTACGAGGAGGGCGTTGATAAAATGGCTGAACCAGAATTAGATATGAAAATGAAAATTCTTTTGGCAGCAAAGAAGCTGTTTGCGAAGCATGGTTATGATGCGACAAGTGTTCGTCAAATATGCGAGGAGGCCGGGGCCAATGTGGCTCTGGTTTCCTATTATTTTGGCGGAAAAGAGAGCGTTTTCTATGAGATATTTAATCAGTTTTTTCCGAAGAACAAGTTAATTGATTTTTTTGCCATTGAGGATCCCATTGTAGGTATCCGGACGATTATTCAGGGTGTTATAGAGATCAGAAGTGCTGATCCTCAAATGATTACTCTTATTCAAATGGAGATAATTACGATTACTCCACGTGTGGAGAAAATGAGAGAACTCGTGTATCCATTATGGAAAAAGGTAAGGGATTTACTAGAGAAAGGCAGGCAGGATGGGATTTTTCATTTTGAATCCTTGGATAGCACGCTTATGTTTGTGCTTGGCTCGATGTTTTTTTATAAGCAGAGGGAGTTTTTTGAGCTTATGTTTACGGAGGATCGGCCGGATACGCAGACGTTAATTGCGCAAACAACCACTTATGTAATGAATGCATTAGGATATCAAAATAAAGGGGATTGATGGAAAAATGGGTAAAACGTATATCGTATGTTTGGGTGAGCTTTTGATTGATTTCGTACCGGAGGTGAACGGGCAAGCGTTGGCTGACGTTACAAGCTTCCAGCGGGCGGCGGGCGGAGCGCCGGCCAATGTTGCTGCGGCGGTCGCCAAGCTGGGCGGCGACGCAAGGTTTATCGGTAAAATCGGCCGTGACCCATTCGGCGATTTTTTGGTGCGCACGCTTGACGAAGTCGGCGTGCATACGGCAGTTGTGCAGACCGATGAGGCGAAGACCGGTCTGGCGTTTGTTTCACTGCGCGCGGATGGTGAGCGCGATTTCTTGTTTTTCCGCGACCCGGCGGCGGACATGCTGCTGCGCGCAGACGAAGTCCAGGCGCAGTGGCTGGAAGACGCCGCGGTCTATCATTTCGGCTCGGTATCACTGATCGCCGAGCCTTGCCGCACCGCGACGCTGGACGCAGCGCGCCGAGCGAGAGATTTTGGCGCATTGGTGTCGTACGACCCCAATGTTCGACTGGCGCTGTGGCCGAGCGCTGACGCAGCTCGGACTGAAATCCTGGCGCAGCTTCCGCTTGCGGATGTGGTCAAAGTCAGCGAGGAGGAAGTCGAATTCCTCCTCGGCGTGGACGCGACCACAGGTGCGCAGCAGCTGCTGCAGCGCGGACCTAAAGTGATTATCATCACTTTAGGCCCTGGGGGCTGCCGTGTCGTGACCGCACGGCAGGATGTCGTTATCCCCGGCACGCCTGTGGCAGCCGTGGACACGACTGGCGCCGGCGATAGTTTTGTCGGCGGCATGCTCTATCAGCTGGTATCGCTTGGCGCTACGCCAGCTAACATCGTCGACGTGCTCGCTGAAACAGGAGCCGCCCAACAGGTATTCGCCTTCGCCAACCGCGTAGGCGCAATTACGACGACGCGCAGGGGAGCGATTCCTGCGCTCCCTACGCTTGCGGAAGTGCAATAATCGGCTTGGCATGATATGGATCGCTATCCCCTCTACTCAGAAAACTTGGAAGGTCGAAGATGTCACCTCAGATGTTAGAGATTGTAAGCCGACTCCTTCATATGTTTGATAGAGGCTTTTTCTGTGGTATCTACAAAAGTAGAATGATGGAAACCGTGGCATAAGAAGAGTTAAAACTTAGAGTTCCTGAGTCTAAGGGATAGTGACCAGATATTGGCTTATGAAATGGATGCATTGCCCTAATCTCCATAGCTTGTAAATATATGTTGAAAATTGGAAGTTTATGTGATACTTTTAGGTTGTAGATTTTGAACTTTATATCAAGAATGTTTTGATTTGCGAAGAACGCAGATTTCGGATTTATATCCGGGGTTGCGTTCTTTTTTTGTTTTGGCGAGAAAAGGGGGTGAGGTTTTGAATCGCAGGAGAAGCCTGCTTATTAGTTTGGTTGCTGCGGTTATGGCGGGGGTGCTTGTGTATGGGGTGTATGTCATGCAAGTGAACCAGGTCGAGCTGCAGCAGACTGTTCAGGTTGTGGTTCCGAAGGATTTTATTCGGGCCGGTGTCTTGATTCGTGAGGATATGATGGAATTTAGAGCTGTTCAGAAGGGCAGTTACACAGAAGGAATGATGACGAAGCTGACGGAGGTGGTTGGGCAGGAGACGTTGATACCGCTTGGTAAGCAGGAGCCTATTTTGAAATGGAAGGTGAATCGTTATCATTTGCTTCCCAATGAGCAGCAGGCTACTTTTCAAATTCCCAAGGAATATTTGTTGTCGGTTTCAAATGGTATTCGTGCCGGGGATCGGGTGCGTATTTACGTGTCGGGGGCTGATGGCAGCTCGCGCAGGCTTTTTGATGAGAAGGAAATTACGGTTGCTTCCGTGAAGTCCTCGGCGAATGTGGAGGTGGACAACCCGAAGAGTTCTAATCTGCTATCCAAGGTGGAAGGCGATAAGGAAAAGATGTATGCTTCCCGATTGGAAGCGAACGGCGCTATCGACCAAATCAACTTAAATTTAGCAGAGAGTGAGTGGCTTCAGATTGATCAATTATGCAGCTCGAAGAAAGCGAGGTTAGTCATCGCGTTCAGTTCCTCTTCTATTTTGACTGGGGAGTGAAATGGGTATCAGGTTGGCAGAAGAATGAAAAGGTGTATGAGATCGGCGAGGAATGAAAGGAGGTATGAGATTTGCATATAGGACTGCTATCGACGGATCAACGATTAATTGATGAGATTACGAATGTGGTTTATTCGAAACCGTTAAACTGGACGATCTGCTCGGCTGCGGATGATTTACGTGGTAAATTAACGGAAATGCCTTACTCGCATACGATTATTTCGGATCGGGAGATGGATTTTGGGGATTTTGAAGAGTTTCTTGAGGAGTTACAACTCCAGTACGCAGGTTTAAAAATCATTGTTCTGCTCTCGAACTATCACGATGCTTCCATAAATGAGAAATATTTGAAAATGTCCAAGCTGATGAAGCTTGATTATGTTCAGCCAGGGCGCAGCACAGCTGTTATTGCTGACGACATTCGGGCCTGGGTTGATGGTTCCGGGGTAGACCATACGAATCAACAATCGTTAGGAAAATTAATTACTTTCATCGGCTCTACGCCAAACATAGGTACGACGTTAGCTTCATTTGGTGTAGCACACGCGCTAGCCTTAGAGACATCAATGAAAGTCGGATATTTGTGTCTCAATCTAAAAAGCTCTAAACTTCATCGTTATTTAGGTCGAGATGAACATGTTTTTACGTTGGATGGTCTGAGAGCGGAGCTAAAGGCGCAAAGTCTTACACCGGAAAGGCTGCAGCAGGTTTGCGATAAACCGAAAGAGGCACATGGGCTGCATATCCTGTATGGGAATATGCTTCGAGAGCAGGCGGAGTTTTTTACGCCATCGGAGATTATTCATTTATTGCGTGTGGCACGAAGCACTTTTGATGTATGCATCATAGAAGTAAGCGCTTATTGGGACAATGCGGCGACGGTTTGTGGATTGCTAGAAGCGGATAGCAAAATTGTGGTAACGACAGCGGATATCGCCCATTTTCAAGAGGATTTTTCGAGGTGGATTAGGCAGGTTGGCGCTGTTTTTGGTCTTCAGCCGGATGGCTTTGAGTTAATGGCTGTTCAAACGGATCGACATGCCAAGCATAGTGAGTTCACGATTAAAGATATTCGCAAGGAAACACAGCTGCATCTGATTGGTCAAGTATCTCGGCATGCTGATGCGCTTTCCCGTTGTAATCAAGGCAAACTGTTGGACATGTTCGTGCCGACCCACGCCATGCATGAGGAGGTTAGGGCGGTTTCTCGAAAATTCATTGACTACTATAAGCTGCCAAGGAAGGTGAGTTTACGACAAGTAACATGGCTGCAGAAGATCATAACAGGCAGACGAGCTGCAACTTAAATCAAGTTGGAAAGAGGTGAGGGGAGTGAGTGAGGAAAGGTTTTCAATCATTACATACATGCATGAACGCAAAAGCGAGGGCACAGTGGTTGATTTGACTTCAAGTACTGAGATGGAAAAGAGAAGATCCGATTATGGCTCGGTGAGATCTGGTTTTGGGGCAGAGCATGGCGGGCGGACTCTGGGCCATGTGGGAGAAGAGGAAGATGGCGAGGGATGTCTAAGATCAAGTGTGGGTATTGGAGCTTCCAATGGAGAAAGACCTGAACAGCAGATGCAGGGGGATGCTCTTTTTAACCAATGGGTACAGGATATTCGAAGTGAACTTGTTTCGATGAAGGGCAGGACTGAGGCCGAAAAGCAGCAATATAACGAGACTTTGAATCGTGCGATTCTTGGTTATGAGGAGGATCGAGGCAAGCTTCTTGCGATTATCCATGATCTGGTTTCGAAAAGAAGGCTTTCGGATGTGCCTCCGAGGACGAGTGGATATACGACTTTGCCAGAAGCCATTTTTGCAGAGATTATTGGGCTTAACGTTCTTGAACTAGTACTAAAGCATAAGGAGGGACTTGAAGAGATTCAGGTTGTGGGGAGACAGATTTTTGAGGTGCGCAATGGGATGGCAATGCCGTCTGCCTATTCGTTGCCTTCTGTGCGTGAATTAGAGAGGATTCAGCAGAATTTGGTTCTGTTTAACAATGATACTTTGAATCCCAGGAAGCGATGGGCAGAGGTAGTTCTACGGGACGGATCCCGCGTTACGATGACTGGGTTCGGATTTACGGCTGAACCGACATTAACGATTCGCTTTTATACGATTAAGCGGTTTGATTTGACGTCCCTTGCTGCTGCGGAACTAGCCACGATGGATAAAAGGATGGAAAAGCTGATTCTGATCTTGATCCGATCCTATTTCAATATGGTTGTTATCGGTCCTACCAACTCGGGGAAAACGAATTTAATCAAAGCGATAATTGCCGAAATGGACGATAATGAACGAATTATTACGATCGAATCGAGATTCGAGTTGAATTTAAAGCGCGATTTTCCGCATAAAAATATCGTCGAATACGAAATTGACGAGGAAGATCCGCGGCATTCTGGGCTGCAAGCTTTTAAATTGGCATTGAGGCAATCGCCTAAGCGCATTTGTCATGCTGAAATTCGGGATGATGACGCCAATCTTTATGTTAGGGCTTGTACGCGGGGTCACGAGGGCAGTATTACTTCGGTTCATGTGAGTGAACTTGAGGATGTGCCTGATGCGATTACAGATATGTGTATGTTGGATGGCAGGGGGATGAATCCACTTCGTCTAACGAAACGGATTACAGAGTTTGTGACACAAATCGGTATGGAGATGGCTGTCGTTGATGGAAAAAGAAAGATTATGCGAATCGTCGAATATCGTTATGAAAATGAGGAGGTTTGCGTCACGGATCTCTCAGTTTATGACAAGTCGACAGATGAATGGACATTTCCCGGGAAATTGTCGCATCATGCATCGCGGAAAATAGCCAAGGCAGACAATGAGAGTCTTGCTTTGTTGAGGGAACTCGGATTTATTGAGAAAGAAGGCGAGTTTTAGCCATGATTTTCGCCAAATATGTCTTTCTCTTGTTGTTACTTGTTCTAGTTTTTGTGCTTACTCAATCGCTTTTACACGTACTGATCCGACAACGCAAAGCCAGATATAGGCTGCATTATGTCAAAACCTCCACGTTCGTCGCTAGATTCAGCGAATATTTGGGAAATAGAAGTACTTTATTTAAGCATATAAAGGAAATGATGGAATCCGTCGAATCCAAAATGAGCATGCGTGGCATTATGACAGTCAGTTTCGTTTTGTTTTTAGTAGGATTGTTGGCGGGGATGTTGTTTTTTCAGACGTTAAAAGGGGTTGTTATCGTTACTTCTATCTGTGTTTCACTTCCTTATATGTTGCTTCGGTTGAAGCTGGTCAGTGTCAGGCTGCAAACCCGATTGGAGTTTCTTCCGGCCGTTGAAGTGTTCTATCAGTACTATATGGTGGATCCCAATAAAAACATGAAAATGGCTCTTAAATATTGTTTAGAAGAGAACCGAATTCTTTATCCGATCAAGCCCGTATTTGAGCAATTATATCGTAATCTCATGACACAAAGGGATACGGAGGAGAGCTTACGCATTTTCTCACTCACTTTGGGCCATACATGGGCCGAGTATTTTGTCGGTGTCATGCGTGTTGCTTTGACGGAAGGGAGCTTTGTCGGTGAAAGCTTAAAGGATTTGATTGTCGATATGCGGAAAGCGCAGCGATTCGATCAGTTGGAAAGAAATCGACTTTTAGAGATACGTATTGCTAATTTTACGCCGATATTGTTTCTTGCCTTATTCTTATTTATTAATTTCAAGGTAAACACGGAGAACGCTTATTTGTATTATATTGTTGACCCTGATGGGCGAAACATGATTCTTGATGCGCTTCTGCTCATTTTCGTCTCGTTTTTAATGGGCATGTACTTATCTATGCGAAGAATGTGAGGGATTTGCTTCCGTGATTATTGAAAGCACGCAGCTGGTTATGCTGCAGATGGTTTCTAATTTGCTGCTCTTTCTTCTTTTCATGACCGTTTTTTATCACTTTTTCATGCATATGCCTGCACGTAAGAAGAGATGGAGATCACTACATGTCAAAAGAGCACTGCAAGAAACAAAACTTCCTTCATGGATGTTCTCATACTTAGGTATGAGTACGAAAATCGTGGAGGAAAAGCGTCAACTGCTGCTGGGGTGCGGTATTTGGATGAATGCTAATCTTTATGAAGGTGTAAGAAGGATAGCGATGGGTGGCGCACTTTTGCTCGGTGCTGTTGGGTATTTAGCTCTGGAGTATCCGGTGCTAACTTTGTATATGCAGCCGATTTATGTGATGGTTGGGACTGCTTGCTTACTCATTTTTTTGTTTTTTGATAAAAAGGTGCTGGCTCAATTAAAGGAAAAACGAGCACATCGAATAGTCCGAGAGATTTACGTGATTAGTCATCATCTTCTCTATTACAACGATTCTGGGCTGAATTTACATGCCAAGCTATCTCTATGTGTTTCACAAACGCGCTCCATCCGGTCGCATTTCCAATTGCTGTTGAATGAATGGTATCAAGGCTCGGAAGAGGCTATTAACCATTTTAAAATCAGACTAGGGACAGATGAAGCACACAGCTTTGGGGAGACGCTGAATGCTTTGAGACTGAATGAACATGGGAGCTATTACGAGTTGTTAAAGCAAAGAATTCAGGACTACAAAGAAAAAATGGAACTGGTTCGAGATAGTAAAAAAGAAACCGTGTCTTATCTTTTGTTTGTATTAGCAGGACTGCCAATTTTGAACACATTTCGGGTATTCATGTACCCGTGGATTGCAGAAGGCCAGCGATTATTTAATGCGATTAACTAAAGGGAGAGGGAAGTTATGAGGAATATATTGATCACAGTTATGATGCTAATTGTAGTGGCTTTACTTTTTACATCGATTATTAATGATGGGTCAACAGGGATGAGGCGGAATATTTCGACGCACGGAACGCAGGCAAATACAGATATTACCGCATTAAGGCCGTAACGATGGAAGATTTTCTGTGAGATCGATCCTCGTTACGGTGATGCTAATTATGGTGGTGATTGTCATATATAACAGTGTGGTTGGTGGCAGCACAGGTACTCGGAAGCAAGTAAGTAACAGCGGAGTAAGGATCAATGGGACGATTGAGCGAATTAACCCATGAAGCAGATTTTGGTGTTTATCCTATTTGCAACAATGCTTTGTTGGTTTATGTTTGCACCGGTGTATAAGCATGTCATTATTGTTCGGCAGGCTGTTTTGCAAAAAGAAGTCGATTATTTGCTAGAAATCGGTGCTAATGGCAGGCACGGTTATATTAATAGCACCATGATTCAGGACTCTAAGAATCGGATGGCGGAAAGAGGCTTCATTCCGGGAGATCTCGTTTACACGGTAGATACGACTTCGGGGGTCGGGGGAATGGATCCAGGAATGCCTGTTTGGAGAGGAACAGGACTGAGTTTAAAAATGACGTATCCGTATCATCGACTTTTTGTCATTGATCAGCTTGTCGGAATTACGGTCCCTTCCGGATCGGATCGTATGGGGGCAACAGGCATGAAGATGAGTGAGTATGTGCCTTAGGGGCTCGAGGTGATGTTTTGTATAAACTGCTTTTGATAGTCTTGATGAGCGTCGTTTATATGTCGCTATATGGGCTGCAAACGGATGAAGAACTGGCTATGCATACGCTTTTTCACGGGAAGCATGCATTGAATAATTCGGTGCATGCGGCGGCTCAGCAAAGTGATCAAGTAAAGCTGGCAAGCGGTATTCACAGTATTGATGAGACGAAGGCTAGAGAAGTAGCCATGCAATATCTGCAAGCTAATTTAAGATTAAATACGGCGAACGATCCGCTGCCGAATACGTTTTTGCGCAGTAGGGTTGTCGTGGAATTATTTAAGATTATTAATGATAATGAGGTATTTCCTTATACGTATGTGAATGCGGGAAATAGTTACTCTGTTACACTGGATCGGCCTGGTGTGATTATGTTCATCCGTTTGGAGTTTCCGCGGACTTATGCGGTTTTGCAGCCGATTACGTGGACGATTAAGTCTTCGGCGGAGATGGTATTTTGACCTCATACGAAAGTATAATGAGAAAGTGAGGTGTGAATTCAAGGTTACAAGGAGAGATACATATGACTATTTTCCAGCAACGTCAGCAGGCGCTGCAGCGTGAGATGATCCAGCGGGGTTGGTCCGGCTTCTTGGTCACGAACAACGTCGATATATATTACTACTGCGGATCGATGCAGACGGGGTATTTGTTTATTCCGGCGGAGGGAGACGCGCTTTACCTCGTACGCAGAAGCTTGGTCCGAGCGGAGGAGGAAGCGTCAGCGGCCGTGGAAGCGCTGGGGTCTTTGAAGACGCTGGGTGAGCGTCTTCGCGCGCGCTGCGCGGGTGGATCCGCGGCTGCGCCGATGCGGATCGCCACTGAGCTGGACGTGTTACCCGTCCAGCTGTATGTAAGGCTGCAGGCCGCGCTGCCCCGCGCGGCCTGGGAGGACGGCTCGCTGCTCGTGCGCGAGCAGCGGATGATCAAATCGCCGGACGAAGTCACGGCGATTCGAGCGGCTGCGCGCGTCGTCGACGCAGCGCTGGAAGCGGTCATCCCCCACATTCGTGAGGGGATGGCGGAGTTTGAGCTGATGGCGCTCATTGAGCATCAGCTCCGGCTGCGCGGGCACCAAGGGCTGATGCGCATGCGCGCGTACAATTCCGAGTTGATAACCGGAATGGTAGCGGCAGGCGCGGCGGCAGCGGTGCCCACCTATTTTGACGGGCCGGCCGGAGGCACGGGGCTTCACCCGTCCAGCCCGCAGAGCTCAGGCCGCGCGCCGATTCGGCGCGGCGAACCAATCCTCGTCGATATCGGCTGCTCGATCGACGGCTATCTTATCGATCAGACGCGCACGCTTGTGATCGGCGATCTAGACCCTGAGCTGCAGCGGGCCTATGACGTGGCGGAGCAGGTGCTCCGCGCCACGGAAGCCAGGCTGCAGCCTGGCGTTATTGCCGAGCATCTCTATCTGCTCGCGCTGGATCAAGTGCAGGAAGCGGGGCTTAGCGCCCACTTCATGGGGTACGGCGCCGACCAAGTGAAATTCCTTGGTCATGGCATTGGGCTCGAAATCGACGAATTGCCCGTTCTCGCCAAAGGCTTCAAATACCCGCTGGCGCCCGGCATGGTCATCGCGATCGAACCTAAATTCACCTACCCCGGTCGCGGAGTGGTTGGTATTGAGGATACGTATTTGATTACCGAAAATGGTTATGAAAAGCTGACCATTTCGAGGGACGGTATTCGCCGAGTATAAATAATTTTCCATAAAAGAGAGACTGGCGGAAAAATCATGCCAGTCTCTTTGTTTTTAATTAACAAGCAAGTATACTTGACCCATATGAAAATCATAAGGGGACAATGGACAATGAAATTGAGACATTTCATACCACAAACGTTAAAGTACAAACTGTTCTTAGCATTCCTACTCGTTATTTTGCTGCCCATTATTATCTTAAATATGACGCACGTTCAAAAGTTTGAGACGTTAATGAGAGAACAAGTTAGCAGTCAAAATCTCGAACAAATGACAACGATTACATCCTCACTTGGCAGTTTATTAAGTGTTTCAGAGAAGACCTTTACCCTGATTGAACAGGATTCTTTTGTAACTGCGATTTTGAGAAATCCCGAAGAGGGGGGTTCTTATGCCTCTTTCCAACAAAGACTAAAAATCGAAGAGAAGTTTAATGCCATTAATAATAGTGTTTTTATTGCTAATTCCTACGTCTACTATACCGTTCTTGATGCGGAAGATCATGTTTACACCTCATATGGACCTACTCATATATTAAGCCACGCTGCTCTTTCGGCAATGCCAGTTATACAGGATGCTTTCCTTGGAAAGTCCCTTTCCAAATGGCAGCTAGAAGAAGGTGGGCTAACCTCAGCCTTTGGTATTCAACCCTCTTTATTGACCATGTATAAAGGATTACGAGACGAAAATAATCAGGTTTATGCCGTTGTAAGAATTGGCGTTGATTATCAAAGCTGGCTTCGAAGCGCTATCCCAAGCCCGATAAATGACGAATTGTATGTATTGGCTTCCGCAGAAGGAGAAATCTACGGGCGCAGCAATACATCCAGTGCTTTTGCGCTGCCAAACCCATTGAATACGTTAGGTTGGGAGCCGACTGGAAGTAAGGTCGAGAATGACCACATCATTAGTTATTCTAAAATTCCGAGCTTGAATTGGTTTCTAGTCAAGAGCATTCCAACCAAATACCTGTTTCACAAAGTGAATCAGCTGCAGCAATCCTATATTTTGACAACGCTAATTATTGCCGTTCTATTTATTGTCATGACCTTTCTGATCTCGACCACCATCACCAGACCCCTGCAGCTTTTGCAGAGAAAAATGTCTGATGTTGTGAAGCGAAATCTGAAGATTCAATTGCCTGAGGAAAGCTATAAGGGTGAAATTCTAACCTTTATACAGGCTTTTAATAAGATGGTCAGAGATGTGGAGAACCTTCTTAACCGGTTGAAAGAGGAAGAAAGGAACAAAGAGGCTATGCGTTTCCAAATGCTTTTGTCACAAATGAACCCGCACTTTCTGTTAAACACGTTAAATACGGTGAAATGGCTTGCCATTGAACTCGGTGATCATCAAATTCCTGAAGTTTGCGAGTCGCTCGGCAAGTTATTGGAAGCAGGAATGCGATTGGATGTGGATTTAATTCATCTAGAGCATGAGATTGAACTTGCCCAGAGATACATCCGTATTCAGCAGCTTCGCTATGACCGCGAATTCGATGTGGATATCACATTTGACCCTGAGCTTCGCCATGCGCTTATTCCTAAATTGAGCTTGCAGCCGCTAATTGAGAATAGTATCTATCATGGGTTTGCGAAGATCGAGAGGTCAGGCAGCATCCAAATTAGAGTTCAAAAACAAGAAAATAAGCTTGTTATCGATGTGGAGGATAATGGTGTTGGCGTAGGTAACGCTGGGTCAACCTCCAGTACAGGAAATGGCATTGCCTTGAAAAATCTCGAAGAGAGACTCGTGCTCCTGTTTCGAAAAGAAGGAACTTTGGCTATAGAATCCATCCCAATTGGGACATTAGTTCGCATTCGTATTCCGTTCTTGTTGTCTCCACCCTATTCGAAAGGGGAAAGCTTACATGTGGACAGTTCTCTTGGTAGAAGATGAAGCCTTCGTGAGACGAAGTATCCGAAAGGGGATGCCCTGGGAGGAAAATGGGTTCAAGGTGATAGAGGAATGTGGAAATGGCCAAGAAGCCTTGGAATTTATCAGAAATAAACAGCCGGATTTGGTCATTTGCGATATTATGATGCCTGTCCTGAATGGTGTAGAGCTTCTTTCGCAGGTTCGCCGGGAGAATTTAGGAACAGCCTTCATCATGCTCACTGTCATGAATGATTTTGAGTTTATCCAGCAAGCGATGGAGCTAGGGGCATCGGGTTATGTGCTTAAGCTTTATTTGACTCCGGAGAAAATGACTGATGCGCTAACAAAGGTAAAACGGGAGTTAGAAAGAAACTTGCGTCTTATTTCTCAAGAAATAGACGATTACTGTGAGATTTTATATAACGAACCTAATGATCAGGTGCGGACGATTGAAAACCCGGCGTTTATTCGGGATTCTTTTAACCCCAATCTACTTATCCTTATTTTGCATGGACAAACCATTTTCGATAAGCAAGATTTGCTGCAACTGCCTTTATTCGATACGGAAATGAACGCAAGGATGCATCTTTTTACCAAGATGGGAATGACCACGGTCCTATGCTCTGTTCCAGATGAAATAAAGATTAGAATAAGGGACACCGAACAGCGTTGTGATTTCGTTGTTTTAATCTCAGAGCGGTTGTCTGATGAGGCTATTCACACGGTTTGGAAAACCATGGTTTCTCGGTTGACTGAACTATGGTATGCAAGTAGAGCGGGCATTTTCTTCCACCAGCCCAAAACCTTGAAGGCTAATGCCTATTCCAACCTGCCTTGGTCGCTTGAGAAGAGCTTAATCCAAGCTTTTGAGCAAATGAACCAAGGATTACTGGATCTTTCATGGCAGGAAATCTGGTCGTGGATGAGGGACGTAGAACTATCTTTGCTTCGTGTAAAAGAAATAGTGCTGCGTTTGGATCGCAAGTTTGCAGAGCTCGCATTTACGACAATTGACACCCTAAGTACCTTTGTAGAGGCTCTTTCTCATAGGGAGGCGGGGACTCTTTTTAAACAGAGAATCGATATGTACATGGCACAATGGAAGGCAACGAACTATGAGGTTACGGATCATGCTGAAATAAATAAAGTCATTGCCTATATGAATCAGCATTTTGAAGAAGAGATGCCGCTGTCGCTGCTTGCTGGTATTGCAACGATGGATGATAAATATTTGAGTGTCCTTTTTAAGAAAAAAACAAGTAAAACTATAACGGAATATATCATGGGGCTGCGCATTGAAAAGGCTTGTCACCTGCTGCTGCACACGGATCAACCTGTTGCTCAAATCGGGGCCAATGTCGGTTTTGCCAATGAGAATTACTTCGCTCGCATATTTCGGAGAGAAGTCGGCATGCCGCCGAGTATTTTCAGACAACAAAATGCGAAGTTATGAAATCAAACTTTTGTGCTAAAAGAACAATACATTGTTCCTTCGAACCTTAAAAAGCTGGTGATATAGTTGATTTATAACCAGTAAGGATATGAAATACAGGAGGGTCAAATGATGAATATGAAGAAAACAACGCTAAGTCTACTCTCTGCGGCTGTCGTGTTGGGAGTTGCTGCAGGCTGTGGTTCATCGGGTGAGAATGCCGCTAAGAACAGTCCCGCTGCTTCTTCAGAAACTAAGAAAGCGGTCACGCTTACGATGTGGGGTGGCGTACCTGCCGAAGCCGGTCCGCAGTTGGTTGTTGATAATTGGAACGCAAAGAACCCCGATATTCAGGTGAAATATGAGCGTTTTGTCAATGATGATGCCGGAAATCTAAAGCTAGATACGGCTCTTACGACAAATCAAGGTATCGATTTATATGTCAACTATACCTTATCGGGTTTATCAAAACGTGTTGATGCTGGAACAGCACTCGATCTTAGTGAATTTAAAGACTACAATATTGACGATAAAATGGGCACGGATGCAAAGGACTGGAAAGTAAAAGATAAGTATTACGGGCTTCCAACCAAAAAGAATGTATCTTTCGTTTGGTTGAACAAAAATGCACTTGATGAAGCTGGACTAGCCGTTCCTTCGTTAGATTGGACGATGGCTGATCTGCAGCAATATGCGACCAAGCTCAAAAAAGGCACACGTTGGGGCTTTACAGAACATATCTCCGGATACACCAACTTTATTGATGGAGCTAGTGCCGGAGCCGGATTCACGAAAGCGGATGGGACATCCAATCTCGACGAACCGACTGTTCGTAAGGCGTACGAAGCTATGTTTGATATGATGCATAATGATAAATCAATGCCTCTTCTTGGCGAACAAATGACGAGTAAAATGCCTACCGATTCGATGTTTTTAAAAGGCGAAACAGCCATGCTTGGGGCGGGCGAGTTTATATTCCGCAGTTCAAACAACATGAAAGATTTCCCGCGCGACTTCAAGATTGCTTTTGCCACGGTTCCTAAAGTGACGAAAGAACAGACTAGTTTTAAATATCCGGGAGGACTTGGCGACGTTATTTCCATTAATCCAAACTCGAAGAATAAAGAGCAAGCTTGGAAGTTTTTGAAATGGTATGCAGATGGTGGAATGATGCCACTTGCTGCTGGCGGACGCATCCCTTCTTCTAAGGATGCGAATGTGGAAGAAGCAATTAAACTGCTCCTTGGAGACAATGAAAAAACATATGATGTGGATTCGCTCAAAAAGGTTGTATTCGGCAAATTCCCTACGTTTACAGCAACGCTTCCGCAACAGGTTGTGGATGCGCGAAAAGAAGAATATGAAAAGTATTTCTTGAAGGCACAGTCCTTAGATGACACCCTTAAGAATTCGGTCAAGCGCCATAACGACTACTTATCCAAAAACAAGAAATAGCAAGAAAAGATGGGGGGATGCATCAAGTAAGAGGCACCTCCCTTTTTTGTTCAAAAAAGGAGTGATTTATGGAATGAACTGGGCAAAAAAACAACGTAGATTAGGGTACTTGTTCATTTTACCTAATATGCTAGGCGTCATATTATTCTTTGTCATCCCTGCCATATTTTCGTTGGGGATTATGTTCACGAATTATAAATACACATCGCCGGATATCGAGTGGATCGGTCTCGACAATTTCAACAGGTTATTTCATGACCCAGTATTCTATGTTTCATTGAAGAAAACAGCCTTATTTCTTGCCGCTGTCCCTGTTTCAATCGGATTGGCCTTTCTTGTAGCTCTTGTATTGAATCGCAGTGTGTATGTAAAGAGTCTGTTACGGGCTATGTTTTTCATGCCTTACATTACGAGCGGTGTAGCTGTTGCTTTTGTATGGATGCTTTTGTTTCAGCCGTCGCAGGGACCTATTAACAGCTTTCTTCGTTCCATTGGCATTGATAATCCGCCAGGATGGATGTCTACGACGACCTCTTCGATGTACGCCATAGACATTATTTGGATTTGGTTTCTTCTTGGCTATAATATGATCATTTATTTGGCAGCCTTTCAAGAAATACCGCAAGAACAATTGGAAGCCGCAAAAATCGATGGAGCCAGCTCATGGACGACGGTTTGGAAAATCATCTTTCCTCTAGTTAGTCCCTCCACGTTCTTATTAATGATTACGGGCTTAATTACGTCTATGAAGACGTTTGGCATGATTCAAGCTGTTACGCAAGGCGGACCTGGCGGCAGTACAACGATTTTATCCTTATTTATTTACCACAATGCGTTTCGTTACTATGAAATGGGCTATGCTTCAGCCATCTCATGGGTCTTATTCGGTATTATCTTCTTGATCACGATGATTCAATGGGTTGGTCAGAAGCGATGGGTTCACTATTAAGTAAAAACCGGAGTTGAGACATATGGAGATAAAATCGACAAAATTACTATATACGATTGCCATGCTAGTATTGGGTCTTTTTATGATTTTGCCGTTTCTTTGGATGATAAGTACATCTTTTAAAACACCAAATGAAGTGTTCCAATACCCGATCCAATGGATACCCCAGAAGGTGACGTTTGAACATCATCTTAAAGTATGGACAGGCAAGGAAAGCTTTCTTATTTATTATATGAATTCGTTGAAAATAGCTCTGATTTGCATGGTTGGTGCTACATTCTTATCCTCCTTAGCGGCTTATGGATTTTCGCGAATTGAGTTTAAGGGAAGAAACCTGCTCTTCATGTTCTACTTATCTATGATGATGGTTCCACCGCAAGTGTTATTTGTTCCTAAATTTATTTTGTTTGATAAAATAGGGATTTATAATACGCACTGGGCACTTATTCTTCCTGGTTTGTTTACCATTTTTGGGGTATTTCTGATGAGACAATTTTTCATGTCGATCCCACAGGAGATCACTGAATCGGCCTTTGTGGACGGGGCTGGTCACTTCCGTATTTTCTTTCAGCTCATGCTGCCTCTGGCCAAACCGGCGTTGGCTACCTTAGCGATTATTGATTTCTCCTGGCACTGGAATGATTATGAGAATGCCCTCGTTTTCCTACTTGACCGTGATCTGTATACAGTCCCGCTGGGTATGCAGAATTTCATACTAGAATTCAATATTGACTATAACGGAATGATGGCGGCAACATCTGCTGGCATTGTCCCCATGCTGCTTATATTTCTTATTGGACAAAAATATATCATACAAGGTATTACTGGTTCCGCGGTAAAAGGTTAAGGATAATTGGAGACACTCGAACGAGGATTCCATCTACCTTCCCTCGGAGGGATCATTTATTATTGAAAAACCCTAGCCAGTGGCTAGGGTTTTTCAATCTTGATTTATAGGATGAACGATTAGATTTTCTCAATAACCTTATCAATCAATCCATACGTTTTCGCATCTTCAGCGGTTAGGAAATAATCACGGTCTGTATCTAATTCAATCTTCTCGATCGGCTGCTTAGTTGTTTCGGCAAGAATTCGATTGAGTGTTCGCCGTGTTTTGAGAATGTGCTGGGCACGAATATGAATATCGCTGGCTTGACCTTGGGCGCCTCCCCATGGTTGGTGAATCATGACCTCGGCATTAGGGAGAGCGAACCTTTTGCCAGGTGCACCTGCTGTTAACAGGATAGCCCCCATAGATGCGGCCATACCTACACAGATGGTGGATACATCGGGCTTAATGAAATGCATCGTATCGAAAATCGCCAGTCCTGCAGAAGTAGAACCGCCGGGTGAGTTGATGTAGAGAGAAATATCTTTCTCTGGATCTTCAGCGGAAAGGAACAATAACTGGGCAACAATCGCATTGGCCACTTGATCGTTGACCTCCGTGCCAAGGAACACAATGCGATCTTTGAGCAGTCTGGAATAAATGTCATAAGAGCGCTCGCCGCGCGAAGATTGTTCGACAACCATAGGTATGAAACTCATAGGAATCATCCTTTCATTTTAAGTATTATATTTAAGAAGCTTTGCTTTGGACGGTATGACTGTGGACCGTACGTTTTTGACCAAAACCAGAGGATACCATGATTAAACGGATCGGTTCTTCGCCATGGGTGGTTTGAAATTCACGAACGGTGAAGGTAGCCTCTGATTCATTAGGCGAGGTGCCTTGACGACGATATGAGTCGATCGAGATCACGTTGCTTCCTGAGGTTTCAGGAGTACGATCAACGGCTTGCTCCCAAGCAATAACAGGTGTTGCAGGTACTGCGTCATTCTGCGGTTTACTTGTTTGTTGTTCATGATTCATGGCGGTTGCCTCCTCATTCTTTCGGTTTGGGATATACGGCTAACAAGACTTGATAGGCATCATTTCCGTCTTTGCAGCCCGAGTATCGATCCACCAATTGCTGCACCATGGCAGCGTACTCCTCAACGAATGTTTGCCTTTGCTGTTCATCAGACAGATGGACCTGCAGCTGAAGCGTAGCACTAGGAATTACTTCGCCCACATCGGATTGCTCCATAAGCAGCATCGCATCTCTACGAATCCGCTCGGATGTGGTCACAAGGTGAGCCAAAGAGCTCTGGTCCTTCAACCTCTGCAAGGTTTCAGGCTTCATACTTAACGATTCGGCCAGTACGAATGTTTTGGCTATCGCTCTGTACAATACTTCGACCAGATTGCGCACCTGACGAGTGCCTACGCGTTGAACCAAGCCTGCTTTTTCCAAAGCTTTGAGGTGATAGTTAATGCGTTGGGCCGTTTCCCCGAGTGTTCGAGCCACTTCAGCAGCAGAGCCAGGTTCCAGAAGCTGAGCAATGATCTCCCCGCGAATAGGGTTCAACAAGACGGTAGCTTGCTCTGGAGACTCGATGTAATAGCTGTCTTGAATATCTTTTAGCATGGAGTGGATAGCCTCCAATACAAAGTATGTGTTACGTAAAAATATTTTATTACGTGGAGAGTGAAATGTCAATGGGCTATGATGACAACACCTGTTGGGTGACAAATAAGTTTTGAAGTAGACAATAAAGTTTTGAAGTGACAAATAAAGTCTTGAAGTAACAAACAAAGTTTTGAAGTATAAAGTTTTTAAGTAATTAGGCGTTCACTCTATGGTGAACGCTTATTATTTGTATAGTTGTTTGTTCATTGATTTCCAACACTTGCAATCTACGAACCTCTGGCAAATCAAGCAAAAGATTGGTATATTGGTTTTACCCGAGGGCAATGGAAGAGAAACATTCAGAAGTTGTACGGTATCAAGGATTGTGCGGGAGGATACTCATGAAATTCTTGTCTTTTTATAGAGATACCTTTTTTAACCGCCTCATCTTATCGCATACGGCATTAGCTGTCGTGCTGCTCGGACTTGCGGGGGGCTACCTGTACACGCAGGCCAATCAGATGATGGTGAACGAAATCGCCAGGGATAGCCAAAGCCGTCTCGTTACGGCAAAGGATTATGTGGAACGGACCTTGCTGCAAAAATACGAAGACAATCTACAAAATAAGGTCATACCCACCATTTTCACTCGGAACAACTCTAATTTAAATTATTTGCTGGATAATGGATGGGTAGGAAACCTTGATCTTATTTTATCCTTGCAACAAGATCTTGACAGTTTTAGGAAAACATCTGAAGGCGCTTCCAATATAACCGTGTATTTTCATAAAGGAAATTATGTCGTAAACAGCGATCTTTTCTTTGAAAATCCTGAAAACTCCAAGGACTTCGGTTTTATAGGGCAGCTTTCGCAAATTGCTCCGAACCGGTGGATGATCCGCACATTGCCGGACGGAAAACAAGTGATGACGTATGTCGTTAAGCTCCCATATGGGATTGGCAGCTCTTCGCCGAAAGGATACCTGTATGTTGACGTCGATCTGGAGTACCTGAAGCAGGCTGTAGCTAAAATCATTACCTCCTCATTCGAGAGGTTCTATATATTCGATGCGAACGGGAATGTACTCCTGCAAACAGCCGGGGAGAATCCGGAAGAAGTCGGGCTGCTTCAGCAAGCCATCGGATCCGGCAAGACCGTCTCAAAGATCAGCGACAGTGTGCGCGGTACCATCGTATTATCGCATCTCACCGGCTCGAAGTCGGAACTTGGTTGGACCTATGCGATAGTTCGGCCGATGAATTCATTTGTGCTGGATTCAAAACGAATGAAAACCAAAATTTTCGTAGCCTGCTGTCTTGTACTCGTGTTCGGGCTTGCGGTTTCCTACCTGATTTCCAAACGTTTCTATCTCCCGATGAAAAAGCTGATCCAACATGTTCGCAACCTGTATCAACCGGGTCTGAACCCAGGCCATGCGAATGAATATATGATTATCGGCAGTGCGTTGAACTTCATGGGACAAAAAATCGTGAGTTTGGAATCTCAGGCCAAAAAGAATGAGATGAAAAACCTGGTGTTGGGCGCCAGTCTCGGTCTAGTGCATGTGGATGGCCTGCAACAGGAATGCCGCTATCAGGTGGTACATGCCCAACTCATCGAAGGCGATAGCGAGAAGCTTAAGATGCGATACGAGCAATTCGATCGCACCGTGCCATACGAGGTTGTTTGCTTGAATTCGCAGGAAGTGGCCATCATTTACTTCCTGGATTCACGCACCGAGATGGATGATGAGATGGTAGCAGCGGAATTGGACAAAATCAAGGACGAAGTACGGGGAGAGCTTCGATTCGGAGCGGGTATCGGCACTTCGGTCGTATCGCCCGAAAAAATTCCTCTTTCCTATCGAGTTGCTCATCAAGCGTATCGATATCGCTTTATGTACGGTCCTGAAGCAATCATTCTTCATTCGAAAATTTCCGCTTTTGATCCGAAGCCGCCACTGATTCCTCTGGCTACATTTCAGAATACGCTTAAGGCCGGGGATGTAGAGGGCGCTAATCTATTTATCGATGAATTCGCTGCGATTCTGATGGAACGGAATATGCAGCTTGAATCGGTGGAACTCGCGCTTCTTCAGCTCGTTTCCGCACTGTACGAAACGATCATTGAGCTGGGGCTGCAGCAAATCGTTCCTCCTTCTAATCTGTTTGACGAACTGAAGAAAGATACGCTGGCAGACACGATGGCATCGATTCGCAGACTTTCCGAACGGATTGGGGTTCATGTGCGGGATTCAGTCAAGCATAAGCAAGCGGAAGTTATTTTCAAGCTGAAAGGCTATATCGATGAGCATTTGCACGAAGATCTTTCGCTCAACGTTCTTTCCGAAGTTGCTTCGCTTGCTCCTGCCTACATTTCCACTTTGTTCGGCGAAGTGATGAACGAATCGTTTACCGAATACGTGACCCGAATCAGACTCGAAAAAGCCGCCTGCTTGCTGCGGGAGGACGATAAGTTGTCCGTTACGGAAATCGCTGCACTTGTCGGATATCGTAACCTGCAATATTTTCATGTTAAATTCAAAGCACGTTTTGGCATTACTCCGGTTCAGTACAGACAAACGAAACCAACGGCGAGTGCGACCAACTAGCGGGTTTTTTCCTTAAACAGCCTTTTAACGGCTGTTTCTTCCATTTCTAAATAAAGAAATTAAAAGGGGAGGACAAAACAATGAACCAAAGAAAACAGACTTTGCTTGGTCTGATGAGCATCGTCTTGTCGATGTCTCTCGTCGCGGTCGGTTGCGGCAAAGAAAGCGATAGCGGGACTACACCGAAGGCATCCGTAGAAACGGCGAAGCCCGAGGCCGGCGACAATCCGATCGAGATTACGTGGGCGAACAACTTCAGTCCTCCTGAAGCTGAAGGCAATTATGTGCAGAAGCAGCTGGAGCAAAAATTCAAGGTCAAAATCAAAAACGTCAAACTCGACCGCCAGGGATGGAAGGATAAATTTAACGTGCTGCTTGCTTCCGGACAAATTCCCGACATTTTCCCGATCGATGCAGACGAAACCGATATGGCCGCATGGGCGGACCAGGGCATCATTGCCAGCATTTCCCCGGATGAAATCCGAAACAATATGCCGAAGTATACGAAAGCGCTGGAATCGATTGACGCCGGCGCATGGAATGTCGGTTACTATAATGGAAAGAACTGGGGAATTCCGAAAGTATGGCCTATCGGCAATTCAGGCATGATCCCAGGTTACAATGAAGCATGGCTGAAGAAGATCGGCTACAATGAGCCTCCGAAGACGCTCGCGGAGCTGGAGGATGTGCTCACCAAATTCGTCAACAACGATCCGGACGGAAACGGCAAGAAGGATACGTACGGCATGTCGGGCCGAGGCAAGCTCCCGATCCAAATGTTCACTTCCGTATTCTCGGCTTACGGCGTATCGCCGTATCAGTTCAAGATAGGTGCCGACGGCAAAGTCGTATATGGCGGCATCACGGAAGAAACCCGCTTGGCGCTCAAGCTCCTGAACAAGTGGTTCGAGGCCGGACTTATCGATCCGGAGTTCATTACGGCGGATAACGGTCAGCTTAATGATAAATTCGCCAACCAAAAGATCGGCATGATCGATAACATGGGTTGGCGCAGCTTTGACGCTGAATCCGCATATATTACGAAATCCGCATTGGAAAAGGGCCTACACGTCATTGCAGGAAAGCCGGTTATCGGGCCGGCCGGCAAAGCGTATGCCTTCTCCGCCGGCGCGCGTCAAGCCCCTGTATTGTTAGGCGTGCAGCTTGAGAAGGATGCGGCGAAACGGGCCAGGATTGAGCAAATTCTCGAATACGTTGCAACAAATACGGAAGGCTGGCTGCTTACGGTTTACGGTGAGAAGGGCGCCAACTACGACATGAACGGCGACTCTGTCGTTGCAAGGACAATACCGGAGGCCTCAAAAGCCGGCGCCGGCAGCTTCTACAATCCGCTCGCCAACGTAGATATAAGCATGGCGAAATATAACATGACCAAGGAATTGCTGGATCTGAAGGCGAAGCTGGACAGCGGTTATGAGCCGCTCAGAGACGTTATTGGCCCGGCCGTATTGACCGCCAAGGCGAAATATTGGGCGAGTCTGCAGACGCTGGTGGATAATTATTTGATTAAAGCCGTCATCGGCAAAGCGGATACGGATAAAGGGTTCGACGATTTTAAAGTGAATTGGCTGAAATCCGGAGGCCAAGAATTGACGGACGAAGCCAACAAGGTATATGCACAGCGGCAAAAGAAGTAATCGAATAGGATGTTCAGCGGGGCAAAATAGCGCATTTTTGCCCCAATATTTCCCAAACAGCCGATTTCAGGCTGTTTTTTTTCATTTCGAAAGAAATTAACATCCGATTTTGAAAGAATTCAAAAAAATTCGAATGAAATTGACATGGAAAAAGCGCTTTCAATCGTTTACATTTTGGTCATAGCGCCAAGAACACAACAACCCAAATTTCGAAAGGATGTGCAAAACATATGAATCCGGCAAACGCCTCTGCAGTAAGCGCTGTCAAAGAAGCCGGCAAAAAAACGGAATCCAGGGTGGCCTACAACTGGAGACTATATAAAAAGAACAAGTATTTGTTTCTATTATTAGCTCCTGTGTTAATCTGGTATGCCATATTTCACTACGGCCCGATGTACGGAATTCAACTGGCTTTTAAAGATTTTTACATGATGAAAGGGATTTGGGGAAGCCCTTGGGTTGGGTTTAAGCACTTTCATTATTTATTTGCGATGTCACCTGACTTTTGGAAAATCATGCGAAATACGGTTGTGATCAGCTTTTATCACATCGCATTCGGTTTTCCGGCCCCGATCATTTTGGCATTGCTATTAAACGAAGTGCGGATTTCGGTATTCAAGAAGATTGCCCAAACGATCTCGTATTTGCCCCACTTTTTATCCTGGGTCGTCATAGGCGGGATTATGATTACGCTGCTGTCTCCGAGCACGGGGGTCGTCAATTATATCATCGAACAGCTTGGATTTAAACCGATCTATTTTTTGGGCAACGAATCGTATTTCCGGTTCACCCTTGTCGCTTCCGGCATCTGGAAAGAAATTGGCTGGGGGACCATCATCTATTTGGCGGCTTTGGCTGGAGTGGATCTGCAGCTGTACGAAGCAGCCGTACTTGACGGAGCAAACCGCTGGAAGCAAACCGTGCATATTACGATTCCTTCCATTCTTCCTGTTATTACCATTCTATTGATCTTGCGGGTTGGCGGGGTTTTGGATGCGGGGTTCGACCAGATCCTGACCTTATATTCTCCAGCTGTATATGACAAAGCTGATGTATTGGATACGTATGTGTACCGCGTAGGCCTGCAAAACTTCCAGTTCAGTTTGACGGCAGCAGTCGGTCTTTTCAAAAATGTCATAGCGGTAGTTCTGGTGTTAATGACCAACTATATCGTGAAAAAAATGGGGCAAGAAGGAATTACGTAACAAGGTTCAGAAAGGTGTGAACGGCCGTGAGACTAAGCTCAGGTGAAAAGGTATTTCAAATTTTCGTAATCGCATTTCTTGCTAGTGTTTGTATATGTATGATCTACCCGTTTCTTCACGTTCTTTCCATCTCCCTCAGTACCGGTGCCGAGGCGTTAAGGCCGGGATTGCACTGGTATCCACATGAGATATCGCTCGGTGCTTGGAAGAGAGTGCTTACGACCGATTCGGTTTGGATCGCTTTCGGGAACACGGTGTTTCGCTCTGTAGTGGGGACGTTTCTTACACTGCTATTCATGGCGATGGGGGCCTACCCGCTCTCGAAGAAGTATCTTCCGCATCGCAATTTTTACACCATGTTTATTGTTGTAACGATGTTTTTTGGCGGCGGGCTTATTCCCACCTACCTCCTGATCAAATCGCTAGGGTTCATCGATTCGCGTTGGTCCTTGATTATCCCTGGCTTGATCAGCACGTATTCGATGCTGATTCTTCGCAACTTCTTCATGAGCCTTCCGGAGGAGTTGGAGGATTCCGCCAAAATCGACGGGGCAAGCGACCTGCGTATTTTGTTCACCATCGTGATACCGTTGTCCAAGCCTATATTGGCCACTCTTGCGCTTTGGTCTGCCGTCGGGCATTGGAACGCCTGGTTCGATGCGATGCTGTACATTCAGGATCAATCGAAGACTGTGCTTCAGATATTGCTAAGAAGAATCGTGATTATCCCGGAGGGAAATAACTTGATGAACGGGCCTATCGAGGAACAGGAGCCGGAAACCCTCAAGGCCGCAATCATCATGTTTACTGCGTTGCCGATCCTCGTCGTCTATCCGTTTCTTCAGAAATATTTTGTCCAAGGCGTCTTGGTTGGCTCGCTAAAGGGTTAGCATATATCACCTGATTTAAACGGATTGCTCTTGTAGTGTTCCGTCTAAATATAACTTGTATGATAAAAAAGGGAGGAAAAAAAGAATGAAACAAATTAACAAGAAAATGTTGGGTATGACTTCTATCGTCTTATCGATGTCGCTTTTGGCGGCAGGATGCGGTGGAGGGAAAACGGCCGAACAAACGCCGGCAGTTTCCAATAAACCGGGGGAAGCAGTAAAGCCGATTGAAATTACTTGGGCGAACAACTTCAATGCGCCTGAAGCTGACGACAACTATGTGCAGAAGCAGTTGGAGCAAAAATTCAACGTCAAAATCAAGAATGTCAAATTTGAACGTACGACATGGAAGGATAAATTCGGAGTGCTGCTTGCTTCGGGACAAGTTCCTGACATTTTCCCGATCGATGCAAACGAAATCGATATGGCCACGTGGGCGGATCAAGGCGTCATCGCCAGCGTTTCCCCGGATGAAATCAAAAAGAATATGCCGGGTTATATAAAAGCGATGGAATCGGTCGACGCAGGCAGCTGGGGTGTTGGCAATTACAAAGGGAAGAACTGGGGGATTCCGAAAGTATGGCCGGGCGGCAATTCAGGCCTCATTCCCGGTTACAACGAGGCTTGGCTGAAGAAGATCGGTTACAACGAGCCTCCGAAGACGCTCGCGGAGCTGGAGGATGTGCTCACGAAATTCGCCAATAACGATCCGGACGGCAACGGCAAGAAGGATACGTACGGCATGTCGGGCCGCGGCAAGATCCCGATCCAAATGTTCACCTCCGTATTCTCGGCTTACGGCGTATCGCCGTATCTGTTTAAGTTAGGCACCGACGGCAAAATCGTGTACGGCGGAATCACGGAAGAAACCCGCTCCGCACTTAAGCTTCTGAACAAGTGGTATAAGGGCGGACTGATCGATCCGGAGTTTCTGACGACCGACAACAATCAACTCAACGAGAAATTCGCCAACCAAAAGATCGGTATGGTCGACAACATGGGGTGGGGTAGCTTCGCTAAGACCTCCGGATTTATTGCGAAGCCCGGATTGGAGAAGGGTCAGAACGTTATCGCCGGAAAGCCGGTTATCGGTCCGGCTGGCAAAGCGTACGCTTTCTCGGGCGGCGCGCGTCAAGCTCCTGTTCTGTTGGGCGTACAGCTTGAGAAGGATGAAGCGAAACGGACCAAGATTGAGCAAATTCTCGATGCCGTTGCAACAAATCCGGATTTGTGGTTGCTGACGGTTTACGGTCAGAAGGACATCAACTACGATATGAACGGCGACTTGGTTGTTCCGAAGACGACACCTGAGGCCGCTGTTAACAAAGCCGGCGCCGGCAACTTCTACAATCCACTCAACGCCGTAGATAGTTCCATGGCGAAATATAACACGAGCAAGGAATTGCTGGACTTGAAGGCGAAGGTGGATACCGGTTATGAGCCGCTCAGAGACATTTTGGGACCTGCTGTTTTGACCACCAAGGCGAAATATGGGGCGAATCTACAGACACTTTTAGACGCATATGTGATTAAAGCCGTCACTGGCCAAGCGGATACAGATAAGGCGTTCGACGATTTCAAGGCGCAATGGCTGAAATCCGGCGGTCAAGAAATGACGGACGAAGTTAATAAGGTATACGCAGAGCGAAATAAAAAGTAATGTAATTTAACTATCTATGAAGCCGGTTGGCTGGAATATGCTTCTATGTTCCGGTCGACCGTATTTTAACTGACGAAGGACGGGATCAACATGATTGTTCTGGAATATACGGAGAGACCGGTATGAAGACGATTTCAAACACTTCGGCATCGAATCGATTGATCGTCTACCCTGCTCCCGAGGGGGCGGTTGGAAATTCCGATTATACGGTGCGCGTTCGACAAGATCAGGGAGAATGGCGGCCGTTGTTCTGTTACAACGTGAAGGTTGACATGCACGATGTGCGGAACGCCTCTATGGTTTATTTCGATTGCACCGGTGCGGTTGAAATCGAAGTGACCAAGAATAACGGAGAGGTTCGGAGCGTGGAGATTCGTCCTGCATCCGTGGGGATTGACGGTGTCGTGAACGAAAACCGGGTGACGTTCACAATCGATGGACCACGCAAACTATCGCTCGAAGTGGACGGAGAGCGGTTCCATAATTTGCACATATTTGCCAATCCGATCGAGGAAGACGCACCGAACCCTGGTGATCCGGGCGTAATCGTCGTTCGGCCGGGCACTCATCGGACGGAAGAACTTCAGAGTCTTATTACGCCAGATATATCGGTCCTCTATTTTGAATCCGGTATGCATGTTCTGGAACAGCCGCAGCTCCGCATTCCTTCCGGCAAGACGGTCTATGTCGCTGGCGGTGCGGTGATTGCTGGGGCATTCGTGTGCGATCGTGTACAGGATGTAACCATCCGGGGGCGCGGAATCGTCTATATGACCGACTTCGAGAAGACGACGTATTACCGCACCGTTGAAATCCTGTTCTCCAGAAACGTTGCGATTGAAGGTATCATTGCTGTCGATCCTCCTCACTATACCGTATTCATCGGGAAATCCGAGCATATTACGATCCGAAACATCAAATCATTCAGCACCCGAGGGTGGTCGGACGGCATTGATATGATGGCAAGCAGCCATGTGGACGTTGACGATGTGTTCTTGCGAACATCCGACGATTGCATCGCGATCTATGGCAGCCGCTGGGATTATCAGGGGGACACACGGGATGTCAGAGTCCGCAATTCCGTTTTATGGGCGGACGTGGCTCATCCGATGAATGTCGGCGGGCACGGCAATCATGAGAAAGGGGACATCGTCGAGAACATCCTTTTCGAAAATATTGATGTGCTCGAGCATCATGAGCCGCAGCCCTATTATTGGGGGTGTATGTCCATTAATTGCGGCGACAACAATACGGTCCGGAATGTCACTTATCGAAATATCCGGGTCGAACCATTCGAGCTCGGACAATTGTTCGATATTCGCGTGCTTTTCAATCCCAAATATAATCCATGTCCCGGTTACCGGGTGGAAAATATTTTGTTCGACAATATCGTTTACAACGGAGCCTGCGATAATCCGTCGGTTATTGCCGGATTCGATGAGTCCAGAATCGTCAAGGGGGTGATGTTCCGGAATGTTCGAATCAACGGTCGGCACCTTCTCCATCCGGAGTCTGGAAATATTCGGGTAGGAGAACATGCATATGACGTTGAATTCACCTAATGCAAGTCGAATAAAATCATTGGAATGGGGGAGTTCAGATGAAGGTGCATCATACTAGTTTTCGTCTAAAATTGAAACAATACCTATCCATCCTCGTTATCGCGAGCATGACCGTCATGTTCCTGCCTCTGACGGCAGGAACTGCGGCGGCGGAAACGGCCTCACCATCGCTCATGACGGATTATGTGCCAACGATTTATGAAACCATGGATGAAAGCGGATTCAAACATCCGGGTATCGGGCTGACCAAGGAAACACTCGAGAATTTGCAAACTCAAATACGGGCGAATAAGGAGCCTTGGAAAACCTATTTCAACCAGATGGCCACGTCGACTGACCCGTGGGGAGTCCCGCTTGCAACCAAGACGGTCTCGTCCAAATTTTCCGAAGGCTGTTGGTGCAGCCAGGGCTATAACGAAAAATTTATATGGGATGGCTTAACAGCGTATACGCAGGCTCTTATGTATGTGATTACGGGCGATGAGGTTTATCGGGCCAATGCGATGTATATTATCCGGAAATGGGAGCAGAAGAACCCTGCGGATTACGCGTATTTTACCGATGCGCACATCCATACGGGTATCCCGCTCTACCGGATGGTTACCGCCGCGGAGATCATGAGGTATACCAGCACGCAGACGCCGGAACTGGCATGGACAGACCAGGATACGGCCAAGCTCACGAATAATGTGATCGTTCCGGTCACCGATACCTTCAATCATACGAATGGCCGCTTCATGAACCAGCATCTGTATCCGCTCGTCGGATCCATCTCCGGATATATCTTCACCGGCAATGTGGAGCGCTATCGCGAGGCCGTAGAGTGGTTCACAGTGAATAAGACGGCTCTAGACCAGCACATAAACGGTTCCATCCTGAGATTGTTCCGGTTGGTCGATACGAATGCGGCGACAGGCGAGAAGGTAGATAACCCGCAGGTGCAGATAACGGAGATGGGCAGGGACCAGGCTCACAGCACCGGCGACGTCATCAATGTCTCCATTATATCGCGTCTGTTGCAGGCCCAGGGAACCAAGGTGGATCCGGTTGACGGTACGGTTTCCACTGCAGCGAATGCGGTTACTACGTACGATTTTCTCGGCAAACGTATTCTGGCGGGTACCGACTACTTTGCCCGGTATATGAACGGCTATGATACGCCTTGGATCCCGACAGAGGCGCGTATGCGCGAGGATGGCAGCCCGGTCATTTACCAGGTATTGAATACCGGATATCGGGGAAGAATCGGCGGCAATGCCTACGATCTGTACTATTACTATAAATATGAGCAAGGCTTGGACATGGAGCAAGTTGCTCCCTACTACACGGAGATGTTCAACAAGAGGACGGATTACAGTTGGGCATCACGGGATTCCGGAGGGGAATATTGGCTGTACATCCCCAGGGCTGCCGAGGCCGAAGGAACGGCCCATCTCCCGAAGGTGAACCCGAATCCGAATTGGAAGGAGGTCGAGGATCGGTTCACCAACTTGGACGGCAACTCGACCGCCATGCAAGAGGGCGATGTTTCCTTCGTCCGCATCCAGGCCACGGAATCCGGCAGCAAAATCGCTTTGGTTGAATCCGGCAGCGGTTCGAGCGTGCTCGGATACAAGATTCGGACCAACGGTGCGGCGAAGCTGGCAGCCTCGGGCCAAACGATCACGTTGCCGGATACCCAGGGGCAATGGAGATATGTATATTCTGAAGGCGGTGGGCTCTGGACCCTGAGTTATTTCACGGTTATAGGCAACGGAACGACGGTCGATATCGACCATATCAATGTCAACGCGGCCAATGAACTGACGCCGCCGGTGTTTAATGAAGGAAATACCCCTTTGAACCTGTTTACCTATGTTGGGTCCGAGGCGGCGCTCCATTTAGATTTCTCGGCAACGGACGCAGGCACGTCCGATGTTGTGACCTATCGGATCGCGGGTGCGCCCGAAGGCGCCGTGTTCGATACAAGCACCGGCACATTTTCCTGGAAACCGGCGCAAGCCGGAACGTATGCCTTCAGCGTGGAAGCTTCCGACGGCATAACGGTATCCACAAGGGATGTCACGGTGACCGTCGCCAATGATCGGCAGTCGGCGGTAGGTGCCGTCATTGCGTCTTATGACGCCAATAAGGATTATATCTGGGCCACGCTCGATACGTATAAACAAGCATACAACGAAATCATGAGCGTTATGAATACTGCAACGGACGCCGAATTCTATCAGAAGCTGGCGGTTCTGCATGGCGTCGTGCAAGGACTTCAGTTAACCACGCCGTTGCTGGGCGACGGCAGCATCAATTATCAGGGGATGTTCTTGTCTGGGGGCTTCAATACGGGAACTTACATGGATAATGACCCGAGCTCGTCCGGTAGGGACGTTGATATGGACATGGGGCCCAATTTTCGGGTTTCGGCCAGTGCGTTCGGGATTCAGGCACGAGGAGGATTTCCTGAACGCGGCGGCGGCATTACCATATACGGATCCAACGACAAAGAAAACTGGACCCGGTTGACGCCGGGAGTGACCCCCGTTTCGACAGCCATGAATATGTTGGCGGTGTCGCCAGAGCTCCAGAATGAGCCATTCCGTTTTCTGAAGATCGAAATGATTCAAAAACCGTACGACGCTCCCTTCATTGAATTGTCCGAGTTCCATATCTTCGGGAAGCGTCACGAGGTCATCAACAAGATCGCATCGGTCTCCATCGGTTCGGATCAGGTCATCGGAGGGCGGATCGTCATGGGAGACACAGCGAAATTGTCCTTCCAATCGACGGAAGCCATTCAGAACGTGAAGGTTACGATTCAGGGTGTACCCGCGACCGTTCATTCGGAGGATGGCCTGAACTGGACGGCCGAAGCGGTCATGCAGCAGGGGACGTCGCCGGGGAATGTGACATTCAAGCTTCATTATCAGACGGCGGAAGGGACCGATGCCCCGGAAACGATGTTCGTAACCGACGGGTCTCGCTTGATTCTGGTGGATGAATCGGATGTCATCCCAAATGTGACGTCCATCGCTGCGGTTACCGATTCCAACGGCAGATCGCCGGCAGACGCTATTGCAACGGCGAACGTTTTGTTCGATAACAATCCTGCATCATCGACCGATTACCGCCTGAACGGCAACGGAGCCGATTCGTGGGTCCAATTCGACTTCGGGCAAGGCAGCTATGCCCAATTGAAGTATGTGGAGCTGCTGGCAAGGCAGGACGGATACTATACCCGAATCAATGGCGCGGTCATTCAAGGCTCCAATGACAATACAACCTGGAAAACCATCTCTTCGGGTGCTGTGTCCACGAAGGATTGGCAAATTTTACCTGTTAACGACAATCAGCCTTACCGGTATATCCGAATCATCAATGGGAACGCCTGGTTCGGGAATATGGCGGAGGTAAGATTCCATGGCGTTGTGAAGTCCCTGAGCAAGATCGCGTCGTCTTCGATCAGTTCGGCTCAGAGCGTCAAAGGCAGGATTGTTCCGGGTAACACGGCCAAATTGACCTTCACATCCAAGGAAGAGATCAATAACGTTAAGGTCGCGATTCAAGGCCTGGCTGCGACGGTTACTTCGACGGACAATATCAACTGGACCGCAGAAGCGACCTTGAATCAAGGCGCTGCAACAGGCCCAGTAAATTTCGCCATTACTTACAACCAGCAGGATGGAGCAGTCGGATTCCCGATTCACTCTACTACAGATAACTCCACTCTGTTCCTTGTAGACGAGTCGGATCTCATTAAAAATGTGACGAGTATCGCGAATTTAATTGATTCTACTTCGGGAAGATCGGCAGCAACGACCCTGCAGCAGGTGAATGCTTTGTTTGACAGCAATGCAAACACAGCTTCCGACTTCCGTATTGGAAGTAACAACTCCGGTAACGGAAGCTATATTACCTTTGACTTTAAGGAAGGCAATCAAGTTACCCTTTCGAATGTAGAACTGCTTGCCAGACAAGATCAAGTCGCTCGAATAAGCGGAACAGTGGTTCAGGGCTCCAACGATAATACGACCTGGACGACTCTCACTGCTGCGGCGGTATCTACACCGAATTGGCAGACCATGTCGGTCAACGGTAATGTCCCTTATCGGTATATCCGTATTTATAATGGCAATGCGTGGTTTGGCAATATGGCCGAGGTGAGATTCCATGGTAAAGTTGAATCTCTGCTCAGAATCCAATCGGCTTCGATCAGTTCAGCTCAAAGCATCGTGAACAGGATCGTGCCCGGCAACACAGTAAAACTGGCGATTGTAGCCAAAGAGCCCATTAAAGACGTAAAAGTCGCGATTCAAGGCCAAGAGGCAGCCGTATCTTCCACTGACAATATCAACTGGACAGCTACGGCCACCTTGAATCAAGGCGTGGCTTCAGGGCCGGTGATATTCACCATTAATTACAATAAACAAGACGGAACGGCAGGGTATCCGGCTACTCAAACAACAGACAACACTTCTCTTTACCTTGTTGATGAGTCGGATGTGATTAAAAATGTCACCAGTATCGCGAATTTAATTGATTCCACTTCAGGAAGATCGGCAGCAACAACCCTGCAGCAGGTGAATGCTTTGTTCGACAGCAATGCAAGCACGGGTTCGGATTTCCGTATTGGAAGCAACAACTCCGGTAACGGAAGCTACATCATCTTCGACTTTAAGGCCGGCAATCAAGCTACGCTAACGAGTGTAGAGCTGCTCGCAAGACAAGATCAATATTATACAAGAATCAATGGTGCAGTGATCCAAGGCTCCAACGATAATTCAACCTGGACGACACTCACCAAAGCGGCGGTATCTACACCGAATTGGCAAACCCTTGCGGTCAGCAGTAAAGTACCGTACCGTTACATCAAAATTGTCAATCCAAACGCTTGGTTTGGAAGTATGAATGAAGTGAGATTCCATGGTGCAGTGAAACCGGCGGACGTGACGCCTCCGGCAACAACGGATGATGTGCCCCAGGGTTCGGTCATCACTGGTAATACGGTAAACCTCAATGCCGTAGATAACAGCTCAGGTGTTGCGGCAACTTATTACATCCTTGACGGCGGCACGCAGCAAACCGGTAAAACGGTAACATTAACCGCTGAGGGAACGCATACGTTGGTCTATTGGAGTGTAGACTGGGCAGGCAATGTGGAGCAGCAGCACACGGTCACTGTAAGCACCGCTGATACTACTCCGCCTGTTGTGGCCGGCTTGTATGCAGATATTACCGTGCCGACCAACCAGGATGTTCATGTGACCATCTACTATCCGCTTGACGCGGCGGTGATGGAGTACAAAATGGGCGATAACGGCGTATGGACAGCGTACACGGCTCCTGTAACAGTTTCCGAAAATACAACGGTGTACGCAAGAAGTGCGGATGCCGCAGGCAACATCTCGGACGTGTCAAGCTACACGGTCAGCAACATTTACAAGACCGCACCTTCGGATGCCGTCTTCACCGCGGACGTTACAAACCCGACCAACGGCAATGTTACCTTGACGATCAGCTATCCGGGCAACGCAGTGGTCAAGGAGTACAAAATCGGGGTTAGCGGCACATGGACAGCGTACGCTTCACCTGTCACCGTAACCGACAATGTTACTGTCTATGCTCAGAGCAAGGACTTTGTGGGGAATGGTTCAAATGTGACCCACTATACCGTCAGCAATATCGACAGGCTGCCGCCTGCAGACGCCGTTTTGTCTGCCGACATTACGGAGCCGACTAATCAGGATGTTATTGTAACAATCAGCTATCCGGCCGATGCTGCAGTGAAGGAGTTCAAGGTAGGTGAGACCGGCGTTTGGACCGCTTACGGCGCTCCAGTGGTAATCACCGACAACAGTACGGTTTTTGCAAGAGGGAAAGATGCCGCCGGCAATGTCTCTAACGTTACCCAATATGCGGTTGTCAACATCGACCGTATAGCACCGGCTGAAGCGACCTTGGCAGTGGATACCACAGATCCGACCAATCAAGGTGTTACCGTAACGATTACCTATCCGGAAGATGCAACGGTGAAGGAGTACAAAACGGGCGATAGCGGCATTTGGAACGTTTATACGGGTCCTGTTGTTGTCCAGGACAATGATACCGTATATGCAAGAGGAACGGATGCCGTAGGCAACGTATCGAATGTAACCAGCGCCGTTGTAAGCAACATTTGGAAGACCGCTCCTGTCACCACAGCAACAGTAAGCCCTGCCCAGCCCAACGGTAAGAACAGCTGGTACACGACGGACGTAACCGTAAGTCTGTCGGTGTACGCCAGTGTGTATGGAGGAGCGGTGACAACGGAGTACCAGATCAATGACGGTGACTGGACGGTTTACAACGGATCCGTTCCCGCCTTTGGCGATGGGACTTATAAAGTTGGTTTCCGCAGCAAGGATGAAGCCGGCAACGTGGAACAACTCAAAACGATTGAGTTCAAAGTGGATAAGATAGCCCCTGTATTATCCGTCCAGCTTGACAAGACGTCGATTTGGCCGCCGAATCATATGATGGTGCCGATCCATGCCACTCTGCTTCCGAGCGACGACGGTTCAGGGATCGAATCGGTGGTGTTGACCTCCATTACCAGCAATCTGCCGGATAGCGGCAGAGGCGGCGACATTCAGGCCCATTTCGGCACAGCCGCCACTTCATTCAGTGTTCGTGCGGAAAAAGGAAGCATCTACACTATCACGTACACAGCTACCGATAAAGCAGGCAACAAAACGGTCAGGACGGCAACGGTAACAGTGCCGCATGATCAATCAAGCGTCCAGTAAGAACAATTATATTCGGGAGGAAGGCCTTAGCGCCTTCCTCCTAATTATATAAGGAGTGAAATGATACATTTATCCAAATTCGCAAAAAAACGGAGGTAATTAAATGTTTAGAAAGCGTTTACAGAAAGTTCTATCCAGTATTCTTTGTTTGACGTTGGTCATGATGAGCTTTATCGGGCTTGGGAGCATCGAGACTGCGAAAGCGGCTGTTTCACCGCTGATTACTCCTTACAAACCACAGGTAGTCAATGTGGACGCCAATGTTTCCTACATAGATTCCAATGGGAACACGATAACGGGAACCATCCACCACCCCGGAATCGCGATGAATCTGGCGGATTTGGATAACATGCGCGATCATGTAAGGGCGGGGGATGAGCCTTGGAACACGGCTTTTAATGCCTTTGCCGCCGACTCCCAATCCAGTAAGACACCAAGAATCTATTATGAAAACAGTTATATATTCCGGCACATCCAAGGGCCATGGGGGTTTACCGACCCCGAGACGATGAAGTATTACAGTAATCCCAGCGAATATGTAGGAACACGTGCCAATACCGATTCTGAAACCGCATTCATGCAGGCAATCATGTGGTATATCACCGGCGATGAAACGTATCGTTCCAATGCCATGGATATCATCAGAAAGTATTCCGCCATTCAAGATTGCGTTACCCATGTGAACTTCCGTTTTGCTACAATGAGTTATTTTCTCTCGGCAGCAGCGGAAATCTTGCGCTATTCCGATACGCCTACGCAGAGTCTGAAATGGACGGCAACGGATACGGCGAACCTTGCCAATGCGATGAATCTTGTTTCGGTTACGTATAATACGCATACCATGTTTATGAATCAGCATCAGTTCGCTGTGATGGGAACGATGGGAAGAGCGATCTTTACCAATGATATGAAGCTGTATGCCGAGGCTGTAGAAGCAACAACCGTGAACTCGGCAGGGGATCAAGGAGGGAAAAACGGTTCCATTAAGCATCAGATGCGGTGGATGACGCAAAATGAGCGAACAGGAGCGGCATTGGCTCCGGCGGATTACCATGTGCAGGCCATCGAAATGGGGCGTGATGTAGGGCATTCCTACGCCGATGTCGCCGGACTGTCTACATTGGCGCAAACCATCTATGCCCAAGGCACGAAGGTTGACCCGGCAAGCGGAGCGATGTCTGCGGCTTCCAATGCGGTGAATATGTTCAACTTCCTGGACGACCGGCTGCTGGCAGGAACTACTTATCTGCTCAAGTATCATCTGGGTTACAATGTTTTATGGACGCCTGCATGGGCAAACCAAAGCAGTACGATTCAATATTTTGATACGATCAACGCAGATGGCAGAGGCAGAATCGATGCGTTCTACAGTGTTTTATATAACTATTATAAATATATCCAACAAGTGGATATGAGCCAAGAGAAATACAAGTACTTGGCCTATGCCTACGAAACAAGAATGCCGGAGGTTGCGCCAAAGGATTATCCGCTTGCGATGCTGCTGTATACGCCGGATGCGGCAAAGACGGTCGGCTTGAGCAACAAAATCACGTTAGGCTCGATAACGGGATTGACGGCAACGGCGGCGGGTGCGAATACGATCTACTTAAGCTGGTCGGGCGTGCCGGGTGCGCTGGGGTATAACATCTACCGATCCACAGATCCGAATGGCACTTTTGTAAAGATTAGCAGCGCCCCTACTGCAGCGACATTATATCGCGATACAACCTTGACCCCTGATACGAATTACTATTATCAGGTAGAAGTAGCCGGAGGATCGAAATCCTCTGCCGTATCTGCAGCTACGGGAGGAACTTTGGGGACTGCTTCGGTCAGATTCAAAAACGCCGCCACCGGCTTGTATATCGATGGGATGGGCCGCACTGCCAATGGCTCCGCTGCCGGACAATGGAGCGACAGCACCAGCGCAAATCAGCGGTGGATTGAGGAAACTAACGGGAACTATGTGCGATTTAAGAATGTTGCGACCGGATTATATTTGGACGGGTTAGGCCGCACGACGGGCGGCTCCGCTGCCGGACAATGGAGCAGCAGCACCAGCAATAACCAGCAATGGTCCATCTTGATAGCCGGCAACCAAGTGCGGTTCCAAAACCGAGCAACCGGGTTATTTCTGGACGGGATGGGCCGCACGACGGGCGGTGCCGATCTAGGCCAATGGAGCGACACCAACAGCACGAACCAACAATGGCAGATTGTAGGCTAAATATACGAAGCAATGAAACATGCAGCCCAGCCTGGTCAACGGGCGGGCTGCATGGTTTTCAATTGCGAGCCTTTACTAAAATACACACCGAAATTTAATAAAATAAGCAAATGATAGAGGGGAAAACGGGTTTATGATTAAAAGATATGCGCAAAGATTTCACGAGCCATGTATGGCGGCTGCGGAAGGTGAACGTTTGCAAGTAATGATCCGTTAGAAGGATGCTTCAATCCAAAGGAGGGATAGAGAAATGAACGCCATATCTGCCGAAAAAGAAAAATTGCAGTCTCTGGTGAACCGGGCGGAGGCTCTGATAGAAGCAAGGGGATGTTACTTCACGGACGGGGCCAAGCTGGCGCTGGCCGATATGGTCCAGGCGGCCAAGAATACATTGGCGGGGGACAGTCGCCTGCCCTTTGTACGGAACCGCCAATTTGTTGTCCCAAGGGAGGAAGAAGGGGTTCTGTTCGCCACCAAGCGGTTTACAATGGTGCCTCCCTTCGACCGGGAGCAGACGGTCTATACCTATTACGGCTTGGAGCCGGCCTTGGAGTGGTTCGAGCAGCAGGATGTCATGGCCGGGGGCTTGGGGCGGCTGAAGGAGAGAGCCCTCTCGGCCGTCGGCAAGGCCAAGGATGTGCTGGAGCAGGCCAGGACCGGAACGGAGGTAGGGTGTTATGCTCCGAATGCTGCTGTCCGGTTGAAGCTGTCGTTGAAAGAGGCGGAGACGGCGTTGGAGCGTTTGGACGACGACGAGACTCTGGCGCTTGCCACTGTCGAATGCTTCAACCGCCTTCGGGAGTTCCGGCACTCCAGGGTGCTGCGTACCGATCTGGAACCATCAACTTCCCTTTATCTGACCGAAGCTGCACTGGAGCAGGTGAAGGCCACAGTTGCGGCGGATCCGCTGGTGAAGGAGCAATACGGGAAGATTGCCCGAATAGCGGAGCATTACTCCTTGGACTATCTGGAGCAGGCCGTTTCCCTGATCCCCGGCGGTCAAGCGGATTATAACGCGTTGAACGATCGTTTCTATCTTTGGAGCTCCACAGACAAGATCGTAAACTTCAAAGCGCCTGAGGGGGCGGTGAAGGCGGCAATCTCGTTCATTTTGCCTGCCGAAGAGAATGAAGAAGACGGGCTGGGACACGTATGGATCGATAATCTGGAGATCCTGTCGGCCAGCGGCGGCAGCCTTAAGATCCTGAACCCGGGCTTCGACGAAGGGGAGAAAACCCCTCTCTTCTGGGAGCCGCAGGCGCTCCGGGGGAATCCTGTCCTGAAGTGGGAGGACGTCTATCCGTATTGCGGCGGCGGAGACCGCCAAGCCCTGGAAACGGCCAACCCTTCCTCCCAGATCATGGTGAAGGATAAGGAAGGGGGCGCCAAGCACTCGCTGTATATCAGCAATCCGACAGGTACGGATGAGGGGGCCTGGACCTATACGAAGGAATTCCGCGTGGATAGCGGCGTCGGTTACACCTTGACCTTCGAGGCTAAGCTGGACGGCAAGCTGAAGAAAGGCCTGAAGACACTCATCACCTATAAGGATGAGTCGGGGAACACGGTGGGCCAAAATGAATATTGGTTCAACCGAAAATCCTCCATACCGGGCGGCCGCTTTCAGCTTGCCATGCAATGCGATGCCATACAATATGCATTTACTAAGGAAATCGATTACGCCCGAAAGGTGAAGCTGGCGATCCTCTATATTCTGAATGATTTCTGCCAGGGCGCGGAGCACTGGCTGGTAACGAACCTGCGCCCGGAAGGAAACGATTCGTATGGCGCTGTACAAGGCGGAAGACTGCTCAGCGCCATAGCCGTCAGCTATTCCTTCATCCGGGAGGCGGGCGTATTCTCTCCGGAGGAGAAGGCGCGGTTCTACGCCATGGTGGAATACATGCTCCGATATATGCTTGACCTGCGAGACAGGACGGAGTGGACGCCATATGAAGCGCAGAAGGGCTGCAGTAATTGGCAGACGGACATGTGCGCGGGCACCGGACTTATGATGATGGCGCTGCCCGACTTCCCCAACCGCCATACGTGGTTGAACAATGCGGACATGATTCTGAAGGCCCAGCTGGAGCTGAACGTGAATCCGGACTCATCATGGCCGGAGTCCATCAGGTACCACCATGCAGCGCTGGAGCGTTTCGCGGGTTATGCGAAGGCCGTGGACAATGTAATGGGTGAGAATTGGTTTGAGACGACGCCGCTTGCGAGAATGTTCGGTTACAGCATTGAGATGCAGACACCGGGCTATGCGTTCTTCGAGGGCCGGGTCGGAACCCCTCCCTTCGGCGACCATGCTTTGGGCGGCGGCGGGGAATTCGGCTACTTCGCCACTTATCTCACCGATATTGCCAAGATGGACCGGGACCTGGCCGACCGGATGTACTATACCTGGGCAGCCTCCGGGAAGCCCTTCAAGAGGCTGTGGGGAGAAAGCATCATTCTGGAGAATATTATGGGCCAAGGGGATTCCTACCTTCCGTTTAAGCCTCTTGCACTTCGTTCGACCGGAGATTATCCGGATGCGGGCATTTATATTTTCCGGAAAAACCCCGGGCAGAGAGACCAGAGCTACTTCGCCATCATGTCGAGTCCCAAGCCTGTCGCCCACGGCCATCTGGACCAAGGCTCCTTCATTCTGTATAAGAATTCCATCCCGCTGGTAATGGATTCCGGCATTGAAGGCTACTTCGACAGCAGCACCAGCTGGCATATCAGTTCATACTCTCACGCTTGCGTGCAATTTGCCACCCGACAGACCGGCATAGCGAAGGATACCGGCGGACCCATCAACTTGTCGGCGGGGACCTACAGTCTGGAGCGGGGCTGGGTGGACGTTCCGCGAAACAGCAAAGTGCTGGATATCAAGCTCGGCGATGACGTGGAGAGCATTACGATTGAGATCGGCAATCCCGAAGGCAACGGCCGTCACATCCGGCATGTGACTTATATTAAGGACCCGGATCTTTACATTATCCGTGACACCTTGGAGGATTTCGAGGGACAGGTACTCTTCAGTCTGCCGGTGGCATCTGTGAATAGCAGGGTTGAAGCCGGCCGGGTCCACTCGGAGGGAGCCTATTCCATGGATCTGGAAACGGTGTTCGTTACTTCGTTAAACTCCCTTCGGTTGGAGAAGGGGCGTTCCACACAGTTCTTCGACAGCGGGCATGATGGGATCTCCATGATGGAATATATCCGTGCCGTGGCCGACGCCAAGGAAGGGTTCCTGACCGTTCTGTATCCCAAGGAAAAAGGGAAGCAGGAGATGCGTGTGAGCCGAATCGACGGAGCCCTCTTGATCCTGGAAACAGAGGACGGGGTCATCCAAGCGGATGTGAATGTGGATGACGGCACGGTGAAGGTCATACAAATCTCGAGTAAGGGGCTATTAAAACGAACATAAAAATATGGAGGATTGCCGCTTGAGAAGCATTCACCTTCGACTGATGATCTTTTTTTGCAGCCTGCTTATTTTGACGTTAGTGACGATGGGAATCTATTCGTACCGTCTTTCCTCGTCCGTAGTAGAAGAAAAAACCAGCGCCGCTGTTTTGAAATCTCTGGAGCAGCAGGCGAAAAATCTGGATGTTCAGATGCGAACCGTAAAAAAATATATGGACCTGATTATCTATACTCCTGAATTTATGAAGGTAGTGGAAACCAACAGCTTTGATAAAACGTCGTACCAAACAGTTCCTGCCGAGCATGAAATGAAAGAGATGCTGGACGCTATTTTCTTTGAGGACGACATGGTCAAGGATTTTGCGGTATTCAAAGACGAAAGACTTGTGTATAAATACGGCAACGGCAGTTTTGACGATAAGAAATTTAAAGGAGATAGCATCTATAAAAATACGATTGCCGCCGATGGCGCGCTTTATTTCGGAGGAACGATCAAGTCGGATGATTCCTCCGAAACGGATGGGCTGTATCTGTGTTACGGCAGAAAGCTTACGGATTATAACTCCTATCAAAATACAGATGTGGGAAGCGTGTTTTTATTTATGGATATCAAAAGCTTTTCCGCCATAATCAATGATACGATTGGTTCCGGAAACGGGAAATCCTATATTACGGATAACGAAGGCAATGTTCTGGCAAGTCAGGATAAGCTGCAGATATTCAGCAATATAAAGGATCGGTCCGATTACCGAAGGGCTTATGAAAGCAACGCAAGCGGATATTACATTGATGAACAAGGAAGAGACACTTCCGTAATCACTTTTTATACGCTGCCGAAGTGGAATTTGAAAATTGTCCAGAGCATGCCCAGAAAAGACTTTATAGGAGAAACAAATAATATTATTGTTGCGACTTTGGCTCTTTCCGTGTTGATGTTCGCGATTCTGGTCGTTGCGGCTTTATTTCTGTCCAGAAGCGTTGCAAGACCGGTTAAGAAAATTAAAGCTGCTATGAAAAATTTGCAGGACGGGAATTTTGACGCCAGATTAGATGTCAGGTCCAGGGATGAATTCGGAAGTATTGCGGTGAGTTTTAATTACATGGCCGTTCAGCTTAAGGAGCTGTTGGACAAACTGATTAAGGAAGAGAGAAGAAGAAATGAAACCGAAATCAGCATGCTTCAATATCAGATCAATCCTCACTTTCTATACAATGTATTAGCTACAATAAGGCTTTCAGCAGTTTCTCATCATGATCAGGAAACGGCGGAAATGCTTCAAAAGCTTTCGAGATTGTTAAAACGCACGCTAGCAAATGCAGGACGTATGGTTTCCCTTGAAACGGAACTATGCAATATTAATGATTTTGTAGACATACAGAAAGTTTTATATAATGACAAAATCAATGTGGTTTATGACGTATGTGAGCAATCCTATAAGTGTTTAATCCCGAACATGCTGCTTCAACCACTGGTTGAGAACTCCATCCTGCATGGCTTCGGAGATCATGTGAAAGACCCCGAAATCCGTATCTCTTCCCGTATCAGGGATGGACAGCTTCAGTTGGTTATCGAAGACAATGGATTGGGAATGAGTGAAGAAACGATTCAAAAGTTGAAGAACAATCACCCTGAACATGGAATGTCTTACAATGGTATTGGTTTAACGAATGTGAATATGCGTATTAAGTTATATTTTGGAGAAGAGTGTGGTCTGAGGTTTGAGAGTTCGGCAGGAAGAGGAACCAAGGCGATCATAAACCTGAATTATACAACAGACGATCCCGAGAGCACATACATCCAAAGGGGGATGCTATGAAAAATATATTACTGGTAGATGACAATAAGAAAATCCTAGAGCTTTTAAGTACAATGATTCCATGGAAGGAAACCGGCTTTCAGCTTGCGGGATTAGCCGCCGATGGAAGAGAGGCCCTTGAAATTGCTAGAGCAACCAACATTGATATCCTCGTAACGGATATGAAGATGCCGGTGATGGACGGACTTGAGCTTATTCGCCATTTCCGGGAGCTTTATCCGCACGCAAAGATCCTTGTCCTTAGTTCATATAATGAATTCAACATGGTCAGAGAAGCCTTTAAATTGGGTTCCAGTGAATATATGTTAAAAACCGAGTTGGATACGGATAGTTTTAAAAAGCTTTTAATTCAAGTTTCAGAGGAACTTGATTCGGATAAGGAAGAAAGGGCATTTGGAAAGGATTCGACTGAGTTCAGCCGCAAGGAGCTTTTCGAAAACAGGCATTATATCAAGGGTATATTACTGAATCAGTTCGTGCGCGGATATATAAAAGATGAGGATCTCCTTAAAAAGGATTTGATCTCTTTAGATGTGAAATTTGTTAAGGGCTATTGCAGAGTCATGCAATTCAGTGTCGATAATTTCAATAGTCTGATGAAAAACGTATGGAACGGAGACGAACCATTTTTTTCCTTTGCGGTGCTTAATATCATCGATGAAGTTTTTTGCAACTATTATACGGCAGACAGCTTTTATACATCCTCGGGGGAATTCGTGGTTGTTTGTTATGCCAAAGGAATGGATGAAATCTCGGGGGTGGATCCATTCACCCAAGTCTTTGATCATTTGAAGGAAGCGTTGCTTGCTTATCTGAAGGTCAAAATTTCAGCGGGTATATGTATGATGCCTGGGGAAACTTCCTGCTTGAAAGAGCTATATCAAAGTGCCTGCAGTGCGTGCCGATCCAAATATATTTATGGACAGGGAAAACTGCTTTGCGATGTAAATACTTTTGAGAACACTCCAAAAAAGTCAATTCAAATTGCGGAACGGGTCGAATATCTTCGGAGCGCATTGAAGAGTCTGAATCCGGATATCTTGAGAAATGCACATGAAATTTTATGCGTTGAAGAAGGGGAAGTAAATGTTAGGGAGTATGGCGAGGTCGTCAGACTATTTGAAAAATATTCGATCGTTATCAATGAATTTGCGGAAGTAAACGGCATGATGGAGGTTTGCGGCAGTTATATTCATAAGTTTGATGAAAATAACTATGATACCTGGTCGGTAAAACAGCTGAACAGATGGTTGAAAGACTTGCTGATTACGATATCCAGGCAGTTCATTACGTATAATGATACGGTTTCCAGAGTCATTCTTTATGTAAGAGATAATTATTTCAAAGATATATCCCTTCAGTTCGTTGCCGATGAAGTAGGGATGAACAGGTCTCAACTGAGCAGGCTCATCAGAAAGGAACTTTGGACGACATTTCCCGAGTATTTGAACAGTATCAGGCTTGATAAAGCAAAGGAATTGATGGCGTGCAATAAATATAAACTGTACGAGATCGCAGAAAAGTGCGGATACAGCAACTTTGAACATTTTAGCCGAATCTTTAAAAAGATGACGGGGACTACGCCTAAGGAATGGGATAGAGGCTAGATGAGTGAATCGTGTTCGGTAAGAGGAGCAGGTTGCGGCTCCGCACCGATCACGTTTTTTTTGCTTCTTCGGGAATGATCCGCAGTCACAAAACATCAAGAAAAAAGGCACAAAATATCATTCAAATGGATAGCGGACGTTGCTACACTTATAACCATAAGGAGTGAAAAGAATGCAAACTGAAAAGACGGTAAAACAATTTGTTGCGTCAATCCCAAATCCTATTGTGAAAATAGGTAAACAAAAATACCTTTTTCTTTTGTTGCTGCCAGGCTTGGTGTATTTTTTGATTTTTAAATACTACCCGATGTATGGCATTATCATTGCTTTCAAAGAATATGACCCGTTGCTCGGAATTTTGCACAGCCCCTGGGCCGGACTCAAATACTTCAATAGGCTGTTCGAGTCGCCATATATATGGACATTGATCGAAAATACGTTGAAAATCAGCTTCTTAAAGATTCTTTTCGGTTTCCCGACGCCGATTCTGTTTGCCTTATTGTTAAATGAAATCGTACGCGCCAAGTTTAAAAGAGTATTGCAAACTATTTCCTATCTGCCTCATTTTCTTTCATGGGTCGTTGTCGCCGGGGTTTCGTTCCAGGTCTTCTCTCCGAGTTACGGCATCTATGGATATATATACAAATTGTTTGGTTGGAAAACCGGAGTTCCGCTTGCCGATTCCAGCGCATTCGTATCGATATTAATTGGAACCGATGTATGGAAAGAAATGGGGTACGGGAGCGTCATCTATTTGGCTGCACTGGCGACTGTCGGCAACGATATGTATGATGCGGCGAAAATAGACGGGGCAGGAAGGTTTAAGCAGTGCTTGTATATTACCTTGCCGAGCCTCTTGCCCGTTATTTCCATGATGTTCATTCTCCGCTTGGGAAACATTCTGGATGGCGGCTTCGATCAGATCTTTACGATGTACTCTCCGGCCGTATACGGGGTGTCCGATATCATCGATACATATGTATACCGCATCGGCTTGGAAAATTTCGAATACAGCTTTTCAACTGCTGTGGGCTTGTGTAAAGACGTAATCGGGGCCTTATTAGTCGTATCGGCGAACTGGCTGGTCGGCAAGTTTACAGAGCGCAGTATCTGGTAAGGGGGGCAAGGATGAGGATGAAGAAAGGTTTTTTGGAAAAAAGTTTCGACGTTGGCAACGCAGTATTTATGACGGCGCTGTGCCTAACCATCGTCATTCCATTCTGGCAACAAATTGTGATTTCTTTGAGTCCGCCGGGGGAAGCGAATATCATCAGTTTGCATTTGATTCCGAAGAATCCGACTATTGATGCTTATCAACGGATTTTTATCGGCGGGTCCATCTTGAAAGCGTATTATTGGACGATACTGAGAACAGTATTGGGGACTTTTCTGACCGTAATCGTTACGGCCATGATGTCTTATCCGCTTTCCAAGAAAGGATTGTACGGGCGTCCTTTGTGGATGGGGCTAGTCGTGTTTACCATGTTTTTCAGCGGAGGTCTGATTCCTACGTTCTTATTGGTAAGGGATCTCCATTTGACCAATACGATCTGGGCCTTGGTGCTTCCCGGTCTTTGCACGGCATGGAACATATTGATTATGAGAGGTTTTTTTATGGTGCTGCCGGATGAAGTAGAGGAAAGCGCGAAGATGGATGGGGCAAACGAGTTATCTATTTTCTTCAAAATCGTGATTCCACTCTCTACTCCGGTCTTGGCGACAGTGACGTTGTGGACCATGGTCGGTCATTGGAATGCCTGGTTCGATGCATTGATTTACAACACCAACGGAAACATCAAAGTGCTGCAGATCCAATTGAGAGATGTCTTGCAGGATGCTTATCAGATGTCCGGGGCTGATCAGATAGCTTTAGACCCGACGGCCGATCATACGGGCAGCCGCTATACTCCCGAGTCTATTAAGTCGGCCATCTTGATGCTTGTCGTGACTCCGATCATTTTAGTGTATCCGTTCTTGCAGAAGTATTTCGTTAAGGGCATTATGATTGGAGCTGTGAAAGGCTAGGAATGTGATTATAGTGACATTGTCGTTATAATATAAACTATTTCGCTGAAGGGGGAAACACCTTTGTTAAACAAGAACAGAAGGATTATAGCCACAGCAATTGCGGCGGTCTTGATGGCCGGATCGCTTGTTGCATGCGCGAAGCCTGACGGTAAGCCCGCAGATAAGACGGCGGCGGCAGATGCGCCAAAGGAGCAGCCGAAGAAAACCTATAATTTTAAAATGCTCGGAATGCGCATCACGCCGAATAAAGATTCGGAAGTCATGAAGAAGTTCAACAAGAAGCTGGGAGGCAATACGCTTGAGGTGACGAATGTTCCCGATGCCGACTACCTGGCAAAAATTCAATTGCTTTTGGCTGCCCAAGATTTGCCCGATATCTTTCTGACCTGGAGCAGTCAGACGGTTTTAGAGAAGGCTACGGCCAAATTTACAGAAGAAGAGTTTAAGCAGTATATGCCGGATGTGTATAACCTTGCGCTGAAAAATTTTGCCAACAACGGTTATTCCAAGGACAGCATGTTCTCAAGGATGAAGGTTAACGGCAAGTTTGCAGGATTTGGTGCAGGTTCGCAAGTCTCGCTGACCCCTTATGGAATGATTGTCAGAACGGATGTGTTGGAACAGCTCGGAAAGACGATGCCTAAGACCATAGCTGATTGGGATGACGTCTTTAAGGCATATAAACTGAAATATCCTGACAAATATCCGGTTGCAGCTAGAGGGAAGGACTGGATTCTGGGTTCCTTCAGATGGGTACTGGGAGCATACGGAACTTCGGTCGAGGGATGGCATATGAAGGACGGAAAGCTGATGTATGGTCCGTTCATGCCGGAAATGAGGAGTGCTCTGGCGCAATTGCAGAAATGGTATAAAGATGGCTACATCAATCCGGAATGGGTTACGATGGATTCTCCTGGCTATAGTAATGATTTCTACAATGGAAATTCCATCTTTATGCAAGTTCAGAGTCCCTTGGCGAATGTCTTGAAGCCGCCTTATATACCGGGCTCTGCTCCAGATTTGGCTGCTGCAAAAATACCGAATATTAAAATGGACTGGGGCCCGTACCCGGCATTAAAGCAAGGAGATAAGCCGATTTATATAGCCGGGGACTTGTTGAACGGCATGTACTTCGTGGCATTTGGAAGCCAACTAGAGAAAGATAGAGATAAGCTGCATGCAGCCATGGATGTTATCAATAGATCGATGAGCAAAGATATGTATACCTTAAGGAGTTATGGGGTCGAAGGCAAGACCTTTGATTATGTGGACGGCGTTCCGGTCGTTAAAAAGGAACTCAATAATGACGATGCAAAAGTGAGAGAAGGTTTTGGGTGGTTGGGGGCTATAGCCCAGGTCGGGGCAGACTGGGATTACACGAAGCAATTGACGTCCAAACCGGTTAAAGAGCAATTGGCGACTTTAATTGACGATCCGAATGGGCATTACGGGAAAAATAATTTGACTGTAACCGTAACGGCTCCTCCTGGACCGATTACTTCGCCTTCGGGTGAGGACCTGACAATTAAGGGGAAAGCGTTGTTTGATCAGTGGCTTTCTCTGTATACTCAGGTCATTATCGGCAAGAAAACGCTTGAAGATTACGATGCTTTCATCGATCAGTGGAAAAAGCAAGTCGGAAATGATCTTACAGAAGCCGTGAATCGTTTATATCTGAAAGATTGGAAGAAATAGGAGATCACCTTATAGGCAGAAGGAGCGGTCAAGCCAACTTCTTGACGCTTCTTCTGCCTATGAAATATTTGGAAAATAAAGGTTGGGGTGAGTAAGGATGATCGTAGAAGCATCATATGGCGGGAATAGCATCGGCTTGAGTTTGGATCAGGATGGAAAACTGTGGTATGACGTGAAACGTAAAGGGCAAACGGTGGTTATGCCTTCAAGGCTTGGACTGCACCTGGCCAACTTTCCTTCTTTATGCGACAAGTTTACAATAAGTAATATTACGAGACGAAAAGTGGAAGGATCGTGGAAACCTCTATACGGGGAGCGGGCCGAGATTGACGAAAGCTTCGAAGAGGCAGCCGTCTGCGTGGAAGATGACTTGGGAAGAATACTGGAAATCCGTTTGCGTGCTTATTCGGAGGGAACGGCTTTTCAATATGTGATACCGGAGCAGGAAAAAATAAAGGAGTTTACCATTACTCAGGAAGATACAGGTTTTACTTTCCCTTCAGGGAGTATGGCTTGGGAAGAGCATGGAGTCGAAGGGGAATATTGTGTAAAACCGGTAGGAGACATAAGCGGCTATTGCGAACGTCCGTTTGCCGTGCAACTGCCGGAAGGCGGATATGTGCTGATTCACGAAGCGGGGCTGACCGATTACGCCAGGATGTTGATTGTCAAAGACGAACATGCCGAAAACACGTTACAAGTGCATTTATCAGGACATATGTGCAGACTTTACAATGATGTTGATTATGTGGGATATGGATTTACATTAAACGAGGATGAAAGCGATAGCCTGGTTTCCCATGTAGTAGGAAAGGCTCCTTTTGCAACGCCGTGGCGCACTTTTATTCTTGCCGACCATGCGGCAGAATTGCTGTGCCGGAGCAACATGGCGCTGAATCTGAGCGAGGCCTGCAAGGAGGAGGATTTTCCATATGTAAAGCCTGGAAAAGCGTTGCGGGATGTGGGTCTGTCTACAACCAGCGCGTTTGCCTGCATTGATTTTTGCGCCGACCATGGTCTCCAGTATGTTCTTTTTGACGGTGGCTGGTACGGACCGTTGGATCCCCCGGAACATAGGGCGATCGTTCCAACAAGGGAAGATCCCAACCGGGATTTGGATCTGAGGAAAGTCATTTCCTATGGGAAGGAGAAAGGGATCGGGATCTTCCTCTATGTGGACAGAACGGCAGCAGAACCGAATTTGGATGCTTCACTTCCTGTATGGAAAGAGATGGGGATCGCAGGCATTAAATTAGGTTTTGTGAAAGTAGGGCCTCAAGAGTGGACACGATGGCTTGTAGAAGCGGTAAAAAAGTGCCATGAACATGGATTGATGGTCAATATTCACGATGCCTATCGCCCTACAGGCCTTTCGCGAACTTATCCCAATGTGCTTACACAGGAAGGGATTCGGGGAAATGAGCATTTTCCCACGGCTACACATAACACAACTTTACCTTTTGTGCGTTTTCAGGCAGGTGCCGGTGATTATACGCTTTGCTATTTTGATAAACGGTTAAAAGTAACACATGCACATATGCTGGCTATGGGCGTTATTGTGTATAGTCCTATGCAGATGATGTTCTGGTATGACAAACCTTCGGATTGGCATGGTGAGGAGGAAATTGAATTCTGGGAGAAAATACCGGTAACTTGGGATGAGTCAATTGGAATATCGGGTGAGATCGGAGAGTATGCAATTATTGCAAGACGCAAGGACAGCAAATGGTTTATAGGATGCATTAATAATGAGAAAGCCCGTACTGCTAAAATTCCTCTACATTTTCTGGATGCTGAGAATAAATATAGTGCACAGATTTATGAAGATGTATCGGAACTTGATACTCGCACAAAGGTGGGTATTAGATCTGTCGAGGTTACCAAAGATTCCATACTTGAGTTTCATTTGGAAAGCTCGGGAGGAACAGCAATTTATTTAAAACCTATGTAATGTACAAAGATAACCTAAAGCATTTTCTCTATTTGGAGGAATATTCAATAAAACCGGTATCTACAATGCTCCTGCTGGACCTGCACGTTATTGCTGGATCCCTTATGGGACCAATAACTTCTGCCAAAAAGCTGTTTGAAAGCTTCGGCTTCCGTGACAACAGAGTAGTACAATCATGGAAAGAGATGCCACTACAATCAAAGCAGCAGGGTGGGCGGAACTGTTTCCTGAGGTGGAGGCTGCCATCCGAGAGAAACAACATCGTCGCTTCGCCTTTTTATTGAACTACTCCGACAACCGGTCAAAGTCCGTATACTGAGGGATACCGAAGACATGCTGGAAAGCGAACGACTTACTGAGGGGGAACTGAACCTCGCTCCTTACGGTGTGAAGGTTTTGTCGTTAGACTAAAGGTTACGGAAACGGTCGTCAGGCCGCTTCTTTCAACGACAGCAACAGCACCAACCAGCAGTGGAAGATCGTAACATTAAACTAAGATAATTGATTGAGCTTAAGCCGCTCATTTCCGATTGGGGATGAGTGGCTTCTCTGCTGGACCATATGCTGTCATATAAAAAAGGCCCCCAATAAGGGAACCTAAAAAATATAATAAGCGCCATCCGAGCCGACTTTCGACGTGAAAATCCAATAATCATGATTGCGGATCGCGTGGGCATTGTCGCCATACATCAAAATGAACTCAGTTGGAGGTACCAACATGTCAAAGGAAACAAAGCTAATTACGTATCCGGGCCCCTCGGGGTTAGCGGAAAATCACGATTTCACGGTCAGGGCAAGACCGGCGGGCGGCGAATGGGAACAGCTCTTCGTCTATGATGTCAAAGTCGACATGCATCAGGTCCGGCATGCCTCCATGGCGATGTTCGATTGCTCGGGCACGACTGAGATTGAGGTTACGAAGAACGAGAGGACAGTAAACGACTGCGTGATTCGTCCGTTGTCGCGCGGTGTTTCTTACACGCTTAACGGCAACACGATCACCTTTACCATTGACGGCCCGCAAAAGCTGTCGGTGGAAGTGAACGGTGACAGGTTCCATAATTTGCATCTGTTTGCCAATCCGCTCGAGCAGGATGCGCCGTCCCCTGACGAGCCGGGCGTCGCTTTCATCAAGCCGGGCATCCACCGGACCGAGGACCTTCTTGCGCTGCTGACGGCTGCGGGAACAGACGGCTGCGAGACGCATACGCTCTATTTCGGGCCGGGCATGCATCATTTGGAGGAAGTGATTTTGCGCATCCCGTCGCGGAAAACGGTTTACATAGCCGGCGGAGCGGCGGTCGCGGGCTCTATGGTCTGCGACTCCGTCAGCGATGTCACTGTCCGCGGTAGAGGCGTTCTTTACTTGACTGAATTCGGGCGTTTTTCCGCTTTCCGCGGGGTGCGTATCATCTTCTCCAAGCGGATTCGCGTCGAGGGAATTGCACTTATCGATCCTCCGCATTACAGCATCTATATCGGCAAGTCCGAGCAGATCCGGATTGCGAACTTTAAAGCGTTCAGTACGAAAGGGTGGTCGGACGGGATCGATATGATGGCCAGCTCGGATATCGAGATCGAGGACGTATTTATGCGCAATTCCGACGATTGCATCGCGGTTTACGCCAGCCGTTGGGATTATCAGGGAGACACGCGGAATGTTGTCGTCCGCAATTCCGTCTTATGGGCTGACGTGGCTCATCCGATGAATATCGGCGGGCACGGCAATCACCATAAGGGGGACGTCATTGAGAACATCATGTTCGAAAATATCGATGTGCTCGAGCATCATGAGCCGCAGCCCGACTATCGGGGCTGTATGTCGATTAATGCCGGCGATAACAATACGGTTAGAAATGTGACCTACCGGAACATCCGGGTTGAACCGTTCGAGCTCGGACAGCTGTTCGATATCCGCGTGCTCTTCAACCCGAAGTACAATCCAGTGCCGGGCAAACGGATCGAACATATCCACTACGAGAATATTTCCTGCGCCGGGGACTGCTCCAATCCGTCGCGGATCGGCGGATACGATGCGGACAGGACAGTCGAGCATATCGTATTCAAGAATGTCACAATCAACGGGAAGCCGGTGACGGACGCCGAATCGGGCAACATCCGGGTGCTTCCGTTTGCTGGCAACATCCGTTTTGAATAATTCAAATATCATACCAAACGATAAGGTGACGAAGTGAACCGTGGACAAAACCATTCCGGGAGAGAAATTTGATCTGGGCTTGTGCTACTACCCCAAGCATTGGCCGGAGCAGATGTGGGCCGATGATTACAAGCGGATGCGGGAAATCGGCTTTACCATTGTGCGTATGGGGGAGTTTTACTGTTGAAATACACCTTTTATTAGTTGAAAGTTTTAGACAAGAACATATATCGTTAGATACCCGCGCTCAGCGCGGTTTTATTTTTTTAGGGGGGTCTGTCAAATCTTTTGTGTAAACTCTTTTAAAAGACTTCTCCCCGAGGGGGAAAAAATTTTCAACGTAGATGTTGGCCGATACGAGTCTTATGAGCTTTGTTTTTTTAATCTCGATGGAGTAGATTTTAGGAGATATGCAAACATGTTATTACTCTAACAGGACACATTAGTTGAATGAGACCTATAGATACATGTATGTAAAAAGTACTTCAAAACTTATTTGTAATTCAGGTTTTTCACTCGAAAACACCACTTCAAAACTTAATTGTCACCCAACAACCCCTTATTGGTTTACAAATAAGTTTTGAAGTGACAAATAAAGTTTTGAAGTAAACAAAAAAGTCTTGAAGTGAACAATAATGTTTGAAGTAGACAATAAAGTCTTTAAGTAAGTAGGCGTTCATTCTATTGGATGAACGCTTATTATTTTTGGCATAGACTTATTCCCAGTATCCCTTACATAAACTAAATTAGGCGTAGGATTAAGATGTAAAGGAGTGAAAAAGGAGTCATGGCATTGAAAATATGGGTTGCTCGAAACAACGATACACTTCGAATCATCGCGGATACAAAGCGTGTATCGATTGATGAACTCATAACACTTAATCCATCCATCGAAAGCCCTGATCAGAACATCGCTGGTAAACTGGTAAATCTTCCTTTCTTCACCGAATCGGACATGAGGCAAGTTGCTATTCCTCCGACTTGTCACATACCACCAGAATATATCGAAAATTGGATTCCTCTGACTTCCTTGGAAACCATGGCGGAAAACGAATACGATGTTCTGATAGTTGGTACAGGTGCCGGAGGAGGAACCATGCTCTGGAGACTGTGCGAACAGTGGCGGAACAACGGTAAACGGATTGGCATTATCGAAAGAGGAAACATTGTCATGCCAACGCATGGCCGGAACCTTCCAATGATGAATCGTACACGCCTTGAACAATATTACCGGTACTTATCAAAACCATTGCAAGGCTCCTATCCGGAGTTTATAGGGGCAAGAGAGGTCATTTGCCTTGGGGGAAGGACCGTGTTCTGGGACCTAGTCGCTTCACGCTTGGTTTTGTCTCTGCTTCCGGATTGGCCGATCCCGATTCCCGAAATGGATACCTATTATGACATTGCCGAGCGGGTCATGAATGTCAACGACGAATATGCCAGAGGGTCTACGTTAACGGAGATATTGCTGGATCGTCTGCAGAAAGGCGGTTTTTCCGAATCGAGATACATGCCGATAGCCGCCGATATTCATCCGACAAAGTTTGGGGAAGTTCATGCGGATGTTTTTTTTAGTTCTTTTTCTCTCATTGCCAAAGCTTCATTTTTCAGACCTTTCGATTTGGCTATAAACGCCCGAGCCGTTCAAGTACTGGTCGATCAGGGGAAAGCAGTAGGCGTTAAGGTCATGTCTCCGGATATGAGTTCTTATATTCTTAAAGCAAAAACGATCGTATTGTCGGCAAGTACGTATGAAACCCCGCGTTTGCTGCTTCAATCGGGCATCCAGGGGGAAGCGGTTGGCCGCTATATGACAAATCAAGTTTTTATGCTGGCTCCCGGAAAAGTAAGCCGCAGAGATTTCACGGACATTCCGGGGACTCTCGCCATTTTAATCACTGCAACGCCGGAAAAGCCCTACCAGATCCGTCTGGTAGGACCGAGCGGTTATGATTGGTATCCATCGTCTGAAGCAAAACCGTTTTTGGAGGAGCTGGACATTCTTATCCAATGTTTTGGGAAGATTGATCCTCGGTATGAAAATAGGGTCACTCTCAACCCAAATAGAAAAGATGAATACGGAGTACCGGAAATAGAAGTACACTTTTCATTTAGTGAAGCGGAACGAGTCGAAATTCAAAAGATGGTAGAGTCTGTAAAGCATATTTCTTCCGTGGCCGATATCACCTTGGGTGAAATCTGCCTTGTACCTACCGGAGATTTGCATCACACTTCGGGTACGTGCCGTATGGGTGATGATCCTTCGACCTCGGTCACGAATCGGTACGGTCAAGTTCACGGCATTTCCGGACTATATGTGGCCGACAACAGCGTTTTGCCATTCATTGGGTCCGGAAATCCAACGTTGACAACAGTTGCGCTTGCTATTCGTACGGCAGACCAAATCGTTACGAGAGCGTGAATAATTCCTGCTGTCGCCCCTTCAATGGGGCGAATTACCATTCATGAAGCCGGATTAAAAATAGTTGGAGCAGATACCATGGGAAGCCCAAGAATAATTGAATTACCAGAACACAATTTCTTCATCGGTACGTTATTTGTTCCACAATTAAAATCGACCTCGGAAACACCACACTGCATCGTTGATTCCTTCATTGGTTCAGTCATTAATCAGGTTCAGAATAACCCTAAGAAAGAGATCTGCTCACTAAACTAACGGATACGATAGTGCAAAGACCAGAAAACAAACCGCCGCGGCAGCGATGAAGAAATGATCAGCTTCTGGTGGATAACGGCAGACACTTTAAAAAACCTCTTATCGGGAATGTTACTGAGCTTTTCTTGGATCAACGTCAGGCGGCCGTGATTTTTTTATCAGTAAATGCCCGAAGCATAGCTGCTTAAAGCCATCGCTTCTTGAGCCAGACGCGGTAAACGACGTAGACGGACGCCAAAAAAAGGACATACACGCCGACGGACAAAACGAGTTTGCTGGTGCCAGCAAACAGATTGCTGCCGATGAACGCAAACAGGAGCATAGCAGGAATTTTGCCCAATGCGGACGCAACGGCGAATGTAACGACCGGAATGGAAGTAATGGCAGGAATGACATTAACGACAGACTGAGGGATAACCGGGATCAGTCGAGCCAATAAAATAGTCAGGAACGGATTTTTTTCAATCGCGGCTTGGAGCTTTTCCAGCTTCTCGTACTTGGACAAGTAAGCACGGCCCTGCTTTTGAAACAAGTAGCGTGCCAGCCAAAAAACAATGACTGACGCGACGGAAGCAGCAGTCCAACTGATCAAAGCGCCCAGCAATGGACCGTACATAAACCCGAGCATGCCGATAACTATTTTGTAGGGGATGACCGGTACAATAATAAAACCGAGCGCAGCCGCAAAAATAAGCAGAACGGGCGCATCCCCATACTGCATCCAATGCAAAATTTCATCCTTGAATACATAGACAATGAGTATGAGCACGAGATACATGCAGATGGTGTACCATTTCTTCATTTGGTAGGGTGTCTCCCTTGGTCTGAGTTCTTTCTTCTGGCCGTGTTGATCATACTTAGTGTAACACACAAACATTCTTCATTGGTGTACATTGTCCGCTTGACGAGCTCGAGCGAAGAGATAGACCTATATGCTTAGCCAAAGCACAGTTTGAAATTGTACATAAACATAGTAGATACGACTTGGAAGTCTGTACGAATAAAAACACAAGCGTCGAATGTGCAAATATTATTAAAGAATATATTATAAACAACCAACCCAGGGCTCTCAAAAATATCTCGGAATCGCATAAACGGAGGATAATGACAATGTGTGGGCCATTTCTGGTTAAAACCTCGATGGTGTCCGCAAATAATAAAGTTTTAGACTAGATAATAATGTTGTTGACTGAAATAATAAAGTAGTAGACAGATGGCATCGCTCAACTACCATGAAAGAACTGATTAACTTTCATGCAACTTTCATGCACTGTGGTGCAGTGCATGAGATGCATGGATGGCTAACGGGCAGGTTAGTTGAGAAAGGATCTGGGAAACATAAACATAATTACGGGAGAATTTAATATGGGGACGGGTTAATAAATGGGCATATTTTCGTTGATAAGACCTTTGAAAAAATATGTGCATTATGTTGATAGGGCATCTTTTTATGAATCACTCTTTCTTACGAAAAAAGCAATTGAAACAATGAAGGATGCAATAAATCAACCATTTTCTAAAAAAGAAAAGGCGAGTGGTTTGATTTATTTGGGAATTTTGTATTCGAAAATGAACGAATTTAATCAAGCGTCAAATTTTTACCAACAATCACTGGAATTAGTATCAGATGAGCAATTCAAATATAACAATAATTTTAAAAGAATCATTGAAACATTTCTTGAAAACGGGGAAAAACAAAGAGCATTATTTTGGTTAAATAACCTTCTGGAACGACAAAATTACGACAGGAGATTTGCGAAATTAGCTGTTCTAAAAAAGCATTTCAGTTAAGCTAACGGTAACGAGAGCGCAATATAGACATATGAAGGTAGCCGGCCTGAAGGGTAGTAATATAGGTTATAAAATACATAAAACTAATCGTTCATTTTGAGGTGCATATCTCATGAAGAAAAAAAAGATAATTAGGGATTTGATATATGTAAGCAACTGATAGAGGATTATGTTTATGGCTATGGAGATTTTTGTTGGGTAGATTTCTCTAACGAGGAGGAATTGGATGCATTAAGCAACATTCAAATTGCAGAATTATTATTTTTTAGTCATCTTGCTAGGCCATTACATAATGTGCCAAAGGAGAGATTTGCCTATTTTGCACATGATGATGGTTGGTTTAACAAGCTCTATGTTACAGACCTACATGATTATGAAATGCTTTTATCTAAAGTTATTATTTTGAAACTTCAAAAGTTAACAGGAAGGAAACTTGAGAATATCCCAAAGGAAATTTCATCAGTGCTTTTAGAATCCACCAGAGATGGATTATTCATTGATTTATCAAAAACTATAAAAAATTCAATTGAATTAAAGATACCGATAGCCGCTATTGGCCATTTCACGGATATGGACAAAGTTTACGATTTTAGGGAAGAAATAAGTGATTACAAGGTTTGGTTAGTATATTCAAAAAAGTTATGGAAGCTAATCAAGGAAGTCTAAATCCATCGTATAATGCAATCACTGCAGGGCAATGTTACTTCAGTTTCCCTATCATAAGTCGAGATTTTCGTTTAGTTAACGGAAAACGATAGTTGAACATGTGGTAAAACGAGGTTTCAGATAAACTGCAACCTCGTTTTACTTGAATCATATAGGTTTAAAGCGATTACTTATTTCTCTTAGCTTCTTTTCCATTTCTTGTGGGCTTAAAATTTCTCCGCTTGAATATTTACTAACTTTGACGAGTAATGAATATCCTGCATTCTTATCAATTGGACGTACGTTCTCAAGCTTGTATAACTTGTAGCGTCTTTTACTTGGGGGATAAGTAATATACGCAGAGTACTCTGAAATGGGGGTAAGCCCCATTTTCTTTAACTTTGATGTAGTGAACATATCTGCAGGTACTTTATCTGGAGTGAACTGTTTCATGCTACCTCCAAAAATTGTCGTTGGGTCTTACAATGTAATTTTCTTATCAAATCACTGAGGATTAAGCTAACGGATAACATTAGTGCAATAGCTTAGATTATCGAAGAACAACCTAAAGGGAATTTTGTGCGTGTCACGAATACACTAATAAATGGATATTAGTGATCAGGTCGATCATAAAAACTGTGGGAGGATACGATGAAAGCTAAATTCAAAGGCATTGTTTTTGATATGGATAATACATTATTGAAATCAATAATCGATTATGATTTTATCAAATATGAAATGGAGGAATTTATTTGAAACTTACGTCAATAGTTTTTATCTGTCTTATCTCAACACTGTTTTTTAATGGCTGTTCAAACAAAAAAGTAGTTAATCATAATTATATTTATGTTGGAGAAAGTAAGAATTGGTCAGCAGAATACCAGGTGACCGGAAAAGGGGTGTTTACAGAAGATACCAACCATAAAACAAGTTATGAGAACCAATCACAGAGTAAGTTCACTTTAACCTATAAAGGATCGTTAGCTGAATTGGCTTCAATAAAACACTTTGAATATGGATTTCAGTCAAGTTCCCGTGGTACAAAGCAGTCACAAGATTCTCCTCCTAAAGAGAAGGTTCTAATCCTTAAAAATGCTCCGGGAAACGGTGCGATTGAAATAAAAGACGAAATAATTAAAGCTACTGTTGTTGTGGATGATATTACCGAAACCATTGAATTAAAAAGCAAATAAAAGCAATAAAAGATAATCTGCAAGAATACGTTCTTTGGGATATGCGGTGGGAGTGTTCGCTATCCAAGTATTGGATCAATATGACCTTTATATAGCCGTGAGTCCAAATGACGAGCAATTCAAACGATCCGCCGAATATGTTAGTGGGTGATGCTTTTGTCGAACCAATAAGTTGTTGTGAAAGATTGAGAACTGGGATTTGTTAGGCTAACGAGGAACGATAGCTTCATAACAAGATCTAGCAGGCTGCCGGTGATAAATTTCGGTGGCCTATTCCGCTAACGGGCAGTATAGTGGAAATATACAACAGTCAGGCTTTTGCAGTGGACTCTGAAAACGGGGGCTTTTTTTGAAATATTCAATTATGATATGCAACTACTACTAATGCTATATCCCCTCTGAGAACTACATATTCAACTCAACCGGCGTAGCTAGGTTTATGAAATTCTTTTCCCTGGTAGGAGTGGAGGAGCGTAAAATGACAAGAACAAGTATCCTTGGATCGAATCGTTCAAGTAAGCACCCTAACCAGTGCTTTTTTTATTGCCCAATTTCATTGATCTAAAACATAATGGTTCCAAATAATGGTATTATTAATTTATAAGTTCACTATATGGCATGAGGTGTTCAAATAAATATGGATGAAACTATTTATGACGAAACCGCAATAACGAATGACATCAAATTCAACATTCTATCTGAAAGAGAAGAACTATAATAAAAAGTTTGGAAAGATAATATTGCATAACTAAAACTAATTTAAAGATGGTGGCGATTTCCCGTGCATTCATACTCACTTTCTAAAAGCAGCAATACTTCGAAGCAATCAGATCATACTTCAAATATTAATAATACTGCAGATACGAAAAGTGTTCCTGTTGAGCCTTCCGTTCAATTTTCTCAATCCCACATTTTACATTTGCAAAGAACCATAGGAAATAGAGCGGTTGCTCAATTCATGCGTTCTCAAATGCAACCACTAAGACCTCCAAAATACGCGAACAATTCAAAAGTGGATGTCCCCACTAAATCACCGATCCAAAGAAAAGAGAATCGTACGGGGATGCCCAGCCATCTTAAATCAGGGCTAGAGCATTTATCAGGCACTGATTTATCGGATGTAAAGGTTCATTACAATTCAGACAAGCCTGCGAAACTACAGGCTGCAGCTTATGCAGAGGGAAATCAGATTCATATCGGGCCTAGTCAAGAAGAACATTTACCGCATGAAGGTTGGCATGTAGTACAGCAAAAACAAGGTAGAGTGCAGCCTACAATGAGTGCGGCTAACATAAATGATGATCCATCTTTGGAGCAGGAAGCGGATGTAATGGGTAGCAAGGCATCCATGTATATAGGACCTTCGCCTGAAATGCCCGAAGAATCCAAGAACGTAGAAGCCTCAATGACAGTGGCTCAAGGTAAGTTCATGCCCGTCGTACAGCGAATCGCATACCACACTATTGATTATGATCAAGAAACCGTTCAAGCTTTTAAAGGCGCGGAGGAAATGACATGGGAAGTTTTCCAAGCAGACTATGTTGAGCTGTACAATAAATTAAACGGTGGCAGTATTGTTAAATTAACAGACAATGGAAAGACAGCCATCGTGTACGATGAATCCGGTACGATTACAGAATCATTTAAACAACAAGGTGACGATTGGATAGAGGTTGATGATGATTACGCATACTCCCCTGATGAAGTGGATTATGCACTTGATGGGACGGTGCCTGAGGATCCAACAAATTTAGAGATAGCACAAAAATTACGTGATGGAACGGAAGATGAAGATGCCGTAAACGCGGAATTGCCTAAGATCTATAAATCAGTGGCTGATATTCCTGATATAGATAGAGCAGTTAATAATATGCCGGAAGACGCAACAGCTTATGAGTGGGTCACGCTTCTTACAAGACTCACAAGTAATCCAAGCCGAAAAATTATCGCAGACGTTTTAAAAGCTGGGAATGGTTCTTTTAGTGCTAGCGCATTGATGCGAACGTTAACAGCTAACTCCCAAGATGCGGCAGATCGTGTAGCTATCGCCGCATCTTGGGGGAACAACGATATTTATTTAAATTATGCCAATAATATGCAAATTAAAAATAACAGTCCAGCTTCTCATCTTCTAGGAACTCGTCTGGCTGCTACTGTAGATGCGGAAGACGATATTGAATGGGAAGTATTTCAACCTGATGTACACTATGCCGGTGGAAAATATCAAGGAGCACAGCCAAGAACAGCCTTCTTGAAGGCCGATATTGAAGGAGTCGAAATTGAAATTCATGCACACTGGTTTCGAAAATCAGAGCATGGTCAAACAGCCGGTAAAATAACCTCCATGCATATCCAAGAAGGAGGCAAAAATGGACTAGAGATCAATCAGTGGTCGCATTTGAGTAATTTAAAAAATGAAATTATTAAACAATTTAATGCCGGCGCTAACCCGCCTTCAGGTGCAGACGATACGGGTACTCTGATAATAACATAAGATAATAATACATGTCGGGGGACAAGAACTTGATCTCATTCCCGAAAGAGCCATCAAGAGCATTACTGTTCAGCTAACGGGCAGGATACTTCCAATATGTGTTAATATAAAACTGCAATGATTAGAAGGTTGAAACAGGGGGAATTATATGAAATTTTACATAGCGTCTAGTCTCAAAAATATAGAAAATGTACGGCAAGTCTCGGAGAGTTTGAGTGCCCGTGGTTTTCAACATACTTACGACTGGACAACTCATTCAAACATAGACTCCATAACAAAACTACGTAACATAGGTCAAGAAGAAGTAGCAGGGGTTTTGAATGCAGATGTTGTAATTGTCATGTTTCCAGCTGGAAAAGGGAGTCATGTTGAGTTAGGAATTGCTCTGGGGGCTGGAAAGAAAATTTATTTATACTCCTCAACAAATGAACTGAATGATATCGGAAACACATGTACGTTTTATCATGTTGATTCAGTTGAACAGCGGATTGGCTCGTTAGGGGATTTGATAAACTCTGTCTGCCTTGAATACCAGCATCATTAAACTAAAGGGCAGATTAGCGGAACTTACGACCGATTAAATATAATGATAAACAAGTTTATTTATGTGACTTAAATTGCATTTAGTATCTTTCATTTGTCGAGTTAAGCAATTTAAGAGACGTATCTTTATTCTGACTCCCTATTCATGCATACACCTGTTTAGTAAAATTTAAGAAAACAACAAATCAAAGTCAATTCATGAAAGGGGGCATTGCATAACATGTGAGTTAGCAATGGCTCCTTCTTATATTCCATTATCACCATTGGGAGGAAAATATGTTAAAAACCAAGATTAATACCGACATTCAGGCAAAACTGGATAGCTACAATGTTGCCTATACTAAACCAAGCACAATAGGCTCAGCCGGTTCAATGCCTATTGGAAATGGAGATATTGCCTTGAATGTATGGACGGAATGTAATGGGGATCTCTTGTTCTATATATCTAAAACAGACACATGGAGCGAGGCGTCCAGACTATTAAAATTAGGCAGGGTGCGTGTTGAAATTACGCCTAACCCCTTCGCTATAGGTAATGCTTTCTCGCAGATCTTGAAACTACGTCAAGGAGAGATCCTTATTACCGCCGGTCCGGCAGGCCAACAGGTTACTCTCAGGGTTTGGGTGGATGCAAACCAGGCTGTTATCAGAGTTGAGGCATCAGGTCAACAGCCTTTCCAGATGGATGTCACTACAGAGATATGGCGCGATACTGTTATTAGTTCGACCCCTGAAACGAAACATAGTTATTACGGAATAGCTTATTCTGGTCAACCAACACCTTCGGAAAGCGCTGATCAGGTTTTATCAAGAACTAATGAATTGCTATGGTATCACAGGAACAGCAGTTCACCTTACCAAACCACTCTTGATGCTCAGAACTTAAGCGGTTATGAAAGTACATACCCCGACCCCTATATGAACTTGACATTTGGGGCTATTCTGAAAGGCAGCAATATGGTTCCCATCAGTAACACAACTCTTCGTTCAAGTTCAAACGGGACTAATTTTGTCCTTTCCATTTATCCCTATACGGCCCAAACAGACACAGTAGCCACTTGGGAAAGCCAGCTGAGTACCCAAATAAACAATATTGAAGCTACTGATATAGAAACGGCGCGTACCAACCATATGAACTGGTGGGATTCGTTCTGGGACAGGAGTTGGATCTTTGTAACAGGCGATAAGGATGCAACCAATGTAACAAGGGGTTACCTGTTGCAAAGGTTTATGGATGCCATCCAAGGCAGAGGGAAATACCCAATTAAGTTTAACGGAGGTATAGTTAATTTCGATTACATGACTAAAGATGGCAACAATGTAAATGGAGATTTTAGGGAGTGGGGTCCTGGCTACTGGTTCCAGAATACAAGACATATGTACTGGCCAATGCTTGCAGCGGGGGATTATGATATGATGCTTCCGCTGTTTAATATGTATACAAATATGCTCAATCTGCAAAAGGACGTCACGCAACAATATTTTAACCACGAAGGTGCATTTTTTCCTGAAGTAGTCAATTTTTATGGCTTATACCTTAATGATAACTTTTTGAACAGTAGTTCGACACCGAATCCGGGTAACTTGCCGAGGAATAATTATATCAAATATTATTGGCAGGGGGGCATAGAGCTTTCAGCAATGATGCTTGAATATTTCGACTATACGAAGGATCAAGCATTTGCATCCAATACGCTTATTCCGATAGCTGAGCAAGTAGTAAAATTCTTTGATCAGCACTTTACGAGAGAGAATGGGATCATTAAGTTCGAGGGCATTCATTCTTTGGAGACGTATTGGGATGATGTTATCAATCCTACCCCTGAGGTAGCTGGTCTTAGATACATTCTGTCCAAATTACTTGCCTTACCTACAACAATTACAACACAAGCCCAAAGGGATGAATGGCAAAACTGCTTGGATGACTTGCCGCCAATTCCACTTGGGACAACAGGTTCAGCGACATTTATTAAACCAGCCGAATTCTATGCAACAGAGACGAAAAACGTTGAGAACCCTGAACTTTATGCTGTTTTTCCCTATAAAGTGTACGGTGTTGGGAAACCGAATATAGATACAGGTATTACATCTTTTAACAATCGTATATTTAAAGCACTTAACTGCTGGCGTTCTGATGCCATACAAGCTGCCTTACTTGGAATAACAGCCATTGCCAAGGCGGGTGTTATATCCCATTTAACAAACCAAACGGCTGATGTAAGTTTCCCTTCGTTTTGGAATAAACAATATGACTGGATGCCTGATTTGGATAATGGTGGTGTGGGCATGAACGCCTTGCAGTCCATGATTTTGCAAAGTAACGGAAATGAAATAAGACTTTTACCATCCTGGCCAACCTCGTGGAATGTAGATTTTAAGTTACATGCTCCAGGTAATATTACCGTAAGGGGGATCTATGAAAATAGGGCTGTAACTCTATTGCAAGTAGATCCTTCAAGCAGTCTGGTAGATGTCATACAACCAGAATTTAAGGTTTTGTAAGGTCATTGGAAGTTGGACGAGACATCGGGTACAAGTGCGGCTGATTCATCAGACAAATGAGGTCGAGGAGGAAATAATTGGCTGTTCAACTAACGGATAACTATAGCGAAACATTTGTCTTGGATTGGATAGATTAGCGCCAGTCGTTTTGGCGCTTGATTACATATTATTTAATAGAGTAAACTCTAAGTCAAGCGTCTTATCGGTCAAAAATATAGTTGATAAAATCCTTGTATAATAGTTGTTCGTTTGGATAAGATGACTGATAAAACGGTTTGTAAGCTTTGAAAAGAAGAAAAAAAGTAAGAGCTATCTCTAATTCAAAGGGGAAAAGGTAGAGCATTGCGTTTAACGGTATGCTTCTAAAGGAGATGAGAGGCAATATGGTAGATTGTTATTTGGAAGGAATAACACTTTATCTATTCGTAAACAAATGATGCTTAAGCATAAAGAAAAGGTTGAAAAAAATTTGAGACAAACTTATGTTTATTTGGAACAAATTCATTACAAGTTGGCATTTTATGATTTGCAAGAGAAGGAACTGAACATGCTTCCATAAAAAAGTTATTTATTTAGCAGAGACGAATGGTACATATCTAAAGGGAGAGATCATTTATATGGATCAGGATTTTACTAACAGCAATGTCGTTACTGATGAGTTGGATGATGAATGCGATATTAACGTCATGGAAACGCTGAGAGTTATTGGTGGCAAATGGAAGTTATCCTTACTATGGCAAATTAGCGAGGAGAGTAAACGATTTAACGAGTTGCGTCGAGCACTGCCTGGAATTTCTCAAAAAATGTTGACACAACAGCTGCGTGAATTAGAAGAGGATGGTTTGCTACAGCGAAAGGTTATTCCTGATAAGCCTCCCAAAGTTGAATATTCATTAACAAAATACGGTAAAACACTGGATTCATTATTTGATGTTATGTATGATTGGGGAGGACATCACCGAAAAATAATGAGTCAGAACCTACAGGGAAATAAAGTCGAAAAGATCTCAGGATTAAATACCTGAGACCTTTTCGGTGGGGTATTTATTTCTCGCTGTCGAGATGTGCCATCTCCTCAGCATAATATCGATCTCCAGATACGGCAGCCTGAGGTATGGCTGCTTGTATAGCTTCCAGATCCTTAGGAGCCAAATTTACATTTAACGCTCCCAGGGCATCTCTGAGGTATGTGCGGCGCCTTGCGCCAATGATTGGAACAATATCTTCCCCTTGTGAGAGGACCCAGGCTATGGCGAGCTGAGCAACAGTTACTTGCTTCTCTTCGGCAATTTCACGTAAAGCTTCAACAAGAGACAGATTTTTATCCAGATTCTCGCCTTGAAATCTTGGAACATAGCCGCGGAAATCGTAAGGACTTAAGTTGCGTTCTTTAGACCAAGTACCGCTTAATAGTCCTCGTGAAAGAACACCGTAAGCTGTTAAGGATATGCCGAGCTCCCTTAAAGTCGGAAGAATCTTTTCCTCAATTCCACGGCTGAACAAGGAATACTCAATTTGCAGTGAAGTAATAGGATGTACAGCATGAGCGCGTCTTATGGTATCCGCACCAGCTTCCGAGAGGCCAATATGTCGAACGTATCCCGCTTTGACCATGTCTGCGATAGCACCCACAACTTCTTCGATAGGCACGTTTGGATCGACACGTGCAGGCTGATACAGATCGATATATTCTACATTTAGCCTTTTTAATGAATAAGCTAGAAAGTTTTTAATGGATTCCGGACGGGCATCAAATCCCCCCCAGCCTCCATCAGGAGTGCGCAATGCTCCGAACTTAACTGAGATATAAGCTTTATCTCTCTTTTGACCTTGCAGTGCTTCGCTTAGCAGCAGCTCATTATGACCAGAGCCATAGAAATCACCAGTATCAAACAATGTAACTCCTTGTTCGAGTGCCTCGTGAATAGTTGCTATACTCTCCACTCTGTCTGACTGACCATAAAGATCGGACATTCCCATTAAGCCGAGACCGATTGCGGAAACCGAAGAATTCTCTGAACCGTATGATTTGTATTGCATGTGTATTCCTCCTCAATATTTTTTCGTTCGGGTTATGAAACAAAGTATAGAATAAGGTGGTTATTCCTTCAAGGAGGCACTATTTATTAAGATAGTTACTTTGAAGTTACCTTTGTTTTTTAGTTAGATTTTATCGGGTTGAATTCTAATAAACTGAAAATCAATTTGAAAGTACATGCATTAAGATGCCGCTAAATGAAAAACTTATGCCGCATGAAGTCTAATGTGGCACAATTCATGAGAACTGGAATAATGGTGATATAATACTTCTGTAGCCGAAGAAAGTCACACCCAAGAGCACCTAATTTTACTCTATGGGTTGCTTCTTTCTGATATGAGCTTCCCACCATTCGTGCATCATATTGATGATGGACTCCAGGCTTCGCCCGTATTCTGTAATGGGAATATTCAACTTTCGGAGGCACCTGAGGGTATATTACTCGTCCTACAATCCCTTCCTCTTCAAGCTCCCTTAAGTGGGAAGTTAGCATTTTTTGAGTGACACTAGGCATCAGTTGTCGCAATTCATTAAACCGCTTGGTGCCGCCGCGCATCAAATGCAGGAGAATGGAGATTTTCCATTTCCCGATAATCATATCCATAGCGTCGCCACTTCAATATCTGTGCTATCTTCGATAATTCCATCCTCCGAGATCGATTTGTACCTAAGGTATATAGCCCAAGTTCGAACTCTGTTGCCATATTTCATTCGTCTCTTTACGTTTATATATTATGTTCCTAAATTGTCAAAATATGAAGAAGCCACTTTGATGTGGAATAGTATCAAAAAAAGATACTGTTGGAAACAGTGGTTAGGAACAATGCTTAATAGCGAAAGTTTGGCCATTCTAATTAGGAATGGTCTTTTGTTGTGCTTATTACAAACCTTATTTAAGCCATACATAGTCTTTAAACAAAAGATGATAGATACTCCCTCGGCTTAGCTGCTTTTTCAACTCTGATAGTGTTACTTCGCGGAACTTCGCTTGTTCCTCCTTCAGCTCGCACCAGAGTATAGGTTGACTTGATAAAGGCCAGAGAATCATATTGTTCATAATAAGTCCATTAAACACCTTCGGTTTCTTTTTTGAAACTAACACATTGAAGTGCTTACTTACTTTATTAAAGTTATTTATTTATAATAAAGGTATAACATCACGGGAGAGAACAAAACATTATTAGAAGGACATACTAATGACAACCACAATATCATATTCCAAACTGTTAAACCCGAACAATCATGCCCTTCTGCTCATCGATCATCAATACCTGCAATGCTTACGATCCGGTCCCATTATGCTTCAACGGTGATCAACCACGCCAAAGCATTATCGTAAGCCGCAAATATATTCAAGGTGCCGACTTTGTTGACAACAGCATTCGCCGAACGTCAGAATCTCATCAAGGAAATTCAAGGAAGAATTCCCGAATCAAAAGCCAATCGACCGACCACACAGGTTTAAACACATGGGAAGATGAGAGATTCCTAGAGTGTTCCTAGAGTGGGTAAAGAAATCGAGTCATTAGAAGATTGTTATGGCAGGGCTTGGACAGAAGTATGTTTGTTGGTGCCGGTTCTTTCTGCAATCGGTGACGGTTACGAAGTCTAATTTATTACAGACGTTTCCGGCGGTTCGCTGTAGAGCGTATGTTCCAAGCGGGAGCTACCCCAATCACCACGTGGTCCTATGTCAGTGGGCTGCAACGTGATTGGGCGCGGGAGGAAACCACCGGGGCAGTCATGACATTGTTCGAGGAATACGGCGGCGGCTTCGGCCAAGGTCTTCGCTGGGAATGGCAGCTTCTTGACTTAAAAGAGGGCACCCGGTAATCAGATAACAGAAAGAAACGGGGCCTGGACAAGATCAAATTTGTCTCGTCCTTACTTCCCCAAAAAATATTTTTTAAATGGAGGGAAAAATGATGAAAGAACAAACAACAACTGCCGTTTTTCAAAGGGATATCAAGGAACATTGGATGGTTCGATTCGGTGAGAGAGGATTTCCGCATGTTCAACAAGCTTGGGTATTGGATCCAGGTCGATGGAAAGATTGGGATCCATTCATCTTGATGGCGGAAGACTGGTTTAAGCGCGGCACGTTCTCCGATCACCCGCATCGTGGTTTCCAAACTGTCACCTACGTGGTGGATGGAAGATTGGAGCACATCGACAATGCCGGAGGGCACACTCCATTATGGAAGCCGGCGACGTGCAATATATGAATGCTGGTTGGGCGGCCAGACATGCCGAAGAAGCTGTAGATGACGAGATTATCCATACTCTTCAGGTATGGCTTAACCTGCCTAAGTCGTTAAAGAAATCGCCAACTACCTATCAGGAAATCTATGTTGAAGATGTTCCGAGGGTTCCTTTTGATGGGGGAGCTATTAAGGTTTATTCCGGCGAATTTGCTGGTGTTAAAGGACCATTGGAAAGCTTGGTTCCCATAACCATGGCGGAAATTAATTTTGCTCCCGGTGCAGCGTATACGCACCTTTTGCCTGAAAATCACAATGCTTATCTGTATGTGTTGTCAGGAGAGCTTGAGTTTGGTGATAGCAGAACTGTATTGAATAAAAAAAGCGTGGCGTTGCTAACGTTCAATGAAAACGGGGACGAAAAAAATACAAGCGAACTGATAATCAAAGCAAATACTCGCTCAAAAGTGCTTATTTATTCCGGGGTTCCGATTAAAGAAGAAGTCGTTGCGCACGGTCCCTTTGTCATGAACACGATGGATGAAATACAGCAGGCTTTTCGGGATTATCATGCAGGTAAATTCGGTCCTCCTGCGGTCTAAAAGGAGATGTAACTCATAAACATGAATAAATACATATCTGAAGCGGCATTTGATGTGCTTGGCAAACGTTGGACGGGTTTAATCATCAAAAGCTTAATGAAGGAAGGAAATAGACATTACATGGAGATTATTGCAGAAATACCCGAGCTGAGCTATGTCATGCTCTCAAAACGTATAACTGTTGGAATTCGGAATCATTGAAAAGGCATGTTTACAATCATACACTGATACTAATTGAAAATGAATTGACCGACAGGGGCAAAGCACTTGGGCACGTATTGCAAGAGGTAGAAAATTGGGCGGAGCAAGGATGGTTACTTTCGAAGTGTTAGGAGTACAACAAAGAAGAACTTCTAGACCAAAGTGGGTGGAATAGGCCCTCCTGCTGTATGACAGATTGTAACTATAGTAACAAGACAACTACCGAGACTTCATGTCGCGGTAGTTGTCTTGTACACATATAATCGCTTGAAAATAATGTCCAGCAGCAGTGACGCTTACCGCTTTTTAATGATCATCAGCTAATCGAATTCAACGTTAGCTAATTTGATATTAAAATTTTCTTCAATCAACGAATAATCGATTTTCAATTTCCGCAGATGAATTTGGTATTGAATCATTTCAATAAATTTAGTGTCTAATTTTAGTTTCGTAGCCTCATTTAAAATATTTAACAATTCTTCATCCGATAATGACCACACAATTTGTCACCTCTAATTGAAATCGCCTTTTAGCTGCTTGTTTATCCACGAATACGATCACTTTTATGTATCTTACTGTATGAGTGATGCGGAGTTAACTTTATATTCAAATTTCATTTTTATTTCTACTCAATATTTTTTCGTTCGGATTATGAAACCAAGTATAGAATAGGGCGATTGTTCCTTCAAGGAGGCACTATTTAATAAGATAGTTACTTTTAAGTTACCTTGGGTCTTTTTAATTAGATCTTTTCGGAGTTGAATCCTAATGAACTGAAAATCAATTTGGATGTATATGCGCTGCATGATAAAGCAAAATTTACTGTTTCACCGCTTAGTTGATGCCGGAAACATTCGTCTAAGTTTATATCCCGCTCGTTCAATTCCTTAACGATATCAATTCCTACATATCGTATATGCAAAGTCTCATTTTTATAGCCGGTAATGTCTGTTTTATTTTACGGATAGCGGATAATAAAGCCGTATTACTAGGAATGCTCTGCGATCCTCAGCCACAGGTGTATCGGCAAAACAATCCTTACTAGCATATTTACCTTCTGAATTTAATTTTCTTGTTCATTCAAGGATTTCAATTTCCCTGGGATGATTCACAATCGAGATCAATCGAGACAACCAGTAATTGTTGGATAAATATCGTCACATTTTGGAACAATATCCCTATAAATATAAGAAAGGAAATTCTACCAATGAACCTGGAAAAGAATGATGAACATATAAATAACCTAAAAAAAATGGTGAATTCATCTGATTTTATATTTTATGAGAATAGTACATCTATTCTTCCGTTTACGATTAGCTATTTTAAAACTTTAATTAATCCAACTATTTTACATGAAGCAATCTTGCCTCACCTCAATTTTAATGGGAATCAATCGTTAGTCGAATTCTATGCTTTATTACCATTTACTGAAAAATTGATGACAGCAGAGTGGGAAATAATTGAGGAAAAATTGCTTAGAGGGTACGTTGCTATTTATTTCAAAGGAAAGGATAAACAAGTTGTATTAGTAGATGGAGCAGAAAATAAAGGTAGATCCGTTCAACAACCTGAAATTGAATTTAGTATAGTTGGGCCAAAAGAAGCACTTGTAGAATCCTTAGAAGTCAATTTGAATTTGATACGTAGAAGACTGCCTGTTCCAAACCTTAAAATGAAGGAACTCTCTGTAGGTAGCTTATCGAAATCAAAAGTGGTTGTTTGTTATTTGGAAGGGATAACTAATGAGGATTACGTGAGAACTGTTACAGAGAGAATTGAGGGTATAGATTATGATTTTCTTTTTGACACCACGATGTTGTCACAAATGATTGAAGGAAACACGAAATCGATTTTCCCTCAGCTGTTGGAAACGGAAAGACCGGATCGTATATGTTCAGGTTTAGGATTAGGACAGGTTGCTATCTTAATGGATGGTTCTCCTGATGCATTGCTCGGTCCAGTATCGTTAAATTGGTTTTTTGTGGCATATGAAGATTATTATTTGCCTTGGAATATCGCATCTTTCTTTAGGCTAATAAGGATTTTTGCAATTATTTTCTCCATAGGTGCTTCATCACTTTATGTAGCCGTGACCACTTATCATTACGAAGTAGTTTCTACTACTTTATTAAGCACGCTGATTTCGTCTAGGGCAACAATTCCATTACCGCCAGTTATCGAAGCAATTATTATGGAATTGACTATTGAACTTCTGAGGGAAGCAGGTGCGAGATTGCCGGCTAGAGTTGGACAAACCATAGGAATAGTGGGAGGTATTGTAATTGGGACTGCAGCTGTCCAAGCGTCACTCACTAGCAATATACTGTTAATTATTGTTGGATTATCTGCATTGGCCTCTTTCACTACGCCGATTTTCAGAATGAGCACGACTATTCGCTTACTTCGTTACCCTCTGATATTAGCTGCACAATGGTTGGGATTGCTCGGTATATTTATCATTTCTGCTTTCATTCTCATACATCTTTTGAGGTTGAAAACGTTGGGATCACCTTATTTGGCACCTATTTACCCGTTTCGACGTTCTGATTTAAATGATTCGTTGGTTCGTCTTCCCTTTTCGAGTTTTTCTAAGAGACCACGCTCCTTACGTACACAAAATCCTTCCAGAATGAGTTCAGATCTAGATGAAGAATGAGGTTGTAAATTATGGGCAATAACATCAGTGAAAAATACTTACTTTCGCCTTATATGGCCTTTTTTGCAGCACACTGTATGCAATTAGGAGTAGGCTTTCTGACATTCCAAAGTGCGATTACAAAGATAGCTGGACAGGATGCGTGGATTGTTGTCATATTAAACGGTCTTATTTTTCATGTAGTCATTTGGATGATGTATCGAATATTAAATTCAGAAAAAAAAGACATTATATCCATCAACCAAGTTTTTTTCGGGAGGTGGATTGGTAATTTATTGAATCTGTTGCTTATCGGATATTTGCTTCTTTTCGGTGGTACTGTGCTTGGAACATTTATAGAGATTGTTCAGGTATGGATGTTTCCTGATTTGGATACGTGGATTCTTAATCTGGTGTTACTTCTTCTTGCCAGCTATGCCGTTTATGGCGGGTTAAGAATCGTTATCGGAGTTTGTTTCTTTAGTTTATTTCAATATCTGCTACTTTTTATTTATGTATTTCTTGTACCTTACTTTCATATTAGCAACTTCTTACCCATTATGGATCATAAGGTAGTTGAACTAGCAAAAGGCTTAGGGGAAACAACCTTTATTTTCCTTGGAGTGGAAGTCATATTAATTTGTTATCCATGGTTTAAACAGCCGCAAAAAACTGAACGTTGGGTGCATTTAGCTAATTTAGCCGTTACCTTTTTTTACCTGAGTGAAATTATAGCTTCATTAGCATTTTTCAGTAAAGATCAATTAATTAAACAAATATGGCCATCAATATCTCAATTCCAATTCGTACAGCTTCCGTATATTGAACGTTTTGAAGTTGTGGGTGTCTCTTCTCAGTTGTTGCGCGTTCTGCCTATTCTATGTTTATGTCTATGGTCCGTGAGCCGAATCACTAAATTAATTACCAATATCAGATTAACTGCTACGGTTCCTATTTATGCAGTTCTGTTTTTTATTCTTGTGTCCTTACTGTCTCATCTTAAAGTTATAGACAATGCACGTCTTTTGCTGTCTTATACCGGCATGGCGATTGTTTATGCTTATATTCCCTTCATGTTTTTACTTGTGATGATAAAGAAGGTGAAAACTGAATGAAACGATTTACTCTGATTGTAATTGTTATTTTTATTTTTATAATTGCTCTGATAGGTTGTGTAAATAAATCAATCATTGATCGAGTTTCAATCCCTCTTGTTATAGGTGTGGATAAAGGACCAAAGACGACAATGATACTAACGATTTCAAAACCTCAATACAAAGGTAAGGACACGATCACAAATGTTGAGGCAACCGCCGTTAGTCAAACAATTATAAACGCAAGAGGAATACTTCTGGAAGAGGAAAACACGCCTATATTAAGTGGAAAGCTATCCGTCCTACTTTGTAGTCGTCAGCTTGCTAAAGAAGGACTTGAAAAAGCTATAGATATGGCCTTGAGAAATCCAAGAGTATCTAAACGTTTGCAATTAGCAGTGGTAGATGGACAAGCTAAAGAGTTATTAGAGGCAAATTATAGTCATTCTGTGGAAAAAGGCCATTATTTGATTCAACAATTCAATAGTAATATTAAAGAAGGACATTTACCAAGGACAAATTTGCATACTTTTGAATATGCCTTGTTGGGTAAAGGGATCGATCCGTATCTGCCGCTTGTAAAATTAGAAGAGGGTAAATTTAAAATAACGGGTCTAGCTTTATTTCAAAAGGACAAGTATGTTGATTCCTTAAACAATAAGGAATTAAAATTTTTTAAATTGCTTGTTGAAAAAAAGAATCACGGTACATATGAAACGAAATTAAGGGAAGATGTATACGTCTCTGTACAGAACGAACAATCCAGTTTTCGATATAAAGCGTCATTTAATAACGTAAACCCTGAAATTGACATTAAGCTTAAATTGAAAGGGAGCATTTTAGAAAGTGCGGGTTTCGAAATAACAGATAATGACAGACAACATTTAGAATCTACATTTAGTAAAGAAATTGTTAATGCAGTAGAGGATTTAATCCATAGATTTCAAAAACTAGGAATCGATCCACTGGGTCTTGGTAACTTTGTACGAAGCAGAACAAGACATTGGGACGAAAATATATGGGAGGAGCAGTATCCGAATATAAAAATAAAAATAAATGCCGATGTTAGCCTTATTGGGGAAGGTGACAGAAAGTAATATGTAGACAGGATAAAGAAATATAACCCAGTATGTGATTAAACTAACGGAAACGATAGCACAATGACGAACAGGCTGCCGGCTTCTTCATCGGCGGCCTGTTCAACTATCGGGCAGAATAATTGAATAACATATGGTGAAAATGTATATATAAAAAATTTATAAGGGAGTTCTTATGGATGGATTTTGGAATAAGGCATTCAGGTGGATAAACATCATTTTCATCCCTGCAATTACAATTTTGATTTTAGCGATTACTGGCTATAGATTTCACAAAAATGAATTAGAGACAAATTCCCCAGATGTTATATTTTTAGTGGCACTATTGTTTACCCTTATCATAGTAGGTAAAATCCGCAGAATCATAACGTCAGGAAGTCTTTTTATGTCAACAACTTTTTTAAATATATCGATAACAGCGATTGTTGTGGTATCCGTTTATAGCCAACATTATTTTGGATTTAAAGGTTTGCTGTTTGAAGCAATATTGCTAGTGGTGTTGGTGATGCTGTTATATGGCTTATATAAAATTATTCATAAGGAAACGTGATTGAAGTTAGTTCGGCGTTCAACTAACGGATAACGATAGCACAATAAACTATACCACGAGGCTGCCGCGTTTTGAACGGCGGCCTCGTTGCGCTAACGGGCAGGATAGTTCAAATAAAGTAACGAATTGTTGATAATTCACATTTCTTCGAGAAGGGGATTTATTAAATGAAAAGAGTAGATGTTGCCTACGTGCTTCTCTTTGATGAACAAGGAAAAAATGTATTGATGGTCAAAAACAAGGGTATGAAATCTTCCTACTATACACTTCCTGGTGGAGCAGTAGAACGGGGAGAAACACTTGAAGAAGCTGCTATTCGTGAGGTAAAAGAAGAAACGGGCTTAGAGGTTGAATTAAATGGTATTTTCAGTGTAAGTGAAGCGTTTTTTGTAGATAGGGAACATCATACAATTTTCTTTACCTTTAGAGGGAATGTAATTGGTGGAGAAATAAATATCTCATTTCCAGAAGAAATTGAGGAAGTTACTTGGATGGAACCTCAAAGAGCAGAAGAATACATAAATATACCAAGTGAGTTAAAGGGATCAATAATTGGTAAATCATCAGCACCATATGTACTCAGAGGAACTATTAATCACAATTCTTAATACAGTTTGTTGAAGTAACGAGGAACGATAGTGAAATTAAGCAGACAGCCGCGGCCGTCTGCTTTTGTCATTGAAGTAACGGGCAGGATAGTACGATAACCTAAACGAATATGTATTAAATCAATGTCTATGGCTTTTGTTTCCTTACAATTAATTAGAATGAGTGGTGTTAATGAAAAAGAAGTTAGCGATAACCGGAATTGTTGTTTGTACCCTTATTGTTTGCATCCTAACTATAAGTTTATATGTATGGTTCTCATTCAAACCGGGATTTGTATATGAAAATGGAACATGGAATTATGTTTCCTATGATGCGGGAGCTGGCAGAAGAGTTAGTCCGATCAATGTAAAAAAGGATGAATTCAAGGTTTTAAAGTACAGTGATTTTGCAAGAGATAATAACAGTGTATTTTTTAAAAACCATAAAGTAGAAGGGTCTGATCCGGGAACCTTCAAAATTATTAGCACCAAAGGCAGATATCATTACGCAAAAGATAAGAATAATGTATATATTTACGTTAGTAATGACTGGTCAATATTTAAAGTAATCAATGCAAACCCAGATAGTTTTAAAGTACTGGAGTATCCTTATTCAAAAGATAAAAACGACGCATACTGTGGTAGCTTACCACTTTTTGTAGATGATGTTTCTAAATTTGAAGTCATTGAGGGAGCACGTTTTTCAACTTCGTCTTCGTTTGACAGCTTCTTGGGTAAAGAAAATGACCCGAGAGAAAAATCATCAGAGTATGAACGGAATAAGCACGAATATAATCGTAAAAAGTATGGGTTTATTACTGAGAGTGTTATTTATTCTGAAGATGGAAAAGCAAAAACGGATAAACTTACTTATACAGGATATAAATTAGTGGAAGATAAAAGATAAAGAATAAGTAAGATTAATAATTATTGAAGAAAGATACTGCTGAGAACCATATCATTCATTCAACTACCGGGAGACGGTAGCGGAGTTTGGAGGCTAATTAATGTCTGTTAGTATGTTTAGAATGAATCAAGAGGATAATTTATTTGAACTAGGTTTTGAAATACCAATTTCTAACGAAGAATTCTTTACAAATTTTTGGCAACCAGCTATTGAGGAGTTAAAAATTTATGGTATTCAGAATGGAGTAGAAATAAGAAAAGAACAGTTGGAATCTACACTTCTGGAACTAAAAAATGATTTGGTATATATGGTGACAACGATTGATTTGCTTATTAAAAAGTTACCTTTAGCTTTTAAAACAGAAAATACCATTTTGTGGATTGGGTAACTTAATTCTTATAAAGACTCGTTGCACTAACGGGTACGATAGCTCCATGAGTACATGACGAGGCTACCGGGTATCAGAGTCGCAGGGGTTTTACGTAATGGTGATAAAATTCTTTTTCAAAGAAACAAGAAAGGTGACGCTTGGGTCTTACCTGGCGGAAGAGCTGAGGTGAATGAGCCGACGGAGGAAATCGTCGTCCGTGAATTCTTGGAGGAGTTAGGATTTCAAGTTGTCATCGATCGACTTATCGCCATAATTGAAAATTTTAATGCCTACGAGTATGAATCACTTCACGAATTCGGAATGTATTACGAGGTCAAGTTGCTGGGACAATTACCACATAACAGCTGAGTTCTCATTTTATGAGGACTCAGCTTTTCTAATAAAGGGAGGGGCAATCATGGTAGTACAGAAACGTCTCATTTATTATATTTTATTAGGAGTTTCGGCTCTTATATTATTGTACTTTTTTATCACTTTGATCTCGAATCGAATTGATCCAGTCGGTAGTAGTGTGACAGAAGAGGCTTTGATACATGACCTCAAGATTATTGCAGCAGATAAAGTATCAGTTGAACGAATAGACGTAATTAGCAACAATAAATCAACTAAAGAGGCTATCCCCGAGAGGGATGGAACAATTGATGAAACAGCAAAGGTTTTATACGTAATATCAAAAACCAAAGATAACAGAAAGCTGAACCATGTCTACGCCGCCATGGAGATGTTTATTTATATGAATGAAAGACAGGTTCCTTTTAAGGTGAAAGGAATTCAGTTGGGAACCACTCGTAAATATATGGTTGATCAGTTATGGAAAATTACTGTTACTCAGGAAGAATTCAATGAATTATATGCAACTGTAGATAAGAAAAATCTCACAAACGAGCAAGTCGTACAATTATTGGGTGATCAGTGGACCAAAAAACATAATTACAAGGGCTGGTTGAAGTAACGCAAATCGTTCAAAGCGGGGATTCCCCGCTATTTGTTCTTCCAGACAGAAAAGATCAGGCGAAAACATATTGTGATCCCTTCGATTTGTTCCAATACACGTCTAATATGAAACTTTTTAAGGGAGTTGGCAATGGTGAGCTTCGCAGGTACTCCCCTTCTTCTTAGAGCATTTTCACAGAAAAGAACAAAGTGGAATCCCTTAATAAATATAGGATTCCACTTTTTGAGTTTTTCCTTTTAGGATTAAGTGGTTTAGAAAAGGTGCTGATATTTTTGGCTTTATCGGATAGAACAATTCAGATGGAGTCACTGAAAAACTTAACGCCATCATATATTTGGAATATTACCAAACAAGTTATTAATCAATGCCCTCGATGCGACATTAATTGTTTCAATCGAAGAAAAAGAAATCGCACGTTTTGACCTTTCTAAATCTAAATGAATGTAAAAAAACGTTGAACTAACGGATACGATAGCTCAATAAACAACAAGTGAAGGCAGCCGTCGGATTGGAACGGCTGCCTTCTCCGCTATCGGGCAGCATAGTGGAATAAATTGTATGTTATAATTCAAGTTATAATGTCCAATTGACTGTGGTTTCCTTTAAGAATAACGATACCATGTTTCATGAATTTAGAATAAAACAAAGGTGATTTTATTGGTGTTAGATTGCACGATTAGGAGGAAATGTTTATCATCGCTCAATTGGTTTATATCTTGCATTTTATTTGAAAATCATCGTAAAAGTTCCTCACGATTTATTTAGTCGGTTGTGCGTCAAATCCATGCTATATGACATTTTTTCAACATGAGCAACCAAAGCACGATAACTCGTATAAATACCCTCTTGATGTAAGCCCAGTATAAGTGTTTAGAACGACATTCGCATTTTTTACACTGCTAATCAGTTACGCCTTTATATAGATGTAGAATTTTTTCTTCAGGACTGTCTTCTCTTTTGATCAATTCAGAAAAAGCTGTCTTTTTTTTCACACCCGTTTTTTGTACACCCTCATTGCAAAGAAATATGCTATGAACAAAATCCCTACGCACCACGCAAGAGCGATCCATATATCATTGCCCACCGGCTGACCTGACAGTAGCGCACGGATGGCTTCCACTATCGAGGTCACCGGCTGGTTTTCTGCAAAGGCTCTAACGACCGACGGCATCGACTCGGTCGGTACAAACGCCGAGCTGATAAACGGTAGGAAGATAAGCGGGTAGGAAAAGGCGCTTGCTCCATCTACTGATTTTGCGGACAGTCCGGCAATCGCCGCGACCCAAGTTAATGCCAGCGTAAACAGCGCGAGTATGCCGGCTACTGCAAGCCATGACAATATCCCTGCCGGCGAACGAAAGCCCATAATCAACGCTACGAGAATGATGACGAGAACCGATATGGCGTTGGATACCAGCGAGGTCAGCACATGCCCCCACAGTAAGGTGGAACGTGAAATCGGCATGGAGTGAAACCGCTCGAATATGCCTCGCTGCACGTCGATAAACAGGCGATAAGCCGTATACGAAATCCCGCTTGCAATAGCAATCAGCAGGATGCCGGGCATCAAATAATTCACATAGTTGTCCGTACCGGTTTGAATGGCACCGCCGAACACATAGACGAACAGCACCATCATCGCGATCGGCATGATGGTGACCGTGACGATGGTGTCCATACTGCGGGAAATATGGCGCATGGAACGCCCAAGCATAACGCCCAGATCGCTGAAAAAGTGTTTCTTTACCGTCTCCATTTATTTTCCCTCCTTTTTGCCGATGATTGCGAGGAATATCTCCTCTAATGTCGGCTGTTTTTCAACATATTCCACCTTTGCGGATGGGAACAGCTTTTTTAGCTCCGAGAGTGTGCCGCTGGCGATAATCCTACCCTCGTGCAGAATGGCAATTCGCTCGGCAAGCTGCTCAGCCTCCTCCAAATACTGCGTGGTTAGGAGTACCGTCGTGCCGCCGTCGGCAAGCTCCTTGACAATCTTCCAAACCTCGATGCGCGCCTCGGGGTCAAGCCCAGTGGTCGGCTCGTCGAGGAAAATGATCTGCGGTTTTCCCACAAGGCTCAAGGCGATGTCTAGCCTGCGGCGCATACCACCCGAGTAAGTAGACGCCCTGCGGTCGGCGGCGTCTGTCAAGCCGAAGCGTGTAAGCAAATCGTCCGCAACCTGACGCGGATTTTTGAGGTATCGCAGTTTGGCAATCATAATCAGATTTTCCCGTCCGGTCAAAATTTCGTCCACGGCGGCAAATTGCCCGGTCAGACTGATCGCCTGCCGCACATTCTCGGGTTTTGACGCAACATCGAATCCGTTTACGGTGGCGGTTCCGCTGTCTTGTTTTAGCAGCGTGGAGAGGATTTTGACAACCGTTGTCTTGCCCGCCCCGTTGGAGCCAAGTAGGGCGAAAATACTACCTTTTTCAACCTCAAAATCCACGCCCTTTAAGACTTGATGCTGCTTGTAGGATTTTTGCAGCCCAATCACTTTAATTGATTTGTTTTGCATAAACTTCCTCCTCCTTATCGAACAGTAACCTTAGACAAATCGGCCCCCATGCCCTTAAGAGAGGCATAAGTCAACTTATCCATCATTGCTCCGTCAAAGCAGATGGTTTTGATGCCACGGTAATACTTATTCGTCAACGAAAAGAAAGCCTGAAAAGAGACATTCTTGAGTGTAGCGCCCCTAAACGAAACTTCTTTTAATGCCGACTTGTCAAACTTAACACCGATAAAGGTTTGCCCGTCAAGACGCAGCCCGCTCAGGTCGGAATCTTTGAAGACCACGCCGTCAAAGATACAACCTTCAAAGATTGTTTTTCTAAGGTCGAGCTTGGTTAGCGTGACGTCGGTCAGTTTTACGCCTGTGAATTTTGCTCCGTCCAGCCCCGAAGTGCTGAAGTTAGTACGTATAAGGATCGATTCATTGAAGCTCGCATCCGAAAGGTCTAGGGAGGATAGGGTACAGTCAGTCAGATTCGCGCCGTCAAAATTGGCTTCACGTGCGTCGCTGGCCTTAAACGAACTGCCGGTCAAGTCTGCGCCAGCAAAGTCGGAACCGCGTAAAGCGCTCGCTGTAAAATTTCCTTTATGCGCAATAACGCCCGCAAAGTCGCTCATTGGCAAGTTGCTCGCGCTAAAGTTTGTCAGCACCTGCCGCTCCAGCGAGCGGGAGAGGTTCGCCACCTCCAGGATTGTTTGTTCGATGTCGCCGATGCTCTCAATGGTCATCTTAAACGCTGTTTCATCGTCTTTGCCCTCGACTTTCAGTTCACGATATCGCTCCTGCAAATCGGAGTGCAGGTCCGCCTTTAATTCGGTGACGCTTTTTACCCCATCATATGGCGTAAAAACGCCGTTCAAATAGTTCGTCAATTTCGGATTCATCTCATCCAATCTCCTTTATAATAAATTTTCTAGCACGCGCTTCGAATACTCCCAATTCCTTTTGTTGCGGGCGTATATATCCTTGCCTTTTTCGGTAATCCTAAAATACTTGCGCCTTCCGCCCTGAGATTCATCGCCCCAATACCACTCGATATCGCCGTCTGTTTCAAGCCGCCGGACGCTGGAGTACATCGTGGCTTCCTTTAATTCATACTCGCCGCCCGAGCGCTCGGCGATCAGTTTGACAATTTCGTACCCGTAGCGGTCAGCTTCGGATAAGAGCCGTAAAATCATCGTATCGGTATGTCCGCGAAGCAAGTCGGATGTAATTTTGTTCTCGCTCATTTCATCACCTCCGTGTTTTTATAATATGACATACTACTATGTCTGTCAAGGTACTATTATAAATAAAATACCTTGTTTAAAGAAAAGGTATTTATTCATACAATACATAGGGATCCTCATTTAGATCTAGGGATGGACTCGATGAAGTTTCGTATAGATAATACGGAAGCTGCAATGCTCCTAGATTACAAACATACTAGGGACTATGGATTGCTTCCAAATTGGCAACATGTTCTTCGTTGAGCTAACGAAGAACGATAGCCTAGGACAACGGGCTAACAACTTAAAGTTTTTTAGAAGGGACGAGGAAAAAATTAGAAAAAAATTTTCCACTGAAAAAGCAGAGTTGTCAGATACAAGAGAAAAACAGTATCGACAGGATTGTTTAGATATTGTATTTCAGTTCGGTGATACCCTAAAAAATATAGATGATAAAGTGTTTATAATAAGGAACGATCGAGATATTGAAACCAAATAAACAAAAAACATTCTGGTATGAAACTTGGTTTAATATAAAGGATTTCTACGGAGTATAAGCAATTATTGCTGCATGTACTGCTACGCTAGACGGAGAACGATAGTTCAATAAAACAGCGGCTGCCTAGGACTTTATTTCTCGTCCTTTGCAGCCGCTGTTTTGATTTTTGGGATCATACGATTACTAATTTTTCGGAGTCAGACGGTTTTGTAATTCGTAAAACGTGGATTTAACACATTCAACACCCCTACTCCTCACTAACTCCTTTCAATCGTGCCAAATCCGCATCGTACCAATGCCAAACCTCGGGATGAGCAGTATGCAAGTGTCAACAAATTTTACGAGGACTGGCGGCGAGTTACTTTTTCCGTTCCGGCACGTAACGCTGCACAAAGCGAAATACCAGAAGGTTCAAGACAAAAATGATCAAATAGATCGGACCCGAGTACCACAGCTTCCAGCCCTTATAGGTAAAGGCGTGAAACCAGTAGGTTGAGATTCCTTCGAGCCCAACCGTTACTAGGCTGAATAAGAGAATATATCCGAAGAGACGCCATCCCGCAGGCATCCATTTTTTATAAAAGTGCAGCATGAAAAACAGTGTAGGCGGATAGGTAAACAGATAGAGAATGATATCGAACCACTCGAATTCGGGCCGATCGCCGAAATCGTAAAGATCGAATGGCTTGACGCCGATGGAAAAATCGGCTGTAAATGCCAGCAATCCGTTAAACAGCCAAATGATAAATATGCTGACGAAAGACAGGCGGTTCGGCAGCAGCAAGAAAATACCCCACGAAACCACGGATATGATCAGGATGAACCATTCGTTTGCATCAAAGCGAATCGGAGGATACAGGATCATCGGACACCTCCTGCCATCGTAAAAATTCTCGCAATAACGCGAGAAACATAATGTAAATGGCAAGTAACGCAACATCTCTGATCCATACGTATTCCCATTTCCATTTAACAAATTGAACGGTGCCGCTTAGATGATACAAATACTGCACGCCCCAAAGGAGAACAACGGTGACTGCCAATGCTATCGCTTTAAGAAAAGGCTTTCCTGATTTGGAAAAGAGCACAAATAAACCAAACAGAATAAGGAGTGGAGCGAGGATAATCTGTTCCAGCTTCAATGCAATAAATTCGAGCGGATTGTCACTTACATTCACCAGCCGCAGGTTCACGGTCAGTATGGCATAGGAGAACTGCTCTAGGGAAGCTACTAATAAGCCGCACGACAATATTTCCAGCGGATGCAGCGTCTTCCGTAGAACAGGAATCAATGCGATGCCGATCATGCTGATAAAAAAAGCGATAAGGAGAGTCAGCATTACAGGGTCCCTTTCAGGTTGCGATTATCTTCTTACCATGCTCCAATTAATGGGGAAATATGTAACTTCGCGGTGCAGAGAGCTCAGGGTGCTTTTGGTTTTTGTAGGTTTTTGTCGGGTGACAAGAACATAGTCCGATTAAGAACCGCCTAAATAGTGGTTTTTTTTATTTTATCGGTTCAAATACTAACGCAGAAGAGAGTTCATTAATCTCCAAGAATAGGGAAATTTAAATGCAAAATTCAAGACTTAAATTAAAGTATATTTGCTCGAAATACCAATTCAAATATTTAATGATTTTATTATTTGGATTTTTTTGGATTAGTGTGCCGAGTATTATTAATCATAAAATTATTGAACTTAATGGTTTTGAAAAAACTGTATATTTTTGGGGACTTCTTTGTTTAGGGATTTTTGTTGTTGGTGAAATAATCATTCGAATAATTCAGATGCTTGTATGTAGAATTAGAATTGAAGATTTCATTGTATTGTTTTTTTGCTTGGTGTATAACAACAACACTTTTCTTATGGTCATTTTTCAAGTATCTAAATGTAGGACTTTAATTGGAGTTAATTAAGGTACTATCATGCTATCGGAAACTTTAGCTCAATAACCGTGAAGAAAAGGCAGCTGCTATGACCGGCTGTCTTTTCCCGCTATCGGGCAGGAAAAGTTTTGGGCAATGATTTCTACTTGATCAGATTTCCCGGGAGAAGCCTGAATGGCTTGGCTGCCCAAATCGTTTCTTGTGGCGAAGCCATAGTTTAACACCTTACATGTTTGCGTTTGAAACCAAGTTGCCCTTTATCTACTGCCTTTTGAATATTTTCGGAAGCATGTAGGAAACTGCTTTTTTTCTTGTCCCGTTTGACTTCTACTGGGTCTACTGCCTTTGCGGTCTCGACCGCCTTATCATGGAGCGGTATATAGGATACCCCCACTGTGTAAATAAAATTATTCATAGCGTATTTAGTTCTTTCGGGAGAATCGTGAATCGTATTTCTCACGATTTCAAGCATATTGGCAATTTTGCTTTCGGAAAATTCACCGTCCGGGCGATTACCCAAAAGCCAGCAGTAACAACTCCAGCCCGCTGACATTCTCAGTTCTTCGCCGCTTGCGATCCATTTATCGGCAACTTCTTGAGCAATATCTGTTTCTGCCAAGGTTACTGCAACCACATAATCGGACAGCATATAAAAATAAGCCGCATCCATCCAACGCTCAAAATCCGCTTCAGTCATTGCATTTGGGTCTGCAATTATGCCGGCAAAGTACATTGCGTCGTAATTCCCTGTGGTGTAAAGCTGTTCAGCCAAAGGTTGATTAATTTTAATTTTCTTGGCGATGGGCTTCATATCGCCTGTAGCCACGCCAAAAAGCGGTTCTTGCGCGCCATTGGATCCGTACATTTTCTTGGTTCGTTCCTTGCCGAGAGCTTCAAGCTCCTGTATAACCATTTCTAAATTCATTGTTTAACACTTCCTTCTAATTGGAGGTTTTCCTCTAAGGTTTATGCTATCTATTAAGACTATATCAGATTTTGTAAGTATTTTTAATTGCACTTCCATCTGAGCAGGAAGCAGATTCAGTCGGAGACATCCGCACCACCCAACCGGATGTGACCAGGTCATTGAGCTAAACGAGCAGTTAAGTTTTAGAACGACCAGTGTTAAAATGAAAGAAAAAAGAGGTGCTAATATGCTCTTTAACGATTGTATGAATGAGAAGTTTCCTGACTTAAAATTAAGACCACCTCTTTTTTATAATTGGGATATAGGTATTAGATTTGAGCTGGGCAATCCTGATGAAAATAAGGATGTATTTTATATGGAGCGTGTCTATCAGCGTTCTTTATCACTTTTCAAAAGTCTTCATTCTCCTGATGAAGATATAATTATAGTTGCCAACGTACACCATGCTGATGAAAAAAAATTACTTAAAAGACGAAAACTAAAGATATTTAACCACTATATAAAATACAAAGATGTCTTATTTAAATTACAACACAAGGTTATTCCTTATGTCTTTGAAGACGTGTACGACATCTACGACTTTGAAACGCATAGATACACACTTCGATGCAAAGTTTCTGACGTCAAGTATATTAACTTAATAAAGGCAATTTGTAATCAGGACATGGATATAAAACCAAAAATTTATCACGATATATTTTTTATCAACACTACCAACGATACAATCTTTCATATTTATGATGACAGAGGTTGTGATGTTATTGCTTCAGGTAAAGAATCTATAAGGCATTTGTATAAAAATTATAATGATTGGATTTTAGATTATGACAGTGTTGAAATTAATAAGATATTCGAATAATCACCGTGAACGTATTCAACTAACGCAGAAGTACGACAAGTTCTGCCATAAGCACCAGACAGTGTGAAAAGCAGAAGATTACAAGGTGTAATCTTAACTTTACAACCGAGGATGGGAATGACGGAACCATGTATCCCGAAACCACCCCGCCAATACTCCTGCGCGCGTCATGTTTAACAGAACATGAGGTGTGAAGTACAGGTAGATTCGGCAAAACGAAGGCTAGAGCCATACAGAGAAAAAAAAAAAGGTATGCCAACGGATATGTCGCGTGGCTGAAAAACTGGATATGGTGAGAATGCTTGCACAGAAGCGAACTGACGAACTTCCGAATGTACAGGTCTACAGTTAGAGCACACGGAAACGTGTGTACCATCAGACGATGGGGTGAGTGGCGTAAAGTAAAATTTTCTGCTCTGAAATACGCTATGCCAAACTATGGTGGCATTGGTCTCACAGGCTTAGAGGAAGCACCTAAGTTCAGAACGGATAGCTAGGTTATAAGGGACTTGGAAAACAAGGGACGTTGCTGGAAGGGCTGTTTACCCGAAACGGTTGCAATAAGGCACTTGCCGAAATGAATTTATCCTTGTGAGGGCAGGGGTATGACTGATGAAACCTCTGTAATCGAGGTGGAGGAATAGCCCCAAGTCTAATTGAAAAGAACGATCATTTTCCATACTAGCGGGGACCCTGCGATCCGTTGGCAGGTGATGCGTGACCTAACCGAAGAGCCCGATGACTGTGTTGCCGCAGAGCGGTCGCGGATTGTCTCGGAAGGTTGGGGTGCCCGGGTTCTCGGCCTGCAATCTTCCGAGGGCAACTGGGGCGGTGACGCCGACGCACGGAACTGGCTATGCACGAGCTACACCTTGCTGCTTTTGAAGGACCTAGGCTTGGATCCGTCGGGTGAGGAAGCCCGCAGATCGATCGGCCTAGTGCGTGACCACATCACCTGGCCGCGGCAAATGGGCGGCCGGCCCTACTTCGACGGCGAGACCGAGGCCTGTGTCAATGGTTGGATCCTTGGAGTGGGTGCTTACTTCGGAGAGGCAAGCGGTCGGCTAGTCGATCGACTCCTCGGTGAGCAGCTTGAGGACGGAGGCTGGAATTGCAACGCCCCTCAAAGTCGACGATCCTCGTTCCATAGCACCATATGTGTCTTGGAAGGACTATTAGAGTACGAGAAGGCTAAGGGTGAAACTGCTGCGGTGACCGAAGCCCGCGTCCGGGCACAAGAGTACCTTCTGGAGCGTCGCATGTTGAGGTCCCTGTCATCCGGCGAGGTGATCGATCCAAATTGGACGCGTTTCTCGTTCCCAACCACGTGGCATTACGACTTGCTGCGGGGTCTGGATTACTTACGCAGCGCCGGTGTCGAACCCGATGAACGGGTCACTGAGGCCGTCGGTCTGGTGGCGAAGAATCAAGACCAAAACGGGAAATGGCCGCTCGAGAACTCTCACCCCGATCGAGTTCACTTCGACATGGAAGGTGTGGAAGGCGAGCCTAGCCGCTGGAACACTCTCCGCGCCTTACGAGTGCTGGACTGGTATTCAACACGACACTAATGTACCCGATGGAAGAGGGCATATGCTGATTGATTCAATAAATGAAATATTAAGTGGTAAAGTTTCGAACTTATACTTAATCAGTGATACGCTTAAACCGAAAGATGGAGTTGCGAATATTATCCTCAACTCATCATTCAATAACGTTTTAGCTAACGAGGAACTTTAGTGCAGGAGCTGCTTAGACGGCTCTTTTTTTATTTATTGTACAAACGAGCAGCATAGTTTAATCGCTTCGCGAATATTTCAATTATTGAGTATTAAATTTCCCGTTATTACCAATTAAAAATAACTATTAGAATTGAGTGATTTTGGGAGAAGGGGGAGAACATCGTGAAGAAACAAAGTCTTATTTTTATTATGCTATTTTTAGTACTCTCGTTGTCAGCTTGTTTGTCGTCAAAAGTCGCTTTAAACACGCCGAATCCATCGGAACCGCCATCAACGTCTGCACCAGAAATCACGCCCACGCCTACACCCATATCCGCGCCATCGCCCTCAGATTCACCGCTCGCGGTGTCGCCAACACCTGCAGCAAGTCAAGCACCTGCATTTGATCCCCCACTACACTTCGATTATCCAGATGCAGTACGTGGAATTTATGTAACAGGTTGGTCAGCTGGGGGGGCCATATGTCTAAACTTCTATCACTTGTTGATAACACAGACCTAAATGCAATGGTGATAGATATAAAGGATGATGACGGCTATATCACATTTAAACCTGAGGGCAAATTTGCAGAATTTGGCCAACCTTACATAAAAGATCCCCAAGCACTCATGAAAACTCTTGAACAGCATAAAATTTATCCTATCGCACGTATTGTAGCCTTTAAAGATACGGTTCTGTCGAAAAAACGTCCAGACCTTTCTTATTTAGACGGCAACAGTGTTTGGCGTAATGGAAAAGGTGACGGGTTTATCAACCCATTCCTTCAAGAAACATGGCATTATAATGTTGATGTTGCAAAATTAGCTGCAGAACTTGGGTTTAAAGAGATCCAATTTGACTATGTTCGATTTCCGGAAGGTTTTGAAAGTAGGGACAAAGTTCTTAAATATTCATTGGGCGACTACAAGGATAAAAAACCAACTAAGTTTGTGCAAGAAGAAAAAGATTATTCTGAAGCCTCTAAGAAATATCAAGACGATTTGACTTCTTTACAAATAAAGTTGACAGATGCTACGAATACCTACAATTCAGCAAAAGCCGATGAAAATAAAAAAGCACTGGACGATGCTCAAAAGAGCATGTCTGATCTAAAAAAACATGCACCCCAAGCACCGGATTTTAGCGATAAAGCACGTATGACACAGCTTCGTGTTGATGCTGTCAGCGACTTTGTCGCATATGCCAGAGAACAACTAAAGTCGTATAAAGTAAAAGTGTCTGTTGATATCTTCGGATATACGGCTACATTGCCTGAAGCTCCAGGTATCGGTCAGAACTTTAACCGCATTTCTAGCTCAGTAGATGTAATTTCGTCTATGATTTATCCAAGTCATTGGTCTAATGGTTATTTCGGAATTCCAAAACCAGATAAAGAGCCTTATAGACTTGTTACCGAATATATGAAGGCTGAAAAAGAGAAGTTTGCACAGCTCCAGACTCCCCCCTTATCACGTCCTTGGCTTCAAGATTTTACAGCAAGCTGGTTAGGTGCTGGCAATTATATTAAATATGGCAAGGCTGAAGTAGATGCACAAATTAAAGCCTTAAAAGATGCTGGTGTTAATGAATACCTAATCTGGAATGCTAACAATTCCTATACAGAAGGTGTAACCTATATACCAGCTGAATAACACAAAAACAAGGCTGCCGCGGAACCAACCGGGCAGCCTCATTGAACTAAAGGGCAGCAATTCTCCATAGAGGGAGTTTAGTGCAGGAGCTGACTAGGCTCCTTTTTGGATTCTTCAATAAACTCAAGCGAAATTCGGTTGCCGGATTCTAGGCTATAATCTATGATAGCAATACGTCAAAGGTATAGAGCATTTCTTGGTAATGAGGAATGCTTTTTATCTTTGTCTAAAATTCAAGGGATATTTATATAACAACAATAATATAATAATAATCGGTAATTATATATTGTAAAACGATAAATCATGTATTAAAATCAATGACAATAACTAAGTGAGGTGCATTTTATGAAACGAGAAACACTCTTTTTAAAGGTAGTTGTTTTTCTTATTGGAATTCCGATTCTTGCTTTGTGTATATTTTTGGTGCCAGAGATAGCGAATTTTGCAGCAGAATTGTATCCAGATCATACTTATATGAAATATCTCGTTTTAATCGATTTGTATGCAACGGCGATACCTTTTTACTTTGCTCTGTATCAAGCTTTTAAACTTTTAAGCTATATTGACAAGAACAAAGCTTTCTCGGAATTATCTGTACAAGTTTTAAAGAATATAAAATACTGTGCAATCACAATCAGTATCCTATATGTGGTAGGCATGCCACTCTTCTATCTCATGGCGGAGAAAGACGATGCCCCAGGTATAATTGTAATCGGAATGGTCATGATTTTTGCCTCCATGGTTATTGCAGTCTTTGCTGCTGTTCTTCAAAAGCTTTTAAAAAATGCCATAGATATAAAATCAGAAAATGACTTAACGGTCTGAGGTGAATAACATGGCGATTATCATCAATATTGATGTGATGTTGGCTAAACGGAAAATGAGCGTAACAGAACTTTCGGAGAGGGTTGGAATCACGATGGCTAATCTCTCTATATTGAAAAATGGAAAGGCAAAAGCGATTCGATTATCCACTTTAGAGGCGATTTGTAAGGCTTTAGATTGTCAACCTGGAGATATTTTAGAATACAGAAGTGACGAAGACACTCAAGCATAATAAAGTTTGGTTAATAAACATTGTGGAGGAAAGTAGGACTTAATATGACAATTAGGGGAGGTATAACCATGGGCATTAACAATCTGATTATTGAAAATATGGCTAATCCCCAAGAGCTGGAGAGAATGTTTAGAAAAGAACCCGAAACTTTTAAAAAGTCATTCTCCTACGCCTGGGAACAAAACCCTGATTCGCAGGTTCTTGCCGTTTGGTATGAAAGATTGCATTTCAAGGAGACTGTACATACAGAAAAAGCTTCCTTGTTTCAGAAAGATTTCTTATCCATGGGAATTTTAGCAATTCTGGCCGGGATTAGTACAAGGATCATTTTTCATTTTGTCGAACAGCAAGCTATAGCCCCTATTAACCTTGTATTTGGAATTCTTCCCTTAATTGCCATCTATTTTGTATTCAATAATTTCCCTAAAAAAAATGTTCTTTACACCCTAGTATCGTCATTCCTAATCTCCGGGTTTTATCTGAATATGCTGCCACTAGAGCAAAAAGACAGTATTATCCTGGCGTATATACACCTTCCCATATTCTTGTGGGTAGTAGTAGGGCTTGCATTTACAGGAAATGAATATGGCAGAGGCAGCATAAGATTAGCCTATCTTAAATTTAATGGGGAACTTTGCATACTCTACGCCAGTATGGCAATAAGCGGAATGCTGCTAACCGCATTAACCATGCAGTTATTTAGATTTGTCGGCATGGATATATCTGATTTTTATTTCAAAAATGTCGTTTTATTTGGTGCTGCCGCACTCGCTATAGTGGCTACTTACCTGGTATCAAGGAACCTTAAACTTGCAAAAAATATAGCGCCATATATAGCCAAAATTTTTAGTCCTCTTGTACTGGCAACATTGTTGGTCTATCTTATAACGGTTATTTGGGTCGGGAAAAATCCATTCTTGGACCGCAATTTCCTCCTATCCTTCAACGGAATACTCCTTAGTGTATTGGCCGTCACCATATTCTCCATTACCGAAAGCGGCACAGACGAGAAAAAGAACATTTCTGATTATATAAATTTTGCCCTAATTGTTCTTGCTCTTATCATTGACAGTGTGTCTTTATCAGCCATAGTGTTCAGGCTTTCTTCTTATGGGATTACGCCCAACAGACTTGCTGTTTTAGGCGTAAACATACTTATCTGGGCCAATCTAATTTGGATTATGCTCTCCTATATGCGTTTTCTACAAAACAAAACCGGACCGTTGGCCATCCAAGATGCCGTTACTAAGTATTTGCCGGTCTACGGGCTTTGGGCAGCTTTCGTTACATTTGCTTTTCCTTTAATTTTTTATTAGAAAGGCCTGTTAATGTAAAATCTGAGCTACCTTGCAGCAGCTCCTTTTTTTGTTAGATTTTACGCTTAAACCGATGATAAATCGCAATAGACGTCGGACGAATGCGATGTATCCGGAAAAGGAAGGCGTCTGGGAAGAGTTTGAAGCTAGTCATACAGGTGAGAAATATCTCGATGGGAAGGTCATCATTGACCATTTTGAAGGAATATTCCCGGATGGTGAAGTCCGAAAAGGGATGACGATACGCGCTTATGACGAGGAAACGCAGCAGTGGTCGTTGGTATGGCTGGATAATCGCAACCCTCATGATTTTAGACCGCTGATCGGAAAGTTTGAAAATGGAATTGGTGTGTTTAATCAAGTGGTAGAAACATCAGACGGAAAGCCGCTGCACATGAGATTCACTTGGGATGAGATCACGGAGAATACCGCTCGCTGGCAACAGGCCTTTTCGTTTGATGGCGGCAACAACTGGGATACCAATTGGATTATGGAGTTTACGAGAAGATAAACGCTCACACACCCAACTTCTTGCACTTAATCGTTTCTCTCGCGGTTCGATGAACTAACGGGAAACGCTAGCTTCATAACAAAGTTCATGTAGGCTGTCGGGGATCGGTGGCCTATTGTGCTAATGGGCAATATAGAACAGTAAATATATATTGGTTACAAATGGAAAATATAGCACCATTCATTCAATCAGTTATTGAATTGGTGAAAAAGCTAACGAGAAACAAGAGTTAAGTAAATGTAACATGATTGAAATCTTATTTTCATGTGGCATTAATTAATCAAGCTTATAATAAAAGTCGACCCCCTTTAAAATATAAAACTTAGACCCTAAGCCCGTTGCTGTGGCTTTTTTTGCCCACCAAAACTGAGTCATGATCAAAAAGCTTCGGCATTATCGCGCCGAGGCTTTTTAACATTTAGTCAAAGAGCCAAATGGCATAAAGTGTTGTCATACATTGCTAACTAACGTTTTCATGCGGAGTTTAAAAATGTTGTTGACACGACACCAAATGGTGACCTATAATCAAAGCGTCACTAAATGGTGTCCAATTAGTAATTAGTCATTTGGAAAGTTTGGAGCAAGAATATAGTTCACTTGAATCAACAATTATGAGGAGGAAAGAAATGAGTAAGATTATCGGTGCGGAAACGATCACGAAAGTAGAAACCCAGCCTCAAGGAAAAATTATTGCATATTGGTCAGTCACATTACTACTCGCAGCAGCAGTTATGTTAAGTGGTATCGGGCAACTGATGCAATATGGGGGAAACATCGAGCTAGTGAAGAATCTTGGTTACCCATTATACGTCTTGACCATTCTCGGGACTTGGAAAGTGCTTGGAGCCATTGCTCTCGTCGTGCCAGGTTTTCCTCGGCTTAAAGAATGGGTTCACGCAGGTATCTTCTTTTTAATGACCGGTGCGGCTGTATCTCATGCGTTTGCTGGCGATTATGGGTTTCCTATTATCCTTCCGCTTTCATATGCTGCACTAAATATCGCCTCCTGGGCGCTACGTCCGAAGAGCCGCATGCTTTAAGGAGGTGGTAAAATCAACGGCTCTCCCTTCGTACCACCAATAAATTTCTACTACAGAAAATAATATTTTGGAGTGGGTGCTATGAGCGAAAACAACCAATTGCGGGATGTTTTTGACGCGATTGCAGATCCGACTAGGCGCCGACTAATTCGTCTGTTAGCAGAGGCTGAAGAGATACCGCTTCATGAATTAACGGCACAGTTTCAAATGGGCCGTACAGCGGTATCCAAGCATTTGACAATCCTTAAAGAGGCCGGACTGGTACTTGATCGAAAAGTCGGCAGAGAAACGCGATTTAGGTTAAACGCCTCTCCACTCAGAGAAATTCAAGATTGGGTGGCTTTCTACAGCAATTTTTGGCGTGCGAATATGTTGCGCTTGAACCAACTACTAGAGGAGGAAGAAGAATGAGTTTAACATTAACCTTGGATTTTCAGTACAAGACATCGATTGAGAAGCTTTGGTCCGCCTTAACCGATTCAAGCAAGCTTGCCAAGTGGGTGGTCAACATCCACACCGGTCAGGCGATGGATAATGATTTTAGGCCCGTTGTAGGACACCGTTTTCAGTTTCGCACTCAGCCGTCTGAATATTGGGATGGCATTATTGACGGCGAAGTGCTTATCGTGGACGCACCAAACCGGGTGTCTTATACTTGGGTCAGCGGAGGAGAGAAGCACACGGTCACCTGGACGCTGCAGGATTTAGGGGATGGAAAGGTTAACCCTCATCTCGAACAAACCGGATTCGCCAATGCTCAAGGTCTCGAAGGCGCTAGGTATGGCTGGGGTAAATGGTGCGGCGAGCTTGAAAAGGTGTTGGTACAATAACCGCAATCGAAACAGAGCCATGGCGGGATTCCTGCCGTGGCTCTGTTGTCACTTGCCGATGTAAATATGATCGGTTGCTTTTCTTGGATACCCGTTTTTGTGGGACTTAGTAAGGGCGATAATTATAATCATCATTATGAAGTCTTATTTTTGGCTGGTTACTGATGACCTACCAAATAGGTTTGGGGATATTCCGAGAAGGCATCAAATATTGGTCAAAGTAGTATCATTTCTTGTTTCCATCGTTACAGTAGGTTTTCTTCTGAGCGTTATGAAAGCGGTAAAATCAAGAGGAACGGAGCATTACGGGAGGAATAACACGAGATGCTCCGTTTCTTCATTAATGCCTTTAATCAGATCAACAAATGAACCCAACCTCTTTGATTTGGAGTTCTTTGCTTTGGGATAAAAATTTACAATACAAAAAATTGAGTAATAAACACAACGCCCGTCACTGACTTAATCTCAAGTATAATACCTGTGCGGTCACCCTGTACAGATACCAAACTATTGGCTGGCAGCAATGGTGATATTAATGCGCGAAGTATGGTATTGTTTCTATTTCTTGCAGCTAGGACGAGTTGGGTGGCGAATACGTTGTTACTGCTAATTTTACGGTATAACGGCAGAATCCTCTTAGAAATGCTTCTCAGGCTGATTACCGTTAAGCGGACTCTCCCTTTTGTGTTAGTCGCATTTTCTACTTGATCCGCCGGAGCCGGAGCCTTAAAGCCGATGCTAAATCCAAATCTATTGGTTCCAAAATCGTTGAAACCAGATGTAACTTCCTTGAATAAACGATTGAGTGAATCCAAATTATTGTTCCGGATCGCGATGGTTAAGCGTGTTGCATATACCGGATTACAAACAATTTCACGGTAAATTGGGATCGTTTTCGTAGCCGCTTTTCGCAGCGCTACTACCGTTAATATACTCAATTTAAGTTCCAACTCCCCTCCTATTAAACTTATATAGTATATTGAATTCTTATAGTTTGGATTGGGTAGTTATATTGGGAGAATATATATTTGATGAACAAGTCTATGTCCAGAATTATCCGTTCGAGTTCTTCTTTTTTCTTTTTCATAGTGCGTCGAGCGAAGCTTGCTAATTTCTCAGGATCTTCTTCACCGTCTGCGATGGCGTGAAGCATGTCTTTGGACGAGACCCCCATAATATCTGAAACCACAGATCCCAGTTTGATATTTGCTCCCTCTAGCACTTTTTGAATCCGATTATGTTGTCGGGCTCGTTCTTCAATGATGCTTCGGCGATAGCGAACTAGTTCTCTTAATTCTCGTTGAATTCGGTTCGGAATGAAACTAGCTTTTAGAAGTCCATGACGAAGAAGTTGGGCGATCCATTCAGCATCTTTGACATCTGTTTTACGTCCTGGGAGAGCTTTCATATGCTGAGCATTCACGACAAGAAACTCAATATCTTCAGCTTCTAATAGGTTAGCAATTGGTTTCCAGAAAACGCCTGTACTCTCCATCGCTACGTGGGTACACCCATGCTTTTTAATCCAGTCAATTAACTGGAGTAGAAATACGGTTTTAGTAGAAAACGATTGAATCTCCTTTCCTTCAGGTGTCATCGTACATGTGGTAATGGAATCCTTATGTACATCCATACCACATGCTCGCTCAATGATAATATCCATTGAAATAATCCTTTCTACGGCTCTGAATATTGGGCTGGTGCAAAAACCAAAATAGGATTAATCTACCATGCGTGCTTCCCGAAAGGGAGCGACATTCTGTGATCCACCGTGGTCGTTGGAGTCAGACTAACGGATGGGCTCTAACACACCATAGTTGATCGACCTTCCTCACCCAGCCGTAGTAGCAGTATTGACGGATTTTATCCATTTTCATCCTCTGTGGTGCAGCGCTGATATTGCGCTGCATGTATGGCTAACGGGAAACTATAGTGGAAGGGCTTGCTTCGCGGCAGCTCTTCTTTTTGTTTATGGAAGTAACGGGAAGTTATGTTCGTGTTGAGTTGCGGTCATAATAAGCATAAAGAGTTGGTGACAATAGAACCATGCTACATGTGCAACTCAGCAGGGGGGAGACAAATGAATAAAGTTTTTAAAGCATTGATTATTATCTTATCAATAGTTGTAGTAAACGTTTTTCTATGGATAAATCGATTTCCGAATTTACATGGAAACGATGTAGATAAAATAACTATATCGGATTCAAAGGGAATGGTTCTTTTCCGTGAAGACAAAAAAACAAAAAATGCCATGCAGCAGTATTGAATGCATTTAAAATAACCGATAAAGTAGTTGAAAGAAATCAAATTGATCCAAACTATTGGGTGCATATCGAAACCATAACAGGGAGTTCAATGGACAAACAGGTATGGCTTAAAAAGGGAGAAACAGCTACCTTCGTTGATGGTTCCTTGAGTGATCCATTGTCTATGTTGCAATCATATCCCATCCCTGATCTCGAAAGGGATAAATTGCTCTCACTTATAGGAGCAAACAATGCTCAATAAAAACTCTTCTCGCTAAACGATAACGTTGGTTCATTAAATGTAATAAAGTTGAAATGTTATTTTCATACAGCATTAATGAATCAAGCCTATAATAAACACTGACCCCCTTTAAAATATAAATTTTAGACCCGCAGCCCGTTGCTGTGGGTCCCTTTTTGTTGTTGACTGAGTTAACAGGCAGTTATGCGTAATAATTCTCTTGTTCATATGGATAATTTTGGTGTACGATATAAGAGCATTAGTTCTTATATATGAATTTAGGAGTTGAGTTAGGATGCCTTATCTTCAGTTTCATAACTTAGAAATGTATTATGAACAAATGGGTACCGGTGATCCAGTTTTGTTTTTACATAGTGGCTTTTCACGGGGAATATTAGCTTTCGCCAGTCAAATACTCGATTTTCAAAGGAAGTACACCTGTTATTTTCCAGACTTTAGAGGGCATGGTCGAACCCAGAGTTACAGCCTTGAATGGAGTACCCCGCGGCATGTTGAAGACATCATAGAATTTATGGATCAACTACATATTTCCAATGCACATGTTATTGGATATGGTATGGGAGGAGGAGTTGCGCTCCATTGTGCTGTCAGTCATCCTCACAGAATTGCATCATTGACGTCAATAGGTCAATGTGGTTTTGTCGCGTCCAAAAGATCGGAAGAGTTTGAACCGGAGTGGCTTTTACAAAACGGTCACAATGATTTTATCAATTCCATGATAGAAAGACATATGGACGCGCATCAAGGTAACTGGCAGGAATTCTTGCGGCAAAAGGTTAAAGATTGGCGGACGTATCCGCGGCTAAATGACGAAGAACTAAGCAGTATCGCCTGTCCCATTCTCTTTATTGCTGGGCAATATGACGAGCTCGCACCTGAGGATGATTTAAAGCGTTCAGCTGCTCTGATCCATAACTCTCGTTATGTGATAGTGCCAGGTTCCAGTCATAGACCTCATATGAATGGAGAAAATCCTGTATTTGTCAACGATACCATATTGAATTTTATAGAAACTCAACACTCATGAGGGAGGGGGAAAAACGATGCCATACCTACAGGTTAAGGACTTGGAGATGTTCTACGAAAAAATGGGCTTGGGGGAGATTGTAATCTTTCTGCATAGCGGGTATTCCCGGGGCATCTTGGCTTTCGCGAGTCAAATGCTAGATTTCCAAAAGAAATACACCTGTTTTTTTCCTGACTTCCGAGGACATGGCAGGACAAAATGCGAAACTCTTGAATGGTCTACGCCTAAAATTGCTGATGATATTTTGGAATTTATGGATAATATGGATATCTCAAAAGCCCATTTGATTGGTTACAGCTTGGGAGCAAATGTCGGTCTGTATGTTGCCGTTAATAACTCCGATAGAGTAGCTACTCTTACTACTATTGGTTCAAGCGGTTTTTGTGATCCAACTGGTGTTGAAGAATTTGAACCAGAATGGCTTGTTAAAAATGGGAAGCAGGATACGATTAATCAAATGATTGAAAGGCACATGGAAGCACATAAAGGTAATTGGCAAGAACATATGAGACAATCCGCACGAGATTGGTGTCTATACCCGCAACTATCAGAGGAACAACTCAGCAGTATTAAATGCCCGACCTTATTTATCACTGGTGAACATGACCAATTTGTCGGCGAGGAAAAAATCAGACACTTGAGTTCCCTTGTTAAGGGATCAAAGTATCTTATTGTCTCGAACGGCAGCCATAGACCTCATATGTTAAGGGAGAACCCTTTATTAGTAAATGATGCGATTCTTCAATTTCTAGACACTAATTCAATGTAAGGGATTCCTCTTAATCATATCAGGATAGATCGATGGGAATTGGAGTTACGCTAACGGAGAACGATAGCTCATTAAAACAGTGGTAGTCTAGAACTTTATTTTCTCGTCCAAGGCTGCCGCTGTTTCTTTTATTGGGGTCAGTCTAAAACTTATTTTACGAAGGCTGCCGATTTTGTAATTCTAAAACCCGCGTGGGATCAGCAACTCCAGTCTAAAACTTTATTTTCAACGAACAGCAAGACAGTTTAGGATGAGAGGGCTGGCAAGTAGCTCTCTTTTCTATTGCGTGCATAGATAGGTAAATTATGGTAATAATGACCTTTGTGTAAATTTGATATGACAAGGGGAACTTCTATGCACTTTGTAATAGGCTTCATCATCATTGGGGCAGCTTATCGGTGGGGGGATTGGCGGAACTGGAAGAAGTATCATTCGACCATGATGTACTTTGCGCTGGGGAACTTACTGTACCACTATCTCTGTGCCAACCATCTGTTATGGCAGTTAATGCCTGACTTTTCCCTTAGTCATAGTATAACCGAAATGATCTATACCTTTATTGTTTTCCCGGCTACAGCGCTGCTATTCCTAACGAACTATCCAGAGGGTCGGATGAAGGTCGTCTTTCACTATATCCAATGGGTACTCATTTACGGCGGTACAGAATACGTTTTGCATATGTTCGGGCGAATTCAGTATCAATATGGCTGGGGGTTTTGGTGGTCCTTGTTATTTGACTGCACGATGTTTCCTATGTTGAGACTTTTCTCGGTGAAGCCCCTGCTGGCGTATTTAGTTTCAGCTGTGCTTACGGTCTTCTGGGTGGTGCTGTTGAAGGTTCCGGTGAATGTGCCAATTGAGCTTAGGGGATCGTAGCGCCCTATAGCTGATCTAGATGCAAAAAGTGCATGTGATTTGTAAGGAATTGATGGCAGAAGGCAGTTGTTCTGCACAACATGCAGGTCATTTGAGCGATATGGCTTGGAATCGGAGTGAAATGAGGTAATTACCTGTAGGAAATGCAGGTTGTGATTTATGCGAAGGATGTGCCGGAAAGCATGGGCCCTGCTGAATAACAGCAGGGCAAAGATAAAAGTCTTACGTTTCAGTTTTATATTTTAGCGTTGGCTTTCAGTAAAAATTTTGAAAGGTCACTCCGAATTTGTCAGTTACATCACCAAAACCTGGGCTAAAGATTATTACAGTGGTACTACTAAGAAAGAGGTCTGTCTTAAAAAAATGGTAGTGAAACAGATTTAAAAAAGTCATTTAACAATAATGAATTTACTATCGAGGGGTTAAACGCTAATAACATTGATTACTCAGAAAGTTCATTTACTAGTTTTATAAATACTCAAGAAAAACTGTAAGAGGACAAGAACATATATCTATAAAGTTCCGCGCGTAGCGCGGTTTTTTTATTTTAAGGATACAAGTTCTTGTCTTTTTCGCAAGACAAGAACTTGTATCCTTTACCGATATTGGACAAGAACATACATCCTTTGCCATGGTCGATTTAGAGGCATAACATTACACATTAATGGTGTGTTATGAGATCACCATTATATACTATATATGGCATCATTTAATGAATAAACAAAAAAACTTGTACTAAGAACATATATCTTATGCCGAATTATAGTACAAGAACATATAACCATTACTGTAAATATAGTCAAGAACTTATATCGTAACTGATTTTTTAGACAAGAACAACGTACTATTGCCGCAATGTGAAATGAAGTAACAAGTAATTGTTAACAATCTCTTCTGTGATGGTTAGTCGGAGGTCAGTGACTGTTGAGCTAAAGGGCAGCATTCTTCAATTGCCATTGATGGCTAGAATAAATCTCGTCCGCCACATTGACGACCCGCGTCGAATCGCTCTGCGCAGTCAGACAGCACCATTATTCAATTACTTTTTCGTTGCATTGTACATATTTTTTACGTATACATCGACTTCATCTCTTGACATGCGTAAGCGATTAATCAAAATTGGGAGGTTGACCAGGCGGATTCCAACTCCAAACCTGCAAGATCGTGCTGCAAGAGACTGGGGAAAACAGAACTTCATCAAATTCGTAACTTGAATGAAGATGGAGAAGGCGGAGTCGCAGTCGCTGATCGACCATTCCGACAACACCGTCGAGCGGGTCGCGGAGCTGCTCGGCTACGACAACAAAACTATTTCGTTAAGCTGTTCAAGCAGCATTACGACTTTTCCCAGCTCCAAGGAAACAGCATTATGCCGGTCGCGATGAATAGAAAGATCAACATCCACTTCAAATATCCATGAATCCGGCCCGTTTCGCCGAAACTACTTCGGTCTCATCTATCATCTAGCACATGGAAGAATAAAAGAATAATAAAAGCTTCAGGACGCGTTCCGCGTTTCAGCCGCAACGGCGCGCTGCGCCCTGTCCGCCGGCAGCAGCAAGATCAAGACTGCTAGGAGAGAAGCCGTCAGGAAAATAGCAGAACCCACGAGCGAGACGGAGATCGCATGGGCAAAAGAAGTACCCGAAGGAACTGCCGGACGGTTCGCCGCCTCGAAGACGGCGGTCAGAACCGCGAGCCCTAGCGATGCGCCGGTCTGATGAGCGACGTTGACGAGCCCTGACGCCGCTCCTGCATCTTTGGCCTCTACGCCTGACAACCCCAGCGTCGTGAAGGGCTGGAAGATCATCCCGGCACCGCACCCCATGACGATCAAAGGGAAAAACAAATGAGGGAAAAAGCTCGAATCAGCCGAAATGAGGCTCAGCCAGCTTGTTCCAGTGATCGCGATTATCAATCCGGCGATCAGTACTTTAGCATTCCCGAATCGGGCAACGAGCGAAGGCATGGCATACATCATCCCGAATTGAACGGCCGTGAACGGCATGATTGCGAGTCCGGCCTCCAAAGAATCGAAATGAAGGACGTTCTGTAGAAATTGCGGAACGAAGAAAAAGATCGGATAATTCCCGCACAAGAGCAACAGCCTACCCAAGTAGGCTCCGGAGCGCGTTCGGCTCGCGAACAGGTGAAGAGGCGTAATTGGCTCTTTCGCCCGTGCTTCAACCCGTACGAAAGCCACTAGCGAGATACCTCCGAGAGCAAGCGAGCCCCATACTTCCGGCGCTTCCCATCCGACAGACGCGGCTTGAACGAAGCCGAATGCCAGCGCCGTCATGCCGATCACCGACGTCAAGGCTCCCATGAAATCCAGTCGGCCCGCTTTCGTTTCCGTCTCCTGCATATATCGAGGCACCATAAGAAGCAGAGCGACGCCGATCGGAACGTTGAGGAACATCCCAGCGCGCCAAGAGATCAGATCCGTCAACAATCCGCCGACGATTAGACCGACGCTGCCGCCGGCTCCCGATACGGCGCTGTAAACGGCGATCGCTTTCGACCGTTCCCGGGCTTGCGAGAAGCTGACGGACAACAAGGCGAGAGCAGACGGCGTCGCCATCGCTGCCGCCAATCCTTGCAAAGCGCGAGCCACAAGCAGAAGCGAAGCGGACGGCGCCAAGCCGGCCAGCATCGAGGCCAGCGAAAACAAGGCGATCCCCGCACTGAATGTTTTTCTCCTTCCTAGGATGTCCCCTGCACGAGCGCCTAACAACAAGAAGCCTCCGAACGCCAAAATATAAGCGTTCTGCACCCAAGTCAAAGCGGCCGTCGACAGATGGAGTGTGCGGCCGATTTCGGGTAACGCGGTAACCAAGACGGAAGCGTCGAGCACCATCATCAACTGACAGGCGACGATCATCGCCAAAATAATTCGTTTCGAATGTTCATTCAAGAGGATAACCTCCCTTTCATGTTATAAAGGTTATTATGACGCGAATTAGCATCGGGAAGTAGCTCGTTTCTGCTAAAAAATTGCTCAATACTGCAATAGTAAAATTCTTATAGTTCGATAAACAGGTTGGCGTTCTTAGAGGAAGCGCGTATAATGGGAGAAGAAATACGGGATGGAGGGACGTTTCCATGCAAACGAAATTGAATCAATTACTAAATATGGTCGATTCCCTTAATCTTTCAGAGGGGCGTACGGAGACGTCCGTACCTTTTTTTTCGCTGGTCCGGCGCAACCGACCAACGGCGATCATACCCGGTATTCTCACCCCCTCTTTTTGCCTGATTCTACAAGGGGCCAAGAAGCTTCATCTCGGTCAGGACACGATCTATTATGGCGCGGGCGACTATTTGGTTTCGTTGATCGATATACCGGCCTCCGGTCAAGTCGTCGGCGCTACGCGGCAATCGCCTCATATTGGCTTGCGAATCGATGTAACGGCGGAAGAGATTGCTTCTGTCATGATGGATACTGGTATCAGCGTGAAACCGCTCGACAGAAAGCTAGGACCTGGAGCTTATGTAGGCAAATCCGATGAGCACTTGCAGCTCTTATTCATCCGTCTGTTGGAACTGAGAGGCAAACCAGAGGTGGAAATCCGCTTTCTATCTTCGCTGATCAAGCGCGAGATGATTTTCCGCTTACTTACGGGAGATTATGGACACTTGTTTGTCCAAAGTGTCTTCATGGACCAGCAGAACGAGGGGATCAGCAGAGCCATTGAATGGATAAAAGAGAATTACAACAGAACCTTTACAATCGAAGAGGTGGCGAGATCGTCCAAAATGAGTGTCTCAGGACTCCATCACAAATTCAAAGCTGTCACGACGATGGCTCCCCTGCAATATCAGAAGCAACTCCGCCTCCAAGAAGCAAGACGCCTCATGCTGAACGGCTCCACGAACGCGACGGCCGCCGCGCTGGAAGTCGGATACGAGAGCCCAGCTCAATTCAGTCGGGAATACCGCCGGCTCTTCGGGCTTCCTCCGCTTCAAGATATAAAAGCATTTCACAGAAAACCAGTACCAGAAGAGTTCGAGACCAGCTAAAAACCTTCAATTCCGAATGTGGACTTGAAGGTTTCGTTTATCCAAAAAGACGGGTGTGAATCTTTACCTGATGGTCCTGGCAGGAAATGAGAATAAGAAGCTGAATACGATGATCGCTTCAAGCAAGCTTTTCAATTTCATTACGTTAGATGTAAACGATGAGAATGTGAAAAAATTGATCGATGGCGGACTGGTGCTGCCGATTAAAAATTGGCAGAACAGTATCAAAAATATTAGGGATCAGCAGATTACACTGTAAGAGTGAATTAAAGACGTACTCAGCTAACGGAGAACGATAGTTCCATACTGAAAGGGCTGCCGCGTGGCAGTCTTTCGTTCCGTTAACGGGCAGTTTTCTTCATAAAGGTTATGATTTTATATTGAAGAATGTATAAAATGCTGTTAATCTTATGGAAATATTTTGTATAGGGGGGTTATTGAATGAGCATTAAACCAACCGATCCGATACTATATACGATACCTGAGAGCTTTGAAAGTAAGCGATTGCTTATAAGAGCCCCATTATGGGAAGATGGCGAAAGGGTAAATGAGGCAGTTAAAGAAAGTATTGAAGAATTGCGTCCCTGGATGCCGTGGGCTAGGAACATTCCTACAATTGTAGAGTCTGAAATAAGTATCCGACGATCTAGGCTTCAATTCTTGGATCGTACCGATCTAAGATTACTCCTTATTCTGAAAGAAACAGGTCAATTAATTGGTAGCAGCGGTCTACATCGAATTGATTGGCAATCACGAAAATTTGAAATTGGTTACTGGGTGCGTACATCTCTTGGCAATCAAGGATATATTACTGAAGCAGTAGAAGCTATTACAAACTATGCTGTACATGAGTTACAAGCTAATCGAATTGAAATCCGATGTGATGGACGCAATGTTCGAAGTTCACGAATTGCCGAACGACTGGGATTCACATTAGAAGGAATTCTTCGAAATGATAAGTGTGATGTAGACGGTTCATTGAGAGATACTATGGTGTTTTCTAAAGTTCGCGGTGTGGAGTTTTAATTGTTTGTCCAACCCTTTTACTTCATGCGGTAATTCTGTATCTCAAAGACCGTCTGAAACTCGACGTCTCACCAGAGAAATCGCAAATCATTAACCTGCGAAAAAGAGAGTCGGAATTTCTTGGTTTTACAATCCGAGCGAACAAAAAGGGTCAAAAGCGAGTAGCGCATACGGGCATCAAAGCGGGTAAAAGGCAGAAAATTAAAAGCGAAGCCAAGAAACACATTCTCAGAATGAGGACTTCGCCAACGGCTCTAAACGCTGCTCGGTTCAACAGCTTCGTTTTAGGAATTCACAACTACTTCAATCGGGCAACACATGTAAGTGTTGCGTTCTCACGTCTTGCCTACGATCTACGTGCCTTCATGTACAATCGTCTTAAACAAATCGGGAAATACGAACATCCTGCAAACCCACCGCCAACGTACAGTAAATTTTACAGCTTGGGCTGCAGGACTTTTAAAGTAGCAGATGTCTATTTATATCCTCTTACGAATGTGAAAACAAAGAATACGATGGGCTTCAGTACAGGTCTTTCGCTCTTTACGACAGCAGGCAGAGAACAAATACACAAAAAGCTTCGACCAGATTTACGTCAGGAAATTTACTTACTAACGAAATCTAGCATCCTGAATCAGAGTGCCCAATATATGGATAATCGGATCAGTCGGTATAGTATGAAGATGGGGAAATGCGAAATTACAGGCATGTATCTCTTCGCATCCGATGTTCATTGCCACCACTACATCCCGTTGCACTTAGGGGGAACCGACAAGTTTAATAACTTACGTATCCTCCACAAAGAGGTGCAACAACTTATACTTCTAACTCAGATACAGACGATTGACGTACTCAAGAATAGACTGGGTCTAACGGAATTGATGATGAACAAGATCAACAACTACCGTGAAAAATATGCTTTAGAACCAGTTTAACATATCCCAAATCAATGAGTAACGAGGAACTTATGATCAAGTACATTTAATTAGAGGGAACGCGGAGTGCTTGGAAACTGGCACGCTCCGTGTGGAGCAGGGGAAAAGCTGGAGATTACATCAAATGCTTACCTATTGCAACCAAGTGTTAAGTAAATGTAACATGATTGAAATCTTATTTTCATGTGGCATTAATGAATCGAGCCTATAATAAAAGTCGACCCCCCTTTAAAATATAAACTTAGACCCTCAGCCCGTTGCTGTGGGTCTCTTTTTGCTATTAAACTAAAGGGCAGGTTAATGCTGAAGAAAGAGCAATTTAAGGGATCTTAAAGAATGTATCAGTAGAGATCATGGTTCGAAATGCTGAAGGTTCCGGTTAGAATGATTTTAACCAAATGAAGGCAAACTATATACGACTGGCTTACTAGTATATTACTGTAACGGAGGAAGCTTATGCCTATTTTTAAACCTTCCCAAATTGCGCGTTCAATTTATGAGATAGACGGAGATGCGCTTCAGCGGGCAGGAATTAAAGGAATAATACTTGACTGGAATAATACAATAATGAAAAAGAATGCTGAGTCTGTATCGGATTCGCTGAAAACATGGCTTAAAAACTTTCAGTCCCGATATGCAATAAAGCTAATTATCGTCTCGAACAGCAAACCTCCGATACAAAAACATGGGCTGATAAATGAGATTCCAGCTTTGTTCGAGGCGGGTAAACCGAAGAAAAAAGCATTCTTTGCCGCATTGGATATACTTGGAACCCGTAGAAATGAGACAGCAGTTATTGGTAATGGCATTATTACTGATTTATGGGGCGGAAACCGATTAGGGATGTACACGATTTTCGTATCTCCTTCATGGACGAAACCTCGGTTTATAGGGGTGGTAAAACGTCTAGTGGTAAAAGTACTTCGAGTATAGACGAACATAAATGTTAAACTGCTTGAGCACGTTCAACTCGCGAAACGCTGGCTTGATTTCATTTGGCAGTTGAATCGAGTGGCTGTTGTTGCTCTATCATAGAGAGGACACCTCTTCTGTATGGTAGTGGAATGGCTCCACCAATACATATTGAGTAACGCAGTCATGTCGGCTGCGTTTTTTTATTTGTTCGGATCTTCAAAATGGGGGAACCCAGAGTTTAGTTCGTACACAAAAGTAGTAGTAGGAAATTAAGAATTAATGATTATGTCAACATTTAGTTGTGTAATGTTAACCTTAGAGCAAGGCGATTCGCAAATTCAAATCATTAACATTTCTTCCAAAAACAGTTGAAAGGTTCATCAATCGGTTATGTTTCTCATATAATATTCAATAAGATCTTTTCGACGAATAATTCCTATGAAAATACTTTCGTCATCTACAACTGGAACAAAATTTTGATCGGCTGCTAGCGTTCTAGCCCATTTCTACACGTATCTCGGTCTTACCCCTTTTTCAGGTCAGAAACACTTGTCACAGTAAGAATCTAAAGTCTAAATTTATTTTCAAAAAACAGTTGATATGGACCTTCCCACGCTCAATTCAATAAACAAACGAAATTTATGTTTACAAAAAAGCCATGCTAGATAGAGTGCCCACGGGTGCTTTTTTTATTGCCAATCGAAAGGGTGTGAATCGCGTTGGATATGTTCAAGTTACGACAATACTTCTACTATCTTAATATCGCCGCCGCGGTAGACTGGAACCGGAGTGATTGCGCTATTGGGCAGCTTAGTAGAGTAATGGTTATCGTATTTGGATTGACAATATCAACGTATGTTATCATGATATTAAGCTATGAATAAGTTAAAAGCTAAGCTAATACTTGGAGGGAGTACCCATTAATAACGCCGCCCTGAATGATGCAATGACCATGTTGAAGAAAACGAGCCGTACTTTTTATATACCTATTAGTTACTTGGATTTAGGATTGAAGGAGGCTGTAACATCTGCCTATCTGTGTATGCGGGCTATAGATGAAATCGAGGATCATGATGAACTCACAGACCAATTGAAAGTGGAATTATTACTCGGTATACACGAGGCATTCCAATCCCCACATATTATCGAAGCAACACAAAAATTACTATCGCCGTATGGGGCAGTATTACCGGCAGTTACAATGCAACTCGATGAGTGGGTGCTTCTTTGTCCATCCTCCGGAGCTCCAATCGTATATAGTTACATCGCAAAGATGTCGTTACAAATGGCCGAATGGGTTCAGAACGGGTGGAACATTCATACGGAAGAGGATTTGGACCGCTATACCTATAGCGTGGCTGGTATGGTTGGAGAAATGCTATCAGAACTATGGTTGTGGCATGACGGGACGCAATCCGATCTAACGAAGGCGATTGCCTTCGGAAGAGGACTGCAGGCGGTAAATATCCTCCGAAATAGAGTGGAGGATCTTAAACGTGGCGTTGACTTCTTTCCTGACGGTTGGGGATTCAAGGAGATGCAACAGTACACACGTCGCAATTTACAACTCGCCGACACTTATATCGCAGACCTGAAGGAAGGTCCAGCGTTGAAATTTTGCAAGATACCATTAGCGTTAGCTCATGCTACGGTAAACCTACTCGCTGTTGGTGGAAACAAATTAACGAGAGATGCGGTTCTAAAAATTGTGAGTCGTGTGACTGGATAACATGATTGTCCATATGTAGACGTAAATAAGAAGCCGGTATCTGCGAGTACCGGCTTTTTTTCTGTTTTGTTGAACTAAAGGGCAGAATTGCTCAATAAATCGTCATGGAAACATATAATGCCTTGATTACGTTTAAACATTTAAAGAAGCACATGTAGAAATCAACGCTTGATTAATTTTTATAGTATTTAAAGCTTGAAAGTTAGGGGGGACGCTCATGCTCAAGTTTTTGAATGTCTTGCTTTTATTAGTTGTATCAGTGTCGATTTTTGCTGGATGTTATACTGAAAAGTCATACAAAACACCTGAACAAGCATTCGTTGCTACTGGTATTAAATCAAAGGGTATTATCAAAAAAGTGGAATTAACTGATGGTGCAATTATTTTTTATGAAGGTTTGAAAAATGATGTAGGTGTTGGTTTGGATAGGAATTATGATGGTAATTGGAAATGGATCATGGGGTCAGGGATGGTTAATAAGGATATTGAACCTATTTCGTTTTCATGGGCTAATCTTGACCAAATGAGAGGGGCAGGTAAGGGATACCATTTATTCTGGGGTAGCGTAAACAACGAAGAAATAAATAAATTACACATCGCTTACAATAACGGCTGGAATCTTAATGAAGATGCAATATTATTTGACTCGGGTTTAGGCTTTAGAATCTGGTATGTTATCTCAACAAATTATTATGGAACAGTGCCAGGAGTAAATGCAACGGGTTATGATAAAGAAGGCAAAAAAGTGTATCAAAATTATTAGTCTAATCATTCTCTATCGCTTATTACAGTCGGAGATGTTACGCTAACGGAAACTATAGCTCAATAAATATCAGGAGAAGGCTATCGACAGAAATGAATCGGCAGCCTTCTACGTTAACGGGCAGATTAATGGAGTGTTGAATTAATAAATGTTCTAGTATTTTGGTATGGATCAGCGTACCCATTACAAGAATAGGGCAACCGTGTCGGTTGCTCTATTCTTGTAATGTCAGCATTAAATCCTTAATTACTAGGCTAAATAAACCGATATTACAACTATAGTATTTAACTATTCATATCAATAATAGTATTCGAAATGGGGATTATTAAAATAATGGAATTAACATTGGAAAATAAAAGCCGAATAAATTGTCCTCAATGCCAAGAGATCGTTCTTAAAGTTCACGGTTATGCTACATGGTGTGATAAATGCAACTGGAATATTAATCCTAAAGAAAATAAGGGACCAAAGAACTTGTTCGAGAAAATATACATACAAGCCGGGAAGAAATCAAGTGAGGGCTTGCTTAACACGATGATTCGAAACGGAGCCCTCTACCCAAAAGTTACTGTTCGTAAGATATTAACGATATTTTCTGGCACCGTCGTTCATCTTTTAAGCCTAAGCCTATGCTTGAGCGGAGTTTATTTATTGATAGCAGAGTTTCCTCACATATTACTGATGATCATTGGAGTATTCTTAATATTTCTTGCTTGGTTAACACGTCCCAAAGGTTATACGTTGGATACCGAACCTTTATCGAGAGAACGATTCCCTGTTTCTTATCAGATTGTAGATGAGATAGCTTCCACTTTTGGTGCTGGTAAAGTACATGGAATTATTATTAATGGAGATTTCAATGCAGCATTTGCTCAAGTGGGGCTAAAAAGGAAGAAAATAATTCAATTCGGTTTGCCCTTAATAGCCATCCTTGAAAAACAGGAATTAGTTGCTTTAATTTCACACGAACTAGCCCATGGAATTAATGGGGACTTGAATCGGGGCTTTTTTATAGGTTCCGCTATTAACACTTTGAGTACATGGTATCAAATAATAAAGCCTAACAGACTCTTCGAACCAAACGGATTCTCTTTTGTAATAGCCATATGTATGATTCCCGTTAATGTTTTTTTACTACTTGTTTCAAAATTGATTTTCGTGTTTTTATATTTGATCTGTCACCTAAATTGGCTAGATGCTCAGAGGGCCGAATATTTGGCAGATAGCTATGCAACTAAAATTTCCGGTAAGGATGCAAAGCTATCATTGCTGAACAAGATGCATCTCCATTTTCTTTTTGATTTCTGTATTCTGAAAACGATTAACAACCGGAACTCAAATCCATTATTCGAGGAATTCAAGAATCAGGCTGCACACATTCCTGAAAAGGAATTGGAACGGATAAATAGAATTAATCTAATGTCGGATTCTAGGCTTGATGTAACTCATCCTCCTACAGCAAATCGGATATCATATATTAATAGCCTGGAATATAATAATCCGAAATATCAAATGACAGATGAGTTATATAATCAATTTATTAACGAGTTGTCTTCGCTGAAATCTAGTATTGAAGTGAAGATACTTGATGATTATAAAAGTAACGTCTTGGGATTCTAACAGATCTTTGGATGGGGTGTCAGGTATGACGAAGTAAACAAGGTTTACTCGGTATTATTATCGCATTAACAATGGCAGCGACAGTGGATTATGGGATATTTGTAGTTTGGGGGTTGTTATACCTGACTGGATTTATGCAATCCGCTGATTTTGAGTACCACAATTTGGATAATACCTTAGTGATCAATCATTATCAGTTTGTTTGACTCACTATTTATTAGAAGCTGTTTCTATATTTGGTCTCTTCACACTAATACTTTTATTACGAAAACGACTAGAGAATAAGCGGGGATAGAAATAGACGTCATTAAGCTAACGAAGAACTATAGTTCAGTAACATGATAAAGTAAAGGAGATACCTATTATACATGTACAATAGGTATCTCCTTTACTTTTCGGTTTATGGTTACTGATAAAATTATTGTCCCAGATTGCTAAGGAAGCAGAACCGTCGATTAAGGATAATACTCTAAACGTACTCAATATCTTCTCTATCTTCTGTTCGATCATACCTTATCCAGCACATTTTCTCGATATCAAGTAATGTTTTAAATCTATCGATTGCGTCATACTCTCCATTTAAATAAGTATCAGCTATCAATAGTTTTCGTAACTCATCTATGATTTCATCTTCTAGCTCAAAAAAATTAAAATCATCAACATTCACTGATTCAAAGTGTTTCCTTACTTCGATTTCTAAGAAAGACGGGTCCTGAAGTTGGGATTGAATTTCGTCTAAAACTTTCTTTCCTTCCTCTGTGTTATATAAAAACGTTGTTATTCTTTTAATATCTGGATATCGATCTGAAGCAATATCAAATAGAAGTTCACTTTCTAGTTCATAAGAAAAGTGAAATGTGGATAACACGTCACCTCCATTTAATATCTCATAACCCCAGCAATGATCTTCAAGGTTATAAAAATAAAGTATAGGACAGTGTTTTGAAATTTCTTCGGCTAGATCAGACGATCTTTGTTCACCGTCATTTTCAGTGAAAAATGCGAGCCATTCTTCATTGAGCTGAATAATAGGAGTTCCAGAGGGAAGGTTCTCACATATAATTGATCTATTTACAGTGCGAACTATGTTACCAAAAGTAAACTCACTCATAATATGTCCCTGCCTTAAATTGTAATTTATTTATATTTATATTTTACCTTATACTAATATTTTTTTGATTACAACAATTTTTTATTGCACTACCCTGGAAGTTGCCAGTCACGAATTAAATTCACATTATTTTGTGGTGTTCTGTGAAGGGAAATGGATGGCTAACGAGTAGTTACGATGAAGGATCTTACGTGGAGCATCTCCACTTTTGGTTCATTAAAGTAACGGGCAGGATTCTTCAACATGGATGCAACATTTCCCAGTAATTACCGTATTAATGTTGAAGCATCTTGCTCCTTGATTATTGCTTGAAAAAGAAATATTTCTGGAAGGTGAATAAAAATGAGATGGAAGAAAATTGCGGTTATAAGTGCCTGCATTATGGCATTTGGGATTACCAGCTATGCGTCAGGAGGTGTGGAAAGCATCCAGGCATACTTAAACCATGATTTCAAATTTACACTCAATAATAACGCTTGGGTACCCAAAGACAGTGATGGTGTCGTACTAACTCCAGTCATTCTTAATGGCACATCGTATCTTCCAGTTAAAGCAGTAGTTGAGGCAACAGGCGGAGAAGTCCAGTGGAATGAGGCTACGAAAACCATTGCGATAACATCTGCTAATGGTGAAAGTGTAACCGCAAAACAAAAAGAATTTACAAGTGAAGAATTGCGAATAATTCAGGAAAAGTTAAGAAATTACTGGGATGAATTAGGGCGAACATATTCAATTAGGTTAATGTCTGTTGGTTCAACTCAAGAACATCTTGAAGTAGAGATTAGAAAGTTTGGTGAATTTGAGAAGAATCTGTCTAGTGAAGAAATATATTCAATTAAAAAATCACTGTTTAAATTTGTTGGTAAGGAGTTTCCCTTGAAACTTAGAGTTATTCAATGTTGTAGACAAGAAGCCAATATTATAGGCGAAATCATCAAAACTGATAAGGTAAATAAAAAAGTTCTTATTGAAAATCACGAAAAGAAGGTAGGGAATAGTGAAAATCCAGATGCGACTTGGGTCACTTTAACTGAAGATGGAAAAATAGTGGTAAAGGATAGTAAACAGTTACAGGTATTTAGCGACTTATCCATTGGTCAACAGGTAAAGGCATGGTCAGTGGGTATTACCTTTCTAAGTTACCCTGGTCAAGCTTCAGTGGTGAAAATTGAAATACAATCAAATAAGTAAATAAAAGATGGATTTCATGAGAGGTTCAATTTGAAGGAGGTTTAATTGAGTACCATTTGGCATGAATCAAACTGTAAACAAGGCTCCATGATTTTTGATACTCTTTGGGAGGCAGAAGAATGGGGGCATTCTATAAGCAATGACATAAATATGGGTGCGTTTGATGGATATACAACTCCTGACGAGAAAGCCGCATATGTGTTACTTTTTACTTAGCTAACATAGACCGATTCCATGCTCATGCTGACAAAGTTTAGTCTGAAGGCAAATTTATATATAAGGTATGGGTCACTCGAAGAACTTGAAATCAGGGTTCATATAAAAGAGAAGTTCCATATACATAGTATGTCGCGGTGCAACACCATCAAGTATCATTATTAGATGGTGCTTTTTTATGCCCATCATACTCGCCACAGCTTCATTACAGGGGCTTGGTCGTAGCCTAGGAAATAAGTGTTAGACTGGTCGGGTCATTAAGCTAACGGGCAGTAAAGCGTGGTAGCCTGTGCTCGGTGGTAAACTGGATAAAGACGAGTCAATAAATGAAGGCTTAGATCGAGAAGCGATTGAGGAGGCGGGGATAGAATTATCCGATGAGAGAATCCCTTTCGCCTGTTGGTATTGGAAGGAACTTGACTCGTGTAGAGTCTACTTCTTAACTAAGGTAAAGTGGAAATGCCAAAAGGATAGAAAGTCGCGAAGAGCGTATTCCAGTAGTAAAAAGAGCAGGAATATTATCTGGTTGGCTTACTGATTAAATCAAGTTCATTACGCTAACGCAGAAAAATAAGTAAATACTGAATAAGGAGATTAACAAGGTGGAGAGCAAGTTTAATTCTAAACAAAAAAAACAGCAAGAACGTGAACTTCTTGATGAGTATCACAAATTGGTAACTGAACAAGCCTTGGAGCCATTGAATCAATCGTTTTTGGAGTGGAAACAAGGGACGTTGCCATATTTCGAACTTACTGAGCAAATCCACCTATTCCATAAAAAGAATCAGGAGATCTACAAGGACTTTGAGTACACAGGTCGTAAAGAACTCGTTCTCCTTGCTAAAATGAAATTGGGCCGATTAACTGAAGAAGATATTTAGAAAATAAATGGCTTTTGGAACGATGGGGATATGAGGATAATAACAAATTCTAAAACTATAACTACATCATGATGAGGCTGCCAGCACAAGGCAGCCTCGTTAAGTTAACGGGCAGCTTAATCACTTAGCGAATACTCTAAGTATGGAATTTTTGCTAAGTTTGCAGAATAGCCGTTATCGGAAATTGCCTAAAGAAAGAGGGATTAAGATCAAGAAAATAATAATAATTCTTCTCTTACTGGGATTAACCGCTTGTAAAACAACAGACAGCCCCATATTGAAACCAATAACTATTTCTCAAGCTTATCCAGGAAGCATAATGAATGTCTCAAAAATTGAACTGATTGATGGAAGTTCTGGTGAAAGAATAAAAATTGAAAACAAGAAAGAAATTGATCAATTTTCAAATGAAATCAAAGACTTGGTCTTAGATCCTGAGAAAAATCAAGAAGGAAGAACAGGATATATTTTTAGAGTAGCATTGTATGAGGGAAATGAGTTAAAGATGGATTTTATACCGACCTCAATAAACCGTACTTACTATAAATTAAATGAACAACTGAATAACAAACTAAAGGAAATATTTACAAAGAAATTTAATAGGCAGTTCTAAGAAGAGGCAACATCAGCTAACACCGCATTCCGGCTGCAGCCGCTACGCTCCTTTGGTTGCCGAGAGGCTTTTCGGGGGAAATATACGACCCGGCGTTTAGTCTCTAAACTTTAATTTTGTATAAAAAAACCTTCCGAATGGAAGGTTTAAATTAATGTTTCAATAATTATGACTAAACCTGCATGTCCGATTCATTTTATCCTAATCTTATTTAGAAATTTCACTATATTTTTTAAAATTATCTAGAAACGCTTGCCAGCCAGCTTTTTGCATCTCAATGGAATTGGTGGTTTCTGCTTCAAAAGCTTCAATTACCTTAGTATCGTTTTCTAGACTAATAAAAGTAATCGCAACTTTTCTTCCATCTCCCATAGTGTAAGAAATAAATTCATTTATTCTCACTTCATCATAAACACCACCAAGATCAAATCCAAAGCTTCCATCCTTTGCTTCCAATCTTGTAAGAAATTTTCCACCAACCCTTAAATCATTTTCGGCATTTGGTGCAAACCAGTCATCAGAAGCAAAAGACCATTTCTTTATATGCTGTGGTTCTGTCCAATATTCCCACACTTTTTCAGTTGGTGCATGTACCGTGGTTTCTACCGTTATTGTTTGATTACCTGTTTCCATTATAATTACCGCCTCACTATATGTAATTTAGATTATCTATAGTTAATTATACCATTAAACTTAAAGTAAACCATACTTGAGGGGCCTGCATCGCGGCAGCTCCTCTTTATGTTATTGAAGTAACATCAGATCGTAAAATAAGTTGGGTGAACTACTGAATGCTAATGGAAAACATTGAAAATGAAATGAATTTTGGGCGACCTGAGACAATTGGGAATATTGGAACAGTATGGCCACCTGGAATAACTGGTCTCAAAATAAACTATCAAAGTCCACATCCAGGAACGCAATTATTTGGCCCTATTCAATGGCCGCCGTCTTTCTTGTTTACTTACCTTCTAGCCAGTTACAGAAAGCTTCCTTCGATACCTAGTGAATTTAATAATTACTCATCTTGAAGAGAGCATAGTCCAAACATGAAGAAACAACATAAGATGACAAGAAGTATTATTTCATATAAAAGGATGAGTGAGCAGGGAATGAAAACTTTACATCAGCGTAAAAAAAAGCACGGACGCGTGAAAGTCGGACAAAAGGCCATTCCTGCATCATCGCCCACTATCTCTTCGCAAGTTAAAGATATCTTAGGAACACCGGTATGTGTAGTGCTCAAGGACGGTTCTCTGTATTACGGAGTACTAAATGAAATGCAAGGCGACCAAATCATTCTTCAAGGCTTCAAGGGAAATCGGAAGCTCCCGCGAAATAAAGCCAAAGCAAAAGCACAAATATCCAATTTAGGAGGTTTGGGAGGCTTACTTAGCGGAGGTGGATTCGGAGGCATGCTTGGTCTTCTTGGTGGCGGGGGTCCTGGGGGATTTTTTGGAGGAGGCTCTAGCGGATTACTGGGTGGCCTTGGTAAAGGTGGTGCTGCAACAGGTACTGCTGGGGGTGGAGGTTTCTTTGGTAATATGGGCAGCTTTTTTAAGCTGGGTATGGGAGTAATTTCTTTTATCATGCCATTGATGAAAAATTTTTCGATTTGAGGGAGTAGACTTCTGCACTTACGGAACGCGAACCCGTGTTAATTTGATTGTTTTCTTTCCACTTGAGTCGACAGAACCCCGCTTGAGATAAATACGAACAGCGAGCATGCCAGGCAGATCCCTGTAAAAATACCTACAGCAGAATAACCGTTAAACACCGCATAAAGCAATCCGGCCATCCAAGCTCCGAACGTTGTCGCCGCATTCATGGTTGATGTGGCCAGACTTGAAATGGTGCCGCGGATGGTCGGATTTAAACTATTCAGCAGCCCTACCATAAGCGGGAACAGAATACCGAGGATAGTGAAAATGAAAAAGTAAGCACCTTTTACTATATAAACCGACGACACATGAGGCAATACGATATAAGCCGCACTAACGATGAGCATCCCCGCCACCATAGTCTGTAACTGATTTAAGGCTTTTATCACATAAGGACTGCATAGGCTGCCGAGCAAATTGCCAAGCCCCAAAAAAATGATCACATATCCTGCCTCATTAATCGAAAGGTAAAAGCGGTCCGTCATCCATTTCCCGAGAAAAGCAAAGGCGGCGCTGCTCCCTAGATGTACAAAAAAGTAGGCGAGGAAGGTGCCTCTCGCTTTGCCGCTTGTCAGCAGGGGAACGTATCTTTTTAATATAATAGGCTTAGACCCTTGCTGTCCGTGCGGTTTCATGCTGGGCATGACGAAAAAAGCCGCAACCGCCAAAAGAAGTGAAAATATGCCGATCACCCAGAATGGAAGGGACCAATTGCTTGCTGCCAACAGGCTTCCGATCGGCACGCCGAGCGCTTGGGAGACAGCGAGCCCTGCGTAGGAGATGCCCAGCACTTTGCTGATTTTGGCTGGAGGAAACAGGGTCGGAATGGCTGCCCACACTTGCGGAGCTGTAAACGCCGCGCTGACTCCCGCCAAAAAACGGAATAAGCACATGGTCCAAAAATCAACAGCAAAACCGCACAAGCATGTTGAAACTGCGAAGCAAGTAAGGCCTGACAGCAGTACTTTTTTTCGATCCCATCCATCTGATAAAGGTCCGGCGATCAGTGCAAACACCGCCGAACCCAAGGTGTAGGCTCCCATCATCCATCCTGCGATTAAGGTAGGAACGCCGAACATACTTTGCAGTGTAGGAATCAGCGGAGAGATAAGAAACGTATCCGTACCGATAACAAACATGACAAGAAAAAATAACACGATAATTTTGTTCATTTTTTTCACCATTTTCTTTTATATTTGATCTTGAACCCTATTGTAGAGGGTAATAGTGACAATAGTTGTCATGAAATATAAAATAAATGTCCATTTGCATATCCGGGAGGATGGCAACGGGTGGCTGGAAGAGGATAATATGAATAGCCTGTTGAGAAATCTCAACAGGCAAAAAAGACACCCGAGAAGGTGTCTTTAGTTTATTATGCGGGAACAGGGAGAGAACCCCTACTTCTTCCCCTTTCCCTGTAATTCGTTCAAATATTCGTCCAATCGGTCGAAGCGTTCCTCCCACATGCGGCGGTAAGATTCCAGCCAGGTGTTCATTTCTATGAAGGGCTGGGCTCGAAGCTTATAAATACGCCGATTGGCGCTGGGCTGTACTTCAACAAACCCCGCGTCGCTAAGGACGCGGAGATGTTTGGAAACTTGTGGCTGCTGGAGGCTGAGGCGCTCGGCGATTTCCCCTACAGTGAGGGGACCGCCCCGCAGGAGTTCGACGATGTACAATCGGTTGGGCTCTGCTAGTGCGCTCCAGGTTGTTGTGATCAAGCCCATGTTCATGCACTCCTTCCTTCAACATATACCGGACAAGGGAGCTCTTTTGTTTATGCCGCTAAGCCGGGTGGCTGACTTAATGATGCAGATCTTTGTTTCTTATGATAGCACACATAGGACCCGCCGATGATAACAAATCCGATGATGAAAAACGCTAAGCCGCCGGCAGGATCGCCCACCGCGATACTTGAATACATCGCACCCACAAGGTCAAATGTAAGCCCGGCATAAGCCCATTCCTTCATTCTCGGAAAGCCGGGAATCAGTATCGCTACAAGACCTAATAATTTGGCCACGCCCAGAAAAGGCAGGAGGTAAGAGGGATAGCCTAAATGAGCAAATAAGGCAACCGCATCTGATGCATAGAGGATATCCGGGATAGCACCAATGCCCATCAAGGCTACCAACAAAGCTGTAAAAATCCAATACATAACTTTCGTTTTTTTCATGAATTTATTACTCCCTTCAATTTATAATTTGACTTGATTTTGGTTCTTACATAGCGGCCAGTTGTTCCTGGAGACGATCCATTGTTGATTTGGCGCCCTCGACAGCTCCATATTCCTTGACCGCTTTCTCTAGCTCAGCGGCGGATTTGAAGCGCGCCGTCATCGTGAGCTCTGTCGTTGTGTTAGCTTGCTCCTTAAACGTGACCGTCACATGAAATTGATCGTCCTCATCGTCGTCGCCATGGGAGTATACGAGCTGCTCTGGGCTTACTATCTTGTGGTAGGTGATTTTATTATCATAATCGACGCCATCCGGACCGTGCATAACGTAACGCCATACCCCGCCTGGTCTAATATCAATTTCCTGAACCGTATTCGTAAAGCCCTTGGGTCCCCACCATTTCGGCAAATGCTCCGGATCTGTCCAAGCCTTGAAAACCAGTTCCCGCGGCGCATGAAAGATACGGGTGATACGGAGCTCTTGACCTGTAATGGACGTGAGCGTGTTGTTCGTGTCCTGAGCGTTATTCATATTATCATCCTCCAAATTGTTTTTGTTCTTGTTTTCTGTTTTGAATATACCACAATGGGAATATTCCTGTAAAGGAATATTTAAAATCAATTTCCGCTTTCCATCTTGCATATTGTTCCGGTAAACATAATGTGTAGGAAGATTGATTTTCGTTTTTCTCAATGCCGTTTGAACCCATGTAAATGACAATTCACCACCTTATTGTAGTTGTAACATAAAACGGCATTTAATAATTTCGTTATCTTGCTGTTACATTCGAGAACGCGTACAAAAGCTTATTTTCGGGGTTATACTGTTCGCAGAGGTTAATATGCCTTTTGACGAGTTGGTTGGAACTTGAATGTGACGATACGCGCAAAAAGGGAGGCTTACAGCATGTCTGAGAATCTGTCGCAAGGATTAGCTGATCTGGATTGGAGTTTCATGCAGCAGTCGCTGGACGAACACGGTTATGCCAAACTACCTGGCTTGTTAAACAATACGGAATGTAAGGAAATCATAAGTACTTACGAGGAAGAAAGCCGCTTTCGAACGACCATTGACATGGCTCGGTACCGCTTTGGGGTCGGGGAGTACAAATATTACAACGCTCCCCTGCCATTTTTGCTTCAACAGCTGCGCGAAGGATTGTATCCGGAACTTGCCATAACAGCTAATCGCTGGCTAGAACAATTGGGCCACAATGCTTCTTATCCGGCAACATTAGCGGAATTCCTCGATCAATGCCATCAAGAAGGGCAGAACCGTCCAACCCCATTGATCCTGAAATATGAAGCTGGGGGATACAATTGTCTGCATCAGGATTTGTATGGGAAAGTATTCTTTCCCTTTCAGGTCGTATTCGCTCTTAATCAAAGAGAAGAAGATTTCACAGGTGGGGAGTTACTATTGGTGGAACAGCGTCCGAGGGCGCAAAGTAGAGGTCATGTCATCACTTTGAAACAAGGAGAAGGACTGATTTTTCCAACCAATCATCGTCCGGTTTTGGGAACGCGAGGCTATTATAAAACGACTCTTCGACACGGTGTAAACACAATAACAACAGGTACAAGATACAGTTTGGGTATTATATTTCACGATGCGAAATAATGATAATCGTTTCAGCAGATTCCCTAGCTTTGAGACATTGTAGTGCGCTGCTCAACTGTCCCGATTTTGCCTGAATCACAATTTCCTTGACCATCTGAACAATCGAAGTCACCCTCAGCGGAAAAGGAAAGTCGTTGACATTAACCTTACGTCATAGTTTATCCTCCTAATTATCAATAGATATTAGGAGGTTTTTTTATGAAAACATTAATTTAAAATGTAACTATACTCACGATGATCGATGATGATCAACCCATTACTGGGGACATACTCATTGAAGGAGACAAGATCAAAAAGTTGGGGACCCAAATTACAGATGGGGTAGACGAAGTTATTGAGGGACAAGGAATGATTGCGATGCCTGGCTTGATTAATGCCCATCAACATACCCCAATGAGCTTGTTGAAAGGATTTTCCGACGATCTAAAATTAATGGATTGGCTAGAGAAAAAAATGCTGCCGGCCGAGGCCAGAATGACCCCCGAAGATATTTACTGGGGTGCCAAGCTATCGATGGCAGAAATGATCAAATCAGGAACAACAGCTTTTGCTGACATGTATATTCATATGAACGAAATTGCTTCAGCGGTTCAAGAAGTTGGTATGCGTGCTTCATTAACAAGAGGGTTGGTTTTTCTTCAAGACGACGGAGGTAAAAGGATAACAGAAGCACTGGAACTGGTTGAACGCTGGAATGGAAAAGCGGAAGGTAGAATTTCAACTATGCTCGGCCCACACGCACCGTACACTTGTCCTCCAAAAGCATTAAGGAAAATCATAAATATGGCAGAAGAGTTGAACTTACCAATCCACATCCATTTAGCCGAAACAAAGGAAGAAGTAATGAAAATTCAAGAAAAATACAACCAGACGCCCACGGAGTATTTGTATAATGAAGGTCTCTTTGAAAGATCGCATGTTCTCTTAGCTCATAGCGTGCATCTGAATCGACGAGATATTAGATTTTTGAAAGGGATGCGTGGAGGCGTATCGCATAACCCAGTAAGCAATTTAAAGTTAGGGTGTGGGATTGCACCAGTTTTCGAAATGATTAATCAGGGCATCACCGTCGGTCTGGGTACGGATGGAACAGGAAGTGCCACAACTATCGATATGTTTGAGGAGATAAAAGCGGCGACTTGGTTGCAGAAATTAGATTATGGCGACCCGACAGTGCTTCCCGCCGGGCATGTTTTACGTATGGCGACAAAAGGAAGCGCTAAGTTGTTAAACATAGATAATGAAGTAGGAACACTAGAAATTGGGAAAAAAGCGGATATAATTCTCGTCGATATGAACAAACCGCATTTGCAGCCTATCCATAATGTTGAGTCGCTGCTTGCATACAGTGTTAATGGAGCTGATGTTGATACAACGATAGTTAACGGTAAAGTGCTCATGAAAAACCGGAAATTAATGACGATTGATGAAGATGAACTTTTAAAACAAGTAACTGTTCGTGCGAAACGGATCGTAGAGGGGATTTAAGGAATATGACCTATGCAGTTTAATCCATTTACTGGTAAAACAGACTCCAATTCAGTTATTAACGTGAAAATACACCTGTAATTGGATTGCAGTTACCACTTCGATCAAATCAAATGGAATTTCTCCCGTTAATTTCAGTCATTTTCTTTGAAATCATCAAAAACAGTTGTTTTTACGGTAGGTTTTCCATCTAAAATGTGTTTTCAAAGAGGAAAGGGCATAATTAGAAGCAGATTTTCCAGTTAAATTGTGTCGACCATCCATTCCCATGGAAAACCATTTATCTGGACAATCACAGTAAATGGGGTGAACTGCATAGGTTACGTAAGCCGATATCTGTCTCCGGCGGTGAAACGATTTTCGGATTATGTGCAGCTGACTTTTACTTGAATATCCTTTCCTTAACGGATTGACCACTAACTCTTTACCACTCATCCTACTAAAAGTATAATAGGTTTAGAACAAATGTTCTGGGATTGGAGTGGAGAAATAATGAGTATTAGTAATCGTGAGAATAAAAAGATAGCCAACGTATTGGCTAATGCCTTACTTAGCCAGCAATTTATTAGTATAAAGATTTATAATGAGACTGGGGATGGGCAAATTACAGGTCTAATAACCATAATTGATCAAGAGATAAGAAGAGTAAAGCTATCCCACGAAAATGGTACGGATTGGGTAGCATTTGACGATATCTTGAATGTAGAATTGGTGGAATAGTACTTTTGCAGGGACACGGCTAAAGGAAGGCATGCTGGGAGCTAAGCATGTCTTTTTGCTTTGGTTCGGTCTCAAGACTGAGTGTGATTTCATCCCCGGGCTTGAATGAATGATAATTTCGTCGTTATATAATGAAAACACGAGTATTATTCAGCTTGGAGACTAGGTTGTATGCGTTGTTTCTACTGGTGAAGAAAAGGGGATGGAAATGGATATAGTAAGTGCAAAAATAAATTCGAACTTTCGGGATTCGTTTACCCATTCAACTGCAGTTTCGAAGGACGGAACTACAATTGGATACCAAAGTATAGGTAAGGGTCCGAGTCTCATTGTAATCCACGGGGCGCTTAGTACTTCGAATGATTTTACTAAGTTTGCCCAAGAATTGTCGGATTCCTTTACAGTCCATGTTATGGATCGACGTGGACGTGGATGGAGTGGACCACAAGGGATTAACTATACCATCAATAAGGAATGTGAAGATGTAAAAAGCGTACAAGAAGCAACGAAGGCAACCTATGTATTCGGTCATAGCTACGGTGGGCTTGTAGCTTTGGAGGCTGCGCGAACCCATACCTTTAAGAAAATGGCTGTCTATGAACCTGGCGTTTCAATTAAGTCGACACCAACGGAATGGGATTGGCTGCCTGAATATGAAAAAGACATGAATAAGAAAGATTTTAGGGGGGCATTTGCCAGCTTTGTAAAGGGTGCAGCTCACTCGCCCTTAAAAAAGTTACCGAAATGGTATGCAAAGTTTATTTTACGTTTGGTAATACGCGGAAATCATTGGAATCAAATTGAAAAACTATTGCCAGAAAATTTAATAGAGCACAGAGAAGTGAAACGCCTGGCATCCACTTTCAGTAATTACCAAATGATTGATACGAATGTCCTTTTAATTTCTGGGGGGAAGAGTCCAGATTCTGTGCATCAAATGATTCGAGTATTGGACGAAACCATTTCACTAACACAAACGTTGATTTTACCAAATCTAGATCATCTCGCTCCGGATAATAAATACGCACCGGTTGAAGTGGCACAGCATGTAAAGCGGTATCTTCTAAGTTGAACTTCGGTGCCTAAATTAACCATATTATTGTATAATCAAATAAACGTTTTGAAAGTGAGCTGAAAGCTGATGATGTGGTCACCATTATTTGAAAATGATGTACCTGCAGGTACAAAATGAATAAAACCTTATTAGGGTCGTTATATTTATCACTCGCTGCTAGTATTTGGGGTGGGATGTATGTGGTGGTAAAAGTTGTGGTAGACGTTGTACCACCACTTGTATTAGTATGGCTTCGCTATGTTATTGCGATTTTTGCATTGCTAATTATTGGCGTTGTAACCAAACAATCATGGCGGATTGAAAAACGACTGGCCATTAATTTTCATTATTGGGCTTGTTGGAAATACAATTTCTATCATTACCCAAGAAGTGGGTACGATGCTCTCTAATGCACAAATGGGCGCCATTATTACTTCAACGACACCTGCCTTTATGGTGCTGTTTGCGCGTCTCATTTTAAAAGAAAAAATTACATTTAAAAAGTCAATTTCTATTGTTTTAGCCACATTCGGTGTGTGTATTATTGTTGGAAATGCCCATATTGATACATCTCATCAACTTGGTGGCGCATCACTGCTTATTGCAGCACTAACATGGTCACTAATGTCTGTTCTTATAAAACGTGTACCGAAGCAATATTCACCAATTGTCGTAACGAGCTATGCTACTCTTGTGGCAATCGCCGTACTAACACCTTTTACAATTAGTCGATTAGATGAGCTCGATTTTCAAGCCATGATGCATCCATCTATTTGGGGTGGTCTTTTATTCTTAGGAGTTATTTCGACCGCATGTGGTTTTTTACTGTGGAATCGTGGATTGCAAATGCTGAACGCTTCAAGTGGCGGATTATTCTTCTTTTTCCAGCCTATAGTCGGTACTTTTTTAGGGTGGCTATTACTAGGTGAGCAAGTTGGCCTGTCTTTTGGGATAGGTACCGTATTAATCTTTATTGGTGTACTTTTGGTCATCCGACCTAAACGGGAAACGAGAGCTTAACAACTAAGATAACGAGGCTGCCGCGCAAAAGAATCGGTAGCCTCGTTCCGTTAACAACGTGGCACAAGAAATAAAGGAATATCAAAAGGGAGGAACTAACCTTGGCCAACGCCATCATAGAAGTTGACGGACTCGTCAAAAGGTATGGGAAATTCACCGCGGTGAATGGCATTCATTTTAAAGTGAGTGAAGGGGAAGTATTTGGACTGCTCGGGCCAAATGGGGCGGGCAAAACGACAACGATGGAAATGATCGAAGGTTTGCGGCGACCGGATGAAGGGAGAGCACTTGTCGCAGGCTTCGATACGAAAAAAGATTTGAAAAAGGTCAAGGAAATCATCGGCGTACAGCTCCAATCGACGTCACTGTTCGATCTGCTTCACGTTCACGAGATCATCCGCATGTACGCAAGCTTTTATCCAAGCTCAGTGCCAGTCGAGCCGCTGCTCGACGACATGATATTGCGCGAAAAAAAGAATGACCGCGTCAAAAACTTATCCGGTGGCCAGAAGCAGCGACTCGCCATTGCGTTGGCGCTCGTGAATGATCCGAAGGTGGTTTTTCTGGATGAGCCGACAACCGGACTCGATCCTCAAGCCCGACGTACGTTGTGGGATATCGTGCTCCGCTTGAAGGAGCGCGGTAAGACTGTGGTGATCTCAACGCACTACATGGAAGAGGCTCATGTGCTTTGCGACCGTATCTGCCTCATGGATAAAGGACAAATCGTTGCGTTGGATACACCGGAGCAGCTCGTGCGCAGCCTGCAGTCAGACAGCGCCATCGAGTTTCGCATGCCGGAGCAGATCCGAGAAGATGAGGCACGAAAGCAGGAAGTGCTGACGCTTGTCCAGTCATTGCCTGATGTGAAACAAGTTGATCAGCGTAAAGACACGTTTGTGTTGTACACGGATCATTTGCAGAATGCGCTAACTGCATTTGTACAACAAACTGCAGAGCAAAACATCCGGGTTTCTGATCTGCAAACGCGCACGGCAACGCTTGAGGACGTGTTTATCCACATGACGGGAAGGAGCCTGAGGGAAGAATGAAAGCGTATCGTCAATTGACCTTAGCCCAGTTACGACTTTTTGGGCGAAATCGGCAAGTATTATTTTGGACGCTCGTTTTTCCGATCTTTTTCATGGTGATGCTAGGTTCATTCTTAGGAAAAGGGGACAGCACATCGCTCTCCGTCACCGTTATCGACCAAGACCAGACGACTGCGTCGAAGGCACTTCTATCCTCTATGAAGCAGCTATCCATATTAAAATTAACTGAAAGCACAGATCTCAATGCTGCGATGAAAGATCTTAAGCATGGCGATCGGCAGCTTGTCGTCGCCGTTCCCAAAGGGTATGAAGCTGCTGTGAGCGCTAAATCCGCCTCTATGCAGGGCTCCAAACTCACCGTCTACTACGACGAGACGAGCCAAACAACCAATCAGATCGGGCTTCCCATCATGTCTCAGATCGCCGATGGTATTAGCAAGCAGATCGTGGGTTACACACCTGTCGTCACGATTCAATCACAGGCGGTCCAATCTCTTAACCTGAAGTATATCGACTTCCTCGTCCCAGGCATCGTTGCTATGATGATTATGAGTAACAATCTGAACGGCGTCGCCGGCCAAATCGCATCTTGGCGCGAGCGGGGTATCCTTCGGCGTCTTCAGAGTACGCCGCTCCAACCGCGGAGCTTCATTGCCGCGCAAATCACCGCCCGACTGCTGTTGAACGGCGCGCAGGCGATGATCGTGCTGCTAATCGGCAGCCTGATTTTTGGAACACAGGTGAATGGTTCGTGGATACTTCTGCTAATGTTCGTGATACTCGGGACACTTACTTTCATGTCGATCGGCTTTATCATCGCCGCACTCGCCAAAACGCCGGAAAGCGCTGGCCCGATTGCCGGTTTCGTCTCCTTCCCACTTCTTTTTCTAGGTGGCGTCTTCTTTCCGATCAAAAATATGCCTGACTGGCTGCAGCCCGTAGTCAAGTTGCTGCCGATCTCGCATCTGTCCTCAGCACTGCGCCAAATCATGAATGTCGGAGCATCGCTTGCCGACGTGTGGCGTGAAGCCGCGCTGCTTGGCGGCTGGATGCTTGTAGCCTTCATTATCGCCAGCCTAACATTCAAGTGGGAGTAACGAAAAATAACGATATGATGTTAACAATCGATTGAGGGTGAAATGGAATGATTTTGTCTTGTGAATCAAATTTTCTAGAAGATTATCTAGTAGAAACTGAGGAAGTTGATTATAGTCACCTATCTATTAAAGAAAAAGCAACAGAATTATATAACGAATCGGATAACGAAGATGATTTTGTGAAAAGAGCTTATGAATTTGTTCGTGATGAAATATCTCATTCTTGGGATATTCAAAGTACACGAATTACATGTAAAGCCTCGGAAGCACTATTCTTTAAGGAAGGTATTTGTTACGCTAAGTCTAATCTGTTATGCGCCATATTAAGAAGCAAAGGGATTCCAACTGGTTTTTGTTATCAACGACTCACAATAGGTGACACACCAGATACAGGGTATTGCATCCATGCCTTAAATGCAGTTTACCTTAAATCCATAGGAAGATGGGTTCGCCTAGATGCACGTGGAAATAAAGTTAATGTTAATGCGGAATTCTCCAAAGATGAAGAAAAGCTGGCTTTTTCGGTACGGGAAGAATACAACGAAGTGGATCATCCAGAGATATATAAAGGGCCAAGCTTAAAAACAATTAATGCATTAAAGCAAAATACGGATTGTATACAGATGTTTCTTCGTGGTTTACCGTCTAGTTTATAGTCAAAAGTATTCATGTATACTTTGCTTTTTATTGGGCAATAATATTGGTGATTGCGTTAAAACGGAAAAGAAAGAAAACCTGTTTACCGGATAATGTTCGTTGTTAAAAAATTGTATCCATATTGGAATTGAAATTGAATGAAGTATCGCCTGCAATATGGTTAATTTCTCCTTTCAGGTAAGACGCAAGAATGAAGAAGCTGAGATCAATGATCCAGCTTCTTTTTTATTAAATTGCAAGCGTTTCATATTGGAGGAAAAGATGATCAAGGATTGGATCGGAACTATAATTTGTTGGATAATTTCTTTAATAGCCATCGCTTACGGTTTTTATCTTACGAAAGAAGTACATAAAAAGAAAAGCGTTGTTGATTATGCACTTATGCCAAGTTTGTTTAATGCTTCATCTGATACTTTTATAGGATGGGTTTTCGGAGCTATTGCTGGAATAATATTCGGTCTATTTGTGGGACTATTCTTCAAAATATTGCCTTGGTGGTTGGCAAGAGGTATTCATTTTGCGATTGGAATTGGGTTTTTTGCATTAGGATTTTATTTATTAAATATACAGTAATATTATGGGCAGTGAGTGTTCATTTCGTTAAAATTTTCATTAAGGTATCAACCTCTAACAGCCAGCCTTTATTGGATTGCGTTTCCTGCAGCATGAGTCCAGTTATGACGGTGAAATAGAGGATCAACAGCTCTTGAGGATTACCTTGACAGAATTCCCCTGTTTGTTGACCTTTGATGAATATAGGAACCAGTTTATCAATTGTATCTCTGGGAGAATATTGATTGACCATTTCTTTGGCTTTTGCAGGCACCTCATCCGACTTTTGTACTTGTTGAAGCAATAAGAAAAAATGTTTATGACTCTCATCAAGCATTCTTTTTGTTAAAGTTCTTATTTGTTCTAATGGTGTACCTGGTAGTTGATGAACGTTGTTAATCGCCGCTTGGGCTTCTTCGATCGCTTCCTGTACGAGTACTGAAAAGATTTCTTCTTTGGAGTTGAAATAGCGGTAAGAAAGTCCTTGGCTAATACCGGCTTCAGAAGCAATCATGCTCATTTTCGTACCAGCGATTCCTCGTTGAGCGAATATTTTAAGAGCTGCTCTCTTAATCTGTTCTCTGCGTTCATCGTGAGTGCGATCAGGGGATTGTTCGTGTAGTTGTGTCAACGTTATTCACTCTCCAATTAGGTTCCTTTGTGACAACTATCTGTTAGAGTCTTCGAATTCCGATCTGTTCTTCGCTTACCATCCATAATCGTTTTGTGTCGTCAAGGTTTTGAGCGGGAACAGACGGAATTGTTTTTTTCCTGTCGGTGTAGTAATAACCATTATGACCAGTCACTTCGTCCGAGTCTGCTAACCACACCAAAGTTTCGGCACCTTTCTCCGGACTGCGGGAAAACAATTTCATCACGGCCATAGTCATACGGGCTAAGAGTCCGTTGTTTTGATTGAAGTTCGTGGAAACAAGACCAGGATCAAAGCAGTAGGCGCTGACTCCGGTCCCCTCTAGCCGCCTCGCCAATTCAGTGGTGAACTGGATATTGGCGAGCTTGGTCTCAGCGTAGCGAAATGTAGGACCACCAATAAAATTTTGGGGAAAGCTATAAAGTTGTTCCGCAGTGAAATCATCAAAGTTGATACCCTTCTTGGCCATCTTGTGACCATGGGATGCGGTTGTGATAACACGGGCATGCTGGCTTTCCTTCATACGATCAAGGAGAAGCGTAGTCAGAAGGAAAGGCGCCAGATGGTTTACAGCCCAAGTCATCTCCATACCATCGTCGGTTAATTTCCGCGTTTCGAACAAGGCGCCGGCATTATTGACCAGAACGTCCACTCTCGGGCATTTGGCCAAAATGTCAGCTGCAACATGACGTATGGACTTTTGTGAAGCCATGTCAGCCAAGAATATGTCCACAGTGGTTCTTCCACCGGTTGATGCCATGATTTGAGCCGCTACTTCATTTGCTTTAGCTTGATTACGAGCTACGATTCCTATGTTTGCCCCCCGAGTTGCAAGCTCGTTGGCCGCGGCCAACCCAATGCCGCTTGTAGCCCCAGTAATCACTACATATTTGCCTTGTACTGTCCACTTACTATTCGTAATCATTCTCCCCATTTTATTCCACCTCTCAAATAATGAATGAACCGTTCATTTACTAATATCTTAATTTAAGCTCTGTGTACTGTCAATAGGGAATCACCTAGCTTTATGTAAGCTCATAAAGAAGCCTGTGAAGTTTTCGTAGAAATCGCAAAAGGAAAAGACCTTAACACCGGGTGTGTACCGACGTTAAAGTCTTATTCATGTTTTGCCAACAATTCGCCTATGTCGTGTATTGAAAGTACCAACCTTTTGTCGCATATGTGAGCATGCCACAATCTGAATGAAACCTATGCAAATCACCTGTTCTATCCCGGCTTCACTTTAGATTCAACAGATACTCCTAAATCGACTGCGCCGTTATTACCAGCAGCAAAACGGTCAATTACGTCGAGCGATAAGTGATCTATCACAAGTTGGCCGTAGTGCGCATCCTGTACGATGCCGTTGTCGTCGATCAAGAATTCGGCCTGGATGCGATAGAAGTTGGATCCTTCCTCCGGAGTCAAAGCAAAACCTTCAGCCGCATTTCCGAGGGCATTCCCGGCAAAAGTTTGCGCTCGGGCGTCCCACATCGAGATGGTTTGATTCCCGTGGTTCTTTTGCGATTGTTGCCAGGCTTGATCCCACGAGGAGCAATCCTTAATGTTAACAGTTATCATGATACTCACCCTCTTTATTTGTTTGCATTTCAAAAAAACGATTCCTACCACATCGGTGCTCCTTCTAATTTGAACTTGGTGAACCTACGACTCTTGCAATTGCCCTGACTCCCGGCGCCGCCGACTCATGAATACCAAAGATAATGCAATTACCGTGAGGATAATCCCAAGCACTCGAAATCCCCCGAAGCTGAAGTTACCTCCCATTACGATGCCTATCAACAATGAAGAGAGAATGGTTCCCAAGTATCTTGATGTATTAAATAATCCGGATGCTACACCGATTATTTCTTTTGGAGAACTATTGAACAATGCCGCTTGCATACCGACATTGTTCAACCCGTTGCTAATACCGAATGCAGCCAAAGCCAAACACACACTGATAACCGGTGAAGTTTGACTCAATGTTACGAGCCACACCGACCCAAGTGTCATAAGTATTGCGGACACGAGCAATGCCGGCTTGGGTCCTGATTTATTGATCCATCGTCCTGCTATTGGAGAAGTAACTAGCGAGCACAAGCCTAAGCTAAGCATGAGAATCCCTGTTTGGAACTCGCTGACATGACGTACCATTTGCAAGTAGGACGGAAGCCCGAAAAAGAGCGAGTAAAAAAGTATGTTTACGAGCATGAATTCGACATTAACCCAAGTCATCGCAGGATATTTGGCGAATGTGCGCAAAGGAATAAAGGGTGACTTCGCTTTTAACTCATGTCGTACGAAAGCCCCCAGTAGAGCGAGGCCTATCAGCCCGACAATAACATTACTTAATGAGATTTGCCCAGATGATTTTGCTGAGAGTAAGGAGGCGAGCAGGGCAACCAGACCCACTGTGAAGAGCAGGATCCCTGTCGCATCAATCAAATCAAACCATTTACGAAAGGACATGCCCCGTGCAACGGATGTTGATGGTTCGTCCTTAGGAATATTCCTCCAAGAAAATAGAAAGCTCGCCACCACGAACGGAATATTGACGAAAAAGATAGCAGGCCAGCTCCACCAGTGAGTCAAGACCCCGCCAATAAAGGGTCCAATGGCTGCCGCTCCTGATAGGAATATGGACAAAACAGACAGCGCAGTCCCTTGTTTCTCCGTAATATGAATTCGAACAATGGCCATTCCAACCCCAACCATCATGCTTGTTCCGATGGATTGCACAATGCGGAACACGATGAGCCACCCAAAGTTTGGTGATAGTGGAGCTAATAATGATGCAACGAAGGCTACAACAAGCCCGGTAAGAAATATCTTCCTGCGACCGAATAAATCGCTGGCCTTTCCCATGACAGGTTGAGCAATTGCACTCGCAATGTAGAAAGAAAAAATAATCCAGGAAACAACTGTAAAGTCAAGTTGGAACACATTTTGCAGCCTTGGAATAGCAACAGAAACCATTGAAGAATTTAATGGGTTCAATAGTATCCCAAGGCCAACGGAAATCATCAACCACCTGCTGCGAGCATTCATTTTTGGTCACTCCTCAAAGTGTATTGATGTCATCGTACTTGAAATCGATTATTTATTCCAATGCATTTTATGTTATGATTTCATTGACTTGAGGGAATGAATGGAGGGTGCAAAATGGAACTTCTTCAACTGCAATATTTTCTCGCGGTAGCTCGTTTGGAACATGTGACCGAAGCTGCACGAAGTCTGCACGTAACTCAATCGTCACTAAGTAAAACGATTCAACGCTTGGAGGAGGATTTAGGGGTCCCTCTATTCGATCGAATAGGGAGGAAGCTGCGATTGAATGAGTTCGGAAGCAGATTCCTTCGCCGTGCAGAAAGGGCGTTGTTTGAATTGGAACAGGGGAAGCAGGAGCTTAGCGATTTATCCAGCCCGGAACATGGCACACTCGAATTGGCGGTGACCACCGCAAGCACGTTGCCAAGTATCCTTCGAGAGTTTCGGAAAAAGCGGCCCGATATCCAATTTCATGTGCAAATGCTGACCACGCAGGAAATGGTTACACTTCTTCATAGAGGAGAGGTCGATTTCTGCTTGTCCTCACCTTCTATACAAGGGGATGACATTGAATGTCAAATCGTGTTCTTCGACCCAATCCTTGTAGCTGTTCCAAAGGGGCATCGGCTGGCAGACCGAAGCAGCGTATCCTTGACAGAACTAAGGGATGAATGGTTTGTTGGTGTAAAGAGAGGCTACGGTACTCGCGATCTAGTGGACTCTATATGCAAATCGGTTGGATTTGTACCTAAATATGTGTATGAGGGAGATGAACCTGCAAGGCTAAGCTCTCTTGTGGAAGCAGAAATTGGCATAGCCTTCATACCAAGCACGGCAAGGAATTCACGGGAACACATCAAATATCTCCAAGTTGAGAATCACGAATTGGTACGGGAGATCGCTTTATTATGGCACAGGAGTCGGTTCATTTCGCGGGCTGCAATGGAATTCCGTGAGGTAGTTGTAGAATATTTTGGATCGATATCCAAACAGACAATTTAGTCAAACTGCACAACTAATACTGATTATAAGATCCAATCCTTCGGCACATACTGAAGGATTTTTTGTTTTGCTCAATAATGGCAATGATCATATTCCTGGAGCTATATCCATACCGCTTGGCGAACTGCGCAACAAAGGCTTCCAAGCATACAGGTTGGAGGAGGGGGTGCACACGAATGGAAACAACATACGGGTAACCTTCACTAATCAGATAGTACTCGCCTCGAAAATCATGCAGGAGCGCGCAGCAACAGTAAAATTACATGGAGCTTGGACAAGACGCCGCTCGAGGTCGTCTCCGATAACAAAGGTGTGACCGGGCTGAAGGTGAAAGATAATGCGACCGGTGCTGAAGAAGTCATCGAAACTGACGGTGTTTTCGTAGCGATTGGCCATAAACCGAATACTGGCTTTTTGTATGGCCGCAATCGACTGCGAGAAAGTTCATGGAGTACGAGGCGTCACCGCAAATCATGTATAGTTTCATTCGCAACTTTTAAATCTAGCTTGCGTCTTATATCTGGGTGATTATGGATGAGAATCAAGACGATTCCTTATTTGGTTGTGTATATATTGTTATTGAATTTTTTACTGCCTTATGCCATTTCTGCGGATGTGTTCTATCACAAACGGCTCCCGTACCCGCTTATCGTCAATAATCCTAGAAACATTGACCCGGTTATCAAATTTATTAAGAACAAAATCGATCATGACAATGCTATCAATTACATTATCATTCTCGGTGATTCTGTATTTTACGGAAGTCCAGGCAATTCCGATCAGAGTATTAGTGCCTACTTGGAACAAATGCCTGAGCAGCCGCTGATATTCAATCTATCGTTCCCAGGCTCACAACTTGGCGATCTATACACGATGCTGCTAATGCTGGATAAGCACGGGATATCAACCGACCATGTGATCCTGAATATACGATATGCGAGTTTTGTCCTCCGAGATCCTTATCAATCCACACTGGCATGGTGGGCCGAGGATTTACGCAAACTAGAGCCTACATCGTTCCTGGCAGTAAAATCACAACTGAAGCAAACAGATTGGCATTCGATATATAAAAAGCCTTATGAATGGTTGCAGGATGTGCTGAATCGGTACGTTTATTCGCATGTCAATTTAATGTCGTATAAGGATTATTATCAAAAATATATAGGTAACAAGTGGGATCAGTGGCACAACAGGCCAATGGCGGACGATTCACTTTCACAGCCGGAGCCATGGTACATCAAGGATCCGCAAACCTTGAGCGACATGCTGCATTGGGAACAATTGAAGGTATCTTTCAGCGAACTACCTTTGAACTTGTCGGAGACCAATCCAGACGTCTTCTTTATTCGGAAAATCATCCTTCATCAAAAAGGCAAAAATACTTGGGTTGTGATGACGGGTACAAATCATGAGTTAATGAAAGACTTCGTCAATACTTCCGGATATGTTGAGAACATGAAGAGGCTGGATAATTTTCTGTCAAAGCAACCTGTTCATTACTTGAATCTAGAGGGACAAGTTCCGGATCAATTGTTCACGGACTTCACCCATCTCATGCCTGATGGCTACAGGATGATGGCTCAGTTCATTTGGGACGCTTACTTACAGAGAGGGGCAACCAACTCGTTATGATGTTCAATACGCCGGAATTTGCCTTGTTTTTAGTGATCTCCATGTGTTTATATTATTTAATTCCGAGAAATCGCTTATGGCTGCTCACGGCTGCAAATGTCATCTTTTACGGTGTGGTGGGACCCGGATATTTACTCTTATTCGGGATTATATCGTTAGCGGTTTACTGTTGCGGTTTGAGCATAGTCCATTCAGGCCCGGCTCGACAGCGGATTCTGTTATTTATGGGTATTTTTTTGACGTCGAGCAATCTCATATTTTTCAAATATACGGATTTTGCCCTGCGAAGCTTAGAGAAGTTATTGTCCATCCATCTGGTCGCCCATCAGGCAACGTGGTTGCATATGGCACTTCCTCTCGGAATTTCATTTTATACGTTTGAGTTGATTTCTTATCTAGTGGATGTATACAAGGGTCGAATTCCTGCTGAGCGTTCACTGCTGAGATTCTGGATGTTCATTATGTTCTTCGCTCATATGATCGCAGGGCCAATTATGAGAGGTAAGGAATTCCTGCCACAGATCCAGAAGTTGGATGACATCCGCTTTACCCCTGCTCAACTACGTCTGGGTGCATTCTTTATTGTGCTTGGACTGGTGAAAAAAATGGGAATAGCTGATCAATTGGCCCCTTATTGCGATAGCTTCTTCTCACAAGCCAGCTCAATCAGCGGTGCTGAAGGTTGGACTGCGTCGGTATTGTATGCTTTCCAGATTTATTGCGATTTCTCCGGTTACAGTGATATGGCTGTAGGCGTCGGGTATTTGTTCGGATTAGAGCTGGCACGAAACTTCGATACGCCCTATTTGAGTACTAACGCAACGGAGTTCTGGCGTCGGTGGCATATCACATTGTCATCGTGGATACGTGACTACATATATATTTCAATTGGAGGATCTCGTCGCGGTGAGATAAGGCAGTATGCCAACCTATTTGCAGCTATGACGATTTCGGGATTGTGGCACGGGAGTAAATGGACCTTCGTCGCGTGGGGGATGTATCAAGGGGCGCTACTAATAGGTCATAAACTATACTTGATCCTACTAAAGAAACTACATTTCGTTAATATTCAAAAATCCATATGGTATCGAATTATGGCTCTTATCGTCTTTTTCATGTTAACTTGTCTCGGTTGGGTGATATTTCGAACAGAGGGGTTACATACCGCTTTGGATTTAATTGGCCGTATGCTAAGTCCGAGGGCTTTGATCATGCCGAAGTGGGTGTGGCATTTCTGGTGGATCACGGGTGGACTCTGTGCCTTGCATGTGTTGGAGTGGTACTTACTAAAGCATCTTGATCGTGTATCCATAGCATGGCACCGTTGGATTCCTTCGCCCATAAGGGCAGCAGTGTACAGTGTAATAGTGCTAGTATTGCTTTATACGTTAAAGCAGGAGCAGAGTTCCTTTATATATTTTCAATTCTAACTGTTTTACTAAAGACTCGCAGCCATTAGCTGTGGGTCTCTTACAATGGACACTCTTGATCGCTTGAGTCGAGAACATCTCCCAGCCAATTGACAAATAAACAATATTTCGTTAGCATCATTTTGAAACGGACAATTGTCCGTTAAATTTGGGATTAGACAAGAGAGAGTCAGCAGAGGATGCTGAATCGGATGGAGGGAATACATGTCTTCAGATAAAAACATTGCAGCAGCAGAAGCCCCGTTTTCAATGCGAAGCATATTAGGGCCGTTGGTGGCAATTGTGGTTGGGATTTTCATGGTGATTTTGGACGGAACGGCGGTAAACGTTGCTCTTCCCAAGCTGCAGGAAGAATTTAATCTATTGAACTTGTCCTTAGTACAATGGACCGTGATCGGATATGCGTTGGCACAAGCAGCGGTCATTCCTTTAGCGGGCTGGTTATCCGACAGATTTGGCGCCAAGAAAATATTCTTGATCTCGGTAGGTCTATTCACTATTGGTTCTGGTCTATGTGCGCTGGCTAATTCGGTTGAAATGCTGATTACTTTCCGTATCATCCAAGGCTTGGGTGGCGGTGTTGTTGTACCGATTGCTATGGCGTTCATCTATCGTCTGTCGCCGCCGGGAAAAGTAGGGGCAGTCATGGGCATGATGGGAATTCCGATCTTGCTGGGTCCGGCGCTTGGACCCGTCGTTGCAGGCTGGTTAGTTGAATATCACAGCTGGCAGTGGATATTCCTGATTAACCTACCTATCGGTGTAATCGGTATTATCCTTGGAATCCGTACATTACCGAATATACAGCGGCAGTCGGTTGCATCCTTGGATTTACTTGGCATGCTGTTAGGGCCAATTGCCTTTGCCGCGCTAGTGTACGGCGTTTCTAATGGTGGTATTGACCCGATCACCGGGAAATCCACATGGATGGATGCTGATACACTGATCGGCTCAGGAATCGGTATTGTGGCGCTTATTTTATTCGTTATTGTGGAATTAAGACGTGAGAATCCGCTGCTCGAGCTTCGCGTTTTCCGCTCAGGTAATTTTACAAAAGGAATCATCGTACAATGGATTTCACAGATTGCGATGTTCGGAACCATGTTCCTTGTCCCCCTATATTTACAACAGGCCCATGGCTATAGTCCATTGAAAACAGGGCTCATCATGCTTCCGCAAGCTCTGGCATCCGGTTTATTTATGCCAATTGGCGGTAAACTGTCAGATCGTTTCGGAGCGCGTCCGCTCGTCTTGGCGGGGATGGCACTTACAACGGTTTCAGCCTTGTTACTGTCCAATATTTCTGGCGATTCAGGTGTAGGTACAGTGATCCTGCCGCTTGCACTGCTGGGCGCGGGAATGGGACTGTTTATGATGCCTCTCAATAATCATTTGATCCAATCCGCTCCACAGAATTTGGTTGGACGTGTAACGTCGCTCACGAACGCCGCACAGCAAGTTATGATGTCCTTCGCTATCGCCATTTTGATGACGATCTTTACAACGAGGATGAAAAATTTAATGGTTGAATCAGGTAAGCAGAAGCCGGATTTAGACTTGTATGCTTCTTCCTTTGGGTACACTTTCTTAATTCTGCTGGGTATCGCGGTTGTCGGCGGTTTGCTTGGCCTTATGCTGCAAAAGCCCAAGAGAGCAGAAGGCGAGTCCACGGACGGTGCAGAAATTCCAATGATTGTTAGTCATTAATTTTATAGAAAACGAAAAGCCCGGTCCAAGTGGAACCGGGCTTTTTTCGCATTACATAGGATGATCATTGATCTTGTGATCTGCTGCTGGAGGATTGATTTTCTTTAAATGCCTCTGCCGCTTCCTCTGCGGAAAATTCCGTATCATCTTTACCTGGGACAGGCATTTTGTTTAATTCCGTAGACTGTACTTCTGCCTTAGTTGCTTGATTATCTTGATTGGGCATGTGACACCTCCTTTATTAAAATAACAACAAGGAATAGTTTTCCACCGTATGAAATTTTTATACAAAAATGATGCATTTTCCCGAAGGGATGAGTCCAATCCAAATCTCTCAATCAATGCATCTACTATCGTATCAACTAGAAAGGTGATGATAGATTTGAAGAAAAGCACACTCCAACTCATTCGCAAAGCCGAAATCAAGCTGGGAAAAAAATTCACCAAGCGTACCGGCGCTTTGAACATCAAGAAAGCTATTCGGGTAACGCAACTGGGTAACGGCTTCGCCCGGTTTCAATTCGCGCCGGTCACCGTCGCTCCCTTCAGTTTCCGGAGTACGGCAGTCAACGGAAACGCCTACAACTAGCGGCTCTTGGATTTTTTCCGGCAATCAGCAAGGTTATTTGCTCGATAACTACTCTTCCACTGAAGACAGATGGTTCTTCACCGCCTGGAACCCGACTGCGGTTTCCAGAACAGTCACTTACGCCGTTATTGCCAAATTGAAAGAGTAGTGAAGAAAGCCTGTTCGGTTTATCCGGACAGGCTTTTGGTAAGAACTCCGAGAGAAATTTGACAGAAAATTCAGATATTATCCTGAAAGCCCCAAGGAAGTTGTGAAGCAGATCCGACACCTGAACATCTAAACTAAGAATATCGTCCGATTTTTAGATGGAAATAAACTTAGACTGAAAAATAAAGTACTAGACGGTATAATGAAGTTGTAGACTGTCAGCGGCGTTAAACTTTACATAGTTTTGAGTTTACAAGACCAATAAAAGTATGCATCATTTGTGTTTCTAGTTTTGTAATCAATAGGAGTCAGTTAAAGGAGAGATGGACGATGACAAGAACAATTTCTAAAGGCCGATTATGGACGGCAAGAGTGTTGAGCGGAATAGCCATTTTGTTTATGCTGCTTGACAGTATCATGAAATTATTTAAACCTGCGTTTGTTGTTGATTCTACCGTATCACTTGGCTACCAGGAACATCATATTTTGTTGATAGGCATACTCGGACTTCTTTCTACTATTCTATATGCATTACCTCGTACAACGATCTTAGGTGCAGTGGTGTTGACCGGTTATTTTGGCGGCGTGATTGCGACACAGGTTCGTCTAGATGCCCCGCTTTTTTCTACGATCCTGTTTCCCGTTTATCTTGCAGTGTTAGTTTGGGGAGGCCTTTGGTTGAGGAATGAGCAAGTCCGCAAAATCTTTTCTTTGCAAAAATAGATAAGAGGCTGGTTTATCCGGATCTCGCCCTTTTTACGTTTCAGCACGGAATATGGTCCCATCATCACGGAAGTAATATGCGATATCATCCGTTCTCGTGCTCAATCTTACGGATTTATTCGTAAACTTTTCGATGATTCCGCGATCTACTTCGCAGTAAACACCGTCAGCATCCGTCTGCCACACAGAAACCGGAGTTTGTGATAATGCTGCGGCAAATAGATCTGCATCAGATTCCAGCATTTTAGTCATTAGCGTCGACCTCACCTTCGGATAGGTCAATTGCGACCAGCTTTATACAAAATAATACTTGAGTATATGTAATAGCTTATAATGGAATAACAGCGGTTATGTTAAAATAACAACAAATACTAGGTTCATGAAAGTTTTGTTTGGAGTTGACATTAATGTACTTGCGAAGCCTTGAGATTCTAAGGAATGATCATACGGATCCGAAAACCTATCCATTTTCTATACCAGCTGTAAAATCTTTAAAGTCACTTTCTTTTCGGACGAATGTCACCTTTCTTGTTGGGGAGAATGGTTCGGGTAAATCAACGCTCCTTGAAGCAATTGCTTATCAAAGCGGGTTTAATACGGCTGGCGGAGGGAAGAACAATTACTATGATGTGGATGCTTCGCATTCCATTCTGGGGGATCATATTCGTCTTTCCTGGATGCCTAAAATCACGAATGGCTTTTTCCTAAGAGCAGAGACTTTTTATCACTTTGCCTCCCATTTGGATACCTTGCCCGAAAGCCTGCAGTATTATGGTGGTCGTTCTTTACATGAGCAATCGCATGGTGAAGCGTTTCTTTCTCTTTTTAAACATCGTTTTGGGAAAAAGGCGATTTACCTTCTCGACGAACCTGAGGCTGCGTTATCCCCTGCAAGGCAATTGGCATTGATGCGGGTCATCAAGGATTTAGAGAAAGAAGCTCAGTTCATCATTGCAACGCATTCTCCGATACTTCTCGGATTTCCAGATGCACAGATTATTAACTTTGATGTTCATCCCATAGAGGAAATTAGATATGAAGACACGCTGCATTACATCATCACAAGACGGTTTCTTGAAAACAGAAAGACGTTCCTGCAGGAGCTATTTTCCGATTCCGATGATGACAATTAACGAAAAACTTTAGTTTAACAGGAGCTGCTATGAAGCGGCTTCTTTTTTTTATTTCTCGTTTAATACTAAACAACGAAGTGGGAAGGAATAATAACCATAACAAAATGTGGAGGGACAAAGTGAAACAAATTATTGTGGCTTTATTCATAGTGGGTAGTGCCCTGATTAGTCCTGAAACCGGAAAAGCTAATATATCGATGCCTTGTAGCTCAGTTCTAGAACCCGTAAATACGGACTATGTAAATTCAAAAGGAGTAGCTTTGGTCTATAAAGTAGTCTTAACGAGTAGTATTATTTCCTGTAAATAAGATAATTTATTGCACGGAGAAAAGCTCTGCCGCGTAGCGTACCTTCACTCCAATAACGGGCATATTAAATATTTGGGAATTTAAATTGAGTTAATGGATAAAAATAATCATTAAAACAAGGGAGTATAGCCAATGAATTCAAACCATGTACCATTGACATCATCGGAAATAGGAAACCTGTGGATGACATATCATGAAAAAACAATGTTATTAAGGTTTTTAGAGTATTTCCTTGAGCATGTAGAAAATGAAGAAATTCAGCAAATCTTAAAGTCGACTTACGATTCATCGGTACAAATTGTAGAATCCATTAAAAATATTTTCCAACAAGAAGGAGCCGTTATTCCACTTGGCTTTACGGCGAACGACGTTAATAAAGGAGTTCCTAAGTTATTTGATTATCTGTATGAACCCATGTTTTTACATATGATAAGTAAGATTGAAGCTAGTCTTTTTGCGTTGTACTCAACGATGTCCTACCGTAAAGATATAAGACAACTATTTAAGCAATTAACAGCAAACGCACAAGACATGTTTGACCAATGTACACAATTTCTTTTAGATAAGGGGGTTCTTGTCCGCCCGCCTTTTATGACAATGCCCAAAGAAGTTACCTTTGTTCAGGATAAAAATTATTTATCAGGGTTTAATTTGTTAAGGGAAACAAGAGCATTAAATGCCATTGAAATTTCCCTTATACATCATGCCATTGAGACCAACCTTACAGGTATGCAATTAATGATTGGATTCGCCCAAGTCGCTAATGATAAGAAAGTAAAAGAATATTTTATTGAAGGAATGAAATTGTCCAAGGACGTTGAGACAACACTAGGTGAATTTTTACGCGAGGATTACATAGAACCGCCAGCTACTCATGCAGGTAAAGCGACGAATTCCACTGTTTCTCCATTTTCGGATAAGTTAATGATGTATATCACTAACTTGTTAGGATCATTTGGTATTGGGAGCCATGCACTTGGTGGAGCTTTTAGTTTGCGAAGTGATTTGCTGGTGACGATGGCACGACTTGCTCAGAAAATTTTACCCTTTGTCAAAGACGGTGGAGAAATAATGATCAAACATGGTTGGATGGAGGAACCACCACAAGTAGAAGATAGAAGACAACTAACTAAATCGTAATGGAATATGTTGTGCGTTTTTTAATAACACATTTAGGCTGCCGCAATTTAATTGGGCAGCTTTTTAATTTTTTTATGACCAAATATGGTGAAATAAGGGCGATACCCATAGATTAAATGGTGGGATTAATTGTGAATTCGGCAATTTAAGGAGGCATAGTGTCTGGATAGAGATGTCGATGTAGTAGAAAAAAGAGGAAAGGGAAACGCAAATCAATACTAATGGAACTTAAAGCATGGGCATTAGGTTCATTAATCGGTTATGTTTCTCATATAATATTCAATAATATCTTTCCGGCGAATAATTCCTATGAAAATATTTTCGTCATCTACAACCGGAACAAAATTTTGATCAGCTGCCAGAGCCAGCATATCCTCCATGTGTGCATTAATTGAAACGGACTCATTATGAATATGCTTCTCGATTTCGCTCACGGGCACTTGATGGATATTATCAAAATGAATCCCAGGTGTATTCTTTAACGTCCATAACAGGTCACCTTCCGACAATGTACCTGCATATTTCCCGTCACTATCAACAAGGGGAAGTGCTGTGTAATAGTGATTTTCTAATTGTTCTAACGCTTCCTGCATGGAAGCTGATGATGTGATAAAGGCAACTTTGTCTTTGGGTAATAGAAAAGAGGCTATTTTCATAGTCATAAACTCCTTTTCTCTGAAATTTCAATTAATGATACTTTCATTAAAACATAAATGTCTTATAAAGGCATTGAAAGATGTTTCCATTAAAGCGAGAGACACCAGGAGGTATCATACGGGATCGCATGCCGGTAGCTTAATAAAAGATTTCATCCAAAACTTGCGTTAGCCTAACCAGATCATCCCTAATATCCCGACAAGACCTACCGATCATACTCAACTCTCTCCAGCCTTCCTCAATCTGGGCAATCATCAGGTCAATATCTCCATTAGTGATTTTTCTTTCCTCCATATTGGTCAGCATTAGAAGCTCCTTTAATCATGATAATTGTTTCAATTTATAGGTTTCGTTATGTTCTTCACGAATGAGGGTGTAGAAGATAGTCGAATAATGAATGCAGCTGTTCGAGAGGGATATTTTAATTAAAATCATTTCCTAGCTTCCATTTTATAACTATTTATTACTACGGAATGCCTGGGACTTACTAACTGTAATAAGCTCAAGGAGCTTGGAGTTAAGCGGTTAAGTATTTGAGGTGCGTTATATCGGAATGTTATTTAAAATTAAACAACTTGAAGTAAGGTCAGGCTTCGAACTGAAACAGTTTAGTGAAAAATGTCATCGAATCGGGACGACAACTGCTTTTTAATCGAGCGTGCAATTCTTGTTTGGCAATCTTCAAATCAATGTCGAATTCGTGCAATCCAACGTTCTCCATCCAATGATTCGCTGTTTCGAATGAAGTGCTTTGCCATGCGCTTTTCTCATCTAGTAAAATTCTGCTTTCTTTGACACCGGAAATGACGATATCCAACGTGCCTTGTAAATCCAATAAACCTTGACCAAAGGTTTTTTTCATTTCTTTGGCATTCATGCCCGTTTTAACTCTTAACGACCTTGTTTCAATTCCTTCTTCTTCTTTGATTTGCCGGAAGAGCTCTAAGGAAGCGTTGGAAACAAGGCCGTTCTTATAACGATCTTCAATGGGTTGAGGGCTTCCTAATATGGCTTTGACCCATGGAAACAGTTCGCGTGAAATAAAAACTGATTTTTTTTTAAGGAATTTGCCATAGGCAGCCGTACCGTCGCTCGGAAACCGCGCTCGCCACACCCAAGGATCTAAATCTGTGCCAGTTAACCACGGCTCACCGTGAGTGACCTGATAGAGTGACGGGTGATCTGGGATTAAGGGAGCTAAAGGTAGAATACCGACTTCATGAATAAGTTGAACGGCCTCTTCATACGTATGTATTTTTTGTTCTTTCATAGCAGTTCACCTCAACCAGTCGATTTAATTTGAAAATAAAGGCTAATCAAACACGATAAAACATCCTCTTAAAACATTCAGTTTTCTGATTTTATCATACCAAATCATGTCTGTAATACTATCATAATACTTTTTAATCAGCCATCACCTGATGCAATCATAAATTTAACCCTTAAAGGCCTCTTGATTGAGTCCTTTATTTGTATGTATTGGAGCATGGGCTGGAGCCGCTGCTCTCTTTTTGATCAGCGATGTAAACAAAACTTGACATAATGTATGGTAAATAATATAATGTGTATATAATACTTTACTTATTTAAAAATATTAACAGAAAAGGAGAGGTAAATATGTCCTTTCAAGAAAAGAGAAACATCGTATCATTATTTACCACCTTACTCATTTTTTCTATCTATAGTATGTACGTGTTTCAAAAGTACCAAGAAGGGAGCTTTCATACTTCGAATGAATACAGCTTCTGGGGAGCCTTCATCTTAATCTTAATCCCAGTGTCGATTTTAGCAAAAGTCATCATTCATATCGCATTCAGTATGATCAATACCATAGCAACAAAGGAGAAAGAACCATTAATTACGGATGAGCTGGACAAATTAATTGAATTGAAATCCACGAGAAATTCTCATTATGTATTTATCATTGGGTTTCTTCTATCCATGATACCGCTGGTCATGGATCAACCACCCTATGTCATGTTCATCATACTTATTAGTTCAGGTTTATTGTCAGAGGTGGTTGGAATCATCACTCAGCTGTATCTCTATCGGAGAGGAGTTTAAGATGGGCAAAGGGCAAATTAGCAACAACATTCGGACCTTACGTTTTAACCATGATGAAATGACCCAACAACAATTAGCAGATAAAGCGGGGGTGACACGACAGACTATCGTTGCAATCGAGAAAGGTAATTACTCCCCATCTCTGGAATTGGCTTTTCGTATTGCTCACGTCTTCGGCTTAAAGTTGGAAGAAGTGTTCTCTTTTGAGGAAAATTAGGAGGGGTTAGAAATGACAAATCGTAACACCGAAGCTTCACCGCTTTTTTATTCTAGAGTCGCAGGGTTAGGGCTTTTACTTATGGCCATACTTGCTATGTTTTCTAATTTTTCTGTTATTGAGCGTCTTATTATCCCGGATGATGCAGCAACAACTGCTAATAACATCATAGCCAATGAAATGTTATTTCGGAGTGGATTTATTAGCTTCGTCATTGTACTTATTCTTGATGTGCTGGTAGCTTGGGTACTGTATGTTCTACTCAAACCCGTTAATAAGAATCTTGCCATGCTCGCAGCGTGCTTTAGGTTGGTATACACGGCCATTTTTGGAATCGCCTTGTCTAATTTTTTGAATGTTTTACCGCTTCTAAGTGGTGCTGAATACTTGACGGTATTCACAACAGATCAGCTACAAGCTCAGGTGATGTTACTGATCAATGCATTTAACAATGGATGGCTGATTGGATTAGTATTTTTTGGATGTCATTTGTTGGTCGTTGGTTATGTAATAGTCAAGTCAGGAGGCTACCTACCAAGAATAATTGGGCTCTTCTTGATCATTGCATCTGCGGGATATGTCATAGATAGTATTGCACATTTTCTTCTACCCAACTATACCGACTACAAAACGATATTCCTACTGATTGTAGCCGTACCTGGTGTGATTGGAGAGCTATCATTAGCTTTCTGGCTTCTGATTAAAGGTGTAAAGGTTCAACAGAAGCAATAGCTATCCATTGCTAAATCGATATTCACAAAACTAACCTCCCACGATGGGAGTTTTTTTATTTTCGAACCATATATAATTAATGGTAACACAGAGGCTCCGTGAGGGGCCTTTTCTGTTTGCCAATAGAGCAAATTGATCGAAAAGTTCATTTATGAATTCAATTGTAGAAAACTCATTGCTGTCTCATAGCCTCTGAAATAATTGTGAAATCCATTAAATCAATTTCAAAGTGTCCCATGCGAAAGCGATATCCCCAATTTCGGTTTCCTTTGGTGAAACTCATTCTGTCCATGAGGGAATGGGCGGGAGCCTCCGTACACTCATAATAATCGATGTTGCGTCGATATGGAATGAAGGATTCACTCATAGGATATTCGTACACTTCGTCATCTCTCACTTGTCCAATTGCTGTAAATGCTTGTAAAGGTTCACCGCCGTTTAAATCCGTTTTTGGGGAGTAATAGATTAGCCAATCTCCCTGTTTCATTCGCTTTAAGGGGGCAGCTTTTCCGTGACATAATTGAGCAAAGCCGCCTTCTACTCCTCTCATGACGTGCGATTTAGAGACGACTCCGATCCAATAACGCAGATTATTATTTTCCATATCAATCACACAGCCTCGAGTTCAATTTTTCTGGCCAACCGCAAAGTGATTCAACCGTATGAGGGATACGTTGTGAAATTTCTCCTCCGATTTGTGGCCCTAAAGTTTCAGCATTTGGACCGGTAATAATCATCGTGTGATTTACCCTCGTACCGTTTTCTACAGGGTCCATATCATGGGAGAAACTAATACTGATGCCAGCGCATCCCGCCCTTTCGGCTGTAAAGTTCCTTTTGTTCCTTAGTTTAACATGAACAAATTCATCCCATTCTTTCCAAGTGTCAATGTTGCTGTAAAGACCCCAAATGGTTTCCGCCTTCGCATCGGTTATAACGCTGTGTTCAAATTTCCACATTTTGATTGCTCCTCTTTTTATGGTTAGTCAGCTGCAAATTCTCGGCCAACGGTACCCATTTTGATTGTCATGAGAAATATCTCTTTTTTTGATGTAGGATTCTCCTACTTGAAGTGAGAATATGTTCATTATAACAACCTGCTCTTGACAACGTATTGTCAGGAGCAAGACGGAGGCTTTTTTCATGAAACGTTCTGATCGTATGCTTGCAATTCTTCTGGAACTACAGAGAAAAGGGGTAGTGCGTGCCGAAGATTTGGCAATGCGCTTCGAAATGAGCGTCCGTACGGTGTACCGTGATATGGAGGCCCTCTCGATATCAGGCATACCACTCCGCTCAACACCAGGTATTGGGTATGAGCTCATGGAAGGGTTCTTTCTACCGCCGATTCAATTTACGGCTCTAGAGGCGTCCATGCTGTTACTCGGGAGCGACTATGTAGCTAATACGTTTGATAGCACATATTGTGAAGTAGCGCATGCAGCACAAGAGAAAATAGAGGCAATCATGCCCGAACAGCAGCGGAAACAGGTTCAACAGCTTCGTGACAGTATTCATCTCCTGAACTTGGATGAAGCTTTTCATGCCCCGAACGTAACAGAATCCGCCCAAGAAATATTAGGGCTTGTACGCAGAGCCGTTTTGGAACAACGTGTGCTCTCCTTTACGTATAGAAGCCGTCGATCTTCCCCTTATGCATCCGAAGAACCCTCATCCTCACGAAACGTTCATCCCTACGGACTCGTTCATCTCAGAGGAATTTGGTACTTCGTGGGTCATTGCACCATGCGCAAAGAACTGCGTCAATTTCGTTTGGAGCGTATGGAGTCCGTTACTCTGTTGTCAGACACCTTTGAGCGTCCCTCCGAATTTCGGATGCATGAGTATGAGCCGGAACAAAACTTTCAACAAGAAGTGACCGTATCGTTCGCGAAAGAGGCACTTCCTTGGGTTCGAGAAAATCCCTCTTTCTATTTAATAAATTTGGAAGAACGAGAGGACGATGTCCTAGCGACGCTGCATTGTCGAAATGAACAAGATATTTTGCAATGGGTACTCAGTTGGGGGCGGTACGCACGCGTGTTACAGCCACAATCGTTGCGCGAGAGCATCAAAGTTCACGCAGCGTTTCTCGTCGATGCTTATCGGGAACCGGAACCCTATCCGACAGTCCACTCGTTTGAATTACCAATTGACAAAAGTCGATACCGATTTTATAATTCAAACTAAATCATATCAATTAAATACGGTTAGGTTCGAATATAAAGAGAAACCCTTTCCCGTGATCATATCCTTCGACTGGAGGGGTATGTTCATTTGGGTCAGGGTTTTTATTTATCTATTTGAAAGGGGAATTTGCATGTATCCGATAATCGATCTTGTAGAGCACCAGACCATTGCCACAGTACAAAAAGAAGAAGAACTAGAGCTTGCTTTGAAGAGTCAGGCCAATATTATTTTTCTGCTAGTGGGCTCCATCTTCAATGTTAAGGATTTGGTGGATCAGGTAAAAGGCGCAGGTAAGCAAGTTTTTCTTCATGTAGAATTTATTGAGGGAATAGTGGCTGATCGGACCGGAATATCTTATTTAGCGAAAAATGTAAAGCCAACGGGAATCATTTCAACAAAAGGTAACCTCATTCGGATAGCGAAAGACATGAATTTGATGGCCATTCAACGTATTTTCCTTATTGATCACAGCGCCGTGCTAAGAGGGATCAAAGCGGCGGAGCAAAGCCAGCCGGATGCAATTGAGGTCATGCCTGGCATTATGCCCCACATTATCGAGGGGCTAACTACGATGACTCCCTACCCGATTATTGCCGGAGGACTGGTTGACAATCAGCGAGAAATAGATGAGGCCTTACACGCTGGGGCGTTGGCAGTGTCTACAGGGAAGTCTGAGTTATGGCAATAGCGTAGTTGATAGCAGGATAACAACGGATTCAAAGTGGTAGGAGACTAGGAGAAACCTCTTTGGAAAAGGGTGCAGCGGGAGTATGCCCGTATGCCCTTTTTCAAGGAGGTTTTTTTATCGGCATTTATCGGACAGTAAGTTATTAGGATTGCAGGAGGCTTAGAGATGGATAGCATTTGGCATATTAGTTATTGGGAGTTAACACTTCGTATATTTGCTGCTGCCACTATGGGGGGAGTTATTGGTTTCGAAAGGGAATGGAGCAACCATGCGGCCGGTCTGCGAACGCACATTTTGGTGTGTATCGGCTCCGCAGCCATCATGCTTTTATCTATTTATGGATTTAACCAATTTGTAGATGAAACCAATGTGAGAATAGATCCGGCACGTTTGGCAGCACAGGTGATCACCGGCATTGGATTTTTGGGGGCTGGAGCCATCATGCGAAACGGTTCAACGGTTTCAGGGCTAACGACAGCGGCATCCATTTGGGTTGTTGCAGCGATTGGCCTATGTGTAGGTGCAGGTTTTTTTTACTGCGCTATTTTGGCAACGTTTATGGTATTAGTTAGCTTATTCGTCTTAAACAAATGGGAGAAACACGTATTTCGCTTCAGAAAGAATCAGGATGTAGTGATTCGGATCCATGATCGGATGGGGACACTGGATAAAATATCAACTTTATTCGTCGAACAAGGCATTCAGGTGATCAATGTGAAATTGAAACCGGATAACTCCGGGCAAAACGCATATGGTGTAGGGTCGATTATAGAACTGACATTCAGCGTTAAAATGAACAATATCGAAAAGTTGAATCGAGCGATTGAGAATATTTCCAAAACGGGTGATGTGCTCTCACTCGAGTCGCACCATTGGAATTTGCACAAAACCATGGAACCAGAAAAATCTCAGGCTGTATAAATTTAATGATTGCGCTTTCAGAATTGTTGTTGTATAGTGGCTATATCAAATTATATTGTATCTTGGGCAGAGACTAATGAGAACCCCTGATTACACTGTAATTCACTTTCTAATGGAAAAGTGAGTTCATGTGTAGTTGCGGGTTCTTTATCTTTTTTAGGGGGATTCATGTTGGAGCACAAAATGGAAATTACCTTACTAGGAACAGCCTGTGCGGTTGGCGGGATGGAAAGAGATAACACCTATTTCCTCATCCAAAACAGTGAAGATTGAACGATGGTAGACGTTGGCGGAAGTCCCTTGAGCAAGCTTGCTAAATTGGGAATCAGCGTCCATCAAGTGAAGGAAGTCATTTTCACACATTTTCATATCGATCATGTGTATGGCTTGCCATCCCTTCTATGGGGAATGTGGCTGGCCGGCCGAACGAAGCCTCTGATCATTTATTGTTCCTCTGAGAATGAGGTCCAACTAAAGAAATGGCTAGAGGTGATTGATATTCATCAATGGCCCGTGTTATTTGAAGTTCAGATCCATACGTATGCGTGGAGAACGGAATCACTGTTGATCAAAGAAGAGGAGTTAGAGATAACGACCTTTCCAAGTCTGCATCTAGGTCCGACTGTTGGGTTGAAAGTCCTGTATAAGGATAAGGTGCTGGTTTATTCGGCAGATACTGAGCCCAATAGTTGGATCAAAGAACAAAAGCAGATTGACATATTGATTCACGAAGCGACAACAGCCGAACGTCCACTGGTTAATCATTCGAGTTTACAGGAAATAATCGATTACTATCCATTGGAACGTATTGATCAGGTGGTTGCCGTTCATTTAACCGATAATGAGCCTTATGTTCGCGTCCTCGAGAGTCAAGTATCAGCTATTAAGGATAAAATAAGCATTGGCTTTGATTTCATGAAAATTAATCTATGATGATGTGTAAGGGAAAGAGACGAGTAGAATCCCAAACCTATCAGATTGACTTTAGCCGGAAGGTGGAGTCTGTCTTAGGGTTTGGGATTTTTTTCGAATTGAACCATATGGGAGTTGGAACAGATGAGAGATTTTGCTGGATATATATTTGATTTGGATGGCACTATTTATCTGGGGGGGCGCTTGATTGATGGCGCAGCTGAGGTGATCGAATTCCTACAATCGAGGCATAAAAAAATCTTATTTTTAACGAATAAAACGATTGAATCCAGAGACAAATATGTCGTAAAACTGAATGGTTTGGGCATAAAAGTCGGGATTGACCAAATCTTGAGTCCAACGCTTGTTACCATTCGGTTTTTAAAAGAAAAATACAAGGACTGTAAAATATACGTGATCGGGGAACCGTTGATCAAAGAAGAATTCAAGCAAGCGGGGTTTACATTCGCAGCATCGCCTGAAGAAACGGATGTCGTCATCACCTCATGGGATCGTGAGTTTCATTATTCTCATCTGGATTTTGCCTATCAAGCGATTAAGCAAGGAGCTATGGTGCTTGCCACAAATCCGGATAGAACTTGTCCAATGGAAGGAGGGGATGTTCCGGATTGCGGGGGGATGATCGGAGCTATTGAAGGTGCAACAGGCAAGAAAATTGAACTCATTACCGGTAAACCGTCCGTTTATATGGCCAAAGCGGCATTGGAAAGCTTGCAGCTGAATGCAGATCAATGTCTTATGACAGGCGATCGGATTGAAACCGATATTTTGATGGGTAAACTAGCGGGTTTGCACACGGCATTGGTTTTGACGGGAATTACGCAAAAGGAGGATATTCAAAAGGCCGACTATCAACCGGATTATATTCTCAATTCCGTATATGACCTCTTGTTAGGGAAGACCATCGAAGAGACTGCAAGTACATTTGAATGAAAAATGGTTGAAATGAGACGACGAGATCATGGGTGAAAAAGAGGAGGAGAGCTATGAATCGTAAGTTCAAACAAACTGTCGCTCGTACGGTTGCTCTGTCACTATTCGCCGCTTCGGCCGCTACTGGGATCGGTATCCCGGCTGTGTCGGCATCGGCGGCATCGGTACCAGCTGTACTTATAACGGAGCTGGTTCCGGATACGGTCAACGTAAATTCGAATGACGGTTACGAATATGTCGAGCTTTACAACGCTTCTGATGATCTGATTGACTTGACGGGGTACAGGCTTCAAGGAAAAATTGACGGTGTCTTTAAATGGGAAGGAACACTAGGTGGTAATGTGCGTATTCCCCCTCGTGAAACGGTGCTGATCTGGACGCAAAACAGCACGATCAGTGAAAACACACCACAATTGACGCGTGACCAGTTCAGAAGCAATTATGGTATCGCTGAGTCCGACCTGCCGAATGACCGTATACATGTTCTGCAAAACGTTTCTGGCTTGTACAACGGAAGCTCTTCACAGAAAAATATCGGCATTTCCCTAGTCGACCTGCGCGGTTCGGAAATTGCTGTCGCCACATATTTCGTGAATGCCGTTGATGATACGTTCGAAAACAAAGGCATATCGTTTAAGCAACCTTCCTCCGGCATCGCTATGGTACATAACGGCGGAAATAAGACAGCGACGCCGGGACGTATCGCCTCCGATGAAGTGCCGGGAGTCGCGCCGGGCGACGTGATTGCAGCCGGGGGAGACGGCGGCTTGACGCTGTCGTGGACGCCGAGCAGCGATCCGAATGTGATCGGCTACCGGATTTATCCCCGGAACGGACTTTCGACGGCGTCGGTCACGGATGTGACATACACATATACCGGGCTGACGAATGGATCCGATTATTCATTTACGTTATCGTCCGTCTATGCAGATGGGGGCGTATCCCCAGCTTCGCTCCCGGTACGCGGGAAGGCGGGCATTCCGGTTATTCCTGCTGTTACGACTGGTTTACAAGCGCTTCCTCGCGATAAGGCGATTCGTCTGAGCTGGGACGCTTCTACCGAGGGGGATGTTGCTGGATATCGTGTTTATGAAAACGGCGTGCAGCTGCCGGATTTGGTGACAGGCTCCTCCTATGTGGCGACAAGTTTAACGAATGGACAAAGCGTTACCTTCGCTGTCTATACCGTCAATCAGTCAGGGTTAAAGTCCGCACAGCCCGCCGTGGTTGCACAAAAACCGCAGGCGGCTCCCTCCTTTGTAATTACGGAGATGGCGCCAAATACGAAAAACATCGACTACAAAACCGGCGGGACAGATGCATTCGAGTTTATTGAGCTGTACAACTCTACCTCTACGCCCATTAACGTCAAAGGATTTACTTTAAAATACATGGCAGGCGCAACCGTTTATGATTATCCCATCACGGAGAACAAAATGATTGCACCGCAAGGGACGTTCATTATTTGGTTCAAAAACACCAACGTACAGCAGGTTGGACTGCCTGAGTTCAATCTCGCTTATGGCAGCTCGATTACGGAGGATCAGATGTTCGTAGTCGTAAACGGCGGCATGTCGAATTCGGCTTCACGGCGTGTACAGTTTTTCGATCCTGACCATATTTTGCTAACTGACACGACCTACAATGTAGAAGATATCGGTGAAAGCATCAGTGCCAATTTTATTCCGGATCGCGCCAATGGGGTTGTTTCGACCGGCAGAATACCCATGCAGACAAATCCGGGCTTCCTGTATCCGGTGCAGAAGGTAGCCGATCCGGCGGATACGCTGCCGCCAGCTGCCCCTACTGGCATACAGGTCACGGCTGGTGTCGGCGGAGTGAGGGTGACCTGGAGCGATATGCTCGAGCCGGATGTTGCCTATGTGAACGTATATGTGAATGGCGTGGCGCGAAATAAGCTGCTCATACCGGAGAATGAGGCGATTATTGAGGGACTGGAAAACGGGACGGCCGTTACCTTGCAGGTGAGCACGATCGATACGGCCGGCAGAGAATCTGTTCTGACGGCTCCGATCGTTGCAACGCCGACGGCTGATGCTATGCCGGGCGTAATGATAACGGAAGTTGTTCCCGACACATGGAACACAGAGCCGCTCGAATCGCGCGATGTCTACGATGCGTATGAGTTCATCGAACTGTACAATCCGCGTTCGGTGCCGTTCGACCTGAACGGTAAAACAGTGCGGTTCACTCAGCCGGATGACGCTGCGAAAAGCTGGTCGTGGACATTCGAAAAGCAGACCCTCATCGGGCCGAAAAAAACCATTCAATTCTGGGTACGTCCGAATGGGCTTAACTATTTGAAGCCGGACGGATTTAACTTTTCCTATTACGGCTTCCAAGTAGCAAAGTATGTTGTGGATTCGGCTTTCGTATATGGCGACGGCGCAGGCGGATTATCCAACAGCGGCGGTATCATCGATATCGTCGAACCGAACGGTACTGTACTCGTTTCGGCAGCATATTCAGCCGGTCAGTTTCTCGAGAAAAAAGGGATTGCCTATGCCTATCCGATGTTCGGCGGCACTGTCATGCGGACCCTCGGCGTGCAGCAAACCGGGTCGCCTGGGGTAGTTAACTCTACGCAAATTCCTCGCGAGTCGACGCATGACCAAACTGCACCTGCCGCACCTGCAGGGTTTCAAGCGGAGCCAGGCCGAGGTGAAGTGTTTGTCAGCTGGCAGCCAAATGCGGAATCCGACTTGGCTGGGTATCGGCTGTACATGGGCGGACAGTTTGAGGTGACACTGCCGGCATCGGTTACGTCGTACAAGATACCGGCACTTCCGGGTCAAGTTGCGGTGACGTTCGAGTTGAGCGCGATAGATAACTCCGGCAACGAATCCGCGCGCGTATCGGCTGCGGTTATGCCGACCTACCCACTGATGACTCAGGTAGAACGCGAGCCGAGTCCTGCGAATGCACTTACTGAATCTCGGTACAGGGCGGCATGGGATGTCGGGGAGAAAGGTCCGATCATCCCGGGTCTTGTACAAGGTCACGTTCCTCAGGGTATGTCATATTTTGCGGATAACCAGCATGAATGGATACTGATGGCAGCGTATCACTACACGGGGGACCCGAGCACTCTGGCAATCGTCGATGCAAAGACAGGTACTTTGGAGAAATATGTTAACCTGAAAAATCCTGACGGTTCCATATACACCGGGCACGCGGGTGGTGTTGCGGTAAGCCGGGATAATATATGGCTATCATCCGGCAAGAGAATGTACCGAATGCCGATTCAGACGCTAATTGATACGCCGGATCAGGGCTTTGCGCAATTTGCGGATTCGTTCGGTGTTGTGACGAATGCCTCATTCGCAGCGTACGAGGACGGGATACTGTGGGTTGGAGAATACAGCAACCCGCCTTCCTATACGACAAGTCCATCGCACCAGATGCAAAACCGCAACGGGGAGTCGCATTTGTCGTGGATTGTTGGCTATGAGCTTGATATAAACGACAGACTTCCATCCGATACACCAAGCTTCCGGGAAGAGAGCATGGACAAATTTGTGCCTAAATATGTGATAAGTATCGGAGATAAAATCCAAGGTGTGGCGTTTAACAAGGGAGAAGTGCTGCTCACTTACAACCATGGGCGGCCATACAACTCGATTGTACGCTATGCGATGCCGAACGTCTCTGACTTGTCTACGAAAAATGCGGAAACGTCCATCGGAGGCGTTACCGTTCCGGTTTGGTTGTTGGATAACGTGAATAAAACCGGTTCGATCAACGTTCCAACCGGTGCCGAGAATATGTTCATCCGCAATGAGGACGGTGCTGATCACCTGTATATGAATTTCGAATCGGGTGCGAACCATATGCGGTTCATGTCGTCCTATTCGATGGATCGATTGCTTAAGCTGAATCTGGATCAGCTGCGTGCATACGACAACCGGACATTAGCAGGTGTTCCTCAGGAATTGAAGATCGGAGCTCAAGCGCAGGCGACCGTACTTGCAGACCGTGGTAAAAGCAATGCTGAGGACGTAACGGGTAGCTATATCTGGACGAGCAGCGAGCCGTCAATTGTCGAGGTCACAGCGGAAGGCCGCATTCGCGGCATAAAACCGGGCACAGGAACGATTACTGGTACGGCCGGAGGGAGTGTGCTGAAGGCCACCGTACGGGTAACCTCTCCGGATTCGATTCGCGCAGACTTTCCTTCTAACGGACGTATGACGGAAGGCACGTCGTTCCAGCTTGCGATTAAAGCTGTTTATGCGGACGGGTACGAGAGTGACGTAACGTCACTGGCTGCTTATGCGGTCAAAGGAAGTTCTGAGGCTCTCGAGGTGAACAGCAAGGGATTAGTCCGGGCCGTTAAACCAGGTACCAACGTGATATCGATCGCATTCGACGGAAAAACGATTGAGATGAAAATAATTGTTAGTCCAGAAGAGGCCGGGGGTAACAATAGGGATACCAAAAAGTATTAGGATATTCGGCCGTATGAGAAGAATAAACAAAAATACGACTTAATTCCAAACGGTAGAGACGAAGGAGAACCTCTTTGGAAAAGATGCGGTTTATTTACGCATTTTTTCTTAGGGGTTTTATATTTTACTTGGAGGCGAACCATACATGAAACCTGCATTTTCAGCAGCTAACAGACCGATTATCTTAGAAACGATGGCGCAAAGCGAGCTTGATTTATTGGTTATCGGAGGCGGAGTCACAGGAGCTGGCATTGCGCTCGATGCAAGTGCGCGCGGCATGAGTGTCGGCTTGTTGGAGAAGAACGATTTCGGTTCCGGCACAAGCAGCCGTTCTACGAAGCTTATTCACGGCGGATTGCGGTATTTGAAGCAAGGAGACGTCAAGCTTGTGCAGGAGGTTGGACGGGAAAGGGCAATTTTGTACAAAAATGCACCGCATCTTGTCATTCCCGCACCGATGCTTCTCCCTGTATACAAAGGCGGGACGTACGGTTACCTTGCCTCGTCAATTGGGTTATACATCTATGATTGGCTGGCAGGAGTGGCCCGTAAGGAGCGGAGAAAAATGTTTGACCGTCAACAAACAGCCCAGCTAGAGCCGCTGCTGAAACAGGATGGCCTGAAGGGTGGCGGGCTATATTTCGAGTACCGTACGGACGACGCCCGACTGACGATTGACATTATGAAGACTGCTTACGCGCAAGGCGCCAGCATCGTGAACTATGCCGAAGTAACGGGGTTTATTTACCGTGACGGTAAAGCGGTGGGTGTTCGCGTACACGATCGTATTAACGGGACGTACACGCAAATTAACGCCAAACATATTGTCAATGCAACCGGACCGTGGGTCGATAAGGTGCGGGATATCGACGGTTCCTTGAAAGGGAAACGCTTGTTCTTGACTAAGGGTGTCCATCTTGTTGTCGATTACGAGCGGTTTCCAGTAAAGCAGGCTGCGTACTTCGATACGCCGGATGGCCGCATGGTGTTCGTCATTCCGCGTGGAAAGGTGACATATCTCGGCACAACGGATACTGTCTATTCGCAATCCATCGAGAGCCCGAGAACGACGAAAGAGGATCGCGACTATATTATCCGCGCGGTGAATTTTATGTTCCCCAGCGTCGGGCTTACAACGGACGATATCTGTTCCCATTGGGCGGGGCTTAGACCGCTTATTTACGAAGAAGGCAAAGGCCCTTCCCAGCTGTCGAGAAAGGATGAGATCTTCGTTTCCGACAGCAAGCTCATTACCATAGCCGGCGGCAAGCTGACGGGTTTCCGCAAAATGTCCGAGAAAGTCGTCGACCTTGTCGCCCGTGAGCTGCATAACTCCACTGGACGAAGCTACTCAGCTTGCAGTACGGATAGGATTACGGTGAGCGGTGGAGAAGTTCACCTGAGTGGTGCAAGCTATGCGGAATGGAAGAAAGAAATGGTGAGATTGGGAGCCGCACAAGGCGTAAATCAAACGGTCATGCAGGATTGGATTGATACGTTCGGTTCGAATGCCCTTCGTATTATGGACCGTCTGCCGGCTTTGAGACAGGCAAACATTCCACTAGAAATGCATTGGCTGCATGCAGAGCTGATGTACTGCATGGAAGAAGAAATGACCGTCAACGTGTCCGATTTCTTAAGACTGCATACCGGTTGGACGTATTTCCAACTGACCAAGGCGGAGAAATATGCTGACGCTGTATTTCAAATACTTTGCAATCACCTGTCTTACGACGGGGCTCAGAAAGAAAAACAGCTCAACATGATGGAAGCGCTATTCGCTTCTATTTACGATCTCCCAGTAAATGATCATGCAATCTAAAGAACGGGGTGATAGGAGTTGAGCAGTGTATGGCAAATTACAGATCTAGAGCTTACCATACGAATTCTGCTAGCTGTCGGGTTAGGGGGACTCGTAGGCTTGGAGCGGGAATGGAGCAACCATGCGGCTGGTCTGCGCACGCACATTCTCGTCTGTATCGGATCAGCGGCAATTATGCTGCTGTCGATATATGGCTTCTCCGAGTTTGTTAACGAGCCGCAAGTTCGGATAGACCCGGCACGACTGGCGGCGCAGGTCATTAGCGGCATCGGGTTTCTGGGAGCCGGTACCATCATGCGAACCGGTTTGACTGTGTCCGGGTTGACGACCGCCGCTTCCGTCTGGGTGGTGGCGGCAATCGGTCTATGCGTCGGTGCGGGCTTCTTGTATTGCGCGGTGCTTGCAACGGTTATGGTATTGCTTAGTTTGATTGTGCTTAACAAATGGGAAAAGTATTTAATGCGCAATCGGAGAACGATGGAGGTGGTGATAAAAATCGTCGATAAGCCTGGCGTGCTGGGCAACATTGCTACCAAATTCGGCGAGAACGGCATTCACATCGTGAACGTCCAGATGAAGCCGGACGGCATGACCGAAGTGGACGGTGTATTGGAGGCGGCCATGGAGCTGCGTTTCAGCTTGAAGACAAGCCAAAGGGAAACACTGATTAGGGCGATGGATACGATCTCGACAACTGGACATATTCTGTCTACGGAGTCGAAGGTCTTCAGCATGGTGTCAGGTACCCGGGAGTCAAGCAGACACGCGATAGGGTAAATCGCTCAAATTGATGAATACCTTGTCTTCAATGTTAATAAATGGAAAAATATAGCGCTGTATTGACTATTACGCAATAATGTGAAATACTAGAAACGGTTAAGAAAACGCTTTAATTCGTTCATATCGATTGGGTCGGAGATCATTGAGACAGCCCAAGAGACGAACGGACCGTGTGGTATTTGCGCGGCTCCTTAGTTTCTTGTGTCTTGGTGCTCTCCTTTTTTCATCCGCAGAAGTCATACAATTAATGGAAGGGGTTTTTACAATGAAATTAACAAAATGGTTTCCTTTGCTTGCGGCATCATCTCTTATGTTGACAACAGCAGTTGGCTGCTCGAACGGTGGGGAGCAGACAACTGCGAAAGTGCCGTCGGCGGTGGAAGACAACTCGCCGATCACGATTCAATATTGGCATTCCCATGCTGAAGTGCAAATGCCTGCAGTCAATTACATGATTACCGAGTTCCAGAAAAAGTATCCGAACATCACAGTGGAACCGGTGTTCCAGGGTGCATACGTCGATTTGCATAAGAAGCTGCAGGCGGCTGTTGCGGCCAAAGAAGTTCCTGCCGTCACCAATGTGGAAGTTTCAGTGTTACCTAACTTTGCTGACAGTGGTGTGTTTGCAGATTTAAGCGGTTACATATCTCGCGATAAAGTAGATATGAACGATTTTTCTAAAGGGATGTTGCAAGCGTATTCTTACAACAATAAGCAATACGGCTTCCCGTTAATCGTCAGTACAAGCGTTATGATTTATAACAAAACGCTGCTCGATAAGCTGAATGTTAAACCGCCCCAAACATGGGCTGAAATCGAAGATTTCAATAAAAAGGTTACGGTTAAGGAAAGCGGAAAAACGACTCGTTACGCATTCTCCGTACCAGGCTGGGATACATGGTACATGGATCCGTGGGTATCTAACGGAGGTGGCGCGATACTGAGTCCAGATCATAAGAAAACGCTGCTTGACCAGCCGGACAGTCTGAAGTGGGTTCAAAACTTCCATAAATGGCTGCAGGACGGCTCGATGCATATGGGCTACGGCAAAGGTGCTTCGGATACCATGCGCCAAATGTTCTTAGAGGAAAAAGTGGCGATGGTTGAGCATACTTCGGCTGTCTTGAAAACCTACCTGGGAAATGCGAAATTTGAAGTAGGCGTTTCATTTCTGCCTGGCGACAAAGAACGCAAATCGCACATCGGCGGAGCAGGCATTGTTATGATGGACGGAGCTCCCGCTAAACAGAAGGAAGCTGCCTGGAAGTTCATCAAGTTCATGACTGAAGCCGAGAACAATATCAAATGGGCGGAAGGTACAGGCTATTTGCCAACACATAAGTCCGTTCTCACGACGGAAGAAGGCAAGAAGTACTTTGAGAAGCTTCCGCAGTACAAAGCGGTGTTCGATAATTTCGACAATGTTGTAGGCCGTCCGCAGCACCCGACTTATCCGGAATTCAGTAAGAAATACATGGAAGTGATCGGTAAAATGATTCTCGAAAATGGGGATCCAGTGCCGCTCATGAAAGACGCTGTGAAAGAAATCGATGCGATTTTGAAAGAAGGCTAGAAGGAAAGGGGAGTCGCCATGAAAGCGACGGAAAGTCAGTTGGTTCATCTACAGCAAACGCCCAAACGGTCTAAATCCCGTTGGTTAGAATACTTGAAAGACTTTTCGTTTGCGGTGCCGGCATTGGTCGTATTGACACTGTTTATTTATTATCCGCTGCTTAATTCGTTATACCTCAGCTTTACGAACTGGAATATGACGAAGCCGGTGAAAAAGTTCATCGGCTTCGACAACTACGTCTATTTGCTGACTAGCGACACGTTCTATAAAGTGCTCAAAGTGACTTTTACGTACACCATATTTGACGTTTTGCTTACACTCGGACTCGGGCTGTTACTGGCTCTTTTGTTTAACTCGGTTTCGAAGTTTTTCGGCTTTATGCGGGCGATCATCTTCATGCCGCATTACATCTCGATGGTTATCGTGTCGATGATCTTCCTGTGGATCTTCAACGGTCGATATGGATTGGTGAACGAATTGCTGAATAGGGTGGGGTTGGAGCCGATACAATGGCTGACCAATACGAAGACCGCGCTTTGGGTGCTTGTCCTTATTGGGGTTTGGAAAGGCGTCGGCTTTACGATGATTATATTCATCGCCGGACTTAGAAGCATCCCGATCGAATATTATGAGGCTTCCGGCATCGACGGGGCGAGCAAATGGACGCAGTTTTGGAAAATTACATTGCCGCTGCTGTCTCCGACAACACTGTTTCTGGTCGTTACACACTTTATTTCTTCGATGCAAGTGTTCCAATCGGTCGATGTCATCACGAATGGTGGTCCTCTCGATTCAACGAAAGCAATGGTGTACTGGATTTATGAAATGGCGTTTACCGAGTTTCGAACAGGCCGAGCGTCAGCTCTTGTTATCATGTTCTTCCTCATTATCGTCTTGCTGACCATGGTACAAATGTATGTATCCAAAAAGAAAGTCCATTACGAAGGGTAGGTGCCAGTGACATATGAAGAATCCGCTGTTTACCAGTACCCGGGTCATTGTCGCAATCTGTATTACACTAATTATGTTTTTTCCTATTTATTGGATGCTGATCACTGCTTTGAAAACATCGGGTGAGCTGCGCATGGCTGTACCGACCTTTTGGCCGGACAAGTTGATGTGGGAAAACTTCGCTAACGCTTTCAAGGCGATCCCGTTTTATCGTTTTACCGTGAACACGGTCATCCAAACAGTCGGCATCGTATTTCTGCAAATTAACATTGGCGTAATGGCTGCATACGCTTTCGCGAAAGGTACGTTTCCGGGCAGAGATTACTTGTTCGTCCTTGTACTGGCAGCGCTGATTGTACCTGAACAGGTCGTGTTCGTACCGATTTACGTTATGTTGTCGAAAATAGGCTGGATTAATACGTACTACGCGTTGATCATTCCACATGCGGCTTCAGCATACGGCATTTTTCTGTTGCGCCAAATGTTCCGATCGATTAATAACGATGTGATTGAGGCAGCCAAAGTGGATGGAGCGAGTCGTTTTCAGGTGCTTTATCGCATTCTGACCCCGATGGCGATGCCGACGGTAGCTACCTTGACTGTCATCAGCTTTATACACAGCTGGAATGCATACTTCTGGCCGCTCGTTATGACCAACTCGAATAAAATGCGCGTACTGACTGTCGGTATTGCTATGATGCGCGATTCAATCGCCGGAGACGAGGCGCTTAACTTCCATCTGCTGATGGCTGCCAGTATCTTGGTCATTTTACCTATCGTTATCATGTTTGTGTTCGCGCAGAAATATATTGTAGCCGCCATGGCGAACTCGACATTTAAGTAAGAGAGGAGTCCCTCGCATCATGACAAAACAACCACTGTTAGTCATCGCGCATCGCGGAGCGAGAGGGGAAGCGCCGGAAAATACACTGGCTGCTTTCCGTCTCGGACTTGAGCAAGGCTGTGACGCGATTGAATTGGATATTCATTTGTCCAAGGATGGGGAAATCGTCGTTATTCACGACGACACACTGAATCGGACGACGGACATAAACGGCAGAGTGAACGAATTGACACTGACGGAGCTGAAGCAAGCTGATGCAGGCCGATGGTTTCATGAGAAGTACGCGTGTGAGCGTGTGCCGCTGCTGGAAGAAGTATTCGATCTCGTACCGGCGAATGTAATCATTAATGTGGAAATTAAGCACTCCTATGGGCGTAAAATTGAGCCTGCTTTGGTGGAGCTCATGAAACGCAAGAATCGCATGCAAAATGTGATTGTTTCCTCATTCGACCATAAATGTCTGCTGTTTCTGAAGCTCCTTGAGCCGGAAATCAAGATCGGCCTTCTGTATGACATTAACCCAGGTAGGCATATCGCATTGGCGACAGGCTTAGGTTTTCCGGTATACTCACTGCATCCCAAGCATACTCGAATCGTCGGTGAAGATGTGCGTGACGCGATTGCACAAGGCCTTCGAGTATTTCCTTACACGATCAATGACGAAGAACGTATGGCGGAGTTGATTGACTATGGCGTATCGGGAATTATCACTGATTATCCCCGCAAACTGCGGGCCATGTTATCGCATACGGTCAGTGCGGGGGCAGAACGATGAAACGAACGGCATGGGTTGTTCTCATAGCAGGATTATCGACATTAGCCTTATCAGGCTGCCAGCAGGCTGCTTCATCGGTTTCGTCCACGCCAACGGCGTATACGAAACCGGCCGCTGAAGCCGGAGCTTCCAGCGGAACGGTGAATAAGTCAAGTAACAGCCAGCCTGCAGTGTCATCGACCAGTATTACACAAGAAGAAGCGGGTATCAAAATCCGCGTCGACATGCCGGAGATCAAAACCTTTTTGCAAAAAAGCAAGCAGGGGCCTATCGTCCCTGCTTTGAAACAAAATGCTGTCCCGCAAGGCTTGGCCTACCTAGAGGACCGCAAATGGATCCTTGTTTCGTATTACAGGGACGATGGCAAGCCAAGTCTATTGACGGTCATAGATGCTGGTACTGGGCAAATGGTCAAGGCACTTGAACTTTATAAAAGCGGAGGCGCTCCCTACACTGGTCATGCGGGAGGGATTACGGCAAGTCGGAAGCATGTCTGGATTTCGTCGGATAAAGACGTGAACTATGTCAATATCGAAGATATCGTTAAAGCGGATGACGGCAAGCTGACGTTCGTCGGTTCGGTTAAGAACGATACGCGTGCCTCATTTTCTGCATACGCGGACGGCATCTTATGGATCGGCGAATTTGCCCACGGCACCGATTACCCGACGGATAAGTCACACTATATGACGAATCGCGATGATAAAGAGCATAAAGCATGGGCGGTCGGTTATAAGCTCGATGTGGCGACAGATCTGCCTTTGGCAAAAGCGGAGCAGGGGGCGGTACCAGCCGTGCCGGACTATATTTTATCACTGCCCGACAGTATTCAAGGGATGTACATCGGCAAGGACGGCATTTGGCTCAGCCAATCATATGGCCGCAATAATGCGAGTACACTGCACAGGTACGTCAATAGCTTGACTGTGGACAAACCGCATACCACTGTGTCGGTTCGAGGCAAGGATGTTCCGGTCTGGTTTTTGGATAGCAAAAACTTAAGTAATAAGCTGGAAACGCCCCCCATGTCCGAAGGACTGTTCGAAACAAATGGACAGCTTTATATACTTTTCGAGTCTGGTGCAACCAAGTACCGAACGTCTTCTAGCTACGCTCTGGACCGGATTCAAATCATGCCGTCGAAGGAGTAAGTCCTAGGTGGCAAGCGGCATACATTTGCGTTATGATGATGGAAGTTAGATGGATTCAGTTCTGCTGCATGATCAAACCGAGGAGGACGAGCCGCAATGATTACAGGATTGGCCCATAGAGGTTACCCGAAGAAAGTTCCGGAGAATACGATCGCATCTTTTCAAGCCGCTTTAGACTTATCGTACAGTCATCTGGAACTGGATGTACAGTTGACTAAAGACGGTGTACCTGTCGTTATTCATGATACGACGGTAAACCGGACGACGAATGGCAGGGGCAGAGTGATGGAGTTCACGTTCGACGAGCTGCGTAAATTGGACGCCGGAGCAGGCCAACGGATCCCAACGCTCGAGGAAGTACTGCAGCTGGCCAAGGGAAAAGCTAAGGTAGACATTGAACTGAAGCAGAGCGGCAACATGTATCCGGGACTGGAGCAGAAGGTACTTGATGTGGTGCACTCTTGCGGTGTCAATGATCAAGTATTCGTGACATCATTCGATCATTATTCAATCGTCCGGATGCGCGAATTGTCTCGTGAGATCGAGCTGGGCCTTGTCCTTTACGGAGCAACACCTTCCGTCTTCCCGCTTGCCAAGCAGATTGATGCCCGTTACGTTTCCGTGAAATATATTTATTTGACGGACGAATTCGTTCAGCACTGTGATGAACAGGGCATTCAATTGATAGCGTGGACGATTGACGATGAGCAAGATATGCGAGACCTACGCTCCAGATACCCGCACATTTGGGCTTGCACGAATGAACTGGAGCGGTGGAAGCAGTGCATAGAAACATTCGGATCAACCAGAAAATCGTGATATTACTAAAAAAATAGCTAGCACAAAGCAAAGTATTTGATCAGCTATGGATCAAATACTTTTTATTTTTATCAGACATTCATATTCCGTAAATCATTTCATGATACAGTGTTGGAAATGCGCGAATGCGTGGTATATGATGAGGGTAGAAGGGATCGTGACCGAGAATGTCAGAAGAACGATTAGCTGTATTAGAAGTAGATATCGATCAGGCTGGTTATGATGAAGTTCCAGATATTGTTAAAAATATTCACTTTGATGTTCGACAAGGTGAACTAGTGGGTCTATTAGGTCCAAATGGAGCTGGCAAAAGCACGACGATTAAGAGCATCCTTGGTTTATTGAAGGATTTCAAGGGTAAAATCTCCTTTATGGGTGAACGAAAAAGCTATGGTTACATACCGGAGCATCCGATTCTGTATGATGAGTTGACGTTGTGGGAGCATATGGAATTTGCTGCTTCCGTCTACAATCTGGATCGAACGGTTTTCCTAGAGCGTGCAGATGATCTCTTGCATCGGTTCCGACTGTTGGATGAAAAGCATCAACTGCCCGGGAAATTTTCCAAAGGGATGCAGCAGAAAATTATGCTGATCCTCGGCTTTTTGAATAAACCAGATGTGTATATTGTAGACGAGCCTTTCATTGGACTGGATCCGAAAGCGATTAAAGATTTCTTAGGGATGTTGGAGGAGGAACGCAAACGCGGTGCGGGCATTCTGATGAGTACCCATGTGTTAGATACAGCAGAACGAATTTGCAGTTCGTTTGTACTTCTTTCAGGTGGCAGATTGGTAGCAAATGGAACACTGCAGGATATTAGGCAGCAATGCGGCATGCCTGACGCGCCATTGTTCGACTGCTTCCATTCCTTACTATGAAGGGGGACAACGGGTTGAAGAGCAGCTTTCAGGTTTTCACACGAAGAGTGCGTTCGGATTGGCATTTCCAGTATCGGGCTTTACGAATGGCTGTGGATTGGGTTATTGCCATTTATTTTGTCATTCCACTGATGATTGTGGCTGGCTATCAATATTACTCCTGGTGGGCGACTCAGCCTTCTTGGTTTAGTTGGATATCGATGTTTATGATTACAGCGGTCTTCTATGTATTCACTTGGCTGGGAACCATTCGATACTTTGTTGAGGAGGGGGACCAACTTTTCCTCCGACAGAACCAGAAATGGTTTCGGCATCTCATGCTGCTCGGCTATAGATACTCACTTGTGCTGCAGGGAGTCACGACGTTAATATTGATGCTCGTATTTCTTCCTTTATTAGTTCAAACGTATTCCTATAGCGTGTTACAAGTTATTTGTTTATGGTTGCTTACCTATTTGCTGAAAATTAACTTAGGCTTGCTTCGCCAATTGCTTACACTTCGTTTAAATGGCATTGTGCTTTGGTTGCTGCGGATTGTGGTTTTCGTAGGGCTTTTCTTCTTGTATCAAGTGTTAGTTACGGAGGTTAGTCATAATACTTACTACAGTTGGACGGCTATTCTTCTTTTACTAGTGCTGGTTGTTTTCTTAAGCAGAGAACGGCTGCAAGAGAAAGGGGCTTTCTTCGCTGATATCGCCAGAGAAAGAGATTCACGGATGCGAATTGTCTCTCTGATGTTAATTCGAGTTGTCGAGCGGAAAAGAAAACCGACACGGAAGTATCCCCTTTTATTCGGGAAATCGCAGCGCTTATTCAAAGGGAAAGGTGCTAGCAACGGAATCGCTGATTTATTAACGAAATCCTTTTTTAGAAATGGTACACAGTGGAAGCAAACGATACAGTTCGTCGTTGTGATCAGTGGAGCTATGTTTATTTTGCCAGGTGCCCTTAAAATTACGATCTGGATCCTTGCTGCATGCCTATTAGTATTTTGGAGGAAATCATTCTGTAAAGATCAATTAACAGCTCCGTTTCTGACTCTTTTTCCAATACAGGACATAACTAAACATCAAGCTCTCCAATCTGCAATTCCTATCCTTGTACTGCCGGCGCTGATCTTAATCAGCCTATGTATGGGGATCTCTTTCTTCACCTGGTGGGGACCTGTACTGATGATCGGAGCAGCAATTCCATTAGCTTATGGGACTTCTTCTGTATTTACAAGTTGGTATTGAGTAGGCGAAATACTTTACTTTAAGGTTGTAAGAGATCAAACAAGCCCAGTGCCGTTTTTGGCACTGGGCTTGTTTGATTATGAACTTATTTGACTAGAGCATTGTATACATTCGCTTCACCTGCGCCGTATAGAGCATCATTACCGGTTGGGCCGTAATCGTTTGCTGTTTTTTCAATTAACGCAGCTACTTGGGCAGGGTTCAACTCCGGATGAGCCGCTTTGATGACGCCTGCAATGCCAGCTACTTTCGGAGCCGCCATGGATGTGCCGTGGAGTAGCGCGTAGCTATGCAGGTTAGAAGTGAAGTACGAAGGCAAATAAGTAGGCCATGTGCTTAGCGCGCGATAGTGGAAATCCCGTTGGTTCAAGTCTAGAGTTGCAGCATATACGGGCCCATTGTCGCCGCCTGGTGCTGCTACATCGATTTGGTTTAATCCATAATTGGAGTAAAATGCGATACTGTTCGTCGACCACTTGTTAGAGGATGAAACATTGATGACACCATTGATTTGGCCAGGTGTTTCTGTTGTTTTCCCTTTAAATACAACGCCAGGGGAACCGTATGTAGCGTTTAGATAATCGATCATCGCTTTGTTATCGCGTAGGTTGAGACCTTCATTACCAGCTGCCGTTACCACCGTTACATTATGGTTCACAGCATATTGAATGGCACGTTTCCAAAGCAGAATGTCAGCAACATCCGAATATTTGGTTCCATCTACATAATACTTTTGGGAGTCAAATCCGCCGATCGACATGTTTATGACGTCAACCTTATCGTTCGCCGCCTGAATGATAGCAGCTACAATCCAGGCCGTAGGCGCACCTTGTCCGCCGGGAAATACGCGGTAGGAGCGGATGCCAAGATTCGGGCCGACCCCTCTGACTTTACCGTTCCCGGCGATCGATCCTGCCACATGCGTTCCGTGGCCTTCGCGGTCCAGTAGATCGTTAGGATCACCGGTTTCACTAGTATCTGTTCCTGCGGGTACAAAGTTCATACCACCGAGGAAGTTAGCTTTTAAGTCGGGATGATTGGCATCAATACCACTGTCGATAACGCCTACAACAGCCTTATGCGTTCCGCCTGTGCCGCCGGTTTCAATTGCAAACGAAGCTCCGTCATTCGTTACTTTCTTAATGTCCCACTGATAGTCCCAGTAACTGCTCGTTGCTTCCGGCTGGGGAATATCTGTAACTGGCTGACCGTCTGCTGCGGAGGGATCTACTGTACCATCGCTTAGCTTATGTACCATCTGAACGTTGGCAGCAGCAATATCCTTGAATGACTGCAGCTTTGTCATAAATTCGGTGCTGGACGAGCGCACCTCCAATCCCCCAATTTCAGGAATGGCGCGAACAACTTGTCCACCTGCCGCTTGAATCATTGCTGCATAACCCGTCGGAAGCTGGTTCGAGAAGGCGATTACATATGTTTTGGCTGAAACTGATGTTCCACCTGTGCTGCTCTTCGATGCTGCTATTGCAGATATGCCGCCACCCATTACTGTTGAGACAGCCAAGATACTGGATACCACCAGGGTTGTCCACTTACGCTTCATAGTAGCCCTCCTTCAATTAAGAAAAATTGCAGTTCTAATTAAATTGTAAGTGACAGAATACATAAATAACATGGGTTGGTCGAACCAATTGTGATGTCGATTCCATACTTTTTTTGACGAATGGTCAATTCTTACTTTCTTTATTCTCTTTACCCTACATAAAGTTGATCTCACCCTTGCTTGAAACTTAATCGGGTGAAGAGTGAGTCATAGGGAACAAATTTACCAACAGACATCTCCAACATGGTAAAATAAACCATAAAACATAAGGGTGTGAAAAACGTGATTACTCATTTCGCCCGATTACAGTTAAATACGGTTTCATTACAAGGTGTTAAGCAATTTTACCATGATCTATTACGTTTCCCGATTATTTATGAATCAAATAACGAAATACGTTTTCTACCGACAGAATCCTTTACCTTAGCATTCAAAGAAGCTGCTGAGCCAATAGCTCCAGCCCATTTTGCTTTCGAGGTTCCTTATTCAGAATTTGAAAATGTAGTAAAATGGATCGATAAGGAACGTATATCACTTCTAAAGTGGACAGATGGCAGGATTGTGGACGTTTTTGAGACAGGGAAAAATGTATATTTTCGAGACGGAGACGGGAATTTACTAGAAATCATTACGCACAATTATGTAAAGGAAGGCATTTTACCTCCATGCGGTCCGTTAAAAATACTTTATCTTAGAGAAACTGGATTTCCAGTAGATAGTGTCATTCAGTTCAGAGAATTGTTAGTTAGAATTCTCAACCTCAAACTTGATAAGGTATCTGATAACTTTACTTTCGCAATTGGGGGAACAGCACATGCCGTTATTCCTTCAAAGACAAGAAAATGGATTCCTATCGCAATGTCTGCTTTACCACCAACGATGAACGTAAGTTTTGGAGTAACAAATTCCATCTTCATTGAGGAAGTCAAAACTTGCTTGCAGGAAGAAGATATTATTTACGAAAGTAACGGTGATGACGAGCTTTATTTTAAAATACATGAGTATAGTTTTGGTTTATGTATGACAAACTTCCCTGAAGAGGTACCTAGTCTATTAAATTTGCCATTATCGAGATTGAAATAACGAAGTCTGTCTAGGTGTTCAAGATGTCAGCAGCAGAAGTGAATACCTAAAATATTTTTCCCATACAAGTTGTTAAAAGGACGAATGAGGCCTTACCGGAAACCAAGCGCGAGCTAGAAGACTTAGTAAGGAAACAGCAGTAAACGGTTATACCTACCTAGCGTCGCTCAGCCCCATACGGCGCAACGGCCAAACCGTGGAAGTGATCGCTTCCTGCATCGACATTACTTCGAGAAAAAAAGTTGAAAATGAGTTGAAGAAAACGAAGGAGTTATTGGAATCCCTATTCGATAACGTTTCCGATGGGATCGATATCGTGGATATAAATTTTAACATCATAAGGGTGAATTCCGCTTTTCAGCACATTTATCAATGGACGGAGGAGGTCTACCGGTGGTCGAGCCTCACCCCTCAGGAACACGAATGTGGTCCGGATCGTAACGTTTTTTGTTATAAAAGACATGGAGTTCGATGGAAAATTAGATTTGTGGACAATTCGATTTAAAGATTGGGTTTTATCGGATAATGAGATAATAGAACGTAGTCGTCTTCAAATACTTGATAAATAATATTTTTCATCAGACATCTGAAAATGAATCGATTTCATTAATCTGGATAAACTATCCTCGATACCTAAATTTTGAAGTGCATCGATTATCTTATTATGAACGATGACGTGGAGGCATAAAGCATGTTAAATTTATCTGAGCTCGAGAATGTCCATGCAGATATTGAATCCGTTCATGAAGTCGTACAATGTTTAAAAGCAAGAATAGATGGCATATATATTGGAATTCGCATTCTTAAAAATCGGGAGAGCAGTTACTTTTATGAGCTCAGTCATTATTATAGAGACGCAGACACTGCTGGACCTCTTGTTGCAATGGAAAACCGTTATAATACGCTAGAGGAAGCGGCAAAGGGAGCACTGCAAGCTGCAACGATGTGTTACCGAAGCACTGATGAAGGTGGGTCTTGGCTTAAAAACGATTCCTTTCTTCAATAAGAGATCGACTCAATGATGAGCTTCACTATTGCGAAAGACAGGACTGAAATTCGACCAGCCATGCAGCTTGTTTTTGAAGGTAGTGCAGACAAAAAGAAGTGGCAGAAGCGCTTTCCATGCTAAAGGGCATCGCTTATGCGGTGGTCTGGTGCAACTTTAATTCGAAGCGTACTGAAGAAGATGCATAAGATACTGGATCATCTTATCTGTCGGATGACAAGAATATTATCCCATTACAAGCCGCTTATATTGCGGCTTTTTTGTTTTATGATATAAAGTGCTTGTCATTGGCCGATGACAAGGTAGCTTCATAACAAGATCTAGCAGGCTGCTTGTATTAAATCATCTGGTGCTCTATTCCGAACGGGAGTTTAGTTGAATAAGGAATTTTCGCAAGTATAGTTATTCAATTGTGTTTTTCATTGCCTTGTACATATTTTCTACGTGTTCGTCTACTTCATTTCGTGACATGCGTAAGCGATCCACAGAAGTACCATATCCAATTTCCTTTTTACCTTCTTCTAATCCTTTGAAAATTCCATCTGCGAAGGCATCTAATGGTTCTCCATGCGAATGTAACCCCGTTCCACCTAAAGCTGTATTCACTGCCGGAGGAGCAACTTCAATTACTTCTACAGACGTATCAGAAAGTTGATGTCTTAGACTCATCGTAAATGAATGAAGCGCTGCTTTCGTAGCTGAATAAATCGGAGCAATTGGAAACGGTGTAAAAGCTAACCCGGATGTGACGTTAATGATAATCGCCTCTTTTTTTGTTGCAAAAAATGGAGCGAAAAGCATAGAGAGTTGGAATGGTGCTTCAATATTGGCTGTGATTTCTTTACTGAAATAACTCCAATTGTTCTTCGCATCCGCTTTTAACACATTAAAACGTTGTTGAATCCCTGCGTTGTTAACTAACACATTCACTTCTGGATAGTTCGTTGTTACCCAATCAAACAATGCTACACGCTCGGATTCAATAGCCAAATCACTTACACGAGTAATAAGGCTAGGAAATTTTTCTTTCGCATTTTGATCTTATGAAAATAACCGCCTACCAGCTTCATCACGCTCGATTAATGGTAATAATCCTTTTTTTTCATAATAACGTAACGTTGATTCTGGAATATTGAATTTGGCTGCAGCTTCGCTTATTGAACAATATTTCATCTGGAGACCTCCAAATTTTATCTTTCTTTGTCGACAGGACTATCATACGACTTAAACCAAGGTTTAAGTCAACAAAATAACCAAAAAATATTTTAGTCTGTCCCATGTCCAGATTAGCCAAATATTTGAGAAAACAGAAAGTTGGTCAAGGGTTACATTCCACCGAGCAAGCGAAAAGTACAAAACCTGTCCCAATAAACAGGATATTTGCCTGTATTGCCGAATTGGTGAATACATAATGATTCACCACGGAGGAACTTATGAAAAAATGGATCGCTCTCCTCCTTCTCGCCGTCCTTTGCTTCCTCAATTACTTTCAATACGATACGCTCGAACAGGATCCGTATCTGATCACCGACTACGGCAGGCTTCGTCCAGTAAAAGTAACGGGAGTTGCTAAAGGGCGTGAGGAGGATCAGTTGCGGGGCATTTTGCAGGAGGCTCGGGATAAGCACCTTACTATCTCAATAGCCGGGCAGCGGCATAGTCAGGGTGGCCATACGTATTACAAAGACAGCATCGTTGTAGATATGACTTCGTATAACCGCGTGCTGGACTTCGATCAGCAGAAAAAAAAGATCCGTATTCAAGCCGGCGCAACTTGGAAAGACGTGCAGGATTACGTCAACCCGTACGGTTTGGCGGTGAAGACGATGCAGTCGCAGAACATTTTTACGATAGGCGGTTCGCTTAGCGTCAATGCTCATGGAAGGGACATCCGCAACGGTTCACTCATCAAAAGCGTCGAATCGTTCCGTCTACTTACGGCAGATGACCGAATACTCAACGTCAGCCGCAATGAAAATGCCGATCTATTCGGGCTCGTCATCGGCGGTTATGGATTGTTCGGGATTATTCTTGACGTAACGCTTACACTGACCGACAACGAAATGTATAAGCTCGCGGTCGACAATTTGGACGTAGCTTCGTACAGTCGATATTTTGCTGAGTATGTGAAGACGAACCCCGATATTCATTTGCACATTGCTCGGATTTCGGTAGCGCCAGAACATTTTTTAACCGAAATGTATGCGATTAATTATGTTCTAGACCGTTCCGTCCCTTTGAAGGGCCACGACCAGTTGAAAACTCAGGAAGAGGGCGTAATTCTATCCAAGTTGTTGTTTAATCTGAACCGCACGTTCGGCTGGGGTAAAAATGTGCTGTGGAATCTACAGAAGCCATATTTCACCAAGCAGCAAGGTACATGGATAACGAGGAACAACGCGATGCGCTCGGAGTCGGAGTTTATGGAGTACCGGCAGGCAGGGAGCAATGACGTGTTGCAGGAATATTTTTTGCCGGTTCAGGAGTTTGCGGGGTTTGTGGACGATTTGAGGGCAGTACTGCAGGTAGAAAATTTAAATCTACTCAATATTACGGTACGCTATGTTAATCACGATGAGGAAGCGACACTCTCTTATGCTACCGACGATATGTTTGCGCTTGTTTGTTTATTCAATGTCCCATTGTCAAAGGAAGGTCAGGATAAAGTTCGGACAGGAATTCAGGCCGTTCTAGATCGGGTCATTCAACACAATGGAACATACTATTTGCCGTATATCGCATATCCGCGGCTTGATCAGTTTCGGGCAGCATACCCGAGGTATGCAGATTTTTTTCGAAAAAAGGAGCAATACGATCCGAATCATTTGTTTGTGAACTATTTTTATATGGACTATAAAGGGGAGTAGCCTGACATGAATTTAAGATGGTTCATTCGCTCGCAAAGCATCGTTACGCTGGCGGCGGGTATGATTTATCCTTATTACTTGCTGTTCCTTAAAAACCTTGGTAACAGTTTCACGAAGTACGGGCTAGCGTTTGCGGTGTTCACGATCAGCTCTGCCGCTGTGTCACAGTGGTTGGCACCGCGACTTGATAGCCACGGAATTAGAATCCTGACATGGAGCTCACTCGGCATGATGCTGGCAATGCTTGTGTTCCCGTGGGTGGAGAGCTACGCATGGGTGCTGGCGTTACAATTGCTGATGGGCGTTTGCAACGCGATGCAAAAAATGAGCGAACGTCTACTAATCGCCGATCATACCAAGTGGGGCGAGCGCGGGGCTGTAATTGGGGCTTATCATTTTTGGACGTCTGTGGCGTCGGGTTTTGCTGTCATCATAGGAGGCTATGTAATCGACTGGTTGACGATCAATGCGCTGTTCTATGTTAGCGCTTTGCTATATGCGACAAGTGCGTGGGTTACATGGCGAGCTGGTAATATGTTCAATGCCTAGTCCCTTCCAGCCTCCCCCTTGATGAAAAGAAGTAGTTAGCCAGTTTGTTTGCCTTTTCCTTTTGCAAATTCATTGACGATCAGCAATCCCCCAGGAATCACTTATTAATAGTAATAATAACTATTAACACTATAATTGGATTTGGATTAGCTTGTCAAATAGGTGAGTAAGGCTTAATGCAAGTTATGTGAAAAAACGTTTTCGTCAAGAACAAATGTTTGGTATTCTTTTATATAGAATATTATGAGCATAGGAGATTAGAATTGATGGATAAGAAAAATAGTAATTTATCAGAAGCATGCCCTAATGATCAAAATTCCTGGGTTTCCTCAGAAATAATTCATATTGACCTGCTTGCTACCAAGAATCTCGTCTATAACGTGTGCGGGCTTGATTGCTCTCAACCACTTTTAGAAGCTCAAAATGCTGAATATGGGGCTTATTTATTTCATTTAAATTCTCTCTCCATTAGATTTCGTGTTGCTAAAATCACTCCTACAAAGGTAGGGCAATTTGTGACACTATGGCATAGAATTGGGGATGGATCGATCCAACCGTATGACGTATTGGATCCAGTCGATTTCTTCGTAATTAGTACTCGCAAAGGGAATAACTTTGGCCAATTTGTATTTCCAAAGCATGTTCTATTCAATCAAAATATAGTATCAAATCAAGGTGAAGGCGGTAAACGTGCAATACGAGTTTATCCACCTTGGGACAAGACAATAAGTCACCAGGCTCAAAAAACTCAGAAATGGCAGTTGGACTATTTCTTAGAAACACCTATAAATGAACCAATAAACTGTGATCGTGCTCGTTTGCTTTACGGCCTCGAAACATAACGAAGAACGAGAGCATAATTACAAAAACAAATTGCCAGCATAATCGGCATCCTGTTGATAGTTCCAAGACCCCAACCACGCCACCCCCGTCGCTCGCAGCCACATATAGAGGGAGATCCTCCATCAAAATTGATTCCTGCATAGAGGGAAATGCGTCTAACTGGAAAACCTCCATCTAAATCGGCGATTGGTTGAAAAATTGACTGAATTCGATTGAATTAGTGGGAGCTTATCCAGCTATAGGGATTGCAAAGCGATCAAACAGAGCAATTAGCAGGATGTTTTCCCTTTAGTCGAAGTAATCTAGCACACCAGGAGCCAATTCATACCTAACTACCCTTTCTCTGTTGCCGCGAAAAGAAGGAAGCAGCAGGCCTTTTGTACATAACTTTTTCAGCATAAGAACCGCAGTTTTGTGATCGATCTCAAAATGAAGCTCCACATCCTTTGGTCGGAGCGGCTGAGCCTGCTGGGTCGCGAGTCGGATAATTTCTTTCTCGGCAAGAAGCGCGCGCGAGACTGGTGTCTGGCTGGGAAGATACCTGCTCAGCACCATGCGCAGCAAAGTGATACATAGATCTGGGCGCTGTTCGACGTCGTCGTAAGCGAAGGAAATGACGTGAAATCCCATAGAGTGAAGGAACGTTTCACGGTTCAGCTCGTTACAGTATTTGTGTCTGTCCATCTCTCGTACGTGCGTGGTAAATCCTTTGATTTCAAATATTAGTTTAACGTATCCCGGCAGCCAGGCAAAATCGGCAAAGTAAGATCTCCCCCGCCAATCGAGTACTTCGTATTCCGGATGAAGGTCTTTCAAACTTCCACGTAGCGGCCACCAGACATTGCTTAGAAACAGCAGTTCACCGTGCCGATGGCCCCTCTCCAGCCGGCCTCGACGCTCCCCCGTCCTGCTTTCAAGATGAAGACGGATAAATGCGGTATGCTCTTCATCAAAAGGCAATCTCTCACCTCCCTCTAAAAATAGAAAACGTCCCGTTTCCACTCATCGGAATGGAACGGGACGTTCTTCGTCACTTGCCTATGATTATACGGTAAATGCATGAGCATGACCAGTGCCTGCCGCCGGAGGCTGCGGTCTCGGCCATTGTCTTTGCGCATCCCGAAGCACGTTACTTTTAACATCGAGAAGGTGTAAGATTCGTACTTAAGTATTTATATATTGAAAAGGGGGCGAGTAGCGGTTTTATTCTTGTTTGCTACCTTTATTTTTATCGTGTCCGTTGCCGTTCCCTTTTTCGCCACCTTTGTGTGGGCTATCGTTCTTTTTCTCTTTTGCTTTATCAGATTTATTCATATGCTGGTTGTCTTCATCCTTCTTCGTTTGATCTGATTTTGTTACTAAGCTTTCCTGTTTCTCTTGGTCCGAGACAGGCTCATTTGATACTGGTGTTGGAAATGGAGATGGAACCAGCGAAGCAACCGTGGGCTGCTCTTCCTTAGCTGTTACGTTCTCATTCATCTGCCCCAGCTTCTCTTTTTTCTCGATTTTGGACAGTTTTTTATCCAGATGAGCAAACGCCTTTTCTATATTTTTCATTAAAGCCAGTTGAGCGTTCGGATTTCCCACTTTTTCCAATGCGGAGGACAGGGCTACAATATTGTGTTGTAAATCGGCCTTTACCTTCAATACCTGCTCCGGATTTTTCACTTCTCTTACAGGATTGATCACATCTTCGGCTTCCGTTTGCTCGGGATCTGCTGTTTGCTCACTGCCCTGCTTCGCTGCGGCTGTTGCTGCAGTTTCTTTTTGTGTTGAATCCTCATCTTTAGCAGCCGCTTGTGCAATAGTCTCTACTTGTGTAGTCTTTACGGTTATCGATATTCCAGAAGCCTGATCTGTTTTTTGAACAGCACTTTGCTGAGTTTCCAGCGACTTCTGGAGAGATAGATTCGCCTCTTCCGTTTTTCCTTGAGCCAATAAGACGTTTGCTTCCACAAGTCGCTCTTGGGCAAATGCGGTAAGTAGTCGCGCCTCTTTCACGTCATTGACAGTTAGGGCCAATCGAATGTTTTCGTACATTATTTTTACAAAGTAGAATAAGTCTCCTGGCAAAAGATCTGGAGTCTCTGTTTTGGATTCGTTCGAAGTCGTGCCTGCTTGCGAGGAGGAAGTCGTATTCTGGGTGACGCTCACGGATGCGGGATTGGACGACGGTGTTGTTGTTGTTGTTGTAATCTCCGAAGCTAAAACGCTACCGGTACCCACGCTAAAAACGAGTAAGCTGATCATGAAGCTTTTGGCAAGAAGGTAGGACCGTTTGGGTTCTTTTGTTAACTTTACTATCATGATTATGACCACCTTATTAAAGTATTCTAGCTGCAGCTGATACTAAGTTATACGAGACCCAAGCGTATTTTCTGGGGGCAGGTAGGATTACGAACGTGGGATCAACGTATTTCGCAAAAGCTCAATGAACACTTTTTGTTGGTGTACAATATAGCTTTGACGTAGATAATATGTTCGATGAAGCTCGTTACGCTCTTGTACAATAACCAGAATCATGATAATTTTATAAGTTCTAAGCAGAGAATATTGAATTTAATATCCCGGCCCCTTTGATATGATGATGACAAGAACTACAACAACAGATAAATGAAAGGGGCATTCACATTTTGAAAAAGCTAAGCCAAACAGTAGTAAGCGCTCTCGTAGTCGGTGGTTTATTGGCGGGATGTTCAACGCAAAGTGATGGTGGAAATACGTCGTCAGCAGTACCCAAACAAACGGATAATGCTGTTAAAAAAGAAGAGAAAGTAAAGCTGACGTTCTGGAGAAACTCAGGGAATGATACGGAGAATACAGCCTATGACAAGCTCGTTGCTTCCTTCATGCAAAAGTATCCGAACATTTCTGTCGAAATGACACCGATTCCATATTCAGATTATGACACGAAACTACGAGTATCCATCGCATCGGGCAGCCCGCCGGATATTATGGCGTTAGATGCTCCTACGGTCGGTTCGTACGCAAATGCCGGTGCTCTGAAGCCGTTAACCACATACTTCAAGACGGACGGGAATATCGATGATGTTCCTAAATCAACACTTGCGACCTACACGTATCAAAATGAAATTTATATGGCGCCATTAACGGAATCATCGATTGCCATGTTCTATAACAAAAAGATGTTTCAAGCGAAGGGTATTCCGCTTCCTTCCAAAAATCCGGATGAGCCGTGGACATGGGATCAGGTGCTCGATGCTGCAAAGAAAATCAATGATCCAGCCAATGGCATCTTTGGTATAGATCCTGCACAGGGCTTCGGGAACGCGGGTGGTACGGCTTACTTCAAGTATCCGATCATCTGGCAGCTTGGCGGGGAAATTATGAGTCCTGATGGTAAAACGTCGAAAGGTTTTTTGGATTCACCGCAAACGAAGAAAGCCGTTCAATTCTTCTCGGATCTGTATAACAAAGATAAAGTATCTGCTCTGGAGTATCCGCCGGATCCATTCCCGAACGGTAAATTGGGCATTACGATTGATGGCTCCTGGTCTCTGGCGAATCTGAAAGAGAAGTTCCCGAATTTCAAGCTGGGCGAAGACTATGACATTGCTCCTCTGCCTAAGGGGACTGCACAAGCGGTAGCGAATGGCAGTTGGGCGCTGGGCATTTCATCGAAGAGCAAGCATCCGGATGAAGCTTGGAAGTTCGTCAACTGGGTGACTGGTGAGGAAGGACAAAAGACGTATGCCGGAATGACCAAAGATATTCCATCCCGTTACTCTTCAGCGAAGACTTTCCCGGAATTGAACGAGTATCCGAAGAACATCTTCGTCATTCAAAATCAGAAGTACGGCAGACCGCGTCCGATTACGCCAATCTTCCCGCAAATGTCCGATGCTGTGAATAAAATGTTTGAAGATGTCACCATCGGCAAACGGAATATTGATGCATCCATTGCAGAAGCGATTACGACAATCGATAAGGCTTATGCGGATGTGCAGGCGCAGCAGAAAAAGTAGGGTTGTGAAGATCATAGAGACGAATCATTTCGATGATCGTCTCTTTGTCGTTGTTTCCTAAGAAGGTTGACGTGTATGATAAATAGATGGTGTGATGACTGGATAAGAAACGGGGGATTTCATGTTTTTTTCATTGAGGAGCCGTCTAATGGCTGTTTTCTCTATTTTGCTAATCCTCCCTTTTGCCGCACTCGCTTATATTCTTAGTGAGGAAGCGACGAAAACGATTAAAGCGTCGATTGAATCTTCAACCGCTCAAACAATTGAACAATTTGCTTCGCATGTTGTGACTCTGCTTACTCAGGTTGAAGATACGGGCAATCAGGTCGTGAGCAGCCGAACGACGCAGGAATGGCTTACCGTTCATTTGAATCCGGATAATACGATACAGGAGCGTGTTCTTACGAAGCAGAGATTGCGGGAGTATTTTTCTTCGTATGCAGTTAACAACTCTAACGGCATATCAATTAGTGCTTTTGCCGAGGATGCCGGAGGATTGTGGACGCAAGATAGAACCTATAAAAATAGCGAGTGGTTTATGGCATTTATGACAGCAAACAAGCGCTGGACGACAGCGCATAAAGATATCGACCAATCGGACGAATTCATGAGAGCAAGATCGATTAATAGCTTTCTTTTTCCACTGGTGCAGCTGCAATCGTTAAAGAATGTCGGGTTCATTAAAGTCAATTACCCCACAACCTTGCTTCGAAATGCGATTGAGAAGATTCGGGTCGGGAAGACTGGGAAAGTGATTTTGCTAACGAGTGAAGGCAATAGTGTGCTGGATCAAAATATTGCAGAGCATCGGGACATTCTAAGTAGTGGTCTTAAGCAAATCGATAAACGATTCGAGGAGGAGATTAGCGGGATTTTCCCTATTGAGGAGAAAGGGAGTACGAATCTGCTTTTTTTCCGCAAATTGCCGGCTCAAAATTGGACCATTGTAGGCACCGTTCCCGAAGGAGAATTGTATGAGAAGATCACTCATATCAGGCAAACGATGCTTTTGGTTACCGCTCTTTTGCTTATACTCGCCATACTCACGGCCTTTTGGTTGTCCGCAGGCATTACCAAGCCGCTTAGTGTGATGGGCAAAGCGATGAAGCATGTGCAGCGCGGCGAATTTAATCAGGCTCTGCATGTGATGCCGAAAGTCCGGGAAGGACATAGTGAAGTAGGCTATGTGACGGGGGTTTTCGAGCAAATGACGCACAGGTTAAGATATTTGATCGAAACCGAATTCGAAACGAATTTACGTAGAAAGAATGCCGAATATAAGGCGCTGCTTCTGCAAATTAACCCGCATTTCTATAATAATACGCTTGAAATCATTAGCGGTCTGGCGGCTATGAGGCGGGAAGACCTAGTGATGGACGCCACCGAGGCATTAGGTAAAATGATGAGGTATTCTCTGAACTTGAACAGCGATTTGGTCCGAGTGGCAGAGGAAATGAACTATATTCGGGATTATCTGTTCATTCTTCATTTAAGACATGAAGATCGATTACAAGTCGTAATAGAGGATGATCCCGCGGCAGATGATGTCATGATTGCCAAGTTCATTATTCAGCCCCTGGTGGAAAATGCAGTGAAGTATAGTCTAGAGAAGGCAGGCGTCGCACAGGTTACATTGCTGACTCTGGTACAAGATGAAAGACTGCTGATCTCCGTCAAAGATAACGGAATTGGCATGTCCCCCGAGTTGGTACAAGATTTATTGGCAGAGATAAAAACAGGGGATTCTGTTGCCATTCTTAGCAGCGAGGGGCAAAGTATCGGACTTCGCAATGTTTTATCACGATGTCGGTTGAATTATGGGGAGCAATTTCACTTAGGCTTACAATCCAGGTTGGGCGAAGGGACGGAATTGACCTTGTACCTTCCTCTGTTAAGGAGCTGACAACATAGATGTACAGAATTATGCTGATTGATGACGAAGTCGGTGTACGTAACAGTATTAAAGCCAAAATCGATTGGAAATCCGCCGGATTTGAAATTGAATTAGAAGCAGCTAATGGTCTGGAGGCCATGCAGCTTCTTAGTGAGCAGCCGCTGCCCGATGTTGTGATTACGGATGTCCGAATGCCGCAAATGGACGGTATAGCGTTCATCAAAGCTAGTAAGGAGAAGTTCCCCCATCTTCGTATCATCGTGCTTTCGGGTTACTCCGATTTTGAATATATGAAGGCGGCCATCCAATTGGGTGTGAAAGATTATTTGTTAAAGCCTGTAGTACGCAGCGAATTAACGGCACTCCTTGCCAAACTGTCCGGAGAATTGGAAGATGACCGGAATCGAATACGCGAACAAGACCAAGAGGAAATGAAGAATCACCAACAGCTTCAACTGATGCAGGAGCAATTAATTTGGCAGCTGGTGAAGGATGAATGGTTTAGTGTACCAACCGTGAAAGAACGGATGCAGCAATTACAGCTGTCTTCTTTGACCATAGATGATGTACATGCGCAGTTTGTGACGGTTGAGATGAGAATTCCGCAAGGACGGTTGGACGATTGGAATGAGCGGAAAGACTTACTCTACCTGGCATTCCAGATGATTTGCCGGGAGTCTGCTGAAAATTGGGAGCAGGTGTATCCCTTTTATCCCATTACTCATCCTGCCATGATGCATTTTCTGATCCTTATTCAAGATCCTATGCAGCATGGTCGTTTCATGGATGACTTCGTGCGCAAGCTCAAGCGGAATATCAAAAGCTATCTGAGAGTTGAGAGTGTAGTCGGCATAGGCGAGTCCATCAACGGGCTGAGGCAGTTGAAGGATGGTTATGCATCAAGCATGCTGGCATGGAGTCAAGGCACGATCCAATCAGACAAGGCTGAGCCGAACCGAAATATGCTGGCATTGACACACGCGTTTTCGCCGGAAGTAGAGAGAAAGCTGATGCAAACCATTGAAAATCTGGATATGCCTGCATTTACTAAGCAGCTGCATACCATATTCTCCGCTGATCGAGACACACCGATGTTTGTATTCACCTTTTTGACACTTAGGATTATTTTGTTGTTTAATGCAATAGCCAAGAAGTTCGAACTTGGTGGCGCATCGTTGCAAAGCTATCTATGGAACTGTCAGATGACGGTGAGAGACTATTCCTCAAGGGAGCAAGTGTTGGAGCAGCTTCATGAAATGGCTCAATTGGTGATGAATGAAGTGAGGAAAACGAGGTTCTCCAGCGGCCAGCAGATGATCGAAGCGATTCGCAATTATGTGGATGAGAACTTCTCCTATGAGCTCACGCTGGCTTCTCTTGCGGAAATGTTTCATCTTAACGAGACCTACTTGTCCGGGTTGTTTAAGACGAGTGTGGGAGTTACTTTTAGTGATTATGTCACGAAATTGCGTCTAAGTAAGGCTACGGTGCTGCTGGAAGAAAATGAACTGAAGCTAACGGATATTGCTACGCTGGTTGGTTACTCCAGTTCGAGTTACTTTAGCACCGCTTTTAAGAAGTATTATGGCAAAGGTCCAAAGGAGTATCGGGAAGAACTACTAAGTAAAAAAGTATAGTTAATACAAAATCATAGGCTATCCTAAGTCCCTGCATTTGCAGAGGGCTTATTTTTTTGCAAATAAAATTGAAAGGCAACTCCCGATGATTTTGAAATCTTTCTTCGTACGGACTCGGTACAATAACCATACAGAAAATGATGGCGACATGACGCAAGGAGGAAGTATGCGGAAGAAATTAGGGTTATGGGCAGTTGGTACTGCCGCGGTCGTACTTCTAGGATTGGGGGTGGCGGTTCTGGTTAAAGAGGATGGCAGATCGTCGGATTCAGCAGAAAACTCAGCTTTTACGTATGCGAGTGATCCGAATTATTATACAGAAAAGTTCCGTCCACAGTATCACTTATCACCGGAATCCGGGAATATGAGCGATCCGAATGGGATGGTCTATTTCGAAGGTGAGTATCACCAATTTTACCAAAGCAAGGGCCAATGGGGACATGCGGTTAGTAAGGATCTCATCCACTGGGATCATCTCCCGGTAGCTCTGGCTCGGGATTCCTTGGGAGAGATTTGGTCTGGGAGCGCTGTGGTGGATAGCAAGGACACGAGCGGATTTTTTGGCGGCAAAGCGGGCTTGGTCGCGATTTTTACCCATTTCAAAGGCGGTGTTCAGTCGCAAAGCATTGCCTACAGCGCGGATAAAGGCCGGACATGGACCAAATATGAAGGAAACCCGGTGATTCCGAATCAGGGCTTGAAGGATTTTCGAGATCCGAAGGTCATCTGGCATGCGCCTACCCATTCTTGGGTGATGGTTGTGTCTGTCGATAACCATGTTCGTTTCTATGCATCGCCTGACCTTAAATCGTGGAAAATGACCAGTGAATTCGGGAGCGATCAAGGCTCGCACGCGGCCGTATGGGAATGTCCGGACTTGTTCGAGCTGCCGGTGGAGGGCTCAAAAGCAAAGAAGTGGGTTCTAGCGGTAAGTATCGGCAGTAACAACACGACGAAAGGGTCCACAGCGCAATACTTCATCGGTACGTTCGATGGCCTAACGTTCAAGAATGATAATAAGCCATCGGACGTGCTATGGACGGATTACGGTAAAGATTTCTATGCGGCTGTGTCCTACTCAGATATCCCGGCCAAAGATGGACGCCGCATCTGGCTGGGCTGGATGTCGAATTGGCGTTATGCGTTCGCGATGCCGACGAGCAGCTGGAGGGGGAACATGTCCATCCCACGCGAGCTTAGGCTGAGGAATATCCCTGATCAAGGTTTGCGGCTGATTCAGGAGCCGATTAAGGAACTTCAGACTTTGCGCGGTAAGGAAGTGATTGTGTCCAAGCAGGCGTTATCAGCAGGAAATAATCCGTTCGACGTCATCAAAGGAACATCTTATGAGATGGTTACCGAACTATCTGTTCAGCCGAATGCGAAATTGGCGTTCAAGCTAAGAAAAGGAAGCAACCAAGAAACGGGCGTCAGCTATGATGCCAAGACGGAGCAGTTGACGGTAGATCGAACACATTCCGGCATCACATCGTTCGAGAAGGGCTTCGCTGAGAAAGTTTCGGCGCCGCTGAAGCTGAAGGAAGGCAAGCTCAAGCTCCGATTTTTCGTAGATGAATCTAGTCTTGAGGTATTTGGGCACGATGGCGAGGCTGTCGTCTCTAGCCTGATATTCCCGGACCCGACGAGTAACCGGTTGGAGTTAACTGCTTTGGAAGGCAGCGTCACGCTGGAGAGTGCTCATTTTTATCCGATACAAACGATATGGCGTGATGAGGATGTGAATGCCGTGAAGCCGCAGCGGATTGTGCTAAGTAAGAGCACGCTCGATGTGCCTGTGAATGGCAGTCAGCTGGTCGAAGCTTCGGTCATTCCTTTAAGCGCTCCGCAGCTGTTGAAATGGCAGTCTAACAGCGATGCGGTAGCTACAGTTTCAGCTGTTGACGGAGGAGCTATGGTGAAGGGCGTTCAGGCCGGACAGGCGGAGATCAAAGCGATTAGTCCAGATGGCGGTGTGGTTTCGAGCTTCAAGGTTTTTGTTTACGATACAAATTGATAGAAGTGGAATGGAGAGATGAACCATGGATACTGCGATACAAACAGTGATAGAAACCCAAAAAAAATCGCAAAGCTTCCGAAAGCATGAGCAAGCTACTGCATTCTGGTTTATTTTCCCGGCGATAGCCTTATTGCTTGTCTTCGTGTTCTACCCAATGCTGCAAGCATTCATCATTAGCTTTAAAAACTATTCACTTGTAGGCGCAGGCGATGTATTTGTCGGAATGGATAATTATGTTCATTTGATGAAGGATCGCGCTTTCTTTAACAGTCTGAAGCATTCGTTTTATTTTGCTATTATCGTGATTCCGATTCAAACAAGTATCGCTCTGGGGCTAGCGTTATTGATCCAGAAGAAAACAGTGGCGGCAAGTCTGTTCCGAACGCTTTATTTTATCCCGGTTATTATTTCGACAGCGGTGGCTGCAACGGTCTTTAAGCTGATTTACAACAAAGAGTTTGGGCTCTTGAACAGTGTTCTCAAGGCTCTACACCTGCCGGTTACGAGCTTTCTATCTGATCCTGACACGGCGATGAATGGCATTATTGTGCTCGGAATCTGGAAAGGCGCCGGATTTTTCATGATCATCTTCCTCGCAGGTCTGAACAATATTTCTCCAGATCTGTACGAAGCTGCTAGAGTGGATGGTGCATCTAGGATCCAGCAATTTTTCAAGATTACGCTTCCGTTGTTGAATCGGACCATGGCCTTCGTGGTCATTATGACGACGATAGATGCTATCAAGCTGTCAGGGCTGGTTTTCGTTTTGACGAATGGAGGACCTAACAGCTCGACGGAAACGGTTGTTTTCTATATTTATAAGCAGGCTTTTACGCAAATGAGAATGGGGTATGCGACAGCGGCGGCTTTTGTGCTCTTTGCGATCGTGCTAGCCATTTCACTTATCCAAATGAAGCTGTTTAACAAAGATGCTGATTAAAGAGGAGAGACTTTGAGCTCCGCTCAAAGATCCCAAAGAGGAGAGACTTTGAGCTCCGCTCAAAGATCCCAAAGAGGAGAGACTTTGAGCTCCGCTCAAAGATCCCAAAGAGGAGAGACTTTGAGCTCCGCTCAAAGATCCCTGTATTACCCCACAAAGTGAAGCTAAGCTCTGAAGTATATGCCGATTACTTTGCGGGGGCCCCAAATAAATATTAGGAGGGAATCGCTGTGAAGAGGATAAACAACATCGTAAGAATGATCATCATGATTGTGATCGCTCTGATTTCTGTCGCTCCGATCCTATGGATGGTCGCCGGCTCATTTCGTCCGTACCAGGAGCTTTTTAAATATACGTCACTGAATATTCATCTGCTGATCCCTGTGGAATGGACGGGACGTAATTTTCATAATGTCATTTTCAATGCGCGCAATCCGTTTCTTCGTTATATCTGGAATACCTTGTTCGTGGCTTCGATCGTAACCGCGCTTGTGCTTATCATTAATTCGATGGCAGCTTTTGCTTTTGCTAAACTCAGATTTCGCTTTAAAACAGTGGTATTCGCCTTATTTATGTCCGCGATGATTATACCGGGTGAAGTTACGCTCGTGCCAAACTACTTGCTCATGCATGATCTGGGCTGGCTTAATTCATATAAAGCGCTGATCGTACCATCGATGTTGTCCGTGTTCGGCATTTTTATGCTGAGGCAATTTTTCGCAGAGGTTCCGAATGAAATGATGGAAGCGGCACGTATAGATGGAGCTAGCCTGCAGCGCACTTTCGTATCCATCGTGCTTCCGGCAGCAGTTCCCGCATTAATTACACTCGGCCTGATGACATTCCTAGGCAATTGGGATTCCTATCTCTGGCCGCTCATTGTCATTAATGATCAGAAGATGCAAATGATTCAAGTCGGTATATCCACGTTTTCCTCTAACGAAGGGACGGATTGGTCCAAAGTATTAGCGGCGAACACGTTATCTACAGTGCCGATTCTGCTGCTGTTCTTGTTCTTGCAGCGTTACTATATCCAGGGTATCACGATGTCAGGTATTAAAGGTTGATCCCAGAGTTTGCATAATGAGGAGAAAGGAAGCTTAAGATGAACTATGATGCAGTTGCGCTAGGGGAGTACTTAATTGATTTTACACCTCAAGGTTTATCAGACGCCGGACAGCCTTTATTTGAGCGAAATCCGGGGGGAGCTCCCGTGAACGTTGTGGCCGCTATGGCTAAGCTCGGCATGAAGACCGGGTTCATTGGGAAGGTGGGCAATGACCCCTTTGGTAGGTATTTGCGGCAAGCCTTGCTGCAGCAGGGTGTGTCAGATAGCGGGCTTATAGCGTCTGACGAGGCCCATACAACAATGGCCTTCATTCATTTGGATTCGCAAGGCGAGAGATCCTTTCATTTCTCACGAAAGCCTGGTGCTGACCAGCTGCTGAAAGAGGATGAGGTGAATCATGCTATGTTGGAGGGAACGCGGATTTTTCACTTTGGATCCATCTCGATGACGGCGGAGCCTTCCTACTCAGCTACGATTAAGTCCGCGCAGAAAGCCAAGGAGAAAGGTGCGCTTATTTCTTATGATCCCAACTGGCGTCCTTCTTTGTGGGAGGACGAACAGCATGCTAGGGAGGCTATTCATGCAGGCTTGAGATTGGCTGACCTCGTGAAAGTATCCGAAGAAGAGATCATCTTCCTGACAGGTCAGGGGGACATAGAAATTGCGTCCAAACAGTTGATGGATCTGTATTCAATTAGGCTGCTATTAGTAACCGCGGGATCTATAGGCTCATTTTATCGAATGAACGACTGGTGGGGGAAGGTTGATAGCTATTCTGTTCATACGGTTGATACAACGGGTGCAGGGGATGGCTTTCTTGGAGCCTTTCTACATGAAGTGTTAAAGCTTGGAAAACCTTTACACGCTTGGAGCGAAGATGAACTATGCAGCGCTTTGAGATTTGCGAATGCAGCGGGTGCTTTAGCGACGATTCGAAAAGGTGCCATTCCTTCACTTGGTACAATTGAAGAAATTGATGCATTAATGCTAGCAGAAAATGTGTTATAGAAGTTTAGGAGTGAGGGTGAGATAGGATGAGTCATCAAGAGGACAAGGAACGGAACAGGGGTCACGAAGAACGAGTCGATCTAGCCAATAAGGCGTTGGAGCAAGCTTCAGCATCAGTGGCAGAGGGGAACTACAGGCTTCGCTATCATTTAATGCCTCCAGCGGGATGGATGAATGATCCGAATGGACTGATTTATTTTAATCATGAATATCATGTGTTTTATCAGCACTATCCCTATGAGCCCAAATGGGGACCGATGCACTGGGGGCATGCCAAAAGTAAAGACTTGGTGAACTGGGAGCATCTGCCTGTAGCGTTGGCGCCATCGGAGAATTACGATGCGGGAGAAAGTGGAGGTCATGGCTGCTGGTCGGGCAGTGCTGTGGACGATAACGGTGTGCTGACGTTGATCTACACGGGACATGTCGATGGACGCACACCCACTGAGGTTCAGTGCATTGCGACAAGCATAGATGGGGTTACTTTCAACAAAGCAGCGTATAACCCAGTTATTGCTGGCGCGCCAGAAGAAGGTGGCTTCGGATTTCGGGATCCGAAGGTTTGGCAGCATGATGGAATATGGTACATGGTTATTGGATACGGGAAAGACGGCTTGGGCAAAGCGCTGCTGTATAAGTCTTCTGATCTGAGGGATTGGAGCTATATCGGGGTCGCAGCTGAAAGCGATGGCACGATGGGGGATATGTGGGAATGCCCAGATTTGTTTCCGCTAGGGAACGGAGATGACCACGTGCTGGTGATTTCCCCTATGAATATGGGAACGACCAGGACGATGTATCTAACCGGCAGGCTTAGCTGTGAGACCGGGATATTCGACTACCGTTACGCGGAGCGGCTAGACTATGGCTTTGATTTCTATGCTCCGCAAACGTTCGTGGACGGACAGGGAAGGCGTATTCTCATTGGCTGGATGAATATTTGGGGTGCTCGAATGCCGGAGCAGGAGCATGGCTGGATGGGGGCTTTTACCCTGCCTCGCGAGCTGAGACTTTCTGATGACGACGGAACACTGCGGATACTGCCTGTGGAGGAATTGAGGGACATGCGCGGGACTCATCACCATGTCAGCAATCTGTCCATCTGTGCGGATACCGAAGTACCATTGCCAGAAATTCATGGTGATGCGCTTGAACTTATCGCCATTTTTAACACGAATCAATCAGCTGACGATGCTGAGTTCGGTTTACTGCTTCGCTGTTCAGAGGATGGTTCCGAGTACACGGAAGTGAGCTTTTCGGCTGCTGACCGTAAGCTTAGAGTGGATCGTAATCACTCCGGTACAGGCGAAGCGGGTGTGAGTGAAGTGGATCTTGCTCCATTGGATGATGGCTGCATTAAGCTGCAAATATTCATTGACCGTTCTTCTGTTGAGCTATTTGCTAATAACGGGCTGAAAACCGTAACGAACCGCATTTACCCGAAACCTGACAGTCTGGGATTCAAGCTGTTTGCCAGGAATGGAGAAGTATTTCTGGAAAGCTTGGACGCATGGAAGTTAACACAGGAAGGGGAAGCGGGTCATCGATTGTAAGATTAGCGCGTTACAAGCACGGCGTCATTAGCAGAACGACTAATGTGAATACTGCTTGCGGAAACGCAGAGGTGAGATGCCGGCATACTGTTTGAAGCAGTTGGAGAAGTATGGGGCGTATTGGAAACCGACACGATCGGCGATTTGCCCGATCGCCCAATCCGTTTTGATCAGCAGCAGCTTTGCTTGCTCCAGTCGATACTCGTGCAGATATTCCATCGGTGTACAGTGGTAGATCTCTTTCATGCACCTAACAATATAGTTCGGGTGATAATGAAGAGCCTCCGCAAGTGATTCATTCGTTACGTCAGCCTGAAAATGCTGCCGAAGGTAAGCTTCTGCTTTCTCTGCAAGCTTTAAGGCAGGGGAAGAGTCGCTTCCACGATACCCTTCCTCTAGTAGACGCAGCAGCTCCATGAACAGCTGCTGCTCGTTCCAAAAGGTCGCCGAGCGATGTTGGTCTGACGATGCAAGCATTTTGCGAAGGTGGCACACGGCAAGGGGAAACTCCGGCGGCGAGGCATATTGCCGAATCCGAATTGTATAGGGGTTTGCCCATACATGCTGGACCGGGTAGGCTGGGTTTGGAGCATTGTCCGCCGCCTGGAGCCAACTCCCTTTAAAGTCGAAGTGATTCCAATAGAAAAGGGTCTCCGTCTCGCAGGGCTTCACCGCGTAGTGATAACGGTCGGGCAATAGTAATAGTGTCTGTCCTTCCGTAACTTCCCACTGCATATCCTCTTCTCCGATGTATAACGTCCCTTTGACAACCCAAAGCAGATCGAAGATGCCGATATTCCGCCGGCTCGGGTGCTGCTCCCCCGGATTTAAGGTCGATAACCCGGTCGTAATGTAATAAGGCACTGGTGGCAGCTCCATCCAAATGATTCCTGATTCGTTCATTCCCAATACCCTCCATATGCAGTGTGAAATTTTATAAAAAATAGGTTTGTTTTATTCGTAGTTCATCCATATATTCAAGGATAAACTGGATGAGAGTGATAATCAAATGTCATATAAATCAATTACAGTTCTAGGAGGATTTTCATATGGGGATATCAATGAGCGAGCGGCAGAGTAGTAGGCGTGTACGCATACAGGACGGGTTTTGGAATCAATTTACAGAGCTGGTGCGGGGGACGGTTATTCCCTATCAATGGGAGGCACTTAACGACCGGATTCCAGATGCCGAGCCGAGCTATGCGATCCGTAATTTCCGGATTGCAGCTGGGATAGAAGAAGGCGAATTCGGGGGGATGGTTTTCCAGGACAGCGATGTGGCGAAGTGGATTGAAGCGGTCGGATACTCGCTTGCAAGCCAACCCGACCCCGAGCTGGAGCGAACTGCGGACGAATTGATCGAGCTAGTTGCCAAGGCCCAACACAACAACGGTTATCTGAACACGTATTACTCGATCAAAGAACCGGGTAATGCGTGGACGAATCTTCATGAAGCGCACGAGCTGTACTGCGCGGGCCATATGATGGAGGCAGCGGTTGCGTATTACGAAGCCACGGGAAAACGGAGACTGCTTGATGTCGTTTGCAAATTTGCCGACTATATCGACACCGTATTTGGTCGCGAGCCAGGCAAACTAAGGGGCTATGACGGTCACCAGGAGATAGAACTGGCGTTAGTGAAGCTGTATCAAGCGACGGGTGAGGAGCGTTATTTGAAGTTGGCGCAATTTTTTATCGATGAGCGCGGTCAATCGCCGAACTTTTTGATTGAGGAATGCAAGCAGAGAGATGGGTACAGTCATTGGGCGAAGAAGGAGCTGCCGATTCCGTCCATCGAACAAATAGCCTATAATCAGGCGCATTTGCCAGTTCGTGAACAGGATGCCGCGATAGGCCATTCTGTACGGGCGGTCTATATGTATACGGCGATGGCGGACCTTGCAAGCCTGACAAATGACCGGGAGCTGCTCGAGGCGTGCCGTCGATTGTGGGATAACACGACGAAGCGGCAGATGTACATTACAGGTGGTATCGGCTCGACGCATCAGGGTGAGGCGTTTACCTTCGACCACGACTTGCCGAATGATACCGTATATGCCGAGACGTGTGCTTCCATCGGTCTAATCTTCTTCGCCCGCCGCATGCTGCTTCTGGAGGCGAAGAGCGAGTACGCCGACGTCCTAGAGAGGGCGCTGTACAACAACGTTTTAGGCAGTATGTCGCGGGACGGCAAGCATTATTTTTACGTCAATCCACTGGAAGTGTGGCCGAAGGCTTCTTTAGATAACCCGGACCGTAGGCACGTGAAGTCGGTGCGGCAGAAGTGGTTCGGCTGCTCGTGCTGCCCACCGAATGTGGCGCGGCTTCTCACCTCGCTGAACGATTATATTTATACAACTTCTGCAGAAGATAACAAAGTTTATACGCATCTGTTCATCGGCAGCGAAGCACAGTTCGAGCTAGCTGTCGGTCAAGTGGCACTGAAGCAGCAATCGCGTCTTCCTTGGGAAGGTTATGTGCGAATTGAATTAACTGCTGTTCCGGATGCCGGATTTACGCTTGCGCTGCGCATTCCATCCTGGTGCTACGGGCAAGCTGTGATGAAAATTAACGGCATGATTTCGGAATACGAGGTAGAGAATGGATATGCGACCGTAAGTAGGCAATGGGCACAGGGAGACATCGTGGAATGGGAGCCCGTGCTTGAGGCGCAGTTGATTACCTCGCATCCGGAGATCAGGGCCAATGCAGGCAAAGCTGCTATTGAACGCGGTCCGCTAGTTTATTGTCTGGAGGAAACGGACAACGGCAGCTTGCTTCCGAACTTGTCTATCGATCGCGAAGCGGAGCTGCATTCGTATTACGACACCGAGCTGCTTGGTGGAGCGGTCGTCATTGAAGCGAAAGGTCGCGCCGAGGAACGAGATTCATGGCAAGAGAATATGGCGTACCGCCGGCTTGCGCAGCAGCATGTTTCTGAGCCGGTAAAGCTAAAAGCTGTACCGTATTACTTGTGGGGCAACCGACAGCCTGGTGAAATGTCGGTGTGGATTCGTGTTTGAATGATCTTCGAAACGTCTCGTAACGGATCGACGTTCCGCGAAATAAAGATGGGGTGACTTTCCCTTGCAGTCGACAGAAAACAAAAAAAATGAGAAGGCAAGAACCTTGCCACCTCATTTTTTTTGTTTCTGTGCCCCTATATGAACTTATTTGCTTTTGGGAAAGCTCCTTATTATTTCTTCGAAATCAATATTTTCTAATAGTGTTAATCAATAAATTAGAATGACATCTGCATGCAGCAACTCTAAAATTAAGCTATGAGAGCTTATTCAATAAGATCTTCTGATTCATAAGCGCAAGAGATACTTGCGCTTATTCTAGTTTGCATGAAGATTATAAAATAGGAATGCTATTCCTCAAAAGATAAAGTAACATGAAGATAAGCGCTATCTTCGTTCAGAAAGGAACTCTACTACGATGCGAACAAGCCTACGTCTTCGATTGATGGTACTCATGATTTGCTTAACCACGCTGCCGGTCGTAACCGTCACATGGATTGCCACGAATAATACACGGAGTTCCGTAGAGAAGGAAATCATTAATGCGAACAATTCGAGGATGTTATGGGCCGATCAATATTTGGAGGAGCTCCATCAGCAAATCGATATTCTGTTTTATTCCTTACAAATTAATCAAACGCTCATGGCTGGACTTAATGATATGAACAACCCTGATATCGGGGTACAATTTAACACGCAAAATTATATCAAAAACACACTAACGTCTGCCTTCTATGCAAATTCCAGAAAGATAGACGAGTTGAATTTATATATTCATCCGATCCAAAAGGCATTCTCAGTCAGTTATGCAAACAGCGGAACCATTTATTCCTTAAACATTCAGGAAGGCAACTGGGGACGTATGCTTCAAACACCAATCAATATGTATTTTAAACAATCCGGCAGTGCCATCTATGCATATCACAGTATGAACCGATTTGAGGATCGTATGTTGTTAGGCGGTATTTCCGTCCGTATAAACAAGCAAGTGTGGAGGGAAGTCAGCGATATTTTAAAATCAGAATCAGAAAGCTCGGTTTACTTGATTAACGATCAAGGGGAGCTTTTGTCGGGCTCAACGGAGACAATGGACGCTTTAGAGCTTCAGTCTCAACTTCAAAGCCTCGATCAGAATGATTTTGAATTGGCCTTTCGTAGAACCAAGACGGATTTCTATTTCTTAAAACGAGTCGGGGACGGTCAACTTACGGTGGTGAAGGTCATTCCACTTCGCACAGTTAACCAAAGCGCACAACCGACGATCCAAGCAGGGATTTTAACAGGAACCCTATTTGCTATAGCCTCTATTTTGCTTTCCATTTTCGTATCGCTTCGGATTAGCAGGCCGATTGTCAAGCTTGCCAAAACAATGAAGATGACACATATTCATAATTTTAAAATGTCTCCGGTCCAAAGCAGGGACGAAATCGGATTGCTGGAAAACGGCTATAATTCCATGATGAAGCGTATTAAGGAATTGATCGAGGTTGAATATCAACAGGAAATCGATCTGAAGAATGCGCAATTAATGGCTCTGCAGGCGCAAATCAACCCGCATTTTCTCAATAATACCCTGAATTTGATGGGGGGAATGGCATTGGTGAAGGATGCGCCTGAAATTTATGAAATTACCCGGGTAATGGGGGAGCTTTTACGTTATTCCATCAGTGCAGACGGTGATTTGGTACCTCTCGAAGACGAAATTAAGCATATGCGAAATTACCTATATATTCAGGAACAACGCTTTGTAGATCGTTGCTGCATGCATGTATCTACAGATGAGAGGGCACTTACTGCAAGGCTTCCTAAATTCACACTCCAACCGATTCTCGAGAATGCCTTTGAACACGGACTACAGCGTAAGGAAGGCAAGTGGAATATCGAGATTCGGATAAGGTTGATAGGTAAACGAGTCTATATCTTCATTAAGGATGACGGGGTAGGCGTTGACGGCCAGCGTCTATACGAGTTGCGAACGGATCTGAGAGATGGACAATTGGCGCCTCGAGCAAGGAACAACGATGTAAGGAAGAAAAGGGGAATCGGATTAAGGAATGTGCATGCACGGCTCAAGCTGCAATTCGGCAAGGGCTGTGGTGTTCGAATATTTAGCAAGACAGGGGTAGGGACTTTGGTTGTATTAGTACTGGCTGCTGTTACGCAGGAGGAAGGGGACAAAACGGATGCTGAACGTATTGATCATCGATGACGAGCTATGGGCCAGACAAGTCGTTAGATCATTGGGAGCTTGGAACAAACTTGGACTGAATATCATTGGGGAAGCAGACGGCGGGCGGGAAGGAATCGTTCTGATTGAGACGCTGCATCCAAGCATCGTGATCACCGATATGCGTATGCCGGGACTGGACGGTGTGGAGCTCCTGAAAGTATTAAATGAACGATACCCCGAAGTTAAAATTATCGTGATGAGCGGCTTTGACGATTTCGTTTATTTGAAGCAGGCGATACGTTCCCGTGCCATCGAGTACCTTTTGAAGCCAATCAATCCGGTTGAATTGAACGCTGCCCTTTCTCGGTGCGTGGAGGAGCTGCAAGCTTCACTACAACTACCAAATTCATGGGATACGCACGTTTTTACGGATAAAAAGATGCTGGACACCTATTTGAATTACCGGCAGCAGGTTTATGAATATCTCTTGGAACTTAATCGCCCCGCAGTGCTCCACACACTGGTGAAGATAGAGGACCTCTTATCCGAAGGCTATTCAGAAGCACTGGACGGGAGATTACCGGCTAGAATTGTGCATGATTTTCTGCACTTGCTGGAAGAGTTTACAGCTGGTACGGACTATGGTTTGGATTCAGCTTGGATCGAAGAGCGACGCGAACGTGCTGCATTGCTAAGTGGGTTCTCTTTAGGAGAGATTCATACCATCCTGCGTGATTGGTTAATTGATGCAATAGATGTCATAGAAGCTTACCGCAAAAATAAAAATCGATTAGCCCCCGAGGACGTACAAGCTTACATTGACCGCCACTTCCAAGAAACGATTTCCCTTGAGACGGTCTCTCATCACTTTTTTGTGAGTAAGGAGCATCTAAGTCGAACATTTAAGGCTTCCATCGGAGAAAATTTATCCGACTATATCGTTCGTAAGAGGATGGAGAAAGCGAAGGAATTAATTATGGATCAACGACTAGCCATCAAACGTGTAGCAGAGCTAACAGGCTATATCGATATTGCTTACTTTTATCGCGTGTTTAAGAAACATTTCGGGCTCACACCAGGGGAAATGCGTAAGGATTAGCTCGGAAATCAATAAAGTACAATAACGAATGCTAATAACATCAAATGATTCATAAAACCCTTCTCCTCTATACTGAAATTGTAGTTACTAATCTTCTTTAGGGGGAAATGAAGAATGAAGAAAGCGCTTCACTTAATGCTAAGCGTTACCTTATTGGGCGCAATGGTCGGTTGTGGCACAAACTCTGGTGGAATAGAGGCTACGCCGGCACCGGCAGATTCGAAACCTGCAGCATCCACGCCAGCGAAGAAAGTTGAATTGAAAGTATTTATGGGCTTTCCACGGTTTAAGGATCAATTTGAAAAATATTTTGAGCAATTTAAAGCAAAGGAAAAAGCTGAAAAAAATATTGATGTCACCATCAATCTTGAAATGCCGAATCCTGATCAAGCCAAGCAAATCTTGCAGACTCGCCTTTCTTCCAATGATGCGCCGGATTTATTCACCCTGCACGCTGTGGCAGACGTCCCCAGCTATTACAAAGCCGGTTACTTGAGTGACCTATCCAATCAGCCATTTGCGGCAGGCTTGTTCGATAACGTTAAAAAGACGGTAACCTTTGATGGAAAAATTGTAGCATTACCCCTTGAAAGCTTGGAATGGGGTTATTTGTACAATAAGAAAGTGTTCAATGATTTAGGCCTGAAGGCACCTCAAACGTTGGATGAAATGAAAGCCGTTGTAGAGAAGCTGAAAGCGAATAAAGTGACACCCTTCGAGTTGTCTTTCCAAGAGGCATGGATTCCGCAGCTAATCATGGCGCTGTCGCTCGGTGGAATCGTGACTTCGGAGCATCCGGATTGGATCCAGAAGATGAACAAGGGTGAAGCCTCCTACAAAGACGTACAGGACGTATTTAATATTATTGATATTGTTATGCAAAATGGGACAGATAAGCCATTTGAAGTAGGCAGCGCCCAGGGCTCAACCGATTTCGCTAACGGAAAAGCGGCAATGTGGGTTCAAGGACCGTGGCAAGCAGAAGCGATTCAAAAGGTTAACCCGAAAATCGAATTCGGTGTAGCACCGCTTCCAGTGAGCAATAACCCGAAAGGCACGATGATTAACCTATCAACGTCCACGTCTCTAGCGGTATCTCCAACAAGCAAGAACAAAGAGGTTGCCATGGATCTTCTAAACTACATCCTTGATGCGAAGGATTCGTCAGCCTTGTTCCAAGAATTGAAGTTCAATCCCGTATCTAAGGTTCACACGTATAAATCGTTCCCTTGGATCGATGAAGCGATGACCTACGTTTCTCAAGGGAAAGCTTATCAGGACCTGTCTCTTCCCAATGGCATCACGGATGAACAAGCGAAGCTGCTGCAAAGCTACTACGCGAAGCAAGTAACGAAAGACGAGATTATCAAAGCGTTGGATAAGAAATGGGCAGACGCGATTAAGGCTCAGCAATAGCATGGCTATATATGGTGACCGGGAGTGAGAACAGGCTAATGACAACGAAACGAAAAAAGACGGTCATCCTATTAGCCTTCGTGTTTCCCGCTCTATTATTCTACGCTGTATTCGTACTCGCCCCCGCATTCGGGGGCGCATGGTACAGCCTTACGAATTGGAACGGACTGAATCGCACGTATCGGATGGTGGGATTGGCGAATTACATCGAGGCATTGACGGCGGACCCTTTCTTCCTAAAGTCGATAGGTTTCACCCTTAAATATGTCGTGTTCATGGTTGTGCTTCAGAATGCAATGGCTCTGCTTCTGGCGGTTCTCGTGGAATCCAGACGGCGCAGCAAGGTATGGTTCCGTACGATTTTTTTCATGCCCAATATGATCAGCTTGATCATAGGCGGCTTTATGTGGTTATTTATTTTCACAAAAGTACTTCCGTATATAGCCGAACATTCGGTACTCGCCTTTTTGGATAAATCTTGGATCGGTGATCCGGCTTACTCGTTCTTCGCCATCGTCATCGTGTCTCTGTGGGGAGGCGTCGGTTACCTGATGGTGATCTATATTGCCTCCTTGCAGGGGGTGCCCCAGCATCTGAAAGAAGCGGCTGCGATGGATGGCGCGAATGCTTTTAAAACGTTTCGATATGTGACGCTTCCGATGATTTATCCAGCCTTGACGATCGGTATCTTTCTTACCCTTAACGGCTCGTTTAAAGCATTCGATGCCGTCTACTCGTTAACCGGCGGTGGTCCAGGCAGATCGACACAGGTCATCGCACTGAACATTTTCGAAGAAGCATTTAAATCCAGTAATCGATATGGGTACGCAAATGCTAAGGCGATGATATTATTTCTAGTCGTGTTCTTGATCACCTTGATTCAGCTGTGGCTGATGAAGAGAAGAGAGGTGGAATCATGAAGCGAATCGGTTCCTTTATGGTTCTGCTGATCCTTATTGCGGCTGCCATATTTACGTTGTTTCCGATCTACATGGGACTGCTGAACTCCTTTAAGACGGAAGGCGCCATGATGAATAATATTTTGTCGCTGCCTACCCATTTGGAAGTAGGAAATTATATTGGCGCGTTCCATAAGACTAATTTTGTTAGAAGCTTAGGAAATACGGTATATATCGCATCGGTTGGTTTGTTAGGCATTATTATTTGCGCATCGATGGCTGGCTATAAACTATCTAGGACACCAGGGAAGTTAAGCGCATTTATATTTCTGCTGTTCGTTATGTCCACGTTGATTCCCTTTCACTCTATTATGATAACGCTGACTAAAATTTCAAAAGCGCTATCCGTGCAGGGCTCAACAACGGGTCTGGGATTGATCTATATAGGCACGGGTGTCGCCTTTGCGATCTTTTTGTACCATGGTTTTGTAAAGTCTATCCCCCGCGATCTGGATGAAGCAGCTGTCATCGATGGGTGCGGTGAGTTCCGATTATATTTTGTCGTCATATTTCCGTTATTACTGCCGATTACGGCTACGATTGCGATTTTAAACCTGTTATGGATATGGAACGACTTTCTTCTGCCGTTACTGATGTTGACAAACTATAAGACGTATACCTTGCTATTATCTACCAATATGCTGTTCGGTCAATACGGGAATAATGACTGGTCTGCCATCTTGTCTTCATTGATTTTGGCCATGCTGCCGGTCGTTCTCTTCTATTTATTACTGCAAAAATACATTATGAAGGGTATAGCAGACGGTGCAATAAAGGGATAGGAGTGACTAATAAGAATGAATTCAGAGCGTGAGAACGAAGTTGTTGGCTTTCTTAGAGCTGACGGGAAGAGACTAGTCAACGGAGAAGGTCGCGAGGTGCTGCTGAGAGGCGTCGGCTTCGGAAGCTGGCTGCTCCCAGAGGGCTATATGTGGATGTTTCCGCAGCAAGGAGATCGTCCGCGGCGTATTGAAAAGATGATTCAAGAGCTGATCGGCGAACGGGAGGCCGAAAGATTTTGGGACATTTACTATGATGTTCACACGTCGGAAGCAGATATTCAGCAGATTGCCGCTGAAGGATTCAATTCGGTTAGGGTGCCAATAAACGCAAGATTTTTAATTGAAGACGGCGAGCCACTTCGGGTGAAAGAGCATCGACTGAAACTCATTGATCGACTGATCGGATGGTGTCGTAAGCACAGCCTTTATGTGATTCTAGATCTGCACGGGGCACCTGGGGGCCAGACGGGTACGAATATTGACGACTCTGAACGTGACTTGCCAGAGCTATTTACAGAAGAGCATAATAGGCGTCTTACGGTTCAGTTATGGCGTTTTCTCGCAGAGCATTACAAGGATGAGTGGATTGTCGCCGGCTATGATCTTCTCAACGAGCCGCTGCCTAACTGGTTCTCTGCCTATAACGGTGAGGTAATGCCTCTTTACCGGGACATCGTTAAGGCGATCAGGGAAGTAGATGAACGCCACCTGATTATTCTAGAAGGTGCCCATTGGGCAACGGATTGGTCGATCTTTACGGAAAAAATCGATGATAATCTGATGCTGCAGTTCCATAAATATTGGAATAATCCAGATACGGAAAGCATCAGAGTCTACTTAGAAAAGCGTGAAGAGTGGAACGTGCCCATTTACATGGGTGAAGGTGGCGAGAATAACAAAGCATGGTATGCGGGTGCTTTTCGTCTTTTTGAAGATCACAATATCTCTTGGAATTTCTGGACTTGGAAGAAGATGGGCAAGGATAATTCACCTTGCAGCGTTAAGGTGCCCCGCGAATGGGAGATGCTGGTCGAGTACTTAGAAGGCGGTCCGAAGCCAGATGAGATAACTGCACAACGGATCTTATGGGAATATCTAAATAATTTAGCATTCGACCAATGTGTGTATTACCGCGATCTTGTTGACGCCATGTTAGGCAGACCTCCTGTCCGAATACCTGCTATTTTCTACGGGTATCGGGGAGAAGGTGTCAGTTATGGCATCCAGCAGCCGTCGAATCAGAATGTTGGCTTTCGCATCAATGACCGCACGGACATTCGGTTTGTAGCAAGTGCAAGGGAGACAGCAAACTTCGAACATGGCAAAGGAGAGACATGGCAGGATGACGAGCGCCTAGAAGTAGACTTAGCTGAAGGCGATTGGCTGGCCTATGAAATTTATGTGCCTAAGTTTACGGACTATACGCTTTATGAGATCAACGTACACCTTAACGAGTTTGATGAAAACGGAAGTCTGGCAATCTCGATAGATGACGAGAACCAAAATATCAGAGAACCGTTCACGCTTGAGCCAGGGACACATCGCATTGTAGTTCAAGCTAAAGATGCTCTAGTTCGGCTTGAATGGTTAGAAATTATTCCGACTACAGCCGGACTGATCCATGACGCGAGCTGAGGTCGGTTAAATCCCTAGGCTCCATTATACAAAAAAACGCAGCCAACTCGGCTGCGTTTTTTTGTATGGTGGCAGACTCTTTTTGATTGAATCTGGGTACGTCCACGCGGATATTTTGGATCAGTTACTATTATTTATTCTAGGTGTTTTTTATTTGCAGTCGAAGAACGTTCCATGAAGCTTTGCTGAGATCAGCCTTTACATATCCGTCGTCTGCTTTGGCGTTACCGCCTTTGTGAGGGACGACATTATCAGGCTTCGTTTTTGTATTGGTCGCTTTTAAATCTGCATTCTCCAACACTAAATGCTCAAGTATGCTGACTTCACCGAAGCTGCGGACGTCAACGTTAAGCTCGAGTCTCTCTGATAAATGACGATTTACTGCGAAGATCGTAACTTCACCTTGCTCTTCATTGAAAACACTGATTGCCTCTAGATAAGGGACATCGGTGAAGTCCTTTGAATCGTATTTAGGTGAAGAAATAATGGGGTGAAGCACCGTTCCTCTACCGTACAATGAAGCATGAAGGTACGGATAATAAGTGGTTTGCAGCCAAAGAGGGCCTCCATTTTCAGTCATAATCGGTGCAATCACATTAATCAATTGGGCTATGCACGCCATTTTAACACGATCCGCATGTTTAAGCAGTGTAATTAGGAAGCAGCCTACTGCAAGAGCGTCTTCCATCGTATAAACATCTTCGAATTCCGGCGGTGCCACCTGCCAGCGTTCAGCAGCACGGCTTGATCCGATGGTATTCCAAACGTTCCATTCATCCATTGAAAGCATGAGCTTTTTCTTGCTCCGTTTCTTCGCTTTCATGTAATCGCAAATCGCTGTTACACTGTAAATGAATTGATCCATATCAAGCGATTTCGCCAAGAAATTAGAGGAATCGTTCGCATTATTATTGTAATAGGAGTGCAAGGATAAATAATCCACTTGATCGTAGGTAAGATCGAGCACGGTAGCCTCCCAATCAGCGAACGTACTCATTCCACTTGTTGAGCTGCCGCATGAAACAAGCTCTATGGATGGGTCAACCCAGCGCATAACTTTGGCCGTTTCATTCGCTAATCTGCCGTATTCGACAGCCGTTTTTGCTCCGATTTGCCAAGGTCCATCCATTTCATTCCCAAGGCACCACGTTTTGAAATTATGCGGATCTTTATAACCATGGGATATTCGCAGATCACTCCAGTAAGAACCAGAAGGATGGTTACAATATTCGACGAGATTTCTAGCCGCGTCAACGCCGCGGGTACCCAGATTAACGGCCATCATGACTTCTGAACCGACTAATTTAGCCCAATCCGCGAATTCATTTGTTCCCATCTCATTGGTTTCTGTTGTCCACCATGCTAGATCCAATAGACGCTTCCGCTCGGCCTTTGGACCAACACCGTCCTCCCAGTTATAGCCGGATACAAAATTTCCCCCAGGATAGCGAATGATAGGAACATTCAGTGAACGAATAGCATCCAGAGCATCGCGTCGGAAGCCGTTCTCATCTGCGGTTGGATGGTTTGGCTCATAAATTCCGCCATATACGGCACGTCCTAGGTGTTCGATAAATGACCCATAGAGCCTTGGATCTACTTCTGAAATGGTGAAATTCTTATCAATAAGCATAGTCGATTTCATGGACATAGCATATAATCCTCCTAGTTGAATTAATGAAATGATTAAGTCATAATTGTTAATATTCTATATAATATTTATCATAATAGATAGATACTTTCAATGTGTTGGATGTGAAAAATATAGGATTAACTAAATTACTAATTCAAGAATGGGTGTGTAATTATGTATTTAACAACGGATTCGGAATCGCTTCGGGTCTACGAAGCATTGGCGAGCGAGGTGCGGCTGCAGATTATTGATTTATTATATACAAAAGAGATGCATATTAAAGAATTGGCTTCTGAGCTTTACCTAAGCAGTGCAATTGTCAGTAAACACGTTACCAAACTGCAGAGAGCAGGGCTTGTAAGCTATAAAATGAAAAGGGTTAACGGCGGGACCTACAAGTTTTGTTCGTTGTCAACGGAGTACCTGCAAATAAAATTATCCCGTTCTTCTATTTTGAAAAGAAAATTCGTTGAGGTTGCTATGCCTGTCGGCCAATACACGGATTTCGCGGCTTCCCCTACGTGTGGAATTGCAACAACAGAAAAGATGATCGGTTATTACGATAATCCGACCTATTTTTTGGATCCTGAACGCGTTCATGCAGGCATTTTGTGGTTTGCTAGGGGGTTTGTCGAATATAAATTACCAAACTATCTCTTCAAAGATCAAATCGTACAAGAAATTGAAATCTCAATGGAAATCGGTTCCGAAGCTCCCCATATTAATGAAAACTGGCCTTCGGACATCCTATTTACAATCAATGATAAATTACTGGGAATGTGGACGAGTCCCGGAGATTTCGGTCGAATGAGAGGTAGATTGTCACCAGATTGGTGGCATTCTGACGTCAATCAATACGGATTAATGAAAGTACTTCGAATAAATGCAAACGGTACATTCATAGATGGTCAGCAAATTTCGGATGTCACGATCAAGGATGTACAATGGGATAGCACGCAGTGGACATTGCGAATAAGTGCTGAAGATACCGCTCGAGGTCGAGGAGGATTAACCTTATTCGGCAGGGGATTCGGCAACTACGATCAAGACATCGTGATTCGAAGTTATTACGAATGATTTGAAGAAGGTAATAGATATTCAATGCGGAGGTAAAGGGATGGCTCGTTCTTGTCGTATACTTATTGTAGATGATGAAATTTTAGTCAGACAGGGTATCAAGCACTTGTTGCACTGGGAACAAGAGGGGTTTCAGATCGTAGGAGAGGCTTCCAACGGCAAAGAAGCTCTTGAACAAATAGAGCGCATGCAGCCTCATATCGTTATTACCGATATCGTGATGCCTGTTATGGGAGGAGCGGAGCTTACTCGTGTGATAAAGTCGCAGTTCCCGGAAATTGAAGTGATCATATTAAGCAGTTTTGGTGAGTTTGATTATGTAAGGTCAACCTTTCAAAGCGGGGTTGCTGATTATATATTAAAGCCAAAGCTTGAAGCTGAGCAGCTGCTCGACATATTGAAGCGCACCGCGCGTAAGATTCCCTCTTTAAAGCTGGAAGAGTCAAATGACGATGGCAGCTTGTCCATTAAGATTGTCATTGATAAGCTTATTTCCGGTTATGAGGTCGATGACGATTTTAAAGATATCACCGCTGCTTTTCCATATCCTAGTTACATCCTGCTGGGGGCTGATCTCAAGCAATTGCCGAGCAAGAGCAAGGATCAACATACCGCTTCTCAATGGATGGCGAAAATTGCTGCTGAGTTGGATAGTGGCTTCGATCATGCGGTTTATTATCCCGTTCCCACTGATCCTAACATGGTTGTTGTGCTGGTAAACATGGACAAGAGCGAGTGGGATCGTTTCACATTTATCGTTCGGAGGCTTGCCGCTTGGACAAGGAATCAGCAGCCGGAGATTGGCTGGACGGTCGGTGAGGCATTTAGCGATTTGAGACAGCTCGGCACGAACTTTAGGGATGGGTTCCTGAAAATAAACGCTTATCGCTTTTTTTTACCTACCTCCAACAATTTAATTGTATATGGGGAACTGCCGAAACATTCTGAAGAGGTTGCGAAATTTAATATGACTCGCTTTACCGAACAAATGAATCGACAACAGTTCGAAGAGGCCTTCCAGGATTTATTGGGGTACGTGCAGGCCGCGTCAAACCATTATCAAACGGATGTGTTTGAGTTCAAGTCCTTTTTGGGAAATATCATTTTTAATATAACAATTGTGCTTGGCCGTTTGGAGTTGGATATGAAGAATTTGGAAGAAGCGAAATATGCTTATTTCAAATCGATAGGCGAAGCGTCGCATGTCAGCGAAGCAATCAGGCTTCTTGAGACATTTATACAAGAAACAAACGCTGTTATAAAAACGAAGCGGTCAACGGGCGGAAATCCGAATATGACGATGCTTCTAGATTATATCCACCAGCATTACGCTGAGCCACTCAGCCTAACGGAAATAGCTAAGCATTTTCATTTTAATCCTTCTTATTTGTCGAGTTATTTCACATCGCATAATAAAGAAGGCTTCAGCGAATATTTGAACAAGATCAGAGTCGAGAAGGCAGCGAATCTTCTGGAGCAGGATTTCGCATCTATATCCGAAATTAGCGAAAAAGTAGGTTATTCGGACCATAGTTATTTTACAAAAGTATTCAAGAAATTAACGGGCATATCACCGAGCCAATACAAAAAAATTCATCTCAACAAGAAAAGGAACTAGGTTATGAGGAGACTTCTGGACAAATTTAAATATCATGGTCTTTTTATTAAAATGTTTATCGTCACGGTGGTTAGTATTATCTCCGTGTCGCTCTTCACTTCAGTTGTCACGATTCAAATGTCGGAGCGACTCTTCATGAATACGTTCAGTATTACGAACTCAAAAATCATTAGCCAGATTCAAGCGAATTTCGAATCGTTCAATTATTCTATCGTTACGGCATCGAATAATGTGCTGCAGAACGGCACAATAAAAGAGTTTCTGACGAATACGGATATGGACACACTTTCTACGGTGCGAAGTCAATATGAGGCTAGCCAGCAGATGAAACGAATTCAGTCTAATGTAGCAGCCTACCCAGTTACAATTACGATCAGTGGAATGAATAAGAAAAGCCACTCGACGGATAGCTATTATTGGCCAAGCTCATTGGAAAAGCTGAGAAACAGCATGTTAACCGTCAATACCCTAGTCGCGCCAAAGCGGCTTATCTATCAATTGGATAAAGAAAGCATAACCAATACGTCTGAAGCTGACCCGGTGATTGTCGCTTCTAGGGCACTTATGGAGAGAACGAGCGGCAATCCATATGGTGTTCTTTATTTTGCCATACGAGAAAGTGACTTTAAGCGGTTCTTCACGAACTTCACAAGCGATGGCAACGACGTTATCATATTGGATCGTTCGGGCAATGTCGTATCAAGTAACCGCCATGAGTTAATTGGCGAAGAGGCGCCTGATTTACTTGGCTATGCAAAAGAAATTGAACAAAAAAAAATAAATGTCAAAGATGTAAGTGTAATGGGGAAAAACAGTCTAGTGCTTTCGGAATACCTTCCTACGTATGATTTTTATCTAGTCAATCTCATTGATAAACAAATGGTTCTTAGTCAGATGGTTGATGTCAAAAGGGTTGCGCTTATCTGTATGGCTATCGTGTTCGCAGCTCTGCTTATTGTATTTGTTATTTCAAGACGTTTGACAAAGTCATTGACCCTGCTTGCCAGACAAATGTCGGGCATTACGGAAAATAATTTCGATAATTATATAACGGTTACTGGCAGCTACGAAATCAAGGAACTCGGACATGCATACAATTACATGCTGGACGAGCTTAACGAATATATAAAGAAGCTGATTCAGACACAGAAGGACCAGCGCAACGCGGAGCTATCCGCTCTGCAAATGCAGATTAACCCGCATTTTTTATACAATACGCTGGCATCCGTGAAAATTTTGGTCCAGCAGGGGAATAAGGAGAAAGCCGCCGCTACCATCAACTCCCTTATTTCCCTTCTCCAGAATACCGTCAGCAACATTAGTGAAACGATAACCGTGGAGCAAGAACTAGTTAATTTGAAAAATTATGTATTTATTAATCACGTGCGTTACGGTGAGCAGATCAAAGTCGATTATTTTGCAGCCGAGGATTGTATGAACTATCATGTTCCCAAGCTCATCATCCAGCCTTTTATCGAAAATGCATTTTTTCATGCCTTTCATGAAAGGAACGAAGGGTACATTTATGTACTGGTGTCGCGGGAGGCAAATGCGCTGGTCTGCGAGGTCATCGACAACGGTATTGGAATGAAAGGCTTTGATAATGGGAATAATCCGCAGAGCTCCGTTAGCAGCAGCCGTTTTTTCTCCGGTATTGGAATTCGAAATGTACATGACCGTGTAGCATTGCTTTACGGAGAGGAATACGGCGTTACCATTGTGAGTAACATCGGCGAGGGAACGAGAGTGAAAATAAAGCTTCCACTCCTTCATACCTAAAAAAAATACCAATAAACAAATTAATTGCTATTACATAAAAAACCAATAGAAAGCTAACAATAGAATGACAAATCCACACAAATATATTACTAACGGGTCATTTTAACGAATTGTTATAATGACTATTGTTAGCGAGGCAAACGCTTTCAAAACTAATTTACAGTAATTTAAAAGGGGCTGAATTTTTGTGAAAAAGGTACTCGCCATTCTGTTGGCCAGCTTAGTACTATTGACGGCATGCGCAAGCAAAGGGAATAATGTGCCGAATACGGGTGGAAAAACCGCTGAAGCTACGCCTGCAGCTGCAAAGGAAATTACAGTATGGGCGTGGGATAAAGTATTTAATATTGGTGCTATGGAACGTGCAAAAGCAGCTTACGCGGCGAAAAATCCCGATTCCGGTTTGAAGATCAACATTGTGGAAAACGCGCAAGCCGATATCATTCAGAAATTGAACGCAGGATTGAATGCAGGCACGACAAAAAGTTTGCCGACAATCGTATTGATCGAAGATTATCGTGCACAAAGCTTCCTGCAAGCTTATCCTGATTCGTTCTTTGAATTAACGAATGTGATTAAACCGACTGATTTCGCCGATTACAAAATCGGACCTACAAGTGTAAATGGCAAACAATATGGGGTTCCATTTGATTCCGGCGTTGCTGGATTATATGTAAGAAGAGATTACTTAGAGCAAGCGGGTTACAAAGTTGAGGATCTGCAGGATATCGATTGGAAGAAGCTGATTGAGATCGGTAAAGCAGTGAAAGCCAAAACAGGCAAACAACTGCTAACGCAAGATCCGAACGATCTTGGGCTTATTCGCATGATGATTCAGTCCGCAGGCTCGTGGTATTTAAAAGAAGATGGAACGACGCCTAACTTGGCAGGCAATGCGGCCTTGAAGGAAGCGGCTGAAACCTATAAAGATATAATGAAAGCGGACATTGTGAAGGTCACATCGGATTGGAGCCAATTCGTTGGCGCATTCAATAGTGGCGAAGTAGCTACTATTCCAACTGGTAACTGGATTACGGCTTCGGTTAAAAAAGAAGCGTCGCAGTCCGGCAAATGGGCTGTCGTACCGTTTCCTAAACTGACAAACAACCCAAAATCTGTTCATGCATCGAACCTTGGCGGCAGCTCGTGGTATGTCATGAACGTCGATGGAAAAGAAGCTGCGGCTGATTTCTTGAAACAGACATTTGGCTCTGACGTTGAATTGTATCAGAAGCTTGTTACGGAGATTGGTGCAATCGGTACATTAAAAGCCGCGGCATCCGGACCGGCGTACACCCAAGCTGACGAATTCTTCGGTGGTCAAAAAGTAATTGCCGATTTCGCCAAATGGACAGAGCAAATTCCAAAGGTGAACTATGGTATGCATACGTATGCGATTGAAGATATTCTTGTCGTCCAAATGCAAAATTATTTAAAGGGTACGGATCTCGACAAAGTGTTAAGCGACGCTCAAGCTCAAGCAGAAACACAAGTTAAATAATTTAGATCATACGGCAATTAATAAAACCTGGGGCTTCGCCTTCTCCTGATTCCAAAGTTAACGTTCCGGTTGCAGGAGTTGGAGGAAGTTCCATGGTATTATTTCCGTAAAGAAAGGGGTTAGGCTAACGTGAAAGCAGCGAGGCCTGGCGTAAATATTCGCACAAGAGCTAACTTGACTGGTTGGATGTTTATTATCCTGGCGGTCATCATGATTGCAGCGTTCTATTTCTATCCCATGATTCAAGCTCTTATTTTGTCATTTAAATCGGGTAAGGGAATGAATTTATCCTTCGTCGGCATCGACAACTATGCTCGTCTGTTTAGCGATAAAACGTTTATAACCGCGGTTAAGAACACGTTTATTTACTTGATTATCCAGGTTCCAGTGATGATTGTTCTAGCTATGTTTATCTCTGTGTTATTGAACGACAGTAAGTTAAAATTGAAAGGCTTTTTCCGTACGGCGATTTTCTTACCGGCTGTTACCTCGCTTGTAGCGTATTCCGTTATATTTAAATATTTGTTTGCTACGGAGGGCTTGGTTAATAAACTTCTGATCAAGATTCATCTTATTGCAGGCCCGATTCAATGGATCACGGATCCGTTCTGGGCAAAAGTGACGGTTATTCTTGCAATCACATGGCGCTGGACAGGCTATAATATGATCTTCTACTTGTCCGCGCTTCAAAATATCGATCAATCGATTTACGAGGCTGCAAAGATTGATGGAGCTTCATCAACGAGACAGTTTTTCGGAATTACGATGCCACTGCTCAAGCCCATCATTTTATTTACTTCCATTACATCGACAATTGGTACGCTGCAGTTGTTTGATGAAGTTGTTAACATTACGAAGGGCGGACCGGGGAACGCGTCAATGTCCATTTCCCAGTATATTTACAACTTGTCTTTTAAATATTCAGCGGATTTCGGATATGCGGCAACCGTGTCGTATTCCATCGTGATTATGATCATTATATTGGCGTTTGTTCAGTTTAAAGCAGCAGGTGATAAAAATGGATAAATGGAAACGTGTTTTTATTTATATATTTCTGAGTGTCGCTGCGTTTATTTCCATATTTCCGTTTCTATGGATGATTATCAGCGCCACGAATAAGTCGGCCGATGTAACCAAAGGAAGATTGCTGCCGGGAAGCCACCTTGTGGAAAATATAACAAACTTGTTTAGTTCCGTAGATTTTGTACCAGCCTTGCTGAGCTCCGCAAAAATTTCGATTACAACGACTGTGCTGGCCATGTTAATCGGCTCTCTAGCCGGGTACGGCTTTGAAATTTATAGAAGTAAGGCGAAGGACGTCGTATTTAACATTCTGTTACTGTCAATGATGATTCCGTTCGCGGCCATCATGGTACCGTTGTTTCAAATGTTCGGTGGTATCTCGCGCGTTATTCCATTTATCGGGTTGGATACGGTGTCCGGCGTTGTGCTGCCGACATTCACTACAGCATTCCTGATTTTCTTCTTCCGTCAAAGTACGAAGATGTTTCCGAGGGAGCTCTTGGAGGCTGGTCGAATTGACGGGCTGAACGAATTAAGCCTATTCTTCCGTATTTTCATGCCTACGATGAAGACGACATACGCCGCAGCGGGCATCATTACGTTCATGTCGAGCTGGAACAACTATTTATGGCCGCTCATCGTTCTGCAATCACCGGAGAAAAAAACAATACCCATGCTGATATCGAATTTGGGATCAAGCTATTCACCTGATTATGGTATTATTATGATGGCTATCGTGATTTCGACGATTCCGACTGCACTTGTCTTCTTCCTCATGCAGAAGCATTTTGTAGCGGGTATGACAGGCTCGGTGAAATAGAAAAAAGAAAGTCAGGTGATTACGCACACAGCGCATATCACCTGGCTTTTAAATAACTTTACGGGGGAATAATGTAATGAATTTGACGAAGCCAAACCTAAGCTGGCTTACCGATGTAGGCGTATTTGCTGTGAACCGTCTGCCGGCGCACTCAGATCACCGTTATTACGAAACATTAGAGGAAGCAGAAGCAACAGCGCCGATGTCGCTGCGGCACGACCTGAACGGCAGTTGGAAATTCAACTATTCCGTGAAGCCTGCTGATCGTCCCGAGCTGTTCCATCAGCTCGATTACGAGTGCGGCAGTTGGAGCAATATTGAAGTGCCAGGACACATTCAAATGCAGGGTTACGGAAAGCCCCAGTATGTTAATACGATGTATCCATGGGATGGACATCACGATATTCGTCCGCCAGCTATTCCGGAAAATGATAATCCGGTCGGTAGTTACGTGAAGTACTTCACACTGCCTGATAATATGAAGGGCAGGCCCGTCTACATCTCGTTTCAAGGCGTGGAGTCAGCCTTTTACTTGTGGTTAAACGGTGAATTTGTCGGCTATAGCGAAGATAGCTTCACTCCGGCGGAATTCGATCTGACGCCGTTCCTGCAGGAAGGTGAGAATAAGCTTGCTGCCCAAGTGTATCAAAGAAGTACAGGCAGCTGGCTGGAAGATCAAGATTTCTGGCGTTTCTCAGGCATTTTCCGCGACGTTTATTTATATACCGTTCCGAGCATTCACGTTCGCGATCTTTTTGTCCATGCTGATCTTGATGCCGCTTATGAGAAGGGCAGCCTTCGTGCGGATATCAAGCTTGCAGATAGGCAAGAAGCTGCTGTTTATCTTGAATTGAAGGATGCAGTGGGGAATATAGTGGCGAAGGCTCGCTCCGAAGTGTCAACCCTTGAAGCTATATCGTTGTCAATCGATGCGGGACAAGTTACTACTTGGAGTGCAGAGAAGCCGTATTTGTACGTTCTGTATGTGAGTATATATGATCAAGCAGGCAAGCTTGTTGAGGTTATTTCACAGAGGGTCGGCTTCCGTAAGTTTGAAATGATAAATAAAATTATGCACCTTAACGGCAAACGAATCGTCTTCAAGGGTGTCAACCGTCATGAATTTAACAGCCGCAGAGGACGGGCCATTACGAAGGAAGATATGCTGTGGGATATCGCCACGCTAAAACGCAACAATTTGAATGCCGTCCGGACGTCTCATTATCCGAATCAGTCGTTATGGTACGAATTGTGTGACATCTATGGAATCTACGTCATTGATGAGATGAATTTGGAAACGCATGGTTCATGGCAGAAGATGGGCGCAGTAGAGCCATCTTGGAATATTCCAGCGAATAAGCCGGAATGGCAGGATATCGTGATGGACCGTGCAATTTCGATGGTCGAGCGCGACAAGAACCATCCTTCTATTCTGATCTGGTCAGTTGGTAATGAAGCCTATGCGGGCGAAGTCCTGCTAAACGTGTCGAACTATTTCCGGGAGAAGGATCCTAGTCGACTTGTTCATTATGAAGGGGTCTTTCATAACCGCAAGTATAACGATACAAGCGATATGGAGAGCCGCATGTATGCGAAGCCGGCAGACATTGAGGCCTATTTGAACGATAACCCGCAGAAGCCTTATATAAGCTGCGAGTATATGCACGCGATGGGTAATTCGGTAGGCGGTATGCATAAATATACAGAGCTCGAACAGAAATATGCGATGTATCAAGGTGGATTTATCTGGGATTATATCGATCAGGTGATCGTCAAGAAAGATCGTTACGGCAAAGAGTTTCTCGCATTCGGCGGAGATTTCGGCGACCGCGCCACTGATTATAATTTCTGCACGAACGGTATCGTTTATGCGGACCGCAAGGTATCGCCAAAGATGCAGGAAGTGAAATTCCTCTACCAGAACATCAAACTCGTGCCGGATCGTAAAGGTGTGAAGGTGACGAACGAGAACCTGTTCGAAGGTACGGAGGCCTATGATCTGCTAGTTGTCCTTCATAAAGAAGGCAAGGAGATATTCCGAGGTAAGAGGAATATCGACGTTCCGGCGCAAAACGAGGCGTATGTGCCGCTTGAGCTGCCGTCTGTTGATGAGCCAGGTGAGTATGTCGTACATACGTCGCTCAATTTGAAGGAGAGCACCCTATGGGCTGAAGCTGGATATGAAGTTGCGTTCGGGCAGTACGTATTTCTGGTTGATGATCTGGCTTCGTCTGCACAGCCTGAAGGATCATTCAGAGTCGTGGATGGCGATGTAAACATAGGGGTTCATGGACGAGATTTTAGTATCATGTTCTCGAAGCAGGCGGGAAGCCTGATTTCACTGAACTATGCCGGGCGAGAGATGATCGCCATTCCGCCAGCGCCGTTATTCTGGCGTGCGACAACGGATAACGATAAAGGATTCTCGCTTGGCTTTGATTCGGGTGCTTGGTACGCGGCGAGCTTAACGCGCAAATGCATCGGAGTCGAATTGACGCAGCAAGCGGGAAGCGTAATAGTAACATTTCGTTACAAGCTTAGCATTAGCGCGGACGTTCTAGTGACAGTTGCATATACGGTGTATGCCGACGGCAGTTTGAACGTCAAATCTCGCTACGAGGGGGCAACCGGTCTTCCGAAACTGCCGATATTCGCGTTGTCGTTCAAGGTTCCAGCTGATTATTTCCATTTGGATTGGTACGCGATGGGACCTGAGGAGAACTATATCGATCGCGCCTTTGGAGCTAGGCTTGGGGTGTTCAATAATGACGCTGCTGATAATGTGTCTGGATATGTCGTGCCGCAAGAGTCGGGGAACCGCACGGGCGTCCGCCGTGTGAACATTACGAACGACGATGGCCGCGGTATTCGGATAACCGCACCAGCTGCTCAGCCGGTGGAATGTAACATTTCGCCGTTTACGGCATTCGAGTTGGAAAATGCCTACCATCATTACGAGCTGCCGAACGTTCATTATACGGTCGTCACGGTAGCGGGCAGACAGATGGGCGTTGGTGGTGACGACAGCTGGGGCGCGCCGGTACATGATGAGTATTTGATCAAAGCCGATCAAGACCTAGCGTTTGAATTCAATATTCACCGGCTATGATGGCACCATTCGACGTGCTTTGATCGGTGAAAACAAAGAAAAGTGGTTGAGTGGGGACTAATTATCCCTCTCAACCATTTTGTCATTCCTATCTTATTATAGAATAGCCAAGAGGTATTAGGAATCGTTCCAACTTTTAAAGAAGCGGCGTGTTTCAAAAAAATAAATACAAAAATAAAATTCTTGACTTTTGATTGAGATTAGACAGGGACTTGACACGCATATGATATATTAAAAAAATAAATAGTGGGGTTTATAAGGTTAGTTATTCAATTGTTGTTTGTTTGAGGGAGGCTATATGTTTCAGTATATGGATCAACACTACGAGGCAGTCGATTTTAGTGGGCGGGATTTAAGATACGGCGAACTCATTCGCTGCACCTTTAAACGTTGTACATTTACTAGCAGTTCGATGGAGGAAATCACGATAAATCAATGCCGGTTCGTAGAATGCAATTTTCGCGGAGCTTTGTTAAATGGTTCGATTCACACAGAATCAGCTTTTGAAAACTGCAATTTTACTGAAGCTAATCTCTTCGTTTCAGAATTTAACCATTGTAAAATGACAGGCTCAGACTTTGCAGGCGCGCAAATGGATGGTGTTACATTGGTTCAAGGGGATTGGTCCTATACAAATTTGAGACAAGCCAGATTAGCAAAACAGGTTATGCGAGGAGTTCGTTTTTATGGAGCAGATCTTTCTGATGCTAATCTGGAGAAGGCTGATCTAAGAGATTGCGACCTGACAAGTGCAATTTTTGGAAAAGCAAAGTTGCAGGGTGCGGACTTGCGTGGCGCTAATATGGATGGAATCGATTTTAAAACGCTTGTTGTCAAAGGCGCACGGATGGACAGAGAACAAGCTGTTAGTTTTTTGCGTTCATACGGTGCAAAGATAGATTGAGACTGAGAAATCCGACTTTTCCTTTCAAAAGGCAAGTCGGATTTTTTTGTTTCAAATGTCCAATTCTTGCCCCAGCTTCTTTATACATCTTGAGGCGTGAAGGGAATCGCTGCTTTGTATTCCGATGGACTGCATCCGACATATTCCTTGAACACTTTCGAAAAGTAATGCTGATCGTGAAAGTAGAGAGCATCCGATAATTCTTTGATTTTCATATCGGGATTTGTTTCCATAAGTCTTCTTGCTTCGCGAATTTTCAAATCCAGATAGTGATGTACGAACGTGTTTTGTGAATATTTTTTTACGATTCGGCTTATATAGGAAGAGCTTACATGAAATTTCGTGGAAAGATCGCTCATGGACACTTGCGCATACAGGTTCGTTCTGAGATGCTCATCGATTTTGATAAACAACTTATTGCCGCTTTTTTTGTTAAAGGTCAGCAAAAAGTCGAAGCATTCGCCAGAAAATGCAAGAAGTTCAGAGCAAAAATCGGTATAGCTTGTTTGATCAAATAGTTTCAGTTTCCTGGCTTGTTCAAGCACCGCCCAGTTTTTCCATTCGATATGCTGGTTTGCGGAGGATTCGAATGCTCCTACAAGCCGGGATACAAAGCGTTCCAACTGGGCGACGGGGAGGTCAGCCTGCTGCCATTTACTCAACTGCTCGGAGAGCTGGAGGAGAAAGCGGTCCTTCTGAAGTCTCTGTATCATGCCTGAATAGTTGTCGCTTAATCGGTTTATTTCCTCTTTGGAAGATTGCTGTATGTGCTGAGGAAGGCTGACATCCAGCAGGATCGGCTTGGAGAAGTTTAATTGCTCCATGAGCGTCTGTGAAATTTCCCTGTAAGACTCGGGGATTTTCTTGGGCACTACCGATCTGGAACTGCAAGCTATAGAGACATCGAGGCCCAGTGCTACAAAGCAATTGTGTATTTTTTCCAATGTATTCAAATTGTAATTGTGGCCCTCAATGAAAGAAGCATTCGTCAGGATAAGAAGCTGAAGGGGATCTTGAGTTGGAAAAAGCCAGAAGGGATGACCCTCAAAAGCCTCCGTCAGTCTCATCTTAATAATCCCCGAATCCCAGTGATCTGAAAGGGGCGTAAAGATTTGCTTGCGAACCACCCATAACAGCTTGGATTGCTCAAAAAAAACGGGTTCCAGTTTCATAAGACGGCTGGCAGACTGATCCATGATTCCGTCAAATACTGAGCTTTCTGTATGGTGTTCCTCTATGAGTTGGATGACGACTCGTTCCATAACCTCCATCATCTGACTGCGTTCTACAGGCTTTAACAAGTAGTCGCATACCTGCAAATTAATGGCTTTTCGTGTATATTCGAAATCGTTATACCCGCTGATAAGAACTACCTTCAGTTTGGCGTTTATTTTTTTGGCTTGATCGATTAGTGTAAGACCGTCCATCTTGGGCATTCTGATATCCGTAATGAGAATGTCGATTGCGTTATGGTGACAAATCTCCAGTGCTTCCTCGCCGTTCGTAGCGACGGCTGCGACCTGAATGGGAAGACCGGAAGTTTGAAGGAGTGCTTTAAGGTTCCGCAGAATCGGTTTGCTGTCCTCTGCAATGAGAGCTTGAAACATCGTTGTCCCTCCCACATGAATCTAGTAAAAGTCTCTGGTTAACGAAGCAATAACTTGGATGGTAGCGCCCTGGCTGCCGGAATTGTTGTACAAATTAAAAAATAACCGGTTCCTGTACATAAGCTTAAGGCGGTTTACAGTGTTCACAATCCCCATATTGCCAATTCCCGCTGCAAGACTCTCCTGCTCCTGGGAGTCGGGGTTCATGTCGTCGATATTTCTTAGAATTTCTTTGATCTTGGATTCCTCAAACCCTCCGCCGTTATCCGTGATTTCAATAGCCCACAGCCCGTTGTACAGCTTGGCTTTAATCTGGATTTTCCACGGAGGATCGGATCGATCGAAGGCGTGTTCGATGCAGTTCTCCACAAATGGTTGAATGACCAGGCGTGGCAGCAGTATGGATTCAGATGAATGATCGATGTCTATTTCCCATATGAGATCATCCTCATATTGCTGCCCAATCAGCGATAAGTAATGCTTGGTATGTTCGATTTCATCCAATAAAGTGACATGCTCATACGGCGAAGAAACGACATATCTCAAATTTTCAGACAAATGCTTACACATTTCACTGACGATCTGGTTCTTATTTTCTTGAGCCGCTATGCTGATCAAATAAAGCACATTATGAATAAAATGCGGAGCGATCTGCGCTTGCAGCGCCGAATTCCGAGCCATTGCCTCTTTATGTACCGCCATCTTCTCTCTTTCGATCGATTCTTGCAGCCGGTCAAAAAGCTCGCGGAACGCTTCGTTCAGGAGCAGCAGTTCATTGTTGTACAACCGGCTGTCCATGTTCATGCTCAAGTTGCTGTAGTTGATGCGCAGAATTTGGCTGCGAAGCTTTCTGATCGGCAACACTAGACTTTTGGACGTGAAATAGATGTACAAAAACGAGAATAACGTCAGTGAAACAATGATGATTATCGCAATATTTTTAACGGAATTGACAGAACCAAGAACGGATTTGCTCGGTGTGATCACATATACCGTCCATCCTGTAAACGAAGATTTCTGGAAGGCGACATAGTTGTCAGACGTATCTTTATAAATGCCGTTAGTGTTCGAAAGTTTGTCATTGCTTCCGTCAGGTATCTTGTATTCCATGTTTGAGGACTTAATAACCGCTTCACCGTTGCCGTCCGTTATATACACGTTTCCGATGTTTCCGGCGTCAGCCAAAGACTGCAAATCACGATTGTCCATCTGAATGGATAGATAGCCGAAGACGGTGCCGTTCACATCCACGATGGAACGTATAAAGGAGATTGGCTGGTCCTTGGGCGCATAGAGAATGTAGCTGCTGCTTTCCAATTTCCTTCTTGTCGTCTCGTTGCTAAGCACCGGCCCTAACGTAGGCAAGTCCGTATAACCGATATAGGAGGCCAGCTCATCGCCCTGAAGACTGTAAATGATCATATCATGGATATTTAGGCTTGGGCCGACGGCACGAAACATGATATCGCTAAGCACACGTTTCTGATTTAAATCATCAATCGTGTAGGTTGACTTTTTGTTTAAGGACTCATACAAAAAAGAGAAAATATCCCGATTGGACAATACGCGCTGCGAAAGCTGGTTTTGCATAGCGATGTAGCTGTCCAGTTGACTCGCAACCTTGGTGGCCGTCAAGAGGGTGTCCTGAATCGTCCTTTCTTTAAGCGGCTTGACGACAAGCACATTTACATAAATCAGGAAACAGCCGAGAATAAAGACAAGCAAAATGAAAAAGGTTGCAAACAGCTTGGTCTGGAGGTTGATCTGCAGCGGCTTTTTGCCGATCAAGTTATTCACCCCTGCACACCTTCCTTCCTGTAGTGTCATGAATATCCCTACTATAACACCGGAATGAAATCGTTAATACCCCCAAAATTGGTTCATAATATTACACAGGAAGAGTCAACCACGAACATGTACTTTGCAGGAGTGGCGCCCTATAATCGTAATTGTAACCAGTTGCAACGGGTTTCATCAAACAAACATGATGGAGGGGTTCAGTTTGAAACAAATAAATAGAAGTATCGTATTTGGCTCCCTTGCGCTTATGATAGCGCTCTCCCTGACAGGCTGTGGATCCAAAAGCAATCAAGATTCAGGCGGAAGCAGCACGCCAAGCAGCTCTGATAAAGCGGCTCCCTCGCAGTCAGCAAAAACAACGATTGAATTTGCATTGGGGAAAAGCTCTGAGAACGCAGCTTATGCGAATAAAGAAATGCTGGCGGAGTTTGAAAAGCAGACGAATATTCACGTTAACATTCAGATGCTTCCTTCCGAGCAAATCTCCACGATCATGCAGACGAAGCTGGCTGTAGGAGAAGTGCCTGACCTGATTCTATATAACCTAGTCAGTGCTGAAAGAGAACTAAATCTGGATAAAAATTTTGAGCAGCTGGATAATGAGCCGTGGGCTTCCAGATTGCTTAACAAGGATGTACTTTCTTCTAACGGGCATATTTACGCGTTTCACCTGAATCAGGACGCAGGGCAGCAGGGAATGGTTTACAACCAGGATATATTCAAGGAACTGGGACTGTCTGTTCCAAAGAATTATACAGAACTGCTGGCGGTTAGTGACAAAATTAAAGCAAGCGGTATCACTCCGATCTTCATGCCTTTTAAAGATTCCTGGGCTACCAATATTTGGACTGCAGCTGCTTTGGCTGATTATGCGAAGAAAAATGATCCTAAGCTGTGGGAAGATTTGAACGCGAATAAGCGCAAATGGACCGAAGTTCCCGCTTTTGAAACCGTTACGCAGCAGCAGCTGGACCTGTTTAAGAAAGGATATACGAACAAAGATGTATTAAGCGATAGCTATGACATGGCTGTCAATAAATTCCTGAAGAAGGAAGTCGCTATGATGGCTATGGGGGATTGGCTCATTAATGACGCCTATCAAAAAGATCCAACCATTCATCTTGGACTCTTTGCTATCCCGTATGCAGACGGAGCGGATTTGGGAATAAGCCCGCTGGGCGGCCAATTGTTCGTCCCTAAAAAAGCTAAGCATCTGGCGGAAACCAAGAAATTCCTTGATTACCTTGCCTCCCAAAGCGTAGGGCAAAAAATTGTAACAGCGAACAAGTATATTTCCAATTTCAAAGATATCCAAACGCCGGAACTGCCTCCATATAAGCAGGCGATCGTCGATACCTATATGAAAACGAATAAAACGACGATGACAATGGACGCTTACCTATCTGTCGACATCTCAGAGCTATGGAAAGGCTACCAAGACATGTATGCGGGCGGTAAGACTCCGAAAGACGTTTATGTTTCCTGGGATAAGAAATTCGCACAGTTAATGAAAGACAAGAAGATGCCAGGCTTCTAAGCATAAGGTTTCGCCAAAAGGCAGAATGAAGCTTAAAGGCTTTATTCTGCCGAAGTTTTTTTATGGAGCGTGATAACATGAGAATTACGAAACGTCTGTATTCCTATTATTTAATTTTGCCTGCTCTTCTTCTCTATTTGGTTTTTTATGTGCTGCCAACGGTAATTGGTTTGTTTTATTCCTTTACGGATTGGCGGTTGGACACGGAAGAGATCCATTTCAATGGGCTGTATAACTTTGAACGTATTTTCACGGACGAGACGCTGCTTCTGGCCATCAAGAATACGATTATCTTCGCTATTGTAACTGTCATTGGCAAAAATGTGCTGGCAATCCTTCTTGCAGTTGCACTGAATATGAATTTAAAAACCAGAAATTGGCTAAGAGCGATATTTTACACACCTTCCATTATAAGCGTACTGGTCATCAGTCTCTTGTTCATCCCTATGCTTCGTTCGGAGGGCTTAATTAATCAAATCCTTGAAGCCGTAGGCTTAGGTGTTCTGAAGCAAGCTTGGCTGACGGATCCTTCCGTTATTATGTTTACGATTAGCGGACTAGCGATCTGGCAATTTACCGGATTTCAAATGGCTATTTATTTGGCCGGGCTGCAATCCATCTCGAAAGATTATTACGAAGCGGCCAGAATCGACGGAGCGGGAGGCTGGAAGAGCTTCCTTCACATTACGCTCCCGTTGCTGTGGCCCGCTATCAATATCAATGTCATGCTGACCTTGATCGGAGGCTTGAAGGTGTTCTCCGAGGTGTTCGTTCTGACAGGAGGAGGTCCCGGGAATTCTTCTCAGGTCATTGGGACCATGATTTTAAAAGCCTTCGGTGAAGGCAACTGGGGGCTTGGAACGGCCGTGAATACCGTTCTGTTTATAGCCGTAACTCTTATTTCCATTCCGCTGCTCATGTATATGCGCCGCAAGGAGGTACAGGAATAATGATTTCATTGCGTAAAACCGACTGGAAGACGATCGTTGTGGAAGCCATCATGCTGCTCCTTGCGCTCGCCATTATTGCGCCACTTCTCATCATGCTGTTAGGTTCCTTTAAAACAAGCTCAGAGGTATTGGATTTCTCATTAAAGCTTCCCCGTAAATGGATGTTTTCCAATTACAAGGAAGTGATTGAACAGGGAGGGCTGCTTCGTGCTTTCTGGAATGGCATCCTGATTTCAGGTGTATCTTCCGTGTTGAACATTATCACGACTTCTGCGGCTGCTTTCATTATTGTGCGCCGGGATACACGGCTTTCCAATCTGATCTACCTGTTTTTCTTTATGGGGTTAATTGCTCCGGTCTCGATTATTACGACGATCCGCGTTGTCCAATGGTTGGGCCTTTACGGCACCATTACGAGCGCAATTTTTATTTATGCGGCGATGAACAGCGCTTTTAGCGTTTTTCTGTACACAGGTTTCATGAGGTCGATACCAAGGGCGCTGGATGAGGTAGCTTTTCTGGAAGGCGCCAATATGTTCGACGTATTTATAAAAGTGATTTTCCCGTTAATTATTCCGGTAAATGCCACCGTGGCGATTATGGTGTTTATGTCTGTCTGGAACGACATTACGATCCCGATTTATTTCTTAACGGATAGCTCCAATTGGACGATGCCTTTATCCGTATATAACTTTTACGGTAAATTCAGCAGGGACTGGAATCTCGTTTTCGCCGACTTGACGCTGACCTCATTACCTGTTCTTGTCTTATATCTAATGGCGCAGAAATATATCGTCAGCGGCTTAACAGCCGGAGCCGTCAAAGGCTAAGGAAAGGATGTCATTTCAGCGATGTGGGCTTCCTATAGGTCAGCCACCGTTCTTTCAACGGCAAAAAATTGTATCATGACTAGCGATTCAACCTTTACGCACTCTTACAGAACTTACATTAACCCGAGGGAATACGGAAAGCTGAAGATGAAATTCTGGTGCAGTAATAACGTGGACTCCACATGGGCGGACGGGTCTGTTTCCAAGGCAAATCTGCAAGGGGGTTCATGGAGAATTGAGGCGGCTTACATAGCTGACGGTGGGAGACTTCCCGATGGAAGTGTCGTTTCGGGCACTCAAGTACCGTTAACTTACGATTCTTCGTTCTCCAAACTTGTCATACCGGGTGAAACGTTCTGGAGTGATGCCTTAACTTTTGCTATCCCGGAAGGAAACTATTTGGCGTTTACATGGACGATTACGACTATGGATGCGGGGAACAGCATTCCCTTCAATACGGAAGGCTTGCTGGTGTCTGCCTATGATGCGCCGGGACATGCTGCTGATCAAGCGTCATCCGATTTATACCGCAGATCTGCCAACTGCCTGGTGCTGCCGGATTTTATAGGCTATGAGCGTGCATGTGCGAAACGCATTGCTTTTCTGGGGGATTCGATTACCCAAGGCGTACGGACACGTTTGGATGCTTATGAATACTGGGCTGCACACATTGCGGAGGGTCTAGGAGATTCTAGAAGCGTATGGAATATCGGTTCAGGATGGGCAAGAGCCTATGATGCTGCAAGCGACGGGGCCTGGCTGTACAAGGCCAAGCAAAGCGATGTGGTTGTCGTTGCATTAGGTGTTAACGATATTGGTACTGCTGGCCGAAGTGCGGCTCAATTGCTGGACGACCTGCAGACCATCGTCATCAAGCTTAAGCAGGACAATGCTGCAAAGACGGTTATCCTGTGCACAGTTCCTACATTTAATTTCACCGATTCGCAGGAATTGGTCTGGAGACAGGTCAATGACTCAATACGCCAACATGCCATTCTTGGTGCCGATCACGTGTTTGATATGGCAGAGGTGCTTTCCCAAGCAGCACCAAACGATAATCTGCTAAAGCCTGCCTACATGGCCTCAAGTTCGGACCCGCATCCAAACGGGGTGGCGGGCTTAGCTATAGCGGATGCTTTCCTGTCATGGTATGGGAACAATTGCTGATCTAAAGGAGTATTGATATGAATACATTTGGGGTTTCATCCATATTGTTTCAAGGTGATTCGATTACCGACGGTAATCGCGGTAGAAACGATGACTTTTTTTGGGACGGGATTCATCCGACACCAGCTGGCCATGCCTTAATAAAAAATCGTTGGATGGACTTTTATAGCAAACGATTCATCTCTGATAGTGGGATATCCGGAGGAGGGCAAGCGTGTGAGTGAAAAAGAATTGGAGCTCTGGTACGAGCAACCGGCGGTACAGTGGGAAGAGGCGCTTCCGATCGGTAACGGGCGATTGGGCGGCATGGTGTTCGGCGGACAGACTGTGGAGCGGATTGAATTAAACGAAGATACGCTGTGGTCAGGGACTCCGCATGACGCTCAGCGGCCGCGTCCATTTCCGAGCCTGTCCAAAGTCAGAAGTCTCATTGATCTAGGCAGTTATCAAGAAGCAGAGCAGTTGATCCACCAAGAAGCGTTGAGCTCCTATGCGCAGTCGTACTTGCCCTTGGGCAACCTGATCATCCAGCGCGAGTTTCCGGGAGAGATTTCGACGTATAAGCGTGAGCTGTCGCTGGACAACGCCGTTACACAAGTACTTATGACGGCCAGCGGTGAGCAGTGCTTGTTGCAGACGGCATTTTGCAGTAACCCAGATCAGGTGATGGTTGTATGTCTCGAAGCGGAGCAGCAGGAGCTGATCTTTACAGCCTCGCTGCAGGGCATGCTGCAGGGAGAAGTGATCAGGCTGACGGACAAGCATCTGGTGTACAAGGGACGATGCCCCAGTCACGTAGAGCCGAACTACAGGAGTGTGGGAGCGGAGCCTCCTATTCTCTACGATGAACGGCCAAGCATTGAGTTCGAGCTGCATCTGGCCGTGCTTGCCGATGAAGGTGAGGTTTCGGTTTCCAATCAAGGGGAGCTTACGGTGCAGGGGGTGCAGAACGCAGTTCTGCTGATAACTGCTGCTACGACGTATCCGTCAGTTGACGACCCGAACCGGCAGCGGAAGCTAAGAGACACCTGCCTCAGCAGAATTGAAGCGGCAAGACTCAGAGGATATACCCAGCTGCTTGAGCGGCATATAGAAGATTACCAACGCTTATTTCATAGAGTAGAATTAAAGCTTGGCGACCCAGCGGAGTCTGAATTACCGACTGACAAGCGATTGGAAAGATTTCGCACAGGCGCCGATGATCGTGGTTTGGTGGAGTTGTTCTTTCAATTCGGCAGATATTTATTGATCGCTTCCTCAAGACCGGGCTCCCAGCCGGCGAATCTGCAAGGCATCTGGAATCGGGAGCTCCAACCGCCATGGTCCTCCAATTTTACGACCAATATTAACGTTCAAATGAATTACTGGCTTGCTGAAATTTGTAATTTGAGCGAGTGCCATGAACCTCTGCTGAAGATGATCGGAGAATTGGCTCTTACAGGAGCGGCTACTGCATCGGAAACATTTGGCTGCCGCGGTTGGGCTGCTAATCATAATACGGATATTTGGAAACTGTCTAATCCGGTTGGCGAGCAGGATGGAGGTATCCATTGGGCTTTTTGGCCGATGTCGGGAGCTTGGCTTTGCAGGCATCTATGGGAGCATTATGTTTTTAGCCAAGATACTTCCTATTTACGCAACGAGGCTTATCCCTTGATGAAAGGAGCAGCCATGTTTGCGCTTGATTGGCTGGTAGAGGACGCCTCAGGATTTCTGATTACGAATCCGTCCACCTCGCCGGAAAATCAATTTGTTTCGTCCAATGGCTTTGTCTCGGCAGTCAGCAAAGCGGCAACGATGGATCTCATGCTCATCTGGGATTTATTCAATAATTGTATGCAGGCCTGTGAAGTTTTGGATGTTGATCAGGACTTCCAATTTGCGCTGAGTCAGGCAAGGGAACGACTTTATCCGTTACAGGTTGGGCGGTACGGACAACTTCAGGAGTGGATAGAAGATTTCATGGAAAAGGAACCGGGGCATCGGCATATGTCCCATTTGTACGGATTTTACCCGGGGAATCAAATTTTGCTTCATGAGCATCCTCAGTTGGCGGAAGCGGTGCGGACCTCGCTTCGGAGAAGACTGGAGCAGGGTGGCGGGCACACGGGCTGGAGCTGTGCCTGGATCATTAATTTGTTCGCGAGGTTGGAAGAAGGCGAATCATCTTATCGCTATGTACGACAGCTGCTGGAGACATCCGTTTACCCGAATTTATTCGACGCGCATCCTCCTTTTCAAATTGACGGCAACTTTGGCGGCACGGCTGGTATCGCCGAAATGCTGCTTCAAAGTCATGCCGATGAACTTAGCCTACTTCCCGCATTACCCACACCGTGGGCTGACGGGTTCGTAAAAGGCTTACTGGCCAGAGGTGGATTCGAGGTTGATATCCGGTGGGAGCAGGGGGGATGGACAGAAGTGAGCCTGCGATCCCGACACCGAGGTTTATGCAGAGTAAGAAGCAAGCAGCCCGTTGATACCGTTGTGTCGGAGGGCGTTATCATCGATTATCGTAGGATTGATGCTGATCGGATTGAATTCGTTACGGAGGAGGGGTGTATCTACGTTTTGCGGTCGTTTGGGACGAAGCGTTAACGATGGCAGGAATGAATGTCGATTCCTTTATTGTCGTCCAAAGGCCGTCTATTGAAGTACAATAAAGTTTTGAAGTAATTAGGCGTTCACTCTATTGGGTGAACGCTTATTATTTTTGGAGTTGCAACAACTTGCGTTACTACGAGAAAAACGGTCTGATTCATGCGATAGCCAGGGGTTCGAACAGATCGAGAGGCGTCAAGAACATTATGAAGTCATTAACGAAAAAATAGATTTACCGTCAATGGGAACTAGAAAACCTACTAACTGGTTTAAACCGTCATTATTTTACCTGAGATTTCCTTTTAAGATCTCCAATCCTCTTTTTAATTCGTCCAAAGAGTTTGTGGACGCAAGTGCTATTCGCAAAAACTTATCCTGCGTATTGGCTCCACATAGAAAGCGATTTGAGTGAAAAACACGAATTCCTTTCTGAAGAAAGGCACTCTCCATCCGTGATCCATCGCCATTGTCCGAGATGGGAAGCCAACTATAAAAACTCAGTGGATGACCAGTGTGGAAAGACTGTGAAAAAAACTCTGAATATATATGATTTGCAGATTGTGCTAGCTGTTTTTTTTCCTCAACAATTGCATTTGCTTTTCCAGATAAAATAAGTTCGGTTATGATCTCGGCATCCAATGAAGATGTCTTGACATTGATATTAAAAATTGCCTTAATAATCTTCTCTTTAAAAGCATCGCTAAACACAATATATGCCACTCGGAGCCCTGAACAGATTGACTTGGAGGTACTGCAGATATAGACAGTTTGTTCTGGGATGAGCTGAAACATCGGCTGATCATAATCGGCTATAATACCAGCCGTCAAAAAGGCGTAAATGTCATCTTCAATTAAAATCAAATTATGCTTACGAATTATAGCAGCTAATTCTTTTTTGCGGTTTTCTGAAATCATTACAGTAGTGGGATTAGAACAAGAAGGCATCAAAAAAACGCCATGTACTTCCAGTTGAAGGCACTGAGTTTCAAGTTCATCCGGCAGCATTCCGCACTCGTCACCGGGAATTGGAACTAACTTAATACGAAACATTTTCGAAATCTCAATAAAATTTGCTTATTGGGTCTAGGACTATCACTTTTATGCCTTTTCATTTTTAACAGTGGTAACTTTATCCTCCCTTCCATGATCGTCATTCTCTTCGTACTTACTTTGATGAGAATGCAGCTAAAGAAAACAGGTGAACGAACATGTCAATGACTTTAATAGAGCGAATGATTACGATTGGAATGGTTGTTTTGGGAACCATGATGACAAGATTTATTCCATTTATTATTTTTCCTTCAGGTCGACCCACACCAAGTTATGTGCAGTATCTAGGCAAAGTATTGCCCTCAGCAGCGCTAGGGTTACTGGTTGTCTATAGTATCAAAGATGTCAAATTTTTATCCGGTAACCACGGAGTACCCGAACTGATTTCTATTGTTCTAGTTGCTTTGCTCCATATTTGGAAGAGAAATATGTTTTTGTCAATTGCAAGTGGTACTCTCATCTATATGTTTTTAATTCAATTTTTATTTTAGATAGTCGTCTCTCAATGGGACTACCCAATCGCGTTTTGACGGATTAATTTGCCCTCGCTGGGCAGGATCATCTTACGTTTAGTCTTTGGTCATATTTTTCCTTCAGACGCTTTATGTCTGCTCTGGGAGGAGAACCAAACATACGAGAATATTCGCGACTGAATTGGGATGCACTTTCATAGCCTACCCGGAATGCGACATCAGCGGCATCCGCTGACTCGGATAATAATAGGCGTCGTGCTTCCTGCAATCGCAGCTGTTTTTGGAACTGAATAGGGCTCATAGCGGTTACCTCTTTGAAGTGTCTGTGAAACGAAGAAATACTCATACTGGCTATTTCGGCAAGCTCTTCAATTCGTAAAGGCTTATCACAGTCATTGATAATTTGTTCGATAGCGTCCCTGATTCGATAGATGCTGCTTCCTTCCATTGCGATTTGTGCCAGCGCAACTCCATACTGCCCTTGCAGAAGCCTATATAGAATTTCCCTTGTGTAGATGGGAGCAAGGTACGGAATGTCTTTGGGATTATCTAGCAAACGAGCTAATCTGAGTATCGCATCCAGTATAGGCAGCTCTATCTGACCGACAAACATAGCTCGCTTAGCATTTTCTTTCGGGGTGATTTGAATTTCAGAGTCATTTAAAACCTCTAAAATTTGACTTTGTGTAAATTCAAGTTTGAAACTCAAATACGGAGCGTCGAAAGAAGCTTTTATGACCTGGCCGATCACCGGTAAGTTCATGGATGAAATAAGGTAGTTGGCAGGACCATATTCAAAACGCTCCTGTGCCAGCAATATCTCTTTCAAACCTTGAGCTATGAAACATAAGGAAGGCTTGTAAACTCTGTAGACTGGCTCGGTCACATTAGAGTAGCGAATAAAAAATAAAGATGGGATAACGGTCTCGTAAACTCCGTCCTGACCCGAATGAGGTTCTATCAGTTTGGCGAGCTCATCCTGCTGTTTTAGTATTTCCTCAGACATAGGCTCCTCCTTATTGTTTTATCTTTTTCAATTATAAGGCATATACGTCTGTGGTGTTAGTGGTAGTGAGAGGATTAGGCAATCATTTAAGACAAATGAGATAACGGTCTTTTTTTCATTTATTGCATAATAAGGTTACGCCCTTTAACACACAAGAGTTCTTGATAGAACTTGAGGAGGAATGAAAGTGGAACGCCTATGGACGAAGCCGTTTATTCTCATGACGGTAGGGATGTTTTTCCTATTCACCGGATTTTATTCGCTGTATCCGACGCTACCGCTGTTCATCAAACAGATGGGCGGCAACGAAACGCAGGTCGGACTGGCAGCGGGCGCGTTTATGCTGACTGCCGTTATTTTTCGCCCGATCGTCGGCGTGCTGCTGGATCGGTTTGGCAGGCGTCCGTTTATCGTCTGGGGGCTGCTTCTCTTCACCTTGGGGATGTATATGTATGACTGGATCGGTGGAATCTTCGTTTTGATGGTGCTCAGAATGTTGCACGGGATGAGCTGGGCGGTTTCCACAACCGCCGTTTACACGGCAATTGCGGATATGATCCCGTCGGCCCGCCGTGGAGAAGGCATGGGGTGGTTTGGCACGGCCACGACCATGGCTATGGCGGTCGGCCCGATATTCGGCATCTGGGTTACACAGAACCTGTCGTACCACGCTCTGTTTCTATTCGCCGTCCTCCTCTCTGCCGCAGCGCTGCTCTTGACGTTTGGTGCAAAAATGCCTTTCCGGCCGAAATCTGGTGCAAGGAGAATCGAATTTTTTGAAAAATCGGTCTTGCCCGTCACGGCATCGTGCTTTTTTCATGCTATCGCTTATGGTGGCATTACCACCTTTGTCCCGCTTTTTGCTAACTCGATCAAGGTCAATCCCGGCGCGTTCTTTCTGGCCTATGCTGCAACGCTTGCCCTGATCCGTCCCATTGCGGGAAAACTTTCGGACCGGCATGGCGAGACGTATGTCATTGTACCGGCCCTTGTGATTACGATTTCGGCTTTGATTACCTTGAGCTTTTCGACCGGATTGTTCGGCGTGCTCGTTTCGGCGGTTCTGTACGGTATCGGTTTCGGTTCCGTGCATCCGGCTCTTCAAGCGGCAACGATACGTCTTGCTCACCCGGACCGTAAAGGGGTTGCCACTGCTTCTTTATTGACTGCTACCGACCTCGGCATCGGGCTAGGTGCAATCATGCTAGGCTGGGTCTCCCAATACACGAGCTACCAGCTATTGTTTACGGTCAGCGCTGTGTCGGTCGCGTTTTCCTTGTTGCTATTCACTTTCTTTGTAAAACGTTTGTTGAAAAACAAAGGGCTTAGCCCTCTGAACACCGGTACTCTTCCCTCCGAAACAAATTGACGCAGCTGCACAACGTTGAAACAGTGAAAAAAATAGTAAAACTAAGGAGTGTATCGATTATATGGAGTATGTAAAACTTGGCCGCACCGGTTTAGAAGTTTCACGATTATGCCTTGGTTGCATGAGTTATGGGGTACCCGAACGCGGAATCGCTCCATGGTCGCTGAATGAAGAGGAAAGTAGGCCATTCATTAAAAAAGCGCTAGAATTAGGCATTAACTTCTTCGATACTGCGAATGTATACTCTGACGGAACAAGTGAGGAAATTGTCGGACGTGCATTGAAGGAATTCGCCCGTCGTGATGAGGTCGTCATTGCGACAAAGGTATACTTCCGCATGCACCCGGGTCCGAATGGCGCGGGACTTTCCCGCAAGGCAATCATGAGCGAAATTGATAACAGCCTAAGACGGCTGGGTACGGATTACGTCGATTTGTACCAGATCCACCGTTTCGATAACACTACGCCTATAGAAGAGACGATGGAGGCACTCCATGACGTAGTAAAGGCAGGTAAGGCAAGGTATATAGGAGCATCCTCGATGTATGCTTGGCAGTTCTTGAAAGCGCAGCATGTCGCCGAACGTAACGGTTGGACCCGGTTTGTCTCCATGCAGAATTTATTGAATTTAATGTATAGGGAAGAAGAGAGGGAGATGCTGCCGCTTTGCCGCTCAGAGGGAATCGGTGTCATCCCATGGAGTCCGTTTGCTAAAGGTCGGCTAACCCGAGATTGGGATGAAAAGACAGCCCGTTCAGAGATAGACGAAGCCGGACAAAGGCTAGTTGCGGCAATGGTAGACGCCGATCGCAAGATCGTGGAGAAAGTTGCCGAAGTTGCCGCCAAGCGGGGCATTCCTCGTGCGCAAGTCGCGCTTGCGTGGGTACTGCAAAAGGAGCCGGTAACGGCGCCGATCATCGGCGCAACAAAGCTTAATCATCTGGAGGATGCAGTTGCTGCGTTATCGGTGAAGCTGGATTCAAACGAAATTGTGAGCCTAGAGGAGCCTTATGTACCGCATCAGATATACGGAATCTAAACTAGATGCTTCATCATAGAAAATACTACGGAAAACTTTAGTTGAACACAAATAAGGAGCAGTTCTGCCATTGGCAGCTGCTCCTTATTTTTATTAAGATACAGGAGAAAATAAATTCGTTTCAGTGCTTATGGGACTTTTATTTTATCAATCTTCTTTACTAAGGTTTTCACCTCATGAGGTCGTGGAATACGATAAAATCTACTCGGATGCCATTAGTGAAAATTCTGAAATTATAGAAGATGTTTCCCACCAAGTTTGTCATTTTGCCCCTATGAATGCAGATGGCTATAAACCAGTTTATATTGATATGTGGACAAAATTATCTAAATCATGGGACATTGAACAGAGTATGGTGGCTATCGGTTGATAGCAGGAAAATGGGAAATTTTAGAGAAAGTATTCAAAAAAAATATAAGGTGGTGTATTTGAATGCAGAGTGATCAATTTATTGAGACCACCCACTTGCTCTTTGGAGACTTATTAAAGACATTTGATGAAGGAGAAGAATACACATTATACAATTTTGGCCCACAGGTAATTAGCAGAATTGGTTTCGCAACGAATATTACACCTGATATTGTACGTCAAGCTGCTGATAAAAAGGTGGATTTAATCATTACGCATCATGATGCTTGGGATTTCATATTCGGGATGAAAGAAGAATGCCATGGTCTATTGAAGCATTTTCAAATCGGTCATTACTTCGTTCATTTACCGCTTGATTATGCTGACTTTGGTACGTGTAATTCACTTTTTGAATTATTAAAGGTCAACCAAATTATCCAAACTTCCTATCATGATGAAGGTAGGAGTGTACCGGGAGTCGGCGTGTTCAATGACTCATTAACGTTCGAGGAATTGTGTGAAAGGGTAACAGACGTCTTAAATGAAGATGTTAAATCATGGAAGCATACAGAGAAACGAATTAGTAAATTGGGGATTATTACGGGAGCAGGAAACTCAACGAAAAATATCCTTGACGCAGTAAAATTGGGCTGCGATGCATACCTAACCGGAGAAAAAACATTATACACGGTACAATATGCTCAATATGTAGGAATGAATTTAATAGTTGGGAGTCATACATTTACTGAAATATTTGGAGTAAGATCTTTGGTTGAGCAGATCAAAAAAAAGTTTAATCATATTGAAACTATCGAATTGTTCGAAGACCATTTTGAATAATACCATTAAACCTAGCAGGCACAGCGGCGGTCTGCTTTTTTCATTAAAGTAACAGGCAGAAGACGGAATAATCAAATTTATTTAAACTCACCCTTAAATCAGTTGGTTTATTACCCTTATAATATTTGGTAAAAAGAAGAAAGAAGCGATGACTCAATGTTGACAGAACGTCCTAGCATTATTTTAATTACCGGAATAATGGCGAGTGGGAAATCAACGGTAGCACAGTTGCTTTCCGAACGGTTCGAGAAATCGGTTCATTTGCGGGGAGATATTTTCCGGAGAATGATTGTTAATAACCGCAAAGAGGTTCACCCAGATGCCGGAAGTGATGAATTGAACCAATTGCGTCTACGATATCGGCTTGCCGCGCAGTCCGCGGATGCCTATTTTCAAGTAGGCTTTAAAGTAGTAGTTCAAGACGTCGTGATTGGACCAATGTTGAATGATTTTATATCCTATATCCAAAGCCGACCTTTTTATGTAGTGGTTCTTTGTCCAAACTCGTCAGTTGTCATACTAAGGGAATCTGCCCGTATTAAAAAAGGATATGGTGTTTGGACCGTTGAAGGATTGGATAGTCTGTTGCGAAATGAAACACCACGAATCGGAATGTGGTTGGATTCATCTGAATTGACCCCTGATGAAACTGTTAATGAAATTATAACGAGATTGCAAGATGAGGCACTTCTAAGTTAAGAGATTGAACTCTAACGGGAGACGATAGTAAAGGAGCTTGCCTCGCGGTGGCTTCTTTTTTTGTTCATTTAAGTAACGGGAGTAGAGCGTGATGGATTGCCAGTGGATATGCAGTTCAAAGTTAGCTTTGGACTACTTTCCCAAGCTCTTATTCTGTAGGAATTATTTATAAATAAACTTTGACCATTCAGATGAAACTTTATTAAATTCTTTTTTTATTTCATCAAACCTATTATTTTTTCTATCGCTGCCAAATACGCATGATATTCGTTTAAGAGAAGTTTTTTTCAAGACATCAATATAATCTTCTGGTTGCATGTTGTTTGCAGATAAATGGATGAATTCCTCTAATGCAGGTGCCGATTCTAAGTTGCTAACATCCTTAAGACCTTTCATATTTTCCAGAGATATCTTCCTCAAGTTTTTTAAGTTATCGAACGAAGGCAACTTTTCAATGTTAGGTAAAGATTGTAAAAAGAGGTTTTGTAAACCGTTCAATGTGGAAATAAACCCAACATCTGATAACCCTCTAATCTGCCACAGTTCAAGATATTTAATATTCGTTAAACCTTCTATTGCTGAAAAATTATTAATCCCCCCGAGCTTTATATCCAAGGACCACATCTTCTTTAACGGGACTAAGTAATTCAAATCTGGTGTTGTTATCGACCTCAATGTTACATCTTCCAAATTTGTTAGGCCCCTGAGAACATCTATATTTTTATGTTGTCCTTCTATATAGATTTTCCTTAGCATTGTAAACCTTGATAAAGGAACTAAGTCGGGTTTCTTTGATTTTGTTGCTCCTAGAAATAATCGTTCTAAAGTGTCTGGAACTCCATTTAGAAAGTCGAAGTTTTCAAGTTTATATATACCTATCCCTAACTCCTTCAAATTTCTCAAATGGACTAAATTATGCATACCTTTTGCGTCCATTAAACAGTCTGCTGAAAATCGCTTGAGATTTGTTAAAGAAGAAATAAAGCTTAAATCGCAAGTAGAGCTGTAAAATCCATATGCACGAAGACAAATATCATTTCTGACGGAAAATAATAAATCATTAAGTAATCGGAAAGTTGCAGGGTCAACTTCATTAGAGAATTGAACAACTTTTAAAGAGTTATCAGCTGCCAGAGATTTTACTTCTTCTTGATTTAACGAATTATGAATATCAACTCTATCATTAGAAATTTGAGTGAACATATGGCACCTCTTGTGTTTAAGTATCAGGAAACATAGTATAAATGAATGTAAATCGCAATTCATTATACCATATACTGGAATACGCATGTTATTGTACCGCTCAAATTTACCCCATTATCGCTTAGAAGTGTATACCCCTTATCTGCAACCGACAAGTACTAATAACGGTCGCTCAACTACCATGAAAGAACTGATTAACTTTCATGCTCTGTGGTGCAGTGGAAGAGATGCATGGATGGCTAACGGAGAACGTTAGTTCATATTAAATATACAACGAGGCTGCCGCGGAAACGATCGACGGCCTCGTTGAACCGTAAAGATTTGATCATAGCTCAATTGCCCCACTCATACGTTTGGTGCGATCTACCTGGCTGCCGTTTTAATGACCAATCGCATAGTGCAATTGAACGACGCCGCTGCCGAGTGATTTGAAGTTCAACAATTCCACTTCTTTGTATTGGTACTTCTCCGTGTCAATCAATAGATTGAGCCCCTTCCCTTCCAGTACCGGCGCGATATTGAATATGAGCTCGTCAACAAGCCCTTGACCCAGAAAAGCATTGTGAAGGTCCGCGCCCCCCGAGATGAGGGCGGTTTGATAGCCTTTATCCTGCAGGTAGCTCAAGGCTTCGAGCGGCGAGCCGACAACCGTCACACCGGGAATTTCTTTCACGCTTGCCGATACGACGACGATATCCATGCCGGTAAAAGCACCCTCGCCTCCGCTCGCCAACATCCCTTCAAACGTACGTCTTCCGACAATGAAATTACCAGCTGCTTGAACTTGTGCCGCAAAATCGCCGAGCGCTTCCTTTTTTGGGGGATTATTCGGACTCGATTGCGCGTAGTTGCCATTGCCTGTTAGTGTTGCCCATAGAATTGTTTTCATTGGATAGCCTCCTAATAGTCGATGAAAATAAATGGTGATTATAGTTCAGCCTAGCTTTCTTGATTGCTGCGATGTCCGTTCAAGGACTCTGCGGATGGATGCGACCACCCGGTCGGGCCGATCTTCCTGCACGTAGTGGGAGGCATCGTCTAACGACTCAGTTTCGTTCGATTTCAAATAACCTTGCCATTTAGCCATCTCTTCGGGTGGAAAGCCCGCGCTATCCTTCATCCCCCACAGAATCTGTTGGCAAATTGGATAGAACCGGCAGTTTCGCCTCGATTTCCGCGAGCCACGGACGCGCTTTTCGGATCTGCCTTGGGAATACCCATGTCGGTTTCCGGGATTTTGGGGTTGGGAATGGATCGGTGTAAGCCTTTCTCAAGATATCCGTGATTTTGTCGGAATGATAGATCCCATGCGGGACAATCTTCTTGGCGAAGAAGTTTCGCCTTGTCTGCAGCCAATATCCGAAGGGCCATCCGCCCATGGCAAACGAGAATAGCTTCATCGCAGGGAGCGTGGCCGGCCATGCCCAGGTATTCATCACGACAACTCCGCGCAGGTTCTCACGGTGCCTTACGGCGTAGTTGAATCCGATCGGGCCTCCCCAATCTTGGACTACTAGTACGAAGTCTTTGAGATCCAGTCGCCGGATGAATTCGGTGACAGCCTCAGAATGCTCCTTCGGCGTATAGCCATAATCGGAAGGAGCTCGTGACATTCCGAGTCCCGGGTAATCCAATGCAATCAGACGGCATTCGCCGCTCAATTCTCTGATGACGTTCCGGTAAAGATACGACCAGGTGGGGTTTCCGTGTAGGAGAAGAATGACAGGCCCCTGCCCCTCGTCAACGTAATGAATCATGCCATCGCCATAAGGCATCCAGTGGTCCTTGAACGGATACTCCGATGCATCTACATCAAACGGTCTTTGCATTTATGCCTCCAATCTGCCGATTGTTTCAAGCAGCGTTTAAATCGTATTGAATAGTTATCTAAATATTCAGATTATTGATGTGATTCAAAGTCCTGTTAATATCGATTGAGCGCCCCGGTTGCGCGCACCACTCAGGGGTTGATATCGATATGAAGTAGAATTTTGTGTTTCGGCTCTTCAATAAGACTACAACACTGTGGTATATTTGAAAAGTAGTTACAATAAAGTGCAATAGTTTCAAAAAATGAACTATGGAGGAAACGTCAATGTTGGATCGCTCTTGTATCGAAGCCATTGATCCTTTGCTGGAAATCTTGGATGGTAAGTGGACCCTTCCTCTTCTGCTAGAGTTGTTTGTCGGCACCAAGCGATTTGGAGAGCTGCGGCGAAAGCTACACCCGATTAGCCCGAAGACGTTAACGGATCGACTGCGGGTGCTGGAGGAGAAGGGGATTATAACGCGCACGCAGTACCCCGGTGTGCCCCTGCACGTCGAATATGAGCTAACTGAGCGAGGGTGGAATCTGCAGCCTATTTTTGCGGCTATGTGGGCATGGGTTCAGGAAAATGGCATAAGTGCCGAGCGTGGGGCGGAAGAGATGGCATAGATGTGAATGTAACAGAAGCACTGATTGGGAGCGGACCTAATGATTGACACGATAGCCTCCGCTCATCTCGAAAATGCGGTAGGCTCTTTCAATTAAGTTAACACCTGAAGAAGTTGCGTTTCTGGAAGAAAAGTAACAGCCGAAAAGACGCATGTCACATCGCCTGAGGGAGATGCAACAGCTTGTTATGGTTTTTGGATGGAGGGTATAGACCAAATATCTGAATTCATTAAAAATATAAGCAGTTCAAATAGGAAAAAAATGCTATTAACGACGGGCAGATTACTTCAACGACTATTATTCGGATTAAAACGGATATAATGAGAAATAAACCATGTCATCCGTTTGGAGGAAATATTAATGAGGACTCATATTGTTTTTGGGGCATCAACCCGTGGAACGCTTAGACAAGCATTTAAAATAAATCAAATAACTGAACAAATCATAGCTATGGAAGATGACTTAATGTTGGGTCCGCTTGGAAATATATTTCTGGATAGTGTTCAATCATTTCGCCTTAATTGGTGGGAGCAAATTTTAAATGAAGAAGACAAAACCGAATATATTCCATATCTGCGTGATTCATATAAAAATTTCAGCGGATGGGCGAGTTTACTCACTGATGATGACTCGCTCTTATTTTGGGTGGGCGACAGCTCAACAGAACAAACAGGTTTTATGTGTTTATTGGCTAATTTGCCATATTCAATTCCTGTATCGTTTGTCAGCGTTTCCCAAGCTTATTACAAGAGATATGGCAAGTTCAGACCACGCTCTACTGGAGAAGTCTCACCAGAGAAATTGTTTCCGCTTATGGAAGATGCGAAAGTTATTACCCCGCATGTTTGGGATCGATATGTAACGAATTGGAAACAGCTCCTTGAGGACAACGGCATCCTTAGAATACGTAAGACCCGTCAAGTCGAAACGGTCCCCGTAGATTATTTTGACCGGGAAATAATAGACAGAGCTAAAAGAATTTCTCCGGAAAAATTTCATCTTAAAAGCGATGGTTTTTTCTATGCTGTAAGACTAGTGGGTGAAATCATCGGGCGTCAGAAACAGCGAATTGACGATGGGTTCATCGAGTGGCGAATTCGTTGCTTAATACAAAGGAATGTGTTTACATATCAGGGATCTCTCGCTTCTATGCGTTTGTATATGCTTAAGCCATTATGGATTCATAGATTTAAGTCGGAAACTTCGGAAACTATAGTTGAACAAAACAAGGAGTAGATCTGCTTGAGGTATAATCTACGATCGAAAGAGTAAGGGAGTGAATATAGCAATGGAGAAATATTGGAATCACAATACTGCATTTCACGAAGAGTTAGTTGAAAACGCAAAGGTACGCGGCGGACGAGTGCTCGACATCGGGTGTGGTGACGGATTACTACTTCAACGCCTTGCGCCTTTCGCTCAACAAGTTATCGGTATCGACCCCGATACGAAAGTTATTGAGCGTGCGCAAATGCGATTTGCTGCAACATCAAATGTGTCGCTCGTAAACGGTGACTTCCTCGCCATGCCAGTCCCTTCTCAAGAGGAACGTTATTCTACGGTCATCTGTGTAGCGACTTTGCACCATATGGAATTGAGAAGCGCACTGTTAAAAATGCGCCAAGTTCTCGCACCTGGCGGGCGGCTCCTTATAGTTGGTATAGCAGCTGACAAATCTATTATGGATTTTGTCATCTCCGGACTTCTTGTTCTCCCAATCCGTGTCATGGACCGACTTCATGGCGGGATGCAAGATCCGAGTGTTCGGATTGCAGATCCTAAAGAGTCATTAATCGAGATTCGCCAAGCGGCACATGAGGTGCTTCCAGGGGCAATTATCCGACGCCGTTTCTATTACCGTTACCTAATTTCCTGGGACAAACCGATGGTTAACCAGTAAAGAGTAGGCATTTGTGTTGTAAAAAGCGATTAAACTAAAGAGAAACGAGAGTAGAGGAGCTTACTAAGCGGGTGCTCCTCTTTTCTTCCTGCGCTTGCTAATCCATTTATTCAAAGCAGTTCCGCCTCCACCGACAGCGTGCTGCTGTTTGGTTCCTGCACTTTCAATTGCAGAGTTAGTCCCGCTCGTACTGTATCTTCCGCCTCCGCTTGCCACCTGGGTAGCCGAGGCGTTAGCGGAATTTCTGGGAAGCTTGACGATCTGATCATTAAGGACAATGACAATTTCTTTGCCGCAACGACGCGTTCCGGGCCGGGTATTGCCATGATAAAGTCCGCCATTGGCGCCCTTCAACCATTTGTTCTTAGCTGTTCCTCCGGCCCCGACGCTCTGTTGCTGCTGCGTATTCGGGGATTTAATAGCGGCGTTGTTGCCAGCAGCGCTGCTGCGGCCTGCACCGCTTGCAATTTGCGTCGTGTTGGGGGCGTTGGTAAATTGATGGTTTACGACGAACACCAGCTTGTCAATTCCAGTGATCGGCGTTCTTGCGATCATGCGTTTATTACCTTTTTCTATAATAATCGTGAGTCGGTCTGATTTCATAACCACATGCATCCTCCCCATCGGGTTTTCTTAAGTATATGTCCACATCAAGAATCCGTAAGGGATATCTGTCGGGTAGTTAAAAAAGATGTGATGCCTAGAGTGGAAAAGAAGGGAACAAACGCAGGGCACCCAAATTTGTGTTCTAATATTTCGCCTTTGCAAGCCAACTCTTTTTGAGCCAAACCTGGTTCTTCCCGCAGCAATGTAATACGGTTGCCTATTATCATGTAGTTGCCTCCAAAGTTGAATGTTTTGGAAAAATTTTGGTATAGTGAAATAAAGGAGTGTACATATGATTAGAAATATAGATATTAGCAACAAAGAAATGGCTCAAAGTGTTCTAAATGTCCAAATCCCATCATACCAAGTTGAAGCTCAACTGATTAATTTTTTTGATTTACCACCATTGAGGGAAAATATTGAAAATCTTCAACAGAGTGGCGAGAATTTTTTTGGTTATTATATTAATGACGAATTAGCAGGAGTTATATCTTATAAGATAGAAGAAAAAACTTTGGACATTCATCGTTTAATGGTTGCCCCTAATCACTTTCGAAAAGGAATCGGGAGAATACTATTACAGTTCATAGAAAAGGTTGAAAATCATATTCATGAGATCATTGTTTCAACGGGAGCCAATAATACCCCAGCTAAAAACTTATATATTGACCAGGGATTTAGTGAAATTGGAAAAATGGAAGTAACTAAAGGTTTATTTATGTCCAACTTTAAAAAGAAAATGAAGGAAATATAAAAGCTATAAAATCAGGGGGAATCCCATTTTCCTTTAATTAATGGGAACGAAAGAGCGGTTGCTTCGGCAACCGCTCTTTATTTATTCCACTGTTCAAAGGCGTGCACCCCCGCAAAAAAAGAAGTCGTTCTAAGTAACGATTCGAATAAGTTTCGTGCAAAATCACTAGAACTGTACGATTGGTTAAAAGAAGGCTGGAAAAAGGAAAAATAAGAACATCTTGGAGGAGCAGTTGCCTTCGGGTGGAATTGACAATGAATACGGACAAGTCTAAACTTGTGAACCTGTGGTTGGATAAAGAGGGATTCGACTTTCTCGGATTTCATCACCGCCGCATGCCGAAATTGTTTAAGACGGGGAAATTTTATGACTTGCGAAGTATTCCATCCAAAAAGGTGATGAAGAAGGCATGTCGAACAAATTTCTATTAAAAGTTGACTGGCATATTATTCGTAGACTGACACTGTACTGGAACAAAAAGCACAAGCGAGACCAACTGCACCCGAGAAGGGTCACCGAGTCAGTGCTTGGGGCAGCAATACTGCGCTGGGTGAAGAACATCGGAAAGCCGTATGCGGGAAAACTGCTCGTACGGTTTGATGAGGGAGGACTGGGAAACCAGTCCCCTACTCTATAATACTTTCCCTTTAATTTATGAAATGCATCATTTACTATGGAATTAATAATAGTCGCTCATGAAAGGATGGCTTGGGATGATTACAAAAGAATGTCTTATCAATGAAATTCAATATCTTATTGAAGAATATATCCACGGGCTATCTTCACCTTTTGATTCCTTCTTGGAGGAGCATATTCTAGCATCGACTTTTTACATGATCCAAGAGGGATCGAAAGTAGTAGGTTACTATGCTATTTACAATAACGAACTTCTTACCCAATTCTACATCAGCCGCCCCTACCAAATGCACTCGCAGAAGATGTTTAGCCAAGTGCTTGAACGTAATACAGTGAACTCTCTTTTCGTTCCGACCTGCGATGAACTATTTGTAAGCCTAGCGGTAGATAAGGACTTCACGATCAACAAACAAGCTTACTTTTTCCAAGATAATCAAGCAGACATAATAGTGAGTAATGTTTCAGGTGATGAATCATTTGGCCCTGCTAATTTAGAAGATCTGCAACAAATACAACAAATCTGTGGAGATTTTCTTGACCAATACGAACGGCGGATTGCCAGTGGAGAACTCTTCACCTACTATAAAGGTGCTGTGTTGCTTGGAATCGGAGTAGTTGAGAAGTCTAAGATGTTCGAAGGTTTAGCAAGCATAGGTATGTTAACTAATGAGGCATATAGAAAGCAAGGAATTGGGAGAGTCATCATTTTACAATTAAGGAAATGGTGTTATAAGCAGGGTATTAAGCCTGTAAGTGGATGTTGGTATTATAACGAAGCTTCTAAGAGGACTCTGGAGAGTGCGGGCATGGTCACGAAAACCAGACTATTGAAAATCAAAGTAACTTAAGAATGTATATTAATAAGGGGAAAATAAAATGTTCTTTCAGAACACAACGAAGCAAAATACGTTTTGAAAATAGATCGTCCGCAACAAATTATCTTGGCGGAACAATTTCTTCATACTTATCGGCACATAAATCCCACATGATCTGCCTGTGTATTTAAAGGCGTGGGAGTACTGGAAAGACATATCCCTTAATTATCCTTGACTTCATAGTTTGTGTTTTATCGGATTTGAAATTATGTGAGAGTGGAGATAGTTATGAGTAAATATGTAATTGGAATTGATCTTGGTGGAACAAATATTAAGTCCGCAATTTTCAACACGGAGTTTCAAAGAATTCACGAAAGAAGTGACCCCACGGAAGCAGCAAAAGGACCTACTCATGTGTTAAACAGAATTAAAGAAATTGTTCAAGAGATGATGTCGTTCGAAGGAATCAATCAAACTTCTATTAAGTGCATGGGTATGGGAATCCCTGGTTTACTTGATCCAGATGAAGGTCTATCCATATTTTCACCAAACTTTCCAGATTGGGAAAACATTCATGTTGTTAATCAAATGAAAAGTAATTTTGACTTCCCTGTTTTTATCGACAATGATGTGCGGGTAAATATGTATGGTGAATGGCTGTTTGGCGCAGGCATCGGTTACAAAAACTTGGTATTGATCACGTTAGGTACTGGTCTAGGATCTGGTATTGTAAATGATGGCAAGGTTTTTTACGGTACAACATCTAGCGCGGGCGAAATTGGGCATATGAATATGTACCGGGAAGGTCGCCCTTGTCGTTGTGGAAGCTCAGGCTGTCTAGGGAGATACGCGTCTGCGATAGGAATGGTTAAAACCTTTACAGACAAGCTTGAGGAAGGGCGGTCAAGTACCGTATTGCAATGGGTGGGAGACGATCGGACGGCAATTACTGCCCATATGATTTCAGAAGCATACGATCTGGGAGATTCACTTGCAATTGAGGTTATGCATGAAACAGGAAAGATTCTTGGATTCGGTCTTTCGAATGTAATCAACTTATTAAATCCAGAAGTAATTATAGTTGGTGGTGGAATGTCGGCAGCTGGTGATCGCTTGCTAAATTCAGTACGTGATACCGCCCGAAATCATGCTTTAAAGCTTTCTTCCCATGCTTGTAAGATAGAACAAGCGAAATTAGGTGGACAAGCTGGTATGATCGGGGCGGCTGCATATGCGAACAGTAAGATGCCTTCATAATCTTGAAGCTTATTAGAAGTTTTCCAGCACAATCTTTCCTATCGATCTACCTGATTCCATTTTTTCATGTACTGCACGTAGGTTTTTTGCATTAATTGGTTCTAGGCGTTCAGTTAAAGTGGTTGTTAACTTACCTTTATCGATTAAGTCGGCCAGATCATTCAGCAACTCGTGTTGTTTGATGATATCTTTGGTATGGAACATGGATCGGGTAAACATGAGCTCCCATACAAACGTGACACTTTTAGAAAAAAGCAGGTCCATATCCAAGCTTCCCGTCCAAGAGGCTTTATCTGCAGGAACGATTGAACAAATCTTACCTTGGGGTGTTATGACCTCTGCCATATTCGCAAAGTGTTGTACTGTGTCATTTAAGCAAAATATATAATCGACAGTCTCAAATCCAATAGTCTTGAGTTGCGATGCAAAATGGCTATTGTGGTTGATTGTAAAATCTGCCCCTTGATTTTTGGTCCACTGGATTGACTCTGGGCGTGAAGCAGTTCCTATTACAGTTAGACCTGCTAATTTGGCAAGTTGAGTAGCAATCGACCCTACTCCTCCTGCTGCTCCGATAATGAGTATGCTTTTATTTTTATTTTCTTCTACACTGAGATGGATTCCTAAACGATCAAATAAACCCTCCCAGGCAGTAATCGAGGTAAGCGGTAAAGCGGCTGCTTGTGCAAAATCCAAACTCTTCGGTTTGTTTCCCACAATTTGTTCATCTACCAAGTGAAATTCACTATTACCCCCTGGGCGAGCCACACTCCCCGCATAATAGATCTCATCTCCAGGTTTAAACAACTGACATTCAGGTCCAACCTGTTCCACGATCCCAGCTACATCCCAACCAAGAATTTTAGGTGATTCTTCTTCATAGTTGGTTTTCTCTCGTACGCCCAAGTCGGCAGGGTTGACAGAGATGGCTTTTACTTCCACCAGTAGATCGCGTCCAGTAGGAATCGGTTTTTCAATATACAGATCAACAAGGCTCTCCGGATTGGATATAGGGAGATATCGGTAAGCGCCGACTGCTTTCATTTTTTGGTGATTAGTCATATTTTTCTTCTTCCTTTCAAGTTGGTATATCGTACGTTTGAATTATATGTTGTATACTTACTTTAAGGAAGTACGCATAATTTTATTATATAGTACTAAAAATCATACCATTGGAGGGAGATAGGGTAATGGGAGATCGAAGAAACAAATACGGTGCTAGTCCAAACATGGCAGGATGCCCTGTGGAGACAACTCTGGACGTCATCGGGGGGAAATGGAAAGGGATCATACTCTATCATCTCATTGACGGAACGAAAAGATTTAATGAATTTCGACGTCTCAATCCGGGTATTACGCAGTTTATGCTTACATTGCAGTTACGGGAGCTTGAACGGGACGGGATCATTCATAGAGAAGTTTATAAAGAAATACCGCCCAAAGTGGAATACTCACTTACCGATTTTGGAAAGACGTTAGTACCGATCATAGTATCTATGAAAGAATGGGGGGAGATTTATAAAATCAAACTTAACGAAATTAGAACGCCACGAGGGGAAGATGCTTGAATGTTCAAATAGGTTGCCTTATATAAGTCATTGCTATATCGAGGGGGAAGTGCATGAACGAGAAGGATTGTTTGATGCTCCAAATTATTTCGGAAGAACAAAACTTAACTAAAGCAGCGGAACGCCTATATGTTACACAACCGGCATTAACTTATCGACTTCATCAAATAGAGAAAGAGTTTGGTGTCCCCATCTTTACCAAAAGCGCAAAGGGAGTTAAGCTTACCCCCGAAGGGGAGTATTTGGTTACTTACGCCAATAAAAATCTGATTGATTTGAGAAATACAAAAGATTATATCGTAAACATGCGAAATGAAGTAAAAGGCAATTTAAGAATAGGGGTCTTCAGCTATTTTGGGCTTCATAACCTTCCTCCAATTTTAAAGAATTTTATTAATGCCTACCCTAAAGTGCAGCTCAATGTGAATACGGGTTGGAGTGACGAAATATTTGAATTGCTGCTTCTTGAAGATATTCATGTGGCGATAGTCAGAGGGGAATTTCAATGGTTTGATGAAAAATATCTGATCAATGAAGGAAACATTAGCATAATATCCCAAGAGAAAATCGATGTAGATAGGCTGCCCGAATTACCTAGGATTAATTATAAAGTGCCTAAACTTACTAGCAAATCATCTACAAGTTATGTTCAATCTCATTCCTCTTTGAGCCGAACGATTGAAGATTGGTGGTATGAGAGATATACGGAGCCTCCTTTTATTACGATGCAGGTTGATACCTATGAAACTTGTAAAGAAATGGTGAAAAATGGATTGGGCTACGCCATTATTCCTAGCAATTTTGTAAGACCAGAGGATGGGTTACATCTAATCAATTTGGTGCGTAAAAATGGCGAGCCGATTATAAGAAACACTTGGATGTTGTACAGAGAGACGTCATTGCAATACACAATGGTGGATCACTTTGTCTCCTATATCAAACAAATAACATAAACCGTAAAGGGACACCGATAAACGGCGTGTTCCTTTTTTGTTTTTATGCTGATCCACGGCATCAATCTAACCTTTTGTTATTAAAAAATTTTTGGTATATAGCAAAAAAATATTAATTTTACTTATATCGTGGTGATGGTTTAAAATTAATACATGAAGTGTTAGTTAATCTGACATGCATAAATCGAAAGGCGATGACAAAAGGTGATTGAGCAATTATTACTAGCTAAAAAACACATTCAGCAAGCTGTTGACACCCGGGACCCTGAATTGCGCGAAATTGCTCTTAAGATTCATTCCAATCCGGAATTAGCCTTTAACGAGTACAAAGCGGTTCATTGGTTAACGGAGCCCCTAAAGAAAGCGGGTTTTGAGGTGGAAACGGGCATAGCGGGTTTGGAGACTGCTTTCCGCGCTTCTTGGGCAGGAAGTTCAGAAGGGCCTACAATCGCCTTGCTAGCCGAGTATGATGCTTTGCCTGAAATCGGTCATGCCTGTGGCCATAACCTGATAGGTACTGCAGCCGTTGGTGCCGCACTAGCTCTTAAAGATTGTTTTCCTGATTTCCCGGGAAAAATAGAAGTCTATGGTACTCCTGCTGAGGAAGATGGCGGCGGCAAAATCATTATGAGCGAGAAGGGTGTATTCGATCAGGTGGACGCAGCTATGATGTGCCATCCACGTCAAAGCAATATGGTGATGCGTGGAGGACTGGCTTGCGTAGATACAACATTCAAGTTTTATGGAAAACAAGCTCATGCTTCATCTGAGCCTGAAAAAGGAATCAGTGCCTTAGATGCTCTAATTAACTCCTATGTAGCCATTAATTCTTTACGTCAGTTTTTTAAGCAAGATGTTAGAATTCACGGAATTATAACAAGAGGAGGAGATGCACCTAATGTTGTGCCCGATTATTGCGAGGCGAAATTTATGTTTCGAGCTCCTACGGTTAAAGAACTGAACGTAGTAAGAGACAAAATTTATACGGTGGTTCACCACTGCTCAGAAGCAGTAGGAGCAACGTGTGAGATAAGCGAAGGTTTGATATATGCGGAAAGAAATAATAATAAATATTTATCCAGCTTATTTAAAGACAATTTAACTCTTATGGGTCTTGAAGTAACCAACCCTCCAGAAAGAGGAGGAATAGGTTCATCAGACATAGGTAATGTGGGACAAATCACAGCTACCATTCATCCGTACATTAGAATTGGTGATGTAACCCCGCATACCCCGGAATTTCGCGATGCGGCGTGCTCCGAGGGAGGCATGACGGGATTGAACCAAGCTGCAAAGGCTTTGGCAATGACCGCCTATGATTTATGTTTTGATCCAGACTCATTACGCCAAGTTCGCGATGAGTTTGTATTATGGAAGGCCAGTAATGAACGCAATAATTAATTATAGGGGGTAGTTATTTTGAAAAAAATTTCATTTATATTGTTTTTGTGCACGATGCTTGTTCTTTCCGCTTGCAGCAGTTCATCAAAATCCTCAGGAACTGATAATCAAGCCGCTGTAGAACCGAAAGATCTTGTTGTCGCTTTAGGTGCTGAACCTACGATTTTGGACCCGCAGGATAGCAATGACGCCTTATCCAACAATGCGACTGAACTCCTTTTCGACAAATTGGTTACTTTGGATAAAGAAGGAAAAATCGTACCTCAGCTGGCGAAAGAGTGGAGTACATCTACAGATGGAAAGAAAATGACGTTTAAGCTTCGTGAAGGGGTCAAATTTCAAGATGATACCCCATTGAATGCTGAAGCCGTCAAATTCAACTTTGACCGGGTTCTGAACAAAGAGAATAAGCTGAATCGATATTCGTTTTATGCTGAGTTTATCGATAAAGTGAACGCGGATAGCGAATATCAAGTCAGCTTCGATCTCAAGTTTCCGTTCGGTCCCGCTTTAACTTATTTTGCTCAAGCGGCTGGCGCTATTCATAGCCCGAAAAATCTGAAAGAGCAGGGCAAAAATATCGGTAAAGCGCCCGTCGGCGCTGGTCCTTTTAAACTGAAAGAATGGGTACCGGGCACCAAAGTTGTGTTCGAGGCCAATCCTACTTATTGGGGCGGCAAGCCGAAAGTGAAGACGATTACGTTTAAGCCGGTTCCTGAAAATGCGTCGCGTTCCATCATGCTGGAAACAGGTGAAGCTGATGTGATCTCGCCTGTCGTTCCTACAGATGTAGAGCGGCTTAAAGGGAACGACAAAGTGAATGTAATCGTTTCTCCAAGCTCTAGAACTCTTGAGTTTCCTCTAAATACTACGAAGGCGCCTTTCAATGATGTAAGAGTTCGTCAAGCCTTGAACTATGCGGTCGATAAAGACACGATTGTGAAAAAAATCTTGTCTGGATATGGTAAGGTTTCTGAGGCGGCTGTTGCAGAGCCGATCGTAGGCTATTCCTCCGTAGGTGCTTATCCTTATGATCCGGAAAAAGCCAAGCAGCTGCTTGCTGAAGCCGGTGTTAAGCCGGGAACCAAGATTATGCTGTGGACACCGGAAGGCCGTTACTTGATGGATCGTCAAATCGCTGAGTTTGTTCAAGGCAATTTACAAGCTGTTGGATTTACCGTGGAATTCCGGAAATATGAGTGGGGCACGTACAAAGGTTTAACAACCAATCCGAAGAAAGACGGTTACGACGTAATCATGGATAGTTGGGGAGCTTCAACTGGAGATGCGGACTGGGCGGCAAGACCGAATTTTGCTACAACTGGAAGCAATAACCTCTCTGGAATCACGAATGCAGATTTGGACGCGCTGCTTGATAAGGGCATGAAAACGGCAAATCCTGACGAACGTAAGAAGACTTACAGTGACGCGTTGAAAATAATTAAGGAGCAAGCCCCTTGGATTTTCGTTTTGGATAATAAGCAAATTACTGGGGTTCGCAAAAATGTAGAGGGCGTCTATAATTGGACTAACGAACGACTTATTTTGCGTGATGCTGTGAAGAAATAAGAAATCTAGATAAATGGGGGAGATGACTTACATCCCCCCATTTTCACAAGGAGGCACCAGGTTGTTTAGCTATATCATAAAGCGTATGCTGCAGATGATCCCGACCTTGATTGGTGTATCCATTATTGTGTTTATCCTGATTCATTCGGTTCCAGGTGATCCAGCCCGTTTGATAGCCGGCAATGAAGCCAGCGAGCAGGATGTAGAGCTCGTTAGGGATCGATTGGGACTAAATCAACCTTTGTATGTGCAATATGGAAGTTATGTGTATCATTTGTTAAGTGGTGACCTCGGAACATCCTTACGCTCTGACCGACCTGTTCTACAAGAGATTCTCACGCGATTCCCGACCACAATTACACTTACCGTCATGGCCATTATTATTATGGTGTTGATCGGGCTTATTGCCGGAATCGTTTCTGCCACTAAGCCGAACAGTATTTGGGATAACCTCACGATGATGTTCTCCTTGTTCGGAATATCTATGCCAATTTTTTGGTTGGGACTCATGCTAATTCTTATTTTTTCATATTACCTGCAAATCCTTCCATCCGGAGGGAATGACGGGCTTAAATATTATATACTTCCGGCGTTTGCTGTAGGCCTTTCTTCATCAGCTATCCTTGCCCGACTGACACGTTCCAGCATATTGGAAGTTATTCACCAAGATTTCGTTCGTACGGCACGCGCGAAAGGTGTTAAGGAAAAGGCCGTGATCTATAAGCATACCTTGAAGAATGCGCTAATCCCGATTATTACGGTTATCGGATTGGAATTCGGTCATTTGTTGGGGGGAGCGGTTCTTGCGGAGACGGTGTTCTCTATGAACGGGCTGGGACGCTATGTGATTCAATCCATTCAGTTTAGGGACTATCCGGCGATTCAGGGTAGTGTTCTGTTTATCGCCACCATTTTTGTCGTGGTGAACTTGATCGTCGACCTTTGCTACAGTTTAGTAGACCCCCGGGTGAGATACGACTAAGAAAGGAGCACGTTCATGAGTCAGCTAGAAGCAGCAGATCAACAAGGGGCGCAGAACCATCTGGACCAACAGGCTTACGTCCCCCGTACGCCTTGGAACATGATGGTGAGCCGATTTAAACAGAATAAACGGGCCTTGGTCGGACTGTGGATGACAGTGATCTTTGTCATCGTCGCGCTCTTGGCACGATGGATTGCTCCCTATGATCCTATCGTGCAAAATATGCAAATAATGCTTGAAACTCCTAGTTGGAGCCATCCGTTTGGTACAGATGAATTCGGGCGGGATATTTTATCTAGGATCATTTACGGTACTCAAATTTCATTGATGATCGGCATCGTCGGGGTATTGATTTCCGTTATTATCGGCGTTACGTTAGGAACGGTCTCCGGCTATTTTGGAGGAAAGGCCGACATGTTGATCATGCGTATCGTGGATATTTTCATGGCATTCCCGAGCTTCCTGTTGGCATTGGCGATCGTAAGTGTCTTGGGTCCTGGTATGAGCAACGTGATGATTGCCATTGGTATTTTCTCGGTTCCGACGTTTGCTCGTATTTCCCGCAGCGCCGTCATTTCTGTGAAGAATAAAGAATTTATCGAGGCTGCCAAAGCGATGGGGGGCACTCATGCGTTTATCATTATTAAGCATGTGATTCCGAACAGTATTGCTCCTATTATCGTGTTGTCATCCTTACGAATCGCAACGGCCATATTGACTGCCTCCGGACTCAGCTTTCTAGGTATGGGGGCTCAGCCGCCTACACCGGAATGGGGGGCTATGCTCAGCACGGGAAGGGAATATTTGAGAACGGCCCCTCATGTCAGCACCATACCCGGACTTGCCATTATGTTTATGGTATTGTCTTTCAACATGTTGGGCGATGGCTTGCGCGATGCCCTTGATCCGAAGATGAAGCTGTAACGGGAGGTCATACATTGAAGAACAAATTACTTGAGATCAAAGGGCTCAAGACTTATTTTTATTCCGATGAGGGTGTAGTACCGGCCGTAGACGGAGTTGACATCACGGTTCGTGAGGGAGAAACTGTTGGCATTGTCGGAGAGTCCGGCTGCGGCAAAAGTGTGACTTCTTTAACGGCGATGAGGCTTACCCCCGGTAAGGTGGTAGAAGGCTCAATCACGTTTAATGGGAAAGATCTGTTAGCGCTTTCGGACAAAGAAATCAGAACGATTCGCGGTAATGAAATGGCGATGATTTTCCAAGAACCAATGACTTCTCTGAACCCAGTGTTTACAATCGGCCAGCAGATCGGCGAAGCGGTTGAAATCCATATGAGGTATAACAAGCAAAGGGCGAGGGAACGTGCGATCGAGATGCTCAAACTCGTAGGTATCCCTAGGCCAGAGCAAATTGTCGATGAATATCCTCATCAGCTATCGGGAGGAATGAGGCAGCGGGTGATGATAGCTATGGCGATGAGTTGTAATCCGAAGCTATTGATTGCTGATGAACCGACCACGGCGCTCGATGTAACGATTCAGGCGCAGATTTTGGATCTAATGAGGGAGCTTAAGACGAAACATAATACGGCTATTATGATGATCACTCACGATCTGGGCGTAGTTGCCGAAATGTGTGACCGTGTCATTGTCATGTACAGCGGAAAAGTCGTGGAAGAAACCGACGTAGTAAAACTGTTCACAAACCCGAAACATCCGTATACACAAGGACTCATGAAATCGATCCCGAACATGCATTCGGATGAAAAGAGATTGTATGCTATTAAAGGGATCGTGCCGACTCCAGGCAGCCTGCGCGAAGGTTGCGCATTTGCTCCTCGCTGCGAGTTCGCTTTGGATATTTGCCGGCAAAAAGCTCCACTGCTAATAGAAGTCGAAACCGACCACTTCAGCCGTTGCTGGCTCCATTCTTCGACAGGGGAGGCTCAAAATGAAGCAGCCACTTGTTGAGGTTAAAAACCTAAAAAAATATTTCCCGATCAAAAAAGGAATATTCAGCCGTACCGTGAACCATGTCAAGGCTGTTGATGGACTGGATTTCACGATTTTCAAAGGGGAAACGCTAGGGTTGGTAGGCGAAAGCGGATGCGGGAAATCGACAACAGGAAGGACGATTCTGCAGCTGCTTCAGCCTACAGAAGGAGAGGTATTGTATGAGGGGACCAATCTCGTCGGCATGAATCCGGGGGAGTTAAGGAAGCTGCGTAGAGAAATGCAAATGATATTCCAGGACCCTTATGCCTCTCTAGATCCGCGTATGACTGTAGGTGAAATTATAGCGGAGCCGATCATTATTCACGGTCTAGCCCACGGCAAAGAAAGAGACCGACGCGTGGAGGAACTTCTGAATGTCGTCGGCTTGAGCAGCTACCATGCCAAACGGTATGCGCACGAATTCAGTGGCGGACAGCGCCAACGGATAGGGATAGCCCGTGCGCTAGCCTTAAACCCTAAGCTGATCGTAGCCGATGAGCCGGTATCCGCTTTGGATGTATCGATCCAATCGCAAGTGATCAATCTGCTTCAGGATTTACAGGAGCAATTTCAGTTGACGTATTTGTTCATTGCGCACGATTTAAGTGTTGTAAGGCATATTAGCGACCGCATAGGCGTAATGTACTTGGGGAGAATTGTGGAGCTTGCGGATAAGCATGAACTGTTTAATTCCCCGAAGCATCCCTACACGAAAGCTTTGTTATCTGCCGTACCGATACCGAATCCTTTAGTCAAGAAGGAAAGGATCGTTCTTCAGGGTGATGTACCAAGCCCCGCCAATCCGCCTTCGGGCTGCACATTCCATCCACGATGCAGTGAGTGCATGGCCATTTGTAAGACAGAAAAGCCGATATTGAAGGAAGTTAATGGTCAGTATATTGCATGCCATTTATATAATTAGGTGTTGAATAAGGCATCTATGCAGAATCCTCCTGAGGAGAAAAGCCATTTTATAGGTTTTATCTAGGAGGATTTTGTGTTTATGGAGATGAGCATTTCCACTAGGTGAAAAGGAGCGCTTCAGATGAATACCATGAAGAAAAATAGTATTTCCATAATTGGCGTTCCGCTGCAGTATGGCGCAGATCGAAATGGCGTGGAGATGGGACCAAGCGCATTAAGAGGCTCCGATATGGTTAATAGACTTGAAGCTTTGGGCTATCAGGTACAGGATTTAGGCGATATTCATGTGAATAGAGCTTTGGATGCATGTCGGACAGGCGAAAAACTGAAGTATTTAAAAGAAATAAGTAAAGTGAATAATGAATTATGCCAAGTTGTCACTGGTGAAATGATCAAAGGTCAATTTCCGCTCATTCTCGGTGGCGATCATAGTATTGCGATTGGAACCATTAAAGGGGTTCTACAGCATGTGAACAGGCTCGGGGTCATCTGGTTTGATGCACATACGGATGTGAATACGGAGGAGACAACGTACTCTGGTAATATTCACGGCATGTCCTTAGCGGTTGCACTCGGGTACGGGCACTCGGAGTTGGTATCGATCGGCAGTGTAGAAACAAAGGTAAAGCCGGAGAATGTGGTCATCATAGGAGCCAGATCGATCGATCATGGCGAGAGGACGTTCCTGAAGGAAAAAGGAATTCGCGTCTTTACGATGCATGAGATTGACCGTTATGGAATGAGGCATGTCATGGAAGAAGCGCTCAAAATCGTAACGAACGGAACGGACGGCGTTCATCTTAGTCTAGATATTGACGGAATGGATCCTGCGGAAGCTCCGGGTGTTGGCACTCCGGTATCAGGAGGGATGTCATATAGGGAAAGCCACTTTGCGATGGAGATGCTGTATGAGAGTAATGTGCTCGTATCCGCTGAGTTTGTCGAAGTAAATCCGATGCTTGATCAACATAATAAAACAGCAAGAACAGCCGTGGAGCTGATTGGCTCTGTATTTGGAGAACGCATACTATAACATATCTTAGAGAAGGATTGAAGCCCTATGCAAAGCATATCGAAAACGATCATCCAGCAAATCGAACGCTTCGGCGCTCATAATTACCACCCGCTGCCCATTGTTGTTTCACAAGCGGAAGGTATTTGGGTGGAAGATCCTGAAGGCAACCGTTACATGGACATGCTGAGCGCCTATTCCGCATTAAACCATGGGCACAGGCATCCGAAAATTATTCAGGCACTTAAAGATCAGGCGGATAAAGTAACATTGACTTCCAGAGCGTTTCACAACGATCAACTTGGTGTCTTTTATGAAAAACTTTCAGCTATGACAGGGAAAAGTATGATCCTGCCCATGAATACAGGCGCTGAAGCGGTGGAGACTGCACTCAAAGCAGTAAGGCGTTGGGCGTATCAAGTTAAGAAAGTGCTGACGGATCAGGCTGAAATTATCGTCTGTGCAGGGAACTTTCACGGGAGGACGATTACGATAACTTCTTTTTCGTCTTCGGATGAGTATAAAGAGGGTTTTGGGCCTTTCACTCCAGGCTTTAAAATCATTCCTTACGGCGATTTGGAAGCACTAAAGAAAGCCATAACTCCGAATACAGCTGCTTTCTTAGTGGAGCCGATTCAAGGGGAAGCAGGGATTGTGATTCCGAAGGAAGGATTCTTAAGCAAAGCTTCACAGCTTTGTAAAGAGAACAACATTCTTTTAGTCGCCGATGAAATTCAGACGGGGTTTGGCCGAACCGGAAAGCTGTTCGCATGTGAATGGGAATCGGTGAGACCGGATATATATATAATGGGGAAAGCACTAGGGGGTGGCGTGTTTCCTATTTCCGCCGTTGCAGCAGATGAGGAAATTCTAGGTGTGTTCAACCCCGGATCGCATGGGTCTACCTTTGGCGGGAATCCATTGGGCTGTGCCGTTGCTATTGCAGCCTTGGATGTTTTGGAGGAAGAGCGTCTCGTTGAACGTTCGGCCGAATTGGGAACCTATTTCATTGATAAGCTGCGGAAAATCGATAGTAAAAATGTCAAAGAAGTACGAGGTCGCGGATTGTTCATTGGTCTTGAGCTGGTCGAACCTGCTCGCCCTTACTGTGAGAAGCTAAAAGAGTTAGGCATTCTGTGTAAGGAGACACACGAAACGACGATACGATTCGCACCTCCGCTCACCATTACAAAAGACCAAATAGATTGGGCACTTGAGCGCATCGAGCTGGTGCTTAAGTGAAATAGAATTCCTTCCGATTTGGATAAAACGATAAGAGGGTGCTTATGATGGGGAACGATAAACAATTAACTATAATTCAAGTGCCTTTTGGGCTTGGGTCCGGACGAACTGGAACTGAACTTGGTCCTGATAGCCTAGAACAGGCGGGCTTATTGCGGCAAATCCGTAAAACAGAGTATGAACTAGCGGCTGTGCATACGGTAAAGTATCCGGAAATTGCCGTACTTCCTCCAAACAAAGCAAAGGATGCGGTAGTAAAGCATTTCCCTGAAGTCATGGAGATGAGTAGGCTGGTGGCGGAGCATGTGTCACAAGCGGCTCTTCAAGGGACATTCCCACTTGTGCTGGGTGGAGATCATAGCGTAACCATCGGGACACTTGCAGGGCTGACAACACGTTTTACAAACTTAGGCGTTATTTACTTCGATGCTCATGTCGGTTTGAATACCGAGGATACTAGTCCAACGGGAAATATGAACAGGATGACGCTAGCGGCGGCACTTGGCAAATCCAAATTCAAGATAACCGATATTCCGGGGACAAATGCTTTTATTAAAAGAGAGAATGTCGTTATTGTTGGAGTTCGAGATGTAGAGCAAAGTGAGAGGGATTTAGTTCTATCTGAAGGTATTACGTGCTTTACCATGCATGAAATCGACCGTATGGGTATCGAGAAGGTCATGGAAAAAGCGCTGCAAATCGCCGGTAACGGAACGGATGGTATCCATCTTAGTTTTGATATTGACAGCCTAGATCCTTTGGAGGCCCCTGGGGTCAGTATGTCAGTTCCCGGTGGACTAACTTACCGGGAAGCTCATTTTGCCTTCGAGCTGCTAGCGATATCGGGTCTCATTACGTCCATGGATGTTGTCGAATTGAATCCGACCCTCGATGAAAGCAGACGAACGGCACGGCTTGCAGTTGGTTTGATCGCCTCGCTTCTCGGTAAGAGAATCTTGTAACCGAACAATCTTGTAACGAAATTATAATTCAGGCGTTCACTCTATCGGGTGCACGCCTATTTTCTTGTGTAAACAGTGGGTAGTAAAGAATGCTGAAACCCACAGTTTTTTTGGGAATGTCAAATTATTGCCGTTGCTACCTTGCAAGCAAATGTTTTAGCATTATGTCACTTGGGTGTAGCTTTCTGTGCAACAACCTTTACAAACACTCTCCACAAAGACGGCGTAAGCCTTTTTTTGTTGGAATATTGTGCTGGACTTAGATGGAGCAATTCGGCAGCTGCTGCAGGCTTTTTGACACGATAGCGGCCGTAGGACCCAAGGCGGTTCCGACAATCAAACGTGATAAAGGGAGCAGCAGGACGATTAATATGATAGAAGGAATGGAGCGAATGCAGTTAATGGCCATACTAATGACTTAATGGAGCCCCGCAGCTTCAAGAATACTAATCAATGAACAGCTGTGAGGTAGTTACTTATGTGTGTCCCAGCCTCGACTCTGTTCTAATCGACACTACCATTATGTTCGCGGAACGTAGATACCTTATTTTGCTCGAAACCGCTTATTTCCCGACCAGCCTAGATTAGCAGCTTATATGTCCGAACTCGCTCCTGACCACTTATGACAACCAGCATCTGCTTGTCTACTAGATTACGAAGGAGCGTTCGCGCATATCTTGTGGTGAGTTTAAGGTGATCCGCCAACTCAGCTGGGGTAAGGGGGCGAAGCAGATCGGATGTTGATCAAGTAAAGTGTGTAAACAGCTTCTAACACTGCGGTTGATAGATCATATAAATTCAGTTCTATCTAAAAATAAAGACAGGGCCTGCCACAGCAGGTCCTTATTTTTTGTTCATCTATGCAAGGTTTTGTTAGAGGTACGAAAGTCATTTACACAGATTCACTATCATATATCTTTTAGTATGAGTATGCATAGAACGCGATCCATGAGAGGAGTCAATGAAATGGAAATTCCGAGACGGAATCAAGGGATGTACGGAAATGTACCACAGCCCCTCCGAAGTGACGGAGCGGGAGGGATGGATACCGGTCCCCGGGATGTTATGAGGGATATTGAAAACCCTGACATGCTGGTTCCGCCTGTAACGGATTCTGGCTTGCTCCCTAACATGAAATTTTCATTCTCTGACACTTCTATGAAGTTAAATCACGGAGGGTGGTCACGGGAAATCACGGTCAGGGAACTACCCATTGCGACCACGCTTTCAGGTGTAAACATGAGCTTGGCGCCAGGTGGTGTCCGGGAATTGCATTGGCATCAACAAGCAGAATGGTCCTATATGATATTAGGTCGAGCACGAATTACGTCAATTGACTCAGAGGGACGAAATTTCATTGCCGACGTAGGCCCTGGCGACCTGTGGTACTTTCCCCCGGGGCTGCCACATTCCATTCAGGGGTTGGAACACTCCGAATTCCTGCTCGTCTTCGATGACGGTAACTTTTCTGATCTTAATACTTAGTCGATCTCCGATTGGTTTGCACACACGCCAAAAGATGTATTATCGGCCAATTTTGGAGTACCTATGAATGTCTTTGACAACATTCCCTCCGGGCAGGTTTATATCTATCAAGACATGGTTCCTGGACCGATTGAAAGTGAGAGGGTACAGTCCCCTTACGGAACCATCCCCTTGAGCTTCAAGCATCAGCTACTAGCACAAACACCAATCAAAACACCTGGCGGCAGCGTACGAATCGTGGACTCTTCTAATTTTCCTATATCTAAAAATATCGCAGCGGCGCTTGTTGAGATTGAACGTCAAATATCCAGGGTTTTCCTACTACCCTAAATAATGATGGACGGAATAGGGCGATATTTGCGAAAAAGGCATACTGCATAGGAGCATGCCTTGCTGTCATTTTCAAGTCTCAGTCATAACACCACCGTTCACATGCAGCACTTGTCCGGTAACAAACGAGGAATCGTCCGATGCCAAGTAAATGTATGTCGGAGCAAGCTCGAACGGTTGACCGGCACGCCGCATCGGTGTCTCAGTGCCGAATGTTTTTACGTATTCGGCGGAGTAGCTGGAAACGATCAATGGGGTCCAGATCGGACCCGGAGCCACCGCATTCACCCGGATCCCTTGTTTCACTAGCTGAAGCGAAAGCGAACGGGTGAACGATACAATTGCGCCTTTGGTTGATGAGTAATCTACAAGGAGGGGGGCCCCCGCGTATGCTGTCACAGATGCCGTGCTGATAATCGAGCTTCCTGACTGCAAATAGGGAAGCGCGGCTTTGGTCATAAAGAAATGCGGGAAAATATTCGTACGGAACGTATCCTCGAGCTGCTGGGTACTGATATTCAGGATGCTCTCTTGGGGAAACTGAACGCCTTGATTCAACACCAGAACATCGATTCTCCCGAAATATTCCAGCGTCTTTCGCACGATTTCATTGGAGAACTCTTCATCTCTTAAGTCCCCGGCAATCGGAAGGCAGCGTTGGCCATAGCGTGATACCATTTCCACTGTTGCTTTGGCGTCTTCATGCTCGTAAAGGTAAGGAATGACCACATCTGCGCCCTCTTTGGCAAAGCCGATGGCCACGGCTCTCCCGATTCCGCTGTCGCCCCCCGTAATAATTGCGACCTTACCTTGTAATTTCCCACTCCCAACATATTGCGGATTGTCTGATATTGGCGTTGGAACCATTAAGTACTCCAAACCCGGTTGTATGTCCTGATGCTGCGGCGGAAAGGTAACGGGTTTATTTTCGCACTTTGTTTCATAGCTGTAATAAGGATATTTCGGGTACATAGCCATCCTCCAATCGTTTTTACAACAGCATGATATTCACCCAGGTCACATATGGTTCTAATTGCTTCACTTCTAGTAGGACTGATTGAAAATGATGTCGAAATATAGGTAAGGTAACAAATACCAACATAAAGGGGTAAAACGGATGAATCGCAAAAAAACGCTTTGGACATTGATCGTGTCACAAATCGTGTACGTCTTGTTTGTAATAGTATGGCTGTTTGTCGCCGGAATGTCGGTCATGATGTTCGACCATCCTGATGCGGTAAATGATGTGACGACTTGGCTTTTTTTTTCTTATATTGTCATTTACCCGCTAGGACTTCTGGCCGCGCTAATTACGGGATGGATTCTTTTTTCCCGCCGGAGGTATAAGGCTGCGCTGATCTGGAACTGTATCCCGCTGCTCTGGATCGTACCCTTGCTGGGCTTTTTAGCTTATGCGAATTTATGAACCCATAAGCGTGGGGCTTTAGCGGGTATTAACGAATAGAAAGAATAGAAAGAATAGACAAAAAGACACCGTATAGGTGTCTTTTTGCATGCCAGCTCCCTTCCAGCAGAAGGAGAGCAAGGCGATGGTGAAGCATTTGGTTCCGTCAAACATGGCCCGGTGTAAGCTTGAGCCACTTGGCCAATCCGGTTAAAAAGTATAAAAGTACGTGCATGCTGAATTCGATTTTAGAGTCATTTAGCTTTCGTGAGGGTAGATGGACTACAGTGGTTACCAATGTAGGAGGCACAATGAAAGAATAGACTTCTCTATCAACCAGCATTCAAGTTAGCTGTGGTTAAAGCTTACCAAAAGGGCAGGAAACCGTCTGAGCGTTTTGAAGTGTCTAAGAATGGGGTCACAGTTCAAAATATACCTAGGAACGGCTTCCTTCACAAACTTAATAAAAAAGGTATCGCCATATCCGCAATGCGTCGATGCCCTGACTCGTTCGGATGCAAGCCATCTGAAGTAAAAAGGGGCAGCGTCAGCTTATTGAGCCCGCTTTGTTCATACAGATTAAGGACAGGGAGCGCGTACAGACGACCAATTTGTTTAATAGCTTCGACATAATCGTATAAGCGGTGCCCGACAGCATTGACATAGAAGATGTCATAACCATCTTTATCCCTCTGCAGCGGTGTCCACAAGCTTAGGCGGCAGTGTGGATTTTTCGCCAAAATATCTTCGATGAGGGTCGTATAGGCTCCATAAAACGTATAAATATCGGTCGAACCGATGCCGCCAATAGGTTTATCCAAGCGAAAATCATTCACTCCCGCGAAGACGGTGACGCAATCCAAGGAAGCATCTATCGTTTTGCCCACATGCGTCGTGGCTCCGTAATCGCGGTCGCCTCCGGCAGTCATCGAACAGCCGCTTTTCCCATAATTGATGACGCTCGAAAAGCCTAGAGCAGACTGAATGAGAGGCTGATATCCGCCTGCTTCCGTAATGCTGTCACCGAGTGTTCCCCAGGTTTTTCCTACCCACTTACTTTGCATGTCATGAACACTCCCTACATTAACATTCTTCATCAAATGTAACGGCACCTACGGCAACGGTTTGATCCACGTCGGCTTTACCCGGCCGTTCACCAAGCCATGCCCCTTGCTCAATCAGTTTGTTCTGCAGTTCTAAGATCGGAACCTCGCGGAAACCTAGGCCGGCGAAGCTTGCCATGGCTGCAGCGACACCTGCTGCTTCTCCCATGGCAAAGCAGTTTGGCATGACGCGAAGCGAACCTTGCACAGGGCGATCGGACGAGACGGAACGTCCGGCTACAATTAGATTCGATTTGCCTTGCGGAAGCATGCAGCGATAAGGTACGCCATGGGATTTGCCTTTTGGCAGATGCTTGATTGTCATCGTGCTGTTGGCGTTTGCCAAATGGATATCGATAAAGTAAGAATTGCGTGCGATATCGTCTTCGAATGTCCGCATCGACAAGAAGTCCTCGACAACGAGCGTATAGTCACCCTGGATTCGGCGTGTTTCACGGATACCGATCTGGTCGCCGGAGTGAACGAGGAAGATATACTCAAAGCCCGGCACATATTTGCGTAAAAACCGGATCTGCGTGTCGATTAGCTTCCGGCCCTCGATTGCGGCACGGGTCAAATCCTCCGCTTTCGTGCCGTCAATGTCGAAGATATGACCGAAATTAAAGCCAACAACGGAATCGGAAATCCAGGCCATGCCCGATATTCGCTTACGTCCCTCCGGAAGGTCGCCGTTTAGCTGCGCTTTAACAACGATGCTTTCCAGCTGTTTATGTTCGCCTGTATCTTGAAGGAACTGCTCAAAGCGTGCTTTATCCGCACCGGTAACCACATAGCACATAGTACCAGGTTGAAGCTCCCCATGATCTCCTCCAACTTGAAAAGGAACGCCTGCCAGCGCAGCGAGATCCGCATCGCCCGAAGCATCGATGTACAATTTGGCTTGGACGACGGATCGTCCGGATTTATTGCTTATGACTAGTCCGGTTATCCGATCACCATCCAGCAGCACCTGATCCGCTACCGTATGGAACAATAACTTTGCCCCACTAGACTGTACTTCTGCGTCATATACGCGCTTAAGCGTTTCCACATCGATGGGAACCCAGTCCAACTGTTCCTTGTAACGTCTCATAAAGTCATCCCCAGCAGCATGCTTCATCTTCTCGAGCAGATCAAGCCCAATTCCTCGAATGACGGGCTTCTCCCCATCGGTATAAGGGCAGAAGGCAGGAACCAGAGCAGCTGTCCCCATCCCGCCCAAGTAGCCTCTTTGTTCAATTAATAACGTATTAGCGCCATTGCGGGCTGCCGCAATAGCTGCTGCAATGCCTGATGCGCCGCCTCCAACGACAACCACGTCTGGGGTATAGCTAACAGGTAAGTTCTGCGTGGGGATCGTTACGGTTTGAATGTTCAACTTCGTCATGTTGATGTTCCTCCTAAGAGTTTTGCTTCAGCAAAACTGGATTTGTAATCATTTGCTAAAGCTCAGTGTTGAGTGTCATTTCTTTCATTATAGATTCCTGATATGGAGGAACTAGTTTAATTTTAGTTTAATCAAAAAAGAGGACGTGATATGATAACTGAACGAATATCAAATCCTGATTACTTAATATTGAGGTGCATCCCTATATGCCTACCCGCAAGCAAGTTACACTAAAAACGATTGCCAATGAGCTTGGGTTGACTGTTCAGACCGTGTCTAAAGCGCTAAAAGGAAAATCTGGCATGTCGGAAGCTACCAGACAACTTATTGTCCACACGGCCGAGAAGCTGGGCTATTATACAATGGATCAGATTCGCAGCCTTAGGCTCGATCACATTGCTCCTTATCCCAATGAGCGGAAGCGCTTCCTTTTGGTACAGACCGCAGAATCCGTGGCCTATAATCGCCTATTGCTTCAAGGACTTCAAGATCGTTTCTTTTCCTTCGGCCATCGAATCGAGCTTCTCATGTTACCGCAAAAGATCAAGAAGGAGCATATGAACGATTGGATCGAAGAGAGCGGAATGGCCTATGCGGACGGCATTTTCATCGCTCCAAGCATTGTGCCTAAGGCGTGGGAGCCCGCTCTGTTTGGGCTTCAGCTGCCACGAATATTGCTCAGCTTTCCTCCTCCAGGAGTGAAAATAGACAGCGTGATCTGGGATGTTTACGAAGCTGCGTTTCAAGCGGTAACCTATCTGCGAAGCCTTGGGCATGAGCGAATGATGTACGTGGGAGATATCCATTTGCAGCGTGGCTTTATTTTGCGCTGGCAAGCCTTCTGTCACGCGATGAATATGCTCGGTGTCGAAATCGACCCTTCTATGCATTCCATCGGTGAACGGACCAACCAAGCGCAGTGGCGTGAAGAGCTGCTGCAGCAAATGGATCACTTTAAGCCAAGCGCTATCATCTGCGGAATTGATCATGAAGTTCCGATCGTATATGAGTTGTGCAACGAGCTTCAGTGGCGAGTGCCTGAGGATGTGTCCTTGGTTGGGTTTCTGAATGAGCAATCCGAATCTCTGCCATCGTTCACCCGACCGCTTCTTTCGATCCGAGAGACTGGTTATCGCGCTGCCGACCGGATGCTGTGGCGAATTGCCAATCCTACGCTGCCGTTTGAACACATTCGCATTCAAGGTGATTTTTTTGTTGGGAGTACAACTTCAGCGCCTGCAAATGACCGTGTTTTTTCTGAATTCATATAAATATAAAACCAGAAATCATAAGATTCTCATATGTCCTTGGCTTTTTTGCAAGATATAATAAGTAGATCTGCAGCTAAAGGGAGGCCGACACGAGATGTATAAATTAGTCATTGTGGACGACGAGCCGACAGTTCGTTTTGGGCTAAGTACCTATTTTGACTGGAATGCTTATGGGATTGAAGTTGTGGGTGATGCGGATGACGGTGACGTTGCGTTAGAGGTTATTGAGCGATTGAAGCCGGATTTAGTGTTAACGGATGTGCGTATGCCCAATATGGATGGCATTCAGATGTCGAATATACTTAGTGAGCGATTTCCTCATATCAAAATTGTTTTTGTGAGCGGCCATGATGATGCCGAATATTTGAAATCTGCGCTTCAAGTCAAAGCGGTCGATTATATGTTTAAGCCCGTCAATTTGGGGGAGCTGAGCGTGGTGGTTGAACGCTTGGTTCGTACCTTACAGACGGAAAAGCAGGAACGAAAACTGATTGAGGACATGCAGGTCAAGCTCATTCAAAGCATGCCCTTGCTGCGGGAGAAATTCCTCATGTCATTAATTAGGGAAGGGATCACTTTTCCTGCACGTATACAGGATCGTACCCTATTCCTCGGGCTTGAGCTTCCGTTTGAGGCGACATACTGGGTGATTGCGATTCGCATAGACAATGCGTCTGAGGTTGCACAGAACCGATCCGAGAGGGATCAGCAGCTGTTATCCTACTCTGTACTTAATATCGTGCAAGAGCTTATTGAGAAAGAGATTGGTGGATATGTTTTTGAAAATCAAATAGGCGAGTTCGTTGGCATTCTTCGGCTGGTGGAGCAGGAAGATCAGGAAAGTCTTTTGTTTACATTAGCCGAGGAAGTCCGCGAAAGTCTCTACAACTATTTGAAAATTAGTGTGACCATCGGCGTGGGCGAACGAATATCGAGGCTTGCCAGCTTGCCGCAGTCGTATTCGCAAGCAAGAGAAGCCGCTGATCAAAGATGGTATCTCGGTAAGAATCAGGTTATCTCCATGGATAATTTGGAACAGGGTAAGGACAGCATGTACCGCTTTGATCCAGCGCAGAATGAGAGATTGATCTCTTCTTTGAAAGCTGCGGAAACTGGCAAGGTGCAGGAAGAACTAAATGTTATTTATAGCGCTCTTTCCCGCAATCGTGCAGAAGGCATGCCGTATGGGCGCAACTTAAGCTTGCAGCTTCTGCTGCTTGCAAGCCGAATCTTGCTGGAGCTGAATGTTCACAAGCAGGGGTTGGAGGAGAAGGAGAACGAGCTTCTGGTTAAGGTTTTTCAACAAGAAACGTTAGGCGATTTAAGACGGCTTGTGGAATCCCATCTCATCGAGGTGTGTGAGCGAATCGGTGAAAAGCGCAGCGGCAAAGCCAAAAATGTCATTGAACGTATTCGTTCCTTAATCGATAAACGATTCGCGGAAAACCTGCAGGTGGGGGATATTGCGAAGGAAGTATTCTTATCTACTACCTATCTTTGCCTGCTATTCAAACAGGAGACAGGCGAAACCATCAACGAATATATGACGAAAGTTCGGGTGGACAAAGCCAAGGAGCTCTTGAAAGATCCAGCCAACAAATTTTATGAGGTCTGCTATGCCGTTGGCTACTCGGATCCTAGCTATTTTAGCAAAATATTTAAGAAACAAACTGGACATACGCCGAGCTCATTTCGTGATCATTTCATGTAAAGACGGTAGAGGGGAATGAAGCATCTCATGAGTAGAGGTTGGAATTACGTATCGATGATCTTCAAGGGCGTTATTGCAGCAAGGGTATGGCTGGTCGCTTACATTGTGTTGATCCTGATTCCAGCTTCCATATTACTGTATGCATACTCGCAGAGGTACTCCCGCATTTTGGAAGAAGAAGTAACGCGAACGATGCTTCAGACGTTGAAGCAGGCTGAAATCAATTTGAATCACCAATTCGATTCCGCCCGAGATATTTCGAATACGATTCTCATGAATCCTAAGCTGCATCAGTATTTAAGCACCTCAACATCGGATAGCGATCAACTCGACGCCATGAAGGAACTGCGTATTTTGGTTGATAATGCCAAAACGAATCCGATTGTGTTCCGTGTTCGATTGTATGTCAACGACTCCAAGCTTTTTTCCCATGAGAGGGTGAATTTCTTTCCGTGGGAAAGCATCAAAAACCGTCCTTGGTACACAGATGTATTGAACGCCAATGGCAATCTCGTGTGGACGGGAGCTTACTTGGAAAACTTTCTAGACGATGTACAGAGCGCCCGCTATATTTTCTCGGGTATTAGAGTACTGCGGGATCCGGATAATTACGATCATTTGTCAGGAGTTTTATCTATTGAAGTCGCTTCTAAAACCATAGAAAGTATCCTATCCAATATCGAGTTGAACAAAGAGCAAAATGTATTCATGGTTGCACCGGGTGGCACGGTCGTCTTGCACAACGACAAATCCTTGCTCGGGACGAAGCTGAAATCTAGTGCCGTGCTTAGCGCTATAGAACAAAAGAATGAAGGCGTATCTGCCATCACAGAGGATAACATCCAACAATATGTCGTCTATACGACGATTGGCTCCACAGGTTGGAAGCTGGTTGCGGAAGTGCCTAAGAATGGCATTAGCTCCCGTGCTGCCTCGTTGAATCAATTTTCCAGTGCGGCGACTTTATCAGGGGTAACGATACTGTTCCTCATCCTTGTTTTTATTCTGATTGCTTTTATCGTTCGGGGAATGAATCGTCGCGTACAGATGGTGATAAGAGCCATTAAACGAGAAGGCATGGAGGGACTGGATGAGCAGAGCGGTACGTCGGAAGGCGACTTTAACTTGCTAGAAAAGAGCGTCGATCATCTGATCCATAGGGTCCGAGATTTAATGGAAGAGACGTATACATCGAAGGTGCAGGAGCGTGAAGCACAGCTTCGAGCTTTGCAAGCACAGGTTAACCCTCATTTCTTATACAATACCTTGGATACGATCAATTGGATCGCTATTGGACACAACGCTCACGATATTAGCCAGATGATCGATGGGTTGGCCAAATATTTCAGGCTGAGCTTAAATAAGGGCAGAGATTTGGTCAGTGTGACCGATGAGCTTAATTTAGCCAAGGTTTACTTGGAGATTCAGCAAACCCGATTTCCAAAGAGTTTTGAGGTTCATTTTGACATCGAAGATGGCATGGATGATATTGAAATGCCTAAGCTCACACTCCAACCAATTGTGGAAAATGCCCTTCTGCACGGGATAAGAAAATCAAAGGGCAAAACAGGATCTATTTTGATCAAGGCGAGACAGGAAGAGGGGGTTCTGATCATATCCGTCACGGATGACGGTATCGGCATGGAGCCAGAGCTTGTGCAAAGTCTGCTGACAAAGCCGCGTCCCACCATGAAATCAGACGGTTCCGGAAGCTCGTATGGTTTGTTCAATGTGAATGAAAGGATCAAGCTGTTCGCAGGAGACGCCTATGGACTGGAGCTTCACTCTACACTCGGAGAGGGGACAACCGTTACGGTTCGAATGACAACTAAATATTCATCTGATAAGCCGTCTCTATAAGAAAGAGGTTGGCTTTTTTGTTTGCATAAATACCATAAGATTGCACCAGAAACAGAAATATTACCATCTACAAGTCGTTTCAAGGCACCTATATAATTAACCTATAAGAACACGGAGGTGAGCCATTCATGAGTGTTACGCTAACAGAGCTTGAACGAAAAAAAGCTCACGCCAAGCCCAAGACAAAAGGTAGTGGCCGTTGGAAGCTAATTCTAACCAATTTTGATTTATACCTATTATTAGTGCCGGGATTGTTAGTTCTGTTTGTATTCAAATATGCGCCTATGTATGGGATTATTATCGCTTTTCAAGACTTCAACATTTTTGATGGTTTTGCCAGAAGTAAATGGGTGGGTCTGGATCAATTTGAGAAGCTCATACATTCCGAAGAGTTTTATCAGGTTTTCATGAATACCTTGTTGATCAGCGTTTACAAGATTGTGCTTCTTTTTCCGATACCGATCATCATCGCGCTTTTCTTGAATGAGGTTCGGAAGGCCTTTTTCAAGAAGACGATTCAAACCATTATTTTTCTACCGCATTTCTTATCATGGGTGATCATTTCAGGATTGTTTATTAATATCTTGTCCCCATCAGGCGGTCTAGTGAACAATATGATTCAGTGGTTCGGTGGGACGCCGATTTCCTTCTTTCTGGACAACCAGTTCTTCCGAAGTGTAGTGGTATTTACAGCAGGTTGGAAGGAATCAGGCTGGAACGCGATTATCTTTATCGCAGCCATTGCAGGTATCGAACAGGAACAATATGAAGCCGCTTCCATTGACGGAGCAGGACGTATTAGACAAATGCTCCACATTACCTTGCCGGGTATTTTGCCAACGATCATTCTAATCTTAATTTTACGCATGGGGTACTTGCTTGAAGCGGGTACGGAGCAAATTTTGACCATGTACAATTCGGTCGTGTATCAGTCCGGCGATGTTATCGGTACGTTTGTTTATCGGCAAGGTCTCGGTCAACAAGATTATAGCTTTAGTACAGCGGTCGGGTTGTTCAACTCCCTCGTTGGGTTCATCCTAATCGTAGCAGGTAATGAACTTAGTAAAAAACTAATCAAGCGAAGCATATGGTAGGGGTGGAAAACATGCATAAAAAAACGCTTAGTGATTGGTCATTAGACTTCTGTATTTATCTTGTTTTATTATTATCCGGCTTAGCTACACTGCTGCCCTTGGCCAATATTTTATCCAAAGCCATTAGTGATGAGTCAGCGGTAGTTTCCGGTAAAGTAGGGATTTTTCCAGTAGGCTTCCAGCTAGATACAATGAAATATGTGGTGTCCTCCAGCCAATTTCTTCACTCGATAGGGATTTCGCTGCTCATCACAGTTGTTGGTACAGTGCTTGCAATTCTGGTAACTGCAATAACGGCTTATCCATTGTCCAAAAGGTATCTGCCAGGCATTTCGATGATTATGCTGCTGTTTATTTTCACGATGATGTTTAATGGCGGAATTATTCCAAATTATTTGCTAATGAAACAGCTGCATTTAATTAATAGCTTATGGTCGCTGATGCTGCCTGCTCTTATTAGTGTATTCAATATGCTTGTGATCAAAAGCTACTATGAATCATTGCCTGAGGCTCTTGAAGAATCCGCCAAAATGGATGGCGCTCGTAACTTTACGATTCTTTTTCGCATCATACTTCCTTTAAGTGTACCTGTCATCGCAACGATTGCTCTTTTCTATGCTGTCTACTTCTGGAACGACTATTTTCACCCGATGCTCTATATTAATGATGCAGGCCTTAAGCCTTTGCAGTTGTACTTGCGCGACATTGTTTTGAATGCCGACAGTTCCAATGCTTTGAATAAAAGTACGGACGACTTGATGAATACATCACCGGAGGGAGTTCGATCCGCAACCGTGATTGCCTCCATTATTCCGATGCTGCTCGTCTATCCTTATTTGCAAAAGCATTTTGTCAAAGGCGTACTCATTGGCTCTGTGAAAGGGTAATTGTGCATTAACGCTCTGGATTTCAGCATCCAGGGTTTAATGATATAGTAAACACATACACTTAGGGAGGTCTACCCATGCTCAAAAAGCACAACAAAGCGATGCTTATAACTGTTGCAGCATGCTTGTCCGTTTCGTCACTTGTCGCCTGCGCATCCAAAAACACGGCCACAGGCGGCAATGCATCCCCAGCTAGCACAGCAGCGGCAACTACGGCAGTTGCGACAACTGCTGGACCGAAGGCAGAGTTAAGATCGTTGCAAATTTGGCAGCAAGAGGACTACAACACGTATCCGGTAGCTAAGTTCCTAGAAGAGAAAACGGGCTACAAAGTGAAATATGATATGCTTCCCCAAGATAAGCCTCAAGATAAGCTGAACATTCTCATTGCCTCTGGAGAGGCTTATGATGTGATTACTTCACTTGGTGGGACTGAATTCAAAGCCTTATATGCAGACTATGCGAAAAAAGGCGCTCTAGTAGATTTAGGGCCGCTGATCGATAAATTTGGACCCAACATTAAATCGGCTGTAGATCCTGAAGCTCTGGAAGCCGCTAAAGTGGATGGGAAATTGTACGCAATCCCTACCAAAAGTATACCGACCACCTCTACTAGCCTATACATTCGGCAGGATTGGCTTGATAAAGTAGGATTGAAAGCGCCTACGACGTTGGATGAGTTGTTGGCTGTTCTCAAAGCATTCAAAGAGAAGGATCCAGGTGGGAACGGAGATAAAAATATTCCGTTAACGGTGAGAGGCGATTCAGCCTTCATTGATAACATTGTCGGTGCTTTTGGTATGCCGAACTTCTGGAATAATGTGAATGGGAAGTTAACACCGCGAATTCTAGACCCAGCTTACAAAGATTATATCAATTTTGCCCAAGATCTCTTTAAACAAGGCTTGATTGATAAAGAGTTTGCCGCCAATAAAGATGCTACCGCTAAAGAAAAATTCACAAGCGGAAGAGCAGGAATCATTCTGATGAACTGGTCTGATGTGCCTGTTATTGCAGATGCATTAGCGAAAAACATACCTACAGCTAAGGCGACATTTCTTCCAGCATTAAAAGGTAAGGATGGCAAAGTAGGCCTATCTGCAAACCAAGGCTTTGACCGTATTTCTTTCATTCCTAAAGCATCCAAGCATCCTGAGGATGCTATCAAATGGATGAACGCTAAACTTGAAAAGGATACGTTTAAAGGGATGGCTATTGGTGAAGAGAACAAGCACTTTACGTTCAAGGATGGCACGTATACACCGATTCAACCTATCTTTACAGATGAGCGCAATAGAGCAAATAATTTCTTAATGGGCTCAGATGACAAAAACTATCCAACTTACTGGCAAGCACGTGTACGTAAAGATTTACGCTTGTTTGAAGCTTGGAAGTTTATGAATGTGACGGAAGCTAGTGTAAGAGTGCTTGATCCATTGGGTTTCGCTCCTTACTTGCCTGAGTTCTCGAAAAACTTCCAACAGTTGAATACGATGGTAGGAGACTACACAACGAAGTTGATTTTCGGAGCAGAAGCCATTAGTGGTTTGGAAGCATTCCAACAGAAATTCAAAACTTCCGGCGGAGATGCAAGCGTCAAAGAAGTCAATGATTGGTACGCGACTGCAAAGAAATAAGCTGAACATTCGTCATCCCCTAAATCCCATTCTGACTGCTGCAGTCAAACAGTACTGTAATTTGATACATTTTGGGTTGAAAAAACCAGCAAACTTTCTCTTTCGAGTTTGCTGGTTTTTTGCGTTTCATACGGTATGCTGCCAGCAGGAAGGAACCCCAACCATAAAAAACATAAAACAAATTTTTTTATAGCTTGGCCAGCTAAGAATTTGGGTTTGTGATCGTGGTGAGGGGCTAATGTTGTACGGAGTACAACAATTCCGGAGTTTTTCTTCTCACAAAGCTATCAATGTTGTATGTTGTGCAACAATTTAGCCTAATTTCATGACAATGAGCTATTTTCGAGGGAAAATGTTGTATTTCGTGCAACAATCACAGGAAAACGCGGATTTGCCAGCCTAATGTTGTAGAAAATACAACATTGCATTACTTTGCAAAAGCGATAGCCCGCGTTCAATTTGAAAAAAAGGTGAGTGTCATGGAGAAAACAAGATTACTCCGTAAACTGGGAAGCACGAATTTAGTGCTCTCTCCACTCGGACTGGGATGCTGGCAATTTAGCAATGGGCAAGGGGTAGTAGGCAAGTTTTGGCTTGTGCTGAGTGCCGATGATGTGCCGAAGATCGTTATTCCCGGCGCTTCTAAAATTCATCATGCTCAAGAAAATGTAAAAGCAATGCAATTTAAGCTTACTACTACTGAAATCCATACAATTGGTGAAATATCCAACAACGTAATGCGATAATAAAATATACGGCAAGAAACCGAACCCATAATGCCATGGAGCTCAGTTTTTTTAAACTCGCTTATTTTTTCAATAATAAATACATAAAATACGGGGCCCCAATGAGTGCGACCATAATGCCGGCGGGAATACCATCAGGTTCAATCACGTTATGTCCAATGGTGTCTGCCATTACTAACAGCCAACCACCCATCAGAATGGCGACTGGAATAAATAATTGATTTCTGGGTCCTACCAAAGCTTTGGCCATATGCGGAGCCATGAGTCCAATGAAGGCAATTCCTCCAGTAACCGAAACGGCCGAAGCGGCCAAGGCAACCGCGGTTAAAAGTAAGACAATTCGTTCCTTTTCAACGGATACACCTACGCCGATGGCTACAGGTTCGCCTAGTCCCAGGAGATTCAAACGATTTGCTTTGTATAAGGTAAATGGAATGAGTAAGGCTAACCATGGAAGAATAGCCCAAATAAAAGGCCAGTCAGAACCCCAAATACTTCCGGCTAACCATTTTGCGATAAAATCGACTTTAGCCCGCTCAGCAGATGAAATAATGACAATCATGACTCCGGATAGCGCCATTGAAAACCCAACTCCAATTAGCACCAACCTGACGGGTTGAAGACCTACCTTTTTATTATACGAAAGCAAATAGATGAAGCATGCCGTAATTAAAGCACCTATAAAAGCAACAAGTGGAAGCAGATAAATAAACGATCCCGCCTTGATAGGAAAAAACAAAAAGAATACGGCAATAGCAACACCAGCCCCAGAATTAATACCAATAATGCCCGGATCAGCTAGATCGTTTCGTGTGATTCCTTGTAAAATTGCACCCGATAAGGCAAGTGCCATGCCTGCTAGCAGTGTAATGATCATGCGTGGCAGTCGGATCGAAAATAAAACGAACTCTTCTTTGAATGTGCCTTGACCGAAAAGGGCAGGAATCAGCCTATCATAGGATACAGAGGAGTATCCCAATCCCATCCCGAGAACGATCGTCATCGTAATAAGCACAAGTGAACCATATATGAGCAGCCGTTGTTTTTTTATTAAAGCGGGAGGATGAATCATGAGAATGCATTTCCTCCTTTACGTATGATGAACAAGAAGAAGGGCAAACCCATCATCGCCACAATGGCCGCAACGGGTGTTTCATAGGGAGAATTGATCGTACGTCCAAGGGTATCCGCAAAAAGCATAAATACGGCCCCTATAATTGCCGACATTGGCACAATAAAACGATAATCGGTTCCAACAATGGCGCGAACAATATGAGGAATCATCAAACCAATGAACGCCATATTCCCAACAAGTGCAACAGAAGCACCCGCGAGTAAGATGATGATGATAAAAAGAACGGTTTTGATTTGTGTCGTCTTCTGTCCTAATCCAACAGCGACTTCTTCACTTAAACTTAGAATGGTAAGCTGCCTAGATAGGAACAGGGAAATCAGTATACCGATCGTAATAAATGGCGCAATGACTTGGAGTTGGCCCCATGAAGTGCCGATCAACCCTCCTGCAGTCCACATGGATACATCTTTTGAAATTTTAAAATAAATACCGATACCTTCCGAGATCGCGTATAGGAACGCAGATACAGCAGCTCCGGCTAATACAATTCGCAGAGGGGAGAAGCCGCCCTTTTTCACTGCGCCAATACCGAAGACGATACTTGCACCTACGGCTGCTCCAATAAAACAAGCAATCGTAATCCCAAAATAATTGGCTGAAGGGATAAAAGCAATCGTAAAAGCGAGTGCCGCGTTTGCCCCAGCGGTCAAGCCAAGTAAACCTGGATCAGCAAGCGGGTTTCTGGTCATCCCTTGCATAATGGCACCGGAAACGGCCAGCGCGGCTCCAACAAAAATCCCCGCAATTTCACGGGGGAGACGGATGATCGAAATTTTATCACCTACAGCATGAGAAGTGAGGGCGAGCCAGACATCTTTGACGGTAACATCTGCGGCCCCAAATGCCATGGAAACAATAAACATACCCGCAAATACTACTAGTCCAGCAATCAGTTTATAAACGAATGGGATGAACCGTTGATGTTCCGTAATCATTTACTACCTAAGCATTTAACAAAGAAATCGAGTTGATAGTCTAAAGTTAGTGGATCATTGAAATAGAACTCTTTCGCATTGACTTCAAATAATTGTTTGTTTTTAACAGCTGGAATGTTTTTGTAGGTATCGGTTTGTTGGAATGAATTATCCGTGTCTGGGTTCTTGCTGAAGATAACGTAGTCACCTGCATACTCCGGAAGTACTTCCAAAGACAAGGCGTAATAACCGGCTTTTAAAGCCATTTCTTTAACTTTTTTAGGCATTTCTAGCTTCATTTCTTGGTAAAGAATTTCGGTGCCACGCCCCCAGTTATTCCCGAAGACGTAAAGCTGTTTGTCGAAATTCTCAACAACAGAAATCGTGTCTTCACCTATCTTAGCTTTAATATCTTCTCCGGCTTTCTGTGCCCGTTTTTTAAAGTCAGTAATCCAAGCTTGCGCTTCTTTTTCTTTATTTAAAAGCTTGCCGATTTCTAAGTGCTGGGTTAAATAATCTACCTTTCCATATGTATACGTGACTGTAGGGGCAATTTGCTTCAATTTATCCACGTTTTTAACACTGGATAGACCGATGATTAAATCCGGTTTTAATTCAATCAATTTTTCTAAGCTTTCATCGGATACTTCTTGCGCAGCTTTCAATGTTGTTTCGAAGCGCGGGTTCATTTTAGACCATGAATCGACACCAACAAGATTAACTTTTAGAGCCATTACATTTCCTGCAAAAGAAGAAAGGACAACGACGCGTTGCGGATTGGCTGGAACTTCGACAGGTCCATTTTCGGATTGGTAGGTAATGGTTGTCGGTTTGTTTTCAACTTTCGCTGCGTTCTTCTCGGTTTGGGTTGTTTGGCTGCTGCAAGCACTAAGAGCTAATGAGATGAAGAGCAGGAACGGAATGAGCCGTTTGTTCATTTTGGTTATCTCCCTTTAATAAATTGTAGGTAACACACATAGGTTTATTTGTTCGAGGATCTCGCCCGATTTCAGCATCAATGTGAAATACTTCCTTGAGCACGTCATGGTTCATCACTTCTTCGCAAGTGCCAGCTTTCACGATTTCACCATCTTTTAGAGCGATGATATAGTCAGCAAAACGCGCCGCTTGATTTAAATCATGCAAGACCATGACAATCGTACGTTCCTGTTCCCGATTTAGTTTTTGCAGAAGTTCTAGAACCTCTAATTGATGCGCCAAATCTAAATAGGTGGTAGGTTCGTCAAGGAAGATAATCTCCGTTTCTTGCGCAAGCGCCATAGCAATCCAAACGCGTTGGCGTTGGCCTCCGGATAGTGCATCTACAGGACGGAACTTAAAGTCAATGGTACCTGTAACTTCAAGCGCCCAGTCGATCACTTCATAGTCCTTTTTCGATAAGCGCCCAAAGCCCGTTTGATAAGGAAAGCGACCATAGGATACTAACTCACCGACGGTTAAACCACTTGCACTCTCGGGCGCTTGTGGAAGGATCGCCATTTTTTTAGCGAGTATCTTTGTATGTTCTTTGGCAATATGTTCGCCATCTAGAACGATTAAACCAGATTGATGGGAAATAATCCGCGTAGCTGCTTTCAATAGGGTAGACTTTCCACAGCCATTCGCTCCGATAATGGTTGTTATTTTCTTGTCTGGAATCTCTACACTGAGATTTTTTACAATTAAACGTTCACCATAACCAATGTTTAGCTGATCTGTATACAGGCGAACCATAAGATAACCTCCATTTATTTAAAAATAGGCATTACCCATTAACTGATAATGATTATCAATTTCATTACAATACACACAATAAAGCGAACGATTTTATTTGTTAATAACTTTTTTAGTTGTCAAATAAGAAGAATAGACGTATATTTGATTGAGAATGATAATCATTTACGTTTCATAGCCGAGGAGTGATCGGGAAATGGAAGAACAGGAATTGTATGATGTGACTGTCATTGGAGGAGGGCCAGCAGGGCTTTACTCAACTTTTTATAGTGGACTTAGAGAAATGAAGACTAAGCTTATTGAGTACCAAACCCAACTGGGTGGAAAAATACATATCTATCCGGAGAAAATGATTTGGGATGTGGGAGGACACACGCCAATTCCAGGAGCGAAGCTTATTGAAAATCTTGTAGAGCAAGGATTAACGTTTCATCCTGAAGTTGTGTTGAATGAAAAAGTAGAGTCGATCACCCGTAATGAAGAGGGGATTTTTGTCTTACAAGCTGCTTCTGGTCAAAAGCATTACTCGAAAACAGTTATCGTTGCTGTTGGAGGGGGAATATTGAATCCGCAAAGGCTGGAGATCGAAGGCGCTGAGAGATATGAAGTGTCTAATTTGAACTATACCGTGAAGTCTTTGCAGCATTTTAGAAACAAAACGGTGATCATTTCTGGTGGAGGAAATTCCGCAATTGATTGGGCAAATGAACTAGAGCCTATCGCCAAAAACGTTTATTTAACCTATCGAAAAGAGGCTTTAACTGGCCACGAAGCACAAGTAAAGCAGCTCATGGAGAGCTCCGTTGTTTGTTTCTTCCATACGTCCATAACCAAACTAGTTGCTAGCAGTAATCATGAAGTCATTGAACGTGTCGAACTTACCAACCATGAAACTGGTGAGGTATCGTATTTGCCCATTGATGAAGTGATTATTAATCATGGTTATGAACGTGATACAACACTGCTTAAAAATAGTGAAGTAAAGATTGCAATCGCAGATAACTATTACATTGCTGGTAATGCGGCTAGCGAATCTTCGATAGATGGAATTTATGCGGCTGGAGATATTTTACATCACGATGGGAAGCTTCATTTGATAGCCGGTGCTTTCCAAGACGCTGCAAACGCAGTAAATAAAGCAAAGCAATATATCCAGCCGGATGCAAATAAGGTTGCCATGGTGTCTTCACATAATGAAGTCTTTAAAAAGCGCAATCGAGAATTAGTCAAACGAATGATGACCTAGAAACTAAAAACCCCTCCTGTATGAAAAAATCATACAAAGAGGGGTTTATCAACGCTTGTTATTATTTCTTGTTCAGCATGTTTATAATGACTGTTACAGCTTCTGCTCTTGTCGTAGAGCCACTCGGAGCATATTGGTTGTTTTCGTTGCCGCTAATAACACCTGCTTGTTTAAGTGCAATGACAGCACCTTTACCCCATAAAGGGATCTCCTGATCATCGGTAAATCCTGTAGCTGCAGAAGGATCAGCTTTCAGATTCATCGCGCCTGCTATCATGGACGCCATTTCTGTGCGGGTAATCGGTTCATTCGGTCGGAATGTACCATCTTCGTAGCCTTGGATGAAGCCTGCTTTGACAGCTTGCGCAACGGCATTCTTAGCCCAAGTACCGATCTCTTTCTCATCGGTAAAAGCTAGCTTCGCCCCTTCGCTAACCGGCTTCAGACCATTCATCAGCATGACTGCAAATTCCGCGCGAGTAACATTTTTGTTTGGTTTAAACGAAGTGTCAGGGTAGCCTGACACGATGCCATCTTTGATCGCTTTCCCGATGGTTACCTCTGCCCAATGCTTAGCAATATCGGACGGATCCACGCCAATGCTCTGTGTTCCGTATGTCGCAAACCAGCCTTTGATCGTATTGTAATCACTTGAGAATGCTAGTGAAAGAAGAAGCATAAGGCGGGCATGCTGTGCATTCAGGCTGTCACCGGCAAAGATGCCATCCGTCGTTCCCGGATACATCGTGCCTGAGCCCGTTCTTGTCGTCGTTACAAACACAACACCTTGTTTAATTGCTTCTGAACGGGCTGCGCTCATTTGGGCAGAAATACCGCCTGCACCTGTACCCGCAGTAACAATCCCTTTCGCACCGTCTGCGACGAAACCGCGAATGGCCCCGCTGCTTGCTTCTTGGTAGCTATAAACAATTTCAACGGTTGGCAGCTTATCCTTGGTGATGGACTTTAAGTCGAATGGGGTTGCCCAATCGGCTTTTCCAGCTTTCATAGCGCGTCCATTCAAGCGATACATACGAATATTGCTCTCGTCGATATACCCAAGTGCACCTAGTATTGGAGTCGCAAATGTATCCAACCGTTGTGCGTTCGATTTGGTAACTTCTCTGGCCGCTTGGATGACGTCGTTCAGCATGATCACAGTGCCATACCAGTTGGTCTTGCCGCTTCCGGCCAGCTTGATAGCGTTGTACAGGTTGGCAGGTGCGTCGGTTCCGATGACGTCCCAAGGGCGCATGGCGCCAGTTACAACCACTGGTTTAGGACTTCTCACGGTCAGATCGAGGAAATAGGCGATTTCCTCCATAGTGTCCGTACCTGTTGTAACAACGGCGCTATCGTATACCTCAAGCGCTTGATCGACAGCTAACGAAAGATCATATAGATCCGCGATGGTGTAGCCGCCAGAGCCTTTATTACCGAATTGGTAGGTCGTCACATCGGCGATTTTTTGCTTGCCTGGCAGTTGTTTGACGAGGTCTTCAATCAAATACGTGCCTGCTTTATAGTTTTGAAAGCTCGTGCTATCCTCAGCTTTGCCAGCTAAGGTACCGCCGGTCCCAATAACAATCACGTTCGAAAGCGATGATTGCTTAAACGTATCGGAAAGGGCTGGTATCGGAAAACTGGCAGGCTTGGGAGCAGCTTCTTCCGCGAAGGCGGTTGTTGCCGCTCCTCCAAATGCCAACATGGTGCCTAACAAAGACACGATAAGGGGAAGAGTGAACAGCTTTTTGATACGACTATTTTTGCTATGTTGAGTCCGTGTCATTAAAGTTATACCTCCTTGTTATGTGGATGGCCGATACTGGCATCTCTTCTGTGGTCTTGGAGGACTTAAGGAGCAGCAGGAAGCTGCGCATCGATTTTGACATCTTGTGTACCGTAATTAGCGAACCAACCTTTGATCTTGGCTTGATCGTTAGAGAATGCTAATGAAAGCAGAAGCATGAGACGGGCATGCTGTGCATTCAGGTTGTCACCTGCAATAATGCCATCCGCAGTTCCTGGATACATCGTACCTGAACCCGTTCTCGTCGTTGTAACGAAGAGTACGCCTTGTTTAATTGCTTCCGTACGGGCTGCCGTCATTTTGGCAGAAATACCGCCAGCGCCGGTTCCAGCTGTTACAATCCCTTTGGCACCATCTGCAACCAGGCCTTTAATAGCTCCTCCGCCTGCTTCTTGATAGCTATAGACGATTTCTACGGCAGGCAATTTGTCTTTCGTGATCGTTTTCAAGTCGAAAGGTGTAGCCCAATCCGCTGTACCAGCTTTCACTGCTCGGGCAGGAGCGCGGTAAATACGAATATTATTCTCGTCAATGTACCCTAGTGCACCAAGCATTGGCGTCTCGAAGGTGTCCATACGCTGTGCGTTGGTCTTCGTCACTTCTCTAGCTGCGTGAACAACATCGTTCAACATTAGGACTGTGCCAAACCATTTAGTTTTGCCGCTGCCTGCCAACTTGATAGCATTGTACAGGTTGGCAGGAGCGTCAGTACCAATAACGTCCCAGGGACGCATAGCGCCGGTTACGACGACTGGCTTTTCACTGCGAACAGTTAGATCAAGGAAGTAGGCGATCTCTTCCATGGTATCGGTTCCAGTTGTAACTACGGCACTATCATAAACCTGAAGCGCTTGATCCACAGTAAGAGAAAGATCGTACAGATCAGCGATGGTGTAGCCGCCTGATCCTTTGTTACCGAATTGGTAGGTCGTTACATCCGCAATTTTCTGTTTACCCGGCAGTTGTTTCACCAAGTCTTCAATCAAATATGTACCTGCTCTATAGTTCTGGAAGCTTGTGCTATCTTCTGCTTTACCGGCGAGGGTGCCGCCAGTTCCAATGACAATCACGTTGGAGAGTGACGATTGCTTAAAGGAGTCCGAAAGAGCAGGAATCGGAATGCTAGTAGGTTGAGCTGGAGCATCCGCTGCGAAAGCTAATGAAGAACTGCTCCCCAACATGGTGATAGTAAGTAAAGAGAAAAGGACACGCTTGAAAACTTTTTTGCTTCGATCCAATGTCATAAAATATTACCTCCCGTGAATGATGTTGGTATGTAAGACAAAATAATCTTATATCGTGTTAGATAAACTGACAAATCTATCAAGCTCCTAGAAAGCGATAACAACTGTGTTATATATTCAATAATCTATCCTATACTCTATTATTCTATGTTTTTCTAAGGCGATTTTTTATTTCCAATGATTTGGCAAAGCAATATAATAATAGGGAATTAATATATTTATGTTAGGTAATATTACATATGGAGCATGGTTGGGTTCCCATAAAAGATAAAACATAAAACAAAATAACGATATTGTCATTTTGTTTTTGATACTTGATGTGGTACCATGGAACTACTAATAGAGAGGGGGACCAACATGTCCAATGATCTTCCACTAACGAAGGAAGCCATACTAGACGCGGCGGAACAGGTGCTTCGACGTTATGGACCTGATAAAACTTCCGTTGTCGATGTGGCTCGGGCACTTCAAGTTAGCCATGGCACACTTTATCGACACTTTGCCAGTAAAGCCTCGTTAAGAGAGGCAGTAACTGAGCGGTGGCTGCACAAAATCATTTTAGAACCCTTAGAAACTATTACCATCCAGTCTGGTGGCAGTGCTACGGAGCGTTTGCGCTCGTGGTTTGAAACCCTGATCCAAACGAAGAAGACCTATGCAATCAATGATTCCGAAATGTTTGCCATGTACGCGGCTGTTACATTAGATGCCGTTGAAATGATAACTACGCATGTCAATCAATTAATCGATCAGATTGCCCGGATTATCGAAGAAGGAATGAAGTCCCAGGAGTTCAAATCTGTTGAACCAATCGTTACTGCGAGAGCTATTTTTATCGCTACTTCGCGTTTTCATCATCCTGCACATGCGAAAGAGTGGTCAACAGACACGATTGAACAGGAATTTGCTTCGGTTTGGGATCTGCTTCTTTCCGGAATCTCCTACCAGATGAATGTGTAAATAAAGCCCTTCTGATGAGTATAATCAGAAGGGCTTTTGCTTTTAGGAAGTTGATAGGGACCTCGGAATTCGAAGGAGCTCCGTTTCACCCAAGCATACGCTTAATCTCATCCGCAAGAAGTCGTACGCCGGCTTCGATCCGCTCCTCAGATACTTGCGTTACGCTAAGACTTAACAAATGCTCTGGTTTAAACGCAGGTAAGTAATAAGGCTCGAGGTCTTGCAGAATAACACGCTTCTTACGCAATCTATCCAACAGGGTTGGGATGTGTAGATGAGCTGGGACGATGATATGGGTGTACACACCCGAAATCACCTCAGTGGGAGATAGGTATGCGGTGTTATTGTTTGCAAGCAAGGATTTATTCAGATGCATCAATCTACGGGAATAAGAATCTCTGATTTTACGCTTGCGCCGTTCAAACATACCACTCTGAATATAAATTTCTAATGCTGCTTGCGAGAGCATGGAACTGTCGATATCCGACAATTTCTTATAATTGCTGAACGTGGGCGTGAGATCTGTAGGGAGGACGGCTGCGCCCACTCGTAATCCTGGAAACAAGATCTTAGAGTAACTTTTTAAATAAACAACATGGGTTGAAGCATAAGCGAAGATGGGGTCAGATTTCGTATCGTTCTCCAAGTCAGCCAGATAATCATCTTCCACGATGTAGACGTCATAGCGTTTGGCTAGTTGGGCAATTGCTTTCTTCGTTTGTTCCGAATAAGAACTGCCGAGAGGATTATGGAAGCGGGGCATGGTATAGAAGAACTTAATATCTTCTGTACGGAACAATCGCTCTAATTCGTCTAGATCGATGCCGCTGACTGTTCTTGTGATGCCAAAAGTAGGGATTTGATAAAGTTCCAAAAGGCGTATAAACAAATAATAGCTCGGTTGTTCAAGCAGCACGCCTCGTTTTCCATTCGGAAAAGGCATCAAAGCCAATACGGATAAGGCTTGCTGCACGCCTGATGTAACGTGAATATTGCTTGGATTCGTGAACACCTGATAGTTGGCCAAATGCTTGGTTAACACCTTTAATAACGATGGCAGTCCTTGCGGAGTTCCGTATACGAACAGTTCGTTCTTATAGGTATCAATCGCTTTATTAATGCAATGTTTAAAATCGAGATAAGGAAACAGCTCAGGGTCCGGAGCACCCGAAGAGAAATCATAGGCAGATTGTTCCGTTGGATGGATGCCATCCGTTCTCTTCTGTACCGCATAATACCCGCTTTGGGGGATAGAGTAAATGAGATGGCGATTCTCAAGCTCGGTATAAGCACGAATGACCGTACTCTTATTGCAAGAATAGGTGATGGAGAGCTCCCTTATTGACGGCAGCTTTTGTCCGGATCGTATTTGTCCATCCTCAATTCGCTGTTCGATGTCATTGAAAATAAGAGAATATTTATGCATATATATGTCCCCCGCCCTTAATTGTACCGGTACAGTTGGTCCGTAAATATATTGTAGTACGACAGCATTCGTTCTATGCTTATAACCAACAGCCGGCCGGCACCATTACCAATAAAGTACCATAAATTCGTTAGGAAGTGGGGGGAATTATGAATAGCCGAAAAGGAATCAAACTTGCCTATATATTTGCCGTACTAAACGCGGTAATCATTGGATTTTCTTTCTTGTTTGCCAAAATAGCTCTTGATCATGCTAGTCCACTCGATACGCTCACCTACCGTTTTGCCGTTTCGTTCTCTGTCCTATCCATCCCGGTTGCACTAGGCTTGGTTAAGTTGAATTACCGTGGCAAACCGCTAATCAAAGTGTTTCTGCTCGCAACAACATATCCACTAGGATTCTTTACGCTTCAAGCTTATGGACTGCTGCATACCTCTTCGGCAGAGGGAGGCATCCTGTACGCGTTCACGCCGATCGTAACGATGGTGTTTGCTTCATTGTTTCTGAAGGAAACCACAAGCGTTTTGCAGAAACTATCGATTTTCCTCTCTGTATTCGGCGTTCTATTTATTTTCATCATGAAGGGGAGCACGTTAAATTGGTCAAACATGACAGGGATTATCCTGTTGGTTCTGACTTGTGTGGCTTTTGCTGGATACAGTGTTCTAGCTCGCTCGCTTTCGAAGCAGTTTAGCCCAGCGGAGCTAAGTTATTTTATGCTCGGTATCGGATTTGCTACCTTTCTTATTGTTTCGCTTTCGAGTCATGCTGGTGCGGGGACATTTGAGGCCTTTCTTTCACCGCTGTCTAACCCTTCATTTATTGTGGCCATTCTCTTCCTAGGCTTGTTTTCCTCACTGGTGACGGCTTTGACAGGTAACTATGTCTTGTCCAAGATAGAAGCCTCCAAAATGAGCGTTTTCACTAATTTATCAACAATTGTCTCCATAGTTGCGGGTGCCCTTTTTCTTGGGGAAAAAGTGACGGTGTATCACTTGATCGGTTCTGTGATGATTCTAACAGGGGTGATCGGGACGCAATATTTGGGTCGATATAAAGTGGCTTTGCCAAAGGTTAAAGCTGATCGTGTAAGAGGGTGAAGAGTGAATGTAATATAGGAGATCGCAGTTATGCTAGTAATGCCCGCGCTGAAGTAGATTCATTCGAGTTCTAGGAATCCTTTCCTAACTATGAAGAGATTCTGGAGAAGCTTCTATATATGCTAGGTAGTTGCTGCCACTATGACGCCACAAGGCGTCTTTTTTCGTTTTCCTCTAAAAAAGTAACAGGGATCGGTTTTTTATCATTAGATCGTTACATACAATTAAGTGAAGTATTAGCGGGAAAGGGGCATGAACTGATGGAACAAACGTTGTTTGAACATCGATTTTGGCTGCAAATTTTAGGGGATCATGCGAGGTTTATTTATAATGCCCTTGCTCCTGTGGAGCTCAAAGATATTGCTATCGCCCATTCCTACATAAACCAATATGATCAACTCCTTGGTCAAGCGCGAATGAAGGAAGATAGCAATTTGGCTCAATTAAACAAACAAGCTTACGATTTAACGTCAAATTTACGCGAGTATAAACTGAATCTTTTAGATCGATCTTTACTCGGGCAAATAAAGCTTGGATTAACACCGACATTTCTCAATCATATGGTGAATGAGCTTGAGGAGTACTTCAAAATACTTATCGTGCTCATGGAGGGTAAGCCGGTTCCGATGTATGCTCCTTTGCATAATGATTTGCTTTGGCTGACTGATGCTGCTGGTCATGCGGCAGTTATTGCGGTGGACTTGGATGTGGTAGAGAAGAGATTAATCAAGAGAAGCAGGCACTTTGAGAAGAATTTCAATGAATTTTATTTAAAAGCGATTGAACTTACAGGTTATTTACGTACGTTGCGAGCTAGTTACCCTTCAATTAATAAGTTCCATTCGGATGTTAATATGGAAATGTCTATATTCATGGCTTTCTTGAAAGAAGTCGAAGAGCTTGGTCTAAGTGCAGAGCTGTTATCGCGGATTAACCCTCTCGTCCCGGATCATATGTATCGCGAAGAGTGCTACTATTTATTAAAGTTGTCTCAAAGCGGAGTTGTTCCCCCGCCGAATTGCGATCCCGCAAAACCTAGAGTCATGTAGTTCCTAAAATGAATCCCAATTAAGAAAACGATTAAAAGGGTCAGTTCCAAATTGGAATCTGCCTTTTTCGTTTATATTTAAAAAACATTTGAATTGGAAAAATAAAACATTGCAATACGTTTAATAACCATGGTATATTATCACTCCGGCCGCAAGACAGGCTGGTGAAAGTAACTAGAAAAAAACTAGTTGCAAAATAAAAACTAGTATGGTATATTACTTCTCGCTGCTTCGGTAACACGGCAGTGAACGAAAGAAATTGATCTTTGAAAACTGAACAACGAGTGAGTAAGCACGAACGAGAAATCGTTCAAAAAAGAGATTGCAAAATCTCGCTAGCAACGCAAATGAGCAATTAAGCTTTCAGATAGTTTTACTATTATGGAGAGTTTGATCCTGGCTCAGGACGAACGCTGGCGGCGTGCCTAATACATGCAAGTCGAGCGGATTTATCCTTCGGGATAAGTTAGCGGCGGACGGGTGAGTAACACGTAGGTAACCTGCCTATAAGATCGGGATAACTATCGGAAACGATAGCTAAGACCGGATAACTGGTTTTCTCGCATGAGAGAATTATGAAACACGGAGCAATCTGTGGCTTATAGATGGGCCTGCGGCGCATTAGCTAGTTGGTAGGGTAACGGCCTACCAAGGCGACGATGCGTAGCCGACCTGAGAGGGTGAACGGCCACACTGGGACTGAGACACGGCCCAGACTCCTACGGGAGGCAGCAGTAGGGAATCTTCCGCAATGGACGCAAGTCTGACGGAGCAACGCCGCGTGAGTGATGAAGGTTTTCGGATCGTAAAGCTCTGTTGCCCTAGACGAACAGCAAGGAGAGTAACTGCTCTTTGTGTGACGGTATAGGAGAAGAAAGCCCCGGCTAACTACGTGCCAGCAGCCGCGGTAATACGTAGGGGGCAAGCGTTGTCCGGAATTATTGGGCGTAAAGCGCGCGCAGGCGGTTAATTAAGTTGGGTGTTTAAGCCCGGGGCTCAACCCCGGTTCGCATCCAAAACTGGTTGACTTGAGTGTAGGAGAGGAAAGTGGAATTCCACGTGTAGCGGTGAAATGCGTAGAGATGTGGAGGAACACCAGTGGCGAAGGCGACTTTCTGGCCTATAACTGACGCTGAGGCGCGAAAGCGTGGGGAGCAAACAGGATTAGATACCCTGGTAGTCCACGCCGTAAACGATGCATACTAGGTGTCGGGGATTCGATTCCTCGGTGCCGAAGTTAACACAGTAAGTATGCCGCCTGGGGAGTACGCTCGCAAGAGTGAAACTCAAAGGAATTGACGGGGACCCGCACAAGCAGTGGAGTATGTGGTTTAATTCGAAGCAACGCGAAGAACCTTACCAGGTCTTGACATCCCTCTGAATACGGTAGAGATATCGTAGGCCTTCGGGACAGAGGAGACAGGTGGTGCATGGTTGTCGTCAGCTCGTGTCGTGAGATGTTGGGTTAAGTCCCGCAACGAGCGCAACCCTTGATCTTAGTTGCCAGCACTTCGGGTGGGCACTCTAAGATGACTGCCGGTGACAAACCGGAGGAAGGTGGGGATGACGTCAAATCATCATGCCCCTTATGACCTGGGCTACACACGTACTACAATGGTCGGTACAACGGGAAGCGAAGCCGCGAGGTGGAGCCAATCCTTATAAGCCGATCTCAGTTCGGATTGCAGGCTGCAACTCGCCTGCATGAAGTCGGAATTGCTAGTAATCGCGGATCAGCATGCCGCGGTGAATACGTTCCCGGGTCTTGTACACACCGCCCGTCACACCACGAGAGTTTACAACACCCGAAGTCGGTGGGGTAACCCGCAAGGGAGCCAGCCGCCGAAGGTGGGGTAGATGATTGGGGTGAAGTCGTAACAAGGTAGCCGTATCGGAAGGTGCGGCTGGATCACCTCCTTTCTATGGAGACTCGGTCTTGATAAGACCAGTCAAGTGTACGTAAGTACACAAATCGCTTACTCACTCGTGTTCAGTTTTGAAGGATGAATTTACCTTCAACTTTGTTCCTTGAAAACTAGATAACGAAACAAAACGTAAAGTAAGAACTTAGGTTGTGACAATCTAACGATTGCACAAAAATCTTTAAAGTTTTTTCTAGGTTAAGCTAGAAAGAGCACACGGAGGATGCCTAGGCACTAGGAGCCGAAGAAGGACGTGGCGAACGACGAAATGCCTCGGGGAGCCGTAAGCAGGCTTTGATCCGGGGATGTCCGAATGGGGGAACCCAGCTGTGGTAATGCGCAGTTACCATGCAGTGAATACATAGCTGCATTGGAGGCATACCCAGGGAACTGAAACATCTAAGTACCTGGAGGAAAAGAAAACAAAAGTGATTCCGTCAGTAGCGGCGAGCGAAAGCGGAATAGCCCAAACCAAGGAGCTTGCTCCTTGGGGTTGTAGGACCTCGTTGTGGGGTTAGTTCGGTAGGCGAAGAGATCTGGAAAGGTCCGGCATAGAGGGTAAAAGCCCCGTAGCCAAAATCGAACGAAACCCCTAGAGGTATCCTGAGTACGGCGGGTCACGTGAAACCCCGTCGGAATCCGGCAGGACCATCTGCCAAGGCTAAATACTCCCTAGTGACCGATAGTGAAGCAGTACCGTGAGGGAAAGGTGAAAAGCACCGCGGAAGCGGAGTGAAAAAGAACCTGAAACCGTGTGCTTACAAAAAGTCAGAGCCCTCTATATGGGTGATGGCGTGCCTTTTGTAGAATGAACCGGCGAGTTACGTTCCCGTGCGAGGTTAAGTTGAAAAGACGGAGCCGCAGCGAAAGCGAGTCTGAATAGGGCGCTTTAGTACGTGGACGTAGACCCGAAACCGTGTGATCTACCCCTGTCCAGGGTGAAGGTGAGGTAACACTCACTGGAGGCCCGAACCCACGCATGTTGAAAAATGCGGGGATGAGGTGGGGGTAGCGGAGAAATTCCAATCGAACTCGGAGATAGCTGGTTCTCCCCGAAATAGCTTTAGGGCTAGCCTCGGATGTTGAGTTGTGGAGGTAAAGCACTGATTGGGTGCGGGGCCCGCCAAGGGTTACCAAGTCCAGTCAAACTCTGAATGCCACAAACTTAAATCCGGGAGTCAGACAGTGAGTGCTAAGATCCATTGTCAAAAGGGAAACAGCCCAGACCATCAGCTAAGGTCCCCAAGTGTGTGTTAAGTGGGAAAGGATGTGGAGTTGCACAGACAACCAGGATGTTGGCTTAGAAGCAGCCACCATTGAAAGAGTGCGTAATAGCTCACTGGTCGAGTGACTCTGCGCCGAAAATGTAACGGGGCTAAACACGCCACCGAAGCTATGGCTTGCACATGAATTTGTGCATGGGTAGGGGAGCGTTGTATGTACGTAGAATTCTGACCGTAAGGACAGGTGGAGCGCATACAAGTGAGAATGCCGGTATAAGTAACGAAAAGATCAGTGAGAATCTGATCCGCCGAAAACCTAAGGGTTCCTGAGGAAGGCTCGTCCGCTCAGGGTAAGTCGGGACCTAAGGCGAGGCCGAAAGGCGTAGTCGATGGACAACAGGTGGAAATTCCTGTACCACCGTAGCCGTTATGAGCAATGGAGTGACGCAGAAGGATAGTGACGCGAGCTGATGGATGCTCGTCCAAGCAGTGAGGCTGATGTGTAGGCAAATCCGCACATCGTAAGGCTGGGCTGTGATGGGGAGGGAAATTTAAGTACCGAAGGTCATGAGTTCACACTGCCAAGAAAAGCTTCTAGCCAGGCGAAGGTGCCCGTACCGCAAACCGACACAGGTGGGTGAGAAGAGAATTCTAAGGCGCGCGGAAGAACTCTCGTTAAGGAACTCGGCAAAATGACCCCGTAACTTCGGGAGAAGGGGTGCCTCGGTAGGGTGAATAGCCCGAGGGGGCCGCAGTGAAAAGGCCCAAGCGACTGTTTAGCAAAAACACAGGTCTGTGCGAAGCCGCAAGGCGAAGTATACGGGCTGACGCCTGCCCGGTGCTGGAAGGTTAAGAGGAGTGGTTAGGGACCTCGGTTCCGAAGCTATGAATTGAAGCCCCAGTAAACGGCGGCCGTAACTATAACGGTCCTAAGGTAGCGAAATTCCTTGTCAGGTAAATTCTGACCCGCACGAATGGCGTAACGACTTGGGCGCTGTCTCAACGAGAGATCCGGTGAAATTTTAATACCTGTGAAGATGCAGGTTACCCGCGACAAGACGGAAAGACCCCATGGAGCTTTACTGCAGCTTGATATTGGACTTTGGTACGATCTGTACAGGATAGGTGGGAGCCTTTGAAGCCTGAGCGCCAGCTTGGGTGGAGGCATCGTTGGGATACCACCCTGATCGTATCGGAGTTCTAACCTAGTACCGTGATCCGGTATGGGGACAGTGTCAGGTGGGCAGTTTGACTGGGGCGGTCGCCTCCTAAAATGTAACGGAGGCGTTTAAAGGTTCCCTCAGAATGGTTGGAAATCATTCGCAGAGTGCAAAGGCATAAGGGAGCTTGACTGCGAGACCTACAAGTCGAGCAGGGACGAAAGTCGGACTTAGTGATCCGGTGGTACCGAATGGAAGGGCCATCGCTCAACGGATAAAAGCTACCCTGGGGATAACAGGCTTATCTCCCCCAAGAGTCCACATCGACGGGGAGGTTTGGCACCTCGATGTCGGCTCATCGCATCCTGGGGCTGAAGTAGGTCCCAAGGGTTGGGCTGTTCGCCCATTAAAGCGGTACGCGAGCTGGGTTCAGAACGTCGTGAGACAGTTCGGTCCCTATCTGTCGCGGGCGTAGGAAATTTGAGAGGAGCTGTCCTTAGTACGAGAGGACCGGGATGGACGTACCGCTGGTGTACCAGTTGTCTCGCCAGAGGCATCGCTGGGTAGCTATGTACGGAGGGGATAAGCGCTGAAAGCATCTAAGCGCGAAGCCCCCCTCAAGATGAGATTTCCCAGTATGTAAGACCCCTTGTAGACGACGAGGTTGATAGGTTCGAGGTGGAAGTGCAGCAATGTATGCAGCTGACGAATACTAATCGGTCGAGGGCTTAACCTAATATAGGGATCTTTAATCGTAGATTAAAGTCTCTCTGCTTGAAACCTAAGGATTACTTTACAAATGTTTCGTATCTAGTTTTCAAGGCGCAAACACGCTTTGACTGTTTGGTGATGATGGCGGAGGGGACCCACGCGTTCCCATCTCGAACACGACCGTTAAGCCCTCCAGCGTCGATGGTACTTGAACCGCAGGGTTCTGGGAGAGTAGAACGTTGCCAAGCAGTACCCACTAGTTGGGTATTTTTTTTGCCGCCTCTTTCGCGCGGAAATAAGGCCCGTTGGTCAAGTGGTTAAGACACCTCCCTTTCACGGAGGTAACAGGGGTTCGAGTCCCCTACGGGTCACCAATATCCCCACAAAGTGACGAGATGCTGACGAAGCATAGTTCTAATACTTTGCGCGGGACCCAAATGATTTCATCATGAACGCTTAGCTCAGCTGGGAGAGCACTACCTTGACAGGGTAGGGGTCGGCGGTTCGATCCCGTCAGCGTTCACCATAACACGTACATTTTGGAGCTGTGGTGTAGTGGCCTAACATGCCTGCCTGTCACGCAGGAGACCGCGGGTTCGAATCCCGTCAGCTCCGCCATTATTCCCCAAAAAGTGACGCTAAGTTTTGAAGTAACGTCCGTTTACTTTCCGGGAAACCCTATATTAACATCTAGCATGGCTCGGTAGCTCAGTCGGTAGAGCAGAGGACTGAAAATCCTCGTGTCGGCGGTTCGATTCCGTCCCGAGCCACCATACTTGAATATGCCGTTGTAGCTCAACTGGTAGAGCAACTGACTTGTAATCAGTAGGTTGGGGGTTCAAGTCCTCTCGACGGCACCATATTACCAAAAAAAGTGAAGCAAGGCTTTGTAGAAACGCCGATTACTTTTTCGGGGCCCAGCAAGACTTATTCATATGGCGGTCGTGGCGAAGGGGTTAACGCACTGGTTTGTGGATCCAGCATTCGCGGGTTCAAGTCCCGTCGTCCGCCCATTCTTTTCCAATCAAGAACTCATGTCTTAAACATGAGTCATTAGCTCAGTTGGTAGAGCACCTGACTTTTAATCAGGGTGTCGTAGGTTCGAATCCTACATGACTCATTTTGCCTTATTTACAGCATGCGCGTATGGCGGAATTGGCAGACGCACTAGACTTAGGATCTAGCGGGCGACCGTGGGGGTTCAAGTCCCTCTACGCGCATCCAAAAGTGACGAACTGGATTGTAGCTTAGTTACTCCAGTTCGGAGCTTCAATTAAGCCGGAGTGGCGGAATCGGCAGACGCACAGGACTTAAAATCCTGCGGTAGGTGACTACCGTACCGGTTCAAGTCCGGTCTTCGGCATTATCTTAACAGCATGCGCGGCTTAACTCATTAAGGCGCGCATATAAGCCGGCATGGCGGAATGGCAGACGCGCTCGACTCAAAATCGAGTCCGAAAGGGTGGAGGTTCGAGTCCTCTTGCCGGTATCGCATAACAAAGTAAAGTGGTTGGACAGGAAGCTTTCCTGATCAACCACTTTTTTTGTCGTTTAATCCCCGAATAGGATTTCGACAAGGGCTGTTCCTTTGGTCACGAGGCCTTCCTGTGGGCGATCTTATTTTGCCACAGATTTACATTACAACCAAGGATAACGTCAAACCATGTCGAATAAATGAATACATAGACTTAGTTCATTTGGAGGCATTACCGATGATAAAGAGCTTTGCGCGTACATATAGTCGTTTAAGTCTACATAAACAAATCATTTTTCCATTTATATGTATACCCCTTATATTGGGAGCTATTTATTATCTACAAGTCAATGGATTTACATCTAAAGTCACTGACAAAACGAATTTGCGCGTCATCCATCATATACAATCCGATTTATTTAATCAGTTGGACAGCTATTTTAAACCGGCGGAGTATGTGAATAGCTTAAATGTCACGTTAGAGGAAAATGGTTCTCTAAACCTACAAGATGTCGATAAGTTGGGGAAGGTTTTTCTAGAAGAAGTTCGCAATAATGACTTTATTGACTATGCTTACTATGCAAATGAATCAGGTAAATTCGTATCGTCTGGAATAAATAATGGTGTTCTAGAAATTTCTTCTTCGACAGGTGAACCTTCCAACAGGGTTATGGTCAATCAAGTCAATCAATTTGGTAATTTTATGAAGGAATTAAAGGTTGTTACGAATTTTGATGCTCGAAAACAATCATGGTATGAGCAAGCGAAATGGACGGGAACTACTTATTGGTCGAAAGTGTATGGAGGCGTATTTGAAGCTGGTCTGGGAATCACAACCTCAAAACCACTAATATCAGTTGATGGCAAAGTTGTTGGGGTTTTTGGTATGGATATTTCTCTAGATAAAGTAGCTAGGCATATGCGAAATCTTAATATTAGTAAAAGTGGTCTGGTTTTCCTTATGGAGCCTACAGGAGAATTAATTGCAACTTCAACCGGAAATACCTTATTTACGAAAAAAGGGGAAGAATATGAAAGAGTCAGAGCTAGCACATCAGAAAATAAAGTAATTAAAGAAAGTAATGGATTGATCAAAGCGAAGGCTAATAATGAATTGCAAACTCGTTCGGGTAAGTATCAAATTATGGGTGAGAATTATTTTTTAGATGTTAGTAAATATTCGTATAATGGAAATTTTGATTGGTACTTAGTCATTGCGATACCTGAACATGATTTGACAGAAGACATTCATTCTCTGCTGTTCAAGTTTAGTATAGAGGCTCTGATTGTGTTAGTTATTTTGGTCGCGCTAAGTCTTTTATTAACGAAATGGATCATTACACCTATTAAAATATTAAATGAAAAAGTGATTGATATTCGAAATGGCAATTTTGGCATTGTTATAGAAAATTATCGAAAAGACGTTATTGGCGAGCTCACCAATGCCTTTAATGAGATGTCGTCTAAGCTCAAAGAACGAAATTTAGAAGCACTTGAATTAGAAAATACAAATGTATGTCTGATTCAAGAGTTATTGCAAGTCAATGAAAGCTTAGAGGAACGGATTGATAATCGCACTACAGAGCTTGAGGGCAATAATAAATTGTTAACAGAGGCAAAAGAAGCGGCTGATGCCGCAAATCGCGCCAAAAGCGAGTTTATTGCGAATATGAGCCACGAAATCCGTACACCCATGAATGCGATTCTTGGCTTTAATTATTTACTGCAGCAAACAGAGTTGACGGACCAGCAAAAGGATTACTTGGACAAAACGGTTCTATCCGCCAAGAGTCTGCTTTCCATTATTAGCGATATCCTCGATTTCTCGAAGATAGAGGCGAAGAAGATCGTCTTGGAACAAATCGATTTCGATTTGTATGAGGTGCTTAACAATATTTCGACGATGATGAGCTTTAAAGTGTTTGAAAAAGGGCTTAAGCTCCACTTCTCTGTTCATCACGCGGTTCCTCAGATGCTGAAGGGAGATCCGTTCCGATTAAATCAGGTGCTGCTAAACCTGTGCAATAATGCGATTAAGTTCACGGAATACGGGGAAGTAGCCATTTCCGTCCAATTGCAATCGAACAACGACCAAGGGATTGTGCTCCGTTTTAACGTTAGCGATACAGGGATTGGTATGACTAAGGAGCAGCAAAAACAACTTTTCCGCGGGTTCACGCAAGCTGACATGTCGATGACCCGCAGATACGGGGGCACTGGCCTTGGGCTGGTCATTAGCCAAAAGCTGATCGAACTCATGGGCGGGTCAATCGACTTAGAAAGCGAGCTGGAAAGCGGGTCTTGTTTTACCTTTACCTCACGTTTTGATCACAGCACGGATGTATTTTTTAAAGTAGAGAAAGACTTTCATTTGAAGTTCCTTCGCGTATTACTTGTATGCGATAGCCCCGAGATGCAATTGGTTTTGAAAAATCAACTTGAACAATTGCAGTTCATTGTCTGTGTCATCGGGTCGGAGGTCAACGAGATAACAAATATCCACCGTGATTGTCGGTTTGATTTGGTACTTATCGACTGGCAGCTGGAACATGCGGATGCCGTTCAACTTGTGGATAATATCAAAACGAACTATTCGACGCCATCTCAAGTTCTTGTGCTGATTAGTGCTTATCACGAATCAAAATTGCAAGAGCTTGCTCATACGTCTGTTGTCATGAAAGTGCTTTACTTTCCTATTAGCCAGTCACAACTGTATAACGAAATTTTAGGTTTTTTTGAGCCTCAGATCTCTCAATCTTTGGAAAAGCGCATCTTAGAGGACCAGGATCAAGCAGAGAAATTCACTGAGCTTCGCAACGCCAACATTTTGTTAGTTGAAGATAATGAGATCAATCAGATGGTAGCCAAAGAGTTTCTAAGTGAGAAAGGGATGTTTGTCGATGTAGCGGAGAATGGTGCGGTAGCTATAAAAATGGTCGGAAATAAGCGATATGACGCCATATTAATGGACTTGCAAATGCCTGTGATGGACGGATATGAGGCTACGCGTCAAATCATAGAGATGGGCTACAAAGTTCCCCCCATTATCGCGATGACGGCTGATGCGGTGAAGGGCGTAAAGGAGCAAGTGATTGAAGCAGGAATGAAGGCATATATAACAAAGCCCTTTGAACCGATTGAACTGTTCAGTGTGCTGCAGCGAGTGATTCAAAGCACGAAATTGCAAGGCTTGTCACAAGTCGCTGCCACTGTAGAAACGTATGAAACCTTGCCTGTTTTACAAGTAAAAGAAGCACTGGAGCGTTTGGGAAATAAAACGGAATTATATCATCGGATTTTACGGCTATTTGTGCAAAATCATGCAGAAACAGCTGTTGAAATTCGAGAGGCGCTTCAAGCAGACGACATCAAGAAAGCTATCTTGCTGGTCCATACGCTGAAAGGGATTGCGTCCAATATTGGGGCGATAGATCTTTCAAGCTCAGCATATGACTTGCAGGATGCAATTCATGATACAACTCTTGATACACAAAGTAATTATGAACAGCTGGAATCTAAGCTGACAGAAGTTAATCGTAAATTACAAGAGGTTTTAGCAGCGATAGATAACTATATGGGTTAGCATAAAAGAGGCAGCGAATGTGGATACATTCGTTTGCCTCTTTTTCATTCTAATCGGTTCTGATTTTATTTAAAATAAAATTTCATGTTTTATATTTGTATTGAAATATTATTTTGTTGTTCCTATAATAATAGGTATTCGGTTCACTTTGTAAACACTTACATAGATGAATTTGATTGCTTTACGAGGGGAGTAATAAACGAGATGAATATGAGCAGGAGCCAGAGGGACCTCAATGAATTGACGCTTCGGCAAAAAATCGGTCAAATGATCCTTTGTGGATTTGAAGGCACGGGTATGACCGAAGATCTGGAGAACTTTATTGAACAAAATAACATAGGCGGGGTCATTTATTTCGCTCGTAATGTACAGGATACACAGCAAGTTGCTCGGTTATCCGAGCAGCTCCAACAAGTTGCAAAGCGTTCTCAGAATCTGCCTTTATGGATATCCATCGATCAAGAGGGCGGCATGGTGGCTCGCTTAACGGAAGGCGTGGCGTTAATGCCTGGGCAGATGGCACTAGCCGCGGGAGCTCTTGAAGCAACTGACGGTTCAAAGTCTGCCTATGAGTCATCCTTTATTTCAGGGCAGGAACTGCGAACGCTGGGCGTTAATATGAACTTCGCACCTGTTCTGGATGTGAATAATAATCCGGATAATCCCGTTATCGGTGTTCGATCATTCGGGGAGTCTCCGGAACTTGTCGCTGAATTTGGACGTCAGTCGATGCAAGGTTACCAGGATGCTGGGGTCGTCGCAACGGCCAAGCATTTCCCGGGTCATGGGGATACGAATGTGGATTCACATTTGGATTTACCAACGATCGAGCATTCCGAAGCGCGTATTCGTGCGGTTGAATTGGTACCTTTCGTTGCATCGATCAAGAACGGCGTGGATGCTATTATGTCAGCGCACATTTATTTCCCCGCTTTAGAATCGGCTAAGCTGCCTGTTACGCTTTCGAAGTCGGTACTTACTGGACTGCTCCGCGAGGAGCTCGGCTTTGAGGGAGTTATCATGACCGATTGCATGGAAATGAACGCTATCTCCGAGCATTACGGCACAGCACCGGCGTCTGTCATGGCGGTCGAAGCGGGTGCTGATCTTGTGCTGATCAGCCACAGCCGCGACCGCCAGCTCGCGGCCATCGACGCGCTGGAGCGCGCGGTGCGCGAAGGGCGGATTACCGAAGCGCGTATTGACGCTTCGGTAATCCGTTTGCTCGCGCTCAAGGAGCGGCGCGGCTTGTTTGAAGCGCGGCCAAATGCGGCTGCCGCGGATGAAGTGGGGACCGCGGCGCACCGCGCGGTCGCCCAGCGCCTCAGCGAGGCGAGCATCACGCTCGTCAAAGACGAGCAGAAGCTGCTCCCGCTGAAGCGGGTGAAGACGCTCGCGATCACTGTGGCCGCAGCTGTTTCGTCGGGTGTCGACGAAACATACGCGGGCCCCGCGAGCTTGGGGGCTGCGCTGGCCGAGCACGGCCTAGACGTGCTCGATCGCGTGCTGCCGCTGCCGGAGGTGGCAGCGAGGAGCGCTGGGCTGCTCGCCGAGGCGCAGCGGGCGGAGCAGATCGTTATCGGGACGTACAACGCCCGATTCCATCCCGCGCAGATCGAGCTGGTGCGAGCCCTGCAGACGCTCGGCAAGCCGCTTGTCGTCGTCGCACTGCGAGTGCCTTACGATTTGCTGGAGCTGCCGGAGATTTCAACCTTCGTCGCGGCTTATGAAAGCCGGCCGCTTGCCCTGCAAAGTGCGGCCAAGTGCTTGCTAGGTCAGCTTACTCCGCAAGGCCGGCTGCCGGTCTCGCTCGGTTTAGACTATCCTGCAGGATGGAAGTGGGAGGGTGGTTTGTGATGCTGCGTTCCCTTTTGAACCAAACATCTCTGACGGTTGCTGGAATCATGTCAGGTACTTCCCTCGACGGCATAGACGTCGCGCTTGTTCGAATTGATGGCTGCGGCGTTGACGCGAAGGTCAAGGTGCTCCACTTTGAGAGCTTCGCCTATGAAGATGAATTACGGGAAAAGCTCAAAGAATTATGTTCCATCGAACATTCCGATGTGTCTTTGCTATGCGGGATGAACTTCGCGATAGCAGAGTGCTTTGCCGATGCAGTGTTACGTGCGGCAGCAGCGGCTAACATTCCCTTGGAGCAAATTGATCTCATCAGCTCTCATGGTCAGACGGTATGGCATATTCCATTCGCGGATGAAGCGAATCCATTTCTGCCGAAATCAACCCTGCAAATCGGCGATTTATCCGTCCTTGCTAAGCGGACGGGAAGACCTGTTGTTGGCGATTTCCGTACAGCGGATATGGCGGTTGGCGGTCAAGGTGCACCGCTAGCGCCATACGGGGACTTTATTATGTTCCGCCATGAGGAAAAGGGTCGTATTCTCCAAAATATCGGCGGGATTGGCAATTGCACCGCCATTCCGGCTTCCGCATCGACCGATTCTCATCGTCTTATCGCCTTTGATACAGGACCAGGCAATATGATCATGGACCAAGTTGTCTTTGAGCTTTCACAAGGCCGGTTGACTTATGATTCGAATGGCGCGTGGGCCTCTATCGGCTTTGTAGATGTAGAGCTGCTTAATAGCATGCTGGCACATCCTTACTTCAAACTCCCTCCACCCAAAACAACGGGGCGGGAGCTCTTTGGTAAAGCATACGCCTCTTCTTATTTGGCGACTGCTCTTGAGCGAGGATTACCTCCTGAAGACATCGTCGCGACAGCAACTTCATTTACCGCGCATTCTATCGCCAATGCTTACAACGACTTCGTTTTCCCAGAGTATAACATTGCGGAAGTGATTGTTAGCGGCGGCGGGGCGCATAATCAGACGCTGCTCGGAATGCTCCGAGAGCTGCTTCCGGAGCAATCCATTCTTACATCGGATGAACTTGGCTTATCAGGTGATGCCAAAGAAGCTGTCCTCTTTGCCTTGCTGGGTAACGATTGGATTCATGGCGCGCCTAATAATCTGCCATCCGCTACCGGAGCTGAACGACCTACGATCATGGGCAAGTTAGCCCTGCCTTAGATTCTTTTGATATAGAACTGGCAGACTGCAATATCCGATGGTACTTTTAGGGAGGGCAAGAAGAGATGAATAGAAGCGAGATCACGAGGGCTCAAGAGCGCACAGCAGAGTTGTTTCTGAATTTTCCAGCACTAGCCGGGATGAGTATGACATCTTTACCGATCCCCGAATCGAGCGGATACCAGTTATAGAAGAATAGGCAGCAAAGTTTCTCAGAATGTATCCGTAGAGATTTTAGCAAGCTTTTGAATTACTTGATCCACTTTATGAATATGCTGCGACATCTTCTCCGCTGCAAGCTGCTCATCTTTAATCTCGATGGCATCGACGATGTCACGGTGTTCCTGGAGGAGCTTCTCAGCGGAAGCACGTTCAGCAAAAAACCATAGACGGCGAGAAGCCTTCATACTTTGCTGCAACCGCTCCGTCAATGACTCCATCATCCCGATCATGAGGGAATTGTGAGAGGCTTTGGCGATTTCTAGGTGAAAGCGAATGTCGGCTTGCTCGCTTTCTTCTTCATTTTCAAGTGTTGCTTCCATCGTGCTAAGGATCTGCCTGAGTGACGTCAGATTTCCTTCGGTACGGCGATTTGCGGCTAACGAAGCACAACCCGCCTCTATGAATCTTCGCACCTCCTGCACTTCCTGCAGCGTTTGGCCTTGGTCAAAGAGGCTGCTGCTGTCTATTGGCAAAGGGTTCGTAACGAAGGTGCCTCCGCCATGTCGAATATCTACCCAGCCCATTGCCTTTAATCCGCTAAGCGCTTCTCTAACCGTAGAACGGCCAACCTGAAAGCTAGCTGCAAGCTCCACGACGGTAGGAAGTTTCGAACCTGGTGCATATGTACCCGTCTCGATTTGCATTTTAATTTGCTGAAGCACGATTTCCGAGCCCTTCTGCGGTCGAATCTGCTGAAATGTCATATAATTCCCCCATGAAGTATCTATACATCTATTCAATCATAAGTTAAAATAGAAAAAAAGTCATCTGATCACATGATCAATTGTGTTGAAATAAATGAGCAGTCCCATGGGAGGTATTTATGCTTGAAAGCCGAGTAAGACAAAAACTGCAGGATATTGTAGGCGAAGCATTTTTCAAAGATGATATGGAATCTCTTGTTACGCATTCTTACGATGGGACACCCATGCTCCAAGCGCTGCCTGAAGGTGTGATCTATCCCAAAGATACGGCGCAGGTATCTGAGATTATGAAAGTGTTAAATGAGCATCGCATTCCGCTGGTCAGCCGAGGTTCAGGCACGAATCTTTGCGGCGGAACGGTCCCTGTTCAAGGGGGCATCGTGATGGTCATGCATCGAATGAATGCGATACTCGACATTGATTTGCAAAATTTAACGGCAACCGTTCAGCCGGGAATCATTACGAAGCAATTCATTGAACATATTGAAAATCTTGGCTTATTTTATCCACCAGATCCAAGCAGTATGTCGATCTCGACGATAGGCGGAAATATAGCGGAATGCTCCGGAGGTCTTCGCGGCTTAAAATACGGCACCACCAAAGATTATGTGATCGGATTAGAATGTGTCCTAGCCTCAGGCGAAATAATGCGTACTGGCGGGAAGCTGATGAAGGACGTGGCCGGCTATGATTTAACGAAGCTCCTTATTGGCTCGGAGGGTACATTAGCCGTCATTACCGAAGCAACGCTTAAGCTAATACCGCCTCCCAAATATAAGAAAACGATGCTCGCCATGTACAAAGACTTATATGGAGCAGCTCGTACGGTATCCAAAATCATTGAAAATCGCATCATTCCGGCTACCTTAGAATTCATGGATAATCCAACGATTCGTGTTGTAGACGATTTCGCCAAGTTGGGACTTCCGCTCGATATGGCAGCTATTTTGTTAATCGAACAGGATGGTGATATGGAAACCGTTGAGCGGGATATCGAACGGATCTCAGAAATTTGCCGCGAGGAGCTGGCGGATGAAGTTAGCATTGCGAGCAATCAAGAGGAAGCTCTGAAGCTGTTAACGGCAAGGAGAAGCGCCTTTACCGCTCTCGCCCGTTTACGCCCAACAACGATATTGGAGGATGCAACGGTTCCACGCTCTAAGATTGCTGATATGGTCCTAGAAATCAATCGCATAGCCGAGAAGCATCGCGTGCAAATTTGTACCTTTGGACATGCAGGAGATGGCAACCTTCATCCAACGGCGACGACGGATGCCAGGGATCACGAAGAAATACATCGTGTTGAATTAGCCTTCGAAGAAATATTTGAAGCGGCAATCGGGATGGGGGGGACGATTACTGGCGAGCATGGCGTTGGTTTAGTCAAAGCGCCTTTCTTGGAATGGAAAGTGGGAAGTACCGGAATCGCCATGATGAAAGGGATTAAGGAAGTCTTCGATCCTCACCATCTGTTAAATCCAGGTAAAATGTTTGCCAAAGAGTCCAGACGCAGGGTGGTGATTGATCGTGGCTAAGCTCGCAGCAGCAACACTTCAAGAAACACTGGTACAGAAGCTGGATTACGAGCAGTTAACCAATTGTATGCGCTGCGGTTTTTGTCTGCCAGCTTGTCCGACATTCAAGGAGACCGGCGTGGAAGCCGAATCTCCTCGCGGACGAATTTCACTTATGAAAGCGGCCGTGGATGGTATTATGGAGCCAGGTATCAGCTTCGAAGACCAAATGAACCATTGCCTAGGATGCCGCGCTTGTGAACCAGCCTGTCCGGCTGATGTGAAATATGGTCAGTTAATTGAGCAGGCGCGCGATGCAATTGAGACGCACACGAAGCAGCACAGATGGTGGGTAAGCGGTGTACGTAAGCTGGTGTTCAAGGAGCTATTCCCTCATCAAAAAAGGATGAGTTTGTTAGGATCAGGCCTTCATTTTTATAAAAAATCAGGGTTGCAAACCGTCGTTAGGAAAACAGGCGCTGTAAAGGTATTTTCCAAGCACTTATCCGATATGGAAAAAATACTCCCTGACGCTTCCAGTAAAGGGATCGTAGAGCAATTGGGCACCTACATTCCGGCAAAAGGGGAAAAGATTGCTACGGTTGGCATGTTCCGCGGCTGTTTAATGGATGTTTTGTTTACCGAAACGAACATCAAAACGGTAAAGCTGCTTTCTGAAGCGGGATTTGACGTGGTCATTCCAGAGACGCAGAATTGCTGCGGGGCTCTTCATGCTCATAGCGGTGAGAGTGATCAGGCGAAAGCTTTGGCCAAGAATAACATTCGCGCTTTCCAAGAAGCCGGTGTAGATTATATCGTGTCCAATGCGGGTGGCTGCGGCGCCATTCTAGTGGAGTATGATCATTTGCTTCACGAGGGGCCGGAATGGAAGGAAGCTTCGGCTTGGTTCGCTGCGCGAGTGAAGGACATCAGTACGATTCTAGTTGAGCAAGGACGTCCACTCCAGTTCGCAGAGACTGTTGACGGTGGAGCTTCCACTCGCGTTACGTATCAGGACTCTTGTCACCTACGTAATGTCATGAAAGGCAGCAATCCTTCCAGACAGCTTCTGAAAGAGGTAGGCAATGTTGCCTTTATTGAAATGAAAGATGCAGGTTCCTGCTGTGGCTCGGCCGGCATTTATAATGTCACACAGCCCGTAATGGCGAACCAAATTCTTGAACATAAAATGGAAAATGTGAACGCTACTGCCGCTCAGTATTTGGTTACAAGCAACCCTGGTTGCTTGCTGCAAATGAAGCTGGGTATTGAAAAGCATGGGCAAAAAGATCGCATGGAAGCCGTCCATATTGCCGACTTTTTATATGATAGAGTCGTGAAAAATTAAATCTAAGGCTGACAAAAAATAGAGCCATTATCTGGAGCTAGTTCATCTAGTTCGAAATAATGGCTCTTTTTATTTGTTATTTATAATATAATAAAACGCAAGTCGAGTGATCTATATTGTAGCTTATTTACGTTAACATGATGGGGGCGTGCGCTTATGAATATTTTAGTTACCGGGGGAGCCGGTTTTATTGCTTCACATATTGTCGATCAATTGATCATTTCTGGGCATCATGTACATATTCTTGATAATTTGTCTACAGGTCGTGAAGAGAATTTGAATCCCCTTGCTGTCTTTCATCGTGGAGATTTGTTAGATAACGGATTAGCAAAAGCATTTACCGCTGCGAGCCCAGAAGTCGTGATTCATCATGCTGCACAAATCGATATCCAGACCTCGCTTACTTATCCTTTACTAGACGCTAAAATAAACATTCTCGGAACGATAGCAGTCTTGGAACAATGCAGGGAACATGGTGTTCGGAAGCTGATTTACGCTTCATCCGCAGCGGTGTATGGAACCCCGCAATATTTGGGTGTTGATGAGCTTCATCCGATAAAGCCGCTATCCTTCTATGGTATTTCTAAACATACACCGGAACACTATATAGAGAGTTTTTCTTCTCTTTATGAGTTAGATTATACGATTTTACGTTATTCGAATGTATATGGGATTAGACAGGATCCAAAGGGTGAGGGAGGCGTAGTCTCGATTTTTGTAGACAAGCTTCTAGAGGGGAAACAACCATTGATTTTTGGTGATGGGGAGCAAACAAGAGATTTTATTTATGTGAAAGATATCGTTCGTGCAAATATGGCCGCCCTGAACCTGGGGAGCCGAGGTCTATATAATATCAGTTGGAACGAGCAGACAAGTATTAACGCTCTTCTTAAGGAAATGTGCGACATTAGCGGGGTGAGCTTCAATCCCTCCTACGCACCTGCCCGAGCTGGAGATATCATTCACAGTCGATTGGATAATCGCGCTGCGTTTACCGGTTTGGATTGGAGTCCGGTGTATACTTTAAGAATTGGCTTGCAAGAGACCGTTGACTATTACAAAGAACAAAATCCGTGATAACTAGTTGGCTGGCGTCCTTAAAATTAATAGGCTTAGGCTTAAACTTAAACTTAAACTTAAACTTAAACTTAAACTTAAACAACTTCTATAGACATCTATGGAGGATGTTTTTTTAATTGTTTCCACATCATGTTTAGTGGTACTGTTATGTGTATGGACGGTACTGGGAGGCTATATGTTTAATCACGTTAGGGATCTTCTATTCAATTTATTTCTTGTGTTTCTACCTGTTGTCCTTTACCCCTATATCATGAAGTCAGATCGTGATTATGGCTACACTCGGACAATAATTGCCATTGTTTTTTGTTTCACGCTCGTGGCTACAATGACGTTTCCGGTCGTACTTAATGGTTTTACCTTTGATTTACGCGGTATTGCGCTAAGTATAGGCTCCTTATATGGAGGCGTTTACGTCTCTCTTTTTTTATATGCGGTGGTCGTTGTCTATCGATTTATACAAGGCAGTCCCAACCAGATGGCATATATCATCGCTTTTCTACCTACTTTTTTGGTGATTATCTGGTTTGTAATCAAGTTCCAGGGATTATCATTGATTCAGAAAATGATCTCATCCATTCTTGTTTATGCTAGTATTCGTCTTATAAGTTTAACCGTTTATAGCTATCTCATAGGCAATCTGTCTACCTTATTTAATACGAATTATCCGGTTTTTTACGGTGTAATTGTTGTCCAATGCGCTATTTCCGGTTTATTTGTATACGTACTCGAAACTTTCAAGAGAAATGCCCAATTGCGCGATGAAATCATAAGAAGCGAGAAGATGAAGATTGTCAGTGATATAGCGGCATCTGTTGCGCACGAGGTAAGAAACCCCTTAACTTCGGTCAGAGGATTTATACAATTGATGGGGAAAGATGACCTTAAGACGTCGAATAGACAATATTATCAAAAAATTTGTCTGGAGGAATTGGAGCGTGCGGAGCACATCATTTCCGACTATTTAACTTTCGCTAAACCTGAACCGGAAAAAATAGAAGTAATCGAAATGAAGAATGAGATCGATTATGTAGCTAACGTCCTTACTTCCTATGCCAACTATCAAAATGTACAGATCATCAAACAAATCGAACAAGAAGAGCTTCTGATTCTTGGTGATAAAAATAAATTACGGCAAGCGCTAATTAATATCGGGAAAAATAGTATTGAGGCCATGCCTGATGGCGGGATTTTGACATTTACTGCCCATTCAATAAACGGACATGTTGTTATTTCGGTTGGAGATACAGGTATTGGTATGACCAAAGAGCAAATGAATCGACTTGGAACTCCTTATTTTTCGACCAAAGATAAAGGGACGGGCCTTGGCACAATGGTTTCGTTTAGCATTATTAGAAAGATGCAAGGTAAGATAGAGGTCAAGAGTGAAGTGGCCAAAGGTACCACGTATATGATCACAATTGCTCGATTGAACGCCTCCAAATAACCAGTGCAGCTCAGCTATCTAGCCGACTTTCTAGCAGCCGCGGGTGTCATCCCCAGAACTCTTTTGAACATGGCATGAAAATGGGGTAAGCTCTCGAAGCCGCACATTTCTGCGATGATGCTAATGTTGAGGTCGTTTTCGCTAAGCAGCTGCTTCGCTCGTATTATTCGTTTGGTTATGATATAGGCGGTAATATTCATCCCAATTAACTGCTTAAATACCCGGCTGAAATGGGCAGGCGTGACGGAGGCTTGCTTCGAAAGCGTCTTAAGGCCGATGTCTTCACAGAAATGCTGATCGATAAAGAGTAAAATTTCCCTCATCCACATAGGGGGAGCGATGGAATCCCCTGCGTTTGGCTTCGTGCCAGAACCCAAATCACGATTCAAAAAAAGCAGGAGTTGAAGGAGCTGCAGCAAGATAGCTTGCCGGTGACCCAAGTTCGGATGTTTGAATTCATATTGAATGGATTCCAACCACACATCTAGTTGTTGACGCTGCGGGAGCAGCGTTTCAAACTTGTAATTGCGGTGTTCTGCGGCTTGCTCGAAGCAATGCAAATAAGAGAAAGAGTCACCCAAGTGAAGAGTCTGTATGATGCTGGGGCTGAAATAAATCGCTGTGGACGTTACAGGTGTCTCTTTATCCGGCGTTGCCCGGTGAATCGTATTGCCTGGGATGAGGAAGAGATCACCTTGTTTCATTTCATAAAAAGTATGATCGATAAAGAAAGTTCCATTTCCTCGATACACATACACAATTTCATACCAATCATGGAAATGATCAGGGAGCTCGCTTTGCGAGCTCTTCGTGTTTTTATAGGCAAATGAGAACGGGAAGGCATCGTTTGAATCGAACACTTTACGTACAGGATGCATATGATCTCTCCTTCAAATTAGCTCGTAGACCCATGATATCAAAAAACCGTATAAATATGCTAGATATCGTTATTTCATATGATTTATTTGGTGATACAATAGAAGAAAGCGGTACCAAATACGGATAATGAAGAGGAGAATCTTATGCGGATCGATGCACACCAGCATTATTGGAAGATGGATCGGGGTGACTATGGGTGGCTTACACCGGAACTATCGGTATTATATCGTGATTTTCTGCCGGACGACTTACTCTCCCACCTGCACCAGCACAACTTGAATAAAACCATTGTTGTTCAAGCGGCGCCGACATTAGAAGAAACGGATTATCTATTATCTCTAAGCGAGGAATCAGATACGATTGCAGGAGTAGTAGGTTGGCTCAATCTGAATGATCCTGACTTTCATATCCATTACAAAAGATTTAGCCAGCATCCCAAATATGTAGGCTTTAGGGTCATGATTCAAGAAATGCCGGATGCGAGTGTTATACTTGAGCCTCATTTTGTAGAAGCGATCCGTTATTTTGCCGAAAAAGATGTACCCGTTGATCTGCTTGTCGTATCTCATCAATTAGAGCCGGTGGTTCAGCTTTTGAATTTGGTTCCGGGTTTACGCGCAGTTATCGATCATATGGCTAAGCCGCGTATTGCGGATGGCGTTATTGAGCCTTGGAAAAGCCAAATGGCCGCTATTGCGAAGCATCCCAATATATACTGTAAGCTGTCCGGTATGGTGACTGAAGCCAATCATACGGAGTGGAAGCGTGAGGATTTTACTGCTTATATCCAGCATGTGATAGATGTATTCGGAGCGGAGCGTGTTTTATTCGGCAGTGATTGGCCGGTTTGTTTGCTCGCAGCAGAGTACGATGACGTTATTGATGTGCTTACTCAAGCATTGCCAGGAAATTGGTCGGAAGCAGATAAAGCCCGCTTATTCGGACTAAATGCAAAGGAATTTTATAAATTATGAAATATCGTAAATTAGGCAAAACCGGACTGGACGTCTCCGTGCTGAGCTTTGGTGCATCCTCACTTGGATCTGTATTTCGTGAAACGAACGAAGAAGAAAGTATTCGAACCGTTCATACAGCGATTGATATGGGCATTAATCTGATTGATGTGTCTCCCTTTTATGGATTAACCAAGGCAGAGACAGTACTAGGTAAGGCGATAGCCCAGTTGGATCGGGATCGTTTCATCCTGACGACGAAGGCAGGGCGGTACGGAGCAGAAGTGTTCGATTTCTCGAAGAAGCGAATTCTGGAAAGTGTCGATGAGAGCTTACAGCGGCTTCGGACGGATTATATTGATATCTTATATTTACACGATATGGAGTTTGTCCCATTTAACGAGATTCTGGAAGGGGCCTTCCCTGCGCTGGATGAATTGAAGCAATCAGGTAAGATTCGTTATTTTGGGGTATCCGGTTTGCCGGTATCTATATTTGAAAAGGCATTGGCTCACAAAGAACTCGATTCCGTCTTGTCGTACTGTCACTATAGTTTGAATGATACTTCCTTGCTGGATCTAGTTCCGCTTCTGGAGCAGCATGGGGTCGGTTTGGTGAATGCATCACCGCTGTCGATGGGGCTTCTGAGCACTAGGCCAGCGGCGGAATGGCATCCAGCCTCAGGCGAAATCCAGCGATTATGTAAACAGGCTGCTGCACACTGTGCAAGTAAGGGAACTGACATTGCCAAGTTGGCCGTGCAGTATGCAACAGCGAATGAACGCATCCCTACGACGCTAGTCAGCACAGCGAACCCTGACAACATTCGCAAAAATATTGCGTGGACAGATGAACCAATGGACATCGAGCTGCTTCATGAAGTGTTAGAGATCCTGACCCCTATTCACAATAAATCTTGGATTAGTGGAAGACCCGAATATAACGAGAAGACCTATATGTAATGGGACAGGGGGAAACCAGGTATGAAAGCAATCATATGTGAACAGATCGAAAAGTTTAAACTAGTAGAAGTACAGGAGCCTAGTCTAAGAGCAGGTGAAGCTATTGTTCGCATCAAGAGGATTGGCATATGCGGGACGGATTTGCACGCGTATAAAGGGAATCAGCCGTTTTTTAGCTATCCGCGTATTCTCGGGCATGAACTGGCTGGTTATATTGAACAGATTGCTGAGGGTGTCACAGGGCTAAAAGTCGGTGATCAAGTAAGCATCGTCCCTTATATGCACTGCGGCACTTGTATTGCTTGCCGTAATGGCAAGACGAACTGCTGTACAGATATGAAGGTGCTTGGCGTACATATCGACGGGGGGATGAGAGAGCTGATCGCCTTGCCAGTCAGCCATCTCATCAAGACCGATGGGCTGACACTGGACCAAGCAGCTATGTTAGAGCCGCTGAGCATCGGAGCTCACGCAGTGAGAAGGTCCGAACTTCGCGCTGGTGAAAACGTGCTGGTAATTGGCGCTGGTCCAATCGGACTCGGCGTCATGATCCTCGCTAAGCAGCTCGGTGCGAATGTAACTGCGATGGACATTAACGATGAGCGCTTGGCCTTTTGCTGTGATTGGGCAGGAATCGACCATACGATTAATGCCTTGCAGCAGCCGAAGGAGCAGCTAGCCGCGCTCACGAACGGCGAATATCCTACCGTCGTATTCGATGCGACAGGGAACGCCAGGTCGATGACGGAGTCGTTCGGACTTGCCGCACATGGCGGCAAACTCGTGTATGTCGGACTGGTTAAGGCAGATATCACCTTCCATGATCCCGACTTTCATAAACGGGAGCTGACCTTAATGAGCAGCCGCAATGCGACCATGGAGGATTTCGACACCGTAAGTGCCGCCATGCAAGACGGCATCATCGACATCGAGCGCTACATCACGCACCGCGCGACTTTCGAGAGCATGATTGGACAGTTCGAGACTTGGTTGAAGCCAGAGTCGAAGGTCATTAAAGCGATTGTTAGTTTGTGAAAATGAAAAAGGCGTGCCCAGTTTGGCTGGGCGTGCCTTTGTTTGCGCTCGGATGGGGTTTCCACACTAGCCCCCAGCCTCCCGCTCCCAACCATCCGCTCTCCTAGGGAGGTCTATCAAGTTCAGAGCGCCTAAAAGGCGCTTAATTTGTAAGTTTGGAGTTTTTGTGCATGTTAGGAGCGAAAAAGCAAGCTGAAAGCGCCTTTTTGGCGCTCTCAGGCCGCGTAGAGGTGTTCAGGTACCGACTCCAAGTTATTTTCACCTCGGCTCAATCCCCGGGACTCTCCAGCTCTGCAACGAAAGCAGAAGCCGCGGTCGATAGCGGCATATTTTTCAAAGTGATAATTCCGATCTTAGTCGACGGAATGGTAGCGTCAATATTCACCTCAAACAAGCTTCCGTCTGCCAGCTCCTTCGCTACAAATTCTTTGGTTACGAAGGAAACGCCAAAGCCGATCTTTGCGAATTCGATGAGTAAATCCACGCTGCCGAGCTCAATTTCCGGTTCCAGCAGTAAGCCATTTTCACTGAAAATTCGGGTGACGAATTTCCGTGATGAGCTATTACTCGAAAATAAGATGATCGGGTAGGTTAACAGCTTAGCAAGGGAGACTTTTCCCATTGACAGCTCTCGGTATTTTGGCCCCGTTACGAAGCAATCCTGAATAGTAATACCTTCGTGCACTTGCAATTGATCATCAAGAATAGGCGTCCTGACAATTCCAATATCAATCTTGCCTTCCTTCAGATGCTTCACAATTTCCGGTGTCGTTCCGTGGACTAAGTTAATCTGCACATGTGGATACTGCACGTGAAATGACTCCAAAAAAGGGAGCAGATAGTGTTTGCACAAGGAGTCACTGCCGCCAATTTTGATTTCTCCGCTCGAGAAATTACGAAGCTCACTTAATTTCTCTTCCGCGAGTGAAATGAAATTGTAAGCCTGTTCGATGTAGGAAAACAGCACAGCACCTTCCTTAGTAAGCTCGACGCCTTTGGACGTTCTGGCAAACAGCTGCAGCCCCAGAGTCTCCTCCAACAATTTGATCGAGTGAGAGACGCTGGGCTGGGTAATATAAAGCTCTTTTGCTGCTTTAGATAAGCTGCCAGATTTGGCAGTCAGATAAAATACTTTATAAAGCTCAAAGTTCACCATATAGACACCTTCTATAGCGAGTATCGAAACTATCAATTATTTGAATGCTTCATCTATCCTTATAATAAAGAGTAGATGGAATTAATACAACCAAATTGATGGAGGCGAATCTCTTTTGAATCAGACAACTGTTGGCATTGAAGAGTTAAGCATCAATACAATTAGAACGCTTACAATCGATGCAGTCGAGAAAGCGGCTATGGGTCATCCTGGTATGCCGATGGGTGCTGCGCCTATGGCGTATGCACTTTGGACACGGCACTTGAAGCACAATCCGACGAATCCCAAATGGGTTGATCGTGATCGATTTGTTCTTTCTGCAGGACACGGCTCGATGCTGCTTTATAGTTTGCTGCACCTAAGTGGTTATGATGTAACCATTGACGACATCAAGGAATTTCGTCAATGGGGCAGCCGCACACCCGGGCATCCGGAGTATGGTCATACAGCAGGTGTAGAAGCGACAACGGGACCACTTGGCCAAGGGGTTGCCATGGCTGTTGGTATGGCAATGGCCGAAGCTCATCAAGCTTCCGTCTACAATAAACCGAACTTCCCAATCGTTGATCACTTCACGTATGCTATTTGCGGAGACGGCGACTTGATGGAAGGTGTTTCCTCCGAAGCTGCTTCTTTGGCAGGTCATTTGAAATTGGGCAAGCTAATTGTGCTCTACGATTCAAATGATATTTCGCTCGACGGCGAGTTAAACATGTCGTTCTCTGAAAATATCCGGACGCGTATTGAATCCTATGGTTGGCAATACTTACGTGTGGAAGAACAAAACAACGTCGAGGCGATTTCCGCCGCGATCGAAGAAGGCAAGGCGGATCTGGGTCGTCCAACCCTGATTGAAATCAAAACAACGATCGGCTACGGCAGTCCGAACAAAGCCGGCAAAGGCGGCCACGGCGGTACGCATGGCTCGCCGCTAGGCAAAGAAGAGCTGTTGCTGACGAAGCAGGCTCTGGGCTGGCCGCTCGAGCCGGATTTCTACGTCCCGGCTGAGGTCTACAAGCACTTCGCCCAGCACAAGGAACTGGGCGCTCAAGCCCAAACCAGCTGGGAGCAGCTGTGGAACAGCTACCAGGCTGCGCACCCGGAGCTCGCTCAGCAATTCGAACTCGCGAATCGCGGCGACCTTCCAGCGGACTGGAACGCCGATGTGCCGCGCTTTACCCCAGAGAGCGGCGCTATTTCGACGCGTACAGCTTCTGGCAAAGTGATTAACGGCTTGGCGAAGCGGGTACCTCAACTAGTAGGCGGCTCCGCCGACCTAGCGAGCTCCAACTTCACCATGATTAATGACGCCGCGGCATTCAGCGCTGCCGATTACAGCGGCCGCAACTTCTGGTTCGGCGTCCGCGAGTTCGCCATGGGCGCAGCGCTGAACGGCATGCTGCTGCACGGCGGATTGCGCGCTTTCGGCGGAACGTTTCTCGTGTTCAGCGACTATTTGCGCGGCGCGATTCGCTTGTCCGCGCTCATGAAGCTCCCAGTTGCGTACGTGTTCACGCATGACAGCATCGCTGTCGGCGAAGACGGCCCTACGCATCAGCCAATCGAACAGATTCCATCCCTGCGCATGATTCCGGATCTGACGTTGTTCCGTCCTGCGGACGCTAACGAAACTGCAGCAGCTTGGGAGTATGTTCTCCAAGCGAAGGAAGGCCCGTTCGTATTCGCGCTTTCACGTCAGAATTTGCCGGTGCTTCCGGGCACGGATCAGCTTGCTTATGCTCATATTCATCAAGGAGCATATGTGTTATCTGATGTTGAAGCATCAGCGACCCCTGATATTCAACTTATCGCAACGGGCTCTGAAGTGAGCTTAGCACTTGACGTGAAGAAGCAGTTGGCGCAAGATGGTATTGGGGCTCGTGTTATTTCCATGCCAAGCCGTGAATTGTTCGAGCAGCAGCCAGAAGAGGTGCGCAGTGCCATCCTTTTACCACAAGTAAAAGCAAATGTTGTCATTGAGATGGCCTATCCTGCAGGATGGGAAGAGATTACGGGAGGCGATGGCTTCGTTGTTGGCATCCGTAAATTTGGTGCATCAGCGAAGGCAGATCGAGTAATTCGTGAATACGGTTTTACAGCAGATGCAATCGTTCAACAAATCAGACAGAAGTATTTCCAATAAGAGCCCACAAAAGGGAGAAAAGGTAGGGATACAGATGAAATTGTTTATCGACACAGCCAATGTAGACGAAATTCGCAAAGCTCACGCGTTAGGTGTAGTAGCAGGAGTAACAACTAACCCTTCACTGATTGCTAAAGAAGGTAGAGATTTCTTCGAAACCGTGAAAGAAATTATCTCCATTGTCGGCGATGTACCGATTAGTGCAGAAGTCGTTTCATTGAAAGCAGACGAAATGGTTGAGCAGGGCAAGAAGCTTGCTAAGCTAAGCCCAAATGTTGTTATTAAGCTTCCAATGACATTGGATGGACTTCAAGCGACTAGCGTTTTCAGATCACTGGGCATCCCAACGAACGTAACCTTGATCTTCAGCTCGACGCAAGCTTTACTTGCTGCACGCGCAGGAGCAACTTACGTATCGCCATTTATTGGACGTTTGGATGATATCAACCAAGTGGGTATGAATCTAATTAAAGAAATCAGCCAAATTTTCCAAGTACACGGTATCAAATCCGAAATCATCTCTGCCAGCGTTCGTCACTCTGCTCACGTGATTGAAGCTGCTCTTGCAGGGTCACATATCGCTACAGTGCCTTACAAGGTTATCGAATCCATGAGCAAGCACCCGCTGACAGATGCGGGGATCGAGAAGTTTTTGGCGGATTGGGAAGGCGCAAAGCAAGAAAAGTTTTAAACTTTAGTAATAAGGCAGCCTAGTAACGTTCACACTGTTCGGGGGATCATTCACCGTCAATGGTGTGAACGTTTTTTTTTGCTTCGTGTTTGCTATGACGCCAATTAGGCAACAAAGGTTAAAAAGGAGGAATTTATGATGCCGATGATTCAAGTTATAGGGAAAGAAGCAGAAACATTTGAGGCTGAAGAAGGAAAAAAGCTCGTTTTGTCCCTCATGGACCAAGGGGTAGACATTTTGCATCGCTGTGGGGGTAACGCCAGATGTGCAACCTGCCGTGTTGAAATCATTGAGGGGGATGCTGGTCCCATGAATTCGACAGAGGCTGCTATTCGAGAGACTAAAGGAATCACGGAAGACAATATCCGCTTATCCTGCCAAATTCATGTACATGCTGAGCTCACGGTTAAACCGTTAATGACGGCTTCTGAAACAGGTATGGATCCTGGTCCGCGTCCTGCTGAGTAATTTTCGCATTTCATCTCGATTAATAGAACGAAGAAAGATTCGCTTTTCTAAAAAAAGCGGGTCTTTTTTTTCGTCATAGGCTATAGTAAAAGTAGTATTTTATTCAGTGTATCAAAAGGAGTCATGTATCGAATGATTATTAGCGACGTTAGGCATTTTGAACAAGAACGCCATCTGTGGCCCACAGCGGTTGGACGAGGTATCGATTACATTCTGAATCGCAACTTAGGTGAAGCGGAAGCGGGTAGATATGACCTAGAAGGCGATAATGGTCATCTTATGTTTGCCAATGTGCAGGAGGTTGTGACCCGACCATCTGCGGAGCAAATGCCTGAGTCTCATGTAATATATACGGATATTCAATTTCTGGTCAGCGGCGAGGAAAAGCTTTGTTTCTACAAGCTCCATCCTGACGCCAAAGTGGTCGATAATAAGTTCGACTCGCATGATATCGCCTTTTACGAATCGGATCCTTCGCAGCAAGAAACCGAGATTCTTTTGAAACCAGGCATGTTTGCGGTTTGCTTCCCATCGGATATCCACCGTCCGAACTGCTCCATTTCCGAGGTCAAGACGAATAAGAAGATTGTTATTAAAATCCATAAAGATCTCTTGCAGTTGTAGTTTATCAGTTCCACTGAACTTTCCCAGCCTCTTATAGGTCTTCGGAAAGTTTTTTTAGTAACTGAATATTTTCCACATGCCTCTGAACATTGTCTCATGCCGTTATGAGCCAAGCTATTTTATACTTAATAAGTGACCTAAAGGCCACTTGCTTAAACGCAGGTGGTCTTCTCGCCGATTCGCCTGAGCGAAGAAAAGGATTTTACCCTTATACCGAGAAATATGTTTCATTACTAGGTTATCCCATGCATACAGAAGGAAAGTGACCCGATGAAAATCAAACGAATTCGGATGAAAATTTTAATGGCGATGCTGCTGACAACAGGGATACCGATCACGATTCTGGCCGGCATTATATTGTATCAGGTGTCACAAACCATTCGTAATGATGCTGAGCAGGCCCAGTCTCGCATTTCGCAAGATATGAAAAGCCAAATCGAAGACTACAATCAAGATTTATATGATACGGCCTATCGGGTATATTACAATTTTGATCTACTCGAAAGCTTACGACGAGGTGCCGATTACCAGCCGGATAACAGCCGAAATTATGATACTCTTCGCGACACGCGAGATTTGTTCTGGGGCATGTATTACAATTCCAAGCTCAAAGATATTCTCGGTATTTACTTGGTCAACTCCAAGGGGGAGTCAGCAGGCAGCTTTTTCTCCTATATACCGGTCTCTTTTTCCGGTTTAGACCCGAAATATTTGAACAGCCTCATGGATATGATGGAACAAAGCAGTGAACAGGGACCACTTCTGGTTTACCATAGGCAAAGTTTCTATGAGCAACCCATCTACCAATACCTGCACCCCTTAAATTACCGGGGAAAGCGCGTGGGTCTACTTGTTATTGATATTCAAGGCACTTCACTGCAGCAGCGTATTGAAAAATACAATACCTACTACAAAGGCCAGGTTATCTTGACGAACGCTTTGCAAGTGATCGTTTATCATACGGATGTTAACCAAATCAATGCCAAGCTGGAAGATAGCTCATTGGCGCCGGGCAGTAAGCTGGTTACAACGAATTTTGAGAAATTGGGTTGGAAGCTATTGTATACCTACATGATCAATCCTAGCTTGCTCTTTTTCCGTAATGTAGCGATTGCCGTCATTATTCTTGCTTTTATCTTGATGATTGGGTTCTCGCTGACGCTTAGCTTCGGTATAACGAAGCCGATTGTTTTGCTCCATCGCAATATGGCTCGGATTCAACTTGGTGACTATACCGCTAGAACGGACGTGCTTACGCAGGACGAAATAGGCTTTCTCGGTAATCAGTTTAATCAGATGGCGGAACAAATAGAGCAGCTGATCGATCATGATTTGAAGCTCCAGCTTGTGAATAAAGAGGTGCAGATTAAGGCGCTGCAGGCCCAAATTTCACCGCATTTCCTGCATAACACCCTGCAGACGATGTCCAGTATCGCCATGATTCAAAACGCGCCGGATGTGAAGATCATCTGCCAGTGCCTGAGCAATATGTATCGCTACAATATGAATATTGAGGAAGAGTGGGTAACGCTGAGAGAAGAGATTCGGCATATCCGCAATTATTTATATATTATCAACAAGCGTTATCCGGAAATTTTACGCATTAATATCCGCTTGGAAGAGGCGCTGCAGACCGTGTACGTTCCGAAGCTGATTCTCCAACCGATTATTGAAAATGCCATCGATCATGGCTTAATTCCTTCCCGAAAGTCCAAGAAAATACTGAAGGTTTATGTCCGAGAGGACCGGGGTGAGAACAAGCTTCGCATCTATATTATAGATAACGGAGCGGGTATGCCGCCGTCGGTCAAAGATCTTTTGAATAAAACCAGCGATTCCATTGGTCTTCATAATGTGCAAACACGCTTGAAGCTGCTGTGCGGGAAGGACTTTGGACTTCGTCTATTAAGTAAAGAAGGCAAGGGGACGATCGTTGTGATTGAGCTTCCCCTTCGGGAAGAGGTTACGGATGTGAGAAAAGGGGTCGCCCGATGAAAATACTCATTGTCGATGATGAAGAAGCCATTCATGAACAATTGAAAGCATGTATACCTGCGCAACAATTAGGCTGGGAAATCGTAGGTGATGCCTATCATGGCGAGGAAGCTTGTCTTATGGTTGAGCAGTATCTCCCGGATATTGTGATTACAGACATCAAAATGCCGCTGCTGGACGGGCTCAGCTTTATGGAATGGATGAAACGCGGACAATTTACGGGCAAGGTCATCGTACTTAGCGGATACGGTGATTTTCAATATTCTCGGCCTGCTTTTTTGCTGGATGCGTTCGACTATTTATTGAAGCCTTTGCAAGAGGTGGAGTTGATTCGCACATTAAGCAGGGCCGTAGAACAGCTCGCTTTGGACTCAAATCGGAGGATCGAGCAAATCAATGAAAAAGCGGTCCTGAATCAAGGGATTGTGCTCATGCGGGATGAGCTGTTAAGCCAAATTGTAGCGGGGCGGATTAAGGACGAGATTGACATTTTTGTGCGCGCCGAGCAGCTGTATTTGGCGCTGCCGGAATATAAGTACCATACCCTTGTTATTCACCTTATCGATCTGGATGAGCATATTCAAGATCGTTATCGCGGGGATCGATCCATCTTTTACTTTGCCGCACGAAACATTTTGGAGGAAATCTTGCAGGAACAGGGCGGTACTGTGTTTCGCAACCTGCATAAATCGAATGAATTTGTCGCGGTATGTGAGGCCAAAGGAACGTTCTATGACGTCATGAAGTGGGCCAGACGCATTCATTTGTCATTAACAACCTGTTTGCGTGTGCGCGCCCTGATCGGTATCAGTGTCCAGAAGCAGCGCATAGATGCGCTCACGACCGCTTATTTCGAAGGTGTCCATGCAATGGAAACGATCCGTTTCGGTACGCAGGAGACGATCGTACGTTATGGCGAGGAACCGGATAAAGCAGGGCAGGTCGAGTCCAGGGAATGGAAGGAGCTGCAAGTTCTGCTTGAATGCTTAGTCGATACAGGGACGATCGACAGCGAGGCTGGTTTGCTGCGAAAGCTCGAAGAGGCCCTTCATCAGCAGGCAATGGCGACCATGAGCTTGCAAGACTTCAAGCAGGCAGCTACTTTATTGGTTGATAAAATTGCACACGCTTCACACCGCTCAGAGCAAATTCCGCTCTGGCTTCAGGAGGCAAGAACGGGTGTTCAGGAACTCAAAGTGAATCAAGTTCAACGACTGCTCCGCAGCATAATGGATCAACTGCTCAAAAGCGTCACGAACAACCACAAAATGAAGAGCGGAAAGCAGCTTATTTACAGCATCAAACAGTATGTGGAAGACAACTACCAGTCGGTTAATCTGGAAAGCATTGCGCGGCATTTTTATCTCAATAAAAATTACTTCTGTTCCATGTTCAAAAGCGTCACCGGAGAAAACTTTTCCGACTATTTGACGAAGGTTCGTATGGATCAGGCTAAGCTGCTGCTTGCAAGCAGTGGTTTGACCTCCTATGAAATAGCTGAGCGTGTAGGTTATCAGGACCAGCGGTATTTTAGCAAAGTGTTTCGAAAAACGACAGGTCTACTTCCCAAACAATATCGAGCCCAGCTGCATAATGACATCTGAATATTTTCCACTTTGTTCTGAGTATTGTCACATGTTGCAGGCGATCATCCCTTTGTACAATAAGAATGTAAGCAAAACCAACAAACAATGGGATAAAGGAAGGGACTTGGACGTATGGCAAATCAAAGAATAGTTCCAGCAGTATTGTCAGGTATCGTAGCGCTTTCGGTTCTGGCAGGATGTGCAAAGTCCGACAACACAGCAGCTAATGGGGGCAGCCCGACAGAGGCTCCAAAAAAACAAGAAGCTGCAGCAACGACTGCAGCTAATCAAGAGCCGGTGAAGCTGGACTATTGGGCAGCTTGGTCACCGAATTCGGAAGAAGAGACGAAGACCAAAGCACAGATCAAGAAATTTGAGGAAGCTCATCCAAACATTAAGATTAACGTACAACTCATTACGTTTGATGTGCTGCATGATAAGCTGATTGCGGCGATTAATGCGGGTAACGCGCCTGATCTAAGCTGGGGACTTAGCGAATGGTTTGGAGAGTTCATGAAAATGGATGCCCTCCAAGATCTGACGGCTTCTTATAATGCATGGAGCGACAAGGATAAAGTTTATCCGAATGTCATGGCCTCCCTTACAGCGGAAGGCAAAGTGCTCGCGCTCCCTCATTACCTAGGTATTCGCGCATTACTGTATCACGAGAACATGCTGAAGAAAGCAGGCTACGATGCACCGCCGAAAACATGGGACGAATTGCTCGCCATGTCAGGTAAAGTGAAGCAGGCTACCGGCAAAGAAGCATTCGGTATTGCGGCTGCGGGAGTTCGCTCCCCACAAGAACTCCTCTCCTTATTTGCGCAAAATGACCTGGTCATAGCGAAGAAAATGGATGATGGTAAATTCAAGAACACATGGAAAGACAACGCCGATGAGTTGAAACGCGCAGGTGAGGTTTATCGGTTCTACCAAGATCTGCTTGCTAAAGGAGCGATCAGGTCCGAAGCGAAGACATGGGGCTGGCAGGAAGAGGATACGAATTTTGCGCAAGGTCAATATGCGATGGTTGTCAACGGCCCATGGATTGAAGGACGCAGCAAAGAGAATCCGGAGGAAATGAAGGATGTCAAGGTAACGGCTCCGCCATCCAAAAAGAAATCAGCTACTTTCCTTGAGGTGAGCCCGCTTTACTTGTATAAATCGGGTAAGCATCCGAAAGAAGCTTTTGAATTTGCTACCTTTATTATGAGCAAAGATTGGCAAACTAGCATTCGCCCAACCAATTCACCGCGTTCTGACATGGTAAGCGACAGCCCTTGGGGCAAAGGATTTACAGAATTAGCTTCGACAGGCGTCGTATTCCCTAGTGTTTCGCTAGGTGGAATTACCAAAGATATGGAAGATTCGATTGCACGTGCCCTCATCAAAAACGATGCGCCTGAAGACGTCGCGAAATGGTTATCTGAAGCGATCAACAATGACTTGAAGAAATCCGGAGAGTTGAGCTCGAAATAGAGTTTAACCATACAGTAAGACCCAATACCAAGCAGGCATACCCTGACTATGCCTGCTTTACTTTACCCAAAAATGGTGATAACGGTGGAGAATATGGATATTAGAGAAACGATAGAAAATCGAACATACCCGGGAAGAAAATCCCCTTTCGGGCGCGAACGTAAAACAAGACTGATAGCCAACCTGTTCGTGCTGCCTGCCCTAGTTTTCTTTCTGCTGCTCATTGCGTATCCCTTGATAACGGTCATATGGGATAGCTTTCATTTCAAAAACCTAGTGAATAAAACGATTCATGGGTTTGCCGGTTGGGATAATTATAAAGAGGTTATTCAGCATGAGAATTTTTGGAGTTCTTTGAGGTACACGGTTGTTTGGACGGTATTATCTGTGATCGGAGAGTATTTGCTCGGTATTATTTCCGCTGTTGCGTTAAATCAGCCTTTGAAAGGTAGAGCCATTTTTCGCGGTATTATTATTATCCCATGGGTCGTACCGATCGTTGTTGCCGGACTAACTTGGCAATGGATGCTCGCACCGGACTACGGCATTATGAACATTTGGATGGTGAAGCTGGGAATAATCGATAAGCCCTATTATTGGCTGGGCGAAATCAATACAGCACTTTTAACCGTAACCTTCGTCAACATATGGAGAAGTTTTCCTTTCTATACAATCAGTCTGCTCGCCGGCCTGCAGTCGGTTTCCAAAGAAATGATTGAAGCCGCGGCGATCGACGGAGCGGGTGTCACCAAGCGATTTTTCAACATTGTTCTGCCCCAGCTTAAGTCCGTCTCCCTGGTACTCGTGTTTGTGCATATCATATGGACAGCCATCAATTTTGACTTTATCTGGGTCATGACGGAAGGCGGCCCTTTTAATTCGACGGAAACACTGCCTGTGATGATTTACCGCTATGCGATGAAAGAGTACGATGTAGGCGCAGCCTCGGCCTTGGCTTCGATGATGCTTGGTTTTATGATGGTTGCCTTTCTCTTGCTGTACGTCCGATCCGCTAAAAAAATAGCCTAAAATAGGAGGTGCATGGCATGCTTATGAGCAAGAAGCAAAAGTTTTGGCTGCAAGTACTCACCTACGGTGTACTCGTCATTCTTGCAACCTACTGCCTGTTTCCATTCCTATGGATGGCAGATACGGCATTAAAGCCAATCCAAGAAGTCCGGACTAGTCACCCGACATTTATGATTAATAACCTAACGTTTGGTAATTTCTCGCGGGTGCTGTTGGAATCCAAATTTGTCACGTTTTTCGGCAACTCCATGTATGTCGCGTCGACGACGACGATCCTTTCGCTGATTATCTCGATTTTTGCTGGCTATGCCTTAAGTCGGTTCAGCTCCTACCGTGGTGTGAAGGCTGTGAGTATAACGATGCTGCTGTCCCAAATGGTCCCGGGCGTGTTGCTGCTTATTCCCTTGTATTTACTGATGAAAAATTATCATTTGCTAGACACGTATTACTCGATGATTTTGGCCTATACGACCTTCATGGTACCACTTTGTACCTTTATGCTAAAAGGTTACATCGATTCCATCCCGTACGAGATGGAGGAATCGGCCGAAATTGACGGTTGCTCGAGAGTAGGCATCCTGTTCCGGATTATCCTTCCGGTTTCCATACCAAGCTTAATTGCTACCGCGTTATTTGCTTTCGTGAATGCTTGGAATGAATTTATGTTTGGCTTTGTGTTCATTAATGATGAAGCCCATCGCACCCTTACGCCCGGCATCACCCTGTTTAAAGGGTTATACATGACGGATTGGGGTAGTATTATGGCTGCCTCTGTCTTATCCGTACTGCCGGTCGTCATCCTGTTCGTCTTCATGCAGCGATTCCTTATTGACGGTATGACGGCAGGTGCCGTCAAAGGCTAATAAAGTCCCATCTCAACCATAGAACCTTCCAAGTCATCTCACATGGCTTCGGAAGGTTTTTAATTTTGACATGATAATCTGCCTAATCTCTCCTGTAGTCCGTTATCATGAAACTGTATTATAATAAAAAGTACGACAAATTTCTCGCGCCGAGTGGTGATGACGATGCTCCAATACTTCATGAAGAAGACGAACAATATTCGGATAAAAAATAAAATTATTCTCGCGTTCATTTTGGTCGTGGTCATTCCGGTACTGATCGTGGGTGTGTTCCTGACGAACGCATTTCGGCAATCGGTTCTCAATGATGCGATTGGACAGACATCCAATAACGTGGAGAAAATTAATAAGCGTGCATCCGACATTCTCCGGATTCCGATTGAGATTTCGAACAAACTGATGATTGATCCGCGGTTGGAACGTGTAGTTAACACGCAATATCAATCCATTTATGAAGTTGTAAGCGCTTATAAAGAGTTCCAGGATTTTACCGATTTTGTAAAGCTGTATAAAGAGGTCTACAATATCCGGCTCTACACAACGAATCCAACAACGCTAAACAATTGGAATTTCATACAGCCTTCCCCTGCGATTCTGGAGTCTTTTTGGTACCAGGAAGCAATGAATAAAAAAACAGAGAAGATCAGTTGGTACTATATCGGGGATGAAACGAAAAATAATCGAAAAGTGCTTAGTTTGGTAAAAAGGATTTATTTCCCGAACTACCGAACCAGTGGTGTGCTGGTGATTGATGTTAATCCTGACGAAATAAATGCGATCGTTAGTCAAGAGTTATTTGATACGATGATTTTGGATGGCATTGGAAATATCGTTGCTGCTAAGAACACGGAATGGGTCGGCAAAAACTTAAATGAATTGGATTTCGCCAAAGACTTTCTGAATAAGCCGGAAGGCACGTACCAGACGCGGTTCAAAGAAAGAGATTCTAAAGTTCTCATCAACGACCTCATACCGACGTTAAGTGATAGAGGCTTGCGAATTGTATCCGTATTCACAGTCGAGAGTATCGTTGGCAAAGCCAACAAGATCAGCTATATGGGTTTGTACATTACGTTAGCGAGTTTACTTGTAGCCTTTGTCCTCATTTATTTCTTTTCCAACATGTTAACGTCCAGAATGCTTCAGTTGAACAAACAGATCAATAAAGTGGCGCTAGGAGATCTGCATGTTACTTCAGAAATTGATGGGCATGATGAGGTTGGCATGCTCGCTAGACAGTTCAATAACATGGTCCGAAGCATTCGGGAGTTGATGGACGAGGTTCATGAGTCAAACCGAATAAACAATCAGTTAGAACTGCGGCAAAAAGAGATTAAGCTGAGGATGATGGCGAGTCAAATCAATCCGCATTTTCTGTTTAACGCGCTGGAATCGATTCGAATGAAAGCCCATCTGAAAGGCGAAGCAGAAATTTCCGGCATCATTCGAACGCTGGGCAAGCTAATGCGCAAAAAGCTTGAAATCATGGGGGGTCTAATTCCACTCAAGGATGAGCTTGACATGATTCGTTGTTATTTAGATATACAGCAGTTCCGGTTTGGAGATCGGTTGACGTATGAAATTCATTTGGATCAGGGAGTTAGCGACATGATGATTACCCCTCTGATCGTACAGCCACTTGTTGAAAACGCGGTCATTCATGGTTTGGAGTATATGGAGGAAAACGGAATTTTGAAGGTTCATGCGACGATAGAAGGTCATCATTTGCGTATTGAAGTAATCGATAATGGGGTTGGTTTCAGTGAATCTAGACTGATGGAGATTACGGAGTCGATGAGCGACACCCAGGACAAACAAGAGCATCGTATTGGCATGCGTAACGTGCACCAAAGGCTTAAATTAATGTATGGCGACACCTATGGCTTGACGATTATTTCTAATGAGGTATTTGGGACACGCATTTATTTTTCGATACCGATTCAGGGGTGAGAAGAATGTACAAAGTGTTAATTGTCGACGATGAACCTATGATTCGCGCGGGCTTGCAGACATTGATCGATTGGGAGCGTTATGGCTTTCAGGTTGTAGGTGATGCGATGAACGGCCGAGAAGCGATGAGCAAGTATGCAGAGTTGGCGCCGCATTTAATTATCATTGACATTCGCATGCCGGTAATGGATGGGCTGCAGGTCATTGAGGAAATTCGCAAAACGGATGCTGCCTGCAGGTTTCTTATCCTCACCGGATATGCGGATTTCGATTACGCGAAAAGAGCGATTATCGGACAGGTGGATGGCTATGTGCTCAAGCCAGTGGACGAAGAAGAGATTGTGGTTGAATTAATGCGGATTTATAAGTATCTTCAGAAGCAAGAGGAGTTATCCCAATTTAGTGTAAAAAGTGAGGCGCAGCGTAGAGAGGAATGCATACAAGCTTTAATAGCAGCGGATGATAACCAGCGGTCCATACCGGATAATGTTGAAGCTCTAATTGGAGCATCAGCGGGAGGATATCAAGTCCTGCTGCTCCAACTGGCTCAGTCACAAAAGACTGATTCTCGCATCTACGCCTTAATCCAACAACGTTTAATCGACTTGTTTGAGACCAAAAAGCGAAGAGGTGTTGTCTTTACAGCGAACCCCTATATTGGTGTTCTTTTAACGGAGCCCATTGTGGATGAAGGAGCAAGGAGTCGTGTTTACAGTGAGATAAAGGCGGCTCTGCCTGAGCATATCTTCCATAGTGCCATAGGTCGTGTAGTTAAGCAAAGTAATGAAGTTAGCACTTCCTTCGGAGAAGCAGCGAACCTGCTTACGAAGCATTTTCTCTATGGCGATGAGCTTATTGCTCAGCATGATGTCATTCAAGCAAGCGAGCATCTGTCAGCTTTAGACATCGTCTCCTTAGCCGAGAAGATCTACTACGCAATGGATATGGGGAATAAAGAAAACTTGGAACACTTGCTCCAACTTGCCGGAGCAGAGCTTATCACCTATGATAGCAGCGAGCATGGCTTAAAAACGAACTATGCACAGCTGATCTCTATGGTATTGAACAAGCTGGCTGGGCTGAACGATAAAACGTACACCATCGTGCAGAATGCCATGACCATCATTGCGCAAATTTATGAGCAGCCGAACTTGTCCGCCATCCAAAATCGCATCCGTCAACAGTTATGTGACTTGACCAACCAGATTAGTGTCTCTAGTAATGAACCTTTGTTAAAGCAGATTATGGATTTCGTCGAGCGGCATTATGCTGAGAATTTAAAATTGGATACGTTAGCGGAGTTGTTTAATTATACAAGCGGATACTTAGGTAAAATCTTTAAAAACTATACCGGCGCACACTTTCACACCTACCTGGATCAAATCCGCATCCAGAAAGCGATTGAGCTGCTGGGTGAAGGGCACAAGGTCCATCAAGTCGCTCAGCGTGTTGGATATGCTAATGCAGATTATTTTCACAGCAAGTTTAAGAAATATGTAGGCGAATCGCCTTCCTCGTTTAAAGGGAAGAAGAATTGAACAGATTGCCCTTTCTATCTAGCCTGAGAACTGGATAGGAGGCAATCTCTTTTATTTCATCCCTATGTAACCGAATTCTTGAAAGCGCTATTTTGACATGATTTGAAGCTGAATTAGGGTGGTTTTTTGAATGGGAATCATCCAGTATGATAGAGATATAAGATAAACGGAGGGATACTATGAAAACGCTATCTACGGAGACGACCATCCACCTTACGGATCGGAAAAAGTCTTCGAAGTTTTGGAAAACGATGGTTCAACAGCGCTATCTTTATATGATGTCGATCCCTTTTGTCATCTACGTGATCATCTTTAATTATGTGCCTGTGTGGGGTTGGTTAATGGCATTCCAGAAATTCAAGCCTGGGAAATCGATTCTGCAGCAGCAATGGGTCGGATTCGATAACTTCAAACAATTGTTTATGGATGAGCGGTTTTACAACGCATTAAAGAATACGCTGGGTATGAGTATCATGGGGCTTGTCGTTGGTTTTACAGTACCTGTCGTGTTTGCTATTCTGATGAATGAGCTCAAGGGGCAATTGTTCAAACGTTCCATTCAAACCATTTCCTATTTGCCTCACTTCGTATCTTGGGTTGTTGTAGCCAGCTTGGTGACCAAGATGCTTTCTATTGACGGAGGTGCCGTTAATGAACTGCTTATGAAGCTTCATATCATCGATCAACCTGTGCAGTTTATGGCCAAAGGCACTTGGTTCTGGGGGATTGTAACCGCTTCCGATATGTGGAAGGAAACCGGTTGGAATTCGATCATTTTCCTTGCAGCCATGGCGGGTATAGATCAGGAGCAGTATGAAGCAGCCACCGTGGATGGCGCGGGTCGATTTCGCCGCATTTGGCATATTACGTTGCCAGGTATTCGTACCACATTCATGGTTGTATTCATTTTGTCGATTGGCAATTTGATCAGCATCGGTTTTGAAAAGCAGTTTCAGCTGCAAAACTCGCTCGTTTTCGACTATGCGGAAGTGCTGGAATTATATGCGCTTAAATATGGGATTCAATTAGGACGATTTTCCTTTGGTACCGCGGTTGGTATTTTCAGTTCAGTCGTAAGTATTGTTCTTGTCATAACAGCCAATACCATCTATAAGAAAGTTACTAAAGAAACGATTATCTAAACTTATGCTTATGATGCTAGTTTTGCTAAAGCAAAACTTTTAGGAGGTGGGAGCATGCAAGTATTACTCAGGAGAAACTACTTCGATATTGTTTTCGATCTGTTTCTCTACATTCTTATGATTTTAGCAGCAATTGCTACCTTATATCCTTTCTTGAATGTATTAGCTATATCCCTTAATGATTCTGTCGATACGGTGAGGGGCGGTATACATATTTGGCCTCGCGCTTTCACCTTGCAAAACTATCAGTCTATCTTTCGTTTTCCAGGTCTAATCAGAGGATTCGAAAACTCCGTGCTGCGCACAGTAATCGGTTCCATTCTTGGTGTAGGTAGTGCATCGATGGTCGCTTTTGTTTTGTCACGTAGAGATTTCCAAGCTCGTAAACCGGTTTCCATGTTGTTTGCACTTACACTCTATTTTTCAGGCGGCTTGATTCCTAGCTATATGTTGATGCGTGATCTGCACATGATTAATACGTTCTGGGTCTATATCATTCCTGGTATCCTCGGAGTTTGGAACGTATTCATCATTCGATCTTATATGGATGGGCTGCCTTATGCTTTGCAAGAATCGGCAAAAATCGATGGAGCCAATGATTTCACTATTTATTGGAAGGTTATATTGCCGCTCTGTCAGCCGGTACTAGCAACGATTGCTTTGTTCATTGCTGTAGGACATTGGAATTCTTGGTTCGATACATTTCTATATAACAGCTCGAATGAAAAGTTGACCACCCTGCAGTATGAGTTAATGAAAGTACTCCAGAGTACACAAAGTGGCAACGAATCACATGATCCCAATGTTATGCAAAATGTGGCGAAGGTTTCACCTGAGTCCATTAAAATGGCGATTACAATGGTTGTCTCCGTACCCATTTTACTTGTATATCCATTTTTACAAAAATATTTTGTTAAAGGGATTACGCTTGGTGCTGTAAAGAGTTAAAGGGATGTGGTAATGACAGGGTTTCCTGTGATTCAATAGATTGTACATATAAAGGGAGGATACAAACCATGAGAAAGAAAGCCGCGACAATAACAGCAGTCTTGCTTACTGCAGCTATCGTAACCGTGACAGGCTGCTCCAAAGACGCTTCAGATCTTGCATCTTCAACACCAGGCAGTACGAAGGCAGCTGATTCAAATGAATTGGCACCGATAACTTTTTCTATGTTTAGCGCTGATCCGAATGCAGACTGGGACGATATGCAATCCGGAGTTGGTAAGAAAATTAAAGAAAAAACCGGAGTAACGCTTAAAGAAGAATTCCCGGTAGGCGCTGCAGATCAAAAAATTGCTCTAATGGCTTCCAGTGGTGAATACCCCGATCTGATTAGTGGGAAAGGTGATGTGCAAAAGCTAATCGATGCCGGTGCTATGGTGGATCTTGCGCCTCTAATCGACAAATACGGTCCGAACATCAAAAAAGTGTATGGCGATTATTTGAAAAGGCTCCGTTACAGCAATGATAATCACGCTATTTATGTGCTTCCATCCGCAGGAGTGAACCAAAAGTATTTTGATGCTGGGGGTGGATTTGAACTTCAGCATCAGGTTTTAAAAGAGCTTGGTTATCCGAAAATCAAGACCGTGCAGGATTATGAGAACGCTATAAAAGCCTACAAAGAAAAGCATCCAACCATGGATGGAAAACCAACAGTCGGATTGTCTTTGCTAGCAGACGACTGGCGTATTCTGATCTCTGTGACGAACCCGGCGTTCTACACAACAGGAGCTCCAGATGACGGCGAGTTCAATATCGATCAAAATACGTATGAAGCCAAGTACCATTTCCTGCGTCCTGAAGAAAAAGAGTATTTCAAATGGCTTAATCATATGAACAGTATCGGATTGCTCGATCCGGAAAGCTTTGTGCAAAAATACGATCAATATAAAGCGAAAATAGCCAGCGGCCGAGTGCTTGGTCTGATTGACCAAAATTGGGAGTATGGCGACGGCGAAAACGTCTTAAAGAAAGACGGCAAGTTGGATCAAACCTATGCGCATTTCCCAGTAACTTTGAATGAGAATATAAAAGATCACTCCTTCCAAGATACAGGTTATTTAGCAGGCTGGGGAATCGGTATTACAACGAAAGCGAAAGATCCCGTTCGTGCGATCAAGTTTCTGGATTGGTTGGCGTCGGATGAAGGCCAAGTATTGGTTAACTGGGGCATTGAGGGCGTCGACTACAAGGTGGAAAATGGCAAGCGTGTACTTACACCTGAAGCGCAGGACAAAAAAACCAACAACCCGAGCGGCTATAAGAAAGAAAATGGAATCGGAAACTACTTTCTGTCCGCACGCTATGGTGATGGAGTTAAAGATCCTACCGGCAACTACTATACGACTAGTTTCCCTGAACAAATCCAAAAGAACTATACAAAAGCAGACCTTGAAACATTGAAAGCTTATAATGTTACAACTTATAAAGATCTGTGGCCAAAAGATGGAGAATTCCCAGTTAGAAAGTACGGCGCTGCTTGGGGAATTTCGATGCCAACAGGCTCCGATATACAAGTCACATTCCAAAAATCCGAAGATATTATGAAAAAACGGATCCCAGAGGCGATTCTAGCGAAGCCGGAAGACTTCGATAAAGTATGGGATGCTTTCATGGCAGATCTGGAGAAAGTCGGCGTGAAGAAAATGGGTGAACAATTCACACAGTTGGTGAAAGACAGAGTGAAGCTCTGGAACGAATAGAAGTATGGCATAAATTGATGAAAGGGTCCGTGTCTCACGGGCTCTTTTTCAAATAAGTGGTGCAGGCAAGAATGGTAAACGTTTACAACTATAAGGGGTGAATTAGGTATGAACATAGATACGACTTTGCTGTTCCAAAACACGGAATTACCGCTCGAAGAGCGTGTTATTGATTTGATTTCCCGTTTCACCCTAGAAGAAAAAATAAACCTAATGTGCCAGTATCAAACGGAAATTCCCCGCCTTGGTGTAAAGCCATATAAGCATGGGACGGAGGGGGCACATGGGATCGCATGGCTGGGCGAAGCGACAGTGTTCCCGCAAAATATCGGCCTGGCGTGTACATGGAATCCAGATTTGCTTCGTGAGATTGGCTCAGCAATCGGTGATGAAGCAAGGGTATATTTTCAGAGGAATCCTGCGATTAATGGACTTACGATATGGGCGCCGACCGTTGATATGGAACGTGACCCTCGTTGGGGGCGTACGGAGGAGGCTTATGGAGAAGATCCTTATCTGACAGGACGGATTTCTACAGAGTTGGTAAAAGGCATGCAAGGACCGCACCCGTTTTATTTGAAGGCGGTTGCTACATTAAAGCATTTCCTAGGCAATAATAACGAAATTGATAGGGGTGAATGTTCGGTCAGCATGGATCCGCGTAATATGCGGGAATATTACCTGAAAGCATTTGAGGCAGCTTTCAAAGAGGGTGGTGCACTCTCGATGATGACGGCTTACAATGCCGTCAACGGCACACTTTGCAATCTGAATCCCGATGTGAACGAGATTGTGAAGGGTGAATGGGGGATGAATGGTTTTGTTGTCAGCGATGCGGGCGATGTTCTAGGCACGGTGCGCGAGCATAAACACATGCATTCTTACGCCCAAGCGGTTGCGGAATCGATCAAGAACGGCATTGACAGCATAACGGACGATCAGGAGATTTCGCTTCGAGCCATTCACGACGCGCTAGAGCAAGGATTATTGAATGAAGAGGACTTGAATCAGGCTCTGCGCAATACGTTTCGTGTCCGATTCAGACTAGGGGAGTTTGATCCAGAGGAAGGCAACCCGTATGCCAATACACCAGAGTCCAAACTATGTGCACCCGAGCATGCGGAATTATCCTTACGTGCTGCACGTGAATCGATCGTATTGCTTAAGAATGATAGATCTCTCCCTTTTAAAAGAGGATTGGAGAGCATTGCTGTCATAGGGCCGCTCGCGAATACCGTTTATACGGATTGGTACAGCGGCACGCCTGCCTATCGAATCACACCAGTGCAAGGGATTCAAGAGAAGATGGCTGGGAAGACAGTCATCTTTGAAGAGGCTTCCGATAGAATAAGACTTCGTAACAAGGCTGTTGGCGCGTACGTTGGGCTTAGTAATGAAGCACATCAGTTGCTTGCAGCCGATCGCACAGACGCGGCCGACGCGGCCCTGTTCGACCGCGCTGACTGGGGCTGGGGCAGCGTCACGCTGCGCTCCGCTGACAGCGGTAAGTTCGTCACCGAGACGGATGACGGCCGACTCGCGGCAACTGCCGACGAAGCCCGCGGCTGGTTCGTCAAGGAAGCCTTCGGCTTCGAGGCGCTGGACGCCGCCGAAGCCGCGATGAAGTCATGGGCCGGCCATCCGGTAGCGGCCGGCGAGGGCGGGCAGCTGACCGTCAGCGGCGGAGCCGGTCAGTCGGGTGACGCCGATCGCTTCGAGATCGACGTCGTGAAGGACGGCATCCGCGCAGCGGTGGATGCCGCTAAATCCGCTGAAGCCGCCGTGGTCTTCGTCGGCAACAACCCGTTCATCAACGGTAAGGAATGCGTTGATCGTCAAGACCTGACGCTTCCGCCTGCGCAGGAAGCGCTCATTCGCGCCGTGTTCGAAGCAAATCCGAACACGGTCGTGGTTATCGTCGGCAGCTACCCGTTTGCCGTGGTCTGGGAAGATGAGCATATCCCTGCTATGCTCTACAGCTCTCACGCCGGACAAGAACTCGGGCACGCTGTCGCTGATGTGTTGTTCGGCGATTATAATCCGGCGGGCCGACTTAACATGACCTGGTACCGCTCTGCGGACCAGCTGCCGGATTTGATGGATTATGACATCATCAAAGGGAAACGAACGTATCAGTACTTTGATGGTGAAGGACTCTATCCTTTCGGCCACGGGCGTTCTTTCACCGATTTTCAATATAGCGATCTGCGGCTTAGTGACGCAGAGATCAACTCTGATGGACAATTGGAGGTCACTATCCGCATAGAAAACATCGGAAATCTCGCTGGAGATGAGGTTGTCCAGCTGTATGCTCGCGCCAACGAATCTCGCGTTCAACGTCCGTTTAAGACATTGAAAGGATTCCAGCGCGTGCATCTGCTGCCCGGTCAAAGCGAAATCGTAACGTTTACACTTCTAATGGCAGAACTTGCTTTTTGGGACGTAACGCGTGATCGGTATTGTGTGGAAAGCGGTGCTTACACGGTAATGGTTGGCTCTTCTTCAGGCAGTTTGCTCGCGGAGGCATCTTTTTCCGTGCATGGAGAAACGATTCCAGCGCGTAAGTTGGATGATCCCGTTCGTGCCGCGAACTATGACGACTATGAAGGCGTCTACTTGGACGCGTGCTGCGAAGGCGGAGGAGCGAGCCTTCGCAATCATGGCGTTGCAGCCTGGATAGCCTTTCAGAACGCCGATTTAGGCAGCGGAGTGGATGCGTTTGAAGCTCGGGTTGCCCAAGCAGAAGCGGGTGCGAAGATCGAAATACGTCTCGACGCGCCAGATGGACATCTTGTAGGCATCTGTGCCGTGCCACCTACTGGCGGTTGGCAGGCTTGGACGACGGTAAAGGCTGCACTGTCAGGTGCTGCCGGAATCCGCGATGTCTATCTGATCTTCGATGGAACTGTGCAAATTAGCTGGTTCCGGTTATACAGCTCCAGCTAAGGCTTTTAATTCGATAGCGCTCGCAAACCAAAGGAGGAGATGGAAATATGAATTCGAACCGAATTCCCGAGCCTTCACCACATGTGGCTGCCTTCGAACGTATGGGCTTCGGCATGTTTATTCACTGGGGATTATACTCGCAGTTGGGTCGAGGGGAATGGGTCATGAACATTGATCGAATCCCTAAAGCTGAGTATCATAAGCTGAAAGATACGTTCACGGCTGAGGATTTTGATGCAAAAACGATTGCGAGTGTAGCGAAAAAAGCCGGAATGAAGTATATCGTGCTTACGACTCGCCATCATGACGGCTTTTCCTTGTACGATACTAGGGGGCTCTCTGACTATGATGCCCCCCACAGTCCCGCCGGACGCGATCTCATTGCTGAATTTGTGGATGGATGCCGGGAGGAAGGAATTGTTCCGTTTTTCTACCACACGACAATCGACTGGTATCAGGAAAGTTACCAAGAGGATTTTAACGCCTATCTGGACTATTTAATAAAATCTGTAGAGGTTCTGTGCAAGCATTATGGGCAGATTGGTGGGTTTTGGTTTGATGGTAACTGGGACAAACCTTTGGCTGATTGGAGGGAGGATGAGCTATACGGCATGATTCGCAAGTATCAGCCTGAGGCGATTATTGTCAATAATTCCGGGCTGCATCAACGCGGGGAATACGGTCATCCGGAGATTGACAGTGTGACTTTCGAACAAGGACAGCCGACCCCGCTTGATCGTCGCGGCAAAAGCAAGTATGTCGCTGCGGAAATGTGCCAGACCATTAATAATCATTGGGGGTACGGGTTAAAAGACTTTCAGACCAAATCCGTCAAGCAGTTAATCGAGACCATTTGCGTTTGCAGGAAAGTTGGAGCCAATTATCTGCTGAATATTGGTCCTACCGGTTCGGGAATGGTGGATTCGTTGCAAAAATTTTTATTGGAAACCATGGGAATTTGGGTACACATGTATGAGGAAGCCATTTATGGCGTAACTCCGTCTGGCATCCAAGGTGTAGGGGCTGATTTTGCCTTGAAGGGAGACAACGGGAAATTATACTTCTTTGTTCACGACTTGGGATCGAACGGACATTCCAATGTCACAGTTGGTGGAGGCGGGATTGGTCCAAGGGCGTTTACGGGTTTAAAGGATTCGATTCGTTCCGTAAAGTGGCTGGACAATGGGGAGTCTTTGCCGTTTGTTCAAAACCAGGATGTGGATTTGTTCAGTTTTTACGCCTCGGGGTATCCCTACGGTATGGATTTTGTCGTGCGGGTAGCGGAAGCGGATATTGCTTAACTCATACTTTCTGATAAAAAATAGTCTGCCCAAGCCCTATGTACTGGCTCAGCAGACCTTTTTTCTACACTTTACTCGTAAGCATCCTCGCCTGCTTCCATTTACCAAAGCGGTAATAAAGCAAGTTCAGCGCAGCCGCTACACTGAAGCTAACCGGAAAGCTCCACCAGATCACATCAAATCCATACTTGTTCGCCAGTACAGTAGCAAGCGGAATTCGTACAAGCAGCAGGGCAATAAAGGCAACAATGAGCGGGAACACAACAGCCCCTGCAGAACGAACTACGCCCGCAACGACGTTAAACACGCCAAAAATAATAAAAGACCATAGCGTTATATTATTAATATGTACGCCAATTGCGATAGCTTTGCCCTCAGGTGGAAGGAAGAAACTGACGACCTCACGGTTGAACAAATGAAGCAGAGCGACGATAAGTCCCGTCATAATAATGTTAACCCCAACACCGGTCCACGTAATCCGATTCACCCGATCCCATTTCCCAGCACCAATGTTCTGCGCAGCCATGGAAGTCACAGCTCCGCCAATCGCCATGGCTGGCATTTGCACATAGCTGGATATTTGCATCGCAACGCCGAAAGCGGCGGTCGACTCAGAACCATAGGAGTTCACGAGATGGATGAGAATTAAGTTGCTTAGGGAAACCACGACCATATTTAATCCCATCGGCAGTCCTTTTTGAATCAGCGTCCGTATGATCATCCAGTTAATGCGAAGCAGGGGAATATCCTTTTTCGTAATCCGCAGAAAATACTTTTTCTGATATAAATATACAATCAACAGCACGAAGCTTATCAGCTGTGCCACAAAGGTTGCGACAGCCGAGCCGGCTATCCCCATTTTCGGAAAAGGCCCCATGCCTTGAATTAGCAATGGATTAAGCACAATGTCCATAACGGCAGACAACAGCAGGAAATAGAAAGGAGTCTTGGCGTCACCTGAGCCCCGTAATATAGCCATAATGAGATTAAAGCCGAACATAAATGGAACGCCAGCGAATATGATTCGCGTGTACGTAACAGCAAGATCCTTAACATCCGCAGGTGTATTCATCCACCCCAGAATGGTATGGGAGAAAAGCAAACCGAATAAGGCGACGACGATGGAAAGAATGAGGAAAAAGACTGTACTGGTGCCGACAACTTTTTTAGCTTCTTCTACCTTTTGAGCACCGAGATTTTGACCAATCATGATGACGACGGCCATCGCAATGCCGAAGATAGAGCTAATTAAGAAGAACATGATAATGTTGGCATTGGATGTCGCCGCAAGCGCACCTTCACCGAGGTACTTGCCAATCCATATGGCATTGATAGAACCATTAAGCGTCTGGAGCACATTACCTAACAGAATTGGCAAAGAAAATAAGATTAACGTCTTGGCAATCGGGCCTTCCGTCAAAGATGGGCGTGGCTTCTTAGTGGTATTCTCGCTCATGTGGAATCTCCTTGTTATTCATTCAGATAATTGCATTTAAAGTTCTTCATTCATTATACCTTCTTCCATCTCATTCCAAAAATAATAGCGTATTTTACTAATGATCCCTCTATCAATTGGACACCATCTATTTTTTTTAGTAGAGTAGAGGGTAAGTCTGGTTGACTTATAGATTGTGGGTTTATATAGGTGGGGGGAATTCAGATGCTTCGTCTTGGTGAGAAAATAATAGTAATTGCCGATAGTTTAGAACAGAATCTGCCTATAGGCGGATATGGATATATTATTGCATACGACCGGAATAACGATAACATTTTCGACTACGTCGTTCGCGTCCCCAAGGATAATAAACACTATTACGTACCTGCGTCAGATATCGAGCTTGAAGAAGTTCTTCTCCATCAGCAGGCGGACCAAGTCGAGAGAGAAGCATTAATCGATTTCGCGCTTGCAACGAAGAACGAAGAGCTGTTTCGTAAAATTATGAACGGTGAGCCAAGTGGACAACAGGAAGTAGAACGAGACAAAGATGTTCAATCAACCGAAGACTTCATTAAACAAATCGGCCTGAAGGCCTGGATTTAATACATGTTTCATCAAACACCAAACCCGCCTAGTGCTCACTAGTGCGGGTTTTGCTTTTTAATTTTGTTGCTAAAATCATGAAATGGTGGTACATTAATATCCGAACATAAAACTATTTTAGTATTCTAGTTCTGAGGTGCGCAAATGGATGCCAAAAAATTGATGATTATGGAAGCAGCGAAGAAATCTTTTTCACTTTTTGGGTACAAAGGTACAACGATGGATCAAATCGCCAAAATAGCTGGTGTCGGTAAAGCGACGATCTATACGTTTTTCGCGAATAAGGAAGATCTTTTGCATGAAATTGTACAGTCGTTAATTGCCGAGATGAAAGCAGTCGCCGATAAAGCAATTGCAGAGGGGTTAACACCCTTTGAGAAAATTCATAGTGCGATTTATGGGGTTCTCGTTTTTCGCAAAGAGCATGAGCTGCTCATCCAATTGGCTCACGAGGTTCAACAATTTGGCAGTCCGGTAACGATCGAAGCGCTGGCCAGTATCGAAACAGAAGTGATCCAGTTCATGAGTGAACATATGGAACGCGCGATACATAACGGCACGATGAAGAACTGTGACCCGAAGATGACGGCTTTCATTTTATTCAAGCTGTATGTCGCTTTAGTTTTTGATTGGGAGAAGCAGAAACAGAACGTGCCATTAACCGACGAGCGGATTATGAACACGCTGCAGTTATATTTTGCTAACTTTCTGATTCAGTAATTTTCTCATTTTTATTTCATGGAGGGGTAATTATGCGTTTTATTAGACCAATGGTTTATTCCGTAATGGCGATTGTCATAGGAACTAGTGCATTTCTTTTAACAACCAAACAGGCAACTAGCCAATCAGATACAGTTAACCAACTGCATCCTACGGCTTATATTGAATCGAACGAAGTGAGCGCCAGCTTCAAAGTGGGCGGAAGAGTCACCGAAATCCTCGTGAAAGAAGGGGATGTTGTGAAAAAAGGGCAAGTACTAGCCCGTCTGCAAAGCACCGAGATTGAAGCTAAAGTCGAGCAGGCCAAGGCGGCCGTCGCGCTCGCTCAAGGCAAGATCGCAGAGGCGCAAGGAGCTACCGCGACAGCTCAAGCGAAGAAGCAGCAGGGTATTGCTGGTGTCAACGTGACGGCTGATACAGCCGAACAGCAAGTCGAACAGGCGAAGGCGGCAGTTAGCGCGGCACAAGCCAAAGTTGATGGGCTGCATAATGGGGCGCGTCCGGAAGAAAAGAAGCAAGCGGAGATTCAATTCCAGGCGGCTTCCGAAGTATACAACATTGCTGAACAAAACTTGAATCGGATGAATGCGATGCTGGAGCAAGGACTTGTTGCTCAGGCTGACGTGGATAAAGTGAAAGTGAGCTACGAAGAAGCGAAAACGAAACGTGATCTGGCGCAGCAGCAGTTAAACATGGCGAATCAAGGACCACGTGAGGAAGAAATTCGCGGAGCGGAAGCTTTGCTAGCCCAAGCGCAAGCGTCCTTTAAGCTGGCTGAAGCCAATCGCGGAAACGTGCAGGTGAGACAGGGCGATGTAGCGGCGGCTGCAGCGGCTGTGCAGCAAGCACAAGGTGCAATTCAATCGGCGCAATCCGGTGAACAGCAAGCGAAAGCGGCTCAGCTGGAAGCGGAGACTTATTTGAGCTACACAGAGTTGGTTGCACCAATCGACGGAGTTATTCTTAGTCAATCAGCACAGGTTGGCGAGCTTGTTGGCTCTGGATTCCCCGTACTCTCGGTCGAGTCGACGGAGAAACGTTGGGCTAAGTTTTACTTGCCGGAGACATCTATTGCAGGACTGAAAGTAGGCAACAACATCAGCATGATCATGTTATCAACGGGCGAGAAAGTCGTCGGTACCGTTAAAACCGTGGCAGCTGCGCCGGATTTCGCAATTAAGAAAGCAACGCAAACCTCAGGCGAAACGGACATACGTTCGTTTGGGATCAAAATCGAACTGAATACATTGCCAGACACAGCAACAACAGGGATGACCTTGCAATGGAACGGTAAAACGGAAGGATGATGAAGGAGATGGATCTTCGGATTGGCAAGCTAATTGCAGAAGAATGGAAGCACATTCTGAAGGACCGACGTCTTTTTCTGATCTTGTTCTTCGTTCCGATTCTTTATACGGTGCTGTTCGGATCGATTTACTTACACCATAAAGTGACCGAAATGGCCACTGTTGTTATCGATGAAGACCAAAGTCCTCTTAGTCGTCAAATTATTCAAGCCTTCGAGCAAAGTGAAACGTTCCAGATCAAGAAGGAATATCACTCGGAGGAAGATGTGAAGCGGGCGCTTTCATCGGGGGAGGCCAAGGTAGGCCTCGTCATTCCCTCTAATTTCGAAGCGAAGCTGAAGCATGGCGAAACGCTGCCGCTGCTTACATTGATCGACGGCAGCAACATGATGATTTCGAACTCGGCTACCAAAGGGGCAAACGAAGTCATTACAACCTTCAGCATGGGTTACTCACAAAAAAAGCTCCAACTAAAGCAAGGACTTCAGAATGAAGAAGTGATGAACACACTCTCTCCGATTCCTTTTCGATATCGGATAATGTACAATTCAGCTTTCAACTATAGTGACTTTATGCTGTACGGGCTTGTTGGCGCGATTCTACAGCAAGTACTGTTTCTTGGCATTGCCTTAACCATCACTCGCGAGAAAGATGCAGGAACGTGGCAGCGGTTCGAGGCATGGAGAAGAAATCCGTGGCGCATCGCTTACGCGAAGACAGCTCCTTACTTCTTAATCAATTTCTTTAACACATCCGTTACCTTCGTCATCGCATTGTATGCCTTTGGTGCACCTATGAGCGGTAGTTTGCTTGTAGGCTTGGCCATCGTTGTGAGCTTTACTTTTGCGGTTAGCGGTATCGGTTATCTAATCAGCTTGTTCTCGAGCAATCAGCTCGGGGCGACGCAGACAGCGATGTTAATTGCGGTGCCTTCCTTCATGCTATCGGGGTTCACTTGGCCATTCGAAGCTATGCCTAAAGTGCTGCAGGTGCTCGGGCATATGCTTCCGCTCACTTATTTTTTAGATGGCGTGCGCAACGTATTTGTTAAAGGAAATGACTTTTCCGTCATTTGGCATGATTGCGTTTCATTGATTTTGACCGGTGCACTCACTTATTTCATTGCTATGTTGCTAACTCGTTTCATTATTTTCTCTAAAAAGAAATCCAATGATACCGCTGCGGGCACGCGAGCTGTGCTGCCAGCCGGTTCGAATATCACGCTATAACCAAAGAGGAAGGAAGCGATTTTTTTGAAAAAAAAGCTCATAAGTTTATCAGCAGCCCTGTTACTCCTTTCGAGCACAACGCAAACTCTCGTATTCGCCGATAACGCCCAAGATCCAAATCAAAATGTATACGTCAATGTGAATGTTCTGGAAACCGTATCTTCCGTTGATTTGACATATGTGCTGGATAAAGCACTGAAAGATTCCCATAACCTTGCCTTGCTAACGCTAAAATACGCAGCTCAAGGCAGTAAAAAGGGCGATTTGGAACAGCAAATGAATGAAATGGGTTCAGCCTCGATGACGCCCGGACATTTACCGAGCACTCCTGCAGAGGTCACCAATACAGGGAATCCTCAGCTGCCTAACCTAACAAACCCAACCGATATCGCCTGGACCGTCATGCAAAATAATGCGATGAACCAGATGATGCAGGGGATGGGGGCTCTCGCTGGTGGCATGAATAAAATCATATCCTCCCAACGCGCGCAAATGAGCACAGCAGCGCATCAGCTCGGGACGGATGGGCGGAACTCGCTGCTGCAGTCAGATGAAGCTAAGGCGGGCATCCGCTTGCAAACCATCGCGCAATATGTGCAATTATTAGCACAGAAAAAGCAGCTGGATTTCATGAATGAATACCAGGTTGTGATGGAGAAAGACCTGCTGAAAGCTAAGCTTTTCGTGCAGCAAGGTTTAGCATCATCTGACGATGTGCAAACGGTGCAGAAAACCATCAATAAACAAAAGGACGATATCGCAACGCTGCTTAATAACTATCGGTTGGGGCTTGTGCAGCTCTCGACGGACATTGGGATTTCCTACGACCCTAATCTAGTCATCAAGGATATCGAGTCCATTTCAGTGGATCCCATTTCGGAGACAGATACGACCACCTTATTGAAGGCTTCCTATCAGATGAAAACAGCCGGTAATAACATCGACGAAGCCGTATGGGAAACGGGTCACACGGTTACCCAGAACACATATGGTGAAACGTATCAAGGCATTAATCTGGCCATAAACGGTCAGAAAAATGAGCAAACCAAGCTTGAACTGACCAAGAAAATTCAAGTGATGTACAACGATGCCAATAATGCATATCAAACCGTTCTCACGGAACAGCGGAACTTGAATGATGTACAGGCCGATTTGACTAAAATGAAGTTTCGCTATAGCGTTGGCGTCATCTCCAAGCATGATCTGAATAAATTCGAGATCAAAGTCCGTCAGAATGAAACGGTCGTAGCCGCAGCTAAGCTTAAATATTACATGTTAAAAGAAAAAGCGAAAGCGATGGATACGGGATTTATCCAATAATTCTTGACCGCAAACTCAACCACAGCTTCTTTTTAGCGAAGGCCTCCAAGCCAAGCTAGGAAGAAAGCTGTGGTTTTTGAATTGTGGTTTTTTCTGGATTGAGTTCGTAAAATATCTGGGATATAATGAAAAGAATGACTAAATGCTGATTAATTAAAGGGGTGTAGAAAACTTGAGCATAACTAAAACAGATGTCGAGCATGTTGCGAAGTTGGCTAGACTCGACCTGAGTGATAACGAGAAAGAACTATTTACCGAACAGCTAAATGCCATTTTAAAATATGCCGAGCAGCTGAATGAACTGAATACCGAGGGTGTCATTCCGACAAGTCATGCCATGCCGTTAGTCAACGTCATGCGTGAGGATGTCGCGAAGCCATCGCTTCCTATTGAGAAAGTGATGCTGAACGCACCCGATCACGAAGACGGGCAATTCAAAGTCCCAGCTGTTTTAGAATAAGAACCATTATGAAAGGAAGTGCCTGTCGTTGTCTTTGTTTGATTTAAACCTACAGCAAATTCACGCGAAGCTTCAAGGCAAAGAACTTAAAGTTGCCGATCTCGTGGATCAATCCTATACAAGAATTCAACAAGTGGAAAGCAAGGTTCGCGCCTTTCTTACGTTAGATGAAGAGAACGCTAGACAAGCCGCCGCCAAGTTGGACGAGCAGTTCGCAAGCAGCAATGAACGTGGCCATTTATTCGGCCTTCCGATTGGGATCAAAGATAACATGGTCACCGAAGGCTTGAAAACGACCTGTGCAAGCAAAATCTTATCCAATTTCATGCCGATCTATGATGCAACAGTGGTTAGCAAGCTCAAGGATGCTCAAACCGTTACGATCGGCAAGCTAAACATGGATGAATTCGCCATGGGCGGCTCCAACGAGAACTCCGCTTTCCATCCGTCCCACAATCCGTGGAACACGGATTACGTGCCAGGCGGCTCCAGCGGCGGCTCCGCTGCAGCAGTAGCTGCAGGCGAAGTGTACTTCGCGCTGGGCTCAGACACAGGCGGCTCAATTCGCCAGCCTGCCGCTTACTGCGGTATCGTCGGGCTGAAGCCGACATACGGACTTGTGTCCCGCTATGGCTTAGTAGCGTTCGCGTCCTCACTCGACCAGATCGGGCCGCTGACGAAGAACGTTGAAGACTCCGCCTACCTGCTGCAAGCCATCGTCGGCTACGACCCGAAGGATTCCACGTCTGCGAAAGTGGATATCCCTGATTACCTCAGCGCATTGACTGGTGATATCAAAGGTCTGCGCATCGGCGTACCCAAAGAATACATGGGCAATGGTATCGACCCTGCGGTCAAAGAGAAAGTGCTTGAAGCGCTCAAAGTGCTTGAAGGTCTAGGCGCTGTATGGGAAGAAGTGACATTGCCTCATACTGAGTATGCTGTGGCGGCTTACTACTTGCTCGCTTCTTCCGAAGCGTCCTCGAACCTTGCGCGCTTTGACGGCGTGCGCTACGGTGTGCGTTCGGACAATGCTCGCAACTTGTTGGACTTGTACCACATGTCGCGCAGCGAAGGCTTTGGCCCCGAGGTCAAACGCCGCATCATGCTCGGAACCTATGCGTTAAGCTCAGGCTACTATGATGCTTACTACTTGAAAGCACAACAAGTCCGTACCCTGATCAAGCAAGATTTCGATCAAGTGTTCGAGAAATTCGACATCATCATCGGACCAACGGCTCCGACGCCTGCTTTCAAAATCGGTGAGCAAAGCAGTGATCCACTCACGATGTATTTGAACGATATCATGACCATTCCGGTCAGTTTGGCGGGCATTCCTGCGATTAGCGTACCTTGCGGATTCGTGAACGAACTTCCCGTTGGCCTGCAAGTCATCGGCAAAGCGTTGGATGAAGCTACCCTTCTGCGTGTAGCCCACGCTTTCGAGCAGCATACAGATCATCATAAGCAGCGCCCGCAATTGTAGGTTAATAGTTCATGAGTAACGAAGGAGGCATTCATTTTGTCGGCAACAGATACCCAATTTGAAACAGTAGTCGGTCTTGAAGTTCACGTAGAGCTTCATACCGCTTCCAAAATATTTTGCGGTTGTGCAACCTCATTCGGAGCACCTCCGAATACGAATACATGTCCGGTTTGTTTAGGTCACCCGGGTGTACTTCCGGTACTTAACCGTCAAGCAGTCGAATATGCGATGAAAGCCGCTATGGCGCTCAATTGTACGATATCTACACATAGTAAATTTGACCGTAAAAACTACTTTTACCCGGATTCACCGGATGCCTACCAAACTTCGCAATATGATCAGCCAATCGGGTTGAACGGTTGGATCGATATCGAAGTGAATGGAGTAAGCAAGCGCATTGGCGTGACTCGTGTTCACCTGGAGGAAGACGCAGGTAAGCTGACACACGTTGATGGTGGTTACACTTCTCTTGTTGACTTGAACCGTGCGGGAACGCCTTTGATTGAAATCGTATCCGAGCCTGATCTGCGTTCGCCGGAGGAAGCGCGGGCTTATCTGGAGAAGCTCAGGGCGATCATGATCTATTGCGACGTTTCCGATGTGAAAATGGAGGAAGGCTCGCTGCGCTGTGACGCTAACATCAGCTTGCGTCCTTTCGGGCAAGAGAAATTCGGCACGAGAGCCGAACTGAAGAATATGAACTCGTTCCGTGGCGTCCAAAGAGGACTCGAGTATGAGGAATATCGCCAAGCCGAAATTCTCCGCAGTGGTGACGAAGTCGAGCAAGAAACCCGCCGCTGGGATGAAACGCAAGGCAAGACGTTATCTATGCGCGGCAAAGAAGATGCGCATGATTATCGCTATTTCCCAGATCCGGATCTCGTCAGCCTGCATATCGATGATGCTTGGAAATCGAGCGTCAAAGCCTCTATCCCTGAATTGCCTGACGCGCGTAAAGCGAGATACAGCAGTGAGTTCGGCCTGCCAAGCTATGATGCTGATGTAATCACTTCATCCATGAAGCTGGCAAATTTCTTCGAAGAGAGTTTACAATATACCCAAGATGCCAAAGCGGTCTCGAACTGGATCATGGGCGATCTGCTCGGATATTTAAACGCGAATAACCTCGAACTTGCCGATGTGAAAATCACGGGTAAGGGCTTAGGGGAGATGATTGGTCTGATTGAGAAAGGCACAATCTCCACCAAAATTGCCAAAACGGTGTTCAAGGAAATGATCGAATCCGGCAAAGAGCCGCAGAAGATCGTTGAAGAGCAGGGGCTTGTACAAATCAGCGACGAAGGTGCTATCAAGGCCATCGTTGAGCAGGTAGTGGAGAACAGTCCCCAATCGGTAGCGGATTTCAAAGCCGGCAAGGAAAAAGCCGTGGGCTTCTTAGTTGGGCAAGTCATGAAAGAAACCAAAGGTAAAGCAAATCCAGGACTCGTCAACAAATTAATTGTGGAGTGCCTGAACAGTAAGTGATTAAAGCTGAAGTGGTGATCCGATGTTTATGGACACCACTTTTTTTCAATTGATTGGCGTAGTTCACTGAGAGGAGGACTCTGATTGTCCATTCAACAACTTCTATTGGAAACCAACGAGGATATCTTGGTCCTGTTATCGCTACAAATTGCATCCTATCGTGTGGAAGCAGACCTTATTGGCTTCGACGACATCCCGCCACTGAAGGATGGAATCCAGTCTATACGCGAAGCGGAGGAAACATTTTATGGCTTTTTCGTTCATGAGAATGATGAGAGTACACTTGCTGGAGCCATTTCCTACTCCCGAGAAGGCTGCATTGTCACGATCTGCCGCATGATGGTCCATCCGAATTTTTTTCGCCGTGGGATTGCTAGGTCACTTTTACAACATATACTAATGGATCAACAGTTAAATGGAGCAACGCGTTTTATTGTATCCACCGGAACCGAGAATTTACCTGCTATTCAGTTATACGAGAGCTTCGGTTTCGCCGTGCGTCGAGTATTCACAGTTCCTCCGGGAATAAGCTTAACCACTTTCGAACGGCCGGCTATCAGCTTCTAAGTATTTTTTCAGTTGTTCTCACTATCATGTGTGATACATGGCGCTATCAGTATGAAAAAAGGGAGCGGTTACACGATGAGCAATCCTTGGGTCATTGATCAACTCCATATCACTATACGGTTAGTTCTGGCACTTTTTCTTGGTGGATTAATCGGGTTTGAGAGGGAAGTTAGCAGTCATGCAGCTGGCCTTCGTACACATATTTTAGTCTGTGTGGGCTCTGCCCTTGTTATGTTGCTTTCCATGTATGGGTTTAGTGCCTTTGTGAATGAAGTGAACGTCCGTATTGATCCTTCGCGCTTAGCTGCGCAAGTTATTAGCGGTATCGGATTCTTAGGTGCTGGAACGATTATCTTTAATGGGAGATCCATTACGGGTCTTACGACAGCGGCTTCTCTTTGGGTTGTTGCGGGGATTGGCCTTGCCATTGGGGCTGGCTTCTATTACCCGGCTGTTCTAGCATGTTTCATGGTACTCATCTCCTTATGGATCTTGAATAAAGTGGAGCATAAATATTTTAACGGGAAGAAAATTCGTATTCTCAAAATACAGGCGATTGATCAACCGGGGACGCTAGGACTTATTACGACCCTACTTGGTAAACAGAAAGTTGACATCCGTAAGATCTCAATGGAAGAACAAGAAAACGAGAATAAACCGAATCATGTTCAAATTACATTTCACGTCACCATTCCTAAGCCGTCCATTATCGGGACGGCTCTTGAAGAAATCAATCAAATGAAAGGGGTTACCGGCGTTACTCTTGAAAAAAGTAAAAATTGAAGGGGTCAGCCCATAAGAAGCGTCTAAGCTTTTGGACGAACAGAAAGGGGGGAAGTCAGGCATGGACAAAATGACGGATGAGCAGCTGATCGACCGGGTCCGTCAAGGTCACTCCGATGCTTACCGTGTATTGGTAGAACGGCATAAGAACTACATCTTTACACTGGTATACCGCATGGCCCCGCATAAGGAAACTGCTGAAGACTTAACCCAAGAAGTGTTCGTTAAGCTGTTTCGTTCCTTAACTCATTTTCGCGGCGATGCGAAGTTCACAACTTGGCTGTATCGCATGACGACGAATCTCGTGACTGACTTTCGGCGTTCTCAGAAGCGTAAGCCTTATGAAGCACTGCTCGATAAAATGAAGGGCTGGTTTACAGATGCCCGGGAGCAGCCCGAGGAAATGGCTATGCTGAAGGATGAGCAGGAGCGCATGCAGGCACTGCTCTCCGAACTTCCAGACAAGTATAGATTAATTATGTATTTGTTCCATTATAAGCAGCTCTCGTATCAAGAGATGTCTGAGGTGACCGGGCTGCCCATGAAAACGCTGGAAACTAGACTCTATCGGGGAAAAGCGATGCTCAAAGAAAAATGGTTGGAGGTGAACGCAGATGATTCCCAAAGATCAGGAAGACACTCGGCTCACGCAATACCTAAATAAACTGCTGGACGAGATGCCGCTTAGCGAACCAAGCCCAATGCTGACGGAGCGTGTGATGCGCAGGGTACAATCTGCTGAAATTCCTGACAATCCTAAAAACCCTCAAGTTGGCAGAAGGAATCAATGGGTGAACAGTTTTGTTGCGATAGCAGCAACTGTACTCCTTATGCAATCAGGGATTATTAACAAAATAATGCATATAAATTCGGGGATCGCTAAGATAACAATGTATATCCAATATTTATCCCAATCCTTATGAGAAAACCTCTAATCGAGGACTTATATTTTCATATGTGTTAAAAAATTCGATCGGAGGCAATCACATGAATCAATCAAACGACAATCCGCACATTCCGGAGTATTCGCCCAATCCATCTTTTCAACACTATCCTCCTTATTATCCTGCTCCAAGAAAACGCAAATGGGTCGCAGGCGTACTATCGTTCATTGTCCCGGGGACTGGACACTTCTACTTAGGCCTTATGCAGCGCGGGCTATTTATTATGATGCTTCTCATTCTCGATATTTTTATTATCACGTCTTTCGCGTCTCGGACCGACACAAGTGTCCCAATGGTAACGCTTTTTGCATTGTTCATTCCGGTCATTTACTTCTATAATCTATTCGATGCGCTTCAAACCACAGATAATGTGAATCGGCGCAATGAGCTTGGTGAATTTGCAGCTGGCCTCTATGATAGTGAAGATCCTTTACAGAAGCTGATCAAAGGCACGAATCTTGGTGTTATTTTCATTGCCGCAGGTGTATTGTTTTTTCTTCTCAGCAACAAACCTCGTTGGTTTACAGGGCTCTTTGATCTCATGGGCACGTATATTGGATCGGTTATCCTCGTCCTTGCTGGTTTAGCTATGTATGTACTAGATTCCCGTAAAAATAAATAGCCAAATGGTGCTATATGCGCAACCATCATTGACAAAAGTCAATTAACACAGCGTACAATATAATGTAAGGTTTTAATGACTAACATCAGGTGGTGAGTACCATGGCAGCACAATTAGAACAGGCTTTAGCTAAGTTGAAAACAACAGGTGTTCGGATGACGCCGCAGCGGCATGCTATTCTATCCTTTTTGCTGGACTCCATGACTCATCCGACAGCAGATGACATTTACAAGTCTCTTGAATCGAAATTTCCTAACATGAGCGTTGCGACTGTTTACAATAATCTTAAAGTATTTATTGAATCGGGACTCGTTCGGGAACTGACTTATGGAGACAGCTCGAGTCGCTTTGATGCGGATATGACGGACCATTATCATGCTGTTTGCGATATGTGTGGGAAGATTTCGGATTTTGAGTATCCGCCACTTTCGGATATCGAGACTACCGCTGCTGAGCAAACAGGCTTCCGAGTTGGCGGTTATCGACTAGAGGTTTATGGCGTTTGCCCGGATTGTACAGGGATTACCAAGCATTAACTTAAGTAGAATTCCTCATTATCTGTACCTATGATGTATAATGAAACGTGATCCTACCTTTCGGATGTAGAGAGGTGAGAACACGTTTTTTTCTTTTTATATATCGCATAAAGGAAGTGAAACCTTGCATTCAACACCTACAGATCAGCAACCGAAACGCAGAAGATCAACGAAGAGAATTCTCTTATTATTTGGTCTCTTTATTGGAATGTTTGCCGCGGGTGCAGCTACGTTCTTATGGCAGCAGTTAGCGCCGAACCGTACGAAGGTAGAACTAGAATATCATGAGTTAAGCAAACCGGTTTTCTATCAAGGGAATTTCTATAAGACAAGCGCGATTGGGGAAAAAGAGGGACTGAAACTTCCGCTGGAGCTCATACAGGAGTGGATGGACCCATCGATTATATATGAAAAAGGCACTGATTCCGTTATTATCACAACGAATGATAAAGTATTACGGTTGAAGACTACGGAGCTTTCAGCGTTAATGAATGAGAAACCAATCACCTTATCTTTTCCTGTTGAAAAGAAAGGGAATGACATTTACGTGCCCATAGAACCTCTTCGGCAGCTGTATCCTTTTGAAATAAGGGAGTCCGAGAAGTCTGGTGCAGTTCTTTTATTCAAAAAAGGCGACCTCGTCAAGTGGGGGAAGCATGTAGGTACTGAAGATACACAGCTGCGGACCTTTGCTTCTATAAAAGCACCGATAGTCTCCACGATTGCAAACAATGAACAAGTGATAATACTAGCTGTAGAGGGAGAATGGTATCGCGTACAGCAGCTGAGTGGTCCTATAGGCTTTGTACGTAAAGCTGATATTTTGGAGGATCATGAAGAAACCATACCTGCACAGGAGCCGACGTCAGTTTATGTACCTTGGAAGCCGCTTAACGGCAAACTAAATCTGACTTGGGAGCACGTCATTACGAAGAATCCCGACACTTCCAAGCTTGGCGAGATGCCTGGCTTACATGTGGTTAGCCCTACCTGGTTCTCTCTGGCTGACGGTGAGGGGCGCATTAAGAACTTGGCCGACGCTTCCTATGTAAAATGGGCGCAAACGCGCAATTATCAGGTCTGGGCGTTGTTTAGCAACGGCTTTGAACCTGATCGCACATCTCAAGCGTTGTCGTCCTATGATCTTCGTATGAAAATGATTAAACAGTTGCTCGGCTTTGCACAAACGTATAATTTGCAGGGCATCAATATTGATTTTGAAAATGTGCATCTCAAAGATAAAGAAAATTTGGTCCAATTCGTCCGCGAATTGACACCTTTTATGCATGAACAAGGTCTTGCCGTTTCCATCGATGTAACACCGAAATCAACGAATGAGATGTGGTCCATGTTTTATGACAGACCTGCTCTTGCCGAAGTTGTTGACTATATGATGCTGATGGCTTATGACGAATACTGGGCTTCTAGCCCCAAATCCGGCTCCGTTTCATCGCTGCCATGGACAGAGCGCTCTGTTACCCAGCTCTTGGGGAGCGAGAAGGTGCCGCCATCTAAGCTTGTCCTAGGTGTGCCATTCTATACGCGCCAGTGGACCGAAGAGACCAAAAATGGTAAAACGACAGCTACCTCCAAAACTTTAACGATGGAAGCCGCCCAAACGATTATTAAAGATAAGAAACTAACTCCTACTTTCTTGGCGGAAACTGGTCAGAACTACGTGGAGTACAAAGAAGGAGAGAAACTCATACGTATCTGGTTAGAAGATGAAACATCGATAAAAGCAAGGCTTGAACTCGTGAAGAAGTACGATCTAGCAGGAGTGGCCTCGTGGAGAAGAGGCTTTGAACAGCCGACAACGTGGAAAGTCATTCAGGATAATTTGCAACAAGCTAAGCAATAAGATAACAAAAAGCCGAACCCAAGAGGGTTGCGGCTTTTATTTTACGATCAATGAGGCTTATGTTCGTGAGCTCTGTCCACTTCGACTTGAATTGCTTGTGTGGCTGCTGTTTCGTTCTCGGCCGTTGGTTCGTATTGTGGATCAACTGTTAAGATCGTTTTGCAAAACATACAGCGATCCGTTTTCCCCAGCATCTTCGTTCTTCTTCCGCATTCCGGACAATCAATGACAGTCGCCGATGTGGAAAGCATCCCTGCCCAGAAGTATATACCCATGCTAACCATCATACTTATCATACCAATGATCATGAAGACTACAGCGATGATTCGCCCAGCCTTCCCCCAGTCAAAAACGATGCCCGCTAGTCCTATAATCATAAGCAGCATTCCACCCATGGTCATGGCGAGACCCCATAAGCGGAATTCATTTACTTTACTTGATCTGAAACGCACGCGTTGTTCCTCCCCATTCAATTGCTATCTTGTTTGTATGAATTGTCACAGAAATCAGCAGGAAACTCCTTCTACAATGTAGAAATAGATATAAACAATTTGGAGACAGGAGCTTCGGATACCCATGGGAATCGATAAAGAGCAGTTTTTGCTTAAGTTCCGAAATGACCAGAGGATCATTAGTGTCATGGCGGTAGATAATCCTAAGCAACTTCCTTCACTGACGGATGGTTTTGATACGCTACTTCTTATAGTAACGAACGACCTGAGCCTGAACAATCATACGACTAATTATATAAGAGACGATTCGAGGATACAAGAAAGATGGGTAGATCCGTCTTCCATAGAGCAATGGATACGTCATGGCGTCAACCGAAATATCCTTCACTGGCTGCTAAAAGGGGAGATACTTCTGGATCAGAACACTTATTTAGAAGGCTTGCGTCACCGAATACTCGAGTTTCCGGGGGACTTACGTGAGCACAAACTACTTGTTGAATTCTCCCATTTTCTACGTAAATATCTTCAGAGCAAGGAATACATTTTAGATGAGCATTTGTTAGATGCGTACAATAACATTCTTGAAGCGCTTCATCACTGGGCTCGCATTGTTATTATCGAAGATGGCTATCACCCGGAAATCACCGTATGGAGGCAGATCCGTGCAATTAATCCTGGCGTGTATAAACTATATGAGGAACTGACAATGAGTAAGGAGACGTTGAAACAAAGAGTTCAGCTGGTTCTACTCGCCTGTGAGTTTTCAGTTATGTCGAAAATGGAACGTTGCTGTGAGGCGTTTATTCAAATCCTAAGAGAAAATGAACAACCATTGAGCACGGATGAACTGCAACAGCATTCTCAATTAGTTGAGCTTAGGGCAGAGCTTCCATTACTGTTGAATAAACTTGTCAAAAAAGGATTGATTAAAGAAGTAGCCGTTATCATTGATGAAGAGAATTCAGAAATCGAGTTAAGATATACGAGTGTTTAATTGATCCAAACCCATGAAGAATCAGGTATTATTCTGGTTCTTTTTTTATTCTTATTTTATTGCTTGACTTTGATTGTGATTCTATGATAAATTAACTCTCGCCGCTAAAAACGGTTCGCATTCGAAAGCCAACGCAATACCAAGATGTAAGCGAAGTATGAAAAAAGAAAAATAAAAAAAGCTTGCATTGAGTAGCCTAGATGTGATATATTATAAAAGTCGCCGCTAAACGGATGGCGCAGAAATACGAAAGAAATTGATCTTTGAAAACTGAACAACGAGTGAGTAAGCGCGAACGAGAAATCGTTCAAAAAAGAGATTGCAAAATCTCGCTAGCAACGCAAATGAGCAATTAAGCTTTCAAATAGTTTTACTATTATGGAGAGTTTGATCCTGGCTCAGGACGAACGCTGGCGGCGTGCCTAATACATGCAAGTCGAGCGGACTTATCCTTCGGGATAAGTTAGCGGCGGACGGGTGAGTAACACGTAGGTAACCTGCCTATAAGACTGGGATAACTATCGGAAACGATAGCTAAGACCGGATAATTGGTTCTCTCGCATGAGAGAATTATGAAACACGGAGCAATCTGTGGCTTATAGATGGGCCTGCGGCGCATTAGCTAGTTGGTAGGGTAACGGCCTACCAAGGCGACGATGCGTAGCCGACCTGAGAGGGTGAACGGCCACACTGGGACTGAGACACGGCCCAGACTCCTACGGGAGGCAGCAGTAGGGAATCTTCCGCAATGGACGCAAGTCTGACGGAGCAACGCCGCGTGAGTGATGAAGGTTTTCGGATCGTAAAGCTCTGTTGCCCTAGACGAACAGCAAGGAGAGTAACTGCTCTTTGTGTGACGGTATAGGAGAAGAAAGCCCCGGCTAACTACGTGCCAGCAGCCGCGGTAATACGTAGGGGGCAAGCGTTGTCCGGAATTATTGGGCGTAAAGCGCGCGCAGGCGGTCAATTAAGTTGGGTGTTTAAGCCCGGGGCTCAACCCCGGTTCGCATCCAAAACTGGTTGACTTGAGTGTAGGAGAGGAAAGTGGAATTCCACGTGTAGCGGTGAAATGCGTAGAGATGTGGAGGAACACCAGTGGCGAAGGCGACTTTCTGGCCTATAACTGACGCTGAGGCGCGAAAGCGTGGGGAGCAAACAGGATTAGATACCCTGGTAGTCCACGCCGTAAACGATGCATACTAGGTGTCGGGGATTCGATTCCTCGGTGCCGAAGTTAACACAGTAAGTATGCCGCCTGGGGAGTACGCTCGCAAGAGTGAAACTCAAAGGAATTGACGGGGACCCGCACAAGCAGTGGAGTATGTGGTTTAATTCGAAGCAACGCGAAGAACCTTACCAGGTCTTGACATCCCTCTGAATACGGTAGAGATATCGTAGGCCTTCGGGACAGAGGAGACAGGTGGTGCATGGTTGTCGTCAGCTCGTGTCGTGAGATGTTGGGTTAAGTCCCGCAACGAGCGCAACCCTTGATCTTAGTTGCCAGCACTTTGGGTGGGCACTCTAAGATGACTGCCGGTGACAAACCGGAGGAAGGTGGGGATGACGTCAAATCATCATGCCCCTTATGACCTGGGCTACACACGTACTACAATGGTCGGTACAACGGGAAGCGAAGCCGCGAGGTGGAGCCAATCCTTATAAGCCGATCTCAGTTCGGATTGCAGGCTGCAACTCGCCTGCATGAAGTCGGAATTGCTAGTAATCGCGGATCAGCATGCCGCGGTGAATACGTTCCCGGGTCTTGTACACACCGCCCGTCACACCACGAGAGTTTACAACACCCGAAGTCGGTGGGGTAACCCGCAAGGGAGCCAGCCGCCGAAGGTGGGGTAGATGATTGGGGTGAAGTCGTAACAAGGTAGCCGTATCGGAAGGTGCGGCTGGATCACCTCCTTTCTATGGAGACTCGGTCTTGATAAGACCAGTCAAGTGTACGTAAGTACACAAATTGCTTACTCACTCGTGTTCAGTTTTGAAAGAGCAAGCCTCTTTCAAACATCACTTTTGTGCTGGTAACATTTACGTGTTGCTGACGTATAGAAGAGATGTTAAGATGTTATTCCGCCGCTGAGAAGCGGAGCGAAGAGCATCACATTGTTCCTTGAAAACTAGATAACGAAACAAAACGTAAAGTAAGAACTTAGGTTGTGTGATTCTTTTGGATCATGCAAAAATCTTTAAAGTTTTTTCTAGGTTAAGCTAGAAAGAGCACACGGAGGATGCCTAGGCACTAGGAGCCGAAGAAGGACGTGGCGAACGACGAAATGCCTCGGGGAGCCGTAAGCAGGCTTTGATCCGGGGATGTCCGAATGGGGGAACCCAGCTGTGGTAATGCGCAGTTACTCTATTGTGAATACATAGCAATAGTAGAGGCATACCCAGGGAACTGAAACATCTAAGTACCTGGAGGAAAAGAAAACAAAAGTGATTCCGTCAGTAGCGGCGAGCGAAAGCGGAATAGCCCAAACCAAGGAGCTTGCTCCTTGGGGTTGTAGGACCTCGTTGTGGGGTTAGTTCGGTAGGCGAAGAGATCTGGAAAGGTCCGGCATAGAAGGTAAAAGCCCTGTAGCCAAAATCGAACGAAACCCCTAGAGGTATCCTGAGTACGGCGGGTCACGTGAAACCCCGTCGGAATCCGGCAGGACCATCTGCCAAGGCTAAATACTCCCTAGTGACCGATAGTGAAGCAGTACCGTGAGGGAAAGGTGAAAAGCACCGCGGAAGCGGAGTGAAAAAGAACCTGAAACCGTGTGCTTACAAAAAGTCAGAGCCCTCTATATGGGTGATGGCGTGCCTTTTGTAGAATGAACCGGCGAGTTACGTTCCCGTGCGAGGTTAAGTTGAAAAGACGGAGCCGCAGCGAAAGCGAGTCTGAATAGGGCGCTTTAGTACGTGGACGTAGACCCGAAACCGTGTGATCTACCCCTGTCCAGGGTGAAGGTGAGGTAACACTCACTGGAGGCCCGAACCCACGCATGTTGAAAAATGCGGGGATGAGGTGGGGGTAGCGGAGAAATTCCAATCGAACTCGGAGATAGCTGGTTCTCCCCGAAATAGCTTTAGGGCTAGCCTCGGATGTTGAGTTGTGGAGGTAAAGCACTGATTGGGTGCGGGGCCCGCCAAGGGTTACCAAGTCCAGTCAAACTCTGAATGCCACAAACTTAAATCCGGGAGTCAGACAGTGAGTGCTAAGATCCATTGTCAAAAGGGAAACAGCCCAGACCATCAGCTAAGGTCCCCAAGTGTGTGTTAAGTGGGAAAGGATGTGGAGTTGCACAGACAACCAGGATGTTGGCTTAGAAGCAGCCACCATTGAAAGAGTGCGTAATAGCTCACTGGTCGAGTGACTCTGCGCCGAAAATGTAACGGGGCTAAACACGCCACCGAAGCTATGGCTTGCACATGAATTTGTGCATGGGTAGGGGAGCGTTGTATGTACGTAGAATTCTGACCGTAAGGACAGGTGGAGCGCATACAAGTGAGAATGCCGGTATAAGTAACGAAAAGATCAGTGAGAATCTGATCCGCCGAAAACCTAAGGGTTCCTGAGGAAGGCTCGTCCGCTCAGGGTAAGTCGGGACCTAAGGCGAGGCCGAAAGGCGTAGTCGATGGACAACAGGTGGAAATTCCTGTACCACCGTAGCCGTTATGAGCAATGGAGTGACGCAGAAGGATAGTGACGCGAGCTGATGGATGCTCGTCCAAGCAGTGAGGCTGATGTGTAGGCAAATCCGCACATCGATAAGGCTGGGCTGTGATGGGGAGGGAAACTTTAAGTACCGAAGGTCATGAGTTCACACTGCCAAGAAAAGCTTCTAGCCAGGCGAAGGTGCCCGTACCGCAAACCGACACAGGTGGGTGAGAAGAGAATTCTAAGGCGCGCGGAAGAACTCTCGTTAAGGAACTCGGCAAAATGACCCCGTAACTTCGGGAGAAGGGGTGCCTCGGTAGGGTGAATAGCCCGAGGGGGCCGCAGTGAAAAGGCCCAAGCGACTGTTTAGCAAAAACACAGGTCTGTGCGAAGCCGCAAGGCGAAGTATACGGGCTGACGCCTGCCCGGTGCTGGAAGGTTAAGAGGAGTGGTTAGGGACCTCGGTTCCGAAGCTATGAATTGAAGCCCCAGTAAACGGCGGCCGTAACTATAACGGTCCTAAGGTAGCGAAATTCCTTGTCAGGTAAATTCTGACCCGCACGAATGGCGTAACGACTTGGGCGCTGTCTCAACGAGAGATCCGGTGAAATTTTAATACCTGTGAAGATGCAGGTTACCCGCGACAAGACGGAAAGACCCCATGGAGCTTTACTGCAGCTTGATATTGGACTTTGGTACGATCTGTACAGGATAGGTGGGAGCCTTTGAAGCCTGAGCGCCAGCTTGGGTGGAGGCATCGTTGGGATACCACCCTGATCGTATCGGAGTTCTAACCTGGTACCGTGATCCGGTATGGGGACAGTGTCAGGTGGGCAGTTTGACTGGGGCGGTCGCCTCCTAAAATGTAACGGAGGCGTTTAAAGGTTCCCTCAGAATGGTTGGAAATCATTCGCAGAGTGCAAAGGCATAAGGGAGCTTGACTGCGAGACCTACAAGTCGAGCAGGGACGAAAGTCGGACTTAGTGATCCGGTGGTACCGAATGGAAGGGCCATCGCTCAACGGATAAAAGCTACCCTGGGGATAACAGGCTTATCTCCCCCAAGAGTCCACATCGACGGGGAGGTTTGGCACCTCGATGTCGGCTCATCGCATCCTGGGGCTGAAGTAGGTCCCAAGGGTTGGGCTGTTCGCCCATTAAAGCGGTACGCGAGCTGGGTTCAGAACGTCGTGAGACAGTTCGGTCCCTATCTGTCGCGGGCGTAGGAAATTTGAGAGGAGCTGTCCTTAGTACGAGAGGACCGGGATGGACGTACCGCTGGTGTACCAGTTGTCTCGCCAGAGGCATCGCTGGGTAGCTATGTACGGAGGGGATAAGCGCTGAAAGCATCTAAGCGCGAAGCCCCCCTCAAGATGAGATTTCCCAGTATGTAAGACCCCTTGTAGACGACGAGGTTGATAGGTTCGAGGTGGAAGTGCAGCAATGCATGCAGCTGACGAATACTAATCGGTCGAGGGCTTAACCTAATATAGGGATCTTTGACGAAAGTCAAAGTCTCTCAGATTCGCCCAGAAAGAAAACCTAAGAGCTGTACCTTTACGCAAGTTTCGTATCTAGTTTTCAAGGAATAAATCCTTGAAGTGAACATTGTTTTTATTCCCTGATAGCTCAGTTGGTAGAGCACTCGACTGTTAATCGAGTTGTCACAGGTTCGAGTCCTGTTCGGGGAGCCATATGGAGAGGTGTCCGAGCTGGCCGAAGGAGCACGATTGGAAATCGTGTAGGCGTCACAAGCGTCTCGAGGGTTCGAATCCCTCTCTCTCCGCCACTATCTTTCTAGCAAGGCCCGTTGGTCAAGTGGTTAAGACACCTCCCTTTCACGGAGGTAACAGGGGTTCGAGTCCCCTACGGGTCACCATTAATACTCTCATGGAGGCTTAGCTCAGCTGGGAGAGCATCTGCCTTACAAGCAGAGGGTCGGCGGTTCGATCCCGTCAGCCTCCACCATGATTCCTTAGCAAGACTTGCTTTACTAGGATTCATCATATATGCTTAATGACGCGGGGTGGAGCAGCCCGGTAGCTCGTCGGGCTCATAACCCGAAGGCCGCAGGTTCAAATCCTGCCCCCGCAACCAATCTTCTTATTGAAGATCTTGTACTTAGCATGGAGCTGTGGTGTAGTGGCCTAACATGCCTGCCTGTCACGCAGGAGACCGCGGGTTCGAATCCCGTCAGCTCCGCCATTTTTTCAAAATCAAGTAAGGCTCGGTAGCTCAGTCGGTAGAGCAGAGGACTGAAAATCCTCGTGTCGGCGGTTCGATTCCGTCCCGAGCCACCATTTTTACAAACTTAATATGCCGTTGTAGCTCAACTGGTAGAGCAACTGACTTGTAATCAGTAGGTTGGGGGTTCAAGTCCTCTCGACGGCACCATTGCTTTGTGGAGGCTTAGTGAAGTGGCTAAACACGGCAGACTGTAAATCTGCTCTCTTCGAGTTCGGTGGTTCGAATCCATCAGCCTCCATTTACTTTTTCTAGGGGCATAGTTTAAGGGTAGAACAAAGGTCTCCAAAACCTTTGGTGTGGGTTCAATTCCTGCTGCCCCTGCCAAAAAAGTAAGAAACTTAATATTGTGGCGGTCGTGGCGAAGGGGTTAACGCACTGGTTTGTGGATCCAGCATTCGCGGGTTCAAGTCCCGTCGTCCGCCCATTATTACCCAAGTAACATAATGGGGATTAGCCAAGCGGTAAGGCAACGGACTTTGACTCCGTCATGCCAAGGTTCAAATCCTTGATCCCCAGTTTTATATGCGGAAGTGGCTCAGCGGTAGAGCATCGCCTTGCCAAGGCGAGGGTCGCGGGTTCGATCCCCGTCTTCCGCTCCATTATTACTAAGGCGCCATAGCCAAGTGGTAAGGCAGAGCTCTGCAAAAGCTTTACCCCCAGTTCGAATCTGGGTGGCGCCTCCACATTTATTAGCCGGAGTGGCGGAATCGGCAGACGCACAGGACTTAAAATCCTGCGGTAGGTGACTACCGTACCAGTTCAAGTCTGGTCTTCGGCACCATTATCTTTACAACTTCATATGCCGGCATGGCGGAATGGCAGACGCGCTCGACTCAAAATCGAGTCCGAAAGGGTGGAGGTTCGAGTCCTCTTGCCGGTATGGAGCAAAAAAAGGACATGAAATCATTTGATTTCATGTCCTTTTTTATATCCATACAATATAAAATTTAATGCGTTTGAATCCTATACAAATGTCGTGAAATCGAGAAAATACTTCATATAATTTCTGGCATATCCTGGAAGGAGGATGGGTGTGAAAAATTCCTTGCGCTTCAAATTCGTTGCTGGCTTTCTAATTATAATTATTCCGCTTATATTCTTTCTATTATTTAATAATTTGTATGCAATAACTGTCGTACGAGAGCAAGTCTCCACGACAAATAGCAACTTACTTGCGCAGCACGTAAAGCAAATCAATAAGATGTTTGCTGAAACTAATACCTATCTATATGATTTATGGGACAACGAAATTGACATTAATCAGCTTAATGATCTTACATTCGGTACGGACGAGTATTTACTAACTAAAAAAAGAATAGTTAATCGCTTTCAAACGAACCTCAATTATTTTTTTCTGCTGGATACCATATTTCTTTTTAATGACCAGACACAGGATGTGACCTTTGTAACAAAACAGGATTATTATTTTCAGCAGAAGCTAATTGTGGAAACAGTTCCAATAGAAATGGCGGATCAGAAAAATGTGGACTCGCCGGTATGGCGGTTAATTCAATTTGAAAATCGAACGGTCTTAATGAAAACTACGCGCCTGACGAACAATCTCATCGCGGGGGCGATCGTAAATACAGATAGCTTGGTCGCTTCGTTAGAGTTTTTGGATATGGGGACAACCGGCGGTGCAGTCATACTTACCAAAAATGGGGCTGTCGCTTCACATACGACTCTTGGAGCTTCGGAACTAAAGGGAGCAGTTGAAGCAGTACCTCATCTTAATAATACGTACCAAATTGTTACCGATCCAAAGGACAATAATAAATATTTGCTGATTAGTGTTTTTTCTGAAATTGCAAACATTAATTACACCGTAATGATTCCCGAAGGAACTATGCTGAAACATCTTCCATTCTTTCAGATAGCGGTATATTTTATCCCTCTGTGCGGGATATTGATTCTGCTTTTTTACTTATACTTTCTGCGAAGTGTCTTATTGAAGCCAATGAATTCATTGATGCGTGGGATGAATCGTATTATGCGAGGCGATTTAAACATTCGATTGAATGAAAATCACTCTAGTGAATTTTCTTTTTTGATAGGCACGTTTAACAATATGGTTACAGAGATTTCAAAGTTGAAAATAGATGTTTACGAGGAAAAAATTCGTACACAGGAGGCTGAATTTGGGCTGCTGCAGGTGCAAATCCGACCTCATTTTTATTTGAATTCACTGAATATAATCTATAGTTTAGCTGCTATTAAGGAATATGCTTTGATACAAAAAATGACACAGCATTTAGCTGAATACTTTCGTTTTATAACGCAGACTAAGCAAGGAACCGTGACACTGGAAGCTGAAATCAGACACACTCAAAATTATTTGGAGATTCAGAAGCTGCGGTTTCCTAACCAACTCATTTATGAGATTGAACTTCCGGATCGATATCGGAAATGTGATATCCTGCCTTTGACGATTCAAACTTTTGTTGAGAATAGCATCATTCATGGATTTACGGATCGAAGAGAGTTGTTTACGGTTCGGATCATTATTACTGCAGATGAACAAGATTTCTTGTGGATAGAAGTTAGTGATAGCGGAGTCGGATTTTCTGAGACTTTCTTGAAGAAGCTGAAAGAAGACCGTTACGAGGATGAATTATTTGCAGAAGGCCATCTAGGCATCCAGAATGTAATAAAAAGGCAGCGTATCAGATATAAAGGAAAAGCACAATTGTTGTTTAACAATGGCAAAGTCAGAGGTGCTGAAGTTAAATTAGGTATACCAATGAGTTATTGTGTAAATGAGGAGGATGAAGATGTATAACTTGTTGGTTGTGGATGATGAGTTATATGCAGTCAAAGGTATTACTCAAGGCATTGATTGGTCAGAGATTGACATTTCAGAAGTTTTTGAGGCGTTTAATGCAGAGGAGGCCAAAGAACGATTTACTTTATCCGCAGTAGATATCGTAATTTGTGACATAGAGATGCCTTCAAGCAATGGTTTAGAACTATTAGAATGGATTAAAGAAAATTATCCGCAAACAGAAACGATTTTTGTGACAGGACATGCAGACTTTAGTTATGCACGCAGAGCGATTCACCTAGGCAGTTTTGATTATTTGTTGAAGCCTGTTAATTATGAAGAATTAAAGGCTGTTGTTAGCCGTGTCATACAAAAACTTATTATAGATCGAACTTACAAAAAATACTCTTCATTGTTTGAATCCCATAAACCTCTTATGGAGGAAAGATTTTGGCAAGAATTTTTTGCAAATCGAATGTCTCCTTCGGAAACACAATTAGAAGAGCTTATTACAAAATATCAATTGAATATTTCATCCCAATTTTCAATACTGCCTATTTTAATAAGTGTAGAATTGTGGCAAAAGGAGTTGACAGTACGTGAAGAGGAAATACTGGAATATGCACTGCGAAATGCAGCTTCCGAGTTAATTATAAAAGGAGATCAGGGCTGTGTTATTCAAGATCGAAGAGGACATAATATCGTTATACTTTATGAAAAACATGGCGAAAGTATGGATATAGAGGAACTTACACGTCGGTGTGAAAGTTACTTATCGGCTTGCAATCAATACTTTTATTGTCATTTGTCCTGCTATGTCGGCACAGTCTCAACGTTCCATAATCTGCTCAAAACGTATGTATCGGTTTTGGAAATGGAACGCAGCAATGTTACACAATCCAACAAAGTGTTAGCGCAATTTAATCAATGGTCTCAGCGCATTGTCACACTAGGAACAGACATCCTACAAGTAGAAGATAGAGAAAAAGCATCCGTCATCCAAAAAATATACGATTATATTGATGAGCATTTGCAGGATGAACTTAGTAGAGAGCAAATTGCAGAATATGTACACTTTAATTCAGCGTATTTATCTCGGTTGTTTCGAAAAGAAACAAACACCTCGTTAACGGACTACATTCTGGAGAAAAGAATGAACAAAGCAAAGTTACTTTTGATCTCCACAAATATTAAAATAAGTGATGTTTCCTCTCTGGTTGGCTATGGTGATATCCCTCATTTTACTAAAATGTTTAAAAGAAATGTCGGATTAACTCCACAGGAATTTCGAAAGAGTAAATCAAAAGTGTAAATAACATAAAGAATGACTCTTGGTTTTGCAGCCAAGAGTCTTTTTATTTATGTCATAATAACACAAGTTGATAAGTCACTTTTACCAGTAGAGTAGAAAGATCAAGCACCTTATAATAAGTAATAGAAGATGCAAGATGCTAAAGCTTGCCGGATAATAGGAGGGTTTTCAAATGAACCAGGAGGCTAGTATAACAGTACCTGCAAAACCTGTAAAACGAAGTATTCGTAAAAAGAACGATGGCCTTCGTCATATTTTGCAATATAAAGCGCTTTATCTTATGTTTATGCCGGGTGTTATATTTCTACTCATTAACAATTACTTTCCGATGTTTGGCGTAATTATTGCTTTTAAAAACGTGAATTATACCGATGGAATTTTGCATAGTCCATGGGTGGGATGGACAAATTTCAAGTTTTTATTCAGTACCTCAGATGCTTGGGTTATTACCCGCAATACACTGCTCTATAACGCATTGTTTATTGTGTTAAATCTTGTGTTCGGTGTCGGTCTTGCTATTTTGTTTAATGAAGTTAAAAGTCGAATTGCAGGAAAAATGTATCAATCGATAATTTTTTTACCTTACTTCTTATCGATGGTAATTGTTAGTTATATCGTCCTTGCTTTCTTAGGGGTGGAAAATGGATTTATTAATAAATCGATCTTGACTCCACTAGGATTTGAAGCCATCGATTGGTACTCGGAAAACAAATACTGGCCGTATATACTTCCTCTTGTGAATACATGGAAAAGCATAGGTTATTTCTCACTCATTTATCTTGCTGCGATTATCGGTTTTGACAGTGATTACTATGAAGCTGCAACTATCGACGGGGCATCCAGGTGGCATCAAGTACGTTATATAACGATTCCATTATTATATCCAATAATTATCATAACGACTTTGCTTGCTATCGGTAGAATTTTCTATTCGGATTTCGGTCTGTTCTTCCAAGTTCCATTAAATTCAGGATCGATTTTCCCAACAACTAATGTGATTGACACCTATGTATATAGAACGTTCCAAACGAATGGTGATATCGGAATGTCCTCTGCTGCCGGGCTTTATCAAGCTGTTGTCGGAATGATTTTAGTATTAACGACCAACGTTCTCGTGAGAAAATTTAGCCGAGAGAATGCACTCTTTTAGAACAAGAAATCGGTAACTTTTAGGGGGATCAAAATGGCGAAATACAAATTATCGCAGTTATTGCTGCATCTGTTTTTTATCTGTTTATCCTTGGCTTGTCTACTTCCGGTACTTTTAGTCATTAGCATTTCTTTCTCGGATGAGAATACGGTTGTTGCGAACGGTTTTAAATTCTACCCGGAGAAGTTCAGTCTGGATGCATACAGTTTTCTTTATAATCAATTATCTCAAATTATTACAGCTTATGGGGTCACGATATTTGTAACCGTTGTAGGAACTTTGCTTAGCCTGCTGTTAATCGCACTTTATGCGTATCCCTTATCTAGAAAGGAACTCCGACATCGGAATAAATTCGCGCTTTTCATATTTTTAACGATGATCTTTAACGGCGGTTTGGTTCCTTGGTATCTGGTATATGTGAATTTATTACATCTTAAGGATTCGGTTTGGTCACTTATTATACCTTTGTTTCTTCAGCCATTTTTTGTGATTATCATGCGGACTTTTTTTCAAACGACCATTCCTGACTCTATCATTGAATCCGCAACCATTGACGGCGCGAGTGAAGTGAAGATATTTTATAAAATTATCCTTCCTTTATCACTTCCGGTGCTCGCAACAATCGGATTATTCAATACTTTGAACTACTGGAATGACTGGTTTCTCAGCTTGATCTTTATCACGAAAGGCAACGGAATAAGTTTGCAATATTTAATGTATAAAACGCTGCTAAATATTCAATATTTAACAACGAATGAGAATGCTGCCAGCCAATTATCGAAAATGGGTGCAGTCGTTAATCTCCCTTCGCAAACACTGCGGATGGCAATGGCAGTAGTAGGTATTGGACCTATCATATTCGCTTATCCTTTCTTCCAAAAGTATTTTGTTAAAGGTTTGACCATCGGTGCTGTGAAAGGCTAGTTCCGGATCACTCCGGTTTAGTATATATATGTAAAAAATGGGAGGGTTTACTAGTGAAAAAGAATTTAGGTTCTATAAGTTTGGTTTCTTTGTTAGCACTTAGTATGGTAGCCGCGGGTTGTGGGAAGGAAAGCACGACTTCTACGCCAGCGCCGGCAGCATCTGCCGCAGCAACAACAGCAACAACAAAAGCAAATGAACCAACGGCTGAAATACAGCTTATGTTTCCTGGAACCCCACAGAAAGATGTTGCATTGGTCGAAGCCGAAGCTAACAAATATTTAAAAGATAAACTGAACGTTACCCTCAAAATTAATGCTGTTGACTGGGGACAATGGGATAATAAATTAAACTTGATGATCGCCTCAGGCGAACCGTCCGATATTGTTTTCACAGCTGCATGGCAAAGATATGCGATCAATGTAGCAAAAGGCGCTTTCTTGGATCTTGGACCGCTGATTGATAAAGATGCTCCTGAACTTAAGAAGGAGCTTGATCCTGCTTTCTTTGAAGGTTCCAAAATTAATGGTAAAAACTACGGAATTCCTACAAATAAGGAATTGGCTGCAACGCGGGGTGTTGTCTACCGTCAAGATTTGGCCGATAAATATCAGTTAGACGTATCCAAAGTAAAAACGTGGGCTGATTTAGAGCCGCTATTAAAAGTGATTAAAGAAAAAGAGCCTACAATTACTCCTTTCTTTATGGCTGCTACAAGCAATGGAGTTTTTGATGGCTTAGATTGGGATTATTTGGGTGATGGGGCTATTCCTGGTGTGATAAGTAAAACGGATAAATCCACCAAAGTTTTGAATCAATTGGAGACTCCTCAATATGTAGACGTGATGAAGCTTACCCGTTCGTGGTACAAGGCGGGTTACATTAATAAAGATGCGTCTACAAGTACGGTGACCGTTGCCGATCAAGCAAAAGCGGGAAAAGTATTTATGTGGGCAGAAGGTCTGAAGCCGGGAAAAGCTGCTGAAATGGAAGGTTATGTTGGCTTCAAGCTTGGACAAATTGATTTGACAGTACCTACGATTACGACCGGCGATGCTTCCGGCGCGATGTTGGCTATTTCGAAATCATCTAAAAATCCGGATAAAGCCATGAAAGTGATTGGACTTTTACACAACGATAAGTATTTGAACAACTTAATTAACTTTGGTATTGAAGGTAAACATTATGTCAAAAAATCGGATAATGTCATTGATACAGCACCTGGAATTGATCCCAAAAATCATCCTTATAACCCAGGTGCACAATGGGAACTTGGCAACCAATTCTTGAACTACCTGATGTCTAATGAAAATCCTAAGAAATGGGATTTGTTTAAAGAATTTAATGCCAAAGGCATTAAATCTCCTGGTCTAGGTTTCTCGTTTGATGCGGAACCGGTAAAAACCGAAATCGCTGCTGTAACTAACGTAAGCAAGCAATACGAAGCAGCAATAAGAACGGGTTCAGTCGATCCAGATGAAAAAATTGCCGAGTATTTGGCGAAACAAAAAGCAGCTGGCGTCGATAAGATTATTGCAGAAAAACAAAAACAATTCGATGCTTTCTTGGCAGCAAACAAAAAATAAGTTAGATAAACTGCGTGAGAATGGCATCAAACCTGTCTGTACATGTAGAAGGAGCTCGGTTCAAATGAACCGAAGCTCCTTATTTTCTTGCAATATTCCTAATGATTTATGATTACCAAGCGTAAGTCATAGTTACGATTACAAGCAAAATGAACAATACGAGAACAGCAGCAGAGGAAGAATATCCACCGCCATATCCAACACCAGCACCAGCAGCAACACCCATTTATGTCACCCCCCATCTGAAGGAATGCTCTCTGTGAAATCGGATGAGAGACAATATTATCCTATGGGGAGAGGGGATAATTTGATTGGGTATTTAGCCTAAAAGAAGTTGAAAACATGCGCTTTTAGGCGAGCGCCTTTTTTTCCAAAAATGGTTCAAGAATCTGAACATGAGGCGACAGCCCTCCATATGGTAGAAAAGAGAATGATATGCCATTGTGGAGGTGTAAGTGCTATCGAGTACTTAGATATGTTAGCCAAATTAGGAGTGGGCAATGCGCATCCCGGGGGTTTCGGAGAAACGATTGAGCAATTGAAGAAGTATCCCATTGAGAAAGGGAAGCGCGTGCTGGAGGTCGGATGCGGGACTGGAAGAACGGCATGTTTCCTGGCTGAGCAAGGATGCGAAGTAACAGCGGTCGATATTCGCCCAGAAATGATTGCGAAAGCGATCATAAGAGCTGAGAAACAGGGGGTACAGGTGCAATTCATGGTTGGGGATGTATGCCAATTACCCTTTGATGATCATACTTTTGATGTTGTGATGGTGGAGTCAGTGACGAATTTTGCCGATGCTCAGAAAGCTGTATCCGAGTATTACAGGGTACTTAAATCCGAAGGTAAGCTCTATGATCGAGAAGTCATCCGAATCAAACAGATGTCCCCAGGAGTTCATCGGGCGCTGTGCAGCTTCTATGGGGTAAGTAAAATATATAGTATGGATGAATGGCGGGAGCTGTTGGAAAAGAGCAGGTTTGTACCCGTGGACTTCTCAGGGATACATTCATTCCCGCTTACGATGTTCGAAGATCAAGTTCAACATCCGGATCCTGTTCACTTATCTGATAAGCAGTCGTTTATGGATCCGCGGATTTGGCAAATCACAGCCAAATACGATGAGCTCGTCAATAAATATCATTCCTATATGGGCTATACCCTCATGATTGGATCGAAGGAATAAGGGGAAGACAAGGAAGGATTTTGGCTTCCCAATGGCGAAATATATGAGAAAGATTATCATTGGGGGCTGCTTCTTTGAACGTAGATGTCATAACGGAACGTATTCCAAATCGTAAGGCGAAAGAAATCTATGAGCGAATTTGTCGTCAAACAACGGTTTCCAAAACGGAATTATTAGAGCAAAGCGGGATGACGGTATCTACGTTGACGCGGCTTTTGGAGGAACTGACGATTCAAGGACTTATCCTTGAATCTGGTTTCGGTGCTTCAACAGGTGGGCGTAGGCCAATTCTGTATGAAAAGAATCCAGCCTATGCTTATGTATTTGGTTTGGAAATATCCAGAACATTGTCCAAGCTCGTTCTTGTCGATCTGGGAATGAAGAAATTGGACACACGGAGCTGGACGATGACGGCTGAGATGACGCCTGATGTGCTGATTCGTCTTATCGTGGAAGAAGTGCAAAGGATGTTAGCCACGCACCAGATACATTCTTCATCGGTGCTGGGAATAGGGATTGGTGCTGTTGGTCCTGTGGATCGATTATCAGGTACCATCTTAGAGCCGTCCTATTTTCCAGCAAAAGGATGGAGAAATGTTGAGATTTGCAGGCAGCTAACAGGAGAGCTAGGTATTCCCGCACTGCTGGATAATGGAGCTAATACGGCCATCCTAGCTGAATCATGGCATCAACGTACGCAGAGCTTTAAGCATCTGCTCTATATTCATGCAGGAATTGGTTTGCGCTCCTCCATGGTTTCGGAAGGAAAGGTTATTTACGGTGCGGTCGATATGGAAGGCTCTGTTGGCCAAATGATTATTCAAACGGATGGTGTTCCCCATCGTAATAGATCAGGCAACTATGGAGCATTGGAGTCGTATGCTTCTTTATATGCCATCGAGAAGGCGGCTCGATCTGCATTGAAGCAGGGTCGATCCACGGTGTTATCCCATTTGGTTGATGACCCCGAGCATGTCACTTACTTGCATGTTCTAGAGGCGCTCAAAAAAAATGATCCCCTAGTTGTGGAGATCATCACGGAGGCTGCCACCTATTTTGGCATTGGACTAGCTAATTTGCTAAATATTTTACACCCCGAGAAGGTAATCTTAGGGGGGCCGTTAATTGCGGGAGGGGAGTTGTTTTTCCAAACCGCTACGCAGGTAGCGATTCGGAAGACATACTACTACCCCACTTATCAGGTTGTTTTCAGCAAAGGGCAGCTTGGTGAGGAAGCTTTAGCGATTGGTGCAGCCGTGATGGTCATGGACCAGCTGGTTAGGCTTTAATGCCCTTTAGAAAATCAATCAGCAGCGCATTGAAAGCTTCCGGTTTTTCCATCGGCGTCAAGTGTGAGGCAGCCGATATTACATGATAGCTGGCGCCATTAATCTGGTCAGCCATTTTCTTCATGACATCCGGAGGCGCGATCGGGTCTTGTTCGCCAGCGATGACGAGAGTTGGCACCGAAATAGAGCCAAGCAGGTCGACAGAGTCCTCGCGGAATGCCATCGCAAGACATGCATGGACAAGCCCCTCTGCTGGCATCGATTCCATCACCATACTCAAGGTATCGACGAGCTTAGGGTGCTTTTGCTTCGATGGTTCTGTAATAAGTTTAGGCAGCATAGCATCTCTTGCCACCACGGACCCTTTTTCGTATAGAGAGACTGCCATGTTTAAACGATTCTTACGAGCCTCTTGTCCATCTGCTTCAGGACGAGTATTGGCCAATATAAGACCTGTGAAACGTTTTGGAGCTTTGCGTAAAAGTGCAAACGCCACATAACCACCCATGGAGAAGCCGCCAAGTGCGGCTTTTTCTATGCCCATTTTATCCATTAAAGTTAAAATGTCATTGGCATATTGGTCTATCGATATATTCGATACGGGTACATCAGACTGGCCCATGCCACGTAAATCAGGTGTAATGACACGATAGTTCCCTGACAAAGCGTCTATCTGCGATTGCCACATGCGATGATCCAATGGAAAGCCGTGCAGTAAAATAACTGGTGCTCCATGCCCTTTTTCTACGACGAACTGTTCGGCTCCGTTAATATGATGTTTCATAGTCCTTCACTCTCCATTAGATAAATTTACCACGAATAAAGTCCTAATTTGTCACCCAATAGTAGTTCGAAGGGCATAAAATAGGGGAAATTATCGAAAAAGTTATGTCTTCATACTTTCATTATGGTTAACTCATACTTCTTTAACATTTCGTTGGTATTCTCTTATTATACCTTTAGTTAGTAACCATTAACAGGCAGAACGAAACATTCATTTATGAAGTGGGGTTATTATTATGACTAAGAAACCTTGGTCCACACAGGAATTAGATAAGTTGATTCGCCTTTCCTCTGAGTGTCCTCCAGTTGTAATTGCCAGAGAACTATGTCGTCCCGTAACTTCTGTACGCAAAAAAATGCGCGAAATTGGAGTAAGTTATGTAACCGGGGAGCAATGGAAAAAAAGTCAAATTCAGTATCTCATTTCGGATGAAGGCACGACCTATAAAAATAAACATAACCTTACACAAGCACCCAAAGAAAATGAATTTGAATCTCCTGTTCTAGATGAATTCTGGACAACACTCGTGAAAATGGCCAGAGTCGCGAAAAAGAGGGGGAAAAGAGTAGATGTCCTCTCGTTTATCGATACATACCGCAAAATTCGTATTGGCGGATAACTACATAGGTAATCATTCATAAAAGGTGAAATCCGTTATAACGAGATTTTACCTTTTTCTTTTGTCAAAATACCTCTAAACTGAAAAGACTAATAACATCTAGGAGGTTGTATGCACAGGATCCCTTTGTTTTCATTGATTAGCAAGTATGATACAGCGATATGGGTTCGAGTCGTTGGGACGATTCTAACTTCATTAGCCGGATTTATGATGAGACCCTATTTGGTTTTTTATTTGTATGATAAGCTGGATGGTTCTATTTTCTTATCTATGTTGATTATCGGATTGCAGCCATTATGCGGAATTTTCGTGAATTTGTATGCAGGCAGCTTAAGCGATCGTTATGGGCGGAAGCCGATGATGCTGGCTGCGCTCATTATCCAAGCTTTCGCCATTGGCGGTTATATGTTTGCCAGTTACGTTTGGGAATTTGCTGTCATTTCGATCATTAACGGCATTGGCCATGCTATGTTTGGACCAGCTGCTAATGCACAGATTGCAGATGTTGTCCCGCAGGAGAAGCGAGCTGAAGTATTTGCTTTGCTGCACACAGCATTAAATATGGGTTCAGCATTTGGACCGCTGCTTGGACTGCTTCTATTCACATGGAATCCCACAATTATTTTCTTGACTTGCGCGGTTGCACTCTTGGCATACGCAGGGTTGGTCGTCTGGAAGGTTCCTGAGACAATGCCTGTGAAGAGTGCCGCGGAGCAGGAATTGTCTAAGACAAAGCCGAAAATCAGATGGCGGGATCATAAGCCGCTCCTTTGGATAACGCTTTTAGCCATGCCGGTATCTCTGTTGTATGCACAAGTTGAGTCTACGTTCCCACTGCATTTGCAGCAGAATTTCGAGAATTATAAGACTGTTTTCGCTGCGATCATCACCTTCAATGGCTGTGTCGTTATTGCACTGCAAATATGGATTGCAAAGCGTACAGAGCACGTTTCCGCCTATTTGGTAGTCGCTGCATCCTATCTGTTGTTCGCCATTGTGTCAGTTGGTTATGGATTTGTACCTATCTTTGCCATACTCCTTTTTGTTGAATTTTTATTTACCATTGGTGAAATGTTAAATGGTCCCCACATTCAGAAGGTGATCTCCGTTATTGCGCCAGAGGAGCATAGAGGTTGGTATTTCTCAGTGTTCGGTATGAATTGGCAGCTATCGCGCGCCATTGGGCCTATTCTGGGAGGCTTGCTATTTAGTCATTATGGCGGGAAGATGATGTTCGCCGTCTTAGCTGCCATTATTCTCATAGCCGGTATTGCTCAAACACGATATATTCGAAGTCTTAATCACAAAAAAGAGGAGCCTATTATAGAGGCTGCTTTGCAAACCTAGAGGAATGAGGCTCCCCGAAATTTGGGGAGCTTTCATACTTTTGTAAGCTTTAATGCTTTTGTAATACATACGTAAGCTTCATTTCATTGCTCTGCGGTATAATAGAATGAATGCTTGAGGAGGTATGCCGTATGGGTTCAATCGTTCTCGTGGTGGATGATGAAACGAATATTATTGATGTGTGCACCGTCTATTTGCAGCGAGAGGGGTACCAGGTTATTTCGGCGGTGAGTGGCGACGAAGCCATCCGCTTATGGCGGCTGCACAGCCCGCAGCTGATTGTTCTTGACCTCATGATGCCGGGCAAAAACGGCTGGCAAGTGTGCGAAGAAATTCGCAACGAGCAGGACGTGCCCATCATCATGTTGACGGCTCTAGGCGATGAAATGGATCGCCTCATGGGGTTAACGATGGGCGCAGACGACTACTTGACGAAGCCATTCTCGCCGCGGGAGCTGGTGCTGCGAGTGAAAGCGATTTTGCGGAGGCAGCAGCGCGGACAAGCGGAAGCTGCTAACGGTGCAGGCGCTGTGCCACCTGCGCATATCATGAAGTTTCCGGAGCTAGAGCTTAATGTGCTGCACCGGAGTGTTCGGGTGAAAGGGAAGGAAATCGAGCTGACCGTGAAGGAATTTGAACTGCTGCACCTGTTTGCTGGGCATCCGGAGCAAGTATTTTCACGCAATCAGCTGCTAAGCAAAGTGTGGGATATCGACTATTATGGCGATACAACAACGGTCACTGTCCACATTCGCAGGTTGAGAGAGAAGATCGAGCCCAATCCCTCCCAACCGCGATATATTAAGACTGTATGGGGTATTGGCTATAAATTTGAGGGTAGGGAGCCATCATGAAGCTTCGTATTTATTTGCTCATTGCGAGTGGGGTGAGTACGAGTATTATTTTGCTCACCTTGTTTATATGCTATCGATATATGTTATTGAACTGGAAGGACGTCGTCCTGTTGACGACGGTAACTCTTGGAGCAGCGAGTGTATCGATGCTCATACATTACTTCATGACGCGCCCCCTCGAGAAAGCCATTCATGCGATTACGGAGGAAACGACGCATATTTCGGAAGGGCATTTTGAGGGACAAGTGCCTAAGATTGGACCTGCTGAATTTCAAAAACTGGCAGAACAATTCAATCGAATGACGGGCAACTTGAATGAAAGCTTTCAGAAATTGCGAACCGCTGAGGCATCCCGTAAAGAACTCGTAGCGAATGTTTCACACGATTTGAGGACCCCAATGGCTTCGATTCAAGCATTCGTTGAAGCTTTGCAGGACGATGTCATTCAAGATAAAGAAACGTTTGCGCGGTATCTACAAACCATCCGGCTTGAAACAGGACGATTAGACGGACTAATTCAAGAATTATTTAAGCTATCGCAGTTGGATGCTGGAGGAACTGAATTTGTTCCTGAACGGTACCATGTCGATCATTTGCTGCTAGACGGCTTGCAAAGCTTGGCTTTTCAGTTGGAGGAAAAAAAGCTGCAAGTCGATGTCGACTTGCCTGATCGATTGCCACCGGTGGCCATTATGCCCCAGGAAATGAAGCGGGTCCTTTCTAACATTTTGGATAACGCAATTCGGCATTCTCCTGTTGGTGGGACGATTGAAATTAAAGTTGAACAGATCTCAGCGCAGTATGTGCAACTTGATATTCAGGATCATGGTCAAGGGATCGACGAAGAGGATAGCAATAAGATTTTCGATCGCTTCTATCGTGCAGATCCGTCAAGAACTCGAGCAAGCGGAGGCGCAGGTCTTGGACTTGCGATCGCCAAATCGATTGTTCACCTGCATGGAGGAACGATTGGCGTTGATAGCCATACGGGTGATAAAGGGAATGGCAGCCGATTCTGGTTTACGTTGCCGATTTATTAGTGGGGTAAGAGACTGAAAAGAGGCAGCGAGAGATTATTGCCGGAAGTTGCAAGGAGTGCGAGTAGATTGCAAGTAAACCACTAGTAGGCCAGAAGTAGGACGTAAGTAGATCAAAAGTAGATCAAAGTAGATCGAAAGTAGATCAAAAGTAGACCGCAAATAGACTGCAAGGGAAACACATATAGACCATATAGACCGCATATAGACTGTAATTGAAACGCATATGGACCGCAAGAGGGATTGTCCCTTCTTGTGGTATTTTTTGCGCGGGTAGGTTTTCTTTTGGTTCTAGGCGAAGGGGTAGGTGGGGCAGATTAGGATGGCTGGTATGATTGATTTTTTCGTTTGTAAGCGGGGGAATTGTTGTACAACGTACAACAATTCCCTAGGTTTCTGCCTTTCTAGTCAGAGATGTTGTATGTTGTACAACAATTTAAGCTTAATTCACTCTAACTGGCCACTTTGGCGCAAAATTGTTGTATTTTATGCAACATTTGCAGAGATAAGGCTAAATTTGATTGACTATTGTTGTATTTAATACAAGTTTGCTTGCTAGTCCTGGGTACCGTTTGTGGGGGAATATGAGAGATTGTTTATCATCGTGACTTAGGCACCATCGGGTTATGACCTTGCTCATTAGGGGCTGTATTGTTTCTGGGGAATATAGTGACCGCTGCTTTTTGGAAGGTTCGTGCTCATTATGGAAAGCAGGATCTTATGACCATTCATTTGACGGTTAAAAATATTATGTTAGCAGACTATGTGTTCACTGTGCCTGGAATTCTGCTGCTTCTGATTCCGGGGCATATGATGGCCTTTCAATTAGGTTATTCTCTTTTAGAATGGAATTGGGTGACGGCATCATTAATTTTATTCTCGCTTTCTGGGTTGTTATGGTTGGCCATTTTACTGCCTCTGCAGAGAAGAATGATCCGCTATAGTGAAGAATCACTGCGATTAGGGGAGCAAACGGCAGCGTATCGGCAGGTATCAAGGAAATGGGATATTTATGGGACAATAGGTACAATTTTACCTCTGATTTCGCTAATTTTAATGATTTGGAAGCCTGGCATGTAATGGTGCTGGTTTTTTTTGTTAGTCTCTTGTAAGTATTTCGTGAGGTAGTCTAATACGTAAAAAGCCCCCATCGCCACGACGTAAGTGGAGTTTGGGGGTTTCTTTAGGTTGATAGCCATGCGAATATTAGCGAATTTGTAAGCCTTTTTTAATATTTATACGTTATGATAAGAATAACGGAAAGATCGTAAATGAATGAAGGTGGTGACGGTATGGATTCAAAAAGAGGGTGGCTGAAGCAATCTTTTGGGAAGCGATTGAATGCTATTCATAGCTGGAATGCGTGGATTTTGCTGCTGCTAACTGTGACGGGCATTGTGCTGAGTATAGGTGCGATTAGGGGAGATCTGGGGAGCTTTCGTGTGACGATCAAGCAGCTTCACATTTACTTGGGTGTTGCATCGATTCTGCTCATCGCGCTTTACGCTCCGATGATTCGTAAGCATTGGCACCAGATTCGCGCGCGCCGCAATCAACGCGCGAATCTGGTGTTCGTCCTTGCTCTCCTGATCGGCTGGGCCGGATCAGGGGTGATCTTGTGGCAGTTCCGCAATCTGCCACCGGCTTTGAACAACTCGGCACTCTTCGTGCATGACCTGCTCACCTGGGTCGGAGTGCCGTATGCCGTGTACCACGCCATCTCGCGCAGCAGATGGCTCAAGCGCCAGCAGCGGCTTGAACAAGCCGCTGCCACGGCAAGACCGCCGGCATCCGCGCAGGCGGTCTCAGACCCAGCCGCCGCCAGTGCTATCGCAGCGGCGCCGAACCAGGCTCCCGTGGCGACAGAGGACGCCACGGCAAGGCGCACAGCAGCGCAGGCGGTCATCGCCGCGCTGAAGGAGTCGCCGATCACACGCGCTTCGTTCCTGCGGATAGCCGCAGGACTGCTGCTCGTGATCGCGATCGGTCCCGCCTTTTATCGCTGGATAAAAGGTGCGTTCGACACCGGCGGCTCTACGACCGCCGAATATATCGCAACCGACGGCAACCGGATGCTTCCGCCGCCGGCGCCACTGCCGGACTCCGCCGCCGTCGTGGGCGGAGGAGCGCAAGGGAATTTCCGTATTTACACCGTTACGGAAATTCCGGCTTTTTCCTCGGATACGTGGAAATTCGCGATATCCGGTTTGGTCGATAACCCCAGTGCATGGAACTGGGAAGAGTTCTTGAAGCTGAAGCGGACTGTGCAGGTTAGTGATTTTCACTGTGTGACCGGCTGGTCTGTTTACAAATGTACATGGGAGGGCATCCCGCTTAAGCAATTATTAGCTGCTGCTGGTGTTCAAGCCAAAGGAAAATATGTGAAATTTTATTCAGGAGATAAAGTGTATACAGATGCATTGTCCTTGAGCCAGGCAAACGGGGATGATATTATGGTCGCTGTGCTCATGGATGGTAAGCCCATACCGCAAAAATTAGGAGGCCCAGTCCGACTAATCGTTCCGCAAATGTATGCCTACAAATCCGTCAAATGGCTCCAAGGCATCGAGCTCATCGAGAAGGAGCATATGGGCTACTGGGAAGTAAGAGGCTACGATAACGATGCATGGGTAGATAGATCCAAAGCGTGATTTACTTTTACTCAAGTAAGCTGGTAACTGACTTTCCAAGAGGCTTTTGGTATAGTTAATACTAAGAAACTTGCTCGGAAATGAGGGACATTGCGATGGAAATCGTATCATTGAACGTTGGTTTACCACAAACAATCATGTATCAAGGGAAAGAGCTGGTTACGGGTATTTATAAATATCCGGTCAGCTCATCTTTGCATGTATCGAAGACACAGTTGGATGGAGATGGGCAAGCGGATTTAACGGTGCATGGAGGAGCTGACAAAGCGCTATGTGTGTACCCGGAGGAGCATTACGCACACTGGGAGCAAGTACTAGGTCAGAAGATGGCAGCAGGAACGTTTGGTGAGAATCTAACGGTGCGCGGTCTGCTCGAATATCAGGTTTGTATTGGTAACACCTACGCTATTGGTGACGTAATCGTTCAGGTTTCACAGCCTCGTCAACCTTGTCATAAACTAGCGAAACGTTTGGATTGGGTGGATGCAACCCTCCAAGTACAGGAAACCGGCTATACTGGCTATTATTTGAGGGTGCTTACAGAAGGCGTGATCTCTAAGAGCTCACAAGTGAGACTTATCGCCAAAGATGAAGCGGGTATAACTGTCGCCTATGCCAACCAAATCAAGTATCACGAAAAAACGAATATAGAGGCTGCTAAGCGCATTGCAGAGATACAAGCGTTATCGGCAAGTTGGAAACAATCCTTCCTAAAAAGGTTGGCGGAGCTTGGAGCATGATCACAGGTGTTATTCTTGCCGGGGGTCTCAATCGCCGTATGGGAGGAAGGTTAAAAGCACTTCTTCCCGTGCAAGGGCAGCTCTTGCTTCTTAGGCAGTTGAAGGAAATGTCGAGCATCTGTAAGCAAGTCATTGTCGTAACCAATGAACCTGAGGTATTGCTGCCTCACTTGTCTTCGGTTTCCGATATAGTCGTGCATTGTATCACGGACCATTATGTACAAAAAGGGCCCTTAAGCGGCATTCATGCCGCCTCCCTGGTTGCATCAGAGCAGTATCTATGGATTGTGGGCTGTGATATGCCTTTTATTTCTGCCGAAGCCGCAAAGGTAATGGCCATTTTATGCCAAAAAGCAAATTTGGATGCAGTTATCCCTGTGTTGGACGGTCGCGTTCATCCTCTTCATGGCATTTATTCAAGATTGGTTGGTTCCGAAGCCGAGGTGTTATTGGAGCAAGAGCAGTTTCGTTTAATGGGGCTGCTGGATCATATTGACTGGAAGCCTGTAGAGAATGATTTTTTTGAAGGGCAAAGTATCCCTACCCATTTCGCAACAAATGTGAATACTCCGGAAGAGTATGAGCAAATGTTAGCTAATCTGCCATAGAAGTTGTTTTTCCAGATAGTTCTCGCAAGGGAATCTAGGATTTTGTTATTATTTATGCCATAATGTACATAGAGAGAAGGTGAACTCCTATGCCGAAGCTGCTTATGGATCGATTCGGACGGATGCACGATTACTTGCGAATTTCTGTTACAGATCGTTGTAATCTGCGCTGTGTGTACTGTATGCCTGAAGAAGGAATGGAATTTGAACCGGATGAAAAGCTGTTAACTTTCGAGGAAATTACTGAAGTTGTTCGTGTGCTGGCAGGACTTGGTGTTCGTAAGTTGAGATTAACCGGCGGAGAGCCCCTTGTGCGCAAAAACTTGGAGCAGTTGATCGGTATGCTTTCTCAAATTCCCGGAATTGAAGATATTGCTCTGACTACGAATGGGATATACTTTGCATCGAGAGCTGAAAAGCTTCGTGCAGCTGGGTTAACCCGTGTTAATATTAGTTTGGATTCTTTGAAAGCGGATCGGTTCTCTTTGATAACCAGAGGCGGGGATATTCGTCGTGTTCTGGCTAGCATTGAAGAAGCTTACCGGGTGGGCATCACCCCGATTAAGCTCAATGTGGTCTTGATGAAAGGCATTAACGATGACGAAATTGAAGACTTTTTGCAAATGACGATTGACCGTCCTATTCAGGTTCGGTTCATCGAATACATGCCAATCGGTCACCAAGACGAGGATTGGAAAAGCCGCTATTTATCCCTGACCACGGTCTTAGATCGCTGTAAAGCCAAGGGGTGGAATGCTTCTGCCTCGGACGCGGTTTATGGAAATGGTCCCTCTCAGAACTTTCGAATTGACGGAGCTTTAGGCTCATTTGGGCTCATACACCCGATTAGTGATCATTTCTGTGAGACCTGCAATCGTCTGCGATTAACAGCGGATGGCAATGTGAAGCCATGTCTATATTGGTCAGATGAATTTAATGTGCGAAAATATATCGGGGATGACGCTGCGATGGAAGATTTGTTCTTCCGCGCTTTGGATATCAAACCACAAAATCATGAGATGGCCCAGGCATTGATGAATGAAGAGCAGTCTCATACACCAACACTTCGCCGGATGTCGCAGATTGGCGGTTAACCTTAGGAGGAACAGACGCTAGTGAGCAGCGATACTAAGCTAAAGTTTGGGCGAAAAGTAATTTCGGTTGAGGAAGCCCGAAGCCTACTTTTCGAATATGTTAAACACACACCAATAGAGTCTGTTCCGCTATCTTCCGCTTTCGGTAGAAGGCTGGCCGTGGACATAGTTGCCGATCATCCGGTACCCCATTTTCGCAGATCAGGCGTTGACGGGTATGCGCTATGTTCAAAGGATATTGAGCAGGCCACACCAGAAGCTCCAGTTGTATTACGTGTTATAGAACGAATTCCTAGCGGAACGGTTCCTCAGCTTACCATCCAATCTGGTATGGCTGCTCGTATTATGACGGGAGCTCCAGTTCCTGATGGCGCGGATGCTGTCGTTATGCTGGAGATGACGGATTCCCTCCAAGATGCGGGAACGAGCACCTACAATGTGAGCATCAAAAAAAATATACCCGCAGCAAGCAATATAACCCCAATAGCCGGTGAAATCGGTTTAGGGGATATATTGCTTAAGCAAGGTACACAGATTGGGCCTGGCGAAGCGGCGATATTAGCCACTTTCGGCTACTCGTATGTATCCGTTTATCGGCAACCAAGAGTCGCCATATTCTCAACAGGCTCTGAGTTGCTGAATGTGGCAGAACCGCTGCAGCCTGGGCGAATTCGCAACAGTAACAGCTACATGCTGGCGGCGCAGGTGGAAGCTGCTGGGGGATCTGCGGTTATCATGCAGGCGCTTTCGGATGATGTGGCAGAGGTGGAGGCGGCGCTGCAAGAAACTTTCTCCAAAGTCGACTTAGTCCTCACATCCGGCGGTGTTTCTGTTGGCGATTACGACGTTCTTGTTGATGTCTTTGAACGATTTGAGGGCAAGCTGCTGTTCAACAAAGTGGCCATGCGGCCAGGTACACCAACCAGTGCTGCCTTATGGAACAATCGGTTGCTGTTAGCTTTGTCCGGTAATCCGGGCGCATCATTCGTTGGGTTTGAGCTGTTTGCCAAACCGCTGATTAAAGCGATGGCAGGGTGTCACTCACCTTATCCAGTAGCGATCACGGCTCAGTTGGATGTCGATTATGATAAAGGCTCCGCTTACCCGCGTTATGTCAGAGGAACGACAAATGTGGTCAACGGCTGTTTGAAGGTTAAGCCATCAGGTATTGATAAGTCCAGTATTATGGTTTCTATCAAAGATGCGGATTGTTTGATTTACTTACCTGCCGGGGGTAAGGGGTTCATAAGAGACGAACGCGTAATTATTTATCCTATACAATAAAGATGGCCTACCTATCGCTGAACTTCCGTTAAGAAGTCATTGATGGTAGGCCATTCTATACGAGATCAATGTGTGAGACTTTTCACTCTATTAGAAGAACGTGGCAAGAATGATAACAAGCAGAACGTACAGGACAAGAACAACGCCTACTGAATTTCCGTATCCTGGAGTTCCACAACCAGCTGCATATGACATAGTATCCCCTCCGGTATATATTTTTTGTAGGATGTATCCCTATACAGCATATGACCGGGGGGCATTCGTTGATTGGACATTTGCCCTACTCTTCATTAATGCGAGTGAGGACCCATCGCCACTGCTTTGGTTAATGTGATAGACCAGTCAGCATCCTGAGGCTTATCAAGTGTGGTTAATTAAGGGGAAAGAAACCCCTGTGAATGCTGGCACTTTCATGACACATAACGGTACAGGCGGGTTATATTACATATTCAATCCGAATAATTATGACACGATTGCCATTACGTTAGAGCCCGATGCTCATGGTGTCATGCCCAGAGGAAAGCCAGTTCTAGCAGCCGCTTTGGTGAAAAGCTGATCTATTCTAAATGAGGTGAATTGAGATGAATGAAATTCGTACATTACGACAAGAGGAGCTTCTAGAGAGCTTTTCTCTATCTGAGTTTGCGTTTCAATATGAGCTTACCGCAGAGGAAAAGGCAGAGCGGATAAGCTCTACAGATCCTAATCAAGTGTGGGGCTATTTCGTTGACGGCAATATGGCTGCAAAGCTTACCGTACTTAACTTCCGGACTTGGTTAAACGGGAAGAGCTTCGCGATGGGCGGTATTGCGGGCGTAGCAACATGGCCAGAGTACCGACGCAATGGGATGGTGGGACAGCTTCTTGTTCAAGCGCTTAAAGCGATGAAAGAGCAGGGTCAAACGATTTCCTTTCTGGCGCCGTTTAAGTTTGAATTTTATCGTAAATATGGCTGGGAAACATACGTGGATTATTTGAAATATGAAATTCCTGTAGATAAGCTTCCCAAGTTTCAAGCCGCAGAGGGCAGTTCGATTTTACGTGTAGTCAAAAGCGGTGAGATTCTGAATCCAATCTACGCTAAGTTTGCAAAAGCATACAATGGCATGATGGAGCGGGATGCGGACTGGTGGAATAATCGTTATTTGAAATTTAAAAAGGGTACAGCTGCCGTCTACACGAACGCCCAAGGGGAACAGCGGGGCTATGTATTTTACCAGGTAAAGGACACAGTGGCGACCATCCATGAGTTGGTTTTTCTTGACGAGGAAGCAAGACGCGGCTTATGGAAATTCATTGCTGATCATGACTCGATGATAACCAAAGTGGAAGTGAATGCACCTGTAGATGACCAACTTCCGTTTCTGGTGCACGATCCAAAGTTCAAACAAGAGAAGATTACTTATTTCTCGGCGAGAATTGTGGATGTAGAAGCTTTTCTGACAGAGTATGTATATGAAGCTCGTGATGGAGCCGAACCCATATATTTACGTGTTTCAGACACGCATGCGGATTGGAACCAAGGCTTCTATCGGTTACAGTTTACCGACAATGGGAAGACGGCCCTCGTAGCGAAGTTATCTGAAGATGAAATACCAGCTGAGGAACAACTACTTAGCTGTAACATTCAGACGTTGACGGCTTTGCTCATGGGTTATCAGAAAGCAGGATTCATGGCCCGAATTGAGCGTCTTCAAGGCTCTGATGAACTTGTTAGCCGGCTGGAAACTGCTATTCCGCGGCGGACAACCTATTTAGCGGATTTCTTTTAAAAGTAATATAAGGAACAACGCTAGTTCCAGATAACTGGGATAAAATGCAAGCCACCTTCTCATACTAACTATGAGACAATGGAGGTGAATGCTATGCCCAAAAATGACGCCGATCCCAAGTATGACCGCGAAGATAACCGAGCAGATAAGAAAAAGAATCAGCAGAATAACGCTAATTTCACCGAAGAGGCGCAAACGCTATCGAGCAACAATGCCGCTGATTATGTCCCAAGTTTAAATGGTATCCCCAAAAATCAAGTTTAAGTAACTGCAGGCTGCTCTTCTCGTCACTATATGATGGGAGAGCAGCTTTTCTGGTTTTACCACCTGAAATAAAAAAAGCTGATTTCTTGAGATCATAATCTCAGAAACCAAGCTTTTTTTTGATATCAGCCGTTTTAATTGGATAGTTTGTACACTTTAATGATTTGGATACCAAACTTCTTTAAGGATTGCTTGGATCCTGGGATAAAGATATCAAGACGTTTGCCTTTGATTGCACCGCCTGTATCTGTTGCGTAAGCATACATGCCGCCTGCAGGTAGGCCATTGAAATTATAACCTTCTATATAGAGCTTAGTTCCTAGAGGAATCACGTTCGGATCTACAGCAACGGTTCCAATACCTAATGGATTACCCATATAATCAAAAGCTCCGTAGCCGCCATTCTCAGATGGATCTGCTGAATAGGCAGTGGATTGAAACAATTCATAATCTGGCGCATGCTGATTGCCATCTTTACTTAGAATAGCTAATTTGCTGCTTGCATCCCACTGAACGGGAATATCTGATGCTCTGCTTAGAAAACGAAGAGGCACGTATACGCGTCCATTTTGGAATTCCGCATGTGTATCCATCTCGACACGGTTGCTATCGATTTCAGCTTCTTTTTGTCCCGATACTAAGGTGATCGAATGTTTGTTGTTATTTAGCGTGACCTTGATCTCATCGCCTTCTTTTTGCCACTTCACGTCATAACCAAGCTTCTCCGTTACGAAACGAATCGGCACTTGGGTGGCATGATTGTCATCCAGAAAAGGCTGAGCATCCGGAAATTGAATCAGTTCGTCATTGACTTGCACTTTCACATCCATTTCAGCGGCATGCGCCGTAAATGGCGAAAGAAAGCCTCCTGCCAAAACCGTTAAAGACACAGCAAGGCTAGTTAACCCTTTAGTAATTGTATGCAATTGGTAATCCTCCTTCATAAGCCTTCGAGGTTAGTTGACGGGTTCGGGAAGAAGGTTCTCCCTAGTCTGCTCCGATGAAGAGCAAATATTCACCCCATGTAAATCGTCCCCCGTACCGGCACTTTGTCTGTGCACCGGACTCGGCTTCAAATAGTTTAGCATCCGAGGCTTGACGGGGCAACGGCCAAAATATGGATGGAGGTCTTAGAGGGTACTGGACTTAGGTCTAGGTACAAAAACAGTCGCGAGTCCGTTTTGACATATCGCTGTTTCAGGTACGATAGAAGCATGAAGAACACGTGAAGGGCGGTAAGCAGAATGAGTATGGATCGATCGAAAGGGCTGGCACTGGTTTTAATCACGGCAGGTTTACTTATTTGTTTACATCAGATGGGTGGTCATATTCATTTAATGGGGTTGTTATTCCCGGCAGCTATGCTTGGATTAGGCTATGTAGGTATTAAGAACGGAAAGAAAATTGGATGGTTTATCGCCGGCTTGGGCGGCTTGATACTGATCATTAAACTATCGGGCTTCATCGCGATTGCGTTCGCAGCATGTTTAGTGGCGTATGGTATTCATTTATTGAAGAAACGAAATGAATTTTAAATCTTAAGAGTATGGGGTGTAACTTCATGAATATATTGAATCGGATTGGCAAAATGGCTGAGGCTGCTTGGCAAGAAACGGCCGGCAAGCTTGATCACCTTGAACGGGGGAACAGTGTGATAGAGAAGCTGGAACAGCGCTATCAGGAGGCGCTGAAGCGAACCATTGAGCTGCGAAGCCACTGTGTGAACGCAGAGGAGATGGCGCAGCTGCGCGGCGAGCAAGCCGAGCTGGCGATGCGCGCCGGCGATGAAGAGCTCGCGCGGCTAGCGCTGCAAGAAAAGCAGCGCGAGGAAGCCGCTTGCGAGCACTACCGCGCGCAGTACGCAAGCAGCCAGGACGTGTGCCTGGCGCTCGCGGATGAACTGCGCGGGCTGCGTGCGGGGCACGCAGCCGAGGGGGCTCAGGTGCAGCCGCCGAGCAGCGGGCTGCATGAGAAAGAGGCTCGCGATACTTGGCGCGAGCTGGAAGTGACCGGCCGCGAGCTCGGCCGGGAAGCGCTGCAGGGGCTCCGCGAAGCGGGCCGCCTGTCGCAAGAGACGCTGAAGGAAGCCGGCGGCAACCTTCAGCAGGAACTGCGCACGCTGCGCGGCAAGTTCCAGCAGGAGTGGCAGCAGCATCGCAGCGATGACAACGACCCGCGCGACAAGAAATAGCCGCGTGTATCCCTCTAGCGCCTAATAAGTAGGCGCAGATGGGCCATTGACCTCCATGATTCATGCGGAAGCCTTGCCGCGCAAGGATTTGCATCTTGGAGGTCGTCCATTCTTATGGTATGCTAGGAATCTATATGAAGTCATTTAAAAGTCAGCCAGAGGAGGTGCAGCGATGGGAGAAGAAACTAAAAGCAACCGTAACCGCAATACAGCACTAGTGCTGATTGGAGCCGGTCTTTTTTTGCTTCTAGATCATATGATAGGCTTTTTCCCCATTCTTGCCATTATCCTCATCTTGCTAGGCATTCATCGGGTCCGTTCACGCAAAGAGCGCAAAGGTTATGTGCTGATCGGTATAGGGGCAGTGATTTTATTCGGTGATCACATTACCATCGTCTTCTCTATTGTTTTAATTTCGCTAGGTTTGTTTTTCATACGATCTAAGCAAGTACACAAAGACGACACGTATATGCAAAAGCAGAAATTGGTGGATAGCGTCCGTTTAGGACGTGAGCCTTGGATTTTACGTAACAGTTCAACTTGGTACATTATCGGAGAAACCTACATTGATCTCTCACTTGCGATTTTGGAGCAAAAGGAAACGACTGTCATCCTGCAAGGCGTTGTAGGAGATGTAGATATAAAAGTGCCGGATGATATCGGTATCGCTGTCACAGCTTCCATTTCTTTTGGGCAGATTCAAGTTGCGAATGAGCGTGAGTCAGGGGTTATGAACAAGCTGGTCTGGCAGTCCCCTAACTATGAACTTTGCGATCACCGCGTGAAACTTGTGCTTTCTTACATCGTAGGAGATATCAAGATCAAAGTATTGTGAGAATGTGCGCTTAGGCACGCGTAAAGATCTCGAGGAGGTTCATCACCAATTGGACGGCTATAAACGACGATTAACGAATATGATATGGCGCAGCATGAGTGAATCGATCATCTTTAGTTTCGTTGTGTTTGGCGCGATCATTTATTTTTTGAATTCACGCAATCTGATTGTGCTATTTACGAGCTGGCAAGAGGGCGTTAAGTTTACATTCATAACGATATTGGTTATAGGCGGAATGGGCGCTGTGTATGGCTTCTGGAATAGCAACCGAATTACTCGGAGGCTTGAGCCGATGATGGAAACGATGATTTTGTTGGAAAAAGGGACGTTTGCCCGCGGCGGTTTCCAACACGGTGAAGATGAAATCGGGCGTCTAGGTGATCAGTTAGGCCGTATTATGAAGCGATGGGAAGAGCAGGTTACTTCCCTGCAACGCTTATCTAATGATAATGCGGAGCTTGCGGAGAAAGCAAAGCTGTCTGCCGTGATTGAAGAAAGACAACGATTGGCACGGGAGCTTCATGATGCGGTGAGCCAGCAACTATTCGCGATATCGATGACGGCAACGGCAGTAGGGCGGACCTTGGATAAAGATTTCGAGAAGGCTAAACGACAAATTCATCTCATTGAAGAGATGGCTTCTGTTGCCCAATCGGAAATGAGAGCCTTGCTTCTGCATTTAAGACCTATTCATCTGGAAGGGAAACGACTGTCCGAAGGACTTGTCGAGCTTCTGAAGGAGCTTGCGGCTAAAGTGCCCATGGCGATTACTTGGGATATGGACGAGGATATCCGCTTGAATAAGGGGATTGAGGACCATTTGTTCCGTATTGTCCAGGAGGCGCTTTCTAATGCTCTGCGTCATTCTAAGGCGAACAAGCTGGAAGTGAAGCTGCTGCATCGCCCAGACGGTGTTCGACTTGCGATACGCGATGATGGGGTCGGATTTGAATTAGATGCTAAGAAGCTTACATCGTACGGTATAGTGTCCATGAAGGAGCGGGTTAATGAAATCGGCGGCTCTGTGGATATCATTACCGCGCCTGATCGAGGTACGCGTATTGAAATTCGTGTGCCGATACTAGCTACTGAATATGCGGTTGAAAGTTAATCCATTACCATAGATAACAAGGCAGAAATAGTTTTCTATCGAGAGGAGAAACAAATGGACGATGCGTTGATTAAGGTTTTGCTTGTCGATGACCACGAAATGGTCAGGATCGGACTCGCAGCCGTACTAGGGACAGAGGATGGTATTGAAGTGGTTGGGGAAGCCAGCAATGGTCATGATGGGATTCGGCTAGCACAGGAATATCGACCTGATGTCGTACTCATGGATTTGGTTATGGAAGGCATGGACGGTATCGAAACGACAAGGAAGCTGCTGCAACTTTACCCGGATTGCAAAGTCATTGTGTTGACGAGCTTCTTAGATGATGAGAAAATGTATCCAGTGATTGAAGCTGGGGCTTTCAGCTATTTGCTCAAAACGTCACGTGCCTCCGAGATCGCTCAAGCGATTAGAGCGGCGGCTAAAGGGCAGTCCATTCTGGAGTCTCAGGTTGCCTCCAAGATCATGAATCGCTTTCGTCAGCCTAAGCCGGCAGCAGAGCCACATGAAGAGTTAACCGATCGTGAAATGGAAGTGCTTCGCTTGATTGCTAAAGGTAAATCCAATCAAGAGCTTGCGGATGATTTGTTTATTGGTGTGAAGACGGTAAAGTTTCACGTTACCAATGTTCTGGCCAAGCTAGGTGTAGAAGATCGAACACAAGCCGCCATCTATGCTTTTAAACATGGTTTGGCTGAATAGCATTTAGTCATAAGGGAGCGATACGAATGAATCTATTAAAGCAAATTTGGAGCTGGTTTGGTTCCATTGCCATTTCGTTTGTTTTAGTCATATTTCTTGGAGTTTTTGTGTTCCAATCCACGAAGGTTATGGGACATTCCATGGATCCGACGCTGCATGACAGTCAACGCGTTTATGTATCAAAGCTTTCTCATACGTTTAATTATGAACCGAAATACGAGGATATTGTCATTATTGACTCCAGAGTCGATCTTAAGAGAACATTCAAGAATGACCTGTTAGACAGCCCTTTGCTCAGTTTATTTACCAAAGGTGATGATAAACATGTCTGGATCAAACGGGTGATTGGTAAGCCGGGAGATCAATTGGAGCTTAAGGATGACAAGATGTACCGCAATGGTGTGCTTCTTGACGAGCCTTACATTAATGAGGCAATGAGAGCGAACGGAAACAAGAAATGGACGGTGCCTGCCGATCATATTTTCGTGATGGGAGATAACCGTAATAACAGTATGGATAGCAGAGTAATCGGATTCATCCCTTTAGATCATGTATTAGGTAAGAAGCTATTCTAAAGAAAGCGACCCTCTGGGTGAGCATGCATGTGCATGAGCTCATTCGAGGGTCGTTTTTATGTGTGTAAGAAGGAGTAGCCGGTTTGAGATGTCGATTTCTGAGCCTGAGATTGGCGCTAAAAAAATGACCCGAGCATCAGCCGGATCATTTTCATAAGATCTATAAAATTTTGAATTCTCGCTCACATCTCAACATCAAGCAGCAGTCCACTCATCGGAACCGGCAAATAAGCTTGCAGCTGGGATCGATATTGGCCGTATGGCTTAAGCTGTGAACGTGAGATTTGGAACAATGACTCCGAAGGCAATTGCTGCAATTGTCCAATCGAATTCGAGAGTGTGGCGGCGAAGTTTGTAATGCTGCCAAGACTTTTTAACGTAGAGCTAAAATGGTTCTTAATCTGATCTTGAAGTTCGTCTTCTTGGAGTTCTAAGCTTCCGTTATCCAGCTTCGTTATCCCAATTTCTTTCAGAGAATAGGGCTTAGCGGCTTGCTCTAGTCCTATGAGAAGTGAGCGATTCAAATACTCGGGAGAATCCCGCAAACTGTCCTGAAATTCATTATATGTATGTACGAATTGACGTATAGGTTCAATGATGGAATCGCTATCGGCTTCTGACGAAAGAGGTGTTGCCTTGTAGGCAATAGCAGGAAGTCGAGACTCCACCAAGGATTGTGCCGATTGTTTAACGTTCTGTGCGGATTGAACAAATTCGGCTACGCCTTTCGCGGCAGACTGAGCGTGTTGTTTGTAGGCTAATTCTGCAAAGGGCATGTCGAGAGGACGTCGAATGGTACTTGATTTACCGCCGGCAATACCGCTTACCGCGCTTACCCGGTAGTAGTCTTTATGAGTTTGATAGCTGTTCAAAGCCATGATTGGGGGATACGCATAAATCATGGAGATCACCTCATTTTCGCTTAATTATAGTATAGCATTCGTAGGGACTGGGGTAAATTGGTACTTGCTTGGTTAGAACAATAAAAAAGCTGCCTATTCAAGCAGAGTCATTTGCGGTCCTGCCAACATAAGATAGCATTATTGCTTCTTGTGGAGGCGGTGCCAAGTGATACGCAAACGATTGGCTTCCATTGACGATCGAGCTATTCATCGATTAGTCGTTGAACAGTTAGTACCCTTTTCTAGATTGTATGACACAGGTAGTTCCGTAACATTTTCAGAAATACGGAAGAGACTGAATCAGAATAAAACGTTTGTTACTGCCAAAGGGTTAAAACAGCCGTTCGGATTCATCACAATGATTCGCAAATCGCGTGTGCTGTTCATTGATATGTTAGCCATCGATTCTCGTGAGCAAGGGAGAGGTTGGGGGCATGAACTTATGAAGGTCGCTGAGGAGTACGGGAAAAGTGAACGCTGTTTGACGGCTGAACTTTTTGTTGATGAAAGCAACCCTAAGGCGATTCAATTTTACTTACGCAAAGGTTACGAAATTCATTCGTTTATTCCCGAGCTAAGCTGCTATAAAATGAGTAAGAAATTGAGAAGATAAGACAAAGGGCTGCAGATGATGGTTTCATCCACAGCCCCTTCATCATTCACTGAACATAGCTGCAATGTTTTCGAGTTGAATATCGATCGCGCCTTGATAGCCAGAGGCTACGCCACCGAAGAGAGGTAGGCCAAAGGAGGAATACCCCTCATCTGCTGTACCCGAGAATGAAGTTTGATTTGGTGACTTTGCTTGCTTCGATTTAACTGTTTTTGATTTGGATATGGTTTTTTTGGTTTTTTTCGTAGTCGTGCTGAGCTTAGGAGTGGCATCATCATTCAGGATCAGCTTGTTTTTTTCAATACGACTTAATATGCCATAGATCTCGGAGCCATCGTTAAAAAAAATAAGAACAGGCTTTCCGTATAAGCTTCGACAGGTTTTATCAGTAATCGGATGAATCGGCTGCATCGTATCTTAGCACCTCCGTGTTATTGTGTACTTTCAGCCTATTCATGGCCGGGCGGTTCGGTATAGACGAATGTCTAGTTTCTCATAAGAAAAAGTTATGGAAGAAAGTTCTCAGAAAAGTTGAATAGCTTGACTATTTTAGGTATGCTAAGCATATTAACTAATCCTAATAGAGAAAGAATGATGCATAGATGAGTGGAGCTGTGTTTTATATTTTCGGAGCAACGGGCGATTTGGCGAAAAGAAAGCTGTTTCCAGCTTTTTATAGCCTATATCGTGAAGGAAAGTTAGGGGAAAATTTTGCTGTAGTTGGTTTGGCTAGAAGACCTCGTACGAATGAACAATTTCGTGATGATGTAAAGCATTCGATTGAGGATTTTGCCCGTTATAAAGTGACGGATGAGGCGGAATGGAATCGATTCGCACAGCGTTTTGAATACATGTCACTGGATATCAATAATGTCGCTGGTTTCCATGAACTTAATGTACTGACAGCCAAACTCGATGAGAAATATCAGACCGGTGGGAACCGTTTGTTCTACCTCGCTCTGGCTCCAGAGCTCTTCGGTAACGTATCGTACAACTTAAGTGAAGGCGGATTGCTCAAAACCAAAGGCTGGCACCGTCTTGTTATTGAGAAGCCGTTCGGTTACGACCTGCCATCGGCTGAGCGCTTGAATGGACAACTTCGTCAAGTATTTGAAGAGCAAGATATTTACCGCATTGATCACTACTTAGGTAAAGAAATGGTGCAAAATATTGAGTTCGTTCGTTTCGCGAATGCTTTCTTTGAACCACTTTGGAATAACAAATACATAGCTAACATCCAAATTACGTTAAGTGAAACTGTCGGTGTTGAAGAACGCGGCGGTTATTATGATCACTCTGGCGCCCTGCGCGACATGGGTCAGAATCATATGCTGCAAATGCTGATGATGATGGCAATGGAACCACCAAGCCGTTTGCATCCGGAAGATATCCGTGATGAGAAGGTGAAGGTCCTGCGTTCCCTCCGCTTATTCGAATCCGGCGACGATGTTCGTGCGAATGTGGTCCGTGGTCAATATGCGAATGGATCAGCCAAAGGCAAAGCGCTGCCTGCTTATCGTGAAGAAGATTCGGTGAATCCGCAATCAACAACAGAGACTTATTTCGCAGCCAGAGTTCACGTGGACAATTTCCGTTGGGCAGGTGTACCTTTCTACATTCGTACGGGCAAAAGACTGCCAGTTAAAACGACAGAGGTCGTTGTAGAATTTAAGAATATTCCGAATAATGTGTATTTGGCCAAAAAGCATGAGTTGGAGCCGAATTTGCTTGTTTTCCGTGTGAATCCGATGGAAGGCATCTATCTGAAAATGAATGCGAAGCAGCCGGGCTCGGAAGGCGTCATCGTTCCAGTAGCGATGGATTTCTGCCAAAGCTGCCAGATCGGTATCAATACGCCGGAAGCTTACGAGCGCTTGCTGTACGATGCAACACGTGGAGATTCCACGTACTTTACCCGTTGGGATGAAGTGGCGCTTGCTTGGTCCTATGTGGATCGTATTGCAGCAGCATGGAGTGAGAAGACGGAAGATCTGAAACATTATCCAGCCGGATCTTGGGGGCCTGAAGAGGCAACGAAGCTCCTAAGCGAAGACGGCTTTAAGTGGTGGCCGATTAATGGTCAAAATGAAGGTGAAGTTGATTGGGAAGCCGTTCAAAAAACAACGGTTTTAACATAGTTGATACGAATAAGTTTAGGGAATAACCTAGCTTCGCATCAACCTTGTCAAACGCGCTCGTTATGGACGGCGTAAGCCGTTTATCCTTGAGGTAACAAGCCTAACATCCAACTGGCGACTCTGCCTGTTGGATTTTTTTTGTGGTATAATAAATATTACGGAGTAAATCTTACTATTCATTACTTGAGGTGCGTATATGTCACGAAGAGCTTTTATCAGATGGCTGCTGGCAATAGGGGCTGCACTCGTTGGATTTAGTGCGATTTTTAGTCAAATGGTTAAGAAAAAGTTTATTCCAGATGCTCAGCCCGCCCTATCATCTGTGAAACCTGAGCCTTCCCAATCCGTGGCACAAACTTCGACAGAACCCTTGCCGACAGGTCCCCTCATGTCCTATTTTATTTTAAGCGACCTTCATGTCAGTATAGGTGATGCACTTACGGGTAAGAAATTAAGGCAAGCGCTTGATGATATTACACATTTCGACGGTCCTGTTGATGCTATTATGCTAACAGGCGATCTGACGGACACAGGAACGGAACGAGATTATAAGGAGCTGCGTACCATTGTAAGTGAATATAAACTTCCCCCTGTTCATGCGAACATGGGAAATCACGATTATTACTCGATCTGGATTAATAAAGCGAATATCTGGGATCAAGCAGCCGTTCCCAACGGCAAAAGTGACGCGATGAGCCGAGAGTCGTTCAAGAAGTTTTTTGGCTACAAGACACTCTACAATGATTTTACGACCAAGGGTCACTCCATTTTGCTGCTTTCACAAGAAGCCTACGTGCAGGAGAAGCCGGAGGTTGGTGAGGGAGCTTGGTATTCCGATGAGCAACTGGAATGGTTCAAAGAACGGGTGAAAAGCCTCTATCAACCAGGAAGACCACTATTCGTGATGACGCATCAACCGCTGCCACCTAATGGCACAGATGGTGGATCACATCAGTTAATGCGCGCTATAAAGTTCCGCGAGACGCTAAAGCCTTATAAGAATGTATTCGTGTTCTGTGGGCATCGCCATCAAGATTTCCAGAATGGGACACAGCATTATGTGCAGGAGACTTTCCATTATTTCCACAATGCTTCGGTTGGAAGAACGCTTAACCGCGCCTACCAGCAAGAAGCCAAAAATAAAGTACAGGGCATATATGTGCAAGTATTTGCGGATAAGGTTGTCGTGCGCGGCCGAGAGTTTAGCAATCGAACTTTCCTAGATGAAGCGAATTGGAGTATTGATTTGCAGAAAGTTCAAGCCTGATTCATAGTAAGCTATTAAATGCGTGTTTAAAAAGCTCGCTTTCAGAACCGAGAAGGTTGGACGAAGTCCGGAGAAGGAGGAACGGAACGTAGAGATTTGCTACGTGAGTACCGGACTTCCCGGTTTCGTTCAAGATTCGATGCCGAGATGCTTACTGAATGACTTCGTTATGAGATAATCCTATATCGAAGTAATTCGGGGATGAGCGACCGTGTTTATCAGTAAGTTTATTCGCCAATCAGACTATCATCTGATGTGGACAAAGTGAACTTTTTAAACTACCTCTATATGTAAAACAAGAAGGGAATAATCTAACAGATGACAACGCAACTCACTAAACTTCTCGCAACGGAAGTCGCTAAGCGACGTACGTTCGCGATTATATCTCACCCGGATGCGGGTAAAACAACATTAACTGAGAAATTGCTGTTATTCGGAGGCGCGATTCGCTTAGCCGGAACGGTCAAAGGGCGTAAGGCTAGCAAACATGCGACATCCGACTGGATGGAAATTGAGAAGCAGCGTGGAATTTCGGTAACATCCAGCGTTATGCAGTTCGACTACGAAGGGCATCGCGTGAACATTCTGGATACACCTGGTCACCAAGACTTCAGTGAGGATACGTACCGAACACTTACCGCTGCGGATAGCGCGGTGATGCTGATTGACGTAGCCAAAGGGGTCGAGATGCAGACGAAGAAGCTATTTCAGGTGTGCAGAATGCGCGGAATACCGATCTTCACGTTTATTAACAAAATGGACCGCGAAGGCCGTGACCCGTTTGAACTCTTAGAGGAATTAGAAGAAGTGCTCGGTATTCGTTCGTATCCAATGAACTGGCCGATTGGTTCGGGTAAGCAGTTCTGTGGGGTTTACGATCGCGGGAAGTCGCAATTAGAGCTGTATCAAGGTGAAGATCACAAAGAAATTCAAGTACGCAAGGTGGATGGTGTTGATGATCCATTAGTGAAACAAATTGCAGGTGAATTCTTGCACAAACAATTAAGCCAGGATATTGAGCTGCTAGATGTAGCCGGTGACCCGTTTGATATGGAGAAAGTGCTGCAAGGCGAGCTGACACCTGTTTTCTTCGGCAGTGCCGTGAACAACTTCGGTGTGCAGACGTTTCTAGAGAACTTCCTACAGCTTGCGCCAGCGCCTGAGCCGCGGAACAGCACGGCAGGCATCATAGAGCCTACAAAAGAGAAATTCTCAGGTTATGTATTCAAGATTCAAGCGAATATGAATCCAGCTCACCGCGACCGTGTGGCTTTCCTGCGTATCGTGTCTGGCAAGTTTGAGCGTGGTATGTCCGTGAAACATGTTCGACTCGGCAAAGATATTAAATTAGCTCAGCCGCAGCAATTTTTGGCGCAAGACCGTGACATTGTCGAAGAGGCATTCCCTGGCGATATCATTGGCTTGTTTGATCCCGGTATTTTCCGTATCGGAGATTCCCTAAGTGAAGGGGAAGAGGTTATCTTCGACGAGCTGCCTACGTTCTCTCCGGAGCTGTTCAGCAAAGTTTCCATCAAGAATGCCTTGAAGCAAAAGCAGTTCCTCAAAGGTATTGATCAATTGACTGAAGAAGGTATGATTCAAGTATTCACCACGATTGGTTTCGAGGACATGATTCTTGGCGTGGTCGGTCAACTGCAATTCGAAGTGCTTGAACATCGGATGAAATCCGAATATGGCGTAGATATTTTATTACAGCGCCAGAACTATCAATTCGCGCGTTGGATTGTAGATGAGAAGCTGGATCCAAGTAAATTCCGTATTAACTCACAGCTGGTAAAAGATAAAAAAGGGAATTACGTAGGCTTGTTCGAGAGCGAGTATGCGCTGCGATCTTCGATCGAGAAAAACCCGAATGCTAAATTTTTAACTAGTGCTCCATAAGTGTTGTAATTGAAGAAGAGGCTGCCCCCAGATCTTAATTTGGGGAGCAGCCTCTTCTTTCAATTTTGTCGCCAATGGACCGTTTGCTTCATACAATAGGTACGGGTTAATAAGTAATCATTAAGCTAGCCCTAAGGAAGTGAATTAGAGACGTGCACCTCTTAATCATTGCTCCTGAACAAATTCCAGTACCGCCAATTCTAGGTGGTTCCGTCGAAATATGTATTTACTCCATTGCACGCGAGCTTGCCAAAAAGCATCAAGTTACCGTTATTTCGAGGCAGCATCCTAGGTACAGCCGTAGTTCACGACAAGGCCAACTTACGATAATAAGGGTACCTACGGGAAGCTCTCGTACGTACTTGAAGGAAGTGCTTAAGGCTACCAAAGGAAAGACATTTGATTGGATTCAAGTTGATAACAGACCCCATTATGCTGCCGTCATCAAACGCCATTTTCCGAAAACACCAGTATCTTTATTCTTACATTCCTTAACTTTCGTGAAGCCTCCTTATGCTTCTATTCGTAGATGCTCCAAGCAATTGAATAAAGTGGACTGGATTGTAGCTAATAGCAGTTCACTCGAACAAGAGCTAACAAGGCTGTATCCGAAACAGCGAAATAAGCTTTACAAGATTTACCTCGGGACCGATGTGGCTAGATTTAGTCCTAAATCGGAGAAAACGAGGAGACGTTTAAGAAGAAAGTACCGAGTTAGCAGGAACGGTTTTCAAATTCTTTATGTCGGCCGACTTATCCAGCGCAAAGGCATCCCTCAGTTGATTCGCGCTGTTCATAAAGCTAGAAAATCGATCCCTGGGTTAAAGCTGTTGATTGCTGGGGGTGAGCAAGGTAGAGGCTTCAAGGCGAAGCTTAAAAGGAAGGCTAATACGCTTGGAGTGCCAACGAAGTTTCTTGGCAATATACCGCATCGTAAGATACATGAAGTATATGGACTCGCGAATTGCTTTATATGTCCTTCACAAAAGCATGAGGCATTCGGATTGGTGAACGTGGAAGCGATGGCTTCTGGATTACCAGTAATCGCCTCGAACATTGGGGGAATTAAAGAGGTTATTCAGCATGAAATTAACGGGATTTTGATCAAAGAATTCCGAGATCCTCGCGCATTCGCACGAAGTATTGTGGCGGTGGCCGAACGGAAAGAATGGGCAGAGGGTTTAGCCAAACAGGCGCGGCAAGATGTCATAAAGCAATTCAGCTGGCAGGCCACAGCACAATCTTTGGCCGACTTCTATAGACTGAAGCTGGAGGCAAAATATGAAAAAGGCGTTAAAGAAACCGGTCCGTCTTAGTAGAGCTAGGTACGTCACTAGCAAAATTGGCAAAACAAAAGCAATTGAATCTAAGCACAAGCTGCGTAAATATGTTCCGACCACCAAACGAATGAATCAAGAGACACTAAGTGAAATGCTTAACCAATATAAGATGGTGTATGTTAAACCGAATGTAGGTATGTTTGGAAACGGTGTTATACGTGTGGAACTGGCGGAGGAGGGGGCAGAAATGCCTTATTCGTATCAGTCAGGCGTTCGATTAAGACAGTTTAAAACATTTGATGAGATGTATGCATCTCTCAGTAAAAAGACGAAAAAACGGAATTATTTAGTACAGAAAGGGATTCATCTGCTCAAATACAAAGGAAACCGATTTGATCTGCGTGTCATGGTTCAACAAACGCCTTCACAGAAGTGGGAGACAACAGGTGTTATAGGCAGAGTGGCCCATCCGAAAAAAGTGGTTACTAATTTCCATAATGGGGGAACATTGAAGCCGGTGGAAACGCTGCTCCACAAGTATTTGAGTACAAGTAAGAGGAAGAGGTATGTCAAGAAGCTGCATGTTCTGGGGTTACAGGTTGCGAAGGCGATCAATACGCGTTATAGAGGGGTTAAGGAGATCGGTGTCGATGTCGCCTTGGACGATAATCTGCATCCATGGATTCTCGAGGTAAATACGAGTCCTGATCCCTATATTTTTCGAAGATTGAGTGACAAACGTATTTTTGCCAAAATGAGACGTTATGCCAAAGCATACAGCCGGTTATGAAATCATAACCGGCCTGTTGTTATTCCTATGAAAGGTTTGCTCAATTTCGATAGCGGATACAGGAGGACTTAGTAAATAGCCTTGAATCGTTGTACAGGTTGTTTCTTTCAATATTTCAAGTTGGCTCCATTCTTCTACGCCTTCTGCAACCACTTGCACTTCAAGAGCATGGCCGAGATGGATAATGGCATTCGTAATGGCCCAATCATCTTTATTGCTATGTATATTTTTCACGAAAGAACGGGGGTCTATTTTCAGACAATGGATAGGGAATTGTTTCAAGTAATTAAGTGAAGAGTAGCCAATACCGAAGTCATCGATAGAGATCGAAATCCCTTTATTACATAGTTTATCCAATACCGCAACGGTCATATCCATATTTTGCATAATCGAGCTTTCGGTAATTTCAAATTCCAGGAAGGCAGGATCGATACCGGTTTGCTCAATAATCTGAATGGCCTTATCGGAAAATGACTCATCTTGAAATTGACAAGGGGAAATATTTACAGCAATTTGATAATTTAAAATACCGGCTTCCAGCCATCTCGCTTTTTGGAGACAAGCCTCGCGAAGCACCCATTCCCCGAGTTGCAAAATCAAACCGCTCTCTTCAGCAAGCGGAATAAACTCGTTAGGAGCAATTAAGCCGTGATTCGGGTGATTCCAGCGCACCAACGCTTCCAGACAAATAATGTTTCCGGTGGAGAGCTCAAGACGTGGCTGATAGTATAGGATGAGTTGATTCTCAAGTATCGCCTTCCGCAGCTCAGTTTCCATCTGAATTTGATTGGAGAACCGCTGCGCGTGTGAGGAATTATAGGTAACAAGCTTGTTCTTACCTGTACGCTTAGCGGCTAGGAGAGCTTGATCAGCTTGATGCAAGGCTTGTTCGATCGTAGCAAACGATATGTCCACAGCACTCATACCCATACTCGCGGTAATAAAACATTCTTGATCCATTACGATGAATGATGTAACAAAAACGTACTGTATGCTTTGAATGATTTGGGAAAGCTGATCATGGGTAGTAGCATGTATAAGGAGAACAAATTCATCATCTCCTGATTGAACAACAAGGTCACAGCCATGTACGGTCCGCAGACGTTTGACCACTTCTTCCAAAAGGAGATCGCCAGACTTGTATCCGAGCGAGAAATTAACTTGGCGAAAGCGGTCAATATCAAGGATGAGAAGGGTATATAATGGGGCTGTGCGCTTATCATAATGTTGACTTCTAATAGCCTGCTTTAACAATGCTTGAATCTGCTGTCGTTGGTTAATGCGAGTGATTATTTTCTTACTCCTAAGAGTACCTAATGTTGTCGATGCGGCGAAGTGAAAAAGGCGCCAGACTGCTTTCATTGCTATCACTCATTCCTACATCATAGTTGTCCACTGTACCCCCTATCATAAGTCGAAAGGCGAACTGTAGACAAGATTATAAATTAGTTTTTTTTACAAATAATAGCAATCTTCTTGTTTAACTTTATGTAAAATTGATGAAAATGTCGAATATTGTTAAATAAAAACATTCAATAATTTTGTATTGACATGAATGGCTTTTGAATGAGAAAATGTACGCGTGTACATTGTTAGTTTAATGGATGAATTATTGGAGGCTTATGCATGGTGACGAGAAAAGAGGTTGCTGAACTAGCAGGGGTTTCAGAGGCGACCGTATCCCGTGTATTTAATGGGCTAGGCCCCATGAAGCCTGCTACGAAAGAGCGTGTACTTGAATCTGCAAAACAGCTCAACTATCATCCAAATGCTATTGCGCAAAGCTTCGCTCGGAGACGCAGTGGTAATCTTGGCGTTGTGCTGCCCTATATGCCCAAAGTGCATCTCTTCTCTGCCTTTTATTTCGCAGAAATATTAAGCGGCATAGGGGAACAAGTAAGGGAGCAGGGTTATGATATGCTGCTGTCGCTCTTAACACCGGATGAGAGTTTGGATTACACCCGACTTTATCGCTCGCAGAAGGTGGATGCTTGTGTCATTCTGGGTTCAAGGGATACTCCGCACCAGCGGGAATCGCTAATGCAGCTGCAGGAGCAGGGACTGCCTTTTTGCTTGGTCAATCAAAGCTTCGAGGGGTTATCCTTTCATGAAGTGGATGCTGATCATGTAGAGGGCAGTTATAGGGCGGTTCGGCATTTACAGGAAGAGGGTTATCGGAAGATTGCTTTTCTGAATGGTTCGCCCCAGTACTCGAACTCTGGCGATAGACTTCAAGGCTATATGAAAGCAATGAGTGAAGCAGGTTTAGAAGTTACGCCTGAGCTGCTGCTTGAAGGTAATTACAGCCGTAAGAGCGGGTATGAAGCGGCATCAGAGCTATGGGAACATCGGGATCAAGTGGAAGCGGTATTTGCGGCCAATGATCGTATGGCGATCGGATTGATGCAAGGGCTCCGTGAGCGAGGTTGGATGGCTGGGCGTGATTTCGCTATTATTGGCTGCGATGATTCGGATGCTGCTAAGCTCAGCGATCCACCGCTAAGCAGCATCAATGTGCCTTTCTATGAGATGGGCAAAGAAGCAGCACGCAGTGTGCTGGCGGGTTTGCTGCGTGGGGAAGGCACGAAGGATACACGAATCAAGCTGCCGACCCGATTGGTTGTTCGACAATCATCAAAGAGCAGTCATCATAAATGAATAGTAGGTATATGGATGAAAGAACCGAAATGAATGTTAACGAAGCTAGTTTTGCTAAGGCAAAACTCTAGGGAGGCGCACTTTTATGAATTCTTTCAATATTGGTATGGTTGGCTATAAGTTTATGGGCAAAGCACATAGTCATGCTTATAAGGATTTGCATATGTTTTTCCCGCAGACAGCGGTACCGAAGATGAAGCTCATCTGCGGTCGGGATGAAAGCGGTGTCAGCAGCGCAGCCGAACAATTCGGCTGGGACGGGTATGTCACCGACTGGCGCGAGCTGGTCATGCATCCCGATATCGACGTTGTCGATATCAATGCGCCCAGCGATGCGCACAAGGAAATCGCGATTGCTGCGGCGAAGGCTGGCAAGCATCTGTTCTGTGAGAAGCCGCTGGCGCTGACCCTTGCGGATTCAAGGGAGATGCTGGAGGCGGCTGAAACTGCCGGGGTGAAGCACATGGTGGGCTTCAACTACAGGTTTGCTCCTGCGGTGCAGCTCGCGAAGAAGCTAGTCGAGAGCGGCCGCCTCGGAGACATCTATCACTTCCGCGCCTGGTTCCTGCAGGACTGGATCGTAGACCCAACGTTCCCGCTGGTCTGGCGCCTCCAGAAGGAGATTGCCGGCTCTGGGTCGCACGGCGACTTGGGCGCGCATCTGATCGATCTGGCACACTTCTTAGTCGGTGATATGACGGAGGTTATCGGCATGAGTGAGACGTTCATTAAGGAGCGGCCACTGCCGTCTTCGATGACGGGGCTTAGCGCCAAAGGCAGTAAGGATGCACCGCACGGACCGGTAACGGTCGATGATGCGACGCTGTTCATGGCACGCTTCGCGAATGGGGCGCTCGGAAGCTTCGAGGCCACTCGTTTTGCGCCAGGGCACCGGTGCACGAATTCTTTTGAAATTAATGGTAGTAAGGGTAGTGTGAAGTTTGATTTTGAGCGTTTGAACGAATTACAGGTTTATTTTACAAGCGATGATGAGGATGTTCAGGGTTTCAGACGTGTTCTGGCGACAGATCCGTCACATGCTTACATGGATGCTTGGTGGCCTGCAGGACATACGATTGGTTATGAGCACACATTTGTACACGAAGTCGTTGAGCTGATGAACGCACTTTCGGAAGACCGTCAGCCGGTCCCGAATTTCGTAGACGGTGTGAAGTGTCAAGAAGTGCTGGAAGCGGTGGATCAATCCATTGCGCAGCGTCGTTGGGTGAGTATTAGTGAAGTCTAATGATAAATAGTCTGGAGAGGGGCTTTGAGCAGTGAGTAAACAAGCATTGATTGTGTGGGGTGGCTGGGACGGTCATCAACCTGAAGAGGTGGCTGGAATTTTCGCAGGGTTATTGCGTGAGGAAGGCTTTGGCGTGGAAGTATCGGATACACTGGACAGCTTCAAAGATGCAGAGCGCTTGGCGGGCGTTGATCTTATCGTTCCAGTATGGACCATGGGTAAAATCGAAAGTGAGCAGTTGAATCCGTTAATCGCAGCGGTAAAAGAAGGCGGAACTGGCATCGCCGGTTGTCATGGCGGTATGGGAGATTCCTTCCGTAATGAAGTGGAATATCAATACATGGTTGGCGGTCAATGGGTAGCGCATCCCGGGAATGATGGCGTTACGTATACGGTTCGAATCAAGGATCGGGGGCATCTATTGACGGAGGGCATGGATGATTTTGTCGTTGTCTCTGAAAAGTATTACATGCATGTGGATCCGGCCATTCATGTACATGCGGTTACAGACTTTGGCGATGTGGAGATGCCGGTTGTTTGGACCAAAACATATGGAGCGGGCAAGGTGTATTATAACTCGTTAGGTCATCAAGCTAACATCGTTCGTATGCCAGAAACACTTGAATTAATGCGCCGCGGCTTGCTGTGGGCAACACGATAACGATTAGGGGGAAGTAAGAGATGAGCAAGAAGAAAGTTGGTATTATCGGTTGCGGGAATATTAGTGCTGCCTATATGAAAAATATTCCTAACTTTGTGCATTTGGAGCTGCTCGCGTGTGCCGATATCGATTTGGATAGAGCAAAGGCTCGGGCGGAGGAATTTAGTATTCCTCATGCGTATACGGTTCAAGAGCTATTGAATGATCCGAATATTGATATTGTGATCAATTTGACGATTCCAGCAGCACATGCCGAAGTCTGTATTCAAGTGTTGGAAGCGGGCAAACACGTATATGTGGAGAAGCCGCTCGCTGTAACCCGTGAAGAAGGTATGCAGATCCTAGAAGTTGCGCGCCGCAAGGGATTACTAGTTGGCAGTGCGCCGGATACGTTCCTCGGTGGAGGGATTCAAACGTGTGTGAAGCTGATTAATGACGGCTGGATTGGCACGCCGATCGCGGCAACCGCATTTATGATGAGCAAAGGACATGAGCACTGGCATCCGGATCCTGAGTTTTACTATGCAAAGGGTGGCGGCCCTATGTTCGATATGGGTCCATACTACTTAACAGCGCTTGTGGCTTTGCTTGGTCCTATTCGCCGAGTAACAGGGTCCGCTGGAGTAAGTTTCCCGGAGCGCACAATTTCTAGTGAGAAGAAACGTGGGCAAAAAATTACAGTAGATACCCCAACGCATATTGCTGGTGTGCTGGATTTCCATAGTGGTGCGATTGCTACGCTTGTAACAAGCTTTGATATTATGGGTGGCACTCAGCTTCCGAACATTGAAATCTACGGCAGTCAAGGTTCTTTACGCGTTCCGGATCCGAATACATTCGGCGGTCAGGTGCTTATTCGCAAAGGCGGTTCAGATTGGGAGCCGATCCCTCTGTCGCACGGCTACAAAGAAAACCACCGCGGTTTAGGTGTTGCAGCGATGGCAGAGGCCCTGATAAGCGGCCAAAGTGATGCACACCGTGCGAATGGTGAGCTGGCGTACCACGTGCTCGAGGCGATGCATGGCTTCCACGATGCGTCCGACTCAGGGAAGCATTACGTGATGCAAAGCAGCTGTGAAAAACCAGCTCCGCTTTCACCTGATTCTGTGCTATAAAAAGTTTTAGATGCGGGCTGTTCCTATGTCATATTTGGAAAATTCAGCTTCTACTTTATAAATTTTGCAGTCTGCAGCTATTCCATTGGAATTAATCCAGTGGAAATAGGGGGTTGGCGCTCTAAACGTCAATTTCATTGGAGTTACTCCAATAGAAGCACGAATTTTGAAGCCTGAAGATCAATTGCATTGGAAAAATCCAATGGAAGTATGAACTTCGTTTTGAATACCGATTCGAATGTGCCAGAAGGTCAATGACCTTAAGGGGCTGTCCCAAGTAGATTTCTACATGTGGAACAGCCCTTTTTTTGTGTTGACAAGGAGGTAAAAGTTTTGGGATATGAGAATAAGCCAATATGGAGGCAACTTGTTTGAGGGGTAGGTCGGGCTACGCAATGAGCGCAAAGCGCCTCATCCGATTATCGGAGAGGCGCTTAAGTCTGTTGCACACAAACGCTACCTTGCTGGTTACATTAGAACATCAATTGAGAGGCAGATCGGGCTGCGCAATGAGGACCTTCGCTTAATCGGGCATGTCCAAAATCACCCTGCGATTATCGGTTATCAGGTAGATAATGAGACCAAGCATTATCATACGGCAGGTGCCAACGTTCAATTTATGTTCGTGAAATATATGAAAGACAAGTTCGGAACCCTAGAACGTCTCAATCAGGAATTTGGGCTGGATTACTGGAGCAACCGAATTAACAGTTGGGAGGACTTTCCTTCCGTCGTCGGTACGATCAACGGCAGTCTGGGGGCAGAATTCGCCCGATTCCAGAGGAAGCTCGTCACCGATTTTCTGGCTTGGCAGGTGTCAATCGTTAATGAATATAAACGACCAAGTCAGTTTGTCACGCATAACTTTGATTTCGAGTGGAGAGGTTACTCCTTCGATGTTCAACCGGATGTAGACCATTTTGCTGCGTCGGCGTCTTTGGATATCGCCGGAGTCGACATCTATCATCCTTCCCAAGATGAACTGACAGGAACCGAAATTTCGTTTGGCGGAGACGTTACCCGTGCTCTAAAAGGAACCAATTATTTCGTGTTGGAAACGCAGGCGCAAGCTTTTCCTAACTGGACTCCTTACCCGGGACAATTAAGGCTTCAAGCATTCAGCCATCTGGCCTCCGGGGCTAACATGGTCTCTTATTGGCATTGGCATTCGATACACAATTCAGCCGAAACCTACTGGAAGGGCTTGCTAAGCCACGATTTGGAGTCGAATCCCGTTTATGAAGAAGCCAAGACGATCGGCAGCGATTTTAATCGATTGTCGCCGCATCTTGTGAATCTGCAGAAATCGAATCGAGTCGCAATGCTGGTCACTAACGAGTCCTTGACGGCGATGGAATGGTTCCCTCTGCCCGGTCGTAAAGTCAACTATAACGATATAGTTCGGCTTATGTACGATGCGTTGTATAAAATGAATATCGGTTGTGATATCGTTCATCCGGACAGCGGAAATCTGGACAACTATGATCTGATTCTTGTTCCGGCCTTATATGCAGCGTCAGATGAACTGCTGGAGCGGTTGAACGCTTTCGTCAGAAATGGCGGGCATGTTGTCTATACGTTTAAAAGCGGCTTTACCAATGAACATGTCAAAGTCCGCACCACACATCAACCCGGCGCTATCGATGAAGCTTGCGGTATCCGCTATAGCCTATTTGTGGAGCCGAAATCCGTTTCGTTCAAGGGTGACCCTTTTGAAGTTAGACCCGCGGACAACACAGTGAACACATGGATGGAACTGCTTACTCCTACGACGGCAGAAGTAGTGGCTTCTTATGACCATCCTCATTGGGGAGCGTATGCGGCCATTACCAAGAACCGCCATGGGAAAGGCACTACGACTTATGTTGGCTGTCTGCCGAGCGCTGCCGTGATGAGCAAGGTGCTGGAAATGACGGTCAAGGATGCCGGACTATGGGGGATGGATCAAGATATTCAGTATCCTCTTATTGTGAAATCGGGCGTTAATGACCAAGGGAAGACCGTTCGTTACTATTTCAATTACTCCGATCGTACGGAGACTTTGAAGTATCCGCATGCGGAGGGGAAAGAATTGTTGAGCGGGCAGGCAGTGAAGCAAGGGGCGGTCAGGGAGCTGACTCGCTGGGGAATTGCGATTATCGAAGAAGCGTAACTGTTGAGGTTATACAAAGAAGACTGCCTAGGGGCAGTCTTTTTTGTTGCGCTTGGCAGCGGTTTACGGAGCTAACAGACGCCATTTTTTTGCGCAGTGCTGCCGGTAGCGGCCCAGATTTGTACGTTGTTCAATTTGCCGTCCCACTCCCGGCAACGTCCAGCACCTTCCCGCTGTTAGGATTATAAACTTGATATTGTCCCGCGATCGAAGCAACCTTAGGGCAGTACTGTCTTCCGTCCTCCAGATAACTTCCTCACGCCAATCGCCGATTAAATCGGCCTGCAAGCTTGGAGTTCCTTTCGTGATGTTGTTGGAATACGTCCCGGTGGCGGTTAGCAGCGTAGTTAAGCTTTTGTTCTTGTAGTCCCATTTATAAATTTTGCCGGCTCCTTCTAAAATGCTGCTGGAATTACGTTTGATCGAGGACCTCGCGCAGCAGGTCGCCATCCCAGTTAGCTAAAAATTGCAGATGAGTAACTGAGAAGGCTGAAAAGGCCTTCTCAGAAGTCAGAATGGGGAGAAACAGCCGCGAGACGTCTGAAAAAGACGGCTCAGTTGCTGAAAGTAGCTAAAAGTTGCAGATGAGTAACTGAGAAGGCGGAAAAGGCCTTCTCAGAAGCTTGAATGGGGAGAAACAGCCGTGAGACGTCTGAAAAAGACGGCTCAGTTGCTGAAAGTAGCTAAAAGTTGCAGATGAGTAGCTGAGAAGATGGAAAAGGCCTTCTCAGAAGCTTAAATGGGGAGAAACAGCCGAGAGACGTCTGAAATAGACGGCTCAGTTGCTGGAGAGTAGCTAAAATTGCAGATGAGTAACTGAGAAGGCGGAAAAGGCCTTCTCAGAAGCCTGAATGGGGAGAAACAGCCGTGAGACGTCTGAAAAAGACGGCTCAGTTGCTGGAGAGTAGCTAAAATTGCAGATTAGTAACTGAGATGATGAAAAGGTCTTCTAAGTAACCTTTATGGCATATGGGTTATTCCGCAGAAATAAGACCCTCAGAAGCTACTAATTCAACTAAAAGTGGTTAAAGGCTTGCGTTTGAAAAGCCGATCTGGATGGCACCTTTTGACCTAGTCTATCGATACAAGATTCGCTCGCGAGGATAGTCTCTCGATGAAATGTGTATCAACCTTGATCTTGGTGCCAGCACTCTGTTCTAACTCAATCGATTCAATAAGCAGATCCACAGCGAGATATGCCATTCTCTGCTTTTCCACATGGACGGTCGTTAATTCTGGCGAGACAATAACCGCTTCGGAGATATTGTCAAAACCGATTACGGACACGTCATCAGGTATTCGGTATCCTAGCTCGTGAAGTGTCTTCATTGCGCTGATGGCGATATAATCGCATTCACAAAATAAAGCGGTCGGCAAACGATGACCTTCCTTCAGGAACGCTAGCAACTGAGCTTTGAGCGAATCTTGGGAGGATAGGATGGTAGGCGCTACGGAAAATCTGTGGGTACTTAGAATCTCCCTGCCATGTTCTTGAATGGCTGAGGTAAAGCCACGCTTTCTCTCCTCGAAATTATGAATTCTCACATTCGATTCAATATAGCCAATATCGGTATGCCCTATCTCACAGAGATGAGTGCCGGCTTGATAAGCGCCCATAAAATTGTTAATTTCTACAAAATGAATCGGCAGGGTATCAAAGCAGGTGTCCAAAACAACGAGTTGCGATTGAAGTTTATTGGCAATATCTGCGATTTGCTCCCTATTTAGGTTCGTTCCTAAAAGGACGACGCCATTGCTTTTCTTTTCCTCTGCAACGACCCGAATATCCCTCTCCAAAAACTCCATATCGATGGAGGAAAAAAGTAAGGAATAGCCCTTCGTACGGCATCGTTCCTCTATGAATTGGATAAGTTCCCTAAAGAATGGTTGTTGGTAAAACTGCTCTAGTACGATTCCAGAGTTTGAAATGACTAAAAAGGTAAGTGATTTAGCTGTATGGTCAATGGATGGGGATTTTGCTCTAGGGAGGTATCCGCTTTCCTGTGCGATTTGCAGGATGCGTTCACGTGTTTCTGGACTAATTCCAGGTTTTCCACTGAAAGCAAAGGATACGGCTGATTTTGAAACACCTGCTAATTTCGCAATATCTTCCATCTTCATTATCGGAATTTCCTCTTTTCATGTTAACTAATTCGTTAAGTAAGTTTAGTTTACAACGATTGATAAATATATACAAGTTGAATCTAATTTGTTTAGTTAAGTTTAGCTATTATAGAACTAAATTTTATTTAAAATAGCTAAAATAAGTCGTTGACACCTGAAATTTAGGGTGATAGGATGATTTTGTAAAGGGAGTTAAGTAAAAAGTTTATATCGTTAACTACTAAATTATTATTTCTGTTTAGTTGATTAATTGAATTCTTCCTTATTGTGTTTAGTTTGTTTATTCATCCATTTATCATTTGAATTTTAGAGGAGAGACATGACATGAAGAAATTTAAACTGGGTTACGCCCCTACCCGTCGTTTTGTATTTAGCGCTGAAGATGCTTTCAAGTACAAGATTCAAATACGGGAGAAAATCGAGAGCTTCGGTTTGGACATCGACATTGTGGACTTGGAGGGACTGAATTCCGAGGGGCTGCTTTATGATGATCATATCAATGCGGATGCGATTATTGAACGCTTCAAAGAGGAAAAGGTGGATGCTGTCTTTTTTCCGCATTGTAACTTTGGTACCGAGGATACCGTAGCTAGGGTTGGTAAAGCGCTTGGAAAGCCTGTGTTGTTATGGGGACCTCGTGATGAATCACCTCTTGAGGACGGTATGCGTTTGCGGGATACCCAATGTGGGCTATTCGCCACAGGTAAAGTGCTGCGCCGTTTTAATGTGCCTTTTACGTATGTGACTAACAGTCGGGTGAATGATCCGGTATTTGAACGTGGATTTACCAATTTCATTGCCGCTGCGAATGTGGTTCGTCAAATGCGCAACCTGCGTATTTTGCAGATTGGACCTCGGCCAGCTTCTTTCTTGACGATGATGTGCAACGAAGGGGAGCTGCTGGAGCAGTTCGGTATCGAAATTCATCCCATTACGCTAATCGATATTCAGCGGACATCGAAACAGATTGAAAAGGGAAGCAGCGCTGAGCTGAATGAAGCCATTGCCTACATCAAAGAAAAGCTTGATTACAGCGAGGTTACCGAGGAAGACGTGAAACGTATAGCAGCCCTGAAGGTAGCTATGAAACAATACGCAACCAAAACTGGCAGTACAGCGATCGCCATCCAGTGCTGGTCTTCCCTTCAAGATGCTATGGGAATTATGCCTTGCTTGGCCAATGCGATTCTAACGGATGAGCAGATTCCGGTAACCTGCGAAACCGACATTCACGGAGCGATTACCTCTATCATGGTGCAGGCTGCTTCGATGAATCAAGCTCCGACGTTTCTTCGCCGACTTGACGGTCCGTCATCCTGAGAATCCGAATGGAGAGCTGCTCTTTCACTGTGGCAATTTCCCTGTCTCTCTCTCGGTTGAGGATAAGCCGAAGCTGCGTAAGCACTTCTTGTTCGATGATCATGCGCCAGGCACACATGAAGGAGAAATCAAAGGCGGTGGAATGACGCTGGCCCGCTTTGACGGCGACCATGGGGAATATCAATTGTTTTTAGGGCGAGCACACGGTATCAAGGGTCCTTATACACGCGGTTCCTATGTTTGGGTGGAAGTAAATGACTGGCCGTTATGGGAAGAAAAGTTGGTGAAAGGGCCTTACGTTCATCATGCAGTTGGGATTCATGCTAACGTGATTCCTGCACTTTATGAAGCATGCCAATATATACCAGGTTTATCCCCGGATCCAGTGGATCCGACTGTACAAGAAATTCAGGCGTGGCTGCGCGGCGCTGATGTGTAAACCATGCTTTCGAAGCCAGTTTTCTGGCGAAAAACTCAGCTTATGCTTACGAAGTAAGTTTTTGTTAAAACAAAAACTCTAAGGAGGGCCCTATGAACCACTCAGAACTGAAAGCAAAAGCCATCCAGATCCGAATGGATCTGCTAAAGATGATACACGGAGCCAAGACAGGACATACTGGCGGCTCCCTGAGCAATACGGATATTTTGACGGCCTTATATTATAAAATTATGAATATCGATCAACAGAATCCGAAATGGACCGAACGGGACCGCTTCATCGCCAGCAAGGGCCACTCCGTGGAATCACTTTGGTGCATCCTCGCTGACCTAGGCTTTTTCCCGAAAGAGGAACTGGGGACATTCAGTCAATTCGGTACACGTTTGATCGGCCATCCTAACAATAAGGTGCCTGGGATAGAAATGAACACTGGTGCTCTTGGGCATGGGCTTGCCATTTCGGTAGGCATGGCGCTAGCGGCTAAACGAGATGGTAAGAGTTATCGGGTATTCTGTCTCATGGGTGATGGCGAGCAGGCCGAAGGCTCTGTTTGGGAAGCGGCTATGGCCGGTCCCCATTTCAAACTTGACAATCTCGTAGGTATTATTGACCGAAATCGCCTGCAAATCAGCGGCGGCACGGAAGAAGTCATGGGGCTTGAGCCACTTGAAGAGAAATGGGCAGCATTCGGTTGGAACGTTGTTTCCATTGACGGAAACGATATGGATTCACTGGTTGAGGCTTTCGGGGCGGTGCCAACTGTACCTGGAAAACCTACCTTGGTCATGGCCAATACGGTGAAAGGCAAAGGCGTTTCCTTTGCCGAAAATAATCCTGCATGGCACCATCACGTACCGAACGATACACAGCTTTCGCAAGCATTGGCAGAACTCTCCGCGTCGCTTGAGCTATTGAGTCAAGAAGGGCAGGTGCGCTAACATGAATACGATCCCTAACCGTCAGGTTATTTGCGAAACACTATTGAAATTGGCTGAAACCGATCCGGATATTATGGTTCTCACCAGCGATTCCCGAGGTTCCGCGGCTATGGCGCCTTTCGCCAATGCGTTTCCTAATCAATTCGTTGAGGTCGGCATTGCCGAGCAAAATATTGTTGGCATCTCCGCCGGTCTAGCCCATAGCGGGAAGAAGCCTTTTGTCACTTCGCCGGCTTGTTTCCTAAGTATGCGCAGCATTGAGCAGATCAAAGTAGACGTAGCTTATTCTGGAACCAACGTGAAGCTTGTAGGCATAAGTGGCGGGATCAGCTATGGCGCACTTGGTATGTCACATCATTCTGTTCAGGATATAGCTGTAGCACGAGCAATTCCGGGGCTTGCGGTAGTATTGCCTGCCGATCGTCACGAAACGAAGAGAATGACAATGGCTTTAGTTAAGCACCGAGGCGGCGTTTATGTTCGTATTGGAAGAAACGCTGTAGAGGATGTCTACGAATCCGATGACTATGAATTCGTCATTGGCAAAGCGGTGACGCTGCGTGATGGCACGGACCTGACGATCATTGCTACTGGGGAAACGGTTCGGGTAGCTCTCGATACAGAGAAAGCTCTCCAAGAGGTTGGCGTATCCTGCCGCGTCATTAATATGCACACGATTAAGCCGTTAGACGAAGAAGCGATTATTCGGGCTGCCGGGGAAACGGGGCATATCATTACGGTAGAAGAGCACAGTATCTTCGGCGGACTCGGCGCAGCAGTTGCGGAAGTAGTCGTCCAACATCAACCCGTTCCGATGCGTATTATCGGCATTCCGGATGAACCGGCCATCGCGGGCAAAAGCTCAGAAGTATTCAAACATTACGGGATCCACACAGATAATCTTAAGCGTGTAGCGCTTGAGATACTTGGCAAGTAGGTGGGCAGCCCATGATTGAAACCTATATCCTAGCCATAGACCAAAGTACATCGGGTACGAAGGCCTTGATCGTAGATCGTTCCGGAAGTATCATCGCCCGAAGTACAGCCGAACATAAGCAGAGTTATCCGCAACCTGGCTGGGTCGAGCACGACCCCCTTGAGATTTATAACAATTTGAAAAAAACAGCTCATCATGCCATGGAATTGGCCGGTATTGACGCCGATCAGTTAGCCGGACTGACCATCACCAATCAGCGAGAAACAGCCGTTGTTTGGGATCGAACATCAGGATTGCCCGTCTATCCTGCTATCGTTTGGCAGTGTCAGCGGACAGCGGATCGATGCGCTGCATATAAAGCTGCCAACATGGAAGATATCGTTCGCGCCAAGACGGGTCTGCTCCTCGACCCCTACTTTTCTGCAACTAAGTGGGGATGGATATTGGAGCATGCAGAAGGCGCTGGGGAGAAGCTTGAACAAGGGGAGCTTCTGGCCGGGACTATAGATAGTTGGCTCCTGTGGAAGCTAACGGGAGGCAGCGTTCATGCCACTGATTTTACGAATGCTAGCCGAACGTCATTATTCAATATTCATACACTGGAGTGGGACAAAGAATTATGTGAATGGTTCCAGATTCCGACCGCTTTACTGCCGGAGGTTAAATCCTCTAATGAAATTTTCGGCTATACACAGGATCCAGAGTTATTCTCAGCAAAGATTCCTATCTCTGGCATTATAGGTGACTCTCAAGCCGCTTTATTTGGGAATCAATGTTTTGATACCGGTATGGCTAAAGCGACATACGGTACCGGCACCTCTGTACTCATGAACACTGGCGAGAAGCATGATCAGCCTGGAAATGGGTTGGTGACTACAATTGCATGGGGGATGAGCGGCAGGATCACTTATGCGCTTGAGGCCATCATCCGCACCTCCGGCGATACGATCAAATGGGTTCGCGACCAATTGGGTCTCTTTAGCAGTTTTGAGGAGATGGAGGAATTGATTGCTCAAGCTCCGAATAACGAAGGTGTATATGTCGTTCCGGCCTTCGTTGGATTAGGCGCTCCTTACTGGGATCCCTATGCCCGGGCGGCTATTATGGGGATGAGCCGGGGAAGTGGAAGGTCGCACATCATCCGTGCAGCGCTAGAGAGCATTGCCTACCAAGTAAATGATGCGGTAGCGTTGATGCAATCTGAATCCGGCATCCGGTTGAAAGAACTGCGGGCAGATGGAGGCGCTTCCGATAATACCACTCTTATGCAGTTTCAAGCAGACATGCTGGAACGTAGAGTCATCAAATCGGAGGTTGTCGAGCTTTCTGCGATGGGTTCTGTTTATTTGGGAGGGCTAGGGGTCGGTTTTTGGTTATCGCTTGATGAGCTTAAGAACCGGGGCCAAGCTTATTCCGTCTATGAGTCAAAGATGCAGGAAAACATACGTGAACAGCATATCGCCGGATGGAATCGTGCGGTAGCTTCGGTACTATACACAAACAAGAAGACGGAGGCCTAGAAAATGACGTTAAATGAAAATTCAAAATTAGGTCAAATTTGGGAGAATCCAGCAGGCCGAGCCGTAATTTTGAAATATTTACCTCATCTTCCATGTGTTTGGTTTTTCCCCACATGCAACGAAGCAGCATCAGGCATCTATAATCCGTGACTTGCAAAAGCGCAGTAAAGTACCGCTGCTGGTTTCAGGCGATCTTGAAAATGGTGGACAAGGCGGGGCAGCCGATGGAACGAATTTGGCTTCAAATATGCAGTTGGCTGCCGCAAACGAACCAGACCTTGCAACAGCCTTTGGAGCAGCAATAGAAGTTGAGGGTAACGAAATGGGGTTCAACTGGGTGTACGGTCCGGTCATTGACATCAATTACAACTATCAAAATCCCATCGTCAACATCCGATCATTCGGCGATACGCCAGATATCGTGGAACAGACTGCGCTGCCCGTTATGAATGCTATTCAGAAGAACAACCGGATGGCTGCCTGCGTGAAGCACTGGCCTGGTGACGGCATGGATGACCGAGATCAGCATAAGATGCTGACGAATAATACGTTAACGATGAAAGAGTGGCGTGAGACCTATGGCCGTGTATATAAATCGGCGATCGAGAAAGGGATCAAGACAGTCATGAGCGCTCACATCACGCTGCCAAGCTATTATGAAGAATTGGGAATCACGGATGTAAGAACTAAACATACACCGGGATCCTTATCGTACGAATTGAACACGAAGCTTCTGCGGGAAGAGCTCGGGTTTAACGGACTTATCGTTTCCGATGCTACATCGATGATTGGCATGACGAGCTTTGGCCGACGTAAAGATATCATTCCGCAATGTATTGCGTCGGGCGTTGACATGTTCCTGTTTACGAATGATATGCATGAAGATTTTCAGGCTATGCTTCAGGGCGTCCATGACGGCGTGCTTACGGAGGAGCGGCTGAATGAGGCGGTCACAAGAATATTGGCTTGAAGAGGGTAACGAAATAGATGCGGTTATTTTTCTTGTTCAGAAATCGCCAGGATTCATGCAAAATTCCATGCGTCTCTCTCCCCAGGAGACAGGAGGTCTCTTCAAATGGTACCCTACTCAGGTGCCAACCGTCTTTATCTCGCTGGGAAATCCGTATACACTTTATGAACTCCCGTCTATGCCTACGATGATAAATGCATATAACGCTACTTTGGCGGTACAGAAGGAAATTATTAGATGTTTGGTTGGCAAGCAACCGTTTCGAGGAGAGTCTCCAATTGATGCTTTTTGCGGTCTTGAGTGGGCTAAATTATAAGGTGAAAGTAGAATAGTTAGAGTAGAACCTGTCCCTTTGGGCAGGTTTTTTAGGTTATTCTATAGAAAATTAAGATTATCGGATTCTGAGTTTAAAAGGGGGGACAAGCTGCCATGCAAAAAATTGCTGTCGTGACGGACTTTGACGGAACATTGATGGAACAGGATGTTGGCGATGTATTGATGGAAGGATTAGATGTGCTAAATGAACCGCAGGTTACCCTTGCATCCCGACTTTTTCGAGAGAAAAAGGTTGGTTCTTTGGCTTGGATTGAAGCTGCATACCCCTTGCTTGCAGGTCGGCAGGAGCAGGTTGATAGGCTGATTGAGAGTGTCTATTTGCGGGATGGCGCGCGGGATTTTATTGATTTTTGCCAGCAGAAAGATGTGCCCATTACGGTTTTAAGTGATGGGATGCTTTATTATATTGAGCGAATTTTAGGTCGTCTGAAGGTGAAAGTGGACCGTGTTATCGGGAATCCGATTACTTATTTGGCAGATGGTGAATTTCAGTTCGGGGTCCAGAATACGAATTCAGCATGCAAATGGTGTGGGTGCTGCAAGGCAAGTGTTGTTAAGCAGCTTAAAGAGGAAGGATGGCTTGTCATTTACATTGGTGATGGCAGCAGTGACTATTATGGTTCCGGCTTTGCTGATTGGATTTTTGCGCGAGCGAGTCTTGCTAAGTATTTGAAAGAGGAAGGAACAGCCTATTATCCATTTGAGACGTTTCATGATATTTTAACCATAGTAAGACCAGCTTGGGATTCGTATCTGAGTGGCACTGCGCTTCGCCGTCTTCAAGGGAGATTCCCTGCTGCCTGTAAGTTCCCAGAATAGGATAAAACCAGCTAAGGGATGCACAGGCGACCCCCTAGCCAGCTAGATGTTGTAGAGTCATTCGAGATGTTCTTTGAGTGTTTCTACGAGTTGGTTTTGAATATTCGCTTCACTATGCTGCCATATGATTTCGAAAAGCACACCAAGTCCGGGCAAAACCCGTTCTTCTCCGCCGATGGAATCCTCAATAACTTCCTGAAGCTCATTATTCGATTTATTCTGGACTCGCTGGACGATGGCCTGTCTTAAGGTGATGTTCATTCGTGGACCTCGCTTCCATTTCGTTATCGTTATTAATATGCGCAAGTTTCAAGCCGTTCATCCTTCGACACTTCACCACCTTTCTATGCATAGTGAGATGCGGGTCATGAGTATGTTATAATTATAATCATCTTAGGAATTTGGAGGACACGCCAACAGTGAGAAAGCAATTTGCGATTATTGGGATGGGAAGATTCGGGTCTAGCGTCGCTAAGACATTGTCACAATTAGGGTTTGAGGTCCTCGCTATTGATCATCGTGAAGAGACAGTTCAAGAGGTTTCAGCTTTCGTCACGCATGCCGTTCAAGCAGATTCTACGGATGAAGAAGCGCTGCGAGCTCTAGGTATTCGTAATTTTGACGTTGTGGTTGTGGCTATTGGTGAGGATATTCAAGCGAGTATTTTGACTACATTAATCCTCAAAGAAATGGGCATACCTACGACAGTAGTGAAAGCTGTCAATGATCTGCATGGAAAAGTGTTAAAGAAAATTGGCGCAGACAAAGTCGTTTATCCGGAAAGAGATATGGGACAGCGTGTGGCGCATCATCTGATCTCATCTAATATTATCGATTACATAGAGCTTTCTGCCGATTACAGTATCGTTGAGATTAAAGTATCTACACAAATGATTGGTAAAAGCCTCAAACAGCTGGATATCCGGGCTAAATATGGCTGTAATGTTATTGCGATCAAACAAAATGAACAGCTGATCATTCCGCCAAGTGCGGAAGAGCCTCTTAGAATGGACGATATTCTAGTTATTGTAGGAAAAAATTCAAATCTTCAAACTTTTGAAGTGACTTTTGCAGAGTAGGTAAAAATAAATGACAAGTATACATACGGAAATTATGTCTGTTCAAAATGCCAGAGTCAAAGAATGGGTGCAGCTTTTAGAACGCCGGGGCAGGGACAAACAAGGGAAATATATCATTGAGGGTTATCATCTGGTCGAGGAAGCATTGCGTGCGGGAGCGCCGGTAGAGACCATTATGTATAGCTTGGAAAAAGGGGTTCCTGCTGGATTAGCTGAGCAGGCCACTCCATCTGTGGAATGGGTTGGCGTCAGCCAGGCTGTGCTGGAAAAATGCTCAGATACGCAGACGCCGCAGGGGGTTTTGGCCGTTGTGGCTCGGCCGCAGCTTGGTATGGACGAGCTGCTCGCCGGCGAGCATGATCTTGTGGTTGTCCTGGACGGCATTCAGGACCCAGGCAACCTTGGCACGATCATCCGCAGCGCGGATGCCGTCGGGGCCAAGGCTGTTGTGCTCGGCCGTGGCACGGTCGATCTGTACAATCCCAAGACGATCCGCTCGACGATGGGATCGATGTATCATCTGCCGATTGTGGAGGCAGATCTGCTTGAGCTGCTGCCGCGTGCGCGTGAGCGCGGCGTGCGGCTTGTAACCACGAGCCTGCAGGCGCAGCGCTCGTGCTACGACACGGACCTGCGGCAGCCGACGTGGCTGATCCTCGGCAACGAAGCCAAGGGCGTGTCGCCGGAGGTTGCTGCACAGTCGGATGTGCAGGTGATTATACCGATGCAGGGCAAAGCGGAATCGCTGAACGTCGCGATGGCCGCGACGGTGTTGTTGTTTGAGGCTTCGCGGCAGCGGTTGACTCCACAGCAAATAAACTCATAATATGTGATTTATAATTCAGTTTGTCACCGTTTGTAATTTATTTGATAGATTTGGAACGTAGATTTGTCACAACTAAGTCATTCCCGATGTGGCTCAAAGCCTTGATACATCGGGATTTTTTATAAGCATCAGTAGAGAAAATCTTTAATAGCATAAAAATAGTTGAAATGAAAATTACTTAGAAAATTGGCCTCGAAAATCTCTGTAATAAACGTTGTCATAATTCGTTTCGATTTGGAGGTTTTTTTTGAATGTCATTGGGGATAGAGTCCGAAAAAAGCAAGCCTTCCGTAGAAACTGTCGTTTCCATTCATTTGAAATTCGGATGTTCACTTGAATGATTGTTAAATGGAACTGAGAGTCAAAATAAATCAGTATATGATAAATCCAATTTGGGACTCAATGATTTAGAAAAACAGTTAATTAGTGCTCTAGAGAACTGGATGCGGAACCAAGATGTTTGATTAATTGATTATCAAGAAGGATAAAGGGAAACCAGATTTGAAGCCATGCCGGCTAGATTTTTATTTAGTACAAACAAGCCCCTATCATATTAAACGTATATATTTTTTAATAAACAGTAGATATAAAACTAAAATGAAGCCCTTAAAGTAATTCACTTTAAGGGTTTTTAGTTGTTAATGGGTATTAAGGTAATTTCATTATGTTTCTTCCAATCTGGTACAACAGCATAGAAAAAGGCTGCTAATCGAGTCAAGCCTTTCGCTCAACTACCGGGCAGTTTAATTGTGAATTAACAAAGTAAGCGAATTGCGTTTCAGGATCGAACTATAACATCTTAGGTTGACTATCATACATCTTGGATGTAAAGCGCTTCCAAGTGATTAAAACCTTGTTATAATGAGCTCATTAGGAGAGTTTTTTAATTGGTTGCGCTTCCATTTATGAATCATATGTCTGACAAGCGTTCTATTTAAATTAGGAAACATGACTTTTTTACAATTTGAGCAACATAATTCATAAGGCACCTGATCTAACACCGATAATTCAGGAGGAGAATGTAACTATGACTCATTCCATTGAGCGCGCAAAGACACGAAGCATCACAAGCAACATCTTCAAAGGCTCGGTTGGAAATCTGATAGAATGGTACGACTGGTACGTCTATACTGCTTTCGCAGTGTATTTCTCGTCCCAGTTCTTCCCCAAGGGAGATCCGACTAGCCAACTGCTAAACACAGCTGCGATCTTCGCCGTCGGCTTTTTAATGCGCCCGATAGGGAGCCTGCTGCTAGGCCGCTACGCTGATCGTAATGGCCGGCGTGCGGCGCTGACTCTTTCTATCTCCGTCATGGCCGGTGGTTCCCTGATCATTGCCTGCACCCCGAGTTATGGTACCATTGGCATGCTGGCTCCTATTATTCTGGTTCTTGCTCGTCTGCTCCAAGGGTTGTCGCTAGGTGGAGAGTATGGAACCTCGGCAACGTACTTGTCCGAGATGGCCAGCAGTGGCCGCCGAGGCTTCTACTCGAGCTTCCAGTACGTCACACTTATTGCCGGACAGCTGGTGGCACTGGGGGTGCAGATCATCCTCCAGCAAATACTCAGTGAACCTGATATGAAGTCTTGGGGCTGGCGTATTCCCTTCGTTATCGGAGCATTGGGAGCTTTGGCCGTATTATGGCTGCGCCGCACGATGGATGAATCGGAGCAGTTTTCAAAAATGAGTTCTGAAAGCCGGGCTAGCGCTGGAACGGTTCGGGCTTTGATGAAGCACCCTAAGGCGGTGCTGACAGTAATTGGACTAACACTCGGCGGAACCGTCGCCTTCTATACCTACACGACGTATTTACAGAAGTACATGGTAAATACTGTGGGGCTCCAAAAGGAGGTTGTCAGTTGGATCAACTTTATTGCCCTGCTGGTATTCGTCGTACTTCAGCCGCTTGCTGGCATGTTATCCGACCGGATTGGACGGCGCCCGTTATTGCTCTGTTTCGGAATCTTTGGAACATTGTTGACAGTGCCACTGTTCCTGATCCTGGAGGATACGAAGAACCCTATCGGTGCTTTTTTGCTCATGCTGGTGGGTCTCATTATTGTCACAGGATATACTTCCATCAATGCAATCGTGAAAGCCGAACTCTTCCCGACAGAAGTCCGTGCTCTTGGCGTGGGTTTTCCCTACGGGCTCACCGTCGCGGTATTCGGTGGGACTGCGGAGTTCATTGCATTATGGTTCAAGAGCATTGGAGCTGAGTCGCTTTTCTACTTTTACGTAGCTGCTTGCATTGCCATTAGTTTTTTTGTCTACTGGCGTATGGGGGAGTCTTCAAAAGTCTCCCAAATCGAAGCAGAACTCGACGCTAATAAAAAGAAGGATTAATATTGATATTTGAACTAGAGGGAAATGTGGAGGAGGCGGTCATAATTTGACAGTAAACCAAATTGTTCATATTTGAACATTTACATGGCGTTTCAAGATACCTTCGATTTTTTTGTGGATTTTAAATACCATGGCTATTGGTATTTTACAAAAGTTATTGATTGGTAGGCTTTGCCAGCCCATGGTGCACTGATTCCTCCCGTTAATATGATATTTTTAAATTGGTATCCTTTTAAAAAGTCCATTGAGAAAACAAATATTTTACTTGATCTATTAGGACATATGTACAGTAATTTATGAGTCCATTACATTGCTACCTGAACCTTGGGGATACTTTCACTACGGGTGGTGGAAATGTTGGCATTCAGTAGTTATTAATCCTCTCCTTATGATAATCTTATTAGGGTATTATAAATGGATATGTAGGATAGAAAAAATCTTATAAAAATAATATAAACCATCTTGTTGAGTGGGATTAAGCTAAACGAAGAACGATAGTTAAACATCTGAAGGGCTGCCGCATGGCAGCCCTTCAGTCCGCTATGGGTAGAATAGCGTGGTAATGAAACAAAAGATATATTTAATAGTTGCGAATAGTAACGGTAATAACTTAACCGAAAAGATTGTACCAAATCGAGCTAGTTGATGAATGCTCGGTGATTATAGGTTAACCATGACAAGGCTGCCATCTCGAATGGTAGCCTTGCTTTGTTGAGAGGAAGTAAGGCTCACCATAGGAATGATGATGTTTTGTCTCCAAGTGACTACTAAAGGTGATGGGACTGAAAAGGTTGAATTAGGACAGCGCAATGCGGAAAAGCTGGGAATCAGAGGGGTGCCTTACTTTGTCATCAACGAGAAGGTCAGCCTATCTGGTTTACAATCTCCTAATGAACTTATTAGAGTGTTTGAAAATACTTAAAAAAGAAAGCAGATATTTTTTGTAAATAATTTACCTTTTGATAGGTAGGGGATTTTATAGCTATTGAGCTGACTCTCAAGGTGGACAGCGAAATTCTTAAAGCTTGATACATAATACAATTAAAATGAAAGGAGCTGCCGAGTCAGCTCCTTTCAGTGCATCAGCATTCTGGGGTCTGTTTTCAATCAAGAGTGTACAATTGTAGCATCGATAGGGTTACCCTGTGATGCAGCCATTGGAAATACTCCAAAGCTACATGAGGGAATATCGATGTGAAAATTAATATTGTGGAATAAAAGCTCTCCCAATAGGGTGGCAGCCCATTCATGGCTGCTGCCCTGTTTGCATGTTTATAACTTGCGAGCAAACAGCTGAAGGACCCCTTGTTGTAGGGAAATTTGGTTTGCGTTCTCTTCGCAGATGTTCCTACTTTTTACAGGTTGACAGATACAAACTCTAGAAATAGAATAACTAATATTAGGATATTTAACTATAGGAATAATATTAATAAGATATCTTTTCTGTTGACCCGCTTGCTGCGGTTGGCGGAATCTGCGGTTTTTGTCCATTTGATTTGGAGCAAACCTTTAAGAAAAGGAGTTTTCAAATGAATATTCAAATATTAGAACCTGAATATCAAGCTAAAGAAGAATTCGACCGCGGCAAAATACAAGCTCAGAAACCTCTAGGTTTCTCGGGGCAAGGGGCTGCTACGGTCAGGCTTGGTCCTCTTTTTTACTGGTCTTGGGCGCATGCTGCGGCAAAAGGAGGGATCGGGCTTCATCCTCACCAGGGGTTTGAGATTATTTCATATGGTATTGCCGGTCAAGGCTTTCACAAAGATACACTCGGCACCGAAAGCATTCTTGGACAGGGTGATATTCAACTTATGCAAGCAGGCTCGGGTATTCAACACGCGGAAAGCGTCGAAGCGGGTTACGAGGGTTTTCAAATTTGGCTTGAGCCTTACTTGAATGAAGCGGTAAGACGACAACCGACCTATTCGCTGTTCAAGCACGAGAAGTTTCCTCAGACACGCCAGGATGGGGTAAACGTAAAGACGATATTGGGCGAAGGCTCGCCCGTCCTTCACCTGGTAACAGATGCGCGGATGTACGACGTCGAGATTCAGCCAGGAGCGTCATTTGCCCATAGGCTATTGCCAAACCGGATACTTGCAGGATTGTCGATTAGAGGTACAGGTGGTTCCATCTTGGTATCCGGCCAAGAACCAACCTCATTCAAGAATAAAGACTTTGCGATCGTTCAATCTGAACAAGAAGGAGAAATCATCATACGCGCTTCAGGAGAAAAGCTTCGAATGTTTCTAATTGAAGTTCCTACTGAGGTTGAATATCCTTTGTATGATAAGGCCAGATAAGGGGGATGGAGAATGACTGAACGCGATGCTGAGGGTAAGGAACTTGATTTAAAACTAATACGCGTAATAAGAAACATGGTGAAAGAGTTGTACGGGAGCTTAGAACGAGACATTGACAGCTATGGCCTCAGTGGGGAGACCTTTCAAATTTTGGAGTTTCTTTATAATAAAGGACAACAGCCCATCCAGAAAATAAGCGACACCTTCTCGATTCCAAGCGGGAGTATCACCTACGTGATCGATAAGCTTGAGAAGAAGGGGTTCGTGGAACGACTCCCCATCCCGGGTGATCGACGAAAAGCGAATGTGACATTGACTGCTGAAGGGCGAAGCTACTTTGATAATATCTTCCCAAGGCATGTTCAAACGATCTCCGATAATTTATCCTTCGCAACGGACGGGGAGAAGCTCGAACTTATTCACGTGCTGAAGAAAATTGGGTATGGTATCAAGAATCGTGAAGGCAATACCAATAATGATGGATCAGATTCTTTTTGAAAGAAGGATTTTACTTAAATTTTGTATGTAGGGGGATTTGAAAATGGAAATAGGTGTAGATACATTTGTCGAAACAACTCCGGATGTTAAAACGGGCAAGACAATAAGTCATGCGGAGCGGTTGCGTGAGGTTGTGGAAGAAATCGTCCTTGCCGATCAGGTTGGGTTGGATATATTTGGGGTCGGTGAGCATCATCGTAAGGAATTTGCGGATTCCGCTACTGCCGTTGTGCTGGCTGCAGCGGCGTCCATGACCCAAAGGATACGCTTAACCAGTTCGGTTACCGTGCTCTCAGCTGTTGATCCAGTACGTTTGTTTCAGCAATTTGCCACGCTCGATGGTATTTCAAATGGTCGTGCTGAGATTATCGCGGGTCGAGGCTCTATGGTCGATGCGTTTCCATTGTTTGGTTATGATTTAAAAGACTATGATGAGCTTTACGCGGAAAAATTGGAACTATTATTAAAATTAAGGGACTCGGAGAAGATATCCTGGAAAGGAAAGCATCGATCTGCCCTTACGAATCTGGGTGTGTATCCGCGTCCAGTTCAGAACCCTTTACCCGTGTGGCTTGGCAGTGGGGGTAGTGCGCAATCGGTAATACGAGCAGGGGAACTGGGACTGCCTCTTGTTTTGGCGATCATTGGCGGGAGCCCCTTGCAATTTGCTCCGCTCGTGCCGCTCTATAAGAACGCTGCTACTCGTGCAGGACATGATGCATCGAAATTAAAGATAGCCGTACACTCACTCGGGTTCGTTGCGGAGAGTACCTCGCTTGCGGCCGAAAAGTATTTCCCTCCCACTCAGGCAGTGTTTAATTCAATGAGTAAAGAGCGTGGTTGGGGACATTATAGCCGTTCACAATTCGATGCCTCATGCAGCCCAGAAGGCGCATTCTACGTAGGCGATCCCGAAACGGTGGCCAACAAAATTATTTATATGCAAAAACATTTAGGCTTCTCACGATTTTTCCTACATTTACCTGCCGGCAGCATGCCACATGAGGATGTTATGAAATCCATTGAACTATTGGGTAAGGAAGTCGCACCGCGAGTTCGGGAAGAGGTCGCAAGATGGGAAGCCGACAATGAGGGACGCGTAGAAAATCTATAACAAGGATATCTAACGCTTAGGATAAAAAAATTAAGAAATAAGGAGAGATAGTAATGAATATTTTATCAATTATTCTTCAAGTTATTTTAGGATTAGGTTTTTTAATGTTTGGGTTTATGAAGTTCGGATCGAAACAAATGGTGGAAGGATTTAAGAATTATGGTTATCCGGGATGGTTTAGAGTATTCACAGGAATGGTAGAAGTCATTTCAGGGGTTTTGGTTATTGCAGGTATTTGGAATGGGACATTGGCCGCTTGGGGTAGTTTAATAATTGTTATAACGATGATCGGGGCTATTTTTACTCATTTTAAAATTAAAGATAATGTAAAACAAATGATGATGCCAATATTTTTATTAATTTTAGGATTAGTAGTGTTACTGATAAACTTTGGAACTCTACTCTAATAAACCATTAGGACCATTGGAATAAAAAAGATCATCTACAAACTGTCCAATGAATGATTCGGAATAATTTTTAGAATAGGCTGGCCTGAAACGTAAAAATTCGGGTCGGCCTCTTTATGGAAGGGAAAATAGTATATGTTTCTACGATTACTATATGTAACATTTAGAAGAAGCATACACGCGGAAATCTGCGCATCCAATCAAGAGGAGTGAAATCCAATGAAAATCACATTACAAACCGGTTTGTACGTCCAAGAGCTAGGAATAAAGTCGAAAATTATATTTTGCACTGCGTATGATGATCAGTACGCCATTGAAGCATGTCGAATAGAACATATCCCCATTTTTTCTGACGCACGATAAAAGCTTTCCACCACCATCACTGCAATGAACGTCTAGAAAAATCTCCCTTCTAACAAGTCAATCATAATTCTGACATCCCCTTTGTTATCTAGTTTTGATATACCAGGTATCGAGTCTTTTCATAACCAAAATAGATCACTTATGATAACCTAGTCTAAAAGGTAATCAAGATACTTTTAAATATTTCAAATAATTCCATGCGATGAAGAGAATAAAGCACAAGGGCTCTTAAGTCCAGAGAGCAAAGGATTTGGTGGAAGCTTTGCCTTAAACCCTTGTACGGTCATCTCGGAGCTTTTGAGTGAAAACTAGATTGAACCTTAAATCTGGTAATAGGTCAAAGAGTTTACTTTGACTTCATGAGGCTGGAAGTCATAAGATTTCCTGTGAATCTGGGTGGTACCACGAAATGATCCTTTCGTCCCTAATCGCTGTATAACATTGCGGTTAGGGGTGGAAGGATTTTTATATTTTGGAAAATTGGAGGAAAAAACCATGATTAAGATTGAGTGACAACACTCGAAGCATGAATGGCTTACTAAGCTAATGAAGAGCGATATGATAACAGGATCGGAGGCGCTTATCAGAAGCTTGCTAATTGAAGGTGTCGATACTGTTTTTGGGATTCCAGGAGGAAGTGGTTTCAACATTGACAGTATAACTGTAGGCCAGTCAGAAGAACCTGGATTGTCCCGTATGGTTATTGTGACATCTGTGTTGAATTAACCGATTATCCGCTGGTTAACCGCGAGCTATCACTTATCAAAGTAAGTGCTGTGTCCAAAGTGAAACCGGTTATTTTAAGTATTGTTGAACCCTTTCGTGCTTCTATAGTCGATATGGGATTAGAAAGTTTGATAATTCAAGTTATTGGCGATCAAGATAAAATTAATTCATTAATTGAGCTGCTGAGACCCTATGGCATCTTGGAACTAACCCGTACAGGTTTGACGGCTATGTCTCGTGGAGAGGTCGTAGGTGATAGTCTTATCTATAGGAATAATAGAAACAACGATATTGATCACTTTTCGGGACAAGTTTAAAATTAGGAAATCGTTGCAGAAGGGGGGAAGCTTGAAGATTTGGTATCTATCGAATATGGAGCTTGCTTTAGGTGTAGTGGTAGCTGTTAGATGTGGGAGATTAATTGGTTTGGGGTAGAACAGTACATCCAGCCATTGGATAATACGAAAGAAAGGATGGAAGTAGATGAACCATACTACGCTTCAATTTGACATCGATTTTGAAAATGCTATTTTTTTTGGTTATTATGTGATGGTTGTAACTGATGAGAAAGCCTCAGGTGGGGGATTAATAGAAAGTTATGACGAAAAGTACGTTTGGATAAACGGCAGGCAACATTTACGTACACAATCATCGTTCATTCATTTGCCTCCACCTGAAGTGCATATGATTTTTCCTAATTAGACCAAACGATTGGCTTTGATCAAATCGCAAGTTCTTTAATTTGATATTAAAAATAAAGTGTTAACCAAATAATTAGTTAATTGGATAATAAAATAAAAAGAAATTGGTGACTTTCTATGCAAACAATAGCTGCCGTACAGAAACAAAGAAGGATCGGTTCCGTGCAATTCTTGCCAGTTAATTTATTCGCGTCAGTTATGGGTATTTCAGGTTTGTCTTTGGCTTGGCGACAAGCGAGCAAGCTATTTGGTACTTCCCCCGTCATCGCTGATATTATTGGAATCGTTGCGGTTCTTATGTTTATCGCGTTAAGCATAGGTTATATTTCAAAATGGGTTCTATACCCTCAGAAAGTGGTAGGCGAATTTACGCATCCTATCATAGGGAACTTTTTCGGTACAATCACGATTGCGATTCTATTGCTTTCTTCCGTGCTAGGTACCTACAGTCAAGTAATAGGCCAAACTGTTTGGATCATCGGTACGGCAACCACTTTAGTGCTTAGTTTTGTCTTCGTTTCACGATTGTTAAAGGGGAATCAAGAACCAGGAAATGCGGTTCCTGCATGGCTTATTCCTGTGGTGGCTACACTCGACGTGGGCGTCGCCGGCGGAACGATGCCGTTTCCTTGGGCGCATGAAATCAATCTGTTGTGCTTAGCGATCGGCGGAATTATTGCTTTAGTTTTGTTCATCATGATCGCATCCAGATTGATCCATCATGCTCCAATGCCAGCTGGATTAACGCCTTCCATACTCATCATGATTGCACCGTTTGAGGTTGGTTTTCTTAGCTATACGAACTTCATGCAACAAATTGATCAGTTCGCATCTATCTTGTTTTACTTTGGCTTGTTTTTATTCACCGTCCTGTTCTTTAAAGTCTTCAAAAAGTCTGTACCCTTCGGCGCTTCTTGGTGGGGTGTAAGCTTTCCGATGGCTGCGCTTAGCAATGCTGCTTTGAAGTATGCGATGTTCGTGAATTCTTGGCTGTTAATCGCCATCGCCGCAGTCATTCTGGCATTGCTTAGTATCGTTCTGATCGTTTTGTTTATTCGAACGCTGAACATTCTGTTCAATGGCAAATTGCTTAGAGGATAATTCAAGTTTCAAATAAAGGCGTAGGTAATCGTGCACAGTGCACAGATTAGTTCGTCATGAGTCCCTTTTCGAAATATCGGAAAGGGACTGATTACAACACGAGAAGAATCAATCGGACAAATAGCAATTTAACTCCAAAACCTTATCGTGATAGTGAGGTTTTCGCATGTATTGTCCTCCTGTCAGTAACAAATAATAACAACCATTAGTGGCATGTTTACGTGATGCAAGAAACAGGAGGTGAATGAGGATGGAATTAAGACAACTAGAATATTTCATGACGACTTGCGAAGAACTCCATTTCACTCGGGCTGCAGATAAGCTTGGAATTACACAGCCTACGTTAAGTCATCAAATTAAGGCGCTTGAAAACGAGCTTGGTGTTCAATTGTTTGATCGAATCGGTAAGAAGACGATGATCACAGAAGCGGGTATGATCTTGTATCAGCAATCCCATAAAGCTATAGGATCCTTGGCAAGTGCACGCGAACAAATTCAAGAGCTTCAGAAAGTAGAACGCGGTACTTTATCGATTGGCGCCTTGCCGGGTGAATTAAATGAACTCGTTTCATCACTTTTAACCGACTATCATCGCAATTATCCGAATATACGCATAAAGTTGATTGCTAATGAAGATGTCGTTGAACGGGTCCTGCTAAATGAACTGGACTTTGCCATCTCCATTTTACCTGTAGAACATGATAAATTGGCGATTAAGCCTCTCTATAGAGAAGTTTTCTTTTTCGTGACTACCGCTAACCATCCTTTGGCCAGCTACCCTCAAATTAATTTTGAGGAATTAGTAACAACGCCCATTGTGATGTTTCCTGAAACACACCGATGCCGACAACTGATTGATTCTACCTGTCAAAATGCAGGTCTAGAATTAAAGCCTTTTATTGAAACGACAACGATCGATTCTTTATTTAATTTAGTAAGGTCTGGGACGGGGTCCACTATTCTATCTAAAACATTAATCGAGATGTATCAATATGAGGATTTGATCATCATTCCGATCGTAAACCCAACGCTCTGCCGAGAAGTAGGGATTGTTTATCATAAAGATAAGTATTTGGGGCGGGCAGCCAGCGGATTTATCGATCTTGTTCTTTCTTACATTAAGTCTATTAAGAAGGAAGAACCTACAGTATATTGCGATCAGGAAGCGAAAGCTTGATAGAGACATCAAGCTTTTTTGAGTTATATTTGTACCTAAGACAAAAAAATGAGATCGGACAAGAGGTATCATGGTATGAACGATTCAGTTGTAAAAAAAATAACGAACAGCTCAAAAAGGAAGTCACTATTTCATTTTACGAGAGTCCGCAACTTGCCTTCAATTGCGCACCTTGATGCTTTGTATTCATGTAATCAGGTTGATCCTAACTTATCAAATGAAAGACGGATAGTCAGTAGAGAAATACATTTTCACGGAAATGTGTTTGTAGCAAACGCTCATCTACGAATTGCAGATCAAGTAATGGATGCAAAAACAACTCATCAACAATTTCGTAATTATCTGGATCAGCACGTATTTTTTTGGCCGACGCAAAGAGATTGTCAAAAAATGCTGGAGATTTATTCAAAAAGAGAACCAGATGAAGCTTTTGCTATCCTTCAATTGGATGCACATTCGTTGCTCTATGACTGCTATGACACTGTTAAGTTGTCTAAGTACGATTCCGGAAGCTCACCTCGTTACCCAACTCGTTGTTCCTATAAAAAAAGTTTGCAAATGTTTTTGCCACTAGACCAATTCGAGATTGTGCGGGAAAATGATGTGCCTTCAAAACCTTCTGAGATACGCGAGGTCCTTGTCGAAGAGAAAGTAACGAACTTGTCCCATTATTTACAGGCCGTTTATTGTGAAAATATTGAGGAGATTCCCGAAAGATGGAGGAATTATGTACAATCTTTTCAGGATTTTAAGAATCGAGTCATTATATAGGATCGCGTAATAAGGGATGGTGCGCGTATAAAATCCATTCGTCAACGGATAATACGTATGATTATCCAATTCAAGAGTCAGAACGTCGATATCGATAACGATTTTGAACAAGCCTACTAAGGATTGAACTGAAATCTCAAATGACAAAGGAATCAGTACATTTTCGTCATAGTAATGGACTGGTCTCGACAAGGAGAACTATTGAAATGGTTTGGAATATCCTAAAATCCAGAAGTTTTTTATCAGCTTACATTTTAGTTATTGTCATGCTTGTTGGTTCTGTAGTTCTACAACAAAGGGATATTCTCTTCCCGGAAATTGCTGGTATGGCCATGGGGGTTATGGTGTTTCCTGTACCGCATTGGATGAAGAAGCCGGTTCACTTGTGGCTTTCCCCAACATTAGGTGCATTCATTGGCACCTCTTTGAACGATTTGTCCCTAATGCCTCTGCCGAAAATATTGCTTGGTCTTGTGATTATTGTCATTCTAATGCATATATTTCGCGTCAATTTTGGACCAACGATTCCTGCTACATTGCTGCCGATCTTTTTAGGTCTACATGACTATGTTTTTGCAATCACAACTGCTGTCTTTACGTTTGTGATTATGTTTGCTGCTTTTAGATTGAGAAATCCAGAAAAGTTGTCTGGTGGTCCGCAGAATTTTCGAAAGAAAACGGATACGGTTATCATAACCATTGTTTTAGCTCTTTGGATTGGGCTGGCATTCGCAACAAGACTAGAAGTTTTAGTGGTTCCACCTGTATTTGCCCTGATTTTTGAGGTGTTTCATGCTGAGAAATTCACTTGGAAATTGATTCCACCCCGTTTAGCGGTATTGACGATAACGGCCATTCTTTCAGTCGGAGTCTATCAATTGTTGGCAGGTTCAATCATTTGGGTTGGTGTCGTTAATGTTTTGATTACACTCATTCTTTGTAATTTGTTTAAAGCACCTGTTCCTGTTGCATTTGGTGTCTCGTTGATGCCACTTATATTCCCAGTATGGGGGACCTGGGGTTTTCCAGTTGGTGTCTTTGTTACAACAGGAGTTTTGATGTGTATTTCTGCAGCATACCGTCAGTTCAGAAACAAACAAGCGTTACGAGACATAGCTGTGTAAACAGAAAGTAACCATCATAGGTGTTACAGGATTCGGTCGTAAATTTATTGAGCAATCTTCATTTCCCAGTCGGATCATTGGCAACGTATGGTATTCGTGATGCCTTGAGTAAAAGAATTGACGAAGTTGTGGAATGGGAGAAGGTATCGCCGCTGATAGCGGATTGAGGTGGAGAACGGTAGCTGTGAAGTAGAACATTTTTGAATGACATATGTATATGTAGGTTTAGATATCTGAATTTGAGATGCCCGACATCATTATTCTGTATTATGCAGGATAACAGAATCATTGTATGATGAACGAGCAGATCAGAAGGTCTGATATTTTTTCAAATACAAACTACCTTCTAATAGGTAGATAAAGGAGAATAGAGAAATGAGTGTTCAAGGTAAAGTAGCAGTAATTACAGGTGGAAGCAGCGGTATTGGAAAAGCAGCAGCAATTGAACTGGTGAAACGAGGAGCCAATGTAGTCATCAATGGCCGCCGCGAAGAAGCGTTGGTTGAGGCTGCAAATGAAATCGATCCGACAGGCGCGCATGTGGCATATGTTGCCGGTGACATTTCAGATCCCCAAATAGCCGAACGCTTAATCGGCGAAGCACTTTCGCGCTTTGGACGTATCGACACACTGGTGAACAATGCCGGTATTTTTATAGCGAAACCATTCACGGACTTCACTGAAGCTGATTTTGAATCGGTACTTTCCATCAATGTGGCAGGATTCTTCCAAGTTACTCAGCGTGCGGTGACCGAGATGCTGAAGGCGGGTTCCGGCCACATCGTCAACATCACGGCAAGCGGAACCACAGAGCAGCCCCTTAAAGCCGTGCCATCCGTACTTGCCGCACTGACCAAAGGAGGCTTGAACGCGGCAACGAAATCGCTGGCGATTGAGTATGCGGACAAGGGCATTCGCGTGAACGCAGTCGCGCCAGGGATCACCAAAACGCCGATGCATTCGGTAGAGACACACGACTTTTTGGCTAAATTGCACCCAATGGGCCGAATGGGCGAGGCTCAGGATATTGTTGACGCCATTGTGTATCTGGAATCCGCACAATTCGTGACCGGAGAGATTCTTCATGTCGATGGCGGTCAAAATGCCGGACAGTGGTAAGCCGTAAATAATCTTTTGAATGCAGACAAATACTGAATTCAGAAAAGGAGGATGGTGTTTATGCTGTACGAACTGCGGATTTACCAAGTGGTTCCTGGCCGTATGCAAGCGATACTGGATCGGTTTCGGGATGATACGATAAGAATTTTTGCTAAGCATGACATGAGGTAACGAATTTTTGGGTGGACATAGACGAAACGAAGGACCGGTTGTATTACGTGCTTGAGCATCTGGACGCGGCATCCCGTGAACGGAACTTCCAAGCCTTTCTGGAAGATCCAGAATGGCTGGATCTTAAGGAAAGAACTGAAAAAAACGGTCCTCTACATGAGAATATCGATATTGTCTATATGAAAAACGCGCCGTTTTTCCAAATCAAGTAAATGCCCACTGGCTATTTGCGTCACTAACACTTGGATATTTTTATCGGCAAAGTTAAGTAGTAAACAAACAATTTTTCATAATTGGAGGAGGGAAGGGATGTTATATGAACTGCGAGTTTATGATGTAAATCCAGGCAAGATGAAGGTTATCCAAGACAGGTTCAGAGATCATGTTATTCAATTATTTATGAATCATGATATGAAAGTGACGCATTTCTGGGAAGATTCGGATGAAGCGAATAACCGTCTTTATTATGTTGTTGAGCACGCCAATATGGAAATGCGTAACCTTAACTACGAGCGTTTCCGGAACGATCCTGAATGGATTGAAGTAAAACGAATCTCAGAACTTGATGGACCCTTAGTTAACAAGCAAGAAAGTATATTTATGAAAAACGTATCATTTTTCGATAACAAATGAAAATCATGCAGGAACCTGTATGTAAACTAAAAAAGATTTCTAAAAACAATGATGAAATGGAGCAAATAAAATGAAAACTTTAGTAATCGTTACTCACCCGAACATCGACGCATCCAACTGGAATAAAGCATGGGTGGAGGAATTGCAAAAGCATGGCGATATCACGATTCATGAATTATATAAATCGTACCCAGAAGAGAATATCGATGTTGCTAGAGAGCAGCAATTGATTGAAGCGCATGACCGGATTATTTTTCAATATCCGCTTTATTGGTACAGCACACCGCCATTACTCAAAAAGTGGTTTGATTCCGTCTTGCTATACGGCTGGGCCTATGGTCCGGATGGCACTAAAACAGCAGGTAAAGAAATCGGTGTTGCGATCTCGACCTATGGTACGGAAGAGTCGTATCAAGCAACCGGGTTCAATCGCTTTACCCTGCGAGAAATATTGCGACCTATAGAAGCACTTGCTCATTTTATTAGTGCCTCTTATCTGCCTCACTTTTCACTAAACGACACTTCTATCGTTACGGATGAACGATTAGCACAGAGCAGCATCGATTACATTAATCATGTTAAAACGGTAAAGCCAATTGTGGTGGACTAATGAAAGACTTGATCATTGATGTTTATATGGATACAAGTTGCCCCTGGTGTCGTATGGGAACATCAAGTTTATTAACCGCTTTGAAACAATTACCCAAAGATAAAAAGGTAACCGTCCGTTGGCATGCTTTTCAGATTAACCCTAGTATTCGTCCTGAAGGAGAAGATTATCGGAAGGTTATGATTGGTAGATTAGGCGGAGTTGCTCAATTCGAAGCAAGATTGAAGCAATATAACGATTACGGGGAAAGTTATGGCCTTAAATATAATATGGATATTGTAAAATATACACCCAATACGTCTTTATCCCATCAGTTAATAGCTATTACTCCAGAGAACTTGAAAGAGCCATTGATTGAAAAGATATATACTGCTTACTTTGAAGAGGGTATTAATATTGGAGATGTGGATGAACTTGTACAAATAGCAAGAGGAATTGGAATCACTAATGATGCTGAGTTAAAAATGCGGCTTACTAAAGGTGATGGAATTGAAAAAGTTGAATTAGGACAACGTAATGCGCAAAAGCTGGGGATCAGAGGGGTTCCTTACTTTGTAATTAATGAGGAGATCAGCTTATCTGGACTACAATCTCCTAATGAATTTATTAAATTGTTTGAAAATAATTAAGGCACGAGTTAAAAACGGTTTAGGTCAATAATAAGATTCATTACGCTTAATTTATTCTTCATAATTAGAAATTCATAAGGAGAAATAACACATGGATATTCAGGGAAAAGTATTTGTGATAACTGGCGGAAGCAGCGGTCTTGGGAAAGCCATGGCGATTGAGATGGTGAATCGAGGAGCGAATGTAATCATCAATGGACGCGGCGAACAAGTGTTGGCTGAAGCTGCAAAAGAAATCGATCCTACAGGAAAACAAGTGCGGTTTGTTGCTGGTAATGTTGCAGATCCTAAGACCGCGCAGCGCTTAATCGACGAAAGTTTGGCTCACTATGGACGCATCGATACACTAGTTAATAATGCAGGAATTTTCATGTCCAAGCCATTTACGGAGTATTCAGAAGAGGACTTTGAAACATATTTATCCACGAATGTCGTCGGCTTCTTCCACGTTACCCAACGTGCGGTAACTGAGATGCTTAAACAAGGAACGGGACACATCATTACCATCACGACGAGTCTAGTTGACCAACCGTCGGTTGCCGTTCCTTCCGTACTCGCCTCATTGACGAAGGGCGGTCTGAAATCGGCGACGAAATCATTAGCAATTGAGTATGCTTCCAAAGGAATTCGGGTGAATGCAGTCTCACCTGGGGTAATTAAAACACCAATGCACCCTGTTGAATCACACGATGCTCTAGCTAAATTGCATCCTATGGGACGCATGGGCGAGTCACATGATATCGTCGAAGCAGTCTTATATTTGGATTCAGCCAATTTCGTAACTGGTGAGATCCTTTATGTTGATGGCGGACAGAATGCTGGTCACTAAGCAAATGCAACAGTAGATACAAAACAAATCTAATTTGAATGGGGAGAATATCCATGCCGATCGTTACGATTCAAGTGACCCGTGAGGGCACCGCACCAGATCGTGAGTCTGTCACAGCGGAAGAAAAGGCGGCGCTTATTAAAGGGGCCAGCGAGCTTTTGCTAAACGTTCTGAAAAAGCCTTTAGAATCTACCTTCGTAGTTATCGAAGAGGTTGACACCGAGAATTGGGGTTGGGGCGGACTGCCTGTGTTGGAGTATCGACATCAGCTTGCTGATAAGAGGAAGTAATCGCTAGATGGTTGATAATGAGGGCGTGATTAAGCGTCTATGCCGAAATAACAAATTGACGAAAAGTTACCCTAATAGACAGACATAGGATAAACCCAATATACGAACTGCGGATTTACCAAGTGGTTCCCGACCGCATGCAAGCGATACTGGATCGGTTTCGGAATGATACGATAAGAATTTTTGCTAAGCATGACATGAAGGCAACTAATTTTTGGGTAGTTGTGGACGAATCAAGTAAATGTCCACGGGCTATTCGCCTCACAAACACTTGGATATTATATGAGCTGCGAGTTTATGATGTAAATCTAGATAAGATGAAGGTTATCCAAGAAAGGTTAAGAGATCATGTTGTTCAATTATTTATGAATTATGGTATGAAAGTGACGCAATTCTGGGAAGATTTAAATGAAGCAAATAACCGTCTTTATTATGTTGTTGAGCATGCCAATATGGAAATGCGTAACCTTAACTACGATCGTTTCCGCAACGATCCTGAATGGATTGAAGTAAAACGAATCTCAGAACTTGATGGACCCTTAGTTAACAAGCAAGAAAGATTTTCAATAAACAAATGAAAATCATGCAGGAAACCTGTCCGTAAATTAAAAAAGATCCTAAAACAATGATGAAATGGAGCAAATAAAATGAAAACTTTAGTAATCGTTACTCACCCGAACATCGACGCATCCAACTGGAATAAAGCATGGGTGGAGGAATTGCAAAAGCATGGCGATATCACGATTCATGAATTATATAAATCGTACCCAGAAGAGAATATCGATGTTGCTAGAGAGCAGCAATTGATTGAAGCGCATGACCGGATTATTTTTCAATATCCGCTTTATTGGTACAGCACACCGCCATTACTCAAAAAGTGGTTTGATTCCGTCTTGCTATACGGCTGGGCCTATGGTCCGGATGGCACTAAAACAGCAGGTAAAGAAATCGGTGTTGCGATCTCGACCTATGGTACGGAAGAGTCGTATCAAGCAACCGGGTTCAATCGCTTTACCCTCCGAGAAATATTGCGACCTATAGAAGCACTTGCTCATTTTATTAGTGCCTCTTATCTGCCTCACTTTTCACTAAACGACACTTCTATCGTTACGGATGAACGATTAGCACAGAGCAGCATCGATTATATTAATCATATTAAAACGGTAAAGCCAATTGTGGTTGAATCATGAAAAAATTGATGATTGATGTTTATATGGATACGATGTGTCCCTGGTGTCGTATGGGAACTACCAGTCTGCGAACCGCTTTGAAACAATTGCCAGAAGGCACTAAGGCAATCGTTCGTTGGCATGCTTTTCAGATTAATCCTGGCATTCGTCCTGAAGGAGAAGATTATCGCCAGGTTATGATGGGCAGATTAGGCGGGGTTCCTCAATTCGAAGCAAGAATGAGGCAGTATAATGAAACCGGTGCTCAATTCGGTCTTAGATTTAATATGGATATTGTGAAATATACACCGAATACTACCTTATCCCATCAGTTAATAGCTATTACGCCAGAGAACTTGCAAGAGCAATTGATTGAGAAGATATATACGGCTTATTTTGAAAATGGCATCGATATCGGTAATGTGGATGAACTTGTGGAAATAGCAAGAGCAAACGGGATCACTGATGATGCTGCTGAACTTAAAATGCGGCTTATTAAAGGCGATGGGATTGAAAAGGTTGAACTAGGACAGCGCAACGCGGAAAAGCTGGGAATCAGAGGGGTGCCTTACTTTGTCATCAACGAGAAGGTCAGCCTATCTGGTCTACAATCTCCTAGTGATTTTATAAGAGTGTTTGAGAATAGTTAAGCTGCTGCAATGGCTCGCCATCGACTTTCCCATTGTTCTAGAATATAGACTTCCTGGGTTTAGGTATCTGAATTTGAGATACTCAATATCATTATTCTGTATTATGCAGGATAACAGAATCATTGTATGATGAACGAGCAGATCAGAAGGTCTGATATTTTTTCAAATACAAACTACCTTCTAATAGGTAGATAAAGGAGAATGGAGAAATGAGTGTTCAAGGTAAAGTAGCAGTAATTACAGGTGGAAGCAGCGGTATGGGAAAAGCAGCAGCAATTGAACTAGTGAAACGAGGAGCCAATGTAGTCATCAATGGTCGCCGCGAACAAGCATTGGTTGAGGCTGCAAATGAAATCGATCCGACAGGCGCGCATGTGGCATATGTTGCCGGCGACATTTCAGATCCGCAAATAGCTGAACGCTTAATCGGCGAAGCAATTTCGCGCTTTGGACGTATCGACACACTGGTGAACAATGCCGGTATTTTTATAGCGAAACCATTCACGGACTTCACTGAAGCGGATTTTGAATCGGTACTCTCCATCAATGTGGCAGGATTCTTCCAAGTTACTCAGCGTGCGGTGACCGAGATGCTGAAGGCGGGTTCCGGCCACATCGTCAACATCACGGCAAGCGGAACTACAGAGCAGCCCCTTAAAGCCGTGCCATCCGTTCTTGCCGCACTGACCAAAGGAGGCTTGAACGCGGCAACGAAATCGCTGGCGATTGAATATGCAGACAAGGGCATTCGCGTGAATGCAGTCGCGCCAGGGATCACCAAAACACCGATGCATTCGGTAGAGACACACGACTTTTTGGCTAAATTGCACCCAATGGGCCGAATGGGCGAGGTTCAGGATATTGTTGACGCCATTGTGTATCTAGAATCCGCACAATTCGTGACCGGAGAGATTCTTCATGTCGATGGCGGTCAAAATGCCGGACAGTGGTAAGCCGTAAATAATCTTTTGAATACAGACAAATACTGAATTCAGAAAAGGAGGATGGCGTTTATGCTGTACGAACTGCGGATTTACCAAGTGGTTCCCGGCCGCATGCAAGCGATACTGGATCGGTTTCGGGATGATACGATAAGAATTTTTGCTAAGCATGACATGAAGGTAACTAATTTTTGGGTAGATGTGGACGAATCAAAGGATCGGTTGTATTACGTACTTGAGCATCTGGACGCGGCATCCCGTGAACGGAACTTCCAAGCCTTTCTGGAAGATCCAGAATGGCTGGAGCTTAAGGAAAGAACTGAACAAAACGGTCCTCTACATGAGAATATCGATATTGTCTATATGAAAAACGCGCCGTTTTTCCAAATGGATTAAAAAGCACGTCCCGATGAGCCATTGGAGCGCAGTAAATTGGCATATCTCGATTCTCTCAACACCGGAGAACTACCGCAGGATAATTAAGGTAACGTAAGAGGAGGAAGATGAATATGAAACTTGACACAGAGCTTTGTCACATTTTTAATATTCGTTACCCAATCTTCTTGGCGGGCATGGCAGGAGGACCTGGAACAGTCAGCTTGACTGCGGCCGTATCCAATGCGGGTGGGCTTGGCACGCTGGGAGCCGCTTATATGGAGCCCGAAGCGCTCCGCAGTGCGATTCGTGACATTCGTAAGTTAACGAATGCTCCCTTTGGAGTGAATTTATTTGCTATTCGTGCTACCGACGATAATACGAGAACTGAAGAAGTTCAACGGGGACTAAATGATATCCGAAATAAATTCGGGCTACCGCAGGTCGCGGGAGAAGCCGTGCGGACGCCAGATCATTTCGAGCAACAATTCACCGTTGTGCTGGAGGAAAAAGTCCCGATTATCAGCACGGCGTTTGGCGTTCTTCCTGCACATATGATTGAGCAAGCCAAAGCGGGCGGCATTCGAATTGTCACAATGGTGACGACGGTCAATGAAGCGCTCCTTGCTGAACAGGCGGGATGCGACGCGATTGTGGCTCAGGGCAGCGAGGCCGGGGGGCATCGTGGGACATTTGACATCTCCAATCGACCCATGGGTGCTAATATTGGCACAATGGCCTTAGTACCGCAAATTGTTGACCGTGTTCATGTTCCGGTAATTGCGGCAGGAGGGATTATGGATGGCCGCGGGCTTGTCGCCGCCCTCGCACTTGGGGCACAGGGTGTGCAGATGGGAACGCGCTTCCTGACTTCGGTTGAATCGGGAGCGCATATCTCGTATCAGCAAAAACTGCTTGCCAGCACCGAGGAGAGCACAGTGATCACGAACGTGTTTTCCGGTCGTCCAGCCAGAGGGGTTGCTAACGAATTTATCGAAGTCTGGGATAAGAGCGGGTTAGAGCCGCTTCCGTTCCCTACTCAAAATACCGCGACAAGGGATATTAGAACTGCTGCGGCCAAGCAAAATAATCCCGATTATATGTCTTTATGGGCAGGACAAGGTTTGCGGATGCTTACTTCTGGCCAAAGTGCAGAGAGTATCGTGCAAGAAACTATCAATCAGGCGCAAACTATTCTCTATTAAATAAAAATGGAATGACTTTGGAGACATCCATACGGGACAAGTATATCCGTGGATCAAAATGGAGCGATAAAGGAAGACGTGCGGGCTGCTGCCGAGCATCAAGCAAAACGCGCCGTATCCGTTGCTAGTTGGGTTAAAAACGGTTTAGGAAAATAATAACTAAACATATCATTCCGAATGGGGGGAAATTTCCATGCCGATCGTTACGATCCAAGTGACCCGTGAGGGTACCACACCAGATCGTCAGTCTGTCACGGCGGAAGAAAAGGCGGCGCTCATAAAAGGGGCTAGCGAGCTTCTTCTCAACGTTCTGAACAAACCGTTAGAAGCTACCTTCGTAGTTATCGAAGAGGTTGATACCGAGAATTGGGGTTGGGGCGGACTACCTGCGTTGGAATATCGCCGGCAGCTTGCCGCTAAGATGAAGTAATTACGTTAATATCCCTATAAATGAACCCAGTGCCGTGTTGGCAGTGGGTTTGATTTATGTGAGGATATAGGCAGACGGCAATTCTCCTGAACGTTTCACTAGCTGTGATCAGTTCTGCTGGGAATCGTTTCGGTTCAATAAATTCATCGAAGTCGTATTCATCGTATATGTTTTACTCCAGTTGGAATAATAGCAGTGACTGTGTCAACCAGGAGGATCTTTCATGAGATGGTTTAAAAGAGGTAAATTCAAAAAAAACGAAAATCTTCTTAAAATGAAAAGCACTAACCTGGAGGAAGACAATAATAATGAGTTTACATCGGATATCGAGCAAAACGAAAAGATTTTAAGAGAAACATTCCAGGATTGTTCTGACTTGGAATACCGAAGGATAGAAGGTAATCATAACCTTCAAGGGCTCATTGTTTACATAGATAACTTGATTGATACAAAAATGCTCGATGAGCATGTAATTAAACCAATGCTCACGAGCATAACAAATGATAAATTTCCGAAGGAAGCAGGAGATCTTAAAAGTGAGATGATCTCCGTTGGAACCACGAATAGCTCTAAAAAAGTATCGGAAACCATTCGTAACCTATTAGAGGGTTATGCCGCCATTCTAATTACAGGTAGCAGCAATGTGATAACGGTCTCAATTCCCGGTTCATCCAAAAGAAGTATTGAAGAAGCGTCATCCGAGCCTGTTATACGCGGCCCAAGGGACGGTTTTATTGAACATATTTCAACAAACATAAGTTTGATACGTTCAAGACTCAAAACTTCAAAATTAAAGATAGAGTATATTACTTTAGGAGAGCTTTCCCAGACTCGAATAGCCATTACGTACCTAAAGGGTATTGTGCAGGAAACATTAGTTGACGAAGTTAGAACAAGATTGAATTCCATACAATTGGACGGTGTACTCGATTCAGCGTATATCGAAGAATTTATTGAGGATCAACCGTATTCACCATTTCCCCAAGTCCACAGCACAGAACGTCCAGATGTAGTGGCTGCTGAATTGCTTGAAGGAAAAGTAGCCATTCTTGTGGATACTACCCCATTTGTCCTTATTGTTCCGATGACGTTCTGGACAGGACTTCAGGCAAGTGAAGATTACTATAGTCGTTGGCCAGTCGCTACTTTTGTTCGATGGATTCGATTCCTCTTTATCAATTTAGCGATATTTGCACCTCCGCTGTATGTAGCTACTACGACCTTTCATCAGGAAATGATACCCACTAATCTTGTGCTGAGTATTCTTGCATCAAGGGAAGCCGTTCCCTTTCCTGCGATGATTGAAGCTTTACTTATGGAAGTCATATTTGAAGCCCTGCGGGAAGCCGGAAATCGTCTGCCTAAACAGATAGGCCCAACCATAAGTATCGTTGGAGGTTTAGTCATTGGCCAGTCATCGGTTCAAGCGGGATTAATATCTGCTCCAGTAGTCATTATCGTGTCCATCACTGGAATTTCGGCGTTTACGATTCCTCGATATAGTTTTGGAAATGGGATCCGATTACTTCGTTTTCCAATGTTATTCTTAGCGGGGACACTGGGCCTCTATGGCATTGTTCTAGGATTGATAGGCATCATATTACACGTGACTTCTCTTCGTTCCTTCGGGGTTCTTTATTTTTCTCCAGTCTCTCCGCTTAAGTTGACCGGCTTGAAGGATGTTTTGATAAGGATACCGATTTGGGCGAAATTTCGCTCGTCGACAAGATCGAATCAAGAGGGAGGGCGGTCTTAGCAGTTCATAGAAATTTAGGTTGAGGCGGATTAAAGGATTGGGGGTTAAGTGATGAGAAGACTAAAATATATGATTCTTCTCGTATTTGTCTTTATTAGCGGGTGTTGGGATCGTATGGAAATGAATGATCTTGCATTTGTCACAGGTACTGCAATGGACCTGTCGGACGACGGCAACATGCTGCTATGTTCCCTTCAAATCGCAACTCCATCTACTGAAGGAGGAATGAGTGGTGGAGGGAGCGGCAGCAAAGATAAATTTTTCGTTATATCCGCAGAAGGAAAAAATGGAAATGAAATTCATCAAAAACTTCAGAAGAAAAGTTCACGTATATTGTTCTACTCTCATCGCAGCGTTGTGTTTATTAGTGAACGTTTAGCTAAGCATGGAATTCAAGGTGTACTGGATATCTTTACTCATGACCCAAGAAATCGCTTAAAAACCTATATCATGGTTGTTAAAGGGGAAGAAGGGAAGAATATTTTGCAAATGAATTATCCTTTAAAGCAAGTGCCAATCGAAGCAGTGAGGGAAATGGAAAATTCGGGAGATGATTTAGCAGTAACATTGAAGGATTTTTTTATTTCGTCTGAAAGTGAGGGTGTTCATCCCGTTGTTGGGGTAATTGAATCCGATATCCACTCAAAAGATCCACATAAGCAACTATTTAGGTTAGCGGGCGCCGGCGTTTTTAAAGATTTAAAACTATCTGGTTTATTAGATATAAATGAAACATTCGGGCTGATGTGGGTGACGGACAAGCTGAAGTTCGGTCGAATCACGGCAAATTTACCCGAAGGTAATGGGGAAGTTGGGATGGTGATAACCCATGCTGACCGCAAGATCATTACGCAGACTGGGTATGATTCTGTACAATTTAAGATCCATCTGGAAGGTCAAGGAAGTTTGACCGAGAATAACTCCGGTCTGGATATCAACGAACCAAAGAATTTGAAGCTAATAACAAAAGCGCTTGAAGATGCAGCCAAGAAACAAGTCCAAGATGTTATATTTAAAATCCAAAAGAAATATAAAGTGGATAGCGTGGGCTTTGGCCAAGAAATTTATAAGCATAACCCTGAAAAGTGGGCAATTTTGAAAAATCAATGGGATACTCGGTTTCCAGAGGCAGATATATCGGTTGAAGTTAACCTGATAATAAAAGGAGAGGGAATGGTGCATTCTTCCTTCGAGAAGGAGTCCGAATAATGATCCTGCAAATATCAACTTTTGTTATTTTCACGTTGGGTTGGTCTTACTATAAAGTTCAGATGTTTCTAAATAAAAAACAGCCTAAAGTAGCTGTTGTATATAGTTGTTTGATGGGATTATGTATGATTCTAGGCTCTTTATTATTTGCCCATGTTCATATTAGCATAACAGCTCCTGTGAGATTCATTTTTGAGCCCATCGGAAAAATCATTTTAAAACAATGAAATCTAAACCTCTGACTTCCTCCAGCGCCTCTTTATCGTATCAATCATTAGAAGTGTAAGGGGTAAAATGGATTGCGTAATAAATGCATAACTTGGAAAAGAATATCTAAGATAAGTAGTCAATTCAGTGGAATATAAATTAAAAACCGAAACCGATCCTATTACTGACAAAATCGTTAAAGGGAATACAAAGTCCTTGTAATTTCTAATGTTAAAAAGATGACAACCCATGACCATATAGCCACCCCTAAAGCCTCCAAGCGTTCAAAGATTCCTTTTATACCTACATACCGAACTACATCTAACTGGAAAAGTCAATTTGTTGATTCAAATAAGGAAGAAGCCACCCCAAAATAATAATTTGACCTAAGTAAGCGACTGGGAATATGGTCCCCTGAAGGACTGGGACCATTCCTTGACTCATCACTGGACGGAGCCGCTCCGGATCAGATTCTGCGAGCATGAGTATCAAGAGTGGAATCAACAAAATAAGGATGAGTAAGGAAATGTACTCATTAGATCTTGCGATAGATTCGATACCCATATAGGCTGCTAAACCGCATAAGAGTGCCAACGTTAGACTGACAACGATAGCAGGAGTTCTCATGAACAGAACGGTATTTATAAACTGTATGTGTTGATTAAGAGCGATGAAATCAAAATTAAACCAGTAATAAATAAAATAGCATCCTAAGCATTTTGCAGGCCATTTCCCTATGATTTGAGAGCTGTACTGTATAATCGTAAGACCCGGGTAGCGATTCTGATCATCGCCCAAATCGTTAATGACCCGATCAAGACAGCAGGAAAAATCGTTATCCACGCATCTTGCTTGGAAATTTTCGACAACACTCCCGGCATGATAAGAATGACGGTGGGAGCTATAAAGGAAAAAAGTAATAAACATAATTGAGTTCCCGATATTTTTCAGCGGACTCCATTCGCGTTCTCCTTCAACTAAACCACTGACTTCCTCCAGCGCCACTTTATCGTATCAATCATTAGAAGTGCAAGGGGTAAAATGAATTGTGTGAAAATTGCAAAACTTGGATAAGAATATCTAAGAAAAGTAGTCAAATCAGTGGAATAATATTTAAAAACCGAAACCGATCCTATCCCTGCCAAAATCGTTATAGGGAATACAAAGTCCCTGTAATTTCTTATGTTAAAAAGATGGCTTACACTTAGACATATAATAAAGCAGATGAGAGCATCTTTTACAAAGCAACCCATAACCCATATAGCCACCCCTAAAGCTTCCAAGCGTTCAAAGCTTCCTGTTATGCCTATATACCGAATTACTTCTAACACTGGAAAAGTCAATTTATCGGTTAACGGCCCAAAGATCATAATCAGAGGTATAACAGCAATGCAGAGAAGACCAGTGATAAGCAACAATGCGATGAACGAAACTTTGGTTGCTTTCTTCGGTTGATTCAAATAAGGAAGAAGCCACCCCAAAATAAAAAATTGACTTAAGTAAGTGGTTGAGAAAACGGACGCCTGAAGGACTGGAACCATTCCATGACTCATCACAGGAAGGATCCGCTCCGAATCAGATTCCGTGAGCATGAGTATCAAGAGTGGAATCAACAGAGCAAAGATGAGTAAGGAAATGTACTCATTAGATCTTGCGATAGATTCGATACCCATATAGGCTGCTAAACCGCATAAGAGTGCCAACGTTAGACTGACAACGATAGCAGGAGTTCTCATGAGCAGAACGGTATTAATAAACTGTATGTGTTGATTAAGAACGACGAAATCATAACTAATCCAGTAATAAATAAAATAACATCCTAAGCATTTTGCAGGCCATTTCCCTATGATTTGAGAGCTGTACTGTATAATCGTAAGACCCGGGTAGCGATTCGACAATATGATCATCACCCAAATCGTTAATGCCCCCATCAAGGTAGCAGGAAAAATCGTTATCCATGTATCTTGCTTGGAGAACTTCGACTCCAAACCTGGTATCATAAGAATGACGATGGGAGCTATAAAGGAAAAAATTAACAAGCATAATTGACTTCCCGATATTTTTTCAGTGGACTTCATTTACGTTCTCCTTCAGAGCAGATTCTCTCCAAGTATTCCCTTCTTAACATCTTGTATACGGTTGGAAAGTAATCCGAGAATGGTTACAGTACCCTCTCGTGGTTAGGAAATATAAATGAACCCAGTGCCTACACGGCACTGGGTTCATTTATAGGGTTCTTTCGGACCAGAAGAACCCAGGTTTGTGAGCTGCAGCAGCCAAGCCCGATTCACTCACTAGACGGTAAAGAGATTGTTTCCATTTTCTCAAGTTGATCATTTCAATGTAAATAAAATTGTTAATATAGTGTCATGCTCAGGTCCTGAATTTCACGCCAGTCATCTCCTCGCTGAGCAACCAAAGCCGCTCCGCAAAGCCAGGATCGATCGCCCAAGGAAGAACACCGGACATCACTTGACCAAGCCCCTGCAAAGCTTCGGCCGTAATGACCTCGGCAATATCGGCATCTATGCAATAAACGCCGCCTTTGCCCTTAAGCTGAGGACTCGTCGCACACCAAACGCTTGTTGCAGCTCCCTGCTCAGTGGTCTTAAATTCCCCGCCTGCTGCGCTCTTCTCCTCATCCGACATATAACGCACCAAATCAGTCATGATTCTGCCGGGATGGACAGAAAAGGCGCGAACGCCGTACGCATTGCCTAAGCGGTCCAGCTCAACAGCAAATAGCGCATTGGCAGATTTGGACTGTCCATAGGCCTTCCACTTGTTATACTCCTGCCGGTCGAAGTTTGGATCTTCAAAATCAACGCCTCCGAAGCGGACACCGGTTGAAGAGACGGAGACAACACGCGCGTTTCCTGCTTGTTTCAAAGAAGGCCAAAGCCGAGCTGTCAACTGGAAGTGTCCCAAGTGATTGGTCGCGAACTGGGATTCATAGCCGCGCGAATCGCGCACCAGCGGAGGAGCCATGATGCCTGCATTATTAATGAGCATATCCAACTGCCGGCCAGTATTCAGAAACCGCTGCGCGAATGCATCGATGGAATCAGGGGCCATAAGATCCAGCTCCTCCAGCTCCACTCTCGGGATATTAGCAATTAAAGTGCGGGCTTTCTCCGGCGTACGCGCGGGTACAATTACCGACGCACCTGCTTCCGCCAGAGCGCGGGTTGTCTCAAGTCCGACACCGGAGTACCCGCCGGTCACGATGGCGATCTTGCCGCTTAGGTCAAGTCCGGCTAGCGCTTCTCGCGCTGTTGTTTGCGGCCCGTAGCCCGATGGGATCGGTGCTTGAGGTGTAATCTTATATGTGTGATCTGTATGCATAGTTCAATCTCCTCCTAAGCCTGAACGTTTCATCAGGTCCTTAAAGTGGTCCAGCTTGTAATTCATCATTTCCAAAGTAGCGTTCATTTCCGCCATCTTTTGTGCTCATGAAGTACGCTGTAGCAGCTCTCGTAATTTCGAGCGGATGCCAGGGTCATATACCTTTCAATTTCCTTCAGCGGCATATTGGTTCGTTTTAGATGGGTAATGAAGACGAAACGGTCGAGATGGAGCTTGTCGTATTCCTTCTGCCCGTTTTCCTTACGCTTCACTGGCGGCAGCAGCCCAATTTTCTCATAATAACGTATCGTATCGTAACTGAGACCTGTCCTCTTGGAAATCTCTGCGATTGAAAATGTAGGCTCCATCCCTCACCCTCCTCCCATCATATTGATTATGCGATTAAGCATGTTCGTTTTCATTTGTATCGTATCGTATGGAGTTTACTCCATGTCAAGCGATTTTCTTCAGCCGCACCTATTCACGAGCGTGCTGGCTGTCTGCCGAAAAGCTGAGAATATGTGCAATTTCTTCGCTACAGCTTGTGGATCTGCGTCATTTGCTTTTGAAGAGTTGCGTTCATTCACAGCGCGGATGCTTGCACTTTTATTGGTTTATTGTCTAAATCTTTATTTTCAATGAACACTTAACGAAAACAACCTGCTGTTTCTCATTCAGGATAAAGAAAGGCACCCTGTAATACCTAGTTTTTGCGCATCGCGTTGATTGTTTTTAACGTTATCGAGTCCTTCTCCTTGAAGGAGTCGTGACTTGGGCAAATGGTATCCATATATACGAGGCTCTTCTTCACAGCATACAATAAAACCTAATATGATCTGACCGTCGAATAGGTTGTCCAACAATTCGGAGAATTTGCCAAGACCTATTTTTCAATAAACAATAGTTGAATTCTCGATAGAAAAAAGTCACCTAGAATTAGACGGCTTTTATTATCGCTAACTTTCTACTTACCCTCATTTTCAGCTTCCCATCTTGCGACCTCTTCCCGAACTCGCGGTGCGACTTCCTTACCCAATAGTTCAATGGATTTCATAACATCCTCATGTGGCATGCTGCCGGCAGGTAAATGTAGGAAAAATCGTGAGAAGCCTAAATGTTTTTGCATATAAATAATTTTGTTGGCCACCGTTTCGGGATCGCCTACGTAGAATGCGCCTTCTGGGCTGCATGAGGCATCGAATTGTGAACGGCTATAATGTCCCCAACCACGCTCTTTACTCATTGAATTAAACACTGCCTGAGTGGGAGGGAAATACTTTTCGGCCGCAAGCGAAGTACTCTCCGCAACGAACCCGAGTGAGTGTACGGCTATCTTTAATTTCGATGCATCATGTCCTGCACGAGTAGCAGCGTTCTTATAGAGCGGCACGAGCGGAGCAAATTGCAAGGGGCTCCCGCCAATGATCGCCAAAACAAGAGGCAGTCCCAGTTCCCCTGCTCGTATTACCGATTGCGCATTACCCCCACTGCCAAGCCACACGGGTAAAGGGTTCTGAACTGGACGCGGATACACACCCAGATTCGTAAGCGCAGGTCGATGCTTTCCTTTCCAGGATATCTTCTCCGAGTCCCTTAATTTTAATAATAGTTCCAATTTTTCCGCGTAAAGCTCATCATAGTCTTTTAAATCATAACCAAACAATGGAAACGCATCGACCATAGAGCCTCGACCCGCGATAATCTCAGCACGACCATTTGAAATACCATCGAGCGTGGCAAATTGCTGAAACAAACGTACTGGATCAACAGCAGAGAGCACGGTAACCGAACTGGTTAAGCGTATCCTTTTGGTCATGGACGCCGCTGCAGCCAGCACAACGACAGTAGCGGAATCCGCAAATTCCTTACGATGATGCTCACCGACCCCAAATATATCCAACCCAACCTGATCGGCAAGGACGATTTCTTCAACAACCTCACGCAACCGCTCCGCATGACTTATTGTCTTGCCCGTTTTAACATCCGGAGTTGTTTCGACAAATGTATCTACACCTATTTCCATTTTCAAATCCCCCTACATACAAAATTTAAGTAAAATCCTTCTTTCAAAAAGAATCTGATCCATCATTATTGGTATTGCCTTCACGATTCTTGATACCATACCCAATTTTCTTCAGCACGTGAATAAGTTCGAGCTTCTCCCCGTCCGTTGCGAAGGACAAATTATCGGAGATCGTTTGAACATGCCTTGGGAAGATATTATCAAAGTAGCTTCGCCCTTCAGCAGTCAATGTCACATTCGTTTTTCGTCGATCACCCGGGATGGGGAGTCGTTCCACGAAGCCCTTCTTCTCAAGCTTATCGACCACGTAGGTGATACTCCCGCTTGGAATCGAGAAGGTGTCGCTTATTTTCTGGATGGGCTGCGGTCCTTTATTATAAAGAAACTCCAAAATTTGAAAGGTCTCCCCACTGAGGCCATAGCTGTCAATGTCACGTTCTAAGCTCCCGTACAACTCTTTCACCATGTTTCTTATTACGCGTATTAGTTTTAAATCAAGTTCCTTACCCTCAGCATCGCGTTCAGTCATTCTCCATCCCCCTTATCTGGCCTTATCATACAAAGGATATTCAACCTCAGTAGGAACTTCAATTAGAAACATTCGAAGCTTTTCTCCTGAAGCGCGTATGTTGATTTCTCCTTCTTGTTCACATTGAACGATCGCAAAGTCTTTATTCTTGAATGAGACGGGTTCTTGTCCAGTTGCCCTTAAGGAACCGCCGTCCCCTCTAATCGACAAACCGGCAAGCGTCCGGTTCGGCAAAACCCGATGGACGTACGACGTACCTGGCTGAATCTCGACGTCAAACATCCGAGCATCTGTTACTAGTTGGAGGATGGGGGAGCCTTCTCCCAATATCGTCTTTACGTTCACTCCATCCTGTCGTGACTGAGGAAACTGCTCATGCTTGAACAGAGAATAGGTTGGCGCTCGCCTTACAGCTTCATTCAAGTAAGGCTCAAGCCAGATTTGAAAACTCTCGAAGCCCGCCTCGACGCTTTCGGCATGATGAATACCCGAGCCCGCTTGCATGAGTTGAATATCACCTGGTCCAAGGATGCTTTCGGTGCCGAGCGTGTCTTTGTGAAAGCCTTGTCCGGCAATTCCATAAGAAATGATCTCAAAACCTTGGTGAGGATGAAACCCGATTCCTCCTTCCGACTCTGCATGTCCCCAAGCCCAGTAGAAAAGAGGACCAAGCCTAACCGTAACTGCCCCTTGTCCCGAGAAACCTAGAGGTTTCTGAGCCGTTATTTTGCCGCCGTCGAATTCTTCTTTACCTTGATGTTCAGGTCCCAATATTTGAATGTTCATTTGAACAACTCCTTATCTTATAGTGTGTTCCAGCTAAGCGATTACAGCCAATGCTAGGACGAACAGAAACATGTTTGCAACTCACTCCTATGAATATTTACCCTAAATATATTTAATCTAATAATAGTTATTATAATTATAGAGTATTTATCTGTCAACATGTAAAAGAAGCAGGAACACCTCCGAATAGGATTCCTGCCAAATCGGTGTCTTAATTATAGATAAGCTCAATTCCAGTACTTTAGTTAAAATGGGCTCGCATCTCCGATAAGAAGGCTGACAATGCGGGCGTGATTAAAGCGTCTTTGCGTCTGATGAACACGGTTGTGACGATGGTATGCTTGCCGGGGATCGCATGGCAGCGGATTCGGCCTTGCTTTTCCGACTCGGTTATGATGGAACGCGGCAGAAGAGCAATGCCGAGGCCGGCGCCTACACAACCTATAATCGTTTCAATCGACCCGAATTCCATCAGCTTAACGGGCAATATGCCTTCATCATGGAGCAGCTGATTTAATTTTGCCCGGTAGGAACAGCCGCTGTGGAATACAAGAAGCGTAGACAGCTGCACATCATGGAAGGAATTAACAGGCGGATGGGAGACCGAGGTGACAAGTACCAGCTCCTCATCAATGACGTTTTCCTGAACCAAATCGGGATGCTCCACGGGACCGGCCACGAATGCTCCGTTCTGCTCATAATGAAGAACGGCATGAATGTGCTTCTCGGAAGTACCGGTAATTAAAGAGAAGTCGACCGCCGGATATTCGATATGATACTTGGTAAGCAGCGTAGGCAGCCGAACGGCGGCGGTTGTTTCCAGAGACCCGATATGAAGCGGTCCTGCGGGAACGGAGGAGTCTCCGACGGCCAGTCTGGCTTCCTGAATGACATGCAATATTTTCTCCGCATAGGAAACTAGGATTTGACCGGAAGGGGTAAGCGTAATTCCCCGATTGTGGCGGTAAAAAAGCTGGGTCTGTAAATCGGTCTCCAGCTGTTGAATCTTATGGGTAACGTTGGATTGGGCAAAGTTTAATTTATGAGCCGCTTTAGAAATGCTACCTTCGTGCGCCGTGGTAAAAAACACTTTGAGCAACTGAATATCCATATAGACCTCCTGTATATTTAGGTTTAGATATCTGAAATTAAGATATTCAATATCACTATTCTGTATTATACATGATAACAAAAATCATTGTATGATGAATGAACAGACGAAGGTAAAGACAGGAGGGAAAGCGAATGGAGAGAAGGACGTTGATCGTTTTGCTCGGAGGCATAGCAGCATTGATGGTGGCTATGGGAATCGGAAGGTTCGCCTTTACTCCTATCCTCCCGATGATGATGGATCACCATCTGTTCTCCGCCGCGGGTGCGGGCTATCTGGCTTCAAGCAATTACTTGGGCTATTTGATCGGCGCGTTTGTCCTGACGCTGGTCCAGGTTAAAGGCCGATCCACGCTGCTGTTCGCCGGGTTAATCGTCAGTATTGCGACCACATGGGGAATGGGTGTGTTCCACAGCCTAGAGGCCTGGCTCGTACTCCGGTCTTTGTCGGGCCTTGCCAGCGCAATCGTGTTTGTCATCGCATCCAGCATCGTACTGGATCGTTTATCGGCGCTCCAAGCCGGAATATTCTACGGAGGCGTGGGAGCGGGCATTCTGCTGACCGGACTTTCAGTTCCGCTGCTTGCCCGAAACAGCGATTGGACCGAAGTATGGAAGGGACTGGGACTGATCAGTCTGATCTTAGGTCTGGCAGCCTGGTATTCGTTGCGGGACAGGCATACCGGTACGCAGACGTTAAGCTCTCCTCATGACCACGACCATCACCCTTCGGCCGTTCGGCGGGTCTTGATATGTTTGATGATTGCCTATGGCTTGGAAGGCTTGGGCTACATTGTTACCGGGACCTATCTTGTAGCTTTCGCCAAGTCGGTTTCGAGCATCCAAAATATTGCGTCACTCAGTTGGATGCTGGTTGGTATTTCCGCGACGCCTTCGTGCGTCGGTTGGTCGATGCTTGCCTCTCGATGGGGAAAAAAGTGGACATTGACCGTTGCCATGCTGCTGCAATCCATAGGCATTGCGATTCCAGTTCTTATTCCTTCTTCAACTGCCGTATTAGCAGGCGCCCTTATGTTCGGCGTAACCTTTATGGGAATAACGACGCTGTCCGTCGCTTTTGCCAAGGATTTATACCCGCAAAACAACCGAAAGATTATAGGTTTGCTAACCACCTTCTTTGGCTTGGGGCAAATAATCGGACCGCTCATTGCAGGTCTTCTGATATTGGGAAATAGCAGCTACCGTACCGCTTTAATCGGAGCGGCTTTCATCATCTTCTTGGGGGCGCTTAGCTTGCCGCTGGGTATAGGCCGAACCGACCGGAAGCAGCTTAAACTAGCTAAATGATAATACAAGTCGCTTTACCCCATCTAAAGGAGGGGGCTTCGGTAATCTTGACTGGCTCAACGCTTTCAACAAATGGTGGGCTGGAAAGATATTCCTAAATAAACCCATGCTATTTGGCTAAATATAGTTTACAGCCATCCATTCCTGATTTCGCTCGGCTTTTTGTTTCTCCAGGCTCCCGTGCCATCTCCGATTCCATCAAGCCATTATTCTCCTGATAAACTGCAAACTTTAATTGCTCAAGTCAAAAAGGCTTGTCCGTTTTTGCTTCCTCATGTTAACACCCAATAAACTCCACACAAAGCTTACAAATTCCGATTAAAGATTACAAACTATGAATGCAAGCTGAGCTGATTTCACGCACTCACTCTTGATTCCACTTGGCTTATGGGGATAGGAAATTGGAATAAGGTATATTTAAAGCCTTGAGAATCCTGTATTTTCCCTGTATTATCAGTCGTTCCTCGATTGTTCTCTTTGTTTCCTTCAAACTTAATCCCTGTCCCTTCCTTTTTCTCTACCGTTTGGTGCAATGACCGTGCAAGAAATATTCATCTCTAGTAGCCAACGATACAGCACATACCCAGTAGGTCCAGCTTCATAGCAAACTTCAAGCGTTACCTCTTCCGTTCTACGAAGTTGTTGAATCAATTTGCGAACAGCTTCTTTCGTATGGACGATAGTACCCCAGTACCGCGATTCACTCCTACCCTCATCAGCGATAGCAATTTTTGATTTTGATACGTCTAAACCACTCTAATTCTTTATTTTCCCAAGACACCCATCACCTTGCAGGAAGCCAGAAGCTGGCTTTCCGCCCGACATTACCCCCTGAAATCGACAGAATTCGACGAATCGTTATAAAAGCTATGCATAAGGAGTGAATCACGATGGCGAATAATTACAAACGCTTCATTCAAAATCAATTCGAAAAAGCGAAGTCTACCGCTTCCGAATTCATTTCTTCAAGAAGTGAAGAACAAGAAGAAGGCACTATAGAACTCGATCCGCAATATTATGTTGAGCTGAAAGCAATCGCCGATATGCAGCATACGACCGTACAAGCGATCGTCAATGGAATCCTTGTCCAATACCTGGCAAGCGCCTCATACGAATTAACCCCCATCTCAGTGGATCAAAAGGAAGATAACCCGCTTCTGTATTTGGATGGTATTTGCAGACTAGAGGATTAAGGAGTGCTGACATATGGATAACCACTTGAACATTCAAGATGCAATTTTTCTGGATGAAACAGCTTTAGCCGCTTTAATGAACCCTGAAGACCCCCGCTATGCGAAAGCCCGTTCCCTGTTTCTGGATTTGCATGACCTTGAACGTAATTACATGACGACCAACTCCATTATATTTGATCTTCACGAATGGCTTCGCAATGAATACAGCTATGAGCAGGCGGAATATTTTCTGAATGCAATTGATAAAGCAGTGAGTAAAGGCAAGCTGGCGGTCATCTCTAGCGGCCCCGAAATTGAGGGGGAATCGCGCAGACTGCTTATGGACAGGCCCGAGCTCCGTTTCTCGCTCAGCGAAGCATTCACTGCTGTGACCATGTCCTATTATCAGGTAAAACGCATCTTTACTTTCAATCGCAATTTCATGATGCTTGCCAATTTGGATAAGGATATTCGAATCATTCCATCCAATTAAAATCCTTTAAACAAATACAACCTGCCCTCTTGAGAGGCCGGCTGTATTTGTTACGTTGCAATGCCGTAAATTGCTTTTTCCGTCGCTTCTTATTACACCCTCATACTGAAATCGTGCGAGTTACAACCGCTTTTGGTTTCCCTTCACTGATTGAATGTCATATTATATACCATTTAATATCTTTATATTAATAAAAACAAGAATAACATTATTTCGTGTCACTATAATTGACACGAAGTCCAACTGGAAGTATAATTCAATTAACCGCACGACAAAGTGCAACTAATACTTAAGGCAATGGCGCCTATCCTACACGGATAGGCGTTTTCTGTCTTTTTGAAAGGGTGAATACGATGATGAAACGTTTGGAGAGCCTTGTTTTGTTTATCCAATGCCTGCCTGTCGCCTTGAGATGGTATTAAGATTTTCATGTTAGGTTTTGGTGCGTTCTGCTCCTTTGCATAAATATGACAAAAGCCCTATGTCGATATCAGAAGAACTATTGGATAATCTAGGGGAACTTGTTGTATTTATTTCATAGCGGAGGACTGAACATACCCATGGTTAAAACAACGTTTAGAAAACATCTTTACATAATCATGTCTCTAGTTATTGCTATAGGGTGTCTGTTCGGGAATTCCTACATTCCTAGAGCATTCGCAGAGGAAACGATTTTCCCAACAAGATACTCAGGGGAATCCACAATCTCAGGACAAAATATGGTTTGGCTGGACAATAACCAAATCACGGTACAGCACATTGTTACCGGTGAAAAGCAGCAAATCACAACCACACCAAAGCATAAGAGAAGCGCTTTCATCAGTGGTACACTTGTAGTGTGGCTGGAAAAAGCCGATTCCCAATTCGATTTCAATGTTTATGCCTATGATCTAAGTACAGGAGCTGAGAAAAAGCTTACGGACACACCTGGACCACTCTCAGCGCCAAGCACTGATGGCGAGTTTATCGTTTGGGAAACGGGAGGCAGTCTATTCGCCTATGAATGGGCCACGGGTACCGTATCGCCTATTGGGTCAGGTAGAGAACCAATTATTGACAACGGCAATGTGCTTTTTAAATCTGGGGGGAAATTAAATCTATATGATCTTAAGTCGGGCGTTATAAAGCTTGAGATCGCTCCTCCGGGTGGCTACACTTTCAATAGTTTTGTTGAGTTTAAAGGAAATACAGCTCTATATTATGTATCAAAAAATGATAAAGGAAGACAATTAGCGTTATTGCAGCTAGGTGGGACTTCACCCAAAATTCAGTACTTAACACCGTTTAACAACAGTACGCGCTTTTATGCCCAATTAGCGGTAGGCGATAATTATGTAGCTTGGGTGAATGAAGACAAGAATGGCATTCATCAACTTATGGGAGCTCGAATAGATGACGGCACGACCATGCAATTGACACAGTCCGAGGAACAATTGATACCCGCGTTGCCAATCGCATTTATTGGCGACACGCTCATTTGGCTTGATGGGGTAACAATGAAGGCGATGCCGCTACAGATTGAAAAATCTGTGGACGGACCAACGAACTTCAAACCAGATCCCCCTCCTTCACCTGCGCCAGTTGCTATAAATAGACCTGAATTCCCAGAACTGGATAAATCATTGGCACCTTTAGCCCCTCTGCGTAAGTCGGATGCTAAGCGTGTTAAGGTCTATGCAGATGGACAAAATGTAACTTTTGAAGAGCAGCCTTTTATCGAGAATGGTTCCACCTTGGTTCAATTCCGTCCTATTTTCGAGAAGCTTGGGCTAGGAATAAAGTGGGACGCCGAAACAAGAACCGTGACCGGTTCTAAAGATGGCGTAACGATTCAGTTGCAGATCGACGAGCCTAGAGCAATCGTTAACGGAGTTGTAATCACCTTGGAGGCAGCGCCAAAAATCAAAAATGACGTTACGATGGTTCCGCTACGACTCGTTGGGGAGGCAACTGGGAGAAAAGTGATTTGGAACAATGAACTTCGCAAAGTGTACATCATTGATCCCAGCAGCGAAGGAAAGCTTTATTATTCAAACGGAACGTTAAGATACGAGGGACAACTACATGATGGAAAAATGCATGGCAAAGGTAAACTTTATCGGGAGGATGGTTCCCTGTGGTATGATGCTGAATTCGTGAATAATGAGATTGAAGAAGAAGGGAAATTCATCCAAAAAGGATTCGTTGAAGGCAATGATATGACTGATTATTATTATGTCGGAGAAATTAAGGATGGAATACCCGAAGGGCAAGGGGCCGGATATGATCCATCTGGTGAAATGATATACGAAGGCAGTTTTAAAAACGGAAAATACGATGGTATTGGTCGGTTTTATGTAAAAGGAATGCTTCTTTATGAAGGCGAATTCGCAAAAAACAAATATGATGGATCTGGCAAGTTATACTCACAAGGACGACTATTGTATGAAGGCGGGTTTAAAGAGAATAACCGTCACGGCAAAGGCAAGTTATATGATAACACAAGATTTAAAATTTTAGAGTACGAGGGAGAGTTTGTAAACGACAAATTCGAAGGTTATGGAATTCACTATTTCAAAGATTATATTGGCGAATGGAAAAATGGAGAAAAACATGGCAAGGGCCAAGACTATAGGAGATATCTCGAGTATGAAGGTGTTTTTGTAGGCGGAGTAAGGGAAGGCTACGGAAGGCTTTTTATATCGGATAGACAAATCTATGAAGGAATGTTTATAAACGGTGTGCCGGAAGGAACCGGCAAGCTAATGGATTATTATGGGAAAATTACGTATGAAGGGCAATTTAAAGACGGTAAGCCTTTGGGAAACTAACCATTTTTACGCCTATTAAAGTATTTGATCTCTTCGGGGTCAAATACTTTTTTTTATCTGAACTTCATACGTTCAATGAAATCCGTTACGAAAAATGAGGAGGTGATTATGCTAGAAGAACGAATCTTTGTTAGGCGGGGGTTTTTGCGGTTCAGCTCCATTCATCCGAGCTAGATATTCTTTATCTGCCTCAGCCTTCTTGATCGCTTCGTATAGTTTCATTCGGGCCATCACGGTGTCGGCGGTTCGCTTGTTAACATTTCTGCCAACTATCATACACCACCGAAAAAACTCTTCCCAAACTTTGTACTTCATCTTGCACCTCCTCATGAGCCTAAATGTTCATTTTCCACCAATTTACTCAATGATCAACAAACACCCGGACAAAATATATTGATCTGAATAATTTAATTGAGTCAGTAAGAGGAGGTGGAAAAGTATGTCTAAATATTCGCATGCCGGGTCATTTAATTTCCCAACATCAGGTACAAAACCATTATTTGTAGTCCCTAAAGTGGACGGAACATTAGCAATATCTAACAACAGTAGCAAATCCTTCGTATTGCTCTTAAATAACACAGTGACTATTACTGTTATGCCTTATGGTATCGCTAGAATTGGCAGTTTGGCGGGCGGGTTCACCACAAAAGTCGCGATTAGAACTAAAGGACCATGTAGCGGATCTTACATCTTTCAACAAAGCTGAATCGAATCGATTAGGATAATGAAGATCGTCTACTTTAAATTTGCCCCTATCAGGGGCTTTTTTCTCTTTCAGTCGCTCTCCCATGTTTTTCCGTATTCAATTTTGTTCCATCCAGTTTTATACAGAAAAACGGTTGTTTTGCCATGCATATTTGTCCAAACCATTCCTATGAATCAATCATAGAATATATTATTCCAAAAGAAAGGATGATAGAATTGGCAAACACAGATGTAAGGCTCCAACTTTTCTCTGGCAATAATTTTACAAATCGGCGGATTGCTCTTAGACGTGGAGGTGTAGCAGTTCGAGATCTGGGCGCATTCCGTTTTGATAACGTCCTATCCAGTTTCCGTCTAAGAAATGTTTCAACCACAGATTCTGTGACACTAGTTTTGTTTTCACGAATTAACTTCCAGGGATCCATTCGCATATTTCGTGGACGCCAAAACGTGTCGAATTTAGGTAATTTCAATAATCTAACTTCTTCCTTAATTTTAGTAGGACGCAACCTTACAAATTCCCAAATTCAACAGATCCAAAGTACCGGTATCCCTCCTCGTGATATTTTAGTTATCAGACAATAACAGATAGGTGAAAAGGGCACAGGTATGTGTCTTTTTTTACATAAGAATTTATATTTTTTAGGTTAGGGGTAAGGCGACGAAGTTTACCTTATTTAGTATAGTTAGCTATGGATTTTTTGCTAGGCTAAGTGAAATTGTGGATATGCATATCATTCGACATCGAAAGGAGCGAAAGCAATTCCAACAGGAAACAGTAGAGCGATTGCGGTAAAGTAAGAGATGCGTCCTTACCTCAAATGAGTTTTCCTCCAAGTTCCATTAGGCAGATGAATAACAGTGAAGTATCATTTAGCTTAGGGTGATAAAAAATGTTCATTTCTCCTATGCTAGCGTACAACGCTAAAGATAATAAACCATTTTACAGTAAAAATCATATAGCGGAATTAAAATTAGATGGTCTAAGATGTATTATTTCCAACATGGATAAACTCTATGTTTATACGAGGCATAATAATTTGATCACAAATAAATTCCCCGAATTGTATAATTGCCCCCTGCCTGAAGGAACGATACTTGATGGTGCATTAATGATTGTTGATGATCAAGGGAAACCAGACTTTGAAGCCATGTCGGCCAGGTTTTTATCTAGGAAAAACAAAACACCTGTGATATTCTGCGCATTTGATATCTTGAGATATAAAGGAATTGACGTCACGGGTCTAACTTTACTGGGGCGTAAAGAACTGTTGGACAAGGCTTTCATTGAAACTGAGAATTATAAAAAGGTTAAAGTGTTTGAAGGAAATGCAGTTGATTATTTTGAGCAGGTTCGTGGGCGGGGACTTGAGGGCATCATCATTAAATCGAAAAAAGAGAATTCCAAATACGAAATAGAAAAACGCTCCAAACAGTGGCAAAAGGTGATCAATTGGACTTATGCGGATGTGTACATATCCGGTTACAGAAAAAATAATTTTGCCTTATTGGCCTCTATTGATGCAGCTGATGGCTCGAAGTTCCCAGTCGGGGTTATTGAGTCAGGTGTAACACCAATTCAACAGAAAGCTTTAGATAGCTTGAAGAATCGCTTAGTATTCAAGGAAGACAAGAATTTTGCTTATATGGAACCACGAATCATGGCAAAGATTAAGACGAGAAATTGGACCAAAAATGGAAAACTTCGGTCCCCAGTATTCATAGAATTCGTTACATGAGCATAAAAAAAAGACTGAAATCACCAAAGGAGGAAGTGGTGGTTACAGTCTTTTGTTTTGCTTGCACATCACCCAAGGAATTAGCGTCTAATTCCGCCGGTTAGCTGTTGTTCGGCCAGTTGAACTAATCTTCTCGTAATGTTACCACCGATTGCGCCAGTATCACGAGTAGCCATGTAGCCGTAATAACCATCTTGAGGAATCTGAATACCTAATTCTTGAGCGACTTCATATTTCATTTGGTCAAGAGCTGCTCTTGCTTGTTGCACGACTAATGTATTGCTGTTTCTTCTTCTAGACATTTGATTCACTCCTTTTTTGTGGTGTAGGAGTATTTTGTGGATTAAATGGTTTTTTATTCATCTTGTTAAAATTAATTTCGCAAAACTCAGGAAATCATCTCCTTATATTCTTGACTTCGTAGTCAACTATTTGTATGATTCACTTATTATGAGCAGACCAAGAGAATTTGATGTTGATAAAGTATTGAATCAGTCGATGGAAGTTTTTTGGGCAAAAGGTTACAAAGCAACCTCATTCGAAGATCTCACCAATAAGACTCATGTCAAAAAACAAAGTCTGTATGGCGTCTTTGAAGACAAACGTTCACTCTTTTTAAAAGCACTTGCCCTGTATCGAGCGCAAAATCTCGATTCACTTCGAGAAGTGGTCGATCGAGGCGGGTCGCCAACGGAAATTCTAGATGCCGTTAAATCGGCTTCACTTTGTTCGAAAAATGAAGATAGCCGCAACGGATGTCTGATGGTAAACACGGCGTTGGAATTTGGAATTAGTGATGAGGAAGTAACCAATGAAGTTGAAAAAATGTTTAGTGACGTCCAGCTTGTGCTCGAGGAAGTGATTAGTAAAGGGCAAGCATTAGGAGAGATTACGACACGCTTCACAAGCAAAGAATTAGGAGCCTTCTTGGCTAATGCCTTGCGTGGTACCCGTATTCTAGAGAAAACAGGGGTGCCTGTGGAACAAATCGAAACCATTCTAAATACTTCGTTTTGTTTAATAAAAAAATAAAACGATATGCGCTTTTCAGTATAGACGAGCGGCACATTAGATTCCATATACGGCGTTCACTCCATGGGGTGAACGCCATTTTTCTATGAGTTACCTCAAGTTTCGCATATTACCTGCAAAGATTTCTTATTGACACAACCTCTGGAAAAAGATATATTCTTCATTGTAATAAGTAATTATTACGATTTGTCAACCGCAATGCCTAATAACTTTCTTGTAGTTTGGGCTTCGACATATGAATCGAGGATCGTCATGATATAAAATCGTAATTTTTACATATAAAGTTGGAAAGGATTTGTTCTTATGCTGGTAGCCTCCATGGATGAGGTGGAATTCGGTTACAATGATGTCCCTTGTATTCAAGACGCGAGTGTAGAGATTCAGTCGGGTGAATTTGTAGCTATAACGGGCCCCAATGGTGCAGCCAAGTCGACCTTGCTGAAATTACTTCTTGGCTTGCTTGATCCTTGGAAAGGGAGTATTTTCTTGTCTTCAACCAATAAAGAGGGGAGGAAGCTAAGAGTGGGTTACGTATCTCAGCAAATCTCCGCCTTCAACAGTGGATTCCCTAGCACCATATTGGAGTTTGTCCAATCAGGCAGGTACGCAAGCCGCTCATGGTTTCGTAAACTCGACAAAGAAGATGAGGTGCAGACGGAGAAAGCACTCCGTCAGGTTGGGATGTGGGATTTGCGCAAGCGCAAGATCGGTGAGCTCTCTGGCGGTCAAAAGCAGCGAATTTGCATAGCCAGAGCGCTTGCACAGGAGCCCGATATGCTTGTTCTCGATGAACCGACGACAGGGATGGATCAGGAGAGCCGCTTTGGTTTCTATGAGTTGATGCATCATCAAGTGAAAGCTCACGGGCGAACCGTTGTTATGGTGACGCATGGCCTTACCGAGGTCGCTCCCTATCTGGATCGAATCATTGAGCTGGAGAGGAAGGAGGATGGCGGATGGAAATGCTGCACTACGACTTCATGCAGCGGGCATTTTGTGCCGGTGGGTTAATTGCCATCCTGGCTTCGATTCTGGGTGTGTATCTGCTGCTTCGCAGACAAGCTTTGATGGCTGACATGCTCTCCCATGTTTCCTTGGCTGGGGTTGCAGGAGGTGCGTATCTAAATATCAATCCAACCTTGACTGGATTCGTCGTAGCTACGTTAGGAGCTATAGCTGTTGAATATGTAAGGAGGTCCTATAAAACCTATAGTGAAATTTCGGTTGCTATCATCATGGTGGGTGGGTTATCTACAGCAGTGATCATTATGAGTCTCAATCAAAGCATTAATAAAGGCTTCTCCGCTTATTTATTCGGCTCTGTGGTTGCTGTGAACGAAACCGAGCTACTCCTAATGTTTGTGGTAGCGATGATTGGGGGCATCTTTTTCTATATATTCCGTCGTCCACTTTATCAGATTACATTCGATGAAGATACGGCTAAGACAAATGGGCTTCCTGTGAAATGGATTTCACTTGGCTTTAGCGTCTTAACAGGTATGATTGTATCTGCGGCTATGCCCATTGTGGGAGTTCTTCTCGTTTCGGCATTAATTGTACTGCCCGCGGCACTTGCCATTCGGATTGCACCTAGTTTTACATCCGCACTTTTTATAGCTATGAGTATTGGTTTACTTGGTGTCATTTCCGGACTTACCGCGTCATATCAGCTTAGTACACCCCCGGGAGGAACGATAGCGCTGCTTCTCTTATTTATTCTTATTGCTGGCTTGGGTTTGAAAAAGGTCGTGCTGACATTAAGCAAAAGCAAAGCAAAAAATGCAATTGACACCATGCCTCGTATGTCCAAAGAAACGACAATTTCATCATTCAACAAATATTAGGAGGAAAAAAACAATGAAAAAAATCTGGGTAACGAAATCACTTGCTTTTACCGTACTATCAGCTGCTCTCTTATCGGGCTGTGCATCTAACACCGCTTCAAGCGATGGGAAATTAAATGTCGTTACAAGCTTCTATCCCATGTATGAATTCACAAAACAGGTTGCAGGTGATCATGCCAATGTGATTACTCTAATCCCGCCGGGGGCTGAACCCCATGACTGGGAGCCTAGTGCGAAAGATATGAAACAACTGAAGAACGCCAATGTGTTCGTTTACAACGGTATTGTAGAAGGATGGGCGGAGCAAGCACTTAAGAGCGCTGAGAATAAGAATCGTGTTGTTGTTGAAGCCAGTAAAGGAATTGAATTAATGGAAGGCTTAGCGGAAGAAGAGCATGAAGAGGATCACAAGAAAGAAGATAAAAACCATAAAGAAGAAGCGCATGGAGACAAAATCCTAGATCCGCATGTTTGGTTAACTCCGGTTCTTGCTGTGCAAGAGGTTGAGGCCATAGTGATTGGATTAACGCAAGCTGACCCTGCTCACAAAGAGGATTATCGAAAAAATGCGGATGCCTATATCGGAAAGCTTAAAGCCTTGGACGAGTCATTTAAAACAGGTCTTACAAATGTAAAGCGTAAAGAATTCGTCACGCAGCATGCTGCATTTGGTTATTTGGCCAAAGAATACGGGCTAACACAGGTTCCTATTGCCGGACTTTCCCCTGAAGAAGAGCCAGCTCCTGATAAAATGGCAGATATTATTAAATTTGCGAAAGATAATAAGGTACAAACGATTTTCTTTGAAACTTTGGTAGATCCAAAGGTTGCGAATACAATTGCGAAAGAAGTCGGTGCGAAAACGGCTGTGTTGAATCCATTAGAGGGATTAACGGACGATGATAAAAAGAAAAACCTTGATTACATCGGTGTTATGACGAATAACCTAGAAGCATTGAAAAAAGCGTTAAATGAATAAATAGAATCATGAGTTTGCTTTTTTTAATCATTTGAATACGTAAAATTTACGAATAGAGAGAGGTTATGACATTGGTAGATCAAAAAATACCTGTAACCGTCTTAAGCGGCTATTTGGGAGCAGGCAAAACAACGCTATTAAACCACGTCCTACATAATCGTGATGGCTTAAAAGTTGCGGTTATTGTTAACGATTTAAGTGAGGTCAACATCGACGCCGAGCTGATTAGAGAAGGCAACGGGCTTTCCCGTACGAATGAGAGTTTGGTTGAAATGTCTAATGGCTGTATCTGCTGTACATTACGTGAAGATCTGTTGAAGGAAGTAGAGCGGCTTGCTAAAGAGAATAAATTTGACTATATCCTTATTGAATCAACGGGTGTAGGTGAACCTTTACCGGTTGCACAAACGTTCACGTATATGGATGAAGAGCAAGGGATTGATCTTACGCAATTTTGCCGTCTCGATACGATGGTAACCGTCGTAGACGCCTACCGTTTCTGGACGGATTATTCCTCTGGAGAAACGCTTCTTGAACGCAGTCAAGCTGTGGGTGAAGATGATACACGCGAAGTTGTTGATCTGCTGATTGATCAGATTGAGTTTTGTGATGTCCTGATTTTGAACAAGTGTGACATGCTGGAAGAAGATGAGCTGATTGAGCTAGAGGGCGTACTACGCACATTACAACCTAGAGCCAAATTCATTCGCTCGGTTCACGGGAAGGTTGCTCCAACCGATATTTTGAACACTCATTTATTTAATTTCGATGAAGCGAGTACGTCCGCAGGCTGGATGCGGGAAATGGAAAAGGAATCACATACACCAGAAACTGAAGAATATGGCATTTCCTCTTTTGTCTACGAAAGAATTCGTCCATTCGAGCCTTCGCGGCTCATGAGTTGGATGGAAGATTGGCCGGCTGAGATCATCCGAGCTAAAGGGATCATGTGGCTTGCAACGCGCAACGATCACGCTCAGAACTTAAGCCAAGCAGGTCCTTCTATTCGCTTCGGTCCAGCAGGGTATTGGGTATCTGCGCTGCCAGATGGTGAAAGAGAAGCTGTTCTCGAAGAAGACGCGGATCAAATCACACACTGGGATGATACCTATGGAGATCGCATTAATAAGGTTGTATTCATCGGCATGGAGATGGACCGAGTTGGTATCGTCGCTTCTTTGGATGCCTGCTTGCTAACGGATGTTGAAATGCAAGGAGATTGGAATCGTTTCGAGGATGAGCTGCCGAATTCTATGATGGAGTTGGAAGAAGCCTGCCCTTTGCCACAATAAATTCAGCCATGATGTATGATAGGAGGTGAACAGCATGAGAGTCATTATTACATTGGCGTGTACGGAAACTGGTGACAGAAACTATACAACGACGAAGAATAAAAGAACCCAAACATCTCGTTTAGAGCTGAAAAAGTATTGTCCACGTTTGAAGCGTCACACACTTCATCGTGAAACACGTTAATAAACCAAGAAGGTCCGGGCTTACTTGTCCGGGTTTTCTGCTTTGTGAAGGAGATTATTCAGAGGAGGCTGATGGGGTTGATGAGTTTGAAACCCAATGAGGAAAGCGAAGTCATTCTAAGTCATCACACAGATGCTCAGTGGCGCCGCCGCGAGCAAGAGTTATTGCAATGGGCAGCACGTGAGAAACAGCGCAAGCATGCTAAGAAGACGACACTTCTCGGACATATCCACGTGGATGCGGAATTGTTTCCAGCCTTGATGCTGCTTCAGCAGAAGCAAATTGCGACTGAATTCTCTTGTGCAGGTGTAAGCCCACTTGATGAACCAGAAGACCATTCCCTGTATGCTTATCTCACGATCATAGCATCTCAGCGAGCCGAGCAATTTGTCCAATTGACCATGAAGCGCATGAGACATCGCTTATTGATTTCCTTTGAACCCGCAAGGAACCGATACGATCTTTCATCCTTTTACATAGGCCACAACCGTTCCTTCTGTCAGATGATCCAGCAATGCGCTGAGTCTTTTGAGAATGAGGTTTAGGCACCGAATACGTACAAAATGAGGAGCAAATAAAGAATGACCACTAAAAAAAATATCAGGCTGCCCAAATCCAAAGGGATTGAAACGGCAACTGTTTATACACCTGATGAGTGCCTGAAGAAAATCAAACATATCGTCCTGCAAGAAAACAATCAGCAAATCGTGGAAGAATTTATAACCATTCAGAATATGAAGCAGAAGTTCGAAGAAGCCGAGGTGTCAATTCCGAACAAAATCGTTATGTTTGGCCCTCCGGGAACAGGAAAAACACTAACGGCCTATTATCTGGCGTCCCGCTTGGAGCTTCCACTCATTGTCGTTCGATTGGATGCGATTATTCATAGTCATCTCGGTGAAACGGGATCGAATATTCGTAAAATTTTCGAATTCGCCAAGCTGGCGCCATGTGTGCTGTTTCTCGATGAATTCGATGCCATTGCAAGGGCTAGAGATTCTATTGATGAAGTGAAAGAGATGGCGCGAGTGGTCAATACTTTGCTGCAATGTCTCGATGAATTCCATAGTAATAGCACATTTATAGCTGCGACGAATTTGGAAGAGGAATTGGATACGGCAGTGTGGCGCCGGTTTGATACGCGAATGACGTATGAATTGCCAGGCAGGGCGGAGCTTGATGTATTTTTGACAAAACTACTTGGGGTTTCGCATGAAAATAGGAAGCTCATCGAGCAGTCTAAGGAGCTGCTGCTAGGCTGCAGTTTTGCCGACATTGAACAAATTATTTTGAAGGCCAAGCGCAAAATGATTATTGAAGATAGTGAAGTGAGTTACGACAAAATCGCTCACGGTTATGCAGCTTACAATCCAAGAACCTTACCTAGAGATGCCGCACCAGCTGGAGCCATATCATAGCTGTAGTAGAAGGAGAGCGTTTCGAATGAAGGGACAGCATCCAATAAATGAACATCATGATTTGCAGGAACAGTTTAAGAAATTAGCTAGCAAAGGCATGCGTTTAACCGAACAGCGCAAAGCTATGATAGATCTTATTCTGAACTCTGCAAAACCTTTATCTGCCATTGATATCTATCAGAAGATGGAAAAGCAATTTATAGGACTGAGTTATGGCACGATATACCAAAACATCAAACTTTTTATTGAACTGATGATCATTGAATCCTTTGTTCTGGGGGATGAGGTGAGATTTCGAATCATTGATCGGGAGAATCCAAAGTACCATCTGATCTGTGTTGACTGCGAGAGATCCGTACCCATTGATTTAGTGACCGAGCGGATCGAGCTCCCAACACTAACCAACAGTTTCAAGCCCATTAGCTACAAGCTTGATGTCTATGGTTATTGTACAGATTGCATTCTAATTAACCATTCAGATCATGCCTAGAAAGGAAGTAAGGCTCCTGCAATATTTAATTAATATAGCGGTGAGGACAGGGTTGTCCATGGAACGGACGTACGGGTGCAGCAATTTAAAAGGAGCTGTCTCCAAAGTCATAACTGACTAGGACAGCTCCTTTTTGATGCAGACTTTTTTATTTTGTCTCGTCAATCAGTGTGTTACCGTTAAAGTCTTTAATGATAATTCTGTCCGCGACGAAGGAGGAAGAAGGATCAGGCCGCACAAAAAGATGCAGATTTCCTCCGCCTGCCGGGTATGGATCGACAGGAGCGTCAACGTCAATATACATGCCATACTGGCTCTGATTGTTACGGTTCGTTGAACCTTGGCCAACGATATCATAGTAATCTGCGATTATTGTTTGTCCTTGGCCCTTCAGAATGATCCAGCGAATAGTGCTCTGTTGGACAGGGATGTTGATGTCAACTGTATTGCTTGTATCGGTGCGGAACGCTGCGGTGACCGTCGGTTGGCTATGAGGCAGTATTTCCAACGGGTTCTTGCTTCTGGATTCGTTATTGGTTTCGGAGGTTAGTCCTACCATGTAAGTAATGTGTAAATGGTCGGAATTCGCGCCGGTGTGCCCCACATATCCAATCAGATCGCCGGCTTGAACCGTTTGACCCACAGTCAGTCCCGAAGCGAACGCGCTAAGATGTAAATAACCGGTCCAATGTTTATTTCCGTGATTGACAAGGACTTTGTTGCCGGGACCTGAGCTGCCGTTATCCGGAGTAATATTAGTTACGGTTCCATCCATCATGGCATAGACAGGGGTGCCTTCCGGAGCATTTATGTCGATCCCACCATGGTAATCATAATCCCCGGGCCTGCGGGGACCGTATGGATAGCGGATTTCGTCCCCATTGACAGCAGTTGAAAAGCTTAGAGGCCAATAGACGCTGCTTGCAGGCGGGGCCACAGGAGTAACCCTAGCGACATTCGAATCGGCGCTGGTACCGCCGGAGTTGGTAGCGTTGACGGCAAAGTAATATATAGAGCCGTTTGTCAAGCCTGATTTGGTAAATGTCGTATTGTTTACTCCGCTTGCCACAGTCGAATAAGACCCGGTCGAGGATGTTTTCATCTTAACCGTATAGCTCGTATTGCTGCCCGATGCTTCCCAAGAGAGAACAGCTTGTCCATCATCCGATACTGCTATCAATGCGGTCGGTGCAGCTGGAACCGCACTCGGTTTGGCTGAAACAGCGCTGGAATACTCACTTGTGTTTCCCTCGGAATCGATAGCCGCCACCTTATACCAGTAAGTAGTCCCGTTGTCTACCCCGGTATTGGTAAAAGACGTCGATGTAATATTGTTGGCAATGTGCTTGTATTTGCCATCGCTGGAGGTAGCCCGCGAAATCTTATGTTTAACAGCGCCGGATACGGCATTCCAATACAGAGTCACTTGGCCATTCCCGGAATTAGCCTTAAGTCCGGTGGGTGCGGGAAGTGCTGCAAGGACATTCGTATTAAATAATACAAGGAAAAGTACGCTCATCAATAAACTCCAAAAAATGCTTTTCTTTAATAAGCGCTTCTGCTTCTGTAACGTAGACATAAAATCTCCTCCTAATCGTATCGAAATATAGATCCTGTACGAAATTAGCATCGTTGTTCTAAAACGAACCTAACTAACAAATCCATAGAAAAAACGTTAGTAAAACTGGAAAACTAATGTAGAGCTCATGGCCTCACCTCCTTTCTAATATGCAAGAAATTGAACAGGATAATTTTGTAAACGCTTTCTTTTTTGAATTGTAACATTGAAAATTTCTTAAATGAAATACGAAATACTTATATTTCTATAATTAGGGGTTATATATTCGCCTAAATTTCTAAAAAAATAACCCCATGCTTGTATGAAAGGCAAGGGATTAGTTGTTTTATATGTTTGAAATGATATTTTTAAAAATAGAACGTGTACCTTACATTAAATTTCTGGTAAGCCGAATGTCTGCCATGGTTAACAAACCAACCTGATTAGACGAATGCATCGTTTTTGCGGTGTTAACTACAACATTGATGGTAGCGGTGTCGCCAAAAATACCTTGTGGGACAACAAACTCTACAGTACCCATATCATTCGTTTCCAGAATGATCCTGTCCTCCGTAACAACGTCTACAGACATAATCAGGTCCAATTCAATGGGTATCCCTTCTTTCGTAGAACCCGTTGAATTTTGATGCAAGCCGTTTACTTCATTTTTACTTAAGGGTCCTATTGCTAAGACAGTGTCTTCTTGGGAGATGGTTGGTTCAATCTTGTTAATAACTTCGGTTAAGGTCAGATTCAAACCATAAGCAACAAGACGCAATGATTCCTCAAGTCCGACATGACCTATGCGGTCGTTTTGTGCAAGCTGGTGAAATTCTTCCGGTGACATACCGATACCCACTTTTTTCTGCAGTGGAATACGGCGTTTGGAAACATCTACCTTACGGTAGATTTTAATTTTCGACAACGATTGCGTCACAGAAGTGGAAAATAAAGTCATAGAATCCATGATATATCCCGGATTAACTCCGGTACCAATTACAAACTGCCTTTTATCGCGTGCATATAAATCAATTTCTTTGGACAATTCCGAATAGCGGTGCCATGGATAAGCTAATTGTTCACAGGTAGAAATGACGGAATATCCTTGATCAAGTAACTGCTTAATTTGCGGCCAAACCTGTGGCAGGTTGGATCCTGTTGCATGGAGTGCAAGTTTGCGCCCCTCCAGCCGTGCCGTATCGATTTCATCTAAACTCTGAACAACATTAATCCCCACAGCAGTACTCTCTGCTAGTTCTCCTACATCCCTTCCGATTTTTTGAGGATCAATATCAACCGCACCAATTAACCGAATATGATCGGATTGCAAACAGCTTTGCATAATTTTGATGCCTATTGGACCTAAGCCATAGGAAATGACATTCATTTTTACAGAATTCATGAACCTTACCCCTCTCTTAAATGTATTTCATGAACAATGTAACATCATCAGAAATAAAGTGAAAATATGAATATATTATACATTTATAATCAGGGATTATAAGTAGAGTTATGCCAGGCCCTCAAGGTTGAGAGACCGTTTTCGCCATTAAAAAAACAGCATCCCGATTCATGATGGATGCTGTCCTACGGTTTGAGATGATAATGTCTTGGATTTCATAGACTCTTTTGTAGTGTAATGCGGTAAATGCTCCAATATAGACAATGCGTCCTTCGTAATTAAAGGTACGCTTACGTCGTTCCAAATGACAGAAATCGAACTGAAAAGAGACAGGTTTTTCAATGCAATAGCTTTGATCTTGTAAGAATTTAAAAGTTCCAGCATATCCTGCGGCATTAAGGTAATCCCGATTCCATTGGAGATCAGATTGGCAATGGTCAAAATTTCCGGCCCGGCCCCGATGGTTTTTGGAATGAATCCTGCGGTAAGGCATGCATGCTCCAGCAAATAATAAAGAGACGGCGAATGCTTAGGGTCATAATGTAAAAAAGTTTCGTTTTTAAGCTCGTAAAGATCGATCTCATCTTGTACGGCTGCCGGATGCTGGCAGGATAAAGCCACCTTCATAGGATGCTTGGAAAACTCTAACCACTTAAGCGGCGGCTGTATCGTCTGTTTGAGGTCTATAGGAGTTCGGATAAAGGCGAGATCATATTCGCTTTTCTGTACAAGCTCGGCTGCGTGAACGGAGGTTGTCTCCTTGATATAAAATTCGATTAACGGATGCTCTTCTTTTAATTTTTTAATAAGGTAAGGGACCATATTGCTTGCAGCGGACGGAACGGTCGCGATTCGAATAGTCGTTTGCGGGACAGTTCCGGCTTCCACAAGCTGCATGATGGTTTTTTCAATGTTATCGAATGAGGGTAAAAGATTTTTATGAAGATAATCGCCTTCTGCGGTCAATGTAACGTTTCGGGTCGAACGGTTCAACAGTTTAATGCCGAGTTCTTTTTCGAGCGCTGTGATTTGCTGGCTCAATCCGGGCTGGGAAATATGCAATTTCTGGGCTGCATGGCTGAAGTTAAGACAAAAAGCGACTTCCATAAAATAACGTAATGACAAATAACTTACTTGCATATGAGCTATCTCCTAATATATGACAATATGATTCGACAATTTATTATAGCATTTCAATCTGCTTTTGTAACCGGAATTGTTCGAAACACTATCAGGATAACGACAATTAATAATTTCTACTTATATATTTATAAGGAAGCAGTATTTCCAATTTTTCTCATGTCGTATTAAACTATAAACATAGTAAAGCGTTTTCATAAGCGTGAGAGGGGAAAGAGTATGGGGAAAATAGCCTTTAATAAAGGAGAAAATATTATACTGCGTATTGAAATGGACTCTCATATCAAATTCGGTGAGGTTGCGACAGGCATTACAGGGGCAGGGGGGGACATCATAGCCATTGATCTGGTGGATGCGGGAAAGAATATCTCAGTAAGAGACCTCACGATAAATGCCGCTGACGCAGGGCAAATCGGTAAAATTGAGGAAGCGGTTTCTAGAATCCCAGGGATAAAGCTGATCCATGTATCCGACCGTACCTTTCTGCTGCATCTTGGTGGAAAAATTTCGACAGTGCCCAAAAGCCCGGTTCAAAACCGTGACGATTTGTCCCGGGTGTATACACCGGATGTAGCCAGAGTATGTATGGCGATCAAAGAAGATCCTGCCAAAGCGTTTACTCTCAGCATCAAGAAAAATACAGTAGCTGTGGTCTCTGACGGAAGTGCTGTTCTCGGGCTTGGAAACATTGGGCCCAGTGCAGCTATGCCGGTCATGGAAGGAAAGGCGGTCTTGTTTAAACAATTTGCCGGAGTAGACGCCTTCCCGATCTGTATCAGTACTCAGGATACGGAAGAAATTATCCAAACCGTAAAGCATATAGCCACCGTATTCGGCGGGATTAATCTTGAAGACATTTCAGCGCCACGGTGTTTTGAGATTGAAAAACGGCTGCGTGAAGAATTGGATATTCCGGTTTTTCATGATGACCAGCATGGGACAGCGGTTGTCATGTATGCAGGGTTGCTCAATGCTTTGAAACTCGTGAACAGATCTATGGAGGAGATCAAGGTTGTTGTATGCGGGGTTGGCGCTGCCGGGGTGGCCTGTACCCGTATGTTGCTTGCCGCAGGTGTAAAGGAGATCGTGGGCGTTGACCGGCGGGGGATACTGACCGCTGACCAAAAGTATGATAATCCGATGAAGGAATGGTTCGCAATGGAAACGAATCCAAAGCGGCTTTCGGGCACCTTACGCGATGCGTTAAGAGGAGCAGATGTATTTATCGGTCTTTCCTCTGGAGGTTTGTTAACGAGAGAGGATGTCATGACGATGGCGGCAAATCCAATCGTGTTCGCCATGGCCAATCCCGATCCGGAAATTCTCCCGGAGGATATCGAAGATATAGCTGCGGTAATTGCAACAGGACGATCGGATTATCCGAATCAAATCAACAACGTGCTTTGTTTTCCAGGAATATTTCGTGCGGCCTTGGATTGCAGAGCAGTTACAATCAATGAAGAAATGAAGTTTGCAGCAGCCGAAGCTATCGCCTCGATCATTACTGACGAGGACAGAAGCAAGAGTCATATTATACCAAGCGTATTTAATCATAAAGTAGTTAGCGCAGTTCGGAACCGGGTAATTGAAGCGGCTATTCGTACGGGTGTAGCCAAAAAAGTGCCGAAGGATTTCCGCTAATAAAGATATATAAACTCGTGGTATTTTTCAGAAGGAGTGTATGAATTGAAACCTATTATTGGAATTACATCGAATATCAGAGATGAGAAACTGCTGACTACCGGGTTGAGTAATATTCGTGCAATTGTAAAAGCGGGCGGAGTGCCGATCGTGTTGCCTAATTTATCGGAGGATTCAGAAGTAGACCGGCTGGTGGAATCAATTGACGGCTTATTGGTTACTGGAGGAGGAGATGTTGATCCCAATATTTTCGGAGAAGAACCTCATCCGGAATTAGGTGAAGTATGCCCTGAAAGGGATCATTTCGAAATTATGATGATAAGCAAATTTTTGAAATTAGACAAACCAATCCTGGGCATCTGCAGAGGCAGTCAAATGATTAACGTTTCTGCTGGCGGGGATCTCTTTCAGGACATTTATGCCCAACATGATCATCAGCTTTTGCAGCATAGACAAAATGCGCCCCGGAGCCACGTAACGCATTTTGTAGATGTTGCAGAAAACTCGCTGCTCCATCAAGCTGTTCAATCCACCCGTTTTAAGGTGAACAGCTACCACCATCAAGCGGTAAGAAAAGTTGCTGAAGGGTTTGAAGTATGCGCAAGAGCCAGTGACGGTATCATTGAGGGATTTGAATGCAAGACGCACCGTTTTGTTTTGGGCGTGCAATGGCATCCGGAAAATTTGACCGGCAAGAACGATATTTACTCTCTGAAACTGTTTAATGCTTTCGTCCAGGCTTGTCAACATTAGTGATCCGGCTTTTCTTTATTGTGGCTGTTGTTATGTTGTGAAAAAAATAATAGGGGGATATATATATGAAGCATTCTATTAAAGCCGCTCTTTTATGTTTTATTGCATTTGCAGTTTTGCTGGCGGGTTGTACCACTAGTAAGAATAATACGGCTCAACCCGACAAGAAGGATGAAAAGCGTCCACTGACAATCGCGCTGCCTACAGAGGTCAAATCCATGGATCTTTACGCCCATAATGATTTTGTAACATGGATGGCAGTCAATAACATGTACAATACATTATTAAAACGCGACGCTAAAGGAAACATCAGCACTGATTTGGCAGAAAGTTATAAAAAAGTAAACGATACGACATGGGAATTTGATCTTAAAAAGGGCATTAAGTTTCATAACGGCACAGAAATGACTGCAGAGGATGTCAAGTTTTCCTTCGAAAGAGCAGTTGCTGAGAAAACGCTGGGCGAAAGTGTATATTACAAATCAATTAAAGAAGTGAAGATTATTGATCCGTACAAGGTACAATTTATTACGGACGGACCAAACCCGCTTTTCTTGAGTGTCATTGCCCGCACAAGTGCTGCAATTTTACCGAAAAAATACATAGAAGAAAAGGGAATGGATTCCTTCAACCAGCAGCCTGTTGGAACAGGACCGTTTAAGTTTGTTGAGTGGAAAAAAGGCAGCCACCTTAAGTTAGAGCCTTATGAGCAATACTTTGAAGGTGCCGCAAAAGATTGGAGCCAGGTAGTGTTCCGTATTCTTCCTGAAGGCTCGACAAGAGTTGGAGAGCTTTTAACGGGTGGAGTTGATATAATTCCCTCAGTCGGCAGCAATGATTGGCCACGTGTGAAAGGAAATGATAAAACCGAGATCGTAAGCGGCGCTTCGAACCGTGTAGCATTTCTTGTTCCAAAAGTTACTAATCCAAAATCTCCAATGGCAGATTTGAGAGTCAGGGAAGCCGTTGAGTTGGCAATAGATAAGAAGCTGATCATTGATAAATTATTAGGCGGTTTGGGTACTACAACGCGAACACGCATTACGCCAGGTAATTTCGGGGCAAATCCAAAATTGTTCAATGTTGCTGTATATGATGAAAAGCGTGCTAAGGAATTATTGAAAGAAGCAGGATACGAAAATGGCTTGGAACTGACGATGCAATCGACCACAGGACGTTATGCAAAAGACAAGGAAGTTACCGAGATGATAGTCGGTATGCTGGCTAAAGTAGGTATTAAGGTGAAATTGGAATTACTTGAATTTAGTGTTTATGAAGAAATAAGAAAAGTAAACAAAGTCAGTGATTTACATATGGTTTGGCTGGCGAACTCTAACTTCGATGCTTTCACTATGGTCAGCGAGCATCTCACTTCGGTACGAAGCTTAACTAATTTGGGTCTTAGCAGTCCGGAGTTGGAAGAGATATTGAAAAAAGCTGAAAAGAACATGAATCAAGGTGAAAGGGACTCTCAGTATCAAATGGCACAACAAGTGGAAGCGAATCAATTTTTGAGATTGTACCTGTATCTGGAGCATAACAGCTACGGAGCAAGTAAATCTGTGAACTTCACCCCTCGTTTAGACGAAATGTACAAAGTATACGAAATTTCAAAACGCTGATATTTGCTTATTTAAAAGCTGATCTTTCAATAGGGGCAATATTTATGCCCCTATCTTTTCAATATTACTTAACAACTTGTTCGCATAATAACATAAGGAAGTGAATTCCATGAGAAGTTATGCCCTAAGACGATTGGCACAGATGGTTCCCGTGTTGTTGATCATCGTTTCTATCGTATTTGTCTTGATGCACTTATCCGGGGATCCTGTTGCATTAATGCTTCCGGAGGACGCTACCCAAGAAGATATGGATGCACTCCGGAAAGCTTTAAATTTAGATAAACCATTCTATGTTCAATATGCGACCTACTTATGGAATGTGCTGCATGGTGATTTCGGTAAATCATTCCGGTTTAATCAGGATGCGCTGGAGTTGGTGCTGGAAAGGCTGCCTGTTACATTAGAGCTGGCAGTAGCCGCCAAAATAATCGCAATTTGTTTGGCAGTACCGCTTGGAATATTGTCCGCAACACACAAAAACTCTATTCTCGAACTTTTTGTAACGACAGGAACCGTTCTCGGAAAGGCGATGCCCCATTTTTGGTTTGGGATTATGCTTGTTCTCGTGTTCGGTGTCAACCTTCAGTGGTTACCGGTTTCGGGAAGCGGCACATTCTTACATCTCATTCTGCCGGCGATTACGCTTGGATTCGGTAATGCCGCTTATATTGCCCGGTTAACTCGTTCGAGTTTACTTGACTCCTTACATCAGGATTACGTTAGAACGGCAAAGAGTAAAGGATTAAAGAATTCTGTTGTCATCTACAAGCATGCATTCAGAAATGCTTTGATTCCGGTCGTTACGATCATTATGATGCAGATTGGCGGTATGATCGGCGGTGCTCTAGTTACGGAAGCCATCTTTGCATGGCCAGGATTAGGCCAATTAATTGTACAATCTGTTAATTCAAAAGACATGGCAGTTGTACAAGCTGCTATATTTGTTGTAGCTGTGTCCGTCATATTGATTAACATAGTAACGGATATTCTTGTCGGATGGCTCGATCCGCGTATCAAGTACAGATAAGGGGAGAAGACGGATGATAAGTAGTGAGCAAGCAGTTCCGGCGAGTCGACTCATAAAGAAAAACAAAAAAGAAAATCACCGTATCTTCTTTTGGTTTAGATTGTTGCTCAAAAGTAAAACAGGTACGATCGGCTTTGTAATTATGTCTATCGTTATCTTTACGGCGTTATTTGCACCGTGGTTGGCTCCTTATGATCCTTCAGAACAACATATAACCGATATGCTTGCCCCTCCTTTTTGGTTGGACGGCGGAAGCATGCAGTATGTTCTTGGTACCGATAACTTGGGCAGAGATTTGTTAAGCAGAATCATATACGGCTCCCAGGTTTCTTTGGTTGTAGGATTATTCGCGATTATTGTGGCGGGTGCTATCGGTTTATCCATTGGTTTGATTTCAGGTTATTACGGCGGATGGCTGGATAATGTTTTTATGAGATTAGTTGATTCTTTTTTGGCTATTCCTAATATTCTGTTCACTCTAGTTATATTGAAAGTGACCGGACCCGGTATGTTTACTCTTATTGTTGTGTTGGGTGTCACGAATTGGGTAGTTTATGCAAGGGTTATCCGAAGTGAGGTATTAAGTCTAAAAGAAAGAGAATTTGTCAGAGCCGCTAAATCGATTGGAGTACGTGACGGGATGATTATGATCCGACATTTATTACCAAATGTGTTTTCATCCTTTTGTGTGCTTGGGACATTAAGCATGGCGACCACCATTATTTCGGAAGCTTCACTGAGTTTCTTGGGTTTAGGCATTCAACCTCCCACTATTTCTTGGGGCGGAATGCTGAGCACCGGACGTGAATACTTGGCTACTAATTGGGGGCTCGCAACTTTCCCCGGACTAGCCATAACTATCACGACGCTAGGTATCATATTTTTGGGCGACTGGTTGCGTGATATTTTCGACCCTCGTTCTCAAGACATATAATAGTAGGCATCATTCATGGAGGGAGGAGAAATACATTGAAACAACCTATTTTACAAGTTAATGGATTAAAAACTTACTTCTTCACGGATAATGGCGCAGTGCCGTCTGTTGACGACGTTACTTTCACATTACAAGAGGGGGAAACACTTGGTATTGTGGGTGAATCTGGATCAGGCAAAAGCGTAACCTCCCTTTCTATTATGGGGTTGATTGAAAGTCCGGGAAAAATTGTTGAGGGAGAAATTCGTTTTCGGGACCGGGATTTATTGAAATTAAGTCATCATGAGATGCGGAAGATTAGAGGCAAGGAAATCGGTATGATCTTTCAAGAGCCTCTGACCGCATTAAATCCGGTTTTCCGTATCGGCCATCAAATTCAGGAATCACTTATGAACCACAATAACATGAACAAGACAGAGGCAAAGCAACACGCTTTGGAGCTGTTGAACAAAGTTAAAATACCCCGGCCTGAAAGTGTGTACGAATCGTATCCCCACGAACTAAGTGGTGGTATGCGTCAAAGAGCGATGATTGCGATGGCGATTTCCTGCAGTCCTAAAGTGTTGATCGCTGACGAACCGACAACCGCCTTGGACGTTTCTATACAAGCGCAAATTTTGAAAATAATGAAAGAAATTATTCAGAATGAAGGTAATTCCATAGTCTTGATTACTCATGATTTGGGTGTAATTGCTGAAATGGCAGACAGAGTTGTGGTTATGTACGCAGGCCAAGTTGTCGAACAATGCAGCGTATATACATTATTCAAACATCCAAAGCACCCTTATACTCGGGGGTTGTTAAAAAGCATACCAAAGTTGCACAATATCCTGGAGACCTTGGATTCCATAGAAGGCTCGGTCCCTAACCCGTTGAACATGCCGGAAGGTTGCCGCTTTCATCCGCGTTGTTCCTTCGCAACAGGGACTTGCAGCCGTAATGAGCCGCGTTTAACAGAATTAGCGTCGGATCATCAGGTTAGATGCTTGATGTATCAGGAAGAATTCGAAAAAGAATGGGCGGAGAAGAGGTGATGATAGTGGAAACGAAAGAACAACGCAAAGTGCTCCTGAAAGTCCACGAGTTGAGCAAGCATTTCGAAATTACCAAGGGCTTCATAAAAAGAAAAACGCAAATATTGAAAGCGGTAGATCAAGTGAGCCTCACTGTTTATGAGGGTGAAACTCTCGGTATTGTGGGTGAATCAGGATGCGGGAAATCGACGTTGGGGAATATGATTATGCACTTAATAGAGCCTTCCTCCGGGAAAATTTTGTTTGAGGACACTGATCTTAGCGAAATGTCACGCGAAACGCTTCGCAAAAAGCGAAAGGATATTCAAATGATTTTTCAAGATCCGTTTTCATCATTAAATCCCCGTTTGAAAATATTTGATATCATTGCTGAACCGCTCCGTACACACGGGATTGCCAAGGGGGATAAACTTGAGGAGGAAGTATACAAGCTTCTGGAAGCGGTGGGCTTATCTGCGGATTTTGCAGAGAGGTTCCCTCATCAATTCAGCGGCGGGCAACGGCAAAGAGTAGGAATCGGACGAGCATTATCCCTGAAGCCTAAATTGATCGTTTGCGACGAACCGGTGTCCGCTCTGGATGTGTCCATACAATCACAAATACTTAATCTTCTTTCCGTTTTACAGAAGCGTTATAAGCTGACATACATTTTCATCGCTCACGGCCTTCCGGCTGTTGCCTACATTAGCGATCGCATCGCAGTTATGTATCTGGGAAAAATTATGGAAATCAGCAAAAAGGAGGATTTGCTTAACCGTCCTTTACATCCTTATACCGAAGGGCTTCTTGCCTCCGTACCCGTTTCGGATCCGGAACTTCGCGGAAAAGAGAAGAAAGCATTGGAGGGGGAAACTCCAAATCCGTTAAATCCACCTTCAGGCTGCAGATTTCATACCCGCTGTCCCTACGTACAGGACCGGTGCATCGTGGAGGAACCGCAGTTACGTCAGTTAGGTTTAGATCGATCCGTTTCATGCCATTATCCGCTTGGGGAAATAGAGGCGTCTTTTTATGGGTAATCAGCATCAATATGGTGTCAGTTCAGCACATCCTCTGGCGACGGAAGCGGGAATGTCCGTATTAAAGGCCGGAGGCAACGCGGCAGATGCCGCTATCGCGGTTTCGTATATGTTGAGCGTGGTCGAACCTTATGCTTCCGGGATCGGGGGAGGCGGTGTCATGCTAATATTGCCTGCAAAGATACAAGAATCGATAGTGTGCGATTACCGGGAAGTTGCACCTATGTCGGGGGTTATCTCGCCAACAGAGGTTGGGGTCCCGGGCTTCGTAAAAGGCATGGAGAAGGTGCATGAATTATTCGGTACTTTGGATATGGAAACCTTAATGGATCCTGCTATAAGCGTTGCTGAAGCGGGTTTTGCCTCCGGTGCAGCCTTACATCGGCAATTGGTGAAATCTCCGCAATTGATTGCAGAACAGCATCCAAGCTTTTTTCCTGAGGGGGAAGCTATTCGTCAAGGAGAATGGTTGAAGCAGCCGGTACTTGCAAAGACGATGAGAGCAATTCGTGATAACGGTTCCGATTGGTTTTATCAGGGCGAGCTGGGGCAACAAATTTCGGCTATGGTAGACGGAATGACACAAGACGACTTTCGGGACTATCGCGTGTCCATGAAAAAGCCGGTCTACAGTGAATACGACAATTACGATGTGATCACATCACCTCCGCCTTTCGGAGGTGTAACGTTGATCCAAGCGTTAAAGATCAGTGAACTGCTGGAGCTGCACGAGCAGCAGAAGCAATCTATCTATTATATACATCACTGGGGCGAGGTCATAAGGAAATGCTATGAGCTGAGACAAAGCACGATGGGTGACCCGGACTTTTGTTCTCCGCCGGTACAAAGGTTGATTAGCCGTGAGCTGATCGGCTTATTGGCTGACAACATCAGGCCGGACATCATATCAGAGATACCGGTTACGTTGGACGATGTTGCTAATACAACTCATTTTTCCATTATGGATAAAGATGGAATGTGTGTGTCTGCGACAAATACAATAGGCGGCTTTTTTGGCCCGGGCATTGAAATAGGCGGATTTTTTCTCAATAATCAAATGCGTAATTTTACGAATGATGCAATCTCCCCTAATCAGGTGCAGCCGGGAAAGAGGCCTCAAAGTTACGTGTGTCCGACGATCATACGAAACCATGAAAGAACCATTGTGATTGGCTCGGCAGGAGGCAAGCGTATCCCTATGATACTATCTGTCATTTTGGAAAACGTTATAAAAAAAAGGATCGGCCTCGAAGAAGCAGTAGCTGCCTCGCGGTTTTTTATTGATGAAAAAATGATATATGTTGAGAGCCCGCTTCCAGATGCTGTGGCGGATGATTTAGTCAAGCTTGGATATGAGGTAGTGAACAACGCGGATCCTATGTATTACGGGGGGATTCACGGATTAATGAGATGGCATGACACAGGACAAATAGTTGGTGCTGCCGACCCAAGACGGGGAGGAGTAAGTCAAGTAAGAGAATAGGATACAATCCCTAAAACACAATGCGGAATGAACTTTATTGCTGTAAGAATATTAAAAAGAGGCGGCTCATATTAGCCGCCTTTATTGTATTCACTTAATGGATAAGAGGGATAGGAAGGATAGCCAAACTCCAATTCGTCCAAGCAAAGAGTACATACTTCCCCTATTAGGAATTCCCCGGTTTTGTTGTTGCACCTTGGACATAGCAGATGTCCGTCCTTATTAGCTTCCTTATCGATCGTTCGATCGGGTTGGGCGGAAATAATAATTTCCTCAGCCAGTGAATGGATGTTGTTTATCACGCTTCTCAATCCTTTCTTGTACTCCTAGCCTGCTTTATGATCTCATAAATAATATACACTATATTTAAATAATGTGTACTATTGAAATGTTATAAAGACATAATGATGTCTTATATATACTTAGGTACGGTTTTCGGGACCAAACAAATGGATTGTAGAGGACACGTGTTTTTTTCGGGCAGGTGTCGAAGGGCATGTTTCTGTAATACTTGATAAAAATGGGCAGTTGGGGGAACTATTCAATAAAAAAGATAAAGCGGAGGATTCAAGAATGGAGCATCCATTACTCTCAGAGTTAAATCAGCTTATTACCAATCTCGAGCAAAAAGAGGCTGAGACCCGTTATACGATTCCCAGTGAAATTATGGGGGCCACGAAAAAGGCAAAAAACTTGGAAAGGTTTTTACACGATATATTTGCTGTAGTTAACGGCAGCGGCGGGATTAACCTGCTAAGCATTATCCGTAGAGAGTTTGGCATGAGCGTGGAACTTACTGATCATATCGATCAGTGGGCACCGTACAGCAAAGATCAGTTTGAAGATGCGCTCCATGATGCGATTGATCGGGCTGAAATTCGTGCAGGAAAGCAAGGGTTATTTTTTCAAGGTTCGCCTGATAAAAAGGAAGCAGCAGAAGCACTACGTTTGCTTAAGAATATTGCCCATGCCGCAGTTAAGTGTCAATTTAATCCGAAACTGGCTGGACCACATGCCTATATGGAGATTTTGGAACTTGTAATTCAGTTTTATGCACTTCCCAATTCGTTCCCTGATGATAGCATGATCAAGTACAGAAACCTAATGTCCTCTGATCGACTTTACGCAATGTCGGGGAATGATGATACCATCACAGCTGCATTGAAGAGTCATGTAAAAGAGTGGTACCAACGTTCATCCTTTACGTTCTTGGAAAATAGCGAATGGTACCATACATACGAATCTGTCCGAGATTATACGTACGTTTTAACAGAAGAGCAGTTAGAACGCTTACGGATTGATTTCATCCAGCATATCAGGGATGAATTTAAAATAGTAAAAGTAAAACCTGAGGTCCACCGAGTGAAGCATCTGAAATCCATGCTGGAAACCGTATTGAACTGGAAGGTTTAGTTACCACGAAACCGTTTAATTTCGCTAATAGGCGGAAGGACGTACATTCGAGCGTATTCACGGCTGCTTGTACGATCAACGGCAAGCTCTTTCTAAGATAGAAATAAGAAGCACAAAATTCATTCACGAATTTCGTGCTTTTTTCTTTGTTTTGTTTTTCAATTGTATGCTTGGCATTAAAAATGAAGGAGATATGTCGAAAGTTGTCGAAACGACTCGTAACTATCTTTTTTAGGAGATGAGGAGTATGAGAACAGCCGATGCTGCTCCGCGGATACGACTTGTTCATTATATAACCCTATTGATGCTTGTATCTATTTCGATCATATCTATCATTCAAATAGCTGCTTCGTTTAAGGCAGAACGAGATTCCTTGTATGAAACGACACTTGAGCTTAATTATGACAGTGCAAAAAAAATGAGCGTGACCATGAACTCCCTTTTCAAAGCAATGGAGAAAAGCCTGAAAGTGACCTCTGAACACCTGGCGAGGAGTATGCAAACACAAGATTCTATCCAAGCACAATTGGATTTGGTAACGGGGAGCAGCAATTACTTTAACTCACAAATGGTCAATGACGCCAATGGGAATGTCTTAGCTATTTCTCCTGTTTCGGTAGGTCTCACAAGCAAAAAACTGACATCGACAGCCGTTTTGGATGCGATTGAGCAGCGAAAGCCTGCGATCTCAGCACCTTTTGAATCTGTAACGAATAGGCTTATTGTATTAATGACAAATCCTATATTTAATTCCTCAGGCCAGTATTTGGGTTCTTTAGGAGGTGCTATTTATTTGCGAGAAAACAATGTGTTAAATGATATATTCGGTTCCAACAGCTACTCTCCATCAGGTTCATATATCTATGTGGTCGATGGGGCCGGTAATCTTATTTATCATCCAGAACACAATCGTTTAGGTCAGAATGTCAGCGCTAATCCAGTGGTAGCCAAGCTCATTAGTGGTCATAGCGGTAAGAGAAAGTCGTGAATACAGTGGGAGTGCCAATGCTTGCTGGCTATTCTTATGTACCTGCCAATGGTTGGGGAATCGTAGTGCAATCGCCGCTGGAAGAGATAAATGAAAAGTCGATGGGTTTGATCCAAAATGCCATTCTGTACTCATTACCCTTTCTCCTTCTCATCCTTATGCTAACGGCATGGTTGGCCAAGAAGTTGACTCTTCCCTATGCCCGATTGGCTGCGACCGCCTATAAAATCTTGAATGGCAAGCAAGTCGCAGATCTGCCAAAGGTAAGAACGAATACGTATGAAGCCTATCATTTGTACAAAACTATGTTAATCACGATCGATGCTTTGCAAAAGAGAGCGAATCAATATGCACTGGAAGCTCAAACGGATTTTAACGGGTCTTGCCAACAGAAGGAGCATGGAAACACAAATGCTCGAATGGTTGGAGGAAGGCATAGATTTTTCTCTCATTGTACTGGATATTGATCATTTCAAAATTATTAATGATACGCACGGGCATCTTGCAGGAGATACGGTTCTGAAATATCTAGGAAAGCTTCTGCTTTCAATGGCAAGTGAGAACGAATACTACTTCCGGTTTGGCGGAGAGGAATTCATTGTTCTAATGCCCCATGTGACGAAAGATGATGCGTATCTGTATGCGGAGAAGATCCGTAATAAGTTGGAAATGACCATAAGCCCAGTAGGTCAACCCATCACGGTATCTCTGGGAGTGTCCTCATTCCCAACAGACGGAATGACGGCACATGAAGTTCTTGAGCATGCGGATCAAGCGCTCTATTTTGCCAAAGGAAAAGGGCGGAATTGTACCGTTGTTTACGATCCTAAGTATACATAGTCCAAAGACCTTAGATCACCCGCAAGATTTTGCGGCAGGAGCTAAGGTCTTTTTCTAATGAAACAGCATTTCTTATATTGACAGCGATTGGAAGATAGCTTATAGTTATAAAAATATTTAATTCCGAGTTAATTGATTGGAATAATAAACTTTATATCTTTTAGGTCATCTGGAGGGGCACTGCGATGAATATTGAGAATATAGAAGCGTTCGTATATGTCATCCATTATGGCAGCTTTAACAAGGCATCGGAAGTATTATTCCTTTCCCAGCCTTCGGTAACAGCTAGAATTCAATCGTTAGAACGGGAACTGGATTGTCAGCTCTTTGATCGAATTGGCAAGCAAGTTCATTTAACGGATGATGGCAGGAAGTTTCTCCCTTACGCGCAGCAATTACTGCAAACATTCCAGAAGAGTAAAATCCATCTTAAGCAGAAAAAGGCGCTGCCTAATGAGCTGCGGATCGGCTGTACGGTATCTGTATCTAATTACATGATGCCAGCAATCATCCCTAAGATGAAGCATAAATACCCGGAAATCAATTTTAAACTAACGACCGGAATTACAGATGATCTCGTCAACAAGGTTCTGAACCGGGATGTGGATATCAGCTTTGTGCGGGGAATCACCCATCCAAGTCTTTTGTCAGCGAAATTTTATGAAGATCCTATTCGACTTTATGTATATGAGGGGCATCCCTTTATTGAGAAGGAAAACTTAACGATCCAGGATATTGGACGTCAGGCACTTATTTTCTTTGAGTGCGGCTCTCTAGACTGGATGCGCATTCACCGTGTATTTGAGAGTTTGAAGGAGCCTCCAAACATCCAGATCCAGACGGATAACTCCGAAACTGCTAAGAAGCTGGTTCTACAGCGGGCAGGTATTGCTTTCTTACCTGGGCTTAGCGTCAGTCAGGAAGTTAAGGATAATAGGCTATTTCCAATTGACTTTCCAGAGACAGCGGGCATTGCCTTGCAGACGAACTTGATTACGCTAAATGGGGAAAATACACTATTTTTCAACAGTATTTTGGATATTTGCAAAGGATTATGGGGCCGAACGAAAGGGTAATATCAGATTCTTATATAAGCTTATAGAAAAACTCTATTATCCAGTTGTGAAACTTGATGATAAATTAATTCTAAAGTTAATTCGTATAAAACAGGTAGGAATTATAAGTTTAATGTTTGTAACCGAAAAAATGGAGGGAATACACAGATGAGAAAATTAACAATCCTTGGAACAACACTAACTTTGGCTTTGGTAGCAGCAGGCTGTGGGGCGAAAAATACAGAAACCATCGCATCACCAAAGGAAGCCGCTGAAGGTACGAAGGCTGCTGCAGCTACAGCTGCTGCAACCGAGCCTGTCAAAGTGAAGAAGATCATAGTTGGAACAGGTACCAAATTTCCGAACGTAGCTTTCCTTGATAATGACGGTAAGCTTACCGGTTATGATATCGAGCTTGTCAGAGAACTGGATAATCGGCTTCCTGATTACGAGTTTGAATTCAAAACGATGGATTTCGCTAACCTGCTCCTCAGCTTGGAAACGAACAAAATTGACTTTGTTGCCCACGAAATCGAGAAGAATAAGGAAAGAGAGCAAAAATACCTTTTCAACAACGAGCCTTATGCGTACTGGAAAACAAAAGTTATCGTGGCTAAAGACAATACAAACATTAAATCGATTGATGACTTAAAAGGTAAAAAAGCGTTAACGACAGCGACTAGTGCCGAAGCTACGCTATTAGAAAATTATAATAAAGCAAACGATAACGCGATCAAAATAGTTTACCAAAACGGTGCAGCTAACGATTTGGTTAGTCAGCTTACAACAGGACGTGCGGACGGATCCCTCGGAGCGGATTTCTTGCTGCCGCTCGTCGACCCTCAAAGTAAATTAAAGGCAGTGGGACCGATTATTGAAGAAGCTGAGGTTCGCTTTCTTTTCCGCAAAAATGATAAAGACGGGCAAGCTCTTGCGGATAAAATCGACGTGGCGTTGAAAGCTGTGAAGGCAGATGGAACGCTTTCCAAACTTAGCACACAATGGCTCGGAGGAGACTATACGAAGAAAGATTAATGCAGCTTTAAGTAAGAACGGTACAGAAAGGTGAGATCGTCCGAATGGAACAACAATTTGATATCACCTATGTCTTTGATTTTTTGCCCAAATTAGTCTCTTATCTCCATATTACATTGTTTATTGTAGCTTGCTCTATGCTGCTGGGTGTACTGATCGGATTCCTCATAGCCCTGCCACGGTTGTATGAGGTTCCGGTGCTAAGAAGGATATCCCAAATCTATGTGTCATTTTTCCGGGGGACGCCGATCCTTATCCAATTGTTCCTCATCTATTATGGTCTTCCCGAGATCTTGAAGCTCATTAACGTCGACGTCTCTAAAGCCCCCGTCCTGACCTTCGTTATTCTGACTTTTGGGCTGCATGGCGGGGCTTATATCTCTGAAGTCATTCGGGCAGCCGTGAAAGCCGTGGATCGAGGGCAAGTGGAGGCTGCTTATGCGATAGGAATGACAGGGTACCAAGCCTTTACACGTATCATCATGCCACAAGCGCTTGCCATATCGATACCGAACTTTGCGAATCTGCTTATCGCCAATTTGAAGGATACTTCGTTAGCCTTTTCGTTAGGCGCGATGGAATTGATGGGGAAAGCGCAAACGCTTGGTGCGGCAACTCAACATTTTGTTGAAACTTACATTTGTTTATCGCTCATCTACTTTGTCATTTGTTACGGGCTGGAGAAGCTGTTCTTGGATGTTGAAAAAAGACTACTTCGGCATGAACAACTCATTGTTCAACGTGATTCGAAGTTTACATTTAGGCGCTTGTTTAAGACACCCTGGGCTGCATCCGCTCAAACAGATAAAGGAGGGTATCAACCATGAAGCTCGATCTAGGGTTTATCGGTTCCGCCTTTATTCAACTGCTCTCTGCTTTGCCCATTACGATGCTAATTACGATTGTATCGGTTTTCTTCGGATTTCTGATTGGATCGGCAGTGGCGATCATCCGAATATACCGCGTACCTGTTATCCATTACATCGCAAGCGGCTATGTAACGTTCATACGAGGAACACCGATGCTGATGCATTTGCTGCTCATTTATTTCGGATTGCCTGTTATTATTGATTCTTTGGCAACAGCCATCGGTTGGAGCTTCCGATCGACTTCTATTCCAATGATCGGTTTCGCCTTTCTCTCCTTCTCGATTACAGCAGGGGCCTATTTGGCTGAAGTAGTGAGATCAGGCATTCTAGCCGTGAATAAGGGACAGATCGAAGCTGCCTATTCCATCGGCATGACAACACCGCAGGCGTTAAGGCGCATTGTGCTTCCTCAGGCACTGGCTGTTAGCTTGCCTAACTTATCCAATTCGTTCATTGGTATGCTTCACGGTTCTACACTGGCTTTCACGGTATCCGTTGTTGAAATTAATGCCAAAGCGCAAATCGTCGCTACAACGAATTGGAAATTCTTTGAATCGTATATTGCCGCGGCTTTCCTGTTCTGGGGAGTGACAATTCTGATCGAGAAGATAACGGAGCTGCTTGAGAAACGAATAAATATTTACAACCGAGGTGGTGTACGATGATCAAAATGGCGAATATCACCAAAGCATTCGGCAAGCATGAGGTGCTGAAAGGTATCAATTTGACGGTTAAAAAGGGTGAAGTCGTCTGTATTCTTGGCCCAAGCGGTTCAGGCAAAACGACGCTGCTTCGCTGCATCAATTACTTGGAGAAGCCGAATCAAGGTGAGGTAATGATTGGGGATTTCACCATCAATTGCAAGCGTCCGAGCAAACAGGATATTCACACGCTGCGCAAGAAAACGGCGATGGTATTTCAACATTACAATTTATTTAAACATAAAACGGTGCTGGAAAATGTGATGGAGGGCCTTGTCATTGTACAGAAGCAATCCAAAGAAACTGCACGGCAAACGAGCATTCAAATGCTGGAGAAAGTGGGGCTGGGAAGTAAGCTGGACGCTTATCCAAGCCAACTGTCAGGCGGACAGCAGCAGAGGGTGGGCATTGCCCGTGCGCTGGCACTCAATCCAGAAGTGATTTTGTTCGATGAACCAACCTCTGCACTTGATCCTGAGTTGGTCGGTGAGGTGCTGGAGGTTATCCAGAAAATTGCCAAAGAAGGCATTACGATGATTGTCGTCACGCACGAAATGGGCTTTGCTCGTGAAGTTTCGAATCATGTTGTTTTTATGGATCAAGGTGTGATTGTGGAAGAAGGAAGGCCTCAGGATATTTTTAGCGATGCGAAGGAAGAGCGTACGAGACAATTTCTGAAACGAATTACGCCGGAGTATACCTTTAACATATAAATTAACAGCGAATACGGAGTGGATGATATGGGGATCAAACTTAGTATTTTGGATCAAAGCGTTATTTTCCCGGGGGAGAATGCGGAAGCCGCTCTGCAGCATACGATTGAGCTAGTGCAACTAGCGGAAAAGCTGGACTATCACCGCTTTTGGGTATCGGAGCATCACGATTCCGATCAATTGGCCGGTTCTTCACCCGAGGTGCTAATTTCTCATTTATTAGCGAAAACAGAGCGCATACGTATTGGCTCTGGCGGCATCATGCTGCAGCATTACAGTCCCTACAAAGTAGCAGAAAACTTTAATGTCCTGGCATCATTAGCACCTGGAAGAGTAGATCTTGGGATCGGAAGGGCGCCTGGCGGGCTTCCTCGTTCTACGAAAGCTCTGCAGCAGGGCATCACGGAGCCAGCTACTTTATCGGGAAAGCTGAAGGAACTCAAACAATTTGTTTATAATCGATTGGATGCTGATCATCCGCTTACAGGCCTTCGGGTATCTCCGATTCCGACACAACCAGCGGATATCTATCTGCTTGGCGCCACAGCGGCCAGTGCGGAATTAGCTGCTGAATTAGGGCTTCCTTATGTATTCGCCCAATTCATTAATGGTGATCATGCTGTGGCAGCTGCTGCTTTTGAAGCGTATCACACGGGATTTAATCGAGAACATGGCGGGCAGCCGAAGGCGATCTTGGCACTGTCCTTAATTGTAGCTGACACAGAAGAAGAGGCCAAAGTGATGGCTGGCGAATATAAAAATGTCAAAATCCATTTGGAAAACGGTAAAACCTTGACGGTAGGAACCCTTGAACAAGCCGAGGAGTATGGACGGCAAACGCAAGCCAAATTCACCGTAGAAGAGAAGGAAGCGGAGATTACGAAAGGCACCAAAGAATCCGTCCGTCAAAAGCTGCTGGACATCCAGCAAACGTATAGGGTAGATGAGTTTATCGTTACAACGTCGGTGAAAGATTTCGCCAAACGCTTGCGGTCATTTGAATTGCTTAGTGAGGCGTTCTCGGAGCTGCTTGTGTAGGTAAAAACGCCATTGGGCTTTTTAGAGGGGGAATGTGCATGAGCGAAACGCTGTCGGAACAATCACAGTCGGCATTTGAGCAGAAGCTGATCGCGATTCGGCGTCATCTGCATCAAAATCCGGAATTATCGAACGAAGAGGTTCAAACAACCGCATCTATCCGAGACTGGCTGCAGGAAGCGGGTATCCGAGTGGCTAATTTTCCTCTGAAAACAGGTCTTATCGCGGAGGTTGGTGGTCTGCACGAAGGACCCATTATTGCGCTGCGAGCCGATATTGATGCGTTGCCTGTCCAGGAATCTACTGGACTGGCTTACGCCTCATTGGTTCCGGGCACCATGCATGCTTGCGGACATGATTTTCATACCGCAGCCATTCTGGGCGCCGCTTTCTTATTAAAGCAGCGAGAGAAGGAGCTGCTGGGTACGGTTCGTTTCATTTTCCAACCGGCAGAGGAGAAAGCGCAAGGAGCGGAGCAGGTCATCAGGAGCGGTGCTTTGGAGGGGGTTCGTGCCGTATTTGGAATGCACAATAAACCCGATCTTCCTGTGGGCACAATCGGCATTAAAGCGGGACCACTCATGGCTTCTGCAGATGGGTTTGTTGTTGAAATCGAGGGTAAGGGTACACATGCTGGGGTGCCTGAAGCGGGGATAGATCCCATTGTAACCGGCGCACATATCGTCACAGCACTCCAAGCGATTGTAAGCCGGAATGTGAGTGCGCTGCAAAGTGCTGTGATAAGCGTCACCAAGATACACAGTGGAACCGCTTGGAATGTCATTCCGGATAAAGCTGTCTTAGATGGAACGGTGAGGACATTCGATAAGGAGGTTCGAGCCACGGTTCTGAACAGGTTCGATCAAGTTGTTCATGGTGTAGCGGCTGCTTATGGGACGAAGGCATCTGTACGATGGATCAAGGGTCCTCCAGCCGTGCAGAACGATGCGGGCTTAGCAGAATTAGCAACCCTAGCTGCGGATATTGCTGGCTTGCAGGTCATCACGCCTACACCATCGCTAGCAGGGGAAGACTTCGCTTTCTATCAGAAGAAGGTGCCGGGTGTTTTCTTATTCATGGGTACATCGGGTACGCAGGAATGGCACCATCCCGCCTTTGATCTAGATGAGCGCGCACTGCCGATCAGTGCCAACTATTTTGCCATATTAGCGGAGCAAGCTCTCAAGCAAATAAGCTCCAAATTCGAAGTGGAGGTATCAGGATGAGTCAACTTGTAATCGATATTCAACCTTATATAGATACAAATAAACAGTTGAGAGCAGCGATTGACGGACTTACGGATGAGCAGTTGAAATGGAAAGAGAACGCGGATAAATGGAGTGTGACGGAAGTTCTGTCTCATTTGACCGATCATAACATTGTTGTTTCCTTTCGCATTCGCGAGATCATTTCTGGATCCACGGTCCAATTGCCTGCCTTTGGGCAAGATGCTTGGGTAAGCAGTGCCAAGGCGAATGAAGGTGCAGCTTTAGATATTTTGGACGCTTTCGAAGTGTTATTGACCTATAACAGCCTATTATTGCGAAGACTATCCCCACAAGACTGGGAGAAAACGGGCGTTAACTTCAAAGGTCAGACGTTAGCTTTGACGGATGTCGTTCAATCTTTTACCGCACATGTGCAGGTGCATCTTGCCCAAATAGAGCGGATTAAACAAGCTAGGCAAGCCGCGAACCTTTAATAATAAAACCGACTAAACCTATATGTGATAGAAAGAGGTGTGGGGGAAATGAGTACAAATAGGGTTCGGATTCGCGAAGCTCGTACGGAAGACCGTGAGGGGATCAGGCAGCTTCTTATTGATGCCTACAGTCAATACGAAGCAGTTCTTCCTCCCGAAGGATGGCAGCAGTACAAAGACAACATTCTTGCCTCTGTAGATGGCGACGCTCCTTCTGCACGACTAATTGCCGAAATCAATGGGGAAATCGTGGGCAGCTCCCTCTTGTTCCTGTCTTCCCAGGTTGCCTATGGACTTCCTGAATTGGATATCCATACTCCGATTATTCGCTTATTGGCTGTCTCCCCGCAAGCGAGAGGCAAGGGAATCGCTACGGAGCTCATTAAAGAAAGCGCCCGACGAGCGCTGGAATTGGGTGCATCTACACTGCATCTGCACACTTCCGATATGATGGAATCTGCCGTGAAGCTTTATGAGCGTTTAGGCTTCGAACGGGCATTTGATAAGGATATTCTAAAGGGCGAAAACGTCGTAAAAAGCTACCGCTTGCAGTTGAAAGAAGCAGCAATTCTTCAATAATAATTATAAGGACGTGATGACGATGTCAAAACAAAAGCAACTGAAGCTTGGAGCAATCATTCATGGTGTTGGTGGAAACATATCAGGATGGCGCCATCCCGAGGCGATTACTGATGCCAGCGTCAATTTTGGTTTTTATAAACAGCAGGCCCAGAAAGCTGAAGCCGGTAAATTCGATCTGGTTTTCATTGCAGACGGTCTGTACATTACCGAGAAATCCATCCCTCACTTTTTGAATCGGTTTGAACCGATTACGATTCTTTCAGCGCTGGCTGCTGTCACGTCCAATATTGGTCTGGTTGGTACACTTTCGACCTCCTACAGCGAGCCATTTACAGTGTCCAGACAATTCGGCTCGATTGATCTGATCAGTGATGGGCGTGCAGGGTGGAACATCGTAACTTCACCTCTAGAGGGATCGGCAAGAAATTTTAGCAAAGACCAGCACCCCACACATCCAGAACGATATCGGATCGCGAATGAATTCTTGGAAGTAGCGCGTGGACTTTGGGATTCCTGGGAAGACGATGCCTTCGTTCGGGATAAAGAAAGCGGCGTATTCTTTGATCCAAGCAAACTGCATACGTTGAACCACAAAGGGGAGTTTTTCTCCGTTCAGGGACCACTCAATATTGCGCGTTCGAAGCAAGGCCAACCGGTTATCTTCCAGGCAGGGGCTTCTGAGGATGGTCGGGCTTTCGCGGCTAAAGTCGCTGATGCCGTATTTGCCGGACACGAAACGATTGAGGAAGCTAAGGCTTATTATCAAGATATTAAAAGCAGAGCGGTAGCTTATGGCCGTTCAGCCGAAGAACTCGTTATTCTTCCTGGGATTAGCCCGATTATCGGACGCACGGAAGAAGAAGCAGAAAGCAAATATCAAGAAATTGCTAATTTAGTTACGATTGATAAAGCATTGGATTTTCTGGGGCGCTTCTTTGAGCACCACGATTTCTCTCAATATCCACTTGATGAACCGTTCCCGGATCTCGGAGATTTCGGCAGTAACAGTTTCCGCAGCGGTACGGATAAAATCAAGCAAACGGCGAAAGAGAAAAACCTCACACTTCGTCAAGTTGCGCTTGGTATCGCAACACCGCGCAATGAATTTACAGGAACACCCGAACAAGTGGCTGATCGTGTCGAGCGCTGGTTTAAAGAAGAAGCGGCAGACGGCTTTATTATTGCCGCAGCTCTTCCCAAAGGATTGGACGATTTCGTCGATCTCGTTGTGCCAATCCTTCAAGAGCGCGGTATATACCGAAAAGAGTATGAATCTGACACGCTGCGGGGAAACCTAGGCGTACCGATTCCTGCGAATCGCTACACGAAGGTAGAGGCTGCTATCTAAAATTCAGTTGGTATTGGTACTTATTTCCATTTTAATTAATTAGTCTATTTTAACCGCCCGTTTTGGGCGGTTCTATGGCGTTTAGGTTGAATTATTTCCTAATGCAGCTTTGAAATTCCAATATTTGAAAACAAATGTGTAATCGTATAAACTGTGAACATAGACTATTGTGGAGAAAAATGTAGCCTATAGTCAAAATGTGTTACTAAATCATATAGGTGGTGCTGAAATGAGTACGTTTAAATCATGGTTTTCAAGCGCGAAAACGGGCTTGTCCGAGCAAGTCAAAAAATTTCAAAACAAAGATTTTCTGGATGCCGTTGTAGCAGGTTGTGCGATTGTAGCGGCCGCTGATGGCAGCATTGGTAATTCAGAAAAAGAAAAGATGATTGGTTACATCAGCCGTAGCGAAGAGCTTAAAGTATTTGATGTCAGTAATGTCATCGCTCGCTTCAATCACTTTGCTGGCAACTTTGAATTCTCAGCCATTGTAGGCAAGCAAGAAGCGCTTAAAGTTATTTCCAAGTTTAACAATAAGCCGGAAGTTGGACGAATCATCATTGCGGTATGCTGCGCAATTGGTGCTGCAGACGGAGATTTTGATGATCAAGAAAAGAAGGTTGTCAAAGATATTTGTACAGCGCTGAACCTCAATCCGAGCGAATTTAGTCTGTGATCGTCGATTTACAAATAATTTAATCGGAAAAATGAAACGTGTTCGAACTTCATCCGTATCAAATGAAAGAGTGTACGAATACAGGATATGAAGGGAGGTGACCTCGTTGACAATTAGTTTGGTCAAAGGTCAAAAAATTGATTTAACAAAAGGTAATGCGGGTCTTTCCAAAGTTGTAGTTGGACTAGGTTGGGATCCTGCAGTTGTGGAGAAGAAAGGTTTCTTCGGATCCAAAAAAACAGCTGTTGAAATTGATTGCGACGCTTCCGTCATCTTACTAGATGAGAATGGGAAATTGACGAAAGAGAAAAATGTTGTTTTCTTCGCTAACTTGCAAAGCCCTGATGGTTCAGTTGTTCACTCCGGTGATAACCGCACAGGGGAAGGCGATGGCGATGATGAGCAAGTAGCTGTTAATTTAGGACAAGTTCCTGCGGATGTTAGTAAAATCGTCTTCGTTGTTAATATCTACGACTGCGTGAATAGAAAACAAGACTTCGGTCTCGTTCAATCAGCCTACATCCGGTTAGTGAATGATTCGAATAAACAAGAATTGATTAAGTTTAATCTGACCGAAGATTATTCAGGTAAAACATCCCTGATTGTTGGTGAAATTTATCGTCATAGCGGCGAATGGAAATTCAACGCGATTGGTGAAGGAAGCACGGATACAACAGTTGGACAATTAGTTAAACGATATCAATAATAGCACAACCAAATCCCCTATAAAGCGAGGTTATATACAATGGCAATTTCACTATCCAAAGGTCAAAAAGTAGATTTAACAAAATCAAACCCAGGTCTAACTAAAGTTGTTGTTGGTCTAGGTTGGGACACGAACAAATATGATGGCGGTAAAGATTTCGATCTAGACGCTTCCATTTTCGCTGTTAATGCTTCTGGCAAAGTAGGATCTGAATCTGATTTCATCTTCTACAACAATCCGAAGAACGCGAATGGTTCAATCGTACATAACGGCGACAACCGTACAGGAGCTGGCGATGGCGATGATGAGCAAGTAAGTGTTGATCTAAGTGCAGTACCTGCTGAAACTGAGAAAATTGCTTTCTGCATTACGATCCATGATGCTGAAGCAAGAGCGCAAAACTTTGGACAAGTTTCCAATGCTTACGTTCGTATTCTTAACGAAGGTTCAGGCGCAGAATTGATTCGTTTTGATCTTGGAGAAGACTTCTCCATTGAAACAGGCGTAGTTATCGGTGAATTGTACCGTAACGCGGGCGAATGGAAATTCAGCGCAATCGGTAGCGGCTACAAAGACGGTCTTTCAGGATTAGCTCGCGATTACGGTTTGCAAACTTCCTAAGATCTTACTTATCATGCTAGTTTTCTTGCGAAAACTCTAAGGCTTATGCTTACGATGCTAGTTTTCTTGCGAAAACTCTAAGGAGATGCAGCAATGACAATCAGCTTGTCAAAAGGTCAAAGAATTGACTTAACCAAAACGAACCCTGGCCTCAGTAAGGCTATCATCGGATTAGGTTGGGATACGAACAAATATAGCGGTGGGCATTCATTCGATTTGGATGCGTCAGCCTTTCTGCTACATGCTGAAGGTAAAGCCAAAGGGCTTGAGGACTTCATTTTTTACAACAACTTGGTTGGTGTTAATGGTTGCGTTGAGCATACCGGCGATAATCGTACAGGTGATGGCGATGGGGATGACGAGCAAATCAGAGTTGATTTCTCCAAAATCCCCGCGCATATTCACCGAGTAGGTATAGCTGTTACGATTCATGATGGATCGAATCGCAACCAAAATTTCGGACAAGTATCGAATGCGTTCGTTCGCCTTGTTGATGAGGTAACGAATCGGGAGATTTTACGTTATGACTTGGGCGAGGACTTTTCTGTAGAAACGGCCGTTGTCATTTGTGAATTGTACCGAGACAGCCAGAGGTCAAGAATGGAAATTCCAAGCTGTTGGAAGTGGTTTTCAAGGTGGTCTTCAAGCCCTTTGTAAAAACTACGGACTTGATGCCCAGTAAATTCAGAAACAGGTGGGGTGGTGCGAGTAAGGCATCACCCTTCAATTATTGAGTACGGAAGGGACAGCCCTTATGCATATATCTCTTGTCAAAGGCCAAAAGACGGATGTTACAAAAACAAATCCGGGACTCTCACAGATTGGTATTGGACTCGGATGGAACTCTCCTGCGAACATAGATCTGGATACTTCAGCATTCTTGTTAGGCGTTAACGGGAAGGTAGATAATGACGAACAGTTGGTATTCTACAACAATCCTACAAAAAGTGGTGTGAACTTCATCGATCAACCCTCTCAAGGGACCGATAAGAAGCAATTTTCTATTCAATTTTCCAACGTTCCAGCCCATGTTGAGAAAGTTGCTATCACACTAACCATTCATAAGGGTGAGAAGTTAAAGCAGCAATTCAGCCAAGTGACACAAGCTTATTTACGGATTTTTCATCCTAGCACAGGGCAAGATATGTTGCGATATGAATTAGGAAATCAATTCTCCGTTGAGACAGCTATTGTTGTAGGGGAATTATATAGATACGGCACAGAATGGAAATTCAGTGCGATTGGATCTGGTTTTTCCGGTGGGCTGAAAGCGCTGTGCGGTAATTTCGGAATCGAGGTTAAGGATGAACCTACACCTAGCCCTGTACCTAATCCGACACCGACGCCTCCCCCAGTTTCAACTCCGACGCAAGCGGGTAAACCTCCTCTTATCCCTCCAACTCCAATTAATCTGAATAAGATTGAATTGAAGAAGAAGGGCGATCGCATAAGTCTTGCAAAGAAGACAACAGGTAATCTCGGGGAAATTGTCATTAATTTAAACTGGAATCAGAAGAAGAAACCCGGCGGATTTTTTGGTAAAAGCAAAGGGATCGATTTGGATCTAGCTTGTTTATATGAATTAAAGAACGGTGAGAAGGGCGTTATTCAAGCGCTTGGCAACCGATTCGGTTCACTCCATAGAGAGCCGTATATCGCCTTAGACGGTGATGATCGTACGGGCTCGGTAACAACAGGAGAGAACATTCGAATTAATGGGAATAAGCTCTCTGAATTTGAGCGCATCCTAATTTTTACTTTCATTTACGAAGGTGCAACCACTTGGTCTGAAGCAGATGGCGTAGTGTCCATCAAACAAGATGGCGGACCCGACATCATAGTGAAATTGAACGAACATGATAATCGTCAGGGCATGTGTGCCATTGCATTAATTCGTAACCAAAATAATGAAACATTTAGCATTGAGCGGCTTGTTCAATATTTCTCCGGTCATAAGGTGCTAGATGAAGCCTTTGGATGGGGAATGAGATGGGTTGCAGGAAATAAGTAAATAATTAGCGAAATATACAGGAGGGTCAAGGCATGTCAGATTTTTTTCAAAGTTTTATCAACAACTTCCTTAACTTTTTCGATTGGGAAGTGCTTTCAACAACACTTTCTGATCCGGTTAACTGGGGAATTATCGGGACATTAGTTATCTTAGAGGGTCTTTTATCCGCTGATAACGCATTGGTACTGGCAGTAATGGTTAAGCATTTACCGAAGGAGCAGCAGAAAAAAGCTTTATTCTACGGACTCCTAGGTGCCTATGTTTTCAGGTTCATAGCTATTGGGGTAGGTACGTTTCTTGTTCAAATTACTTGGATTAAAGTGCTCGGCGGCGCCTATCTCCTTTGGATTGCCATCAGTAATCTTTTCTTCAAGAAGAAGGAAGAGGAAGGGGAAGTTCAGAATAAAGGACTTTCCTTCTGGCGTACTGTTCTTGCTGTAGAAGTCATGGATATTGCTTTTAGTGTCGATAGCGTCCTTGCTGCCTTTGGTGTCAGTGACCAGGTTTGGGTTCTGTTCCTTGGAGGCATTATAGGTGTACTTATGATGAGAGGCGTGGCGCAAATCTTCTTAAAGCTCATTGACAAGATTCCAGAGTTGGAGAAAGCAGCCTTCATCCTTATTATCATTATTGGTCTTAAGATGATTGCCGGCGCATTCGGTGTCCATATCTCACATGTTCTTTTCTTCTCAACCCTTATTGTCATATTTGGAGGCACGATTGTACTTAGCTTGCTTCGCAAAAAGGACAAGCCTGAATCAGCTAACTAATAATACCGACTATAACAATGACAATCCCTCCTTTACGGGGGGATTGTTTCTTAAACGAAAGAGGGAGGAATCGGGATTGAGATATTTTAATTATTTAACAGCGGATGAAGAGAAAGCTCTATTTTATTTACCTCCGACTTCCTTCCATAATCATTCGCGCAAAGAAATCCTTGCTTATTCCATTGGTGCTGCTCTTTATATGCCTGCTACACGTCCCACGTTCGCGGAAGATATCGCTTTTGGTAAAATTGAAGGTCTTGTTTCAGTTATTCTTGATTTGGAAGATGCCGTTGGTGAAAATGAGGTTCATGCCGCAGAAGAATCATTGGTGAATCAAATGAATAAGCTAGCCACCTTCATGGAAGTCGGAATTCTTCATACGGACAATCTTCCGCTATTATTCGTACGTGTAAGAAGTGTGAATCAGTTAAATTATTTGATCGAAAGATTAGAAGAGAATGTAGCCCTTTTAGCGGGATTTGTTTTCCCGAAATTTAGTGTAGACAATGGAGTGGCTTATTTTGAAATCCTAGAAAATTATAATGATGAGAAACCTTCTTCTTCCCCGATGCTATATGGTTTGCCAATTCTAGAGTCTGAACCTGTGATTTATAAGGAAAGCCGTACCCATACGCTTCAAACGATTAAAGAGATCCTAGAGCAGTATAAGAATTTGGTCCTCAATGTAAGAATTGGCGCTACGGATTTCTCGAGCCTATTTGGTTTGAGACGCAGCCCAGACATGACCATTTATGACATAACGCCGATTCGAGATTGTGTAGCTGACATTATTAATATATTTGGACGTGTTGACGCCTCTTACGTTATTTCTGGACCTGTATGGGAATATTTTCCTCAAAAGGGATTGGTTCGCGAAGTGATTATGGATAAAGAGAACGGCATGATTGGCAAGACAATTATTCATCCTACTCATATTAAACCCGTTCAATCGCTATACGCGGTGACACATGAAGAGTATACGGATGCTACAAGCATTATTACGAACAATAATGGCGATCATGGCGTTATTAAGAGCGCATATGCCAATAAAATGAATGAAATCAAACCTCATTTAAGTTGGGCTAGACGTATTCTCTTACGATCACAAATTTATGGGGTGCTGCATGAACAACAACAATATGACGGATTATTGCTCAAGCATAATCGAGCATACGTATAAGATCGCAGGCGATTTAGAGCTTCAAGTGACATTGACCTCTAATCCATTTGAGATTCCCCTCGACTCTCTGTTCGCCATGGCGGCAAGAATCAATAAGAAACGATCGTTTCTGTTTGTTAGCAAAGTGCTAGGTAAACATATCCCTGTAAATCCTTATTCCTCCTTATTAAGCGGAGCTTCATTGGCACTACTTTTACAACAAGCCTTAAAAGGTAATATGCCGCAGCAGTTAATCCCTCAAGCCATTCAGGGCATTATAGATCCTTCTCAGGCCGAGGCGGCCTATAAAGAAATTATGTCCTATCGTTTAAGTTTGCCCCAATCAGTTGCTTTTATAGGGTTTGCTGAAACTGCCACAGCTATCGGACATGCGGTTTATGAAACCTTTGGTTATGGTGGCAGCTATATTCATACCACACGTGAAGTGATAGAAGGATCGGCATCCATCATTAATTTCAGTGAGGAACATTCCCATGCGGTAGCACATTATTGTTACGCGAAGGATCCTCAGATGCTTACACACCCTGAGATTGTAGTCCTTGTTGATGATGAAATTACGACAGGTAAGACCTCTTTGAACATTATTCGAGATATGCAGGGGAAATTTCCGAAGAAAACCTACTACATCCTTGCTCTGCTTGATTGGAGAACCCCAGAGGATCAGCAGCAGTTTCTGAAGCTAGAACTGGAGTTAGGTATCTCCATCCACGTGCTTTCCTTAGTCAAAGGTGAGGTAAAAGTAACGGGTTCATCTGAAAGTTTAACCCCCCAAGTGCCTGTCCTTCCTATTCCAAATCAAATGGGACCCATTTACTTCAAGTATATAGATCATCTATTCGCTCATGCTCCTTATGTGAGCCAACATCCTTATTTACAGCATAGCGGAAGATTTGGTCTTACGCCGGAGGAAAGCGAACAATCCAGTCATTCGATATCTCAAGCCGCCAAGCAGTTGAAACTTACTCGAATAGGTAAGAAGACGCTGTGCGTAGGCACAGGTGAGTTTATGTATATCCCCATGCGAATTGCCGCTGAAATGGGAGAAGGTGTGTATTACCAATCGACGACGAGGAGTCCAATTCATACCATTGATACAGAGGATTACGCAGTCAAGGTAGGCTATCCGTACTCATCTCCGGAGGATCCCGACGTAATTCATTTCCTATACAACGTTCCGGTAGGCATGTATGACGATCTCTATTTATTTATGGAAAGAGAAGCTGATCCTGCTTCGATGCAGCCATTGCTTCAAATTCTTCAAACGCGAGGGCTGAAACAGATTCATATTGTTATTTTCTCTCCTCAAACGGTTGAATGGAAGGAGAATGCAGAATGGAAGATTGGCGAGCTAGGCCAATAGAGGAGCCTAGGCACTTGGGCAGCTATCCAGCTTCTGATGTGACATTCCTGCTTAAGGATTTGAGCGAGGTTAAGTTGGAAAAGTCGATGGATGCGAGAGAACTAGCCATTCAATCGGGTACTCATTATTCAGAAATGTTACCGCAAGAGCATCTACCTACGTCCGATTATTTAAAATTGTACCGAGAGACGCTTCAGATGTCAGCCCAGAAGGTTGCATTAGCCGTCGGTACTACGGCAGAGCTTATTCGAAATAAGAAAGGACCGAACACGGTGTTAGTCTCTCTTGCGAGAGCGGGCACACCGGTCGGTATTCTAATAAGACGTTACCTGCAAGAGGTGCATCAGTTGGACTTGCCTCATTACAGCATCTCGATTATTCGAGGTAAAGGGATTGACGAGAACGCTTTGTTTTATATCCTGCAGAAGCATCCGGAGGCGAATCTTCAATTTGTCGACGGGTGGACCGGCAAGGGAGCAATCCGTAAAGTGCTTATAGAGGCTTGCAGCAAGCTGGAACGAGATTACAGGATCAAGCTGGACGATGATCTTGCTGTACTTGCTGATCCTGGCCATTGCACCGATATGTTTGGAACGAGAGAGGATTTCTTGATTCCGAGTGCATGCTTGAATGCGGTGGTATCCGGTTTAATTAGTCGAACGGTGCTGCGCGAGGATCTCATTGGGCCGCATGACTTTCATGGTTCCAAATATTATAAAGAGTGGTTAGACCACGATCTCTCCAATCATTTTATTGCGGAGATTGTGCCCTTTTTTGGTGAGGTAGTGAAAGAAGCACAGCGTTGTGCCCAGAATTTACTCCAGCATCCTCCTACGATTTCATGGAAGGGTTTGCGAGATATCCAAGCGATTCAGAGTGAGTATCAGATTGAGGATATCAACTTGATTAAACCCGGTGTCGGAGAAACGACCCGTGTACTGCTCCGTAGAGTGCCGTGGCGGATATTAGTTGACCGATTAGATAATCCCAATATACGTCATATCCTCCTTTTAGCTGAAGCTAGGGAAGTACCAATAGAAGTGTACCCAGGTCTCACTTATTCCTGTTGTGGTATTATTAAATCCGTGAAAGGAGATGCCGAATGATATTTGCAAGCGATTTAGATCAAACGTTAATCTATTCACAGCCTTTAGAACGTGCCGAAGAATTAGGCGATCGGATTATTACAGCAGAGTTCATTGACGGTAAAGTGAGATCGTATATGTCCTCAAGTTCCTACCAGCTGCTTCAAAAGTTGATGACGGAGCTCATTTTCATCCCGGTTACGACACGAACCATGCAGCAGTACAATCGTATACATTTAATTAGTCAAATGTTGAAACCCACCTATGCGGTTACGAGCAACGGCGGGAATATTTTGATAGATGGACATCCCGACTTGGGATGGCAAGCATCTGTAGTCGCTCGCGTTACTGAATCAAGTGAGCATGTGAAGGATGTCAGGATACTGCTAGATCGTGTCCTTAGTCCGGAATGGGTCATCAGTTCCAGCTATTGCGACGAGCTATTTTTTTCCCATATCATTGACCGAGCGAAGATGCCGCTGGAGGAAGTTACTCAAATGAGTGCAGAACTTCAGCGTATGGGCTGGAGCACTTCCGTTCAAGGAAGAAAGGTCTATGTCGTTCCCCAAGTTGTTAATAAAAGAGATGCTGTTCAGCATCTCAAGCAGTTAACAGAGGAGCACCAAGTTGTAGCATCTGGTGATTCCCTCTTGGATCAAATCTTGATTGATTTTGCTGAGTTCTCTATCGTCCCTAGGCATGGAGAGTTATTTCGACAAGAGCAGATTCTATCGACGGGGAGCTATTCATTTACCGAGGAATCTGGGATTTTTGCTACGGACGAAATACTTAAGTATGTTGAATCTGTAAACATCGAGCAAACTAATCTATTTGTCATAAAGGAGTCCTCATGAAAAAAGTATGGTTTAACCGTTGGTTTTCGGTAGCCTTTCATTACATGAATAGCATTCGCAATAATGAGGATGGCGTCCAATTCAAAATGTATGCCACACATCCGGACCGTACCCACATGGCTTTACAGGCGGCTGATTACGCGGATACCGAACCTGTGTTAGGTGATGATGATTATGTGGAGTTTGCCCTAAATTTTTGCAAAAAGCATGGCATTGATGTATTCATTCCCAGGTTGCATATGTATGCAATAGCGAAGCATATTGATTTGTTCGAAAAAGCAGGAACGAAAGTCACGGTTTGTCGTGACCTTGAGCTATTAGAGAACTTGCTGGAGAAACAAAAGTTTTATGAAGCCATTAGGGAAACGAACATTATTTCAATCCCTGATTATCATGTAGTCAATACAGCAGATGAATTTATGACAGCCTATGAGACGCTCGTAAGTGCAGGACACCAGGTTTGTATCAAGCCAACGAATGCCGAGGGCGGTATGGGCTTCAGAATCATCAGCAATGGGCGGGATACATTAACTGACCTGTTCGGCACAGTTACTCCCTATCTCTCTACGGAACAGGTATACAAGACCTTATCATCCGTAAATCGTTTCGAGGACCTGATGGTGATGGAATTATTAAACGGCTTCGAGTACAGCATCGATTGCTTAGCATCGGCTTCTGGGGAATTACTTGCCGCTGTGCCGCGTCGCAAAGCAGACGGACGGCTAAGGCTGCTTGAGGAAGTGCCCGAGCTGATCGAAATCGCACATCAGGTTGCTGTCACCTACAAGATCCCGTTTAATTACAATATTCAAGTGAAGTACAATCAGGGTGTGCCTAAATTACTTGAGATTAATCCGAGAATGTCTGGCGGTCTGCATGTGACTTGTCTATCAGGTATTAATTTCCCTTATTTAGCAGTGAAATCAATTTTGGGTGAGCAAGTGGACAAACAGATACCAAATTATGGCATTATGGCTAGTCATATTGAGAAATACGTTATTATGGATTTAGGCGAATAAAAGAAACCGTGCATCATATCTTTGAATATAGATGAACAAATCTGTCAAAGAAGGTGCACAGGATGATAATAAGCGGGATTATACTTTCTGGAATAATCATTGTGCTCATTGTCGTAGCAAGCGCTGAAAAAGCAGAATATGTGTCTAAATTCATTGAAAAATAGTCTTCTATGAAACCTGAAAAGGTTTCTTTTTTTTGTTATGATTTGGTAGAATATAAGAATAGATTTGTAATGCTGGGGAGGGGGCTGTACGTTGCTGGATTTTACATTTGAGATTGTTGACGAGTCTACAATTAATACCAGAATTTTGTATGCCAACGAATGGTTCACTTTCAATATATATGAGAAAGATCATGTTTGGACCCTTCATCCCTTTGATGGTATGTTAATACGGAATAAAGATATGTGTCAGCTTGTAATTAATGAGTTGCTCAAAAATAAATATTTTCATGTCATGTGCGCGAAAGAGAATATCCTATTATCAGAGCTGCGGACGACAGTTGATTTAAGTAATAGAACGAGTATATCTACACCTAGACCTACTCCTTCACCTAGAGAAGAACGACTGGATGATGAGCTCCCTGACGATATAAAGTCATTTATGGATTATCATACATTGGATGAAATTATAGACATGGAGAAACAAATTATTTATAAACGAATGACTTTTTACAAACAAATGTTAGAGGCCATGTTTATGCAAGGGGCAGGACCGACGGACCAGGAATTTATCCAAATTCAGTCCATTTATGTGATGTGGAAAGAATCGTATGAGAAATTGAATGGGTTAAGCGATCAAGATTTGTCTGGTGGGAAGAAGAGATGGTAGTATCAAGAGAGACTTAACTACCAACGAGTATATGTTCAAAAAGCCGTAAGGCTTATTTTTTTGCCCTATCACTTGATCACAAAGGAGTACCAGATGAGCATTCCCAAAATTGAAACACCGAAAATCCCCAAAGAAATATCAGCCATTACACTGCCGAACGAGGAAATGCAGCCGGAAGATAGCTTTCATACGGGTCTTATAAGTGATTGTATCATTGACAATCAGTCCGCATATAAAGTCGCGTTTGATAAAGTGATATTTCGTAATGTCACCTTCACTCGGATATCGATGAAAGATATAGAGCTGACAGATGTTATTTTCGAGAAATGCGATCTATCCAACGTTGATTTTGGTGAAGCTACGATCCATCGGACTGAATTTAGAAACTGCAAAATCATGGGCATTGACCTGACAGAAGCAACCGTCCGAAACGTCTTATTTCATACATGCTTGGCCGACTATGCGACCTTTCGTATGGCTAATTTCAAGCAGATTTTTTTTCAGGAGTGTTCGCTTTTAAATGCCGATTTCTACGAATCCACGCTGCAAAAAGTATATTTCGATAACTGTCAGCTGGACCGGGCACAATTCACGGGTGTGAAGCTTGCAGGAATTGATATCAGCAGCTGTGAATTTACAAGTTTAGGTGTGAGTATAGAGGATTTGCGCGGCTGCATCATTTCGAGGGGACAAGCCTCTGTTTTTGCAAGTCTTTTCGGACTTATATTGAAGGAATAAGGGGAAAATAATAAAGGAAATTGCTCCCGCAGCATAGTATATCCGTGAAATGAGGAGTTAACCTTGAAATTCGGCTTTGATATCGATGATACACTTATTAATTTAAGAGAACATGCCTTTCATATTTATAACCATAAGCTAAAGCAAAATATTGGCTTGGACGCGTTTCACGCCTTAACGACGATGGAAATTCACAGTGCTTTCGGTTTGACGAAAGAAGAAGGAGGCAAGCTGTGGTCTAGCCTCCGCGATGACATTTATTATTCTCAGTGTCCTTCTTTTCCCTATGCCGTAGATATCTTGCAGGAATTAGTACATCAAGGTCATGAGGTCTACTATATTACGGCAAGGGCCAAAGAGCATACAGACCGAACGAAAAACTGGTTAATAGCCAATGGTTTCCCGGTGGTTGAGGGACATTTTTATTGTGGGATGAGTGATTCCGAGAAAGTACATATTATTGAGAAACTGAACTTGGATTATTATTTTGATGATAAACCGGTTGTTCTGGAAACCATGTCTCACCTCCCATTGAACTTATATGTGAAAGATAGATCGTATAATCAGCACTTGAACCTGCCTCGAATTGTATCTTGGGATGAACTCCGAGAAATTATAAAATGAAACACAGCTGAACTCCTAAATGTTAAGGGGGTTCAGTTTTTTTACTCCTTTAACTAGATTTACACTAAATACAAGTGTAGATAATCATCTAATGACATTCTTCCTTTAATGTCAGTCTATGAGGGTAAACTTTCCATAAGAGTTGAGGAGATGAAGTGATGTTAAAGAAAAATGCTCTGATGGTCGTCCTAGTGGCCGTAGTAGGAACTAGTTTACTTGTTGGTCTAGGCGGAGCACCCCAGCCTGCTGCAGCTGCGAGCAACATGATACCGAATTATGAAGTGAAGCTTCTCCTTAATCCAAGTGCAGTTCTTGGATCAGATTTTAAACTTACAAGCAGCGTAAAGAGTGCATTTGGCATGCCAGATAGTGTGACTAAGATGAATGTCCAGTTCCTGGATACGAACGCCGAGGACATTTATAACAATGGGTGGAGTCCAAGGATTCGTAAAACAGAGGGAGAAAACGATTTCGAGCTTACCTACAAAAAGCGCTATGCCGTTATTGGTAACGATATTAATGGGGCCTTAACACTCGCCAACCAACAAGGCTTTGATTCAAACGATACGGGCTATGAGGCACAAGTCGAGTGGGGATATCAGAAAAAAACATTAAGTATCACACGTCCAAAGACAGGTACTAAATCAGGCTATAGCGGTATGGATCTCCCAAACCAGACCGATTCCCGCAGTCTTTTGATTAATAATTCACCTGATAAATTTAATAATTGGCTCTACAGTGGATGGGGGACTAGCAAGCTTTCTTCTTCCCGTGTCTACGGTCCAGTTCTAGCCAAACGTTCAGTCAGAACATGGAGCGGCCAACAGCTTTATATCGAAGTATGGCCGATTCTAAATGCAGCTGGTACGGGAACTGAGTACATTGTTGAAGCTTCATTTAAAACAAATAGTGAATCGACGGCATCCACGAAGCATGATGAATTAATTACCTATCTGCAAAGTAAAGGCTGGTTCCTCGCACAAGATTCACTGAAAACACAACTAATCATGGATCGATACTAAAAAGATTGTCTATACGACACCGACTATAAAACGAACCAAGAAGTACCAAGATTAAGCACCAAGAGCCAAGAACCAAGAACAAAGAACAAAGAACAAAGAACAAAGAACCCAAGAGCCAAGAGCAAGTAGCCAAGAGCCAATAGCCAAGAGCCAATAGCCAAGAACAAAGAACAAAGAACTTAGAACCAAGAACCAAGAACCAAGAACCAAGAACCAAGAACCAAGAACCAAGAACTTAGAACCAAGAACCAAGAACCAATAACCGAGATCACAAGAACCCAGAACCAGAACCAGAACCAGAACCAGAACCAGAACCAGAACCAGAACCAGAACCAGAACCAAGCACCGAAACCCGAAACCCGAAACCCGAAACCCGAAACCCGAAACCATGATTCCAATACTTGACCACCTTTCAACAAAGGTGGTCTTTCACTTTCATTCCACTATGTTCACTATCCCTATAACTCAGAATGAAAGCAGACATGAATGTAGGAATGAATACATGTATGTATGTATGTATGTATGTATGTATGTATGTATGCGTGATAAAATTGTTCGTCAATTGAAACTAAGTTTTATTTCTATAATTACAAGAAATTGAATGGCTAAATAGAATACTACTGTTATTAGTAGCTAGCGGTTTTGAAGCAGAGTTGAACTAAATGGGCAAAAATAGGTGTGTTTTTTGAAGAAAGGTTTTGTCGATAACTAAACTCGTCTAAGTACTTTTGTAAATGTTTGGGTCCGAGGCTATGGAAGGTGTTATTTATCCATTTACTAGCTTGTTTAGCGAATACGAGCAAAGGGCGAAGTCGTGTGGGAGTATAAAAGCCTGTAACAATCTCAATATTTTGGGTATCGGATTCTATGTGCTGTTGATGGAAGGCTTTTGTTTCAAAACGAGGAATATGTCTTTCTTTTGGATTCGTAAGAAGAACGTGCTTTATTTTGAGGTAGGTAGATTCATTCCATTCATTAACTGATGAGCCTATGAGAAGAAGGTGCTCTTGAGGGTGTTTGTGAACAGAAGGATTATAAGGTCGTCCATAGATAGCCGAATTAATACAAACTGAGCCCGAAAGCGGAGTTTGATTATCTGAGCTATGGATCATAGAACGGATTTTATATAAGATTAGCCAGGCAGTTTTATAAGTAACCTTAATAAATTTAGAAAGTTCGGTTGCGGTCGTACCTTTATTTGTACGGGAGAAAAGAAAAAGAGCCAGCATCCATTTACTTAGTCCAGTTCGGCTTCCTTCCATAATAGTCCCGGATATAAGAGACGTTTGATGGCGACATTGACAGCATTCGTAAAGCGGAAGACGACGGGTTGTTGTTACATAAGCATGGCTGTGTTTACAGCGCGGGCAGCTAAACCCTTCAGGCCACTTAGTATGAAAAATATACTCGATGCAAGCATTATCAGTGGAAAAATGATTTTGAAATTGATCAAGTGACATACTTGCAGAATTCATATGCATCTCTCCATTTGCGTTAAAATGGGAATATATGTTCCTACTAATAATATACCAAACATATGGTCTTATTTCAAGAGAAGATGGAAAATATTTGATTGAAACTCGGATTATTTTCTGATTTCTGAGTGATGGGGATAGTGTCCATAGAGGTGGTGAAAAGTTGGGTTGGATGCAAAGTGAGGTGGCTTGGGAGGGAAGATACTAATGAGTTGAGATACATGTATTGAGACAAGCAGGACGGACAGGACTTGGACAGGACAAATTCTGTCGGCTGAAGGATGTGGTGGGTAAGTTAGGGAGATGCAGAGTCTATGAGGTGCAGACGTTAGTAGATAAGGAATGGAAGAGACGAACGTGGAAAGATGCTAAGAGGATGGGGCGCAGCATGAGAAGATACAAAATGGATGAGACACACGTGGGAAGATGCTAAGATGATGGGGGCCAGGCGTGAGAAGATACGGAATGAATGAGACGCATGTGGAAAGAAACTGAGATGATGGGTCACAGATGTGAGCGGATACTAATGATGGGGATAACTGAGCAGTCGTAAGTAGGTAAGACCCATTGGGGTTCAGACACGATAATGATATGGATGCGCAAAACGTATGACCGTTGAGTGGACTTGCTGTAGGGAACGTGTCTTCTTTTTCACTCCATGTCCGCATAAGGTAGTACTAATTGATTTGAGTGGCTAGGGGAGGGAATGGGATGCTGCTAAGGCGACGCTGGAGAAGCAGACCTACAGGTAAAACAAACCGCAAAAAGGTGCTGTTGATCGGTCTTCTCATCTTTGTCTTATTTGGCGTGCAGTTTTTTATTTTCGTAGAACGTAATCTTAGACCTCCACTGATGAATTTGGCAAAGGTACGCATCAAGCAGATAGCGACACAAGCGATTAATAGTGCTATTGCGGATCATGTGGCTGGAAGTACGAGTGCGGAGCAATTAATTGATTGGAAGATGGATAAAAACGGTAAAATAACAGGCTTCATGCTTAATTATAATGAACATATGCGTATAACTGCGGATACGATTAAGACTGTGCAAGGTGAACTGAAAGATTTGCAAAGTATCTCAGAGCATATTCCGGTGGGGCAAGCGATGAATAGTGCGATTCTCTCCTCATTTGGCCCTGATATTCCGATTCGGCTGCTGCCAGTTGGTAATGTGAAGGTTGATCTGAATACGCGTTCTCAAAATGCGGGAATCAATATGGTTATGTTTGAAGTGTATGTTCGCATTATTGCTGAGGTATCCGTGATTATTCCCTTTGATTCTGACACTGAAATTGTGGAAACAGAAATTCCTATTTCCTATTCACTCGTGGTTGGGGATGTCCCTACCTATTATTATGATAATAAGGGAAAACCTGTGGGTAGTAATAAGGATGCGGGTCCACCGAGTTTATCACTCCCAAGCATTCCGAATGCGGGAACTACAACAACACCAAAGCCAGAGGGAGTTTCAACGCAAGAAAGTAATACACAAAAAGAACCGCCCCAATAATGGAGCGGTTTTATTTTTTCTTTTTCATCCGATCTTCACGTTCCCATTTGCGAAGGGAGGGATAAGGATCGAAGCTCCATTCGGTCAGCCCATTATCACGATAAAGTCCAAAATGAAGATGGGGTGGAAATTTACCTGATGTTCCCGGCTTACCATATCCAGAACTACCCACCCAGCCGATGGTTTGTCCAGGCTTTACAATATCATTTTCTTTGATTCCTTTTTGAAAACCAGAGAGATGGGCGTAGTAGTGATAAATATTGTTTACATCTCGAATACCAATCCGCCAGCCTCCGTAGGGATTCCAGCCTTTAATTTCCACAATGCCATAGCAAGTACTTCGAACAGGAACACCGTAACCCGCAAATAAATCTGTTCCTTCATGGGAACGATGCCCACCCCATCCGCGGCTGTCCCCCCATGTGCTGCGGTAGGAGTAGTCTGCGTGCACCGGTAGTGGAAAAGCATGCTCGTAAACATCGAGGGTACCAAGTGTGGCATAAATTGTAGCAAATTGTTTGATACGTTCAACACTGCGCGAGTTTTGATAATAATTCCATAAGTTAATTTGTAAATTTTCTTCTTGTTTGCCATTACTGCTCATTAGTGTGGCCATAGCTGCCAGTACGTCTAAATCGTTGTTTCGATCTGCGATGCCGTCACCTGAACCATCTCGCCCGTAACCATGAAAGAAGGAGATACTTCTTGGATTCGTATCTTGTTGGTCTGGATTCAATAAGCCGACCCAATCTGCTTCAGGGAAGTAAATGCTGGTAATCCCTTGATGCACGGTTCTTTTTTTCGCGATATTCATGGTTCTTTCGTACTGATCAACTGCGGCAAGGTATGCCCATGGAATGCCCGACAAGATGCTTGTTTTTTCGAATAGCTCTTTCCGCTCAGTGTTCAAGTTAGGGTTAACTTTAGACGGAACTGCGGCAAATAATTGGTCAGATGCAGTGGCATGGGATTCAGCACTACTTGAAAAAGTCCCGGATTCGGTTGCTGATAGGAGGAGGCTAAGAACAAGAACCCGCGACCAAAACGGTCTGCTTTTCATCTCTATCATCCTTCCTGAAATGTTAGTTCTTAGGATGTACTCTTCTACGAATGTTTATCCCTGCATCTTTCGTTGTTATCCGATTTTTGCTATGATGCCTGTAAGAGGTGAGAACAGTGAGTTTTAATCATAGGGATGAGCATGTGGACGATAGTATGTTGTTAATTCAGGCTAATTTGGATGATATGAACCCGGAGTGGGTTTCTTATATAATGGATAAGCTGTTTGAAGTAGGTGCGAATGATGTATTTGTAGTACCGATTATTATGAAGAAAGGCAGACCAGGGATTATGCTGAATGTGCTCGTTGAAGATAAACGGCTCTCTGTTGTAGAGGAGGTTATTTTTAGCGAGACAACTACACTTGGCATCCGGTATATGCACGCTTCTTGTCATAGATTGGCTAGAGAATTCGAGCAAGTGCTAACACGATGGGGACTTTTAACGGTAAAAGTTGGTTATCACCAGGGGAAATTGGTACAATATGCACCAGAGTTCAAAGAATGCGAACAAATTGCTAAGGAGCATCAAGTACCTTTGAAACAGGTATACGAGGAAGTTAGGATGCAGTTTATACAGCAAAAACCAAAAAACGTCTCCTCCTGATTTGAAGGAAGAGGCGTTTTGGTATTTGATAAATGGTCTCCTTTGGAGATTCATGTATGGTGAGGGTGCGTATGTGAATGTTCATGTTGGTGGTGATGATGATCATCATGTGTATGTCCATGACCATGCTCATGGACAAGGTGCTCATGGCTTACTTGCCATTTTCCAATATAAGGATCAACTTTACCGACTACGACGCGAAGCACATTAGGTTGATTAGGTAAATCTCTTGTACCTGCACCGTAACCGATGGTGTCAACGATCATAGGAGGAAAGCTTTTGGAGAACTCGTCCACGATTCCGGAAATAATACCGGCACCAGTTGGCGTGGTCATTTCTAGGTTATAGTTGGTTGAAGCAATGGGTAACCCTCGCATCATTTCCAGTGTTGCCGGAGCCGGTACGGGATATATACCATGATCGATATGTATCGTTCCTGAACCTAGCGGTACTGGAGAGGAAAAGATGCGCTCGACTTGCAGGGAGTCAATGGCTAAGGCCACACCTACGATATCGACAATGGAGTCTATGGCTCCAACTTCGTGGAAGTGTACTTTTTCAACGGGAATGCCATGGATTTTGGCTTCAGCAATACCGATCTTTTCAAAAATAGCTAAGCTGAGAGCTGCTACACGCTCATTGAATCCTGCCTGTTGAATGACTTGTACGATTTCTGAGTAATGACGATGATGTTTCGGTGGATGCTCTGGGTCTAGAATAACATCAAGCTTTAAGGCGGAAATACCGCGCTTTACAACGCGCTTCCATTCCAACATATACGGCTCTAGCTTGATTTTGGTAAGCTCTTCTTCAATGTAAGTTCGATCTGCTCCCGCATCTACTAAAGCACCAAGGGTCATATCGCCGCTGATTCCGGAGAAGCAGTCTAAATATAAAATGCGCATTGTAGGATCTCACGCTCGTTTCGACATATTTTTGTTAATGAGCCCTGCATAGTAACCAGCTCCGAAGCCGTTGTCGATGTTCACTACTGAGATTCCTGGTGAGCAGCTATTTAGCATCGACAACAAGGGGGCGATACCTGCAAGGTTCGCGCCATAACCGATGCTTGTCGGCACAGCCACGATCGGTTTGGCTACTAGCCCGCCGACGACGCTGGCGAGCGCGCCTTCCATGCCGGCAACGACCACAATCGCGTTTGCGCCGCGAATGAGCTCTAGCCGGCGGAAAAGCCGGTGAATGCCAGCGACACCCACGTCGAATATACGTTCAACGTGGCTGCCCAGGCATTCTGCCGTAAGAGCCGCCTCCTCCGCCACGGGGAGGTCGGAGGTGCCTGCGCACACGACGGCTATATATCCGTCGTGGACTTTAAGCATCGGTCGCTTGAACCAAGTGAGCGAACGTGCTGTTTCGTGGTAGGTGACACCTTCCACGGCAGCGGTAACATGGGCGGCTTTGGCCGCATCGACCCGCGTAGCGAGCACGCGGTCGGTGTGCTCCATCAGCCGCCGGAATATCGCTTCGATCTGCTCGGCGGTCTTGCCTTCCCCGAATATGACCTCGGGGAAGCCCGTACGCTTCTCGCGATCGATGTCGAGCTGAGCAAATCCAAGATCAAGGTTAGCTGGGCCAGCGGCGCTGCCTTCCTTGATGATTTGCTTTTTGGCTTCTTCTACGTCCAGATCGCCTGCCTGGACGAGCTTTAAGATTTTCTCTAGGTCCATCATAAGGATGCTTCTTTCACCTTGTCTTTCGTCTCCTTGGACAGTACTTCGTTCATGCTGCCCGTTCGGTAACCTTGTAAATCGAGCGTCACGTAAGTGAAGCCGAGCTTGCTGAACTTTTCATAGATCGCATCACGGTGTTCAACGACCTTATGAATCTCATCCGGCATAACCTCGATCCGGGCAATTTTCTCATGGTGACGTACGCGCACCTGGTACAATCCAAGCTGGGACAAGAAGTATTCGCCTTCGTCAAGTTGGTCGATTTTCCACTTCTCAATTTGTGTTCCGTAAGGGATACGAGAAGATAAGCAAGCAAAGGACGGTTTATTCCAAGTACTCAGTCCTAACTCTTTGGAAAGCTGTCTGATCTCGTCTTTGGTCATGCCGGACTCCTGTAGAGTACTACGGACGCCTTGCTCGTTCTTGGCTTGTAGACCCGGTCTATAATCACCGAGATCATCCATGTTCGAGCCATCAAGAATGTAGGGGTACCCTAACTCTTTGGCTAGTTGCTGCAAATGTGAATAAAGTCCCGTTTTGCAATGGTAACAGCGATCTGGATTGTTAGCGACGAAATTCGCATTCTCCAATTCTTTGACCTCTGTTTTGTACAGTGGGACACCGATTTGTTCTGCTAGTAGGGCGGCGGCATCGAATTCCCGAGAAGGGAATGTTTCGGATGCTGCAGTGACGGCTAAGACTTGATCTCCTAGCTCCTGCTGCGCACGTTTGAGGACGAATGTACTGTCAACCCCTCCGGAGAAGGCGATTAATACTCGGCCCATACCTCTTAAAATTTCTCCAAGCTTGCGGTCTTTCTCTCGTGTTACTTCTTGTATGCTCATGTTTCTTCCCTCCCATACAGCCTTTACGTGATAGGTTAAGCTGTTTTGGCCATCTTGATAAGTGTATCACAACTGACTGGCAAAGTGGATTGTTTTGTCAGTCATTCATGTTATAATAACAAGAACGAGAAACCAAATAAAAGGCGGGAATTATAGTGCCTCCAAAGCCATTAGAGAGAAAACCAGACTGGTTAAAAATCAATCTTAAGACAGATGAGAATTTCAAAGAAATAAAGTCAATGATGCGTTCCAAGACGCTGCATACGGTTTGCGAAGAAGCCAAATGTCCGAACATCCATGAGTGCTGGGCGAATCGTACAGCCACTTTTATGATTTTGGGCGATATTTGTACCCGAGCATGCCGTTTCTGTGCAGTCAAAACAGGGCTGCCTACCGAGCTGGATCTTGAAGAACCAGAACGTGTAGCTGATGCCGCTTTACAAATGGGACTGCGCCACTGTGTCGTCACCTCCGTTGCGCGCGATGATTTGGCGGATGGCGGCGCGATGATTTTCGCTGAGACCATCAAAGCGATTCGCCGCAAATTGCCAATGTGCACAGTCGAAGTGCTGATCCCCGATTTCTTGGGCCGGGAAGCGTCACTGGCCACGGTTCTAGAGGCTAAGCCTGATATCTTGAACCATAATATGGAGACTGTTGAACGCATGTCAGACCGCGTCCGCTCGAAGGCGAAGTATCGCCGTTCTCTTGAACTGCTGGAGCGTTCGAAGCGCATTGCTCCGAACATCCCAACCAAATCCAGCGTCATGATTGGCGTAGGCGAAGAGTGGGACGAGCTGCTGCAAACGATGGAGGATTTACGCGCAGTTGGCTGCGACATTATGACGATTGGGCAGTACCTGCAGCCGTCTACAACGCATTTGGCTGTAGCCAAGTATTATACACCTGAGCAGTTTGCTGTGCTCAAAGAAGAGGGCATGAAACGTGGCTTTAAGCACGTAGAGTCGGGGCCGTTAGTACGCAGCTCGTACCATGCCCATGAACAGGTTCAAGCCGCATCGAACGTTTAAATTAACGAACGGATCATAGAAAGGAGAGCTTCCTACCATCATGATTCATATTGCAAATAAAACATACGAGCTCGTTACAGACCATAAGAATGGCTGGAATTTTGAAGTTTTTAAAGAACGTTTTAGCGAAGTGTTGGAGCGATACGACTATATTGTCGGCGATTGGGGGTACAGCCAGTTAAGGCTGAGAGGATTTTTTAAAGAAATCCATCCTAAAGCGACAAAGGAATCATCCATCGCGGCTCTTCAAGATTACTTGAATGAGTACTGCAACTTTGGCTGCGCTTATTTCATTATCGAAAAAGTGAATGGCGCAAAGCAGCAAGTACCTTCTGAAGTGATTACAACTACTCCTTGATGTAGTAAAACCAAAAGACGCCTCTCATTCTCCAACCGAGCGAGGGGCGTCTTCTTATTGTTCATTTCACTTCTAACCCAACAAAAGCTTCCCGAACCCTATTCCAGAAAGGAAATGGGCGGAACCTGGCAAACTTAACTTTCACGTTGGCTGCTACACGGCAGCGGATAGAAACAACGTCGTCTCGCTGCAAGTAAAGGTGATCAAGTGATAAAAGCATATTCTGCTGCGCTTTGGGATAAATGTCACAGTGATGATGCTTCGGTAAAATCATGGAAGAGCCGAGTGTACGGTAGACTCTATTGTTAATAGAAGCAATCTCTGCAATTTGAATCGCTTCGAGCGAAGGGTGGACCATTGCTCCGCCTAAGCTTTTGTTGTAAGCAGTGCTACCTGCAGGCGAGGAGATGCAGATTCCGTCACCACGGAACATTTCGAACATTTCGTCGTTAACGTGTAGCCGCGCGACTAGCGATACTTCGATTCCTCGTATTGTAAATTCGTTGAGAGCCAGATGCGTCTCGGAGCCCTTTTCTGTCGTAATTTCAATCTCAACAACGGGGTACTGTACAATACGCAGTTCCTCGGGGGTGGTGACGCTGAACATTAATGAAGCTAGATGATCCAGCTCATCTGGTTTCCAATCTGCGAAGAAACCTAAGTGACCTGTATGGATACCAACGAAAGCAATGTGATCAAGCTGCTGCACATATTTATGAAAAGCTTGCAGCATTGTGCCATCTCCGCCAATAGAAAGGACAATGTCGGGATTTTCTTCATCCCTCGGCATGCCTTGCTGTGCGGCGAGTTTGTGGAACCGCTCTGTCAGCCCCTTGGAGATGTCATCGCCTCGTTCAATGACGTTGTATTTCAATTGGTTTCCTCCTAAGAGTTTTCGTAAGAAAACTTGCATCGTAAGCATAAAATGAGTTTTGCTTTAGCAAAACTTTCTTCGTAAGTATTAGCTTGTAATCGAGCAATATTTATCAATGTCCTGAAGCATAGATTCAGGTGTATGTCGGAATTCGGCGGCGACGTGATAAGAATCATTACTAAAATTCGTTACCCTAATAATTTCACCATAGGCGGTAATAGAATGGGGATACCCAGGGAGAATAAAGCTGAATTCCAGAAATAAGGGGAAGAAAAGCCGATTCGTCGTAACGAAAGAAAGCCCTCTGGCACTTATATCAAGCAGTTGTCCGGAAAAGGCGACTCCCTTGCTTGCGGATATGCCGCGAATGCCAACAATACGCAAAGTGATAGGTGTTCGAAGGGAGAGCTTAGCTCGGCTATACCTTCTGTTTTGATGATGATGAATTTCTTCGGGAATGGATAACGAAAGGTAACATACCGTCTTCTTTAATTCAAGTTGAATTAAATCGACATAGGCGTAATATAAAATTCCACGGTCTTTAAAAGAAAACTCAATGAAAGAAATATGCTCTAATTTGTCGAATGGAAAAATTCCGGATAGCTCTAAACAAACGGTGAATGAAGCCTCACCTATTTTATCAATGGAGAAATTTTCTTCATAGCAAAAAGGTTGCCCATCTTTACATTCTCCGACAATGATCAAATGACAATCTGTATTCGGTGCGATATATGCCAATTCCAGTGCCTTATTCCAATCCATAGCATCACCAAGTGGTTAGATTTGCATTCATGAGCGCATACACATACCGTAAGTTCTCTATTCATAATAATTTATAAAAGAAAATAAGAAAAGCCCCAAACGGGGCTTTATCTAGGAATTCACGTATTTACTGCCACGATAATGTGCTGGTGACTAAGGAAAGTTCAAAGGAATGTGCGAAGTTAGAAGAGATAGGGCGTACGCGAATAGAGAAGTGAGGCCCATGAATGAGATGGGATGGAATTGTCGCTTTATAGCTCTGCATCTGTTCAATCAGTTCGCCTACAGGTTCCATTGGAATAATTTTTTGCTCCCATGTTTCGCCATTTTCCTCGTAATATATGACTTCTACTGCCGTATCTTGCGGCCAAATGGGGCCGAAGTGAACTTGTGTTGTAATTTCTTTCGTTGATGGTTTTATCTCGTTTAACGGCACTTCCGTAGATAATTTGGCTGAGCGGTCATCGATGCCAATGATTTTCACGTGATACCAATTCGAACGGATGAATTGTTTGTAGTCGGCAACCTTAGTTGCAACATCATAGTGATTAGAAACAAAGAGTCGGGCTCGCTGAGCTGTCGGTAAATAGGTGAGCTCTGTGTAGTCTTGCACCATGCGATGCGTGTTATAGACCGGGCTAAGCGATTGGATAGAACGCTTCATGCGGCTGATCCATTGATGCGGGAGTGCTCCTTGATTGAAATACAGTGGAATAATTTCTTTCTCTAAAATGTGATAGATGGCTTGTGTATTTTCTTTCTCTTGTGCAGCCCAGTCAGCAGCTCCTGTGGAACCGATAGCCCAGCCGTTCGTACCGTTATAGCCTTCCTCCCACCAGCCATCGAGTACGCTAAAATTAAGTACCCCGTTCATGGCGGCCTTTTGACCGCTTGTTCCACTGGCCTCAAGAGGTCTACGGGGGTTATTTAACCAGACGTCTACGCCTTGTACGAGGTAACGGGCCATATTCATGTCATAGTTTTCGAGAATAACGATTTTTCCGACGAATTCTTTCATTTGTGAAACGCGATAAATTTCACGGATAAGCTCTTGACCTGGGTAATCTGCAGGGTGAGCCTTGCCAGCAAAAATAAATTGTACGGGTCTCTCGGGATCATTGATTATCTTCTTAAGCCGGTACAAATCATTAAAAATAAGATTAGCTCGCTTGTAGGTCGCAAACCTTCTGGCGAATCCAATGGTTAAAGCCTTGGGATTCAAATACTGTCTGACTTCCTCGATCCGCGCTTCTGATTCTCCGTTGCGCTTGCGCTGCTCGAACAAATTTCGCCTGGCGTAACGAACTAAATCTTCTTTCAGTTGTTGATGCACTTTCCAGATGGATTCGTCTGGAATGACCTCGATTTGCGCCCACTGATGCTTATTGGCTTGTTCTTCCCGCCATGAACCGGGCAGGAAACGATCAAGCAGCTCTTTCCATTGCGGCGCTGTCCATGTATCCAGATGTACGCCGTTCGTAATGGAGCTAATGGGAACTTCGTTCGCATCGATATGACCGTGAAATTCTTTGAACATTTCTCGGGATACTTGACCGTGCAGCTTACTGACCCCATTGCGCAGTCCGGCTGTATTCATGGCCAAATGGGTCATATTGAATTGACCCGTATGGTGATCAAGCCCTAGTGCTACAATGTCCTGTTTATACTGTGATAGTTCACTTAGGAGAGGCCCGAGATAGTGTTCCACCATCTCGATGGAGAACGTGTCATGCCCCGCCGGTACAGGCGTATGGGTAGTAAATACAGTGGCTGAGCGAACGGTTTCAACCGCCACGTGAAATGGAAGGCCTAGATGTAGAAGCTCCTTCAGTCGCTCCAGCGTGAGGAAAGCCGCATGCCCTTCGTTGATATGGTACACGTTGGGGTAGATATTAAGCCGCCGAAGCGCCTTGACGCCCCCAATGCCAAGAACCATTTCCTGAGCAATCCGCGTATCTTGATTGCCCCCATACAGCTGAGCGGTCAGTTCTTTGTCCGCTGGATTGTTGGCTTCATGATCGGCATCCAGCAGATAGATCGAATTACGTCCGACACGCACACGCCAAACCTGTAAGGTGATAGCGCGACCAGGCATATCAATAGAAACGACGAGCTGCTGGCCATTTTGCTGCATAGGTTCGATCGGAAGCTTGCTGAAGTCATAAGGGTATAATTCACTTTGCTGACCACCGGAGGCATCGATTTTCTGCGTGAAATAGCCTTTTTTATAAAGAAGTCCAACACCGATCAAAGGGATACCCAAATCACTTGCAGATTTCGTATGGTCACCAGCTAAGATTCCCAGTCCTCCTGAATAAATCGGCAGCGATTCATGAAAGCCGAACTCCGCGGAGAAGTATGCAATTTTTACATAACCCTGGTCCGGATGTTTCTCTTGAAACCAAGTGGTGCCGTTCATATAAGCATCGAACTTGGCAATTACTTGTTGATAGTTTGCTACAAAATCTTGGTTTCCGCTTAGGGCCTCGATCTGTGAATTGTCCAACAGGTGAAGTAGACGAACAGGATTATGGCCGCATTGATCCCATTTTGCAGGATCTATTTGTGCAAAAAGCTGCAAGGCGTCATGGTTCCAACTGAACCATAAGTTGAATGATAGCTCAGTTAAACGCTCAATCGTTGGAGGCAAATGTTTCGCTTCTTTGGGGAAGGCTTCTTGCATATCTGGATGTTCTCTCCCTTTATGATCATGATCGTGATTACCCATATTATCTTGTTCCACCAACCTTTTCATACACCAGTTTAAGTAAGGAATATGCAGCAAAGAGTCCGGCAATGACAGAAAAAGCACCCAGGAAGACCGTTCCGCTAATTGGCAGCATAAGCCTTAGATAGCTGAGAACAGGAGAAGCCGAATCATATTGAGGTAAGAAAACAGCTTTGGATTCACGGAAAATTTGCATAGGCTCCCAAAAAACGAGAACAATAGCAGCTGAGAGCAAGGCATGGATGAAGCGGGCGGTGACAAATGGCAAATAACGCAGATTCGTATGGCTTAATAGGCTAACAATTTGAGCATGAACGGACATGCCGCCCCATGACAATATAAAAGCGCCAATAGCTACCTTGCTGGAGAGCGCTAGCGACGCGGGAGCATTCCCGGCAGCCTTCGCCCCAAGTGTCACCTCAAACAAGCCATTCATAACTGCCTGAGATAACTCATGGGGGAGTCCTGTGATTTGCAGGATGGAGGCTATGAGCAGGTAGATCGCATTCATGACTTTAGCCGCTGTTAAGACTTCTAAAACAACTGAGAAGAAGACAACTAAACCACCTACTACGAAAATCAAGCTGAGCGACTGTAGAATGGATTGACTCAGTAATGTGCCTATGGATCTGCCGTCGTTGATTCGAGCGCTGTGCATCGCCTCAAAAGCACGCTTCCAGACCCAGTCCTTGCTCTTAGTCTCCTGTACAGTAGGCAGACTCTTCCTGCCGTGAAATCGCATCATTAAACCTATCAGCACGGAGCCTCCGTAATGAGCAACAGCCAAGATCATAGCCAAAGAAGCATCGTGGAAGAAGCCTATCGACACGGCCCCGATTAAGAAAATCGGATCGGAGCTTGTTGTGAACGCAACGAGCCGTTCACCTTCCTCACGATTGACAAGCTTTTGCTCCCACAGCTGGGAGGTCAATTTAGCTCCGACCGGATAGCCGGCAGCGAATCCCATAGCCATTACGAAGCCTCCGATGCCAGGGATACGAAAGACGGGACGCATCATTGGATCAAGCAGCGTACCGAAGAAATGAACAATACCGAAGCCGAGCATAATTTCGGAAATGACGAAGAAAGGGAAAAGTGCGGGAAAGAGCACATCCCACCAAATGGAAACGCCGCGCAAGGCTGCTTGAAGGCCGTCATGAGGGAACGCAAATAAGCATAGAATAATGGCAACAACAACAAAAGCCATGAGTAACGCAGCCGTGAAATTTCGTTTCTGCATGAGATTGGATACCTCCTCCTACTCAACTATATGAACAGGATGGGACATACATGCCGTCCCAAAATACTTAGACTTTGGTACTGTTCATAGCCCGGTTTTATGGTAAAATAGAACTAGTGAAGTCTTATATCCTAAGCAGCGGGAGTGATTCAAATGACAGGTGTCATTGCTGGTTTGGTTGTATGTATGTTCGTATTTGTCATTCGTGAAACGCTCATGCATGCAGGGGATGAGGATTTAGAAAACTATTAAAGTATTACGAATAGCGAGGTTTACCCTAATGTCAGAAAATGACCGCAGCACGTTGTACGAATTGATGGGGGGAGCGGAGACGGTACGCAGACTCGTGGAAGCCTTTTATCCAAAAGTTCAGCAGAATCCACTTCTGTCGCCTCTGTTTCCTTCCGATATAGGTCCGGTTATAGATAAACAGTTCATGTTCTTAAGTCAGTTTTTTGGTGGTCCAACCTTGTATTCAGATACGCATGGACATCCGATGATGAGAGCTAGACATATGGCATTCCCAATTACAGTAGAACGCGCAGATGCATGGTTAAGTTGTATGTCGGAAGCAATGGTGGAAGTAGGACTACCGACTGATTTGCGGGATTTTTTGCTTGAACGGCTGAAAGGCTCTGCCTATCATTTTATTAACACATCAAAAGATGAATAGTTCTTCTTTCCTGCATACAACTTTAGTGAAGGCGGGTTTCAATGATGGTCGAACCTTTATATGATATTTCAGTGAAGTGCACGTATTGCGACAATTCCTACAAAACGATGAAGGTTCGCCCAAGCTTTAAGAAAGCTAGCAAAACAGATACTGATTTCTGTGTTCATTATAAAGACATCAATCCCGACTTCTATGTCGTGAGGGTCTGTCCGTTTTGCGGGTATGCGCATACGGAGAACTTTTCAGATAAATGGAAACCGGCACAGCGGGAAGTTTTTTACGAGAGAGTGGCTCAAAACTGGTCAATGCGCAATTTTTGCGGAGAAAGAACTTGGGAAGATACCCTTCTGAGTTACAAGTTGGCCCTTCTTAGTGCACAGATTAGAGATGAGAAATCGCGTGTTATAGCAGGTCTTCTACATCATTTGGCGTGGTTGTATCGATCCAAAGGAGACTGGGAGCAGGAGGAGCGTTTCCTAACGTTTGCCTTGGACGCATATGTCAGTGTGTATGAAACAGAAGGTTTGGATCTCAATAATGCACGACTCATGTACTTAATAGGAGAGCTCAATCGCAGATTAAGCCGCTTCAATGAAGCGGTCAAATGGTTTTCGCGCATTATTAATGACCGCAAGATTATGGATGCTGGTATGATTAGAGCAAGTCGTGAACAATGGATAGTAACCCGCGAAGATATGCTTGCCATTCGTATGGAGCTCCCAGACGAAATGAAACAAGCTACATAATGAGTATTGCCGTATAAATCAAATGAACGCTTAGCTATTCTTGGGTTGACTTCAATCCCTTGAATGGTTAAGCGTTCATTTTTTAATTGGCTAATTGCGTGAAACTACGATTCATTTGCGTATTGCGGTGTCCGCCAATAAGTAATCTCGATCTGTGTCAACGAGCGTCAGCTTATTATGGCAGCAAGGAAACACAAGCAGCTTTTTTTTGCCTTCGTGAATGGATGTCAGTTCGTGGATTTTCAACGGCAGCAGCACATTGGGGCTATGGCAAAAGGGACATTGGGCCACATAAATGTCCTTCATAATAATGTCATAAGGCCAAGTGTTAGCGAAAGGGATCAAAGCTTACTTCGATTCTGGATCGCTATTTTCCGTAGAGGAAGCTTTAGCGAGCTCCGCTAATTTTTGCAGTAAAATATGTTGTGGCATATGCATGAGATGTTCTAAAGGCACCTTAAGTTGCTCAGCTAGCTTAACGGCCGTTTCTGGAGAAATTTGTAACGGTTTCATAATTTTAAATCACCCATCCTGTTCCGAATATATGGTGTGGGAACTAACTATAATTGAATCATACTTTTTACCTATAAGCAATGAGCAAGATGAGTATGATTGGCGATCAGGTGAAGTTTATGATTTAATAAAAGATGGAAAGGAAAGGTGATAGCTTTGCTTAATTTACCTCTTAATCAAACATGGAATTTAGAAACCTTTTTTCCTGGGGGAAGCGAGTCTCCTGCATTCGCAGCTCACCTGAAGGAGCTTCAAGCATCGATTGCTGCTTTTCAAGAACAAGTACGAAATACCCCTTCACCACAACAGGCAGAAGATACAGCTTCGCTAGTGAAACTGATCGAATTATTTCAGCATAATTTGAAGTATATCCATGAGGCGGATTCTTTCGTAGGCTGCTTGTTAGCGGATAATCAGAAAGATAAGAAAGCGCCTGTGCTTAGCGGGCAGGTCAAAAGCTTGTTTGCAGAGCATTTGTCTTCGCTCACCCATTTTGATCAAGTACTGACGGGGATCCCAGATGATGTATGGTCAGCACTACTGCAGAAAGAGCCGTTCAAAGCCATTGCTTTTCCGCTCCATGAGCGACGTGCCTTGGCCCAAGAGAAGTTGCCGCCTGAGCAGGAAGCCTTAATTAATGATTTGGCCGTAGATGGCTATCATGGGTGGGGAGATCTGTATAATACGACCGTTGGTCAATTCCGCATGCCTGTGGAGGTTGACGGTGAACAGGTGGAGCTATCCGCCGGTCAAGCGTTTAATAAACTGCATACAGAGAATCGGGAAGAACGATTGAATCTGTTTGAAAAATGGGAACAAGCATGGACGGATAAAGAGGAATATTGTGCCGAAGCATTAAACCATCTGGCAGGTTTCCGTCTTCAGGTTTATAAATACAGAGGTTGGAAAAATATACATAAAGAGCCGCTTGCTATCAATCGTATGGAAGAGAAAACGCTGAATGTCATGTGGGACGTGATTGACCGCAACAAAGATATTTTCGTTGCCTATTTGAACCGTAAAGCGAAACTGCTAGGTGTTGATAAGTTGGCATGGGTTGACGTGGATGCGCCACTGGGCGATTCCTCGAAGAAAATTTCTTATGACGAAGGCGCTACTCTGATTGTCGATCAATTCAAACGGTTCAGTCCTAAGCTGGCAACCTTTTCGGAGGAAGCTTTTGAGAAGCGCTGGATCGAAGCTGAGGATCGGGCAGGGAAGCGACCTGGAGGCTTCTGCACATCTTTCCCGATAGCGGGTGAGACACGTATCTTCATGACCTACGGCGGAACGCTAAACAATGTTTCTACATTAGCGCATGAGTTAGGTCACGGCTACCATCAGCATGTCATGACGGATATGCCTGCGTTAGCGCAGGAGTACGCGATGAACGTCGCTGAGACAGCCTCTACCTTCGCTGAAATGATCGTAGCGGACGCAGTTGTGAAAAGTGCCACTACTGATGAAGAACGCATCATTTTACTTGAGGATAAGATCCAGCGCGCGATCGCTTTCTTCATGAACATCCATGCGAGATTTATCTTCGAGACGAACTTTTACGAAGCACGAAGTCAAGGTTTAGTTAGCGTTGAGCGTTTGAATGAGCTCATGGTGGATGCACAGAAACTTGCTTATAAAGATGCTTTAAGCAGCTATCACCCGCATTTCTGGGCGGCTAAGCTGCATTTCTATGCGACGGATGTACCTTTTTATAATTTCCCCTACACGTTCGGTTACTTGTTTAGTGCAGGTATTTACGCGAGAGCGGTGCAGGAAGGTGCAGCCTTCGAAGAAAAGTACATATCTTTGCTTAGAGACACAGGCAGCATGAACGTGGAGGAGCTTGCTCAGAAGCATCTCGGCGTTGATCTGACAGAGCCGGATTTCTGGCAAAGCGCAGTCGATATGGCAGCTCAAGATGTGAAGCAGTTCATGGAACTAACTGAAGCTAAAGTCCAAGTATGAGATAAAAAAGGCTTTCCCATGATCGAAGTGGGAAAGCCTTTTTTGTGGAATAAAGCTTATAATTTGAAAACCTGAATCGTCTGTTGTAATTGTGTGACAACACGTGTCATCTCTTCGGCTTGTGTGACGATCCCTTGTACTGTAGCGATCTGCTCATTCATAGAAGCGGAAACTTCTTGCGTCCCAGCCGCTGATTCCTCCGTGATCGCCGATATGTTCTCCATCGCTGCAGCAATTTGTTCGGAGCTTGTCAGCATTTGTTCGCTTTCTTCCGCGAAGCGGGTAATTTCTTCCGAAATAAAGCCTACGCTTCCGACAATCTCAGCAAAAACAATTTCGGTTTGCTCGATTAACACGGTTTGTTTCTTCACGACATCTTCGTTAACTTGAATGCTGCGAATGGCTTCTTGAATGCCTTGCTCGATGCTTTTCACGAAACCGAATACTTCACGTGTAAGAGAGGTTGACTCTTCAGCTAGCTTACGCACTTCCTGAGCGACGACTGCAAAGCCCCGGCCATGTTCGCCAGCTCTAGCAGCTTCGATGGAAGCGTTGAGGGATAAGAGGTTCGTTTGCTCAGCAATCTCGGAAATGGAACGAGTAACGCTGCTGATGCCTTCAGCTTGTCTAGCCAGCATGTCGATTGTATCAGACACCTGCTGTGTAACTTCTACGTTTCGTTTCATACCGATGCCTTGGCTTTCAACGGACGTGCGTCCTTTTTCTACAAGGGTCATCATCTGATCCGAGCGGTCTTTCATTTCTTTCGCAGATCCGGCATAGTTGACGATTCTCACTTCAATATCTTTGGAGGTGATCGAAACGCCAGAAACTTCTTCTGAAATTTGCCCGGCACCTGAGGCCAGCTCGTGGGCCGAAATGCTCACTTGTTCTAGGACAGTACGGAAGCTTTCATTTTTAACATATATATCGCGGCTTGTTTGAAAAACCTGCTTCGAGATTGTTCCAGTGTCGCGAAGAATATCGCGGAGTTTATCTATCATTTTGTTAAAAGATTGGCCAAGCTGTCCAAGTGTATCATCTGAGGTTACGGTTACTTTTTGAGAGAAGTCCCCTTTGGAAATGTTGAGCGCAATTCGGGATAAATCGGCAATGGGTTCCGTTAACTGACTCTCGAACCATCGAATGAACGGGTAGCTGCCTCCAAGAATAATAAGCAGGAATATGATACCAAGTAAGCGATTCCAATCTGAGGCAAATGTAACAATCAACATGAAGATTGAATTCAAACCAATAAGAGCATAACAACCAAGTTGTAGTTTCTTTCTGAACGATAAGGACGATACTTTATCCAATCCGACCGACTCCTCTGCGAAATTTGTTTATTTGTGCTGGAATCCATGATGTATGTTTGCAAATTATAACATTGAATCTGGAAATATTCTACATCATTTCGACAAATATCGTTCGTTTCTTACAATTGAAATGGGATTTATATTAACATTACATAAATAATAGTAAGAATTGTGTGAATAATGTAAATAAACTGTTGAATTATGTAAATAGTGTGAGTATAATAGGTCTACAGTCACGTAAATTACATAATAAGTAAAAATTTAAAACTTTAAGGAGGAAAGTGATGAATTTGGATCAGATGCCACTCGCTAGACAAATCGATTTGGTGTTTAGGAAGATCAAAGAAGAATTATCGCATGTGAATTCCGGTACTGTGTTTGTTCATATTCGCAACAACGAAATTGGGAAATTTGGTATTAAGCACCTTCCGTTTGAAAGTAAGGACGGCGTATTGCCTGCAACCACGACCAAAGGTTTGACGGAACTGCAGTATCAATCCTTTCGTCAGATGGCTATTGAATCTTTGAAACGGAAGAAAAGCTGGACCCATGGTGAAATTTTGTTCGATTTCACAATTAGGCAAAACCTGGTGTCTGCAAGTATTATGTTCGAAAGCAATTACAATATGGCTAATTTTGCAAGAACGATTTAGCACTTATTCCTTTTATCGCAAACAACCCCGGTCACGTAGATGACCGGGGTTGTCATTATTTATGGGGAAGAATGCGGCCCTTTCCGTAAGGGATACACATAGGTGTGCGGAAGATAGGATCGGGCGCAACGCTGCATTTCATATCGAATACATCTAGAAGCAACTGCTCGTTCACGATGTCTTCCGGCTTTCCTTCTGCATAAACAGAACTATCCTTAATGGCGACGATGTGATGGGCATAACGGCAGGCCAGATTGATGTCATGCAGCACCATCACGATCGTACGTTGTTCGTTCTCATTCAACTCGAAGAGTAAGTCAAGTACCTCAATCTGATGGGTTAAGTCTAGATAGGTAGTGGGCTCATCAAGGAGCAGTGTAGGGGTATCCTGCGCCAGTGTCATGGCGATCCAAGCTCTTTGGCGCTGTCCGCCAGATAAGGAATCCACACTGCGATCCGCGTAGGTGAGCATATTCGTAAGCTGGAGGGCATGCATGACTTTCCTCTCATCTTCAGATGACCACTGCTGCAGCCAACTCTGATAAGGGTAGCGTCCTTGCTTCACGAGCTGTCGTACGGTAAGCCCTTCAGGCGCGGAAGGTCCTTGTGGGAGGATGGCCATTTTCCGGGCTACTTCTTTTGTGGAGAGTTTGGCGATTTCCGTGCTATCCAATAGGATTGCGCCTGATTTCGGCTTCAGCAGTCTAGCAAGTGAACGTAGAAGTGTTGATTTCCCACAGCCATTGCTGCCAATAAATACGGTAATTTTGCCTTTTGGTATTTGTAAATTCAAGCTTTGGAAGATGGTCGTCTCTCCGTATGTTAACTGAAGCGATTGTGCTTCCAGTGCTTTTTCCAGGGTGGGCATAGGTCTATTCTCCTTTAAGTAAAACCGCTGTTGTTAACCGCGATTTCTACTGCGATATAGCACATAGATGAAGATAGGGGCACCGATAGCTGCTGTGAATACACCTGCCGGAATATCGAGCGGTTTGAATAAGAAGCGTCCTGCTAAATCAGCTAACAATAAAAGTAGGGAACCTGTCAACGCGGACACTGGGATAAGCGCGCCGAAGCTAGGTCCTACGAGCTTTCGGGAAATGTGCGGAGCCATGAGACCAATGAAATTGATCGCACCCCCAAAGGCGACTGCAGCCCCTGATAGTGCAACACTAAGGATGATCAATAGGAAGCGTTGACGTTGAACGTTGCTTCCAACACTACGGGCGATATCTTCACCCAAGGACTGTATGGTAATGTGCCGCGCATACAAGAAGATGATAGGAATTAATAACAAGACCCATGGTAAGAGCGGGTAAACCGCTTTTTTCCAGGAAACTCCGTAAATACTGCCTGTCATAAAGGTCAGAGATTGATTAGCCAGAATAATCGGTCCGGAAAGCAGCATGAGATAGGAGAGTGCACTCATCGCAGCTGTAAGTCCCGTCCCAATCAAGACAAGCCGCAGAGGCGTGATTCCATTTTTCCATGAGAGTGAATAGACAAGTAATGTAGCGGCGAAAGCGCCAATAATAGCGGCAACTGGCAGCCAGTGAATACTGATTTTATCTGAGAAAAAAAAGAAAAAAGAAACAGCTCCAAGTGTAGCCCCGCCCGTTGTACCAATCGTATCCGGCGAGGTTAATGGATTTCGTACAATGCCTTGCAAAATGGCTCCGGCTACACCAAGCGATGCACCAATCAGGACAGCAACAATGACTCTAGGTAGACGCAAAGTCCTTACGATCATCGTGTTTGGATCAGTCCCGTAACCAAAAACAGCGCGAACGACTTCAGCAGGTTTGATATAGATGCTTCCAATTCCGGTACTTAGAATCATCACGATGATGACGGCAAGGAGCAGAAAAAGAGAAACAATAAGAGATTTCTTACTGATCAGATACGAGAAGCCTTTTTTTCGAATGGTGACATAACGATGGGAATGACTCATTTCAGAAGTCCCCCTTTGCGAGCGATATAGATGAAGAAGGGTACTCCGAGAATGGCTGTCGCTACACCGACATGAACTTCCTTAGGCATAACAATGAAACGAGCTATAATGTCAGCTCCAACTAAAAGAATGCCGCCTAGAACCGCACAATACGGAATGACCCAGCGATAATCGATTCCAACAAGAAAGCGAACGATATGCGGTATGATAATCCCTACGAAAACAATCGGACCCGCAACAGCAACTGAGCCTCCGGCAAGAATGACAATCACTACTGCGGTAATGAATTTTACATATACGGTGCGTTGTCCAAGCCCTTTGGCTACATCATCCCCCATAGATAATATGTTGATGTGCGGTGATAGAAATATAGCGCCAATCCAAGCGATTAGTATATAAGGGTAAACGGATTGGAGCATGGCCATAGTCCGTCCTTCGACAGATCCGACAAGCCAGTATAAGACCTGGTCAAACGCTTTACCGTTCCCAAGCAAAATGCCTTGAGTTAGCGAAGCGAAAAATGCCGTCATTGCTGAGCCCGCGAGCGTAATTTTCATAGGTGTTAAACCATCGCGGCCTAAGGAACCGAGTCCATAGACAAGGGCAGAGCTAAATGCAGCACCGAGAAATGCAATCCATGTAAACTGTGTAAGGCTGGAAACATTAAAAAATCCAACGGATAAGACAATGGCAAAGGCAGCGCCTGAATTAATGCCGAACATACTTGGAGAAGCCAGCGGATTCCGTGTAATAGCTTGCATAAGAGCGCCTGCAACAGCCAAGCTTCCCCCTACTAGCGCTGCTATTAAGGCTCTTGGGATGCGTACGGTTTGGATGATGATAGCTTCGTTTGTTGGTTCGGCGGCTTGCGCAAACGAGGTCCTAATTTGATCCCATGAATACGTATGTAGTCCGAACATAACGCTGCTGAGCATCATTGCAGCCAACAAACAGCAAGCCGCGAGTAATCCAATACTTTTATAGAAATGGTAGAGACGTTCTTTGCTTGAAAAGCTTGAGTTATTCATGAATGATTGCCTGCTTCCTTAAATGCTGCTTCATTTATTTTAATGAGTCTGACTAGCGAAGTCAACGAATATGATAATCATTATCAATATATATTGACAGGCAGGTGATAAATTTAGTAGTATGTGATAGATAATGATAATCGTTATCATTAATTGACTGCATGGAGGGAACTCATTTATATGTTTGGAAAAAGAAATCGTCAACAAGGAAGAGCTTGGGCTCTTATTGCACTTATGTTTGTTTTGTCCGTTGTTTTGACGGCTTGTGGAGATAAGCCAAGTTCACAGTCTTCGGCATCTGCAGCACCTCAACAATCAGCGAAGGCGGATAGTACTCGAACCATTAAACATGCCATGGGAGAAACGGCCGTACCGGCGAATCCAAAACGGGTTGTCATTTTGACCAATGAAGGAACGGAAGCACTTCTCGCGTTAGGCATTAAACCGGTTGGTGCGGTTGAGTCTTATTATGGAAGCCCATGGTTTGATCATATTAAAGCTGATATGCAGGGTGTGACGACAGTCGGTGGTGAATCACAGCCGAATTTGGAGTTGATCGCATCGCTTAAACCCGATTTAATCATTGGCAATAAGATGCGTCATGAGAAAGTCTACGATCAATTAAAAGCCATTGCTCCAACGATATACTCGGAGACGCTGCGCGGTGAATGGAAAAGTAACTTCATCTTATATGCCGATACGTTAAATAAGAAAGCCGAAGGCGATAAAGTCATCACAGCTTTCGATAAGCGCATTGAGGATTTCAAAAGCAAAGCAGGCGATAAGCTGAAAGAGAAAGTGGCTGTCGTTCGTTTCATGGGCGGCAAAACCAGATACTATTACGGCAATATGTTCACGGGTGTTATTTTTAAACAAATCGGTATGGTTCGTTCGGATCCTAAGAGTGATGAAAAATCGTTCGAAGACATTACCAAGGAGCGTCTAACGGAGCTTGATGCTGCGGATAAAGTGTTTTATTTTACCTATGAGACCGGTGATGGCAAAGGGACCAAGCAAGAGCAGGAATGGATGAATGACCCGCTCTGGAAAAATCTTAAAGTGGTTAAAGAAAATAAGTTAATCAAAGTGAATGATGCGACTTGGAATACTGCCGGCGGTGTCAAAGCGGCTAACATTATGCTGGATGATTTGTATAACCTATATCAAGTTAAGCCTTAAAACGAAGGGACTGCTTATTGTGAGCAGTCCTTTCTATTTTTTTGGTAAGTAATAACTATGTTTTCCTAGCCTTTCGTTTGCTGATTTTTTTGAATGAAGAATTAGCAAGGCAAGTTGACGGCGAACAACAATTTCCTAGATTTCTTCTTAGAAACTCATGGTTGTTGTATGTTGTGCAACAATTTAACCCTTTTTCATGCTTTTGAGCTGCTTTCAGCTAATATCAAACGAAAAGACTTCGTTCACACGGCTTGACAACTTCATAGAATTCATACTATGATTCACCTGTCTGATAGGTACACAGGTTCGAAGATAAGGGGAAAAATCGATGCCGAAAATTCAGAAATACAATGTTCATGAACTAGTTGCACAAGAAATTCAACGATATATTGAGGAAAATGCTTTGAAAGAGGGAGACAAGCTGCCTTCCGCCGGAGAACTAACCGCGATGTTTGGCGTTGGCCGTTCGTCCTTGCGGGAAGCTCTGCGTTATTTGGAAGCTGTTGATATTGTTCGTGTTGAGAACGGCAAGGGTATTTTTGTGCGCGATGTTGATACGTTTCGTTTCACCGGCAAAGTGAAGGTGGAGAACGAGAAGAAGTTCTTACTTTCCATACTTGATGTGCGTCGGGCACTCGAGGGTAAAGCGGTGGAGCTATCCGCACGGAATATCAATGCTAATCAATTGAAAGAGTTGGAGAAAATTTTACATGAGTATAAAAGGCTGAAAGAAAGCGGGAAAGATACCTCGCAAATCGACCTTGCTTTTCACCAACACATCATTAAATCTTCAGGTAATCCGATCTTGGAAAGTGTCATTAACTCCATGAGCGGCCTTTATCAAAAGTTTTTCAACGATCCGCTTGGAGAGAAGCGTTTATTTGACGAGACCTATCCTTTCCATCATACGATTTACGAGGGGATTTCCCAGCATGACCCAGAAAGAGCGACAAGCGAGTTTCATCAAATGATGGATTGCATCGAGAAACTGATCAAAACCTATTAAAAAAAATGTCGATTTTTTTACTTGACGGAGAAAGCGGTATCAATTATGATCAACCTATCAGACAGGATGACTGGATGATACATCATAATTTAATCGCAACCGAGGAGGGGTATCTTCTTATGTGGGGAAAACAAATGCGTAAAGTATGGCCAACAGTAGTTGCATCTACGATGCTAATGGGGTTGCTCGCAGCTTGCGGCAGCAATACGGACACTGCAAAAAGTGATGCGAAAGGCAATAGCGATCAAGCGGGTGCCGGTGCAAGTTCTGGTAAAGTGGTTACCGTTCATATGATCGAGAGCTTGACGAGCCCGAAACGGACCGACATTCTCAAAGCGATGATTTCCCAATTCGAGAAAGAGAATCCGACAATTAAGGTCGATCTCATCTCGCCTCCGTTCGATCAAGCGGATAATAAGATCAGAACTATGCTTGCAGCTAAACAAGAACTAGACGTTCTAGAAGTAAGAGATTTGAACATCGCGGAGTATGTGAACAACGGGTACATTGATCCGCTCGATACTTACACGGGTACTTGGAAAGACTTCGGTACAGTAACAGCTGTGGCCAAGTCGATTGCAACGAATAACAATAAACTCTATTTCATTCCGAATGGCTTGTACCAGCGTCAATTGTTCTACCGCAAAGACTGGTTCGAGGAGAAAGGCTTGAAACCGCCGGTTTCTTACCAAGAACTATATGAAACAGGCAAGAAGCTAACCGACCCAGCTAAGAACCGTTACGGGTTCTCGTTCCGAGGCGGTATGGGGTCTGCGGGCATCACTGATCAGATGGTACTCGCTTATAACGGAGATCAGGTGAATTTGGAAGATGCGCAGTTCTTAAAGAGCGGCAATACGATTTACTCATCACCAGAAGCTAAGCAAGCTATCGAATTATATATGAAAATTTATAAAGAAGCATCACCTTCGGATGCTGTCAACTGGGGCTTCCAAGAACAGGTACAGGCGTTCACCTCTGGTGTAACCGGCATGCTGCTGCAAGATCCGGACGTCATTCAGACGATACAGGAGAAAATGAAGCCGGAACAATGGGCGACGGCACCGATGCCAACGGGACCAAGCGGCAAGGCTCTCATTCAAGCAGGAGGAGCTGGTTGGGGTATCGCATCCCAATCCAAGAACAAAGAAGCGGCCTTCAAGTTGATCGCCTTCTTGTCTAATCCTGGGCAGAATACCGAATTTGGTAAAAAGTACGGCTTAGTACCGATTCACACCACAGCGGCAAACGATGAGTACTTCAAAACAGGTCCTTACAAAACGTTGCTGGATATGTCCAACAAGCCGGACGTATTCATGAACTACAAGCCGCCATTCCAATATCCGGGAACGGGTCAATGGAATCAAGCGAGCATGGAGTCTGGCCAGGCGTATTTGCTCGGTAAGTTCACTGTCGTCGACGTTCTGAAGAAATGGGACGCTTATTGGATGGATCAAAAGTCGAAGAAAAAATAGCGTTTAACCTTCGTAATGGGTGGCGATTCGCTGCCCATTACCATTTTTCTATATGAGGTGGTGCATCTAATGAAGAGTCGGCAGCCGTTCATCTTATTTGGTTTGCTCCCCGCTCTATTACTGGTCCTTATTTTCACATATTATCCGTTCCTAAAGGGCGGCATCATGGCATTTCAAGAATACAAACTGTTTGATCTTAGAAATGTCCATTTTGTCGGTTTGCAAAATTTTCGGGATGCATTCAAGGATCCGAAGTTTCTGACTGCGTTGACGAACAGTGCGTACTGGGTATTTTTTTCCTTAGTATTTCAATTTCTCATTGGGCTGACGCTTGCGCTGTTAATGAACAAAAAATTCCGGGGTAGAGGGATTTACCAAGGGTTAGTATTTTACTCTTGGGCGCTTTCGGGCTTTCTGATTGGGATGATTTGGAAATGGATGTTCAACTCACAAATCGGCGTCATCAACGATCTTTTGCTCAAAACCGGTTTGATCGAAACGCGGATCGGGTTCTTGTCGGATCCCAAATGGGCAATGATCTCCGTCATTATCGCGAACGTATGGTACGGCATCGCATTTTTTGCAATTATGCTGCTCGCAGCGCTGCAATCAGTGCCTTCCGAGCTGTACGAAGCTGCCGAGATGGACGGAGCGAGCGAGGCGCGCAAGCTGCTTAGCGTTACGCTTCCCTACATTTTACCGACGATCATTACGACTACGCTGCTTCGGGTCATCTGGATCTTTAACGATCCTACGATCATCTACGGCATGACCAACGGTGGACCAGCAGGAAGTACGCATATTTTATCTTCATTAATGCTGGATAAAATCATTTACGCTGGGGATTACGGCGCGGCATCCGCAATCGGGGTTGTCATGATCGTGCTTTTACTGCTTTACACGTTGTTTTACTTATCAGTAACCAAATCTGAAAAGATGGGGGATTTCTAACCATGAAGACGCGCTTACAATTCATAGGTCCATTCAAGGTGTTTTTTCTAGCGCTTCATCTAGTAATCATGGTGTTCCCGCTATATTGGATTTTGATTACTTCATTAAAACCCCAAAACGAAATTTTCACATATCCGCTTAAATATTGGCCGACGAATATTACGTTCGACAATTATGTCAACATTTTTAAAATATCCAAATTTCATGTCTATATCGGTAATAGCCTGTTGGTAGCTATCTCATCAGCACTTATTGTTATTGTGATTTCCGTCTTGAGTGCTTATGTGCTTGCCCGTTTTCAATTTCGTGGACATCGGCAAATTATGTTGGCATTTTTCGCGACACAGATGCTGCCAGGTTTCATTTCGCTCGGACCACTTTACCTCATGATGACGCAATTGGATTTAATTAATTCTAGAATCGCTCTTGTACTCATGTACACGGTAGGGTTAATACCATTCTCAACCATTATTTTACGTGGCTTCTTTCAACGCATACCTGCCAGTCTGGAAGAGGCGGCGATGATCGACGGATGTTCGCGGCTTGTTGCCCTAATCCGGATCATCGTGCCAATCATGATGCCAGGGATCGCCTCGACTTTTATTTTCGCATTCGTGCAGAACTGGAACGAGTTGTTTATGGCGGTCATGTTCATCGATCACGACCTACTTAAGACGATGCCTGTAGCATTGAACTCACTTATTCTCAAATATGATGTCGATTGGGGCGCCATGTCGGCAGGCACCGTCTTGTCCGTCATTCCAACCGTCTTTCTGTTCGCGTTCGCGCAGCGTTTTATCGTAGAAGGCCTCACGCAAGGCGCAGTGAAAGGCTAAGCAGCAAATTTCGGATCGGAGAGAAACATCTATGAATAAAGATCAATCGGGGGATTCGCTTTACACCAAGGCGGCACATGACCCGTACGATACTCGACACCATGGGGCGATTAACATCCCCGTCTATCAAAACAGTTTATTCGCTTTCGAAACTCATGAGCAATTCGATCTGGCTATGCAAAATGTGTTAGGGCATCACGTCTATTCGCGCGGCAACAATCCGACCGTTCGTAATCTGGAGGAGAAGCTAGCCAAAATGGAGGGCGGCGAGGACGCGAAGTGCTTCGCTTCGGGGATGGCGGCCATCACAGCGGCAGTTCTTTCTGTTGTTCAGCAAGGCGATCACATTGTATGCGTGAATCACGCTTACGGTCCGACGCGCGAGTTTCTCGGATCGTACCTGGTCAAGTTCGGTATAGAGACGAGTTTCGTTGACGGAACCGAACTCAGCAATTGGGAAGAAGCTATCAAGCCAAATACGAAGTTGATGTATTTGGAAAGTCCGACAACGATGACGTTCGAGCTTCAAGACTTGCGTGCGTGTGCTCAGCTTGCCGCGAGCAAGGGAATCAAGACCATCATCGATAACACATGGGCTACACCATGTCACCTAATGCCGATTACGTTAGGTATTGATCTGGTTGTCCATTCTATAACGAAATATATATCCGGACATAGTGATTGCTTAGGCGGGGTTGTCATTGGTTCAATGGAACTCATGAATCGACTTAGCAATTCGGAATATATGCTTTTCGGTGGTATCATGACGCCACAAACAGCGTCGTTAGTGATGCGCGGATTGCGGACACTTCCGCTTAGAATGGAACGCCATCAGCGCAGCGGAATGCTCATAGCCAAGCATATTAGTAACCAACCTTACGCTGCTCACGTTCACCATCCAGGACTCCCTACACATCCGCAGCATGAATTGGCGCTTCAGCAGCTAATAGGTTTCAGCAGCTTATTCTCGTTCGAATCGTATGAACCGTTGGAGAAGCTGAAGGCTTGGGCGACAAAACTCCAGTATTTCAAAATTGGTGTTAGCTGGGGAGGATTTGAAAGTCTAGTCAACGTAAATGTGATACGGAGCGGAGATAAGGAACGGCACATTGTCCGCCTTTACGTGGGTCTTGAGGATCCGCAGGATCTGATTCGGGATATAGACGATGCGGCTGCGGCTGCTTTACTATGAATATCATCCCCCGAGGGGATAATCTCGGAGGAACCGTATGCGACAACTCGCATATACGGATCTGTAAGAGGCCTATGCACTTGTGCATGGGCTTTCCTTTATTTTGGGCTAGAGGGGAAAGGTGACGAAACTAACCTAATTTAGGTTAGTTAGCTGCGGATTATTGCTAAGAAAAGTGAGATAGTGAATATGTTAATCATTCGGTAAGTGACTATGAGTCCCTGGTATATTGCTTGTATTTGTTTGTTGGAGGAATAGGGATTTAGGACCGTCGATACACTCATCCAATCACTCATCTAATCTTGTTCTACATGGAAATTTCTTAAATCAGAATCGCTCGCCATCTATGCACACTGAGGTTGCCTGATGAACGGATCCATATTCTCTTTTGAAATGATGTTGTAAAAAGTGCAACAATCGCTGCCTGGATCCCGCCTTTCTCCCTTCATTGTTGCATAATGCTACAACAATTGGGCCTCATATAGGCGATTTAGCAGCAAATGAGCTCGAAATGTTGTATGAAATGCAACTTCATGTTGCAAAATAGCCTTTTGGTGTGCGAATTGTTGTAGGAATTACAACATTGGTATCCACTATAGCCCAGTCTACCCTCATAAAGCTGCTGAAAGATTCTAGAATCAAACTTTGGAGGCAAGTCTACCAGTGGTTAGTCGGCATAGTGCATGAATCGACAGTTTCTGTTATACAAAATTTATCCTTTAAAAAAATAGAAAGGCTTCTTCCAAGTAGTTGCTACTTAAAAGAAAGCCCTTTTTTACTTAAGTATAGGGAAAACTGTTATCTGCTGAATTTACCGGCTGCGCCGCCAGCAAGTTGCTGTTCAGCAATTTGCACGAGACGACGAGTGATGTTTCCACCGATTGCTCCTGTATCACGAGAAGCCATGTAGCCGTAGTAGCCGTCTTGAGGAATTTGGATGCCTAATTCTTGAGCAACTTCAAACTTCAATTGGTCTAGAGCTTGCGTAGCTTGTGGAACAACTAGTTGATTGCTGCTACGAGATTGTCCTGATGCCATCTGATATCACCTCCAGTAATGGTAGTATAATCTTTTTTAGGAATTATACTCATCACCTAAACTGGAAATTATCACCATAAAAATAAACCTTAAAAGCAGGAACGCACAGTCTTTGCTATAATGAGAAAACCGAATAAATGGGAGAGCGGAGGCAGGAGTTATGTTTGATATATCCATAAAGGGCTGGTCCCTAGATAAAGATTTACAAATTATTCAGGCAGATGTCCTCATGGCGGTGGACGATAGTATTATTATTGAAGAGCCATTGTGTGTAGATGTGGGGCTTCCTGCGTTCTTGTATAGTGCCCTGCATGATACCGCGCCGAATCGTTTTGCGCCAGCGGATCAATGGGAGCGAATGCCGTTCTTTGTATGCGGCTGCGGAGATCCGGAGTGTAGAGGTTTTTCGTTCGTTGTGCGTCATCTGGCGGATGAACAAGTGGAACTCGCATCCGTTGAGGAGCGCTCTAATGGAACATATCGCGAGCTTGAAACGCATATGATCCCTAGCTTGGAGTACAGCAAGAAGGTTATGGAGGTAGGTGAAACCTATCTTGCGTTTATTAAAGATTTGGATTATCGGCCTTATTTCGGTGATACAGTGAAAGTTATCGAAGATCTTGTACATCAAATACATCAACAATTACGGAGTGAATAAGATGGCAGCAGTGAAATATTATGTTGTTTGGGTAGGACATCAACCAGGGATCTACCGTACATGGGCTGATTGTCAGGCTCAGACCAAAGGTTATCCGCAAGCTAGATTTAAATCGTATGAATCGGAGCTGGAGGCACGTCAAGCACTGGAGAAGGGGTGGCAGAAGTCGCTGAATTTCTCTGGAAAAGGGGGAACAGCTGCAACTTCTACGGGCAAGTCAGCTACACCTGAGACGGCGCCTGAAGTCGACTATAACAGTATCTCCGTCGATGTTGGCTGTTCGGGGAATCCAGGAATTGTTGAATACAAAGGTGTCGATACGAAGACGGGTGAGATTATTTTCTATCAAGGCCCTATTTCCAAAGGGACGAATAATTTAGGTGAGTTTCTTGCTATCGTTCACGGACTCGCTTATTTGCAGAAGCTAGGCAGTAATAAAACCATTTATACCGATTCAGTCACAGCTTTGAGCTGGATACGTAAAAAAGAGGTTTCCACTAATCTAGTTAGGGATGCTTCCACAGAAGAAATTTGGACATTAGTTGATCGGGCGTTGAAATGGCTCAAAACGAACGCTTATACTAATAAAATTATGAAGTGGGATACGCGGAAATGGGGAGAAATCAAGGCTGATTTTGGAAGGAAATAAAAAAAGTCGAAATGTAAGAGAAAATATCATCAAATGTATTGACGGGAAATCCTACCAATGCTAATATACAGTAATTCCTATTAAATTACTCGGTATAATTTTTGATAGAGTTGATAGGAAATAGAGTAATGCATTAGATCGGGAGGGTAACTCATGAAAAGAACGAAATTAGGCGGTTTATTCATCATCCTGGCTTTAGTAGGAAGCTTGCTTGCGGCCTGCGGACAAAAAGAGAGCAGCAGCGCTTCGGCAACACCTGCTGCAAGCGCGAAAGCGACTGACGCAGCTAAAGCAGCAGATTTAAGCGGAAAGAAAATTGCACTCGTGATGCAATTCAATACAGGTACATTTTCATCTCAGTATGTAGAAGGTGTGAAGGAACAAGTAGAGAAGCTTGGCGGTAAGGTAACGGTATTCGCTGCTGATACGGATCTGGCGAAAATGTCATCCAATCTGGATGCAGCGATTAATCAGAAATTCGATGGTATTCTCATCGATCACGGAACAGCGGAAGCGTTGGAAGCAGGCGTGAAGAAAGCACTAGAAAAGAAAATTCCAGTCGTAAGTTTCGATTCGATTCTTTCTGTTCCGGGCGTTACGTCCTTAGAGCAAGGCGATCAGAAGATGGCTGAAGCTACGTTAGAGCAGCTTGCGAAGGATGCTGGCGGTAAAGGGAACATCGTGAAAGTATGGGTAGCCGGCTTTGCACCGATGGAACGCAGACAATTGGCCTACCAAGCTTTCCAAAAGAAATATCCAGACATTAAAGAAGTAGCTGCATTCGGTACAGCTAAAGATCCTGCGTTAGATACACAAACGCAAATGGAAGCGATTCTGAAGAAATACCCGAACAAAGGTGATATCACAGCGGTATGGACAGCTTGGGATGAGTTTGCGAAAGGCGCTTCCCGTGCGATTCAACAAGCAGGACGTACAGAAATTAAAGTATACGGGATTGACCTGAGTGATGAAGACTTGCAATTGCTGCAAGATCCGAAAAGCCCATGGGTGGCATCTGCTGCGGTAGATCCGAAAGATATCGGTCGCGTACAAGTGCGTTACCTTTATCAGAAGCTGCATGGTGACCAAACGCCTGAGAAAGTGGTATTGGAGCCTGTTTATGTATCCAGAGACCAACTGCCGAAGGACAAGCAAGTAAATACAACACAGCTTAGCGAATACGTCAAAGGCTGGGGCGGAAGCCAACAAGGCTATACGGACTGGTTGAAAGCGGCAGAAAAAAAATAGTGTAATCCAATGCGGTCCCATCGTTATTATGCGATGGGACTTTCAGATTGAGATGAGAGGTGAATGATGATGTCGGTTGACAACGGGTCTTTGCTGCATATGAGAGGCATCTCCAAATCGTTCCCAGGCGTGAAGGCGCTGCAGGAGGTTAATTTTGACCTGCAAAACAAAGAAATTCATGCCTTGCTCGGGGCTAACGGTGCTGGAAAGAGTACCTTGATGAAGATTTTATCCGGCGCTTATACCCATGATACGGGGCAAATTTCAATAAACGGCCAGTCTCTCAACATACAGACGCCTAAGGAAGCAATGAACCAAGGTATCTATTGCGTCTATCAAGAAGTAGACACAGCCTTAGCAGCTGGGCTTACAGTGACCGAAAATGTCATGATGGATAAAATGGTTCAAGGCGGGGCCTGGGTCAGTTGGAGAAAGCTGCATCGGGAAGCCGAAGCAATTCTAGCAAAAATCGGGGCTGCGTTCTCTGTCCGCAGCAAGGTGGACGAGCTGAGCATCTCACAGAAGCAGCTAGTACTTATCGCTAGAGCGATGGCGCACAAGGCCAAGATCATCATCTTCGACGAGCCTACAGCACCGCTTAGTCTGGAGGAGTCAGAGCGGCTGTTCCAGATCATGGACAGCCTGAAGCGCGAAGGGGTGGGGATTATCTTCATCTCCCACCGTTTGCAGGAAGTGTTCCGCGTCGCTGACCGGATCACGATCATGCGCGACGGCCGCCACGTGCTCACGCAGGCGGCCGCAGACATGGACATCGCCGGAGTCATTGAGGCGATGCTGGGCAAGACCTTCACCGAGGAGTTCCCCAAAGCCGATGTTCCAATCGGCGATACCCTCCTCGAGGTGAAAGGGCTGCGCCGCGGCACCAAGGTGCGCGGCGTCAGCTTTGCCCTCCGCCGAGGCGAAATCCTCGGCGTCGTGGGGTTGGTCGGCGCCGGCAAGACGGAGCTGAGCCGGCTGATCTTCGGCGCCGACGCCGCGGACGGCGGCGAGGTGTGGCTCGCCGGGCGCAAGCTCGCGCTGCGCCAGCCAGAGGATGCCGTGCGCGCCGGCATCGCGCTCGTGCCCGAGGAGCGCCGCAAGCAGGGCGTCCTTGTGGAGGAGACCGTGAAGCACAATCTGTCGCTTCCGATATTGCGCAAGCTGAGCTCGCTTGGCTTCGTGCAGCGCAGCGCAGAGAGTTTGCACGCGGCGAAGATGGTGGAGCAGCTTGGCGTGCAGCCCGGCGATCCGAATCGCGTTGTGAAGCATCTAAGCGGCGGCAACCAGCAGAAGGTGGCCGTGGGCAAATGGCTGCCGACGAATGCCGACGTCTACATGTTTGACGAGCCGACTAAAGGGGTCGATGTTGGCGCGAAAAGCGATATTTTCCGCTTGATCGGTCAATTGGCCTCGGAAGGTAAAGGCATTATTTATTTATCCTGCGAGCTGAATGAAATTATAGGAATTGCCGATCGCATTTTAGTAATGAGCTATGGTTCTGTGGTGAAGGAGCTCTCCCGTGCGGAAGCGACGCAGGATCTCATTTTAACGTATGCGAGTGCGGGGGAGGCTGAATAGCATGAAGGAAAGAAGTTTGGATTTTACGTTTAAATACGGCGCTTTGTTCATTATTGCGTTGGTGGTTATCGTCTTTTCGATCATCAATGAAAATTTTATGACTTATGACAACATCGCGGACATTTTAAGGTCGATATCGATAGTGATGTTTGTTGCTATAGGGGTCACGTTATCTCAAATTGTAGACGGCTTTGATTTATCCGTAGGCTCAACGGTTTCATTATCAACGGTGGCTGCGGCGGCTTTGATGGTTTGGTACCAACAGCCTCTCATTCTGGTTATTATCGTTCCTCTTATTATAGGAGCTATCATCGGACTCATAAATTCATGGCTCATCGTAAAAATTCGCATTCCGGATTTACTTGCTACTCTAGCGGTGATGTACATCATCGGTGGCGTGCAAAAAACGTATACGAAAGGCTTTTCCATCTATAATAATATGAGATTCCAAGACGGCACGGTGGCAAAAGGGAAGTTTACGCCGGAATTTCTTTGGATCGGTCAAGGAAAGCTCCTTGGTGTACCTGTGCCTGTTATTCTTATGATTGTGGCTGTAATCGTTGTGCATGTCTTTCTGACGTACACCCGCTGGGGGCGCCAGCTCTACATTACGGGGGGAAATCGGGAGGCAGCACGTCTCTCTGGGATTTCTGTTAACAAAATCCGCTTAGCAGCTTATGTGCTGTCCGGTATTTTCGCAGCGTTCGGAGGTATTCTGTATGCTTCTCGTGTCGGTTCAGGACAGATTGATGCCGGTGCTCCGCTTCTGATGGAAGCTGTTGCCTCGGTGTTCGTCGGGTATTCTGTGCTAGGTGCAGGGAAGCCTAATGTCATAGGGACTTTCTTTGGTGCTGTATTGATTGGCGTATTGCTCAATGGACTTACGATGCTGAATGTGCCTTATTTCGGATTTGATATTGTCAAAGGCGGGGTGCTGGTGCTGGCTTTGGCCATTACTTTCGTTCATTTGAATCGACGCAAAGCCTAAAGCGGTATGTTTGATGTTACATTGACGCGTTATCATACTAAAGGCAGAAATTTTACGAGAAGTGTGGTATGATAGATTCATTGTTTTCTCAAAAGAAATGAAATCTAGGAGGAATTGAGAATGGCTCATCCAAAACAGCGAAGCGATATGATTAAAAAAGGATTCGACCGTGCTCCGCATCGCAGTTTGCTGCGTGCAGCCGGCGTTAAAGAGGAAGATTTCGGCAAGCCGTTTATTGCGGTTTGTAACTCTTATATAGACATTATTCCTGGACATGTTCATTTGCAAGAGTTTGGTAAACTCGTGAAGGAAGCGATCCGTGAAGCAGGCGGGGTTCCTTTCGAATTCAACACAATTGGTGTTGACGATGGCATTGCGATGGGGCATATTGGTATGCGTTATTCCTTGCCAAGCCGTGAGATTATTGCGGATTCCTTGGAAACGGTAGTTAATGCTCACTGGTTCGATGGCCTTATCTGTATTCCTAACTGTGATAAAATTACACCGGGTATGATCATGGGTGCCCTTCGCGTTAACATCCCTACGATGTTAGTGAGCGGCGGCCCAATGAAAGCCGGTAAAGATAAAAACGGTAAATCCATTTCCCTATCCTCCGTATTCGAAGGCGTGGGTGCTTTCCAAGCTGGTAAATTAGATGAAGCGGGTCTAGAAGAGTTAGAGCAATACGGTTGTCCGACATGCGGATCTTGTTCCGGTATGTTTACAGCGAACTCCATGAACTGTTTGGCTGAAGGCCTTGGTCTAGCTATGCCGGGTAACGGTACAATTCTGGCTGTTGCTGAAGAGCGTAAGCAATTCGTGAAAGATTGTGCGAAACAATTGATGGTCCTCATTGAAAAAGACATCAAGCCTCGTGATATCGTTACGATCGAAGCGATCGATAACGCATTTGCTCTCGACATGGCAATGGGTGGTTCCACGAACACAGTTCTTCACACATTGGCTATCGCGGCAGAAGCGGGTATTGAGTACCCGATTTCACGCATTAACGAAGTGGCAGAACGTGTACCTCACTTAGCAAAAATCGCTCCAGCTTCCGATTATCACATTGAAGATGTGCATCTGGCTGGTGGTGTAAGTGCAATTATTAACGAGCTGCTCAAAAAGCCGGGTGCATTTGACGGTGACCGCATGACAGTAACTGCCAAAACGTTGCGTGAAAATGTGGCGGGCTGTGAAATTCTGAACCATGAAGTGCTTCGTCCAATTACGAACCCGCACAGCGAAAGAGGCGGACTAGCTGTACTGTTCGGTAACCTTGCTCCTGAGGGGAGTATCGTTAAAGTTGGTGCAGTTGATAAATCCGTTGGCGGACGTCACGTTGGTCCAGCTATTTGCTTCAACTCGCAAGACGAAGCTTTGTACGGCATTGCGAACGGTCATGTTAAAGAAGGCCATGTCGTTGTTATCCGCTACGAAGGTCCGAAGGGTGGACCTGGTATGCCGGAAATGCTGGCTCCTACTTCCCAAATCGTAGGTATGGGTCTTGGCGCGAAGGTTGCGTTAATTACGGACGGACGTTTCTCTGGCGCATCCCGTGGTATCTCCATCGGTCATATTTCTCCGGAAGCCGCTGAGGGCGGGCCACTCGCTTTCGTACATGATGGCGACATCATTGATGTGGACATGGACGGCCGCAAAATCGAATTGCAAATCAGCGATGAAGAATTCGCGAAACGCCGCGAGAGCTGGACAGAGTTCCAACCGAAAATCCAAACCGGATATTTGGCGCGTTATACGAAAATGGTGACAAATGCTAGTGCAGGCGCCATTCTGAAGTTTTAATTATTAATATCAAAAAGGAGTCTCGCCATAAGTGGCGAGCTCCTTTTTTTTAAACTAAAAAGAAACGCATTAAAAGCAATGATCCCGCCAACACCGTAACCGCGACGACGATGGAGAGAGTCAGCACGAAGCGGGCTTTAAAGATGGAGAGCATCATCAGCGTGCTTTTGACGTCGATCATCGGGCCGAACACAAGGAAAGCTAATAAGGAGCCTGGAGAGAAGGAGTTGGCGAAGGAGGCAGCCACGAAAGCATCTGTTGTGGAGCACAGCGAGAGCAGGTAGGCAAAGCCCATCATGAACACATGTGAAATGAAAGGTCCCTGACCGATCGCAGATAAGCTGTCTTGGGCGACGAATGTTTGGATAAGAGCGGTTAGGAAGGCGCCCAGCATCAAGTACTTACTCATTTCGAACAGCTCGGTCGTACCGTGGCTGAACATAACCATCATGCGACCACCGTCGTGCGAATGATTGTGGCCGTGATGATGATCATGATCGTGTTTATGATGATGATTATGGTTATGCCCATGATGATGGTCGTGATCGTGATTGTTGTCGTAAGCGTGAATAAGGTCAGCGTGATGTCCAGGGCTGGAACCCCGGTGGTGGTGTAGTGTGTTTGCCTGATTTTCGATAGGATGACGTAAAGGGTTACCTTTCAGGAAACGTGTCAGCAGCAGTCCTACGATGAGCGCAACGCCAAATGTAAGCCCCATTCGCGAATATGCCATCGAAGGCTCGCCGCGGAAAGCCATGAATGTCGAGGCGAAGACAATGGGATTCAGAATCGGCCCGACTAGTATGAAGATGACAGCTATGTACACAGGCATTCCTTTCCGCATGAGCCGACGAACGAAAGGAATCATTCCGCATTCACAGAGTGGGAACATGATGCCAAGAACGCAGGCAAATAAGATGCCTCCTAACGGGTGCCGCGGCGTCATGCGTCTGATGAACGCTTCAGGAATGAAGTTTTCAACGACCGTGGATAGAAGGACGCCAAGTAACATAAAAGGCAAAGCGTCGAGAAAAATATCCATGAATGCTGTAAAGACGAGCTTGCTTTCATAAAAGACCAAACCCGTAGGAGGAAGCTCTCTCGTTGTCACGATTAAGATGAGGAGAAACGCGCAAATCACCGTGGAGATAGGAAGGCTCCAGCGATATAGAGTCGATGGCAATTCGTTGACACCCCTTTGTCCGTTGATGCGTCCCTGAAGGACGCGGAGTTATTTTATCCATGGAAAGGCTAGTATGATCTATCCTATGTACATGCAGGTTCAGATAGGACAATGTCCTTGATTGACAATGGATTGTAAGGGTGTATAATGATATAAAATCAATTCGCGATGATAGGAACAAGTAAGTTTGTCTTCCGTTTCTCAGAGAGCCGGTGGTTGGTGCGAACCGGTGAAACAAGCAAACCGAATGGATCCTTGAGCATGAGGCTGAACACAGTATGCAGGTTGCCGGAACCTAGGCCGGAGAACATCCTCATCTGTCAAGTATGCCAAACGGAAGCTCCCCGTTATCAGAGCCTGAAGGTCTTATTGAACAATTGTTCACGGACAAATTAGGGTGGTACCACGGTCTCTCGTCCCTTGCGGGGAGAGGCCTTTTTGTTGTTTTTTTAGACCATAAGAAGTTAAGAATTCTGGAGGGATTATCCAATGAAACGAGTATTATCCGGTATGCAATCCAGCGGACAGCTGACGATTGGCAACTATATTGGCGCACTGCGCAATTATGTGAAGCTGCAGCATTTGCATCGCTGTTATTTTATGGTCGTCGATATGCACGCCATCACGGTTCCTCAGGAACCGGCAGCTCTGAAGGAGCAAACAGAGTCCATTGCTTCGCTTTATATTGCTGCGGGACTAGATCCTAGTAAAGCATCCATTTTCCTACAATCCCATGTTCATGCGCACGCTGAGCTCGGCTGGATCATGACGACGCTGACGCATATGGGAGAACTTGAGCGTATGACACAGTTCAAGGACAAATCCGAAGGTAAGGATTCTGTTGGTGCAGGCCTATTTACGTATCCATCCCTTATGGCAGCAGACATTCTGTTATACAATGCGGACCTTATTCCAGTCGGAGATGATCAGAAGCAGCATTTGGAGTTGACGCGCGACTTAGCGAATCGCTTCAACAACCGTTTTGGTGAAATATTTGTCATGCCGCAGCCTTATATGCCTGAGATCGGTGCAAGAATCATGTCTTTGGATGATGCATCCAAAAAGATGAGCAAAAGCAGTCCAAATGCCGGCAGTTACATTGCCATGCTGGATGAGCCTGATGTCATCCGTAAGAAGCTTAGTCGAGCAGTCACCGATTCTGGCCGTGAGGTAAAGTATGATCCTCAAAACAAGCCGGAGGTTAGTAATTTGATGTCGATCTACTCCCACTTTGCAGAGATGAGCTTAGCTGAGATTGAAGCCAAATACGATGGGCAAGGCTATGGACCTTTCAAAAAGGATCTAGCTGAGCATCTTGTGGCCGTTCTTGAGCCGATCCAACAACGCTATCGTGAAATTCGCAGCTCGGGTGAAATTTTCGACATTTTGAAAAAAGGTGCGCAGGAAGCTGCTGAGGTGGCTGATCAAACCCTGCTCGAAGTGAAGAAGCGGATGGGTTTCGTCGTTATATAAAAAGCAAAAAAGAGCTCGAACAGCTAGTACAGCTGTTTGGGCTCTTTCTCTTATTGACGATAGTTGTTAATGCTTTCGTTAAGACCGCGTATTTTTCTTGCGAATCTTCGCTTTAACTGCAAATCCATATCCTATAAAGCCTAAGGAGATGATGGAACAGGCAAGGATCATCCAAGGCTGCCTGAGGGCAATGAATAAGCTGATGGAGGCGAGCAGCAGAGTGCCAATAACAGCGAAAAGAAGAGCTAGTGGTTTGCTCATGTACGTGACCTACTTTCTAGAAGATTGAACAGTGTCTTCTTATTTTAAACTTTTTTGATCGCTGTGCATATAAATTCATTTCCTCCACATACTATCATTGCAAGCTTGCAAATACATCAAAGATTATAGCTGACTGAAAGGAGTCTGATCCTTATGGCGCAAAATCGTAGCAGCAACACATTGGTAGTTCCACAAGCCAATCAAGCTTTAGATCAATTGAAATATGAGGTAGCTCAAGAGCTGGGCATCCAAATTCCTCAAGATGGTTACATGGGTTATATGGCTACTCGCGATGCTGGTGCAATCGGGGGTAACATTACTCGTCGCTTGGTGCAAATTGCTGAGCAAACGCTGGCAGGACAATCTGGCTTTCGCAGCTAGGTAACCTGACTCGTTAATAGCTTTCCCGATTTACGTAACAATAAAGCCCAGAGGCCTAAAACCCTCTGGGCTTTTTGTATGTCTTTTTTAAACGTAAAAAAGACGCGTTTGGTTAGCGCGCCTCTTTTCTAATAAAGATCCACTTTTAGCTTTTTTTCAAGCCTAGTGTCATTCACCCAGCCCACATAAGAATCAAGTGTTTGGAAATTGTGATCCATCAGGATAACACCGACGAAAGGATACTGCTTCCGGTGTCGATAACGCACATCAGCCCACCTTACTTCGTACCCCCAACGATGTTCTTTCACTTCTGCACAGGTGAAGGATGAGAAGTAGAGTAAGGCTTGGATGTCTTCGTGACTCTTGGACACCTCGATGGCTGGATGTTCTTCACATTTGACAGTGTCGATCCACCTAAGCTTCGAATTCTTCAGTTCACCCAACTGGAAGGTGCCGTCTGTTCTTCGTTTCACTACGTTCCACACATAGAGGTTGAATGTTACAATAAGTGTGTATTTATCCCCAGGCATATGAGTGGGGTCTTTGCGATAAAGCCCTTTTTCTACGATGTAATGGTCCAGAGAGCGCCAGATGTAATAGAGGGCGATAACACCGTACAAAGTCGGGAATACCAGCTTTGGACTGGCGACATGGAAAGACCACATGAAAATAGCTGCGATGTGGCTTGAAAAGATAAAGGGATCAAAGATGTGTATAATGTTCCATGACACCCACTTTTCAGAGAATGGCCGGAACGCTTGTGTACCATATGTGTTGAAACAATCTGTGAAGACGTGAAAACAAACGGCGATTCCTACCCACATACCAAGGTGCAGCAAGGGGATTCCATGGAAGAAAAGAGCAAGAGCTCCAGTGATCAGCAGCGTCCATAAAAGTAAAGCTGGCAAAGAGTGAGAACGACCGCGGTGATTTCGAATGTAAGTGGCGTTCCCTTTAAAACGGAGCAGCCCGTCCACATCCGGAATCTGTGAGCCAATAACAGTTCCTATGAAGACCGCAGTGGTTGCCGCTGTGTCCGCAGAAACGCTAGGGTCAATTTGAGACAGTCCCGCTAACCCTAAACCAATTACGAGATGAGTACCTGTGTCCAAATGGGTTTCCTCCTAAGAATTTTCCGTAGAAAATTTTCTTCGTAAGCATGGGCTGAGTTTTCCGTAGGAAAACTTACTTTAGTTGATAAGAAAGTATAAGTTTTATACTTTTGCTTCGCATCAACCTTGATAAACGCGCTCGTCCTTATAAGACGACGGAATCATTTATCCTTGTAAGCATGGTCATTTTTCCGTCTTTTTATTAGTTTACCATTTTGGAGCAAAAAATAAATCAGAGGGAGATCTAAAAATGTTCAAAGTTTTTGTAGAGTATGCCATAAAACCCGCCTTTCGGGACTCTTTTCTCATCTATATGCAGGAATGGCAGCGGCGGGAAGGGCGATTTGAACTGCTGGAGGGAACGGATCAGGCAGGGCTTTTTGTGGAAATTTGGAAGAAAGTTACCTATGAGGAGTATCTCTCATTGAAACAAGAACGCTTGCATGGAAACGAAAATGCTTCACATCAAGCCGTATGGGAAGAGTGGATTGAAGGCGGCCTGCGCAAACTGCATATGTGGCATTTCACAGAAGTGACCTCTACATGACAAAAAAAGCCGCTGCTCTAACGAAAGAGCAAACGGCTTTATGTGTGATCTAATTATGCTCTCTGTTGGCCAGGTCCGCCGCCAGAGTATGGATAGTAATACTGAAGTTCCTCGTCGAATGTAATGTAGTCTAGATTCACCATGAGCAATAAGAAACGCATACCGGTAGCTGGATCGCTGATGATAATATGATCGCGGCCAGCTGCCTCCAGTTTGCCTTTGAAAATTTTGGCATTCCATTGCGAGTTATTTTCGTATGTCATGTAGATTGTAGCCATTTTACCAAGGTTCAAACGGAGAATATTCTCGATATAAGATTCTTCCATTGGGAGAAGACCTGGTACATTTACACCGGTTTGCAGACCCCCAGCAGGTGGAAATGCCGCTCCGGCCGGTGGAAAAGCAGTTCCAGCAGGCGGAAATGCAGTTCCGCTTGGTGCAGGTTTATTCGCACCCGTTGTTGGAACGGGATAAGCCGGATAAGGATATCCGTAAGGGACTTGCGGGGCCATGCCTTGGTTTCCTAGGTTACCGATTCTGTAAGGGCTATTCAACATGTTGGTATTTCCTCCTTGAGCTTTCCTTGAGAAAGCTTTCTTCATAATTGAAATTTGAAACAAATTCTTAGTGCGTGTCATTATCCATAATCATCATATTGTGCATCTGCCCATTTGGTGACTGGTTTTTGCTTAATTATCCCAAACAAAAAAAGCCCCATTGGGAGCTTACGTAAGTAGAAATTTATAACCGACACCCCAAACCGTCTTAATATATTTCGGTTCTTTTGGATCAGCTTCTATTTTTTTGCGAAGGTTTGCGATATGTACATCGATTGCACGTTCAGTTACATAGGAATCGAAACCGCGGACCCGGTTTAAAAGCTCCTCCCGACTGTATACTCGTCCTTGATTCTGCCAAAAAAGTTTCATAATTTCAAATTCAGAAAAAGTGGTCTCTATTAGTTTGTTATGTACAAAAAGGCAGCGCTTCTCTAGGTCCAGATGAACGACTTGCTCGGTCGTATCGGTAGATTGAACTGGCGGAGGAAAGGCATGTGAACGTCGCAGTAAAGCTTGTATTCTTGCTGACAGTTCCCTCATGGAGAATGGTTTGCATAGGTAATCATCTGCGCCAGTCTGCAGGCCTTTAACGCGATCGGAGACCTCATTTTTGGCGGATACCATAAGAATGGGGATGGTTGACGAATTTCGGAAGTCTGTGCATAGCTGAATCCCGTCAACATCAGGCAGCATAATGTCAAGCACGATGATATCAGGTTCGAAATCTCGAAATAACACTTCGCCTTGACGGCCAGTTTCCGCACGCATAACTTGATAGCCTTCTTCGTACAAATAAATCGACATCATTTCACCAATGCTTAAATCATCTTCAATAATTAATATCTTAGACATAAACGTTCCCCCCTCCTTTTCCTTCAAAAGGTTCGGTGCTCGATATGCCGGACGCAACATTCGATCCTATATATGCATGTTATCATTATACATTTTGTGACGTCCAGCTTAACTTCATAATTAGTTCCTCCGTATGAAAAAAAAGAAGCTGGACGGTACTTGACGCCTAATTTCATAGGTCAAGTAATCCAGCTTCCTTCTGTAGGGTGGGTCCATGTAAGCAAAATCATACCGTTAAGTGCTTTCGGACTTGATCTTCGCTCAAATGCTCGGCATGACCTTCGGCGGCTATTGTCCCTCGGTCCAATACATAATAGTAATCGGCAATGCCTGTAGCGAACTCTAAACTTTGTTCGACAAGTAATACGGCAATTTCTCGACTCTGTTTGATAGATTCAATGATGGCTTCAATCTCCATGACAATAGAAGGCTGGATACCTTCCATCGGCTCATCTAGCAGCAGCAGCTTGGGGCCAGGGGCTAAGGCGCGGGCTATCGCTAATTGCTGCTGCTGCCCGCCGCTGAGGTCGCCTCCTTTGCGGTGAAGCATTTGACGAAGCACGGGGAAGGTGTCGAAGAGGGATTCAGGGAGCTTTTTTCTTCCATCAGTTGCAGCTTCAAGCCCAAGAAGCAGGTTTTCCTCAACAGTAAGCTGTGGGAAAATCTCACGGCCTTGCGGCACGTAGCCGATCCCTAATTTGGCTCGTCGATCCGGCGGGAATGACGTTATATTCCGTTCGTTGTAGTGGATCGTTCCGGACTTCGGCTGAATGAGTCCCATAATGCTCTTCATGAGTGTGGATTTCCCTACACCGTTGCGGCCCATTAGACAAACGATTTGCCCAGGTTTTACCTGAAGGTTGACATGGCGTACAACCATACTCTCGCCGTAACCGGCTTCTATCTTCTGAAGGTTAAGCACCTCGTTCCACTCTCCTTCCTAGATAAACCTCAGCAACCTTATCATCATTCTGAATATCCTGCATCGTGCCTTCCCGAAGCACAGTGCCTTCATGAAGTACTGTGACCGTTCTAGCGAATTGGCGAACAAACTCCATATCGTGTTCAACTACGATGATCGTCTGATTAGCCGCTATTTCGTGCAGCAGCTCACCTGTTTTCTCGGTTTCGCTATCTGTCATGCCGGCGGCAGGCTCATCAAGCAGTAGTAGATCGGGCTCCTGCATGAGCAGCATCCCGATTTCAAGCCATTGTTTCTCGCCGTGAGAGAGTGACCCCGCGCGTTCTTTGACTTTACTTTGGAGGCCTATCATCTCGAGTCGGAGGTGCAAGCGGTCGCGCTGTTCACTCGTCGTCTTGGTCCATAGTGCGCTTAGGAGACCGCGCTGTTGTTTCATAGAAAGAGCCAAATTTTCAAAAACGGTTAATGTAGAGAAGACGGATGGTGCTTGGAATTTACGTCCAATGCCAAGTTGAGCAATTTGGTGTTCTTGGTGCTTGGAGAGATCAATCGATTCTTTGAAATAAACGTGACCTTGCGAAGGTTTCACTTTCCCGCAAATGACATCCAAGAGCGTCGTTTTACCTGCTCCGTTCGGCCCAATGAGGAACCGAAGCTCTCCATATTGCAGGGAAAAGTCCAGATTGCGTAAGGCTTTAAATCCGTCAAAGCTCACTTCAAGTCCTTTAACGCTAAGGATTTTCTCGCCGGCTACAGGTTGTTGTTTCGCTAATTGTCCTAGCATTGGGATGTTCCCCCTTCAAATTTCATAATATTAAGGATTTGGTGTATGGTCAGCTTGCTTCTTGCGATGAAGAAATCGGCTTAGGAAGCACGGGTTTTTTCCAATTGGAGGTATAGTGTGTGATCGTACCGACGATACCTTTGGGCAGCAGCAGTACAACAATAATGAACATGGCTCCGAGCATAATAGGCCACCAGGCTGGGTAAGCTTCGCTAAACGTTGTTTTGGCTGCGTTGGTGATTAACGCTCCAAGAACGGCGCCTCCGATCGTTGAGCGCCCCCCGATAGCCACCCAAAGAACCATCTCAATAGAAGGGACAATGCCCATTTGTGCAGGTGAGATAATGCCTTCCTGAAGGACGAAGAGCACACCGGCAAGTCCGGCTAATCCTGCTGAAACGCAGTAAATGAATACTTTATAAGTGACTGGATTGTAACCAATAAAGCGAACCCGATTTTCACCATCACGAATGGCTGTGAGAATGTTCCCCATACGACTGGTGACGAGCAGACTGCATAGAATAAGAACAACAACAACAACAGCTAAAGTGAGATAGAAAAATAATAATTTCGTAGATTGGGATTGCAGGTTTAAGCCAAGAAAGGTGGTGAAATTAGTTAGTCCGTTAGTTCCACCTGTATAGCCTTGTTGGCCAACGAATAACGTGACGGTAATAATGACCAACGCCTGAGACAAAATGGAGAAGAAGGCACCTTTAATGCGGTTGCGGAATGTAAAATATCCTAAGATGAATGCAACGATCATCGGAATGATGAGGGCGAGTAGGAATGCAGCGCCTGCATTGTGGAAAGGAGCCCAGAACCACGGTAAGCTTTCAACACCGCTCCATGACATGAAATCCGGAAGTTGGTCTGGCGTCGCGGCGAGCTTAAGATGCATGGCCATACAATAAGCGCCAAGTCCGAAGTAGACGCCATGGCCGAGGCTAAGAATGCCCGTATAGCCCCAAATCAGATCAATTCCCATGGCAATGATGGCATAAGCGAGAAACTTGCCAAGAAGCGAAAGTCGGAAGTCTGACATGAACAAAGGAGCCAGAGCGATAGCGATCAAAAAAACGGCATAGACGATCAATTTAAGCTTGGATTGTCCCGTTAAGAGCATGGAAGATACCACATCCTTTCTTCAATCTAAGGATCTTGAACGGATCGTCACAAGTCCCATCGGTTTCCATTGCAAGAAGGCTATTATGAGCGTAAAGACTAGCACTTTACCGAGCGTAGCACTTGTTGTGTATTCCAAAGCTGTATTGAAAACCCCAATACCTAATGCTCCTGCTACGGTTCCAATCAGCTTGCCAATTCCACCAAGTACGACAACCATGAACGCATCCACAATATAATAAGTGCCTATGGTTGGTCCAATAGGTCCAAGAAGCGTTAAGGCGCATCCGGCAATTCCTGCCATAGCGGAGCCAAAAGCGAAGGACTGAGCATCTACTCTACGTGTGGAAATACCAAGACAAGCAGCCATTTCACGATTTTGCATAACAGCTCTCATGCGCCTTCCTCCGGCTGAGTGGTACAGGTACATATAAATCACCAAGATACATAGCGCAACCAAAGCAATAATAAAGAGGCGCTTGTAAGGGAGAATGAGGTCCGCTGATAGATGGAGTCCGCCTTCCAACCATTCGGGTGCTTTGACAGCCACGTTAGGAGCACCGAAGATGGTGCGCGCAAGCTGTTGCAAGGCAAGGCTTACTCCCCATGTAGCAAGCAGGCTGTCTAAAGGTCTGCCGTACATGAATCGAATAAGAAAAACTTCGAGAAGCCAGCCGACAAAGAAGGCTACCGCAAAGGCAACTCCTAACGACACGATGAAATACCATCCGAAAGCGGACGCCGGTAGAAACTTCTGGAACCACTGCTGGACTAGATAAGCCATGTAGGCGCCAATCATGATGAATTCGCCATGTGCCATATTCATAACATTCATCAAGCCGAATGTAATCGCAAGACCGATGGCGATCAACAGCAGAATGGAGCTAAGGCTTAGACCGTTAAATAATTGAAGAAGCAGCAGACTCATGACAATCCCTCCCAGTAAACCCCAAGTAAATGGTGAAATCCAGGACTGCCGTTAGGCAGTCCTGGCTCCAATAACTAACTTTATTTTTTCGTTACTTCTCCGCCCCAAGGGTATGTTTTGAGGAAAGGATCTGGTTTGAGTGGTTGGCCGGAGTTCCATATTTCTTTGATTTGGCCATCCGCCGTAATTTGACCGATTCGAGCCGTTTTGGAAATATGTTGGTTCTCTCCATCAATGACCACTTTACCTTCAGGTGCGTTAAACTCGATACCTTTGGCAGCAGCTTTTACTTTCTCTACCTCAAAGGATCCTGCTTTCTTAACAGCTGTAGCCCATAAGTAAACGGCCGTGTAACCAGCTTCGATCGGATCATCCGTAACGCGGTCTTTGCCGTATTTAGCTTTGTAAGCTTCAACGAATTTTTTATTCTCAGGTGTATCTGTTGTTTGGTAGTAATTCCAAGCTGTATAGTGTCCATCAAGGACAGATGCTCCAATACCGCGAACCTCTTCCTCAGCGATACTTACGGACATTGTTGTTAGATCTTTGGATGAAATGCCTGCATCTTTCAATTGCTTGAAGAAGGCTACGTTACTGTCGCCGTTCAGCGTATTGAAAATGACATCTGGCTTCTCTTTTTTGATTTTACTAATGATTGTATTGTAGTCCGTGTGTCCAAGTGGTGTGTATTCTTCGGCAACAAGCGATCCGCCTTCAGCTTTCAATTGCTCTTTAATAATTTTGTTGGCTGTTCTCGGGAATACGTAATCGGAACCAAGCAGGTAGAATTTCTTGCCTTTGTTTTGAAGAAGCCAAGTTACCGCAGGGATAATTTGTTGGTTCGTTGTTGCGCCAATGTAGAAGATATTAGGTGATGATTCCACGCCTTCATACTGTACCGGATACCACAGTAATCCTTTGTTTTGTTCGACGACAGGAAGCACGGCTTTGCGGCTGGCAGATGTCCAGCAGCCAAAGATGGTTACGACGCTGTCCTTTTGCAGTAACTTCTTAGTTTTCTCTGCAAAAGTCGGCCAATCGGATGCACCGTCTTCAATCACGGGCTTGATTTTTTTACCTAAGAGTCCCCCAGCTGCATTAATTTCGTCAATCGCCATAAGTTCAGCATCTCTGACAGACACCTCGCTAATGGACATCGTGCCTGTCAGTGAGTGAAGAATACCAACAGGTACCGTTTCATCCTTCGTCTCCGCCTTAGCTTCAGCGGCTTTGGTCGCCATAGGTGTAGTTGTCGTGGATGTAGTTGGCTCTGTCTTTGCACAGCCAGCCATGACCATCATCAAAGCCATACTCAAAGCGACTGTGAGCTTACCTTTGTTTCGTATCTCTCTCATTCACGTCCCACTCCCTTTGCTTACAAGATTTGGATTACAAGGCTTATGATAAAGTGCGAAACAAGTTAGTGTCAATATAGTTGACATATATAAAGGTTTTTTTGTTAACAGCGCACAAAAATTAGCTATTTTTTTGTTGAAATCACATAAAATACGAAGAACGACTTCAGAAATCGTTGTTTTGGTGTCATAATATCTAACATTGATGATTTACAATCATGGAATACACGAATATAATAAGGATAAGTAATTACCATTATTCGGATTTTAATGAGGTGAAGATGTGCATTTAACGGAGAGAGAAAAAGAAAAGCTGCTCATTACTGTGGCAGCTGATCTCGCACGCCGAAGACTTGCCAGAGGCTTGAAACTGAATTATCCCGAAAGCATAGCTCTGCTAACATCCGAAATTATGGAAGGAGCAAGGGATGGGTTGACCGTTGCTCAATTGATGGCATTCGGTACAACGATTCTGAGAGCTGAGCAAGTTATGGAAGGTGTACCTCAAATGATTCATGAGGTGCAGGTAGAGGCTACGTTTCCCGATGGGACCAAATTAGTTACCGTACACGAGCCAATAACCTAACTATACAAATGGGGGCGAGAAGATGGTTCCAGGAGAATATCGAACAGTCAAAGGATATATTGAAATGAATATAGGAAGACAAACGATTGAACTTATCGTTACGAATACAGGAGATCGTCCCATTCAGGTGGGCTCGCATTTTCATTTTTTTGAAGTGAACAGAGCTTTGGACTTCCCGAGAGAACAAGCCTATGGCATGCGATTGGACATTCCAGCGGGAACGGCTGTCCGTTTTGAGCCAGGAGAACAGAAACCTATTCAGCTAGTTGAACTTGGTGGAGCGAAACTTTCTTATGGACTAAATAACTTGAGTAAAGGCTTAGCAGCTATTGGAAATATGTCAAGTGCTGCGAGAGAAAGATGGCAAGCATGGGAGGGAAAGCCCGGTGAATCGAATAGATCGTAAAAGTTATGCGTCCATGTTCGGACCTACAACTGGAGATGCCATTCGTTTGGCTGATACCGAGCTTTGGGCACAAATAGAGCATGATTACACCGTATACGGTGATGAATGTAAATTTGGCGGCGGCAAGGTCATTCGGGATGGGATGGGGCAATCCAGCGGTGCTACCCGTGACCAAGGTGTTCTAGATACCCTCATTACAAATGCGGTTATTATCGACCACTGGGGTATTGTCAAAGGTGATATCGGCATCAAGGATGGTCATATCGTGGGTATCGGTAAAGCGGGGAACCCGGACATTATGGATGGCGTTCATCCGAATATGATCGTGGGCGCGAGCACGGAAGTCATTGCGGGTGAAGGTAAGATTGTAACCGCGGGCGGGATCGACGCGCACATTCATTTTATTTGCCCCCAACAAATTGAAACGGCACTTTCCTCTGGTGTGACGACAATGATTGGTGGCGGGACGGGGCCTGCTACAGGAACGAATGCCACAACTTGTACACCAGGTGCATGGCACATGCAGCGTATGCTGGAGGCAGCTGAAGCTTTTCCCATGAATTTGGGCTTTACGGGTAAAGGTAATGCTTCTTTTCTAGCCCCGTTGACGGAACAAATTGAAGCGGGAGCTATTGGTTTGAAGCTTCATGAAGATTGGGGAACGACGCCGGCAGCAATCGACACTTGTCTAGAAGCAGCAGATCAATATGACGTTCAAGTAGCCATTCACACCGATACATTAAATGAAGCGGGATTTCTCGAGGATACACTGGCAGCCATCAAGGGCCGTACGATTCATACGTATCATACCGAAGGAGCAGGCGGTGGGCATGCGCCGGATATTATCCGTGCAGCTGCTGAGCTTAACGTACTGCCGTCTTCGACAAACCCGACACGTCCATATACGATCAATACCATTGAAGAACATTTGGATATGCTCATGGTGTGTCATCATTTGGACAGCCGTATCCCCGAGGATGTTGCTTTCGCGGATTCCCGGATTCGCCCGGAAACGATTGCTGCGGAAGATATTCTTCATGATCTAGGTGTCTTCAGCATGCTAAGCTCGGATTCTCAGGCAATGGGGCGGGTTGGCGAGGTCATTATTCGAACATGGCAAACCGCTGATAAGATGAAGAAACAGCGTGGACCGCTGACTCCCGATACGGAAGATGGCGACAATTTCCGAATTAAACGTTACATCGCCAAATATACGATAAATCCGGCGATTACACATGGTGTTTCGCACCTTGTCGGCTCCATTGAGCCTGGGAAATTCGCGGATCTTGTCATTTGGAGTCCAATGTTCTTCGGGGTTAAGCCGGATCTGGTACTCAAAGGCGGCAGTATCGCCTACGCGCAGATGGGAGATCCCAACGCTTCAATTCCAACACCGCAGCCTGTATTTGGGCGTCCGATGTTTGCTGCTTTTGGTAAAGCTTTGACGCAAAGCTCGATTACTTTCGTCTCTCAAGCAGCTTATGATCGTGGCATCGCTGAGAAATTAGGGCTGCAAAAGCGTGTCGAGCCTGTGAAAGGGTGTCGTCATATATCGAAGAAAGACATGATTCATAATAACGGCACGCCTTCTATAGAAGTAAACCCAGAGACCTATGAAGTGAAAGTTGATGGGGAAGCCATTACTTGTGAGCCAGCAACTGAGCTGCCGATGGCGCAGTTATATTTTTTGTTTTAAAAGAGCGGGAAGTCCCTGATCGAGGTGACGATATAATAGCGATGAGAACAAAGACAACGACAACAACGACATTCATTGAAGAGATGACTCCAAGGTTTCACTGGCTCGCTTATCAGCAGCTTCTGGATTCAGCCTTACCCATTGGCGGATTCTCTCATTCCTTTGGTTTGGAAACGCTCGTTCAGCAAGAGCGCTTAACAACGATTGAAGAGCTCGAAGCTTATATTCGTACGATGCTCGCCAATAGTTGGGCAACGTCAGATGCGATGGTAATCAAAGCTGCCTATACCCAAATTCCAAGGCAGGAATGGGATCAGCTCTGGGAGATCGACCATATGCTGCATGTGCAACGTGTATCAAGTGAAGCGAGGAGCGGCGTTCAAAAGATGGGCCGCAGGCTTCTCCAGCTATCGCGCTCGATGTACCCCGAGCTGAACTGGCTGCCTCTGGACGAAGCAGTGAAAGCCGGCCGCTGCAGCTCCAATCATCCGATTGTCCATGGATGGGTGAGCTATCACCTCGGTGTGCCCTTACATCAAGCGGCGGAAGGTTATCTTTATAGCTGTATCATGACCTGTATCAACAGTGCGCTTAGACTCATGTCCATAGGGCAAACTCAAGGACAAATTCTTCTTGCGAAACTGCTTCCTTTGACCGGAAGCGAGTGGCAGCGTGTAGCGCATTTGGATCCCTTGGATGCGTATACGAATTCACCAGCCGCAGATCTGGCCATGATGCAGCACGAAACCCTGTATTCGCGATTATTCATGTCTTAATGAGGCAAATATGCCCTATCATAATTTTAGGAGGAATGACTATGTGTCAAGGTCAAGGTCATCATCACCACCAATGGGAGAAACCAGCTGTGGATCGGAGTCGCCCAATGCGTATTGGAATCGGCGGACCTGTTGGCTCTGGTAAGACGGCGCTAGTGGAGCGTCTGGCTCGGAAACTCAATAACCGCTATAGTATTGCGGTGATTACGAATGATATCTATACGAAGGAAGATGCCCGTATATTGATTAGTTCCGAAGTACTGCCTGAGGACCGGATTATTGGGGTAGAAACAGGCGGATGCCCGCATACAGCGATTCGAGAGGATGCTTCGATGAATTTCGAAGCTATCGAAGAGCTGGAGAAGCGATTCGATAATCTTGATATTATTTTCATCGAGAGTGGCGGCGATAACTTGGCTGCAGCGTTCAGCCCGGAGTTGGTAGATCGCTTCATCTATATTATAGATGTCGCCCAAGGGGAGAAAATACCGCGCAAAGGCGGTCCTGGCATTATGCGTTCCGATATGCTCATTATCAACAAAATCGATCTAGCCCCGTATGTAGGCGCCAGCCTGGAAGTGATGGATTCGGATACGAAGAAGATGCGCGGCGACCGTCCGTATATTTTCTCAAACCTGATGGGCGGTACAGGGTTAGACGATATTGTTACATGGGTGGAACAGGAGTTCCGCCATGCCTAGAGTGACTGGGGAGATTAAGGCGGAATTTGCGTTACGCGGCAGCTTGACGCAGCTTGTCCACAAATACCACGCCTCCCCGCTCAAAATCGCCAAAACGTTTCGTTACGAGAACGAAACACTCATCCAGGACGCCCATCCTGCGGATCAATTGGGCGTCTATATGATGGACTGCTCCCCAGGACTCATGTCGGGGGATCATTACGAAATCAACGTGCGCCTTGGAGAGGGCGCACGTGTTTTTCTAACGAACCAATCGTTCACGAAGGTTCATCCGTCTGAGGTTGGTCACGGAAGCACGCAGCGTCAGACGGTTCAATTGGAAGCTGACGCGCTGCTGGAATACATGCCAGAGCCCTTAATGCTCTATAAGGATGCAAGCCTAGCCGCAGAAATGGATGTTCATTTATCACCGGGGTCTGCATTGATTTTCTCAGATGTATGTTGTCCGGGACGAACGCAGCGAGGCGAAATATTTCAGTACTCCCGTTATATGAATCGTATGAAAGTTTGGCACGGCAAGGAATTGATTTTTTATCAGAATCAAAGAATTGAACCACAGACCATGCAGCTATCAGCACCAGGTTGCTGGGAGCGGGAAACACACCTTGGTAATCTGTACATTTTCTCGGATCGTCTTAAACAGCGTCATCTTGAGAAAGTATTGGAGAGTCTTGAGAAGCTTGAGGGTGTAGAGGTCCGTATCGGGGCCAGTCTTACGTATAAATACGGTTTGATTGTCACAGTCATGGGAAGACATGCTTGGGAACTACAGCTGGCTTTGACGAAGGCATGGCATGAAATTCGCCGCAGTTTATTAGCCTTAACACCACTTATGGTAAATAAATAAATAGGATTTATACGATTGAAAGGAGCCCTGGGGGCTCCTTTTTGCATGAAATCGAATGTTCCGATCATTTTCCACGCATACTGGAAGGAGAATCGACAATATGATGACAACTGGCTGCACTTCATTGTCAAACGATGTAAGGGTTGGTATGATGAGAATGTTCATTATTCAGTTTGCTCGGAAATTCGACATAGAGGAGGACGTTTACGTGGGAAATCAAGTTAGCTACGAAAGCGTTGCGAACGGTTCGTCACAAGGGTCTATTGGGACAGATTCCATAGAAGCTAGCAATACTCAGGCATCGGCTGAGCCTGTGACCTTAAAAGATTTTTATCGCTTGGTTAAGCCAGGCATTATTTATTCCAATCTAATGACAGCTTTTGCTGGCTATTGGATGGCGGCCCATTGGGAAGTAAGCTGGGTACACCTTATTATGACCATGCTAGGAACAGCTCTTGTAATGGCAGGAGGAACGGTGCTCAACAATTATTTGGACCGTGAAATGGATGCGAAGATGGAACGGACGCAGAATAGAGCTCTTCCAAGCGGGAGAATGAGTGCTAATGTCGTTCTATGGTACGGTATTATTTTAGGAACGATCGGTCTAGGAGTCCTATATTTTGGAGCGCAATCGCCTCTTGCAACGTTGATCGGACTGATTGGACTGTTCTTATATGTTTGGCTCTATACAGCATGGTTTAAGAGAACTTCGGTATGGAGTACATTCGTTGGGGCATTCTCTGGTGCTACACCTCCCGTTATTGGATACTGTGCAGTAAGTGGTACGGTTGATCTAGGTGCTATTCTCCTTTTTGCTTTCCTATTTCTCTGGCAGCCTCCGCATTTCTGGGCTCTTGGGATTCGACGTATGGAAGAATATCGCGCTGCAGGATTCCCGCTTTTACCCGTCGTGAAGGGGACTTACGTGACCAAGATCAGTATGGTGCGTTATGTGGTTTTGCTTGTTCCTGTAACCGTGATGTTAACGGCTTATGGATATGTGGGTTATTTGTTTTTATTCGCATCAACCATCTTAGGATTGATTTGGGCTTTCATGAGTATCAAAGGATTTAAGGCAACAGGTGAGGCCGAAGTGGTATGGGCCAAGCGTATGTTCCTATTCTCACTGTTGTATTTAACTCTCTTATCGTTCCTCATGGTCATTGATACTGTGAAAATTAGTTAGAATTGAGGGCTGAAGTAATGAGTACGTTTTTCGGGAAAAATTGGTTTAAACTTGCGCTGGGCGCTATATTAATTGCCATGATTGCATCATTTGCCTATAAATTATGGGCTAACGGCAGTGAACCTGACCAACGCTTAACAGCAATGAAACAAGCTCCTTCGTTCCAATTGGAGGACTTAGATGGCAAACCCGTTGCCTCTCAGGATATGGATGGTAAGGTTAGACTTGTATACTTCTTTTATTCCTTTTGTCCGGATGTTTGCATGCCGACGACTTTCTTGCTTTCTCAGGTTCAGGAATCTTTGAAGAAAAAAGACTTACTGGGTACTAAAGCGGAAATTGTATCCATAACAGTCGATCCAAAACGAGATACACCGGAAGTGCTTAAAGAATTTGGAAACCGATTTGAATCGAAGCCAGTTCCGGGTGGGTGGACATTCCTGCGTGGTGAGGAATCGAAAATTCACAAGCTTGCTGAAGATTTCGGCATTATGGTGATTAAAGAAAAGGATGGTAATTTCTCGCATTCGAATGCTATTTTGCTGGTTGACCCAAAAGGAAAACTCCGGAATTATTATGATGCGAGCAACCCAGAGTTGGATGTTGACCATATTGTCAAAGATGTCGTGACCTTATCTAAAGGAAAATAAGTCAATCATTCATGGTGTTAACTATTCAAAAGCAGGGTCTGGAGCGGGGTATTTGATATACTCATCCAGCCCTGCTTTTTCTAATTGCTGAATGATGTATTCCTCAGGTGTTCCTTCGACGCCAGCATACCCTCTGCGCGTATATATTTGTTCTGCGTCTGGAAACGTTTCTCGCAATAGAAAACGTATTTTTTTGCCGGATGCATCATTATCCGTAAATATGAACACATGATTGTCTTCCGCTTTTTTTCTCAGTTCTTCAAGAGTTAACGAGCTGGGGGTACCGAATGTACATAAGATCACGACACTTTCATCAACCACGCGTTTTAACCGGCTTTTATCATTTTTACCTTCTACTATGATTACAATCGACATGGGATTTCCTCACTTTAGGTTTTTTTGTAGTATAACCCGTTTTCGCAAGTGATCCAAGGATTTCATTCGACGATTAGGCAAATATGATGCTGTCATTTCCCGGGAAATGACAGGGATTGACAGCGCAAAAGACGGCTTGATAAGCTCAAGCCGCCATTTTATCGGCAATTACGTTGTAATAGGCGTTTTAAATGTGCGCAGCGGTAAGAGGGAAAGTGCTAGCATTAAGACGAAAAACGCGATGAAGTAAGAGGAAATGTGGTCGCGAAGCTGTCCGGCCATCATGGGACCGATAAAGGCGCCAACGGAATAGGAGATGGAAAGAAGGGAAAAGACGCGTCCATATCGATTGCTGCTTGTTATACCGGCAAGAAGGGCAGCGAGAGCGGGATAAATGATACCTTTCGCCATTCCGATTAGGAAAAGGGAAACCGTGAGTGGTATCGGCCACTGAATGGCTAAACCGAAGAAAATGATCGCAAGCGAGATACTTCCACAGACCGTTCGGATAAACGGGGGGATCTTATTTAAGAACCAGAAGCTGATGCTTAACAGAGCGCCTAAACTGATTAAAGTGAAAAAAACGCCGGACGTTAGGATAGAATCTCTGGCCGACTGCATAAGTGGAAGCTCAAAGAAAAGAATGCCTTGCGAGCAGGAGAGAGCCATTGGAATGAGAAAGAATAACCATGGAATCGTTACGCTGGCGGGTAGGTCTGATTCATCACTCAGCATGCCATGACCATGATCATCTAAGATGGGGGATTTGCTTCCTGTTTGCGCTAGGAGCTGCTTTTCTTTCACACCGAAGATGGCAAGTATGCCTGTGATAATAAGAATCCAACCTAACACGGAGAAGGCTGTTGTAAATCCAATTTTGGCAACTAACACAGCGCCTGCTGCTGGAGATACCACGGAAGCAAGGGTATGTATGAGACCGTTGCCAGCCATCAGTTTACTTTGATGGATGCGATCCTTGGCTATGCGTGCAAGCAACGATAAGCAGGCAGGGGATAAGAAGGCGAGTACGAATCCGCTAATCGAACGAATATATAGCAAGTGCCAAGGATCTTTCACATTGGATTGAAAAAGTAAGATGATCCCTGCTACAATCAGGCTAAAGACAATAAAGATTTTACTTCCATATTTGTCCACGCCATAGCCAGCGATTAGATTCCCAGGCAAATGTGTAATTGAGTATACGCCCATAATTAGCCCTATAAATGAAGGAGCTGCTCCTAAAGATAAGGCGAAGGGAGAAAGAATCGGGTACTGCGCGTGTAAATCAAAAAAAGCAACAAACATAAATAAGTACAACCAAATAGCTGTTCGCATGTTCTCACCACCTCAATCATTTAGACTTGTCTCTTCTTAAGATGTACGCCGCTCGTCCTATAGATATGACCTTTCCATACAAATGACACAATTCTGTTTTTAGGAGGCTTTATGGACGCATATGTGATTGTTTTACTCGCTGGCGCAGCTATTTTCCTGATTTTTCGCTTGAGACAGTCTTTTCGAAAGACGAGAAGTAGAGTCGATAAAACGGAGGAGATAGAACGAAAGTTAGCCCTGTTAAGGAAAAAAAGAGATGAAGATTAAGGATTCCTTGTAGTATGATAGGAAGGGACTTTTGGATAATTAGGAGGGGTTAGTTTGGATCAGTGGATTTCCTTTGCGCAGGATCGTTGGTACTTAATTGTGGCCGCTATTATTGTGCTTTTTATCGTGATCGGAATTGTGAAAACCGTGGTGAAATGGATTGTGGTCATCGCAATTGTTGGGGCTCTCGTCGTTTATGGAGCGAGCTATAAGGATAAAATAAAGGATATTGGGGCAAGCGTGGTTTCGCAAGTCGGTGATGAAATCAAAGATAAGGCTGTCAGTACGTTGACCTCGGAAGCCAAAGATGCCCAATTTAAAGCGAATCCGGACGGTTCCTTTCTCATTACGACGAAGAGCTTAAAGGTGGAAGGCAAGGCAGGGACGGATGAAGTACAAGTCACCTTTCTTGGTAAAACGTTTAAGATGAACGCCAACGCAGCCGTTAATGCTTTCATCGAGCAAGCAAAGAAAAACGCTAAGCAGTAAGAAGAGTCATTTTTTATAAAAAATAGGATGGTGAGAAATCATGACGGATATGACGTGGTTACAATCAACTTCGATAAATTTAATATCCATCGTGATCGTTCTCACATTTGTAGGCTCAGTCGTTCAAGGGTTTTTCCGGGGAGGATCAGGTTCAGCCAAGCATCTTCTGTCTATGCTCGTTGAGGCGGTTATCGTCATTCTGTCCATGTTCATTGCGTGGAAAGGGGTCCAGTGGATATCGCCTGTGATACAAATCTGGCTGAAAGGGCAGAATTTGCAAATTCCATCCGTAGAGATAAGCATGCTTAAACAAATCTATTATACGGCTATGACGAGTATCCGCGATTTCCCGCTGCTGCGTTTCGGTATATTGTTTTTACTTGGCTATATGATCGTGAAGCAACTGCTGAACCTATTGATTGATCCCTTGTTAGGAAGTTGGCTGGCTAATCGTGATCCTTACAGGGAGCGCAGCAACTCTTTTATTAGTTCTGTCTCTGGTGGAGCCATCGGTTCTGTCGCAGGATTCGCTAGGGCGCTCATTCTTATTGCTGTGCTTTTCATTTATGTAACGTTATTCCCTCACTCTTTGGTCACACCATACATTGAATCATCACAGATGTATCAGAAAGGTGCTAAAGAAGTAATTTCACCCTTCACGGGTGACTTCATTGCCGACAAAGTGCCCGTGTTCACACGTGCTGTCGAACAGGAATTTACGAATATCCTGCAGCGTAAGTATGAAGTTCTAGACGCGAAAATTCCAGGCAATATTGCTGATGCGGCCAAAGAAGTAACCGCCAGTGGGAAGACGGATGAAGAGAAGGCCAAGCTGTTGTATAAATGGGTAGGCGGCTACATCAAATATGATTGGGATAAGGTAACTCTGTATGAAGAGAAACGAATCTGGAAAGAACAGACGCCGGAGGATACCTTCAACACCCGCGAAGGGGTTTGTATAGACTACTCTAGGTTGTATGCACAGATGGCCAGATCCATCGGACTTGATGTGAAAGTTGTGACGGGGCTAGGCTATGACGGGCAGGGCAGCTATGGGCCTCACGCTTGGAACGAAGTTTACCTGAAAGAGTCTGATCGCTGGGTACCGCTAGATTCAACCTGGGTGGCAAGCGGTGGCAACTGGTTCAATCCGCCTAACTTCGATCAAACTCATGTTAAGGACGCTTAAAAAGTATCGGCAAGAAAGCTTTTCCTTTGGAGATCAAGGGAGGGCTTTTTTTTGTTTAAGGCGACCGAACTTTTAAGGGAATTCATGGATAGATCTGGAGGGTTTTCTCATATCATGATTAAATGTGGTACACTGATAAGGTGCGATTGTTTATAAGAATGAGGGAGATTATATGCGAAAACCATTACAGGAATATAAGATGATTTACTTAGACGCTGGGGACACTTTACTTACGATTCCGGCGGCCCAGACGATATTGAAACAGTATTTACAATTGCGATCTGTGGATCGTGATGAAGCTCATATTAGTGAACTATTTACGGAAGCTTTTCGTCTTTTTTATTATGTGAATAAGCAGGACAATTTCGTGGTTTGCAGTCCAGAGTCAGATCGTGAGTTCTGGGTCAATCTATATAAATATGTGCTCCATAAATTGGGCATACACGAGGAGTGGACAGAGGAAGAGATTTATACCTGCTGCCATGAGCTCTACGACATTTACACGGCACCCGAGTATTATGAATTGTTTGATGATGTTAAACCATTTTTAGATGGTTTGAAGGCCCAAGGTTTTCGAATAGGGATTATCAGCAATTTTGCTCCTACCTTGAAAGCCATATTGGAGGATAAGGGGATTTTGCATGATTTCGACCCCGTCATTGTTTCAACAGAAGTTGGTCTAGAGAAGCCCGATCCGGCGATCTTCCAGCTTGCCCTGGATAGGGCGGGGTTAGAGGCTAAGGATATTCTTTATATCGGCGACCATGAGACGAATGATATTTGGGCGCCAAGTCAAGTCGGCATCGATGCTGTTCGAATAATCCGTTATTCCTATCATACAGGGGAGGGTATTCATTCCCTGCTTGAGCTATTTCATGAGCAAGCCATAGCGTAAGAAAGGATCTGAGAAGCGATGAAGTCATCCATTATGGATGATCCGAAGAAAAAAGAGGTTACCAAAAAGCGGCACTTTTCGTTTCGGATCAATATATTTTTCTTTGTAACGTTTTTATTATTTTCTGTCTTAATCGTGCGTTTGGCTATCTTACAATTCGTTCAAGCCAAAGATCTTAAAGAGGCGGAGAATACAAATACGAATCAGACCACGAGTATCGCTCCCATTCGAGGTAATATCTACGACTCTACCAAATCTCCTCTTGCTTATACGATTCCAGTTCAGTCCTTGTTTTTCCGTATTGAACCAGGTCAACAAAACAAAGATGAAGTGATTGCACTAGCTCAGCGGCTAAAGGTTGATGTTCTTGATAAATATGCCAAACCGAATTCGGTCAGCCCTACGCCAGAAGAGATCGTTCTAGCGATGGATTTAGGTTACGATATTAATAAAAATAAGGTGAAAGATCCGAGTTATTATTGGGTACCGCGACGGATAAAGGCTGATTTATCTAAAGGGGAAATGGCCTATTTACTAGAGCACCGAGATGAATTTAAGTGGTTAGAAGTGACGGAAGAAAGTATCCGTACGTATGAAATGGATGATGATAATACGACGATTGCCACACATTTAGTTGGATATTTAAAATCATTTTCTACGCAGACGGCCAAAGATATCTATAAAGATAGCCCAAGTAGCGAAGAATATCTGAACACAGAAAATGTAGGGTTTGACGGCATTGAACGTATGTATCAGGATGAGCTGCGCGGTAAAAACGGGAGTAGGAAATATCCAGTAAATGCGGCTATGAAAATTATCGGAAGAGCCGAAGTGACAGCGCCTATAAAAGGGAATAATCTATATCTTTCGATTAATAAAGATATCCAGAAGGCAACAGAGAGAATGCTGGAGGAACATATCAAATATTTACGCAGTCCCTCTCATGCCAATGATCTGTATATGAAAACCGGGATGAAGGCCTCCTCTGGTTTTGCCGTTGCGATGGAAGTGGATACGGGGCGCGTTGTCACTATGGCAAACTATCCGGATTACGATGCGAATGCTTGGACCGGAGGTATTTCGCCAAATATTTACAAAGAAATTGGTACGTATATTTCTAATGGATCCATCATGACGGCTAAATCTAAATATCCAGATGAAAAAGAGAATGCGAAGCATCCGTCTTCCATTGTTTTTATGGGTTCAACCATTAAGCCTTTGTCGGTGTTAATCGGACTTAAGGAGAAATTATTCGGCGCTTATGAGAACTATTACGATTCAGGATCGTTTAGCTTTGGTAAGGGAGGGTCTAGTACTATCTCAAATTCGGGTAAAGCAGCTTACGGATATATTGATGCTGCTGGGGCTATTGAACACTCTTCTAACACGTTTATGTCCGAGAAAGTGGGCATTCCCTTCTATTCGAAATATGGGGGAGAAACACCAAAGGTCACAACGAAATGGGCAGAATACCTTGCGAAATTCGGTATGGGTGTGAAAACAGGAAGCGGACTTCCAGGTGAATTCGCAGGTTCGAATGATTTTATTAAAAATGCCCAAAAAGACAGCTACCAATCCGCAATGGTCTACGCCTCATGGGGACAGAATGAAAAAACGACAACACTGCAGCTAGCTCAATATACAGCTACACTTGCCAGTCGTGGGAAACGTATGAAGCCTCTTTTCGTAGATGAAATTCGAGATTACCAAGGTGAACTAGTTAAAAAGGTTGAGCCTGAAGTTATTCAGGATTCTTCCTCTGAATTTTCTAAAGAAGATTGGAATGTCATTATTCATGGGATGAAAAGTGGCGCCGAGGGCATTGATGAATTACCGTATAATGTAGCACGCAAAACAGGTACATCGACACAAGCAGTTTCGGGCGGCACGGTAGAAAATGCCGTATTTATCGCCTTTGCTCCCGTAGAGAATCCAAAGCTTGCCATAGCAGTGGTTGTACCTGAAGGTGGATTCGGACGCTATGGGGCATCCCCGATAGCAGCCAAAATCTTTCAGGCTTATGACGCGGCGAACGACGGTATTCTGACGAAGCTGGGCGGCGGAAAAAGGCCGTGGTAAATCACTGCTGAATTCGCTGTTATTCGAATTCATCCCAGCAGAGTGGATCAAATGGCATTGGAAGGAAAGAAATAAAGGTGTTAGTAAAAGGGATCTGCAAAAGCAGGTCCTTTTTCTCTTTGCTGAGATGGTGTATACTGCACGATCATTCGGTAAGAAACTAGGTTTTCTTAGCGTTTTGTTTGCTGTTTTTCGATTTTAGAGTCAATCAGCTTTCGTGAGGGCAAATGGCCTATAGAGGTTACCAATGTTGTGTTTTATACAACAATTTGCGTATGGATTCTCATTCATCCAGCAATTTCAATTGAGCATATATGACGATTGATCCTTATTTAAGACACCTCAATCTAGAGCAATATTGGATGAATGAATCGACGGTCTCTTTTTTGCAAGATTCGGTTGAACAATGCAGATTAGCTTACCTAATGTTGTACAAAGCACTACTTAACACGGATAAGTAAGCGAATGTTTCAGCATTACGTCTCTTGGGCGCAGCTTGCTTTGCATCAGCTGTATAAACACGCTCACTAATGGAAGGCGTAAGCTGGTTATTTCTATGCCTGTTCATGCAGCACACAAGTGCAGGAACCGTTTCCCATCCTTGAGCATATCCTAGTGTAAGGGAAAGAACATTTTCCACCCTAAAAGTTGCGCGAGGCAAACTTTTATGCACAGAGGAAAGGTGGAGGAATGTATGAAAAAAACCAGGTTATCAGCTTCATTAAAGCGACTTCTGATTTCCATCATTTTTCTATAGGATACAGCGCTTTCACGTACTTTCATCGCATTTCCAGTATGACGGACAGATATGGTATACTAATATATCGGTTGTCGAATAGAAAGATTGATGATGAATGGTACGGAGGAGTGAGTTTCACCATGTGTGGTATTACGGGTGTAATGTATTTTGAAGATAGAGAACCAACCACTGCAATGTTGCAGCAAATGACAGATGTTATTGTTCATCGGGGTCCGAACGATTCCGGTTTTTGGACGGATAATCGTATTGGTCTTGGCTTTCGCCGCTTGTCTGTTATTGACCTGAAAGAAGGGCATCAGCCTTTGGCTAATGAGGATGATTCTGTCTGGATCATTTTCAACGGGGAAATTTATAATTATAAAGCCCTGCGCAGTATGCTGCAGGAGCGTGGGCATCAATTCCGCACGCAAAGTGATACGGAGGTTATCGTTCACCTCTATGAGGAGTATGGAGAGGAATGCGTCAAATACATGCGCGGCATGTTTGGCTTCGTTATTTGGGACAAGAAAAAGAAGCAGCTGTTCGGTGCGAGAGACCACTTCGGCATTAAGCCGTTTTACTATCATGTCAATGACCGTCAGTTCTTGTTCGGCTCCGAAATTAAGAGCTTGCTGGCTGCGGACGGCATGAACCGGTTGATCCATACGGACAGCTTGCTGAACTATCTGACCTTTCAATACGTGCCGGAGCCTAACACTATGTTCCATGGCATACATAAGCTTCCACCTGGGCATACGGTCAAAATTACGTTCGACGGAGAAATGTCGATACATAAATATTGGGATCCTATGTTTGAGCCGGAGGAGCGCCCGTTTGACGAGTACGTGGAACAAATTCGTGAAACATTGAAGGATTCGGTCAAGCTTCACATGGTCAGTGATGTGGATCGGGGCTGCTTCTTGTCGAGCGGGATTGACTCGACGGCGATTGCAACACATATGAGGAATATCGAACCGATCCGCACGTTCTCTGTTGGCTTCGAAGGCGCCAACAATGAAACGCCGATTGCCGCCCAAACGGCTGCGGCATTAGGCACAGAGCATTACGACAAAATCATCACGCAGGATGATTTCTTCGGTACGATGCCGAAGGCGATCTGGCACCAGGACGAGCCTGTCGCCGATCCTTCGGCCATTGCCCTTTATCACGTGGCGAAGCTTGCGCGCGAGCACGTAACGGTTGTACTGTCCGGCGAAGGCGCGGACGAGCTGTTTGGCGGCTACCGCATTTATCGCGAGCCGCAATCCTTGCGTCCGATTGAACAGCTGCCTGCATCGGTGAAGCGCATGCTGAACCGCTTTGCCCGGGTTCTGCCAAGCAGTGTGAAGGGCCGCAACTATTTACTGCGCGGAACGACACCGCTTGAGGAGCGTTTCCTCGGCAACGCCAAGATTTTCTCCGAGGATATGAAAGCGGAGGTGCTGCGCCTTGATAGTGAGATGCTGCGCGCCTATAAGAATCCCGTACAAATTGCTGGCGATTATTACAGTAAGACGAAGCATCTTGATCCAGTAAGCCGGATGCAGTATATCGATATGAATCTATGGATGCCAGGGGATATTCTGATGAAGGCTGACAAGATGACGATGGCACACTCACTTGAGCTTCGAGTTCCGTTCCTCGATAAGGAACTGTTCGAAGTGGCACGCCGCATTCCGGCCAAGTACCGAATCGCGAATGGAACGACGAAGTACATTTTCCGAAAGGCCATGGAAGGTATCATCCCTGATCCCATCCTGAACCGTCCGAAGCTGGGCTTCCCGGTACCGCTGCGCGATTGGATGAAAGGTTCTATGGGCGATATGGTCCTGGAGCAAATTAAATCCAGCGGGATTGAAGATTATATTGACATCAACGCTGTGGAGCGCATGCTGCATAAGCATCGTAATAATCAGGGCGACTATGCTCGCCGCATTTGGACCATCTATATTTTTGCCCTCTGGCATGTGACATTCATGGAAGAACTGCCTAAGAAAGTGCTCGCTGCTTACTAGGTCTACTAATGACGTAGAGACAGGGGATGGGAAAACGTGGGATCTTATAAATTACTTGCCCTCGATATGGATGGCACCTTGCTGGACGATGACAAAAAAATATCAGATGAAAACCGAGAAGCGATTCAGGAAGCCACTAAAGCGGGTAAGATCGTTATTATGTCTACAGGACGCGGAGCTGTAAGCGCCATGCCTTATATTCAGGAGCTAGGACTTACCTCACCGCTTGTCGTGGTCAATGGGAGTGAAGTGTGGGAGTCTCCGACTAAATTACTTAAGCGGACCCTGCTCCCTGCTGAAACGGTACGTAATTTGCATACTCTAGCACAAACGTATGATTGTTGGTGGTGGGCTTATTCGGTGCAAGGTGTGTTCAATCGTGAGAGCGAAGCCATGGACATTGACAGCCAAGAATGGCTAAAGTTCGGTTATTTCACCGAAAATATGGAGAAACTTCAGCAAATCCGGGACATCGTTGAGGGATGGGGAACACTTGAAATAACGAATTCCCATCCATCTAATATTGAACTAAACCCACTAGGCATTAGTAAGGCGAGCGGCGTGGAGACTGTATGTCAGCTTCTAGGCATTAGCATGTCCGAAGTCATTGCGATGGGGGATAGCGAGAACGACATCGCGATGATTCGTGAAGTAGGTCTTGGTGTAGCTATGGGTAATGCACAGGATGAAGTGAAGCGTATTGCCGATATTACGACCGTTACCAACAATGAACATGCCATTGCTAAAGTGATTCGCACTTATATGCTGTAAAGTAGAAGTGATAAACCGCTTAGATTGGAGGAGATGCGATCTATGATCACCTTAGGCTGGACATTAGTTATCCTTTTATTTGTAGTGGGTATGATTGGTGCTGTTTATCCGGTGCTGCCCGGTGTGTTAGCGATTTATGGAGCTTTCTTCATCTATGGTTGGTTGATTAGCTTCGAACCGTTCGGCGTCTGGTTCTGGCTTATCCAATCCTTGATTGTCATCATCATCATGGTGGCCGATTACGCAGTAGGTGCGCTAGGGGTAAAGAGGTTTGGAGGCTCAAGGGCGGCTATCATCGGAAGTACAATTGGTCTTATCATTGGGCCTTTTGTTATTCCAGCTTTCGGCTTACTCATTGGCCCCTTCTTAGGCGCAGTGATTGGTGAAATTATCATCGGTACGTCGTGGAAAAAGGCGATAAGTGCCGGTGTCGGCTCTGTACTCGGTTTCTTTGCAAGCAGTGCGGTGAAAATTGCGCTTCAGCTGGCGATGATTATTATCTTTTTTATCTGGGTTTTTTAATGGAATGAATACTGTAAGAGAGTAGGAACGGACTTGACGAAGGAAACCAAAGATTCTCTAGTAAAAGGGACGCTCATTCTCACCGTGGCCGCGCTAATAGCGCGGTTTCTCGGCGTTTTCCAGCGAATTCCGCTGGTGCATTTGCTTCATGAGGAAGGAATGGGCAGTTATTCCATTGCTTTTAATCTATATTCGATCTTACTTGTTGTAGCAACAGCCGGTATCCCCAGCGCACTAAGCAAAATGGTTTCCGAGAAATATGCGATCGGAAGACCGGCAGAAGCGCAGCGGATTTATCGCGCGGCCATATGGTTTGCCATCGTAGCGGGAGTCGTGATGACGGCGCTGCTATATGTCTTTGCACCGATCTATGCCGAGCACATTTCACATGGTGGACCGGATGCCACACTCGCCACTCGCGCTATAGCGCCAGCCATGCTGTTCTTCCCGCTGATTGCTATTATGCGGGGCTATTTCCAAGGCAGACAAAACATGATGCCTAACGGGATTTCACAGGTTGTGGAACAAATATTCAGACTCGTAACCTCAATCGGACTCGCATTTATTTTATTGAACATCAGCTTAGGTTGGGGAGTTGCGGGTGCATCTTTCGGAGGGGTTATGGGAGGGATTGCGGCACTTGCCGTTATGCTTTACTATGCCTTGAAGCTGAAGCGCAGAGATGCGCAGTCGAACATAGCGGTCGAACAGATAGCTGCGGGAAGCACGCAATCACCACAATCACATACGCCAGTTCGTTATAGTGAAATCTATCGCAGCTTATTGAAGCTGTCGATTCCGATCGTTATTTTCTCTGTGACGGTTACACTTGTGTATGCGATCGACACTTCTATTATTATCCCGCTCTTAGAAGGGACCATTGGCAGAAGCGAAGCGCTTGGGCTTGTTGGTATTATAGGAGGACGTGCCCAGTCCCTGGCGGGGATTCCGATTATTTTGGCCATCGCGCTTAGTCAATCCGTCGTTCCCATCATCTCAGCGGCCTATTCCCGCAAAGATATGAAACAGGTTGGCCACCAGACAACAAGGGTGCTTCAACTCTCGATTCTTTCTGGGTTACCAGCCGTATTGGTGATCGCCATTGCTGCCCGTCCATTAGACTTCTTCATGTTCGGGCATGAGGATACCGCTTTTGGTATGAGCCATGGACCTCACATGATTTCTCTGCTCACATTAGGAGCTATGTTTCAAATCGTGATGCAGACATCGGGTGCAGTCCTTATGGGCATGGGCCGAATGAAACCGCTGATGCTGCATGTTGCCGTTGGTATTGCGGTCAAGCTAGCTGGTAGCTTCTTACTTGCGCAGTGGTTTGGGATCTATGGAATCATCGGCTCAACGGGTCTTTGTTTTATTGTCATGTCTTGGCTCAATTTACGCTCGCTTCGTAAAGAAGTCGACTTTACGATCCTCGGACGTCGTTTCATCGGATTACTGTTTTCCATCGTTGTCATAGTTATCCTTGGTCTAGGGGCAGAATGGCTCACACATACGTATGTGCATCCAACTCGCTGGTATCGACTAAATGAAGGAATAAATGCAGTACTTGTTTGTGGCTTCTCGGCTGCCTTGTATCCATTGATGCTGATGGTAACACGTGTTGTAACGAAGGACGATGTGAAAAACTTCCCATCGCCAGTGCAAAAGCTAATCGGCAAAGTGAGTCGTCTTATCAAACATTCCTAGCCATAGCCAAGCTGATTCACCGGATCACCTTCTTAATCGCTTGGGCAGCTACAATGCCTAACTCGATCTTGCTTAAACCAAAGTACACTTCTTTCGTTAAATCATAAGGAATCGGTACAGGAATGGAGCGCATATGCACAAGTGGCTCCTTCACACTCGTGAACCAGTCACCGGGCTCTACAGGAGCCAAGCTCCTGTCAGGCCATACCGACGTAAGCTTAGGACTATAAAACGGCTGTGTCCCTTTCTTAAGGGCGCTGCCATCCAGCCTCTCCTGATATTTCATATCGGGAGGGGTTTTTCTTATTTGGGCAAACAGGTGAGGCCAGTAATCGGAACGTGAGCCAGTGTGGGGAGTTGTGGCCGCAAATCTAAGCACGCCTTGTAGTACTTCCGGTACTCCGAAAAGTATCGCATACAAGCTTTTACCGAATTCGATGCGTTCTGTTAAGCTAGCGAAGTTCTCGAGTATAAGTCCAGACAGATGCATCAGAGGTGCTTGTGATTCGCTGGAAGCCGGAAAAAAGGGAAACCCGATTTGATTCAATTGCAGCCATGCTTGTGTTTTGAACAAAGGCGTATTCAACACGTTTTGCTGAATCTGTTTATTCTTTACGATTCGTTTTTCGATGTAGTTTTGCTCATTAACAATAAGTGCAATCGTTAGCGCGGCCGATTCTTGATTCGTCCAGAAGTCGTTCCAAACAGGGACCATCCAGGACGAGATGTCCATATGCGGCAGGAGATGAAACAAACTGATCTTTCGTTTCTTGCTTTCGCCATAAAGCAGTAGTTGTGGATAAGCATCTTGAAAAATAAGACCGTTCGCTCGTTCCAGAAAAGCAAATAGATGCTGGGCTAATTCATTGCTTATCAAATGTGGCAGCAGCTCCCCACGAAGATCGGTCATGCACCAGCCCCCGTTGCGTGAGACCATATGGGCAAGCAGTGCCCAGTGAAGCTCCGGATTATCTTGATAACAAGACCAATACGCGTTAGTTCGTGTCACATTATTTCGGTTTTCCCGCTGGGTTCGTTCCTTAATTCGATGCACAATCGCCCTCTCATCTGTCGAGAGAAGAGAACTTACGACACCGCTTTGCTGCAGATCTAATTGATGTTTTAAGCCCTTTTCCAGCCGTCCTATGAATGCTGTCGTGACAGGAATTTCCTCCAAAGGGCCAACTATTTTAGCAGAGGAATGCAAAAGCAGCGATGCTTGCTGCTTGAACAGCTGTGCAACTGCGTTCGGCAGTCCTCTCATTTTGCTTAGAACACCTTTCATGTTCTTACCTCTTGGTTTAACTGTTCCTCCCAACACCAATTACCTCCCCGACCTTCAACGAATCCTTGCCTCTAGTGTTTGCTTATTCACTTACAGGTATGTGGGAACGCGGCCAATTATGGCTATGGCTTCCAATTATCTCTTGACAGAATAAGTGTATGAAGTGTATAGTACACTTCATGATGTATGAACCAGTTAATACACACACTAAATTTATCCAGTTTTACTAAGGAAGGGACATAGGAGATGGGTAGATGAACATTACGTTTAACAACCGCGATCCGGTTTATCTGCAAGTTGTGAAGTATTTTAAAGAAGAAATCGCCACAGGCAAGCTAGCTTCAGGACAGGAGATCCCGTCTAGGCGTGAATTGGCGGGCTTGCTCCAGATCAATCCCAATACCGCACAAAGAGCTTACAAAGAGATGGAGGAGCAGAAGTTGATTACAACCGAAGGAAATTCCCCTAGCCGGATAACGACGGATGGACGAATTTTGAATTCGATTCGTGAAGAGCTCATACAGGAGGCTGTTGAAGTATTCGTCCAATCCATTAAGAAAATCGAGCTGCCAACGGATGAACTGCTTCGCTTTGTGAAAGAGAAGTATGAATCGGAGCGTGCTAGAGGGTAATGCCGCATGTTACGAAGAAATTTTTGTTAAGCATCACTCGAAGGAGGTCAACAAATGATCGAAGTAGATAAGATCGTTAAGAAATACGGCAGGAGAAGAGTGCTGGATGAAGTTTCATTCACGGCTGAGAAAGGCCAAATCACTTGTCTTATTGGCATAAATGGCGTCGGTAAATCGACCATTTTGAAATCCATCATGGGGTTAACACCTATAAATGGCGGTCAGATTCAGATTGACAGTCAGCTTTTAGATAAACACACGTACGAGAAGGTTGTATTTATTCCTGATACTTTGACCATGCCTACCCATTTGAGAATTGCAGAGGCGATGCAGTTTATGCAGGATTTCTATTCGAATTGGAATAGTAAACGAGCGCAGGAGCTTCTAACTTTTTTTAAGCTTAAAGCAGAAGATCGGATAGGCAGCTTATCCAAAGGGAATTCGGCTAAAGCCAATTTACTGCTTGGTCTATCGCTCGATGCTGACTATCTACTCATGGACGAGCCTTTTTCTGGGATAGACATTTTCAGCAGGGAGCAGATCACGGACGTCTTCACCAGCCATCTCGTCGAGGACCGCGGAGTCCTGATAACGACACATGAAATCCACGATATCGAGCATTTGATTGATAAGGTCGTTCTGCTCGATCAGGGCCGAGTGATGAAGCAGTTTTATGCGGAGGAGATGCGTTCCAAGGAAGGCAAGTCTGTTGTAGATGTCATGAGAGAGGTGTATCTGGCATGAATCGTTATGGTAAACTGCTGAATTGGGAAATCGTCCGATTTAGCAAATTTTATGGTGCATTATTGGTAATTACGCTGTTTTCGCAATTTTTCGGCATATGGTTAGAGGCGAATAGCTACATGAATAGAGCGGAAGAAATGATGGATAGGAATTCGATTTCGGCTGTCCAGTATGCAGCGCAGTACGGTAAGACCAGTATCACGAACGGCTACAGTTCTATATGGATTGAAGGGTCAATTAGTTTGTGCGCAGCGTCGCTGCTCTTATATATTTTTCTGATCTGGTACAAGGAGTGGTTCGGTAAAAGTACGTTTGCCTATAGGCTTCTTATGCTACCCACTTCGAGGATGAATGTGTATCTGGCCAAGCTAAGCACCATTGTCCTGTTCGTATTGGGGCTTATTGCTTTTCAGCTCATGCTGGTTCCCATTCACATTTCAGTATTCGATGCTATGATTCCAGGTGAATTCAGACAAGACGTGCCCATCCCGGAACTCATCCATCATCATCCTCTATTAAAAATGCTTGCTCCTAAATATTTTATTGAATTTGTCCTATATTACGGAGCAGGTGCGATGGGCGTGGTCGTCCTGTTTACGGCGATTTTACTAGAACGCAGCTTTCGATACAAAGGAATCGCGGCAGGCATCCTCTATAGTGTCGCAGCATTGCTTCTCATTTTATTGCCCGTCATCATTGCTGAAGTGTGGGTTAGGAATTACCTATTCCCTAGTGAGGTTCTCCTTTTGCAAATTATCATTGGTATCTGCATCACAGGTCTTTCTTTGTGGTTCAGTTCCTACTTATTACGTAAAAAAGTGACCATTTAAGGAGGTGCGCCATGAAGCGTTACTGGATACTTGCTTTGCTTATTCCATTTACTGCATTGTCAATTAGTATATATTACGCCACCGCTTCCGAAGATCACAAGCCTGATTATTATCTCAAAACGCTGGCAGGTCAGGAGCAGGAAGGATCACACATAGCTATTCAAGGTCAATATGAAACGGATCCAATCACGATTCAAACGACAGGGAGTGACTATTCAGACGAACATCAGTCGTACTGGCAAAAGTTAGATTCGTCCTATTATTACCTGGAGGAATTAGGGGGATTACTCCCAGAACATCGTTCTTTCATGAGAGGAAAGCGGAATGTAAATGCATTTTTTGAAGATGAAAAAGTTATAGGTTACGTAGGTTCTGAATCAGATTTCGATCTAGAAAAAGGGCAACCGGATATTCTTGATATCGCTCTATATGATAAAGGAAAGAAGAAGAAAAGTGCGGATTTCCAGGTGAAATTGAAGAAGGACAAAAATGAGTTTATCAGCATAGCGGATGTGCAAGTAAAAGAGCAGACGATGAAATTACTCGTTGCTTATCAGCATCGAACAGAGACAAATCCGCGACTGTATAAGGATGCTGAATACCATTTGTATACACTTGATCTCGACAAAAGAAGTGTTGTTGATCACCAATTGATTGAACCTGCAGCCCCTCCAGAAAATAGGTTGAGGACGAGTACAACGAATGTGTGGTCAAGCGATCAAATCAAGGCAAATCGTTATGCTATTTTTGATAGGATCACTTATAAAGATGATGCCGAAGAGGACACAGTAGAATTAAGAAGCAAAGAGATAGTGAACCGTGAGATCCTTGTTTACGATATATGGAACGGTCAATTGACGAGGATTCAAAACGAGCCCATGCGTAATCTGTTACTGAATGCGAAAACAGATGAGCTGACGATTCGCCAGGTTGGCGGTGAACTATACATTACGAAATTGTCAGACTCTGGCGAATCGCAAGTCCTTCGTTCTGATTTAAATGGAAATGTAGTAAAGAGTGACGTCAAACTTGCTCTCCAGGACGTGCAAAAAGAATGGAGAAGAACGGGTATGTTCCAAATTGTAAATAACCGAATATACATGTACATGTCTGGGAAGGGAAATCCAGGAGTAGCTGTTGCCGAACTGGAAACAGGGAAAATGGTTTACCAAGGGGTAATCGAGCGTAAAGATAATTTAGAAATAAGAAATTTAATGATTGATCATTTATCAATTAAGTAGTGCAGTTGTGAAAGACTGGAAATGATGAAAAAGGGGCCGCAAGGTCCCTTTTTTTCATTATAAAAAGTTATTTTTTCGGGTTAGGGGGTAGGTAAGTTGTACAGCGTACAACAATTTCCTTGATTTCTTCTTAAAAAGCTAAGGATTGTTGTATGTTATACAACAATTTAGCCTTTTTATGTGCAATAGAGCTACTTTCAGCTGGAATTGTTGTATTTACTGCAACAATTGAGTGGAAAACGTGGATTAGCTTACCAAAAGTTGTACAAAATACAACACTACTCGGATAAGCAAGCGAATTCCTTATGCCGCTCATAATAAGAGCGATCTTTCATGTCCTGTTTTTTTCGGGAAGTCGATATCTAGAAACTTATAAATAGAAAAACCTTGCGAGGGTTCATCGCAAGGTCATAGTAGAAATCACTCATCCGTCTTTTCAGAAATGGTTTGCTCTGTTCCGGGTTTAGTCACACGTCCATTTCGATGAAGAGCTTCACGCAGCAAATACTCGATATGACCGTTCACACTGCGGAATTCATCCTCCGCCCAACGCTCCAAAGCCTCGTACAGCTTAGGATCAAGTCGGAGCGGGAAATTTTTCTTAGGAGCCATAACTCTGGTCCCGTTAGTACAACGAACCGGTATTAATGACCGGGCTCGCTGAGCGGTCCGATACAATCGCAACAAGCAGATTGTTAATCATAGCCGCCTTTCTTTCCTCGTCTAGGTGCAAACCCTCGGACTCCAACCGAGAGATAGCCATCTGAACCATACCCACAGCGCCATCAACAATAATTTGGCGAGCGGATAAAATAGCAGAAGCCTGCTGTCGTTGAAGCATGGCACTGGCAATTTCAGTCGAATAAGCAAGGTGGGTCAGGCGGGATTCGATGACCTCTACACCTGCTACAGACAGACGCTGCTGCAGTTCAAGGCTAAGCTCAGCGGCAACTTCATCTGCATTGCCTCTAAGTGAGTAGCCTTCGCTTTCAAAACGGTCATAAGGATATTTGCTGGCGACATGACGCAGCGCCGTTTCACTTTGAATTTCAACGAACTTTTCGTAGCTGTCCACATCAAAGAGGGCCTTGTAGGTATCGACTACTTTAAACACGATGACAGCCGCAATCTCGATAGGATTTCCTTCAATATCGTTTACTTTTAGTTTCACACTGTTAAAATTACGCACCCGCAATGAAATTTTCTTTCTGCTTGAAAAAGGGACAATGAGCCATAGGCCGCTCTTACGAATTGTACCCAAGTAACTGCCGAAGAAAGTGATGACTGAAGCTTCATTCGGATTAACCGCAGTGATCGTCGAGACGAATATCAGCCCTAGAATAATAAGGATGATACCCGGCACAATTCGTTCTTGCGTAAGAAGGAAAACGCCAATCCCACCGCCGATAATAAATAACAATAAACCGAGAAAACCGTTCAACGACCAAGCATTCGTTTCTTTCATTCCTGCAACACCCCTTCAAATTATATCTTTTTGATATTCATATGATATCACTTTTTACTTTTATTGTAAATGTATTCTAAACAAAACGCAGCCTGGTTTTTAATCTTGTGATCAAGGAAAATAAAGATCGTTAGTGGAAAATAAAGTGTGTTACTGGAAAATAGAGTTCGTTAGTGAATTTTACAAATGTAAACAGAATAAAATTGTAGAGAATACTAAAGAGGTTATCGTAGAAGACAAGATAAGATGCAATGAATGGAAATGTGCTTGAAAAGAGTTTTTCTCGTTGGATTAATATTAGTTTTGCTATTTCCTAATGAATGTTAAACAGCAATAAAAAATTGATAAAGGAAAAATAGTCAGGGGTTCCATCATAGTTAAATACAAATAAAAAATCTTATAAGTATAACAACAAAGGAAGCACTTCAAAGGAGGTGCTTCCTTTGTTGTTATCTGGACGAAAGTATATTTTCTTTTCAGGAATAACACGATTCTTTGGTAAAAAATGCACAAGAAAACCCCCGTCAAATTGGTTGGTTAATAACTAATTCAGTCGTAGAAAAAAATTAAGGGGGAGTCTCGATTTCGATGTTGAGACCCCCTGTAGTATCAGAAGCAGCTGCGTCTTCAAGAAGATAGGCGCCTGATGTTATGCGATCCGGTAGGAGCAACCGAAGCTAACATTAAAGTTGGCTATGAGAGCCCGCCGCAATTTAACGAAGTGCTTGAGAGTAATTATGTTTTGGCAAATCAGACTTTCTGACCCATGTTCACCTCGGCATCCAAGAGTTTTACTTTAGTCCGGCTGCGGTAAATGGACCTCTAATTGTCAACTCGGACAGCTGCTTTGCCATATATTTAGCCGAATACTGCATATCGCTTTCTAACCAATAGGAGATCAAACCAAGGTTTGAAAATACCATATATTGTATATAAATTTCCTTCGGTATCGACATTTTTTCAGGATGCGGATGAATATTCTTTATCTTCTCGTCCATAAACTTACGGGTAATGTTAAGGAAGCGGTTCTGGAAAAAAGGAACACCATGCTTCCCCATCATCACTTGAAAAAAGAAGGCATGCTCAGAGATAAATTCAAACATTCTTGAGAAAATTGGAATTGTACCATCGTTATCCGTAAATTCTGTTGAGCTTTTTGGAGAAGCATATGTCGCAAAAGATAACAGCATCTCATCAATGGTTTGATCCAGTAAATCGAATTTGTCCTTGTAGTGCTGGTAGAACGTAGCGCGATTGATTTCAGCGCGTTCGGTTAAATCACGTATCGTGATCGCATCAAATCCTTTTTCTTCGATGAGAACGAGCAGTGCCTCTTTTAACATATTCCGGGTTCTTTTCACACGCGGATCCACTGACTTCTTCATGAAAACAATCTCCCTCCATTTGTATGATTTCATCATTTTCCCAATACGTTTACGGTCTGTTTGTCGTATAGACAACATTACCTAGAAATGAATCGGTTGTTGGGGCTACACCTTCGCCATATAATTATAACAGAACAACTTCGTGTTGTTTAAACGAAAAAGTGTTGGGGAAAGGTGGGGGGGTAAACTCATTCATGCAAAAGAGGTATAAGAAGGTCGTTCAGGCATGAAAATTACATTAACAAAAGGAGCTGTGAGGAATGAAAGCGTGGAAAGAATATTTTGAAACAAACCAAGAAATTACGATTCAGAGTTTGGCAGCATATGTGAATCAACATATTCAACAGATGTGGGTGTCGGTATTACAGGATCACTATGACGAATTGACGGACACCTTTGAAAAAATAGGAGAACCTTCTTATGGCGTTTATATTCATAAACTGTTGCAGCCCATTCTTAAAGAAGTGACGAATGCCGGTTATAACTTAAAACCGGGGTTTAAAATGCCTCATTCTTTGGAACACTGGGGTCCGCCGGAAGAAAGAGAAAGATGCATGTGGTGTGTAGTGAAGGATGAACATGAAAAGCCCGTTGGAACATTTGTATTACGAGTATTTCACTCTCACGTTAAGTTTAAGGTTCCTCTCGCTCCTAATATTTTAGCTTTAGACGAAACAGAACAAGATTCAATTATCGCGGCTATCTCTAAAGCCAATATACGCTTAAATAAAGAATATGGCGGAGTCGTTCATCAAAATAGAGAAAATGATCAAATTCAAAGATGGGATTATAGTGCAGAAACAGGATTAAGTGATTATTTAACTCAAAATGAGACAGAGGTTAGCGTCTTGGATTATGCACTATCCAAGTGGGGCAAAGAAGGTTGGGAGCTCGCATCCGTTGTTCCTCATCAGGGCCGTCTTATCGCTTTTTTTAAACGACCTGCTTCGTAAAATTTGGTAGTAAACCTTTACTTCAATAACACATGACTTGAGTTGCTTCGAATAAGCCTCAAGTCTTTGTTTCGCGGAGGAACATGAGACTTTTTGAAAGCTTGTATCCTACGATGCAGGTTAAAGAATCATATCGATAAGAAAGAGGGATCACCCATGGCGAAACAAATGAATCGTGCTGAACACCTTGCGGAAAATAACACAAATATATCTTCTGGCGCAAGTAAAACACTGATTGTCATCAAGTGGATGGCGAGGGTCTATGCCCTCATGATCGCGATGCAAGTGTTTATAGCCGGTATGGCAACGTTCACCAATTCGGATTGGACGGCTCATACGAACTTTGCTCATTTTTTTGTGATTCCTCCGGTCCTGATGATCCTTTTGTGGTTCTTCGCACGTCCTCCGGTAACCTATCTAGTGAAAAGCCTCATTCTGCTCGTTATGGTCATCTTGATGTTTGTAACCGCCGTATTATCGTTTAAAATCGGAGTTTTATCCGCCTTTCACCCGGTTATTGCACTGGCTATGTTTTGGAATGCTATGAAACTCGCGAGGCAGGCTGGTGCACGCTCGCACAAAGATGGGATATGAGACAACTGATGACGGCTGTGGTCAGGGAGAATTAGCGTCTCGCCTGTCCATGCGGTACGAACCGCGCTGATCGTGTCGCTCTACAGTTGCTGTTGATCGACGACGCAGCCAGTTAGCAATTGTAAAACGTACTATCATTGAATGGAAAGAGACTGTTGTTTCCCATTAGTAATCAGTACACAAGGGCACTCTCCGGACTTTTTTTGTAACAAAACTTGCTGGTACAACAGTGAACAGTACCACAGGTATAAGTGTAGGTCATTAACCTAATGGAAAACTATAGTTGAATGAACGTAAGAAGGCTGCCGCGTGCAGCCTTTTGTGCTAATGGGAGGATGTATGGTTGCACAGAGTTCTAGAATAAGGGAAATGGGAATTAAGATGAGATGCTAAACAGTATTTCTCCTAGTATGATTATGATGAGTCCCACAATAAGTCCCCGCATAAATCAGCCAACAACTATTAGTCAAATGATTGAAATGAAAAAAATGGCAATTTGTAGTCAGTGAACTTTTTTTGTCCATCGTGCCGTGTGCTCGCAACCTTCCGCCAGACCGACCGTCTAAACAAGGGGATGGAAATTAATTGGAAGAGGTGTCGGTTATGTCCTTGTACCGAAAAGTCTTGAACCTTCTCATTAAGTACAAATTTATGATGTGGGGTTTGCTAGCGGTAATCGTCCTGCTGTCCACAGTCGTATACAGCAGGACACTTCAGAATTCGGCGGAAACTGGAGGTACCCTCGTTTCCGTCACGCCTGCTCCAAGCGTCACATCGGCTATACCCAGCTCAGAACCAACACCGGCTGAACCGATAGTTTCGAAAGCGCCTATCACGCTTCCCGAACCATTGTTCACCTTCGCGTCATGTCCGCCAGATATGAAATGGTATCCTGACACGGAAGAGGCTTCCGGATTTACGCCTGCAGAGCAACCGTCTCGCTTGCCGATTCAGGGGATCCGTCAAGTTTCTGCAGGCCATTTGTTCGATGGTGCCGGTTACGGGATGGAATTCGGCTCCTCTTACGCCTTAGCCGGGGATGGAACTGTTTATCGGTGGGGGATATCCGGTTGGGGAGAAGGCCGGATGCCCGACGCCTTTCCGAAGAAGGTTGCAGGGTTGCCTGAGCGCGATCCTGTTATTCAACTGGAAGGGCGATTTGCATTGGTAAAATCTGGCGGAGTCTTCGACATGAACGCTGAACGCGGCCCGGAGAAAATAGCGGGGTTATCTAGCGTGAAGTCGATCGCTCAGGCGGACGATGGGTCGGTATTTACCGTTGGTTCCGATGGAATCATCACCCTGTATTCTATATACGGTCAGGACGGCAAGCCTGCAGTCAAACGGGTTGAGGCATCATTCCGTGCGGTATCCGTCATGGCTAGCCCTTATATCATGCTGGCGGTCGACAACAAGGGGATGCTTTGGGTTGGACAGTCGACCTTTTCATCGCTTCCGAATGCTGTTCCTGCTCCGCTTGAGCTGCCTGACGGCGGAAAGGTGGCACGAACGGGAACTACGATGTCGTATGAGGAAGCGGCTTATATTTTATCCGATAAAGGCACTTGGTACACGGTAAACGGCAGCGGAGCGCTCAAGTCGACCGTACTGCCGCTAGGTACCACTCAAGTAACAGCAACGGTACGTTTGACGGCAGCCCTGGATAAGGAGGGCTACGTTTGGGTATGGGGGAAAGAACTTGGTGCCTATGATCAATCTGCGGAGAAGTTTGCTATAACTGAAACCCCGCAGCGGCACCCCGCATTGAATAATGTAGTGACATTGGCAGCTGGATCCGACCATCTGCTCGCCTTAACGGTGGATGGCCGCGTATTAACGATCGGCTCTAATATGTACGGCCAGCTTGGAAGGCAGCCGATCTTTGCAGAAGACCTGCATGCGATCGGTACATGGAAGGGAGTTGACGACCTATTTCCTACATTTGGGCGAACATTTGCTGTGAGGGCAGGCGATGTGTGGATGCTGAAGGACGGTGCAGTGGCGAAGCCCGTCTTGCTAGGCGAGAAAGCGAAGAAGCTAATCATGGCGTTAGGGCATTTTGCCGTGCTATTTGAGGATGGCAGACTCCTGGCCGCGAATCCCGACGAGACGGAGCCATGCAAGCTGCTACAAACGCCGGTGCCAGTTACGGACGTATCCATCGCCTTGAACGGCATCTTGACGGCCTTGTCTGACAGGCGCGTTTTCCATGTGGAAGGCAGCATATCGGGGTTGGGCAACAGCGTCGAGCTCCAATTCGATCCGAAGCCGAAAGGGAAAGTCATCGAAGTGTCCGGCGAGCCGATCCCGTTCGTTCGTACCGACCAAGGGGAGCTTTATTTCAAGGAACGAACAAAAGACGGTGTGCCTCTAATGGGGCTCGTATCATCTTTCGATGCGCCGGTTAAGCAGTGGTCAGCGATGCATTACGTATTTTTTGATGGGATCGGTTACATCGGCAAAGCATTGGACGTGAATGGCCATGTGTATGAGGTTGAACTGAAGCTACAGCGTGATGGAAATAACGACAATGAAACGGCTGCCGTCCAAGTGAAGACGACGGGACGATCGGCCATCCGCCTAACCGGAGGCGCAGAGATCGGCCAAGATGGCAGGATTAGCGATCCGAACGGCATCTTCAGAGTAGAAGCGAGCCTTCCGGCAGGGGTCAGGCTGAAGACTTCCGTATCGATGTATCATTACCCAATTGAAGGCCGTACCTTCTTTCAACATCTGTTCGTCGCGGAGGACGGTACGATCTATTGGCTCGGAGCGTTGCCATATGGTAGTCCGCTTTTTACGCCGGGCGGGGTTGTACTGCCCTAGGAGAAGGCAACCAACATCCAGCGGCTGGCTTTCCCCCGCTAACGGGCAGGATACTTCCAATATGTGTTAATATAAAATTGGCACATTCAGTAAGGAAAGAGGTAACCTAATTGAAATATATCGAGGTTGGTATAGGGAATACCTGGATCGTACGTACGGAGACAGAACTTGCTGACGGGTCTGAATATGAGCAAAAGGGTATTATTAAGCCCATTATTCTTCACTCCATCTATTTTAGAATTTGGTTAGGTAAGATAGTGTTCATTTTGGACTCAAGAGAAGGTTTAAAAAGAATGAAAAAGCCACGGCATGCTTTTAAAATTATCTTTGGATTAGCAAGTTATATAACTGAAGGTGACTCTCGGGGTTAAGCTAGCGAGAAACGTTACTTCAATAAACTACAACATGAGGCTGCCGCTGTGAAAATGAGTGGCAGCCTCATTAAGCTATCTGGCAGAAGAGTTGAATTACAAATTTCGAGATATAGGTTATAATTGGAAAAAGTATAATCCGAGGGGTATTTGCGTGCAAAAATTTCAAACATATGTTTCTTATAGCTCTTACACTAACGGGATGTACCCAAAGTTCCGTAGCCTCGAAAGCTAATGAAGACCCCGATTCATCTACGATAGTCTCCACACCAACATCGACACCAGATCTATCTTCAACGAATACTAAAAACAATTTAGAGCCTGCATCATCCACAAAACCTTCAATCGATCCTTTTGCTTGGATTGGAAAATGGAAATGGGATCAATCCACACAATATGATGTCTCAACTATTACTATCAATAATATTAAGGATCAACAGGTTTTCTTTTCGCTTAATGCCTTTCATGTGACAAATCACGAAACGATGGATGGCCATAACGGTGTTATTGAAAATAAGATAGCAGTTTTCAACGGTAATGAAGCTGTATATAAAGATGACGAGTATAATTTTGAATTACGTATATCATTTCAAAAAGATCATCTTGAGGTAAAAACAAATAATAGCAATATATTAGGGGCGAACGTTTTTGTTGATGGTTTATATAATCGAGATCAGACTCATTCTGTAATTAACAATGATTATCTAATCATACCTGGAAAATCGGTAGGTAAAATTTCTCTTGGAATGACAAAAGATGATGTAATAAAGCTTCTTGGAAATCCTACGAATACACTCGATAATCAGTTAATATACAAATCGACAAAGAACTTTCTCAGTCTCTATTTAAAAAGTTCTGTTGTAAAACAAATTGAATTTACATCACCTTCGTTCTCAACGAAAGATGGAGTTAATACTGGTAATTTCGAAAATAATCATGATCACTTTACTGAATTAGAATTCCAATGGCGTTTTCTTCAACTTCGCTTTGATTGGGATCAAGGAGGGTTATCTTTCTTTACTTTTAATGCGGATGTCCCAGATGACAATAAAGAGTACCAAAGATATACTCGCGGATATATTTATGAAGGTCAACATATGTATGAAGAGCCTATTAGCGATGTAAGATGGAAGCCAGTCCAATAAGATGACTGAACTAACGCAAGAACTATAGTTCAACACTAAGAAAGGCTGTCGCTAGGTAGCCTTTCGTTACGCTAACCGAGAACGATAATTGAATCAGAAAGGGAGCAGAACTGAAGACTCAAAGCTAGATGGGATACGTTTGCGGAATTGTTGTCATTCAGTTTTTACGAAAGAACAATGTGTGCAGTACAAGGGTAATTGGGACGAGTTAAAAACAGCGGCAGTCTAGGACTATTTTGCGTCCTGATCTGCCGCTGGTTCACTTTTTTCAATCGTTTGATTGATAGATCTTCTCTTGTTTTTGATCAAAAAGCTTTATTTTTAGTCCAATACAGATGAATGCAAGCATTAGAAAAATTGCACCGCTAAAAATAATCCGTTGTATTCCCAGTTGTGATAGAAACCAGCCACCTGTTACGGTGCCTAATGCAACACCCAAATTTCCAAAGGATACAAACAAGCTGTTGGCAAACTCAGGTGCTTCTGATGCCTCAGAAGTTAACCAAGTTTGGCTTACAATGAGACCGCCGGTAAAAATAACCCCCCATACTATGATAATAACGGTCATTGGAATGATATATGCCCCTGCATAAGATATCAATAAATAAATCACTCCCATGACCAAAGGATAATAAATGGTAGTTTTGATCATATTTTTACTTAATAGCTTTGCTGCTTGCAGGTTGCCGAAAACACCGCTCGCCCCAAAAAGAATCAACATGGCACTTATTGTTTTTCCATTCATGTTCGTTACTTTTCCAAGATATTCAGCAAAATAGGCATATACGGAGTATAATGCTGCAAGAATGAAACAAGCGGCTGCAATGTTAAGCCATAATTGAGGTTTCACCAAAACCTTCAATTGTTTCCCGTAGGACAGTTTTTCTGTTACTGGTAGGGATGGAATCCAACTAATAATTCCGATAAATGTGATAACATTAATAATTGCGGAAAAGAGAAATGCAGCGTCAAGTGAAAACTGATCCCCGATAAATGATGTGATCGGAACCCCTAAAACCATCCCTACGGTTACGCCTGTAAAAACTCTGCCCACTGCCCTGGCACTTTGTTCTTTTGGGACAGAACTGGCAGCAGCCGCAAATGCTACTGAGAAATAAACGGGATGAAGAAAAGCAGGTAGGACACGAACAATTAATAGAACCGTGTAGTTAGGGGCGAATGCTGAAACAAGATTGGAGATTGCAAAAAGGGCAATGACACCTGCTAAGATTTTTTTGCGATTTATTCCTGAAAATAATAATGTCATAAACGGGCCGGAAAGCGCGATGATAAGAGCAAACATGCTTACAAGTAAACCTGCTTGGGAAACGCTGATTTGGAAATTCTTCGTAATTTGCGGTAAAACGCCCACAATACCAAGTTCCGTATTGATGATTCCAAATATGCCGAAAGCGATGATATAAGTAAGAAATGGCTTTTTCATGTGAATGGGTAACATCTCCTCTATTTGATCTAAATCCTATAAAAACAATTAATGGAATGAAATGGTTTCCATTTATATGCGCTCTCAAGAATATCATTTGGCGAGGCTGGTTTCAGGCAGCTCCACACCGATATGATATTTCTTGAGTTGGTATGATACTTTATCGTAAATATATTTATTTAATGCTCTTTTGCAAAATTGTCCTCCATTTCCTTGTAAATAACGATTTTATGTGCAAGCAAATTTAGATTTTCGTGAAGTTCAACTATGTGTTGTTGAACTCTTTCATAGTGATCCTCGAGAAATATCCTCCGTTCAGTTAGAGTTGAATCACCCTGCCTCCGGAGTTCGGCGATTTCTAGCATTTTGGTAATTGACATTCCAGTGGCTTTAAGACGACTCAATCCAAGTAATGTCTGCCGAAGAATAACATCGATACCCATTTTCATTTCGATCAATGGAACATAGCAGACCTATATTCTCATAATAGCGAAGTGTGTGGACACTAAGACCTGTGATAGTAGCGACTTGTCGAATGCTTAATAAGTTTTCCATGAACCAAGTATATACCTTCGAGTAAACTCGAATGCAATCATTTTCTTTGGGTTAGGGGTTTCAACCAACAAACGTGAAATATGGCGGGCTTGCCGGATCATCATAAAAGTTGTACCGATTGTCGCTGAGAGAAATAAGTTGTATTTGGCAAGCGTTGCAGCGTTACAGCCCTTCGCTCCGCTAACGGGCAGGATACTTTGGTGGCTGCCTTGAATTGATAGAGGTAAGTTTAATCTCTAATTACCAATGGTTTTAGGAAAGAAGGCACGTCATGAAACTTAGAGGGACAATGACAGAACAAGCATACCGAAAAGAATTAAAGTCCTCAAAATTTCATTTGTTCAATGACATATCCATGCGCAGGTTCTTAAACATTATTAGAGAGACCTTTCCCACAATGAAGACAGCGCACACTTTATCTTGGACACCCGAACAAGGTGAGGATATATTTAGCTTTCTTGTAGATACTCACTCAGTTATTAAGATTGAACTAGACCGCTATGATAATACAATTCCTCCGATAGTCGATGTGTATCCTATTGAGATATGGTTGAAAGGACTTAGTAAAATAGTCCAAATCAAAGTCGCGAAGGTAATTAAAGTTATGCAACAAAATTGTTCAACTAACGGAAACTTTAGTTGAACAAACCTAAAAAGGCTGCCGCGTGCAGCCCTTTGTGCGAGCAGGCAGAATAAGCAATAGATGAATATTCATTACGATACGGTTCACCCACACTATACACCTGAAATTATGTTAAGAATTTTATATAATCATATTCAATATTTCGATTTAATCTAGCATGTGGCATGATATAAATATTAATTTTGAGGAGGCTGTTAGACCATGTCAGCTGCTGATTATATCGTTCGACAAATAACACCGGACGATGATTTTGAGCTAATCGAACGCTTATTTTACTGGACTCATTTTGAGGGTAAAGAAGAATTATGGATTGGTAAACACAAATATTCTTATAGGAAAGACAATTGGAAGCAACTCTTATTCCCGGATTCAACAGGAGCGCAGCCGCTAGTATTAAAAGCACTTTCTCTAAGAGGATTCGTTGCCGAAAAAGCTGGAGTTATTTCCGCATTTGCGACCGTTGGTATTTCCCAGCAATCAAACAACGGTTACTTAGATTACGGCTTTAATCATGATTGTGGTTATATGTTGAAAGGTCTATTGGAGTGCTGCGGAACAATTGTGAAAGAAGCTGGCGGTACCCGAATTTATAAAATTACGGGCATGCCATTAGGTCAGATTCGCAATGATCAAATAACATTGTGGGAGTCTCATGGCTTTTATTGCAATCAGTTCTATCATGTATTTGTTGATAACCGAAATATCGATTCCTGGAAGCCGCCAGAAAATTTAGACCTTAGCCAGATACAGATGCCTTCAAAGATTGAGATTGAAGAAATTTCAACAATATTGGAGGAGGATAACGAGTATTTCCTTGCAGAAGAATTTCGGGGGAATTTCGCTCAATTAACTCCTGATCATGTATTCCTTTGTTTATATGATAACGAGAAAGAAATAAAAGGAATCTCATACTACAAAGTGTGGGCAAAGGAAGGAGATTTTTTTGCGACGGCATTCGGAGTCCATTTTAGACCGAAATATGATGTTTCCCGAGAAGAAGTACGCCAACTCATTCAAGCAACTTTAGTATCCATGCAGCAAATTGGAGTAACTGCAGCTTGGTCAAGAGTATCTTCACAGAACTTCAATACTATCTTGGTATTATCTGCCGAAGGATTTGATTTGTCACCTGGTCACGATGTCATGATGGTTAAGTCGGTATGAGTAAGTATGTAAATGCCAAGCAAGTTTTACCGGAAAGCCTCGTGAGAGAAATACAGAAGTATGTCCAAGGAACTCACATCTATGTTCCTAGTACAGAACGAAAATCGTGGGGGACAGAAAGCGGGATTCGGGAAGAATTTGAACAACGTAATATGGAAATTATAATACATTTTAGAAATGGGTATGAGATTTCTAGATTATCCGAGCTGTATTGTCTAAGTGAGGAGAGAATAAAAGCTATCGTCTACGGAAGGGAAAGCAAACTTGATTAGACAATTCAAATACTATTTATCATCCTCGATACCAAGAGATTAAAAAATATGACTGGATAAGCAAAGTAGCTTTTCCAGTCATATTTATTCTAATTATTCAGTCAAGCATAATTGTGTATGGTCTTTGATATTAGATACGATCCCAAGCCGTCGCTTTACCACTATTTGTGATACGGTCGATGAACTGTACCATAGATGAAGGTCAGGTCATTAAGCTAACGGAAACGATTGTTTAATGAGGGATCATTCATAATCACGGCTGCAGAGAAAAAGTCCTTGAATACCAAGGACTTTTTCGTTTTGGAAGCATAATTTTGCCGCAGTAATTTAGAAGTATAAGCATGCCAAAGCGGCAAACTTATGGGTTAAGTGACAACTACTACCTACACCTGTAAAATTATGAATTCATCAAGGTGGCCCATCATGGCAACAAAACATTTACGTTGCTTCGTGTTCACAACCTCAAAAAATTCGACAATACAGGAGAAGATCTCGAGGATTTAATCTCGATTGGGACGATCGGATTGATTAAAGCCATCGAGTCGTTCTCGCCGAACAAAGGGACCAAGCTCGCGACCTTCGCGGCTCGCTGTATCGAGAACGAAATACTTATGCATCTTCGCTCATTGAAGAAAACGCGTAAAGATGTGTCCTTGCATGATCCCATCGGAACGGACAAAGAGGGGAACGAAATTACATTGATCGACATCCTCGGCACGGAAGCGGATGATGTCGTGGATAAGGTGCAGCTCAAGATAGAGAAGAGCAAAATCTATCGCAATCTGGAGATATTGGACGATCGCGAGAAGGAAGTCGTCGTTGGCAGGTTTGGGCTGGAGCTTGGCGGGGAAGAGCGGACGCAGCGGGAGATTGCTAAGGAGCTCGGCATCAGCCGGTCCTATGTGTCGAGGATTGAGAAGCGGGCGCTGATGAAGCTGTATCATGAGTTTTATAAGGCGAAACGGTAAGGGTTATGAATCAGATACTTCATTTATTTGGACATTGTGCAAGTAATGGAGGTGAAGATTATGACGTTAATTCATATCGAAAATGCCAGTAAGTATTATACGATGGGCGAGGAAACGATTAAAGCATTAGATGATGTCTCGTTAGATATTGATCATGGAGAGTTCGTGGCCATCATGGGACCATCAGGTTCCGGCAAATCCACGCTGATGAACATCATCGGGTGTTTGGATGTTGTAGATAAAGGAATTTATGACCTGGATGGTCAAGCAATAAACGTGCTTAAGGATTCTCAGCTTGCTGAGATTCGTAATCAAAAGATTGGTTTCGTTTTTCAAAGCTTCAACTTGCTGCCTAGATTAAGTGCCTATGAGAATGTGGAGTTGCCTTTGATCTATCGGGGAATGAGCAAAAAGGAAAGAGAGCCGCTCGTTTTACATGCACTGGAAGCGGTGGACTTGCTGGATCGTAAGAAGCATTTTCCATCAGAGTTATCTGGCGGACAGCAGCAGCGTGTTGCGATTGCGAGAACGTTGGCAGGAGATCCTCCGATCATTTTGGCGGATGAGCCTACGGGAGCATTAGATTCGAAGACGGGTGTGGAGATCTTAAACATTTTAAAGAGATTAAATGCACAAGATCGGACGATTATTTTGATTACGCATGACTCATTGATTGCGCAGCAGGCGAAGCGGATTGTGCGGTTTCGGGATGGGCGGTTGAATGAAGTTGTTTAGTGTTTATGAGACCGGAACTCCAAATAGGGGGTTCCGGTTTATTTTATTTTCAATGAACGGTTCGTGGTGTTCAGAGAAAATAGTGAAGATATTTAGCTATTCCAGCTTGCACTTACATTACTATAAAGGAGCCATTCCTTTAATGAAGTAATTTGAGCTTTTAAAGAAAAAAGCGCCTCTAGTATACTGGGAAACGTTCCGGCAAGAACTAAACCCACATACGAAAAGAGGCACTCAGTATGAAGCATAAGATGAAACAGAAACAAAATGGTTGTGGTGCAAGAATATAAATGGATAGCAAATATCGAGAAATTGTGATTTAACTATGCCACTATACCAAATATTATATTGAGCCATTCAACAGCAGATAGGACAGACGAAATGAACTTCTAAACATCACTGAAGTACGTGGTGATGTGAATGGGGCGCATGACTTACGTTAATTTATGTTGTCGACCACATTGATTTATGCTATATTTACGTGGCTGGCAACAAAATATGGTTGTTAGGACTGAATTCCAATTAGAATCATGAAGGAGCGGACAGTTATGATTAAAATATTACAATCTCATCAAAGTCCAACAATGGGAAGAGGCGGCCCCTTTCAAATTAGACGTATGAGACCAGGCAAGGTATACGGGGTACCGGCATTTGATCCTGCTTTCGGGCCGCTTAGCGTTATTGACCATGCCACTCTTAGAGCAAATAACATGGTCCCTATGCATGAACACCTCAACGATGAAATCCTGACCTATCTTATCAGCGGCAAGGTCACTCATGAAGATTCAATGGGTGTTACGGAGAACATTACACGCAGACGCTTAATGTTGATGAATGCCGGAAGCGGCTTTTCCCACGAAGAAACGAATTCGGGCGAAGACCTTGAAGGTTTGCAAATTTTTGTCAGGCCTAGAGATAAGGATTTACCGCCGGGTGTTCAATTCTACGATCGTCCGGTTGATTATACCAATGGCACATGGCAGCTGGTGGCTGGACCGGAAGCTTCCGATGCCCCTCTTAAATTTCGCAATCAAGTCCTGGTATTCGATATCCACACGGATGCAGGAGCAGAACTTGAAGTACCCGTTGCTGAGGGAATGAGCCCCTTTGTATACGTGATGAACGGAACGGTTCAAGTGGGTAATACTACCCTTCAGAAAGGGGATGCTTTTACGGTTACAGAACTTGAAATGCCCATAATGAGAACATTAAGTCAAGCGATAATCGTCGCTTTCTTGTCGGATTTAAATGCAGCAGCCTCGAAATCAGGTACGATCAGCGGGGGGAGGTAATTATGGACCGCTTGTGGACAAAGCCATTTTTTCTTATGACTATAGGAATGCTTTTTCTGTTTACCAGTTTTTATTTGCTGGTTCCGACACTGCCTCTTTTTATTAAACAGTTAGGCGGTAGCGAATCGCAGATTGGACTGGCCGTGGGAATGTTTACGCTGTCTGCCGTTATTTTTCGTCCGATTGTCGGAGGATTGCTGGATCGGTACGGCAGGCGTCCGTTTATTGTCTCGGGGCTGCTATTCTTTGGTTTGTCGATGTATTTATATGGCTGGGTAGGCGGCATCGTGGTTTTGATGGCATTACGGGTGCTTCATGGAGCAAGCTGGGCTTTCTCCACAACAGCTGTAGGAACGGCGATTACGGACATTATTCCGCCCTCGCGCCGTGGAGAAGGCTTGGGTTGGTTTGGTATGGCGATGACCGTGGCGATGGCGATTGGTCCATTGCTGGGAATCTGGGTCCTGTGGAACTATTCTTTCAACGGCCTGTTCCTTTTCGGTACGATCCTTTCTGCGGCAGCAATGCTTTTGGCACTTATGACAAAAACGCCGTTTCAACCGAAAGCTGCCGCAGGGCGAATCGATTTTATTGAAAAATCGATTTTATCCATCATGGCTGCGATCTTTTTTATGGCCGTCGCTTATGGCGGAATTATTACATTTTTGCCGCTCTTTGCGGAATCGGTCAAGGTTAATCCAGGCACTTTCTTTTTGGTGTACGCAGCAACGCTTACTATAATCCGGCCGATTACGGGAAAACTTTCAGATCGCTATGGCGAGGTATTTGTGGTTGTACCGGCTCTTACGGTTACAATTGCAGCCTTGCTGGTATTAAGCTTGTCAAATGGTTTATACGGCATGATTGCCTCATCGGTTTTATTTGGAATTGGAATCGGCTCAGCACAACCAGCTCTTCAATCAGCAACCTTGAGCCTTGTACGTCCTAACCGGGCAGGGGCAGCAAATGCTTCTTTCATGACGGCATTTGACCTGGGAATCGGGCTTGGCGCGATCATGCTCGGATGGGTGTCTCAATACACGGGGTATCAGGTCTTGTTCCTTGTCGCTGCCGCTTCAGTAGCGATCTCCTTGCTCATATTCACAGTCTTCGTGAGCCGTTTATTGAGATATCGGACGGCTAATTAGGGTATTGGCGTTAACGGTTCTCGCAATGACCGGAATTAAATTTCCCCAGAAGCGACAAGATTATTCGCTTCACATTCAATTAAATGTTGCCAACCACATAAAGTTATGATATATTTATGTTGCCAACCACATAAAGTTTGTTGCCGGCAATATATTATTTACGAGGAGTGTTAACAATGGAAAAAATATGGAATCCTATTAAAATTGGACGTATGGAGCTTTCTCATCGTCTAGCAATGGCACCAATGACTCGGGGACGGGCTCTGCCTGACGGGACACCTGGAGAGTTCACACCCCTTTATTACAAGCAGCGCGCCTCATTGGGTTTGTTAATCAGCGAAGGTACGCAGCCATCTGATGATGGGCAAGGGTATTTGTTTACCCCTGGCATTTACACAGATGCACACATTGCCGGGTGGCGTGAAGTCGCTAATCAAGTACATGATGCAGGCGGTCATCTATTCATTCAATTGATGCATGTGGGTCGTATGTCACACCCGGACAACACTCCTCATCATCGGCAGCCTGTTGCTCCTTCTGCAATTGCACCTGCACCTGATGTTCAAATGTATACTTTAGCAGGACTTCAGGAAATTCCAGTTCCTCGTGAGTTGAGCATTGAAGATATCAAAGCAACCGTCGAGGATTTTCGCAAAGCAGCTGCCGCAGCCATTCAGGCGGGTGCTGACGGAGTAGAGATTCATGGGGCGAACGGATATCTCATTCAACAATTTATTGCGGAGAATGCGAACATACGGACTGATGGATACGGAGGGTCCATTGAAAACCGCGCCCGGTTTGCCATAGAGGTGGCAAAAGCAGTGGTGGAAGAAATCGGCGCAGACCGTACAGGGTTCCGCATCTCTCCTGGCGTACCGTTGGGTGGTCTTGATGAAGGTCCGAATGGTACTGAGTTATATGAATACCTGGTATCTGAGCTGGCAACACTAAATCTAGCATATCTTCACATCGTACATGTCGGAAACGAAGATCTTTTGCGCAAAATCCGATCGGCATGGCCAACGGCTCTGTTGGTAAACCGTGCTGGCAGACCGCTTGAAAATATTACAATCGACATCGACGAAGGACTTGCTGATATTGCGCCTATCGGGTCTTGGGCTTTGGCTAATCCTGATTTCATTGAACGATTTAAAGCCGGTGCCTCGCTAAATGAACCGGATCGTGCTACGCTCTATGCAGGAGGCAGCCTAGGGTACACCGATTATCCGACGCTTGCTGAACAGGATAAAGCTTAAGAAAGTTGTGGATATCTATGAAACAAGAAAAGAAACTTCCCGATAATGAATTACCCGAAGTAGAGTTTGGCGCAGAGAAGCAATTTCCGATCAGCTTCTCGATCTTTGCTCTTGGGCGTTCGCATCGCGCACTGGCTTCCCAATTGATTCGCGAGACAGGCCTCTTTCCGGGACAAGAAATCATTCTCATGCAGCTGTTCCAGCAGGACGGCCAGTCGCAGAACTCCCTTGGCAGGACCTTGCGTCTGGATCACTCAACCATTGCAAAATCTGTCCGCAGGCTGGAAGAGGCGGGATTGATTACCCGCAACCGTTCAGACGAAGATGGCCGTGTTACTATTGTGTCCCTTACCGAGGCTGGTCGTGGATTTGAATCTAAACTTCTAGAAGCTTGGAGTATACTGGAGAGAGTCACGATAGAGAACCTTTCAGAACAAGAAAAAGAACTATTAATAAATTTATCAAGAAAAGTAGCTGCTCAAATAGACACTGCTTTAAAATAATCTTTGGGAGAGATACAAATGACTGAATCCTTAATGAAAGCTATTCAAGTCGGTAAGTACGGCGGACCGGATGTTTTGAAACTCGAAGAAATTAAACGCCCTAAACCGCTTGCTGGAGAAGTTCTTGTCAAAGTTGCTTACGCTGCAGCTATTCCTCTAGACTGGAAGATCCGTAACGGTTGGCTGAAAGAGATATTTATTAAAACATTGCCTTATACTCCTGGAACAGCTGTTTCGGGTATCGTTGAAGCCGTCGGCGAAGGCGTAACCGGTTTTCAGCAAGGCGATCGCGTTTTTGGAAATGTAAATGGAGGCTACTCAGAATATGGCATTGCCCCGGCAAATGATTTGGTTCACATGCCGGAAAACTTGAACTTTGAGGATGCGGCAACTATTAAAGGCGGTGCAGAATCGGCTTGGAAGGTATTATTTTCGGAAGGCGAATTAGAAGCCGGTCAAACGGTACTCATTCACGCTGCCGCTGGCGGAGTAGGACAATTTGCTGTACAGTTGGCTAAGTGGAAAGGCGCTAAGGTTATTGCTACTGCCTCAACCGCCAATCTGGATTTTGTAAAGTCATTGGGTGCGGACCTGGTCATTGATTACACCACCACACCATTTGAGGAGAAAGTCAAGGACGTAGATTTAGTCATCGAATCGGTTGGGGGAAATAACGAGGATCGATCATGGTCTGTTCTGAAACGTGGCGGAAAACTGGTCTCCTTGACGCAGCCCCCATCTGCTGAAAAGGCCGAACAGTATGGAGTCACAGCTAAGTTTAATTCGAAGTTTCCAACCTCCGAGGATTTGCAAGTCATTGCTCAATTACTTGCCAACGGAACATTAAAAGCAGAGATTGATTCAATATTTCCATTAAGCGAAACGAAGAAGGCTCATGAGAAAAGTGAATCAAGACATGGCCGAGGAAGAATTTTGCTTAAGGTTAATTCATTTTGAAGCTGCGAGGTTAGGTTTAAAAATAGAGAACTATTCAAACAAGCCCCTTTTATGGAGACCGCTGCAAAAGTATTGGTTTGGAAAAAGCTAAATGCGAAACGAGCCCTAGAAGCGATTCTAGAGGCTCGTTTTTAATATGGTTTTATCATCCTTTCGAAGACAAATCTGACCACTGAGAAGAATAAACTGAACGCCAAGATAGCCCAAGCTGAAAAGTCACTAGCGGCTGCTGAACATGAACGGTCACAGACGTACGACTATAGCCGTGTGGCTTCTGCAGATCGTACACGGTACGTGACTTAGTCTTGACCTGGTACAGACCTTACCGAACCGATGTCCGTGAAGCTGAGCTGAAGCAATGGGACAGAAATCTACGATAGTATAGGGGAGACATATAATGAATATAAGGGTTGATCAGCAAAATGATTCTAAGGTAGCCATTGTAGAAAGTTTCGATATATTAATCCGAAATGTCCAGGATGCTTTGGACTTAATGGTGTCCATTATACTGGGTGATTTTTTTATAATGAAAAATATATGGTGGGGTTACAGATTGTAGACTTTTACCCAGATGAAAAATTCATTAGACAAGTTCAAGGGTTAACGAGATTCCAAAAAAAACAATTAAAACAAAACACTTAGATTGTGACACAATCCATAAGACTTGACGATCGACGGAAGTTTAAGATAAAAATTAATGATGATGATTCTGCCGCCAATTTGATTGGCAGTCTTTTTGTTGCAACTTGTAATATTATAATTTCATTAAGTGCACGGATACACCCATTCATATGGTCTATGAGCATTGTTAAATATATTAATTACATGTATAGATGAATTTCGTACTATAGTTGATCTATGGATAGCACGCAAAAATATAAGCGTTTAAGAATCACAAGTTTAATTTACATCTAAATTTTAATTGGAGATATGTGAAAGGAGAGATTAAATTGATGCACTATTACTTTTCTGAAGAAGTTCATATTTTTTGGGATGATGTGATTGAAGCTGTTGTAATTCGTTGGAATTCTTTAGTTAGGGATGAGGAGTTCCGATTGCCCCTAAATAAAGTAATTGAACTGGCAATTTTAAAAAATGCAAAAAAAGTATTGTTTGATAAAAGTCCTAGACTAGTTTTGTCAGATGACAAAAAATGGTTTTCTGAAGAGTGGCTTCCAAAACTTCTAAATGCAGGTATTCAATATACGGCTACTGTTGCGCCAGAGAATTCACTTCCTAGCAACGACATAAGTCAAGCGATTGGAAAAGAGTCAACTAAATTACGCTACCATGAATTCGAGGATATACACAATGCGGTTGGTTGGTTATCAGGAATATCAGCTTGATATATTCATTGATCTATTGAACCATTTCAATAAACTTGTTAACCGCATTGGAAATCGGCATGTTGCGCATTATCATAATTCCTACATGTGACGGGGGTATTGGCACATCTAATTGAATCTCGAAGAGTGTTCCTTCTTCCAGCTCTTTCGATACGAATTCCCTGGTCACGTAAGAGATTCCGAGTCCTTTCCGCGCTAACTCAATGAGAAGATCCACACTTCCAACTTCGATTTCGGGTTTGAGGTGATGACCATAGCTTTGAAATAGTTCCGTAATAGCCATTCGAGCCCGGCTATTTCGAGAGAATAGAATAATTGGGTATTGAAGCAACATATCCAAGGATAGAACAACACCTTGAAGCTCGGAATAAAGCGATCCTGCTACAAAGCAATCTTGAAGTTGAAAGCTTTCCCTTACTTCAAGTTGAGAATCTGAGATCGGCATACGAACAACGCCTAAATCAATTTCTCCTTCTTTTAAAAGAGCAATGATCTCTGGGGTTGTTCCGTGATTAAGATGAAGTTTGATGCCTGGATACTGTTTATGAAAGTTTTCCAAGTATTGAAGAATGTAATGCTTGAACAGTGAATCGCTTCCGCCGATTCGCAGTTCACCACTGTCTAGATTTTTAAGGGCAGCCATTTGTTTTTCAGCCAGAGAGATTAAGAGTTGGGACTTTTCTATATAAGAATAAAGGACTTCACCTTCTTGAGTGAGGATAACGCCTTTGGAATTACGATTAAACAAGGTAATACCAAAGCTGTCTTCCAGTTGTTTGATGGCGTGGCTGACGCTCGGTTGGGTGAGGTACAAGACTTTGGCAGCCTGAGTCAAACTGCCGGTCTTTGCTGCCCAATAAAACACTTTATACAATTCGTAATTATTGTTCATAAAATTTGGATTATAGCTCCTATATAGATTTAATGGGCATAAGAAACATTATAGTAGAGCTTTGATAAAAGAACCAGCGAAGGAGAGATTAAATTGGAGCCAGCAACGTTTGTTTTATTTGGAGCTACAGGGGATTTAGCCAAAAGGAAGATTTACCCTGCCTTATACCAATTGTTCATCGATCAGAAATTACCTCCAAACTTTTCTTTGATTGGGCTTGGAAGAAAAGAAGTATCTCATGAGTCATTTCAGGCAAATGTAGAGAAATCTCTTATTACTTTCTCCCCAAATGAAGTGAAAGATGCCGATGTTATGAAAAAATTCTTGCGTGCATTCCGTTATCATGTACTTGATGTTGATCGCAAAGAAGATTACTCGAAGCTACTAAGATTAGTTGAAGAGCGGGAAGCGGAGCTTAACATAACCCCGAACCGTATGTTTTATTTGTCTGTTGGACCTGAGTTTTTTGAAACGATCGCGGCCAATATTCATGAAAGCGGCCTTGGTTCAGCGAATGGTTGGAAGCGTCTAGTGATTGAGAAGCCATTCGGCCGCGACTTGTTATCTGCAAGACAATTGAATCACAAGTTGAACCAAGCATTCAATGAGACTGAAATATATCGTATTGATCACTACTTAGGTAAACCTATGGTCCAGCAAATGGGGCAACTGCTTCACACTGCTCTTACGGAGCAAGATTTTAAGACACGAAAAATTGCCAGTGTACAAATTTCCGCAAACGAAACACTAGGTGTGGAAGAAAGAGCTGGATACTATGATCATGCAGGCGCCATCCGTGATATGTTCCAGAATCATATGCTTCAATTACTTATGATGTTAACAATCGAGTTGCCGAACCGAAGCTCGGTAGAAGACGTTGGAAAGCTTAAAAAGAAGGTCATGAAGTCATTAGAGCCGCTTAATAAAATGGATGTTTCTGACCATATTGTTCGTGGTCAATATGGGGCAGGGGAGATAAAAGGAGAGAAAGTTGTCGGTTATTCAAATGAGCCGGGAATAGACTTAGACTCTCAAAATGATACTTTCATTGCTGCCAGACTACAAATCAATGACCCGTTCTGGAAGGACACTCCCATCTATATTCGAACAGGAAAGCGACTGAAAGAGAAAGCCACAAGAATCGTAATCGAGTTTAAATCTGAAGGTCCCTTAAAGGATCTTTTGATCATAGAGATTGGTCCCAAAGAAGGCATTTTCTATCAAAAAAGTCAGATAAGTAAGGAGCATTCAGATGAAAATGTACCTGTTCGAAGCCAACTTAGCATCATGAACGACGGTGCGAAGGATGCTTATGAAATACTCATCCACGATGCGTTAACAGGTGATAAAACGTACTTTGCACATTGGGATGAAGTGGAATTGTCATGGGAATGGGTACAGCCAATATTAGACGCTTATAGAGATAACCTAATACCGCTTCACATCTATCCAGCAGGAACGTACGGTCCTCATGCATCCGATACATTGCTTGAGAAAGACGGCTCCCATTGGTGGTTAGATTCCAAAAACGTATCGAAAAACAATGAAACAAAAGGAGAGAACTATACTTATGAATACAACACTTGATCAATTATCAGTGGACACGATTCGCACTTTATCTATTGATGCTATCAATAAGGCGAATTCGGGACATCCTGGCTTGCCAATGGGAGCTGCCCCGATGGCCTACACGTTATGGGCAAAACATCTGAAGCATAATCCCGTACACGCCAAATGGTTTAATCGCGACCGCTTCGTTTTGTCCGCGGGACATGGCTCTGCGTTACTCTATAGCATGTTGCATTTGTCTGGTTATAAAGTGTCCATGGATGATCTAAAACAATTTCGTAAACTTGAAAGTAAAACGCCAGGCCATCCGGAATATGGTCATACAGATGGCGTCGACGCAACAACGGGTCCTCTAGGACAAGGAATTGCGATGGCTGTTGGGATGGCGATGGCTGAAGCTCATTTGGCTTCGAAATTTAACAAAGATACTTTCCCGGTTGTTGATCATTATACGTATGCACTTGTTGGAGACGGCTGCCTGATGGAAGGTATCTCGTATGAAGCAATGTCGATGGCTGGGCATATGAAGCTGGATAAATTGATCGTTTTATACGATTCCAATGATATTTCTCTAGACGGAGCGTTGAACGTCTCCTATTCAGATAACGCAAAGTTACGAGCAGAGTCTGCGAATTGGCAGTACTTAAGAGTTGAGGATGGCAATGACATCGCTGAAATTACGAAAGCGATCGATTTAGCTAAGAAAGATGCCACGCGGCCTACCTTAATCGAAATAAGGACGATCATTGGCTACGGAAGTCCCAAGGTTGCAGGAACGAATAAAGCACATGGTAACCCACTTGGATTGGAAGAAGCCCAAGCGACGAAGGCATTCTATGGCTGGGAGCATGATGAATTTACGGTGCCGGAGGACGTTCAAGCTCACTTTGAAAATTTGAAACTTCTCGGACAAGCCAAGGAAGCAGAATGGAATCAATTGTTAGTTTCATATAAAACGTCTTATCCAGAGCTTGGCCTTGAACTTGAGAATGCTATACATGGTAAGGTTCTGATCGAAGCATCCGACATACTGACGTTCGATGATTCGAAAGCCATTTCCACTCGTGTAGCTAGCGGGAACGCGATCAATCATTTCATGAAACGTGTGCCGTCCTTATTCGGAGGTAGCGCCGATTTATCGCATTCCACGATGACGGATATCAATGGTGAAAAAATCTTCGGTGTGGAATCCTATGAAGGACGAAATGTGTATTTCGGCGTACGTGAGCACGCAATGGGTGCAGCGGGCAACGGTATGGCCTTACACGGAGGAGTTATCCCATTTGTAAGTACCTTCTTCGTCTTTAGCGATTATTTGCGACCATCCATTCGCTTGGCTGCATTACAGAAACTTCCGGTCATTTATGTCTTCACGCATGATTCGATTGCTGTCGGTGAAGATGGCCCGACGCATGAACCAGTCGAGCACTTGGCTGCACTTAGGACAATTCCGGGCCTAACCGTTATTCGGCCAAGTGACGCTAACGAGACAGCAAGTGCTTGGGCGTATGCATTGCAGAACAAGAATGGGCCTGTAGCTCTTGTTCTAAGTAGACAAAACCTTCCGGTTTACAATGCGACGAAAGAAAATCTAGAAGAAGTGAAGAAGGGAGCGTATATCTTAACAGAAACTGATGCGCATCCGAATCTTATTCTCATCGCAACCGGTTCGGAAGTTTCCCTGGCTGTGAATGCGAAAAGCGAGTTAGAGAAGGGTCATGTATCTGTCAGAGTCGTTGCCATGCCTAGTATGGAACTCTTTAACCAGCAGCCAGCCACCTATAAAGAAACCGTTCTTCCTTCTTCCGTAACTAAACGCCTATCAATTGAAGCTGGAATTTCAATGGGTTGGGAACGCTATGTAGGTACGCAAGGCCAAATGATCGCTATAAATACATTTGGGGCATCGGGGGCAGGACCTGAAGTCATGGCATATTTCGGTTTCTCCGTAGAAAATGTCGTCCGAATATCGAAGGATCTACTCGGATCATCATTGTAAATCGTAAAGAATGACCTGAATCGTAATTCTAAAACTAAATTCAATTTATGGAGGTAATTTAAAATGAAACTTTTCATCGACAGCGCGAATGTAGTGGATATCAAAAAAGCTTATAAAGTGGGTGTTCTAGCAGGAGTAACAACGAATCCATCCCTGGTGGCCAAAGAAGGTGTGAAATTTGAGGATCGCATTGAAGAGATTTTGAAATTGGTACCTGACGTCGAATCCGTTTCCGCCGAGGTTACGCCGGATGCAGTTACAGCTGAGGAAATGATTGCTCAAGCGGAAGAACTTATCAAAATTAATAATAACGATAAGAACATTACAATTAAGTTGCCAATGACGTTGGATGGATTAGAAGCATGCCGTTACTTAACCAAGAAAGGTGTTAAAACGAACGTGACCTTGATCTTTACCGTGAATCAAGCCTTACTGGCTGCACGAGCAGGCGCCACTTATGTTTCCCCGTTCTTAGGTCGACTCGATGATATATCGGAAGACGGCGTACAATTAGTGGTCAAGATTGCTGAGCTATTCCGAGTCCACAATCTAGATGCCCAAATCATTGCCGCGTCTGTCCGTCATCCTGATCATGTCACACGCGTAGCCATGGCAGGAGCGCATATCGCAACGGTACCTTTCAGTGTAATTGAACAAATTTCGAAACATCCATTAACGGATCAAGGGCTTGAGAAATTCGCGGCAGATTGGAAAAAAGCTGTTAAAAGCTGAGTACTGAGTGGACATAAGATTATTTGGGGAGGAACAAACATGGCTATTAAATTTGATTATTCCAATGCGTTACCTTTCATGCAAGAGCATGAAGTCGATTATTTTAAGGATTTCGTAAAAACAGCCCACGAATTGCTGCATGAGAAGAAGGGACCTGGCTCCGATTATCTAGGTTGGGTGGACTTACCGCTTCAGTATGATAAGGAAGAATTTTCGAGAATCAAGGATGCTGCCCAAAGAATCCGTGGCAACTCTGATGCATTGATTGTCATAGGAATCGGAGGCTCCTATCTAGGAGCCAGATCTGCCATCGAAGCGCTATCCCATTCGTTTCATAATCAGATGAAGGGGAATACCCAAGTGTATTTTGCTGGGCAAAACATTAGTTCAACTTACATCTCTGATTTATTAGAAATGCTGGCAGACAAGGATGTTTCTTTGAATGTCATTTCGAAATCGGGGACAACGACGGAACCGGCCATCGCATTTCGTATTTTGCGCGAATATATGGAAAAGAAATATGGAAAAGAAGAAGCCAATAAACGTATTTATGTAACCACTGATAAATCGAAAGGTGCATTAAAAAAACTTGCCGATGAAGAAGGTTATGAAACCTTTGTTATTCCTGATGATGTAGGCGGACGCTATTCCGTGCTTACAGCAGTAGGTCTGCTTCCCATTGCTGCCGCGGGGATCAACATCGATCAAATGATGGCAGGCGCCGCAGCCGCAGCCGAGAAATACAATAATGCCGATCTATCTACCAATGAGAGCTATCAATATGCCGCTGTTCGAAATGCTCTTTACCGCAAAGGAAAAACCATTGAATTGTTGGCTAATTTTGAACCCTCTTTGCACTATGTATCCGAGTGGTGGAAGCAGTTATTCGGTGAAAGTGAGGGTAAAGATCAGAAGGGTCTATATCCGGCATCTGTGGATTTCTCGACTGATTTGCATTCGATGGGACAGTATGTTCAAGAAGGCCGGCGCGATCTCATCGAGACCATGCTTTTGGTGAGAAAGCCGCGGGTTGAGTGGACCATTCAAGAGGACTCAAGCAATTTGGATGGACTGAATTTTGTTGCCGGTATGACAATGGATGAAGTCAACAAAAAAGCAGCTGAGGGCACAAGACTCGCTCACGTTGACGGAGGCGTGCCTAATCTGATTGTAGAGATAGATGCTCTAAACGAATTTACGTACGGTGAAATGGTGTATTTCTTCGAGAAGGCCTGTGCCATCAGTGGCATTCTGCTTGGGGTGAACCCATTCGATCAGCCAGGCGTGGAAGCTTACAAAACAAACATGTTTGCACTGCTCGGCAAGCCTGGATTTGAAGCACATAAAGATGAGCTTATCAAACGTTTAACAAATACATCTGGTAAATAACAGGGAGGTAATGACAATGAAAAAACAGCAAATTGGTGTAGTTGGTCTTGCCGTAATGGGTAAAAACTTAGCATTGAATATTGAAAGTAAAGGTTTCTCGGTAGCTGTTTATAATCGTTCACCAGAGAAAACGAATGAGCTGACTGCGGAGGCGCAAGGAAAGAATTTTGTCGGTACGTTTAGTATCGAAGAATTTGTCCAATCGTTAGAGACACCGCGTAAAATACTCATCATGGTAAAAGCGGGCAAACCGACAGACGATACTATTGATCAGCTTGTACCTTATCTGAGTCAGGGAGATATATTGATCGACGGTGGCAACGCCTTTTTCCCTGATACGCAAAGAAGAAATAAAGATTTGCAAGCGAAAGGATTCCGCTTTATCGGTGCTGGCGTATCAGGCGGTGAAGAGGGAGCCCTGAACGGTCCTTCAATTATGCCTGGGGGGCAAAAAGACGCTTATGAACTGGTCGAGCCAATCTTGACTGCTATTTCGGCAAAAGTGAACGGCGATCCGTGCTCAACTTATATCGGAGCAGATGGCGCTGGTCATTATGTCAAAATGGTACACAACGGTATCGAATACGGTGATATGCAGCTTATTGGCGAAGCCTATCACTTGTTAAAAGATGTACTGAACTTAAATACAACCGAATTACATGAGATTTTCTCCGAATGGAATAATGGCGAGTTGGATAGTTATCTGATCGAAATCACGGCTGATATTTTCGCGAAGACGGATCCGGAAACAGGAAAACCGATGGTAGATGTCATTCTCGATTCGGCAGGACAAAAAGGAACCGGAAAATGGACAAGTCAAAGTGCTTTAGATTTGGGCGTACCCTTGTCTATCATTACCGAATCCGTGTTCGCACGTTTCATTTCGGCTATGAAAGAAGAACGTGTAGCCGCGAGCAAACGCCTCACTGGCCCAGCGGCATCCAGCTACGACGGAGATCCTAAGGAATTCATCGAAGCCGTTCGCAAAGCTTTGTACACCAGTAAAATTGCTTCTTATGCGCAAGGTTTTGCCCAAATGAGAGCTGCTTCCGATGAATACAAATGGGATTTGAATTATGGCAGCATTGCGATGATTTTCCGTGGCGGATGTATTATCCGTGCAAGATTTTTGCAAAATATTAAAAATGCTTATGACAGAGACCCAGCTCTTAAAAACTTGTTGTTAGATGAATATTTCGGTGAAATCGTAAAAAACTATCAGGATGCTTGGAGAAAAGTGATTTCGGTGGCTGTAACGAGTGGGATTCCGGTTCCAGGTTTTGCTTCCGCTTTAGCATATTATGATAGCTATCGCACAGAGAGACTTCCAGCAAATTTACTTCAGGCACAAAGAGATTATTTTGGGGCTCATACGTTCGAGCGGATTGATAAAAAGGGAAGTTTTCATTTCCAATGGATCGGAAATAACGAATAACAAATAACAAATAACAAATAGATATAAATAATAGCCACTTAAGTGATTACTTTTATGTTCAAACGATTGTAGTCACGTGGTGGTTATTTGTCTAAACCGAATGACATCAAATTAAATAGTGATCATACTATATATATCTATAAAGCATCACAAGTTTTTCAACTTAAGTTTATCATTGCTAAATCCACTGGAAAAGTAGATCATATTTCTGTTTATTAATTCGGTAGATTCCGCCAATAACATGGCTGGTTAACAATTAGACCAGTAAGACTCTGTTTGCGTATAGTGGACATTGAAAAGCCTTCTACAACAAGCTGGCACCGGTATTCTGCCAGTTTCAGCTTGTTTAGTTTTCGTTGAGCTCGATCTTCATTATAAAATGGATTCAACCCACCAACGTGTACCAGAAATATTATTGTTAAATATGGTGAAGGACTTATGGGGGAATTAGGTCTTTCAATCACACTTTATGAACAATAGCTTCTACAGGCAGAGCATATAAATATAAAGACCATTCAACCGCTCTCCTTCAATAACATAAAAATCTTGCCCTGAAAGAAATCTTCTTTCAGGGTTTTTCTTTTGGTGTGGCTACCCACTACCGAATGAACCCAGTATTTAATCAATAACATGCTTAGCCAACGTATAACATAACATTGCGAGTAAGTATTGCAAGGTTTTCTTTTTGTCCGCCGCAGTATCACTAACAACGCAAATCAGCGCTAGAAAGATACTAGCGGCTAACCTTTCAATTAACAAACCTGACCGATTCAGAACTCTTCTGCTACGTTGAATGCGTAACTGTTAATCAGCATCAACACAACAATTGAGAGAGAGCGGAGGGACGTTTCTGTTTGTCAGGATTCATGCAGGGCTTCCCCTGTCATTTAGATGAAATCTATGTTTCATGTAAGGATGAAAATAAAGAAGCTGTGTTGGGTTGCTGTGCATGGGGGTGTTTGTTGGAAAAGCGAATATTATTGATTTTATCTACCCCTTGTGAATTTACTTTAGAGGATGTTGAAGCACTCGCTGAAGGTGGAGTTTACCTTGCTATGAGTACAGAAGGAAAGTTCTTTACAAAAGAAGCATCTATAGCAAGTAAGGCTGCTAATGCTTGTAACTGTTTTACTGGGAGACGAAGGTTCAAACAGACGAAGGGGAGAAGATTATCAGGACATCAAAGTCGGAGATAAGGTTCTCTCAAAGGATGAAGAAACTGGCGAAGTGGCTTACAAAGAGATTACGGCGACGTTCAATCACGAAACGGATGAGATATACAGCATCCATGTGGGCGGTCAGACGATTGAATCGACCTTCAATCATCCGTTCTATGTTAAGGATAAGGGATGGACGTTCGTCAAAGAACTAAAACACGAGTATTTCTGGAGGAACTCCTTTCACACAATAAAAATTACCTAAACGTCAGTTGGGTTAAAAAAATTATGCATAATATAAATAACGTAGAGATTTAGACGAGATTAAACTAACAGGAACGATAGTTCAACACCAAAACGGCTGCCGCGGGGCAGCTGTCATTGCGCTAACGGGCAGATTACCGCAACAAATTCATTGTAATGACGTATAGGGTATAATTGGAAACGACGGTCTTTTAGATAGGAGGAGGAGGCATGAATACAAGAAGAAAATTATTTGCAGTTACTTTAGTATTAGTAGCCATGCTTATAATGTTCTACAGGTATTACAGTTTAAAGTATACCGAGCAAGCCATCTTAGATAACGTTACAAGCCGTGATGGATACACATTGGTTAATCAACAAGAACAAGTACCAATAGAGGTATTTATTAAACCTGAGTGGATTCCATTTAAACCAAATGAGCAAAAAGAATTAAATGAGAAGCTTCTTGAAACACACAACACAACTATTCTTCTAAACAATGTATGGAACAGAGGCAATGACATTTACTTTAGTTTTCATGCAGAATTTAACATGAAATATAAGGCGGGAGAATTTTTGTATAATGGAATTTTTAATGAAGATGGTACTATCTCATCTCCATCACCAGGAGAAATAACTATTTATGATAAGGATAGAAACAAGATACCATTAGGACAGCAAGGTATCGGGCCAGGTGCTGATTTTTCTTTTGGCATACAACCTCTAGACCAAAAACGTATTCAAAATGGATTTTATATAAAGTACACAGGATACAACTTGTATAACTATTCGAAGAAGTGAATTGGTGTAAAGACAGGAAGATTCATTCAACTAACGGGAAACGATAGTTGAGGAGCTTGCTTTGGGCAGCTCCATTTTCGTTTATTGAAGTAACGGGCAGGATACTTTCAACGCTTTTGCATTTACAAACACAACACCCCACTGGTAATATTAAACAAATGCAATGATGTGAAGAGTAAACAAGGCGTACTTATACAGAGAGCTCCGGCTGCTGAAAAGGAGTAAAGTATACCTTGTTGAACCAAGTCACTGAGCATCACATCGGAACCTGAATTGGCTCTCAGGAGGTGGTGTGACAGGAGCTCCTGTTACAGAGCTAGAGTATAAGCATGGAGTGTCATGCCGTACTCGATAAGGCTAATCTGATGACGGTTTAGCAAACTGGGGTGGCACCACGACGAATCTCGTCCCCAAGACATTGTTCTTGGAGGTGGGATTCTTTTTGTTTCTCTGAACAGTTAAAAAAATCATGATTTCATTCAAGCAGAATGAAGTTTATTCTTGAGAGGAGAAATATATACGATGATGAAAGCTTATTGGAGATATTTCTTATATATCATGAATCACAAACTCAACGTTTTGATCGAATGTTGGAAGGAAGGCTTGTACATCCAGGGAGTTATTCATGATTTTTCGAAATTTTCACCGGCTGAGTTTTTTCCCTACGCAAAGAAATTTTATTCCGGAAAACCTTTGGACTTGGATGAGGAGCTGAATTGGAAATATGCTTGGCTTCGTCACCAGCGTAAGAATAAGCATCATTGGGAGTATTGGGTTATTAACCCCAACACAAAAGAGGCATTGCCCATGCCAAAGAAGTATGTAATTGAAATGGTATGTGACTGGCGTTCCTTTTCAAGAAAATGGGGAAAAAAAGTAAAAGATTCTACTCTAAACCTTACAGATAGCATAGTAGTCCATCCGGAAACGAAAAGAGAGCTTGAACTTATGACATCCCCTCAACGAACTGATAGACCGTTGAACTAACGGAAAACGATAGTTTAATATCGAAAGGGCTACCGTGTGGCAGCCCTTTCTCCGCTAACAGGCAGTAATTTTAAACAATTCTGTTGACTCCAATCTGAGGTGGGAGTTTAGTTTTTCCAATTTATCATTAGGGGTTATAAAATGTCAGTTAAAAATTATACGTTTCATAAAGAAATACCTCAAAATAAGAGTGTGAATTTTCAACTTTTCTTACCACATGATTATGAATCAAAAACAGAAAATAAGTATCCATTAATGTTATTTCTCCACGGTATTAAAAAACGTGGAGAGGATATTCGTATGCTAGATGGTTACGGGCTGACTTGGATTGCAGAAAGCAAACAAGATTTCCCTTTTATTGTTGTTAGCCCACAATGCCCATCCGATTCTAATTGGGGGTTGGAATATCACTCGATGATAGATTTGGTTAATGAAATCATAATTAATTATCGAATTGATTCTGACAAGATATTTGTTACAGGATTTAGTATGGGTGGAAATGGTACATGGGATTTCGCTTCAAGATCACCAGAACTATTTGCTGCTGCAGTTCCAATTTCAGGGTATTTCGATACGGATAAGGCTATGTTACTAAAAGATGTACCTATATGGGCTTTTCATTGTGAAGACGACGATATTGTCCCTGTTTCAAGAACAAAGGATATGGTTAAGGCTTTAATAGGTATTGGCGGGAATGTAAAATTTACTTATTATCATGGACTAAAGCATAATCATCGAGTAATGCACGAAACATTCAATAATACAGATTTATATAATTGGTTGTTGAATCATAAAAGAAAAATATGATCATTGGTGATTAAACTCCCTCGGTATGATTTAAAATCCTCACGCAAGCTCGTCTATTCGCAGGATTTCATCCTTAAGATTTCTATGATGAATGAAAGATAGCGAGATACATTAGGACGTGTCGTTAAAAAGGCATGCGGGAACAGAGGTGGAGGTTATTCACCCAATTCATTCCAAATGCTGCACGTATTCTCCACGGTGCCCTTAGCGATTTTCACTCCCATGTCTCAACGGGTCAAGCGCCCTATCATTCCTTCGTCACATCTAACTAAGGGGTGGAGGTCGGTCTTTCTAACGGAATGGGTCGGAGCCCTTTTGTTTAACGTATCCCGATACTCCGTGGACGGAGAACGATAGTGTAATTAACCAGGGAACAGTTCGCCGCGACCGGCAGATTGTTCTCATTTTCTTGTAAAATAACTGGCAGGATAGTTTAGCAATAATTAATCCTTATCAACTACCACAGTAACACGACATGTTATAGTAGTCATGGATACAAATACCAGTTGATGGGGTGAAGACGTTGAGCGAACAAAATATCTTTACTATTGATTGTAGGGATGTCTACCTTAGAGAGTACATAATTGATGATCTGGATCAATTTCATTCTTTAACATGGCAACCTGAAATACATGAATACTTGCCTGGTTGGAACGTATCTAAAGAACAACGGAAAGATTGGTTAATGGATTATGAAATACCTGGAAACAAACAGTTTCTAAATACCGTATCCGAAGGTGGGGTCATAGGTGAGCTTCGTCTTCGTTTGGGAATCATATTGAAAGCATCGGGAGATTTTATCGGTTGGTGCTGTACAGGAATTAAAGAGGAATTGCCGACTCCAAACCGAGAAATTATGTTTGCAATCTCAAATGATCATAGAGGCAAAGGTTATACCACGCAAGCTACAGAAGGGTTAACCAAGTATTTATTTGAGAATACGAACGTTGAGATGCTCAATGCGATTGCTCTTATACGGAACGTACCGTCAAATAGAGTGATACAAAAATGCGGGTTTATTTTTCAAGGCGTTATCGAGTTAGATAACGAGAGATATAATTATTACAAGCTTGGTAAAAGTGAGTGGGCAGTTAAGGTGTAGTTCGTTAAGCTAACGGATACTGATAGTGGAGGAGCTTGCAGCGATGCAGCTCCTCCTCTTTCATTAAAGTAACGGGCAGGGCGCGCCTAGCCAAGCTAGGCACAACTTACTGATGCAAGTTCAGTCGGGGTAAGGACCAAGCCGCCCCGTAGCTAGCAGGCAGACGTCGGCGAAATCCGGCGGCTGAAGCCCTGTGAAAAGTCGCGCTTTGCGCGATGAAGCAAATCTGCAGGCCGTAATGAAAATGAATCCTACCGCATCGTGAAACTGAACCCGAAAGGGACAAGAGGGAGCCGAGCCACGTCTGCCCCGGCGAAGGCCATGGAACGCGCGAAGAACTTGGAATGCAGCGTAGAAGAACCCTCCGGTGTAAAGGGATCGGCATGTAGAGACAGTTGTGTCTGGAACTAGGGAGACCCTCCCCCGCACGAAGTTTTTTTTCGTAACGAGCAAACTTATAAGCCTCAAAGGTGAAGTGGTAAGCTGCGGGAAGGGAGTCGGAGGGGGCCATATTACCAAAGATCCGGCGGACAACATAACCCCGGGGAGGGAAGGGCGCCGAAAGGCAATACCCCACTTCGTTTACGGGATATTAAGGAGGTAAGAGCAAGTGAATGCCGAATACACGGCTAACGCCACCAGTGAAAACGCTCGACAACTCCAAAATACCCTCTATCTTGCGGCTAAGGAGAACCCAAAGCGTAAGTTTCATGCACTGTACGACAAAGTATTCCGAAAAGATATCTTGCAAGAAGCATGGACAAGAGTGAAAACCAATCGTGGTAGTGCCGGTATTGACGGACAAACGATTAAATTCATCGTTCGAGAGATTGGCGAAGAATCCTTCATCGAAGAGATCAGGCAACAGCTAATGAATGGGGAATACCGACCGTCTCCGGTTAAACGGAAAGAGATTCCGAAGCCGGACGGTAAGACACGTCCCTTGGGTATTCCAACAGTCCGTGACCGGACTGTTCAGATGGCAACCAAACTGGTAATCGAAGGCATATTCGAAGCAGATTTTAAAGATTGCTCTTACGGATTTCGCCCCAAACGGTCGGCTCACCACGCTATAAAGAGCATCCGAGAAAGCATCAATTGGGGCGTCATCAACTGGGTGGTCGACGTAGATATAACAGGCTACTTCGATAATATCTCCCACAGCAAGCTGATGAAACTGGTCGAAGAACGCATCTGCGACAGGCGCATACTGAAGTTAATTAGACAGTGGCTTGAAGCAGGTGTAATGAAGGATGGCATATGGAAAAAAAACGGAGATCGGAAGCCCACAAGGCGGCGTAATATCTCCTCTTCTGGCCAATATTTATCTCAATTACCTTGATACGATATGGGAAAAACGGTTTTCCCATCTCGGAAAGCTGATAAGGTATGCGGACGATCTAGTCATTCTATGTCGATACAAACCGCAGGCGCTAGAATCGATTCAGACACTTAAAGCGATCTTTGGGAAACTGGAATTGACCATGAACACTTCTAAATCAAAGCTAGTGAGTCTATGGAAGAACCAGGACGGATTCGACTTCCTTGGCTTTCATCATCGGAAGATGCCTTACCTTCATAAAACCGGGACAAAGCATCGACTTCGAAGCTTTCCATCGAAGAAAGCAATGAAGAAGATGCGCACTCGTGTGAAGGAAGAAACGGCATCCAGAGGCCTGTTAAACTGTCAGTTAAATATGATGGTCAAGCTGCTGAACCCAATGATTCAAGGATGGCGCAACTATTATGCTCATCAGGATGTAGATCGAAGTATGGCAAACCGTTTCCTTGGGAAAGTGGACTGGTACATCCTGAGGAGATTGAGACTGTTCTGGAATAACAAACATAGGAAGCGCAAGCGGAATTGGTCGGAGATGCAGATTCTGCTTCAACGTGCAGGATTGAAAACAGTATGCTCATGGAAAAACCGTAATGCCCTAGATGAAGAACGTCGGAAAGCCGTATGCGGGAAAACCGCAAGTACGGTTTGATGAGGAGGGGCTGGGAAATCCAGTCCTTTACTCTACATAGTTAAAAGGTAAATATTTACATACGAACAAACGATCGCTATAATGGAGTGGTATGCGTAAAGCGGTAAGTTTGATTGGCTACACAATTTAAAAGTGCGATTTAACTGAGTTTTTAAGAATATGTTAAATTCTGAGAGGGGCAATCTTAATGTCGGATAACAATCAGGTATACGAGTTTGAATTACCTGAAATCAATCTTGTTGGAATGTGCATTACTTCACCCTTTAAGGGTCATCTTTCTGAAAGAGTAGAAGATATGAAAAAGGAATTTTTCAGACGCAAAGATGAAATTCGAAATATAATTCATCCTGAACGTTACGTGAGTCCGAGCTTTTCTTCGGAGATTCTGTTTACTTACTTCGTTTGCATGGAAGTGGCTGATATTACAGATATACCAGAAGGGATGTTAGGCTTTACGATACCTCCGCATCGTTATGCGAAAGTAAAATCAACCAGTGACCCCTATCGAGATATTCACGATTATTTGAAAGCTAACAATAAGCAAAACAATAACAGGGCGCTCGCATTCGAAATGTATCATTTTGAAAATCCTGTATGGCCTGATGAAGCTGAGGTATATATCCCAATCATGGATTAAGCTAACGGATACTATAGTTTAATAAATTTTCACTAACGAACTTTATTTTCCTGAATCAAATCTTGACACAATTATTAGGACATGCTATAAGTTAATAAATTCTAAGCAGTGAGGTGCTCGTCATGATTAAAGTATCCAATGAACAAGCTTTTCAAGAACAAATCTCGCAGTCCACGTTGACCATTGCTGTATTCAAAGCAACTTGGTGCAAAGACTGCCACTATATCGAACCTTTCATGCCGGCAGTAGAACAAGCTTATGCTGGGCGTATCACGTTCATCGAGTTAGACCGCGACGAAGTGCCTGATCTATGTGAGCAGTTGAATATCCTTGGTATACCGAGTTTTATCGCTTTCCGTGGAGGCCAAGAGCTGGTTCGTTTCGTCAGTAAACTACGCAAAACACGCGAAGAAATTGAGGAATTCCTCAACCGTGCTATTGAAGTGTCCGATGCGTTAAAGTCGTAAGCACAAAAAATCTCTCTTTTGAGTAAATAGGGTCAAATTTGACCCCATTTTACCAAAGAGAGATTTTTTTTTAAAATATATATCTAGATTCGATAGCCATACTCAGGGCTATAAGTGTTAGCATTCAGCGATTGGTTATTGCGAAATGTTTCATAGGCTTTATGATCACGGTTCGAGTCAGATTCGACGAGGATCAGGATTTTCCCATCTTTAACGTAATCGTCATAATCTTTGGCCTCTTTCTCGGGAATACCTAAGCCGATTAAGCCGCCGACAAGGCCGCCTGCACCCGCGCCAACAGCTGCGCCTGTCAAAGTCGCGACTATAGGGCCAGCTGCTATGATGGGGCCTATACCTGGAATGGCAAGTGCACCAATACCTAGCAGTAATCCCGTAACGCCACCCAATACACCGCCAGCGGCAGCACCAGTAGCTAGTCCTTCTTCCGCTTTGGTTTCTGTTTCATCCTCGATTTGATTTAAATCCTCGTTATTCCTGCCGATAACTGAGATATCATCTGCTCTGTAGCCTTCTGCTTTGAGTTGGTTAATCACGCGAATGGCTTCTTCTTCAGAATTGAATACTCCAATAATGTGCTTACCCATAGATAAAACCTCCTGCAATCGATTTTGGTTGAACAGCAATCATTTGGTGCTCATCTTTTATTTACCCTCGTCCAAAAAGTTGAAACATTGAATGCCTTATGAACTTCAGGACAGCCTTCAGCGTGGTTTCAGAGCTTTGTAACAATTGCGAATGGATTTGCCTACTTATTAAAGCTATAATTGAAAGCGGAACAACATCATTCGACATGATTAACAGAAGTCACGACATAAAAGTAGGTGCAATCATGCAAAAATTGATTCAAAGATTAGCGAATCTTTCGGCCATTGGCATGTTTCTTATTCTTGCAATGGGTGCCTTAGTTACGAAGGCTGACGCAGGTAGAGGCTGCGGAGATGAGTGGCCCCTGTGTCATGGGACATTTGTCCCGGCACATACGATTTCATCGCTTATTGAGTACAGCCATCGATTGGTCGTTGGCATTGTGACGTTAATCCTGGTTGCTACATTCATCCTTGTATTTCGTTATGTGAAACGTAAAGATGCCAAATTTTTCATCTCTGCTACGGTATTGATGACGCTAATTCAGGCAGCAATGGGTGCTATGGCTGTTGTATGGCCGCAATCTTCACTCGTCTTGGCACTGCATTTCGGATTATCCTTATTGGCCTTTGCTTTTTCTTTGTTATTAGCCATTGTTTTTACGCCATGGGGGCAATTTCAGCGTGATACGGCCATTCGCAGCAGTTTTAAAGCCCTTGTATGGATGACGACGATTTACAGCTATGTCGTTGTTTATCTGGGTGCATTCGTTCGTCACACGGTTTCATCAGGTGGATGTTCGGGCTGGCCTTTATGCAATGGAGAAGTAGTTCCTGAACTAAGCGGGGCAACGGGTATTGTCTTTACCCACCGTGTAGCGGCATTACTGCTTTTTATATGTATTTTATTTCTTTATTTACAAGCCAAACGCTACTATCATGGCCCAGACAAGCTGAGATTTGGCAGCAAATGGGCGCTAATTTTAGTGTCTCTTCAAGTGTTTAGCGGTGCCGTTGTGACCTGGTCAATGGGGAATGAAGTCGCTTATTTATTTACCGGCATGATTCACGCAGTTATTGTTTCTTGCATGTTTGGATTCTTATGTTATCTATGCGTACTTACGCTATATGACCGCAAAGCTTAATACCTGACGGACGAGCTCCTTGGAAGCACGGCAGGGCTACCTTTGCGGTAGAGGAGGCCTTCTGATGTGGAAGGCTATTTCCTTTTTACTTACAATTATTCATCTACAATCTCACAGTCAAAGGTGGAACATACATGGTACCAACGAATTTACGAGCTTTTCTAGACATTTTGCGCCGTGAAAATCAACTGATTGAAATCTCCGCTCCAGTAGACCCGAATCTAGAACTCGCCGAGATTCATCGCAGAGTCATCGACGAGCAAGGCCCAGCCTTGCTGTTCACGAATGTCAAAGGAAGTTCATTCCCTGTTGTCTCGAATCTGTTTGGGACTACACGACGCGTTGATCTTGCCTTCGGTCCAAAACCGGAGCAATTCATGAAAGCGGTTATTAACGCTACAAGCACGTTAATGCCCCCAACGCCGCAAGCGCTCTGGGGCGAACGTGCCCTCATTATGGATCTGTTGAAGGTTGGAACGAAGAAAGTACAGCCGAACCAAGCGCCGATTCTCGGCGGCTTGAAGCAGGACAACCCACTCGCAGGACTGCCTGTCCTGACGAGCTGGCAAGAAGACGGCGGCCCGTTCGTCACGCTGCCGCTCGTCTACACCGAGCATCCGGACGGAGGTCATCATAACCTCGGCATGTATCGCATGCAGGTTTATGATGATTTCACCACCGGGATGCACTGGCAAATACATAAAGGCGGCGGCTTCCATTACCACGAAGCCGAGAAACGCAACAAGCCGCTGCCCGTCACCGTGTTCCTGGGCGGCCCGCCTGCGCTCATCGCCTCGGCGATTGCGCCAGTGCCCGAGCACCTGCCCGAGCTGATGCTCGCTTCGCTCATCCTCGGACAGAAGCTCCCCATGGTGGAGAACCCCCATGGGGGGCACCGCCTCGTGGCCGAGGCGGAGTTCGCGATATGCGGCTCTGTTCCGCCGCATACGAGACGTGCCGAAGGGCCGTTCGGCGACCACTTCGGGTATTACTCACTCATCCATGATTTCCCGGTTTTCAACGTGAATCATGTATGGCACCGCAAAGACGCGATCTATCCGGCGACGATCGTCGGTAAACCGCGCCAAGAGGATTACTTCCTTGGCGAATTCCTGCAAAGACTGCTCGAACCCGCGTTTCCGATGGCGATGCCGGGGGTTAAAGACCTCTGGACGTATGCAGAGACCGGGTTCCACCCGCTCGCAGCTGCCGTCGTCCGTGAGAGCTATAGCCGTGAGGCGCTTGGCACGGCATTCCGCATTCTAGGTGAGGGTCAGCTGTCACTCACCAAGTTCTTGATCGTCACAGACAAGCCGACGGTCTTAGCCAACTTCACAGAGCTGCTTGAAACTGTGCTGGAGCGTTTTGATCCGGGACGTGACCTATTCATTTTCAACAAAACATCGCATGATACGCTTGATTATACAGGTGGCCAGCTTAATCATGGCAGCAAAGCAGTTCTTCTCGGCACAGGCGACCCTGTACGTGAGCTGCCAAGAGCCTACACCGCAGGAGAACTGCCAGAGATCCATGACATCGCCGTTTACTGTGGCGGATGTCTGCTCGTCTCAGGAGCGTCTTACGCGGCGGAGCCGGAGCTGCCACAGCGTCTGCTGGCGAATGCAGCCAGCCGCTTAACAGAGTGGCCGCTAGTCATCTTAGTGGATGACGCCAGCGGCATCGCGAACGACCAGACCAAGTTCTTATGGACTGTGTTCACTCGTTTCAATCCAGCAAGTGATATGTACGCGCAGTCCAGCGTAAATCGTCATCACATCGCTTACGAGGTTCCGATTGTGATTGATGCTCGTATGAAACCGGGATATCCCGATGAGCTGTTCCCTCGGGAAGATATCGTGGAACTCGTGGATCGCCGCTGGAAGGAATATTTCGCATGAATGCGGATCGGTTCCGTTCCTGTTATCCACATGCAGGGTTTGTTCTGGTGTATATCCTTTGGGGCATTAATTTAGCCTCTCTAAAAATTGGGGGAAGAGAATGGGATTCCCTCGTTTTTAACGGGTTACGCTTCGCGAGTATGATTCCGATGCTGTGGGTCTATACTTACTTTTATTATCGATCGCGTTCGCTGAAGATACAGATTGCCGGTAGAGATCTTCTCCTTATATGTGGATTAGGCATTCTCAATGCTATTGGGATGGAAGCCCTTCTGCAGTATGCCTTACAGTTTTCTAACTCCGCGAATGGCGCTGTATTAGGGCGCGGCTTCATGCCCGTCATAACGGTTCTTTTCGCTTTAATAGCCGGTCAAGTGAGGCTCACATGGCGCATCCTTATAGGAATTCCTTTAGCTTTATGCAGTGTAATCATCATTGTCTCAGGCGGGGTAGATGGATTCCATCTTGGAGGAGAAACGTTCAGAGGAGATATCCTATTACTGATGCGCAGTTTTATGGGAGCCATTTATCTCATCGGTATGAATCGACTTGTATTGCGTTATCCGCTGCCGCTGCTGATCTCGCTCGAAATGACTGCAGGGGCGCTTTCGTTATTGCCCTTCGTACTCTTGCGTGCTGACGCCGCCTATTATGCAGCCATCTCTTCGACAGGTTGGATCAGCTTAATTTATACCTCCTTGTTGGCTACTGCCTTAGGATTTTCTATTCACAACTGGAGCTTAGCTAAGCTAGGGCCGTTCAAATCCTCTGCTTATGGGTACTTACTTCCTATAACAGCAGCTATTGCAGGCTACATTTTTTTACATGAGTCTATCTCCCTGTACCAATGTTTGGGTGGTGTTGGGGTTTTGGCAGCTATGTATTTAGTACAACGGGATCGTTCACAGAAGGTGAAACAGACCCTGCTAAGCGAACAAACAGCAAAGCTATAACCGAACAAATTTGCTAGGATGAAAAAGGGGTGTGCCCGTGCTGCGAGTATTGTTCAATGAACCGAAACGAATCGATAGCGGACTTCTTCTAGATGCTGGCAACGCGGTGAGAACATATATTGAGCTGTTGGAATCTAAGGAGCATAGCCGCCTATCCTCAGAGTATCCCAAGTACCATAGACGGGCGATCTGGAGCAAGGGGTTTATCGATGCCTTGGATGAGCTGGAACAGAGTAAATATTGCTGTGAGCGTTACGCTGAGCATATCAGTAAGGCATTCTTGGAGGAAATGAATCCGCAAGAGATCGAAGAATATCATCGATTTGTTTATTTTTATAAAAATGCCTTCATTCGCTTGTTTTCGATTTTGGACAAATTGGGCACGTTTATGAATGATCTATTTGAGCTGAAAACAGAGACGCTTAAGTCTCGGTTCTCGTACTTTACCGTACTGCGCCGCATGCATGAAAAGCATATTCACGGTTCACTGGAGCTCCAGCTTTATAATCTCAAAATGGATTATAAATCGGCGCTAGATCGACTCCGCAATCAGCGCAATATGGAGATTCATTATATTAATGCTGAAATGCTGGATGATCTTATGCAAAAAGAGCCGATTCCAGGTGAACGTATTCATGTTGAAAATGTGAAATCAAATATCGCCGATCTGCAGCAGGGATTTGAAATGGTATGCCGAACCTTAACAATAGCTTTCTCTTATATTACGGCAAGTATTGCAAAGGGGTAAGAGGACCATGGAATTAAGAGGCCGAACGGTTCTTATTACAGGCAGCGCCAAAGGCTTGGGCAAAATGACCGCGATCACCCTAGCACAGCGGGGTTGCCATGTAGCTGTCAATTATGTAAATAGTGAAAAGGAAGCCGCTGAGCTCGTCCTTCGATTGGAAGATCTGGGTGTTCGCAGCGTGGCCGTCCAAGGCGATGTCGCTAAGCGCGAAGATATTATACGTATGGTGGAACAAACAACATCTACGCTCGGTCCTATTGATATTCTTGTGAATAATGCCGGACCTTTTTTCAGAGAACGGCGTTTTTTCGCTGATTATAATATCGATGAGATTGAATATCTGATGCGCGGCAATTTGCTAGGCGTCATGGAGCTTGATCATCTGGTTCTGCCTATGATGAGGGAGAAACGCTGGGGACGAATTATCCACTTTGGATTCGGAAAGGCGGCTGAAGCTAGGGGTTGGACGCATCGCGCCGTATACGCGGCGGCTAAGGTGGGCTTAGTTTCATTCACGAAGACATTGGCCGAAGAAGAAGCGAGTCATGGCATCACTGTCAATATGATATGCCCTGGCGATATTCGAGGTAAGAACAAAGAACGTACGATGCAAGAAGCGCGTCTGGAGATTGATGGGGAAACACCAGTAGGAAGACCGGGGACGGGCGAAGATGTGGCTAGAGTCATTGATTTCCTTTGTTTACCTGCATCCGATTTCATAACTGGAAATATTATGGATATATCTGGGGGCCTCGATCCAATCCAACCATTGCCGGTGCTTAACCAGCGTAAAAACTAGTCCTTATCCTATATGCAAAAAGAGCTTACCATAGAGGTAAGCTCTTTCTTATGATATAGTCGTAATTAGAATACCTGTACGACTTCTGTTATGCCTTCAACCTCTTCAACCAATGCGCGTTCAATACCAGCTTTCAACGTGATTGTTGAGCTTGGGCAGCTGCCGCAGGCACCCATAAGTTTCAGCTTCACAATACCGTCTTCTACATCAACGAGATCTACGTCACCGCCATCGCGTTGTAGAAAAGGACGGAGTTTATCTAAAACCTCAAGGACTTCATCATAAATTACTTCTTTTGTTTTTTCAGTCATTTGATTCATCTCCTTTCTTCTATTATTATATTACAATAATGTTTAAATGAAAATGGTTTTCAACTTGAATATCAACATAAGGTGGAATTTATATAATGAGACCAATCATTGAGTTTTGTGCCAGTAATATGCACCATGGAACTGATAAAGTCATGAAAGCTTTGGAACAAAATCCGGACTTCGACGTCATGGAATACGGCTGTCTAGGCAATTGCGGGCAGTGCTATATGGAACCTTATGCGCTTGTGAATGGCGAAATCGTTGCTGCTGAAAGCGCAGATGCTCTCCACGAGCGCATTTTAGACCGTATAAAAGAAATAGAAGCAATGTACGAACTTCTTGGAGACTAATCTTACCCGAAGTGGCGTTTCGACTTCCAAAGTACACCGCTTTTGAGGACACGAGCGATTTTACCCGTCATTAACGTACGTTTACCCATGATGCCGAAGCCGGCCTTTTTACCAAGTGAACCCAATGTACCTCTAAGTTTGATTTTACCAAGACGAGGTGTTTCACCTTTCCAAATCGACAGCATGGCTTCGGCAATCTGCTTGCCTTGGGCTTGCGCCGCTTGCGCACTTGGCGAGAACGGCAGGGCAGCGCAGTCCCCAACGACGAACACTTCTTGATACTCTGGGATCTGATGATACTCGTTAAGCAGGATACGGCCCTGGCGGTCTTTGGGCACATTCAATGCCTCAACGATTGGATTGGGCTGAATGCCTGCTGTCCAGATTGTAGCATCGGTTTTAATAATTTCATCCCCGTTGTATAAATCTCCACCATCTAGTCGAACTAACGATACTTGAGGACGGAGTTCAATATGATGCTCCGTCATCCATTCGCGGACGTACTGCTGCAAATTGCTCGGGAAAGCCGAAAGTAAGCTTGGACCACGATCAATTAATCGAATGTTCAAATCAGCCCGGCTTTCACGGAGCTCAGCTGCCATTTCAACACCGCTTAGACCTCCTCCAATAATGGAGACTTGTCCATATGGGGCAATGTCGTTGATGCGCTGGTAGGTAGCACGTGTTTGGCAAAGAGTCTGGATGCTGGAAGAGTACTCCTTAGCACCGACAATTCCGTGATAACTATCCACACAGCCCAGACCGATAACTAACCAGTCGTACGATAACGGTTCTTGGTCTTCAAAAAGAATTTGCTTGTTGTTCAAATCGACGCTTGAAACCTCACCGAATGTTAGAAGCAACCGTGGGTCATTCGGATAGGCAACACGAATATGTGTTTCAGCGATCGTACCTGAAGCCAGTGCGTAATATTCTGTTTTTAATCCTTGAAAAGGGCTTCGGTCAATAAGTACTAGCAGTGTATCTTCTGGTAAATCCTTCTCCAGCATGTTTAAGGCTATGGTCAAACCGCCATAACCTCCTCCAAGAATCACAAACTTTTTCATCCCATCCAATATCCCTTCTGAACAATATCTCTTCTCTAGTATGACTAATATACCCTGATTTCATTATAAAAGGTGTCACGTTCAACAGGAACGCGTCCTGCGCCTTTAATGAGATAAACAAGCTCATCACGTGTAAGACCTTCTGGTGACAATGCTCCAGCAGCATGGGAAATCTTCTCTTTCACGATCGTACCATGTGCGTCCGAAGCACCGAAAGCGAAGGATAGCTGAGTCAATTTCGTACCAATGTTGATGAAATAAGCCTTAATATGCGGGAAATTATCCAGCATCAAACGGCTAATGGCAATGGTTTTCAGTTCATCCCAAGCTGGTACCCGTTGTTTGAGGCCAGCATTTTTGCTTGCTGGTTGAATGGAATTAGGAATGAATACTAAGAAGCCGCCTGTTTCATCTTGAAGCTCACGCAGCAGCATCATATGACGAATGCGTTCCTCTTTCGTTTCAATTGAGCCGTACAGCATCGTTGCGTGAGTTTTCATTCCGAGCATATGAGCGTTACGATGTACGTCAATCCATTCCTCAGAGGACGCTTTTTCTACTTTCATTTTAGTCCGGTAACGCTCAGTCAGAATTTCGGCTCCTCCTCCTGGAAGAGTGGATAAACCTGCATCCATTAGCGTTTTCAGGACATCACGGAAACTGAGACCACTGATACGCGAGAAAAATTCAATTTCAGCCGCTGTATGAGCTTTAATCGTAACGTCAGGATAAGCTTGCTTCAGCTGACGGATACAATCCACGTAATATTCAAAAGGCAAATGCGGGTTATGCCCTTGGCTAATATGAAATTCTTTAATTTCTGGATTAAAATTTTCAGCTACATAATCTAACATTTGACTAGGTGTAAGGGTGTATGAGCCTTCTTCACCTTCGTCGCGGCGGAAATGACAAAAAGCACAATGCTCCTCGCACACATTCGTAAAGTACAAACTCATATTTTGGACAAAATAAACCTTGTTTCCGTTCATTCGCGTATTTACTTTGTTCGCTAATTGACCTATGGTTAGCAAATCGTCTGATTCATATAAAAATAGCCCATCTTCCATAGATAGACGTTGACTGTTCTCAACCTTTTCAGCAATTTCAGCCATCCGTTTGACCGGGTCTGTAGTCACAACACTCATCATTATTCCTCCTCTGAATAGTAGATAAAGCCCATACTGAATCAACGCATTCAGCAAGATAAAGACCAAATGCGTTAGGCGGTGTGAGACGCTCGCGTACCTGTTCATCCAGTTCGGTTCAGGAATTCACACTCACCGCTTTGTTTCTTCTATATACGTGCAATCCATCCATCCCATTATAAACCTACGTGTTGGGAGGGGCAATATCATTTAGATGGAGATAAATTGACAATATGCGAATATAATTTGGTTTTTCCTACAATATTAGGAAATGTTATTCCCAATATTAACAAATTCCTGTATACTATTGCAATGTGATTACGTAGGGCTAAAGGTGATTATATCGTGATACCAATATTCGTGACCGAACCACAGGAACGATTAAATATAGAAATAGAACAGCTTCGAGGCCAAATGGTTTCCTTAGGTACCGCGTACGGCTTCCTTCATCCAGAAGTGCAGCAATGCAGTCGAGAGCTTGATCAATTGCTGTTGCAATATTATGCGATACGACATAACCGTAAAGTTTATGGCTGAAATGTCTAAGAATGACTGCGCGGCTGCCCTTGAGCAATGTGCCAGATAGGAGTATACTTGATAGTAAGCATTACGAAAACTTAGTATAATGCCAGTTTTCCATAAGGAGAACTTTAGGGAGGGATTTCCGTTATGATTAACATTAGTGAATCAGCGTCAGATAAGATTAAAGAGCTTCTATCTTCTGAAGAATCACCGAATTTGTTTTTGCGTCTAGGTGTCAAAGCCGGAGGCTGCAGCGGTTTCTCTTACGGCATGGGCTTCGATGATGAGCAGAAGGATGACGATAAAGTATTCACCATTCATGGCCTCAAGGTCGTTGTGGACGAAGATAGCTCCAAATATTTATACGGTGTTGAAATTGACTACACAGACGCAGGCATGGGCGGCGGGTTCTCCATTAACAACCCGAATGCTGTAGCTTCCTGTGGATGCGGTTCTTCTTTCAAAGTGAAGGACGAAGAGGGCTTAGTTGAGAAGTGTGACGATAAAGTCGAAGTCTGATAAGGTTTTGGGGTTTTGTGAGTGAGTAAGTTGCTTGCATATAAACCGATACTAATGAGAACAATGAGAGTAATGTAGATTAAGGATTGCAAGAAAAATTCGACAATCCGCAATCATTGAATTGAATGTACACAACCCTAGAACTACGATTTCTGGGTTGCGGATTACGAAACCTTCTAAGCTTGTGTGTTGATGTTAAACACATAACTAGGAGGTTTTTTTGTGCTAAAAAAGAAAGAACGAAAAGTACCAATGGGTAATCGTCCAGATCAGCAAGAGTTCCCAAGAATTAGTTTTCAGCAAGCACTTGATTTTGCAATGAATGCTAAAAGAGCAGAAGGACTACGTGAGCGAACCCTTGTTGATTATGTTAAGCACTTTGGCTATTTTGTTAATTGGCTAACTGAGAAGTATCCAGAAATAGAATTTGCAGATGAATTGACATCCACAATATTCAGGGATCACATTAATTACATGAGATATGATGCTAAAAGATATAGTGGGCATAAATTCATCAACGAAGACAATCAAAGAATTGGATTGACGGATACAACTGTTAACATTCGATTGCGTACTTTAAAGGCAATATTTAACCAATTACGCAGAGATAGACTAATTGAAGTAAATCCGCTAGAAAACGTCAATCTTCTTAGGCAGGATATTGATCTCACTAATTGCCTAACTGATGAAGAAGTGAAAGCGATACTCAATCAGCCCAATCAAAAAGATTTTGTAGGTTATAGAGATTATGTGGGAATAGTTACCATGCTAGATTCAGGCTTAAGAATTGGAGAGTTATTGAGTTTAAGAACTGGGGATATAGATTTTCAAACACGGTTCATTACGATTCCAGGAGAGAGAAGCAAAAACAGGAAACCAAGGCTAGTACCTATATCAACTCATTGTTCAAAATTACTTCTTCAGCTTGCTTCAGAGAATAAACAACATTTTAGTACGGATAGAATGTTCATGTCATGTTTTGGTGAACCTTTAGGACAAAACCAGTTTAATAAAAGGCTTAAGTATTATGGTCAAAAAGCAGGGGTTAATGGTAAGAAGATGACAGCACACGTATATCGTCATACCTGGGCAAAAACCCTAACTTTAAACGGTGCAGATCCATTTTCACTACAAAAAATGGGTGGCTGGTCAGATATTCGAACCGTTCGTAGATATATTCAAATGGATACAGCGGATATTCGTAAGAGTCATGATGACTTCTCTCCACTTAGCAAAATACTAACAAGAACTGGGAGAATTTGATATGTCCAATAACTTCTCAGGTAATTCTGACCTAATGCATAAGCCATCTATCAAAGAAAAGTACCTCATCCATGAACCAAAACAACAAGCTATTCTTCACCAACTCAATACCTTACAATTGCTCCAACAACACATCACCAAATCATCACTCACACAAGATTCCGTTCCTCATTACGGAGTCCTAAATCAAATATTCAGCATCATATACACCTTACAGAAAGATCTAGAAGCTCAACTTGTACCAACCAAGAATCAAAGTTCACCTATCCATTTAATGCCTTCCAGAGCCGCGAAAATCGAAGACAGTCTCACGGAGTATGAAAGCTTGTTACACGAAGAGAAAGAACTCCTAGACAAGCTCAGAACGTGTCAGAGCTTGAATGCCTTTGTGGAGGAAAGAGACTCACTTCATTTGTTGACTGTAGAGGACGTTTTAACGGAAGTTCATACAATGGAACTTGAATTACGTACCGAGCTTCTCTATTTGAGGTTAGAGAAAGCAATTCATTGAATAGTAAATTTACAGATGCGGATAAACATGAGATCGTTCGATACTTCATTGTATCAGAGCGGTCTTTTAAATTTATTTGAGCGACAGTTGACAGGCGTAAAATAAAATGATATGATTCATTTATCGAATTAAACGTGTTCCATGAAAAATTAATAAAACGGGATCGGGTGAATGATTATAGAACATCTTGAGATTTACAATGCGGATGTGAAAGAGGGCTTTCTAAGCCTGTATCAACAAAAATCACAAGCTATCTACAGAAGTGTGTTCCAAAAAACTAAGGCTATTGAATTGTTCTTTAATAAAGACTTGTATGATTTTAATGAAGTTGATCTTTATAATCTCTTCATTCGTTTTAGACTAGATTACACCTCAACTGCAAGGTCATACGGGAGAATCATTACCAAATACATAGACTGGTCGATTGAGAATGGATTAAGAAATGATTTAGTAAACCCTTTACGACAAGTTAAAACAAAATGGTTTGATCAATTCGTAAGGGAAGAAAAACTTTATTTTACCCATAAAGAAATAATTGAAATTGAAGATGAATGTGTCAATGCTCAGGATTCAGTCTTGATCCGTTTAATATTTGAAGGGGTACTAGGGAAATCCGCGGCAGAACTTTGTAATTTAAAAAAGACAGATGTTGACTTTGAAAAAAGTGAGCTACATCTAACAGACTTTGATTCCTCAACACGTAAACTATTAGTAACCGAACGTGCCATTGAGTTGATACAAAAAGCAAATAAACAAAAAGAGTACAAGAAGAGCAATGGAATGATGTTACAAAGAGATAATGTGAGGGAATTTACAGATTTAAATAACACGGAATACGTGATTAGAAGTTCAAATACAAAAAAGGACCAAATTCTTAGAGAAGTTGATAAATTTGTCATCTATAGAAGGATCACAAGTGTTGAGAATCAACTTAAGCTAAAGCATTTTACCATTAAAAACATACAAAGATCAGGTATGCTTAAGCAGGCACGTGATATTTTGATAGCCAATGAAAAATTTGAATTAGAGTACATTGATTTTTTAACTATTGCTAATCTGTATAATGTAAATTCAATCCATACGCTAACTAATTTCATTACAGAGGATAAAGTATTTGAGTTGTATTTGGATAAATAAATTATTCTCCAAATGTCAACTCATTACAGGCGTAAAATAAAATTAATGGTGTAATAAGAAACAATACCTTTAAAATAAAAAAATCTAAGGAGATGGAAGAACGATGCGCAAAGTGACTGAGATGATGAAGTTGAGAAGAGATTTTAAAAGAAAGCTTGAGAAAAAAAGAATTTTAGAACTTCAAATAAGTGAATACGATGCAATAATTATAAGGAAGAATAAGGATGCTGGATTGTACGGGGAAATTTTAAACTACGATAGTCTAAAATCAGAAATTTTGTTCTACGAATTATTAAGAAGCAGGGCAAGTAGGAAATTATCAATAACAATTTTTGAAAAACAAATATTATCGTCTCAAATAAGACAATCGTTAAAAGGATTATTAGAAAATCATACAATTGAAGAAATTATATCTTCACTTATTGATGAAACAAATCAAAATGAACCTTATGATTTATCAAGTTTTAAAGAAGAATTTATAGAGATTTATTTAAATCATACAAGCGTAAAATAAAACTAAGAAGGGATTATCTACATGACTACTCAAACAATTACACAATCGTTACTTAGTAAAGAGCAACAGAAAAACGTGCACTTACCAGCTTTTCTTGAAATATCAAAAGTGATTCGCAATTTCATTAGTAAAAGTGCTTCGTATCAAACGGAGGGTGAACATCATTATGTTTGTTCTTCTAATCCAGGACATGGAAAGACGACGGCATTAGAAGCTGTCGTTAAACAAGAAATCGTGGAGAAATACAAGACTCCATTACTCCTTGCCTTTAACAATAACGACAATATGCGCACTTTTTATGATTCATTAGTAGATTACGCAAATAAGCAAAATGGTTATAATGCTATTCAATTCATTAATACTGATAATGTCGATGAATATGTAGACGACAAATTAAGTGAGTATCAAGTCTTATGTATTACTCATCAACGCTTACGTGATCTTGCTTTAGACATAGGAAATCAATTTGAATATATGTGGTATAAATCTCCAAGTGGAAAACAAATGAAGCGTTGTATCATCATTGACGAAGCACCTATTTTCGTTAGTTCTTGCACTTTTGATATTAATAGTAAAGATAATCATATTGATTGGTATGATGAATCGACAAAAGTAAGTGAATTAGATGTAGCTGAAATTATGACAGGGCGTAAGGTGATCACTAACATGATCAATCTAGAGTTAAATGAGAACTCAACAATTACAAAGCGTTTAAATCGCTTTTACGAAGGAACATCAGACTTGGAAGCACTCAATAATATTCTTTCAAAGTTGAAACCAGATCATACTGAAAGAGATGTTCAAGCAAAATTCTCATGGTTTAAGAAATTACTAAACGAAGATGACGTCGCTTCCATTGATAGACATCATTTTGGTTCAAGTATCATATGTGCAAAGAGAATTGATTATAGATCATTAGGAAATATTTTGATTCTTGATGGTTCAAGTAACATTACGAGAAGTATGTACAACAATGAATACCAGTACATTCAAACAAAGAATTATCACGATTACAGAAAAAGATTGAAATTGCATCTACAAGAAATTAACTCGTCAAGCTATGCCAAAAGTGACAAAGTTAAATACAATCAATTATTCCAAAATATTGCTAATGATATAGAGTCCATTCGATCATTAGGAATTAATCCGTTTCCTATTATGATGAAATCCGAAATAGCAACATGTATTGAGCTCAGAATAATACAACCTGAATTTCTTAAATATTACGAAGTAGATAAGAATATTAGCGACGAATTACCTCTCAACTTGCTAAATACAACTGGTAAGAACGTACTAAATACAAATACATCATTGGCACTCTTGAGTATACCCATTAAACATCCATCAGTTTATAAGAAAGCTGCGATTTCTTTATATGGAAATGATATTGATTTAACAATGAACAAAGGTAAATCTAAAGTATGGTTTGTTGATGAAAGAGTACAAAACGTTTTTGAAGAGCTTGTACTTGCTGATCTAATTCAAATCATTCATAGAAGTAGCTTAAGAAATATCAATGAAGATAGCGAAGTGAATATATACCTTTATACGAATCGTACAGTATGGATTGAAAAATTGAAGTCAGCTTTAAACTTAGCAGATGAGAATATAACTAGTAGCAAACTTGAGGATTTACCATTGGAGAAGTTCGTGAAAAAATGTGAGGAATGGGCAGTAAAAGCAAAAGAGTACGTTTTAAATTACGATGACATTTTTAAAATCCCCAAGTTTACTGCATATGATATAGGAGGAAATAAGTTTAAAGATTGGTTCAATACCTACTGGAATAAAGTTGATAGAAAACAGATCATAATAGATCACTTTAAGCAAAATGGTCTTGGAATAGAAGTAGATGAGAACGGATATAAGAAAATCTATATATTACCCTGAGATCAAATTTATAAGGTGGGGAGAACATTCTATTATATCAGAGAAAGAACTCCTCACCTACATTTTCATTATTATTCTATTAAAGAGAGGTTATATGAAAATTAGCATAGAAAATAAGATGAAAGCGCGTAGAGCAAGTTTGGTTGATTTTTGTCAAAGGAATAACTATGACCTCAACGATGAAGGTGATGGGAATTACAGAGTTATTGGCTACGCTGGAACAATAATTAAGGACAACATGTTCTATAGGCATAGCACTCAGGAACAGGGTTCAGCAATTGATTTTTGTATGAACATATTAGGAATGGGATTTAAAGATGCGGTAGAAGGGTTACTTGAAGTAGATAATTATGTCGAAGATTTACAATGTGATCGCCTACGGCAATCACTGGCGAAACAGCAAAAAAGGGTTGGGTTTGGGTTGCCATATAAAGCCGAAAATACAATGCTGTTTCCTTACTTGTTTAAGACAAGGCGTATTCCATTAAAGATAGTAAAGGAAATAATTCAAAGTAATTTGTTGTATCAGGATGATCGAAGCAATTGTGTATTTCCTTGTTATGACTCTCTAGGTATTCCAAGGGGAGCCATTATTAGAGGTACTCATAAAGATATAGCATTTAAAAATAGAGTAGAGGGAAGTGATATGGGCTATGGCTGGGTAATAAATTCAGGACAATATTCAAATGAAGTAGTTGTAGTAGAAGCTCCAATTGATGCTATGTCGTTCATGGCGTTGTTTCCTGAGATATCGTCTAATACTCACTTTCTTGCTTTAGGTGGACTACATTTTGGAGCAATATCAACCTTCTTAAAGGAGAACAAGCAAGTTGCAAAAGTTATTTTGGCTTTAGATAATGACAGTCCAGCAAAGGAGTTTGTTGAGAAGGCAAAAACCGAATTAGAGGTCATGTATGGTGTGGAAGTTCTATACCCTGAGATAGGTAAGGACTGGAATGAAGTGCTAACTAAGAAGCAGCGGAGAGTCATATAATTTTTTGCTGTTTCGCAGCCTGCCTTCAGGCAGGCAAATAAATTTGATCAAAGCAATTCAATAATAATGGAGGATATAAACGATGCTTACTATGAAAAGTTTTATTGATTTTGAAAGAGATGTACTTGCAGGTGGGAAGAAAATATTCCCTTTAAAAGAGAATTGGGATATGTTCAGACCCTTTCTAAATGAACCTAAAGTAGAGTATAGCCTTGCAAGGTGTTTAGGGTTTAAAAATGCAGAGGAGTGGAAAAGGGAATTGGAGGAGGATGAGGGAGAATATGCTCCATGGACTTATACTAGGTCTGATTATTGGTACATGAAGATAACTGATTGCATCCATGAAGATAAGGAATACAGATTAGAAGAGAAACTGCTTTTTGAAAAGATGTTTGGGGAAGATGCTGATATTAAGGATGATGGGTTATGGGATGATTTATTCGAAACGGATGCTCGCTCTGAACTGGATTATCGTTATTACGAAAAATACTCACCAAAGAAAGGTGAAATCGATTGGTATAGATGGATTCATGGTTGCTTCTTTATCGCACCATTTGTTGCGACATTACTTAAAACAGCCATAAAAGATGCTGAGGGAATATTGATATTGACCAGTGAAACGCATTCCGTTGCTGCATTTATCAAAAATAATGTCCTATACTTTGCTGATTTGCTTGTAGAGTGGGAGTCCGTTAAGGATTTGGAAGCATTTATGGGTGAATTAACGGAAGTGAAGTTTTTAGCACGTAATGTAGATATGAATGAAAGTAGCGTAGCATAAGGATTAGAGTGTTCCACCACGCATCATTTGTTACATTATACGTTAACGTTTCAATTCAAAATGCTTCTGAGAGCTTATTCCATAATGGAGTAAGCTTTCTTGCGTTAAGGCTAAAAGTTCGTTGACGAGCGCAGCGGCGGCAGCGCTTAGATAAAATAAGAGTTTTATCTAAGGTGGATAGCTCATCAGACGAGCAGAAATAGGAGCAGGATGGATTGTGTTAAAGGATAGATGTGTTGGTATGACTGATTTGAATGAGGCATGGAAGCAAATCTGGTGATTGTAATGGATTACGGTAACCCTCAAGTCTAAGGTTGTTTCAAGTTTGAGGTGAGTGAGTATTTCTATAATACAGGTAGGAAACTGCATGTGTACGATATGACATGTGATTTGTTTGGTAAATGGAAAAACCATGGTGGGTTGCGAAAGATGTATGTGATGTGTTGAAGATAAAGAATACTACACAGGCACTAGAAAGACTTGAAGTGACTATGTTCAACAAAGGGGGTCAGCATGGTGAAACTAATTTTGTAAACGAATCATGACTTTATTCGCTTGTTCTTGGTAGTCGTAAGAAGGAAGCGAAGGAGTTTAATCGTTGGATTACACTTGAAGTGATAATGCAACTTATAAAATGTAAATAAATTGCAGGAAAATGTTGTATTGTGTAGAAAAGTATATAAGACAATTGTACTAAACTACACAAGGAGCGATGATTGAATGAAAAATAACATCAAGAATATAAAAGGATTTGTTTTAGGTTTTGGTTGCTGCGCACTTTTAACAAGTGGAATTGCTTATGCTGCCGATGCTGTTAAATTGGATGCGTATTTTGGTGTTAAACTCATGCAGAACGGAATTGATAAGACTCCACAGGAGGATGATCTAAAACCATTTATTGCAAACGGACGTACGTATGTACCACTAAAAGCTGTTGGTGATCTACTTGGTGTAGATGTAAATTGGGATGGCGCCAATACTGCAGTAGTGATTGGTAAAAGAATAGAAGGCACTCCTTTAGAATTGCCAGCTGTTTCTCTTGGTGATCCATCAAATAGTTCAATGTTAATTCAGGAGAAACTTGAAAGTAACCAGACAATGACTATCAATAAGAAAAATTATGGAAATATAGGATTTTCTTTAACTTCTGCCCATTCTTCTGCTTGGGCTGGTGATTCTGGAAAAGGTATTGGAAACATAGTTTATCTGAAATTCACTCCAAATAACCAGTTTTCTTCCTTAGTGTTATCTCTTGGTATGGATGATATAAACCAAAATGGATCATATGGTCTAATAAGAAACGTTACTTTTAAAGACCAGAATGGCAATGTTCTAAAAGACATTTCCTTAGGAAAAGGCTCCATTCAGGAAGCAATTTCGATTAATTTAAAAGGTGTAGTAGGTTTACAGGTTGAAGTTACAGGTGCAGGTAGAGCGACTGTAGATTTTATTAATCCAATACTTAAATAATAATTCATTATAAATATAAATTAACTATAAGAAGCCACATTGGATTGATTATCAATGTGGCTTTTTTGTATCAATAAAAGTGAGATTTTATGTAAAGACAACTTTATGATTTTTGCAAAAGAGAATCTTGTGACGAACGAAATAGATTATGGTTGTTAGGGATTGAAAGATGTATAATAGTGTTAAATTTTGTATTAAGGGGTATTTAGCGCATGAGAAAAAAACTTCAAGTATTCATCTCTTCTACATTCACAGATTTAATAGATGAGAGACAAATTGCTGTAAAAGCGGTTCTAAATTCTGGACATATTCCTGCTGGAATGGAATTGTTTACCGCTGGGGATGAATCACAAAAGCAAATCATTAAGAGATGGATAGACGAATCAGATGCCTATGTATTAATTCTAGGTGGTAGATATGGCTCAATAGACAAAGAGACAGGGAAAAGTTATACCCATTGGGAATATGACTATGCAGGGGAAGCAGGAAAGCCAAGATTTGCGATTGTGTTGAGTGACAATGCCATACAGAATAAAGTTATTACGGTAGGATTGAAAAATGCAACTGAGCAAAATAACCCACAATTACATAAGGATTTTAGAGAGGGATTGTTGGCTGCAAAATTAGTTAGCCCTGTTGATGACCATAAAGATATTGAGATTAGCATCTTTAAGTCATTAAGAGAAATTGAGCAAAGAAGTGATCTATCAGGCTGGGTTTCAGGTAAGGATGTTCCAAATGTGAAAGATTTATTGGAAGAAAATGCAAAACTAAATCGTGAAAATGGTAAATTAAAAAGTGAAAATGTGAAGTTGAAGCTTAAACCAGAAAAAGTTGAATTATATAATGGAAATACATATGAAGAAGTAAGGAGTTATTTACTTAATACATTTATTGAATTACCTGAGATAATTGATAAAAATAAAGGAAATGCAAGTTTACTTACCCTTATTTTAAACGCTCATAGCAGATTTGCTACTGGTATTACTAACAGGTATGACATGGCAAGCGATGATGAATTTTTATTCTTTAAAGTTGCTCCAAAGTTAATGAGTTTTGATCTTGTGGAGAAAAACAAGATTGCAGGAGTTAAGTACGAGAAAATTCAATTTTCCAAACAAGGTCATAAGTTTATAGCAAGATTGGAAATAGAAACAAGTAAAATGGGAATTAAATGAAAAAGCGGAAAAAGTTAAGGGATGCTAAGTCAACAAAAAATGTAAACCAACTAAAGAAAATATTTACACTTAATTAATTACTCATATCAGGCAAGGGGAACAAAATGAATAAAAAACTACAAGTGTTTATTTCATCAACGTTTATTGATTTACAAGAAGAACGTCAAGCAGCGGTACAAGCTGTCTTAAACTCTGGACATATCCCAGCAGGAATGGAATTATTTACTGCTGGAGATGAATCTCAACAAGATATAATTAAAAAGTGGATTAAAGAATCAGATATTTATATGTTAATACTAGGTGGAAGGTATGGCGCGTTACTTCCTGACAATTCTCAAAGTTATACCCATTGGGAATTTGATTATGCAGGTCAAATAGGTAAACCCAGATTCGCACTTGTTTTAACTGATGATGCAATTCAAAGAAAGATCGCTATCGTAGGAGATCACACTAAAGTATTAGAACAGAATAATCCTCAAATGCATAAAGAATTTAGAGATGGTCTAATGAAATCAAAACTAATAAAGAAAATTGATGATATGAAAGATATTGAGAATGGAATACTCAAGTCAATGAAAGAGTTAGAACAAAGAAATGATCTTTCTGGTTGGATTTCTGGAAAGGAAGTTAACAATAACTCTACCGAAGTAGATCGACTAAGAGAAGAAAATAAGCAGTTGAAAAAGCAAATAAAAGATCTCGAAGGATCTCTTGATAAAAATTATTTATTTAATGGCATTTCAGTTAATGATATAGGAAAAGTTCTTGGTGACGAGACAGTAATACCACCTAATTGGACTGGCAAGATAAGCATTTTAAATTTTTTCATCACGGAATACCATTTGTTTATTAATGGTGTGAGTATTAACGATAAGTCGTTATTTGTTTATTATAATGTAGCGCCTTTGCTGTATAAATTTAATCTTCTAGAATTAATGGATGTTAATGGTGTGAAAACATATAAATTATCTCAAGATGGACAAAGATTTCTTTCCGTTTGTGATGTAGCGGTAAAAAGAAGTAATCAACAATAAATATCAAACTTTAAGAAGATTTTAAAGACTAAGGCATAAACCCAAGCATTTCAAGGAGGTTCATGCCTTTTTCTTTTAATGTTTTTGCGAAGTTTCATCGATACGTATGAACCGAGACAATTTCATGTATTATTGACTACTATAGTTATATCTAAATCAGTGAGCGAATATCGTTCCTTTTTATTTGTCAAATTCAAAAATAGACTTAAACTAAGGTTTATCAAAGGGTCAGAGCGGTCTTTATAAAAAATTCAGTCTGGGTAACTAATAGAGACTAGAACTTAAAGATTTATAAAAGGTGAAAGGTCGAGGGATATGATAGAAAATGATGAATTAGAAGAAATAATAAATTCAGTTAGAGACGGTATATGGGATAATTATGAATTTACGTTACAGAAGGCTTATATAACTTCCATCCTTTCAGAAATGGCTTATTTACATATTCCTGAGTTTGAAAGGCAAGATATTAACCGTTTGAAAATAATTCCATGTAGGAAGTATTGGACTATAATAGAAGAAGAAAAATCATTTGATATTCGAAGACATGTCCAAAGAAACGCTTCACACAACGAAGAGATTAAAGTAGTTTTTATAATAGAGACACGTAACATAATAAGTATTGGAATTAAATGTAGAAACGTGTTATTTGTAACCCTTCGAGGTACACACCATATTTACAGAGATAATTTAGTAAATATTAAAGCGAGAAAAGTGAAGAGGCGTTACAACGAGAAATATCATTCTGGTTTTTATCGTGAAGTTTCAAGAATTTATGGGAAATTTAAAAGGGAACTAGGTTTGCATACAGACAATGATACCAAAGTGGTTTTTACTGGGCATTCTCTTGGCGGAGCATTAGCTACTATTTTATATAAAGCATGCCTAGGGAGGGCTTTTAGACACACATATTATGGTTTATTTAGTTGTTTTGTTTTTGGAATGCCAAGAGTCGGAAATAGTTATGCAACAGAATGTGGAGAAACTCACTATTCCATATTAAATAAGCTTGATGTCATTCCAACTCTTCCTAGTAGATATTTTGGTTATTCAGACGCGAAGAATGAATTTTATTTAACCTATGATAGTCTTGACGCAATTCTAATTCGTGAAAAGTTTGGTAAGGTAACATGGTTAAGGCAATGGTTAAACAAACTTCAAGAACATCGAATAGGGGAATACAAACGAAGATTAAAGAATTTAATGACTATTTGATTTGTTTAACTAAGTAATTTAATTGTCTAAAACGAATGTTTTTGAGAACAATTGAACCGATACGTAAATTCATACATTAATAGCTCAGCATTAGTACCAAAAGCCATCTCAAAAACAAAGTAAAAAAAGACTGGCTTTTGCCCGTTTTTGGTAGTACAGTCTGGGCTGGGTAGACGGTCTATCAATTTGAAAGGGTGAAAAGTCCATGTCTCGTATCGGTTATTCAAGAGTAAGTACAAATGATCAAGTATTAGACCTACAAACGGATGCACTTAACCAGGCTGGCTGTATTAAGATTTTTGAGGAAAAAGCGTCTGGCAAAAACGATGATCGTGTGGAATTGGCTAAAGCTCTGGAATATTTACGTGAAGGTGATGCATTAGTTGTCTATAAGCTAGATAGATTGGCTAGGTCAACTAAGAAGCTGATTGAGATTAGTGAGCTACTAGAGAGTCGTAAGATTGAGTTGATTAGTATTAGAGATCAGATAGATACAACTACTGCAGTCGGACGGGCTATGTTTAAAATGCTTGCTGTCATCGCTGAACTGGAAAGGGATATTATTAGCGAAAGAACGTTAGCAGGTTTAGCGGCGGCAAGAGCAAGAGGACGTAAAGGTGGAAGACCAAAGATTGATGAGAAGAAGATCAAGCAAGCAATGAAGTTGTATGATTCTAGACAGCATAGTGGAAAAGAGATAGCGGAGTTAACAGGCGTATCTAAAGCAACTCTGTATCGTGAAATAGAGAATCGTAAAAAATCTATTCATCCCACACAGAAGGCTAATTAGGATGAACATGGATAACTACTTTGAATATGTTCTTGAAAACATAACATTGCAGGATCTGACGCTTCTTAAGATATTGAACGAAAATGGAGCGTTGTCAAAGTTTAGAGCTATTACGCTCTTTTCACTTAAAGAGAAAAGCGAAATGTCAGAAGCGATATTTAGAAAAGTCTTTAACGCTTTATCTTGTGTGAGGTTTATTGAGACTGATAAAAGCTCAAAGGATCATCGTGTTTTTATGACAAGCTATGGGAAAGAAGCGTTGAAGGTTTTAATGGATGAAATGTGAATAACGGGGTTAGCTAATAATGAGGGAATGTCCATAAGCGGATATTCCCTTATTTTAATTGGGATAGGGGGGAGTACTTTCTACTTTTATTGATTTTTGTTGTGTTTTAAAGGGTATAGGCACTGCAGCCGCGTTGGGCACGGTTATGTAGAGTTAACAATGATAAATTATCACCCTCTGCCTTACCTCTAATGGTACAATAGGGATAAAAAGGAAATAGGGGCGTATTTGCTTGAAATACTTCACAAATGAATTATGGACACAAATGAATCAAGGTTGCGCTCATGAAGCGGAAAAGGCAAATAATGAGTGGTCTGAGAATAGTAAAGCATATGCTGAACACTACCCAAGTCTTCAAGAAAGGCTTTCACGTAAGGTCTACGAACACTTTAAAACAAATGGATTTCATGATTATCGCTTAAAAAAATTGGAAGTAAAGCATTCTGAGTATGGTGTGCTAAATCCTGTTGAAGTATCAATTACAATGACTAACAACATTGAAGAATGGAAGGTCACGTTCAAGAAGATCAAGAAGCTTGAATTGAGGTTTGAATGTGGTGAAAGTGACTTTGAACAACGTAGGGGTTTTGATGACTGGGGCTACAATGAAATATTGATTGTAGATGATGATACGTTGTCTTTTGAAATTTTGTTTGCTTCTGGCGCAATGATTTTGGTTCATTTCAAGAACAAAAATATGTATTTGGAGAAAGTTTGATTTATAAAAAAGGTGGGTTGAGTTTAAATAATGAACAGTAATCCTTACTTGACATCAATAGTAACTGCATCAGTTGCATTTGCCGCTGCAGTAGTTGCTCAAATTATTTCTCATTGGTTAACTAAGAAGCGTGAAAATATTAAGTATAATAAAGAAGTATATCAAAAGCTATATGCACCAATTCTTTTTGAGTTATATGTGTATCTGGATGTTAAGACTGCATATACACGAGTGCATGATATTAAGCCTGGAATAGAAGTCAGTGTAATAAAAGAAAACATTCTTAAACATATAAATGTAAATCTTATGTATGGTACTCCACAAATTATCTCTGCATTTCATAATGTAAAATACTATGATTATCATGAAGATTTATGTGTTGGTAATTTGCAAAGTATTGCTGAAATTGAACTTTTTTGGTGCATGTTAGATCAATTATACAGACTTAATGAAAAGACAAAGTTATTTGATCCAATTAATAAAAATACTCTTGTGAAATATAAATTTCATTATATTTTATGGGCTATTATTTCCAAATTAAGAGGCGAAGATGCTTACTATATATTGACCTACAAGCATAATTTGCATTTTGACAAATCAATAGGAGAATTATACAAAAGCTTAAATAAGGACTTTACAAGGTTTAGATTAGGACATCAAGATAAACAATTTTTAAGAAGATCACTTGAAAAAACAATAATCAAACTTACCAATGGTTCAGGAGAGTTTAGTCCTCATGGAAAAACATATTTAGAGAGATCAAAAAATACTTGAAGATAAAATCAATGACTTACATATATCCTGTTAGTGGTTTTAATAAATTAGTAAACCAACCATATGATGAAAAAGACAATGATTCATTTTAGTTTATCATAAGCATATACTGGAAAAAGTCTCATAGAAGCTAATTAGTTAGTGTAGAGAATATGAATCAATTTCGGATTAATGGCAAATTAAATAAGAACAGCTATCCCAAAAAGGTAGCTTTTTTGTGTTTATTTTTAATGTATAATGAGTGGAATGGGATATAAAGGAAGTTGATGGATATGGGAATAGCGGTTAGTTTCAAGTTATTGAACATTAATGGAACTCTTGCAACATATGGCTATAGCAAGGATTTCAATTGTTTTGAAGGTGTCTTTGAAATTGATTTAAGTAAACATATAGGATTAGAAATTGCAAGTGAGAATGAACAGGATATTACCTTTGAATTAGTAACGCCATGTGATGGTGAATGGAAAGATTATGGATTAGCAGGAAGGGCGATTATGAAGATATACAGGTATTATAAGGAACATGGAATCTATCCTGAAAAGGGAGGACATTATGCAGGATGATGTTTATGTTTTTAATGAGTACTATGGCTTAATAGCTATGAACCAATTCAATTCGATGTAATTGATTCGTTTGAGCATTCAATTATACAAAAGCTCAATAGTGATGTCCTGAAATTTATTCTTAAAGACCTTATACATACTTGAAAGCGCGATTTATTGCAGATAGGTGACTCAAAATGACTAACGAACACAATTATCATTGGTATGACTTGGCACACTTAATTGCATTTTTCGATCATGCTTGGTTTATTAAGATTGTGTTCTTTATTTTTGCTTGCCTTGTTTATCCATTGTCTTGGCTGCTGAAACGCTCAATTGGTGAAAACTCAACAACGTGGGAGAATGTAAAAAACCTAACAGTTACGCTATCCAAACTTATTCAGAAAGCCCTAATTGTTTGTGCGATTATCTTTGTGATTGTTCAATTGACTAGGTATTTCATGGGAGATATTAGTAATTAATTGAATTGAGATAGCTTTTTAGGAATGAGGGAAATAAACACATTCTAATTACGGCATGCTTGATTGTCGTGGGATTGCTCAATATTTTGTTTCCTAAACAATTATGGTTTTTATCATGCTTTATGTTTCGAATTACAAAAGATGATTTTAAATTGGAGTCAGAACCAGCAAATATGTTTGTTCTAGTATTGAATAGGGTATCAGGTGTTTTATTTGTCTTTCTTGGTATTCTGAATCAATTCACAAAGGTATTAGAGTAACATACTCTGCATCAGCTTAAATGAAAGAGCAATTTCATTAAAACTAAGGGATGAAAATTATGATTGAAGGTTGGACAATTGTAATAAGTCTGATAGGTATATTTTGGATAATATCGTTCTCCTTATTTGAACTAACGATTCATGGACTTATTGTTTTGATACTGAAATTGAAGCTAGGAACGAATAATGTTTTGGGATTTTCATATGTAATTAGGAACATTTTCAATCAAGTGATAGTTAGGATGATTATATTTGTGGTGTTTTCGTTTTTCTTAGAGGTGATTGGGGAAATATTTATTGGTTCAAACCCAAAGGAATTTGATTATGCTATAAGCACTATTTTTGATTCAGTAATATATGGCTATCTTTCAAAAATAGCATTAGGTACACTAGGGGTTTGCTTTCTGTTAAATATGCATTACCTATTCAGAATACATATAGATACCACTAAGAAGATTGTTTCATTTTCGAAGAAAAGACTGACATTATTGGTTATTTATGGGATTAGTTTTGCTATTATTGGAGTTAGAATTTCATGGTCAATGTATTGGGTTTAAATAAAACATGGATTTCATTTAAGAAGGTTTCATTTAAAATAACTGGTTTAATAAAAAGCTATTTACTATGAAAGTTTGAGGTGCATAATAAATGTCTAAAAAGAAAGAAAAAATAGTTTCACCTGAAGAGTTAGAGATACAGAGACTGGCTCTTGAAGAATCAATAAATTGTATTGAGAAGTCCCTTGAATTAATACCAGAGCCAACTTATATTTTTGAAGTTGGAAGTCCTATAAGGATTGGGAATACTCAAGATATTAAAATTGAAAGAGTGCTATTTGATGGTAGGGCTTATGAAATTTCATATACTACATATGAGCCTAACCAGTTAAGTTGGAGACTAGTTAAAAAAGAGAACCAAAAAAGAATAGTTCTCTGGACAGAAGTCAGAAAAAAAATCGATGTAATTCCTGAACAAATGACTAAAGACCTTGATTTGCATTTGGATTTCTCTCAAATATTCCTACAAGGAATTATTGATAAAGCTTACTACAATGGTGTGGATTTATCCCCTAGTTATCAAATCGATTTTATTTGGAGCTTAGATGAAAAGGTGAAATTAATTGACTCAATATTTAATGGATTTGGGATTGGAGAATTTGTTTTTGTTCGATTAGAATCAGAAAATCAAGGAATGTTTGAGTATGAAATCTTAGATGGAAAGGAAAGAATGAAAACGATTCTAGAGTTTTATGAAGATAGATTTTCGTATAAAGGAATGCTTTATAGCGATTTGTGTGATAATGATCAAGGCAGTTTTATATTCTATTCAACCAGATTTGCAGTGCTGAGTGGAATTTCTGAAGAACAGAAACTAAGATATTTTCTTAAACTGAACGGTTATGGAAGCAAGATTAATCAGGAAAGTCTTGAGAAGGTACGTCAGAGGCTTATTAATTAAAAAATTAGGATAGTTTAAATAAAGAGAAGTTTTATGTAAGGCAGATTGCGTGTTGAGAGGGGAATACTAGATGGGATATTCGTTTTCGGAAGAAACTGGTTTAATGCAACTGATTTCGTTGCTTTTGGTAGTATTGCTAGTTATTGCGTTGATAAGTAGCATAAGATATTTTGATTGGAAGAAGAAACACGATGTTGAAATGGGTAAGAAGCTTGATAAAGTAATTGAACTGCTTGATAAGGATAGGTCTTGAATGAGATGTCTGAGAGACTGTTCACGTATGCAGCATTGATAGAGCTATTGCTGGAAGTTCGTTCACTTATAGATACGCCCAATACAGACGTTACCTGGTCAAGGTTTAAAGATGTTAACGAAGCGTTGAAATTCTTGGATTCATGTATCGAAAGTTTAAGGCTAGGGAACGAATCTGCCCTTGATGATATAATGCTTCTCTTTGCTCCAACAGGTTCCTTGCAGGAAATATTTATTGCTAGTGGTTGGGGTAATGAGTTTATTGAAATCTCAAGCAGGTTTGATGATGCATTTAGTCAAATGAGGGAAATATGAGAAAACGATTATTGAAGAAATTAGGGTTGCCTTGGCTTCATGAGAACAACGTTTTACAAAACATAACCAGACTAGGACGGAAAAAGTGTCGTAAAAAAATTGGTATGTATACAAATACGCTTTTCTTCCTATGGGTAAAAATGATTACAATGCTCTTTGCAAAGAATATTGGGATGATACAACAGGGAAGAGTGAATATACTTATGCCACTCATTGGTTGATTGCGTTATGCTACTATAATCAATTCCCAAGAATCATTACTGTCCCTTGTGCAAGTGATGGCAGTAGTCCAAGCATCTCACCTGTTCGAATTACTTTGTTAGGTGATCAGTTTCAAACACCGCTCAATTTTGCTTTAGATTTATTAAAGAAGCAAATAAATGAGATACTTAATGACGTATTTTGGTCTGGAGAGAAGCTGTTATGAAATGAAGAAATCAAATCCATGGAACCATGAAGATAGTTGCGAACGCTCAAGAATTATGAAGAACTCTTTAGTCATTATTTGGATTACAGTTTTATTTCTTGCATGTGGAGGACTTGGAGTTTTCTTCTGGCTTCAACATATGCTCACCCAAATTTGTTTTTTGACACATTGTTAAGATAGCGCAGGAGGAAGCGAATGGGCGTTGAATATCAGCATGTAATGATGACAGGTCATAAACAAGCAATCGCGGCAGAACAAATTGCTGATCTATTACGCAAGCTTGTAGCAGAAAGCTATTTAAACAATGAAGATTTGGAGATTTATTGCAACACCTCTCATCAGACGCATAGAACCCCTATAGTAAAGACTACTCTAGCTGATTTTATAAAAAACATGCACGAAGGTATAGAAACTAGGGACTATATTATTGAGGTTAATCTATTTCACTCAGTTAAATCCGAAACGTATGGGAGAATCTTTGAACGTACAGGATTTGCTATTAATGAGATTGAAAGCCTTTATGGGAGTAAATTGCTTATAGCATCATCAAAATATGCTTTATTTCCTTCAATCACAGAAATCATTGCAGATGTGTTTGAAGATCAAGAAAGCTGTTTTGACGAACTGGAATGCACATCAAATATCCCATTGGATAGTAATGAGGGCTTTCTTTCAAGACTGTTTAATAAGAAAAGTAAGGAATGGCATCAATATGACACATTCCCATTCATGCATTTGCCAAGGGAAGCCAAAAGTCAGGTTTATCAAATAGAGTATCGTCATGCTTTTACCAATGAATTACAAAATCAAGATTGGCATAATGGGAATGTTGTGATTTCTTTTGATATGAATAAATGTGTCCCGAAAGAAGGATTAGCCAAATTAGAAACTACTGTGGAGTTCAAACGGATTCTTAAAGAATCTGGTTTTGAAATTGTATCAGAGTTTGGAAGTTGGGGTTAGAAAGGTGGTGGCAACTTGAAGGAATCTCACATGATCGAATGTCCTTGGTGTGAAGCCAAGTTAGAATCAGGAATTAAGCACTGTCCTAAATGTGAAAATGAAATCATTGATTTTGACTCTAGGCAAAATGAAATCGTAGAATCATCACCTGTAGGTGGTTTGCTAATGCTTTATGCAGCAACATGTGTAATAAGCATTTTTTTAATTATGTATAATTACGTGGTTATACTGAGATATGGAATTTCCGTTCACAATTGGACAAGTTATTCAGCATTCATTGCAATCTACAATTTTATACATTTGTTTATCTTGATCGTGACAATTCTTTTGATTTTTAAAAAGAGGAAATTTGTTCCTAAATTGATTGTTGGTTTTGAAGTATTGAATCTGGTATCACTTGCTATTAGCTATTTCCTAGCAAACGATTTACCTCAAAAGGCGTTGATAATGGGAGCAACTATAAAAGTAGTTTGGCTATGTTTATGGATTTGCTATTTCCTTTTTTCAAAAAGGGTAAAGCAAACCTTTATTCATTGAGATTAATAATGGAGATTTAAGTGCTTATCCAAGACAGGACTATATAGCTAACATGCATGTTTAAGTAAATCTGAGGAGGAGAAGGTGTTATTGAAAATCTCCATAAGAATGATACGTACAATAGTTATTCTAATAAGGAACATACTAATATTGATTTTAATTGGCGTATTATCTAAATTGTTTATAAACATATATCATTTGTTTGTGCCTCATAAAATGGAAAGTCTTACGGAAACTGTGGTTTGGGTAACAATAGTTGTAATTTCAGTGGCAATCGCTGTACCTTTAGCAAATAAGATATTGAAGTGGTTACTAATGAAACTTCCTAAAAACAATCAAGATAATGAAAATAGTGATTAGGCAAAGGGCTACCTGATAAATGTAGGCTTTAATCTAGGGTATCCTTGATAGGATGCTTTTTTTTCGTTTGCGAAAAATCACCTAAGAACTCCATTATTTGATATAATTACTTAGTCCTAAAGATCAGTCATAACTTGGAGGTATTACCAGATGTTGAATGAAAGAAAAGTTAAGAAGCTTCTTATTAGTGCAGCGGTGTCTTTAATAGTCATATTTGTTGTTGCTGGGTGTTCTCAAGATATACAAAAACCCTTGGCTGCAACTAATGTGGAATCAAAAGCAAGTGGTGTCATAGCTTCGCCAATTCCAAGTCCCTTAGCAACAGTTTTACCAACACCAACTAAAGAACAAGCAAAGCCAACAACTACACCTGAATCCACCAACAAACTAATCTCAGCCAAGATTCTGAAGGTTGTTGATGGGGATACAATGAAAGTTTCGTTTAACGAAGGTGGAAAAGTTAAAGAAGAAACAATTAGATTACTTTTAGTGGATACCCCTGAGAGTGTTGATCCTGAAAAACCAGTTCAACCGTTTGCTCTTGACGCTTCTAAATACGCAAAAGATACATTGAGTGATAAAGATGTAAAGCTAGAGATTGATGTGTCAGAACGTGATAAGTACGGAAGATTACTTTGTTACCTTTACATAGGTGATAAGATGTTCAATGAAATGTTACTTGAAAATGGTTACGCAAGAGTAGCGTATGTTTATCCACCAAATGTTAAGTATGTAGATAAATTCCGTGAAATACAAAAGACAGCACAACAAAAAGGAGTTAATATTTGGAGTGTTGAAAATTATGCGCAAGAAGATGGATTTCACGAAGGTGTTGTGAAGGCAAAAGAAAGTCCATCACCTAAACCTGTACCAACCACAACTCCTAAGCCAGTACCTGTAGCTGAAACGAATAGTGGTAGTAGTTCAAACGTTTACTATAATAATTGTACAGAAGCAAAAGCAGCAGGTGCTTATAACATTAAAAGAGGAGAGCCTGGTTATAGTTCTAAGCTAGATAGGGATAACGATGGAGTAGCTTGTGAGAAGTAAATAAATGGTTTAAACGATTCTGAGAAATCTAATTGATTGGAGAAATTAGTATGTGGATTGATGATTATATTAAACTAAAATATCCTATTAATAATAAATTAATTAAAATGGAAGAAGCGATGCTATTTAAATATGAACATATTCCAACATCGTTGTATAAATATAGAGCAGTAAATGAGTTTTCGTTGAAAAATCTTGAAGAAGATACAGTTTGGGTAACAAATGCCGTTAACTTTAATGATCCTTACGATTGTGCCTTGAATATGGAATTTAACTATTTGGAGGAACGTATAAAGAGGGCAATAATATCTAAATTTCTAGATAGTCATAATCAAAATGGCGTGGATAAAAATCAGTTAAAAGGATACTCTACAAAATCGTTGAAAGAATTATGTAAGTTCGTCCTTTCATATGATAAACAGCTAAGTACAAAACCAGATATTATTGATGAGTTTGCAGAGTCTATGATAAGACTAATGAAAGAAGAGAATGATAACCATGTTAAGCTTTTTGTTGAAAAAGCTCAAAAAGGTACTTTTATTGCATGTTTTAGTGAGTTGAACGATTCAATATTAATGTGGAGTCATTATGCTAATAACCACAAGGGATTTTGTGTTGAGTATGACTTTAAACAGTGTGGAAATGACGATGTTTTGACGAGAAGTTTGCAACCTGTTATTTATACAGACAAAATGTTCGATATGTCAGTTTATATGACAGAAACACTTGAAGATCATAATAATCTGATAAGTATTTATTCCGCTATTATTAAGTCTAAAGAATGGGCATATGAAAGAGAATGGCGATTAACATTTCCTATGGGAGTTAGTTTTGAGTCATTTAATAGAGCAGTCACAACTCCAAAAGCTGTATATCTAGGTACAAAAATTAGCGAAGATGATCAGAACAAAGTGCTTAGTATAGCTAATAGAAGAAATATACCTGTATTTAAAATGAGTATGAGAAGTGATGAATTTAAACTGGTATCTGGAGAATTGTGAATACCATTTGGATTTCAACAAAAAACAGAAAAATATATCTTGAAATGTTTGGAAGCTTCCTTTGGAAGCTTCTTTTTATACAACAAAATATTCCCTGTTATGTCAAAAGTCATGGTACAATTTAACTTATTCAACCAGATAAGTAGAGTCAAATGTCAATCTATATATTTCTTATTGTACCTCTAGTTTTTTCGATTATCTTGAAATCTCTCACGTTCAAAGGATATATAGGGGAAATATCTGTGTCGTATCAACTTAACAATCTTGATAAAGACAAATATTTAATTTTGCATGACATCACAATTCAATCTGGTGGAGTGTTGATTGAGCTTAGAGGTAAGTATGGTAAAGGGTTATGGGAATTATCCGAAGTGTAGGTTTGTTGTAAAGTAAGTAAAGTTCATTGTGAAGGATGGATACGATGTTATTTAACCCAGAAGTAACAAAAAGTTCACGACATTCCAATGGCAATTTTGCTGAGAACTTAATATTATATTGGTTGTCAAAGCATGGATTTGAGTCAGCTTTAGTAGATCATGTTGGCATTGATATTATAGCTAGAAATCCAAATAATGATGAAGTGATGGGCATCTCTGTAAAAATGAGAAGTCGTAAAACAGGTGAGAAGAAGGAACATCAAGGTATCCGCTTGTAAAGCATTTAACTGTACCCCATATCTAGCATTCGTTTCAGATGAGAATAATGGTATTGATGTTTTTATTTTACGTAAAGATAAATTGCTATCCCTATTTAAGCCCACACTGACAAGGGTTTATTTTAGACATGGTGAGAAATATAAAGCACTAGTTAGTGATAAAGAAATTGTCCATATTCGATTCGGTTATGAAACAATAAATTGGTTTGGATGAATGATTAATATGATTAATGAGGGACTATCTAAATGACGTTATTAGAAAAATGGCTTCACATAATCCGCAATTGCTCATTCGATAATACATACAAAGCAGCTTGGTCTAAAGCAATTACAGAAATTGCGGTTGAATATGATTTTGAAAATAATAAACAAGAGAATGTCGAAATAACCCTATTGTCAATTGCTCAAAAGGTAATTCGATATTATTGGGAGCAAATCTCATTCTTCGATTTAAAACAAAGCGGTAATCCAGTTAAACCACCTGTTATCGTTAGTGCTGTGAAAGAACTAATTACATCTTACCAAGCAAAGACAGGCTCATTCAAACCCATTAAATGGTTTAAAACTAACGCAGAGGATCTGTGTAAGCAAGAGTACGACAAAGCGATAAAGGATATAGTGAAGGCTCTGAAAGCAGATGTGAGTTATAGGTTCCTACGCATTGAAGGAAGAGAAATAGAAGGCATCTATGAATATGAGCAAAAAGCTGATTGCTTGTATATAGCGGCTGACAACTTGAAGCAACTAAAGGATAATAGCCTAATTGTTTTTGATGCCATAAATTATCGTTGGACACAAATGTTAGAGAACTTCAATCATTCACCACGAATTAGCAAAAAGGTTAAGATAATAGATGAAGATAATATAAGACGTAAACCACTTAATAAATTTTCTGCGTACTTGAACATTGAGAATCCTGAGCAATTATGTTTCTTATGTGGTTATGTGATTGTTGAGGAAGCTCCTGCAATAGATCATGTAATTCCTTGGTCTTATTTGTACTCAGATGACCTGTGGAACTTGGTGTTTGCACATCAGAGATGTAATAGTAGCAAATCAAACATGATACCAAATGAAGATATGATTGTGCGACTAGAGAAAAGAAATAGTGTGTTACTTAACTTACTTCAAAAGAGTGGAATTAAGGACAAGCATGTTTCAGAGTTAGAAATGGCGATGGATAATAACTATGTCAGAAAGTTTTGGATTGCATGTCAGGGATGATGCTTAATGGGAGGGAAGCTATGAGTAATAACATTACATCTGAAAGAATTATGTCGTTGGATTATTTTCTTAAATTAAAAACACAAGAAGAAAAGAAATTGTTTGTTGTGCTATGGAATGATTGCGGTGGAGATTCAGAAAAATTTAAACACAACATCAAAAACTTTGATTATCTACCAGAAGACAGAAAAGTACTAGCTCTAAAAGGAAGTTCAAATGTGTTACTGAGAGATCAAAATAAAATAATAAATACAATCAATTATGATTGTAACAAGTTCGAGAAAGACATGAACATAATAACTAAAAGAATAATGCTTGAACTTAAGCCTAAAGAACCTATTTCAATAAATATTGAGTCAGGTTCAAGTGAAAAGTTGCTGTTTTTATTAAAAGTATGGATTAATTGTAAGCAAGATATTAGACAATATAGGAAGTCTGTAGTAAATTTTGAATATTTACCAGTCGAAAAAAGGAGAATTGCAAAAAGTAGTAAGATTACAAACTTATTCAAAGAACAAAGTAATATTTTATATGTTCTCAATAAATATCCTGATGAATTTAAGCAAGAGATGAATTTTCTAACCATAAGACATGGTGAAATGATTAATCAATACTTTTCAAAATCTAAAACTAATAATAAAGCAAGGGAAGTTACCTTTTTGAATGATTTACTTACTTCACTTGGTGAGATTACTGGCTCATTATTAGGTGGTGCAATTGGTATAGTTGGAGACATAACAGGTAGTAGCTTAATTAAAGAAATAGGCGATGAAGTTGAGAATACAACAAAACATACTGGTAGAACCCTTGGTAAATTAGCTGATGGCACTTCAGGAGTTCTAAGTGGTGTATTAACTGGAAATTCTGAGAAGATAGACCAAGGAATTTATGATGTTGGAACTGTAGCAGCTGAGACTCTAATTAACATGGGAAAAAGAATATCAAGCACAATAGAAACAAGCGTTAAAATGGTAGATAGTATTATTGAAAATGATTCAGATAGCTTCAAAAAACACTCTAGAAAGTTAATGAAAAGAGCTGTCATAATATCGTTACCAATACCAATCTTTATAGGAGATGCTTTATTTGAAGGTATGCATGAAGATTTGGGAGAAGAAGTAATTGAAGAAGAATTTCATATTTCTGAGGAAGAAAACGATATAGCAGAAATAAACATGGAAGATCAAAACGAGATAATTCTTGAAAATCCAAATGCACATCATGTAAGACCTCACGAAGTTCATGGTAAATATGGATATTATCATCGTGGAGGAGAAAATGGATATGAACAAACAAACCCTGACTATCATAAGAAAGTGTGAGTTTACATGAAAGTATACAACAAACTTGTGCGTGATAAGATTCCACAAATCATTGAAGAAAAAGGTAAGAAAGCTGAGTTTAGAGTATTGAGTGATGTTGAATATAGAACAATGCTTGATCTGAAATTACATGAGGAATTGCTTGAATTTATTCATGCAAATGAAGAAGATCAAGTTGAAGAACTGGCTGATCTTATAGAAGTTGTGTATGCGATATTGGAGAGAAAGGGAGTTAGTATTGAGGACTTTGAGAAAGTTAGGTTGGCTAAGAAGGAAAAGCGTGGAGGGTTTGAGGAGAAATTGTTTTTGGTTGGTGTAGAGGAAAACGATGGGAGATAAATGATCAAATGAAAATCGAAAAAATTATTGTGAAAAACTATAAAAGTATTGTTGACTCAAAAGAATTAAATTTTCATGAAAATTTTAATGTGCTTGCGGGTAAAAATAATTCTGGAAAAACTGCGTTTATTGAAGCAGTTTTTAAATCTTTCCAAGGCGTATTAGATATGCCAAACTCAGGAAATGATCAGACTGCATCTAATCGAATAAATCAAATTGACCCTTCAATTATAGAATTAACATTCAGCTTCAATATTGAGGAAGATATGTTAATGGCTCTTGGACGTAATTATGGAATAAAGAAATGTGAATTGATTTTAAAATGCTGGAAAGGAAATACAGCGATACTTGCTTTGAACCAGCTTTTTGATGATAACAATAAAAGAATAATTGTTGACTGGAACGATGCAAACGGAAATTATAAATATCTTACTATAGAAGGACAAATGCAAGCAGGAAATACCCCACCTAATTATATGCATCATCTATTTAATAACATAGCTAAGACAATTATCTACATAAGTGGAGCACGAACAGTGCCTGTACAGTCCCAAATAAGCACAAGTATGCAATTAGATACCTCTGCGACAAATCTACATATATTTATGCAAACTTTACATAATAATAGTGAGGAAGTCTTCGATATAATTCAAGAAAGATTTAAGACAATATTCACAGATATAAATCTAATAAGAACACCCATCAATGGAACTATGACAAATTTACAACTTTCGTTTACTGGTTTAGATTCACCTGTTTCGCTTCATGAATGTGGAAGTGGATTTACACATGTACTTATAATGCTATGTGTCTTATATTCTGAACAAAATAAAGTCGTACTATTTGATGAACCACACGTGTATTTGCATCCTTCTGCTGAGAAAGCGATCTATGATCTAGCTGTAGAACATGAGAGCCATCAATTTATATTAACAACCCATTCACCTATCTTGATTAATTATCCTGTTACTAAGAATCTTTTCTTAACAAGTAAAGAGAATGGCAAAACTTCCTATACCCAGATGGATGGCATGCAAGAAATATTTAAAGAGATAGGCATATCTAATAGTGATTTTGCCTTGGCGGATAAGGTATTGTTTGTGGAAGGTGAGACGGAAGAAGCTGTTCTGCCTTTAATATTAAGGCATTATGGTATGAAACAAATAGGATACAACTATAAAATTATCAATCTTAAAGGTACTGGCAGTGAGTTCAAAAATAAAGGGGCAATGGCAAATAACTCCCAAAAATTAGATATGATTTTTAAAGGGATAGCCGTAGACCCAATTCCTTATAGAATAATAATTGACAGAGATGAAAGAGATGAGCAAAAAATAAATGAACTTAGGGAAAAATACGGAGATAAAATTTTAGTAATGGGACGAAGGGAACTGGAAAACTATTTTCTGGATAATAATGAAGCATTATTAAACATACTAAATGGATACGGAATAGAAGAATCAATTGACGAAATTGAAAGTTTTCTTGCTGACTGTTTTGAAAGTCAAGATAGATACTTTTATCCGAAGGAAAGAAATGTTTTAGTAAATGATATTGTGGGAAGTAAAGTATTGGCGAAATTATTCGAAAAATATGGGCTAGTTTATAGCAAAGTTCGCCATGGTAAGCAAATAGTGCAGTGGGTATTAGATCACGAGCCTAATCAACTTAAAGATGTTGCAGATCTTGTTAGACCTTTTTTATCATATTGATATTCTGCCATGATTTATAAATTGTAAATATTATGAATTAAACGGAAAATGTGAATTATGCAGAGATAGCATTAGCCTTTATTTCTGTGTGCTTTTTTGTTTTCCAAAAGGAGAGATTACGATGATGAAAAATAGAATTAATATCAAAACAGACGAGCAGCTACAAAATTGTATTATTGCCAATATGGAAGTTGAGGTTTGGTTTGCAGGAATGCTTGATAGTGTATCGAAAATTACAGCATTTGACGATGAAGTAGTGGTTGTAGAGGATGGGAAATATTTAAGAGGTAATTGTGTAATGAGAATAAAGGCGAGCCATCTTAGAGCAGTGAAATAAGGCTCAAAACAGATACAAAGAAGATACTGATATGGTATAATTTCACAATGGGACAAGAGAACAGTCCGATTATGCAACATGGGGAGAAGTATTATATGTTCAAGAAAATAGCCGTGACAATAGTAGCAACAACAATTATTCTATCTACAGCATTAACAAACACTTCAGTACACGCATCAAATGTAACCAACGACCTTCGTATGATTCCTGTAATCGTAAACGGTCAAAAAGTGAGATTCCCAGATACAGAGCCATACATCGATGCAAACGGTCGTACATTGGTTCCTGTCAGATTCGTCAGTGAGAAGTTGGGTGGCACTGTTACTTGGGATGACATAAAAAAGGTAGTCACTGTCAAAAATGGCTCTAAGACGATCAGCCTGCCACTAGGCTCTAACGTAGCAACAGTAGATGGACAAGCTGTAACACTTGATACTACCGCTGTGCTAACGGAAGGACGTACAATGGTTCCTTTACGCTTTGTTTCCGAAGCTTTATCTTCAGAAGTTGTATGGGACGAAGGTGCTCATTCCGTGAAAGTAACAGATGTATCTTATAAAGATAAGGTATCTAATGGTTCTGTAACTCTTGACGCTTGGGGTCGTGAATTATCTAAAACTTGGGATGCTAAGTGGAATCTTCTTACAGATACTTCGAAAGAATTTTATGATTTACCTCAGTACACTGATACGTATAAATGGTATAATCACAAAGAATTTATAGAGAAAGTTCCTCAGTGGACTTATAAAGATGCAATAGATGGTTGGTCAGAAAGGGTTAGAAAGTATTATATGAATCAATTAAATATCGACTATCGCACAATCAACGAAGATGATTTTATTAAAAACACGGTAGATAATATGCAGTTTGCTAGTTCATATTTTAGATCTCAAGAAGTAGCAGCGATTAAGACTTTTTTAAAATGGGTACAAGACAATCACGTGATTGCTAAAGGGTATGCCGACCCAGAGCCTAGTACTGTTTATTATGTAACTTTGTTCCCAATAATCAGAACTAATTTCAAGTTTATGATTATTTCTGCGGATGATACATCGCAGACATTTATGGATAATACTCAAGTAGGTTCTGCGTCTGAATCTATCCCACTTACTAAAGGCGTATGGTACGTAGGTTATACAGATATTGGATTGTTCACTAATTATGGGAATCACCAAGAAGAGCATTTCGCATTGAAAGCTAACGAAAATATGTTTCAAAAGAACCATTACCATTACGAGCGAATCACTGAGTAATAGATAAAGGAGATTAACTCCTTTATTAAACATATGTGTCATAGTTAGATAAAACTCGCATTTTATCTAAGGTCTAATAATTGCTTATATACGAAATCAGACGCTCTAGGATTGCTCCTGAGCGTCTTTTTGTATAGTTTTAATGTTATGATATTCGAACTATAACTCAATGAGGATGAACTATCATTAAAACGGATACGGTGACTTAGTAAACTTGCAACAGCTCAGAGATGGTATTCTAGGCGTAAATGTAGTGCGGAAGTTAGCAGAGATGGTATGATTTAAAAGGGGTTATTTTACGTGTGAATGCTTAAAAAGGAGGATACATAATGATACATTGGAATCTTGTTGAGAAACGTGTAGGCAGTGAAAGCATGGATAGGATAAAGTTTGAAGTTGATAAGTTGAAGCTCTCTTTTTGTGATGAAATTATAGACTTTGGGTTAAAAAATGATTTTAATGACGTTACACTTATAAATGTCTTTAAAGAATCACTAGGCACTCATATAAAAAGTGTCGAAGATACTCTTCAAGAATGTGAGAATATAACAGTTCAATTAATGCGGATTTTTCCAAACATTCCTATGGATGAAGCAAGTATTAATAATAGGAACATTAAAATTTTACATACGAATGATGATGTGCTAGAGATATTATTTTCGAATGTTTTTGATAAATTCTTAAGTATGAATATTTATGGTTATATCCAATTAACGAAATCTAAGACGAAGTTATACCTAAAAAAAACTGAAGTACTATGGAGCAAGAATGATAGTTTACTTTTTTTTGATTATGCATCTCATTTTGCATCATTGACAGCACAGGTAGATACGTTAAAAAGTATCGAAGAAATAAATAACTATCGCAGCCAAATAAAACAGGAATTGTTTAGGTGTTTTAGAGTAACTGACTATCAAAAATTATATGATTACCACGAAAAAGATGACTACGACATGATTCGACTTGGACGGAGCATTGGAATATCATATAGAGCATGTGATGTAAAAGTGAAATTAATTAATCATGGAATTTCTGCTGATAACCCAAGATTAGTTGAATTAATAGTGGAAAGAGAAAAATATAACTCTTTGGTTGAGGATAGAGATGAGATGATCGATCTTCTGGGTGAAGACAAATATGAAAACTCTATCGAAGTATCATTACAAAAGATTGAGAGGCTAATGAATGAGGTTAAAATCAATTTGGATGAATTAGATAAGATCATGATCTAATATTATAGAAAGTTTAACCATAGATTGAAATTGGGAAGTGAAATTGACAGTCACCCTCACACTATAAATATAATAGACGCTAAGGGTGACTATCGTAATAACGTGATATCAAGTTTCCACCTGCTGCATTGGGATTGTTTGATTGATGTTTGACATAGAACTAAAGTAAAACTCACCAGATTAGCTCTGGTGAGTCTTTTTCGTTGTATTAGTGTGTTTGGTTATTGAACTCTAATTCAACTAATCTGACAAGATCTGAGGGATTCATATTTAGTCCCCTTGCAATATCAAATAGGCTAGTTAATGTAGGCTGGTATCTGCCGTGTTCTAGTTCGGAAATGTATGTGCGCTCAAGAGTGCTGCTCACTGCTAATTGTTCTTGAGTAATATTCTTCTTAATACGAATACTTTTAACTACTTTTCCAAATATGATTTCAAGTTGCAAAGGAAAATCTCCTTTTAACTTAATTATCAAGAAAAGTTGTTGGTTCGATCGTCTGGTTGACTCGACTAAATGGTTTATATTTACATAATTTTGTGATACATTTGATTTTGAGATTTAGTTATAGGAACTAGGAGGACAACTATGAGTAACATTCAAACAAATAATAAAGTTATCAATGTAGATGAAGAGTCAATTAAACTTCAAGAAATAGTAAAACTCAATGGTTTTCAAAAGCTTTACCCATTTTTCTTTATTTTTTTTGCTTTACTAGCAATGTTCTTATGGTATTTATGGATGGAACCTTTAAGTGACTTAGGATGGTGGATTTTCTACATATTTAATATAGAATTTGTAGTGAGTAGTGGATGGTATGGAACAATTGCTTGTTTAATTTCAGTGTTTTTTGCAGTTAAATCTAGTAATCCTGTTGGTAGAGCTCAAAGAAGAATACAATCAGAGAAGGAACAAAGGATTACTAGTATATTGGATTCAGTTGAGGGTTTTGATTACTCTCACAAGTATGTTGAACAAAATTATAATGTTGTGTTAGCTCTTGATGAAAGTCGAAATAAACTATGCATAATTGATACAAGTGTAAGAGTATTTTCGGCTAATGAAATTTTAGAAGTAGAAGCAATTGAAGATGATGTGCAAGTAATGAAGACGTCCAGAGGAAGTCAAGCGGCAGGTGCGATTGTTGGTGGGGTTTTACTAGGTGGAGTTGGTGCAATAATAGGAGGACTCTCAGGGCAACGTACAACCTCTAGCGATAAAGTAAAACGTGTGTACATAAAACTGGTAGTAAATGATATGGAAAGACCTTTTGTGACAATTGATTTTCTAAATGATAAATTAGAGTTGAGCAAAACAAATGTAAAAGCAGTAAAAGCAATACAAGATGTTAATCACTGGCACAGTTTAATAAGTGTATTGATTAAACGTGGTGATGAGAAAGTGAATCAATCTTCACGAAAAGAATCGTTCAACGGTTCAGCCGCGGATGAGCTTCTTAAGTTTTCTAAACTTGTTGAGCTAGGGCTTATGACGAAAGAAGAGTTTGAAAAGCAAAAAGTAAAGTTGCTGTAATAAAAAGTAGCATCGTGGGTGTTGAAGGTGATGAGCTGTATCTCTGATATATTAGAATGATCTCATCGCCTTTTAAGTTGATTAGTCGACATGGAGAAGTAGCAAAATAAGCTGCTTCTTTTTAATTAAAGAAAAGAAGCGGAAAATGTTCTCTTCATATTTAACGGATGAATAGAAGACCATGATGATAATCAGACATGCAGAATGACCAATACATGCCTTTATATTTAATGTGGAAGGTATAGTATATATTTAATGATTGAGAGCGTAAATTGGGCTTCTGATGACTCTGAAAATAGGATTTACAATTCGGCTAGTTTGGGTATACTGGGATTAGCATTATCCGCAAGCTTAGGACGATGCAATCCATAATCTACTTTGCAATTAACAATTCTCATTTTCAACATCATTTGTTACTTAAACCCTTGATACATATAGTTTTTTGCCAATCATACTTGGTTGCACTTAATGATCGCGGGTTCTCCATTAACAACCCGAATGCTGTAGCATCATGTGGTTGCGGTTCTTCATTTAAAGTAAAAGATGAAGAGGGCTTAGTTGAGAAGTGCGACGATAAAGTCGAGGCTTAATGAACATTGAGAACCAATCCTTCCAAGGTGTGTATTTTTAAATACACTGTCTTGGGAGGTTTTTTTTTCATCTTAGTAAGGACAAACCATCAAGTGATACAATATACATAATAAGGAATTCCTGCAGTTGGTGTGGTTGAGAGGAGTTGAATCCTATAAGTGAATTGGAATTTTAATGTTTCAATTATCTCTACAATTGTTGTCATTTTCGTATTAATGCTGTTTTACAGAAATAGGGAAGAGGACGAAGGTTATTTGGGATTGAAATTAGTTGGATACTACATTTTAGGTACATTCAATTTAAAAGTTGGTGTTTTAATTCCTATTGGATTTATTATTTGGCTGCTGCTGTTTTACCCGAAGACGAACCGAACGATAAAGAGATATTCGGCTATATTTGGATTACTTATGATGTTGATTGGTCATTGGATTCATTAGCTTCCCGAGTGCAGGATAGTTGCACTTGTGGGAGCCTTTTTTATATTATTTTCAAAAAACAAAATACTAGCGGAACCCTTTTAAGCATTGAAAGAATAGAATAGATTGAAAGGTTTAGTTTACTAGTGATAAAAGAAGGAGGTGTGTTCATGGCAACTAGACAGGAATTTATTGAGATGATTGCAACTATTGCAGTGAAGCTTCGCCTAGAGAACTCACCGATCTATCCTTCAGTGAGAATCGCGCAAGCCATTCAGGAGACAGGAGGCATTTTGAATGCGTGGAACAATCTAGTCGGATATAAGGTTGGTAATGGGGTATTGACGCCCTATTGGCAGGGTGATCGCGTTTCAACAACGACATGGGAAGTCATTGGAGGTATACGTTATGATAACGTACCAGGAGATTTTCGCGCATATCCTACGCTTGAGGCAGGGTTTCGTGATCAGGATTTACTTTTTGGATCCCCTCGTTATGCTAGTGTTAGGATAGCGAGAAGTCCTGGTGAACAAGTGAAAGCATTGCAAAGTAGTGGATATGCAACGGATCCCTCTTATGCTAGTAAACTGAATACGATTATTCAAACATATGGTTTAACTCACTTTGATGAGGAGGTCGTTCGTATGTTAGAGAAACTGCAGGAACAAATCGTAATCTTACAAAATAGAGTTAGTTCCTTAGAGGAGCAAGCAGCTATGGAGGTAGTACCGCAATGGGCGAAAGCTGCTGTGGACGCTGCGGTCAAGGCCGCATTAATCGATACTCCAGAGAAAGGGAGCTATGATTTCTATCGATTATTAACGGTTCTTCATCGCAAAGGGATCATCTAATGGCATGGAAGAAAAAAAGGCCGCGAGTGTATAACGGGTTGTTTATCCCTAATACACCATGCGGCCTTTAATTTTAACATTATCACCATACTTAGCTTTCATGAGCTTACTTTGCTCTAGCATAAATGCGTAAATTTCTTTCAACCGGTTCTTGCGGGGTTTAATCGTTTCTTTTATTTCACCATTTAGTACAATGTCGTAGACGATCATATCTTTCACTCCTTTGTTTTTGTCTTTCTACTATCATTGTAGGCTACGAATATTAAATGACGATTAAAATTTCTTTTCAATTGTGTGAACAATCTTAAGGATTTGTTAAGTGAACGTAAAATATTTCCGGTATTTCGATCAATTTTTTTTATCGGTAGACTGACAGTTTAGCGTGTGCATAACTTTATACACAGTATCCCCCATAAATACAGTGCGTTTATGGGACATATTAACAATCTACCCACAGGATATGCACAGGTATCTGTGGATAACGGAACGCTTGTTCTAATTTTCCCGCCATGATAATATAATTACAAATTATAGAATAAAGGTGATTTCAGTGAGACAAATTAGTGACGAAACATTGATCGACTCTTATTACAAAGCATTGGATTTGAGATTGGAATCAGATTTTGTTGACCTGTTGCTCGCAGAAATACAGAGACGTAATTTAAAACTGCACGTCTACATCAAGGATGAAACCCCGCTAAACTAGAGAGTTTCATCATGAAATTATTTGGATGGTAAAATTCTGGTGGCAGTCGGCGCAGTTTACCAGATGAAGGCATTGATTATTCTGTGAGCCTAGTGTCCCATCTGACATGGAGATATCATCAATCTCTCGATAAGGAGAGTAGGGGCCTAGATAGTCACTCCATTTCCCGCAATCATTCATCTGTTGTGAACAAACAGGACACTCGATATTCAGCTCCTGCAGGCCGTTGCAAACCGGACATATATATGACAAAGGGGTATTCCTCCTAATCCGTAGATTAGGTTTAGAATACCCCATTTTATTTAAGAAGATTAAAATTTTAAGTTACTGCTGTGTCCTGGTGAAAGCTTTGCACTAGGGTCAATATAGACTTTAGCGTTATTAATCGCAGTAGGTGCTTCACCAAAGCCAACAGCAATCAGTTTCAATTTCCCAGGATAAGTTGTAATATCCCCGGCAGCGAAAATGCCTGGAATGTTTGTTTCCATTCTGGAGTCAACAACGATTGAGCCGTTTTCAATCTCAAGGCCCCATTCGGAGATCGGTCCAAGGGAAGAAACGAAGCCGAAGTTAATGATAACAGCATCGACATCATGTATAGTTTCTTCGCCTGATTTGATATCTTTAAGCGTTACTTGCTCAATACGGTCACTGCCGTGAAGTTTGGTGATTTCCGTAGGAGTTACAACGTTTACTTTGGAGTTCATCAGATTTTCTACACTGTGCTCATGTGCACGGAATTTATCTCTACGGTGGATAAGCGTGACTTTCTCCGCAATAGGTTCAAGCATTAAGGCCCAATCAACTGCTGAATCACCGCCACCGCTGATTAATACTTTTTGGCCAGCGAAAGCATTCAAATCGCTAACGAAATAATGCAAGTTTTTCTTCTCGAATTGCGCGGCTTCCGGTAACTCAAGACGACGCGGCTCGAATGCGCCAACTCCACCTGAAATAATAACGGCGCGGCTGTAGTGTGTGCCTTTGTCTGTTGTTATTTCGAAGAGACGCTCTTCTTTTTTGATCACTTGGTGTACTTTCTCTTCCAAGCAAGTGTTGATCTGAAAGTGTTTCATTTGAGCTAGCAAGTTGTCGACTAATTCTTGTGCGGTTACTTTTGGAAAACCAGCTACATCATAAATGTATTTCTCCGGATATAAAGCTGCAAGCTGACCACCAAGCTGCGGCATACTTTCGATAATTTTAACTGATGCTTGGCGCATACCCGCATAGAAAGATGCGAACATTCCAGCAGGGCCTCCACCAATTACTATGATATCTACGATATCTTGATTTGTTTCTCTCTCGTTCATTGTTTAAACTCCTCCGATTCATTTCCTTTGATGTGTGTGATTCTCCTGAGTGCAGTAACAATCATTATTCCATTATAAACGTCTCTTCTATTGAAGGAAACAGAAAAGTGAGATTTCTTTATATAAATCGCTTATATATATGATAAATAATGCTTACAGTGGTTGGTCAGGCTAGAAGGGCCTGTACGCCTTATTTTAGAGCAAAATAGCACTTGATATTTACTTATGAAAATTATATTATATCATGAGAATCGGTTTACGCATGTTGTGACTAATTTCATCCTGTTTCATCATAATTCGCTGCAGCTGTGTGCAAACTAGAGGCAGAATACTACTTTTGAAGCTGTTTGTGTAATTTTTCACAAGATAGAGAAACCATAGGACTATAAATACGGATATGGAAGTGAGAGAGATATGAGTAGAATACCAAGAATCGTAATTTTAGGAGCAGGCTATGGCGGGATTCTTTCCGCAATTCGTTTGCAAAAAGAATTAAATTACAATGAAGCCGATGTAACACTTGTAAACAAGCATGATTATCATTACATTACTACCCATCTTCACATGCCTGCTGCAGGGACGGATAACCCTGAAAATGCACGCGTGAACATTTTGAAATTGATTGATGAATTTAAAGTTGATTTCGTGAAATCGACAGTTACACAAATCCGTCCTCATGAGAAAAAGGTTATTCTCGAAGATGGTACGCTTTCCTATGACTACCTGGTTATTGGTCTTGGTGGCGAAGCTGAAACTTTCGGTATTCCAGGGCTTAAAGAAAACGCATTGAACATTCGCAGTATCAACAGCGTTCGTTTCATTCGTGAACATATTGAGTATCAATTTGCGAAGTACAAGCGTGAACCGGATCGCAAAGATTACCTGACATTCGTTATCGGTGGAGCAGGATTTACTGGAATCGAGTTCATTGGTGAGCTTGCTGACCGTATTCCACAGCTTTGCAAAGAATTTGACGTAGATCCTTCCCTTGTGAAGATTTATAATATTGAAGCAGCTCCAACGGCACTTCCAGGATTCGATCCTGAGCTTGTTGAGTATGCGATGAAAGTTTTGACAGACAAAGGTATTACTTTCAAAATCGGTACAGCGATTAAAGAATGTACACCTGAAGGTGTTCTGATCGCTGGCGATGAGTTCATCAAAGCAGCTACAGTCGTTTGGACAGGCGGTATCCGCGGTAACCATATGCTTGATGAAGCTGGCTTCGAAACGATGCGCGGCAGAATTAAAGTGGATGAACACCTGCATGCGCCTGGTTTCGATAACATCTATGTTGTTGGTGACTGTTCCATCGTGATGAACGATGAAGGCAGACCATACCCTCCAACAGCTCAAATCGCTATGCAGCAAGGTGAAGCTGTTGCACATAACCTGATTGCTTCCATTCGCGGTTCGCAAATGAAAACTTTCAAATACTCCAACAAAGGTACAGTTGCTTCCTTAGGTAAAGGTCAAGCCATTGGTATCGTTGGTTCCCGTAAGCTGAAAGGTAACGTTGCAGCCATGATGAAAAAAGTGGTTGATATGAGGTACCTCTACATTATCGGCGGTATTCCACTTGTTATACGTAAAGGACGTTTCTAGTCATCATTAGTAAACGGGGGGATCGCCATGCGGCACTGCAGTGTCCAAGTAAGAGGACTTCTTACCCGGGATGAACTGGATCGTTACAATGCCTTGATCGAGGTCGGTCACTTTCTAGAGACTGAGAAACGATATGATCATGTAGCCGTTGTACAAAAGGAAATCGATATCCTCATTCTTCCTGCGATTGAACGCTTGAAGGAAAAAGGTCGTCAGCGTGACCGTGATACAGAAGTGTATCTGGCTCGTAAAGCGCAAATGGAAGCTGAATTAGAGGCTGCCCTGCGGGACGACGAGGATGAGGAATAATTCATTTAAGAAAGCTTCGCTCTTCATTGAGCAAGCTTTCTTTTTTTGCTTATTTCATCTTCAGGGGCTGTTTACCCTCTTCCAAAAATGTGCACAATGTTGATTGTGCAGTGATGCAAAAAAGAGTGAAGGACATGGAGTCCTTCACTCTTGAGTTATATCTTAAATTTGAATTAATTTAGCAAATTTATCAGGTGTCAGCAGGTTGCCGACGTAGAAGTCGCCGAACTCACCGAAACGTGCGCTCACTTCGTCGAAACGCATTTCATAAACGAGCTTTTTGAAATGAAGAGGATCATCGGAGAACAGGGTTACGCCCCACTCCCAATCATCCAGTCCAACGGAACCAGTAATGATTTGTTTCACTTTACCTGCGTATGTGCGTCCAATCATGCCATGGCTGCGCATCATCGTTTTGCGATCTTCGGCAGGGAGCATGTACCAGTTGTCATTGCCATCGCGACGCTTATTCATCGGATAGAAGCAGATGTGCTTCGATTTAGGCAGGATAGGCTTCAAGCGGGCTTGAATTTCCGGATCTTCCGAAGGATCCACGCCTGGCTTAGCTAGATAACTGCTTAATTCTACAATGGATACGTAGGAATAGACCGGGATTGTAAAAGCGGCGAAGCTTGATTTATTAAACGTATTTTCCAATTCATTCAGTTCTTCAAGCGTTTCGCGCATTTGCATGAATACAAAGTCGGCTTTCTGACCAACGATGCTATAAACGGCAGTACTGCCTAGTTTATCGTTCTCGAATTGCTGCCACTGGGACAGAAATGTATTCAGCTCGTCCGTTGCGTGCTTACGCTCCTGCGGGGTTGCGGCATGCCATGCGTTCCAGTCGATTAGACGGAAATCATGGAGCGCATACCAGCCTTCCAGCGTTTGTACGGCTTCACTCATTGGTTTTCCTCCATTCAAGGGCTAATATCCCCTACATTGTATCCAATTCATGGGGAAAGGGCAAATGAACAAAGGGTGAAGAGGGAAATGTTCAATTTGTGTACACTTTACCTGTGACATTTCGTGGATTACAATTATAAGGAAGTCAGATAGATGAACGGGCTTCTTACATTGTTAAGGGGGAACATACATTGTTACAAATGGTCATTGCCACTGTCTTAATGATAGTGTTATTTTTTGGGATCGGGTTTATTTTGAATATGCTAATGAAAACAACATGGTTTCCACTTTATGCTTTTATTGCTTTGGTTATCGGCGTTGTTATTTATGGTTCAATAGGAGAGGCGTCTTTTCTTTCCAGCGGTGAGAGCTTCACAATTGTTGATATTGTTCCGGCTATCGGTGGTTTGGTTGGCGCTATTTTAAGTGGATCGGCCATTAAAGCGCTGCGGATCAGAGGCTTCAAAATGTTTTAAGGTTCTCATAGAAATAGGCAGAACTGGTCACTCTAAGGTTGAGTTGCCTAAATTGACCTTTCGGAGGAGACCATCTTGCCTTTAGCCCATGTGAACGGAACCAAATTGAATGTTGAGATTACGGGGACTGGCACCCCAATCGTCTTTATTCATCCACCTTTATTAACCTTAAAGACCTTTGCTTATCAAAAAGAGCAGCTTTCAGACCATTTCCAAGTCATTACTTTTGATATCAGGGGACACGGCGCGAGCAAGTCGTCAGATCGTGCATTTAGCTATGCGCTGATCGTTGAAGATATAAGGCAGCTGCTGGACTACCTGGGCATCGAAAAAGTATTCCTGTGCGGTTATTCAACAGGTGGCGCGTTAGTGCTGGAAGCGCTGCTTACGTACCCTAAACGTTTCCTTGGGGGAATCGTGGTTAGCGGGATGTCTGAATTAACGGATTCTTATAACAAAAGCAGGCTGTGGCTCGCTTCGTGGATGGCGGGTTCAGGTCTGCTCATGAAGTTACTGAAAAAAGCAATTACTTTTGGAAATGCAGATAATGAAAATACCTATCATAGTCTGTATGAAAGCTCATTAAGCGATGCTGCTAATAATGTGAAGTCCTATTACGAACAGTCCCTTACCTACACCTGTACGCGCCGCCTTAGGGGCCTCCAGCATCCGATCCTATTGATTTATGGTCAAAAGGACCGCACATTTCATCGGTATGCGAACATACTCCATAATGAGCTGCCGCATAGCTCCCTTTATTTCATAAAAGATGCTAAGCATCAAATTCCGATTAAAAACCCTTCAAAGATGAATGACTTGATCCGCCTCTGGGTGGACAGCCTGGAAGATACTCAGACACAGCGTATATTGCTGGACTTGGCGATTGCAAAGAAACTGAATCCGGACATGTATGGCGAGGATGTCCAGGAAAGTCATCTGCCACTTCATTAAATTAGCTGATAGATTGAAGAGCCTGTTGAGAGAACTCAACAGGCTCTATTTTAATATCAAAAAAATAAATGTCCGAAATTAAAAATGTTCCAAAATAACCTTTCCAACTGTGTTGCCTGCTTCAATCATGGTTAACGGCAGCGCTGCCGATTGAGCGAAATCCAGTGTTGACGGTTTCCTGCCGACGATGCGTTCATCGACGAGATGAAACTCGCTATCATCAATCAAACTTTCCGAATGCTCAACATTTAATTCCATCACCTCATTTACAGTAATTTTTTCTATGTTGTTAGTTTATTCGATCCGTTTTAAAATAGTAAGTACGCACAATAGTTTTATGTAGTATCAATTTGTATACTGTTAAGGAGCTGAATCGTAATGCGTGATCGTAAAAGCGGGTACGGCAACCCTCCGAATGATGAGGGCTGTCCTGTTGAATATACATTGGATGTTATCGGGGGCAAATGGAAAGGCATTCTTTTATATCACCTGATTGGAGGGACCAAAAGATTTAATGAATTCAAAAGAATCTGTCCGTCCATTACTCAAAGAATGCTGACACTACAACTAAGGGAACTGGAAGAGGACGGCATTGTCCACCGCGAGGTGTATCATCAAGTTCCTCCAAAGGTCGAATATTCGTTGACTGACTTCGGACAAACATTGGTCCCGATTATTTTACTTATGAAAGATTGGGGCAATGCTTACAAAAACAAGTCGGAGTGTCGCGTCTAACGTCTGAGTTGTCGGAATCTTGCCATCCGAAAGGTTGGTTTTTTCATATTAGGTAATATTATCTTTCTCTCGTAGATACCAAGCGTGTCGATTTTTGTGGTAGACTAATAGAGAGAAACCGAGAAGCTTACATAGCTGCAATCGGTTGAGGCAGGATGGTGCTGTAACGGAATGAGAATGACGAATATGCTGCATTTCACCGAGAACCACAGGTTTTGTGTGAACCGTGAGTTTTCTTTGAGCAGTCTGGATTATAAAATGTTAGCTATTATGTATCAGCCTATGATCGGCGGATTGGCTATTAGCCTCTATCAAGCACTCTATCTGCAGATGAGTGCAGAAAAAGTCGGATATTCGCCTCTGGAACAACAGCGAAAGCTGTTTCTGCTGCTCGAGCTTGAGCAGGGGGAGCGAGGACGCAAATATTTAATTGAGCAATCTTCGAAGCTTGAAGCCATAGGACTCCTGCAGACAACTCGCAAGTTTCTGCCGGGTGAAGAAGACTATGTCTTCGTGTACACATTGTTCCCTCCGCTTGGGCCCAATGAGTTTTTCCGCAATCAGCATTTGACACTGCTGCTCCGCGATAAGGTCGGTAAGTTCATGCTCTTATCCCTTCGGGAAGAGCTGCTCTCGCCGGAGCCGGAAGAGTGCTGTGACGCGAGTGAAGAGAACCTGTCTGTTCCGTTCTATGATCTATTCCGCCTCAATACTCAGGTGGTTGATTACGAACTGGAGCAAGCCCTGTATGAGGCCTCAGCCAGTAAACAGGGAGACGCTCGCATGGACGTGACAACCAAGGGCTTCCAGTATGCGGATATTATTATGAGGTTCCCGCGAGGAGCGAGTAATCGCGTTTTCGTTGAAGCTCTCAAGCATAAAACGGATCAGATGGCTGCGATTAATATTGTGGCGAAAAAGTACAACCTGTCACTTCAGGAAACATGCCGTTTGCTGGATGAGGATGGCGCATTCACCGAAGAGGGCGAGCTGCAGATGGATCTTATGCAGTATAATGCGAATCTGTTCTACAGACAGAGCAAGAAGCGGGATGAGGAACGAGAGCGCACGTTATCCAGGTCGGAAGAGAAGTCGCAAGGCGATGCGAATGAGGATATGTTAGACACGTCTGGAGACAAGTCAGTTGAGATGGCTTATTACCTAGAAGTGCCGCAGCAGCTGCGCGGCGAATGTACAGATCATCAATACAACTACATTATGAGAAATGAGCCGTACACGGCAGTTCTGAAAATGTTCTTTACTCAGGGCTCCATTCCGGACGGTGTACTTAATATATTTGAGAAGATTGACTTGAATTATAAATTGAATGAGGAAGTCATTAACGTCTTGATCCACTTCCTACATATTGACCGCCGTTCGTGGGCTAAGTCTTCGATTGAAGCGGTCGCATCGGATATGCTGGGCAAGCAAATTGTCACATACGAACAAGCAGTGGAATATGTGCGTGAGAAAATCAGCTACAAACAGAAGGCCGCTTCCAAGGTGGAGGCCGCAAAAGCTGGCGGTGGCTCTGTAACTAGAGGTCGTCAAGGCAAGACGCAGAAGCCTCACATTCCGATCGTTGTGCCGGATGCCGGCACGTCGGCGGCTTCGAGGCTGACGGATGAAGAGCTGGAAGCCGCGAGAAGGATGGCGCAGAAGCTGGACGAGCGCTTTAATCGGAAGAGCTGACGGTTAGATCCGATGGAACAACGTACAAGAGAATTATAAGGAGGTGCAGGAAGCATGGATTCCCTTTCTCACTTACTCAAATCAATGCCGCAATCCGAATGGAGACGGAAGGCAGAAGCGAAAATTAAAGTTGTTATGGATGACGCCTTAGTTCACAAATTTCGCCAAAAGTATCCATTCGTCGATGACTATACCATTAAGATTAATATGAACAAGCTTTATCAATATGTGACAGAGTTCAAGAACTGTTCGAACTGTCCAGGGTTAGAAAACTGTCCGAATGATATGACAGGGCATTATACGATGTTGACAGCCGACTCCGTCAATGAAAAGCCGTTTGTTCATGAGGAAAAGGTAGCTTGCAAGAAGTTCAATGCGAAGCAGCTGCAGGATGCCATAAGCAGCCGAATCCGCACCTTTCATGTGGATCCGCGGATGATTTCGCGCAGCTATTCTTTTGGAGATATCCTTGAAACGGATCTGGACCGGGCGAAAGCCGTTATGCAAATTAACGACTATGTCAGTCTGACGATGGAAGAGGGGCTTCAGACTAGAGGACTCTACTTATCCGGATCATTTGGGACGGGGAAGACGTTCCTGATGGGCTATATGCTGCACCAGCTGGCCAAAGTCGGTATGACAGGTGCAATCGTCTATATGCCGGATTTTGCCGAGGACTTGAAGGGAATGTTCCAGGAGCCTTATAAGCTGAAGGAAACAATTGATCTTCTAAAGGAAACGGATTTATTAGTTTTCGATGATATTGGCGCGGAGAATTTGAATCCGTGGTTGCGAGACCATGTTATTGGAGCTATCGTGAATCATCGCATGAATCGTAAGCCGACCTTTTTCACATCCAATTACGCACTCTCTGATTTGGAGAAGCATTTCAGCTTTACGAATAAAGATGGTGACGAGGAGTACAAGGGACAGCGGATTATGGACCGTATTCGTCCTTTTGTCGATGTGGTTGTGGTAACAGGTACGAACAAGCGCGGGAAATAATAAAAAGCTGTGCAGATGGGTTCATCTGTACAGCTTTTTTGGCCATATAAGAAAGTATAAGTTTTTCCTAACGAAAAAATGCATGAAAAAACCGCCTACACACTGAGTGTAAAGCGGTACTCTTCCAGGCTTGGTTATTCCTATTTCATAACTTGAATCACGGTTGCAATGGCTGCAATTAGAAACAAAAAGCCAAAGAAAGCGCCAAAGCCAATGCCTACATCCATGAAATCATTACGCGGTTCTTCGTACACGTGAAGCTCAGGGTGTTTAGGATCGCTCATGTGGTTACCCCCCAACGTCCGACATTCGTATGTTTAAGTTTAGTATACCCAAATTCGTCGAAAGTTGTAAAGCTAATCAAAGTGACAATTGTGCAAACAATAACGGATAGCAGCGGAAAGTATAAAATAAGACTTGACTCTAACATTAGTGTCATGGTTTACAATGAAATCATCCTTACTTGATCAAGGAAAAGGAAAAAGGTGAAGGCCATGCGGATTAGTGAGTTATCCAAGCTTACCGGAGCCAGTATTCGTTCTTTGCGGTATTATGAGGCGAAAGGGCTAATCGCGACACAGCGTGAAGAAAACGGATATCGGGTGTTCAACCAGATGGCTGTTGAGCGCGTGAAGACCATTCAGTTTTATTTGAGCTTAGGCTTTACGACCGAACAAATTGAAAGCTTTCTGAACTGCGTCATGAAAAATCAAGAGTCTATGTGCGATGATTTGCTGCCACTCTACACAGAGAAGCTCGAAGAAATCGAACAACAGATGAAAATGCTGCAGCTGCTGCAAGCTAATTTGAAGGATCGTATTGCTTATATCGAGCAGCAAAGACTTCAGGGCCTGCCTGTAGGTTTACCTGCTAAGTAGATTCAACTTCGACCTTTTTGCTAACTTATGGCTTGGTTGAAATGACCTACTGGTGTGGTATACTTTACATGTTGACGTTCATCGGTAGCTAGGTACTACTTGATGTTATAAATCAAATCCATTCTTAGAAGGAGGAACTATCATGTCAATCGTGAATGTTTCTGATAACAGCTTTAAAGCCGAAGTTGAAGGAGAAGGTACAGTACTTGTAGACTTCTGGGCACCTTGGTGCGGACCTTGTAAAATGATCGCTCCCGTTTTGGAAGAGCTTGATAAAGAAATTGAGTCCTTGAAAATCGCAAAAGTAAACGTGGATGACAACCCAGAGTCTGCTGCTCGCTTTGGCGTTATGAGTATCCCAACATTGATCGTTTTCAAAGACGGACAGCCTGTTGATAAAGTAGTTGGCTTCCAATCCAAAGAAGCGCTGAAAAATGTTGTTTCTCGTCATCAATAATTTGTTACAAACTAGAAACAATTGTTCGTGAGAAAAAGCTCTTTTTCTGCTATGCTGAAAAAGAGCTTTTTTTGTTTTCCGATAATGGGGAGCGTTTATACTTTGTAGCTACTGAGACGATTTTGTTGTACGTAATGCAACAATTATTCGAATAGATGGGCATTTATGTACGAATGTTGTATTTTCTACAACAAATATAGCCGCTAATCCTCTTTTATGCCTATATTGAGGTTAAATTGTTGTATGAAATACAAGATTTACAGCGGTATGGCCTGCCCAGAGGTGTAAATGTTGTACGCAGTGCAACATTCAGCTTCGGAACTTAGGGGCTTAGGAACTTAGGGGCTTTGGAACTTTGGAGCTTCTGGGCTTAGGGACTTAGGAGCTTTGGAACTCCGAAGTTTAGGATCTTAGAGGGGAATTATGGTGTAAGTTTTTGCGCGAGAGGAGATTGGATGCATGACCGAGCATGAGCATGAGGACGCTGGAGTCCGCGAACAGAGTCTGGAAGTAATTAAACACAAGCTGAGCTTATTACCGGATAAGCCAGGTTGTTATATCATGAAAAACCGCGAAGGTACCATTATTTATGTGGGAAAAGCGAAAGTACTAAAGAATCGTGTGCGCTCCTATTTCACGGGGAGCCACAGTGCAAAGACGCAAAAACTAGTCAGCGAAATCCGCGACTTTGAATATATAATTACCTCCTCGAACATGGAGGCTTTGATTCTTGAGTGTAATCTGATTAAGCAGCATCATCCGCGGTACAATGTACTCTTGAAGGATGATAAGACGTTCCCGTACATCAAGATTACACATGAAGAGCAGCCGCGCCTGGAAGTCACGCGGCGGGTGTTTAAGGATAAGGGCAAGTACTTCGGCCCTTATCCGAATGCCTTTGCGGCCCAGCAAACGAAAAAGCTGCTGGACCGGCTTTATCCGCTGCGCAAGTGCAAGACGATGCCCGAGAAAGTATGCCTATACTATCATATCGGGCAGTGTCTTGCGCCTTGCGAATTCGACGTATCCGCCGAGACGAACGAGCGGATGGTGCAAGAGATCAGCCGTTTCCTGAATGGGGGACACGACGTCATTAAGGAAGAGCTGACGGCCAAAATGCTGGCCGCAGCGGAGGAATTGAACTTCGAGCGCGCCAAGGAGCTGCGCGATCATATCATGAACATCGACGCCGTGATGGAGAAGCAGAAGATCACGACGGCAGATGCGCTAGACCGAGATGTTTTCGGTTACGCGGTCGACAAGGGCTGGATGGCTGTACACATCCAGTATATGCGGCAGGGCAAGCTCATCGAGCGGCACGTCTCGCTGTTTCCGTATTACGGTGATGAGTACAATGACTTCATCACCTACGTTACTCAAGTCTACAGCGACAATCCGGCGCTGCCGAAGGAGATCTTCCTGCCGACGATACCGATACAGGGGGCAGTTGCTCCCATGACGGGGGCCGAAGGAGCAGCCGATACTCCTACAGATGTCATTACTGAAGCTCCTATTGAAGCTCCCGCTGAAGCCTCAATTGAAACCTCTATCGATGTTCCTGCGGAAGTTGTGGCTCAAGTAGAGGCTGAAGAGAAGGATGTCCGCGAAGCACTGGAATCCTGGCTCAAGGTCAAAGTGCATATCCCGCAGCGAGGGCTGAAGAAGCAAATGGTCGATATGGCCAAAGATAACGCCCGCAACGCGCTCGACGAGAAGTTCCGCTTGGTAGAACGCGATGAGCGCCGCACGACCAAAGCGGTTGAGAATCTTGGAGAATGGCTCGGTACAGGTACGATTCGCCGTATCGAAGCGTTCGATAACTCGAACATACAAGGGACGAACCCAGTTTCTGCGATGGTCGTCTTCGTGGACGGCAGGCCAGATCGCAAGGAGTACCGCAAATACAAAGTAAAAACAGTCGTTGGGCCGGATGACTACGAAACCATGCGCGAGGTGATTCGCCGGAGGTACGAACGTGTACTTAAGGATAATCTCACGATGCCTGACCTGATCGTCGTGGATGGAGGGAAAGGGCAGATCTCAGCCGCAGTCGACGTGTTGGAGAACGAATTAGGCCTGTTCATTCCGATCTGTGGACTCGTGAAGGATGCGAAGCACAAGACAGCGCAGCTCATGATCGGAGATCCTGCAGAAGTCGTGCCACTGCCGCGTGACAGCCAGGAGTTTTACCTGCTACAGCGGATTCAAGACGAGGTTCACCGATTCGCGATTACGTTCCACCGCGAAACAAGAGCGAAGTCAATGGTTGTTTCACAGCTGGACGCGATTCCCGGCATCGGGGAGAAACGCCGGAAGGCATTGCTTAAGCATTTTGGCTCCGTACGCAAAATAAAAGAGGCTGAAGTCCAAGACTTCAAGCCCCTGGGTATAGGTGAGAAATTGGCTAACGAAATTCTCAAAGCGCTTCAAGGCGAGGCGGCGGCTCCCCAGGAATAAGGGGACCCCGCCTTTTTCCATGCAGCCAGGCAAGCAGCAGACCGATCAAACCAGGCAGCAGGATGTAGAAAATGCCAGCAAGCACATCGCTTACATGTCCGAGGTAGAAGAGGGACATCCCCATGAGGATGCTGTCCATGCAGGCATGGGCGAATACGGCGGTAATGAAACCGTACTTGAGGAAGACATAACCTAGAATAATGCCTATGATGGTGACCTCGATTAGCCGTGTATAAACTGGATAAATGGGATACTGGGTATGACTAGCCGCCCAGATCACGCTTGGTATGATAATCGCAATAAAGTTTGAGCGAAACAGCTTCTTGAATAGAATGATGCCGAGCAGTCGGTAGGTCGCCTCTTCAGATATGGCAGCAACCCAGGCCATGAGCGGGAAGAAGCGAGGTTCTACCATATTGAGAACAGAATCGGACGGATCGTTCACAGCCCAAACATCAAAATTCACTTCACCTGTGTAAAAAAGCACCTGCTGAACGCCTAAGATAAAGAGAGCAAGCAAATAGCCGCGCCCCATGCCGCTATAAACCTGAGTCCCAAATGATGATTCCTTCCAAGCTGGCCATTTCCGCTCTCCGATAGAATTCCACAATCCATTACCTGCTACTAGAGCTAGGTAGAGAGATATGCCGAGCAGCACAGTCACTACATTCATGAAAATAATAGTTGCCCATGTTGCGTATTCATCGTTCAAAGCTCCGCTCATAGATCTAAAAGCAGGGTACATATTAAAATTATTGGTGATATAAATAGCTAAGAAAATGGCTGTTAATAGCAAGCCTCTACTGAATTTCATATGTTTTCTATAGATGATGGCGAATACAATCGCGGCAATGGTCATTATGAGTGAGAAGCCCATGGAAATCCAAGTCATGATAGATGCGGAGTGATCCTGCTGATCGATCCAGATTTGATGCGACGCAGGTAAGCTGAAAAGCACGTTATAACCGGTCAGATTTTTATCATTGAAATCAACTCGAACCTGTAACTTTGCTTCGCCAATCGGTTTTGTTTGCTTTTCATAAAATAAGGTTGTTCCATGTTCTTGATCGCCTTCGGCGGTCCGTTTATCTATGGGTGCAAAGTCATCCGGCTCAAATCCTTGCTGGCGAAGTTCCTGCTTGGCCAAAATGTCTGCTTTCTGCTTACTGATGATTGCTTGATCGGAGGGATTTTGCATTTCACGCCATCCAATAACGGATGCATTCGTGTAATTAATCTCAACATCAAATTGACGGTTGGTCTTGGTGTCTTCTACGCTTACTTGATAATAATCAATGGGGTAACGCTCCCCGTAGTCCTTCATATAAGCTTCTAACAAATGCTCCTTTTGCAAATAACCGCTGCGTTCCTTCTTGGACTGATAAACAACAAAGGTTTGCGGATTATTCACATCGTAGCGCTCATTAACAAATTGAGCTGCGCGATCCGCAGCCTGCTGCTTTGTAATAGAAGGATTGTCTGCTGCCGACGGTTCTTCGGCCTGAAGTCCGTATAATGCGGATATTCCCAAATAAAGAGCTACTCCAATGCATGCAAGGAAGAGGAGAAAACGATTTAATTTTGGCCTGATCATAGTGAGTTCCCTTCTATATTTTCGATTCTGAAATCACATCTTTCACGTTATCATAGTTTAAAAAGAAAGCCAATTTAGTGGTAAAGAATTAAAAACAATTATATAATACCTATCAATTGGATAACGTTCGGAATTTCTAAATAATAACGGGGGAACCCTACCGTTAACGCATTGGAAATCCTTATGTCTTTTTTGCAAACACAGGAGGCACTATGATTAAAATAATGAATATTTGGCGACTGACGCCTCCGCAAATTCTCGTTCTCGGATTTGCTGCTATTATTTTCTTAGGAGCAGGTCTTTTGACGCTTCCCTTTGCTTCGGCAACGGGACATTCGATTGCTTTTATTGATGCGCTGTTTACAGCGACTTCGGCAACATGCGTGACAGGTTTGGTCGTAGTGGATACAGGTAGTGTCTACACGATGTTTGGGCAAATCGTTATTGTGAGCTTGATTCAAATTGGCGGATTAGGTTTCATGACAATGTCGACTTTAATCGCTTTTGCCTTTCGTAAAAAAATCACGTTAAAAGAACGATTAGTTCTGCAAGAGGCTTTTAACCAAGGCAGCATGGAAGGCATCGTCAGACTTATCCGCAAAGTTATTATTTATTCGTTATCGATTGAAGCAATAGCAGCAGTCATTTTCACGATTCGTTGGTCGTTTGATATGGATTTTGCTCAAGCCCTTTATTTCGGAATCTGGCATGCGATATCCATGTTTAATAACGCTGGTTTTGATTTATTTGGCACGGTCGATGCGCCATTCGTTTCCTTAACCGGCTATGTTGATGATTTCGTGGTAAATTTTGTCGCTATGGCGCTTATTGTACTGGGGGGTATTGGTTTCATTGTTATGTCTGATTTGATGGACTATAACACCAAGAAGAAGCTTTCCCTGCATTCCAAAGTGGTACTTAGCATGACAGGTTTTCTTATTATGTTTGGAGCTATTATCATCTTTATATTCGAATATACAAATATCAGAACCATGGGTTCACTGGATTTAGGCGGGAAAATATTAGCTTCCTTCTTCCAATCCGTTGCCCCTCGTACGGCTGGGCCGAATACAGTTGATATTGGAGCTCTACGCCAAGCATCCCAATTTTTCATTGTCATCCTAATGTTTATCGGTGCTTCTCCTGGATCTACAGGGGGAGGTATTAAAACAACCACATTTACGATTCTAATTAGTGCCATAGTTACGATGATCCGTGGTAAAGAAGATATTGTCATTTTCCGTTATCGGTTGGCCAAGGATCGTATTCTTAAGGCTATTACCTTAACAATGATGGCGTTGTTTTTAGTTATCATCGTCACCATGCTGTTATCGACGACGGAGGATTCACAGTTATTGAAAATATTGTTTGAAGTAACATCCGCCTTCGGGACTGTAGGCTTGACCATGGGTTTGACTCCTGAATTAACGACATTTGGGAAGATTCTCATAAGTTTGACGATGTTTGCTGGGCGTTTAGGGCCCATCACACTAGCTTATGCACTGCAGCCGAAGCAAGAGAAAGAACTATATAGATACCCAGAGGGTAAAATCACGATTGGATAAGGGGAACTAGAAATATGAAAAAAAATCAATATGTTGTAATCGGGCTGGGGCGTTTTGGGGCCAGTATTTCCAAAGAACTCATTAAGCTTGGTTATGAAGTGTTGGGTATTGATAAAGATGAAGAAGTGGTTGATGAGCTGAGTTCTGTGCTTACCCATACGGTAGTTGCGGATGCGACGGATGAAGAGGTATTGAAATCATTGGGCGTACGAAATTTCGACTGCGCTGTTGTAGCCATTGGGGATGATATTCAATCGAGTATCCTAGCGGCCATTGTACTTAAAGATTTGGGGATCAAAAAGGTTGTCGCTAAAGCATTGTCCGAATTGCATGGCAAAGTACTGAATAAGCTGGGTGTTGACCGTGTGATTTATCCGGAGCGAGATATGGGGATTCGTGTTGCACACCAATTGGTATCACCTAATCTTCTTGATTACATTGAGATTTCTAAAGAGTACACAATCGTGGAATTATCTGTCCCTAAGAATCTATGTGGCTTTGCTCTAAGAGAGCTAGATCCTCGTGCTAAGTATGGATGCAGCATTGTGGCTATCAATAAACAAACAGGGATTATCATTGCACCTACGGCGGGTGATGTTGTGAATGAGAATGATGTGATGGTCATCATCGGAACCAACAATCAAATTGATAAATTTGAAAGTGAAGTCATCGGTTAATGGAAAATACAACCTCAATCCTAATTGAACATGTACTTATCCTACTCGTGCTTATTTTTGGACTGGGCATGATCTCAGGGAAAGCAGCGCAATGGTTGAAGCTTCCTGACGTTGCGCTGTTTCTGATAGCAGGTATGCTGGTGGGACAAGCCTTTCACTGGATTACAGAATCAAGCACATCTTTTACGAATCAATTCATCCTTGTTATTGGCTCGACCTTAATCCTCTTCGATGGAGGACGCAATATCAGACTCTCTGGTCTTCGCAAGGTATGGCTTACTGTAAGTTTACTCAGTGTTCCTGGCGTTCTTATCACATGCGGCGCAGTGGCAGTAGTCGCTCATTTGCTGCTGGATTTGCCTTGGCTTTATGCTCTATTACTGGGAGCTATTATTGCTTCAACAGATCCAGCAACCCTGATCCCTGTTTTTAAACAAGTGAAGATCCGTACGAAAGTACGTGAAACGGTTGAAAGTGAATCTGCTTTTAACGATGCGACGGCTTCGATTCTAACTTTTTCGTTATTAGCCATTATTCTTGGTACACAAGAGGTTTCTGTTACTTCGGGGGTCACTGATTTTGTGAAGACAGCGTTGGGCGGGCTTCTTGTTGGGGCCGCTATTGGCTACGCGATAACGTTCCTGACAGCACACTTGAAGCTGGGTCTACTAAGAGACTACGCAACGATATCGATGGTTGTGACATCACTCGGTGCTTATATCGTGGGAGAAGAGCTTGGTGTAAGCGGCTTTATGGCGACCTTTACGGCAGGACTGATCTGGGGAAATGCAGGGACGTTCAAACTGGATATGCAAGATAAACATCTTGAAATGGAGCATTTTTCCGAAAACATCACGGTCATCATGCGCATGCTCATCTTCATCTTACTAGGCAGTCAAGTTAACTTTCCATTGCTCCTTGAGCATTTCTGGACTAGCTTAGGTGTTATCTTTGTATTTATGTTTATCGCGCGCCCGCTTACGGTTCTGATCTGTACATGGCCGGATCGTAAAGCGAAGTGGAAACGAAATGAAATTCTGTTCATGTTCTGGGTTCGAGAGACAGGTGTTATACCCGCGGCATTATCCGGAATGGTAGCTGGGATGGGTGTTCAGCATAGTGATCTTATTGCCAGCGTTACGTTCATGGCCGTGCTTATAACTATTTTGTTTCAAGCAAGTACAACGGCTTATGTAGCGCGTAAACTGGGACTTGAAATAAAGCCCGACGATCCCGAGAACCATGAATAAAATAAATTTCTTTGATCGCCATTCGACTATTCAATTAAAAAATTTGCGAGTACATATACAACAAGAGAATTTCTAACTGAAGGTGGACTCCCCATGTATAAGGTATTAATAATTGAAGACGATGCCATGATCGGCGATATGGTCACTATGTATTTAAGTGAAGAAGGATTCCATGTCATAAGAAAGGCAAATGGGGCAGAAGGTATTGCAGCTGTCTCCCAGTTTGATCCAGATGTTATTTTGCTCGATCTGATGCTGCCTGATATGGATGGTCTTGCCTTATGCAGACAAGTTCGGGAAACCTCGAAAATACCTATTATGATCGTCTCGATGAAAAGTAAAGTCGTTGAACGAGTTAACGCGCTCGGGGCAGGTGCGGACGATTATATGTGTAAACCGTTCAGTATGCATGAGATGAGTGCGAGAGTTCACGCTCTTATTCGTCGCTCCAACTTGTATTTGAAATCGAGTGTGAATACTCGTCAAGTGACGGGAGCTGCTGGAGGATCAACGACTGCGGTATTAGAGGCAGTCTTGGATATCGATAAGAAAATAACGCTCAATCCGAATACGCGCTCTATGCGTGTTCATGGTGTTTTAGTGGAAACGACTTATTCGGAATTCGAAATTATGAAATGCTTCGTGAATCATCCTGGCCGTGTATATAGCCGAGAAGATTTACTGCAAACGGTTCGCGGATTCGACAGTTTAGTAACGGATCGGGCCATTGATGTACATATTGCTAACCTTCGTAAAAAGATCGAGGACAATCCCAAAGAACCTAAGTGGATTCGGACGGTTTGGGGTGTAGGTTACAAATTTGTTTATTAGTAAAAGAACCTCTAGCCTATGCATCTTCTATAGATGTGAGGCACAGAGGTTTTATTTTTGCTTGGCAAAATAATTGATCGCTTGAGTTATAAACTTCATAGTCGCCATATTATCCGCGGTATGGTCGGAGTAAATGAGTGAAGTCGTTCGTTTCGTCTGTTCTAACTCTACCAGATTGCGCAAAATCAGTTCATTATTCCGAATTAAATCTTCACGTAAATAGGATCTTGGAAGCAAGGTTGCCGTTTTACAGGTTGAAACGAGTCGGATGATGGCTTCGAAGGAGTCGATCTCCATTTGCACATTGGGTAATATGGTATAACGGTTGAACAGCTCATCCATCAAAATGCGATACCAAGTGCCTTTGGAGAAGAGGATCATCGGCAAATCATTTAAATCGTTCATTGTGATGACGGCGCGATCGATAAGAGGATGCCCTAGAGGAAGCACTAGACATAAGTGATCATCGAATAAAGGCTCGCAATGAAGGCTGGAAGCATTAATTTGGGACGCAACGATACCGATATCCACTTTGTTTTCTTTCGCCATAGTAACGATCTCGTGCGTCTTACCCGTAAGCAGCTTAATTTCTGTCAGCGGGTAATCCTGCAAGTAATCTGTGATAAGATCTGGGAGCGTTGTTTGCAGCGTTGTCAGGCTTGCTCCAATGGTAATCGAAGTGTGGCTGCCCGCTGCTTTGTAGGTTTGGATCGCTTGCTTGAACTTTCGCTCTAGATGACGCAGTTCCACAGCATGGTCATAACAAATATGACCGACTTTGGTCAGCTCCAGCCTTTTACCTTTGCGGATAAAAAGTTCTACACCAAGTTCTTCCTCCAGCTTCATTATTTTGCGAGAGAGAGCCGGTTGCGAGATGTTTAATAGCTGAGATGCTTTATTGAGGCTTACTTGTTCGACAACAACAGCGAAAACATCCAAGAGTTCCATGCTTCTATCGACTCCTTTCGCGCTATGCATATGTGTTTAAGTTATAAGTGTATATAAAAAAACGGCACTTCCATTATAAGCATGAAAGAGGTACGATGTACATGTCACTTTTTATTCACATTTCTTGGACGAAGGTGTATAATCATTCACTGATTTGGCAAAATAGGCTTGGATGATTATGGGTTGACGCTCGTTTGCGGCGAGAGTACAATGGTATGTGGCTTGTCTTGTCTGTTAATGTCGGATAAATGATGAATGAATTTTTATGAGGGGGGAATTGGTTCAATTATGGGTAATTCGTATTACTTTCGAAAGATCCACTCTTTGCTTGGCGTAATTCCTGTGGGCTTCTTTCTTATTGAGCATTTGCTCACGAACTATGAAGCAACAAAAGGACCAGGCGCGTTCGTGGATCAAATTAACTGGTTAAATGGCTTGCCATTGGTGCTGTTTCTAGAAATCTTCGGAATCTGGATACCGCTTCTTTATCATGCGGTATATGGCCTGTATGTAGCGTATCAAGCGCGTAACAACGTTTCGCAGTATGGTTATTTCCGTAATCAAATGTTCATGCTTCAACGTGTTACTGGTGTCATCACATTCTTGTTCGTTGCTTGGCATTTTTTCGAAACCCGCTTGCAAGTTGCATTCGGTAACGTAGCGCATGAAGAGCTTGGCCGGACGATGCATGATATCGCCACGAATCCGGTAATGTTTACAATCTATGTCATCGGTACACTTTCCGCAGCATTCCATTTCTGTAACGGTATGTGGTCGTTCTTGGTTAGCTGGGGAATTACAATTGGACCGCGCGCGCAGCGCTTTTCATCCATGATCTGGATGGCTTTGTTCGTTGTCATGGCCGTGATGTTTATTATGTCTTTGACTGCATTTACAGATACGCAATTTGAGCTTCCGGTAGAAGCGCATACGGGGAAATAAAGGAGGGTGAACAGAAGTGGCTAATTCAAAAGTTATCGTCGTCGGTGGAGGCCTTGCGGGACTCATGGCGACAATTAAGGCAGCAGAGGCCGGAGTTCACGTGCAATTGTTCTCCTTGGTTCCTGTTAAACGTTCCCACTCCGTATGTGCGCAAGGCGGCATTAACGGAGCGGTGAATACGAAGGGCGAAGGTGACTCCACGTGGGAGCACTTTGATGATACAGTATACGGTGGAGATTTCTTAGCAAATCAACCACCTGTTAAAGCTTTGTGCGATGCGGCTCCAGGTATTATTCACTTAATGGACCGTATGGGCGTTATGTTCAACCGTACACCAGAAGGTCTCCTCGACTTCCGTCGTTTCGGCGGTACCAAATATCATCGTACGGCATTCGCAGGCGCTACTACAGGGCAGCAGCTTTTGTACGCACTTGATGAGCAAGTACGCCGCTGGGAAACAGCTGGTCTTGTAACGAAATTCGAACATTGGGAGTTCCTAGGTTCTGTTCTAGATGATGATGGCGTATGCCGTGGTATTGCAGCTCAAGATTTGCGGAGCATGGAAATTCAAACATTCCCATCCGATGCGGTCATCTTGGCTACAGGCGGTCCTGGTATTATTTTCGGCAAAACAACGAACTCGGTTATTAATACAGGTACGGCAGCAAGTGCTGTTTACCAACAAGGCGTTAAATATGCGAATGGCGAAATGATTCAAATTCACCCAACAGCGATTCCCGGAGATGACAAGCTTCGCTTGATGTCTGAATCTGCACGTGGTGAAGGCGGACGTATTTGGACATACAAAGACGGGAAGCCTTGGTACTTCCTCGAAGAGAAATATCCAGCATACGGTAACTTGGTGCCACGTGATATTGCAACTCGCGAGATCTTCTCAGTGTGCGTAGACCAGAAGCTTGGTATTAACGGCGAGAACATGGTTTACCTCGATCTTTCTCATAAAGATCCGAAGGAGCTTGATATTAAGCTCGGCGGTATTATGGAAATCTACGAGAAATTCATGGGCGACGATCCGCGTAAAATTCCGATGAAGATTTTCCCTGCGGTTCACTATTCCATGGGCGGAATCTGGGTCGATTACAACATGATGACGAACATTCCCGGCTTATTCGCTGCTGGTGAGTGTGAGTATCAGCATCACGGAGCGAACCGTCTCGGAGCGAACTCACTCGTTTCGGCGATCTATGACGGAATGGTTTCCGGTCCTAAAGCGGTTGAGTATATCCGCGGCTTAGAGAAGCACGCTGATGATACGTCCTCGATCGTATACGATCGCGAGAAGAAACGTCATACAGACCGTTACGAGAACTTGCTCAAAATGAACAATGGTACGGAGAATGCCTATGTTCTGCATAAAGAGCTTGGCGACATGATGAATGCTAACATGACGGTTGTTCGTTACAATGATCGTCTCGAAGATACAATTGGTAAGATCAAGGATTTGAAAGAAAGATACAACAACATCAACATCACAGATACAGCTCGTTGGAACAATCAAGGGGTTGCGTTCACACGTCAGCTCTGGAACATGTTCGAGTTGGCTGAAGCGATGACACTCGGCGCCTTGCTGCGTAACGAGAGCCGCGGTGCGCATTACAAGCCAGAATTCACTGAGCGTGATGATGAGAACTTCATGAAAACAACAATTGCCGATTGGACGCCAGATGGTCCGAAAATCAGCTATGAAGAAATCGATGTATCTTTAATTGCACCACGGAAACGTGATTACTCCACGGAGAAGAAAAAGGGAGGACATTAATCATGGCTGAGACACTAAGCGCACAAAAGACAGTGAAGTTTATCGTGACTCGTCAAGAGAGTCCAGATTCCAAACCTTATACCGAGGAGTTTGAAATTCCTTATCGCTCCAACATGAATGTCATCAGTGGTTTGATGGAAGTACAGCGTAATCCGAAGAATGCTAAGGGTGATAAGACGACACCTGTATGCTGGGAATCCAACTGTCTCGAGGAAGTATGCGGAGCATGTTCCATGGTTATCAACGGTAAGCCGCGTCAAGCTTGTTCGGCTCTTGTTGATAAGTTGGAGCAGCCGATTCGCGTAGCACCAATGAGCACGTTCCCTGTTATGCGTGACCTTGTTATCGACCGTGGGCGCATGTTCACGGCTTTGAAGAAAGTAAAAGCATGGGTTCCGATTGACGGTACGTATGATCTTGGACCAGGACCTCGTATGGCGGAGTCGAAGCGTCAATGGGCTTACGAGCTTTCCAAATGTATGACATGCGGCGTTTGTCTTGAGGCTTGTCCGAACGTGAATGACAAGAACTCCTTTATCGGGCCGTCAGCGCTTTCTCAAGTTCGTCTGTTCAATGCGCATCCAACGGGTGAAATGAACAAAGACGAGCGTCTGGATACGTTGATGACAGATGGCGGTATCGAAGGCTGCGGTAACTCGCAGAACTGTGTACGCTCCTGTCCGAAAGGCATTCCGCTGACGACTTCAATCGCAGCATTGAATGCAGATACAACGAAGCATATGTTCAAAAAATGGTTAGGCGTGTAAACGAAATCGCCCAAGCCCGATGCCCTGATCTCCAGGGTGTCGGGCTTTTTTTATGCCGGATGAATGAATCCATATTATCGGTTGAATGATGTTGTATAAAATGTAACAATTGCTGCCTATATCGTGCCTCGCTCCCGTAGTTGTTGCATAATGTACAACAATTGGGCCCGAAACAGGCCATTTCGCAATAAATGGGTCAGAAATGTTGTACAAAACTACAACTTCAACCCGTCAAATAGCCTTTTTTCGGCGGGAATTGTTGCAGAAAATACAACATCGGTAACCACAGATGCCCAAGAGGGGATATGGAAACCCTGCACACAGAAAAAGACCATCTGGAGGATCGTCCTGATGGTCTTCGTAGGATTATGAGGCTAGTCAGCGGGCAGGCTATCAGCTTGGGTGGCTGCTTGATTATTTATAGGGGAAATCAGGAGAGGATGCTCGGATAGGGGGTGTCCTTCTTGAAGTTCAGAAACAGAAGGCCCCGTTAATATAACAGGTTTAGGTAGAACAGGCTGATTATCTAACATCGTGATGTGGAAATGAATCGATTACATCGTATACACCTCCGTTTTGTCGTTATATATGTTATATAATATTACACATTAAGCTATTTTGACAACCCATTATTTATTTATGTTATATATATTGACATATAAGTCGGATGTAAGTATGATTAAGACAAATGTAGGACATCGAAGTACTAACCTCATAGCAAACTTGTTTTCTAGGGTTCCGCGACAGAATGAAGGCTGTTGGTCAGGTCCAAGAGAAGACACACGGTGAGCTTCATCGTGCACACGGAGGGATAAAAGCCCGGGAGGATATCAGAATATGATATCGTTCCGGGTTTTTCTTTTTACCAGTTCAAATGGAGAGGGAGATCGGAATGAGACTAAGAGTGGTATTTCTGATGATGGCGTTGTTATTGATTTTTACAGTAGTTAGCGGATGTACGAGCAAAGGGGCAACAAGTACGACAACGGAAAAAAGCGGAGAACCGATTAAATTGGCACTCAGTCCATGGCCAGGTTGGTTTGTCTGGTATTTAGTGAAGGAGAAGGGGTTCTTTGAGAAAAATGGGGTTAACGTTGATCTCGTTTGGTTCCCGGTATATAGCGACTCCTTATCGGCATTGGCGTCTGGTAAAGTCGATGCGAACAGCCAAACCTTAAGCGATACACTTGCTCCAGCAAGTAAAGGGATTAAACTCAAGGCTGTGCTGGTGAACGACAACTCCAATGGCGGAGACGGTGTTGTTGTGAAGCCGAGCATTAATTCATTGAAGGATTTGAAGGGTAAGAAAGTAGCGACTGAGCTGGGAACGGTTGATCATCTTCTGATGTTAACCGCACTTGAAAAGGCGGGGCTTGCCGAGAAGGATGTTGCTTATACGAATATGACGGTTAACGATGCAGGGCCTGCCTTTATTTCAGGCAATTTGGATGCCGCGGTACTATGGGAGCCATTCCTAAGCAAGGCGATTCAAGAGGGCAAAGGCAAGCTATTATTTTCCTCCAAAGATACACCGGGACTTATCCCTGATCTGTTAGTTTTCAAAGAAGAAATAACGAAGAACCGTCCGGAAGATGTGAAAAAAATCATCAACGCTTGGTTCGATGCTTTGGATTACTGGAAGGCCAATCCTGAAGAGTCATTGAAAATTATGGCCAAAGCGGCAGAGACGCCGGTAGATGAATATAAAGCAGGCGTGGATAGCGTGAAAATTTTCCAACTTGAAGATAATGTGAAAGCTTTTCAAAAGGGTGATAACTTAGAATCCCTGCAATTCACTTCGCAGAAGACGGCCGAGTTCTTAAAGGGATTAGATATGTTGACCTCTATTCCGAAGTCGGAAAGCTTTTTAGATGGACACTTTGTAGAAGAAGTGCTGAAGGAACGTAAGAAATAACAACTGGAGAGCGAGGGCTCTAAATGGACACCATGGTGAAAAAAAAGCGCAAATCAACTTTGTTTGCCATACGTGGCGATATTAGCCGTAGAACCTATACATCCGGTGTCGTGCTCATTGTTGTGATAGCTTTGCTCTTCTGGAGTGTGCTTAGCTATGGCGGCTTTGTAAATCGTACGTTCTTGCCTACACCGGATCAAGTCCTTCGTCAGTTTGCCATTCAACTTCAGAGTTCTGTTTTCTGGAACCATGTTGGCATAAGCATTTTTCGAGTAGGGGCGGGCTTTCTGCTTGCTTGTATATTGGGGATTCCGCTTGGCATTCTGGCAGGTACGTTTCGCTTCGCTGAAGCGCTGCTCGTCCCTCCGACGGAATTTATCCGATATATGCCAGCGACGGCTTTCATCCCGCTCATTATGGTTTGGGTAGGGATTGGTGAATGGGCGAAGGTGATCGTCATCTTCATTGGATGCTTCTTCCAGCTCATGCTGATGGTTGCCGATAATACACGTTCGGTATCCAATGATTTGCTTCAAACCTCCTATACCCTTGGTGCGAACCGCTGGCAAGTAATCGAGAAGGTGCTTATTCCTGCTCTACTGCCGGATTTAATGAACACCATGCGATTAATCATCGGTTGGGCTTGGACATATCTCGTTGTTGCTGAGTTGGTTGCGGCCAGCAGCGGACTAGGGTTCTCCATTATGAAAGCGCAGCGGTTCCTCAATACGGATTTGATCTTCGTAGGGATTATCGCTATTGGCTTGCTGGGCTTACTAACGGATCGCACATTTGCTTATTGTCACCGTAGATTTTTCCCGTGGTTGGAAGGAGGGCGTTAAATCATGCATGCTTTGAATATGGAGCCCTCTGATGATAGAGCTGTGGCTGTGAGTAAAATTATGGCGACGGATGTAACGAAGGTGTATAGCACAAAGAAATCCCAGTTTGTCGCGCTGGATCGCGTTTCTTTCCATGTGGACGCGCATGAGTTTGTCAGTTTTGTAGGTCCTTCAGGTTGCGGCAAGTCCTCTTTATTGAGGATCCTTGCGGGATTAGAGTCGATGACGACTGGATCGCTAAGTATTTCTGGGCATGAAATTGATGGTCCTGGCGCTGACCGTGGGATGGTATTCCAGACCTATACCTTGTTCCCATGGCTTTCTGTGAGGGAGAATATCGAGTTCGGACTGACACTCAAAGGCGTTCCTTTATTCGAAAAGAGGGCCGTTTCCGATCACTTTATGGAACTCGTCGGGCTTCAGAAGTTCGCCAGATCGCTGCCGAAGGAGCTTTCGGGCGGCATGAAGCAGCGGGTCGCCATCGCTCGGGCCCTCGCGAACAATCCGGAAGTCCTACTGATGGATGAGCCATTCGGTGCACTCGATCCGCAGACGAAGAATTCGATGCAGGAGCTGCTATTGCGTATTTGGGAAAAGGAGAAAACCACCGTCGTGTTCATTACCCATGACATCGAGGAAGCTATTTTCTTATCGCAGCGCGTGTATGTGATGCAGGCGCATCCTGGAAGGATTCGCCAAGAAGTCGTGATTCCGCAAGGACTTCGTGAGACCTTAGAGTGTAAAGATACGGAGTCGTTTATTAAGCTGAAGAAGCAAATTATTTCGCTTATCGGGGATCATGAGGAGTAATCAGCAGTGAATGCCGGTATCGTAAGTTGAATAAATGAATAAGGGGCTGTCTGAATAGTAGATTTTATCTACTTTTTAAGACAGCCCCTTTTGTTGTTTCGTAGGAAAAGGACCTCCCCCTATTGGTGGAAGTCCTCGTGAAAATGTAAAACCATCTTCAAGGTAGATACCCCTCAAGGTTTATAACCCTTTTGGGACAGCCCTTTGACATGAATCGCGGATAATAGTGAATTTGTTTCAAAGCTTTACGAATATGAGACCTGCAAATAGAAGAGCTAAAGCGAGACCTTGCAGGATTGTCAGCTTTTCTTTGTAAACGAGCACAGAGCCGACAACGACGACAAGTCCATAGGTAGAGAAAATGGGCGCGACGATGGATCCCGGACCCATTTGCAGAGCGACGGAGTAAAGCTGAAGGCCGCCATAAGAGAAGCAGCCAGAGAGCAGCCCCCATAGAAATCCTGTGCTACTTGGTAAAGCATCATAGGTAGCGATGAGCCCTTGTTGGACAGGCTTTTGCTGCTTCTTGGTGTGGCTAGCTGCAGCGATGGCGAACCAAATGGCGGATAGCAGATAACTGATGAGTAGAATAGGCGTGTTCGCTAACGCTAGCTCGGCAGTAACTTTTAAGCCGCCGTTGCGGAAGAAGAACAGAAGTCCGCCGAGCGCAACGAGTGCAAACCATTTCTTCTCTTTGATTGTGAGGGGCTCTTTGAGCTTAATGGATACAAGTACCGCTGAAGCAATGAGCAGGACGATGCCGCTGGCTTCTGTGCTATGTATGTGTTCACCGTAGATGGTGACGGAAATGAGAATAACTAGCAAAATATTTAAGTTCATCAGCGGCGCTGTTAAGCTAGCCGGACCGTTCTCGAGCGCCTTCATGAATACGACATTGCCCCAGCCTGACCCCACGCCAATGATAATACCAGCTAACCAAACACGCCAATCGTCTAAGAAGAGGGAGCCTTCCCATAGACTGTTCACAGCGAAGCCAAGTGTTCCTGTGAGATAGAGTCCGAGCAGTAGATGCGGTGTGGAGCCTTGGCGCATTTGACTCACTTTCATAAAAAAGCCGGTTAGACCAAATAGTACGGCACTGCCGACTGCAGCAATAAACCACATGATGTGTGACTCCTTACGTTTTCTTTTCATAGGGCTGCATGCATCCCCAAGTAATATCTATTCATTATATCGAATTGCCGTAGGAATGCACAGATTATCGAAATTTGACGAGCGATTTGCTTATCGATAAAATGAGTTAAAGCATTTCAAGAATGAGGGATTTCCTATGAAGAAAAGTAAACAGCCCACCATTATCGATGTTGCTTCCGAAGCGGGTGTATCCATTGCGACAGTTTCCAATGTTTTGAATCGGAGAAAGGTGCCGATGTCACCGGTGACGATACGCAAAGTGGAGGAAGCCGTTGTACAGCTGGGCTATCGCCGCAATGTGATGGCAACGAACCTTAGTCGGCGTCGATCCTATGAGTTAGGCCTTATCATACCGCATTTCGGCGGCTATTATGGCCGATTTGCAGAGAAGCTGGAGCAGGAAGTACATAGTTTCGGTTACCATTTATCCGTATTTTCAGCAGCGGGTATGGATCCAGTGATCGAGAAGCGTCACCTGGAGCACTTGCTGCAGCGAAGAGTAGACGGTTTAGTGAGCCATGGTTTAGCGATGAGTATGCAATCGACCCAGCAGTTAGTCGGGGAGGGCACGCCGCTCGTTATCTTTAATGGCTGGGGATGGCCTAGCGACATGGTCAAACTGGCGGTTAATTTGGATTTCGCGAAGGCTTCGACGGAAGCTGTTCAGCATTTCCTCGCCAACGGCTGCCGCTCCATTATTTATGCCGGCAGGCGTAAAGGGATGGGGGCCAATGAGCAGCGTATTCAAGGGTTTATGGCAGGGCTAGGCGATAAGGCCGAGTCGACGGTGCATGCGCTTCTAGATGCTGGAGAGCTCGGTATCGAAGGTACACTGGAGGAAGCTCTGCGCATTAGCGGCGAGCAGCGACCTATTGGCATCTACACGTTCAATGATGCGTTGGCACTGGAGCTTCTAGCTGTGTGTCATGAGCGAGGCATTCGCGTGCCGGAGGATGTGCAGTTGATTGGAATGGACAATGAACTGTTTTCTAAGGCCAGCTTTCCCTCTATCACAAGTTTCGACATGCCTGTCGAGCTGCAAACGAGATTAGTTGCCGCTTTTCTGATGCGGCAGATTGGTGAAGACTTGGATGAAGAGAATACACAACTGCTGGATGACCACCTGCCACGTATTCACGGACATGAGCTATTTATTGATTTGGAGATGATTGTCCGGAAGTCTACAACAACATGAAAAGACCGTTATACTCTCGTTAAGATGAGAAGTATAGCGGTCTTCTTGGCCTTTCCCTTATTAGATATGAATCTCATTTCTATTCGTTTGTCTTTGATGTTTCAAAAACTCTTTGCCATAATCCCCATGTGGATTAATGTCGGCATGTTCAATTTGGATGGTGGAGTGCTTGATGCCATATTTACTTTTCAGCGTTTCATTAATCGCAAGAATAACACAGAAGGGTTGAATGTTGGGATTGATGAACACATGCGCGGTTAAAGAGTAGTGATCAGTCGAAACCGCCCACAGATGCATCTCATGCACATCTTCGACACCTTCAACACGCGCGATCTCGCTGCGAATTTCATCTAAGTTGAAGCGCTCAGGCACCGATTCCATCAGAATCAGATAAGATTCTCGAATGATTTTGCTCCCACCAGTAAAAATAATGCCGCCAATGACCATCGAAATCAGAGGATCGAACAAGAGAAGACCTGTGTAATAAATGATAATAGAAGAGATAATGACACCTACCGAGCTGAGTAAATCACCGAAAAAGTGCCACAGCGCGCTTTTCACATTCAGATTGTCCTCTTCTTTCACACTGTTATGGAGAACCAATGTAAGAACAAGATTGACAACGAAACCGATGGAGGCAATTCCAAGCATAAGAGCCAGGTGAATCGGCTGCGGGTTAATGATACGTTGAATTCCTTCGATAAAAATTCCCAAAGCAATGATACAGAGGGCTAATCCATTCAGAAAAGAAGCGATAATCTCAAACCGCAGGAAACCAAAGGTGAACCGCGCATTAGGCTGACGAGTAGCCAGCTTCAGAGCAACCATACTAAGCCCCAAAGCGATGACATCGGAGATCATATGAGCAGAGTCGGATAGTAAAGCAAGGGAATTAGAGAGCACCCCACCTACAATTTCTACAATGGTGAAAAAGGCGGTCAGTATGAGAGTTACCCATAACGTTTTTCTGGATTTGCTCTGTTCTTTAACATGATGGAGATGGTGATAGTCGTATTCGATACTCATACGATCCCTCCTTATTTATAATAATTCTAATTAATATTATTATATGCTAGACCTTCGTCAGGTGCAACTGATTTTGTGTAAAGAGTATACTCATCAATATTCGTTTCGATCGCTCCTGGACAGATCGCGTTTACACGAATTTTGTAACGCGCCAATTCAAGCGCAGCCATTTTCATGAAGCCACTTGTCCGGCTTTGGAAGTGCTATAAGCGCTCATGCCAAAACTGGAGAAAACCCGGTTACCGTTAATGGAGCTAGTAATGATGATGCTGCCACCATGCTGTTTGAGAGGCTCGATTGCATGTTTGACTCACAAGAATGACCAGTACGTCGAGCCGGCCCCATTGGTCCATGACGGTTTGAACGGCCTGTTTCACTTCTTCCTCGACGGCAATATCCGCTTCTATGGAGATCGCTTCTCTTCCGGCAGCCTGCACTTTGGCCACTGCTGCTTCAAGCTCACCGCCCGGGCGGTTGAGCAGCCCGATTTTAAACCCCTTTTCAGCCAAACGTATAGCGGAAGCCAAGCCAATGCCGGATTATGCGCCGGTCACAATGGCGACTTTCTTTAAATTATCGTATGACAGGTCATTACCCCGGCTTTGCGGGATCGAATCTTAGAGGTGTAAATATTGGAGAAGAGAAGGAAATAAAGCGCTTTCTAATTTGTAACATAATTGAAATACTCCTGTTATGGTTTCATAATGTTTGCGAGGTATTATAATAAGCAAGACCCCCTTTTTAATATAAACTTTTGAACCCGGCCCCGTTGGCTGGGTTCCTTTTTTTTGTGTATGACAAATAACCCTTATACATTAAGGGCTTACGGGGCGTTTGGTTGTAGTTTTACATTCCTAAAGGGAGTCTTGGTAGGATTAGACATCAGACTTTCCTAAGTATCTTTCGTTCAAGTCTTTGAAAATAATAAAGAAACCACTCCCCGTAAGGGGCTGTTGACAAAATGGGTTGAGGATCTTGTCCTCAACCCATTTTGCTGTATTATAGAGTTTTTGTTGAATGGAAGAGCAACATTTCCATCTACACTGTCGCCTTAATCATTCGTTTTATGTTTAGCGCCAACGCCGAAAAGAGGCAGTGTTCCGTAGCGTTACGGATGCCCCGTTTATAGGTTCTGCTTAGATTGTGAGATTGTTTCATGATTCCGAATGTGCCTTCGCACCAAATACTCCGAAGACGCTTGAAGTTCCGATACTCTTCGCTCTTAGCCCGTTCCTTGTTGCGTTCTGTTGCTTCATGGAAAAGAGTTCGCCGAATGACTCGATATTTCTTCGACTTTCCAAAACATTGTTCACGCAGCGGGCATGCTTTGCAATCTTTGGTCTTTGCCGCATACACACTTCGATAAGGGGTCTTCATTCCATCACCCTCGACATGCGTAAACTTCAATGTCTTTCCTTCAGGACACAAGTAAGTGTCTAATTCTTCATCATATTGGAATGGTTTACCTCCAATGGCCTCAATACTGCTTTCTTTTACGATTGGTGAGATGTACCCTTCAATGTTTTGCTTTTCTAAAGCGTGATGCACCACTGCGCAGTCGTATCCTTTGTCAGCACAAACCTTTTTAATTTCAAGATTAAACCTTTCTTGCTGAGCAGCTAATCGCCCAGCGTAGGGTTCGTGGTCATTCACATTACCTGGAGTTACATGGATATCCGTGATAATACCGTAGGCCGTGTCGATACTGGTATGGCTAAGAAAATGGAATCCGATCGGCTTTTTGGGCCGATTCATCAGACCAGTCTCAGGATCCGTCAGGCTTTGAGTAACTTCTGTTTGGATAGTGGTAGTCATGCGATCCTGTTTGACTCTCCCGCACTTCTTCTTTCCTCCGGCATCGCGCTCTACTTGCCGCTGACTCTCAAGCCGCCGCGCCTCTTTTTCTAATTCCTCCAAGTATTCCGATGGTTTCTTGTCCACCTTTACTTTTTCAGAATGGCTTAGCGATGCACTCGCTTTAACATGAGTCGAATCCGTTACAATAACATCGCCTGTTACAATTCCCTTTTGTATGCATAATGTCACAATGTGATCAAATATCTCTTGAAAGATAGAGCTGTTTTTAAACCGGCGTCGACGATTCTGACTAAGAGTAGAATGATCCGGAACGGATTCCATGAGATCTAGTCCTAAAAACCAGCGATACGCCAGATTCATTTTCACTTCTTCTTCCAACTTGCGTTCAGAGGAAATTCCGTATAAATACCCGATGAGCATCATTTTCATGAGAAGCACAGGATCAATAGATTTTCGACCAACGAGGGAATATAGATGCTTCACTTTGTCGTAAATAAAAGTGACGTCCACTTCTCGTTGAATAATTCGCAGCAAGTGATCTTTTGGCACATAATCCTCCAAGTTTAAAAAAATAAACTGGTGCTGCTTATCTCCGTTAACCCCCATCATGATCGGTATCCCTCCAAATAGAAAAACTGCATAGAATTAAATTCTACGCAGTCTCTACAAAAACCTCTCAATATTGTGTTTGTCAACAGCCCCGTAATAGGAGTGGCTTTATCTTATATGGATATGTAAATCTAATTGTCAAAAAACAACTCAATGTCTTAGGCGCTTCTTTAGTTCCATACAAATGGTGGAATGTGAAAGAATAATAGAATGGAGCTGACGAGTTCTTTGATTCGAAAAAAAAGCAATTCATACATTTAACTCTGTGATAACATGGAAAGACTAAGCTTATAAGAATAGAGAGGATTAATTTACATATGAAAATAAATCGATTAATTTCGAACAATATTAACCTATTAGATGCAGCACTACCAGTAGATAAATCGTTAGGTATTGCTGGTTTGTCTGGATCTGGTAAAACAACGTTTTGTCAAACCATTGGTGAAGAATCCAAGAAGCGTCTCGTTTCCTTATTGCCAAAGGCTGAATATCAGTATTTATTTCCTAATATTATGGAAACCAATTTCAGTGCCATCAAGATGGAAGAAATGCCTTTAGTCCTTTTTCTCGGAAAATCATCGATTTCATCCAATCCTCGTTCAACCATTGGCACACATACGGGCGTGTTCAAAGAGATTCGTGTAACGCTTGCTGAAAAATTTAATCTTTCTCCAGAAGTTTTTTCCTTTAATAACGCCTTAGGCTGGTGTCCAGATTGTAAAGGGCGCAGTATGACCCAAAATGTGGATTGTCCAAAGTGCAAGGGTAGGCGCTACAATCAAGAAGTTGAGCAATATAAGATGGAATTATTGAATCAACCACATAGTATTTCCGATATGAATAACTTAAGCATTGAAACGATTCTTTCTCTTGCAGAGGAATTACAAATTAGTGAAGCGAAGCAGCATATTCTCCAGAATATAATCAATATGAATATGGGTTACTTAACATTAAATCGCATTATGGGTACATTGTCAGGTGGAGAAATAACACGACTTTACTTGGCAGAATTCATGGCAACAAGTGAAAATACGGTTATTATCATTGATGAAATTTCCGTGGGTCTTGATCACCAAACACTATTGAAAATTTTAGCAGAGATTAAACAATTAGGGTATAAGAATCAAATTTGGCTCATTGACCATTCTGACACGGTGCTCGACACAGCGGATGATCAATTGTTCTTTGGACCTGGTAGTGGTAAATACGGTGGGAAAATTGTTGAAGAATCACCACGTCCACAACCTATCTATTGTGAACTAAATAAGGCAATGCCAACAGAATACTATCAATTTCATGATCTTTATTGTCGTAATATTCAAATGGCTGAAATTCAGATTCCCAAAAATAGACCGTAACCTTTACGGGTGAGTCGGGTTGCGGTAAATCTACACTTGTCAATGAGTGTATGGTCAAAGATTTTCAGAAGCGTTATCCAAAAGATAAACTGGTCGTGGTTGGGCAAGATCGAAACCAGTCGATTTCCAGTCGTTCAACCGTTGCGACGTTTCTTGATATTAAAAAGAAACTCACAAAATATAGCGAGGATATTGATGATATTTTTCAGCGTTCGATTGAAGATATTATTGATGAACTGCCAAATGAAGACATCGCTCATAAACGCTTGAGCTTATTGATCAAACTTGGACTTGGTTATTTGACGCTGGAAAGAAAAACGCAGTCCTTATCGACTGGTGAATTTCAATGTGTTCATTTAGTTTCTGAGCTGTTTGCTAATTCAAGAAACCCACATACACTTTTTATTTTTGACGAGCCTTCAAAAGGTTTATCCCAAAATATTTTAAACCAATTCATTGATAGTGTTAGGGACATTCTGGAAGATGAATCTGTCTCCATCCTGATGATCGAACATAATGCCTATATGCTGGAAAGCTCTGATTTTATCGTTGATTTTGGAAAAAGGCAGTTTGACCCTGTGGAGCATCTGGATGTTGTCAGTCATGATGATTATTATCGTCAAAAACCTAAGGAAGATAGCAAGGCCCCCATGCATATTTCTTCCACACTCAAGCCGCAAAACGGTATTCACTACTTACAAGAAAATCAGTTAGACTATTTTAAAAAGGCAGAAAACGTCTATAAGGGTGGTATCTTAAAAAGCTTATCGCCAATTGCCCATGTGATTTATAGTGAATATGAATCTGAAACGATTGCACCTGTCATCGCCATTGATCTTGAACGACACCTGTATAGTCAATATAGCTTTCTCTATGAAATGGGTGGACTGATCAATCATATTGTGGCTGCTCATCCGACCAATAAAGATACAAGAAGCTTCGATTTCTATTATCAAGACAATCACTGTCCGAGTTGTTCGGGTCGTCGTGTCATTGAGCAATTTGATATGGATGTTCTCATTCAAGATAAAACAGTCCCATTCTGGGATGGCATGTTACTTCCAGAAGTCATGGATGTCTTGAAATATTATCAACATGCCAAATTGCACTTCCTGTTTGAAGAGATAAAGAACGAACTTGGTCACGATATGAGTAAAAGCTTTAATGAGATGTCAGAAGCAGAAAAGCGTACTTTCTTATATGGTTATTGGGAAAAGTCATTTTATGATAAAGCAGGGAAGGCTTCGAGAACATGGGAAGGTTTTAATCTCATCCTTGGGCGTTATATGGTAATTTCGAAGAACATTCCTCTTAAAGAGCAAATGAAAGCCTCAAAAGAAATGATTGCCTGCCCAGTTTGTCAAGGAAGCGTGTTAAACCATCATAAAAAGCTAAAATTTAGTGATACGGATATTCGTGAGATTATTCAGCAACCGATTGATCAGGTCATTAAAACCGTAGGGAGTTTACCTCAACTAGAAAAACTAAAATCAATTGTTGGCGGCGATCTTGCACTTACGGAAGATGTCTCTTTATTTCCTAGGGAAACACAAGTTGCGCTGAAAATGCTTGAACTGGAACTTGCAAGCTTTGTGGGCTATGAGGTGGTTTTACAAAATGCCGTACCATTTTGGGACAAGATTAAAGGCAACCTCGAGGCGATCAACAGTAAAAACTTGATTACCATCTGTGATTTTGCCAATATTGCTGAAACTAGAGAAACCATTATTGATAAGTATTTCACCAATGGAAAATATAAAAAACTAACTTATGTCTATGAAGTGTTTGGTTACAATAAAATTGTTACCCAAATTAATAAAATTAAAGCAAGTCATCCATGTCCATTCTGCAACGGGAAGAAAGTAATTTCAGAGGATGGTCTCCATGATGGCGTATTTAAATTATCGGTGCCATGTGTTAGCTGTTATGTAAGTGGCATCAACGATGAAGGGCGCAAGGAAATCGTCGAGGGCATAGATGTACAAACATGGCTTACTGGCAAAGTAAGAGATGTTGTTGCTGAAAGCTTACTAATTGAGGCAGTTGCGGATATTCCTATCTTCAATCGTATTCGTGAGTTGAATAAACGAGATATGATGGCGGTTTATCATTGCCTGAAGTAAGATACTCTAGCGTTCGCCTCTAAAGTGATACGCTGATCAATTCCACAGGAGATGGGACAATTGGAAGGGTTGCAGTACAAAGAATTTTAAAATATCTCATCTCGGTAAATAAGTATTCTCGGTTGTGAAGAAAATGTTGTTGATTGAGCTAAGCAAGAGTGAGGAAATCTCTACAAAGGTTGGGAAGCACTTGTGATGAAAAGAATAACAATGCTAATAGTCATAACTGTCGCCGTATTCGTATCTGTTTTTTTTGCTTATAAATCAGCGCAAAAAGAAGCAATATCAATTGCTTTTAATGGTCAAGAAGATAAATACACAGTCACAGGTGCAGAGATTGTTTGGTTTAAATTAGCACCATATTGGAACGTTGGCTATCTATACAATAGTGTAGAAGCCAATATTTTAGTTGATCCTCTGACAAAGGAAATTATTGCAGAAGCCAATGTACCGTGAAGTGGTAAAGACAATTAAAAGGCTATCCAAGTTGGGTAGTCTTATTTTGTTTCTTTAGATACACTGATTCGCCCTTTAGCAGGTATTGGTAAGGCTAGAAAAGTAAGAATGAAAAGCTTCCGATTACCAGCACAGCAAGGTATACTGAAAGTAACAGCTTATCCTTTTGGGATGAACGTCACAATAGATTGCAAACGCATACATTGAAATGCGTAATGATTACTCTCAATATGATCGCAACACGGAATCGTAAAGGAAATGGGGACATTTACTATGCTGTTCAAGAGAGAGAGAAGCATTAATGTTAACGTTAACAAAGGAAGGCACCGCGTGTTTGCACGTATTCTCGTTCCATATCTTGTGTTTCTGATGCTGCCGATGATTATTGGCTGGGTTATTTATCAGAAGACGACTGCGTTGATCGAAAGCGAAGCAACCGCGAGCCATATGAACCTGTTGGAGCAGAGTAAAGATATCCTCGATCGAAGATTGGAGGAAATCTCCTCGATTACCCAGCAGTTAGCGGCCGATACAAGAATTATGAGGTTTCAGTCTGTCACTGATCCATTTGAGGGGACGAATACGTACCGGATATTGGATACGAATAAAAGCTTGTATGATTACAGGATGTCTAACAATTTCATATTTAATTATTATGTATTGTTTAAAAATAGTGAAATGGTGTTAACCCCGGGGGCTAGTTACTCTTTTCAGCATTTTTTTGATCGGGTAGCTCGTTACAGCAAGCATGATTATGATTCATGGTATGACTTCGTCGCAAAGCAATTTCATACCCGCAAAACATTTGCGTCTGAGGAAGTCATCGTACAGGGTGTCCCCTATTCTATGCTAACGTATATGCAATCGCTTGGGTACCCCGGAAATCCCCAGGGCGCCATTGCTGTCATGATAGACCAGAAGGAAATCCAGAAGCTTTTTCAAGGGCTGAACATTTCCGAAGGTGGTTGGGCTTATATTGTGGATGGTGAGGGGAAAATCATCAGTGAGCTTTCGGCGAGTAAAGCCCCCTTACCGATCGAGATCGGCAATCTGATTGGCGATAAGGGCGTAATCGAGCAATCGCTGCAATCGAATCAGATGATGATTACCTATACGAAATCCTCCTATAACGGTTGGACGTATCTGGTTGGAGAGCCAACCTTTGTTGTATTGGAGAAGGTTCGTTATATTCAGAAAATCATTTTCTCTTTAACGTTCGTCTTTCTTGTCGTGGGTGTCTTCATCGCATATGTGCTGGCTTATCGCAACAGTAAACCGCTAAGGAATATCGTAAACATGATCCTTGAAAAAACGGACGTAGTCTCGCACCAGAAAGATGCCTTTAGATTAATTGGAGAAACGGTAACCGGTTTGTTCAACAATAACCACAGGATGAAGTCCGAGATCGAGCAGCAGGTTCCTTTGCTGCGGGCAGCGTATTTTCAACGGTTGTTGAATGGGCAATTTATTTCGGCACGTGATGCAGATGCACTCTTAAAGTATGTCGGTATGGATTTGCAAGGGATGTTATATCGGGTCGCTGTTGTTCATTTGCGAGGCTTCGATAACGGCTATAATGATAACTTGCTGGAAGAACTGGATATGAAACGTTTACTGGCTAAAGAAATGTTGAGAAGGACGATCGATCAGGAAGGCTTTGTTTACGATATAGCGGAGGATCAATTCGGGGTGCTTTTCTGTTATAGAGCTGAGCAGTCGGAACTCTACAAGGAGCCTATTGAGCAGAAGCTGAAGGAAGCCAATGAGGAGATGAAAAGCCAGTTAAAGCTGGTGTCTGTCTATGGTGTAGGCGGCTTATGTGATAGTCTCACTAGTATCTCCAGATCGTATGAACAGGCCAGAGAAGCTTTGAACGTACAATTAAGGAAAAATGAGAATGAAATCGTATGGTATGACGAGCTCCCGACGGATATGAACAACTACTATTTCCCGCAGGATGTGGAGATCCGTTTAATCAATTTGGCCAAAGCGGGGGACCATACTGAGGTTCAGCATACGCTTGATGAGATATACCATGAGAATTTCGAGCTGAGGCACCTTTCCTTTGCTGTTATGCAGTTGTTCTTGTTCGAAATGTGGGGAAGTCTGGTGAAGTTGCTGCCGCAAATGGAGCTCGATCAGCAGGAGATTTACAGACGGATCCAGTCACTGAGCAGCGAGATTGACTCCTATGAAAATATGCGCAAAAATTATCAGTCGATCCGCGTAACCTATCGATGGATATGCGAAAGCGTGAACGAGCACAAGAAAAGTCAAAATGTGCAGCTGATTCAAAGTATTCTTGGCATGCTGCAGAACGCATATACGGACAGTGAGCTTTGCCTGGATGTAGTGGCCGATCGTTTTCGCATCTCGAAAGTGTATCTCTCCCAATTCTTCAAAGAGCAAACGGGCATTAATTTCTCTGACTTTTTGGAAAATCTGCGCATGGATCGGGCCAAAAATCTACTGCAGACAACTGACCTAACGATTCTTGAAATTTCCGATAAGGTTGGCTATAGCTCCTCCAATACGTTTTGTCGGGCATTCAAGCGGCTGCATGGCGTCAGTGCGACCTCCTATAAGAAATTACACGGATAAGAATGCGGCACTTTTGTGCCGTATTCTTTACTTTTGCACATCCGTTTAGAAGTGCACATGAATGAATCTTAATAATTGCACATAAAGAAAGCGCTTTCTAATTTACGGCTTGTGGCGGTTTCTTGTATCGTTAAGATATCAATTGAAAGGGGGAAGAGCGCACAATGAAAGAGGTTGTATTAACCAAAGCAAGCACGGGAGCAAGCAGTCTGCTGTTTGCCGCAAGGAAGCAAATGAAGAAAAGCTGGCAATTGTATGCCTTGCTTGCGCTTCCAGTCATCTACGTCCTTGTGTTTAAATATTATCCAATGTACGGGGCGCAGATTGCCTTCAAGGATTATATTGCATCCAAGGGTGTCGCTGGGAGCGAGTGGGTCGGCATGAAGCACTTCATCCGATTTTTCAACTCTTATGAATTTGTGAAATTGATGAAAAACACGTTGATCATCAGCTTGTACAGCTTGCTTGCCGGGATTCCGTTTCCGATTATTCTGGCCTTATCCTTGAATTATGTGAAAAACCAGTTATTCAAAAAGTCCGTACAACTGATTACTTATGCTCCCCATTTTATATCTGTCGTCGTGATGGTAGGTATCATCATAGAGCTGCTGGACCCCCGCAATGGACTAGTGAACATGCTGCTCGGTCAATTGGGATTCAAAACGATTAATTTTATGGCCAAGCCGGAATATTTCAGTTCGATCTATGTCTGGTCTGGTATTTGGCAAAATGTAGGTTTTTCCTGCATCATTTATTTAGCTGCTTTAGCGGGTGTTGATCCCGCACAGCATGAAGCGGCTGTTATTGATGGAGCAAGTAAATTTCAGCGCATGCTGCATATCGATCTGCCGAGCATCGTTCCGGTTATGATTATTCTGCTTATTTTGAACACCGGACATATTCTGGATCTGGGCTTTGAAAAGGTGCTGTTATTGCAAAATCCGCTTAACTCGCGTACCTCTGAAGTCATTGATACGTTCGTGTATAAGGTCGGTCTTGCCTCCCAGGCGATGAATTACTCTTATTCCACGGCAATCAATTTATTCAAATCGGTCATTGGTTTGATTTTACTGATCTCGGTCAACCAAATGGCCAAGAAAGCTAAGCAGGAAAGTCTATGGTAAGGCGGATAGAGGGAGGAAGTCATCATGGAGCAAGCTAACATTCGGGAAGCCAGCAATGACCGTTGGTTTAACGTGATCAATTACACGGTGCTTACCTTATTTCTCATTGTAGTGATGTATCCGCTTGTGTTTATTGTAAGCGCATCCTTCAGCAGCCCAGACGCGGTTATCTCCGGGAAGGTGTGGCTATGGCCGGTTCAACCTACACTCGACGGTTATGAGGCTGTATTTAAACATAAGCTGATTTGGAGCTCGTTTCGCAATTCCGTTATTTATACGGTTCTGGGTACAGTCATCAATGTCGCACTAACGATTATGGCCGCATATCCGCTCGCACGGAGAGACTTGTATGGGAAAAATGCCGTCATGCTTTTGCTGGTGTTCACCACCATGTTTTCTGGCGGGCTCATTCCGAGCTACTTGTTGGTCAAAGATCTCGGCATGCTCAATACGATCTGGTCGATGATTTTGCCCGGGGCTATGAGTGTATTCAATGTCATTATTACGAGAACTTATTTCAAAACGACGATACCGGATGAACTGCTAGAAGCCGCTCAGTTAGACGGCTGTAACGATTTCAAGTTTGTATGGCATGTCGTGATTCCGCTGTCTGGTCCGATCATTGCTGTCATTACCCTGTATTCGGCGGTAGGTTATTGGAATCAATATTTTAATGCGTTGATCTATTTGAAGCAGCCGAGCCTTTATCCATTACAGCTTGTACTTAGGGAAATACTCGTTCAAAATGAGGTAGATTCCGCTATGCTGTCCGATCTGGGTCAGGAAGCGAATCGGGAGGGCCTACGGGCACTGCTTAAATACTCTCTCATTGTCGTCTCGTCGCTGCCACTTATGATGATTTACCCTTTTGTACAGAAGCATTTTGTTAAGGGAGTCATGATCGGTTCGTTGAAAGGTTAGTCATTCAATGAAAATTTTTCTAATGAAAAATTCCAGGGAGGGTTCTTTTAGATGAAAAAATGGATGGTAGTAAGCTTAGGGCTAGCTTTGTGTACAGTCTCAATTTTAAGCGGTTGTTCAGATAAAGAAGCAGCGCAATCAGATGCGGCCCCTAAAGTGTCAGAGGACCGGGTGACTGCGGCAGGGGAATTACCTATCACAAAGGAAAAAACAACCTTAAAGGTGCTTGTAAAAGGAAGCTCTTTTGTTGAAGATTTTGCGACAAATGAATATACGAAGTATCTGGAGGAGAAGACGAACATTCATATCGTGTGGGATGTTGCCCCGGAGAAATCGGCGGTAGAAAAGCTTAATCTGGTGCTCGGAAGCGGAGATTTGCCTGATGTGATCATGGGTTTTGACGTTAGCCCTACACAACAGCTGATCTATGGCAGCCAAGGCGATTTCCTCGATTTAAAGCCTTTTATTGATAAGTATGGCGTCGAAACCAAGAAGATGTTTGAGCAGGTTGAAGGAGTGAAAGATGCGATTACAGCGCCAGGCGGTAAAATATACGGGCTGCCGCTTGTGAACGAGTGTTTCCATTGCTCCATGTCCCAAAAAATGTGGATTTACAAGCCATGGCTCGATAAATTGGGGCTGGCTGTGCCAACAACGACGGATGAGCTATACAAGGTGCTAAAGGATTTTAAAACGAAGGATCCGAACGGCAATGGAAAAGCAGATGAGATTCCGCTTGCAGGTGCAGCGGTTGGACCTGCCGTCAATATCGATTCGTTTCTTATGAATGCTTTTATTCTAAATCCTAATAGTACCAACCGATTGTACCTTAATAACGGCAAGGTCGATGTGCCTTATAACAAGCCGGAATGGCAAGAGGGCCTAAAGTACCTGAACAAGCTATATGCCGAAGGTTTGATCGCGCCGCAGTCCTTCACACAGGATCGGGATCAGGCGAAGCAAATGGGGGAAAATCCCAACATTAATATATTGGGCGCGGCGATAGCCCAGCATAATGGGACGTTTACAGCTTTTAACGGACCGAGCGGAAGATGGCTTGAAGTTACCGCTGTTCCAGTGCTCAAAGGGCCGAAAGGCTTACAAGTTGCGCCGTACACGAATAGCGTCTCACAAGGGCGTTACGTCATTACGAAAGCGAGTAAAAATCCAGAAGCCGCCTTCCGTCTGGCAGATCTGATGTACACTCAGGAGATGACACTGCGCAACACAGAAGGACGTCCGGATATAGAATGGAAAAATGCGGCTCAAGGTGAGCTCGGCATCAATGGCAAGCAGGCCATCTGGAAATATACCGACGCCAAGCTGCCCAATGTGCAAAATGTGAAATGGGCACAAACCGGGCCGTCGCTTAGAACGAACGATTTCCGCTTAGGCTTGGTTGCCGATCCGAAAAACCCATTGGAAGTTATTTTGTACAATGAAACGAAAAACAAGTACGAGCCTTATAAGCAGAAGCTGGATACTGTTCTACCGCAGCTGTTCTTCACGAACGAGCAGGCGATGGAGCTAGCTGATCTCGAGAAGACGATTACTGATCATGTCAAAGAGATGACCGCGCGTTTCATCATCGGGGATGCAAATCTGGAGAAAGAATGGGACGGCTATCTGAAAAATTTGGATAATATGAACCTGAAGCGTTATCTGGAAATTTACCAAGCTGCCTATGATGCGAAGAAGAAGTAGATTTGTATAATCGATAAATGGGGTCGACAATCCAGCGAATAGTTCTGGAAGTCGGCCCTTTACTGTGTACGCTCCCCGCCATCGTTGTTTTCGATAAAAAATCATTTCTTACGTCAAAGACGCCTTCTGTGAAAACGGTTATATTCTGAGGTGGTGCTCACCGATCGGAATTAAAACGGTGTATGCATCTACATGTGATGAGCTAGGCCTGCAAATAATTTGGCGTGTTCACTATCGCGGCCATCTCCGGTGAACGGGAAGCAGTATGGGGAAATCCGCATGAGGCTCCATCTGATACCAATAGGCAACGGAGGAAAGTCCAATCTGTTGAATCGTGACGCGCAGATCGCTCTCGAAATGGATGGGGTCTGGAAGATGCCAGCGATACAGTCCATGCATAGGCACGGAATCTTCACCAAACTTCTCTTTGAGGGTCGTATCCGATTTGGAATAGTATGGGTATCCTAGATAGGGAGTGCTGTATGACACCTCGACGGGGATCCCGTTTTCTTTTTCGTAAAAGCACCAGGCTCCACCGAAGTAATCCTCCGTCCCCGTCCCGCAGAGAGTTGGCCATTCTTCATCTCCGTCCAAATAAAATTTAATTTCCCCCTCGCCCCACCAATAACGTTCTAAGGCTGCCCATGCCAAATAGGTACCGACATATTGGGCGTGAAAGTAAGCCGTTTTCTCAGGGAGCGAATCTACAAGCGTATAATGAAATTGATAGAAGAAGCCGTGAATATCCTCGGCGTGTTGATTCTCGATCGTGGATGCCAGTTCCTTGAATATCGGCCAGAACGACTGTTTCTCCTTGAGGTAAAGTGATGCACGGCCTGCCTTTGCGAGTAATACCTAAATTGCTTGCTGCTTTCCCGCCTTGTCCCTTCTCACCGGTCGGATTCTCTGCCGTGATCCAGCGAGTTCGACCTTGTGTCAGGTATGGAGCTACAGAGAGTTCATGAATAAAGCCTTGATTTTGCGACATAGGAACATCCACCTTTATCATTATTGTTATGCGAACTTGAAAACATTATATAATGAAGGTAAGCGCGTTCATTTAGCCAAAGTTAGTTAAAAGTTAACCATTATTGCTGAAAAGGAAGGATTCTTTCTGTGAGCTTATCAATTAGGATTTTCCGGTATTCATGCCTTCAGTCGAGCTTTTAAGAAAAAAGTGGGGGTTTCGCCTGCTGGCTTTAGGAAGGAATGCCGTGATGAGCATTGCTCAGAATCAGTAAGGTCTTCTATTTAAACCAGCCCTTTTTCCAAAACCAAGCGAACATGCCGAATCCAATTCCGAACATGATCAAGAGAATTCCAAAATAACCCCCGTGCCACTTCAGTTCAGGCATATAAGCGAAATTCATCCCATAAAGACCAGCAATGAACGTTAATGGCATGAAGATCGTCGTGATTACGGTCAACGTTTTCATGATGGTATTCATTCGGTTTGAATTCAGGGAGATGTAACTATCCCTCATATCAGCCGTCATGTCGCGGTTTGAATCAATCATTTCAGACAACTTGAGCAGATGATCATGGATGTCCGTGAAAAAGACGAGCTGCTCACGGAGATGCTCGATACGATCTGTATTGATGACCCTGTACAGCAAGTCACGCATGGGCACGATGGTGCGGCGTAATTTTAACAATTTGGCCCGAATATCAAAAATATGTTTCATTAAGACTTCAATCGATTCGGCATCAAAATTGTTCTCGATATCATCCAATTGATCTTCGATTTGGTAAACACTTGGGAAATATTGATCCACCAAATTATCAAGAATTAAATAAGCCGCATAAATATGACCTTCATTCCGCAAATGTTCTTGTTCTGAAATTCGGCTCCAAGCATCCTCAATTTCCCTTGATTCATGCAAATGAAAGGTCACAATGTAATTGCTTCCCAGAAACATATCCACTTCTTCAGCATCCAGTGTCATCGCATTAATCCCATGCATCACAAAAAAGTGAACGTTCTCATAGTGATCCATCTTCGGTCGTTGCAGTAAGAAAAAGCAGTCCTCTATGGCCAACGGATGAAAATGGAAATGCTCTTTCAGATGCAGCGCTTCCTCTTCGCTCGGATTATGAAAGTCGACCCAATACCACTTAATGTTCGGGCCTAGAAGCTCCTCGAAGGGGACATTATGGAGCACATTGAAGTCCATGGTAATAGCAAGGGAACGAATCATTAGTAAAACTCCTTGGGTCATATTTTCATCTGCTTAATTTTACCATACAATAGTGAAAGTTCAGAAATGCTTGGTCCCTAGCACAAATAACGTATATTTGGAAAGAAGGATGACAATGAGGCTCTCCGTTTGTATGGATGCGGTTTATAGCAAGCATGATTTTGCTCAAAGTGTTAAGGAAGTGAAGCGAATTGGCTATGATACGATTGAATTTTGGGCGTGGTGGAATAAAGATTTGGATGAAGTCGCGCATGTTGTGAAGGATGCTGGTGTTTCGGTTGCTGCCTTTTGTACCAAATTTGTGAGCTTAGTCGATGAAACCATGCGTGAAACTTATATAGTTGGACTTACCGAATCCATTGCGGCAGCGAAGAGCTTGAATTGCTCTCAGCTCATTTCGCAAGTGGGTCAGGAATTAGAAGGCGTGCCCAGAGAAGTGCAGCGTCAATCATTGATTGATGGACTAAAAGCATGCGTGCCGTTATTGGAGCGGGAAGGGATAACATTATTGGTAGAGCCGCTGAATACACTTGTGAACCATCAAGGATATTTCTTAGCTTCATCTGAAGAAGCATTCGATATTGTGAAGCAGGTGGGGAGCCAGCATGTGAAGGTGCTGTTCGATATTTATCACCAACAAATTACCGAAGGTCATCTTATTACGAATATTCGTGAAAATATGGCTTGGATAGGCCATTTTCATGCAGCTGGTAATCCGGGGCGGCATGAGCTGAGTAACGGCGAGTTGAATTACGAGCAGATTTTCAAGGCCATTGATGAAACCGGCTTCACTGGGCATATCGGTTTAGAGTATTTTCCTCTGGAGGAACCGAGTATTGGGTTAGAACGTCTTATTAATGACAAGTGAAAGCCATAAGTTGTACGCTGTACAACAATATCCTTGATATCTTCCTTCCAAGCTGAAGATGTTGTATTTGATACAACAATTTAGCCGTATTTCATACTAAAAAGGCCACTTTTATGCGAATTTCGTACAACATTAGTTATGTATAGGAACTGAGCTTGATTTAGGCCTCGAAATAGTGTTTTGCATCGGCGGATAGGCTTTTGGGAGGTAGTGCTTGTGTGAATTCACACAAGCACTTTTTTTATGGTTAGCGGATGAAGCGCATGGCTTTCATCCACATGCACGAAGGCGTCGTACCGCCGAGCCATAAGAGAGGGAACATAATTCCCTCTCTCATGACCAGGGCGGTACACGACCCCGATGGCACGGTGCCCCAGCACCTCGTGCCCGAGAATCGGATCCTCCTTGCTGAGCAGGAGGATCTGATCATGCGCGCCGGCGCGATGCATGAGCTCCTCCCAGCTGCCCGGCTGGGCAGGTGGCACTTGCATCGTCGCCATCGGCGCGCCCCAGGATGTCGCGGCGATGACCGTGCCGCGGTAAGTGCCGAAGCCGATAGCGAACACATCGGCTTCGCCGTGCGCTTCGCGCACGAGCTGGCCGACGTTCACCATACCGTCGGCCAACATATCTGTTGCACGCGCGTCGCCGACGTGCGTGTTGTGCTCCCAGACGATGACTTTGGCGTCTGGGCCGTGGTGGTTGACGAGGCGGCGCAGCGCCTCGACCATGTGTCGGTCGCGGACGTTCCACGATTCCGCGTCGTGACGAACCATGGTGCGGTAGTAATCCTCAGCGTTCACAGCAACAAGCGCGTTCAATTCCGCGCTAAGCGCTGCTTCGCTGTCTTCTTCGTACCGCACGCGTTTCGCGTGAAGCGCTTGAAGCAGCTTCACAACCTCATCTTGGCAGCTTTCGCCGTAAAAAGCCGCCGAAACCCCGTAATTTTGCCCCTCCTTCTCATAAGAGTCGAAGCACTCAAATGCCTTCCGCGCCATAGCTAACTGCTCAGGTGTGCCTTTTTCCTGTAAATAACGTTCGATCTCTTCTAGGGACTCCCATAAACTGTAGACGTCTAAACCGTAAAACCCGACTCGCTCTTCCATCAGCTTATTTGCATTGTGCTGGTTAAGCCACTCCATCAACTCTCCAACCTCTTCATTGGCCCACATCCACGTCGGCCAACGATTAAAAGTTTCCATGACCTCGCGGGAGCTCGGCTTTGCATCCTTGTACTGCTTCACATAGCGGTTAATCTCATAACAGGACGGCCAGTCGCCCTCGACAGCAATAAAAGAAAAACCTTTCGTTTCAATCAATTTACGGCTCAGCTCCATGCGAAGCTTATAAAATTCCGATGTACCATGCGTTGCCTCACCGAGTAAAACGTACTTCTTGTCTCCGATTGCTTCTACTAATACATCCAAATCTTCGGGGGTGCTCAGCTGCACAGCTTGCTGTCTAATCTGTTCCACAATGGCGTCTTCAACTTTCACTTGTTTGACTCCTATTCCTAAAGATTTACATTCTGTAGTATGTACAAAAGTGCATACAAAAAAAGCCATTTGAATGGAATCGCCTTTTTTTGTAACACAATTGGAACATTCCTGTTACAGTTCTCTAACATAATGGGTGTATTATAATAAACAAGACCCCCCTTTTTTAATATAAACTTTGGACCTGGCCCCGTTGGCTAGGTCCCTTTTTTTGTTTGGAGGGTCGAAAACCTTTTTCGTAAAGCAAATATTCATTGAACTATTAAACAAAAACAAAGATAATGAACTCACTTACTTCAGGTGGGGAGGAATATATGTGATTAGGATGATTATTGCTGACGATGAACCAATCACCCGAATGGGGTTGCAGTCCTTAGGATGGGAAGAAGAAGGCTTTGAGTTGGTAGGGTTGGGGGCTAATGGATTGGAGGCACTAGAGCTGATTCGAGCTGTTAATCCAGATCTAGTATTGACTGATATTAAAATGCCCGGTTTAGACGGACTAGCCTTAATGGAGCTGGTACAAGCAGAGAATCCATCTATCAAATGGGTGTTTATTACAGCCTACCACCAGTTGGATTACGCAATGACAGCAATAAAATTGGGGGCAGTCGGTTTTGTATTAAAACCTACCGATCCAGATGAAATCATGCTGGCTTGCAGAAAAGCCAAACAAGTGATTCAAGAGGACCGTCAGCGAAATGAGCTTGAACTTGGTCTGCGGCATCAGTTGAAGGAATATTCGTTTACACTGCAAGGCATGTTGCTACCGGAAGGTGAAATATCCAAGCTGAATGAAGTGATTGCGCAAATCATTGAATATATAGAATTAAATTACATGCAGGAAATGACCATTGCCAAAGTTGCGGACATGCTTCATTATCATCCAGACTATTTGAGCCGCTTATTTAAGAAGGAAACAGGAGAAAACTTCTCGGATACACTCACCCGAATTCGTATGCAAAAAGCTGTGGATATGCTAGCAGACCCCCAGGTTAAAGTATTTGAAATAGCCAGTCGGGTGGGAATTCGAGATTCCAGGTATTTTGGACAAATGTTTAAAAAACATTACGGACAAACGCCAAACGATTTTCGTAAGCAATTATTTATAAGACATGCGGAATTAGGCGGGCACCTCAATGATACGTAACCAGCTAGCAAGTAGGTTGCGGCAATGGATACTAGACATGAAGATTCAAAAAAAATTACTAGTGTCCTTCCTCATTTTGAACCTTATTCCATTAGCTGTGATCGGTACGTTAACTTATCAAAAATCACGATCGCTCATACAGGAAAAAACAAACGCTTACACCACCGATTTGTTAACCGAAGTAAGCAAAAATATTGAATTCAAGATGAAGGAAGTCAAGCGGGTGTATTATTCCCTTTTTACGAATAAAGAAATAAGGGATGCTCTTAAAAAAGCCAATCTAGGCTTTCAAAATCAGTTGGAATATTTAGACGAAATCAACAAAATTAAGCTCTTGTTGGATGGTGCCATCATTGATAGCGAAGACATACAGGACATCAGCCTTTATGCTTTAAATAAAGATGTCTTTCCATCGGGAAATGTCTTGAAATCCAATGATTTGGACATAAACGATTGGGATGTACTGAAAGAGAATGAGGGCAATTTAGTTTGGATGAATACGAATCCCGAGCAGCTAACGATTACAGCTAGAAGTTCTATGTTTGATGTAGGAAACCTGAAGAAAATCGGCTATTTTGAACTTCATCTTAAAGAAGACGCTTTATATTCGGTTTTTGCGCAGACGAAATTAAACAATGAAGGCGAAATGTATATTATCAATCAGAATGGAAGGATCATTTCACATTCGAATAAATCCTTGATTAATACGACCCCTGATTACCCGTATATAACTCGCGTGTTGCATGGACCTGAACAAGATCATACTAGCGAGATGATGGACGGGATTAACTATATCATTACTTATCATGCCATCGGGAATACCGATTGGAAGATCGTCAGTGTCATTCCGGATGCTAAATACTCCCAAACGTCTATTGAATTGAAAAATTGGATGTTTATTATCTTCATTATCTGTATTGTCGTTGCATTATTAATCGCCTATTTTGTGTCGAACAGTATATCTAAACCCATTCGTCAGCTTTCCGCGATGATGAAAGACGTGGAAAAAGATCGCTTTGATATTCAATTTAATTACAATTCCCGCAATGAAATAGGTGTTATGAGTCGAAATTTCAACCGAATGATCGATCGAATCCATCATTTAATTAATACGGTTTATCAAGAGGAACTATTGAAACAGCAGTCGCAATTAAAATATTTAATGTTTCAAATTAACCCTCATTTCCTTTTTAACACACTAGAAACGATCAATTGGCTTGCGCGCATGAAGAACGTTCCTGAAGTAGGGAAATTATCCAAAGCGTTGGGTGATTTAATGCGGGAAGGAATCAAGGGAAAAGAGTACATTCCCCTTGACAAGGAATTGGACAACGTTAATAAGTATGTCTATATTCAGCAATATCGATATGGAGATAAAATTACCATTTCTATCGACATAGATACGATGGCGCTACCCTTGTTAGTTCCGCGATTTATTCTGCAGCCGTTGGTGGAAAATGCGATTATTCATGGTATGGAAATGAAGATTGACCAAGGGCTTATTGAGATTCGCGGTTTTTTTGAAGATGATTTATTTAACATTACCATAAGTGATAACGGAAACGGTATTGAGGCTGAAAGACTAGCGCAGATTCGGGAAAATTTGCAAGTGACTGTTGATGATTCAGGTATGGGGATTGGATTGATTAATGTACATCAGCGGGTTCAATTGCATTACGGAAAGAGATTCGGCTTGCAGATTGATAGCGTCGTAGGGCAAGGTACAATGATAACGTTATCCTTACCACGTAAAGATGAGAAGAGGTCGGCAGATTCAACCATGAAGTAAGGAATACCGCATACTCGTTTGAACCCATTTCAACTAAGCTTAGATTGTAAAACATGATAGAGGAGGGTTTAAATGAAAAAGGTTAAAAGGATTTCAGCATCAATCACTGCTATTTTTGCAATCACTGCTGTATTATCTGCTTGCGGGACCGAGAAAGCAAGTGAGGCACCCAAAGCTAGTGATGCTCCAAAAGCAACGGAAGCGGCTGCAAAGCCAAAAGATAAGATTAAAATGAAAGAATTTGATTGGTTAGAACCGGAAAACAAGGGGATCAATATTCAGAAAGATCTGCTTGCAGAATTTAATGCAAGAACAGATGTGAACGCGACTTTCGAAGTATCACATCTTCCTAGTACAGCTTTTTATCCGAAATTAAATGCTCAAATCGCCGGAAATGAAGCGCCTGATGTATACACTCTGCATGCTGCCGGAAAACTAAAAACGTATGCGGATTCAGGAAAAGTGCTGGCGCTTAATGAATATTTGGATAAAGATCCAGCGTGGAAAGATCGCTTTATCTCTGGGGCGTTTAATTTATTAACATTCAATGACAAAATTTATGGTGTTCCGGTTAATTTCGCGGCAGCTACCATGTACTACAATAAAGACATTTTCAAAAAGAATAACCTTGAGGTACCTAAGACGTACGATGAGTTAAAACATGTGATTGATGTGTTGGTTAAAAATAAAGTGACACCGATTGCAATGGGTGCCAAAGATGCTTGGGTTAGTGCCTTATTTAGTGAATTTGTAGCCAATCGGATTGGCGGTGACGCACCGTTTAATGCATTAATGGAGGGCAAAGGAACTTGGCTTGATCCTTCTTACATCGAAACAGGCCGTGTATTGCAGGAATTAACAAAAATGAAGGCGTTCCCAGAAGGGTTCCTTAGTATTGACAACAGTGCAATGACGAGCATGTTCCAAAATGGTCAAGCGGCCATGATGGTTACTGGCAGTTGGGCAATCAATACGTTGGTAAATACCGATTCCAAGGTGAAGGATGTCGTGGGCATTGCTAAATTCCCAACATTTCCGAATGGAAAAGGGGATATTGACACTTGGTTGGGTCAACCTGCATTTAACTTAGTGATAAGTTCAACGGCAAAAGACAAAGATGCAGCTGTTAAATATCTGAAAGTATGGTCCGAGGACAAAACACAAAAACGTGTTGGTGAAGAGCAAGGAGATATTCCAGCTACTAAAGTTACCTTAGATCCAGCTAAAGTGCCAGGGTTAAGTAAAGATTTAAAAGATCAAATGTCCACAATGAAAGGGATGTTCATCTTTTATGATGTGGGACTGGGTGCGAAGATTGGGGATGAATATAACAACACGATCCAATCTATCTTAGCAGGCAAATCACCGGAAGATGCATTCAAGAGCTTGCAAGCTTATACGGAGAAAAACCGCTAAACCAATAAAATTTTCTTATGGAGGGGGAAGATATTCTTCTCCCTTTTTTCATCAAAACAATAATGGAGTGGTTGTTTATGGATAAAATGCTGAGAAAAGGCTCGACCATTGCATTCTTTATAACCCCTGCCCTGTTTCTATATTCGGCTATTGTTTTCATCCCTATTATCGCATCGATTTATTTGAGCTTTTTTGATTGGGATGTTCTGAATCCGATGAAGTTTATAGGGTTGGACAATTATACGCGTATGTTTTCAGATGATGATGTGTTTTTTGTTACGATACGTAACGTGTTATTTCTCTTGGTGACAAGTTTGGTGATTCAACTGCCATTTGGTTTTTTTCTGGCCTTGATTCTGACAGGAAACGTGCGAGGGAAAGATTTCTTTAAGCTTGTTTTCATTATGCCGGCATTCCTGTCGAGTGTCGCCGTAGGTATGATGTGGACATTTATCTATCATCCGCAGATCGGTATTATTAATAATTTACTTGATTGGTTAGGGCTAGATTCACTAAAGCACCTGTGGTTGTCTGAACCCAAAACGGTGATGTGGGCAGTTACAGCGGTTGTATCTTGGCAATTTATTGGGTATACCATGATCCTGTTCATTGCAGCGATACAGAATATTTCCGAGGAAATCTTTGAGGCCGCGCGTCTTGAAGGTGCTATCGGATGGAAATTGGTATGGCATATCACCATGCCATTGCTTAAACCGATTATTAAAGTGAATACCATTCTCATTTCTATTGGTTCCTTACGGTTTTTTGATCTTGTTTATGTCATGACGGGCGGGGGGCCTGCCAATGTATCACAAACACTGGTCGGTTATTTGCAAAAGCGTTCCTTTGGTCAGTTAGAATATGGCTACGGTAATTCATTAGCTGTCATCTTACTAGTTATGTGCTTAATCGTTACGTTTGTTATTAATAAAATAATTTCCACCAAAGATATCGAAGATTGAGGAAGGAGGTACGCGTATGGAGCAAGGTTCAAAAATGATTCGTCCCATTCAAAAGCTGTTCACTTATTTATTTTTGGGATTAGGGACGCTTGTCTATATTTATCCTCTGTTTTGGCTTATTGTGAATTCACTCAAGAAAACACCGGAAATTTTTGAACGTCCATGGGAACTTCCGCTGCATTGGCTGTGGGGAAACTACATAAATGCATGGATCACAGGGGGAACAGGCCGTTATTTTTACAATTCGGTACTCATTACGACTGTCACATTACTTCTGGTCTTACTAATAGGTTCAATGGCCTCTTTTGCGATTATTAAATTAAAGTGGAAAGCATCGAAAGGCACGCTACTTTATTTTCTGATCGGTTTGATGGTTCCGCTGCAAGCAACACTCATTCCTTTGGTTATATTCTTCTCTAAATTAAATCTGATGAATTCGCAAATCGGCTTGATTCTTATTTATGTTGCCTTTGCTTTACCTACATCGATACTGGTGCTAAGCGGTTTTATGAGTTCCATTCCCAAAGAAATTATGGAAGCGGCCATTATTGATGGCTGTTCGGTTTACGGTGTTTATTGGCGAGTTTTGATGCCTTTATTGATACCGGCGCTTATGACGGTTGGCATTATGAACTTTGCTGGTATCTGGAATGAACTACTGGTTGTACTAACATTCATTAACGATGCCAAAAAGATGACACTTCCAATAGGACTTTTGAATTTTCAGGGTCAATACGCAACGGATTTTGCGCCGATGTTCGCGGCCATTGTGATGACAACCCTTCCGTCGATCCTTGTCATCTCCATTTTCAATAAACGGATTATTTCTGGTATAACAGCGGGATCTCTCAAAGGCTAATGCGCACAAACGGAAAGTAAAAAAAGACGCTCCAACCGGATGATTGCCTGGTTGGAGCGTCTTTTTATGATTTTGCCTTTTGAAAGTTAACGCTTAGATCGATAAATCTCCTTAACCAATCTGTAAGCCAGCTTTGGCTTGCGATATTCATTAAGCAGCCCCTTATTGTTAAAACTCCGCGCCCGATCACGGAAATAAGGACGGTCACTCCGCACATCGACGCGAATGTCGGCGAAGTGCCAAATCAGCGTACCGACGATGCGAGGATCCTCGCGGAAGATCTGTAAAGCCTGCTGCACAACGTCAGCTTGATAGTCTTCACTGAACAAGCGAGGCTCCCAGCCTGCATCTCCGAAGATACCAGCAGCGCCAAACTCGCTCATGATGACGGGCTTACCACTGGCACCTTGTGATTCTGCATGTTGATAATACTGCTGAAGCATGTCACGGAATCCGTTCACGTTTCCTTGATACCAGCCGTAATATTTGTTGATTCCGATGACATCGAAATAGGATAGTACAATGTCTTCTTCAGGATGCATCGTGGCGTACGTAACTAGGCGGCTGGTATCCATGCTGCGTATTTTGCTAACGAATTTCTTAGTAAGCTCCAGCGCTTCATCCGTGCGTGTATCAATTTCGTTATGGGCCCCCCAGAAAATGATCGAAGGATGATGATAATCACGGCTTATCATTTCATCTAACATGTGCAATCCGCGTTCTGCGAATAGAGGACTAGCCAGCGTTTCCTTGCTCATAAAACATCCCCACATTGGAATCTCACTCCATAAGAGCATTCCATGTTCATCAAGCAAATCGATCCAGAATTGGCTTTGCGGATAGTGTGAACCGCGAACGATGTTGCAGCCCATATCGGTCAAAATATCCAAATCCTTCAGCATGAGCTTAGGCGGAAAAGCAAATCCCCATTCGGGATGCTCTTCGTGTCGATTCACTCCCTGCAAATATAGCGCTTTGCCATTTAGGAGGATTTGACCGTTATTAACTACAATGGTGCGGAATCCTGTCCGATCGATCAAGTCATCTTCGCCTGTACGGACTACGAAGGTATACAACTCCGGTTGTCCAACATCCCATTTGCGGATGTTTTCGAGGCTCCCTCGGAGCGAAAGCTGTGAAGATTTCCCCGCCGCGATATGAACGGTTGAATCAGAGAAAGCTAGTCCTTCTGTAGAGGCACTAACAACAATTTGACGATCAACCGAGCTTAAGGAGTCTAACTTTACTTGCAGCTGGATATCGGCTGTATCTCCCTCTAGTTGATAATCAATTTTCAAGGATTCAATATAAACATCGGGCAGCTCCTGAAGCTCGACAGAACGTATGATACCACCATAAGAGTACCAATCCGCGACATCTGTAGGCAGTGTTTGCCAGTCCAAAGTACTATCCACACGAACGGTTAATTCATGCTTACCTTGCGCTAGATGAGGCAAAATCATGGAAAACTGGGTGTAGCCGCCAAAGTGGTAACCGAGGTGATGACCGTCAACATAAACATCGGCATGGTGGAGAATTCCCTCAAAGCACAGTCGAATATTGGCTTCCTGTGCGGTGTCGAAATAAGTGCGATACCATGCAGCGCCGATATAATCGTATAAGCCTAATTCATTATTCCAGCAAGAAGGAACCACAAGCTTTCGGGAATCGGTTGGAAACTTGGCATGCCATTGTTCCGTTATCCCTACATTTCCTGGATCCGTTATGAAGTCCCATAATCCATCAAGAAGTCGGGTATGGCGTAGGGAGTGTTGTTGAAAAGTACGAATCAAAGTAAAAGCCCCTTTCATGTATGTTTAGTTAAGCGTATCATGGAAGAATGGCTATTTTCTATGGATAAAGAACTTTAGTATTTGTCAAAATCGCTTTGAAGGTGGTGAATGAATGGAAACAAAAGAGCACCGGATGTATCATCTTCGTCTGACCTATGAGAAGCTGCCTGTTCCAGGCTGGAAAGACATTCGGAATACAACAGATGTTCATTCACTTTACTGGATTATGAGTGGAGAAGGAGAATTTACACATTCGTTTGATGAACAGCTATTGAATGTACAATCGGGTATGCTCTTTTACTTAAGGCCGGGTTTTACGCTGACCATGACATCATCTGTGGATAAACCGCTCTATATTCGTATGCTTCTATTTGATGCTTTCGACATCCCCTATGAGAATCAAACCTGGCTGCAGCCCGTTCATTTGGACTCACTTCAATTGCCTTTTAACAAGTTGTATTCTCCGGAGCAAGCGGTCTGGATTCAAGAGCAGTTCAAGCAGATAGGGACGTTACAGAGCCCGGACCCACACGAAAGACAGGCTGAATTCCAATATGTCCTTTCACGATTGATTCATTTCATGAGGGATACAAACACGTCAACGGACCCGTATATGAAAGCATTTCAGCAAGCGAAGTTTTGGATCGAAACCTACTATAACCGGCCCTTGAGGATGGAAGAACTCGCGCGAACCTTCCATATCTCCGTCTCTCAATTACGAAAAATGTTCATGCAGCAAGTAGGCGTTTCACCCAAAGAGTACTTGAACCGGATTCGCAATGAGAAAGCCAAAACACTGCTGCTGCTGACAGAAGAACCGATGAAAGCTATTGCGGATGCATGCGGATTTGCCGATGAATTTCATTTTGGTAAAATGTTTCGGGCGTGGAACGAAGTATCTCCGGCTCGATTCCGAACTTTGAACAAGTCCAATCGATGAGAGGGATGGAAGGGAGAGCTCTATTAGGGGAGTTTTTTCAACGGCAGAATTTATATGTTTTTGCTTTTGGGGTGAGCAAAGTTTACCCCTTTTTTAACGCTCTGGCGAAGCATGCGCGAGCGAAAGACCGCTGAGAAGTCGGAAACGTCCTTCTCAGCCCTCAACCCAGCCCTCACACGCCGTAGTCGGCAGGTGAGAGGTCTTTTTTTGCGCTCTGGCGAAGCACGCGCGAGCGAAAGCCTGCTGAGAAGTCGGAAACGTCCTTCTCAGCCCTCAACCCAGCCCTCACACGCCGTAGTCGGCAGGTGAGAGGTCTTTTTTTGCGCTCTGGCGAAGCACGCGCGAGCGAAAGCCTGCTGAGAAGTCGGAAACGTCCTTCTCAGTCCTCAACCCAGCCCTCACACGCCGTAGTCGGCAGGTGAGAGGTCTTTTTTTTGCGCTCTGGCGAAGCACGCGCGAGCGAAAGCCTGCTGAGAAGTCGGAAACGTCCTTCTCAGCCCTCAACCCAGCCCTCACATGCCGTAATCGGCAGGTGAGAGGTCTTTTTTTGCGCTCTGGCGAAGCACGTGTGAGCGAAAGACCGCTGAGAAGTCGGAAACGTCCTTCTCAGCCCTCAACCCAGCCCTCACATGCCGTAATCGGCAGGTGAGAGGTTTTTTTCATGATAGCGTGGTAAAATGGGGAATAGAACACGATTTGTTTGGAGAGGGGTCACACCAATGAGTGCCGAAATCGAAAGAAAGTTCCTATTACCCGCGTTCCCAGCGGCTGAGCTGGACAATAATGAAATCACGCTAGTTTCAAAGCAGTACATTTATCAAACGTATTTGGCCTTTTCGGAGGATCAAGAAATCAGAGTGCGCCAGCTAGTGGATCGTTCTGGATTGTCGCATTTTACACATACGTTCAAATCGGGGCATGGCTTGGTTCGGGAAGAGATTGAATATAACATCTCGGAGCCTATATATAAGCAGCTGCTTGAACGAACCGGGTTAATCCCATTGGAGAAAATTCGCACCACGGTTGAAGTTCAGGGGCTCCATTTTGAAATTGATGAGTATAAACAAGTGGATCTTCTGGTAGTCGAAGTCGAGTTTCCCGATGTTGAAGCTGCACGGCTCTTTAGAATACCTTCTTGGTTTGGGAGAGAGTTAGGAGCGGAGGAAGAATTCCGAAACAAGTCAATGTGGGTAAAACTGCAGACTGCGCGATAAATTACGTATAGTGAAAGCGGGGAAACGCATGAGATATGAATTTGATGGCTTTTTTATAAGTGATGAGAAGGAATTGCTTCAAATTGATGTCATCGCTGGTTTTCTATCCAGAAGCTATTGGGCAAATAAGCGGCCGATGACAATTATTCAAAAATCCATTGAAGCTTCGCTTTGCTTTGGCGTGTACCATGGCAGCAAGCAAATTGGTTTTGCCCGTATTGTAACCGATCATGTGACGATGTATTGGTTAGCGGATGTTTACGTGGATGAGGAGTACAGAGGTAGAAGTATTGGGAAGAGATTGATTGAGACGATTACAAACTCCGAAGATCTGAAGGACCTAGTTGGGATTCTCGGCACGAAAGATGCGCATGAGCTCTATGAGCAATATGGATTCGAACGCGATACCAATCGCTTTATGAGAAGAGTGCCGACGAACTCATAAAGTAAGTTATATTTCGTTTTCCTTACAATTGGTTAATAATCTTCATCAAGATAAACATACATAAGGCCGAGTTTATGACCCAAGTGAGGTCAGAGCTTGGTCTTTTCGCTTTTTTCTGAAGAGTGAAAGTGTTAGATTCGTTAGCGAACTATTAGCAAAAATAATGTTTAGCTAAGATTTAAAATAGATGTTTAACAACAATTACAAAGTATGATGGATGTACAGAAATGATAGCTAACATTTTCAGGAATTGCGAGGGGCCACCTATGAACCTGATACATTACTACCGCCAGCAGTTTCTCGAATTAATTTCTCAGTTCGAGCCCAATTGGGAAGAGGATCATAACTATAGATTTGGATTTCGTTGGAATTCGTATGTGAAGTCTTCTTTTAAAGAAATTTTTCAAATGACTCAATTTCCGAGCGAACCCTTGTATTTAGTGTACGCGGTTGAGCTTCCTGAAAAATATAAAAAGACGAATATTAGTGAAGTAGTCAAAAACGTTTCATCTTCGTATGAGCTGTCCTTGTATTTGTTCTCAGATAAGATGCTGTTATCCTCTTGTGTTTCTATAGAAAACCTGCAGCAGACAACACTAGGATTTGTCAATCAAGCCCGAGGGGAAATCATTGATCTTGTTTTCTCTGCGATTCAAATGCGAGTCACTTAACCGGCATTATTTTGACAAAGACGAATTCATAAGAATTTAGGTGATAAGAATGAGGAAATACCGGGTGTTAATCGTTGATGACGCCATCGTAATGAGAAATAGGATTGCGAATCTTTTTGAACAAGATGAACAATTTTCAGTGGTAGGATTCGCGGTTAATGGTGCCAATGCGCTGGATAAAATTGTAGAGCTGCAGCCGGACCTAGTAACACTGGATGTAGAGATGCCCGAGCTCGATGGACTAGCTGCTTTGCGTCAAATTATGACCTTCCATCCTGTGCCGGTTATTATGCTGAGCAGCTGCACGGAAGAATGTTCAAATGTTGCTTTGCAAGCCCTGGAGCTAGGGGCTTTGGACTTTATCCAGAAGGAAACATTATTCCAAAGTACACAGAATGCGCTGTTGGAAGAAGAATTTCTATTACGGTGTAAAACCGCAATGAGGAAGAAACTGTTCCTACGGAATGAGACGAGTATGTTGGGGAAAGAGCAGTCGATCAAAATTCACTTGGAAATGCTTACATTCCTACTTAAAATGGAAGGGGATATGCTTCATTTTCACGATGAGCTGCAGGATCAAATTAAACAACAGAATGGACTTCTCGTTAAATTTCATAAAGAGGATCATAAATTTATCTATACAACTTGGCAGGGCTCACTATTTAACCGGCTTGGTATCAAGGATAATAACGCGGTAGGCAAGGATTTGTTTACGATTTTCCCGCAAGATAAGGCCGACTTCATGGCTCCCTATTATCAAGCGGCATGGGACAATGAAGAAGTCATTGATTTCGAAACCGAATGGCATGGTTATTATTACTTAACCGTACTTCGCCCAATCAAACGAGATGGTGTAATGACAGAAATCATTTCGCTAACTGTAGATATTACGGAGTCGCGAAGCTTGGAGGAACGAATCCGCTTTTTAATCCATCATGACCCTCTGACAGGCCTTCCGAATCGACATGGGTTAAGTAAATGGATCGAGGACGCAATTGCACAGCAGGAACGTTTTGCTGTTGTATTCGTGAATTTGGATCACTTCAAGCTGGCCAACGAAACGTTAGGTCATGATACAGGGGACAGAATTCTTCAAGTTATGGCCCGCAGATTGAAAAACAGTACCATGATCAAAGATGTTTCTGTTTTCAGAGTGGGCAGTGACGAATTTATTGGTTTGGTTAAGCACCATTCGTTAGCTGAACTTGAAGGTTTCGCACATACCATTGTTCAGACTATTAATCAGCCCATTCGCATCCAAGAACATGAAATTTATATATCTCCCTCGATCGGGATTAGCCAGTATCCACAAGACGATATTGACCCTGATAATCTGATTCGTTTTGCAGATATTGCTATGGAATACGCCAAGGAACTAGGCGGTAATCAAGTTCAATATTTCAATTCGCAAATTTATGCGAAAATAGAACGTAGAATTAAGATTGAGAAGCATTTGCGAAAAGCATTGGAGAAAAATGAGTTTATTCTGGTGTACCAACCGCAGGTCAATCTATTAGTAAATCAGATCGTCGGATTTGAAAGTTTAATTCGGTGGAAAAGCCCTGAACTGGGGTGCGTATCTCCACTAGAATTTATTCCTATCGCAGAGGAAACGGGATTAATCTATCCGATTGGAAAATGGGTCCTTAGAGAAGCATGCAGCCAGAATAAGAGCTGGCAGGAGTTAGGTTTTCCTAAGGTTTCAATGGCTGTCAACTTGTCTTCTAAGCAGTTCTATGATCAGTCACTCAAAGAACAGATTAACAGCATACTTCAAGAGACAGGACTCGAACCGCAATATCTGGAATTAGAGATAACGGAAAGCATGACGATGGATGTTCAAGTTGCCTTAACGACTTTAAATAGTTTTAGAAACATGGGTCTGAAGATTGCTATGGATGACTTTGGAACGGGTTACAGCTCGCTCAGCTATTTGAAAGAATTCCCGATCCATCATTTGAAAATTGATCAATCCTTTGTGAAGGATATCTCGATTAATCCTACCAATGCAGCCATTGTAAATACGATCATTGCGCTAGCACGTAACCTAAAGCTAGTTGTGATTGCAGAAGGGGTAGAGAACGACAACGATTTAAAGATTCTGCAGGAATTCAATTGTGACACCGTACAGGGGTATTTATTTAGCCGCCCGGTAGAAGCAAGCGAAGTACCCGAGATATTTGATAGATTTACATGCAATCGAATTGCGAATACATAAGAATCATCCTAACGCCATGACAGTGACTGTCGGTTCTGTGGCGTTTTTTATTTTTCATATTTCTGGTAAAAAATAGTGTAGACCTGCCATAATTCGACATATTATAATAGATGATAGAAACAAAATAGGTATAAAGGAGGGATTTTAGTGATTAAGGTGCTTATTATCGAAGACGACATCATTATAGGACAAATGATAAGCATGTATCTTTCGGAAGATCAATTTGATGTGAAGCAATCCGTAAATGGACATGACGGATTGAGGGAAATCGTTCATTTTCAGCCTGATGTGATTTTATTGGATCTCGTTTTGCCAGATTATGAGGGGTTAGAGCTATGTGGGGCCATTAGGGGATTAAGTTTGGTTCCTATTATTGTGATATCGACGAAAACAAATATTAAGGAGAAGGTGGAGGCCTTTAATATTGGGGCTGATGACTATCTTTGTAAGCCGTTTAGCATGCAGGAGTTAAAAGCACGTATCAAAGCCTCACTTCGTATGGCGGACATACAGGTTCCGGCTATCGGTGTGTCGGAAGGGACAGAGTCAGAGTCACAATATCCTGACTTTACTCTGGATGTAGAGCGCAGATTGATTGTGATCAAAGATCAAAAAATTGATATCACCAATTCTGAATTTGAAATAATGAAACGTTTTATTCACTATCCTGGCAGAGTGTTTAGACGTGATGAGCTTATAGATACTTTATATCGGATGGGCGAAATCGTGAATGATCGCGCCATTGATGTACATATTACGAATCTCCGTAGAAAAATAGAACAGAATCCAAAGGAACCACAATATATTAAAACCGTATGGGGTGTTGGTTATAAATTTGTGCATCTTTCAGCTATTTAAGGTGTGTAATTAAGCGATGAGGTGAATAGCAGTGCTCAAAGATCTACTGAACAATTTCTCGATACTGGCTGTCTTCATTTTCTTGTCTATCGAGATTTTCTATTCTCCTAGATTAAAAGCCACATCTAGATGGAAATATCGCATACTAGCAGGTTTGCTGCATGGGATCTATGGTGTCATTCTAACTTTTCTTGGCGTACATGTTACTGCAAGACATATATTGGATTTAAAAGCGATTGCTATTCTGATGGCTACATTCATTGGTGGAGGAATTTCTGGTTTTATTGCCACAACGATTATGATTATTGGCAGGACGCTGATAGATCCTTCTGTATTTTTTCGAATCTCTACACTAGGACTACTCATATTTGCGGGTACCGCGCTAACTAATCATTTCATTCATGGTTATTGGAGAAAATGGACATTATTAATGATGTGTCCTATCAGTGTCTTGTTCGTTGATATGGTACTAATCTATCATATTCCTGTTGCCCGGTTAGTCATTCCAACGTTACTTCTGCATTTGGGAGGGGGCTTATTCGCAGCAGCGCTAATCCGCTATTTCTTAAGGGCAGAGGAGCTAAGGAGTCAAGTAAGTCATATCCAACAAGAGTTAGTGGATATTCTTCGGCTGCAGCCCGGCATTACGTTTAAACTTAATAAAAGTCATAATCAATTCATTTATACCATGATCGATGGTCAGTTATTACGAAATCTTGGACTACACCCACAAGATTTAATAAATAAAAATATACAATCAATCAAATGTTTTACCACTGAATTCACAACATTTATACTTGGGAAATTCGAAGAAGCCTGGAAGGGGAACAAAGTCGCGTATGAGAACCAAATAAAAGGGAAGATCGCCTTTACAACCTTACAACCCGTATTTGAAGGTGAGCAGGTGGTCGAGATCATCGGCTCTACGACAGATATTACAGAGCGAACAGCAGCAGAACGGCGTATTCAGGAGAGTGAAGCACGCTATCGTATCCTCGTAGAGAATTCACAGGAAGGAATTCTTGGGTTCACGAAGGAAGGCGAGATTACCTCTGTGAATCAAATTGTTTCCCTGATGACCCATGCGACAGCTGCGGACATGTTGGGCAAAAAAATAACCGGATTTCTCCCGGAAGCCGAGCAAATTCGTTGGGATTCCCATTTCCAAGAAGTCATCCGGAATGGTGGTAACGTACGATTTGAAATGAGTATTCCGTCCTCTTCAGGTGCTCTTCGAGATTATTGTGTCACGCTTTCAGTCTATCATGATGCGAGTGGCGAATTGGAAGGTATTGTTGGAACGGTTCATGATTTCACAGAGGTAACCATGCGGCATGCCGCCGATCAAGCGAATCAAGCTAAAAGCCAATTTATTGCCAAAATGAGTCATGAAATTAGAACTCCTCTGAACGGTATCATTGGTCTTTCTCAACTTCTCGGGAAAACCTCACTCTCAGACCATCAAAAGGATTATCTACATAAAATAAAATCTTCATCCCATACACTGCTGGGCATTATTAATGATGTTCTTGACCTTTCCAAAGTAGAAGCGGGAAAACTCGAAGTAGAACGAACCAGCTTTCAGTTAGATGAGCTTCTCAAGGAACTCTCCAGTATATTGAGTGTCTTATCCGATAGTCGCCAGATCGAGCTTATTTTTAATACAGCCGCTGAATTGCCCAATCATATTCTTGGGGATCCGCTGAGACTGAAGCAAGTACTGCTTAATCTTTGCAGCAATGCGATTAAATTTACTTCAGAGGGCTATGTGATGCTCCAAATTGAGTTGGAACCACACACATCCAGAGAAGAAATTAGGCTTAGCTTTACCGTAGAGGATAGTGGAATAGGTATATCTCCAGATCGTTTAGCCTTTATTTTTGATCCTTTTTCTCAGGCAGATGGATCTACGAGTCGTGAATATGGGGGAACAGGATTGGGACTTACGATCAGCCAGCATTTGATTGGGCTTATGGGCGGGTCATTAACAGCCGAGAGTGTAGAGGGTAAAGGAAGCAGATTTAAATTTACACTGCCTTTTCAAGTCATAGAGCTCGCTGATCCAGATGAATGGGACTTAACAAAAGAGCATACGACGTATCAAGTTTTGCTGGTCGAAGATCATCCCCTGATGCGCAGCACCTTACGGGACACTTTGGAGTCGTTTGCCTTGATCGTATCGGAGGTGTCATCCTGGAGAGATATGTTTGAACGGATGAAGGGGTTGGGGACCGATGACGACAAGTACGATTGTATCCTGCTTGATATGGAAATTGAAGATATGTATGGCATAGATACATGGAATACTTTTATCGAGTCGATCCAAAGAGATCAAACGCTTGTTGTATGCTTAACTTCGCCGCTTGGTAAAGAAGAAATGCTGAGACTTCCGATAAGCGCAAGACCTGATGCCATCATGGTTAAACCAATTTGCCGTTTAGAGCTTTATCAAACGTTGGAATCCTTGTTTAATCCGCACAACTCATCTCCAAGAAGCGGCAGGTCTTTGCAGGCCAAGTCCTCTAGAGTTAGCAAGACAGGGCGAATTCTTCTCGTGGAGGATAACGAAATTAATCAGCAGGTTGCTTTGGAGTTTCTGAAGGAGCATGGATTTGAGATCACGATAGCGGAAAATGGCCGGGAAGCCATTGAAAAACTGGAAGTCGACGAATACGACTTGATTTTGATGGATATTCACATGCCAGTCATGGACGGCGTTGAAGCGACAGCGTACATTCGTCAAATCCCCAACTATATGAATATACCCATCATTGGACTGACGGCCAACGTTGTTAAACAGGATCATGAAGATTATATCCGTTATGGAATGAATGACGTCATTAGTAAGCCTTTGGATATAAAGCGTCTCTTTAGTGTGATTAGTAAATGGATAGAACCGTTTACTTCAATAGGGGCTAGTCAGGCGAATACAATCTATTTTTATAGGCAGATTGAAGCGATAGATTGGCAAGCTGCACTTGCCCGTCTAGAAGGAAAAGAAAGCATTCTAATCGTCATGCTTCAGTTGTTTAAGAAAAATTATACAACTTTTGTCGAGCAGCTAACGCTAAGTATCCTTGATGAGGATTGGAAGGCTGTCAAAAGGGCTATACACACACTTATCGGAGTTGCCGGAAGTATTTCCGCAAATCGTTTGCATGAAGCAGCAAGCTACCTGGAACTTGCCATTTTGCAAAAAGATGATTTCCATGATCAGCTCATCGAAGTGGCGGAGGAAATAGAGCGTATTACCACATTTATCCCAAATGAAGCTTCTTAGTGAGTGGAACTTCATATATCAATTTCAGATAGTGAGCTGCTCATCCATTCGTCCAATAAGAATCGAAGCAAAGACCGTTGGCGACGTTTCTATGTGTGTCATTACATGAAGAAAGCTAACTCTTTTTACAGCCAAGGCTGGAAAAGGTTAGCTTATTTTATTTATACATACACATATATAGGAGCGTTGGTTATGCGAGGCAAGTATCCGGGTAAGCTACGACTGTTGGCGTGATCATCTTGTCTGAAACGATGAATTTAATCAAAAATAACTATAATTAAACTCGCCAACTTACACATACAGGAACTTCATACCCTACAAGAGAACAGTGTTAATAAGACTATGAACTAGAAGGAGATAGATGAATGGAAAATGAGTTGGAGAAATGGATCATAGAGGCAGATATAGCAAGTATGCAGCAAGCAATGAGCACAGGTAGGGTTACTTCGGAACAATTGGTTCATATATATCTAACCCGCATAGAAAAGTATGACGCCATATTAAATGCCATTTTAGAAATAAATCCAGATGCTTTAGACATAGCCAAAGCTTTAGATGAAGAACGTAAAGAGAAGGGCAGTCGTGGATCCCTGCATGGTATCCCTATTCTGCTGAAGGATAATATCGATACACACGATCGTATGCATACTAGCGCCGGTTCTATCGCATTAGCAGAATCCTTCGCAGCAGCCGATTCCTCCGTGGCAGATCAGCTTCGAGCGGCGGGGGCTGTGCTGCTTGGTAAAACGAATATGACCGAATGGGCAGGCTACATGTCAGGCGATATTTGGGCGGGCTATAGCTCAAGAGGTGGTCTCACCTTAAATCCTTACGGCCCTGGCGAATTATTCGTAGGCGGTTCAAGCTCAGGCTCAGCAGCGGCCACGGCAGCGAATCTAGCAGCAGCGGCGATTGGAACGGAAACGTCGGGCTCTATCATCAGTCCTTCCAGCCAGAATAGCTTAGTTGGCATTAAGCCAACGATTGGACTAGTAAGCCGAACGGGCATCATCCCAATTGCTCATAGTCAGGACACAGCGGGGCCTATAGCAAGAACGGTCAGCGATGCAGCGATTTTGCTCGGCGCTTTAACCAACATGGATGAGCACGATGTTGAGACGTTAGCGAGTAAGGGGTGTACTTTCCTAGACTATACCCCATTCTTAGACGCCAATTATTTGCAGCAAGCTAGAATAGGGATCCCGAGATTTTATTATCAAGAATTAGATAAAGCTCGGCTTGATATTGTGGAGGCGGCTATCGCCGTTTTGAAACAAAAGGGTGCGACTATTGTTGATCCGGTAGAACTTCCGTGCGAACAGATGGACTGGGATGGTAATGTCATGAGGTATGAATTTAAGAAAGACTTGAATGATTATTTAGCCCAGTTGCCCGGCTCGATTCCCGTTCATTCTTTGGCAGATGTCATTGCCTACAATGAAGCACATGCAGATCAAGCATTGAAATATGGACAAGGAACCTTAATCTGGTCAGAGGAAACGAGCGGGACATTAACGGAACAAGCCTATTTAGACAGCAAAAAGAGGGATAAAGAGATGTCGCGCGACCAGGGGATTGATCATGTTTTAGAGAAACATCATCTGGACGCTCTGCTATTTCTAGGATTTGTGGGTGGGGCTGATCTTGCGGCAAGAGCCGGTTACCCGTCCATTACTGTACCGGGAGGGTATGCTGCAACGGGGATTATCGCACCAGGCGGGTACACAACGAAGGGACCACAAGGTATCACTTTTGTAGGAACGGCTTTTAGCGAGCCCACTTTGATTAAAATTGCTTATGGGTTTGAGCAAGCGGCGAAACATCGCATTCAACCCGAGTTAGCAACTGCTGCGAAAGTAGAGGTAGAATAAAATGATGAATCTAAGAACAATGGTTGTTGGATTAACCAACGATCATGTGGCTAAGGCATTCATGCGGTTATGGGAGCATGAGGAAGGAACATTAAAAGTTTGGCGAGCAAGCTCTAACTTCGTATATCGATTTGAAAATAAAGGTAAGAATTTTTTTTGAGGTTTTCTTTTGAAAGAGCACAGACTCTGGAGCATGTAGAGGCTGAACTTGATTTCATAAATTACTTAGCCTTATCTCATTATCCTACAATTGTGCCTATACGTTCTAGCGAGGGTAAGCTAGTTGAAAGAGTAACGACAAGTGAAGGGGCATATATTGGTGTTGTGTTCAGTGATGCGGAAGGGGAAAGTTTATATTGTGATCAAATGAACGATTCGCAGATGGAGGCATGGGGGAAATCACTTGGCAGCTTGCATGCAAGGTCACAGGTATATGAACCTGCTAAAGGAATAAAGCGTCAGGATTGGCGGGATGGACTGGATTATATTGCAGTGGCATTAGATCATCATCCACATGAAAAAGAAGCCTTGATGGAGCTGGATAACCTGAGGATTTGGCTTTATTCTTTAAAACAATCCAAACATGAGTATGGTCTCATTCATTATGATTTTCAACAGGATAACATTTTCTGGCATGCAAGTACGTCGCAATTTCATGTTATTGATTTTGATGATGCTATGTATCATTGGTATGCGATGGATATTGTTGCAGCTCTTGCCGACGTGTTGGATAATACAGAGAGGGATTCCAGCAGCCAGGTTGAAAGCTTTCTGAGAGGCTATAAGGCGATATGTCCATTAGACAAGCAAATGATAGAACAATTTCCAAAGTTCCTAAGGTTCTCTAAGCTCTTTAGCTTTTCAAGAATCTTAACAGCTTTGGAGGATAGTGATCTATCAAATACGCCACCATGGTATGCAGGATTGAAATTAAAGCTCATGACAATGACGGACGAAATGAGACTTGGTTTCGGCAACCCATGGTGACCTACTGATCAGCGGTACATGAGGAGGATCACAACTTGGAAATAAGGCGTTTATGGCAACCAGATATACCGCAAGTACAAGCATTAATGATGGACGTGGTGTCACGTCTTCCTTCTGATGCGCTTTATTCGATGGACCGTTTGGAGGCACTATACGAATATGTCCAAGACAAGGGAGAGATGTATGGCACTTATCAAGGCGAAAAGCTTGTTGCATATACGGTTATCGCATTTCCCGGTTTAAGTGCCAATAATCTCGGACGAGAGTTTGGAGTGCCGGAAGCAGATCTACCAAGAGTTGCTTCTCTAGAAGGAACTATTGTCCATGAATCGGTCAGGGGACAAGGTCTGCAGCGGCATTTTCATGCTTTGAGGGAACAGCGAGCGCGGGAACAAGGTATGTTATACCTCTACGCAACCGTGCATCCTGACAATGGAATAAGTCGTCAAAACTTAGAAGCAGCAGGCTTCATACTTCAATTCACCCGCCTGATGTATGGCGGTCTTCTAAGGCATTGCTATGCGAAGAAGCTTGAAGTACTTGAATTGCTAGACTAGGATGTTAGTGGATAACGGCAAGTTCTCTAACTTTTTTCCACGCATCCAAATGCTTTTCCAAATTACCGACTAAGGTATTGAGATCATTCAGAAATTGTTCTTTATCTTGGGCATCGACGTCTAAGGCTGCAACTTGAAAATCACTAGGTGCAGGAAATGCGTTAAGCATTTGCAGTAGTTTGGCTTGAATTGGGCTAGTTGTTGGGTTAGTTGAAGCTGCAGGAAGCCCGCTTTGTACCGGCATTTCTGTTTTATTGTCCGAGACTATTTCCTTGGCTTTCTCCGCTTTCTCCACTTTTGTCGGAGCTTTTGTAGCTGCAGGCTTGGCGCGTTCTGCTCGGTTGTTTTGAAAGACGGACCAAGTTTCGACCAGATCATGACCTGATTTATAGAGAAGCTTCCCTTTGGTGCTCTCTGAAATATCTTTATCTTTGAACATGCGAGCAATCTTTTTGACATCACTAACAGGCATTTCATCTCTGGCAATAATCAAAGCAAGCGGATCGCGGTGCTCGATCGGTAAATCTTTGATAGGCAGCAGCTGGTCCTCGGTCAACTTGTCTTTTCGAATTTCTGTGCCGCTTACTATCAGTTTCTTAACTGAATTTCCAAACTTTAACAAATCACATTTGTTTTTGATGTAAGTTTCCGGCTTGCCAAGTTTGCTAGAAAGGTATTTAATAGAGGAACTGAACTTGGAATCATTCATAAGTTTGTGGAAGGCCTCGGCTTCCTCAATGGGGGAAAAGCCTTCCCTTGTCAGATTCTCCGCAATCTGTTCTAAATAAATCTCCAACTCATCCGTTACGGTCGATACGATACAGGACATGGTTGGGCGTCCCAGCATTTTGCTAGCTTTGTATCTCCGGTTCCCGTAAATAATTTTGTACCGGTTGTCTGCCGTTGTTCTCACTTTAATCGGAGAGAGTAAGCCGATCTCCTCGATGCTTTTCATTAATTCTTGGAGCGCCTCTTCATCAAATTGATATCTGGGCTGATCCGTATCCTCGTCAATTAAATGCATGGGAATTTCATGTATATCCATATTCATTTCTCCATTCGTTCAGGTTGTCCTTGGATTATTATATAACAAGGAACAAAATCGTGGAAATGCTAATCATGGTGCTAGATAGGAGGTCAATCATGTTTTCATGTAAAATAAGTGATGAACTCGAAATAAAAATACTAGAAGTCAGGCATGCAGATGCCTTATTCCATTGGACGGATAACTTCAAGAGCCGCTCAGTTCCGGTGAGGTTGAAATTCAAGCATGAAGGAACAATTAGACAGGCCGAGTTCAGTTATAATACCTTTCATGATCATGAGGTTTATGGGATTTTGGCAGAAGAATGGGAGTAAATAAAGTGGGAACTTTAGCAAAACGCACCAAACTGCATTACGGCTGGATTGTTGTCCTGGTGACCTTCTTTACCTTGATTGTATCGGCGGGTATACGCTCGGTACCTAGCATTTTCATGCTTCCCTTTGAAAAAGAGTTCGGATGGGGCCGCGCGGATGTATCCTCCGTTGTCTCCATTAATATTTTTTTGTATGGTCTGATGGGGCCTTTCTCCGCTGCATTGATGGAGCGTTTTGGTACCCGTCGGGTGGTGCTGATCTCCCTCATTTGCATCGCGGCCAGCCTTTCGCTGACGCCTATGATCACGGCTTTGTGGCAGTTTCATTTGCTTTGGGGGGTCGTTGTGGGGCTTGGAACGGGTTCACTTGCCAACGTGCTCGGTGTCACGATCGCGAATCGATGGTTCACTCAGAATAAAGGCGTAGTGGTTGGCATTCTGACAGCCAGCGCGGCGACAGGGCAGCTGCTATTTCTACCTCTTCTGGCTAAAATAACGGTGGACGTCGGTTGGCGCTATGCCATTTATACAGCGATCGCTGTGATCGCGGTGTTAATCCCTGTTGTAGCGATCTGGATGCGCAATCATCCCTATGACATAGGTGCTGCTCCCTATGGGTCTGATCAAGTCGTCAAGCCTGCCGAATTCAAAGGCAACCTGTTTATGACTCCTCTGCTTACCCTTCGAGATGCCAGTAAGAACAAGGCATTCTGGCTGCTTGCGGGGACGTTCTTTTTCTGCGGGTTCTCCACGAATGGGTTAATTGGTACGCATCTTATTCCCGCCTGTGGGGATTTTGGCATTCCTGAAGTAACCGCAGCGGGATTGCTGGCGCTTATGGGCATCTTTGACTTGGTCGGGACGACAATGTCCGGTTGGTTGACCGACCGATTTGACGGCCGTTGGCTGCTGTTTTGGTACTATGGGCTTCGCGGAATTTCGCTTATTTTTCTGCCGCAAGCGCTCGGATTAGGCTATACGGAGCTTCTTATTTTTGCCGTTTTCTACGGATTAGATTGGATTGCAACCGTTCCGCCAACCGTGAAGATCGCATCGGATATTTTCGGCAAGGAGAAGGCAGGCATGGTCTTTGGTTGGATTGTAGTCGCTCACCAGCTAGGGGCATCCTTTGCTGCTTATGAAGCAGGTCTGCTGAGAGATTTGCTCGGCAGCTATTCGCTACCTTTTCTTATGGCGGGCTTCGTATGTATGATTGCTGCCATCATGGCTATACGTATTCAACGTACAGGAACGACAGCCAGGGCGTTGTAAAATCGGAAAACAAGAAGGGCCTAGCCATTTTGGCTAGGTCCTTCTTGTTGTTTTTCATCCATTTTTGCAAAGTAATACCAAATTCAATAAAAAGATTGCATCGGAAGGTTTATAGATGAAATAATAGAGGATAATGATGTCGAATTGTGACATAAAACTTTCATATGACTTAGGAGTAGAGTAGCATGAAAATGATTCAAAACACGATAATAGCTCTAATTTTCGTCATATTAGTTTCATCGTCAGAGTTTGTTCTTAATAAGTATAAGGACTCCTTACTCCATGAGCTTGAAATTACGGAACAGTCGCAATTATCCTCAAGAGCATTGGCATTACAATCCGTTATTGACCGTAATTTTAATATGATGGTAAGCCTGGAAGCTTATGTGGATGCGAGTTACTTGCAAAACAAAGACGATAAAGAAGTCATGGAATTCATTGCATCTCTTTATCATGGCGCTCAGGGATCAACGTTTAATTTAATTATTGCACCTAAAGGAGTTATGAAGTTCGTTTATCCGATTCAGGGTAACGAAAGTATATATAATTGGGATTTGCTGCAGGATCCCCGTACAAATATTCAACAGCAAATTTCAAAAGCTTTGCAAACTAAAAAAATGACAATGAATGGCCCGTTTAAATTACTTCAAGGTATTAATGGTTTAGTCGCTCGAAAGCCAATCTATCAAGATGGTGTTTTTTGGGGCTTCGTATCTGTGGGTGTAAATCTGGATCAACTACTTGTCGAAGCAGGAATTAAGAATAGAGATACAGGGGATCTACAGATTTCCATCCGCAATCCTGGCGAGCCTGCGTTCTATGGTGACGATTCTATTTTTCAAGAAAACCCGATGATAGCCACCATTGAGCATACGGAGACGAAATGGGAGCTTGCTGCGCTGCCGCAGGCAAGTGCTGTTCAGAATATTAAGCGGCAAATCATATTAATACGCAGCTCTTTTATGCTTGTTCTGCTTATCGGCCTCATCTTTATCCTGTATATCGTTAGACAGCGGGATAAGTTAAGCGGAGCGGTAAATGAGCGCACACAAGAGTTACAGTTTGCAAATGAGGATTTGACTGCTGCGAATGAAGAGCTTTTGGCAGGACAACAGGAATTGTATGATTCAACCAAACGCTTGCTGGAATCCGAACAAATGTTATCGTATATGGCTTATCATGATGTTCTGACAGGGATACATAATCGAGCCCATTTTCAAATGATCTTGAAAGAACAAATTGTACACAACGAAATTAATCATACATCCCTTGCTATGCTTTTCTTTGATCTGGATAACTTCAAGATGGTTAATGATTCGCATGGTCATCATATGGGCGATCTTATGCTGCAGGAAGTTGCTAATCGTATAGGGCAATCTAACCTTCCCTTTCATACATTTGCCAGATTTGGTGGGGACGAGTTTGCCATCCTGCTAGAAGATTGTCCAAGTGAGAAGGAGATTCAACTCTTCTGTGAACAATTAATAGATATCTTAAAGCCGCCTTGTTTGTTATCGAATCGCTCTTTTTTCATTAGTGCCAGTATTGGTATCGTGCAGTATCCTTATGGGGGTGTAACTTGGGAAGCATTGCTCAAGAATGCGGATATTGCCATGTACATAGCCAAAAAAGAGAGCGGCAGCTCATACAGCTTCTTTAATCAGCAGATGGCCATGAATTCCCTATCAAAGCTGGAGATGGGAAATCATCTGCGTCAATCACTTGACCGGAATGAACTCGAAATTGTGTACCAACCGCAGGTAGATTGTTTATTGGGCAAAATTATTGGTGTTGAAGCACTCTTGCGTTGGAATCATACGACCAAAGGTTATATTTCTCCCGCTGACTTCATTCCTCTAGCAGAAGAAATAGGTACGATTGCTAGTATTGGTGATTGGGTGCTGAGAGGTGCTTGCAAGCAGATGAAGGTTTGGCACAGCATGACGATTGAACCTTTAGCTATTTCCGTCAATCTATCGGTCAAACAGCTGAATGATGAACGTTTTGTTGATAAAGTGAAACAAATTTTAGAGGAGACAGGCCTGGAAGCTAAGTATTTGGAAATGGAAATTACCGAAAATTTCGCAATGCAGGATGAGCAGCTGGACGCACTTAGCAAGCTTCGCCAACTGGGCATTGCGATATCGGTCGACGATTTCGGTACACATTACTCCTCTCTAAGTTATTTGAAAAGGTTCCCAGTCACCAAAATCAAATTGGACCAATCATTTGTCCGCGGCGTACAAACGGATGACAAGGATCGAGCGATGATCAAAGCGATTATTTCCGTAGCCAATTCGTTTCAACTGCAAATTATTGCGGAAGGTGTTGAAACAAAAGAACAGGCGGACTTCTTAGTCGCGAATGGCTGCAGTCAAATTCAAGGCTACTACTTCTACCGGCCTATGACTGCCGAGCAAGCACTGCCTGTGTTACAGGAATGTTTACAGCCTAAGCTTGCCTTTCTTGAATCAAACCCATCTGGCCATATTGAATAAAAATAAACAAAAATCTCCCCCGCTGAAGGCAGCGAAGGAGATTTTTTCTCTTTTAGAGTTGAACGATTTGTTTTTGTTTATTTTTGAAATAGACCCAATGTTTGAAGCCGATCTCTTTTAACGTCTTGCTAACTTCTTCCCAATCATCAGCAACTCGGCTTGGCAGATGAGCATCAGAGCCGAAGGTCACTTCAACACCATAATGCAGCGCTTGCTCCAATATTTCATTGGAAGGGTACCAGCCTCCTACGTCCTTCGTTTTGCCGGAAGTATTGATCTCAATCGCTACACCTGCTTCTCCGATGATCTTCAACGTTTCGTTAACCTTAGGTGTGGAGATATCAGAGAAGGCTGGATAGAAGCCTTTCATTGCATCGATATGACCAAGAATATGGAACATGCCGGAACGTGCAGATTTCGCAATAAGGTCATAGTACTCTTCTTTATGCTGGATCTTCTGCTCTTCATTTAGTTTTTTCCACCTGTTGCGATTGAAGATGCTGACACCACCTGATAGATGAACAGAGCCAATAATGTAATCAAAAGGGTATTTCGCATATTCTTGACGATAGATCTCGACATGATCTGGGAAGTAATCAGATTCAACACCGAGAAGTACATCAATTTTACCTTCATATTCTTTTTTTAGTTGCAGAACTTCCTCGATATATCGTGGGAATTCGCTCTTAGCCATGGCGATTAAAGGTTGAGCATGGTCATCTGGGCTTCCAAAATAGGGGGAATGGTCAGAAATTCCGATGACTTGCAATCCGCGGGCAATAGCGGCTTCAATATAGTCGCGAATTTTATCCTGAGCGTGTCCACATCGGTCATGATGGGTATGTAGGTCGAATTTCATCGAAAATAACCTCCTTAGAGTTTTGCTTTAGCAAAACTGACATCGTAAGCATGAACCTTAGAGTTTTGCTTTAGTAAAACTGGCATCGTAAGCTGTAAATCTTATTCTGAGCCGAGAAACTGGGTTTCCGGCATTCCTTTTAGATCACGAAGGAACTGCTGCATCGCAGAATTTAAGTAGCGTCCTGACTTATATACTACACCTACAGGATGCGTAATATCCAATTCGTTCACTTTGACCATTTTCAAAGTTCCATGTCGCAGTTCATCTGCAACAGAAAGCTTGGAGATGATTGCAACCCCGAGATTTAACTCCACCATGCGCTTCACTTCCTCGCTGCTGGATAGCTCCATCACTATATGTGGGGAGACTTCATAGGCTTTGAAGATTTGATCGACGAATCGTCGTCCAGCTGTTTCTGGAGAAAGCATAATGAATGGAATGTTGCGCAGCTTCTCAATGGATAAATGGGCAAAACGGCTAAGTGGATGCGCCGTGGAAACAATCAGCTCGAAAGTATCATAATAAAGCACGGAAGTTTCTAAGGCTTGATTTTTTTCGAACAAATACGTAATTCCAATATCAATTTGACTATTCTCCACTGAGTTCATGATTTGGGAAGAGGTCATCGAGTGAATGGTCGTCTTGATCAGTGGGAATTGGTCTTGGAAATAGGACAGCACCCTCGGCAAAATCTGCATGGCAATCGACGTTGTCGTGCCAATGTGGATATGACCTTGCGGCGTATGATGTAAGTCGGACAATCGCTGCTTGAGATCACTGGCAATCCGCAGCATTTTTTCTGCGTGTTCCAAGAACAGCTTACCACTATCGGTTAAAGTAACAGGCTGATTGCGATCAATGAGAATTGTGCCGAATTCGTCTTCAAGGCTCTTAATTTGCGCGGAAACGGCAGGTTGGGTCAAGTTAAGAATTTCGCCAGCTTTTCGAAAGCTCATTGTTTTGGATATGGTGAGCAATGTTTCTAACTGGTTCATATTCATGAGCATACCTCCTGCTTTTCATAGTAAAGATACAAATAAAATTTATCGGAATTGTAAAGGACATAAAAACCTTTTGTAACCCCATTATATGATAGGAGTAGCGGAATCGGCAACATTTCAGAATAAAGATGGACAACCAAGCACAATCAAGCGTGGAAGTTAGGACAAATATAGCCGATTTTCGTTGCTAATTACTCAAATTTGATTATAATATTTTATATATATTAAATAAACTATGAAGGAGATTCATTTTATGTCGTTAACCCGTAAATCAAATACAACGTGGACCGTTGTGGCGTTGATGTTGGGACTTTTACTGGCTTCGCTGGATCAAACCATTGTTTCAACAGCGATGCCAACGATCGTGTCCAAACTAGGCGGTTTCAGCCAATTCGTCTGGGTTTTTTCTGCGTATTTAATTGCGAATGTGGCTGCCATGCCCATTTTCGGTAAACTCTCCGATATGTATGGTCGAAAACTATTTTTTATTATCGGTATCATTGTATTTATGATTGGCTCAGCCTTATGTGGAACGGCTGGATCGATGACCGAGCTCATCATCTACCGCGCCATTCAAGGTATCGGGGGCGGAGCCCTTATGCCGATTACTTTTGCGATCATTTTTGATATTTTCCCGCCAGAGAAACGGGGTAAAATGCAAGGGCTGTTCGGGGCTGTATTCGGACTATCCAGCGTACTGGGGCCAATCATTGGCGCTTACTTCACCGACCATGTAACTTGGGAATGGATTTTCTTTATTAATCTCCCCCTAGGCATTGTATCCTTATTATTAATCATTTTCTCTTATCACGAATCCGTGGAACACAGTAAGGCGAAAATAGATTGGGGCGGTACTATTTTTCTGACAGCATCGATTATCTCCCTCATGTTCGCATTAGAACTTGGAGGTAAAGAATATGCTTGGGATTCCTTACAAATCATCGGGTTGTTTGCAGGTTTTGCTGTTCTCTTAGGTACATTTATTATGATTGAAAAATATGCAGCAGAACCGATTATCCCACTTGATTTGTTCAAAAATCGGCTATTTAGCGCCAGCATGGGTGTCAGCTTCGCTTATGGTGGGTTTTGATCTCAGCCGGTACATACATACCTTTATTCATTCAAGGTGTATTTGAAGGCTCAGCTACAAGTACAGGCTCTACCTTAACCCCAATGATGCTTGGTGTCGTGGTCAGCAGTGCACTCGGCGGACGCTTCATCGGTAAGTTCTCTTATCGCAACGTCATGCTTTTTTCCATAGTCTTACTGCTGCTGGCAACTTCGCTTTTAGGCGGACTCTCTATCGATTCCAAACGCTGGCTAATTACAACCTATATGATTCTCCTTGGTCTTGGGCTTGGCGCTTGCTTCCCAATTACATCGATGTCTGCGCTGAGCGCTCAAGTCAAAGAAAGCGCACCAGTAGGACACTAGGAGGTTAACATCCATGTCGATGAAGCTCGTCATTCTCGGACTGCTGATGGAAGCCAATCGGCATACCTATGAAATTCGGCAGACGATGAAAGAAAGAGGCATGAACAACTACATGAAGCTGCAAGACGGCTCGCTGTATTATGCGATGGATCAGCTTCACAAGGATGGACTCGTAGAAGCACATGAGGTTGTACGGGATACGAATCGTCCGGAGAAAACGATCTATCAAATTACCGCAGCCGGAAAATTGAAATTTCAAGAATTGTTAGTGGACCAATTGCATGAAGAGATCAAGCACTACCATCCGCTTTATGTCGCTCTGCCTTTCTCCGTGCATGGAGATCAGGCGAAGATTGCCGACATTCTTGAGAATAAGATTTTGGCCCAAAAAATGATTATGAACAAGATGAAAAGCTTGTATGAAGAACACATCTCCATTGTTCCAAGAGTTGTCCTTCAGATGTTAATAGGAACCTATAAGCGGGCATTTAGCGAGTTAAAATGGCTGGAGCAGCTGCAGAAGGATGCCAGAGAGGGCCGCTTGCAAGAGAAGAACTCCCCGCTGGAAGTTGACTGGGACCGTATTGAATAGAAGAAAGCCGCAACTGCTCGTGTTGAGTGGAGTTGCGGCTTTTTATTTGAAAGTGGCGAGGTAACGATATAAAACATCCTTAAAGTAGCTTTTTCTCTCGCTAATCCCACTTTAGCGATGAAAAACATCCTTACTTCAACCCAGCCTCACGCAACTGGTGTAAAACAGCTACTTTAAGTAATATCAGTCTGTGATCAATCAGATACTCTTGTATACCCAGCATGCATTTTGAAGTAGGCACTATAAGCTGCCCATTCCGTTTAACTGCTCGATGAAATGCTGCAAATCATCGCAGATCAAGTCCGGCGTCAAGCCCGCCGACGCCAGCTGCTCTTGCACGTTATCCGCCGTGGCGACACCGGTCAACACGAGCGCCGTGCGGCATCCCGCCAACCTGCCTCCGCGGATGTCGGTATGTACGTTATCGCCGATGACCCAGACATCGGCGGCAGGCAGCCCGAGCCGCTCGATGGCGTAAGCCATGATGATCGGCGAAGGCTTGCCGATCACCACGGGCTCCACACCCGAGGCGGAGGTGATCGCAGCTGCCAGGGAGCCAGCTCCTGGCATAAGCCCACCATCCGACGGCAGCATGCGGTCGGGGTTGGTTAGAACATAGGTCGCGCCATGCTTCAGATGGCGGACCGCTTCGGTCAGCTTCTCGTAGGAGAAGCTGCGGTCAATGCCTTGGACGACGTAATCCGGCGTCGTCCCACCCAATGCGAAGCCGGACGCCTCCAAGGCGATCCGTAGTCCGGCTTCGCCGACCATATGCACGCGGTTACCTCCGCGCTGCTCGGTCAAGTACTGAGCAGCCGCCTGCGCTGACGTATAGACGGCTGCCGCTGGAATCTCTATGCCGAGCTCTAGCAGATGCTCGGCAACCTGCTCTGGCGTGCGAGACGAGTTGTTCGTCACGAGCAAATAAGGCAGTTGGTGCTGCTTTAACCAATGAATGAATGCAGCCGCATGGGGAATCGGTTCATGCCCCCGGTACAGTGTGCCGTCTAAATCAATGAGAAAACCTTTCATCTTGCTAATACTCCCTTTCATATGTTTATTGCGTGGAAGGAAGTGTGATCTCTACCGTCGTTCCTTCTTCTAATTTACTGCTAATTTCCATAAAGCCGCCATGTGCTTCAATAATTCGAAAACAGACCATAAGGCCAAGTCCTGTTCCTTTTTCCTTCGTACTATAAAATGGTTCTCCAAGTTTGGGCAGCCGCTCTGGTGCAATACCGCACCCCTGATCGATAAAACGTATAGTTATGTAGTTTCTGTTATTGTCCAGTAGAGCTTGAATACGCATTGTACCACCTTGTGACATAGCTTCCAACGCATTTTTCATAATATTGATGAAAACCTGCTTAAGCTGATGTTCATCACAGGAGACAGGTGGCAGATCGGGCATAAGTTCTGCTTCAATCTGAATATTCCCAAGCAGTGCTTGAGGTTGAAGGAGTTCAATTGTGCTTGTGACAATGGAATCCAGGGTTTGAGTTGCGAAATGTGTCGCCTGCGGCTTAGATACAAATAAGAACTCATTCACAATAAATTCGATACGCTTTAGTTCATTTTGCATGATCTCTATGTAATATTTCTCTTTGTCATTATTCGTCTTAAGCAGTTGTAAGAATCCCTTCAAAGCCGTTAGCGGATTTCGGATTTCATGTGCAACGCCAGCAGCCAATTGCCCAACCGCTGATAGCTTGTCTGATTTGATTAGCAGCTCTTGCGTCTTTTTCAGCTCGGTAATATCTTTGAAAGTAATAACCGTACCTAGAAGCTGACCTTTGCCCTCAAGCATAGGACTGGACATGTACATGACGGGGAAGGTGGTTTCATCTTTTCTCCAGAACATATCCTCTTGCATATCAGAAAATTCATGATTCAAAATCGTATCCAAAATAGGACTTTCCTCAGGTGGATAAAGAGTACCATCGCTCTTAACGGGTCGAATGAGATTATGAATTTGCCGGCCCAGCATTTCATCTACTTTCCATCCGGTTATAGCCTCAGCGGCCTTATTCCAGAAAATTGTGCGACCACTCATATCAATCCCGTAAATACCTTCCGAAACGGAATTGAGAATGAGTTGATTTTGCTTATACAGCTTATCGATGACCTTTTTCTGTTCCTTGACTTCAGTCAAATCTTTAAGAATGGCGAAGACCCCAACAATACTGCCATCTACCATCGTCGGGACGAACGTTACATTGGATTGGATAGGGTATCCTTTCTGATGTATAAATGCAGCCTCGAAATTTTGCGGCATCCCGGCCGAAGCCACTTGGAAATGATGCAATGCTTTGAGCAGATCGGGCGGATTGATCATAGGAATGAAGGAAGTTAACATCGAGGTCTCATGAGCTAGTCCTAGAAGACTTTCCAAACCATGATTAGCGGACAATACCTCGCCGTCCAAGCTAAACGAGATAATAGAATCAGGATGATTATCATAAAGTGATTTATATCGCTTCGCGGTTTCGTTAATGGAGGATTCTCTTTTTTTAATTACTTTAATGCCAAATAAAGCTAATCCGAGTATGGAGCTAAATAGAATAACATCGATAAATAGACCTATCAATGGGTTATCTTGCACATAAGCAAGAGGATGTATAAAGTAGAAATTTGTCCCAATCAAAAATACGGAAATAATATGATAAACAAGCGCAAGTTGATATAAATTCCAATTTCGAGCAGTAATATGCTGTTTATTCATATAGACTTTCAACGCCCCTTTAAGGAATTTTCTCCCATAAGCTTATCAGGATTCGACACGAATATATATATTCTTCCATATTCATGCTGCAATTTCCTTTGTTCATGAACAATTGCATCGTTGTTCGACAATATAAGTATGAAGGTAGGATGAGTTTGTGTATCTGAGTAGTAGGAACTATTTTATCGAAAAAGACAGTATACTTGTCCTAATTTTTTAGGTATAATGTTGAAAAAGGTCGTTTTTCTGTGGAACTTATTCACAAATGAGATCGGAGCGGAGCTATGAAGGCTGAGTACATTAATCCCTTTTTGGAGTCGGCTAGAATTGTCATCGAGCAAGTTGCTAACATTCGCCCAACAACGGGGCAGCTCGGCGTCAAAGACGTCAAATTTGTGGAGAAGTATATCTGGATACAAATCGGGATGACCGGGCAGATGGAAGGCGATATTGTTTTCGGCTTAGCTGAGGATGTTGCTTTGAAAATGGTTTCTGCCATGATGGGTGGATTTATTATTACAGAAATGGACGAAATGGGTAAGAGCGCCATCTCTGAGCTTGGTAATATGATTAGTGGGAATGCAAGCACGATGCTTTTCAATCAAGGGGTAAGGGTGGATATTACACCACCGAAGATTGTTCAATCTGCAACGGCTGCTGGATTTGTGCCGAAGAAAGCATTGACCATACCTTTGATCATGGATAACATTGGCGAGCTGGATATTCAAGTATTAATCACGTAAGAGACCTATTATAGATACATATGCTAAAATGAACTGGAGTGCTGCTGAAGCGGTATCTCCATTTTTTTTACATAAACTGTGCCATAAGGAGAAGGTAAGCTTGAACATTTCGAACAAAATCGTCTTGATTACAGGAGCTTCGAGCGGCATTGGGGCCGTGATGGCACAGCAATTTGCAGCTAAAGGAGCCATTCCTATATTAACTGCACGCAGTACAAATAAACTTGAAGAAATTGCTTCGGGCTTGCAAGGGCAGCATGCCGTTTACGAGATGGACGTAACGAATACAGAGCAGGTTCATGATGTTGTGGGACAAATTATAGCCAAATTTGGTCGTATTGATATTTTGATTAATAACGCGGGGTACGGGATATTTGAGTCGTTTAGGGAGGCGCCGCTTGCTCATTTTGAAGAAATGATGAATGTAAATTACATGGGCCTAGTCCGCTGTACCCAAGCTGTATTGCCTCATATGTTAAAGGCCGGGAGCGGTCATATCGTGAACGTGGCTTCTATGGCGGGTAAGATCGGTTCGGCCAAATCCACAGGTTATTCCGCGACTAAGCACGCAGTACTAGGCTTCACGAACAGTTTGCGGCAGGAGCTTATAAGAACTGGGATCTCCATAACAGCGATTAACCCGGGACCCATTTCAACTCCTTTCTTTGATAAAGCAGACCCGAGCGGTAACTATGTCAAAAATGTGGCTTGGTTTATGCTTAAACCGGAGAAAGTCGTCAAAGAACTCATACATGCGATAGAAAGAAATATTCCTGAGAAAGATCTTCCTTTTGTGGCTGGAATGGGAATCAAATTATTTCATCTATTCCCGCGAATGTTCGATCGCTTGGCATCAGGCATTTTAAATAAAAAATAAGCGGCTCCCAGTCATAGATTGGGATTCCGCCCGCTTTTTTTCTTTCATTGATGGATGATTCTAAGTCTGTTCTGGCTTTTTCGCCGCTTGTAAGGCCTGGTTCAATTCTCGAATTTCTTCGAAAATGCGACGTACTTCGGCTTTGCCTTCTGGATGCGTTTGATTCCAGTGGGAGGTTAATGCCGGCAGCGACTTATGAACATGATTAAAAAATGCCCAAATCTTAATTTTCTCAAGCATTTCAGGTGAAGTATCGCCCGTGATGAGTTCAGCTGTTTTGAACACTAAGGAATTAAATTCATTCTCAAAATCTGTATTCATAGTTTCATCCCTTCGGATGGAAAATAGGTGGAGTACATTTAGTTTATATGATGATAAGAGAGCTGTCAAAATAGGGGGAACCCATGCCCATTGCACTAGATGATATCCGAGATGGTCAACTATTAGGAAAAGAGCAAATTCGCTGCTTCGTGAAGCATATATCGCTGTATATCCTTACTTATGTTAGTCAAGGCCTAAAAGTGAAAGGCCTTTTAGCCGTTCCAGATGGAACAAGTCCACGACCTGCTGTCATTTACTGCCGCGGCGGCATTAAACGTGTTGGGATGGTTCGTAAACGAAGAATTATATCGATGGCTAAACGCGGCTACGTCGTCTTTGCTCCCTATTATCGGGGGAATGAAGGTGGTGAAGGGCGTGAGGATTTTGGCGGAGAAGACAGGTTCGATTTGTTTCATGCCATTCCAATGGTGCAATCTTTAGAGGAAGTGTTGCCAGGTCCTATACCATTGATTGGATTTTCCAGAGGTGCTGTTATGGCCATGCGTGCAGCCCGAGAGTGCAGCGGGGTTGGCCCTGTTGTCGTTTGGGGAGGTGTAAGTGACATGTTGGATACCTATGAACAGCGTGTAGATTTGCGGCGGATGCTCAAACGGGTTGTCGGACATCCGAAGAAGCAAGTCGAAGCTTACATCGATCGCTCCCCGGCATGTTGGGTAAATGAAATCAACTCGCCCATCTATATTATCCATGGAACGAATGATTCACAAGTGGACATCGGACATGCAAGAAAACTGGCTGACTCTCTGGATCAAGCTGGCAAAGATTACACGATGGCTCTATATACAGGACTAGATCATCGGTTCCCTCGAAAAGAAGATGAAAAGGCTCTGGATGACGTATTTACATGGCTCAATGAAAAGCTTGAACGAAGTAAGCAGGAAGTCTTTTCCAATTAAATTAATTATTATTATTGTTTACTCCCCCTTTATGACCTAAAATAAGGTAGGAACACAATACGTTAGTTCTACCTGGTAGGCTAGGGGGCGTTTAATTCGAAGTCTCTGAGACTGATATTCAGCAGTGATTTTTATACATTAGATAAGAGCGTGCAAGAGCAGATATACCAGGAGTTCTATCTCCTCGTATATCCCATGATTTACTTCATATTAAGGGATCATGCGGCGGTGGAAGACATTATTCAGGAGTCATTTCTTAGGGCTGTTCGTAAAGCGCCTTTATTGACTGAAATTGATAAATATGAAAGCTGGGTTAAGAAGTTAACTCGGAATGTTACACTCAATCATCTTCGTAAGCACAAGCGCAACCGGGATGAGCTGGAAGTTGAACTCATGCTCTGTATCAAGGAAGCGGCACCAACATCTGAATATCTGGTTCCACTGGATCAAGAAGTCGAGCTGAAGCTAATGCGCGAGGCTATTATCACCTACATTAATCAACTTAGCCCCTCTTACAGACAAATTATTGCGATGAAATGGATCCATAATTTATCTTACAAAGATATGGCTAATGAGCTTGGTGTAACGGAGGGAGTCGTTCGACAACGCTTGTTCCGGGCACGTGATGTGATTAAGCAGAGACTGCTTGAAGAGTGGGGATCTGGCGGATAAGAGTCCTTTAGGACTCTTATTTCTGCTTCAGTGGTTGTCGATTTGTATCGTTTTACGGCGTGGCATATAATAAGGACATTAGATTGGATGAGAAAAGGGGTTTTCGTAAATTGAGTACAAGCTTTGAACAACTGCAGATCGCGCAGTCCTATTTAGATAAATTGCAAGAATTAGGGATTGGTGAGCCAACACCGATTCAAGCCGAAGGGATTCCTGTTTTAAAGCAAGGGAAAGATGCCATCATTCAGTCCCAAACGGGTACGGGTAAAACATTAGCCTATTTGCTTCCAGCATTGGAACGAATCGATCCTACGCAAAAACAACTGCAGGTGCTTGTTGTCGTTCCCACCAGGGAGCTAGGTATGCAAATCATGCAGGAAATTGAGAAGTTCACTGAAGGAGGACCGATTCGATCTCAATCTCTTATCGGTGGAGCGGCCATTGTTAGACAAGTAGAAAAGCTTCGATTACACCCTCACATTGTTGTTGGTACGCCGGGTCGCTTGCTTGAACTTATGAAAATAAAGAAGCTAACTTTGCACCATGTGAAAATGGGTATTGTTGATGAAGTGGACCAAGTGTTCGAGCTAGGTTCCATGCAGGATGTTGAAGCAGTCCTTAAAGGGATGCTTAAGTCCAGTCAGATGGTGTTTGTTTCCGCGACGATCCCGCAAAGCACGGAGCAAGCTGCGGGGAGATGGCTCAAAGATCCTGTGATTATCAAAATCAATCCGAATCAACGCACAGCCGAAACATTGGAACACATGTATGTGGTGTGTCAGGAACGTGAGAAGATTGATACGCTCAGAAGGCTTGTACGTCTGATTAAGCCTACATCAGCTATCGTGTTTATCAACGTCACGGACGATATTGCCCAAGTGGTGGGCAAACTCCAATACGTAGGTTTATCTGTTGAAGCCTTGTATGGAGAAGCTAGCAAACAAGATCGGGCCCGAGTGATGGGGAATTTCCGGGATGGGAAATTTCAATTGCTGCTGGCAACGGACGTTGCCGCAAGAGGACTTGATATTGAAGGCGTGACTCATGTCTTCCACTTGGATCCTGCGACCAACGCGGAGTATTATCTCCACCGCGTAGGCAGGACCGGTCGGATGGGCCGCGAGGGCACGACCATCTCTATCGTGACGCCGAAGGAGCAGTTCATTCTCGACAAATTCGAGAAGCAGCTCGGCATCACGATTGCGCCGAAGGCGATGTTCGAGGGCCGGCTCGTCGACCCGGCCCAGGACCGCAGTGCGGCGACGATGCGCAGCCGACGCGAAGCTGCGCGCCCGAGCGGCGCAGCACCTACGCGCAGCTCCGCCGGCGCGCGGGACGCTGCCGCGCCAGCGGGCGCGGTGCGTACTAGTGCCGCGGCGCCTGACGCGCTTCGCCAGAGCAGCGCTGCCCCGGCGAAGCCGGCGGCGCAGGCGAACACGAACAAGGCCGCCGTTGGCAAGACCGTGAGTAAAGCGGAGCGCGAGCGAGATCGCAAGAGCAAGGGCGCTCCTCGTTGGCTCAAAGAAAAGCAGCAGAACAAAGAGTAGCCCTACCTACTAGGGCAACAACAAATTGATCTGCGGGGTGTGAAACGTGCTGAAAAAAATAGTCATTTTCGCCATAGCTGTGGTCATTATCCTTTCGGCTGCACTGGTGATCGCCGTTCGGCATGTTAAACCAACCGAAGCTTTAAACTTAGATTATAAAGAAGTCACAATCAGCAGCAAGATCGCAGACATCGTCAAGAACCGGAATTTTGAGGTACAGCTAACCGAACAAGAACTTAATGATGTGGTAAAGAAGCAGCTAGCTGGTCATCAAGTTCTGCCTAATGATTTTCGAATTGAAGGGGCGAAGCTTACACTTCAAGGTTCAAACCTTGTGGCTGACGTGAATGTGAGGTGGCGGGAGAAGATACCCATCGGTGCCCAGATGATGTTCACCCTTGCTTGGAACCCGCCGAATTTAGTCGTTCAACATCGAAATACGAGTATTAAAGGCATGCAAGTACCAAGTGAATGGGTTCAACTTGCTCCTATCGAACTCCCTATTGAAGATCACTTGCCAAAACTTATTGGTGTGAAGAATGTAATGTTCGAGGAAAAAGCCATCATCGTTCAATTAAAGCCGTTGCGATAACATAGAAAAAGCTGAATCCACTAAGGATTTCAGCTTTTTTTAACTTTATACAGACTTTGAGGTTTGAACGTTCCATCTCCGAGAATATAAAATGATACCTAACACGACACACATGCCAATAAGTACAAACCAAATTGACACGCCTACATGAAATCGGTCCATCCCCCAACCGACACCTAAGGGAAGAATAGAACCTCCTAATCCACCTGCGGCGATAAGCGTACTCGTTGTTTGCTCCGTACGCCCTGGAAGCAGTTGATTCGCATAAATGAGAGCTACTGCGAACATACCGGACATGAATAATCCAAGTAATAGTACAACGGCGAAGCTGCTCCATAGATTCGTGCTAAACACCCAGATAAGTACGGTGAGCAAGCTGCCTGCAAATGAGACCGCCAAGTAACGGAAATAAGTCATTTTCTCGGCAACAACACCTGCAAATAATCGGCCTACAACCATGGCCAGCCAATAGGCTGTTACAGCAAGCGATGAAACGGAGCTGGAAGCATGTAATTGATCGGTAAAGATCGAGGGCAAGAAATTAACGATGGTGTTTTCCATTCCTACATATAAGAAGAAAACTATCATGAGTAAACAAAGAAACGTCAAGGAGCTCTTAGTAAGTACAGGGAGTTTCTCTGTCCGCTTCGAGCGATCCGCTTTGTGAGCTAACAACTCATCATGCTCGCCTAAGGAAAGCTTCGACCAGACAATACACGCAGTGAGTGCGCTTAATCCCAATAGCATAAATCCGTATTTCCATAAACCATTAGCGATCAGGATACTTGATACTATGGGCATAAATAATGCTCCAAGTCCGAAGAAAACCTCGAGCTTGCTGAAAGCAACCGCTTGTTGATCTTTTGCTGCAATTAATACGAAGGTGCTGATGCTGGATTCAACGAGTCCGAAAGCTACCCCGGCTATGAATGACAGACAAACCGCAATGGGCCAAGGAGGTAGCAGAACGATAGTGATCATAGCCAAGAAGAGAAGACCAAAAGCCGTTGTAATGGTACTTCTGCGACTGATCCGACGTATGAGAGATGGCATACAAAGTACACCCAGAAGGAAGCCACCGAATTCCATGAATACAAGTAGACCGCCATCACTGTAACTTCTTCCGTAATGGGTGAGTAATTCGGGTAATACAGCTCCAAAAATAACGTGAGTACAGCCCGTCAATAAGTAAGACAAGCAGGCCATAATTAAGAGTCTCTTCATAAGACAGTGCTTCCTTTTTGATCGGCAGCATATTTCTCGTTATAAGCAAATACATGACCAATGGCTTCTGCAACAGAATCCACATGGTGCAATGCCTTTTGTTTGACCTCCGGATGAGCGCCTTTCATAGCAAAACTATGAGGTGTGATGCCGAACATCGATACATCGTTGAAAGAATCCCCGAAGCAGGCGATCTCTTCTGGCTGCAAGCCCAATTTTTCAATAAGTACAAGCAGAGAGCTGCCCTTTGAAACAGCGAGAGGCATAATATCAAGACAATCTTTGTCGGAAATGAACATTTCTAGCTGATCCCCAAGCTTTTCCTGCATTAGAGCCTTAAGCTCTAAGAGCGTTTCTATTTTTCCAAACATCGAGAACTTACAAACAGCAAAGTCCCCTTTCAAAGACTGCTCCACATCATCTTTTACAATAAAAGGTTGGAATGTTCGAGATTGCACATCATCAGAAGCAGGAGTCAAATTCGTGATATAATTGGCTTCGCCCGAGCAAACGAGCTTGACGAGATCAAAATCCTTAAGAAGCTGGTACACTTGATAAGCCAAATCAGGTTGAAAAAGCTGAGATTTCATGAACGTACCATCCTCTAAGTGGATGAATGCGCCATTTTGTGAGACGGAATAGGCGCGATGACCAATTTCCGCTAATACTTGCTGCATTTCAATGTTCATTCTTCCTGATGCCAAACAAAGTCCAATACCGGCTTCTTTGACTTTCATTAGTGCAGCTAATTCTCTAGAACTGACTTTCTTATTGTGATCGAGTAATGTGCCGTCCAAATCACTTACGATAAGTTTAATCATGTTGGTCTTCTCCTCCTGCTAATACGATTTCAACATCACATGCAAGTAATTTCTCTTTCATTTCAGTGCTTAATGCTTGATCGGTTACGAGGATATCAATACTTTCGAATCCCACGACGCGATGAAACAATCGCTTTCCGAATTTGGAATGATCAGCTAGTACAATAACTTGGTCCGCGTGCTGCATCATGGCTCTCACCAGATAACAATCCTCTTCGTTCGGAGCAGACAGCCCTTCTTCTGTAATTCCACAAGTCCCGATGAGCAGTTTATCGACATGATAGTCATTTAACATCTCGATCGCTTTCGCTCCGTATACACTATGGTGCTTGTTATCTAGTACACCGCCAAGAATATGGATGGTCGTTTCATCTTTACGAGTGAGAATAGCAGCAATTTCAATTGAACTTGTCACGACAATATTCTGTTTGGACCTTAGTGCAGTGGCAGCATGTAGGACTGTGGTTGAGGCGTCCATCATGATATAATCGCCATCTTGAACGAGTGCCGCAGCTGTCTTGCCAATCGTTAGCTTCGAAGAAGACTCTGCTTGCAGCCTTTGATCATAATCTCCAACTTCTTTGGAAAGGGTGGGGAGGATGGCACCGCCGCGCGTTCGAACGATAGTACCTTGCTCTTCGAGTTTTACCATGTCACGTCTAGCTGTGTCCCTTGAAACATCGTATAGCTCACAAATAAGGTCAACGGTAATTCGTTTATTTGATTTTAAGTATTCGACGATTGAAATAAGTCTTTCTTCTTGAAACAAGGGGAATTCACTCCTTTCGCTTAAGTGATTGTAAGTGATAATAAGTATATGACTTATTATAATGCTGATTATGCATTCTTTCAACTAAAAAAAGACCGTGTATTCGCTCAAGGAACGAATGCACGGTTTTCTGATCCATTTATCTGATTATTTAGATGATTATTTGATAGCAGGTTTTTTTCTGGTTTTAATATAGCTAGGATACGTAATTTCTCCGGAGTCAAGCTTTCTAATTTCTTCTTCGTTCCAACCGGTAATTTTATTCGTACCTACTACACCCGTAAGCTTGATTTGATAGTGGTGAGCTAGGTACTGCTGGAGTTTGGCCATTTCATCAGGTTTTATTTCCCTGAGCTTTTGCTTGCCATGCAATTGACCTAATATAACTCCGATAGACTCTGCAGCAAGACTTGTGTTCGGTTGAATTCTTGTGCTTCCATAGGCGATAGCTGATGAGCCTACATTTTTTCCGGCCGCAATGACATTTTCATAATTTTTCAACAAAAAGCTGCGCAGCGGCATGCCGTATTTATCCGGACGTCCCATTTCAATACCCCACTTGTTAGCACTTGTGCCTTGTAAATCAAGCGGATACCCACCAATACTGACATTATCCCAGAACATCGTGCCCGAAAGGAGATCAGATGGTTTTAAAACATAGTCCATTTCATAGTGATTATATTCTCGGACATAGGGATACGTAGGAAATTCACCTAATTCAGCATGTGCCCAACCCGGTAACGTTTTACGAAAGTGATTGAGAATCAAAGGTGTTTCTTTATTACCTAGGCTAACAGCCTCTTGGATGGATTCAGGTTTTGAAGGATCAACGGTATAAACAAGAAGGGCGTTAATTAGAACTTCCCCATCTCGTTGATGCACCGCGTTCAAACCTCTTAGAAAAACTCGATCATTGGAAGGATGATAGGCCTTAGTCATTCCGCTTAGTCCAATAGCGAAGCTATCACTTACATAACCTCCACCGAATTGCTTCGATTTCTCTTCTGGTTTTAATAGATTAAATGCGGTATTAAACTTTTTCCAGTCGACATTTTTGAACTTCATCATCATGCCAGCACTCATATATTCAATCTCTTTTTGACCATAGAACTTCTCAAGACCTGGCAATCGCTTGGCATCTAATCGACTGATTAACGCCGCATAATCACTGTTATCAACCCAATAGGATGCTGTAATTTTCTTCTTTTCATTCTGTTCCGTAGTGTAAACGATAGAAGCGATTTTGTGCATATGATCCGGTGTATTCGTTTGTTCAATTTCATTAATGGCAATACCAGATTCCAAAGGAATATCTTTGATTAATTTATTCATATATGTAGTGAATTCTGGTAGCTTACGTATTTTGGCGTTTCGGAAACCGTCGAATAATTCTTTGACACGGCCTTGTACGAGTAAATGACCTTGATCGTCGCGGGTTTCATCGAGAAATAGCATTTGACTTTGGAGAATCTGACCTCCAAACGCTTTATGAGGATCCAGTACTTTAACCTTCAAGCCTTCATCTGCTGCAGCTCTGGCTAGGTAAAGACCTTCAAGCTCACTGCCGATGACTACTACATCGATGTGCTCAGTAGGATAAGTATTAACGCTCTCATTATTTGTTGGGTCAACAGGCGCTGTGGGTGCTTCGCTAACGATTGGAGTGTCTGGATGCGTGATTGCTGGCGCAGAAACAGCTTCTGGTTCCATGTTCCCTTGCTTATGCCAAACCTTGCTATACGAAATTGCGGACAAAACAATAAGCAGAACGGCTAAAGCGGTAATAAGTTGAACTCGGGGATTCCGTAAACGCATGTGTAAACTCCTTTAGCGATAGTCTGATATGGTTTAAGTTTAGCAGTTTCAAAGTTGATTTAATAGACTGAGAAAATAGCTTGATATAAAAGATTTTGATGTCCACCCCCAAAAAGATAACCGGTTGGGCGAATTCTTGTAGCATAACACAGGAACCCTTCGCGAAGGCTCCACATTATTTATGAAACTATATGAATAAGGGAGAGGGAACTTGAATGAAAAAGAATCTAATGAAGAAATTTGTAGCAACTGGACTTGTACTAACAATGGTAATGGGGGGCGCTACAGCAGCGTTTGCCAAAAATAATGACCATGAGGATAACGATCGTGGTAAACGCACTGAAAGCAAAGGATACGATACTAATAAATATAATGTAAAAGGCAATATTCAAATCCGCATTAATTTTGATGATCTCAAAAGTGCTCAATGGGCAATGCGTTACATAGCAAGTCTAGCATCTAAGCAAGTATTCGAAGGTTATGAAGATGGTACTTTCAAACCTGATAAGTCCGTTTCTCGTATTGAAGCCATCACGGCAGCTGTGAGATTGATGGGCTTGCGTGAACAAGCTGAATCCGCTGCTGAAATGTCTACAAAATTGAATTTCAAAGATGCAGACAAGATCCCTGCTTGGGCTGTAGGTTACGTAGCCGTAGCACTTGAGAATGATCTGTTCACAGAAAGTGATGACGCTGTTCAACCGCAAAAAGAAGCTGATCGCTTGTGGGCGACTACTCTTTTGGTGAAAGCTCTGAAATTAAATGCAGAAGCTAAGGCGAAAATGAACACAGCACTTACATTTAAAGATGCTAAGCAAATCCCAGCAGGTTCTGTTGGTTATGTTGCAGTAGCTATCGAAAAAGGACTAGTTGACGGTTTTGAAGATAATACTTTCAAACCAAATCAACCTGTAACACGTGCTCAACTGGCCGCTTTATTGGATCGCACTGGTAACCAATTGCCAGAAGATCAAAGTTCTATTACAGGCACTGTGAACGCAGCAGTTTACAACAACGTGCTTTCAGTTACTAAAGCCGGAGTTTCTACTCAGTACGTTCTTCATCCAGATGCATTCATTTTGCGTAATGGTGTGAAAGTAGCTCCTGCCGCTATTCAAGTTGGCGATGAAGTGAAGGTTCGTACATTCAATAATACAGTTGTATTTGTCGAAGTAACGAAGTTGGCTGAAGTTAATCAATCCTTCGATGTTTTGGGTACGTTGAATGCGACTACGCTTAATGCTCAAGGTAAGATTACTACCATTTCCATTACTCAAAATATTAACGGCAACAACCAAACAACGATTTATAACGTGTCTGCTGATGTTGCTTTGACAGGTAACTTAGGCGCTTTCACACAAGGTCATCTGATCCAGCTTAAAGGACAGAACCAAGTAGTTACTTCTATTGATGTGAAATAATAAAAGCACCATTCGAAAGATATAGAAAAGGTTAGATACATACAGTTGGCTCCTTGCTTATTTATAGCAGGGAGCCAACTGTGCTTTTTAGCTGTATAATCTTGCTTTAATTGAGGGAAACTGATCTTTGTCTTGCATTGCGAAGAGACTTTGAGCTACGTTTAAAGATCCCTATATTAGGAGTTGGACTATTTATGGACGAAACACTCATGGCTACATTTAAAAGGTATTATGCCGATTACCGAGGCGCTGCAAATGTTGATCAAAGCTTTTCAGATGCTCACCAAGCCATTGCTTATCATGTAATAGAGCAAACCGACCAATTCGCTCAAGAGGGAAACCTTGCTGGTATTCAAACCTTGATCCGCGAATTCAAAGAGATTGGTTTGGTTGTAGGGCCTAGCAATGATTCATTAAAGGAGCGTTTCGAGCAGGAACTTGTAGAGCAAGTGCTTAATCGAGCGCCTTCGTAAAAAATATGTCGAATAGGTGTTGAATTATTCAAGTTACCATGATATATTATTAATCCGGCTAAAACGAGCTGAATTTTTTATCGAAAAAAGTAAAAATAAAGCTTGCATTTGATTAGGCGATTATGCTATATTATAAATCCGGCCGAGAGAGTAGGACGGAAAACGAAAGAAATTGATCTTTGAAAACTGAACAACGAGTGAGTAAGCACGAACGAGAAATCGTTCAAAAAGAGATTGCAAAATCTCGCTAGCAACGCAAATGAGCAATTAAGCTTTCAGATAGTTTTACTATTATGGAGAGTTTGATCCTGGCTCAGGACGAACGCTGGCGGCGTGCCTAATACATGCAAGTCGAGCGGATTTATCCTTCGGGATAAGTTAGCGGCGGACGGGTGAGTAACACGTAGGTAACCTGCCTATAAGACTGGGATAACTATCGGAAACGATAGCTAAGACCGGATAATTGGTTTTCTCGCATGAGAGAATTATGAAACACGGAGCAATCTGTGGCTTATAGATGGGCCTGCGGCGCATTAGCTAGTTGGTGAGGTAACGGCTCACCAAGGCGACGATGCGTAGCCGACCTGAGAGGGTGAACGGCCACACTGGGACTGAGACACGGCCCAGACTCCTACGGGAGGCAGCAGTAGGGAATCTTCCGCAATGGACGCAAGTCTGACGGAGCAACGCCGCGTGAGTGATGAAGGTTTTCGGATCGTAAAGCTCTGTTGCCCTAGACGAACAGCAAGAGGAGTAACTGCCTTTTGTGTGACGGTATAGGAGAAGAAAGCCCCGGCTAACTACGTGCCAGCAGCCGCGGTAATACGTAGGGGGCAAGCGTTGTCCGGAATTATTGGGCGTAAAGCGCGCGCAGGCGGTTAATTAAGTTGGGTGTTTAAGCCCGGGGCTCAACCCCGGTTCGCATCCAAAACTGGTTGACTTGAGTGTAGGAGAGGAAAGTGGAATTCCACGTGTAGCGGTGAAATGCGTAGAGATGTGGAGGAACACCAGTGGCGAAGGCGACTTTCTGGCCTATAACTGACGCTGAGGCGCGAAAGCGTGGGGGAGCAAACAGGATTAGATACCCTGGTAGTCCACGCCGTAAACGATGCATACTAGGTGTTGGGGATTCGATTCCTCGGTGCCGAAGTTAACACAGTAAGTATGCCGCCTGGGGAGTACGCTCGCAAGAGTGAAACTCAAAGGAATTGACGGGGACCCGCACAAGCAGTGGAGTATGTGGTTTAATTCGAAGCAACGCGAAGAACCTTACCAGGTCTTGACATCCCTCTGAATACGGTAGAGATATCGTAGGCCTTCGGGACAGAGGAGACAGGTGGTGCATGGTTGTCGTCAGCTCGTGTCGTGAGATGTTGGGTTAAGTCCCGCAACGAGCGCAACCCTTGATCTTAGTTGCCAGCACTTTGGGTGGGCACTCTAAGATGACTGCCGGTGACAAACCGGAGGAAGGTGGGGATGACGTCAAATCATCATGCCCCTTATGACCTGGGCTACACACGTACTACAATGGTCGGTACAACGGGAAGCGAAGCCGCGAGGTGGAGCCAATCCTTATAAGCCGATCTCAGTTCGGATTGCAGGCTGCAACTCGCCTGCATGAAGTCGGAATTGCTAGTAATCGCGGATCAGCATGCCGCGGTGAATACGTTCCCGGGTCTTGTACACACCGCCCGTCACACCACGAGAGTTTACAACACCCGAAGTCGGTGGGGTAACCCGCAAGGGAGCCAGCCGCCGAAGGTGGGGTAGATGATTGGGGTGAAGTCGTAACAAGGTAGCCGTATCGGAAGGTGCGGCTGGATCACCTCCTTTCTATGGAGACTCGGATCTGATAGATCCAGTCAAGTATCTTCGGATACAAAACGTTTACTCACTCGTGTTCAGTTTTGAAAGAGCAATCTTTCAAACGCAAGTTGACAACCAACATCGCTTTGCGAATGTAATGGTTGCAACATTGTTCCTTGAAAACTAGATAACGAAACAAAACGTAAAGTAAGAACTTAGGTTGTGTGATTCTTTTGGATCATACAAAAATCTTTAAAGTTTTTTCTAGGTTAAGCTAGAAAGAGCACACGGAGGATGCCTAGGCACTAGGAGCCGAAGAAGGACGTGGCGAACGACGAAATGCCTCGGGGAGCCGTAAGCAGGCTTTGATCCGGGGATGTCCGAATGGGGGAACCCAGCTGTGGTAATGCGCAGTTACTCTATTGTGAATACATAGCAATAGTAGAGGCATACCCAGGGAACTGAAACATCTAAGTACCTGGAGGAAAAGAAAACAAAAGTGATTCCGTCAGTAGCGGCGAGCGAAAGCGGAATAGCCCAAACCAAGGAGCTTGCTCCTTGGGGTTGTAGGACCTCGTTGTGGGGTTAGTTCGGTAGGCGAAGCGATCTGGAAAGGTCCGGCATAGAAGGTAAAAGCCCTGTAGCCAAAATCGAACGAAACCCCTAGAGGTATCCTGAGTACGGCGGGTCACGTGAAACCCCGTCGGAATCCGGCAGGACCATCTGCCAAGGCTAAATACTCCCTAGTGACCGATAGTGAAGCAGTACCGTGAGGGAAAGGTGAAAAGCACCGCGGAAGCGGAGTGAAAAAGAACCTGAAACCGTGTGCTTACAAAAAGTCAGAGCCCTCTATATGGGTGATGGCGTGCCTTTTGTAGAATGAACCGGCGAGTTACGTTCCCGTGCGAGGTTAAGCCAGAAAAGGCGGAGCCGCAGCGAAAGCGAGTCTGAATAGGGCGCTTTAGTACGTGGACGTAGACCCGAAACCGTGTGATCTACCCCTGTCCAGGGTGAAGGTGAGGTAACACTCACTGGAGGCCCGAACCCACGCATGTTGAAAAATGCGGGGATGAGGTGGGGGTAGCGGAGAAATTCCAATCGAACTCGGAGATAGCTGGTTCTCCCCGAAATAGCTTTAGGGCTAGCCTCGGATGTTGAGTTGTGGAGGTAAAGCACTGATTGGGTGCGGGGCCCGCCAAGGGTTACCAAGTCCAGTCAAACTCTGAATGCCACAAACTTAAATCCGGGAGTCAGACAGTGAGTGCTAAGATCCATTGTCAAAAGGGAAACAGCCCAGACCATCAGCTAAGGTCCCCAAGTGTGTGTTAAGTGGGAAAGGATGTGGAGTTGCACAGACAACCAGGATGTTGGCTTAGAAGCAGCCACCATTGAAAGAGTGCGTAATAGCTCACTGGTCGAGTGACTCTGCGCCGAAAATGTAACGGGGCTAAACACGCCACCGAAGCTATGGCTTGCACATGAATTTGTGCATGGGTAGGGGAGCGTTGTATGTACGTAGAATTCTGACCGTAAGGACAGGTGGAGCGCATACAAGTGAGAATGCCGGTATAAGTAACGAAAAGATCAGTGAGAATCTGATCCGCCGAAAACCTAAGGGTTCCTGAGGAAGGCTCGTCCGCTCAGGGTAAGTCGGGACCTAAGGCGAGGCCGAAAGGCGTAGTCGATGGACAACAGGTGGAAATTCCTGTACCACCGTAGCCGTTATGAGCAATGGAGTGACGCAGAAGGATAGTGACGCGAGCTGATGGATGCTCGTCCAAGCAGTGAGGCTGATGTGTAGGCAAATCCGCACATCGATAAGGCTGGGCTGTGATGGGGAGGGAAATTTAAGTACCGAAGGTCATGAGTTCACACTGCCAAGAAAAGCTTCTAGCCAGGCGAAGGTGCCCGTACCGCAAACCGACACAGGTGGGTGAGAAGAGAATTCTAAGGCGCGCGGAAGAACTCTCGTTAAGGAACTCGGCAAAATGACCCCGTAACTTCGGGAGAAGGGGTGCCTCGGTAGGGTGAATAGCCCGAGGGGGCCGCAGTGAAAAGGCCCAAGCGACTGTTTAGCAAAAACACAGGTCTGTGCGAAGCCGCAAGGCGAAGTATACGGGCTGACGCCTGCCCGGTGCTGGAAGGTTAAGAGGAGTGGTTAGGGACCTCGGTTCCGAAGCTATGAATTGAAGCCCCAGTAAACGGCGGCCGTAACTATAACGGTCCTAAGGTAGCGAAATTCCTTGTCAGGTAAATTCTGACCCGCACGAATGGCGTAACGACTTGGGCGCTGTCTCAACGAGAGATCCGGTGAAATTTTAATACCTGTGAAGATGCAGGTTACCCGCGACAAGACGGAAAGACCCCATGGAGCTTTACTGCAGCTTGATATTGGACTTTGGTACGATCTGTACAGGATAGGTGGGAGCCTTTGAAGCCTGAGCGCCAGCTTGGGTGGAGGCATCGTTGGGATACCACCCTGATCGTATCGGAGTTCTAACCTAGTACCGTGATCCGGTATGGGGACAGTGTCAGGTGGGCAGTTTGACTGGGGCGGTCGCCTCCTAAAATGTAACGGAGGCGTTTAAAGGTTCCCTCAGAATGGTTGGAAATCATTCGCAGAGTGCAAAGGCATAAGGGAGCTTGACTGCGAGACCTACAAGTCGAGCAGGGACGAAAGTCGGACTTAGTGATCCGGTGGTACCGAATGGAAGGGCCATCGCTCAACGGATAAAAGCTACCCTGGGGATAACAGGCTTATCTCCCCCAAGAGTCCACATCGACGGGGAGGTTTGGCACCTCGATGTCGGCTCATCGCATCCTGGGGCTGAAGTAGGTCCCAAGGGTTGGGCTGTTCGCCCATTAAAGCGGTACGCGAGCTGGGTTCAGAACGTCGTGAGACAGTTCGGTCCCTATCTGTCGCGGGCGTAGGAAATTTGAGGGGAGCTGTCCTTAGTACGAGAGGACCGGGATGGACGTACCGCTGGTGTACCAGTTGTCTCGCCAGAGGCATCGCTGGGTAGCTATGTACGGAGGGGATAAGCGCTGAAAGCATCTAAGCGCGAAGCCCCCCTCAAGATGAGATTTCCCAGTATGTAAGACCCCTTGTAGACGACGAGGTTGATAGGTTCGAGGTGGAAGTGCAGCAATGCATGCAGCTGACGAATACTAATCGGTCGAGGGCTTAACCTAATATAGGGATCTTTTGACGAAGTCAAAAGTCTCTCCGCTTAGGGATCTTTAATCGTAGATTAAAGTCTCTCCGCTTAGGGATCTTTAATCGTAGATTAAAGTCTCTCCGCTTAGGGATCTTTGACGAAAGTTAAAATCTCTCTACTCAGCTGACTAAGCAGCTAGCACCTACGTCTAACGTAGCCATGCACTTAATTACTTTACGAATGTTTCGTATCTAGTCTTCAGGGAATAAATCCCTACTGTGGCGATCGTGGCGAAGGGGTTAACGCACTGGTTTGTGGATCCAGCATTCGTGGGTTCAAGTCCCATCGGTCGCCCTTTTCCCTTCAATAATGGGGATTAGCCAAGCGGTAAGGCAACGGACTTTGACTCCGTCATGCCTAGGTTCAAATCCTAGATCCCCAGTTTTCTAATTTCATTTGCGGTCGTGGTGGAACGGCAGACACACCATCTTGAGGGGGTGGCGCTCACAAGGCGTGAGGGTTCAAATCCCTCCGACCGCATCCCTATTTTAAGCAAGAAACCCTTACTAGTTAAGGGTTTTTTTGTGTTATAACGGATGATGTGTAACATACAATCATGCCAAACATTTTGGTTCCATCGATAGATTCTCTTAGAGTGGCCTAAATATGTAGTCTGTTTTACTATTTTGGTTTTTTGCATACACCAAAATCACTTTCTTGGATTATTAATAGAATAGTATTACTTTTCTAAAAGAGGAGGAAGGGGGAATGATAGTATGCTTCAGTACCAAGCCCTTAATGAATATAGTGCTATGAATTACGCCCGAAAGTTAAGAAACATGTTTATGACAAATGCACAACTGGTTTGCGAAGAGATTGGCGATGGGAATTTGAATCTGGTCTTTCGTATTACAGACAAAAGTTCAGGAAAAAGCATCATAATGAAGCAAGCTCTTCCCTATGCGCGGGTGGTTGGGGAATCTTGGCCATTGACTCTTGAACGGGCACGAATTGAGAGTCAGGCATTGATTGAACAACATTCTATTTGCCCAGGTTTAGTGCCTATTGTCTATCATTATGATAGTACGATGGCCTTGACTGTGATGGAAGATTTATCGAACCACCTGAATATGCGTAAAGGATTGGTGGCTCAAGAACGCTATCCTCATTTTGCATGTCAAATTGGCACTTTTCTAGCGCGAACTTTGTATATGTCGTCTGATTTTGCATTGCCCTCTCAAGTGAAAAAGGAAAAAGTGGTTCAATTCTCAAATCCGGAAATGTGCAAGATATCCGAAAATCTCATTTTTACGGATCCCTATTTCGCTTCAGAAACCAATCAATTTAATCCATTGATAGCAGATAAGGTGGTTGAAATATGGGAGAATACCCAACTGAAACTTGAGGTCGCAAAATTAAAGGAAGGTTTCCTCACCCATGCCCAGGCACTCATCCATGGGGACCTTCATACCGGCAGCATCATGGTAACGAATGTGGATACAAAAGTGATTGATCCGGAATTCGCTTTTTATGGACCTATTGGATTTGATATCGGCGCTGTGATAGGAAACCTTCTACTTAGCTTTGCCTCCCACGAAGGACACACGAAGGACTCGCAGGAACGAATAGATTATCAAACGTATCTTCTTACGATGATCGAACAAATATGGACTTACTTTGAAAAAGAATTTAGACATTTATGGGACAAAGAATCTAAAGAAAGAATGACGGCAATCCCGGGATACGTAGATCATTTCTTACTCCAAATACTTGAAGATACTGCAGGCTATGCGGGTTGTAAAATGATTCGTAGAATCATAGGTCTAGCACATGTATGGGATTTGGAAAGCATAAATGATCCAAGTTTGCGGGCAAAAGCTGAAAAGCTAGCGCTTTCGATCGGACAAGAGTTGGTACTAGAAAGACGGCAAGTGCAAAGAATCAAAGACGTTACATCCCGTGTTAGAAAGACAGCAGGGTGGGGAGAGTTATAAAAAGAGGATTATAATTTGGGAGGTCATGTATATGACTATTAAAAAAAGAAACCATCTCTTTACTTCTGAATCGGTGACTGAAGGCCATCCTGATAAACTATGTGACCAAATTTCTGATGGGATATTAGATGCTATATATGAGATAGATCCGTATGCACGCGTTGGTTGTGAATGCTGTGTAGGTCGGGGCTTTGTTCTTGTAACTGGCGAGATTACGGCGAATGCGGTTATTGATTATCAAAAAGTTGTTCGAAAGACAATTAGTAACATTGGATATACACGAGCTGAGCTCGGTTTCGATGCTAATTCATGTGCAGTCTTAATCGCCATTAATGAACAATCTCCTGATATTGCAATGGGGGTCAACGAAGCTTTAGAAATTCGCGAAGGCAAGTTGAATGGAGGAGAGATTGAAGGAATAACTGGTGCCGGTGATCAAGGATTGATTTTCGGGTTTGCTTGTAGTGAAACCAAGGAACTAATGCCAATGCCAATAGCTTTATCTCATAAATTGGCGTATCAATTGGCTCAAATGCGCAAGAATGGTACATTACCTTATTTGCGTCCCGATGGGAAAGTTCAGGTCAGCGTAGAATATGAAGGCGATCACCCCATCCGTATCGATACGATCGTAATCTCAGCTCAACATGATCCTGAAGTGTCCCTAGAGCAAATTAAAAAAGATATGTATGAATTTGTGATTTTGCCTGTCATTCCAACTGATTTGATAGATGAAAAAACAAAATATTTTATTAATCCAACGGGCCGTTTTGTGATCGGTGGTCCAGAGGGAGATGCAGGATTAACAGGTCGTAAAATTATTGCCGATACTTATGGCGGCTATGCTCGTCATGGTGGAGGTGCATTTTCGGGTAAAGATCCCACCAAGGTTGACCGTTCGGCTGCTTATGCCGCGCGTTATGTAGCAAAAAACATTGTTGCGGCAGGTCTCGCTCAAAAGTGTGAAATTCAGATTGCTTATGCGATTGGAGTGGCACATCCCGTTAGTATAGCTATCGATACATTTGGTACGGGAATCATCGACGATGATAATCTTATTCAATTAGTTCGTAATCACTTTGATCTTCGTCCGGCAGGCATTATTAAGATGCTAAATCTGCGTAGACCTATTTATCAGAACACGGCAGCGTATGGACATTTTGGCCGTATGGATGTTGAATTTCCTTGGGAACAGACAGATAAAGCGGAATTGTTAAGAGATGCAGCAATAGGGGCAGTAAGGGAATGATCAACAACCATTACGCATTTGACTCAACACAAAAAAGCCTCTTCATCCGAAAGAGGCTTTTTATATTAATCTAAGACATCTATTTCATTAGAACCTCGAATTAATGTTTTTGTATACATTTTCTTGGGTTTTAATATATCTATTAAATAATCGACTGCAACTTTAGGGTCTACTCTCTTTCCGCAGGTGTAACCATCTATTGCCGCAAAATTTTCCTCCGGATATGTGTGAATGGAAAGATGACTTTCAGATAGAAGAACAAGTATTGAACAGCCACTTGGGTCGAATTTTTTATGGATTACTGACAGCACGGTAGCACCACTTTTCTCTGCTGCATTCACCATAATTAGTCGTAAAAAATCAACATTATCTAGAAAACTGGATTCTACCCCCCAAACGTCAACAACCGTATGCCTGCCATATGTTGAGTATTGCAAATCTATCACCCCTTCAAATGTCCAACTTACTACTATTCTATGAACAACAAATGATGAGTGATCTGGTAAAGTGACTAATTCTAGTGAAAAGCCACGAAAGGGCTTCTCGAGAATGTCGAATTAAAAGGATTCTTTTCCTATTGTGTAGAATAATTTATGTATTATGAGCTGTATCGGTTTGAAGGGGTGTTCCATTTGAAATCATTGAAAACGAAGCTAATAGGCCTTCTTACTTTTATCGCTTTAGTTCCTTTATTTTTACTAGGATTTATGAGTTATCAATATTCAAGTGGATTAATGAAAGATCAGCTTTCCAAATCAGTTCAAAAGGAACTTCACCAAGTAGATAATACTTTTGGCATGATGTATAAAAGCATAGATGAGGATTTGTTGAATTTATCAAATATGCCGGTTGTTACTCAAGCAGACGAAACGGTTTCTACCTATTTTGACAAAGAGGATGATCGTATTCAGCCTAAGTCAACGCAAAGAGTTGATATTGAAGGAGATATCTATCGTGAGTTCGAACGTTATGCGAAATATCATCCAGATACCACATACATTTATTTGGGAACGAAAGACGGCGGTTACATTCAGTGGCCCAACGATGCGATGAAAGGCGGCTATGATCCACGTGAACGTCCCTGGTACAAGCAATCTATCCTAGATCCTAATGGTATTAAACGATCCGCTCCCTACAGCTATAATGCTCCAGATGGACTTCAGACAATAGTGAGTAAAACGACTACGGTAAAAGACGCTCAGGGCCATATCATTGGAGTCATCGGTTTAGATCGCAGTCTCGCCAAGTTATCGGATATTGTGAAAAATATCCAAATTGGTTTAAGTGGTTATGTGTTTATGTTTGATGAAAAAGGGACGGTTATCGCTCATCCAAATAGCGAAGTTACTTTTTCTACATTGGAGCAATTAAACAACGGAACGGCTCTATCGACCCAAACGAAACAGCCCGTATCGTTCAATATTTCCGATTATTCCTCCTTATTAAAGCAAATCCATGGTTTTTTCGAAATGACTATTGAAGGTAAGCCCTCCTATGTTATTCTCTATCAATCCCAATCTACCGGGTGGAAAATGGCTGCGGTTCTTAGTAAAAGTGAACTATTGAGTTACACGGATTCTTTAAAATGGAGAATGACCCTCGTTGGTATGTTCATTGTTGTTCTTGCCATTCTTTTCGGGTTTTATATCGCCAGATTGCTCACGAATCCCCTGACAGAAGCCAAGGATGTGGCCGAAGCGGCTAATCAAGCCAAAAGTGTTTTTTTGGCCAATATGAGTCATGAAATACGAACGCCGATGAACGCGATTATCGGGTTTAATTATTTACTCCAACAAACTCAACTTACGGGCCAACAGAAGGATTATGTTAGGAATACGATTGTTTCGGCAAAAAACTTGCTAACGATAATAAGCGATATTCTTGATTTCTCCAAGATAGAGGCGAAGAAAGTTGCTCTGGAGCATATCGAATTCGATTTGTATGAAGTGCTGAACAATATCTCGAATATGATCGCTTTTAAAGTGGTTGACAAAGGGTTAAAATTGCAAATTTCCATCCATCATGAAGTGCCGCAAATGTTCCAAGGAGATCCTTATCGCTTAAATCAAATCTTGCTCAATCTTGCAAGTAATGCCGTAAAGTTTACAGAAAACGGAGAAGTGACCATTTCGGTGGGCGTTGTGACAAAGAATGAGCGAAGCGTCTGTTTGCGTTTTGACATTCGCGACACGGGAATCGGCATGACCGCGGAGCAGTGCGAACAGTTATTTAAAGAGTTTACACAAGCGGATATGTCAACAACGAGGAAGTACGGGGGGACAGGTTTAGGGCTTGTCATTAGTAAAAACTTTGTTGAATTGATGGGCGGACAATTTTTCATTGAAAGCGTGCCAGAGTTAGGAAGTTGCTTCTCTTTCACCGTGCAATTGGACTACTTATCGTTTACAGGCGTAAGTTTATCTCAAGATTCCAAATGGAAGTTTCTCCGCGTTTTACTGATTAGTGACAATACAGAAATGAGCTTGGTATTGAAAAATCAATTGGAGCAATTTGAGTTCAATGTCACAGTGGCGGACTCAACTGCTGATTCTATCGAACAGATCTATCAAAACGGCCGCTATGATATGGTGATCATAGATTGGAAGCTCCCGAATGCTGACGTCATTCGATTCGTAGAAAAAACCAAGATGGAGTATGGCACCCCGAAGAAAGTTATCATTCTAATTAGTGCGTTTCATGAATCCGAGCTGCAAAATGCTGTGAATTCGACTGCAATAAAAAAATTACTCTATTATCCAATCAGTCAGTCGCAATTATATAATGAGATGGCTGGATTATTTCATAATGAGATCGACAATGAACAAAACATGACTAGTAAGGAAGATCAACATTACGATGAAAAGTTTGCTACACTTCGCGATACGAACATTCTACTCGTCGAAGATAATGAGATTAATCAACTTGTGGCCAAGGCGATCTTGGATGAGTTGGGCTTGCAAGTTGATGTTGCTGAAGATGGAACTAAAGCGGTCCAGTACGCAGCTAATAAGAGGTATGATGCCATACTGATGGACTTGCAAATGCCAATCATGGACGGCTACGAAGCAGCTAGGCGAATAAGAGAACGGGATGTGGATACACCGATTATTGCTATGACTGCAGACGCTATGAAAGGCGTAAAGGAGCAAGTACTTGGGACTGGAATGAATGCCTATATTTCAAAACCGTTTGAAGCGTTTGAGTTATTCAGCGTGCTGCAGCGGGTCATTCAGGCTTCGAAACTGACGGGAGCGCAGCAAGTCGCTGCCTCTATTGCTATCGATGATACACAGGAATGAAATATGAGTAGAACAAAGAAGAGCACTCTCTAACTTGATGTTAGGAAGTGCTCTTTTTGTTCTTATGATTTGCTTGCGGAGACGGTTTCTATTTCTTTAACGCTTTGATAAATGAGGTTGAATAGCTCTTCGAGGCTGCCTTCTTCAATACAGGAGAAAGCAACGCGAAGGTCGGTAGTTCCCAGGGCGATCGTCCCTACACCATGCTGATTCAGCAAGTGTACACGTAAGGCTTCAGCATCAACGGTTCTAAGCTTCAAGCACATGAAGTAACCGGAGTTGAAGGGGTAGTAACCCCATGCATCATCGAACTTTCCGCTGTCCAGTATGGACTTGGTGCGGTTAGCGCGGCCTTTCATGATCTCGTATTTCTCCTGTTTCTGTTGACCAAACTCTGGAGAGTTAAGCGCATGAAGCACGAATGTTTGAGACGGATGAGGACCGCTGGAAATGGTCGCACGGATAATCCCCATTGTTTTCTGCTCCAAGGCGCTGAGAAGTGCTTCGCTTTGGCCTGCATACGTAATGAAGCCTACGCGGAAGCCCCAGACGTATTCTTCTTTGGTGGCTCCGTCGATTTTGACAGCGAGCACACGCGGGTGGATGTCAGCCAATTGACCGAACAAGGACTCGTGCAGGGAACCTTCGAAGAAAAGACCGAAGTATGCGTCGTCCGTAAGTACGATGACGTTGATGCCTGCTTCAGCAGCATCTTTGATGGCAGCCGTAATTTCTTTCCCCTCTTCAGCCCCAGGTGTATAGCCTGTCGGGTTGTTCGGGAAGTTCAAGACAACGATTGCTTTACCTTTGGACTTTTGAGCAAAAAGAGCTTCACGAAGTCCAGCAGCATTAAATTTTTGCTGCTCGTTGTATAACGGGTAATTCACGATGTGGGCACCGCGGCGGATTTCGAAGGTGAGCTCGTAATTTTCCCAGTTTTTATCCGGAATAATCACTGCGTCGCCAACATCTGCGAAAAGGTCAGCGGCAATGCTAAGACCATGGGTCAAGGCATTCGTAACAATCGGGTTCCCAATCAATTTACTGCCAATCTCGGGATTTTCCTCGAGCATTTTTTTGCGCCATGCTGTACGAAGTTCAGGTTTACCGGCAGGTGGAGCGTATTCATATATATCTTTTGGTGCGTAGGTGGAGAGTGTGTCTTGAATGACCTTCAGATGCATAGGTTGACCATTTTCGATAGCAATACCGATGGTAGCATTGTATTTCTTGGCTTTGGCCTTTGCTTCAGCAGATTGGCTGAGAATGCCTTCTTTCGGGAAGTAAATCGATCTACCTAATGCAGAAAGCATGTCATGCACGTGAGAATTTTCACGTTCCAGGGTCTCGTTTAACTGTCGTGCCAGAGGATTCATAAGAGTGGGTCATTCCTTCCAATGAGCTATTCATTTTTTGCAGTTATTATACCACTTTAACAAGTGTACGTCACTGCGCAAAACAAATATTTTCGGATTGCTTTTGGATACGGAATTAATCACTTACTTTATTTAAAAAACCTTCTAACCGCTGTTTAACTTCAGGCCATTCGGTATCGAGGATGCTAAACATGACAGTGTCACGTATATAACCATCGTGAAGGATACGATGTTGACGAAGAATACCCTCTTTTTGGGCGCCTAATCGAGCAATGGCCGTTTGAGAGCGTTCATTCCGTAGGTCCGTTTTTAGTTGGACGCGGAGAAGGTTTAATGTTTCGAAAGAGTGGTTCAGGAGTAAATATTTACATTCGGTATTGACGCGTGTACGCCACACTTGGGAATTGTACCAGGTATGACCGATCTCCACATTCCGATGTAGGGCTGAGATATCGAAGAGACGTGTGCTGCCGACGAAAGCATCGATATGCTTGTCGTAGACGCTGTAAGGGATGCCCAGTCCTGCCTTTTGTTCTTCTAGTGCTTGGTGAACAAACTTCTCCACATCTGCGGAACTAAGAAGCGGCGTCATATATGCCCATATGTTTGGGTCAGCAGCTGCTTCTAGTAGGCCGGTTATATGGGATTTTTGCATAGGCAGTAGGGCGACACGCTCTCCTTCTAAAATAAGAGGTTGTAGATTCATTGGGAATGTTCTCCTTGTCATTGGGTAGTTTAAATGAGTTTTTAGTTAGCATAATTGAAAAGTGGAGTAATAGAAAGATCCAATTTAGGATACGAAGGTGGTGATCCCTTTGGGGTATTGATCAAATATTTGGATTTTCCACCAAGGGTATGGACACCAATCCGTATCAACATTAATAAATTGTAAAGAGGCAATGCTTTATAGGGCTTTTAGGAAGGAGACGTTTCATGGCTAGAACGCATGGCTATCGATTAATTTTCAAAAACATCGCTCGTTCCTATGGATTTTCTATCATAAAGACCCGCTCCTACTCCTCACAGTATAAAAAAACTGCCGCATTCAGGGTAACGACGAACAAAGGATCTTATATGATTAAACCTTTTATAGGATCGAAAAGCCGTCTAATCCAGCTATCATCCTATGCGGTTAAATTGCACAAAAGAGGCTTTCACGGCATGCCCAAATGGCTAAAAACCCGTTCGGGGAAATATTGGGTGCAGGAGGGGGGGAAGCTTTTTTACTTAACCGATTGGATCGAGGGCAGTAAAATGAGCAGAAGCAAGAAAGATCTTGTCAAGTTGGGGAGAATGTTAGCCAGACTGCATTCCGTTTCGCGCAGCTTGAAGCTTCCTCGCCAACCCGATTCGGTTACGCTGCGCAATAGGAAAAAATATTACGCATTCCTGAGGCGAGTGAAGATGCTTCGGAGAAAGCCTACCAAAGCGGGAACTTGGTTTAGGCATCATGGGGATCTCTGCATGGAATTAAGCCGAGATGCTATACATTCGCTTGGAGCATCAAAAATTCGCTCCATGTTGAGGGAGGAATGCCGGCATCCCTCCCTCGTACATGGGGATGTTACCGCAGCAAATACCCTGAAATCGAAAACCCGTATTTATTTGATCGACTGGGATTTAATGAAACGCGGCTCTAGTTATTACGATTTGGTCGTAGCACTTACCAATACGGCGGGATTTGAACCTTCAAAAATGGCAGCTTTCCTAAAGGGGTATGAAGAGGTGCGCCCGCTTCGCCGTAGAGAGAAAAAGCTGATCAGCGCCCTATACCGCATCCCCAGAGAGGCCTGGTATGTCTGCCAATATGCTATGAACGGACGTAAATATGGTACCCTTTTAAATGTTTTAAATAAAACCTGGAATAATAGGCTAACAGCCATCAAGTGGATTGACACCTGGTCTAGGCAGTAGTGAGGGAGGGTTAACATGCCGTTATGGACTGATTTCAATAAGGATTTCGGCTTACAGGTAAAGAGGAAAAAGAAAATTCGAGACGTCTACCAAGTCTTCACTACAACGGGACGTACTCTTTGTTATAAACCTTATAAAACCGGGAAAGACGAGGTTGCCTTTATAAGAAAACTTTTTGTACATCTTGACAATAAAGGTTATCGGTATGCCCCTAAACCTGTTGAAGGCCCCGGCCAGAAGCGTTGGGCCTTTCACCGGGGCAAATATTGGCTGCTGACCAATTGGGTGAGGGGGCGGTCACCGAATTTCACCCGAGAATCGGAGCTCATGAAGGGGTTCCGAACCCTTGCAAAATTTCATCGCCTGGCGGAAGGAGTTACTACAGAAGGGATACCAAAAGGCAGAATCCGCTATGACGAATTGTACCGGCGGCCAGGTAAATACCGTTCGGAGATTAGACGTTATGGTGGTCGTCTCGACCGTTTTATCGATTGCTGCCATAAGGCTGAAGCGTTCAGCCAAAAGCCGGCTATTGCTAGTGCTATAAAGATGGAACGGAAAGCAGGGGCTTTTTCCCACGGCGATTACAATTATCCTAATTTAGTATTGGACCGTTCCAATCATCTTCATCTGATTGATCTGGAGAATGCGTCTATGAACGTAAGAATGATAGATTTAGCCCATATTTTATACCGGAACTATCCTTGGAACGGCAGAGGCGTCCTGAAGGGAATCGAGGAGTATGACCGGAAACGTCCCCTTTCGGCTGGAGATCGGCATTTGTTGTATATGCTGCTCCTGCTCCCCTATCCCCTTGTCCGTGCCATGAAACAATTTGGAAATCACTACCATCGTCATATTGAGCTTCCATCATCCAGCAGACTTTCGAGTTATAAGAAAACTTTGCGTAAGATATTATAAGTATTTACTGAAAAACGTCCGCATAAAGCTGGCGTTTTTCCTGTTTTTATGCATCTGTACCTAGACCTGTACTAATGCCGTTACATATATCATTCAGGGACATACAATGGGGTAAGACAAGAAGAATGCTAATCTTGGAGGTGTATTGTTTGACGTTACCCAAAAGAGTCAGTGTCGTAGAGAAGAATACCTCTACCCCGCAGCGTATCCATAATTCCAAAAACCCAGAAGTTTCTGTCATTATACCGCTTATGAATGAAAGACGGACGATCGCCAGGGTCATCGCTAATGCTCGAAAGGTTCATCCTAAGACAGAGGTTATCGTAGTGGCGAACGGATCACGGGACGGCTCCGGCCAATTGGCTAAACAAATGGGGGCCAAAATGATTACCTATAAGAAGGCTCTGGGCCATGATGTAGGAAGAAGCATAGGGGCGAAAGCAGCCAAAGGAAATGTTCTTTTGTTTCTGGATGGAGACATCATCTTATCGACCAATTCATTGAAGCGACTGGTTCATGCGGTAAAAAACGGCGTGGATGTCGCCTTAAACAAATATAACGGCACGTTGGAAAGAAAAAATGTCCACAGTGTCGTTCTTTCCAAGTACGCGTTAAACAACATGTTGTCCTTACCTCACCTGAAAGGTGCTTCTTTAACGACTATTCCCCATGCCCTAAGCCGCAAAGCACTGGAGAAAATCGGAGCGGAGAATTTGACGGTTCCCCCCAAAGCGCAGGCCATCGCAGCTAATAAAGGTTTGGTGATTAAAGGTGTCCACTATTTTGAAGTAGGCAAAACGAATCCACGAAAACGCCGAGGTCCAAATGATCCGTTGAAAAACTTAATTATTGGGGATCACCTTGAAGCTATTCAACATCTATTGGACAAAACCGATCGCCGTGGAGGAATGACCGATCTAGACCGGAATAGAAAGATGGTGAAATAATGATAAGGGCTGTGAAGTCAAAATTAAAATCAAAACGGACCTCCCAATCCACCCGACCTCAAATGAATACAAAAGAGATCAACAGATGGAAAAGAAAGGCCTATGAGGCGGGATCACATTATGGCTCCCGCTTCGAGAAAGAAACCGGAGGCTTTGAGCAAGCGAAATCAGCGATGAATCATGATTGGAACAAATGGGCATCCCGTCTTCCCCGGGCATTAAGCACAACACTTTATCACTCCGCAGCGCGTAAGTTTTTCAAAGGATTTTATTCGGAAATCGGTGAGAAATACACACGATTGGTCCCGCTTCCCACAGATAAGAATGTCGCTGCCATTCTAAGCGTTAAGAACGAGGATGACACGATTTCCAAGGTGCTTGACGAGCTTGAGTACCTTCCTTTTCACGAGGTAATCGTAGTGGTTAACGGATCGAATGATAAAAGCTTCGAGCGCATTAAGGAACACCCTGCCGCACCGATCGTGCTCCACTATGAAGAAGCGCTTGGACATGATGTCGGGAGATCGATAGGAGCCAAAGTCTCTCAGTCGGACATTCTTTTGTTTCTTGATGGGGATATCCGGATTTCCTATAAAAAGCTTATCCCTTTTATACAGTCGGTTGATAAGGGAACGGATGTTGCGCTCAACGACATAAGCCCTTATATCTATAAATTACTTCGCCGTGACGCGGTATCGGTTGTTAAAGAATTCGTCAATCGGGCAATGGGAAGGGCCGACTTAATGGCGAACTCCATGACAGCTATACCTCACGCCCTCTCCAGGTCAGCTGTGGAGACCATAGGTTTGGAGAATCTGTCCGTACCGCCTCTCGCTCAAGTGATTGCCATGAAAAAGAAGTTAAAAGTGAAGGCTCCGGCCAGCATAAACGTTCTAAATATCAATCGAAGATCAAGTATCAACCACGGGCAGCATAATCCCTTGACCCAATTGATTATCGGCGACCACCTGGAAGCCTTGCATAAAGTCATGTCGCGCCGTGGCAAGAGGCTTAGTTTCAAAGATAACATGCGAAAAAGGCATTTGGCGGGAGGCTAGGTAAATGAACAATATTAAAACAAGCATCATCATTCCTAGCTATAACGGACTGGAGCTGTTAAGAGAATGTGTAGAGGCCATCCGTAGCTATACACACGAAGATTATGAAATTATCGTAGTGGACAACGGCTCCGAAGACGGGACTCCCCAATACTGCTTAAAGGAAAAAATCCGCTTGATCTCCCTTCCTAAAAACAAAGGGTTTCCTGCAGCGTGTAATCTGGGTCTTAAGATAGCGACTGGAGACGCACTTCTCTTGCTGAACAACGATATTGTTGTTACCCACAACTGGTTATCCAATATGCTAAACTGCCTTTACAGCAGCGAACGCATCGGTATTGTTGGTCCCTATACAAATTACGTGAGCGGCCGGCAGCTGAAGGATTCCGGCTATACGGATTTATCCCAGTTTCACGAAATTGCCGCCACAGTCAATATGCAGAACCCGGAGCTACGGATGCCGCTCAACCGATTGGTAGGCTTATGCTTCCTTTTTAAAAGGGAAGTGATGAACAAGATTGGCTTATTAGATGAACAATTTACACCCGGCCATTTCGAGGACGACGATTATTGTTATCGCGCCAGGTTAGCTGGATTTGAGCTTATGCTGGCAGGGGATGTCATCGTTCACCATCACGGCAGCAGAAGTTTCAACAAGATGGATAAGGAAAAGCTGTCCAAATTGGTTCACAAAAACCACAAAAGGTTTCTCGAAAAATGGAAAGTGGATCCGCTGCAGTTTTTATAAGAAGCTTCATGTTCCACTTATTAAGGTCACTTTCTCAGTGCGGTAAAGTTCTATCCTTGCTGCCATAAAGACGCCTCTTAGAACTCACCAGATTACCAAGGGGCTTTTTCAGTACGAATGACAAGCCGACAAGAATCGGCGATTTCCCTGGAAATCGCCTTAATAAACCCGCCATAGGCGTTCATGAAACCATATAACCCATGTTTTTGACGATCGCCTGTTCCATCTTAGTCATGCTATCGATGACTTCTTGCACTTCACTTGTCATAACATATGCAGTCGGTGCATTGGTAGACTGGGCAAACGTCTATACCGCCTGAATAAAGACATACGATCTAGATCGTTTGGTCTGCAAGTGTATCACACGCCCTGATTTGGCTACACATATGATTGTGCCACGAATGTATGCGTAAGAAAGCCAAAGCAATGCTGAACAGAAAATGAAGGCAGGCCCTTCGGAGCAGCTTTCCACCCTCTTCGAGAGGGTGGAAGTGACGCGGGGCTACATTTGTTCGGTTGGTGGCGGGGGGATCCCCGCAGCTACACCCCCTAAGCAGCCGCATGGGTTTTTCGCACTTCACCGATGAAATTCGCCGCGGCGCTTTCGCTCCTGCGATATGTTTATGAAATTGTCACAAAATGACCAATATGATTTTTGGCAAGGCTGACATTGTATGCTATGATCTAACATGATGGTCAATTAATTATCTTCTTAGGAGTGATCCTTATTATGGCGGGGTTAAATGGTGGAGGCACAAGCGTTATTGTGCGTTTGGAAATACATAAAGAATTGGTCACGTTCGGGAAAATTGCAACAGCTATAGGTGAAGCAGGCGGCGATATCGTCGCGATTGACGTAACACGAGCTAGTAAAACAACAACAACGCGCGATATTACGGTAAAAGTTAGCGACCCTGAACATACGGAATCCATAACTAAAGTGTTGAAGGATATTCCTGGCGTCCGCTTAATTAACGTTTCAGATCAAACGTTTCTCATGCATTTGGGCGGCAAAATCGAAGTAACTCCGAAGATGCCCATTAAAAATCGGGACGACCTATCCCGTGTATATACACCGGGGGTTGCTCGCGTTTGTATGGCTATTCATGAAGACCCTGCTAAAGCACACTCATTAACGATAAAACGGAATACGGTTGCAGTTGTGTCGGATGGTACAGCGGTCCTAGGTTTAGGAAATATCGGTCCGGAAGCGGCGATGCCGGTGATGGAAGGGAAGGCCATGCTGTTCAAGCAGATGGCGGGGGTAGATGCGTTCCCGATTTGTTTGGACACGCAAGATACCGAAGAAATTATTCGTACGGTAAAAGCGATTGCACCAGCATTCGGAGGTATTAATTTAGAAGATATTTCATCGCCTCGTTGCTTTGAGATTGAGGAAAGATTAATCAATGAACTCGATATTCCTGTGTTCCACGACGATCAACATGGAACCGCGGTAGTTATTCTTGCAGGGCTGCTCAATGCTGTTAAGCTCGTGGGCAAGAATTTGGAAGATTGTAAAGTAGTTATCACAGGCATTGGAGCTGCAGGGATTGCCTGTACGAAGATGCTGTTAGCTGCCGGGGTTACCAATGTTATCGGTGTAGATCGACAAGGCGCAATCGTACGCGGAGAGAGCTATACGAATTCGGCTTGGGAATGGTATGCAGCCAATACGAATCCTTTTTTACAAAGAGGACTACTGTCTGATGTTATATCAGGTGCTGATATTTTCATTGGGTTATCGGGGCCAGGTGTACTTAAGGCTGATGATGTGAAGAGAATGGGCACGGATCCGATCGTGTTCGCGATGGCAAACCCAACTCCGGAAATTACTCCGGAAGAAGCTGAACCTTATGTTCGTGTGATGGCAACCGGCCGGTCGGATTACCCGAATCAAATTAATAATGTTCTTTGCTTCCCTGGGATTTTCCGCGGCGTGCTGGATTGCCGTGCTTCACGCATCACGCAAGAAATGAAGCTGGCCGCAGCCAAAGCCATTGCATCGGTAGTGAATGAAGATGAGTTGAACGAATATTACATTATTCCAAGTGTATTCAACACGGCTGTTGTTGAAAAGGTAAGAGAAGCGGTCATGGAAGCCGCCTATGAATCCGGTGTGGCCCGCCGCCGCAACCAGCGTGAGACACATGATGCACACCACGAATAAGTCGTTATGAATTAGCAGTTCGGTACACCTCGATGAGGTGATCCGAACTGTTTTTTCGTTCTTCCAAGAAATGATATTTGGGGTACAGTCGGTAGATGGTAGATAGCTGCGTGATGCTCAAAACCACACTAGATCCAGTTTTGCAGCAAATGTTGTTTGAACAGTTCCTTAAAAGTCTGGCGGAGGAAGGAGGGGGCTACGGCTGGAGGAAGTGTTGGTATGCCACAACCCAAGAATGGGTTATAAGGTAGCAAGGTAATGGGTTAGCAACAAGGGAATGTACGAAATCACCCTACATGTAAATATATGTATACGAAAAAACCTTGTTTCAGCAGCTGATGCATTCAGCTGCCTAACAAGGTCTTTTTGCTAGTTAGTTTCTTCTGTCCATTGTCTTAGCTTGCGATCCGAAGGGAGAAGGAAAGTCAGGATGCCAAGGAGTGGTAGAAAAGCACACATTTCCATAACACGCGTCGTGCCAATGGTGTCGCAGAGATTGCCAAGGACGACACTCCCGATGCCGCCCATTCCAAAGGCTAAGCCTGTAATTAAGCCAGATACAGTCCCGACCTTCCCAGGAAACAGCATTTGGGCATACACTACGGTAACAGAAAAGCTGGATAATAGTATGATACCGATAATCACAAGTAAAATGTAAGCCCAAGTTATCGACACATGGGGTAACAGCAAAGCAAACGGTGCTGAACCAAGCATGGAAAAGAAAATGAGATTACGCTTACCGAAGCGGTCTGCGAGCGGACCGCCAAAAAATGTTCCAACCGCTCCTGCCGCTAGGAACAAGAAGATAAAGTCCTGTGCGCGGTCGATTGACATGCCGTATGTATCCTGCAAGAAAAAGGCGAAATAGCCGCTCATTGCTGCTCCATACCAAGAACGGACGAACACAAGAAAAATAAGTAGGCAAATCGCAAACATGACTTGTTTGCGACGCTGTGGGTTGACAGTGCGTTGAACGATTGTCTTAGCTTTAACCGGTGTGGCTAGGAGCACGGATTTATACCAGCGAGCAATATATAATTGCACGGCGATAGCTACAGCTGCTACGCCTGTGAACCATATGGAACCGAATAATCCAAGCGGAATGAAAATCCATTTGGTCATCATTGGGGCCAAAGATTGGCCGGCGTTACCGCCAACTTGGAAAATGGATTGAGCAAGACCTTTGCGACCTCCCGCGGCCATGTGAGAGACACGAGATCCCTCCGGGTGGAAGGCGGCTGAGCCAAGACCTACAAAGCAAACAGACAATAACACGACCCAATATGAATGTGCGAATGCGAGCAGCAGCATACCCGTAAGGGTGGAGGCCATGCCAATCGGCAGCATATAGGGTGAAGGCTTGCGATCTGTGTATAAGCCAACAACCGGCTGCATAATGGAAGCCGTGAAGTTAATGGCGAACTGCACCCAACCAATCTGTGCATAGCTTAGTCCCATCTCGCTTTTTAGTATGGGAAAGATAGCAGGAATGACAGATTGAATCGAATCGTTGAGTAGATGGACAAGACCAATTGCGAATAAAATACGATATACGGTAGGTTTGACGTCTCCGGTACTATTTAAGCTCTTGGAGCTTTGTTCGGGAGATGATGCTGTAATGGACGCCATGGTTCTCTCCTCTCCAGTGACAGATCCCTTTTATTTTTCTAGGAAACGGCCGAGGTCTTCTCCCATTTTAACTTTAGAACCAAGCTGTAGATCCGGGCGAGGCTCAAACATATCATCTTCAAAAAGGAGAACAACTGTTGAACCAAACTCGAAGTAAGCTAATTCTTGACCTCGCTCGAGCGTTTTGGGAAGAGGCTTCACGTATTGAATAGAACTTACGTTAAGTGCTCCAACCTTCACCACTGCAACTTCACCGGCATTGTGCTGGATAAAGGTGATTAACCGTTCGTTACGACTAAGTACTCTCTTCATATGACGAAGGCCAAACTCATTCACAGGATATACTTTCCCAAGCACATGCTCGCTCTCAAGCACATCACCTGAAATCGGCGAATGAATGCGGTGGTAGTCTGTAGGACTAAGGTACAAAACAAAATAAAAGCCATTCTTATAGTTGACCGTACGAGGGGAACGATTAAGCAGCTCTTCGATGGTGTAGTCTTGACCTTTGACATTCACAATCAAGCCTTCCTTAATGTCGCCGATACCTGTAATGCTGGCATCAACAGGACTTACAACACGAGATAGGTCTTCGTGAATAGGGCGTAACCCTGGCTTTAATCTGCGTGTGAAAAAATCATTCAAAGATTTATAATCCTGTAAATGCTTCTCAGCATCTTCGATGCGTATTCCGTAGGTTTGGGCAAAGCGAGGAATGAAGATCCGGCTTGCTTTGGATCTGGCAAAAGCACCTGTCACTTGGGACACCCATTTGCGTGAAGACAGCTCCGTTAGCAATCGAAAAAATGGTTTAGACATAGATTAAAAAACTCCTGTTCATTCGTGTTTAGGAGAGACTTTGATCACTGATCACTGCTCCCTTCATGCGGAGAGACTTTGATCAAGATCAAAGATTCCTATAAATTGTTCTTCGCTAATCTTGCCACAGAAAGGTAAAAGAATCAATTGTCGAATGAGGAAGGAATGCAAGGTAAGCGCAAGAAAAAAACAGCCTAATGGCTGTTTGAGGTGGAATATGCTAGCTTTGCTTATAATCCCCGCACGTATAGCAGGTAGCGAGGTTAACGGAGATGGGAACAGAGGAGCCGGCGAACTTGATACATTGGACAGGGGTTCGAGATGAATGATCAGAAATACTCGTACAGGACTTGCAGCTTGCGATTAGCTCAAAGGAAGCATCTAAAGGCAGCGAATACTGTAAGACGATATTCTTCTTCATTGAAAAGACCTCTTTTCCTTGAATGGATGCGAGCCGGATCTTAGCAGGAGAAGCCTTAATGTAAACGCTTTACTTTCAATATTAATCATATCATAAAATGGATCAATATGCCTTTGGTATTTTAGGAAAGGAAACCGTCAATGCTGTTGATGAGGTGAAATAACAACATGTCTATTATAATCGTGGTACTTAGTATTCTGATTCCGATCAGCATGCTAATAAGTGCTTGGCTGTTCACAATGTGCCGAACTGTATATCATGTGCTGGCAGTGGGGTGTGCCTATGTGTTTGGTATCATTAGCGTGCTCGCTATATATGAGATTTTAAGAGATGAGACGGTATTTATGACAAATATTCACGGCGTTTTTCAAAATGGGCTATTCCTGTTAAGCGGAGCTTACTTGGGATGTTATGGGATTTACACGTTACTGAGATGGACGCTGAAGGAGCTTAGAAGCGAATAATCTATCATGCAACAATTTTAGGTAGAAGAACGTTAAGAAGGAAAGATCCAAAAGGAAAGGTAGATGTAGATGAAACGAGATTTACCTTTGTTGATCAGGGGCGCTGTGTTCGCAGCTGCGTTTTCACTGCTCTTAACTGGCTGTTCGTCGTCTCACCCTGGAGACAGTCCATCTTCCTCAGCACCCGCCGCGACACCGCCGAGAGTGGAAGCTACGCCGACACCAACACCAGTCGCAACAAGCGGTGTTGTGACGATGACGCTAGAAGAAAAGCTAGGACAGATGATTATAGCGGGAATCGATGAGTACGGTATGAATGAACATGCACGCGAACTGATTGAAACTTATCATGTTGGCGGCATTATATTATACAAGCCTAATGTCAAAAATACGACTCAGCTGGTAGGTCTAGTTAATGAATTGAAACAGACGAATGCTGTGAATAAGCTTCCGCTTTGGCTGGGTGTAGATGAAGAAGGCGGCAGAGTGACACGGTTACCGGATGAGATTACGAAAACACCGTCCAGCAAAGACATCGGTAAAACGGGTCGTCCTGTGCTCGCATATAATATCGGCCAACTACTTGGGAAAGAACTAAATGCCTATGGCTTAAATATGGATTTCGCACCCGATCTGGATATCAATAGTAACCCTAATAATCCGGTCATTGGTGATCGTTCATTCGGATCTAACGCTTCTATCGTGAGCAGCTTTGGTGTTCAAATGATGAATGGACTGCAGAAACAACAGGTTGTCCCTGTTGTAAAGCATTTTCCAGGGCATGGTGATACTTCGGTAGATTCGCATGTGGGACTGCCGATCGTCCAAAATGACCTCGCACGCTTGCGTAAGCTTGAGCTGGTTCCGTTCGCAGAAGCTTTCAAGCATCAGGCTGATGCGGTCATGGTCGCTCATATTCTGCTGCCTAAAGTGGATGCTCAGAATCCTGCTTCGATGTCGAAAAAGATTATGACAGATCTTTTGCGTAAGGAAATGGGGTTTGAGGGACTCATCATGACAGATGATATGACAATGGGGGCCATCATCAAAAACTATGATCTGGGTGAGGCCGCCGTAAAATCTGTTCTTGCGGGGGCAAATATCGTTATGGTCGGTCATGAGTATGAGAAGGTCGTCACGGTCATAGACGCACTGCGAAAAGCCGTTCAATCGGGGCGAATACCGATGGAAACAATCAACCAAAGTGTTCGTCAAGTCACGAAGGTGAAACAGAAATACCAACTACATGATCGTCCGATTAAAGTTCCTGATACGAAGAAACTGAACGCTGAGGTGCAAAGTGTACTAGGGACAAAAGCAAACAAATAACACCGTTTCTGCGGGTACATTCGCAGCACGGTGTTTTTTTTTGCGCGATTAAAGTGGGGGGATGCCGCCATCTAACAAGAATTTTGCATAGGCGATAGGATTAAAAAAAGTAGCTTTCCATATCTCCTGCATGTTGGCTTCAAGGAAGCTGTAGCGTTGATCTTTCCCGTTGCATTCAATAAATAATGGAAATCCATCGCTTGTGATCCCTACATCGAGCCCGATATCAGCTAAGTAGGGCAGTTCTGTACTAAGATGCCGGGCGACACGCAGAGAGAAGTCGGCAATTTGGTGTAAGACTTCCTCTTGATTAAGGTGAGGGTATTCGGTGGAAAGAATATCGGGTAAAGTTCGCACTTCTCCACCCTGCGCTACATTGGTGAGAAAGAGCTTACGTGATGCGACTTTCGCAACTATACCTGTTATCCCCCATTCGCCAGATGCCCCGCGTTGAGCAGATATGCGAAGGTCGAATGGTCGGCCATCAAAAGTAGCCAGAGGCAGGCGCTGCTGAATCATGTAGGTATGGCTTTGGATTTTGCGTCGTAAGGTCAAAGGAAGGTAATGACGGAAGCTTACTGTCCGCCAGATTCGGTTACTGATCTTCATGCTTGCCGGGTAAATGAGCTTCCATCTTCTGACATGGCGATCCATCTTCATCACACCACGCCCAATGCTAGAATTGGTTGGTTTAATAATGAGAGAATCGTAGGCTGACATCATGATTTTCATATTTTTCATGGTAGCTGGATAAGTCCCTGGCAGATGGGGGCGAATGCTATCATTTTTCAGCAAAAGATCGTGAATGCGCAGCTTGCTGTAGCGGTTCCATCTATTAAACAAGATTACGCCTCGTTTTGTCCATTCTTCCAGTTTCTGATAAGAAGTATGGTCCAAATAAATCGCTCGATTATGGATAACCTTGGGGAGATCCAACCATTTTAGCTCATAGCAGAGACCTTCTTGTATATAGGCGTGTACCTTCATCTTATTGATTTGGACATCCTGAAGGCGGAAATAACAAGGAGTTACACCGTATTGTTTGCCAGCTTCCTCGTAATATTGAATAGCTTCATACTTTGTATTCCCTAGGGGAATGCCTGCGTATAAGGAATCGTTGACTAAAATACCCACATAGGGATTCGCCATCTCCTTCACTCCTTCTCCTTCAGAGGGCTTGGGTTTGCTGAATTTGTGACTCCTCCTCAGTTTATGGAAAAGCAGGGTTGCTTGTTTGTACGGATGCTGATACCTTCCAAGCAGTAATGGAGCAAATGCCCACGCTTTGCCTTTTAATCCGCATATGTATAGAGAGTAGTTGGTGGATTCGACCATTTATCTAGGTTAGCGCACATTTTCTCGGGCTAGCGTACCTATCGGGCGGAGACTGAATATGTTACAAGTGACTAATTCTTGGAGAATGGAGAGGAGTCTATGAGTAAGCGTAAGAGCAGCAGAGTAAGACCTTATGTGCAAAAAGTGAACTCCAGCAGGGTGAACGAACTTGATTGGATAGATGAAATTGAACCAGCATCAGCTCCAGTCAAGCAAGAGAAAGCCGAGAAAGTCGAGAAAGTCGAGAAAGTGGAACCCGTTCATAAAACGGTAACGAGTGATCCACATCCGCCTGTCAAAGGGAATGTAAAATCCCCAGTAGAAACGAGCAAAATTAGCAAGCAATCCAATCAAATGAAGGTTTCCACTACTTCCACCGCTCCCCCACCGCCGCTGTTAATGCTCTCTGAAAGGAAAACGGGGAAATTTGTAAACCCTGTCGTTTATACAGATGATATTGTCGAAGAAGCGATAACATGGGAGAAAATTGCTAATCGTTCTGTCGATGAGAGTAAGATCAAACCACTCAGTATCGGCACTAAGGCGCTGAAGGATTTTGCGATCGAGAATTCGAAGCTTGCTCCGGGAAGTGTAACAAGAGATAAGATCGCTAATCAAGCGATCAACGATGAACATATTGCTCCGCATAGTATCTTGGGTGATAAAATTCAGGATGAATCCATTCCGGGCAGTAAACTGCTGGACAATAGTATCACAGCCGATAAACTGGCCGATCAAACCATTGATTCTTTAAAAATTGCTCACGGTTCCATTCTTCCACAACATTTGTCTGAGTTGATCATTACGAGCGAACTCATTGATAATCAAGCTATCACTGGTGAGAAAATTCATAGTGGCGCCGTGCAAGCAAAGCACTTGTCCAATTATATTATTGATACCGCCAAGCTGACGGATGCTTCCGTCACAACGGATAAGTTAAGAGATCAGGCTGTGACCGAAGAGAAAATCGCCAATGCGAGCATTACCTCTGTTCATTTTCAACCACAAAGTATTTATGGAGAACACTTGGCTAATGGCAGTGTTCAGAGCCAGAACATTGCTCCGCGTCAAATTGAAGCAACGCATATTGCTGATTTTGCTATTGAGAGCTTTCATTTGCAAAATGAGTCGATCACAACAGAGAAGCTGGCGTGGGAATCCGTCAATCAGGATCAGCTTGCGGATATGGCTGTATCGAGCGGGAAGATTGCTCCACTAGCGATTGAGACGAAACATTTGCAGGAATCCTCTATTTATGGTGAACATATTACCGATGAAGCAATTACCAGTCGTCATATCGCTGCAAGCTCGATTCATGCGGAGCATATTGCGAATGGCGCTATATATGCAAGTTTGCTTTCGGATGGAAGCATAACATCGGATAAGTTGGCAGAAAAGCTCATTACGGATAAACATATTCATCCTAACGCTATTCAAAGCCAGCATCTTGCGGACGCTATCATTGCGAACTCGAAACTGCAAGATGGGTCTATTACATCAGCTAAATTGGTAGAGGATCTTGTTGAAGGAAAGCATATTCGCAGTCAAACGATTGGTAATAGGCATTTGATTGATGGTGAAATAACACCTTCAAAGCTTCAAGATGGAACCATCACATCTTCTAAATTAGCCGAAGGCTCGGTTGAGGGAAGACATATTAACGCACAATCCATACAGAATGCACATTTGGCAGATCATATCATTTCTACGGCTAAGCTCGAAGCGGGTTCTGTGACGAGTGAGAAATTAGCGGAGGGCAGCGTAGATACTTCGAAGTTGAAGGAAGACAGTGTTACTTCAGATAAAATCTCTCCGAGTTCGATCAAAACAGGACATTTGCAAGAAGGCATTATTAGCAGTATCCATTTGAAGGATGTAGCCGTACTAGGTCAGCACATTACCCATCAGGCAATTGGTAAAGAGCATCTTCAGAATGGGATTGTTACCGGGGATAAGTTAGGGCTAAATGTGATTCGTTCGGAGCACGTCGTAGATCAAGCAATTGGTGAGAAACAAATTGCTTGGTTAGCGGTTCGGCGCGAACACATAGCTGAGGAAGCCATTACAACCCTTCATATGCAAGATGAAACAATTACAACGAGTAAAATCGCGGAAGAGGCTGTAACAAGCAGCAAAATGGCCTCAATGTCTGTAGAAACTCGCCATTTACAAGAAAAAACTATTAATGGACTGCACATTAAACCAGGTGCAATAACGTCCGAACATTTAGCCCAAGGCTCAATCAATATTGGAATCTTCGCTGACCGAAGTCTGGAAGGAAGCAAACTTGTCGAACAATCGATTACTTCTGAAACACTTGCTCAAGGAGCCGTTACAGAAGAGAAGCTAGCAAAGGGAGCGGTTGGAACCCAGCATCTGCAAGCTGAATCCGTATCGTCCCGTGTACTCCAGGATCGAGCAGTTACAACGAGGAAACTGGAAGACCAAGCGGTGATGGAAGCCAATCTAGCAGATGCGAGTGTGACTAGTCGCAAAATTACAGTGAAAGCTATCAATAGTGAGCATATCGCTGACGGGGCGATTACAGCGGCTAAGCTGGCTAATGAAAGTATTCATGGCAGCAAGCTAGTGAGCGGCGCGCTAAGTGGAAGACATTTGGCAGACGGTGCTGTCACGAGTTCCAAAATTTCAACGCTTGCTGTAAATAGTGAGCACTTAGTGGATGGTGCTGTAAGTAGTTCGAAGTTGGCATTGGGCAGCGTAGACAGTACGAAGCTGTCTCTAGGATCAGTTGCGAGCAAACATCTGTCTGATGGCGCTGTGGATGGTGCAAAGCTAGGTCTTGGGGTTGTTGATACGGAACACCTGGCTAACGGTGCGGTTGATAATGATAAGCTTGCTGCGAATTCGGTAGATGGGAGCAAATTGATACTTGGCGCTGTTAGTAATTATCACCTAGCGGATAATGCGGTATATGGAGCGAAGCTGGCGACAGGCAGCGTAGACGGCAGTAAGTTGACAACGGGCCTGATAAGGAATGAGCATCTGTCAGACGGTGTTGTAGATGGTGTGAAGTTGGCAGCAGGCAGTGTGGATGGGACTAAGTTAATGGTTGGTTCGGTTCATCGGGAACATCTCATTGATAGCGTTGTAGATGGATCGAAGCTGGCGGCAGGCGCTGTAAATAATGAGCACTTAGCGAATGGCATAGTGGATGGGTCTAAGCTCGCAGACAGCAGTGTAGGAAGTAGTAAATTAGCTCAAGGAACAGTTGGCAGCGGTCACCTCATTGATGGCTCTGTTACGAGTGCGAAGCTGGCTGCAGGTACTGTTGACAGCAGTAAGTTAGTCACTGGTGCCGTGAACAGTGATCACATCGCTATTGGATCCATCAATGCTACGAAGCTAGCCGCAAACAGTGTGGACAGCAGCAAGTTAATGGCAGGTGCGGTTACGAATGAGCATTTGGGAGACGGAATCATCACAAGCAGCAAGCTGGCGCCATTCAGTGTGGATGGCAGCAAGCTGGTGTCTGGCGCAGTTAGTGGTTTTCATCTCTCAGAAGGTGCTGTGGATAATACGAAGCTAGCCGCAGGCAGTGTAGATGGCAGCAAGTTGACAGCTGCATCCGTCAACAATGCTCACCTTATCGACGGAGCTGTAGATGGGGCTAAGCTGGCCGCAGGCAGTGTAGATGGCAGTAAGTTAACGGCAGGTGCTGTAAGCGGCGATCATCTTGCTGATGGCGCATTGTATGGCGCGAAGCTAGCAGCAGGAAGTATTGATGGCAGCAAGTTGGCCTCTGGCATTATCAGCAACTATCATTTGAGCATTGGCAGCGTGGATGGAAGTAAGCTCATCGCGGGTTCGGTTACGAATGGACATCTGGCGGACGGTGCAGTGGATGAGGCGAAACTGGCTGCTGGCAGTGTGAATGGTAGTAAATTGGCCAATGGCTCGGTGAGTGGTGAACATCTTGTCGATCATGCTGTTTCAGGTTCGAAGTTGGCCCCAGGCAGTGTAGATGGCAGTAAGATTACAGTTGGCGCAGTAACTAAGGAGCATCTGGCTGAAGCCGCGGTAGATGGTAACAAGCTGACGGCAGGCAGTGTGGATAGCAGTAAATTGGTAGAGAGCGCGGTAAGGAATGAGCACCTGATGGACGGCGCTGTGGATGCAGCGAAGCTTGCAGTAGGAAGTGTAGATAGCAGTAAGTTGGCGTTTGGAGCAGTGGACAGCAGTCATTTGGCACCCGGTTCCGTAGACGGATCGAAGCTGGCTGCAGGCAGCATAGATGGCAGCAAGTTGGTTGCCGGCGCAGTGAATAGCAGCCATCTGGCAGACGGTGCGTTGGAAGGATCGAAGCTGACGGTTGGCAGTATTGATGGCAGCAAACTGGCCTATGCGGCTATTAGCAACTTTCATATTGCGAGTGGCAGCATTGACGGATCAAAGCTGAAACCAAGTGCTGTAAGCAGTGAGCACATTGCAGATGGAACGCTTTCCGTAACGAAGTTAAAGGAAAATGTTGTGCAAACGCCAAGTACACAAAAAAATATTACGCAGCAGTTTGGACTCGTTCCTTTCGAAATGAAAATTCAGGATGAAATGATCGACGTGGAAGTATACTTCGATGAGAAGTTTGCGGATGAAAATTATGTGTTGACGGCGATGACCAATCACCAGGCTTGTTATGTATCTGTGAAACAAAAATCGATGGAAAACGCGGTAATATCGGTTATACGTGCCAAGTTTTCACCGGATCAACAAGGTATCGTGAATTGGATTGCGATCGGCAAGAAGTTGTAAATGAAGAGGGTTCAGTTGATTAATAAAACGGCTTGTGTCGCAGATACTGCGAGCTAGCCGTTTTTTGTTGTTTAGCGGCGTTGTTTTCGTGTGGTTGAATGACCAATTTTTGAATCAGGGGTATTCGTCCAATTTCCATATATCACGAAAGCATATGATTAAAGAAGTGGATGTGGCTACGCACCATTATAATGCTTGGAGAGGGGGATGTCTTGTGAAGGGTGTTGTACTGGCGGGAGGAACGGGAAGCCGCTTGCGTCCTCTGACGAACATCATCAATAAACATTTGCTTCCAGTCGGTGATTTGCCCATGATTCAATATGCCATTGAGAAATTAAGAAAAGCTGGCGTTCAAGATATTTTATTAATCACGGGGAAACAGTCTGCAGGGTTGTATTTGGAGTACTTGGGCAGTGGAGAAACGTTTGGTGTCCGTCTTACCTATAAGCTCCAAGAGAAAGCAGGAGGGATCGCTCAGGCACTGGCGCTTGCGAAGGAATTCGTGCTGACTGGTGAGAAATTCGTCGTTCTTCTTGGTGATAACTTGTTTGAAGATTCATTAATTCCGATGATTGACACCTTCGAGAAGCAGGAAGAGGGAGCGATGGTCATTCTAAAGAAAGTGGCTGATCCTAGAAGATATGGTGTTGCAAAAATGAAGGGTGACATCATTGAACGGATTGAAGAAAAGCCGGAGCATCCGAGCTCATCTTATGCGGTTACGGGTATTTATTTATTTGATTCTACGGTGTTTGACATTATTAAAAACCAAAGACCTTCCAAACGAGGCGAGCTGGAAATCACCGATGTGAACAATGTGTACGCAGCTGCTGGCACGCTTACTCATGGGTACTTTACAGGATGGTGGATTGATGCCGGGACACATGAATCTCTCTTTCAGGCCACTCTTTTTGTGAGGAAGGAGGACAGATAATGTCGGTGATTCTTATTACGGGTGGTATGGGGTTTATTGGAAGTAATTTTATTCATTACTGGAAAAGGCAGCATCCGCAAGATCATTTGATAAATGTAGATTTGCTTACTTATGCGGGAAATAAGGACAACGTTGCTTCTTTAGATGGGCAAGCAGGTTATCAGTTTGTATACGGCGATATTGGAAATGAAGCCTTCATGAACGAGCTAATGAAGCAAGGGGTCGATGTGGTTGTACATTTTGCCGCCGAATCCCATGTGGATCGAAGCATTCATAACCCGCGCAGCTTTGTGCTTACGAATGTAGCAGGGACACAATGCTTATTGGAGGCAGCTAGACAGCATCAGGTCAAGAAGTTCATTCATATTTCGACGGATGAAGTTTACGGATCACTAGGTGAGGAAGGTGCTTTCACTGAAACGACACCGCTAGCCCCTAATTCTCCTTATTCCGCAAGTAAGGCTGGTTCGGATCTGCTAGTTAGAGCCTATTATGAAACCTATGGTTTTCCGGCTGTGATTACTCGCTGTTCTAATAACTATGGTCCAAGGCAGTTTCCTGAAAAGCTCATTCCGATGATTATTACCCGTGCCCTTCGCAATGAGTCTATTCCGATCTACGGTGATGGCATGAATATACGAGACTGGTTGTATGTGGATGATCATTGCTCCGCGATTGAGCGGGTGATCATGAATGGTGTTCCTGGGGAGGTTTACAATATCGGCGGACAAAACGAACGCTCCAATGTGAATGTCGTAAAGAGCATTTTGAAAGAGCTAAACAAATCAGAGGATTTGATCCAATTCGTAGCGGATCGACTTGGACATGATCGGCGATATGCGATTGATAGTACTAAAATTCGTTGTCAGCTAGGTTGGGAACCGTCCTATTCATTTGAAACGGGACTCAAAAAAACGATTGATTGGTACGTGCAGGAACACGAGTGGTTCTCACGTATTGCAGACAGATCTTATCGTCAAGTCAAAGAAGCTGATCTCACATGAAAATATTAATTACCGGTGCCGGAGGACAGCTAGGGTATGATCTCATCCGCGTTTTCCGACCTGTTCATGATGTAACAGCTTGGCGAAGAGACCAATTAGACGTCAGTGATGAGAAGAGAGTCATGGATATTCTTCTTCAGGAACACCCTGACGTTGTGATTCATGCGGCTGCTTACACGAACGTAGATAAGGCGGAAATGGAGACGGAGCTAGCCTATGAAGTGAATGCGATGGGAGCCCTGCATATAGCAAAGGCTTGCGAACAAATCGGTGCCAAGCTTATATATGTCAGCACCGACTATGTGTTCGATGGAACGAAGGGAACACCTTACGATGAAAAGGATATCACCAATCCAAACAATGTGTATGGCCATTCCAAGCTTCTTGGAGAGAAATTCGTCAGAATGACCTGCTCGAAGCATTTTGTCGTGCGAACTTCCTGGTTATACGGAACCAAGGGAGCTAACTTTGTTACCAAGGTATTAGAAAAGGCAAGATCAGGAGGGCCGCTTTCTATCGTGGATGATCAATTCGGTTCGCCTACTTATTGCTTGGATCTGGCGATCTTTCTTCGAGAACTCGTTGAAACGGACAGGTACGGGATCTATCACGCTTCGAATCAAGGGGTTTGTTCTAGATATGAATTCGCCATACACATTTTGAAAGTAGCGCAAATGGCGCATGTTCCATTAATTCCTATTCATTCGGATCTATTTCCGATGCCCGCTGTAAGACCGATGTATTCGGCCTTTCATCATAAAGCGATTTCAAACAATGGGTTTACCCCCATGAGAGATTGGAAATCGGCGTTGAACTTTTTTCTGCAAGTTGACCATTATTATCCAGCCGCAATAGATAAGTAGGTGTGATATGAGTAGGAGGAACGCTGACAGTTCGGCAATGGGGAGAGAACGAGGATTCCGAGCAGGTCATGAGCATGGACTCCGGATGGGGAGGTGCCAGTCTGTTCTTGATAGGGTAATACCTGCCCTTATACCGCTCAGAGAAGCAAGAGTGTTATTTATTGTTCAAGGATTCGATGCAATAGATCAAGGGATTATTCAAGGGCTAAATGAGACGGTTCGAGAAGTGTTTGTCGGATCTGCTGCGGATATGCTTCGTTTGGCGGGGGAGCTTCAACCGAACCTCGTTCTAGTCATGAATGGTCTCCATGTCTTTCCGGCTGATCATACGGACCATGTCGATCAAGTGAGACAGATGGGCATACGCACAGCGATTTGGTTTGCTGATGATCCCTATTTTACCGATCTTACGGCCTCACTTGCTCCTCACTATGATTACGTGTTTACCCATGAAATGAGCTGTGTAGCGTTTTATCGGGAAGTTGGTTGTAGGCAGGTCCATTACTTACCCTTGGCGGTCAATACAACGGTATTTAAACCCTTACAGGTTGATCCTGCGTATCACAGTGATATTTGCTTCATTGGAAACGGCTTTCCCAACCGGATCGACCTATTCAACCAGTTAACGCCCTTCTTAGTAAATAAAAAGGTGCTGCTGGCCGGTGTTTTATGGGACCAGTTAAGTCAGTATGAGCTCTTAAAGCAAGGGATTAAGCTGCATTGGATTCCTATCGAGGAGTCTGTGAAATATTATAGCGGCGCTAAAATTGTCATTAACGTACATCGCCTAACCTATCACGAAACGTACAGCAAAAATAGTAGAAACATTCCTGGTCATTCGATTAATCCTAGAACGTATGAGATTGCTGCATGCGGCACGCTGCAAATAACGGACTACCGTCACGATTTGGATCTTTATTACACACCAGGTCAAGATATCGAGACCTTTCTTAATTCGGCTGAGCTTATCCAGAAGATGAAGCATTACTTGAGTCATGAAGAGGATAGGCTGCGAATTGCGATAAGAGGCTTGCGAAGAACGATAAACGAACATACGTTTGCAGATCGGTTAGTGAAGCTGATGGAAATTGTATTTGCCTAGAAAGGAGTCGAATAGATGGCCTCAGTCGATAAGCGCCGTGCCAGGAAACGGGGATGTAAGAAGGGTTATGAAGCTGGCTATAACAACGGAGTCCGGTTGGGTCAATGTGAAGCAGTTATTCAAAAAGCGATTCGGGATCGGGCACCAAATCCCGTATGGGATGTGCGCGTGTTGTACGTTACGTCGGGAAAAGGCTATCCTTATGTGCCCTTGGATCATGCGATAATTGGCAGCTTGCGTCCTTTGGTTCGCGAATTGATTATAGGAAACTGCGATGATGATCAGTTCCGCATCGGGAGCCCAGAGGCAAACCTTGAAACGCTTGCTGCTGTCTATCAACCTAATCTAATGATCATTCTAGATGGAATGAATTTATCTCTAGATGTGGTAGATCGCATTCGTAGTATGGGTATCCGCACAGCCGTATGGCTTACTGATGACCCCTATTACACGGACTATACTGCCTCTTATGCGCCCCACTACGATTTCATGTTCACGTTGGAAGTGAATTGCGTTTCTTTATATCAGGAAATGGGTTGTGCTCAGGTTCACTACTTACCCCTCGGATTTAATCCGGAAATGTTTCGGCCAAAGCCTGCTCCTATAAGAAAACAGCAAGATATTTGTTTTATTGGATCAGCCTATTGGAACAGGGTGGCGATGTTCGATAAGCTTGCTCCCTATTTAGCAACCAAACGGATCTTCATCTCTGGCAATTGGTGGGAGCGTCTGAAGCAATTTAAGCTGCTGGCGTCACAAATTCAACTTAATACTTGGATGCATCCGGAGCATACAGCGAATGCCTATAACAGAGCCAAACTGGTCATTAATATGCATAGAGCCTACGATGATCAGGCTTATAACAATAATAGCCGAGGCATAATAGGGGCTTCACCCAATCCGCGAACCTTTGAGATTTCTGGCTGCGGCACGCTTCAAATAACAGATATACGCGATGACCTGGTTAACTTCTATACACCGGATTACGATATTGTGACCTATGCTTCGCCAGAAGAACTGATGGAGAAAATGAACTATTACTTGACGCATGAAGAGGAACGTAAACAAATAGCTATGCGAGGATTATATCGTACGATGCGAGATCACACCTATGCGAATAGGCTATCTAGCATGCTCGCGATTATTTTTGGACATAAGGATGAGAACGCTAGTCCTACGGTGAAGGAAGCTGAGGTGTATGGCATTGATCAAAAAGATAAAAGTTCGAAAGCTTAGGTCTAAGATAAATATTCGAAAAAAGAAACCCGCTACGCAGACCAAATCTCGCTTAAAGAAGAAGCTGATTGTCAAAAAAAAGCCTCGCCCCAGTCGTCTAGCGAAATCGGCCAGACTTAAACGAAGACGTCAATTGATCAAGAAACGAAGGAAATCGCATGAGGTCCGTGCATACAATAAGGCCTTCGATAAAGCCTACAATAAGGGCTACAAATTAGGCTTTGCGCAAGGATATGCTTTGGAGCAAGAGCAGCCGGTGGTTTAGTCCATGAGCTATCGCCAGTGTATTCAAAAAAGGAGGTGAATTCCATACCTGGTTGTCGTAACGGGTATGTTACACATGTCGACTCCACAAAAACCAAGAGTCCTATTATTTTCCCATTTCTGTAATCCAGATCATATTACCGGGGCGGAAAAAATGCTGCTCTTTGTGACTTTGGAACTGGGACGTCATTATGCCTGTACATTGGTGGTACCGAAAGAAGGACTTTTAGCCGCAGAGGCTAGACGCCATGGCATTGAAACTGTCGTTCAATCGTTCCCTCTTTTATTTGACATGTATCATCCAACAGCCGCAATACCACAACTGTTTCAGGACCTGCTTGTCCATTCAGAAATGCCCGGTTTACTCGACCTTCTTCTCATCCACGAACCGGACCTTGTTATCACGAATACTTGCGTCAACCTTCTACCGGCAGCAGCTGCTAAGAAATTAGGGATTCCTGTCACATGGATTGTTGCGGAGACGATTCAAATGAATGAATTCACGCCTCTCAGTGCAAGGCTCATGGATCAATATGCGGACTGGATCGTGGGCATATCCGATACAACACTGCAGCCGCTTCAAGGACTTGTGCATGATCATAAAATGTTCGTACTTCCTCCTTCATGGCATACGGAGCATTATGACCCTGGCCAATGGCCGATTAAAAGACAAAGCAAACGTGCAGAAATCGGCATCCATGATGAACGTCCTGTCATAGGTTACATTTCTTCGGACATCTATGCGAATAAAGGGCTGGACCATTTCATTCAGATGGGGATATGCATTTGCGAAACGAATCCTAAGGCCCATTTTATGATTACAGGTAAACCTACTGATCCCGTTTATACGGATTCCTGCGTACAAATGATCTTGCTTTCCGGCTATTCATCTCAATTCTCCCTCCTCTCTTTTGAGCCTGATATTCAATCGGTTTACCCTGCAATGGATGTCGTTGTTGTCCCAAGTCTATTAAACGAGGGTTTTGGATTAACTGCACTTGAAGGTCATATCTTCGGTAAACCCGTTGTTGCTTATCGCTCTGGCGGATTGGTCGAAATATTAACTGCTACGGGAAATGAACTCTTTCTGGCACAAAAAGGAGATGTTCAGGATCTTACAAACAAGGTTCAGTATCTACTATCGGATCACCGAATACGTCAGGAAATTGGCAGTCGGAATTGTCAAACGATTCATCAATTATTTGGAATTGATGCTTACCGTTCCCGATTGGGACAATTTCTTTCTCTTCTTTCGCCTCACTTGGAAGCAAGATCGTTAGAGAAACAGCGTGCGCTTAAATTTCCCGATTATTTGCTGTTAAAAGGCGAATCCTCACATACTGTATTCGTCATTGAGCAAGGTATGAAGCGCCCGATTTCTACGGGTGAGGACTTCCATTTCTATAAATATGATTGGCACCGAGTTGGGATTGTAGGCGATCAACAGCTTGCGATGCTTCCGACAGGTATTCCGATTCGTGCTGAAGAGCCTTTTCTGAAGTATGCCCCTGCGATCTATGTAGCGAAAGGTCAGGGGCCAACGGTGTACCTCATGCAGCATGGTGTGAGGTATCCCTTTGTCTCAGAAGGAGCCCTTCGGGGCCATGGGTACAACCCATCACAAGTTGCCTTACTGCCAGAGAGCGTTATAGCGACTTATACGCTCGGTCTGCCTATTGTTGGCGGGGAGGAGAAGGGGCTAAGAAGCAAGCGTAAAACTAAGCTGATCATAAGGAAAAAGTTGAGAAGTCGAAAAAAGCTAAAACAAGGAACAAAGCTTAGAAAAGGTGCAAAAAGGTTTGCCAAGGGCGGAATTAACGTGCGCAAACGAAAAGCAGCTGCTCGGAAAGCGACCGCGAAGAAAAAGCCGACGAGGGTGCGCAGGCGAAAGAGCCTTCGTGCGAAAAGGGCAACTGCAAAACGGCAACTGGGGCATAAAGGCATCGTAAAAGTAGGAGGAAAAAGATGAAAATCGCGACTGTTTTGGGGACTCGCCCCGAAATTATCAGGCTGAGTCTCATTATTCAGAAGCTGGATGAGCTGGCGGAACAACATGTGCTCATTCACACAGGACAGAATTTCACCTCTACGCTTAGCGATGTGTTTTTCGAGGAGCTGGGGCTGCGCCAACCCGATTATATGCTGCAGAATCAGCAGCGTACGTTAGGAGGACAGCTCTCGGTCCTTTTCGCAGAGCTAGAACGCATATTTACACTTGAACGCCCGGATAAAGTACTTGTTCTGGGTGACACGAACAGTGCACTCAGCAGCATACTTGCTGAGCGAATGGGTATTCCCGTGATCCACATGGAAGCGGGTAACCGCTGTTTCGATCTCGCTGTACCTGAAGAGAAGAACCGAAAAGTGATCGATGCGATTTCTAGCATTAATATGCCTTACACCCGTTACAGCCGAGACAATCTGCTTAGGGAGGGCGTACCAAGTCATCGCATTATCGTCACAGGGAATCCCATTTATGAAGTGCTGACTCATTATGAAATACGCATTGAGCAAAGCGACATTCTGGAAAAGCTAGATCTGAAAGGTGAACCTTATTTTCTGGTTACAACGCATCGTGCTGAAAATGTGGATCATCCTGAACGACTCCAGCAAATTCTCAAAGGACTTAATCTGGTAGCTGAAACCTTTGGACATAAAGTCATTTGCAGCATTCATCCCCGAACCAAATCGCGACTCGAGAAGGATGGCAAGGTCACAATGCATCCACTCGTGCAATTTCATGAGCCATTTGGATTTTTCGACTTTGTGCACCTGGAGAAGCATGCTCTCTGTGTTTTAACAGACAGCGGCACCGTTCAAGAGGAATGCTGTATTTTCCATGTGCCAACGGTGACCATTCGAACGACGACAGAACGGCCAGAAACCGTAGATTGCGGAAGCAATGTAGTTTCTGGTCTCCGAGCTGAGCAAATATTGAACGCGGTTAAAGTTATGGTGAGATTCCCAACAGGATGGCATTGCCCGGATGGCTATTTGGATACAAATGTATCGCAGAAAGTCGTTCAATATTTATTAGGAGGTAAAGAGAATGTTTGCTAAAGCGACAATCTTAGTAACCGGTGGGACGGGGTCCTGGGGTTATGAACTCATAGAACAGCTGCTTCGGGAAAATCCCAAGAAGATTATTGTATTCTCCCGTAATGAATCGACACAGGTAGCGATGAAAAGAGCATTCAATGACCCTAGGCTAAGCTTCTGTATCGGGGATGTAAGAGATAAAGAGGCTCTGATGAAAGCCTGCGAACAAGTCGATTACTTGTTTCATTTGGCGGCACTCAAACATGTTCCCGTATGTGAGGATCAGCCATTCGAAGCATTGAAAACGAATGTGATTGGCACACAAAACGTCATCGAGGCAGCTATTGAGAACAAAGTGAAGAAAGTGATTAACATTTCGACCGATAAGGCTGCGAACCCATCCAACTTCTACGGAATTACGAAAGCGATCGGGGAGAAATTGATTGTGTATGGCAACCTGCTGAGCCCGCATACGAAATTCGTGAACGTTCGCGGAGGCAATGTGCTAGGAACGAACGGGAGTGTCATTCACTTGTTTATAAAGCAAATTCAGGAAAAGAATCAGGTTGGGATCACAGATAAAAATATGACTCGTTTTTTTATGACCAAGCAGGAAGCGATCAAGCTAATGCTTCGGGGAGCGGAAGTAGGGCGTGGGGGGGAAATATTCGTCATTACCATGCCTACATGTAAAATTATTGATTTAGCTGAAGTTCTTATACAAGAGCTCGGGAAACAGGATGTGGAAGTAGTTGAGCTCGGTGTGCGACCGGGGGAAAAAATCCATGAAATTTTACTTTCTGAGTTTGAAAGCCAATTTACTGTTACTTTTGACGATGAGCATTTGGTCATTCTGCCTACCATTGACATCCCCGGACTTAAAGAGACATATGCACATTACCTGAAAGTGCCGTACGAGAGCTTCAGCTCGGAAGGACCGCTGATGACAAAAGCGGAAATTAAAAAAATGCTCGTTAAAGGAGGTTTTCTGGGAGATGCGGAGCTACATAGTAGCGCCGGATTGAAGGGTTAGAGAATAAAAAAAGAGGCTGAATCCCCAAGCAGAGATCTGTTTGGGGGACAGCCTTTTATTGTTAACAGCAAATAATGCCATAGACTTCTAACGCGGGGAGTGGAAAAAAACTTGAAGTTTTGTCCTTCAACGAAAGGGCGTACACTCCGGCACACGGGTTATGTTGATCTGGGACTCTGGTGCTGTTGCCAACATAGAGCCAACTGTCCTTAAAGGCCAGACCACGGGGATATTGGCGTGCAGGCGGATGTTACAATTTCATTTCGTTTTTTTTTTATTTATGAGCAATTGTCGCGCATAATGATATAATTCAATATCCAGTGTGTTATTTTCTATTATTTTATGGATGGTTTTTTCTGCTATAGAAGTAATCGGTGGGCTGTTGCCGTTAACATTTCTCTTGATGTAATGAATATTTTTCCAACCTAACTCTTTGCTCATTAGTCTGATGGAATCGTCAAATAATTCCATAATGCCGAAAGAAAAGTGTGCGGAAAGATTTTTTTTAGCCGTCTCCAAGTCAGGAGTCCGTCCTCCACAGAGGTAACGAGTTTGCTGATTGACGTTTTCAATTGCCAGCTCTTCACTTTTTACAAATTCGTCAAGACTCATGTTTTTTACTTTCTCATACAATCTATTATTTTTTTCTCTAAGAATATAGTAATATAACGAAATTATGCGCTCTATCGGATTTCGAAACATCGTTATATAGATGGACGGTTTCGAAAGATAATGATGTACGCCAAAGTAAAAGTGACCTTTTAAGGAATCGGATTTTTCAATTTCATCCTTTAAGCGTATTACGTCCTTTTCGTTTTCCGATTCATCCCCTCTATAACAGCTTATATTCTTAGTGTATTGTTGATTAATCAGTTCTCCCAATGTACTGCCGGCAGTTTTGGGGATATGCATAAATATCAATAGTTTTTTGGTTTGAGTTGAATCACCACTCATTCAGAAGACCACCTCTTTTTAGAAATTTCCAATACCAAAACAAGAAAACAATCGTTTTTTCTATCAATGTATGCAGCAAAAATAGATCGGTATAGGCTAAAATGATCGTCACGGCGAAGAATTGATACTTTATCATTTTGCATCCGAGCAAGAACAACAAGAAGGATGGGCCGAATTCCTTGGCAAAACAGCAACAGCGGATATGGCAGCATTTAAAAATTACAACATCGATTCGGTTCACAGTTAAAGATTGTGTTACTTTTGGCCCTTTATCCTAAATGATCGGTGCAATCCCGTGTTAATCCTTCCCAAGCAGCTTATTGCATTGGAGTACGCTTCCCTGATGATCGAGAATCATAATACCAGAGCTATTTGTGGCCACGATTATACCTGATCTATATGCAGTCAGACCTCGGCAATCTTCATCCAACAGCTTAACGTATTCCCCGGTATAAGGTTAAGCCGAAATAGACCGCCGAGTTGATTACAACAGGTGACCAACAAATGATGTTTATAATCTAATCTCATTTCTCATCCAACCTCCTTCGCTTCGATATGAACGTATAATTTTTTATATGCTGCCGCCAAATAAATGCTTGGACAAATTTATTTTATGTTATAAAAAAAGGCGATTTTATATATTCTAGTCCAAACTCTTATTTTTGCTTTTCATATAATAATAAGCAGGCGGATCGATCCGAAGAGAGGGGAATTGATATGAAAATCCTCGTCACTTATTATATTGCCAGTGGTGGTGTTGAAACATTAAACCGAATGAAATATAAAGCTTTACAGAAATACGGCATCGATTGCCATTTCCTTTACCAATGGACAGGCGGCGGAATATCGAATGCGTATGATATTCCGGTACATGTATCTGAAGATTATGAATATATTCAGAATTTGTTGAGGAGAGAAAATTTTGACCTCGTGATTGTTTGCTCCAACTTTTATATGCTGAGGCTCATAAGGGAGTTTGGGTTTGCAGGGCCGGTAGTTTATGAAGTCCAAGGATTAGGTACTTGGGATGAAGCTAGGGAGATATTACATCAAGCGATACCCTTCATACATGCTCATTGTAATGCTGCGCTTTATCCGGTAACATCACACTTGGTCGCATTATTTAATTCCATATTCCCGGGGTTGAAGAGGTATTGCTTTCATAATGGGTTGGATACGGAGCAGTTTAAATACCGTACATTGCCCCGAAAAATGAATCCGCTGATCGGCTGGGTTGGCCGCATCGAGCCAAATAAAAATTGGCAATATTTTCTTCAGATTGCAAGGCATTTGCTGGAGGAAAATCCGCTAATCAACATTTGGATGATCGGAGAACAGAATTTAGGATCTGAAAAGGATAGACAAGTTTTCAACCAGCTGATGGTCAATTCTCCGTTTCAATCAAGGGTGACGTGGCACGCCAACGTGCCGTATCATGAGATGGACCACTATTATTCTATGATTGGGGATTCAGGAGGCTTTTTATGTTCGACCTCTATCTGTGAAGGGTTTGGATACGCTGTTGCTGAGGCGATGTGCTGCCGTTGCCCTGTAGTTGTAACAGATTCGGACGGGATCCGTAGTATGGTAATTCATAATGTAACAGGTAAGCTCATCGACCAGTATGAACTCAATCAGGCCGTGTCTGAAGCAAAAGAGGTGCTTTATAACAATGCCTTACGCGCTGATTTGATTCTGCAGGCGGAACAGCATGTCAAGTCCATATTTACACTCGATGCATATGGATGGAATTTAAACAAGATGATCAGGGAATTGGTAGGCAATTAGCCCTAGATCTATTCGATGCAGAGTGTACGAAAAGAGCCCGCTCCTTGAATGGAGCGGGCTTTATTATAATAAAGTGATATATCTGTGTCGGATTAAATATTCGACCACCTGCTCTGTACATTGCTCGACGGTTTCCTGGTCCGTTTCCAGAATCAGATCTGGATATTCCGGAGTTTCATAAGGATCCGTGATGCCGGTAAACTGTTTGATTTCACCGTTCAGCGCCTTGCGATACAACCCCTTAACATCCCTTCTGATGCATTCTTCGAGGGAGCAATGAACATAAACCTCGAGGAAGGAACCAATCTTTTTACGGCTTTCTTCCCGCATCCCGCGATAAGGGGATATAAAGGTCGCCAGTACAATAATATCATTTCGCGTCAGCACATGGGCTAAATAAGTCGCAGCTCTCACATTCATAGAGCGGTCCTCTTTAGAGAAACCAAGCCCTTGAAACACTTCTTCCCTAAGAATATCCCCGTCAAGTACTTCTACCTTTATATTGCATTGTCTTAGATTGGCTTCTACGGCCCGGCTAACCGTCGATTTTCCGGATCCGGATAAACCGGTAAACCATAGTGTAACACCTTTTTGCAAAATGTTTATCCCCTCCTCGTGTACCGAAGGTTGCAGTCGTAGAAATCTGGCTTTTAAACTTGCCCTCACTGGTGCTCCTTATCTCGTTTACGAGATTTCGTAACTGACACCTGAGTACGTAACCGGTCCGGTAACCTGTGCTTGATTGAGGGGGCTGCCGGATACTTCTTGGGCCAGAAGTCTATAGGCGTGGTACCCTGTCGGCACATTCGTGTCAATCATATGAAGCGTAGTAGTCCGGTTCTCGTTCACAGCCAGAGTACCCCCTCGGGCAGTGAAGATCACTGCCGTGTCCCGCATCATAGTAAACAAAATCTCTGGTGCACCCAACAGGGAGGCGAAAGAGACCGTCGCGTTTAATATGACCCGATTTGAAGCGGTTGTGGCCAGCCCAAACAAGGCTAGAGTGATACCACCCGTCGTAATTTCGCGGTTTAGTGTTTCGCTTCCGCTTGAGGGAATGCTTGAACCAATGTCCATAATGATGATAGCCATTTGAAAATTCCTCCTTCTATTAAAATAACGGGATTTTTTCATTTCCCATATTAATATCTTATGAGAGAATGATAGATTTGGTTTGGACCAATATACTGCAGAAAGCAATAAAGGCTTATGCTATCAGGGATACCGGTTACACATATTTCGTATCTCGTATTAATTGCCCGGCACGCTCATACGGCGTGTTTCATCTGAAGCGATTAATTGCTCGAATGAGAAAAAAACCGGGCTCGGTCTTTAAACATAAAATAACGAGTTCGAAAAGGCAGGCTGAGGGGATGCTCCGGCCATTTATTGGTCAAGAGAATCTTCCTTCAATTTTTTCTGGTGAAAGTGTAAACGGCTTGTTCAAACAGATTCAGGCATCGTGTCCAGGTCCACTTTGCTGCTTCCAGCTCGCCTTCCTTTGCCAAGCGATGGCGTAATCCCGGATTTTCGATTAATCGGCTAAGGTGTTCCCCCATCAGATCTTGATAGTGATAGGAGATTAAACAATTGCTTAGATGATTGCAATAATCCTCATTACCGCCTGAATTGACCGCGACAAGAGCAGCGCCGCACTTCATAGCCTCCAGACCAGGTAAATTAGCTGCTTCGTATAAGGAGGAGGTTACGAATATATCCGCTTGATTGAAATGATATCTAAGCTCGTAATCATTAGCGGGGGTGTAGAATATGAACCCCGTCACTGCCCTTAATCGGTTCAGCTCTGGGGATCGAGCCATTTCACCAGGGGGGGAGATAAGAGAAACTTCCACGTTTGGGTAACGCTTGGTAATCTCTTGAAGCTGGGAAATTAGATGCTCTTGATTGCGGTGAAAGGCGAAGCCCTCCGGCTCTCGAAGAATTGCTGCGATTCGGAGTTTGTGGTTATTTTCACGGATATGCAGATTTGTGAAGAAAGGATCGACACCTACAGGGACAATGGTACTTTGTATGCCATGCAGCAATTGAATTAAGCGGTGCTGCCACGAGGATAGAACGATCAGACAATCCGTTAAATGATAGGTAGGGAAAGAAATATGATTATCTGGAAGAAAGGCCGGTTCGTAACAGAGGCTTAGCCGGATGTGCTTGCCTTTCCCCAGCTTGCTGGCCGCTTGAGCCGAGGGTACAGTTAAATAATAATTGGATACAATAACATCCGAGTAGGGATAGTCACTTTCACGTAAAACGGTTTGGTTGGTATGCAGAACCTGAGCCTCTATCTCGTACTCCACGATACTGCCGGATGGCATCAACAGACAAACTTGATGGCCCCTGCGGGTTAATCCGTTCGCCAGTTCGACCAGCATCCGCTGGGCCCCGCCGTGACATAACGTTAATACGGGAATTGTAAATTTCATCCTTATTCACCCCCGATGATTTGATCGATAAGCTTGGACAAACGAAGCTGATATTTGCCTCGGGTGATTTCAATTTCTTTAGCAATCTTGTCACCATATTTACGTGTACCCATTTCGGAGTGATAGCGGTACATCGTTAATGATTCGTCTAAATAATACAAATCGTGTCTTGCAAGCATGATGCGAAGCCACAGATCATAATCATGCGTAAAAGGAAGAGCTTCGTCAAAAAGTCCCACATCGTTGAAAATTTGCTTATGCATCATGACTGTGCATCCGTTGATGGTATTTCCCTTTAAAAAGTCACGGTAAAACTCGATTACTGTACGATAGCGGGGTCCTACAACGCGTGCTATGACTTCATTAGTCTCATTGATGAGACAATAGTTACTAAAACTGAACAACGCGCCATGCTTTTGCATAAATGAAACTTGTTTTTCGACTTTCTCCGGGGCATATAAATCATCAGAACTGAGCCAAGTGATATAATTTCCGGAAGCCTTTTTAATACCTAAGTTTAACGCGCTGGCTGTACCCCCGTTTTTTTTTTGAATATATGTGATTTCCCCTAAAAAAGGCCGAAGCTCTTTGAAATACCTGTTGTCAGAGCCGTCATCCACAACAAGAACCTCTTTGTTCGGATATGATTGCTTAAGAGCGCTGCGTACGGCTTGCCCAACATAATTACAATTGTAAAAGGGAATTACGATGGTCACTTTTGCAAGCACAAGTGCATACACCTCCTTAATAGATTTAACTTATATTATTCTATGCGTGGGTACCCTGTTGGACTCGGTAGATGTACCCCGACTATTCGTCTAATTCTAGGGTTTATATGATTTAGAGCCGGGAGCATTCCAGTTCGTCTGGGCTGATAGCAAGGGATATGCCAACTATACGGAACCTCCTTTTTGGCTGCAGCTCTCGGTAGTATTTTTGTATTTCCTTCCGTTTTATGTATCGATGAGAAAAATGGAAACCGAACTACAACCTCGTCCAAGTACGGTTATCGATCAGATCTTTCTGGGAAAAAGAATGGATCCAGCCGGATGTTAGCAGCCTATCGGCTTCGCCAGCATCCGTTGGACCTCTCCTTCTTGCAGGCAAAGGACTTTGAAGTCACTCAAAGGCATAATAATTCATAGATCTTTCCAAGCAATCAAGGCATCGATGGGCGGATGATCCACCCCGTAAGATTTAACGAAAGATAGATTGGTCCGATCGTGCAGCCCCTTCAAAATAAGCACTTGATAGCCGAGCTCCTCCAGCTCTTCCGCTTCCCACCCGCTGCGATGTTCCTGGTGGGTTTCCCCTTGCATGTTGTAGTAATCGTACCCGGCCTGCTTAAAGTAACCTCGGGGTGTAAAGACAATGACCCGTTTTACGGCAATTTCCTCAGCCATGGCTAAGAGCTTCAAACCGTTCTGCTTGGAGAAATGCTCAAGCGAATCATTGAACAGCGCCATCGAGAATGATTTGGGCATCAGAAAAGCGTTCAATTGCGTTGCGTCCGCCCAAATCGGAATCAAGTGCGGTGAGCGGTTGACCCGGTTGGCTAGATAAGGTCTATGAGCATCAACACCGACAATAACCGGGCATTCGAAGCCTTCGACGTGGGAAAATAACCCACAGCCCACATCAAGCAGGCTGTAAGCCTGCCCGTTGACGAGCTGATACAGGATATTCATAACATCTTTACGGTCAGATTCTTGTATCATTCGATTTATTCTCCGCCTTTCATAGCTTAAACACCAAGCTCAGATAAGTAAGACAGCATGGCCGGCGTATGTGCATTTTGTACCATACGGATTTCGTTATCGATCGCAGGTCGATACTTAACCGTTCCCATCTGGGAATGCCAGCGGTATTTAATGAGCGCTTGATCCAGGAAGACGACATCGTGCCTGGCCAAAATAATCCGTAACCACAAGTCGTAATCGTGCGTGTATGTCAGACCTTCGTTAAATAGTCCCATCTGCAGATACAAATTACGGCTCGCTATAACCGTACATCCGTTGATAGGATTCGTAGTAAGCATCGCTCTGTAAAATGCCTGAACCGTCGGAAACCGTCCGGCTATGCCGGATTGTGTAATCCGGTTATGTTCATCAATCATATCAAAGGCCGTAAAGCTTATTTTCGCTTTGGCTGCCAGCATGTATTGCATTTGCATCATCAATTTATGCGGATAGAACAAATCATCCGAGCTTAGCCATGCGATATATTCCCCTGATGCCATGCGAATGCCGTGGTTCAGTGCGCTGGCTGTCCCGCCATTGGCTTTGCCCAAGTAATGGACATTTCGACCATGACCTGTGAAAGGGGTTATCTTCTCTGCGTATTGGGTCGAGCCATCGTCGACCACAATGATCTCCACATTCGGATAAGTTTGTGCTAGTGCGCTGGTAATGGCTTGATCGACATAGGAGTCGTTATAAAACGGAATGACGATCGAGACTTTAGGCATCATAGGGTCCCACTCCTCTATTTAAATTCAACTATTACGCCGAAAGTAATTCAAGATGTCCTCGACCGATTGTTCGAACGGGATGGATGGATACCAGCCTAGCGTCTGCATTGGTGCCGTATTGACGGATGACTGCTTTTCTGGTGGCGGTGGATCGATGATCAGCCCGTCATCCATTTCCTGGACCAAGGACACCGGATTTTGTACGTCAGCACCGATAAGCCAGCGGACAGGAGCCGCTACCCGCGACTCGAAGCAGGCGGCCGTCTCACCTAGCGAGCGCAGCCGTCCGGAGCCGATCGGGTAGACATGGCCTGGCTCTCCGAGGTGAAGGATATGCTCGTAGGCGTGCACCGCATCGCGCACATCTATGAAATCGCGCGCTTCGGTAAGGGAAGAGAGCCGAAACGGTGCGGGAGCTAGTTCCAGAGAATCGGTTCCCGCGTCGGCTGCGGATACCTCCAAATGAGCTAAGTGCGCGCCGATGAGACCGCAGAGGCCGTTCGACCGCCCTGGGCCGATCAAGTTAGAAGGCTGGGCAATCATGACAGGTAGTCGGAAAAGATGACCCCAAGCACGGGCGACCAGCGTCTGTACGGTTTTGCTCAGGCTGTAGGGATGCAAGGGCTGTGGCTGATCATCCTCTTGGAAGCGGGGGCCCAGCATCGAGCCTGCCACCAGCACTCGGCAGCTATGCAGGCTGAGTTCACGCAAGCTGTCGATGAGGTACAGGGTCGACATGACATTGCCGCTCATGTACGCGAGCGGCTCCGCCCACGAGTCTGCCACCGCGTTAAGGCCGGCCAGGTGCAGCAGTAGCTGTGGACGTTCCGTCATAAGAAGCCGTTGCACTTCAGCTTGTTGCGCGAGATTACAGACAACCTCGCGCACCAAGTCCTGCTCGAGAGAGCCGGGCCGCCGTACCACTGCAACTACCTCGTAGCCAAGGCGAGCGAAGTGCGTGCATGCGTGGCGGCCGGTAAATCCGCTCGCACCGGTTATTAAGATCCGACCCTTTGTCATGGTACTGCACACATCCAATCGCGCAGCTCTCCGAGCATAGCCTCGTAACCCGGCGCTTGGTAACCGAGATCGTTGCGCGTGCATATCAGCGTACGGTCTAACACAATTGCATCGTCAGGCTCAATCACGACATCTTTCTTCCCGAAAACTTGCTGAAACAGCTGCAGCAGCTCGCACTTGCTCACCGTCTCAGCGGCTGTCAAATGCACAAGACCGTGCAGTTCCGGGCCCCGTTCTATTGCATGATGAATAAATTTAACAAGTTCCAAGGTCGTTACACCGTTCCATGGTACCTTAGTAAAGCCTTTGACCGCTCCTTGCTGACGGAAAAACCAATGCATAAGACCAATGCCATCCTTGCGGATTTCCGGCCCTATAATAGAGGTCCGCACCGTGATGTGCGGATATGCCTTCACTTCCCCGAGCGCCTTTGTCTTGGCATATACGGAAGTCCCATCCGGTATGTGGTGTTCCTCGTAGTTTCCCCGATTCCCGGAATAGACGCAGTCCGAACTGATATGCACAAGCCGGCCTCCGTACGCTTCGACGGTCTTGGCAAGTTCATGCGGAAGCTTACCGTTGATCTGGTAGGCTTCTAATGCATGCTCTCTGGCAAAATCATTAAGAATGCCCACGCAGTTCACGATTACATCAGGTTTTACAAGTCGAATTGTCTCTTTCACCGCAGGAACGTCCAACGTATCCAAATAAAGCTGTGTAGCACGGTCTGCCTTTACAACTTCACATACCGAGGCCGATGTCGAACGAACCGTATAGAATACCTCATAATCTGTACGTTTGGTTAAATACTGCAGAAGCATATGCCCGGCCATTCCGTTTCCACCGATAACGAGTATTCTCATGTCAAAAAACCGCCTTTTTCCAAAAGATCCCGAATTTGCTGTTTGTTCATCAAATCCTCGGCGGATGTGTATTCATCTGCGGCCACCCGCGGGAATCCAGCATACTTCTCCTTCAGTCCAGGAATATCCAGCGTCGGCAGGATAATTAAGTACTCTTCATTGAAAACAACCGTGTTTTGAGCTTCGTACTCTGAGTAGAGAATCTCATGAATTTTCTCTCCAGGCCGTACCCCCAGCTCTACCACCTCTACCTCGGTTTTACCCATGGATTCCATCAGAACCTCAGCCAAATCTAGGATACGGCAGGTTGGCATTTTCATCACGAACGTTTCTCCGCCGCTTCCCTCGGCTGTCGCTCTCAGCAGCATGGCGATCGCTTCTTGAAGCGTAAGGAAAAATCGAGTCATATCTTTATGCGTTAGACCGATTTGGCCTTTTTCCCGAATTTGCTGCTTGAACAAGTGGATTACACTACCGTTCGTACCTAGAACATTCCCCCCGCGTACGCACACGAATCTGGTCGGAGTCTTAAGCAAATTCGCATAAATGATCAGCTTCTCGCCGATCGATTTGGTCATCCCGTAGAAGTTTGAAGGATTGGCTGCTTTGTCTGTAGAAATGTTGATGACTTTTTTAACGCCATTTTCAATGGCGGCTTCAATGACATTTTGCGTACCTAGCACGTTGGTTTTCAGCGCCTCGTAAGGCTGGTCCTCACAGACTGGAACGTGCTTAAGCGCCGCCAGATGGAACAAATAATCGACGCCTCGGCAAGCCCGGCTTAACGCTTCCTTATCACGCACTTCTCCAATGCAAAAGCTGAGCCGCTGATCCTCGAAAGCCCGTTTCATAGCGACTTGTGCAGACTCGTTCCGTGAATATATGATGATTTTCTTCGGGTCATGCTTCAGAAGCTGCGTGACCAACTCATGCCCCCAAGACCCCGTGCCTCCCGTCACTAAAATCGTGCTATTTTTATACATAGTCATTTACCTCCCAGTACATATTTAATGACTTTGATCGACATATCCTTACCCAAATCCCTTGAGGGTATTGCCGAGTAAGGCTCGGCATATGCAACATGAAACTTCAAGCATCGGCAAGGGCTGCGCCTCTGACCGATAACAACGTTGCTGCAATCGATCGACTTCGGTCTTTTCGTGCTGTTTCGGAGTATAGTAGAAACGTGAAAAATACAGCATTTCTCCTTTCCAGTTCCGTTGTCGGTTGAGCGCGCAAAGCGTGCTTCTCCAACTGAACAAAGTCGAAAGAGCCGAAAGGTTCATGGAATTCCAATGATGATACTATGCCGAAGCTTTCATTTGGGCGGTACGGGATTTCATACGGGGATGAATGCTGTAGATGATGCGGCGGTTGAGATACCCCGCTACCATAATCAAGTCCATTTCATATTTCCATGAGGTATTGAGGATGTGGGAAAATATTTCTACACACTTGTTATTTTTTGTTTACTATATACAGGGAAAATAGCATGCTCTTCGGATGACACATCGCTTGCCCGCCTGCTAACGGACAGGGAGGGGTGCTAACCTCCGTTTTAATTCAATGTCATAGGTCACTATAATATATTAGTGGGGCAATCGTATCGGCACGACATTTACCCCTGTTCATTCGTACAAATTATAAACTGGATTCAAGGTTGAACAAATGGGCTTACTTCATCTTCTATTTATTCTACTTGGGACTAGTCAGGGATAGGCTGTACAAATGCCTGTTTTCTACTAGTACGGCTTCTGCCCTGTCCCCTTTCTGTTGCAATCATAGAATATATAAAGCAGGCATTCCGCCATGGACAGGAGTTGAGGACGAATTGAGTAACCAGCGTATTCAGCGGAAACGGAAGCAGCTAATCTCCTCCGTCACCTTGCATCAGCATCAGCCAAAAGTATCGGTCATCATTCCGGTTTGCAACGAAGCTCGTACCTTGGCCAAAGTCATTCGGGAAGCTTTCCGCGTGCATCCACAAACAGAAGTTATAGTGGTTGATAATGGTTCAACGGATGGTAGTAAGCGTGTAGCGACGCAATTAGGGGCAAGGGTTATCTCGTTTAGTCAACGGCTAGGACATGATGTTGGGAGAAGCATTGGTGCGATGGAAGCTAAAGGGGATATTCTATTATTTCTTGATGCCGATTTTGTTGTATCTGCCAAGGAAACGATCCCACTGATCCGAGCTGTGCAGCAAGGCGTGGATGTAGCATTAAATAAATATAACGGAATCGTAACAAAAGCGAATGTTCATAGGGTCGTTCTAGCCAAACACGCACTTAACGCGATACTAGGCCGACCAGACTTACAAGGCGCCTCCATGACGACGATCCCACACGCAATTAGTCGCAAAGCGCTCGACATCATTGGAGCTGAGAATTTAGCTGTTCCACCTCTGGCTCAGGCAATAGCTGTACAACGCGGACTTCATATAAAGGCAGCGCAGCTTATCCAAGTCGGGCTCAGAAATCGCATCCGAAGTAGGGTTAAAGATGTAGATCCTGTAGGTGATCTAATTATCGGCGATCATTTGGAAGCCATTGGGTGGCTGATCCAAGCCTCTGATGAAAGAGCGAGTATGCATGACCAATTGCGTATTAGAGAAATGATGAGGTGATCACATGAAGCTAAGCATCAAGAAACCAAACCCTCAACCCTTGTCACTGGTAGTGAAAAAAGAACGAACCCAGCTTAAGAAATCCGTGCTCCGTTCCCCCGCTAAACACACTCCTTCCCTAACAAGAACCCAATTATACTGGAGAAATTGGGGATCGCGGGCGGGTAAACAAGATGCACGCGAACACGATATTACGAAGGAGGCTTACCAAAAGAAAGCACTCAATAACCTTTGGGTGCACAGGGCTAATTCTCAATTGCTCGCTACCAACGAACTAAGCTATGAAGCAGCGTCAAAAGGGTATGTGCATGGCTACTGTAAAGCTGCTAAATTGCATGTACCCAATTGGGTACTCATGCCAACAGCCCGTTCCGTTGGCGTTATTGTGAGTGTGATGAATGAAGAGCACACCATCGTGAAGGTGATAGAGCAGCTGAATCGATTACCATTAGATGAGATCATTATTATTGTGAATGGCTCGAGTGATCGCACCTTAGAGAAAGTAAGAGCGCACTCGCATGCTCTCATCGTTCACTTCCCCGATCCATTGGGCCATGATGTCGGGAGATCGATAGGTGCCAAACTGTCGCATTCGGATATTTTGCTCTTTTTGGATGGAGATTTTGTCGTGCAGGCCGAGAAACTTATTCCTTTTATCTATGATGTTGAACGTGGCTCAGATCTTGCTCTAAACAACATAACACCATATTTACCTACATTTTCACTCTGGGATTCCGTAACCGTGATGAAGCGGTTTCTTAACATAACGTTGAATAGACCAGAATTGAATGCGAACTCGCTCACGGCAGTTCCTCATGCTCTATCAAGGAATGCGCTGAAGCAGATCGGATGTTCCGAGTTAATGGTTCCACCCAAAGCACAGGTAAACGCGATTCTGATTGGATTACGAATTACTGCGCCAACAAGTGTTAACGTCATATCTATGAACAAAATCCGAAGTCACAATAAAGGGGAAAACAACCCGGTTGCCCGTTTGATTATTGGCGATCATGTAGAGGCGCTGCAGCTTGCGATGAAGTTGAAAGGTGAGCGAATCGTGTTTCCTGATATCATTAGAAAAAGGGGATTTCTGGAGAGGTGAAGGGGCATGCAGGTAACCAGTATCGTGATTCCAACTTTCAATGGCCTTACCTTGCTAAAAGAGTGTGTAGCATCAATTCGCAGCCATACTTCTGTTCCATTTGAAATTATCGTAGTTGATAATGGATCACAGGATGGAACCCTGGAGTACTGCTATAGAGAGCGATTGAAGCTGGTTTCAATTCCAACGAATCGCGGCTTCCCCGCTGCTTGTAATTATGGCCTTCAAATTGCGACTGGAAATACCTTGATGCTGCTCAATAACGATACCATCGTGACTCCGAATTGGTTGGATAACCTGCTGCGCTGTTTATACAGCAGTGAGGACATAGGTATGGTAGGTCCTGTGACGAATTATGCGAGCGGTAAACAGCAGATTCAGGAACCATTTACGAACATAGCCGACATGGCAGCGAAATATAACAATGTGGATACTTCTTTATGGCAGGAAACAGAACGCTTGGTCGGGATTTGCTTACTTTTCAAAAGGGAATTGTTAGATAAAGTCGGCTTTATGGACGAAAGATTCTCCCCGGGGCACTTCGAAGACGATGATTTATGCTATCGGGCTCGGCTTGCAGGATATCGATTGCTTATAACAGGGGATTGCTTCATCTTCCATCATGGCAGTTCAAGCTTTAGCAAAAAGGGTCAAGAGGCTGTGCAAGGGCTGCTGCAGCAAAATCGCCAGAAGTTTATTGATAAATGGGGCGTTGACCCGCACAGCTTCATATAAGGCCGGGCGTGAAGCTTCTGGAGTCACCGTTCTCTGCATTGCTGCATAACTTAGAGTGAAAAAGTGGAGTTGGAGGCGAAAGAGATTGGAACAGCGAGTGACAAAGATTATTTCTCACATTGCAGCATCGCATAGTGAGATGTCTAGAATCTTGGAGACGCATCGAAGTGTTTCGACACAAATGGCCACCATTGCCAACGATATACCTGACTCGCATCCTAATTTCGATGGCATAGGCATGCTGCAGGAGCAAGCATTACAACTAACTAAGAATATAACGGCTTATTTAAATAGCTTAGCTAATTTGGAAGAGGCAATCGCGCAGCAAACGGAAATTGTCATGAAAGAAATGAAAGACCCTGAAGATGAAGAATAGAGGGATACGCCTTGAATAGAAATGATCTGTATTTGAAAATGTTGGATGCTACAGCAAAGCTGCAGCAAGAAATAGCTTTGATGTTGGAAGCTAGAGTTGTAGAAGCAGAGAAATCGCGCAACTGGATTTGCCATCATATTAACTCAACGAATTTAGAGGGGCATGAACATCAGATGAAACAATCCGGAGAGATTCATGAGTATGTGATTGAGCTCATCGATGGCTTGACGAAGATGGAGAACTCCTTAAACCGACATATGCAGGCTCTTCTTAGACAAAATGAATCGGGAGCAGGAGCGGGGGGAGACGGTTCGAACGGAATGGGTAACTTATTTTCGTTTGGTGAGGATGAGAAATAATGAGAGCATCGAATCGTGAGAGAATTGAATTGCATATGTTAACCTCGCTGGCTAGAAGCCAGCGAGCCTTATGCCGAATCATAGAGACGATCGCGGATCAAGTAGCGGTCTCCGAGCAGCTTGCTGTCCATATGGCTGAGAATCTCAAGACGATAAGTGAATACCAGCGTTCGATGATTCAGAAAATAACGAGACAAAGTCCACGTCAACGCCGGTTAGGAACACCCGGCAAGCCGTGGATCAGCAAGAATGTCGCTCGCGGATCATCCCCAACGCATGATTAAACCCGCGTGAGTAAGACCCCCGCCAAAACCAAAAAGCAGCAGCGTATCACCGACCTTTACCTTACCCGCTTTTATGCCCAAATCCAGAGCAAGAGGAATGGAAGCCGCGGATGTATTGCCGTAGTATTCCAGGCTGTACAGCGCTTTTTCGAATGGGATACCGCTCTTTTCACAGATAGACTCAATAATCCGAAGGTTAGCGCTATGAGGAATGAACCAATCAATTGCCGTATGTGGTAAACGGCTTTTTGTGAGCAGCTTATCGATTCCTTGCGGAACAGTCGTTACGGCATATTTGTACACCTCGCGGCCGTTCTGGACGAGCTTGCCTTCACCCGTTAATGGCGTTCCGTTCAATTCAGAGGCAAGTCCGGTTCGGTATACGTGCTTGCCGCCTGTACCGTCCGATCCAAGATGGTGAGCAAGGAAAGCAGGATTTTCTTCCTCTCTTTCAACCATCACGGCTCCGGCACCATCACCAAAAAGAATGCAGGTGGAACGGTCCGTGTAGTCTGTGATTTTGGATACGGAATCCCCGCCGACGACGAGAACCTTACGGTGTACCCCCGCAGCGACAAGGCTGCTTGCTGTATGCAGGGCATAAGCGAACCCGGAGCAGGTGGCATTGAGGTCATAGGCGCCAGTTTCAGGGATGTCGAAATGGGCTTGAATCTGGCAAGCGACTGGAGTGGAAGGCAGATCCGGTGTATGGGTAGCGACAATGATTAAATCAACATCGCTCAGTGATGTCTGATATCTAGTGAGCATATTTTGTACGGCTGCTATACATAAATGACTTGTGAACTCATTCGCGGCTGCAATTCTACGTTCCCGAATCCCTGTGCGTTGAACGATCCATTCATCATTCGTATCTACCATACCTTGGAGATCCGCGTTGCTTAGTATGCGATCCGGCACGTAGCTGCCGATTGCTGTGACTCTAGCTTGCAAAGGGGAAGCGGTTGACATCAATGATTCACTCCTTATTAGTATCTGATGTTAGTACTAGGTACTAAATATAAGTATACTTTATCGGATACTCAGGGTAAAGTCAATGATGAGCGGGATCAAAAAACCGCAGCAGGAGATAACTCTTCATAATATAGGACATTTACCAGATCATTTCAGAAAACCGAACTGACGCGATATCTCTTTCGCTGTCTTTACGACTTTATTGGTATACGAGACGATTTGGTTCTCATCTATACGATGCGTCGGAGCAATTAAAGTAAGTGCGGATATGACCTGACCGGCCGAGTCCCGAATGGGAGATGAGATGGAGACCATATTTTCGATGAATTCCCCGATACAGATGCAATAATCTTGTTTACGTATATGTTTAAGCTGCTCTTTCAACTCGGTCGGGTCGGTAATGGTCCTGGGTGTATATTTGATAAGGGGGCTGTTCACTATTTTGTTCTGTTCAAGCTCATTTTGAAAGGCCAACAGCATTTTACCGGAACTCGTACAATGGACGGGATTTCTTCCTCCTACGTAGGAGCCGACATCTTCCTTTTTTGTACCCTCTACTTGATGGATGTATGCGATTTCGTTTTCTTCTAAAACGGCTACACGGAGTGCTTCAGAAGTTTCGCGGGCGAGACGTTGTATAATAGGGCTTGCCGCTTCCGATAAGTCCCAATAGGATGTGACCGTAACGTGGTAAAGCGAAACGATTCGCTGACCGAGCCTGTATTTATGAGTGATTGGATCTTGGAAGACAAACCCTCGTATTTGCGGATTTGTATTCGGCACGAGTTGATGTAAGCCCCTCTCCGATTATTGTTTTCAAATTACTGTTCCATCAAACCGATTCCCGATTCGGATGCCGCGGGCCAATTAGACCCGCGAGTGTACCGTGTCAGCAGCAACAGGCGGGGGCTATGGCATCGGCTAAGAGGCCGAATCTCGATCCTTCCGATATACCGAATTTCGTTAAAACGATGAGGGCCATGATGGGATGGAAGAACGAGGAAATCACTCAGACTGAAATTGCGAACGCTTACAAGAACATTGAGGGAACGAACGGCCCGATTCCGCTGCGAATTTATACGCCTTCTTAAATCGGAATCCATCGTCATATAGGCTCTTTTCAGGTTCCGGATTTCTCGCTTAGCCCATCTACCTCACGAAAGCTGAATGACTCTAAAATTGAATTTTGGAGTGATGCCTAAGCCGTTTATTTTGACATATATGCATTTATAAGTTTTGGGGTGACCGAGAGGTTACCCCTTTTTAATGCGCGAAAGGCATAACCACGCGGGTTTGCCGGGCTTTGAGTTGGTTCTCCCATTACCTTGAAACGGCAGCCAAAGCATATTTCATTATTATGGATAATAGTCGTGAATTTGGTCATTCTAATGCTATCGTCCACTGTGCGACGAATGATGCTGATGACGGGGAGTGAACGTAAACGCATGTTACAGGGTAAAAAAAAGCATGTCTGGATTATTCTAATCTGTATCGCATTGTTCTGCTCATCCACAACCACCGCTTTTGCCTATGGTAAAGGGGCTAAGGGACCTGATGTCTATGCGGTGCAAGGGATGCTGAAGTCACTTGGCTACTATAGCGGACCTATTACAGGCTACTATGGTAATCAAACACAATCTGGTGTTAAAGCGTTTCAAAGCAGATATGGTCTTCCTGTGACCGGGAATGTAGATGATCAAACGCTGCAATCCATCCTGTGGGCTTACGGTAATTTAAAAATTGCCAAGAAGCAGACACCAATACCAACACCAACTACACCTAAGCCTACACCTAAACCGCAAGTCCCACCGACTACGGAATTAACGGTGGAGGAGCAGCAAATGCTGGAGTTGGTTAATAAGGAGCGTGCTGCAGTAGGACTTTCCCCACTGGCTGTTGACCTACAGCTTACCAAAACGGCTCGACTAAAAAGCCAAGATATGGTCGATAACAACTACTTCTCCCATGATTCACCGACGTATGGCTCACCATTCGATATGATGGAGAAATTCGGCATTACGTATAATGCGGCGGGGGAGAATATTGCCTGCAATCAAAGCGTGCAAGCCGCTCATGAGGCACTGATGAATTCTCCGGGCCACAAAGCGAATATATTAAGCAAAGATTACACCCATATTGGGATTGGCATCGTGAACGGCGGTCCTTGCGGTAAAATGTTTACTCAGCAGTTTATCGGGAAATAAGAAGAGAATCAATACAAGCCTCTGCCTGAACGAAGGGTGAGAGGCTTTTTTCATGTACATCCAGAGTCCCATATGGATTGGTTATTTCTCAGGCTGTTATTGGTGGAAAGATAGAGAAAATGCGTAGCACTTATTGTTTTATTTTGAATACAGTATAGTAGATTTATGCTGTATTAATTACCTCTCCATTACAGCCTATAAGGAGGCATATTGATGTTAAATATATTAGTTTTAGACTATGATTTCTCACACTCCTATTATAAGAATTCGGTATATCTATGGAATGAATTAAAAAAACTAACCAATTGTGTGCTCTTAACTCCTACACAGTATAATCCGACCATAAAGCTAGATGATATAGTAGATATGTGTCCATTCAAGCCGGATTTTATTATAATAAACGAGTTCGTTAATGATCATCATCAATGGAGCATGAAAGGTCTAGAAAAAGTAAATATTCCTATTGGCTATTTGCCACACGATGTAGATTCGTATGTAGATATTAGGAGGAAATACTTGCATCAAAACAAAATAAGCTTGATATTCCCATTATATAAAAATAGTTTTCTAAGACTCTATCCTGAATTTACGGATAAACTACGCTGGCTCCCACACCATGTAAATACAGAAATATTTAAGGATTATAATTTGGTTAAAGATACAGATGCGTTATTAATTGGTCGTGTTAATCAGCCTTATTATTCTTTACGCAAAAAAATATTACAAAAAATGAATGGTCATCCTGGCTTCGTCTACTTTGTTCATCCATATGACCAAAATTCTTCCAAAGTTTCATGGATAGAAGGTGAAGAATACTCCAGATTAATTAATCAATCAAAAATATTTTTTAATTGTTGCTCCTTGCTCAAATATCCACTTTTAAAATATTTTGAAACATTAGGTAGTCGAACTTTACTTCTAGCAGACACATGCTCAGATTTAACGGAACTAGGTTTTAATCCCGGTGAGCACTTCGTCGAGATTAACGAACACAATTTTTATGAGAAGTTTATATACTATGTAAACAATGAAATAGAGCGTAATCGAATAGCAACAAACGGTTATCATTTTATAAGAAGCAATCATACTACTGCGATAAGAGCACAACAACTTGTCTCTTACATTAATGCATTTCTAGGGCGTATTGGTTAACGAGTATGATACTTGGAATCATTGTATCGTCCCCATCAAGACTGATATTAACGAAAGAGTATTTGAAAACATTCATTACACAAAAGAAAATGTAAATACCAAAAAATCAAAAAAAGAAACTATATCGAAGGAAACCATTAAACAAATAGTAAAAGCGAATGATCTAGATACACAACTATATGAATGGGCAAAAGAAAATTTCGAAAATCGCTTAAAGACTTTAGATAGAAAATCGAAAATGGAACTAGAAACCTGGACGAAATCAGTTTGATTCAAGGGCTTCTGTACTTGAGTCATTTTTTTGATGAAACTTAAATAAGCAAGGTACCTAGAGACAACTAGGATATTAAGAAAATTTCGACTGACGAATTACAATGGTTAATGACGAAACCCCTTAGCGAGTTGGTTAAGGGGTTTAAACAATTTTGAATTTATATTGAAACATCATTATTTAAGTCTTTTCGGTTACATCACAGCTACACTTGTTTTCGGCTTATTCTTTACTTGGTTAGGTATTTTAAGTACACGAACGTTTTTGTCATTCATTAATAATGAGAAGGATGAAACGTGGGTTAAACGAATAATTACTAGAAAACGCCCCTATCATAATTGACAATGATAATCATTATCGAATATGAGGACTATCAGACTATGCATCGACGAGCTGTCTGATTCACAATTTCAGCCTGCTTGCCTGCTTGCCTGGGAGCATGGGATTGGCATGGTGTGGGAGACCTATCCACTGCTGCATATGGAAGCGTTCCGCGAAGCTTTCGGCGTAAAGCCTGGGGAGAAAATTATTGGCAGTTTGCATGTCGGCTACCCTGGCAAAATTCCGCCTGGACAAAAACGCATACCGGCCAGCGAACGTTTGACGGTTATAAAATGAGTACATAAAAAAAAGAGCCCCCAAGGGCTCTTTTATATTAGGTGGCAGATACCGGCTTAATCGCTTCTGTCCACTCCGTATATTTCTGCAGAGCAGCGCCTCGTTCAATGGCGTGCCGGGCTAAATAAATACCTTCCTCTATGGACCCAGCTTTCTGAGAAACCCACAATCGTACGGCACTGTTGAGTAGTACCATATTCAAGTAAGGAAGTTCGGCTTCTCCGCGAAGAACGGCTAATGCAGTTTCTCCTTGCAGCTGAGCGGTCCATTCAATCTCCGGCACCTCGACCATTAATTCGTAAATCTCAGGATCAACAATGAATAATTCACTGGCGCCTTCTTTAATTAGGTATGTCCGTGTGCGCTTGTTTACGGAAAGGTCTTCGGAGCCTTCCATGCCCTGCACAACAATGCCGCGAGAGACGCCCAATTCCATTAATAAATTGGTGATTTTCTCGAACACAGTACCGTGAAACACACCGACAGCCATGAAGGGTGCTTCCGTAAAGCGCAGCAGTTTCTCTGCTGTGTTGAACACGGTCCGCAGACCTAGTTCCTTGCGAAGTTCGCGCAGCTCGCCGAGCGGTGCACACCAGCTCTCCGTTGGTGCGAACAGGAAGCCTGTTCGCGCTGCAGCTGATACGAGCGCTTCACGTGACGCGTCAAGCGCGGGTACATCAAGTGCCGCTAGCACATCAGACAGCGTGATGCCCCATTTGGGCGGCATGCTCGGACTGCCGTGCAGCGTAGTGGGAAGTCCGCAGGCCGCGAGAACGAAAGCGGTCGGTAAAGTCGCGATGAACGAGCGGGTGCGTCCATCATAAGGTCCGGCGCAATCCATGCTGCCGGGTATTGGATAGGTATGGATACGCTGGCGCAAGGCATCGATGAAGGCCTTTATCTCTTCGGGGGATTCCATTTTAATGCGTTCTGCAACGAGAAAAGCACCCATTTGAGCTTGTGTAGCCGCTCCGGTTAGTATGAGCTCCGCTGCTTGGGAAGCCTCTTCATAAGTAAGATCTCTGGCTCCGCGCTTTCCGCGGCCTACTTCTTTTAATAAGGATATCATCGTTTGCGGCCTCCTTGGTTCTGATCCTTTAGTATTTGATACACCTTGACGATGGAGGTAGCGACGTCTACCATACGTTTACGTTCATTCATGGCTTGTTTACGCAAGAAATCGTAAGCCTCTGCTTCAGAGATACCCTTGATTTCACATAAGATCCGCTTAGCCTGATCGACCCATTTGCGCTCTTCAAGTTTAGAGTGAAGCTGTTCGCGCTCTTGCTGCCATTCGGTTCGTTGGAAATAATGATTCACACCAAGGAGCAGCGCACAGTGAATTTCTAGAGGACTCATCGCAGAACCGATTAAACCATCAATACCCGCGTCCATTTTACATTCATTAGAAGGAAAAGTGCGAGCATCACACCACCAGAATAGTGGAAGGCTGCGATGAGCAAGCACACGCGAGCGCCATGGCTCTACTTGATCAGGGCCTACTGATAATAATACCGCATCGACTTTGGGAATCATAAATGAAATTTCTTTTACATTAGATGCTACATATATACGAAATCCCAAATCCTTCAGTATCTCTTCAGGCAAGGATTCCTTTTCATTATCCGTAACATTCAGTGCGGTAGTCGACGACGAGGAGGAGGTAGCTGAGCGAGTTTGTTTAAACTCGTCGATCAGTATAAATGATTGTAACATTTGAATACCTCCTATCGTGGGTAGCTTTTTTCCAATGGCAACTTCATGTAAGGTTTTCTTGGTAAAATGATTTATTATACGGCATTACTATAGCATATGTATCTAAAATTTGTCGATATATTATAGAAATCTCACATGAAATTTTTTTGTGTTATGTTTATTGACATCTATCAATTGTGGTACTATAATCAAGTTAGAAATCGGCACAATGATGTGCCACTAACGAAGGCAATGGCGCCTATCCCCTTACAAATACGTAATCGGATAGGCTATTTATGTTCTATTTACTGAAAATCATCTAACATGCTGTTCACGATGATGTGACAGCAGTGGCAAAGAGGCCGATAAGCATCCCACACATGTTGGGGTATGTTTATCGGCCTTTTCTGTCAAAGAGCAACACATCTGGGTAGGAAAAAAGAAGGCGAAAAGCCTCACAAAAGGAGAGGGAAATCATGGTTGATCGGAAAAGTTTCATGCAAGTGGGGCACAAAGGGTCATTGTTCAGTTCATTCTTGTATTTCGACATGAGCTTCATGGTTTGGGTACTTCTTGGGCCGCTGGCGGTTATTCTCGCGAATGATTTTCATCTGGATGCTGCTGAAAAGGCGAATCTCGTTGCTTTACCTACCTTAGGGGGAGCGGTGCTTCGACTGGTGTTGGGTGTTTTGACAGATAAGATAGGTCCTAAGCTTACAGGACAAATCGGACTAACGTTAACTTTAGTACCATTATTCTGGGGATGGCAGTTTGCAGACACAATGGGTGATATGTACTTCGTTGCTCTGATGCTTGGTATTGCAGGGGCAAGTTTTGCGGCAGCATTACCACTTGCCAGCAGTTGGTACCCGCCACAGTATCAAGGTTTAGCGATGGGGATTGCAGGGGCAGGTAACAGCGGAACGATCTTTGCTACCTTATTTGCAAACCGAATAGCGCAGCATTATGGAGATTGGCATGTTGTTTTCGGCATTGCGATGATTCCGATTGCATTAACATTAATCGTCTTTAGTGTACTGGCAAAGGATAGCCCGAATAAACCAGCACCGAAAACGATTAAGGAGTACGGCAAGGTATTGAAACAGAAAGATTCCTGGTTGTTCTGTATTTTGTACAGTGTAACCTTTGGTGGTTTCGTTGGAATGGCATCGTACTTGACCATCTTCTTTAATACACAATACGGCTTAGCTCCAGTTAAAGCCGCGGACTTTACAACAATATGCGTGATTGGCGGAAGCTTCTTCCGTCCGGTAGGCGGATGGCTTGCAGACAAAGTAGGCGGCATTCGGATGTTAATGGGTTTATACGGCGTGGTGGCTTTGATGATGGCTGGTATTTCCACACTTCCATCACTTTCTTTGACAACAGTCATGCTATTCATTGCTATGATGGCTTTCGGTATGGGGAACGGATCCGTTTTCCAACTCGTTCCGCAGCGTTTCAAGACGGAACTTGGTGTTATAACTGGAATCGTAGGAGCCGCAGGTGGTTTGGGCGGTTACTTCTTACCCAAAATTCTCGGTAATTTGAAACTATCGACAGGCTCATTCACACCAGGGTTCCTAATTCTAAGTGCTATTGCGATTACATGTCTCTTGTTGATCGCCATAGTACAAGGTCAATGGAAGCGCACTTGGATCGGCGAAGGCGGCAAAGTGAAGGTAGCTCCAGCTTCAATGGATAGTATCCATGCTTAAGTAAAAGTTCAAGCCGCTGGTCTTATGGCCAGCGGCATATAATTAAATGCTTTTGCGCATGCAGCTTGATTGTCAGGCTGCATGCGCAAAGACGTTTACGACTTACCGTCTTTGGTAGTTCAGATTGGACTACTCAAGCTCCATATCCCAATTTTGTCATTTGGGGGCGCATGTTTTAATCGTAGCTCCCGAATGGCCCTTTTTAATCGGATGTGGATAAGAAAAATGGGATATAGAGATAGATATATTAGAGAGGAAGATGGCAATGACTCAAAAAGAAAAATTGGTATTAGTAGGAAATGGAATGGCGGGTGTTAACGCTGTTGAACATTTGCTTAAACTTACACCTGACAAATATGAGGTTACAATTTTTGGAAGTGAACCGCATCCGAACTATAACAGAATCTTGTTGTCCTATGTACTTGCCGGAGATTCCAAAGTAGAGGATATCGTCATTCATCCTTATGAGTGGTATGCGAATAACCACATTACCTTGCACACAAACCAAACGGTTACTGACATCGATACGGTCGCCCAAACGGTAACGAGCGATAAAGGGCTAACGGTTTCCTACGATAAATTAATTTTGGCTACAGGGTCCAATCCTTTCATGATTCCTTTGCCTGGAGCTGATAAAGAAGGGGTTATGGCGTACCGGACCATTCGTGATTGTGAAATTATGATCGAGTCCGCTAAGAAGTATAAAAAAGCGATCGTGATCGGTGGCGGTTTGCTTGGATTAGAGGCAGCTAGGGGCTTCCTCAACTTAGGGATGAAAGTCGATGTTGTTCATATCTTAGATACAATTATGGAGCGTCAACTCGATCGTACGGCTTCCAAAATGCTGCAAGCGGCACTTGAAGAACAAGGCATCAACTTCCTGCTCGAGAAGCAATCCGCTGAGATCGTGGGCGACAAGCGGGTAACCGGCTTGAAATTCAAAGATGGTACCGTTGCAGAGGCAGATCTTATCGTTATGGCTGTAGGTATTCGTCCCAATGTAGAGCTTGCGAAGAAGTCCGGAGTTGAGTGTAATCCCGGTATCATCGTGAATGATTATTTGCAAACGAGTGTTCCAAATGTCTATGCAGTAGGGGAATGCGCCATGCATCGAGGGATTGCTTACGGATTGGTAGCGCCGCTCTACGAGCAAGGGGCTGTACTTGCTAAACATTTGGCAGGCGTGGAAACGAGTCCTTATGAAGGATCTATCCTTTATACGAAGCTTAAAGTATCTGGTGTTGATGTATTCTCAGGCGGACAGTTCGGCGATGAGGAAGGATCGAAAGCCATCCGTATTCATGATGAGTTCACTGGTGTTTATAAGAAAGTTGTGATTAAAGACAATAAAATCATCGGTGCGGTTCTCTTCGGAGATACGGCGGATGGTACGAGACTTATGCAAATGATTCGGGAAGAAACTGATGTTAGCGGCTTGGAAAAAACAGCCATTTTGACGGATTCATCAGGAGGCGGAGCGGCATCTGGTGTTGCCGACATGAAAGACGATGCCATCATATGCGGTTGTAACGGCGTTACAAAAGGAACGATTTGTTCAGCGATCAAGGATCAAGGATTAACGACCGTTGATGAAGTGAAAAATTGTACGACAGCTTCTCGTTCTTGCGGTGGTTGTAAACCACTCGTTAGTGATTTGTTGGCATTTACACTAGGAGCTTCTTATGATAAAAACGCTGCGAAAGAGACGATTTGTGCTTGTACAGACCATACGCGGGATGAAGTCGTTGCAGCGATTCGTGAAAAAGGGTTATCCCATGTGCGTGAAGTGATGAACGTGCTTGGTTGGAAAAATGAAGAAGGCTGCTCGAAATGCCGCCCTGCGCTCAATTATTACTTAGGCATGGTAAGCCCTGAGACTTATAAGGACGATAGTACCTCACGCTTTGTTAATGAGCGTATGCACGCCAACATTCAGAAGGATGGTACGTATTCGGTTGTTCCACGGATTTATGGCGGTGTAACGAATCCTACTGAATTGAAACGCATTGCAGAAGTAGCTGAGAAATTTAATGTCCCTACTGTGAAGTTTACAGGCGGACAACGTCTAGATTTACTAGGTGTGAAGAAAGAAGATCTTACCGCGATGTGGGAAGCCCTGGATATGCCTTCAGGTTATGCTTACGGAAAAGCCTTACGTACGGTAAAAACATGTGTGGGAGAAACCTTCTGCCGATTCGGTACGGGGGATGCGATGGGCGTAGGTATCGAGCTGGAGAAACGTTTTGAACGCTTGAACACGCCTGCCAAGGTGAAGCTGGCCGTATCCGGATGTCCGCGAAATTGTGCCGAGTCAGGGATTAAAGACTTAGGAGTGGTTTCAGTGGATGGCGGTTGGGAGCTTTACGCCGGAGGAAACGGCGGTGTCAAGGTACGTGTTGGTGATCTCTTGACCACTGTCAAAACGGAACAAGAAATTATCGAATATACGGAAGCTTATCTGCAATACTATCGTGAATCCGGTAAATATGGTGAGCGCACAAGTGAGTGGGTACACCGACTTGGTATCGAGCATATTCGCGAAGTCGTAGAAAATGAAGAAGAGCGCAAACAATTGTGTGCTCGGATGGATCAAGCACTTTCAGTGACGAAAGACCCTTGGAAACAAGCGATTGATAGCAAAAAAATTCAGCGTGATCTGTATGAAGTCGTAGAGCTTAATTAGACAAAGAAGATAAGCCCGGGAGGAGCAAACCAATGAAAACACAAGAAGAGCAAATGGTATGGGTGCAGGCCGTATCTTATGAGGATTTAGCTGTAAACACAGGGAAAACGATTCGTTATCAAGGGGAAGAGGTTGCACTGTTCAAGCTGAAAAGCGGCAAGCTTCATGCGATTCAGAACCGCTGTCCGCATAAAGAGGGCGTTCTGGCAGAAGGAATTGTTTGTGATGACCACGTCTTCTGTCCGATGCATGATCGCAAGATTCATCTTCCTTCCGGTTTGGTTCAAGCACCGGATACAGGATGTGTACAAACGTATTCAACGAAAATACATGAAGGAACGGTGTTTATTGGGTTTCCAATAAACAAAGAATTAGCCTGCTAACGCTTCTGTTGGCCACAAAGGCATGATAAGATACATTGAAATTTTAGAGAGAGCTTTATCATCGGGGGTGGAGTGCGTTGAAATCTGCACTACTGACATTACCTAATGAACAACCCTCCTCCCATTGTTGCTTCTGCAGCATGCAATGCGGATTGGAGATTATGCCGAGTGAGAAGACGTCAGGTCTCACGATTAAACCAAGTCCAAACTTTCCTGTGGCGACTAGCCGTCTCTGTCAGAAAGGATTGAATGCACTGGATCATGTGCTTCATCCCGATCGGATTCTTGAGCCATTGGTTAGGGCGAGTGGGGAGCCAAGGCGGTGGCAAAACGTGACTTGGGACCATGCGTTTGCAGATATTGCTGAGCGGATCCAAAGACTGCAAGCGACGTATGGACCCGATGCCATTGGCGTGTATGGTGGGGGCTCACTTACCAATGAAGTTAGTTACTTACTTGGCAAGTTTACCCGAGTAGCACTCAAGTCTAAATACATTGATTATAATGGTAGATACTGTATGTCCTCAGCGGCCGCAGCCAGTAATCAGGCTTTCGGGATCGATCGCGGGATGACAATGCCCCTAACCGAAATTCCAAATGCGAAATATATCATTCTCGCAGGAACGAATATTGCGGAATGCCAGCCGACGATGATGCCTTATTTACTTGAAGCGAAGAAAAAAGGCGCAGTGATCGTTACGATTGATCCGCGTAATACCATGACTTCGAAGGTAGCGGATATCCATGTTCGTCTACAACCGGGATTTGACTCTGTATTTATAAACGGACTCCTACATGTCATGGTGGAAGAGAAACTCGTCCATAACCGATTCATTGAAGATCGTACGGTTGGGTTTGAGCAATTGAAGGAGGCTGTTAAGTCTTTCACCCCAGCGAGAGTGGAGGAGCTAACCGGCGTTCTAGAAGCCGTAATTCGTACGATTGCTCGTGGATTCGCGAAGGCGGAGACGGGGATTGTGCTTACAGCACGCGGCTTGGAACAGCAAGTGAACGGTGTAGAGAACACGCTGAATTACATTAATTTAGCCTTGATCACTGGCAAAATAGGGCGCAAAGGCTGCGGTTATGGCGCCGTAACTGGCCAAGCAAACGGGCAAGGCGGACGCGAGCATGGGCAAAAGGCGGACCAACTGCCGGGCTATCGCTTGATCGAAGACCCAGCTGCGCGTGAGCATGTTGCCAAGGTATGGGGAATCGATCCGAGTGAACTGCCGGGTAAAGGGGTTTCTGCCTATGAGCTGCTGCAAAAGATAGATGAAGGTGAAATCAAAGCCTTGATCGTCCTCGGATCGAATCCGCTCGTATCCAGCCCTAATAACCGAATGGTGGAGCGGGCACTGCAGAAGCTGGAGTTGCTTGTTGTCGTTGACATGTTCGAAACCGAAACGGCTCGTTATGCCCATTATTTGTTGCCAGGGTCATCCTTTGCGGAAGCAGAAGGAACGATGACCAATCTGGAAGGACGCGTGTTTCACCGCCAGAAAGCGATGGAGCTTCCGGGAAACAGCAGACTTGATTTCCACATTATTTGTCAGCTAGCGGAAGCATTGGGTAGGGGCGCCTATTTTCAATATGCGGGTATTGAAGATGTGTTTCGCGAGTTAGCAGCTGCTACGGCTGGAGGGAAAGCGGATTACAGCGGTATTACGTATGGGCGGCTTCAGGAGGAGAAAGGCATATTCTGGCCGTGTCCTGCTCCTGATCATCCGGGTACACCGCTATTATTTGAGAATCATTTTAATCATTCCGATGGCAAAGCCAGATTATTCGGTATTAAGCCCAAAATGCCGGCAGAACCAATCGATTCGGATTATCCCTTCGTGCTGACAACGGGGAGGCTGGCGAATCATTATTTAAGCGGCGCACAAACACGCCGAACGGAAGCGTTGAATAAGAAGGCTCCCGTTCCCGTTGCCGAGATTCATCCATGGCTCGCTAAGAGAATTGGACTGAGTATGGATAACAAGGTCCGCATTACAAGCCGCCGTGGATCCTTGGTTTTCGATGTCAAAGTGACGGAAGGCATTCAGCCTCGCACGGTTTTTGTGCCCTTTCATTGGGGCGATGAGCATTCGATTAATCAATTAACGAATGATGCGCTGGATCCCACGAGTCGGATGCCGGAGTTTAAAATTTGCGCAGTAAAAGTAGAACGTGTCGAGTAGACCGCACTCAGCTTAGTTGGCTTGGCCAAAGACTAAGCTGGTGCGGTCTTTTTTTGTGGGTAATAGAGAGGGATGAGTTTACAAAGCATGCTTTTTTGAAATCGAATATACAGTAAGATTGGCGTATTCGGCGATAAGAGGGGCCATCTGGCGAAAGCCCATTTTTCCGCCAGTTAGGGGCTCTCCAAATGTTTTTCCGTCATCGGTCCAATGCAAGACAGTTAGATCGTTGATGGCGAATAAAATTTCACTTCCCCATTTAAACAATTTCATCCGGTATGGACCTTTGGCATCAGTAACGGACGGGATCGGATCTCCGCCCTGCGAAACCAGGTGAAAGCCATAGCTTTTACGCAGATTGCACGTATGAAAACTCCGCTCCTCTTCTTCTTTGCGTCTGAAGTAGGATACATGGAAAGCATCGATATCTCCATGGTGATATTGGTCGTAAGCACCTGATCTTACGGAAAGCCGGCTGTCAAACAAATCTTCACCGCGGCTCCCTTTTGCGGCAAAAAACAAGATGCAAAGCCCCGGCTCATGAATCGGCCAAAAATCCCAAGTGATCGCGATGTTGTCTGGAAATTCAACCGGACACCAATAAACGAAATTCGATTTTTGCCCAAGCTTTGGGTCAAGCTTATTTTCCATCCGCATTCGATTCAGTGGAAAACTGGCAACAGCCTGCCCTTCCATTTTGAAATCAAGCACATCGCTTTCGACGGCTAAAGGATTTTGATATAAAAGCTCATCTAGCATGAATATTTTATTCCAATCCATGTTGTACGTCACCCTCACTCATCAATTGGTGGATTACTTATCTTTTGATCCAAACAAGGTTATAAGGCTGCTCCAATCTCCACCCAACGCCTTCCAAAACCAGGAGCGCTGCTGTTCAGGAAGCATCGAAGGCGGAACTCTGGAATCCCAAGGCATTCGCGAGAACGGCCTAGGGTTAGTTTTGGCTTCCTGAGGCTGAAAAGGAATTACTTTCAACTTGCAGCCTGTTTCATCGAGGGCAATTTTAGGATTTCCATAGTTTTTGACCCAACCAACGGCTGCCGTCTGATGCTCTTTTTTAACATGCTGAAAATCTGGATCATCTGCCAAGTCAACAAGCTCGTGTGGATCGCTCAGGAGATTATACAGCTCTTCGTAACCGCCATTCTGATAAAAGAGGTATTTCCACTCTTTGCTGCGGACATGGAGCATATAGTTGGGGGCCACATAGAATTCAGAACAGACTACATCTCGGCGTACCAAGGATGGTTCCGTGAGCAGTTCCAATAGATCCAAACCGGGCCTTCCGTCGTAATTGAAATTTTCACTGGACCGATTAACGAGAGTAGGGAAAATATCAAGCAGGGTAGTCAATTCATCACAGCGGGTACCCGGATGAATAACGCCGGGCCACCATGCTAACATCGGGATGTGCAAACTGCCCTCGTGCCCTAAGTTTTTAAACCATAATCGGTGGTCGCCAAGCAGTTCTCCGTGATCCGATGTGAAAATAACGAGTGTATTGTCCGCAAGTCCCTCTTCCTCCAGCGTTTGCATAATCCGACCTATTTGTTCATCGATAAACGTAATATTGGCATAATAATAAGCCCTGTTTGTGAGATTAGCGTGTTCCGAGTACAGATCGGCTTCCATTGCTTGACGATGTGATTTCAAATAAGGATTTTTCGACGTTCCATCCTTATCGGACACCCAAGGCCTCGGCATTTCTTCCGGCGTATATAAATCCGTCAAGTGTGAAGGACAATCGAAAGGAGCATGAGGCTTGACGAACGACGTCCATAAGAAAAAAGGTTTGTTAGAGGGTCTTTCCGTTTTAAGCCACTCAACCGTTCGGTCCCCGCACCATTGTGTGATATGAAGCTCTTTGGGCAGTCCGTTCACAAGCGGCTTTAGTTCGTTATAACCGATCTCCGGAGGTTTCTCCCACCCCCAGGCATCATGGGCCATCAGGTATCGGTCATAATCATCAAAACGGATATCCTGTATCCGTTCAGCCGTACGTACGCCCCTCATTTCTTCCGATAAAATGAGATGATCCATGCCATACGTTTGCTCATCCGGTGTAAAATGCATCTTTCCGATCGCCTGATTGTGATATCCTGCTTTGGACAAATAAGCCGCAATTGATTCATCGGCGGCAATAGCAGGGGCTGATTCGTTGTTGAACACATTCGTCTTTCCCGCGGCAAACCCCGTCATCGTGCAGGCTCTGGCAGGAGCACAGAGAGGGTAAGGGGTAATCGCATTTTCGAATACGGCCCCTTCCTGCGCCAATCGATCCAAATGCGGCGTTTGAATCGTTTTATTTCCGTAAACCCCCAACGTATCCCATCGCTGCTGGTCCGTAAAGATGAGAAGTAGATTCGGTTGTGTCTTCATGTAACTGGCATCTCCGGCAAGGACTCGAATTCCGGCATGTCGACCATGTACAAGTTACCATATCCCGACATATCACTCGTAAATAGCACATGCTTACCGTCCGGGCTTAGCCTCGGATGAACGTGCAGAATTTGCGAATGGAAACTTCCTCGATGCTTACATAGTATACGTGGACCTTTAAACCCGGATCCATCATTCCGCCATACCTGCAGCGTATCTTGAAATTGCTGCCCATGATAAGCACTCGTTTGCTGGCCGTCACCGATGACAAGCGATAGATCATTGGAATGAACATGCATATTTTGAAAAGGAAACTCGTATTGTTCCACATGACTATTATCAAAAAGGACGGCTCCGATAATTTTCCCAGTATGATCTTCAAGAGAGTTGGTAAAACCGTGGTAACCGATATGAATACCGTCTGACAGCCAATATTCGTGACCGACATATTCATTGGGCTTCTTATCCTTAACCTTCCAAGAATGTCCGGTGGCGATATCCAGCACCCAAATCCGATGATCAATCTGTTCCCAAGGCCCTTCATGGCAAAATGTTAACAGATGAGCTTGCGTTGGTGACGTATTGACGTGGCCGATCCACAGCTGGTCTTCATGAAGCTTTTTCACTTTTCCGTTTGACGGGGAAACCGCCATAATCATACTGTGCGGCTTCGCTCGGAAATACTCCTCAAAACCCAAGTAACCATTCTTAGTGTCCATCGCGATGCTTTGAGTTAAATCCTTGTTCAGGCCGAAGCATAACCATTGCCCGTCCGCGGAGCAGCTCAAGCTGCCGAATTTATATGATTCTGGAATCGTATAGAGAATCCGTTCTTCCATCGTTCCCAGGTCGATTGCCATAATCGAATTGTCATAGTAGAAATAGGCCTCATGTCCGTCAGGGTGAAGAAAGGTCCCTTGAATCCGAGATTCACGGCCGCGTTCCAAATCCGTTAATTGGGTAATGATTCCATCGTGAAGATCCATGCTGTACAGATTGGTAACATTCTCGCGATCCGATCCGAAGATTAATTTCCCATTCCCATAGAAGCCGTTATTCGTAAAATAAATATGGTGACTGTGCGAGCAGTGATTCGTTAACTGAGTTACGGTTACGCCTGTTATCAAATCTGAATAACTGCGCCGTTCCGAAGGCCAAACCTTTCCTTTACTGCCTCTTGATCTTGCCATTGTCATCGCAATCGCTCCTTTCGTTATACCGTTATAAATTCCAACCGTAACTTTTTAGAGATAAAGTCCAGTCCTACTGAGCGACTGGACCTTATCTTCAAAAGTTCTATTCTTCTTAACTTACTTAGCCTTGCTTGCAGCGTAGGCTTCACTTATTTCTTTTGTATAGTCATCGCCACCGCTCTTTTTCCACAAATCCATGTCGGCTTTAAAGCCGGCTTCATCAATTTTGCCGACAATAAATTTAATTCGTGCGTCTTCCACCATCTGATCCAACTGCGCGCCTTTTTGCGTATAGGTCGCAGTTGTAAATGGTTCTCCAGGATTTGTAACAATGATTTTCTCATTTGCCTTTTGAACTTCGATAGACTTCGTGCGAAGCGGTGTAGATGGTTTGAACATGTCATTTATAATGTACGGAATCGAAGATAAGATCTGGTTCATATTCTTGTTATTAATGTCAGGAGCCATGGGGTCAGTTGGAACGATAAGAATAACCTGTTTACCGTCTTCCACTTTATAATGAACACCTTCAATACCAAAGTTGAGTAACGCTTGCATATCTTTATCGTTGGTCTTATCTAAGAAAGTAAGCACTTTCTTCAGGTCGGCTTCTGTTTTAACGCTAGATTTAGAGATGAGGAACATGCCGTTGTGTCCAGCTGTCGGTTGATTATGAAGGCCGGTAGGGCCGCTTACAGCTCCTATTAAATCTATACTGCCCTTCGGATTGACTTGTTTCATTTTCTCTTCAATTTGATAGGAGCGTTCCGTAACGTCGACCGCTACACCCGCCTGTCCGTTAATAATCGGATCATTCCATTTCGCTGAATCATATACCGCAAAATCTTGATTGATTAACTTCTCGTCATACAGTTTTTTGAAAAATTTGAGTGCCTCCATGTATTCCGTAGTCAAATGGGCGGGTATCAACTTGCCGTCTTTCTCAGTCCACTTATTCGGAGCCCCGAACCAAGTTTGCATAATATCAAAGGGTCCCGCGTATTTCGTTACGACCATGCCGTAAGTGTCGTCTTTGCCATTCTTATCTGGATCGTTTTTGGCGAATGCCTTTAACATATTGTAAAATTCATCAATCGTCTTCGGTTCCTTCATGCCTAAATTATCAAGCCAGTCCTTACGGTAGCTTATCCCCATCCGTCCGATCGGGCGGGATACATAGAGGCCGTAGAATTTACCATTCACCGACGTATTGTTAAGAACAGTTGGGTTCGCTTGTTTAAGATTCGGATAATCTTTGAGATACGGGCCTATTTCCCAGAATGCGCCTCCTTTGATGGCGTTGGCAACAGCGGGCAATTTCGCATTATTAACAAATAGAAGAGAGGGAATAGAGCCGGAAGCAAGCGTTATGTTCAGTTTATCGTTATAGCTTGCATCAGGAACAAATTGGAAGTCCAACTTCGTGTTCGTATATTCTTCTACTTTTTTCCATACTTTACTTTCCGGGGTAGCCGTATCATTGTAGTAGCTCTTCAACATGATACTGATAGGTAATGGCTTCTCTTTTGCAGCCGTCGTCGCTCCTGCGCTCGCCTTAGGTGTGTCTGTCGCTTTAGAACCGTCAGTTCCCGAACTGCACCCCGCTATAACTGTAACAGCTACTATGATGCTAGTAGTGGCAAGCAATGGTTTTTTCTTTTTTTCCCAATTCATATTCTTTTTCCTCCCTTTGTCTTATCAAAAATGTACTTGTTTATGATGAAGCATGCACCTGTCGTCCCCTTACCGGTCTTGAACCGATGCTGCGACAATCCGAAAATATTCCTCTGACACTTTGAAATCGATCACCCTTTTACCGCACCAATTAAAACCCCTTTGGCAAAATACTTTTGAATAAACGGGTAAACCATCAAAATCGGTAATGTACCTACCACGATAATCGCCATTTTAATCGATTGATCAGGTGGTTTTACATAAGTGGGGTCATAAGTTCCCATTTCAAGCGCACCCGTTGCCAGAAGTACAATTTGCCGCAAAAGAACCTGCATCGGCCACTTTTTGGCGTCAGATAAATAGATCAAAGCATTAAAAAAATCGTTCCAATGGGCAACGGCGTAGAAAAGAGCAAATGTTGCGATAACCGGTTTAGAGAGTGGAAGAACAATTCGCCACAGTATGCCAATATCGTTACTCCCATCAATTCGGGCCGATTCAATCAGTTCGTTAGGAATTTCTTGAAAAAATGATTTCACGACAATCAAGTTAAAGGAGTTGATAGCGACTGGCAGCATGACCGCCCAGTAGGAGTTCAATAGTCCTAAGCCTTTAACAACCAGGTAAGTAGGAATAATCCCGCCGCTAAATACCATCGTGAAGATAATAATGTTCAAGACGACATTTCGACCAATCATATGCCGCCGCGATAAAGCATAGGCCATCGTAAAGGTAAAGAATAGATTTACAAGAGTACCCCCAACGGTTATAAATACGGATACTAACAAACTTCGCGGTAACGTATTATCTTTAAAAACAAATTTATAGGCATCAAATGTGATGTCTTTGGGAATAAGGAAAAAGGATCTGCTTCCTATCTCCAGATCGCTTGCGAACGATCCCGCCACGATATACATAACCGGAAGGATCATGGTAAGTGCAACGGCAGCAAGAAACAGATAATTGGCGATATCAAACAATTTTTCGCCTACAGATGAATGACGCGTGTTCATCGTGCTCTCCTCCTTTCAATCAGAATATGCCGGAATGCCCAGCCCTTTTTGCTATATAATTGGTTGTAAAAACGAGAATGACACCGATGATGGCTTTAAACAGCCCAACTGCCGCACTGTAGCTGAAAGCGCCCTGAATGATCCCCGCTGTGTAAACATAAGTGTCAAACACCTCAGCAACCGGCCTATTTAGCGGGTTAATCATTAATAAAACTTGTTCAAATCCACGGTCCATAAAGTGACCCATTCGCAAAATCAGCACGACAATGATCGTTCCCTGAATAGCTGGCAGCGTAATGTGCCAAAGCTGGCGAAACCGGTTTGCTCCATCGACGATGGCCGCTTCATACTGCTCTTGATCCACCCCCGCAAGCGCTGCAAGGAAGATGATCGTTCCCCAACCCATCTCTTTCCAAATACTCTGAGTGATAATCATGGGACGAAACCAGTTTTCATTTGTCAGAAAGTCGATTTTATACCCGAATAACTTAAGCATCATTTCATTGATGACTCCACCTTCTGTCGTCAAAAGAAGATAGGAAATACTTGCAACAATAACCATCGAAATAAAATGCGGGATATAAATCAGTGATTGGATAAAGCGTTTGTAAAAAGATTTGCGGACTTCGTTTAACAATATGGCCAGTATAATTGGGGCCGGGAAGAAAAACACCATATCGTACAAACCAAGCAAAAGCGTATTGCGTATCAATCTGAAAAATACGGGATCTTGAAAAAATTGCTTAAAATTATCTAGTCCGACCCACTCGCTTTTAAAAAAACCGACGTAAGGCTGATAGTTTTTGAAGGCAAGGAGGACCCCCCACATCGGAACATATTTAAAAATAATAAAGTAGGCCAATCCTGGCAGAAGCAGCAGCAATAAATATTTATCTCTTAGAACTTTGCCTATTAGCGTATTGCGCTTGGAAGTTCTTACGGCGACAGGTGCTATGTGCTGTTCAGTACCTGATGTTTTGATCATGTTTTCACTCCTTAGCAATTGAATTGAAATTTTAGCTTATGGCTTTGTAAGTTAAACACTATAAGATTCAAATATTTCTGACAATAACACTATTTTGAAACCGCTTTCTTAAAAAAGTATGAACTTAGAAAAAAAGTGCTATCACCGTAGGTAAATAGAAAACCGGATGCCACGGCAGCCGGTTCTATTGCAGTATGAATTGTTTGAACATTCCTTTACGGGGTTTGTGAAATGTCTTTCAACCATTTGTACTTTAGAAGCGAAGAGAGGAATACTAATGCCAGCCCCTGTCCCCAGCCTTGAATCCGTTCATTGGCGACCCCTTTGTAGCCATTAGCGTCTTTCATTACAGCCGTTCCAGCCGAAACGTCCCGAACTGTACCGTTATTCGAAATTTTCGATAATACGGCAGGCACGGCCTTCTGAATATACTTATTGTACATAGGGGCGCCGATGGCTTCGTTATATCGAATCAATCCGGCGGCAAGACCCGCAGAGCCCGATGTTTCCTCATAAGAGGTCGGATCGTTTAACACGGTGTGCCAGAGCCCATGATCAGATTGGAGTCGGACGATGCTGCTAAGTTGATCACGCAGCGAATCGTACATTTTCATATATGACGGATGTGTGACTTCTACGATATGTAACGCTTCCGACATCGTATAAGCTGCCCATGAATTGCCACGCGCCCAATAGACAGCGGACATGTTGTTCTGGGCGATATGATCCCAACCGTGAACATATAGATTTGTTTCACGATCCTGCAAGAAGCGCTCATGTGCATGGTACTGCAGTAAGCCATCCTCCAGCCAATCGTTTCTTTCAAGTAAAGTGCCAATACGGATCAGAAAATATCCGGCCATAAACATCGTATCGACCCAAGCCTGCTGTGGGAAATCATAATTTTGCGATACGGTGTGCTGAAACACGCCATCCGCGAATCGTATCGCATCCGTTCTCAAGAACTCCGCCATTTGGACCGCTATATCCAGATAACGTTCCGATTTGGTTTGATCGTACAGTGTAAGTAATGTATGACCAATGGATACAGCGTTGACGGTTAGCCTAGGAATACCGTCCTCCAACTGCTCATCGATCCACGCTTGCAATTGATCCAAATACTTTGATTCGCCAGTAGCCAGATAAGCTTGGCCTACGCCGTAGAAAGCGACTCCGGCAGGCCAATCCCATGTCATATCCATCTGAAACGTTCTGGTTACTAGCTGGTCGATGGCTTGTTTAATATCCGTTTCATTGATCATTACGTATTTCAAAACAGTTCCTCCTCGAACATTGAAATTTGAAATCTTAGACTGCATCGATTATTTTTTCTGATTCGCGGCATAGGAAGCGCTCAGATATTCAGCATTCAGCTCCGTCGGCAGCTCGTTCCCAATTAGCTCCAGGCACATGATCGCATTCAAGGACCATTGCGACGTTACATTTGTTGTGATGCTCGGCAGCTCTTGAATAGGTCGGACATATGCGTGCTCTGGCACTCGATAGGTTCGCGTCGCGTCCTCGCTGCCCCCCGGCAGACGATTCTCCAGCATGATCCGCCATGTTATCGCAGCCAGAGCAGCATTACTGCGTCGGTTGGCTGCGTAAGCCGCCATCGATGCCGCAAACATCGGCCAGCTGAATTTATTATGATCGATGACCCCATTCGTTCGGGTTAACTTTTCCTCAGGTTCTAGGTAATAAAATTCCCCAAACTCTACGAGCATGTCATCCCATTCAGGATCGGAAAGCAGTTGTGAAAGCTCTATCCACACTTGCGGCGCGCCGAAGGAAATGACCATATGATATCCGTAGTTACCGTCGCCGATATGGGTAAGAATCCCAGTGTTCGGATCGTATCCGAATGTCGTGCCTGATAAGAGCCGGAACGGTGCAGCCTTCAAATTCTTAATCCCTTGCAGGATCTTATCTCGGTATTTCGAATTCTCAAAGCGTTCCCATTGCGACATCCAATTCGAGCTGAAGGCTGCCCAGTCCGGACCGCTCCTCACGTGGGTAGGATGCTCGTCCTTAGGGAAATAGGCTCTCATCGGATCGATTCCGACAGTGGCGAAATCAGCATCGGCCACTTCCGCCAAAATATCTCCAATACGTTCATCTGCAGTCAAGAAGTAATAGTAACGGTGCAAACCCGCCATTGCGATGCGAGCTTCCTTGCATCCGCAACCCCAGTGCACAACATTATGCCTAGACCCGAGCCCGGCATATTCTCCGGAATGATAGACATCCACTTCACTCGTATGACGCGTCATGGCCTCCGCCATACGGAACAAATCTGCACGCCCCGACCGCAAGAACGAGAGCCAAAGCCAGATGTTCGGCACAAGCTCGGTGTTCTGCCAGGCAAACCCGCCTACGTCGTACCTCCATTCATGACGTACGGCATCGTACGTATGCATGAAATCTCCATAATCCCAGAAACCGTACCACCGCCGCTCCTCAACCTCTTGCTTGTAGAAGCTCAAACAGGCGTCGAGTTGATCTTCGATCCAAACTTTAGCAGGCGTGCTGCGGTCAGGCAAGCTCCAGATACCGAATACGTTCGTATCATGATAACGTGCAGGCTCACATAAGAGCTGCGGCGGGGTTTGAACATGGCTAACCATGTTTGCAAGGTCGGCAGCAGGGGGTGTCCCATCGCAGCACCACAGCATAAGCTCGTTCGTATTTCCGATTCCGTATGGTGTACTGCGCAGCTCTTCCGATCCCTCATAGGCGGATTCCACGTATGTTGTCGTATCGTAATGACGCATATCCATAGCTGCCGCGTCCGGCGACCAGAACCAGAGTGTGAGCTTGGCTTCATTTTTCGTCATACCGGTTACTTCCAAAGACGATGGATGCTTCTGCCAAAAATTGCGCAGCCCTGCTGCAAGCCCGCCGTGAGTGTCTCCGGCATATACGAGCCCTTTCGCACGGTTACCGCTGACGGCCTTTACGGGGCTGCATTCCTCATATGTTTGCTTGACGACAGAATAGGAGTCGGCGGAAAGCTGCGTCAACTTAAAGCTGTCCCAGGCAGCGGAATCATCAAGCAGCGCTTTGAATTTCGCATCTTTCTCATGATCAAATGTAATCGCTTCTCCAGCTTGCTGACGCCAGAACATGTCCATGTAGATGCCCTTCGTCCGCCATGTCGACAAATGCCGGGGCGATTCACTGAAAAAGCCAGTATCGCCCGCAAAACGAACGTACCTGTTATAAAGGGGGGCTTTCAGCGGCAAAGCAAAAGAGATGCCAAGCCCTTTCACGAAGTCCTCCTGTGGATCTCCATTGAACAATGAGGTGTGGACAATCCGAATCGATGCTTGGCTTGCATAGAAATACAGACGCAGCCGGAAGGGGAGCCAAGAACGATCGGCCTCCTTGGAGATATGCTCGCCCTCCACCATGAGTACGACCCGTGAGGGGCCATCCTGTTCGATCGTTACGGATGTAACCTCGCCACAAAACGATTCTTCCTGGTAAAGACGCCCTCTCGATGTCGTTCGTCGTTCTTCGCGAATACAGACGAGTGAACCATCCGAGCTGATCAGCTTCTCCCCGTGATATAGAGCGCGGATGAATGACTTTCCTTGTTTTCCGACGATACACCGGATGACTCCGGTATCGACGGTCACTTCATCAGCCGATTGAGTAACCTTCATAGGGGATTTCGCGTGGATCGCTAGAGACTGTTCATCGGCGGCTTGTAGTATATAGCCTTCACTTTCAGGCTTATCGAACGATGTGGCGTGCGCTGTCCATTTCACGCTGCCGTCAGGCCAATAAGCGGTTGGCCAGCTTTGAAGCGCGAGCGGGTTTCCTGACGGATCAATAAGGGTGAAAGTGCCAGCTTGCGACCGATTCAATTCACCTATGTACCAAGGTACTCCCCATGTAACACCGCAAGAGTTTGGAAGTTCTTCCTCCAACCAATGCACGCGGAGTTGCTTTTTCTCTCCCATGTTTTCTTTACCCCTCTCCGAATTGTTTAGGTCTTGGTTCAAGATTAGTATCTATGGGAATTTCCTTCAACCACACTTTTAAATTCTATATTATGAGGGGAGAATTCACTTTTTTCAGGGAATAGGACTTTTTTGCAACTGCAAAAAAACCAAACCGCCATTACTGGCGGTTTGGGGCATGGGGCTATTAATTCCGGTTTAATTCCCGATATTGGCTTGGCGTTATGCCTTCTTGTTTCTTAAAGATCCGGTTAAAATAGCTGGGCTGATATCCAGCCTTTTCGGCGATATCGTTGATTTTCATATCCGTATCACGCAAAAGCTCCTTCGCCTTTTCAATGCGCAGCTCGGTTAAATAGTCAATAAAATTTTTACCGCTGACCTGCTTGAACGATTTGCTTAACGCAACCGTATTCGTGCCTGCGTAGTCGGCGCAGCTGTCCAGAGATATTTCTTTCATGTAATTGTTCTGCAGATAAATCATCGCAGTTTCCACAGTCCTTTTCACTTCCACGTCGGAACGTGACTCCAGTTCTTGCATGAAGGGGCCTACTACTTTGTCGTGGAACCAAGCAATCATTTTCTGCGGCTCTCCGAACTGCATCAATTGCTCGTACAAATTTGCCGATTTGAAAATGCGATTCGGATCCATACCTGTAAGCCGAATGGCATGCAGGATGCTGCCGAGCAATTGGAGCATTCCTTGCTGAATGTCGATCACCTTGGCTCCGCGTTCAAGCAGTTCTTCCAAGAAAGCCTGAATGAGCTGCTTTGCTTCTTCAATCTGCCCGGTTCGAATCGCTTGAATGATCTCTCTTTCGAGTGCAAATGGATAATGAATCTCGTGGTTCTCTTTATCATACTCATCCAGAGATTCCAGATCGATAATTTGGTTCCGGCTTTCGAAACGGCGCAAGCTTGACGCCTGCATCGCTTCTTCGAAGCGGGAGGGCACATGAACGACGGACAAAGCGAGACTGCCTATCGTGACTGATACGTACATGTTGAGCACGTGATGAATCCCATGAGTCAGTTCTTGACTAAAGGCTCTGATCGCTTCCTTCTGTTCGGTTTCTTCCGGAACGATAATGAGGAGACCGACAGACAAATCGTGGAAATTCATCACTTCTGATTGCTCGAAATGGCTCGATGCGAGCTCCATTGTAATATTGGCAGCAACGAAAGTGACGAGTCCTTCATCGCCAGACGAGAAGCGTCCTTCCAAGTTTTCAAATCCGCTTAATTGGATGTACAACACGGCGTATTGCCGATTATCCACCGACCAGCCGAAATTGCGCATCCTCTCAAGAAGAGCTTGCTCAGAGTAGGAATAGAGATACCCTTGGACAAGTTGAAGCAAGAAGCCCTCCTTGAGGTGAGGAAGCTGCTGCTCCAACTTATTCTGAAGCGTCATGCTTTCTCTAGTCAGATGCAGCCATTCTTTCTCAATAATCTTAAAATCATCATTTTGTTCTTTCCCCAATGCCGATAAAGCCGTATTTCCCGTCAGCAAGCTGACTAACTGGGCGATAGGTGAATAGATACGCCGTGAAGCCAGCCAAGATAACACGAACGCGAGCAGCAGCATCCCAATGCTTAACGTCAAGATCAATTGAGAAATAAAAACGACCGGCCTTGTAATCGCGCTGATCGGCGATGCAGAGACGTATGTCCATTCGGTATCGATGCGAGACATCGTGCCGAAGGATACGGTGTATGTCGTTTGGTTCCAATCGAATAGGAATGAGCCTGATCTGGTCTTGCTGGCAAGAACCTCTCTCGTAATAGCTTCATCAAGCTGCGACGCTGGCTTTTTCCCTGAGCTAGACAGCAGTAGATCCCCATTTTCCTCCAACAGGAACGTACCCCCGTCGCCGTAAGGGGCCAACGTTTGCAGCAGTTTGGCGACCTTCGTCGTGTCAATCCGAACGGCAATGATGCCAAAAGGGTTCTCATCGGCTTCAGGTATTTTTATCATTAAAGATAATGAATTATCACTGGGAGAATCGGACTCAGACGTATGCTGCGACCAAAACACTTTCTTATCATGCGCGAGCAATTGCCTGTATCCGTCGATCTGCACAGCATTCGTTAATGCCTCGTATTGTGGATGGAACCTCACAGGGGCTGGCCCTTCCAAGAACAGCTCAACTTTCTTAGCCAGTGGATTGGAACCCTGCATAATGCTTAACGTTTGTGTGATGTTGCGAGCAATCTCGAAATCGCGCGATAAGCTTATGTTCGACAATGAGTAACCGAAATTTGCATCGAATGCCCAATGCATAACCGACGTCTCCAAGTAAGAGAACTGCTCGTCAATATTGGCTGCTCTTAGTTGAATCTGCTTATTGTGCATCTGAAGCAGCTCGTTCTCAAGACGCTCGCCGGCAAGCCAATAAATCACGCCGCCGAAGATAAGTCCGGGAATACTGGAGATGATCAGAATTAAAATCCAATTGTCTCGGAAGCGCTTACTTCTGAACACGTTTAATTCCCCCTGATTTCTTCTTTTAAACCTGTATGGAAATGGATAATTTGCAGCTGTAACCCTTCATCGATATAAGGTTTCTTCTTATAATATACCATGTGAATGGTCAATCGAGAATTCTTCAACCGCAGTTAAAGCAGAAGGTAAGAGTAGGCCGCACTCAGCTTAGTTGGCTTGGCCAAAGAACTAAGCTGGTGCGGTCTTTTTCTGCGCCTAGAAGTTTTAAATATTCCTGTTCGGGCGCTTCTGAGATGCGTACACCGTTCCAGGTTTCGATGACGATTTTACGTAGTTGATGTTGTTTAAGGAACTGGCGAAACATACTTTTTAACTCGTGGACGATGGTCATCTGATCGTCGTTTTGGTTCGTTGTTGGTGCAATATGATAAATCCGCTTGCCATTATTCTCGATCCAATACAACCATTCACTGCCTTTGAGGGCTAAGTAATTGCCGCTTTTGCGTGAAAATGAAATGTTTGAAACCTCTGGCCATGGGACAATCAGTCCAAAGGGATTCGCCGGATCAACAGCACTTAATAGCGTGAATTTATGTTGACTCGCAGAAGCGTTACCTGTTTGTTGGTACAAGAGAGTGATGAATTCTTTGGATGCGAACTGCAGAGCATGTAAATCGGTAATGAATAGCCCGCGGACAACAAGACCCCACTCTTCCAACTGACGGAGCGCTGTCTGAATGGCTTCCCATGGAAACGGACACAGAGCAGAGACGAGATCTTTGGTGATGATGCCAAAACGCTCGAGCAGATGATGCGTCCACTGCATGGCGGACGATTGCCTATCGAAGGCAGGGCTAAGCAGCGAATCGAGAGGATACCAACGACCAAGGCCTGACTGGAACTTATCCGGTTTCTTAGAAGCTCCTGCGGCATGTAGTCGAAGCGGAGCGAATTGGTCGTTGGCGGCCTGTCCATCCCACACTAAATGCAGCAGCTCCTCTAACAAGGAAGATGGAGCTCGCCCTGTTTCAATACCCAGCTTGCTCAGAAAGATGGCCCCTTTTTCCTGCAAAAGGCTAAGGAGCTCAGGGTGTGAGGCTGGTCTTTGGTTGGCTACAGCGAGGCAGGGCTCATATAGCGAACTGCTTTCTGCCAGAAAGAAGGCAATGCGGCCTTCTTTTTCGTCGGGCTCTTTGCGGCCTATCCAGACGATTTGACCTGAGGAGCATAGGGTGTCTAGGTCCTGTTTGCGGTACGATAGCTGACGCGTCGGAAATAAGACAGACTCCCAAAGTGAGACGGGCAGGAAGAAGCCTTGCAAATCTTCAATAATTTCGCGAAGATGTTCCATTCCAGGATCGTCAGTTCTATCTGCGAGTTTGCGCCTAAGCGGCATATGCGTCATATAAGTGAAAGGGGATACGGCCTCGCCACTACGTCGATAGGACTGAAGGGACAGACGAATTAATCGGGAAGCTACCTTACTGCTCGTCCACAGCTCTTCGATTTCTGGATCGGCAAAAGGTGCGATAGTTAACGTATTGGATTGAACAGCGCTTTGAACCCAAACGGTTGCAATTGCAGGTTCCACCTCAAAGCGGGCTGCCAACTCTTCTGTTGTGAAAGAGAGCTTCCCGTCAGCAAATCTTTGAAATACAAACGATTTGGCAACCATAGAATCCGAGAGTGAAGAATAGAACTCTAATTCATCACTGCAGATATATCGGGTCTCTTTCGTAAAGAAGGCTGTTGCTGTCTTGCCTTGCCCAAGGAGATCATTGATCCATGCTGTAACGATTGTAGGGGAGGCTGAACTAGCCTTGACGAGTTCAGCCAAAGAGGAATCACCACGTTCTTTCAAATAACGAAACAACTCTTGTGCAGAGGCTAGCGGTTCATCCGTCAGGGCGAGTTTATGTTTCTCTGCCTCGATGACTTGAGGACTAACGGCGCTGCGGATTGCCTCAGATCCGAAAATATCGGCTGCCATTTGACGGCTAAAGCCAAGTAATTCAACCTGTAAATCCTGCGTTAACGCATCGGATTCATATAATTTCTGCGACACGTAGTCGAACTTGAATTGCGCAGCGAGCGGCGATGGGAAATGGTTGCGATGAACGGCAAATTGGATATTTCCTGTATGAATAGCTTCTAAAATGCGCTGAAGATGCTGGATATCGACATGCTCCTCCAGGCATTCTCGCATAGCTTCCTGAAACAAAGGAAAGCGTTCTTTAAATGGAAGAGCTTCCTTCATGAGTTCTTGTCCACGCAGTCGCTTAATCCAAGCGGGGATACGTGTGAAGCTGCGGGAAAGAAGCAAGGATGTTTCTGCCAGACGTTGGAAAGCAGCACCAAACATACCGGATTCGGCTACAGCTTCAATGATGAACTGTTCTGCTTCTATAGAAGAGATGGACATGATGGCATGCAAAATCGATTCCTGGAAGCTGGGGAAAATGAGCTCGATGCCATTGTCTTTCGCATTGGTATAGATAGCGGTTAGCCCTTTTTGTTTAAGGTGCCGATCAATGGCCATTAACCAAGTACGGTTCAGTTTGCGACCGAATAGGCTGTGCAAAATATAGTGTGTTTGATTGTTTTCATCGGCAAAGGTTTCTATGACAACCGTTGTATCTGTTGGGACTGTATTTACAGCGATTTGATTGCGAACGATACCGATGAGAGCTTGGCTAGCCTCCGAATCAAAGTGAAAATGATCCATGAGCCAGTCTTGGACGTCAAGATCAGCTTGAGTGTGAGGAAATGGCTGCAAACGATCGCGCAGCTCTCGCCATAATTGACCCGTTTGAACGCCGAGCTCAAACGACTTTCCGCCGGTTTCCCCACGCCAGAAGGGGACTTCGCTGTAACGGTTGTCGGCTTCCTGGACATAAATGCGCTCTGGACGCTTGCGGACGATGCGCCAAGAAGCCGTGCCCAATTGAAACACGTCGCCGACGGACGATTCGTGGATGAACTCTTCATCCAGCTCACCAAGGTGAAGTCCGGTTTCGTTATGATGCACGGGATATGCCGTGCTCTGAGGGATTGTGCCCGCGCCAGTGAGCGCGGCCATCTGTGTGGCCGCCAACCGTTCTAAGCGGCCGGTTTCACGATCCCATGCGATGAGCGGACGCACGAAGGGGTATAGCCCTGCGAGCACCTCGAGCATTGCGAGCCAGCGCTCGCGCGGCATCTCGCGGAAGGAGTCGCTCTGCGCGAGCAGGCGCTCTAGGCGCGGCACATCCAGCTCGTCGCCCATGGCTGCCATGGCGACGAGCTGCTGTGCGAGAACATCCAGGCTGCCCCGCGGGATGCGGATGGCCTCGATGTCGCGCGCCGCGATCCGCCGGCTGAGCACGGCCAGCTCCGGCAGCAGACTGCGGCTACGCGCTAGCAGCACGCCGCGGCTGACGCTGCCGACGGCGTGGCCGGCCCGGCCGATCCGCTGGATGCCTGCGGCAGCGGTGAAAGGCGAGTCGATCTGGATCACCAGATCGACATGGCCGACGTCGATGCCGAGCTCCAGCGACGACGTGGCAACCAGGCAGCGAAGCTCGCCGGCCTTGAGTAAGCGCTCGACCTCGAGCCGCTTCTCGCGGGCAACGCTGCCGTGGTGGCTACTCGCGATCTCATGACCGACATGGTCATTGAGTCGCAAGGTCAAGCGTTCGCAAAGCCTGCGGCTATTTGCGAAGATAAGCACTGTGCTGCATCCTTCCATGAGCTGCAGCAGGCGCTCGACAAGAGGCGTCCATATCGCCTCTTGATCAGCCCCAGCACGCGCAGGTTCCGGCATCGTCACCTGAAGTGCGTACTGTTTCTCGGCTTTGCTCTCGATAATAGCTACATGCCGCGGCTGTTCAGCTTCCCAGCCGCCAAGATACCGAGCGACCCGCTCGATAGGCTTTTGCGTGGCTGACACGCCGATCCGCTGGACAGATCGGCCGCACCACGCGTTCAGCCGTTCCAGCGTGAGCGACAAGTGCATACCGCGCTTGTCCGCTGCCAGATCGTGGATTTCGTCGACGACGATCTGTTCCACGCTCTTTAGCATTTCTCTCGCACGCGGGGAAGTAAGCAGCAAATACAACGATTCTGGTGTGGTCACCAGCAGATCTGGCGGGTGCTTCAGCATCGATGCCCGAGTGCTTTGTTTGGTATCGCCGGTACGAACCCCAATCGTGAGTCCCCTCCAGGCGTTTTCCTTTTCGAATGAGGAAGCTGTCTCCTCTATTTCTGCCATAAAATGAATCAAATGATCATGAATATCGTTATTCAGCGCTTTGAGTGGTGTCACGACAAGCACGCGAACACCTGCTGAGTAAATTTCCTCAAGTTCTTGCTTCTTTTTAAGAACTCCGTCCAAACAAGGCAGTAAAGCTGCCAGTGTTTTACCTGAGCCTGTCGGGGAAGAGATGAGAGTGTGTGTGCCAGAACGTATTTGTTTCCACGCCTGCTTCTGAACATCCGTAGGTTCACCGAAACGAGAAGCAAACCAAGCCCTCAGAATGGGATGAAAATGAGATAGATCCAGCGCTATTTCCGTCATTACCTTCGCTCCCTTGCTCACAATTTCTTCCAACATAGCATATTGTGAGGGTCACCGCCAGCGATACAGAATATGACAGTTATGAATAGCAATGGACCTCTGTTTTTCATACGTATTTTCCGCATGTACCCCGTTCCCCCTTTTTGGATGTCCCATATTATACAGCATCCAATTATTAAGGGGGGTGCAAGCTCTTTGAAAAAATTAATCGCTAGACGAAGGCGCATGGGTGTAAGGAAGCCGTTACTAAATCCACGAGTCGCTGCTGCAAGGAAATTCCCAGTCCCTAATAATGATGTAATTATCGTCTGCATTAGTGGTTTTCGTGGTGGTACTAAAAATGGTATGACCAGATTACGGGATACATTGAGAAACAGGCTTAGATCAGCTTATGGAGTTAATCCTGATAACATATTTCATAGAAGTTGGAATATCAATCATAGTAATGATCCTCTGTTTTTTCCTTTGGTTAACGATCTGATTTGGGAAATCAATAGAAGAAATTCGAACCCAAGCTATTTGGCTATCATTGGTCATTCCTTTGGTGGTTGGGCCGCTTGTAGATTATCGAAAGTAACAAATAAAACTCCAAATTTTATAGGACTCGTTGATCCTGTATTTGGTATTAGTAATACTTTGATGAAACCTAGGGATGTGCCCCGAGGGAGCGTAATTACGAATTGGTTTCAAGATAATGGCATCAGTATCCCTAGCATGTGTCTTGATAAGACTAGACCGTGCACGCCTCTAGTAAATGGGATTTCCTGTGGTTTTCAAGACGTCCCGGGAGCGGTACGTAAACCTGTAGAGTTTCTGCGAACTGCTGGTGGGACAATAAGAACGGTGAATTGTTTAGGTCAAGGCCGAGTTCGCCTTCGTGCTTCACATGTTACGATTGACGATGATGCTCATATTCACCGCCTTATTTTCAATCAGATTAACAATGATCTAAGTAAGATAATAAAAAAATAATGCCTAAGCACTTCTTTTCTCGGGGGGGGCTTCTTTATCCTGTTTCTTTTGATAAAGAAAAAATGTTGGAAAATAAAAGTACACCCTCCTAAAAATAACCATTCAAACGAATTCTTCTGATACATATAGAATTCAAGTGAAAAAGGAGAGTGTGTAAAAGCGTGACGTTCAAAAAAATAATCGCGACAGGTCTTGCTTTCATTATGATCATGGGAAGCGGCACAGCCGTTCTAGCCAAAGACAATGGAAATAAAAAAGATGACAGTAAGGTTGAGATTCATCTTACCTTTGACGATTTGCAAACGGCAGAATGGGCAATACGCTATATCGCGAGCTTAGCATCGAAGCGTGTGTTTGAAGGGTACGAGGATGGTACCTTTAAACCTCATAATACGGTTTCCCGCATTGAAGCGATTACGGCTGCCGTTCGTCTGATGGGACTTCGCAGCCAAGCAGAATCATCAGCAGAAATGAGCACTCATCTGAATTTTAAAGATGCGGATAAAGTTCCTTCTTGGGCTGTCGGTTATGTAGCTGTAGCATTAGAAAATGATTTGTTTTCGGAAAATGACGACATGGTTCAGCCTCAAAAGGAAGGTGACCGGCTTTGGGCGACGACACTTTTAGTTAAAGCGTTGAAGTTGGATGCTCAGGCGAAGGCGAAAATGAACACGACGCTGCCATTTAAAGATGCGAAACAAATTCCTGCTGGCGCTGTGGGTTATGTAGCGGTTGCCATCGAGAAAGGTTTGGTCGATGGTTTCGAAGACAACACGTTTAGGCCTAATCAACCGGTAACACGGGCTCAGCTCGCAGCTTTGCTTGATCGTACGGGCGGTCAATTGCCAGACCAAGGGAATAACACGATGAATGGAACTGTAAGCAGGGTTGTTACCAACAATACGCTTAGTATCACGAGTTCAGGCACAACATCAACCTATCCGCTGCATCCAGACGTTTTCATTTATCGGAACGGGGCCAAAGTAAACGCATCTGCTTTGCAAGTTGTGGACGTAGTGAAAGTACGCACATTTAATGGTCAAATTGTATTCATCGAAGTGACCAATGCCGTGCAATCGATTATCTACAGCGGCACCGTAAGTGCGGCAGTTACGAATAATACATTGACGCTAACCAAATCTGGAGCTACCTCTACACTAGCGCTTCATCCGGATGTCGTCGTTTATCGTAACGGCATTAAAGTGAGTGCGTATGACCTAAAAGTTGGTGACGAAGTTAACATTCGCACTTCGGATAATAAGGTCATCTACATCGAAGTCACCAAATCGATTGTACCTATTTCAAGCAGCGGAACAGTTAGCGCGACCGTTAGTAACAATGTGCTGAAGCTTACGAAATCGGGAGTTACAACTTCATACACCCTGCACCCAGATGTGGTCATTTATCGGAATGGCGTGAAAGTCAATGCTTCCTCCCTGCTGGTTGGCGATGAGGTGAATGTTCGCACATCCGACAATAAAGTCATTTTCATTGAAGTAACACAAACGGCACAAGCCATTACAAATAGCGGTACAGTTAGCGCAGTTGTTAGCAATAACGTGCTTAAGCTGCAGAAGTCAGGTGTTACATTTGAGTTAACACTTCACGCGGATGTTATCGTCTATCGCAATGGGTTGAAAGTCAATGCATCAGATCTGAAAGTTGGAGACGAAGTCAATATTCGCACGACCGAAAATAAAGTCATTTATATTGAAGTGACCAAAATGGTTCAACCCATTACAAACAACGGTACGGTAAGCTCTCTGGTGAGCAACAATGAACTGAAACTCACGAAGTCGGGAGTTACAACCGTATTCACACTTCATCCGGATGTCGTTGTCTATCGAAATGGCGTGAAGGTCAGAGCTGTTGATTTAAAAGTAGGCGATGAAGTTGATATTCGCACCTCTGATAATAAAGTCATTTACATTGAAGTGACCAAAATGATCGATGCGAATTTACCATTTGAGCTTTTAGGAAAGTTAAAAGGAACTACCCTCAATGCCCAAGGTGAACTTGCAACGATTTCCATCACTCAAACCATTAATGGTAGGGAACAAACAACGATCTATCAGGTATCCTCAGGTGTCACGCTTTCCGGCAACTTGGCCTTATTTAAGGAAGGGAATCTAATACAGCTTAAAGGTGTTAATAGGCTCGTAACCTCCATTACGATCAAATAATATGCACAAAAGAAGCCCACATCATAATGGGGCTTCTTTTTTTAACATATAAGAATTTAATGTTTTGGGTTTGGGGTAAGCAAAGCTTACCCCTTATTTATTCAGGCGCACCTGATTAAGCTCGTTTTCCGAGCTTAATCAGCAAGGGCACGCGAGACGGTCTGCCGAGAAGTCAATTTCCGGCTTCTCGACTCTGTGGGCGGGCTTCGGCTCGCAGAGCTCTCACTCTAAGCGCGGTTTTCGCGCTTAATTGTTCGGGCGCACAGATTAAGCGCGTTTTCCGAGCTTAATCAGCATGGACGCGCAGGATGATCTGCTGAGAAGTCGATTTCGGGCTTCTCGGACTCTGTGGGCGGGCATCGGCTCGCAGAGCTCTCACTCTAAGCGCGGTTTTCGCGCTTAATTGTTCGGGCGCTCCAGATTAAGCGCGTTTTCCGAGCTTAATCTGCATGGACGTGCGAGACAGTCTGCCGAGAAGCCGATTTCCGGCTTCTCAGACTCTGTCGACGAGCTTCAGCTCGTGCTATAAGTTTTATTAGATTGGAATGTTCAATCTATATATTGCGAAACTAATTGGCCCTTAAGAAGGACTATTAAGATTACGATATTCTTTTTACATGGAAGCACAACGAAAAAAGCCCTTCAATAATGGGCTAAGATAACAGCGATATCTCTATCATTAAATTGAAGGGTACCTTCTTCTGTTTTCGTAAAGAAATATCCTCTAGATTCAATATAATTACAGAGTCTAAGCAGAATTTTGGGATCTATGTTCAAAAGCGTTGAAAGTGAAAAAATGTTTTTTTGATCATTGGTTGCTTCAACCATTTAGCATAATTACCTCCTTAGAGTGAATTGTATATGTATCATAGTACATGCTTGAAGTCACTTGTTGTCGAAATGTCGGGTTAACAAAAATTTCAATATTTGGTGCTATATATGGCTTTTAACTATTCTGCCAAACATAAAAGCCCTTGAATCCTCCATAAGGAGGCTCAAAGGCTTACATGGATCCCTCTGCTGATGGAATCAGATCTTTAATTCCCCAAGCTTGATCAGTTCTACAACCGCTTGTGAACGACCCTTTACGTTCAGCTTTTGCATGACGTTAGAAATGTGATTTCTCACAGTCTTTTCGCTTATGAAAAGCTGCTGCGCGATATCTTTCGTGGTTTTGTCTTGTACTAAGAGTTCGAATACTTCTCTTTCGCGGTTAGTAAGTAGAAATTTGTTTTTGTGGTCGCTGCCCATGGATGTGTGTCACCCCTCCTTGCTCGGGTATTGGGAAATACAAGGTTTAGGGATACAGTCAAAATTAGTTTATGAAGGGCTGTTGTCAATGGTGCGGTATATGCTTAAAAATAGGCGATATCCGCTTTTGAGTTTCTTTCCGAGGCGTGGTAAGCTAAAATGAAGCATTTCTTTGAACAAAGGAGGCTCAAAAGATGTTCAAGCGTGATTATTTTATGCGGCAGATAGAGCAAATGACCGTGGTGCTGCATCGCATACTTTTTAATAAGGAACACATCCCTTTAGAAGATGCCCAGCAGCAGCTGGATGAAGCAAGTCGCCATCTATTGGGGTTGAATATTCGCTCTTTGCAAGCATTATCGAGTAAGGATATCCTTGAATTATTGTCCTATCATGGCAGCTTGGATACCGCCAAAGCACTGGTGCTTAGCGATATGTTTGTAGGACAAGGTGACCTGCTTCAGCGGCATGACCAGACTGATGAAGCTTATCATGCTTATCTGAAATCCGTTGATTTGCTGCTTCACCTTTCGCTCTCATCCGAAGTTGAACCTATGGATGAAGTGAACGATGAGATCAAGTCCCGTTTGAATCAGAGCTTGGAACGTCTTCAAGGATGGATCATCCCGGAGGAGATCAAGAGGCTTCTTTTCGCGCATTATGAAAAACAGGGCAATTACGCCAAAGTAGAGGATGTTTTATTCCACTATATGGAAGACCATCCGGGCCGATCCGTAATACTCGAACAAGGTGTAATCTTTTACGAGAAATTAATGGATATGGAAGAAGAACTCCTGCAAGCAGGCAATTTTAGCAAAGAAGAAGTGTTTGATGGTTTGCGTATTGTGAAGCAAAAATTGCAATCATTTGATATTCCTAACCTGTATAAATCGTAGAAATTGAAGGTGTGAAGAAATGGCTTGGTATCAGGAAAGTTTTGGGAATGATTATTTAATTGTTTATAAACACAGAGATTTGCAAGGTGCTTACCATGAAGTGAAGAAGATGATTGATTGGTTGGGACTGAAGCAAGGGGCCGAAGTGCTTGATTTATGCTGCGGGATGGGCCGCCACTCGATGGCGCTGGCTGAGTTCGGTTACGATGTAACGGGCGTGGATTTGTCCGAGGTGCTTTTGAATGAGGCGGTTAAGCTAGATGAAGGAAAGCAAGTAACATGGCTGCGCGGAGATATGCGTGAGGTACCTCTCGACCGGCAATACGATGCTGTCGTGAATTTGTTTACTTCGTTTGGCTATTTTGATGAGGATGAACAAAATGAGAAGGTGCTTCATGAAATTCATCGGCTTCTAAAAGAGGGCGGCCGTTTCATCATCGATTTCTTGAATCCGGTTTACGTTCAGTCGAATCTCGTTCCTCAATCGGAGCGAACGGAAGAAGATCTATTGATTCGTGAAGCAAGAACCATTGAAGATGGTTGTGTGCGTAAACGGATTGTGATTTCGCAAAAGGGTACGGCTGATCGGCATTATCTGGAGCAGGTTAAGTTGTATGATCGAACGGCGTTTGAAGCTATGCTGTTAAAAACTGGTTTACATATTGATCATGTATACGGTGAATATGATGGACAGGCTTATGATGCTGAAGCATCTAGCCGGTTAATTTTTGTGGGGCATAAGGAAGGATGAGTACTCGGAAATGAACATCGTGACTGAACATACGGATGAGATCACGCAAGTGAAAGTTCCGCTGCCCTTTCCTCTGCGGTGGGTGAATGCTTACCTCGTTCGAGGTAGCGACGGGTATACCGTGATTGATCCGGGGCTTCATACCCCGGATGCGGAAGCGCTCTGGGAGCAGGTGCTGCAGGAGCGCGGGATCGGTTTCAAGCACGTGGAACAGATCGTGCTCACCCACCACCATCCCGACCACTATGGGATGGCAGGTTGGTTCCAGGAGCGCACGGGCGCGCCGGTTCTCCTCTCGGAGACCGGACTAGCGCAGGTGCAGCTCCTGTGGGGCCCGGAGCAGCCGATGTCGGCGCTGCTCCTGACGCTCTTTGCCCGGCACGGCTTCCCGGAAGCCGGGCTGATCGAGATGACGAAGCACATGGTGAGCTTCGTCTCGCTGGTGTCGCCGCAGCCACTGATGACGACGGTGCTGCGTGAAGGGCCTGTGCGCCTCGGGGACCGCGTGTACGAAGCCATCGATACCCCCGGCCATGCCGCGGGTCATCTGTGCTTCTATGACGCCGCGGCGGAGGTGATCTTTTGCGGCGACCATGTGCTGCCGCAAATATCGCCGAACGTTTCCTTCCTCCCGCAGGTGGAAGAAAACCCGCTCGGCGCGTACCTCAGCAGCCTGCAGGAGATTGGCAGGCTGCCTGTGAAGATGGCTTACCCGGGGCACCGGGAGCCATGGTCCGGCTTTGGCGCACGCGCAGAGGAGCTTGTGCGCCATCATCATGAGCGGCTTGCGCTCATGGAGGGGCAGCTAAGCGCGCCGCTTAGCGCTTATGAGGTGTGCCGGGCGACGTTCGGCGACCGGCTGAGCATACATCAGATGAGGTTCGCGCTGTCGGAGACGATCGCTCACCTCATCCTGTTAGAAGTAGAAGGCCGGATCCAGCAGGTAGACCCAACCGCGGAGCTCATTCAATATATCGCGATATCGAAGTAGCAGCCGAAAAGCCTCCAACCACAGATTTAGTGGTTGGAGGCTTTATTACTTTCAGGGGAAGTGCATCGTCCAGTCCACTACATTTTGGGGAACTAGCATCCGTTATATTTGGAGAAACGCACGTATTTCTATTCTAGCGGAACCAGAATCCGCTATTTTTAGGAAATTCTACGTATCTCGATGGCTAACGGAACTAGAGGACGCTATTTCCAAGAAAATTAGGCTGTTCGGATGAAAAACAGTGAATTAGCGAATCCTCGTTCCTCTTACTCATAAAAATAGGCGTTTTACGGCAAATAAGGCTTTCACGTTCCGTTAATAGAGTTCCGACTAACACTAGTCAGTATCCTTGGCTATTGCTGAAGCCCGTCGCTCGATTCCTTACAAAACTAAATTCAATTCTCCCAACAACTCACCACTCTACGGCAACTCTTCAATAAAGCATTTTACTCACTTCAAAGGCTTACTATAGGTAGGAATATTATTATGCGCCAAACGGCCACAGGCGGCAGCTACGATTCCACATACCATATCATCGATAAATGTATTGCATTTTCCCTCGGAATGATCGCTATCGAGGTCTTTAATAATCCCGATTTTCTCTTTGTCAAGGTATCCGAAATTCGTGAGTGCAATGGTCCCATACATGAGTGGGACAGCTGTTGCTATACTTTCATCAACCCCAAAAAGCCCTTCGTCTTGTCCGACAATATGATTATATTGGGGGTTGAATTCTCCTGCTTCGACGGCTGTATCAATTTTGATCGCCAATTGAAGGGCGTGGAACGTTTGTTGTTTTCGTAATACGGCAAGCACATGCTCTTCACAAAGGCTGCGCTCCATATCCGGATTGTAGGGGCGTTGAAGCTGATCCAGAATATCCACCATATCCTCCAAAGCCACGCCTCTCGACTCGAACAGAGCCAGGTTACGCGCTGTATAGTCCTCTTTCACATTTTCAGAAATGATTGAACTTGCAGTTGATGCAACAATGGCACAGATCCCTTTGGAAATAAAAGATTTAGGACGTTTGGTCGGAAAGAAGAAACGGAATTTACAATCCATAAATCCAAAAAGAGAAATCGCCCCGCTGCCATATAGTCCGCAGATGGACATAGCAATGGTGCGATGAACATTATAGGCTGGGTCCTTCATGCTAGCTAGAAGCTCGGAATCATGTTTGACCTTCTTTTGGAGCTCCATGAGCGTGGACATAACGTTATAGGTTTCTGTTTTACTTAATACACCAAGTAGAGTCGTTGTGATCGTTTCATAGGGAATTTTCTTAATTCCTTTGATTTCGACGAGTAAGCGAGCAACGGCTTCTTCGATGACGGCTTGGGAATAGTGACTAAAAACCTCTTCACGGAATTCGTTGAAAATGTTTGCTTTTTCTTTAAGGAATGTTCTCATTGAAGCGCCTCCAAATTAAGTCAATTCTTTATTTTTGAGTATAGCATATCTTTAAAAGATGCCGAAGGAAGTTAACTCCCAAGATTTTACTTGTTGCTATGTCCAACAGGCGCAGGGTTTAAATCCAGGTGCATGACTTTTTTTCAAATTGGGACAAAAAGTAGTTATAAATCGGACAAAGCCTCGTATACATAATAATACGAAAAAGCAGTGTACAGGCCATGCAAAGAAAATACAGGGCAGATGCTTCTTGAGCAAGCTTCTGCAAAAACTTGGAGGAGGAAATAAGCTAATGAAACATCAACATTGGATTCGTTCAGCCGCTATCGCGGGGGTAATTGCCTTGCTGACCACGGGATGTTCGGTTCTGGGCACTGGGAAGAAAAGTGACATCGATGCACCTCCGACAACGGGTGCGGAAGCTGACGCGAAGACGACATCAGCAGCCGTTACGATCGATATGATCGAAGACAATTCATCACAGATGACGGTATATGTAAAAGATGCAAAAGGCTTCGTAGCTCCACTTAGTCTTGGATTACCAAAGACGGTGTCTGTCGCCAAAACGACTCTCGAGTACATGGTGGACGGAGGACCAGTTGCAAGTTTGCTTCCATCTGGTTTCCAAGCTCTGTTGCCTAAAGGTACGAAAGTCGTAAGCTTGAATGTTACTTCAGACAAGCGTGCCATTGTTGATTTCTCTAAGGAGTTCCTCAATTATGATGGGCCGAATGAGAGAAAGATTTTGGAGGCTATCACTTGGAACCTGACGAGCTTCCCAACCGTAGAGAAAGTGCAGCTGCGTGTAGATGGGAAAGATCTGAAGGAGATGCCGAAAGGGAAGACACCGCTGGATACTCCTCTTGCACGCTCTATGGGGATCAACATTGAGAAGGCTGAGGACGCTGAATTTGGTCAATCCACACCGGTTACACTCTATTTCTTGAATCAAAATGATCAAAATTACAAATATTATGTACCTGTTACAAGGCTCGTCAAAAGGACGGATGATGTCGCGAAAGCGGTTGTCGAACAGTTGATCAAAGGGCCTGATCAGAAGAAGGGTCTGGCTGCTGTTCTGAATGCTACAACGGAAGTGAAGAGCATTAAGCCGGCGGATGGCGTTATAACGGTTGACTTCTCCAATAAATTCCTTGGTGCCGATCAGAAGGCATCCGCTGAGGCTATGCAGTCCGTTATTCTTTCATTGACCGAGAATACAAGCTTTAAACAAGTCCAAATTAAAGTGGATGGAGCTGTGAAGCCTGTAACTAAAACAGCTCATATTAATCCGGCTAAGCTTTAAGAAGCTTGCCCGGTTCTAACGACCTCTATGCAAAAACGCTGTCTTCAACAAGGCGCTTGCATAGGGGTTTTCTCAGCATTATAATCAATGTTCCGCATCATTGTTTTTGGCTTGGGATGCTTTTCGCTGGCTACTTTGTTACAATGGGGCGTAGGAACAAAGCTTCTGATGGAAGCAACAGGAGGAGAACAACATTTATGAGAATTGGCGGAAGAACGAATCAAGAACTGCGACCTATGAAAATAACCCCTCATTATATAAAACACGCGGAAGGCTCGGTGCTTATTGAGGTCGGGGATACCAAAGTGATTTGTACAGCGACGATTGAAGAGCGCGTCCCACCTTTTATGAAGGGTCAAGGGAAAGGATGGGTTACAGCCGAATATTCAATGCTGCCTCGTGCTACGCAGGTTAGAAATCAGCGTGAAGCTGCCAAAGGTAAGCTTGGTGGACGTACGATGGAGATTCAGCGTCTTATTGGCCGTGCGCTTCGTTCCGTGGTGAATTTGGAAGCATTAGGCGAAAGATCCATCACACTGGATTGCGACGTTATTCAAGCGGATGGCGGTACTCGTACTACGTCAATTACCGGCGCTTTTGTTGCTATGGCATTTGCCATCGATAAGCTGGCGACTGACAAAAAATTAGCTAAATTCCCGATTAACGACTTTCTGGCTTCTGTGAGTGTTGGTGTTATTGGCCAAACACCACGGCTGGATCTGAATTATGAAGAAGATTCACATGCTAAAGTAGATATGAATGTCGTGATGACGGGGCAGGGGCAATTCGTAGAAATCCAAGGAACGGGCGAGGATGCTCCTTTTTCCCGTAAGGAACTCGATGAATTGCTCGCTCTTGCTGAAACAGGCATCCATACGATGATTGAAGAGCAGTCCAAAGTATTAGGCCCGATCGCTGATCGCATTCGAGGTGTACATCATGCTGCTACAAAGTAATTTCGTCGTCATTGCGACGCGTAACGAAGGAAAAGTAAAAGAGTTTGAAAAGCTTTTTGGAGCAAAAGGCTACAAAGTTCGCTGCTTAACGGATTACACGGATCTTCCGGAAATCGTGGAGAGCGGAACGACGTTTGCAGAAAATGCACGGATTAAAGCACAGATTATTTCGGCACACCTCCATGTGCCGGTTCTTGCCGATGATTCAGGTTTGTGTGTGGCGGTTTTGAACGGTGAACCGGGTGTTTATTCAGCCAGGTACGCTGGAGAGAATGCTACGGATGCAGACAATAATGCTAAGCTGCTGCAAGCATTGAGCGAGGTAGGTTCAGTAGACGGATTGCCTGCCGACGCAGAGCACCCCAAGCTTCTTAGTGAAGCTTCCTTTGTCTGTGCGCTTACCCTCATCGATCCTGTAGCGAATGAAGTGATTGAAGCGGAGGACTCTTGCCGTGGTTACATCATTGGCGAAGAACGTGGCGAAAGCGGCTTCGGCTATGATCCGTTATTTTATATCCCTGCTCTTGGGAGAACGATGGCTGAATTAACGATGGAAGAGAAGAATGAGATGAGCCATCGAGCCAAAGCTTTGCGCATGTTTTTGGATAGACTTCCTGATCAGAACGGCTAATTTCATGAAGAAACCTGCTTCCACTTCATCGGTGGGTAGCAGGCTTTTTTGATTTATCGGATGGAAATTTTATAGGAACGTAACCAAGTATCTACTTGCGCCAAATAGGCGAATAGTTGAGGACCTGTCATCAACTGACCAAACCATGGGAGATCGAAATCATTCGTCTCTGAGCTGGCGAGTGCACGGATTTTTTTAACATCAATGAAGGGGAGCAAGGGTGAGCTGGGGTCATCTAGAATTTCCAACACCCATTTTCTCACAGCTGCCAAGTAATTAGGATTGTGTGTCTTTGGATAAGGACTTTTCTTGCGAGTTAGCACATCCTCAGGAAGAACACCTTTGAGCGCTTTGCGCAAAATGCCTTTCTCCCGATCACCCGATGTTTTGATTTCCCAGGGAATATTCCAAACATACTCGACAAGACGGTGATCGCAGAAAGGGACGCGAACTTCAAGTCCGACGGCCATACTCATACGATCCTTTCGATCCAGAAGTGTAGGCATGAACCGAGTAATGTTTAAGTAAGACATTTCTCGCATACGGTTTTGCTGCTGTGTTTCCCCAGCTAACCGCGGCACTTCGCTGAGTGCTTGCTGATATCGATTGTTGACATACTCGACTGGTTTGATCCAATCCACAAGATCGGGAGCCAGCAGGTCGATGCGATTGTTCAGTTTTAAAGACCAAGGGAACGTACCCGCAGCCAAAGCTTCTTCGTTGTGGAACCAAGGATATCCACCGAATATTTCGTCAGCTGCTTCCCCGGAAATGGCAACCGTCGCTTCTTTTTTGATCTCACGGCAAAATAAATAAAGAGACCCATCAACATCAGCCATCCCTGGCGTATCACGGGCAAATACCGCTGTTTTCAGAGATTCCACAAGCTCGGGTGTGTCGAATTCAATATAGTGATGCTCAGTTCCTAGATGCTCTGTCATCCGTTTAATCCAAGGTGCATCTGAATTTGGCTGAAATATGTTTGCTTTAAAATGTTTGTCATTATCTTTGTAATCAACGGAAAAAGTATGCAGAGCGCCTTGCCCGCTTTCCTTGTAATGAGCAGAGGCAAGTGCAGTAAGCGCACTAGAATCAAGACCACCCGATAGAAGAGTACAAATGGGTACATCAGACACAAGTTGGCGCTGGGATGTATCTCTGAGCAGTTGTTGAACTTGTAATGCAGTAGCAGCGATATCGTCGGAGTGCTGGTGGCTTTCGAGCTTCCAGTACGTACGAATGGATAAGCCGTTGCGGTCAAATACAGCGCATTGTCCTGGTTTGAGTTCTGACATATTGCGATAAATCCCTTGACCAGGTGTGCGAGCCGGACCTACTGCGAAGATTTCAGCCAAGCCTTCCGCACCAACCTCTGCTTGGAAGTCGGGGTGCGCGAGTATGGCCTTCGGCTCAGAGCCGAATAGAAGCACACTATTTTGATGAGAATAAAAAAGCGGCTTTACGCCAAGCCGATCTCTGACCAAATAAAGAGATTGTTCTTGATCATTCCAGGCCGCGAAAGCGAAAATGCCATTAAGTCGATCTACACAAGCTCTCCCCCACTCAATAAAGGCAACAAGCAGCACCTCTGTATCACAGGTCGTGCGGAAATGATGTCCACGAAGTTCGAGCTCCTTTTTGAGTTCAGGTGCGTTATAGAGTTCGCCATTATATACGATCGTATACGTGTAGTCTCCTTGTTTCCGTACCATAGGCTGAGCGCCGTTTTCCGGATCCATTACACTAAGACGTCGATGGCCGAGGGCACAATGCTGTGAAATCCAAGTACCAGAAGCATCAGGTCCACGCAAATGGAGCGTTTCCGTCATATTTTCTAGAATGGACGGGTACCCGGTCAAGTCTTTCCGCCAATCTATCCAACCCGTTATTCCGCACATAGACGTTCCTTCCTTTCCTTATAAAGAGAGCATGATGATAAAAGGTATGCAAACTCAAGGTATATAATGTCTGTCCAGAAGTGGATGGGCGCAGTCGCTGGACGGATTTTGTGTTTTGTTGACAGGCCTGATACAATAAACCCAATTCTTACTTACTAAATGACAAAGGTGATGACAATGAAAAAGAAACACTCCAAAGCACAAATTGATTATCTGGCCTCAAGAGAGCATTTTCTGCAAATTAGTAACCAAGCGGATAAACGAATTGCGGAATTAAAAGAGGAAGGTAAAGAAGTTGGGCAAGCAGAAATGGAAGAAATTATTGAGCGTGTAGGCTTGCATCGTGCTTACAATGAACTTACCCAAGCTGAGAATGTCTTAATTAACTGGACACAAACGGCTATCAAAACCGAACCGGAATTTATTCAAAACCGCACTAATTTTGAGGAATTGTACGAAAAAGTCAAAACAGATGCAGAAGCAAGAGGCGCGATTCTTAATCTTGCCATGCGTTTAAATTTAGAGCTTGTGTGACATTCTAAAGAGGTAGTGCCATTCTTTCTTCAGGAGGCGAATGCTCATGGATAGTCATTTCATTAGCAAGCTGCACGACAAGCAGAAGAAAGCCGCGAAGAATTTGAGGACCCAAGGTGACGGTCAGCCAGGCAGTAATTTGCCGCACAAGAAGCACTAAAGTCTAATGGCACCATCAAGAGCCTGTAAGGAGATCTCCTTACAGGCTTTTGCTTTTCCTTCGTCCTTCGGCTTTAATGGGTATTTTAAACAGCATATTTGATACGATATTTCTCCATACTAATCAAGTGATCATTATTTCAATTTACAGGAGGATTAATCCATTATGGGCAAAAAGAAAAGTATGGACCAGCGGACTCAAAGCACAATCGATCATTCGAAGCAATCTTCTCGCATACAGGCCAATCTGGATTCAACAGAGCCTGGACATCACCAACCGAATCGTCCTTCCGTTTAAATGAGTGATTTGAATTCGTAAATACAGCATTCGATGAAGCCCCTGCCATTTGGTAGGGCTTTTTCCTTGTTTGTAAGTAGACTATGAGGTAAGATGAGATTTAAGTTTAAAAGATTTAAATAAACTTGGACACAATTTCATATTCGAAATAGGTGCTTACGTTCCGCTTTCCAAGCGCAGGGTAAGCTTAAAAGGGAAGATCGGTTAGAAGCCGACGCGGTCCCGCCACTGTAACAGAGGAGTCAACGTCTCTATCTCTATGCCACTGATCGACCGATTGGGAAGGCTGACGTTTGATGAAGATCCTGAAGCCAGGAGACCTGCCTATTTCAGCAGCACAGTTATATGCCTACGGGAGATAGGGAGGTGTTCTTATGAGTACGTGGGATCTATCAACAGTCCAACATCATGTACTTATCTGTAACGGGGGATCTTGCCTGAAAAATTCAGGAGATGAAACAACACTAGCCATCCGAGATGAAATTTCGAAGAACGGAGCCGAGCATCTTATACATACAACTCGGACTAGATGTAATGGCCGCTGTCAGGACGCAGGTGTTGTTACGGTGTATCCGCAAGGGATTTGGTACAAGGAAATGACACCAGAGACTGGGAGAAGGCTTGTTAGAGAGCATTTACTAGAGGGGAAACCACTCCAGGAACATATGATTTATAGCTTTGAGGAACGTTTTGTGCCAACCGGCATAGGAAATAAGGGCATTAGCCGCATACAAAGTAATAAATAATTATCATACATACCGTCCTAATACCAAAAACCCCATCCAAACTGGATGGGGTTTTAACTTTATTGTAGAGTCGTTGATTATCATTTATGCAAAAGATGACTAACGTGATACCACGACTATGTATACGGTCAAGTTGCTTCTGCTCGGCGAGTAATCTCAGGCTTAGGAATGGCAGCATTCCGCAGACCGTAGGTGACATCCTCATAAGGAGTATTCAGAATGATCTGCTGTTCCAAATCTTGAAAGACAAGTCCAATGTCTTGACGTAATTGTTTAAGTTCTTTGCGAGTGTAAGTCAAAGGTTCGTTCTCGCATAAAACTTGACCCGATGAAGGTGAATGAATGCCAATAGCATGAAGAAATAAAGTTGATTTTCCAGAACAGTTATGACCACAAATGGCCGTTAATTTTCCCTCGGGGATGCGGAGCTTTAACTTGTTCAAAGCTATAGTCTGTGAAGCGGGATAGCTGAAACTCACTTCTAAGGTTTCTAAAATCGTGCTCATCGGATACTCCTCCAATTCCAACGCAGCCAAATTTCGAGCAGCAGCAGCGTGAACCCTACATAACTTTCCAATTTATATCGAAAAGGTACAGGATTAGCTCGGTAAGGCGCCATGTGAATGTCATCCGTAAAACCTCGGGAGACAAGGCCATTTGACAATGATTTATACCGCTGCATCGTTTTGATAAACATTTGAACAATAATAATGGCTGTATCCTTTAGTCTATTTTGGAAACCGGTTTGACCGCCTCTTGATTGCTGAGCTACATACATGTTATTAGCAATTTCAAATAGGATGAACAGAAACCGATAGATGATAAGCATAATTTCCAGAACCAGCTTGGGAACACGAACTTTTTGTAAGACTTGCAGCAATTCGGAAAAAGGAGTGCTGAACATTATTAAGGACACGCAGCTTAGGCTCGCTATAATACGAACGAATAATTTGCCAATTAGCAAAAGACCTGTTGAAGTAACGGACAACTTCCAGTCCATGAATGCAAAAGCCGCCACCACATGAATATCCGGCAAGGCTTGCAGAGGACGGATCTCTACGACTAATGCGGGTACACTACTTACAAAAAAAAGACATGCAGCACCGATGATCGTTACATAATATTTGAATGGAACACGAGCGTAGCCTACCGTCCATATGGCCATCCATATAGCGATCACTATCTGGACGGCTGGATGCGTTAGATATGAAAACAACAGCATAGTAACTGCAAAACCGCACTTCCACATCGGTGATAGGGGGCGTAAGGCATTTTTATAGGAGAGTGAATTGATCCGTTTCATCATTGGTTTTTGGATTTAGATGCTTTCCCTTTGAAAAAGCCAAAGGCATACCCAATGAAGCCAACCCCGATGGCAGCTTGTAAGGCGAACAGCATACTTTCCGTCTCAGCTGGGAGCTCAAATAAAGAAGAGAACAATGGCGTATAGGAAGACTCAATACTTTGGATCAATTGTTCAGCGGCATCATCCGATCCACCAAATTCGCCTTTTGCGAAAATAAGGGGTAAGACTGCCAATAGTACAACGGCAATTAGCATCAGGGTATTCACGGTACGAGTTTTCATTGCTCAGAAGCTCCTTTCATTTTATGTTGTAGAATGGATAGCTCTTTAGGGCTTTAAGATTGTAACCAATTCCATATTAATACGGTTAAAATGCCTTCGCTAATGGCAAGAGGGATTTGCGTAATGGCAAAAATGCCGCCGAATTTCAAGAAGGATGCTATAAATCCACCTTGTTCAGCGGGGAATGCAAGAGCTAATTGGACAGAAGTAACAATGTATGTGGATAAGTCGGCAAGAGATGCCGCCAAAAATATCGACCATTTTTGTTTGCCGGTTGTTTTCATCACGGACTTATATATGAAGTAACCAACTACTGGACCGGAGAGGGCCATTGAGAAAGCATTTGCCCCGAGAGTCGTAAGTCCTCCATGAGCAAGTAAAACTGCTTGAAATAACAAACAATCGATCCTAAGACGCTCATAGGGAGCGGTCCGAACATTACAGCTCCTAAACCTGTACCTGTTGGGTGAGAACTGCTTCCGGTTACAGAAGGGATCTTCAATGCTGAAAGTACGAAGGTGAATGCACCAGCAAGGCCGAGCATAATTTTGAGCTCTGGATGTTCCTTCGTAATTTTGATAAGTGCTCGGACACCTAGAAAGAAGAACGGAAGGAAGGCTGCCCACCAGAATATAGCCCAACCTACGGGGAGAAATCCTTCCATAATGTGCATGCCGTAGACGGTTTGCGGCTCATTAATGAATAGATAGAGGGCTAACCCTATGACCACAAGTAAGAAGCTAGTAACCTTTGTCTTTCGTGTTTTTGTTTGCATGGTCTTTTTTTATTCCTCCTAATTAAAGTTTGATTATCGAACAAAAAAGACCAATCCTAATGGATTGGTCGTGGGTATGTACGAATAAACGATAAATATAAGCTAGATGTCGAAAGACTTGACGTACACCTCTCCTTTCCGCGAAGGTTTCTGGGTGCATAAATGAAGGTAGGTCTCCTGGCTCTCGGATTATCGTATTCTTTCAGCCTTCCCTGAATATGCATCAAGTGACATGATAGAAAGAAACTCCCCGAATACAGTGGCGGGACCGCTCGGGATTTGCACCCGATTCCCTGTTACCCCTTGCTTGCTACGCAAGGGCACCTCATTTATTCGAAAAAATATGTAATTGAAAAGAGTATAACACAATATGAAAGATTCGTAGCGTAGTGATTTTTTTATTTTAACAAATGTAGATAAACAAAAAAAGATCGCGATTTCTCGCGATCCTTTGCCGTACATGAACGTCCCAGGAGGGATTCGAACCCCCGACCGCACGCTTAGAAGGCGTGTGCTCTATCCAGCTGAGCTACTGAGACATAGACCTCTTCTTACCTTGCGGATGTGATCCGTTTAGCGAAGCAAGAGTTATATTATCATATAGTTTCAAGTGAAGTCAACCCTATTTTAAATGTTTATTTTGCAATCACTTTGACAATCAAGTAAACTGTCACCAGCGAGACCAAGATTTCTGAGGTGATCATCATAACGGACCCATCCATCAATAACTTAATTCTTTTTCCGAAAACAGAGCAATATTACGAAGAGGAGCTGACTCGGTTTCTAAAAACAGAGCAGTATAGTGATGCACTCCAATTGCTAACCTTTCTACTGCAATTTCCGACAGTAGACCATCACAAGACCGAACAATGGGAAGCTCTGAGGAACTGGCTGTATACCATGTTTCCGGAAACCATGTTCCCAATGACGTCTCCATTGGAAGAGGACCCAGAGGAAGAAACGGATCTTTTACGGCAGTATATACAAGAAAAGACAGCCGATGATGGCGCTTTTGCACTTAAGCTTCTGAATATGTTAAGAGACGGTACGTTGGAGCAGCAAGTCAATGCCCTTGAACAATTGGCGTTCATCGATCAATCTGACGTAAGCCAACGTGTAAAGGAGTGGCTGTGTGAGAAACCGCGGCACCCTCACATTCAATTCAAAGCTTTGCAGGCGCTTAAACAGATGGGTGAGCGTGGATTTATCGAGTTCCCCAAGAATGGGGAAAAGATCCTAGTCGAGATCGAGGAGACACCGATGTGTCCAGAGGACTTTCCATCACGCATTCGTGATATGATTCGCAGAGTCGGGGACATTAGTGAAATAAGCCAACCTGATTTTGTTTATTTTGCCAAGCAGACTTGGCAGGAATTTCTAGCCTATGCCTATGGGACATCGATCTATACAGATTTACAGAAAGCGGAAGAAGGCGCTGTTGATGTGTGGGCATCTGCCCTTCATGCTATACTTCAAGAGAAATTATTTGGCTCGGTGAATCGTGAAGAATTACTAGACAATTACGGGATTGTTGATTCCATGAAGCTTCAGTGGAAGCGAGCTAACCTTGTGCTGCAAGCGTTTGTGAAGCAGTTTAATCCAGACCCATCATAAGGTAAGAAAGGCTGCCTTGAAATGAAAATCTTATATGGTATAATAGAATGGTTGTAATGAGCGTAACGTGAAAATATGTCATCGTACATTTTTGGAGGGGAAAGCATAAAATGAAAGCAAGTTGGGAAAAAATAGAGAAGAACGTAGGCGTTCTTGAAGTGGAAGTTGGCGCAGAGCGCGTCGCAGATGCTTTGGATAAAGCATTTAAAAAGGTATCCGCGAAAGTAAATGTTCCAGGTTTCCGTAAAGGGAAAGTACCTCGTTCTATCTTTGAAGCTAAATTTGGTGTAGAAAGCTTGTATCAAGATGCTTTAGATATCATTTTGCCAGAAGTTTATGTGGAAGCAATTGAAGAGGTTAAAATCGAGCCTGTCGATCGTCCTGAAGTAGACGTTGAGCAATTCGGCAAAGGACAAGTACTGAAGTTCAAAGCTAAAGTAACTGTTAAGCCTGAAGTAACACTTGGCGAGTACAAAGGTATCGAAGTTGAAGCGGTAAGCGCAGATGTTACGGATGAAGAATTGAATGAAGAGCTTACACGTTTGCAACAGCGTCATGCTGAATTGGTTGTCCTTGAAGAAGGACAAGCAGCAAATGGTGACGTCGTTGTCCTTGATTTCGAAGGATTCGTTGATGGAGAAGCGTTCGAAGGCGGTAAAGCGGAGAAGTATTCCCTTGAGCTTGGTTCCAACTCCTTCATTCCAGGTTTCGAAGAGCAGCTCGTAGGTCTTGGTAAAGGCGAAGAGAAAGAAGTTAGCGTTAGCTTCCCTGAAAACTACCACTCCGAAGATCTGAAAGGCAAAGCAGCTGTGTTTAAAGTGCTGATTCACGACATTAAACGCAAAAATTTGCCAGAGCTTGATGATGAATTTGCAAAAGATGTGAGTGAGTACGATACACTTGTAGAGTACAAAGAAGAACTAAAAAAACGTCTTCAAGAGCGCAAAGAAAAAGATTCAGAGGCTGCTCTGGAAACAGCTGTTGTTGAAAAAGCTGCAGCTAACGCTGAAGTTGAAATTCCAGCTTCCATGGTAGAAGCAGAGCTAGATGTTATGGTGAAGGAATTCGAAAGACGTCTTCGCTCCCAAGGCATGACACTTGAGATCTACTTCCAGTTCTCCGGTCAAAACGAGAGCGTGCTGAAAGAACAAATGAGAGAAGATGCTGATAAGCGTGTTCGTAACAACCTTGTTCTTGAAGCCATCGCAGCTGCAGAAAAAATCACAGTTTCCGATGAGGAAGTTGACACGGAGCTTGAGAAATATGCACAATCCTACCAAAAAACAACGGCAGAACTTCGTGAACTGTTTGCTTCTAACGGCAGCCTAGAAGGTCTGAGCAACGATCTTGTGATTAGAAAAACGGTTGATTTCTTGCTTGAAAATAGCAAGCATGTTTCCGCAGCAGTATAAATAAGGTAAGTAAAGGCACGTACGTAAGCAACGTGCCTTTCTTTTACCCTATTTTAGCCCCCAAACTGCCCAAGACCATAAGAAATACCCTCATACATAGCAGTTCTCTGAAAAAATGACTTTGCTGTTCAAACGTGTTAAACTGTATCTGAATCTCAATTGAGAGAACTTGGCTATTGCCGCAAAAGGAGTTGGTACAATGAGTCTTATTCCTATGGTTGTTGAACAAGAGGCTCGTGGGGAACGTTCTTACGATATCTACTCGCGTTTATTAAAGGACCGCATTATCTTCATTGGGAGCGCTATTGATGACGATGTGGCTAATTTGGTCATTGCCCAGCTGCTCTTTTTATCAGCTCAGGATCCCGATAAGGATATCCACTTATATATCAATTCACCAGGTGGATCTGTAACAGCTGGAATGGGTATCTTCGATACCATGCAGTTTATTAAACCAGATGTATCTACGATTTGTGTGGGTATGGCTGCAAGTATGGGCTCTCTGCTATTAACCGCAGGTGCCAAAGGTAAGCGATACGCGCTGCCGAATGCAGAAGTCATGATTCACCAACCGCTCGGCGGTGTAAGAGGTCAAGCAACCGATATCAAAATCCACGCGGATTGGATTATCAAAACGAAACAAAAACTCAACCAGATCTATGTGGACCGTACGGGACAGCCGCTTGAAAAGATCGAAAGAGACACCGACCGGGATAACTTTATGAGCGCTTATGAAGCGAAGACATACGGGTTAATCGACGAGGTTATCACTCGAAACGACTTGAAATAAAGGAGTGATCCCATGTTTAAATTTAACGATGAAAAAGGCCAACTCAAATGTTCCTTTTGTGGAAAATCCCAAGACCAAGTTCGCAAACTTGTTGCAGGTCCGGGAGTTTACATTTGTGATGAATGTATAGAGCTTTGCACGGAGATTGTGGAAGAAGAATTAGGGCATGAAGAAGAGCTAGATCTGAAAGATGTTCCGAAACCAAAGGAAATTCGCAATATTTTGGATCAGTACGTGATCGGGCAGGATCAAGCGAAAAAATCGCTGGCTGTAGCGGTTTATAACCACTATAAGCGTATTAATTCGCAAAACAAATTGGAAGATGTTGAGCTTCAAAAAAGTAACATCGTGCTACTAGGACCTACAGGAAGCGGTAAAACGTTGCTAGCGCAAACGCTTGCCAAAATTCTGAATGTTCCTTTTGCAATCGCGGATGCCACTTCATTAACAGAAGCTGGTTATGTGGGCGAAGACGTCGAGAATATTTTGCTCAAGCTGATTCAAGCTGCAGATTATGATGTAGAAAAAGCCGAACGCGGCATTATCTATATTGACGAGATCGATAAAGTGGCACGTAAATCCGAGAACCCGTCTATTACTAGAGACGTTTCCGGCGAAGGTGTTCAACAAGCTTTACTCAAAATTCTTGAAGGTACAGTTGCCTCTGTTCCTCCTCAAGGTGGACGTAAGCATCCGCATCAAGAATTCATTCAAATTGATACAACCAACATTCTGTTTATTTGCGGCGGGGCTTTTGATGGCCTTGAGCAAATTATCAAACGCAGAATCGGTAAAAAAGTGATTGGCTTTAGCACGGATGGTGCAAAAGTTGATTTGAAACCAGGCGAGTACTTATCCATGGTGCTTCCGGAAGATCTCTTACGATTCGGTTTAATCCCGGAATTCGTTGGTCGTTTACCGGTCATCTCTACACTAGAGCCGCTGGATGAACCAGCCCTTGTGCGTATTCTTTCGGAGCCTAAAAATGCGCTCGTGAAGCAATACCAGAAGATGCTTGAGATGGATAATGTCTCACTCGAATTTGACGCAGAGGCGCTTGATGCCATTGCCAAAGAAGCAATCAAACGTAATACTGGCGCGCGCGGCCTGAGAGCTATTATTGAAAGCATTATGCTTGATGTGATGTTCGAGGTCCCTTCGAGAACAGACGTCACGACATGTGTGGTATCTAAGGAGACGGTTCAAAACAAGATCACTCCTGTTTTAACGACCAAAGATGGCGCGCAGGCGACTGGTAAGAAAAAAGAAGAAAGCGCGTAACCCATAATTTCACAAATTACACACAGCCTCCAATCCGATACCCTGCTAAAGGGCATTGGAGCGGAGGATGTTTGGTGTCATGGGGAGAGAAACCATAATGTTCCATAGAAAAGATACGCGGGCCGTTCGTGTAGGCGATTTGACGATCGGTGGCAGTAATGAAGTCATCATGCAAAGTATGTGCACAACCAAGACAGCGGATGTGAAGGCGACAGTAGCAGAAATCCTTCGTTTGGAAGAAGCAGGCTGCCAAATCGTTCGTGTTACGGTTAATAACAAAGAAGCCGCTGAGGCAATCAAAGAAATCAAAAAACAAATTCATATTCCACTTGTTGCGGATATTCATTTTGACCATCGCTTAGCGCTTGCTGCTATTGAGAATGGCATCGATAAAGTGCGTATTAATCCAGGTAATATCGGCCGCCGCGAGAAGGTAGAAGCGGTCGTTAAAGCTTGTAAAGAACGTGGTATTCCAATTCGTATTGGGGTCAATGCTGGCTCACTAGAGAATCATCTTCTTGAAAAGTATGGATACCCAACGCCTGAGGCTATGGTAGAAAGTGCCTTGTTCCACATTAACGTTCTGGAAGAGCTTGATTTCCACGATATTATCGTTTCACTCAAAGCTTCCGATGTTCCTATGGCGATTGCAGCTTATTCCCAGGCAGCTAAAGCATTCAACTACCCACTTCACCTCGGGATTACAGAGGCTGGAACGCTCTTTACAGGGGCCGTAAAGAGTGCGGCAGGTATCGGAACTCTGCTCAATATGGGACTCGGTAACACCCTGCGTATTTCGCTTAGCGCGGACCCAGTAGAAGAGATTAAAGTAGCTCGCGAATTGCTCAAAACATTTGGCTTGATTACCAATGCTGCAACTCTCGTTTCCTGCCCTACCTGTGGGCGGTTAGATATTGATTTGTTCTCGATAGCCAACGAAGTCGAGGATTATATTGCAAAGATCAAAGTGCCGATTAAGGTATCTGTACTTGGCTGTGCAGTAAATGGTCCAGGGGAAGCGCGTGAAGCTGATATTGGGATTGCAGGAGCTCGTGGTGAAGGCATGCTTTTCCGTTATGGAGAAATGATCCGTAAGGTTCCTGAAGCAGAACTGCTCAATGAGTTGAAGAAAGAAATTGATATCATCGTAGATTCTTATGAAAAAACGGGTGTTATTCCAGGACGTAAGCACTAATAGCATATATGTTAAAAAAGAAAGCCGTTAAATGTGCCTCGAGTGAGGTGCTTTTAACGGCTTTTTTGTGTTGTCTGTTGGAATTCAGAGCCTATGACTGTACGGAATTGGTAACTACAGGGCTCTATTTTTGAAATATGCGGTAAAAATTTGAATTAGAGCAACGTATGTGCGCCATTTAATTCCTTTCACGCATATTTGTAGCACAAGAGAAGCATAATGAGTAAAACTGGAAAGCTTGTTCATTTGAAGTAAGTTTTTCTAACGCTTACATGCAAACAAGGAGATGCTATGAATTTGCTAAGCAAGTATAGGACTGCTCGTCACATTACCCTTTCGGTAATCGCAGGGATTTTTTTGCTTCTTTTACCCATGCATACCGGTGCCACAAATGTGGCAATGCCTTCACAGCTTGCAGCTGAGATCAAGACGAAGAAGGTGGCCATTGTCATTGATGACTTTGGCAACAATATGGACGGCACCAAAGAGATGATGGATCTCCCCATCCCTTTAACTGTCGCTGTCATGCCATTCCTGCCCTCTTCCAAACAAGATGCTCAATTAGCACACGATAAGGGACATGAAGTCATTCTACACCTGCCGATGGAGCCTGTGAGGGGTAAGAAGAGCTGGTTAGGCCCAGGGGCCATTACTACGGACTTATCGAATGATGAGATTCACAAAAGGATCGTAGCGGCAATCGAAGATATTCCCTATGTAATAGGAATTAATAATCATATGGGATCCAAGGCTACCGCAGATGAGAGAGTGATGAAAATTCTCGTTGAAATCTGCAAAGAGAAAAATCTCATTTTATTAGATAGCCGTACGACTTCAAAAAGCCTAATCGGCAAGCTAGCGGGGCAAAATGGAGTTCCTTATTCCGAGAATCAACTTTTCTTCGATGATCTTTATACGTACAGTCACATCAGCAAGCAAATGGTAAAGTTTAAAAAATTAATCCATCAACGAGACATGGTCATCGCGATCGGACATGTGGGTCCACCAGGGAAAAAGACAGCTCAAGTTATCAAAGAGGCTATTCCGATCATTCAAAAGGAAGCTACTTTTGTTCCGATTTCACAAACAATGAAGCTAAATACTAATTAGGATGAATCATGGCAAAGTATTGATCTACCGCTTGAGTAATGGCTTTTGCTAGCTTGGCCTGATGATGAGAATCATTCAGCAGCTTGCGGTCTGATTTATTTGAAATAAATCCAAGTTCAACAATGACAGCTGGGCATTTTGTGTGCCTAAGCACATAATACTTTTTACCGAGAACAGGCTTTTCTTCCGTACCATAGATACGATTTAGGGATTCCTGCAAAAGTTGAGCAAGCAAAATGCTATCCGATTGATTTTGATAAATGACAAGTGGGCCTCTTCGATCGGATTTGCCGGACCAATTAATATGCATGCTTAGCATCATTTTGGGCTTAATGGTGTTGGCGAGTCCGGAACGCTGGGCTAAATCCTTGCGGTGTCTTCCACCGAACGACCACTTATTGTCTTCACTTAATGCGTAGTCTTCCGTTCGGTTGATAATGACGCGATAACCCTTTTTCTTAAGGAGCTTGTACGTTTTTTTGGATATGGCTAGGTTCATATCTTTTTCTTGATATTTACCATGTAAAGCACCGCTATCTATGCCTCCATGTCCTACGTCGATAATGATATCAGCATTAGGCAGTAAGGGATCATCAGCTAAAGCGGATGCATCAGAGGTCTTACAAAGACAGAGGAAAACAAGTAAAATCATCAAGCTTTGCTTCAAACGAATCACGTCCTTTTGCATGAATATCTACTCTTATCCTTCTTCTGTAAGAGGGCTATCATACGTCACGCAAAAGTTTGCATGTATTGGATTAACCTTCTTTTTCACGGGAATAATGGAAGCTATGACAAAAGTTTGAGCGAAATTAGTTTTATTTCGAAACCGAAGCTTATGATTACGACGACAGTTTTGCCAAAGCAAAGCTCCTAGGAGGTATGACAAATGAGTTTAAGTATTATTCTTATGGTAATTCAAGTTTTCTTTGCTGTTGTGATTGGGTTGTATTTCTGGAATTTGCTGCGTAATCAACAGACGAATCGGTCTGCTGTCGATAGAGAGTCCAGGAAAGAATTGGAGAAATTAAGAAAGCTGAGATCCATTTCGCTAACAAAACCGCTCTCAGAGAAAACAAGACCGTCCTCCATGCAGGATATCGTTGGCCAAGTTGAAGGATTGAAAGCCCTAAAAGCAGCGCTATGCGGTCCCAATCCGCAGCATGTCATTATTTATGGTCCGCCTGGGGTTGGTAAAACGGCTGCTGCTCGTGTTGTTTTAGAAGAAGCTAAGAAAAATCAGGATTCACCCTTCCGGCCGGATTCCAAATTTACAGAGATCGATGCCACGACTGCACGCTTTGACGAAAGAGGAATTGCCGATCCGTTGATAGGTTCGGTTCATGATCCTATTTATCAAGGTGCAGGTGCAATGGGGGTTGCGGGGATTCCACAGCCTAAACCAGGTGCCGTAACGAAGGCGCATGGCGGTATTTTATTTATCGATGAAATCGGTGAATTACACCCCACACAAATGAACAAATTATTAAAGGTGCTGGAAGATCGCAAAGTATTTCTAGAGAGCGCATATTATAGCTCCGAGGATACGAATATTCCAGGCTATATTCATGATATATTTCAAAATGGTCTCCCTGCTGATTTCCGTTTAGTAGGGGCTACAACACGTACACCTAGCGAGATTCCTCCAGCTATCCGTTCGCGCTGCTTGGAAATTTATTTCCGTCCTCTTTTACCGAGTGAGGTAGGAGAAATTGCTCGGAAAGCTCTGGATAAGATTGGCTTCAAGAAATGTGAAGCAGCGGTTCAAGTGGTAACGAAATATGCAACCAATGGCAGAGAGGCTGTGAATGTGATTCAGCTTGCCGCGGGTATTGCCTTAACGGATAAACGAGATGAGATTACCGCAGCCGACATTGAGTGGGTTGTCAATTCATCGCAGATCCCACCTAGACCAGAACGAAAAATACCTGCACAACCGCAAATTGGATTCGTCAATGGATTAGCTGTTTATGGACCTAATTTGGGTACACTACTTGAGATCGAAGTGACCGCAATACCAATTGCAACTGCGGGTACTGGGAAATTTAATATTACGGGTGTTGTAGATGAAGAGGAAATGGGAGGAGGCTCTCGAACCATTCGCAGAAAGAGTATGGCGCGTGGCTCAGTGGAAAATGTGCTGACAGTCCTTCGCAAACTTGGATTTAATACGTCAGATTATGATCTACACATTAATTTCCCTGGCGGAGTGCCTATCGATGGACCTTCTGCAGGCATTTCCATGGCGACAGCTATTGCATCTGCGATACATAAAATACCTGTGGATAATAAATTGGCAATGACGGGGGAAATGAGTATCCATGGTAAAGTTAAACCCGTTGGCGGCGTTGTAGCGAAGGTCGAAGCTGCATTCCAAGCGGGAGCTACCAAAGTTATTATCCCTAAAGAAAACTGGCAAGAAATGTTTGCTAATTTGCCGGGAGTAGAGGTGCTTGCTGCTGACTCAATCGAAGAAGTGCTGGAAGTTGCATTAGGCTTAGAACTCCATGATAATGTGATTCACTTGCCTTTTGCCACGGAAAGGACGATTCCAGCTTCGTCTTTACCCATTTTACATGCAAATTCACAACATACAATTGACTCCTAAATCAGAGTAAAGAAGACCTCACATGACGCGTCAGAGTGCCAGTTGGTGTTTTGTTTGCAGTTTTGATAAAATGTAAAGGGCAACGAGGGTACAGAAATAAATGACATTGAATATCGTACAGAGATCCGAGACGGTGTGATTTCGAACTCCGTTCAAAGATCCATGAAGCGGAGAGACTTTGAACTCCGTTCAAAGATCCATGAAGCGGAGAGACTTTGAACTCCGTTCAAAGATCCATATATTAGGAGGTGCAGAGGATGGGACCCGGAAAAATCAAGGTGCGCAGATTGCCGCTATTGCCTCTAAGGGGACTGCTGGTTTATCCGAGCATGGTTCTACATCTGGATGTAGGGCGAGAAAAGTCGGTTAAAGCACTCGAGCGGGCAATGGTGGATGACAGCATGATTCTCCTCTGCTCTCAATCAGAGATCAACATAGAAGAACCTGCCAAAGAGGATATTTATCGCATCGGGACAATTGCTAAGGTACGGCAAATGCTGAAACTACCGAATGGAACCATTCGTGTATTGGTAGAAGGCGTTTTGCGTGCTGAGATTGTTGAATACCTTATGAATGATGAATATTATGAAGTCACGGCTAAGGAATTACCGGAGCAAGAAATCACCGATCCTGAGATCGATGCACTCATGCGAAGTGTACTAAGCCAATTCGAGCATTACATTAATTTGTCGAAAAAAGTTACACCAGAAACGCTTGCTGCGGTATCGGACATTGATGAACCAGGCCGTTTAGCAGATGTCATATGCAGCCATTTATCGCTCAAAATTAAGGATAAACAAGAGATTCTGGAGACCGTAGATGTGCGTGAGCGTCTCGAGAAAATGCTCAATATCTTGAACAATGAGCGAGAAGTGCTTGAACTTGAACGTAAAATTAGTCAACGTGTTAAGAAACAAATGGAGAAAACGCAGAAGGAGTACTACCTTCGCGAACAAATGAAAGCAATCCAGAAGGAACTCGGCGATAAGGAAGGCCGCGCTGGCGAAGTGGATGATCTACGCAGCCAGTTGACGGAAGCCGAATTGCCAGATAAAGTCCGCGAGAAGGTTGAGAAGGAAATCGACCGACTAGAGAAGATGCCAGCGACTTCTGCCGAGGGAGGCGTCATCCGTAACTATATTGATTGGCTGCTTGGATTGCCTTGGTCCAAAAATACGGATGATGACTTGGATTTGGATAAAGCCGAGGAAATCTTGAATGAGGATCACTTCGGTCTCGATAAGCCAAAAGAACGCGTACTCGAGTACCTAGCGGTACAGAAGCTTGTTAAGAAGCTGAAAGGACCTATCCTTTGTTTAGTTGGTCCTCCGGGCGTTGGTAAAACCTCCATTGCTCGTTCGATTGCTAGATCCATGGGAAGACAGTTCATTCGTATCTCGCTTGGCGGGGTTAGGGATGAAGCTGAGATTCGCGGTCATCGTCGTACGTATGTTGGGGCTATGCCGGGACGGATTATCCAGGGGATGAAGAATGCTGGAACGAATAATCCTGTTTTCTTACTAGACGAAATTGATAAAATGGCAATGGATTTCCGCGGCGATCCGGCTTCGGCATTGCTTGAAGTTCTTGATCCCGAGCAGAATAGCACTTTTAGTGATCATTTCATTGAAGTTCCCTTTGACTTGTCCAATGTCATGTTCGTGACAACGGCGAATGCTGTTCACAATATTCCTCGCCCTCTGCTAGATCGGATGGAGGTTCTCTACATTCCTGGCTACACAGAGATTGAGAAGCTTCAAATTGCGAAAAAGTATTTGCTGCCTAAGCAGAAGCGTGACCATGGTCTAGAAGAAGACCAACTTGTTGTGGATGAAGATGCCTTAATGAAAATCGTTCGTGAATATACACGTGAAGCGGGCGTTCGTAATTTAGAGCAGCAGGTCGCAGGTATGAATCGAAAAGCGGCTAAAAAGATCGTATCTGACCCAACTACACCGGTACATGTTACGGAAGAAAACTTGAAGGACTATCTAGGACCGAGCAAGTTCCGCTATAATGTAGCTGAAGAGAAAGATCAAATAGGTGCAGTGACAGGCCTTGCTTGGACAGAAGTTGGCGGGGATACCTTAGTCATTGAGGTCACCGTAATGCCTGGAACAGGCAAATTGACTTTGACGGGTAAACTCGGTGATGTGATGAAGGAGTCCGCTCAAGCTGCTTTCAGTTATACACGCTCACGGGCTGACGTGCTCGGCATTGCACCTGACTTTCATGAGAAGAACGATATCCATATTCATATCCCTGAAGGCGCCATTCCAAAAGATGGTCCATCCGCAGGAATTACGATGGCAACGGCATTGATTTCAGCTTTGACGAATATTCCTGTTTCTCGTGTGGTTGCTATGACAGGTGAAATTACATTGCGCGGCCGGGTACTTCCAATCGGAGGACTCAAAGAAAAGGCGCTCGCTGCACATCGAGCTGGTATCCGTACCATCCTGCTGCCTCAGGATAATGAGAAAGACATCATCGAAATTCCAGAAAGTGTCCGCGCCGAGATGACCTTCATTCCAGTTAGCCATATGGATCAAGTGCTTGAACATGCACTTGTCAAAAATAAGCCTCCCGTGCAAGTCGGATAACGATAGAAAGTAGTTGAACATCCATGAAAGTCAATCAAGCTGAGTTTATTATCAGTGCGGTTGGACCTAGCCAATATCCAGAGGATGCCTTGCCAGAGATTGCTCTGGCAGGGCGTTCTAATGTCGGGAAATCATCACTCATTAACTGTTTGATCTCCCGCAAAAATTTGGCCAGAACCAGCTCACAGCCCGGCAAAACCCAAACGCTTAATTATTATAAGATCAATCAGGACTTATATTTCGTAGATCTTCCAGGTTATGGCTACGCCAAAGTTTCCAAAACGAAACGGGAGCAGTGGGGGAAATTCATTGAGAGCTACTTAATGAATCGAGAAACACTGCGCCTTGTTATGCAATTAGTTGATTTGCGGCATCCTCCTTCCAAAGATGATCAAGCTATGTACGAGTGGCTAAGACATAATGATGTCCCAGTCATCGTCGTTGCAACCAAGGCCGATAAGATCCCGAAAAGCAGATGGCCGAAGCATATCAAGATTGTTCGAGAAACACTGGGTATGGATAAGGGTGTCCAACCGTTGATGTTTTCCTCGGAGCTTGGGCTCGGCAAGGACGAGCTGTGGGGGATTCTAGAGCAAGCCATCGCTTATGGAGAACCAGAGCCTGAAGAAGCAAATGAACTCGTGACCCAGCAAGAACAAGATAAAGAACAAGAACCGTCCTGATTCATAGGGCGGTTTTTTGTGTAAGGATAAGAAGGACGTCAAAAGACAGAGAAAATCAAGAAGAAGCACACGGGAAAGCGAGGTTTACTGGGGAAAATTTGCTGGCATTCCGTAATTCCTTGGTTTTTTCAGAATATTTGGCTGATTATAATGAAATGCACGCAGGAATATTAGAGACGCATGTAGTATAATAATAAACAAGGTAATAGTTAATGGCTTGAAAACAAAGAATCGAGGGATTTTTATGGCACAAAGGTTAGCGACTGAATATGTCAAAACCTGCCTCCAGTTAACAGAAGCCGAGATGTTCAAGTTTTTTCAAATGTTTGTGGATCATCAAGTGACATTGCAAGTGAAAGTCTTAGAAAATGGCAACCAAGAGGTTGTTTTTCAAGATGGAGCAGGTCAGGAAATCGTCCTTTCATTTGAGAAGAAATCGGGCCTATATGAATGCACAGGATCCTGCAGATTAAGTAACACCTTACTTGCTAATTTGATGCGTAAAGCAGTGTCAGAGTTTAAAGGAAGCGCAACAGTAAACCGAATTTACCCTAGTTATACAATGGTTTACTACTATGAACGTGGAACCGTCGTTAAAATCGAGGAAGTCAAAGGGCAATTGTTGACCGTTATCTATGAGTACAAAGACACCATTGGTCTCATGCAGCAAATGTTCCAAAAGAGAGAAGTCGAGCAAGAGATTGAAATGATCTACGATCAAATTAACCATCTTCTAGATTTGCGTAATATGCTGCAGCAACAGGAAGAACATCAACAGATCGACACTCGCCTCAATGAGCTAACGCATCGTTTGTTTATATTGGAGGCTTAACTACACATATACCTACAATTATAATAGACCCTTTTTAGGGTCTTTTTTGTTTTAAGGCATTTAGCAAAAAAAAACTATTGCATTTCTCGTCGATAGATGTTATTTTTATTCTCGTTGAAAACAATATAGGAACCAGGATTCACTCAGGACATTGAATGTTGCGAGAGATAATACCCTCGGGAAGTGAATGACGTAGGTCCTAGCGGATGAAATTTTTTTTCAGACATTTTATTCCTAGGAAGGGGGAACCGAAAGATGGAAACAGAATACTCAACTTTCGGAAGACACGTTGCTGTAGATACTTGGGGGGTAGATTTCGAACTTCTGAACAATGCAGATTGGCTGCAAGCTCAGATGGTAGAAGCTGCCGAGGTATGCGGAGCAACCGTACTATCTGTACAATCCAAGCAATTTGAACCACAAGGAGCAACTGTACTTGTTATGTTGTCCGAGAGTCATCTCTCCATTCATACTTATCCTGAGAGAGGTTTTGCCGCGCTTGACTGTTATACATGCGGTGAGACAGTGGACCCTCAATTAGCGATCGACTTTATGGTATCCGTATTGAAACCAGAAACATTCTATGCGAAGAAATTAGTTCGCGGAATGGGTGAACTACAAGTAGAAACTCCTGAAATAAAGCATGCAGAGCTTGTTAAATAAGAATCTGCGCATAACAATAACGATAACCACGGAGAAATCCGTGGTTATTTGTTTGTCCAGATACCCATACAATGTTATTGCGACACATGTCCAAACATGAAGCAAACATGAAATGGGGGAACAGATTTGAAACAGAAAATAGTTAGAAAAGCAGTGATTTATAGTATTGTTCTCTTTCTCATCATCTGGCCTATTTATCAACTCATTCAAATATTAGGTCCTCATAAAGAAGAGCATGATGCTACCCATCTACTGTATCAAGTTTCTCTGTTTCAGATGGAACTTCTGAAGAGCTATCTGGAAGAAGCTGCTCAAAGCAAAGATACCGAACGATTGAATGCTGTCCAACAAGCCCTTTACTCGGCAAGTTATACGCATGAACGCCTGGTGCTTGCTGCGGGAGGAAGCGAATATCTGACTTCACTGGACAGTATGACCCAGCTAACGCAGTACTTGAAGCGTCTGCAGGTGGGGGGAGAGCGAACATTAAAGCCTGATGAGATCCAGGTTTTGAAGGAAGTTTGGCTTCAGTACAAGAGTCTGTACGATCTGTATGAGAAAATCATGGCTTCGAATGGCGATATTGTTTCGTCCCAAAATACGAAGCTGGCGGAACTAGATCGAAATTTAACCTCTTTTATACGAAAAAAAGCACTTCAATAAAATGGTCAATATAGGGATCTTTTCTTGAGTGGAGCTCAAAGATCGCTATATTAGGTATATAGGAACGAAATGCTGTTAAAACTAACGAGCAGAATGTAGCATTCATAAATTATACAAAAAATTTGTCGGATTGCATGTTTTGCTGTGCTATAATAGTACATAGAATTAGACGGAAAGGCAGGTGGTACCTTTGCATATTATCGCACTAGGCTTGAACTATCGTACGGCCCCGGTAGAAATTCGGGAGAAGTTCGCTTTCTCCGATCAGGATTTACCTAAGGCATTGGCAGAATTGAAAGAAACGAAAAGTATATTGGAGTGTGTAATTGTCGCCACCTGCAATCGCACGGAAATCTACGCTGTTGTGGATCGACCGCAGATGTGCAGTCATTACTTGACACACTTCATTGAACGTTGGTTCCAAGTCGGCAAGGATCAATTCCAAAAGCATTTATATATGTATGAAAATGAAAAAGCGATTGAACATTTATTCCGCGTAACAAGCGGTTTAGATTCCATGGTCATTGGGGAAACCCAAATTCTAGGACAAGTGCGGGATGCTTTTTTATCATCTCAAAATATGAAAGCAACCGGGGCTTATTTCAATACGTTGTTTAAGCAATCCGTGACACTTGCCAAAAAAGCACACTCCGAAACAGGCATTAGCAATAATCCAGTTTCCGTCAGCTACGCCGCAGTGGAACTTGGTAAACGAATATTCGGCTCTTACATGAACAAAACGGTTATGATTATTGGTGCTGGTAAGATGAGCGAACTGACCGTTAAGCATCTTTACGCGAATGGAGCTAACAAAGTTATCGTGGTTAATCGTACGTTTGAACGTGCTGTGGAATTGGCGGAGAAATTTAACGGCATTCCATGTACCATGGATAACATGCTGGAGCATTTAGCGGAAGTGGATATTATTATTAGCTCGACGGGCGCTCCGGGATATGTTCTTACGAAGAATGATATTCAGTCCTATGTTCAAAAGAGAAAGTCACGTCCGCTTTTCATGATGGACATTGCTGTCCCTCGTGATCTAGATCCACAAATTAGCGGCTTACCTAATGTTTTTCTTTATGATATCGATGATCTGGAGAATATCGTAGATAAACATTTACAAGAGAGAAAGAAAGAAGCAGCGAAGATTGAAACAATGATTGAGTCTGAAATGGGTGTTTTCGAACAATGGACGAAGACGCTAGGTGTAAGTCCAGTCATTAGCGCTCTTCAAACAAAAGCGAGTCAGATCCACGAAGAGACGATGGATAACATGTTAAAGAAGCTGCCTGACCTTGATGAACGTGAAATTAAAGTTATTCGTAAATTAACGAAAAGCATTGTGAATCAAGTGCTGCGAGACCCGATCCTTCGCATTAAGGAAATGGCGGGAGAGCGTCATGGTGATGAAGCGCTTGAGTTATTCACGAAACTGTTTGCCCTAGAAGAGACCCTTGAACAACAAGAGCAAGCCAATCAGTTAGCACAAGAACTAGAAGCCGGGCATAAAGCAGTTGAAGCTAAGCAGATGCTGGATGATAAGTTGTCCGTGCTTAATTTACAGAACGCTGATATTCTAGCCCAATCTTGAAGAAAAGGGCGCTAATCGCCTAGGAGAGGTGCCATGGTAACACGTAGCTGGTTGTTTGATGCGATGATTTATATGTATGCCCTGAGCCTATTGTTTTACTTTTCGGATTTCGCTAATGCGAACCGAAGCGCGAAACGGATGGGGACGGGGCTGCTTTTGTTTGTATGGGTTCTGCAAACCGCTTACTTAGGAATTAACTTGTATGGTCATTTGACGGAATGGGCGTTTGCCCGATCGGATGTACTTTTTATGTTTTCGTGGTTGATTGTCACGATTTCACTGTTGATTAATCGATTTATCCGGATTGAATTGTTTGTATTTTTTGTGAATGTGCTTGGTTTTGCCATTTTGGCTTTGAATGTATTCGGTAATCCGAATGTAACGCCAATTAAGCCCGATTGGGACATCAATGATGAGCTATTATTTATCCATATTACCCTGGCGATTGGCAGTTACGTGGCATTCTCGATTGCAGCTATTTTCTCAGGCATGTATGTGTTTTTACACAAAATGTTGAAAGCGAAGAAATTTTCTCAAACGGTTATGAGATTACCTTCACTTGAGAAAATTGAGCATTATACCTATCTCTCCGTTATTATCGGAGCACCATTGCTTCTTATGGCTTTAAGTCTGGGTGTGGTCTGGGTTGTACTGGAGGGAGATCGTAATTTACTTTATGATCCTAAGGTGATTAATTCATTTTTTGTGTTAGCAGCGTACGCTTTCTATTTATTTCAGCAGCATTCTATGCGTATTTCGGGAAATAAGCTGGCAGCATGGAACCTCGCAGCATTCTTAATTGTAGTTCTCAATTTCGTGGTTTCTAATCTGGTTTCAGGTTTTCATGGGTGGATATGGAGCTAACGACGATAAATCATCCCTATCCAATTATGCTGAATCTGTCTGGACGCCGATGTTTAGTTATCGGCGGAGGGGCTGTGGCTGAACGAAAGGTGAAATCACTGCTGCAAGCAGGTGCCCGTGTAACGATCGTAGGCACAGAATTTACTGAGGGACTTATGGAGATGGAGAACAAGTCTGAAGTGGTTCTGTATAGGCAAACGTTTCATCCATCAATCATGATCGATGAAAGTTCAGATTTTGCGCCTTACACCTTGGTTGTAGCTGCAACGAATGATGCGGAAGTGAATGCTCACGTGCATGAGATAGCATCACGGCAGGGTCAACTAATCAACGTTGTTGATCAACCTCAATTGAGCTCCTTCATCGCGCCTTCTGTTGTTCGAAGAGGGAAGTTAGTTATTGCCGTTTCAACAGGTGGAGCAAGTCCTTCAGCTGCTCGTAAAATTGCTCAAGAATTAGACAACGCATATGGTGAAGAGTATGAAACGTACCTCGATTTCCTTAGTGATTTGCGGTTATTGATTCAGAGTAGAGTGGCCGATAAACAAGCTAGACAACGTGTTTTTAAAGAGATGCTTGAATGGGACGTGCTTGCCAAAATACGGAGCGGCACATTCGAGAGTTGGAAAGAGAAGCTCTACATAACCTTAGAGAAAGAACCTTGGATGCAGGGGCAAGTTCGAGATAGAGGTACGGATCTATCTGCTTGGTTAGCAGCTATCAAGGATATCGGGCAGCAAGTACAGGGAGGCGGGTAGAGATGAGAACAATCATAGTAGGAACTAGGCAAAGCGCATTGGCACTAACTCAGACGGGGCAAGTTGTGGAGCTTTTAAAACAGCTTGCAGCTGAACATGGGATCGCTTGTCAATTTGAAATAAAGAAAATTGTCACGAAGGGCGACCGCATTTTGGACGTCACCTTGTCCAAGGTAGGCGGTAAGGGGCTGTTCGTCAAGGAAATCGAACAGGCACTGGTGGACGGCGACATCGACATGGCCGTTCACAGCATGAAAGATATGCCCTTCGAGCTACCCGAAGGGCTGGTCGTTGGAGCGGTGCCGAAACGTGAGGATCCGCGCGATGCGCTAATCACACGCGGGCACCGCTCCCTGGACGAGCTGCCGCAAGGCGCGCTCGTCGGTACCAGCTCGCTGCGGCGCGCCAGCCAGCTGCAGCACCTCCGCCCGGACCTCCGAATCGAGTCGGTCCGCGGGAACATTGATTCGAGGCTGCGCAAGCTCGATGATGAGAACTTCGATGCGATTCTGCTTGCCGCGGCCGGTTTGCACCGGATCGGCTGGCAGGATCGCATCAGCGCGTACCTGCCGCCCGAGATCTGCCTCCCTGCCGTAGGGCAGGGGGCGCTGTGCATCGAGTGCCGGGGCGGCGACGCCTTCATGCTGGACCTGCTGAGCAGGTTCCAGCATGAGCCAACCGCGCTCGCGGTGCGAGCGGAGCGGGCTTTCCTTGGCAGACTCAATGGAGGCTGCCAAGTGCCGCTCGGCGCTTACGCGAGCATAAGCGAAGACAGCAGCGAATCAGAGGTGCCGCTGCTCACTTTAACGGGCATGGTTGGTACGCCGGACGGCGTCACCATGCTCAAGGAAACAGCTTCCGGGAGCGATCCGGAAGCATTAGGTTTGCTTGTCGCCGATAAACTTATCGCGCAAGGCGCAGAACGTATCCTGGCTGAGGTAAGGAAGTGAGCATCGTGAACAAAGGAAGAGTCTATCTCGTTGGTGCGGGTCCCGGAGATCCTAAACTCATATCGGTTCGCGGTATGGAAGCCATTCAGAAAGCCGATGTCATCGTTTATGACCGGCTGGCCAACCCTCGTCTACTCAAGCATCGTAGACCGGAAGCTGAGCTGATCTTTGTCGGTAAGCTTCCGGATAAACATATACTAAAGCAAGAAGAAATTAATCAATTGCTCGTAGATCTGGCCCTTCAGGGGAAAGTTGTGACTCGTCTCAAAGGCGGCGATCCCAGTGTCTTCGGTCGAGTGGGCGAGGAAGCGGAGCTGCTCGCAGATAACGATGTGATCTTCGATATTATTCCAGGTATCACATCCTCGATTGCTGTTCCTGCCTATGCGGGTATTCCAGTCACCCACCGCGACTTCACTTCGTCATTTGCGATTATTACTGGTCATGAATACCCGAATAAGACTTATTCCAGTTTGGACTGGGAGCATTTGGCTAAGGCGATCGGCACCATGGTCTTCTTGATGGGTGTGGCGAATCTTGAACAAATTTGTCGTGAATTGATTCGGTGCGGCAAACCGCCGGAAATGCCTGTTGCGCTCGTCAGATGGGGAACATGGGCGGATCAACAAACCATTACGGGAACCTTGGCCGATATTACGGAGAAGGTAAGAGAGGCTAATTTCAAATCACCAGCCGTTATTATTATTGGTGAAGTTGTTAAGCTGCGTGAGAAGCTGGCCTGGATTGAGAAGAAGCCGCTCTTCGGGCGTCGAGTGCTGGTAACAAGAGCTAGAAGTCAAGCAAGTGAGCTTGTGGATTTAATCGATGACATGGGTGGAGAAGCGGTTGAATTCCCTGTGATTCGATTACAACCGCCAAGTCGCCCAGAGGCCATTCAAGCACTGGACCTGGCCCTAGACAAGCTTCATGAATTTGACTGGGTGTTGCTGACAAGCGTAAACGGTGTTGAGTATTTTTTCCGTAGGCTGCGTGAAAAAGGGATTGATGTTCGCAAAATGGGGAAAGCTCGCATTGCAGCTGTAGGCCCGAAGACAGCCGAAGCGCTAGCTGAGCGTGGCATCATTGCGGATGTACTCCCGGCTAAATATCAAGGCGAGGGTATCCTGGAAGCTATTCAAGCAGATTTGAAAGCCGGCCAGAAGGTTCTATTACCTACGGCTGACTTGGCACGTGATTATTTGCCTGGTAAGCTCAAAGAGCTCGGTCTTGAAGTAACCGAAGTTGACGTCTACGAAAATGTACTCATAACAGACGATGGGGATGAAATCATTCATCTTCTGCAAAATCAAAGCATTCATATCATAACTTTTACAAGTTCATCTACGGTTACAAATTTACTTGAAGCCTTGCGTCAGCTGGGTGTGGAAGATCCGCTATCCTTGCTGCAAGGGGTTGAAATTGCCTGTATTGGACCCAAAACGGCAGAGACAGCAAGTCAATGTGGACTGCCGGTTACGTATATGGCTAAAGAGGCTACCGTTGCTTCATTAGTCCAAAGTATTACTCAACCTAAATAATAAAAATGCCTCAGTTGCAGCTTCTTAAGGAGCTGCATCTGATCGCCAATAAGGAGGCGGAATTCTTCATGAGTTTCCCTATCGTTCGTAATCGCCGCTTACGCGGCAATGCAGCTATTCGTAATCTGGTACGTGAAAATCAAGTGACCGTTTACGATGTTGTACAACCGATTTTTGTTACACATGGTACGAACATCAAGTCAGAAATTGCTTCGATGCCAGGTGTTTATCATTTTTCTTTAGACAGAGTGCAAGAAGAAATCGAAGAAATTACAAAGCTTGGCATTCAAGCTATTCTTTTATTTGGTGTTCCGGATCATAAAGATGCGACAGGAACTTCCGCCTTTATGGATGATGGCATTGTGCAGCAAGCGGCTCGCTTTATTAAAGAATTGAACCCGAATTTACTTATAATTGCCGATACATGTCTATGTCAGTTTACGGATACAGGTCATTGTGGTGTTATTCATCATCATCCGGTTACGGGACAAGCGGATGTGGCAAATGATGCTTCCTTGGAGCTGTTGGTTCGTACGGCTGTATCGCAGGCCAAAGCGGGTGCTGATATTATCGCTCCTTCCAATATGATGGACGGTTATGTACATGCTATTCGTTCAGGTTTAGATGAAGCTGGCTACGAGAATACACCGATTATGGCTTATTCCGTTAAATATGCATCAGCCTATTACGGTCCATTTCGAGATGCTGTGGATTCAACACCGCAATTCGGTGACCGCAAAACGTATCAGATGGATCCAGCTAACGGGCGCGAAGCTTTGCGTGAAGCGGAAAGTGACGTTGCAGAGGGCGCTGATTTCCTCATGGTGAAACCGGCTCTTGCTTACATGGACATCATTCGGATGCTGAAAGATAACTTCGATTTGCCGATAGTTGCCTATAATGTGAGTGCGGAATATTCGATGATTAAGGCTGCAGCCATGCAGGGATGGGTTAATGAAGAGGCTATCGTGATGGAAACAATGACAAGCTTCAAACGTGCCGGTGCGGATATCATCTTGACTTATTTTGCCAAAGATATTGCTCGTTATTTAAAAAAATAGCAAATTTCCAAATAGAGCCATTCACCTAAGATGCAAAGGCGAGCAGTTTCCGGAGGAAACGATCAGCATGTAATCTTAGTGCGGATGGTTCTTTTGTCATACTTTTGTCGCAAAACATAAGCTTACCTCAGTTGTGACAGGGGTATAATTAGGGCATAATGAATGAGAATAGATGGAAACCCAGAGGAAGGTGCCTCATGACCTACAACGATAATTTTATTAAAGCATGCCGAAAAGAACAGGTGGATACGCTGCCCGTTTGGTATATGCGCCAAGCTGGACGTTATGATCCGGATTATCGCAAAATCAAAGAAAAGTACTCACTGCTTGAAATTTGTCAGCAACCAGAGCTAGCCGCGGAAGTTACCATGATGCCCATTAAAAAGTTGGGTGTTGATGCAGCCATTTTATATTCGGACATTATGAATCCCGTTGCTTCACTTGGAATCGATTTTGATATTGTCAAAGATGTGGGTCCTGTGATTCATACGCCAGTTAGGACAGCGCAAGATGTTGAGCGCCTGCGTCCTATAGACGTGGAGAAAGATTTATCGCATATTATTCAAACGATCCGTATCTTAGACAAGGAGCTTGAGGTTCCCCTCATCTCATTTGCGGGTGCGCCATTTACGATTGCGAGCTACTTGATTGAAGGTAAGCCATCCAAAAGCTATATTCGCACGAAGCAGCTTATGTACTCCGAACCAACCGTTTGGTTTGCCTTAATGGAGAAGCTTGGTGATATGGTCATTACGTACTTGAGAGCGCATATCGCAGCGGGTGCTAAGGCTGTTCAAGTATTTGATAGCTGGGTTGGCGCACTTTCTCCTGCGGATTTTCAAATGTATGTGCTGCCGACAATGACGCGAATATTCAAAGAACTTGCGGACTTGAAGGAACCAAAGATTTATTTCCCAGGCGTGAGTTCAGGGGAGTTACTTCCTTATCTCAAAGACATCCAAGCGGATGTTATTGGTCTAGATTGGCGGATTCCAATTTCTGTAGGCCGTGGAAGAATTGGCGAGCGCTTTGCCGTGCAAGGAAACTTGGATCCCTATATTTTAACAGCTCCGATGAGCGTTATTGAGCAACAGGCGAAAGCCATTATAGATGAGGGGATCCAGCAACCAGGATATATCTTTAACCTTGGTCATGGGCTATTCCCGGAAGCATCGCTTGAGAAGTTAAAGGATTTGACTACATTCATTCATACTTACTCACATTCCGTACTAACGCAGCAAGCAGAAAAGAGTGGTGTTTAGCATGGCGAATCAGCGTATTGGTGTTTTAGTCATGTCTTATGGTACTCCGGAAAGTTTGGATCAAGTTGAAGCTTATTACACACATATTAGACGTGGGCATCCTCCAACGCCTGAGCAGCTGCATGAATTAACTGCTCGTTATGAGGCAATTGTAGGAGGGTTCTTCCCGCTGCGTGAAAATACGAACAAGCAGGTTAAGGGCCTGGAAAATACACTTCGTCAAGAACACCCAGAAGTTGAATTCGTCTGTTATCAAGGTCTGAAGCATGCTCAGCCTTACGTAGAAGACGGTGTGGAGCAAATGGTTAAGGACGGTATTACTGAGGCTGTGGGAGTCGTTCTAGCCCCTCACTACTCAACTATGAGCGTTGGCGGGTACGTGAAAAGAGCGAAAGATAAGGCAGAGGCACTTGGTCTGAAGATTGATTTCGTTCTTGACTATCATCTTCATCCTAAACTGCTTGATGCCCTTAGCACACGTGTTGACAAAGCCTTAGAGAAATTCTCCGGTGTGAATCGAAATGATGTACGTGTTATCTTTACTGCGCATAGCTTGCCTGAGAAAATACTTGAATTGAAAGACCCATACCCAGATCAATTGCTTGCCACTTCCAAAGTCATTGCTGAGCGTGTAGGTCTGACGAATTGGCAGTTCGGTTGGCAAAGCGCAGGGCAAACAGCGATGCCGTGGCTTGGTCCGGATATCTTGGATGTTTTACGTAAGATCAATCAAGAGGAAAGCGTCAAGAATGTTCTCCTATGTCCGATCGGCTTTGTTTCGGATCATCTGGAGGTTCTCTACGATATCGATATAGAAGCACAGGCCCTAGCCAAGGAGCTTGGACTGCATTTGGAACGAACAGAATCGCTAAATACAGACCCTCTGTATCTGGAAACATTGAGTGATGTTGTATACAAGAAATGGAAAGAGGTCACCCGTTTATCATGAGTACTAGGATTCCTCACTACATGATTGTTGGCGGGGGGATTACGGGGCTTAGCGCAGCTTTTTACTTAAAGAATAGGTTGGAGTCAGCGGGAGCTCCTTTTCGTCTTTCTGTGGTGGAGAAGTCCCCGACATTTGGCGGGAAAATTCATACCATAGAACGAGAGGGTTTCGTCATTGAAAAAGGGCCGGATTCCTTCCTTGCACGGAAGCGCCCTATTATTGATCTGGCTTATGATCTTGGGCTAGAAGATGAGCTTACAGGAACGAATCCTGGGGCGAAAAAGACCTATATTGTGCGTCAAGGTAAGCTGCACCGCATGCCACCTGGCTTAGTGCTCGGCATACCAACACAAATGACACCGTTCATGAAGACGGGCCTCATTTCCCCATTAGGTAAAATGCGAGCTGCACTTGATTTGATCCTGCCGAAGCGTGATTTATCAACGGATGAATCTCTTGGGCATTTTCTGGAGCGCCGCTTAGGGAAAGAAGTGCTTCAACGTATCGTGGAACCGCTTCTAGCGGGGATTTATGCTGGTGATACGTTTAAGCTTAGTTTAAAAGCAACGTTCCCACAGTTTCGAGCGATGGAGCAGAAGCATCGCAGTTTAATTCTAGGGATGATGGTCAGTCGCAAAAACGTGAGTGAAGAGAGTGCTCACTTACCTTCTGCGGTACGTAACTCGGTTTTTGTGACGTTCAAGAAGGGGCTTCAGACGTTGGTTTCGGGCTTAGAAGACGCCTTGAAGACTGTGGATCTACGAAATGGCGTCGGGGTTATATCCGTTCGTAAAATGGGTCAGCAGCAAACTGAGGTTATCTTTGAGGATGGACATAGTGAAATGGTAGATGGCGTTATCCTAACTACGCCTGCTTATCAGGCAGCGCAGATGCTAGCAGATTTACCTGCAGCAAATCAGCTTAAGAAGATTGATTACATTTCCGTGGCGAATGTTATTATGGCTTTCGATCGCAAAGACATCCCTTTTGCACTGGATGCCTCGGGCTTTCTAGTGCCGAAAACCGAAGGCAGGACGATTACTGCGTGTACCTTAACATCTGCTAAATGGCTGCATACAGCCCCAGACGGGAAGGTGCTTCTGCGTTGTTATATCGGTCGTGCAGGTGAGCAAGAGTGGCCGAAGTGGTCGGATGAACAACTAATTAGCAAAGCCCGCCATGATCTGCGGGAATTATTAGGACTAAAGGCGGAGCCGCTTTTTACGGATGTAACTCGTCTCATGCATTCTATGCCGCAATATCCTGTGGGTCATCTGGAGCAGATTGCGCAGTTCCGTGAAGAGCTTGCTGCAGCTATGCCTCAAGTCCTTATCGTGGGTGCGGGGTTCCATGGAGTGGGTCTGCCTGATTGTATAAGGCAAGGTAAAGAGGCTGCGTGGCAGCTTGCGGACCTGATCCAAAACCAGTCACAGGAAGCCGCTGAAACAGCCAGTTCGATTTAACGAAGCTTGGCCAGATCTAATTTGAAATCTGATGCTGAAATACAGAACCGCTGAGGACCATATAAAAAACGGAGCCGACTTCTTTTTCGGAAAAACTTAATCATAGATAGACTACTGGGGGTATGAAATTATGGGAAATTCGAGTAGAATCGACACGCGCTCTTCGGCCGCCTTTCTAGAAGCTAAGAAGATCATTCCCGGTGGAGTGAACAGTCCTGTTCGCGCCTTTAAATCAGTTGGTTTAACACCTTTGTTCATGGAGAAAGGCTCAGGTTCTCGCGTAACGGATATTGACGGGAATACCTTTATCGATTATGTAGGATCCTGGGGTCCATTAATCGTAGGACATGCTCACCCTGTCGTGCTGGAAGCTATTAAAGGAGCGGCCGAAAAAGGGACAAGCTTCGGTGCGCCGACACTTCTAGAAACGGAAATGGCAAAGCTGGTCATTGAACGGGTGCCGTCCATTGATATGGTTCGCATGGTGAATTCAGGGACAGAAGCGACTATGAGCGCCCTACGGTTAGCCCGCGGTTTTACGAAGCGCGACAAGATCGTGAAATTCGAAGGAAGCTACCATGGCCATGCAGATGCCTTACTGATCAAAGCTGGCTCCGGTGTAGCCACACTTGGCCTTCCAGATAGTCCAGGGGTCCCGAGTAGCGTGGCCTCGAATACGATCACCGTGCCTTACAATGATTTGGCATCCGTTAAATTAGTGTTTGAAAAGTTTGGGGAAGAAATTGCGGCTTTAATCGTTGAGCCGATTGCAGGGAATATGGGAGTTGTGCCTCCAGCTGAAGGGTTTTTACAAGGATTACGTTCCATTACTCAACAATATGGTTCTTTGCTAATCTTCGATGAGGTGATGACTGGTTTTCGCGTGCATAAACACTGCGCACAGGGCTTGTACGGCGTTACACCTGACTTAACATGTCTAGGTAAGGTCATTGGCGGAGGACTCCCTGTTGGCGCTTATGGAGGCCGACTGGACATCATGGAGCAGATTGCTCCTGCAGGTCCAATCTATCAAGCAGGAACCTTATCCGGTAATCCACTAGCGATGGCAGCAGGCTTCGCAACGTTATCCTTATTGGGCGAGCCCAATGTCTATGAGGAACTGGAACGCAAATCCGCGAAGCTGGAAGCTGGATTTGCTGGGAATGCCGCTGAATTTGGCGTGGCAAGCACAATTAACCGAGTAGGGTCCATGATATGTCCATTTTTCACTGAGCAGGCTGTCACGAATTACGATACAGCCAAAACGTCTGATCTAGCTAAGTTTAATGCTTATTTTGGCCATTTGCTCGATTTGGGAGTTTCAGTTGCACCTTCGCAATTCGAAGGGATGTTTATATCTACGGTTCATTCCGATGAAGATATCGCTGCTACAATCGATGCTCATCGTGAAGCGTTGAAGCGATTATAAGTTTGTAATATATAAAGACCTGGCCAACATGGCCAGGTCTTTTGCTTACTTATGTAAGTTTTAGTTTGTTTTTATGGTTGGAGCAACACTTGAAGATGGCAGTGCACTATTCCCATTGTTTGTTTGCCCTTGGATAGGGCTTGTACTCGGTGTAGGCGTCGGGCTTGGCTTTGATGATGTGGAAGCTCCTGGTGAGGAGCTTCCTGTGCCTGTGCCAGAACCTGTGCCGGTATTGCCATTGCCTGTACCTGTACTCGGTGAAGGACTTGGCTTCGTAGAAGGTGTCGGTGAAGTTTCTGGCTTCACTGACGGACTTGGTTTGACAGTACCATTATCTGATCCTGAAGGTGGATTAGACGTGCCATTCTTACCTGCTTCACTGCTGGATTCAGGCTTGGTTGACGTTGTTGATTTCGGTGTAGGTGTTGCTTTAGGCGGGTTCGCTTTTTTAGTCGCTTGTTCTCTCAGGAAATCAGGGTGGTCATAAGCACCACCTGGATCGATAGTCTTAAGTCCTTCCCAAACATTCTTCACCTTTACTTGGTCAGGATGATCAAAAACTAGGAAAGCAGAAGGTAAGCGACGCTCCCCGTAACGACTTGAGGGCTTCGTAATCAGCTCATCGTTGTATACCATCTCGGAGGAAGCTCCGCCATCCAAGAAGCCAGCATTAATGACGCCATCTGCGAGAAACAGATCCTGAACCTCTTTAAGTGTTGCGCCTACACTGTGCGTTTGTCGGCCGTCGATCACGATGAAAATAACCGTTCCGTCGGCTTTTTGTCCCACAGCTGTACGAGGTGCGCGTCCCCAGCCTCCGTCACCGCTAGTAATGAGCGGTTTTCCGTTAGCAATAACACGCGGATAGAAGGATACGGCGTCAGTGACACCAAGTTTAAGAAGTTCGTCAATCGTATACTTCCCGATAATGAGTGTGCCTTCTTTTGTGAATCCAACAATATGTTGAGGAATGCTGCCTTCTTGGTCTGTATAAAGAATTTCTCCACCGGACATAATAGCACCAATTGGCGCAAATCCGTTTCCAAGTCCGTCTGGATCGTTGAAGCCTCCGCCATTTACGCCTGCGACAGCGCCAGTACGCTCTACCATGGATGTAATTCTTTCCCCTTCACCTTGCTTTGCGGGGACAACAACACGAATCGTTCGTGGGTCATATACATACATTTTCTTGCCCTTCCAAAACTGGCCAGAAATATCCTCGACTTTCACAAGACTTTCCGTAGAACGATTTTTATTGAATTGAACCGCCCGCAAATCTTGTTTTTCAACAGAGTTGATTTCGGTCAAATTTTGCATTTCGAGAACCATCTGATCTCTACGCTCAGCACCAACGAAAATCCAGGCCCAGTCACGATGCTGCGTCGTAATAACCGTTTTAGCCAAATATTCGCGTATATATTCTCCAGGTGGGGTTAGAAATAAGAAGCTTGAACTAAGAAAAGTACAAACAGCTATAACGAGAAAAGTGCGTTTCAGCCAACTATAACTCCGAAAATGTTCTAATATTGAACTACCCAAGGTTGTTCCTCTCCTGCTCTATTATTCTATTTGGTATTTAATATTTGATTAGTAATGTCGAAAAAAAACAATACAAGACTTATATTATCATATTTTAGCATGCAATTGTTATTGGTAATTGTTAAAATAAAGTGTACATAATCCCTATTTTCATGAGGAGTAATGAATTCTATGAAACGATATTACTTTTTTGATTTTCCAATAGATTTAATGGCGGTTGTTTTGGTATTTCTAGTCATTCTGCTCGTAATCTATCTATCCTTTCGTAAAGGTACTCGAATATGACAGAGTGGAAACGCAGCGGTGAATGGTTGGAGCTCCCCGTTCCAAATCCGTTATGGAAACCTCTTAAACCAGGGGCTATAGAAGAATTAATAGCTATACTGCCAGTTCCTAGAAAGTATTTTCTTCGACTAGCCTCTCAAGGCCTTATTAAGATTCAGGATGATAAAATTCGACTTCATGCGTTTCCTGAAGAGAAGGCTGCTTTCAAACCTGAGTCTTATGATCTTGGCATTTTATATGAGGACGACTTTTGCCTTGTCGTTAATAAACCGGCAGGGATGTCTGTTCATCCAGCAGAAGCAGGGCAAAGCGGTACGTTGGCTTCTGCGGTAGCCTTCTATTTTGAATCGACAGGCCAGGCTTGCGGGGTTCGGCATATACATCGTTTAGATCAAGATACGACCGGAGCTGTACTATATGCCAAAAATGAGTGGGCGCATGTGCTTCTTGATGAAGCAATGCGTGACAAACGAATTGATAGACGCTATGTAGCGCTAGCTGAAGGCGTATTCCGAATAAAACAAGGATCGATAGATGAACCTATCGGTAAAGATCGTTATATCTCAGGCAAGCGAAGAGTTTCGCCTAGCGGTGATCAAGCGGTAACACATTATCGGGTTTTACGGCAAATGAAGAAAGCGGCTTTCGTAGAATTGGAGCTAGAAACAGGGAGAACCCATCAAATTCGGGTCCATCTCAGTCATTTAGGCCACCCCTTAGTAGGGGATTCCCTTTATGGGGGTTCATCGCGATTGTTTCATCGACAAGCCCTGCATGGAGAGAGGCTTTTGTTCGATCATCCTGTTACTCAAAAGCAAGTCATCGTGCATGCTCCGCTGCCGCAAGATTTCAAACTTTTGCTAGAAGAAGTTTCAGCCCTGTAAAAATGTAGTCATGCCTAGCCCTTCCCACCCATATACTTTTAGAGACAAACAAGTAAATGGCCAAACAATCCGAATGCTGTCCAGCATTTGGATTTGATGGAAGGGAGGATTAATTCGGTGTCTGAACAACAACCAGGTTTAAGATTCGATATCTATGAACGCGTTCATTTGCAAGAAGATTTGGCGGGGATACAAGAATTAAATGATGTAGAATTGCTTCCTCATATTCAGGTAATTACTTTGGATGATCAGGCAATCCTGAAAGGAAACTTGCTGCTCACGGGCAATTATTTCAGTGAGGAAGGGAGTACACCCAGATCACTTGAGCACCTGATTCCAGTCGAGATCACATTACCTTTAAATCGCATTCATCGTGTCGAAGATATTCAGGTCGCGATTGAAAATTTTGATATTGATCTTTTATCAGCCAGAAGCTTGAACGTTACAGGTGTTCTTTCCCTACAAGGCGTCGAAATTGTGTCGGCTCCGCTGGAGAGCTGGCGGGAAGAAGAGGAAGTTACTTTCGTTCATGAGGTTAACATCCCAAGTTTCGAGCCGCCTATGCCCTATCAACCACAGCCCGTACAGGAACCTCAGGCAGTTCCAACCATACGAGAACCCGTAAATGTAGCTTCTTATGCAGCTGTTACTCCTTATGTGGCTCCCATTCAAGATGAGGTTGGTTCTGACGATGGTGTAGTTGTAGTGGAGATTGAACAAACCGAATTAAAGGTGACACCCCATCAAGAAAGCACGGTGGTTACGGAAGACAAGAAAGAGCTCAAAGTCGCCTTTGGCAAAAAGGCGGCTGAGGCTGTGGACATCAACCCGTATGGTATTAAATCGCTTCTTTCTAAGGCGGGCTCGTATCTTACCGATAAGAGGAATGCAGAAGCAGAAGCGCAAGCTGCGCTTGCGGAAGAGACGCGAATAGATGCTGTGGAGTGGAAGCGACTCTTTCTTCAAAGCAACGCAGGAACGCAAGAGTTTAGGAAACTAAAACTTTGCATTGTTCAAAAAGAAGATACGTTGGAATCGATTGCCAAACGCTATCAACTCAACCCGCGTGAGCTTCAACTCTTGAATCGTATGAGTGATCAAGAAATTTCAGTTGGGCAGGTTATTTATCTGCCTAGATAAATAACAGATACATAGGCAAGAGCCTTTGGCTGCTTATAGCGGCTGAGGGCTCTTATTCGTTTTCGTAACATCTTTCGGAAGCAAGCATAATATATGCATAAACGGTAATACTGGAATGATATATTGACTCTATTTCAAATGTTCGATATCATATGATGTAAACCATTTTGAGTAATATTGGAAACGTTGATAGGGAGTAGTAGGCGGTAAGCCCTTCAGAGAGTGGAACTGGTAGCGCTGAAAGGTTCCATAGGAAGCAACCGAACGAAGTCGCCCTGGAGTTGTGAATGTGATTGTATGCGCCCGTTTATGCGGTGAGCAGCATTAGCATTCGCCGGCCGCAGCCGTTATCTGTTTGAGAGCCACGCGCTTCTTTTGAAGCTGCGCGGAATGAAGGTGGTACCACGGAAGCAAGCCTTTCGTCCTTTGCGGGCGGAGGGCTTTTTTTGTTTGAATGGCCGCCGATGTGAGATGACTTACAGGCCTCATAAGCCTGTTTAACAGAGATAATAGTAATGGAGGTAATCTTATGACAGAAGCTAATGAAACCAAAGAACAATTGCAAATGCCTACTACGTACGATCCTAAAGATGCCGAGCGCAAGTGGTATGATTACTGGATTAAAAATGAATTTTTCAAAGCGGGCACACGTCCTGATGCGGAAACTTACACCATTGTGATTCCACCTCCGAACGTTACAGGTATGCTGCATATTGGGCACGCGCTTGATTTTACACTGCAGGATATTTTAATTCGTACCAAACGGATGCAGGGTTATGACGCACTTTGGCTGCCTGGATCTGACCACGCAGGTATTGCCACCCAAACTAGGGTAGAGCAAAAGCTCCGCGAGCAAGGACAATCACGTTATGATCTTGGACGCGAGAAGTTCTTGGAGAAGGTATGGGAGTGGAAGGAACTATATGCAAACACGATTCGTGAGCAATGGGCCAAAATGGGTTTCTCGTTGGATTATTCACGTGAACGCTTCACCTTGGATGAGGGCCTATCACAAGCCGTTCGTGAAGTATTCGTAAGCCTTTATGAGAAAGGCCTGATTTATCGCGGGAATTATATTATTAACTGGGATCCAGCGGCTCGTACAGCGCTTTCTGACATTGAAGTAGAATATAAAGAGGTGCAAGGCGCTCTCTATCACTTAGAATACAAAACGACGGATGGAACAGATTCAATCGTTGTTGCCACGACTCGTCCTGAGACGATGCTTGGCGATACAGCGGTTGCTGTTCATCCGAAGGATGAGCGCTATAAGCATCTCATCGGCAAAACGCTGCTTCTCCCTATCGTGAATCGCGAGATTCCGATCATTGCGGATGAGTATGTTGAAAAAGAGTTCGGAAGCGGCGCCGTAAAAATTACACCGGCTCACGATCCGAATGACTTCGAAGTTGGGAAGCGTCACGACCTACCGCAAGTTCTGGTTATGGACGAAACCGGCAAGATGAACGCGAATGCGGGTCCTTACCAGGGGAAAGATCGTTTTGAATGCCGCAAGCAAATTGTCGCTGACTTGAAGGAGCAAGGTGTTCTTATCAAAATAGAGGAACACGTTCATCAAGTAGGTCATAGCGAGCGCAGCGGCGCAGTGATCGAGCCTTATTTATCAACACAATGGTTTGTGAAAATGCAGCCGCTTGCTGATCAAGCGATTGATGCACAAAAAACAGGCAAAGGTGTTAACTTCGTTCCGGATCGTTTCGAGAAAATATACTTAAACTGGATTGAAAACGTGCGTGATTGGGTTATTTCCCGTCAGTTGTGGTGGGGACATCGCATTCCTGCCTGGCACTGCGCGGATTGTGGCCAAATCACGGTAACGCGTGAGGACGCTACGGCTTGCTCGCACTGCCAAAGCACGAATTTGAACCAAGACAACGATGTGCTTGATACATGGTTTAGTTCCGCATTGTGGCCGTTCTCTACACTTGGCTGGCCGAATGAGACTGAGGATATGAAGCGTTTCTATTCGACGAATGTACTGGTTACGGGTTACGACATCATTTATTTCTGGGTAGCTCGGATGATCTTCACCGCTCTTGAATTTACGGATCAAATTCCGTTTAAAGATGTATTGATGCATGGTCTTGTACGGGATTCCGAAGGCCGCAAAATGTCAAAATCCCTTGGCAATGGCGTCGACCCGCTTGAAGTAATTGAGAAGTACGGCGCTGATGCTATGCGCTATATGATTTCGACGAGCAGCACACCTGGGCAAGATCTACGTTTCCGTTGGGAACGTGTGGAGCAAGCGCGGAATTTTGCGAATAAGATCTGGAATGCATCTCGCTTTGCTTTAATGAATCTCGAAGGTGTAACCGCAGCAGATATTGATCTTACGGGTCAACTAGGTACGGCAGACCGCTGGATTCTACACCGTCTGAACGAAACTGTTCGTGACGTGACTCGTCTAATAGACAGCTATGAATTCGGTGAAACTGGCCGATTACTGTACAATTTCATCTGGGATGATCTCTGTGATTGGTACATTGAGTTCAGTAAATTAAGCTTATACGGGACAGATGCTGCTGCGAAAAGTAAAACGCAGTCCGTACTTGCGTATGTACTTGACCAAACCCAACGTTTGATTCATCCATTCATGCCGTTCATTTCGGAAGAGATTTGGCAGCATCTGCCGCATGTGGGTGAGACGATTACGCTTGCCTCTTGGCCCGTAGAGAATCAGGCTTTCGAATCGCCTGACGCTGTTCGTGAGATGGAACTCTTGATGGACGTTATTCGCTCCGTTCGTAATATTCGGGCCGAAGTGAATGTGCCAATGAGTAAGAAAGTTGAACTGCTTGTAAAACCGGCTAGCAGCGATACGCTGAGTATTCTCAGCAACAATGAGGAATACCTGAAGCGTTTCTGTAACACATCCCTGCTCCAAATCGACGCAGAGATGGCAGCTCCGGAGAAAGCCATGACAGCTATCATTACAGGAGCTGAACTTTTCTTGCCGCTGGCTGGTCTTATTGATATTGCGCAAGAGCTCACGCGCTTGGATAAAGAATTACAATCTTTGCACGGTGAAGTAGAGCGTATCGAGAAGAAATTGGGCAATGAGGGCTTTGTGGCCAAGGCACCTGCCAAGGTCATCGAGGAAGAAAAAGCAAAGCTTGCCGATTATGCCGACAAGCGAGACAAAGTGATTGCTCGATTGACGGAGTTAAAAGGATAATCGCAGAAAATCAAACGATTGCCTAGTTACGAAAACAAGCTGATTCATATAGTAAATGAGGATGAGATCAATGGATAAAATCAAAGACACCCCTTCGGCTGAATTCCAGACAGCGCAAGAAGCCATTGCCTGGATTGTCGGCCGGATGGAGAAGCTCGGCATGAAACCGGGACTTCAACGTATGCAGATGCTAATGGAGAAACTAGGTCACCCCGAACGTAGGCTGAAGTTCATTCATGTGGCTGGGACGAATGGCAAAGGTTCTACATGTGCCTATCTATCTTCTGTTTTGCAGGCTTGTGGATATGACGTGGGTACATTCACTTCTCCTTATTTGGAGAAGTATACGAATCGTATCCAAGTGAACGGAGCCGACATTCCAGATGACGTGCTGCTCAGACTGGTGAATGAAATGAAGCCAATGGTTGACGAAATTGCGGAGACTGAGGTCGGTCCTCCGTCTATGTTTGAAATTTCGACTACGCTCGCGATAATGTATTTTGGCAAAGTAGCATATCCAGATTACGTAGTATGGGAAACTGGTCTCGGGGGAAGGCTGGATAGCACGAATATCGTGAATCCTGTCGTAACCATCATTACGAATGTTGGCCATGACCATATGGAAATCTTGGGGGATACACTCGAATTAGTAGCAGCAGATAAAGCAGGTATTATTAAAGCGGGAGTACCCGTCATTACCGCTGTTGAGCCGCATGAGGTTTGGAGTGTGATCGATCAAACAGCCAAGGCCAAAAAAGCAACACTCTACTCACTTGGTGGACAATTCAATTTCACGAATGTGAAAAGTGAGCTAGATAGCCAAACTTTTGATTTTAGTGGGCCGTTTCGAAATATTAAGGGTGTGCCGATTACGTTAAACGGAGAGCACCAATTGAAGAATGCAGCTGTGGCCGTAATGACGCTTGAAGTTCTTCGTCAATATTATGCCTGCATCGTAGATGATGAAGATCTGTTCAAAGGACTCAAGGAGACACGTTGGCCAGGCAGGCTTGAGATGGTTTCGAGCGAGCCTCGTATATTAGTTGATGGCGCTCACAACCCAGAAGGGGCCGCAACGTTGGCTGCCGCGCTTCAAAATGTATATACTTACCGTAAGCTTCATATGATGGTAGGAATGCTTTCGACGAAGAATCATACAGGCTACCTGAGGCATATACTACCATTGGTGGATACTCTTGTTATTACGGAACCCGATTTTCATAAAAAAGGCGACGCTTCTATGCTTGCTGAGATTGCAAGAGAGCTGCTGCGCGAGATGAACCGTGAGATAGATATCATTGTCGAGCGAGACTGGAAGCGAGCTTTGGAAGCACTAACAAGTAGAACTGAGCAGGATGATCTGGCGGTCGTATCCGGCACGCTGTATTTAATCTCTGATGTTCGTTCTTGGATTACCTATCAAACCGATTCTGAAAAAGGATGGTGAGAACGGCGTGAGTCAAGCAGAACACGTACATTTTATAGGCATCGGCGGATACGGCATGAGTGCCATTGCCAAAGTCATGCTGGAAATGGGATACCGGATATCTGGTTCCGATCTGGCACAGCAAGAGCTTACTGAAAAGCTGAAAGCGAAGGGTGCGCAAGTTTTCATCGGACATGAAGCTAGAAATGTGTCAGGGGCTGATTTGGTTGTGTATTCAACCGCTTTGGCCAAAGACAATGTAGAAATGCAAGCTGCGGAACAATTGAATATTCCGATTATTCATCGCTCACAAATGCTTGCTCGGCTCATGAATGAGCGTAAAGGCATTGCGGTAGCTGGTGCACACGGCAAAACAACAACATCATCAATGATTGCTTTAGTCATGGAGATTTGTGGAATAGATCCGACCTATATCATTGGTGGCGAGATCATGAATGTGGGCAGTAATGCCAAAGCAGGCAAGGGTGAATTCGTCGTGGCAGAAGCGGACGAGAGTGATGGAACCTTTCTTCAATATCACCCAACCCTCGCACTTGTGAACAATATCGAAGCGGATCACTTGGAGAATTACAATGGTGATTTCGAGAATTTGAAGAAGGCTTACAAGCAATTCCTCAGTCAAGTTAGACCTGGCGGGAGAGCTATTGTTTGTCATGATGATACGTTCTTACGTGAAATGATTCCGCATATTCAAAGCGAAGTTATTACGTATGGCATAGATACTGAGGCTGATTATGTCGCAAGCGATATTACGTTAGGTGATCGTAAGGTTACGTTTACTGTACAGTTCAAAGGGGCGGCACTCGGTCAGGTTAGCTTGTCCGTACCTGGTAAACACAACGTATATAATGCACTAGCAACACTTATCACCTGTTTGGAAGCAGGGCTCACTTTCGAGAAAATTGCAGAAGCTATTCAGGAATTCCGCGGTGCAAAGCGTAGGTTCCAAGTGCTGGGAGAAGTTGCGAACATATTGGTTATTGATGACTACGCACATCATCCTACGGAGATTCAAGCAACTATTTCTGCAGCAAAAGCAACAGGGAAACGCATCATAGCTGTATTCCAACCGCAACGCTATACGCGAACCTATTATTTATTTGAACAGTTCAGCCGCTCATTCGATGAAGCTGATGAGGTTATTATTACCGATATTTACTCACCTGCCGGCGAGCAGCGAATTGAGGGCATAGATTCAGCCAAACTGGTTGATTTGATCCGCAGTAACAGCAACCCGAATGTTCAGCATATTGCAACTCGGGATGAGGTACTCGCTTATTTGATTCAGCATGTGCAGCCTGGTGACTTGGTATTAACCATGGGAGCGGGCGACATCTGGAAAGCAGCTGATGGTTTAGCGAAATCGCTGCGTAAAAAGTACGAACCGACTAGTTAGAAAAAAGATCGCTGCAAGCCAAACGGCTGGAGGCGGTCTTTTTTTGATGAAAGAAACATAATGGGGTTCTCTCTATCATAATCTAGTAACAGAAGATTTGGACAAGACGACGCGGCGCTATGCCCGTTTCCAAATAAATATTACGAGGAGTGATTGAGAGATGAACAAGAATAAAGCAAGAATAACCTACCGTTTCGATCCACAGGAAAGGTCGGAATCAAACCGTAGAGCATCGCGAGTACCCGATCAAGAGGAGAAAGTGATACCACTCTATCAGGAAGAGTTTAAGGTTATAGATTCTACGATAGACCGTCATACGTCGGATGAGGTTACTCCTTATCATCAAGCGGAGAGGGAGCAAGTCGAACATTTATTTGAACCTCATGCTTTAAATACGTTCACGACGGATTTTGGAAGCTGGAACAGTCCGATTGAGTCGGAAGGTGAGCGAGTGGAACGGATCATTCGTGAGTCACAGGAAGCCCGTGAGAATTCAGCTGTTAGAAATCCGTCAACAGAGAGAGCAGAGCCTACTTCTGACAGACATCGGGATGAGTGGTCAACCTGGACGTCTAAGGAACCCTATAAGGAACCGGGGACAGGTGCCAGATACGCGAAATCATCTGGTACACCGTGGATTCGAATTGCAACATCAGTGGCAGGAGCGGTGGTGACGGGTATTGCGTTTGGTTTCTTTGTTCTCTCCATGTTTTCAAGCGATCGTGATACCAAAGATACGGCATCGATTAAAAATACGATAACAGTTCCTTCGCCCAATGTACAAGCAGCAGTCCCATCGAAAGCGCCAACAGGAGCAACTAAAACGACTGCAGATCAAGCGCCTGCCATTCCGGCTTCTGCCTCAGCTGTCACAGCGGTTCAAATTCCTGCAAAATCGTATACTTTCCTTCAAAATGGTGTATATAGTACCTTACAGGGAGCTCAAGCTATCCAAGAAACCCTGAAGAAGAAAGGGTTAGCCACTGCCCTTGACACGACAGATAAGCTAACCGTATTCGTCGGATTTGCCAAAAACCGAGATGACGCTCTCGCATTAAGAGAACAACTGCAAACAACAGATAAAACCATTGAGGTTTATATGAAAAATGTGGATATCCCCGCGGCTACAGGCATTCGTTGGAGCGGCCCGAAACCGGAGTCGGTTCCAACCTTCATTGCCGAAGGTGATAAATTAGTGAATACGATCAATGGATTAGCGCTTGTTCATTTGGCTGAGACGAAGCCAACCCCGCTTGCTGAAACGTCGCTGCAATCGATTCGCTCTTCGCATCAGCTGCTTACGACATTGTCGGCCTCGATGGGCGAGGGGGTAGGTGATGACACGAAGCTATTCGTGCAAAAAATGACTACATCGATCAACAGCGCGGTTCAATCGATGGAAGAGTACAAGAAGAGTCCTTCTACGGCTATGCTTTGGCAAGCTCAATCATCCATGATGCAGTACATTATTGCTCAAAGAGAGCTGCTTAAGAAAATCAGCGTATCCTAATAAAAAAGCAGTGTGACCAAAACTCTCAGGAGTTTGGACACACTGCTTTTTATTTGTAGTAGCGATTGAGCATAGCCGCAATCTCTGCACGGGTAATGGTTTGACTAGGTTTAAACGCGGTATCCGTTATACCATCAATGATGCCCTTATTTCTTAGCGCATAAATGGCCTTAGCACTCCATAATGTCTCAGGTACATCATTGAATGATGCGGATGATACTACAGCAGGCTGGTTATTTGTTGTGGAAGACGACATTTGTAAAAGACGATCGAAGAGAAAAGCGACTTCACCTCTCGTAATCGATTGATTCGGTCGAATCGTTCCATCGGAGTAGCCCTGCAGGAGGTTTAAGTTTTTGGCTTTAGTAAATACAGGGCTCGCCCAATGGGAAGACGGCAAGTCTATGTAACTTTGCTCAGCCGGAGATTGGCAGCCGTAAACGATGGATGTCACAGTATTGCTCGGCTCACAGACGGCTTTCAACTTGCTGAACGTAAATACCCGATCCATTAATGTGAGAAATTCTGCTCTTGTTAACGCACGTTCCGGTTCATAACGATTAGCAATACCTTCAATAATACCTTTATTTTTCATCCGCATGATCGCTTCTCTTGCCCAATGATCAAGTGAATCTGTGAACAGGGGCGGCGAGTAGGCAGCGATACCATCAGCAATACCTGCAGCCATTTTAGACCGAACGGAATCGCTTGCAAGCAAAGCAGCGTCGCTTGTTTGGCTAAGAAAGGCCGTCTCCACGAGAATACTCGGAATCGTTCCCATTCGGGCTACATAAACGGCACTTGGAATGAGACCTAAGTTTTTGGTGCCGGCAGCAGCTAGTAGAGAATCCAAAACATGCTGTGCGAGGTCTTTATTATACGGAGTTAATTGTTTCATCGTATCACTTGCTGGATAATCTTCTTGTGGATAATCATTGTCGTAGTAGAGAACCATAGTTCCTTTCGTTTTGCCGTCCGGATGCGCATTGGCGTGGATAGATACGAATAAATCCGCTTGCAGCGTATTTGTAAATTCGACGCGCTGTGCGAGTGACCAATAGGAGTCATCTGTTCTTGTTAAGACAACTTCATAACCTTTTGCGACTAGCTCGTCCCGTACCTTCTGGGTGATGTCCCAATTGACATCTTTTTCACGCAGACCGTTTATACCGGTTGCTCCAGGATCACTTCCACCATGTCCGGCATCGAGGACAACTTTGTAAGCGAATGCTTGATAAGGAAATGCAAATGTAAGTAATAAGGATAAAAGGATAAGTCTTTTAAGTAGAGTCATAAGTTGAAATACCTCCGCTAACTATCTTACTAGGATAGGCTTACGTTGTAAGCTGGTAAGAATCACCATCCTATCATATTTTTACTTGGAAAAAAGAAGAGTCTGCCCGTATAATAAGGCTTGTACATAAAGAGAGGATGACAGGAATGAAAAAAGGTACCTTCACATTGATCGTATTTTTAATCGTCGGTTTAATTACCGGGATTATCATAGGCCAGCTGCTGGCTGCAGTGCCTGCTCTCGCATTTTTGACCAAATCGGCGCAAATTTCATGGGAGCCCAAAGCCGATTTACAAGTCGTGAAATATGAGTTCCATCTTTTGGTGAAACTAAACCTGTGCAGTATTCTTGGATTAGTGGGGGCGTACCTCCTGTATCGTAAGGTGTAACTGGATTGCATTTGGAAAGCCTTATTAAATATTACAATCAGCTAGGAGTTGTTTCTTTTGAGTCATTCCCCTAAACAAAGACTTATTCTTGCTTCGTCTTCACCTCGGAGGCAGGAACTTATTCAATCACTTGGTTTACCCTATATCATTCGAGTGAGTGACGCAGATGAGACCGTCGAAGAAAAAATATCGCCTGCTGAGCTCGTAGAAGTGCTCTCTTTGCGTAAAGCCTTAACTGTTCTTGAAATGCTTGAAGCCAGTGAAAAAGAAGGAATCATCATCGGATCTGACACCGTTGTTGTCTATCAAGATGAAGTTTTAGGTAAACCGGTGGATGAACAGGATTCTTTCAGGATGCTTAAAGCATTGCAAGGCAGTACGCATCAGGTTTACAGTGGAGTTGCTTGTGTGGATGCGGCTACAGGTAAGCAGGTTGTCTGTCATCGTGTGACACATGTGAAGATGAAGATCATGTCTGACGCACAAATTCTACGTTATATTGCCACAGGCGAACCTAAGGATAAAGCAGGCTCCTATGCGATTCAAGGGATCGGAGCAACGATCGTAGAATCTATTGAAGGTGATTACTTTACTGTTGTTGGTTTGCCGCTTTCTCTGCTCAGTGATCTGTTACTAAGCTTTGAAATTCAAGTTCTATAGTTATCAGATCCTAGCTGGAATTTATGTCCAAAGTAGGACTCATACATTGACTGTGTAATCTGTAACGGTTACAATGACAGTAAGCGACATGACTTCGCATTCTTCAGGGAGGTATTGGCCATGAACAGCGAATTTACAATAGCCGTCCACAGTCTCGTATTTCTGGCTCATTTACCGGATCATATGGCAACCAGCGAAGAAATTGCTGTGAATGTATCTACCCATTCTGCTCGTATACGTAAAGTTATGGGCTTTCTACGAAAAGCAGGTTACGTTTCGACCAAAGAAGGAATCGGTGGCGGATTCATACTTAGCTGCAACCCGAACGAGGTGACACTCGGCGAAATTTACCGATTAACTTGTCAAGGTTCCTTGAAACCGAGCTGGTGCTCTGGTGATGAGAATAAGCCCTGCGTCATATCATCCAAAATGGATCTATTGATGGGGAAGGTTTTCATTGACGCAGAGAAGCAGATGGAAATATACTTTGATGGACATACCATCGGCAGTATGCTGGAACAAATCAGAGCGTTCGAGTGTCCACAATCGAATAAAGAGCAATTGTCCTAGAAGCCCTCGGATCTTACAAATCTGCGGGCTTTATTTTGTTTTATGAGCACTTATCCATATGAATGGGATGCGTTTAAGTAACACAACCTACATAACGAAAGAGGGGAATTCATGGAAGTCACAAGCTTGATGCTACGAGAAGTACCGCAGGAGGAAAGACCTAGAGAGCGAATGCTCCAATATGGAGCTGGTGCATTAAGTCATGCAGAACTCCTAGCCATTTTACTTCGAACAGGGACGGTGTCGGAGTCAGCACTGCGTCTAGCAGGTCGTATATTAAGTGAAAGCGGCGGGCTGCGCAGCCTTGTTGACATGAGCAAAGACCAGCTTACGCAAATCAAGGGAATCGGCGATGCGAAGGCTTTACAAATTCAAGCCGGGATTGAGCTCGGACGCAGACTGGCTAAGAGTACATTTGCGGAGCGAGTTACGATTCGATCTCCCAAGGATATCGCAGATTTGGTAAGTGAAGATCTTCGCTATTTGCAGAAAGAACATTTCGTTTGCTTATTTCTCAATACGAAGAACCATTTGCTTGCACAGGAAACATTATCGATGGGCAGCCTAAATGCGTCCATTGTTCATCCTCGTGAAGTGTTTCGCGCGGCAATCAAGCGCAGCAGTGCTTCGATCATTTGTGTACACAATCATCCTAGCGGTGATCCAACTCCAAGTCCGGAGGATATTCAGCTCACGCATCGTCTTATGGAGGCAGGAACTATAATTGGTATTGAAGTGCTTGATCATGTTATCATTGGTGATCAGAGATTCATAAGTTTGAAGGAACAAGGCTTTATGTAATATAATAGATAACGCAATAGGAAAGGAGCAACTGCCATGTTCGGTGGTTTTACGAAAGACTTAGGAATTGATTTAGGTACAGCGAATACACTGGTTTATGTAAAAGGCAAAGGAATTGTCGTTAGGGAGCCGTCCGTGGTTGCTCTACGTACTGATACAAAAACAATCGAGGCTGTCGGAGACGCCGCTAAAAAAATGATCGGTCGTACACCAGGCAACATTCGTGCAATTCGCCCGATGAAGGATGGGGTTATCGCTGATTTCGAGACGACCGCGACGATGATTCGTTACTTCTTAAGACAAGCACAGAAGCAGCGTTGGTTGTTCCCGCGTCACCCCAATGTTATGGTTTGTGTGCCTTCGGGCATCACAGCTGTTGAGAAGCGTGCTGTTGAAGATGCGACGAAGCAGGCTGGAGCACGCGAAGCTTACACGATTGAAGAACCTTTCGCAGCAGCGATTGGTGCCGACCTTCCCGTCTGGGAACCAACTGGAAGCATGGTTGTCGACATTGGAGGAGGAACAACGGAGGTTGCTGTCATCTCTCTTGGAGGGATTGTAACGAGCCGTTCCATCCGTATCGCAGGCGATGAAATGGACGAAGCCATCATTCAATACATTAAACGAACGTATAATTTGATGATCGGGGAACGTACATCCGAAACGCTTAAGATGGAAATCGGGTCGGCACTTCCGATGGACAAGCCAGAGTCTCTCGAAATACGAGGACGCGATCTTGTTTCCGGATTACCGAAAACGCTAAGCGTTACTTCGCATGAAATTACGGAATCGTTGATGGACACGGTGAATGCGATCGTTGAGGCTGTGAAGGTTACTCTCGAGAAGTGCCCGCCTGAATTATCAGCGGATATCATGGATCGGGGGATTGTTCTTACGGGCGGCGGCGGCTTATTGCGTAATCTTGACCGTCTGCTTGCCAGAGAAACCGGAATGCCAGTACTCGTCGCTGATAATCCGCTAGATTGTGTGGCGATTGGAACGGGTCGCGCTTTGGAAAATATCCATTTGTTCAAGAACAGATCAGGATCCAGTTCGAGATATAAGCGTTAATATTCGTTAGAAGGTGCTAATTTGTTTAAATTTATGGGCAACAAGAGGTTGATTTTTCTGATGTTCGGTCTAGTCTGCTTCTTTATATTGATGGGACTGACACTCGGGAACCGGGCACCCATGACGTGGCCGGAGAAATTTGTTAAAGACTCGGTATCATGGACACAAGGACTCTTCTACAAGCCCGCTGCGCAGGTAGCGGGTTTCTTCGAAGATATCCGGCAGCTAAGAGTCATCTACGAGGAAAATAAGACGCTGAAACTGACTCTTACGCAGTATGCACGAGATACACAGCGGCTGAATGAGCTAGAATCACAAAACAAGCGGTTAATGGAGGCTCTTGGCTTTACAGAAAGACAGCGTCAGGCTAACGTGTATACGTATCGTATTGCTGAGGTTGTAACCATTGATCCGGATCCGTATAATAGCACGGTTACGATTAATTTAGGCGATAAAGATGGTATCAAGGAGAATATGGCGGTCATGACCGTAGATGGGTTGGTCGGCAGGGTGAGTAAGGTGTTTGGTTTTCACTCTAATGTTCAATTACTCACCGAAATGAATGATACCGACAATAACTCTAAGGCGATTGCTGTTACTGTGAAAGGAAGTGCGAATCCACCTTTCGGGGTGATTGAGTCCTATTCCAAAACGGGCGAGTTTGTGATGAATAAGGTCGAAAATGCTGACGATATGAAGGTCGGAGACACAATCATCACATCAGGCATGGGGCAAGTATTTCCTAAGGGCATTGAGGTTGGGACAATCTCTTCCATCGGTCCAGGGGAATTCGGCATTACATACAAGGTTATGGTGAAGCCCAAAGCTTCGTTCAACCATATTCGTGAAGTGTTTGTTGTCGAAGTCCCGGAAGTGAAATGAGGTGAGCCTTTAAGTGACTCGACATCTGTTGTGGCTCATTCTACTCGGTTTGTTTATCTTGCAAGGAACCTTGCTTATTTGGCTGATCCCTTCAGCATGGCAATCTAGCGTTAATGTTACACCCCATTTAACACTTGTATTCATTTTGTTTATCGGACTTTTTCATCATCGTCATACCGCATTAATTTATGGGCTATTGTTCGGACTATTGCACGACTTTAATTATTATGGATCGATGCTAGGTGTATACTCCTTCGGCATGGGGCTTACTGGCTATTTGGCCGGATTGGCGCAGCGAAGGCAGCCTAATTTGATTTTTTATAACTTACTCATAACAGGCGTTGGTTTACTCTTGTTTGAGTTTATTAATTATGGTATCAATCGGTTGTTCAAGCTTATTGATATTGATTTGAAGTTTGCTCTCACCCATTACATGCTTCCAAGTGTTCTATTTAATCTGCTAATCGCCTTGATTTGCTACGTTCCCATCCGCAAGCTGCTTGAAGGAAAGCGGAATGTGACGTCCGGAAACGAAGATTAATTTTCCAGGCTCTAGGCAGGAGAATCCGGGACATGAACCGAAATGTATAGGTTGGGAGGTCGTAGCGCAATTATGTCTGTAACAAAGCACCATGTGATGATAAAAGGGGTCAAGGATGGCCTTGTTTTTTTGCTAAACGACGCATGCGAATGGCAAATTTTGCTGCAAGAGCTGCAGCACAAGCTTGAGAAAACGCATCAGCAAATATTGACTGGACCGATTATTCATGTGCACGTTAAATTAGGCACCCGAGAAGCGACCGATGAACAGAAGGAAGAAATTCGGTCCGTCATCAGACAAAAAGGCAACCTGCTTATCCAATCAATCGAAAGTGAGTCGCCTAAAGAGGAAGCTGCAGAAGAATCTGCGGTTTCTATGACAACGCTCAAAGGAATGATTCGATCGGGACAAACCCTACACAACGAGGGTGATTTATTATATTTAGGCGATGTTAATCCTGGCGGAACGATTACATCTACAGGGAACATTTATATAATGGGGTCTCTTCGCGGCATGGCGCATGCGGGGGTGGATGGCGATGAGAAAGCGATTATTGCTGCTTCTCATATGCGTCCCACGCAACTGAGGATTGCCGGAATCATTAGTCGTCCACCAGATGAATGGGGAATCGACGAGGCATTCATGGAATTTGCTTATGTCAAAGAAGGTAAAATGGAAATCGACAAGCTGCACCAACTTCATCGTATTTGGCCAGAATCGAATGTAAAATAATCGTTTGTATATGTGAAAATAGCGTGTGGGGTGAGAAAATATGGGAGAGGCAATCGTCGTCACTTCAGGAAAAGGTGGCGTTGGTAAAACAACGACATCTGCGAATCTTGGAACGGCACTAGCGCTTTTAGGGAAAAAAGTTTGCATGGTAGATACCGACATTGGACTGCGCAATCTTGATGTGGTCATGGGTCTGGAAAACCGTATTATTTATGATCTTGTCGATGTTGCAGAAGGCCGCTGCCGTTTGCCCCAAGCCTTAATTAAGGATAAGCGCTTTGATGAGCTTTATCTTTTGCCAGCTGCTCAAACGAAGGATAAGCATGCCGTATCGCCAGAGCAAGTAAGGGATATTATTTTGGAGCTCAAAAAAGATTTTGAATTTGTCATTATCGACTGTCCAGCTGGCATCGAACAAGGCTTCAAGAATGCCGTAGCCGGAGCAGACAAAGCGATCGTTGTTACTACCCCGGAGAACGCGGCTGTACGTGATGCTGACCGCATTATCGGTTTGCTGGAAAATGAGAAAATTTCCTCGCCTAAGTTAGTCATTAACCGCATTCGTCCATTGATGATGAAAAAAGGCGAGATGCTGGATATTGATGAAATATGCTCGGTACTCGCCATAGATTTGTTAGGGATAGTTCCAGATGACGAGCATGTGATCAAAGCAGCCAACTTAGGGGAACCCACCGTGATGAACCCGTCGTCACGCGCTGCTATTGCTTACCGCAATATCGCTCGTCGTATTTTGGGTGACACGGTGCCGCTCATGCAATTGGAGGACAAAAGCGGCTGGGTCAAACGAATGAAAAAGTTTATCGGAATAGGATGATAGATCTGTGCTTGCCAAACTGAAAAACATAGATATTCCTATTGTTGTCATTTTGATTGCCTTTATGGTCATTAGTACGATGCTTGTATATAGTGCATCTATCGATCATCCTAAAATTAACGTTAGTATCACAAAAATACTGATTTTATATGGCGTTGGTCTAGCAGCATTTGTTGCAAGCAGTTTATTTGATTATCGAATACTAATCAGAATCGCTCCCTATCTTTATGGTATCGGGATCTTTTCTTTGGTCGCTGTCTACTTTTTTGGGACGAAAATTCATGGGGCGCGTGGCTGGTTTGAGCTCCCGGGCGGCTTAACCTTTCAACCGGCTGAGTTAGTGAAATTAATTCTAATCGTTGCTGTTACTGCACTGTTGGCAAGGCGCAAAGGTGATTTACTGCAAATTAAGAATGATATTATTCCAGTCGGCGTAGCCGTGTTGATCCCGTTTTTCTTGGTCCTCATTCAACCTGATCTAGGGAATGCGATCATTTTTGTGATCATACTTTTGGGTATGATTTGGATTGGTAATATTAAATATTCGCATGTCTTACTTAGCACAGTCGTAATCATAGGCGCTGGATTCTTGCTGTTGACGTTATATAAGTATTTCCATCAATCCCTGTTTGATATGCTTAAGGGTTATGGTTTTAGTCATTGGATGGATCGTATTGATACGTTCCTTTATCCGCAAGATGTGTCTGATGATGATAATTATCAGGTCCGTAATGCGGTAAGGGCGATCGGTTCAGGAGGTTTGGAAGGCGAAGGTTTTCTGAAAGGTACTTCTGTTCATAGTAATTTCATTCCATTCGCGTATTCCGATTCGATTTTCGTCGTAGTTGGTGAGGAATTCGGTTTCCGCGGGTCAGCGGTTCTATTGTTGATCTATTTTTTACTCATTTACCGCATGATTCTCATCTCGATCCAGAGTACTCAGCTTAGCGGAGCATATATTGTGGTCGGTGTGGTTTCCATGTTCGTCTTTCAGATTTTTGAAAATGTCGGGATGATGATTGGTATCATGCCGTTAACAGGAATCACACTTCCTTTCGTCAGTTATGGGGGAACTTCTCTACTGATTAACATGCTTTCATTAGGCCTCGTGATGAGCGTAAGGCTGCATCAGGAACGTGAGCCAGAATTTTTCTAAACGTATATGAAATTTTGAGCCCTTGACCTTGGTCAGGGGCTCTTTTTGTCCACATAATCTTGTCCCTCTTCTCATAGGCTGTACAAAGGTAAAGGATGGGGAGGGGCTTCCATGGAAGTCAAAGATAAAGTGAAACAGCGAAGGATAGAACGACTTCGCAATTTGCGTGAAACGTCAGATCCATCTAACGGGAGTGGAAGTCCGGTGAGATCCTCTCGAATTAGGGGTAATTCGTTGCCCATACATCAGCATTCCGAAGCACCTCTTTATGTGGATTCCGAATGGAAACGGCGAATGGAGGATCCTGAGTATGCATGGCAGCAAAAATTATTAATGGATACAGCATTAGTCGGGCGAGATTATCTGAGGGATGGTGAAAGAGGGCTATTAGCGCCGCCTTCGCCTCGTAAGATTGCGGTCAAGCTATTCATTAGCTGTGTTTTGTTTGCAGCGCTATACGGGATGTTCCAGCTTAATCAGCCTTGGGCTAATAAAGGGAAGCAAATCGTGACTGCTTCTCTTACACAGTCATATGATTTCTCGTCATTGTCAGCTTGGTATAGCGATAAGTTTGGTGGGTCACCTTCGTTCATTCCCAGTTTCAACCGTGAAGGGAATGAGGCCATAAGAGTGAATGCCTCTAAGCGTACCTTTTTTTCTCCTGCAAAGGGAAGTATTCTTACGCGATATGATGGAACTTCCCACATAGGAGTTAATTTGAACACCATTGAATTTGCACCAGTATATGCGCTGGATACAGGTCAAGTCATTTTCTCCGGTACAGCTGCAGAAACGGGCCTAACGATTGTGATACGCCATCCAGGAGGTCTTCAATCTTTGTACGGCGGATTGAGTGAGGCCAATGTTGAGGTAGGTGACTGGATGAAAGTCGGTGAACCCATCGGTAAGGCATCCAAGAAGGATCCTGCGAAGGGAACGCTTTACTTTGCCGTTACGAAGGACGGGCATCCCGTCAATCCATCGGATGTGATTAGCTTTGATTAAATGGGCCGGAACTACGTATCGATTCCACCCTTTATTTACGCTCATTATGATTGGCTCTGCCATTACAGGCTACTTCCTGGAGGCCGTTACGTTATTTGGCATCGTACTGGTTCACGAATTTGGTCATTTGGCTGCTGCCAACGGCTTTGGGTGGAGGGTGCGGGAAGTGCAGCTTCTGCCTTTTGGCGGAGTCTTGATCGTTGATGAGCTTGGAACGGCTCCGACGCGTGAAGAGCTCATTGTCTCCCTAGCTGGGCCGCTTCAGCACGTATGGATGATTCTCGTTGCGCTGCTGATGAAATGGGTGGATGTGGGCGCAAGCAGCTGGTGGGATTACTTCATTGAAGCTAATTTGATGATTGGTTTATTTAATCTCATTCCCGTCATGCCGCTCGATGGCGGCAAAGTGATGCAGTCATTGTTAGGGTATTTATTGTCCTACCATAACACGATTTTATATACAGCATGGATCAGTATGATCTTAAGTCTGGCTATTATTGTAATAGCCATTATCCAACTGATCAGCGGACACCTCCCGCTCAATATATTGGTCATTGGTATTTTCTTACTTGTATCCAATTGGTTTGCCTATCGGCAGCTGCCCTACCACTTTTTTCGCTTTCTTATTGGTCGCGGGAACCGAATGAGTCAGCTATTGAGCCGCGGGACATTAGCACAGCCAATTGTCATTACAAGACACCGCACAATGGCGGAAACACTGAAACTTTTTATGCGGGAAAAATATCATTTAATCTATGTCGTAGGAGAAACAGGGCGCATACAAGCCGTATTGCCGGAGCAACAATTAGTCAGCGGTTATTTGGATGGGAAAAAACCGGGGAGTGCAGTTTCCGATCTTTTCATGTAAAATAACTGTTGAGGTGAACGTGTATGAAGCAACTTATAATTCACTGCGCACCTGATCTTACACAAGCGGCATTGCTTGAAGAAAGTCGTCTTGTTGAGTATGATACGCAGTATCCGCTTGATTCTCAGAGAGCAGGCAGCATCTACATGGGTCGCATCGTCAACGTCCTTCCCGGCATGCAGGCGGCATTCGTCGATATCGGTCTTGCGAAGAATGCCTTTCTATATATAGACGACCTCCTACCCGTCCACTTGGATAAACAGCCTAAGATTAAACCCTCAATAACGGAGCTCGCCGAAGTCGGTCAGACGCTGATGGTGCAGGTGACGAAGGATCCGCAAGGTACTAAAGGCGCAAGAGTAACAACGCATGTTTCCATTCCTGGCCGCTGGGTTGTTTATATGCCAGACGCCGATTATATTGCTATATCCCGTAAAATTGATTTGGACGCAGAACGGCAGCGCCTCAAACAGCTTGCTGAAGGCAGCTTGCTTCCTGGTGAAGGTGTTATTGTAAGAACGGGTGCTATTGGTCAAAGCGAAGAAGCCATTCGTGATGATTTGCAAAATTTACGAGAATTATGGAGTGCCATTGTGTCAAAAATGGAAGAGGCACATGCGCCAGCGCAGCTATATCAGGATCTTGATCTCCTGCCTAGATTAGCCCGAGATGTCATCACGGATGACGTTCATGAAGTTTGGCTAAATGACGCCAAAGTGTATGAAGAGATGAAACAGTTACTCCGTAAGCAGCAGCCGAGTTGGCGTGGACGCGTAGCTTATTATGACCGCAAGATACCGTTGTTTGATCAATTTGGTGTTACGGAAGAGCTGAATCAGAGCTTTAGGCGTAAAATTTGGCTGCCTAGCGGCGGATATTTAATATTTGATCAAACCGAAGCACTTACCGTGATTGATGTGAATACGGGAAGGTACACTGGATCCATTGATTTAGAACAGACAGTCACTGATATCAATCGAGAAGCGGCGAGTGAAATTCCAAGGCTGCTGCGTCTACGTAATATTAGAGGCATTATTATTGTTGATTTTATAGACATGAGTTCGGAAATGAATCGAGCAGCCGTGATGGAGAACATCACACAAGCCGTGCGTAAGGATCGCTCCAAAACGATCATTGTCGGTTGGACCAAGCTAGGCCTGCTTGAGATGACGCGTAAACGGAAATAACAATTGCATTACAAAATGTTTCTGTGATATAATACTCGGAGTGTGTTGTTTAGGCATGCTGTAACCGCACGAATCGGGTCTAAGCACGGATTTGGATTTTATCCTAACCGTCACCTGGACAAGGCGAGTCTGAGACATGAGGAGGTAATGAAAATGTACGCAATTATTGAAACAGGTGGTAAACAGTACAAAGTTCAAGAGGGCGATGTTCTTTACATCGAGAAATTGAACGCAGCTGAAGGTGAAGTTGTTTCTTTTGATCGTGTGTTCTTGGTTTCCAAAGAGAGTGGCTTAGTAGTAGGTGCTCCGTTGGTTGCTGGTGCTACAGTTTCCGCGAAAGTGGAGAAACACGGCAAAGGCGCTAAAGTCATCGTTTATAAGTACAAGCCGAAAAAGAACTATCACAAAAAGCAAGGTCATCGTCAACCGTATACAAGAGTAGTAGTTGAGAAAATCCAAGCGTAAGAGGCAGCCTTATGATCTATGTGACCATAGAGCGTCTTGCACCGGATTCACCTCAGATCTCATCTTTTGTAGTGGAAGGCCATGCTGAATATGACGTACCCGGCAAAGACCTAGTCTGCGCTGCAGTATCGGCGGTAACGTTTGGTACTTATAATTCGATTGAATCACTGACGGGCGTGATTCCCATTCACGAGATGGAACGAGGCTTGATGGATGTTACAATCCCAGAAAGTACACGATCTGTTCCGGAGACATGGAATAAGGTCCAATTGATTCTAGAATCAATGGTCGTCATGCTACAAACCATTGCAGACAATTACGGTGACTATATAACGATTGAAACAATCTATCACAAAGGAGGATAACACCATGTTGAAATTGGATCTCCAGTTTTTCGCTTCCAAAAAAGGGGTGGGTTCCACAAAGAACGGACGTGACTCACACTCTAAGCGCCTTGGCGCTAAACGTGCTGACGGTCAAACCGTTACTGCTGGAAGCATTCTCTACCGCCAACGCGGTACGAAAATTCACCCAGGAACGAATGTAGGCATCGGTTCGGATGATACACTTTTCGCTTTGGTACAAGGCGTAGTGAAATTCGAGCGTTGGGGCCGCGATCGCAAAAAAGTGAGCGTATACCCAGTTGATGTAGCTCCTGTGGCTGCAGCTTTAGAAGCATAATTTGAATCCCTGGCGAGCGATAAGCCCGCCCAGGGATTTTTTTCCTAGTACGAACAAACCTCTAAACGCGGTCACTCATCTCGAATGGCCGAGGGCAGAGGTTTTCTCATTTGTTTGGTGAAGTTTGCTAGTACATCATGATATACTGGATGAACGGTTACAAAGCAGGGAGAACGGAGCGAACGGGGAATGAAGCGAGCGGGCAGTACGCAAGTTTATTTATTAGCACTTGTGCTCATAGGATTAACGGGAATGATGTTTGTGGAACCCTGGATTGTCAGGGGCGCATTACTATTGATCATAGTCTTTTGCGGTTATACCGCCTTCAAGTTGGAAGCGAGTAGATTGGAAGAGAAATGGAGCCAAGAGCTCCGTCAACAGGAACAACTGTCTCAACAGAAGTTAATTCAGGTCATAAATCGCCTACGTCACGATTGGATGAACGATACCCAAATTTTGTTTGGTTATATTCAATTAAAGAAGTTTGATAATTTACAGCCCTATATGGAAAAAATAAAAATGACTATGCAGCAGGAAAGTAATCTCTCCAAGTTAGGTATTCCATCGTTAATTGCTTTCTTACTGCTGTTTCGCGTCCAGTCGAAATCATTAGAGCTGGAGGTTGAATTAGATCAAGAAATCAATCTTGGACAACTTCCTCTGCATGACGGCCTTATCGAAAGATTGGTACGTCAAACCGTGGAATGCGTTCAAGAGCATGCTGCGGCAAGTGACGGTGAAAGTGGTACACTCAGCTTGGAATTTGATGTTCAAGAAGATGGCTTACTGCTTGATTTTGTATATCAAGGCCCCTATAACCGGGAGCAACTTGAAAAAGCCGTGAAGGAAACCCTCCTTTCGAAAGTAAATTCTTATTCACTGGAGCATAATGATTGGCAAGAGGAAGAAGCGGTCATAACATTGCGGTTACCGTTTCGTACATAATAAAGGGCTCTTTGGTCCAAGACCAAAGTCTCTCCTTAGTTGAGGTGTAGAAATGTTTGTTGATAAAGCGAAGATATTTGTTAAAGGTGGCGACGGTGGCGACGGTTTAGTTGCTTTCCGCCGTGAGAAATATGTACCAGAGGGCGGTCCAGCAGGTGGCGACGGTGGAAACGGCGGCGATGTTGTATTCCGTGTAGACGAGGGTCTGCGTACATTGATGGATTTCCGTTATCAGAAGCACTTTAAAGCGGAGCGCGGCGAGAAGGGTCGTAACAAGTCGATGCATGGCGCTAACGCAGAGGACATGGTTGTTCGCATCCCGCCGGGCACAACCATCATCGATGATGATACGCAAGAGGTTATCGCCGATTTGACGCGTCATGGTCAAGAGGTTGTTGTGGCTAAGGGTGGCCGAGGCGGCCGAGGCAACACACGCTTCGCAACAGCACGCGTAACAGCGCCAGAAATTGCTGAGAACGGCGAAGAAGGCGTGGAGCGTTGGGTTGTGCTAGAGATGAAGGTCATGGCCGACGTCGGTTTAGTAGGCTTCCCAAGCGTTGGGAAATCCACGCTATTGTCGGTTGTTTCTGCCGCAAAACCAAAAATTGCGGCGTACCACTTTACAACCCTTACCCCGAACCTCGGGGTTGTGGATGTTGGTGATGGACGAAGCTTCGTTATGGCGGACCTTCCCGGTCTTATTGAAGGGGCCCACGAGGGCGTGGGACTCGGTCATGAGTTCCTGCGTCACGTAGAACGGACGCGAGTGATTGTGCATGTCGTGGACATGTCTGCTGCAGACGGCCGTGATCCTTACGAAGATTTCCTCAAGATTAATGAGGAAATTAAGCTCTATAATGCCAAGCTGGAACAGCGTCCGCAAATTGTTGTTGCCAACAAGATGGACATGCCGGAATCAGAGGACAATCTGACTTTATTCAAGGAGCAGATGGCGGCAGATGGCAAAGAGTTTGAGGTTTATCCAATCTCTGCTTTGACGCGAGGTGGCGTACAGGAGCTTCTCTACAAGATCTCGGATATTGTAGAAAGTATCCCGAATGCTCCTGAAGTAGAGGGTGTAGCTGATAAAGAAGAACGAAAAGTGTATCGCTTCGAGAAGCGCGAGGAGAATGATTACACGATTCGTCGAGAGAACGATGTATTCATTGTTGAAAGTCCTTCCATTGAGAAGTTGATCAAACGAACGAACTTCAGCACACAGGACGGCATCGCTCGTTTTGCTCGTATTTTGCGTAGTATAGGAATCGATGACGAATTGCGTAAACGTGGAGCTGTCCATGGGCAGACGATCCAAATTGGTGATTTTGACTTCGAATTTGATGAGAAGCATTAGAACGATAGAAACACTTGTCCTAAGGATGAGTGTTTTTTTGCGTTTAAGAAGTTAAATTTTTTTTGGGGGGGTTAGGGGGGCAGGGCTTACTCCTTATTTAGCATGGTTATAGATTTTGCTGAGCTGATGAGATTAAGGATAGTTGCATAATGTTTCGGTAAATAACTATGTTTTTCTGTATTCGGTTATTATGTGTTTTGATTTCTGTTTTCTGGTTTCTGGTTTGTGGGCTTCAACCTGTATAAATACTATCACCTAAGGACGGCGTAAGTCGTTCTTTTTGCGTTCAAACGCTGATTAATGTCATAAAACTTGACACATATAAAGAAAAAGATTACGATTTTACTAATAAACATAATTTTATGTCAATAAATATAACACTAAATGAAGTGTAACGAGATGAGGAAGGAGGAATTTTGATGAAAAGATGGATTCAAGCGATGGGAACCGGAATGCAAGGATCACGTGATTTATCTTATGAGGAAGCTGTGGAAGCAGCACATGAGATGGCCAGAGGAGATTCCACAGATGCTCAATGTGCAGCTTTCTTAATGGCCCTATGTATGAAAGGGGAAGCTGACGAAGAGCTGATGGCATTTATTGATGTTTTCCGCAGCTACTCTTTGAATTATCACACTTTTGCGGATTCACTCAATTGTGCGGGACCAACGGAAGGCCGCCAATATTTTCCTATCACACTGCCAGTTAGCCTCCTTCTTGCTTCAGTGGGTTTCTCCCAGGTACTGCATGGAGGTGATTCGCTTCCGCCGAGACAGGGGACCGCAATGAAAGAACTATTAGAAAGCTTCGGTGTTGCGATAGATTTGTCAGTTAAAGCATGGGAAACGATGTTGTTTCACCTGCATATTGGATTTCTTCACACCGAACAGCTTTGTCCGCCGCTAGGGAAGCTGAAACAGGTTCGCGAGCAGTTAGGATTGCGAACAGTGATGAATATCGTTGAGAAAGTCATAAATCCCGTACGTTCAATGAATATGATTATAGGCGTCAATCAGCGAAAAGCGATGGAATCTCTGATTCCTATATCTATCCGATCTGGCTTTCAAAATGTGTATATTGTCAATGGGATTGAAGGATCTGAGGATTTGCCGATCTACCAGAACAGTACAATAAGGATCGTAACCCCTTGGGGAGATGAGTCGCGAGTGGTTGAACCGCAAAAGTTTGGCTTTCTGAGTGAGCCCTTGCTGCCTTTAAGTAAAGATGATCAGGTTGCCATGGTACGGCGCATTATTGCTGGAGAAGATACAGAGGAATTGAAACGGGAACGCGATCATGTCATTTTTAATACGGGACTTCGATTGACTTGGTTTGATAAAGTGGGCAGTTATGAAGAAGGCTTTCAACTAGCGGAATCGCTGCTGCAAAGGAAAGAAGCCCACAAAGTCATGCAGCGATGGGTGGATCAGAGTCATCACTTTACGCTTCAAGATCATCCGAAAATCCGTGATTCCTCCGCCAAAATTGGATAAAGTCTTTCCTGTGTGCTGTATTTTCAGCTAAGGGAAGGCTTTTTTATTTCCATCAACTTGAGAAGTTAGAGGTATATTGCCAATTAATTGTGCTCCTACCCACTAAAAGAAGGCCTATATTACGAATGGATATGAAGGATAGCAGCTTTCGAACCAGATAGTCTGCGTAATGGAAGAAGATGCTAATGATTCTCGTTCTGCAACACAAAAATGCTAGGAGGCCAACATCATGAAAAAACAACTGCTGACCCTCGTTCTTGTTCCAGCCCTTATCTTTGGCGCTGTGACAATTCCTTTACCTAAAGAAGCTTCGGCTGCATCAACAGGTCGAATTATAAACAGTGTCAGTCTTCGCCAAAGTGCAGATGAGAATTCTGCGCGTATCCGGTACTTGAAGGAAGGCGAGAAAGTTACCATCCTGTCCAAAGTGAATAGTTGGTGGTACAAAGTGAAAGCTTCTGACGGCCGTGAGGGTTACATAAGCACAAGCGCGAAATACATACAAGCATCAGGTGTTACATCGCCTGGCGATTCCAACACGAATGGTGGTTCCGGCAGTGGTTCTGGAGGTTCAACAAGTGCCAATGTTCAAAAAATTATTGCTGCGGGTAAAAAGTATATAGGCACGCCTTATGAATATGGATCAAGTCGTGATAATACAAGAACGTTTGATTGTTCAGACTTTGTCCGACAAGCTTTCTTGGATGGCATTGGAAAGAAGCTGCCAAGTGACTCTAGAGGCCAAGGGAGTTATGTGAAATCTCTCGGGCATGCCAAAACAAATTGGCACGATCTGAAGCCTGGCGATCTTATGTTCTTCATGTCTTACAAAGGGACAAGCCAATCGAATTACAGCGGTATTAATAAGTCTACACAGACCATTACGCACGTGGCGATGTACTTAGGAAATGGACAAATCTTGTCAACATACTCCAAAGACAGTGGTGGTGTTCGAATTGATTCCATCGACAATCGCCATTGGGAGTATCGTTTCTTATTTGGAGGCAGTGCGTTATAACTAGCAGTTCAAAAAGGCAGAACTCGAGAAATCGATGTCTGCCTTTTTTTGCTATTCTTATTAAATTTGCAGGGGATCTACTAATGGGTTCCAGTGAATAGTAGGTTTACCTGTGTCCATGTGAATTCCTGCTGAGCCTACCCATGGGTGCTCAGTAAGGCCTACGGTGAAATAATGTTCAAGCAAGCTGTGGAAAATATAAGGGATTGGGCGCTCTAACACAAGCTCTTTAGGAATCCAATGTAGATCCCCTTCAGGTGTGACGATTCGCGGGTTCACATCCGTCGTTCCGATATAAAAAAATTGCTGGCGAACTTCATGTCCATTCAATCGAAGTAAAACATACTGCATGTGCAGCCCTTGGATTTCATCATGCTCAATGCCAGTCTCCTCCCACACTTCGCGCAAACAGGCTGCCCGCGGGTTATTCAATTCACTTGGCTCCAGGTGACCGCCAATAGCTGCCCATAATCCTGGTGATAGCGAACGCGTTAAGGAGCGTTTCATCATTAGTAATTCGTTCTGGCTATTCCATAGGAGAGCCGTAGACATCATGCGTAATGTAATCATGGAGGCGATCCCTTTCTAATCTAGTACTATCAGCTTATCATAGTGAAGTTAGGTGCTGCAAAAGATGAAAGAATAAGATGTGAATTGCCTATTGCTTCAAACCTTGCGATTCGATATAATGTCCTCTATAGAGGAACATTGGTCTTTCCAGAGAGGACGGTGGTGAAGTGCCGGAAAGCAAAGAGTTTTTACAAACGATCAAGCACACCGGTCCTGAGAGGTACTACTTAGTCCGGGAAGATATATTGCCAGAAGGAGTACTCAAGACAGCTCAAGCTAAGGAGCTGCTTGCACGGGGTGAAGTGAAAACGATTCACGATGCCGTTGAACAAGTCGGACTCAGCCGCAGCGCTTTCTATAAGTATAAGGATGGTATTCACCCGCTCAGCAAATTGGAACGAGAGCGCATTATCACAATATCCATGGATTTGGAGCATCGGTCCGGGATTCTGTCTCGTGTACTGGCACTCATTGCTAATTTGGATGGGAATGTATTAACGATACATCAGACAATCCCTCTGCAGGGTATGGCAAATGTCGTCATTTCGGTAGAGACCTCCTCAATGGGGGAAGAGATCCGTCAAATGATTAATCGACTTCAAGCGCAAGAAGGAGTTAAGCGTGCCATGGTCATCGGTCAAGGCAGTTAAGATAGAAAAAATATTCAGGAGGTAACAATACATGAAACCCATCAAGGTTGGTTTGCTCGGATTAGGTACAGTAGGAACAGGTGTAGTCCGCATTATTGAAGGACATCAAGAGGATTTACAGCGTCAAACAGGCTCGTCCATTGAAATCTCAAAAATTTTAGTACAAGATAAATCTAAGCTTCGTAACATCTCAGTAGACGCAAATAAACTGACTGAACAAGTATGGGACGTTATTGGTGATAGTGAGATAGATGTTGTCGTTGAAGTTATGGGCGGCGTTGCAGCTACCAAAGAGCATATATTAACTGCGCTAGGCAACGGCAAGCACATTGTGACGGCGAATAAGGATCTTATGGCGATGCATGGCGCTGAAATCTTGGCAAAAGCAGCTGAACATGGCTGCGACGTATTTTACGAAGCTAGTGTTGCCGGCGGCATTCCGATCATTCGTGCACTCGTGGAGGGCTTCTCCTCTGACCGCATTACGAAGATTATGGGCATCGTGAACGGTACAACCAATTACATTTTGACTAAAATGAGTCAAGAAGGCGCTGCTTATGCCGATGTTTTGAAAGAAGCACAGGATCTTGGCTACGCAGAAGCAGACCCAACATCTGATGTTGAGGGGCTGGATGCTGCTCGTAAAATGACCATTTTATCAACACTTGGCTTCCACGCCAATGTTGCTCTGAGTGATGTTGAAGTGAAGGGCATTTCGAAAGTATCCAAAGAAGATATTCAATATGGCAAAAAATTAGGCTACGAAGTGAAGCTGCTTGGTATTGCTGAAAATCATGATGGTCATATCTCTGTGAGTGTACAGCCTACTATGGTGAAAAACTCGCATCCGCTTGCTTCTGTGAATGGTGTATTCAATGCTGTGTATGTAACAGGCGAAGCGGTAGGTGAAACGATGTTCTACGGTGCTGGAGCAGGCGAGCTGCCGACGGCAACGTCCGTCGTAGCAGATTTGGTTGCCGTTGTGCGCAACTTGAGGCTGGGCGTGAATGGACGTATGGTGCTAGCACCTTATAAAGAAATGAAGCTGAAGACGGACGAACAGATTGCTTCCAAAAACTTTATTCTTCTGCACGTTGAAGATAAAGCGGGTGTACTTGCACAAATTACGCAAATTTTTGCTCAGCACGAAGTTAGTTTGGAGTCTGTGTTCCAGCACCCGAACCAGTCCAATCCGAAGGCTGAAATTATTATTATCACACATGATGCGAACCAAGCCAGTATGAAAAATGTGCTGAGACAATTCGAATCTATGGATGTTATTCACGCCATCAAAAGCGTTTATCGCGTAGAAGGCTAAATTATTGAAAAGAGGCGCAATTTCGAAATGAGTTATAAGGCAGTGCAAAAGGTAAGAGTGAAAGTGCCGGCAAGCACGGCAAACTTAGGTCCTGGCTTTGACTCACTGGGGATGGCCTTGAACTTATATGCCTGGATTGACATGGCGATCTCGGATCAAACGACGATTCATTTAATCGGTGATCAGATGAACGGAATTCCAACGGACAAGTCCAATTTAATTTATAAAGTCGCGCAAATGGTATTTGAACAGGCGGACGTTTCTCACCCTGAACTGGACATTACTATGTACAGCGATATTCCTCTCACACGCGGTCTAGGCAGCAGCGCGTCAGCCATTGTAGGTGCGCTTGCTGGCGCCAATGCCTTAATCGGGAACAAGCTCACGCAATATGAGCTGTTCCAAATCGCGAGCCGCCTCGAGAAGCACCCGGACAATGTCGGGGCCAGCTTGTTCGGAGGGATCGTGGTTGCGTTCTGGGACGGCGAGAAAGCCGAATCTATTCGAATAGAGCCGGACGCTAATTTGGAAGTGCTGGTGGCGATACCAGCGTTCCAGCTTTCTACAGAGAAGGCGAGAAGCGTCATGCCGAAGCAAGTAGCCATGAAGGATGCGGTGTTCAACCTCAGCCATTCATCTTTGCTTGTTGCCGCGCTAAGCACAGGCAACCTGGGAATGATCCGCCATGCCATGAAGGACGCGCTGCATCAGCCTTACCGTGCAGAGCTCATTCCGGGCATGAAGACGCTGCTCGAGCAAGCGGAGAACCATGGTGCGCTAGGGGTTGCACTCAGCGGAGCCGGACCGACGATGCTTGCGCTAGTGGATGCACGAAGCAGCCAGAAAGAGGAGCTGGAGTCATTCCTGAAAGACACGCTTGCTAAGGAAGGAATTGAAGCGCAGACGCTATGGTTAAGGCCGAGTGGAGAAGGCGTGGCGGCCATTCTGCTGCAAGAAGGTGACGGGGATCTGTTATCCTTCGTTGAAGGGGAGGTTCTTGCATGAAGCGGGTTGCCATCCTAGGACCAAGTACCTTTTCGGAAGAAGCCACCCGTCATTTTTTGGGTGAAGACTTTACTTACGTTTCATATAAGCTAATTTCTGAAGTGTTCAATGCGACAGCGTCAGGCGAAACAGAATTAGGTGTTATTCCCATTGAAAATACGCTTGAAGGTTCCGTTCATTTGCATGTCGACTGGCTCGTTCACGAGGTTGATCTGCCCATTCGGGCAGAGTGGGTTTTTCCCATTGATATGAATCTCATAGGGTATCCGAATCCTGCCGGACAAACAGATGCTTCGAATCCATATGGACATATTCGTAAGGTATTATCTCATCAGGTCGTCCCTGCACAGTGCAGTAGATTTATGAAGCAGTATTTGAGCGAAGCAGAGTTTGAGCAAGTAAGCTCCACGGCAGAGGGAGTACGTATTGTATCGACGCTTCAGGATCAGACCGTGGCTGCTATCGGAACGGCAATTGCATCTACAAATTATGGTGTTCCTATGCTGCAAAGGGAAATACAGGATCATAAAGACAACATGACCCGGTTTTTGCTGGTTGGTACTGAGGCGTCAGAACTGAAGTCCTCGGAAGACATGAAAACAACTATTCTTGTCACACTGCCTGAAGATTACCCAGGTGCCCTGCATCAGGTGCTCTCTGCCTTCGCGTGGCGCAGAATTAATCTTTCGAAGATTGAATCTAAGCCGACGAAGAAGAAACTTGGTACTTATTATTTCTATATCGATATTGCTGGTTCCCTGGATTCCGTTCTCCTGCCATCTGCCATTCAAGAGATTGAGGCGATTGGTTGTCAGGTTCGAATTTTGGGTTGTTATCCGAGTTATTCGTACACGAGTTAATACCATTCTTCCCTTGCGTTCATAACGCGAGGGATTTTTTTTGTCCAAAAGGGGCAAAAGCCTAGGAACCTGCATAAACTGTAATATCATTGTGACTAAGCGAATGCTTACGAAGCAAGTTTTCTTGCGAGAACTCGAGATTATGCTTACAAAGCAAGTTTTCTAACGAAAACTCGAGTTTGTGCTTACGAAGTAAGTTCTCTAACGAAAACTCTAAGGAGGTATGGTGTTGAAAATCCACATTGTCAAAAAGGGCGACACCCTGTACGAGCTTGCAAAAAAATATCAAACTACGTTGGACGAAGTCATCGCACTTAATCCGCAAATTGCACAACCGGATCATCTTGACATCGGGATGAAGGTGAAAATACCTTCCAAACCGAAGCCAGTTGATCCACCTGCTTCAGATTACGTCTATAAACACGTTGTGGAGCAGGGGGATAGCTTATGGAAGCTCGGTAAAGCTTGGGATGTCCCCCTTCAAGAGATGATTAAAGCGAATCCTCATCTGAAGAATCCCAATGTCCTTATGACGGGAGAAATTGTTTATGTGCCCAAGATGCATCATGAGCACGTAGGAGTTAAGCCATTATCGATGTCTAAACCATCGACAGAACCATTTGCTCCAGTCCCTTCAGATCAGCCATGGACTGTTGCAGAATCGTATCAGCAACCATTTATGCCCATTGCAGAAGAACCGATAAGTCAAGTGCAGCCCGCGCCTTATGTAGAATCAATGCCGTTGGCTGAACAACCGTTTGTACCTTCGCCGATGGCCTCTGCGCCAGTCATTCCTGCACCTGAGCCTGGGGTTATTGGTCTCAATGCACCGTATGAGCAGCAAGCGGTTCATCCCTTCCAACAGTTTCACATTTCAGCGACTGAGGTATTTGCCTATCCAGGTTCTGAGCAACAAGAGGTGCCAACATATCCAGCTTTTTCACCGTATCAGCAGTCTCCCTATGAGCAATTTCCGTATCATGCAGAGCCAACCTCCTATCCGATGAGTCAAGATGGCTGTGGCTGTGGAGGCCATTCGATGATCGAACAGCCGTGGACGACATTCCCGGCGGGTTATCCAACCGGAACCGTTGAAAGTCCGTGGGATGGATATCAGCATGGATTTCCTACAATTCCAGGGTTATATCCACCAACTTCTCCCTATGATATGCAACAGACTGCACATAATCCGTATGACTATCAGCAGGCACCTTATGGGATTCCTTATGCTGGAGCTCATTACCAAGCTCCTTATGAGTCGCCTATGATGCCACAAGTCCACACGCATGAGCTTGCGAAAGAGACTGATACAGAAGAAATTGTTGAAATTGACATCCGTTCGGATAAAAAGGCAGATAGGTCAAGTAGCGGCAGTTCTTCAAAAAAAGCGAGATTGTCAGGAACAGCAGCACTCAATGCTTTCTTGAAACGGCAGCAGAGGGCTGCTGAAAAGCAGGATGCCAAGCAAAATGCACCTTGGATTAACTTCTGAAAATGAATAAGAAGCCTCCTAAACCACAGGATTTGTGGAATAGGAGGCTTCTTAGTTTCGATATGCTAAGGATTAGGCAATCATACCAAGTGTGAAAAAGGTCATTAAGCCGACAACGAAATTCATGCCCCATTTTTTGCGAAGCAGTTCACGACCGCGGTGTAAACGAGTTTTCACCGTTGTAATCGGTAAATTCAGTTTATCACTTATTTCCTGAAGAGAGAGCTCTTCCAGATAGTATAGCGTAATGATACTTCTATATTTATCAGCTAATTTATTAATGGATGTATGCATATGCTCTTGAACTTCTGTTTGGAGAACAACGTGCTCAGGCGATTGATCTTGACTTGCAAGCTTACTGTAATAGCTGTAGTCATCGTCATAATCGTTCAGCTCGGCATCTAAGGATTGTACGGGTCTTTTTTTGCGCAGCAAGTCGATGGCGACATTTTTACCAATTCGATAAATCCAAGTAGAGAAGTTCTGACTTTCATCAAAGTGGTTTAAGTTCAAATAAACACGAATAAATGTTTCTTGAACAATGTCCTCTGAATCAGGTCTGTTATGCAGCATACGAAAAGCAAGTTTCTGTATTTTGTTACGGTATAACTCGACTAGCTCCACGAAAGCGTTGCGGTCGCCCCGTCTGGATAATTGAATTAATTGAAGTTCTGCCACATTCATGCTGTTCCCCTCCTAATATAGGGATCTTTGAGCGTAGCTCAAAGTCTCTCTGCTTTGGGATCTTTGAGCGTAGCTCAAAGTCTCTCTGCTTTGGGATCTTTGAGCGTAGCTCAAAGTCTCACCGTTATAGTTTTCGTAAGAAAACTGGTATCAAACTTTAGCATTTGCCTTTTCAAATATATATCGGTTTCCCTGGATAAGTATGAGAATATTTCATCTACTTCTGACTATATCATTTCTGTGGCTACAGTCAAATTTTAAAGCTAGGGAGAGCTCAATTTATACCCATTTGTTACCGAATTCATGGATGTTTGGTGACTTTTCTGAGCTGGAGATGGATATGAGGCTGAAGTTGAACGCGGTGAGGTTACACCTGATTCACTTTTTTGTACTTCATTCCAAATAGCGACTGCCCCCCATAACAGGACAACTCCTATAATTAGGAGTGTTGTACGTTTGATTCGTTTTCTACCGTTCATGATTGGGCTTCACCGTCCGTCTTGATTGGTTTCATACTCTCCCTCTATGGTAAATGATGTATAGTGTCTCATGCAAATGGAAACAATACGGAAAAACGAGAATAGAAGGGGATATCGGTGAATGTACAACTATTTTTGAAGCATTTGAAAAGAAAGCTGCGTTGGAAACGTAGTTGGTTGACTTTAGGAATGTTCTTTGCCGTCGTTCTAGTTAGCTATATATTATATGCAACTGGGAGCCTTCCAAGTGCTGGTGATAGCCCAGGAGGAGCGGTTAGATCGACCTTTGCTGGTCTTACACCGGTAGACGATCAACGTCTTCAAGAAGCGACGACAACGCTGAAAAGTATAACGGATAGCAGGGAGAGCTATTTGCTTAAGACTTATGTTTGTGGCGAAGAGCGCAGTCAGTTGGGCCTGCAGCCCCCTCAAGAATTATTGAAAATGCAAATGAAGCACCCTAACTGGTTGCTGAGCATAGGGGCGAATGGAGAGGTCACTTTTACCGAAAATATTGATGATTTGTCGCCGGCATGCAAGGAAAAGGCGGTATTCGGCATCGACGGCAGCAGCAATCTGTCCCTATTTAATGGAACGCCGGCCAAGGATAATGTGATTCGAACATTTTTTCAATTGAATATTAAGCATTTAGAAAGCAGTCTTCCACGCGAAACGGTGGAGCAGCTCCATGAGGGGATCCGCGTCACTGATTTAGAGGAGTATAATAGCGTATTATCAACTTTCAGCGATTATGCCATGCCGCCACAAGAGACTGAACGGGCAATGACAAGACCTTAATTAAGTGATAGCAGGATGAAGAGGTAGATCGGGAGATTCCTGAGTCTATCTCTTTTTTTTGTTATCTGCTATAATGAAATGACTACATATGTTCGCTTTTTTAAAGATGGGAGAAGATTGCTGTGCGTATTCTGGGTATTGATCCGGGGATCGCGATTGTTGGTTTTGGCTTTATTGATAAGATCGGAAGTAAGCTCATTCCTGTGCAGTATGGTTCAATTCAAACCGAAGCGCATACGGACCCTGGGATCAGGCTGAAAGATGTCTATGATGCTACGACGCAATTAATAGAGAAGTATAAACCGGACGCGATGTCGATAGAGAAATTGTTCTTTAATCGGAATGTGACGACGGCATTTACAGTAGGACAAGCGCGGGGTGTCATGATTCTTGCGGGTGTTCAGGCTGGGTTGTCGATTGCTGAATATACTCCGCTTCAAGTCAAACAATCCGTTGTTGGCTACGGGAAAGCTGAGAAACACCAAGTACAGGAAATGGTCAAAATATTACTTAAACTGTCCCAAGTGCCTAAGCCTGATGATGTGGCCGATGCGCTTGCTATTGCTATTTGCCATGCCCATTCCTCCTCTCTACAATCCAGGATAAACGAGGTCGTGAAACGATGATAGATTTCTTAAGAGGAAAAGTTGCACAGCGTGAGAGCGATTATGCTGTGCTGGATGTGAATGGCGTAGGGTATCGTGTATTCTGCCCGAATCCCTATGCGCTGCCGCATAAGGAAGATGAAGCAGTGACGATGTTCATTCATTATCATGTGCGTGAAGATGCTCATTTGCTATTTGGTTTTATTTCACGGGATGAGCAGTCCTTGTTCCGCTTATTGCTTGATGTAACGGGTATTGGGCCAAAGGTGGCGCTGGGCATTCTTGCTGCGGGCGGAAGACCGGAGGCTGTGATTCTGGCAATTAGCCAGGAGAATCTAGCGTTCTTGACGAAGCTCCCCGGCATCGGAAAGAAGACAGCGCAGCGTATTATATTGGATCTGAAGGACAAATTGGGCTCGGTAAGCTTCTCAAGCCCGGAAGCTGCGGTAGCTTTAAGCGTGGTTGGATCGGCTCAGCTGAGCGATGGCGGTCATGCCTGGAGCGAAGCGAAGGAAGCATTGATGACGCTTGGCTATACGGAAGCTGAAGCTGATCGTGCTTGGTTGCAAGTGAAGCCAAAAGCGAATGTGTCGGACTCTGTTGATGTGTTGATGAAGCTTGCGCTGCAAGCTTTGTATTCGATGTAGTGGAAGAACAAAACTCAGCTAATGCTTACGAAGTCAGTTTTACTAAAGCAAAACTCAGCGAATGCTTACGAAGTCAGTTTTGCTAAAGCAAAACTCTTAGGAGGATCAACATGGACAATGACCGGATTATATCGGCTAATTTAATGATGGAGGACAACACGATTGAGTACAGCCTACGTCCTCGTTATTTGGCCGAATATATCGGCCAGAAGCAGGCGAAGGAGAACCTCAAGATCTATATTGAAGCTGCCAAGCTGCGTAAGGAAGCGCTTGATCATGTGCTGCTGTATGGACCGCCTGGGCTCGGCAAAACGACGCTGTCCAACATCATCGCCAACGAGCTTGGCGTGAACATAAGAACAACCTCCGGCCCTGCTATCGAGCGGCCGGGCGATTTAGCTGCCATCCTGACGAATTTGCAGGAGGGCGATGTGCTCTTCATCGACGAAATTCACCGCCTCCACCGTACGGTGGAAGAGGTGCTGTATCCGGCGATGGAGGACTTTGCCCTTGATATTATCATCGGCAAGGGGCCGAGCGCACGCTCGGTGCGTCTAGACTTGCCGGCGTTTACCTTGATCGGCGCGACGACACGCGTCGGATTGCTTTCTGCGCCGCTGCGCGACCGTTTCGGGGTCGTCAGTCGGCTGGAGTTTTATACGGTGGAGGAGCTCACCTACATCGTCAGCCGAACGGCCGACATCCTACAGGTCGGCATCGTCGGTGAAGCTGCGCGCGAGATCGGCATGCGCTCACGGGGAACACCGCGAATCGCGAACCGCTTGCTGAAGCGGGTGCGCGACTTCGCGCAAGTGAAGGGCGATGGCATTATCACGCTGAACATCGCCAAAGAGGCACTCAAGCTTATACAGGTCGATGACCTAGGGCTTGATGAGATTGATCATAAGATGCTGCGCGCCATCATTCAAAGCTTCCAGGGCGGCCCAGTAGGGCTCGAAACGATTGCCGCCACCATCGGCGAAGAGAGTCAGACGATCGAAGACGTCTACGAGCCTTATTTGCTGCAAATTGGATTCTTGCAGCGTACCCCAAGAGGCCGGATGGTAACGCCTCAGGCCTATCATCATTTAGGTTTACCGGTGCCGGAACAACGGTAATTCGCGATCTTTTGCCGCAGCTGTAAGGCGGGCAAAAGATTTTTTTGTTTCGGTCTAGTTGGTGCTAGTGAGTGTTTTTTTCAGTCGAGCTTAGTGATACAAGTAGTTTCTTTGAATTACTCGAGAGTAGAGGTACAAGAAAGTTTTTTGTTCTCAGTAGAGCTTTGCTGGTACTAGAAAGTTTTTTGTGTTCAGTTGAGCATTGCAGTACAAGAAAGTTTTTTGTTTCATTAGAGTGTTCTGGTACTAGAAAGCTGATTGCCCTTTCCACAAATTGGAGGTGTAAGAGAGGGAATCTCTGAAGCCCAAGCGCAATTTAGAGCTATGTTGTACATTCTGCAACAATTTCGGGGCTTAATATGGTTTTACTCAGCGATTGTTGTACAAAGTACAATAGTTTAAGGCCAACACCTCCCCATTTAGTCTTCAACAGTGAAAATTGTTGTATTTTTTACAACATGAGGAGGAGAATGGCGGAAATCCGGACGAAATGTTGTACTTTCTGCAACAATCGAGGTCCTCTAAGGCGTAGCTATAGATTTTATCGCATAGGAGTTTAAATACATAAGATAGTTTGGATCATGATTGTTTTTTGCCTATGTAAAATTCTATCAACCAAAACTTCTTCCAATTTCTAGAGTCTAACTTAGTAGAATGCTGCGAAAGAAAGGAAATTGTGTCGAATGAATTGGAAAAATAAGCTGCTTATCCCTAAGAGAATTGCTTTGATAACGACGGCTGCTTTGACTTTTGGAACATTCCCTGCGCTGGTGCCCCATGCAAATGCAGAGGGGATCAAACATTTGGATCAGATTCGTGTTGCACTTTTGATAGATTCAACCAAATATAAGAAAGTAGAACCCGTAGTTACCCTTACTGCATCTGGCGGTCTGGATATTGCTGTGCGTAATTCAGCCGGGACTGCTGCTAAACCGTGGGCCTCGATTCCGGATGCTTCGATTCGACTATCAATTGATCAGTTTAGTGTAATTATGCTCGAAACGATAGACTATATAGCAGCCAAAGCCTTATATGCTAAATTAGCTGCGATGCCCGAAGATAGCTATGTGTTAAGTAGAGTGAAACAAGGCAGAACGGTGTACCAAGTTTATTACGGCAGCTTCCCTTCTAAGGAAGAAGCCGAGGGCGCTGCGGCGCAGGCGCTTAAAGATACAACTGTTTCGACGTTAACGAAATCGGCTCTTCCTGTATCTAAAGGTCCACTGCATTGGAATGCGGGTACGTTTGCTGATGAGGCTTCTGCTTTGCAGCAGTTGCTTGTGTTTAACCAAACGGGACTCGAGGCAGATATTGCGCTGCAAGAAGATGTGGCAGGTAAACTAACCTATAGCGTATGGGTAGGTAATGAAGCTACTACAGGACAGTTAGAAGCAGTAAAACAGGCGGCGTTACGCGCAGCCCCCAACTTGCCTTTACAACCCGTGAATACGAAATCATCCTATTTACTTCGCAGGTCGGATGTGACGGCTTCCTCGAATGGCTCCGCTTCGGTGCTTCATTATGCCGCGGCAGCAGGTGATCAAAAGACGGTGATCCATCCGAAGAGTCAGGGAATTGCAATCAAGGAGCGGGCTAACCTCAGTTACCGCGGAGACATGGAAATAAGTACGTATCATGGTAAGTTAGCCTTGGTGAATGAAGTACCGATGGAGCAATATTTATATGCTGTCGTAGGCTCTGAACTTAGTTCCGGTTGGCCAACAGAAGCGTTGAAGGCACAAGCTGTAGCTGCCCGTACGTTTGCAATCAAACAGGGAAATAAGTATGAGATAGCACAAGTTACGGATACAACGTTAGATCAGGTTTACTTTGGGATACAAAAGGAATTTGCTGCTGGAATACAAGCTGTTGATGCGACGAAAGATGAAGTATTATCAGATAAAAATGGACTGATTTCACCTGTATTTTCTTCGAATTCAGGCGGGATGACTGCGGATCCCTCTGAAGTGTGGGGGAATCCATTAGCTTATTTGCGTAGTGTACCAAGTCCGGATGATGGTGCTGAAAAAGGGAAAGCCATCTGGTATCGCATTCAGTTAACCGATGGTCGAACGGGCTACGTACACAGCATGTATCTCAAAGACAGTGGACAGAAGGGTAAAGAGGGCGCTTCCTACTACGAGGCAACGGAACAAGGTGTAAATGTCCGGACAGCACCTTATGTAGATAATACAGCTAATCCTTCGATCGCTCAGCTTTCCAATAAAGAGAAAGTGTTAGTGCTGGGCCAAGAAAAAGAATCGAATGCCTATTCTTGGATTAGAGGTCCTTACACAGGTAATGAGATCAAAAGTAAATTAGCGGCAGCAAATGTAATTGTAAGCGGAGATCTGCAATCACTTGAAATATCGAAGCGAGGACCTTCGGGGAGGGTGACCGAACTTAAAGCGAACGGAGTTGTGGTGAAGGTGCCTTATCCCGATGCATTACGTGCGGCACTCGGAGGATTACCCAGCACCCGGTTTGAAATTGTACAAGCAGGAAGTTATACTGGTAATACCCCAAATCCTATTGGCCTAGCGATTGCTGGTGCAGGAAGTAGTGAGACAAGTAACGCTGGCTCTGATTCGGTCTATGTGCTGTCGGGTGGTCAATCACAGCCTACAGCCTTGAAGATAACCGATTTAACTGCTCTAGGCACAGCGGGACAGTCGAAGCCGACGTCTTCTCTAGTAACCCCTGTGACTCCTCCTAATCCACAAACATCAGGTCAAGGCAATCAGTTCATTTTCCGTGGAACAGGCTTTGGACACGGACTTGGCATGTCTCAATGGGGTGCAAGAGGCTATGCCGAATTAGGTTACGATTATAAGAAAATACTTCAGTCTTATTATGCTGGAGTCAACATAACTAAGGAATGAATACACAACATGGATGTACAAGCTTTCGATTTTGAACTACCTGAATCATTGATTGCCCAGACGCCGCTGCTTGATCGCACGGCGTCTAGACTGCTTACGCTGAACAAAGAATCAGGTGAGATACATCACCGGACTTTTGAGCAGCTAATTGATTATGTAGAAGCCGGGGATTTACTCGTGATGAATGACACACGAGTCATTCCAGCGCGGCTTTTTGGTGCGAAGAAAGACACCGGCGCCAAAGTGGAGATTTTGCTCCTGAAACCCCTGGGCGAGGATCGCTGGGAGGCCTTGGTAAAACCTGGGAAACGCATGCAATTAGGTGCCGTGGCGGTTTTCGGCGTGAACGCAAACTCAACCGGTGGTGAACAACCTTTGTTGACGGCGGAAGTTGTGGAAGTTGGAGATATGGGTGGTCGTGTACTCCAATTTAGTTATACAGGCATTTTCAATGAGATTCTAGACCGATTGGGCGAGATGCCGCTTCCTCCTTATATTAAGGAGCAGTTGTCCGAGCGGGAACGCTATCAAACCGTATATGCAAAGCATGAAGGCTCAGCTGCTGCACCAACGGCAGGGCTGCACTTTACCGAAGCCTACTTGGATAAACTGCAAGCTAAGGGTGTTCGTCTTGCATTTGTCACCTTGCATGTCGGGCTCGGGACATTCCGTCCTGTATCTGTGGACACCATTGAAGAACACCAAATGCACGAGGAGTATTACATGCTGTCAGCTGAAACGGCAGCACTAATTAATGAAACCAAAATGAATGGTAAGCGTGTGATTGCTGTGGGGACTACATCTGCACGTACGTTAGAAACGGCAGCGGGCTTGAGCCGTAAGCACGCAGGTAACGACGCTAACGAAAAATTAGTTATTCAGCCTTCCCAGGGCTGGACTTCAATTTTTATTTATCCGGGGTATACGTTTGGTGTGGTGGATTCCTTGTTAACCAATTTCCACTTACCTAAGTCAACCCTGCTTATGCTCATAAGCGCAATGGCTGGGCGAACGAATGTGTTGCAAGCTTATGAAGAAGCTGTTCGAGAGCAATATCGCTTTTTTAGTTTTGGAGATGCTATGTTAATTTACTAAGATCAGTAGTCAGAAAGACGCTTAGAATAGGAAGTGGATGTATTGGCAGCAGCAGTTACTTACGAACCAATCAAAACATGTAAACAATCCGGAGCACGTCTTGGACGCGTTCACACACCTCACGGTGTCATTGAGACGCCTGCCTTTATGCCAGTTGGCACACAAGCGACAGTGAAGACGATGAGCCCTGAAGAATTAAAAACGATGGATGCTCATATTATTTTAAGTAATACTTATCATCTCTTCATCAGGCCGGGTCATGATATTGTGAAAGCCGCTGGCGGTTTGCACAAATTCATGAATTGGGACCGACCTATTTTGACAGACAGCGGCGGGTTTCAAGTATTCAGTCTAAGTAACATGCGTAAGATTACAGAAGAAGGCGTCCAGTTTAAATCCCACTTGAATGGGGACAAGCTGTTTCTCTCCCCAGAGAAGGCAATGGAGATTCAGAATGCGCTTGGTTCTGATATTATGATGGCTTTTGACGAATGTCCGCCTTTCCCGGCAGAGTACGATTATGTGAAGAAATCACTGGAGCGTACGACGCGCTGGGCTGAGCGCTGTCTGCAAAGTCATAGTAGACCGAATGATCAAGGATTGTTCGCCATTATTCAAGGAGGCATGCATGAAGATCTTCGGAGGTTGAGTGCCGAGCAGTTGACTTCCATGGATTTCCCGGGGTATGCTATTGGTGGACTGAGTGTTGGAGAGCCTAAGCATTTGATGTATGATGTGCTTGATTACACAACACCTCTGATGCCTGCGAACAAACCTCGCTATTTGATGGGTGTAGGTTCCCCGGATGCTCTAATTGAAGGTTCTATCCGCGGTATCGATATGTTCGATTGCGTACTACCAACAAGGATAGCCAGGAATGGGACATGTATGACTAGCGAAGGCCGGCTTGTTATTCGTAATGCTAAGCATGCGACCGACTTTGGTCCGCTGGATCCCAAATGTACCTGTTATACTTGTACAAACTACAGCCGGGCTTATATTCGTCATTTAATAAAAGCGGATGAGACCTTCGGAATCAGATTGACTACGATTCATAACCTTCACTTTCTACTACAGCTCATGCGTGATGTAAGAGGAGCCATCCAGGAAGATCGTTTACTTGATTTCCGTGATGAATTCTTTGCCGCTTATGGGCTGAATGATAATGAAAGAGGATTTTAAGAAAGGAGGATACCTATGTTACTATCAGCAGACACTACGAATACAGGTGCAGTTGGGTATTTGTATACATACGGACCTTTAGTGCTCATGTTTGTCGTTCTTTACTTCCTACTTATTCGTCCACAGCAGAAAAGACAGAAAAACCGTAATCAAATGCTTGGAGGATTGAAAAAAGGGGATAAGGTCGTTACGATTGGTGGGCTTCACGGAACGATTATGGAAATCACAGATGACATTTGTGTACTTCGTGTCAACGATGCGACGAAAATGACATTTGATCGTTCTGCTATCAATGCTGTTTCTCAAACTACAGCAAAAGAATAAATAAAAAAGCGAGATCCTTCAATCAGGTTCTCGCTTTTTATTTGGTTTTCTACAAGGAGATAAAGCTAGGATTATAGTTCATTATTCTTTAACCGTTTCAGCAGAACTTGTTCGCCAAGAACGAGACGGCCATCGGAAATACGTAAGCCCACTCTGGCTGCTACTACACCAAGCACAACACCTGCGCACATGTCAGATAACCAGTGGATGCCCAGATAAAAGATCGTGAAGATGATGAAGGCCGAAGAACAGGGTACAAATATTTTCCAAAACGTACTGCGGCTCTTCACTGCAATTACAGCCATCGAAACCGAGATCGATGTATGCAAGCTTGGGAAACAATTATCAAGTCCGGAAAGTGGTCGATAATCTTGCTCAAAGGTTGGGAACACATCTAGTATCAAAAGCTTAACATTAGGATGAAACGACCAAACCTCGTTAACTGGGAAAAACAGATAGAATGGAATAGCGATCATATAGTTGAACATGAGTGCGTAGCAAATGGCGTAAAAGAGTCTATAATTTTTCTGGTACGTATAAAGCGCAATCGATGTTATCATTACAGCAGGAAAAACGACCACATAAAAATAACTGCTAACTAAAGTCAAAGTATCATTATGGAAAAAGTGCTGAATGGCTGAAACAAAGTTGCCTTCAATGCCATAGATTGACTTGGTGAAATCGGTTTTGATATCGATCCCTTTTTCAACCCACATTTCGACTTTATTAAAAAATAGGATGGTAATCAGTGCCACAAAGTGAAGGAGATACTTACGAGAAGTAAATATTTCTTGAACAAAGCTTCCAGCAATATTAAATGGACTTTTACGTGTCGCAGCGATCAGAAAAAATAAAACAGTAATGACTATATAGACCGTTGCATGTGTCATAGAATGAAAAGGGCTCATGGTGTTTTCCCCCTAATATTGGAAATTATTTGCGGCAATAACTATGATATTATACCACAATCAAAGGGGGAAAGTGATATCTTCACGGAAACGTCTTATTTTTGCGTGTTAACGCCGAGTATTCCGCCCAATGCTCCTGACACGAATAGAATGCTAAGTAATTGAAGGGATTGAAGATTCAAACCTGCATCGAAAGCAAGAAAACCAACCAAAAAAATGAGGATAAAATAGACTAAGCCTACAATACCCCCGTGATACCAGCCGCGGTTTCCAGCTCTCTTGCCTGAAACCCAGCCTCCAATAAATAGAGAAACTGCATGAATAATCGTAGTTAACATATGCAGAGAGCTTTCTTGTGTGCTGGTTAAAAGAAGAAATAATGACGTCACTATTGTTCCAATTGTCATCATACTTAATGAATAAACAAGTCCGGAAAATAAAGGAGACGTTATTCGAACCTGACTGACCGTTTTCATAGGGTTCACAGGCCACCAATCCTTTCGTATATTCGTTCTTTTCATTAACATCATTGTATGGCCAAGCACATAGAATTAGTACAGACTGTTCAAAGGGAAGGGGATAATTATGACGGAATTTTCTCAAGGTCCAGCTTTATGGCAAGCTATCGTTGCCTTGATCATTTTTGCCGCGGCTTATGTTTGTATCTTGATTGAGAAATGGGATCGGATATATACAGCATTAGGTGGAGCCCTTCTGATGATCATTATGGGGATTGTTCCTCTTGGCAAGGCAGTTACAAGTTACGCGAACTGGCATGTTCTTTTACTAATCACTAGCTTATTTGTTATTTCTGGCGTTTTTCAGAAAACAGGAATTATCGCTTATTCGGCTGCTCATATCCTTCGGAAATTTCGAATACAACCAATTACGATTCTACTTAGTTTGTCAGTCCTTGCAGCGATAGTATCAGCGCTTCTGGACGGTTTGCTAGCAATAGCTGTGCTGGTACCCATCTTGCTGAAGACGACAAAAATGATGAAATTATCTCCAGTTCCTTTTCTGATTAGCATTCTCTTATCCGTGAATATTGGCGGAGCTGCAACGCTCATGGGGAATTTGCCTAACCGAATGATTGGAGTTGCAGAGAACATATCAATTGGGGAAATGCTAATAAAGCTTGGGCCTCTTGTAATCATCTTGCTGGTCATTGTATATCTCGTGATATGGTTAATTTACGGGAAGAAGATGATCGTAGCAGAATCGTATAAAAGAGAGCTGCTTACTTTACAACCCGCCTCCTATTTAGCTTCAGATCGAGGATTTCTTACTGGGAGCTGTTTAATCACCGGACTTACGCTGTTGGCGTTGTTGCTTCAAGGTGTTCTTGGATGGAAAGCCTCGTATATTGCTGTATGTGGGGCAGTGACATTATTGGCAATAAACTACAAAGAACTAGTCCAACTGGTGAAACGAAGAGACTATCTTTCTGTATGGCAAGGCGTAAGAGAAACACAATTGCTATTTTTCTTTGGATTATTCATCATGACTGGTGGTTTAACATATGCCGGGATTAGCGGATTTATTGCAGTCAAAGGTTTAGAAATCAGTCAAGGAAACATCCCTTTCTTATCCATTCTTCTGCTATGGCTTACTGGCTTTGGCTCTGCCATGATGGACTACATTCCTTATACAGCTGCCATGATTCCAGTCGTAGAGCATATGGGTAGCACGCTGCAAAATACAGCCGGTATCTCAACAGTTTCTACATTATGGTGGTCCTTAATCGTTGGAACTGCCATTGGCAGCGGGGTAACTCTACTTAGTTCTATGACTAGCATGTATGCAGCTGGCCTTTCTGATCAGGAGGGGGGAGGGCTAACTCAACGTGGATATATTATCGTGGCAGCTCCGATATCCCTGCTTTTATTCATAGCAGCTACAATTTATTTCAAGTTATTTCTGTAGGAATTGGCAACAATTGAATACGTAAATTCTGCATGATGAAGTGCATGAGCGGTCAGAATACCATTGAACTCCGAGAACAAGCAAGAGCTTAGATCAGGGGAGGCTAACAATGGATATTCTGACCATTTTTTTACGTACTGTGCTGATCTACTTTGTCGTTTTTCTCATGTTAAGGATCATGGGGAAACGTGAAATTGGTAAACTTTCGCTGTTTGATCTTGTGATCTCAATTATGATTGCAGAAATTGCGGTCTTTGTTCTTGAGGATTCCAACAAACCACTTATGGATGGGCTTGTCCCGATGGTAACGCTGGTATTGATCCAAATCTTCATTGCGTTTATTACGTTAAAAAGTAGAGCGGTTCGAATTCTCTTTGACGGAAAGCCGAGCGTCTTAATCAACAAGGGAATGATTGACCGAGAGGAAATGAAGAAACATCGATATAATTTAGATGATTTGATGCTGCAGCTGAGACAAAATAAGATTATGAATGTGGCAGACGTGGAGTTCGCAGTGTTAGAACCTTCAGGGAAATTAAGTGTAGTGGAGAGAGAAGTCAAAGAGACAGCCGAAGTCAATGATGGAATGAAGGGGACGATTCGCTATGAAGGTCTTCCGCTGCCTCTCATTATGGATGGTAAAGTACAGGATGAGAATTTGGAGAAAATAGGAAAAACTAGATTTTGGCTGAAAAATCAACTTCAAGTTAAAGGAGCCCGCGATTTTAAAGAGGTGTTTTATTGCTCTATTGATCATAGAGGGCGAATGTTTTTGGATCGTAAAAGATAAGCTGCTCATCAGCGTATGATTTTTTTGCCCATGTTCATAAGCCGGGTTATATCCTTTAAGCTAATCAGACGAAATACAGTAATGAACAATAAATATACAATAAATCCAATGAGAAAAGAGGTTACAAAACGAAGCCAATCGGTTGAAGTCCAAGACGTATACATGACGAAATAACTGCAAAGCCCGGAAAGCGCCATAGCCGCTCCTATTTTACCAAAATCACTGCCTTCCATACGGAATTTTAGCAGGCGTACAACACTATTCCAATGCAGAAGCGTTACTAAGACGATGTTCACATTGATTGCGAAAACAGCTCCGTGAATACCCATTTCCGGCTTGCTGGCTAGCCAATATATGAGAATAAGCTTAACAGATGAGCCAATCAAGGTATTGATTAAAGCGGCTCCTGGTTTATTCAAAGCCTGCAAGGCGGACTGCAACGGAGCTTGAAAGTAAATAAATATGGCGATAGGAGCCATCATTTTCAGCATGACCCCTACATCTGGTTGATTGTACATGTAAGTACAAATCGGTTCAGCAAGAACGAACATAAGGACAGCGAACGGAGCACCGGTTACTAAAGCCAACTTCAAGGATTGATGCAGCCGCATGTGAATCGTTTTGATATCTTTGCGGGCAAGGGCTTCGCTTAAGGAGGGTACGAGCGAGACCGACAATGACATCGTAAGAGCACTAGGCAGAAGTATGATGGGGATAATCATCCCTTGTAAGGCGCCGTATTGGGCTGTAGCCAATGAAGTTGAGATACCCGCTATCGCTAGACTTTGTGCAATCAGAATGGATTCCAGCAGGTAGGAGCTTGCCCCAATCAATTTACTTCCTGTTATAGGGATTGCTATTCGCATAATTCTACGAAAATTAGAAAGTCTGCCATTCGTTTTATTCGTACCAATTTGTGCGATAGGGGCTTTTGGAGATGTTTTTTTGTCGTACTTAAAATGAATGGCTAAGACGACCAGGCCGCCAATTTCTCCCGCTAGGACACCCATCATTGCACCGGCTGCTGCATATTCGATCCCATAAGGGATCATTACATACGAACAAACGAGAACCATGACAATTCGGATGAGTGTCTCCATAATTTGAGATGTAGCGGTAGGGATCATATTCTGTCTTCCTTGAAAATAGCCGCGATAAACAGCAGAGATTCCGATGATCGGGATCATTGGACTCATACACAGAAAAGTGTAGTAAACTCGTGAGTCTGTTAATAAATGTGATGTAATCCACGAAGCTCCTACGACACAAGCGATCGTAAATACGACACTGAGACAGATGGTAATGGCTAACGAAATTTTTAGAATGCTGCGGATTCTCGTTTCGTTGTGTTCAGCTTCTGCTTCTGCTATCAACTTGGCAATGGCGACAGGTATTCCGCCTGTTATAATGGTTAAGATGACGGACAAGAATGGCCAGCCCATATGATAAATACCGATACCTTCAGCACCGATGACACGCGGTAAAGTAATTCTAGGTATGAAGCCAAGAATACGGTTCAAAATGCCTGCGGCTAACAGGATCATCGTGCCTCTAATAAACGACTGCTTGGTCACTGCCATTCCCTCTTCCGATACGTGTCATATCCTATGACTATGCGAAGGCTGGCCAAGCTCATGCTAACATTTTGTGGACAGGTCACAGTTTGGCAGGAAAATGGTGGATGTACATCGAATTATTCTAATGAGTAAAGGTAAATCACACCTTAGGAGGTTCTCCCAATGAACGGAGAAGATAACGATCAAGTACCTCATCATCCTGAGGACAAGAAGAATGAACAGGCAGAGGCTAGCGAGACAGCATCCATAGACTCTGAGGAAGAAGAGGTTTCCCTTACGGATATAGAACTTAACGAGCTTATCGAAAGTTTATGTTTAAGCAAAGTTGAAGAATTTGTTATGCTTGGCTACGAACACGTGAGTGGTAAAGATATATGGGATTGTGTTAGCGACAAATACCGCAAAACGGGTGTCCCTTCGCTTCATCAAATTGTAAATGACATTTTGTCGCTCAAATCAACGGCATTCATGAACTGGATGACGATTAGTATGTATAAAGGAGCCCAATTCTAAGAATGGGCTTATTTTTCATGAAACGACTTAAATTGACTCGATTTTCAGACCTGAGTATAATAGGCATATTGAGTATGGAAGGGAGACAAGCAAGAGATGGTGGATTGGAAAAGAATATCGTTCTTTTTTCTAACGGTAGTTATTGTTCTCGGAGCAATCGGAGCAACAAGCCCTAGTCTTGTAGAACGAATTAAGCTTGGATTGGATTTAAAAGGCGGGTTTGAAATTTTGTACACCGCAGAGCCCTTGGCAGCAGGTCAACCATTGACGAAGGAAACGCTTACGCAAGCAGCAGAAAGTCTTGCGAAACGAGCTGACTCCCTTGGTGTAACCGAACCTGAGGTTTATACAGAAGGATCTGATCGCATTCGTGTGCGACTTGCGGGTGTGGAAAATGAGGAAGAAGTTAGGGCCTTAATGTCTAAGCCTTCAGTTCTTACCTTTAGAGGTCCGGATGGAACGGTTTATATGAACGGAACAGATTTCGTAGAAAACGCGGCTAAATTAAGCTACGATCCGAATACGAAGCAACCGATTGTCGAAATCAAGATGAAAAGCAGAGAGAAATTTAAAGAAGTTACGACTAAGCTAGTTGGCAGTACCTTGTCCATTTTCTTAGATGATGAAGTGCAGTCGACAGCATCGGTTAATTTCCCAATTGACAGTGATTCAGCAATCATTACACAAACAAGTGTAACGGAAGCAACTAAAGTAGCCAAGATGATTAACTTGGGTGCAATGCCATTGAAATTAACAGAGAAATATATTCAGCGTGTGGATGCCACTTTAGGTAAAGCATCGCTGCACCAAACAGCTAGAGCTGGTTTGATTGCTTCGATCTTAATCTTTATCTTCATGGTACTATACTACCGCGCACCGGGTCTTGTGGCTGCCTTTACACTGATTACTTATGTATGGGTATTGTTGGCCATATTCGACTTTATGAATGCAACACTTACGCTGCCAGGTATTGCGGCCCTCGTCTTAGGAGCAGGTATGGCGGTCGATGCGAACATTATTACTTATGAAAGAATCCGTGAGGAAATACGTGCCGGTAAGAGCATTCTTTCATCTTTGAAATCAGGCTCGAAACATTCTTTCCGTACGATTATGGATGCTAACGTAACGAATTTAATTGCTGGTATTGTTCTGTACTACGTCGGAAACGGCGCTATTCGCGGATTCGCGGTTATTACGATGATGAGTATTATTATCAGTATCTTAACGAACGTATTGTTCTCCAGATGGCTGCTGCATCTTATCATACGGGGCAACTTGCTGAAAAAGCCAAGTTATTTCGGTGTGAAGGAGGCAGATATCCGTGGGCTTTAAGAAACAGTATGATTTTGTGAAAAATCGCAATAAGTTTTTCATTATTTCGATTGCTCTTCTTGTTATTGGTCTGTCCGTTATGCTGTTTTCTGGCATGAATTTCGGTGTTGATTTCAAAGCAGGAACGAATATTGATCTTGTCGTTGGCAAACAGCTAGACAAGGCCAAGGTTGAAGAGATATTGCATACTCTTACAACGAATGGCGATGTAAAATCGAACTTTGCGGATCCAACAATCGGCGGCAATAACAGTGATCGTGTCTCCATTCGATTCGATGATGTTCTTAATGATGATACGGTAAATAAGATCCAAAAAGCATTCGCAACCGCTTATGGTACTGAGGTTTCCAAAGAAATCAACACAGTTGATCCACAATTAGCGAAGGAATTGTTGCTGAAAGCGGTATATGCTGTTGCCATTTCCAGCGTGTTGATTTGTTTGTATGTCAGTATTCGTTTCGAGTGGCGCTTTGCCTTAGCAGCGATTATTGCTATACTTCATGATGCTTTTATGGTTATTGCTATGTTTGCGATTTTCCGCTTTGAAGTAAACTTACCGTTTCTAGCGGCAGTTTTGACGACAATCGGTTATTCTATCAATGATAAAATCGTTATTTTTGACCGAATTCGTGAAAATCTGCGATTTGCTAAACTCAAAACGGACGAAGATCTCGTTGCATTGGTCAACGATAGTATCTGGCAGACAATGGCGCGTAATATCAATACCGTATTAGTGGTATTGTTAGCCGCAGGTTGTTTGTATATTTTCGGTAGTGAGTCCATTAAACTTTTCGCTCTTGCGAAATTAATCGGTTTAACAAGTGGAGCTTATTCGTCTATTTTCATTGCATGTTCACTCTGGTATTTATTGAAAAGAAAATCTTTACGTAGTTCTAAAAAGAAAGCTGCAGCGTAATAACCATAATAACCGGCCGCGTGAATGTTGCGCGGCCTTTGTATCCGTTCAGGGGGAGTGTCAACGTGAATGATGAGCGTTTTCAAAAGACAGAACTCACTGTCTGGGTAGGTATTGCCGGCAATGTAGCTCTTGCCTGTCTCAAGGTTATTGTTGGGTTTCTGTCGCAGAGTAAAGCACTTCTCGCTGACGCGGTACATTCAGCATCTGAGGCAGTAAGTTCTGCTAATGCATTAATTAAACTAAGAACAGCTGAAGCAGCGCCTCAAGAAGCTTATCCCAATCGTCAAGATAAGAAGGTATCTATTACATCTATTCTGTTGTCGATTGTTATTCTAGTCATAGGTGTTGAATTGGGCATCTCTACCATCAAATCCATATGGGTTGACGTCGAGCATGCTCCTAAGGTGTACGCACTTGTTGCAATTGTGATTTCTCTCTTGGTAAAAGAGATTATGTTTCAATATACATACAGGATGGGCAAGCGTTTAGGATCACAGGAATTAATTTCCAATAGCTGGGGACACCGTTCCGATATATACTCTTCTATTGTAGCTCTTTTTGGTGTGCTAGGAGCTTTAATGGGCAATTACCTAAACCTATCTTTTCTTTATTATTTGGATTCACTTGCGGGATTATTTATATCTCTAATGGTGCTGAAGATGGGGTATTCGTTACTTAAGGAAACCTTACATACGAAAATGGATTATGTCCTGCTGCAGGAAGATGCCGCTGAATTGATTGCTGCCGTACAGATGATAAAAGGTGTAATTACCGTCGATGACTTGCAGGCAAGGGAACATGGCCATTATGTCGTTGTTGATATCAAAATTAGCGTGAATCCAAGGGTATCTGTATGGGAAGGGCATGAAGTCTCTAAAAAGATCAAGCAGCAGTTGATGAAACGATTCCATCATGTTTCCGATGTTTTTGTTCAAGTAAACCCTTATGATGCAGGATATCCTTACAAAAATAATACGGATACCGAGTTAAATGAATTTCCATCCGTTATTCATTAAATAAGCCGCAATAACTATGCTTACGAAGAAAGTTTTCCCTACGGAAAACTCTAAGACTATGCTTACGAAGAAAGTTTTGCACAGCAAAACTCTAAGGAGGACACACCGAGTGCTAGCACCGAAGGCAAGATGGAGCATAGGAAATGCGGATGAAATGCTCGTTGAAACGTTTGTGCGCGAGCTGCAGATCGACCCGCTCGTTGCTAGGATGCTTGTTCTTCGAGATATACGCACCGTGCCAGATGCTGAACAATTCTTGCATGGCGGAGTCCACTATTATAATGACCCGTATCTGCTTGACGGTATGCTCCCAGCTGTAGAACGCATCCGAAAGGCTCTTCAGAACGATGAATTAATTCGTGTATATGGTGATTACGATGCAGATGGTGTAAGCAGCACTTCATTGATGGCTCATTTGTTAAAAGGCCTAGGCGCTCGTTTCGATACGTATATCCCTCATCGCATTCGAGAAGGCTATGGGCTGAATCGCTCTGCGATCAAATTAGCCAAAGAGCAAGGCGTCACGCTATTAATCACCGTTGATACAGGCATTAGTGCCGTTCAAGAAGTAGCCTATTGTCAGGAATTAGGCCTAGATGTTATCGTAACGGATCATCATGAGCCTCCTGAGATACTGCCTCAAGCTTTAGCCGTCATTAATCCGAAGAAGCCAGGTTGCCATTACCCTTATAAACATCTTGCAGGCGTTGGCGTTGCTTTTAAATTGGCACATGCAATACTTGATCGATTACCTGAAGAACTGTTAGAGTTTGCAGCGCTCGGTACGGTTGCTGATTTAATGCCTCTCACGGGGGAGAATCGTTTAATCGTGAAGCAGGGGCTGCTGCGAATGCAGGATTCTACTTACGCAGGATTTCGTTCACTCATTGGTGTATCCGGTATTGAAAATAAGGAAGTGACCGCATCTCATATTGGTTTCTCGTTAGCACCCAGAATTAATGCAAGCGGGCGATTGGAAGCTGCGGATATTGCGGTGAAGCTGCTCACAACATCGGATGAAAAAGAAGCGGAGCAAATTGCCTTTGAACTGGATATGCTGAATAAAGAACGTCAACTTATCGTAGAAGACATGGTGAAAGAAGCTTTTGTTCTAGCCGAACAGCAGCAAGCCAAAGGTCTAGATAAAGTGATAGTTGTCGCTAAGGAACAATGGAACGTCGGTGTTGTCGGTATTGTTGCATCTAAGATCGTAGAGAAATTTTACCGACCGACCTTAGTGTTAAGCATAGATCCACAGACGGGTATGGCCAAAGGTTCTGCTCGCTCGATTACCGGCTTTGATTTACACAAAGCTCTGACGGCTTGTGAAGAGATGCTCGACCACTATGGTGGCCATCAAGCGGCTGCGGGTATGAGTTTGAATAGCAGTCATTTAGAGGCATTCGCTCATAAGCTGAACGAACTAGCAGCTGCTGCACTAACGGAACAGGATTTCATTCCTCTTCTGAAAGCCGATGCGGCGTGCAGCTTATCAGATGTTCCGATTGCAAGTATTGAGCAGTTAGAGAAGCTCGCGCCCTTCGGTATGGGTAATCCTGCGCCGAGGTTCATGTTCACCGACTTATCGCTCGGCGATATCCGGACGATGGGCAAGGATAAACAGCATCTCAAGCTAGCCCTTTCCCAGATGAAAGAAGAAGTAAGCTGCTCCGTGGAAGCTGTCGGTTTCGGCAAAGGAAGCTTGGCTGGTCTGATCGCGCCTGCCGCTAAGGTAGATGTGCTAGGAGAGCTTTCAATTAACGAGTGGAACGGTGTAAGGAAGCCTCAAATCATGATGCAGGATCTTCGTATAACGCATATGCAGCTGTTTGATTGGCGTGGAGCGGGACAATTGAGCACTAAGCTTAGCGTACTTCAGAACACGATTGCTGCGGGGAATGGAAACCGCACACTCACTCCTGCTATCGTTCTGTTCGACGAAGCAGATGCAGCCTTGTTCACTTCAACAGCGTTTCAGTTAGGTGGCTCAGTGCCTTACTGGGTTATTCAAGATAGTGAACAATTACGGCCGGGTAATGAATCAGCCAAGCAATTGGAATTTGCTAACATGCAGGACATTATCTTGTACACGATTCCACGCAGCGTTGCGAGCTTGCAGAGTGTGCTACATCAAGCCAGTGGAATGATGCGCTGTTATCCAGTATTTGCAGAGCTAGGGCCTGACAGCGGCAGTACTCTGCCATCTCGAGACATGTTTAAAATGCTGTATGGCACTTTGCAAAAAGAAGGATCGCTGAATGTTCAGGATGTACGATTAATGACCTCTTTTAGTAAAAGATCGGGTCTTTCTCCTGCAATGATTCAATTTATTTTATCTGTTTTTGAGGAGCTAGGTTTTGTTGAGAAACAAGGCGGCCTCGTTAAACTGCATGCATCACCGGCAAAGAGAGATCTAACAGCATCCCGCTTGTATCAACATAGATTGCATCGTCAGGAAGTTGAATCCATTGTCATGTACTCCTCGGCCAAAGAGCTGGAGGAATGGATTTCCGATCAAATAAAACAAGAAAATCACATTATGGAGGAAATTATATGAATTTCAAAGAACACATTCGCGTCATCCCGGACTTTCCACAACCAGGCATTCGTTTCAAGGACATCACAACGTTATTACAAAATGGGCCGGTTTATAGAGAAGCTATCGATCAGATGAAAGCATTAATAAAAGAGAAACAAATCGATGTTATTGCGGGTCCTGAAGCACGTGGCTTCGTAATTGGCGCTCCGCTCGCTTATTCACTTGGAGTAGGCTTTATTCCAATTCGTAAAAGTGGCAAATTGCCTGGTGAGACGATTGAGGCTGACTATGCTCTTGAATATGGCAAGGATAAGTTAGCTATGCATAAAGATGCTATTAAACCAGGTCAAAAGGTACTGATTGCGGATGATTTACTTGCAACAGGCGGAACGATACAAACATCGATTGACTTGATTACGCAGCTTGGTGGAGAAGTTGTAGGGGCTGCATTCTTGATTGAGTTATCCTACTTAGACGGTAGAAGTAAGTTTAATGGGATTGACGTGGTTTCCTTAGTTCAATATTAAAATTAAAAACCCAGAATCGAATGTTAGTGTTCGATTCTTTTTTATACAATGAAAGCTAACAATTTCAGGAATACTTTCAAGTGAATTGAGAGAAAATGCTGCTTTTTGTCGAATGCATGGAGCGAACAGTTGACGTGGAGCCTGCCTTGCAGGCATAATGAATAAAAATCGATTAAAGGGAATGGGTAGATGCATGGGTATAGAGCAGCTGCTGGAGAAGGCCGCCACCTATCTGAAAGAGAATGATTTGCAGAGGATTCGGGAGGCCTATGAATTCGCGGATGAAGCCCATCATGGCCAAGTACGCAAATCGGGTGAGCCCTATATTCTGCATCCACTCGCTGTTGCAGATATATTGGTGAATATGCAGATGGATGTCACATCCATCATTGCTGCGCTTCTGCATGATGTCGTTGAAGATACAACAGTTTCACTGGAAACTGTTCTAGATAAATTCGGGAAAACTTGCGCGATGCTTGTGGATGGCTTGACGAAGCTGGAACGGATCAAGTTCAAGTCCAAAGAGGAGCAGCAGAACGAGAATTACCGCAAAATGTTTGTGGCGATGGCGCAGGATATTCGCGTTATTCTCATTAAACTGGCGGACCGGTTGCACAATATGCGTACATTAAAGTACCAATCCGAAGAGAGCCAGCGCCGTATTGCGGAGGAAACGCTGGAGATTTTCTGTCCTATTGCGCACCGGCTCGGTATTTCCACGATTAAGTGGGAAATGGAGGATATTGCTCTCCGTTATTTGAATCCGCAGCAGTATTACCGGATCGTTAACCTCATGCAGAAGAAGCGTACAGAGCGTGAGCAATATATTGAAGACGTTATTCACAGCATTAAAGAAAAACTGGATGAAATGGGCATTCAGGGAGATATTTCCGGAAGACCTAAGCACCTATACAGTATTTATAAAAAAATGAGCTCCCGCGGTAAGCAATTCAATGAGATTTACGATCTCATGGCGCTTCGTGTTATTGTCGATGGCATCAAGGACTGTTACGCTTCTTTAGGTATTATTCATACCTTGTGGAAACCAATGCCTGGACGTTTCAAAGATTATATTGCGATGCCGAAGCCGAATATGTATCAGTCTTTGCACACGACGGTAATAGGTCCTAAGGGAGAGCCGTTAGAAGTACAGATTCGTACATGGGAGATGCACAGGACGTCAGAGTTTGGTATCGCTGCGCATTGGGCCTACAAAGAAGGCGGTTCTGTTGTACCTTCAGGCACTTTCGAGGACAAAATGAGCTGGTTCCGGGAAATTCTGGAGCTTCAGCACGAGACCAATGACGCTTCAGAATTTATGGAATCCATGAAGATGGATTTCTTCTCAGACCTTGTTTTCGTCTTTACGCCAAAAGGGGAAGTTATCGAGCTTCCTGCCGGTTCTGTGCCTCTAGATTTTGCTTATCGGATTCACACTGAAGTCGGTAATCGCACAATTGGTGCCAAAGTAAATTCCCGGATCGTTCCCTTGGACCACAAGTTGAAAACAGGGGATATTATTGAAATTCTGACTTCTAAACATTCTTACGGACCTAGTCAGGATTGGATTAAAATCGCACAGTCCTCCCATGCTCGAAGTAAGATCAAGCAGTGGTTTAAGAAAGAGAAGCGCGAAGAAAACGTCGAAAAAGGGAAAGACATGATTGAGCGCGAGCTCAAACGATTGGCGATCGATCCACCGACATTGATGAGTGACGATAAAATGCTTGAAGCCGCGAAGAAATTTAATTTTAGCGATATAGAAGATATGCTGTCAGCCGTCGGATTTGGCGGTATTACAGCTGCACAAATATGTACGAAGTTAACAGAGAAGCTGCGTAAGGAAGCCGAAGAAGCTCAGGTGCTGAAGCTTACTAGTGAGGTCAAGGAGGTCAAAGCTCCGACATCATCCGAGCGCAAAAGCCGTCCAACCAACGGTGTCCGTGTTAAAGGCGTCGACAATCTGCTTGTCCGCTTCGCACGCTGCTGTAATCCGGTACCAGGCGATCTGATTATTGGGTACATCACGAGAGGGCGCGGCGTGTCTGTGCATCGTTCTGATTGCACGAACATTCCTTCGAGTATGGGCGAAGAGGAACGGGTCATTGAGGTCGATTGGGCAGAAGCTGTAGAATCCAATTTCAATGTAGAGATTGAAATCACAGGTCATGACCGCCGTGGATTCTTAAACGAAGTACTCCAGGCTGTTTCAGAAAGCAAAACGATGATTTCAGCTGTATCCGGGCGATCTGATAAGAACAAGATGGCTACGATTCATATGACCATTTTAATCAAAAATATAGACCATCTGCAGTCCGTTGTTGAGAAAATTAAACGTGTCAAAGATGTTTATTCCGTTCAGCGCATTATGCAAAGCTAGCCAATGTTACAATGCTAAGGAGATCCAGAAGGCAATGAGAGTAGTTGTTCAACGTTGTAAACGTTCCGATGTAACTGTGAATGATGTAACCATTGGTCGTATTGAACATGGGTTGATGCTCCTAGTCGGGATTACCCATGACGATACAGAGCAGGATGCGAAGTATTTGGCGGATAAAGTGGCTGGGCTGCGTATTTTTGAAGATGAAACCGGTAAAATGAATCTTTCCGTCCTGGAGACGGCAGGACAAATTTTATCCGTTTCGCAGTTTACTTTATATGGCGATTGCCGTAAAGGGAAGCGCCCCAATTTCATGTCAGCGGCAAGACCAGAACTTGCTGAGCCGCTATATGATAAGTTTAATGAGCTGCTAAGGTCTCGAGGCATACATGTGGAAACGGGTGCTTTTGGTGAAATGATGGATGTATCTTTGACGAATTGGGGACCTGTTACGTTGGTTATCGACAGCAAATAGGTTGCTCTGAAGGATAATAAACTAGCTGTCTGGTTATACTAATTGCGTATATACTAGCGGTTAGGAGCACCCAGATGCGTCAATCGATCAAACACAGAGCCATGACGGCACCGGAGCAGCAACTGCTCCATACCACACTTGCTGAGCGGATGAGTCAAGCACCTGCGCTCGCTGATGTAGAAATTAGTGCAGAATTCACATCCGAACAAGAAAAGATGAAAAGCATTCCCAAAAAATCCTATCGGTAACCATAAAGCCACGCGTGCTGTTCGTTCAGCCATGCGCGGCTTTATTTGTTAATGCCGCAATATTTCTCTACACGTTTAAAATGTGATAAACTAACAAGTGATGTTTTTTGGCTAGAAATTAATTATCGGTTCAAAGAAGCTTATCAAAACCTGTATTCGGTAAGCCGTATGAAAAGTAGAAGACAAGGTGGGTGCTTTCGTTCTAATGGCAAATTTGAATCGTAACAACTCCACATCCAAAGGATGGATTTGGTTGATGGTGACTTTGATTCTACTCGCGGTGCTGGCAGCTGCAGCATCCCTGTATTATCAATATAAACACCTTTCACATGGTGAACATAGCTTAGTTAAGCAAGCTATTCAAGAAGTGAAATCAGTAAAGAAAGCCAAAGAGGCATACGATGTCATTGTAGTGGGTACGGACCCTGAAGGGGTTGCTGCTGCTGTTTCGGCTGCTCGTAATGGACTCAGTACGTTGCTCGTTGACGGCCGGAATCGTCAGATCCTAGGGGGGCTGATGACGCTTGGTTGGATTAATTCCCTTGATATGAACTATTCGCCAAATAAAAACCTCCTAGGGAAAGACGATGTGTTTAATAAAGGAATTTTCTCAGAGTGGTATGCCAAAGTTGAAGGTGATTCGTTCGATGTCAATACGGCTGCGAATGTTTTCAATGACCTAGTTAAAAATGAGAAGAATATTGACGTATTGCTTAAAACTAAAAAGATAGATCCACTACTTGCACAAGGTCAAAATGTTGTACAAGGTGCCACGATTACACTTGAAAATGGCAGCACGCAAGTGGTCAAGGCTACCTCTGTGATAGACGCTACTCAGGATGGAGACTTCGCAGCAGCAGCGGGCGTTCCGTTCACAATGGGGCATGAAGATATTGGTGATCCAAAATCTAAAATGGCTGTGACACTCGCGTTTCGTCTTAAAAACGTAACACCAGAAGTGTGGAACTTAATGGCCAAAAGATTGAATGGCGATAATGATGATGGTTCAGGTGTCACCGAAGTAAGCGTGTACGGGTATAAAGAAATGAGCAATTATCCACCTCTGAACAAAGATAGAGCCAAAATGAGAGGCCTCAATATGGGAAGAGAAAATGATAATACGGTACTTATAAATTCCTTGCAAATTTTTGGTGTGGATACGTTTGATCCTGAATCTGTGAAAGAAGCATTTGAGATCGGCAAAAAGGAACTGCCCAACGTCGTTGCCTATATGCAAAAGACGTTTCCAGAGTTCGCGAGCCTCGAACTTGCTGGAACAGCACCAGAACTATATGTGAGAGAAACGCGCCATATGCAAGGGGAGTACCGCTTGAACATTGTTGATGTTTGTACGAACAATGATCAGTGGGACCGCATTGGATTTGGTTCTTATCCCGTAGATATTCAAAGGATAGCGCCTACGGACTCTGGTAATGTGGTCTGTAAACCGAAGCAGTACGCTATTCCTTTCCGCAGTATCGTCCCACAAAAAGTGGATGGATTACTTGTTGTCGGGAGAGCGGCTAGTTACGATACGCTTCCGCATGGAAGTGCTCGAGTAATGCCAACTGGGATGGCGGAAGGCGAAGCGGCAGGGGCTGCTGCTATGTTCGCTAAGCAAGAAAAAATGACATATCGTCAGTTAGCTGGATCAAAAGAAGTTATTGCTAAATTGCAGGATCATTTGATTAAACAAGGCATGGAGCTTCAGCCTATTGCGCTCAAGCCTCAACCTTTTATGGAGCATAAATCCTATGAAGGTTTGAAATCCGCTCTGATGCTGGGCTTAGCTTCAGGTGCTTATGACAATAACTTTCACTTGGATGACGCGGCTAATCCCAAGCGGATGGTTAATCTAGTCGGTGGAGCGAAGAAGATGAAACCTGATGCCTGGGTTGGCGATGTCAATCAGGCTATTGCGAATCTGCAAAACGCAGATAAAATACCGCTGACACTAGAACAGGCCAGTTATACAATCACACAAGCTTTAGGGTTGAAAGCTGCATCTGCGGAAGCGCAATCCAAATTATTGGAGAATAAGCTGCTCACAGAAACGACCGTTAAACTTATTGCCGACAAGCAAAAGTTAACGAATGCCGACACGTATTTGCTTATTAAAGATTTAAAAGTTGGCGTTACAGGTAAGCCATAGAACAACAAATAAGAGCCTTAGTGCCGCTTGTAGATGTGGCATTAAGGCTCTTAACTTTTCGAAGCTAAAGAAGTTTTTGTGACTACGCTTACATTCTTACTTGGATCAGTCTGCGTCAGCAGCATCCTCTTCTGCTTGCACGGAATCTTCCGAATCTTCTTCGGCTGATTCTTCACTTTCCGCTTCGGCATCCTCCTCGGACACATCCTCAGCTTCTATTTCTTCCTCCTCAGATGCTTCTTCTTCCGCTTCGTCAGCTTCGTCCGACTCTTCAATGGCCTCTTCTTCGGCTGTTTCTTCAGCTACTTCATCTTCAACTTCGGCTTCGGTTTCGGAATCTTCAGAGAAGAGCACCACTAGATCTTGCCGTTCCTCTTGAAACTCGTTTTGTATTGTCATTGTTACAGCCTCCTGATGATAAATTCAAGGCCATTTGCCTTGTTGTACATGTATATGTGAAAATGGTCTGAATATACGGTGAAAATAAATGAAAATGATTGAAAATACGGAGAAAATGCTGTAATGAAATTGTAATTTATTTTTCATATCCCTTTAATCAAGAGCGGATATAATAATAGTCGACCCCCTTTAAAATATATTTACTTGAGGCCTGCAGCCATTGTGCTGCAGGCTATTTTCTTTACACAAAAAAACCGTCTCAGCTTGGGCTGGACGGCTTAACATCATTTTTACATCAAAGCATCTAAGGAAAATTCACCGGCTCCGATAAGTGCAACACCAACAGCGATAGCGAGCAGCGTTAAATTGTATTCATAACCATTGGAAGTTACCCAGTAACCATTTTTGCCATGAACTTTAATAATAGCACCAAGCATAATCAGTGCGATAAGAGCAGCACCAAATGGTGTCCAAAGACCCGCGGCGAAGAGCAGGCCACCTACAATTTCCGCTAAACCTGCAAGAACAGCCATGAGCACACCTGGTTTGATTCCAATAGAATCGAAGAAACCTCCCGTACCTTTGGGACCATAGCCACCGAACCATCCAAATACTTTTTGTGAACCGTGCGCAGCGAATGATAAACCGATCACTAAACGAATAATAAGTAGACCCAATGCCATTACTAATAACTCCTCTTTTAATATATTTTGTTTAATAACTTACTTTATGTTAGTATATTATTACGAAGCACTTACTTTTGTCAAGCGACTATGCTAAAATTGTTTATAAGGAGATGATTTATATGGAAGACTATCAACTGTGTCCCAAATTCGAGAATGCTTTTGAACTTCTAGGAAAGCGTTGGACAGGACTTATTGTTCATGTCTTGCTTTCTGGACCGAAGCGCTTTAAAGATATATCAGTTCTCATCCCGAGTATGAGTGATCGCATGCTTTCGGAGAGATTCAAGGAGCTCGAGGCTGCAGAGATCATCATCCGTCATGTATACCCAGAAACGCCAGTTCGGATTGAGTATGAATTAACCCCCAAAGGAAAAGGGCTAAAACCCGTTATGGACGAGTTGCAAAAATGGGCGGACTTACATTAACTAATATAGTGGAGATATAGGAGGATTAGTACCTCTGTCTCTTGACTTTGTATCTACCAATGTTTACAATAAACAATAATGTAATTCGATACTTTTGTGATCCGTTGAAGGGACAAAGTAAGTCGCCCCCACATAAGCAGAGAAGGAAGTCTAGGCTGCAAGCTTCCTAATGATGAGCGAACGAAAAGACCTCCCCGAGGACCGGCTGGGAAATGCATATTGGCTGATGTCAACTTGCCTAGTAGCAGCTGTGCGTGTAGCGGGCGTTATCCGTAAAGAGCAGAATTCTGTTTCGTTGCCACTGGCAAACGATAGCAGCATTTCTGAAATGTGGGTGGTACCACGGGTGAATTTGTTAATCAAATCTCTCGTCCCTGACGTCAGTCGGGGGTGAGAGATTTTTTTGTTGTTATTTGACTGGAACGACAGATAATAGGAGGTTGAGCGCATGAGCATACAAAAGCCAAAAGGCACACAAGATCTTCTTCCCGGTGAGGTGGAGAAGTGGCAGTACCTAGAGAGCAAAGCGAGAGACTTGTGCCAAAGGTTTAATTACAAAGAGATTCGTACGCCGATATTTGAGGAAACCGATCTGTTCATTAGAGGCGTCGGTGAAACGACAGATATCGTGGGTAAAGAAATGTACACCTTTCTCGACAAAGGTGACCGCAGCATGACGCTTCGTCCCGAAGGCACAGCCGGTGTTGTTAGGGCTTATGTAGAGAATAAGCTTTACGGGATTCCCGATTTAACGAAGCTTTATTACGTAGGACCAATGTTCCGCTATGAGCAGCCGCAAGCTGGGAGATATCGCCAGTTCCATCAATTCGGTATTGAAGCTTTCGGGTCCGTTGATCCAAGCATTGATGCTGAAGTGATTGCGCTTGGTTATACGTTTTATAAAGAAATTGGTCTTAAGGAAGTAACCGTTGAAATTAATTCCGTTGGTACACCAGCGGTTAGAACGGTTTACCGTGAGAAACTGCAGGAGTTTTTCGCACCTGTGAAGCATTTGCTTTGTAAGGATTGTCAGTCCCGATTTGATCGTAATCCGATGCGTATTCTTGATTGCAAAGTGGATCAAAAGTATGGCGAAGGAGCTCCAGAAATTTTAGATTACTTGGATGAGGAGTGTACATCGCATTTCGCTCTAGTTCAAGAGCATTTAACAGCGATGGAAATCCCGTATCGGATTAATCCGCGCCTCGTTCGCGGTCTTGATTACTACACGCATACTGCTTTTGAGTACAAAGCAGCCGGAATCGGCGCTATTGATACGATTGGCGGAGGCGGACGGTACAATGGTCTAGTTGAGCAGATTGGCGGCCGTGGCACCGATCAGCCGGGAGTTGGTTTGGGGCTTGGCCTTGAGCGTATTCTGCTCGTATTGCAGGCACAAGGTGTCGAAATTCCGAAGCCAGAGCCGCTCGATGTATATTTGATCGGTCTAGGAGACGCGGCGGAGAAGGAAGTAACGAAGCTGCTGCACCAGCTTAGAGTTCAAGGGTTGAAGGCGGAGAAGGATTACCAAGGCCGTAAAATGAAAGCTCAAATGAAATCAGCTGACCGCTTTCAGGCCACCTGTGTGGCGATTCTTGGAGATGACGAATTGGTGCGTGGCGAAATTACTTTGAAGAACATGGATACAGGCAGTCAATTGACTGTGAGTTTAGCCGATCTTGCCTCAAACGCTGCAAAGACACTTTTCGAATAGAAAACTTAGGAAACATATAACAAGGAGAGATTTTGAGCTCCGCTCAAAGATCCCTATATTAGGAGGAAATATAATCATGATGCTCAAAACACATCATTGTGGGCAGCTTACTAAAGCTCAGGTAGGACAGACAGTTACACTAAACGGTTGGGTGCAAAGAAGACGTGATTTAGGTGGCGTTCTATTCATCGATCTACGCGATCGCAGCGGGCTTGTCCAGACCGTATTTAACCCAGACTTCTCAGGGGATGCACTTGCTATTGCTGACCGCGCTCGTAATGAGTACGTGCTTGCTGTTAAAGGGAAAGTTGTAGAACGTGATGCCGAAACGGTTAACAAAAATATTACAACGGGTGAGATTGAGATTCAGGTGACTGAAATCGAAATTATGAATGCAGCCAAAACACCTCCGTTCTTCATCGAAGACGGCGTGGATGTGGATGAAGCCGTTCGTTTGAAATATCGTTATCTGGACCTGCGTCGTCCGGAAATGCAAAAAACATTAATGCTTCGCTCCAAAGCGTCCAAAGTATTCCGTAATTTCTTAGATGATCAAGGATTTGTTGAAGTTGAAACACCGATTTTGACGAAAAGCACACCGGAAGGCGCTCGCGATTACTTGGTGCCAAGCCGCGTGCATCCGGGCGAATTTTTTGCGCTTCCGCAGTCCCCGCAAATCTTTAAACAATTGTTGATGGTTAGTGGTTTAGAGCGTTACTACCAAATAGCACGCTGTTTCCGGGATGAGGATCTTCGTGCAGACCGTCAGCCTGAATTTACACAAGTCGACATTGAGACTTCTTTCATTTCTCAGGATCAACTGCTTGAAATCTTGGAAGAACTCGTAGTCAAATTAATGCAAGAAACAGCTCAAGTTGAAATCCCGCGTCCATTCCAACGTATTACGTATGCGGATGCCATGGCGAAATATGGTTCGGATAAACCGGATCTACGTTTTGGTCTAGAACTCGAAGATGTTTCTGATATCGTTGAAACTTCTGGTGTTCAAGTGTTTGCAAACGTCGTTAAAGGCGGCGGTCAAGTAAAAGCTTTGAATGCTAAAGGTTGCGGCACATGGAGTCGTAAAGAGATCGATGACCTCTTACCGTTCGCAGCACGTTACGGCGCCAAAGGCTTAGCTTGGATTCAAGTGAAAGACGGCGAATTCAAAGGGCCTATCGTGAAATTCTTCAATGAGGCCGAAATCGCTGCATTAACAGAGCGTTTAGGCGCAGAAGAAGGGGATTTGCTTCTATTCTCTGCTGATAAGAAAAAAGTTGTTGCTGATGTACTTGGTAACCTTCGTCTGAAAATCGGTCGTGAGCTTGGCCTTATCGATGACTCGAAGTTCAAATATGCTTGGGTTGTGGACTTCCCACTTCTTGGGTACGACGAAGAAGCCAAACGTTATGTAGCTGAGCATCATCCGTTCACGCGTCCTAATGAAGAAGATGTTCATTACTTCGATACAGACCCAGGTCAAATTCGTGCACAAGCATACGATCTTGTCTTGAACGGATATGAAGTGGGCGGCGGCTCGATGCGTATTTACCAACGTGAAGTACAGGAGAAAATGTTCGGTGCGCTTGGCTTCTCCAAAGAAGAAGCTGCTGAGAAATTCGGCTTCCTACTTGAAGCCTTTGAATATGGAACACCTCCGCATGGCGGATTCGCTTTTGGTTTCGACCGTTTGGTGATGCTGATCACAGGCCGCACGAACCTCAGAGAAACGATTGCATTCCCGAAAACGGCAAGTGCAACAGACTTGTTAACCGACGCACCGGGTACCGTAGATGACAAACAGCTTGAACAACTGTCGATTCGCTTAGCGCTTAAGCAGCCCGCTGCTAAAGCCTAAGAACATAGAAGAGGAAGTGTTTCTATGCTTCACCAATTTTCACGAACTGAACTAGCGATTGGCCCTGAGGGGCTTGAAATCATGAAGAATAGCACGGTTGCCGTACTAGGCATCGGCGGTGTAGGTTCAATCGCTGCTGAAGCACTAGCACGTACAGGGGTTGGACGTCTTATTCTGATCGACAAAGATGTTGTCGACATCACGAATATTAACCGTCAGATTCATGCGCTCACGACAACGGTTGGTCAGCCAAAGGCTGATCTGATGCGCGATCGAATCAAATTAATTAATCCAGAATGCGATGTCATCGCCCTCCGGATGTTTTACACAGAGGAAACGTACGAGGAAGTATTCTCATATCCAATTGATTACGTGTTGGATGCAAGTGATACCATCTCCTATAAAATCCATCTGATCAAGCAGTGTCTAGAACGGAAGATTCCAATCGTTTCCAGCATGGGAGCAGCCAACAAAATGGATCCGTCACAGTTCAAAGTAGCGGATATCTCCAAAACGAGCATGGATCCTATTGCACGTGTAGTGCGTCAAAAACTGCGCAAGGAAGGGATCAAAAAAGGCGTGAAGGTCGTATTTTCGACCGAAGAGCCGATGAAACCACGCGAAGATGTAACGCAGCAAATCGTTCCCGCGAACGCACCTGAAATTCGCAAGGCAAAACAACCACCGGCGAGCAATGCCTTCGTTCCGCCTGTGGCAGGATTGATCATGGTGAGTGTGGCTGTGAAAGAACTATTGGAAATTGGTTTGAAGAAGAAATAGAACAACGGATGCCCTCGAAAGCGGGCATCCGTTTTTTATTTGCCTAATGGTTGGAGCATCCTATTTATGCACTTCCTACGAGTACGGACGAAGCAAAAGGATTCACAGGAGTGGAATCGGCAAAATTTGCTGCTAATTTAAGGCTAGAGGGAACGAGGATTCGCTATTTCGGCTAATATGTCAGTGTTGGGCCAGTATGCGGAACATGTGTGCGCTATTTGGGTGTTTTGGCAGTTTATAGACCTCGAAACTGGGAAATAGAGGATCCACGTTCAGCGAAAACGTGAAATATGCAGTTTTAGAGGAAATAAGGCATCGTTGTTCCCTTTCAGGCTTCTAGATGGTTGGTAAGAAACCCACACCTTATAAAGTCCTTGTTTATGAGGGTTAATCAAACACGATGAACCTGTCCATATATCGAAAAAGTATATATCGTTTATTTATATGTAGACTCGATATATATAATTTGATAAATTGTTAATTAAGAAGCACAATCAAGAAAAAGGAGGATTTACAGCATGACTAGTCAGGATGTCATTTTAGGTATTTTAATGAAGCGCAGTCTATCGGGATACGACATCAAGCATATGTTTGAGACGGTATTTTCTTATTTTTACAATGCAAGTTTTGGCACGATTTATCCTACGCTTAGCAAGATGGAGAAGGAAGGTCTCATCACGAAAGAAAGTGTGATTCAGGAGGGAAGACCGAATAAGAATGTCTATTCCATAACGGAGGAAGGCCAAAAGCATTTCAAAGCCTACATGTATAGTCCCATGCAAGCCAATGAGTTCAAGTCTGATGCGATGACTCGCTTGTTTTTTGGTGAATTTATTGAGGTCGAGGTCATTATTGAATATTTGGAATATGGCGTATCGAGTACGAAAGATGATCTTGAACGTTTGAGGAAAATGTATGAGAACGGTAAGTCAAATTCATTAATGTCTCAGACACAGGAAATTTGTATTCAGATTGGTATCGAAAATATGGAAAGTACGCTGCGAACATTAATGGCCGGAATAGAACGTTTGAGTAATTTGAAAATGGAAAAGGGGCAAAACGATAGTGGGTAATAAAAAAACAGGTTTTATAATACTGGCAATGGCTCTAGGGCTATTGATGTCTGCGTTAGATAATACAATTACGGCTGCTGCAATAAGTCACATAATAGGCGACATTAATGGTTTTGATAAAATCAGTTGGGTATTCACAGCGTATATGCTTGCATCTACGAGCACGATGCTTGTTTTCGGAAAGCTGTCGGATATGTTTGGCAGAAAGCTCTTTTATTTGATTGGAATTTCTATATTTTTGATCGGTTCGGCACTCTGTGGTACAGCCCAGGATATGACACAGCTGATCATATATAGAGCGATTCAGGGGATAGGTTCAGGAGCTATTTTCCCCATTAGTTTCACCATTATTTATACGCTTTTTTCAGATCCCAAACAGGGGGCTAAGCTGTCAGGGGTATTCGCAGGGATATTCGGTCTATCATCCGTAGCGGGACCGCAAATCGGTACATTACTCGCCGAATCTTGGGGTTGGCGCTGGTGTTTCTATGTTAATTTACCGCTGGGTATACTCTCATTCTTTGTTTTGCTTTTTGCTCTTAAGGAAACTCGATCGACTCGTCGTCCGAAAATTGATTATTTAGGGACACTGTTACTCGTTATCTCTACCGTCTCACTCATGCTCGCATTAGAGTTCGGTGGTAAAGATTATACTTGGGCGTCCTGGCAAATTATTAGTCTGTTAGCTGTTGCCGTTGTTGTAGGCTTTCTGTTCATTAGGGTTGAACGCAGGGCTCAAGAACCCATGCTGCCTTTACCCTTATTCAAAAACCGAATGGTTCTCGGCATGATGTTAGCTTGTCTTTGCCAAGGAGCAATCATGTTTTCGGCAATTGCTTACTTGCCTATTTTCTCAACTGCCGTGCTCGGTCGGGCGAATTCAAATGTGCTTTTGACCCCGATGATGTTTTCATTAATGGTTGGAGCTGTTTTGTTCGGTTTTCTTCAACGTTTCTTTAGCTTCCGTGCGGTTATCGCGTCCAGTATGATTACGGGTATTGTCATTAGCTATTTGTTGAGTGTAGTCAGTCATGACGCAAGTAATCTGTATATGATTACCCTGATGGTTATACTTGGCGTAGGGGCGATTGGTCCGTTAATGAGTGTTGCTCAGAATGCCGTTGCTCTCAGCGTAGATCACAAATATATAGGAGTCAGCTCCTCCATCATTGGTTTTTGGCGTAATATAGGAGGGGTTCTCGGGGCTTCGATTATGGCGACTATCGTCAATAATAACTATAACAGGCTTATTCAAGCTGGCGCAGCAGAGCACAATTTGCCTCTCAATCAGCTAGCAACCGTAGCAAATCCTGATCAATTGATCCGTGCGAGTGCTGCAGTACCCAAGGAAACGATGGATTTTCTCCGAGATTCACTTGGAACAGCGATTAACCACGGTTTTATCTTAAGTATCATGTTCGGTATTATCGGATTAACAGCTACATTTATCGCAGGGCCGCTTCGCTTCACAGTACCTGTCCAGCATCCAGAGCCGCAGAATGACAATGCAACTCCTCAGTCTGTATAAATGGTATCAAGAATGATCCTCCTGGTTTCGTATCAGGGGGATCTTTTACTGACAAAACATGACATGATTTCGTATGCGGGTTATAATAGAGTTTATATCTTTCAATGCAAAGTAAAGGATAACCCACTTATGGACTTGTTTACATATGCTTCTTCACAAGAACCAACAGGAAAGCTTCTAGCTGATCGTATGCGGCCAACAACGTTGGATGAATATATTGGTCAGGAGCAAATCGTAGGAAAAGGCAAGCTGCTCAGACGAGCGATTGAGGCCGATCAAGTGACCTCAATCTTGCTCTATGGACCTCCGGGCACAGGCAAAACAACACTGGCCAACATTATAGCGAACCGAACACAGGGTGAGTTCATGAAGCTGAACGCCGTAGATGCTTCGGTCAAAGATGTGCGAGAGATTATCGAGCTAGCGAAGACCAATAAAGCGATGTACGGTCGTAAGACGACCTTGTTCTTGGACGAGGTGCATCGCTTTAACACCTCGCGGCAGGATGCGCTGCTCCCTGCGGTAGAGCAGGGCATCCTCATCTTCATCGGTGCGACGACAGAGAACCCGTTTCACCATGTGAACGGGGCTCTGCTGTCGCGCTCGACGCTGTTTCAGCTCGAGCCCCTCATGGCGGAGCATGCGCTCATCGCCATGCGAAGAGCCATCGCCGACCCCGTGAAGGGGCTCGGCTTCATGCGCCTCCACGTAGACGAGGAGGCGCTGGAGCACATCGCGCGGATGGCGGGTGGCGACATCCGCCGTTCACTTAATGCGCTGGAGCTTGCAGCGCTAACGACTTCACCTGAACCGGATGGAACGGTTCAGATAACGCTCGAGGTGGCGGAAGAGTCGATCCGCCGCCCCATCGTGAAAGCGGACGAGTCGACGCAATACGACGTCTTGTCCGCTTTTCACAAGAGTGTACGCGGCTCCAGTGACGCCGCGCTGTTCTGGTTCCTGTATGCCGTCGAGAAGCTCGGCATGGATCCCATGACGTTCCTGCGGCGTCTAATCGTCGCCTGCAGCGAAGATATCGGCCTCGCCAATCCGCAGGCGATGGTGCAGTCCGTGACGGCCATGGACGCCTATCATAAGATTGGTTGGCCGGAATCAAAGTACATCATTTCCCAGGCAATTTTATTCGCTGTGGAGAGTCCAAAGTCAAATTCGATACCGATGGCCATCTCACGTGCGGAACAGTTGATGGATCAAGTGAAATCTGCGAATGTACCGCTTCATCTGCGTGATACGCACTATAAAGGTGCTGAACAGCTCGGACATAAAGGCTATATGTATCCACATAATTATCCGGGACACTATGTGAAGCAGCAGTACTTACCTGACGAAATTCGAAATGAAATTATTTTCACAGCTAGTGAACAGGGAACAGAAGAAAAGATGAAGCTCAATCAACATAAAAGAAGAGGGACACCTACAGGTTTATAAAATCGGTAGGTTCCCTCTTTTTTCTTGCTCCATATCGATTGTGAAAACCTTCTCTGTAACAGGATCGTATCGAATCGAAACAATCAGCGGAAATTCGACACCATGATGTCTTACCCAGAAGCGAAACTGCTGCTGTACAACGCCTGGCGCGATAGTTGAACGCCCTAAATATTTATAATCTAATAAAGTGTATAGTTTCCCGGCCTCCTGAAAGGCAAGACGGCTCCATTTGGCATACTCGGGGTCTTGTTCTGGCATATATTCTACTATAATTTCTGCTGTACTTGCCTCTGCCCATGCTTGCAAACTTCCGGACCAACCAAAACAAATAATGAGAAGCACGGCTAAGATTCTACCCATTCGATCACACTTTCGCGATTATCCTGTGCTTAGAATTAAGCCTGCATACTTGAAAGGTAAACGGTAAATTTCTACAAGATACCGGATTATATGTTAGCTGGCGACAGTGCTGAAAACAAAAATAGGAGACCTCAGGGCTCCTATTTTTGTTCATTTCTATAATTTAAAAACCTTCCCTAAATAAACACCCGCGGCAGCACTAAATCGTTCTTGAAGCAGCATTCTGAGTTGACTCTTCGCTTCCAGGGTTGGAAGTGTATTCGCCTTAATCCCATGAAGCTCCATCCAATGCTTGGCGGTCATATAGCAGGTGCTGTTCCAGCCGTTCTTGGTGCCATTGGCATTCAGGCGTTCGCTTATACCAGCTATGACGATATCTGCCTTACTTTGTAGTTCTATCAGTGCACGGTCGAATTCGTTTTTCGACTCCTTGGCTTTCATCCCGATTTTGGAGCGAAGCTCCTTAAAATCAATGCCTTCGTTCTCTTCAACAGCTTGAAAAAGCTCGACAGCGGATTTTGGAAGCTCTCCATCAGCATAACGCTCTTCTACAGAATAAGGCTCGTCTAACAAATTCTTAATCAATGGAAAGAGCTCAGCAGAAATCAATAGAGGCTTCTTTGCAAAAAAGCGCCCATAAGCGGCAATGCCGTCGCCAGGCAGACGATCTCGCCATAACCAAGGATCTGTCTCTAGCCCCGTATGCCATTGTTCGTGCACAGTTATAGATTCAAGGGAAGGATGATCTGGTATGAACGAAGAGAGTGGGAGAATACCGACCTCTTTCACGATTTTCGTAACATCCTCATAAGCAGCAGCTTTCCTACTAATATCATTCACTTTGACCAAAACGTTCATCCTTCCTGTTCCAATATCCGCGAATTAAACTTACTTATGAACCTTATCAATAACTCCGCCGCCTAAACACACGTCTCCATCATAGAAAACGACAGATTGCCCTGGCGTCACGGCTTTTTGCGGTTTGTCGAAGACAACTTCACATGTCCCATCCTCCATAAAAGTAAGAACTACGCCTTGGTCTGGCTGACGGTAACGGAATTTGGCTGTACAGGCATACGCGCCCACCGGTTTGTTCGATGAGATCCAGTTCACATCTGTGGCTGTTAAGCCCTTAGAATATAGTCCTGGATACTGCTCACCTTGAACAACAAGCAATTGATTGTTTTCCAAATCTTTATCAACAACGAACCACGGCTCGCCAGAGCCTGAACCGCCAATACCAAGTCCTTGTCTTTGACCCAGGGTATAGTACATCAAACCGTCGTGACGTCCTTTGACTTCACCGTTACGAATATCGACCATATTGCCTGGCTTTGCAGGCAAGTATTGGCTGAGGAACTGTTTAAAGTCTCGCTCGCCGATGAAGCAAATTCCGGTACTGTCTTTCTTCTTAGCAGTGGCAAGACCAGCTGCTTCAGCAATTTCACGAACCTTTGGTTTCGGTAGGTGGCCAATCGGGAACATGGCTTTGGACAACTGCTGCTGATTGAGCACGTTAAGGAAGTACGTTTGATCTTTGTTGGCATCATTACCACGCAAGAGCACATATTCACCATCTTGCTCTTTTACTTGTGCGTAGTGACCTGTTGCAATATAATCCCCACCTAAGTCTATGACCTTTTGAAGCAATTCCCCGAATTTAATTTCTCGGTTACACATCACATCCGGATTCGGCGTGCGGCCCTTGGTGTACTCGTCCAAGAAATAGGCGAAAACTTTGTCGTAATATTGCTTTTCGAAATTAACTGTATAGAAAGGGATGTCGAGCTGATCGCACACTCTTCTAACATCCTCTGCATCTTCTTCTGCGGTGCAATGGCCAAACTCATCGGTATCGTCCCAATTTTTCATGAAAATGCCAATAACCTCGTAGCCCTGTTCCTTAAGCAACAGCGCAGCAACCGAAGAATCGACACCTCCGGACATTCCCAAAATGACACGTGTTTTTTTACTCATAGCTGTGAACCTCTTTTCTATCTTGTGAGACTTTTTTTAAAACTCTTACTATTATACCTCTCTATTGTTCAAAATTAAAATATTTCATGAGAATGTCATTGTTTTTCCCCCACAGAACAAGGAATTTATGATACCATATATACGATATACGGATGTTTAGGAATGTTTTTGCGAAAAATGGAAACGCTGTGTACCAAGATAGGGAAGACCATAGTGTCTGAACGTGGATAAAATAGATGGTAGGCAAACAGAAGTTTTAGCAATATCGATCAGACTCCTTGATGGCATATAATGTTGAATGAGGTGTAACTTTGAAAATTTCTACAAAAGGCCGCTATGGTTTGACGATCATGATGGAGCTGGCCAATCGATTTGGTGAAGGACCGACTTCACTCAAAAGTATTGCCGAAAAGCATCAGCTTTCCGAGCATTATCTGGAACAACTTGTAGCTCCGCTTCGCAATGCAGGATTGGTCAAAAGTATTCGTGGTGCTTACGGTGGATATATTCTCTCAAAATCCGCTGAAACAGTAACAGCAGGCGAGGTTATTCGTGTATTAGAAGGACCGATTAGTCCTGTCGACTTTACGGAGGAAGATGATCCGGCTAAGCGTGATCTGTGGATTCGTATTCGCGATAGTATTGCGGATGTGCTAGATTCTACTACACTTGCGAACTTGATTTCTTTCGAAGACCAAGGCAAGAACGACAACTATATGTTTTACATTTAAGGGTGTCCTATGAATCCTATTTATCTTGATCATGCAGCAACAACACCCGTGCATCCTGAAGTAATGGAAGCGATGCTTCCATTCTATACAGCCTTTTTTGGTAATCCTTCGAGTACACACAGCTTCGGCAGAGCCACTAGAACAGCACTCAATCGGTTTCGTGACGCTATGGCGAAGTCGCTAGGCTGTTTACCTGCTGAGCTTATTTTTACAAGCGGAGGGACCGAAAGCAATAACATGGCGATCTTTGGGATCATGAATGCGAACAAGGATGGCAAGAAGCATATCATTACGACGGAAATCGAACATCATGCTGTTTTGCATCCCTGTGAGCGATTGGAGAGCCTCGGATTTGAGGTGACCTACCTTCCAGTAGGTCCGACCGGTCTTATTCAAATAGAAGATGTGGAAGCGGCTATTCGTCCTGACACTGCTCTCATTTCCATCATGTATGTAAATAATGAAGTGGGTACGATTCAACCGATCGAGCAAGTAGGTCATTTAGCGCGGAGTCGGCAAATTCCTTTTCATGTAGATGCTGTGCAGGCTTTAGGTAAATTACCGCTGAATATTCGTGAACTTCCTGTTGATTTAATGAGTTTCTCAGCTCATAAGATATACGGACCCAAAGGTGCAGGCGCATTATTTGTATCGAAGAACACGAGGTTAACACCTCACGTCTTTGGCGGTGCTCAGGAGAGAAAGCGCCGCGCAGGTACGGAGAATGTAGCAGCAATCGCAGGCTTTGCCAAAGCTGTGGAAGTAACTCTCCCGATGATGGACAACATGCAATCCAAAGTCACAGAGTTTCGCGGGCTTATGATAAGTATACTGGAGCAGCAATTAGGCTGTGATAGCTTTATGATTAATGGCCACAAGGAACAGTGTATCCCGCATATTCTGAACATCAGCTTCCCAGGTATCTCAACAGAAACACTTCTCATGAATCTTGATTTAGAAGAAGTGGCTGCTGCAAGCGGTTCTGCATGTACGTCAGGTTCACTTGAAGTATCGCACGTATTACAAGCCATGAAGCTCCCAGAAAATGTTACAGCCTCCGCGGTTCGATTTAGTTTTGGAATGGGGAATTCTAAAGAACAAATCGAAACAGCTGCCCAGAAAATTGCAACCATTGTCAAGCGGTTGCGTACTACATAGTACCGGGTGGTTCTAGGAGGAATTAAACTTGCGCAAAGCGCATGATTTGATCGGACTTCCCGTTCTAACGGTAGATTCCGGTAAACAAATAGGTCAAGTTAAAGATTTGTTGGTAGGCCCTGATTGGAACATACGAGGTATCATGCTCGAAGTGAAGAATTGGTTCTCCTCCTTACGTTACATACCATGGGAGGGAATCGTTGCTGCCGGAGAAGATGCCATTACCATACCGAACGAAAGTGTCATTCGCGAGTTTGAGCATGTGGAAGAGTGCCATGCTTTTCTTGAAGGAAGCCGCAAAATCAAAGGTCTTCCCGTCATTACGGTGGGAGGGCACAAATTAGGCGTGGTAGAAGATGTTTATTTAAACCAGAATTGGGGTAAACAAATAGTAGGTTATGAATTGTCCGAAGGGTTTATTTCTGATTTAAAGGAAGGGCGTAGATGGCTTCCCATGCCGGTGGCGGCAACCAAAGGGGAAGATGCCATCATAGTGCCTGTACATTGCGCTCAGGAAGTAGAAGAACTCTTCGTATCCAAAGAAGAATAGGGTGAACATTATGCGTTGTCCAAACTGTAATTCCAAAGATATTGGAAAAATCGGTTCCCATCAATTCTACTGCTGGGGTTGCTTTATTGAACTCAGTGTTAACGGAGACAAAATGTCCGTGTATCAAGTAGAGGAAGACGGTACGTTGAGTTCTCTGGATGATTTATTTTTTGAGGAAGAAATTCCTCATGTCCACGAACATGCAAATTAATCGTTAATACACATTACGAAACGTTATTTTTTGAGCGCAGCGGCGCTTAAAAAGTAGCGTTTTTTTATTGTTTAGCTCATGATTTAACGGGTTAATTTGGACGGGTTGTACATATACTGTATGAGCATATGTTTATAAGGATTAACAGAGGTGAAGAGAATGGAACGTTTTTGGAAAAATAAATGGTTTGTCGGGTTGGTATACCTCCTACTTGTCCTGGCCAGCTTGTATATGCTGCTGAAAATAAAGCCTATAATGTTTAGTGTATTTACCTTTATCAAAGCCATTTTAACGCCATTTTTTATAGCTGTGATTATTTCGTACATTTTAAACCCGATCGTGAATATTCTTAACCAACGGAAAGTACCAAGAACCATTGCAGTACTGCTTATTTATAGTGTCTTTCTCTCCTCTCTGACCGTTATTATCATGAATATGACACCGATGTTTGTGTCCCAAATTGCGGAACTGAATGAGCATATGCCGCAAATGGCTATGCGTGCACAGTCGATAGTAGACGGCTTTAATCAAAATCAACTGCTGCCCGACAGCGTGCGCAATGGATTTAATCATTCACTTACGAAGCTGGAAAACAGCATTTCCATGGCTATCTCGAACTACATGAATCAGATTGGAAATACCATAAATATGCTGTTCATCGCTTTTATCGTACCGTTCGTTGCATTTTATATCTTAAAGGATTTTCAAATTATTGAGAAAACAGCACTGGCTATTGTGCCGCGTGAGCATCGTAAAAGAACAATCAAATTGCTCATTGATATTGACACTGCTCTTGGCAATTATATCCGGGGCCAACTGTTAGTCTGCGTGATTATAGGAGTTCTTGCCTATTTGGGGTATTGGCTTATTGGGATGCCATATGCCTTGCTGCTCGCCAGCGTTGTGGCGGTATTTAATATTATTCCTTACTTGGGGCCTTTTTTTGGAGCAGCTCCCGCAATCATTATGGCTTCAACGATCTCTTTGAAAATGTTATTGTTCGTCGCACTCGTTAATTTAGCTGTGCAAATTCTCGAAGGCAACGTCATTTCCCCTCAGGTGGTAGGAAGAACGCTTCATATGCATCCGTTGTTTATTATTTTCGCGTTACTTGTAGGTGGGGAAGTCGCAGGTATTGTGGGGTTAATATTGGCTGTACCTTTCTTTGCGGTCATGAAGGTTATCATACAACATGTTTTCCTTCACTATGTTCATAAGCCCACGACATGAGGTTTCATTTGTGTGGACGCACAGAACCCCTCTGAGCCATGACTTGCGGGATCATGGTTCAGAGGGGTTCTGCACGAGGGTTGAGGATATGAAAGGTGTGGCCATGCGTAAACCATCGAATGGGCTACGGAATAAGTATACGAATTCTTGCGATATGTCTTAGTGCGATAATGAAAATCATTATCATTAAACTTAGTATACGTTCATTGAGAATGATTGTCAACCGTGATTTTTTAAATTTTTATCTATGTCATCCCCTTTGTCGTCCTTTTCTTCTTTTTGCTCTTTTTGTTCTTGAAATTGGATCCGAGTTTGCATACGATCCCCTTAAAGGTTTGGTTTCATTAACATTTGTTACATTGAATGGAAGTAGAGCCCAAAGCTTTACATGAATATTGACAGGGTACTAGCATATAGTTATAATTTGCCTTATCTATATCTGAATTGAAAGCGTTGATGAAACTTTAGTAAGCCATAGTCCATCGTCAGAGAGAAGGTTCCGCTAGAGCAGTATTACTGCCAGTAGCGGCTGTGAGAACCTTTCGGTGCTAGGATGGCCCAAAGCTCGTTTCGGAGTGTGGATGAACTCCACCGGTTGGACCCGTTACAGATCCGCACAAGGAGATTGCGTTTGTTTCCTCTTGCTATATACAAGGGTGAGCCGAACACAATAACCAGGGTGGTACCGCGATTATTCGTCCCTGTATGTTACAGGGGCGTTTTTTGTTTGTTTTTCGAACAATTGATAAATATGGAGGCTTGAAAAAGATGAAAGCAAGTGAAATACGTTCCAAGTGGTTGCAGTTCTTTGCAAGTAAAGGGCATAAGGTAGAGCCAAGCTCATCACTCGTCCCACATAATGACCCTTCACTCTTGTGGATAAATGCGGGAATTGCTCCTTTAAAGCCGTATTTGGATGGACGCGAAATTCCTGAGAATCCGCGGATTACGAATGCCCAGAAATGTATTCGTACGAATGATATTGAAAATGTGGGTAAAACACGCCGACATCATACGTTCTTTGAGATGCTGGGGAATTTCTCCATCGGAGACTACTTTAAAAAAGAAGTCATTCCTTGGGCTTGGGAGTTTTTGACTGATCCACAATGGATCGGCTTTGATCCGAATCGTATTTCTGTCACTGTGCATGAAGATGATGAGGAAGCTTTTGAAATTTGGAACAAACAAATTGGTATACCCGAAGAGCGTATTTATAAGCTCAAAGAAGATAATTTCTGGGATATTGGCGAGGGTCCATGTGGTCCTTGTACAGAGATTTTCTATGATCGCGGCGATAAATACGGTGATTTGTCTGATCCAGAATGCTGGCCAGGTGGGGAAAATGAGCGTTTCCTAGAAGTTTGGAACCTCGTGTTTACGCAATTCAACCATAATAAAGACGGCAGCTATACACCGCTCCCTAACAAAAATATTGATACCGGGGCAGGATTAGAACGTTTTGCTTCGATTCTGCAAGATGTGGACTCAAACTTTGACACGGATTTGTTTAAGCCGATTATTGATAAAACATGTGAGCTTACGGGTGTGAAATATCACGTGAACGAAGAGCATGATGTTGCACTCAAAGTCATCGCTGACCACATACGCACCGTTGCTTTCTCCGTTGGTGATGGCGTTCTGCCTTCTAATGAAGGACGCGGTTATGTTATCCGGCGATTGCTGCGCCGCGCTGTACGATACGGCAAAGTACTTGGACTTGATAAGCCATTCCTTCATAAGCTCGTACCAACAGTTGGGGAGATAATGGGCGTTTACTACACGGAAGTTGTAGATAAACGAGAATTTATCGAGAAGGTCATCCGAACCGAAGAGGAACGTTTCCATGAAACGTTAAGCGATGGCTTGATCATTTTAGCCGAAATGGTAGAAAAGACACGTCAAGCGGGGACGAAGCAGATTAGCGGACCGGATGCTTTTAAGCTGTATGATACGTATGGCTTCCCTTTCGATTTGACCGAAGATTTCGCTTCTGAGAAGGGCTTAACGGTTGACCGTGAAGGATTTGATACTTCCATGCAGGAACAGCGCGACCGTGCTAGAGCGGCCAGTCATAAAGAAGGCGGTATGAAGGTACAAGGTGGACCGCTGTCTGAATTAACGATTAAAAGCGAATTTGTTGGATATAATGAATTGGTAGTTACTGCAAGTATCGTGGCGATCGTTCATGAGAATGAACTCGTTGACCTCGTCGGAGTTGGTGAGACCTGTCAGGTCGTATTGGATCGAACTCCTTTCTACGCTGAAAGCGGCGGTCAGGTAAGTGACTATGGTATAATTCGAAGTAACCAAGTGTCATTGAAGGTTGAAGATGTTATCAAAGCGCCTCATGGCCAGCACGTTCACAAAGTACTTGTTGTGTCGGGTGTTCTTCGCAATGGTGATTCGGTAGAAGCTATTGTTGCTGCTGCAGAGCGTGGGGATATCATTAAGAACCATACAGCTACACATTTGCTGCACAAGGCGCTTAAAGAAGTACTAGGAACGCATGTTAACCAAGCGGGTTCTTTGGTTGAACCTGACCGTTTACGGTTTGACTTCTCGCATTTCGGAAGCATTAGCAGCGAAGAGCTGCAGGATGTAGAACAGCGTGTGAACCGTCAAATCTGGAATAACACGAATGTGGATATTTCACTCAAAGCAATCGCTGACGCGAAAGCAATGGGAGCTATGGCTTTGTTCGGCGAGAAGTACGGTGATATCGTGCGCGTTGTGCAAGTTGGCGATTACAGCTTAGAGCTGTGCGGCGGTTGCCATGTTCAGAATACGGGTCAAATTGGCTTATTCAAAATTGTCAGCGAGTCCGGTATCGGTTCAGGTGTTCGTCGGATCGAAGCGGTGTCTGGCCGCAGTGCGTATGAATACCTTGATCAGCAGTTACAATTACTGAAAGAATCCGCGGGCTTGCTCAAATCAAATGTTCAAGATGTACCCAAACGTGTTGAAGCTGCGCTTCAGCAAGTGAAGGAACTGACACGTGAAAACGAGTCGCTGCGCAGCAAGCTTGGGCGAATCGAAGCGGGTTCTCTTACAGACCAAGTGAAGCAAATAGCGGGGGTTTCAGTGCTGGCTGCACAAGTCAATGCAGCGGATATGGATTCACTTCGCAATATTGTGGATGAGATGAAGACAAAGCTAGGTTCCGCAGTTATCGTACTCGGCGCAGTTGCAGATGACAAAGTCAATTTGGTTGCTGCTGTCACGCCAGATCTTGTGGCTAAAGGCTTCCATGCAGGTAAAATCATTAAAGAAGTGGCTCAGGCTGTTGGCGGTAGCGGAGGCGGTCGCCCGGATATGGCGCAAGCAGGCGGCAAGGATGCATCCAAATTACAAGCTGCTTTGTACGGAGTTGAAGGACTTCTTTCCCAATTTGCATAATTATTTTTCTGTGGGACAGGAATTTTTAAACCCATAGAGAATATAACCAGTATACATGGATTGATTTTCAAATATTTTACAAAGGTATCACAAGGAAAGTGAGGTGCTCCTGATGAGTTCCATGGATAAAACGATGAAGTTCAACGTAAAGGCAGAAGAAATAGAGACATCGCCCAAAGATGTGTTATTAGCGGTGTATGATGCTCTTCAGGAAAAAGGGTATAATCCGATCAACCAGATTGTCGGGTACTTGCTTTCCGGAGATCCTGCCTATATTCCACGGCATAATAATGCTCGGAGCCTCATTCGTAAACGGGAACGGGACGAACTCATTGAAGAATTAGTTCGTGCTTATCTGGGTCAACACAAATAGAAGGAAAAGAGAACCGGCATGAGATGGATAGGCTTGGATTATGGGGACAAAACGATTGGTGTAGCGATGAGCGATGAGCTTGGTTGGACGGCTCAAGGGCTTGAAGTCATACATCGTCGTAAGCCTGGGGAAGACATCGCTCGGCTGGAGGCCATTGTCAAAGAGTATGGTGTTACTCAAATCGTTGTAGGCTTACCCAAGAATATGAACAATACAATAGGGCCGCGCGGCGAGCTTGCAATCGCATTTTCGCAAGAATTAGAGCAAAAACTAAGTGTACCTGTAAACCTGTGGGATGAGCGGTTAACGACCGTAGCTGCGACACGCACACTGCTAGAAGCTGATGTGAGTCGGAAGAAACGCAAGTTGGTTATTGATAAAATGGCCGCACAACTCATTCTGCAAGGGTACATGGATGCTAATATGAAGAGGTGAACGAATATGTCCAAAGAAGAATTGCATGAAGAACAACCAGAAATCATTTACATCCCGGACGATGAAGGCAACGAAGAAGAGTTCGAGGTTATCATGAAATTCGAAGTGGACGGTTCAGACAAGAAGTACATGATGGTAGTTCCTACAGACGGCGGAGATGAAGAATCCGATGAAGTGTACGCATTTCGCTATGAAGAGGATGATGACGGCGAGGATTTGAAGCTGTTCACCATCGAGGATGAAGAAGAATGGAATATTGTTGAAGAAACATTCAATACATTAATGGCAGAATTCGATGAGGAAGAAGAAGCATGAGTACGACGCCTTCTGACGTATTGCGCAAAACTTACGGGGATGATATTATTTTGTTTGATGAGCAAAATGAATCAACGGTGTATCATCTTCTTAAAGAATTCGTTTATGGAAGTTATACGTACGCTGTTCTGCAATCCGATGAACTCAAGAAGGAAGACGAGGTTGCTGTTTTCCGAGTGACGACAGATAGCGACGGACAGTATGAATTGGAAACCATCGAGGATGACGAGGAATGGGAAACCGTTTCAGAGCTCTACGACGAGATGGTATTTCCAGAACAGGATGAATCGTAAGAAGCATACAACCGAGCGGAGCACATCCGCTCTTTTTTGTTTGCTTTGGGGTATACAAATGCTTACGAAGCCAGTTTTCTTACGAAAACTCTAAAGCCAATGCTTACGAAGTCAGTTTTGCTAAAGCAAAACTTTTAGGAGGATTATTGTGAACAACATGCTTGGACAAGAGAATGAACAGAATAAGCCTAGAAGAAGTAAGCTTAAGCTCATCCTTCTTATTGTTGGACTATTGCTGCTCATTATCATTGGAACTGCAGGCGGCATCGGATTGTATATCGCGAATGCGCTCCAGCCTGTAGAGGCTTCAGATCAAGAAGTAAGAGTTTCAATTCCACAAGGCGCCGGGTCTTTGCAAATCGCCAAGGAGCTTGAAACGAAGGGACTTATTAAAAATTCTTCGATTTTTACGTATTATTTAAAGATGAAGAAACAGGGCTCCAGACTTCAAGCAGGCGAGTACAGTATGAAGCCGGGCATGACTTTCGAAGAAATGATTAATAAGCTGAATAAAGGGGAGACCGTGAAGGAAGAAGTCATCCGTATTACGATCCCTGAGGGCTATACCATTGATCAGATTGCAGCCAAATTAAGTGAGCAGACTCCTTGGAAAAAGGAAGTTTTTCTACAGATGGCGGATACGCCTGCTGGGTTCAAGGGGGAAACGATCGCAACGATTCCTGATAATAAAAGCATCAAACACCGTCTCGAAGGGTATCTGTTCCCAGAAACGTATGAGTTTAAGAAGGACTCCACGGAACAAGATTTCATTGAGCGAACCCTGCAGCAGCTGGATAAGAAGCTGGCGACACTTCCCCCAGACTGGAAGGACAAGCTCAAGGAGCGCGGACTTAACGTACACCAGATGTTGACGATTGCCTCTTTAATTGAACGTGAAGTGGTTGTAAATGAAGAGCGTGCACTTGTATCCGGCGTTATCCAGAACCGGTTGAAGAAGAATATGCCCCTGCAAATTGATGCAACCGTGCAATATTTATTTGATAAGTCCAAAGAGAGATTGCTGGAGAAGGATCTTCAAATACAAAGTCCTTATAATACGTATTTAAACACGGGTTTACCTCCGGGACCGATCGCGAGTCCGAGCCTTGCTTCGATGAAAGCAGCTATTTATCCGGAAGAGACGAAGTATTTATTCTACGTAACTAAGAAGGATGGGACCAAAGGGCATTTGTTCGCAGAAACTTTTGAAGAGCATAAGAAGAATATTGCAGAAAGCAAGAAGGCTGCGAATTAGTAATACGAACTTATGATAGGAAGCTGAAAGAAGGTAGGGTAAGCAATTGAAAAAACCAGAGTTAGTAGTAAGCTGCAGCACTGTGGCAGAACTGAAAAGGTTGATCGAAGCAGGCGCAGATGCGGTTATTATTGGTGAAGCGCACTACGGCATGCGTCTGCCGGGAGAAGTGAAACTGGATGAGATGCAGGAAGCTGTGTCCTGGGCACATGAACAGAAGGCCAGTGTATATGTTGCAGTAAACAATATTTTTGACAATAATGCCCTTGAAGGGCTGTTTGATTATTTAGCTAAATTACAGGAATACGGTGTAGATGCAATCATTTTCGGTGATCCAGCTGTACTCATGAATGCACGTTTTTTACCTAAGCCGCTAGCGCTGCACTGGAATGCAGAGATGACCTCAACCAATTATGCGACTGCGAACTATTGGGCTAAACAAGGAGCTACCCGTGTGGTCCTGGCTAGAGAACTGAATATGGAGCAGGTTTTGGCTTTTAAAGAGCACGCGGAGTTGGCTGTTGAAGTACAAGTACATGGCATCACCAATATTTATCACTCTAAGCGTGAGCTAGTGAAGAATTATATTGAGCACCAAGGGAAAGATGCAGCAGACCAGGATCGTTCCATTGAGCGAGGGCTATTCCTCATTGAACATGAACGCCGTGATCAGCGATACCCTGTATATGAAGATAGTAATGGCACGCACATTATGAGTTCCGAAGATATATGTATGTTGGAAAATTTACCAGAGCTTATGGACGGTCAAATAGATAGCTTGAAAATCGAAGGTCTTTTGAAATCTTCTCTGTATAACGAGACGGTTGTGAGAAGCTATCGGGCTGTAATCGATGCTTATGCAGCTGATCCTGAAGGATATAGCTTTCAACAGGAGTGGTTGGATGCGATAGTTAAGCTGCAAGATCCTGAACGTGAATTGTCATATGGGTTTTTCTACAAAGAACAGGTATATTGATAGATGAAAGAAGGTGCGTTATCGTGACGACGACAGCCATAGAAGCCCGAGCAAGGGGAAAGCGTGTTAGGCTTAACAAGCCGGAATTACTAGCTCCGGCAGGTAGTTTAGAGAAGCTGAAATTTGCGATCCATTACGGAGCGGATGCGGTTTACATCGGTGGTCAGAAGTATGGTCTCCGATCCAACGCGGATAACTTTTCGCTGGAGGAAATGCGCGAAGCCGTAGAGTTTGCCAATCAATATGGGGCTAAAGTATTCGTTGCAACGAATATTTATGCTCATAATGAAGATATAGAAGGTCTTGATGATTATTTGAGAGGACTTCAAGAGGTTGGGATTTCTGCTATTATTGCAGCTGATCCAATTATTATGGAGACGTGCAGAAGAGTAGCCCCTAAGCTGGAAGTTCATGTGAGTACTCAGCAATCCGTTATGAACTGGCAAACCGTGAAGTTTTGGAAAGACCAGGGTATTGAGCGAGTTGTTCTTGCCCGTGAAGTCAGCATGGAAGAAATCGATGAGATTAAAGCTCATGTCGATGTAGAAATTGAAGCCTTTATACATGGGGCAATGTGCAGCTCGTACTCTGGCCGATGCGTGCTTTCTAATCATTTCACTGATCGAGATTCCAATCGTGGCGGCTGCTCGCAATCATGCCGTTGGAAGTACGATTTATTTGCCAAGGATCAACCTCTTTCTGCTCCATTGGCCACGGATTTGCCTATGTTTGGCGAGGAAGACGATGCTTTCACGATGGGTTCGAAGGATCTGAGCATGATTGAACATATTGCGGAGATGATCGAATCTGGCGTAGACAGCTTCAAGATTGAGGGCAGGATGAAGAGCATTCATTATGTAGCTACGGTTGTTAATGCTTACCGCCAAGCTATTGATTCCTACTTTGCTGATCCTGAGCATTTTGAAGTCAACCCTGTGTGGCAAGATGAAATATATAAAGCGGCAAACCGACCTTTGAACTCCGGTTTCTTCTATGAAGCGCCTGGGCATGAGGATCATATTTTTGAGCCAGAAGATAAAGTCGTTGGATTTGATTTTGTTGGTCTGGTTATGGGGTATGATGCTGAATCGGGAACAGCACTCATACAGCAAAGAAATCATTTCAAGCCTGGCCAAGAAATTGAATTTTTCGGGCCGGATGGTACGCATTTTAAGCAAAAGGTTGGTACTATACGAAATGAAGATGGCCTAGAATTAGATGCAGCCAGACATCCACTTCAAATGATCAAATTACAAACGGACAAACCTGTAAAAAAATGGGATATGATGCGTAAGAAAACAGGAAAATAAAACCATGGAAACTTTCTCCAAACTCGAGTATATTGGAGAAAGTTTCTTTTTTTATTATTTTAGATCGGATTTTGAAGGATAATGGTAAACTATGTCGAAATTATTAAAAAACGTAAAGTGAACCCTTTACATTCTAGTTCAAAAGTATGGTATTTGTAGGAAGTAGAAACTAATGGCGGTGAACAAAATGAAAGAGAAACTTCAAAGTATTTTAGACAAAGCAGTTCAAGCAATTCGTAATGTTCCATGGGGGCGTATAGTAGGCGTGGCCAGCAAGAAATCTAAGCAAATGGGTTCGACCGCTTTTAAAGAAATGAAGCAAGTCAAGGTAGAAAACCCAGTAAAATCGGTAGGCATGAAGCTGTTTTTAATGTTTTTTGTAAGTATTCTTTTTTTCGTCCTCACTGTGGGTCTGATTTCTTACACGGTATCGAAAAATGTGATTAAGAACAAAGTGTCTGAATCCAGTCTTCAAACCGTAACACAGGCCGGACAAAAACTAGATTTCCTTTATCAAACTTTTGATGAAGTATCTCTACAAATTATGCTTAACAAGGATCTGCAGGATTTGCTTGCGTCAATCCCCACATTAGATCCATCCTCTTATGAAGCTCTTGATGTTACTCGCCAATTGACAGACAAATTGAATGTCGTGACTTTCTCGAACAAAGCAATTAAAACGCTTCATCTTTACAGACCGGATGGTAAACTGATTGTCATTACAGGTTCGGGTGGTACATCATTTAGCGAAAATTCAAGCGAGAATGATTGGTTTAAGAAGACAGTTGAGAACGGTGGAAAAGTGGCTTGGTTAGATAGTAAAGTCAAAGGGTATTCCAGCGGCTCGTCCAATACATTTGCCATTGGTCGAGTGATGAGAAATACACTTACGAATACCACATCAGCCATTCTGCTGATAGAGCTTAATACAGATTTACTCACTAAAGAGATTACTGGGATGTCATTAGGTGATGATAGTAAGGTTGTCATTACGAATACAGAGAACAAATACATAGCTAATAAAGAAATCTCGGAATTAGAAAAAGATTCTGCCGTCAAATTGACGAAAGAACAATTAGAAGAAGAACACGGTTCTTTTATAACGAGCGATGATCATTTGGTAGCCTATTATAAGTCGTCCATATCCGGTTGGAATCTCGTTGGTGATATACCTGTGAGCGCCCTTGTGAAGGATGCTAAGAAAATCTTTAATTATACGCTTCTAATTGCCTTGTTCGCGGCTATTGCTGCCGTACTAATCGGATTATTCGTAGCTAGAATGATCGGACGTCCCCTGATTAATCTACGTAATTTGATGCAGCAAGGTGCTAAAGGGAAACTTACCGTGCGTGCGAACTACAAAACGCAAGATGAAATAGGACAGCTAGGCGCCAGCTTTGATGTGATGATGCAGCAGATTACAACCTTGGTACAACAAACAAGCACTTCTGCTCAAGCCGTTTTTGAAACAGCACAAGAGTTAACGAATTCCTCGAAGGTAACGGCAACAGCTGCAAGAGAAATTGCTGTGGCGACGGATGAGATTTCCAATGGTGCCGGAGGATTGGCGACGGAGTCTGAGAGAGGCAATGAGTTGACTTATCATATTGGCGAGCAAATGAAGCAGGTAATTGTAGCCAACCTCGAGATGGGGACGGCTGCTGCGGATGTTCAAAGTTCCAGTGAACAAGGTACGAAGTATATGACTGAACTTATTTCGAAAACGAACCTGACAGAGGAAATGATCCGCTCGATGGTTGATAAAGTCGATAATTTGAAAGACAGTACCCGTTCTATCCGTAAGATCCTGGATGTTCTTAATAATATGACGAAGCAAACGAACATTTTGTCTTTGAATGCGACAATTGAAGCCGCACGTGCTGGCGCAGCCGGCAAAGGCTTTATGGTGGTTGCAGATGAGATTCGTAAACTAGCGGATCAATCCAGACAATCCATTGATGTTGTAGGTCAAATTACAGAAACCATTACGAAAGAAATCGATGAGACGGTGAAAGTGCTTTCGACGGCAACACCAATTTTCCAAGAACAAATATTAGCTGTTAAAGAAGCCGACACCATCTTCAAACAAGTAACGAATCATATGGGTGGATTCATTACACAGCTAAGCACGGTAAGTGATTCGATCTCTACACTGGAGCAATCACAAGTTGTACTTTCCGATGCAATGACGAATGTCAGCGCGGTAGCTGAGGAATCCCTAGCTACATCGGAGGAAGTTGCTTCGTTGAGCTCAGAACAGCTTAGCATTAGCGATGGTTTAGTTAAACTGTCGGACAAGCTGGATCAGCTGTCCAAATCGCTTAACGACACTTTATCCAAATTCGAAGTTTAGTATCATAGAATACGCTGTCCACTCTCCATTTTGGAGGGTGGATTTTTTTGTTTTATTGAGCTTTAACGTGATCTGAAAGTTTGTACAAGATCAGGAATGACGATACTGAAAGCAACAGCAGTCATTGTTAGTTAAAAGGAGTCAGTAGTCATGAGGATTAAACAATTATCGTCTTTTGAAAAACGTCGAATCTTTCTTGTTCTCCTCACGATCTTACTTTTGTTTATAGGGATCGTTGGTAAGCTTTTTTGGATACAAATTGCGACAACGGAAAGCTACTCATCACGAGGAGTTAATTTGGTCAAAAATTCAGTCGTACAGAGGCAGCGTGCCCTTGTGCTGGAAAGCGGACGTGGGGAAATCTTAGATCGTGATCTAAAGCCGATGACGGGAAAAATCATTAAAGCCTTAGTAGCATTTCCGATTAATAGCGAATACCAAGGTGAGCCTCAACAAGTGAATCAGTTGGCTCGCATTTTGTTGACGAATAAAGATCAGTGGCTTGCTTTCTATCGGGATTTGAAAGAGCCGCAAGTTTGGCGCACTGCTGAGGGGGGGAAACCGGTAATGTTAAGCGATCAACAGGAGGAGCAAATTAATGCCCTCGGTTTACCCTTTTTGAAAGTTGTGAAGATGGAGGATCGCTATCCGTCAGGCATGACAGCGCGTCAATTGATCGGGTTTATTGGGCAAAATCCGGATAGAGTGATGAGTATCTATGGTGCTGATTTGGAGAAAGGAAAGGTTACGCTGATTTCGAGAATTGGAGGTGCTGGACTGGAGAAAACCTTCGATCTGTGGCTTCGGGGTGTTGGTGAGACGTCAATCTCTTATTTTACAGACGCAGGAAAAAGACCGTTAGCTGGCTTAGATGCCCGAATGATTGCACCAGACAATACCTTCTATCCAGTCAAACTAGTGACGACTCTGGATTTAAGCGTGCAGCAGCGAATTGAAATCCTTATGGATAAGCTAAATATTCGCGAAGGTGCGGCTGTTGTTCAGGAAGTGGCACAAGGCGATATCGTTGCGATGGCGAGCAGACCCAACTTTGATCAGACAGAAGTCGATCTAGCTAGTAATAACTGGAGCAATTATGCGCTCAAGGCGACGGCGCCTGGCTCGATTTTCAAAACAATCGTAGCTGCAGCCGCATTGGATAAAGGGATCGTTGATCCCAAAGAAACTTTCAATTGTGAAGGTGCCCTTGGGAAATATGGCTTTACGTGCTGGAGAAGAGATGGACACGGGCCATTAACTTTAGAACAGGGCTATGCGCAATCCTGTAATATTGTGTTTGCCAGAGTAATGCAGCGGTTGACACCTGCTGAGTTGGAAAGCTATGCACATAAGCTTGGTGTATTGGATGAAGTGGGTTGGACGGGGAAGACGGACAGTGAGCAAATGCTCCGTCAACTGGATGCAGAAGAGACCGGACAGCTATTTGGAGCCCATACCCCGCATAATGATGAGGGAGTGCTTATGCAAACGGCCATTGGTCAAAGAGATGTCAGGATGACCCCTTTGCAGGCGTCTAATATGATTGTTACCTTGCTGCATAATGGAAAGGGTTATTCACCAAGAGTTGTTCAAGAAATTCGGTATCAGACGGATCGTGTGATGGAGAAGTTTCCTGTTCAATTATTAGATTCTGAGGCGGGGAGGGTTTCTGCGGCGACCAGTCACACATTAGTAAACTGGATGAGAGAAGTGGTAACCGATGGAACGGGACAAGGCTTAAAGGATGCCAAGTGGAAGCTGGCTGGGAAATCCGGTACGGCACAAATCGAGACCGGTAAGCAAGAAAAGGTGAATCAGTGGTTTATTGGTTATGGACCTGTTGATTCACCGAAATATGCCGTTTCTGTTGTTATTAAGAACATGGATCCAACCGAGAGCAATAAGTCCATTCCGTTGTTCAAAGGGATTATGGATATTTTAGCAAGTGATTCAGACGGTAGGTAATGAAATCGTGAAGCAAGTTCCCTGGTCTGGCTGGCTTGTTACTTCAATGAGTCCGCCAAATGTTTTGATGATTCTATAGGAGACCATCATGCCAAGACCGGTGCCTTTATTTTTCGTAGAGTAAAAGGGTGTTCCGAGACGGTTAACCTGCTCTGGAGTCATGCCAATACCGTTATCTTTAATTTGTAAAATAACCTTAGCGCTTTTCTTGAAGCCAGTTATTTGCAGAGTGCCTCCGCTGGGCATAGCCTCGATGCCGTTTTTCGTTAAATTAACTAAGCATTGAATCATTTTCTCGCTGTTGGCTTTTACCAGAAGAGAAGACTCCATATCGATAAGAATTTCTACACCGCGCATTGACGCATAAGGATTTATGAGATTGCTTAATTTGAGAGATAAGGTGGACACATCCACCTCTTCAAGCTTCTCGGCTTGCGGTTTTGCAAAGGATAAGTAATCCGTAATAATGCTTTGTGCTCGGTCGATTTCTTCAATAACCATGGTCGTATAGATGCGTTTCTTCTCTTCTGTCACTTCAGACTGGCTAAGTATTTGCATAAAGCCGCGGGCAACTGTCATTGGGTTGCGAATTTCATGGGCGACCGAAGCAGCTAATTCGCTTAGTACATTAAGTTTCTCTGAACGCTGGACTTCTTGGCGCATCGCTACATTTTCACTGATACGAACAATTAAATAGGTTAACATCCACATTGTCAGCATTTGAACCATACAGAACAATAAGCCATATAGTAGTAAGCTTCTATCCACGGGGACATTCGAAACAATGCGATAAAGCAACGTCATACAGAAGGTTGCTAAAGCGCTAATAAAAGCCAGAAGACTTGGAAACATCACTTTGGGGGTTAGGTGCTTCCAATTGCTAAGCGCAATGAAAGCCAAGATGAAGGGCACAAGTAGAGCGGACAAGGTAACAATCCATAAAAAATCGGAACCGTCGACATAGTAGCTATACGCTAGAATAATTGCGGAGACTACAAGTCCTGAACGTATGCCGCTATAAAGGAAAGCAATCAGTAAAGGGATCGTGCGCAGATCAAAATTGTTGCCTGTTGTCGTGAAAAAGGGATGAGACATGCTGAATATGGCTGCTAGTGAACAAATGAGCCCAATAAATGCTTGGTTTGAAACATTAAAGCGGAAGGGACCGGGTCGATCCAGCACTAAAATATGACAAAGCAAGATGGGGAGTGTTAAAGCTAATATATTGAGTAGTAAGTCGTCAATTACATTCAAGGATCTCGCCTACTTAATTAAAAATTTGGGTTTATTTTTATTTCGACAGAAAACTTGAAATTCCTTTGATTTCTTTCCAAAATTTTGATGTTTTTTGACAAGTTCTGACGGAAACTTACTGCATATCCATTTTTCAGGCGAAATACTCCTCTCCTGTGCATGCTCTTTATTGCAGCTTAGGCTTGTATCGCTTACAATTCTGTACATGGATACAAATCGTAGGCCCAGGAGATTAAGCAAATGACGACTTTAGAACTACCCTCTTCAATGGTCATTCATGATCGATCCGGTGAAACCGCAATGCAACCGATCTTATATGCTTTTGCTCTGGAAGAGCTTTTATGCCGAGCAATAGGTAAAGCAGCACCACCGATTCTGCACATATGGAGGCATCCACGAGCCTTTGTGATGGGACTCAGAGATAGTCGCCTCCCCAAAGCGGCCGAAGCTAACGAATGGTTGCTAAGTCAAGGCTATGATACGGCTGTAAGAAACTCTGGAGGTGCAGCGGTACCTCTCGATTTGGGTGTCGTAAATGTATCCCTGTTGTTACCAAAAAGCGCGGGTGACATGGAGCATCGCAAGGATTTCGATCTAATGGTAGCCTTGATAAGAGATGTTATGAGCACAATTACTAACCGTATCGATCAGGGTGAGGTGATGGGTTCATTTTGTCCAGGGGAATTCGATTTAAGTGTCGGTGGGCGTAAGTTTTGCGGCATTGCACAGCGAAGACAACAGCTTGCCTTATCGGTTCAAGCGTTCATTATCGTGGAAGGTCTAGGTGAAGCAAAAGCATCTTTGGCCAGAGGCTTTTACGAGCGCGCGGCGGGTTCAGCATCGCCAAACGACTATCCGTTAGTGGCGCCAGGGAGTATGGCGAGTTTATCGGAATGCTTACATATTGAGTTAAGTGCGAAGCGTTTCACAGACAATTTCGTTCAGGTGATGGCCGCCAAAGGTGTGAAAGTGCAGAGTCCCAGGAATATCCCAGGCTATCCGAGTGAAGAAGAGATACAGGGTATGATGGAGCTTTTGAAGCAGCGTTATGCGATTAAACAATGAATAAAAGCGGCCCAACTTCGCGTCAGAAGACGGAAAGTGGACCGCTTTTCTCATCGTCATCATGCTAGAAAATAATGCAGAGCCGCGTCCAATTCTCCTTGCCAAAATCCCCATAAATGTTTCCCAGGCTTCTCGATATAGTGAAGGGTAACATTCTTATTTTCCATCTCAGCTTTCGCCAGTCGGTTTTCTCTTACGAAATCAAAAGTCCCTCGTTCCGTTTTTACATCCGTTTCATCCAAGCCAATTAACATATACAGCTCCAGCCACGACAAGTCGTCCTCCGCTTTGATACGTTCTCTGGTAATGTCGAAAAATGCGCCCGATAAGGATATAACACGGCAAAAAAGGCTAGGATAATCTAAGGCGAGATGCAAGGACACGGTCCCACCAAGGGAATCACCCGCCACAATGCGTTCGTTCCGTTCGGATCGAATCGGATATCGGCTTTCTACATAAGGGAGGAGTTCCTCTGCAAAGAAACGGCAGTACGTATCATGGCGTTCACCCTCAGGCGCATATTCCGAAGTGCGGTTACTGTTATTCACATCGACACCGACAACAATGGCGGGCTCTAAGCCTTCATCCAGAATACAGCGAGTGATCGTCGTCGCAATTCGGCCGAAATTAAAGAATTGTTCACCATCTTGGCAATAAATGACCGGATAGGAGAGCAGTTCATTGTAACCGGGAGGGAGATAAATTCGCAGGGAGCGATTTTCTCCGAGAAGGACAGAGGTGAGTTCATCTTTCACAATCGTTCTTTTATAAAAGCGAGAGTCATCCGACATGGTTGTGCTCCTTTAACTTTCTCTTTAGACCTAATTTGGTGTAGCAAGTGTAAGCTTGTCGTTTAGAGGGTAATGTGTATTATAGCAGTTGTGAATTTTGTGTTAACTGTATTATATATTTTCGGTAACTGTACTATTCACTCTGGCGAAAAAAGGTCATATAACACAGGGATGCTGGTGTACAATTCACAAAAACAGGTTTATAATAATACTATAACAGAAGTGAAGCTAGCAGGCATCAAAATCATATAAGAGGTGAAATGGTATGAGTAAGCCACTTGTCAGCCAAGCGAATTATGAAGTGACCACAGAGAAGGTTGAGCCTTTACAGGTTCTAGCTCCAGACGGCACAATTGTTAATTCCGACAAAATGCCTAAACTTAGTGACGACCAATTAAAAGAATTAATGAGAAGAATGGTATTCACCCGCGTATGGGACGAAAGAGCAGTTAATCTCGGTCGCCAAGGACGTCTTGGTTTCTATGCTCCGGTATCCGGACAAGAAGCTTCGATGATCGGTAGTGAATTTGCATTAAATAAAGACGATTTCATTTGCCCGGGTTACCGCGATATGCCGCAGCTCGTTTGGCACGGACTTCCGCTCTATCAAGCATTTTTGTATTCCCGTGGTCATCAGCATGGCGGACAAATTCCGCAGGATGTACACGTACTTATGCCGCAAATCATCATCGGGGCTCAAATTTTACATGCTACCGGTGTGGCTATGGCATTCAAGAAACGCAACCAACCGCGTGTAGCGATTACGTACACAGGCGACGGAGGAAGCTCTGAGGGCGATTTCTACGAAGGCATGAACTTTGCAGGAGCATTCAAGCTGCCTGTCATTTATTTTGTACAAAACAACGGTTACGCAATTACGACTCCTTATTCGAAGCAAACTGGTGCACTTTCTGTTGCGCATAAAGCACTTGCTGCAGGTATCAAGGGTGTGCAAGTTGATGGAATGGACGTATTAGCTGTTGTTCAAGCTGTTACCGAAGCTGCTGAAAGAGGACGCAGAGGCGAAGGCGCTACGTTGATTGAAGCATTAACCTATCGTTACCGTCCGCATTCCTTGGCGGATGATACGACGAAATATCGGACCAAAGATGAAGAGAGCGACTGGGAGCCTAAGGATCCGCTTACGCGTATGCGTCTGTTCTTGACTAAAAAAGGTCTTTGGAGTGAAGAAGAAGAAGCTCAAGTGAAAGAAGAAGCGAAAGCAACTGTTGCTGAGCATATCAAAAAAGCGGAAGAAACAGAGAAAATGACGGTTCCAGGCCTAATTGACTCTATGTTCGAAGTAACACCGGCACATCTCGAAGAACAGAAGCAAGCGTTTAAATAAATTAGGCTTAAGCTTACGAAGCAAGTTTTCTCACGAAAACAATTAGGAGGCACGGAGAAGTCATGGCACAAATGACGATGATTCAAGCGATAAAAGACGCAATGCGCGTTGAACTGGAAAGAGATCCTAATGTAATTTTGTTCGGCGAAGACGTTGGCCATGTTGGTGGCGTATTCCGTGCTACGGAAGGTTTACAAAAAGAATTCGGCGAAGATCGCGTATTTGATACGCCTCTTGCTGAATCTGCAATTGGCGGACTTGCTGTTGGTCTTGGTATTCAAGGCTTTCGTCCGATCGCTGAAATTCAATTCGTAGGCTTTATTTATGAAGCGCTTGACCAAATTTGCGTGCAAGCAGCTCGTATGCGTTACCGTTCCGGCGGCCGTTACAACTCACCAATCGTATTCCGTACACCATTTGGCGGCGGTGTAAAAGCAGCTGAGCTTCACACGGATGCCCTCGAAGGTTTACTTGTTCAAACGCCAGGTATTAAAGTTGTTGTTCCTTCCAACCCTTATGATGCGAAGGGACTGCTCATTTCCGCGATTCGCGATAATGACCCTGTCTTCTTCATGGAGCATCTGAACTTATACCGCGCATTCCGTGCAGAAGTACCGGAAGGCGAATACACCATTGAGCTTGGTAAAGCGAACGTTGTTCGCGAAGGCTCCGATGTGACGATTATTACTTACGGGGCTATGGTTCACACATCCGTGAAAGCCGCTGAAGAGATCGAGAAAACACAAGGCGTGAAAGTTGAAGTTATTGATCTTCGTACTTTAATTCCGCTTGATATCGAAACTATTGTAACTTCAATTAAGAAAACAAACCGTGCGATTATCGTACAAGAAGCGCAAAAAACATCCGGTGTAGCCGCAGAAGTAATAGCACAGATTAATGAAAAAGCGATTCTGCATCTGGAAGCTCCTGTTTTGCGTATTGCTCCGCCAGATACAATCTATCCGTTCGCACAAATCGAAGACGCTTGGTTGCCTAGTCCAGCAAGTGTCATTGCAGGCATTAATCAAGTACTCGAATTCTAATCACAGTCGAAGGTAATAGGAGGTTGTGCACGTGGCTTTGTTTGAATACAAGTTCCCAGAGCTTGGTGAAGGCATTCATGAAGGCGAGATCGTAAAGCTGTTGGTTAAAGCGGGTGACACCGTGACAGACGAAACGATTCTTATGGAAGTACAGAACGATAAAGCGGTCGTTGAAGTTCCTTGTCCAGTTGAAGGTAAGGTTGTTGCTGTTGCCGTTAAAGAAGGACAAGTTTGTAATATTGGCGAGCTTGTTATGACGATTGAAGTGACAGGCGAGCTGCCTGCTGAATCGATGCATCACAAGACCGACAGCCAAGCTGCGCCTGCCGCGGCCCCAGCGGCGGCAGCACCGGCACCAACAGCAGCGCCTGCCGCGTCATCAGTTCCTGTAGCAGCCGCGCCAAGCGCGGGCGCGGGCCGCGAAGTGCTTGCGACGCCTAGCGTACGCAAGCTGGCAAGAGAGCAAGGCATCACACTCGCAGAGGTGACGCCTACAGGTAAGCACGGCCGCGTAACACGCGAGGACGTGCTCGGCTTTAACGGAGCGGGCGCTGCCGCGGCTCCGGAAGCAGCAGAACCAGCTGCAGATGCAGCAGCTGGTGCAGCAGCACCTGCGGCTGCTGCGCAGCTGGTTGTCGTGGGCGATCGCGTTGAGGAGCGGGTTCCGTTCAAAGGAATCCGCAAAATTATCGCGAACGCTATGGTGAAATCCGTGTACACGGCTCCGCACGTGACACTGATGGACGAAATCGACGTATCGGCACTAGTCGCACTGCGTGAGCGCACGAAGCCACTCGCCGAGAAAAAAGGCGTGAAGCTGACTTACCTGCCATTCATCGTGAAAGCATTGGTTGCGGCTTGCCGTCAATTCCCAGCGTTGAATGCGATGATCGACGAAGAGAAACAAGAAATCGTCTACAAAAAGTACTACAACATCGGGATTGCAACAGATACAGACAACGGATTGCTCGTTCCTGTTATCCATGATGCAGACCGCAAAAACATATGGTCGATCGCTTCTTCGATTAAAGATCTTGCCGTTCGCGGACGCGAAGGCAAATTGGCTCCGAACGAAATGAAAGGCGGCACGATCTCCATTACGAACATTGGTTCCGTAGCCGGTATGTTCTTCACACCGGTTATCAACTTCCCTGAAGTTGCAATCCTAGGTGCAGGCCGTATCACAGAAAAACCAGTTGTGAAAAACGGACAAATCGTTGCAGCATCGGTTATGGCGCTTTCCTTGAGCTTCGACCACCGTATCGTGGATGGAGCGACAGCACAAAGCTTCCTGAACTACATCAAACAGCTTCTGGCTGATCCAGAGCTTCTCGTCTTGGAGGTGTAACAGCATGGTAGTAGGAGATGCTTCTTTAGATATTGATTTGTTGGTCATTGGTGCAGGTCCCGGCGGTTACGTAGCTGCCATCCGTGCTGCTCAGCTTGGGCAGAGCGTTCTGATTGTTGATAAAGCGGAATGGGGCGGCGTGTGCTTAAACCGCGGCTGTATCCCATCCAAAGCTTTGATTTCTGCAGCTCACACGTATGAGCATGCACAGCACGCTGACAGCATGGGTATCTCTGCCCAGAACGTGAAAGTGGACTTTGCAAAAGTACAAGCATGGAAAAATAGCATTGTTGCCAAACAAACGGGCGGCGTTAGCGCGCTGCTCAAAGGCAACAAGATCCAAACGTTCCAAGGCGAAGTGATGTTCATCAATGAGCATGAAGCACGTGTGTTCAATGATGCAGAAGCTCCTCGCTACCGCTTCAAGCACTGCATTATCGCGACGGGTTCCCGTCCGATCGAGCTGAAAGCATTCCCTTACGGCGGAAGAATCATTTCTTCCACGGAAGCGTTGAACTTGCCTGAAATTCCGAAAAGCATGGTCGTTATCGGCGGCGGCTACATCGGAATCGAGCTAGGTCAAACGTACGCGAAATTCGGTACAAAAGTAACTGTGCTTGAAGGCTCCGATCACGTACTTCCAGGCTTCGAGAAAGAATTGACGAAGCTTGTAGCGCGCAATCTGGAGAAAGTCGGCGTAGAGGTTCATACCGAAGCACTTGCACAATCCTGCACAAAGACAGAAAATGACGTTACTGTAACGTTCACAGTAAAAGGCGAAGAGAAGCAAGTAACAGCGGATTATGTATTAGTAACCGTTGGTCGTCGTCCCAACACAGATGGCGAGCTTGGTCTTGATCTCATCAACTTGAAACTGACAGACCGCGGTTTGATCGAAGTGGATAACCAAGGTAGAACGAGCATTCCGCATATTTTCGCGATTGGTGATGTTGTACCTGGTCTTTCATTGGCACACAAAGCTTCCTATGAAGCTAAAGTGGCTGCTGAGGCGATCGCGGGTCACTCGAGCATCGTAGATTACAAAGCAATGCCTGCTGTTGTATTCTCTGATCCGGAAATTGCTGGCGTAGGTCTAAGTGAAACAGAAGCCAAAGCACAAGGCATCAATGTAACGATTGGTAAATTCCCTTATGCCGCTAACGGTCGCGCTAATTCTTTGAATGCTGGCCAAGGCTTCGTGAAGCTAGTCGGCGACAAAGAAACAGGCCAATTGCTTGGTGGTCAAATCGTAGGTCCAGAAGCATCCAACTTGATCGGGGAGCTTGCTCTTGCGGTTGAGATGGGCGCTAACTTGGAGGACATCGCACTTACCATTCATGCTCATCCAACATTGACAGAAATGATCATGGATGCCGCAGAAGGTGCGCTTGGTCACCCGATTCACCAACTTGGTAAATAAGTAGCTTTATTCCTTTAGTTTCCCTTACCTTTAGATAAAAAGTCCCGAGAGTTTGGCATTAGCCGCTCTACGGGACTCTTTTATTTTTATTCTTTGAATCTGGGATTATTGATACCCTGCAGGCGGAAACGCATAGCTGACCACGTCTCATCAATGGACACCAGACTCACGCCTTCAAACTGCAAATCGGTGACCGTTTGCCAGCCAGAGTCGCGATTAATGATCTAACCATTTCTTCGAGCAAAATCTACCATGTAATCGGCTAAAGCCTGACAGGCTTCTAATGGAACTGCATTGTATGCTGACGCACGCAGACCGCCTACGCTTCGATGGCCGGCCAAACCTTCAAAGCCGTTAGCCTCTGATTCTTTGATAAACTGACGCTCGATTTCTTCATTGGCCATACGCCAAGTGATATTCATATGCGAGCGATCGCTAACTTCGATGATTCCCTTGTAAAATCCGCCGCTATTATCAATAACATCATAAATTAGGCCAGACTTTATGCGATTAAGTTGTTCTAATTGCTCTACGCCGCCTTTGTTCACTGCCCATTTTAGCACTAAATTCATCATGTAAATAGCGTGAACAGGCGGCGTATTGAACAGTGACTTGTTTTTGGCGAATGTTTCATAGCGCATGATCTCAGGGATCTTCTTGGATGCTTTCTCCAGCCAGTCTTCGCGGATGATGGCAACTGTGACACCTGCTGGTCCCAGATTTTTCTGAGCGCCGGCATAAAATCATCGAAAACCTCTCTAGATCCAGCTTTCTGCTTAGGATTTCACTCGTTAAATCGGCAACTAGGGGCGTGCTTCCTACCTCTGGAATGCCATTGTAACGTGAGCCTTCAATCGTATTGTTCATGGTGATGTGAATGTATGCCGGATCAGGTGCTAGTTGGTTTGCAGATAACACAGGGATACTGCGCCAGTGCTGATCTTTGGAGCTTGCCGCGACATGTGTGCGCCCAACATAAGAAGCTTCTTTATAAGCTTTTTCCGAAAAGCTCCCCGTCAATGCATAGTTGGCCGTCTGATTCGTATTTAAAAAGTTTAATGGAAGGAGAGCGAACTGTGTACTTGCCCCTCCACCCATAAAAAGCACCTCATACCCGCTAGGCAGGCTAAGCAAGTTCAGAAGAAGCTGCTGGGTTTCTTGATTCAGATCCTCAACCGTGTGACTTCGATGAGACATTTCAAGCAGTGAAATACCTGTCCCTTGATAATCCACAAATTGCTCTTGTGCCTCATCAAGTACCTCCAAAGGCAGTGCAGCGGGTCCTGGGTTAAAATTGTACCGTCGTTTCGTCATTTTAGTTACCTCCCGAATGTAAGTGGTTAAACGAACAAAATTACCCCACAAAGTGATGTGTACCCTTCGAAGCTTATTCCTTCCGCTTCGAGCGAGGCTCGATCGGCGTCTAAACCTTCCAATAAAAGCGGTCATTCATCCTAGAATTACATCGAAAGAGGTTTAGACATTACTTTGCGGAGGCCCCGAAAATAACAAAAAACGCCCTCATCCGATTGGGACGAGGAGCGTTTGCTCGCGGTGCCACCCAATTTAAGAAACATTCTGGTGAATGCTTCTCCACTTGGTTCCGCGGTAACGGGCGGTGCCGGTTAACTTAGAATGACTGACTTTGCTGAGCGCAAAGGGTTGTTCTTGGCGAAAACGCCTCCGAGTTGGAATCTCATCATAGGCACGGTCAGGTATGTATATTGAGTAGAAGTATAAGCCTATTCGCAGAAAAGGTCAATCCTTTTGGAGAGTTTCCTTACGTTCCGTTTTTCATGCAGGGGTTGAAGTTCATACTATTGTCCTGTACTCTTGTCATTGAAGAGAATTCATTGGATAAAGATAATGACGATTGAAATAAACGGAAGGAGTGAGGTTATGTCCAATTTACGAAATCGCCTACAGAACTATTTACTTGGAACAAGCCTTCAGAAAAAGCTCATTATCCTATTCCTTCCGTTGGCTATAATCCCCTTATCCATTCTTGGAACCTTCTCCTATTACAAATCGTCACAGGTCGTACAAACGCAAGTGAGCAAGACGATTCTTGAAAGCTTGTCTCAGGTGAATTACAGCTTGAATTATTTCGTTAAAGATATCGAACAGTTGACCATTTACATTTATAGTAACAGAGAAATACAAGATGTACTGTCTAAAGATCAGGGCAGAACGTTAGCGGAGAAGCAGCAGGATGAGAAAAGGGTCAATGATATTCTCGATACTTTCCTGGGATTCAAAAACTGGAATATCGCCATTTACCTGCTTGGGGAGAATGGGGATCGTTATTTTACAGGGAACCTTCTTCCTAATCAGTACGACGATTATAACTTGAATTGGGGATTGTTTCGTAAAATGCGGATAGCAGGCGGCAATATCATCTGGGATACGCATTACAGCATGAAGAAGACAGAGGATTTTGGCATTGTTTTAAGCAGTGGCAGGCTGCTGAAGAAGATTGAAACGAACAAACCGCTTGGTTTCATGATTGTGGATATTACGGAAAACGCTTTGGCTGACAAGTATAACAAGGCCCATTTACTGCCTGGTGGACAAATGCTGCTGTTGGATCGCAATGGGTATGTTATTTCGAGTACGCCATCCAAGCATATCGTAGGCACGAAGTTAAACGAACCTTATTTAGATAAAGTATTATCAGGTAGCAAAGGGTTTTTCGAACCAGCCAGCAAAGATTCTGCGCCTGTTATGGTCGTTTACGATACTTCTGAGATTACGGGATTCAAGCTGGTTAGTATTGTGCCGGTTGCTGTTTTGACAAAGGAGAGCAGCAGCATCCGTAATTTGATGTTATTTATTATGATCTTGTTCGGTGTTGTGTCCTGCTGGGTCGCCTATGTGTTATCGGTGACGATTACGAATCCGCTGCGGAAGCTGAAATCACTGATGTATCTGGTAGAAAACGGCAACATGGACGTAGCATTTTCTTCCAAATATAGGGATGAAGTCGGGCAGCTAGGTCTCAGTTTTAATAAAATGGTACAGCGGATCAAGCAGTTGATTGATGAAGTTTACAAGAAGCAGTTAATGTTGAAAGAGGCGGAGATTAAGGCGATTCATGCCCAATTCAACCCACATTTCCTCTATAATGCACTAGATTCGATCAATTGGATGGCACGTATTAATAAAATGACGGATATTAGTCAAACGGTTATTTCGCTCGGAGAGCTGCTGCGGTTTAGTATCCGCAAAGGGCAACCCTTCATCAAAGTGAAGGAAGACATGCATCAAATCCGCAATTTTCTATTCATTCAACAGATGCGTTATGGGGATAAGTTGGAAGTCGAGATTCATATCGATGAAGAAATCGAATCCTTATACACGCTTAAGCTGTTGATTCAGCCGATCGTGGAAAATGCTATCACACATGGATTAGAGATCAAACCGGGAAAAGGGCTGCTTTCCATTAGGGGATGTCGGGCCCAGGAATGTGTACGCTTCGAAATCCGAGACAACGGTGTAGGCATGACATCAGATATGGTGGAGCGTATCCTTAGCGGTAAATACGTATCGGATAGTGAGCAGAATACGGGTATTGGACTGGAAAACTCGATCAAACGGCTTCAGCTATACTTCGGCTCGAACTATCGCTTTGAAATCGAGAGTGAGATCATGCAAGGAACGACTATTCTTATCGAAATTCCCATTATGCGCTCAGGAGAGGATCATCGTGTATAAACTATTCATAGTGGAGGATGAGTGGCTCGTCTTGCAGGGGCTGAAACTGACAATTCCTTGGGAAGAAATGCGCTGCACCGTGATAGGCGAAGCAAGAGATGGACAAGCAGGTTTAGAAGGAATTATAGCTAACCCGCCAGACATCCTACTGACGGATATTCGGATGCCTGCGATGGACGGTATTCAGCTTGCTGAGAAAGTGGCGGAGCTGCTGCCACAAGTGAAAATAGTATTTCTTACCGGTTTCGATGATTTTATATATGCCCAGAAGGCAGTTAAGCTAGGGGCTGCTGATTTTGTGCTGAAGCCTACCAATCCAGATGAGCTTATCCAAGTTATTGGACGTATTATATCAAAGCTTGATGAGGAACGCCGATTGCAGTCACAGCAGGAGCGATTGAAGCTTAAGTATGGATGGGAGCAGCCGCTGATTGAAGAAAAGGTTCTCTATGATCTTATGCTGGATTATGCGGGGACGCTTGAAAAAGAATGGTTTGTAGAGTTTGGCACGGGGATAGAAAACACAGAAGGCGGAGTTGTTATCCCTCCATATCGCGTTTTATTGCTGCAAATGGACGGTCTTAAGGACATGGGGGCGGATAGCAGCCAGTTTCGGGATCGGATCAAGGAACGAATCAAAGAGCTGTCCACCCTTACTTTAGTACGAATAAACGAGACGCGATATGCGCTTTTGGCCAATCGTCAAGTCGAACGAGGCGATCTGGCGATCTTTTTTGATAACCTAATGCTGTTATTATCTTCCTTTGCGCAAAGATGCGTTCTAACGGTCAGCCATTCGTTTTCAACGATCGATTTGATTCCGGCTGCCTATATTCAAGCCACGCGTGCCTTGTATCAAACTGTCTTTTTAGGTGGCGAGCAAATGATTTGGTTTGAAGATATCGAACGGCAGCAAGAAACGGTAAGTGTAAATCATACCGTGCTGAGGGAACTAATCGAATTGGTCAAATGGGGAGGTCCTTCGTCCATCGAAGCCCAAACTCGGTTGTGGTATTCACATCTCATACACCTCCATGCAGATGGACTTACGGCAAGAAGAAGCTTTTTCGAATTTATCGTTACGTTAAATTCCCTCCTGCTGCGAGATAACGAATTGCATAACATCGTCATCGATAGCGGGTTTCTCCTAACTTCAGCTGAACGAGTGGATGACTCGCTTGAACAATGGCTGATTCGCTTGAACGATACGTTATTTGAGTGGAATCGGCAATATGCGGAGCAGTCCGATCCTCAAAAGAAGAGCGGGTTCGAGGAGATCGAGCTGTTTATCCGAGAGCATTACGCTGAGGATATCTCACTTCAAGGTATCGCGGAGCGCTATCATATGAGTGAAAGCTACTTCAGTAGACTGTTTAAAAAGCAGGTTGGAACCAGCTTTCTCGAATACATGACTTTGATTCGCGTACGACAAGCAAAGGAGCTTCTGACGAATCCCCGTCTTAAAATTTATGAGGTCTCCGTACAAGTCGGTTACCAGGATCCGCGATATTTCAGCCAACTATTTCGCAAATATACGGGGGAAACTCCTACAGAGTTTCGCAAACGGCTCGGGATTGAGAGCCTTCCGCTATAGGCATAATATTGAATTCTCCACTTCATGACTTGGTGGAGTTTTTATTTTGAACAAAAATTTCAACAAATACGAAAATTCGTCACATTGAGAGTGCTTTCATCTGAACGTATAGTAAAACTAGAAAGATAAAGACACAAATCATATGGAGGGTTAACAAAATGAAAAAATCACTAACCAGTCTTTTATCCCTACTGCTTGTCGGTTCTCTGATCGGATGCGGTGCAAAAGAGACCCCAACGGCGAAACCGGCCGAATCTTCTGGACAACCTGCGACTAGTCAACCCTCACCAAAAACAGGCGGTAAGCTTACCTTGTATTCCCCGAATGCAGCTGAGCTTAATAACCCGATAATTAAGGAGTTTCAGGATCGTACAGGCATTGAGGTACAGTTGATTTCCGGCGGTACAGGTGATCTCTTGAAACGTGTACAAGCCGAGGCTACCAACCCGCTGGGCGATGTATTTTGGGCTGGCGGTGCTGATTCTCTTGAAGCCTATAAAAAATATTTTGAACCTTATAAAACAAAGGAATACGACAATATTTCTCCGCAATATGTAGACAAAAACAATGTGTGGACACCATTTGCCGCACTGCCAATGATTATCATGTACAACAAAGAACTTGTTAAAGCAGGCGAAGAGCCTAAGGGCTGGACGGATCTGCTGGATCCGAAATGGAAAGGGAAGATTGCCTATGCGGATCCTGCAAAGTCCGGTTCTTCCTATACGCAATTAATCACGATGCTGACAGCAAACGGGAAAGACCAAGGTTGGGGTTTTATTAAGAAGTTTGTAACCAACCTGGATGGTAAAGTATTGTCAGGCTCCGGCCAGGTATATAAAGGAGTAGCTGACAAAGAGTTTGCACTTGGAGTTACGCTCGAGGAAGCAGCTTATCGTTATGTGGAAGGCGGCGCCAAAGTTGGCATTATTTATCCATCCGAAGGAACTTCGGCTGTACCTGATGGAGCTGCAATCATCAAAGGTGCTAAAAATATGGAAGATGCGAAGAAATTTATCGATTTCCTAGTAAGTAAAGACGTGCAGTCTCTCATTCAAAAGGAATTCAAACGCCGTTCCGTTCGTAAGGATGCGGAAGTGATTCAAGGGATCGCACAAGCCAAGGATATCAAGCTCGTCGACTATGATTTTGATTGGGCTTCCAGCAAGAAAGACGAAAATATTAAACGTTTTGGTAAAATTGTATCTGGACAAGAATAAAGATTTGATCAAATGAGCGGTGCCTTACTGTAACGGTCTAGGCACCTTTTTTTAGACATCGGAGGTAAATAACATGCAAAAAATCGTCTTTGACCACGTGACTAAATATTTCGGAACCGCCAAGGCGGTCAATGATGCTCACTTAACAATCCAAGAAGGGGAATTCTTCACCTTACTTGGACCAAGTGGATGCGGAAAAACAACGCTGCTGCGGACAATTGCCGGCTTCTACCGCCAAGAAGAAGGCGATATTTACTTCGGTGATCGTAAGATTAATGATGTGCCGACACATGAAAGAAACATTGGGATGGTTTTTCAAAACTATGCGATTTTTCCACATATGACCGTGTTTGAAAATGTGGCTTATGGATTAAAGGCTCGGAATGTGAATAAGAAAGAAATGGAACAGCGCGTAATGGAAGCGTTGGAGATGGTTCAGCTGCAGCACTTGCGAGATCGTGTTCCTTCTAATATGAGCGGCGGTCAGCAGCAGCGGATTGCTTTGGCACGAGCTATCGTTATTCGTCCAGGCTTGCTATTAATGGACGAACCTTTATCCAACCTTGACGCCAAATTACGCATCAAGATGAGATCGGACATCCGGAGGCTGCAAAAGGAACTGAACATTACAACGATTTATGTAACGCATGATCAGGAAGAAGCTTTGGCTGTTTCCGACCGCATTGCCGTAATGAGTGAAGGTATCATTCAACAAATTGCGCCTCCAGAGGACATTTATGCCTATCCAGCTAACCAATTTGTAGCTAACTTTATTGGTACATCGAACTTTATCGAGGCTGAGTGCCGCGGCAGTAAAAGCGATCAAGGCGAAGCGGAGATTCAACTGCTTGGAACGTCCTTCCTACTGCCTCTCTTGAAGCCATACGAAGGGAAATCGCTGTTTTCGCTGCGTCCCGAGCGTATTCGGCTAGAATCCGAGAACACAGGCGAGAATTTGATTCGAGGTACTGTCGAATCTGTTACTTTCCTTGGTGAAAAAGTAAGCTATTTAATTGAACTTCCAAATGGCTTTGTGATCGACGTTCAAGAGCATGCTGTAGAACCGCATCAGCTGCGTAAAGTGAAACAGGTTGTTTATGTGAATTTACAGCTAGATAAAGCAACGATGTTTGATGAAAGCGGCAAGGAGGCGGTCTACCGTGCAAGCCGTTAAGAGAAGCCGGTGGTTCTCCTTCAAACAATGGGACTTCTGGTCTTGGGTGACATTGTTTGTGTATCTCTTTCTACTCGCTTTTATCGTATACCCTTTATTCTCCTTGCTGTTCAACAGCTTTTTTAATGACCAAGGGATGTTCTCATTAGCCAATTACGCGAATTTCATCAAGCTGAAGTATTATTACAGTGCGCTATGGAACAGTTTGAAGGTATCCGTACTTACAACGGTGTTCTCTATCCTAATAGGTGTTCCTCTCGCGTATATCACGACTCGCTACAATGTGAAATTTAAAGGCATTATTCAAATTCTTGTAATTATGTCCCTACTTTCCCCTCCTTTTATCGGAGCGTATTCTTGGATTTTGATGTTAGGGAATAACGGCTTTCTAACACGCTTCCTGCATGATATTGGGATTCCATTTTCCTCTATATATGGATGGAAGGGCATTGTATTCGTCTTTACACTTCAGTTCTATCCGCATATTTATTTATATGTTTCTGGTGCACTAAAAACGATTGATACTTCGCTCGAAGAAGCGGCAGAAAGCTTGGGACGTTCAAGCTTCCACAGGCTTCGTACCGTTACAATTCCGTTGATTTTTCCTACACTGTCAGCTGGCGCATTAATGGTGTTCATGGCGTCGTTCGCAGATTTTGGTACGCCGATGCTGCTGGGCCAAGGTTTCAAGGTATTGCCAATCTTAGCCTATGAGCAGTTCATCAGTGAGATGGGTGGAAACCCCGCCATGGCTAGTACGTTAAGCGTGATCCTTATCATTTGTTCTACGAGTATTTTGTTTCTTCAACGATACTTTGTCTCCCGCAAAAATTATACGATGACGGGTATGCGTACACCGAAAGTAGAAATACTGGCGCCGCTGAAGAAATGGCTGTTTACTGGCTTTGCTTTGTTGGTCGCATGTGTATCGATTATTCCTCAGGCGACGGTCATTGTGACCTCCTTCATCAAAACAAAAGGACCGGTATTTCAAACTGGATTTAGTCTAGATAGTTATAAAGAAATTTTATTCCGCGTACCAAAGGCGATCTTGAATACGTACACCTACTCCTTAATATCCATCGTGATCATGGTCGTGATGGGGATGCTCGTAGCCTACGTGTTGGTGCGCAGGAAATCGAAGTTAACGGCGATGCTCGATTCCTTAATCATGATACCTTATGTCATGCCGGGAACTGTTCTGGGGATCAGCATGATCATTGCTTTTAATAAACCTCCTGTAGTGCTAACGGGGACATGGGTCATTCTGGTCATTGCTTATGTGGTACGCAAGCTGCCATACACGATTCGTTCCAGTACGGCGATCTTGTATCAATTGGATCGCAGCGTAGAAGAAGCTTCGATCAGCCTTGGCGTTCCACCGATGAAGACATTCTTCAAGACAACGGGACGTTTGATGGCACCCGGTGTTTTGTCCGGAGCGATTCTGAGCTGGGTCACGACCATTAATGAATTAAGTTCAACGATTGTTCTTTATTACGGGGCGACAGCAACCATTACCGTGACGATTTACAGTGAGGTATTTACCGCTAACTACGGTACAGGTGCAGCGCTGGCATCAATCCTGTCCCTCACCACGTTAATTTCCTTGATCATAGCTAATAAGCTTAGCAAGAAGGGGCTGCAGTTGTAACGGCTTGAGTGAAAAGCGTCTTTCATGAAGGCTCATGATTTCGGGAACCTGTCGTGCTACAATGAAAATGATTGTCATGATGAGCTTACCAGGAGGAACCATGAAGCTAAATAGATGGATAATTTGGGCCATAGCGTTACAACTGATCCTTATAATTGCTACCTCATTTATGTTTAATAATAAGAAATCGACGACTACAAGTGAAGAATCTGTTCGTGGAACGGCTCTATCCATCTGGGTATATAGTGAAGGCTTGGAAACCTCTATTAATGAGTTTCATCAAACGTATCCGAATATTGATGTGGATGTGAGATACTTCCGCTCGAGTGATCATTTATTTACGGAGTTAATGGCGGCAATATCCGCTAATGCAGCGCCGCAGCTTGCTGAAATTAAAAGCTTTTATGGGATTGCCCAGCTAGTGGATGCCGGAGCGGTGCTTCCCGTAGATAATTTATCCATACCGGAATGGAAGAAGCTGCAGCCAACGTTTACCGAGCCTTTCCATTATTCGGACCTAGATTGGGCGGTGCCGATCGGTGGAAGCATACCTATGCTTTATTACCGGGAGGAACTGCCCAAGAACTCTCAAAAGGGTTCGTTTACCGGATGGGGTGAAGTGTCGAATGCTGCAATGGAAACAAACTTGGTTGGGAACGACGGAGGTATTAAGGGGCATTGGGGGATTGCCATCGACAAGGAATTGCCTTGGTATCTAGATAGCTTAAATGTAAAGGAAAACCATGGCGAAACTGAGGAATATGGTAAGTTCAACTCTGCGATATCGATGTGGGGAGAGTGGGTTCATAACTTGAAAATTATGAAGCCAATCACTCACCGTCGGGCTGCGAGTGATTTTATTAATGGAAAAATCGGTTTATTCCTAAGTACTTCTGAACAGCTGATGACGGTAGAACGATATATTGGAGGTAAGTTCCAATATAATGCCCAGTTGTTACCGGGCCTGGAACAACAGGGAATTGTGCCGAGTATCGATGGGATGATTGTTTTAAATCCAACACCAACCAAAGTGAAAGCGGCTAACAGCTTTATTTCCTATATGATCAGTGATACCACGCAAAATGCTTTATGGCGCAGCAATGGTTTAATTCCTTCGCGTTCCGATGTCCTACTGAAGCTGCAAGAAGAAGGGCAGTGGAATGCGAGTCAAAAGATGATTCTTGATTCGGTGCGTATGTTCTCGGCCAAGAAACCCGCAAAGATGGACTTCGAACGGTGGAGCTACACGCAATCCATGCTGGAGCAATTAGAGCAAGATACAAACCATGCGAAGGAAAAGTATTTTGAGGAAGAATACGAGACTTGGCTTCGCAAATAGACGAAGAATATACAGACATGAGATGAAGGTGGCGTACAACTATGCATGTAGAAAAAATATCCTTACCGGGTAGCGGTGAATGGAATGAAGATGCACTCGTTGACAATGAACAGTTACATTTATTTGGGGTACTGGACGGTGCAACTTCTCTGCATCCCTTTCGTGGTCCTAACAAAGAAACGGGGGGGTACTTGGCCTCACAAGTGATCAGACAGTATTTGGAGTCGCTTCAAGCGGAGGATGTCGCTGATTTGGATCTCAAGCAACTGGTTGTCCAGGCGAATATCCGATTGAGGGAGAAAATGGAAGCAGCCGGCATCCATACATCGGATAAAGCTGCTTTATGGACGAGTTCGCTCGCTCTCATCCGAATTGAGGATAACTATATCGATTATGCACAGGTTGGAGATTGTATGATCGTGGCAGTTTATCAGGACGGGTCGCTTCGGACGATTTCGCGTGATCAGGTCGCGCATATTGATCTTGAATCCAAACACATTTGGGAGCAAGGCATCGAGAATGGCATTGTGAAGCGAGAGGACCTTTGGGAACTCGTTAAACCGATCATTTTACAAAATAAATCGAAGATGAATACGATGGCCGGCTACTCTGTTATGAGCGGTGAACCGCATCTGGCTGAATTCATCGAATACGGTAGAATCAACCGCATTCAATTGAAGTCATTGCTGCTTGTTACCGACGGTCTTTTCCCGCATACGGAACGCGGAGGCGAACCGATTGACGTCATTCAGGAGTTGACCACTTCTATTACAAATAGCACATTGGCCGGTTATGCGGATTGGTTGTTCAATCTTGAATCAGATGATAAGGATTGCCTGCGTTACCCTCGTTTCAAGGTATCGGATGATAAGACAGGGATATGGATTCAATTTGAATAGAGTAAGCAGCCATTTTATTAATAGAAAGTAGTTGATATATGAGATTATCTGTCGGAAAAAAAATCATGCTTGGGATTGCCATCATTTTTGTGTTAATGCTTATCATGGCTCTATTTTCAATCAATCGAATGAATATCATGAAGGAACGAATTGATTCCATAACGGCTGTCTCTTTGCCCGGCGTAGAGTTAATCAATGAGTTGAATTTCGAGGTGGAGCATGTCATGCGGTTGACAATGATGCATCTAGAAGAAACGCTCAAGACCGGTAAAGACAGACAGGAAAGCAGTATTGCTCAAGTATACCGAAAAATTGATCTAACCATGACCGAGTATGATAAAAAGGTCGTCTTGGAAGAAGATCGAAAAAATATCGATGATTTTAAACTTAAATGGAACGAATATAAAGACATCAACAAACAGATTTTAGAAGCAAGTCAAAATAAGAATGGCGCCAAAGCTGCACAATTGCTTGCAGAAGCAGAAGGGCTAAATGTGAGTGTCCAGGCCATTTTTGACAAAATGAAAATATATAATAAAGGCGAGGCCGTTCATGCGACTAATGAAGCCATCGGTGCTTTTTCTTCCGCCAAGACGGGTCTGACCTTATTGTTGATCTTTAGCTTGCTTACAGCGGCAGCAGTCATTGTGAGTGTTCATCTTCTAGTTTCCAAAACCTTACATAAGGTTACTTCCCATATCGTTCAAGTAGCCAAAGGGGAACTAGATGTCCAGCCTTTAAAAGTAAGAAGCAAGGACGAGTTGGGGCAATTGGCCAAGGCAGCCAACGACATGGTTGTTCATTTGAGGGAAACTCTGCAGCAAACGGCAGCAACTTCTGCTCAGGTCGCTGTTTTATCCGAAGAGCTTGCAGCAAGTGCTAATCTAACAGCCGCCTCTTCGAGACAAGTTGCTACTGCCGTACAAGAAGTTGCTGGAGGGGCTGCTGATCAGCTCATCAGTACGGAAGAAGCAGCGAAGGCGATGGAAGAAATGGCGACAGGAATCGGACGAATTGCAGAAACGTCATCCGTCGTTTCGGAAAAGTCCGTTGAAACCTCAACGCAGGCCGAGCAAGGAAATGAAGCTATCCGTCAAGTCGTTGCTCAGATGGGATTAATCCAAGATTCAGCAACTACAACGGCAGACTTTGTTGGGCGACTGGGGCGGCGATCGGAGGAAATTGGTGCGATTGTATCGATGATATCTGACATTGCAACCCAGACAAACTTATTGGCACTGAATGCCTCCATCGAAGCAGCAAGAGCGGGTGCAGGAGGAAGAGGGTTTGCGGTTGTCGCGAATGAAGTGAAAAAATTATCTGCACAATCCAGTTCATCCGCTAACGAAATTGCTGCGTTAATCCATGAAATTCAAACAGAAACAAGGCACGCTGTAGAAGCGATACAATCCGTTACTCGTGAAGTTACGATAGGTATCTCTGTGGCTGAAACGACTAGTGAAAAGTTCGGTTCCATACTCGATTCTATTCAGCATATCAACAACGAAATTCAAGAGGTTTCAGCGATCTCAGAGCAAATGGCCGCCTCATCCGAGCAAATCACTGCATCTATTATCTCAACTGCATCGATTGCCAGAAATGCTAATGATAATACCCAGTCAGTAGCCAGCGCATCTGATCTGCAGTTGGTTTCCATGGAAGGTATTTCCTCATCCGCCTCACATTTGTCTGGTATGGCTGAAAGTTTGAAGCACTTGATCCTCAAGTTCAAGCTGTGATTACTTGTGCTAAAAGTGTCTAAGATCTAACTGTTAATAGTTAGGTCTTTTTTTTGTGCGAAAACTGGCGTCGGTAGTACCGACGCCAGTTATCTCCCTAATTGCTATTTCTGCTGGTTGTTTGCAAATTACTTCACTGTCTTATTATAAGCGGCAATTTTCTCCGAGATGTTCTTCGCAGCAGCGTCCAGGGCTTCTTTCGGCGCCTTCTTACCTGTAAGAGCTTCTTCGATCGCGGTTTCTACAAGCTGACGCGCTTCTGGGAATACACCCATTACTGCACCTTGTGTGGCTTTATTAGCTTTTGTATTGTGCAGTTGATCAATTGCGGTTTGGAATTGCGGGTATTTAGCAAGGTTATCCTTCACCAACTGCTCGTCGTAAGCTTTCTTCGTAATTGGGAAGTAGCCAGTGTTGACGTGCCACCAAGCTTGTGTTTGTGGTTTTACCAGGAATTTAATGAACTCCCATGCGCCTTTTTGCTCAGCTTCGGATTTGTTATTTAAGATGTAGAGACTTGCACCACCGACAACAACACCGCCATCTTTTGCATCAGCTGGTTTAGGCAGGGTGCTGGTTCCGACTTGGAATTTAACGTCAGCACCGCTCACGATCCCGCGTAGTGAGGCTGTGGAATCTAAAGTCATAGCGACTTGGCCAGCCAAGAATGCTTTCTTCGTATCATCCGTTTTGCGACCAAGGTTAGTAGCTGTTTTGCTGTCAACCATTTGCTTCCACCACGTCAAAGTCTTCACGCCTGATTCACTATTGACCATGGATTCCGTAGCTGCGGCTGTACGACCGTTACCATTGTTAAGGTATTCGGCACCTTGTCCAGCAAAGAACTGCTCCATGAACCAACCATAGATAGCGAAGGATGCGCCTGCTTTACCGTCTTTGCTTAATGCTTGAGAAGCTTTGGTGACATCTTCAAAGGTCGTTGGCGGCTTTTCGGGATCAAGACCGGCAGCTTTAAACATGTCTTTGTTGTAATAGAGGATTGGATTCGATGTGTTGAAAGGCATGGAATACAGTTTGCCATCGAATTTATAGTAATTCAGAATATTATCTTCAAGTTGGGAGAGATCGAATTGATCAGCATCGACATACTTTTGAACTGGCGTAATGGCTTTGGAGTCGATCATGAAACGGGAGCCGATTTCGTATACTTGAATAAGAGAAGGACCGCTTTTGCTATCCATAGAAGCTTTCATTTTATTTAAGCTTTCATCGTATGTGCCTTGAAAAACAGCTTCAACTTGAACATCTTTCTGGGAAGAGTTGAAGTCTGTTACAAGTTTATCTACAGCTTTGCCGAGCTCACCGCTCATCGAGTGCCACCAGATAACTTTAACCGGTTCAGCCGATTTTTTTGTTTCTGCGGCAGCAGGAGAAGCGGATGATTTGACATCTGCTGTACTGCCAGATGTAGTCGTTTCAGCCTTGCCGCATGCGCTAGTCAATAGCACCATGAGTGCTGTTATTGCGATAGCAGAACTTCTCATTTTCAATGTCTTCATTTTTTTTGTTTCTCTCCCTTATCATTTCTATATTTATGGAAATCTGGGTCAGCTTATTGCTGAGCAGAGCAGCCATCTCGCATGGGACTAACCTTTTACAGCACCAGCCGTAAGTCCTCGAACGAGCTGCTTCAATCCGAGTACTAAAAGCAATAGAGAAGGCAGCAAGACGATAGTTACACCTGCTAAGACCAAGTTCCAAACAGTTAATTCTTCGAATTGAAGCATGGCGATACCAATTTGAACCGTTCGCATTGCCTCGCTGTTCGTGATGAGAAGTGGCCATAAGTACATGTTCCACGAGCTAAGGAACGCATAGACGGCAAGCGTTGCAAGTGCTGGGCGACCTAAGGGCAGTACAATTCGGAAAAAGCAGCGAAAGTGTCCACAGCCATCAATCCGCGCTGCTTCAAACAGCTCCTTAGGCAGCTGTAAGAAAAATTGGCGCAACAGGAAGGTGCCGAAAGCAGTCGCCAGGAATGGAACGGTTAAGCCCTGAATGCTATCGAGCCAGTCCCATTTTTTGACTGTCAAATAGTTGGGAATGATGGTGACTTCCCATGGAATCATCATGGTGGCCATGAATATCGCGAAGATGGCGGCTTTACCCTTGAATCGAATGTTAGCAAAGGCGTAAGCGGCCATACTGGAAGTAATGAGCTGTCCAGCCGTAATGATGATCGAGACGACCAAACTGTTGGCTATAAATTTGCCGATGGGGACTAATTGGAACACGGCGACTATACTGCCGATATAAAAGCTGCTCGGCCAGAAGCGGGGCGGATAGGCAGAAGCTTCCTCAGGTGTCATGAATGCTGTAGTAAACGTATAAAAAATAGGGTACAGCACGAGTGCAGCGGATATGATCAGCAGAACATAAACGAAGGTATTTTGTAATCGATGGGTCATTGATAGTGCACATTCCTTTCAAAAACTTTAAATTGCACAACGGTGAAAATTAGGATGATAGTGAACAGGACAAGTGCTTGAGCACTACCCGTCCCGAATCGGAAGTTAATGAAAGCATCCTGATACAAGCTGTATACAAGGACATCTGTGGAATTAACAGGACCGCCTTTGGTCAAAATGTGAATCTGTCCGAAGGACTGAAATGCACCTATAATCGACACAATGGTGACGAAGAACACCGTCGGTGAAAGCAAGGGGAATATGATTTGGATAAAGGTACGGAATGGACCTGATCCGTCGATTTTGGCGCTATCATAGATCTCTTCTGGAATTCCTTGTAGGCCACTTAGAAGAACGATGTAAGTAAAGCCAAGATTCATCCAGACCGTCATCATAGAAACGGAAAACAGTGCCCAACTTGGATCTGTTAACCAAGCCACTGGCTCTAAGCCAACAATGCTCAGCAAGTAATTCAACATTCCGACACTTGGGTGAAATAGCATGATCCAGATCACCGCAGAGGTTCCTACGGACAGAACAACAGGCAGCGAGAAGATGAATTGGAAGATCCTCATGCCCTTCAAATGATTGTGTGTAAGTGCGGCGAGCAAAAGCGCAAGAGCAATGCCGGTTGGCACGGTAAGAAGTGTAAAAAGACCTGTGACTTCCAAACTTTTATAAAATCGCTCGGAAGTAAAGATAGCAATGAAGTTATCGAAACCAACGTAAGAAGCAACCCTTCCTCGCGGATCAGTCTCGTGAAAGCTCAAATAAAAAGTTTGAAGCAGGGGGTAAAAAAGAAAGATAGCAAACAGCAAAAGCGAAGGGAGTAAGAAAACATAACCAAGCAGCGTTTCCGCTAATTTCTGATTGATAAGCGCACGGGGAGGTTGCCCGGCTTTTACGTTTGTTTTGGTTGTTGTTGATAGTGGTAAATCTCTATCCATCGTATTCATGCGTTGCTCCTTCACGAACGTTATTAGACTAGTACTATGCTATTAGCTTAACGATGCTTTATTTGACCCATGTTAAATACAGATTAATTTATTGTGTATTTATCCAACTTATTTACGTAACCTTTACGAATAAATACTGGGCAAGAGCGAGCCGTTTCATCTATAATTTGAGCATAGTAGAAGCTTACAAGTTGGGAGTGACAAACAATGAACAAACATCAACCGATTGTAATTGGACATCGCGGAGCGGCTGGGGAAGCGCCGGAAAATACGCTGGCTTCTTTTTCATTAGCTATGGAGCAAGGGGCAGAAGGTATCGAACTAGATGTACATATAACGAAGGACGGAGAGATTGTCGTCTGTCATGATGCTACGCTCGATCGAACGACGAATGGTTCCGGATTTATTTGCGAACACAAATGGAGTGAGTTGAAGTCGTTGGATGCTGGGTCTTGGTTCTCAGAGGCGTTCACTGGGGAACGGTTACCACTTTTGCGTGAAGTATTCGATTTATTGCCGCGAGGGTTCTTCATCAATGTGGAAGTGAAGCATGCTTATGAAGGACGAATGGAGAAGGCGCTTCTAGCATTTTTACGTGAAAGCAGCCGAATGGAGGATGTGGTCATTTCTTCTTTCGATCACAAGGTGATTCGCCGAATTAAGCAGGCTGAGCCTGGGGCGAAGGTAGGGTTGTTATACGCTGCAAACCTTATTGATCATACTGCTTATACAGGCCAAATGGGTGTAGATGTGTTTTCGTTGCATCCTCATCACCAATGCATTGAACAAGGAGATGTTGCAGCGGCAGTATCCTCTGGGCTTGCTGTTTATCCTTATACGGTAAATGACTTGGCCGATTATCATAGGATGATTGCTTCCGGTGTTTCAGGAATAATTACTGATTACCCAGCTAGGCTAAGGGAGCTAATAAACCTATAGTATGGTAGAATATGGGTATCACAGTTTGGAAGGGGAGACGTATGAGCGAAAACAGTTTAACTCAAATTGGGCAAATCTCAGTAAATGCAGCTGACATTCCTAGAGCCGTTGCTTTTTACCGCGACACATTAGGCATGAAGTTTTTGTTTCAAGCTCCTCAAATGGCTTTTTTTGATTGCAATGGCATTCGATTGATGCTAAGCCTTCCTGAAAAACCTGAATTTAATCATCCTAGCTCTGTCATTTATTATAAGGTTGGGGACATTAGGCAGGTCTATGAGGCTTTTCTAGAACGAGGAGTGTCTTTTATTAGTGAGCCGCATGTGGTAGCCAATATGGGCAGCTTCGATATTTGGATGGCTTTCTTTCAGGATACAGAGGGAAATACCTTGGCGATTACCAGTGAAGTCCCTAATGGAAATTAAAATGTTAATAGAGAGAGACCTTTGCAGTTGGATGCATGGGTCTTTTTTTATAAAGATCGTCCGTCAGTGAACTGGTGTTCGCTATTTCGCTCAAATGATGTAGAATCAAGCGGAAAAAGTGGAAATAGCGAATCGTCGTTCCTCTTCGAGCCGGAAAACTGCTATTTATAAACAAAATAGCGAACTGACGTTCCGCCAAATAAACAAATAGATCGAGGATAAACCTTCGTTCTTCTTATTACAGAAGTTTGCATGGAAATAAGCAAATAACGTCTTATTTTCAAGGCGTTAGCGTCAAGTAAAAGATTCCTCCAAGAGCGGGTACTACGCAAAGTTAGTACTATCAGATTCCAGGCAAATGCATACAATGGAATTATGATCAGGTATTAAGAGAAGCCCAAAAGCTTATGCGTCCGAATCCAGTTTAGCCAAAGCAAAGCTCAGCCCAAGCTTACTAAGATAGCTTGCTAAGTAAAGCTCAGCCGTTGCTTACGAAGATAGCTTTGCTAAAGCAAAGCTCTTAGGAGGAGTCCCAATGATCAAATGGTTGTATGTTGCTCTGTTAAAGCTGTTGCTTCCCCTATTGCGTCCAGTTTTGATGACAAGCTTTAAGGTTAAAGTCAGGGGGATGGAGCGGCTCGATTTGACGGAGAAAACGGTGCTTATTCCTAATCACGTATCTTTGCTGGATGCAGTGCTTTTAGCTCTGATACTGCCGAAGGAAGTAGCATTTGTTGTAAACACAAGGATTGCAAAGCGTTTTGCTTGGCTGCTCCTTTTTCGGACGCATATCTCGGTAGATCCGTTGAACCCCTACTCCGTGCGAAAGATGCTGAAAACCGTGCAAAATGGAATACCGCTTGTTGTTTTTCCAGAAGGGCGAATCACAACAACTGGGGGCATGATGAAGGTGTATGGCGGGATTGGTTACATTGCTCTGAGATCACAGGCACGCATGCTGCCAATTGCGATAAATGGACTTGAGCATTCGAAATTATCTTATCTTCGCGGCAAATTGAAGCAGATCTGGTTTCCGGCAGTGAGCATTACGTTTGGCGAAGCTTTTCAAGTACCCATGAGTGAACATATCTCGAGGCGAATTCAGAAGGAGCGGGCAACGGATATCATTCGCAGCCGCATGCAGAATCATTTGCTGGAAAGCCGAATGAAGCCTGAGCTTAATTTATTCAACGAGTTGCTAATAGCTGCCAAACTTCATGGCAAATCTATGGTAATTTGTGAAGATATCATAAGTGATTCCGCATTAACATACCGCAAATTACTGCTCACAACGTATACGATGGCGGGGCTTCTAAAGCAGCTTCTTAAGGAACAGAACCGTACTGCAGTGTTATTGCCTAATGCTGCGGCACATGTAGTTACCTTGTTTTCATTATTCCGATTAGGAGTAACACCGGCGGTATTGAATTATTCTGCTGGAAAGCAGACGATGTTGGATGCTTGCGAAACAGCCGCTGTAAAGACGGTAATTACGTCCAAAGCGTTCATCGACAAAGCAGGACTTGCCGATTTTATCGATACCGCTAGCGGCGCTTTCAAGATTGTTTATCTAGAAGATGTTAAACAAAGTATCACTTTTAAACATAAATGTGCCGGTATTTATCACTATATACGGAAAGTTCACGGACCGGTTGGCTCAGGAAAGAACGAGGTTGTTCTTTTTACATCAGGCAGTGAGAGTAAACCGAAGGGTGTCGTCCTTACACACCGTAATATATTTGCTAATATACAGCAGGCTAAGGCTGTAATTGCCTTTAACGGATCGGACATTGTGCTGGGCACGATGCCGATGTTTCATTCCTTTGGATTGACCGCGGGAACGATGCTGCCCATACTTTCCGGTATGAAACTGGTGCTCTACCCTAATCCCTTACATTATAAAGTCATTCCGGAGCTAGTCTACGATCGAAATATTACGATTCTGTTTGGGACTTCAACTTTTCTTTCGGCCTATGCGAGAACAGCGCATCCGTATGATTTTGCCCACTCCCTCAAATATGTCGTGGCTGGTGCTGAGAAGTTGAAGGAGGAAGTCCGGCAAACCTGGTCCGATAAATTCGGGATTCGTATTCTGGAGGGGTATGGCACAACGGAGACAGCGCCCGTCATTTCGCTTAACACACCGATGTATGCAAAGAAGGGTACTGTGGGGCGATTGCTGCCAGGTATGGATTACCGTTTGGAAAAGGTGGAAGGAATTGAGCTTGGCGGTAACTTGTTGGTGAAGGGGCCGAATGTGATGAAAGGTTATCTCATTCATGGTCAAGGCTTCGTCCCTTGCCCGGAGTGGTATAGCTGCGGAGATGTTGTTCTGATGGATGATCAAGGGTATATCTCGATTCAAGCAAGGTTGCAGTCTTTTGCCAAAATTGGTGGGGAGAAAGTGTCACTGCCGATGGTGGAGGAGCTTGTAACTGCAAGCTTGCCGCCTCAGGCGATGTGCGCAGCGGTTAGTACGCCGGATATGCGTAAAGGGGAGCGGATTGTTGTCTATCATAATATCCCCGGTGTCCAGCTTCAGCAAATCAGGGAGTCGATGAAACAGCATGGTCATCCCTCCTTCTACATGCCTTCGGAGCTTCGTTATGCCGAAAAATTGCCGCTTCTAGGAAGCGGGAAAGTAGACTATGTGACGCTCAAACGATCGGCGCTAAAGGATGATCATGAAACCTAAGGAGCGAAATGTTATGAAAATGAATCCACTTCAGACGCTGTATGTGACGCAATTTCTTTCCGCTTTTGCCGATAATATGATTCTCTTCATTACCTTGGCGATCATTAAACAAAATGCATTCCCTGATTATTATATTGGCGTTGTGCAAGCCTGCTTTCTTATTGCCTTCGTCATTTTCGCACCATTCGTTGGGGCCTTTGCAGATAAAAATGCGAAATCCCAGGTCCTTCTCGTCGGAAACGCCATCAAAGCCTTTGGTATTATAGCTCTGTTCTTGCATCTTGATCCTGCTGTCAGCTACGGAATTGTCGGGATAGGAGCCGCGGTATATTCACCGGCCAAATATGGCATCCTGCCTTCGCTTACGCATTCGGAAAGCGAGCTGCTGAGAGCTAATGCACGTATTGAGGGCTACACGATTATGGCTATTCTCATTGGCTCTGTGTGTGGCGGTGTTTTGGCGAAAATCTCGCTTACCGGGTCTATTGTTGCTTGCTTCGCGCTATACTTGATTTCATTACTTTTAACGCTGCAAATTCCTAGAATTTCAGGCAATTCGAGCATACGCTACGTCAAAGAGGCCAAGGCATTCCTAACGGATATGAAGCTCTTGTTAAAAGATCGTACGACTCGCTTTTCTCTAGTAGGTACGGGCTCATTCTGGATGACTTCCTCCGTCGTCCGTCTTGCGATTATTGCATGGGTGCCGGCGCATCTAGGCATACAGTCTGTCGATCAGATTTCGATGCTTGTTGCCGTCACGGGCATAGGTATTATGGTCGGAGCGCTCATGACGCCCAAATTGGTTCCGGCACGCAAATATTATAATTCCTATGTATTTGGGATTGTAATGATTATCAGTATATTACTGTTCCCTCTTATTACTAACTTATATGTCACCATAGGTCTTCTGCTTCTAGTTGGCTTCAGCGGCGGCGTATTTATCGTACCGATGAATACCGTGCTTCAAGATAAAGGCCAGGGAATGGTGGGGGCTGGCAAAACAATTGCTGTACAAAATTTCCTTGAAAATTCAATGATGCTCGCAGGTGTAGGCATATATACACAAATATCCAAGGATGGATTATCACCTGATATCTCGATCACGGGAATTGCTGTTATACTCGCTGGCTTCGTAGGATATCTGATTATACAGCGTCAACGCTTGAAAATCGTCGTATAAGTTAACCTTCATTCAGAGATGACCCGATAACGGTTAACGCAGAAGGTACAATCTCGATTTGGAGCGGTGTTGATCCGGCAAATTCTCCGTCCGCTTGGATGAGTAAAGGAATTTGTGTACGAAGTGAAATCGACGTCCCTTTATAGAAAGAAACAGCGGGATGATGAATATGCTTGCCTTGATAAACGGTGAAAAGAATGGGCAGCAATCGGTATCGCCCTCTGCTTTGAATCACGATAACATCGGCTGCGCCGTCGTGAGGAGAGGCAGCAGGGCATATTTGTATGGAGCCACCGTAAAAGGGGATATTGGCAACAGCTGTAAGCCACATGTTAGGCAATTCATGAACCGTGCCGTCAACTTCTAACCATGCTGTACACGGTTGGTAAGTGGCGAACACTCTTAGGATCGAGATAAAGTAGGACAGCTTACCGAGTCCAATGCGATTGAGTAATTTTTTGTAACTAGCCTCATTTGTCAATTTGGCCACCATACCATCGAAACCTGCCCCAATGCTATTCACCGCAATAATTCCGTTCCTTGTACACAGAAGATCAATTTGGACTTTCTTAGTCTCCGATATCGCGGCTTCTAGGGCTTGTATAGAATGGGTTGGAATGCCATAGGCCTTGGCAAAATCGTTACCTGTTCCTGCAGGAATGACCGCAAGTGGACAGTTTAATCCGGTATTTTGTAATTGCCATAACCCTCCGGCAGTCTCATGAATCGTTCCATCCCCACCGATCACGATCAGCTTATCGATACGGTGCTCTTGAACAAGTCTGATGGCGTACTTAGTGGCTTCTCCTGCCTTTGTCGTTATTTTTGCCATATAAGAGATATGGTTTAACTGTAGATAAGTCTCTATTTCTTTCCAAATGCTAGCTCCTCTACCATCCCCCGAAAGAGGATTCACGATAATTCCAATCAACTTCATTTCTATTACCTCCTAACTATCATGAAAATGGAACAAATTGTATACAAAATTTCTTGATTTATGTCTACTTTTTACCTAATTTTGTCTTTACATCGTGAACGCTGTTTTGTAGAATAAACCGTAGGTTAATTAGTAATCTTTCATGTAAGGTTTTATCACATCAGCAAATGAAATGGTTTTAGTAGTGTACTGGACAAGAAAGTAAGACTACAAGATCTATCACTCGGGAGGAGAACGGGAGACTTTGAAATTCAAAACGAAATTGAATGTGAGTAACTTGAAGAACGTAAGAAATATGAGAGCTAACCTGTCCATCCTTCGAAACCTTAAACTACGTTTTAAACTGCTGCTTATGAACGCTATCGCTATTTTGTTCCTACTAATTGTAGGTATTACGGGTTATTATTATATGGATAAGATGTCTAGTAATTCTACTAGAATGTACGAGGAAAGTCTGCTATCTGTCAAATGGATTAATCAATTGAAATCAAATTTTAATGAAACTGAAGCCAATCTGCTAGAGATGATGCTTTCGACTGATGTGAAATACAAGGTCAAATTAAAAGTTAAATTAGATGAAAACAGTGCCAAGAATAAAGAGCTGGTTACTAAAATAGAGGGAATTGCCTTAAATCAAGAGGAAACTGTCGCTTTTAAAAGCTTTGAGGAACTGAATCTGAAGTACCGCGATGTTATAGTCAGAACAATAGACCATGCTACCCAAAATAATCAAGTAGCCTACCAAGTGTATAACAATGAGGTTTCACCTCAAGGTGATAAAACGATTGAAGCACTTGATAAATTGGTACTGCTCAAAGAGTTTGCTGCTGAACAATTTGAGCGTTCGAGCAGCGCAGATTCTAAAACGTCACACTGGGTTATTATCCTTACCATTGTTATCGCAATCATCGTAATGACGGCAAATGCACTAGCATTAAATATGATTATTACGACGCCAATTCGCAGATTGCAGGAGCATATGGAGAAAGCGGCTAGCGGTGATCTCTCAGTTAAAGGGGACTATCCTTATGAGGATGAGGTCGGTAAATTGACAGGCTCCTTTAATGTCATGACCGAAAGCTTGCGCAGCTTAGTCAAACAGATTGCAGACAATGCGTTGACACTCTCGGCGAGCTCGGAAGAACTTCTGGCGAGTTCGGAGCAAAGTTCCATGGCTGCGAAACAGGTAGCGACATCTAGTCAGCAGCTATCCGAGGATTTCGAGAAGCAGTTTGCTGGCGTGAATCAAGCGAACGAGGCTGTTCAGCAAATGCTTACAAGTACGAAGCTCATTGATTTGTCAGCCCAAGAGGTTGCTGAACTTGCAGAACAAGCAACCCAAGCAGCACAAAACGGCAAACAATCCGTGGTGTCGATTGCCGGTCAAATGACGGAAATCTCCGATGCTGTTCGTGAAGTCAACGATGTGATTGAAGCATTAGGTAAAAATGCTTACAAAATTGGCGAGATTGTCAATGTCATCAATGAAATTTCCACACAAACGAATCTTCTCTCTTTGAATGCTGCTATTGAAGCAGCTCGTGCTGGAGAAGCGGGTCGCGGATTTGCTGTTGTAGCAGGAGAAGTGCGTAAGCTTGCTGAGCAATCATCTTCGTCGGCACGCAACATTACGGAGCTTGTTTCCACGATTCAAAGACAGATCAATCACGCTGTAAGCTCCATGCATGCGGGAGCAGGCAAAGTGGAAGTTGGATTATCGATTTCGGGGAAGGCGCAAGAATCCTTCGTCCATATTGAATCATCCGTTGAAAAAGTAAATGCGAAAGTGGAAAGTGTGAACCTGAATATTCACCAACTTGTTGATGCTAATTTACGCATAGAACAAGTGATGGGTATCGTGAGTGCTGTTTCGGAAACAGGGATTTGCGTCAGTCAAGAGACATCGGCGGCCAGTCAACAGCAAATGTCGACGACCGAGGAAATTGAGAATTCGGCCAAGTCCTTGGCCGGACTGGCTGAGGAATTACAAATTTCTTTGCAGAAATTTACAGTGTAGAGTGATGACCGCGGGCGGTTTGCCTGCGGTTTTTTTTGTTTGGGCCGCCGCGGAAACGGATGTATTCATCGCTAAAGTGCGGGAGCGCAGGGAAGTGACTTGATAGTGAGAAAAACACGCTTAAAATCGGAGTATCCGTCCGGAAACTCCGGCTGTCTCGGAGGCTCGAATGGAGCGAAAGTGGTGCGTGACGTCTGAGAAAGACTTCTCAGCTGCTGAGAGCAGGCAAGTTAGCAGGTTTGCGTCCTGAGAAGGCATAAAGGGGCGTCTCGAAGGCTCGAATGGAGCGAAAGTGATTCGAGACGTCTGAAAAAGACTTCTCAGCTGCTGAGAGCAGGAAAGTTAGCGGGTTTGCGGCCTGAGAAGGCAGAAAAGGCTGTCTCGGAGGCCCAAATGGAGCGAAAGTGGCGCGAGACGTCTGAAGAAGACCTCTCAGCTGCTGAGAGCAGGCGAGTTAGCGGGTTTACGACCTGAGAAGGCATAAAGGGGCGTCTCGAAGGCTCGAATGGAGCGAAGGTAGCGCGAGACGTCTGAAGAGGACCTCTCAGCAGCTGAGAGCAGGCAAGTTAGCGGGTTTGCGGCCTGAGAAGGCAGAAAAGGCTGTCTCGTAGGCCCAAATAGAGCGAAAGTGGTTCGAGACGTCTGAAAAAGACTTCTCAGCTGCTGAGAGCAGGCAAAGCAGCAGGATTTTTGATTTGAACAGTATTACAATGTTTAAGAGTTAATATTTAACTTGGTTATTAGCTTCCCAAATCGCCTGTGTATTCTTGTGAATATTGTAACCTCTAACGCATTTTATACCCTCATCAGCTGGCTTAAGGAGTGATCTTTCAGACATCGATTTAAGAATTCGGCAGGCTTTTCTTGAGTTGAAATGAAGCAACTGGCTTACGTTACTTGGCTTAAGAGCTCTTCCAATCGTCAAAGCCAAACGAATTATTTCCTTCTCTATGTAATCGATTTTAAATTCTGATAAATACATCCCGCCAAGGTAACGCCCCATAAACTGCTGCAGGGTTTGTTCACACATGCGAGGGCGATCTTTGACATCATCATAGGAAAAGCGTAAAATCTTCCATCCATCAATAACGAGGTGATTTTGGCGATTGCATTGATCGGCAAATTGAGTGCGGCTTACTTGGGAAGAATGTGTACCGTAACCATCAATTTCGATGGCGAGTTTGAGGGAATGACGTAGAAAAGCGAAGTCTAGGAAGCGGGTACCGTCGCGAAAGTCTTTCACTTCATACTCAGGGTGCAGGTCGTTAAAGTTACCGAATGCTGGCCACCAAACCTGATAAAGAAATGTTTTTTCGGCATGGCCATGGCCTTCTTTCAGCCTTCGTAATCGTTCCCCTTTTCTAATAGCTAGATGTTGAGACAGGTAATTATCATGTTCAGTGTGCATAAGTTTGTTCATTTACGTGACCTCCCCATAGAAATAAATAAGCCGCTTTTCTAGTTCAGCAATTGCTGAACCAGAAAAGCGGCGTGTGCTTCACGGCCGTATTTTAGTGTTTATTTGTAAGAGTATGTGTCTTGTGCAGCCATTTGTTCTATGTGCTCAATGTCTACTGTCTTTAACAGATAATATCATAAGAACCTTTAAAGAGATAATAGCAGCCCTAACTTTGAATTCACGTTGACGATGGCTCGTAACTGAATGGTGAGGTTTGCTTTAACGTTTTGAAAGGTATGTTTGGTTTGAAAATTTTTGAATGTTGATGTTCGGCTTTTTACGTTTTTGAAAGATTGTGTTTGGTTTGAAAATACTGAATGGTGAGGTTTGGCTTTTTGAAGGGTGTGTTGGTTTGAAAATTATGAATGATGATGTTAGGTTTATACGTTTTGTATGGGCTAATCAAAAGCGTAGGGTTATAGATAGACGTGTACGAATGCTAAAAGAAAAAAGTGTTGAAAAACAAGTATATTTACATGTTGACATTTCACTGATTTTCATATATAATTTATAAATTGATTGAAATGAACCATATAAACACTTAAAACCAAACCTCATTTACCCCACACGAACGATTAGCGAGAAGAAAGTAACCCCCTCTCCTTGTTTGTTTTTCTCCCAATGTGCAGTAAAAATCAGCTCATTTATGGTAAACCCGAGGCAACGTCAAGTGTTTCGGCAGCAGGTGTTTGTTAAGCAATTCGTACTGGCGCGGTCATTGGAGCCGCAAGGATGGAAGAGAGGTAGGGCTTTCATTGTTTTGATTCCAACACATTAATTATGCATTTTCATAGATATCAATGATAGCAAGTATAAGGCTGTTTTTATCTATTTTAGGGATAAGGATGGCCTTTTTCTATTGCAAAAAAACAAAATCGTTCCCGCCCTGACACCAGGAGTGAGAACGATTTTTTGCTTACTGGTGAAACCCAGCGCATTCCTTTACAATTATAATTAACAGTTTACACGTAAAGGATGGTAGCTATGATTTGGAATATGAATTGGACATTTTTACTGCTGGCAATCATATTTGAAACCGTGGGAACGACGGCTATGAAGATGTCGTCAGGCTTTACAAGATTAGGTCCGGCTATTGTTATGGGTATCTGCTATATTCTATGCTTCACCTTACTGACGCTGGCTTTAAAGCAGCTCGATGTCAGTTTGGCCTACGCCATATGGTCTGGAGTAGGGACAGCACTCATCACGATCATCGGCATATGGTGGTTCAATGAATCGGTTTCCACACTGAAGGTGGTTTCCATTGTTCTCATCATCTTAGGGGTTATTGGTCTACATATAAGCAGCAGTGGGGACGAAGGTCAATCGAAGGTCTTGCAAGCGCAAAATTCTTCAAAGGCAATAAACTCAGACACGAAGGATTAGATGAAAGTGAGGCGGAAAAACCTATGAGCGAGCATCGTTTTGAACTAAAAGCGGAGTGGTCCGGAGGCTTGGACGGCACAGGTCATATCCGAGCAGGTAACCTAGTCTCGGGGATTTCAGTGCCAAGCCAATTAGATGGTCCTGGCATAGGGACGAATCCGGAGGAGATGCTGCTTGGCGCGGCAGCGACCTGCTATTTAATCACACTCAGCATGCTGCTGAAGCGTCTAGGTATTGCATCGATCGAGCTGAACTCAGAGATATTCGTCCATAGCAGTCCGGCGATGAAGGTGGATAAAATCATTCACCGGCCGCGAATCTGTATCCCAGCTCATACTTCACAAGAGATAACGGATAAAATAAGCAAAGCCGCCTATCGTGCTGAACAGACTTGTATGATCAGTAAAGCATTAAAAGGGAATGTTGAGGTCATCGTGGAACCTGACATCCTTCTATTGAAGGAGTAGACGATTTTATCCCTATAGCATCCAAACCTATCCCTAGGATCACAAAATGCGGGTCATTTATAATCAAAAGTAAGCAGTGCAAAGGCGCCAACACTAGGATGGTGCGTGATTCAGTTTGGAAGGAGTCTGCCATCGTCGATGAATTTGAACAAAAAAGTGTTTATCGGTTTTTTAATGTTCATTATTATTCCTTTGTTCGTACTAGGCTCCGCTGTTTATACAGTATCTCAGCAGCTAATTGAGAAGAAGTACGGCGATTTGACCGAGGTCACTTTGCAGGCGATTTCCCGTAATATTTATTACATGTTCAAGGAAGCCAATTACTTTTCGGACTTTTGGATGGTAAAAGAGAGCATTCAGGGTATCTATCGAACGATCGATGAGGTGAAGCCGAATGAAAACACGCTCTCGTCTTATGACTTGAATACCTTTGATACCTTGCTGCGCGGCTCCATATTGACCTATTCACCTGTGCAATCCGTCGCGATTTATAATAATACCGGCAAATCGTTTAGTGCGGGGCGCGGGGGTGGAAGCGCTTTGCCGTGGACAGCGCTGACACAAAGCACCGCATTCCAGCACATACAGGAATTGAACGGAAGTCCACTCTGGATTGGACCTTCCGAATATAAGGAGTTCGGGACGGGGCGCGGGGAATTTTATCAAGCGAGATTGGTCAAAGACTTCTGGACGATGGACAACTTGGGGTTCATGCTGCTGAAGTTCAAATTCAATGAGCTTGATCAAATTTTCAAATCATTCAATACGAATGAGGAAAGCTCTAAGCGTTATTTGCTCGTCAACAAAAGCGGACTTATTTTTTATGATAATAAGCAAAATTTAGAAGGTGCCAATGTGCTGCAGCTGTTGCCTGGCAAATTGGATCTGCAGCTAAACAATAACAGTTTCCAGGCGAATTTTCAGAATGAAAAAAGCTTAATTTCACTCTACCATTTAAATATTAATCAGATGGGGGTTCAGGATTGGAGCGTCGTGTCGATCACCTCATGGAAGTATGTGGCCGGGGAAATTGAGACGATTATGAAGCTGGTCGCTGGGATTACGTTCGTCTGTTTATTTTTTGCCCTTGTGTACAATCTGGTTTTCGTAAGACGAATTGTTCAGTTGATTCTGCGTATGCTTTCCTCAATGAAAAAGGTTGAACGCGGTGATCTGACGACCCGTATGGAGGAAAGCGGTAAGGATGAAACGTCTGCTCTCGCTAGAGGATTCAACAGTTTGGTTGTGCGTGTAGAGGATCTTCTGGAAGAAGTCAAACGTCAGCAGGACCGTAAAAATAAGGCCGAGCTAATGCTGCTGCAAGCCCAGATCAAGCCGCATTTTCTTTTTAATACACTAGAATCCATCAATGTGCTAGCGATCCAAAACCAAGGGAAGAAAGTCAGCCAAATGGTGTATCGACTTGGGAATCTGCTGCGCATTGGAATGGAAAACAGAGAAGAGATTTCACTAAAGCAAGAGCTCGAGCATCTGAAAAGCTACCTCGAAATTCAGGAATTCCGATTTGAAGATCAATTTCAATATGACATTCAAGCTCCGCCTGAGCTTTTGGATTATTGCATTCTCAAGCTTACTCTCCAACCATTGGTAGAGAATAGTTTGCAGCATGGTTTTGAACCCATTGATTATATGGGCATGATCGCCATAAAGGTTGTGGATGAAGGAGAACGGATTGCTCTTTATGTGACGGATAACGGCATCGGTATAAGTACGGAGAAATTAGCTAAATTCCATTATAAAACAGAGCTAGAGACGCCATTTCACGAAATATTGGGCGCGAATGAAGAACGAAGAGGACTTGGTGTCAGCAATGTAGCTGACCGGATACGGATCCAATATGGCGCACACTATGGCATGTTCATCTGCAGTCAAGAAGGTCAAGGTACGACGATGAAGATCGTAATCCCAAAAAATAAGGGGGAAGGCTTATGAGGCTAAAAGCGATATTGGCAGATGATGAGCCTAACATTCTGCGTAATTTGCAGGCGGTTATTCCTTGGGATGAACTGGGGATTGATATTGTTGGAACGGCCAAAAACGGAGTGGAGGCGCTGGAACTTAGCTGCCAGCATGTGCCGGATCTGGTCATGAGTGATATTCGTATGCCGCTAATGGATGGCATTACGTTCGTTCAGAAGCTGCGTGATATCAATGAGGATTGTACAGTGCTTATGGTGACGGGGTATCAGGATTTCGAATATGTACGCTCGTTGATGCGAGTTGGCGTGAGCGATTACATACTGAAGCCTATTAACTATGAAGAGTTAGAGAATTCTATAACCAAATTGGCGAATGAAATCAGGGTTAAGAAGCTAAGTGAGCAAGAGGAGCAGCAAAAGTGGGGCAAAATGAGAAATTTGGCCTATGAGAAGATCCTACAGGACGTTTTGATGAATTATACGGAAATTACGCCGAATACGCTGCTTCCGATTGATGAAATGGACCTTGAAACGTTGACCTATTTATTTGCGATGATCGATGTGGATGATTACTCACAGAAATCACTGCCTTGGACCGAGCAGGAGCGGAAACTATGGAATTTCGCAGTACGAAATGTATTTCAAGATTCGTTAACGGATGAGAAATTGAAGTTCACCGTACTCCAGATCCGCGAAGGCGAGTGGTGTGTAATCATACAATGGGATGAAACCGGCGAAAGCGCCGCATTGGTGAAGTTAAATGAAATAGCTGCTCAACTTCAGCATAACGTTTCCCAATCGGTTAAATTAGGCATTAGTGTAGGCATCTTTCCGGCAGCTGTTGGACTTCGTCAGCTCTCTGAGGCCTATCGGAAGCTTCAGCGATTCATGCAGCTTAATCTGGGGAAGCAGGAATCCGTGCTGTTGTATAAAGAGTCCAAAGAGCCAGCTGATGCGAACAGCTCCTTATGGTATTTGGTGGAGGAGATTGTAACAGGACTTAAACAGCTAAACCGTCTCAAAACGGAGGATGCCTTAAAGCGCTTAAAATTATTGCTTGAAGGTCTGTCTGACAGCTCCTTTGCCAGGGCCTATCAGATGCTGCATTTCCTCATTCTTCATTTGCTCCGCGAATTGCGAGAAATGAATTCCCTTGATTTTCAGGAGGAAGAACAGATATGGTGTCAACTGGATAAGAGCGAGAGCATTCAACATTTGCTTCAGGTTATGGTACAGCTTGTAGCACTTGGGCTGGAGGGGACGAATAAGAAGAAAAACAGCGAACTCCTCATGACAGCGGCGAAAGAATATATAAGAACTCACTATTCGAATGATTTCGGGATCGAGGATATATCGAGCTCTTTAGGCATAAGCTCCAGCTATTTTAGTTTATTATTTAAGCAGTATTTTGGAGAAACCTTCGTAGAATATGTCACGAAACATCGGATGGAATTGGCGAAGTCGATGCTGCTCCATAGTGATAAAAGTATTACGGACATCGGAAAATCAGTGGGATACATCGAACGGCGATATTTTACCAAAGTATTTCAAAAGTTTACTGGCGAGATTCCATCAGAGTTTCGCGAAAAGCGCAAAGAAGCGAAGTAGAGGATTTTGCCCCTTTATAAGGAATTTGTGGGTCTTTAGGACAAACTACCGTTATTTTATACTTAGATGGCAAGCATAAAGGAGATCAATCAAGATGAGAAAAGGAACGTTGATTTCGGTAGCAGCGGTAGCGGCTATGACGTTCATCGTGTCTGCTTGCAACGGCTTAACTTCGAACAATGAACAAACTCCCGACCCCGCGGGGACAAAAGGAGAGCCGATCTTACTGACACTTCGTCATACGCAAGTGAAAGATACGCAGAAGAAGCGCTTCGCGATGCTGCAGGATGTAGTGAAAGCAACGGAGTTGAAGGTGCCTGGCTTATCGATTACATTAGATGGGGTGGAGGATAAGGTCAATCGCTTCGAGAAGCTGAGAGCGGAGATGGCGGCTGGGAATCCACCAGAAATATTCGACTTGTTTGGCGGAACGGATACGAAGGATTACGTCAAAGCGGGTAGGCTGCTTGATCTTACGCCCATACTGAATGAGCTTGGATTAATCAATAAGTTTTATAGCTTCGAGGAGTTTACGGTTAACGGTAACATTTATGGCATTCCAATGGCAGGGTACGTCGAGGGCTTGTACTATAACAAAAGGATTTTGGCGGATCATCAAATAAAACCACCTCAAACGTGGGAGGAACTGCTCGCAGCTGCCGCGATACTAATGGCTCAGAAAATAACGCCATTTGCATTGGCGGCTAAAGATTCCTGGGTCATTAACATGATGATCAATACTATGTGGGTGCGTACGGCCGGTCCAAATTCTGTTATGGGCTTTTTGGATGGAAGCAAGCGATGGACGGATCCGGATGTTGTGGATGCTTTTGAGAAATATCATACGTTGATTCAAAAGGGGTATCTCCAGGAGGGCAGCTTAGCACTGGCATATGCCGAGCAGCAAAATAAATTTAGCAGCGGCGAAGCGACTTTCATGTTCGATGGCAGTTGGGCGAATACGCCGTTGCTTGACCCTGAGAAGTCATCCATCGTAAAGGATGTAGGCTTCATGAGTTTCCCAGCTATGGGAGGGCCAGGAGATGGTTATATCAATGGAGGATGGTCTAATGCCTATGGATTCTCTAAAAAAGTGACGCCAAATCAGCTGGTGGCTATTAAGGAGTTTATCAGGCAAATGTATAACGAATCCATGCAAAAAAGACAGCTCGTCGAAGAAGGTATGCCACCTGCCATGAAGCTGCAGGATACGAGCAATGTAAACCCGCTGATTACGGAAATTTTGAATGTATTTGCTAGGAGTAAAGGTGCTTTCCCCGCATTCGACTCACGCATTCAAACGAAAGTTCGAGAAAAATTGGAGCGCGGTATGCAAGAATTAATAGGCGGAAGAACAGATCCGGCCTCCTTAATGGCAGACATACAGAAGCAGCAAGAGGCTTCGAATGAGGAAGAAACCCATACCAAATAGTAGGATGAGACATGAAAAAGATAGGAAGAAACCCATTTGCTTATGCGCTTTTTACGTTACCGACACTACTGCTATTCGTGATCTTTTTCTTATATCCCATGATCATGTCGCTGCGCTACGGATTCACGGAATGGAACGGAGTGTCGACGGCGAGATTTAATGGTTTGGATAATTTCGTTACTGCTTTTCAGGACAAATATTTCTGGATGGCTGTGCGGAATAACCTGTATTTCATTAGTTTTTCTGTTGGATTGCAAATCCCCTTTATACTCGGTTTAGCGCTTTTGGTAAGCAAAGTTAGGCGATGGACTAGCTTCTACAAAACGATGATTTTCCTCCCGACTATTCTTTCTACAGCTGTGGTTGGTGTACTATGGGGGTTCATCTATCACCCGCAGGCGGGGCTGCTCAATCAAGCATTAGAAGCTGTAGGGTTAATGACTTGGCAGCATGTTTGGTTAGCAGAGGAAGCGACAGCGATGGTCTCTGTGCTTGTTACCAACGCATGGCAATGGATTGGATTCTATGTCGTGCTGGTTTTATCGGCGATCTATGCTATCCCCAAAAATATCTTGGAAGCGGCTGAGTTAGACGGGGCGACAAGCCTGCGAGAGGCTTGGTCGATTACGCTTCCGCTGCTGCGTCCCGTCATCATGGTCATGATTTTGCTATCGATTACAGGAGCTATGAAGGCCTTAGACATCGTCTATGTGATGACTGGCGGCAATCCGTATGGGATTACAGAAGTGATGGCCACGTATATGTATAAAAAAGCTTATCGCATTGGTGAATATGGCTATGCAAATGGAATTGCCGTACTTATTCTCCTTTTAACCGGTATGTTAACATCCTTGTTTGGCTGGTTCACAAGGAAGCAGGAGGAGGTGCGATATTGAAGGGATTTCCCTATCGCCGTGTCTTCCTGCATGTTGTACTCATGTTGTACATAGGCATGATTTTGTTTCCTCTTCTTTGGGTGTTGAACTCCTCTTTTAAAACAAATAAAGAAATCATTGCCTCGCCATGGTCCCTTCCGGAGCAACTCTCGTTTTCGAATTATTGGAATGCCTGGACTGGAGCACATGTAAGTCATTATTTTACGAACAGTTTGGTGATTTCTGTGATATCTGCCATAGCAACGCTGTTTCTTGGTACGGCAACGGCGTACGCACTAACACGAATGGAATTTCCACGATTAAGCAAGTTCTTGAAGCGTATATTGATGCTCGCATTGCTTGTTCCCGCAGGTTCCTTGCTTGTTCCTTTATATATGCTGCTTCGCAGCATGCACGTATACAACACGCCGCTAGCCTTGATCCTGCCCTATGTAACGATGGGTTTACCTTTGACTGTGTTTATTTTTAGTGCTTTTTTGAAATCTATACCAAGTGAGTTAGAAGAAGCGGGAATCATGGATGGATTATCTATCTATGGACTTTTGTGGCGAGTCATTCTTCCAATAACGATACCTTCGCTCGTCACAGTTTTTATGCTTAATTTCCTCAGTAATTGGAATGAGTTTATGATGGCGAATCTGTTTCTAACGAAGGAAAAGTTTAGGACGCTTCCTGTAAGTATGGTAGCCTTTTACGACCAATTGAATATGAACTACGGTTCGCTATGTGCGGCAATCATGTTTAGTGTTATTCCAGTCGTGCTGATCTATTTTATTTTGCAGAAACGTATTATTGAAAGCATTAAATCTTAACTTACTCATTCAAGGAGCGTGTATTCATGTCATCTTCATCGCGCAATAACCAACATCCTTTAACTTTGCGTCAAAAAGTGGGTCAAATGTTTATTTGCGGCTTTGAATCTTTGGAACCAAATGCGTCCATTACCCAATTAATTGAGGATTACGGACTTGGCGGTGTCATCTATTTTCGTCGAAATGTAATAGATGCTCACCAATTGGCTCATTTGTCGGCTGAATTGCAAGCGATGAGTCAACGCAGCGGCGGACAGCCGTTATTCATTGCCGTAGATCAAGAGGGAGGTATGGTTTCCCGTATTGAAAAAGGAACAACTCTGCTGCCAGGGAACATGGCTTTAGGGGCTGCTTTTGCCCCCGCAGGTGTTTATGCCAGTTCAAAAGTGATGGGTAAAGAACTACGCCAAATGGGCGTGAACATGAACTTCGCCCCTTGTTTAGATATCAATAATAATCGATTAAACCCTGTTATCGGCGTACGCTCTTATGGTGAAACAGCTGTGCTAGTGGGTGATATGGGTACACATGCGGTGAAAGGTTTGCAGGATATGGGCGTTATAGCCACAGTCAAGCATTTCCCAGGGCACGGTGATACGTCAGAGGATTCTCATCATGACCTTCCCGTTGTTCCGCATAGTATGGAGCGATTGATGGAGCTTGAGCTAGCCCCTTTCATTAAAGCGATTGAAGGCGGTGTAGACGCTATTATGACTGCGCATGTCGTATTTGCGGCACTAGAAGAGAATGGCGTTCCATCGACGTTGTCGTATCGCATTTTAACGGAGTTGCTTCGTGAGAAGCTTCGTTTCAAAGGGTTAATTGTAACAGACTGCCTGGAGATGAAGGCGATCTCAGAAGGGATTGGTGTGGCGGAAGGTGCTGTTCGGGCCATTGAGGCCGGATCGGATCTTATTCTGGTTAGTCATTCACTGGATCGCCAAGTGTCTGCCATTGAAGCGGTTATTGCTGCGGTGGAAAGTGGACGGATTCCGGAGTCGCGAATTGATGAGTCCGTGCTGCGGATTATGACCTATAAATATAAGCGAGGGATTCGATATGATACGTTAGAACCCATCCCGACTGTACCTATCTCTACACCCGAGCATCAACTGCTTGCCAAAGAACTGAGCCGTAAAAGTATTACACGGGTTAAGGATGAAGTAGGTAAAGTGCTGGATCTGAACGAGCCGACCTTGGTCATTTGGACGGAAGTACAAACGGGAACTGAGATTGATGAAGTTGTGGAACGGAGCGGGACACTGGGCAGTGTCTTATCTGAGATAGCCGGAAAGCCTATTAAGGAGGTTTACTTGGGGCTATATCCTTCGGATACGGAGATAGCATCGGTTCTGGAAGCTTGTGAGGGTAACAAGCAAGTTGTCATTGTCACATATAATGCAACATTCTCAGCAGGACAAACCAGGTTGGTTAAAGAATTAGTTCAAAGGAAAGAGCCGTATGTTATCGTGGCTGCCGGGAGAAATCCTTATGATTTACTTGAATTTCCTGAGGTAAAGACTTATTATGCTTGTTATGAAAACCGTCCGCTTGCGATGGTTTCTCTTGCGAATGTGCTGCTTGGGAAAGAGAAAGCGGTTGGAAGGCTGCCTGTGACATTGTCGGAGGAGTATCCGCTAGGTTGGAGGCTGGATTGATGGGGAAAGGGGAAAAAGAGATGACATTCGAGCAAGACAATAAGCAGGATGTTTTTGTAAAGGGTAATAGCATGGAACAAGATGTCTTCGTTCGGGAGTATTTTGTTGGGGTAGATCTGGGAGGCACGAAGATGTTGGCCGCCTTGGTTGCGTACGATGGCAGCATCATCGCAAGAGAAGAGATCCCCACCCTTGCGCAGCAGGGGGAGGTAGCTGTGCTCGATCGGCTGGGTAACCTGATCGAGGGAATTCTCGCGGCTGTGCCCGGCAGCCGCAGTGCTCTCCGCGGTATTGGCGTCGCCACCGCGGGCACGCTCGATACGGCGAACGGTGTCGTCACCTTCGCCACGAATCTCGGCTGGCGCGACGTTGCCGTCGCCGCGGTGTTGTCGGACCGCTTCGCTTGCGAGGTCCGGCTCGAAAACGACGCCACCGCCGCAGCGGTCGGCGAATGGCTGGCCGGCGCGGGCGAGGGCGCGCCGGACTGTATATTCGTGACGATCTCCACGGGGATCGGCGGGGGCATCATCTCCGGCGGCCGCTTGATCGCCGGAGTCAACCATAACGCAGGGGAGCTCGGCCACATTTCCATTGATGGAAATGGGCCGCGCTGCCTCTGCGGGAATGTGGGGTGCCTGGAGCTCTACGCGTCAGGCACCGCCATTGGCCGCCGCGGCGCCGAGTATGTACGCCGCGTTGCGGGAGGCGACGGCGACGCTGCCGGCGCCCTCACGAGGCTCGCGGGAGGCGACCCTGACCGCGTGGATGCGCGGTTGGTCGCGGCCGCAGCCGCGGAAGGGGATGCCGAAGCAAGCGGCATCCTGCGTGAAGCGGGACGAGCCCTCGGCATCGGGCTCGTGAGCATCCTCCACCTGCTCAATCCGCAGGTGGTCATTCTTGGCGGCGGGGCTTCGCACATCGGCGAGCCGCTCCTAGGACCGATGCGTGAGATCATCGAGGATCGCTGCCTGCCTTCGATTCTAAGCCCGGTCCGGTTCGTAACATCTGCTCTTGGATCCTCCGCAGGAGCTGTAGGCGCCGCCCTGCTCATGTCGAGGGATGGGCACTGAGTCATTTCAGTTTATGACTGGTCATATGACAAATTGCACTAGACGTTAGGCACCTTTTTCGATACATTAAATGAGGTTTATGAAACTTTCTTGGTTCCGATTACGTCGGAATGAAGTTGACGTTTTATTGACCAATCTATTGTCGAAGGGGTGTTTTTTTTCTATGTCTCAAACCGTATCTAATTCTGCGCCAACGATGCGTTCTTTTTTTGCAAATCGTTTCGTGCAGTCTATTATGTTATCGGGTCTTTTTCTCCAAATCGGGATTTGGATTCGTAACTTCGCAATTCTCCTCTACGTAACCGACATGACGAATAACGATCCTTACTCGGTTTCCTTGATTTCCGTTGCCGAGTTTGCGCCGATATTTATTTTCTCTTTCATTGGCGGTGCCTTTGCAGATCGATGGAGACCTAAGCTCACGATGGTCTGGTGCGATATTCTCAGCGCTGCATCAGTGTTTGTCATTATGGTTACCCTGTATTATGGTTCATGGAAGGCGATCTTTTTTGCCACATTAGTGTCGTCCATCCTGTCTCAATTCTCTCAACCGTCCGGGATGAAGCTGTTCAAGGTTCATGTGCATGAATCCCAAATGCAAATGGGGATGTCATTGTTTCAATCGATGATGGCTATCTTTATGATTTTGGGACCAATTATGGGGACTTTCGTGTACTATACCTTTGGAATCGAAGTCGCTATAGCGATCATGGGAATTTGCTTCGTGCTTTCAGCTCTTGTCCTAACGTTTCTACCATCTGACCGTAAAGCTGAAAAAGGATCAGAAGGACCATCCACGCATATTTTTGCTGAGATGGGCGAAGGTTTCCGGTATGTGCTCAAGAATAAAATGCTGGTCACTTTGGGAGGCTGCTTTGCCGTTGCCGGTCTTGCGATTGGTCTAATCAGTCCGCTTGGTATCTTTCTTGTTACGGAAAATCTAGGCTTGCCTAAAGAGAACTTGCAATGGTTTATGGCCACAAATGGTGTCGCGATGATTATTGGCGGAGGCGTGACGATGGGCTTTTCCAAAAAAATGTCGTCGCAAGCGCTGCTTATACTCGGGATGTCCGTAAGTGTCGTGGCGTTTGCAGTCATTGGCATGACACATCTCTTATGGGTAGCACTTTTGATGCAATTTCTGTCAGGGCTCGTCATGCCTGCAATCCAAATTGGTATCAATACAATGATACTTGGCAACACGGAAGAATCGTTCGTGGGTCGCGTGAACGGTATTCTGAATCCATTGTTTATGGGAGCTATGGTCATCACGATGAGTTTGGCCGGAAGTATCAAGGCTTCCTTCTCGCTTGAAACCATTTATCTAGTGAGTGCTGCTTTATTTTTAGTTGGGGTCTTCATTATGGTGCCTTCGTTAAAATATAAGCAAACTGTGGCCGCAGCCGAGTAGTGAGTGATGTACGAACCCTCCCGATTATCGAGAGGGCACATAAGAACATGGTTTCTACAAACGTAGAAACCATGGTTTTTTTACTGCAAGGACACTCGATTTCTGCTAGGATTATTCTAAAAGATATTAAAAGGTGTGTGAACGATGCTTCATTTGTTCGTCGATATGATTGAAAGGGTTGGATTCTTGATAGCGCTTGCATTTGCCTTTTCTCGCAGCCGCTGGATGCGCAGTTATATGAGTTATCAAGGTAACAGGACCTATCAATGGCGTTTTCTTTTCTTTTTCACTGCTTATGCGATTCTGGCCACCTACTCAGGTGTGACGGTTTCCGACTATACGTATCGACCGGCTCCATGGATCGGCGAAGTTTCCCCAACAGCGGCTATTGCCAATGCACGAACTGTTGGCGTCGTCATTGCCGGGTTGCTTGGCGGTGTGAAAAGCGGGCTCATCGTTGGTGTCGCAGCCGGCCTGCATCGTTATAGCTTGGGTGGATTTGTTGCCGTAGCCTGTATGATTGCGCCTATTCTACAAGGTGTCTTGGCTGGACTTTGCCGCAAAGCGTTCAAGAAACGCTTCCGTAAGGTGTCATCCATTCAACTCGCCTTTCTTGTTGGCTTCATGGCTGAAGCTCTGCAAATGGCACTCATTCTTGCGCTCGCCAAGCCCTGGGGGGACGCTGTAAACCTGGTTTCGCTCATTGGTTTACCTCAGACTCTCGCTAACAGCATCGGGGTGGCCCTTTATTTCGTGCTGTACAACACAATGGAGCGCGAAGAGGATCGCATCGGCGCAGAGCATGCTCATAAAGCACTGCAAATCGCGGATATGACGATGCCACTTTGGCGATTGGAATTCGAGAAGGCGGTACGTGAAATCGCGAAAGTTTTGAATGAGGAAATGAAGGCCGTTGGTGCATTTTTCAGCAAGAACGGCTCGGAATGGGTAGCTGAGGGAAGAAAAACAAAGCATTGGATCGACCTGTTTATTCATATTCCGAATCAGCGTCCTATTGGACAATTTCGCTTGTATTTCGAACGAGAGCAGGATGATAATCCATCTCGTAGACGAATGTTGTCCTCGCTTGCCGGTCTGCTTTCTCAGCAGTATGCGTTTGTCGAGTCCGAGAGACAATCGCAGCTGCTGGCCGATGCGGAGATTCGTTCACTGCAGGCGCAGATGAATCCTCACTTCCTATTTAATGTGCTGAACACAGTCAAATCATTTATTCGTACTAAACCGGAAGAGGCTCGTCAGATGGTGATGCACTTGTCTAAGTTTTTGCGCAAAAACATGAGCCATAGTAACCAGCGGATGATTACGATACGTGACGAATATGAATTGGTCATGTCTTACCTTAGCTTGATTAAATCACGTCTTGGGGATCAATTGGAATTTTATGCAGAAATCGATGAAGGGTTACTGGATCATCAGATCCCTCCGTTTACGATTCAACCTCTTGTCGAGAACGCTATTGTTCATGGCATCAAAAATAGGAAGGGAATCGGTGTGATCAAGCTTATGGTGAAGGAGGAACTGGACAACGGAAAGCGGCATGCGCGTATTACTGTCGAGGACAATGGAGTTGGCCTAGAAATCGCCCGGCTTCACAGTCAAGGGGAACATGCCGGTATGGCTTTGCGGAATATCGAACAGCGGCTAATTTACCATTACGGAAGAGAGCATCCACTCGAAATTGCGAGTAAGTCAGGCGAAGGTACAACAATTAGTTTTTGGGTGAGGTGATGGTTGGTGGGCTGGAATATCGTGATTGCTGATGATGAAGCGCCAGCAAGGGAAGAATTAGTATATCTCTTAGAGCAGTTCAAATGTGTAGACAGAGTGACACCGGCGACCAGCGGAATGGATGCAATTAAGAAGGTAAAAGAACAAGCGCCGGATGTCTTATTTCTCGATATGGACATGCCGGATCTTAACGGGCTTCAAGTGGCGGAAATCGTAGGGGAGATCAATCCGCAAGTGAAGATTGTATTCTCCACTGCGTACGATCAATATGCCGTCCATGCATTTAAGCTTCGTGCTTTTCACTATATGCTCAAGCCGTACGACGAAGAAGATATAGCTATCGTCTTCCGAGAGCTGAGTAAAATTCGAATGCAGAACGGACTGGGTGCCTTGTTCCAACCTTCCTCTGGAATGACCAGTGCAAAACTAGCTCTAGAATTGGATGATGGCATTATCTATGTGCCCCCAAAAGACATCACGTATATTAGTAAAGAAGTCAAACATGTACAGGTTCATCTTCACGATAAAGCCTATAACGTTTCCTATACATTAGTAGAGCTGGAACAAAAGTTGGAGCCATTCGGTTTTTTTCGCTGCCACAAAAGCTATCTTGTCAACCTGGCATCCATTGTTGAGATGAAGACCTGGGTCAACGGAGCTTACAATCTGCGGATGGATGACGCGCTGCGAAGCAGCATACCTGTTAGCCGAAATTATGTGAAGATGCTGCGTTTGAAACTCGAAATTTAACATCATAAGGCTCCAGTATGGCATGATGCGCTCCAGATGTTTCGCTCGGAAATCAAACAAGTTATACTCCTTGTAAGCGTTATCAACCAAGTCGATTGAAGAAAAAAACACTTACTAGGAGTGATAGTTATGAAAAACAAATTTACTTCGTATGTGATCTGGGGTGCGATTGCAGCGTTAGGTGCAGCTGGTTTCGCTATGCTCGCGCTATCGAATGGCGAGAAAATTTCTGCAGTTTGGTTAATCATTGCCGCTATCTGTACGTATGCTTTTGGTTACCGTTTTTACAGTCGGTTCATTGCTAAGAAAATTTACGAGTTAACTGACAAACGAGCAACCCCAGCCCATGTGCATAACGATTCCAAAGACTACGTCCCGACCAATAAATATGTACTTTTTGGCCATCATTTCGCGGCTATCGCCGGAGCAGGACCGCTTGTTGGTCCGATATTAGCCGCGCAAATGGGGTATTTGCCCAGTATTCTCTGGATTATTATCGGGGCCGTTCTTGCTGGCTGCGTACAAGACTTTGTGACCCTTGTCGGATCCATGCGTCGGGATGGAAAGTCACTCGGTCAAATGGCCAAAGACGAAGTCGGTCGATTCAGCGGTACGTTAGCGTCCATTGCAACATTAGCGATCCTCATTATTATCGTCGCAGTTCTTGGACTCGTCGTAGTGAAAGCGTTAGCTGAATCACCATGGGGCATGTTTACGATTGCCATGACCATGCCGATTGCCATATTTATGGGCTTTTATATGCGTTATATTCGACCTGGTAAAGTGATCGAGGGCTCCATCATTGGTTTCGTCTTATTGATGATTGCTTTATGGTCAGGACAGTACGTAGCGGAAAGTCCGATGCTGTCCCATATGTTCACCTTCACCGCTCCGCAAATCGCTATCTTAATGGTCGTCTATGGCCTGATTGCTTCCATTTTGCCGGTTTGGGTCCTTCTTGCACCGCGTGACTATTTGAGTTCTTTTCTGAAAATCGGTGTTATCATCTTACTTGCTGGTGGCATCATGGTCCTTTTACCGGAGCTGAAAATGCCGGCTGTGACCAAATTTATTGATGGAACAGGTCCCGTATTTTCCGGCAATTTATTCCCATTTTTATTCATTACAATAGCTTGTGGAGCGGTTTCCGGATTTCATTCTTTGATTTCTTCCGGTACGACTCCGAAAATGATTGATAGAGAAAGTCATGCGCCTTTTATCGGCTTTGCCGGTATGGCCGCAGAATCCTTCGTCGCCGTTATGGCATTGATCGCGGCATGCGCCTTAGAGCCCGGCATTTACTTCGCGATGAACTCTTCACCGGCTGTGATTGGAACCGATCCAGCTGCCGTCGCAGCCAAAATCTCATCATGGGGCTTCACGCTGACTCCTGATCAGATTACAAGCACAGCCAAAGCAATCGGTGAAAAAACGATCCTTTCGAGAACTGGCGGGGCACCGACGCTTGCCGTAGGTATGGCCGAGATTTTTTCAACGTTCCTTAATGGAGCCAAGGCATTCTGGTACCATTTCGCCATATTGTTTGAAGCTGTCTTTATCTTAACAGCTGTGGATGCCGGGACGCGCGTTGGACGTTTTATGCTGCAGGATTTGATCGGAAACTTCTACAAGCCATTTGGCCAAACGAAAGTATTCAAATACAATTTCATTGCTTCGCTGCTTGTTTGCTCGGCTTGGGGATACTTCTTGTATCAAGGGGCGATCGATCCTTTCGGAGGTATCAATTCCTTATGGGCGTTATTCGGAATCGCGAATCAAATGCTAGCTGCCATCGCCTTAGCCGTAGCCGTAACGATTATGATAAAAATGGGCAAAGCCCGGTACGCATGGGTAGGTATCCTTCCCTTTGCGTTCCTCTCCGTGACGACATTGACCGCCGGCTTCCAAAAAGCATTTTCCGATAATGCAGCTATTGGATTTTTAGCGGCAGCGAAGAAATACCAAGCAGGAATTGACAAAGGCCAAGTCATCGCGCCAGCTAAAAATATGGAAGTTATGCACCAGATTGTGACGAATAATTATATCGATGCAGGGCTAACGATCTTCTTCGGCATTGTAGTCCTTCTGATGATTATCATCTCTTTACGGGTATGGTATACGATCATAATTCAAAAACAAAAACCTAGATTAAATGAAGCACCTTTTGTACAATCCACATTTGGAGCCTGATGCCATGAAAAAAATAACAAGCTTTACAAACAAGGTCAGTGCGACAATCAAGGTTATTTTCAATATCCCTGACTATGAAAGATACTTAAAGCATCAACAGGAGCATCATTCCAATGATACACCTTTGACTGAAAAGGAGTTTTACATGCTTTCCCTTCATGAACGTTATGAAAGCGGTAAAATTAATCGCTGCTGCTAAAGAGAAACGGAGCATTACGGGAGGAATGAACCCGAGATGCTCCGTTTTTATTTTTTTATAGAAATGGAGCTCCGGCTTCCTTGAAAGCATGCTTCATTTCCGGTGTTATGGCTGAATCGCTGATAATACCGATGGTTTCTTGGACTTCCCCTATCACAAACAGGGAGCTTCGGCTGAACTTAGAATGATCGGCAACCAGGTAAGTTTCCATGGACTGCTTCATCATGCGTCGATTGGTCTCGGCTTCCAGCTCATTATAAATCATCATGCCACGAGATAACGAGACACCGTCCACACCCATGAATGTTTTGCGAATGCTGAGATTTTCTAACGTTGCATTGGCGAGTGGTCCCGACAGCTCGAAGGTTTGGGTGCGAATTACCCCGCCAGTAAGGATAAGCTGCAGTCCCGGCGTTCCGATCAGTTCATAGGCGATATTAACCGCATTCGTGATTACGGTAAGGTTCTTGAATTGGTTAAGCTTTTTAGCGATAAATGTCGTCGTTGTACCACCGGTTAAACCGATAATATCGCCATCCTCGATGTAGCGCAGCGCCTTGTCGGCGATTTCTTTCTTCTCATCGGTGTAGAGGTCCATTTTGTTGAAAAAAGGGACTTCGACCTTCAAGCTTTCAAGCACAGCGCCTCCGAAGGTGCGGATGCAGCGCTTTTCTTGTTCGAGTATCTCTAGATCACGTCGAGCCGTTGCTTCCGATACAGCAAACTGCTTAACGATATCGTTTAGGGCAATGGAGCCTTTATCTTTAATGGCTTGCATAATCGCATCGCGGCGAATGTCTGTCTTTCCCATGGTACCTCCTAAGAGCAGATCCTTATTCTTCCTGTAGATAACGCTTACGTATATCTTATCATTCAATGGATAAGCCGTCCATCGGATGGCGCGGAAGAATGGAGGTGCGGAGCCGTGATCCGTCACATAAGGGTTGCTAGAGACTCCTATTTGAGTGGAAAGTGCCTGAAAAGCAAAAATAGCAGTCTCTAGAGGCTCTTTATCTGCTCAGATTTAAACCATTTAAGCTCAATCTGCCAAATAAGAGTCTTCAGAGACTCTTATTTGAGTGGAAAGTGCCAAAAAAGCAAAAATAGCAGTCTCTAGAGGCTCTTATCTGCTCAGATTTAAACCAATTTAAGCTCAATCTGCCAAATAAGAGTCTTCAGAGACTCTTATTTGAGTGGAAAGTGCCAGAAAAGCAAAAATAGTAGTCTCTAGAGGCTCTTATCTGATCAGATTTTATCCAATTTAAGCTCAATCTGCCAAATAAGAGTCCCCAGAGATTCCTATTTGAGTGGAAAATGTTAGAAAAGTAAAATCCGGCAGGTGATTATCCGCAAACACACAAAGCCCCCCGGCCCAATATGGGGCTGTTGACAAACACAATATTGAGAGGTTTTTGTAGAGACTGCGTAGAATTTAATTCTATGCAGTTTTTCTATTTGGAGGGATACCGATCATGATGGGGGTTAACGGAGATAAGCAGCACCAGTTTATTTTTTTAAACTTGGAGGATTATGTGCCAAAAGATCACTTGCTGCGAATTATTCAACGAGAAGTGGACGTCACTTTTATTTACGACAAAGTGAAGCATCTATATTCCCTCGTTGGTCGAAAATCTATTGATCCTGTGCTTCTCATGAAAATGATGCTCATCGGGTATTTATACGGAATTTCCTCTGAACGCAAGTTGGAAGAAGAAGTGAAAATGAATCTGGCGTATCGCTGGTTTTTAGGACTAGATCTCATGGAATCCGTTCCGGATCATTCTACTCTTAGTCAGAATCGTCGACGCCGGTTTAAAAACAGCTCTATCTTTCAAGAGATATTTGATCACATTGTGACATTATGCATACAAAAGGGAATTGTAACAGGCGATGTTATTGTAACGGATTCGACTCATGTTAAAGCGAGTGCATCGCTAAGCCATTCTGAAAAAGTAAAGGTGGACAAGAAACCATCGGAATACTTGGAGGAATTAGAAAAAGAGGCGCGGCGGCTTGAGAGTCAGCGGCAAGTAGAGCGCGATGCCGGAGGAAAGAAGAAGTGCGGGAGAGTCAAACAGGATCGCATGACTACCACTATCCAAACAGAAGTTACTCAAAGCCTGACGGATCCTGAGACTGGTCTGATGAATCGGCCCAAAAAGCCGATCGGATTCCATTTTCTTAGCCATACCAGTATCGACACGGCCTACGGTATTATCACGGATATCCATGTAACTCCAGGTAATGTGAATGACCACGAACCCTACGCTGGGCGATTAGCTGCTCAGCAAGAAAGGTTTAATCTTGAAATTAAAAAGGTTTGTGCTGACAAAGGATACGACTGCGCAGTGGTGCATCACGCTTTAGAAAAGCAAAACATTGAAGGGTACATCTCACCAATCGTAAAAGAAAGCAGTATTGAGGCCATTGGAGGTAAACCATTCCAATATGATGAAGAATTAGACACTTACTTGTGTCCTGAAGGAAAGACATTGAAGTTTACGCATGTCGAGGGTGATGGAATGAAGACCCCTTATCGAAGTGTGTATGCGGCAAAGACCAAAGATTGCAAAGCATGCCCGCTGCGTGAACAATGTTTTGGAAAGTCGAAGAAATATCGAGTCATTCGGCGAACTCTTTTCCATGAAGCAACAGAACGCAACAAGGAACGGGCTAAGAGCGAAGAGTATCGGAACTTCAAGCGTCTTCGGAGTATTTGGTGCGAAGGCACATTCGGAATCATGAAACAATCTCACAATCTAAGCAGAACCTATAAACGGGGCATCCGTAACGCTACGGAACACTGCCTCTTTTCGGCGTTGGCGCTAAACATAAAACGAATGATTAAGGCGACAGTGTAGATGGAAATGTTGCTCTTCCATTCAACAAAAACTCTATAATACAGCAAAATGGGTTGAGGACAAGATCCTCAACCCATTTTGTCAACAGCCCCAATATCGGCCGGGGGGCTTCAAGCGGCACACAAACGGTGCCGCAAAGGTTGCGCAGCTGCTACACCGTCGCTGCGGTTAAATCAAGCCATGCCAGCTCCTGCGCAGACAGCACAAGCTGCGCGCCGTCACGGCATGAGAGCATTTCGGCTTCGCTGCGCGGGCCAATGAGCGCGCATGCCGGGAACGGCTGGCTCAGTACATAGGCGAGCGCGATTTGGATCGCGCTGACGCCTTTTTCCTGCGCCAGCTGTTCGGCGCGGCGCAGCCGCGTCCAGTTCTCGTCGCTATAGAAGACACGGACGAGGTCGGCGTTTTCGCGGTTCTCCGGTGTGAACCGTCCAGTGAAAAATCCGCGTGCCTGCGAAGACCAGGACAGCAGTGGAAACTGCTTGGCTTCATGCCAGCGCAGCGCCCCTTCATCGGTTGAGACGCAGCCGGCCCAGAATGGCTCGTTCGCTTTGGCGAGGCTAAGGTTAGGGCTGCTAAAGCTGAAACCAATTAGACCATGCTGCTCAGCATAATCTGCTGCTTCTTGCAGACGTTCATGTGTCCAGTTAGACCCGCCAAATGCGCGGATTCTTCCAGCTTCCACATGTTCATTCAGCGCTTCGAGAATTACGCCGACCGGTGTTGCCGGGTCATCGCGATGAAGCGCATAAAGATCAATGTAGTCAGTACGCAGTCTCTCAAGACTAGTGAACAGGTCACTGCGAATCGCTTCCGGATTCACTCGGGGCCCGTTAGCATCATGATGTGCGCCCTTGGTAAAGATATTGATGTCATCGCGATTGCCCATCTCATCCAGCCAAATCCCAAGAGCTTGCTCGCTTTGGCCGCCACAATAGATGAACGCAGTGTCAATCGTATTTCCGCCGATAGACAGATAATGCCCAAGGATATCACTGACTTCTTGACCATTGTCCAGTCTAAAAAAGTCCGATCCCATGATCAGTTTAGATACGGGTTTATTTAATCCTTTAATCTGAATGTGTTTCATATGAAAACATCCCTGCTTTCTTTTTAAAAATGATTATTGATTAATCACAATTCGCGAGCGCTCTCTAGCTGACTTCAGACACGCATCAATCACTTTCATGTTGCTAATAGCATCACTCGCTGGGAAGCGAGGTGCTTTCTCACCCCAAGCAGCATAAGCCATGTCGTCCGCTTGCAGTGAATATTGGTTCAGGAAGGGAACCTCTTCTTCACGTTGATCATTTCCTACAAATACTTTAAAGTGACCAGATTCTTCAGTTGGCGTTATAAAAGCCGAAGGGATTTCAATGCGTCCCAGCGTACCTAACACTTCAATCTTATTTCGGAAAGCGGCCCACATCCCGCAGTCAAAGGTTAGCGCAACATTGCCGCTAAATTCAACTAAGCCGGACATCATCATATCGACATCATCATGCTCAGGTGAGAAGAAAGCATGGGTGGTTACAGCCTCAGGTTCTCTGCCTAACAGCATTCTTGCTGCACTTAATGGGTAACAGCCTACGTCATAGACCGCGCCGCCCCCCCACTCGCGTACGAAGCGAACATTTTTGCTATCACCCGGATTACAGAAGGTAAAAACACCATGAATTCCGCGAATATCACCGATTTCACCCGAGTCCATAATGGCTTTGATCCGCTCGTACCGCGGGTGGTGTCTATACATGAAGGCTTCAGCAAACAGCACCCCGGCTTGTTCGCAAGCCGTGACCATTTCTTGAACATCATCTGCCGTAAGAGAAGCTGGCTTCTCGCAAAGTACATGCTTACCAGCCTGGGCAGCACGAATCGTCCACTCTTTGTGCAGATGGTTCGGAAGCGGTATGTATAAGGCATCAATATCCGGATCCTCGATCAATTCTTCATAACTGCCGTAAGCCTTAGGAATATCTAGCTTAGCAGCAGTTTCCTGTGACTTCTGCAAATTGCGGCTGGCAATAGCGCTTACAATACCAGTTTGAGACTGCTTGATACCAGGAATACAAGCCTTAATGGCAATATTGGCGCAACCTAAAATCCCCCAACGAAGCTTTGTCATTACAGCACTTCTCCTTTTATAAAATATTTAATAACGGTATATTGTTATTATAAAACGAGTTATTTAAAATGAATATGATAATATATTGCACCTAGTATCGGAATATTGTCATTAGAAGGGGATGCGTAAAGATGCAAAGGCATGTCATGCTGCCAAGGCTGCAGCAATCTTCTCATTTCATTTTTCCAGAATCAGTTGGCTGGTATCGGGATCTCCCCAATCATTCTGTCTATCGATCCGAAAGGTTATGCGAGACTTTTAGCTTGCATTTCATCGTTTCAGGTAAAGGGTACGTCGAAATTGAGGGGGAACAGTATCCCATTCAAAAAGGGGATGCTTTTCTGTATTTTCCGTACCAAGAACAAAAATACTACAGCTCGAAGGAAGATCCTTGGGATGTCCGATGGGTTCATTTTGATGGAAATCATATTAAGGAGTTTATGCTGGAAAGAGGATTTCTGCGTACCTTGTGGACGTTAAAGCGATGGAATGAGCTTGAAGAAGCGTTTCACGAACTGCTGCTGGAGGCGGAGACGAATAACATTCTTCGGACAACAAATCTCTCGACGCTGACGTATAAGATATTGTGCGAATTCATGAGCTATGCGGCGCCTTTAACGGGAAATCGCGGGATGGAATCCGTGGATCGCATTCTCGCCTTACTTCCCTCGATGCAGCAAAAAGCCTGTGAACCGTTCATCTTGGAAGAGTGGGCGGAGCTCACAGGCGTAAGCACTTACTATTTCTGCAAATTGTTTCGTAAAGCCATGTCGATGACACCGCTCTCCTTCATTACTCTTTGCCGTATTCAATTCGCTAAGCAGCGTTTAATTGAAAAGGAGAACTGGCCGATCAAAGACATCGCCAAGGAGTCAGGTTATGCCAGCGCGAGTTATTTCAACCAGCGGTTTCAAGAACATGAAGGAATGACGCCAAGCGAGTTTCGAAGCTTCTATGCCAAAAGCTTATTTGGATAGGCGAGAACGAATTGGTTTCCCGTCCCAGATGATTTCGGTCACGGCTTGGCGCGCTTTCACTTCCGGTTCTTCCAGCAGGAGGAAGAAATTTTTCGTAGGCAATTCACCGAGTTGATGCTTGGCTGAAAGCATGTCCAAATAAGGACGCATATTGTCTAACTGACCGGACATGTTGCTGCTGCCTTGCTGAGAGAATGCATAGAGTACACTGGCTATTGGCGCACGTTTCACGCGGAATTGTTCGGCTGCCCGTAAGAAGAAATCCCAGTCCCAATAATGAAATACGTCCGTGTCAAAAGCGCCCAGTGCGTTGATAACCTCGGGACGAAATATACAGCCGGAAGAGAAGAAGGTCGAAAACCTGCGCATCGCAGGCACATCGAATTCATAAGCAAATACGAACCGATCTGTGATGGAACGGGCGTTATTTTCATATACGTAATCGAAAATTTCTACGTCTGGATAGACGAGATCATAGCCTTCAATTTCTTGCAGCATGCGCTCGATATGGATCGGGAGCAGCAGATCGTCGTCATCACAGAGCATGATGTAATCGCCTTTCACCTCTTGCAATCCGCGGTTGCGCGCATGAACGTGCTTCAAGTTTTGCGGCATATTGACGATCTGAATAGCCAGTTCCGGATATAATTCCTGAATGAAATCGACAGAGGGGCCGCAATCGTTAACGATGATGATTTGCAGGTTTTTATACGTTTGGCGGTATAATGATTCTGCGAGCTCAGCGAGTTCAATTTGGCGATTATACGTAGGGATAATGATGGACACTAATGGCTGATAGGACATGAAAAAGCGCACCTCCGAATTATGGTATTTTAAGCTTACCTCAATTTCGGTGTACTTCTCAAATATAAGTAATAAAGAATAATTAAGATTACGCTTACGAAGCCAGTTTTCTTCGAAAACTTTAAGGAGGTTCCTAATGCTTGAAGTACCGCATACAAGTATAAGCTTTACCGATCTTCATTTATGGAAAAAAGATCGCTTTCTAAGCGCTTTGATTGGTGATATCGACGCCGTTGCGCTGCTCAGTTTGGATATTTTCGATACGCTATTATTTCGTACATGTGCAAATCCCTCTGACATTTTTGTTCTTGTTGCTGAAAAAGCACACCGTATTGGCTGCCTGAAAGCGTCCTTAACGCCAGCTGCTTTCAAAGAGATGCGGATTCGTGCTGAGAACAATGCACGAGATCGGCAATCTGTTTTAACGGGCTTTGGCGAGGTCACATTGGAAATCATTTATGCTGAGATGCCTGAAGGAATCTGTATCAAGGATAAGATGGCTCAAATAGAAGTCGAGATCGAAGCGGAAGTTTGCTATGTAAACCCGCATGTGGCGTCATTGTTAGCTGCTTGTAAAAGCAAACAGATCCCGATAGCCTTGCTATCGGATATGTATTTATCCTCAGAGCAGCTGCGCTGGATTCTTGCATCAGCAGGTCTAGATTTATCAAGTGTGGATACGCTGCTTGTTTCTTCGGAGGAGCATGAAGGGAAGTCATCGGGACATTTATTCGCCCGGTTGAAGGAACTTTACCCACAGATCGAGAGTCACGCTATTGTGCATATTGGTGACAATATAGCCGCAGATGTGGAAGGTGCCTCCAAAGAAGGGATAAGGAGCGTACACTACAATGTCGTTCCTGAATATTTCGAGAGCTTGCATCACTGGGAATATGTTAGACATGGACATGTACTGCCGGAATGGAAATCCTTGCGGAAGTTAGCGGAAGCCTCGGATATGACGGTAGGAATGGGCGAGCTGGGCCGGGTATTTTATAATTTGGGTACCAGTGTAATAGGACCATTCTTGCAAGCCCTGTGCGAATGGGTCATTGATCAATGCGTGGATGAAGGCATCCGGACAGTACATCCTTTGATGAGAGAAGCCTATTTGTTAGCTCCGATGCTTGAAAATGCTGCGCGTATTCGAGGTATTGACCTCCAGATTAAGCCGATCTATGTTTCCAGACAAGCTACTTTTTTGGCAGGACTGGAGTGTTTTGGTGATGATGAGCTAGCGTCTTTGCTAGGTATTCACGGTTTGAAATTAGGCGAGCTTTTCGAGGTGCTTGATATCAGCGAGGAAGGCGTTCATTTTGAAGCATTTTTGGAGGAAAGAATTGAGAATTGCAAGTATATAATAAGTGAAAATGGAAGCTCAATCAATGATCAAGTTAGGGCTTTTCTACGAAGTGCACCCATACAAACTAAAATTTTGGCGTCTGTGCAGCGGCATAGGCAGCTTTTTGTAAGTTATTTGAAGCAAGAATTCGGTTCGCCTGAACGGTTGGTAACGGTCGATATTGGCTTTCATGGAACCATTCAGAAATCACTGGAAAAAATCGTGAGATTAGCAGGACATAAGCCGCAAATGACGCATTTGCTTGCTGTTGGCGCTAATCGGCTGGATGAGCTGAGCATGCATGGTATGGATATCCGTAGTATGCTGCGCTCGGGTAGCGTGGGAAGTGATGAGGGGAAACGTATCGCAAGGACGCCTGCCTTTCTGGAGGAGCTCATGATGGGGGATTTCGGTTCGACGCTGCGTTATGCTGAAGGTGAGCTCGGTCAAATCAGACCGATTATGGCAGTGCTGAAACGTTCTGACGAAGAGTACGCGATGAAACGAGCGTGTCAAGAAGGGGCAATGGCGTTCCAAGGTTATTATGCCTATCTGCTGCAGCAGAAAGAGGGGCGATTGCAGCGCGCATCCTTACAGCCAGTAGAGTGGAGCAAGCCGCTGCACCGTGTTCTCGATATGCCGAGGCCCGAGGAAGCGAGATTGTTGGGGGATTTGACGCATCAGGACAATTTCTGTACGGAGTACATTGCACCGATTTGTGAAGATGTGGCGGAAGAATGGTTCGTGCAAGGGCCAGAAGCATTTCTGAATAGCTGTAACTATGGGCCGTCGATCTTGAATGCGAATTGGCCGCAGGGCCTTGTGACTAGACGTTTTCCTTATTATATATATAAATTCTATTTGCGGCTTCAAGATGGGTTCGGCAGCCAGGTGATGTTGTTTGAGACAATCCAAAGGGTGAAAGAGGATGGCTTAGGAAATATTCATCTTTATGGAACGGGGGCTTTTGCCGAGCAGGCCTTGAAGATGTCTTGGTTTCATGGTCTTCAGATTCGTTACTGGATTGATCCGCTTGTGGGATTGGATGCGGCGCCTTGGGGGCGGTTTGCTTATGTTACTTTGGAACAGGTGAGGGATGGGGGGATTGGAGATGAGAAAGGAACTGCCCCTCACGCTTTCTTGATCGCGACGTTATCTGATATGAAGGAATATAAGAACCATATTTTGCGTGTATATCAGGGTAGTGGGGTAACGCCGATCTTTTACGAGCTTCGTCCTTAAAAATTACACCTAAAGTCATTGAACCAAATCGATGGATGGAACATCTTAATTAGTGATCTATTTGCTTGCAGGATGATCCTATTTTTGGTTGAAAAAGGAAGGTGAATGGGATGAAGCAAAAGTTACTTAGCTTGTTTCCCGTGCTTTACCGCTTGCGAATTGCTCAGTTAAGACTTAAACGGCACTTCTTAAATTTGAATCCATCGATTACTTATGCTAAGCATAGAGTTGACCATTCGTTTCCCTATACTTGCAAAAAACACCAATCCTTACTGCGAAGAAAGCTCGGTTCTTCCGATCCCATTTTACAAGAAAACAAAATTACAAATCTAAGGATTAGCGTTGGACGTATGGATGGCATTGTGATTCGACCGGGTGAAACCTTTTCCTTCTGGAAATTAGTTGGGAAAACAACGTCGGCTAAAGGCTACATTGAAGGTCTGCTATTATCGCAAGGCGGTGTGAAGCGAGGTGTCGGAGGCGGGATATGCCAGTTGGGCAATTTACTGTTTTGGATGGCTTTGCATACCCCACTTCAAGTCGTGGAGCGGCATCACCATAGCTTTGATCCATTTCCGGATGATCATCGGGTTCTGCCTTTTGGGAGCGGAGCGAGTGTATTTTACAATTATATAGACCTGCGCATTTATAATCCTACCCAGCATGCTTTCCAGTTCCGGTTGTGGCTGACTGATGAGCATTTGAAAGGCTCTGTACATTGTGACGTGCTTTTACCGCATGCCTACCATATGGAAGAGAGAAACCACCGTTTTCTTGAAAAAGATGGCCGGAAGTATCGTGAAAATGAGATTTGGCGCAAAGTGATTGATAAAAGAACAGGAAAGACTGCAGCGGAGGAACAAATGATACATAACTTCTCGGAAGTGAAGTATGACTTGTTCAATACGTCTTAAGAAGGTACTAGTTGAAGTTAGTACTTTTGGAAAAGATAATGGCGAGGTAACCTGAGTTTATAGGTAATAACAAGGGGGACTAAACCATGCAGACCATTTCATTCTCTAAAAATCGGTTTTTGCAAATGATGATCATTCTGTACGTAGGGATATGGATTTGGCTGGCGGTGGAGCCTTACAGCAGGTATGACTGGGTACTGGAAAACCTGCTGATATGGGCAGCGCTAATTGGACTTGTAAGTACGTATAAGTTTTTTTCATTTACAAATCTGTCTTATGCATGGATTGCTTTATTCCTGGTGCTGCATACGTTTGGGGCTCACTATTCGTATAACGAGAATTGGGTAGATGTTTGGTTGAAGCTAATTCTTCACTCGGAACGTGATCATTATGATCGCTTGGTACATTTTAGCTTTGGATTGCTCCTCGCCTATCCGATTCGGGAAGCGATGAGCGCATGGACGCGGCTAGGCAGAAAATGGCTTTATGTGATTACCTGTGTCATCGTTTTGGCGATGGGGGCTTTTTATGAGCTTATTGAAATGTGGGTTGCGCTGCTTGTGGCTCCTGAGATTGGAACGTTGTTCCTCGGAACACAAGGTGATCCCTGGGATACGCACCACGATATGGAGCTTGCTCTGTATGGAGCGGTGATTGCTATGGTTGTTACTGCGGTTTGGCGTAAAGTGCGGGTGGGTAGTAAGTAAAGAAAAGAAAGCAGGATTATGAGATTAAGTAGGGAAATGTGAGAGCAGGTTTATGAGATTAAGTACGAGAGAGAAAACAGGATTTATGAGATGAAATTGGAAATGAGTTCAGTTGATGAGACACTATTTATAGCAGAAATCGCTATCATGGAGGCTGGTTGCCAATGTCAGTAGGAGAACAGAACGAATTGTATGTCTATGTGGGTTCCTATACAGATGAGCGCAATGCAAATGGGATTTCATTGTATGCGTTCAATCCTTTGAACGGAGAAATGAGGTTGGTGGAATCGTATACGGATTTGCCAAATGCTTCGTTCCTTGCTCTGAATGATGCGCGGACGATTTTGTATGCGGTGAGTGAAACAGAAACGTACAACGGTCGTTTTGGAGGCTCCGCGGCAGCTTATGCGATAGAAGCCGGCACTGGGAGACTGGAGAAGTTGAATCAGCAGCCTACGGACGGAGCTGCTCCTTGTTATATTAGCTTGGACCATACTAACCGAACGGTGTATGCAGCGAATTACTCAAGCGGCAGCGTGACCGTTTATCCGGTAGAAGCGGACGGGCGGCTTGGCGAGCATACGCAATTGGTGAAGCACGAAGGCCTATTGGGGCCGCGAGCGGATCGCCAAGAGGCTCCGCATGCGCATTCGATTGTTCCGGCACCGAACAATCGGTATGCGATTTCAGCCGATCTGGGCCTCGATCGGCTGGTGGTTAGCAGCATAGACGCGGAGAGCGGCTTGCTTCTGCCGCATGGCGATACGGCGATGAAGCCGGGCGCAGGCCCGCGGCATTTGGTTTATAGCGCGGACAGTCAGTACGTGTACGCGATCAATGAGCTGGACAGCACAGTTACCGTGCTGGGCTATGAGGCAAACGCGGGAGTTCTGACCGCGCTGCAGAGCATTTCGACGCTGCCGGAAGGCTTCAGCGGCGAGAGCACATGCGCGGACATCCATCTCTCCGAGGATGGCCGCTATGTGTATGCATCCAACCGCGGATACGATAGTATCGCGGTTTATGGGGTTGACCGACAAAGCGGCACGCTTTCGGTCGTCGGTTGGCAGTCGACGCTCGGGCGGACGCCGCGGAACTTTGCCCTATCGCCGCAGGGGGAGTTCCTCCTAGCGGCGAACCAGGACTCGAACAGCATTACAGTATTCCGCATTGATGGGGAAACTGGAATGCTGCTTGAAACAGGGCAAACGGTAGCGGTATCGCGACCGGTTTGCATCAAGTTTCTTTAGGACATAGAGAGCGAGTACCCATGCAGCGTAAGCTGTTTGGGTGTTCGCTCTTTTTTTGTCCTGCTTGCAGAGTGCCAATTCCTGACTTGCTAAGGTTTTCGAGTACGATAGGCTCGGAAATCGACTTCTCAGCCTGCCAATTCCTGAAAAACATGCTTAATGACTCGAAAACTCCTACTCAAACAATACTCACTGATATAGCAGCAAATTTAGTAAGCAGCCGTAACAAACCAAAAATTAGTTGCACATGCAACTAATCAGGCATATACTAAAATAGTAGCAAGTGCAACGATTCGGAAGATCACTACTATTTTGCTCAAACAGAGGAGACATGTTTATGATCGAAAACAGGAATTCGATACCAAGGTGGGTCTCACTCATTTACCGTTACGGGCAAATGTATATTGGTGAGCATTTGAAGAAATACGACATCGGCAGAGGGCAGCATATTTTCATTAACGCGCTGTATAAAGAAGATGGTCTCACGCAAGAAGAGTTGGCGGATTATTTGAAGATTGATAAAGGTACGACTGCTAAAGCGCTTAAAAAGTTAGAAGAGCAAGGCTACATAACCCGCACGGTCAGTAAAAAAGATAAGAGATGCAACGAAGTTCATCTGACCGAGAAGGCGCTGCTGATTAAGGGTGATGTGCGGAAGGTGCTGACGGACTGGCGAGAACGTCTAACGTTCGGTTTAACGGATGAGGAGAAACAACTGGCTTTGACGATTTTGGAGAAGATGGGGGATAATGCGTCCCGTTTCGCAGAGGAGCAGGTGGAGCCATGAATATGAAGCTTGCAAGTTCGCTGTTTATCGATAAGCATTTTCATGCATTAACGCATCGTAATTATCGGTATCTTTGGTTAGGTCAGTGTGTATCGCTTATTGGAACTTGGATGCAAAATATTGGGCAGTCTTGGCTCGTTCTTACGATCACTGGCTCGCCTCTTAAACTTGGGATTGTTGCGGCATGTCAGTTCCTCCCAATTCTCTTATTTTCCTTGTTTGCAGGCATTATCGTCGATAAGTTTCCAAAGAAGAACATCCTGCTTGTAACGCAAACGGTCGCGATGATTCTAGCCTTTACATTGGCTATACTCGTCCTGACGGATACGGTAAAGTACAGCTATATCATTGTGCTAGCGCTGCTGCTGGGGCTTAATAACACGCTGGATATGCCAACGAGACAATCGTTTAATATAGAAATCGTGGGAAAAGAAGATCTGATGAATGCCATAGCTCTCAATTCAACGACATTTAACATGGCAAGAATCGTTGGTCCTGCGATTGGTGCAGTGATGATGGCTTGGCTAGGTGCAGGCTGGTGCTTCTTGCTCAATGGGGTTAGCTTTCTGGCTGTCCTGTATGGATTGTTTCATATTCAAGCCGCGCCCTATGTTCGGAAGAAGAACTCACGCGATGGAATAATGAAGGAAATTAAAGATGGAATTGTCTACATTGCGAGAGATCCTTTGCTAGCACAGACTGTGCTTCTCGTAACGGTGATCGGCACGCTTGCTTTTAACTTTAATGTACTCATTCCGGTTTTTACTAAAAGTGTGCTGCATATGGGAGAAACGACGTATGGCACGTTAATGTCATGTCTGGGTGTGGGTTCTTTCGCGGGGGCTCTTACGATGTCATTTCGCAGTAAGCAAGGGCCAATGATGAAATTAAGTATTGTAGCCAGTTTGGTAGTTGCGGTTTGTTTGGTTTTAAATGGACTAAGCACTTCCGTTTGGGTGTGCGGTGGATTGTTAGCTTTAACCGGATTTTTCAACATCATATTTGCAACGAACAGTAATTCTTCCCTTCAGATGCATGCTAAAGAGGAGTATCGCGCACGCGTAATGAGTGTGTATTCACTTGTATTTGCGGGTTCCACGCCGATAGGAAGTATATTTGCTGGTTTTGTAGCTGATCGATATGGTGCGAATGGGGCTTTTGTCTGTTGTGGCGTGTTAACTGGTGTGCTATGTCTGATTATTATTTGGAATTATAGGAAGAAATCTGCTAAAAAATCTCTTGGGGAGATAGGAACTGCATCATAAATGAGAGGGAATGTTATTTTTTATTGCAAAAATAACCATTTTTTGGATTGTCAATTGTTGGTGTATCCGCTACAATATGAGTTATATTCATGTCGTTATTGGGGAGGGAATCTTGTGCTGGGTTTTTTGAAAAAATGGATGCATACACCAAAGCAGGAACCTACGAACGCTGTGGATTATAAAACGATGGAAATCGACGTTGTTATCAAGTGCTTTGTGTCGGATAAAGACAAGCCGTTTCGTGTGATTTTTAAAGTGGAGAAACAAGGCTCATTCTTTTCCAAAGATATTTTCGTGAAAAATGTGGATATTAAGACACCCTACGAACTGGTTTATAACTTCTCCACACTTGGAATGAACTATGAAGAGCTGAAGAAGTACGAAAGCACAGATCATGCTGAGTACAGCTTTGCGACTTTGGAAGAAGCCAAAAAGGTGAAAGATACAACAGTCGACTACATACGCTTTCTTATCCGTGAGCATCAACAAGAAACACTCGCAAAAATTTCATAGGATTCAACCAAAAAGGAGCTAGCGTGATTCTCGTTAGCTCCTTTTCTGTATAACCTCGTGGGCCGCTGTAGTTTGGTATTGGTATAACACTGCGCCTCAAGGAATGTTTCTTTATTTTGCTGATTCACCTGCAGCTGCTTCCGTTTTGTGCTGCTGCACGATTTCTTTCAGTCGGAATTGGCGAAGCTTCGTAATCGATGCAAATTTGGAATCAGCACCCTTGATTTCGAAAAATACTTTGCCATCCTGAATCTGTAGAATTTTTCTTGTGTTCACATAGCAATCCGTATTGACCTTGAAAAAGGAGCTATTTGTAGTAATTTCTTGAATTTGCTCAGTGGTCATGCGTTTTTTAATGTGATAGTTTTTCCCATGGAAAGAGACTAGCCCATGTTCTCCGACTCGGAAGTACATAATATCCTTCTCCAGTGCGAATTCCTCATAGGTGTTTCTTGTTTCGAGCGCTACATTCATTTTGTAATCCCCCTTTTAAAATGATAACGCTTACATTGAGAACGTTTTCATCTTACCATATTTTAAAAGAGATTTAAAGTAGTTTTAAAGGTAAAATTACCAAAGGACCTAACTATAATGAGTTAGATCCAATAGTTAACAGCAGATTTTGACGAAAGAAATCGTATTTCCCCGGAAATAATTAGACGACTACGTTGCGCGCCACCCAGACACCAGCAGCCCCAGCTTGAGCCAAGCCTCGTGTAATTCCAGCCCCGTCACCGCCACAGAACAAGCCTTGTATCTCGGTTTCGAAGCTTTCACTAAGTTTAGGTCGAGCGGAATAGAATTTCGCTTCAACCCCATAGAAAAGAGTATGCTCTGAAGCTATACCTGGCGTTACCTTTTCAAGTGCATGAATCATTTCAATTAAACTTTTCATTGTATTGTAGGGAAGTACAAGTCCTAGATCACCAGGAACAGCTTCTGATAAAGTCGCCTCAAGGAAGCCTTCGCGAATCCGATCAGCCGTTGACCTGCGTCCACGCATGATGTCCCCAAATTTCTGCACGATCACACCGCCGCTGGATAAGTCATTCGCATGTTTACATATTTCACGCGCATATTCATTCGGCTTATCGAAAGGCTCAGTAAATTTATGAGAAACGAGCAGGGCGAAGTTCGTATTACTAGAACCTAGTGCTGGATCCTTGTAAGAGTGGCCGTTCGCTGCCATGACGCCGCTGTGATTCTCGACCACAACATGACCGGATGGATTGCTACAGAATGTACGTACTCGTGTCCCCACTGATGTATTATAAATAAACTTACCTTCATAAAGATGCTCGTTGATTTCGCGCATTACGACATCCGAGGTTTCTACGCGGACGCCTACGTCGACTTGATTGTTATACATTTTGAGTCGGCGCTTTTTGAGCACTTGCGTTAACCACGCAGAACCGTCTCTACCCGGCCCTAACATTACTTGTTTACTATGAATATCTGTACCATCCTTCATACGAATGCCTTGGATAACATGCTTGTCTTCCCGTTTGAAAGTTAGAATATCTTCAACTTCAGCTTTGAACTGCATATCGATACGTGTTTTCAAATATTCATAGATGGATTTCAAAATCATTAAGTTTTGTTCGGTTCCCAGATGTCTAACCTGAGCGCGAAGCAGCTTTAAACCTGCAGCATAGGAGCGCTGTTCAATATCTTTTACGGCCTCAGTCGTAGGGTCCGTAATGTTCTCGGTTGCACCATGCTGTAGATTAATGCCATCCACATAACGAATCAGATCGATCACTTTGGTTGGTGCCAAATAATCCGTCATCCAGCCGCCGAATTCGGTAGTGATGTTGAATTTGCCATCGCTATAAGCGCCCGCACCTCCGAAGCCAGCCGTAATGGAACAAGCAGGAAGACAGCCAGAGAAGTCCTTTTTGCCTGCCGGGGGAGGACATAGCTTGATTTTACTTTCCAGGATCGGACAACTGCGATGGTATATATCATGGCCTTTGTCTACGAGCAATACTTTAGCTTTAGGGTGAAGCAGTGTCATTTCATAACAGGCAAAAATACCGGCAGGTCCTGCACCAACAACGATAAAATCATATGTTTTCATTGCAATCTCCTCTGGATTATTCATTTTTGGACACAAAAAAACCCAGCCACACGGGTATGCGAAAGCAAGTACCCGTCGTAGCTAGGAAGTTATGGCTCCCTCTAGAGACCCTTAAGCCAATCCTCAAGGATATACGAACGATTTATACGTATGTGGCTATTACTTACCGACTTGACTATCATAATACGAACATTAAATGATGTCAATTAGATAATGTTCGTGTAATCTTCTTTATACAACAATGGAAATCGTAAAGCTGGTTTCGGCTTCTGAGCTGCTGACATGAACGGTTCCGTTATACTTGTCCACTAGTTTTTTGACAATGCTCAAACCTAAGCCGGCGTGGAGTCCGGATTCTTGTTTCGTAGAAAAGCCAGGATCGAATATACTTTTTAGACGATCGCTTGGGATAGGTTCACCGTTGTTGATCACCTTGAATGTAAGTAAATTTCCTTCCAAAACACCAATTAAGTTGACTTCTTTGTCCTCTGCCTTTTTGGAAACAGTAACGGCATCAAATGCGTTATCGATTAAATTGCTGATGATTCGAACCAAATCTGTCGCTTTGACAGCACCAAGGTTGATCTGATTTAAATTACTGACTTCATGAAAGAATGTAATTTTGCGCTCAACGGCCTGTATAGCCTTAGACTGAACAATCGCGCATAAAGCAGGCACGTTAATTTGAATAATGTCATTCAAAGCTGTCGTTTCACCAATAATCTCGGTGGTGTAACGATCTAATTCCGTATATTCTTTCAAATGAACGAGGGAATGTATTGTAGCAACATGATTATTGAAATCATGACGCTGTTCTTTCATGGAACGGAACAGTGAGCCGATATGATCAACGTAAACTTCTTGGATGCTTTCCGCGGTTGCTTCTCGATTCCGATTGATGAAGCGGATGCTCAGAATAACTAGGATGAATGCGATAAGTGCGGTTGATCCGATCAAAATGAGCAGGTTCACTTGCTGTTGTTGAATTGATTTTTGTACGGTTTCATAATCAGCTGTCAAACCGATAACAACAGGGGAATCCAGTTGAAGCGGAATGAACATTTTGAGATAGGTTTTTCCGTCGATCGTGGTGATAAGCTGCTTTGTTTGCTTCGATTGCATGACGGCTTGAACCATCTCTTGATCCCGATTATCTTTCATCGTATAGGATCCGAACAATATTTCCCGATCTGTGAACCAGATGTAGCCTTCCTTTTTATACTGTTCCTGCTGCTTCAGGAAGATCGGCGGATTGTAAACGGCAATTTCTTTGGCTCCATGGTTGGTGTAGCCATGAATCATTTCATTAATAACAGCATCCACACCCGTTTCCCGTTGATAATCTCGGAAGAACGTATCATGCACGTAGGGATCGAGAATATAATTCGTGCGGCCATCATAGTAATAGCCCCATTTGTCAACAAACTGGGGGTTTGTCATAGATGTATTCATGGGTCCTGACCAATAATGAGGCAGCGCTTGGCCGCTTTGTACATTAGTTTCTTTGGTGTCTAAAAGCTGATTGAACGCTTGAAACCAATCTCTGGACCATGTTTTGGTGCTCATGTTAATCTCCTTGGGCTCGGAGGATTTGTAGCCAATAATATCATCACCGCTTCGTTTCATTAGTGTAATATGATCGATCATTAACTCCTTACTTAGAACAGTAAGCTCTTCATTCGTCACTTTCTCAATGTCGGGATCGAGTCGGTATTGTGCTGCTAACGAGGCTGTACGCAGATTTTGGCCGATTAGGTTCTCTACGTATTTCTCACCAGTTTTGGAGTGTTTAATCGAGATGGTGACGTTATCTGCGATAAGCTGCAGCTTGGTTTCAAGTTCGGAAGTTAGCATCCTTTTGGTATAATAGTAGAATACGCTATCCGTAAGTAGTACAATAATTAAGGAAATCATTAGGATAAAGATGGAAGAGCGCAGGTGGATTTTTGGCTTCGGTTTATGTAGTTTGTTCATGTTATCCTCCTAATATGGCCATATCTATCAACTATCATAGTATAAAAATACATAGAATCACACACGAAAAATGGAGGTTTTTATGAAAATAACATTTCTGGGTTGCGGGGACGGTTTTAGTATCGAGCAAGGGCATAATAGTGCTCTTCTTACCTTTGAAAATACGAATTTATGTATAGATTTCCCTGAGTCTAATCACCTTGGGCTGCATCAATTGGGAATGAAGCTCAATCAGATCGAGCATATTTTTATCACTCATCTGCATGAGGATCACGTGAATGGCTTGCAGAAACTGGCTTTGTATCACCGGGTGTACCCGAACAGAATGAAGCCGAAGCTTTATGTACCTACCGGTTTAAAAGACGATTTGTGGCAAATCTTGCGCCACGGATTGGAGCTGACAACGCGGGGCAAGCGCGTGCTTGAGGACTATTTTGACGTCGAATGTGTGGACAATGCGTTTACGGTAGCGGGTGTGAAATTCGAACTTGTCCCTACCTTGCATGTGCCGGACATGCTTAGTTACGGTCTTCTATGCAATCCGTATTTTTACTTTAGCGGGGATACCAGAATGGATGAAAGCTACATTCGGAGTATCGCCGATGAGGTGCAAACCATTTATCACGAATGTCATATGCAGGATGATCAGCTGCCGTCGCATACGTCACTCGATGAACTGCTGAGTCTGCCGGAATCCATTCAAGCGAAGATGATTCTTATGCATTACGTGGATGATTATGTGCAGACGGATCGGCGGGAGAAGTTTCATCAGGTGTATAAGTTTCGGTTGGCTGAGCCTTTGCTTGGGTATATGTAGAGTGTCACGCCGATAAGCCTCAAGCGGTGTATAGCTTGCAGCAATTGAAGGACCTCCCTTATAATAGTTCTTACAAGGGAGGCGGTAAATATGGCAAATCAATTTGCCGGAATAAGTAACGACTCATGCAAAGCCTTTCATTAGGGCGATCTTTGCATGGGGTGATTTGGAAGTCGTGATCGCCCGAGAAAGCTTAAATCGTTTCTAATAATGGGGCTTTGCAACTTATTTTATTTTTATCAAAAATAAGGGGCTGAAAAGCAATGAATCAACCATTCATTAGAAACCATCAATATAATGATATCAAGAAGCAGGTCGGTCTGCTGCAAAGTACCTGTAATTCCGTTTCCGATCGGAAAGTGGTAGAGTCGGTGCGATATAACGCGCAAGACAAACTGAACGAGGTGTTTCCGGAAGCAAATGAGCTGCAAAAGCAAGCACTGGGGAATATAACGCTGCTGCAAACAGCAGAAGAGTTTCAGCGCTATTTGCGTTCTTTGGAGCCTTATTTGGCGGAATTTGCGCAAGTGACGGAAAATCAGCTGAAGAAGCTTTTTCCCAAAATCAAAAAATTAAAGGTGCCCGATTTAACGGCCATCGACTATCGGTACGTGACGTATCTCGGCTGGTCCGATATCGCGACGAATAAATTGTTCCTCGTTTATCATCTGAACGGGAAGCTCGTTGGAATTGAAGGGAAATATACGCCGACGAATAAGAAAGGCATTTGCTTTGTGTGTAATCGGCATGAAGAGGTTGCGTTATTTATGGCGGTGACCAAATGGAAGCCGGCAAGCGCTACGCCTGATTACTACAGAGCAATCGGCAATTACATGTGTGTGAACAGCGAGGCTTGCAACAAGAATATAACCGATGTTACCGTGTTGGAGAAATTCATACAGGGCGTGTTGATTGGTCCTTAATTGCCGCGCTGTATATAGATAATTAATAAAGAAGAAGCGGAAGCCGAAAGAGCGGTTTTCGCTTCTTTGCTATTGTATAGGGAATTATGATACTCGTGAGACGCCGAAACGGCGCTTAAAGCTGTAAGTTTTGATGTTTTGTGCGTTTGAGGAGCCGAAAAGCGTGCCGAAAGCGCCTTTTTGGCGCTCTCAGGCGGAGCTGAGGTTGCGTTGCAATTTCTATGTTATCTGAAAATATGTCCAATGGTCCTTGAATATCGTCATGGTAACGCTTTCTCAAAGTCATTATAGTTAGGTTGTGGTAAACAATAGAGCAACGGGGTGATGAGGTATAAGGAATTGTAAGGTTAATAAATGTTCTAATGGTACGGGGAGTTAATAAAAGAGCGATAAAAGGCTCCATTGGCGTGGGTTTTCCTTTTGATCGCTCGTCGGTAGTGAGACTGAATTCTTGCGAAATTCAATCGTCACTACAATTTTGACACAAATCGAGCTAGAGAAGCAAGTCCATTATTCTGTGTTCAAATTGAAGGGAGATTATATACATGGTTAAGATGAAAAGTTTTCAAATGTTGGGTTTAACCGGGCTATCCTTGGCAATGGTGCTATCAGGTTGTTCTTCAACTAAAACGGCGACTTCGTCTCCAGCTGCGGCAACACCAGCTGCTTCAGCGGCAGCTACCAAAGCGCCAGAACCTGCGAAAAGCGCGGAAAAAGTTACGGTAAACTTCTGGACGCCATTCTCAGGTAATGATGGTCCATTTATGAAAAAAATCGTCGACAATTACAATAAATCACAAGAAAAATATACCGTGAAAATGACGATTCAGCCAAATGCCGATTACTATAAACTGCTGGATACAGCGATCGCAACGAAAAAAGGAGTTCCTGATGTAGCGATCATGCATCTTGACCAAACGCCTACGTATATTGCTAAAGATTTGCTGCAGCCATTGGACGAAGTAGCAAAATCCGTTGGTGTTGAAAAAAGCAACTTCCCTGCTGCAACGGTAGATTACTCTACAAAAGATGGCAAATGGTACAGCATTCCTTTGGATGTTCATCCATTAATCATGTATTACAATAAAGATTTGTTCAAAGCTGCCGGTATTACAGCGCCTCCAACCAATCGTCAAGAATTTGTAGATGCTGCGAAAAAGCTTACCGATCCTTCCAAAGGTGTTTGGGGAGCGGCAATGCCAACTTTCTGGATTCAAAATTTCTTGTTCCCGACCATCCTATTCCAAAATGGCGGAAGCTTTTTAGATGATAAAGGGAATATTGCTTATAACTCACCGGCTGGTGTAGAAGCCGTTACATTTATGAGAAGCTTAACGACGATGAAAGTATCCCCTCCTACAGTTGCGCAAGATGGTGACTTCAACTTGTTCCAACAAGGGAAAAGTGCCATGCACTTCAATGGTCCTTGGTCCAAGGATGCTTTCGATAAAGCCAAGATCAACTATGGTGTTGCACCCGTTCCACAACTAGGAACCGTCAAACAGGCTGTTTTCGGCGGATCACACAACTTTGTCATTCCTAAATCAACGACAGATGCCAATGTTCTTGCAGGTGCCGGAGATTTCTTGAAATTCGTATCTGCCAATTCGATTGATTGGGCAGAGTCCGGTCAAGCAGTTGCTTCTAAAGTCGTACGTGACAGCGCGGCATTTAAAGCCATGACACAGCAACAAACAGAAGTTGCTAAGTCTTTTGATTATGTTCAATTTGCACCTAAAGTATTAAATTGGGGTCCAATTTCCGACAGTATTTGGACGGAGTTAGCGAATGCTTTGCAAGGTAAGAAGGATCCGAAAGCTGCGCTTGATGATGCAGCAGCCAAATCTACACAAGCGATGAAAAAGTAAGTCATAGTGAAAGGAAGGAAGACGGGTATCGTTTACCCGTCTTCAATTCTAAGTATAGGAGGGAATCCGTTGTCAACAACATCAAATTGGAAATCAAAGCTGACTTCAAGCTTATTCATATTGCCGTATTTTCTAGCCTTTTTATTGTTTACGCTCTTTCCAATCATTTATGGCTTTATCATTAGTTTAAAGCAATATAATTTACTGGATCCTGTACATCCGTTTGTTGGATTAGACAATTATAAGCAAATTTTTACGAAGGGTACGCAACCAAATGACCTCTTCTTCATTGGGATGAAAGCGACTTTGAAGTTTGTCGTCTTTTCGGTTCCATTTTTAGTTATTGTAGGTTTAGGCTTTGCTTTGCTGCTAAATGCACTTCCCGCAAAACTTCGGTCACTTTTTCGGTCGATTTATTTTATTCCCTATGCCGTTTCAGCAACGGTCATGGCCGTGATTTGGAAGCGAATGTTCGATGTTACCGGCGGATTTATCAATATGTTTATAGCAAAGCTGGGAATTCGTGAGTTCGACCCGGTTCCATGGCTGCTGGATAGCCCCTTCGTATGGTTCGCATTGGTTATTGCTACGCTTTGGTGGACTATTGGCTTTAACATGATCATTTTTGTGAATGCACTTAATGGCGTACCTGAGGATCTTTATGAAGCAGCCAAAATAGATGGAGCGAATGGCTGGGATAGACTTAAAAGCATCACAGTCCCGTTTATTAGACCTGTAATTATCTTTGTACTCATTACTTCGACCATTGCATCCTATAACGTCTTCGCCCAGCCCAATTTAATGATGGGGGATAAGGTTGAAGAGACGAAGGTTTTATTAATAGGTATTCTGCAAACGGCTTACACAGCCAGAGAAATTGGTTCTGCTTCTGCCATGGCTATTTTAATGGGATTAATGATTATGATTGTTTCTATTATTCAATTTAAAGTCACAAATAGAAAGGAGTAGAGGACGATGAAACCTTCGAAGATTTTTTATGTGCTGTTGGCTTCGCTGCTAGGCATCATTTTTATCCTTCCAATGCTATGGATGTTTTCAAATTCGTTTAAAACAGATGCTGAAGTGATGGCGCCTGTGTTTCATTTGCTGCCTCAAGAATTTACATGGGATAATTTCCATACGATTTTTGTGGGTGGCGATGTAGAGGTTCCTATTTTTCGCTGGATATTCAATTCATTTTTTGTGGGCTTTGCCGCAACGGTCCTGATTCTATTGCTGGATACTATGGCCGCTTATGCATTAACAAAGCTGGACATTCCTTTCAAAAAAACATTGTTTGCTTTATTCATAGGCTCATTAATGGTTCCAGGGATTATTTCATTCCTTCCTCAATATTTGAGTTTCAGTAATTTGAATTTAATTAATACGTATTATGTACTCATTTTACCGTATTCCGGCGGAGCTCTCGGTGTATTTTTGTTAATACAATTTTTCCAATCCTTTCCTCATGAAATTATTGAAGCTGCGAGAATCGACGGGGCTAATAAATGGCACGTGTTCACGTCCGTACTGCTGCCTTCTTCTGTTTCAATTGTTACAACACTCGCTATTTTCACATTTATGAGTGTTTTCAATGATTACGTATGGCCGTTCTTCACGGTCACTGATTTGGAAATGCGAACCCTTACAGCGGGAGTTGCCGTTATGGCAACAGGAAGCTTTACGGCATCCTATGGTAAATTAATGGCTCTAGCTACATTATCAACGATCCCAACATTAATTATATTTTTAATTGGTCAGAAGCAATTCATTCAATCCATTACAGCCACAGGGGTTAAACAGTAAAAAGGAACGCTGTCAAAGGTGGTTTTTCATATGCGCATGTTGATTGCTTTATTAGGTTGTATCCTGCTATTGGCGGGATGTTCGAAAGGGGTTGTAGAGGAAGCTGTGAAGGAAACCAATAGTACGGTATCGCCATCAAAGGAAGCGAAAACATTTACGAATCCCATACTAGACAACGGAGCCGATCCATGGGTCACTTCGAAGGATGGGACCTATTATTATACACATACAACGGGAAATTCGATTCGAATTTGGAAGTCGCAAACGTTAACAGGGCTTTCAAATGCTGAATATAAGGACGTCTGGTTTCCACCTGTTTCAGGACCTAATACTTCAAACATTTGGGCACCTGAATTACATTTTCTCAAAGGAAAATGGTATATCTACTATGCAGCAGATGACGGTCAGAATGAGAACCATCGGATGTTTGTGCTTGAATCGGAGACAGAGGATCCTCTAGGGAAATATATAGACAGGGGAATGATGGACACTTCTGGCAGATGGGCTATTGATGGAACAACGCTGCAAAAAGAGGATGGATCGTTATATTTCATTTGGTCGGGCTGGGAAGGTACGGTGAATGTAAGTCAACATTTGTACATTGCACGGATGAGTAATCCGTATACGATTAGCGGAAAACCAGTAGAAATCTCAAGACCCACCTATGACTGGGAATTGGTCGGGAATCCTACCATTAATGAAGGTCCACAGGTATTGATGCATAAGGATCAAATTTTTGTTATTTATTCGGCAAGCGGCAGCTGGACCGATGACTATTGTCTAGGGATGCTGAGTGCACAGATGAAAAGTGACTTGTTGAATCCTGCCTCATGGAAAAAACATGATAAAGCCGTATTTTCAAAAACAGATCAAGTATTCGGACCCGGTCATAACTCTTTTGCGAAATCACCAGATGGGAAAGAGGATTGGATTCTGTATCATGGCGCGAAAACCCAAGGCTCTGGCTGGAATCGCAACGTGCGTATGCAGCCATTTAAGTGGAATCAAGATGGATCGCCGAATTTTGGGACTCCGATTGCGGAAGGGATTCCAATTGCTGTACCTAGCGGTGAATAGAATTTGATAAAACAAGGTTGTCCTCAAGGTCTATGACCTTTTGGGATAGCCTTATTTTGTTTTCTGCTAAATGTGCGAATATCTGCCAATAATACCGAACCTAAAAATATGTCCATTACTGGAGTAATTAGGTCATTGGATTCACATGCCCTACTTTGTATAATTAAGAGATACTATATCTTAAATCGGGGGATTCAAGTGAGCGGTAAGCAGCGATCAAGATTAAGCGCCACATTAATCCTTATCCTAATGAGTTCTTTCACAATAAGCTGCAGTCCACAGCTGAATACCCATACAGAAGAAGCCAGCTCTAATAAGCTGAGAATCACCTTTTGGTCTCCGTTTAGTGGAGGCGATGGACAATTTATGGCCGAATTAATCCAGCAATATAATAACGAGAATAATGATCACGTTAAAATAGAACAGATCAACAATAATTCAAGTGATTATTATCCAAAGCTCTCAACGGCAATCGTGACAGAAGAAGCGCCTGATATCGCGATTGTTCACTCAGCCAAATATTCACAATATGCGCCTGCGGGCTTCTTGACAGATTTGAATGAACTGGCTGTCGAGGCCGGCGTTAATTGGAACGATTTTAATCCGACGATTTTGAAAAGCACGGTTGCCGATGATAAGCATTTGGGAATTCCACTAGATACGCATCTAGAAGTCATGTACTATAACAAAACTTGGCTGAAGCTAGCTGGCCTTCTAGATGAGAAAGAAAAGCCTATTTTATCCAATGGTGAAGAAGGATTCATTCAATTTCTACAAAAAATCCGCGCGAGTGTACCGGAACATATATCTCCTCTGGCTGAGCCTAATGTGCGAATTGACTCCTTCTGGTTGTGGTATTCCTTCTATAATCAGATGAGCATGGATGGGGGACGTTTCTATACCGACGATGGAAAAGCGGCAGCCATTGATAATACTTCTGCGCTGCAATCCTTGAAATTTGTGAACTCTCTTTATACCAGTAAGCTCATCCATCCTAATATTAACGATACGGTTCAAAACTTTGCTAAAGGCAACGCAGCCATATTAATTACAGGCGTTTGGGCAACAGGTACTTTTGAGAAAGCTGCAGATTTGAATTTTGGTGTTACAAAAATACCTCAGATCTACGATCATCCAGCGGTTTGGGGCGACTCCCACACGTTTTCTCTTCCCTATCATGAGAAGCCGGATAAGCAAAAGCAGATTGCAGCCATCAAATTTGCCAATTGGGTTGCGGCTCACGGTGCAAGCTGGGCGAAAGCCGGACATATTCCGGCTGTTAAGAAAGCCGTAGAATCGAAAGAGTTTCAGCAGCTTAAATATCGCCCTGACTATGCCAGCTCGGCGGATGATGTGAAATATTTTCCAAGTCAACCGCGACAGGGAACGATTAATGATGAACTTGTGCGTGAGTTTGAAAAGATGATGGTGGGTCAGTCAACACCACAAGAGGTGCTGCATAATGCGCAAAAGATTATTAATACCAATCTTCAGATTCAGCAGAATACAGCTCAAAAATAGGCTGCAGTGGATTAAAAACCTGCCTATTGCCGTTAAGCTTATTGTTATTAGCTTTATACTTATTGCCGTTCCGCTCGGGATTGCCAGCTATTTGACTTACACGAGCTATTCAGCATCCATTCAAAAAAACACCGGCAAATATCAAATGGACGTCGTGAAGGAATTAACAGCTAATATTGATACCTATATGAATGAACTCAATTTGTTAACTCTGTTGCCTTACCAATCGCAGCAAATATTGAAATATTTGGAGGCGGGCGGGCAGTCGGCTTCGAATCTTTCATTTAATGAAAGGGTGACGATTGAGGATTTCACGAAGCGTGTATTTGCGAATGGAAGATTGGATATTTCAGGGGTAACCCTTTATCGAGTTTCTGGCGGTACTTACTCAGCCATGTTGGAGGAGCAAGCCAATTATTCAATAAAAAGTGTAGAAGATGAACCATGGTATGAAAAAGTATCCAAAACAGGAAAAATCGTTTATATCGGTACCTTCAACAAAACTGCCTTAGACACAAATAACCAAGTGTATTCCTTTGCCAGAAAAATCCGCAGTGTAGATACGGGTAAGGTTCTAGGTTATCTAGTGCTGGATGTGGATAAGAATGTGATTCGTAACAAAATTGAAGCTATTTCCAACGAAAAGAAGAACATTATGATCGTCGATAACGAGGGATCGATGATCTATAAAAGCATGGAATATGGGATTGATTCTGATAAATTACTGCCATATAAAGGTGCAGGGACTGTTGTTTATAAGCAAAACAATGATACAGAGCTTTTATCCTACTATACTTCACCCTTCACGGGCTGGACGATGATCGAAATGGTACCGCTTGCCACTCTGCTTCAGGACACCGTTTATGTTAGGAACTATATTATCCTGATCGGAGCTGTTTGTTTGCTCCTTGCGTTCATCATTTTCACTATTTTCGCCCTGCGTATTACGAATCCGATTAGTGAATTGCGCAATTTAATGAAAAAGGTTGTTGTCGGAGACTTACATGTATCGATTCCCATCAGCAGCCGTGATGAGATTGGGCAGCTTAGTCAATCGTTTAATATCATGGTGTCAAAGCTCAGTGATTTAGGTTATCGTCTTTATGAATCGGAAATTAGAGAGAAGAATGCGCAAATATCTGCATTGCAAAGCCAAATTAACCCTCATTTTTTATATAATACATTAGGTTCAATTAGCATGTACGCAGAAATACAAGGCAACCGTGAAGTGGTTAAAATGACCAATAATTTAAGCAAGCTGCTGCGTTACAGCATCAATAGTCACAAAAGCCAAGTGCCGCTTAATATGGAACTAGAGCATGTAAAAGGCTATATGGCAATACAGCAAATTCGTTTTGAGGAAAAAATTCAATTCCATGTAAATATTGAGCCTGAACTGCTTTCCTATTCCGTTATTCGGTTTATTTTACAGCCGATCATTGAGAATAGTATTGTGCACGGAATTGATAAGGGGAATGGATATGGCAACATTATCCTTACAGGAAAGAAACAGGAAGATAATATGCTGATCACCATTCAAGATGATGGAGCAGGTATGAGCGCGGTGCAATTGCAAAATTTACTTGATAAAAAATTCGATTTGGCCTCATCTGAGGAAGGCACAGGCGGTCACGGTTTAATGAATGTACATCGAAGAATAGCCTTGCGCTATGGTAATCAGTATGGCATTAAGATAGAGAGCAGCCTTCAACAAGGAACAATCATATTCCTTACTTTACCGCTCATAGAAGATAATCTTGAAGGGGGTATAAGGGATGCCTAATATACTAATCGTAGATGACGAAGCGATTTTTCGTAAAGGCATTCGACTAATGATTGCAGAGATGCAATCTGAATGGATTGTTATTGGGGAAGCCATGGATGGCGTGGAAGCCTTAGAAAAAATAGAGGAACTACAGCCCGATTTGATTATTACAGATATCAAAATGCCACGGATGGATGGTATCCAGCTGCAGTATATCGTGAAGGAACGCTACCCGCAGATTGCATGTGTTGTGATGAGCGGGTATAACGATTTCCAATACGCTCGTGAATCCCTAAGATTAGGGGCAAAAGACTATTTAATGAAACCATTCGAAAGAGAAGAGTTATATGATTTGCTTGGCAAGCTGCAGGAAGAGTTGGCGCTAGAAAAGCAGCAAAGTAAAGTAAATGCCAAAGATAGACAAGTACAGAATCAAATGCGTCACCATATATTAGCCGGTCTACTAACGGGGAGCATTCATCATGCGGAGACAGAGCTGCTTGAGAATGTAGGAATTCTATTTCCACATCCTAATACTAGCTGTTTGGTTGCTAAGCTAGACCGAGATTCAGTAACGGATGAAAGATATTACCAATTGAATCCATCTTTGTTTTCCGTCTACATGCAGCAATTTATTCAGGAGAGCATCGACAAATCCTTACTTGGGCATGTCTTTATTTTACATGATAATGAGGTTGTCGCTTTAATCAATCATGAGGAAGGGGAATCCTCGTATTCGGAAATTGAGAAATTAACAAACCGAATCCGCAAGGAAATCCGCGGGCAATCCAATTTTACAATCACGTTTGGACTAGGCAGTCCTGCCAAGGACTTGGAATCAATTTCTAAATCCTACAAGGAAGCGGGATTAGCTTTATTGTACCGATTGGTTATTGGCGGAGACCGCTTGCTTTCTAGTGAGACCATAGCCGAGATGAAAATGGAGAAGTTCGAATGGCATTCCTCCGATTGGAACCTGCTCAATCAATTTGTCCAAGAAGGCGATTTGACTAATGTACAATACCAGGCAAGTCAATTTGTAACCAAGCTTTGTCAACAATGGCATGACCCAGAAATCATTCAACAGCAAATTTGCAAAATGCTGCTTCACTTCTACGAACTGGCAGTCAATTTGGCTGTGGTTAAACAGTGGCTGAAGGCTACCGATGTGAAGCAGGTGTTAATGGATATTTACTCCATTTCGTCCAGTAAAGAATTGATCGAACGCTGCCAGAAGCTGTTAGGTGATTTAAGTGTTTGCATTTCGAACCGCAAGAAAAAGTTTGTAACCAGTCCAGTTGAATTGGTTGTGCGATATGTCGAAGAACACTATGCTGAATCGATCACCCTAAACATGATGGCGGAAATCGTTTATCTGAATCCATCTTATTTAAGCAGCTTGTTTAAAAGCAAGCAAGGTCAGTCTTTTATCGATTTTCTTACGGAAAAGCGAATAGAAAAAGCGAAAACGATGCTGCTCTACTCGGATGAAAAAATTCAAGTGATCTCGGATTCAACGGGCTTTACGAATATTCGTCATTTCAATCGCGTGTTCAAAACGCTTACGAATCGAACCCCTACAGAATACCGTGAGGGTAAGAATATGGGATCGAATTAGGTTTAGCGAGTCGGCCAGTTGAAGGGGATTGACTAAGTAGGTCAAATTGCTATAATTGATATAAGAGAATTTAGCAAATAGGGGCAAAAACAATGAATAATGAAAGACAACCATTATATATGGTGATTCAGGAGCATTTTAAGCGCTTGATTACAACAGGGCAGCTGGCAGCTGATGACAAAATTCCAACAGAGAAAGAATTGATGGAGGAGTTTCACGTTAGCCGAATCACGGTTGCTAATGCCCTCACTCAGCTAGCCAAGGATGGTTGGATTTACAGAATACCAGGAAGAGGCAGCTTCGTCCAAAGCAAGTCTATGCCTCAACCTGTTGTACAATATCAGGATCAGCCTAAAGTGATTGGGCTTGAATCTAATGTGGTATCCGGGGAAAGCTATCAACCACTATCAACGAACCGTCGCCGAATGATTGGCTTCTTAATTCCGTCGTTAGAGGATTACTTTGCACTAAGATTGATTCAAGGCATTAATTCGATATTGGATGAGAGTCGTTATTATTTAGCTATTGTCCTCACGAAAGATAACAAGGATAGAGAAAAAGAAGCGATTATGGAGCTCATCCATAAAGGCGCAGAGGGCTTGATTATTTTTCCAATTGATGCGGAAACCTATAATGAAGAAATCCTCGCAATGAAGATAAGAAATTATCCGTTTGTATTGATTGATCGAAATTTACCTGGCGTAGAAACACATGTGGTAAGCTCGGATAATTTTATGGGCATCCAACTAGCGGTCTCTCACCTTTGGGATCTGGGTCATCGGGATATCGCCATCGTAACGGATTCTCCGCTTTCTACAACTACAGTTGAAGGGCGGATTGCTGGTTATATGGAAGCTTTAAAGCAGAAAAATGCTTTGATCAATCCAGCGTTCATTTTAACTGAATTCAGAATTGATTATAATAAAGGCGTCGACGATCAGCATCCTTTGTATAGATATATCCGTAATAAATTGGCTACGGCATATATAACATTAAATGCTAAGCTTGGTCTTCATATTGCTGCCATTGCACAACGATTAGAGCTTAGTGTTCCTGATGAGCTTTCTATTCTCACCTTCGATGACCCATCCTCGGGGGAAGGTGAAACAAGAGCCTTTACACATGTGGCTCAATCCGAGGCAGAGATAGGCAGACAAGCAGCTGAAGTATTGATTGGCTTGTTGGATAGTGATGGTGAAGGTGATGGTAAATATCATAAGATTATCCTTCAACCGAAGTTAGTGGTGGGTAAATCGACAGGACCGTTAAAAAAGTGATAAGCATAATATAGCGAACTCTTTTTAGACCCGAAAGGTCATAAAGAGGCGCTTTTTTTGTTTTATGACGAGAAATAGATGTATAATGCTATAATCTTAAAAGGCTAATTAAATTATACGATATATATGCTATGTTTATAGCATAAAGAAACTTAGATGGATTATCCTCAATAAGATATAAGATAAACACATGTATCTTGAGTGAATTCAAACGATCGGAGCAGTGGTAATCTTTTGCGTACATGCACTTCTAGGCTTACACCCACATAGACTAATACTAATCTATAAGCGGAGGCTTCCTAAACAGCTATGATCCGCTACACTGAAGGGGGTGGCTGGAATGCCTGGATTGTTTAGTGCAATTGCTTTATTAATCAAACAGTTAACTTTGCTTGTATCCTATGTCAAAAACAATGCGTTTCCACAACCTCTTACCGAGGAAGAAGAAGAAAAACATCTTAGGCTCATGGCTGAAGGTAATGACCATTCCAGAAATAAGTTGATTGAACATAATTTAAGACTTGTCGCGCATATAGTCAAAAAATTCGACAATACAGGAGAAGATCTCGAGGATTTAATCTCGATTGGGACGATCGGATTGATCAAAGCCATCGAGTCGTTCTCTCCCAACAAAGGGACGAAGCTGGCAACCTTCGCAGCACGCTGTATAGAAAATGAAATACTTATGCATCTTCGCTCGTTAAAGAAAACACGCAAAGATGTGTCCTTGCATGATCCCATCGGAACGGACAAAGAGGGGAATGAAATTACGCTCATCGACATTCTCGGCACGGAAGCCGATGATGTCGTGGATAAGGTGCAGCTCAAGATAGAGAAGAGCAAAATTTACCGTAATCTGGAGATATTGGATGATCGGGAGAAGGAAGTCGTCGTTGGGCGGTTTGGGCTGGAGCTTGGCGGGGAAGAGCGGACGCAGCGGGAGATAGCGAAGGAGCTGGGGATTTCGCGGTCGTATGTGTCTCGGATTGAGAAGCGGGCGCTGATGAAGCTGTATCATGAGTTTTATAAGGCTAAAAGGTAAGGGTTATGAATCGCATACTTCATTTATTTGTGATCAAGTAATGGAGGCGAAGTGAATGACTTTAATCCATATCGAAAATGTTAGTAAATATTACTATATGGGCGGAGAAACCATTCGAGCATTAGATGACATTTCTTTAGATATTGAGCATGGCGAATTCGTGGCCATCATGGGCCCGTCTGGTTCTGGTAAATCTACGTTAATGAACATTATAGGTTGTTTGGATATTGCAGATAAAGGTGCCTATGACCTTGATGGTAAAGCAATTAACCTTCTTAAGGATACTCAACTCGCTGAGATTCGCAATCAGAAGATTGGCTTCGTTTTTCAAAGCTTCAACTTGCTGCCGAGATTAAGTGCGTATGAAAACGTGGAATTACCTTTAATTTATCGGGGAATGACGAAAAGGGAACGAGAGCCATATGTTCTGCAGGCGCTGGAATCCGTGGACTTACTAGATCGTAGGGGACACCTTCCCTCGGAATTATCCGGTGGGCAGCAACAGCGTGTCGCCATTGCCCGAGCTTTGGCAGGAGATCCGTCGATTATTTTGGCCGATGAGCCTACAGGCGCGTTGGATTCGAAGACGGGCGTTGAGATTTTAGATCTTTTAAAGAAATTAAATGCACAAGGTAGGACGATTGTTTTGATTACGCATGATCTTTTGGTTGCGAAGCAGGCAAAGCGGATTGTTCGTTTTCGGGATGGGCGAATGCATGAGGATGTGTCGTGAGTTTTGTAGGGTCAAGCGGTGGAGAAACAGACAATCATCGTTGAAGTGTACCTAGCGGGGGCTTCCTCTAATGCTTGTGCGAGCCCACCAATGAGGGGGATATCATATATGTTACCGTTGTCTGCTATTACGGGGGAAGTGGCGGCTTACGCTAACTGTAACTATGCTTAATAAAATAGCGGAAGTCTAGGGCTTTATTTCGTCCAAGGCTGCCGCTGCTTCTAGAATGGATGTTCTCTCAATCAATTCGCAGCGCCTTCTGACGTCGTTTCTTCAAATATGATGATGGAGATGATGAGTTATATACCGCTGCGTTCATTACTGCAGAGCAATGATGGAGGAGACGCAATTTTGACGAATATCGCGTTTTATTCTATCATGTTTGGCATTCCCTCTTAATCGCAGCTCGTGCAGATGAGTGACCCGCAGAGACGGGCCTTGTCATGTTGTCGATCGCCGGCCTTTAGCGTGCGGGTATAGAGATTAAGGATGGAAAAAAGGAAGGATCCATCTTCCTTATCAAACAGACACGGACTTGTTCCTACCTACTACCGCAATCCTTAAATGAAGTCGTTAAATGTACATCAACAAGTCGCCAAAACAGTAGATCAGGCTTCATAATTTTGATACTTTCTTAGCATAGTCCGCTGAGCAGCGACTTTTGGTGTCAGGTGGATCTATAGGAACATCAAGAAACGGTTCTCCTAGATCATTCGGGAGGACCGTTTTTTTAATAGGATGATTAATTTTTGTTACTAACCACTTTTTTTCATGAGATCAGTTGTGGTTTTTGTATAGAGGCGATATTTAGTCAGGTTAGTGAGGTCATTCTTTTAAAGAGTGACCTCTTTATTAATTTAAGCTTTGTTTGAATGTTTTGGACGATAAATAAACAAAGCTGCAATAAATACACACAAATCCAACGCGATGGCTAATTGAGGAGGCGGTTTCCCGACCCCTTTCTTAAGTAAACAATAAACCGCTGCACCATTCATAGGGTGCAGCGGTTTATTGTTTTATGGTTTCATAAATTACGATTCGTTTAAATTCCCCGTAGATTCGCGAAAGATGGGCTTTGTTTGTACGTGAGTAATTTGAGGAGGCTTGAGAGGATTCTCAACCCTGGATAACAATATTTCACCAGCTAGAACTCCTATTTCGTCCCGGAATATATGGACGGTTGTCAAATGAGGTTCTACGATCTGCGACTCAGGAGAGTTATCAAATCCGCAGATAACAATATCCTCTGGTATTCGTACATTTTTATTTTTTAAAATCCTCATCACGTTAATGGCAATAAAATCATTCGTACAAACAAATGCAGACGGAAGGTTCTTCATGTTATCCAACCGATTTTCAAGCCATTTAGGATCCGCAATATATCGATCTTCTTCAACTATGCAAAATAAAGGGTCGAGCTGTAAATGAGAGTCTAGTAATGCCCTGTTAAATCCAGCCCATCTTTCATTAAAACTTTTACAATGATTGTAATCACCAATAAAGCCAACACTTGCATAACCATTATCGATTAATTTCTTTGTCATATAATAAGAACTTTGTTCGTTCTCCATTAGAATAATATCTGCATGAAGTTCGGGATAAAAGATATCCGCTGTGGAATCTATAAAAATGGATGGGATCCCCAAGGAATTGATTAATTGGGTGTATTTCTTGTCAAATAACTCAATACAAACGATTCCGTCTACTTTATTAGTATCGAAATTATTAGGAAGTACTAAAGAAGAAATGTCCGATTCTCGAACAATGTGGATGGATAAATTAAAACCATCGGAACTGATTTTTTTTTCAAGCCCGCTTAGTGATGAGGCGCCAAAATGAGAATTGCTCGGCATGTTTGACGTTAAAAGTGCAATGTTGCCTGTATTTTTGGTATTTAAAGTGTCCGTATCTATAAGAGCAAACTGTTTATAATTTAACTCAATCGCACGTTTTAATACCTTATTTCTTGTTTCTGCAGGAATATTATCACTCCCGTTTAGCGCTTTAGAAACAGTATTCCTGGATAGTCCTAAGGAGTCCGCGATATGTTGTATGGTGATTTTTTCTTTACTCATGTGCTTACTCCTTTAACGAACAACTAAAGTTCGCAGATCAATGAATGATAAGTTTAAAATAAATGTATAATATTATAATTAAAGTGTCAATTTAAAAAAGTTACAAATGAACAAAATTGAATTCAGAAATTAGTGCATATGCAAATAGATGATAATTCGATGATTAAACTAATTTATGTAAACAAATGCACAAATAAATTTGTGCAAATGGATCCGTGAATTGAGAGTTAATTCTCCTTTTATATCTTTCGTCTTCTTTTGGAGAGATGAAAAAAACCATAAAAATAAAGAGTTTTCCGACTTTCAGGTGGGAATATGCACCAAATTTGATTTACATATGAATAAATTTAATGAAAATTATGTTGACTAAATTTAATATTGTGTGTAAATTGTAATTGTGGTCATGAGGATAAGACGAGAAATGTAAGCCCTTACTATCAAGGGGGTTACATGTGAAAAAACGAATTTGTTTGAAAAAAATTTGTGCAAATGAATAATTTTATGGATATTGAGTTAGGGGGTACTATCTTGCAAGAAATAGCAGAAGTTGACATGAGAGCAGCCAAACAGAAAAGTAATACATTTATAAGTAAAATCGATTATATGAGGAAAAATCCTTTTCTGTACCTACTGATGGCACCAGCCTTCATTCTGACCATCCTATTTAAGTACGTGCCCATGTACGGGGCGGTCATTGCTTTTAAAGACTTTAGTCCGAGCAAAGGGATTTTCGGCAGTGAATGGGTGGGATTAAAGCATTTTACGAAGTTTTTAACCTCACCCAATTTTGAAGTTATTTTCATGAACACGCTGAAACTTAGTGCTTACGGACTCATACTTGGTTTCCCGGTCCCCATCTTATTAGCGCTCATGCTGAATCAATTGCGTAAAGCTGGTGTTAAAAAAAGGATTCAATTGGTCTTATATGCGCCAAACTTTATATCCGTTGTCGTTGTTGTTGGGATGCTATTCGTCTTCTTATCGCCGGTAGGGCCGATTAATAAGATTTTAACCCTGATTACTGGCCATCCTATTAGTTTTATGTCAGACCCGGATTATTTTCGTACGCTTTATATCTTATCTGGCATTTGGCAGGGAGCGGGCTGGTCATCGATTATTTATGTAGCTGCATTAGCCGGCGTTGACCCCGAGCTCCATAATGCTGCAACCATTGATGGAGCTAACCTGCTGCAAAGAATTAAACACATCGACTTGCCTACGATTAAACCGGTTATGGCTATCGTTTTCATCTTAGCTGCAGGCGGCATTATGGCAATTGGATTTGAGAAAGCCTATTTGATGCAAACGGCAATGAATGTTCCGACTTCAGAGATCATTCCAACCTATGTGTATAAAATTGGTTTGCAAGCAGGAAATTATGCCTATTCCTCTGCGGTTGGTCTATTTAACTCCGTGATTAATGTCGTTTTACTTATCCTCGTTAATATTGTCGTGAAGAAATTAAATGAAGGTGAAGGCCTCTATTAAAAGAAAAGGAGATGCCGTATGAATTTTAAGCCTACTAGATTGGACCGTTTTATTCTGGCCATCAATTACATTCTATTGTTCTTTGCTGTATTGATCGTTGTAGTTCCCTTAATTTATGTTGTCGTGGCATCGTTTATGGAGCCGACTGCACTGTTAAATAAAGGGATCTCCTTCCATCTTGCGGATTATAGTATTCAAGGCTATAAAGTCATCTTATCGAATCATGCGATGATCCGGGGATTTGTAAATGCTCTTTTTTACTCCGTCGCATTTTCTTTTGTTACCGTCGTTGTCTCCATTTTTGCCGGCTACCCATTATCGGTTGCTGGTTTCGTAGGTAAAAAGTTTTTTACAATCCTGTTTGTCATCACCATGTTTTTCGGCGGCGGGTTAATTCCAACCTATCTGGTGATAAAAAACTTGGGAATGTTAGATACGGTATGGGCGATCATCCTACCAACGGCTGTAAATGTTTGGAATATTGTTTTGGCGAGGACCTTTTTTAGTGGAATTCCGAATGAATTGAACGAGGCAGCAAAGGTCGATGGCGCATCTGAGGTGCGTATCTTCTTCAAGATTGTTCTCCCTCTATCTAAACCAATTATTTTCGTATTAGCTCTATATGCATTCGTAGGCCAATGGAATTCTTATTTCGACGCGTTAATTTATTTGAAGAGTGCTAATTTGCTGCCTCTACAGTTGGTTTTAAGATCTATCTTAATTCAGAATCAAGTAAATCCTGGCATGATTGCGGACCAATTGGCTATGGCAGAACTGAAACGGTTATCTGAGATTATTAAGTATTCGTCCATTGTTATTTCAAGTCTACCGTTACTTATTATGTATCCTTTTTTCCAAAAGTATTTTGAAAAGGGTGTTTTGGTCGGTTCATTAAAATAATGGATCGGCAAACATATAGGTTTTCCAAAAAAGAGGAGGGTTATTCTTATGAAACATTCCCAAAAGGCATTCTTCATTTCTATGGCGGCATTATTGGCAGTAACGGGGTGCGGCAGCAGCGAGGAATCAGGCCAGCCGGCAGCATCAAGTGCTGCCCCAGGTACAACAGCGAAACCTGCTTTGAAGTTTATGACACAAAGCTCACCGCTAGCTCCCGAAGATCCTAATAAAAAGGTGATATTCCAACGTCTAGAAGAAAAGACGGGGATACACATTGATTGGGAGAATTATCCGTGGGATTCGTTTGCCGAGAAGAGGAATTTAGCGATTGCCAGCGGGGACCTTCCTGATGCGATTTTCGATGCAGCCTTGGGTGACTACGATTTGCTTAAATTGGCAAAGGACGGAACCATTATTCCGCTCGATGACATTATTGAAAAACAAATGCCAAATTTCAAGAAGGTTTTGGAGAAAGCGCCGCAATATAAATCGATGATTACGGCCCCTGATGGCCATATTTATTCATTCCCATGGATTGAGGAGCTAGGCGCGGGTAAGGAAAGTATCCATTCTGTCGACGATTTTCCTTGGATTAACGTGGAATGGCTAAATAAGTTAGGCTTGAAAATGCCTAAAACTACCGAAGAATTAAAACAAGTTTTGATAGCTTTTAAAACAAAAGACCCGAACGGTAATGGAAAAGCGGATGAAATACCTATGTCCTTTATTAATAAAACCGGCGGAGAAGACTTGGCGTTCTTATTTGGCTCCTTCGGTCTGGGTGAAAACTGGGATCATACGGTTGTCAGTGATGATGGAAAGGTTACTTTCACATCTGCTGATAATAGCTTTAAGGAAGGTGTCAAGTTTCTAAATGAATTATATAAAGAAGGTTTAATGGATGTTGAAGCGCCTACGCAGGATTGGAATACTTATCTAGCTAAAGGAAAAGAAAATCGTTATGGTCTATATTTTACATGGGATAAGGGAAATATCACAGGCATGAACGATAAATATGACCTTATGCCTGCGCTTGAAGGACCAAATGGCTGGAAAAACGTAACAAGAACGAACGGAATGGGCTTCGATAGAGGAAGAATGGTTATCACAAAAGCAAATAAAAATATCGAAACGACTGCAAAATGGATTGATTCTCTATACGATCCGACCCAATCCGTACAAAACAACTGGGGCACTTATGGAGATAAAGCGCAGCAAAATATCTTTGAATTCGACGAATCTAAAAAAATGCTGAAACATTTACCGTTGAACGGCATGTCTCCTTGGGAATTGAGACAAAAAACCTTTGTTGGCGGACCATTGGCGATTCTGGATTCTTACTATGGCAATGTTACGACGAAGCCAGACGATGCGGCATGGAGATTGGATCTAATGAAAAAAGTGATGGTCCCGGACATGAAAGCTAAAAATATATATCCAAAAGTGTTCTTCTCTCTTGAAGAATTGGATCGACTTACTGCGATTGAAACAGATATGTTTGCATATGTGCTGAGAAAACGGACCGAGTGGATCCAGAATGGGAAAATTGAAGCTGAATGGGCTGGTTATTTAAAAGAATTGGACCGTCTGGGCCTACAAGATTGGTTGAAGATTAAACAAGCAGGTTACGACAGAAACGTAAAAAAATAAGTTTTGTTATAGGACCCGGAGCGGATCGAGTATGAAGGTAACGCTCCGGATTTTAAATATAGAGGGAGTGGAAGAGATGTCAACTGTTATGTATAGAGAAAAGTACCGGCCACAGTTTCATTTTACACCGCCGGCTAAGTGGATGAACGATCCGAATGGAATGGTATATTTCGATGGGGAATATCACTTGTTTTATCAGCATTATCCGGAAGGTACAACTTGGGGACCGATGCATTGGGGTCATGCAATCAGTACGGACTTGACCCATTGGGAGCATCGTCCGATTGCGTTAAAGCCGGATCAAAACGGTTTTATATTTTCCGGAAGCGCAGTAGTGGATTGGGAGGATACCAGCGGATTTTTCTCCGGTAAGCCGGGTTTAGTTGCTATTTTCACCCACGCGGACCATTATCCGGATTCCGATCGTCCGAGACAGAGGCAAAGCCTTGCTTATAGTTTGGATAAAGGCAGAACCTGGGTAATGTATGAGGGGAATCCAGTGTTGTGCAACGAGCAAATAACGGATTTCCGGGATCCTAAAGTTTTCTGGCATGCTACAAAGCAGCAGTGGGTCATGGTGCTTGCAGCGTGTGACCGTGTTCATTTCTATACGTCTGCCAATTTAAAGGAATGGTCTTTTGCAAGTGAGTTCGGTGCCGCAGAAGGCTCGCACGCAGGAGTATGGGAATGCCCGGATTTAATAGAGCTACCGATAAATGGTCATGCTGAAGAAACGAAATGGATACTGATCGTCAGCATTGGAGATCATCCACAGATGGCGGAAGGTTCGAGGACACAATATTTTGTCGGGAGCTTTGACGGAAGTACGTTTACGAACGATGCTTCTCCTGAAACCGTATTATGGTTGGATCACGGAAGAGATAACTATGCCGGTGTAACATGGTCGGATGTTGATAGATCGGATAAAGGAAAGCTGTTTATCGGCTGGATGAGCAATTGGAAGTACGCAAATCTCACTCCGACAAGCAGTTGGAGAAGCGCTATGACGCTGCCACGGGTGCTCTCCCTGAAGAAGGGGCCATCTGGAATTCGTTTAGTACAAAAGCCAGTTACAGATTTGCAAAAGCTTCGGTTAGAAGCGCAGGTTTGGCAAGAGGTTACAGTTAATCCCGGTCAAAATTTACTTTCGGACGTGCACAGCGATATCTATGAGCTCGAATGTGAAATCGATTTGGGTGAAGCATCGGAAGTTGGTTTTAAGCTTCGGAATTCGGAGCGGGAAGAAACCGTAGTCGGCTATAACACCGCCATGCAGACATTGTTTGTTGACCGCTGCAACTCCGGTGAAAGCGGATTTCATGACGCATTTGCATGTAAGCATGATGTACAATTGGAGCTTCAAAACGGTCGGCTAAAGCTACACCTTTTTGTCGATAGCTCCTCCATTGAAGTATTTGCAAATGACGGGGAGATCGTGATTACCGATCAAATTTTTCCGGATCCGTTCAGTACAGGTATGGAACTTTATGTGCTTGATGGAAAGGCCAAGGTCATTTCTCTAGCGCTTCATCCATTGAAATCGACCTATTCAGTTGTGAGGGTATAACAAAGTGACGATGATTGTGAGGGAAACGAATTGTTATTAGGTGCTATCGAAGGCGGCGGGACAAAGTTCGTATGCGGGATTGGTACGGCAGATGGTGAAATCCTTGACCGCATCTCTATCCCAACAACGACACCTGAAGCTACGCTCGGCAATGCGATGGATTTCTTTGCATCTAAAGAGATACAAGCGATTGGAATCGGAACTTTCGGCCCGATCGATGTGAACCCGCAGAGCCCGGCTTATGGTTCCGTAACAAGAACTCCAAAGCCGCACTGGAGCGGTTACCGGATCGTGGAGCATTTGAAGCAGTACTTTGACATCCCTATTGGTTTTGATACCGATGTGAATGCAGCTGCATTGGGGGAAGCAACATGGGGGGCTGCAGCAGGATTGAACAGCTGCCTGTACATGACGATCGGAACCGGGATCGGTGCGGGTGCAATCGTTGAAGGAAAGATCGTTCATGGTTTGACCCATCCGGAAATGGGGCACATTCTTGTACGGCGGCATCCGGAAGACAGCTATGAAGGACACTGCCCCTTTCACAAAGATTGTTTGGAAGGACTGGCGGCGGGACCGGCGCTGGAGGATCGCTGGGGCAAGAAGGCGTTTGAACTTGGATATACGCATTCCGCTTGGGAAATGGAAAGCTACTATATCGCTCAGGCACTAGCCAATTACGCGCTCATTCTTTCTCCGGAGAAAATCATTGTCGGCGGCGGCGTTATGAACCAGTCCCACTTATTCCCGCTTATACGCGAACAAGTTCGTGAACTGTTGAACGGTTATGTACAGCATCCGGCTTTTTCAGAGGACAACGATAGTTACATTGTACAACCCGCTCTAGGCGGCAACGCTGGCCTTTGCGGTGCCCTTGCGTTGGCTAAGCAAGCCATGGATATTTAGAAGCGCCAAACCAAGAAATTACCGGAAATTCAGGATACCTCCAGCTATTCATCATAGTGGAGGTATTTTTCCTTTAGAACTCGTAATGTAGGGAGACATATGTATTAATTTTATCCAAGTAAACGTTTTTTCTACGGTCGATTGAAGATTCGAAGTGGGAGGGGATCCTGTTGAACATGAAAGTTGAAGAAATTATTCGCGAAGTACCAGAGCTAAGCCATGAATTTCTAAGTTTTGATAGTCTTAGTGGAGGGCTTTGCAATCAAACCTATAAGGTGCAAACCAAACAGAGTACATACGTTCTTCGCATCAATAGCAGGCAAAACGAGTATTTGAACCTAACACGCCGCTCTGAAGTAGAAGTGATGAAGAAGGCAAACCGTGAAGGATTTGCTCCCAGAGTGATTTCCAATAATCATCCTGAACAATTTGTAGTCACGGAATTTATTGAAGGTCGAGTGCTTGAGAAAGATGATCTGAATGACGATCATATCAAAGGAATGATTATGGATCGCTTCAAACGAATACATCGTATGGAAGGTCAAGGTAGAACATGTACTCCTTACGATTTAATTTATGGATATTTGAAAGGCGCAGATCAGTTTCAAGTCAAGCATCCTGATGGATTAAACAGAATTTTGCATCGAGTAGAGAAAATCGCGCACAAGAGGAGTGATGACAAAGAATATAACAGCAAATTCTGTCACAATGATTCCTTTTTATGCAATATGATTTATACAGGTCAACAGTTGCAAATCATTGATTGGGAGTTGTCGGGAGTCGGAGATGTGTTTTTCGAATTGACGCTCATTCCGTTTACAAATCAGTTCAGTGAAACAGATGAGCGTGAGTGGTTAAAGTTATACTTCGGATATTTCGAGGAGGAAACATTCCGCATTTTTCAGGACATGAAATTCGTGTCGATGGTTCGAGAGGTAGCGTGGGGAATGTTTTATAGTGGACTTACTAAAGAGGAAAGTCACCATGACTTTGATTACTACAAGTTTGCCGAATATTGCATCCAGCGAGTAGAACACGGGATTTATCAATTATAATGATGTAGATGCTCTCACTTCATTTTATTAATAACTTAATAAAGACAAACTTTAAGCAAACGGATACGTTAGTTACTAATGTATGTTCTACAAAGAAAGGGCCATCCCGCAAAGGATGGCCTTTAAACTTGCAGTTACAGACTGCGCGCTAAGCCTTACCACAAATAAAGAGGTGGTCATTCAACGAGGAACTATAGTTCAATGAGACTGTAGGCAATGGTTTGTAAGAAGTACTTCAAAACTTATTTGTCACCGTTGGAAAGACATTGAGTAAAAAGGTAATGTTACTTGTTTGCCCTTGATAAACAATGTGCTATCAGCTAAACAATTGATGATTGTTAAATGGATTTGAAATATCAATGATGATTTTTTTGTAATACTTCTGAGATATTAGGGGACAACGCCTAAAAGTTAAAATACATTCATATTGATTTTTCATAAATTATGATCGCCTTTTTACATTTACATTCCAGTTTGTCAAGCCTATACGTTGCTTTGTGTTCACAACCTCAAAAAATTCGACAATACGGGGGAAGATCTCGAGGATTTGATCTCCATAGGAACGATTGGATTGATCAAGGCTATCGAGTCGTTCTCGCCGAACAAAGGGACCAAGCTCGCGACGTTCGCCGCTCGCTGTATCGAGAACGAAATACTTATGCATCTTCGCTCATTGAAGAAAACGCGTAAAGATGTGTCCTTGCATGATCCCATCGGAACGGACAAAGAGGGGAACGAAATTACATTGATCGACATCCTCGGCACGGAAGCGGATGATGTCGTGGATAAGGTGCAGCTCAAGATAGAGAAGAGCAAAATCTATCGCAATCTGGAGATATTGGACGATCGCGAGAAGGAAGTCGTCGTTGGCAGGTTTGGGCTGGAGCTTGGCGGGGAAGAGCGGACGCAGCGGGAGATTGCTAAGGAGCTCGGCATCAGCCGGTCCTATGTGTCGAGGATTGAGAAGCGGGCGCTGATGAAGCTGTATCATGAGTTTTATAAGGCGAAACGGTAAGGGTTATGAATCAGATACTTCATTTATTTGGACATTGTGCAAGTAATGGAGGTGAAGATTATGACGTTAATTCATATCGAAAATGCCAGTAAGTATTATACGATGGGCGAGGAAACGATTAAAGCATTAGATGATGTCTCGTTAGATATTGATCATGGAGAGTTCGTGGCCATCATGGGACCATCAGGTTCCGGCAAATCCACGCTGATGAACATCATCGGGTGTTTGGATGTTGTAGATAAAGGAATTTATGACCTGGATGGTCAAGCAATAAACGTGCTTAAGGATTCTCAGCTTGCTGAGATTCGTAATCAGAAGATTGGTTTCGTTTTTCAAAGCTTCAACTTGCTGCCTAGATTAAGTGCCTATGAGAATGTGGAGTTGCCTTTGATCTATCGGGGAATGAGCAAAAAGGAAAGAGAGCCGCTCGTTTTACATGCACTGGAAGTGGTGGACTTGCTGGATCGTAAGAAGCATTTTCCATCAGAGTTATCTGGCGGACAGCAGCAGCGTGTTGCGATTGCGAGAACGTTGGCAGGAGATCCTCCGATCATTTTGGCGGATGAGCCTACGGGAGCATTAGATTCGAAGACGGGTGTGGAGATCTTAAACATTTTAAAGAGATTAAATGAACAAGGTCGGACGATTATTTTGATTACGCATGACTTATTGATTGCGCAGCAGGCGAAGCGGATTGTGCGGTTTCGGGATGGGCGGTTGAATGAAGTTGTTTAGTGTTTATAAACCGGAACTCCAAATAAGGGGGTCCGGTTTGTTTGTGCGCCTCACAGTCGCACAATCTAAGTGGTTCAAATCAACTCGGTAACTTTACCTTTTAAAGTGCCGTAGCCGAAGTAGAGGTCCTAATCCAGCAGGGTTAGGATTGGCAGGGTGTCTCTCGTGAGAGAGAATCTGAAGGGCCTGCAGGCAAAATCCAGCCCGGAATGCGGTGAACCAGAGGTGGCGGCGATGTTGGGTGACCCGCCAAACAAACGGGGAAACTTATGCAAATATGTATATCTTGCAGGGAAACAAACAAAGGGATATGACCTGCCAGGCTCATCGACGTGATTAGGATCAGGATGGATGGAATAGAATGTGCAGATAACCGAGGGAAGTCTCGTAGTCTCCTTGACGCAAACGTAGACAAGGTAGGGAGGTATAACCTTAAAGGGGAAGTCGAATCGATGTGCTTCGAGATGGCGGATCGTTCCGTAGTAGCGAGTAAGTCCGAGCTGATGAAGGCTGGTAACAGTCTGGAGGGGAAAATTCGGATGAGTATACGCGCGAGAAAGAAGACTCAGTCGCATAACCTGCTTACGACGGCGTTTTGAGTCTGAACCATTCCCATTATAAAGATAAGCTTCTGTCCAGTCTGATTTCGGAGTTCTTTTTTCTCTTGATTAATTACTCTTATCCGCTTCAGGTGCTTCAATAAAAGTGCGGAGTGGTTTCATAATCGAATAATGATAATCATCTACTGGTTTTAATGTCCTGGTAGTTCCTTTAAAGAAAGTTTCACCTTGACGGAGACGATTAGTCAGAGCTTCGGTAGTTTTCCAATGTGGAGGACTTATATGTATTCATAATTTTGAGATGTGCGATATGAATTAACAACTTCAACAATTTTCGCAATAATAGGTTCAGCTAAATGTTTTTCCTTAATGACACGCTTTTTTCGCTTGGCGCCACCCTCTTCTTGAACATCAAATTCCAGAAAAAACGTTCGCTGATCTGCTAATTCACGTATGAAGGAAAGATCTTCTCCCATCTTATAGAGTGCTTGCTCTGGTAACCTAAGTAGCTGATGTCGGCGTTCTTCCTCATAAATTAAAGGAGAACGTGTGGCGCTGCCCCCACTGTCTGCTAAATTGCGACATATTTGCTTTCTTTTACGTCGCTCTGAACGATTCATGAACCTTCCCCTGCCAGATATAATAAATACCATAACGAGCAGATCAGGGGGGAACAGCATGACTAAAATATCGGAAATTACACGAATGTACGAAAAAGGCAATTACACTAACACCTATAAAGAGGTGGCAACAACAAATCCCGGATTGGCGTGGCGGGAAGGCATGATTAGTGGAAATGGCGAAAATGGGTATATCACGTCAGGATCGCCTTATACGGACAGCTTTATTTTTCAAAATATGTGGTTCAACTATCCGTCTCGAGATCCAAGAGCGATTCCAGGAGAATTAACGGGGCAGCTTGCTGATGCCAGATGGAATGTTTTTAAACAAAACGATCAATGGAAGATTACTTTTCCGGACGGTACAACGAGGGTAAGAACCTTTTTTTACGCCTTCCATCCGGGACACCAGCTTAGACTAAACGTCACTGATAAGGGAAACGTGTCCGATTATGAAAGATGGACGAATTATGAAACGGCGGAAACCGGAGTTCGATACACCGATGAATTTGGCGAGTGGATCCGAACCTCGTTTACATCCAGAGAAGACAACGTTTCGATTACGAAGATCTCACAATCTTCTGAAGGTGCTAAGATCAATATGTTCATCTCCATGGATGACACTTCGAGCATGTACAAAGCGAGGGATGGTATGTCCGAGGTAACGACGCTTCAATACAAAAAGCTTGTGGAACCGAGTGCGGCATATATCGCGCAGGTTGCCCATTACCCATCCTACCAGGACAGTGAGCTGAGCAATGGTGGATATGCAGGTCTGACGCAGATTATTGTTGTTAATGGAACCAAGAAGAGAGTACTGCTCGCTGACACGAATGAACCGATGAATGTAGGAATGGAACAGAATCCTGCGATCCAAGTGATCGACGCCGACGCCGTATATTTAATTACGCAATTGAACAGGACATTTGATATGGGTAAAATCGAAGATTTTGCCGGAATGACGCAATACGCTATCGTAGACAATTTATTTCAGAACACGAATGCGGTCTCTGAAAAATATAAAGATGCCTATGGTAAATTCGATTATCAGGCTGCCCTCACGCCTCACGCCCTAAAGCATTCCGCAGAATTTAACGCTGCACAATTTACTCTTACAGGTGACGAGGATGACAAGAGCGCTGACAACGTAACGCTAATCAACGCGCAAAAGGCATCAACAACTAGAATCAATCATGCTTTCATGGAGCAGGTGTACAACCAGGGACGTTATGCTTTGATTTGCTGCAGCGGTACAAGCGCACCGCGCTTGTACGGAATGTGGACCGGAGAGTGGAATCCCGGCTGGCGAGGTATCTATACGCTTGACGCAAATGTGAATTTACAGGTTTCTCCGATGAATACAGGCCATTTCACGCAAGCGCAGCTTGGGTACATCACATTCTTCTTGAGAAACACGCCGGACTTCGAATACAACGCAAGAATGTCCTATGGAATGCATGATGCGCTGCAAGTGTCGGTAAACTCGGACATCGACCGTGCAATGCATGTGGAATACGACAATGACTATCCGTTTCAATATTGGAATGCCGGAGCAAGCTGGTGTCTGCTCCCGATCTTCGAATATTGGCAGTGTTACGGCAATGGGCAGATTCCGATCAACGACAGCATGAGAATCCATGGTCTGAAACCGCTTCTCAGTATAAAGGACGGGGGGCTGACGGACGAAGAATTCAATCAATTGATCGATAAGGGATATCTGGATTTGGAAAAGGATATTTTACTTCCGCTGCTGACAAAGCAGGCTAATTTCTGGGAGCAGCTATGTACGCCGGAATACTATACAGATATAAACGGTATTGCGTGCTATGAGAAAAGTAAAACTGCGTTAAATCCAGGCGAGAAATATTTGCTTATCCCTACCTACTCTCCAGAGAATAACCCGATCGGTTACAACAGTACGATTACGGCAAATGCCACGATGGATATTGCTGCGGCGCGGGATGGACTGCATATGGTCATAACCATGGAAAAGGCAGTAAAGCGCGACGGATATGAAACTGCTGTCGCCAAATGGGAAGCATTGTTAGGACTATTGCCGAATTATAAGGTTGACAAAGACGGCGCTTTACGCGAATGGGCGATGAGTGAATATACGGAAAACAACAACCACCGCCATTTGAGCCATCTCTATCCGGCATGGCCTGCGTACGAAACGCAGAACAATACGGAGTTGACGGAAGCAGCAATTATCGCGGTTGAAAACAGAAATAAATACAATACAGGAGACGCGACGGCGGGGCACGGCTGGATGCATAAGGCGCTGGTCTATGCCAGGTTAAAAAACGGCGACGGGGTCGTCTCGTCCCTTCTGCCGATGATGATGGATTCCGGTTATTACACTTCCTTGATGACAGACCATGACACAAACAGAAGAAACGACTGCTATTGTACGGATACATTATTTGGTACTGTGGGGGCAGTAAATGAAGCGCTGCTATTTTCCAATACAGGTGAAATTGAAATACTTCCGGCGCTGCCCTCTGAATGGAAATCGGGTTCAATAAAGGGACTGATGGCAAGGACCCGGGTAGAGGTTAGAGAGTTATTTTGGGACACTAACAATGCAAGTGTTACATTAAAATCAGTTGTAAATCAAAATGAAGTAAAAGTAAAAGTGGGTATTCCTTGGATAAAAGCAATGGTTAACGCCCAAGAAGTAGAGGCGCTTGACGATGGATTTGGTAAATACATTCACTTAACGCTTAATTCCGATATAGACGTTACAGTTGTATTTATTTTGTCCAATTGATGCGATGTTCGAGTTGTACAATTTTTTACCGTTTGTCTTCAATAACATGTCACATTGTGATCAAAGGGCTTACGCAAGGAGCGAAATTCACCTGCCGGGACCTTGTAGTATTTCTTAAAGGTGGTACAAAAACGTTCCAATGAAGAAAAACCGACATGTCGCGCTATTTCACTAATGGTCATTGAGGTCGTAGTAAGAAGGTGAACGGCAGCCTTCATTCTTGCTTGGGTCTTTTTTTGAGTAAACGATAGGCCAAAATACTGTTGAATGGTTCTCTCCGTCTGTCTGACACTTAGTCCCAGTTTTTGAGCGAGCTTCTGTATAGTTAAATCATCATAGTTGTATAAAAAACTATTTTCAATGATAACGACTCTATCGTCGTCTAAGGTTTTAAGCGGCATAACAAAGGAGGTCGGAACATTGTTTGTGTAGTTTCTGACCAGCTTGATGACGATCTGCTCGATAATATGTTGAACCGTCAGGTAGTAGCCGATATATTGGTTGGTCGTTTCATAGGAGAGTTGCTCGAACAATGGCAACAAATTCTGCTTGTCCTGACCGAACCAAAAAGTTGTTTGAACGAATTGGTCTGCAATGAAGGAAAGATCCGGATCATCGTTAATGTTATTGGCCAACACTTCAAAGCATATGCAGTATTCCGCCATAGGGTCGGCGAGGACCGTAATTTGCTCGTGCACAATATCCGGGCCAGTCATGTAAAGCGTGCCGGGATGTATCGGATATTTGCGGCCGTTTGCTACCAAGATTCCCTGTCCCAGGGGAATATAATGCAGTTCGTAGCTTTTCATGCTATGGCTGTGTTCGAGAAAGGATTGATAAAAGACCCCGAATCTGATATACAGAACGTTTAATAATAAACCGCCTAACGAAATCTTGACGTTCATATTTTCGACATTAACTTTTGGGAACTCCACTTGGCCAATCCCCCCATTTGCAGATTCTTTATGTTGTTTCGTAAGAAGATCTCAAACAGCCCTTTAATTTCATTATGTGTATTCAAAAAGCTTAACGCAAGCTCGTACTTAACAATACCAAAAATTTCAATTTGGTATTCAGTATGTCTTTGGTAGACTTCACCTTAAAGATGTTCCTCTCTTTGGGTGAAGTTTTCCCTTTAAACTAATGATTGGATATGAACTGTCCGGAAATGGATTAGGATCGGCATCGGCATCGGGATCCTGATCGACACGGAGCAAGGCGAACAAGCCTTGCTCTATTTTGCTTACTGTTTCAGTCTGTAGGCCTTAGGGGACAATATGATCCGCAGTTTTGATTTTTACGTTTTCTCTGGTACACTACATCGTCCAAAGAACAAATCCCAGCGCAGGAACGAATTGAACTAATTACCGATCCGACTCTGGCAGCTGGAGCGGATATTGCCAAGATGACGCATGTGGCCCGAGCTGTTGATTTCCGCGGAATCGAACTTGGCAAAGAGTGCGTGTTCGGTGGACGGATGTATCGGGTTCCATGTTGAATGCGGAAAACGTTACGTCGTATCGACCGTTTGAGGTTTGATCCGAGCTTTACCCTGAAGACCCGTTATCCAGCGATAGCGGGTCTTGGCTTATTCAACAGAGCCAATGGAAACCTTAGTAATTGGACAGTCCCCGTATTTTGTGCGATTCTGATGTAAATCGAAGAATAAAGGGGAAAGACAACATGGACCGATTTCGCAAGCACAGTCTAAGCAGAAAAATCCTGTATTTGATTTTGACCATGCTGGTCATTCTTCTGGTTTCATTCGTCATCTCGAATAAAATCGCGGAGCGGATTGTCGAGAGAAAGGTCTCGGACTCCGCCGATAAAATTTTGCTTCAGGTAGAAGAGAAGATGACCAGCTTTTATGCAGATATGGGAGGAATCTCGACATCGCTGATTTACAGTCCGACCATTCAAACCGCGTTGACTGTGGAAGATAAGTTGACCATGGTTCTCATGAATCCTGAAGTGATATCGATGTTCGCCAACACGATGTCGCTGAAGGAAAGTATCAGAGGCATCCGGCTTTATAACAAGGGAGGGACGCTGGTAGCCAGTACCGGGGCGGGAATCGCCGATTCCCTTCAGCATCCGGTTCAAACGACCGAGTATTCCGGCTTATTGTCGGCTAACGATTCCCAATATATCATTACCATTCCGATCTATAACCTGCAGAGCGCCCAGATCCGAGAATATAGGGGAACATGCATATTTATCATGGATGTAAGCAATTTTAACAGTATATTTAAAAATGCGAAAATCACACCGAATTCCCGATTTCTACTCCTCGATCAACAAAACAATGTCATGGCGAGCGAAGGAGCAGCGCCCAAAATCGATAAGATCGACGTCGCCGAATGGATGCGCGATAAGCGTTATATCGTGCAAACCGTTACTTTGTCCCGTACCGGCTGGAAGCTGGTCAGCGCCATCCCGAAGGACGAGCTGTTGCGGGATCTGGATACGGTGCAAAGACTTAATATCGCGACCTACCTGGTCATGCTCGGCATGCTCGGTTTGTTCCTGCTGCTCTTCTTCACCCGAATCTTGAGACCGATTAAAGACTTGATGGATTTCATGAGGTCCTATCCGAAAAAAAGGGGGGGAGCGCGCTTTACCATCGTGTACCATAACGAAATCGGCGTGCTCGCCGCCAATATGAATAAGATGCTGGACGAAATCGATTCCCTAGGCCAAGAGGTTCAGCTTGGGCAAAGGCGGATGTATGAAATAGAAATTGCAAAAAAACAGATGGAAATCTCGGCATTTCGCAATCAGATCAACCCGCACTTTTTGTACAATACACTGGATTGTATCCGCGCCTTGGCATTATACAAAAAAGTCGAGGATATTGTAGATATATCGGCTTCCTTAGCCAATATGTTCCGATATTCGGTGAAAGGAAACGACATCGTGACGATCCGGGACGAAATCTCGCATGTCCAGGAGTATGCCCAAATTATTGGGTTCCGCTTTATGCAGAGAATCCGTGTGGAAATCGAAGCCGACGAAGGCCTGCTCGGCATGAAGACGCTTAAAATGCTGCTGCAGCCGATTGTCGAGAATGCCGTCTTTCATGGCTTGGAGCAAAAAATCGGCAACGGAATCGTTCGCATTATGGTACAATCGTTGGCAGACAACCGGGTTCGTTATATCATCCAGGATAATGGTTGCGGAATGGATGAGAGACAGATCCAGGAACTGCTTCAACGTTTGAAGAAATCTGATGTGCTCGTACAGGCGGTGACGGATGATAAGCAAGGAATCGGGCTCGCCAATATTTATCGAAGAATCAAGCTGTTTTACGGTGATGAAGCCGAGCTGCAAATCCAAAGTCAATTAAACGTAGGAACGATCATCAGCATTTCCATTCCCGTGCATGATGAGTCGGAACAAGTGGAGGATACGAGTCGTGTACAGCGTATTGATTGTTGACGATGAGCCTTGGGTTGCAAACGGGCTGAAAGCATTGATCGATTGGGAAAACTTGGGCTACACCGTAATTGGAGAAGCTCACGATGGAGTTCAGGCTATGGCGGCGATTGAGGAAAAGGAACCCGATGTCGTTATCTCGGATATCCGCATGCCCGGATTTAACGGGATCCAGCTGCTTGAAAGAATTCGCCTTCAAGGGCTACAAACGAAAGTCATCTTAATCAGCGGCTATGCTGAGTTCGAATATGCGCAAAAAGCGCTCCGGCTCGGCGCTTTCGATTATTTACTGAAGCCGGTCGACAGAAACAAGCTGACCGAGACCTTGCTGCGGTTAAAAACCAAGCTGGCAGACAAGCATAAAGCAAATAATGAGCTGGATTTGCTCCTTGAGGATCTGTTCGAATTGCTCGAGCCCGACAACAATATCAAAATCAGCAATTTCTTAACGAACAGGGGAATTGAACTGGAGTTTCCTCACTGTCGTGTCATCAGCTGTTTGTTTCCGCATTCGTCGGCTGGGGATTCTGTCGGCGAGCAAACGGCGCAGAACGATATCCGATGGATCCGCTTTCGCACGGGGCAAAATAAAATGTCGTATCTGGTGAATTATGACGAACAAAAAAATTCGGTTGGCCTGCTCGATTTCATCTCAGGAAGCCTTGCCGGCGCTCAGTACATTGGAATCAGCGGCATCGGGGTTTACTCGACGCCAATCGGCAAACTGTATCAGGAATCGGATATCGCCCTGTCCAGCTCCTGCTTCCTGCCGGAACAGCGGATAACCGAATATAAAGCGACAGACCACGCAGCAGCGCTAAGCAAGCTGGTCCTTAAGATCGAGCTGGCAATTAAAGGATATAAACGGGACCTTATTGAGCAAGGGCTGGACGAGCTAAGCGAGGAATGTGTAGCACTGCGCATGCCAATCGACCAAATCTCCACGGTCTACAATCAGATCGTTTTGTTCGTTTACAAATATTACGGCAACAACGATCTTGTTCACGGTATTGAATATTTGACTTATTCCCAAATCGTCCGAACCTGCGAGTCGGTTCAGCAGCTCTTTGAAAGAATCAGAGTCATCTTTGAACAGCAGCCCGACGAAGAGCTGCTCATTTCAAAAGAGACGGTGAAGAAAATCATCCAATATATCGATTCCAGCTATACGGAAGATATTTCGCTCAGCATGTTATCCAGACAATTCAATATCAGCCTCGGTTATTTAAGCGCCTTGATCAAGAAGGAGACTGGTACAAATTATTCGGATTACGTGGTGACCAAGAGATTGAATTTGGCCAAGGAACTGCTGAGCGACGTTTCGCTATCGATACAGGAAATCGTAGAACGGGTAGGGTACAAAGATTATTTTCATTTTAACAAGCTGTTCAAAAAGCACTTTGGCATCACACCGAGCAAACACCGAAAAGTATAGCAAAAGAATAAATAAAAAGCATGAAGAAAACTATAATAAAGGCGAGTTCTCATTCAGCTATTGAATGGAAATTCGCCTTTTTCTATGTAGGTCCTCTTCACAAATTAAAAACAGATGTTTTTCAGTGGCCTCACAAAAATCTGCACCAAAATAAAAAAAAAGTTGAACATATGCCAGTTCGGAAGTTCAGGCTATGATAAACATGTACCAACCAAGATACATTACAGGGGTGATCAGCAAGTATGAAGAAGTTGAAAATGCTTACAGTTTTATCGTTGGCAGGCGTTATAGCGCTGTCAGGCTGCAGTTCCTCCAAATCGGGCGACAACAGCAGCAACACGCCGAAAGAGTCGTCAGCAGCAACAACGGCTCAGGCAGCGCCGGTTAAGGCAACCTGGTTTTCGGATGCAAGCTTCTGGAATGCGCCTACGCCATGGAACACCGATCCGAAAAGCGTCGAAGGGGCCATTACTCAAAAGACCGGACTTACGTTTGACTTCAACATTCCGGCGCAGGATGGCGGCACGAAGCTCAGCTTGATGCTCGCGACGTCAGATCCTCTTCCAGATCTCATTACGCTCACGGACGACACTTTGGAAAAGAAACTGATTAGTTCAGGGAAAGTCTGGAAATTGGATGAGTTTCTGAAGAAGTATGCTCCCTCTTTGCCGCTGCTGACGAAATATCCGCAAGACCTCATGAAGGCGCAGATTAAACGGGATGGCGCCTGGTATGCGATACCGAGCCATGTTAGCTCTCCTGACCTAGTAAAAACGTACCCGGCGTCAAGCGATGTTAGAGCCGATGGAGCTAAATACGGCCAAAACAATAATGTGATGTTCAATGAGACGCTTATGAAAGAGGCCGGTCTGACCGTTAATGATCTCAAAACCGAAGATGGCGTGCTTGCTGCATTTGAAAAAGTCAAGAGCATGAAGGTCGATGGCGTGCCTGTTATTCCGCTGCAAATCAACGGCAAGACCTGGTGGGGTGGTACGTTGCCTACACTTCAGGACAGCTTTGGCACCATGTTGGTAGATAAGGATGGCAATTACCGGGATTCATATTTTGCTCCGGAAACGAAGCATGCGCTGGAATTTCTGTTCAAGGCAGCTAAGGGAGGCTACTTTGATCCGGGGCAAATGACGATGGATGATAAGGCTATGTCGACGAATACAATGTCGGGGCGCGTGTTCTGCTTTATCGGGAATGTTGCGAATGCAGGACTCGGTGATCCCAAAGGTACGAAATGGGTGTCGGCTGGAGCGATCCATTCGAATCAGAACACGAAACCTGTTCATCAAACATTTTCATTAGTAGGTACTGGCTGGATGCAAACCTACGTTTCCAAGACGGCCGCGAATCCGGAACGCCTTGCCAAGTTTCTTGATTTTATGAGTAGCGATGAAGGTCAATTGCTCTGGAATTTCGGTTTTGAAGGCGAGCACTATACCCTGAAGGACGGTCTTGTTATCAAAACCGAGAAAGGGATTCAAGATGCCAAGGATGGACCGAAAACGGGGGTTGGTATGTTCTGGCCATTCGCCAATGGTGCTTTTAATGACCACGTGGCAGCGCCTCCTAATGCCGATGAATTGATGAGCTTGCAGATTACTCAGTCGATGGGGAGAGAGGCGGTTCTGTTTGATGCTTCAGATTTGGTGTGGCCTGGCGATTTAATACCGGCCGGCAGCAAAATGGCGAACGATCTGGCGCAAATCGATATTTACAAACATGCCCAAATTTCCAAAATGGTATTGGCCAAGGATGAGGCTTCGTTTAATAAAGCCTACGACGAGATGATCAGCAAGCTCAAGCAGATGGGTCAGACCGAAATTGATGCCAAGTATAATGAGCAGTTCCATAAGAGTCAACAAGAAAGTGGCAGAACGCTTAAAGGCGTCAATTCGTAATATATGAATCAATGGATAGTGCCAAAGTGCCCGCACTTTGGCATTATCCGCATTTAACAGGCTAGGAGGAGGAACATACGGATGAAGACTGTCACTGTACGCGTCGGATTGGATGGCGTAAAAAAAAGAAAAGCGCATGTTCTAGGGCACGATCTGCGAACACAGCTAGAGTTGAAGTTAATGCTTTGGCCGGGAGTTCTCTTTATTGCTATATTTAATTTTTTTCCGTTATTCGGTCTATTGATGGCATTCAAGGAATACGACCCGTTTACCGGTCTTAAAGGGATTTTTACAAGCGAGTGGAACAATTTTGAAAATTTTACAATGATTTTCGACAATTTCCAGTTTTGGCCGATGTTAAAGAATACGATCGGAATCAACCTGCTCGGCTCCTTGGTGGGGCTGCCGGCAACGCTCTTATTCGCTTTGCTGCTGAACGAGATCACGAGCACCAAATTCAAATCGCTGATTCAATCCGTCACTTACTTGCCGCATTTTTTATCATGGGTTATCTACGGCGGGTTATTTATTTCTTTGCTGAATCCCCAAGACGGCATCGTCAATTATTTGCTGATGGAGTTCCACCTGGTGCATAAGCCGATTCAATTTTTGGGCGATCCGAGTTATTTCTGGGGCCTTACGATTGTGACAGGTCTGTTGAAGGATATAGGCTGGGGAGCGATCCTGTATTTGGCTGCTATCGCAGGCGTCGACCAGTCCTTGTACGAGGCTGCCGCAATTGATGGCGCGAGCCGTTTTAAACGCATGCTGCACATAACGATTCCCGAGATTATGCCGACGGTTGCAATATTGCTTATCTTCGCTGTAAGCGGCATGCTGAACAACAACTTTACCCAGATATACGTTTTCCAAAATACGCTTAACATAGACGCCAGCCAAGTGATCGATACGTACTTGTATCAAACGGGTCTTTTGAATTTCCAATTTGCTATGGCGACGGCTATCGGCTTGATGAAGTCGGTGCTTGCGTTGTTGCTGCTGCTCGGAGCCAATGTTGCATCAAAAAAATTGACACAGTCGGGTCTTTTCTAAGGGGGCGTGCATTATGGTTGGAGGCAAGTCTCTAGGAGAACGTGCTTTTAATATATCGAATATCTTGATCATGATTGTCCTGATGTTTTTGACCATCTATCCGTTTTGGTATGCGGTCATCAGTTCCTTGAACGGGGGGGCGGATTTGATTCGGGGACCCGTATTTTTTTGGCCCCGGCAATTTACATGGGCAAGCTGGCAAACCGTTTTGGCGGATCGTGGAATGCTTCTGGCGACATGGATCACCGTGTCGCGGACAGTCATCGTTACGTCCGTGTCCATCTTGTACACAGCGCTGTTCGCCTACGCCTTCTCTAGGCCTTATTTGAAAGGGAAGAAGTGGTATGCGGTCATTGGATTTACCAGCATGTATTTTAGCGGCGGGCTGATTCCTTCCTTTATGCTGATCAATTGGTTGGGGCTGTACGATAGCTATTGGGTATATATTATCCCTTCGTTGTTTGCCGGTTTTTTCAATGTAATCATTCTCAACGCGAATTACAAGGGGATTCCCGATTACCTGTTCGAGTCGGCAAAAATGGATGGCGCCAGTGAATTTAGAATCTTTCTCCAAATTGTTGTACCTCTATCGAAGCCGGTTTTGGCCGCATTATCCGTTTTCGCGGCAGTAGGTGTATGGAATGACTACGGGACAACGTTGTACTTCACGCAATCCAACAGTTTGCAAACGCTGCAGTATGTGATATTGAGATTGCTGCAGACTTCCTCTGCGGCCGAGCAAATGCAAAACACACTTTCAGTCACCAATATGCGAGTGGCCGAGTTGCTGAACTCCGCTAAAGGTTCAGGATTGGTGACGGCGCAGACGATCGAACTGTCGGCGATGGTCATCGCATCAATTCCCATGATTATTATGTACCCATTTGCGCAACGGTATTTTGCCAAAGGCGTTCTGCTCGGGTCGGTGAAAGGTTAATTTGGAGGGATTTTCTATGACCATTAAGGAAATATACGCCGGGTATCTGTTCGTTCATTTTACCGACGATGAGGGCCAAGGCGGTGGAGAGGAAATCTATTTTGCTTTAAGTCAGGGGAACGATCCGCTGCATTGGCAGGAACTGAATGGCGGTAAGCCTGTTCTTGTCTCGCAACTGGGAGAAAAGGGCGTGCGAGATCCGTTCATCATCAGGTCGCCTCATGGAGACAAGTTCTTCTTGCTGGGGACGGATCTCAAGGCGCACGGAGGAGGAGGGGATTGGTCTCGCGCCGTAAACGAAGGCAGCCGATCCATCCTGATATGGGAATCGCAGGATCTGATACACTGGTCCGAGCAGAGGATGGCCCAAGTCGCGCCTCCGGATGCGGGCTGCGTGTGGGCGCCGGAAGCGTTCTACGATGCCGATTCGGAGCAATATTTCGTCTATTGGGCCTCCATGCTTGGAGATAAGGAAGCAGAACGCGACAAAGGCCGGTATCACCGCATGCTGGTTGCAAGGACCAAGGATTTCGTGAATTTTTCGGAGCCAGAGGTCTATATCGACTACGGGGTTTCTGTTATTGATACGACGATGATTCAGGAAGGCGGAAGGATATTCCGCTTCTCCAAGAAAGAAGGTCTTACCAGTGTGTTCCAGGAGACGGGGAATTCGTTCTTTGATCCGAACTTTACCCCGATCCGGGAAAATATCGGGCAGGAATGGATGAAACGCGGCGAAGGTCCGATCGTGTTTAAGTCCAATGAGGAAGACAAGTGGTACTTATTCATTGATGAGTACGGATTCAGAGGATATCTGCCGCTGGTAACGACGGATCTGAATTCGGGCGTATGGACGATGCCTGCGGAATTCTCGTTGCCAACCAAGCCGCGTCATGGGTCTGTTATGCCGCTTACGTGCTCCGATTACAAGCGATTGCTTACCCATTACGGCAGGGACCTATAATTAAATCAAGCACAAGGAGAATCATAATGACGAAAGAATCGAAAACAGCGCGCCTGTACCTGAAAGGAAATTACGTCAATACCTATACGGAGGTTCCAGCGTCCAATCCCGTAGAGGCGTGGCGGGACGGTATGGTTAGCGGAAACGGTGAGAACGGGTACGTCACGTCCGGATCGCCGTATACGGACAGCTTTATTTTCCAATACATGTGGTACAACTTTCCGTCCCCGGATCCAAGAGAGATTCCGGAAGAATTAACGGGACAGCTTGAGGATGCCAGACGGAATGTTTTTAACCAAAATGATCAATGGATCATTACATTTCCGGACGGTACCAGGAGAGAGCGAACCTTTTTTTACGGCTACCATCCAGGTCACCAGCTCAGGCTAAGCATGACGAATAAGGGAACCGTATCCGATTATACAAGATGGACCAATTATGAGACGGCCGAAACCGGCGTGCATTATACCGATGAATGGGGTGAGTGGATCCGAACCTCGTTTACATCCAGAGAAGACAATGTGTCGATTACGAAGATCGAACAATCCACTGCGGGCGCAAAAATCAATATGCTGTTCTCTATTGATGACATTTCGGGTATGAACAGGGTCAATGACGAGACAAGGGCTCTCCGATACAAAAAGCTGGTGGACCCAAATGCCGACTATATCGCCCAGATTGCCCATTATCCTTCTTATCCGGGCAGCGAGCTGATTGACGGAGGATATGCAGGCCTGACGCGTATAATCGTCATAAACGGAAGCAAAAAAATCGTGCAGCTCGCCGATACGAATGAACCGATGAACATCGGGGACGTGCAAAATCCCGGCATTCAAGTCATCGAAGCCGACGCTGTTTATCTCATCACGCAATCGAACCGGACCTTCGACATGGGGGATTTTGAGGATTTTGCCGGAACGGCGCAATATGCCCTCCTTGACGAACTCATCGAAAACACGAATTCCGCAGCGGAAAAATATAAAGACCCTTCCGGTCATTTCGATTATAACGCTGCTCTTGCGCCGCATGCTGCGAAACATGCCGAGGAGTTTAACGCTGTACGTTTTTCTCTTTCGGGGGATGAGGATGACAAGGGCGCAGACAACGAAGCGTTAATAAACACGCAAAAGGCATCCCCAACCAGAATCAATCATGCTTTTATGGAGCAGGTGTACAATCAGGGACGAAATGCCATGATATGCTGCAGCGGTTCAAGCGCACCGCGGCTGTACGGGATGTGGACCGGAGAGTGGAACCCTGGCTGGCGTGCTATCTATACACTCGACGCGAACGTGAATTTGCAGGTATCAGCCATGAATACGGGCCACTTGACGCTGGCGCAGCTCGGATACATTACATTCTTCCTGAGAAACACGCCGGACTTCGAATACAATGCGCGAATGTCTTACGGCATGCATGATGCGCTGCAGGTGTCGGTCAACTCGGACATCGACCGCGCAATGCATGTGGAATACGACAATGACTTCCCGTTTCAATATTGGAATGCAGGGGCAAGCTGGTGCCTGCTTCCCATATTCGAGTATTGGCAGTGTTACGGCAACCGCCAGATTCCCATCCATGAGAAAATGAGGATCCACGATCTGAAGCCGCTGCTCCATGTAAGGGATGGGGGGATGACGGATGAGGAATTCAGTCGGTTGATTGAACAGGGATACCTGGATTTGGAGCAGGATATTTTGCTTCCGCTGCTGACAAAACAGGCAAACTTCTGGGAGCAGCTATGTACGCCGGAGTACTTTACGGACATACACGGCAATGCCCGCTATGAGGAAGGCAAGACGGCGCTGAATCCGGGCGAGAAATATTTGCTCATCCCCACCTATTCGCCGGAGAATAACCCGATCGGTTACAACAGCACGATTACGGCCAATGCCACCATGGACATTTCTGCGGCACGGGACGGATTGAATATGGTCATCGCCATAGAGAAAGCAGTAAAGCGCGAAGGGTTTGCCGCCGCAGTAGCCAGGTGGGAGACGTTGCTGGAGCTGCTGCCGGCTTATAAGCTGGATCAGGATGGCGCATTACGCGAATGGGCGATGAATGAATACACCGAGAATAACAACCATCGTCATTTGAGCCATCTCTACCCGGCATGGCCTGCGTATGAAACGCAGAATAATATGGAGCTGACTCAAGCTGCGAATATCGCTCTCGAGAACAGAAATAAATACAATACGCACGACGCCACAGCGGGGCACGGCTGGATGCACAAGGCACTGGTCTGCGCCCGATTAAAAAACGGCAACGAGGTCGTCTCTTCCCTGCTGCCGATGATGACGGATTCCGGTTACTACACTTCCTTGATGACAGACCACGACACAAACCGAAGAAACAGAAGCTATTGCACGGATACGTTATTCGGCACAGTGGGAGCCGTTAATGAAGCGCTGCTTTTCTCGAATACCGGGGAAATCGAGGTTCTTCCGGCGCTGCCCGCCGATTGGAAAGCGGGGTCCATTCAAGGGCTGATGGCAAGAACCCGGGCGGAGGTCAGAGACTTATCCTGGAACCTGACATCCAACATCCTATGCGTTACTTTAATATCGGCTGCAGATGATAATGAAATCAAATTCAAAGCGGGTATTCCTTGGACGAAAGCACTGGTCAACGGAGAAGAAGCGGCGGTACTGGAGGATGGGAATGACAAGTATATCCTCTTGAAGCTGAATTCCGGTACAGAAGTCACAATCGAATTTACTTTGGTCTGACAGATAACAGGTTTGAAGTATAAAAAACAAACGGCATACAAAGCGGATATGTCGTTTGATTTTATACTACGTCTGGAGGTGAGGGCAAAAATCAAGTTAGTTATCCATTCTTTTGGCATCGCTTACAGTATTCGGGTTCGCTATCGTTTAGTCTTCCCGCAGAAGTACATGCCACCTGCACGACATTGGTTACCTATCCAAACCCTCCAGACGGAGCGGCGCTTATAAGGTTCAATGCTCATGTGAAAGGGGTGATTAATGGATTTAGGTTTTTTATATATTTGCCGAATAGAACACTCAAAAAGAGAAAGGGTTGAAAGCATGGGTAAAAGTTTGTTTTTTAACAGTAGTAATAAAATGTCCAGGTTGTTTTCTTTTATGCTTGCGTTTGTAATCGCATTCATTCCAATGACGTTTAACTTTCCGACAAAAGTTGAGGCGGCTACGACATTAACGGTATATCCTGCCCCAGCGGGTGTCCCCCTTAACGCCGATTATACGGTGAAAGTACGGGAAACGGGCGGAGTCTGGCAGGATCTGGATGAGTATAGAAACACTGTCGGGTATCCTACGAAAACAAATGCTTCCTTTGTTTATTTCGATACGGACGGTCAGGTCGAGATGTCAGTGACCTATAACATAGGAACGATTACATCGTCTCGAATTCGTGGTTTAAACACGGAGATTACCCCTAACATCAACGGCAATACGATGACATTTTCCATATCTGGTCCAATGAAGCTCTCTGTAGAAGTGAACGGGAATGTAAATAAGCATTTAATGATCTTTGCAAATCCATTGGAAGTCAATCCTCCAAGCCCTAGTGACCCGAATGTCATTTATCTTGGTCCCGGTCTTTATCAACAGGACTATACCGTGCCTAGCGGCAAGACGCTTTATATTGCTGGCGGAGCGGTCGTCCAAGGCGGCATTATTTTGGATAATGCCACCAATGCCAAAGTTATAGGCCGCGGTGTACTTGACCGTCCTGCGGGAAGAGCTATATCTATTGACTATTCGAACCAAATCACGGTTGATGGGATCATCGTGAGTAATTACGGCAGTGCGGATGGCGGCGGTTGCGCGATAAATGCCGGAAATTCATCCAATGTTCTAATCAATAACTTTAAAGCCTATGGCTCTAATAAATGGGGGGATGGGATAGATACATTTGCCTCTACCAATATTACCATCAATGATTCATTTATACGCAGTCATGATGATTCGGTCGCGATCTATAATGCGCGCGCTAATGGCGGAAGAATCTGGTATGGCGATACCAAAAATATTACGGTAACGAACTCTATTCTGATGCCCGATTTTGCTCGTCCAATCAATATGGGTACTCATGGTTTTACATGGGCGCCTGGCGGCGGGCAAACAATAGAAAATGTTACTTTCTCCAATCTGGACCTCTGGATATACAATGGTGGACAGCGGATACAGTTTATTTCCGCGGATGGGAATCTGATCCAGAATGTTAACTTCAATGACATTCGGATCGATGATACCAGAGAAGGCCGATTTTTAGTTATGCAGACCAAAAGTTGGGATTATGGCCCTGGGCGTGGAATTAACAATGTTCATTTCAAGAATCTCTCCTATACCGGCAGTGGTACAGGCGGTAATCCGATTGAAGGCTACGATTCCACCCGTAAGATTCAAAATATAACATTTGAAAATTTAAAAATGAACGGAACGGTCATTACGAATGCCGCTCAAGGGAATTTTACTACGAACGGCAATACCAGCAACATTAACTTTATTGCTTCCGGAGATCCTGTACCCGAAGCAATACCGCAATTTCCATCGCCGGCTCCAATCAATCTGGCGTTGAACAGGAGCGCCAGTGCGTCTAGTTCGCAGTCAGGACACCCGGCTTCCAGCGGGAACGACGGCAGCACAACGACCCGTTGGACCGCCAATGATGGAAATACCGGCCATTGGTGGACGGTGGACCTGGGCGCAAGCAAGGATATTACCCGTGGTACCCAGGTGATGTGGGAACAGATCGGCAAAGCCTATAAATACAAGATTGAAACATCCAATGACAATGTCAATTGGACCTTAAAGGTTGACAAGACCGATAATACCAGCACGGATCAAATCCAGAACGATGTCTTTGTGGGTACTGCCCGGTATGTCAGAATTACCGTGACCGGATTGCCAAGCGGTAATTGGGCCAGCTTCTACGATTTTAAGGTGCTTGGAGAAACAGTTAATCTGGCGGAGAACAAGGCCGCCAGTTCGGATAGCACACTTACAGGAATTCCAGTTTCTAGAGCAGTCGACGGTAACTCGATAACTCGTTGGATTGCTGCTGATGGAGCTGCTGGTCATTGGGTGAAGGTGGACCTTGGCTACATCAAGAATATTACCTATGGAACCCAGGTGAGCTTTGAAAAGAGCGGTGTCGCTTACCAGTATAAGATCGAAACATCAAAGGACAATACCAATTGGACCTTAAAAGTTGACAAGACCAATAATACAAATACGGAAAAGGTTCAAACCGATTATTTTACGGATAATGCCCGCTATGTCAGGATAACCGTCACCGGGTTGCCAAGCGGTACTTCGGCCAGTTTCTACGATCTCAAAGTCTTTGGAGACCCGGTCAACTTGGCGTTGGGTAAGACCGTAAGTTCGGACAGTTCGCAGTCGACCAATCCGGCTTCCAATGGGAACGATGGGATTATGACGACCCGTTGGAGTGCGAATGATGGGAATACGGGCCACTGGTGGACGGTAGATCTTGGATCAAGCAAGTGGATTACCGGTACTCAAGTGATGTGGGAGAAGCTTGACTCCTATTACAGATATAAGATTGAAACATCGAATGATAATGTCAACTGGACCACGAAAGTTGACAAGACCTGGTATGGAAATACTGCTCAAGTCCAATCCGATTACTTTGTTGCAACCGCCCAGTATGTCAGGATTACCGTTGCTGGAGTACCAAGCGGTGCTACTGCCAGTTTCTACGATTTCAAGGTTTTTGGAACGTTTAATGGACCGACCGTTTATGAGGACATTCAATATGGAGGAAAGGCCGTAACGCTGGACTTGGGCAACTACACGCTAGCCCAAATGCAGGCGGCAGGAATCGCAAATGACAACATCTCGTCCATCCAGGTACCTGCCGAGTATAAGGTCGTCGCTTACAGTGATGACGGATTCAGCGGCACATCCTGGACGATTACATCGGACAATCCAAGTATGATTGCCAGTGGCAACAACGATATGATTTCGTCTATCAAGGTAATGTCCGCCGGACCGACGTTTTATGAGCACTATAACTATGTAGGAAATGCCGTAACGCTTCACCCTGGTCAATACACACTTGCCCAAATGCAGGCGGCAGGAATCGCCGATAACAGCATCTCGTCCATCCGTGTACCTGCTGGGTTTACGGTCGTCGCTTACAGTGATGACGGATTCAGCGGCACATCCTGGACGATTACATCGGACAATCCAGCCATGGGTGACACCGGCAACAACGATATCATTTCGTCTATCATCATTACTTCCAATCAATAGAAGGCGGCGCAACCTATAAATAGGTAGCCCGACACAGGCCTGGGTCAATCTGGATACCGTGAGCACCTGGTCGAGGATCTTCGACTTCGGTTCCGGAACATCCAAATATATGTTCCTGACGCCGCTAAACGCGACCAACGGCATCCGTTTTGAGATCAAGAACGGTTCAGCAGTGAGAACCATTGACGGAGCCGCTGCGATCGCGACAGGCGGATGGCATCATGTGGCCGTTACCCTGGACGGCACTACGGGAACGCTTTACGTCGATGGCCAGCAGGTAGGCAGCAATGCCGTAAACATTAGACCATCACAACTCGGCGCCACCACACAGAATTGGATCGGACGCTCGCAATGGTCCAGCGATCCCTATCTCGACGGACGAGTGGATGACTTCCGCATCTATAATCGTGCTTTATCCGCTGCGGAAGTAACGGCTGTGATGAACGAGTAGAATTCGGTAGTTCCGGCTGTTCCGACAGGTGGGCTGCAAACAACAGCGGTTACGGCGTTGAGCTCTTGAACCCGGGCAACTACGTAGAGCAAACGATAACCGGGCTTTCTCCTAATACGACGTACACGTTGACGGTGGATGGCAAAGGCGTATCGGGTACAGGTCAAGGCTACGCTTATGTGAAGGATTACGGCGGCACCCAGATCAACCAAAATATCACTTCCGATAATAATTTTCACAGCATGACGATTACCTTTACGACTGGACCAAACTCTACATCCGCAACGATCGGCGGTTACTGTACGGTCACAAGAATTGCGTTTGATAATTTCATCTTGAATCCGGCCTAAGTAAAGCGGCGATTTCGAAAACAATAGCAACAAAACTGACCCTGAGATTGAAATGATTTCAGGGGCAGTTCTTATGAATTGATTCGTAATGTGACGGGAATCACGGTTTTTAAGAATCCACTTCGTGATACGAATGATTCTTTCGAAACTCACTTGGCGTGATGCCTTCCATCATCATAAATATTTTGTTGAAATAACTTGCGCTGGGATAGCCAGATGCCATTGCAATTTGATTGATTGGCATATTCGGGCTGCTTAGCAGCATTTGTTTGCTGTTTAGAATCCTGCATTTCGTTATATAGGCAAGAGGAGTCATCTTGGTTACCTTTTTGAAAAGGCTGCAGAAATAATTGGGAGTCAGTCCAGCTTGTTCCGCCCACTCTTCCATGACAAAAGGGAGATGCGAGTTTTTTTGCATGATAGGAAGGAGCCCAATGATTCGGTCGATTTTTTCTTTTCCCCTTCTATTGGAGAATGGAATGGCGTTGCTTGTAAATTCTGCAAGCACCGAATAGGTTAACGAAGAGAGCTTGGTTGGTCGCGAAAAATTATTCCTTTCAATCTCTTCCAGCAATTCAAGAAAGGATTGTTCCAACGGCTCAATATCTTTTATAAACCAAATTGCCGAATCGTGAAAGCCTCTCTCCAATAAAAAATCCGTCAGCTTGCTTCCGTTAAATTGCATCCAATAGATGTCCCACCGATCATCTTCCGAAGTATAGTAGCGCATCCTTTGAAACGGCACATGAAGAAATGCATCCCCATGTTTTAGCGTATAGACCGTATCGTTCAATTCGATATATCCCTTGCCGCCTACTATTAAATGCAAGCTGATATCTCTTACTCCAGCCTCTCGACAGACGTTATGATGATCGGGGCATGTATACCGACCGACGGAATGAGGAAAACAGAAAAAGTTTAGCTCATCGAATTGGGGCAAAAAATATTCGCGTTTCATAACAGAAGCACTCCCAAAAAGTAGTTTAGTTATATTGTCCGTAATATTCTATTATTTCTAATATAGATTTTGTGGGATATAATTTCAACATGGAAAGTAATTTTGTTTTATTGGATATACGTTTTAATCATCTTGAGAGTGAGTGATAAGATTGGGACACAAAGATCTTCGGACAATAATCAATGTCAACAGGGAATGGAAGTTCATTCGCGGAGACTGGGAAGGATTTAGCGATCATGGGCCGGAACAAGTGGATTATGACGATGCCGCATGGAGTCATATCGGGCTGCCCCATTCTTTCAGCATCCCTTACTTTATGGAAAACGAATGGTATGTCGGATACGGTTGGTACCGTAAACATGTGGAGATGGATTCGGACTGGGACAACAACAAGATCGTTCACTTAGAGTTTGAAGGCGTGTTCCAGATAGCGGAAGTATATGTCAACGGCAGCTTGGCCGGTATGCATGAAGGCGGATATACCGGGTTCAGTATCCATATCACCGAGTTTCTGCGCCCAGGAGACAATGTCATTGCCGTTCGCGTGAATAACGAATGGAACGGTCAAATTGCGCCGCGTTCCGGGGAGCATACTTTCTCCGGCGGCATTTATCGGGATGTAAGCTTAACCGTAACGGAGCCTCTTCATGTCGCTTGGAACGGTACGTTTGTTTCCACTCCCTTGCTCGCTTCCGGCGATGATGATGTGCAAATGAAGGTGCGGATGCAAACGGAGGTCATCAACCATTCGGGCACAGACAAATTGGCCACGGTTCGCACGATCGTTACAGATCATCAAGGTCAAGTGCTGACCGAAATGGAAAGTACGCATAACGTGAGGGCCGGCGGGGTGCAGCAGTTTGATTCCGTTAGCGAACCGATTCTGAATCCGCGACTTTGGTGTCCGGAAGATCCGTACCTTTACCGTATTTCAACCGAAGTAGTCGCTGATGGAGCCGTTACCGATGTTTATGAGGATAAGATGGGCTTCCGATGGATGGAGTGGACGGCTCACGAAGGATTTTATTTGAATGGCAAGCATGTGTATTTAAACGGGGCGAACGTTCATCAGGATCAGGCCGGCTGGGGAGATGCGGTTACCCAAGCAGCCATTTACCGCGATGTCAAAATGATCAAGGATGCGGGAATGAACTTCATTCGGGGCAGCCATTACCCCCATCATCCGGCTTTTGCCCGCGCTTGCGACTACTACGGCATTCTATTCTGGTCTGAAGCGACCTTCTGGGGAATTGGCGGAACGGCTGGCGACACGGGAGAGCAGACACATTGGGGGAAGTGCAGCGCTTATCCGGTACTGGAAGCGCACCAAAAGGGCTTCGAACAAAGCGCCATTCAGCAATTGAGCGAAATGATCCGCATCAATCGAAATCGTCCAAGCATTATCGTATGGAGCATGTGCAATGAGCCGTTCTTCAGCCATGAATCCGTCAAGGAGAAGGCGATTGATCTCATTAAGAAAATGGTGAAAGTATCGCACGAGGAAGACCCGACACGTAAAGCGGCAGCCGGCGGCGGGCAAAGGTGGAATTTGGACCAGCCGGAGATTTCGGATGTTGCTGGTTTGAACGGGGACGGCGGAGGCTTCTATCTGAAGTGGGATGGCGATGAGCGGGTCGATGATCCGGAATTGGATCGTCCGGAATGCCCGCAAGTCATTTCCGAATATGGAAGCGAAGTGATGGATCGGCCCGGAAAATATCGTCCGTTCTACGATCACGTCTCGGCAAGTCAAGCCGCTCCGTATCGTTTTGCCGCTCCCAAATGGCGCAGCGGTCAAGCCGTGTGGTGCGGATTCCATCATGGCAGTCTGGCAAACGATATGGGGCATATGGGAATTATCGACTACAATCGGCTCCCTTTGCGCAGTTGGTATTGGTACCGGTTTAATTATTTAGCCAAACAAGCGGGCGCAGGTGATCATAACCTTGCCTATTTAGGAATCCGGCCGCCTGCTCCCGGCAGCTCCGAACCGGAATGGCCAAAACCGGGAACGCCTAATAAGATCAAATTATATGTTGGTGTAGGAAGCAAAACAACGATAAAGAACGATGGCACCGACGATACTCAGCTCGTTGTAGAACTGGTAGATATAAATGGGAAGCGGGTGGATGCAACTGCCGATGTAACGCTTACGATCATATCCGGTCCCGGCCAATTCCCGTCTTACGATCCTAAATTCATAAACGCCGAATCGGGACTCACCATCATTGAAGGACTAGGGGCTATTACGTTCCGTTCTTATTATGCGGGCGAAACGGTCATAGCGGCGACTTCGCCCGGTTTGCAAGGAGCGGCATTGCTTGTCACAACGGTTGGTGATGGCACTGAAATGGAGCCGGACATGACGATACCTCGGATTCAGACGGGCAATCAGGATAAATCCAGGTTCAGCATAGAAATGCTCGATCTCGCTACGCATCGGCCAACTCGAGCAAGCAGCGAAGCCAAAGGATTTGCTAAGAGCAATGCTAACAATGCCGACCCGAGCACTTCATGGAGAGCTAGCAGCATAAACCCCGGGGAATGTTGGACGCTCGATTTGGAGGGGGTCAAGTATCCGAAACGGGTCGAGCTGGAGTTTGATTGCGGAGGGTTATATCAGTTTGTACTTGAAGGGTCCAGCGACGGAAATAGATGGAGTACATTGCTTGATTATCGCAATAATAGAGAAGAGATTGATAGCGTGATCGAGTTACTCGCCCCGAATGCTTGCCGTTACGTGAAAATTTTATACACGGCTTTGCCGGCAGGAGTGCCTGCAAATCTGAAATCGTTTGGATTATTGGGTATGAACAACGAGTAAACACCAACATTTATTCTGAGATGAAGGAAAGGAAATCACCATGAATATACAGTTTCATTCCCCCGCCGTTTATTGGACGGAAGCCCTTCCTGTTGGAAATGGCAAACTTGGCGCGATGGTTTTTGGCGGTGTCGAGAAAGAACGCATTGCTTTAAATGAAGATACACTTTGGTCCGGTTACCCTAGTGATTGGAATAATCTGGGGGCGAAAGAAGTCTTGCTGAAGGTGAGAGAGCAAATCGCGCAAGGCAAGTATGAGGAAGCAGATCGGCTTTGCAAGGAAATGATGGGTCCCTTTACGCAATCTTATTTGCCATTCGGCGACTTGCAGCTGGTTATGGATCATGGCAATGTATACGGGCAATACCGCCGAAAGCTTGATCTGTCTGCGGGAATCGCTACAGTCGATTATTCCGTTGGAGGCGTTCAGTATTCCCGTGAAATATTTGCCTCTTATCCCGACCAAGCCATTATCGTGCGGTTACAATCGAGCAAGGCGGGACAGCTCAGTTTTCGGGCCCAATTAGATAGTCCGCTAAGATTCACTTCGTCCTATGAGTCCGAACACTACGTCATATCCGGCCATGCGCCGGAGTACGTCTCCCCAAGTTATCACCATATAGAAGATCCCGTTCGTTACGGAGACTCGGAGACCACGCAAGCATTGAAGTTCCAGGGGCGGTTGGCTGCGGTGCATGAAGGCGGAACGATGAAGGTTGATGCGGACGGCTTGCACGTGATTGGAGCGACTAGCGCGATATTGTATTTCAACGCGTCGACCTCCTTTGATCCAAGCATTGGCGCGAGCAGTTCCGAACTGAATCTGAAGCAAATTACAACGGATGCCATCCACGCCGTTAGCGGTAAGCCGTATGAGGTGATTCGAAACCGGCATCTTGACGATCATAACAAGCTGTTCGGCAGAGTTGCCTTGTCTCTGGGGGAGAGCATAGCCCCCTCCGATATGCCGACCGATCGGCGAATTGCCGAATTTGGCAGCAGCGACCCCGGTCTGGTCGAGCTTCTGTTCCATTACGGACGGTATCTGTTGATTGCAAGCTCCCGCCCGGGAACTCAGCCTGCCAATCTTCAAGGCATATGGAATGAGGAAACGCGGGCGCCGTGGAGCAGCAACTATACGCTTAATATTAATGCAGAGATGAACTACTGGCCCGCAGAGTCTTGCAATATGGCGGAAATGCATGAGCCTTTGATTGATTTTATTGGCAGGTTGGCACGGAACGGCAAGAAGACGGCGGAAACGAATTATGGCGCAAGAGGGTGGGTGGCGCACCATAACTCGGATTTGTGGGCCCAGACGGCGCCGGTCGGCGATTTTGGAATTGGAGACCCGGTATGGGCGTTTTGGCCGATGGGCGGCACCTGGTTGACCCAGCATTTATGGGAGCATTATGCCTTCAGCGGGGATGAGGTGTTTTTACGGGAAACGGCGTACCCCATCATGAAGGAAGCAGCGTTATTCTGTTTGGATTGGCTCATTGAAGATAAAGATGCACATTTCATTACATCGCCTTCGACCTCTCCGGAGCAGAAATTTGTGATCGGCGACAAGCACTATGCCGTAAGCGAGGCGTCGACCATGGACTTATCTTTGATCGGTGAATGTTTCGAAAACTGTATCCAGGCGGCGGAACAACTGAAGATCGATGAAGATTTTGCGAAGACACTGCTGGAAACAAAGCAAAGGCTGCTGCCGCTCCAAATCGGCAAGCATGGTCAATTACAGGAATGGTCGCAGGATTTCGAAGGCGAGGATGTCCATCATCGTCACGTTTCTCATCTTGTCGGGGTCTATCCGGGGCGGCTGATTACGGAGCATACTGCTCCCGATCTGTTCCAAGCTGCGAAGACATCGCTTGAAATAAGGGGGGACGGGGGAACGGGATGGAGTCTGGGTTGGAAAATCGGTTTATGGGCAAGATTCAAGGACGGCAATCGCGCAGAGCGGTTAATCTCGAATTTGTTGACTCTCATTAAGGGTGACGAACCGATTAATCATGACAGAGGCGGCGTTTATGCCAATCTGTTCGATGCGCATCCTCCTTTCCAAATCGATGGAAACTTTGCAGCCACAGCGGGGATCGCAGAGCTGCTGCTGCAATCGCATCAAGGATACTTGGAACTCCTGCCGGCGCTGCCCGATGCCTGGAAAGATGGCTTTGTCAAAGGATTGCGGGGCCGAGGAGGCTATGAAGTCGATATGGAGTGGAAGGGCGGCGCATTGTCAAAGGCGGAAATCGCAGCTTCAAAAACGCAGACTTGCAAAGTGCTCGCCAGGCAGAACGTAAGGATTACGCAAGATGGCGAAGTAATTACTTATTCTCAAGTGGGGAACGGCTGTATCGGGTTCCATGCTGAAAGCGGAAAACGTTACGTGGTATCGACCGTTTGAAGACTTTTGTCTTTAAACCCTCGCAGACAGACATCATATGAATGATCCACTTTCGTGCCGAAATGGAGGTTGAGGCGGAGAATGCCCGATCACGAAGAATATGACGGTTACCTGTCCGTTTATTTTAATGATGACGGCAAAGGCGGCGGAGAGGAAAATGGAACGAATCGAAAATTCCATAAAGGGGAGGACTTTATTTTGACAGTATATAACAGCAAATATTCAGGTTACCTTTTGGTACATTTTATCGGGGAGCAGCTTGAGGGTGAACAGGTCTATTTCTCTTATAGTGAGGATGGCTTGCATTGGAAAGACCTGAACGCGAGCTTACCGGTTCTACGTTCGGAACTAGGGGAAAAGGGCGTGAGGGATCCGTTTATCGTGCGCTCGCCTAAGGAGGACAAGTTTTATCTAATTGCCACGGATCTCCGCATTGCAAACGGAAAGGGCTGGGACACTGCGGTGAATGCCGGAAGCCGCGACATTATCGTATGGGAATCCGCCGATCTGGTGCACTGGTCTTCACCGTGGGCAGTCACGCTTGGCGTACCAGGTGCCGGCTGCGTCTGGGCGCCGGAGGCCATTTATGACGAAGCCGCGGACGAATTCCTGGTGTTCTGGGCCTCCGCGACGCAGGAGCCGCAGGAAATAGAGCGGAAACAAAAGATCTATAGCGCCCGTACCAGGGATTTCTGCAGCTTCACAGCGCCTGAAAAGTATATTGAACGGGATAACCACATCATTGATACCACGATCATTGCCCAAAATGGTACCTACTACCGTTATTCCAAGGATGAAACGACTAAGAATATCCGGGTCGAAAAAGGCACATCACTGGAAAAAGACTCCTTTACCAATCTGTCCGCTCCGGCTTTGGAGGAATTGTTAGGTGTGGAAGGCCCGCAAATTTTCAAGTTGAACGACCGCGAGGAGTGGTGCCTTATTGTGGATCGCTTTGCGGAAGGAAAGGGCTACCTCCCCTTGCTGACCTCCGACCTTGAAAGCGGAGAATTCCGGGTTCTGCCGGAAGGGTCGTTCGATTTGGGGAAAACTAAGAAACGCCATGGCGGAGTCCTCCCTATTACCGCTGATGAATGCAGCCGCCTTCTGGTGGCGTTTGGCGACGGCCATCAGGTGCTGCCCGGACAATTCGCTGACCCGGATCTTGTGAAGTTCGGCGACTGCTATTACCTTTATCCCACAACCGACGGCTTCACGGGCTGGTCGGGCACGCAATTTCATGCGTTTTCTTCGGCTGACATGCGGATTTGGAAAGACGAAGGCGTGATTTTGGATCTTGCGACGGAAGATGTACCCTGGGCTGTCGGCAGCGCATGGGCTCCGGCCATTGCCAGCAAAAATGATAAATATTACTATTATTTCTGCGGAAAAATGGAAAGCGGAGAGTGCGCCATAGGTGTTGCAGTTGCCGAGACTCCGGCAGGCCCATTTCGCGCGCAGCCGCAGCCGCTTATTACCATGGAACAGATGAAGCGTCTTGGTATCGCCATGGGCCAGACCATTGACCCATCCGTCTTTATTGAGGATGACGGTACGGCTTACATGCTGTTTGGAAATGCACACCCTGCAATCGTACAGTTCGGCGAAGATATGGTAAGCGTCATCGAGGATACGATGAAGAATCTTGTCGGACTGCACGACTTCCGGGAGGCGGTCACCGTTCTGAGGCGCGGCGGGCAGTATCACTTCACGTGGTCCTGCGATGACACCGGCAGCGAGGATTACCACGTGAACTATGGCACGGCGGAGCATCTTTACGGTCCAGTAACTTACCGCTACCCAGTACTTCTCAAAAACAAGGACAAGGACATGCTCGGCACCGCTCATCATTCGATTCTGCAGGAGCCCGGCACAGATAAGTATTTGATTGCTTATCACCGGTTCGTCACGCCACTGACAAGGTTTACACAAGGAAAAGGCTATCACCGCGAAGTTTGCATAGACCCCCTCAACTTTGGCGAAGACGGGTTGATGCAACAGGTGAAACTGTAGAGGATGCTATGTAGCCCCAACCCAAGTATTCAGGCGTAATAGGAAAGGTTCGCTTTCGTTCCGCTTCTCTCCTTTATCGGGAACGAGCTTCTCAATTAGGGGAGAGAGGCGTGCGCGATCCGTTCATGATCCGTTCGCCCCAAGGGGATAAATGGTACTTATTTATTGACGAGTATGGATTAAGAGGGTATATACCGCTGGAGACGACCGATCTAGATTCGGGCGAATGGACGATGCCTGCGGATTTCGCGCTGCCAACCAAGCCGAGGCATGGGGCCGTATTGCCGGTTACGCGCTCCGAATACGAGAGGCTGCATGCCAAATACAGTAGGGGTTGAAGCGCTTGCATTTGGAAAGCTTATCATCACTCAGACGTACTCCAAAATGTAAGCACTTACATGTGTGTTCTGAAAGTTGTTACAGGGGCTTAGAAAATCATCTGGGGGGAATCGTATGTACGCTTTTTGCAACAACCAACGTATTTATCATCCGTTCAGACTGTGCGCAATCGGTTTAAATAAGCAATTTGTTACAGATGGGTCGGCTGTACCGCAGTTCTATGAATTGATGATCGGAAGAGTCGGTAAAGCGGTTATCCGCATTCAAGACGAACAATCTTTTCAACTGCATCCGGATCAAGCCGTTATTGTCAAGCCAGGACATATGCTAGAGTTTCAAGCTTTAGATGAAGAATGGGATGCGGCGGTTCTCCGCTTCTATTGCAGCCACTCAGCTTTGAACCTATTCCAATTGCGTCATCACCAACCACTGGCTTTACGTTCCTCAAGACGAATCATGGAGCTCATTGAGCTGTTGTGGAGGGAGTGGGGAGAAGAAGAAACCGTCTATAGCAGCTCGGAAATCATTTTTTCGCTGCTTTTGGAGCTCAAAATGCAAAGCAATTCGCTTCAGTACCTGCAGCAATATTCAGTCAAGATGATGCAAAAGGTGCTCGACTATATTCATGAGAATTATGCGGCCAAATTAACGATTGACGAGATTTCTAAACGGTTCGGATACACGTCACAACATTTTTAACCGAATATTCAAGAAAGAACTAGGATACACCGGATGCCATCATCGTGATTCACCGAGCAATATGAGAATAGATCAATAATCGATGAGAATAGGTCATTGTTTTGAAAAAAATGATATCTTATAATAGTTTTAATGAAACCGAATGAAAACGCTATCAACACAAGGAACGTCCTCAAATTCATCCATGACCTTTTGCGCTGGAGTAGAGTGAAACTGCCATTTCGGCACTTCATATTTTTTTGGGATATCGTTATTTGTCAATAAATACGTTGAATATAAAATAGGGGGCCTGACATGGTACGAATAGAAAAATATAGCAAGAAAAGCATCTCAATAATGAAATTCCTCTTTATTATGCCTTTTATGGTTTTACTTGGTATCTTTGCATATTACCCGCTATATGGTTGGGTTTATGCATTCTTTGACTATACGCCGCCGATTCCGCTGTCCCAATCGCCGTTTGTTGGTCTGAAGTGGTTTCATACCTTGGTCGAAAACCAAGTAAAGATCGATCAAACGCTTCAAATACTCAAGAACACGTTTGGGATGAGTGGCTTGAATCTGCTATTTTCCTGGCTTCCAATGATTTTTGCCATATTCCTGACTGAGATCAAATCCGTACGTTTCCGGAGGTTTATACAGACGGTAACAACCTTGCCGAACTTCATCAGCTGGGTATTGGTCTATTCACTGGCATTTTCAATGTTCTCTAGTGAAGGTATAGTCAACGGCCTTTTGAAACAACTTGGATTTATCGATTCCCCGGTATTACTTCTTCAAAACTCCGACCATGTTTGGATTATGATGTGGATGTGGACGACTTGGAAAACATTGGGTTGGTCAGCCATATTGTATATAGCGGCGATTATGAGTATAGATGATTCTCTATATGAAGCGGCCTATGTAGACGGCGCGACAAGAATGCGGGTGATCTGGCATGTCGTATTGCCGAGTATGGTGCCGACCTATTTTGTTTTGTTGATGCTGCAAATTGCGAGTTTTCTGAATAATGGCTTGGAGCAATATTTCGTATTTCAAAATGCATTTAACAAGGATTCCATACAGGCTTTAGACTTATATGTTTACAACCTGGCAATGGGGGGCGGCAGCTATTCCGTGTCCGTCGCGATCAGTATGCTAAAGAGCTTGATTAGTGTTGTACTTCTCTTTTCTGTAAACGGACTATCAAAAAGACTAAGAGGAGAGAGTATTGTATGAGTGATACAGCAGTAGGTCTGGCGCCGAATGATAAAGTGCCTGGCAGCCATCTCACTAGAAAAATTAAAGTCCAGGTCAGCCCAACAGACAAAATGATGACTGTTTTAATATATTTCCTGTTTTCCCTGTATGCGCTTATTTGTGTATATCCATTTTACTCGATCATTATTAATACGATAAGTGCAAACGATATCAGTGCCAAAGGTGATGTTATCTTTTACCCGATGCAAATCCAATTCCATAACTACGTGGATGTGGTTAAAATACCGGGGTTGTGGGATGCAGCCGTTGTATCTGTAGGAAGGACCGTGATCGGAACCACTTTAACGGTAGGGGCTTCCGCCTTTTTGGGATTCATGTTTACCCAGGAGGATATGTGGAGGAGAAAATTTTGGTATCGCTATACGGTTTTAACCATGTTTTTTAATGCCGGGGTTATTCCGTGGTATTTGACAATGAGGTCTTTGCATCTGACAAACAATTTTTTGGCCTATATTCTGCCGACAATCGTAGCTCCGTTTTTCATCATTCTTGTAAAGACTTTCGTGGAATCAACGCCGAAGGAATTGCAACATGCGGCAAGTATCGACGGGGCCGGGACCATGACCCTTTTTTTCAAAATCATGTTGCCCATCTGTAAGCCCATATTGGCTACGGTTGCCATATTCGCGGCAGTGGATCAGTGGAATTCCTTCCAGGATACGTTGTTGTTGGTTACGGAGAGCAAACTATATAGCTTGCAGTTTATTCTATATAACTATATTAATCAGGCAAGTTCCATATCCAGCATGGTAAACCTGCAGAATGCCGGTTCGACAGCCATAACAAGTCTGGCAACAAAGCAAACCACTACTTCAATTCGAATGACGGTGACCATTATTGTTGTAGCGCCTATTTTGTTGGTTTATCCGATTTTCCAAAGATTTTTTGTAAAGGGGATTATGATCGGTGCAGTGAAGGGATAACTTACACCGTTATAATAAATTGAAAGAATATGGGGGGTTGAACATGAGTAAGCGGAGTAAAGCAGTGAAAAAATCGATGTTGATGTTGTTTGCTTGCCTCTTCATGGTTTCTGTAGCATTGACCGGCTGTGGAGGCGAATCTAACAATAAGGCTGCATCAACGGCACCAAGTAAGTCACCAGACTCCGGTACTGGAGCTATATCCAAGGCTAGTACAGCGATAGATCACAGTAAACCGCTGACCATTACCGTTTTTGACAATGCAGCAAATTATCAAGGCGAGCAGAAAGGGTGGTATGGAAAGCTTATTAAGGATAAGTTCAATATCACATTGAACATTCTTGCTCCGCAGGTTGCCGGCGATCAGCTATACAAGACAAGATCGGCAGCAGGAAATTTAGGCGATCTCCTGATCGTCAATAACAGTCAGTTAGAAGAATTAATTCCAGCCGGTCTGATTATGGATCTCACGGATAAGATCAAGAATACGCAGAACCTGTCCAAATATGTGGATAATCATTTCAAACCTTTCAATGCAGCATTTCAAAAAGTAAATCCGGATGGCAAGATTTATGCTTTGCCGACTTTTGAGGCAGATACTTCTCCAACGACATTCTCGGAACAAACCCCTTACTCAAGCCCAATAATGCCTTGGGATTATTTCAAGGGAGTTGGGGCTCCCAAGCTGAACAATTTGGATGATCTTTTAAATGTACTGAAGCAAATGCATGAGAAATATCCCAAGACTCCGGACGGTAAACCGATCGCTCCGATCACCTTGTGGAAGGATTGGGACAGCAGAGGCACTATGGAAAATGCACGCTGGTTAGGCAATTGGTACGGTTATGAGCAGCCAGAAGGAACCACCACCATCCAGTTGAATGCAAAAGGCGACATCGTTCCGCTCATCGATGACAACAGTATGTACAAGAAGATTCTGCAATTCTATTTTAAAGCAAATCAGATGGGTTTGGTTGACCCTGACTCACCAACCCAGGATTGGAACAAAGTTTCCGAAAAGCTGACCAACAAGCAGGTACTTCTCTTGTGGTATTCATGGGAAACAGGGTTCTACAATTCAATTGAAAGAGGTAAAAAAGGTGACGGGAATGTTGCTGTTCCGATCGCTGACACGCACATTATTCAGGCAAGCGATGCTTATTACGGCAATGGAAGAGTTTTTGCTATCGGTTCCAAAGCCAATGATCCCGATCGGATCATGGAATTCATGGATTGGACTACTTCTCCTGAAGGCCTGCGTTACTATGTGAATGGATTTGAAGGCTTCAACTACGAAAAGACGGCAGACGGCAAGTTTAAGCTGACCGAAGTGGGTCAAACCGCATTCCAGAAAAATACACCTGTTCCGGAAGAGTACGGAGGCGGCGGATACCAGGACGGACAAAGTAAGCTCAACACGATGATCATTAGCGATTTTGCCAAAGATCCAAAGACAGGGGAGTTCTATAACAGCAATTACTGGAGCCCAACAATTGAAGCAAACAAGACAGCGCTAACGACGGATTGGCAGAACACTTATAATGCAGAAAACGCAACAGATTACTACTTGAAACATAAGATGATCGATATCGTCCCCAATATCAATACAAGTTTAGGAAGCGATTCATCAGATATTAAAAACAAACGCAGCCAGATTTCTGACTATGTAAAGAACACATCCTGGAAAATGGTATTCGCAAAGAATCAAGCAGAGTTCGACAAGCTTTGGGAAATGATGAAGAAAGATGTGATAGGCCTCGGCTGGAATGATGTAGTTGCTGCGGATACGGAAAAAGCGCAAAAGATTATTAAAATGCGTGCCGATGCATTAGCTAAAAAGTAAAAATAATAATTTTTTTATGAATGAGGGATATGTATGATCTTATATATCCCTCATTCATTTTCTGATTCTAGACAAATACACAGTCTGTCGATGATCTATTACAGACCCTTGCGAACGCTTTCGTGGAACGAGTTCGCTTAATGAAAGGAGAAATCAAGCATGCTTAGAGTCGTAAACGTTGAAAACGGATTGGTACAAGGGTTGCCGGCAGCCGACCCCAGGATCACAAGTTTCAAAGGGATCCCGTTTGCCGCTCCGCCCGTAGGAGAGAACCGCTGGCGTGCTCCGCAGCCCGTCAAAGACTGGGAGGGCGTGCTCAACGCGTACGAATTCGCGCCTGTCTCGATGCAGGCCAGACAAGAAATCGACGACAACAATATTTATACCCGGGAATGGGCCGTTGAACCGGACATCGCCATGGACGAGGACTGCCTCTACCTTAACGTGTGGACCCCGGCTAACCGTGCCGATGAAAAGCTGCCGGTGTACTTATGGTATTTCGGAGGAGGCCTGCAGGTCGGTCATACGGCCGAGATGGAGTTTGACGGGGAACGCATCGCCCGAAGAGGCATCGTCGTGGTTACGATCAACTATCGTCTGAACGTGTTCGGATTTCTATGCCACCCTGAAATCACGGCGGAATCGCCGGAAGCTCCCGCGAACTTCGGCCACCTCGACCAACAAGCTGCTACAAGATGGGTCAAATGCAATATCGCTGCTTTCGGCGGCGATCCGGACAACATCACCATCGGCGGACAATCTGCCGGCGGCGGAAGCGTCATGAGCCAGCTTACTTCACCGCAGAACAACGGCCTCTTTCAGAGAGCGATCGTGCAGAGCGGGGTATTCACGGAGCTCTACCCAGGAGTCCGCACGCCCAGGTTTCTGCGCGATATAACGGAAGCCGAACAGGAAGGCGTTCAATTCTTCGAATTTCTCGGCATTTCCTCGCTTGCGGAAGCCCGGAAGCTGGATGCGGTTTCTCTCCGAGACAAGATGCTGAAGTACAAGGCGTTCTGGGGCACCGTCGTCGACAATAAGTTCAGTGTTGGCAGCGCGTTCGAATTGTTCCTTCAAAACAAGCGCTTGCAGGTACCGGTGATGTTCGGCCATACGTCATCCGAGTTTTTCAGTGCTCCGGAGGCCGATTCGCTGGACGAAATCAATAACTTGGCCGTCAACTTATTCGGCGACGATGCCAATGAATTTCTTGAAGTTTGCGGATTTCCGTCAGGCAACTTCGATGAGGTCTTGAAAAAAGCTTCGGTAAGTGGCATCGAATACGCGATACGGATTGCCGGGCAGGCCAATGCAGATACCGGCGCCAATCTCCCGCTTTACTATTACAATTTCGATGCGGGAATCCCAGGTTGGGATAACCCTGGAACGTTCCACTCGGTGGATCTCTGGTTCTTCTTCGAGACCCTCGCCAAATGCTGGAGGCCGTTCGTCGGCAAACATTACGATCTTGCCCGCCAAATGTGCAATTACTGGGCGAACTTCATTCGTTGTGGAGATCCGAACGGCAAAGATTCTACGGGAGAGGACTTGCCACGGTGGGAGCCCTATACGCCAAAGGCACCGTACGGCATGCGATTCGTGGATCAAGCCGAGTTTTCCAGGGAACAACCCAGCGATATGATGCAGCTCCTCGTGAGACAATATTTCAAGAGAAAATCCGTTGAATTCGTATACGGAAGGATAGATTGACTAGGGGAGGAAGTTCCATGAAACTAGAATTCGGCAACTATATCCTGATCTCCAAAGAGGGTGGCATTGAGGTTCAAAAAAACGGCAAACTTCTCATTTCAACAAGCGGCAGATGTTCGTGACGGTAAAGACCGCCTTTGGCGTTAACGAGGTTTACGACCAAGCTTACAAGAGACCTTGGTTTTTCAACCAAGGTCTCTTTGAAGATTCCGGAATCGGATGACGTCCATGACTATCACTGCTTCAGACGCTCACGATGATGGTGTTCATTTTGATGACATCGGACAACCAGAGCGTGGGCTGCAGGGAGGAGATTTAGCCATGCAAGAGTTGAAAGGGAAACAGGTTATCATTCATGATGGCGACTTAAAGCGCAGGGAATATGCAAACCGCGCCTGTTCTTTTTGATCGAGTGCTATCACCATAACCAGCTGCGCCATTACCATTTCGATGAACATCTAGTTTTCGATCTAGGCAAGAATGCCAAACGAGCCGTCGTTCCTTTGCTTCGTTGACTGTTTTCAAACAGTCATATATGCTAATAAATAATTGATGTATTGTCATTTTTTTGATACTGGAGGATCATGATGACCAACATTTTCTATGTTGAGTATGATGCCGCGCACGCAAGCAATTTTGTGTTCGATATCCCTGAGGGCCATAACTGTTGGCTGCTTGTCGTGACCCATACACCTGCCCTGTTCTGGGTCAATGAAGAATTGAAGGAGTACCCAGCACACAGTGGAGTTTTATACCATCCCCATCAAAAAATTTATTACCGGGCCTGCGCGGAACAATATAAGAACGACTGGATTCGTTTCGAATCCAACGAATCGTATGTAACGGAAACATCGCTTCCATTCGGAGTGCCATTTTCATTGAATGACCCTGAATACTGCCACAAAATATTCCAACTCCTCGTCAGCGAACACTCTTTTCAAAAAGATTATAAAGAATCATCCATTGACTGCTTACTGAGAACCCTGTTTAACAAGCTGCTGGAATCTTACTTTCAAGAAGTAATTACGCCCAAATACTACAACTTGTTATCGCTTCGGACCGCCATTTACAGTAATCCTAGCCAGGACTGGGCGGTTCCGAGAATGGCCGACTCTATCCGCATCAGTCCTGGGTATTTGCAGACAATTTACAAGAAGACTTTCGGGATTTCTTGTATGGATGACGTGATTACAAGCCGCATCCGCCAAGCCAAGGAATATTTGTTGCACGGCTCTCTATCCATCGCGGAGGTCGCTTTACGCTGCGGGTATAACAACGTGGAGCACTTCTGCCGTCAATTCAAGCAGATTACGGGCTTTACACCAAGAAAGTTTCACAAGCAGATGGAAGGCGCGTCTGTTGAGAGGGCCGTCAAACCGTAACTTATACAACAAAACAGGAGACTCTTCGTCAAACGTCCTACGTGGTTGTTATGAATGAACGTCATCATTATGCCTTGGGCATGCGGAAACGTTAGGACCGAAATGAATTATTTCTTCGCAAGCAAGTGGGATCCATCCATGATGAAACTTCCTCCATCGCTAGGACCTCTGCATGTGTGCGGCTTCGAATCGAAGCCTCCGCAACATACGTACCTGCGGCAATTGATTGGTTCGAATACAAGCCTGCTGATTAAAAATAGAATACGATTGTAAAGTGAAGGGGCAATCATCATGAGTGAAGCACGTTTAGAGTACAAAGAAAGACTATTTTTTCGCTCCCCAGCCAAGCATTGGGACGAAGCATTTCCGATTGGCAACGGACGGCTGGGAGCTATGATTTTCGGAGGGCCATGCTCCGAACGATTGCAGCTTAATGAAGATTCCTTATGGTATGGAGGTCCAAGGGATCGGCATAACCCGGATGCTTTGGTACATCTTCCGGAAATTCGCCACCTCATTTTTGAGGGGAAGCTCAAAGAAGCCGAGTCCCTCGCTTCGCTTGCCTTAACTGCGATCCCTGAAACCCAGCGTCATTATGTGCCGCTCGGCGATCTGTTTCTTCATTTCCAAACATTAGACGATAACCAAGTCATCAATTATGAACGGGAGCTCGATTTATCAGAAGCAGTGGTCAGTATTTCCTTTAAGGCGGGTAAGGTTCATTATCGTCGCAAGATCTTTGCGAGCTATCCGGACGGCGCGATTGTGATTCGATTGACGGCTGATACGCCGGGCCAAATTTCCTTTACGGCAAGGATGGGAAGGGAAAGGTTCCGATACGTAGACCATATCCGCACAGAAGAAGGTAATTCGATCATAATGAGCGGCAATAGTGGCGGAGGTGTTAACTATTGCGGTGTGTTGATGTGCAAACCAGAGGGAGGCCAAATGCGTACGATTGGGGAGCACTTGGTCGTGACCAATGCCGATGCCGTCACATTGGTCATTTCCGCCGCCACGGATTTTCGAGAGTCCGATCCTGAATCCGCATCGTTTGCAAATGCCAAGCGTGCTGCTTCACGGACGTATATCGACTTATTAACAGCCCACATTGAAGATTATTGTAAACTGTTTCAGCGGACGTCGTTAAGGCTTGATGCTGCATTCAAAGCTGTGGAACAAGACACCTCGAAACGATTGGAACGGATGAAAGCTGGAGCTGAAGACCCCGAACTTCTAGCTTTATATTTTCAGTATGGCCGTTATCTGCTTATTGCTTCAAGCAGACCAGGATCTTTACCTGCGAATTTGCAAGGGATTTGGAATAAGGATATGTTACCGGCCTGGGACAGCAAATTTACCATTAACATTAATGCGCAAATGAACTATTGGCCGGCTGAGATCTGCAATTTATCCGAATGCCATGAGCCTCTCTTTGAATTGATCGAACGGATGATTCCAAACGGTCGCCGAACCGCTCAAGTCATGTATGGTTGCGGTGGCAGTGCTGCCCATCATAATACTGATATTTGGGCGGATACCGCACCGCAGGATCTTTATCTACCCTCGACATATTGGCCCCTAGGTCTTGCATGGTTATGTCTGCATCTTTGGGAACATTATCAATTCGAGCGGAATGAGGCATTTCTGAAACGTGCTTACCCGATGATGAAAGAAGCGGCTGCTTTTCTTGTTGGTTATATGGTCGAACTTCCTAGTGGAGTGCTTGTCACTTGCCCCTCTGTCTCACCTGAAAACACATATAGATTGCCGAATGGGGAAACGGGCGTGCTTTGCTATGGGCCATCCATGGATAGCCAGATTGCTCGCGAATTGTTTCTCGCATGTCTAGCGGCAGGTGAACAGTTAGAGACGGATATGGACTTCTTGACAACGCTTAAACTTACAATGGATAAGCTGCCACAGCCCCAGATTGGGCGTCATGGACAAATACAGGAGTGGATTGAAGATTATGAGGAAGTGGAGCCAGGACATCGTCATATCTCACACTTGTTCGCTTTACACCCGGGAACACAGATCACTCCAGAGAAGACACCAAGCCTAAGTGCTGCTGCTCGCCGGACACTTGAGAGACGACTTGCAAACGGAGGCGGACATACAGGCTGGAGTCGCGCCTGGATTGTGAATTTTTGGGCTCGGCTGGGAGATGCGGAAGAAGCATACGAAAATGTAACTGCCCTTTTGACGCACTCCACATTGCCCAACCTTCTCGATAACCATCCGCCGTTTCAGATAGACGGCAATTTTGGCGGGACTGCGGGTATCGCGGAAATGCTGCTGCAAAGCCATGCTGACGCCATTCATTTGTTACCAGCTCTCCCTAATGCATGGTCCAATGGTGAAGTAACGGGGCTTCGCGCCCGCGGTGCGGTAACGGTAGATATGGCATGGAAGGACGGTCAATTACAGCATGCTGATCTGAAGCCAGATTATAAAGGGGTGTATCGTATTCGTTGCAATCTGCCCATCCAATTATGGATTGAAGGGGAGATTTATGAGCCAACGCAACTCGACGCATCAACCTATTCGTTTGAGGCGGAGGCAGGGACTGCGGTTCATGTACTTGCTAAGGCAGAATCCAAGCCCGCGAATTGAGGTTTCGTTATTATCGTTCAACCAATACTACGCTCAATACGTTGGAATTCGAGGAAAACGGGATTCTCCGCTGTACGAAGGTAAATCCGGTGAATGAGTTTGGAGGGATCGCTGATTCCCTCTGCAGCTTATATAAGATTACAGGCGATACGAGCATACTCGAACTGGCCAAACTTTTCGACAGAGATTTATTTTAATAATCCTCTGGCGGTGGGGAAGGATGTGCTTGACAATCTGCACGGCAACACGCATCTTCCCCTTGTGATTGGGATTGAAACCCGAATGGGGAAAAAGAAGTTGAAGGCAGTTCAAAGTAGAACAGAAGAGGGATGGGTGTGAGGGTGGAAAGGCGCTTTGCGGTGGACCGCCTTTGAAGTCGTGTTTATACCGCATAATAAATTCAAAGAACACGACTTCAACAGCGGTTGGAACCCCACATCCATCTCTCCCCATGCACAAAAGTATGGGTTTTCACGCAAAAGGACCGTCAGGATGCCCTGACGGTTTTTTTTCTTAATATATCAGAAAGTATAAAATCAGGGTTGTCGATGATGAACTTGCGCGTCTTGAAGTACCCTATGTTTATCGTGGGGCTGCTTCTTGTGCTTTCGTGTATGATGATCATCTTATCAAGTGTGATTATTTTGCCGATGTATCTGCAGAACGGTTTAAAACTATCCGCGTTCGCTACTGGGCTCATGCTGCTGCCATGCGTATTTGATCAGCTCTCCGGTGCCGAGTGAACCGGTCGAGATGGCTAAAGCCATGATGTTCGGTTCCCAGAACGTGTTCGTGTTCGCATTGTATAAAACATTTGTGACGAGGAATAATACCCTCGCTTCAATTTTTTCTGTAAAAGCATCATAATAATTGCGAAATGTCCTTCCCAAACTCCAGCAGGGTATTAGGGGTGATCTCCATAAGTTGCTTCTTGCATTCGCACTCTCTGGATTTTGTAAATATTATGCCCAATCAAACAAACGAACTTGCCAAAACGTGACATTTCAATCTCGTTAAGTTTATAGTATTATAAATAAATTCGAGAGCTCTCTCAGAGCGTACCGGAGGAAACGATGTTGTTAGGTTTAATTGTTGAATGTTAACAAACCGTGACATCGTTCCATACTTGTTGTTCTACCGTTAATCTGTCAATAATCCGATCACTTTAGTTATTACCTATTACGGAGTCAGAAGGAGAACGACTTAAATGAATACGTTTTCGAGAAAATTTTTGTTAATATACATGCCGATCTTCCTTCTGACGGTAACGGTGCTCATTTTCATGTCATTTCTTATTGTTAATGATATCTCTAGAAGTGAAACTTCCAAAGCCAATCGTATATCGACAAGCTATATTGTGGACACCGTTGATCGCACGATGAGTGAAATGGAGATGAAGGTTTTGCAAGAGCTGGAACTGGAGAACTCCTATAACGATTTTCTTTATCCGTCCACTGATGCAAGGTCGAACGAACGTTATTATGATGTAGTAAACAACATGAATACCTTAATAAACAATTACAGCTTAATTGATTCCATTTATATTTATCGTAAGCAAGGAGACAGTGTGCTTACACAGAGCGGACTTGTCGAGCTTAACGCTTTCGCTGACGCGAACTTCCTTCGCCAAAGGCTGAAGGAGCCCGAAAGCCGTGGCTGGAGTAAGGTCCGCAAGTATCCGGAAGCGAATACGCAAAGTCAAGTGCCCGTTTTTTCCCTCAGCAGATCCTTGCCAATTCCATTTGGCCAGGACGGGATGATGGTTATTAATATTAGCAAGTACAGACTAGAAAGAATGATCAACGGCCTCCTAAGCGGGAACGTTTCTTATCTCGACGTATATGATGAAAGCGGTAATCAGGTGTTTGAATTCTTGGGTAGCGGTTATCTGAAAAAGGACAAAGTGCTAACTACCATTCATTCGAAACACCTGAACTGGACATTTCAAAGCGGTATTCAGGCTGGGCAATTATTTTCTTGGGTATCCTTGATCTCTTATATATGGATTGTAATTGGAATCATTACCATTATTGGTGCTATGGTGTTTATCTTTTATATGACAAGGCGAAATTATCGGCCTATTACGAAGATGATGAACCGGTTGCAATTTCTCCAACTACCAATTACAGACGCGAAGCTCACTTTAAAGGACGACCTTACAGTGATCAGTTATGCATTGGATAATCTGATTGAGCAGACCACTGATTATGAGAAGGAGCGCCGGAATAATGAACATGTCCTTCGCAGACAGCTATTCCGCGGTTTAATTGAAGGCGAACGTATGGAGGACCTAAGCGAACGTATCGAGAGAATGAGGCCCTTCGCCGGCGATGCAAAGCCTAAAGGATTCACGGTGTTTATCGTCGAATTGAACCGCTATGGTCAATTTCAACAGAATTTCTCCCTCTCTGATCAAAATATTCTGAAATACGCAGTGATGAACGTATTGAATGAAATCATCAATGACTATCATATGAGCGGCTGGTTCGAGTGGATAAGCAGTGATAAGCTGGGAACGATAGTTAGTATGAAAGAGGATATTCCCGACAAAACTGTACTCAGAGCCGTTGGTGAAAAGTGTCATAGTTGGATAAATGAACATTTGCGCATTTCATTAACGATGGGGATCGGATCTGTCGTGACGGAACCGGCAGAGATTTACTTATCGTATCAGGCTGCCGACTCCGCCCTCCGTCATAAGCTGTCTCTTGGGCAAGAAGCCGTAGTCATGAGCGAGGAGCTGCCTGAACAATCACACTTTCATAGCTATCAATATTTTCAGTCCATGTCTCAGTTCGTTCGGGAGTTCCGATTGGCGGGAGATGGCTGGCGGTTAAGACTGGATGCCATTTTTCAGTCTTTTGTTAATGATAATTTAAGAAATGAAGAAATTCACCTGCAGCTTGAAACCTTGATGAAGATACTGGAGCGGGAGGTCGGAGAGTTATCTGACACCTTAGCAAACAGGTTTAAGGGGCAGCAGTGGGATGAGATGTGGACATCCGTCGTGCAGGCCTCCAGTCTTCATGAAGTTCAGAAGAGTGTATCGGATTGGTTGACGGAGTTATTTCAGACTTATGTATCGGTGAACGAATCCAAGAGCTACAGGGCCTTGATTGAGGAAATCAAAAAGTACATTGAGAATAATTATGCCAACCCAGATCTGTCATTGAAGCATCTGAGCGACCAGTTCCAAATTTCCGGAAAGTATGCCAGCTACTTATTCAAAGAAGAATTCAATACGAAATTCGTTGATTTTCTTGTACATCTCCGGATGAATAGGGCAGAGTCGTTACTTGAAAACACCAACGACACGATCCAGGATATCGCCATGAACGTGGGATATGCCAACGCTATTACTTTCGGCAGAGTTTTCAAGAAGGTTGTTGGTGTAACGCCTGGGGATTTCCGTAAACTGAAAAATACAGAGAAAAAGTAAAAAAAGGTGCTTATTCCCCAGAGTGATGGTTCATTCTGAGCGGAATAAGTTTTTTTTTGACCGCGAATGGCTTTTTGGTTTATCGGGAAAAAAGTTTATTCACGCCTTCTTTGAGTTTCCAACGGTTGAAGTTTATCATGTGAAACTAGTTTATTGTCGAAGTCAGCATAAAAGCGCAATAATGTGTTCCAGAGGCAGTTCCACAAACGGGATCGGCTTCGGAGCTCTAAAACAAATTTAAAAAGTGGGTAAGGTGAGGCATTCATGCAAAAAAGAAAAACGAAGAAGTTCGCCGTACTAAGTCTTTCCATGTTATTTGCAGGCATGACCGTATTGACCGCTTGTTCTTCTGATAAGAAAGAGCAGGCAGGCCAGAGCGCAGCTCCGGCAAGCAGCAGTGCGCCAGCCAAAGCCGGCAACCTGAAAGTAGAGCTTTGGGATCGTGGCAATCCACCGGAAGGTGTAACGATCACGAATTCATTTCTTACCAATTATATTAAGGATAATTTCGGTAAGCCGAACAACATTAACGTGGATTTCGTTCCGGTTCCGCGAAGTGAAGAAGTACCAAAGCTGAACATCTTGATGGCCAGCAACACGGATGTACCCGATATCGTGATTACTTATGATAAAGCTACTTTCAACAAGTATGCCTCCCAAGGCGGTTTGACAGAGGTCACGGACTTGGTGAAGCAATACGGCCCGAATCTCTCCAAGTTCCTTGGCGATGATATTATGAAGATCGGCCAGTTCAAAGGGAAGCAATATGCGATTCCGGCCAAACGTGCGACAACAGGCAAGTATGCTTCGTTCATCCGCCAAGACTGGTTGGATAAACTGAATCTGAAGGCTCCAAATACGACGGATGAGCTGTATAACGTGTTAAAGGCATTTAAAGAAAAGGACCCTGGAGCAACAGGCGGCAAAGTGGTTCCTCTTGGCATGAGCATTGCTCCAGCCCAGTATGAGCCGCTCATCTGGTCCTTTATCGATAATGTCAGCGATCAAACCCGTTTCGAACAAACGCAAACCCTGGCATCCCGTGATTATCCAATTCTTCTGCCGGGCTTTAAGGAAGCTGTCAAGTTTATGAACAAGTTGTACAATGAAGGATTGATGAGCCAGGATTTCGCATTGGATAAAAAGAAGGAAACGTTGGTTAAAGATATCGCGAACGGTAAAGTAGGCTTTTTCAGCGAGGATAACATTAACATCTTCTATAACGATGGAACCTATGATTCCCTGAAAAAGAACGTTCCGACAGCAGTACTGACTCCTGTTGATTCCTACACCAATAAAGATGGAAAACATACGAAGCCGATCTCTGCTCCAAACGGGATGTATATCATGATTCCACAGTCCAGCAAAAATGCTGTCGAAGCCGTTAAATACTTGGACTGGATGTCAACCGGCGACAACCTGTTGACGATTCTGAAAGGTGTTAAAGGCCAAAACTATAATCTTGACAGCAATGGAATTCCTGTAATTATCGATAACCCAGCTCCAGCAGCAAAAAATAACACGTTTAGCGGTGGCGACCTTGGTATCCTTGCAAACGGATTGGTTCTGGATACTCAAAAGAAAAGCGATGAAGCTTTTGTGAAGAACTTCCCGGAAAGATACCAAGCGGACACTAGAAAAGCGCTTGAAATCTCCAATACGGATGGGGTTGCACAAGTCAACACGCCTCGCCCGATTGATGCGGAAAGCAAATACGGAACAACCTTGCTAACGAAGGCGGAAGAACTGATCGTAAAAGCAACGATGGCGAAGCCAAATGAATTCGAAGCCGTATTCGACTCGATGATGAAGGGCTATATGTCCAGCGGGGGCCAAGCGGTTCTTGACGAACGTAAAGCTGCATGGAAGGAAATTCAAACAAAGTAACCGGAGGTTAAGCCCGCGGTTGCACCAAATCAAAGGAGCGTGAAGTAGGCGCTCCTTTGATTTTAATAGATTGGGTGTTAGGGGAGGAAGCAGCTAATATGAACGTATACCTTCGACGATACTGGCAGCTGTATGCCTTAGTCGCATTGCCGATTGTTTACTTTTTCATCTTTAAATATGGACCGATGTATGGCGTGCAAATTGCATTTAAGGATTTCAATTTTTTCAAAGGGATTAACGGAAGTGATTGGATAGGTTTTGAGGCATTTCGGGAAGTATTCAAAAATCCTGATTTTGTTAAGGCGCTGCGAAATACGTTTATGCTGAATTTTCTTGATCTTCTGGTATCTTTTCCGGCACCGATTATTTTGGCTATTATCCTGTTCGAAATAAAGGTCGTATGGTTTAAGAAGCTTTCCCAAACGATTTTATATATTCCCCATTTTATATCCTGGGTCATTATCGGCGGCATCGTTTACCAAGTTTTCGGCAATGACTCCGGCATGATTAACAACATACTCACCGGTATGGGCTATCCATCCATCCCGTTTCTATCGGATAAAAATTACTGGCTGCTCACCTATTTATTAACGGGGGTATGGCAAAGCGCGGGGTGGGGAACGATCCTGTATCTGGCAGCCCTAACGGGAATCAACAAGGAATTATTTGAAGCAGCCGAGGTTGACGGAGCGGGAAGGATGAAGCGCATCTGGCATATCACGCTGCCGGGAATCAAAACAACCGTGGCAACGCTGCTGATTCTTAATCTAGGCCATATGGTATCCATCGGCTTTGACCGACCGTATATTATCGGAAATCTGATCGTCCGTGATTATTCGGAAGTTTTAAGTACGTTCGTGTATCGAGTCGGACTTGAATCCGGACAGTATACACTGGCGACCGTGGTCGGATTATTCCAGGCCATCGTAGGGTTGATTTTCTTGATTGGAGCTAACTTCGCTTCCAAAAAGTTGACTGGTGACGGCATTATTTAAGTGAGCTGTAGAAGGGAGTCAGTACGATGAATGAACGGGCAGTAAACCGGGTTTATGATACAGTTTTTATTGCATGTATAGCAGTGAGCGTAGTGCTCTGTCTTATTCCTTTTATCCATATTATTGCGGTATCTTTGAGCGGAACAACACCTATTACATCCGGTAAAGTTTCCTTATGGCCGCTTGAAGCGAACTTGGAAGCGTACAAGAAAGTGTTTACGAATATGGCGATGATTCGTTCCTTGGGCTTTACGATCTTCTTGACGGCGCTAAGTACGGTATTGTGTATGATCATGACCATTGCCGCCGCGTACCCATTATCGAAGAAAGAGCTTAAGGGTCGTCAAATCCTTATGGTGATCATCATTTTTACCATGTTTTTTAGCGGAGGCATGATACCGGAATATATTTTAATGCGCAGCTTGAATCTGCTGAACACCGTATGGTCTATGGTGCTGCCCGGTTTAGTCAGTGCATTTAATCTAATCATTCTCATTTCTTTCTTTAATAGCATCCCTAAGGCATTGGAAGAATCTGCGGAAATAGACGGATGCAGCTACTTCGGCATGCTGTGGCGGATTACCTTGCGCTTGTCCATGCCGGCGCTGGCCACACTGAGTCTTTTTTACGCGGTGGGAAGATGGAACGGATTTCAAGATGCGTTAATGTATATTACAAAACCCGAGCTTTATCCGCTCCAATTGAAGCTCTTTCAAATGATTCAAAACAGCCAGGTCAACGATATGATGAGAATGGAAGGAAGTCAAGTACAGGCTGTTGTGCCTGAGAGTCTAAAAGCCGCTACTGTTATATTCTCTACAGTTCCGATTCTCATCGTATACCCTTGGCTGCAGCGCTATTTTGTTTCCGGAGTTATGTTGGGCGCGGTTAAAGAGTAAAGGGGGAGAATAGCATGAATCGGATAAATAAATCACCTTTTTCATTCTCTACCTGTTGGAATATCAAGAAACATGCAATCGGCCGTTCAATGATCGAGGAGATTCGTTCTCTTGGCTTTTCGAAGGTAGAACTGAATTATAACGTGACGAAGGACATGCTTACGACGATCGAGCCCATGATCGAACGCGGTGAGATAGGCATTTCCAGTGTCCATAATACGTTTCCGCATGTGGCCGATCCGGATTATGGAACGGATTCGGTCCTTCTCGGCTTCGAAGACGAGGAACGGCGCCAACGTGCTATTCAATTGCTCCTTCGTTCCGCTGAATATGCCCATAGGTACGGTGCAGAAGCCGTTGTCGTTCATCCGGGTGAAGTTCCCTTTGAGTATAATATTGATCACGAGCTGAAGGCCATTTATAAGACGGAAGGTCCGGATTCTCCCGCTTATCGCGGGTTGTGGAAGAAAATGATCGAGCGGCGGGAAGCGCTGAGCGAATTTTATATACGCAACATTCAGAGAAGTATGGAAGAAGTATGTGACGAGTCTGTTAAACGGGGATATAAGGTTCAATTCGGTATTGAAACCAGATCACGCTGCAATCAAATACCGACACTTCAAGAGGCAAATACTATCATAGATGCGCTGGCTGGAGCGCCGCTTGGACTCTGGTACGACATTGGGCATGGCATCATGATGGAACGAATGGGACTTTACGATAACGCACGCGAAGCTAATGAGATGATTGGTAAAATTGTAGGCATCCATATCCATGAGACGATCGAACTATCGGATCACTGGTGCCCGTACTTGCATAGCGGGGATATGACGTATTTTGATAGGTTCCTTCCTATCATAGCTGCAGCTCCTATTAAAGTTTATGAGCTGAAAGCCGCTTGCACACCAGACGATATTGAACAGAGTCATCGGATATTGCTGGATAAACTTGAAGTGCAAACTGGATTGGCGTCCATGGAGAAAGAGGGTAAAACGTATGGTCTATCATAAGCTAGTGAAGATTAACGATCAATGGGTGCAAGAGGCGTTCGATCGTCAGGTGCTGGATAACGAAAGCCGCTATTTCGGAGGCGTTGTTGATCCGGCAACAGGGATCCCTTGGCCCAGTCATACGAATTCTCTAATGATTATGGGTTTATGGGCAGCTGCCCTAATCAATCCGGATTCCGCTTATTATCACGACAGCATCCTGTTGGAACGACTGAAAAAACTGTCGCGTTTTATGTTGAACTTCCAGCATGATGACGGCACCATCTCACCGGGCTGGACCAATTATCATTCGCCGCCTGATACAGCCTTCAACGTGGTAGGGCTATCCCAAATCTATAAGCTGCTCTCGTCAAGTGAATGGCAGCCGGCCGAGTCCGTTGCAGCTGATGTTCATCGTTTTCTGGAGCGGACGATTCCTGCCCTGCTGACAGGCGGCATTCATACGCCTAATCATCGTTGGGTGATCTGCTCAGCCCTCGGTTCCTTATACGATATCTATGGCATCGAAGCGCTCAAGGAACGCGCCTCGGAATGGTTGTCCGAAGGGTTGGACATCACTCCGGACGGAGAATGGACGGAGCGCAGCAACGGTATTTATAACGCGGTCAGCGACATTAATCTTTACTATGCCGCTCGGTATCTGGAGCGGCCGGAGCTGCTCGAGAGTGTGCGTGCTAATCTGAGGATGATGATGTATTTGGTTCACCCTGACGGCGAGATCGTGACGGACTATTCGGGCCGTCAAGATTTTGGTCAAAAGTTCACGCTTGCCGACTATTATTCCATTTATCAGCTCATGGCGGTCCATGACCGGGATCCTTTGTTTGCGGCCATGGCCAGCTTGGCGGGCGAAGCGATTACCCATCCGGGCGCCCTTCCGAACAACGCCATGCTAAACCTTTTGCTTCATCCGGCTTTGCGGGAGAGCTCAGTGCAACCGGTGGAGCTTCCTACCGAGTACCGTAAAATCATCAATGGCGATTTCAATCGCTCCCTGTACTTATCCAAAATGGAGCAAGCCGGTCATAACGGTAAAATCTCGCACAGCAGCTTTCACCCGGAATTCGGCGCCCCGGTGGCTAGACACCGGAGTGGCAAAACCAGTGCGACCGTCATGACGGAGGCAACCTCTTTCTTTGCGTTAAGGCACGGCCATGCCAGGCTGTTAGGCGTTCAATTAGGCTCCAACTTTGAGCCGGGCCCGATCAAGTTCAAGGAGCTGCGGGAACAGAATGGCGCATACCTTTTGAATGCGCAAGGGAAAAAGGGCTATTATGGCCCAGTCCCGAAGGCGGAGCTTCCGGAAGCTGCATCGGAATCTCTAAGCCCGTGGTACCTGCTTCCGCATCACAAACGGTCCATGACCCATGAACAGACGCATGAGACCTTCGTTGAAGCGGCAGAGACCAAGGAAGGGTGGACTCTGCGTGTTCGGTCAGACAAGCCGGCGGATGTGTTAACACAGGTTGTCTTTCTCTTCGGAGCGGAAGGGACGCTGCATACCGATGGCTGTGAGCTTGTCGGGGAAGACAAAATCATATGGCGCAATGGACGTGTCAGATACGAGAATAATGGATATTGGATTGAAATAGATGGTGCTGCTTCTGAGCATTCGTCAACAGCCATCCGCAATATGGTTTATCCGAGGGGCTGTCAGATGCTTCTGGTAAATCTGATTACACCGATCGATCATACATTCAATATTCGGCTTTCACCGAACGCTGCTTCGAATGGTTAGGAGAGATAACATGACTGTTTATTTTCAAGAACAAGAAAGCGCCCATTTCCGCTTTGGCGACAATGACGCCGAAATCCTGAAGGTTCTGGCGCAGCGGTACATCGGGGCCAATCCCCAGGCCGGGTTTTGTCTACCGTACATTTCATCAATCAGGCGTGCTGCAAAATAAGGAAGGTCTGTATGAGATCGACCTTAGCCAGCGGTTTCCAAGCGCCAAGCCAGGGCAATGGGCCTATGGTGCAGGCGTTGTTTGGAGCGATGAGGAGCGGAATCTGGATATCATCATCCGATGCCTGGGTCCGGTCCGCTTCTTTTTTAACGGCAGTCTAACCTATCGCTCCAATGTCATAGACGAGATGAGTCCAGACGCAAGTGTGAAGCTGAATGTCACCTTTGCAAAAGGCTGGAACACCTTGTTCATCAAAATGAAGCATACGCCAGCCGGCTTTGGCTGTTTGATTGGATCGGACGAAGCCAAGGTCCGCATACTGAACGTACTGGCTCCGTTTAAGGAAAGACAAGGAAAGGCGGGATGGGTATTCTCCGCTCCTGTGGACAAGGATGTTGTGCCGGATGAAACCGCGCTGCCTGACCTGCTTTCTTATGAACAAAACAGTGGTTTAAGCTGGTTTCCCGAGTCCCAGTGGAACGAGGAAGAACGTGAGCTTCCTTCTTTGGAAAGAATGTATGGCCGCCAGTCGGGCAAGCTTGCTTTTGCTTGGACCCGTTTTCGTCAGCATTTAGCCGGAAGTCATCCTGTGAATATGGTTATCACCTCTTCGGGACCCATTACTGTATGGATTAACGGAAAAGAGACGGTGAAAGAAAATAAGGCCGGCCACTATGCATTTGAGTTTCCGTTATCTAACGGAGTATACGATTTGCTTGTGAAAAGCATTTGCGGTGAAGGCGTTTGGGGTTATACGTTAACGGCTTCCATAGGCGGCGCTCCCATTGATCTATATGCTCCCCATCAAGTGCATGGATCAGGAGATGCGGCTTGGCTGTATGTCGGACCGTTCCAAGCGGAGGCGGAACCCGAGCTAAGCGATTTGCAGCGAACTGACCGTTTGTATGCTACAACAAGAGAAGTGAAGGAAAAGGCAGATTACGCTTACTGGCGGTTGGACCTTCCTCATGCTTGGATTCGCCCTTATTATGAGAACTCTATGCTGAGCAACAAATGGACAGTAGGCACAATGACCAATTATGCCCGTTGGGATTATCCGCTCGGTGTTACGATTTACGGGTTGCTTCAAACAGGACGTTTTCTCCATAGACCGGACATGATTCGTTATGCCACGGAACACGTTCAAGCATGTACGGATATGTTCGAGTATTCTCTCTGGGACGCTGAGCAATATGGCTTTCCCGCTATCAACCAGCAGCTGGTTATGATGAAAATGCTCGACAACTGCGGTTCCTTCGGCTCAGCTATGCTCGAAGCCTACCGGGAATGCGGCGATAACGCCTTTTTACCTGTGGCCTCCCGGATCGCGCACTTTATGCTGAATAAGCTGGAACGTCGTGAGGACGGAGCATTTTACCGAACGTGTCTGGGGGAATATTCAGACGATACCATGTGGGCCGATGATTTATACATGAGTACGCCGTTCTTGCGCCGTTACGCTGAAATATCGGGTGATGCCCGTGCGCTGGATGAAGCGGCAAAGCAGTTTTTACAATTTAGAAATTATTTATTCATGCCGGAGCAGCAGATTATGTCCCATGTTTATGATTTTAAGTATGGGCGTGCAACAGGCATACCATGGGGTCGTGGAAACGGTTGGGTGTTGTTCTCCTTGACGGAGGTTTTGGAAGTTTTGCCGGAGACGCACGAAAACCGACCGGCGCTGCTCGAATTTTTTAATGAGCTGTGTGAAGGCTATTTAGTCCTGCAATCGGACAGTGGTCTATGGCATCAGGTGTTGAATGCTTCCGAAACCTATTTGGAAGCGTCGTGCACTGCGATGTTTGCCTATGCTTTTGCTCGTGGCGTCCGTTTTTCTTGGCTTCGCGAACCAAATCGTTATGCGGAGGCTGCCATTTTAGCTTGGAACGGTCTAAGCCGAATCGCCATAGACCGCCAAGGCAACGTACACGGTGTGTGCAGCGGCTCTAGATATGCGTTTCATCCCGAATATTACAATGAGGATCTTCGTACGGTAACTAATGATAATCATGGAATTGGCATTATGATGCTGGCCGGAACTGAAGTCGCGAAATTGAAGGGGTACTTATCATGTTGATTAACGGTTGGAACCCCATGTCCAATTCCCTCCCCATGCACAAAACGTATCGCATAGCACAACAAAGGACCTAGCGATGATCTTCCGCTAGGTTTTCCTTATTGTCAATAACTTCGTCGATGCTGTAGGGAAATGCTTAATCATTGCCTTTGTTGACGAATGATTTAAATAGGCTCAAAATGGTGGGAGGCCGATCCTTGTGGGTGCGGAAGGACAACCTTGCTTGAAGTAAACAGCCGTAGATGGGTTGACTTATTTAGTCGAACATTAGATTTACATGACTGTAATTCGTAGGGGTAAGACCTATATTCTGTGAATTGTAAGCGCATTCTTGAGAGGTATAATAAATAGTGTAAGTAAATAAGTGTTTGGCCTAAAAGGATCATGCATCTTCATGGAGACAATAAGGGAGGACTAGAAAATGGTTAAACAAGTAAAACGGCACGCTTTAGCAGCATTGGTACCCGTTCTGGCACTAGGACTGACACTATCAGCCTGCAGCAACTCGAAAGATGGTGATGCTGCGAATAGCACCGCATCACCTAGCGGTAGTCAGACAAGTCCGGCAGCAACGAAAAACGACGCGATCAAGCCAGTTACATTATCTGTGTTCATTGGTGGCCCTGGTCAACAGCCGACTCCTGACAACAAGATCTACAAGATGATTAAAGATAAAACTGGCGTTAGCCTAAAAATGGAGTTTCTTGTCGGTGACCTGCAGCAGAAGATGGGCGTTATGATTGCCGGCGGTGATTATGCGGATATTATGTCCGGGGATGATAAACTAATTGCGGCCGGTGCTTTTATTCCCCTCGAGGACCTGATTGACAAGTACGCACCGAATCTGAAGAAGCACTATGCCTCCGTGTTGAATCAGGCCAAGGATCCTGCAAGTGGTCACCTTTATGTTCTGCCAGCTTACGGCGTGTTCAGTGGTCAGGTTAACGATACCTCGTATGAAGGACCAGGCTTTTACCTGCAAAAGGATGTCCTGAAGGAAATGGGTTATCCAACTCCTAAAACGTTGGACGATTATTTCGATATCATTGCGAAATACAAAGCGAAACATCCAGATATGATCGGGTTCGAGACGTTGAGCTTCGACTGGAGAAACTTCCCGCTGCTTAATCCGCCTGAGCATTTAGCTGGTCACCCAAATGACGGTGGTGTTATCGTCGAAAACGGGAAAGCGCAAATTTTTGCGGACAAGGATATTGCCAAGACCTATTACAAGAAGCTGAATGAGATCAATGCGCAAGGCTTGATGGATAGAGAGGCACTGGTACAGAACTACGATCAGTACTTAGCTAAAATTGCCAGTGGCCGCGTCATTGGGATGTTCGACCAGCACTGGAACTTTGGCGATGGAGAAAATTCTTTGAAATCACAAGGTAAATTCGGCAGCACATACGTAGGGTTCCCGCTCTTATATCCAGGTGCCAAAGAGTACTATCGTGACCGTCCAGTTTTGAACATCAACCGCGGATTCGGGATTTCGACGAAAGCCAAGGATCCGGTTCAAATCATCAAATTCCTTGACTCACTAATGACCGAAGATTGGCAGAAGACACTCCAATGGGGTATTCAAGGCGAGGATTATGAGGTAAAGGATGGTAAGTTCTACCGTACGCCTGAACAGCGCGCGAAAGCAGACGATAATACATGGAAGCTAGCGAATAAAGCGGATGGGTTCTTTGGTGGCCTGCCTAAGATGCAAGGGACGTATAGTGACGGAAATGCAACAGATCCGGGATCACAGCCACAGGAATTCTTTGACAGCTTAAAGCCGCAGGATCAGGAAGTGCTGAAGGCATACAACCATAAGACATGGGCAGATTTCTTCAAATCACCTGTAGAAAATCCCGTATACTACCCAGCGTGGAGCATTGATCTGGTGGATGGTTCACCAGCCAAAGTGGCCAATACGAAGCTGAACGACCTTGCCATAAAATATTTGCCGAAAGCTATTATGGCCAAACCGGATGACTTTGAAGGTGTATGGAAGGAATATGTGGAACAGATTTCCAAAAGCAATTTCAAAGCCTACGAAGATCGTATCAATGAACAAATTAACTGGCGTATTCAGAATTGGGGCAGCAAATAAGAAAATAGAACATGTAGTAGAGTGGGGGAGACTCAGGGTCTTCTCCGCTTTACTTCCTAGGAGGGAATGTCGATGGCCGAGACCATACTGTCCAAAAGACCAACGAAAAAGCAAAAAATTGATCCGGAAATCGGCGTCGGTTTAAGTTGGAAGACGCTCAAAAATCAAAAACAGTTAATGCTGATGTCGTTTCCCATCGTGATTTATATTCTGATTTTCAATTATGTACCGATTTGGGGCTGGTTGATGGCGTTCCAGAATTATCGTCCGGCTTTGAAATTTTCCAAACAGCAGTGGGTGGGGTTGAAGCAGTTTAAATTTCTCTTTCAAGATGATACGTTCTTGACCGTGCTTCGCAACACGCTTGCTATGAGTATGATCAATTTGGTTCTTAGCTTTGCAACAGCCATTATTTTAGCTCTATTACTGAATGAAATTAAAGTTCGTTTCTGGAAACGGTCCATCCAAACGATTTCTTATCTACCTCATTTTCTGTCATGGATCATTGCTGCGGGTATTGTATCGACTTCGCTATCCGTCGACGATGGTATCATTAATCAGTTGTTGATGAAGCTGCACCTCATTAATGAACCTGTGATGTGGCTTAGTCAGGGCAAATATTTTTGGGGGATTGTGGGCTTGTCTAATGTGTGGAAAGAGGTGGGATGGAATACCATCATTTACCTTGCAGCTATCACCTCGATCGATCCGTCGCTGTATGAGTCTGCTGGGATCGACGGTGCAAACCGTTACCAGAAGATCCTTTACGTCACACTGCCTGGGATCAAGTCGACATTTATCATTTTATTAATCATGAACATCGGGCATATTCTGGATGCAGGCTTTGAAATTCAGTACCTGCTCGGCAATGGATTGGTCGTCGACTGGTCGCAAACGATTGATATTTTCGTTCTAAAGTACGGGATTGCTCAAGGCAACTATTCGCTGGCCACTGCGGCAGGTATTTTCAAAACAGTTGTAAGCATAATCCTTATTCTAATTGCAAATTCTACCGCCAAGCGCCTTGGTGAAGAGCGGTTGATATAAAGGAGAGATGACGATGGGAACAACAACTGCGCGCAGAATTCGGATGGAGCCGATTCTGTTCCATACGATTAACGGCATCTTCATGCTCGTTCTTGCTATAGTAACCTTATATCCGTTCCTTCATACACTAACGATTTCATTCAATGAGGGAAATGATGCGCTTCGGGGAGGCATCTATATATGGCCTCGTTCATGGTCATTGCAAAATTATAAGGCGATTTTCCTTTCCGGTACGATTTACCATGCGGCGTGGATTTCAGTCGCTCGTACGATTACAGCGACGGTTATAGGTGTATTCCTTACCACCATGCTAGCGTATACACTAGCACAGCCCCACTATATCTTTCGTAAAATCATCGGTTTAATTTTTGTGTTGACGATGTATTTTAATGCAGGTCTTATTCCTAACTACTTTCTGATCAAAAGCCTGGGGCTTCTGAATAACTTCTGGGTGTATGTACTCCCAGGAATGGTGAATGCGTTTAATCTCATTGTCATTCGGACGTATATTCGAACGCTTCCATCAGGCTTGGTTGAGTCTGCGAAAATGGACGGAGCCGGTGATTTCACCATATTTATACGCATCATATTCCCGCTGTGTACGCCTGTACTAGCGACCATCGCCTTGTTTATTGCAGTTGGCTCTTGGAATTCCTGGTTCGATACGTTCCTGTATGCTTCGTCTGATTTGAAGCTGAGTACACTTCAGTACGAAATGATGAAGCTGCTTGGATCAACGATGAGCAGCAACAACGATCCCGGTCTGATGGCAGGGGCAAACACAAATCAAACGAAGGCCATGGTTACGCCTGCTTCCATACGTTCGGCGATCACGATTGTGGCGGCGGTTCCGATTCTATTCGTATATCCTTTCCTGCAAAAGTATTTTATCGTCGGCATGAACCTTGGAAGCGTCAAAGAGTAAGAAGGAATAAACCATGAGGATAATCATTTCCCGTTTCAGCTCGGAGCTGGGACGGTTTTTGCTTTATTTAGGCAGATCCTTTCCTTTATAATAGACATATCTACTCCCTGAAATGAGGTGTTTCCCATGTTAAGGGTCATGTTTGCCGATGACGAGCCCTACATGCTAGAGGGATTGCGGTCAATGATTGATTGGAATAAGCTAGGCTTTGAAATATGCGGGGAAGCGCCGGATGGCGAAGACGCATTAGCCATGATGGCGTCGACCCTGCCTCATTTGGTGCTGACGGATGTTCGAATGCCTGTCATAGATGGTTTGGAATTGATTGAACAAGCTTCCTGCCTGTATCCTGAAATGAAATTTATTATTTTGAGCGGATACGCGGATTTCGAATATGCCAAAAGAGCTATGCGACATGGTGTGGCCAATTATTTGATGAAGCCTTTAATTGAAGCGGAGCTTATAACTGCGGTTGAAGCGGTCGCGAATACGATCCAGGAGCGTGAAGCTCACAGCCAGTACGAAAGCGCTGTCTTGGGTTGCTTACGATTGGAAACGATTTCAAGGTTATTGCAGGGAGAAATCAGGCAGAAATGGATTGAGCAAGCAAACGCCTTGTTAGATCTTCATGAATGTTCAAGCTTCCGCTGCATCTTACTTGAACCTGACGTTCAGGCTCATGTCCAATCGGACCTGATACAGGTTATTGTGGATAGGATCAAGCTTCCTCAAGCGACATTACTTCCATTTGGGGTAGGCAAAGAACGGCATGGATTCTTGCTGGTCTCGGGGCCAGAGCAGCGCGATCTTTCTCCCGCAATGATTACAGAGTTAATTGCCAGTATACGAAATAACTGGGGCAGAGCGCTCTCGTTTTCGGTAAGCGGCGAACACAAGGGACCACATGCGTTAAAAGAAGCATTCCGTGAGGGACTTTTGGCCGAAATGTGCAAGTTCCCTTCTGGAACGGAAGGGATTTACATCTATCAAGGAGAGTGGTCAGCGGAGACGCTGCCTGCCTTTGTTGGAATGACGGAATCCATCCTAGCTGCCGTCGGGAGTGGGTGTCCAGAAACGGTGCGAGCCCACGTGCACCACTTATTCATCGCTCTTTCGAGGCAGTCCGTCTCCGGATCTTGGCTGAGCGCTTATTTAGGCAACATTAAGCTCGAAATTTTTAAGGTTGTTACCCAATCCGGAGGTGAGCATGTGTGGGCCCCGGATTGGTTCACTTCATACGTGCCAACGGATCTTGGCCTCTTGGAACGCAAGGTCATGCGGGAATTCCTGCAAGCTGCAGAGTGGATTGGCCTGAAGAAAGGCATAGGGCAAGATGCGGTCATATCCGCAGCGGAAGACTACGTCAAATCGCATTACAGCGAAAAGCTGCAACTCCAGCATGTCGCAGAGCATTTTCGGCTGAATCCGGCCTACTTTGGCCAGAGGTTCAAGAAACAAGTTGGCCTCACCTTCAATGAATATTTACATGTCGTACGAATTGACGAGGCCAAAAAATTACTTCGTCGTGAAGAACTGAAAATATCCGATGTCGCTAATCGTGTCGGCTACTCAGATTCTGAACAGTTCGTAACCAAGTTCAAGGCACTTACCGGCCTGTTACCCTCTGCCTACAAAAAGGGATGACCTACAACTGACAAGGAGATCGCATATGAGCCGGAGATGGAAGCTGTTAAGTATAGTTAATGATATTCCGCTGAAATTCAAGTTTCTGATCATTTACTTGATGTGTGTGCTGCTTCCCATTTTGTGTATAAACGGTTTATTTTACATGCAGGATAGCAAAAACACGGAACGTAGAGAGATGGACAACTTGCGAATTTCCCTGAATCGGGTCGGAAGTGAAATCATGCAAATGGTGAACGAAGGTGTCGTGATTGGCAACGCCGTATCCGCTGACCGTGTCTTTAATGAAATGCTTGAATATACGTACTCTGATAATGTCGCCTATTACGAAGAATACGATCGTTACCTCCGAGATAAATTGGGTCAGTATCCGAATATTTACCCATATATATCTTGGATTGGCGTGTATACCTCTAACCCAACGCTATCCAATGGTGGAAGTTACTTTGTGCTTAAGCCCAGTGATCTGCAGAGTAAATGGTACCAGAAGATGAACGAAAAGAAAGATAAGGTGACAGTGACCGCTTATTTGGATACGAATCCCATGAATCCCGAGGAGAAATTGGTATATGTCAGCATTAGTCGGAAGCTGGACAATTTCCCTGACCTTATGGCATTCTCCAAATATCTGCGCATCGATATTCGGATGGATAAGCTGCTGGAGCTGTTTGATAAAGAACACGACTACTTGCAAATCAAGCTCGTGGATGAGGAAAATCAGCTTGTTTTGGAATCAGCAGGTACATTTAAAGGTGTTGACCCTCTGTTGCAGATCCTGCCTGTATCTAGCGATAATCAGCTGGCAGGCTTACCTGGGAATAGCTTCGTCAGTCCTCTCAGTACCGCCAGTTACATGCTTAACTGGCGGCTGATCGGGAATCCGGAGGGAAGTCGAATCGCGGAGGAGAGGAAAGGGGTTATCCACTTTTTTATATGGCTGACACTCATCTCTACGATTATTCCGACGATATTGATTTATATCATTATGCATTCCTTTAATTTCCGGGTAAGAAAGCTCTCCAAACATATGCAATTTGTGAAAAACGAGAGGTTTGAACCCATCACGATGTATGAAGGGAAAGATGAGATCGGCAATCTTCTTCGCAGCTTTAATCTGATGACAGGCAAAATACGCAATTTAATCACTGACGTATACAAACTCGAAATTCAAAAAAAAGATTTGGAGCTCGAACGCGTGCAGGCAGAGCTGAAATATTTGCAAAGTCAGGTAGATCCTCATTTCCTGTTCAATACGTTAAACGCGATTCTCGTAGTCTGTAAGAAATATCGCTATGAGCATGTGACGGAAATCATACAAAACTTGTCCCAAATTCTGAGAAGGCTGCTAAGCTGGAAAGAGGACTTGGTAACCGTAGAAGAAGAGTTAAGCTTTACCGAAATGTACCTCCAGATCGAGAAATTCCGATTCCAAGATCGGTTTCACTATGAATTGTCCGTTGACGAATCTGTTCTCGCGTATCGGATCCCAAAGATGAGTATTCAATCGCTCGTAGAGAACTCTTGCAAGCATGGTCTTCAATCGGTTAAAGGGAATCGCAGGATTCGAATATCTGTAGAGAGAGCAGGAATGAACTTGCTCATGAAGGTCGAAGATAACGGAATCGGTATGAACAGTGCGAAGCTGGATGAGATTGTTCAGAGTCTATTTAAGGGAGAAGACAACGGCAAGAACATCGGACTTCGCAACGTGTACCGCCGCTTAAATCTGTTTTACGCAGAACGTTCTCTCTTCCATATTGAAAGTATCCCCTTCGAAAAGACAAGTGTTACGATTCAAATCCCTTTGAGTCTCATCAAGAACCAGGAGGAGGCTATTGGACATGTATAAAGTTATTTTTGCTGATGACGAGCCTTTTGCCTTGGAAGGGATAAGACTCATGATGGAGTGGGAAGAGCTTGGCTTTGAAATTGTGGGAATGTGCGAGAATGGCGAAGAAGCATTGGCCTGTATTGAAGCCTGCAAGCCCGATCTCGTGGTAACAGATATTCGGATGCCGGTGATTGACGGTTTAGAATTGATTGAAAGGGTGCAAAAAGCAGGCAGTGATCCGGTATTCATTATTTTAAGCGGGTACAACGATTTCGAATACGCTCGATCTGCCCTGAGGTACGGGGTTAAGCATTATTTGCTTAAACCAGCTTTAGATAGGGAATGGGATGCTATCATTCAACTTGTTATTCAGGAGCTGCAGCACCGAGAACAGCAAAAGGTACGAAATGACCTTGTTGCTAATCGTCTTGTACCGACTATGCTTGCTCAGATAATTAGGGGAGAAATTTCGGCAACGGACGAGACCGTAGGTGAGATACTGAATCCTTTGGTACTAGGAGATCAGGGATGGAGGTATATCCATTTCGAATGGTTGAGCGGCACAGAGCATGAACTGGATGCGAGGTACTTACAGTCGCAGAAAGTTTATCCCATTGATTTATTTGGGAATCAGGAGGGGCTTGTCATGCCGTCTGTCCCTGATATCAAGGAGTGGGCTCAACATGTATATGAAGATCTTCGTCAGCGCGGTATCGAATGCTGTCTTTCGATAGGACCACGGGTGGACTCCCTCCGACATATTGCAGATTCGTATGCAGGTGCTCTAGAGGCATCCGTGCATCATTTCTTTCATGTATCAGGGGGTCCACTCGATTACGAAACGATTCATCTCAGGCAAATTAGCTATGACCTCCATGCGGTTTCTATCGTAGACGACATTCACATTGCGATCGAGGCGCTTCAGGTGAAACGGATTGGCGAGCTGATTAAACAAATGTTTGTGATGCTGTCTGCTAACAAAACGGCTCGGGAAGTCGTCCATTTGTTGGTCATCCGCATTGTTCTGAAGAGCGCTGCCGTCATGCGGGAAATGGGCATCGATTCAGAGGCACTGCCTCGTGTTCGCGATTTTTTGAGAAGGGAGCATCGTTCCTTAAAAGAAGTGGAGGAATCCCTGCAGGTATATATGCAGCAGTATTTGAGCCAGTTGAAGCAGCATAAAGACAAATTCTCGGGCCATCCCCTTCGGGTTATTGAGCGTTATATCCAAGAACATTATCGGGAAACGCTAACGATTAAAGATATCGGAGAACGGTTCTTTATGAACCCGGTTTACTTAGGCCAAGCGTTCATGAAGAGGTGCGGCGTAGGCATGATTGAGTATATTCATGACCTGCGCATTCATGAGGCGAAGCGAATGCTCTGTGAATCGGATGAAACGATTCGCGTGATCGCGGAGCAGATCGGATACGCTAACTATCATCATTTCCTCAAAGAGTTTGAAAAACGTGTGTCCGACAAGCCCGCCGTGTATAGACAATTAAGCAAAGCGTAAAAGAACAGGGAGTGAATCCTACAGTCTGTGCCGTTTCTACGAAGGACGTGTATTTCTTTTCTAAGAGATACACGTCTATTTGCGTAGATAAGAAACTATAAGTTTTATTACACTTCGCGTCATCAGTCTTGACAAACGCGCTCGTCCTAGAAGGACGACGGAGTCGTTTATCCTTGTATGAGTGTGACTGGAAACATCGCATCCAATTGTTAATGCTTTTTAAGAATAGGGGGGAGAGACCTTTAATCTGTGAATGGTAAGAGTATTCAGATTCTATATCATATAACATAGATGGCCTGTTTAAACAGGATATGATGAGGAGGCTTGCCAATCCATGAACAACAAGGTACCGAACTTGCACGAGGCTTTTAACGGAATATTCAGAATCGGGGCCGCCGTTAGCACGAAGACCATCCGATCCGAGGGGGATTTCATCGCCCGGCATTATAACAGCATTACCGCGGAAAACCAGATGAAGTTCGAGGAGATCCATCCTGAGGAAGATCGGTATACGTTTGAGGCGGCGGATGAAATAATGGATTTTGCTTGGCAGAACAGGATTGCCGTCCGGGGGCATACGATGGTCTGGCATAATCAAACCTCCGATTGGGTGTTTGAAAGCCCTTCCGGCGGTCCAGCCAGCAGAGAACTGGTACTCTTACGGATGCAGGAGCATATCCGTACGGTAGCCAGTCGTTACAAGGGGAGGGTTTATGCGTGGGACGTGGTCAATGAGGCGATCGAAGATAAGGCGGAACTGGTGATGCGGAGTACCAAATGGCTGGAGATTCTCGGTGAGGATTATATCCGCTATGCCTTCGAGGCAGCACATGAAGCCGATCCGAATGCGCTTCTGTTCTATAACGACTACAACGAGACAGAGCCGGTCAAGCGGGATAAGATTTATAATCTCGTCCGTTCCTTGAAGGAGAAGGGGGTTCCGATCCACGGAATCGGCATGCAGGGACATTGGAACATCCATGGTCCTTCCCTGGATGAAATCCGGCAAGCGATCGAGCTTTACGCATCCCTCGATCTGGAGCTTCACATCACCGAGTTGGATCTTTCCATGTTCCACTTTGACGACAGAAGGACCGATCTGACGGTGCCCACCGAGCAAATGGTGCAGCTGCAGCTGCAGCGGTACGAGGAAATCTTCGGGCTTTTTAAGGAATATCGGGATGTCATTACGTCGGTAACGTTCTGGGGAGCGGCTGACAACTATACCTGGTTGGACAACTTCCCAGTTCGCGGCCGAAAGAATTGGCCGTTTCTGTTCGATGGGGAATTTCAGCCTAAACAAGCATTCTGGCGTGTAATCAGATAAGCAATTTTGGATCTGAAGCGTCATCGCCGCTCCGGGGGCCAAGGCCAGGGCTATGAGCTTGTGACGGTCAGCCGGCTGGTGGAATTAAGCAAGACGGAGCAGGAAGTCATCGACAAAGGGGTCGTCCCGTAGGTCAATTTATGACCTTTTGGGACGATTTCTTTTTATTAGTAAGAGGGCTAATGTTTAATACATTCTACGCCATAATTGAGGGGGGATTATTCTTTATTTTGAGTATGTGAAGCCAATTACCTAAGTTGTAAAATGAAATTGGAATAGATTGTAAGCGATTGCAAGAAAGAGGAGGATGCTTGTGAGAAAGAAAATGAATGTATGGATGGCAATCGTGCTGCTGTTTGGGATGATCGCCCCCCAGCTGCTAGCACCTTTGGAGGCAGCAGCCAGCGGATCGGTGGTTTTGTCCCAAAGCTTTGAGGATGGCCAAACAGGCGGCTGGGTAAAGGTGCCTTGGAAGGGGGACGGAAGCGTTGCCATAACGTCGGCAACATATTCCGAAGGATCCAAGTCCTTGGTGATGACGAACCGTGCTGCAAGTAGCAGCAGCCCGTTCTTGGATTTGACTTCGTTGACGAAACCCGGGCATACGTACGATTTATCGCTGAAGCTTAAACTCGGAGCAGGAACCGACACCTTTCATATCGCTTCTAATGTCGCCGCCGTCTCGCTGACTAACCAATATCCTTGGCTGGTAGGGGATAAATCGGTTAGTTCCACAGAATGGACCACCTTTGAATGGAAGGGGTACCAGCTCCCGAGCGATACCACGGGGTTCAAAATATGGGTTGAGTCGAATAATTCCACCACGACGGAGGATCTCTATATTGATGAAGTCTCGCTAACGGACGTCACGTCGATTGATCAACCGGGGATCCAATCTACTTTTGAAGACGGGCAGGGGGAATGGGTACGTAGGAACGGATCCGGCAATATTGGCATATCGTCGGTTGACAATCACACCGTAGGCGGCTCCGCGAGCTTGCTGACTATGGTAACAAAGCAATATGACGGACCATTGCTTAACGTCCTGGGGGATATGTCTGCGGGCAACAAATACAATTTGTCCGCATGGGTAAAAATGGCTTCGGGGCAGTCCCCCACTGTATTGCGGCTCTCTGTACAAAGCGGTGACAGTTCTTATGCCAATGTTTCATCTAACGTGACGGTGACATCTGATCAATGGGTACAGTTGACCGGCACGTTCACGTTAACAAGCACTCCGACTGTTTTGAATGCATACGTGGAAGTAGCCGACCAGTATAGCGATGCAAGATCCTTCTATATGGACGATTTCGATTTGTCCAATGTGGGCCAAGTAGCCGGACCAAAGCCGATTCAAACGGATATTGATCATTTGAAGGACGTCTATGCGGACAACTTCAAGATCGGTGCTGCGGTGACCGGCGACCAGCTTACTTCCGATGTCCACACACTTCTGGATTATCACTACAGTTCCATCGTCGCCGAGAACGCCACAAAGCCGGGCTCTCTGGAACCGACAGAAGGGCAATGGAACTGGACGGAAGCAGACAAGACTGCACAGTATGCCAAGGATCACAATATGAATTTCCGGTTGCATACTCTTGCTTGGCATTCACAGGCTGCGGAATGGATGTTTAAGGACGCCCAAGGCCAGCCGCTTGCAGCAACACCTGAGAATAAACAGCTGGTGCTGGAGCGTCTCACGACTTATATCCAAACCGTTGCGCGTCACTTCACTGACATGGAAGTACCGATCAATGCCATCGATGTTGTAAACGAAGTCATTGATCCGGGACAGGCGGACGGCATGCGGAAGAGCGAGTGGTATAATCTGACTGGCCTGGACTTCATCCGAACAGCTTTCACAGTTGCTCGGCAAGAGTTCCCGAACTCTAAGCTGTATATCAACGATTATGGTACGCAGGATCCGGTCAAACGCGATTTCTTGTTTAATTTGGTAACGAAGCTGAGAAAAGAGGGAATTCCGATTGACGGTGTAGGCCATCAAACGCACATCAGCATCGGCGGCCCCTCTATCGAACAAATTTCCGATTCCATCCGGAAATTCGGAGAAGCCGGATTCGACAATCAGATCACAGAGCTTGACGTTTCCGTTTATACGGGTAGCTCAACAACCAGCTTTGACGAGAACATGCTTATTAAACAAGGGTACCGCTACAAACAATTGTTCCAAGAGCTGGTTCGACTGGACAACGAGGGCAAACATGCCGACCCGAACACTCCAGCATATAATCCTGACGGATGGATCAGCAATGTTACGCTATGGGGGATTGCAGACGATCATACTTGGCTGGACAACTTCAATAATATCATCCGTAAAGATGCCCCACTTCCGTTTGACGTGAAGCATCAAGCGAAATACGCGTATTGGGGAATGATCGAGGCAGTAAAGACGGTAACGCCTACTCATCTTCCCATTACTCCAGAAACAGCACTCACAGCTCAAGGTACACCTGTAAACGCTTCAGATTCGGTTTGGAATACGATTCCGACAATCAAGACCCAACAAGCAGGTACGCTGCAGGCTCAAGTGAAAACGTTGTGGGATGACCATAACCTATATGCCCGTGTAGCAGTCAAAGACAGTACCAAAACCGCAACGGATAAAATCGATCTCTTCGTAGATAACAATGGAATCCAGAAGTATACATTCGCACGAAATGATGCTCATATTACGGAAACCACCGACGGTTATGTACTGCAAGCATCGATCCCATTGGCAGGCACCTTAGGCAAGCAAGTGAAGTTTGACGTAAGAGTGACCGACATGGGAACTAATGACGGTACGGAGCATGGCAGCAACGGCGTCATCGTTTCCTGGAGCGATCCACGGAACGTCCAAGACAGCGATACAGCAGGTTACGGGGTCTTGACTTATATGGATGCTACCAAGGCGGGAAAAGCTGTTTACGGAACCCCCACCATCGACGGTGAACTGGACAGCACGTGGGCGAACGCACCGGTTTATTCCACCAACGTCATGGTAGAACAACATAACAACGCAGTCGCCAAAGCTCAAATCCGTACGATGTGGGATGAACATAACCTTTATGTTTATGCCGTCGTGCAAGATAGCAAATTGAACGATGCTAACGCGAACCCATGGGAGCAGGATTCGATTGAAATCTTCGTTGACCAAAACAACGGAAAAACGGATAGCTACCAAATCGACGACGGCCAATACCGAATCAACTTCAAGAATGTGAAGACCGTTGGCGGTCATGCAACCCAAGACAACTATACATCGGCCACCAAACTCATTGATGGAGGCTACGTTGTAGAAACGGCAATCGCGCTGGATACGATCACTCCTGCTGCAGGAACCATGATCGGATTCGACCTCCAAGTCAATAATGCTCAGGACAGTGGAAGCCGGGAAAGCGTATTTTCATGGAGCGACCCGTCAGGTCAATCCTATCAGAATACCTCGAGATTCGGCGTTCTGACGTTTGAGCCGAAGCTTGCACCGTCCCAGACCGGTTCTACCTCGAGCCCCACACCGGACGAATTCTTTAAAGTGGACGTCCAAAAGGGCGGCAAGGTCGAACAAAATGGGGCGACCATTGATTTGCCGGCCGGAGCCATTGGCAAAGACGTTATCGTGGTCGTCAAAAAGCTGAGTGATCCTTCGAAGCTGAATAACGACCCGCAATTGAAGCTAGCCGGAGATGTGTACGAGATTACTAAGGACGTGGCAGGAGCGTTCCAGAAACCAGTCACTATTACCCTGCCGTTCAAGACTGGCTTGTTGGATGATGAACATGAGGTGGCATTGTACTGGTACAATGAAGAAACCGACAAGTGGGTCAAACTGGACGACATTAAGGTCGACCGGGAGAAAGGCACCGTTTCCGGCAGCGTGACACACTTCACCAAGTTTGCAGTATTGGCGGCAGAAAAGTCCGCATCGTTCAAGGTTCCGGCCTTGACCGATATTAAAGGACACTGGGCCGAAGCAGGGATCCAAGCCCTTGTGAAGGCCGGTGTGATCGACGGTTACCAAGACGGTTCATTCCGGCCTGAAGCAGCTGTAACAAGAGCCGAGTTCGTATCCATAATCGTCAGAGCTTTCCACCTGACGGCAACAGGCGGAGCTGGGTTCTCCGATACCGTCAGCCACTGGGCGAAGGATGCAATTGCAATAGCATCCGCCCTAGGGATTGTAGTCGGCTATGAGGACGGAACCTTCGGCCCGTATGACAACATCACCCGGGAACAAATGGCCGCAATCCTGGCTCGTGCCGCACAATTGGCATCTGCCAACAGCGGTTTGGACTATAAGGACAGCGGCGACGTCTCCGCCTGGGCCAAAGGATTGCTTGCGGCTTTGACAGCCAAAGGTGTGCTGAACGGCTACGAAGACGGTACGCTGAAGCCGAAGGCTTTCAGCACCCGCGCAGAAGCGGCGGTTATCATCATTAGGATTTTGGATGCTCAACAGGTGCAATAACGCCAGCAAGGAATAGAAGGAAGGCTGTCCGCACGTGGATTTCATGTGCGGCAGCTTTGTTTTGGGGCTTCCGGAGAGGGGGTAACCTTGTGGCGTAAATTAAGCCGTTTTTATAATTCTAAGGGATTCCTTAATCTTAATGTGGAAAAAATATATATCCGAAGGGACAATAATGATCCATGAAAAGCATGAATGTGACGGCAGTGCCTTCCAAATATCTTATGTCAGTTAATGAAGAGCTTCAAGGTACGGTTCAGGAGGTTTCCTATAAGGTAGGCAACTATATTCATTTTTCTCGACAGCTGGTAACGGATCGGAACATCGAGATCAGTGAAGCAGGAAGAGAAACCGTTGCGGGAGATGCCATATTGAAGAAATGCAACGTCTACTTGCCTGCGGGTTATGACCCAAACGACACTACTGTTAGATATAATGTATTGTATTTGCTTCATGGAGTAGGCGGGGATCAATTTGAATGGTTAAGTAGTAACGGTAAGGTTGACGGACGATTTATCATTTGCAATATACTTGACAATCTTATTGTAAACGGCGATATCGATCCGCTGATCGTCGTATTTCCCAACGGAAGAAGCGCGTACGACTGGACGGATAGCTCCTTCAATTCCGAAGGAACCAATATGCTGGGATTCTATTACTTCGATTATGAGTTGAGATACGATCTGATTCCATTTATAGAATCAAACTACAAAACCTACGCAGATATAACAGTCACTTCACGTGAGGGAATCATATATAACCGCACGCGCAGAGCGATCGCCGGGCTTTCGATGGGGGGAATGCAAGCCTTGAATCTGATCCTCGGCGGTTACCGACATGATTCGACGCGAATCACCTGCACAGAGAGTCCCTGGAACAACGGGTTGGATAAGACTGTGCTCGCGCCAGGCATGATAGATTTGTTCGCTTATGTCGGAGCTTTTTCAAACGCTCCTACGTCGAGTGATGGCATAACTCTTGGAGTCAGTCTCACATCATGCGTCCATAATCTTCATTTGCTATATACCACCTGTGGCGATTCAGACGGAGTAGCAAATGGCAGCTATGCCAAATCGGTTGAGGGGCTCACGGACACTGCGGGTGATTTTGTAGGTGATTATTACCAGGTCCTTCTAAAGAATGGTGTTCATGATTTCAATGTATGGAACAACGGTGCATATAATTTTATCCGGTTATCTTTTGGGAAATGTGAAGAGCATGAAAAGCCATCTGTTGTCAGGTTGACACTCCATTCATTTTAACTGAACATATACAGGGAGGTCTTGATCTGGGGCAGGGCCGTTCCCCTAAGCAGAACTTATAGGCAGGCGTGGAATCCTTCAAGGGCGGATGATGGCCATCACCGCTTCGAGGGACGACTGCAGTTCGGCGCTTCATTTGCAAGGAATAGAAGGAAGGCTGCCGCATGTGGATTCCATGTGCGGCAGCTTTGTTTTCTTGCACTTTAAAACTTATTTGTCATCCAACCAAAAGTATTTATTGTACTGTAAGCAGGCGGGCCATAATGCAACGTCGATTTTTTTGTGTTAGGATAAAAATATCTAATTTTCACATGAAATTTCGATGAATCCACCGGGTGGGATGCTTTCGAAAGTTTTTTTATAATTATATAGCCCTATAGCAGAAGCATGAAACTAATATATTTCACAAATTGAAAACGCTATCAAAAAAAAGGGGGGCGAGGTGCTTATGAAGTGGATAGACAAAACAAACAACATTCACATGAAAAAGAAGTTGATCATTTCATTCATCCTTGTCGTCTTTATTCCGGTCGGGATCGTGGGCGCTTTGCTGACCCAATCGCTCCGCCAGACGGCACTTAACGATGCGGTCCAGCAAACGTCGAACGACGTGGAGAAGGTGAAGACACGCATCGGCGAGATATTGAAACTGTCGATCGAGATTTCTAATAAGTTGGCGACGGACCCGCGATTGGAAGTTCTCGTCAATAAGCGTTACGAATCGAACTATTCTGTTGTAGAGGCCTATAGAGAATATCGGGAGTTCGAGCAATACGTGCGGCTGTATAAAGAAATCGCCAACATCCGGTTGTACGTGGATAATCCGACGCTGCTGAATAACTGGTACTATTTACAGCCAGAGCCGTCGATTGCGAATTCGGAATGGTACAAAGCGACGATAAAGAACTCGGATAAAATCGGATGGTATTACATCGGAGACGAAACGAAAGGCGATAGTGCTTACCTGAGCCTCGTGCGTCGCGTCTATTTTCCGAATTACAGAACGACCTGCGTGCTCGTCATCGATATCAGCCCAACGCAGCTGAACGGAATTCTGAGGCAAGAGCAGTTCGATACGATGGTCATCGATGGGAACGGATATATCGATGCTGCCAAAAACACGGACCTCGTGGGCAAGCATATTCGCGACTTTCACATCACCCAGGAAATGCTGGAGAAACCGAGTGGCACGTACCAAATCGATTACAACGGGGAAACGTCGAAGCTCATTATAGAGTCCCTCATTCCGGACGTGAGTAGTAACGGCTTGAAAATCATATCCGTGTTTTCGGTGCAAAGCATCGTTAAGGGAGCGAACCGGATCAGCATGTTCGGACTATTCATTATCATCATGAGCTTGTTAATCGCCTTGGTGTTCATCTATATTTTTTCCTCCCTGTTGTCGAAGCGCATCTTTCGTTTGAGCAAGCAAATCAATAAGGTGGCTCTAGGCGATTTGCATGCCAGCTCAGTGATTGATGGTGACGACGAAATCGGGCAGCTGTCACGGCAATTCAATTATATGGTCGGCAATATCCGCGAGTTGATGGAGGAAGTGACCGAATCGAACCGACAAAAAGCGCAGCTGGAGCTCAAGCAGAAAGAAATCAAACTGAAAATGATGGCCAGCCAGATCAATCCCCATTTCTTGTTTAACGCCCTTGAGTCGCTGCGGATGAAGATTCATTTGCGGGGGAGTGCGGATATTGCCGACATCGTCAGGGTGCTTGGGAAACTGATGCGAAAGAGCCTCGAGATCGGAAGCGGTACGATTAAACTTGGTGAAGAGCTGGATATGGTCCGATGTTACTTGGCCATACAACGATTCCGTTACGATGACCGCCTTGTCTACGAGCTTGAGCTCGACCCGACATCAAGCGAAATCCAGATTCTGCCGCTCGTCGTGCAGCCCCTGGTGGAGAACGCAGTGATTCACGGGATCGAGAATAAAGAAGAGGCGGGCTTCGTACGGATTCGTACGGAGCTTAAGAATGACGCCTTGTATGTGACTGTTGCCGACGATGGCGCCGGAATTCCGGAAGCAAGGTTGAATGCGCTGATCTACTCGCTGGACGACCCCGAAGATGGAAAGAATCACCGCATTGGCCTGCGCAACGTGCATCAGCGGCTTATCCTTACTTATGGAGAGCAATACGGACTCCGCATCGTCAGCCGGGAAAATGAAGGGACGGAAATTAATTTCATGATACCGATTGGAGGAGATTCACATGTATAAAGTTATTCTCGTAGACGATGAAAAAGCGATACGCCAAGGCTTGAAGGCGATTATCGACTGGCAGCGGCACGGCTTCGAGGTGATCGGGGAGGCGGGCAACGGCCGGGAAGCGATGCTCCGGCACCAGGAGTTGAAGCCCGACCTTATGGTCATGGATGTCCGCATGCCTGGGATGGACGGGCTGCAAGTTATCGAAGAAATTCGCAAGTCCGATAAGGAATGCCAATTTATCATTTTAAGCGGCCATGCTGATTTCTCGTACGCCAAGCGCGCGATTTCATGGGGAGTGAACGCCTATTTGCTCAAGCCAGTAGATACGGATGAATTCGAAGATGAGCTTGACAGGATCGGCGGAGTGCTGAGAGAGGCCTCCGGATCGCTGCAAAAAAAGGAACAGACGTCGGCGCAGCAGCTCGAGGATCAGATCGTATCGCTGCTAATGTATGATGAGGAGGGACACCGTACGGCGATGGAACAGCTGAAGGAGCCGGAACTCGATTGGTGTTCGTATCGGGTAATGCTCTTGAAGCTGCATCCGCCGCTTGGCAGTCATGTAAACGGTCGGGCGGAAGTCAAGAGAAAGCTGGCAGAGCGTTTTGAGTCGTCGGGTACAGGCATCGTATTCGCCGCAGAGCCCTTTGTAGGCGTTCTGCTGAATGAGAGGGCGCCAAATAAGCTACAGGCCAATTCGATGTATCTGGATTTGGAGGAATCGCTTCTGGAACTGAACGGCGGCTTCTCCGCAGCGGCGGGAGAACCGGTGCATCAGCTCGCCGACATCGGTCTATCCTATTCGCAGGCTGTCAGGCTGCTGAAGGAAGAGTTCCTGTTCCGCGGAGAACGGAGGGTCATCCTTAAGCGTCCACCGCTCAACCTTGCCGCTAATGGCGCAAGAGATGGCGAGCCGACTGGACCCGATATAAACGCTTTGGCGGATAAGCTATTTTATGCGCTCGATATCGGCAGCAAGAACGCAGTTCGGCGCATTCTGGATGAAGGGGGGCAGTCGATCGCCGCGTACGACGGCGCGGAGCAAGCGATGAAAACAGCTGTCTCGCAATGGATATCGCTCGCATTGACCAAGCTGTCGAAGACAAGTGATACCGCCTTCACCGCCGCACAAGATGCCCTTTCGATAGTCACAGAAATTTATGAGCAGCCTGATCTTCGGTCGTTGCGTCAGATGCTTGAGGACAGGTTGCTCGGACTGACGGAGCGTATAAGCACGTTCAGCAGCGAGTCTGCCATCAAGCAAATTCTTGATTTCGTGGAGCGTCATTACGCTGAGAACTTAAAGCTTGAGACACTCGCCGGGTTATTCAATTACAATAGCGGGTACTTGGGGAAGATGTTCAAAAGCTTCACGGGCGAGACCTTTCACAACTATTTGGACAAAGTCCGAATCCGGAACGCCAAACATCTGTTGGCCGGCGGGCTCAAGGTGCACCAGGTAGCGACGCGTGTCGGGTATGCCAGCGCCGATTATTTCCATTTGAAATTCAAAAAGTATATAGGCGAATCGCCGTCCCGCTATAAGATGAAGCCGACCAAAACCACTTCGGGGTGAAACCGTGCAGCCATGTTCTGCATGTCGATTTTTGATAGGATACAGCGTCCCCATCTTCGTTCAAAGGCACTCCCTTCAAGATGTTTTCGCACGAATAGCCATAGATGTTCCGGAGGAGGGCCAGGGGCCTCCTTCTTTTTTTGAATGCATTGAAAACGCATATTTTAACATGATTTATTGTCGAATTTCTCGGGTTTTGGCGTCAGGCCGGGTGCGTTAAAATAAGTTCAAGAGAGAGAAGGAGAAGGAGAAGGAGAAGGAGGAGGAACCGGGATGCAACCGCTAACAACAAAAACTGTCATTACTCTTCCGGCGATAAAACGAAAGAAAAGCTTCATTCACACCATGTTGGAACAGAAATACTTGTATTTCATGTCATTGCCTTTCATCATCTGGTTGCTTATATTCAACTACGTTCCATTATGGGGCTGGTTGATGGCATTCCAGAACTATAAGCCTGGCAAGAATATTTTGCAACAGAAGTGGGTGGGATTGAGCAACTTCCACGAATTGTTCTCGGACGAACGGTTCTATCTGGTTTTGCGGAATACGCTTGCAATGAGTATTATGGGGCTTATTGTCGGATTTACCGTTCCTATTATCTTTGCACTGCTGATCAATGAATTGCGGGGGCAGTTGTTCAAGCGGACCATTCAGACGGTTTCGTATTTGCCCCACTTTGTTTCATGGGTGGTTGTCGCCGGTTTGGTCAGCAAGATGCTCTCCACCGACGGAGGTGCGGTGAACCAACTGCTGATGATGCTTCACATTACGGACCATCCGATCCAGTTCATGGCGAAGCCCACCTGGTTCTGGGGAATCGTCACATCGGCGGATATGTGGAAGGAAACCGGCTGGAATTCCATCATCTATCTTGCGGCCATGGCCGGGATTAGCCCGGAGTTGTACGAAGCGGCGACTGTGGACGGCGCGGGAAGATTCCGTCGGATGTGGTACATTACGCTGCCGGGAATCCGCCCCACCTTCATGGTACTGCTGATTCTGTCCATCGGCAACCTGATCAGCATCGGCTTCGAGAAGCAGTTCTTGCTTGGGAATCCGCTGGTCAATGATTACTCCGAGGTGCTTGATATTTACGCTTTGAAATACGGTATCCAGATGTCCCGTTATTCCTACGGCACCGCAATCGGGATGTTCAATTCCGTTGTCAGTATTTTCCTGGTGTTTACGGCCAATGCCATCTATAAAAAATTCACCAAAGAAACGATCATTTAGGAGGAATCACAGTGCAAGGGCTTGTGCAGAAAAAAACAGCCGACCGCTTATTCGACATCTCCCTGTATGTCATCCTGATCCTGATCGGGATTGCAACCTTATATCCGTTCATTAACGTGTTGGCCATTTCCTTCAACGATTCCGCGGATACCGTCAAAGGAGGCATCCACGTATGGCCGCGAGTGTTAACTATCCGGAATTACGAGACGATCTTTCAATATGAGGGACTGCTGACCGGATTTCGCAACTCGACCATCCGAACGGTCTTGGGTACGATGGTCGGCGTCTTGTCCGCCTCCATGGTCGCTTACGTCCTGAGCAAGACGGAGTTTCAGGCGAGGCGGTTGTTCACCGCCATCTTCGTGATGACCCTGTACATCTCCGGCGGCTTGATTCCCGGCTATATGCTGATTCGCGACTTGCACCTGCTAGGCACATTCTGGGTTTATATTATCCCTGGCATCTTGAGCGTATGGAACGTGCTCATCGTTCGCTCCTACATTAATGGTCTGCCTTATGCCTTGCTGGAATCCGCGAAGATGGACGGCGCGAACGACTGGACCATCTTCTGGAGAGTCATTCTTCCCTTGTGCCAGCCGGTGCTGGCTACCATCGCGCTGTTCATCGCTGTCAACCATTGGAACTCTTGGTTCGACACTTATCTGTATAACGGACAAAAGCCGGAGTATACGACCTTGCAATACGAGCTCCGCAAGGTTCTGCTCACGACGGACAACGGCGGCAATATCTACGACCCGAACAAGCAGCAGTCCTTGGCGGAAGTTTCGCCGGAATCGATCCAGATGGCCATCACCATGGTCGTCACCGCTCCGATCCTTTTGGTATATCCATTCCTGCAAAAGTACTTCGTGAAAGGCATAACGCTGGGAGCGGTCAAGAGTTAACTGACATCGGTAAGTCCAGGGAAACCTGTCCCATATAATCATTACCTCAATTATCAACGAATAAAAGGGAGGCAGTATTTCATGAAAGTCAACACAACGAAAGTGGCAAGCGTTCTGATGGTCGTCGCCTTGTTGGCGGCCACCGGCTGCAGCAAGCCGAATTCCGATGGTACAAGCAGTCCTGCGGCATCGTCCAAACCATCGGTATCCGAATCGTCCAAAGAAGCTCTTACCCCCATGACGATCCGTTTCGCTGCTGGCGACAACAATCCGCTCTGGGACGACATGCAGAGCGAAGTCGGCAAACTCATTACGCAAAAAACCGGCATCTCCGTCAAGGCGCAATTCCCGGTAGGCGGCAATGATGATATGTTTTCCCTGATGGTGGCAAGCAACGACTATCCGGATATGGTTGCGGCCAAGGGCAGTGCGGGCAAGCTGAAGGACGCCGACGCTTTGATCGATCTGGCGCCGCTCATTGACCAGTATGCGCCGAACCTCAAGAAGCTATATGGAGAATACATGAAGCGTCTGCGTTGGAGCAATGATGACCATGGCATTTATGTCCTGCCGACCGCTGGGGTAAACAACCAGTACTTCAAGGCAGGCGCCGGCTTCGAGCTGCAGCATGCCGTGGTGAAGGAGCTTGGCTATCCGCCAATCAAGACGGTGAAGGATTTCGAGAACGCGCTCAAAGCCTACAAAGACAAGTACCCGACCACAGCCGACGGCAAGCCGATCATCCCCTTGTCCCTGAACGCAGGGGAATGGCAAATTTTAATTACCACCACCAACCCCGCTGTTGCCACGACAGGCGCGCCGGATGAAGGTGAATTTTACATTGATCCGAAAACCTATGAGACGAAGTTCCACTACTTGCGTCCGGAGGAGAAGGAATACTTCCGATGGCTGAACCATATGAACGACATCGGCTTGCTTGACCCGGAGAGCTTCGTGCAGAAGTATGACCAGTACAAGGCGAAGGTTGCCAGCGGCCGCGTTCTGGGACTCATCGATGCGGATTGGGACTACGCCAATGAAGAAGCATTGCTGAAGAAAGAGGGCAAGTTTGATCAAACCTACGCCCACTTTCCGGTTACCTTGAATGAAACTTACAAGAGATATGACTTCCAAGATACCGGGTACTTGGCTGGTACCGGCATCTCGATCACAAAGAGCGCCAAAGACCCGGTTCGCATCATCAAGTTCCTGGATTTTCTGGCGTCTGATGAAGGGCAAGTGTTGGTCAACTGGGGGATTGAAGGCAAGCATTACAAGGTGGAGAACGGCAAGCGCGTCATCCTGGACGACATTCTGAAGATGAAGATCAATGACAACAAAAATTTCAAGAAAACTACCGGTATAGATATGTACCGAATGGGACCGAGCTACGGTGACGGCGTGAAGGACCCAACGGGTAACTATTACACCACTGTCTTCCCGGAACAAATCGAGAAGGAATACACCCAAGCGGACAAAGAGACATTGGCTGCTTACAAAATCAAGAACTTTAAGGATCTGTGGCCGTCCGAGAAGGAATTCCCGGTTAGACCGTGGGGCGCGGCATGGAACATCAACATGGAAAGCGGCTCCGAAGTGAACGTCCTCTTCCAGAAGTGCGAAGACATTATGAAGAAGCGCATTCCAGAAGCGATTTTGGCGAAGCCGGACCAATTCGATGCCGTATGGGACAACTTCATGAAGGATCTGGAAAAAGCCGGCGTTAACAAGCTGAATCAGGAATTCACCAAGCTGGTGAAAGACCGTGTGAAGCTTTGGAATGAGTAAAAGCTGACAAAGTCAAGCTGAAAGCCGACAGCGGCATTAAGTAACGTCGGCTTGTTGAACCGACCGATTGATAAGGGGCCGCCATGGAGGGCGGTCCCTTATCTCATATCGGCGCATTATTTTACAGGAAAGCATCCAAAATATTGAATTTCCACATGATTTTTAGATGATTTTATGAAGTATTATTACAAACGCCATATCGTTAAAATAAAAATGTCACCGCTTACATAAAGCGTTCAATGAGGAGGTGCATGAAAAACACAACATCGAAGTGCAGTCACAAGTGTCTCTGAGAATTGATTTCCTCGAAAGACAGCAGTGCCCATTATTCCAAGCAGAGGAGGATATTCAGGCGTGCATCAGTAAATACGCGGCAAGCAAAACATCTACAGAATCAATCCAAATATATGACACCAAAGGAGAATTTCTATGCGCACAAAAAGATCATATCTGTCGGTCGCAATGATCGTTGCCTTGCTGCTGACGTTGTTTTCACCCATCAGTTCGGCCGCTGCTTCCCCGAAAGAAACCAAAATGCAGTCTTATGTCAGCGCAATGCAGCCCGGATGGAACCTGGGCAATACATTTGATGCATTTGATACAACTGATCCGACGAAAAATGATGAGACGGCTTGGGGCAACCCGCGCGTAACCAAAGAATTCATTAAGGAAATTAGGAAGCAGGGCTTCAAAAGCATCCGTATTCCAATTACATGGAGCGGGCGGATGGAAGGCGCACCGGATTATACGATCAATCCGGCCTGGATGGACCGGGTTCAGCAAGTCGTCGACTGGTCGCTGGAAGAGGGACTGTATGTCATGATCAACATTCACCACGACTCATGGATGTGGGTCAGCAAGGCGCCGGCGAATCATGACGCCGTATTGGCTCAATATAATGCGATTTGGAAGCAAACCGCAGACCGATTCAAGAATCATTCCGATAAACTGATGTTCGAGAGCGTCAACGAACCGTTATTTGATAACGTTGATGTGGCTACGCAGCACACGTTTCTCGATGAGTTCAACACATCCTTCGTCCATATTGTAAGAGCGTCAGGAGGCAAAAATGACGTTCGTCCGCTAGTGCTGCCGACGTTATTTACGAATAACTCGCAAGAGCATGTGGATTCGCTTGCAAGCACGATTGCCAAGCTGAACGATACGAATTTGATCGCTACCGTTCATTTTTACGGCTTCTGGCCGTTCAGTGTAAACATTGCGGGCTACCCGAAGCTTGAAGCCGACACGATTAAGGATATCGATACAATGGCTAACAATGTATATAATACGTTCGTATCGAAAGGAATTCCCGTAGTCATAGGCGAATTTGGACTGCTCGGCTGGGATGCCGGAGAAGGTGTGCCCGAGCATGGCGAGATGTTGAAATTTTTGGAGTTTTTTACCGCTAAATCCATAGAGAACAAACTTACCCTGATGCTATGGGACAACGGAGGGCGTTTTGACCGCAATACGCTTCAGTGGAGAGATCCGGAGCTTTACAACCTGATCATGGCTAGCTTTAAAGGCCGCTCTTCCACTGGCGAATCCGATCTGATCTTTGTCAGGAAAGGTGCGCCGGCCCAAGACGCCGTAGTCCATGTGAACTTGAACGGCAATATTTTGACCGGTATCCGTGCCGGAGACAATAAGTTGAAAATAGGCAAAGATTATGAGTTGAACGGCGAAGAGCTGACCCTCAAAGCAAGTTTTATCGCCAAGCTGACTGAATCGGCCTCACTTGGCGAGGTAGCCGTATTGAAAGCCCAATTTAACAAGGGCGCCGATTGGACGTTCCATGTCTTGTACAATGACACGCCGGTGCTGCAAAACGTGGAAGGCAACACCGCAAATTTTGTGATTCCGACTGCCTTCAACGGCGATCGTCTAGCCACGATGGAAGCCGTGTACGCTGCAGGGGGCAATGCAGGTCCGCATAACTGGACTTCGTTCAAGGAGTTCGCCCGGACATTCAAACCTTCTTATGCTACAAATGAAATCGCTCTTACAGAAAGCTTCTTCAAAGAAGTGAATGATGGTACGGTGATTCTGAAGTTCCACTTCTGGAGCGGCGCCATCATCGAGTACACGATTACGAAGAACGGCACGAGCATTACGGGCACAGCTTCGTAGAACCGGAATTGATTGGGGAAAAAGGGAGTCCTGTCCAGCGCCTGCGCGCTGCGGCAGAGCTTACTTGACTATTATCAGCTTACGTCCAAAGGTGGCCGAATCACTGGCACACCCAAGTAACGTCCGCCAAGCAACACGTGTACAGTGGAAGCCTAAATTATGAAACCAAAGGAGAATTTCTATGCGCTCAAAAAGATCATATCTGTCGGTCGCAATGATCGTTGCCCTGCTGCTGGCGTTGTTTTCACCCGTCAGCTCGGCCGCTGCTTCCCCGAAAGAAACCAAAATGCAGTCTTATGTCAGCGCAATGCAGCCCGGATGGAACCTGGGCAATACATTTGATGCATTTAATACGACTGATCCAACAAAAAATGATGAGACGGCTTGGGGTAACCCGCGCGTAACCAAAGAATTCATTAAGGAAATTAAGAAGCAGGGCTTCAAAAGTATCCGTATTCCGATTACATGGAACGGGCGGATGGGCGACGCACCGGATTATAAGATCGATCCGGCCTGGATGGACCGAGTTCAGCAAGTCGTCGACTGGTCGCTGGAAGAGGGACTGTATGTCATGATCAATGTTCACCATGACGCTTGGATGTGGGCCAGAACGATGCCTACGAATCATGACGAAGTATTGGCCCGATATACCGCGGTATGGACGCAAATCGCCGACCGCTTCAAGAATCGTTCCAACAAACTGATGTTCGAAAGCATCAACGAACCGGAATTTTTAAACGTTGATATAACGACGCAGCTCGCATTTCTTGATGAGATCAACACAACCTTCGTCCATCTTGTAAGAGCGTCGGGAGGCGCAAATGCCGATCGTCCGCTTGTGCTGCCGACGTTATACTGCAATCACGAGAAAGTGCGTGTGGATTCGCTTGCAAGCACGATTGCCAAGCTGAACGATCCGAATTTGATCGTGACCGTTCATTTTTACGGCTTCTGGCCGTTCAGTGTGAATATTGCGGGCTACCCGAAGCTCGAGGCCGACACGATTAAGGATGTCGATACATTGATTGACAATGTATCTAATGCGTTCGTATCGAAAGGAATTCCCGTTATCGTAGGCGAATACGGACTGCTCGGCTGGGATGCCGGAGAAGGTGTGCCCGAGCATGGCGAGATGTTAAAGTTTATCGAGTATTTCACCTCTAAATCCGTAGAGAACAAATTTGCACTTATGCTGTGGGACAACGGCGGGCGTTTTGACCGCAGAACGCTTCAGTGGAACGATCCTGAGCTTTACAATCAGATCATGGCCAGCTTGAAGAGCCGTTCTTCCACTGGCGAATCCGATCTGATTTTTGTCAAGAAAGGTGCTCAGGAACAGGACGCCGTAGTCCATCTGAACTTGAACGGCAATGTTCTAACCAGCATCAAAAATGGAAAATACGAATTGGTCAATGGCGTGGACTATGAGCTGAATGGCGAAGTCCTGACTCTCAAAGCAAGTTATGTCGCCAAGCTGACCGCATCGGCTGAACCAGGCGAGGTTGCCGTATTGAAAGCTGGGTTCAACAAAGGCGCCGATTGGACTTTCCATGTTTTATACAATGACACGCCGGTGCTGCAAAATGTGGAAGGCACCACTTCAAATTTTGCGATTCCGACTGCCTTCAACGGCGACCGTCTTGCCACGATGGAGGCCACTTACGCTGCAGGGGGCAACGCCGGTCCGCATAACTGGACTTCGTTCAAGGAGTTCAACCGGACATTCAAACCATCTTATGCTACAAATGAAATCTCTCTTACACAGGGCTTCTTCAATGAAGTGAACGATGGAACGGTGATTCTGAAGTTTCACTTCTGGAGCGGCGCCATCATCGAGTACACGATTACGAAGAACGGCACGAGCATTACGGGCACAGCATCGTAGAGCAAGAATCGATCGTTTCGGGATAAAAGGAGTCCTGCCTTGCGCCCGTGCGCAGGGACAGGACTCTCTGCTGCCGAAATAAGGATTTGTGCGGAAATCGGGAAACAACGGTTTACAATGAAACATTGCTTAGCTTAGCAATCGGTGGAGGGCAGCTTATGATGAAAATGGGTGTAGATTATTATCCGGAGCACTGGGAGCGCGCCATGTGGGATCAGGATGCGGATCTGATGCGGCAGACGGGAGTCCGTCTGGTTCGGTTAGCCGAATTTGCATGGTCGCGTCTGGAGCCGGAGGAAGGGCGATACGATTTCGCATGGTTGGACGATGCGATAGAGGTTTTCCATCAACGCGGCATCGAGGTCGTGATCGGAACTCCGACCAACACGCCGCCGAATTGGCTGGTGGAGCGGTACCCGGACGTGCTTCCGGTTGATGCCTTGCTGCATCCGCGATATCCCGGTGTGCGCGGACATCGTTGCTACAACAGTCCCTCCATGCGCCTTTACTCGGAGAAAATCGTGGATAAGCTTGCCTCGCATTATTCGAAGCATCCGGCTGTAACCGGATGGCAGATTGATAACGAATTTGCTCTGAACGAGTGTCATTGCGACAATTGCAGCGAGCGGTTCCGAGAATGGCTGTCGGACAAGTACGGATCTTTGGAGGATCTGAACCGCGCATGGGGCACCGTCGTCTGGAGCGGGGAGTACAGCAGTTGGCCGCAAATCAAGCCCCCGCTGGGCGGTACCTCCTTCAAAAACCCGTCTTATTTACTGGACTGGAAAAGGTTCGAAACGGATTCTGTCGTCGATTTTCAACAACTGCAAGTGAATCTTCTGAGGAAGCTGTGTCCGGATCATTTCGTGACCCATAATATTTGGAGCTACCCGATGTCCCTCGACTATTACAAACTGTGCGACTCGCTGGACTTTGCCTCCCTTGACTATTATCCGAACACAAGTCCGGAAAAGTCGGATACGAGCGGATACGGCGGGGCGTTGACGCTGGACTTAACCCGGGGGATTAAGAGGGGGAACTTCTGGATCATGGAAACGATCAGCGGCCCGCCAGGCTGTTGGTTCCCGATGTGGCGAACGCCGCAGCCGGGGTTTATACGTGCGTTCGCCTGGCAGTGCATATCGCGCGGTGCCGATGCCCTCGTGCATTTCCGGTGGAGAAGCGCTTCCGTAGGCGCCGAGCAATTCTGGCATGGCTTGATCGACCATAGCAACATTCCGGGCCGCCGGTTCGAGGAGTATAGCAAGCTGTGCGGGGAAGTGAACCGTCTCTCTCCGCTGCTGACCGGATCGGAGGTGCATGGCGAAGCGGCCATTCTCCATTCGCACGATCAATACAATGCGCTTCAGATTCAGCCGCAGGCGGAGGGAATGGATTATTTCGACAATCTGAAGCTGTATCACCGCGCATTGACGAAGCTGGGCGTTCAGACCGATGTGGTGAATACGACAGCCGATTTAAGCGAATATCGGCTAATTGTCGCCCCATCTCTCTATTTGTTGGATGACAGCGTGGCAGGCCATCTCGAGGATTGTGTCCGGAACGGGGCTACCTTGATTGTAACGAATCGCACTGGCGTTAAAAACATGAACAATGTTTGCCGGATGGAGCCGCTGCCCGGTCCGCTGGCTGAAGCGGCCGGAGTGTACGTGTCGGAATACGACCCGATAGGCAAAGACGTCCACACCATTCGGTCGAAGAATGGGAAGACCTACACATGCATGCAATGGTGCGATATTTTGGAGCTTTCCGACGCGGAACCGATCGCTTGGTACGAAGACGATTTCTTCGCCGGCAAACCGGCCGCTGCGGTTCATTCTCTTGGAAGCGGCAAGGTGTATTATTTGGGGACGGTTGCCGAGGAGAGCTTTTATTTGGACTTTTTCCGGGAGGCCGCTGCAGAAGCGGGTGCGAGCCTGTTCCCCGATCTGCCGGAGGGCGTTCAAATTTCGGTTCGCAAGAAGAGAGAGAAGCGATATTTGTTCCTATTGAATCTTTCGCGGAAGCGGCAAACTGTAACGCTAAGTCAAGCTTATCCAAGTATTCTCAGCGAGAGACGGATCGGACCGGAGCTTGACATGGAGCCATACGCCGTAGAGATTGTAGAGCTTGCCGAAACCAGCTGCTAGGTCAGGGAAATAGAACCTTATCCGAGAATGAAGGGAAAATCAATCATGAATCCAACACGACAAACGATTCTGTTTCAAGGCGATTCCATAACCGATGGCAACCGGGACAGCAACGAGGATCCCAATCACATTTTGGGACACGGCTACGCTTTTATCATTGCTAGCAAGCTCGGCTTCGAATTGGCCCGCAACCAACCGCATTTCATCAACCGGGGTGTCAGCGGAAACCGGGTTTCGGATTTATACGCCCGCTGGGACGATGATGCGATCAGCTTAAAGCCGGATCTGATCAGCATCCTGATCGGCGTCAACGACGCCTGGCGGATCCTTTCGGGTTGTTCAGGCGACCGTTTCGAAAGAGCGTACAGGCATTTGCTGGCGGAAACGAAGGAGATGTTGCCTTCCGCAGGATTAGTGCTGTGCGAGCCGTTTATATTGAAAGTCGGGTGTACGGAGGAAAAATGGGAGGAGTGGCGAAAACGGATCGATGACTACGGCCGTATCGTTCGTCAGTTGGCCGAGGAATACGATGCGGTATTCGTTCCATTACAAGAGGCGTTCGACAAGGCTTCGTCCGGCAAGGATGCCGCCTATTGGATATGGGATGGCGTTCACCCAACGGCTGTCGGCCATGAACTCATTGCCCGCGAATGGCTATCCATCGTTCAGAACAGCCCGTTTGCCATTCGCTGAAAGTGTACCTTAATGGAACGGAGGTGATGAACAAGGTTGTTACCGGTTGGGAGTTTTTTGGTTGAACTCGTTTAAAATGAACCAAAAATAAGAGACGGAGGTGTTATTTATGTCGTCAAAAGTAAAGTCTTTCAGGATCTTTTTGTTAGCCATGGTATTGGTGTTTACAACTGTCATTTCCGGTCGGATTCCGTCAGCATCTGCAGAAACAGCCGATTTCACGCAATTGAATGCTTCGCAAATTGTTTTTGAAATGGGGGCGGGCTGGAATCTGGGAAACCAGCTTGAGCTCAGTTCCAACGGTACACCCAGCGAAAGCACTCCTAATGTCACGCAGGCGTTCATTCAAAGGGTAAAAGCAGCAGGATTTAAAACAATCCGTATCCCTGTTTCGTATTTGAATAAGATAGGGAGTGCACCGAATTATACGATTGATTCTGCATGGCTGAACAGAGTGAAAACAGTCGTGGACTATGCCTACAACGAAGGCTTGTATGTCATTACTAACATTCATGGAGACGGGTACAATTCAGTCCCCGGTTCTTGGCTGCTAGTCAATTCAAACGATCAAACAACGATCAGGGCCAAATATCAAAAAGTCTGGCAGCAGATTGCTAATACGTTTGTCAATTATGATGAGCATTTGATCTTTGAATCCATGAACGAAGAATTTGATGGGACGTGGGAAACGCCTAACACCACATACTATTCAAATCTTAATGCTTATAATCAAATCTTTGTAGATACCGTAAGACAAACCGGAGGAAACAATAGCGCAAGATGGCTTCTGATTCCCGGCTGGAATACCAGCATTGATTATACAGTAGGCAATTATGGCTTTGCGCTTCCTACAGACAATTACAGATCAACTGCGATTCCGAGTTCTGAAAAAAGAATCATGATATCCGTTCATTATTACTCGCCTTGGGACTTCTGCGGTGAGGAATCCGGTACCATAACCCAATGGGGAGCAACAGCTACCAACACGTCGAAAAAATCCACTTGGGGACAGGAAGATTATTTGGATTCGCAACTGAAGTCTACGTATGATAAATTCGTAACCCAAGGATATCCTGTGGTCGTCGGTGAATTCGGTTCCATAGATAAAATGGCCTATGATTCAACGAATAATACGTATCGTGCGGCATTTGCAAAAGCGGTAAGCGCAACAGCCAGGAAATACGGTTCGGTACCGATTATTTGGGATAATGGATGGAATGGAAATTATGGTTTTGGATTGTTTAACAGGTCTACCTATACGATCACACAGCAAGGAATTATTGATGCGATCATGAGTGTCATGAAAACTTCTAAAATGAAGAACGTGACCACAGGTTTGTATATTGACGGCATGGGCCGTACCGCAGATGGTTCAAATGCAGGCCAATGGAGTACCAGCGCCAGTAGCAACCAGCAATGGGTGATGGAATTCTACGGAAGCTATTACAAAATAAAAAATGTTGCAACAGGTTTGTATCTTGACGGTATGTACCGTACCGCTAACGGCTCCATTTGCGGGCAGTGGAGCAGCAGCGACAGCTACAACCAGCGATGGAATTTGGAAGCATACGGAGGCAATTACAGGATCAAGAATGCTTCAACCGGTCTTTATTTGGATGGCGGCGGCAATACGGCTAACGGCTCCGACTTGAAGCAGTGGAGCAGCGATGCCAGTACCAACCTGCAGTGGCAGTTTGTGAATCCCTGAAAAACGGGAGGAACGGAAGAGCAGCGACTGTGAAGTCCTGCTCTTTATCTCTTTAAAGGGGGTGATTAAACATGTCTACCAGAGCGATGAAGATATGGAATGGTGGCGGGATTCCAAGATTGGATTTTTATTCCATTGAGGGATATTGAAGCTTGACGCTTTGTTAGAGGCTTGCGGGACTGGCTGTAAAATGTTAGAAGCGCATTATCTACATGGGCAGACCGCTCCGAATCGAGGCGGCTTACATCGCTGACGGCGGGAAATTGCCCGACGGAAGCATCCCGGTAATGTTCGATTCGTCTATGTCCAGGATGGTTTTACCGGGAGAAACGTTCTGGAGCGATGCCGCCGAGATCACAATCCGGAAGAGCATTATCTGGTATTTTCGTGGACGATCACGACACTCGCTGCGGGCGACAGCTTCCCCAATAATATGGATGCGACATTAGTGCCTGCCTACGATGCGCCCGGGCATGCCGCCGGCCAAACGTCATCCGTCCGAATATCCGCAAACATGGTGCTGCCGGATTTCATAGGCTGCGAACGCGAGGGAGCAAGGCGCTTTGCGGAGCGAGTGATGTACCTCAGTTGTAATATCTAATTATTCTATGAAAAATTCACGAATTTCGTAGGTATCTCAGATCTTCATTTTTTTATATAAATAATGATGAATACGCTTTTACATCTGACCCACAACAAGGAGAGAAATCCAAATGCTGTATATGAATCTGGTGAAATGTAAGCGTTATCAATTGTCTTAGGGAATTAACAATAAAGAAAAAATTTATGGGAGTCAGCATGTTGTGTAGCAGATAGAGTGAAGTTCATAAAGGGGGGGGCCATTTGATTTCACAAGACTTATTCTCAAAGATAGCTCAAACAAATTTGTCACTTCCATTTCGACTAAGCGCAGCAGGCTATATTCGCAACCCAGTTGGTTATTTTACTGAGGAGAGTAGTCATTGTGAGATTATATTCTGTTTAAGGGGGAAAGGACTATTTCGAATAAATAGCCAGCCTGAATTTGTAATTCAAGCTAATCAGTTGGTCATTATTACGCCTAGTACAAGTTTTGAATATAAGTCATTAGATGAAAAGTGGGAGATTGCGACAGTACGATTTGATTGTAACCTTATGCTCCTATTGCAATTTCGATTAAAAATGAACAGGCCAGTAATTGTGAATTCTTCAGATAGAATATTAGAGTTGATAGATGCGCTATGTATGTCAGAAGATTACAGAGACAGATCGTTAAAGACTTCTGAGATCATTTATTCTTTGTTAGTAGAAGCTAAACTTCAAACCATAGGATTACACGTATTTACGATTAATCCAAATTTAACAATTCAGAAAGTAGTGAATTTTATCTACGATCATTACTCAAGTAAACTTAAGGTAGACGAGATTTCTCGAATGGTTGGTTATACATCGCAGCACTTAAATAAATTATTTAAGAACGAACTGGGTCACTCTATTTATCAATATATTTTGAAAGTTCAATTAGAACAGGCGGCATGTTTGCTTGAAACCGAAGAAATGACTGTTGAGCAGGTGGCAGAAAATATTGGTATGGAGTCTAGATCATTTTATCGGTTGTTCCAAAGGCGATACAAGGTTTCACCCGGACAATTCAGAAGGGAAATGAGAAAATCGATGTAGATTCTGACGCAATGATGATGCTAACACTATTATTTTCTGGAGTTTTAAGTATTTGGCATACAGCGATTATCTTTTATGATGCTTGCTCTCAGAGTGAAAGTAAACCATATCCGCAAACAGTCTGGTGCTGCCGGATTTCATAGGCTGCGAACGCGAGGGAGTAAGGTGCTTTGCGGAGCGAGTGATGTAGATGTTACCTCAGTTGTAATATCTAATTATTCTATGAAAAATTCACAAATTTCGTAGGTATCTCAAAACTTCATTTTTTTATATAAATAATGATGAATATGCTTTTACATCAGACCCACAACAAGGAGAGAAATCCAAATGCAGTATACGAATCCGGTTATTCCCGGCTTTTATCCCGATCCGAGCATCTGCCGGAACGGGGATGATTATTACCTGGTGACAAGCTCTTTTGCATATTTTCCCGGAGTCCCCCTATTTCACAGCAAGGATCTTGTCAATTGGCGCCAGATCGGACATTGCCTCACAACCGAGCAGCAGTTGCCATTGGGAAACACTTGGCTCTCGGGAGGAATCTACGCCCCAACGATCCGCCATCACGACGGCTGGTTCTATATGGTAACGACGAATGTGAGCGGGGTCGGCAATTTTTTTGTTCGAAGCAGGCAGCCGGACGGTCATTGGTCCGATCCAATACCTGTCGCGCAGAAGGGCATCGATCCTTCTCTATTATTCGATGAAGACGGCAGTGTATACTTTCAATCCACTTGCGACGGCAATGAAGGTTATGGCATTTATCAATGCGAGATTGACATATTGACCGGAAGCATGCTGACTGAGAGCCGTCTGATCTGGAGGGGAACGGGCGGAGCGTACCCGGAAGCTCCCCATCTTTACAAGATCAACGGATTTTACTATTTGCTGATCGCCGAAGGCGGAACTGAATACGGCCATATGGCGACGATAGCGAGAAGCAGCGCCCCCTATGGACCGTATGAAGCGTGTCCCCATAATCCGATTTTGTCTCATAGAAGCTTGAAGACCAGCATACACGCAACCGGGCATGCGGATCTGGTACAGGCGCATGACGGCAGCTGGTGGGCGGTTTTCTTGGGAATCAGGCCTGTTTCTTATCCGATGCGGCATCATCTGGGCAGAGAGACTTTTTTGGCGCCCGTGTCATGGACGGATGACGGCTGGCCGATCATCGGTAACGGCGGGCGTATCGAGTCCGTTATGGAGGCTCCTCAGCTGCAGGAAGTCCGGTGGCCGCATAAGGCAATCAGAGATGATTTTGATGAAACAACGCTAGGCTTTGACTGGGTGTTTCTGCGGAATCCGACTCCGGAAAGCTGGTCGCTCCACGAAAGTCCGGGAAATTTGGTGCTGCGTGGGAATATGGTGTCGCTCGACGATGCCGGCGCCCCCGCCTTTGTGGGCCGGCGTCTGCGCCATTTGTCATGCAACATAGCCGCTCTACTAGATTTCGAACCGAAAAGCGAAGGTGAGGAAGCCGGACTTACCGTATTTATGAACGAAAAGTATCATTATGATCTTGCCGTAAAGTTCAAGGAAGGACGCAAGTTGATCGTATTACGGCGGACCGTGGGATCATTGAGAACGGAGCATACGCACGAATGCGCAGCGGGCCCGGTCGTGCTAAAGATTGAGGCTAGGCCGGAATGGTTTGTTTTCTCCATTCAGCCAAATCAATCCGATGTCCTTGAGTTGGGCTCGGGAGAAACGCATCTGCTCTCAACTGAGGTAGCAGGCGGCTTTACGGGAGTAGTCATTGCGATGTATGCCGTTTGCGAAACAGGACAGAGTACGCCGGCACTTTTTGATTGGTTTGATTATAAGCCGGTGATTCATATCGAATAGGTCTGTTTGGGTGGAAATATGGAGGATTTAGCCCAAGAGTCGGCTTGGGAGCGTCCTTTCCTATTCTTAGATTATGCAGGAAAAGGGGCTTCTCTTGCATAGGGTCATTCTCGTGGATGTTGAAAAACTATCAAGGAATGTAAGTGAAGTGATGGTCGATTTGAAACATTAAGGAATGATTTTAGATTTATGAAAGGGTTGGACAAATAATATGGAAAGTAATATTAAACCCAAGCTGATAGACAGTGATATGGAACGAATAATTCACCAAGCCTTCGGATGCCGGGTCGTTGAAACGAAAGAATTAACGGATGGGTGGGCAAACAGCGCATACGCGATCATCACAAGCGACGACCGCGACGTTATCCTAAAAGTGGCGCCGTTCAAGGGAACAAAAATGATGCGCTATGAGGCAAACTTGATGCGCACGGAAGTTGAGGCGCTACGCTTGTTTGACAACAGCGGAACGCTGCCTGTACCCAAGGTGCTCGCACACGACGATACATGCACCTTGATTAATGCGGAGTATTTTATTATGGAGCGACTTTCGGGGGTTCCTTACAACAAAATCAAAGAGACGCTTTCCCAGGAAGAGAAGGACGCGATCGAATTCGAGCTTGGCGTCTATAGTCGCATGATCAATGAAGTGCAAGGGGAGAAATTCGGATATTTCCTGCAGCAAGAATCGTGGAATGACTCATGGGCGGAAGCTTTTCAACAGATGATCCGGGGCGTGCTGGCTGATGCCAGAGATGCTGGGGTCGAGCTGCCTGCGGGCGATGCGGTTATCGAATCGGAAATTGAACGGCATCTGGATGCTTTGCACGAAGTCGTACAGCCCCGTCTCGTGCATTGGGATTTATGGGATGGAAATGTGTTTGTCGAGAATGGGGAAATAACAGGGCTGATCGATTTCGAAAGAGCGCTTTGGGGCGACCCGCTGATGGAGGTTTATTTCGGCCGCTTCAACCGATCCGTTGGGTTCTCAAGGGGCTATGGGCTGGCCGTCGCAACCCAAAATCAGCAACGGCGCAGAGTGATGTACGATTTTTATCTGGATCTGATCTTATGGATTGAATGTACCTTCCGGCAATATGAAAACAAAGACCACTGGAATTGGGCCCGCAACAATCTTGCGGAAGGCTGGGAACGTCTCCTTGGGATCGGTCGCGATTAAAGGCCCGAGCAATTGGGCCATTTCCATGCCACGGCAACCACGGCAGATTGAGCTAAGATGATTTCTAAATACCTTAAAATGGAGGTTTGGCGACGATGACAAGTGCTAAGGGAGTAGCTTTACCGTTTCAGAATCAAGATCTGGCAATCGAAGACCGTGTTGCCGATCTGGTGTCCCGTTTCACCCTCGAGGAGAAAATTGGGCTCATGTGCCAAAATCAACCCGCAGTCGAGAGGCTGGGGGTGAAACCATACAAGCACGGTACCGAAGCTGCCCACGGCATCGCTTGGCTGGGGGAGGCGACCTCATTTCCGCAACCGATCGGCCTTGCCTGCACTTGGAACCCGGAACTGCTGGAACGGATCGGTTCCGTTATCGGCGATGAGGCCAGAGTGTTTTATCAGCGGGACCCCGCGCGCAACGGCCTGACACTATGGGCGCCGACTGTCGATATGGAGCGGGACCCGCGGTGGGGCCGGACAGAGGAGGCGTACGGGGAAGACCCGCACTTGACGGGTGAGCTCACGTCCGCGCTCGTCAAGGGCATTCAGGGTTCGCATCCCGTTTACCGCAAAGCGATTGCGACCTTGAAGCATTTTCTCGGCAACAACAACGAGAAGGATCGGGGGCACTGCTCCGCCAGCATCGACCCGCGCAATATGCGGGAATATTATTTGAAAGCGTTTGAGCCGGCCTTCCGCGATGGGGGGGCTCTGTCGATGATGACTGCATATAACTCGATCAACGGGACGCCCGCCATTCTCCATCCCGATGTGCTCCGGGTCGTCAAAGGCGAGTGGGAGATGAACGGCTTTATCGTCAGCGATGCAGGAGATCTGATCGGCCTCGTGAAGGATCACCATTATTTTGAGACGTATAAAGAAGCTGTCGTGGCGTCGATCAAGAACGGCATCGACAGCATCACGGACGATGCCGAGATTACCTGCGCCGCCATACGGGAGGCGCTCGCCGAGGGGCTGCTTGAGGATGGCGACCTGGTCCAGGCTTTGACCAACACGTTCCGGGTGCGCTTCCTGCTTGGCGAATTCGATCCAGACGAGCGCAATCCGTATGCCGGCATGCCGGATGACACGGTTTGCAAGCCGGAGCATGCGACTCTCTCCCTGGAAGCGGCCCGTGAATCCGTCGTACTGCTCAAGAACAAGCATCAACTGCTTCCCCTCGACCGGGATGCCGTACAGCGAGTCGCCGTGATAGGGCCGCTCGGAGATGCGGTATGCCGAGATTGGTATTCCGGCAGCCATCCGTATAAGGTCACTCCGCTGCAAGGCATTCGGGCCAAAATGAGCAAAGGTTCCGTCGTCTTCGCCGACGGATGCGACCGTGTGCGCCTTCGTTCCGCTGTGACGGGAAAATATGTAGGGATTGCGCCGGACGAGAACGGTGCATTGAAGGCGGACCGGACAGCTGCCGATTCCGCCGAGACGTTCTTGATGACCGACTGGGGCTTCGGCAGCGCCACGCTGAAGGCGCTCTCGAACGGCAAATATGTGACGACCGACGATAGGACCGTGACCGCTTCGACTGAAGACATTTGGGGCTGGTTCGTCAAAGAGGTGTTTCAACCTGTCGAGGGGCAGGATGGGACGATGTCGCTCGCAAGCTGGAACGGGAGCCCTGTGTCGCTGCCCGGCGATGAAGGCGGGGCTTTGCGCAAAGAGGTTATCGAGGACGGTCTGAAGGAGGCGGTTGCGGTGGCTGAAGCGTCGGATGCAGCGATTGTTATCGTCGGGAACCACCCGCTTATCAACGGGAAGGAAGAGATCGACCGCCCGGACTTGACGCTAGCCGCTTCCCAGGAGAGGCTGATTCGGGAGGTATACAAGGTAAATCCCAACACGATTGTCGTCGTCATTGGGAGCTACCCGTTTGCCCTGAACTGGGTCGATAAGCACATTCCGGCCGTCTTGTATTCCTCACATGCCGGCCAAGAGCTTGGGAACGCCTTGGCGGACGTATTGTTCGGCGATTATAACCCGGCGGGACGGCTCAATATGACCTGGTACAGTTCCGTAGAGCAGCTGCCCGATATCATGGATTATGATATTAGGAAAGGGAAGCGCACCTATCAATATTTTGATGGAGAGCCGTTGTATCCGTTCGGTTACGGGTTGTCGTATACGACCTTCCGTTACTATGAGCTGAAAGTGAATCTGGAGCGTGCCGGCTCACACAAGGACATCTCGGTCAGTGTGCAGGTCGAGAATGCGGGCGATATGGCCGGAGAAGAGGTCGTCCAGCTGTATGTGCGCGCCGATACGTCCCGCGTGCAGAGGCCGCTCAAAGAGCTGAAGGGCTTCCGGCGCATCCATCTGGCTCCCGGAGAGAAGCGGACCATCTGCTTTACGGTGCCGGTTTCCGAGCTGGCGTTCTGGGATGTGACCAGAGACGCTTATTGCATCGAGTCCGGTACTTATACGCTCATGATCGGGGGCTCGTCGGGAGATATTCGCGTGCAGAAGAAGCTGGCGGTAGACGGCGAAACCGTGCCTCCGCGCGATTTAATCAAGGAAACACCGGCAGTGAACTATGATGATTACGATGGCGTCTACCTTGACGAATGCCGGGAAGGCGGGAGCTGCATCCGGTTGTCGGGCGAGTCAGGCTGGCTGCGATTTGACGATGCCGATTTCAGCGTTGGGATCAGCGGCTTCGAAGCCCGTTGTATGTCCGGCAAGGAAGGCGGCAGAATCGAGCTTAGACTGGATGCACCAAACGGTTCGCTTATCGGAACATGCACTGTTCCTGATACGGGGGGGCAGCAATTGTGGGAGACAATTGCCTGCAAGGTGGACGAGGCGTCGGGAGTTCGCACTGTCTATCTGTGTTTGGTCGGGGATATCGGACTGAGCCGCTTCCGTTTCCTTCCGCAAACCGGAGTTATACGAGAGGAGACATTGGAATGAACGCGATGAGCTTGTGATATCGGAAGCCCGCAGCCGATTGGAATGAGGCGCTCCCGATCTGCAATGGCCGTCTTGGCGGAATGGTGTTTGGACATACCGGCGGAGATGCTGTTGCAAAGCCATGTCGGCGAATTGCATCTGTTGCCTGCGCTTCCCAAAGCGTGGGCGGACGGCACGGTCCGAGGCCTGCGTGGGCGGGGCGGGTATACCGCAGATCTGCGCTGGGCGGTTGGGAAGCTGCGGGAAGCCGAGCTTGTGACAAGCCATGCCGGCGTTTGCAGGCTCCGCGTTCCGCATGCGGCGAAGCATGTCGTATACGGGCAGGATGGAGCTCCTATAGAGACAGCTTTGACAGATTACGGAAGCGCGGAATTCCACGCGCAGAAAAATATGCGCTATAGAATTGCCTTACTTTAAATCCAGTACCATGGATAAGACCGAGGACTTGCTGGCTGGCGGTGATGAGTACCTGACCAAGCCCTTTTCTGAGCAGGAACTTCATGCCAGAGTGTTTACCCTGCCGCGCAGATATACAATCTATCAGGATCGGCATGATTCAATATTTTCCGGCACGGAAAAACACTAATTATGGCTGGATTTTAAGTGAAATTTATCGGGTATTATGATGAAAACGATTTCGTTATAATCGAAACAAAGAGGTTGAGAGTTTGCCCGCATAATGAATCTGTGGAACAAAACCTGAAGCAGGTTCCACCGCTGAGAGAGAGTTGATAGGAAATGTCATACCAGCAGGAGTTCTAGACCTCCTAAGATAGCCGATTTGAAAATCCAAGTAAAAGTGAGCAAATGATAGAAAAATTATTTAATAGCGGGAGGAGAAACATGAACGCAAACTTGTCTAAACAAACCTATTCCCCAGTTTCAAGAAAGCGCTTCCAACTTAAAGATAAGTATAAATTATTTCTTATGGCTCTTCCTTTTCTTGTTCTTGTCTTTTTGTTCTCATATTTGCCGCTGTACGGCTGGGTCTATGCCTTTTACGACTACAGGCCCGGTATTCCACTGTCCAAAACCGAGTTCGTGGGCCTGGGCTGGTTTAAAGCGTTGGTGTCGAATCCGACTCAGGTTCAGGAAATCCTCAGGGTTCTGCGCAACACGCTCGTGATCAGTTCGCTTGGCATTCTGACTTCGGTTCTGCCGGTCATCTTCGCGATTTTCCTGGCGGAAATAAAGAGCCCGACGTTTAAGAAAATCGTGCAGACGCTTACAACGCTGCCGAACTTTATCAGTTGGGTATTGGTGTACTCCTTCGCATTCATGTTGTTTTCTGTCGACAACGGCTTCCTGAACAACTTGCTGAAGAGCATGCATCTGATAGAACGCCCGCTGAGTTTGCTGGCATCGGACAACCATACCTGGCTGGCCATGACCTTGTGGGGCATATGGAAAGGTCTCGGTTGGGGTGCGATCTTGTACATTGCTGCGATTGCCGGGATTGATCAGGAATTGTATGAGGCGGCGAGAGTGGATGGAGCAAACCGTTTCCAGCTGATGTGGCACGTGACGATTCCCGGGATTATACCAACATTCTTCGTGCTGCTCATATTGGGAATCGCGAACTTCATCAATAATGGACTCGAGCAATATTATGTGTTCTCTAACGCGATAAACATGAATCATATTGAGGTGCTTGATCTGTACGTATACAACATCGGGGTGGTGAATTCCAACTTCGGGTTCGCGACGGCGGTCAGCATTCTCAAATCGATTATCAGCTTGTTCCTGCTGTATGTAGCCAATGGCTTGTCGAAGCTGGTTCGCGGCGAAGGCGTCATCTAAGTCATCTTGAGTAGAGAGGAGTATCGACATGGGAAAGATGAGAAAGATTACGATATTTGACATCCTGAATTATACGTGGTTTGCCCTTTTCACTCTTGTTTGTTTCTTTCCGTTCTATTATTTGCTCATCAATACGATTAGCAACAACGACTTGAGCAGCAGAGGCCTCATCATGTTTTACCCGCGAGGGCTTCATATAAACAACTATATTGATGTATTCAGAATTCCCGGACTGGGTACAGCCGCGCTCGTATCTATAGGACGCACTGTAATTGGCACATTGTTGACCGTGGCTGCATCGGGATTTCTCGGATACTTGTTTACGAAAAACGCAATGTGGGGACGCAAATTCTGGTACAGGTTCCTCATCGTGACCATGTATTTTAATGCCGGTTTGATTCCATGGTACCTTATCATGCTCAAGCTTGGCTTGGTAAACAATTTCCTGGCCTATGTCATACCCGGGATCGTTGCTCCGTTCAATATCATCCTTGTCAAAACGTTCATCGAGTCGACGCCGATCGCCCTGCAGGAATCGGCGCAAATCGACGGAGCGGGCTTTTTCACGATCTTCTTGAAGATCGTCATGCCTTTGATCACACCGATTCTGGCCACGATCGCCATCTTCTCGGCCATCGGTCAGTGGAACTCGTTCCAGGACACGTTGTTCCTAATCACGAACTCGAAGCTGTTTACGCTGCAATTTCTCCTGTATCGCTATTTAAACGAAGCGACATCGCTGGCAACTCTGATGAAATCCACCGGAGGGGCAATCAATGCGGATTTGACCAATATGCAGACTGCCACTTCGATTCGGACGACGGTTTCTATGGTTGTCGTCATCCCGATATTGCTCGTCTATCCTTTCTTCCAACGATACTTTGTCAAAGGCATCTTAATCGGGGCCGTAAAGGGCTGAATTTGAAACTAGCAAAGGAGGTGAGGCGGGACGTTGTTGGCTTGTATTGTATTTGTCAAGGGGATGTCAGCAATCATTTCTTGACCGCAATGAAAAAGTACGACTATGCAGGTACATGACAAGGAGGTTAACAAACAAATGATTAGAGGGAAAAAATGGATAGCGGCCGCGGTCTCGATGAGCGCCGTGCTTGTATTATTGTCCGCATGCAGCGGCGGCAAAACCGCGGTAGATTCACCGGCGCAATCGAGCGCAAGCACAGATCCTTCGAAGCAGCAGGAAATCACGTTGACGGTATTCTCGAACCTGGCCAATTATGCCGGGAATCAACCGGGTTGGTTTGCGAAGGTGATCAAGGACAAATTTAATATCAAATTAAACATTATCGGCGGCGGCCAGCAAAAAGAGGCTACGATGTTGGCCTCGGGCGATGTGGGCGATATCCAGGTCGCAATCAACGTCAAAGATGCGATCAAAGCTGACCTGCTGTTGGATTGGAAGAAAAACGGGCTGCTTGACAAATACGGCCAAGACATTCAAAAATATGCCGGCCAAGCGCTTGAAGCCAGCAGCAAGCAATTCGGCGGCGGCACGGCGATCTACAGTATAGGGCATAACGTAGGCAGCGGCAGCGGCCCGAGCGAAAACGCCGATATGACATTCGGCCCCGAGATCCGCTGGGACTTGTACCAGAAGCTGGGCAGTCCGCAAATCAAAACGTTGGACGACTATCTGACCGTCCTCAAGCAAATGCAGCAGCTCAGTCCGAAGAGCGATAGTGGCAAGCCTACGTACGGATTTTCGCTGTGGTCGGACTGGGACGGGTCCGGTTCAATGAACGTAGGGTCTATAACTGCATTATACGGCTATGGGACAGGGGACGGATTCAACAAAGCTGATTTGATCCTGACGAAGGCCGATGAAGCGAAATGGCAAGGCTTGCTCGATGACGACGGTTACTACTTGAAAGGCGTGAAATTCTTCTTTGATGCCAATAAGATGGGACTGCTTGATCCGGACTCCTTGACGCAGAAGTTCTCCGACGTGTCCAATAAGTACAAGGACGGGCAAATTCTATTCGCGCAATTTCCTTGGGTAAGCAGCAATTACAACACCACGGAGCACACGTCTGCAGGCAAAGGTTTCGCGTTCGTGCCATTCGGCGATGAGAAAATGTCATCCGTCGGGTTTAAACCACAGGGCGGCACGTGGTATTGGTCCATTGGCGCGAAGACGAAGTATCCGGAGCGCGTGATGCAATTCCTTAACTGGCTGTATACGCCGGAGGGCGTCATGGTATCCAGCTATGGACCGAAGGGCTTGATTTGGGATATCAAGGACGGCAAGCCGACTTTGACCGATTTCGGGTACAAAGCGATCACCAACTCCGTCAATATGCCTGACGAATATGGCGGCGGGCTGTACAAGGACGGCGTCAACCAAATCAACAACGCGACGATCTCCAAGTCTATGATCAATCCGGAAACTGGGGAACCGTATGATTACACGATGTGGACCTCGTATTTGAATCATAATCCGGATCCGGTCACGAAGAGTTGGCGGGACGCTATGGGTGCGCTGACGGTGAGAGATTACGTCGTCAAGAACAACCAAGTTGCCGTGGCACCTGAGTACTCCAGCAGCGAAGCGCCGGCGGAGCAACCGGCCGACATCAAGCAGAAGAACAGCGAAGTGGGCAAAGTCATCAAGGAATATTCCTGGAAGTTGATGTTCGCGAAGGATGATAACGAGTTTAACAGCCTGAAACAGCAATTGATCACGAAAGCCAAAGGTTTGGGCTACGACGACGTTGTCAAGTGGCAAGTCGACAAATACGAAAAAACGGTCGGTGCGGCGTTGAAAAAGTAATCAACAAAGATGGAATGCGACTATTCTGTCGAATGTTCCATCGAAATTACTTGAAACGATTAAGCTTCGTGAAATCTGAATTCCGTGAGCATAACTGGCTCACGGAATTTTTACGATCAGCCTGCTGTTTTATCATTACTTCCGGAATGAAAATTGCTCATAAATAGGGGGACTTTCTCCTTGCCTCCCGTTTCCTCCAGACTCCGCATCGCGACGGACGCCCTTGCTCTTGGCTAATGTAAACGGCGCCTCCACAACAGATGGAGCGCAAATCATCGAATGGTCGGATAATAACACCAATAACCAAATGTGGCAATTATCCAAAGTTAATTAGAATCCTGGATCGGTGACCAGATAAGAAACATAAACCGCTCTTCGGAGCGGTTTCAGATTGTTGGCAAAGCCCCGGTTTCTCGGGACTTTGTTATTTGTTTTTTTTCTGAGCGAAATGCCTATATTGGCTGTAAAGTATTGTCACCTGTGGCGGTTACGAATATAACGTCCTGGAGGCATTCCTTCCGATTTAGTAAATTGTTTGGTAAAGGAGTAAATATCCCCATAACCAAGACTAACGGCTACATGTTTGATGGGGAGTCCGGAGAGGAGCATCATTTTTGCCTGTTTCATTAAATGTTCGATGTGGTATCGCTGAGGGGAAATCCCGGTCGTGGCTTTAAATAACTTCCTGAAATTCTCATAGCCCATATTTACGGCTGCTGCAGTTTCCTTCATATCATAATGGATATCATTAGAGCCGCCGATTAGTTGGCAAGCCTTCGACATTTTAGGATCATTGTGCTCTCTCTGCGTATAATGAACGCTGCCATGTAATCGGATAATGAGCTCTTGTGTTTTCATCAGCAAATAGGGAAGCCTTTCATCTGCAGCGCCTTTAAGGTTGTTTAGCAAGGCAGCAAAATCAATAACAAAATCGCTCGTAACCTGCGTTGCTTGCACCTCTTTATCGGAATTAATAATTCCAAGTGTTATTAGGTAATGATAGACAGGATAACCTACGCTAATATAAAACTCTATCCATTCCCCATTTGGCTCGATTTCGGTGGAGTGCAAACGTTCGGGCAAACGCTGAACCAGATCCCCCGCTTGCATCGGAATAACGGTACCGTCCTCTGAGATATATCGTCCACTGCCTTGCAGAATCAAAAAACAGCTGTAATATCCGATCTTAAAGTCATATTGGGAACGCTCTGCCGTTAATTTTCTCATAAAGCCGCATGACAAAATGCCTTGGTCGAAATCGTCGCCGATACACCGGTATACAACATCATTTTCCTTTATATCGTCGTAATTCATATCGTCGCTACACCTACCAAAATGGATAAATGAATTACCAGACTTAACATTTCATATGAAGACTTATCCTTATATTATAAGGATATCGATTTTATAGTACAACCAATTAGAACAATTGATGGGGGGATTATTTAAAACGTATGAAGCCGAACAGAGACTGGGAGAATCCGCATATCACTCAAAAGAACCGTTACCCCATGCATGAGCCGTACGGAGTATACGAAACTGTAGAACAGGCGCTAAGCGGCAATCGCAGAACGTCCAAATATGTAAAATGCTTAAACGGCTCGTGGAAATTTAAATTGTTTTCGTCTCCAGGCGTGGTAACCGATGAGTTCTATCATCCTGAATATGACGTGTCCCGTTGGGATGATATTCCGGTTCCTTCCAACTGGGAGCTTTTCGAATATGGAAAACCAGTGTACACCAATATCAAGTATCCCTTTGCACAGAAGGGGGCGGACTCTCATCATGAAATTCAACTGAAGAAAGATGAATTTGTTTTGAATCCGCCTTATGTGCCAGAGGATAACCTTACCGGATGCTATGTTCGCACGTTCGAAATTCTCGAACATTTTAAAGACCGAGATCTATTTATCGATTTTGCCGGCGTGGAATCTTGCTTTTATCTGTGGTTAAACGGGAAGCTCGTCGGTTATTCGCAGGACAGCAAGCTTAACGCTTCTTTCGATATTACGGATTACATCCAAATGGGACAGAACCATTTAGCCGTTCAGGTGATGCGATTTGGAGCCGGTACTTATCTGGAGGATCAGGACTACTGGCATCTATCGGGGATCTACAGAGATGTTCTGATTTATGCCAAACCGCGAATGCGCATTCATGATTATAAAATCGAAACGCTCTTTTCGGGTCAATACGACAATGCCGAATTAGCCGTAACGGTTTACCCTAATCATCAAGCAAGCTGTTACGGGGAAGCTCATACGCGCCTGTCTCTATACGATCACGATCAAAAATTGGTCGCGCAATTTGAAACGCCGAAGTTTGCGGATTGCAGATCCTACCTGCAAGACAACTATGCGGCGAAGGCCAAACAAACCATTAAGAGTCCCCAATTGTGGAGCGACGAAATTCCTTACCTCTATAGATTGGTATTGGAAATGATCGACCCTGACGGAAATGTCGTTGACATCGAGAGTTCAAATGTCGGCTTTCGCGAAGTTAGCATCGATAAGAACGGGATATTGAAAATAAACGGCAAACGTCTCATCATCCGTGGAACGAATCTTCATGCGTTTTGTCCCGAAACCGGGCGCGTGGTGTCAACGGCGTATATGCGTGAGCAGATTAAGATCATGAAATCGCTTAATATCAATGCGGTAAGAACGAGTCACTATCCGCATGCAGTCGAATGGTACGACCTCTGTGATGAATTGGGCATTTATGTAGTGGATGAGGCCAATATCGAAACTCATGGCATCGGCGGCCAGTTGAGCGCATCTCCCGAATGGACGCATGCTTATATGGAACGTGCAGCACGAATGGTGCTAAGAGATAAGAATCATCCCTCGATCATTCTGTGGTCCCTGGGAAATGAATCCGGTTACGGAGCGAACCATGCCGCAATGTACGGCTGGATGAAGGAATATGATAAAACAAGATATGTTCAGTATGAGTCCTTGAATCCTCCGGCCAATATTTCAGATATCGTGGCACCTATGTATCCTCAGAAGGATTGGATCCTGGATTGCATGGCCAACTGCGAAGATTTGCGGCCGTTTATTATGTGCGAATATGCGTACGCGAAAAGCAACAGCAACGGGAATTTCAAGGAATTTTGGGACCTTATTCATAAATTCCCACGGTTTCAGGGCGGTTTTATTTGGGATTTCCAGGATAAAGCGCTTGTTAGGACTGATGAATCCGGGAACAAAAAATATGTTTATGGCGGCGCATTCCAAGAAGAGATTATGGATGCTGCGCCCGATATGTGCCTGAACGGTATTGTATTTCCGGATTTAACACCGAAACCGGCTGCCTATGAAATCAAATATGTTCAGTCTCCCGTCCAGATCGATTACTTTGAACGGCCTTATCCTATTCATGGCAACAAAAGTTATCGAATATATAATCATTATACGCATCGAGACTTAAGCCACCTCGACATCGGTTGGGAACTTGTTTGCGACGGGGAGGTTGTCGAAAACGGTACATTACCCAAATTGAATACGCCGGCCGGATCTATGGACAGTGTTCAGGCACCATATGATCCAACCAAGGTCTCTGGAGAAGCGTACCTGAATTTCTATTCTTATCTGAACGAGGACACCTATTATGCAAATAAGGGAACCTGTATGTATGCATGCCAGATCGAGTTGAATGATTCCGTTTATGAAATTCATACCGGAGATATTGAAAGTGGAAGCCTGGTATATGAAGAAGCTGCAGATCGAATTCATATTCATAATGAAAATACGAACGTAGTCTTCTCGAAAGAAACGGCAGAGTTCATTTCTGTGAGATACAAGAACCGGGACTACTTTACGGGCGGAGCTAACAATTTCTATCGCCCGCCAACGGGGATAGACGCTGGTATACCTGGTGAGACGCTGAACTATGCGGATGATTGGATAAGCCTTGGGCTGGACTCCAATCAGAAAGAGATCATGCGTATCCGGGTATATGCTGCGCCTGCCTCCGTTATCATTCAGGTTCATGCTCTGTATCATGGGTGCATTGAAACACGAACTGACTATGCAATTGGCGGCAAAGGGATTGAAATTACCAACACTGTCGTGAATAATGCCAATGTCGATACGATTCCGAGAATCGGCCTAAACTTTAACTTCTCTGCTGCCTGGAAGAATATCAGATGGTATGGTCGCGGGCCATGGGAAAACTATGCGGACCGTAAAACGTCTGCCTTCGTTGGTATATATGAAAGCTCTGTTGAAGAACAACATGTTCCCTACATCGTACCGGTTGAATGCGGAGGCAAGGAAGATGTCCGTTATCTATATGTTTCTGCGGATGATCGCAAGGTAAAAGTTACCTCGGCGGGTCACTTCCATTTTGATATTCATCCATACAGCATCGGACAATATGACAATGCCGCCTATGAAGATGAGCTTGGCACATCCGATTCCGTTTTCCTTCATATCGATTACAAACATGCAGGTCTTGGCGGAGACAACGGTTGGACCAAAAATATTCACGATGAATATAAAATCGAAAAGGGCATCTATGTTTACAAGATCACTTTAGAGATCATGGATTGAACAGCAGGCCCCGGGTATAATCAGCAATAGCAAATTGTAAAGGTTGAGTAGTGAAATAATTGTAAGAGACCGTTCTTAACTAAAATGGGAGTACGATCTACCATTTGCGGAAGGAACGGTTTCTTTTTTTCAGAGAATATTTTTTAATAAAATAATCAATTTAAACTAATCGGAAAGACAATTAAAATGCAAGTATAAAGCAATGGGGGAGAGATAAGATGAGTAAACCGCTAATGCTAATGGAAGGAATTGAAAAGCATTTTCCCGGTGTGCATGCATAAAACAACTGCAAATTTGAATTGCTCCCCGGCGAGGTTCATGCTCTGGTTGGAGAAAACGGAGCAGGAAATAAACTCTCATGAAGATCTTGACTGGCGTTTATCGAAAAGATGAGGGGGAAGATATCTTTTCAGTCAGTACCAAGAGAATTGGAAGAATCGGCAGCACTTGACGGGGCTGGACAACTCAGAACGTTTTGGCAAATCATATTTCCTCTACTTAAACCATGTACAACAACAGCAATCTTTATCGGGCTTTCGATGTGGAATGACTTCCTGACACCGCTCCTGATCGGGCAGGTTCATACCATTACATTAGGCATTTATACCGCAATAGGTCCTCATTCTTCCAATTGGGGTCATATGTTTGCCTTCGTGTTTTTCGGAACTTTTCCTGTTGTAGCCGCCTACCTGTTAGCTCAGAAACAATTTGTTAGTGGACTCACCGCAGGAGCATTAAAAGAACAAAGAATAATATTATTTGAAGGCGATTTCAAATAGAGATGACAAGTTGTGTGGTCATTATCGAATGAAGAATTGTTAAATATGTTAAATGAAGCTACGAAACTAAAATTAGACACTGAATTTATTGAAATGATTCAACACCAAATTCATCGGCGGAAAGTTGAAGAAAATATTAAAAAAACTGAAACTGCTCATATCCCTGCTTGGAGAGCGCATTGAAAGAGAGGTAAGCATCACTGCTGAAGGTCGCACATAGTTCAATGTAATGCTGCGTAAACTGCTTTAACGTCTGGAATTACTTGCATTCCGTCCCGTAAAAATACCGGAATCTTGCTTAGAAGAGCTTCAACATGAATGGTTTGTCCGCCTTCGAAGATACTTCCTGTACGTGCATCCGTCCAACTTGCACCTTCACCCTCATCCCCAAAACTCCATACCTCGTTGTTTCCGCCGGTACTTAATGCTTTGCTGCCGTCTTTTCTTAATACATCCTTGCCTCCACTGCGATCGCCATGCAAACTCATAACAGGACAGAAAGTCCCCCATTGGAACCATCGGATCAGCAGTTCACGGAATTTGGGATTGTCCGAGTTACCTCCTGCAAAGCCTCCGATATCCGTCGTCCACCAAGAGATCCCTGCCATTCCCATATGAAGGCCTGCAACGATTTGTTCTCTGAAATCTTCAAATGAAGAATGAATATCTCCCGACCACACTAATGCGCCATATCGTTGGCTGACTGCCCAAGCGCAGCGAACTAGGTTTACGATATTGTCCTGTCCTTGCGCCTGCATTCCGTCATAAAAGGTTTTTGAAGAGGGTCGGCTACCACTACGGTGAAAATTCTGGTATCTCTTTACTTGAGGATTATTATCGTTTACTATTCAACATATAGGTGCTCCTCTCAAGGTTTATGGGTTTCTTCGCAGATACCATTATCCTTGGTTTGGCGCACTTTTTCAATTTTTTCCAAATACAGAATGAAAAAAAAGGACATATCACATGAAACGATCATATTTGAAAAAACTTCCCATCACGATGCAGTTATCTTTACTGGGTTTATTAATTGTTATGGTTATGATTTCGATTATGGCTGTGAATTATTACCGTGCCGTCAATGTCGTAAAGAAGAATAACAGCGATTACATCAAAGGTGTTATTTCGCAACTGAACCAGTCCATTTCTTCGAATAGTAATGATGTTAAAAGAATTATGGAAACGATTGCCTATAACGGACAAACCGTACAAAATTTTTTGTCTGAAAAAAATCCAGTCCAAAAGTTAGAAATGTTCAACCAGTTAAAAGCTTATTTGTCAGATATGAGGAAAATGAAAAAGGCTATTTTGGATATTGCACTGGTTGAAAATAACGGCGCCGTATTCAACTTCCTGGCCAATTCGGCTCAAATTGAAGCAATTTCCAGGGAAATTCCGAGAGATAACTTGTCCTATTTTTTGGGGCTTAAAATGATCGATTTACCTTATACTACAACGCCGGTGTTGGTTGCGGGAGTGCCAATCTATTCAACAACTGATTTTGAGGCCGTCAATAGTGAACTTGGAACTCTGCTTTTGATAATCGACAATCGACTGCTCTTTGGCGACGGCAACCCTGTCAATTTACCCGAGGGTGCCTTAATCTACATGGCTGATCGTAACGGAAGGCTCTTCTATACGAATGATGATTCAAGTAAACTTGGGGAGCCGATTCCCAAAGATAGATTGTTGAATCATAACAGTCTATATATGATTCAGAGGGAAGCTATTCCGGATATGGACGGTGAAATTGTTATTGCCATGCCGAATCATGTGCTCCTTCAAGGTCTTAATGTGATCCGTCAACAGCAGCTTATCATGGTTGCAATTGCACTCGTATTGATGATTATACCTCTTCTGTTCGTGAGCAATAACATTCTGCTGCCTTTGAAGAAGTTTATGAGGTTGATGGGAGAAGTGAGTCTCGGGGAAAAAAACCATCTCAGCAAACGAATCGATGTAGATGGTTATGCGGAAATGATTATTATGGCTTCACGTTTCAATGAAATGTTGGCGGAAATTGAGAAATTGACGGATCATTTGCTGGAAAGCAAGCGTGTCCTCTACGAGTCGGAGTTGATTAAACGGAGAGCGGAACTCAGCTTTTTGCAAAGCCAAATCAATCCGCATTTTTTATACAATACGCTGGAATCGATCAAAGGTCTTGCCGCTAGAGAGGGTTCTTCGAAAATATTCGAACTGACAAAGGCGCTAGCTATGTTTTTCCGTTACAGTATCAAGGGACCTGATATGATTTCCTTGGAAAGAGAATGGATCATCATAAAAAACTATATCTTCATTCATCAAATCCGATTTGGCGAACGCTTGCATGTGGAATACGATATTCCTACGGAATGCCTCGCATGTCTTGTCCCTAAAATGATCTTGCAGCCCATCGTGGAAAACGCCATCAAACATGGCATTGAGCCGCTCAGACAAACTGGTGTGTTGGTGATAAAAGGCTATAGGGACAGGGAGAACCTGTATCTCTCCGTTAATGATAACGGTACAGGAATAAGTTTGGAACAGTTAGAGGAAATTAATAATACAATGGAATGCTTATCGCCAACAGATGGCCTTGATGGCGATTCCGTATCCGGCATCGGACTGGCAAATGTCCATAAAAGAATCCGCATGATTTTCGGAGAACCATACGGCATCAGGATGACGAGCGAGCTTGAAGGCGGAACAACGGTCTCGCTTACAATACCGGTTAGGGGTGAAGGTCATGTATAAAGTCTTTATTGTGGATGACGAGGAACTGGTTATAGAAAGCTTGATAGCGACGGTGGATTGGAAGGGCTGCGGCTATGAAGTTGTCGGATATGCGCTTAGCGGGGAGGAGGCAGTGGAAGCTGTCAAACATATTCAACCGGACGTGATTTTTTCCGATATCCGGATGCCCGGAATGAACGGGCTGGAACTGAAAAAACGATTGGACGATGCGGGTATATCCGCCAAATTTATAATCGTGAGCGGACTGGCGGAATTTGCTCTTGTGCAGAAAGCAATCCAGAATAACATATCCGGTTATTGCCTTAAACCTTTCGACGAGATGGAAATCATGGGGTATCTTAAAAAGATCAAGCGTGAATTAGACACCCTTCGTCTGTTGCCTGAAGGCGAAATACTTGATTTGATCGAGAACGGTACGCCAGAAGCAACCAGCAGATTGCAGCGTGAGTTAGCTTTGGCCGGCATGACAAGTTCCGGAAAAGAAGATTTGCGTATCATGCTTACAGTGAGAAGGGACAAGTTTCCGATCAATGAAAAAACACCTTGCATTACGTTGCGTATCGGTTATCGCAAGTTTATATACGTGATGGCTGACAGTGATGCGACCGAATTAATGACCCAATTTGCTTCTGAAAGTCGTCATTTCTTAAAAGGAATCGGGTTCAGCAAACGGGGTGTCGATACGGAAGGATTTACACAGGCTATCCAAGATGCAGAGCTTCAAGCCTATCAATATTTCACTTTAGCCGAAATCTTCACATGGGAAGAATCATGGAAAACCAATGACACGAAGTCGGCATTTGCAGTGCCGACAGACGGAAATAACCAGACGTTCAACGCACATATGGATTCCTTGTTATCCATGTTCCAGAGCGGTCTTCTGAATATCCGGCATGCCCTGTTGTTGTATAACGATTGCATTACGCAGTTAAGTCGAAAAGGTATGGATTCGGACGATTTATACCTCTATTCTTTCGAACACTTGGCAGATCAGTTTGAGGATGTCCGGGATATGATCGATTATTTAAAGGGATTGTTCCGGGGGGAGCAGACTGATCAACAGCATGTTTCCATGCAGTCTGGACGCATTCATACATTCTCTGCCATACTGGAATACATCAACGAGCACTTTGGCGAGGACATTACAATTCAGGGCTTAAGTAAACAATTCAACTTAAACTCGAATTATATCTCGCAATTATTCAGAAAAGAACTGGATAAAACCTTTACCGAGCACTTAACCGGTCTTAGAATGAACCGCGCTTCGGTGTTGCTCAGAACTACGTCCATTCCGATCAACGATATAGCGGATCAGGTAGGATACCAGGATTATTTTTATTTCAGTAAAATGTTCAAAAAAATGATGGGCAGTCCGCCAAGAAGCTATCGTTACGACCAAAGTCAGAACGGCTATATTTCCGGCTCCTAATTAACGGAGGCCGTTTTTTTTTTTTTTTGTATTCCTTATCGAAAACTTGTACTTGAATTAGGTGCAAGACAATTTCTCCTCCAATTCGACATAAAGTTACATGAAAAATACAAGAATAACACTAATTTAACGACATACCCCTATGGAAGCGTTTCCTTTACAATAGATTTATAGACGAGATAGGAGGCGAGAGGGGTATGCAAAATACAGTAAGTCACGCGAAATACAAGGGGCGTTTGAAGGGAAAAACCAATCGCAAATGGCAGGAAATCGTCCGTCATAAGTACTTCTACTTGATGGTATTTCCAACCGTGCTGTTCTTTCTGATCTTCGCGTATGTGCCTATGTACGGCGTGATCTTGGCTTTTAAGGACTTCAATTATTCTCTGGGCATCATGAACAGTCCCTGGAATAACTTTCAAAACTTTCGGGATGTGCTGGGCGATCCGAAATTCCTGCATGCGTTCAACAACACCTTGTTGATCAGCTTCGGGCGTTTGCTTATCGAATTTCCGATCCCGATCCTGCTGGCGATCCTGCTGAATGAAATGCGACACGGTAAATTAAAGCGGATCTATCAAACCGTATTTACATTTCCGCATTTCATCAGCTGGGTCGTGTTAAGCGGAATCATAACGAGTATCCTGAGCGATCAGGGCGTGCTCAATCAGATCCTGCAGCTATTCGGATGGGGAAAAAACACGATCCTGATCCACGACGGAAGTTTTCTGGCGCTGCTGTTCACGTCGAACATATGGAAAGAAGCAGGCTGGTCCTCCATTATTTATCTGGCAGCCATCGCGGGTATCAATCCCGAGCTTTATGAGGCGGCGGCCATAGACGGCGCAAACCGTTATCAACAAATGAAGGCCATTACATGGCCAGTGATTCGTACCACGGCAGCTATTCTGCTTATTCTGGCCGTCGGCGGTATTATGAATGGCGGGTTCGACCAGATCTTCAATTTGTATAACCCGGCCGTTTATGAACGCGCCGATATTCTCGATACCTACGTGTATCGCAGCGCTTTTGTAGACGCAACGGGGTTCGGCTATTCCACTACGGTTGGTTTACTGAAATCCGTCATCAGTTGCTTGTTGCTTTTCGGATCAAACTTTTTTGTGAAGAATGTTATGAAGGAGGGGGGCCTCTATTGAAGCGCTTATCGGTTACTAATGCGCTGATCGCGATCATCCTGGGGCTGTGCGCGATCGCGGCTGTATTCCCGTTTTATCAAACGCTCGTTCTGTCCTTGTCTACCATATTAGACAGGAAAGCGGGAGGGGTCATGTTGTTTCCGAGATCCATTGATCTCTCTTCGTATCAATATATTTTTCATGAAGGCAAGGTGGTCAAAGGTTTGCTTATATCGGTCTTCGTGACCGTGTTAGGCACATTGGTAAATTTGGTAGTAACGACGACAGGCGCTTACGCGTTATCCAAGAATTCGATGCCTGGCCGAAACGTGATCCTTACTTGCATCATCTTTACGATGTTTTTTTCAGGCGGTCTTATTCCCTATTATTTGACGATTCAAGGTCTGCACTTGCAGAATAATTTACTTGTCATGATTTTGCCGGCGGCTGTAAACGCGTTCAACCTCATCCTGATGAAGAACTTCTTCGGAAGCGTCAATCCTGCTCTTGAGGAGTCGGCCAAAATTGACGGGGCTAACGATCTTAGTATCCTCATTCGCGTCGTCATACCCGTTTCGTTGCCGATCATGGCGACCATGTCCTTGTTTTATGCGGTTGATCGCTGGAATGAATGGTGGCTTCCTATGTTGTTTATCAACGATATAAACTTGCATCCCTTGCAGCTTGTATTAAGAGACACGATAACCAATCTGAGTCAGTCGATCAACAACCCGGCAGGCCAACAGTTAGCCGCACAAATGCAAAACGTTTACCCGGAATCGGTAAAGTCAGCGATGATCATCGTCTCCGCCATTCCCATATTAATGGTTTATCCATTCGTGCAGAAACACTTCAATGCGGGAGTTATGATTGGCTCCGTCAAAGAATGATAATAGTGGCTTCGGCCGTTATTATATACATCCTGAGCTTCAAAAATACAAGGAGGGTTTATAAAAATGATGTCCAAACAAAGAGCATTAGCATGTTCGGCTTTGATTTTGCTTGCAGGTACGGCGCTATCCGCCTGCAGCAAAGAGGAGAGCAAGACAAATACCCCAAGCGTAACGTCAAACGCATCACAGAAGCCAGATGATACGGCAATGAGCAAGCCATTGGAGCTCAGCGTTGCAGTATGGGACATTGAGACAGGCTTTAACGCTTCAAATGCAAAAAATGACACCGTTTACAACGATTTGACCAAGAAATTCAACATCACGATCAAACCGGTGCAGATTACCTGGAACGACTGGCAGGAGAAAGCAAAGGTATGGGCAGCGTCCAAGCAGCTTCCCGACATGTTCGCCAACGAGGTTGATATGGGGTTGTACCAAACCTGGGCCAAGCAAGGCGTCATCAAGCCGCTCCCCGACGATCTGAGCCCGTATCCGAATTTGAAAAAGCTCTTTTCCAGTCCGGCTGTGGAACCGGCCTTGCAGCCGTTAAAAGTGGATGGGAAATATTATGCGGTTCCGCGTTTTGGCGGTGAGGATATCGGCGATGGCAGGCTGGGCAGGCCCATCCGTTATCGGAAGGATTGGGCGGAGGAAGCCGGATTTACCAAGGAACCGGCAAGCTTTGACGAATTCTTGGCCATGACCAAAGCAGTCATACAGAAACACCCCGGTGTCACCGGTTTGACGATTAATTCGAAAGGCTATCTGTTAACGCAATTCTTGGGAAGCTTCCCCGAAATGGTGTTTAGCAATAACTGGACCCAGGAAAACGGCAAGTGGATTCCCGCTTTTACGTCCGAGAAAGCCTATCCGGGTATCAAGCAGCTTCGCACGCTCTATTCGGAAGGTATTCTTGACAAGGACTTTGCCATCCAGAAAGACGCCGACGGCACCAACAAGTTTTTGTCCGGCCAAAGCTTTGCGCTTTATGGCATGGAAGGCGTGACTGATGAACAAGTATCCGCATTCAAAAAAGCGAATCCTGGCGTCAGCCCTTCGAAAGCAATGGGTTACTTGAACATCTGGCCTGCGGCCGACGGAAAGCGCTATTCGACTGCGGGAGCGCCTTTCTGGTCCAATACGTTTTTCGCAAGTACCATTAGCGATGATAAATTCAAACGTTCTCTCCAAGTGTTGGATTACATGCTGTCTGACGAGTATAGGATCCTGGGGATTAACGGAATCGAGAATATCGATTATAAAGTGGAAAATGGACAATACGTTTCCCTGTTGAAAGCCGGTGAAACGCTCGCCGACAAATACCCGATCACGTCAAAACTGGTTTGGCTTGCCGCATGGGACCCCCTCCTGTATAAGGGCAAAAAAGTGGTAAGCTCCGATCCTGAAGGAGCCGCACTGCTGAAGCTGCAAATTGAAACGTGGAATCGCTATAAACAGGAAAATACGCTGATGCCTGTCAACTTTGATTTCAATGCGATATCGACTCCAGCTAAAAACAAGTTTGCGGCTCTAGACCCCGATATCCAGAATGACATCATTAAAGTGATTTTGGGCAAAGGGGATCCGATTGCCCAGTGGAAAGAAATTGTTAAGAGTTACGACTCCAAAGGTGTGCCTGAAGCCATCAAAGAAGTGAACGATGAGGTAGCCAAGAGAGGTATCAAGTAACAACTCCTTTTTCATGACAGTTCAGTGACACGAAGAAGCTTCCGAACCATACGCATCATGTTCGTGAAGCTTCTCTTGTTCCTGATAAGCATAAGGGAAAGGGGGATTATCAAACCGGATTTTTTGTATGCGTTTTAAAATTAGTTTTTCATCAAAGAAGGGGTGATCATATGGTTAAAAGTCAGTTTAGAAAAAAACGGTCCAGAGTCTTGTCTCTTCTGATGGCGTTTCTGGTAGCCATTTCAGAATTACGGTTACCGGACTGCCAAGCGGCGTTAGCGCCGGTATAAGCGATTTCAAGGTATTCGGAGACCCGACCGATCTGGCGTTTGGCAAGACCGCAACGGCGGATAGCTCGGCGGCAGGAAATCCGGCTTCGAGCGGAAACGACGGGGACACATCGACGAGTTGGACCGCCGCTGATGCGTTAACCGGCCATACGTGGACGGTAGACCTTGGCAGAGGCTTGACGATCAATAACGGTACCCAGGTGATGTGGGCACAGGACGGTCAAGCATATAAGTATACCATTGATGTGTCCAATGATAATGTCAACTGGACTACAAAAATCAACAAGACCGGTAATAGCAACTTTAGCCAGGTTCAATACGATTACTTTGTTGCAACCGCCCGCTATGTCCGAGTTACCGTGACTGGACTGCCGAGCGGCGTAACGGCCAGCATTAAAGAGTTCAAGGTATTCGGAGAGACAGGCGATACCCTGACTATGGCGCAGCTGCCGTTTGACGAGACTAGCGGAACGACGGCAATTGATGCAACCGGCAATGGCTGGAACGGCACATTGGTTGGCGGCGCGAGCCGGGTGGCCGGCAAGAGCGGCAATGCCGTAGACCTGAGCGGAACGAGCCAATATGTCGCTCTTCCTACGGGCGTCGTTTCCGGCGATGACAAGATCACCGTAGCGGCTTGGGTGAATCTGGATACGGTGAGCAACTGGAATCGGATCTTCGATTTCGGTTCCGGATCGTCTACCTATATGTTCCTCTCGCCGAAAAACGGAGCAAACGGCAAAATCCGCTTTGCGATCAAGAACAATAATTCAAGCGAACAAATCATTGACGGGCAGGCGGCGCTGCCGACCGGAGGCTGGCATCATGTAGCTGTCACCTTGAACGGCTCGACAGGCATCCTCTACGTTGACGGAGTTCAAGTAGGCACCAATACCGGCATGACCCTGAAACCGTCCGATATGGGAGCCACCACGCAAAACTGGATCGGGCGCTCCCAATACGCCACCGATCCGTATCTCGACGGACGTGTGGACGACTTCCGGATCTATAATAGCGCTATGTCCGCATCGCAAATCATGCATCTCGCGAATGGGCAAACGGTGCTGCCGATGGCAGAGCTTCCGCTTAACGAAGCGAGCGGAACGACGGCCTCCGATGTGACCGGCAACGGCTGGAACGGCACCCTGACAGGCGGCGCCAGCTGGACAACCGGCATTAAGGGCAACGCGGTGGACCTGAGCGGAACAAGCCAATATGTTGCATTGCCAGCAGGCGTTGTTTCCAGCGCTAAGGCAATTACTGTAGCAGCCTGGGTGAATTTGGACACCGTGAGCAACTGGAGCCGCATCTTCGACTTCGGTCTCGGAACGAACAACTACTTCTACCTGACGCCGCAAAACGGGACAACCGGCGTCATCCGTGTCGGGATCAAAAACGGCGGTGGCGAGCAAGTCATCGACGGCATTGCGGCGATGCCAACCGGCGGCTGGCATCATGTGGCCGTAACCCTGGACGGCGCTACGGGAACGCTTTACGTCGATGGCCAGAAGGTAGGCAGCAGCAACATCAACATCAGACCTTCCCAACTTGGCGTTACCACGCAGAACTGGATCGGCCGCTCGCAATTCTCCGCAAATCCGTACCTCGACGGACGGGTGGACGACTTCCGCATCTATAACGTTGCTTTAACCGATCAGGAAATAGCGGCTGTAATGAACGAGTAGAATGCAGCGACAGTGAATGAACCAGAGGAAGTCCGGAACATGCACGTCGTGTTCCGGACTTTCCGTCATTGGTTCGGCGGTGGAGCTTTATTCTGATCCGTTGAATGATACTTATGACTAATGTGTCGGAAATTGTGCGTATGTACGAAAAAGGAAAATTACGCCAATACCTATACGTCAGGACCGCTGTATTCGGTTACCATTATTTTTCGATATATATTGTTCAACTTTCCCTACCGGGAACCGAGAGTGATTAGAGTTACGTGAGAAGTTCCAGCACATCAAGAGTAAGGGGGCTAAGATGTGAGATTCTGTTTGTACGATGAACAAGCTTACCCACAGTCATTTCGCGGGGTTGTGAATGGACGTTATTATCTGCTGTACTCTCTAAACAAAGACATGGAGAGCACGTACGATCAGGTAATTATTGACTGAATCGCCTGAGGCGAACATCAAGATGGACGGATGCACGTACAGGAAGGTTCTTCGAAGGCGGACAAACCATCTATGTTGAAGCTCAACTAAGCACGATTCCGGTATTTTTACGGGACGGAAAACAAGAGTATCTCATCGGAAAAATATAATATTCTTTTAGAACGGAAAGGATGACCCTGTTATGGAAGATAACTACAATCTGTTATCGAAGAAGGGAGCTTGGGGAGATCAGGGGGACGGCACCTATGTCAATCCTGTCTTGCCGGGAGATTATAGCGATCCGGATGTCATTCGAGTCGGAGATGATTATTACTGCATCTCCTCTACATTGCATTGCTCTCCGGGGATGGCGGTACTGCATTCCAAAGATCTTGTGAATTGGAGAATGATCGGGCATGTTGTGGACGATTTGACAAGCATCGGCCCGGAATACAATTACAATCGGATGAACCGTTATGGCAGAGGAGTATGGGCAGGCGCCATCCGATTCCACAAAGATAAATATTGGGTGTATTTTTTCACGCCCGATGAAGGATTGTTTATGAGCACGGCTGCCGATCCGGCGGGACCTTGGGAACCGCTTCATCAAGTTTGGGAGGTTAGCGGCTGGGACGACTGCTGTCCGTTTTGGGACGATGACGGACAAGGCTACTTTGTTGCCACTAATTTTGCCGATAACTATAATATCCATTTATTTAAATTAAGTGAAGACGGCAAAGAACTATTGCATGACAGCGATACGATTATTCATCAGCACAAAGGGAGCGAAGCCAATAAGCTCTACAAAATAAACGGAACCTACTATTTTTTCCACAGCGAGGTTCACCGTAGGGAAGGCATTGAAGTCAGAATTGTTATGATGTTAAGGGCCGAACATATTTATGGGCCCTACGAGGAGAAGGAGATTATCCATACGCACGGCAAGGATGTAGACCGGGAGCCGAATCAAGGCGGACTTGTCCAGACCGTTTCCGGTGATTGGTATTTCATTTCGCATCAAGGAACGGGCGAGTACGAGGGGAGACCGCTTCACTTGCTGCCCGTAACGTGGGTTGACGGATGGCCGATTATCGGAAACGATACGGACGGCGACGGAATCGGAGAGATGGTATGGGGAGGCAGGAAGCCCATAAACGGACATCCCGCGACGGTTCTTGCCACAACTGACGATTTTGACCGGGCGGTGCTCGAGCCGTATTGGGAATGGAACCATCAGCCGAAAGCCGACAAATGGTCGTTAGCGGAACGGCCCGGCTATTTGCGTCTATACGCATGCCAACCCATCGATAAGGACAGTTTCTTTACCGTAAGCAACATCATTTCGCAAAGAGCGTTTAGAACCGTTCACAATACAGCAACCGTAAAAATAGAGATCAGCGGCATGGCAGACGGGCAAGAAGCGGGGCTTTGCCATTTTGCACAAACCTATTGCAAGATTGGCGTACAACAACAGAATGGAACAAGGGTTCTGAAGTTTAACCATTCGGGGACGATTGCGTGGGGGCCGGAATTATCAGGTTGCACCCTATGGTTAAGGTCTGTGTGGAACTTAGACGGAATCAACCGTTTCGAATATAGCGTCGATGGGGTACATTTCACGAGCTTTGGAGACGCCTATCAGTTGGGGTGGGGGAATTATAGGGGAGATCGGATCGGGGTATACAGCTATAACTGCGAGAGTGAACAGGGTTATATTGATGTAGACCAATTTTGTTATGAGGTCGCAGGAGCAATATAAGCCACAATAGCCCCAGCGGCGGCTCGTCGACCATGACCAACGGCGGTATCCGTGCAGCATCATCACATCGATCCGTAGGGACTCGCATTCGTGGTAGATTGGTTTGCGCTCGCCGAATTGACCGGCAATCCAGTATGGAAAGAGACAGTCAAGACGAGGGGTTCTATCATACCCGATGAGAATACGTTCCAAGTGTCCCAATGGCTGGTGGCTTGGCCGACTGCATTTCGGCTTGAAGTATTACGGCACATGACGTTAGAGCAACAACGGTTTTTGATTAAGTAATATAAGCATATCCTAAACATGACGAGCACACACTGGAGGCTATGATGAAAACGCCATTGTATCGAGACCCTATTTATGACGGAGCAGCGGATCCGGTCGTTATTTGGAACAGAGAAGCCAAGGAATGGTGGATGATTTACACAAACCGCAGGGCAACGGCGGAAGATCGCCGGTTTGCCTGGGTGCACGGCACTGATCTCGGCGTTGCTTCATCCAAAGACGGGAACGATTGGGTTTACCGGGGAACGCTCCCGGGGCTGGACATCGAATGGGGAAGAAATACGTTCTGGGCGCCTGAGATTTACTGGCATGAAGGCATTTACCATATATATGTCTCTTATATTCAAGGGGTACCTGAGGATTGGGTAGGTCGGGCGGACATGCTCCATTATACAAGTCCGGATCTCCTCAATTGGACGTTTCAGTCCAGGCTGGATATCAGCGAGAGAAATATTATAGATGCTTGTATTTACCGTCTCCCTAACGGCCTGTTCAGAATGTGGTTCAAAGAAGACAACAACACCTACGCCGCCGACAGCAAGGATCTATACCATTGGGAACGTGTAGGGCTGATTATCGAGGGACGGGGACATGAAGGGCCTAATGTCTTTCGGTTCAAAGAATATTATTGGTTAATCGTGGACGAGTGGAGAGGGCAAGGTGTATACCGATCGGATGATTTGATCAACTGGGAACGGAACGGCCTCATTCTCGATCAGCCAAGCTCGAGGGAAGATGACGGCACGATTGGCTTGCATGCGGATGTAGTCTGCTCAGGGGACGAAGCATATATCTTTTATTTCACCCATCCGGAGAGATTAACCGGGCAAGAGCCTCCTTCCTACACCTACGGTACACGGCGTTCCTCCATACAAGTAGCCCAATTGGACGTTGTTGACGGTAAGCTGGTATGCGACCGAGACCGGCCGTTTGAACTGAAGCTTATGCCTCCGACCTGCGAGTAAGCCGGACAGGCAGTGCCAAGGTGCAGCTATTCCGTACGGCAAAGCAGTATGGCATTAACCACCATTACCGCTTCCACTCCTGGTGCCCGACTGAAGCTGAATTCGAAGCGGCAGACCGGGAATGCATATATATGCAGCCCGAGCTGCCTTTCTGGGATCCGGTTTTTACCCGCGCTTGCGACGAGAAGGCATTCTATTCTGGTCGGAAGCGACCTTCTGGGGAATTGGCGGCACGTGTACGAGTTGCTCGCCCCGAATGCTTGCCGTTATGCGAGAATCTTATTCACAGCTTTACTGGCAAAGGTGCCTGCAAACCTGAGATCGTTTCGATTATTCGGTATGAACAACGAGTAAAATTCTGAAATAGAAGGAAAGGAAATCACCATGAAAATACAATTTCAGTCCCCCGCCGTTTATTGGACGGAAGCCCTTCCCGTTGGAAACGGAAGACTTGGCGCGATGATATTTGGCGGAGTTGAGAAAGAACGCATTGCATTGAATGAGGACACGCTTTGGTCCGGTTACCCTAAAGATTGGAATAATCCGGGGGCCAAAGAAGTGTTGCCGAAGGTGAGAGAGCTTATTGCCCAAGAGAACTATGAGGAAGCGGATCGTCTCTGCAAGGAAATGATGGGTCCCTATACGCAATCCTATTTGCCTTTCGGAGACTTGCGTTTCGTGATGCATCATGGCGATGTGAAACACCAATACAGCCGGAAGCTTGATCTGTCAACCGGCTTCGTGACGGTTACCTATAACGTTGGCGGCGTTCAGTATACCCGAGAAACATTCGCTTCTTATCCCGATCAATCCATTGTCGTGCGTCTGACGTCGAGCAAGGAAGGGATGCTCGATTTTCGGGCCTGGCTGGACAGTCCCATTCATTATGCATCGTCCTTTGATGCCGATCAAAAACAATATATGATATCCGGTACAGCTCCTGAGCAAGTATGGCCCAGCTACTACAACTCGGAAAATCCCATTGTTTACGGCGCGCCTGAGTCATCAAAAGCTTTGAAGTTCCACGGCGGATTGGCTGTGGTGCATGAAGGCGGGACGTTCAAGGTTAATACGGACGGTTTGCACGTTGTCGGAGCGACCAGCGCGACCTTGGTTTTCAGCGCGGCCACCTCCTTTGACGCAAGCATTGGCGCGAGCAATTCCGAACGGGATCCGAGGCAAATCACAACGGATGCCATCCAGGCTGTTCGCGTTAAGCCGTATGAGGAGATTCGAAACCGGCATCTTGAGGATCATCACAAGCTGTTTGGCAGAGTTGCCTTGTCTCTCGGGGAGACCAAAGCTTCCTCCGATATGCCGACCGATCGGCGAATTGCCGAATTTGGTAGCAGCGATCCGGGGCTGGTGGAGCTTTTGTTCCATTATGGAAGGTACTTGATGATCGCAAGCTCCCGTCCGGGAACCCAGCCTGCCAATCTGCAAGGCATATGGAATGAGGAAACGCGTGCGCCGTGGAGCAGCAACTATACGCTTAATATCAATGCCGAGATGAACTACTGGCCGGCAGAGTCTTGCAATATGGCGGAATTGCACGAGCCGTTGATTGATTTTATCCGCAGATTGGCAGTGAATGGAAGGAAGACGGCCGAAACGAATTATGGCGCAAGAGGGTGGGTGGCGCACCATAATTCGGATCTTTGGGCCCAAACGGCACCGATTGGCGATTATGGCGATGGAGACCCGGTATGGGCGTACTGGCCGATGGGAGGCGTATGGTTGACCCAGCACTTATGGGAACATTATGCCTTCAGCGGGGATGAAAGGTTTTTAAGGGATACGGCGTACCCCATCATGAAGGAAGCGGCGTTATTCTGTCTGGATTGGCTCATCGAAGATCAAAATGGTTATCTCATTACTTCGCCTTCCACCTCTCCCGAGATGAAGTTCGTGGTTGGCGATAAGCGCCATGCCGTAAGCGCGGCGACGACCATGGATTTGTCTCTGATCGGCGAATGTTTCGATAACTGCATCATGTCTGCGAACCTGCTTGGGATTGATGAAGATTTTGCAAAGACACTGGCAGAGAAGAAGCAAAAGCTGCTGCCACTTCAAATCGGCAAGCACGGTCGATTGCAGGAATGGTTCCAAGATTTCGAGGAGGAAGATGTCCATCATCGTCACGTCTCTCATCTTGTCGGAGTTTATCCGGGGCGTCTGATTACGGAGCAGTCTGCTCCCGATCTGTTCCGAGCTGCGAAGACATCGCTTGAAATAAGGGGAGACGGGGGAACGGGCTGGAGTCTGGGCTGGAAAATCGGCCTATGGGCAAGATTCAAGGACGGCAACCGCGCTGAGCGGTTAATCTCGATTTTACTGTCGCTCGTTAAGGGAGAAGATTCGATTCATCGTGGCCGAGGCGGTGTTTACGCCAATCTGTTCGACGCGCATCCTCCTTTCCAAATCGACGGTAACTTTGCCGCCACAGCGGGGATTGCAGAGATGCTGCTGCAATCGCATCAAGGCTGCTTGGAACTCCTGCCGGCGTTGCCCGATGCCTGGAAAGACGGATATGTCAAAGGCTTGCGGGGCAGAGGGGGGTATGAGGTCGATCTTGAGTGGGAGAATGGCGTATTGTCAAAGGCGGAAATCGCCGTTTCCATAACACAGACCTGCAAAGTCCTCGCCAAGCAAAAGGTCAGGATTACGCAGGATGGCGAAGAAGCACATTATTCTCAAGAAGAGAACGGTTGTATCGGATTCCATGCTGAAGCTGGAAAACGGTACGTAGTATCGGCCGTTTGAAGACTTGTGTCTATCCCTGACTGCGCGTCCGTCCGGCAGTCAAGTGGCCTCCCGATTCGCCGTGGTGAGGTGATCAGAAGCTCGCACCCGAAACCCTTGGGGTGACACGTTTCAATGACAGCAGTTACATAATGATGAATTTTACCCCAGCCTTCTGATTTCCCGCCTATATAATAATATTTCTTGTCCTATCATTCAGGGCGCTGCATATAAAAGACAGATGAAAAACATAAAAACGCTTTTGCGGAAGGGGATAAGCATGGAATTTTTTACTGCAGGGAATGGGAAGCTGATTTTTGAGTACAACGGAGAAACCTTACAAATTGAAGCTTGGGGTGAAAACAGTTTACGGATCCGCTCCCGAATGATGGGCGAAATCCTGGATACGGACTATGCCTTGCTGCCTGTTGGTGGCGAAGTGGAAGCAACAATAAAGATCGATCATGAAGCTGAAACGGCTTCCATTCAAAACGGTAAGATAAAAGCGGTGGTCAGACAGTCATGGTGGGATACCCCGGGACGAATTTCCTTTTACAATGATAAAGGTGAATTATTGCTTCAAGAAATAGGCGTCGGCGGAGCGCTGAAGCTTCGGTCAAGAGCATTCAAGCCGATTATCGGTGGGGATCATCAATTAACGGTTTCCTTTGCCGGAAATGATGGTGAGAGAATCTACGGTATGGGTCAATACCAACAGGAAACCTTTGATTTGAAAGGCTCCACGCTTGAGTTGGCTCATCGTAATTCCCAAGCAAGTATTCCGTTTTTATATTCCAGCAAAGGGTATGGCTTCTTATGGCATAATCCTGCGATCGGAAAAGTGAACTTCGCCAATAATCGGACTGAATGGGTTGCAGAAAGCACAAAACAGTTGGATTATTGGATAACGGCAGGCGATTCGCCGGCAGAAATCGAAGCCGCGTACGGAAAAGCGGCGGGTACCGTCCCCATGATGCCAGAATATGGACTTGGCTTCTGGCAGTGCAAACTGCGATATTATAATCAGGAACAGCTGTTGGAGGTTGCAAGGGAATATAAGAGAAGAAAGCTGCCGATCGATGTCATTGTCGGTGACTTTTTCCACTGGCCCAAACAGGGGGACTTCAGATTTGAGGAAGAATTTTTCCCTGATCCGAAGGCCATGATGGATGAGCTGAAATCCATGGGAATCGAACTGATGGTTTCGGTTTGGCCGCAGATTGACCGCTATAGCGAAAATTTTGAGGAAATGCGGCAAAAGGGTTATTTGATTAAAGCGGAACGGGGAGTCCAGGTTGCCATGATGGAATGGTTCCCCGCCAATATTTATTTCGATGCTACAAATCCGAAAGCCAGGGAGTATGTATGGTCCAAATGCAAGAAGAATTATTATGATCATGGAATCAAGATCTTCTGGCTGGATGAAGCAGAACCTGAATACGATGTGTATGACTTTGATAATTACCGCTACGCTATGGGACCTAATGTTCAAATCGGAAATATCTATCCGCAGCGCTATTCCAAAACCTTTTATGACGGCATGCAGGCGGAAGGACAGGAGAATATCGTAAACCTGGTTCGCTGCGCTTGGGCAGGCAGCCAACGCTATGGCGCTTTGGTGTGGTCGGGAGATATTCATTCTTCGTTTGAAGATTTCAGAAAACAAATCGTTGCAGGCCTTCATATGGGAATTGCGGGGATCCCTTGGTGGACGACGGATATCGGAGGCTTTGCAGGAGGTAACCCGGACGATCCCAAGTTTCGTGAGCTCCTGATCCGCTGGTTCCAATGGGGGGCTTTCTGCCCTGTTATGCGATTGCATGGCGATCGCAGGGGTGGCAAGGAAGTATTCAAAAAAGACGGCAGCAAAGCATTAAATACCGGCGGAAACAACGAGGTATGGAGTTTTGGGGACGAGGCATACGAGATATTAGTTAAATATCTTGAATTGCGGGAGACCTTAAGGGATTATACCCGTGAGTTGATGAAAGAAGCCCATGAAAAGGGGGCGCCGGTTATGAGGCCGCTCTTCTACGAATTCCAGAATGACGATAAGGTTTGGGATATGAAAGACGAATACCTGTATGGTCCGGATCTGTTGATCGCCCCCATCCTTTATGAAGGCGCCGTATCCAGAGAGGTATATCTGCCTGAAGGTGCAAGCTGGACGGATGCACGTACAGGAAGGATCTTCGAAGGCGGACAAACCATTCATGTTGAAGCTCCTCTAAGCACGATTCCGGTTTTTTTACGGAATGGAAAACAAGAGCATCTCATCGGAAAAATCTAATATTCGAATAGGAAAAGACGAAAGGCCATGATAATGAGAGGAAGCTTCCGAACCTATATACATTCGGAAGCTTTCTGCTATTCAAGAGATGCGAGCCGCCGACATACCTCCGAGAAAGCGCTTGCTTTATACTGTAGTCAAAAGATAATGGACTATCCGGGATGTCAATGTTAAGAGATGAACAAATAGAATGCAGCGGAAGTGAATGAACCAACGGGAGTCCGGAACAAGAACGGCGTGTCCGGACTTTCGGTGGCAATACTGCATTCCAAAGATCTGGTGAATTGGAGAATGATCGGCCAAGTTGTGAATGATTTGACAAGCATTGGCTTGGAATACAATTACAATCGACATACGCACGGCATGGAAGTAGAACGGGAGCCGAATCAGGGCGGACTTGTCCAGACGGATTCCGGGGAGATGGTATGGGGAGACAGGAAGCCCATAAACGGACATTCCGTGACGGTTCTTTCCACGAATGACGATTTTGACCGGGCGGTGCTTGAGCTGCATTGAGAATGGAACCAGCCGCGAGCCGACAAATGGTCGTTAACGGAAAGGCCCGGCTATTTGCGTCTATACAATGGCCCGCATTTTGATGGGGCTCAAATAGCATCCAACACTATACGAACTGGGTACGAATTTCCGATGATATTTCTCTTTATACCACGGATTGGTTCAAATATACGGTAAAAGATGATGTGAGCGGCAAGGTGCCGGGAGTGTACGAGTACCGCGCCGTGCTGGTTAACTCGGCAGGCGTGACGATCACCGTTAAAGTTTAGTGAACAAATGATTGGAAGGAAACAAGGTCATTCCAATCAGAATAAAACCTGCTTGGAATCCCCTCCTTCAAACCTGTTATATCCTAAAAATGACGAACACACACTGGAGGCTATGATGAAAACGCCATTGTATCGAGACCCTATTTATGACGGAGCAGCGGATCCGGTCGTTATTTGGAACAGAGAAGCCAAGGAATGGTGGAAGATTTACGCAAACCGCAGGGCAATGGCGGAAGAAAGTGGTTGCCGAGTGGTAAAAGAATACAAGAGGAAATGAAAATCATGGGTCGATTTCGCAAGCTTAGCCTTATCAAGCAAGTCCTTTTTTTGATCTTGATAATGCTGGTCATTCTTTTGATTTTATTTGTCATTTCGAACACGATTGCAAAGCGCATTATCGAGAAGAAGGTTACGGACTCCGTTAGTAAAATATTGCTTCAGGTTGAAGATAAAATGGAGAGCTTCTATTCAGACATGGATGGAATCTCGACATCACTGCTATACAGTCCGACGGTTCAAACCTTCCTGAGTACGAATGACGACTTATCGATGATCCTAATGAATAATGAAATCATTTCGGTGTTCTCCAACACCATTTTGCTAGCATAGGACGGCCTCTTTTTCTGTCCGGCCTGCTTCCTTGATGTTGAAGAAATGGAACTTATTGTGGCCAGATTCGTCATTTTTAATTAGTTTGCTTATTTTTAATGTATTGGAAATGAAAAGGATATATTAAGAAATCTGTGGGGGAAACCTCTTCTTTTTTCAGGATGGAAGAGTTACGGAAGGGGATGCGAGACCTGTCCTTGGGGGAATTCTCTCAGGAAAAGAGTCAGTGGTTGGGGATTCCAGCTTAGAGGGGAAATTGGCTTCCGCTGAAGCTGTCTTACAGAGAATTGAGCGTGGGATTCGGCGTTTAGAGGGTTGAATATATGTAAATATCAAAAAACAGTATATCAATGCTAGATTACGATATAGGATGAATAAAATATAATGTTAAAATAAAGATTGCATGGCGGGGTCAGAAGATAAAGGTTCATTGAGGCTTTTTTCCTTAACATATTGACGGAGGAGCCCCGCGATATCTTTCTCGAACTCCATGAGGAAGTAGGGTTGAGAATAAATTGAAGTATGTACCGCTACAGGCTCTGTATGGGAAGGAGTTAGCGGCAACTTTTTTGTGAAGAGGAGCGAATCATTTGAAGCTGAATTACACGAAACCTGCATCCTATTGGACAGAGGCGCTTCCGTTAGGAAACGGCCGTATCGGAGCGATGGTATTCGGAGGGATCGAGACCGAACGCTTGCAACTGAATGAGGATACGCTATGGTCGGGGGAACCGAAGGATGGGACGAACCCGAACGCCCGGAAGGCGCTTCCTGAAATTCGCCGTCTAATTAATGAAGGGAATAATGAGGAAGCGGACGCTCTTTGCAAAAAAGCGATGGGTCCTTATACGCAATCATATATGCCTTTTGGGGATTTGACCGTACACTTTTATCACGGCGATAATGTCACACAGTACGAACGTTTGCTGGATCTGGAGACTGCGGCCGCATCGGTTCGGTATAGGATCGGGGAAGTCACATACACCCGAACCTGCTTCATTTCCTTCCCGGATCAAACTCTTGTTATGCGGATCGAGGCGGACCGTCCCGGCATGCTGAACTTTACGGCCAAGCTATGGAGTCCGCTCCGGCATCAAACCGGTCCCGAGGGCGAACACATCGTGATGAGAGGTAGGGCTCCGGTCCATGTCGACCCGAATTACTATCAGACCAACAATCCGATTCGCTACGGCGAATCCGGCACACGCTTCGATGGAAGGCTTGCTATTCAGACCGAAGATGGCCGCGCTTATGCCGATCATGACGGACTGCATGTCGAATCAGCTACAACCGCGACCATCATTTTTAGCGCAGCAACGAGCTTTCATGGTTTTGACCGTAATCCGGCAGCGGAGGGTGTCGACCCTTCCCAAATCGCAGAGAGACACTTGAACGCGGCTCTTAATAAGACTTATTCAAAGCTTTATGCCTCTCACATTGCCGATTATCGCGTTTTATACGATCGAGTTACCCTTGATTTGGGGTCATCCGACATTCCTGGCGACGTACCGACAGACATACGCGTTGCCGAATACGGAGTGAAGGACAAGAAACTGGTGGAACTCCTGTTTCAATTCGGCAGGTACCTGCTGATCGCGAGTTCCCGGCCCGGCACGCAGGCGGCGAATTTACAGGGAATTTGGAATAAGGAAACACGGCCGCCCTGGAGCAGCAATTATACGTTAAATATAAACGCGGAAATGAATTATTGGCTCGCGGAGACGTGCAACTTGGCCGAATGCCATGGGCCGTTGCTTGATTTCATCGGCAATTTGGCCAAGGCAGGGGCGGAAACCGCGCGCATCAATTATGGCGCCCGCGGCTGGGTCGCGCATCACAACAGCGATATCTGGTGCCATTCCGCGCCGGTAGGAGACTTCGGCAACGGGGACCCCGTTTGGGCGAGCTGGTTCATGGCCGGTCCTTGGCTAAGCCAGCATCTGTGGGAGCATTATGCATTCGGTGGAGATACGTCGTTCCTTCGTGACAACGCCTATCCGATCATGAAGGAAGCGGCTCTCTTCTGCCTGGATTGGCTGCAGGAGGAACCGGACGGTCGGCTGGCCACATCGCCATCCACCTCCCCCGAGCATAAGTTTGTATTACCGAACGGCCAAATGGCTGCCGTCAGCAAAGGGGCGACGATGGATCATGCACTGATCTGGGACTTGTTCACGAACTGCATCAAGGCGGCGAATATACTTGGAATGGACGATAGCTTCCGGGAGGAGCTGGCGGAGGCTAGGTCCAGGCTGCTTCCGTATCAGATCGGCAAATACGGTCAGCTTCAGGAATGGTTTCTTGATTTCGAGGATCAGGATGTGCAGCATCGCCATGTGTCGCATCTGTTCGGCGTTTATCCGGGCTGTCAGTTGACCGCGGAGGCAACGCCGGAGCTGTTCGAAGCGGCGCAGCGCTCGCTCGAACGGCGCAGCGATATCGGCACCGGCTGGAGCCTCGCGTGGAAAATCAGCCTGTGGGCACGATTCGGCGACGGAAACCGCACCTTGCAGCTAATCGGGAACGTGCTGAATCTCGTTCACACCGATGTGGGCAGCGTCACAGGCGGCGGCGTCTATCCGAACTTGTTCGGCGCGCATCCGCCGTTTCAGATCGACGGGAATTTCGGCTTAACGGCCGGCGTAGCCGAAATGCTGATGCAGTCTCATACCGGCGCCATCCGTCTGCTGCCTGCTCTTCCAAATGCATGGGAAACCGGCTCAGTCAAAGGACTTCGAGCAAGAGGGGGCTTTGAGATCGGTCTTGCCTGGGAGAACAACGCGCTCGTAAAGGCAGAGATTCGTTCGCTTCTCGGCGGTCCTTGCCGTGTTACGGCTTCAGTTCCGCTGAAGGTGGAAGCGGACGGCAGAACCGTTGCGTTCGAAAGCAACGCATACGGGACGATCGCTTTCGATACGGAGCCCGGGTTTATTTATACGGTTAAGCCTTCATATATGTAACGTTGGGACCCCGGTTTGCAAGCCGTCCCCGTCCATGCCATCGGAGCAGATGGCGGTCAGCGTAGGCAATGCAAACCCGCGGCATTTCTAAAAGGTGTAAAAACAAGTTCTTTAACGGGGCTATCTCTTGGAAAGCCCCTATTTGTATTTGAAGAAGCACAACAATTTCCGAAGAGGTCTAAAGACCGGAGCTAAATCCGACAGCATAATGGAATTAGTAAACGTTTTCAATTTCTGGCGGGGCTGAAATGTACAGATCGAGATTTACAAATGGAACTCGTAAAGTCTCGCGTACAAAGCGCGGACGACACAGTCGGCTGAGTCCTTTTTCGACGGCATGCAGGCGGAAGGACAGGACAAAATCGTAAACACGGTTCGCTGCGCTTGGGCAGGCAGCCAACGATATGGCGCATTAGTGTGGTCGGGAGATATTCATTCTTCATTTGAAGATTTCAGAAAACAAATCGTTGCAGGCCTTCATATGGGCATGGCGGGGATCCCTTGGTGGACGACGGATATCGGAGGCTTTTCAGGAGGTAACCCGGACAATCCCAAATTCCGTGAACTGCTGATCCGATGGTTCCAATGGGGGACTTTCTGTCCTGTTATGAGATTGCATGGCGATCGCAGTGGAGGCAAGGAAGTATTCAGAAAAGACGGCAGCAAAGCATTAAATACCGGCGGAAACAACGAAATATGGAGTTTTGGGGATGAGGCTTACGCTATATTGGTTAAATATATTGAATTGCGGGAGACCTTAAGGGATTATACCCGTGAGTTGATGAAAGAAGCTCATGAAAAAGGTGCGCCGGTTATGAGGCCGCTCTTCTATGAATTCCAGAAGGACGATAAGGTTTGGGATATTAAAGATGAATACCTGTATGGTCCGGATCTGCTGGTTGCCCCAATCCTTTATGAAGGCACCGTATCGAGAGAGGTGTATCTGCCTGAAGGTGCAAGATGGACGGATGCACGTACAGGAAGGTTCTTCGAAGGCGGACAAACCATCTATGTTGAAGCTCAACTAAGCACGATTCCGGTATTTTTACGGGACGGAAAACAAGAGTATCTCATCGGAAAAATATAATATTCTTTTAGAACGGAAAGGATGACCCTGTTATGGAAGATAACTACAATCTGTTATCGAAGAAGGGAGCTTGGGGAGATCAGGGGGACGGCACCTATGTCAATCCTGTCTTGCCAGGAGATTATAGCGATCCGGATGTCATTCGAGTCGGAGATAACTGCGAGAGTGAACAGGGTTATATTGATGTAGACCAATTTTGTTATGAGGTTGCAGGAGCAAAGTAAGTGCACATGACGTTCGAACATACTTTATATTGGGAGTGGAGAAGGAATGAAATCGCCATTATTTAGGGATCCATTCTATGACGGTGCGGCAGATCCTGTAGTCATTTGGAATCGTCAGACCAAGGAATGGTGGATGATTTATACGAACCAAGGGGAAATTCGAATTATGATGCAGTGCTTAGTGATATACCACCGTATCATCCGAGGTATCCTTGCAAATGAGAGGTCTGTCTCAGTTTGGGGACAGACCTTAATCCATTAAAAAGGAGGAAATATTAAAGAATCTGCGTTGGTCTGCCACATGATGTTTGCGCTTACAAGATGACAACAACAGGTAAGTAAAGTAAAGAGTTGCACATTGCTCGCTTCTTTTATGGATTTTATAATGAGTACATAACACAGCAACATCGCTGTGAGGCATTTTAAAACCAGGAACTGGGGGATGTTCATGAAACAAAAAAAGCATAAAGTGAAAGCGTTATCCATTTCGTTCTTAGTCATTTCTACTTTCTTAGCTGCATGCAGTAACCAAGACGGACCGGCGGCCGGACAGAAAGAGGCTGCAAAAGAAGCGGTAAGCACTGCTGGTGCAAGTGATGTGAAAGTTACAAATGCAGACCCTCTTGGCAAGTATGATCCGCCAATCGATGTATCTTTCGTACGAAATCTCAGTGATGTTGTAGAAAATAATGTGCTTGGCGTGCTTAAAGGCGAGACATTCGAAGATAACCGCTGGAGTCGCTTATATAAGGATCAGTTGGGCATCAACATTAAAAACAGTTGGGTCGTAAAGGGTAACGATACCTCGGAACAATATCTACAGAAGTTAAATGTAACGTTAGCTTCCGGTGATCTGCCTGACGTAATTCCAGTTAACGCAACGCAATTGAAGCAATTAGCTGACTCCGATCAAATTGAAGATATGACGGCCTTATATGAGAAGTATGCTTCTCCGTTAACCAAACAAATTTTATCGCAGGAGGGGAGCGGTCCATTCGATGCAGTTACAATTGACGGCAAACTGATGGCAATCCCGCAGGTCGATTCTTCGCTCGAACGCGCTATGTTTATTTGGATTCGTACGGATTGGCTTCAAAAATTAGGCTTACAGCCTCCGAAGACGATGGCAGATGTGCAGGCGATATCGAAAGCATTTGCGGAAAACGATCCGGATGGCAATGGGAAAAAAGATACTTTTGGACTGGGGTTAACCAAGACCTTATGGGGCGGAGCCATGGGATTGGAAGGGTTCATGGCCGGCTACAAGGCTTATCCGAATATGTGGTTGGCGGATGCTTCCGGTAATCTGGTTTTTGGCGGCATTCAGCCGGAAGTCAAGAAAGCGCTTCAATCTCTTCAGAACATGTTCAAAAACGGTGAATTGGACCAGGAGTTCGGTACAAAAGATGGAGGCAAAGTATCCGAGCAAATCGCCTCCGGAAAGATCGGAATGGAATACGGCGAACAGTGGAATTCCATTTGGCCATTACAATTAAATAAGAACAATGAGCCTAATTCACAATGGCGCGCATTTCCGATTGTTTCGGAATCCGGAGATACTCCGAAAGTTCCTCTGAAATTCAGTACGACCAAATTTTTTGCGGTAAAAAAGGGATTCAAGCATCCTGAAGCGGTCATCAAATTGTTTAATCTTCATCTGGAGAAAAACTTTGGCGCAACGGCGGAATTTGACAAGTATTACGCACCTCCGGAAGCGGAAAGTGTGTGGCAGCTGTCTCCGGTCACTCCAGCTCCGGTTAAAAAGAACGTAGAAGCATACAGAGCGATCGATGCAGCTCGTAAAGCCGGAGACTTCTCGACTTTGAAAGGGGAAGCCAAAACCATTCAAAGTAAACTAGATGACTACAAGTCAGCAACGAAGGAAGGATTTGCATTATGGGGATGGGAGCGGATTTACGGTCCGGAAGGCTCCGAGGGGATCGTTGATCAGTACGATAAAAACAATCAGTTCCTTATGGATAAATTTGTCGGAGCACCTACGCCTACCATGGTTGAGCGTAAGTCTACTTTGGAAAAGTTAATGAATGAGACGTACACCAAAATCATTATGGGTGGATCTGTCGATGAATTTGATAAATTTGTGAAAGATTGGGCGAAGTTGGGCGGAGATCAGATTACGAAAGAAGTAAATGACTGGTATGTAAAAACGAAGAAGTAGCAATGGGCAGAGGAGGTGTGGTCTTCCTTCCTCTGCTTATTTTGCTTCAAATGATGGAGGATGGATATGGGAACCAGGAAAATATGGAGAGAGCTTCCGTTGCATCTGATGATATTACCGGGACTGGTACTGATTATTCTATTCTCCTATGTCCCCATGGCAGGAATCATTATCGCATTTCAGAAGTTCATTCCTGCAAAAGGTCTTTTCGGTGATCAGCGGTGGATCGGTTTGGATAATTTCAAATATGTCATGAACCTGCCTAGCTTTAATCAGGTCTTGTGGAATACCCTTTTTATTTCGAGTCTAAAGCTTATTCTAGGCTTAATCGTACCAATTATTTTTGCCATTCTTCTCAACGAATTGAAGAATGAAGTCATCAAAAGAAGTGTACAAACGACCATTTATTTACCATATTTTCTCTCGTGGGTCGTTCTTGGCGGCATACTCATCGATATTTTATCGCCCTCCAGCGGTATTGTTAACGAATTGCTTGATTCGCTCGGACTTAAGAGAATATTTTTCCTTGGGGACAATCATTGGTTTCCATTTACTCTGGTGTCATCCGATATCTGGAAAAACTTTGGCTATGGAACCATCATTTATTTAGCGGCTATAACCGGCATAGATCCCGGTTTGTACGAATCTGCTACGATTGATGGTGCTAACCGTTGGCATAAGATTTGGCATATCACCCTTCCCGGAATGCGCATGGTCATCGTTCTGTTGTCTGTTTTAAGCCTTGGGCAGCTGTTAAATGCTGGATTCGATCAAGTGTTTAACTTGTATAGTCCGCAAGTGTATCAAAGCGGCGATATTCTGGATACTTTTGTGTATCGGATCGGATTATTAGATGCCCAATACGGTGTCGCAACTGCGGTTGGATTATTTAAATCATTGGTTTCGCTTATCCTGATATCGGGCTCTTATTTTGTTGCTTATCGATTTGCGAAATATCGAATTTTCTAAGAGGAGGGAAAACAATGGTACAGCCATCATCAAGATCTGCGTCTGACGCATATATGCGGGTATCTACGAGTCGAAGGCGGCTCGAATGGTTTTCCGTTCTGAATACTACCTTCCTCATACTGGTATCCATAATATGTGTACTGCCGTTAGTCCATATCGTCGCCGTTTCGTTTAGTTCAAGTACTGCTGCAGCAGCAGGTTATGTGAAATTGTGGCCGGTTGATTTTACATTGGCCTCCTATACATATACAGCTAGCCGGGAAGCGTTCTGGCAATCCATGCTGGTGTCTTTGGAGCGTATTGCGATCGGTACACCACTAAATTTGATTTTAACCATCCTGGTTGCATTTCCTTTATCCAAAGAAACGAAGGCGTTTAGCCTGCGTATGGTTTACGCTTGGGTTTTCTTTTTAACGATGCTTTTCCACGGGGGCTTAATTCCTTGGTACTCTACGCTTAAAGAGTACAATCTTCTTGATACGATTTGGGCGCTTGTCCTTCCGGGAGCAGTTCCCGTTTTCAGTGTTGTATTATTGCTGAACTTTTTTCGCGAGGTGCCCAAAGAGCTCGAGGAGGCGGCTGTCATGGACGGCGCTAGCTACTGGACAACACTTTGGAAAATATATGTTCCGATATCCAAGCCCGCACTTGCAACCCTTGCTCTATTCTCCATGGTGGAGCATTGGAACAGTTGGTTTGATGGACTTCTTCTTATGGGAGACCCTAGCCATTACCCGCTGCAAAGTTATATTCAGACAATTGTCATTCAACAAAATTTAACTAACCTGTCTCGCGACGAGGCGATGAATTTGGCACTCATCTCCGATCGAACGCTGAAAGCGTCGCAGATATTCCTTGGCTCCCTTCCCATCATTTTGGCGTACCCATTCCTGCAAAAGTATTTTGTTAAAGGGATTGTACTTGGAAGTGTTAAAGGGTGAAGGGTGGCTTGCTTCCTAACGAAAATGCTTACGAAACTTATAGGGTTCAGGCTATAATGGAAGAAAAAAGTTGGGGGCTTGTGCCTTGATCAACCGTCAACCGTTCTCTATACGAAATACGATTTTCCTTCGGCTGCTCAGTACTTTTTTGCTTATCATGCTGCCAATCATTTTATTTGGTGTCTACCTCTATCACTGGATCGTGCAGACGGCAAGCGAAGACATCTCCAAAACGGCGGTTTCCCAGCTAACCTTCTATATAACCGATCTTGAGAAAGAAGTTGAACGGATGAAGCTGCTGCAGTATGGCGTAATTGAGGATGAGGATCTCAACGAACTGACGTTGACTTGGGATACGATGGATGTTTTTAAACGTACTGAGAAAATTAACTCACTTCGAAAACGGCTCTACGCGATTCAAAACAGCAGTCCATATATTAAAAATGTAAGTGCTCATATTTATCTGCTATCCAAAACGATCTCTTCCGCATATGGTCCAAGTGAATTTAATACCGAGCGGTATAATGGCTTTCGCTCGGAATTAAGCAGCAGGAATAACCAGATTGTTGAGTGGAAGGGTGGATTATTTTTAAGTGCGGCAAAGCAAAGTGTGACCAATGGGAATCAACCGTTGTTTATCATTGAAATCGAACTTGATCAAGAGAGATTGCAGGAGGCGCTAAGCCAGTTCAACACATATCCCGGTAGCGGAACTCTGCTGACAACGAACAAATCCGGTGTCATTCTCACGAGTGGGTCATTAAAGCACTTAGAGCAGGATGTAACTGCAACCATTGAGCAAATAAGAGAAACCCCCCTTCAAAGTACGGAAACCTTCACTATTTCGGGGAACCGCTATTATACCGCAATTGCAAGCTCTGGTTATTTAAGCATGTCTATCTACCGGTTTATTCCAGAACAGATGATTAAAAAGCCGCTGGACAAATTTTATATATGGGCATGGTTATTTATTCTCGTTGCTTTTGTCATCATTGCGATTTATGCTTTCTCCACTTATAAATTTATTCACAAACCGTTGTTAACGCTTGTAAAAAGCTTTCGGCGTATGGAGAATGGTGATCTTGACGTTAACATTCAGCATGAGTCTAAGGATGAGCTCGGATACTTGTATGGCAGATTTAACCAGATGGTCACAAATCTTCGTTCTTTGATCGATCAAGTCTACAGGCAGAAAATTATGACGCAACGGGCAGAGTTGAAGCAACTCCAATCGCAAATTAATCCACATTTTCTATACAATAGCTTCTTTATTCTGAGAACGATGGCAAAGATTGGAGACGTCGAACGTATCGGACAGTTCGCAACGCAGCTAGGCGAGTATTTCCAATTCGTTACGCGGAATGCTTCTGACGAAGTATTGTTGAGACAAGAAATTCACCATGCCAGGATGTACACAGAGATTCAGGAACTACGCTTCTCGCGACGTATCCGGGTGCAATTCGACTCTCTCCCACCGGAAATAGAGCAGGTGTCAGTGCCACGTTTAATTGTACAGCCCATCATTGAAAATGCGTTTGAACACAGCTTGGAACAAATGAAACGCAGCGGATGTGTTGTCATACGCTTCGAGACGGCAGAGTCCGAAATCCGCATTGTGGTGGAAGATAACGGTGAAAGTTTGACGGATGAAGCTTTGCAGCGTATATCGGATACCTTGGATAACGATGATGAGCAAACGGAGACGACAGGTTTGGTGAATATTCACCGCAGGGTAAAACTCACATTCGGTGAAGCATATGGTCTGCGAATAAGTCGAAGTGAGCTCGGCGGATTGCAAGCAACCATTAGTATTCCCTTAAAAGGGGGTGAGATCTATGATCAGAATGCTGATCGTTGATGATGAGGAAATCATTACAGATGGGCTTTTTGACGTATTTAGCCAACTGAATTTGAATCTTGATTTGTATAAAGCCTATTCCGGTGAAGAAGCGCTGGATTGGATGAACACTACGAGAGTGGACATTGTGTTGTCCGATATCCGTATGCCCGGGATGGACGGCCTGGAGCTAATGAGAAACATACGTAGTAGTTGGACGCATTGCAAAATCATTTTTTTGACCGGATATAATGACTTTGATTATGTCTACCAGGCGATTCAAACTCCCGGGGTTAGCTATCTCCTGAAAAGTGAAGAGTACGATAAGATTATTAAGGCGGTTACAGATGCAATACATGAATTGGAGAATAGTTTAAAGTTCCATGATCTCATCAAGCAATCGAGTGAGAAACTTAGCACACTCGAAACGCTTGCTCAAGGCAACTATTTCCGCTATTTGCTTCAGGGGACGCGAGCAGCGGAGGCTTTGGAAATTGACTTCCGTAAATTGGGTATTGCTCTTGATCCAGCTTTGCCCATCCTCGTAGCGGTTGGTGACCTGCAGCGTACGAACATGCACTATTCCTTTGCTGAAAGTCAGGAAGCAGCACTTGCAGTCAAATTCTTGGCAGAGAAATTTCTGGCTGAACGCACAGATAGTCTTGGAATCATTGATCATTACGGCAGCCTCGTCTGGCTCGTTCAACCGAAGTATGCCGATGGAACGGTTGAGGCGTATGCTCGTACGGTAAACTTTCTAGAAGGACAGTTCGAGCTTATGCAGCGTGCTTGTCATGAATCTCTGGGAATCACTTTTGCCATTACACTCTGCGCCGATACATGTGAATGGAAGCAGCTTTCAGAGATGTACGATCGAATTAGAAGTGAGCAGTATTGGCGAGCGGGAGACGGCTCCCAGATGATACAAACGGTCAACTTGGAAACGATTGAAACATCGGCCAACTCTAGGACGCTGAGGGAAAAGGCGGAGTCATTGGCGATTTATCTTGAAAGTGGAAATAGAGAAGGATTTCTCCATCTGTTCAAGGAACTCACGGAAACGGCTTTCGATGAACGCGGGAATGGGGGACCGTTTGCCTTGGAGTTGTATTATACGATTGCTCTCTTCTTCTTGTCCTACGTTAATCGTTGGGAGCTGCACGATAAAGTGGGAACAATCGGGCTCATGCAAAGAGATAGGCACTCATCTTGGCAAGATAGTTTCGAATTTTTGAAACAGATCGCAGAATCCTTGTTCGATCTTCGTTTGAGTGTAGAACGTAACAGAGCAGCTGAGGTGATAGAGAAGGTACGCTCGTATATTGAGGAGCATCTTGGTGAGGACTTGTCTCTCGTACGTTTAGCTAGCGTGATTCACTTCAATCCGTCCTATTTATCGCGGCTTTTTAAACAGGAAAGTGGAGTCAATTTATCCGAGTATATTGATGAAATTAGAATAGAGAAAGCCAAAATTTTGCTCAAGAGGGACGAGCTGAAGATTGCGGAGGTAGGCGCGCAGGTAGGGTATGAAACCCCGCACTCTTTTACTCGGTTTTTCAAGAAATCTACCGGTGTGACTCCTGTGGAATATCGTGAGACTGCAAGGAAATAAGAGCAATCACGCCAACTGATATGGCGCATAAGGAGAGAATGCGGCGATGGGGAATGTGACGATAACGAATCCGATCATCTGGGCGGATGTTCCGGACCCTTGTGTTATTAGAGTGGGAACCGCTTACTATATGGTTAGCACAAGCATGCATGCGATGCCCGGATGCCCGATTATGAGGTCTGAGAATTTGATGGATTGGAGAATCGTGAACTACGTTTACGATACCATAGAGAATAACGATGCGCACAATTTGCTGGACGGAAGAGGCATTTACGGCAAAGGATCATGGGCCGCAAGTTTGCGTTATCATAAGGACATGTTTTATGTGTGCTTCTCAAGTAATGATATGAACCAGTTTTACATTTACAGGACGGCAGATATTGAGAACGGGGGATGGGACCGCTCTGTAATTGCAGGAATCCATCATGATCCGAGTCTGCTGTTTGACGAAGGCCGCGTTTACATCATTCACGGAAACGGGAATGTCCATATTACTGAGTTGACATCTGATGTGATGGCGGTAAAATCTGACGGCATCAATCAACGGCTCTTCGAGACGGAGCGAGACGGTATCGGGCTGCGGTGCGAGGGATGCCATGCGTATAAGCTGAACGGTTATTATTACTTGTTCTTCATAGAGTGGCCCAATACCGGAAACCGGCGGCGCAGACAGCTTTGTTATCGTTCACGGGAGCTTTTGGGGCCTTATGAACATAAAGTAATTCTAGATGACGACATGGGCTACCTCAATAATGGTATCGCTCAAGGAGGCATTGTCGACACGCCGGCTAATGAGTGGTATGCCGTATTATTTCAAGATCATGATGCTGTGGGTAGAATTCCCTTTGTACTGCCAGTTTCTTGGGTGGACGATTGGCCGGTCATCGGGAAGGATGGAAAGGCGCCAATGAAATTTGAAGCGCAGTTGCCAAGCTCGGGCTCTAATTCTTTGGTGATCAGCGATGAGTTCGAGTATGAAGAAAATAAATTGGCATTAAGTTGGCAGTGGAATCATAATCCGGATAATGGGCTATGGTCGGTGACCGCGCGGCGAGGCTGGTTGCGTTTAGTGACGGGGAATATAACCCGTAGTGTCTTATTAGCCCGCAATACATTGACGCAACGGACGGAAGGACCTGGGTGTATCGGAATTACAGTGATGGATGTAACTCAAATGAGGTCGGGAGATCACGCGGGTATGGTTGCGCTCCAAAACAACTTTGGAACAGTCGGCATTCAAGTTGAAGCGAACGGCAACCGCTATGTTGTGATGTGTATCAATCAAGGCGACGGCGTTGAAAAATCGGTCGAGTGGCTTCAATATGAAGACAACCTGATTTATTTGAAAATTCACTTCGATTTTGAAAATAGCATGGATACTGCAAGCTTTTACTATTCAGCAAACGGTGAAGAATGGAATCAAATCGGCAGCTCGCTTAAAATGAAATATACGCTGGACCATTTTATGGGATACCGGATTGGGTTGTTTAATTATGCTTCCAGACATATTGGTGGGCATGCTGACTTTGATTTTTTTCGGTTTACCAAGGTGGATAATAACGCACGGTAAGAAGACCAAGTACTATACAGAAGCTAAGCTAGGTATTGGTATACCAGCTATTCAAGCCCCTATCCTGCTTCTGCAGGATCGGGGCTTTTGTGCTGTCTACTGGCCGTAATTAATGAACTGTCGTTTTTATTTGATGGAAGTCCCTCTATCGATAGAAATCTACGTTGCTTCGTGTCCACAATGTCAAAAAATTCGACAATACAGGGGAAGATCTCGAGGATTTGATCTCAATCGGGACCATCGGCCTGATCAAAGCGATTGAGTCATTCTCGCCGAACAAAGGAACGAAGCTGGCGACATTTGCGGCTCGATGTATCGAGAACGAGATCCTTATGGATCTGCGTTCGTTGAAGAAAACGCGCAAGGATGTGTCCTTGCATGATCCCATCGGCACGGACAAAGAGGGGAATGAAATTACGTTGATCGACATCCTCGGGACGGAAGCGGACGATGTCGTGGATAAAGTGCAGTTGAAGATAGAGAAGAGCAAAATCTATGGTTGTGGTGCAAAGCTCTAATACATGATAACATGATTGAAATGATTTCATGGGATGGGGCAATTACGTTGGAAACTGAATTAGATTTGTTTAAGTGGAAGCAGTATGAATCTGAAGTTATCTTGCTAACAGTAAGATGGTATTTGTAATATAGCCTAAGTTATCGTGATCTAGTGGAGATGATGGAAGAACGAGGTCTTGGGATGGCTCATACAACCATCATGAGATGGGTCCATGAGTTTGGGCCGGAAATTGACAAACGAATTCGGCCCTATTTAAAGCCAACAAACGATTCCTTCCGGACTGATGAAACCTATATTAAAGTCAAAGGAAAGTGGAAGTATCTTTATAGAGCAGTAGATTCAAAAGGAAACACGATTGACTTCATGTTGTCTGAAAATCGAGATGCTCCCGCAGGTAAGCGATTTTTCAAGAAAGCATTGACTTCAACACACAATCAATTGCCACGCGTGATCACCGTCGATAAAAACCCAGCGTACCCAATCACAGTTCAGCAATTAAAGGACGAGAAGGCTATGAAACAAGAAACATTACTACGACAAAAGAAATATCTTAACAATATTATTGAACAAGATCATCGATTTATAAAGAAAATCATAAAACCAATGCTGGGATTCAAGTCTTTTGAAACTGCAGAATATACAATCGCGGGAATCGAAGTCATGCATATGCTAAGGAAAGGGCAGGTCGAATGCATTCATTCGTCTGTCCTTTCTTCAGTTGAATTAATCAACAAATTGGTTGGTTTGACAGCATAATCAAACAACGAAATCGCGGATATCTTTGATCGATTTTAATTGTTGCACCAAAACCCGCTGTGTCGGGTGTCATCTACGTGTGGGGGATTTTGCGGTTTAATCTGCTTCGGTTCACACCGCTTGCGCTGACTCAAGTGTTCGACACGATTCGGGATGGAGTTATTCTGCTTGATTATGAGGATCAAATCGTCAGTTACAACAGTGCGGCCGAAGAGGTGCTTCCGGAACTCGGTTTAACAAAGCATTACCCCCGCTTATGTCGGGGAGGTTCTGCCCTCCAGTCCGGAACTGATTGAACGCATTCGCGCTGCAAGCACCGGAGACGAACGCTTCCCGTTCCATAGATTCCATGCAAACCGCAACAAGCACTATAACTGCAGCTTATCGTTCATCTACGATTCGGGCACTCCGATCGGAAAAATGTTGATGTTCAATGATATTACAGAATTGAAGGACAACGAGGCACGATTGCGCGAGAGCGCAAGACAGCTATCGGAGTTGAACTCGTTCAAGGACAAGATGTTCACCCTCGTTGCGCACGACATTCGCGATCCGATCGCTCTCCTCGTCAGCCTAACCGAACTTCTGGGTGAGGAGCTTGCTTCCACCGAAGATGAGCATGCCGAATTGTTCCGAGAGCTCCAGGGACAAGTGCAAGGCACGTACCATCTCGTCGAGAATTTGCTCGACTGGTATCGCAGCCAGAAAGGGAAAGTCGTGTTTCGACCATTAGGCTGGAATTTGCAGCAGGTCGTCCGTCAGTCTTTGTCGCTTGCGGGAGCGAAGGCAGTCATGAAGCAAATTCGGATGACCGAGCGAATTGACGAGAAGCTTACGGTTAGCGCGGATAAAGAGATGCTGGATCTCATTCTGCGAAATTTGCTCTCAAATGCGATCAAGTTTACTGGAATCGGCGGGGTGATTGAGATCGGAGCCGTTCTGGAAGGCGATCGGATCGTCGTGTCCGTAAGCGACAATGGAGCGGGAATCGACGAGAAGACGGCGGAAGTGCTGCGTCTGGACGAGCCGTTCTTCAAGGTGTCAGCCACCGGAGACGATCCGGGGAATGCGAGATTCGGACTGGTACTTGCCAGTGAGTTTGTTAGCATTCATGGCGGCAGCCTTTGGTTTGACAGCGTACCCGGAGTTGGGACGACCTTCTCCTTCACTCTGCCCAGATCGACTGGCGGGAGAAACTCATTAGACGATGGAATGGAGGCTGAGACGCATGAAAGTGAATTTTGGTGGACGATGAGCCGGCGATGCATTTGATTTTGCACAAAATGCTGGATAAGCTACCCGGGGTCCACGTTGCGGGCGCTTTTACGGATGCGTTGTCCGCAGCCTCCTTCTTAAGTGAGAACGCCGATATCGGCCTGGCTTTCGTAGACATTTCGATGAAAGGCGAGAACGGGATGGAGTTCGCCGCAAAGTTGGGTGCTTCTGACTCTCTCATGCATGTTGTTTTCGTCACTTCCCACAAGGATTTCGCCCTGGAAGCTTATGAACTGTCCGTGATGGATTATTTGGTTAAGCCGGTTTCCCAGGAAAGGCTGAAGCGGACGGTACATCGTGGGTTCACGAACTGGAGGGCTCTCCATTCGCCATCACTACAGGCTCCAGCTTCCCAGAACCAAGGGAGGATCGTCATAACAGCGCTCGGAGACATTGTTGTGAGCAATGAAGCGGGACGAGTGAAGTGGATCTCGCGAAAATGCACAGAGCTGTTCGCCTATTTACTGTTTTACCGTGGCAGCCGTATTTCTCGTTCGAGGCTAATTAAAGACTTTTTTGGAGGCATGGATCAAGTCAATGCGGAGAATTATCTGAATACGACTGTGTATCAACTTCGTAAGTCTTTGGAACCGTTTGGCATGCGCGAGGCTTTACGCTCGGAGAACGACGGCTACGCGCTCGAATTGAAGGATCCCGTTATCGATTACGTGGAATTTGAAAAGCAGGCGGAGAAGCTGCAATCCATTGACGCCTTGAATGTGGAGAGGGCGCTGCAATCGAACGGATGTATACAGGCGATCTGTTCGGGGACAAAGCCTATGTGTGGGCCACTTACGAGATGGAGCGCTATGCAAGGTTGTATGCGTCGTTTTCAGTAAAGCTTGCCGCAGCGCTTATTTCCTTGCGGGATATGAACGCTGCGTCCAAGCTGCTGCTCAAGCTGAACGAGCGCAATCCGCTGGACGAATCTGTTGTACGTCATCTTATGACGATACGCGAGCAGACCGGGGACAAAAAAGGATTGACCGCTCTGTATACCGATTATGTTCGGCTACTCAGCCGGGAGCTCGGCATTCGTCCGTCCGAGGAAATGATTCATCTATACGAGTTGTTGGTAAGCCGATTTTCCGACAAAAAATAAATAATGACGTCAATTAAAAAAACGCGAAGGCTTGATGCTACGCGTTTTTTTTCTATTTATGGCCGAATCTTTCATTATTCTTTTAGTTGGCTTTAGTAGACTTATAAAGGATATAATAGGGGGCGTCGGTGGTGTTGGATACCAGAATATTAATATTGATTTATTATAGATGGGGAGTGAGAGGAAAATGAATCGAAAAGTAAAGCAGACTAATCGTAACTTATTAAGTTTCATGCTGGGGATGCTGATTTTTTTGTCAGGCGTAGCCTACTATATGGGCGCGCCAATGGTTGCCCAAGCGGCGGCTGAAGAATGGTTCGATGTAGGCTCCGCCGGTTTTTCGGCAGGTAATGCAGATTATACAAGTATAGCCATCGACAGCAGCGGCACCCCTTATGTTGTGTATAGGGATTATGCTTACGGCAATAAAGCAACCGTCATGAAATATAACGGAAGCTCGTGGGTGAATGTAGGCTCCGCCGGTTTTTCGGCAGGTGAAGCAATGTATACAAGTATAGCCATCGACAGTAGCGGCACCCCTTATGTTGTATATAGCGATGCTGGGAACAACTACAATAAAGCGACTGTGATGAAATACAATGGGAGCAGTTGGGTGACCGTAGGCAGTGCGGGCTTCTCGGCAAGTGCGGCTTATTATACATCGATAGCGATAGACAGCAGCGGCACCCCTTATGTTGTATATCAGGATGGGATCTCCTCTAAAGCGACTGTGATGAAATACAATGGGAGCAGTTGGGTGACCGTAGGCAGTGCGGGCTTCTCGGCAGATATAGCTCAGTTTACATCGATAGCGGTAGACAGCAGCGGCACCCCTTATGTTGCATATAGTGGTCCTGTGATGTACGTCTTTCAACAGACCGTGATGAAATATAATGGGAGCAGTTGGGTGACCGTAGGCAATGCGGGCTACACGGCAGGTAACGGTGTTCATACATCGATAGCGATAGACAGTAGCGGCACCCCTTATGTTGCATATAAAAATGGGCAATCCTTTAAAGCGACCGTGATGAAATACGATGGGAGCAGTTGGGTGACCGTAGGCAGTGGGGGTATTTCTACAAGCTTAGTTACTGATACATCGATAGCGATAGACAGCAGCGGCACCCCTTATGTTGTATATAATGATAATGAGAACTCCAATAAAGCGACCGTGAAGAAATACAATGGGAGCAATTGGGTGACCGTAGGCAGTGAGGGCTTCTCGGCAGGCAAGGTTACTTATACATCGATAGCGATAGACAGCAGAGGCACGCCCTATGTTGTGTATAGGGATGGGGGTAACAGCAATAAAGCAACCGTCATGAAACTTACAATGATATACACTGTGAAGTATGACGGCAACGTCGCTACGTCCGGAAGCGCGCCGACGAACAGCACCACTTATCAGTCGGGAGATACGGCCCCGGTTCTGGGCAACACGGGAGGCCTAGTGAAGACGGGCTACACGTTCGCGGGTTGGAATACGAAGGCGGACGGAACCGGAACGGATTACGTGGCAGGTGCCCCGATCAGTATAGGTTCAGTCGACGTGACACTGTACGCGAAGTGGACGGCGGTGACAGTGACAGGAGTGACGCTGGATAGGAGCACGCTGACGCTGATGGTGGGAGGCGGTACGGCTACGTTGACGGCGACCGTATCGCCGAGCAACGCAGCGAACCAAAATGTGACATGGACGAGCAGCGATACGTCGGTAGCGACGGTGGACAGCAGCGGCGTGGTGACGCCGGTAGGCGCCGGAATAACTTTCATCACGGTGACGACGAAGGACGGAAGTTACACGGCGACAAGTGCGGTTGCAGTGAGCTCGGCTAATCTTTTATTTTGCGCTTTTGAGCAGGATACCTGCAGTTTTACGAGTTCTAGCACAGTGCATGTGCGTTACGGCTCGAATGAGAACTATACATATGGGGATTTTAGTAGTGCTTTCACTTGTGATAATAAAAGGTTCGGCGATCCTGCGCCTGGTTCTCGCAAAGCATGCTTTATCCTTGTACAGACAGTAAGCTTCAACAGTAACGGCGGTACGCCTGTGAGCAGCCAGACGGTGAACTATAACAGCACGGCGACCCAGCCTGCCGACCCGACGAAGACCGGGTACACGTTCGGCGGATGGTACAGCGACAGCGGTCTGACCACGTCCTTCGATTTCAATACTCCGATTACGGTGGATACGGCGCTGTACGCGAAGTGGACGGCGGTGCCGGTGACAGGAGTGACGCTGGATAAGAGCACGCTGACGCTGATGGTGGGGGGCGGCACGGCTACGCTGACGGCAACCGTATCGCCGAGCAACGCAGCGAACCAAAATGTGATATGGTCGAGCAGCGATACGTCGGTAGTGACGGTGGACAGCAGTGGCGTTGTGACGCCGGTGGGCGCCGGAATAACTTTCATCACAGTAACGACGAAGGACGGAAGTTACGGGGCGGCAAGTGCGGTTGCAGTGAGCTCGGCTAATCTTGCATTTTGCGCTTTTGAGCAGGATGCCTGCAGTGTTGCGAGTTCCAGCACAGTGCATGTGCGTTACGGCTCGAATGTGAACTATACATATGGGGATTTTAGCAGTGCTTTCACTTGTGGTAATGGTACGTTCAGCGATCCTGCGCCTGGTTCTGTCAAAGCATGCTTTATTGTTGTTGCACAGAAAGTAAGCTTCAACAGTAATGGCGGTACGCCTGTGAGCAGCCAGACGGTGAACTATAACAGCAAGGCGACCCGGCCTGCCGACCCGACGAAGACCGGGTACACGTTCGGCGGATGGTACAGCGACAGCGGTTTGAACACAGCATTCGATTTCAATACTCCGATTACGGCGGATACGACGCTGTACGCGAAGTGGACAATGACAAATGCGGTAACGCCAAACATTACCACGCAGCCTGCGAACCAAACGGTGAACGAAGGCGACAGCGCGTCTCTGAGCGTAGCAGCTATGGTGAGTGATGGGGGGACGCTGAGCTACCAGTGGTACAGCAACACGACCAGCAGCAATAGCGGTGGAACAGCAATCAGCGGCGCAACGAGTGCATCGTATGCAGCGCCAACGACAACGACAACGACGGGAACGACGTACTACTATGTCGTGGTGACGAACACGAACAGCGACGCAACGGGCAGCCAAACGGCAACGGCAACGAGCAGCGTAGCCACGGTTACGGTGAACGCGGTAACCAACGCGGCCACGCCGAGCATCGGCACGCAGCCTGCGAACCGAACAGTGAACGTCAGCTCCAGCGCGAATCTGAGCGTAGCGGCGACGGTGAGCGACGGCGGAACGCTGAGCTACCAGTGGTACAAGAACACGAGCAACAGTAATAGCGGAGGCACACCGATTATCTTCATAGGAACGAGCGCATCACTTGTAGCGTATCAGTCAACGGTGGGAACGACGTACTACTACGTCGTGGTGACGAACACGAACAGCGGAGCTACAGGCAGCAAGACAGCAACAGCAACGAGCAGCGTAGCCACGGTTACGGCGATCCCGCTGACGAATGCGGCAACGCCGAGCATCTACTCGCAGCCGACGGGAGCAACGGTGAACGAAGGCGCCAGCAGCCCGATCTTGAGCGTAGCGGCGACGGTGAGCGACAGCGGATTTCTGAGCTACCAGTGGTACAGGAACACGAGCAGCAGCAATAGCGGCGGCACATTGATCAGCGGCGCAAGGAGCTCATCGTATGCAGCGCCGACGTCAACGGCGGGAACGACGTACTACTACGTCGTGGTGACGAACACGAACTTCGGCGCGACGGGCATCCAAAGGGCGACGGCGACGAGCAGCGCGGCGATGGTAACGGTGAACGCGCTGACGAACGCGGCCACGCCGAGCATCGGCACACAGACGACGGGAGCAACGGTGAGCGAAGGCGTGAGCAGCCCGGCCTTGAGCGTAGTAGCGACGGTGAGTGACGGGGGGACGCTGAGCTACCAGTGGTACAGCAACACGATCAGCAGCAATAGCGGCGGCGCAGCGATCAGCGGTGCAAAGAGCGCATCGTATGCAGCGCCGACGGCAACGGCGGGAACGACATACTACTATGTCGTAGTGACGAACACGAACAGCAGCGCGACGGGCAGCCAAACGGCCACGGCAACGAGCAGCGTAGTGGCGGTAACGGTGAACGCACTGACGAACGCGGCCACGCCGAGCATCGGCACACAACCGACGGGCGCAACGGTGAACGAAGGTGACAGCAGTCCGAGCTTGAGCGTAGCAGCGACGGTGAGCGACAGCGGAACGCTGAGCTACCAGTGGTACAGCAACACGACCAGCAGCAATAGCGGCGGCACAGCAATCAGCGGCGCAACGAGTGCGTCGTATGCAGCGCCGACGACAACGGCGGGAATGACATACTACTACGTCGTGGTGACGAACACGAACAGCAGCGCAACGGGCAGCCAAACAGCGACGGCAACGAGCAATGCGGTGGCAGTTGTTGTGAACGCGCTGACGAACGCGGTCACGCCGAGCATTGGCACGCAGCCGACGGGCGCAACGGTGAGCGTAGGCGATAGCGCGCCTCTGAGCGTAGCAGCGACGGTGAGCGATAGCGGAACGCTGAGCTACCAGTGGTACAGCAACACGACCAGCAGCAATAGCGGCGGCGCAGCAATCAGCGGGGCAACGAGCGCATCGTATGGAGCGCCGACGACAACGACGGGAACGACATACTACTACGTCGTGGTGACGAACACGAACAGCAGCGCGACGGGCAGCCAAACGGCGACGGCGACGAGTAGCGCGGTGTCGGTAACGGTGAACGCGCTGACCAACGCGGCCACGCCGAGCATCGGCACGCAGCCGACGGGAGCAACGGTGAACGAAGGGGCGAGCAGCCCGACCTTGAGCGTAGCAGCGACGGTGAGCGATAGCGGAATGATGAGCTATCAGTGGTACAGCAACACGACCAGCAGCAATAGCGGCGGCGCAGCAATCAGCGGGGCAACGAGCACATCGTATGCAGCGCCGACGGCAACGGCGGGAACGACATACTACTACGTCGTTGTGACCAACACGAACAGCAACGCGACGGGCAGCCAAACGGCGACGGCGACAAGCAGTGCGGCGTCGGTAATGGTGAACGCGCTGACCGACGTGGCAACGCCGAGCATCGGCACGCAGCCGACGGGAGCAACGGTGAACGAAGGCGCCAGCGCGCTTCTGAGCGTAGCGGCGACGGTGAGCGACAGCGGAACGCTGAGCTACCAGTGGTACAGCAACACGACCAGCAGCAATGGCGGCGGCACATCGATCAGCGGCGCAACGAGCACATCGTATGCAGCGCCAACAACAACGACGGGAACGACGTACTACTACGTCGTAGTGACGAACACGAACAGCAGCGCGACGGGCAGCCAAACGGCCACGGCAACGAGCAGCGTAGCCACGGTAACGGTGAACGCGCTGACCAACGCGGCCACGCCGAGCATCGGCACCCAGCCGACGGATCAAAAGGTAAACATGGGAGGCAGCGCCACCCTGACTGTTGCAGCTAGCGGTGGAGCCTCGCTTAGCTATCAGTGGTACAGCAGCACCACGAACAGCACCAGCGGAGGCACGCTCATCAGCGGGGCGACGAGCGCATCATATGCAGTACCGACCACAACTGCCGGGACGACGTACTACTACTGCGTGGTGACCAACACCGACACTAGTGCGACAGGTAGCAAAACAGCAACAGCAACAAGCAACGTAGCCAAGTTGACCGTCAATGCGGCAGTGTCTTCAGCACCATCCTCAGCACCTTTGGCGCCTACGGGGCTTACAGCAATAGCTGGGAATGGGCAAATTGCGTTAACTTGGAACGGCGTATCAGAAACAGTCGCCTATAGTGTATATGAGGGAACAGCTTCCGGCTCCTATGGCTTATCCCCCATAGCGACAGTGAGCGGCGCGACCTACAGCTACACGGTAACGGGGCTGACGAACGGCGCGACCTATTATTTCGCAGTAAAGGCGAGCAACGCGGGAGGAAATAGCAACTTCTCCAACGAAGTCAGCGCAACACCGAAATCCGCAACACCGAGCGCATCCAGTAATGCGAATCTGAGCAGTATGGCAGTATCAGGAAAAACGTTGAGTCCGTCGTTTGATCCGGGTACATTTTCCTACAAAGCGAGCGTGGCGAACGGTGTAACGTTGGTGACAGTGACGCCAACAATATCGGATAGCAATGCGACGATGACGGTGAACGGAACGGCAGTGACGAGCGGGCAAGCGTCGGGGGCGATCAGCCTGAGCGTGGGTAACAATCCGATCACCGTGGCAGTAACGGCTCAAGACGGAAAGACCACGCAGACGTACACCGTGAACGTGACTAGAGCCGAAGCGATAACGGCCAGTTCTACTGCACCGATTCAGGTGACGACTGAACCTGTATCCATTACCGTCCCTGCGAGCGTAACGAATGCCGAGATTGCGGTCGCAACGACAACGGCAGGATCGAACAAAGAAGCGACGCTCCCGTTAGTGGAAGTGCAAGCGGCTACCACTCTGGGCAATGTGAGTGTAACGATTCCAGACGGAACGAAAATTACGGCTCCCGCCAATTGGGACGGCACAATCAAGCTGCCGCAAGTGCAAAGCAACAGCAGCGTAACGGTCAATAGCGGCACCGTGAGCACCGTCATTGAAATCGGATCGACGGATGTATCGTTAACGTTCGATAAGGCGGTGCGTTTGCTCTTCCCGAACCAAAAGGGCAAACAGGTCGGTTTTGTACGAAATGGCGTATTTACCGAGATCACGGGCACGGTATCCGCAGACACCCAAGCAGCGGCAGACAGCGAAATTGCCGCAGGCGGAGACAAGAAAATTACGGTGGGTAATGACCTAGTGGTTTGGACGAAACACTTTACCCAATTTGTCATCTATACGACGGTTACGACCACAGGCACAACCGCAACAAGTGGTGGCGGCGACGGTGCCGCAACTAACTCCGCAACGATTGCGGCTGCCAGCGGGGGAACGATAACGCTGAACGGAGTCACAATCGAAGTTCCGGCCGGAGCGATGGCTAGCAACATTCAAGTTACGGTAGATAAAGTGAACGACATCTCGATCCTGCCCGTAGACAGCGCTTTGCAATTGGTCAGCGAGGTGTACGAGATCAAGAAAGATAAGGATGGCGACTTTAGCAAGCCGGTCGTTATTACACTACCTTTCGACAAGACGAAGGCGGACTTTGCGAAGTCGACGGCAGGCGTATATTGGCTGAATGAACAAACCCATAAATGGGTGACATTGGAAATCCTGAAAGTCGACGAAGCGAACGGGACGGCATCCGGATCGGTGAGCCATTTTACGAAATTTGCCGTTCTGGTATCGGATAAAGCGAAGACCGCGCAGCCGCAAACGAACGAAGCGGACTTTGCCGATATCAAAGGACATTGGTCCGAAGCGAACGTGCTGGAACTGGTAAAGCTCAGCGCGATTAAAGGCTATCCAGACAACACGTTTAAGCCGAATGCGAACATCACAAGAGCGGAATTCGTGACCGTCATCGTCAAAGCGTTCCATCTTGGGGCGCAAGATGGCAAAACCTTTGCCGATACGGAAACCCACTGGGCCAAGAGCGCGATTGCGACTGCCGCAGCGACAGGCATTATTGCCGGGTATAGCGATAACAGTTTCGGGCCGGACGATCTCATTACCCGCGAGCAAATGGCGGCGATCGTCGTTCGCGCCGCCAAGCTGGCTGCGACGGACAAGAGCGTCAACTTCCCGGATAGCGCCGAAATATCCGACTGGGCACGCACGGCTCTTGCAACGGCGACAGCCAAAGGCTTGATCAACGGTTATGAAGACGGCACAGTGAAACCGAAAGTGAACACGACCCGCGCAGAAGCGGTCACGGTCATTCTCAGAGCTTTACAAGCGAAACCGTAGTGGTTCTGATGCGGGGCTGCTATCGCTGAGCGCCAAATTGATCGGCAGCAAAAAATTCAGATGAACGAATGGAAAAGGGACTATCCGCAGGCATGAATGATTGCCGGAGGATAGTCCCTTTTTTTGCTATAAATCAACAGTGCTTATATTTAATTTTTCAATCTCCTCTTTCGTCAGCCCGGTTACCTCCATGATAGTGAAAATGTATAAGTTTTGGTTTGAGCATTGACTGGCAGTTTTCGCTAATCAAGCCGTTCTTCAACTGCAATCAGCTTCCTTCGGATTAAGCCTCTCGTCTGACACCTGCTCATGGTTAACGGAGCACCCGTTCGGGACGTCAAAAGGTTGTGTACACCAAGCAACGCTTCCATAAATTTGAATAAAATCTCATCAAAGTAAGAATAAACAAATGCTAAATAAAAAATAATCCCCATTCTCTTTGAGGATAGGGTTATTAATCCTTAAATACTTCTTTGATAGGATGCAGGGAGGTGTTCTTTTCCCAATAAATGATGTACTCTTACCGTTGCTTGTTCCGCTTGCAACGTTAGTAGAGTTCAGCGGCTGTTCGTATATAAAGTTGCGGAGAAAAATAGGTTTCCAGTGTTACTGTGTCGGGGGAGAAAGATTTCTTTTACATCTATTTTAATTTGGTTTGAGTTATTCAAAAACTAAAGGTTAGGTAAGAAGTATTTTCTTCAATTTCTTTAAAATTAATGTTAAGCATCTAAAAATTTAATCAATTCAAAGGTTCTATGAAAAGTAATGCTCCAAATGTATCTAAGAAGTGTCAAATGAACACTTATGACATTTAAATAGAGATCTTAATGCATCTGCGCTCGCTGAAGAAAACGCGCAAAGATGTTTCCTTGCATGATCCCATCGGAACGGACAAAGAGGGGAATGAAATCACGTTGATCGATATTCTCGGCACGGAGGCCGATGATGTCGTGGATAAGGTTCAGCTCAAGATAGAGAAGAGTAAAATATATCGGAACTTGGAAATCTTGGACGATCGCGAGAAGGAAGTCGTCGTTGGCCGGTTTGGGCTGGAGCTTGGCGGTGAAGAGCGGACGCAGCGAGAGATTGCGAAGGAGCTGGGCATTAGCCGCTCCTATGTGTCGCGGATTGAGAAGAGGGCGCTGATGAAACTGTATCATGAGTTTTATAAGGCGAAACGATAAGGGTTACGAATCGGATACTTCATTTATTTGGACGATGTGCAAGTAATGGAGGTGAAGGTTATGACATTAATTCATATTGGAAAATGCCAGTAAGTATTATACGATGGGCGAGGAAACGATTAAAGCGTTAGACGATGTCTCGTTAGATATTGATTATGGAGAGTTCGTGGCAATCATGGGACCGTCAGGTTCCGGCAAATCAACACTGATGAACATCATCGGGTGTTTGGATGTTGTAGATAAAGGTATCTATGATCTGGATGGTCATGCAATAAATGTCTTAAGGATTCTGGGCTTGCTGAGATTCGTAATCAGAAGATTGGCTTCGTTTTTCAGAGTTTTAACTTGCTGCCGAGATTAAGTGCTTATGAGAATGTGGAGCTGCCTTTGATTTATCGGGGAATGAGCAAGAAAGAGCGGGAGCCGCTTGTATTTCATGCATTGGAAGCGGTGGATTTACTGGACCGCAGGAAGCACTTTCCTTCGGAGCTGTCTGGTGGACAGCGGCAGCGAGTAGCGATCACGGTATCGCTTTCCCGAGAGCCAAAGGTACTTTGATGGATGCTGGTTTGGAAACAGCGCTAGTCATGTATTATCCTGGGCGTATGGATGGAGGTAAGGTTGTAAATCAACTGTTATGCAACGTAGACTTAATGCCGACTCTCCTCGAATTTATTGGAGCAGATGTCCCGCAAGGGATTGATAGAAACAGCTTTTTGAACCTATTGAAACCTGCGGAAAGTAATCTGCCAACCCGCGATCATTCCTTTTCTGAGCTTACCTGGCATGACCAATATCACCCTATGCGGAGTGTATGGACAGGGAAATTTAAATATATCCGTAACTTTGAGGATGGCCCGTCGGTTTACTTGCCGCTTGATATTCATCGAATCTTTCGGGAGTTGTCGTAAGAGATGAGTATTACGCTCCTAACGTTCCGGAGGAGTTGTACGATTTGGAGAAGGATCCGATTGAAAAATGTAACGTTGCCAACCTTCCAGAGTATGCGGAAGTTCTTATAGAGCTAAGGTCTAAGGTTGATGCTTGGATGAGCCGTACGAAAGACCCTTTGTTGAAAGGAAGCGTTTCGGGAATTGCCGCTCCGGATTGGCAGGAACAGTTTGATAACAGTACTGCATATTCGTATAAAAGAAAGCCATAACAGATGAAGGATTGAGTATATTCTACTTGGGCTAAATAGACCGGAATCCTTAAATCAGGGTTTCGGTTTATTTATGTCAGGGTATGACAATCGGAATTGACAAACCAGTTCTAAGAACAGAAAGGGGAAAAAGGGCATGCTAATAATCAACCCTATATCGATGAATGTCCGGTATTCCTCGTATGGTGCGCTGACATTAGACGTCTGCAGATTGCCGCCAGTTTATATGATGTAGAGGAACTAACGCTGCCCGATTCGACGGAGATCTTCCTGATTTCAACGATCGATGCCGCTTTGGCAGCGCAAAACGGAGCGGTTACAGTAGAATCGCTAGGCCTTGGTATCGTCTATATCGGCGGAATACGGGATAAACCAAAGGAGATATCCGAGTTGCTGTTACTGCCCAAGTGTGTCTATCCCGTATATGGAATGTGCGTCGGATACCCGGCTCAGCATCTGACACAAAGACCTCGTCTGCCGGTTGAAACGATTGTTCATCATGAAAGGTACTCAACGGAATCGTATGCGGCTGGAATTGAATCCTACAACCAAGCCATTCGGGAATTTTTACTAACGCGGACAGGGGGAAATCGGGATTCCGATTGGTCCAAAGAAATGGCCGCACGGCTTCGTTCCAGAAAAAGAGATCATTTGCGGTCATTTCTGCATGATCAATGATTTGATTTGAAATAATCGGAATGAATATTAAGTGGATTGATGGATATAACCAAAAGAACCGTCGGGAGATCTTCCCTGACGGTTCTTTCTTACATTGAAACTCTCTGCTTCTAAATGCGGAGCCGATTCTCATTTCTGCGTGCCCAGCTCTTTGAGCGCTTGCTCAACAAACTTACTTTCCAATACATGCGAAGTATCAAGTTTTTTGTTTATCGCCCCTACTGAATAAAGGAAGTCGGCCTGCTCTTGATGGGCTTTGGCGTATTCGGCAGTGATCGGTGATAGCAAAGGTGTTGAGTTTTTCAAAACAGTGACGATGATCTCTTTGTCAAGCTTTTGCGTTTTGACAAATTCGTCTGCAACTTCGTCTTGATGATCTAAGTAATATTTGCGGGCTTGCTCGTAAGTTTTCAGGAAGAGCACTGTGAGATCGGGGTGTTCCTGGGTAAACTTGGTTCTTGCAATCAAGAAGCCGGGAGCATTGATATTCAAATCTTGACCGGATACCAATATTTTAGCGCCGGTTTGAAAGACGGCAGTGGTCGCATATGGATCCCAAATCGACCAAGCATCAATCGCGCCGCTATCCAAAGCAGGTCTGGCTTCATCGGGTTGAAGCTGAATCACTTTAATGTCGTCGCCTTTCAAACCGACCTTATCGATAGCCATATATAAGAAATTATAAGCGCTGCTGCCTTTGGCTACTGCGATTTTCTTGCCCTTCAAATCCTTTAGTTCTTTGATCGGACTATTTTTCGGAATGATGATCATATTGCCTTTTTTACCGTCTCCCGTGACGCCAATGGCTTTGAAATCTAAGCCGCCGACTTGGCCGGAAATGACCGGCGTTCCTCCGACGCTTCCGAAATCGAGTCTTCCTGAAGCCAATCCTTCAAAATGGGGAGGGCCACTGGCAAATTCGTTCCATTTTACTTCGGCTCCAACAGCTGCAAAGGCTTTTTCGAAAAATCTGTTTTCCCGGGCGTAGACGAGGATGCCGGTTTTGCCCTGTACACCGATATTGACGGTTACTTTTTCTTTGGGCTTAGCATCCGCTGCAGTTTGACTGCTGGGTGTGGAAGATGCTGCAAGTGAAGGAGCAGGCGTATTCGAACCGGCGGATGTGTTCGCTGTTTTTCCGCATGCTGTTAGTACCAGCCCCAAATAGAGAATGGTTAAGACGGATAAGCTTTTGAAAAACCATGTTTGCTTTTTCATGATGAAGAACCCCCTTTTGAAATTTTTAATTAGTTATTTTAAGAGGAGACTGAGGCTTTCTGAAAACGATTGATCGGTTTAGCTAAGTCAAGGTGTTCGCGCAGCGTCCGGCCCGTATATTCGGTACGATACAATCCGCGTCGCTGGAGTTCAGGAACGACCAGATCGACGAATTCTTCCAAACCTCCCGGTAAATAAGGCGGCATAATGTTGAATCCATCGCAGGCCCCTTGCAAAAACCATGCTTCGAGTTGATCGGCGATCTGTTCAGGTGTCCCGGCAATCGTACGGTGCCCGCGTGCGCCGGTTACTCGGGCGATTAATTGCCGAATGGATAGCTGCTCCCTCCTCGCCATATCGAGAATAAGCTGATATCGGCTTTTTGCCCCGTTAATACCCGTGGAGTCCACCAGATCGGGGAGCGTTCCGTCCAGATGATAAGTGGAAAGATCATGCCGCAGAATCCCGGATATCATCGAGAGACCAACCGCCGGGTGAACGAGCTCTTGCAGAGCGGCCTCCTTCTCCTTGGCTTCTTCTTCCGTAGCTCCGATAATAGGGAGTATCCCCGGCAAAATCTTCAACTCACTCTCTGTACGGCCATATAAGGGGAGTTGGCTTTTTAAACTGGAATAGAAGCTTAGTGCCTCATCCAACGTTTGCCAAGCCGTGAATACAACTTCCGCTGTCTGTGCAGCAAAAGCCTGACCGGTTGTCGAGGACCCGGCCTGCACGATAACGGGGCGTCCTTGCGGGGAGCGATGCACATTCAGAGGACCGCGGACGGAAAAATGCGTTCCGTGATGATCGATGCTGTGCACTTTGTCCGGGTTGGCGAAAATGCCGGAAGCTTTGTCAATGATTAGAGCTTCATCTTCCCAGCTGTCCCACAGTGCAGTGACCACATCGACGAATTCTTTCGCGCGTTCATAACGAAGCGAATGATCCAAATGCTGGTCGCGGCCAAAGTTATGCGCGGTCACTTCCATACTGGTGGTTACCGCGTTCCATGCCGCTCTTCCTCTGCTTAAATGATCAAGTGACGCAAATTTCCTCGCGACATGAAAGGGCTCGCTGTAAGTGGTAGATACGGTGCCGGCAAGGCCGATATGCTTGGTGACGGAAGCGAGTGCAGACAAAAGCATGAGCGGCTCAGCCCGGACCGGCACGGTGTGTTTAACCGCTGTGTCCAAATGCTCCGGTAAGGCAGGAATGTCTTCGATAAAAATCATGTCGAACTTACCGCGCTCGGCCGTTTGCGCAAATTTTCGGTAAAAGTCAAACTTCAACAAACCTGCGGTATCGGTGTGCGGGTATCTCCATGCAGCGACATGATGACCGACTCCGAAAATGAATGCCCCCAGATGAAGCTGTCTCTGTTTATTCCCCATGAATGATTCCTCCAATTTGTTATGTGTTATTGCCCGGAAGCGGCATTGCTTTCGAAACGGCTTGGGGGACGAACTAAACCCAGATGCTCACGCAGCGTAGTACCGGTGTATTCGGTACGAAATAGCCCGCGTTTTTGAAGCTCGGGAATGATCTTCTCTACGAATTCCTCAAGGCCTCCAGGCAAATAGGGCGGCATAATATTGAAACCGTCGCAGGCTCCCTGTGTGAACCATTCCTCCAATTGATCGGCGATTTGCACCGGAGTACCAGATATGGTTCGATGCCCGCGCGCCCCCGTCACCCGGTACATGAGCTGCCGGATGGTCAAGTTTTCCCTCCGGGCCATGTCCGCCACGAGCTGGAAGCGGCTTTTGCCTCCGTTAATTTGCTCCAGCTCGGGAAGCTCGGGCAGCGGTCCGTCAAGCGGGTAGCCGGTCAGGTCGACACCCAGCGATGCGGACAGCATCGATAATCCGACTGCAGGTAACACTTGCTGCTGAAGCAGCGCTTCTTTTTCTCTGGCTTCCTCTTCCGTCGCGCCTATGATAGGGAAGATCCCAGGCATAATTTTCACTTCATCCGGAGATCGGCCGTACTGAACGGCAAGTGATTTGACGCTGGCATAGAAACGCTGCGCTTCTTCGAGTGTCTGCCAAGCCGTAAAGACGACCTCCGCCGTTTGGGCGGCGAGATGCTGTCCGGTATCCGACGCTCCCGCCTGAATAATAACCGGTCTTCCTTGTGGAGAGCGGGGCAGATTTAAGGGACCACGTACAGAGAATTCAGGACCCCGATGATGGAGCTCATGAACCTTTTGCGGATTGCCAAACAAGCCGGCGTCGCGATCGGAGATAATGGCGTCGTCTTCCCAGCTGTCCCACAGCGCAGTGACGACATCGACGAACTCGCGCGCCCGCTCATATCGCTGATCATGATCCGGGTGCTTCAATTTGCTGAAATTATGGGCTTCTTCATCTCGTCCCGAAGTCACCACATTCCACGCAGCGCGTCCTCCGCTTAAATGGTCGAGCGTAGAAAATTCCCGTGCCAGATTGTAGGGCTCGTGGTAGGTTGTTGATACTGTGGCAGCAAGCCCGATTCGTTCCGTCACACCGGACAAATAAGCAAGCAAGGTGAGCGGTTCAGGCCTCACTGTGACGGTATGTTTGATACTGGTTCGGTACCGATCGATAACCGCTAATGTATCGGCGAGAAAGATCATGTCGAACTTGCCTCGTTCTGCCGTTTTCGCAAAGTTCTCATAAAAGTCATGATTTAGAATGCCGTGTGCATCCGTATCGGGGTAACGCCATGCGGCTACATGATGTCCGACCTGAAATAAAAATGCACCGAGATGCAGTTGACGCTGAGGATTGTTACTCATGTAATAGCCTCCATTTACAAGTAGGTTGATTGGTTCAATGGTATACTCTCGCCTTCGCGAATGAATTGGCAGGTAAAGGCAGGCCATAATGATCACGAAGGGTGGTGCCTGTATAAGAAGTGCGGAACAGGCCTCTCCGCTGCAGTTCGGGGACGACTTGTTCCAGGAAATCATCCAGTCCGCCGTTCATCAGCTGCGGCATAATATTGAAGCCATCAGCCGCATAGCTGACAAACCATGCCTCCAGCTCATCCGCAATTTGCTTCGGCGTACCGGCGATCGTCTTATGACCGCGTCCTCCCGCCAGTCTCAGCAGCAGCTGCCTGATCGTCAGCTTCTCTCTACCGGCCAGTTCTTGGATCAGCTTCGTGCGGCTTTGATGGCCGGGGATTTTGCTGGAGTCGGGAAGTTCCGGCAGCGGTGCGTCCAGAGGATGAGCGGTAAGGTCAATGCCGATACGATTCGAGAGTTGGAGCAGACTGTATGCCGGATTCGTCAGTTCGTGCAGTTCGGCTTCTTTCTCTTTCGCCTCGGCTTCGGTTTTGCCGATAATCGGGCAGATACCGGGCAAAATTTTCACATGCTCCGTTTCTCTTCCGTGCTGAAGCACACGGGCTTTGACATCAGCATAGAATGTCTGCGCATCTTCTAATGTTTGCTGTGCGGTAAAGATGGCCTCAGCCCATTGAGAGGCAAAATCCTTGCCGTCCTCCGATGAGCCTGCTTGCACGAGAATCGGGCGGCCTTGCGGTGAACGCGCTGTATTCAATGGCCCCCGAACCGAGAAGAATTTTCCCTTATGATGCAGTTCATGCACCTTATTTCTGTCCGCATAAATACCGGCTTTCTTGTCCCGGATCAGGGCCTCCTCCTCCCAGCTATCCCAAAGCTTTGCCGTGACTTCCACAAATTCTGTGGCTCGTTCATACCGTTCTTGGTGACCGGCAATGTGCTCGAGATTAAAATTTTGCGCTTCGCTATCCGTACCCGAGGTGATGATATTCCATCCGGCCCGGCCTTGGCTAAGGTGGTCCAATGATGCGAACCGGCGGGCGACATTGTAGGGTTCATTGAAACTCGTGGAAACGGTGGCAATTAAACCGATTCGTTTCGTCACGACGGCTAAAGCCGACAATAGTGTGAGCGGCTCAAAACCGCCAAGAGCGCCGTATTGGACCGCCGTTGGTGAAGTTGCGTAGCGGTCAGCGAGAAAAAGCGAGTCCAGCTTGGCAGCTTCGGCTTTACGCGCGAGCTCCTGATAATGATTGAAATCATGGACTCCTTTCAGATTAGAGCTTGGATGTCGCCAGGCGGCTTCGTGATGCCCCATACTGGAAAGAAAAAGATTCAAATGCATTTGACGAGTTTGTTTTGTCATCCCGTTCCCTCCCTTTTTTACAAGTTGAATAAATAAAAAAGACTCCGCCTGCATACCAGTTAATAACGCTGGCAGCAAGGGAGCCTTTGGTGGACCAATAGGCTTAATGGGCTGTTAAAAGTCATGTTAGCAGGTTTAATCCGATTATACAAGTAGGAAATATAAGGATTTTAATATAACAAGTTTTTGGAAATTGTTGTTGACCAACTTGAACGACTGGTGATATGATCGCTTTAAATCCAAGTAAAACGATATGAATTAAAGTATTAAAATGAAATCAAAGTCTACCAGACCACTGGAGACTCCGTCTCGTTCATTTTGAATGGAGCAGGGGGGTCTTTTTTTATTTCCTTAATCCCTGAAGGAGAAATGTGTTAGCCAGGTGAGCCATTTACGCCAAATTTAAGGAGGAAACTTCTATGAGTGTAATTTCGTTAGATATCGATTTACCGCACAAATGGTTTCATACGCCTCAAGGCACAAGATTAGAAGCGCTCAACAACATCAAGTTGACTGTAAAACAAGGAGAATTTATTACCATTATCGGACCGAGCGGTTGTGGGAAAAGCACACTGCTTAAAATTATTGCTGGATTGGACACGGATCACGGAGGTCAAGTTCTTTTGGAACAAAAGCAAGTCACCAAGCCTGGTATTGATAAAGGGTATATTTTCCAGGAACATCGCTTGTTTCCATGGTTAACGGTCGAAGCAAACATCGCAGCAGATTTATCTTTGAATGACGCTGCAGTCCGCAAAAGGGTGGATGAGCTCATTGAATTGGTTAAGCTGAAAGGATTTGAGAAGGCGTACCCTCGTGAACTGTCAGGAGGAATGTTGCAACGCGTGGCGATCGCCAGGGCGCTACTCCGTAATCCCAAGGTATTGTTATTGGATGAGCCCTTCGGCGCACTGGATGCTTTTACCCGCTCTCATCTCCAGGAGGTTACCCTGAACATTTGGGAGGCTAATCGAACGACTATGGTGCTTGTCACACATGATATCGATGAAGCTGTTTTCCTTGCTACACGCGTCGTTGTAATGAATGCAAGACCTGGGACGATTCGAACAATTATTCCTGTCGACCTCCCTTACCCAAGGAAGAAAGCGTCCAGTTCTTTTCAAGAGCTTCGGAAATTGGTGCTGAACGAGTTCGAACGAATCGAGGAATTGGAGCTGATCGACAGCTCCGGCATTTAAATCATTTCACGAAAGAGAGGGATCCGGTTATGAATCAAGCAGAGCTAGCAGCGGGAACCGGTAACAGTCTCGTCCAGCAAACATCAAAAGAAGTTCCTGCGTCTCCGCAAGTTGAAAGAAATTTGAAAACGAATAAAACAGAAACCAAATGGCAGCTTATCGCGAGAGGGGCTGTCCTTCCGGTTACCGTTTTGATCATTTGGCAGATTTTTGGTTCTACAGGCATGATCTCGAAGACGCTGCTGCCGACTCCAATTGAAATATGGCTGGCATTTTACGATTTGCTGATCAGCGGTGAACTGTTCAAACATTTGAAAATCAGCATTTGGCGCGCCGCAGTCGGATTTTTGCTCGGAGGAAGTCTGGGGCTTATTTTCGGATTACTCGTTGGTTTATTCCGTAGGTTTGAGCATTCGGTTGATCCAACCGTACAAATGCTTCGAACCATTCCCCATTTGGCCATAACTCCGCTTTTCATTTTATGGTTCGGTTTTGGCGAATTCTCCAAAGTTTTGCTTATTGCCAAAGGTGCTTTTTTCCCGCTTTATGTGCAGACGTTTCTGGGGATCCGCAATGTCGATTCCAAGCTGTTTGATGTGGCAAGGGTTCTGGAGTTTAGCAAGTTCAAGCAAATCACCAAACTGGTGCTTCCTGCGGCACTGCCCAATATATTGCTCGGGTTGCGCTTATCAATCGGCGTAGCCTGGCTGGGATTAGTCGTCGCAGAGATAATGGGATCCAGCGAAGGTGTAGGGTATTTAATTATGGATGCCAGACAGTTTTCTCAGACGGCCGTCGTATTTGTGGGTATCATGATTTTTGCATTCGTTGGAAAAGGCTCGGATTCTTTGGTTCGCATTTTGGAGAAAAAACTGTTGAAATGGCGCGATAGCTTTAATGGATAAGGAGAGATAACAATGACAATTGGACAAAGAAAATTAGGCAGGACAGGACTAAATGTCTCCGAAGTGAGCCTTGGAACGATGGCATTCGGTCGCTGGATCGACCAAAAAGAGTCAGCTGATGTGCTTGATGCTGCGCTTGAAGCGGGCATTACGCTGATTGACACGGCTGATGTTTACGGTTCGGGTATGGATAAAGGCAACCCGCTTGAAACCGGTGAGTCGGAGACGATTCTCGGTCATCTGCTTGGCGAGCGCAGGCACCGAATCGTGCTGGCGACCAAAGTTCATGGCCGAGTGGGTCTCGGTCCTAATGATGCGGGTCAAAGCAGGTATCACATTTTTCGCGCGGTGGAAAATAGTTTGAAAAGGCTGCAAACAGACTATATTGATTTGTATCAAGTGCATCGATTTGATGAACAGACGCCACTTGAAGAAACGCTACGTGCGTTAGAAGACCTTGTTCGTCAAGGGAAAGTGCGCTATATCGGGTGCTCGAATTATGCCGCATGGCAAATTGCTAAGGCGCACGGTATTTCAGGACAGTTGCAGCTTGAGCGCTTTGAAAGCGTACAGCCGGAATACAGCCTGATCGCTCGCGGTATCGAACAGGACTTGCTGCCTTTTGCCGTTTCCGAAGGCGTAGGCGTTATCGTGTATAGTCCGCTTGGACGCGGATTGCTGACCGGCAAGTATAGCTTCGGCGCGCAGCCGCCTGCCGGATCGCGCGGAGCAGCCGGCGAACAGCGGCTTCACACATTGCTCGAAAAGGAGCGGAATTTCCGCATCGTAGAGCAGTTAAAGCCTATTGCGGAACGCAGAAGCTGGACACTTGCTCAGCTTGCGCTGAATTGGGTGCTCAGCAGAGAAGGTATTACATCCGCGATTTTGGGGGCTTCCAAGTCTCATCACATTACAGAAACATTGTCTGCGATCGGTGAGAAGCTTAGTCCAGATGAATTGAGAGATATCGATGCGATCACGAACGGTGTTCAACCGGAGTTGGTTGTAAAATAAGATCAGCTTTATTGTTACTAAACAACTCAGGAGGGCTACAGAATGAGAAATTTCAGAGGGCTCGTACTTACGACAGTACTTACGATAGGATTGGGAATTCTTGCTGGCTGTGGAGCTGGTAAACCAACGACGAAAAATTTGGAAAGCGCAGCGCCGAAAGAAGTCGCCAAGAACAATGAAGCCAAAAATCAACTGGTTGTAAACATCGGTATTCAGCAAAGTATTTGGCCAATTCTTGCTGCTAAAGAAAAGGGCTGGTTTGAGGAAGAGTTTAAAAAAGTTGGCGCACAAGTTAACTGGGTAGAGTTTCAAAGCGGGCCTGCTTATTTTGAAGCTATTGCATCAGACAGGCTGGATTTTGGACGCGTAGGGAATATACCTGTATTAGCAGGGCAAGCAGCAGATATAAAATTCAAGGAGATAGCAACAGCCAGTTTTGGTGAAAAGGGAGATTCCATACTTGTCCCGAAAGACAGCCCAATTAATACGATCCAGGACTTGAAAGGTAAACAAATCGCTGTAGCCAAGGCAAGCAGCTCTTATGGTTTGCTGTATAAAGCATTGGAATTTGGCGGACTTAAACCTGATGATGTGAAAATCATTCAATTACAGCCTGATGAGGCTCAGCCAGCATTTGAAACCGGGAAGGTGGATGCATGGGCCATTTGGGAACCTTTTCAATCCGTTCAAGTGTTGAAAAACGGCGCCAGAGTTCTTGCTAACGGAAATGCGGTCAAGTCATACAGTCCAGGGTTTCAAATCGTTCGCACCAATTTTGCTGAGGAACATCCGGAACTTGTCGTGTTGTATCTGAAAGTCACGGAAAAAGCAACGAAGTGGCAACTAGAACATGTCGATGAAGCCATTGAATTATACGTCAAATTGAAAAAACAGGATAAAGAAACGATTCGCCGGGTATTGGAGAACTCCGAGCCTGCAAATGTTCCGATCACTCAGGAAGTTATAAAAACCCAGCAGAATACAGCGGAGCTGCTTCAGTCAGTCGGAGGATTAAAAGGGAAAGTCGAAGCGTCCAAAGTAGTGGATAACAGCTATATTGAAAAAGCTTTGCAGGAATTGAAATCGGAGAAAAAATGAAAAATTGTCTTCCGTAGATTTTTCGGGGTCAAAAACAGATTTTAATATTTTACAAAGAAAAGAGAATGTGATATTGAATGCCATTCAGCTACTTAACCCATCTGCATTGCCCTAAATGTCAAAAGATTTATCGTCCGGATGAAGTTCATCAATTATGTGTGTGCGGCTCTCCATTATTGGCGGACTACGACTTGGAAAGCTTGAAAAATCAACTGACATCCAAGGATTTGTCAGTCAGACCTTCAAATTTATGGCGTTACCATGAACTGCTGCCCGTCACATCACCGGAAAACGTCGTAACGCTGGGAGAAGGGATGACGCCGCTACTACCGATGAACCGTCTGGGCTTAGACATGGGAATCGGCAGTCTTTGGATGAAGGACGAAGGGATAATCCCTACAGGCAGCTTCAAGGCTCGCGGAGCTGCCGTCGGTGTTTCGAAGGCGAAAGAGCTTGGCGTACAGGAGCTGGCTATGCCCACCAATGGAAATGCCGGTGCAGCTTGGGCTTTGTACGCTGCTAGAGCTGGACTACGTTCTTCGATTGTTATGCCGGTCGGCGCACCTGTAATTACCAGAAATGAATGCGCAGTCTCAGGAGCGAACCTGAATTTGGTGAACGGGTTAATCAGCGATGCGGGAAAGATCGTTGCTCAAGCGGTGAATGACTATGATTTATTCGATGCCTCGACCCTGAAAGAGCCTTATCGCATCGAAGGGAAGAAAACAATGGGTCTTGAGATCGCAGAACAGTTGGATTGGAAGCTTCCCGACGTCATCTTGTACCCGACAGGTGGAGGTGTGGGTCTCATTGGCATTTATAAAGCTTTTCGGGAGCTCGTAGAACTAGGATGGATCGAAGATAAGCTCCCGCGTTTGGTTGCTGTTCAGGCGGCAGGTTGTGCTCCGATTGTAAAGGCATGGGAGAGAGGGATGCCGGACTCGCAGTTCTGGGCTGACTCCACAACCGTTGCCTTTGGGATAAATGTGCCGAAAGCACTCGGGGATTTTCTTGTTCTTGAAGCTATATACAAGACGGGTGGCTGCGCCATTGCGATAGAGGATACCGAGTTGCTCGAGGAGCAAAAGAACATCGCCCGCCTGGAAGGCGCGTTTGTTTGTCCTGAGGGAGCGGCGACCTTCTCTGCGGCACGTAAGCTCAGGGCAAACGGTTGGATCCAGGAGGGCGAGACTGTTATCGCTTTGAACACGGGCAGTGGCATTAAGTATCCGGAAACCGTCATGGTTGCGGTGCCAGTTCTGGAACCTGGGGATTCGATGAGAAGGATTTGAACCTGATATTCATTCTGAATTCTGGTATGTGAACCAAAAGATCAATGGTGAAGGCTTGAGAAGTCAGGTTTCGACAAGGAATTCTTTTAGATGATTATTAACAGAGAATAAAGGGAGTGGGAAAGGTATGAAAAGATCGCATTTAATATCCATTTTTACCATGATTGTAATATTGGTGGTAACCGGATGTGGAAAAACAGTAGAAACGAAAACTGCAACATCAGTAAGCGCAGCGCCGACAGCAGCCGCTAGTCCTTCATCCGCTCCTTCGCCAGCAGCCAGTCCGGCAAGTGAGAAAGCGAAGTTGAAAGTCGGCATTTCCGCAGGCGTGGAGGAAGAAATTTGGAAGAAGGTTAAAGAGGTAGCGGCGAAGGACAATTTGGAAATTGAAATTGTAACGTTTAACGATTACATTCAACCGAACAAAGTGTTGGCAGATGGCCAATTGGATGCTAATGCCTTCCAGCATGAGCCTTATCTCAATCAATTCAAGGCGGATAACAAGCTGGACATCGTTAAGCTGGCTAATACGTTAAATTTTCCGATAGGCTTGTATTCCAAGAAAATTAAAAACGTTTCGGAGATCAAAGAAGGTGATGAGCTGGGATTGCCGAACGACCCGTCTAACGGGGCAAGAGCCTTGATTCTGTTTGAACGTGCGGGATTGATCAAGCTGAAGGAAGGTGTTGGTGTTAAAGCCACCGTTCGCGATATCGTAGACAATCCGAAGAAGCTTAAATTCAAGGAATTGGAAGCTCCTTTCATTCCGAAAGCTCTGCCGGATCTTACAGCTGCGGTAATTAATACGAACTATGCTGTGGATAACGGTTTTGTACCTACTAAAGATGCAATCTTTATTGAACCGAAAGATTCGCCTTGGGTAAATCTTATAGCTGTGCGAACAGCCGATAAAGATAAACCGGTATACCAAAGATTAATTAAAGCCTACCATTCCGAAGAGGTTAAGAAACTTGTTTTAGATAAATACGGCAGCTACATAGTACCGTCTTGGTAAGTAATGCGCTTGATGGAAAAAACAGAGGTCTCTTTCCAATTGAAGGAGGCCTTTTGCCTTTATGATTGCATAAGAGGAGAGGTACATCTTGATTGACTTGATAAATGTCAGTAAAACATTTGAACAAAAGGGAGTACGGGTAGAAGCGGTTAGACAGGCCAACCTTCAAATCCGTAAAGGTGAAATATTCGGTGTGATCGGCTACAGCGGGGCAGGCAAAAGCTCGCTCTTGCGCTGCATCAATTATTTGGAAAAGCCAACTTCAGGCAGCATCAGGATCCATGGTGTTGAGATGTCGCAATTAAATGAGAAGGACATGAGGATGATGCGAAGAAAGATAGGGATGATCTTCCAGCATTTTAACCTGCTTTCATCAGGGACCGTTTATCAGAACGTAGCCGCACCGCTGGAGTTGGCAAAGGTTCCAAAAAAGAAAATAGAAGCCAAAGTAAGAGAACTGCTCGAAGTGGTTGGTCTTCAGGACAAAGAAAAGTCTTATCCGCGTCAGCTTTCAGGAGGACAAAAGCAGCGTGTTGCGATTGCCAGAGCCTTGGCGAACGATCCGGAGATTTTACTTTGCGATGAGGCTACTTCAGCATTGGATCCCCAAACCACAGACTCTATCCTGGACTTGCTTCTGGATATTAACCGTAAATACGAGATTACGATTGTCCTTATCACGCATGAAATGCATGTCATCAAAAAAATCTGCGATCGGGTTGCCGTCATGGAAAATGGCAGCATTGTCGAGCAGGGTTCGGTTATCGATCTGTTTTATGCACCGCAAACCGATACAACACGCAAGTTTATCAAAAGTGTTTTTGATACGGAAATTCCGGAAATGCTTTGGACTCAATTGCGAAATCCGGGGAGAGCAGGCACCTTAATACGGGCTTCATTTATCGGCGATTCTGTGACGGAGCCTGTTCTGGCAGACTTAACAGCAAAATTTACTTTGCGTCCCAGTATTATTTACGGGAATATCACTCAAATTAAAGAAACAATTTTCGGTACATTGGTATTGCATTTAACGGGAGATCCGGTTGTTATTGAGAACGGTATACGTTTTCTGAAGGAGCAGGGCTTAAGGATTGAGGTGATCGAAGATGTTAAATAAATTAATAGAAGATGCAGACCTTTATCTGAAGTCTATCAACGAAACGGCTGTCATGGTCGGATATTCGTTAGTGATTTCAAGCGTAATTGGACTATTGCTAGGCGTGCTGCTGGTGGTACTAAGACCAGGTAATCTTTATGCAAATTCAGGTGTTTATCATATACTGAATGCTGTCATTAATATCATTCGTTCCATACCATTTATTATTATTATGGTTGCCATTATCCCCTTAACGAAATGGCTTGTCGGTACGACCATTGGTGTGAAAGGAGCTATCGTCCCTCTTGTTTTTTACACCGCGCCTTATATTTCACGCTTGATGGAAACAGCATTATTAGAGGTCGATCCTGGTATCATAGAGGCTTATCAGGCTATGGGCGCTTCTAAACAGCAGATTATATTTCGCGTTATCTTAAGAGAGGCCCGGCCAGCTTTGATTCTCGGACTAGCGATTGCCACGATTGGGTTAATAGGTGCATCGGCAATGGCCGGAGTTATGGGAGCCGGGGGATTAGGGGACGTTGCAATAAGGTTCGGATATCAGCGTTGGGAACCGGATGTGATGTACACCTCCGTGCTTTTGCTTGTTCTTATAGTCCAGATCGTGCAATCATTAGGAAATTGGATATCGAAGAGATTGAGGAAGTAAAAGTCACAAATCTACCTACATTGTAGCGAAACCAATTTAATCGGAGAGCCCGAGGGACCGATGATCGCCGAGGTAACCGGTTTCTTTTTATTATTAAAAAACCTGTCTAATAAATTCAACACAACGATGCTGCCGCCAGCAATAGATCGGCAGCCTATTCCGCTATTCCAGCTAATAGCTTGTCAATATTTAATTATTAATGGCGGATTCATGAGGTGGTATACTTAAAAAAGTGCATGGGAAAGAACCGTCCCATAAAGCACGGAAAAACGTTCCATATATTTCTATTTCTTGCTACTTAATCTAAACGGAACGCTTCTTTAGTAGTTAAGATGGCAAAAATCCAGTGGATGAGTTTATTCACACAAGCAATTATCGCTACTTTGAACAGCTTTCCTTCAGCACGCTACTTATCAAAATAATCTCTTAGTTTTTTATTTCTATTACTGCGAATACCACATCGTACAGCTTGATATAGGGCAGTACGAAGCCTCCTGGAACCGTGTTTAGTTATTTTATTTATTGTTGCTGTAAACTTGCCTGAAGAAAAAACACTTGGATCAATACCAGCAAATGCCACCAGTTTCTTTGCGTGATCAAACCGATCGATTTCCCCGATCTCAGCTAAAATTGTTGCAGCAATTTTAGTGCCAATCCCGGGTATCGATTGGATTAAATCATATTCAAGTAACGCTTCAGCTAGGGCCTCTATCGATTTATTAAGGTCTGCTAGATGGTCCTGGTATTGAAGAAGCAATTTGATGAGCAGCTGCATGGAGATCAGATGACTTGGAAAAGCCGTCTCCTTAAAGGGATTTCGCTTTGCTGCTGCTACTAAGATTTGAGCGCGCTCCAGACACCATAAAGCTGATTTGCCGCGTCCTGTAAGACGCCCGATAGTTGCAGCAATCTCCTTCTCATCCAGTTCCAGGACCTCTTTCGACGTTGGGTGTAAAGCCAGAAATCGAAGAGAAACCTTTGAATAAAGGTCACCAAACACGCCATGATATTCGGGGGAAACCTGATCCAGAATGGCCTGAAATTGTAGTTTTACTTGGACATAGATACTCGTTAAAGATTCATGCTGGCGAGTTAGATAGCGTAAGTTCATGAGATGCTGACCCCGTTTTTTGTAGGGTTCAAACTCTTCTTTATAAAACAGCGTCCCTAATAGATGGGCATCAGCGGCATCCGTCTTCAACCGTCGCAAATTGGTTTTCTTAGCGTTATGTGAGATTAGAGGATTAATGACGATGTTCAAATACTGGTGCTCATCCAGAAACTGAACAACGGGGCTATGATAATGGCCTGTTGCTTCCATAACAATGGAGGGACGCATCCCTGCAGCTGATTCCACTCCTCTCACATAATTTAGAAAAGACGCTAACCCTTCAAGATCATGATTAAACCTAAAGATCTTCCCATGAGGTACTCCACGGTCTAAAAAAGCTTGTGCATGGCTCTCTCCTTTTGATACATCCAAACCAATGACTGGATTCATAACATCACTCCTGTAGTATTTTCACCGGCAACCCCTAACCTTCTTGTCTTCCACACTATCGCATGTGATACGGGATTCATGTCCCAACCAGCCTAACCATGGTTGAACAAGTAGGGGGGATGAATTGAATAGCTCTCGGGATCCAAGTCCCACGGGCAGAATCGTTCGATCCCCGGCTACCGATATTTTACGGCCTCAAAAAAATGAGGTCGACCAGAAATATCTGGTGACCTCATAATACGAACGGGCAGAATAGTTCCAATATGTGGTACCATTAATTCAGCATAAAATTTGCATCGGGGGCTGGTAGTTATTAATAATAAGAAGTTGTCCAAGGAGTATATGAGTGATTTTTTAGCTATCAGAGAAATTGTTAATGAATTTGACCCTATGGAACTAATCGGGATGGGGGCTCCTGATGACAAGCATGATAGGCTGACTCAAAAAATCCCATTCAGCTTGAAAAGACGTGCTTTTATATTTTTTCCAATAAGGATGCGTTTTTATCCAGTCGTCAAAACGGCTTGCGACTGAAGTATTTGACAGAAAACGGATCTTGTATCATAATAGAATGAACATTCGATCTAAACCATTTAGTTGGTATAGAATGAATGTTCAATTTATAATTTGGAGGTTTTAACATGAGTAAAACAGTTTTTATTACGGGAACCAGTTCAGGCTTGGGAAAACTTACGGCGACTCGATTTGCTGAAATGGGCTGGAACGTAGCTGCAACCATGCGTACACCCGACAAAGAAACGGAGCTTACCGGTTACGATAATATCAAAATTTTCAAACTGGACGTCACCAATGTGCATGAAGTTCAAACATCGGTAGATCAAGCCATAGCCGCGTTCGGTAAGATCGACGTCGTAATCAATAATGCCGGTATGGGGACTTACGGTCCGTTGGAATTAGCCCAAGAGGAAGCGATCGACTGGCAATTCGCCGTTAATACGCGAGGACCGATCAATGTCATTCGTAAATTTATACCACATTTCAGAGCCAATGGCGGAGGCATGTTCATCAATATCAGCTCTTTCATGGGAATTACGACAGCGGTGCCGCTCGGATCTCTCTATAATATGTCTAAATTTGCTTTGGAAGGACTGACGGAAGGTCTTTATTACGAACTGAAGCCGTTGAATATCGAACTTAGATTGATCGAGCAAGGAGGTTCTACAGGAAATAATTTCAAGAACAGTATCACTTGGAACCGAGATGATAACATACAGGATTACGATAATCTGATGACGAAAGTGCAGAATTTAATGAATCATGCGGAATCCAGCTCAACATTGGATGATCCTCAGATTATCGTGGATGCCATAGCCGCTTTGGCGACTGGAGAGAGCAATAAATTTCGCACTGTTATCGGAACAGCAGGCAATGATCTGATGGCACTTAGAAATTCTGTGTCCATTGAAGAATATTTGGAGACGATCGCTAAGAATTATATGTAAGCCCATTATGAAACGCTTCGTCATAACGCCAGGTCGATCTGACAATCTTGACTACGGATTGTATGAGGTGTATGTTAGATTAGAATGATCATTCGATCTTATGGTGGGAGCGGGATAACCAAATGTTTGAGAACTATAACAAGGTGCAGCAGGCTGTCCTTGAAACAACACTTAACATCATCATCCGAAAGGAATTACAAGCTACCTCAATGGCGCTTATCGCCAAGGAGTCTGGTGTATCGACCGGGAATATTTATCATTATTTCAAAAGTAAAGAAGATATCGTTAACGAATTGTACAAAGCCATTGTTACGTTTAACGGAGAGTATGTGCGAGGAGGCTTGCTGAAGGGCACAACGATTCGTGAAAAGTTTGAATTCGGTTGGAATCAGGTTATCGAATTGGGGAAACAATATCCTCAGGGCTTTCAATTTATTGAGCAGTATTCGTTCTCGCCTTACATTTACGAAGAGGTAAAGCAAGAAGTCTATACCGGCGGATGGTGTGGGCCAATGAACGAGTTATATCAAGAAGCCATTCAGGAGAAGCTGTTTATCCCGATGAATCCGAAAATGATGGTGCAGATGCATTACGGCACATTTGTTTACATGCTGAAGGCCCATCTGCACGGAATCTTCGAGTTAAGCAGTGAGAGCGTCAGCGGTGCAATCCGTTCGTGTTGGAATGCTGTAACTCTTAGAGATGTAACGTAGATAGATGACCAAAAGCCGCCCTCAAAGGAAGTTCGATAACAACCTTTGAGGGCGGCTTCTGTTTTTACGGGTGGGGCATAGCCGCCATTGGACTGCTTATTCTCGTCAACTTCAAGCGAGTCAAGAACAATTCGGCATCTTTAAAAAGGGGCCGTCGCGCGTGTCGGGAATGGGATAATGTTCTTGTCATTTATGACATCAAGTTCTTGTCAACCGACAAATCATCACATCATGTCGGACGACATAAACATTGTCCTATAAAGTACCTATAACTTAGGGATTTTTTTATTTATCGGATCAAGTTTGTGTCGTCAGCTCGCGACACAAACTTGATCCGATTATCGTTTTGCGACACAAACATTGTCCGTTTTTAACGGACTAGAAATTAAGCCCTATTGCATTATGATTCGTTTAGTCTGGTGGTGGCATTAAGCTCCCATGAAAATTAAATCCGCTAAAAACCCCAAAAAGACAATAATAAAGTAGACCTAGCCAAATGATTTTTTTAAAAAAGGCTGTGCCCGAGAAGAGTTACATAATATAAAAATGAGGCTGGTGCAGCAACCAGAGTAGGATTAATCTCCCATGGGTGCTTCCCTTAAGGGAGCGATAATCTGCGATGCACCGTGGTCGTTGGAGTCAGACTAACGGATGGGCTCTATGGCACCATAGCTTATCGACCTTCCTCTCCCAGCCATAGTAGCAGTATTGACAGATTCTTCGACCAATTTTCATCATCTGTGGTGCAGCGCTTGCGCCGCATGTGTGGCTAAACATTCCTCCCTCTGTATGAAAGGTTTTTCTCGCTAATGCTCGCTCATTCGCAGGATATCTGCCCCTTTTATGGTGGTACCGATTGAATTTCTGGGATAGTTACTAGACTCTATGAAATTTAGGCATGCGGGAACAGAGGGAAAGTACCATCTCCCATGTTCATCCAGTATGAGCGCTATTCTCCACGATGCCCTTGGAGGTTCACCCTCCCATGTCTCAACGGGTCTATGCCCTTACATTCCTTCGTTATACCTGTCCAAGAGGTGGAGGCCGATGATGCTGTTAAGCAACGGGTCTGTGCCCTTTTGAATGTTTCACTCGGTACTGCCAGCGCTATTTATAGCTGTTTATCCTGCGAATGAGCTAACATGCAAAAACAAAGATGTGTTGCGACGACTTAGCAATTAAAACGACTTTAAGCTACCTCCTGCAGAGGCATCGCAATTGTAGGATCAAAATGACCCTTACTTCGTGAAATCCCAATCAGAATACGGGAGAGCTTGCCAATGAGTTTGAAAATGGAGCGGTTCTTCTTCATCTTCTTCACCTGAACGTTATGGTCATGCCATGACCGGAAAGCCGGATTGTTCGTAACTAGGTGCACTACGGCGAGATACAGGTACTTGCGTAACTGACGCCTTCCTCGTTTGGAGATAACGATTTTACCCTTATGCTTACCAGAGCTGTCCTCTGCAAAACGATCCAACTCGTCGGGAATAATCCTGTGTTCCGGCAGTTGCATGAGAATAATGTTCAAATCAAGCATATGAAGAAGCAACAGTCAGTATTTAAACTGCTTGGAAAACTGGCACGAATCATCATTAGCATTGTTCAAAAAGGAGAAACTTTTTCTCCTGAGAAAACTGCCCCAACGTTAAGCAAGCTGCTTAAAATGAACTAAAAGATCACATAGATTGACTCATTCGCAGGATTTCAAAAAGAAAGCACGGAGAACCGAGCTACTGCCCAGCAAGGGCTTCAGACCCGTCCGCTAAACGCTATCGGTCTCCACGCCTTGGTTAGGTGTAACGAAGGAATGTAAGGGCAAAGACCCGTTGAGCCATGGGATGGTAAACACCAAGGAAATTGTGGAGTATGCGTGCAGAAGAATAGCACTTGGAGAAATGTTCCACACGTTTCTTCTGTTCCCGCATATCCAAAAATGGAACGACGGTGTCTAACAAGCTTACTTTCTGGAGTACAGCTGTTATACAAGGCGACGAAATCCTGCGAATGAGTGAGTAAATGTGAGATAAACCCTTAAAACCGAGGGACGGGCAGTTTTGTGGAATAACTCAAATCTATGATAGTGTGATTTTATAAAATACTTGGCAATAAGATGGTCCTAAACATACATGGAATTTTTAGTAATCTATTCAAATTCCCAATGCATGATTCTCTTCAATACATATACTATCTTGATTGAATCAAAGAGGGGTTGATTTTATGTCTGATCAAAACGAGATGAAGTCTAGTGAAAATCAGCAGGAAGAGAATCAAGAACAAGAAGTAGGGATTATGGCATTAACACCTTGTTGTAGTGACTGTATTGTTGTTGATCCTGCAAATGGATGTTCTGTAGCAGAAGGATTTAGTACTGCCAGTGGAACGTCCTCTCATGCAGAAGGAGCCAATACTACCGCTAGTGCAGGAGCTTCCCATGCGGAAGGAAGCAGTACAATCGCCAGCGGAGGTGCTTCTCATGCCGAAGGAATTAGTACGATTTCCAGTGGAACGGCCTCTCATGCAGAAGGTGAAGAATTCACAATCGCTGGAACACCCAAGCGAACCCAAGCCATCGGCAGAGCCTCTCACGCCGAAGGGCAAGCTACGACGGCAAATGGGGAGGCTTCCCATACCGAAGGGAGAAACACAACAACGGGTTTGAATGCTCTTACTGCCCATGCGGAGGGAGCCAATACCACCGCTAGTGCAGGAGCTTCCCATGCAGAAGGAAGCAGTACAATTGCCAGCGGAGGTGCTTCTCATGCCGAAGGAATTAGTACGATTGCCAGTGGAACGGCCTCTCATGCGGAGGGCTCGAGAACACAAGCCATGAACTCACATGCCCATGCAGAGGGAAATCTAACGACCGCCTCGGGCATTGCCTCCCATGCGGAGGGTGAAAATACGGTAGCCAGTGGACTCGTTTCCCATGCGGAGGGACAGGGTACGATGGCTCAAGGAGAATCTTCGCATGCAGAAGGTGACCAGACGACAGCCAGCGGAAGAGCGTCTCACGCGGAAGGTAACTTGACAGTGGCTAGCGGCATTTTTTCACATGCGGAGGGACAACGCACCATCGCTTCCGGCGATCTTTCCCATGCCGAAGGAAACCAGACGCAATCGCTCGGCCAAAACTCTCATGCAGAAGGCGCTCTTAGCATTGCGAGCGGATTCACTTCGCACGCGGAGGGAGTGAGCACGATTGCTTCCGGATTTTTCTCCCACACGGAGGGACAATCGACGGATGCGAACTTTTTGGAAGGTGTTCATGTCATGGGTAAATTCGGAAATGCAACAGACGCTTATTCATGGCATCTTGCAAACGGGACGAGTGCAACGAATCGATCATTAGCGGCGAAAATTTTAAGTAGTGGAACAGGGATTGCTGATAATGGATGGGTTACAGGGAATGCCGACTATGCGGAAATGTTTGAAGCGGTGGACGGACAGCCGATTGATGTTGGGTACTTCGTGACCTTTGATGATGAGAGTGAGAAAATACGAAAAGCGAATGAAAAAGATGATTATCTTTTGGGTATTACAAGCGCTACTCCTGCAATATTAGGAAACAGCGGAGAATTAAGATGGAAGCATAAATACGTCACCGATGAATGGGGGAGGGTCCAATATCATGATGTCGTCATTCCAGAAGAAAAGGATCAAGAAGGAAATGTTATCTTTCCAGAAAGAACGGAAAGGCAACCTATTTTGAATCCTAATTGGGATCATACAAAAGAATACCTTCCGCGTTCAGAAAGACCAGAATGGGTTGCAGTTGGTCTATTAGGGCAATTGCTTGTACGTGATGATGGAATTTGCAAAGCAGGTGGATATTGTAAACCGAATGCTGAAGGGATCGCGACTGCTTCCTATCAAGGGTATCGGGTGATGAAACGTACAGGTCCAAATCAGATTTTGGTGTTGTTTAAATAGAATCATCTAAAGGCTATTCTGATTGGGTAGCCTCTTTATTAATGAAAGAGAAGTTTTATAAGTTTTTTGCTGCCGGAATGTAACCCAAAGGTCTTTTTATATGAATGATGTTCGATTAGTTATTCAACTATCGGAGAACTATGTACAACAACAGGCTGCCGCGAGATCAAGCGGCAGCCTTATTATGCTGCTTTGGGTAGTTTAGTGTTTTTGTGTTGATGTCAAGAGTAGTGGGATAATTATGACGAAGATAATTTGTATTTGGAGGAAAAATATAAATGAAAAACAAGCTGCTAATGGGGCTTATTACTATGTTGATTTTTTGCTTTCTTTTTTCGGCATGTGATTCCAAAAAGATAATAATTGAAGAAACCAAAGAAAAGATATCGATTGAAGAAGCAAAAAAACTGATTTTAGCAACTCCAGATATTTCTCAATCGAGTAAAACGGATATTGAACTGATTGAGATTACTCCCTCTAATATTTGGGATCAAACAAAGTGTCAGCTTTATAAAATTGTAGATGATTATAAGAACTCGGAAACGTTTATCGTGACGAATCAAAAGGCTGTTCATATTGGCAATGGGTTTGGCGGGTTCGGTGTAACAAGCGCTGTGCCATACGATGTCAATAAAGACGGGGTTTTAGAAATCGTTTATGCCTATTCATTCGGATCAGGTATCCATCGTTCTGTTATTTCGTGGATCGATATCAAGAGCTTTACCGAGCATCATGTTGAAGATATGCCTGAAAGAGCGGTATTTATAATGGATGATTTGATATTAAAAATTGAAAGTAAAGAAGTCGTAGTTTATCGTATTGCGGGCATAAATGAAAATAAAATCAATTTTGATCGTTTGCGATTATACCCCACAGACAAGGATATAGATTACATGACACTAGAAAAGGATGGGGATTTGATTTGGGCGAATAGCAAATTATACAATAAACATTAATGAAGCGGATTGCATCGATTCGCAGATCAACTGAATGATCATACGCGGTTGATTAAGGACGAACATCAACCTAACGGAAACAATAGCTCTATATACAAATATAAAGGTAGCTGAAAGAACGGCTACCTCTCCCCGTTAACTGACAGAATTATTCAAGTAGAAATGCTATTTCTGACCTATTGAAATAATCCAATTTAGAACTGCCATATAAGCACTCATTCATTCAACTAACGGAAAAGTATGACAAGTTCTGCTATAAGCGCCAAACAGCGTGAAAAGCAGAAGATTACAATGAGTAATCTTAACTTTACAACCGAGGATGGGAATGACGGAACCAAGTATCCCGAAACCATCCCGCCAATACTCCTGCGCGCGTCATGTTTAACAGAACATGAGGTGTGAAGTACAGGTAGATTCGGCAGAACGAGGCTGGAGCCATTCTAATAGAAAAGGTATGCCAATGGATATGCCGCGTGGCTGAAAAACTGGATATGGTGAGAATGTTCAAACAGACTGAACTGACGAACTTCCGAATGTACAGGTCTAAAGTTAGAGCATGTGGAAACATATGCACCATCAAACGGTGGGGTGAGCGGCGTAAAGTAAGAATTTTTCCTATGAAATACGCTATGCCGAACAATGGCGGTATTGGTCTCACAGGCTTAGAGGAAGCACCTAAGTCCAGAAAGAATAGCTAGGTTGTAAGGGACTTGGAAAGCAAGGGACGTTGCAACAAGGGCTGTTACCCGAAACGGTTGTTATAAGGCACATGCCGAAATACATTAATCCTTGTGAGGGCAGGGGCACGACTGATGAATCTCCTGTAATGGGAGTGGAGGAACAGCCCCGAGTCTAACTGAAAAGAAAAATTGTTTTCCAAGCGTGAATTGCACCGATCAGGTAGGAACGTGGGGACATCAATGGATGCCACAGTGGAGCGACCAAGCTTAGGTTGAACGAGCTTAGCAGGTGAGAAACCTGCTTGGAAAGGCGCTAGCCACGCCACCAATAACGAGTCTTGGAGCGAAGATGGTAACATGTTCGTTTAAGCGTAGACAGATAGGGTACAGGCCTGAAAGTGATTGAGCCTCGAAATGCATGCATCGGGAAGGTCGACAGTTTCACTGTTACTGGAAGACAGCATCCCCCGCAAGCGATACGGGCAAGCTTGCGAGAGACTTCCCCGGGGTCGAAGAGCCAGGCATGTTCACCAATGGCCGTTCAGCAACTTGGGAGGCCCTGACGGCTCTTCCGCAAGACTAATACTATTTAGGAACATCTGCGGGAGTATGGCGGCCAAGCGGTAAAGACGTGAGAAAGCCAAATGGCAATCAGGGAGTCGGATCGCCGCGTAGTACCAATGAAACCGGGTAACGCCGGCGGAGGAAAGGCGTGCGACACGGATATCGATTTTATTAAGGATACATTTTCTGCACACAGGAGCGGAACCAAAATGGAAACGAAATTAATAAGAATAGCAGAGATGGCCAAGGCCAATTCGAAAGAACGTTTCATCTCCATAGGGCACCTGATCAACGCGGAAGCGTTGAAGCAATGCTACGAGGGGATAGCCACAGGCAAAGCAACAGGAGTAGACGGCGTAACGAAAGAGATGTATGGGCGGAACTTAGAAGACAATGTGGGAAATCTGGTGGACCGGTTGAAGAAGAAGAGTTACCGACCGCTGCCCGCCAGAAGAACCTACATCCCGAAGGATGAGAAAAGCATGCGTCCGCTCGGGATTCCGGCATACGAGGACAAGCTAGTGCAAAAGGCGCTGAAGAACCTGCTTGAGGCGATTTACGAACAAGATTTTCTAGATTTCTCCTACGGGTTCCGACCGGGACGAAGCATGCATCAAGCGCTAAAGAGGCTAAACCGAATCATTGAGGATGGGAAGACAAGATATGTGGTGGATGCCGACATCAAGGGATTTTTCAATCACGTAGATCACGAATGGCTGAAGAAATTTCTTGGAGTGCGAATTGGCGACCCCAATATTCATCGTCTCATCCATAGAATGCTGAAAGCAGGCATTCAAGAGGACGGGATATTCGAGCCGACAGAAGAAGGCACGCCCCAAGGCTCTGTCGTGTCTCCGGTGTTAGCGAATGTCTATCTACACTACGTTCTTGACCTGTGGTTTGAGATCGCAGTAAAAAAGCAGTGTAGGGGAGAAGCGGAAATGGTGCGTTTTGCCGATGATTTTGTATGCTGCTTCCAGTACAAAGAGGATGCGAAACGATTTTACGCCGCTCTCCTGCTTAGATTGGAGAAATTCAACCTTGAGGTAGCAGTAGAGAAAACAAAGATCATACGGTTCGGTCGGTATGCGGAGGAAAACATGGAGAAACGTGGGGAAGGTAAACCGAAAACATTCGACTTCCTTGGATTCACCCATCGCTGTGGGAAAAGCCGAAAGGGTAACTTCCGAGTCATTCGCGAAACAAGCAGCAAGAAATTTAAACAAAAGGTCAAGGCGTTCAAAACATGGGTTAGACAAAACAGACACATGAGAACGCCGGAACTGATGAAGATCGTTCGAGCGAAGTTGATGGGTCATTACCGATACTACGGAATGACAGACAATACCCGCAAGCTGGGAGCGTTCCAGTTCCAAGTTCACAACCTATTGTTTAAATGGCTAAACCGCAGGGGCCAGCGCCACAGCTTTACCAAGGAGAAGTTTCTCCGTTTCCTCAAGTTCTCCGGATTACCAAAACCCAAAATCTACGTCAACATCTACGACTAATAATCAACTCTGCGAATGATAGCTGTGAGGAGCCGTATGCGTTAATTGCGCACGTACGGATCTGGGAGGGGTATGGGGCACAATCCGAGAAGGAGAGGCCCCGCCTACTCGACCAAGCTACTAGGATGAAATATCCTTGAGTAACGAGGAACTTATGATTTAGTAAATTCAGTTAGAGGGAACGCCGGATGCCGGGAAACTGGCATGTCCGGTGTGGAACAGGGGAAAAGCTGGTGATAACATCAAACGCTTACCTATTGTTACCATTAGTTAAATAACATCAAGAGAAGGCTGCCGACTTCAAACGATCGGCGGCCTTCTCAGCTACCGGGCAGATTCAGTCAACATATCATTATCGGCGCAAACGATCACGTCTAATGGTAGCATCAGATTATTACACAAGCGATCGCTTCTAAATCGGAATGATGTTGTAACTTCAACCGGAATTATTCGTACATTCAGTAAGCTCATGGGGATGACTCCCGCCCAATACCGAGAGAAAAAAGGAATTGCTCTAATCCTTATGGAAGATTATGTTATAATTATAGTTGAAAACGTTTTCTGGGAGGGGATAGAAAATGAACCGAAGTAATCGAATGAATGAACGGTTGACTCCGCTGCTTAAGAGCGTCATGGAAAAGGGACCTGCCGGCTGTGCCTGTACCGTTGTGCGGAGGGGAGAAGTTGTTTATCAGGAAACCCTGGGTTATGCGGATTTGGAGAAGAAGAAGGAGATCACTCCGGATACTATCTACCGGATCTATTCGATGACTAAGGTGATTACCTGCGCAGCGGCGCTCATGCTTTATGAGAAAGGACTTTGTCTGCTTAACGATCCGTTGGAGGAATACCTGACGGAGTTCAAAAATCCGCAGGTGTACCGATATAACGAATATGGCGCCAAGTCATTATCTCCTGCGGCGGGTCCGATCCGGATCAAGGATCTTTTCACGATGTCCTCCGGGCTTACATACGGTGGGGACAGCACGGAAACCGAACGGCAAACCCGTACATTCATGGAGAACGCTGCAGCGACCGTGGACATGCAGGCTTTGTCCAATGCGTTGGCGTCCGTTCCGCTGGCTTTTGATCCCGGCACGCACTGGAAGTATGGTACAAGCCACGATGTTTTGGCTGCATTGATCGAAGTGCTGTCCGGACAAACATTCGGAGAGTTTCTGCAGAAGGAAATTTTGGATCCGTTGGGGATGACCGACACCTCATTTCGGATACAGAAGGACAAGCTGGATCGTCTATGCACCATGTACGATCGTGCAGAAGACGGCACGCTTACTCCTAATACCAGGATGGACACCCGCTATCAACCGGGAAGCCGTCATGAAAGCGGCGGAGGCGGCCTGCTTTCGACGATCGGCGATTACAGCAGGTTTGCGCAGTTGCTTGCGAAGGGCGGGGAGCTGGACGGAGTGCGGATTCTTAGCCCCAAGACGGTTCAATTGATGGCAACCAATCATTTAAGTCCGCAGCAGCTCAAGGATTTCAACTGGCCGCATATGAGTGGTTATGGCTATGGTTTGGGGGTCCGTGTCATGATCGATCCTGCAGCCGGCGGCATCAACGGCTCGATCGGTGAATTTGGCTGGGCCGGTCTAGCCGGGTCGTACTTGTTGATCGATCCGAAGGAAGAACTGTCCGTCGTGTACATGCAGCAGCTACTGCCGAGCCTTGAGCCCTTCATTCATCCCCGGTTGCGGGCTGCCATTTACGGGGCATTGGACTAAGTTCGGGGTTAACGGTGGCGAGAGAATACATTGGCGCCATAATCACAGCAAATGATTCAAAAACTGAGAAGCATCGAATTAGATAATCCCTTCCTTTATTGAGACACTGATAAATAACAGGTGTTGAAGAACAATAAAGTTTGAAGTAATTAGGCGTTCACTCTACTGAGTGAACGCTTTTTTAGTAGGGTGGGAGTGATAATTATTCTAGATGAAGAATCTTTGTTAGGCGGGATTGTAAAGTGATGGCCGCCCCGGCGACTAAACTAACTGGCAGGATACTTTCAATGTTAATTGGGGAATACCAATTAATAGGGAACTATGGAGGGGTATATGTATGGGAGTTATTATGGGCATTATTGTTGGACTAATAGCTTTTTTGATTCTGTTTCTCATATTCGTGTTGAATTTCGGGATTTTACCTAGAGACATTAAAGAACTATGGGTAGAACTTGGGAGGAATTCCCCACATTGACAAAGGTCTAATAATGAATTCTCATAAACATGCACCGTATATAATGGGCTTACTTGGAGTCCAACTTGTCCTTATAAGGTGATAGTATCTCCAACAAAAGGAGATACGCGTATCGTTTTTCCGTAGTAGGATTCGTCAGGTTCGAAAGGGTACTAGCTTCTCCTTATTCGCTTCGGATCAAAATCCTGCTTTAGTCACCCCAACGGGTATCTTGTATACGGAGGAAGTGGCGGTAATATACATGGTCCGTCCTGATACTCCTCCCCACGTTAAATTGGTAGTTAATTCAGGAATCTTCAACAATCCGATAACGCTTCCGTCTGGTTCAAACACCCATACTCCTCCCAGTCCTGCGCAGTACACGTGCCCCTCTGCGTCCACCTTCAAGCCATCGGCGACGCCCTCTCCCTTGCTCACGTCCAGCTTGGCGAACAGTCTGCCGTACACCAATCGGCCTTGCTCATCAAGATCGAACACTCTGATATGCTGACGTTCCGTGTCGCTGACATACAGCTTTCGTTCATCAGGCGATAACGCTAAACCGTTAGGACCAGCAAAGTCATTGATCAGTAGTGTCAGTTTGCCTGACGGAGATAACCTGTAGACTCCCTGAAACAACTGCTCTTGCGCTTTCGGTGCTTGCAATTCATTCACTAAACCGTAATTGGGGTCTGTGAAGTAAATGGAGCGGTCCGAAGCTACAATCACATCGTTCGGACTGTTCAAGCGTTTTCCCTCATAGCGGTCAGCCAGCGTAACGATCGGTCCAATCGGATCATACAGGGAATATAAAGAGAGCCTTCGACCAGCATGTTCGCAAGCAATGAGCCGCTGTTCGGCGTCAAACGCCAGTCCGTTCGACATTCCACTTGGACGCCGCACTACGGAGAGATGGTCCTGCTCCTTCAAGCGATAAATCGTGTTTGCCTTAATATCGCTGAATACAAGCGAGCCGTCCGTTTTATCCCAAGCTGGACCCTCGGTAAAAATAAATCCGGTGGCCGCCTGTTCGAGACAGGTGATCTGAGGAAACAAATCATAAAATACGTTAGATGCAATATTAGCTTTCATTTCTTTTACCTGCAATATCCAAATGTATTTCTCCTTTAAGACCCAGGATGAGTTTTTTCTTAGGATATGCAGGAAACATGTTCGTCGTCAATTTTAAACTAAATTTTTCGGGAGGCTTTGGCGAGAGTCGAATTCTCATTCAATTGATTAAAAAAGAGAGTTTGTATTGGAACGGTACAATAGCTTGTCTCACTGCTATCGTATCAACTATCTTCGCTAACATGAGTAAATCAAAAGTGTACATTACCATCAATTTGACAGTTATGATTATTTTGAACGTTGCAAATCTGTACACATTGTCATTTTTAAAAACTTACCCAATCGGCAATATCGCTTTTATTATCCGAAATTGTATTTCATAAAAACAAGAGCATAAGAAAAGGTTGGATTGTTTATTGAACTAATGGATAACGAGAGCTAAATATATAAAGCTGCCTAGTGGTACTACCTTCGCTCCGAGGGACGGGCAGTTTACTTTAGTAAACCTTGTAGTTTGGGCTCAACTGTCGGAGTAAAATAAACATTTACATAACAATGGTAATAGTCATTGATTGACTGAAATTACATTCTTAAATTATCATATTGCCAAGTTCATTAAAAAAAGGGGTCTTTATGAGAAAGAAAATAAAATTATCAATTATATTCATTCTCATTGTTATAATAGCTTGTTTGGGTTATTCTTCTGCAAAAAAAGAAGTTATTTCTGTTGTGTTTCATGGTGAAGAAAGTAATTACGTTGTAACTGGTACTGAAATAGTTTGGTTCAAATTAACTCATTATTGAAAGGTTGGATACCTACTTAACGGAGTAGAAGGAAACATCCTAATTGCCCCCCTTACAAAAGAAATCGTGGGAGAAGCGAATATGCCATAATATCACCTATCGAGCTGTTATGTTATGGTATAAAACTGAGGCTCAGAAGGAGGACGTAGATATCAAAAAAAGATCTTCAATCGAAAAGTCTGAATGGTCGGTTACACGAGAAGAAAGTTTTGAAAAGTATTGTTTTGAGATTGTCTTTGGGTTTGGAGATAAGCTCCAGATTGAGAACAAGAAGGTCTATGTCATTAAAAATGGCGAAGCAATTGAAGTGACGGTGCCACAAAAACATAAAACATTTTGGTACGAGGCCTGGCTCGGATTAAGGGCTTTTTACAGTATCGATTAGAATGAGAGTGATAGTTCAACTAACGCAGAAGTATAGTTGAAAAAAACCAAGGAGCAGTTATGTTGCTGAACAGCTGCTCCTTGGTTTTATTAAGCTAAAGGGGTATTTGCGAAAGAGGAAATTGCAGGTCAGTGACGAAGTAACCCGTCAAGGGAGAGTGAGGCGTTCAATGAAGTCGCTGTTTCAATACAATTGGCAGGTTCGTGATGAATGGTTCTCTTGGTGTGAAACCATCTCAGTAGAAGAATTGCTCAAACCGCGGGTCGGTGGGGTTGGTGGAATTCTACAGACACTGTTTCACGTTATTGTGGTCGAATATAGTTGGATTTGTGATTTAACAGGACACCCTGATATTGAGGATAGGTGGGAACGACAAGTGAGCCTCGACAACGTGGTCTCACTATCCAGAAAACTTCATCCTGTAGTCCGTGACTTCGTTACAAACTGGACCGATACGCAGGAACGCAGGACGGTGACAGTTAAGCTGACAGGTAAAGAACAGACATTTCAGTATGGCGAGGCTCTACGCCATGTTATCGCCCACGAAATTCATCACATCGGTCAATTATCTGTATGGGCAAGGGAAATTGGGAGAGAACCTGTTTCGGCGAATTTAATTGGAAGAGGACTCCTCAAATAACGGATCTGTTCTTCAACTACCATGAAAGAACGGATGAACTTTCATTCTCTGTGGTGCCGCGCTTGTGCGGCATGGATGGCTAACGGGATCGATAGCTGAATAAACACGAAGAAACGGCAGCGTATCATTAATGGCTGCCGTTTTCTGAACTAAATAGTTCATGAAGATTGGCGTTCCCTCGTGGTCATAAGCAGACCAGTAAACCGTGCCCGCTATCGGTCACATACGAGACGAGATCGCCGTCAAAATGGTATGTGGCCGTAACCCCACCGGGGACCGCCTGCAAGACGAGCACCCCGATCAAGCAGCCAGTTGAGCGACTGTTCAGCTAGCCGGTCCACAAATTCGCCTGTAAAAAAGGTACGAGCAAAGCTACCGCAGTTTGGGGTACCTTCAGCGGCTAAGGATATTTGTTCTTGTCTAGAATCGGCAATGGATATATGTTCTTGTCCTCGGTAAAAGACAAGAACATATATCCATAAAACAAAAAAGCCGCGCAGAGCGCGGATCCAAAAGTATATATGTTCTTGTCGTTCTACAGTGAACGACAGCACATACGGCTTAGTCGCGTAGTAAACCGACATCATAGGTCCCGGAAAAAAAGCCACCAATGAAGCCACATTAAAATGTCCCGTACAAACCGAAGCCGGCATTATTGACAAGATAGTCATCGACGATCCCCTTCTCCTTTAGCTCCGCTAAAATCTCCTCCGGTACACCGTGTGACGCGACATCCTTGCCGATGACCGTCATAGCTTTAACGAGGCTGCCGATTGTTTCCTGCGGCAGCCTCGTGGATATTATGTTGCACTCTTGTTATTGTCGTCCTTGTCAGAAGACGGGTTAAATTGAAGGACACCCCATAAATTCCCCTCTGGATCATAAAATTTGAGCACCCAGGCGAATCCTTCATCCTGATACAGTTGGATCGGGGTATCGAGTTTTGTCAAGCGTTCATAGAGCTCTTGAATCCGGATCGTCCGGTATAACAACACCGGAAAATCTGTCCCATTCACTGTAAAGTGTGCATACGTCGAATCCTCAAAGGTTTGCCATAACATCAGGAGCGGCCCATCCGGCAAGGTGAGGAAAGCGATGCGGTCGCCATCGCGGCTGCTCAATTGAAACCCCAACTGTTCGGTGTACCATGAGATGGCCCGGTCCATATGACGCACAGGAATTTGCATGTGTTCAAGCGATGTGAGCAAGATCCACTCTCCTCATATAGTTTTTAGAATCTTTTCGAAGAATTTCCGTAATTGTTCAGGATGAGCATCTGCTCCGCAGCCCGAAGGACGAGGAGAGGCTTGCTTTCATGTATATTTTACCAAAAAAATTAAGTTGGTGTATGTCATTTTTTATAAACTTTCTTGATTCAACTACTCTGCCCGTTCCTCGGATTGACCCAGCATATATTTATTATGTCCCTTTGTCGGCAATCGGACGATATTCTTGGCCTGGTTCGGCAATCGGATCATATTCTTGACATTGAGAAATGACAAGAAAATAATCCGATAAAACAAAAAAACCGCCAATTAGGCGGATATTAATCGGACTATCTTCTTGTCACCCGACAACTAACTGGCAGGATTCTACAGCAGGTCATTGAATACACAATAAAATAAATGTAGGTCAAATCAAAGGAGATTACTATGCTTAACGAACAAAGAGTAACAGTTCCAACCATAGAAAGCCTGATGAATATTATTAGCAATTTTAAAGAATATAAGATTGATACAAATTTAGACCCGGAAATAGAATTTGGGGTAATAAGCAAAAACGAACAAAGTGGTTTTTCATGTATGATGACTCCAGACCATGCCCTTTTTAGTATTGATATATTAAATGCTAAAGACGAGGTTCTCATTAGAATTTTAATAGAGATATTAGACAGATATAACCTCGAAACTGACAGACTGAATGAAGATATTCGAATTTGTTACAATAACAGGATTGCTGAAATGCAAACGGATTACGAAAGATACTGGGTTATTTATAGGTTTGATGAGGAAGATGATATGGTACTAGTTAGATATAGAGCGTTTGTTAATGAGTGAATGGTTCATTTTCATAGCACATCAGATAACATCATATTCGTACTACAGTTAGCCAACTGTCAGACCATAAAGTGGTAAAAACCCGGTTAATAGGGTAACTCATTACGCTAACGGAAAAAACGATAGTTCAATCTGTAAAGCATGAAGGCAGCCAGCCGATGATCGGCTGCCTTTTCTCAACGAATGGGCAGATTTGCTTAATAAGAGCCTGCCGTCAAGCAGCACCTGTAAAGAGAAGATTAACAGCAAGCAAAGAAAGAGCGCTCTTGTGGGATTGGGCGGATTTTTTTTGTTATAATTATATACATAGACTATTTTAAGCGTTTGGGGGCATCTATCATGATAGTACTAGAAACAGAACGGCTAATTCTTCGTCACCAAAAAATAGAGGATGCCGCTTTTATCCTTGAGCTATTGAATGATCCTTCTTGGATCCAGTACATAGGCGATAGAGGCGTGAGAACCATCGATGATGCGCGGGACTATATTTTAAAAGGAGCTCTAGACATGTATGCCCGTTTGGGTTTCGGATTTTATTTGACGGAGTTGAAGGAAGGAGGCATTCCGATCGGCATCTGCGGATTGGTAAAAAGAGATTTCTTAGAAGATGTAGATATTGGATTTGCTTTGCTTCCTAGGTTCTGGGGGAAAGGATACGCCTTTGAGGCTGCTTCCGCAGTGATGAGTTATGCACAATGCGTTTTAGTACTAAAACGCATTGTGGCTATTACCTCTGAAGATAATCATGCTTCGGCCAAACTATTAGAAAAACTGGGGTTGCATTTTGAAAGCATGATAAGATATGCGGATACAGATGAAGAAGTCCGTTTATTTGCAATTAACGTCTAGCGTCCTTATGTATAGAATATTACCCCATCATTTTAATTGAAGGAGGGAAGTGCGTGAGAATAGTTGTGTTTATTCTTTTGTTAATGTGTTTCATTACAACAGGGTGCACGAAAGATGAAATATTAATTACTTCAGAACAGACTAAAACAATTGGAAATCCAACTGCACAAGAAGTTTTAAGAATGGATCCGAATGCTAATGTTTTTATGTGTAAAGACACCATTTATAATGCAGGAATTCCTTGGGTAGACGAGTTGAAATTAACCAAAGACATACAAGTAACTGAAATTACTCACCAAAGTAATAATGGTAAAGCTTTTAAAAACGGAACAGCAAATAAACTGGCAGTCGGAACAAAGATCTTTCGTGTCAAAGAGCGAAATGACATACTAATAGCTGAAACAGAAAGAGGAGACATTAGATTTTATCAATTAGTTGAAGGATAATAATATAGATTCTCAATGTCGAATGCAACTATGCTAACACTATTATTAACCCTTGGGTCATGGTCATCGTTCTACGAATACAGTCGTTTCATTCAGCTAACGGACAACGATAGCTCAATAATATTTTAGTACCAAGGCTTCCGGTGACGGCAGCCTATTCCGGACAGGATAGATCAATAAAATGAGAGGCTCCATCGAAGGCACAATATAAGTCGATGGACAGTGTCTTTCGACTCATCGACTTAAGTCTCATACTATCAGTTTACATTATTGATATACTGGATTTGTATTCCAATTTAGGGGGATCGAGGAGGAGAGAGGATGAAATACGCAATATTGGGTCAATCAGGATTGATTGTTTCTAGGCTGGCATTCGGGGCGATGACTTTCGGATCAGGGAACAATCCCAGTGTCTACAAGGTGGACCAAAGCGGCGCGCAGCAGCTTGTTGACCGCGCTTTAGACGCGGGCATCAATTTCTTTGATACCGCTGACGGTTATGCGGACGGGCAAAGTGAAGAGATGCTTGGACGGCTGCTCGGTTCCCGGCGCAAGGAAACCGTCATCGCTACGAAAGGCGGCTTTCGCGTCGGTCCGGGGCTCGTACAAGCAGGCTTATCCCGTAAGCATCTGTTCGAAGCTTGCGAAGCTAGTCTACGTCGCTTAAACACTGATTACATAGATCTCTATATCGTACACAAAACAGACCCATACACACCGCTCGAGGAAACATTGGAAGCGCTAAACGATCTGGTACGGCAAGGGAAAATTCGCTATATCGGGTACTCGAATTGGCCGGCCTGGCAGGCGGCGCAAGCCGTATCGATGCAGCGTGAGCGCCGATGGGCGACCTTTATTAACGGTCAGTTATATTATTCCTTAGTTGGCCGTGACATTGAACATGAGACGGTTCCATTCGCGGTCCGAAACAAAATCGGATTAACTGTCTGGAGTCCGCTCGCTGGCGGCTTCTTGAGCGGAAAATATACCAAAGAGAACTTGAATGACGATCAAAACCGCTTAAGCGGTTTTGACTTTCTGCCGCATGACAAAGAATGGGGCTTCAAGATTTTGGACACTGTTCGCGTAATAGCTGGAGTATATGGAGCGACACCGGCACAAGTTTCGCTGGCTTGGCTTCTGGCCCAGCCCCACATTAGTAGCGTATTGGTCGGCTCCAGTAAACTAGCCCAATTGGAAGATAATCTGCGCGCGGTAGAGCTTCAGTTGAGCACCGAAGATGTTACGAGACTGGATGAAATAACGCGACCAGTTTCCTTGTATCCAAATTGGTTTACTGCCATGACGAATGATTCGCAAATCGCGGAAGTTCTGGGGTATTAATTGGGGTGGATCGGCAAAGTATTATTTTAAACTTCCTATTCGGAGAAACGTAAAATAAGGAATTGCGCTAACGGCGAACGATTTTTAAACAAAACATCAACGAGCAGGTGCTGCCGCAGCCTGCTCGTTTTTATTCAACTAAAGGGCAGCATAGTTGAAGTCGTCTATGAAAAGCGTTGGGAGATCCTATTGTTATTTATGTATGAACAACGTAGCTCACAGATTGCCGGAAGCTTTCGTTCAAAAAATCTTCCACAGGAAGTGCTTTGGGAAGCTTAGCCCCAGTAATCTGTTCTGCTATCTTGCATCTGTTCTATTCTCTAACTTGTATAATAAATATCAAGCGGGGGAACATCTATTTATTTTCAATAACTTGTTCGAAAACCTTGCAATACATCGTATTATCGCATGGGGAGGAAAGATTTTAGTGATAAAACTTGTACATTTCGAACGTACCGACTTTAAAAAGCTTATTGATTGGATTGATTCACCGAAGTTTTTACTTCAATGGGGAGGTCAAACTTTTTGCTTTCCTTTAGATGAACAACAATTGGAAAATTACATTAAAAGTGCTAATACTTATGCTAGTCAGACCCTAATATATAGGGTGATGCATGAAGAAAATGATGAGGTTATTGGACATATATCTTTACAAATTGATCGGATAAATAAATCGGCAAGGATAGGAAAAGTTTTGATTGGAGAAAAAAGCAAGAGAGGACAAGGCATTGGACAATTGATGATAGAAAAGGTTTTAAATATTGCTTTCGAAGAATTAAAATTACACAGAGTTAGTCTTGGTGTGTTTAGTTTCAACCTTTCTGCAATTGCATGTTACGAGAAGGCTGGGTTTGTAAAAGAAGGATTACTTCGAGAAGCAAGAAAGATTGAGAACGAATTCTGGAGTCTGTGGGAAATGAGTATTTTAGAAAATGAATGGTTTGAAAAAAAAGAGTTAATTTAATACGCTTTATTAAACTAAAGGATAACGTTTGTGAAAGAGTCGCTTTAACAGCGGTTCTTATTTTGCTTACTTAAGTAAAAAATAAAAAAATATGAAGAGGGGATAATCATGCTAGAACTGACAAGAAACGTACTCGAAGACATGGAAAAGCAACTCGATCGGATTATAAAGAGCATAAACCAACTTGATGATGATTTGATTTGGAAAAAAATGAAGGATTCCATGAACAGCATAGGTAATCTTTGCTTACATTTAGCGGGAAACGAATATCAAAACCTCATAAGTGCAATCGGAAACAAACCTTTCATTCGGGAACGTACTCGAGAATTTAATTCTGAAGGCGGCATATCGAAGGATGAATTGATTATTCTTCTTTCGAAGACACGGTCCGAATCGGCAAGTATATTATCAGCATTGTCTGAGGAGGATTTAAAAAGGGAAGTCATAATCCGCTATGACTTGGAGGATTGGAACAGAATGCTTCGGGTTAATGCTTCAGAAGATGAAACCTATGAAGTGAGATTAATCAGTCGGCTTCTTGTTCAGGTTTCGGCACACTACGGATATCATGCAGGGCAAATTGTGCTACTCTCCAAATTACTGAAAGATTCGAATGAACACATAACAGGACAGTATCATTGATCATTCATTCAACTATCGGAAAACTATAGCATAATAATAATACAGGCTGCCGCAGAAATTAATTGCGGCAGCCTATTTCGCGAATGGGCAGTTTAATGAAATAATCTTCGTGAAATAAAATTATAAATGGAAACTTATTACAAGTGCGCTTCGTCTAACTCATTAGAATTAAATTTGGGAGTGATGAGTTTTGAAAACGTTTATTTTATGTTCACCAAGCAATAAGGTAATCGGCATCTATTACGCTGAATGGTATGTAGAATAGTCATATATGGGGGGAAGAGTTGCGTGAAAAATATATATTTCATTAATAATGGCAATTGTAATGATTCTTACTGGCTGTATGGAAGGAAATAAACCTGCCGTGACGGATAGCAATAAGAATTCTTACGTTGCCATTGAAAGTGAAAACAAGATTTTACATGATCAAGTCAACCAATTACAGTCGCAAATCCAGGAGATAGAAGTAAAATACAAAGAATTACAAAGCTCTAATGAGTCTAAGCAATCTGCGGAACAACCTATTCCGGTTATATATCCTAGATTGGCTGTTTTTACTACTGCTCAGGATTATATAAAAATCGAATTAAATGACTCAAAAGGAACTATAAAAATTACTGAACCTGTCCTTCTCAATAGCATTTCTAATTTGTTTATTATAAAAAAAGAAGCTTTGCTCGGCAGTGGACCTCAAGCTGATATCGAACCAATTCAGTATTTACTGACAACTCCCCATGGAACAGTAAAAGTCAATATCGTACAACAAGGTGTTGTAACATTTGAAGATCTTTACCCTGGCATATATTTTGAAGTCGATAATAATGCTTATCAGCTCGGAAAGGCGTTTATGAATCGACCTTCATATATGTCAAATGAGCCAGTAATTGCAAAAATGGTAAACAGCGGTCTAATAAAGGTTGGAGAAAAAGATACATTCTATGTTTTTATTGCTGGACGAGTACGATCAGTCGCTCTTGCTTTTTTTAATTCGAATAAACGCGAAAGTGTAAAACCAAAGAATACTTTAGCTGCCGAGCTGAATATGACATTTTATTATTACGGCGAAGAAATCCAATTGAACTTGTATAAAGGGAAAGCACAGATTAAATATAACAATGGAGAGAATTGGTATGACCTCGAGGATGAAGATGTAAATCAAATTATTTCGAAGTTGTCAGCATCTTAATTTCAATAGTAGGCAACGAAGGGGCAGTTTAGTTTAAAAATATTATTGGAGGTTCCTGTTAAATGGTTTGCAATGCTCCTTATTAGTAGTAATAACGGTTTTATGAACATCAATTCGAAACAAGAAAATTGTACATCGTAAATTAGGGAACATGGAGGTTAATAGTTGAATACCGGTATTGTTGTCGTTTGGCATGTTGGATCATCAACGAGTCATGGAGTGAGCATACGTGAGATAAACCCTTAAAACCGAGGGACGGAGAACGAAAGTTCAATAACATCAGATTAAGGCTACCGGCAGATTGGATCCGTTAGCCTTCTCCGCGTTAACGGTCATTAAAGGGATTATGATTAACGCTAAATGAAGCATATGGTAAAATGAGGAGGATAATTTTCATAATGAAACGGGGCGTGGTAACATGTCCATCCTTCAAATGGCACCCACATGCAATTCATCTAGCAATAACAAATAATAAGATTATAGATTACTCGTTTCATAATATTGTTACTGCTAAAGCATACTGTCCGCCAATTGACGGCGTATGTTGTCCTAACCCTGACGGACAAGCTGTCCAGTCGATTGTTAAAAAAAAGGGGGAATCATGAACATTCTCCTTGGATGACGCGTTTGACCATGTGATCATCGATGATGCGATGCCCATTCTGAGCACCGTAGATTAAACTGTGTGTACAAACTTTATTGACGAGCCTAGCTGAACCGCTAGAAAACCGATAAATATCCTCAATCGCTCCATCCGAGAAGATCTCATTCTCAGCCCCAGCATACGTCAAATGACGCTTTATATAATCCCCAACCTGTGCCAGGTCATAATGCGGAAGCTTGCATTGCAAGTCGATTCGTTGCCTGATCGCAGCGTAAGCTTGAAGTCCTAACCGATCCCAAAGTTCACTTTGCCCCACCAAGATAAGCGTCATCGGACATGGGGAATGATGGAGCCCATAGAATGTCTCAAACATGACCTGTCTCCTTCCGTACAGCACGGTAGGACACAGCAGGGGCTTCTTGTTCTTTGCGCTGCATGAGGAATGTCCCCAATCTCGCCTACTAGGGTACGGAAAGCCATTCCGTGACCTGTAATTGTTAGAAATTATCCCGATTAAGCTTTGATTTAGCTTGAGCATAGCGAAAATTATCTGCCTTTTCTTCACTTCGTGAATAAACAGCATTTAATGAAAATCCCTCTACTTTAAGAGCTCCTTTTAAAAACCGATCCGTAATCCAATTGGTTCCAACTATTCCAAACCGTATCATTTTGCTTCTCACCCTTATTATTTAATTTGAATATTTACTATTATCTTCTCAACAAAGCCAATAATCTTTCAAGATATTAGACATGGGGACGGTTCTGTAGGCTTTTGTGCCATTAGAACTGTCCCCACGGATTGGATTTATTTTACTATCGTCAATTTTTGACCAATATAAAGCGGCTGATTGATATTAAGGTTGTTGCCTTTGACGATGGAGTCGACGGTGACACCAAATTTTTGGGAAATCTTCCAGAGGGTATCGCCGGCAACAACGGTATAAATGAAAGTAGATACGGTTGGAAGCGTAACAAGATATTTTGCCACATAGCCCTGATCGATATAAATGGTATCTTTTTGGTATTCGATTAAATACCAGTCTCCTAAAGCAGAAATAATCTTGATAGCGGTATTCATCGGGAGCACTATTTTTGTGCCGTATTGCGTTCCGGCTGATGTTCTTACATTGACATTCGTCCTGGTTATGGCACTTGAAATGTTTAGAATCTCTTGGTTGGATGGAACTTTGATCAACGTCTTGGCAATATATCCTTTCAGCACCGAGCTCACAATCCGATACTCTACCTGATACCAATCACCTGTTTCACCTGTGATGGTCACTTCGGATCCGAAAGGAATCACTCTTAGGATGGTACTTGATGGATCTGCTGCTGTGCGCAAGTTGGAATTTTTTAAAGTTAACCCAAACCCCGCCGTCACCTGAATCACCTTTTCACTCGCATCATACACATTCACATTTCCCGCGAGGTCTGTAAGCTTTATAACAGGATTATAATTACCTCTGGTTACGTTAAATCCCCGGCTATTTTTTCCATTCCAATAAAAATTGGCCGTACCCTTCAAAAATCTTCCCGCGCCAATGGTTTGAACCACAAGACCGCTTTGATCGACGATCGTTGCATTCATATCCGAATCTTCACTAATTGTCACTGGAATCGTAAGTTTCCCATCTTCAGCAAGCGGACTGACAGCCGGCAAATTAATCGTTGCCGTCGGCTTTACTGTATCTGGCTGAGTTGGCTTTGGCACTGCATAGGTGTAAAGAATTTGATTGGACTCTGTTACAAAAATGGTGTCTTGAATCACACCGATAGGCCGAACGCCAATGCCGCCAGTAGGAGTGGAAAGTGGAAGTGACGAAGAAATAAGCTGGCCCGTTGCAGTATTGAAAAATTTGATTTTGTTTGCATTTTCCACAATAATTTTGTCAGATGCCACGAGCATTCCCCTTGACTCAGAAATCGTCTGAGAGCCACCAAGAGTGACCTGATCCGCATACATAGTCTTCCATTTTTGTGTTCCTGTATTTTTATCAATGGCCATGACATTGGATTCATCAAGGACAATTAAGGAATCATTCGTTACAGAAATTGGCTGCACCACATAGGTCCCCGTTGGGTTAAACTTCCATAATGTCCGTCCTGTAGGCGCATCAAGTGCCCAAATGGTTCTTACTGCATTTGTGATCGTTTCGATGTAAAGCTTCTCATCCTTATAGACAGGATTACCATAGATGGGGTTGCCAGCAGGCACATCAAATGCCCAAAGAACAGTACCTGAAGCTGCATCGTATGCATACATTTTCGAGGTGATTTGAACCGGATTCCGTATATTGGCATAGAGCCGGTTTCCGCCAGCAGCGAAAACTCCCTCGACCTGCTCGTTTGTTTTTAGGCTGTATTTCCATTTCAATTGACCTGTTTTTGTATCTACTGCAGCGATTCCCTGCACAGTATCTCTGGTGTAATAGTACAATGTGGTTTGATCTATTAACAGACGGTTGGCAAGTGTATTAACTGTCCAAAGTGTTTGTGTTGATGTACCGTTATCTTGGATGGCATAAAGTGTATTCATGGTGGAAACGTATACGACACCATCTCTTGCGATCAAATCAAGAAAGGCATCCTTATTGTCCGTTGAAAAAACCCATTTCTCTTGATTGGTCGCCAAATCGGTAGCCGAAAGAATTTTTTTCTCAATGCGTTCTACAGAATACAGTTGATTCTGGTCCACACTAAACAAGGAAGAAGCATTGGTAAAAGGATTGGTACTTAAGGTCAATTGCACTGGCACTGTGGCATCAGAATATTTTGTATTTCCCTGGTCGCCAAAATGCATTTGCCAATTTAGTTCATTGGCCCTTATGATTCCAGTATTGGTTAGAGCATCTATTTCCGTTGCCCTTTGTCTTAATTTATAAGTTTCGGACATTAATGGATCAAACACACTGGATTGTGGATCCACTATTTGGTTTGCATTCCAGGGTACGGTAGCGCCTACCCTATTAACATCTGTAATCGGTACATAAGGAATTGGATACTGTGTTTGTTGGGGGTGGAAAAATAGAACAGGATATCTTCCCCCATTTATATCCACCCCATTAATATATATGGGATGATCTGCGGAGTAGGCCGTAACAGGAACATATTGCCCATAAGTAATGATTGAATTATTTCTATAGTAATTGTTATAATTCATTTTTGAACAACACACCTCCGTTTTTATGCTTTAATCATCTTATGTAAATGTGCCCAGCAAGGTGCGTTGACAGTTTTTGTATTTATGCTCCAGGCTAACAATGTTTCCAAGAGGCCACAATGAGAAAAACCTAGCCACCGCTAGGTCCTTTTTAAGTTGGGCGGATATCGGTAATTCTGTACTCGTACCCCCGGACTCCTTTGTAATACTCCGGATACATGACCCCATTACATTGTTCACATGAGAATTGTGGCGGAACTGTCGGGTTCCGATCATCCATTCGGTCCATATCCATTACTACATCAAGCGGAATCTCCTCTTGCTCGTTACATTGCAAACAGATGAAATTCACTTTTTGTTTGGATAGGGAGAACCGACTGAACTGCGTTCCGGTTGTTCTCTTTTTCTTTCCTTGTTTTCGTTTCTTCGATACCGTAGAGATAGCGAATCATTCACAATATCAAACAATTTGGGAAGGATTAAATATTTTGGATTATGTAATTGCCCCACATTATAAGTCAGATCATAGAGAATCTGAAGATATGGATAAAGCAGTTGAATATATGATCGATAATAAAATTCTTTTTAAAGCTTTGAGGGATGGAGAAGTCATTATTATCGAATGATTGTAATGAACAGGAAGGTTGCACTAACGAAGAAGTATGACAAGTTCTGCTATAAGCGACTAACTTCGTGAAAAGCAGGAGATTACAATGAGTAATCTTAACTTTACAACCGAGGATGGGAATGACGGAACCATGTATCCCGAAACCATTCCGCCAATACTCCTGCGCGCGTCATGACTAACAGGTCATGTGGTGTGAAGTACAGGTAGATTCGGCAGAACGAAGGCTAGAGCCATTCGAATAGAAAAGGTATGCTAACGGATATGCCGCGTGGCTGAAAAACTGGATATGGTGAGAATGTTCAAACAGACTGAACTGACGAACTTCCGAATGTACAGGTCTAAAGTTAGAGCATAGGGAAACATATGTACCATCAAACGATGGGGTGGGCGGCGTAAAGTAAAAATTTTTTCTATGAAATACGCTAAGAGGAAGCACCTAAGTCCAGAAAGAATAGCTAGGATGTAAGGGACTTGGAAAGCAAGGGACGTTGCAACAAGGGCTGTTACCCAAAACATTTGTTATAAGGCACATGCCGAAATACAATAATCCTTGTGAGGGTAGGGGCACGACTGATGAATCTCCTGTAATGGGAGTGGAGGAACAGGCCCAAGTCTAACTGAAAAGAAAGATTGTTTTCCAAGCGTGAATTGCACCGATCAGGTAGGAACGTGGGGACATCAATGGATGCCACAGTGGAGCGACCAAGCTTAGGTTGAACGAGCTTAGCAGGTGAGAAACCTGCTTGGAAAGGCGCTAGCCACGCCACCAATAACGAGTCTTGGAGCGAAGATGGTAACATGTTCGTTTAAGCGTAGACAGATAGGGTACAGGCCTGAAAGTGATTGAGCCTCGAAATGCATGCATCGGGAAGGTCGACAGTTTCACTGTTACTGGAAGACAGCATCCCCCGCAAGCGATACGGGCAAGCTTGCGAGAGACTTCCCCGGGGTCGAAGAGCCAGGCATGTTCACCAATGGCCGTTCAGCAACTTGGGAGGCCCTGACGGCTCTTCCGCAAGACTAATACTATTTAGGAACATCTGCGGGAGTATGGCGGCCAAGCGGTAAAGACGTGAGAAAGCCAAATGGCAATCAGGGAGTCGGATCGCCGCGTAGTACCAATGAAACCGGGTAACGCCGGCGGAGGAAAGGCGTGCGACACGGATATCGATTTTATTAAGGATACATTTTCTGCACACAGGAGCGGAACCAAAATGGAAACGAAATTAATAAGAATAGCAGAGATGGCCAAGGCCAATTCGAAAGAACGTTTCATCTCCATAGGGCACCTGATCAACGCGGAAGCGTTGAAGCAATGCTACGAGGGGATAGCCACAGGCAAAGCAACAGGAGTAGACGGCGTAACGAAAGAGATGTATGGGCGGAACTTAGAAGACAATGTGGGAAATCTGGTGGACCGGTTGAAGAAGAAGAGTTACCGACCGCTGCCCGCCAGAAGAACCTACATCCCGAAGGATGAGAAAAGCATGCGTCCGCTCGGGATTCCGGCATACGAGGACAAGCTAGTGCAAAAGGCGCTGAAGAACCTGCTTGAGGCGATTTACGAACAAGATTTTCTAGATTTCTCCTACGGGTTCCGACCGGGACGAAGCATGCATCAAGCGCTAAAGAGGCTAAACCGAATCATTGAGGATGGGAAGACAAGATATGTGGTGGATGCCGACATCAAGGGATTTTTCAATCACGTAGATCACGAATGGCTGAAGAAATTTCTTGGAGTGCGAATTGGCGACCCCAATATTCATCGTCTCATCCATAGAATGCTGAAAGCAGGCATTCAAGAGGACGGGATATTCGAGCCGACAGAAGAAGGCACGCCCCAAGGCTCTGTCGTGTCTCCGGTGTTAGCGAATGTCTATCTACACTACGTTCTTGACCTGTGGTTTGAGATCGCAGTAAAAAAGCAGTGTAGGGGAGAAGCGGAAATGGTGCGTTTTGCCGATGATTTTGTATGCTGCTTCCAGTACAAAGAGGATGCGAAACGATTTTACGCCGCTCTCCTGCTTAGATTGGAGAAATTCAACCTTGAGGTAGCAGTAGAGAAAACAAAGATCATACGGTTCGGTCGGTATGCGGAGGAAAACATGGAGAAACGTGGGGAAGGTAAACCGAAAACATTCGACTTCCTTGGATTCACCCATCGCTGTGGGAAAAGCCGAAAGGGTAACTTCCGAGTCATTCGCGAAACAAGCAGCAAGAAATTTAAACAAAAGGTCAAGGCGTTCAAAACATGGGTTAGACAAAACAGACACATGAGAACGCCGGAACTGATGAAGATCGTTCGAGCGAAGTTGATGGGTCATTACCGATACTACGGAATGACAGACAATACCCGCAAGCTGGGAGCGTTCCAGTTCCAAGTTCACAACCTATTGTTTAAATGGCTAAACCGCAGGGGCCAGCGCCACAGCTTTACCAAGGAGAAGTTTCTCCGTTTCCTCAAGTTCTCCGGATTACCAAAACCCAAAATCTACGTCAACATCTACGACTAATAATCAACTCTGCGAATGATAGCTGTGAGGAGCCGTATGCGTTAATTGCGCACGTACGGATCTGGGAGGGGTATGGGGCACAATCCGAGAAGGAGAGGCCCCGCCTACTCGACCAAGCTACTGGGATGACTTAACGGTCCATATCCTTGAGTAACGAGGAACTTATGATCTAGTAAATTCAGTTAGAGGGAACGCGGAGTGCTGGGAAACTGTGCGCCATGTCATTCCTGACCTGGAATTATTCGAATATCGGATCAAAGCTCTTGGAAGTGCTTTGAGAACAACCTCCTTACCTAGACTCGAAAGGGCGAGGGGACAAGAGCATGGAGGGAACGCAGAGAATATTTGAAAGCTGTTTAAGGTATTGCTTTGCTAGTTCTGTACAATATGGTTAAAGCTAAATTGCTTGAACTTCAATCACCAGTGATGGAACAGTACATTCAGGGATACACAGCTTAAATACTCCCTGCCCCAATATACTCAAATACTAGTTTCGTTTGAGGAAATCCAAGATTGCGGGACGTTGAGCAATGAGCTCAATTAAGGTAATGAGTGAAGAACCTAAGTTGTACTAACGTTTCGGATAGGAAGAACATGGGATTCCCTAAGGGAGGCGACTCCTATGGGAACGGAGTTTCCGTAGTACCCAATGTAGGTCTGTAATGGATTCTGCACAGATGGACTGTAATATGTGCCATTGACTCAATTACTGAGTAGGGGAAGGGAGACAGGTAATTATGATATCAATTCTTGGAGGTATGCGAAATGCAGGAAGCCGAAAAAGTTTTGAATATCATCAGCGACAGAGGTAAAAGGAACCTTCCACTTGAAAGAATCTACCGCATGCTTTTTAATCGAGAACTTTATCTAATTGCATACCATAACATCTATTCAAATAATGGTGCGATGACCAAAGGAGTCAACAGTGAGACCGTTGATGGAATGTCACTAAAGAAAATAGATGACATTATATCAAGACTCCAAATGGAAACGTACAAATGGATGCCAGTTAGAAGAGTTTTTATTCCAAAGAAGAACGGAAAAATGCGTCCGCTAGGTATGCCATCATGGTCAGATAAGCTTTTACAAGAAGTTATTCGATTGATTCTCGATGCTTATTATGATCCTCAATTCAGCGACAGGTCGCATGGTTTTCGTAAAAACCGAGGTTGCCAAACCGCACTCGAAACAATTCGAACTAACGGTTGGAAAAGTGTTAAATGGTTTGTAGAAGGGGATATTAGTGACTGTTTCGGGAGCATAGATCATGATATCCTCATTCAGATCATTGGCGGAAAGATTCTAGATAATCGATTCCTTAGATTAATCAACAACCTATTGAAAAGCGGATACATAGAGGAATTTAAACACCATACCACTTTGAGTGGCGCACCGCAGGGGGGCATTCTTAGTCCATTACTATCTAACATCTATATGGATCGCTTAGACCAATTTGTTGAAACTACGCTAATGCCTGAGTTTACAGTTGGTGTTAAACGTACTGAGAACAAAGAGTACGTACGACTGAAAAACCAAATCAGGAAATTTCAAAGACATAAAGATTGGCAAATGGTAAAGCACATAAGGAAACAGTTTCAGGCTATGCCTTCCAAAGATCCGAACGATCCGTACTTTAAGCGACTTTACTACGTACGGTATGCTGACGACTGGTTATTAGGAATTTCAGGAAGTAAGGAAGAAGCGATAATGATAAAAGAGCGAATTCGTGAATTCCTTATTAAAAACTTGAAACTATCCCTTAGCGAGGAGAAAACTTTGATCACCCACGCTAAGACTGAAAAGGCTAGATTCCTTGGATATGACGTACACGTATTGCATTGTGATGCAAAACATGACGATCGTGGACACGTAGTATAAACGGCGCTATTGGCTTAAGTATTCCAGATGAAAAGATTAGAAACAAGGCTAAGAATTATATGTCCAATGGGAGAGCAACACACCGCAAAGAACGAACTATTAACGGGGATTTCGACATTATCAGTCAATACCAATCTGAATTCCGCGGTTTCGTTCAATATTACCTCTTGGCGTACAATGCCCATAAACTCGCGAAGTTAAAACGGACGATGGAACTTTCTCTTGCTTACACGTTAGCTAACAAGCATAGAACCACTATTAATAAAGTCTTTGCTAAGTATGGAAAATATCGCAAGACCAAAGATGGTGAATACAAAGTGCTACAGGTTGTTGTTGACCGTGAAGGGAAGAAGCCATTAGAAGCATACTTTGGAGGCATCAGGTTAGGTTACCAGAAAGACATTCGTATTGAAGATGCCCCATTGATTGGCAAAATCTTTGTGAAGAGAAGCCAGTTAGTGCAGCGACTTCTTAATGACACTTGCGAACTTTGCAGTTCGAAAGGAAACATTGAGATACATCATATTCGAAAACTAAAAGACCTAGCCCAAAATGGTAGAAAAGATAAACCAGAATGGATGAAACGTATGATTGCTATGAGTCGGAAAACACTAGCAGTTTGTGGTACATGCCACATTTTAATCCATTCAGGTAAATACCAAGGAAAGAAAATCGCTGATTTATAATTACTGGCGAGCGGAGTGCATAGGAAACTTGCATGCTCCGTTCTGGGAGGGGATGTTGGAAAAGTGCTATCTTCGGGTGGTAACTCGCTGGCTTCCTACTCTACAGCACGCTCCGTGTGGGACAGGGGAAAAGCTGGAGATAGCATCAAACGCTTACCTATTGTTACCGATAGTGGAGGAGTTTGCTATGTGGCAGCTCCTCTTTTCTATTGAAGTAACGAGCAGGATAGTGAAAAAAGAAAATGGGACGGTAGCAACTTTCTAAATATGATTTCGTTTATATATTCATGAGAAGGAGGTTATGTTTATGAAACGTTATGTTTTAGTAAGTTTATTAGTCATAATAATTACACTTGTTGGATGTCAAAATGATATAGAGACGATACCAAATGCTAAGATTTTCAGTATTAATGTTGATGCACCTAAAGATTTACAAGCGGATGAACTTTTTATTGTAAAAGGTACTTTGGTTAATAATTCCGACAGTTCATGGGAAGTAGAACATGGTGCAGATATGTTCACTTATGTTGTTTATCATAATGGTGAACCTGCTCTGCAAGATGTAAAGCTACGAGTCGTTAATGACATCGGATTAATGATGTCTTTGAAGCCAGATGCGAAATATAGTTACGATGGAGAAGGGCATGTTAATCCAAAAAATAATGAATTCATATTACAAGCAGGAAACTATGATGTCGTTTCAAAGGCAAAATTCAGAATTAAACATGTTGATAAATACTATGAATTTGAAATCGAATCACAGCCTCTTAAAATCAAAGTTTCATAAAGTATGTATATTGAGTATTAAACTAACGGAAACAATAGCGTAATAAGTATAGCAACTAAAAAGGGAGCTGCCGAGGTAGCTTTTTCGCCGTTATGACCGTTAAGGTGAACCCTACCATAAAAAATTTGTTGGGGAAAGTGCGGGAGTGTTGATGAGAGTGTGAGTCTATCCCCTCATGGAATACCCGTACCTAGATACTTTTCTGCATAACGCATAAAAATATCGGCTGCCGGCGAGAGATAACGTCCCTCGAAGGAAAAGATGGCCACCGAACGAGATAGAGGAAGATCCAGTGGGATAATCGAAATAGATGGCCCTGGCGTCTCTGCCATCAGCCTAGGGAGTATCGAAATCCCGAGGCCTTCTGCCACCAGTATCCGCGGAGAAGCGCATTCGTAGGTAATGATTGGCTCAAAACCCTCTCTGATGCACGCCGCATATACAAGTGAACGTAACCTCGATCCCTCTTTAAAAGATATAAACGATTCTTCCCTTAATTCCCGGATAGAAACCGCTTTATGTTTCTCCAATGGATGACCCTTAGCAACGGCAAGAACTAACTCGTCATTATACAGCGATTTCGCACAAATTCCAGACGGAGGATTTGAATCTTCCAACTGTGGAAAATATTTATCATCCCATTCATGTGCAATAGCGAGTTCCAATTCGCCCTTCTTAAGTGCCTCAAGAAGCGATCTGGTTGTATTCTCCCTTATAAATACTTTAATCCCCGGATACTCAATCCCGAAGGTTGCCAGCATTCGCGGTAGTCTGGTTTGCACTACGGATTCTAGCGCACCTACAGTTACCTTCCCTCTTAGCTGGTTGTTGAATCCTTTGGCGGAATCTTTGGCCCGTTCCGCCTCAGCTAATGTTTTTTCTGCACCAATAAAAAATATCTTTCCTACCTCAGTAAGCGCTACACCGCGGGCAGAGCGGTTAAACAGCCTTACACCAAGTTCTCGTTCCAGGTTTCTGATTTGCTGCGAGAGCGCCGGTTGGGCGACTTTCAGCCGTTCAGCCGCTCGTGTTAAATTGTTCAATCTCGCGACTTCAACGAAGTAAGCTAATTGTCTAAACTCCATATTTCCGAGATCACCTAATTTTCAAGATATAAGTAAATCATATTGCTACAATAACATATATGTCTTTTTCTTATCAATTTAACTGTAGTAAAGTAATCATCAACAAAAGCACAGTTTGATTTTCTTGGGAATGGAGGTTAATAGATGAAGCCGGCAATCATGAGAAAATTTTAAAAGTCGCGTAGTTCATAGGTTTTTTCTTTTCTTTTAAAACAGTAAGCATTTAAAAAATCTCCGTTTTCCTTAGTGTTTTGAAGCATCTGATAATTATATAGAAATTTTGTTATAAAAAAAGAAAAAAATTTGGAATTGTAAACTCGTAAAGATGCGCTATACTAGGGATTTGGTATCGTTTCCCAAAAAAAAGGTGAGAGGGGCTGTTTACAAATGAAAATAGCTATCATTTGCTTTGATGAATTTACGGATCTTGATGTGTTCCTGCCTTGGGATTTGTTGAATAGAGTGCGATTGGTCGGTGGTATCGCCGATTGGGAAGTAAAGCTGCTGGGGACCGCATCTTCGCATGTGTCTATGGCGGGATTAAGAATCCCCATGCATGGGATGGTTGAGGAGGCGAATACATTGGATGCCGTCCTGTTCGCAAGCGGAAGAGGGGTGCAACCCTTGTTCAAGGACCCGGCTTATCTAAGCCGATTTCAACTTTCTCCGGATCGGCAATTGATCGGATCCATGTGTTCGGGTGCTTTGCTCTTGGGAGCTTTGGGTTATTTGACAGGAAAGCGGGCTACCACTTATCCGACTGCGGCCGGACAGTTAGCCGCGTTTGGCGTAGAGGTCGTTAACGAGAGCTTTGTAAATAACGGTAACATCAGCACGGCTGCCGGGTGTTTGGCCGGACAAGAATTGTCCGCTTGGGTGATTGATTCTTTGATGGGGAATGAAATGACCCAGCGTGTTCTGGAGACGGTTCAGCCTGTCGGCCAGGGGCTTGAGATTGCTTTGTAATTATGAAATTAAGGTTTTAAGAATAACCGCCAATCGGCGGTTATTCTATTTATAAATTGCGGTTGGGTATGGATATAAGGGGTTTATAAGGGGTATGGATATATGTTCTTGTCTTTTAAGGATATATATTCTTGTCCAACTTTCGGGTGACAAGAACATATAAGCTTAAAAGTCGTGTAGTTGCGGCTTTTTTTGTTTTAACGATATATGTTCTTGTCAAAAGCCAATGACAAGAACATATATCGTTTGCCGAATGATGCCAAGAACTTGTATTGTTATGCGTAATTGAAAACCTTTCTCAACAACAGGTTAAATTAGATGAAATTCAAAACGTAAGCTGGAAAGTCCAACGATTGAGGGACGGGCAGTTATGTGATGTGAAGATATATGTATATTCTTGATAAATTTTACACTGATTTATTCCTAAATATGGTATTATAGGATAGCGATATAACTTAATGAAACCATTGTATTCAACATCAAATTACGAAATTAGAAAGTTGTTGAAGTTATTACAAGATTGGGGTAATCCTATGAAAAAGTGGTTTTGGCTAATATTTTTGATAGTGGTTTTAATCATTGCTTATACAATCGTCTTTGGCTTTTCACTTTATATGCTTCCATTTATTTTAATATTTGCAGGTATAGCTTTTTTAAAAATACTTAACTTTATCGAAGGATCTAAACAAAATGATTCAGATGAGTATTATAGGTCGCTGGAAAGAATTAATAGAAAAAGATAAGAAAGAGTTTCGGGAATGTCGTATGGGTCATAATTGTAAACCTAGTTCAATAACGTAGGGCTGCCGATAATTTGGCGGCCCTATTTCGTTATAGGGCAGAAATATTCAATTCAAGTTACCTGGTGGAGGGATAGATGAAGGCGAAAATACTGATGTTGCATTTTTACGTGAAATCAAGGAAGAAACAGGTTATGAAGCTGAAATTATTCATGAATTGGGCTATATCGAGGAACATAAAAAATGTAATAATTTTATGCAGTTTTCCTACTGCTATATAAGTTTACGGGTACCGATCCATTTCACCATTTCAGGATCGCGATGTGAAAAGAACAGGCTTTGTTTCGTATCTAACGTAGTAATCGACTCCATATCCTCATGTCTTAATTCAAAATCAAAGATATTGAAGTTTTCGATAATTCTTTCTTTACGAACAGACTTTGGAATCACAACGACTTCTCTTTGTGTCAACCAACGTAAAACCACCTGAGCAACGGATTTATTAACCTTTTCAGCTATGGATACCAATACCTCATTCTGGAACAAGTTATTTTTTCCTTCAGCAAAAGGCGCCCAGGATTGGATCTGAACGTTGTTCTCTTTCATGAATTTTGCACTTTCGATTTGCTGGTTGAAAGGGTGCGTTTCAACCTGGTTTACGGCAGGAACTACTTCATTATGAATAATCAAATCGATCAGACGATCCGCCTGGAAGTTACTAACGCCAATTGCACGGACCTTCCCTTCACGATACAATTCCTCCATAGCGCGCCAAGAGCCATGCACATCGCCAAATGGCTGATGAATTAAATACAAATCCAAATAATCCAATTGCAGTCTTTCCATTGATTTTTCAAATGCTTTTTTTGTGCGCTCATAACCAGCATCCTGAACCCAAAGCTTCGTAGTGATAAATAATTCCTCTCTTGCCACGCCACTCCGTTTGATCGCTCTGCCAACTGCTTCTTCATTTTGATAAGAAGCAGCGGTATCAATCAGCCGATAGCCTGCCATAATAGCGTCATAAACGCTTTGTTCACATTCATTTTGATCTGCAATCTGAAAAACACCAAAACCGAGTATAGGCATCTCAACACCATTGTTCAAAATTACTTTTTGCATATAAAATCCTCCAGTTTTTTAAAATTATTTGTAAATCGATTTGATCTTATCCATTACACCCATAAAGAGCCAGCAACAGTTGCTTACGCCGCCCCATCTTCGCTGTCGTCACCATGACTACAGGGGTACCAATTGCAGTGGCAAGCGCGAATACAGTGATAAGCTGTCCAGCCGCCGATAACGATACGCCGACGGAATTAGCGACCTCATCTAAAATGCCTGAGATCACGAATTGTGACATACCGACCAAAAAGCTGATAAGGGTCAGCATGTAAATTTTCCAGGTGTTGCTCATTGCCATGTATTCTCCTCCTTTTCACATCCTTATTATGCACCAGATGACAAAGCGACCGTTATCCCATTCGTGCCAAATGTTTGCCTAATCCTCTCACTACCACTTATATAACAGATGAATATGGACTATAATCGAACTATAAAGAATAGAACAAGGAGAATCAAATGTGTGAAATAATCACTAAACAGCAGAAAGAGCTCGCCAAAATCATTGAACGCTATTCAGAAAAGGACGGTGTTCACCCAACTGCTATTCCATCCTTATTTTTCATGCGTGTCTCGAATGCGGCCGGACAAAGCCACGGAGTTTACAAGCCTTCCTTTTGTATGGTAGTTCAAGGGGAGAAGGAGGTATGGCTAGCGCAGGAGCGCTTTACATACAGTCCTGCCGATTACCTTGTTGCATCCGTTCACTTGCCAGTTACCGCCAAAGTCACTGAAGCCACTCCCGATGTTCCATATTTGGGTTTCAAACTTGAATTTACACCGAGTCAAATCTTAGAGGTTTTACATGAGTCTGAAATTCGAGTTGATCCGAAAGAAAATCCTAAGCGAGCAATGTTTGTCAGCCAGATGGAATCATCTTTGTTAGATGCGGCTATCAGGTTAGTTCGTTTGCTTGATAATCCAAAAGATATTCCGGTGCTTGCTCCACTGTTTACGAAGGAAATTCTTTATCGGGTACTGCAAGGTCAGAATGGGATTATTTTGGAGCAAATTGTAATGGAAGGAAGCTCAACCCATCAAATCAAAGATGTTATTGAACAAATAATGAATAACTATGACAGTCTCTTACGGATTGAAGAACTTGCCGAAATAGCAAATATGAGTATTTCTTCGTTACATAGACACTTTAAAGAAATCACTGCTATGAGCCCTCTTCAATTCCAAAAACAGCTTCGGTTGCAAGAAGCTCGGCGCCTATTATTAACGGAGTCGGCGGATGCTTCTGAGGTTGCCTACCGGGTAGGCTACGAAAGTGCATCTCAGTTTAGCCGTGAATATTCTCGCATGTTTGGTTTTCCTCCCAAAGCTGATATGAAGCGTCTGAAGGAAACATATGATCAGACACAGGTAATTACTGAGCAAGTATCCAATGTGTGAGAGGCATTCTGACATCCACCTTAATCAGCCTATAGGTTTGGAAATCACCGCTCGGTAACACTGCTGATACGGCACGGAAATTCCTCCGATTATCCTTAAGCAGTTAGTTCGAGCTATATCTAGAAAAGGCCAAGTAGAAACTCTCTCATCAATGTCAGATGGGGAATCTATTTGGTTTTTTTTATTAGTTAAATATAGGTGGAGCATTTAAGAAATGGTAAGCGGCATCCTTGGCCGGTTAAGATGCAACTGCGAAAGTTAGTGATAAAAATCACAAATTCATGAGTGTTCGTTCATGTAAGAGAAATAGGCAATCATTTAAGATAATCGGGATATCGATCCCTTTTTGAATTGTTGCATAATAAGGTTACGCATGAAACAAGCGCTAAATCATTTTGGACATACTGGTCAAAAACGCTGGACGCTCATCTTGGAATTTTGAGGAAGCCGTAATTGCTTATTTTGGAGGAGGAAAAACATTGAAAAAGCTATTATTACTTGCCCTCGGATTAGTTACTGCCTTCACATTCTCTGCATGTGGAAGTAACAATAACGACATGGCAAACAATACTCGACAAGTTGAACAGTCTGGAACTGACAGTGACATGACAAACAGTACTCGGCAGGCGGAACCTCCTGGAACTGACAGTGAACAAGTTAAACTCCCTGAGAACTACGATAAGGGCGTACTCTATACGACTGTGACTCGTGGAAATGCCAAAGAGCTGCTTTACGCGAGTAAGGAAACGATCGAAGCGGTGAAAGCAGGCAAACCGTTCCCCAGCGGAACCGCATTGACTCTCGAGATATACAGGGATGGAGTACTATCCGACATTTTTGTTTCGGAAAAGCGCACTGGGTGGGGCGATCAGAACTCTCCAAAGAAGAGCAACGGAGATTGGCGATACCAGGCATTCACTGCTGACAAGTCAGTTAATACCAAGAGAAACATCGAGAGCTGCATTTCTTGTCATGCAAGTCAGGAGCGGGATGACTTCGTGTACACATCCAACCAAATGGAGAGTTTCAAACTTGAGACTTTTATGGGATCGCAGGATAACAATACGGAATCGAGGCTTGCAGGTATCTCTTTAGAAGATTGGGAGTTAAATGCATTAAAAGATTACATGGCTACTCTATCATCCGAAAAAAAGTCATAAGATAATAAGTTATGGAGGTAAGCTTTTGAATCCAAATATGTTTATTAAGCTGGTCATTGACCTTATTATGACAGTATCCATGTTGGTAGCGATGGCTTATCATATTACTGGAAATATGATCCACGAACTGGTTGGTGTTTTCTTGTTTGTATTGTTTATGGTTCACAATATCTTGAATCGACGGTGGTATAAAACGATTTTTAGGGGAAAGTACAAGGTACAACAAATTATTAGCATAGCGGTAAATTTGCTATTTCTATTAACGATCGCTGTTGCACTGATTAGTTCCGTGCCAATTTCACGTGACATATTTCCATTTATTCCGATAAATAATGACATGACCGTAAGGCAGATACATGTTCTGAGTGCTTATTGGGGATTTATACTCATGGCTGTTCATATAGGAATCTCGTGGGGAAGGATTATTAATGCAGCGAGAAAAATGACGGGAATCATCACTACCAGCCGTGTACGCACAATTGCGTTTCGTTTCTTGGCGGTGTTAATTGTTGTTTATGGTGTGCAAATTTCCTTTGAAAGAGATATGGGTTCTAGGTTGCTCATTTATAATCCATTTGGGTATTGGGGCTTCGATGAAACCGCCTTGAGGTTTGTAATAGATTACCTAGCTATCATGGGGATCTATATTTGCGGGACTCATTATACTTTGAAATATATTCAGAAACATGAAAAGGCTAAGGCTTAAAAAGTAGATCAATGATAAAGCGGAGATAAGGAACGTTAGTTCAATAAAACGGCGGCAGTCTAGAACTTTATTATCTCGTCCATGGCTGCCGCTGGTTCTATTACAATAAATTGGACTACCGTGGTATCAAAAACGGGGGATGCGTAACCAGAGTATAACGTTCAAAGTTTAAGTTTCACCCTGCAATCAGTCAGATATATGAAGGTTACCGGCACGAATTTATGGTTGAACCCGAGTGACTACAATACGTACAGGATGCAATTTGCGGAAGTTGAAATTTATTAAGTTAAAGAAAGCGATGCCGAACGTACTGGAAGATGCAGCATTAATTGATGGATGTGGTCCTTTTGGAACGTTTTTTAATATTATTTTCCCATTGATGAAACCTGTAACCTCTTCGGTTATTATTACGAACAGTCTTTCGATATGGAATGACTTTTTAGTTCCGCTTCTCTTTTTACAGGAAAGAACAAGTCGTACGATTCCGATGGCTATTTTCACCTTCACGGGTCAATACAATAATAATTGGAACATGATTTTTGCAGCTATCTTGCTGGGAACATTACCGTTAATTATTACTTTTCTGATCTTGCAAAAGCATTTTATTAAAGGCATCGTGGGTGGCGCAGTAAAGGGATAGATCGAAAGATCGATCTATGAACGATAAAGCTTCCGATGTAGCCGACTTGCTCTGCAATTACAGTGATTTTGTAATCGGAGTCTCGAAGCAGTGAACAGCTCCTTTGGACGCGACAATTTTGCAGATAGGAACCGAAGGATTGGCCGGTATGCCGCATGAACATGCGCTGCAAATGTCGACTGCTCCACCGTGATAATGACGCCAAATCTAAAAGCGTAATTGGCTCGTATAAATGGTTCTCAATGTACTGGAGTACTCTAGAAAAGTCGGCAGCTTCTGTTGTCGGCTTTTCTATTTCTCCGAATTTCTGTCTGTAAACGGCAACGACTAACTGGGCTAAGAGTGTTTGAAGCATGGTAGTAGAACCCATACAGGGAGCAGAGACTTCACGGTAAAGCCTCATTATAATGTTTTCAAATGAATTATCGCTATCGAAGATAGAGAAATAGGTCGAAGTACCGTCCGCAAGAGAACTGAGATGTTCCCTGATTGGAGAATCATGAAGTAGGAGAGATAGATGATCTATCATTTGGGTATCAAAGAGACAATTATAGACGATCAACTGATCGCCTGGGGGCAGTTACATGAAAACACCCCAGTAACACTGGTAGAAAATTGCGCTTACTATTACTTACTGAGCACGATGGCTAAGATTGCAGCATTGACAGGGCATTCCGGGGATGTAATGAATTTCGCCGCTAAGGCTGAAAAAGTAAAGGAGCAATTTCACCTGCATGCGGAGTGCTACCAACCGGAAAGCCGCATTTATGGTAATGGTAGTCAAACAAGCTATGGATGTGTGCTATTTAGCGGCATCATTTTAGAAGAAAATAATGAGATTGCGGTTAATCGACTTGTAGAAGCCGTCCAAATCCGTGATTATCACCTTTCGTCAGGCGAAGTAGGCTTAAAACAAGTGTTTGCTTCGCTCGGGAAGTATGGGAAGAACGATATTGTGTATAAAATGGTTATGAATGATACGCAGCCTAGTTATAAGTTCTTTGTTGATAATAAATTAACTACTTTGCCTGAATACTGGAATTACGAGGAGTTATGGCAAGGGATGGTGAGGTCAAGAAATCATGCCATGATGGGGCATGTAAAAGAGTGGCTTACCTATGTATTAGGAATACGAATGGCAGCACCAGGGTATCGAAAGATTATAATTGAACCAACTTTGACACAGACAAAGAGTTAAAGAAAACTTATGTCGAAATTTGAGTGCCCACGCTAAACTAAAGGCAAGACGAAATTTCTCGTCAGATTTGCCAAATAATTAAGGGGTATGAAGAGATGATTGAAATGAAGAAAAGACTGTGGGGGCTTGGAATAGCCGCGGTCATGCTTTCTGGAATCGTACTGACAGCTTGCGGGGGCAACGGTTCCGGTTCCGGATCAAACGCCAGCGCCAGTGCTGGGCCAACTAATGCAGCTGCAGGGCAGGATTCAGGCAAGAAATCGACGATTACATTTTGGGCGGCAGCTACAACGCCGGAGAGAGATACGTTCTGGCAAGGGGTCGCAAAAGATTTCATGGCCAAAAATCCGAATATTACAATTAACTACTTGGGGGTACCCGGGGATTTAACCGGTTACATTCAAAAGGTGAACGTTGCGATTGCCGCAGGAGAAGGTCCGGATGTTATCAACAATTTCACCTCCGATTTTATAGTAGATAACATCGAATGGATCCAAAAATACTTATTTAGTTACTATGCAGTTTATGCTATAGTACTTCCCATCGTTCTTATTATCGCAGATTATTGCTGCTATTATTGATCATCTGAAATAGTTACTGTTTATAGGCACGATTTCACGATCTTATTTTATAAATTTTTCGTGTACCTTTTGGTATTAAAAGGTGAAAACATAAACTGAAGCCGCGTAATATTGCGGCTTTTCCGATTTTTGCGGGAGTTAAAATATTTAGCTTGCGGACGAAAATAAACTGTGATATATTTTGTGTGTAACCGGTACCACATGATTAAACGTTGGTATTATGGGCTTTAATATGAATATAAGGTATCGTTACCATAAATATGAAGTTGGAAGTGAAACTAGGATGGCAACCATTCGTGATGTAGCCAAGTTAGCCGGAGTCTCTATTGCCACTATCTCTCGTTACTTAAACAAAAGTGGATATGTAAACGCAGATACGGAACTGAATATAAAACATGCGATTGAAAAACTGAATTATTTACCTAGTGTTGTAGCAAGGGGGCTTGCTGGAAAAAGCACACAAACATTTGCGCTAATCTTACCCGACATTTCAAATCCCTTTTTTCCAGAGTTAGCCCGGGCGGTTGAAGATGTTGCTTCTACTTATGGATTTACCGTCATTTTATGCAATTCTGACGGTCAAATTGGTAAAGAAAAAAATTATATTGACATATTAAAGAGCAAAAATATCGATGGCATTATTTTTGCATCCAATACATTGGGTCAAGAAGATGTAGACAAATTGGCGTCTTTTAACATCCCGTTTGTTTGTTTAGACCGAGCGCCTACCAACAAGTCCTGCAGCGTTGTTCGTTCGAACAATCGTGAGGGAGGCAGATTAGCAGTAAAGCATCTTCTTGAATTAGGAAGCAAGAAAATCGGGCATATTTATGGTCCTCAGGATCTGATCCCTGCCAAAGAGAGATTAATTGGATATGAGGAATCCGTAAGAGCTTTTGATTGGTTCAGCCCAAGCTTATTGGTTCAAGGGGATTTTGGGATTAGCGGTGGTATAAAAGCTACAGGTGAACTTATGCGCCGGCACCCTGATATTGATGCTATATTTGCAGGAAATGATTTGATGGCCGTTGGAGCCTTGAAAGCTTTGCATAGAATGGGCATTAAAGTTCCTGAACAAGTAGCCGTTTGTGGATTCGATGGAATAAATATGACCGAAATTACAGAACCTGAATTAACGACAATCGCACAGCCCATCTATGATATGGGAGCTTTGGTTTCAAGGATTTTAATTAAGAAGATCGAAGGCACCATCGAAGAGGATCAAATTTATGAACTGGATGTCACGTTAATTCCAAGAGAATCTACGAAGAGGAGTGGGTAAATTGAAGGTACCTCATATCGTTGTTATCGGAAGCTTAAACATGGATATCGTAATTGAAGCAAATAGACACCCACAACTGGGAGAAACGATTCTTGGATCTAACGCCCGGTTCATACCAGGTGGCAAAGGTGCAAATCAAGCGGTAGCGGCTGCAAGGCTCGGAGCCAAAACAACAATGATTGGAGCTGTCGGCACAGACAGTTTTGGTCAAGAGCTGCTGAAAGCTTTAGATGATAATAAGATCAGTAGAAACTCGGTTAAACTCGTGGATGGCACTGCAACGGGGATAGCTTCCATCTTTATTTCAAATGGGGATAACAGCATTGTGGTTGTTCCGGGTGCTAATTATCAATTGCTGCCAGACGATATCGATAGATATGATGCAATCATCCAAAATGCGGACATCCTTCTTCTTCAGTTGGAAATTCCTTTAGATACGGTTATTCATGCAGCGAAAAAGGCAAAGTCGTTTGGGAAGACTGTTGTCTTGAATCCGGCTCCCGCTCAGTTTTTGCCGGATGAACTATTGAGGAATGTAGATTACATCACTCCCAACCGGTCGGAATTGAGTTTGCTTACTGGGATTCAGGCGGAAGGTGATGAATTGGAAACTGCGATGACAAGCATAATACAAAGGGGAGCAAACAACGTTGTCACGACGTTGGGGGCTGATGGATCCGCTTTTTTAGAAAAAGGGAAACTTCAAAAAGTTCCCGGTTATAAGGTTTCTGTTGTTGATACGACAGGCGCTGGGGATTCATTCAATGCCGGATTAGCTTTTTCGCTTGCCAAGCAAAACAGCTTGGAACAATCTGTATCATTTGCAGCGAAGGTATCAGCACTAGCCGTTACTAAGTTTGGTGCTCAAGCTGGTATGCCAAGCATGAAGGATGTGGAAGTGTTTGCGAAAAATTCCAAGGGAGAACCTACATGAAAAAGATTGGAATTTTAAATAGTGAAATTTCCAAGGTGATCAGTGAACTTGGGCATACCGACACGATTGTCATTTGTGATAGCGGGTTGCCTATTCCTGCTCACGTAAAGCGAATTGATCTGGCTTTGAAACAAGGTGTTCCTTCTTTTATGGATTGTTTGGAAACCGTACTTCTAGAAATGCAAGTTGAGCAGGCTTTCATTGCAAGTGAAATGGATCAGGTAACTCCAAAGCTAAAGAAGCAAATGGAAACTTCCTTAAACGGGGTAACTGTGCACGAGGTGAGTCATGAAGAACTGAAGACAATGACTCATCAGGCTAAGGCAATCATACGAACAGGTGAGTTTACTCCATATGCCAATGTCATTCTTCAGGCTGGAGTTATCTTCTGAAAGGAGGAATTGGAATGACGTCCAAATTGTTAGAAATGAAGGGAATCAGTAAAAGTTTCCCTGGAGTTAAGGTGCTAGAGCAGGTTGATTTTACCCTGCATCGCGGAGAAGTTCATGCGTTGATGGGGGAAAATGGGGCTGGTAAATCTACGCTAATGAAAATATTAGGTGGAATTTATACAAAGGATAGTGGGTCCATTACTGTTAATGGAAACGTTTACGATATTGCATCACCTTCCATGGCGCAAAACTTAGGCATCGTTATTATTCATCAGGAGCTAAATATGGTTCCCCATTTAACGGTCATGGAAAATATTTTTCTTGGCCGAGAATTCACTTATGGGAAGTCGAAGCTAATTAACTGGAGACGGATGAGACAAGAGTCTCATCGTTATTTATCTCAATTGGGTTTGAATATTGATCCGGGTACGTTAGTTAATGAGCTTTCTGTAGGTCAACAGCAAATGGTCGAAATTGCGAAAGCGTTATCTATGAAAGCAGAAATTCTTGTTTTGGATGAGCCGACGGCGGCTCTCACGGACCGTGAAATTGAGGCATTATTCCTGGTCATCGCTTCCCTTAAGGAAAAGGGTGTCGGCATGATTTATATTTCCCATCGGATGGAAGAAATCTTTAGGATTTGCGATCAAGTTACGGTGATGCGCGATGGACATTATATTGGAACCGAGTACATTGCCAATACGACGATGGATCATCTCGTCAAAATGATGGTTGGCAGGGAAATTAAAGACCGTTTTCCTAAAGTAAAAGTCACCCTAGGAGAAGAAAAACTGACGGTCAACGGGTTGACTCAAAAAGGGAAGCTCCATGACATTTCCTTATCTGTAAGGGCTGGAGAGATCGTAGGCATCGCCGGACTTATGGGTGCTGGAAGAACAGAACTGGCGAAAGCACTGTTCGGAGTGACGTCTATTGATCGTGGAACGATTTCCATTAACGGAAAACCAGTCTCAATTAAGAAACCAATTGATGCCATTCACGCTGGTATTGGCTTAATCACGGAAGATCGGAAAGATGAGGGACTGCTCCTCCCCCTTTCGGTCAACGACAATCTAGCTCTTCCGAATTTGAAGATATTATCATCATTTGGTTTCATGAATCGTTCGAAGGAACGGGAACTATCGGATTCCATGATAAAAAAACTGCTGATTAAAACACCAAACAGTGAGCAGAAGGTCGGCTCTCTAAGCGGAGGTAATCAGCAAAAAGTGGTCATCGGGAAATGGTTGGCCACGAACCCGCAAGTATTGATATTGGATGAGCCTACACGCGGAGTTGATATCGGTGCGAAGAAAGAAATCTATGATCTAATGAATGAACTAATTTCGCAAGGTGTAGCCATTCTTATGATCTCTTCCGAGCTTCCGGAAGTTTTAGGAATGAGCGACCGCATACTTGTCATGCACGAGGGGAAAATAAGCGGTGAATTTACACAAGAAGATGCTAGTCAGGAAAAAATTATGTTAAGTGCAACAGGGGGAGGGAACCGACATGCAGGTTGACGGTAAAGCTTTAAGCAGACCCAAAATCGGTAAGATGCAGAGTCTGGGGTCTTTATTGGGATTGGTTCTAATTGTAGTCATTTTGTCGGTAGTGAACGGTGACTTTTTAACCGTTGGTAATATTTTTAACGTTCTACGTCAAATTTCGATTAATGCTCTTATTGCCTTCGGTATGACATTCGTCATTCTGACTGGGGGAATCGATCTTTCTGTAGGATCCATACTGGCCTTATCAAGTGCTTTTACGGCTGGTTTAATGGCAAGCGGAATGAATACGTGGCTAGCTGTAGGAATCGGTCTAATTGGCGGTCTTGTCATGGGTGCGATCAACGGCTTATTAATCACGAAAGGCAAGGTAGCTCCATTTATTGCGACACTGGCAACGATGACAGTATTCCGCGGACTTACCTTAGTTTATACGCAGGGAAGGCCAATCACGGGCTTCAAAGAGGATTTCGCTTTGTTAGGGAAAGGGTATTTTCTGCAGATTCCAATGCCAATTATATGGATGGTTATTGCATTTGCAGTTTTATATATCATTTTAAAGCATACAACTTTTGGTCGACGTGTCTACGCGCTCGGCAGCAACGAGGAGGCGACTTGGCTTTCAGGTATTAACACATCGAAAGTAAAAATCTTGGTTTACTCGATTAGCGGTCTATTAGCTGCAATTAGCGGTATCATTCTAACTTCCAGACTTAACTCCGCTCAGCCGACAGCAGGAGGAGCGTTTGAGTTGGATGCGATTGCAGCTGTGGTTCTTGGCGGAACCAGCTTATCTGGGGGAAGAGGTTGGATTGTCGGTACATTGATTGGTGCCATGATTATTGGTGTATTGGATAACGGTCTTAACCTATTAAATGTTTCATCCTTTTATCAACAGGTGGTTAAAGGGGTAGTCATCTTAATTGCAGTATTGTTAGACCGATCGAAGGCTCGAAAATAAAACACATCAAAGGGGAGTTTACCATGAAAAAAATGAATCTCGTATTATCTGCCGTAGTAGCGGTGTTCCTGATACTGGCTGGTTGTTCGACACAATCTAAAATTGAGGGAGGAGCTACTGCTGCACCATCAGCTACCACTGATAGCAAAGCAGCTGCAGGCAAAATGACAATTGGGCTTTCCGTTTCCACTTTAAATAATCCATTCTTTGTCACCTTGAAAGACGGTGCGGATAAAGCGGCAAAAGAAGCTGGTGCTACACTGGTCGTTGTAGATGCTCAAAACGATACAGCGAAACAAATTAGCGGTATTGAAGATTTAATTCAGAAAAAGGTAAGCGTAATTCTTATCAATCCGACAGATAGCGATGCTATTGTTACTGCGGTTCAATCTGCAAATAAGGCCAATATTCCTGTAATTACGGTTGACCGTGCAGCCAATGGCGGAACAGTCGTTACTCACATTGCTTCAGATAATGTAAAAGGCGGTAAAATGGCAGGCGACTTTATTTTGAAAACCCTTGGTGACAAAGGTAATCTTGTTGAACTTCAAGGGATCGCAGGAACTTCTGCAGCACGTGATCGTGGAAAAGGTTTCCATGATGCTGTTGACGGAAAAGCTGGGGTAAAAGTGATTGCTTCTCAACCTGCTGATTTCGACAGAGCAAAAGGGCTTTCCGTTATGGAAAATATTTTGCAAGGAAATAAAGATATTCAGGCTGTATTTGCTCATAATGATGAAATGGCATTAGGTGCCCTTCAAGCGATTCAATCTTCTGGTAAAAATATTGCTGTAGTTGGTTTCGATGCTACAGATGACGCGGTTAAAGCCGTAAATGACGGGAAACTTGCCGCAACAGTAGCTCAAAAACCGGCATCCATCGGAGACACAGCTGTAAAAACAGCATTGAAAGTGCTAAAAGGCGAACAAGTTGAAAAATTTATTCCGGTAGATTTAGAATTGATCACGAAAAAATAAGTACCCGTATATGTTTCATCAAAGCTGTGATGAGGCTGCCGCAGGTTCAAGCGGCAGCCTTATTACCTCTTGGGCAGGTTATGTTCGAATTCATGTTTACCTCACTAAAATAGCGTTGCCCAATCATGACTGGCCTATTAAAGTACAAAAGGGAGGGAATCGCCGAACTTGGTTTTCAAGGATTCGTTGGCCATGTAGATGGCTTTTCTCTGCTTTCGGGAACGGTCTGCAAAATTTCTCGAGGGGATTTCTGATTGTAACGCGCATTCGTATGGTCGCATCGACATAATCGCTTTGCTCTGAATAATCCCCTTTTCAATCGCGATTTCAACGGTCTTATTGATCAGCATGTCGAACAAATACAGGTTCTTTAGCCGTAGTTTACGAAACTTAGTTAACGAACTGGAATCAATTACTGTCTCTTCCGGCGCCATGTGGTTTCAAAGATAAACTGAACAAGCAAGAAATTGAAACGTTGGCCAGCTGGCTAGCATCCAAAAAATAAAAAAGACAGGTCACACTAGCGAATTCGTCCCTATAGTAGCAGACTAATGATTCCTTTAGGAGGATGGTGAGGAAGTCGTACAGGTTTATGTAACCGATGAAGTTTCAAGTATGCTGCGTCCCAATATGGAACTGGCCGGCTTTAAGAGAATTGCGCTTGAAGCGGGGCAAACGAAAACCGTTGATTTCATGATTAAAGTGAATCAGTTTGCATTTTTGGATGTGGATATGAAATGGATAATTGAGGCGGGGGCAATGGTTTGTTAAGCTTGCTCCTAAACAAGCTGGCGGGCCTTTTACAATGACCATCTCTAGCAGTGAAGACACGATTGTGCTGGATGATATTTTGATAGGAGAAGTATGGATAGTAGGCGGACAGTCTAATATGGAATGGCCGCTTAAACGTACCGAGGGTAGAAAAGAAGAGATTGCCAAAGCAGTGTTTCAAGGGATCATGTTGAAAGAAAGTTTTTCTTTACGAAATCCTTAAATGCCGCATTCGTTACTGGACTAAGCAGATGGAAAACATAAGCAATGCCTATACGTCACATAGTTAAACTGATATTGATTGATAGTAGGCTAACTTATAGAATGATGTGTACTGAAGTTTAAGGGAATGGTTCACGCATTCCAAAGTTAAGTTCTTTTTGCATGCTTTCATTTCACTTAACAGGTAATTTCATAATCATATAAATGGGGTATCAAATGGAATTAAGACAACTAGATTATTTTATACAAATATGTAAAGAAGGAAGCTTCACTAAAGCCGCTGAAGTATTGATGGTTTCCCAACCTACTTTAAGTCAACAAATTCGTGTGTTAGAGGATGAATATTGCACTCCTTTATTTTATAGAGTCGGAAGAGGGATTCAGATTACGAAGGCAGGGCAAATTCTGCTTGATAAGGGACTTTCAGTGAAGCAACTTATTGAAGAATCTCGAATAGAAATCTATGAGTTAAAAAATATTCAGCGAGGCGAGATTATAATCGGCGTATTACCAGGTGATCTTTTCTATCTTATGCCAGACTTTGCTCAATTTCGTGAACAGTATCCAGATATTTCTCTGAAATTTGTAGAAACTGAAGACTTTTCGGAACAGTTATTGCAAAATAAAATCGATATCGGAATAACTACGGGTTCGGAACAAAACAAGCATATAGATAGTATTCACTTAACCAAAGAAGAGCAGGTACTTATTGTTTCAGAAAACCATCCCTGGGCAGAAAAAGCGATGATTTCATTTCACGAGCTAGAACAATTAGATACCTTATTGTTTTTTCAATCTACCATGTGCCGGGAAATTATTGATTCTTATGCTATGAAATTAGGTATGACCTTAAACTCAACGGTTGTAACAGTTTCATCGTCATCCCTTCTTTGTATGGTGCATCATGGATATGGAGCAGCATTATTATCCTTACCACTCGTTGAAAGCTATAACCATCCCAAAGTAAAAATTATTCGAGTAACTGATCCTATACCTACAAGAGAAATAAAGCTTAGCTATCGTAAAAATACATTTCAAAAACTTGCGGTTCGAACTTTTATTGAAATAATGCTAATGCAAGCAAGACTCAATTTCATAATTCAATTTATCCGAGGCGAGACTAGCCCAAAAATAGAGTGACGTTTGAAAAAAATTAAGCAGCTTGCTTGGCATGTGTATTTGTTTGTTCAGTTTATCGAGGGTGTGCTTGCACAAATTGTATGTCAGACAGCTTAAAATCGACACGTGCTCTAGACTCACGTTGACGGGTTACACCCATACCAAAATAAAGCTTTTAAATAGGCGAAGACTCGTTTCCATGTTTATGTATCGAGCAACGCCCACAACGATTGCAACAGAGCGGGATATCAGGGGTGCGATCCGGGAGCGCTTTTTCTTTTTGAAGACAACGTATGAACGCTCCATTCAAAAACATATAAGACTTTATTAAAATCGAATGCTCTAAACAAATTTACAACAAAATTTCCTTAAACCAAACCGCGGCTGCATCCACTTCACTAGTTGTCAATTGATGTCCAAAATGCTCCCAATGTACATCAACAGATGCTCCGGCTTCACGAAGCAGGTTTTGAAGCTCTTCGGTTTCTTGCGCAGAACAGATCGGATCATTAGTACCAGCACCTATAAATATTGGGGTATCAGATAAATCCGGTAGTTTAATGCCTCTTCGTGGAACCATTGGATGATGAAGAATAGCACCTCTTAATACATTTTGATAATGGAATAGAAGGCTTCCTGCTATATTGGCTCCGTTAGAATAACCAATAGCCACTAAATTGCCTCGATCAAATCCATATTCGGCTGCGGCTGTATCGAGAAATTCGTAGACTTCCTTTGTGCGGAAAATTAAATCCTCCTCATCAAACACACCTTCGGCAAGTCGTCTAAAGAAACGCGGCATTCCGTTTTCTAATATATTACCTCTCAGACTTAGGACAGAAGATTCCGGAGAAATTCGCTTGGCTAAAGTAAGCAAACTGCGTTCGGTTCCGCCTGTACCATGAAAAAGAACTAATGTCGGAACATCCATTCTGGTACCTTTTTCAAATATATGTTTCATGACTGTTCCCCCGCCAGTTCTCTTACTTGAATAGGTATCAGATTCGCTTCAATTTGAGCACGATGCTTCTCATACCAATCTGGCAGCATTATTTTCTCGCCTAACGATTCAGCAGGCTCATCCTTTGCAAAGCCTGGAGGATCTGTAGCAATTTCAAAAAGAATACCACCGTATTCACGAAAATAAATGGCATTGAAATACTGACGGTCAATAATTTGAGTTGGTCGGAATCCTTTGCGCATTACTTCCTTTTGCCATTCTTTATGATCATCAAAATTGTTTGCACGCCAAGCAATATGATGAACCGTTCCAGCCCCACCTTCGCCCCAATCCATGCTAGCAAGAGGTACGTCAATGATGTTGCCGATTTCTCCGGTTGCCTGAAAACGAGCGTACTCGCCATCTTCTGCGACTTTAGTCAGACCGAGGATGTTTTGCAGCGTATCCATAGTGCTCTCTGCATTGACGCTGTACAACACAGCTCCTCCGAACCCTTTAATCGCCTTATCTGCTGGTATACCATTGAATGCCCATTTGCTGTTGGGTCCCTCATTTCGTTCAACTAATTCAAGGCCCAGTCCTTCATTGTCCGTGAATTGCAGATAATCTTCTTGAAAACGGCTCACTCTCTTAACTGTAATTCCAAAATTTATCAGACGGTTTTCCCAGAAGTCTAGCGAACCTTGAGGTACGATATAGGTGGTAATACCGACTTGGCCGCCGCCTATCTTCCCTTTGGGTGATCCAGCCGATGGAAAAAACGTGATGATAGTGCCTGGGCTCCCTGCTTCATTACCAAAGTATAAGTGATATACATCGGGAGCATCAAAGTTAATTGTTTTCTTTACTAAGCGCAGGCCGAGGATTCCGGCGTAAAAGTCAACGTTTGCTTGAGGATCACCTGCAAATGCAGTTATGTGATGGATACCTGTCGTCTGTTTTGACATGAAAAATGCCTCCTATGCTGTAAGTTTAAAGTTTTCAAGCATTAGCATTCTACAAACATACTTTTTCATGCTCTTCAATATTTCTTCTGCTTCATCAATATAAGTTTGATCACCGAATATTTTATAGAGCAGCATATAATCATTGTATTCGTCCAGCCATTCGTTTACCTGAATTGGTGTCACTTTTCATTTACTTCCTTTTCATGGCTTCATTTATCAATCACCCATTAATCAGTGATGATGATAGGGCAGGGCTCCACTTGTGGCGTCAATATGCTGTGTGTTTTCACTGACATTGCCATGAAATGACCATGTGCCGGAAACTGTATTGTAAACGGCATCGATAGATTGACCCCATTCCATGTTTTGCTCGTGGAGCTGTGCTCTTCGTTCTGGAGAAGCATTGAGCCATTCTTCACTGTTGTAGGTCATTTTCTCTTTGATGAATAAAGGATCTCCATGTGTGGTCAGCACATGTTCATCAGAAGCATGAATGTGGCCTTCAACTGACACTAACGTCGGTTTCGTATCTGGGTTGAACTTATTATCGCCTGAACCGCGTACATGCATCAGCATGCCGCCTGGGTACACGCCGTCATCCGTCGCGGCCAAGGAGTTATGGTCGTGCCATGGCCATACACCGTCCCGTCCTTTTACAAGGACGTCATAAGTTTCACCTGGAGCGATATTCACAGTATCCATATTATAAGGCTCAGGCACTTTGTATCCGTCCTTCGCAATGACGATAAAGTGCGTTCCATGAAGATGCATAGCATGAGCTTCAAAGCCTGCGTTGATCAGGCGAATGCGAGCGATCTCGCCATCTTTAATCACCATATCGGGAACAGATTGCCCCGATTTGCCATTGACGGAAAAGTAATTGTAGGTTGGTCTCGCAGTTGCATTTGCCGGGTCGCGATGAGTGTCCCACTCGTCCAGCATCATTGTAAATTCTTTGTCCCAGCTTGGCTTCTCGGTATCTTCAATAATTAATGAACCGTACATTCCCATATCCTGGTGAAGGGATGTTTGCACATGGCAATGATACCAGTGAGTACCTGCTTCTTTGGCTACAAACTCATAATTATAAGATTTTCCAGGCATAATGTAGTTACCTGTGATGTGAGGAACACCATCATTCAGCATATCTACGCTGGTAATACCGTGTGGGTGTAAAGAGTGCGGCTGTGTCGAATTGTTTTTGATCACAATTCGGACCAGATCGCCTTTTTTGACGCGGATTTGAGGGCCTGGCACAGTGGCAGGCTGCCCTTCTAAACCATATGCCCATGCTTTGATCTTGACGCCATCGGTCAACTCATGTTCGATCTCTTCAATGTGCACATTAAACTCTCGAACTTGTCCAGTCATTTCTTCCGGTTTCACAGTCCCGCCGATCCAATCCTGATGCATCTGTTCAACGACATCGTCAAACGTCCAGTTAGGCTCAAGTTGTGCGGCCGCCATAACTGTAGCCGGTGACCGCATGTATGAATTCCCTGTCAGTAAAAAGCCTGATAATAAGACGACTGCAATTAGTATTTTTTTCATAGGATTGCACCCTCACTGAACAGTTATCTTGATAGTCATAAAAGGATGATAGGAACAGTAGATTTTGTATACACCTGGTTTATCAAAGGTGAAGCTATAACTCTCGCCTTTTTTGATTCCAGCGCTATTTTCTTTGCGTGAGTCGAATAACCCATCGCTTACGATTGTATGGGGGACATCTTCTTCGTTCATGAACGTTACTTTTGTGCCAGTCTTCACAGTCAAGACATTTTTATTGAAAGCAAAGTCTTTAATGTGAATCATTTGTTCCCCGGCTGGCATCAGCTGCTGCTTCGCCTCGTAGGCGCCAAGCAAAAGCAGATCGCGAGTCGCGTTGGATGCCCCACCGAAACTACCTTCAGGAATCGGGAAAAGTTTCAATTCAAGAGCAAGAGCTACATAGCCTCGCGCCCAGTCAGAAACGGTTTTGTCTGTGAAGGTTTTGCTTTTGGCATCAGCATCCTTGCCAAGTACACGAACCAGGAATGTCACCAGCTGTTCTTTGGATACTTTACCCGCCGGGTTGTACGTGCCTTCGCTATAGCCGTCCGTCACACCTGCAGCCTTCAAAGCTTCGATGTAAGGAAGCGCATAGCCGTTAGCCGGATCATTCATGCTAACGTCAGTAAAGCTTGATTGATGCAGGTCCATGTTGATGTCAAGACCCATGATCAATGCTGCTACTTTAGCAAACTGCGCACGGTTCATTTCATCTTTTAGACCAAATGTGGTCTCGCTTACGCCGTTAAAGATACCGGCGCTGAACATTGCATCAAATTTCACTTTTGTCGATGCATCAAGATCTTTCAAATCCGTGAAGTCATCTGATGTTTTACCGAATGCGACGGAAGAAAACATCGAAAGTGCAACTATTGAAGAAAGTAGCAGTGATAGACGCTTTTTCATATTGTTTGTAATCTCCTAATATCTTGAATTTAACACTTATTCGAACCAATCAATTTCATTGATGAAAAAATTCACGAAGCAATATCTTGCTCCGTGAATTTTCTCTTGCTAATCGATTAATGTCCCTCTTTACCGCCGAACATTTCTTGCGAGTAAATAATACCTAGACCGTATGCACCGCCGTGTTCTTTAGCGATATCTGTTGTCGCTTTGTAAGTTTCGGAGCGTGCCCAGTCACGTTGCAATTCTAGCAGGTACTGTTCCCATGTGATTGGTGTTGCGCCGGCTTGAATCATGCGCTGAATGGCCATGTCGTGCGCTTCTTTTGATACGCCGCCTGAAGTATCGGTTACGATGTATACTTCATATCCTTGATCGATCGCAGAAAGTACAGCAGATAAGTCACAAACCTCTGTCCATAGACCAGAAACGACGAGCTTTTTATTACCATAGCTGTTCACTTTATCAACAACTCGTTGATCTTCCCAGGCATCCATTGTCGTACGGTCAATTGGCTCTTGATCAGGGAATACTGCTTGAATTTCAGGGAAAATCGGTCCGCTGAACGACTTTGCAGCAACGGTAGTTAGAACGGTTGGCACGTTGAAAGCTTTTGCTGCTTTGGCAAGTCCAGTCACGTTATTGCGCAATTCCTGGATGTTAATCGACGATGTACCAAATGCCATTTGCGGTTGGTGGTCGATCATAAGCAGCGTATGGTTCGTTGGCGTCAGCAATCTTGGAGACGGAACCGCCTTTGCCTGAATGGCAGGTTTGTCTTTGCTAGCGGCAGTGGCAGCAGGCGTTTCCGCCTTTGCAACGAGCATAGATCCGAATGCGCTTGTCGATACGACAGCAGTTAAAAGTGCAAGTGTTGTTACTGTACGGCCTGTAAGTAATTTTTTCATGTTAAGTTAGCTCCTTTTATTAATGAATTTAATCTTTACATTAAATATATTTAAGATATCAGCTATAAGGTCGTTATATCTGTCTAACGCGTCTCTTAGAGATTAATGTCCCTCTTTACCGCCGAACATTTCTTGCGAGTAAATAATACCTAGACCGTATGCGCCGCCGTGTTCTTTAGCGATATCTGTTGTCGCTTTGTAAGTTTCGGAGCGTGCCCAGTCACGTTGCAATTCTAGCAGGTACTGTTCCCATGTGATTGGTGTTGCGCCGGCTTGAATCATGCGCTGAATGGCCATGTCGTGCGCTTCTTTTGATACGCCGCCTGAAGTATCGGTTACGATGTATACTTCATATCCTTGATCGATCGCAGAAAGTACAGCAGATAAGTCACAAACCTCTGTCCATAGACCAGAAACGACGAGCTTTTTATTACCATAGCTGTTCACTTTATCAACAACTCGTTGATCTTCCCAGGCATCCATTGTCGTACGGTCAATTGGCTCTTGATCAGGGAATACCGCTTGAATTTCAGGGAAAATCGGTCCGCTGAACGACTTTGCAGCAACAGTAGTTAGAACGGTTGGCACGTTGAAAGCTTTAGCTGCTTTGGCAAGACCAGTCACGTTATTGCGCAATTCCTGGATGTTAATAGACGATGTACCAAATGCCATTTGCGGTTGGTGGTCGATCATAAGCAGCGTATGGTTCGTTGGCGTCAGCAATCGTGGAGACGGAACCGCCTTTGCCTTAATGGCAGCTTTGTCTTTGCTAGCGGCAGTGGCAGCAGGCGTTTCCGCCTTTGCAACGAGCATAGATCCGAATGCGCTTGTCGATACGACAGCAGTTAAAAGTGCAAGTGTTGTTACTGTGCGGCTTGTAAGTAATTTTTTCATGGTTTTTAGCTCCTTTTATATGGAAATAACAGATACCTTATCAACTTGTCTATATTTTGGCAAACATTATGCCCCTTCGTGCGCGCCAAACATCGTATGGGCATAAAATACACCCGCGCCGTAAGCACCGCCATGTTGAATGGCAATTTCTATAACAGCATCGTAAGTCTCTTGACGAGCCCAGTCGCGTTGATATTCGAGAAGAACAGATTCCCAAGTAACCGGAATCGCACCTGCTTGAATCATACGTTGAATGGACATATTATGCGCCTCTACAGAGGTTCCAGCCGAAGCGTCGGTTACAATGTAAACTTCGTAACCGTCCTTAATTGCGGATATTGTGGGGAAAGCTAGGCATACTTCTGTCCACAGTGCAGCAATGACAAGCTTCCTGCGGCCAGTCTTTTTGACTGCAGCTAAAAAGTTTTCGTCTTCCCACGAATTCATACTTGTCCGATCGATAGGTTTTTGATCGGGAAAAACTTCTTGAATCTGCGGGTGGAGTGGACCTGAGAAGGTATCAGCCGCAACGGTAGTTAATATGATGGGTGCATTAAACACTTTTGCCGTTTTAGCCAGTCCCACCGTATTATTGATGACGGTCTGTCTATCGGCACTTTGCACGCCGAACAGCATTTGTGGTTGATGGTCGATAAGGATGACGGCAGAGTTGTCTGCAGTCAGCAAATCGCTTTTGTCATTAAACAAATAGAATCCCAACTTTCTTTTATTGTTTTACGACGGCATTTCGAGATAACTAGTTATGAAGTCCGTCGTATGCCTTTATATTATTGAAAACGAGATATATCAATCAATTCTATTTTTTCTATACGTTCTATAGCTTGAAACTATAATATCGTTCGTCTACATAAATATAAGTACTCCCTATATGTTACATAGAGAAAAGCATATTGATAGATACTTTGTTTTGCTAATAGAATTAGTCCAAGGTCTACAAGAAAGGAGGCATATTTATGTGGTCTGTATTATTAGCTTTAGGTACTGGACTCGCTATCGGGATTGTTTTTCAGACCCTCCGCATACCGTCTCCCGCACCACCAATGTTGGGGTTGATAGGTCTATTCGGTATGTTTTTAGGACAACGACTTATCCCGTGGGTTAAATTACTGTTAAATCATAGTTAAATCATCATTTATTTTAATACCATCACCATTAAAGGAGAATAAAATATGCCGCAAGAGACTATTGTAGAGGCTGATTTATTGATTCACAACGCTGAAATTGTGACGATGGACGAAATTAATCCCGTCGCAACAGCTGTTGCTATTAAAGGAGACCGTTTCATCGCCGTAGGTAACGATTCCGACGTTATGCGGCATAAAGGACCAACTACTCAAGTTGTGGATGGGAACAAGCGCCTTTTGATTCCAGGTTTGAATGATTCTCATATGCATCTAATACGTGGTGGATTGAACTATAACTTGGAGCTTCGTTGGGATGGAGTGCCATCGGTGGCTGACGCCTTGCGTATGTTAAAAAACCAAGTGGACCGTACGCCTGCACCACATTGGGTTCGGGTTGTAGGTGGATGGACAGAGTTTCAATTTAGGGAACGCCGGATGCCAACATTGGATGAAATTAATCGAATAGCTCCAGATACTCCCGTATTCATACTTAATTTATACCGCCAAGCTTTTTTAAACAAAGCAGCTTTACGTGTGGTCGGATATACAAAGGATACTCCGAATCCGCCAGGTGGAGAAATTCAGCGGGATAGCAATGGCAATCCAACAGGGATGCTTATAGCACGGCCGAATGCAACGATCCTGTATGCTACCCTAGCAAAAGGACCAAAACTTTCATATGATGATCAAATGAACTCCACACGGTTATTCATGAGGGAATTGAATCGCTTTGGAATTACTAGCGTTATTGATGCAGGCGGCGGTTTCCAGAATTACCCCGATGATTATCAAGTTTATGAGGAACTGGACAAACGTGGGGAGATTACCGTCCGCACGGCATACAACCTGTTTACACAACATCCAAATCACGAACTGGACGATTTTAAATCATGGACGTCCACGTCGCAGCCATATACAGGAAGCCCTTACTATCGACACAACGGCGCCGGTGAAATGCTTGTGTACAGCGCGGCTGATTTTGAAGACTTTGTCGAACCCCGTCCGGAATTGCCTGCTGTATTAGAAAATGATTTATATGGGGTTACCCGGCATCTGGTACAGAGTCGTTGGCCATTCCGGCTCCACGCAACGTATGGTGAGTCCATCTCGCGCTTTCTCGATGTATTTGAACGTGTAAATAAAGAAGTTCCATTCAAAGATATACGCTGGATTTTAGATCATGCCGAAACAATCCGAGAGAAGGATTTGGAACGTGTCGTCGCATTGGGCGGTTCGATTGCAGTCCAAAGCCGGATGGCTTTTCAAGGGGAATATTTCGTCGACAGGTACGGAGCTGAAGCAGCCGAAAACACGCCACCTATCACAAAGATGCTTACTGCCGGATTGCGTGTAGGTGTGGGTACGGACGCTACAAGGGTAGCTAGTTATAACCCGTGGGTTGCACTTTATTGGCTAGTGACTGGAAAAACTCTTGGTGGGCTAAGCTTGTACCCCGCTTCTAATCGAGTTGATCGCTACCAAGCACTTCGTATGTATACGACCGGAAATGCTTGGTTTTCGAAAGAGGAGGACGTGAAGGGTCAAATTAAGGAAGGGCAATATGCAGATTTATCGATCTTGTCTGACAACTTCTTCCGCGTTTCAGATGAAGAAATCAAACGCATCGAATCGGTGCTTACAGTCGTAGGCGGAAAGATTGTTTATGGAACGTTTGAGTTTCAAAAACTGTCGCCCCCAGCTCCTAAAGCCAGTCCGGATTGGGCGCCACACAATTACTATGGCGGTTACTATAATGCCTACAATCATGGAGGCGGTGGTACTGGGCTGCATGTGCCGCAACAGGGACATCATCATCATAGCTGCAATCACCATCATCATGGCCCCGGTTTCTGCGACTTGGATTGCTTCGTATTTTGATGGAACTGTTGGAGACAATAAATAGATTCGAGATAGAAAGGGTTTGGGATATATGTCCGATGTAACGATTAAAGTAATTGATAACGGTCCGTTACGAATAATGGGTAAGGTAGAAATGGTGGATACAGAAGGGAATCGCTTTGAGACAACAGAATCTTTCATTCTTTGTCGTTGTGGATTATCAAGTCAAAAACCTTTCTGTGATTTGACGCACAAAGGCAAGTTTGAAAGTGCACCTCGTGCTTAAGAAATCGGAATGAAATATCAACCGATAGCCGATAATGATGTTGAATAAAGAATAAGCTTAGTCCGGTGACTTTAACCGGACTAAGCTTATTCTTTATTCTTTCTTGGCTTCTGCATGTTACTGAATTTCCCCAGTATGCGGAAAGAGATCTGTTATGGTTTTGATAAACAATTTTACAGCAATCGAAGATTCTGTTAATGAAGGAGCTGCCAGGTTAATTTCTCTAAACAGTATAGGATCTAGGCTGCGAGTTATAACATTAGGCGGCAACGTTGACAATGAAAGCTTTGGTAAGATAGCCAAACCCAGTCCTTCTTGTATCATGTATAGTACGATGTTAACGTTTTGGAACGCATATTTTATATTAATAGTTATATTGGCTTTCTCAAAAAGTTCAAAAATAAATGTGTCATAACCTCCTTTGCAAAAAATCATCGGTTCATTATCCAGGTCTTGAAGCTGGATTGTAGAACGGCTATGTAATGGGTGGTCATCTCGAAAGACTACAAACATTTCTTCATTGTATAAGGGGATTATATTCAGCTCATCGTTCGGAGGTATAATCAGTCCGATATCAATAATACGTGATACCAACCATTCTTTAATTTGGATGATTGTTCCTTCATGAAGGATAAACTTCAAATTAGGATATCTATCCCGAATTTCACGAATGATTTTAGGCAAAATGACGGCTGAAGCAGTCGGAAATATTCCGATTCGGATCATTCCGACTTCGAGCCCTTTCTCGGCGGCCACCTCTTGTTCAACTTTCTCGAATTCTTTCAATATGTTTCGAAACAAAATAAGGATCCGATTTCCTATATCGGTGAGCATCAGCCCCTTTTTTCGATCACGGATAAAAAGCGTTACATCCAACTCTGATTCTAGAGCAAGAATTGCACGACTGACAGCAGGTTGGGTCATATTAAGTTCTTGGCCTGCTTTTGTGAAACTACCGGATTCAGCGACTTTTACAAATAATTGTATTTGGCAATTAGTCATAACTAAATTGATATGCCCCTTATGTATTAACTTTCATTTTATTATCTTTATGTCATATTATATCATTTATTACATCAAATATTCATGGAACTGGGTGAGTAAGTGGAATTTCGACAACTAACACCCAGTGCTATACTGCCATAAGGTGGCTCCTGAATTCGTCGGGAGTCATCTTTTTTTAATGTCCATTGTCATAACAAAATTGGTATGCCCCTTATGATTAACTCTCATTTTATTAACTTTAAGTTATATTATATCATTTATATACTACGACTGACCAATTAACTCACAATAACGTTTCTCAACTATAAAGATCGGACTTTCGCAATATAATCCTTGGCCACTTCGGTTTCCGGAGAATCATCTTGTTCGATCTTTCTTTCCACTTCCCGTATACCGCGAAGGCTTTTCTTCAAACCTGTTTTCAGTTTCCGGTTCAGGTCGACGATAGGCTTGGCGATGTCCTTCAGATAGTGGTATTGGCAGTACTGATAGGGAACCTCGGGTAAAAGGGATTGCATTACATTTCGGATCGATTGTTGGCAATCGCTTACGATTCCGATGATCGGAAAATCGAGGTCAATGACAGGTTGAATCAGTTTCTTTAATTCTTCCGCGGATCTGCTTTTCAAATTTTCCGCGACAAGAATGGTGCCACTAAAAATCTCCCGGATGACATAGAGGGTTTCATTTCCCTTCTCCGGTTCGACACCATCCATGGAGATTATAATTCCGCCGTGATCATTAACGGTTTGATTGAGGACGTTCTTGACATGTTCCGTAACACTAGACTTGAGTAACATTAGATAACGTTCGTAAAGCCTTTGAGAGTTTCGCTCCGAGGTTGTGATTCCTCGGCTATTTAGCTCCTCTGTAATCTCAGCAATCGTCATATGATGCTTAAATCGCAATTGTCCAACCAAAGCAAGAACGTCAAATCCATAAGAGGTATGCTTCATGCAGAGCAGATCAGCTTCGGCGGATTTGTAGTACGCTTTAGGATAATTACATTGTGGATTTGTACATTTATAGGCCATATTCCAAGCTTGAATAACCCCGGTTAAGGTAGAGATATTTTTCTTCCAAGCGGTATGACTACGCTTTAAGGTTGCTCCGCAATGAGGGCAATTTTGCAGTTCCGTGCGGAAGTATATTTTCTTATCAGGCACGATTCGATTTTTAGGTAAGGGCATAAAAAACCTCCGTCAACGATCCTATCGAATACTTTGGTCATTCGTAGTTTGTATACATCAAATATTCATGGAACAGGGTGAGTAAATGGAATTTCGACAACTAGAATATTTTATTCAGATCTGCAAAGAAGGAAGCTTCACTAAAGCTGCAGAAGTGTTGATGGTTTCTCAACCCACATTAAGTCAACAAATTCGTGTGTTGGAGCAAGAATTTGGCACTCCATTATTTGATCGAGTCGGAAGAGGGATAGAGATTAATGAGGCTGGAAAAATCCTTTATGAGAAGGGGATTAGTGTAATGCAGCTTATTAAAGATTCCCGAATAGAAACATCTGAATTAATAAATGGTCAGAAACTCGAGATGATCATTGGTATCTTTCCTAGTGATCTGACCTATTTAATGCCAAGATTTGTTCAATTCAATGAAGAGTACCCGAATATTTCAATAAAATTTGTTGATATGGAAGATACATCGGGACAGTTACTGCAAAATAAAATCGATATCGGAATATCTGCCGATTTGGAACCGAACAAACATATCGATTGCATCCACTTATTCAACGAAGAACTAGCTTTAGTGGTTTCTAAAGACCATCCTTGGGCAGAAAAAGTAGAGATTCCATTTCGAGAGCTCGAAAAGTTACCAAATGTATTGTTTGTTAAAGATACCAAACTCCGGAAAAAACTTGATGATTATATAAATAAAACAGGTATTTCTCTTTTCTTAAATGTAGAAACAACGTCAACATCAACCTTGCTTAATATGGTACATCTTGGAGTCGGGGCAACAATTATGTCCCTCCGTCTTGTTGAAAGCTACAATTGTCCAAATATAAAAATTATCCGATTAATTGATCCTAAACCTACTCGTGAGGTTAAGATTTACATGCATAAAGATAAATTGATGCCTTATACAGCCCGATCCTTTATTAATTATATTCCAGAATTCACTAAAGATTTATAATTAGCGTAACCTGCAGATTTTGCTGCGAGTTTTTTGAACAATAATGTGGCACCCAGATAGACAAAGGAAGAACCAATTAGGTTATCCGAAGTCTATTCAAAGGTGCGCTTTTTTTATTCTTCTATACGAATCAAAAAGGGGACAATCAAGCTTAAACACAACAATCCAGCTAATACTTCAAAAGCTAATAAATGGCCTCCGTGATTTATCAGATAAATTGAAAGGATCGGCCCAAGTGATGCACCTATGAACACCATAAACATGTGGAACGAAACCGCGATCGCCCGGATCTCTCCCGCAATGTGACCAATTAGTGAAATCAATGCGGGAAGAGCCAAAGCAATTCCCGTAATAAACACAACGCTCATCGATACTAAAAAAATGAGGTTCGCCCAGAGGCCTAACAAACCCAAGCCGATTCCAGCAAAGATCAATCCACACCATAAAACGTTTTTGACTCCAAATTTCGCAACCAATCTTCCATCAAACGGTGCTACTAGCATTCCGATAATACCAACCGCACGGACCCATAGAATATCTTGATGACTTAATCCGAAGAGAGAACTGTTTAAATAACTTCCAAGTGTCGTAAAAAAACCGACAAGCGAAATAAAGAGAGTAGCAGAAATGATGTAGCAAAGAGGCAAGCCCTTCCGTTTAAAAATATCGCCTATTCGCAAAAAGGGAGAAAAGAAGCTGCCATCCGGTTGCTTTGTTTTGTCTTTTGGAATAAAAAAGATAATTAAGATAAAGGATATTAAATAAACTGCAAAAAGAAGATAGAAAACATAAGAGAAACTAAAGTTCAAAACAATAAAGCTGCTATATATTTGTCCAACGATAGTGGCCATTAAAAACGCCGTACTGATGAATCCAATAATGGTTACTCTTCTTTTTATCGGAAACATTTCCATTGCATAAGCCAAGACAGACGGAGGGAACATGGACGCTGCTAAACCTTGGAAGGCTCGAAGGGCAACAAGCCAAGAAAAGCTGCTGACACTCCCGATTAGAGGAGTTATTACAGTGAGCAATAGTAACCCTGATAACATCATTTTTTTTCGTCCATAACGATCGGATAAAACTCCAAAGAATAGACCTCCACCTGCAAAGGCAAACGAAAAAGCACTGCCGGCCCAAGCGGCTTGAGAAGACGACACCTTGAATACATCTGAAATAATCGTTATTAATGGAATCGTTAAATACACACAAGATACCACAACTAATGCACACCAGAAAAGGATACCGGTAATTAATGAGAAATTTGACGAGTTGTCCAACGGTTCGTTAGCCAAAATAATCCCCCTTGTTCTTTTGATTGTTCTATTGATTGTTCTTTTGCTTTTTCCATTTGATTATTTATGTTTTGCTAACCAGACGGCTACTTTTTGAGCATCCTCATCTTTGAGGATTCCCGCAGGCATACCACCTCGACCATTTACAATTTGGTTTTTAATCTGATCAACACTTAGTTTAGAACCGATTTTTTGTAATTTCGGTCCAACTCCACCTTCCAGGTTGTTGCCATGACATGCAATGCAGCTTTTTTTGTACAGTAGTTCACCGTCACTAATAGAAGCGCTTGAAGTGCTCGAAGCGCTCGAATTTGAAGTAGGGGTTTCTTGTTTAGAGCAAGCAGCTGCGAAAAGCATAGTTATGATGGAAATCATAACAGTTAGATATTTTACCTTCATTATTTTCACACCCGCCTTTTAAGAAAGTACTTGAGTATTACATGGAAACATCATGCTGATGTTTAGTAGGAATGTCCTTTGCATTCACGTTAGTAAAAACATTAATAGCAAAAATCAAGATACCGGTTCCAGCTACAGATTCACCAATACGTTTTAGCATTGTAACCCAATTTGGAGCGTAGCCATGGGCCATCAAGGTTAGGGTGATAAGCATGATGGGTAGGCCGATGCCTTGCAACCAGAAGTGCCACTTAGCTAGAGGAGATTCTGCTGCTTTGGGAAAACGAAGATACGTAAATCCGCAAAGAGCCAATGTTGCCCACCCGAAAAGATTTGTATGAGCATGTACGCTCGTTAATGCAAAGTTAAGTGATATACCCATGTAAATACCGATGCTAATACCAACCAAAATATAAACGACTGCCATTTTTAAAAAACGTACTCCCATAGAATTTCCTCCTTGTTAATGATAGAAAGAACAATTCATCCGGCCGGGAATTATCCTAATTACTTAAACTTCTTTCAATTGGAAGTTTATTCAACTTTATCTTATTAGCTATGATAGGCAACTATCAATATGAATTTGTCTATATATCGTATAGATAGTGCTTATACTAGCTTCGCCCTTGAAGATATAGTTTAGGGCTATACATGATATAGAAATAAAGGAATTGTTCATGAAGAATAATTTCAATATGATATGACATAAACAGTTAAATATCATACAAGGAGTGTTTACAAAATGGAAAAACAAACAGAAGGAATTCACCATATCACGGCTTTTGTAAAGAATGCTCAAAAAAATGTGGACTTTTATGCAGGGGTACTAGGTCTGAGACTTGTAAAAAAAACGATCAACTTCGACGCCCCGGATGTTTACCATTTGTATTTCGGTAATGAAGCAGGTAGTCCAGGTACCATAATCACATTCTTTCCATGTGAACTTGGTCGTAAAGGGCGTATTGGTGGAGGACAGGTCGGTATAACAACATATGTCGTTCCTTTAGGTGCACTCGATTTTTGGAAAGAGCGCCTAGAAAGCTTTAATGTCCCTTATTCTATAAAGACGAGGTTTGGTGAGAATTACTTAACATTTTCAGATCAGGATGGTTTACAGCTAGAGATTGTAGAGCGCGAGGAAGGAGATTTGAGTCAGTGGTCGTTCGGTGGTGTTTCAATAGATAAAGCTATCAAAGGTTTTGGCGGTGCTGTCCTGTATAGTACCGCTCCCGAAAAAACGATGAATGTACTAGAGCAGGTCTTGGGTCTTCAAAAGGTGGACCAAGAGGGGGATTTTATCCGCTATAAATCTACTGGGAGTATTGGTAATGTTATTGATGTTAACAGTGCGGCAATGGAGTGGGGCATAAGTGGAGCCGGTACTGTTCATCATATTGCATGGCGCGCAAAGGATTATGAAGATCATGCTTCATGGAGAACACATGTCGAGCAACATGGCTTCCATCCCACAGACGTTATCGACCGACAATATTTCAATGCGATTTATTTTCGTGAAGAAGGCGGCATCCTGTTTGAAATTGCCACGGATCCACCTGGTTTTGCAGTTGATGAGCAATCAGATGCATTAGGTGAAAAACTGATGCTTCCGGAATGGTTTGAGGCTAAACGTGCAGAAATCGAAAAAGGATTACCACCTATTCAGGTACGTGTGTCAGATAAATGAAAGGTGATTCCTAGTGATATCGATCGATCCGACAACTCAAAGTGAGCGGGATAACTACAAGCTGCTAATCGGAAGTATAATACCAAGACCCGTCGCGTTTGTTACCACCCTCTCCAAAGAGGAGACTCCTACTCAAAGTTGGGAGAAATATTTTCGATGAAACGACCAGATTAAAATTACATGGCCTAAAACTCGCTTAGTACTGGTAATTGGTCGGATATTCTCACGATCACTCATCAGTTTTTTTCGTTCTGCCGTTGAAGGTTCAGAAGTACCGTTGAGTTAATTAATTTACGGAATGAAATGACAGGGCGAAAGGAGCATGATAGGAATGAATGAAGAATTCAAAATATATAAAGGGAAAGATATTGATGTTATTTTTCACTCTGGAAGATGCCTCCATTCGGCAAATTGTGTGAGAGGGTTACCAGGAGTGTTCAACGTTAATAAGAAACCATGGATTCATGCAGATGAAGAAACGGCAGACAAAATTGCAGATCTTATTGATAAATGCCCAAGTGGCGCTTTGCAATATATAAGAAAGGGTAACAATAATGATTGAAATTAATAAAGATACGAACAGTTTTTATGTAGAAGAGCAGGGTAAAAGAGAGGCAGAATTACATTATGTTCCAACTGGGAATGAAATCATAATCGTAGATCACACATTTGTTTCCGATCGTCTGCGAGGTCAAGGAGTAGGACAAGAATTAGTTAGGCGAGTAGTCGAATTTGCTCGGAAGGAAGGGATAAAGATTATGCCATTATGTCCTTTCGCCAAAAGTCAATTTGACCAACATAAAGATTATGATGACGTATTATTAAAATAGCTGAAAAGGGGAGTTCTAATATGATTCAAGTATTCCCGGCTGATTCTCGGTTTAACGTAGATCATGGATGGCTGCGGAGCCGATTAAGCTTCTCGTTTGGCAATTACTATGACCCAAATAACACTGGTTTTGGAGTTTTGCGAGTATGCAATGACGATGACGTAGATCCCGACAAAGGATTTGGTGCCCACCCGCACAGCGATATGGAAATCTTGACAATCGTACTTTCAGGATCCGTCCGTCATGAAGACAATTTAGGGAACATGGAGGTAACAACAACTGGGGAAGTACAGCGAATGAGCGCGGGGTCCGGAGTCGTCCATGCTGAATACAACGCTTCGCAGACTGAGCCGATGAGAATTCTTCAATTGTGGTTCATGCCAAATGAACGGGGATTAGATCCTTCGTATGAAACCCGCCGATACCATTCAGAGAAATTAAAGAATGCCTTGCTCCCCATCGTTGATCCGCAGGGTTCGGAGCAGACGGTTAAAATCCATCAAGACCTAACTCTCTATTTAAGCAGGTTGGATAAAGATAAAGATATTACCTTTCAGCAGGGAGAGGGACGCCGGATATTTCTTTTCGTCATTGAGGGACGAATCACAGTGAACAATACTCGGTTAGGTGAAGGGGATACGGCTCGAATCGAATCTTTGTCTCAGTTGAGCATCATGGCGGTGGAAGATGCATTTCTAATGCTGATTGACCTTCCATAAGACGAATAGGAGGGCTTATATGAAAGAGGTACTTGTGGTTAGGCATTCGGTTGGAGGTAGGACATTTATTCATACCGAACAACAACCTATGGAATATTCTGTGATGCGTATGGGTCAGGGTTGGAGAATTACTTTAATCATTACACAGGACGTGGATATCCATGAGATTCTACGTTGGAAACAAGAATTGAATGTGTTTCTTTTTCGGGAATATGGTGATCAACCAGCGATGAAAATTTGGTTTTATGTTAAAGAAGGTCTTGTGATATACGACGAACCGCTCAAGCAGCTTACTATCTTCGCCGAATCTCGGATCGAGTATATTCCGGATGAATTTGGCATTTAAATCATGGATGGCTAAGAAAATTTTATTCAACAATCTATGGAGGTTAACTATGGGAAAAATAGGAATATTCGGATTTGGGCGTATTGGAAGGCAATTATTAAGAGTCGCTTTGCAGGATCAACTTTTCGTTCCGGTTTCTATTTCAGATATTAAAGATGAAGCGACACTTGCCGCTCTTTTCGAAGTGGACACCAACTATAAACGCTGGAAAGAAGATGTCTCGGGACGAGAAGGTCTTATGGTTATTGGCGGACGTGAAATTCAGTTTATCAATTCGTCTAAAGAAGTTCCAGATTGGAAGGCCTTGGATGTGGATCTGGTAATCGACTGTACAGGCCGTGCCGTTACCCGTGCTATTGCTCAAGTCCATTTGGATCGTGGTGCAAATAGAGTACTAGTTAGTGGACCCAGTAAGAGCCTTGAGGATTGTGATGCTGTATTGCTTAAAGGGATAAATCTGGATAGTTTCGATCCGGAAAAGCACAAGATCATTAGTATGGCGAGTTGTACGACCAATGCATTGGCTCCAGTCATCAAAATCGTAAGAGAAAACTTCGGGATCAAGTATGGTCTATTCTCGACTGTCCATTCCTATACAAACACGCAATCTCTAACGGATCAGCCTATGAAGGATCGACGGGATTCATGGGCCGCTGCAGAAAATATCATTCCTTCTTCATCCGGAGCTGCAAGAGCCCTTAAATTCATATGGAACGATTTACAGATTACGGGTAAGGCATACCGAATTCCAACTCGTACCGGAAGTATTGCTGAATTAAACCTTGTTACGGAAAAGCCATGTACGATTCAACAGGTTAATGATATTTTCCGCAGTGCCGCTACAGATGGTCAGTTGAAGGGAGTCCTTGATGTTTTAGAAGGCGAATGGGCATCTTCTCGTATCGTAGGTGATTCCCATTCCTCCATCATTGACCTTCCATTGACTCAAGTACAGGGGGAACTCCTATCCGTCGCGACATGGTACGATAACGAATGGGGTTACGCTTCACGGTTAGCTGAAGTTGCGGCTTATCTAGTAAATAAGTGAAATTGCTAATAAATTGAAAATATAATTTTTTTTACACGTGGGGCTATCGAACATTAATGATAGTCCTTTCTCTCATTGTTTTAGTGAACAGCATGAAGTCAAATAAAGGGAGTTTTGAAGTTATGGTTGAGAAAAAGGTAACCTGGTTGGAGCTTTTTTACGATCTACTCTTTGTAGCAGCAGTATCAAAAGCGAACCACGTCTTGCTGCATACCGATCATGGAACCATTTCCATTGAATACTTAACCAAATTTGTTTTAATTTTCATTCCAATCTGGTGGGCGTGGGTAGGACAAACTCTCTTTAATAATCGTTTTGGCCAAGATATCGTTACTCAAAGGATATTCATGTTTTTGCAACTATTCTTTGTTTTAATTATGACAGCAAGCCTATCCGTTAATTTTGATCACTTCTATATTCCCTTCTTTGTAGGCTATATTGGTTCGAGAGCACTGACAGCTATTCAATACCTTACGGTACACAAAGCAATAGGCACACACCAGCAAATGACCGCTCGATATTTGGGGACTCGCTTTTGGATTGGAATAATGATATCTTCCTGCTCGCTTTTCTTTGACTCATGGATCCGTTATGCGATTCTGTATGCGGGAATTGCTGTAGATATTATGTTGCCGTTAATCGGCCGGCGGTACCTGGTAAAAACACCCACACATACCGAACACTTATTGGAACGCTTTGCATTGTTTACACTTATTCTTCTTGGTGAATCAGTAATCAGTATACTTGCTGTTTTGCAGTCAAGTGATTGGACTTTGCCATCCATTTTGTTTGCCTCATTTACATGTATATTAGTTATTGCTTTGTGGTGGCAATATTTTGATAATATTGAAAGGAAAGTGAGCAAAGAAATACAAACTGCCGGCCAAACGATAATTTATGGCCATCTATTCATTTATTTATCCATGAGTATGATAGCTGCTTCGATCCAATTGTTATTTAAGGAACAACTCAATTATCCATTCATGTTGGGTTTTATTTTTGGATCAGTTCTGCTTTATTTTTTTTCTACGTCACTGGTTTTCCACCGATATAGACACAAACACATACGCCTGAAGTACTATCATTTGGGGATATTATTGGGGATAGTTGGATGTTTTATTGCGTTGGATTTGGTTTTTCATGTACCTAATTATGCAATCATCGGAGAGATGATGGTGTTTTTTATCGTATACGCAAAATTAACGACTTGAGTTTTTTGGGGCGTTTCCAAAAGTATATTTAAATTGAGAAAGGATGGCAGACATGAGAAAAGTTGATGTCAAAGAAAAAGCAAGGGCTCGTGAGCTGCGTATCTTGAATCAATGGAACCACAACGATACGTTTCGCAAATCAATTGATAACCGGGGAGCTTACCCAAACTTCGTATTTTATGAAGGGCCTCCCACCGCAAATGGTAAGCCTCATATCGGCCATGTACTCGGACGCGTCATTAAAGATTTCATCGGTCGCTATAAAACAATGTCAGGCTACCGTGTTATCCGCAAAGCCGGATGGGACACACATGGCCTTCCGGTCGAGCTTGGTGTGGAAAAACAGTTGGGTATTTCGGGAAAAAAAGAGATCGAGAAATACGGAATAGCCGAATTCGTTGAAAAATGTAAAAGTAGTGTGTTCGAATATGAGAAGCAATGGCGCGAACTTACAGAAGCAATCGCTTATTGGACTGACATGGATGCTCCTTACGTTACGCTGACCAATGATTATATCGAGAGCGTTTGGCACATTTTGTCTGAAATTCATAAAAAAGAGATGTTGTATAAAAGTCACCGCGTCAGCCCATATTGCCCTGACTGCCAAACGACTCTCAGTTCTCATGAAGTGGCGCAAGGCTATGAAGACGTAAAAGATTTGAGTGCACCCGTGAAATTTAGAAGCAAGAAAGGTGAAGAAATCTTCCTTTCATGGACGACTACACCTTGGACGCTGCCGGCCAACGTGGCGCTGGCGATAAACAGGGACATTGATTACGTTAAAGTAAGACAAAACGGCGAAGTATATGTGGTTGCAAAAAAACTTGCAGAAAAGGTTTTCAAAGAGGACTTTGAGATCTTATCTACTCACAAAGGTTCGGAATTCATAGGAACTGCTTATGAGCCCCCTTTCGCCTATATCACCGTGAACAAAGGGCATATTATTGTAGATGCCAACTATGTCAGCGATATGAATGGTACCGGCATCGTTCATACGGCACCGGCGTATGGGGAAGACGACTACCGTACGAGCCGCCAGCACGAATTGGATTTCGTGAACGTAGTGAACTTGGCCGGACGATATACCGATCAAGTCTCCGATTTCGCCGGACGATTTGTCAAAGATTGTGACGTCGATATCGTGAAAAACTTGTCCGAACGCAACCTGCTGTTCTCGAAGGAACGATATGAACACAGCTACCCATTCTGCTGGCGGTGTAAATCGCCTCTGCTCTACTATGCGATGGAAAGCTGGTTCATCAAAACGACCGCAGTCAAAGATCAGTTGATCGAGAATAACAAAACAATCGATTGGTACCCTTCCCATATACGTGAAGGACGTTTCGGCAAATTCCTAGAAGACCTTGTGGATTGGAATATTAGTCGGAATCGATACTGGGGTACTCCGCTGAACATCTGGATTTGCCCGGATTGCACATCCGAGTATGCGCCTGGAAGTCATAAAGATATGCGTGAAAAATCTGTGGAAGCAATCAGTGAGCACTTGGAGCTGCATAAACCTTATGTGGACAATGTTAAATTACACTGCTCTTGTGGAGGCACCATGGTAAGAACGCCTGAAGTGATCGACGTGTGGTTCGACAGCGGTTCAATGCCGTTTGCCCAGTACCATCATCCGTTCGGTGATGAAAAGCTATTCAATGATCAGTATCCTGCTGATATGATCTGTGAAGGCATCGACCAAACGAGAGGCTGGTTCTTCAGCCTGATGGCGGTATCCACATTGTATACCGGAAAATCTCCATACAAAGCGGTAATTTCAACCGGACACGTGTTGGATGAAAATGGTCTAAAGATGTCCAAAAGCAAAGGGAATGTCATTGACCCATGGGAAATTATCGATGAATACGGAGCGGACGCGTTTCGCTGGGCCCTGCTCTCTGACAGCGCACCGTGGAACAGCAAGAGGTTTTCGAAGCAGATTGTAGCCGAGGCAAAGTCTAAAGTGGTTGATACGATCAACAACACGCATGCTTTTTATTCATTGTACGCGACGATTGATCAATATAATCCCGAAGACTATCCACAGCAAACTTCTAAGAACGAATTAGACTGTTGGGTGTTATCGAGATTAAATACCACCTTGCAAAACGTAGTGAAGGGGCTTGAGGTTTATGACTTTTTGAACCCGGCAAAGCATATAGAAACGTTCGTCGACGAGCTTAGCAATTGGTATATTCGTCGCTCACGTGACCGTTTCTGGGGCAGCCAAATGACAGAAGACAAGGTATTTGCGTACCAAACACTGCGCCAAGTTCTGTTAACACTTGCTCAGATGATTGCACCGTATATCCCTCTCATTGCCGAAGATATTTTCAGCAACCTTGGCGGCGAAGGCAGCGTCCATCTAACTGATTATCCGTTGGTAATGGGACATGTTATTGATGGGGAGCTGGAAAAAGACATGGAAACCGTACGACAAATTGTCGAGTTGGCACGCAGCGTCCGGAATGAAATGGGGATCAAGACTCGCCAGCCTTTATCTGAACTGATCGTCTCGATAGACCGTGAATTTAATCTGAACCCATTCGAGGATATCATAAAAGATGAAATCAACGTTAAAGCGATCCGAGTGGAACAAAGCGATAGCAGCTTCGTCAACTACAATTTAAGACTGAACTTGAAAGTTGCCGGCAAAAAATACGGGAAATTCGTCGGCCCCGTTCAAAACTATTTAAAACAGCTATCTGCATCTGAGGCCAAACAAACGGTGGAAAGAGGCTTCTTAGAAGTCACACTCGCAGGTGAATCAATTCTTATCTCATTGGATGAGCTGCTGGTGGAAAAACAAGGGAAAGAGGGTTATGCTTCCGCGTCCGGTTACCAAATCAATGTTGCTTTGAATACGACGATAACAGAGGAATTAGAACAGGAAGGTATTGTACGTGAAGTCATACGCGCGATTCAGGATTACCGCAAGAGGCTGGATTTACCGATTGAAAAAAGAGTGATCCTTACTCTAGATGTCGATGCTCCGTTGAAAGAAGCGTTGGAGCAATTTGATCATGTATTGCAGGACAATGTATTACTCTCTGAGGTCAGATATGCTAAAGAAAACGAAATGGAGATAGTTCCGATTGGGGATAAAACCTTCCGGTTGCGAATTGAGTAACCGGCTTAGAGGCAATGGGCAAATAGTCGTTGCTTATACGTTCATAATGAATCGATGTGAGAGGAAATATAGTTTATAGCTATATATTTCATAGAAAAAATAGAATTGTTCGTGAAGATTATTTTCAGTATATTAAGTTGGTGAACTATGTTAAATCAAATGCTGAGTGAATGAATTAAATATTGGAGGCGAGATAGGATGAGTACAACCACCGTTACACTGCAAGAAGTATTGAATAAACAAATCGCAAACTTGAATGTGCTGTATACGAAGCTGCACAACTTCCATTGGTATGTGAAAGGACATCAGTTTTTTACGCTTCATCTCAAATTTGAAGAATTATATAACGAAGTAGCGCTTCATTTTGATGATTTAGCTGAGCGGGTACTGGCTATTAAAGGGAAGCCGATGGCGAGAATGGTAGACTATTTAAACCATTCCTCTGTGAAAGAAGCAGCCGGAACAGAAAATGCTGATCAAATGGTGAAAACCATCGCTCATGATTTTGAAATTATGATTGTAGAATTAAGGGAAGGAATGGCTTTAGCAGAATCACTCAAAGACGAAACAACCGCAGATATGTTGCTGGTGATTCACACATCCTTGGAAAAGCATGTTTGGATGTTGCATTCATTTCTTGAATAAAGGAATTTTATTGTTTTGTGTTTGTGCAATGCTAAATGAAGTTAAATCGGTATGCTGCAGCAACCTGATTTAGCTTCTTTTTTTTATGCTTAACCAAGCATTTACAATTTATCGGGCTTTCAGAGGGTATAACCAGAAATTATATATGATTGGTATACTATTCCAACAACGGGTTCATACTAAGCAAATTATTACATACGGAGTGATAATTCAATAATGAAACCAGAAGAGCCAATCAGTCCCGTTCATAAAAGCCTTGTTGTTAACGAAGCAGCGCTCAAAGCTGTGTTCCGTAATTGCTCCGACATCTTATTCCGCCCTTTGCATGTGAATGGAAATGTTCAAAATCTCCTCATATATTTGGATGGATTTACAAGTACTAGTCTTATGGAGCAAGCTATTATTCCCTCCTTAGCAGCTTTAAGAGCGGATCTTTACGGAAATAAAGGATCAGCTGTAGATGTTGCCCTGAATCAGGCTGAGTTATCGAGCTTTAAACAAATATTCTGTTTGAACGAGGCTTCGGAAGCTATCCTGGAGGGGAAGACGGTCATTCTTGTTAATGGCTGGGAACATGCGCTGCTGGCAGATATAAATGAATATAAGCAGCGGACTGTAGACGAGCCTTCGAATGAAACTACGATCCGCGGACCCAAGGAAGGCTTTACGGAAGTACTTCGGACGAATACCAGCATGATTCGCAGGAAAATTAAAAGTCCTAGTCTAAAATTCGAACCGTTTCGGATAGGCACTACGACAAATACACAGATCGTCTTAGCCTATGTTGAAGGTAATGTAAGTAACGAAGTGCTGCAAGAAGTTAAAAATCGAATAGGCCGCATCAAAACAGACCGCATATTTGATGCCAGTTATATCGAAGAGTATATCGAAGATTATCCCTTTTCTTTATTTCCGCAAATCCTAAATACAGAGCGTCCTGATACCGTTGCCGCAAGCTTGATGGAAGGAAAAGTGGCCATTCTAGTGGACGGTTCTCCTAATGCGCTTGTTGTTCCTATGACCTTCTGGTCCGGGTTTCAATCGGCGGAAGATCACTATGAACGCTTCCTGTATGTAACGGCCGTCCGGTTTATCCGCTTGATGCTTTTCGTAATATCCATGCTGCTGCCTTCCTTATATGTAGCGCTCACAACGTTTCACCCGCAGATGATTCCTCTTAATCTGATGATGAGTATAGCGGCCTCCAGAGAAGGGATTCCTTTCCCTACCGTAGTGGAAACGTTTCTTATGGAATTGATGTTTGAGGGATTACGCGAAGCAGGACTCCGCCTGCCCAAGGCCGTAGGATCGGCAGTTAGCATCGTCGGCGCTCTGGTCATCGGTGAGGCAGCCGTCCAAGCCGGATTTATATCAGCCCCGATTGTTATGATTGTGGCAGGTACCGGTATCGCTTCGTTCTCTTTCCCAAGATACAGCATGTCACTTCCGTTCAGGCTTATACGCTTTCCGCTTTTACTCGCAGGCGGAATTTTTGGAGTTTATGGTGTTGCCATGGGGGTTGTTATGATTTTGATACACCTGGTTACCTTAAAATCGTTTGGGGTCCCTTATTTAAAGCCAGTAGCGCCCTCTACAGGCAATATGGTCAAGGATACGCTTGTCCGGATGCACAAGAGGTTTGTAAAGAAGAATCCTGGTTAGACATGCCATCTACCAAGAACATGGAGATTCATACATATGCGAACAACCAAACGGATCGTACCGGCATTCCTCCTAATCGTAATTTTATCGGGCTGCTGGGATCGGAATGAGATTAACGATTATGCATTCTGGATAGGAAGCGGAACTGATCTGGCTAAAGACGGAGCTATTCAAGTCAGCGCCCAAATCGCAATTCCATCCCAATTTCTTAAAAAGAAAGGGGGGGAAGGGGCCAGTGGCAAAGGCAATATTGTCATATCGGCAACTGGGAAGAGTATAGTTGAAACCATCAACAAATTACAAGAGAAATTGCCGCGCAGGATCTTTATAGGGCACCGCAGAGCCATTTTCTTCGGGGAGAATCTTGCTCGTCGAGGGATTAAGGATATTGTGGATCAATACACCAGAAATTCCGATACGCGGTTAAGGACTGATATTTTTGTCGTACAGGACGGTGAGGGTAAAGACGCGTTGGAAATCAACAGCCCATTTAGCCAATTTTCAGCTATTGCGGCAGTTGACCAGGATAAGTTTTGCCGTATTGGGGATGTTGCTCTTCGGGACTTTTTCTTAGATGCTACCAGTCAAGGGATAAGACCGGTTATGCCGGTCATTAAGCTATCGCCGCAAAAGCAAAACCAGGAAAAAATATTTCTTATCGATTCCCTGGCCGTATTCAACAAAGACTTAAAAATGGCCGGATTTTTGGGGCGCATGGAAACAATGCAATCGTTATGGGTTAAAGGGATATTGAAAGATAAGTATTTAACGCAATCGCTTGAAAGTGGAAGGTATTCACTCTATGTGTCTAACTTGAAAAGTACAATCATCACTCACATTAACCAAGATAAAATTACTGTTGAAGTCCAATTATCCGGTAAGGGGAGGCTATTAGAGAGCCAATCGAGTGCTGACCTTTCCAAATCCGAAATTTTAAAGGATATCAACCGAAAATTGAATAAAAAAGAGAAAGAAAAAATCGAAAAAACGATAAAAATCGTGCAGGAAAAGTACGGACAAGACATCTTCGGTTTTGGGGAAGCGCTGCATAGAGAGCACCCGTATCAGTGGAAATCATTAAAGGACAACTGGGATCGGATTTTTCCAAACTTGCGGGTAACCGTTCATGTAGATATCCAAATTATGCGGGTCGGAAACTTAGGAAAACGATTGATTCAATAAAAGGAGAGCTGAAATGAAGATATCCAACTGGCAATTGTTTTGGCTGATGGCAACCGTAGAAATTAGTATGACGATTTGGTTGACCATTGCTCCAACCATTCAAAAAGCCAACCAGGATGCTTGGATTTCTCTTATTCTGGCCGGAATTGTCGGTATGGCGATCACTTATTCAGTCACAAAACTAAGCTCACTTTTCCCATCTCTAACGATTGTACAATTCAGTCAACATATTTTGGGTAAATGGGTTGGCAGAACAGTCTGTCTCCTTTACTTTGCCGGTTGGTATACGGTCGCGGCTGTAATTTTGCGGGTCATGTCGGAGTTTCTCCAACAAATGCTTTTTCACGATACTCCGTCTTGGGTCATTTCCATTATTATGATTACAGCTATGATCTACGTCAATTACAAAGGAGGTATTGAGGGTATAGCCAGGTTTAGTGAAATAGCAGGTCCGTTGATCGTCTTGGGAATTGTGTTTACCCTTCTATTGAACACGACCAATTTAAAGCTTAAGCTGCTTTTGCCCGTTTATGCAGATACCGGATTGCTACCGATACTAAAGGGTTCCTTACACAATGCCTCATTTCTCGGTGAATCCATCATGATCATGATGATTACACCTTTTTTATTGAAGCCGGAACGTTCATTAAAGTATGCATTGATGGCGATTCTGTTTCCGTCTCTTCTTGTTACTGTATCGACAATAATGGTTATTACCACATTCGGAACAAAGATGGGCGGACAGCTTTTTTACCCGTATTTTACGATGGTTCGGTTTATTTCATTTCTTGATTTTGTACAAAATATGGATGTTTGGATTATTTTTATATGGATTTTCAGTGTTTTTGTGAAATTATCCTTATATCTCTTTATTAATAGCTATGGAACGGCACAGCTCTTAAACATAAAGAACTCAAAGAGCTTGGTCCTATTTGTGGCAGCCTTTCTTTTCATCATATCGATTATCCCGTTAAATGCAGTTTCGGTCATGGAATATGCAGATCGTGTGTGGATTAAGTATGTATTTCCAATCAATATTATAGCGCTTCCTATTGTCATGTTGATTGTTGGGCATTTTCGCCGCGTTCGAACTCGTTGTGAATAACTTTTTTGCTATTGCCGATACAGTAGTTGTCTTAAGAAGTCAATGACCGATAACGAATTTTTGGATTCGCTATTACGATCCATACAGGCTGATTCAATATGAAAGCGGAGATCCGAACTCGCTCATCACCGATATTCGTACGCCGATATATCCGACGCTATCGTGGGTGGATCAGGAGATGGCAAATACCCGGGACTTACGCCCCATGGTCATGTGCGAGTATGCTTATGCGAAGAGCAACAGTACGGGGAATTTCCATAAGTTCTGGGATATGGTAGATCGCTATCCCCGGTTCCAAGGCGGCTTCGTATGGGATTGGTCGGATAAAGCATTAATACGCGCCTCAAAGGACGGCACACGATACTGGGCATACGGCGGGGATTTTGGCGAAAACGTTACGGATGAAGTGGTCGACATGTGCCTCAATGGCGTTGTTCAGCCAGATCTATCTCCGCATCCCGGAGCCTTGGAAATCAAAAGTCTTAAGGCTCCTGTTGAGATAACAGTCCATGATCTGTCGAAGGGGGCAGTCCATGTCATGAACAAATATCTAAGCTCCAGCTTGTTGCATCTTGACTTGCACTGGGAAGTCAGCAAGAACGGGAACCCTATGGAGAGCGGGTGTCTATCACTACAAGCTGTGAGTGTAGGACAAAGCCAGATTAAGGTGATTCCTTTCAAAAGCTTGACTCGTGAAATAGGGCAGGAATATTACCTCAATCTTTCGCTTCGCTTGAATCATGCTTTGTCGTGGGCTGAATACGGACATGAAATCTATCAGGAACAGTTTGAACTGCCTTTCAGCGACCAGTATCGGCCGCAGAAGTTTGTATCGGGTGGCATGATTAGTCTAAATTACACAACGGATCGGATCGAACTCTCGGGAGAGCGGCTCTCTATCGTATTTGGCAAGCAGGAAGGACTACTCTCTTCTTTAGTATGAAGAGTGGGGTTTTGTGCTGCAATAAGCTTGCTTTCAGATCTCGATGGCGTTCATTATCGTAAGTGGAATTTTGATCTCACTCCTACAGTCGGTGGGCCGGATGGTGCAGCGTTAACGCCAATTTGGTATATGTATGACTCCTCCTTTAACGGAGGCTCCTTTCAATACGGAAAGGGAGCAGCCATCGCCTACTCGACATTCCTTGTGATCGCATTATTCTCCGTATTGAGCATCAAATGGATGAACAGGGAGGAGACACTCGATGAAGATGAGTAAAGGGCTGGTTATTATCGGATTGACTTTGATCTGCCTGATCGTGCTTTCTCCGTTTTACAATATGATCATTATGGGCACTTACTATGCGAATGATTTGTTTCAAGGCGTTGTCCTGCTTCCGGGAAATTATTTATTACAAAACTTAAAAACGGTCATGTTGGGGAATTTTCCCTTGTTCTACTTGAATAGCCTCTACGTAGCACTCCTCAGTACGGCGCTAACGCTATCGTTCAGTGCTCTGACGGGCTACGCCTTTGGTAAATTTAAAGGAAAGAAATGTTTATATCTCTTTATCTTGTTCACCATGATGATACCAGGACAATTAGGGATGATCGCCTATGTCATTGAAATGAAGTTTTTCCATCTGAATAATACGCATATACCGCTTATTATTGCCGCCTGCAATAATGCGTTCGGCGTCTTTTTCATGACGCAATTCTCGTCATCCTCCGTGCTTACTGAGGTGCTGGAAAGCGCCCGAATCGACGGTTGCGGGGAAATAAAGCTCTTTTACCGTATTGTTGTGCCTTTCCTGATGCCGGCGCTTACGACACTGGGACTTCTGGCATTTTTATGGTCGTGGAACAATTATTTACTTCCGTTAGTGACCATCAACAAGCCGGAACTATTCACGCTGCCTTTAGGCATTACAACGCTTTCCACGGCTTACAGGTACGATTATTCCGCAAGCATATTAGGGCTGAGCCTAGGTACGCTGCCGTTGATTATCTTGTTCCTTTTTGGAAATAAGACAATGGTCCGTGGTCTGACCGGAGGCGCTGTAAAAGGATGATATAAGTTCCTTTGGGACGAGATTCGTGTCCTAGGTATTGGGAGCTGCAATTGTGCTGAATTATAAATTCTAAGTTCATTCCTTTTCTCACTAATAGTGAAAAATAGCTTTGGTAAATTAACGTTTTTACATATGGATTTCTCATTAATTATGACGCCACACTGAACGTTCTGCGGGGCAGTTGCAGAACTTGCTCTGGAACACCAAAAAAGACGCCGGGCATCACAAGAGTCTACACTCTTGTGATGCCCGGCGTCTTTTCATTAATTTAGTTTTTCAGGAAGTTAATCAAAGCGGTATTGAATTGTTCAGGGTGAGTCGCGTTCAAACCATGCGGTCCACCTTCAATTACGACGAGTTGACTGCCTGCAACAGCTTCGTTGGAAAGTTGACCGCTTACTTCAAGCGACACAATGCATCGGAATCGCCATGGATAATAAGCAATGGAATATCAAATTTCGCCAAATCGCTACGGAAATCCGTCCGGCCAAAGGCATCAACGCAATCCAGCGTCCCCTTTGGCGAAGCGTAAGTAGCAATATCAAGGTTGTAAACGCGGAAGGACTCGCTGACCAGGTCGGTTCTATCCCCTGCTTTAAAGAAACTGTGAGTGAAGCCGTCAAGGAAAGCGATGCGGTCTTTTTTCAAACCTTCTTGGAAGCCCTGAATGGTGCCTTCATCCAGACCACCTTCCGGATGCTCATCGGATTTGTAGAAGAACGGAGGAACCGCAGCAGCCAACACGGCTTTTTTGACACGGCTTGTTCCGTATGTACCAACGTAACGAGCAACCTCTCCGCCACCCATCGAAAATCCGACCAGTGTCACGTCCTTAAGGTCCAGATATTCGATTAGCTTATGGAGATCCGTCGCAAACGTATCATAGTCGTAACCGGTCCACGGTTGGGAGGATTGTCCGAATCCACGGCGGTCATATGTAATCACGCGGTAACCTGCATCGATGAGTGCTGGAACTTGATTCTCCCACGAGCGCCCGCTCAGCGGCCAGCCATGGATCAAAACGACAGGTTTACCTGCGCCAAGATCCTCAAAATATAATTCAATGGGTTGCCCGTTTTCTGTTCCTACTGTTAATTTAGCCATGTTTCATATTTCCTCTCGAATTGGTTTTGGTTAAGCTGAGACAGTCAAAATTAATTGACTATCCTTTTTGGATGAATAGGTTACCCTCCGTGGCCCCCAAACATTGTTTGAGCATAAACAACACCTGCACCGTAGGCGCCACTGTGTTGCACAGCAATCTCCAGAACGGCATCATACGTTTCTTGACGCGCCCAATCGCGCTGATACTCAAGAAGTACAGATAGCCAAGTCACGGGAATGGCTCCTGCTTGAATCATGCGTTGAACGGACATGTTATGCGCTTCCGTCGTCGTCCCGCTTGAAGCATCCGTTACGATGTATACTTCATATCCATCATTAATGGCTGAAATTGTTGGGAAAGCAAGACAAACTTCTGTCCACAGTGCTGCCATAATCAGCTTCTTGCGACCTGTTTTCTTCACTGCTTCCACGAAGTTTTCATCTTCCCAGGAGTTCATTGTTGTTCGGTCAATCGGTACCTGCTGCATGTAATAAGTCTATTGAAATGTTAACAGACGAACAATCTTCATTTTTCTATATTACCCATAGACAAAAACTATATACATTAAAAATAATATTATTGAAATAATGTATAAGTGATTCCTATAGCTGTTATAGAGAAAGCCTTATTGATAGAAAGAATCCTGACATATAGACTTATATAGAAGGTAAATGATTGAACAATCAGTCGAATGGAGTATATGGGTAAGGAGGAAAACTAGTATGTGGGGTTCAGTATTTCTCGCTTTAGCTGCTGGTATTGTCATTGGCGTTGTTTTTCAATCGCTTAAAATCCCCTCTCCGGCGCCACCTTTTTTGGGATTGCTTGGTCTCTTTGGTATGTTTTTAGGACAACGGCCGTGGGGGATGATGCCGAAATCATGAAATATGTTGGGCCTTCCACGCAAGTTGTGAACGCCAACAAACGAATGTTAATTCCAGGCTTGAACGATTCTCATATTCATCTCATTCGAGGCGGTCTCAATTATAATCTCGAGCTTCGATGGGATGGCGTGCCATCCGTAGCGGATGCCTTGCGTATGTTGAAAAAGCAGGTGGATCGTATGCCAGCACCTCACTGGGTCCGTGTTGTTGGCGGCTGGACAGAATTCCAATTCGTGGAACGCCGAATGCCAACTTTGGATGAAATCAATCGAATTGCTCCGGAAACACCGGTATTTATCCTCAATCTTTACCGTCAGGCTTTTTTGAATAAAGCAGCCTTGCGAGTTATCGGATATACGAAAGATACGCCGAATCCGCCAGGTGGAGAAATCCAAAGGGATAGCCAAGGGAATCCAACAGGAATGCTCATCGCTAGACCTAATGCTACTATTTTGTATGCGACCTTAGCGAAAGGACCGAAGCTTTCATACGAGGATCAAATCAATTCAACCCGATTGTTCATGAGGGAATTGAATCGATTCGGAGTCACAAGCGTTATTGACGCTGGCGGGGGCTTTCAGAACTATCCTGATAATTATCAGGTTTTTGATGAACTTGATAGACGCGGAGAAATCACGGTTCGCACGGCGTATAATTTATTCACCCAGCATCCCAAAAATGAATTGAGTGATTTTAAAGCATGGACTGCTACTACTCAGCCGTACACGGGCAGTTCCTACTATCGTCATAATGGTGCCGGTGAAATGCTTGTTTATAGCGCAGCGGACTTAGAAGATTTTGTTGAACCCCGCCAGGAACTCCCCGCTGTACTGGAAGATGAACTATTCGAAGTTACCCAGCATCTCGTACAGCAACGTTGGCCATTTCGTCTTCATGCCACTTATGGGGAATCCATAACGCGTTTTCTCGATGTATTTGAGCGCGTGAATAAAGAAGTTGCGTTCAAAGACTTGCGCTGGATTCTAGACCATGCTGAAACGATTCAGGAGAAGGATTTGGAGCGGGTCGTCGCATTAGGCGGTTCGATCGCTGTTCAAAGCCGAATGGCCTTTCAAGGGGAATACTTCGTCGAAAGATATGGGGCGGAAGCAGCGGAAAATGCTCCTCCGATCACCAAGATGATTAAAGCCGGATTGCGTGTTGGGGTAGGGACAGATGCAACCAGAGTAGCCTGTTATAATCCTTGGGTTGCCTTATACTGGTTAGTGACGGGCAAGACACTTGGTGGGCTAAGCTTGTACCCGGCTTCCAATCGTGTAGAGAGGCATGAAGCGCTTCGCATGTATACATCCGGTAATGCATGGTTTTCCAAGGAAGAAGATGTGAAAGGTCAAATCAAAGCGGGTCAATATGCTGATTTTTCGATTCTTTCTGATAACTTCTTTCACGTCTCCGAAGAAGCTATTAAAAAAATTGAATCTGTCTTCACTGTCGTAGGAGGCAAGATTGTGTACGGTACCAACGAATTTCAGCCTTTGTCGCCGCCAGCTCCCAAAGCAAGTCCAGACTGGTCTCCACATAATTTCTTTGGAGGCTACTACAATGGAACAAATTACGGAGGCGGCGGGGTAGGAGTTCCGGCACCTCAAAAGGCACACCATCATCATGGATGCAATCATCACCATGGCAGCGGCTTCTGTGATCTGGATTGCTTCGTTTTCTAAGTGCGTTTCACTATTTTCACCAAAATAATCCAATAGGGGTGAGATCATCATGTCTGAAGTTACGATCAAAGTAAACGATAATGGACCATTGCGAATTACGGGCAAAGTAGAAATGGTGGACGCGTTGGGGAACCGTTTTGAGACCAAGGAAAGTTTTATTCTTTGCCGGTGCGGTTTATCCAGTCAAAAACCGTTCTGCGACTTGACTCACAAAGGTAAATTTGAAAGCGCGCCTCGAGCTTAGTTTAAGAGATCAATATCGATATTCGAAAGGAGCTTTTTTATGACAGAAAAACTAACGGAAGTGCTTAACACCCAGATTGCTAACTGGAGTCTGTTGTTCACCAAACTCCATAACTATCACTGGTATGTTAAAGGGCCACAATTCTTCACTTTGCATTTGAAATTCGAAGAGCTTTATACGGAAGCTGCACTTCATGTGGACAATCTTGCCGAGCGGCTGCTGGCATTAGGTTTTAGTCCGGTAGCGACACTTCATGAAATTATCGAAAAAGCTACAGTAAAAGATGCAGCAGGCAATGAGAATGCAAATGAGATGGTCCGCACGCTTGTAGCTGATTTTGGGATTATTGTGGGTGAGCTGAAAGAGGGCATGAGTATTGCAGACCGTGAAGGTGATGAGACAACTGGGGATATGCTTTTGGCCATTCATAGCTCCCTGGAAAAGCATGTATGGATGTTGAAATCGTACTTAGGTTAATTATGAAGGGCCTCCTAGCGCAAACGGAAAGCCTCATATCGGCCATGTACTCGGACGTCATTAAAGATTTCATCGGTCGTTATAAAACCATGTCAGGCTTCCGCAAAGCCGGATGGGAAATGAAGGGCTGTCGATTTCGACAGCCCTTCATTTAATAGATCGAACAGTTCATTAGTTTATACGCTTAGCGGCTTGAAGAAGGCCATACAACACTTTAGCTGCAGCTTCACGAGTTGTAGCATGAGCTGGTTCGAAGTAGAAGCTCCCTTCAGACTCTACACCTTCCATAAGCCCGACAGCTGTTACGATTTCGATGCTTTCTTGCGCATAGTCGCTGAACTGTGCAGCATCAGCATAGAGGTGAATGACTGGTTTAGTCGGTTTCTGTAGGTCGATTAGTTTAATCGCTTTAGCTAGCAAAACCGTCATATCCTGGCGTGTAATGGTGGCGTTCGGCATGAATTGGCCAGCCGAGCCTTTTACAAGTCCAGCATCATAAGCTGCCGTCACATCAGTCGCGAACCAGTCGCTGCTGCTCACATCGCTGAATGTAACAAAGGGATTGTATTAACGAGAGAAAGCATTATGAGCAGGGTTTGGGGCTATGACTTTATTGGTGATTTAAGGGCTGTTGATACCCATATTAAGAAGCTTAGGAATAAGCTTGGGGAAAAATCAATCTATATCTCCACCGTAATAGGATCTGGCTATAAGTTCGAGGTGAAAAGGTGAAAAAACGAAGCGTTACTTTTTCTCAGATCGCTATATTGGATGAAAATGGGGCAATAAAGTTTAGTCCTGCCTATGAAATCGTTGTGGAAACGATAGACAAAACGAAACTAAAGATTCTCTTAAACAATATTGTTTATCTGGAGGGTTTTCAAAACTTAAAGCTAACTATGGGTTCGCAAATAGAGGTAGAGGGTATATTTCATGATAAGCTAAATCAAATCATTTACCTTTCTAGTATAAAAAATGATACTGAAAAGTGGGGAAATTCCAATTTAGAAATGGCTGATGTTACAACAGGTGCTCTAATTGAAGGTACTTTAACAAGGACAAGTCAAACAACGATTCCACAACAAGCAGTAATAAATAAAGAACCGATTACAGCAGAAATGAGCGAGTTGCTTCCCCTTAAGAAAATTAGCGGGAAAATAATTGCTTTGGATATCCCAACTCAAATTTCACAAATGGGCAGTTATAGTAGAGGATTGTTGGGGTCATCGATTGACTATTGGAAGGGGCTCCAACTGCTGAATAAAATTAAAATAGAGCCTGGAAAAACCAGTCAGTTTCACTGTACTAACCCTTCAAATGGCATGGATAATATCGTGTTTGTTAGGCCTGTAAGAAAAGAAAATGGAACTTCGTCGGAATATGTATTTGCGATATCTTTCCTTCAGCCTGTTGGAGAAGCTGTTGATGTGTTGAGAGATTACTATTTTTATGCATTTCTAGTTGCCTTGTTATTTATTGCGGTGATGGCTTTACTTTTCTCCAAAATCATCTCGAAACCATTAATTAAGATGACTCAAGTTGCAACCAGAATGGCGAGTTTGGATTTTTCAGAAGAGGTTCCTGTAAAATCTATGGACGAATTTGGAAGTATGGCAATTAGCTTAAATCGCTTATCTAAAAATCTTGGCACAATTAATGAGAAAAAGATCAAATTGAAGCTTGAAAATGAAAGGGAGGATATTAAAGTCTTTGGTGATGTAAGAAGACTGGAGCAGGTTGTAACAAACATTTTGACTAATGCGATCAGACATAGCTATTACGAAGGATTTATTCAAATAGATGTGCAACAATTACAAAATTCAGTTTGTATCTCTGTGGAAAATAGCGGAGAGCAAATTGGAGATGACGATCTAAAATTAATCTGGGATCGATTTTACAGGGCAGAAAAGTCTCGAGATCGAAAAACAGGTGGCACCGGACTCGGCTTATCCATCGTAAAGAATATACTTGAGATGCACGGAAGTTGGTTTGGTGTTGAAAATACAAAGCATGGGGTGATTAAACCGAACAACGGATGTATTAGTTGAAAAACAAAAAGGGGCGACGAATGATTACATTCCACTTGCCCCTTTTTGATCATATGCATTGCTTCAATTCCATGTATCGTTTGCTCTACATGGGAATGGTTAAGTAGACCGCCGTTCCCCAACCGTATTTACTCCGGATTTTAATGCCGAATGATTCACCGTAAAGCAATTTCAATCTTTTGTTTGTGTTGTATAGACCAATATGATCCGTTTCGCCGATATCCTGTTTGAGTTCGTACTTAATTTGGTCAAGTCTTTCTTTGCCAATTCCGATTCCGTTATCAATCACAGCCAAATAAAGCATCTCTTCGTTTTGCCAGATTTTAATTTTGATTCGATAGGTTCCTTCCTTCACTTTGATGCCGTGGTAGATACTATTTTCAATAAGAGGTTGTAAAATTAGCTTGGGTACATTGTACTTGTTTACGTGCTCATCATATTCCCAGACGACGTCAAATTTATCATGGTATCTAATCTTCTGTATGTCGATATAGCTTAAGGTATAGGCGATTTCTTTTTGAAGGATGACCGGCTTGTTATGCCCTTCCAAGGAATATCGCAAAATATCTGCCAAATTTTCTACCATTTTGTTCAAATTCCCGGGCTTGCCGGTAAGGCTGGCGATTTTCCAATTGATTGTCTCCAGTGTATTATATAGAAAATGAGGGTTCAGCTGTGACTGCAGGGCGATCAACTCCATAGCTTGGGCTTTATACTTTCGTTCGGACAGTTGGATGCTTAAATAGTTCTGCTCGATAAAATTTTTCAGGATACTATGAATGATATAGCTGTAAATGTCTTTAACGCGAGAAGGTAGAGCGGGCAGAGGCTTGCTGTTTTCGGCGGATTCCAAAATCGTAACAATTGTTTTCACATCTCGGTAATTTTTTCTGGTCAAATAATACGTTAATCCGCTGCCAAATAAAAAGGAGAATAGCAGGAGCAGTTGGCTGGTCAAGTTCAAACGATCGGGAACTTCATATAAGGATGTTTTGGGGGCGATAGATAGGTAGGTCCAACCGTACTTATCCGAGTTCAGCTTGGAAACGATAAACGGCTGACCGTTCAGGTTCGTCTCATAAAAGGAACGCCCATCGGAAACGAGATCTTTAAAAACCAAATGATCAAAATAGGGGAGTTTTTTGTTTTTAAACATAACATCCCCGCTCGGGCCTAATATGAGCAGGGTTTGATCCTGCAGTGTGGACAAATTGGACAAATGGTTCTCGATATATTTGGCGTCAATGTTGAGCACGATGAGACCGTCTCCCTGATCGCGGGACAGTTTGCGGTAAAGACTGATAAGCTCTACGGCAGAATTCTCAAAGTTATATTTCTTAATGGTGCGGTTTTCCGTCCATACCAAATCGTCACCATGCTGATGCCTTTTGTAGCTGTCGAACCAGGCTTTATCATAAAATTCATTTAAATCGATCAGTCCGCCGGAGGTCGTGGAAAGTAAACGATTTTTGTCATTATTTAAATAAACGTAGACAGAATCGATATAAGGCATCGCCATGGCAGGCGCATCGATCAAATTTTTAATGGTCGCGAGTACTTTATAGTCATCGAGCTCCAGAGACGGCTTGAGCATTAGGCTTTTTAAATTCGCAAATTCGATGGCATTGGCCATAAAGTGGATGTTCAGCGAATCAAGCTCGTTAAAGATTAACTCGATATTTTCCTTGGTTTGCTTTAGCATATTGGTCGTGTTGTGATTAATTTCTTCCGTTACATATCTCTTAATAATGACCGTGGACATTGTGCCTAGGATCAGAATAGGTACAAGCATTGGGATCAAAAAGGTGAATAAATTTTTAAGGAAAAATGCGTGGTAGGTTTTCATCCGATTTCGTATAGTCCTTTATAGTTATTCCGCATTTCTGAAGTCACGCGGGCTTTTGCCGAAATATTTTTTGAAGGTGCGGGTAAAATTTTTAGGGTTGCTGTAACCGATCATTTCGCTGATTTCATAGGTTTTATAATCAATTTCCTTTAAAAATTGTGCGGCCTTCTCCATCTTGACGGAAATGACGTAATCCAAAAAATTCTCTCCCGTCTTTTGCTTAAAATACTTGCTAATATAGTAAGGGCTCATGTGAACTAAATCCGCAGCGCCCTCTAGGGAAGCATCTCGGTAGCGCTCTTTCACGTAATTTTTGATCACCGAAATCACTTTATCGGAAATAGCCCCTTCTTGCGCTGTATCTTGTTTCTTTTCTTGATTTAATTCTTCTTTGATGCTCAAGAAAACATTCATTAATTCATCATATTTGGTCGGCTTGACGATATAATTTTTCACGCCGTAAATCAGCGCCTGTTGGGCGAATTCAAAATCTTTGTAACCGCTTAAAAAAATGACTTTAATGGGAGATTTTTTTAGGTAAAGCTCTCTAGCCACATCGATTCCGGTCATAATCGGCATTCGGATATCGCATAGTAGAACATCCACCTCATGACTCTCCGTATATGCCATTACCTGATTGCCATTATCAGCCTGACTCACGACCGTGAAGCCAACGTCTCCCCAGGGAAAGTAGTTGCTTAAGCCATTTCTGATTTCATATTCGTCATCAGCAATAAGGAGCTTATACACAGCGACCCGCCTTTCTATTCGGAAAAGTCTGTTTTAAAAAACAACCTCATATAGGCACATTATAGCATTGATCTCCAACTAAAGTACCTCAATTTGTCAAATGAGTATGTAATGATTCCTTTTTGTTAAAAGATGATACTTCTTCGTCCAAAACGTCCTTATTGAGCCAATAAATGATACCAAAAGAGGAATCAACCGCCTTTTTATTCTTACTGTATCCTTTATAATCAAGGTATGAAAGCGTTTCCTAATGAAAGGATGAGGAGATTGATCAGAATATCCGTAACAACAGCAAGAGTGGATCACCCTGACAGTTATTTGAAGCAGCTTGTACAGTTGGGGGTGGATTGTCTCGATTTCGGGAACGGCTCCAGCTTCGTTGGAGTGAAGGAGCAAGGGTATCCTGATTTAGATGAACTGCTAAAGCTTAGACGCAGACTTCGTTCCTTCGGACTAGATGTCAATCGTGTGACACTGCCAAATATGTCGGAAAGATTCATGAGAAACCTTCCCGGCTCGGAAAAGGAACTGGATAATACCGTTAACGCCATGAAGGTATTTGGCGAAGCAGGAGTACCCATCGTACGACAGCGGTTTGCCGGGGATACGTTTGATCAGTTGATGACCCGTTACGATGCGGTTCTGCGTGGAGGGTATATCTCCCGTGGAGAGAGCTTAGGACTAACCAAACACCAGCAAGAGACGCCGACTTATGAGGAACTTCAAGCTTGGTGGGAACGTTTCCTGATCGTTTACGGTCAACTTGTCCCGATTGCAGAAGATTTCAATGTGAAGCTATCCATGCACCCTTCGGATACGCCAAATGCGGATACACCTTTTGGCGGTCTGGGTTATCATCGCATTACTGATGCTTTTCCGAGCAAGCAGGTAGGCTATCTTTACTGCATCGGTACCCGTGCCGAAGCGGGCGGATCATCGCTCGTGCTTGACGAAATCAACCATTATGGAAGACAAGGACGCATTCATTTAATTCATATGAGAAATGTTCGCGGGAGCCTGCCGACTTCGGGCGGGTTTGAAGAAACGCTGCTGGATGATGGGGACTTGAATATGTTCAAGGTTTTATTGGCATTGAAAAAGGTAGGCTATGACGGTTGTATCAATCCGGATCACATTCCTGTACTTGAAGGGGATGATCGGGATCAGCACAGCGGTGACCATCGTACTGCATGCGGAATCGGACTAGCTTATTCGATCGGGTATCTCAAAGCGCTTCTTTGTGCGATGTACGCCATATAAATGACAACACTATATGATGAGGTGAGACTATGAAATGGAATAGAGTGAGCTCTGTATTAGCAGCAACTACTTTGTTGGGAACGATTGCTGCAGGATGCTCGACAAGTAATAATGCGGCTACTTCTTCATCCGTTGATAAAGCTGCTTCGCCAAGTGCTTCTAATGGTCCTAAAGAGAAATTTATCTTCTGGGATAAAGGGGAATATACCCAAGCTTATAACGACCTTATGAAGCAGCGGGTGGAGGAATTCGGAAAGACGAACAATATTGATACTGAATACGTGGTCATTGCTCAGAATGATTTGAAGACGAAGCTGTTGGCCTCGATCGAAGCCAAGAATCCACCGGATCTTATTGTGGCTAACGACCCGGTTGCCAAGCAGTTTGTCACCTCCGACCAGCTCGTGGACACATCGGACATCATTACGAAAATCAATTTTACGGATGGAGCCAAAAAATTTTCCGTAGTCGCAGATAAATATTTCATGGTGCCTCAATCCTTCCAAATGGGCGGAGCCTACTTGCGCAAAGATCTTTGGGAGAAGCACAAATTGCCAGTACCGAAAACGTGGCAGGAGCTTTACGAGCAGGCCAAAATTGTCAACGATCCGAAAAACGGCATATATGCCGTAGGTCTCCCGTTAGGCCAATCCGGAGGCGGAGATGCCGAGGGTTTTGTTCGGGATGTCATACTAGCGTATGGCGGAGCTATTGTCGATAAGGACAATAATATCACGGTCAATTCCAAAGAGACGCTGGAGGCGATTACGTTTCTCGCGAAATTTTGGCAAGAGGGCCTAACGCCGCCATCTTCTGTGACTTGGGACGATAACGGCAATAACAATGCCTATCTAGCAGGTACCGTCGGTTTCGTCATCAACAGCGGAAGCATCTACGATCAGGCCAAGAAGGATAAACCGGAGCTTGAAAAAAATACGGTTCTCATTCCAAAGCTTGCCGGCCCTAAGGGTGATTTTATTCTAGGCAGCGGCAACGTCTTCGCCATATTCAAAAATGCCAAGGGCACCAAGTGGGCGAAGAAGTTTGTTACCGAATTTTATGACAAAGATTTCTACAATAAATTTGTTGAAGTCATGGGTGGAAAATTTCAGCCTGTACTTAAGGGCTCTGAAGAGATGGCATTCTGGAAGGACCCGAACAATAAAGCCGCAGGCTGGATGAAAATGATTAATGACGTGGTTGGCTCAAGTAACTATCCGGGTCCTGAGGATGATCTCGGATCCAAGGCCAAATCCATGCAGCTTGCGACAAGAGCGGTGCAAAGAATTGTTGTGGAGAAGATGGATCCGCAGAAATCTCTTAATCAGCTTGAACAAGAGCTCAAGCAGTTATATGGCAAAAAGTAACGGGGTTTTACTATACGCAGTCAGGCGGTGATTTCTTGCGTGGGACAGTTAAGCAGAAAATATGATAGAACGCTCGGATACTTATTAATTCTACCGGTGGCTTTTGTCATCTTTGTGGTCATCGGTTTCCCATTCATCAATGCCATTTATTTAAGCTTTACGAACAAAGTTGTAGGTATGGATCCCAAATTTATCGGATTTGACAACTATCTCCACATTTTCACCGATAGAGAGTATTGGAAGGTACTTAAAAACACCTTCATCTATATGATCTTCAGCGTGGGTATTAAATTAGTCGTCGGTCTGATGCTGGCGGTCGTGGTCAACGAGACATTCTTCGGCCGGGGAATTTTTCGCATGATCCTGCTTATTCCATGGGCTCTCTCCGGCATGGTGGCCGCCATCACCTGGCGGTGGATGTATGACGATACATACGGCATTATCAATTCCCTGCTGCTTCGATTCCACATCATAGATACACCTATTTTATGGACCTCGGGACTCCATATGGCACTTGTTTCCGTCATCATCGTGAACATTTGGAAGGGACTTCCTTTTTTCATCTTCAGTTTGCTCGGCGGCTTACAGACCATCGATTCACAGATGTATGAGGCGGCTACAATTGACGGAGCGGGCTGGATACGGCAGTTTTTCGCGATTACGGTTCCTTCGATCATGCCAGTCATTACCATTACTACGCTGCTTTCTTGCATCTGGACGTTTAATAATTTTGAGAGTGTGTATTTGATTACGGGCGGAGGTCCCTTAAATGCATCGGCGGTTATTTCCACTTATACGTATGAAGTAGCCTTCCAACAAAATTTATTGGGTCGGGCGCTAGCTGTGGCCGGTTCCGTGGTTCCTATTCTAGTCGTCATGATTGTAGTCTCCATGAGAAAACTGAAAACGGATGATTAGGGGGGAACTAGGATGAAGCTAACAACAGTAAAAAAGATAAGAAAGCAAACCATCATTTACGCGATCGTCTTCATTTTTACCATCTGGACGTTGTTTCCGGTATATTGGATGGTTAAATCATCTTTTACCCCTAACGATCTCATGTATACAGCGAATCCCGGTTTAGTTCCAGATACGTGGACATTATCCCATTACAAGGATTTGTTTCAAAAAACAAAGTTTATGAATTTTGTGAAAAACAGCCTTTATGTAGCTTCGCTTGTTACCGTCATCTCGGTCAGCATCAGTATTTTGGGCTCATACAGTATGACACGGCTGCGTTATCGGGGGAGAATCTTTTTTTCACAAAGTATTATTTACACGTATCTGCTGCCTACGGCCGTTTTGTTTATTCCAATGTACGTGGCGGTAAGTAAGCTTGGTTTGAGCGACAATAAGAACGCCTTGCTGATTGTTTATCCGACGATTATCGTGCCTTACTGCTGCTACATGCTGATCAGCTATTTCAAGGCGATTCCCAAAGAGCTGGAAGAGGCGGCTTTGATCGACGGATGCAACAGTCTTCAGGCCTTGTTCAGAATCATCATTCCCATTGCTTCTCCAGGTATAGCCGTTGTATCTACCTTTGCCTTTACACTAGCATGGAACGAATATTTGTATGCGTTGGTTTTGACGACCAGCCCGGGTCAGCAGACCGTCAACATCGGAATTTCCGGCTTTAAGTTTTCAGATCAGGCAGTCTGGGGACTGCTGATGGGCTCGTCTGTCATTGCATCCTTGCCAGCCATTTTCCTGTATTTCCTGGCTCAACGGTTTTTAAAAGGCGGATTGGCCGCCGGTGGCGTCAAGTAAGGGGTTAACTAGCGAGTAGGAGGCTAAACGATGATGAAGATATCGGTCACGGTTAATACGTGCGATTTAACGGATCGCGATTTGATGCAAATGTGCCAGTTGGGCATCGATTATGTAGATTTCGGCAAGGGATCTTCCTTTCCTGGCGTGCAGGAGCAGGGCTATCCGGATTTGGATCAGTTACTTCAGCTGCGCAAGCGTGTACGTTCCTTTGGGCTCGATATGAATCGGGTTACGCTCCCTGACTTCACAGATCGGTTTATGAACAATTTACCAGGCTGTGAAATGGAACTTGAGAATTCATCACTTGCTATAAAGGTATTTGGCGAAGCTGGCTTGCCGATTGTAAGGCAGCGTTTTGCCGGGGATACCGCACCTGTTTTGACGACCGGCTATAAAGCCGTGCAGCGGGGGGGAGCTGTAGCTCGGGGAGAAAGTCTTGGCTTGATGAAGAATAAGCCCGAAATGCCTGGTTTGGAAGAGCGGGAGCGCTTCTGGAGCCGCTTTACGGAAGCATTTCGCACATTGGTTCCCTTGGCCGAGGATTACAACGTGAAGTTGACGGTTCATCCATCGGATACGCCAAACCATGGAACTCCCTTCGGCGGGCTCGGCTTCCATCGGATTATCGATGCTTTTCCGAGTAAAAATGTCGGATTCGTATACTGCGTCGGAACGCGCGCCGAAGAAGGCGGAAGCTATTTGGTCATGGATGAAATCAATCATTATGGGCGTAAAGGAAAAATATGTTTGGTGCACCTTCGCAATGTGAGGGGCAGCCTTCCAACAGCGGGAGCTTTTGAAGAAGCGCTTCTGGATGATGGCGATTTGAATGTGTTTAAAATTTTACTCGAACTGCGGAAGGTTGGATACGAGGGCTGTATCAATCCGGATCATATTACGCAGTTGGAAGGCGACAGTATCGATTTAGATCAAAATTGGGCGCATTCGGGCATTGGTTGGAAATCGTCCAGCATCGGTTGGGGCTATTCCATCGGTTATGTAAGGGCTCTGCTGACCGCATTGGCGGAGTTTGAGGGCAACCGTTATGGACACTAGTTTTGATTTATTGATTTGGGCGGATATATAAAGACATTTACTAGTTATAGGACCGGAACTCTGAATTACGGGTTCTGGTTTTTTCCAGTATGGCTAAAACCGTAAAAAATTACATGGAGACCATAAATTAATCTATATAGGAAATCTCATCAATTCATTATAATGATTGTTGAAAGCGTTTGACGAATTAACGATCATACGGAGGAAGGGGTTGGATTTGGAAAGAAGTTGAGCCTGCTATTTAAAGGCTGTTTTTTACGAAAATAAAGGAGGCTTTTAGATGTTCTTCTTCGAAATGTCTAAGCAGCAAGTTTTTAAAAGGGGATTAAGCTTAGTTCTTTCGTTTGCCCTTGTACTTTCGCTGATCAGCCTATTCAGTTTTCCGGCATCATCGGTTCATGCAGCGCCGGTAGACAGCTTAGGTTTTTTGGAAATAGAAGTGAACAAGCCGGTAAACGCAGTCGTTGATTTGAATCAGGCAACCATTAATATATCATTGCCCTACGGCGCCTTATACCAAATGCTGAATGTAATGACAAACCCGGCCGTTACTGCGACGCTATTCAGAAGTAACAGAATATCTGCCATCTCTTTCGCTGCCAGCGGCATTAACAAAGGAGATGCCAAGATGGACCAATTTTCAACAAGCGGAACCACGTTGTATTATCTGGTGGTAGCCGACAAGAATGACAGCAATAACAGTCGAACCTATTCCATCACCGTTACTGTAGATATGGCTTTGCCCCCGATAACAGGGATGGGAGCCAATGACAAGTATTTGCCTCTCAATATTCGAGGGGGAGAATATGTATGGGATGTTTTGGGCGCATCTAAAATCGGCAATGGCAGTACTACGGGTTCTATAGAAGGCCCGAACACACCTTCATCTTACAGTGGGAAAACATGGTCGCAATCGGTCTATGACCGTTCTGGGGACTACCCGGTGGCTTCGACAGTTAATGAAGCATGGCTGGGGGATAACATGTATTTGCAAACTATAGGCAGAAATGATTCGAATGCGCTTACAAAATACGGGGTCGCAAATATTCCAGGAACCGACAAACTAGGCTCCGACATTTTGCGTTATCACGAATTTATACCTTTTGTTACCCCGGACGGCGTAAGCCGGGACGACGGAGATCGGGGCGCAGTGGGCAGCGATCGTCAGAGGCTGGAGATTAAAAGCAACACCAACGCTGCAAGTAGCGATGCAAACAGTAAGGGCGGCGACATTTTGACCCACCACTGGAGGCTTATGCTCCCGTCGGAAACTTTAAGGTTTCAGAAGGATGTCGGCGATCACCATGCCGGAGATTTTATTGCTCCCCACAGGTTTTGGCACATCTTCCAACTGAAAGAAATAGCTGGAAACGCAGCAGGACAGCCGGTGGCCACCCTTTCTCTGGTTTCGAGCGAAGGCAAAGGGCAACTAGAGTTCAGGAACAATCCTGATGGCGGCTATGCGGACAGAATAAAGCCGTTATTCACGATTCCATTTGAACAGGTCGTTGACCGCTGGCTTGATTTTGATGTTACGATTTTAACAGCCGATAACGGTTATATCTACGGTAAGCTTATCGATTTGGAAACAGGTAAGGTGCTTTTTGAAGGCGGTATGACAGCCGAAACCTACAGACGCCCTGAAGTGGAAAACCCGATTACCGGCCGAAACGAAAGAGGCGACCTGCCTGTTGAATCGGGCCAGCAAAACCGTTCCAAATGGGGTCTTTACCGGGGCATGTATAATGGCGCAGGAGATGCTGCCTATGCAGATGAATTCCAATCCGCAACCATGTATCTCTCCGATACATACTTGATCAAGAGGGATAAAAACAGCTATATTTTTCATGATGGATGGAATCCAAAAGCACAACTTAAGGATATTGTAGCGTGGTCAAGGCCGAAAGAAATTACAGCTTCCAAAGGTACAGCGTTTGGAAGTTTAAGCTTGCCTTCACAGCTTGATGTAACCTTGAGTACGGGGTTGACAGAAAAGGTGAACGTTACATGGAGCTCCGCCGGTTATAACCCTGATAAGATGGGCACTTACAGGATTTATGGTGGATTTAACGTTACTAGCTTGATGAACACCAAAAACATTAAGCCGTATATCGATGTTACCCTGCGAGATCTGTCTCCACCAATTACGGAGGCTCAGATTGATCCGATGCCGACGAACGGTTGGCTGAACAAGGAGGCGTCCGTCACGCTGTCTGTTTATGACGATCTCTCAGGTATAGCGAGAACGGAATACAGGCTGGGGGATCATGCAAATTGGCAAACCTATGCCGGGCCGATCGCCTTTACGAATGAAGGCGTAAGCCAACTGGAGTACCGTTCAATCGACGCTGAAGGCAACATCGAGCAAACGAAGGAGCTTATCGTCCGGATTGACAAATCGAAGCCGGTTTTTGTGCTGACGGCAGACGGGAAACCGCTTGCGGAAGGTGCAGTTTTCTCAGATGATCGCCCGATTGCACTTCTTCTGAACGCGAACGATGCACTTTCCGGTATAGCGAGCCAGGAACTCTCCCTGAACGGAGAGCGGCTAACGAACGGCGCTTCCGTTGATTTGGCCGGTAAGCTTGGCCTTCATACCCTGAGGATCGTCATCACCGACCAGGCCGGCAATACGACGGATGAGTCTGTCGGCTTAACAATGACCGCCACTCTCGAAGGAGTATCCAACTTGATTGACCGATATGTCGAAGCCGGCGAATTGAAGAGGCCATTGGTTGACCAATTGCGCAACAGTTTGAACCAGGCTTTGCATCAATTGGACAAAGGCGACAAGTACAAGGCGGCCAAAGATTTGCAGGATTTCCTGAAGCACCTGAATAACGAACCGCTGGCGGATAATGGCTCCGAAGCCGCGATGTCCGTCCTCGGAACGGACGCCAATGCTTTGATCACAGAATGGTCCGCGAAGTAAATAATACAGCATCGTACAACACATGCACAAAAGCATCCGGCCCGGATTGGCGGATGTTTTTGCTCTCTGTGACTTGAAACGGCCTAACATTAATTTAGAGTGGGAGGATTCCAATGTTTAACGTGTTGATCGTGGACGACGAAAAATTTGAACGTGACGGGATCAAATTTCTGCTCTCCAAATACAACTTTAATGTTAGCGTTACCGAAGCGCAAAATGGTAAAGAAGCGCTTGATTATCTTCTTCATCATGAAGTGGATGTTCTGATAACGGATATTAGAATGCCGATCATGGATGGAATAAGCTTGGTGAAGTCGCTTAGAAAGCATAACGAATCGTTGAAAATCGTCATTTCCAGCGCATACGGCGAATTCGATTATGCGAAGAAAGCCATAGAGCTTGGCGTGGAGCATTATATATTAAAACCAGTCGACATCGAAGAGTTTATAGACGTTATTCGAAAAGTGTTCAGCTCGTGCGAAGCCGGAAGAATGGAGAAAGAAAGAAGAGCGAAGCTGTTGGCTGGTTATCATCGAAGCATCAAATACGAGAAGGAACAAATCATGCTGGATCTCATCAATGGGGCAAGCGTCGATGTGCCGATGAAGACAAGAATGCGGCAATCCGATTTCGATTACCAATATAACTGCTTCCAATTGATCTTGATCCAAGCGAACTTCAAAATATTTGATTTGGTGGCCTATCGGCTGGAGAACGATTTGCGCATCATGATCCAAACGCCATATGACCATGTCAATCTGAACGAATATCAAAGCGTGATCTTGTTAAAATCACACCATACGCTCGTACATTCCGAATTGCTGGAGATTGGCAACCGGATGCAGCAGTTTTTTACTAATAATGACCTGACCTCCGCGTGGATCGTATTCGGCAGATCGGTGAACAAGATAGAGGATCTTCATGGTACATATGCGGATATGGAGACAATGCTTGATTATCATCTATTCGGTCGTGAGGAAGGCAGTTTATTGTTCGTGGATCAGTTCTTTGTTAAGGAAGAGCATCCTTCCTCGATCATGAACCGGGATTTGGAGGATATAAAGGGCTTGATTCGACTTCGCAACCTCAAAGAAGGGAAGCGGCGCATCTCCTTGTTCTTTGACGAGCTTCAGGAAGGTAATCATTTCTCCAGTATTTACGTCAAGCATTTGTGCGTGGAGATTATAAAAGAAATTTGCGCAAATTACCCCATTCATGCTCATAAATTTCAAAGTGTTATTCGAGACGTGTATTTAATTCGGACGTCTGCTGATATCAAGAAGATTATTTACGCTTTGCTCGATAATGAAGATTCCGATTCGACTAGCGACAATATCGACCAGAATCGTAAAGTGATCCAGGAAGTTATTGACCTTATCGCGAAACAGTACAATCAGGATATTAGCTTGGACACGATCGCTTGCGGCGTTCATTTGTCCCCAAGCTATTTAAGTCATTTGTTTAAGAAAGAAACAGGTGAAAATATGGTCAAATATATTACAAACATAAGACTTAAGGAAGCAAGCCATTACTTAAGGAATACGAATATGAAGATCGTTGACATCAGCAAAGAAGTGGGATTCTCCAATTTGCCTTACTTTTGCACCTTATTCAAGAACTATTACGGTCTTACCCCTGCAAAGTATAGGGAGAAAGTAGAATGAAGCGGGCCCACCGGATTCATGCATTTCAATTCGCTTCTATTAGGCAAAAGCTGATCTTATCTTATATATTACTAATCGTGATCCCGATTGTGGTATTGGGCTTGTATTCTTATTATCAGTCTAAGTTATTGCTCCAAAAGCAGGCCCTACAGGGAATACGAGAGACGATTCGAACGATTTCTGACAATATGGACTATAAGGCGGATCAATATAACCGGATTATGGATTCCATTGTGTACAATACTGGCATCCTCAAAATATTCAATAACGATTATACAGACGTATCCAATTTATCTTATGATTTAAGAAGCTACCTAGATCCAACGTTCAACATGATTAAGGGAATGAACAAGGAAATAATTCAGCTTACCGTTTACACGCAAAATAAACTGCCGGAATACGGCGATTTCGTTCAAAACAGCAGCCGTGTTTCGGAAACGAATTGGTATCGGAGCGCTTCGGCCAACGTCAATACGGAATGGTATTGGGAAGATGGAAACTTGATCGTAGCCAGGAAAATACCGGACATATTCCAGCTCCGAAATCCGAGCACCGTCTCTATGAATCTTACCTATAGCAAAATGTTCGAAGGTTTGCAGGGCAAAGAAATGAACAATTTCGGCATCGTCGTAAGAGATAAGAATTCAAATGTCGTTTTCAGCAATTCCGCCTACCCAGAACAACGCCCTCTTTTGGATGCTATGGGCAAATCCTCCAAGATCGGAAATCAAGAATACTTCATTATCGAAGAACAAATTCAGCATCCGAACTGGACGTTATCGTATTATATTCCGCTTCATGAGGTATCTATCAATGCAACGAGCATCATTAAAGCGACTGTTATTATCGTACTCGTATGTTTTTCAATCCTGCTGCTGATGATTTGGATGTTTTCCAACATGTTTACCATACCGATCAAACGGTTGATCCATAAAATGAAACTGATCGAAAACGGGAATTTGGATGTCGTCGTCTCTTCCAATTCAATAGACGAATTCGGCATACTGACCAACCGATTCGGACAAATGCTGCAAAAAATAAACGAGTTAATTCTGGTCGGTTATCAGAACAAGATCGATCAACAGAAAGCGGAATTTAAGGCTCTTCAATCCCAAATCAACCCTCATTTCCTTTATAATACGCTGTCGGCGATTAAGTGGAAGTCCGTTCAGGCGGGACAAGAGGAGATCAGCAAAATCGTCACCTCGCTCTCCAAATTTTATCGAACGGCGTTGAACAAAGGGGACAATATCATTTCCATACGTGAAGAAGTTGTCAATATGAAATCCTATGTGGAGATCATGCTGATAATGAGAGAAAGCAGCTTCGACGTTCATTACGATTTTGAAGAAGACATATTTCGTTATGTGACCATTAGTTTGATTTTGCAGCCCATAGTGGAAAATTGTATCGAGCATGGGATTGGCAACAAAACGGACGGGCGGGGAAAGATCACGGTAACAGGACGAAGCCGTGACGGGTATATCGAGATCACAGTAGAGGATAACGGAGTCGGCATGACGAAGGAGAAAGCCCAAGAAGTGTTGTCTAGGGAATCCAGAGGTTATGGGTTGAAAAATGTAAACGACCGATTAAAGCTATTTTTCGGCGAAGAGTACGGGATCTCGATTGAAAGCAGCTTGGGGAAAGGAACAGTAATGACCGTTCGCTTTCCGAAAGGAGAGGAGCTATTGATGTGCATATGAATCGAACACAACCGTATGACAAACACGCATACCCGGAACGACACTGCGGATGTGTGTTTTTTTTCATTCGAATGGATAAAGTTCGAAATTTATTGAAGCATATCTAAAGAATCCGAAATTGTTGGCGAGAACGGATACTCCTATAATTAATACAAGGAGGTGGACGTTCTGGAGAGCAGTATGAGGAGCTTCAAGAAGTATAAAGTGCTGTATGTGATGATGCTGCCCGCGATAGCTTATTACATCCTTTTTCATTATGTTCCAATGTACGGTGCTGTCCTGGCCTTTAAGGATTTCCAGCTTATGAAGGGGATTTGGAATAGCCCTTGGATTGGCATGTACCATTTTATGTATGCGTTTTCAGATCCGGTATTTTTGCAAGTGCTGAAGAATACGATCATCATCAGCTTTTACAAATTAATATTCGGCTTCCCTGTTCCGGTCGTGTTTGCCCTGCTGTTGAATGAAGTAGCCAGTGCAAAGTTTAAAAAATTAGCTCAAACGATCTCTTATTTGCCGCATTTTATTTCGTGGGTGGTGATGGCGGGGATCTTCGTGAGTATCCTCTCGATCGACGGTTTCGTTAATTCCGTTATAAAACTGTTCGGAATGGATCCTGTCTTGTTTATGGGAAATGAACAGTATTTCCGGCTCATTCTTGTGTTGACGGAAATTTATAAAAGCTTCGGCTGGGGAGCGATCGTTTATTTCGCCGCCATTTCGGGCATTAACGGCGAATTATATGAAGCGGCCATTATCGACGGCGCAGGCAGATTCAAAAGGGTTATTTACATAACGATCCCCATGCTCGCTCCAGTCATGGCCATCCTGTTAATTTTGTCGATGGCGGGAATTCTGGATGCCGGATTCGATCAAATTTTCAATATGTATAGTGTTAACGTATACCGGGTATCGGACATTATCGATACGTATGTGTACAGAAAAGGCATGGTCGAGATGAAATACAGCTATGCAACAGCGGTAGGTTTATTTAAATCAGTTGTTGCCTTGATCATGATCGTAACTGTTAATCAGGTCATCAAGACGATGGGCGGAAAAGAGCATGCATTATGGTGAAACCGGCATCTGGCGGAGGGGCTTATGAAGAAAACGAAAAGTGAAAAATGGTTTGATATCCTGCTGTATGCGCTCGTATCAGGGATCCTATTGGTTACCTTGCTACCGTTCTGGAATCAGATTGTCATCTCCTTATCTTCAGGCAAGGGAGCTTATTCATCCGGGCTGATGTTGGTGCCTCAGAATTTTTCTTTAGCCGCTTATAAGCTTGCTCTGGAATTCACAGGCTTATGGACCGGTTATGGAAACACGCTGCTGCGGACGGTGCTCGGAGTAACCTTAAGCCTCATATTTACTTCAATGTTGGCTTATCCTCTTTCCAAGTTGGATCTGCCGCTTAACAGAACGATCACGATGTTCATCTTGTTTACCATGATCTTTAGCGGCGGCTTAATTCCTTCATTTCTGCTAATCAAAAATTTGGGTCTGTTGGGCACGATATGGGCGTTAGTGCTGCCGTCCTTGGTCGGTACTTACAACGTTCTCATTATGAGAAATTTTTTTCGGTCGTTGCCGGAAAGTCTGGAAGAGTCAGCGAAGGTGGATGGCGCGGGTTATTTTACGATTTTCTGCAGGATCACGCTCCCTTTGTCGAAGCCTGTCCTGGCAACGGTTGCGCTGTGGGTAGCGGTTTATCATTGGAATGCATGGTTCGACGCCATGATTTATATCAAGGATCCTGGCAAGCAGGTACTGCAAATTGTGCTTCGTAAAATCGTGCTCGAAAACAACCTCGATTCCATGCAGGCTTTGGTCAACAGGACGGATACGACGAAGCATTTGGGCAGAGAATTGTATGCGACTATCGTGATCTTGTCCATATTGCCTATGCTGATCATTTATCCGTTCGTGCAAAAATTTTTCGTTAGGGGCATTATGCTGGGGGCTGTTAAAGGTTAACCCGTTATAGGACAAGGGAGCCTTTATCCATACATACACCATATAAAAAGGGCGTGATTCAATTGAAGAAGAAAGTGTTAGCAGGCAGTATGATGGCAGTTACGCTTGTGGTCATGACCGCATGCGCCGGTCAGGGCAATCAAAGCTCCAAAGGAGATGCGGCGGCGACGTCTGGTGTCTCTGGTAAAGAAGAACGATACAAGCTGACTTTCTTGAGCTGGGCCAGTGACAAAATGACGGATCAGCCCTATGCAGTCAAAGTGATACAGGACAAGTTTAACGTAGACATCACCATTGACCCGGAAAAGGCGGAAACGTATCAGCAGCAGCTGCTTTTGGATATCGCTTCAGGAAAGGTGCCCGATTATTGGGTGGACTTGAAAATGCCTGACTACGATAAATTTGTCGCACAAGGCATTCCGGCCGAGCTTTCAGAGGATTTCATCAAGATGAACGCTCCCAATTATTATAAGTGGCTGGTCAAAAATTTGGGTCAAGACCCGTTCAAGTATCAACGCCGGGACGGCAAAATCTACTCCTTGCCGATTATTTGGACACTCGGCAGCGATGCCACTGTAGTCGGCATCCGGAACGACTGGTTGAAAAATGTAGGGATTACCAAAGTACCGGAAACGCTCGGTGAGCTGGAAGAAGCGTTAATCAAATTCAGAAACAACGACCCCGATAAGAACGGTAAGAAAGATACGTTCGGCATGACCGCAAAAGCCGAGCTTCAGCCCGGGGTGGTACCGTTCTCTGATATATTCACATCAATCTTCGCGGCATTCGGCGTGTATCCAGGAGCATTCACCGAAGAAAACGGGAAAATTGTCAAAGGAGAAATTCAGCCCGGGGCCAAGGATGCATTAACCATACTCAATAAATGGTATAAACAAGACCTCATTGATCTCGAGTTTGCCGTGAACAAAAAAGCGAACCTAGATGATAAAGTCATTTCTGGGAAATATGGCGTCGTCGAAAGCAACTGGTGGAATTTTCTTCCCGCAAGGGCGTTCTCCGGAGGCAAATATTTTGAGAAAATACCCGGTGTAGATTGGGCGCTTTTTGCCGGACCTAAAGGCCCTAATGGAGATTACGGCGCACTCCAGAAAAATCCGGTAGGAAATTCCGGCCAACAGTTTTCTAAGAAACTGGAAAAAGATCAGGGGAAACTGAAAAAGTACCTTGAGATTATGGATGCCTACAGCTTTAACACGGATGTTCGCGCCTCGGTCACCTACGGGGAAAAGGGAAAAACGTATAACGTTTCGCCGGAGGGCGACTATCAATTTATACCTCCATATGACCAAGAAAGCGAACGAATCAAGTTTGGGATCGGACCGCAATATCCGTTTATGGGCAGCTTTAACGATTATGATTTCCAGACTCCATTCATGACCGACGCGAAATATCGGGATTTGAGGAAAAAAGTCGAGCATATCGGCAAGGGAAAATATGATATTTTGGAGCCCGTATCCAGACCCGTGTTCAACGAGAATAAAGATCGTCTCGATCAATTTGCTGTCAAAGCTTTCATCGACTTTATTACCGGGAAACGGCCAATCAGCGAGTTTGACGCGTTCGTTGCGGAATGGAAGAAGATGGGCGGCGATCAAGTGATGAAGGAAGCCCAACAAAAATACGACGAATTGTTCAAGAAGTAATTAAATAAAAAAAGGAGTGATTTTAATGAGAACTTATCGTTTACAGCAGTTGGCCGATGTTACAGAAGGACATATTTTGAAAGACATTATGCCGGGGGATTACCTTTCTTACGGCGGGCTTGCTTTCGAGAAGCCGGGCGCGCGCGCTCATACGAACGACGGTCCGGGCGGCATTGACTATCATGTGCACGAAGATTGCGAAGCTTTCCTTATCCTGCAGGGTAAAGGCGAGGTTGAAATCAACAAAGAGCATATGTACCCAGTTAAAACGGGAGATGTCGTCATTATTGAGCCGGGAGAGGACCATCATCTCATTTCAAGTGTGGATGATCCTATAGTTGTCGTTTGGTGCCATGCCGGACCGTCCCGCAACAAAAATCAAATATAGAGAAGCGAGAGAGGATGAGCAATATGAAGGCGGTTCTGGTCGGTTTAGGGAACTTCGGTTCAGGGTGGTACAAGAAACTGAGACGTCATGCGGGCGTGCAGGCGGTATGCGTTGTTGAAGCGAACGCTCACCTGCGGGAAACGATCGATCCGGAAACCCCGTTTTATTCGTCATTGGAAGAAGCGATCAACAGCGAGAGCCCCGATTTCGTCATTAATGTTACGCCTCCTCACATTCACACTGCGATTAACGAGATTGCGTTCGCGCATGGCCTGCCTGTGCTCTGCGAGAAGCCGATTTCGAATGATATTACGGATGCGCAATATATTGTCGGTCAGGCTGAACTGAAAAACATCCCGTTCATGATTTCCGAGAATTACCGTTTCTTCGCCCCGGTGCTGAAGGCGAAGGAGCTTTTAGACAGCGGCGTTATCGGACATTTGTCATCGGTATACATCGAATTCGACCGCTATCACGTCGTACCCGTTCCTTATTTTGGCCGGCTGGCAAACGGACTGCTGGAAGATGTCACGATTCATCATTTCGATATGATCCGTTATTTTACCGGTCAGGAAGCGGTGAAAGTGTTCGCCATGAATAGCAATCCGCCCGGAAGCTGGACGGAGACGACGACGATCCACCTTAGCGCTTGGATGGAGCTGGACGGAGGAACAGTCGTGGATTATCACGGCAGCATGATGGCCAAGGGAAAACTGACCGAATGGTATGGAGATTGGCGTTTCGAAGGAGCGGATGGCGCGATTGCGATAACGAGTAACCGAGTGCAGCTTATGAAGGAAGGAAAGGCCGATGAAGTGTACACCTTCGATGGGGTAGGAAACGTGCTGTCGATCGATGAATTTCTAACTGCATTGAAGGAAAAGCGGGAGCCAAGACCAAACGGAAGAGATTATTTAAAGTCGCAAAGCTTGGTGCATGCTGCAGCCGTATCGTCGAGAACGGGCAAAATGCTTACCGTGGAAGATGCACTGAGAGAGGCTGTCTTAAAATGCTGAATTTGGACGATATCAAGAAAATCAAATCTAGTGTTAGACTTTCCGATTGCACAACAGCTACAGACCGTGAGGTTACTGTAGAGAAATCATGGGCGAATAATCTTTTAAGTGCTAGAGTTGTCAATCGGTCCAATCATTCACTGCGGATAAGAGAGGTTGTGCTTTTTTCTGGTGATATGCCTCTCGCCCCCAATACGCCATTTTACGGTGAAGGCTTTCAAATGCTTACACAATACGGAGGTACGCTTTCTTTGCCCTATGTGATCGGGGCTTACAGAAAAGATCGGGATTTCTTCCGAATTCCCGAAACTCCGTTTCATGAGAACTTATGGACGGTTTACAATCTGATGGCCTTGTCTCCCTCTCATGAGGAGCACCTGCTGATGGCTTTTACTTCATGCAATCGCTTTTCCGGCGAGTTTCGATTCAGAAAATCCTATATAGAAGTGATTATGGATACAGAAGATTTAGAGCTGGGGCCTGGCCAGTCGTGGGAATTGGAACAATTCATGTTTGCTTCCGGAGCAAACCGCGATCTGCTCTTTCAAGAATTGGCTGAATGCCTCAATCGGAACCACCCGCGCATGCTTTATCCTGAGATTCCTACGGGATGGTGTTCCTATTATTGCCTTCGTCCAATAACGGCAGAGGGACTTTACGAGAATGCGCGCAGCATGGTCCAGCGAATACCTGAACTGAAGCGAATTCAAATTGATGGGGGCTATGCAGCAGCCGACGGCGACTTCTTAATTCCGAGTGTCACGCTTGGAGCAGACGTCAAAACGATTAGTGAAGGTATCCGAGCTACCGGGATTGAAGCTGCCGGCTACCTATCTCCCTTTATTGTAGAACCGGGGTCGAAGCTGATGCTTGAGCATCCGGAGTGGCTGGTTCAAGATCAGGGTGGCAAACCGTTCAATGGAATCGGTCAGAAAAAGAAGATGCCGGAAAAGCAATGGTATATGCTGGACGGAACGCATCCTGAGGCCCAAAACTATTTGAGGTCAGCTGTCAGGGTTATGCATGATGAATGGGGTTGGCGATATTTTAAGCTGGATTTTCTGCAATACGGTGCCTTGCCAGGATGCCGTTACGACAAACAGGCAACAAGAATCGAAGCATTTCGCAGTGGAATGAAGGCGATTATCGATGAAGTCGGGCACGACAGCTTTATTCTTGGGTGCAATGCTCCTTTCTGGCCGCTTCTTGGATTAGTTCATGGGAACCGGGTGACCAATGATATTGCAAGGGACTGGAAGCATGTCAGCGGCAATGCGAAGGAGCTCTTTCCTCGGAACTGGCAAAACGACATCTTGTGGTATAACGACCCAGATGTCATTGTCCTCGAAAGAGTAACGTTTCGTAACCAGACGATTAGCGGTGAAATCATTGAGAAGAAATCGGAAATTTCAGATCAAGAGTTCGAATTTCATAAAGCCGTTATCCTAGCATCCGGAGGTATGATCCTAAGCGGAGATTTAATTCCATCTCTGTCCGAGGAAAATATTCGTGTATTGCAGAAGCTCTTGCCTCCAACTGGTAAAGCCGCCCGTTTTGACGACGATACGTATACGATTGGACGAATAAAATTGGAGGATCGTTATCTCATTTGCGTCTTCAATTTTGACGATCAGCCTAAAGATATCGAGATTAGCTTGGATGGGAGTTATCGGGTTTATGATTTTTGGATGGACGAGGAAGTAGGTACCTACACGAACGCGATGAAACTTTACAGCTTAGAACCTCATTGTGCCAAAGTATTTTATTATGAGATCGGTGTCTTTTAGTTCTGTGGAAGTACGATGTGTCATTGCATAAATACCGCCAGGGGATCTCCATAACAGGGGGAACTGCTGGCTATTTCTTCCGCTATCGCAGATCATAAAGAATAAATTGACGTATAATTTAATTTGTCTTACAATATGACTTATAAATAACCATTTCCTTATTTTAAATTATTTTTTAATGAAGGGAAGAGAACAATTTGATGCAGGAAATGAAACATGAGCAACTGAATAACCGTTTTTCAGGCACGCCGATCATTACGGAAATGCAGGTCATCCCTGTGGCGGGGACCGATAGCATGCTGCTTAATCTCAGCGGTGCACATGCTCCTTTCTTTACACGCAACATCATCATTCTTAAAGATAACGCAGGCCATACGGGGGTTGGTGAGGTTCCAGGCGGTGAAAAGATTCGTCAAACACTAGAGGATGCACGGGCGCTCGTCATTGGTCAATCCATAGGTCAATACAATAACATTCTGAACACAGCACGCAAGCAGTTTGCTGATCGAGATGCTGGAGGACGTGGCTTGCAAACCTTCGATCTACGCATCACGATTCACGCCGTTACTGCTTTGGAAGCTGCGCTGTTAGATCTTCTGGGGAAATTTCTCGGCGTTCCTGTTGCTGCGCTCCTTGGCGAAGGCCAGCAGCGTGACCGGGTAGAGATGTTAGGTTACTTGTTCTATATCGGCGACCGTAATCAAACGAAGCTTCCTTACTTGAGCGGGCAGGATGGCAAGGATGACTGGACACGATTGCGTAATGAGGAAGCGCTTACACCCGTAGCTGTCGTTAAGCTGGCTGAAGCGGCTTACAAGCGATATGGCTTTAACGACTTCAAGCTGAAGGGCGGCGTGCTTCGCGGAGAAGAGGAGATCGAGGCCGTCACCGCGCTAGCCGAACGTTTTCCGCAAGCAAGAATAACGCTGGATCCTAACGGCGCATGGTCTTTGTCTGAAGCAATTCGCCTTTGCCGTGATCAACACCATGTACTGGCTTATGCCGAAGATCCTTGCGGAGCTGAAAATGGTTATTCTGGACGTGAGGTAATGACAGAGTTTCGCCGTGCTACCGGGCTGCCGACAGCTACGAACATGATCGCCACGGATTGGCGCCAGATGGGACACACGATTCAACTGAATTCGGTTGATATTCCACTTGCTGATCCGCACTTCTGGACGATGCAAGGCTCTGTCCGAGTAGCTCAAATGTGTCATGAATGGGGGCTGACGTGGGGATCGCATTCTAACAATCATTTTGATATTTCGCTGGCCATGTTTACCCATGTCGCTGCCGCTGCACCGGGAAAAATAACAGCTATCGATACTCATTGGATTTGGCAGGACGGGCAGCGTCTGACCAAAGAGCCGTTCCAAATTGTCGGAGGTATGGTGGAAGTTCCGAACAAGCCGGGTTTGGGCATTGAGATTGATATGGTTGAAATTGAGAAAGCGCACCAGCTTTATAATGAGAAAGGGCTAGGAGCACGTGATGATGCGATGGCTATGCAGTATTTGATTCCTGGCTGGAAATTCGATCATAAACAACCTTGTCTTGTACGGTAATCGAGATAAAAAATTGAATGAAGGAGAGATCACAATGGATATTAGTCTTATTCGCGGAGTCATTCCGCCTATTGTTACACCAGTTGATGCTAATGAATGCGTGGAAGAGCAAGGACTTCGAAGGGTAGTTGAGCACGTTATCGCAGGAGGGGTTCACGGCATTCTTTCTTTAGGCAGTAATGGCGAATTTTACGGACTGGATCATGAGCAGCAGGAGAGGGCAGTTCGCATTACGATTGAGCAGGTCGCGGACCGTGTGCCGGTTTATATGGGGATAGGAGCTATCACAACTAAGGAGTGCGTTCAGTTAGCCAGATTAGGTGAATCGTTAAATGCTCAGGCGATTACGATATTGCCTCCTATGTTTCTTGCGCCTTCGGAAGAAGAGTTATATCAACATTTCCGAAAAGTAGCTGAAGCGACTGCCTTGCCGGTACTGCTCTATAACAATCCGGATCGCGTGGGGAATAATATTTCCGTTAACTTGATCGAACGGCTTGCCGATATTCCCAATATTGTAGGCGTGAAAGATAGCAGCGGCGATCTAACTTTGACTTCCGAGTATATCCGCAGAACACGAGATAAAGGATTTAAGGTCATGGCGGGCCGGGATGTCATGATCTTAGGCACCTTGGTTTACGGTGCTGTAGGTTGTGTCGCTTCAACGGCGAATATTGTGCCGGCATTGGTCGTTGAAATTTACGAGAAATTTATAGCCGGGGATCTACAGGGAGCTTTGGAAGCCCAGTTTAAGCTGGCTCCTCTTCGCATGGCTTCTAATCTCGCTAGTTTTCCGGTGGTGACCAAGGAGGCCATGAACCTCATCGGTCTTGAAGTGGGAGGCTCGATCTTGCCGAACACGAGCTGCTCCGAAATCAATAGAAATAAGCTCGCTGACATATTGAAGCAGATGGGAGCTCTTAAATGAAAATGAAAGTAGGATTCATCGGGTTGGGTATTATGGGTAAGCCCATGAGTAAAAACTTGTTGAAAGCGGGTTATGAGCTAGTTGTTCTCGATACAAGTAAGAGTGGTTCGGAGCTTGCAGCGGCGGGAGCCAAGACGGCCTCAACAGCTAAAGCTTTGGCTGAGCAGGTGGATGTTATTATCACCATGCTGCCGAATTCACCGCAGGTGAATGAAGTGGTTTTGGGCCCGAATGGCGTCATCGAAGGGGCTAAGTCAGGAACCGTCGTTATCGATATGAGTTCGATCGCGCCTCTGACCAGCCAGGAAATCGCCCGGAAGCTGGCGGAAAAAGGGATAGAAATGCTTGACGCTCCAGTGAGCGGGGGGGAGCCTAAGGCGATCGAAGGGACCCTTTCCGTGATGGTTGGCGGGAAGAAAGAAGTATTTGAGCAATGCTATGATGTGTTAAAAGCAATGGCTGCCTCTGTCATACGCACAGGAGACATCGGAGCAGGGAATGTGACCAAGCTGGCCAATCAGATCGTGGTTGCCATTAACATTGCCGCGATGTCCGAAGCGTTCGTGCTCGCCAGCAAGGTTGGCGTTCAACCAGAGCTCGTTTATCAGGCGATTCGCGGCGGTTTGGCCGGCAGCACTGTCTTAGATGCAAAGGCACCGCTGGTGATGGACCGTAATTTTGACCCGGGATTCCGTATCAACCTGCACATAAAGGACTTGAGCAACGTCTTGGAAACCTCCCATGAAGTAGGCGTGCCTCTACCGCTGACGGCTGCCGTCATGGAGATGATGCAGGCTTTGAAGGTGGATGGAATGGGTGATTGCGACCACGGCAGCTTGATTCGCTACTATGAGAAAATGGCAAAGGTTGAAGTTAATAGGTAAGCCTCCGTTGAAAACCTCTTATCACCTATAAGGGGTTTTCTTTGTTAAGATAGAAGTATCAGATTTTTGTGTGCAAGAAAGAGAGGAGAGAAGCACCATGCGTATTATATTGGCACCCGATTCATATAAAGGGAGCTTATCTGCCCTTGCTGTTGCTGATGCGATGGAACGGGGGATTCGGGACGTATTTCCTGACGCTGCGGTGAGCAAAGTACCTATAGCTGATGGCGGTGAAGGCACGGTAGAAGCACTTATAACGGCTACCAGTGGTCGAATAATCCAACAGAAAATAGTAGGACCCTTGGGTGAAGTGATCGACTCCTATTGGGGGATTCTCGGCGATGGAGAAACCGGGGTGATCGAGCTTGCTGCTGCTTCCGGATTACCTTTGGTGCCGAGGGAGCAAAGGAACCCGCTGCTGACGACGACTTTTGGTACCGGACAATTAATCAAGGCGGCTCTCGATTACGGACTGCGCAAGCTAATTATAGGTATTGGAGGCAGCGCAACCAATGACGGCGGAGCGGGAATGGCACAGGCCTTAGGCGTCAAATTCCTGGATTCGGATGACAACGAGCTATCCCAAGGCGGGGGGGCTCTTGCCAAGCTCGCACGAATCGATTTATCCGATTTAGATAAGCGTATTGCCGAAACGGATATTAAGGTCGCATGCGACGTCGATAACCCGCTGTACGGACCGTTAGGTGCATCCGCGGTTTACGGTCCGCAAAAAGGTGCCACATCCGACATGGTGGCGCAATTGGACCATGCGCTTAAGAATTATGCGGCAGTTACTCAATTGGCTACATGCAGGGACGTTGCACTTATTCCGGGTGCTGGTGCAGCCGGCGGTGTAGGGGCGGGATTGTTGTTTTTCACGAATGCGAAGCTGATCCCAGGTATTCAAATTGTGCTGGAAGCTGCAGATTTCGCTGAAAAGCTTAAGCAGGCAGACCTAGTCATAACCGGTGAAGGCTCCACCGACTTTCAAACTGCGCACGGTAAAGCCCCTGTTGGTGTGGCTAAGATCGCCAAAGAGGCGGGCATCCCGACGATCTGCTTGTCCGGCGGGTTAGGTGCAGGTGCTGAGGATGTACTTCAACATGGGATCGACGGACTTATGAGTATTGTGCCCCGGCCCATGGAATTAGAGCAATGTATAGAATCAGCTGAAGAGCTTATTCAAGCAGCCACAGCTAGAATATGCAGATTGATAAGCATTGGAATCAAGATGAAATAATATCATGGCTATAGGGCTGCATTGTTATTTTGTCTAATTCGTCTTACAATATGATTATGCGTTTTAGTCAGCTAAGAGAGAAGGGTAAATATGGTAGAACTTAAAGGAAGCGTAGAACTGGAGACTGTTAAACGAAACACGCTGCCCAAGCAAGTCGTTGACAGCATTGTTCAGCTGCTGATCAGCGGTCAGCTTAAACCTGGAGATAAACTGCCGTCCGAGATGGAACTGATCGAAATGTTAGGCGTGAGTCGGCCAGTTCTGCGGGAAGCATTAAGTTCGCTCGAAGCACTTGAAGTGATTACGAGAAAAACCCGTGGCGGCACCCATTTTAATAATAAAATCGGCAGTAATCCGTTCTCGGTGATGCTGGCTTTGTCCATTGGCAACCTTCCAGCGATCATCGAAGCACGAATGGCTTTAGAATTGGGACTTGTGGCCATAGCGGCAGAAAAGATTACGAACGAGCAGTTGGAACGATTAAAGGAAACCATTGATGAAATCGCGGGCAGTGTCGATGACAACTATGGGGAATCGGACAAGGAATTTCATCGGATTATTGCATTGAGTGCGAACAATCCGATCATTGAAGGGATGATAGATCCTCTGCTTATCACCCATGATAAAATGGACAGACAAATTAGGGAACGTGAACGTGATGTAACGGTCCAATTTCATACAGATATCTATAATGCGCTCGTTAATCGGGATCCACACGAAGCGTTTACTCATATGTACCGCCATCTTAGTTATGTCCGAAATAAGCTTTTGCAGGTATATCATAACGAATAAGCGGCCCATGACGGTCCAATTAAAAAGTCTGCCCAATCTCTCGCAAATGCGATACAGAGATCAAGCAGACTTTTTTCGTTCAACTCTATCCGCCATTTGAATGTATATACGCTTCAATTCCATAAAGGGCAGAGGTTAAGAAAGTACGATGCAACTGAAAAGAATGGTAACTGGGGTCCAAGTTATCTTAAAAACTGTAATTTCATTGAGAATTTAGATGGTTCGATCAGTACTATTGCCAGTCATACCCGCGAAACTTATGATTTGAATTGTGATCGATTCACACACGAATTCAGTCAGGGGGACGGCGGATGAAGGAGCAGTATGAAGCTCAGTTACAAATAAGAACCAATTACCGTTTCTTTAAAGAATCTTTGTTCATAAGGGATATTGTCAGGGATCGATGGTTGTATTTTATTTTATTACCAGGTGTTTTGTATTTTATCATTTTTAAATATGTTCCTATGTTTGGCTTACTCATGGCTTTTGAAGACTATAAACCGCATCTAGGTTTTATGAACAGTCCCTGGGTAGGGCTGAAGCATTTCGAACGTTTTTTTTCAGAGCCTCAGTTTTGGATGCTGTTCCGTAATACCATTTTGTTAGCGATTTATAATTTGGTGTTTTTCTTCCCCTTGCCTATCGTACTAGCACTAATGTTGAATGAAGTTCGTATTGGGATATTCAAACGTTTTGCTCAGACGTTACTGTATTTGCCTCACTTTGTTTCATGGGTAGTAGCGGTTGGCATATTCTATGTCTTATTTACAACTGAAGGTGGAGTTGTAAACGAACTGATCCAGAAAATCGGTATCGAGAAGATTCCTTTTATGCTGAGTGAGGATTGGTTCAGACCGATGATCATCAGCCAGTCGATCTGGAAAGAGGCAGGCTGGGGAACGATTATTTTCCTCGCGGCACTGTCCGGAGTCGATCTTCAGTTATATGAAGCGGCTCGTATGGATGGAGCTGGGCGTTGGCGACAGCTGTGGCATATTACACTGCCTGCAATTCGTAGTACGATCGTCATCTTGTTTATTCTACGCTTGGGCAGTTTTTTGGATACGGGTTTCGAGCACATCTTCCTGATGCTTAACTCCATGAACCGAGAAGTCGGGGAAGTGTTTGATACTTTTGTATATATGAAAGGCTTGACGCAAGGACAATACAGCTACAGTGCCGCGGTCGGGATGTTTAAATCTCTGGTAGGGCTCGTCCTTGTACTCGGATCCAATTGGATAGCGAAAAAATTCGGCGAAGAAGGCGTATATTAAAAAGCGTCAGGGGGCTGTCAATATGCTAGTTGATGATAAGAATTGGAGCAATCGGCTGTTTAATACGGTAAACTATTCGTTGTTGACCCTTGTATCACTAATCACAATCATTCCATTCGTATATATCGTTTCAATGTCTTTTGCTTCCCCAGGGGAGGTGGCTAAAGGCGGGCTTCTCTTATTTCCTTCGAAGTTTACCTTGGGTGCGTATAAATACATCTTTTCAACCGACACGATGGTTCGGAGTATTCTTATCTCGATATATATCACGGTGTTCGGAACGTTGATCAACCTACTGTTGACCTCGTTTACCGCTTACCCTTTGGCTAAAGCCACCTTACGAGGGCGCCGGACGATACTTCTCATGGTTTTGATTACGATGCTGTTCAGCGGGGGCTTGATCCCAACCTACTTTGTAGTCAAAGCTTTTGGTATGATCAACACGTACTGGTCCCTGATGATTCCGACCGCTATAAGCGCATTTAATTTAATCGTGCTCAAGAACTTTTTTCAGCAAATTCCCGACAGCTTGGTAGATTCAGCGAAGATCGATGGCTGTAATGATCTAGGGATACTATTCCGTATCATATTGCCGTTATCGATGCCGGCGATGGCTACCTTCGGACTTTTCTATGCCGTTGGACATTGGAATACATTCTTTAATGCGGTGATGTACATGAACGATGCTGAGAAGTTTCCGGTCCAGGTTATTTTGAGACAAATTGTTTTGTTATCTCAGGATCAAATCGGAAACACCACGTCACAGCAAGATCCTACCGACTATTTACCGCAGACTATTCGAATGGCTTCCATTGTAGTCGCGACCGTCCCGATTGTGCTCGTCTACCCGTTCTTACAGAAGCATTTTGCCAAGGGTGTGCTATTAGGATCGGTAAAAGGATAACTCTATTTCAAAGAGTATCTCTTACATAAACAAACATTCAGGAGGGGTTTTGTATGGTAGGTAAGCGCTTTATTACTCTGCTTTCATTGTTGACGACTGTAAGTGCATTAGCGGGGTGTGCAGGTGAGAAGAGCTCGCCAACTGCACAGCAGGATAATACACCGCTGGAAGTTACTATTGCTACGCCTCAAATCGGAGAAGCTCCGAAAAAAGGTAGTGAAGTGGAGCAGGCTATCGAGAAATACACGAATTCAAAAATCGATATTCAATGGATTCCATCCGCTGCTTTCGAAGATAAGAAAAACATCATGATTGCCTCTAATGAAATGCCCAAAGCATTTAAAATTACGTCGAACGCCACTACGCTTAGCGCAATCCAATCCGGCTTGTTTTGGGAAATTGGCCCTTTGTTAAAGGATTATAAAAACTTATCAGCTGTCAACGCGTTGTATTATGACAATATAAAGGTTGATGGAAAGTTATATAGTCTGCCCTTGTATCGGGACATCGGCCGTGCCGGTATCACATACCGGAAGGATTGGTTTGATGGACTTGGCCTGAAGCCTCCGGTAGCCTTAGATGACTGGTATAACATCATGAAGACCATCGCGGAGAAGGATCCTGATAAGAATGGTCAGAACGATTCGTACGGTATGTTTCTTGACAAGTCCTACAACGACCCGGCTGCCAGCAGCGCCTTTCTGACCCGGCTCGCAGTTTCTCAAGGTGCGCCGAATAAATGGGGTATGGAAGGAGGTAAGCTGGTAGCTGAATTTATGACCAAACCATATCTGGATTCCATGAAGCTGCTTCGCAGACTATATCAGGAAAAATTAATCAATCAGGACTTTTCCGTTGTTCAGACAGCTGATGCCGATAATAAATGGAATGCTGGCAAGGTGGGGATTCGGATCAATACCGTGGCCTCGGCGGCTGCGACCTCTCAAGATAACCTGAAAAAGGCTGTACCTAATGGCGTAGTTGAAATTGCGCCTTATATGGGACCGTCAGGCAATCAAGTACCGGCTGAGCCTGGCAATAATGGTTTCTTCGTTTTCCCAAAATCGAGTGTCAAGTCAGAAGCGGAATTAAAGCGGCTGTTGGGTTTCTTCGATAAGCTGCTGGAGCCAGAGATGTCGACACTTCTGACTAGAGGGATTGAAGGCAAACATTTTACTAAGACGGCTGACGGAAAAGCGGAGTTTAAAGACTTGACCCAATTTAATCTCGAGGTTAAGCCTTATCGTGACAGTCTACCTTCATTTGAAGTGACCGGAACAGGGCTGCCTCTGAAATTATCAGATTTGCAGGCGAAGGGCTGGAAGGTCATTGCCGACAACCTGAAGAATGTGGTGCCCAATGTGGCGTTAACGATGAATTCCAAGACGTATTCTGAAAAAGGCGGAGAATTGGATACATTAATTCGTGATGCCCAAACCAAATTTATTATGGGGAAAATTGATGAGGCTGGTTGGCAAGCTGAAGTGGATAAATGGAGAAAAGCTGGCGGTGACAAGGTGATTGAAGAATATACGGCCGAGTATGCGAAGCAGAAGAAGTAAGACGCTCTAGTTCTAGCATTTGTAAGCATAGGCATCGTAGATTCCTCTGATATAATGGTAATGTCGAATCCTTGTAAGCGAAGAAAGGTGAGGTTTCCGTTGCCTAAATACTTATATCGAATGCTTGTCTTCTCTCTTCTGCTCAGCGCAGTTCCGGTTGTTTGCATTGGGCTCATCTCCTACTATATTGCCTCAAAGGATATTGGGAAGAAGGTTAATGAGGGGAATGTACAGATCCTGCTGCAAAACCAGATGCGCATGGAGCAAATCTTAAAGAACGTCGAAATGGGCGCTGTACAGTACATCAATTCACCGTTGGTAAGCGATTTCATATACCATGATTTACAGAATGATGATTTTCAAACGATCAACAATCTCTCCAAAGGCTTGTATAATCTTCATTCGATTGCGGGTGTGGCCGACACGCAGCTGATTAACTTGGAGCACGACTGGATGATCAGCAATCTCGGCTTTACAACAACAGACGATTTTGTGAATCGAGATTTACTGAGCGATTATGCCAAGCGCCCGCAAAATTTATTTTGGTTAGCTACTATCGGTAATTCCTTAGATGAAAATAAGATCCGGTTGGTCGTCAAGCTTCCAATGATTGCCTCTACGACCACTCCTAAAGCGTTGTTGATTATTGACATGTCGCATGATGCATTACTGAGCAATTTGGCTCAAAACACCCAATTAGGAAATATTTATGTGCTTAATCGAAACAGGGAGCCGTTCTTAGCCAGTTCCAGCACTGTAGGGATCCAGCCTTCCATCCTGCAAAGGATGAATGTCGCGACAGAACCAGAGGGGGCCTTTGAAACAAACGATATGGGGGTCAACTATAGAGTTTCCTCTTATAACGGCTGGTCCTATGTTTCGGTCGTTTCCATTGATGCAATTACGAAGGAATCTAAGAAAATAGCGTTTATTACGTTAAATGCCTGTGTGATTATTTTTATTCTAATCGGACTCGCCGCTTTCTATGGAACCCGCCGCATGTATAGGCCGATCCATCGGTTATTTATGATGATGGAGCAGTTCGGAGGAGAGTCCAAAGGGAATAAAAAGCGGGATGAATTCGCTTTAATCGAAGAGCGGTTCTCTTCCTTGTTTAGCACGAGAAAGCAGCTTCAGCAGCAGCTGCAGGTTCAGAGTGGGCAGGTGAAGGAATTTTTCCTATTGAAGTTGTTAATGGGACAGGTCACTGAGAGCGAATTCTCCTATAAGTATGAGACCTATGGCTTTGGGGAAAAGGGGAAAGCGCTAGGAGTGCTCGCCTTGCAGATCGATTCTCTAGAGGACACCAGATACTTGGATAGCGATAAGGAGCTGCTGTTATTTGCGATCAACAATGTCGTTGGGGAGCTAATTCCTAAAGACCGTATCTTGGGTACTTTGCTGCTGGATCAATCTCAGGTAACCATACTACTAGGCGATTCGGAGGATCCGGATGAATTGAAGGGCTACTTCTATCAAATGGCGGAGCTTATGAAATCGAAGGTGCACGAGCTGCTTCAGCTCAAAATCAGTATCGGCATCAGTCGGCCGTTTCAAAGGTATACGAATGCGATGGATGCCTACTCAGAGGCTTTGGAGGCTCTGAAACGCAGAATTAGTCTTGGAAATGAGCTCATCCTGGGCTATGAAGATATCGAACCGGTTTACCGGAACAGCGTTCAGCCTGCTGCTTCATGGAATCACTTTGAAGAGAGCTTGATGAATGGGCTTAAAACAGGCGATGCAGCTTCTGCTTACGAGTATTATAACCAGTATGCGTCAGCGATTTTGGAGAAGAGCATTTCGTTCAATGATTTTCAAATATTTATGCTTCAATTAATCGCCAAAATTTATCGGCTTGTTGGGCAGCAAGGTGGCATGCTGGATGGATTAGTCGGCGCCAAATCGGTCATTATCCGATTCATGAAATTGAATACGGCGGAGGAAATTATGACTTGGTTTAAGACAGAGCTGATACCGCCTACCCTTGCTTTCTTACAGGGGCGAATCGATTCGCAATATATCAATATCGCACACCAAATGATCGAGCTCATTCACGAAAAATACGATCAGGATCTTACTTTGGAATTGTGCGCTGCACAATTCCGATTTCATCCCGTTTATTTGAGCCGAGTGTTCAAGAAAGAGATTGGAACGACGTTTATCGACTATTTGACGAATTACCGGATGAATATGGCGAAACTGTGGTTAAAGGACAGCAATATGAAGATTACGGAAATTGCGGAGCGGCTCAACTATACCAACTCCACTGGATTTATCCGGACCTTCCGCAAAGCTACTGGCATGACACCGGGCCAGTATCGAGATGCCCTTACGAGATCACAGTAATCACCAGTTCGGCGAATGACTCATAATCGCGTTATCCATCATGGAGGTGCACCTGTTGACCTATGAATTGGTAGAAAAACTGAAAGCAGCCTATATGTCCAGCGAGAAGTGGTATTCCGTAAGGTGGCATTATATCGAGGGCTGTATCTTAAAGGCGTATTTGGACAGCTACGAGCAAACGGGCAGTGAAAGTGATTATATCTTTGTAAAAAGCTATATAGATCAGCTGTTTGACTCGGGCGGCAATATACCTGAAATCCAAATCTGCAGTTATAATATTGACCAGATCCGGATGGCTGGAATTATGTTTACGCTATACCAAAGGGAGCGGGATCCCAAATATAAAAGGATCATGGATATGTTGTATCAGCAGTTGGCTACTTATCCGAGAACGAGTTCCGGATCGTTCTGGCATAAAGAAAACTACCCCTACCAGGTTTGGCTGGATGGATTATATATGGGGCAGCCTTTCTATGTTCAGTACGTGAAGCAATTCGTTGAGGCGAAGGATTATTCCGATACGCTGCAGCAGTTCGAAAATGTCCGCCAATATATATATAACCATGAGAAGCGGTTGTACAGCCACGCTTATGATGAGAGCCGCCACATGTTCTGGTGTGATAAATCAACAGGGCAGTCACCAAATGTGTGGGGGCGTGCGGTCGGCTGGTTCGCGATGGCATTGGTGGATGTGCTTGAGCTGCTGGAAGGAGAGCCGGCAGACACTGGCATCCTCAAAGCCTATATTAAGGAGCTTATAGATGACATGCTGCCATACCAGCATAGCGAGGGTATGTGGTATCAGGTCGTGGATAAGAAGGAGCATCCAGGCAATTATCTCGAAGCCAGCGGTACGCTGATGTTAGCTTATGCCATTCTCAAAAGTGCGCGATTGGGTTATCTGCCAAAGGAGTATGCCGAATACGGCATACAGGCGTTTAACGGAACGATTGCTCGTTACCTGAGGGAAGAAGAGGGTGAAGTGCTGCTAGGCGGCATTTGCCGAAGTGCCGGTCTTGGCAAAAAGCCGGAAACCGGACAAATGCGAGACGGCAGTCTTGCGTATTATTTCTTCGCAGAACAAATCGTGGACAATAACGGGCATGGTGTAGCACCGCTGCTGATGGCCTACAACGAGATTAATCGGCTTGGTGTTAACTCCGACCCTGATGAATCCGTGAGACCGGGATCATGATATAAGGAAGACATATATATGTCTGAGCGAGCAAAAAGTCAAAATGAAGCACCTCTTTACATAAAGGTTCACGCCGAGGATAATGTTGCGATTATCGTTAATTCCAATAGAGGCGCTAACTGTCATATGTATGATCCCATTGGAACGGACAAAGAGGGGAATGAGACTACGTTAATTATGCGCTTTCGGGATGGGCGTTTGTGTAAAGACGTTTAGACCGGGACTCCTTGAGAAATAAGGGTTTCGGTTATTTGATTTTCAATAATTTGTTTGATTTATTCAATGAAAATGGTACCGGCAATGCAGACGTCTTTGACCAATTAGATTTACCTTGGTGAAAAATATTGTTATTAGATAATCTTAACGGAGAGCGAACGGCAGTGGTATATTCATAGTTTCATATGGCTCTTTCTTCCATCCCACTCCATGTCTCAATACTTGGAATTGTGCTAAAATATAGGCATGGGAACTAAGAACCAAGTTGTTAAGAGAGGTCCAATGACGATGATAAATAAACCCGGCAAGCACGGGCCCGTATATCACCTGCCTCCGTTAGGAGAGCCTCCTCCTCTGAGCGTACAGTTCTTAGGGGTTAATTACTGTGATACGGATTACCGCAATATTCGAAAGATTGCACAAATTACCGTTTTCGGTTTTGTACTATCAGGGCAAGGCAGTGTTCAAGTCGGTCCCCAAGCCTGTATTGCTCGTCAGGGAGACATGTTCATCCTACCTGCAGGCTATTACCATGAAGTTGCCTCAGACCTAGACCATAAGGAGCGATGGAGTTATATATGGCTAAACATTAGCGGAAGCTGGATTCTGAAGATGCTTGAAGCCTACCAACTGCTTTCCCATGTCGTGACGTCCAGTAGCGGATTGGAGCACTTGTTTAATGAGGCTATTGAAAGCGCTAATCAAAAATCAGTAGAAGAAATGCAAAGTGAGCTGCAGATCATCCTTATGCGAATCATTGTCAGCCTCTCCGAAACTTTACGTAAAAGAGGGGAGGCGTTAACATCAACGGTTCAAGCTATAAAGCAATTTTTGGATAACAGTATCCTTCATCCTTTCGATCCGACCCAGCTCTCTTCACAAATGGGCATTTCCAATAAGCAGATAAATCGCTTGTTTAAAAGAGAAATCGGAACGACCATCTATAACTATGTCATCTCCAAAAAGATAGAATCCGCTAAACTAATGCTACTCGACACACATCTGACCATAAGTGATATTGGTTATAAGCTTGGATATGTCGATCCGCATTATTTTTCGAACCTGTTCCAAAGCAAAACCGGAGTGAGACCAAGCGTCTTCCGAAAGCAATTTATTAAAATTCAATAGACATGCCGCGAATTGTTCAGGAATTGAGAATGATTCTTCACGGCATGTTTTTATTTTATAGAAAAGTAATTGATGTCCATAATCCTCACCCGACGTACTGCTTATTCTATTAAAAAGTTGTACCAACCACGATATACTTAATCCAGATTATTTTATGAAGGGAAAAATACAATGAACAGTGATTTTATTAGTCAACCACCTCATCCTGAAACGGAGTGGTCCGCCTGTACAGGCTATTCTGAATCTGCAGTAATGATAGAACGGATTTTGGATGTCTCCCTAAAAGATGCCAGTATTTGCTCAGGGCCGGATCATCTATACTATTTGACAGGTACGACAGATGGTTCAAGCTTGCAGGTATGGACATCCGCAGACCTAAAAACATGGACGGGGCCAGCCGCCGTATGGAGCTTGGAACAAGAGGGAACGTGGCAAAAGGAGAGCGATGGCCCCTTTGGTATTTGTGCGCCGGAGATCCACTATGTAAAAGGAACGTTCTGGATCACATACGGGTTGAAACAAGGCGGCACCGGTTTGCTCAAAAGCTTGTCAGCCTCTGTCATGGGCCCTTACCAGGATATGGGGAAGATAACAACCGACGGGCAGGATTCCTCTTTATTTGAGGATGAAGACGGAGTTGTTTATTGGATTTACAGCAATGGAAAAATCGCCCGAATGAATGAGGACATGACCGGTCTTGAGGAAATTCCCCGGATGGTAGAAGTGCAGCCTTGGAAGGTCGCGGGGCGGGAGGATCATCCATCGTACATACGGAATCTGCAGGTAGGAAGTTACGGGGCTTTTTTATACAAGCGGGATGGGTACTACTATATGTTTTGTGCAGATGAGCTTGAGAGGATGGGCAGCGATGCAGTAGATACCTTTGTAACGGTGAGCCAATCGATCTATGGTCCATACAGCCGACGGTATCTGGCACTTCCCAATGGCGGACAAGTCTCATTATTTACCGGACCGGAAAATCAGCTGTGTGCATCCTTTACGGGCTGTGGCAGCTATTCACCGGTGGAACATTATCCTTCCGTTGTACCCATGTCCTTTGCAGGCCAGGGATTCATCAGACCGATGGAGGGAACAGTGCTGGAGAAGGGAGCTGTGGGAAGTCTTAGACCCGTCGGGGATTTCCTGATTCGGGATCCCCATATTAGCACAGGACCGGATGGGATGTATTATTTGACGGGGACTTCAGACAAGCCGCATCGAAATTTTTGGGACCGAAATAATCAGCTTCACTTGTGGAGCTCAAATGATCTGAAGGAATGGAACCATGTGGCCAAAGTATGGGATTTATCCGAGAATGGCACATGGGAGAACAACATATATGAGAATCCGTGTCTTTGGGCCCCAGAGATGATCTATTTGTACGGAACATTCTGGATTACTTATTCGCTAAAAGGCGGAGGCACCGGGTTGATTAAAAGTATATCTGGAAATGCAGAAGGACCGTATATCGATATGGGTCGCATGACGAATACGGATATTGACTCCAGCCTGTTCCAGGATGATGATGGTCAAGTATATTTTGTATGGCAGGACGGTAAAATTGCCAGGATGAAGAAGGATATGACAGGCTTTGCGGAGGACCCCCGCAAGTTGCTGTGCTCGGATGGAAAGCACGTAGGCTATGAGGGTGCATTCATCGTGAAGTATAAAGGCAAGTATATTCTTGGTGCTGCGGAATGGAATGGCGATAAACGAGTGGATGGTACTTATGATTTGATGTATGCCGTTGCGGATGAGTTGTACGGCCCTTATACCCCAAGACGGATGGCAGTACCCCATGGAGGCCACGGAACGATGTTTATCGATCGTGACGGCAGACTCATGTCTACATTTTTTGGTAATGATCGGACCGCTCCATTTCGGACTCGTGTGGGAATTGTCCTGCTGGGGGCCGAAGAGGATGGAGAGGGGCTATGCATAGAGCCTTGTTGTGAGTAATATAAAAACATGAATCATGACCCTGATCGGGCTGGATTCATGTTTTTTTCTAATATTCGTGAAATGGAAAGGAGCTGACGGTCATGAAGTTTTTCTCCGTAAAAAAGTTGGTTTCACCTACGGTAAGCATCCAGGGGAAAATCTTTGTCGCATTCAGTCTGGTTACTCTGATTGGAATCGTTGCTGTGACAAGTATTGTTTATTTGTACATGAGAGAAACGGTGAAGAATAATGCGATTACTTCCGTTACGGAAAGCATACGCCAGGCGGACGAATCCTTAAATCTCCGACTGGAGGAAGTTAGTCGATTAAATACGGTGGTCGCTACCAATAAAACGGTGCTGGATACACTGCTTAGCAAGACGGAGGAACCCAGCTACGAGTGGTTCCAGGAGCAAAAGCGGATCGAGGAGTTTTTATCCGCTTTGATTGCCTACAAGCCATATATTTCACGAGTTGCCGTCATAGGGTTGAACGAAAAGGTGTTTTTTGTCGGAACCCCATGGCTCGACAAGAACATTTTATACACACCGATGATGGATTATTTACTTCAAAATGGCTCAGGGCATGCTTATTTTCATCAAACCGGTTTCAGTGACTCCATTGTGACCGGGCGCGAGCTCCGATATAACCGTAATTTAATCGGTATGGTGATGTTCGATCTGAATGACGAGTTCATTAAGAAAATATATGATGTCAAACCTACATCGGACAGTATGTTGTATGTGGTTGATAGGAACAACGAATTTATTTATCAACCCCAAACAAGCGCCCTTGACAAGGCAGTGATCATTGGGCTCAATCAGGAGACGTCCGGTTCAGATCGTTCGGTTGAAAGGGTCATCGGACAGAAATCTTACCTGGTCATCACACGGAAATCGGATTATACGGGATGGTCCACGGTGGCACTCGTTCCTATGAAGTCTCTCTTAACTGAAACGACGCGGATCCGAAATGTATTAGCCACTGTAGCCATTATTGTGTTTATAATTATCGTCATCGGCACTTTACAGGTTTCCTCGAGAATCACAAGAAATATTCGAAGGCTGAGATCCATGATGATGCATGTCATGGAAGGCAATTTGACGCTACCGACTATCGAAATTCATTCCAAGGATGAAATAGGTCAACTCTATCACGTATTCAAAAGTATGGTAGAGGAATTAAAACGTTTACTTGAGGGAATCGTGACGACCGAGAAAGAGAAGCGTGAGGCGGAGTTGGCTGTTTTGCAGGCTCAAATTCGCCCCCATTTTCTGTATAACACGCTGAATACGGTCAAGTATTTGGCCAAACTTAACGGAGTGCCGAATATTGTTGAGGTATCGGAGTCCTTGATCGAGCTCATGCGCGGTGTATTGGGGAATACGAATGAATTTCTTTCCCTGCAAGAAGAGCTGCAGTATGTCCGCAGCTACGTCAATATTGAAAAATACAAATATGTGGAGCCCATCCATGTGAAGATAGAAGTCGAAAATGAAGAGCTTTTACAGTTCAGCGTATTGAAGTTAATGCTGCAGCCTCTTGTGGAAAATGCCATCATTCATGGGCTTTCCTCCTCGGAGCACGAGGGCCTGGTGTTGATTCGCATCTACGAGGAAAACAAAGAACTGAGAATCGAAGTAAGAGATAACGGCAAAGGGATGTCAAAGGAACAGATCGATGCCGCTGTTTGAAGTGAATAAAGTCCAGACGAACACACGCTTCAGCGGCATGGGAGTTCGCAATGTGCACGAACGCATTGTTCGACTGTTCGGGGAGCCTTACGGCGTGTTTCTTTATAGTGAGCCAGATACCTATACCACTGTGCAGATCAGATTTCCATTGGTGCCGGGTACGGATCGAAAAGGGCAGGAGGAATGAGGAATGTTTCAGGTATTATTGGTTGATGATGAGGCGTTGGCACGTAACGATGTGAAGAGTATGTTGGATTGGGAAAAGCATGGATTCACCATATGGGGTGAAGCACATAACGGATCTATGGCGCTTTCCATGATGGAGCAGCAACCTCCGCATATCGCTATCTTGGATGTGAGCATGCCGTTAATGAATGGGGTAGAACTGAGCCGTATGATCAGAGAGCGGTTTCCCAAGGTTAAAATGATCATGCTGAGCAGCTTTGACGATTACGATTATGTTCGGACCTGCCTCATGAATGGGGCTATGGATTATTTGCTCAAGCATCGCTTGAACGCGGGAGCTCTATTGACGCTTCTGGATAAAGCGGTTCAGGAATTGCAGAGTGAAGAACGGGAGCATGAAGCTCGAAGTGCTCAAACCCAAATGATTGAACGTCTAAGTCCGGTTATTCTTCGCGAGCATGTAGCTAATTTGGCTAGAGGTGTACAAGAAGCCGGGGAAGTGCTGCAGTCTTATGCACGGGACAATGATCTGTATACCAGTTCCATCACTTATGGAACCGCAGCTGTACAAATCGTACCTTTTCTGTTGTTGACAGAGTCCTTTACCGATGTGCAGAAAAATCGGTTTGTTCAGCAAGCCACGGAAGTCATGCAAATGGCAATTGGCGACATTCAGAAGCGGACGGTAGGCTATGTGGGGGAGGGACGGTTTATTGTCCTGTTTTCTTCGGAAGATCGAAGTGAACATACGGTTACAACCCAAATCAATCAAGCCACGAGCTCCCTTGCTCATTCTCTCGAGAAATTCCTTAACTTAAAATGCGTCTATGCCATGGGGCCGCTATGCGGAAATTTGCGGTTGGTTGGCTCCAGCTATACCAAAGCAAACCAGGATATAAACGTCATGTTCGATCAAGGCTTGAACGCATCCATCCTGAAAGATTCTCTTTTTATGGATGAACAGAAGCAATTGCTGCTTTTTCTGGAGCAGTTGGATGGGGAAAGAATAAATCAAATCATTTCAACCATTTTTGCTGCACTGCGTAGTCAGCCAGTCTACGCAATGACAGTGCAAATCATTGTAAGCGAAATGCTTCATCTTGTTGAAAGGGCATGGAAGCGGCATTTTCCTCATTCATCCTTAGAAGATAACGGGCTCATCCCCTCGAGGAATGAGCTTGGGCGAATGGGAAGCGTTGCTGAGCTAGAGAGATGGTTGTTAAACTACTATGCGCGAATTGTTGGGGCCATCAAGAAAGAGCATGCAGGGGGATCCTATTCGCGCCATATCTCGAAAGCCATACAGTTTATCACCGATAACTATGCCTCCAACATATCCTTGGACATTACGGCGAGTGCCCTTAATCTGAATCCTTCCTATTTAAGCAGATTGTTCAAAGAGGAAACGGCTATGACCTTCACAGAGTATTTGAACCGGGTTCGTATTAAAACGAGCTGCATGCTTATGGAATCCGGCACCTATGCGTTGAAACAGATTAGCAGTGAGGTTGGATTTTTGAGTTATACGTACTTTTTTAAAGTGTTTAAAAGCATAACAGGAATGACACCTCAGGCGTACATGGATCATCTAAAACCGTCAAAAAAGTAGAATGGAAAGTCATAAATGTTGAATCATCCCAAAGAATGAATTAACTATACTTAGATCACCCCTTAGAAAACGCTTTCTTATAAGGGTGAAAACAACTTGATCGGAGGAACGAAAGAATGAAAAGAAATTGGGGGACGGTACTGCTTTCAACTTTAGTAGTATCCAGTATGACACTAAGCGCCTGCAGCTCGGATACCCCGAGCAAAGAGAAAGAGGGCAAAACTCAAGCCGATGATGTGAAAAGTGTGTCTTCAGCTGGATTTCCCATTGTGAAAGAGCCGCTTAAGCTGAAGATGTTCACAAGAATTGCGCCAACCAATGGACCTTTTAAGGATATGCCCGTTTTCAAGGATTTCGAAAAAATGAGCAATGTTCAAGTTGAATTTATCGAGGCACCAACGGACGGTTTTAATGAGAAGAAGAACCTGTTGTTTGCATCGAATGAGCTCCCTGATGCTATGTACCGCTCAGGTCTTACTCCTTTGGAGGCTATTCGCTATGGCACTGGCGGTCAATTAATCCCGCTAGAGAAACTGATAGATTCGTACGCGCCTAACCTCAAGAAGCTAATGGATACGTATCCAGAGATTCGTTCCGCCATTACAACACCTGAAGGTCATATTTATGCCCTGCCGGGTATTGTAACTGTAAACGCTGCCAGAACCGATAAACGCTGGATGAACCAAGTATGGCTGAAGAAGCTGAACCTGAAGGAACCTGAGACTACGGATGATCTGTACGAGGTGCTGAAAGCTTTCCGGGATAAAGATCCGAATGGCAACGGCAAACAAGACGAGCTTCCGATGACTGCACGTAACGCCTTGAGTATCGTACCGATCATGGCCGGATCATTTGGTTTGGATTTTCAGTTAGGTTATAACATTAACCTGGAGAATGACAAAGTTAATATTTGGATGGGAAGCGATCGGAATAAAGAATTGTTGATGTATTTAAATAAGCTGTATTCGGAAAAACTGCTGGATCCGGAGCTTTTTACCCAGAAGGAAGCTCAATATTTGACGAAGCAAGGGACAGGAAATACCGGCTTCTTCTTTGATCAGACGAACAATCCCATGCTGGATACGAAAGTGGCCGATCAATATATCGGTATAGCTCCGGTCAAAGGCCCGCATGGTGACAGACTGCAGTTGGCCGCTCCGGTACCAAGGGATTTTGGAGCTTTTGCCATCACCTCGGTGAACAAAAATCCGGAAGCAACGATGCGTTGGGTGGATTATTTCTACGGCGACGAAGGATCCACGTTACTGCGATTCGGTCGCAAAGGCGAGAATTATGAATTACGCGATGGGATTCCTTATTATACAAATGCCTTCCTGGCGACAGGCAATCAATCCAAAATCACCCCTTACGCCGGAGGTGGGGCGCCGCATCTGATCAGCGAGAATGTAGCTTCTTACATCAATCCGCCGCAGGTTCAGGAAGCCCAAAAGAAATTGGATCCTTACATGCCGAAGATTCGCTATGCAGCCCCTATGTTTGACGAGCAAACAGCCCAACAAATCAATGTGCTGCGTAACGATATTGATAAATATTACGAAGAGCAGAGTACAAAATTTATTGCAGGCGCTCTCAGCTTCGATAAGTGGGGAGAGTTCCAGAACACGTTGAAGAAAATGAAAATGGACGAGCTGCAAAAGCTGTACCAGGTCGCCTACGACAACCTCAAACAGCAAAAATAAGCACCAATGACGGCTGGAGGGCTACAGATGAACAATACGGCAAGTACGGCGGGCGCCTCGTCTCGATCCAAATCGAGGCGCTCCAGCCTCTTTAAATCAATGAGTAGTCGATACGATCTCTATCTGATGCTGCTCATTCCTATCACATGGTATCTTGTGTTCCATTATGGGCCTTTGTATGGTTTGCAAATCGCGTTTAAAAACTTCAGTCCGGCCAAGGGGATCAGCGGCAGCGCGTGGGTGGGCTTTGATCATTTCCAGCGCTTCATAGAATCTTATTATTTCTGGAGGCTGCTGTGGAACACCATTTCGATTAACTTGTTCTCTTTATTGTTTGCTTTTCCAATTCCCATCCTTCTGGCTTTACTCATTACTGAAATCCGTAACAAAGCATTCAGCAAAATTGTGCAAAACATTACGTATATCCCTCATTTTATCTCCATCGTCGTTATGGTAGGGATGCTGATGGTGTTTTTATCTCCGCGAGGAGGTCCTGTGAATACGATTATTGAGGCATTTGGCGGATCACCAGTTCGATTTCTCGATTCGGCGGCCTGGTTTAAGTCGATCTTTATCGGTTCCAACATATGGCAAAATATGGGATGGCAATCGATTATCTATATTGCAGCGCTCAGCGGAGTCAATCCGCAGCTGTATGAAGCGGCCAAAATGGATGGAGCAAGCCGGTTGCGGCGCATCTGGCACGTATCCATTCCAGGCATTCTCCCGGTCATCGTCATTTTGCTCATTCTCGATGTCGGACATTTCATGAATGTCGGTTTTGAGAAAATTTTGCTCATGCAAAATAATTTGAATTTGGAATCAAGTGATGTCATATCTACCTTCGTCTATTCGGCAGGTATTTTAAAAGGGGAGTACAGTTATACAGCTGCCATAGGCTTGTTTAACTCTGTAATTAACCTGGCGTTGCTGTTACTCGTGAATCGCTTTGCCCGTAAAAAGGCGGAGACAAGTTTATGGTGAGGAGGGCCATGTGATGAAGGAACATACGCTCAAGAAAAGGAAGTCGGATGAAAAATTATTCGATGCCGTGGTCAGCGCATTGGCCCTCCTTATCGTCGTAGTAGTGCTGTACCCGCTAATATTTATCGTTAGTGCTTCCTTCAGTGATCCTGCACTGGTGCTGAATGGGGAAGTGGTTTTACTGCCTAAACAGATCACTTTGGAGGCATATCGGAATGTCTTTCAAAACGATCAAATCTGGAACGGATATGGGAATACCATTCTGTATACAGCAGTAGGTACGGTCATCAACCTGATCATGACGACATTAGCAGCCTATCCGCTGTCGAGACCAGACCTGCCCGGGCGGGGAATCATTATGTTTTTTGTAACACTTACGATGTTTTTCAGCGGGGGTCTCATTCCATCTTATCTCCTTGTGAAAAATTTAGGTATGGTGGATACGATGTGGGCGCTAGTTATTCCTGGCGCAATTACCACCTATAATCTAATTGTCATGAGAACCTATTTTCAATCCAGCATCCCTTGGGAGATTCAGGAAGCAGCCCATATCGACGGGTGTTCGAACTGGAAGTTGTTAACACATGTGATATTGCCGCTATCCAAGCCGATTTTGGCTGTCATGATCCTGTTTTATGCGGTTGGTCATTGGAATTCATTCTTCAATGCTTTGATCTATATTCGCAGCAAGGATATGTACCCGTTACAACTTGTGCTGCGTGAAGTGCTGATGGTCAGTCAGGCGGATGCGGTTGACAGCAATGTTGGTCTGGAATCCAAGATACTGCTGGCTGAGAGTATTAAATATGTGGTGATTATTATTTCCAGCTTGCCAGTACTGCTGATGTATCCTTTTGTACAGAAGCATTTTGTGAAGGGCGTTATGATTGGTTCATTAAAAGGATAACGGATGGAAGGAAGCGTTGTGTTCATGCAAGCAAGAGCTAAGATCCAGGTGAAGACGAATCAAGTCAGTAAAGACAGAATTAATCCTTACATATTCGGGCATTTTGTGGAAGATATCCGTGATCATATGGATGCGATGTTGGCCTATCCGCTTGCGGATATGGATTTTGAAAGTGCAGACGTGACATGCAGAGGGCTTTCCGGACGCTGGCGTCCTTATACGAACGGGAAGAGTACTCTTTATACGCTCGAACCCGCTGCTGCGCATCATTCCGGACATAGTCAGCGGGTACGAGTCTATAGCGACGATGAGGCTTATGCAGGTCTGAGCCAAGCAATTGCTGTAAAACAGGACCCGGATGGCTATTATTTGGCTCTGTATGCACGAGCTTCTATCGAAATCAAGTATGTTGTAGCAGAGATTGTAGATAGGAAAAGTGAAGAAGTTCTTGGTTCCACGCGAATCGATGTAGTGAGCCATAATTGGAAGCACTATGAATCGCGACTGACGGTCAGTCGGTCTTGTGAGCATGTGGAGTTCCGATTATATGTACCTTTGGAGCATGAACGCTGGCTGGATCATGTATCCACGGGGATGCTTTGGTTAGATCATATTTCGCTGCTTCCTTCTGATAGTGTAGGCAATGTTCGCAAGGAAGTTATGGAAATGACCAAGGACTTAAACGCCGGTATGATGCGGCTTGCAGGGAATTATATTAGTGCCTATCATTGGCAGCAGGCGATTGGCCCTGTGTATGAGCGCCCCAGTGTCATCAATGAAGCATGGGGGGGCTGGACGAATAAGTATTTTGGAACGGATGAGTTTATTGGGTTTTGTCGTGAACTGAATGTGGAGCCTCTGATTTGTGTAAATGATGGTTCGGGTACTCCGGAGGAAGCTGCCGAGTGGGTTGAGTATTGCAATGGCGATGCGAATACCCCCATGGGAAAACTGCGGGCTGCTAACGGGCACGCCGAGCCGTATGGCGTGAAGTACTGGGAGATCGGCAATGAGGTATGGGGTGGGTGGCAGGTCGGGCATTGCAGTGCCGAGCAATTCGCAGAACGCTATATGCGATTTGCCCAATCTATGAAAGCAATCGATCCAGGGATTAGGCTGCTCGCTTGCGGTAATGAGAAAATGGATTGGAACATAACCTTGCTGGAACGAGCTGCTGAGCAGATCGATTACTTAACCTTGCATTTGTATCACGGATACAACCGTTTTGGGATGAATGCTCATACGCCGAAAGAAGAGCGCTATAAGGCGATCCTCTCTTATCCGGAATGGACGAGGGAAACCGTAAAGCAATTAAGGGAGATGTTCGGATCATCCGCCCGTTATGCTCACCTGAAATTGGCGATCACCGAGTACAATATGATGTATTATCCGAATACCATCCGCAAGGGTCTTCCGAATGAACACACCTTAGAAGCTGCGGCTGCAAATGCAGCGAATTTGAATGAATACATTCGAAATAGCGATTTGATTGAAATAGGCAGCTTCTCCGACCTCGTCAACGGCTGGCTTGGCGGATGTATCCGAGTAGGGGATTTCTATGCGGATCAGTTTCGCGGTAAGTCCGCTGGCAGAAGCGAGAATTCCTTAACCGTGTATGGCACTCCAAGCTATTATGTTATGAAAATGTATGCAAACCGAGACTTGGGCTATGTCGTTCAGAGTCATACCGAATGCGGCAGCTTTAAAGTGGGTAGCCTCATGCCTGCTGCACCACAGCTTGATAACCTGCCAAATTTGGACGTCGTGGCTTGTACGAATATTCGTGGCGATAAACTGACGATCTTTATGGTGAATCGAAGTCTCGAAGCTACGCTAACCGACGTGCAGTTGGACGGATTTGCCGAATCGGGCACAGCCCGTCTGTTGGAAGTAACAGCGGATGATTACGAATGTTTCAATAGCGTGAATCATCCGAATGCGGTGGTCTGCGAAGCTCATGAATTATCAGTAATGAAATCTCAAGTGACCTGTCAGCTGAGGGCGTCATCCGTCTATGTATTAGAAATCAGTCGCTAACGGGGTAAAGGTCTCACTGCTAACGGTAACAGGAATAGGAGCTGATGATAAATGAAAAAATGGTTGACGGGAATTCTTGCTTTTGTCTTGATCATGTCTTTTCCAGCATCAGGATTCGCTTACAGCAATCCGCAAATCGTACCAGACTCATGGCGTTGGGATAATGGGGATTTTTATGGGGAAGGCGATCCGTTCATCTTGAAATTTAACGGAGTCTACTATCTGTACACCAGTACGGTGGACGATAAGCCAGGTGTGAAGGTTTGGTCGTCGGAAGACCTAGTGCATTGGGAATATCACGGTCTGTGTGCTACGGAACCGGTTACGAAAGGAGCCTATGCCCCGGAAGTTGTTTACTGGAACGGCGATTTTTACATGTATACGGCTCTGCTTCGGGATGACGGTACCACGCAGCGCGGTCATCGCGTGCTGAAGAGCTCCAGTCCTACAGGTCCTTTCACAGCCCAAACGGGCAACAAGGTAAATGGCATTGACGGACACGTATTCATTGACGATGACGGACAATGGTACTTCTACAGCACGGGCAATGGCAATATCGACGCTCGTCCAATGTCCGATCCTTATACGTTCGGAGAGAAATCGAATACCGGAGCCGTGATGAATGGTTGGACCGAGGGTCCGACGGTAATCAAACGCAATGGAAAATACTATATGACGTATACCGGAAACCACGTATGGAGCGATGCTTATAGGGTGGATTATGCAAGCAGCGCGAATCCGGTTACGGGCTTCGTGCCGGCCGCATCCCAGAACCCGATTCTTCTAGACTCGGAAGGAGACCATGTCGGGCTTGGGCATAACTCCATTGTTCGTGGTCCCGATCTGGATTCCGATTATATGGTATACCACAGTCATGCCAAACCGGGGAGAAATCTGAACCTGGACCGGATCGTATGGAACGGGGATAAGTTGCTCGTGCTCGGTCCCACGACATCCGAACAGCCTGACCCGGCAATGCCTGAGTTCAGCGACCGGTTCCAAAGAAATGGATTGGGCGATGATTGGAGGGTTGTAGACGGAGGAAATTGGGGAATCCGGGACGGTAGTACATTGTATCAAGATGCAATGGGTGAACCGGAACAATCTCATAAGCTTCTATCCCAGAAAGCGACGGATGACAACTTCACGGCGGAGTTTAACCTGAAGCAAGTAGAGCAGGGGAGCAGCTCGAACCCGCTGTTGGGTGCAGTATTCTCCTACAAGAATGAGAAAAATTATGGTGTTGCCGTACTTAACGCCAAACAAAATCGTTTGGAGACCGTTTTCCGCGTGGACGGCAAGGATACAGACCGGGTAACGACCCCTCTTCCGGATGGCTATGATTATACGAAATGGCATCAGATCCGTTTGGAGAAGGAAGGTTCCGACTATCGCATCTATGTAGACGGCATGTTGAAGCAAACCCGTTCCGTCGAACGTCTTGGCAAGGGCAAGATCGGTTACACGACAACGGATGCGCAAGCGGATTTCGGATATGTCGCGTTTAGCAACAAGGTGGGCGGAAACAGCGCCAACGCCGCTTACAAGCCGATTCCCGGCGAGATCCAAGCCGTCCATTTCAACCCGAAAGGAAATGGCAAGTCCGATGGCAATGGCGATCAATCCAATATCGCCGAAGATCCGGATGGCGGTTATCATGTCGCATCGTTCAATAAGGGGAATTTGCCATATAACGTAAATGTATCCGAAGCGGGAACCTATGATGTCGTAATCAGGTATGCCTCAGCATCCGATGCGCGAGTGAAGCTTGAACTCGATGAATCAACCGAACTGACAGACATAGTACGGCTTCCTTCAACAGGAGGTGCGGATCAATGGAACAATCTGGTGATAAAGGATGTCAAGCTTCCGCAAGGGCTGCATAAGCTCAAAGTGATAGCCGTCGGGGGGGCGTTTGATTTTGCCTCTCTGAAGTTGAGCCGCTCCGCTGCAGCGATCCCCCTATCCGATGATTTCAATGACGGCAACGATTCTGACTGGAAGAAATTCGAACAAGGCTGGCGGGTAGATACCGGGGAATCAGCTCCGTTTGACATTCCCAAGCCGATCCCGGGTATCATCGAAGCGCCTTTCTACAATACGGGCGGTGAAGGTATTGCCTACCATGATAATACTCCTGAAAACATCGGCGGTGCATATCGAGGCGATTCCGTGGATATCCGTACGAACAATAATTTCAACAGCCTTAACGTCGGCTGGAACCAGGCCGGCGAATGGCTCAAATACAACATCGACGTGAAACGCGCGGGAATGTATAAGATCGAAGTAACGGCAGCAACCACGTTCAACGATAATCAAGCGCGTATATGGCTGGACGATCATACGGATCTGACCGGTGCGATTAATATACCGAGTACCGGGGGCTGGAACAATTGGCAGACAACGGTGTCCGAAGGCGTCTATTTGCCGGAGGGCCGGCATGCGATTACCTTCGAAACGCTTAAAGGCGAGTATGACTTCGCAAGGCTGAAGTTCGTTTCCTTCGACGTACCTAAATCTCTTCCGGGCGTTGTAGAAGCCGTTCATTATAACACAGGTGGCGAGGGTGTCGGTTACCATGACAATACGTCAACGAATATCGGCGGCCAATATCGCAAGGATGCGGTTGACATTCGTGTCAATCCGAAAGGAGGCTGGAACGTCGGTTGGAACCAGACCGGCGAGTGGTTGAAGTACAACGTGGGCGTTGCCAAGTCCGCTGCCTATGACGTCAGTGTCCGGATCGCAACAGGGCTTGACGGCGGGAAAGTCCGGCTGTGGCTTGATGATACGACCGATTTAACTGGTGTCGTGGATATTCCCAATACCGGAGGATGGAATAACTGGAGAAACGTCAAGCTTGGAGACTTAAAACTTCCGGAAGGTGACCATACCATCAAGGTTGAAATCGTCCAGGGCGAATATGATTTCGCTAGTCTCTCGTTTAATACGTTACATGAATCCCAGATGCTTCCCGGGACCGTTCTTGCCGTGGATTACATGAATGGAGGGGAAGGGGTTGCGTACCATGACAATACGCCGGACAACATTGGTCGTCTATACCGTACCGATGCCGTCGATATCCGTATGCTCCCGGAAGGGTTCACGACGGGTTGGAACCAAACCGGCGAGTGGATGAAATACAATGTGAATGTCACCGAAGCAGGTTCATACAAGCTGGATTTGCGAGTGGCTACAGGCATGGAGGGCAGTCAAGTCAGACTTTGGCTTGATGATACAACTGACCTTACAGGTATTATCAATGTTCCGAACACAAGCGGTTTTCACGAATGGATGACGGTAACGAAAGAAGGAGTTACCCTTCCCGCAGGCAATCACACCATCAAGGTGGAAATTGTAACCGGCGAGTTCGACTTTTACAGCTTCCGTTTCCACAATGACCCGATCGTTCCTAAACAAGGCGTATACAAATCGCAACCGAAAGGGTATCCGAAATCGGTAATTGGCGACAGCAGCTGGTCGGACTATATCGTGGAGACGGATATCAAGTTGGGCGCAAATACGCAAGCGGGAGGTAACGCAGGCATCATTTTCCGTGTAAACAATCCCGCTGACGGAACGTTATTAGGGCAGAACAGAAACGATTTCCTTCAGGGCTACATCGCATACCTGACCACAGATGGCGTGCATCTGGGCAAATTCAATTATAACTACCAGTACTTGACCGGAACGGCGCTAGTGGGCACGGTTGGGAATTGGCAGCATATGAAGGTAGTTGCGAGCGGCACTAGGATCAAGGTTTATGTTGGGGATATGGAAAAACCCCTAATTGATTTCACGGATCAGAGCGGGACAGCTTTCACGCATGGCAAAATAGGGGTTAGAAGCTTCAACAGTGAAAGCTTAATCGATAACTTCATAGTGACGCCGAATCCGGCGGAATAAACGGCAAAATCACCCTCTTCTGTGGCCTATCTGGCACAGGAGAAGGTGATTTGTCTTGTCTTATTTTTACGGTACCGCTCAGCACAAGATGAAAGCCGAATTGTTATTTTCAGATTGTGAAGTTTAGTATACCATTTATACAAAGAAATATATGACTAGTTAAAGGAGCTGAAGTTTGTGAAGAGACCCAACATTTTGCTTATCACCAGCGACCAGCAGCATTGGAATACAATAGGGGCGTTTAACGAGGAAATCCATACCCCTAATCTGGACCGATTGGTTAGGGAAGGGACGACATTTACGAGAGCATATTGTCCGAATCCGACCTGTACTCCGACCCGGTCGTCGATTATTACCGGCATGTATCCGAGTCAACACGGGGCGTGGACACTCGGCACCAAGCTGCTGGAAGATCGGCATACCGTAGGGGAGGATTTCAACAAGAACGGTTATCAAACAGCTTTGATCGGTAAGGCTCACTTTCAACCCCTGCGAGGTACAGATGAGTATCCTTCGCTTGAAGCATACCCGCTACTTCAGGATTTGGATATCTGGAGAGAATTTACGGGGCCTTTCTATGGCTTTGACCATGTGGAGTTAGCCCGAAATCATACAAATGAAGCGCATGTAGGCCAGCATTATGCCATTTGGATGGAGGAGAAGGGCTGTAAGAATTGGCGTGATTATTTTCTTCCTCCAACCGGCACAATGGATAAAAGCATTATGCACAAATGGCCGATACCGGAAGAGTTTCACTACAATACTTGGATCGCTGAACGGTCAAATGCTATGCTCGAGCAGTACAAGGAGAATAACGAGCCATTTTTCCTATGGTCGAGCTTCTTCGATCCGCATCCGGATTATCTCGTGCCTGAGCCTTGGGATACGATGTATGACCCGGACCAGCTTACGATACCGGCGGTCACCCCAGGAGAGCATGACCGGAATCCACCGCACTTCCGGATGACACAGGAGGAGAATCCTGATTTCTCCGCATGGCGCGAAACCGGCCAAGGGATTCATGGCTACCAATCTCATTCTCTGCAATCCCCGGACGAACGTAAAAAACTGGTTGCGACTTATTACGGAATGATCAGCTGTATGGACAAATATATCGGCAAAATTCTCAATAAGCTGGATGAGCTTGGTCTTGCAGACAACACGATTGTCGTGTTTACGACGGACCATGGGCACTTCTTTGGTCAGCATGGGCTTCAGTACAAAGGCGGCTTTCATTATGAAGATTTGATCAAGCTACCCTTTATTGTCCGTTATCCCGCCCACGTCCCGGAAGGTCGTGTTTCCCCGGCGATTCAATCGCTTGTCGACCTTGCGCCCACCTTCCTGTCGCTTTCCGGTATTCCGATTCCTCCAGTAATGACAGGGGTGGATCAAAGCGGTGTCTGGCTCGGTACACAACCGGAAGCCAGAAATCATACCATTTGCGAGTTCCGGCACGAGCCAACGACCATTCATCAGAAGACGTATGTCGATGAACGGTATAAAATCACGGTATACTATAATCAAACCTACGGTGAAATTTTCGACCTTCAAGAGGATCCCGGAGAGCTTAATAACCTTTGGGATGAGCCGCAGTACGCTGCACTTAAATCCGAATTGCTTTTGAAATACATTTGGGCAGAGTTGGGAAAAGAATCGATGCCCATGCCACGCATTTGGCACGCATAAATAGAAAGTGAGGCATAGGGTATGTCAGAACATACTTCTTCCAAACCATCCTGCTGCAGTGCAGGAAGAAATCAAATAGAAACAGGTTTCGTGAAAGTGGGTAAGCTTGAACGGAAATCCGGTGCGTTGGATATAACTGCTAGAACGTCTAAAGATAACATGATTTATTTGCCGGGCGGCTCTTTTCTGATGGGGACGGATGATGGGGAAGGCTTTCCTGCGGATGGCGAAGGACCTATCCGTACAGTAGAAATCAGTTCCTTCTATATCGATCCGTGTGCCGTTACGAATGCAGAATTTCACACATTCGTCGAAGCTACCGGGTATGTTACTGAAGCGGAGAAATTCGGCTGGTCGTTTGTGTTCCATCTGTTTGTTTCTTCTGAAACAGCCGCGAAGGTGAAAATCAAAGTGCAGCATACACCCTGGTGGTTGGTAGTGGAAGGCTCTGATTGGAGGCATCCGGAGGGGCCGGATTCCAGCATCGTAGAGCGTCTGAACCATCCGGTTATCCACGTCTCCTGGAATGATGCGACGGCATACTGCCGGTGGGCGGGAAAGCGTTTGCCAACGGAAGCGGAGTGGGAATATGCCGCTCGCGGCGGATTGGAACAGAAACGATATCCATGGGGAGACGAATTAAAGCCGGGTGGTGTTCACCGCTGTAACATCTGGCAGGGGAAATTTCCGGATAAAAATAATCAAAGCGATGGATATGCAGGAACGGCACCGGTGAATTCGTTTGAGCCGAACGGATTCGGGTTGTATAACGTATCTGGAAACGTATGGGAATGGTGCGCGGATTGGTTCAGCCCGACATATCATCTGAATAGCTCTAAAGCTAACCCGCTCGGCCCGTCATCCGGTGATAACCGAGTGCTTCGCGGGGGATCTTATCTATGTCATAAGTCTTACTGTAATCGCTACCGGGTAGCGGCAAGAAGCAAAAATACGCCGGATAGTTCTACAGGAAACATCGGTTTCCGCTGCGTGGTGAACTAAAAAAAGCCAGTCAACACTTTATTCTAGTGTTCTGACTGGTTTTTTTATGCTTTTTATTTCATGAATATGCATCCATGGACGTATATCATCATTTATTATATGATATATGTATTCATACAAAAATTCGGGAGTGAATTCGATGCTAGAGTTAAATATAGAAAATCCAGATGAGCTTGTTCTTGTGGCCCATGCATTATCCACTGATTTAAGGGTCAACATCATCCAACTGTTAAATACAAAGAAGTTGAATATAAATGAAATTGCTGACGCGCTTCAGATTCCTGTATCCACCGCAGCTTCCAATGTGAAGATATTAGAAAAGGCTCGACTCATTGAAACTGAGCTGCTGCCGGCGACACGCGGAGCTATGAAAGTATGTACGCGAACTTACCATGACATTCATATCATTTTAAATTCACAGTTCTATCATGTTCAGCCGGATAAAAACTGCTATGAGATCGAAATGCCCATCGGATACTTTACGAATTGCCAGGTGTCGCCTACCTGTGGGATGGCCAATACGGAGAAAATGATTATTCAGGAAGATTCACCTGCCGGCTTCTTCCATCCTGATCGCTTTTCTGCACAAATCATCTGGTTTCGCAAAGGATTCGTTGATTACCGTTTTCCTTTGGAACTTCCGAAAGGTGCTAAAATTCAATCCGTCCAGTTCAGTCTTGAAATCTGTTCAGAAGCTCCAAATTATGATAACAACTGGCCATCTGATATTTCGTTTTGGGTGAACGGGGTTGACGTGGGGACATGGACCTCTCCTGGCGATTTCGGAGGGCGAAAAGGGAAGTTAAATCCAGGATGGTGGCAAGAATTTTCGACCCAATTTGGATTGCTAAAAACGTTGAGTGTGGATGGTACCATGACCGCAATTGATAACGTTCAAGTGTCTTCGATCAATTTGCATCAATTAGTGCTTGGAAATAATAGCTTCATCGATTTAAGATTAGGCGTGAAAGATGATGCAACACATAAGGGCGGTATTAACTTATTCGGTAACAAATTCGGGGATTATGAACAAGGGATCGTCATGAAAGTGTTCTATACGGTTTAAATGATGGGAAATGAGGTCATACCAACAATAATGTTGTGTTGACCTTTCTTTATGTACAAAAATAATGTAATAATGGAATGGAAATGCCATTTAGATACAATAATATTAAAATAAACGTTGACATAATGCTATGTAAGCGTTATTATTCTCTTGTAAGATACATAAAAATAGTTATAAAACAGAATTATTGTTTTATATATTCCAAATTAAAAAGGGAGCGATTGAATTGAAAACAAAAAAAGTGTTAACGTCAATGCTAGGCGCCACAATGTTAGTATCCCTATTGGCAGGTTGCTCAAGTAACGGTGGTTCAAGTGTAACTCCAGCCAGCACTGAAAAAGCAGCAGAGACGGCGAAAACAGAAAATACCGGGGGTAAGAAAACAGAGCTTGTATTCTGGACGCTGTTTGCGGGCGGCGATGGCGAATACATGGATCAGATCATTAGTTCTTTTAATAAATCGCAGGACAATATTTCAATCAAGAACGTCAAGTTGGAATGGGCAGAATATTACACTAAGCTCTTGACTGGTGTGTCTGGTGGTAAAGGTCCGGATATCGGGATTTCGCATACATCTAAATTACCTGAGCTAATTAAAGCGGGGGTTGTATCTGAGCTAGATACGACTGGTAAGGCCATTAATCTCAACTGGGATAACTATAACAGTAATATTTTGAGTTCCGCTACAGTAAATGGAAAGCATTATGCGGTACCGATCGACACGCATCCTTTCATCATGTACTACAATAAGAAGCATTTGCAAACAGCTGGATTGCTGGGCGCTGATGGCAAACCTACAATTGAGACAGGTGCGGATGGCTTCGTCAAATTCTTAACAACACTAAAAGATAAGCTTCCTAAAGATGTAACGCCATTCGCTTTTTCTAATAATGCGGATGATCCATATCGATTATGGTGGGCGCTCTATTCCCAACAAGGCGGAAATGACGTTATTTCGGATGACGGCAAAACACCTGCGATTGATACGGATAAGGCAATTAAAGCTGCAAACTATATTAAGGACTTATATTATACAAGTAAAGTAATTAAACCGCAGGACCCTGATTTTTACAAAACGTTCCAAAGCGGCAAAGGCGCCATCATGATGACAGGCGTGTGGGCTACAGGAACTTGGGAAACGACCAAAGATCTTGATTTCGGTGCTATGCCAATTCCTAATATCTTCGGAAATACGAAAACATGGGGAGATTCACACACCATTATCTTGCCAGTGACCGCGAAGGAATATCCTAAGAAGCGCGAAGCTGCATTGACGTTTGCCAACTATGTTGCTGAAAAAGGCGGCCAAGTTTGGGCGAAAGCAGGTCACATTCCTGCTAACAAAACTGTTTTCGATACAGCAGAATACAAAGGTCTGAAATACCGCAGTGACTATGCAAGTGTAGCTGGTGATGTGGTATTCCCTAAGGTATCAGACAAAACATGGCCTAAGAACGATGTTTTGAAAAAATATCTGGATGAAATTTGGTTGAATAAAACCCCTACGGATGCTGTGTTTAAGAAGATTGATGGTGAGTTAAAGACATTGCTCTCTAAATAAATGCCATTAAACCGGATAACAAGCTTGGAGTAGTATCATACTTCAAGCTTGTTACTTTCAAGAAAGAGAGGTGGGGTACTGCATGAGTACAAAAGAAGTTGATTTGAATAATAAATTGGTCACCGCCCGTTCACAAACGAAACCAAGGCAGTGGCGGCTGGACATCCTGGCTTTTTTATTTCTTTTGCCTTTTCTTGCCGTATACGTCGTGTTTACGATATTCCCGATGATCAAAGGACTGCAGATGAGTCTGTACGACTGGACGCTAATTAAGAAGATGGATTTTGTTGGCCTTAATAATTATATGGCTATGGTACAGGATGCAAATTTTTGGCGTGCGCTCTGGAACTCAACGTACTTTGTTATCTTATCTACGCCTAGCATGCTTATATTTGCTCTGCTACTCGCGGTCATTGCCAATCAAAAAACGAGACTTCAGAAATTTTTCCGCAGCGTCTTTTTCTTGCCGAGTGTCCTATCTGTCTCTGTCGTTTCGTATGTAGGTCTGTTTATTATACAGCCTTACACAGGCTTTCTGAATAATTTACTTAAATTAGTTGGTATTCTTTCGGTAGATCAAGAGATATTTTGGTTGACGGAATCATCCCTTGCCTGGATTGCCATTACGGCCATTACACTTTGGTGGACTGTTGGGGTTAACATGATTCTGTATTTATCGGCTATGCAGGATATTCCAGATGATATTTATGAAGCTGGGAGACTCGATGGCGCTTCGGAGAGACAAATGTTTTTTCGAATTACGCTTCCACTGCTAGGTCCCATTACAAAAACGATATTACTGCTTCAAATTATTGCTTCGTATAAAGTGTTTTTGCAAATTTACATTATTACACGTGGTGGACCGGGTACAGATACACGGCCAATTATTCAGTATATTTACGAGGAAGGAATCAAAAACAACCATATGGGTTATGCAGCTACCATGTCCTATGCGCTATTTGCCATACTCCTTGTCTTGTCGTTGACCCAATTGAAAATGAGTGCGAAGAAGGAGGCGGTCTAAGATGCGGGCTCTTCGCTTATCCTTATCGGTGCTTCTTGCTCTATTTTTTCTTGTTCCCATCTCATGGATGCTGATTGTTTCTATTAAAGATGAAGGTATGAAGATTACAGGTGTGCTGGATTGGTATAAACCGCCTTACACCTTTGAGACATACGCGTATATTTTTCAAGAAACTTCTCTGGTCAGGTGGATGTTCAACTCTCTTGTTGTTGCTATTGCCGTTACAACGCTTACGCTGTTAATTTCTTCTCTGAGCGCATTCGCCTTGTCCAAAATCAAGTTCCGATATCAAAAGTTCATGTTCGTCTTGATCTTGGCTGGCCTATTAATCCCAGGCGAAGCGATTCTGATTCCGCTTTATCAGGTTGTGAAAGAACTTGGGATGTTAGATTCTTATCAAGGATTAATATTACCGGCTGTGGCCTCTCCATTCGCAGTTGTTGTTCTGAAAAGTTTTTTTGACGCGGTTCCCAATGAATTACTGGAAAGCGCTGAGATGGATGGGGGAAGCAAGTTAAGGGTTTACGCCAGTATCGTGATGCCGCTTGCTAAACCTGCTTTGGCCTCCATTGTAATTCTTACGTTTATTGCCCAATGGAACAACTTCCTATGGCCGTTCATTGCGATTACTTCAGAAGAATTGTTTACACTGCCGATGGGGATTCCCACCCTGATGTCCCAGTACTCGGAAGATTATGTAAGACCTATGGCCATTAACTCGGTAGCATCTATTCCTGTCATGGTTGCGTTCTTGTTCTTCGAGCGGCAAATAGTAAAAGGTCTGAGCTTCTCGGGTATAAAGGGGTAATCCATGAATAAAGAAAGAGATTACAGCATCGACATCTTCAAAGGGTTATTGGTCATAGGGATGGTGTACTGTCATATTTTGCAGTTTTTCAGCGATCCCATGGTCTTTACGGGAGCACAACGAGTGATCGATGTTGTTAATATTGTCACGTTTACAGGTTTCGTATTTAGTTTCGGTTACGTTGGCCAATTAGCCTATTACAATAAACCGTTCAAAGCAGTATACGGAAGAATGCTGTCAACCGCGTTGAAAATGCTAATTGCTTTTTATATTTCAGGTACTTATTATCGATTGTTCTTAGATCGAAAGCCCCTAAATTGGAGTACAATCAAGCCTATTCTGATACTTCAGGATATTCCTGGTTGGTCGGAGTTTCTGATTTCTTTTTCACTTATCATGTTGGTCGGGTTGGTATTATTTAAGCCATTAACTTGGTTGGTTGAGCGAAAGTTCAAATTTTGGGTGGTCGTTTTATTGCTGCTAATCACTACGTATCTCCCTTATGACAAAGTAACTGTGAATCAGTTAGGGCTATTGATTGGCACAAGAAAGTTTGCTTCTTTTCCCGTAGTGCAATATTTTCCCTACTACTTGATTGGGATGTATGCCGCACGCTACAAGCTGGGGTGGAACTGGAAATTTATAGTAGGTTCCTTAGCTGCTTCTGGCATATTCATCACGTACGTAATAGCGAAACAGGGGCTTCCTGAACGATTTCCACCATCCATCTATTGGATTTTAAGCTCCGCTTTCTTATTGTATGTGTACTACCTAGCTGCGAAAATGCTGGTTACTAGTATGAAATATACGAGCTTTTTACGAGTCTTAGGTCAAAACGTGCTGCTTTATCTGCTTCTGAGCAATATCATGATTTTTACTTTAAAACACAATCAGGAGCAGCTTTTGTTAAGCTCGCTGGAGGGCTTTTGGTTTGATATGGGTGTTCTTCTGCTGATTAGCTTTTTCATTCGAATCACGATAAGTACTAAACTCAATGCGAAGGTCGCTTTGAAATCGGAAGGTGTAAATCATTGAAGAGGTTTGTGAGCGTAATGGTGACGATCTGTTTAGGGGTTTTTCTAACCTCATGTCAGGGAGAGGGACCTAAGAGAATGGAACTCGAACACTGGAGTCAAGTTCCCACCTATAGTAATCCAATGGAGTTAGCTGAAGAGTGGGAGGATTATGGGATTGGCGATCCATTCGTTCTCCGTTACAACGGTATGTACTATTTGTACTGCAGCACCCAGGATGATCAAATTGGAGTAAAAGCGTGGAGTTCTGCGGATTTAATGAATTGGAAGCCGGAAGGACTCGTTACTGAGGAGCTAATAACAAAAGGGGCGTATGCGCCGGAGGTCGTTTACTGGAACGGTTACTTCTACATGTACACCTCACCGGGAGGCGGCGGTCATTATGTGCTCAGCAGTCAGAGTCCCACAGGCCCTTTTACGGTCCAAACGGATAATCTGGGGATGTCGATCGATGGCTCTGTATTTATTGATGACGATGGGAAATGGTACTTTACACATGCTTCTGGTCGAGGCATTTTGGCTAACGAAATGTCAGATCCTTATACATTTGGCCCCGATAAGCTGATCCCGGAAGCCTATTTGCAGCACTGGACAGAGGGCTCATCGATCTGGAAAAGAGAAGGGAAATACCTAATTACCTATACCGGTAATCATGTCTTCAGCACAGGTTATCGAATTCAATATTCGATTTCTGATCAAGGACCTTTAGGTCCGTATCGGACGCTGGAAAACAATCCATTCGTGATCAGCACGGACGATAAATTTAATGGACTAGGTCACAGTTCTACTGTTCTAGGACCGGATCTGGATTCCTATTATTTGGTGTATCACAATCTGGTAGGCGCATCGACGTCAGGCCCGCCTGTACGCAAGCTGAATATCGACCGTTTGCAGTTTAATGGGGATCGTATGTCTCTACTCGGTCCTACCTTCGCGATGGCCCGTCCTGTTGCCAAAATGCCTGACTTTTCGGCCAAAGAAGTGGTTCCCGGAAGTACGGTTGGTTGGAAACAAGAGCAATTGCGTGATAAAACGATTGTAGTGAGCGACTCTACAACGGAACAGGCATTTACAGCTGAGTATAATTTCCACGCATTGTCGACTGACGAAAGCTCTTCCCATTTAGGCGTTGTATTTTCATACGAGAATGAGCGAAATTTTATGTTTACGGACGTGGATTCGCAAAGTCATGAGCTCATCGTACAGCGGGTTAATGAGGGTAAGATGGTCCTTGTGGGTAAAGCTCAAATCCCAAAGGAAACGGACCTAACAAAACTGCATACGATTCGAGTAACAAGTGTAGATGGCAAGATTCAGGTTTATTGGGACAATATGCATAAGCTAGAGGTAGATATGGAGAGTGTCGGAGGTAAGATTGGTTACATCTATGCTGCTGCATCGAAGTCCGCTCCTGCTATGTTGTTCACGGCTTATAGCAATGATGCGGGTGGAAGCAGTGATTATGAAACCGTCAAACCTGTCCCAGGGAGTATCGAAGCGGTACATTATTTGAAAGATAAGATCCGTGGCTATTCAGATTCCTTAGCCAATGAGCATCGAGGAATTGCAGCGGATGATGGCAGTATGGCAGCTGTTTTGCCGAAGGCTGGAGATTGGCTGCAGTACCCTATACAGGTGAAGCAGGCAGGAACTTACGGCATAGATTTGGAAATGCTTCCATCGGATGCGGAGACAACGATAGAAATAGCTGCTGGAGCAGAAAAGCAGCGGTTTATCGTACCAAAGCGGAACAAAGCTGATCAAACTTGGGAACGAACCCGCATTGGGAGTATGGCATTGAAAGAAGGCTACGCAAACCTGAAAATCAAAGTTGTCCAAGGTTCGCTTTCGTTCAAGACGATGACGTTCTATCCAGGTGATGAAGCGTTCTCTTCAATAGACAATGTGCCTAAAGGTATGGTGGGCATGTGGATTCCTGTAGATGGCGGTTATGAAACTCGCTCTCATGAATATATAAAAAACATTCGCGGGAAGTGAAGACTGGACGGATTACCGGATGGATGCGGAGTTCCATTTCCCCGCGATACCGACAAGAGATGCAGGCTTGCTGATCAGATCTGTTCATGAATCTTACTATCCGCATCAAGTGCAAGATGCCTTCACAGGTTATTATGCGTCTGTGAACCAAGACGGACTTTCGTTGAAAAAAGTGAATTACGGAAAACAGGAGATTTTGAAAACTGTGCCACTAACGATTCAAAAAGATACGAGCTATCGAATGAGAGTTCAGGTTACCGGCAATCGAATACGTGTATATTGGAACGGATCAACGGATCCTGTTCTTGATTATCAGGATCCGAGAGCTTATACACATGGAAAAATCGGTCTACTTTCCAACCATTCTGATATTATTTTTCATAAAGTTTCTGTTTCGAAGTGAAATGCGTAGTTGTAAATACAGAGAAGATAGAGGAGTGTAGTTATGACAACTAAGATGTATATCAAAGATTATCCTAGACCGCAATTCGTTCGTGATTCTTGGTTCAATTTGAACGGGGAATGGGATTTCCGTTTTGACGATGATAATGTAGGAGAAATAGAAAAATGGTATAAACAGCTTAACGGAGATCGCAAAATAACAGTTCCGTTCACATACGAAACGAAGGCGAGTGGTATTGGAGAAGAGAAGTTTCATTCGAATGTGTGGTACGAGCGTGCTTTGGGTATCCCGAAGGAGCAAGAAGGGAACCGTGTTATACTTCATTTTCAGGCAGTAGATTATTTAGCTAAGCTATGGGTTAACGGAACCATGGTCGGACAACATCAAGGGGGATACGCTGCTTTTTCTTTTGACATTACACCGCATCTTCTATTTGGCGAAACCAATACCCTCGTGTTGAAAGCGGAGGACTCACAAAGCTGCACACAGCCAAGAGGCAAGCAGCGTTGGGTTGATGATAATTTTGAGTGCTTTTATGTGCAGACAACAGGCATTTGGCAAAGTGTGTGGGTAGAGTATGTAGCGGCCTCGTATATAAAATCTGTTAAGATGACGCCTGATCTCGATAATTATTCAGTTCGCTTTGATTATCAGGCACACATGGCTGCCAAATCGAAACAACTCCGTCTGGAAACTCGGATTAGCTTGAAGGATAAAGTTCTTAAGCAAACGAGTCTCGTTATCGATCGCCCGTGGCTCCAACTGGATATGAATTTATTACATGAGGCGAACGGGCCTTGGAAGGTTCGAACATGGTCACCGCAAAACCCGAACTTATATGATGTGGAATTTATCCTTTATGAAGGTGACATCATCATTGATCATGTATACTCTTACTTCGGGATGAGAAAAATTTCGATTGAAAAAGGAAAAGTACTCCTTAACAATACGCCGATATATCAACGTCTTATTCTTGATCAGGGCTACTGGCCAGACAGTCACTTGACTCCGCCATCGGAGGAGGCGTTGATTGAGGATATTGATGCAATCTTGGCTATGGGTTATAACGGGGTAAGGAAGCATATGAAGATTGAAGATGCCCGATTCCTTTACTGGTGTGATGTGAAAGGTGTGCTGGTCTGGTCCGAAATGGCGGCAACTTTTGAGTTTAACGATGAGGCGATTGATACATTCACATCGGAATGGACGGAAATCGTCCGCCAGCAGTACAATCACCCTAGTATCGTGACATGGGTACCTTTTAATGAATCATGGGGGATCGCACAAATTTACACCAACTTGAGACAACAAAAGTTTACGGAAAGCATCTATCACTTGACCAAATCACTAGACCCGCATCGGCCTGTTATCGTAAATGATGGCTGGGAACACACCGTTTCTGACATCTTGACATTACATGATTATGAGGAGAAAGGTTCTGCATTTTTAAAGCGTTATACTGACAAAGATGGACTCCTGAACAACGAATTCTCATTCAATAACGGGAAATATGCCATGGCCCAAGGATACGCCTATCGTGGCCAACCGATTATGATCACTGAATTCGGAGGTATTGCTTTTAATACAGGGAAAGGCTGGGGCTATGGGAATCAGGTTGAGAATGAGGAAGCCTTTATCGAGCGTTTTAGGAGCATTACACAAGCGATTAAAGATACGGATTACATTAGTGGATATTGTTATACCCAAATAACCGATGTTCAACAGGAAGTCAACGGATTGCTTACAGAGGATCGGAAGCCTAAGATACCACTCGAACTGATAAAAGAAATTAATCTTGCATAAGGTTTGAAAAGAAGGACACGGCTTGTTTGTGAAGCTATGTTCTTTTTTTTCTAGATATCCGCCCCAACCACTCTTCCATACATCCCAACGATTACGCGATCTAATCGAGAACGATGTCCTTATGCATCTGCGTTCATTGAAGAAAACGCGCAAAGACGTGTCCTTGCATGATCCCATCGGAACGGACAAAGAGGGAATGTCTGGGAACGGGTATAAAAGATGATAGATTCACTCTGCTAGTTATAAAAATATATAACCAAATATGTTATTGAATATAACACACAAAATTGAATTCTTAAAATATATCTATTTTATGTAAGGTATATTGACATAAGTTTCTGATTTCATTATTATAATCTTGTAAGGTTCATGTTATTTAAAAATGCCGATTGAGTAGTTTTGTATGAATTTCGTCTCTTAACCGAAGTTCTGAATGCTGCAATATCGGTATTTTTGTGTATCAAACTATCTGAGGAGGTTGTTTCATGATTTTGAAGAAAACGGCTCTTATGATCTCAGTATCGGCGCTTGCCATGGGTTTGTTAGCAGGGTGCGGAAACGGAACAAGCACAAGTACAAGCACAAGCACAAGCACAAGCACAAGCTCAGCTACAGAAACGACTAAAACTAGCAGCGTAGGCACTAAGAGCGTCATCAAAATTGCGACCCAGTCCCCTTTGTCAGGAGGCAGCGCCGTTCAAGGAGAAGCTATTAAGCTAGGTGCTCAGATGTCTTTGGACGACCATAAAGCGGAATTTGACAAGCTGGGTTTTGAACTGCAACTGGTCCCTTATGACGACCAAGCAGATCCAAAGAAAGGCGTAGCCAATGCCGAGATCATCAGTGCTGATCAATCAATTCTCGGTATCGTCGGACATATGAACTCAGGTGTAGCTATACCTTCCTCAGTCGTTTACGAGAAGAACAATATTGTCATGGTTTCGCCGTCCAATACGGCAACGGAGGTAACCGACCGTAATCTGAAGGTCGTGAACCGAATCGTTGCAAGGGATGATTTCCAAGGACCTGCGGCGGCTGATTATGCGTTTAAAACAGTAAAAGCCAAAAATATTTTCGTCATTCAAGACAAAACAGCCTACGGTCAAGGCTTGGCAGAAGCGTTTAAAGACGCGGCAACGAAGCAAGGGGCAACCATTGTCGGTTATGAGGGGATTACCATAGGTGAGAAGGATTTCAACGGGGTGCTTAACATTGCGCTTAGCAAGAAACCGGACTTTGTCTTCTTCGGAGGATTATATGCCGAAGGCGGTCTGCTTATCAAACAAGCACGCGACAAAGGAATTACGGCTCCTTTCATGGGTGCAGACGGGTGGGACACGCAAGGTCTGGTTGATGTAGCCGGTGATAAAGTAAAAGACGCCTTGTACGCTTCCATCTCAACTGATATTACAAAAACGCCAGATGGCATGAAGTGGGCCGATCAGTATAAATCTAAATTTGGCAAAGCTCCCGACGGTTACTCGGCTTACGCATATGACTGTATGACCATTATTCTAAATGGCATTAAAACTGCGAGCAGCGCAGACGGTGGAAAAGTGCCTGTCCGCGAAAAAGTTCGTGATGCGGTGCGCGCCACCAAAGACTTCCAAGGTGTTGCCACGAAGGTTTCCTTTGATGGTAAAGGCGACAATACATACGCTAAAGTATTTATCTACAAATTTGAAGGTCCGAAATATCCGGGTACCATGATTTCTGAAGTAGGGAAGTAAACCTAATCTCAACATCATTCAACTTAAAGTAAAGAGGTATGTGCTTTATTGATATACCTCTTTACGGTTTATTCACTTGCGAAAGGAGAAGCTTCATGATCCTAAACATCCTGCACTCACTCCCCCAAGTATTGATCGACGGGCTTGCTTTAGGAGCTATTTATGCGGTCGTTGCCTTAGGATATACCATGGTATACGGTATTCTTGAATTGATCAATTTTGCACACGGCGAAATTTTTATGACTGGGGCATTCGTTGGGACAGGGGTATTGTTCCTTTTTCAATCTACAGGGTGGCTTAGTGGTATGCCGGGATGGGTTGCATACGTTCTAATCCTCGCTATCGCCATGCTGTTTACGGGATTGTTGGGGGTGGGAATTGAACGAATTGCTTATAAGCCTCTCCGAAAAGCGCCTAAGCTGATTTCACTTATCTCCGCGATTGGTGTTTCCTTCGTGGTTCAAGACCTCGTTCGCTTTATATCCGAATTGAGAACAGGAAACTACATCATAAGCGGTATTACGTTATTCGATAAAAATATAACCATCGGCACTTCTTCTCTTGGATCATGGCTCGGAGACGCTTCTTTGAAAACCAATACGATCATCATCATCGTAGTGGCTGTATTGTTGATGATCAGCCTTGATTTTTTTATCAATCGTACCAAATGGGGAGTGGCCATGCGGGCGGTAGCGCAAGACCGTGAAACGGCTTCGTTGATGTCAATTAACGTGAATAAAATCATTATTCTGACCTTTTTCATCGGATCAGCTTTAGGCGGTGCTACAGGGGTTTTATTTGCGCAGCAGTACGGTACGATCGATCCATTTATCGGCTATATATTAGGGCTGAAAGCATTCACGGCAGCTGTGCTTGGAGGTATAGGAAACATTCGGGGTGCCATGTTTGGCGGACTGGTCATTGGGATATTAGAGATGTTCGCTTCTTCTAATCTTGGCTTACTGACGAACGGCAGCTTCGGTTCGGAGTATAAAGATGTATTTGCTTTTATGATTCTAATCATCGTATTGATATTCAAACCCGAAGGTCTGTTTGGCAAAGCCGTCAAAGAGAAAGTGTAGGTGACCCATTATGGATAAAATAAAACAGGCATTAGCGCAAAACTCGAAAATGCAGGCACTTATACTTGTCTTTCTTGTCTCGGTTACAGCACTAAGTGTATATATGACGGCTAAATCGGTCATTGCCTTTTTATTATTGCTGGCATCCTTGCTTTTGCTTTACTACACTTCATTTTCCAATAAAGTCAAATGGATTATCGGCGGAGTCATGCTAATTCTAGTTATTCCGTTTGCTTCATCGGGAGGCCCCGCCTACGAATCTTATATGGAAGTTGCAACGCAGAGCGGGATTTATATCGCAATGGCTCTCGGGCTGAATATCGTGGTCGGTTTTGCAGGGCTTCTGGATCTGGGTTTTGTCGCTTTTTTCGCGATTGGAGCTTATACATATGGTATCTTCTCTACGGCTCAGGCGAATCACTTCATTCCAGGTGATTTGTTTCCTCTTTCGGGCTCTGCGTTTTGGCTGTTTATTTTTGTAGGCGGCTTTATGGCCGCACTGTTCGGAGTCATTCTCGGCCTGCCCGTCCTTAGGGTGAAAGGAGATTATCTCGCTATCGTAACATTGGGCTTCGGGGAAATGATCCGCATCATCTTCAACAACTTGGAGAAGCCGGTTAACATTACGAACGGCGCAAAGGGCATATCATCGATCAAGCCTCCAAATCTGTTTGGATTTGAATTTACGCATCCTCATCAATTTTATTTCATTGTGATAGCGATCTTGGCTTTTGTAATTTTCGGAGTAAAGAGATTTGAACATTCACGAATGGGTCGTTCCTGGAAGGCGGTTCGGGAGAATGAAATTGCCGCACAATCCATGGGGGTTCCGTTAATTCGCACGAAGTTGACCGCGTTCGCTGTGGGAGCTTCCTTCTCTGGGATGATGGGAGTCGTCTTTGCAGCCAAGCAAACGTTTATTGACCCGTCCAGCTTTACATTGCTTGAGTCTATTACGATTTTGGTCATGGTTGTATTAGGAGGAATGGGGAGTGTTCCTGGCGTTATACTTGGAGCTGCACTCATTACGATTCTCAACCTGCAGGTGCTTACGGAATTTACCAATTGGTTAAATCAATTAACACTGCAAGGCGTAGTCCACATTCCATTTGCCTTATCTCCATCCAAGATGCAGAGGTTTATTTTTGGAGCCATTCTAATCCTCTTTGCTGTCTTTAGGCCAAACGGATTGATTTCCGTGAAAAATCGCAGAGTGAACGAAAAGCTGATTCAGGACCGAATTTTATCAGCTTCCGTGCAGCAAGTAAATTCTCAAAGCGGAGGGATCGCCCAATGACCATTTTGCGTGTTAATAATTTGGTCAAACGCTTTGGCGGATTGGTTGCCGTTAACGGTGTTCAATTTGAGTTTCAAAAAGGTAGAATTTCTGCTGTTATCGGTCCAAATGGTGCCGGGAAAACAACTTTTTTCAATATGATCACCGGCATTTATGCGCCTGATGAGGGTGAAATTGAATTGGAAGGCAAATCGATTGTGAAGGTTAAGCCTGATCGAATTACTGAAAAGGGAATTGCCCGTACTTTTCAAAATATTAGACTATTTGGAAATATGACGGTTCTTGAAAATGTGATGGTCGGCATGCATATTCATTTAAAGGGAGGAATATTAAGCACTTTACTCGGACTTACTAAAACTCGAATTGAGGAACAAAATGCGATGGATGAAGCATACCGATTATTGCAATATGTTGGTCTCGAGCCTCATCTCAATGAAAATGCAAACAGCCTTTCTTACGGAGCGCAACGGCGGCTTGAAATCGCGAGAGCGCTTGCGGTTAAACCAAAAGTACTACTGCTGGATGAACCTGCCGCAGGAATGAATCCGCGTGAAACAAAAGAACTGACCGAGCTTATTCGAAGTATTCAACAGGAGCTGGACGTATCGATTATATTGATTGAGCACGATATGAAACTCGTCATGCAGATTTCTGATCACATTCTAGTTCTGGATCACGGTGAAAAGATAGCTGAAGGATCCCCTTATGAGATTCGTTCGAATCCGCGTGTGATCGAAGCTTATTTAGGTAAAAGTGCCCTAGGTCAAGAGGTGAAATCATGAGCATACTGCAGCTTCAAGAAGTCCAGGCTTACTATGGAGGTATTCAAGCTTTAAAGGGAATTTCACTTCATGTGAATGAAGGGGAGATTGTCACGTTGATCGGTTGTAACGGAGCGGGAAAATCCACAACACTTAAATCCATTTGCGGTCAGGTGAAAACGAAAGGCTCCATCCTATTTAATGGGCGCAACATTTCGGCCTGGCCGCCACATCAAACGGCGATGGAAGGCATTGCTCATGTCCCGGAGGGCAGGCGCATATTCCCAAGGCTAACTGTTAAGGAAAATCTGGAAATGGGCGGATTTTCAGTTAAAGATAAAAAAGTGATGAAAGAGCGTATGGAACAGTCCTTTGATTACTTTCCTCGTTTGAGAGAACGCTTGTACCAAGCAGGCGGCACCATGAGTGGAGGCGAACAACAAATGCTTGCCATAGCCCGTGCGCTCATGATGAAACCTAAGCTACTGCTGCTCGACGAACCATCGATGGGATTGGCTCCCGTCATCGTGGATCAAATCTTTGAAATCATTCAGGAGATGAACCGTACGGGGATGACGATTCTACTCGTAGAACAAAACGCATACCAAGCACTGCAAATCGCCCATCGCGGTTATGTGATACAGACCGGTGAAATTATTCTGGAGGATGACGCAAAAACATTGCTTGTCAACGATCAAGTAAAAGAAGCTTATCTGGCAGGATGAAATCATTTCTACCGATGCTTTACGGCATTATGGCATCATTTTTTTTCTCCTTTTCTTTCATCATGAACCGGTCCATGGAGCTGTCCGGTGGATATTGGGTATGGAGCGCTTCGCTTCGTTTTCTATTCATGTTTCCTATCCTTTTGTTGATTGTCTGGATTAGGGGAAATCTCCGGGCCTTGCTTTTTGATATGAGAAAGCAGTTAGGGGTATGGATGGGCTGGAGCATGGTCGGATTCGGATTATTTTATGTGCCGCTGTGTTTTTCCGCTGCCTACGGACCTGGGTGGTTGATTGCGGCTACCTGGCAGGTAACCATTATTGCGGGTTCATTGCTTGCTCCATTATTCAGCAGGGTAATAATAACAAAGAGTGGGCCTAAACGGATTAAGGAAAAAGCTCCGTTAAAAGGTCTGTTGATTTCTCTCATCATCTTATTTGGGGTAATTGTTATACAGGCGGATCATGGCGGCCATCTCTCCATAAAAGACGCGCTTTTAGGCGTGGTGCCTGTTCTGCTAGCAGCTTTTGCTTATCCGCTTGGCAATCGGAAGATGATGGAAGTTTGCAATGAGCGGCTGGATACCTATCAGCGTGTTCTAGGCATGACACTGGCCAGCCTTCCGTTATGGATATTTCTTTCGCTCTATGCTCTTGTTCATGTCGGCGCGCCGAACGCAGGGCAAATCGGCCAATCCGCTCTTGTAGCCGTTTGTTCGGGAGTCATTGCAACCGTGCTTTTTTTCAAAGCGACGGAAATGGTAAAAAGATCCGCACATCAACTAGCTGCTGTAGAAGCGACTCAAGCCGGAGAAATCATTTTTACAGTCATTGGCGAATTAGTGCTACTCGATGTGGCATTTCCTTCTAGTCTGTCTTGGACAGGTATTCTTTGTGTCGTAACCGGGATGATCGTTCATAGTTTAATGTCGAAGAAAGGTAAATAGATTCACAAAAAAAATGGAGAATGGTTCTCCGTTTTTTGTGAATTTACGCTAACGAAAAACTTTTGTAGAGGAGTTTGCTTAACAGCAGCTCTTCTTTTTGTTTATTCAAATAACGGTTAATGCAAGACTGTCTTTACTAAATTAGGGTCTATGACGTGAACAATCCCAATAAGACATGAAATTGAATTTGAACGAAATCAAGTTCGTGTCATTTATGATTTACATAACCTTTAGATCAAGGTTATATTCACCTTACATTTCTTCGATAGATTGAGGGGAGGGGGCATATCCCAATAAATCATAGGAGGTATTTGTTCGATGAGCCATGATGAAGCAAGTAAAAGTATGAGCAGGAGGGATTTTATTAAAGTCGGAGGGGCGAGTGCGCTGGCGCTCACCCTTGGATCAGCGGGTGTTCCCGTCGAATTGTTTGGCGGAGGAGAGGTACAGGCCGCAACCAACGACAATGTGAAGCTGCAATTTAACTCTGACGGAAAGTTCAAAATCGTACAGTTCAACGACACGCAGGATGACGAGAATATCGATCGACGGACCGTGGAGCTGATGGAGAAGGTACTCGACGCCGAAAATCCGGATTTTGTCGTACTTAACGGCGACAACATTACCTCAGGCTGCGATACGGCGATGGAGATGAAGCAGGCGATGAACAACGTTGCCCAGCCAATGGAACAACGAGGAATCAAGTGGGCCGTAACCTTCGGGAATCACGACGAAGACTCAACTCCGAAAGCCGGTCTATACGAAGAGGAAATGCTGCAATTTTATATGGCGTACAAGCATAATGTGAACCAGCCCGGAGAACGAGGGATTACCGGGACAGGGAATACCAACCTGTTGATCCGGTCCTCCCAAGGGTCGAAGGCGACCTTCAATCTCTGGTTGTTGGATAGCGGAAGGTATGCGCCGGATACAATTGCCGATCAAGACTTCGAAGGATATCCGACCTGGGACTGGCTGCGGTTCGATCAAGTGGCGTGGTACTACGAAACCTCCAAAAAGTTAGAGGAGAAACTGGGTTATAAAGTGCCGTCACTCATGTTCATACATATCCCGCTCTGGGAGTACCGATTCATGTGGTATGCCAGCTTGGACGGAAGGTCCGGGGCCGACCATGCAAGGGCCGTTGGCAAGCACCAGATTGTGGGAGAACGGAACGAAGACGAATGCCCCGGTCCGATCAATAGCGGCATGTTCTCGGCGATTTTGGCCCGAGGCGATGTCAAGGGCGTCTTCTGCGGTCATGATCACGTCAATACGTACCACGGCAACTACTACGGCGTACTGCTCGGCTATTCCGGAAGCACGGGCTTTGGCGCTTACGGTTTGCCCGGCGCGGATAGGAATAGACTGCGTGGAGCCCGGGTATTCCATCTCGATGAACACGCCGAGAACGTTCTTATCGATACCCATATGGTATTTGCCAAGGATTACGGGATCGATCTTACAGCGAACGATCAAAGCGCGGAGCCTGCGCCGATCCCGGAAAACAAGAAGCAGGAGAAGATTGTGAAGCCTTAAGCCACTCGATGCGGTTTCCCGATAATAATAAAGCCGCGTGGAAAAACCCTCGCGGCTTCTTTGCTTACTGTTCGCAGATGAAAGCAGTAATGCGGAACCATTGATTTTACATAAAAATATACTCTAACTATTTATCAACCAGCAAACAATCGTTCAAACAACCAGATTCCGCCTAATACAAACGCCGCGCTGGAACCTGCGACGACAAATCGTCTCGCATATTTGTAACGGTACAACAAATAGATGAGCGGTACAAGCACTCCGACTAACGCGATTTGGACCACTTCGATCTCGATGTTGAAGCTGAGCAAAGCCGCTGCTATGTTGCTTCTCGGAATATTCATTTCCTTTAAAATGTCAGCAAATCCCATGCCGTGAATGAAAGCTACATAGCAAATGCTTAGCGCGATGGCGGGTTCCACAATCTTCGGGGATATATCGATCAGTCCCAAGACCGTCAAAGTTAAGGTTATGCTGTGAGCGATCGTAAAGGCGGTAATCATTGTTGCGTATTGTTTAAACGTTTGCCGCGCGATGAGCAAAGAAAATAAGAAGAGTAAATGGTCGAACCCGCCTAAAATATGGCTCATGCCAAGCCTAAAGAAGGAATGCCAGCCGGATATCGGATTCGTTTGCTCTGATCCGCTATCATCGTCGACCGTCATCATCTTGGCCCAAGTACGGAATTCGCCGGATAAAGCTATTGTGCTTTTCTGGCCTCCCTCTTGAATCGTCAGCAGATTGACATAATTCGTCTTCACATTGTTCATATACAAATTATCCGTAAAGGACATAGGCGAAGATGGGACTCCGGAGGATAAAGTACTTTCAATAGGACTTTCGCCCCGTCCCCTTGCCGTTCGAGAAAGCTTTCCGCTTGCGTCCAGGTCTTCGTTTCTCCGTTCATTTTCAGGATAATATACTCTTGCAGCATAGCTGGCGATGCTCTGTTCATGGTATTGAATACTAATAACAGAGACGGAGCCTCGCACGTACAGTTCATGAAAGAAACGGTTGCAGCTGTTCCTAACACGAAATGGAAGTTCGTTACGTTCCACCATGACATTTATGGTGCCGGACCTCACTCTACAGAGGCGGCAATTACCGGCTTAAGAGCTGCACTCTTCCCGACGTTTGACGAACTGGATGTCGACATGATCTTTATGGGCCATGATCACTCCTATGTCAGAACGTATGTGATGAAAGGCGATATCCCGCAGAAAAATCAGCTGATTGACAGCCAGGGACAAGTCGTGAACCCGACTGGCGCAACGTACCTCACAGCCAACTCGGCGAGCGGAAGTAAATACTACGAATTAATGACCACTCCGGAAGTGTATTCCGAGGTCAGAAGCCAGCTGAAGGTTCCGACCTTCTCGACCATCAACGTTACCCCGTCCAGCATTAAGATTAACACGTACAGAACAGATACAATGGCAGTGGTCGACACTTATTCAATGGTAAAAGATCACATCGCGCCAACCTATACGCTGACAGCGAACGGAGCTCCTTTCGTTGAGGGCACTGGATATCAAGCTAATCAAAGCGTATCGTTCCAACTTACCACACAAGACCAACAAACCTCTGTGGTCTCTGAGTCGATGACGCTTGACGGAAATCCTTACACCAACGGATCGCCTGTCGATTTGGCCGACAAACTGGGTGTTCACACCCTGACTATTGTGGCGATCGATTATGCAGGTAATAAACTGGATATGTCGATGAACTTTAAAGTGGAAACAAGCCTCCCGTCGTTAAAGAGTTTGCTAGACCGGTATATCGCGAAGGGGGATTTGAACGGTCCACTCGTGAATCAACTGACTAATGACTTGAGTCAGGCTGACCATCATTTGAGTAAGGGATCCAAGGATCAGGCAGCCAAATTCATGCAGGATTTCCTGAAGCATTTAAATAACGCGCCCATGGCGAGCAAAGTAACCACCGAAGTCAAAGATATTCTGACTGTTGATGCGCAAGCGCTAATCATCGCCTGGTCTGGACAGTAACAGAGCAAAGGCGCTGCTATTAAAACATCAGTCCTTTTAAGTTCTTTTCCGGAGAAATAGACAAGTGGAAAAAAGAAATGTTGTAAACGCTCAAGTTTCCCTAGGAAACTTGAGCGTTTTTTTCTGACCACATCGGCAATTTTAGACTATATTCTTGACTTGAGAAATGACAAGAATATGGTGACGACCGGATTGCTTCCTAAGCAGGTTAGAGCAAGCCTTAAACCTACACCTGAATAAATTACACTTTTATGTGAGTATTATCGCATGTTGCCGTATTCCGGTCTTTTGTACAATAAACATGTAAGCAGTGCTGTCCCAGTTGGTGCCAGGTGTTCCGATGCTCATTCCGTAATGAAAAATGACCAACTTCAGGATACAAACAAATTGGAGGTGTATTATTTTTGAAAAAAAGATTTTTTGTAAGCGTTGTCATCACGTTTCTGGTTTGTACGATATTTCTTCAGCCGAGTAAAAGTTATGCAGCTAACCCTCAGCTAGCAGTCGATTTATCGGCCAATACCGGTGCGGTTAAACATGGAGCTTCAGGCTTTTTGTATGGTTTGGGCGACGAAGGTATTCCCACAGATAATATGATTGCTCCATTGAATCCACAGGGTACAGCGCAAAAGGCTCCCGACGGCCTTCAGCATCCGAATGGAGATGCTTTGAAGATCGCCCCGCAATTTAAACGCAATGGCGGCAAAGATATTCAAATCTATATGCAGGATATATACAAACAATGGCCTTACGACAATCTGGGGATCGATGATTATTTAAGCAAAGTTGATGTCATGGTGAACAAAGTAGTGGCCGACGCGAACCGCAGTATGTACGTTTATGTTCCTTTTAATGAGCCTAATGGGAACTGGTACTCAAATTTGTTGAACTATTCGTCTAGTACAGGGAGTACAGCAAGACAAAAGTTTTTCAGTGATTGGAAGACGGTTTATGAACGCATTCGTTCGATCGATGCCAGTGCGCGAATTGCAGGACCGAATTTGACGCATTATGATTCGCAATTTCATTTGGATTTTATGAGTTACGCTAAAACGAACCATGTATTACCTGATGTGATGGCCTGGCATGAGCTCCAGAACGATTTTTTTACAGATTACTATAATCATTACAATCACTATCGCGGGATCGAAGCGTCTTTAGGCATATCCGCTCGTCCCATAGCTATTAATGAGTATGCCAGATCGAGTGGTGATCTCGGCGTTCCGGGGAATTTGGTTCAATGGATCACACGTTTTGAGAATACGAAAGTAGATGCGATGCTTGCATACTGGACGACCGCTGGAGCGTTGAACGATCTGGTGACCGAGAATAACAAAGCGACTGGGGGCTGGTGGCTGTATAAGTGGTACGGCGAAATGACGGGTAATACGGTAACTGTAACGCCTCCGTCTGTAAATGGATCACTGCAAGGGCTTGCTTCCTTAGACAGCAACAAGAGGCAAGCACGAGTCATCTTCGGCGGTTCAACTACCAGCACCGATGTATTCCATACCGACGTCGTGGTGAAGGGGTTTGAGGCAACTCCTTATCTCGGAAATTCGGTACACATTATTGTATGGGGAGTGGACAACTCCGGCCTTAATCCTTCCAGTGGACCTTATTTCGTTCAAGAAGGCGATTATAACGTAGCTGGAGGACAAATTACAGTTCCTGTCAATAGCATGAAAGCTCTATCGGCTTATCACATGATGATTACCCCAAACAAAGATTTGTCCTCAGCAAATAGTACGACACGTTATGAAGCAGAATACGCAAGTCTTTCCGGTACAGCCTTTGTTTCATCTGGAAATAACGCGGGCTATTCTGGAACCTCTTTTGTAGAAGGCTATGGCTCAAGTACGAATGCAAGCACGAGTTTTGTTGTAACCGCACCTACGAACGGCTATTACAACGTGACCCTCCGTTATTCGGCAGGGCCGCTCTCTGAAGTTCCTGTAAATAGGAAAATCCGGATGACGCTGGGCGGTTCTCCAATAAAAGATATTTCCCTCACCGGCACAGCCGACTGGAATACCTGGGCAAGCTCCACTACAAAAGTATTCTTACAAGCCGGTATTAACCGAATCGGGATTGATGCCTATACGACTGACGACAGTGATGCTATTAACGTTGACTATATCGACATTCAGGCTACAACGGGAACCATTACCAGCTATGAAGCGGAAGCAAGTGGAAATACACGTGGCGGTGCAGCCGTTATTACAACGGACTTGGCAGCTTCCGGTGGGAAGTACGTCGGTTACATTGGATTAGGTGCTGCCAATACGCTGACAATCAATAATGTTGCCGTTTCTGCTGCGGGTACTTACAGAATGGCCATCACTTATGCAAATGGTGAGCTTGGAGATGGCGCAACCAATTACAACTCCAATATTGTTGATCGGTCGGCAGATATTAGTGTAAATGGCGGCATCGCCAAGAAGGCTTACTTCAGAAATACTTTAGGTTGGTCGAATTATCGTACGACTGTAATGGATGTTACTTTAGCCGCCGGGAATAACACGATCAAATTCTCGAATAGCTCGGCGTATGCACCGAATATCGATAAAATCGAAATTGCCGAAGCGGTATCCTCTGTTCCGTTTGCTTCGGCTTCAATCTCGAATTCAGTAAAAATTAACGGAGCTTTCGATCAGCTATACAGTTTGTTTAATTTGCCGGACAGCATCCAGAGTGTAAGAACAACTGTTGCTTATGATCCTAATGTCATTGATTATGTTTCAGCGGAATCGATGGATGAAGGGCAAGATCTACAGGTTGCCGTTGAACCGCCCGGTCAGCCGGGTCAAATTGCTTTAAATGTGTCATCTGTTTTAGGACACCCCATCAGTTCCGGAGATTTATTGAAGCTGCATTGGAAAGCAAAGGCAACCGAACAGCTGTCGGCCCAAATTACAGTATCCAGTATTGCTGCAAGCAATCAGAATGTTCAATTGAATGATACTTTCAGCTCTATTGGCATCTATGCAGATGTTTCAAATATAACCGTGAGCGGAAGCAACGGGGCGTCTTCTATCATGGATAATAAGGGAAGCTTGCAAATGAAAGCGAATGTGATCCCGGCCAATGCCAATCCAAACATGACTTGGACCGTGACTGATTTACATGGATCCACAACCGATCTCGCTTCTATAAGCCCGGATGGCATATTAACTGCCAGCGGTTCTGGAAAGAACGGTACAGTTAAAGTGACTGCCGAGGCAATGGATGGTACAGACATCAAAGGAGAAACAGTCATCACAATCCGAAACCAGTTGCTTCCGATCACCGGTACCCCCTTTGGCGTGGGACCTGCCTGGTCGACTGGTGGTGAATACGACAAAGCGTTTGATGGCAAAACAAACACCTATTATGATTACTACACCGCAAACAATGGCTACACAGGAATTGACCTCGGCGAAGGAACGGCGAAAGTTGTGCAGCAAATTCGTTTCTACCCTCGCTCTGGCTTTACGAGTCGGATGGTCGGAGGCAAATTCCAAGGTTCGAATACTTCTACTACGTCCGGATTCGTGGACTTATATACCGTTTTATCTAATCCTCCGCTTCAATGGAACGCTGTTACCATTACGAATCCGACAGCTTTTCGATATTTGCGCTATGTCGCTCCTAACGGGGGATATGGTAACGTAGCCGAGATTGAATTCTACGGTCCAGCCGTGCAAGCAAGTTCGATTACTGTACATGGAAGCGGCGGCAGCCAAGCGATTACAGAAAAAAGTGGAACTATGCAAATGACGGCAGCTATAGAGCCGTCGGATGTTGGAAATAAATCGGTGACCTGGTCTGTAACGAATCTAGACGGAACCACTACGGATTTGGCCACGATCAGTGAGAACGGTCTATTATCTGCAAAGAAAGACGGGAAGGTTAAAGTAGTCGCGAAGGCTGATGAGGGTTCGGGTGTTCAAGGCGAAGCTCTGATCACGATCGATACCGAGCCCCCAGTTACGAAAGCGCTTGTATCTCCAGCTGTTCCTGATGGACTCAATGGCTGGTATGTCGGGGCGGTGAGTGTGACACTGACATCCACAGACCTTGTTTCCGACATAGCGGGCATTAGGTATAGTTTAAACGGTGAAACAACGTGGAGTACGTATACCGCACCGGTCATTTTGGATCAGGATGGCACATATATAATAAGTTACCGTTCGATCGATACAGTTGGACACGTCGAGACAACGAAGGTGCTTAATCTGAAACGGGACGGAACCGCTCCTGATATAGCGTTATCCGTAACGGAATCTGTATACGATTCCGACGATTTCATCCCGTCATTCACGACGTACGATAACGGTTCCGGTGTCGACGCGAGCAAAACCACAATTACGCTGGATGGTCAGACTCTGCAGCAGGGTAAAACGATCTCTCTTTATTCGCTTACGCTAGGTTCCCATACGTTAACCGTAACCGCAACGGACCAGTCAGGGAATGAAAGCAGCGTCAAAGCGATGTTCCAAGTTAAGACTAGTTTGCAATCTTTGCAGTCCTTGGTTGCCTTATTTACAAGCAGCGGCTCGATTGATAATCAAGGGATAGCCAATAGCTTGCAGGCCAAGCTGACAAAGGGTAATTTGGACAGCTTCATGCAGGAAGTTAAAGCACAGAGTGGAAAACATATTTCAAATGAAGCGGCATCTATTTTACTGCGTGATGCTGAAGAGTTATTAAGGGTTAATTGATCAACGTAAGTTAACATGGCCATCGGTCTGCCGGTATATTACGGTCTGACCAGAGCCTGGTTTACGCGGCTTATGCTTCCGTTAAAGGGCATCTTACACTCTATGACGCTGTATTTCATCACTTGGGCACTTAGTACTATGCATTTTATCCCCATCTCGTTTTTCAACAGCAGATATTATAATGTTGGTTGGTTCGAAAATCGATCTCATGATACAACCGCTTTTTCGGCATTATTTTGGATGCTTTCCAGCATTTTCATCGTCTGGGTGCTAAAGCTTAAGTGGAAGTATGCATGGCTGAAGTACATACTTTCTGTAGCTATTGTATTTGGTGTTAACATGATTTTAAAAATAACCGGTTTGCTGCACAGTAACGTGTGGTGGGATTTCTTGTATTGCCTTGGAGTAACTTTTATTATGCTTATTTTAGTTGATGCAATTAGTAAACGATTATGGTACGGTCCTGAGGTTCTATAGTGAGGTTCTATACAACGGAAAAAACAGTCGGACAGGAACAGATCCTGTCCGACTGTTTTTATTTATGCGAAGAATGCTCTTCTTAACTTTACCCAAAATCACCTGCATGGTTTCTGTATTGACTTGGCGTGAAACCTGTCGCTTTCTTGAAGGCGCTAAAGAAGTGGCTTTTTGTTTGGAAACCTGTTTTTGACGCGATGATCGTAATCGTTTCGTCAGTCTCGGTAAGCAAATATTTCACTTGTTCAATACGCTGCATCAAAATAAAATCAGTCAGTGTCACCTGTGTTGACTCTTTGAAGAGGTGCCTTAAATAGCTGGAAGAGAAGCCAAGATGATCGGCAATTGTATCCACTGAAAGCATCGGATCCTGCAAATGGTCATGCACATAATCCAGAATTTCTTGAACAAGCTCGCCCTTACGCCCCCCAACCTGATATTGGCTGAGGCTTTCCATAATACGGACAATTTCCTCTTCAATCCACGAACGTGCATCGACTAAGGAGGAGAAGCGGTCGGAGCGGAATTCCTCTAAAACCGATTCTTTCATCGTTGTTACTTTGTTGAACGATTTATAGATTTGATAGACGATCATCTGTAATTGGAATAAGCATTCCGTATAGGAAACGCCCTTTAGTTGACCCAGCAGTCGATCCAAAAGCTCAGTTGAGCGCTTCTTATCACTTTGTTTAATGGCTTGAATGAGCTCGTTCAACACGCTTTGATCGGGATACACTTGTTCACTTTGAAAGCTATCTTCTAAATCCTTATCGCTGTAAACCTTGGTTTCGCCGTTAAAAAACTTGAGAAGTGTCAATTCGTACACATCATTATAGAGCTGGCGCAAATTATCCTGAGTTGGCACCTTGGCGCTTGAGGCGATTGAGGTGCGGAGCTGCAGCCATTTATCGATTTGCGTTCCGACGTTTTCGAGCAACGAGTAGACATCGGGAGTGGCGTCTGTATGGGAGGCTGCGCCAATCAACAGAACGATGTGATCGCTTCCCATATCGACACTGTCAGAAATATAACCAGCTTCATGAAATATTTCCCGAGCAATATTCCCCATGGCATATTTAAGCAGCTTGCGTGAATTGTAGTTATACGTATCTACGAAATATTTATAAGTTTCGATACGTATGATCGCCAAGTGCAAATATTCGGAGGAGAGCAGGAGGGAAACTTCACTGTTGTCTTTTTGCTCATGGATCGTTCCCTGTAACAGCCATTGTCGCAATAACTCTTCTTTTGCAATATTGCGATAATCCTTTAGCGAGTGATTCATGTTTTGAAGCGAATCCATCAGATACGTAAATCCGTTTCGAATAATATCGGCAACTCCATTTGCTTCCTGCATCGTATTCGTACCTAACTTGCTTTGAAGCTCTTTGGAAATCTTGCGAAACGGACTCAAGGACCGACGTGAACTCCAAATAAAGAGCAGGAACATGGCGATCATGAGAATCATACACCAAAGCGTCATTTTTTGTTTAAATTGCCTAATATTTTGGGTCAAATAAGCTTCGTCTACGATGAAATGCATGACCCACTGCACATTAGGCAGCTCGGCTGACGAAATTTTCTTTTTTTCCTTCCCCCATGCATATTCAATTGTCTCGAAAGGAATTTTTGGCACAGCATAATAACGGTCGTTTAGTTCATTATCAGAAAAGCTTTCCCCTAGGATCAGTTGCTTTTGATTGTTAGTGATGTTGATTTGCAGACCGATGGTGTCTTCGTTTTGCAGTAAAAACTTTTGCAGTTCTGCTTTGTCCAGAAGGATGACCAAGTATCCAGCATTTATCGTTGTCGATTGTGTGCTCGGGATCATCATGGCCATGAAAGACTCAGCGCCGACATTATGGTTGAAGTAAGAGATGTACGAAGGATGTTCCTCCAAAATTTTGCGAATAATACCTTGATCTTGAAATTCGCTAAAATCTTGTAGACTTCTCGACGTGTCAATAACTTTGCGTGTTTTCGTATTGATTAAATAAATTGAATGGATGAAGGGCTGTAAAGAAGCAAAACGACTGGCGGCTTTGAAAGCATCTGCATCACCAAGAGGGTCGCGTTGGTCTGTAATAAGCCAATAATTAATGGCAGGGTCCTGATAGGTGCTCACTCCGAAAGAGCGGATATTGTCAAAAGTAAATAGGGTATTTTGATAGGAATGCCGCATTTTAGCCAAGGTAAACGTATTGACGTCAGCAGTAGCTTGTTTGGAGTATTCGTAGGACATGAAGAGTGTAAACGCAAACAAAATCATAAATAGAAGGCTGAACATAGGGAACAGCAGAGGTATTTTTTTTTGATTCAAAATTTTCATAAGTGAACCCCCTCTATTATCTATTTTCTATTATAGAAAAGGTGGTTGTCTCATGGAAGTACTTATTCTGCCAAAGAGTATTCATTACGGCTTTTTGGACGCATATAGCCGTTTGAAGGACCGAATCGTCAGTACTTTGACTTTACCAGCCCTAGTAAATCGATTTATGATGAGCGCATCAACTAAAGCAAATACACAGTCAGAAAGATTTGAGGTGAATATGAAACATGGGTTTCTTTCGAGAAATCAGAAAAAATGTCGATCTCTATTTGTTGGCTTTACCCGGTCTTTTATTTCTTATTATCTTCGCTTATATCCCAATGTCAGGTCATCTGCTTGCTTTTAAGAAGTATCAGCTGACGAATGGAATTTGGGGAAGCCCTTGGGTTGGATTTGATAATTTTAAATTCTTCTTTCAAGGTCATGATTGGATTCTGGTAACATTCAACACACTCTTTTTAAATGGATTGTTCATCCTATTCAGTCTGGTTATCTCAGCTGGACTCGCAATCCTGCTCAATGAGATTCGGACCAAGTTGTTCAAGAAGCTGGCACAATCCATTATTTTTCTGCCGTATTTTATCTCATGGCTGGTTGTCAGTTTAATGGTGTTTGCTATCTTGAATACGGATAACGGCTTGCTTAACAAGTTCTTGGAATCCATAGGACTTACGCAAATTCCATGGTTCCAAAAGTCTGAAGTTTGGCCGGCCATCTTAACGATCATCTATGTATGGAAATTCGCAGGTTACTATTCGGTCATTTTCCTGGCTTCCATTACCGGGATCTCATCCGATTATTATGAAGCGGCTGAAATCGATGGAGCTTCACGACTTCAGCAAATCGTCTATATCACAATCCCGCTGCTTCGGCCTGTTATTATCATGCTTGCACTGCTTGGAGTAGGGAGAATTTTTTACGGTGACTTCGGCATGATTTACGGTATTATCGGAGACAACGGTATACTCTTCCCGACGACGGATGTTATTGATACATATACGTTCCGCGCCCTCCGCCAACTGGGTAACTTTAGCATGTCTGCCGCAGTCGTATTTTATCAATCTATCATGGGACTGATTTGTATTCTGCTATTTAACGGGTTGGTTCGAAAAATTGACAAAGATTCAAGTTTGTTTTAGGAGGTAGACCCGTTTGAAGCCTTTACTGAAAGCTCGATCACTTAGCGAAAAAACGTTTGGACTCAGTATGAACGTAATTATCTTGCTATTTACTTTGTTTTGTCTGGTTCCATTCTGGTTGGTATTCATTGATTCCTTTGCCTCGGAGTCCAGCTTTCTGGCACATGGATATCAGTTGTGGCCAAGCACTCTTAGCTTAGATGCGTATCGATTCATTTTAGAAGGAGACCAAATTTTCCGCAGCTACCGAATCTCGATTTTGGTCACTGTCCTAGGAACCGCGCTTTCCGTTATGGTTACTGCGATGTTTGCTTATGTGCTTGCGAACCGTAAAGTCAAATATCGGAATATCCTTTCATTCCTTACGTACTTTACGATGGTCTTTGGAGCCGGTCTGGTCGGATTCTATATGCTGATCGCGAATTGGCTGCATTTGAAGGATTCGGTTTGGGCACTCATATTACCCTATTTGTTAAATCCGTTTTATGCATTTATTCTCGTTTCATTCTATCGGACATTACCGTATGAAATTAATGAATCTGCAACGATTGATGGAGCAAGAGAAATTCGGATTTTTTTTAAAATTATCTTGCCCATCACCGCGCCGGCGATTGCTACGATTACGCTGTTTTACGCTCTGCAGTATTGGAATGACTGGTGGTTGTCATTACTCTTCATCGATGATTACAAACTGCACCCACTGCAAATGATGATCCGCCAACTGATCTCCAACTTAAATGTTTCTTCCTACGTATCAGGAAGCAGTACATCCTACAATGTGTCAGCTCCTACCAATATCGTGCAATTGGCGACTGTCTGTTTGACGATTGGACCAATCGTACTTGTGTACCCTTTCGTACAAAAATATTTTGTCAGCGGCCTGACCGTTGGAGCTATTAAAGGTTAGCTATTAAAGGTTAATGTTGTTCCCCCGGTTTCGAATGCCGGATGAGCATATAGTTGTGGAAGGACCAAAAAGGGAGGAAGTAAAAAAATGAAAAAATGGTACAGTATAGGAATTACAGCGGTTACGGTTATGTCGCTTATGGCTGGCTGCAGTACTGGAGATAAAACGGCTCAATCGTCGACAAGTTCGCCTCAATCGACAGGCGCCCAGCAAACTCCGGCTGCGAAGAAAAACGATCCGGTAACCCTTAAAATTATGATTCCAGGCGATCGTCCGAAAGACTTTGATGCAGTGATTGCGGAAGCGGAGAAGCGGATGGCGGATACGCTGAACGTGAAATTAAATGTCGTGTTCATTCCTTTCTCCGATATCGGACAGAAAACACAGGTGACGCTGGCATCAGGCGAGGATGTGGATCTGGTCTTCGACGCACCGTGGGTTCACCTGAATCAAATGATTGCCGCAAATTACTACGAGCCATTGGATGATCTGCTCAAGCAATACGGATCGGACATCTTGAAAACAAGATCCGATCAAATGTGGAACGCCAACAAATACAACGGCAAAATTATGGCGATACCTCTTAGCAATTCTTATTATCAAGGCCGTGTATTTTACATCCGTAAAGATTTGAGAGAGAAGTATGGCGTCGCTCCGATCAAGACGTACGATGATATGATTGCTTTTGCAAAAGTGATTAAGGAGAAAGAACCGAATATTGCCCCTATTATCACGAACAAAGGAGCGATGGACTGGGGGAACTTTCGAAAAGTATTTGATTACGATACCCACATCAGTGATACGCAAATCGGAACCAACGGCGTTCTCTTCTTGAAAAACAATGACGGTAAGGTATACAACATGTTCGATCAAATGGATCCGACCGTCTGGAGCTGGATTACAGATGCAAGAAAGCTCTATCAGGATAAGCTGATGTATCAGGATGTGCTGTCCGTCAAAGATTACAAAGCGGAATTCAAAGCCGGTAAAGCAGCTATTTTAAATGCAAATGATTTCGGTGTGAACGCAGACGATGCTGCTGCCGTGAAGAAAAGCGTGAACGGAGATGTAGAAGCGATAACGTTATTCAAACAGGAAAAGGGCGCGAACATCTCCGACTTCCAGGCCTGGAACTTCCTTGCTTTGACGCATGTCAGCAAAAACAAAGAACGCGCCATCCAATTCTTGAACTGGACACAGCAAAAGGACAACTACGACCTGCTTGCTTACGGAATTAAAGGAAAAAATTGGGAACCTGTGGGCGAAGATCAGTATAAAAAGCTGAATAACGATTATGCCTGGTTTCCTTATGCGTGGATCTGGAACCCGACTCAGGACCGTTACGATCAAGGACTTGGAGCAGATACGATTGCGCTGAACAAGTTTACGGCGAATGGCGACAACTTCACGCCAAGCAAATTAGCCGGATTTACGTTTGATCCGGCACCTGTTTCTAATGAAGTCGCTCAGCTGAATACAATCCGCGACAAATATATGGATCCAATCTATATCGGGGTTGCCGATTCCCAAACTTATTGGGATAAGTATAAATCTGAAGCGGCTTCTGCCGTGAAGAAAATTCAAACTGAAATGCAAAAACAAATCGACGCATTCCTGGCTTCGAAGAAATAACACGAGAAGAACTGTCGTAATGGATTTCCTTACGACAGTTTTCCCTCTCGGGTATTCATTAATTATCAACTGAACAAGGAGGAATGGGGTTATGCGTTTGAAATGGAAGAACAGCCTGGCATTTGTACTAACATTCATACTTTCATTCAGCAATATGACAGCGGTTTCATTTGCGGACAGTGGCGGCACTGCCCAGACGGGGTCAAGTCCAATCGTCGATACAATTGCCTTCGGTGATGGAACTTCGGAACAAGCTCATGGATTTACCGGTACATATACATCGGAGATAACCGGCGCTAAAGGCGAATCGGCGAGGGTAGCCTTGGCATCGCTGGATAATCCATATTTAGGCGGTGATTTGACCTTTAACATGAAGGTAGATCCCGATATGCAGAACTATTTTACCTTAAAGACGTGGGGGTCCGATTTGGGCTACGGCGTCACCATGCTGTATGTGAACGGGGAAAGGCTGGCTATTCAGCATGAAGGTGACTGGCAGCCGCTGTACAAAACGATGAACAGCCCTGCCTTTGGTCTGCATCCGATTATTCCCGACCGGTTTAGCTACTCCACGATCAACCTTCCGCTAGAACTAACGAAAGAGAAAACGGAGCTCACGCTTACCATCAGAACGACGGCGGAGTTTTATACTTACGGCATGGGAAGTTTCAACTCTTTTTACAATCAAACGTTCGCAGGGAAAAAATCGAAAGCTTTCTATGCGGGTTATACAACCGTAACAAGCAGTCTTCCCGATAGCATGCTGGAGAAGGGTGCCTTGGATACGGCCTCGATCGCGCCCCGAGCAGGGAGCGACTTGGATAGCCGTTCATCCGAAGCGGTCGCTTTTGCCAACAATTTTATTGCTTCCTCCCAAAGCTTTGTAAACGGTTATTTGAATGATAATACCAAGTTTTTTTCCAATGTTTCAGGCAACGATTTGCAGACGATGCAGATCCGAACATTTTCCAATTATTTGAAAGACGAATACAGAGCTTACTCTAGCTACGGCTTCACGCCGCAAACCTCCAATGAGGTCCGCGACAAGATGCTTGACCGCATTCGACTAGGCATCGACCAATATGTCACCTACTATTTGAATGATCCGGCTTCAATCAGAAAGCCTCATCAGGCGGAATGGGGCGGGTTTTTCAAATACGGCGGCGAAGCGCTCTGGACTGTATATAACCTTTTCTTGTCCGAGGATACCACTGGCGGGCAAGGACTGTTCGGCCCCGCGTATTTGGCTAACGACGTAACGGGCTACGTACCGAAATATAGGTTGACCGATGCGGACAGGGCGAACGGAATGACATCCAGCTTTCAAAAATGGCTTCAGGGCAATACGGAAGTGGATTGGACAACGGTGAAAATCAGCAACGTAAACGCAGGCGGAACGGCAAAGAATGGAGCTTTCACATTCACCAATGCAGATCCCGTCTTCTTTACGGCTCAATTCGCACAAACAGGCGTCAATTCGGATTTGAACGTACTTACCCATACGAAAAAGTCGACGCGTTTTGTTGGTTGGCAAGAGCTTTTCTTCATGAACCTGAGCTATGCCAGAACGCACAGTTCCTTGGGTAACTATTTAACGAATCAGAACGGATTTCAAAAGTACGGCATGTTCAAATCGAATCTAGGCTTAATTTCCTTGGGCTCGAAAGTGGCGGAGAACTATAATTCCTCGCTGCGATTCCTTTATGAAGGCGCCGGCATTACGCCATGGCTCGGCCATGATATCGTAGACGGCTTAGTGGAAACAAGCAACAACAATTCCGGTCCAGATCTTGTTGTGAATAATTTGGCTGCGTTCAACGATGCAACCCAATATGATAGCAACCGGAATTATATCGGCCGGAAGGCCATGCAATGGGGCGACCGTTATTTGAATATTACGGAAGCCGGTCTGTCCAGAGAACCTCAGTATGCCGCCCATTATGGCGAGCATACGGATCTTGTTCAAGAGGAATGGCGCGAAACCTACGATGACAAGCTGCTGAAAAAGGCTTTGGAAATCTCCAGTGCCCGCGCTAACATGAGATATCAAGGCCTGGACGATAATAAGAACCGGGCAATGAGAGTTGAAGGGGTCATCGAGTCCAGGGGGCCCGACTATCCGGGCGGACTTGCTTATCAAAGTGTCTTGGATGAAGAAAAGCAGCTCATTTACGTCGGATTTGAAAGGTATATGAATGCGCATGCCGACCGCTATGCAGGTAGCGAATGGAGCAAATACAAGCAATATGCCACCAATGCCGTAGGCTATGCGCAGCAGATGTTCTTGGATCATTTCTTCCTTAATGATCCATCTGCGAGCAGCACGAACGTCAGGGACCAGAGTCTTCTGCTGGATTACTTATATGCATCCGATCCCGCAAACTGGAAAGGCGTCTTGCTGCCGATGAGCAACGCCGAATGGCTGCTGCCCGGTGAGAGAGGCGACGGTAAACAGCAAGGGACGTATTCGCAAGACTATATTAACAGCATTCAGCAGCATGGTTTTGTTGACGTCGAAAATGGTCTGGTAGCCGCTCGGGACGGCAACAACGTTATGTTCGTCAGCTTTACCCGGCGTTCGAATCCCGGACTGAACGGTCTTGCAAGAATGCATGTCGTGACGCCGGACAACGATATCATGCTATCCTTGGCGCCGAACGTTCAATATGCGCCGTCGGGCTATTGGAACACCAAGCCGGACTGGGCTCAGTTTGACATCGCTTACGATGACAGCACCCCTCCGATCGACGGAGCTAGACTGGCAGTCGCCGGCGCTATTGAGCCGATTCCGCAGCAAGCCTTTGAAAAGGATCTGAAGTATAACATTAATCCGGACCGTACTGGAAGCGGTTATTCCGCCTTCGCACAATTTTATTCCGTGCAGTACGGGAGCTACATGATCGCTTTGAACCATACGGCGGATAAGTTTGGGGATGCGAAGGTTTACGATGTGATCCTGCCTTCGTCGTACATGTCTGGCACCGTTTACGATGTGATATCCCGGCAATCTTTGCCCGTAAAACCCGGAAACAAGGTTGCGGTTGGGCCGGGGACTGCGGTCGTTCTGCGATTGAATTCGCAGGTCGTGAACGATGTGCCGGACTCGTCAAGATTCGTTACGGCAACCGCTGCGAACGGCAAGGCGGCGCTCAGTTGGCTGCACGCTGCCGGAACAACGGGACATTACGATGTCCTTCGTTCGGACGATAGCGGCGCTACCTATGCCACAATCGCGGAGGTTAACAAGAACACGAACCATTATTTGGACACAGCTGTAGAGAACGGGAAAACGTACTATTACAAAGTACGCGGTGTGTCTAGCTCGGGCATAGCCGGATACGATTCCGTCTATACCAAGGTTCAGGTTGCATCCGGAGCCATTAATGGAACCTGGTCGGCTGCCAATATGGACGGCGTCGATACAGGAATCGGCGTTTCGGCCGGCGCGGACGGTTCGATTACGATGACAGGAGACGGCACGAACAAAACCATCAACATGGTCGATCAAATCGCCTACGACAAAAAAGATTCAAGCAAAAGCGTCCTGGAGGCTTTGCCGGACTACGCGCTCGCATATCGGACGAATTTTGTGCAAGGCTCGAACGGGGTAACCGGCGACTTTGCGTTCTCGGCTAAAGTTTCTTCCAATAATGCGCTTGGAAATACGGGCATTATAGTGAAGGAAGCATCGAATGGGGGGCTTGTTACCGATTCGCGTGGCTTGATCTTCACGGTCGATCATGATGGGAATTATTACATCACTTTCAGACAATATCCGAATGTGATACCGATATACGATTTCCTGGCCGATGGCTACAACGTTTACGACAGCTACATGCCGCCGACGATTCGCGGAGCCGCTTCGACCAAAAGTGCTGACGGCAGCTATTACCTGAAAGTCGAGCGCTATGGACAATATATATATCCTTCCATTTCGGCAGACGGTTCGACTTGGGAAAAGCTGAAAACAGCGTGGGTGCCGATGGCGGATTCGCTTTACGTTGGGGTCGCCTCGGCAAAAGCCGCGCAATTCAGTGATATTCAACTGACGGCTGCAGGCGCACTCGTTGGCCCGGGCAAGGTTTATCCAACATATACAGCTGCCAACGGCACTGTCAACCTTTCCTGGTTGTTCCCTCGAGGAGCCGTAAATTTCAACGTTTACCGAACGTTCGACGAGGCGGCCAGCAAGACGGACCCGGACGTTAACCCAGGGGCGGATTCAAAATGGGGGCTTGTCGGTCAACATATTACCGGCAATAAATATTCGGATAGCGGCCTTTCAACCGGCAAAACCATTTACTATAAAGTGGTTGCTTTCGATAGCAACGGGGTAAACGGCGAATATTCCGATCCTGTCGCGGTCAGCGGCGGCGTTGGCGTTCCGCCGGCAGACACGTCTGGCGCTATTCCGATTGCTACTCCATGGAAAGAAGCTGGCTGGAACGAGTTCCAATACGGCGCGACGACCGTTAACGGCAACAAAGTCACGTTATCGTCGCTTGGCAACGGTATTTTGATTGGTCCGACGGATGAATATAATAAATACCATTTCACTTATCAGGAAATCGATCCGAAGATGAACTACACCTTTATTGCCAAAGTTCCGACCAGCATCTACAACAGCTCGCTCAAAGTCGGATCACGAATCGGATTGATGCTCCGCAACACGCTGGATAACTACTCGAAGTACGCGATCAATGCGATTTCGAGCGGCGACACCTGGATACAAAGCGGCTTAAACAAGTCGGATACCGGTCTCTCTTTTGATCTGTCTACGACAGCGAAGATTGCTGCGGGAGACGTCTGGCTGAAAATCGTATTGAATGGCGGCAATTATTCCGCTTATTATTCATTAGCGCCTGCGGGTACGTATGAATTGTTAGGCGTGGCTAAAGTGCAGGAAACGGCCTATCCGATGAACTGGACGCAAATCGGATCGACCAAGGCCTTGGATCTTACTTACAAAGATGCAAGCGGCGCCACGCAAACGCGTAACAAAATTTATGCAGGGCTCGTGTTAGGCAATAGAACGGTCTACAACAGCATCAACTATTTGTATACGTCACCGATATTCGCGGTACCGGACATCGCCATTTCGCCGAGAAACGGGGGTACGCCCACGACCTTGACGGGCAAAACCGATCTTACGGTTTCAGTCGGCGATACTGTACGCTTCCATGTTTCCGCGACGGACGCCTTCGGCGGCAGCAATATTCAAGCGATTGGGGCGCAATTGCCGGCGGGAGCGGCATTTGATGCTGCAACGGGCAATATCGTATTCACGCCGACGGCGGACAATATCGGCAACAATTCACTTGTATTTACGACGAAGGATGCAACGGGCACGAATAGCTTTACGGGAAGCCTGGGCATCAACGTCAAGGTGTATAACGACGCGACGAATGTTCCGATTCTCGAGCCGATCGGCAACAAATCCGTCGTCGGCGGCAGCGCGCTTTCCTTCGGGCTACGAGCTAACCTGGAAAATGTAGCGAGCATATCGGCCGAAGCCGCATCGACCGGAACTCCTAATATCAGCTACAGCATCGACAGCGTCGTGAAGGACGGTACGGCATGGAGCGCGGCAACTCTTGGCATGAGCCTAGCGAACGGCGTATTCAACTGGACGCCGTCAGCTGATAGCGGCGGGTCCTACACGGTTACTTTCAAAGCGAAAACCGACAACGCTGCGGATACGCAATCGATCATAATTAGCGTCTTAGGCAAGCCGATGATTACCGTTCCCGATCAACCGATTACCTTTACAACGAATGACCGGGCAACTTACCGATTCAATGTTGTCGATCCCGCCGGCCTTAATCTGCTTTATTCGATCGGCAATCTTCCGGACGGCGCATCATTTGACGCCAGCACCGGCACATTGACATGGACGCCGGCCAAAAGTCAGATGAGTCGAACTCCGAACGATACGTATCGAATCGACCTGACTTCAAGCAATGGGTTGTTTGCCGTCACCAAATCGCTTTATATTTATGTGGCCTATCAGAACAAGTCGCCGTTCTTCCTGCCGATCGTGGATTTCAAACAAATCCAGTATACCGTGTCGGCAAGCAGCGCAAGCGGAACGATCGCATCGCAAGGAAATCTGGACAACGCAACCGGAACGATTACCTTAAACATGGATCTTTCCGGCGCTTCGCTGGTGCATGAACAGCATCCATTCTTCTACTACGTCCCTTTATATGACGGCGGCGAAATGATCTCGCGGATTCTAAGTGCGGACAATGCCCGATATGCAGGAGTGGCGGTTACGGAGGATGTTTATGATGACGCGCCACGGTTTTTGATGACTGGCCTCACGACGGACGCCGCTAATGCAGATTGGGGCACTTATAAAGTGGCAGTTCCGTTCCGCAGCGTGAAAGGCGCTGGCTCCAGCAAAGGGATCTTTGACGGATCAGGAGACGCGGCTTACTTTAAAGGAAAAACAACGCCTTATTGGGCGCGAATTGTGCGCACCGGCGATCAAATCAAAGGGTACGTTCAGAACGCTGACGGCTCGTGGGGCAACGGTAAAGGCGACGCGACTCCGCTTCGTACAATATCTTTCAATGGTGTCCCGAACGATTCGGCGGTTTACGCCGGTGTCGCCATGATGGGACTCAAGGTATCTGGGGTCAGCCCGGTTAAAAATAATTGGTCGGCGCAATTTGACAACTTCTCGCTCCCGAATTATCCTTTGCCTGTAACAGAGGGCGCTCCGGTCTCCTTCCCGGTCAAAACCGTCGATTTGGACAAAGATCCGGTTGCGGTAACGATCTCGAATACGACGCTGCCTGCCGGAGCCAGATATGAGCTGAAGGACGGCAAGTTTACCTGGAGCAATCCACGGGCTGGAACGTATCAAGTTACATTTGCAGCCAGTGACAGTGAAGCTGAGGCCAAGCCAATGACCATTGTTTTTAAAGTAAAAGCCAGCAGCGAAGTGAACAAAAGCGAGTTGGAAAATGTAATCACAGCAGCAAAAGCCGTAACCAATGAGGATGGATCCTACACGGCAAGCTCCTTCACCGCCTTGCAGCAGGCAATCGACAAAGCTCAAGCGGCACTTGGCACGATTACCTCCTATGCTGTGCTTGATGCTGAGGTTACAGCTTTACAACAAGCCATCGATGCGTTAGAGCTTAACGTTACTCCGCCTGCTACCGTCGCGGACCTGCAAGGACAAAGCGTAAACGACGGTTGGTTTACCGCAGCACCGACGTTGACCTTGACGGCCAAAGGCAGCGGTTCGAATGTCGTAAAACAGGTGGAATACAGTCTGGATGGCGGGAACAATTGGATCGTCTACAAAGATCCGGTTGAACTGGTTCAGGAAGGCAATTACCAGCTGCTTTACCGTTCCTCAGACTTGAAGGGAAATGTGGAAGTGGCGAAGCCTCTAGAGGTTAAGTTCGATAAGACAGCGCCGACAATCACCGTTTCCGGATTGGTGTACGGTACGTTCAGCGATACTGGGGATGTGACGCCGATCGTTACGCTGAGCGATGACTTGTCCGGGGTTGACAGCAGCAAAACTACGGTAACGCTGGATAGCAATGGGGTACAGCAAGGGATAACCATTCCCCTGTATACGTTGCCGCTCGGTTCGCATACGCTGATCGTAACGTCAAGCGATCTGGCAGGGAACGTGGGCAGCCAAATCGTATCGTTCCAAACGACGACAAGCGTCGATTTCTTAAAGGGATTAGTAGCACGCTTTACAAATACTCATTGGATTGATAATGCGGGTATCGGAAACAGCTTGCAAAGCAAATTGGATGCGAACAATCTGGTTGCCTTTGTGAACGAAGTGAAGGCGCAAAGCGGAAAGCATATTTCTGCGGAAGCCGTTAAATACTTGCTCCGGGATGCCCAATACTTGTTGTCCATTCAATAGTCTTAGAAGAACGTAGTCTGTATAATCCCTCTTGAGCGGATAGCGTAAAAATACGCTTAACTAACCGCGCAAGAGGGATTTTTTATAGTCTATGGCGGGTGTTCACATCGTCAAAAAATTCGACAATACGGAGGAAGATCTCGAGGAAACGATTTAAGCGTTAGATGACATGTGGAGTTGCCTTTGATTTATCGGGGAATGAACAAAAAGTAAAATCGGCGGCCATTAGAGGTAAGGTCCCATCATTTCCCGTCTCTTCAAACGATACCTTTACTGTATAATCGTGGTTAGATAAATCGGGGAGGCGAGCGCAATGAAATATCACGTAATCAGCTTGAGAATGGGGTGTTTAACAACACTACTTCACACGGAAGTGAACGATATGGACTTTGACACTGAAGGACGTGTGATCGTATACGGGACGGATAATGAGGCGTACTACTTGCTCACGGATTCCGTTCAAATGGAGGATTAATGACGTACGATTTTGCAGAGTTAAGTGAAATTTCGCCAAGCTAACGATATGGAAGCAAAAAATACTCTACAGATGGCGGTGAGAAATGGCAGTTTCTTGGTTCACCTCCAACTTTTCAAAATATTCAGGAACGGCACGGTCCAATACAGGACGGTGCCGTTTCATTTGTGTAGCCTAAGTGATTTGCCGAGCATAAACTGATATATGCCGAATGCAAGGAGTAGAAACAAATGCGCCAAGTATATGGATACATTAAAAAAGTCGAGATGATTCCAATCTAATTCCCGCCGCAGCAACAGCCGTTTCAACCGGGATTGGAATGGATGATGGTGCCGCTACCGGTTTCGGAAGACCACAACTATCGAGGAAGCGGGAAGCTGGCGGGAAAAACAGCCATCGTATCCGGCGGGGACAGCGGTATCGGCAAAGCGGTCTCCATTGCATTTGCCAAGGAGGGGGCAGACCTCGTCATCGTTTACCTAAATGAACATCAGGATGCCGAAAACACGAAACAACGCATTGAACAATTAGGGCGTAAGTGTTTGGCGATCGCTGGCGATTTGGGCGATGAAAGTTTTAGCAGGTTTGTAGTGGATAAGACGCTGAACACATACGGGTCAATCGACATTCTCGTAAACAATTGTGCGGAAATGCATATTCAAAAGAGCTTCGAACAAATAAATCCTCAACAGTTGGTACGAACGTTTCAAACGAACATTTTTTCCTTCTTTTACTTATCACAAGCCGTCCTGCCTTATTTAAAGCCGGGAAGCTCGATTATTAACACGACATCCAGGGTCGCCTATCTGGGGAAGAGCGATTCGATTGACTATGCAGCTACGAAAGGCGCCATTGTAACATTTATCCGTTCGCTTGCTTTGAATCTGGTTGATCGGGACATTCGCGTGAACGGTGTCGCCCCGGGACCAGTTTGGACTCCACTGAACGTATCAGCAGGGTATACAGTTGAAGAGATCATGACATTCGGTTACGAAACCCCGATGAAACGGGCCAGCCAACCAGCGGAGTTGGCCCCTGCTTATGTTTATCTAGCAAGCGACGACTCCAGATATGTAACGGGACAAATGATTCATGTTAACGGTGGTACCATTACGAATAGTTAAGACGTTAAGCAAACAGAGAGATTATGCTGGCAGGACTACTAAGTTTCTATAAAAATTCCGATTAGTAAAACAAACAACCCCCACCGATATCGGAGGATATCGGTGGGGGTTGTTTATTCTGCCTTTTCGTATAAAAAGTGATGGAGGTTAGGTCTACACCTAATCCTGAATGACGGTAATGTTAGTTTCCCCGCCTGAATAGATTCGGTTTGTTCGCGGGTTAAGTACCGTGGCACCTGATCTCTTGGTGGGGCGAAGAATTGCGATACGCTTCAGAGTGCTGCCGTTATAGACCTTAAGCGGAGCTGCTCCGGTCTCCCGAAACTCCGATATGAATAAATGGTTTGTACGCGGGTTGATCAGCGTATTTGTTGAAGAAGGAATAGTTAAGGTTCTGATCACACGATCCAGTCTGCCATCAATGACAAATAGCCGCCCCTTTACTGATATTTGTGCGCTTGATACATAGATTCGGTTCGTCACAGGGTTAAGTGTAATTTCACTTTGAAGTCTGCCGAGCTGAATATTGTGAATTTGATTCGTTCGCAGGTCCAATACGGAACAGAATCGGCTTAGGTTGTTAGCAATATAAAGGCGGTTTGTCCTCGTATTTAAGGCCGGAGTTATGACTGGATTTCGCCCCACTTTGACAGATGTCAGAATGTTATTCGTACTTCCGTCAATAACTGATACTGTATCTTTGCTGGTGTTCGTCACATAAATTCGGTTCGTTCTTTCATCAATTGAAATTTCTGAGGGACGTCCAATAAAAGGGATTCTTTGTTGGATCTTGTTGGTACTCCCGTTCAGAACAGCAACATTGGCCTTGTTAGACGATAAGGATATTGTCGCTATATAGATCAGATTCGTTCGGGAATTAAGCCCGATTTCATCGCAGCGTTCTCCCACTTTAACTGTTGTGATGATCCGGTTCGTGCGGCCGTTAATAACGGAAACAGTACCATCAAAGAAGTTAACAAGATAAATACGGTTCGTTCTCGTATTGACTGCCATTTGGAAAGGCAATTGTCCCGTTTTCAATGTTGCTATGATTTTGTTTGTGTTCCCATCCAGAACACTCAAATCGTTTTCGCCTTGTAAAAAGTATACGCGGTTCGTCACCGGATTAACGACGATGTTGGAGACCGGGCTTTTTACAGGAATAGTTGCAATTATACGGGGTATTAGCGTATTGACTCGAGGCTTCAAGACGTGCCAAGATTTTCGTTGCATGCTGTCTCCCCTTCCAGTGTGCTGATGCTTCATTCAGTATATTCATACTGTTCTGAAAGGGAACTGTATAGCAACGTATCTACAAGAAGCCCGAGGCACAAGAAAGTCCGCCCCATGACAAGTTGCAGGGCAAGGCATTTCCTTCGCATTCCAAAAAAAACGGACACCCAACCAAAAAATAAGGACATTATGTAATTGGGCTTAATCTAGCTATAATACCTTTATAACCTTAAGAGGGTATCATGATGCATACTGCAAAGGATGGGAGAAGGCACAACATGATGAAACGGATACGGTTTCTCTTTTCCAATTTTCGTTTTCAACGACTTAGAAGTCGGTTTCTAGTTGCGATGATCGTCATATCTTTGCCCCCACTTTTCATTTTAGGATTTATTTCTTTCAATATTGCCAAGAACACATTAATGGAAACGAATGCGCAAACTTATGAAAATCATTTGGAAACGTCCAGCGAAGTGGCAGACTTACTATTTCGAAACATTATTAATTTGAACCGCTCCATCGTCGTGAACAACGAGGTGCGGGAGGTCTTATCCAGCAGCAACGTTCCACAGATTAGCGAATCCAACACGACCAGTGAATGGACCTCAAATAAGCTGAAAAAGGCGATTAATAACAATCAATTTGACACCAAATTTGTAAACTCTATCTGTGTATTCAACTTGGAATTTAAAACCTTTTGCGCAGGACGATCCGATGATGCAGGCGTCTATGAAAAGCCGGATAAAGCCAAGCTCATTCAGCAATCGGAGTGGTATCAAAGTGCTTTACAGGATCAAGGGAAAGTTGTTTTCCTTGGCTACGATATACTCGGAGAGTCGAAAAATTCTTTTTCTACAGTAAAATTATTTCGGGATGCGTCAAGTCCTAACGGTCAGCCTCTGCACAGGCAATCCTGTTGTATTGTCTCAAAAGAGGGCAGCTACTTGCTGAAGAGCTGGAAAGAGATCAAGAAGCAGCATTCATTTCTGAACACACGTATCGTGCGACCAGTGCTGTACTCACTCATTTATGGGATGCGAAACATAGCTTCTTCGTAAGCGGTGCGAATAGGCAGATTTCATGGGCATCGCAGGTCTGGATGGCCCTGGCTGGCGTTCTGAATGCAACCGAAAATGGTAAATTGATGGATCGTTTATTCGAGCACCCTCCGGAAATTGGGATGACAACCCCTTATATGTATCATCATCTGATTGAGGCGCTTTTTGAAAGTGGAAGACCAGAAAAAGCCTTGGAGCAAATCAGAGCTTACTGGGGAGAAATGGTCAAAGACGGAGCGGATTGTTTCTGGGAAATCTACAACCCGAATGATAAAAAGCTATCGCCCTACGGCAGTAATTTGATTAACAGCTATTGCCATGCATGGAGCTGTACGCCTACTTACTTTATTCGTAAATATTTGCTGTAACAGAAAGGGAGAGAGACGAATGAGTCAGATGCCAATATTGTCTGTTAAAGAATTGTATCCATTAGTAAGGAAGATGTTTTCTGACCCAGATTTTTCGTTACCTGGAGGGGAATCTATTACAATTTGTCAAAATCGTTCTATAATATCAGCTTTTGTAATTTAAATTTCCTTAATCCAACACAAAAATATCGAGAAAAACAAAGACGGCCTTATCGCGAAATAGCTGCTAACAACGGCCGTTTTTTCATTTCGTCTTTTCCTACTCCTAACGCTCCCGCTTGGATCGGTATGGCCGCTTGTTGGAAGGAATAGATAAGCGGGATTTTTAGGCGTAGAGTGCCGTGTTTTTTTTCATACATACGTGAACATTTTTTATAATGGGCGAATATCCTAACGATAGTTAAAGGAGGGATAGGCGCGTGTATCAAATGAATCCTATTCAAGCTAACCCTATGGGTGGCGATGTAAAAACATTATGTCAAAGATATTTGAAGTACCATGTTATTGCACAACTGAGAGACGGGTCACAGTTTGAGGGAATTATCGATGATATGGACGATGATGGCGTCACCATGTTAGTTCCTGAAGAGGTTGATGGCGAAGAAAGGGAAAATGATCCAACCAGACAACCATATGGTCAAAGGAGATATCGCCGATATCGCCGGCAGCATTTTCCATTTTTTCATTTTATATATCCATTCTTCAGACCTTACCCATACTACCACCCATATTATCCTTATTATCCAGGGTATGGATACGGCGGAGGATATTAGACAACTCTCATCGGCGACAGGCCTCTTGCTTGAAGGAATAAAGAAATAAAAATAAACCGTTCTTCCTGAAAGGGAAGTGCGGTTTTTTGTTTTTATAAGTTCGCTTAACAGATACCTCCGATCCATAGGATAAAATTGAAAAAGAATATCGGTGGAAAAGAAGATACATTGTATCAAACCCGATAACAACGCGTTTTTTGACATGATAAATATACGGTGGGTCATTCCGAAAGGGCAGGATAACGTGGTAATTCTGTAGAAATTAATGAGTAGTAGATATTTGAGGAAGATTACCTCTGAAGGTGGAATATGTGCACTGAATATAAAAACTATTGCTCTTAGATAGGGGCTATTAAATGAGAATGACGATAGAGAATAATAAAGAAGATACATTCGTTTATTTGTACTTCTACGATCGTGAAGATTGTATTTTATTAAATAACGGTGGTGAATCAGATAAGAACTGTTATTTGCTTTTTGATCATGAAAATGAATGGGTAGGATTATCAATTGAGAGTGACTTTAATGTTAGGGATCTCACAAACCTAGGCAAGGGATTTATAAAACGCACAAGTAAGGAATGGCTAATATTATTCAACAAAGAGGTTCAATTCGTTAGAAGAGAAAAACACGGTTGCTTAACCGATTTACACAATACCAACTACACTGGTATTGAATTGATTTTGTTGAAAACAACTATAACGAATCGAAAATATACGACAGAGCTGCTTTAATGTTTTGAACCACGCTAAACATTCCTGTATAGCCTAAGAAATGGGCTTTGTCAAAAAAGGAGCGCCTCGGTATGATGGGTTTGTGCACGGGTTCGAAACCCAATACCATCAAGGAGGCGCTCTAACTATGAAGTTTAAACAAAACGATGGACAAAATCAACGTATTGAACGAATTTCCACCTCGCATCTTGTAGTAGGTATCGACATGGCGAAGGAAATTCATGTCGCGCAGGCTACTAACTTTCGGGGTATCGTTCTGGCCAAGCGACATCTATCATTTACGAACGACTTAGAAGGATTCGAAAGATTACAACGTTGGATGGATGAATTGCAACAGAAACACCGATTGAATACCCTAATCATCGGTATGGAGCCAACCGGACACTACTGGTTCAACCTGGCTAATTGGCTTGCCGACAAAGGCATAAACGTTGTCATGGTGAACCCAGCAACCACCAAACGAAATAAGGAGAACCGCGATAATTGTCCGTCCAAGAGTGATCCTAAGGATGCCCTTGTTATCGCAGACGTCGTCTGTCGAGGCTATTACTATGAATACACGAGACAGACTACCGTCTTTCAAAGGTTGCGGACGATGATGAGTGACCGGGAATTTTGGGTGACGAATAGTGTGCGGCTGCAGAACCGGATCATCCGTTGGTTAGATATTCGGTTCCCCGAGTATACCTCGGTGTTTAAAGACTGGACCTGCAAACGTTCCTTGGCTACTCTTAAAGATTTACCCTCACCGCTAGATCTTCAGTCACTGTCCGTATCCGAGGTAATTACAAGTTGGAGAAGGCATATGAAACGAGCTGGTGGTTCTACGGGTACTCAGAAAGCTGCGCAGCTTATTTCACAAGCTAAGCAGAGTGTAGGAGACAAGACAGCTCTTCATGAAGCCAAGCAAGATTTAAGGCGGTTATTAGAAGAGTTTGAGCGTATCGTTGAAATACTAGAAAAGATTGAAAAGGACACTCAAGCATTGCTAAAAGAAATTCCTATTGCCGATCAGCTTCGATCGATCAAAGGCCTAGGCACAATCTTCATAGCAGCCATTCTATCTTGTGCTGGCGACCTTAGGCAGTATGCACATGGACGTCAGTTATTGCGTAAAGCAGGTCTAAACTTGGCTGAAAGAATGTCAGGAAAACACAAGGGACAAATCAAACTTTCGAAACGGGGAGATGCTACGTTACGCAAATATTTGTATTTGGCGACAATCACACTCGTAGGAACGAATCCAGTCTTTCGACAGATGCACGAGAATAATGTTCAGATCAAGCAAATGAAGAAACAACAGTCCCTTTTTAAGCTGCTTGGAAAATTGGCTCGAATTCTGGTTGGCATTGTTCAAAGAGGAGAAGCATTTTTACCTGAAAAAGCTACCCCCAACTACGCTCCGGCAGCCTAAGACTTATTGTTGATAACGTAGATTGACTCATTCGCAGGATATTCACAAAGAAAGCACGGAGGACCGAGTTCGTTCTCCAAAAGGGCACAGACCCATCCGCTAAACGCTATCGGTCTCCACACCTTGGTCAGGTATAACGAAGGAATGTAAGGGCATAGACCCGTTGAGCCTTGGGAGGGTGAACCTCTAAGGAAATTGTGGAGTATGCGTGCAGTAGAGTATGAACTGGGGAAATATTCCACGTGTTCCTCTGTTCCCGTATGCCCAAAATATGAACCAACGGTTCTAACCAACTTAGTATCTGAACGATATTGATTTTAAAGGTGATGAAATCCTGCGAATGAGTGAGTATACGTGAGATAAACCCTTAAAACCGAGGGACGGAGAACTATAGTTCAGGAGTTGCTTTGAAGCAGCTCCATAAAAGTGACGTTCTAATATTCGCGACTTCGGTTTTATTTGGAGCTTTTCTATATATCAGTGTAGTTATTTTTGCTCAGTAAGTGTGTTCAGTTGCCTTATTAACTAACGCAGAACGATAGTTCAATCAATAAAGCATGGCTATGTGAGTAAAGTGGACACGGCATTATTTCTAGTGCATTTTGCAATTGGATTTACTATGGTAAAGAAGAGCAATCTAATTTAAAGATTATAACAAAGTTATTAAACACTTTTGACAAATATGGTCGGAGAAGCCACTGGCATCAGTTAACACCGCATTCACGCATCCGGCTTACGCCTCCGTCCAAATAAATTAAGACATTATTGTAAAGTAATACATTATATCAAAAATACTTGATTAGAAAAGTAGGAATTATATAAAAGTTTACTTGCAAATGTGGCAATTTATTTTCAACGAGTCAATGTCCTAATGGTGCGTGATATGGTTAAATAAGTTAAAGCGAAAGGAGCGATAGTTGTCTTATCAACTCCACAAGGCAGAGCAACGGTCTTTAATTCAGCAAATGTACATTCTTCTATGAACAGATGGTATAGACATTCTATTCTGGCTTTAGCTCAAGAAGAGAATGTTCCATTGATTGACCTAAATGTTATAAGTTCGGCCTACTTTACATCCATCGGCGGGAAGCTACACTCGCGCTTTATATGACTGGGGATACTTTGCATCCTAATCGTACAGGAGCTACAGAGCTTGCCAGAATTGTGATTGAGGATTTGAAAAAACAAGGCTTAGAGGATTTGTAGAGGAAAAGAAAGAAGGTAAAAAATACGAGCTGTTGGATTCTGATCTGTGAATAAAATTCTCCTGGCGTACGGAACTTAATGTGTCCATGACAAAGGTTAATAAGTAAAAAGGAACATGGACGGCATAACCGTCCATGTTCCTTTTATTATCGATACCCTAAAAATTACTGCACCCGGATGCGGTTAATACCGCTAAACTGGCTCCCGTCCTCCAGCCGTCCGGTAATCCTTACTTCTACCTCGCCGGTTTGCCCCGATAGCACCTGAATGAGCTGCTGACGGTCAAATTTAACCGTGAATCCATTCGAGCTGTCTCCCTTCGCGTCTTCCCCCTGCACTATGCCGCCATATACACTCAAGGTTACCGAGGTTATTCCGGCAGTGGTGGCTCCAGCATATTCAGGCAGATCAATTTTTGCTGTTACGGAATGATCTCCACCATTGCTTTTGAGATTCAAAGAGTTCGGATTAACGCGAACTTCCGCTGGATATGTAACATAAATGTTCGGAGCCGGAGGCTGTGCCATCCCTTCGCCTAGATAGTAGCTTGTATGCGGGGGCTGGTTGTAAGCCACGTTCTCCGCAGCGACGCCAAGTCGGTAAGCCGGATCATGCATGAGAGTAGGGAAGCGGTGTTCGGTGACAGCCGTTGTTGTGTATATGCGCAGCGCGCTGCTGTCGGCCGTTCTCCAGATAGCCTCTTCCCGCCAATCGCCTAAAATATCGGCTTGCAGGCTAGGATTGCCTTTGGTCGAGTTATCGGACAATGTACCTTCGGCTGTCAGTAAATTGTCGGTTTTGCTGTTCATATAATCCCATTTGTCGATCTTGCCGGGACCTGCACCGATAGCTGAATTGTAGTTATGATCGAGAAGCTCGCGGAGCAAATCGCCGTCCCACCAAATGCCGAAGTTAATGGACGATGGTATTGTGCTGCTGATTTTTGTACCTTTGACCGTATATAGACCCACTCCGGTGGAAGCCCATTGCTCTTCGCCTTTCAATCTGGGGTCAATATCGGCTGACATGCCTCGTCCCGTATCTTTTCCTGTGTGTACTCCCCACAGGACTTGCCCGGTAGCAGCATCCCAAACCGCTGCGCCATAAGGGGAATCTGTATGTTCCATGACTTTAAAAACTTCCAGCCCCGGTCTGTCGGGGTCCAGATCCCCTACATGATGCGCATCTCCATGGCCTAAACCGGTGCTGTACAGAACCTGACCGTTATCGTCAAAGGTCATCGCCCCGTAAACAATTTCGTCTTTTCCATCACCGTCCACATCGACCGCACTCAGACTATGATTCCCTTGGGCTTCATATGCCTTATTGCCGTTGCTGTTAAATGTCCACTGCTTGGTCAGTTGGCCGTTTTTCCAGTTGTATGCCACTAATGAGGTTTTCGCATAGTACCCACGGGCCATGACGAGACTAGGTGTTTTGCCGTCGAGATAGGCGATGGTTGCGAGGAACCGGTCGACACGGTTGCCGTAACCATCACCCCAATCGGTTACCTTGCCCCGGGCAGGCTCATAAGGCACCGATACCATTTCTTTCCCAGTAGCGCCTTCAAACAAGGTAAGATACTCCGGACCGGAAAGCACCCGTCCGGAGGCATCCCGATAATCGACATTCGGTTCGCCGATCATCTTGCCTGCTCCGTCAACTGTGCCGTCGGCTGTCTTCAAAGCCACCTCTGCTTTGCCGTCGCCATCCAAATCATAGACCATCATCTGTGTATAGTGAGCCCCAGCGCGAATATTCCGGCCCAAAGAAATTCTCCATAAGAAGGTCCCGTCCAACTTGTAAGCATCCACAAACACTTCACCTGTAATGCCGTTCTGCGAATTGTCCTTGGAATTCGAAGGATCCCACTTCAAAATAAGCTCATACTGTCCGTCGCCATCTACATCACCGACGCTAGCATCGTTTGCATTGTAGGTGTAGGCAGAACCGTCGGGATTTACTCCGTTTGCCGGCTTGCGCAGGGGAACATCAAGGTATTGTTGTCCCCAAACGCTAGCCTTATCGGACACAGAAAGCTTTTTGTTGTTTACGACCGCCTGCACGGTGTATGTGGCGTTTGCCGTGCCGTTGGCATCAAGATAGTTCGTGCTGGAGACGATTGGATCATTATTCACCCTCTTCCCATCACGGTAAAGATAAAAGGAGACACCTGACGGATCGGTGCCTAGCAGACGCCAGCTGACAAACACGCCGCCATCCACTTTAACCGCCACAAGTCCCCGATCCAAATACTCCATCTGGCGCTTCTCGTGTGCAATCATGGGTACTGCTGATTCGGCTGCAACCGCTTGCAAAGGAGTGCATAAAGCTGCAACTTGGAGAGAGCCGAACAGGCATAGACAAGTTTTCTTCATCATTTGCTTCCATTTCCTTTTGTTTTGTATCAATTTTAGAACCTCCTGTTTATGGTATTATCACGAAGTAACTCTTTTAACATAATAGATGGGAAATATTCCGACAATAGTAAATATCCGCTTGCTTAGGACTCTTTTGTTTACAAAAAAGTATAAATGTTTCAATAATATGCAAGTCTGATGACCGTTTGAAATAAAATAGCGTGATTGTAGTGGAAGGATATTTGTTTCATATTGCGGAACTGTTGAGCGTCATCGTTATTCAACTACCGGAAAAATCGTTAGTGGACCTAATTACACTAATCACCGGAGTGAGGTTACAATTCGGGATATTATAGGCTATCAAATCGCTATCGGCGGACGTATTGTAAACAATGAACTTATTTCGGATTAAATGATTGCGAGATTAAACTAACGGATACGATAGCCTAGGACAACGTCTAACAACTTAAAGTTTTTTAGAAGGGACGAGGAAAAAATTAGAAAAAATTTTTCCACTGAAAAAGCAGAGTGGTCAGATACAAGAGAAAAACAGTATCGACAGGATTGTTTAGATATTGTATTTCAGTTCGGTGATACCCTAAAAAATATAGATGATAAAGTGTTTTTAATAAGGAACGATAAACAAATCGATATATTGAAACCAAATAAACAAAAAACATTCTGGTATGAAACTTGGTTAAATATAAAGGATTTCTACGGAGTATAAGCAATTATTGCTGCATGTACTGCTACGCTAACGGAGAACGATAGTGATGGAGCATGCCTCTCGGCAGCTCCTTATTTTTGTTCATTCAAGTAAGGGCAGTTATCTTCAATGGGTTCAGATTGAAAAAGCTATTATAGTAGGAAGTAAACGTTACAACTCCTTTGTTATGATCTTATCATAGAGGACATATTCTATTGTACATGTCATAAAGGAGGGGAAACGGTGAGAATATGGACTAACCCAAATACAGTTGATTTTGAAAAATGGGTGCGGACAAACTATTTGTCTGTGTCAGATAAATCTTAGTACCAACGCATTTTTGTGAGAAGTAAGAATTTTCTCTTCTTCTCATATCATGACTATTATGTAAAACAAGATGATCAGGAACAGTAGTGTGGAAGAAGTCACCTACTTTTTGATTAGTTCATAAAAGTATGTTTTGTTCACACTAAGAAGTTAGAAATGTTCAGTATTTTATTGAATGTAGACTATGTTTGAGAGCACTTGGCCTCTAGAATATAAACTGTGATGAAAGCGCTGCACAAAATTTGATGACTTGGAGGATTGTTACACTTAATACTCAATCAGCAAAGGAGAGGGAAAATGGTGAATACAAAGTACAAACTATTAGCATGGTTTTTGCTCTTGACATTAGTAATATCTCTTAATTTCAGACATTCCACATCTGTTTCAGCAGCACCCGCAGCACCTGCGATTTATTTCCAAGATGATTTTTCGGATGGAGATTATACGGCTAATCCCATATGGACACCGACCTCCGGAACATGGAAAGTCAATCCTGATCCAACTGATGCCAGTAATAAGGCATTGAATCAGACGGACACAGGTGAAGGAATCATAACCGCAGGAGATTCTACATGGACGGATTCAACCGTTACAATGCGTTTCAACACAGGAGCAGGCGGGGCTTATCCGGGAATTCTGGCACGTGTTCAGGACTCTAGAAATTTTTATTATTTTCAAATGCAGACAACGAGTACTTTGGTTCTATCAAAAAGGGTCAACGGTACGGACACGGTTATAAAAAGTCTCAGTTATGCATTGAGCAAAAATACATGGTATACGTTAAAAATGGTATTGGTCGGCAATTCCATTCGCTGCTACATCGTTAACAACGGAATCGATAAGCTTGTTTTTGATGAAACTGACTCTACCTTCAATAGTGGCAAAATAGGAATCCGAAATAAGTGGCAGGCCGTTTATGTCGATGATGTTAGGGTAACAGGCACGCCGGCTGTCAACACATCAGTCCTTCAATCCGACACCCAAAGCAATTCCTCTATCTCATTAAATTGGACTCCGGTAGATGGAGCAACAAGTTACAATATTTACCGTTCAACGACAGCTGGCAGAGGATATTCGTTTGTATCCAACAGCACGACTAACAGTTTTGTAGATACCGGGCTAATCTTTGACACAGCATACTATTATAAAATAGCGTTTGTATATGGCGGACTGACGGAATCTCAGTGGTCACCCGAACTAAGTGTACGGACGACTCCAGCGCCACCTCCTGCTCCTACGGGACAGACGGCTATTGCCGTAAATTCGTCAAAAATCAATTTGAGTTGGACAGCAGCAGCTAAAACAACCGGCTACAGAGTATACAGATCATCTGATGCAGGTAATACGTTCACCAAGGTGTATGATGGAATCGCCTTAAGCTATTCTGATACAGGATTAACACCAAACACAGCATATAGTTATCAGATAAGAGCTTACAACACGATCGGAGAATCAACTTCAGCTTCCGTACAAGCTACCACATTTAGATATGATGCTCCAGGAAACTTTGCAGCAGCTTCAATTTCTGATACATCCGTAACATTAATTTGGGACAAAGTGCAGGGTACAACAACAACCTATAAGATAAGTCGGTCCTCGAGCGCTACCGGAACCTATAATCAGGTTTACAGCGGTACAGATTTGGAATTTACAGATACGGGATTAACGCAAGGTACAGGATATTTTTATAAAATCAATGCGGTGATAGATGGGGTCACCTCGTCCTTATCGGACCCTCTTGGTGTAGGAACTGTGAGAACAACAATTACGCCTGGTACGACATGGGCAAGTACCAATGGCAGTCCAATTGATGCCCATGGACCAGGTATTATGTATGATCAAAAAACTCAAAAATACTACTGGTATGGCGAATATCATACAGGTGCGTGGCCTGCGGCAGGGGTGAGAGTTTACTCTTCCACGGATCTTTACAATTGGACTGACGAGGGCATGGCATTAACGATGGTGAAATCAATGGACGATTTTACTAACGATCCGTTAATTTCAAAACTTTATGCCGGTCGGACCGATACGTTAAACGTCTGGGCAGATATAAGAGCGGGCAGAATTATTGAAAGACCAAAAGTTATTTATAATGATAAAACAAAGAAATATGTCATGTGGGCTCATATTGACGGAGATAAAGACCCTTATAATAACAGTGCAAACTATGGAAAAGCGCAAGCAGGTTATGCATTAAGTGATTCACCTACGGGTCCATTCATCTACCAAAAGAGCTACCGTATGGATCAAGCTCCACCGGGTGAGATCGATTATCAGCCTGGCAACCCGGGCATGGCACGTGATATGAATCTATTTAAAGATGATGACGGTACGGCCTATCTCATTTATTCCAGTGAAGAAAACCTGACCATCTACATTTCCAAGCTGTTGGATGATTATTCAGATGTTGCAGGCTGGCATAAGGACGGCAATGTAGATGCAAATGGTCATCCTGTCCGCGATACAAGCTATAAGGGAGTTCACGGCATAGATTATGTTAGAGTTGGCCCAGGCACACAGCGTGAAGCTCCGGCCGTATTTAAATTTAGCGGAAAGTACTATCTAATAACCTCCGGTGCGACGGGGTGGGCTCCGAATGAAAATAAATTCAGCGTTGCAGATCAAATGTTTGGGCCATGGTCAGCTCCGGTTAATCCATTTGTCCGAACATCGTCATCGGATCCAGACCCAATGACAGCTTTTAAATCTCAATCAGCATCTGTTATTCCTGTTGACCCGGCGAAAGGAAAATTTATCTACGTGGGGGATGATTGGAATGGTGGACAGTTCACTACAAATGGCGGTGCCAAGTATGTCTGGCTGCCGATTGAATTTGGGCAAGGTACAGATATATCCATAAGATGGTACAGCAGTTGGTCCACAGATTTATTAGACAGTATGGGGAAGATGGACATAAATATTCAATTACCCGAGGTTGTTGCAACCGGAACTGTACTGGAATTACCGAGTCAAATAGAAGTTATACCAAGTGGTGCTGCATCAGCAACTACAACTTCTGTGACTTGGTCAGTAAATTCTCTGCCAATAACGGCAAATACATTTACACTTCCGGGTGTCTATTCTTTACAGGCCACACTTCCGCAGTTTAATAACAAAACGTTACGCTTTAAAATTTACGCAGTTCCTGATAAGACCATATATCTCGTAAACAGCGGCGGATATGCGACGAGTGATTACAGCCTTATGACCTCATACCTTCAGGATACACTTGTTAATACGGAGGTTGTTGAACAGGCGTATAATTCAGCTGATACAGTACCTTGGGGCTATGTAGGAACGAATTCTAACCCTGCAGGTTCAGCCAGTGGAGATATTTTTTCAACACTCAGATACCTAAATGGTGGAAATGTAAGTAATTCCCCGGCAGGGACTGACCTGACCTACAAGTTTACTGTAAAAAATGGGTCCTACACCGTTTATACGGGCTTTAATGATATTTGGAATAATACCACCAGAAAAGCAGACTTGTATATTAATGGGGTTAAAAAGAATGCCATCACTTTTATATCCAATACGGTCTATGGCAATACGGTTGACGTAACGGATGGCACGATCATGATAACAGTGAGAAATACTGCGTCGCAGGATCCATTGATCAACTGGATGATGATCGTTGACAATTCGCAGACTCATAATCCTTTGGTGGGGCTTAAGGTAGATTCGACAACATCAAATTCTGCTGCACTTTCCTGGCAAAAAGCTTTAGGAGCTACGTCCTATACGCTATACAGATCTAATCGTGCTGATGGAACTTACACGCCTATTTATCAAGGGAACACAACGAGCTTCACTGACAGCGGAATTGATCCTGCTGTAAGATATTATTACAAGGTTAGCCATACAAACGTTACTGTAGAATCACCAATGTCAGATTCCGTATCGTTATTATTAGATCAAACGAAGCCGGTTACCGAACTAGTTATGGCAGGTACAACTAACAACGGCTGGTACACAAGCAATGTAGTAACACTAAATGCAACGGATGATATGTCCGGCGTAGAGAAGACTCAGTACAAACTAAGTGAGAATGGGGATTGGACGGATTATTCCGGACCGTTTCCACTGCCACAAGACGGAACCTTTACCATTCAGTATCGTTCAGAGGATCGAGCAGGAAATGCTGAAGATGCTAGGCAACAGACGGTAAAAGTCGACACGACAGTTCCTAGCTTTACATTTATGATTAATGGGAATGAGTTAAAGGAGGGAGGGTCCTTTGATGACAATCTTTCATTAACCTTCCAGGTATCCGATAATCTGTCAGGTGTAGCTTCTGCACAGATCAGCGTTAGTGATGCTGTATATGCAGTAGATCTGACAAAGGGAGCAAGCGTAGTCATAGATTTAACAGGAAAAGTTGGCAGTTATTCTGCTGCTATCGTCACTGAGGATATAGCTGGAAATAGGCTTCAAAAGAATTTCCAATTCAATGTGACAACCAGCATAAATGCTATGAATGCATTGCTTAATCGCTATCAATCACTGCTTAGCAACACATTAACATCGCAACTGAGCAATGCCCTCAGTCAAGCGCAGCATCAACTTGATAAAAACCGACGAGATCAGGCTGCAAAGCACATGCAGGACTTTGTGAAACATCTTAACAATCCAGCTTTAGGAAAAGATGTAGAAGACAGCAGCGTAAAAGCTATTCTGAATGCAGATGCAAATGCATTGATCAAGCTATGGTCAACACAATAAGATTAATGAAAAGTCGTCCTTTTGTTGGGCGGCTTTTCTTTGATTTGAAATTAACGCTTTGTACCGTAGCAATATGTTTACATTAAAACAATGATTAAATTCCCTTACAGTTTTTTAATAACCGCGACATAAACATTGAAGAATAAACTCTTCTGAAAGTAGATTTATTGGCTTTTAAGGAGGGGTTATTGGGGAAATCTAGAAATTAATATGAAAGAAAAAGAAGGGGGCTGTGACGGATTGAACTTCCTGGTGGGAGAATAGCATGCCTAAAAATTAAAACACCGGTTCAAGTGAACTTACTTTCTGAAGAAAACTGATTATCAAGGTAATGAAATCCTGCGAATGAGTGAGTATATCTGAGATAAACCCTTAAAACCGAGGGACGGGCAGAATAGTGCAGTAGCGGAACTGTCATGACAGGGGTATAAAACAGGGGATTTTGTATCCTGTCACTTAGAGTACGAAGAACTAGTCGAGCGACCGATAAAAGGTTTGGATTATAAGCTTAAGTCAGTCAATATTTGCGATGAGAAACTTGCACATAAAATCAACTTGGGAGGAAATGATTGTGAATTATAAAAAGAAGTTTGTTCTTATTTCTGTATGCGTTGTATTAATTTTTACGATTGGAGGGGTATTGGGTAACAATATTTTTGCCGATATTGTTCCAAAAGAAGAAAGGCTAAAACAACTCCAAGTTGCTGAAAAAGAAGAAAAAACCAAATTGGAATCTATGCCAAATCAGACTTTAGAAGAAATCGAAAAGACTGTAGAACAAGGTCTTAAGGTTAAAGAAATAGGCTTGGAGGTCGGTAAACTCTTCGAAGAATTAGCCCCACCTACTGATCCCAAAAAAGAGCTAGAGGATAATATTCGAGGTTTAAAGGGAGTTTTGGCTGAAGCTGCTTATTTCAAGACACTAGTCGATGATCCCATCCATGGAGAAATGTACAAAAAGGGAATAAAAATTGTCGAACAGAAAAAAATAGATCTTGCTGAAATTGAAAATGATTTGAAAGAAAATAAAACTCCTGTAGCTGAACTCATAAAGAAATTTGAAAATATTAGAGCTAAAAAAATATTAGAATAAATATTAATCTCAAAAGCAAAACAAAGACCAGTCAAGCTGAAACCGCTGTTTAGACAGCAATCATTAAACTAACGAAGAAGTATGACAAGTTCTGCTATAAGCGACTAACTTCGTGAAAAGCAGGAGATTACAATGAGTAATCTTAACTTTACAACCGAGGATGGGAATGTCGGAACCATGTATCCCGAAACCATTCCGCCAATACTCCTGCGCGCGTCATGACTAACAGGTCATGTGGTGTGAAGTATAGGTAGATTCGGCAGAACGAAGGCTGGAGCCATTCTAATAGAAAAGGTATGTGGGCGGATATGCCGCGTAGCGAGTGGGGAGTAGTATCTGCGGTAAAAATTATCCTTACTTTTGGCTTTAATGTGATGAACGTAAATAGAACTGAAGCAAGATGGTGCTGAAGTGCTGGCAGGCTATGACTAAGATAAACTAGTTACAGGAGGATATAGAGCACGGCTTCATCAACAAATATCTTAAATTTTCCTATAAGGAGTTTTCATCCATGGACAAACCTCAGCTGGTGCTTGATTTAGCGGGAGTAGTAATATCAAACTTCTCTCCTCGTTATTGGAGAGAGCTTGCTGAATTCGCTCAGACCACACACGAGGCTTTTAAAACTCGATTTAGCATTGAGGTACGCGAAGCTCTTTGGACTGGAACAATATCCGAAGATGAATTTTGGTTATGGCTTGTGAAATCTTATCCATCTGTAGATGCGACAAGAATACGTGAGTTAATTAAAGAGGATCTAACCTATTTGCCTGCTTTTAACTGCCTTGAGTATTGGAGTGAAATTGCGGATATCCATCTTCTTAGCAACCATAGAATAGAATGGTTATCGGATTTATTAATACCAATCTATCCTTTTGTTAGAAGCGTGGCGATCTCAAGTGAAGTTGGACTTTGCAAGCCAAATCCAAAAATCTATAAAACAGTGGAATCTAACTTTGCAAATAGTTCATAGATACTCTTTGTAGACGATCAAGCGAAAAATTTGGAACCCGCGAAAAAGCTAGGGTGGAAAACTCTCCTTGCAGATGAGGAGAATAGTTGGATTGAGGAAGTTACATTGAAGTTAGAGCAGGCCTACAAGCCTAAACGCTAAAACTGAAGGATATGAGCCCAACACATCGTAGCTGAACAATTAACAATGGAGCGTCACCGTAGCTGTGACGATAACCACGTGTTTTAACCGCTTTCTGGCTGCGGAAAGTTGCCCCGAAGGGGAATGGTGGAGGGAGGACTGACACCTCCAAGAAAAAAAGTCTTGAACATTACGTTACGTAATGTTTTATCATTTAGTTACCGGTAAATGAATGGCGCTGAAGAAGGGGTTGATTATGAAGCCACATTGGAAAGTCGGGGAAATTGCCAAACTGACAGGGTTAACAATTCGAACATTACGATTTTATGATCAAATCGGCTTGTTCTCACCATCCGATCAGACGGATTCGGGGCACAGGTTGTACACCGAATCTGACATTTCGCGACTGCACCAAATTCTCTCATTAAAGGAATTGGGTTTAGCGTTGGAGGAAATCAAGTCGCTTCTGGCCCAGGAGCATTGCAGTCCAATTGAGATAGTATCCATACAAATCGCCAGTCTAAAAGACAAAATAAAGATTCAGCAGAAGCTTCTTGAAGAGTTAGAACATGTGTCAACACTCATGCAAATGAAGGAACCGTTGACCGTAGACGATTTCACAAAAGTGCTGGTTATGATGAAAAAGAGCCACGACAAATATTTCTTTGAGCGACAGATGAAAGTAGAACAAAGTCTCGATCGACTAGGCGACTTCCTCGCCGAATAAGATCTTGACGAACTTTAACATAGGGAGGAACACATGATGAACGAACGATCTGTACACCACGCCACGTTTACCGTTGAGCGAACTTATCAAGCATCACCCGCGCGAGTGTTCGCCGCTTGGGCAGACCCTGAGGCCAAAGCCCGTTGGTTCTCGAAAGCCGATGAATTCGACTTCAAGGTTGGCGGACGGGAATTTAGTCGTGGAGGCCCGCCAGACGGCCCAATCTACACTTTTGACGCCTGCTTTCAGGAGATCGTGCCAAATCAGCGCATCGTCTATTCGTATACCTTGGACATGGGCGAGACGCGGATTTCGGTATCGGTGACGACAGTGGAGTTAAAGCCAACGGATGCAGGCACGAGGTTGATCTTTACAGAACAAGGAACTTATCTCGATGACCGCGATACACCGGAACAGCGTGAACATGGTACGAAGGCCATGCTCGACACTCTCGGGGAGGTATTGAGGAACGAATCGAATTAAAAATGGAGGCCGAAATGAGAAAAGTTATTTTATTCATTCATACTTCACTTGATGGCTATATTTCTGGTCCAAATGGAGAAATGGATTGAATCATTTATGATGAAGCATTGCAGAGTTATGCCACGGACGTACATAGCACCGTTGACACTGTTTTATACGGGCGCGTTACGTATCAAATGATGGCAGGCTTTTGGCCAAATCTACCTGAAAGTCTACTAGAGTCGAAGTACCACGTTGAGCAGGCTCGATGGCTGGAGAAAGCTACGAAAATCGTCTTTTCCCAAAGCCTTGAAATGGTTGAATGGAAGAACTCAAGGTTGATCAAAGAAAACATTCCAGAGGATATCTCTACACTCAAACAACAGCCCGGAAACGACATAATTATCATCGGTAGTGGTAGGGTTTCCCACTACCTCATGCAAAAAGGGTTAATTGATGAGTATCGGATTAACGTCAACCCTGTTGTACATGTATTGAAGTGGGGAATCTACGAAGATTTAGTGTTTTACGGAATGGTCAAGTCAGATATTTAAAAGAAGGCTTGTTAAGCTAACTGAGAACAATAGATCAATAGAGCATTTCTATTTTTAGATGATGTGACTCTATGAAAAATAGCTTAACAAACCTTCAAACCAACGGCTGAGAGCAGAGTGTTTTTTTCCGCTACCGAGAGAATGATCACTTCGGACAAGGCACAACAAAATGCCAGAGTAACACATCCGCTTCACCTATAATATGATGTGTCTAGAAAACAATCTAAAGAGGTGAGCCGATGGCAGTCGTAAAAGCAAGGGACAGGGATATTGACATGTTGGCAAGGTTGCTTAGAGCCGAAGCTGTGGGCGAAGGCGAAATGGGTATGCTCCTTGTTGGAAATGTTGGCATTAACCGAATTAGAGCGAATTGCTCCGATTTTAAAGGAATCCGGACAATACCCCAAATGATCAACCAGCCACATGCGTTCGAAGCGCTGCTTCATGGTATGTACTATCAAAGCGCAAGAGAGAAAGAACGCCGTCTGGCGCGACGGGCTGTGAATGGGGAGCGGAATTGGCCGGCCAAATTCGCCCTCTGGTATTTTCGACCGGGAACGGCCAAAGCTCCCCAGCCATGTCCGCCGACCTGGTATAATCAGCCGCACGTAGGACGATACAAGCTTCACTGTTTTTATGAGCCGACCGGGAAAGAATGTGAAAATGTATATAATACGTTTTAATTTTATGAAAGAAAAGAGCTCAGTATCTCTTAGCAAGCGCTCGATCTTTATATGAGAATGTGAAACATTTCCGCGCTAACTGGCATGATGGTTGGGGATTAATACCGAATATTTTAAATTCTGCGTAAATTCCGGTTTTTATGATTTATGGGATAAAGTTGTTGTCACGGTCAATTGACAAGAACTTTATCCCATTCCCGATTTTGACAAGAACATTATCTCATTCCCGACGGGGGTATCGTGTAAGTATAGTCCGTTATTCAAGAAACGGGCAGCATTGTTGTGTCGGTCTGCCATAAGTGAACGATTTGCTCGTCTTTTTCTGGTGATCGCTGGATATACTTGTATATTAACTATCGTACATAGGAGGTAAACTAATGGCAGACGAAAACAAAGTGACAATTAAAGTGAACGACAGCGGATCGCTTCGGGTGACGGGGCCGGTCGAGCTGGTGGACGCAGAAGGCAACCCGTTCGAACACAAAGAATCGTTCTCGTTGTGCCGGTGCGGAGGATCGGGCAACAAGCCGTTCTGCGACGGCACGCACAAGTCGATCGGCTTCGAAAGCACATCGAGAGCGAAGAAGCAGTAAATCTTGGCAAGCGGCAACTCGGTCTCACATGAAGGGTAAAAACGGATATTGAAAAAATGCTCGCACCGAAGCGAGCTGACGAACTTCCGAATGTACAGGTCTAAAGTTAGAGCATATGGAAACATATGTACCATCAAACGATGGAGTGAGCGGCGTAAAGTAAAAATTTTTCCTATGAAATACGCTATGCCGAACAATGGCGGCATTGGTCTCACAGGCTTAGAGGAAGCACCTAAGTTCAGAACAGATAGCTAGGTTGTAAGGGACTTGGAAAACAAGGAACGTTGCAATAAGGGCTGTTACCCGAAACGGTTTCAATAAGGCACTTGCCGAAATGGATTTATTCTTGTGAGGGCAGGGGCACGACTGATGAAGCCTCTGTAAACGAGGTGGAGGAACAGCCCCAAGTCTAATTGAAAAGAACGATCATTTTCCATGCGTGAAATTTCACCGATCAGGTAGGAACGTGGGGACATCGCTTCATTAGGTTATGCAAAAATCTTATAACAAGGACATCTGAACAAAACACCTGAGTTTGTGACATGCCCATCAACAAATCCTTTCAGACACATAGAAAAGGCCCTACAATTCATTTTCTTTTTCTTGATCGAATTTCCCATTCGAAAGAAAAGCGAAAACGGATATAAGGGCCTTTTATGTTTGTGTGATTACATCATCACAAAATAATGTTTTTGATATAGATGTTTGGCTCGATAGATTGAGTCCCTTCCCTTCCAGTACCGGCGCGACATTGAATATAAGCTCGTCAACAAGCTCTTGACCCAGAAAAGCATTATGAAGGTCCGCGCCCCCCGAGATGAGGGCGGTTTTATAGCCTTTATCCTGCTTCAAACGTGCGTCTTCCGACAATGAAATTACCAGCTGCTTGAGTATGTACCGTTATCTAAATATTCAGATTACTGATGTGATTCAAACTCCTGTTAATATCGATTGAGCGCCACGGTTGCGCGCACCACTCAGGGGTTGATATCGATATGAAGTAGAATTTTGTGTTTCGGCTCTTTAATAAGACTACAACACTGTGGTATATTTGAAAAGTAGTTACAATAATGTTCAATAGTTTCAAAAAATGAACTATGGAGGAAACGTCAATGTTGGATCGCTCTTGTATCGAAGCCATTGATCCTTTGCTGGAAATCTTGGATGGTAAGTGGACCCTTCCTCTTCTGCTAGAGTTGTTTGTCGGCACCAAGCGATTTGGTGAGCTGCGGCGAAAGCTATACCCGATTAGCCCGAAGACGTTAACGGATCGACTGCGGGTGCTGGAGGAGAAGGGGATTATAACGCGAACGCAGTACCCCGGTGTGCCCCTGCACGTTGAATATGAGCTAACTGAGCGAGGGTGGAATCTGCAGCCTATTTTTGCGGCTATGTGGGCATGGGTTCAGGAAAATGGCTTAAGTGCCGAGCGTGGGGCGGAAGAGATGGCATAGATGTGAATGTAACAGAGTTATTCTCCGTGTCTCTAGGGACTCTTGTCTCCACAAAACACGTTGGAAACTGAGGTATTGGAATTAGGGGGGGAATTGCGTCTGAAAATAAGTTCACTATTGCTCTTATAATTTCAATTACGAGAAGAACATGACTGGACCAGAAGGCATCATTTTGTTTAGAACCCAAGTCTTATTGAAATAGTATCATATAAACAAACACACTCGGAATGATCAAAGCCCTCTTTCGTTTAATGCGAGAGGGCTTTTTTTGTTGGATGCCAAAATAAAAGTTTTGTCATTTTAAAAGCATATTGCTTGGTTCCAACAGTTAAATGGAATAATTGATATACTGTTCAATCCGTATTGGATTTGGCATAATGGAATGAATGAAAGGATGATAAATGAAGATGAAAACGGTTTCAAACGGAGAGTACAGACAGCAATCCTGTTATTTCGCACATATGTGTCAGGAGGGGGACGTATCACATGTATAATTTACTCATCGTCGATGACGAAATAGAAATTCGTGAAGGCTTATCAGCAATCCCATGGCATACCATGGGTGTGAAATTATTGGGGTGCGCAAAACATGGTCTAGAAGCGTTGCAATTTATTTCGGAACATCCCATAGATATTGTATTGACTGATATTCGAATGCCATTTATGGATGGGATTGAATTGATGACCGTATTGCTGCGGCAACAACCGTACATTCGAGTCATTATTTTATCAGGCCACAGCGATTTTGATTATGCTCAAAAAGCATTGAAAAATGGCGCTGTTGATTATTTGTTGAAACCTACTCAATTTGACATTCTATTTCAAACTTTTGAGAGATTGGTTAGCAAGTTGGATGCTGAAAAACAGGAGGAACTCAGAAAATCAGTTCTTGTTCGCAAAGAGATGCTGTTGTCGAAGCTCTTGCGAGAAGAGTTTCTATCCATGTTATTCAAGAACAGGATGTCGGGGGATGATATTGAGCTGGGATGTTCGGAGAGTGAAATTTTACTCGATGGCCTCGCATATACAGTTGCGTTGATTCGGCTTGACCGAGTATCTTTAAACGCAAAAATGGTATCAGATCGTGAACTGAAGTTGATAGCGTTTTCTTTGGATAATATTTTATGTGATATTTGGGATGAGCAAGGATCAGCTTATCATCTTGTTAATAAAGAAAATGCAGAATCTTATTTGCTTACCGCGAAATCTTCGCCTAAAGACGATTTTATTCAAGTCAAGCGGCAGCTATCCAAATTTATGGGTTTGTTAAAGTCAACTCTCTCGCTAAGTATCGGAAAACCCGTACAGCATCTAACAGAGATATGGAGTTCAGCCCAATCTGCCAAGCAGCTATTGGAAAACTCACCCGAAGAAGACAGCAATCATGAACACAGCGAACCTGCACAAGCTGAAGAGCTGGACCATACTGCTGCTAAAGAATCGCTTTCAGTGGGCCATGCCAAAGATAAAAAGAAAGACAGCGTGGTCGTGCAACAAGCTAAACATTTTATGAAGCAAAATTTCCATCAAAGTATTACTTTAAAGCAAGTAGCCAATGAAGTATATGTAACCCCCGGTCATTTGAGTGCGCTTTTCCGTGAATCCGGGGAATCGTATTTGCAATTTCTGACATCGCAACGGTTGAATAAAGCGATTGAGCTATTAGCGGATGTTCGCTTTAAAATATATGAGATTGCTGAGTTAGTCGGTTATTCAGACCAGGCTTATTTCTCAGAGATATTTAAAAAACATACGGGGAAAACACCGATGGAATATAGGGAAGCAGCAAATTAGGATAGAAAGGGCTGTTGATAGGATGGCAAACCCGTATTTCAACAAGCTTAGTCCCACACGCAGACGTATTATTATTGTCTCTGTATTGCTCACTGTATTGGCGCAAATTGTGCTTCTTACTATTGGGCTGTCTTATGTGAATAATATAAATCATTCCGTTCAGGATAAAAGAGAGACCAATGTATCGAACCAATTTTACAAAAATACATTGACACAGCTTGGTGAACTTAGCAATTTGATGCAACTGCTGCAATCCCCGGACTTTAGTGATTTTTTTAAAAGCTCTATGAATGTCCGGGATGTGTTAACGGTCACTCAGCAAAAAAACGATTTATTAAGTAAATTGAACGATCTTCATTTATCAACCAAAATGGTGCAGCGAATTTATTTTATCGGCAGTGATATGAATCAATTATCATTTCGCAAAGATACGGACCTTGCAACCCTAACTAAGCTCCCTAACCTGAGAATGGACATGTTTCAAGAAAATAATATGGATCAAGTTTTTTTGAAAGATAATAACCGTTTGACCCGATATTCGCAAAAAGACTTTGATTATCTCAAAATGAGCAATCAGCTTAATATCAATGTTGAAAGCAAAGCAGAACTGTATAGCTTTATTAATGACTTGACTAATAAACTTGTCATTTCGAACGGAAATGTGAACGGCGTGCTTGTGATTATGGAGCTAAATAAGGATTTATTCCGGTCTGGCTTGCCTGATGTTTATTCCGACGTCTATCAATTTTCGATTCTAAACCATAAAGATGAGCTGGTCTGGTCATCCGCTGATCAGCAAGAGTTGGTAGATAATAACACTCAAACCAATTGTCAAAAATGTGTAAAGCTAGAAAAGGAATTAAATCCATACCCGTATCGTGTCATTTTTAAGCAAACCTCAGATTTTGTGCTCTTTTCTAAAAAGTCCATTTTTTCTGCTTTTATTGCATTATCTTGTCTTACTGCGCTGGTTACCTTTTTGATTAGTTATTTTTATACAAAAAAAATATTTTATCCTTACTTGGTGCTAACAAAAAAGATGCAAGATCAGGCGCGGTCCGATGAGTTGATTTTAAAGTACATCTCAGACGAGTGGATAAAAAAAGGAATAAATGCACTATCGCTTCGTACCAAGCTAATCTTGATCTTTTCGATTGCCGTCATTATTCCAACCCTTTCGGACGGGTTTTTATATTCGCGAGTTTTGAACCAAGCCGTCCAAAACCAAATGAAAGAAACGGTTCATGAGGTAGGAGAGTTTATGAACGTATCCATCCAAAACCGTATGGACTTTATGAATCAGTTGATTAACCAGTTATCAGTAAGCAGACAATTGCAAGGATACCTTACCACTCAACAGGATCTGGATGCTTTGCGACAGGTTGCCTTCAGGAATATAAAATCAACAATCAATTTATCCATGTTCCCCGGGTTGAATGAGGTCAACTATTTTGTCTTATTTGATAGCAACGGGCACAGTTTTTATTCATCTATTTTTTCAAACAATCCCGAAATGTTTAATATCGAAAAGGATGATCTGGCGGATACAGACGCTCCTTATTGGATTTCCGGATATACGGATGTGTTCAATCACACCACACCGGCGATTATCAAACGAATTAATTATTGGCATAAGGGCAGCATAACCCAAAGTTATTTGTTGCTGGTTCCAAGGGATTCATTTCTCACAGAGGTTAGCCCGATGGAGTCAACGGTTGGAATTAAAGACTCGCAAGGCAAGCAAATATATGCCTTCCAGCCATATTCTACTGAACAATTGAATTCTTTGTTATGGTCAGGCCGCATACCAGACACGCAATGGCAGCTGAGCATTGAATATTCCTATGAAGATATTGTTCTTAAAAACAGTCAATATTATTATAGATTATTGCTAATTATCGTTCTCATTCTGATATTGTCCATTATTATTTCGTTTATCATCGCTTCCTTCTTGCTAAAGCCTGTCGAAATGCTGAAACGAACGATGAGGATCGTTGGCGAGGGGGATTTTAGTCGAGTGATGAGCTATAGCGGGAATAACGAGATTGGCGAGATTATTCGAAGCCATAATGATATGGTTCTAAGATTAAATGGCGTGATTCACGAGAATATGAAAATGATGGAGGAAAATGCAAACAATAAACTAAGGGAAAATGAATTGTTGTCCTTAAAGACCCAAGCAGAGTTAAAAATGCTGCAAGCGCAGATCAATCCTCATTTTCTATATAATACGCTTGAAGCGATCAATATGCGCAGTATGAAAAACGGAAACAGTGAAATAAGTCTGATTGTCAGTTCATTGGCCGAAATGTTCCGCTACAGTGTAAGCAACGGGGGAGGGAAGGTTCCGCTTGTGATGGAGCTGAGCCATGTGCAGAACTATATGTCCATTCAACAAATCCGATTTGGCGATCAATTCAAATATGAATTAGAGGTCCCTGAGCACTTGAACCACCTTGCTGTGGTCAAATTCATCCTTCAGCCGATTGTCGAAAATTGCTTGAAGCATGGTTTGTCCGGCATCGAAGAAGGCGGGATCATACGAATAAAAGTACTTGAAAAGGATGAGCTGATGTTCATTGAAGTTAGTGATAATGGTATTGGCATGGATATGGATACTGTCATACGGGTGAATGCAGAGATTCAGAGGAGCATGGATAACCAAATCGACGGATACGAAAATCAAGGCGGCATCGGATTGAGCAATGTGTACCATCGCCTCCAATTGGTCTATAAAGAACAAGTGGCCATGAAGGTGGGCAGCAGTCCAATGAAAGGAACGACGGTAACCATTTCTTTTCCTCTCTATCAGGAATAACCGCAAAATACCATAGAAGTCGTAATTTTACCGGATTGAGGTCTCTTCCTGCAAGAAATATACTTTAATCAGAGAGAAAGAAAACGCTCTCAATATAAAAAACTTCTAGGAGGGTCTACATTGAAAAAGAATTTCGTTAAGCCTTTCGTCCTCATCCTCTCTACCGCATTGTTTTTATCAGCTTGCGGCAGCGCAAAAACAACAACTGAAAACACGACTGCTGGGGGCACTAGCACTTCGTCTACAGCTTCGGCGGATAACGGCGCTCCTGTAACAGTACGTTTCAACATGAATGACGGTGAAATTACCAAGGACCAAATCAAAGAATTTGAAACGGCAAATCCGACCATTAAAATTCAAAGAGAAGATGGAGATACTACGAAACTAGCTGCTCAACTAGCAACTGGCGAAGCACCGGACATTATTCGGTTGACTGGCGTAAACGATCTCCCGTCTTATGTCATTCGCGGCATTGCTATGGATTTAACCAAACTCATTGATACAAGTACAGTGATAAAGAAAGATGATTTTGTTTCTGCGGTTGATGTTTATCGCTTTGACGGCAAGGTACAAGGCCAAGGTCCTATCTATGGCATTCCTAAAGATTTTTCTTCGGATTTCACGATATGGATTAATAAGAAATTATTTGCCGCAGCCGGCGTGCCAATCCCGAGTGAAACCGTTCCCATGACATACAGCCAGCTTTTCGATCTTGCAAAAAAATTAACGATTAAAAATGGCGATACGGTCACGCAATACGGTCTATCAGAAGGTGGAAAAGGAGAAGCGGATTTACCCTATTTGATGGAATATTTATTGAGTAAAGGTGTAAGGCTCTCCACAGATGATTACGGTAAAATTGACTTTACAAAACCGGAAGTCAAACAAGCCTTACAGCTATGGGTAGACGGGGTTAAAGGCAACTATGGACCGAACCTAGTCAACCAAGATAAAGCAGCGTGGGGAGGCGAAGTCTTTCTGGCTGATAAATTGGCCATGTATCAATCCGGTTATTGGTTTTCAGGGGTGCTGCGGGGTGACGAAAAAGCAAAAACGCATTTAGACGACTATGTAATGCTTCCTGCTCCAATTGCTGACGGCGGAACACGCGTATCTCCTACTGGCGCAGCAACAGGCGCCATTATAAATAAGGCAACGAAACATCCAAAAGAAGCATGGAAAGTATATGAATGGTTTTTTGGCGGTAAACCGGCGGAAGATCGCGCGAAAAGCGGTTGGGGAGTTCCTGCCTATAAACATATGCTTCCGATGATTCCACAAGAAACCGCGTTTGATAAAAAAACCTACGCAGTTCTTCAAGATGAATTGAAATACAGCGGTAAATTTATCGAAATGAACCCTTACTTGTTAAATGGTGACACCCTTTTGAAGAAGCAATTAACGCCAGTCTATTTTGGTAAAGCAACACTGGATGATGCGATGATTGCCTTAAATAAAGATGCGAACAAAATTATTGAGGAAGCTAAAAGTGCATCATCAAGCAAGTAAATAAGAATGCATACCCGAGGGGGAGTTTAGTTGCGCTCTCCCTCTTAAATAAAGAGGAGAGAACCTGCCATGCATACACCTGCTCTGAGAGCGACAACGGTTGGAAAGAGCAAAGCTCGTAAGGGAATAAGTGAAAGGACACGCCGTACGGCGGCATTTTACTTAATGATTTCACCATGGTTCATTGTTTTTTTGATTTTTGGTTTATATCCTTTACTCTATGGTCTCTATTTAAGCTTTACCAACTTTGTCGGATTTAACATTAACCATTTAAAAATAGTAGGGCTGCAAAATTATAAAAATGTTTTCACAGATACGGATGCCATGTATGCTCTTGGGCGAACATTTTTTGTTACCATCCTATATGTGCCTATCTCAACACTCATTGGCTTGCTGCTGGCTTTGTTATTAAATCAAAAAATTAGAGGAATGGGGATTTATCGGACGATTTTTTACCTCCCGTCTATTGTTCCCGTCGTTTCCATAGGTTTAATGTTCCGTTTTATGTACGCTGACAAGGATGGCATCATCAACAATATATTAAGTTTTCTCCACCTTCCTTCCGTAAGCTGGCTGGGATATGATCACGCCACCCTTTCTTTGGTCATTATGATGCTATGGGGAGCAGGTGGCTCTATTCTAATCAATCTTGCCGGATTGAAGGGCATCTCGAGAGACTTGTACGAAGCCTCATCCATTGATGGCGCCTCTGCTTTTAAACGGTTTATAAGCATTACTATGCCTTTAATGACTCCGGTTATTTTCTTTAATGTTGTTACGGGAATCATCAATGCGTTTCAAATGTACATTCAACCCATACTCTTAACAGGGTTAAAGTTTTTAGATGCTCCTATCCGGCCCAATTACTTGTATGCCGTACATGCCTTCCAGCAAGTTTTTGCCTTCCAACGGTATGCTTACGGAATGGCTTTGCTTTGGATCATGTTTATCGTCATTCTGCTGCTTACGATTGTTGTCTTCGCGACAAGCAAATATTGGGTCTATTACGAAACGGATCAGGAGGGATAGAAGATGGCGAACGCAGGGGCAAGTCGATTCGGTCTGTATTTGGTTTATGCTTTATTGCTTGTATTTTCTATCGTTTTTATCATTCCGCTTTTTCTAACGGCATCCAATTCATTAAGCCCATGGTTCTCTATACCGGTTTTTTTGCCGCAAGGATTCCATATCGAAAATTTTAAGCTTGCGACAACCATGATTGATTTTTGGAAATATTTGAAAAACACGTTCATTATTTGCACTATTTCTGTCGCTACGACGACTTTATCAAGCGGGCTAGTCGGGTATGCTTTTTCGCGGATTCAAGCGCCCGGCAAAAAGTTTTTGTTTATGATTGTCTTATCAACGATGATGGTGCCTGGCATTGTGACGCAAATTCCAACCTTTCTTTTATTTCATCAATATGGTTTGCTCAATACGTTTTATCCTTGGTTGATCTGGGGGCTTGGCGGCTCGGCACTATTTATATTTCTATACAGACAATTCTTTTCAGCGATTCCTAAGGAATTGGAAGAAGCGGCAAGGATAGATGGCTGCTCAATCTTCCGTACGTATTGGAATATTTTCCTCCCGCTTTCGCTGCCTGTGATGGCGACGGTTTCGATTATGAGCTTTCAAGCCTCATGGGGAGATTTTATCGGTCCATTCATGTTTCTGAACGAATCCAATTACCCGTTAGCCGCTGCGTTAGGTACTGTAGGCTATACAATGCCGGGAAATGCAGCCATTGTTATACAACAAGTTGCGGCAGCTGCATCGCTTTTGTTTATGCTGCCGGTCATTCTATTGTTTTTTATCGGTCAACGGTTCTTAATTGATGGTGTGGTCACTTCCGGTGTTAAAGGGTAGAAATTGGAAAGCTTACATCTCCAAAATTATCTTTAGTTAGTCCTTAGATTCGCTTTGACACAATGTATACAAAGGACCTGAGGCAGAGCCTCAGGTCCTTCAAAAATCGAATATGTTCAGTTGAAACTGCCGTAAGGTATGAAATTGGTGCCTCATCCACACAATTTTACCAACATGGAGCTGTGTGGCGGCAGCGTATAAGCCAGCTCGCTTACGGTTCCTAGATCCTCGCGCTTCCACAAGTCGCGTGCCTGTTTGGGCTCCTGCAGACCGAGTTGCTCCCATGAAGCCTGAATTACCGCAGGCTCATCTCCTGTGTTAAAAAGTGCGATATACACCTCGCCCGAGGGACCGGATGCCGTCCATACGACGTGATCACCCTCCCGATACAGAGGTTTGTTGTCGTGACTGGCCCGATGAACCGCTAGAACCTCTTCATTGGTCAAGAGGGAGAGAGTCCACTCGTCATTGTCGCGAAGTTCACCGCCGAATATGAGGGGGGATCTGAAGATAGTCCACAGGGTCATCATGGTAACCTGTTCTTCCTTAGTAAACCGCGTCCATCTGTCACTGCTTCCCCCGTCTACGGAACGAATTCCGATATGACCCAAGGGGAGCATATCGCAGTCGGGCCAATGACCGGCACCAACGTGAGGATACCATTTCTCGCACCTTTCGAACATATCACGGAGAAGAGGCCAAATATCCCAATAATCGTCCGTCATCCGCCACATATTGGCATTCTGGGCGAATGTCTCGTTAAACTCAAGCGGCGCCGGTCCCGGAGATAAGCTAAGCACCATGTCACGGCCAGAGCGATCTATAGCTGTGCGTATCATTTCGATCTCTTGTTGGTGGATGTGGTATAAACGGGAAGCTGCGATATCGTCCACCTTGACGAAATCGACCTCCCACTCCGCATAGAGCCTGAAGAGGGAATCGTAGTAAGCCTGCGCGCCGTCACTCTTCGCATTTACTCCATACATATCCGTATTCCAAGGGCAGATGTTGTTGTCAGCAATTTCCCGGGCACGGCGGTCCGTTCCAAGAATAGGCGTGTTGGCATGCACAGCTTGGCGGGGGATACCTCTCATGATATGAATGCCGAATTTCAGACCAAGGGCGTGAACCTGGTCAGCTAAAGGCTTGAAGCCTTTGCCTTCTGCAGCGGAAGGAAAACGGTTCGTTGCAGGAATCAAGCGAGAGTATTCGTCCATTTCCAAAGGGACAAATGGCCTGTACTGCGAGGAGTTGGCCCCAGGCTCATACCACTGGATATCTACAACGACGTATTCCCAGCCGTAAGGCTTCATATGCTCTGCCATATACCGAGCGTTACCGAGCACTTCTTCCTCTGTCACGCTTGCCCCGTAACAATCCCAACTGTTCCAACCCATAGGAGGTGTTTCTGCAAATAGATGATGCTTCGAACTCATATTTTTGTTTCCCCTCTCATTCTTGTATATAGTACATCTACTTGTATGATAGAGAATGAAATAACCTTTATCTATAACAATGTTTTGCTTCCAGTTGTAAAATATTGCTCTTCAGAATCCTCGAACTTATGTTCAATCGAACTTCATACGCTGAAGCCCGACAAGCTCACGACCCGAACGGAATTCACCAGGAGAAAAGCCGACCCACTGCCGGAACACTTTGATGAAATAACTGCCGCCGGCATAACCGACTTCCTTAGCTACCGCATCTATACTTAAGCTGGTGCTGCGAAGCAGGTCAATGGAACGTTCCACCCGTATTTTCGTTAAGTATTCGATAGGCGTAAAACCGGTAAACTTTCGGAACACCCTGACAAAATGATATTTCGACAGTCCGGCATTAGCGGCGATTTCATCGAGGCTTTGGATATAGCGGTAGCGGGTTTCCAACTCTTGGGCGGCTTGGCGGACAGCTGACGGCCAATGTTCCTTTTCCTTGGTGCGGCCCGTGCTGAAACGAAATAGTTCCATTACAAACCGGTAGACCAAAGAAGAAGCTAAATAACCGTCCGTAATCCGACTGTTAACCCCGGCAGAAAACGCATCCTGCAGGCTATGGATCACGGAGCTGTCTGGCGGGATATAAGGGACGCGGGAGAGCCTTCGTATCAGCTCTTGCCAGTGGTTCTCCAGATTCGACGGTCGGAATAAGATGAAATAAAATTCCCAAGCATCGCTTGATTTAGGCAGGAAATAGCGATGGTGACTTGGAATATCGAGCAGAAACGCGTACCCGGGATCTACTCGATAGGTGTGTCCGTCTATGATAACGTTCCCGTAGCCGGAAACCGTATATTGGAATAAATAAAGGGGACCGTCAATCCGCTTCAAGCCATCCCAATCGTAGGTGTGAGAAGTCACTTTGTCATAGCCAAGGGCGAAGAGATGATAGAAATCGGAATCGTTCAGCGTATCCCAGAAACGGTAACCCAGTGTTTGATAAGGGAGATGGTGTTTCATCGGAATGTCACATGCTCCTTCTTGAATGATGTATGTCAAATATGATATCTGCAACTAATCATTGTAATCATTGTGTATTTCCTTAAAAAGCACGATAGGTCAGTTTTAAGCCATTATAATTGATTGTTTTCGGATGAACAAGCACTTAAAATCGAATGAAAAGGAGTAAAGGAGACGAATTCATGACGAGAGCTCAACGAACCTTAACTATATATACACAAGAGAGGGGTGCGGAATTAGGCGATTTGTTCGGCATTTTTTTCGAGGATCTGAATCATGCGGCGGATGGAGGGCTTTATGCGGAGCTTGTTCAAAACCGTTCTTTTGAATTCGATCCGATCGATCGTGCGGAATACCATGCCTTGACAGCTTGGGAAAAAATCGAGAGAGGTGGCGGAAAGGCGGAAATCAACGTAGAAGACAGTCATCCTTTAAACCCGCGCAACCTGCATTACGTTGCCATCGATATTGTATCCGAGGGCGGCGGTGTCGGGATGATGAACTTGGGCTTTAACAGCGGCATTCCCGCCAAACAGGGAGAAACCTATCTATTTTCGGTTTATGCACGGCGAGATGCAAGCTTCGATGAGCCGGTTGTCGTAACGATTGAAGGGACAGACGGCACCGTTCATGGTGAGGCAACGATCGTGGTGCAATCGTCCGAATGGACCCAATATGCTGCGACAATTACGGCGAACGCCACCGATACCAGCAGCCGTCTTGTGATTGTGACGAAAGGAAAAGGAAAGCTTTATCTGGATATGGTGTCCCTTTTTCCGGAAAAGACCTTTCGCAATCGGCCGAACGGCATGCGGGAAGACATTGCCGCCTTGCTCGCGGATCTTAAACCTAAGTTTATGCGGTTTCCGGGAGGCTGCCTGATACACGACGGTTCTTTGAATCCCGATGACCGAGATTCGATGTACCGCTGGAAAAACACGTTAGGCGATATAGCGCAAAGACCGGCCAGACGGAATAATTGGAGCTATAATCAGACACTCGGATTGGGATATTATGAATACTTTCTGTTCTGTGAGGATATTGGCGCCAAGCCGATACCGATTCTGCCGGGCGGATATGACCCGCACCATAAACGAATCGTTCCGATTGACGAGCTGCAGCCCTGGATTGATGACGCTCTTGATTTGATCGAATTTGCCAATGGCGACCCTTCAAACGAATGGGGGGCAATACGGGCGCAGTTGGGTCACCCGGAACCGTTTGGTCTGGAGTATGTCGGCATCGGAAACGAAGAAGTCGGAGAGCCGTTTTTTGAACGCTATCCCTATTTCCATCGAGCAATCAAAGAGAAATATCCGGATATCAAAATCATCAACTCCGCCGGTCCGTTTGCGGCCGGGAGTGAATATGACCGCGGGTGGAAATCCGCAAAAGAAAATAAATCGGATCTTGTGGACGAGCACTATTATCAGTCACCGGAATGGTTTCTGGCAAATTATAACCGTTACGATACATTCAAAGCCGATGAGCCAAAAGTGTTTTTGGGCGAATACGCTTCATGGGGAAACACGTATTATAATGCCCTTGTAGAAGCTGCGTTTATGACGGGATTGGAAAAAAATGCTCATGCGGTAGGACTGGCCTGCTATGCGCCGATGCTTTGCAATGTGGATTACATCAATTGGAAACCAGACATGATTTGGTTCAACAATCATGAAGTATACGGAACGGCAAACTATTATGTGCAGAAGCTGTTTATGCACCATCAAGGAGATCAACTCTTAAAAATTGAAGCATACGGGTTAGATGAAAAACAGGAAAACACAATGAAGCCGATTAACGGAGCGTTTGCACTCGAGACAGACCGTTGTTCCTTCCGCTTTTGGGACATGAAACTGGTTAACAACGATTCCGGAGAAATGAAAGAGTTGAACGGCTTGTCTGCCGAGTTGTCGGATACGGATGAAGACCGGCTGGGCGGAACGTCACTACGAACACTGGACTTGGGAGAAACGGATTGGGAGAACTATACGCTGAGTCTGAAAGCCCAAAAAATCAGCGGACCCAAAGGGTTCAACCTTTATTTTGGCAAACGTGACGATAACAATCAATTGATCTGGGATTTTGGCGGGTGGCAGAATCAGGATTCCGCGCTGTGTTCCAGCATGAATGGAAGAACCTCTTGCCTGACCCAAAGCATATTTAACGTGGAACCTGACATGGAATATGAGTTAACATTAGAAGTATCGGGAAGACAGATCCGTGCCTGGATTAACAACGTACTGTTCCATGACACGGAAGACAAGCTTCCGGTGATCGAGCCTCTGTATTATTCGGCAAGCTACGAACGTTCCACAGGGGATGTCATCGTTAAGGTAGTCAATGTGCAGGAGAATAGCGTTAGCGCACAGATTGCTTTGGCAGATTTGCATAAAACGTCTTTGACCGTAGAAGTAAACGAGATGTCCGACCATGCGCCGGATGACGAAAACACGTTTGCATCGCCTGAGCGGGTGTCGCCGAAGCAGAAGGAATTCAGTACGGTAGGTTGCAGTTTTCATTACGATTTCCCCAAACATTCTATCACTGTATTCAGAGTGAGATAAGGAGTATATTATGCTGTCAAAAGAACAAATTCAAAGCAAACGCCAATTCCCTAACCCGCTCGTCGAACAGCGGGCTGACCCCTGGATTTATAAACATACGGACGGCTACTATTATTTTACCGCTTCCGTTCCCGCGTACGACTGCATCGAGCTTAGAAGGGCAAGAACGATTCAGGAGCTCGGTACCGCCGAACCGGTCGTCATTTGGCGAAAACACGAGAAGGGCAGAATGAGCGGGCATATTTGGGCGCCTGAACTCCATTATATCGATGGCAAATGGTATATGTATTTTGCCGCCGGCGGATCGGATGAGTACGAGACGGCGTGGGAGATCTGTATGTACGTCCTGGAAAATGATGCGGCCAACCCGTTGGAACCGACATGGGTTGAAAAAGGTCAGCTTCGAACCAATTGGGACTCCTTCTCTTTGGATGCTACATCCTTTGAGCATCGGGGCGTAAGATATTTGGTTTGGGCGCAATACAAGCAAGCAGATTCCAATCTGTATATTGCCGAGATGTCCGATCCGTGGACGATTCGCGGCGAGCAGGTCCTGCTTTCGAAACCGGAATATGCGTGGGAAATCATTGGCCACCGGGTGAATGAAGGGCCTGCGGTACTGAAGAAGAACGGCAAAATATTTATCAGCTACTCGGCAAGCGCCACGGACAGCAATTACTGCATAGGGCTGTTGACAGCATCGGATACCAGTGACTTGTTAGACCCGCAATCATGGACGAAATCTCCGGAACCCGTCTTCCGAACGAGCGAAGAATCCGGACAATACGGCCCAGGCCACAACTGCTTCACCCTCTCGGAAGATGGTTCGGCCGATATCCTGGTCTACCATTCCCGAGACTATAAGGAAATCGTCGGCGATCCGCTGTACGACCCCAATCGTCATGCACGTGTCAAAGTATTGGATTGGAACGAGGAGGGGGTCCCAGAATTCGGCGAACCCGAGTGAAATGCTGTAAGCATAGCAGCTTAATGAAACAGCCGTCATTCGGAGTGACGGCTGTTATCGATATTGAGAGGAGTAATTGAATCTAATGGAAGCTTATTTATTCGTACATTTTAAAGAAAAGAAAACCCCTGATGGCGAGCAGGTCTATTATGCACTTAGTACGGATGGGTTTAACTGGGAACAGGTAAACGGTGGACAACCCGTTATCTGGAGTGAAAAAGGTGATAAGGGAGTTCGAGACCATACAATCGTTCGAACGAAGTACGGCAAATTTTATATCCTTGCCACCGACTTGAGCCTTGCCAACTGTTTGAATACGAAGTACAAGGGAAGCTGGGAGAACATCGTCAGAGAGGGAAGCAAAAGTCTTTCCTTGTGGGAATCGGATGACCTTCTGAACTGGTCGGAACAAAGAATGATCGAATTAGGCGATGAGGATTTCGGCTGTCTTTGGGCGCCGGATGTGATTTACGATCATATCAATAAAGACTACGTCATTCACTGGTCATCGGCTCATGCTTCCACTAATTTTGAGCATAAAGCAATCTATTACTCTCGAACAAAGGATTTTGAAAGCTTTACTAAACCACAGCTGCTGTACCGGAAGGAAGATAGCGGGGTCATTGATTCTGCCATCTACGAGGAAAACGGCATGTACTACCGATTCTTGAAAAGCGAAGCAAACCCTACTGGGATTATCCTGCAAAAGGGAGAAACCCTTACCGGTGAATACACAACAATCGAGGCTTTCAATGGGGAAATGGCAAAGCTCGGCCACTCCGCCTATGAAGCGCCTACAGCGTATAAGCTGACAAATGGTAAATGGTGCCTGATGCTGGACTTTTTCGGTGTCGAGGGAGAAGGGCAGGGCTATGTTCCTTTTATAGCAGATGAGATTAATAGTGGACTCTTTATCCGATCGGATGAAAGCTTCAGCTTCCCTTACCGCTTCAAACACGGGACTGTGCTTTCAATAACAATGGAAGAGTACAACAGGATAAAAAACGGGTATTAACATAAAACGACATACTTTCAGTATTACTAATTTTGTTACGAATTTCGTTGCATGTTGCGAACTATATTTTCAAAGTGAAAAGGTTCGCATTCGGCAAAGAGCTTGAAATTGAAGGAATACATGAAATATTCCATGTATAACTTTAGTTGTTGATGCGAGAAATGAACAAGTAGTGATGATACTGCTTTCAGGGGACTCCAGATGAATCGTGTGGGTCATTCCGCTGACGAAAAAACGATAGTGAAGGAGCTTACCTCGCGGCAGCTCCTCTTTTGTTCATTCAAGTAACGGGCTGAGTAGCGTAAGTTGTTCTTTGCAAACCAACCAATCTACGCCTAGAAACTTATTGTGTTTGCAACACGTCTTATAAGTAACAACATTCATATTAGGAGGTAAACGGATTTGAAAAAATTCATCCTTGGTTTAACGTGTGGTATTATTTTGACCGCTTCGACTGCTGCCTACGCGTCTGACACAATACAAGCTTACTTGTTTCCTGCTACATTTGAATTTAATGGTTTAAGTAAACAATTGGACACGAACGAATATGTAGTGTTAAATCATAATGGTCACGCATATGTACCTGTTCGTTTCGTAGCTGAAAGTATGGGGAAAATCGTGAAATACGAGGATGATACAAAAATCATTTCTATAGAAGACACCAATTTGAGTAAAAAGTTGGTGTTAGACAAAGATTTTCTTACATCTGCATCGGAAGGGAAAATTAAAGGTATCGAATTTGGTATTGGGTCAAATAAAAAAGATGTTATTCAAAAATGGGGAGAGCCCCAAAAAACAGGAAGTTGGCAAACGCAATATTATTCATGGTTTGATTATTATTATTTCTTTGGTAATCCAGACGAAAGTGTCAGTGCAATCAGAATAGGTGGAGATACAGTCAAATGTACAGTTGATGAATTAAAAAAAGCAATCGGAGAGCCGAAAGATGAAGGATTAAACGATATTGAAAGCGGATGGTATCTGTATTATGAGGCTGGAGATTACCAAGTATTTTTCAATGCAGATACCAAGAATGGTTTAATAAAATATATGTCATTAAAAATGAAATAAAACGATAACTTAAATGTTTAAAGCTATTTACGAGAGCGGCCGGCTCGGATGAGAAAAAAGAAATACTAAAAAAATTTTACCCTAAAAACTACGAATCCTTTCCGTGTAGTAATATTTAATATGATTTAGAAAGAGACCCACATATACCCTATGTGGGTCTTTTATGCATTATCTTTGAATAAATTTAGTATTACAGGTAACAATCTCTAATAACATAGTAAAGAAGGTGGACTAGAATGAAAGATAAGAGACGAGAAGATGCTTGGGCAGAAATTCATGATTTAACTTTAGCTAAAACAGTTATAAGTCACATTAAAAATGGTAGTACTCAACTTGAGGCATTTGAAGAATCAGCGAGTAGACTGAATCGCACCGCGGCTGCTTGTGGGTTTCGATGGAATAAAGAACTACGAAAAAAATACGAAACAGAGATAAACGATGCTAAATTGTACAGGAAAAAACAAAAAGATCAAAAAAGAAAAGATAATGTGACTGTCTCTGGTGTTCTATCACTTGAGGATGAAATTACATTGCCAAAATATGATGAAGCATTTAGGCAAATCATAGAAATTGCGAAGGATCAAGCACACAAGTTTGAACAGTTAAAAATCGAGAATTCGAAGCTTAGGCTTGAAATTAATGCATTGAAAAATCAAAAGAATAACTTTGATACAATCAAATCTAATGAAGATGTTGCAACAGAGGATCTTCAAACCTTTCTCAAAATCATGAATAGAGCGAGAAGCTTAACTTCCTTAAATTTGAATGTATAAGTCTTCAGAAGAAGCGTTGCGTTTCTATGAAGGTTTAGGATTTAAAGCGACTCATGAGAGTCTAAAAATGAAGCTTTAATTAAACGACGAAGAACGATACTGACGGAGCTTGCCTCGTAGCAGCTCCTTTTTTTGTTCATTCAAGTAACAGGCAGGATGCATAAATAGTAATGACTGTACCTGGGCAGGAAAGTTTGGTATTTACTTGAACTTTACCAGTATTCCGAATGGCTATTTGGTATAATAATCCAATAAAGCTAACTGCAAGAAAGTTTGTAGTCAGGGGGAATTAAATTGATTAACGTAGACACTGCGGTTTTAAATAATATTGTTTGGTGTGGGGTTATTTGTGAGTTGCATGGGCTTACTCAAACTTCAAGTGAACGTGTATGGGGACTGCTTTCTAAAGCACCCGAACTATATCCCGATATCATTACTTTCAGCAGGCATGCAACGAGTGAAGAAGTAAAAGATTTTATAAGTAATAGAGAAATATTCAGTATAAAAGATAGTTTTGCTAATCTAAATATGGTGCCATTTGGGTTCAAAGTACTATTTGAGGCAAAATGGATTTATCATGCACCGGTTACCGACGTAAATTACGTTCAAACGGGATGGGTCGTTGTTTCGTCAGAAAAAGATTTAGCAAAGTGGACCTTTGCAAGCGAATTGCAAAAAGTGATAAAACCAAAACTATTAGATCAAATAGATGTGAAAATCTTTATGCACGAGATAAATGGTGAAATATCAGGATTTATAGCTAACTTGAGTGCTAATGCAGTGGGGATAACCAATGTATTTTCAAACAGTAATAAAATTATTTGGTCAGATGTTGTTCCAATTGTTTCGACCTATTTCCCTGGGATACCAATGGTGGGATATGAAAACGGCGATGATCTAACATCAGCCCTCTTATCTGGATGGACAACGATAGGCCCCCTTCGTGTATGGATTAAATCAAATGACTGAATCCACGCGAGTTCATTAAACTTATCGGAGACGGGAACTGAGTAAATATCACATTATGAGGTAATTACTGGGGAAGGAGCTGTCACGGCAGCTTTTTTTCGTGAGTTGCATCTTCTAAAGCTGCTCCTCTTTGATTTTTTTTGGTATTTTGAATAAACTATATTGTAAAAAGGGATTCAATGAAGGAGCAGGGATAAAATGAAGAAAAAAGCACCGGTGAAACTAGATGATCTAATTAATGAAATTGATATTCAAATGGACGAGACCTTTACATATATAAACACTCATACGGGAGAAGTTATTACATTAACAAGAGAAGAGTTAAGAGCCGCAGAAGATGAAGAGCCACTTGAAAAGTATCCGGATTGGCAAAGAGAGAACATTGAAAAAGCCATAAAAATTATTGAAGATGAAAACGATGCTTACTTGGATTTCACACTAAGAAACGAGTACCATGAGTATGAAATAATAGAAGAATTTATCGGAACATTAAGCGAAGATGAGGTTAGAGAAGAATTGTTTGGAGCTATTCAAGGAAGAGGGGCATTCAGAAGATTTAAGGACGGGATCATAGAACATGACGTCGAAAAACAATGGTATGAATTCAAAGAAAAAAAATTAAAGGAATTAGTTATCGAATGGTGTGAAGCGAAGGATCTTGTAATAGAAGAATGAAGCAATATTGGTGCTATCTTGTAATTGTAATGATGCCTGCAGGGAAAGGCAGCCATGTGGAGTTAGGAATTGCTCAGCTTAAACCAAGCGAAGGTGCGGTTGAAATCCGTCTCGTTCAAGCCGGTGGATGACAGCTCGCAGGATGTATATGCCTCTCTCTTGCATCTTGAATAGCGAACATAAAGAAGGCCCCCGCTGAGGGGCCTTCTTTATGTTCGCTACCTGTATTACGCCGGATCGGTCCATGTTTTTCCGCCGTCCCGGGTAATCTTCGTATGTCCGTTCAGGAGCACACAACCGTACCCGTCCATGCGCAGAAAAAATTGCGAAGCGCCTTTCAACGCGATGACAGGTATGAGTTTATGCCAATCCTCTTTGTTGTACGTATCCATTATATAGATGGTCTTCCCGTCGGTGGATATCGCTCGGCCTGTAATCAGATTGTCAAAATGATAAACCGGCTCCGTCCTGCATCCGGTGGGTGGCAAGAAGCTTCGGCTGCTTGGCATCAGTGAGATAATAGGCGAAGCCAAGGAAAGTGTTTTGAAAATCGGCGGCGATCAGGCGATCCTTCGCACCGATACCGTCTGGAGTCGTAACCTCCCACGTCTTGCCCGCATTATTGGTGTAAAGCAGCCTTCCGCTTCCCATACCCCAGCCTTCAAATCCTTCCATGCCCATTATTCGGGATACGTCAGCTTTGACAGGCGACGGCTCCGATGACGGTTTCGGCCGAGAAACTGGCGGCTTTGACGGCGCGGGCTTGGCAGCAGCGGGCTGAGATGGGTTAGCCGATAACGCCGGTGACGGTGCGGCTGCGCTGAAAGTAGTTGGCGCGCTGGATTGGACAGCCGGCACTGGCGTCGACGATGATGCCGCAGTTGCAGCTATCGTGCCGGATGGACTGGGCTGCTGAGTCGTCGTCGCCTCCACCGAAGGCTGCGGTGACAGCTTCCCCGCATCGTCGGCCTAGCTGGATTCGCAGCCGCTAAGCAGCATGCACCCTATGAGGGACGTTGTCACAAAAACACGAAACCGGATCTTCACTCCTTTTATTACCAATTAGACGTAGGGATGAAATTATGGTTTCGGGTCATCGCTAAAATAAAGTTCTAAGTGGGCAAGGCTCTATTTCAACAATGTAATCGATTTATCTGCTCGCAAGACCATCAAAATGGTATCATTGTAAGCAAAAATATTCGACACTTGATCTACAACCGCTGTACCAAGAGTACCTGATTTATCTAGGATCTTGACCCCGTATTCTCCTCCCTCGACAAGTTTGCAAATGAGCTTATCGTTCACTAACTGTACGCTTTCCAACGCATCCTGCAAAATAAGAGTTTCCTCGCCAGATGGAACGGCCTTGTATAGATGTTTAGCGCCTTGCTCATCCGCAGAAGTGTAATACACTGTGCCGTCTATTTTGTCATACCAATTGGCGACTTTGTTTCTGGACCATTTTTGCTCATTCGTTCCATCCATATTGGATGAGTATAAGCACTTATCTTCGTCTTTTACGTAATAAAGCTTGTTATCCAAAATTTTAAAATTGTCCACTTCCGTTTGGATGATCTTGTTCGTCTGGTTGGTTGTCAGATTAACTTTGTAAATGTTATTTCGAGGGCTTTCGGCATTTAACATTGAGGAGGCCAACAGAAAGATATCGTCTTCAATGACGATCGCGGAAGAACTTCTTTCATAGCTTGTGCCCCCACCGGTGATATGCCAGCCATAGATTAGATTCGGATCCCCAATACGGACGGCATCATTTCGGTTGATTTTCCCAGGGGGTGCTAACGACAAATTATGGCCGCTCGGCGGCACGGAATAATCGACAATTAAGGTCCCCAGAGATGTATCCGCAAAATCAATATAACCTTTATGTTCGATTGAAGCCTTGCCATCGCTGTTTATTTTGCAGTAGACATCGTAACCCATAGTTGCACCGCCAAGATGGTAAGAAAACCAGAGTTCATTATTTCTTACTTCAAAATGCATATATTTTTGAAATCCATATCCGGTCTCTACCGCATAAGAATATACCAGCTCTTTGTTTGACATATCATTTATAGGTACTCGATATATTTCGTTCGTACTGCCTTTAGTTTCCGTGAAGTAATAATAGCTGTTGAACATGGCGACGTCATTGTCGCCCGCATCTACCGGCAGATCTAAAGTTTTCAACTGCGGATTAACAGAGTTGATGGTAAGGCCTTCCGAATCGTCCCAGGCGTAGTTCCATCCAAAAAGATCATGAGCGAATTCCCAAGTCATAGGGAAGTAGGTCACGTTGTTGAAGCTTAGCAGCGGATATTCCTGCTTGGAGGTATCCACAGTTTGGCCATTTATTGTAATCCCGAATGCCGCTTTCGTCGCCTTGTAGCTTTCCGAGTTTTTATCGTTCTTTTGGTATGGATGGTACGATGATGTCACGTTCACATTCTTAATGGCAAGACCGCGGTCCGCCGTCCATGTGGTCTCCAATCCCAGAAGCCTGGAATCGTACCAGGTCATTGGAAAATACGTGATATCCTTATAAACGAGTAGGGGATATTGCCGGTATTGATTTTCGACCGTATTCCCGTTTAGCTTCACCTTAAAATCCGGCAAGGTCACACTTACGCTAGACTCTGCAGCATGACTTCGGGCAGGGGCCATCATCAAACTTGCACAAATCGCAAGACCAATCAGACCTGCCCTTCGCTTGTTTCTCACCACGTCTCCCCCTTATTGGAACAAAATTGGAAAATGTCCATAATCACCCATATAATAGACGCGGATTGACTATAAAAGTTGCAAGTAACTGAAAGATCTTACACAGTTATGGTCTTCCAGAACCAATATCTTCAAATTTCCGAACTTGTCGATACTATTTGAAACATGTATAACTCTTGAAAGGCAAGGCGAAAATGAATGTTATTACATTATAGTACTAGGTGGATGCTATCGATGAACAAATTTCTACAGCGTTTTGCCCGGAAATATAATGAGGACTCGCAACAAGACTCTCAAGCAAATATCAAACAAACCGATAAGCTTTCAAGTAGCCTTGAGCAAAATATAAAGAAAATTTCTTCGTTAACTGGGAATAGCTCAGATATTTCCATTCGTACGTTTCAAGGGGCCAATAGTTTACCTATGGCTATTGTTTATATTAACGGTTTGACCGATACCTTAGTCATTAACGATCACATTATGAATCCGATCATGTCCGATGCAGAAGTAAACACAACTCAACAAAGAACTTTATCCGATTCGTTGATGGTTATTAAAGATAAGATTCTTACTGTTAGTTCCACAAATACAGTGAGTAAAATTGATGACTTCATGTCGGCTTTATACAATGGAGATACCATTATTCTCGCAGAGGGCTGGGATCAAGGCATTACCGCAAGTTCGGCCAAATGGATGCAAAGAGGCGTAGAGGAGCCCTCGTCTCAATCTGTTATTCGCGGACCCAAAGATGGATTTACCGAGGATATGAGTACGAATGTTGCGTTGCTCCGGCGTAGAATTAAAAGTCCGAATCTATGGAAAATTGATCGGAAGATCGGACAGGTAACGCAAACTGACGTTAGTGTTATGTATCTTAACGGGACCGCCAATGATGTAGTCGTGAACGAAGTGCTTCAGAGGCTAGATCGCATTGATATAGACGGCATACTGGAAAGTGGTTATTTGGAAGAATTTATTCAAGACCAAACCTTTACCCCGTTTCCCACTATCATAAACACGGAACGTCCTGACACAGTTGCTGCCTCCATCTTGGATGGGCAGGTCGCTGTCTTGGTGGATGGAACACCATTTGCTCTTGTGCTGCCTATCACCTTTCTCAAGTTCTTCATTGCCAGCGAGGATTATTACCAGAGATTCGATATCTCTTCGTTTTTGCGTCTTTTGCGCTTCTTTGCGTTTACCATTTCTATGATTCTCCCTTCCTTATATATTGCAATTACGACTTTTCACCAAGAAATGATACCCACGACCCTGCTGATCAGTCTTGCAGCGCAAAGGGAAGGAATTCCTTTTCCTGCATTCTTTGAAGCATTATTGATGGAAATAACATTCGAGGTGTTAAGGGAAGCAGGGGTTCGAATGCCTAGAGCCATTGGTTCCGCAATTTCCATCGTTGGTGCGCTTGTTCTGGGACAGGCAGCAGTTGAGGCTGGTCTTGTCTCGGCTGCCATGGTGATCGTGGTGGCCTTTACGGCGATCTCCAGCTTCGTCATTCCGGCTTTTAACATCTCGATTGCCGCCAGATTGATTCGGTTCATACTTATGATTCTTGCCGCGGCCCTAGGTTTGTTCGGAATTATGTCGGGGCTCTTTTTTCTCTTGATTCACATGTTGTCTTTACGCTCTTTTGGAGTACCTTACATGACACCAATAGCGCCGTTTGTACCAAGCAATTTAAAAGATACGGTTGTAAGAGTTCCTTGGTGGATGATGATTACCAGACCGCGTCTTTTTGCTAAGAACAATTACGTGCGCCAAAAAGTAAACATAAGTCCTGAACCTTCAGACCAGGAGAAGGAAAACTAATCGTCTGTCATTCATACAAATGGGAAAAAGACATCAAAAGGGGATTAGCACATGAAGCGAGGGATAGTCCTGCTATTGATCATCATTATGTTAATAGTTAATAGTGGTTGTTCGAACCATATCGAACTAAACAAATTGGGGATCATCAGCGCAATCGCCTTTGATTTGGACGAAAGCAATCAATGGATCTTGAGTTTTCAAGTCATCATTCCGAAATCAACCCAGTCTAAATCCGGTGGCGGCGGTTCTCAATCTCCAGTTATCGTCTTTTCAACAAAAGGAAAGACCATACTGGAGGCGATTCAAAAGAGTGATTTAGAGGCCCCTCGCCATCTCTTTTTTTCTCATACTCGTGCTATTATTATCAGCCAACGTGTTGCTAAATATGGAGTCAACCCAATATTGGATGCTTACTTAAGAAGTTATGAATCAAGGGAAACTACGGATGTTCTCATTTCGGATGGAGAGGCAAAGAAAGTATTGGAAATCCTTACGCCATTAGAAAACATTCCCGGAAACGCGATTTCCAATTTGATCAGTAGACAGGGAGACAAACAAACCAACTTAGTTCAGTCCAAGTTACATGATTTAATTTCCACAATAACCAATCCTTACGCTAGCTCTACATTGCCGGAAATCAAAATCACGGGTGAGCCAGAGGGACAAAACTCTCAAGATGAACTCAAAGAAACCCGTACATCTGCCGTATTAAAATTGGATAGAGTCGGGGTATTTAAGCAGGATAAATTAACAGGTTGGCTAAGCCGAACAGAAAGCCGCGGCATTCCATGGATAACAAATCATTTACAAACAACGACCATCGTATTTTCTTGTGAAGGGGAGAACCGAAGAGAACAGCTATCTTCCTTTTTAGTTGAAAAATCCCACACAAAATTAAAACCCAACATTTCGAACGGTGATTTGGTCATGTCCGTAGAAATTGAAGCCAAAGGAAACTTGACTGAAACGGCATGTAATCTGGATCTGAAACAGTCTAAAACCTTGAAGAAATTAGAAAAATATATCCAGGAGCAAATAAAAAATGATGTGGAAAATTCTTTTCAAGCTCTAAAAAAAATGAAAACAGACGCTCTGGGCTTCGGAGATGCATTCCACAAATCTTATCCGCAGGACTGGAAAAAGCTAAGTAAGAGCTGGGAGAATGAATTCGCAGAAATAAGAATGAACGTTAAAGTTCATGTAACGATCCAACGAACCGGAATGATTGATGATTCCTTTTCCAAGATATCCGGTATAAAAGAATGAGAAAAGGGGCTTCGTATGGAGCGGATCAGCAAATATCAATTGGGTGCGATGATTATCTTATTTCAAATTGGAAGCACGCCTTTATTTGAATTAGGAATCAAAGTTGGTCAAGACGCCTGGTTGGTGGTCATTACTAGCATGCTGCTAGGATTCATGCTGCTTGTTCTTTTATTGATGATCCAACGAAGGGAACCAGAAAAAAATTTGAGTCAGCTATTGATTCACTATTTCGGTTCATTTTTGGGGAAGTTTGTCTTATTGCTCTATGTTCTGATGTTTGCTTACGAAGCCATGCGAAATGTACGCGACCTCGGGGATCTTACCCTCTTGACCATTCTTCCTCGAGGTCCCATTTCCCTCATTATGCTGATTATGTTAACTATGTCGATCTATGTTATTTACAAGGGAATAGAAGTCTTCTTTCGGTTGTCCGAATTTATCGTGGCGGGAGTGCTAATTTTTTATCTTATTTTGATTATCATGCACTTTGGATCGGGTGTTGTTCATTTTGATCATCTTCTTCCGATTTTGGAAAATGGCATCCAACCTATATTAAAAGAAAGTATATCTAGCTCCGTCTGGTTTCCATTTGGACAAATGGTGATTTTCCTCATGTTCTGGCATTATTTAAACGAGAAGAAAGAGTTAGCAAAAACATCGATTCGAGCTTATTTTGTATCTGGCTTCGTTATCCTTCTCTCGAACATAATGAATCTGATCGTTCTGGGTCCGCAATTAGTTAACATTAGCACAGTACCTTTATTACAATCCGTACAGTTGATTCAGATCGCCGAAGTATTCGAGCGTTTTGACGCTCTTGTTATCTTACTTTTTTATGCGGGGATATTTATCAAAGCGACATTATGGTTTTTGGCCGCTGTAATTGGATTATCTCAGTTGTTTCATACAAAGTATCGAAGTTTTGCTCTTCCTGTTGGAGGAATTATTTATATAACTTCCCTTCTCCCATCAAGCTGGCAGTCGCATTTAGAAATTGGGGAAATCGTCGCGGAACAATTCATGGTCAACAAGACTTTTATTGGGATCATACCGGCTATTCTTTTTCTCGTTATGTTGATTAAAGGAAAGGGAATCAAATGACAAACTAATTCTATTCATCCAAGAAATGTAGGCATGACTATTCACTATGTTAACGGAGAACTATAGCTCAAAAAAACCAAGACAAAGCTTCAGGAAGATAAACCAGCAGCCTTGTCAAGGCATTGATGTGTTGCGGTCAAACACGGCAATCTAGGTCAGCAGCAGCTTGAGTTGGCGTAGATACGAGCGCAGCTCCGGAACGGCCTCTAGATGAGCCTTCAGCACTCGCAGCAGAGTGAGGTTCGGCTTCTCCGAAAGCACTTCCTTGCGAAGCAGACCGACGACGTCCCTTAATTCCATGCGAGAGGCTTCCGACAAGGGGAGTGTTTGAATCCGTTCCTCCATCGCCGCAAGGAAGTCGCGAACTGTCCCTTTCCGCGCCGCCTCATCGCTTCGGTCCAAGGGATTGGAACTGACGATCCTTTCGCCGACAATCGACTTGGGCGCCGTTCGGATCAAATCCTGAACGATGGCGTCCATTCGATCTACGATAAAGTCCGCAAGCTCAGCGATCGGCAAAGAAATCACCTTTCGTAAGACGCCGTTCATATATTCGTGAAGGATGCCCCGGAAGATCAAGACGGCGTCCCACGCATACGGCTCGAGCCGCTCGCCGAATGTCTCGATCAGCATCTCCTTTCGCCAGGTCAGCACGGCGATCTTCATCTTCTTCTGCGCCTCCATGAACGGTTCGTTCTCCATAATGGGAAGCTCATGGAAGTCGATCATAAACGAATGATTCTCAAGGATGTAGTATAGATAGAACTCAATCTTGCGGCTCAGCTTCTCCTTCGGGGACAAGCCAGGCGGCATTCCGGAACGGTCGAGCTCGGACGCTTGCTCCAGCAGCGTTTGATGGCAGGCTACGAACGCCACCGTAAACAAGTCCTCTTTGGACGGATAAAATTTGTAAATGCTTGCTTTCGCCACTCCGCACGCTTCGGCGATGTCCTGCATGGAAGCGGCGCTGAAGCCCTTCTTCCGGAACAAATCCATGGCCGTGTCGAGGATTTTATCCTTCTTTGAATACTCCATACTGAAGATCACCCCACCCTATTTTGACATGAGATGCGAATGAGGTCAACGTTCCTCCATTGACATTATAACTCTATAGTTCTATATTGAACTCATGAGTTTTATGTTTATTATAAGGAGGTGTGCCGATGTTCGGCCCTTGTGCCGGCACGGCGACAGTATGCGCATTGCGGAAGGATTAGAGATGTTGGAATTGGAGATGAAGCTTGGCGGACGTTCGATGATGATTCACCCTGTCATCGCCCTAGACAAGGATTCTTGGACGTTGATCGATACGGGCACGCCGGGCTTGTCAGGCGAGATCCTCGCCTATGCCGAGCAAGCCGGAATCACTGGGAGGCCTCTGAGCGCAATCGTTTTGACGCATCAGGACATCGACCACATCGGCAGTTTGCCGGAGTTTCTGGAGAAAGCGGGCGCAGCACCGTTTGAAGTATACGCCCATGAAGACGACAGGGACACGATCGACGGGAAAGCGCCGCTACTGAAATTCCCTCCGGACAGATTACAGGCCGAGCTGGCAACCTTACTGGACGAGGTGCGCATTTCGTTCGAAAATGTCTTCCTCCGTCCGTCCAAGACGAATGTGACGCGGCTAATGTCGGACGGCGAGACGCTTCCGATCGGCGACGGTCTGACGGTCATCCATACGCCGGGTCATACGCCGGGCCACGTCAGCCTTTACCACCAAGCGAGCAAGACGCTGATCGCCGGGGACGCCTTGGTGATCCACAATGGTGAGTTGCAATGTTCGTCTCCCTATTCAACCATTGACATGGGGAAAGCTATCCGCTCGTTGGAGAAATTCAAACCGTTCGACATCGAAAGCGTCGTCTGCTACCACGGCGGACTAATACGAGGCGATATTAACAAGCTGATCGCGGAATTGATCGTAAGGTTGTAATCTGTTTCCCGAGCGCTTCGCGACTTTAATCATGCCTTGAGAACTTTATTTGTCTTTTATATGTCATGAAAAAACCAGCAAATCCTTATGTTTGCTGGTTTCTTGCACTTCAAAACTTAATTGTCTCCCAACAAGAAGTATGGGATGACAATGAAGACGAGCGCTTTCACTTTCCTGGGGTGAGGCGCTTTTGTTTTTAAGGAGTTTATAAAGCCGAATGCCGACACCAATTCAAAAGGAATTTGACGTTGCAGAAAAAATAGATTAGAGTTATTCTACAGGTGTGTAATAAAATTAAAAAAGTTTTTGGAGGGCGAGTGATGAACGAGCAAGATTTACGCGTCATCAAAACAAAAAACAATTTAAAAAATGCATTGATTATTTTATTAAAGGAAAAACCGTTAGAAAAAATTAATGTTACGGAGTTGTGTCATGCATCTGGCATTACGAGAAAAACTTTTTATTTACATTACGAGAGTATTTCTAAATTGTTCGAAGAAAAAATTGAGCAATTATTAGTTGATTTAGAGGCATCATTATTAGCAACTTCTAAGTATCGTCTAGAGGCAGATCATCATCGTTTAGAACCCCAAATGATTCATCTATTCCAACATGTTTACGATAATCAAGATTTTTATCGTTTCATGTTCAGTGCAGGTTCAAATTTTGCTTATTATGAGATGTTTTTTATGCAAATAAAAAAACTTGTGAAAAAATCATTGGATTCAATGGCAACGTTTGGGCGGGTAAGTGAATTTGAAATGTCTTATCATGCGAATGCAATCTTAGGTGTAATCATGGAATGGTACTATCACAATTTTGAAGAAACTATTGATGAGATGAATCAGTTATTACTTAAAATTTTAAAACTATAATCTTAAAGGAGTGGACCGATATGATGAAAGCTGCCATTTATTATGGAAAAAATGATATTCGTGTAGAGGAAAGAGCAATTCCTACAGTAGGCAGTAAAGATGTATTAGTTCGTAACTTGCGAGGCGGTATTTGTGGCACGGATATTAATATCGCGAGAGTTGGCGCAGGTAATATGGGTATTAGTTTTGGTGCAGAGTTTGGACATGAAATGGTCGGTGAAGTCGCCCAGGTAGGAGCAGACGTACCAGCTGATATTAAAGTCGGTATGCGTGTGGGCATTAACCCTATTACGGCGAAACGAGTTGGGCGTCGCAAATCACTGGAATGCTCAGGTTTTTCTCAATATGTCCTAATAGAGGATGCGGCGTTAAATTATAACTTATATGAAATGGATCAACATATTCCCTTAGAAACAGCTGTATTAATGGAGCCTGTAAGTGTCGGGCGACATGGCGCTTTCCGGGTAAACCCTCAGCGGGCAGATAAAGTCGTTGTATTAGGTGCTGGTACAATTGGTCTTTCAGCTGCAGCAAGCTTGATTGCAGAAGGCATTACGAATGTTTGTGTCGTTGACATTGATGATTGGCGTTTAGAAAAAGCGACAGAACTAGGTGCTGTTACAGTGAACTCAATGAAAACGGATTTAGCAGAAGGTTTAACAAAACATTTCGGCTCAGTAAACGTTTATGGTCATATCGTGCCAGATGTTGATGTTTTTATCGATGCAGCCGGTGCACCCGTTCTATTCGAAAATGTCATGAAAATTGTTAAATCTCAAGCGAAAATTTCAATCATTGCGGTTTATAAAAATGATGTACCCGTTAGCTTGGCCCAAATTATGTCAAAAGAACTGTTTATTCAAGGAGCAAGTGGCTATACGCATGAAGATATTACAAAGGTAATCGATCACCTAACAAATAAAAAAACAAATATCGGGAATATCGTCACACAGGTCTATAAATTAGACGATATCCAAGAAGCATTCAACGTAGCAATCGAAGCCAAAGGGACTATCAAGGTTGTTGTTGACTTATCTTAAAATAAGAAATGGAGTGAACAACAATGGATAAACAGCAACAATTGGAAATTGCCCAAAAATTGAGAGAGAGAGTCGTCGGTATGGGCTCTGCGCTTAGACCGAGTTCCCTACCATCGGTTCAAAGGGAAGAAAGAATAATCCCTTCCTCTTATGGCGGTACTCGTGTGCTGATATATAAACCGGACAATGCTTTATCTTCTTCGCTGCCTGTATACGTCAATATGCATGGAGGCGGCTTTATCTTTGGAAATGCGGAAATGGATGATGTTTGGTGTGGAGTGATTGCCGATCGTACCGGTTGTGCTGTAGTCAATGTCGATTACAGGCTTGCGCCAGAGCATAAATTCCCAATTACTGTTCATGAATGTTATGAAGTTGTGAAATGGGTTCATGAGCATCCGGAACAATTGTCAATTAACCCTGAGAAAATAGCTGTTGGTGGTCACAGTGCAGGCGGCAATATGGCTGCAGCTGTCTGTTTCTTGAATCGGCAGCGTGGTAATGAGCTTCCAATTGTCTATCAGATTATCGATTATGCACCGTTGGATTTGGATACTGACCCGGCTCTAAAACCGAAATTCGAGGAAGCTATTCCGGCGGAGATATCAAGAACGTTTAATTCTTTATATCTTGAGACTTTGGAAGATGCCCGTAATCCGTTAGCTTCCCCTATTTTTGCAGAATCACTTCATGGCCTGCCAGAAGCGTTAGTGATCACTGCCGAGAGGGATTCGCTTGCTGCAGAAGGGGGGAAATATGCAGAAGGATTGAAACAAGCCGGTGTGAAGGTAACGTACAAGCAGTATAAGGGAGTACCTCACGGATTCACTCATTTTGGCGATTTAGCTGTCGCAGAAGAGGCATGGCACCTCATGAGTGACAAGCTGAGAGAAGCTTTTGCAACGTCTTGATTAACCTACACAACAGAGGAAAGCATTCGAAATGCGAATAAATGATAAGAGCAGCATTATCCTTTACAAGGAATGAAAGGTGGAGACATGGATGAAACTGTATAATAAAGTGGCAATCGTTACTGGGGCTGCATCCGGCATGGGCAAGGCGATCGCGGAGCTGTATGCGAAGGAAGGCGCCAAGGTTGTAGTTGCGGATCTTAATCAGAACGCAATCTCAACAGTTGTTAGCGGAATCAGCCAGGCTGGCGGAACCGCAGTCGGCGTCGTAGCCAACGTAACGAAAGAAGAAGATATTCAAGCGATGGTGGACAAGGCTGTGGAGGCATTCGGAAGCGTGGACATCCTCGTGAACAACGCAGGCATCATGGACGACTTCCGGCTGATCGGGACTATGGAGGATGACCTCTGGGAACGGGTACTCGCGGTCAACTTGACCGGCCCTATGCGCGCCATCCGCAAAGCGCTTCCGTTCATGCTTGAGAAAGGCGAGGGTGTGATCGTCAATATCGTTTCGACGGCAGGCATCACTGGAGGCAAGGGGGGCGTCGCTTATACGTCTTCCAAGCATGGCCTTGTAGGCTTGACCAAGAATGTCGGTTATATGTATGCCAAGTCCGGTATCCGGTGTAACGCCATTGCGCCCGGGGGCGTTCGAACCAACATTGCTCATTCAATGGCCAATATCGATATGGCCGGTATGCAGGTCTTCCGGGAGGGAGCAGGAACACAACGGAAGGAACCGGTCGATCCGGTTGAAATCGCAACCGTTGCCCTCTTCCTTGCGTCCGAGGATTCCCGTTTTGTAAACGGGACCGTAATAGCCGCCGACGGCGGTTGGACAGCGTATTAATCTGATCAAGCGGATTCCATGGGCGATTACATGATCAAGGAGATAGAAAAAATGGAAATACGAAAGTTAAACGAAGACGAACAACCTCCATTGGAATTACTTTTATTAGCGGACCCTTCCCAGAAACTAGTTGAAGAATATATCAAAAGAGGTCAATGCTTTGTTGCTGAAGTGGATGATAGCATAATAGGTGTCTATGTTCTACTACGAACAAGGCCTGAGACAGTTGAGTTAGTAAATGTAGCAGTTGATGTAAACAACCAAGGCAAAGGGATAGGAAAACAGTTGGTGAACCATGCAATTCAAAATGCAAAGTTGCTCGGTTTTAAAACGATTGAAATTGGCACTGGAAATTCAGGTGTAGGACAACTTGCTCTCTATCAGAAATGTGGGTTCAGAATAACTGGAGTTGATAGGGACTTCTTTATAAGACATTACAGTGAAAAAATATTTGAAAATGGGATACAAGTTGTGGATATGATACGTCTATCACAAGATTTATAAGTGGATGTTTTTCAACTGAGGGACGGAGAACGATACTGAAGGAGCTTTCATCGCGGCAGCTCCTTTTTCTTGTTCATTCAAGTAAAAATAAATAGAGCAAACTCATAAAAATATTATTTACCGATCGTTCCCAATATGTTATATTGACGATGGGAGGAGGGAAATAGAATGGCAAGAAGCAAAGAGTTCGAAGAGAACGTAGTATTAGACAAGGCGATGAAGCTCTTTTGGGCACAAGGTTATGAGAAGACATCCTTGAACGATCTGGTCGAGCATATGGGAATCCATCGCAGAAGTTTGTATGACACATTTGGCGACAAACATACGCTGTTTTTGAAAGCTATGGATCGATTTCGCGATAAAGTCAGTGCTGAGCTTACGGGAGAAGTTAAACGCTCCAAGACTGCAGCGGAGGCTCTTCAGTTTATTTTTAGTTTCATGATAAATGGAGAAGAGGACTCGCCTTCAGGCTGTTTAATGGTGAATTCGGCGGTGGAATTGGCAATACGCGATGCAGATGTGGATTCAAAGTCCACTGAATCGTTCACTCTATCAGAGCAGCTACTCAAGGATATTATTCTGTGGGGGCAGCAGGATGGAGAATTCCCCTCAGATTACGATGCCGGTGAACTGGCGGAACATCTGCATACTGTATGTGTTGGGTTAAGGGTAATGACAAGAACCTCCATTCCCAAAGAAAAACTACACCGTATAGCCAATTTATCCATAAAACTTTTAGATAAATAATTATTTTATCCTTAGAATTATCGTTCCTATATGAGTAAGTCTGAGCTGTAGTGAAGCTTACTCCTAAGAGGATATCATTGCTTATACATTTTTTAGAATGATCGTTCTCGTATAGCTTCCAAAATCAAATAATAAAAGGAGCACATAAAAATGAAAATTTCTGAACAAGTCGCATTTGTCACCGGCGCGAACCGAGGTTTTGGCCGCCATCTAGCCCTTGAACTTCTATCCAGAGGGGCTAAGGTTTATGCTGGCGCAAGAAATCCGGAGTCCATTGACATTACCGGTGTAATTCCTGTAAAGCTGGATATTACCAACCCTCAAGAGGTAGCTGCAGCCGCTATGGTCGCTAAGGATGTTACGCTTTTGATCAACAATGCAGGATCGTCTACAGGCGCTTCTTTGATTGACGGTGATCTCGATAACATACATTTGGAGTTTAATACGCATTTCTTTGGCACACTTTCCATGGTTCGTACTTTTGCACCGATTCTAACAAATAACGGGGGAGGATCGATTCTGAATATTCTTTCCGCATTATCTTGGGTTAGTTCGGGAACTGTTGGCGCTTATACGGCTGCAAAGGCGGCAGAGTGGGCATTGACGAACGACTTACGTTTAAATTTGTATCCTCAAAATGTGAGAGTAGCTGGATTACATGTGGGCTTTATGGAGACAGACATGACATCGAGCGTAGAAGCTCCCAAATCCAACCCCGCGGATATCGCAAAAATTGCTATTGATGGATTAGAATCCGACAGATTTGAAATAGTTGCTGATGACGTGAGCCGAAAGATCCAAAGTGATTTTGCCGGTGGTGTATCTGCGATTTACCCACATCTCTCTTAATACAGACCGTGCGACATTCTTTGGTGGTAACGGAATTGTGGGTTATACGGATTATCCTACGATGAAAGAATCAAAATCTCAAGAGAGGTAAGTATAACTTATATGGCGAATAAGGAAGAGAATCAAAAAATGAGAGCTGCTCAAATGCAGAAATATTCAAAAGTAGTTCAATTGGAAATGAATAATGTGAAAATACCAGAAATCAACAGCCATGAAGTGCTCGTTAAAGTAAAAGCTGCAGGTGTAAATCCATTAGATATTCTTATTTTAAATGGCAGTATTCGAATGATTGCTGATTATGATTTCCCATTAACTTTAGGAAATGAACTATCTGGTGTTATTGAGGCAGTTGGAGAAGATGTAGTTGATTTTCAGGTTGGTGACCACGTTTATACTAGGTTGCCGGTTAATAAAATTGGAGCTTTTGCTGAATATGTGGCCGTCAACGAAGATGCTATATCCATAATGCCAAAAAATCTATCCTTTATTGAAGCGGCTGCGGTCCCCCTCACTGCTTTAACTGCTTATCAAGCATTGTATGACGTACTCAATGCTCAGCCTAATGCAAAGCTATTTATTCCTGGCGGAACCGGCGGCTTCGGTGCTATGGCAATCCCCATTGCCAAATCAATGGGGTTATATGTTATTACAAGTGGCAGTGAAAGAGGTCGATCACGTACACTGTCGATTGGGGCTGATAAGTTTATTAATTATAAGGAAGAAAACTATGCTGACATTCTATCTAATATAGATTATGTTATCGACACCTTGGGTACAAAAGAGATAAAAACGGAACTTGATATTTTAAAACCTCAAGGGAAATTAGTATCATTGAAGGCCTTACCAAATTATCGCTTTGCTGTTGATAATAATTTTCCAATGTGGAAAAAACTATTGTTTGGTTTAGTGGGTGCTCGTTTAGATTTTTTAGCTTCTAGACATAACAATGAATATCGCTTTTTATTTGTGCGCGCCAATGGCAGACAATTACAAGAAATAACTAATCTTGTTGAAAATGAAAATATTACGCCTTCAATAGATTCAATTTATAATTTTGATGACATTAATAAGGCATTACTAAAAGTTTCTACTGGCCACTCCCAAGGCAAAGTTATTGTAACCTTCTAAGGGGCTATAACGGGTACGAGAGCGAAGGAGCTTGCCTCGCGGCAGCTCCTTTTTTGTTCATTCAAGTAACGGACAGATTAGTTGAATAAAATTGTCTAAACCGGCTATTATACAAATTCCACCAAATGACATTATCTGAAATAACCATGAAATCATGGAGGGAACATGAGAGTTTATAGAATTATATTAATCCTATTATTTATTTCTCTTGGTATTTCTGGATGTAAAAGCAAGACAATTGAAGAAGAGTTTTATAAAACACATAAAAAAGAAGGACAGAAAATAATTTATCAAGGTTCCGTAATGAAAAGACCGTTCATTTTATATAAAGCCCCTTTTGATAATGGAAATATTGGTATTGGATTGGCAATTTTTGAGGGTGATGATGCTAAAGGATGGAAACTGAGTTCATCAAATGCAATGTATAATGAGACTAAATTGTTAATAGATCAATCAGGAATTAACTTTAATGACAATGATAGAAGGCATTTAATATATGGTTTTATTAATGATCCCGAAATAAACAAAATTGAAATAATCGATAAGAACAATCAGGTTATCGAGGCAAATATTATTCAGACTAATTGGAAGAGAGTATATTTCGGATTAGTTGAAATGAATGAATTGAGAATTAACGCTTATGACAAGAACAATAATATCCTGTTCGAAGTGCCGTACAAGAGCGAGAATTAGATTGTTACTATACGTATGATTTTGTTTTTATGGTAATATTTAGTGAGAAGAATTTAGCAATGTATGGATGTACCGTCCTATATGCGAACATGTGAAGAGTTTCATTAGATTTTCTCGATAGAATCTCGACGAATAGATAATACTACAGAATTGGGGATGATTAATTATTTATTGTTGATAAATTTTATATAAGGGAATGAGTATTTTGGGCGATTTCAAGTGAGTTAGGCAGGCACACGGCTCTGATTATGAGGAATTTTCCTATCCGTATCCCGCTCTGTTTGGTAAAATACTAATGTCGATATTTTAGGATAAACATAGATTTTTGCAATAAATAAAAGCTATATTGGATCGGGGAGGAACTGGATCAAGATGAAACGGACATTTATGAAATGGGCACTTGCTAGACTGATGATCGTAACAGTCGTGTTAGTTTCCAGCGGCTACGCGTTATTGGGCAATGAGAATCATGCTATTGCCAGCGCCAGCATACCTACGCCGTCTATACTAATCTCACCTATACGAACGGTTATTATGGACACTACACCTGAAGTTATTATGCGAGCTCCAATGGGCTCAACGATCGAGATTTTTGAAGGCATAACGAAGCTTGCTTATAAAGACGGGAATGCATATTCGAATGTAATTCTTGAATTGCCTCCACTTCGTAAAGGAGTGCACATGCTTACGGCAAAGATCGTATCGAACAATGAAACGAATACTTTTTCTTTGCCTCCTATCGTTGTCGATGATAACGAAGCCTTCAATATCGAAGACATCGTACCGATCGCTTTAGACATGGCTGACCACGAGTGGGATATGAATGGGGATGGCGTGTTTGACCTCAAAGGGGAGATTGAATATTTACTTTCTCGAATTGAACCAAACACGATTGCATACCCAATCGATGATTTCACCGTTGTACCAACTGCTACGTCAGCCACGTACGCGACCTTTACTTTTAGCAAGCCATTTGGGGCGACAAGTGTGAAGTTGCTAAAGAAGACTGCTGCGGAAACAACGTTTATGGATGCAGGGACTCTCAGCGTCAGCGAAGCAACCTATACAGTAACCGGACTTACACCAAGCACATCTTATGAATTTAAATTGATAGTAACAGGAGGACCTAAGGCAGGGGAATCGAACAGAGTCTCTGTTATGACCCCACCTGTTCCATTGGTCGCCGAACCGTATCAAGCTTTGGATTTCAACGGTGCCGGCGATTATGTAGAAATCGCGAATGACATTGTTTATAATTCATCATCGTTTACGATTGAAGCATGGGTTAAACCGGAGGATTTTGAATGGAAGACAGGAATTGTATCCAAATATCAGTCGCCGGGTCAAGATTCCTTCACACTTCGTTTGAGTGACGGACCGCCGATTTATCCTGATTTTAATAGAATCAACTTCCAAATCGGTGATGGAAGAGAGCTTGATTCAAATACTAAACTTGAATTGAATAAATGGTATCATTTAGCGGCTTTATACGACGGTACGACTCAAACCATGAAGTTGTACATTAATGGAGTACTCGATTCCATGAGTTCGGGCGTCACTTACGGGACAAATTCGTCCCCGATTACGATTGGCGCCGATTTTTTGGAATCACCTCGCTATTTCAACGGTCAGATCGGAGAGGTCAGATTCTGGACGACGGTAAGAACAGAAGTTGAAATCCAAGAGGATATGTACAACCATACTGTATCCGAAAACCATACGGATCTTGCAGGCTATTGGACTTTCAATGTAGGGGCCCTGGACCAGTCCGGCAACAGCCGAAACGGAACGATTCATGGCAGTCCTGCAACGATAAAATAGTGATTTGTGGAGAATAAAGACGTACCAATAAAGCAGGCGCTGCGGGCGACCTGCTTTATTCATTGAAGTAACGGCAGATTTGCTCCATGAGATCCATTGTTATTTATTACATAAAAAGAAAATTCTCTGTGCCTCGCAAAAGATCGTCACATATCTAGACAAGGAACGGCGTCCCGTCTACGTGCTATTTAATCCCTTTATTATAAATAAAATCTTCCGGAATCTGGCCTAACGGGATTTTCTGCTCTTTCTCCAGATCAAAAGCCCATAGTTCTTTGCCAACTAAGGCATCACTCTCCATTTTCTGATACAGAACGTACCGCCCATCACTGGACATTGCAACTAGATGGGCATTAATGGGATATTCCCGAATCGCTCCCGTTTGCACATTCACATCCAACAAGGAACGTTTCTCAGTCTCAGCAATAAGCCGATCACCGAACGCATCCAAGATGATGGAATAACCATACGTAGATCCTGGAATCAAGACCTTCTCTTCCTTGCCATCCAAATCGATTAGCAGCACATCAAAATAAGTCTTATCATTCAGGACTGTGTTTTTATTTGATTCAAAAGCGATAAAGCGTCCACCGCTTACAGGCGTGGGACGGCTAGAAGCAAATAATTGCGTTTTGGCTTCACCGCTTCCTGGTTTCTCTTTACGAATCCGATCCCAGAGGTTATTAATCTCAACTGCGGAGAACAATGTCCTTTCCTTACTGCCATCGGCGGATATGAGCGTAATATTATCCATAGAGCCGTCGCGCTTAATTGTTTCACCGCTTGCAACGGTTACCGATTCACCTGGAACAGTGAATGCCATACCATTTGTTCGAAAAGCAACATCCCGTTCTCCTATAAAGTAATACCCAATCTCACTTGGTAACAACCTTGGATTACCATCCTGAGTATAGTAACGCTCTCCATCGTAATAGATATAGTCCTTGTAGCCTATCGATTCTCCTGAATCCAGCACAAACCGGAATCTCTTAGGATCTCCGTTCACTCGGCTTGGCGTAAAGGAATCGGATTGAATGCCTCGGCTTAATACGGACATAAAGAAAGAGGCACTTCCACCGCTAAGTTCGGTTATCACTTTCACTTCTTCACCTTGTTGGCCTTCTTGCGCGATTCGGACCTTTTTAACTTTTTCAAATGCCGGTTGATCTAAATCTAACTGTTTATTTTGTTCCACAAATATACGGTATCCATTTACCCCAAACCGATCGGCAACAGCGACTAATTCCGTAACCGGGTATCCAACTACTTCGTAGATCGAAGTTCCCTTTTCTAAAAAGGCGGCATCTCCGTCTTTGGTCTTATATTTGCTGTCATGTACATTTTCGCTCACTTTAAAGCGTACCTTCCCGATCTCTTTGCTGATTTTGCCAGGATCAGTTAGTACAGAATGCCAAGTACCCGTATAGGTGATTCCATCCACTTTAAGAAAATCCACCCAATCGATGATCGTATGTCTAACGGTTCCAAACCGGCATCCTGATAGCAAAAGTAGACAGATTAGCATCACAGCTGTCCATTTCATTTTCATTCTATGCACCCCTTTCTAAACAGACGTTACGATAGGCAGCGGAGTTGCAGGATTTACAAATGTTTATATGGGCATACAATTGCAGATGAAAGTCATATTCCTAACCCATCAACAGGCATTACTCACGAGTCTGAAAAATGTTTAGGTCAACCGCCATGACCCCGAGTATTTTTAAATTGTTTGGAAATACTTCGGTTCTATACCTTATATCGGGCATTTTGATGATTATGGGAATATAGTAGATCGGTGTTTCCGCGTGGGCTATTGGGCAAGAGTCGTCTTTCAACGGTAGCAAACCTAATTGTTATTGAAACAAAAATATTAGGGTTTAATAAACAAACTTCCGTTGACACCAATAACTGAGTAGAAACAAAAGGAATTCGGTCGCCAGCTTCGCCGGAACTAAAGGAACCTCGAATATGATATGAAGAAGGTATATGAATCCATAGTTGAGTGCGAGAATCACGGCTGCGAGTGAATAATATCGTGCTACAGACTTTAAGACAGTTCCCTTCCCTGGACGAGAAAAGATGAAAAGTCGATTCATAGCGTAATTCGCTGCAGAGCTCCCGACTCTAGCGCCAATAACGGAAACTAATAAATTAGAGAATATCATTTGAAGGATTAAGAGGAGCGCAAAGTCCATAAGTCCAGAAATCACAGAAGATGCGCAAAATTTCAAGATGGGCAGGTAGACTTTGAGCGAGTCTGCAATCGGACGAAAATGGGAAGACCGATTGTCGTTTAAATAAATTGTATCAATTGGCAACTCCGCAATGTTATACCCCCGCGCGGGGGCTTCAAGGAGAAGGTTCATCTCATATTCGAACCGTTCGCCCGGCACTTGACATAACCAACTGAGCATGTGGCTCGGGTACCCACGAAGCCCGGTCTGTGTGTCCCTAATGTCGATACCGGTTGTCGCGTCGTAAATTTTGCTGGTAAGACGATTCCCGATACGGCTTCGGAGCGGCACTTTCCCCGTAAATCTTCGGCTGCCAAGAACCATCGTCGCCTCGTGAGCTTCAATCGCTTGGGCGACAGTTACGATGTCCTTCACCGCATGTTGTCCGTCGCTGTCAGCACATACGACGCACTCGCTCAATCCGTGTTTCATTATATATTGAAAACCTGTCTTTAAGGCTCGACCTTTGCCCATATTTGAGATATGGGTCAGCACGGTACATCCCGCGGTTTTAACAGCTTCGAATATCTCGCGGAAGTTCTCGCCGCTGCCGTCGTCCACGACGACGATAGGCGCATCCGTCATTGCCCGAAGACGTGCAATCAACTCTACCAACCGATGATCGGGTTCATACGAAGGAATCAATACAGTCATGTTGGTTAACCCTCCCCTAGATAAAGGATATCGCTTACGCCGCGTTCCTCTTGTTTGCCCTGCGGATTATTTACGACTCGGCCCATAAAATACATCGTTGATGAACCGCCGCCGTCCAGGTTGTACGCTTCCTTGGCGCCAAGCTCGGCAAATAGCTTTGCGAATTCGTCCAGCGTTATCCCGCGGCTGTCGTTCTGTCTACCATCCACGACAACAAACACGTAATGATTCGGTGCGATCATACCGATCCCCGTGCGGGGGTTTGCATTCAAGATAGATCGATTGCCTACGTTTGTATCAATCTTGACATTAGTAAAACCCTGGATGAGTTGACCATTTTTGATTAATGCCGGACCGAACGAAAGCGTTTGGAGAACGCCCGCGTCCAGCAATGTCTGAGCTGTGACCTTTTTTTCGTCGTAGGAGGCCATCGTACCGTCCTTGTAGAAAGCGACGGCTTCCCGTGCAGGATCGTTCCGATACAGAACACCGTTTCGGATGATAATGCCATCGTTTCGAAAGCCATAGTAATCACCGTTGATCGCAAAGACGGCTTGATGGTTGGAAGCGATCTCGGAAGTGGTTTCGGTGATGTTGCGCCCGAACACGTTTTTAGCAAAAGCGGACTGCAGCAAGGAAGCGTCCGTAGTCTCGACGTCGGCTACGTAGTACGTAATCTGGTTGCTGCTAGAACCGGTTACCACTTGTTCGATCGAGATGTTAAGATCTTCGCTGCTATAATTCCAATCATCAGATTTAACTCCAGATGCGGTTGTTGCTGCTTGATTCGATTTCGAAGTAGCTTCCACTGATTCAGATTCTGCAGCAGTTGGCTCTACGGCAGTAACGACCACCTCCACATGTTCGATGAGGTAACGATCTGCTAGCTGGTATAGTACGCCGCACACGAGTGCGGTACATAACGTCACAATGATAAGTCGTTTACGCCGCGGGGACCTTTGGTTATTCAAAATTGTTGTGCCACCTTTCTTCGAGCAAGTTATCTTACATGGACAGTATAAAAGCCAAAACTGAACTTAACTTGAGTATTAAATGAATGTTTGCTGAAAGAATCTCAAGGTAATGTGCGTTCACTGAAGACAAAAATAAGCTGGCGAGTTCGCCAGCTTATTGCATGAGTTGGCCCGGCATGGGAGCTAGGTTGTTTCAAGGCTAGGAAACAGAAAATAAGGGCTTTTTTTCAGCAGACTTTCAGTCAATGTTCAACCGTCTTTCAGTTGGTTTTAACTGTCTTTTAAGAAACCGGGTCTATACTTCAACATGTAAGAAAAATACGAGAGGAAAGGCGGAGGAGGGCATGAGGCATGAAAATCCGGGAGGCCGGTTTAACGCCGGTAACCAGTTCTCAGAGGGATTTGCAAATGGTCATTATCACCACGAATTCCATGGTGGACCTATCCTTGTTATTGCAATCGGACTCTTACTTATTATCATTGCATGGGTATTTTGGAAGAAAATCAAAAAAAGAAGAACCGATATAAACCACTTGGTTCTGCCAACTTTCATTACGGACGAGCATTCCGTCATGTATAATGCGCCATCTGCGCAGCGGGCATTCGCCTTGGACCAATGGGAACGAAACCTACTTAAGGAGGATAAGGAAAATGGGCATTTTTAAACGTGTGAACGATATCGCTATGGCTAACATCAATGAGGTACTTGATAAGATGGAAAACCCGCTTATTATGGTTAAGCAATATATTAGGGAACTGGAAGAAAAGATCGCCGAAGCGAAGCTTGCATTATCGAATCAGCTGATCGCCGAACGGAAGTATGAAGTCATGATCACCGAGCTGGATCATATTGTTCAGAAGCGCATCCGCCAAGCGAATATCGCCATCGACCGGAATGAGGAAGAAATTGCGCAGATGGCAGTGGAGGAGAAGCTAACAAGTGAGAGAAAGCTTAAGGTGTACCGAGAGCAATATGAGGCTATGAAGCAGCAGACTTTGGCTTTAGAAGACCAGTTGAAAAAGTTGATGGAGCTATATGACGAGCTGGGAAACAAAAAGCTATTCTACTTGTCCAGAACAAATACAGCTCATGCCATTCAAAACGTGAATAGTACGATTTACTCGCTTGATGCCGAGAACATTCGGAAAAACTTCATTAGAATGGAGGAACATATCTGGCAGTTAGAAGCTAAAGCCGCTGCAACGCTTAGGGTGAACCAAATGGTTAGCGCCTCAACGATTAGCGTTCCGGATCTAGCCTTCAAAGAAGATGTAAGGCAGGAGCTTGAGAGACTAAAGGAAGCAAGAAAAGCAATATAACGACGATATAAAACCGATTCCAGGAGATCGCCTTAACATCAAACACCTCTCAAATCGTTCTAAGCGATTCGGGAGGTGTTTTCCATTTTATCACCTATGTCAGCGATTCCCAGATTACTTCCCGTTTGATTCTATAATCTTCCCTATGCATTTCCCTGCCATGTCTCATGAAACGGGAGTGCACTCGCTGTAAGATGAATGTAGTAAGTAAATTCATTTTATGGAGGTTATAACAATGAACAAAATGAACAAAGCACTGAAATGGATGTTGGGGGCTGCGTTGCTTGCAGCAATTGTTCCAACAACAGTAAGCGCAAAGCCGGAAGCGAAGCCAGAGATGGCTTCAGCCGCGAAATCAGGAGCGATGTTTGCAGCTAAGCCGGAGGCAAAACCGGAGGGACCTTAACCGGGACGGAAATATGTTCAGAAAAGGAGAACTGAAAGAATGATATTAAGATTCAACAAACGAAAACAAACTTCTGTAGTAACTCTTCTGTTGGCAGGCTGCTTGGCGTTTGGCGGAATCGCTAGCGCTTTTGGTGAGACACCGCCTACAGGCGTTCAGATTAAGGAATTCAGCCTACTTGATACGGCGTCTGACGTTGTCGGTTCGGCGGATTTTACGCCTGAGGGGAGCAAGAATGGTCACTTCAAGCTGCTTCTAAGCCTTGCTCAGAAGACGGTTATCAATTCCGTCGTACTGCGTTCAACGGATGCATATGGTAAGGATAATTATCAAGGGGTATGGCGAACAAACAACGTGACAACTGGGTGGTTGCTCGGCATTGTGCAGAACAAAACCGCTACAACAGCAAGTGGTATCTACCATGAAAGTAGCATCATCAACCCGGGTTTTCGTAAGGATGTAAAAGAACCAGTTGGTGAATTCGAAGGTGAGCTTACCTTCGAATTGTACGCGAGCGATAACGGCACGATCAAGGAGACTCAGTATTATGTGTTGGAAATTGGGACGCCGCAAGGTACGGTTGTTTCCAAACCGATAAAATATAAAAATCCGATGACAACGGGGGGAACTTCAACCTCACCAACACCTGTACCAACACCTTCTTCATCGCCGACTCCGACGCCAAGCCCGGCGCCAGCTCCTGCTCCAGTGGATAGTCCGATGATCCATGTGTTTTTCAAAGGACAAGAGCTTCAGTTTGATGATGCAAGGCCAATACTGAAGGATGGTTCTACGCTGGTCCCTTTCCGTAAATTATTCGAAACTCTTGGCTTTGAGGTAAAATGGATTGAGACTGGAATATTCCAACAAGCGAGAATTGCCCCAAATGGCCACATCCTGGCGGATGGGTGCTGACTTGACCAAATCGTTTAACGGAAAAAATTTCACTTTCCATTTGAGCGCTGACGGTGATCTTCCGCTCACGGGTAGTACTGGAGCCGCTCGTGACTTTACTTGGAGCAAATTTGACGGGCAAATCTATATCTATCCGTTCTTTTCATCATTTGATGATTCTCTGCCGGAGTTTGATATGAGCGATCTGGAATTGACGCTGACGCCTGTCGGTCCGCTGCTTGACGGCAGTGCAGGTAAATCAATAACGAAACGCGGAGGTCCGATTCAAGGCGGCGCAGGTATTGATAATGTTCCGATTGGTCGGTACAAGGCAACAGCTAGATGGGTACCTGAAGGACACACCCCAATGCCCATGCAGGTTAGTTATTACGGCGGCAAATATGCCGAGTCTGTAGAATTCGAATTTACACCTCCCAAAGGAGTATCTACAAGCAATTATCTCAGTGAACTCGTTGTTAAGCTTCTTTAGAATTTCATGCATTCCCGTTGATTTACTAATTTTGTAGAAAAAGGACCTTTATCGGTTGATGAGCCGGTAAAAGGTCCTCTTTAATTTCTTTAATATTAGGCTAACAGAGAATGTAGTGGAGGAGCTTGCTTTGAGGCAGTGCTCCTTTTTCTTAATAGAAGATATATGATGTTCTTGAGTTAATGCTTATAATTAATGTAGGAATATTAAAATCTACCATTGGAATGTTTAGGAGGATTCATGTGTTTAAGAAAATTCAAGGGAATGCTAGAGGCTGCTTAATTTATGAACCGATGTTTATTTTACCGTACAGTATGCTTACGACGTATGCGACAGTATATATGTTCCAATTGGGAGTCAGTGAGAGACAAATCGGTTTTATTACTTCGGTGGGACTGATTATGCAGATCTTTACTTCTTTCATCAGTGGATACCTTACGGACCGGATGGGTAGGCGCCGGGCTCTTCTCTATTACGATCTTATAAGTTGGAGTGCCGCCGCACTCATCTGGGCTGTATCGCAAAATTTCTGGTATTTTCTTAGTGCCGCCGTATTTAACAGTTTCCTTAGGGTGCCTAATACAGCATGGTACTGTTTGTTGGTCGAAGATACCGCTCAAAATGATCGGTCTAATGTATTTAGAATTCTGCAACTCATCGGGGTGATCGGGGGATTGTTCGCTCCGCTGGGTGGACTGCTAGTTAACCACTTCACGCTTATCCCTGCAATGCGCATTATGTACGCCATTTTCTGCGTTAGCTTAACGGTGATGTTCTTCGCCCGAAACTTCGCCACTCATGAGACGGAGATTGGAATCCGAAAAAGAAAAGAGAGCGCATCTTATAACCTGAAGGACACCTTACAATCTTATATCGATACGGTTAAGACCATCCTGTCAAACCAGGCGTTAATGATTGTCTTTGGTGTGTACATTTCCTTTAATTTTCAAGTGACTTTGCAAAATACATATCTCTCGATTTATCTTGTTGAAGCTTTGGATATTAGCGACGCACTCATTTCAATATTCCCGGCGGTATCCTCCTTAGCAATGCTAGCATTAATGTTCCTCGTTGTCCCGCGCTTAAAGGAGAATAAGGCACAAGGTTACATGATATGGGGATTTTCACTTGCGATCGTGTCAAAAATTATTTTAATTGCTGTTGCCCCGGGGCAAATTACCCTGGTGATAGTCAGTACAATGCTTGCTGCTGCTGGCAGTATTATTTCCAGCCCCTATCTGGAGGCGGTTGTCGCAAATTCCATTGATGACGAACAACGTGCCAAAATGTTTTCGATTCTGCAAGTTCTTGTCTTACTATGCATCTCTCCATCTGGCATAATCGGCGGATGGACGTATACCATCGATCCCAGGCTGCCTTTCATCTTGATCATCATATCGTCCGTCGTAAGCATCGTTTTGATGATCATGTTAATGCGTAGGGAAGCCAAAACCATTGGATGATCTCTTTTATTGATAGTGACTGTCGATAATAGACGCTTGAAGAAGGTGCTTACGAATTACGCTGCAGGAGTAACGAAATTTCTCTTGTTCCATATTATCGAGATGTAGCTCAACTACTTCCTTTACGCCATCTCGAGATATGATGGCCGGAACGCCAACACATACGCTTCTCTCACCGTATTCTCCATCTAAGATCGCGGACACGGCGATAATCTTGTGATCGTCATTTAACACAGATCGAGTGATGAAAGCCAATGCATTGCCGATACCAAAAGAAGTGGATCCTTTAAGGTTGAATATTTCCCATCCAGCCAGTTTGGTCCGTTGCTCCAATTGGTCAAGATCGACGAGACCGAATCGGTGCGGATGCTGGCTTATGATCTGATGCAGCGGTTTACCGCCAATGGTTACGTGTGACCAAGCCACGAACTGGGAGTCACCATGTTCACCGAGTACATACCCTTGTACGCTCTTCGGTTCGACTGGAAAGATTTCGGATAAGATCATTTTCAGCCGTGAACAATCGATGGAGGTGCCTGTTCCGATCACACGATTTCGTGGAAGACTGGATAATTTCCATACGGTATATGTAATGATGTCTACAGGATTTGTGGCAACAAGGAAGATTCCGTTAAACCCGCTTTGCATGATCGGTTGAACGATATCCTTCATGATATGAATGGAAGATTCCATTAGATCAAGACGGTTTTGAACTTTGTTCATGCTTGCCCCGGGTGTCAGAATCACAACGTCCACATCCCCACATTGATCGTAATTGCCCGCAAATACTTGGGTTCGCGAGTGAGTGAAGTCCATGCAGTGAGACAGGTCTAATGCTTGAGCCAATGCGTATTCTGGTGTGCGATTAATAAGCATTAATTCTTCGCAAACGGATTGATTGATTATGGCGTAAGCACAGTTTGAACCAACTAATCCCATCCCGACAATAGCGACTTTCCTCGGTTTCCAAGCCATAGTTACCTTCCTCCTTCAAACAAATAACGCTTGGTATATGATATATGTTGTTTGGTTGTACCATGTGACTAAACATGACGCAAAACCACAAATATCAGTCGATAAGTAATGTTTTCTAACATGGACATCCCAATTCCAGCAGTAACTGCACTGGCTGCTGCATAACCTGTACAAAGTCTGTATGTGCAGCAAAGGCAGCAGTTACAGTAGGATACACCTATATAATTCCAGAAAGTGCCATGTTACTATTGTAATAACTTCTATGTTCGTCGTAACAGCAATTGTCAAATATATCTTACGGAACAATAGCCGCATTCGGAGGGATGCTGCTGTTAAGCTATAACGCACATCGTATTTTGGACATCAGTTCAGCGTAAAAGCTGCCTTCGAATATTGCGCTGCTCATCGCATATGCCAGACAAAAATGATCTCTATGATGAGTATTGGAAAGGGTGGTGCATCATGAGTCGATATTCCGCGGTACCATTAATGAAAGAAGGATTCAAGGTCATTGTACTAAACGATGCACGAAGCGATGCAACCGCGGAAATTATACCGGAGGTAGGAAACAATCTCTTTCATTTCGGAAGCGGTGGACATTCGGTCATTTTGCCGCCAGTGAGTTTGCATTCGTTAAAAAGTGAGCCATTCGCCGATTTCAAATACGGCACTCCGATCTTGTTTCCACCCAATCGGGTGAAGAATGGTCGGTTTTCATTTCGCGGACGGACGTATAGCTTGCCTTTGAACGAGCCGCCCTCTAATCATTTGCATGGCGAAATTTGCTCCAGAGCATGGGAAGTTCTTGAATACGGGGCAACGAACGAGAACGGCGCTTTTGTGATCAGCCGTTTCCGTTATGGGTTGAATCCGGATATCCTAGCTTATTTCCCTCATCCACTTTCTTTCACACTCACATACCGCCTCTATGAGGGGCGTTTATACTTGAACGGAACGATTCTGAATGAAGGGGAGGACGAAGCACCCTTTGCTTTCGGACTGCATCCTTATTTTTCAGTCCCTTTTGATAGCGGAGAGGAGCTTGTTTTGAAGGTTCCGGTGACAGAGGAATGGCCTGTGACGAATGAAGCATTCGTGACGGGCAGGCCAGAAATTACACATTTCAGCCGAACCTTGAGCGATGGCGTCCAGATCTCAAACTATCCGCAGTCAGGTTGTTCACTGTTGACTTTCGATCACGGGGTTGAGGATCGAATTTGCCGCATTGAAATGAAAGATCGCGGGTACGCGATTGCATACCAGATCGATCGTCAATTTCCTTTTGTCGTGTTATTCCGTCCAAATTGGGCATCGGCTTTTTCGCTAGAGCCGTACACATACGTCACGGATGCGTTTAATCTATCCTATGAGCATGAACTGACAGGCGTTAAGGGCATCCGGGCAGGAGAAGAAATTGGTTTTACGACCTGCTTATGGATAGAATCCACTAAATAAGGGGGTGTCAGAACGAATAGTAGAAAGCGCTTCAATTGAAATAAAGGTCTAAGAAGGAGGAATATCTTGTGGGGACAATTGATTTAAACTTACATATCGATCCGGAAATGCCAAAGCGCAAAGATTATCGGATTGGCTGCATCGGTTCCGGTTTCATTATGCGGGACTGCCATCTAGTGGCTTATCGGGATGCTGGATTTAACCCATACGCGATTAGCTCAAGAACGTTTGAAAACGCCAAAGCTGTAGCAGAATTGCGACAAATCCCGCAGGTATACAGAACATGGGAAGAGCTGATAGAGGATCCGCTGATTGAGATTCTGGATATCGCGATCCCCCCGGATCGGCAGCTGGAAGTTGTTCAACAAGCGGTTAAGCAGAAACACATAAAAGGAATTCTGTGCCAAAAGCCGCTGGCTATGAATGCTCACGAAGCTCATGAAATTGTTGAACTCTGTGAAAGGGCCGGCATCCAAATCGCCGTCAATTCCAACATGCGTTACGACCAGTCAATGCGGGCGCTGAAAACAATACTAGACAGGGGATATCTCGGCGAACCCGTCCTCGCAACGATCGAAATGCGGGCAATTCCTCATTGGCAGGAGTTCCTGCATAAGTATGAGCACATTGAAATCCTCAATATGGGTATCCATCATATCGATATTTTCCGTTATCTATTCGGAGATCCGGAAAAGATCACCGCCGTTACGCGCAGAGATCCTCGGACGCCATTTAAACATATTGACGGAATTTCCCAATACACGTTCCAGTATGGCAGTGAGCTGTTAGCCACCAGTTTAGATGATGTGTGGGCTTGGCCGGGTGAGGGTGCTGAGAAAGATCAATATATCAAATGGAGAGTTGAGGGACTAGATGGCATCGCCCAAGGGTACATCGGCTGGCCGTCGTATCCCGAACGAACCCCAAGTACACTTGAATTCACAACGAAGCAGTCGCCTAATCAATGGTATCGACCCCAATGGGACGGGGTCTGGTTCCCGGACGCGTTTCAAGGAACGATGGCGCAGCTGTTGCGCGCGGTCGAGACGGACAGCGAGCCAGAAATCGGCGGCCGGGACAACCTGAAAACGATGGCTCTTGTAGATGCATGTTATAAGTCCATTGCCGAACAGCGTACGGTTGCAATTACAGAGATAGAAAGCCAATATCAATCTTACACTTATAAAGGAGGCATTAAATCATGATTTCTGTAGGTATTTTCAATGGGTATTATCCTTATACGTTAGCGGAGTCGATTTCGAGAATTCAAAGGGACGGTTTCTCCTCCGTTCAGCTGGACCTGTCTTTCAAGGATATGGATCTTTCATTTGAGTCGCTTACACGAGAAAAATGTCATACGATCCGCGACGCATTCAGAGACGCTAACTTGCCAATCGTCTGCATCTCAGGCTACACCAACATTATTCATCCGGATCCGAAGAAACGGGAACATAATCTATTCGGATTGAAAACGCTATTAAAGTTTGCCCGTGATCTAGGCACCCCCTACGTGATCAGCGAGACGGGTACCTACCATACGGAAAGCGATTGGGTGTGGGATGAGAAGAATGGCACCGAGGAAGCGTATGAGGAAGTGTGCAGACAGTTGGAGGAGCTGGCAAAATTCGCTTATGATCACGGTTCAGTTTTTCTGGTAGAGAACTACGTGAACAATGTCATCGGATCGGTCAACCAGTTGGCCCGCTTGTTTTCCGACGTGAATCATCCGGGTCTCGGACTGCTGATGGACCCAACTAACTACTTTACAGATAGCAATATTCATCATGTATATGATGAGCTTAACCGCATTTTCAATATGCTCGGCGACAAAATCAAAATTGCGCATGCTAAAGATTGCAAACCCGCTGATGACACCTCTGAGAAGCACGCCACGATAGACGCTGTTGAATCGCATACGTTCCGAGGCGCTGGGGCGGTAGAGCTTCCAGCTCCCGGTCTGGGCATTCTGAATTATGACCTGTATCTGCAAAGGCTTTCCAAGCTTCATCCGAATATCCCCATTATTATCGAGCATCTGGATGAGCAGGACATCCCGCGCGCGAAAAAATTCCTTGATGACAAATTAAAAAAGAATGTCTGTTAATTAGTCGAATCATATGACAGGTAAAGGAGGACTCATTCATGGCTACGAATCCGCAAAAAAGAGACTACAGCATTACCGGACCCGAGAATCAGCGCGCGCAAGAGAGAGGACTCGCGACAGCCGAGTGGTATACGAGTCCAATCCCCCGTCAGCGCATGAAAGAGTTAATGAAAAGAAAGAACGGTCCTGCAATCAGGGACACATTCATCTGGTTCGGTTCTCTTGCTGTACTGGGTTTTATCGCTTATCAAACATGGGGCACATGGTGGGCGTTTCCCGCCTTCCTGGCATATGGCATCCTTTATGCGACACCGGGCGATTCCAGGTGGCATGAGTGCGGACATGGAACAGCCTTTAAGACACCATGGATGAACGAGGTCATTTACCAGATCGCTTCCTTCATGGTTTTACGTTCGGCAACGCCTTGGCGATGGAGTCATGCCCGTCACCATACGGACACCATCATCGTCGGCCGTGATCCGGAGATCATTACAGAGCGACCTCCAGTCTGGAAAATCATCCTCATGCAAATCTTTCATTTGTATGGCGGTCCTGTTGAGATCAAACGATTTATCTTACATTTTTTCGGCCTGCTGGACAAACAGGAAAGAGAATATATTCCTGCTTCGGAGCATGGGAAAACGTTTTGGGAAGCACGTATATACGTGTTCATCATACTTGGCGTCATTGCAGCTAGTATATATACCCAAAGCATACTGCCAGCTATGTACATCTTTTTGCCGTCGTTCTATGGAGGCGTTGTCGTCCTTCTCTTTGGTATCACACAGCATCTGGGACTGCATGAGGATGTTCTCGACCATCGACTGAACACCCGTACCGTCTATATGAATCCGATATTCCGGTTTCTGTACTGGAACATGAACTATCATACCGAGCATCACATGTTTCCAATGGTTCCCTATCACGCGTTGCCTAAGCTTCATCAAGAGATGAAGCACGACTGTCCAGCTGCAAGCTCGAGTCTTTTGGCTGCTTTGAAAGAAGTGATTACAGCGCTGATCAGACAAAAGGAAAACCCAGCCTATGTGATCGATCGACCATTACCGGACACCGCGCGTCCTTATTTGTTCGGTATCAGGCAGGAATCTGACGTAAATGCAGCAGTTTCTAATGAAACAGCGGTAAGTTAAACGATAACTAAAATACGAGCTAATGGAGAGAAGAACAATGAGTATCGAACAGTGGATCGAAGCATGCGCTGCGGAGGATATCGATGTGGAGGATGTCATACGCTTTGATTATGAGGATCGGACATTTGCCATTTACCGTACGGCAAACAGTATTTACTACGCCTCCGATGGATACTGTACGCATGAACGAGTTCATTTGGCTACCGGCTTGGTTATGGATGATGTTATTGAGTGCCCGAAGCATAACGGTCGTTTTGACATCCCTACCGGTGCAGCTAAACGCCGACCGGTATGCATCGCTTTAAAAACATACCCTATCAAAATAGAAGAAGGTAAAGTGCTTATCCAAATCGATTAAAGGACTATGTCTGAATGAAATATAAATGATCCGAAAGATTTGTTCTTATTGTTATTAGAATACATAATGGCTCAGCCTCAACATTATAGTATATGTATGGTGGTTATAACTTTGAAACGTTATGAGCAATCATATCTAGGATGGAGAGTGAAAGCCGTTGAAAATATGGGTATCAAACAAGCATGAAACACTTAGAGTTATCGCGATTAAAAACCGGTTATCCGTTGAAGAGCTCGTTTTGCTCAATCCGCATATTGAAAATCCCGATCTGGACATCACCGGCAAATCGGTTTATCTTCCTTCTGCAATTGAATCGAACAGTGAAATCCAATCGAGAGCCGCTACGGCTGGCTCCATTCCGACTTGCCCGGTTGTACCGACGGAACCTCTGAATAACTGGATCCCCCTCACGCCGCTCTCCCAGATGGCTCAGCAGGAATATGATGTTCTGATCATCGGCACCGGAGCCGGCGGAGGATCTGTCCTATGGAGATTATGCGAACAATGGAAAAAGCAAAAGAAGCGAATTGGCATCATTGAGCGTGGAGACCAGGTGATCCCGACGCATGCCCGAAATCTGACGACGTTGAACCAAGAGCGACTCGTAGCTTATTTTAGTCACTTATCCAAGCCGCTGCCGGGTGCTATGCCAGAATATCCGGGAGCCAGGCAGCTTTTTGCGCTGGGTGGCAGAACTTTATTCTGGTATGCATTTACTCCCCGGATGCATCCGTGGGATCTGGCGAAATGGCCTATACCTGTTCAGGAGATGGAAAGCTATTACGGCATTGCAGAACAAGTTATGAATGTCACCGGAGCATTTGCGGAAGGGGCTTCGTTCACGGATATTTTACTGGAACGGTTGTGGCTGCGCGGTTATTCCAAAGCGGCACCTCTTCCGCTTGCGGCTGATATCGTACCCCAATCTTTCGGACAGCTTCATACCGACATGTTTACGAGTTCCATTTCTTTGCTTGCCAGAGCGCTGCATCATAGGCCTTTCGATTTGGCGATCAACGCACGTGCCACGCAGATTCTCCATGACAACGGAAAAGTCACGGGAGTCAAGGTCGTTTCCCCGGATAAAACCGCTTATACCCTAAAAGCCAAAACAGTTGTTTTGAGCGCGAGTACTTTTGAGACGCCACGATTGCTGCTATATTCGGGATTTAAACACCGAGCGCTGGGACACTTCTTGACGAATCAAACCTTTGTGCAAGCAACAGGAACGATATCTACAACTGATTTCCCTTTCCCATGGGGTCCCTTGAATATTATGATACCGCAAAAACCGGATACTCCTTACTCCGTGCTAATGACTGGGCCGGAAGCTTTCTACTGGTATCCAGTTACCATTGAAAGACCGTTTACAGGTGAAACAACGGTCAACTTCTATGGTTATGGTAAAGTTGAACCGAGATACGAAAATCGGATTACCCTGAATCCTGACAAAATAGACGAGTACGGTGTCCCTGAAATAAAGGTTCATTTCTCCTTGAGTGAGACCGATAGGAACGTCGTTGGCCAAATGACAGAAGGGATAAAGCGCATTGCCAAGGATACGGGCGTACGTCTGATTTCCAAGAATGGCAAACCGCCCATTTGCTTGACCCCGCTCGGCGATTTGCATCATGACTCAGGCACATGCCGAATTGGTGACGATCCCAATACTTCCGTCGCTAACCAATACGGGCAAATCCACGGAGTCTCCGGCCTCTATGTGGCCGACAACAGTGCTTTACCTTACATCGGAGCCGAAAATCAAACTTTGACTACGATTGCGCTCGCCATTCGTACGGCTGATCATATTATTCGGCAGGCGGGTATGCAGCCGAAAACGAAATGAAAAAGCCTCCTGGCCGATTTGATTGGCAATAGACCTAGACACTTTCCAACGAAAGTGTCTCTTTACGTGGGCTTGGCACCGCGCTCTGTTAACAGCTGAAGTCCGACCCCAAAGGTGGGGACTTAGCACGCAGCCCGGAACTGTGGAAGAAAAGCAACAACATTAAAGGAGGTTATATCTCAGACAGGAGCCGGAACCAATAGGACTTTTACCTACGTATAACTACTTCCATCCCATCGATAAAATGAAAGCATTTCAAGATCAATTTCTAGCCCAATTCCACAACCGTCTGGAATTGTTATTTCTCCGTTCGAAGGTTGAATTGGAAGCAATCCAGTAAAAGGGTTGTCCATTACATCCCATTCCACGGGCTCGATGGAGTCCGATTTCATTTTACTCCACGGTTCCAGGCTAGCTTGAGCGAAAAGGGCATATTGACGCGATAAGGCGCCGTCATAAGTATGCGGAGTTATGCGAATGCCAAAACTTCTAGCTAGACTTAATGTTTCTCTGTAAACATCGATCCCGGACATATGGAGAGGATCGGGAGTGATGAAATCGAGGACACGCTGTGTAAGCAAGGGAATAAAATCTTTCGTTGTTTTGATATTCTCACCGCCGGCCAATGGTACAACCAAACGGTTTCTTAGTAGTGCGTAATTAGAAACTTGCTTTATCTCCAGCGGTTCTTCAAGCCAAAGCAGATTGGGCCAGGCTTCCAAAAAAGGCCGCCATTGAAGGGTAGCACTTATGTCATAGCTTTGATTGGCGTCCAAAGCCAGCTTCATTTCTCCTTGTAACAATGACTGCACCAAGTTGATATGCTGTTGATCTTCAACAATTGATTTTCCGCCTATTTTTAGCTTGACCTCTTTATATCCTTGATTTACTGCCTTTTCAACAGCCGTCAGAGAATGCTTTTGCCAGTCCATATCTTCCGAATAGGACTGAAAGGAGGCATATACAGGCACTTTATCACGAAACTTGCCGCCCCACAGGTTACACACGGATACCCCGCATATTTTCGCCATAATTTCGGTTAATGCCATACTAACGGCAGCAGCAGCGCGGGAGTGCCATTTTTTTATAACCTGCACCATTTTTATTCTGTTGAAGATCGACTCGCCGATCAAATAGGGAATGATTCGCTCATGAAAACCTTTGTGCAAGGTTGGCAGCCAATCGTCGCACTCCCCCCAGCCTTCGACGCCTGTATTGGTCGTTATACGAATCAGATAGCACGTTCGGTACGATTTGATACCGTTGGCATCGCCATATGGCTTGGGAATACGGTAGAAGAGTGGAAATGTTTCAATTTTGCGAATCTGCACGGAGTGATACCTCCCAGATTTATTTAGCCGTTCACAATAACACCGCCGGTGGCGTGAATGAATTGCCCGGAAATATAAGACGAGTCATCTGATGCCAAAAATACATAAGATGGCGCAATTTCGTAAGGTTGGCCGGTTCCTTTCGGGAGTTGCTGGACTTGCATCTCTTCCGTTATCCCATTCATTTTGTCGACCTCCTTGCCTTTTTCTTAGTATGGTTGCCAACCCTGTATATTATGACCACTCTTGGATGAATTTTCTGGATGCTGGATATGCTATGGTCATCGAAAACCTTACATAAGAAATGAGGGAGATCCATGTTTTGGCATGCTTGGCCCATTGCACGAATATTAATTCTGTTTGTCAGCTTGGCTTTCATGCTGGTGGGGATTCAGGTGACGATGTTTCATTACCGGCAAAATTTTCACCATAAGGCGATGTGGCTTCCGGTCATTTCTTCGCCGATTTTTTTTGTGATTGGACTCGCTCTTACGATCTATAACGTTTCTTGGTTAAGTGCTTTGTTTCAGATCCTGATGTGGTTTGGGGTGGTCTCCGGACTAATCGGGTTTTATTTTCATGTCCGGGGAGTCGGTGTCCGTGTTGGCGGTTGGGCGCTTCGCAACTTCCTCATCGGACCGCCAGTTACGCTCCCGATGATGTTTACCGCCATCAGCGTGCTTGGACTTATCGCGGTCTTTTGGAGATCGTGATCATGAACGCATACAAAACGGATGAAGGACGGAAGCAGATATGAACGTAAAAACGCGGTACCCTTCCTTTAACGTCCTGGACGAAAAGGATGAGTGGGATGATCATACGCAGCAAATCGTAACTTCGCGGACACATCCAATTGCGGGTTATCAGTTTCTAAACGAACAGGAAGTTGAAATATTACGCTACCTTTGCAGTTTGTTGGTGAACGACGATTCACCGGACTCGCTTGAGTTTGTCATTGGTCATTTCGATAAAATCTTGTATTCGTCACCTGGCGAAGGGCAAAGAAGAGCCGGCGTGCCAGCCGCGCCAGAATTGATTCGGCAAGGACTGAAGGCGATAGAACAAACATCACAACATAAGTACTCCGTTTCTTTTACGGAATTGAACACCGAACAACAAAAGCAGATAATCCAAGACATCAGCGCTGCAAGAGTGGAACCGACGGAGGTCTGGAATGGAATGCTTTAGCAGGCACTATTTGAAAAACTGATGCGGCTCACGGTTGAAGCATACTGCTCCCATCCGCGGGTTTGGTCTGAAATCGGTTATGCGGGTCCGGCTTATCCGCGGGGATACGTGCGTACACAGCTCGGACAATTGGATCCATGGGAGGCGAAGGCGGAAAATGAAGCGTAAATATGCGAATGAAGAAGTAGATGCTGTCATCGTTGGCGCCGGTGCTGCGGGAGGGGTATTGGCAAAAGAATTAAGCGAAGCCGGATTATCTGTCGTCGTGCTGGACGCCGGTCCTTTCCGTGATCCGCAGAAGGATTTTGCCAGCGATGAACTCTCGATGAGAAATCTTGCGTGGCAAGATACGCGAATCGTAGCCGGCAACGATCCGCTCACGATGGGGCATAACAATTCCGGCCGCGGCATCGGCGGCGGAACGACCCACTTTACAGCCGTTTTTTTGCGGTTTCAGGATTTAGACTTTAAAGCAAGGACGATGGATGGGATTGGCGAAGATTGGCCGATAAGCTACGAAGATCTTGAACCCTATTACACCCGAACGGAAAAAGAAATTGCGGTCTCCGGACCCAAACATTTTCCCTGGGGACACTTCAACGGTCCTTATCCATATCCAGAGCGGGAACCGCTGAGTCCGAACGCGTATATGTTCATGAACGGTTGCGAAAAGCTGGGGATCCGTTCTTCCGTTGCTCCTCTGGCCATTTTGTCCGCCCCGTTCGAAGGACGTCCCCCTTGCATCAACCGTGGATTTTGCAATCAGGGCTGCATGCCGGATGCCAAATTCAGCACACTGATCGTGCACATTCCGAAAGCCATCAAGGCAGGAACCGAGGTATTGCCGGATTGCATGGTGACGCAAGTGTTGATGGGCAAAGACGGATTGGCCAAAGGCGTGACATTCGTTCATGACGGTAAAACGTATGAGCAAAAGGCCAAAATGGTCATCCTGAGCGCATTTGTGGTAGAGACTCCGAGGCTGCTGCTCAATTCGGCAAACGCGCAGTTTCCAGATGGACTTGCGAACAGCAGCGGCATGGTCGGAAAATCCATCATGGTGCATAGCAGTAATGATGTGTACGCGAAATTCGATTACGAGGTCCGTCTGTATAAAGGGACACCGGTACTTGCGACGACATTGGATTATTACCGGACAGACCCGAACCGCGATTTTGTTCGCGGCTATACACTTCATGCCCATGGCGCAAGACCGGTTGAATTCGCAAATGGGGTCTCCAAATCACAGGGTGGCCCAGTATGGGGCGACCGACTTAGGCATGCGCTCCTGGATTACAATTATTACGGAAGAGTCACACTGGTCGGCGAGGTATTGCCGAATCCGAATAATCGAGTTACTTTAACGGACGAGAAAGATGAATATGGTTTGCCGCGGGCAAAGGTTACGTTCAGTTACGGGGAGAACGATCAAAAGCTGATCAAACACGCGGTAAGTACGATGAGCTCGATATTGGAGGCCGAGAGTGGAAAGGTGGAGTTCATCGTTCCGGATACGGCACATATGATGGGAGGATGCAGAATGGGGGACAACCCGGCAGATTCGGTCGTCAATTCTTATGGACAAAGTCACGACATCCCCAATTTGTTCGTTTGCGATGCGAGTATCTTTGTCACTTCCGGTGCCGGTAATCCGACCAACACCGTCATGTCGCTTGCGTTGCGCACGGCTGATTACATCAAAGAAAAAGCAAAGAAAAAAGAAATGCAAGCAAGCCGGGGATAACCGGCTTGTTTGCATTTCTAAAGATGAGTTAGTCCGACCAACGTTCATATGGGACAACTTAACCGGCATTTCTGAAATGTTCGAGTATGCATTTATAAGCGAATTGATCCGCCTGCTCTTCGAAAGACACTTTTCGGTAATCCGCAACAGCTTTCACCATATGTTGGCGAGAGATCAAGTAGTGCCTGTATTCTTTAGTGCTTTCACGTTTTAGATGGGACAAAGCATCCATGAGATGGGAAAACTCATGGAACAAGATAAAATAAGGGAGCTCTTTCCGGCGGAGACGATAACGCTTCATTATGCTCTGTTCGTCTTCCGTTAGGAAACCGTCGTATGGAATTTGCACGAAGATTTTTATCTTTTTAATTGCCTGATCCGCGATCACCGAACCCCCGTAAAAAGGTCCCCACGACACGTGAAGTGAACATACGACTGAAGGTGCGAATCGGGTCGAGAGCAGAACAAATTGTTCCTGAAGTCGGTTATTCCAAACGCGTATCCGTAATTTTCGCCATTTGTAAGCAAGTAACAGTTTGTGCACAATGAATCCTCCCCCTTGTCCAACTTACGATGGGGGCGGAGTTTATACAAGTTGAAAATAAAGGGAATAAAGGTTCGGTTACGGACTGATTTTTTCATCAAAGACCGAATCTTATAAAGCTGGAGGATCCCTTTACAAATATTGGTGAAAGAAATCACAATGCTAAGAGGTTAGAATAATAGCTAGGTGATTTTAAATAAAAGGAGTATTTTTTGTGAAAAGCATTCAAAGCCGTTTGTTAATCATGCTGCTCGTTTTTATTATCCTTCCGTATTTTCTGTCCATGCTGTTGATTTATCAGCAAACGAAAAAGAATGTGGAACGGCATGAGCTTGAGAACAGCCGCGAGCAAATTGGGCAGGCGTCCGAAGACCTGGAGCAATATTTTGATGACATCGTTAATCTTCCGTATATTTTATACCGAAATCCTGACCTGTTCATGATTTTCGAAAAAGGCTTCGAAAGGTCCCTTTATTTCAATCAGCTTGAAATCTATAAAGGCATGACAACCTTTTATCTGATGAGAAATGAAATTAGGCAGGTTCGGTTATACATCGAGGAAGGAAAAAACTCGTTTACGGTTTATAATGCGATGATAAGTTCCCGTAAGCGGCAGCCGGATTTGTTGAAACAAGCCTCTATTCAGAAGCTAATAAACTCTGATTCTAACTTTCTAATCGAACCTCCACATCAGATTGAAAATTATAACAATACAGCAATTATGCCCCCATCGGATAAAGCGATGGTGTTGACAATTCATCACAAAATCTTGGACGCCCTTTCGAAAGAATTTCTCGGTATTATCACGATAGACATCGATTTGGACAAATTTGCTCGCATATCTAATCATTTTCTTCAAAAAAATAAAGAGTCCGTATTGCTTTCCGATTCGGACGGTCATGTCGTCTATGCAAGTGATGCAGCCATGATTGGCAAGGCCGTTCCAGCAGAATTACAAAAGAAAATCAATCAGTCGGCTGCAGGCGCACAGTTTTCGAATGGCGATATTATCTTTTCCAAAACGTTGTCGGAACCTTTAAATCAATGGCACTTTGTTAAGATAACCTCAAGCAAATTTTTATTTAATGACGTGAGGAAAACCGCCTACACGAACATCATCGTTGGTGTAATCGTGGGAGTTCTGGGCTTAATCATGATAGCCATCATATCATACAAGATTACTCGTCCGATCAAGCTGCTTAGCCGAAAAGTGCTGAGCATTGAAGGAGGGAACATGAATGCTCCGTTTGACGACAAGAGGGAAGATGAAATCGGCAATCTGGAAAGGCATATCAAGGAAATGATGAACCGGATCAATCGTCACATCGACCGTGAGTACAAGCTGGAGATTGAGAATAGGAAGAACCAGCACAGGGCGCTAAAGTCCCAGATTAATCCTCACTTTTTATACAACTCTCTCCAATCCATTGGTGCGGTTGCCCTATTTAACGAATCTCCGCGAGTATATCAATTGGTAGTCTCCTTATCCAAAATGATGCGGTACTCCATTCGTGTGGATCAACAGGCCACAGTTCGGAGTGAAGTGGATTATGTAAGAGCGTATTTGAACCTTCAAGAGGAGCGGTTTCAAACCGATTTTAGCTATTCTATCGACATACCCAAGGACATTCTTGGTATTTCAGTTCCGAGTATGATTTTGCAGCCGCTCGTTGAAAACTTCTTTAAACACTGTTATGAAGAGGGGTTCGAACATGCCCACTTGCGTATTTACGGTGAAATACGAAGTGAATATTTGGATCTGGTTGTTGAAAATAACGGCCGCAGTATGACGGATGATGAGCTGACGGCATTAAAAAATAAAATCTACGCGCCGGTATACGAAGGAAACTACTCGCCCCAGCATATCGGCTTGAAAAACATTCATGACCGCTTGGTTCTTAATTATGATCCAACAGCAGGAATCCTACTTGATTCGATGCAGGGACAAGGGTTTTCCGTTCAGCTGGTGATTCCACTCTACCTCAAGGAGGATTGACGTAATGAAAGCTCTTATCGTGGATGATGAGTCCAATGTAAGGAAAATTATTCGTTTTATGGGACAGTGGCAGAAACATGGGATTACCGACATTTTGGAAGCCAGAAATGGTGAAGAGGCAAAAGCGTTGATTGATCTGGAAAGTCCGGAAATCATCATGACAGACGTGAAAATGCCAAAAAAGAACGGGATAGAGTTGATCGAGTGGTTGGATGCCAATTCTTATCCGGGAAAAGTGATTTTGATTACAGGGTTTGACGACTATTCCTTCATGCGTAAAGCGATTAAGCACGGCAGCTTCGATTATTTGTTGAAGCCCATCGAAAATGAAATGCTAAATGAAACACTTGCGGGAGCGGTAGAATCTTGGAAAAAAGAAGAGGAAGAACGCAGCAATGTAGAGTCGGGCGTCTATGAAGAGGCTAAGAAGCTTCGCTTAAACAAGGGGGTTACCTCGGCATGTAACGGGGAACTTTTTGATTCCGACGAAATTGCCTTGTCTCTTCCGCATGCGGACGCATACGATCTTACATTGATATATTTTTACCAAACTCATCATTCGGATCCCTACCTCCAGCATTTGACGGATGAGCTGGTTACTCGGGAATGGGGGAATGCCTATGCTCTTCAGAACGACCCTAATGTCTGTGTGATACTTTCTGTTCACGGCCAATTCTTCCCGGTAGAGGAATGGATTACCCAGCATATTGATATTCCCGTTCGTCTGGTTAGCGGCCTCCCACTGACATCGATGGAAGAGATCCCGCAATCTTTTCAATCTGCGCAAAGGGCAATGGCTGAGCAAAATTTCAGAGCCATACACCGTTTGACGGATTTGGATGATGCCAGGCGCATGCATGACATTGTTGCTTTTGTAAATGAACATTATATGCAAGAGTTAAGTTTGGACAAACTTTCAAACCGATTCTTCCTGAGCCGCGAACATATCTCGCGACGATTCAAGCAAGAAAACGGGATGACCCTCTCCAACTACGTTATTCAATTAAGAATAAAACAAGCTAAACAGTGGTTAAGCCAAACGGACGAGAAAATGTACTCGATTGCATTAAAGCTCGGGTATCAGGATGAAACTTACTTTTCGAAATTGTTTAAACGAATTGTTGGCATGACGCCTCTTGAATATCGGAATAAGGAGGGAAACCGGGAAATAACGGAATTGGGATTGCTTCATAAAAGTTGTAAATGAAACGAGGGGGTATCATGATAATCAAGGTTTTTCAATACATTTTAGCTGGGTTGCTAACCCTAGCGCTTTCTTCTTGCTGGGCGGACAATCGTTCGGTGAAAGAAATAGATACAATGAGTGCTGATCAGAAAATCACTTTGGAGGTACTGAATCCCAAAGTGGAAATTTCCACGGAGTTTGAGCAGATGGTAAAGGAATACGAGAAAGAAAATCCGAATGTAAAGATGAATATTTTAACCTTTGGCGGAGGGGCAAACTACCTTGCCGAATTGAAAGCAAGATTTGCAGCAAATAATGGTCCCGATATCTTCCCTAATGGCGGTTACGAAGAAGCGAAGGCATGGAGAAGGTATCTGGAGGATTTATCCGATCAGCCGTGGGTGAAAAATGTGGTTGATGAGGCCCTTGAGCCGATGAAGATGGACGGGAAAATTTACGGGATGCCTGTAAATTTAGAAGGCTACGGCTTTATCTATAATAAGGATTTATTCGCAAAGGCTGGTATCGACACACTGCCAAAAACGCTCTCCGAATTAAAGGCAGCGGCGGAAAAGCTGCATTCCGCAGGTATTACCCCTTTTGCGGTCGGATATTCAGATAGTTGGTTTTTCATTCTCATGTTGAATATTGCTTTTGCCCAGCAGGATGACCCAGACGCTTTTATTCAAGCTTTGAACGACGGAACGCAATCCATCGAAGGGAACAAAAAGTTCGAAGATCTGACTCGAATGCTGGATTTGACCGTTCAATACGGCAATAAAGATTTTCTGACGACCGACTATAATGCCGAAGTCGCTTTGTTTGCAACCGGCAAAGCTGCGATCCTGAAACAAGGGAATTGGGCTCAATCTAAGATTGATCAAATAACGCCGAATATGAGTATCGGTTTCTTACCCATTCCGATTAATGATGATGCCAGAAACGATGCCTTGCCGGTGGGCGTATCCAATAACTGGGTTGTAAACAAAGAATCTTCGCCGGAGAAAAAGAAAGAAGCAAAGAAATTCTTAAACTGGATGGTTTCATCGGAACAAGGCAAAACGTTTATGAAGGAACAATTCCATTTTATTTCTGCGTTTAAAAATATAGAGACGGACCGTTCAGGACCGCTCGTGGACGATATTATTCGTTACTCAAAGGATAAGAAAACATTGCCCTGGAACTGGTTTAAATTTCCTACGAGGGCAAGAGAAGAGTTCGGCTATGCTATGCAAGCTTATGTAGGTAAACAGCTTAACCGCGACCAATTGCTGCAGGAATTCCAAAAATCCTGGAAAAAGGCTGAGCAGAAATAATTGGCTTTTTAGATTCATAACCCTTTCGCCTCTGATACTTAGTATCAAAGCGGTAAGGGTTATTTTGTGCTTTGGATCGAGTGTCCCCGTCCGTCTGAATCAATATAAGCCTGCAAATCTATCAATGTACGACATGTTCATAACTTTCCCTTTGCCTTAAACTATAAATTGTGGAGAGAAAAAAACATACAATAGAACAGGAGTTGTAAGATTATGAACATCAAAAAATTTGTTAAACGGGCAACAACAGTAAGCTTGACAACAGCAATGTTGGTAGGAGGTGGTGCTCAAGCATTTGCTAAAGAAAAAGACAATGCGGATTACAAAGAAAATTATGGTTTTTCCCACATTACACGCTCTGATATGCTGAAAATACCTGAACAACAAAAGAGTGTACAATTTCAAGCACCTCAATTCGATGCATCAACAATAAAAAACATTCCTTCGGCAAAAGGTTATGATGAGCAGGGCAACTTGATCGATATCGATGTTTGGGATAGCTGGCCACTGCAAAACGCTGATGGAACAGTAGCAAATTATAATGGCTACAATATCGTTTTTGCTTTAGCAGGAGATCCTAAAAGAGGATGGGACACATTTGTCTACATGTTCTATCAAAAAGTAGGCGATACTTCTATTGATAGCTGGAAAAATGCTGGAAGAGTATTTAAGGATAGCGATAAATTCGTTCCTAACGATCCTTTTCTCAAATATCAAGCAGAAGAATGGTCAGGATCCGCAACCTTAACATCGGATGGAAAAGTTCGCTTATTCTATACAGATCGTCAGGGTTGGGACCCCAATCACGGGTTTTATGGTAAACAAACCTTAACAACAGCTCAAGTCAATGTATCTCAACCAGATAAAAGTACGCTTAAAATTGATGGCGCCCAGGATCTCAAATCGATATTTGATGGCGGAGACGGCAAAATCTATCAAAATGTTATGCAAGGAATCGAAGCGGAGAACTATTCGGATAATCATACATTAAGAGACCCTCACTATGTGGAAGACAACGGTCATAAATACCTTGTTTTCGAAGCTAACACAGGAACGGAAGTTGGTTATCAAGGAGAGGCATCGCTCTTCAACAAAGCTTTCTACGGCGGAAACACGCCATTCTTCCAGGATGAAAAAAATAAATTGCTGCAAGGTCCTAAAAAACGTGCTGCTGAGTTAGCGAATGGCGCATTAGGTATTATTGAATTGAACGACGATTATACGTTGAAAAAAGTCATGAAACCGTTAATTGCATCGAACACAGTAACAGATGAAATCGAACGTGCCAACGTATTTAAAATGAATGATAAATGGTATTTATTCACAGATTCCAGGGGATCCAAAATGACGATTGATGGAATCGGCGGGAATGATGTCTACATGTTAGGCTATGTGTCCGATTCCTTAACAGGAACATACAAACCGTTAAATGACAGCGGACTTGTATTAAACATGAATCTTGGTCCTAAAGATCTTACCTGGACTTATTCTCACTTTGCAGTACCGCAAGCTGACGGTAAAAATGTGGTTATCACAAGTTACATGACAAACAGAGGTTTATATGCAGACCACAAATCTACCTTTGCGCCGAGTTTCTTGTTGAACATTAATGGTTCAAAAACTTCGGTTGTGGGTGATAGTATCCTTGCACAAGGGCAATTAACGACTGACACGAAGTAGATTAACAAAAAATAATGAAAACATCCTCAATAATGCAATAGAAAATGCCGATGTAAATCGGCGTTTTCTTTTTTTGCAAAAGGAATAAACAGCAGCTGGGCGAGGAGGTGCCAACTTGAACTATACAACAAAGCATAAGAAAGCAGCAAAACGAATAGGTGTAGTTATGATTTGTTTCATTATTTTGGTGACGATAGGATTGAAGAACGAAACCATCGATTCAGTTTTGCCAACGTATCGAGCTAGCTATCATTTCACTACGCCTGACAAATGGAAAAACGACCCTCAGCGGCCGATTTATTTAGATGGAAAGTATCATTACTATTATCTCTATAATCATGATTATCCGAACGGAAATGGAACCGAATGGCGGCATGCGACATCAACGGATTTGGTGCATTGGAAAGATGAAGGGGTGGCCATTCCTAAATATACAACCAGAAATGGAGATACATGGAGCGGATCAGTCGTTGTGGACGAGAAAAATACGGCTGGCTTTGGAAAAGAGGCGCTTGTCGCGATCGTGACACAGCCATCTGCAAAAGGCGGGAAGCAGGAACAATATCTGTGGTACAGTACGGACAAAGGAAAAACGTTTACTTCTTATCGTGACGATCCCATTATCCCGAATCCGGGCACAAAAGATTTTAGAGACCCGAAAATCATCTGGGATCATCAGACTAGTAAGTGGGTGATGGCAATGGCGGAAGGGACGAAGATTGGTTTTTATGAGTCGCAGAATTTAAAAGATTGGCACTATACTAGCGGCTTTTTAACTGAAAATATCGGAATTGTAGAGTGCCCTGATCTTTATCTGATGAGAGCGAATGACGGGACAATGAAATGGGTTCTTGGTGCCAGTGCAAATGGTAAATCGACAGGTAAACCAAACACTTACGCCTATTGGACTGGACATTTTAATGGAAAGGAATTTTTCCCTGATCAAAGTGACCCTCAGTGGTTAGATTACGGCTTTGATTGGTATGGTGCTGTCACGTTTGAAGAAGGGAAAGACAGAGATAAACCCAACCATCGTTATGCTTTGGCATGGATGAATAATTGGGATTATCCACATAATAGTCCAACACTGCAAGAGGGCTTTAACGGAATGGATTCGATTGTTCGTCAAATTAACTTAAAACATGATGGCGATACGTATCGTTTGGTTTCACAACCCATTGAAGCATTGAATCAATTGACAAATACAACGGATTCGTTGAAACAAATAGAGGTTAATGGCTCTGAAACTCTTCATGTAACAGGAGATGCGTACCAGCTTGAGACAGATATATCATGGTCAGAGATCAAGAGTGTAGGATTAAGACTTCGAGAATCAACAGACAAAAACCGCCATGTAGATGTAGGTGTTTTTGCAGAAGGCGGGTACTCTTATGTCAACAGAGCTTTTACAGGTCAGCCTGACAAGAGTGGAAAATATGGTGAAAGCAGGGCACCCTTTGATGTGAGTAAGAAGCACGTTCACTTAAAGATTCTCGTCGATAAAACAAGCATTGAAGTCTTTATGGATGATGGAACCATCGTTTTTTCCAATGAAATTTTCCCAGAATTAAACGATCAAGGAATTACCCTTTTTTCGGAAGGCGGCACCGCGATCTTTAAAAATGTTGTAATCAAGCGCTTCAACAAAGATAGTGCTCAAAGGAAATCAGATTTATATGTCGAATAGTAAATAAAAAATTATTAGGGGCTAGTTTATTATGAAAAGCATAAAAGTATTATCATATGTATTTGTTGCATTTTCTTTGGTTGCGCTTACAGCATGCTTTTCAAGTAAAATACCGGAGTCTTCAAAAACATCTGAAGCAACGGTTGCAGTAACAGAAAAAGCAGAACCGGCAAATAAAGAGAAAGATGTCGTGGTAGGATTTACTTTGCAAAATTTAAGTAATCCATTCTTTGTTGCGATGTCCAAAGGCGCTACTGCAGGTGCTATGCTGCATGGTGCTGATGTAATCACAGTAAGTGCAGAGGGTGATTTGGCTAAGCAAACAGCTCAAATCCAGGATTTTATTGCAAGAAAAGTAAATGTGATTCTTCTAAATGCTGTAGATTCCAAAGGTATAGCGGGTGCTGTTAGTCAAGCTAGAGCGGCGGGAATCCCCGTCATTGCAGTTGACGTAGGTGCAGATGGAGGCGTGAACACGGTTGTAACCTCAGATAACTTTCTTGCTGGAAAATTAGCTGGGGAATATATTGTTAAGCGCTTAAATGGAAAAGGAAATGTTGTTGTCATTGATGGCCCTCCTGTATCTGCTGTAACGGATCGTATCGCTGGGTTTGAAGAAGCAATTAGAGCTACTCCAGGAATTAGAGTAGTTGCTAAAAAAAATGGGTATGGCAACCGTGAAATATCGGCTTCCATGGTGGAAACCATTTTGCAAACATATAATAAAGGGGAAATTGACGCTGTATTTGCAACGAATGACCCTTCTGGCGTTGGTGCTAAAATGGCTGCGGAACAGGCAGGTCGCGATAAAGAAATGTTTATTGTAGGTGTAGATGGAGCACCAGATGCCGTTAAAGCGCTGAAAGAAAAGAAAAGTTTTGTTGCGACCTCAGCACAGTACCCGTTTGAAATGATTAAATTGGCAATGGATGAGGGTTTTAAAGTTCTTAAAGGTGAAAAAATAGAATCGTTAATTAAAATTCCTGTGGACCTGATTACCCAAGATAATGTAGAAACATACAAAGGCTGGTAATATTCTCATAAAATTTCGAAAGCATAGTGGTGAGAGAAATGTATAAGATTATCATTGCGGATGACGAAGACAACGTAAGAGAGGGAATACGAGATAGTCTAAACTGGGATGAGCTGGGATTTGAGGTCGTTGGCGATTTTGAAAATGGTCGTGATGTGCTCCAATCCCTCGAACAGCTTCAACCCGATGTGGTTTTAACGGATATTAACATGCCTTTGATGGACGGTTTAGAAGTGTCACGCTATCTCTATGAACATTATCCTCAGACCAAAATCATTATACTTACGGGTTACGATGACTTTGAATATGCACAGCAAGCAGTGAAGTTGAAGGTACATGATTATATTTTGAAACCGAATACGGCCGATGAATTATGTCAAATCCTCTCCAAGGTAAAGTCAGATCTTGATGATGAGAATCGTAAGCTAGAGGATTTAAGCAAGCTTAAGCAGCAGCTTAGAGAGAGTTTGCCTCTCGTAAGAGAGCGGTTCTTGAATCAATTGGTTACAGGAGATCTACGAGAAAGCAAGCTTGAGGATAAGCTTGCCTATTTGGATATTGATTTACCGGGAAGCCATTATGTAGTCGCAGTGATTGATGTAGATGATCATGGAGAACTGCAAAGATTTTATCCCGAAAGCGAGAGTGAACTGCTATATTTTGCAGTGTGTAATATTAGCGGAGAAATTATTACAAGAAAAAAGAACGGACTCGTGTTCCAAAACAATAATGAAAAAACTATTGTAATCCTCTCTGGCGAGAATATGGAAACGCTCCGTGAAGAGGCAGTACAAATTTTCGAAGAGATCAATCAATCGGTAAGAGAGTATTTGAAATTTACAGTGTCCATTGGTGTAGGAGATATTTGCTCTTCTCTAAATAAAATTCATCATTCTCATAAAAGGGCTTCATCTGCTCTTGATTATCGCTTTTTTCTTGGGAAAAATCGGATCATACATTTCGGCGACATTGAAGGGGGACTGGGTGAGAGCATTCCTTACGATAAACATTGGGAAAGGAAGCTCGCTACTACCTTAAAGTCAGGAACTCAGCAAGAGATAGAATTGATCATTGAGAAAATCATTGAAAATCTGAAGGAATCCTATCTGCCAATGGATCGCTGTTATATTCACATACAGCAAATCATCGTCTCGATTTTGGATGTTTTGGATGAGCTTGAGATTCGTGAAACCCTTCATAGCTCATCTTTAAACCCATTGACCGAAATTTACGGGTTAAAAACACTTGATGAAGTGGAAGATTGGCTGAAAAATTATTGTTTGCATACCACAGGTTCCATCCTCGAAACAAGAAACAACTTTTGCAAGATGCAAGCTTTGAAGGCGGAAGAATATATAAAGGGAAATTATGCAGATGCGAAAATTTCCATGGATATGGTGTGTAAGTATCTGGTTCTAAGCACAAGTTACTTTAGCCTTATTTTCAAAAACCATACCGGAGAAACTTTCATAAGTTATCTAACTCGGATTCGTGTGGAAAAGGCGAAAGAATTGCTTAAATGTACGGATTTGAAGACTTACGAAATCGCAAATCGTATAGGCTATGTGGACCCCCATTATTTCAATTTAATTTTCAAAAAAGCGACGGGTATGACCCCGACTGTGTATCGCAGAATGGTGTAAAGGGGCGTAAACATGGTAAGAAATCGAATCATACACTTTTTTCGTTTCAAAAGTATCCAGTCAACCATTGCTGTCGCTTTTTCATGCTTAATTGTGGTCACGATTACGGTGATTGCATGGATGTCTTATCATCTTTCCACAGATGCTGTGAAAAAAAATTCACGCGATTATACCTATCAGCTCATGGGACAAGTAAGCTCAAATATAGATAGCTACATCAATTATATGGACAATATTTCACGAATGGTTCTTTCCAATTATGATATCAAAGAGTACCTCTTGAAGCAGGTATATCTTGGTGCGATCGGTAAGGAAGACTTGAAACAGAAAATATCCTTCCAACTGAATACCGTGTTGAATACAAGAAAAGATATTTCGTCGATTCTTATATTTGGTACAAATGGGGAGATTATCCCTTACAATGAAAAGATTAAACTAAATCCACAAGTGGATCCAACGGAACAAAGCTGGTATAAGAAGGCAATTGAAGCGAAGGGGAGAGTCGTTATCTCTTCTTCACATGTACAAAATATGATTCTTAACGACTATAATTCAGTGATATCCTTAAGTCGTGAACTAAGCAGTGATGTCGGAGATGAAAAGCTCGGTGTACTGCTTGTAGACTTAAATTATAGTGTCATCAATGATATTTGTAACAAGATTAAGCTTGGAAATAGGGGATATGTTTTCATAGTGGATGCACAGGGAAATATTGTTTATCACCCGGAGCAGCAAATGATTAATAACAATCAGAAAATTGAATTGATCTCTGAAGTTATGCGTACTCCTGGCAGCAGCTTTGTGACTTCAGAAGGTAAAAATAGCCGGATGTACACGATTAAAACATCGCAAAGTACCGGATGGAAAATTGTCGGGGTTACTTATGTGGAAGAATTAGTCTCCAATAAAGATGAGTTGCAAACGTATACTTTTTTTGGAGGTATAGGGTTTCTTATCATCGCTGTGTTGCTATCTTTTGTTCTATCCTTGCGTATTTCAAGGCCCATTAAACATCTTGAAAGTTCGATGAAAGAGGTAGAGAAGGGGAATTTCGACATTCAGGTTGATATTCAAAGCTCCAATGAAATCGGACATTTAAGTAATCGATTTAATCGAATGACGACAGAGATCAAAGAACTGATGCTGCAAAATGTGAAGGAACAGGAGTTAAAAAGAAAGAGCGAGTTACAAGTGCTGCAAGCTCAGATAAATCCTCATTTCCTTTATAATACGTTGGATTCAATCATATGGATGGCAGAGACTGGAAAGTCGAAGGAAGTAATCCTTATGACGGCTTCCTTAGCTAAGTTATTCCGTTTAAGCATTAGTAAAGGACAAGAATTCCTTTCTATTTTTAACGAAATCGAACACATCAAAAACTATTTGACGATCCAGAAAATGCGGTACAAATCTAAATTGGATTTTGAAATCAATGTGGATAAGAGTATCCTTTCCTATAAGGTGATCAAGATTATTTTACAGCCTTTAGTAGAAAATGCCATTTATCATGGAATAAGAAATAATGCGGGGATAGGTCATATTCAAATAACGGGGATGTGTAAGGGGGACCGTATTCTTCTTCAGGTCATCGATAATGGCATTGGAATGTCTCCGGAGGAGATCCATAACATGTACCAAAAAGATCGTACGTCTGTGCGAGGGAGTGGTATCGGCGTGCAAAATGTGGATCAAAGAATCAAACTCCATTTTGGAGATCCGTATGGGCTGCATTTCGAGAGTGAATTAGGGAAAGGAACTACCGTTAATATTTGGCTGCCAGTCATAGAATAGAAGTAAACAAGATAGTTAGCCCTAGCCGGATTCCCCATATCAGGTTAGGGCTTTTTCGTCGCCACCGGACGCTAGCGCACAAAAATTGTGCGCTAGGTCGTCAGATCCGTCGCCACTGGACGCTAGCGCACAAAAATTGTGCGCAAGGTCGTCAGATCCGTCGCCACCGGACGCTAGCGCACAAAAATTGTGCGCAAGGTCGTCAGATCCGGCGCCACCGGACGCTAGCGCACAAAAATTGTGCGCAAGGTCAGCGATCCGTCGCCACCGGGCGCTAGCGCACAAAAATTGTGCGCAAGGTCGGCAGATCCGTCGCCACCGGGCGCTAGCGCACAAAAATTGTGCGCGAGGTCAGCAGATCCGTCGCCACCGGACGCTAGCACACAAAAATTGTGCGCAAGGTCGGCAGATCCGTCAGCCGCAGCACGCTAGTGCTCAAGGTAGTGCTTCTTTCAAAAATCCTATTGTAATTTTGCTTAACTTGAAGTAAATTATCCATTATCAGGTCGTGAAGTACACGCCGCTTGCTCCGGAAATTCATTTCCGGAGCAAGCGGCTATTTTATTTCCTCAAGGTGGAGAAGAAGATGGAAAAAATAAACGGTGAAATGAATCTGCAGCTTCGTGCTGCATACGAAAAGTGGATGGCATTTCAAATCAAGTCGTGCACAGGTGAACGGCGTAAGCGGCTGCAAAAGGGCCTGAGTTTTTCACTAAAGAAATTCATTATCCATGTGTTTTGGCCCGCTGTCGGGAGTTTTGACGATTGGCTTGCTGAGTACGAAGTGATCGATTTTAAAGACGGCTTCAGATACCTGGATTTGGCCAAACCATCGCCCGTCATCAAAATTTGCATCGAAGTAGACGATAAGGGAACACATGGTTATAACGCGGATTCGTATAAATTTTCAGATGACCGGTTCCGCCAGAATGACCTTGTAATTGACGATTGGAAGGTGCTTCGCTTTTCACTGCATAGCATACTGGAGCAGCCTCGCCGCTGCCAACAACAGATGATGCATGCGTTAGCGAAGTGGGGGATTGAATCAAATATAATTGAACCGCCTTTGTGTCCAACGGAACTTGCTATTTTCAAATTTATCGAAAATAAGACAGAGGCCTATTCCCCGATTACGATAGCTCAAGCAGTTGGAATCCACAGAAATACTGCACTAAAATATCTTAAGTCTCTAGTTGAAAAAGGCAAAGTGATGCCTGATGTCAAAACTGGTGGTCCAATAAGGCGGTACCGCAGCAATAGGCTTTAATAACGCAATTCCCCGAAAAAATTTCAGCAGTCGGATCAGCTTCCGGGGAAAGTCATTCAACCCAACTGAAACAGCCTATTAGAAAAATTTCAACAGTTGCAAGAAGATTTTCTATTATTTTTAGTTTTGATCGAAGGTATGATGAAGACACGGAAAAACAAGCATCCACTCTTTTAAGGGAGGTGAGGGTTCGTTAAGGTAAGTGAATAAAGTCTTTATGCCTATCTTCACTTGGGGGATTTAGCGCCAAACTTATTGTTAAAAAATTATAAAAATTCGGAGGAAATTAAAAATGAAAAACATGAAGATTATGTTGTTACTCTTTGTTGTATTTGCACTTACTGCTTGTGGTAAAGCAGTGGAAACAAAACCCGCAGCAGCAACTGGGGCGCCAGCAGAAACAGCCAGCGCAGCTAAAGCAGCAGATCCGGCACCAAAGAAAAAAGTAGTTATTGGTTTGACCGTACAAAACTTAAGCAATCCTTTCTTCGTAGCGATGTCCAAAGGGGCAGCTGAAGCTGCTAAGAAACACGGTGGTGAAGTTATCGCCGTTAGTGCAGAAGATAATTTGGCTACACAAACCGCTCAAATCGAAGATTTTATTACTAAAAAAGTAAGTATGATTATTCTAAGTTCCGTAGATACCAAAGGTATTGCAGCAGCAGTGGGTCAAGCTAAAGCAGCAGGTATCCCCATCATTTCTGTCGATACAATTTCTGAAGGTGGCGTAAATGCGAGTGTAACTTCGGATAACGTTCAAGCAGGAAAAATAGCAGGTGAATATTTGGTTAAACGGTTGAATGGAAAAGGAAATATTGCCGTATTGGATGGTCCGCCAGTATCGGCTGTAACAGATCGTATTGCTGGATTTAAGGAAGCGATCAAAGGAGCTCCGGGGATCAAAATCGTTGCTAATCAAAATGGTAACGGTAATCGTGAAACATCGCTTGCTAAGATGGAAACCATCTTACAAGCAAACGGTAAAGGGCAAATCGACGCCGTATTTGCTATTAATGATCCAACAGGTATCGGCGCCAAAATTGCTGCAGAGCAAGCCGGTCGTGACAAGGAAATGTTTATTGTTGGTGTGGATGGATCTCCGGATGCAGTGACGACACTTAAAGAAAACAAAAGCTATGTTGGAAGCTCAGCACAAAATCCTTTTAATATGATTACAATCGCGGTTGAAACGGCATTTAAAGTTCTTGCTGGTGAAAAAGTGGAACCATTAATTAAACTTCCAACTGACTTCGTTACGACAGAAAACGTAAAAGACTATAAAGGCTGGTAATATTGAATCCTTATTACGATGTGGGACCTGTTAACGGGAACCGCATCGTAGTTCTTCAGTCTTCAGTCATAGATATAAACAAATAATTTGGTGGAGTGAGTGAGAACATGGAAGCTGTGCAAGCGGAAGTTGAAAAGAACATTTCCTCTGAATCCTCAATAGCGTTAAGCATGCGAGCGATCTCCAAGTCTTTCTCAGGGGTCACCGTATTAAAAAACATAAATATCGATCTGCATAAAGGTGAAGTACATGCTTTAATGGGAGAGAACGGTGCCGGTAAGTCGACGCTTATGAAGATTATGGCAGGGATATACCGTCCAGATAAAGGCGAGATTATGTATCGAGGCAAATCGATCACATGGCATAATGCGATGGAAGCGCGTGAGAAAGGCATTAGTGTCATTCATCAAGAGCTTAATCTTTCTCCGAATATAACCATCGGTGAGAACGTATTGATGGGAACCAAATTCCCGAAGAATAAGTTAGGTATGGTGGACTGGAAGAAAGTTCACGAACGAGCCCATTTCCTATTAAAATCAATCGGATCTGATTTAGATCCTAGATCATATGTCTCAACCTTAAGTGTCGCCCAACAACAAATGGTGGAAATCGCGAGAGCTTTATCGATAGAAGCGGAAGTTCTAGTGATGGATGAACCAACAGCTTCATTAACCCACAAAGAAATTGATAAGCTGTTTATTATTATTAACGAATTAAAGCAAAAAGGTGTTGCGATTGTTTACATTTCACATCGTATGGATGAAATTTTTAAAATTTCCGATCGCTGTACCATTTTGCGTGATGGAGAGTGGATTACATCGATTCCTATCGCCGAAACCAATCCGGAGCATCTTGTTAAGACCATGGTTGGTCGTGAATTAAACGATTTATTTCAAAAACCGCCTTCACATACGAGCTGGATTAAAGGTAAAACGCCGGTTTTAGAGGTTAAAGGTTTATCTGATAACAAAAACGTAAAGAATATTTCGCTCGAGGTGCATTCAGGAGAAATTGTTGGGATTTCAGGATTGGTAGGGGCAGGAAGAACAGAATTAGTCAGAGCGATCTTTGGTTTATCGGAAATATCAGCAGGTGAAATTCTAATAAACGGTCAATCGGTGAAAATCTCTTCTCCTGAGGATGCTATACGCTATGGTATTGCTCATGTTCCAGAAAGTCGTAAGGAGCAAGGATTATTCCTAAATATGTCTGTCAAAGAAAACATTATGATGGCTGAAATGTATAAATATCGAAAAGCAGCCCTCTTAAATTGGTCGCAAATAAGCAATGAAGCTGACAGGTATATAAGAGAATTAGGTATTAAAACGGCAAACAAAGAGCAAAAGGTGGTCAGCTTAAGCGGAGGAAATCAGCAAAAAGCGCTGCTTGCGCGTTGGTTATCCATCCAGCCTAAAGTGCTTTTGTTAGATGAACCGACAAGAGGTGTCGACATAGGCGCCAAAACCGAAATTCATAAAGTTATTTGTAAATTAGCCAAAAACGGTCTTGCTGTGTTAGTCATTTCTTCTGAGCTGCCAGAAATTTTGGCGCTGAGTGATCGCATACTTGTTATGCATGAGGGTAAATTACGGGCAAACCTTGGGCGCGAAGACGCGACACAAGAAAAGATCATGTATTATGCAACGGGGGAGATCAAATGAGCGCTGGAATGGAAGTAATCGTTAATAAAAAACATAATGTTGGATTATCCATGAGAAAAATATGGAATCAACTAGGCATGTTAATTGTGTTAGTTGCTATTTGTATCATACTCGCTATTTTTGCACCTAATTTCACAGATACGGGGAACATTCTCAATATATTAAAACAATCGTCCGTCAACGGAATTCTTGCAGCGGGTATGACATTAGTTATTCTGACTGGCGGGATTGATTTATCTGTGGGATCTACGATCGCACTTTCGGGCGTTATTTCCGTATTGCTTTCAAAACAAGGAATTAACCCTTTTATTGCCATGTTCGCTGGGATTGCGGTGGGATATGCAGCAGGCTGGATCAATGGCTTTCTGACTGCAAGAACCAAACTTCCATCCTTTATTGTTACATTAGGCAGTATGACTTATATAAGAGGCGCTGCTTTTGTAATTAGCGGGGGATTACCTACCATACTGGCCTCGGAACCCTTTAAGTTTATTGGATCAGGGAAGATCCTATCGGTTCCAACCCCCATATACATTATGCTGAGTGTATATATCGTGATGTTTATCGTACTTAAATACACGATGTTTGGCAGACATATTTATGCAATTGGGGGAAATGAAGAGGCAGCGAGATTAACAGGTATTAAGGTTGAAAAGACATTAATTAATGTGTATGCCATTAGTGGTTTATGTGCGGGATTAGCTGGCGTAGTTCTTGCAGGGCGTTTAATTTCCGGTCAGCCGAATGCTGGAAGCATGGCCGAGCTTGATGCCATTGCTGCCGTTGTTCTCGGCGGTACGAGTCTAGCTGGGGGAATTGGCCGAATTCAGATGACCATTATTGGTGTGTTAATCTTGGGTGTAATTAGGAATGGATTGACACTTTTAAATGTTAGCTTCTTTTGGCAAACCGTTATCACAGGTGTTGTTATCGTACTTGCGGTGCTTTTGGATCGTCTCCGCAGCGATAAGTAAGAGGAGAGGCTGTCAATATGGTGAAATTTCGCTTCAAAAGCATACGTACCCGCACACTAGTCACGATTCTACCTTTGTTAATTTTATCTATGTTTGTGTTGTCTGCGTTAAGTTATAGCTATTCAAAACAAATGATCAATGCGGAAATCCAAGATAAAATGGCATATCAATTAAACGCAACGATCAACAATATGCAAACCATATTAACAGCGCACAGTAAAATACCTGAAAGCTTAGCACGAACAATTGAACCTGTAGGTGACAAGATTGATAAAGGCAAATATTTTCAAATTATTCAAGGTTTGTTGTCCACAAACCCGGATACCTTTGGAGTTGGGATTTGGTATGAGCCCTATCAGTATAAAAATTATTTGCAATATTACAGTTCCTATGCCTACCGGGATAACGGTCGTATTTTATTTTCCAATGATTATGATACGAAAGAATATAATTATCCTGAAAAAGATTGGTATCTGCTTGGAAAAAATACAAAGGAAATTATGGTATGGACGGATCCATTTTTTGATAAAACCTCCAATGCTATGATTTTAACGACGGCAGTTCCCTTTTATAACAATAATAAATTTCAAGGGGTAGTTACAGCCAACATCAATTTAACCAGCTTGCAGCAGAAGATTTCAGACATTCATGTTGGTAAAAATGGATGGGCATTTTTGTTGGATCGAAATGGGAACTTTATTGCTAATAAAGATAACGAGAACTCCACGAATCATCAAATCATGAATGACTCTAATCTTAGCTTGGCGCAAATTGGCCAAGAAATACTGTCGAATAACAATGGAAATGCCATTTTTAGTGACGATAGAGGTTCCAATAAGGTTTATTATCAGACGGTTCCAGATACATCTTGGAAACTGGCAATCGTCATATCGCAGAAGGAGCTTTACCAGAAGCTAAACGATTATTTTATCATCTCGCTTATCATTATTATTGTATTGTTATGTTTTATTGTCATGGTGATTTATTTCTACAGTTTATACATTACCAACAACATTAAGAAAGTAAATATTCTTTCTCAATCGATGTCAAGCGGGGATTTAACCCAAACTATACCTATAAAAACGATCGATGAATTTGGCCAAATGGGCACAAATCTAAATACAATGGCGAGTAACTTGAAGTCCATTTTATTACAAGTATCTGAAAGTGCGAAAAGCGTATCTGAAACTTCAGTTCTTTTAACCAATAATGCGGAACAATCCGCGAAAGCAACAGAAGAAATTGCACAATCGATTCAAGAAGTAGCGGGTGGTACGCATACACAACTTTCATTAACCGATGAAGCTGTTGAAGAAACAACAGACATGTTTGTGAATATCAAAAAAATTACGCAACGAATAGAACTTGCAAGTCAATCAGCAAAGGACGCGCTGCAAACGGCCATTGAAGGAAAAGCGGATATTGCGGAAGCAATAAATCAGATCAATTTGATTTCTCGAAACTCACTCGATTCGGTTGGAATAGTCCGCCAGTTAGAAGAGAAGTCCAGAAAAATCAATCATATTATGACCTTACTATCCACTATTGCTAAGCAAACGAAAATGCTTGCTTTAAATGCAGGTATTATTGCCGCCGAAGCAGGATCAAATGGAAAAACATTTTCGGTGATTTCTCGTGAAATTTGTCTTCTTGCTGAAAATTCAACAAAATCGAATCAGGAGATCGATACACTAGTAACTGAGATTCAGGAGGATATCTCGAAAGCAGTAAAAGCCATGGAAGATGGAGATTCTGCTGTTCAAGAAGGGAAGCTGCTTACGAAAAAGGCAGGTGATTCCTTCACGAATATCCTTCAATTAGTCGAAGGGGTTTCTGGCCAATCCGACGAAATGACGAATGAAATAAAAATGATTCAAATGAATACGCATAAAATGGTTGAAAACATGGAGATAGTCTCTAATCTATACGGAAGTTCAGCAAGTTCAACCAATCACATCTCAGCAACGACAGAGGAACAGACAGCGGCAATCCAAGAAGTTGCTTCCTATTCCAACGAATTAGCCCATATGGCTAAGGTCTTACAACAATCTGTGGCTTCATTTAAACTCAAGTAAATCGTAGATCGAATGTGATTGAGAGATCAATAGACTAATTGACTTTGCGTGATGAAAGTAAACATGAGGTGGTCTGCTTTAAGCTGATAGGCGATTTGGGGAAATCTCAAATTATCCTGGGAATAGCTATTCAGATCTCCTTTTGTTAGTAAATGTAAGCGCATACAATTTATGAATTATTTTTAAACTATGGGAGGAGAACTCGATGAAAACTTATTTCAAGATGCTAATAGGTGCTTGCTTCTTTATGATCTCCGCGCTTGTTTTTTCAATACCCATTTATGCAGCAGATACCAACTATAATTACTACGATGAAACCTACCGCCCTCAATATCATTATACACCTCCAGCCAATTGGATGAATGATCCAAACGGAATGGTCTATTACGCAGGTGAATACCATCTCTTTTACCAATACTATCCGGATGGCGAGGTATGGGGACCGATGCATTGGGGACATGCAATCAGCACGGATTTAGTTAATTGGACAACGCTTCCTATTGCTTTGTATCCGGATTCGCAGGGAGATATTTTTTCTGGCAGCGCGGTCGTTGACTGGAATAATACAGCAGGGTTTGGCGCAGAAGCTATGGTTGCAATTTTTACTCATAATGGTGCCTCGCAGCAGCAAAGCATCGCATATAGTACGGACAAAGGTCGAACTTGGACCAAGTATGCAGGAAATCCAGTCATTCCGAATCCGGGGATTGCTAATTTTCGGGATCCTAAGGTGTTCTGGCATGCAGCTTCTAACAAGTGGGTAATGACGCTGACAGCAGATGATAGGGTCAAAATATATACGTCACCGAATCTGAAAAACTGGTCTTTTGCCAGCGATTTCGGAGTTAATCAAGGCTCGCATGGCGGAGTATGGGAGTGCCCCGATTTGTTTCCTTTAGCGGTTGACGGGAATCTGGCTAATGTGAAATGGGTTATGGAGGTGAGTATAGGTAACGGTGGAGCAGCAGGTGGTTCAGGTATGCAATATTTTATCGGTGAATTTAATGGAACCACCTTTATCAACAGCAATCCAGCAGGGACTATTCTTTGGAATGATTTCGGCCCTGATTATTATGCGGCTGTAAGCTGGAGTGATATACCATCAACAGACGGAAGAAGAATTTGGCTCGGTTGGATGAACAATTGGAATTATGCAACTGCGATTCCGGCATCTACGTGGAGAAGCTCGATGAGCGTCCCGCGTGAATTAAAGCTTAAGACATATCCTGAAGGTATACGGCTGCAGCAAGTTCCGGTCAATCAATTACAATCGCTTCGCGGTACAGTTAGTTCTTGGGGAGCAACAACGATTTCACCAGGCAGCAACATCCTCTCATCGAAGTCCGGAGATTCCTTTGAAGTGGTCGCAGAATTCCAGGTAAATACGGCTACGGCAACTGAATTCGGATTCAAAGTACGTAAAAGCGGGAATCAATTTACTTCGGTCAGTTATAATAAAACGAATTCAAAGTTGTTTGTGGATCGTTCTTTCTCTGGGGTAACGGGGTTTAATTCGACTTTCGCCTACAAACATGAAGCGCCCCTAAGTCCGGATGCTAATGGAAAAGTAAAAATGCAATTTTTTGTTGATCGGCAATCGATTGAGGCACTAGGCAATGATGGGAAGGTGGCCATATCAAGTCTAATCTTCCCCGATCGTTCCAGTCAAGGAATGGAATTGTATGCTATCGGTGGGAATGTAACATTAAATTATCTGAAAATCTATCCGATCAATAAGAGTATGGGAACTACGCCATTTGTATCGAATCTGTCAGGCTGGATCCATGTAAACGGCAAATGGGCGGACACTGTTGGGGGGAAACGGGGGCGAAGCAGTGGAGATGCCTTCACGCTAAGTTCTCAAATGGGTGGTAATTTCACCTACGAAGCTGATATTAAGCTATTGAACAGCAGCCAGGGTGCAGGCGCTCTAGTTTTTAGAGCTAACCATAATGCAACGCAAGGTTATGTAGCTAATATCGATACACTTAACGATGTCGTGAAACTTTTTAAATTAAATGGCGATGGTAGTGCAACTGTAATTGGTCAATATGCAACTCAACTAAACACCAGTACCGATTATCATCTGAAAGTAATCACATCGGGAGCTAATATTAAGGTCATCTTGGGCAGTACGCTGGCTCTTGATCTTAATGATACAACTTATGAGAGCGGTTACTTTGGATTGAATGTTTGGAATTCTAGCACTGAATTCAGGAATGTAAATACTTCTAATGTTACTGGACTGATATCTAATCTACCGACGATGGTACCGAAAAATGGAACTTGGAGCAACACTGCATCCGGTAAACAAGGCTTATTCGAGGGTGATGCATTTACGTTAAGCTCACAGACCGCAGGATATGTTGACTATTCGGCTAATATTCAAGTAACTTCGGAAGGCGCAGGCGCTTTGGTTTTCCGTTCTGATGCTACCGGTGCAAATGCGTATTTGGCGAATGTCGACGTTCAGAATCAGGTTGTAAAATTGTTTAAATTTGTAAATAATAGTGCAACGGTCCTGGGGCAATATTCAACCCCCTTATCGTTGAATACGAATTACAATCTACGTGTAGTTGCCGACGGTACCAGCATTAAAGTTTACTTCAATGGAACCCTTGTTCATAATGTGACGGATCCATCATTTGGCAGTGGGAGATTGGGATTAAATGTATGGAACGGAACGGCATTGTTCCAAAACATCACCTATAATCAAGCCACAAGGGATTTGACTAATCATGACTTTGAAACTGGAAACTTGACTGGATGGACCATTGTGAGCGGTACAGCATTTAATAATGCGGATGTTACATCGGCTGCGGCCTACTGGGGAGGACCTTTTAACCACCAGGGTACCTACCATCTTTGGGGCTTTAATAATGGCGTAGGGGGCGATTCCCCAGTCGGGGTGCTCCAATCGGAAACCTTTACATTAGGCGGTAACGGTCAAATCAGCTTCATGCTAGGCGGAGGAAATGATAGTAACAACTTGTATGCAGCCCTTGTCGATGCTTCTACCGGTACTGAATTGCTAAAGACAACAGGAATTAACTGGGATGCCTATAATAGGTATTTGTGGGATGCATGGAAGTATATCGGAAAAAGTTGCTACGTCAAGTTGGTAGATAATTCGACAGGCGGATGGGGGCATATCAATCTTGATCATGTAAGTGCGCCCGTTTTAAAACAGTAGTCATATAGTTGTCGCACGTACCCTTCTGTGAGAGGCCTATGCAACTGTGCATGGGCCTACTTGATTTTTCAACAGGTGAAAGAGCGCTGATCAATGGAGAAGGAAATTGTCTTTACAGCAGTGTCTGTCTTCTGCTAGAATAGCTAAAGTTAATTGTAAACCTAAATACAAAAGTTTGGTTGACAATAAAAAGTTCATGGATGGTGATTATCTTTGTCAACGCATTTTGAACGTCTTGCCGCCATAAATAAAGATCACCTTTGGCATCCTTTTACTCAAATGAAAGACTATAATTCATCAGACCCTTTAATTATTGAACGTGGTGAAGGGGTCAAGCTGTATGACGTTCAGGGACGTGCCTACTATGATGGTTTCTCGTCTGTTTGGCTTAACGTACATGGACACAACGTGCCGGAGCTGAATCAGGCGATCACAGATCAATTAGGACGAGTCGCCCACTCTACGCTGCTCGGAATGGCAAATATACCTGCCATCGAGCTTGCTCAGAAACTAGTAGAGATAGCACCGAAAGGCTTAAACAAGGTGTTTTACTCTGATTCAGGAGCAACTGGTGTTGAAATCGCAATCAAAATGGCATTTCAATATTGGCGTAATAGTGGTCAAAAGGGTAAAAAGACATTTATTACGATGAATCAAGCTTATCACGGAGATACAATTGGCGCGGTTAGCGTAGGTGCTATTCCGTTGTATCATGATGTGTTCCGACCGATGTTATTTCCTTCACATGTCATTCCATATCCTTATGCTTATCGCCATGAAGGCGGGGTGGAGGCTGCAATGGCTGCAACATTAACCGCTCTTCGTATTTTGCTCGAGAGTCGTAGCGATGAGATCGCAGCGCTCATTGTGGAGCCGATAGTGCAAGGAGCAGGGGGAATAATTGTCATGCCTTCAGGTTGTTTACACGAGATGGCCGCACTGTGCCGCAAACATCGTGTGCTACTTATCGCGGACGAGGTAGCGACAGGATTCGGGCGGACGGGCGCTATGTTTGCCTGCGATCTAGAAGGTGTGTCACCTGATTTGATGGTTGTCGGTAAAGGTCTAACGGGTGGTTACTTGCCCGTCGCAGCAACACTTGCGACAGACGAGGTGTATGGAGCGTTCTATGCTGATTACCAAGAGCAGAAAACTTTTTTCCATGGTCATTCCTACACGGGCAATCCTCTTGGATGTGCTGTGGCTTTGGCTAGCCTGAAGCTATTGGATGAGCGGAACATGGTAGAAGGAGTTATTGCAAAAGCTTCATTCGTGGAGCAGAAGCTCGCACCACTTAGTGAACGGCCACATGTCGGTGAGATTCGGCAAAAGGGCCTAATGATTGGGGTCGAACTCGTACGTGATAAGCTGTCACGCGAGCCGTACAAATGGGTAGATCGTATCGGCGTACGCGTAGCCGAGCGTGCTAGAGAACTTGGAATGCTTACAAGGCCACTTGGCAATGTTATCGTATTCATCCCACCTCTTGTCAGCACGCAAAATGAGCTGAATGCCATGACGGATATTTTAGTAGCATCGATCGTTGATGTTACCGAGGGTGGATCACCGATATGAGCAAAGTGCGCGGATTATTTGTGACCGGCACGGACACTTGCGTCGGAAAGACGATGGTGACCGCAGCTCTTACCGCTGCGTTTCGTGCTGAAGGGTTGAATGCCGGAGTCTGGAAGCCCGTCCAGTCTGGTGCACTTCTTGGCAGCGGAGTTACGGATGCGGAATGTTTGCTTAAAAGATCGGGTATTGATGAATGCCCAGAGGCCGTGGCGCCTTTTACATTTGAAGCATCGCTTACCCCTTTCCTAGCCGCCAAGCATGCAGGCGTAACCCTCACGATAAAAGAACTCATCGCCGCAGGCGAACCACTAATCAATCGTTATGAGGCATTATTGATTGAAGGCGCAGGTGGTGTTGCTGTACCACTGACAGAGGATTCTCTGGTGATTGACTTGATCTCTGAACTTCACACACCAGCCCTGGTCGTATCCCATTCCGGTCTGGGTACGATTAATCACACGCTTCTCACAGTATCGCTACTGCGGCAGCGCGATATCCCGATCGTAGGCGTAATTATGAACGACGGAGCACTGGAATCCCATGACGATCCAAGTGTTAGTACGAACGCAGATCTCATTGAACGTTACGGCGGAGTGAAGGTCCTTGGCCGGTTTCCCCGCTTGTATGGGGAGGTGAATACAGAATTACTGGTACATACCGTCCGAGCAACCATTCAGTTAACGCCTATCAGACAGGCACTTTCCTATCATATAAAAGGGGATGAATGAGATTAATAAAATCAAAAACGATTTGCAGTGGCAATCATTTGCCCAAAAAACGCTTAATGGAGAATGTTTAACGATAGAAGAAGGGCTTGCCGTGCTGGAATCCGATAATGACGAAATACTTTTGCTGATGCAAGCTGCTTTTCAGGTAAGAAAACATTTTTATGGAAAAAAAGTGAAGTTGAATATGATCATCAACGCCAAAAGCGGCCTGTGCCCTGAGGACTGCGGCTATTGTTCACAATCCATCGTATCGACAGCTGCGGTGAAAAAATATACTTTGCTCGACAAAGATACGTTGCTCGCAGGCGCACGAGAAGCAATGGCTCGCAAGGCAGGAACTTATTGCATCGTTGCTGCTGGCAAGGGACCGACGGATAAGGAACTGGATCAAGTGGTGGACGCAGTTAAAGAAATTCGTGAAACGATGCCGCTCAAAATTTGCGCATGCCTAGGAATTCTGAAGGACGATCAAGCAGAGCGTCTTGCAGAAGCAGGGGTCCACCGATACAACCATAATTTGAACACAAGCAAAACGAACTACCCATCCATCACTACGACCCATACCTACGATCAGCGTGTTGAAACGGTAGAAAAGGTAAAGACTCATGGCATGTCTCCGTGCTCGGGTGTCATTATCGGAATGGGTGAGACGAATCGCGAAATTGTCGAAATGGCTTATGCGCTGCGCGATCTTGATGCGGATTCGATTCCAATCAATTTCCTCAATGCGATTCCGGGCACCCCACTTGAGCAATCAGGCCGTACGCCGGCAATACAAGCATTGAAGGTATTGGCCTTATTCCGGTTCATCTGTCCGTCTAAAGAAATTCGTGTGGCAGGCGGGCGTGAGGTTAACCTTCGTTCCCTGCAGCCTCTGTCTCTATATGCAGCGAATTCACTCTTCGTGGGTGATTATTTAACGACTGAAGGCCAAGACGTTTCTGCAGATCATCAAATCATTGAAGATTTGGGCTTTGAAATTGAGATAAACGCGTTGTAAGGAAGGCTGAACATGAATGGATTGGAAAAAGAACTTGAAGCTTTAGAGCGCGCATCTTTGGAACGCCACTTACGTGCGAGTGCTCCTGTCCCTGGAAGGCGTGGTTATACGTTGCGAGAGGAAAAAGTGCTGCTCAACTTGTCCTCGAATGACTATCTGGGACTCGCTCAGCATCCTGCTATTGTAGAAGCAATGCGTGATACACTCCTCATCGAAGGAGCAGGCGCCAGCGCTTCTCGGCACGTGACCGGCAACCTGCCGCCATATGGACATCTTGAAAAAGCGTTGGCAGAATGGCAGAACTGTGATGCAGCACTTGTCTTTGCAAACGGATATATGGCTAATATTGGTGTCATTGGCGCGCTTGTGAGCCGGAGCGATGTGGTTTTCAGTGATCAGTTCAATCATGCGAGTATAGTCGATGGGATCGCAATGAGCCGTGCTGAACATGCTCGATACCGTCATAACGATTTGGAACATTTGCGTGCATTATTAAATAAGTACCGTGATAAACGGCGCAAGTTGATTATTACAGATGCGGTATTCTCCATGGATGGCGATCAGGCTCACTTGCTTGAATTAGCTGCGCTCAAACGGGAATACGGAGCCATGCTGATGATAGATGAGGCACATAGCGGTGGGATTTACGGGTTGCGTGGCGAGGGATTGGTTTATGAGCTCGGGCTGCAGAATGACGTGGATATTCATATGGGAACTTTCAGCAAATCATTCGGTGTCTACGGGGCTTATGTTTGTGGAACAAGCACGCTGATCAGGTGGTTGATCAATAAAGCAAGACCCCTTATGTATTCAACGGCATTGCCGCCATCAATCGTAGCGGGTATTTCAAAGTCGTTGGAGTTGGTTCAAACAGAACACTGGCGTCGGGAACAACTGTTGTCAACAAGTCATTTTTTTCGTTCCTCTTTATGTAAAGCTGGTTTTAATGTCGGTAGAGGAGATTCTCCCATTGTACCATTGATCGTTGGAGATAATGATACGGCCCTAAGATTTAGCAATGCTTTAGAAAAGGAAGGTATCGCTGCAGTTGCTATCCGTCCGCCTACTGTACCAGCAGGTACAGCGCGAATCCGCTTCTCTTTGTCAGCTTCGCATACCTTAAACGAACTCAGAGATGCCATTACGCAAATTTGCAGTATCGGGTTTCAAATGGGGGTGTTGGATTCATGCAAGATGAGCTAAGCGGTACGATCTTATGGCTGACTGGATGGAGTATGTCGGATAAGGTCTTCGATCAACTACGTGAATTACTTCCTGACTTTAACCATGTTACCGTAAATTACAGCACAGTTGATTCCTTAGAGGATATGTTGTATTTGACAGAAACGTCGGCAAAAGATTTCATCTCTTCTGGTGGTGGTCCGATTCTGGTAGGAGGTTGGTCGCTTGGCGGGTTACTGGCGTTGAGACTCGCGACCCTTGACTTAGCAGACGGCCTTCTTTTGTTCTCGGCAACAGCTAGATTTACTCGTCCTAAAGAACAGATGGATCGCGGATGGGCCGATGGATACGTTAGACAGATGATCCATGGAATCAGGAAGGAACGACAAGCTGTAGAAAAAAAGTTTCAACAGCTGGTTTTTACGGAGACGGAATCGGGAATGGGTCACAGGGAAAGTCTTCCCCTCATTGGCAATTGGACAACATCTGCCCTAATTGCTGGTCTTGAAGTCCTCCGTGGTGTGGATTGCCTGTCCCGACTTCCGGAAATCGATTGTCCGGTTCTACTTGTTCACGGAACTGAGGATAAGGTTTGTCCTTACTCGGCGGCAGAAGAGTTACTCATGCAATTGCCCCGGGCGAAGTTGCTCACAATAGATGGAAGCGGACATGCTCCGTTTCTGGGCAGGGAAGCTCAATTGGCTGAATCACTAAGGGGTTGGTGGCATGATCGGTAGGAAAACAGCGATAGGACGTCAATTTAACCGAAGCGCAACAGGTTCATATGATATTCATGCCCATGTTCAGCGTATCATGGCGAAGAAGCTTCTTACATCTCTTGAGGATTGGACAAGTGAGAGTGATTGCAACCAACCTAATATTCTAGAGATCGGTTGTGGAACCGGCACTCTGACCGAAATGGTGGTAAACCATTGGTCATGTTCGTCTATAACTGCGCTTGACATTGCGCCCGCAATGATAGAAGCCGCTGAACAACGTGTTAGGTCAAATGCTGCAAACTTTGTTGACTACAACAATAGGCAACCGTCTCGCGTTAACTTTGTGCATGCCGATGCCGAATTGTGGGCTGCAAGTGTTCCTTCATCCTCGTTCAATCTCATTGTTTCTAATGCTTGTTTTCAGTGGTTGTCTTGTCCGATACAAACGCTGGAGCACCTTTACCGACTGCTTCATACTGGAAGTTTGTTAGCATTCGCGACGTTCGGGCCGGATACGTTCCGCGAGCTGCACACAGCTTTTGATGCCGTTTACCGTGCTGGCGGCATGGAGCCCCAACGGCACGGATTATCTTTTCAAACTTCAGATCAGTGGAAAAGCTTGTTAAAGGAAACAGGGTTTTCAAATATCCAATGTGAAAGTTGGGTTCAAACGGAAGTGTATGCTTCTGCAAGGGATTTCCTTCTATCTGTCAAAGCAATGGGAGCCAGCACCTCCGAAGCCGCCTCTTCGTATGGCTTCGGGTCACGGCGTCTGTTCGCCAACATGTATAAAGAGTATGAAGATAAGTTCAGCACCCCGGGAGGCGTCGCTGCGACTTACGAAGTTCTTATTATTCGGGCATCGGTAATTTGATAAACAATTAAGCGTTTACAAATAAAAGTAGTTCATATAATATTGAATTGGTAAATACTTCTAAATGGGGGTAAAGAAATGGTTGGAGAAGTGAAGAATCCAGTAAGAAATGAAATTACCTCTGTTATTTTATGGTCTAGAGATTTAATGAAATCGGTAGAGTTGTATAGTAAATTTCTAGGTTTACCAATTGAAGAGAAAGATAATTATGGGCATTTGCATCTATTTCATTTACCAAATGGAACGGAGATAATGATTGATTCAAACGGAATGGATAAAATTCCAATTCCACAATCGGCTCCTCCATTGTTTTTTATGCCTTCTGATGATATTGATGAAGCAGCTAAATTTGTTCAGGAGCTTGGCTTTGAAATTATTTATGGTGGAATACATAAGACAAGTCAAGTATCGTTTTTTAATATGAGAGACCCCGACTTTAACGTTATAACGATTTGTCAGAAACATTTAATGATTTAACTCTAACGGATAACGATAAAATGGAGGAGCTTGCTTCGCGGTGGCTTCTCTTTTTTTTCAATGGGCAGCATAGTTCAACAGTGCGCCTAGCAAAGCTAGGCACAACTAGTTGGTGAAAGTCCAACCGAGGTAGGGACCAAGCCGCCTCGTAGCTAGCAGGCATCTGGTGGTGAGAACCTAAGGATGAAGCCCTGTGAAAAACCCCAACTGGGGTGAAGCAAAATTGCAGGCTGTAACATGAAGTGAATCCTGCCGCATCGTCATAAACAACCCGAAAGGGACAAGAGGGAGCCGAACCCCGTGTTGTACGGTGAAGGCCATGGAACGCGCGAAGAACTTGGATAAGCAACGCGGAAGAATCCTCCGGTGTATGGGGAACAGCATGTAATAACAGTTGTGTCTGGAACTAGGGAGACCCTACCTCGCACGACAGGTTCGTAAAGCGCAAACCTATAAGCCTGGAGGGTGAAGTGGCAAGCGGCGAGAAGGGAGTCGGAGAGGGTGGTAGTACCTGAGAACGTAGGACAACATAACCTGCGGGAGGAAAGCACCCTTACTTTGTTTACGGGTAGCGATGGAGGTAAGAGCGAGTGAATGCAGTGAAATCTGCTAACTACACCAAAGTAAAAGTTCAAGAACTCCAAAGGACCCTCTACCTTGCGGCTAAGGCAAATAACAAGCGCAGGTTTCACGCTCTGTACGACAAAGTATACAGCACAGATGTCATGTGGGAAGCATGGAAACGGGTCAAAGCAAATGGAGGTAGCGCCGGTATCGACGGCGTGACAATTACGCACATTGTTCAGGAGTATGGAGAAGAGCAATTCGTGAAGGACACGCAACGGCAGTTGGTGGAAAACGCCTACCGCCCCAAGCCCGTTCGGAGGAAGGATATACCGAAGGGTGATGGCAAAACACGCCCGCTCGGCATACCCGTAATCCAGGACAGATTGGTGCAAATGGCAGCGAAAATCGTTCTTGAGGCAATATACGAGGCGGATTTCAAAGATTGCTCATTTGGGTTCCGACCTAAGCGAAGCGCGAAACAGGCAATAGAGCGGATACACAAGACGGTGAATTACGGGAGAGTGTATTGGGTGGTGGATGTAGACATCGCCGGATACTTTAACAACATCCCGCATGACAAATTGCTCAAACTCGTGGAACAACGGGTGAGTGATCGAAGAGTGTTGAAACTTATTCGACTGTGGCTGAAAGCCGATGTCATGGAAGATGGAAAGGTTCATAATACCGTGATCGGGAGTCCCCAGGGTGGAGTCATCTCACCGCTCCTTGCAAACATCTACCTGAACTATCTCGATACCCTATGGGAAAAGCAATTTTCCCATATTGGCACATTGGTGCGATATGCTGATGACCTGGTTATTTTATGTGAAAATAAACCCCACGCTATGGAAGCCATTCAGGTGCTTAAGGCAGTTTTCAGGAAATTGGAATTGACAATGAACACGGACAAGTCTAAGCTTGTGAACCTGTGGTTGGATAAAGAGGGATTCGACTTTCTCGGATTCCATCACCGCCGCATGCCGAAATTGTTTAAGTCGGGGAAATTTTATGACTTGCGAAGTATTCCATCCAAAAAGGCGATGAAAAAGATGCGTGCCAAGGTAAAGGAAGTAACAGCGCCTCGCGCGCGACTTTACTGGTCACCAAAGCAAATGGTGGACAAGCTCAATCCCATCATACAGGGATGGAAGAACTATTATGGGAGCGTAGACCCCGGCATGTCGAACAAATTTCTGTCAAAAGTGGACTGGCATATTATTCGAAGACTGACACTGTACTGGAACAAGAAGCACAAGCGAAACCAACTGGACCCGAGGAGGGTCGCGGAGGTATTCGGTCGTATGGGACTGAAACGAGTCAGTGCTTGGGGCAGCTATACTGCGCTAGGTGAAGAACATCGGAAAGCCGTATGCGGGAAAACCGCTCGTACGGTTTGATGAGGGAGGACTGGGAAACCAGTCCCCTACTCTACAATGTTTTATTTCCAAATACTATGTACATTTCTCTGATTCTTACAAACATTAGATGATATGACCCTTAATCATTGTCCATTGCACTTGGAATTGTTCATTTAACAAGACAAGATCAGCGTCAAGGCCCGTGGAGATTCTGCCTAAGGTATCAAGGCTTAATATTCGTGCAGGTGTGGTTGAAGCCATTTGAACCGCGTCTTTTAAAGAAATTCCGGTTTCAACGGTTAGACGCAGTGCCTCATTCATCGTAACGGTACTGGAGACTAAAGTCCCATCCTCTAGTCGCGCCACACCGTCGGAAACCGTAACATGATGGCCACCGAACACATAATTCCCATCACCTAGTCCCATGGCTTGTAAAGCATCTGTGATAAGTACCATGCCATCGGGTCCCTTCAGACGATGCATCATTCGAACGATCGCAGGATGCAAATGAATGCCATCCACAATCGCTTGGAGGCTTACATGTTCTTCTTCAAAAGCGGCTACAACCAGACCGGGATCACGATGATGAATCGGACGCATGCCATTGAAACAATGCGTTACGTGACTTGCTCCGGCTTCAAAGGCTTGCTTTGCTTCCTCGTATGTGGCATCCGAATGCGCAACGGCGATTATGACGCCATTTTCTTTCAGAAAAGAGATGAGCTCCATCCCGCCAGGTAATTCGGGGGCTATTGTAACCATCTTAATCAGTCCATCTGCTTCGTTAAAAATTTCTTTCATTTCAGTAAGATTCGGATGTCGTAAAAACCGTTCATTTTGCATACCTTTACGCTTCGGATTCAGGTAAGGCCCCTCTAGATTACTCGCCTCACTGCCATCCATCATATCGAACCCGTTAGCACCGTGGATATGCACATCGATCATTCCAGGTATCAATAAATGTCCTTCACCATCCATAAGTTCATATTCGACCTCCGGAAGAGAAGAAAGACCACTTTCTAGCTTTTCAATAATTCCGTTTCTTATCCAAAGTGTGGCAGGTAGAACAAAGTCGTCTGGTTGAACCACGTTTACGTTGTGCAAAATTTTAAGACTCATCTTTGTTATCCTCCTCGTATTTGTCTTTCTCTTCACATTGAATAATCGCTATATTTTTATTATGGAGTACTTCTCTTATTTCGTTAGGCACCTCTTGATCGGTAATCAAAATATCCACAAAGTCAAAATCTAAACGATAGACCGATTTGCTTGTAAACTTCGTGTAATCAGCCACGACGATTACCTGATCCGATCTGCGGGCCATCTCTTTTTTTACAGAAACATCATCTTCGTAAGGAAAGTAAAGCCCATCAGTTTGTATAGCTGTAGCTCCGATAAATGCCTTATCAGCTCTTAATTCTCTTAGCTTATCAATGACGGAAGGTCCATATAATAACCGATTTTTGGTATGTAAATAGCCGCCTAGCACATAAACTTGCAGATCTTCCCGTCCTGAGAGAATCCCTACAATGTCTATGGAATGTGTGACGGCCGTAATATTTTTAGCTGAAATTTGTTCTGCTACATGATTATAAAAGTTTTTACGATCGCATTGGAAAATTAAACGGTTGGGACTTTAGTAAGGTAAGTTGTATCTCCGAAGGAGTAAAATGGAATTTTTACTCTGAACAGATGGAATGATTCATGCCGCGAATGCTAATTTATAAAAACCAAAGAAAGCAAATGTACGCATTTTGCAAATGGATTCTGAAAAAATCGATTTTCCTGAGACTTTTTTAATGTTGTATCAAATCGGCATTGCAGTTTTAACACGAATGAAGTAGCAAAGGTATTAGCAAAAGATGGTTTTTTTATAACACAACAAGTAAATGAAAATGATAAATTTAACATTAAACGTAAAAACTAAAAATGATTTGAGTGCATGCAAGAAGAAGGAGGACGCTAGCAGATTGAGTGAACAAAGAAATAACAAAGAGCCACTTCTGAAAGTGGCAAAGGTGAGTATTTAATCTCTAATATCACAGAATTCCCATTATTACGTTCCATATTCTGTACAATGGGTGTAGATAAATATTGAACATTTGCGTTAATTTGCTACCCAACGAAAGAGTCATTTTATTAAGGAGCATCCAAATTATTCATTTTGTTTCGTTTCGAGAAATAATCTGCTAATAAATATAGCAATATGTAAATAGGTAGCGATATGAATTTACTCCAATGTACCACCACATAAATTCCTAACCAACTTAATAAAGGCTCGGATACGAATGAGTTAAACAGACCCAATACGAGCGCCTTTAGAAAAGGAGAAGACTTTGGTTTGTACTGTAGTAAGAGCATCACCTCAAAAACAATGAATGTTTCAAAGGGAATGTAAGGAGGGATACTCGGAATTAGTTTGTAGGGATAATACCATAAACCAAAATTATTACCCATAAAATCGAGCCAGGACGCCGAGAGCAGTACGACGATGCCTGGATATAACAAGCGATCTGTGCTATTTTTTTTCCTAATAAAAAACCAAACAATAATCGGAACGATGAATAAAACTAAGCTAAACCACCACTGCCAGGTAAACAACACATGCTCTTTCCACACTTTGACATACTCGATGCTATCTTCGGCTGTATTATTTATCATTTCTCTTATATATTTCAGATATTCTTCCTTGGCCATAGCAACCTCTTCGTTATTGTTGTCGGAATCATTATTAATACTTCAAGTTCGTATATACCACCAAAGAAATTGAACAAACGAATGGATGCTTGCAACGTTAGACATGATTTATTGGAGCTGAATATGGAATAAGAGTATTAGACCATAAACAATGGGAATGGAGATTATGTACGCTAGTAGTGGCCGAGAGTGATGTAATTTAATCATTGGAAACATCATCGTATCAAAGAGAACTGAATAACCCAAGTTCCATCCATTTTGATAAGTAATCCTGCCTGATACAAATAATATGACTTCTACGGAAACATAGATACCGATCCATAGGCATATATGTAGAATTTGTTTTCCAATTGTTTTGGGGTAGTTAGATAGATACAACAAGATTGTAAGTGGCATTGTGACAACAGCATAAACAATAATTGTGATAGTTTGGTTGTAAAAGAAATCTGGGTGAAAGACCCACAGTGTTTGATCTAAGGTCAAGAATTCATACAAAAACCCAGCAGCAACGACGTACAACATGGAGGAGTGGTACTGCTTCCAATCCCTCCAGTCAGACCAACGCCATGCTGCTAGTATGGTAACTAAAGTTAAAATTAGATGCATGAATCTACCTACCTTTGAACCTGATTCAATAATTATCGCCACACGTTAGAATTGAACTCACACAATTTAAAACGAATGGCGTAATACAGAAACCCTGAAAAAGAAGGAAAACCGACCAAGATGTCCGGATCTTTTTTAAACAACTGTGGCATTTAAGTTCAGTACCATCTTAAAGGATTATTTTACATTATTTAGGTTTTACGGTAGTTTACTCAATACATAGAAGGTTTATTCATATGTAAATGTGATGACACGAATACATTCGGCTAGTACGTATACTATGAAAGAGGTCATTGCTTGGAGTTAGCGAGTTTCTGGCTGGGGAAGATGGAGCAATTCTGAAAGTTGTGTAGCCAAAAAAATCGGTGTATAGGGTAAATCATTGCGAAGCCAGAAAACAATGGTACCAATGATGGCGGAGGAGCCGTACCAGATCGCGATATCTTTTTGAACGTTCAAGGTTAAGGATGCCTCAAGCGTGTTCATTCGAGAGGTGATAAAATCAGCGATCAGCTTCATGAGTCGTTCCGTAAATACGGGTATACGTCTGGAAGCGAGCAGAACCTTATAGAATTTCGAATTTTCCGCGATATGCTCAAGCAATTTGATCATGATTTCCATGTTAAAACCGGGCCGGTTCGGAGCTTCCTTCAAGATGGCATGGATTTCGTTAATCATATCTTCAGCCAATCTATCGATCATATCTGGAATATCTCGATAATGAAGATAGAAGGTGACACGATTAATCGTCGCTCGCTCCGCGATGCGATTCACGGTTATTTTCTCAAGCTCAAGCTCGTGAAGTAATTCAATAAATGCATCTCGAATCAATTGGCGCGTAGTACACGCGGGTCTATTCGTTGTGATTTTTTTGACAGGAGCAATCACTTCCTTTCTCTCAATGCGCTATACGACAAATTCTGCAAGATTTGTGGATTATGTTATAGATAGACGACAAATCTATTGAAAATGTCATCTAATAAACATTTATAAAAAAGTTGTTGCTTGTGATCATTAGGATAGATGAATATAATACTATTTACATCGAGTTTATTATACAACATAATGTCAATTAGTTTGAAATTGAATTTGAAAGGAATAAGTGAAATGAGTAAAATTGCAGCATTTGATAGTAGTTCTATTAAGAAAGGTCCACTTTTATTTGTTATGATTCTGGGGGCATTTATTGCTATTCTGAATCAGACGATTATGAGTGTTGCTTTACCGGAGCTCATGGTCGAATTTAATATTGCCGCTTCGACAGGCCAATGGCTGACCACTGGCTATATGTTGGTTAACGGCGTTTTAATTCCGATAACAGCGTTCCTCATGCAACGATTTACGACGCGTGAGCTGTTTCAAGCATCCATGATTATTTTTCTCATTGGAAGCATTGTTTCAGCCGTGGCGCCTGGCTTTGAAGTATTGTTGGCTGGCCGCCTGATTCAAGCAGCCGGGGCTGGGATTTTAATGCCGCTTCTTATGAATGTCATCCTGACAATCTATCCGCCAGACAAGCGCGGAGCTGCTATGGGAATGGTTGGTTTGTCTATCATTTTCGCCCCTGCTGTCGGTCCTGCTATAGCTGGTTATATTTTGGAGCATTATTCATGGCGTACTCTTTTCTATGGCATCATTCCATTTGCTTTCATCGTTATTGTGGTTGCTTTTGTATATCTGAAAAATGTCTCCGAACGTACCTATCCCAAAATTGATACGTGGGGTGCGGTTCTCTCAACAATCGGATTCGGTTTCCTTCTTTACGGCTTCAGTAGTGCTGGTGGCAAGGGATGGTCAAGTACAGAAGTTGTCCTGTCTATTATTGTAGGTGTAGTGGCCTTAATATTGTTTACATGGCGACAACTGGTTATCGAAAGCCCACTTCTAGATCTTAGGGCTTTCAAACACAACATGTTTACCCTGACAACGTTAATCAACATTGCGGTTACGATGGTCATGTATGCCGATATGATGCTGCTTCCCTTGTATTTGCAGAATGCTCGCGGATATACTCCGTTGGAGTCCGGAGTACTTATGCTCCCTGGTGCACTCCTAATGGGGTTCATGATGCCAGTGGCTGGAAAACTGTTCGATAAGTTTGGAGCGAAATGGTTGTCCATTATCGGTATGGCAATTACAATTGTAACCACACTTGGATTCATCAATTTGACGGATTCAACAAGTTATACTTATTTAGTCCTCATGTCCACAGGACGACGCTTCGGTATGGCGCTTTTCTTAATGCCAATCACCACGGCGGGCCTCAATCAATTGCCTTCCAGACTGAATGCGCATGGTACCGCTATTTCCAATACTATCAAGCAAGTGGCAGGCGGCGTAGGTACAGCATTGCTAGTCACGGTTATGACGACCAGAACCAAATCTCATCTCGTAGACCTGATGACGGTAAACGGAACGGCGAATGCTTCCAAGGAACTTATAAAAGAGGCGTCTATTCTGGGAATTAATGATTCTTATCTTGTTATTGTTGGCATCGGAATTGTTGGTTTGCTGCTTTCCTTCTTCATTAAACGTGTAGGTCAGGCCGAAGAAGAACCGAAAATCATTGTAACTCTGAAACCCGTTAATGCAACTTAGGAATAACAGATAAAAGTTATTCATATTTCAATTGCCAAATAACGCGGAACGTTAGTTAAACGAAACAAGGAGCAGTTTGCCACGGCAACAGCTCCTTGTTTTATTAAGCTAACGGATACTATAGCTTAATTAACAATCAAGACAAGACAAGACAAGGGGTGCCTGCAAATCGTCAGCATTCTTGAGATGGTTAGTTGTAAGCCTTAATGGAAATATTACGTGTGCGATGTGTAAATGGGTCACATTCGATTTTCCTAAAGAGGGGATTTATTAACTATCATCTAGTACATTGGTAAGTCTGGAAAAACCTAATACTTGAAATGATCGATGAGAATATGATATCTTCATATTCCACGGGTGAATGAGCTGGTGAGGATCACTCTTTCCATGGATAAACCGGGGTTGAAGGTTCTCATAATAAATTCCATGACCAAGTCTGTTCGGCATATGCTGGATCAATCATGGTCTTTTTTTAATTTAAATAGATCATATATTAGAAAAGGTAAGAGGTGAAAAGCGAGTGCATTATATAGTTATGGATATGGAGTTCAATGGTAGGAGACACTACGATATATATCCTATGGAGACTATTGAAATTGGGGCTGTAAAGTTAAATGAGCAATTGGAAATTGTCGAGACATTTCAAAGCTTTATTCGTCCTAAATTTCCTTTAAATAGGTTTGCACTGGAGTTTTGCGGTATTACAGAAGAAACATTATTAAAAAGTAAGCCTTTTGAGGTAGTTATAGAGAAATTCAAAAAATTTTGCGGCAACGATTTTAAATTGATTGCATGGGGCGGCAGCGATTTCTTTACTTTACTAGTTGATTGCAAAGTGAATCGCATTAAAAATGAATGGGTAACTACTCATTTATTGGACATGACTCGTTTTTTTGAAGGAGGCTTGCAACAAGCTTTAGAAGATCATGGCCTTCATTTCATAGGGCAAAGCCATTCAGCAATGGATGATGCTTTAAATGCTGTGCATTTATTGATGTTAAAACCAGGGCTTGTAAATGATACGAACTATTTCATACCAGACCCTTTCAAAATATGTACGGGCGGCATAAAGAAATGGATCCAAATTTCCCTGGACGAAGCTCTTCAAAATAACCAAATTTTAAGATGGGACGATTTTTTAAGGGATCAGAATACGCAAAAGTATATATCCATTATGAACTTAACCGATAACGAAATTGGAATGGTACAAAAGTTATTTAATAAATTTGCCCAAATGAAATATGGTTCCAAATATCATTTCATACGGAGCAACAGCGCTATTTGCTAGCCGATTCTGTAACTGTAAAGATATTACTCCGAATTCGTGGTAACCTAATCCCATAGTACAATGTTTATTTTCGAAAAGAATGGAAAGTTTTATGGACATATTGTTAAAAATAAGACTGATATGATATAGATTACTTCACAACATAAAAAAGACTACATTCACCTGAGGAGAAAAGGGGTTGTAGTCTTTTTCGTGCTTGCTTGCTCCTACATCAAAAAAGGATTAGCGTTGGAAGCTGGAAAGTTGTTGTTCAGCTATTTGCACTAATCTTTTTGTAATATTGCCACCTATGGCACCTGCATCGCGTGTGGCGAGGTTTCCGTTATATGCATTTGGTTGGAATGGAATTCCAAGCTCTTGAGCTATTTCAACCTTCAACTGATTTAAAGCAGCCTTTGCTTGTGGAACTACTAATGTGTTGTTATTAGCCATTTATGCAACTCCTTCTCTAGGTGTAATATTAGGATGTGGAGTGTAAAGAAATCTTATACATTTAAATTTGAAGTTAAATTTCTAGCTCTGGTCATGATATTGAGAAAGGTTTGAATATCATCTGCTTCAAATTGGTCATTAGTTTTTGCTGTATCAGAAGTTTTCTTTTTAGATTTCAATTCAATTATTTCACTCTTAAGTTTTGTATTCTCATGCAGCAATTGTTCATATATATGTGCTTGATCTTTTGCTATTTTGATAATTTGTCTGTTAATTTCTCTCTGCAGGTAAATCCTATGAGTAAAGGGACCATATATTCTGATATTAAGAGGATTAAACTACCATGAAAGAACTGATTAACTTTCATGCTCTGTGGTGCAATGCAAGAGATGCATGGATGGCTAACGGAGAACAAGAGCTCAATCAAAAGCGATGCGGCTGCCGTTCGAGGAATTCATTGTATAGCTGCACCCTTTAAATGCACACAATATTAATGCTTCAAAATTACTCTAAGGGTGGGGATAATATCATGTCAACACACGACCAACAACAAGAAAATCACGCTAAAGACCAAAAAGATAACAAACCAAATCATGGCAGCAGAAAAAAGAAGAAGAAGAAATAATGGCATTGATGATGTAAAAATAATTCAAGTGGTTAACAAAAGCGCGAAAAAAGCCCAGGGTGATGCTTTCCCTCGGGCTTTTAGTTTGTCCGGTGCCGCAAATATTATTAATTCGTCATGGAATCTGAAGAAGATACGGTAAACATACAGGAACCCTTAACGAGTAAAGGCATAGATGGACTTGGTCCAGTATCACTTATATTCGGTGGACTTTCTCTACTTTGTGTTCCGTTCGTATTTCGATATATCCCAAGTGGTATTACGCAACCTCTGGATAAACAATCGGGTACACGAATCGTAGAGCTATCTGACGGATTAGATCGTCGCTTTTGAAAATCCCAGCAGAAACGGCGAACGGTGGTCAAAGCAGCAGTAAAGCCACCTAAATGAATTAAGACTTCATTTATTTCACTTTCCTCAATTCATTCATCAAAGATTATATAGGTGTGTTCGGTTCTAACGTAACCCTGGAGAAAAATAAATATTTGCAGAAACATTTACAAATGCCGACTAAACCAATCTTCTTACATAATCAGTTGTCCAAGTGTCGCCTTGAGCGCGTCTCAAACCATCTAAACTAATATTAATGTCGTTAACGTGATCTGGAACACCGGAGTATTATCGGCCAGGCTACTCCAGCCGCAACCGTATCGAAACATGCGAAACAATAAGAAAAACGAGCTAACCTCTTTTGGTTTGTTGTTTAATTTATTTGTATTTGGAGTTCGGTAATAAAGTCTTCATCGTTTGAAGAAGCATAATTATTTGGAAGCGAAACTTCGTATACATTATTTTCAGTTGGATAGCCTAGTAAATCGTAGGCTTCTTTTAGTTTGCAAAAATGATCGTAATATCCGGTTTTAGACCGCTTAAAGGCGATGCACATATACATACCTTCTGGAATCGAATCGACATAAACACCTAATGGTAAGGAAGTTAAATCCGTTTTAGAAATAGAAGTATAAAGGCTGCTGTAATGGAACTTTTCAATGGATTCATAACTTTTCAAAGGATACATGCAGCCACATAGAGGAGCCATAACAGTCCCTTCTTTTTCAAGTGCTATAGCGAGTCCTCTGAAATTTAAATTATGTTGATCAAGTGGAGTCACTATGGTTTTGCAATCTACTTTTAAGACGGATCGTTCATCAATTTTGCGGGTAAAGACGACACCAAATACCTGATCGTGTAAACGAGTTTGCTCTTGAAGCTGGTTTTTGTGGTGAGCTAGTAGCTTTTTAGTATCATTTAGTTTTTGGATTTGTTCGTCTATAATGAGTTCCTGTTTATCCAAGAACTCACACACGGACTCAGGCGGCAGTTTTATTAGAATAGGTTTCCCCAAGGTTCAAGTTTGGAAACCATTATTCGAGTATTACAAGATGCAGCCAAATCATATGATATAGTCGGCTTAGGTATCACAGAACATCTCCCTTGGGACTCTTTATTCCTACAGAACATGCTGTCCCGCCTACCTCTGATTGGCGATATCCATAACAAAAAACGCCCTACATTTAACAATCTATAAATTAAAGTCTAAGGAATTGTACATGGTAAAATCAGGAGTTTGCTAACGCAGAACGATAGCATTCAATATCAAAAGGACTGCCGCGTGGCAGCCCTTTGCTCAACGGGCAGGATTGTTGAGAAAAAAAACTTGCATAAAATATAGGAACTTGAAACAATCTGATGAAATCTTCCGTTATAAAGCCTAAATAGGGGGAGGATCTTAATGAAAAAAATAATAATACCAATATTGGCACTCATTCTTTTTGGATCGTTAATAGTGGGGTGTTCTAATGTTCAAACTGACTACCCATCCGTTGTAAGGTGGAACGGACAAAACTACTTTCCATCTGCAGAAACCATACCATTGACTATGATTGGGGAACAATTAGGAACGATTAAAAAACAAATAAAAACAATGCCAAAAAAAGATTTCGAATCGAATGTTTTTACCAAAGGAAGTGAGTTATTTGAAGTAATAGATAATGATACATCAAAAGTAATTGCGGTCCTTTTTGACGGGGAATATCGAAAAGCTATGATTGTTGAGTTTCGATGAAGTCGATTTAAATCAGCTAATACCATATCTGATTTATTCAACCAACGAGAAACGATAGCTTCATAAGAACAACCCGAGCAGGCGTCGTAGCGACCCTGCTTTTTTCGTTGTGCTAACGGTTAGTATGGAAAAGCCTGTAGGAATTTTTGTTGTAAATACAACAAAAATGATGTACTATTTTTTTACGACGTTTGAAAAATACAATATTAGTGGAGTTGCAATTATGAAGGAAATTCTACGTGAGGTTGGAATGATTGCTAGGGCATTGGATTCTATAAGTAATATAGAATTTAAAAAATATGACCTTACAAAAGGACAGTACTTGTACCTCGTACGAATATGTGAAAATCCAGGAATTATTCAAGAAAAGTTAGCTGAAATGATAAAGGTAGACCGAACAACAGCTGCTCGTGCTATAAAGAAACTGGAGATTAATGGATTTATTGAAAAAAATGATGATCAATATAACCAAAAAATTAAAAAACTATTTCCTACAGAGAAAGGGAAGACTGTTTACCCTTTTATAAAAAGCGAAAACGATTATTCCAATATGGTCGCACTATCTGGATTCTCCGAAAGTGAAGTAGAAACGATTTTTAACCTGCTGCAAAGAGTCAGAAAAAATGTAGAAAAAGACTGGGAGTTTGTAAAAAAGGGAAACAAGAGAAATTATTGATTTAGTAAAAGGAGGACAAATAAAATGACTATAAATATAAAAAAGTGCACATTTGAAGATCTAGGATTACTTCAAGAAATCAGTGTTGAGACATTTAATGAGACATTTAAGAATCAAAATTCACCTGAAAATATGAAAGCATACTTGGAAAAAGCATTTAACTTAAAACAATTAGAAAAAGAATTATCAAATATCTCTTCGGAATTCTATTTTATTTATTCTAATGAGGAAATTGCCGGGTATTTAAAGCTAAACACAATTGATTCTCAAACTGAAATAATGGGCAATGATTCGCTTGAAATCGAGAGGATTTATATAAGGAAAAAACTTCATAAACAGGGGCTTGGTAAATATCTAATAAATAAAGCTATAGAAATAGCGATAGAACGGAATAAAGAGAAGATCTGGCTAGGGGTTTGGGAAAAAAATGAGAGCGCAATTACCTTTTATAAAAAAATGGGCTTTGTTCAAACAGGAGCCCACTCTTTTTATATGGGTGATGAAGAACAAATAGATTTTATAATGACCAAAACACTCATATAACATTTTCTCTGAAATGATATTCATGTAACGGCGAACGTTAGTTCAGCAATCCAGGAAGCAGTTTGCCGACGCGGCAGTTGTTCCTACTATCATTAAGCTAAAGGATAGTTTTGTTATAAGAGCAAATGAGGAGGAGAAAACCATGTATATTCCTTCACACTTTCACATTGATGAAATAAAAGTCGCTTACGACATTATCAAAGAATATAGCTTTGCAACATTGTTTTCACAACAAAATGGAGTACCCTTTGCTACTCATTTACCATTAATTTTGGATAAGGAGAACAAATACTTATATGGGCATTTTGCACGTCCGAATCCTCAGTGGAAGGATATTAGCAATCAAATTGTCTTAGCCATTTTTCATGGTCCGCATTGCTATATCTCTCCTACATGGTATGAAACAAATAAAGCAGTTCCAACATGGAATTATGTAACAGTTCATGTAAACGGTGAAGTCAAACTTATTGATGATGAAAAAGAGTTAATGGATTCCTTGCATGAAATGGTATTGAAGTATGAAGCCCCTGATAGTTCATATAGATTGCAAGAGGTAGACGCAGACTTTATCGCTGGGCTGAATAAAGGGATTCAAGGATTCAAAATAAGAATCAACAAGATAGAGGGAAAAGCAAAGTTAAGTCAAAACCATTCCGTACAAAGGCAAGAACTTGTCATTAATCAACTGGAACGGATTCAGAATGGAGACGAACAAAAGATTGCCTCTCTTATGAAAGCAAACCTAAAAAAATAACTTTAGGTTATTGAACTAACGGAAATAGTGAAGGAGCTTGCCTTGCAGCAGCTCCTTTTTTATTCATTTAACGGGCAGTAGAGCGTGGTGAAGCTTATTTCGTTGCGGCTAGCCTTTCGGGTGCAGGTGGTCTTAGTCAGTATTCTCACGGGCGACAACTACCGAGAAGAGCAGGTGTGAACCTGGTTGAGAGTATGTCGAGCATACAGAAAGGGCAGATCTATCGAAAACGGAAGTGCTACTCAGACACGATGCCTGAGTTGGCGAATAGGATTGCCTCGGTGGTCTCCCAGAGCTTCGGTAGGAACTGCATGACGTCCTCTGCACGGCGGATTAAGGAATCGGTGGAGGTGATGCCGAGGTCTGCGATGATAGCCTCAAAGTCTGGAGCGAGTAAACGTTGCAGGTCCGGTGGGGCGTCTGCAACCAATATCTTATGGCAGCGCGCAAAGGTTGCGACGATCCAGAAGACCGCTTCACGGTGGTAGCCGGCCCGGATGAGTTCAAGGCTTCCGTCGATTGCAATTGGTCGTGTTGTGGCGGTGATGTCGGTGCTGAAGAAGAAAGGTGTTTTGGCCGCGGTCGCAGCGGCGTCGTATACTAGTGCGAGCTTGGCGAGATGATGTTCGATGCGCTTGGGGGTCAGATGAGCGCAGCCTAGCAGCTTCAGCAGATCTGGGTAGAGGTCAGCGTGGCCGTATTCCGTAAGCACGTCGCGTGCGGCAAGGTAGCGGAGCCGAACAGTAGGGTTGCGAAGTGCGGCCACAAGGAGGATGTGCGTTGTTACGCCGGTCGGGAATAACCACGCCGTCACTTGGTCGTGCAACGGTGCAGAAGTATCTATGGCCCGTAGCGCGTTCTTGATCTTCTGCCGAGCGTTCTCACATCGGCGACGTACCCACATCCGCTCCGCAAAGTGGCGAGATACCTGTGTTTGCAGTTTGCGCAGATGTCCGGTGGGGTCAGCAATGATCGAATCCACGCGGAAGCTGCCTGCAAGGTGATAGGACGTCAGAACCCTTTCGACCGAGGCGAGTTCGTTCCAAGACAAATACGTGGCCTCCACAAGGATGCCATCGTAGATGAACTTCCCAAGTTTGAGTGGGGGCTCAGCCTGTGTGGTAACGATCACGACATCGATATCGGAGGCTACCGACAACTCAGCGTCATCAGGCAGACCTACCGTCGAGCCGCTGAAATAAGCCCCATGGAAACAAGCTTCTAGGCTGGCGTGTTGCATGACCCATTTAGCCGCTGCAGTTCGCGCAGACCCGACTTTCACGGAAGCTTGTTGAAGCTTATGACTTAACTTTATTTCATTATGTTTTGCCAGGTGAATTCCCCCAATGACTAATAATTTTTTGAACGTCTTCATACAAGTCAAACTTTAAAATGAGGATTGGGCTGCTCCTATGCGAAGAAGTCATTAGCTCATCTATTTAATAATAAGAGTTTAGCACCAGAATATAGAATATGTGATAGAGCACCTTTGTATGATGTTTAAGAGTCAAAGTTCCATTGTAAATTGAGTAGTGGCCCACATTCATATTCTTAAGGTTAACTTAACTTTTTTGACATTGTTTTCACAGAATTTGTCGAATGATAACGACTAGAATTCCGCATTAATCAGCAAAATACGACGATAATAGAGTAAGGAAAATAATATATACTAGATCAAAAAAATCCATCTACTATTCGGGAAAGTTCATTGAAAACGCTATCATCATATTCTAAAATATGTTTAACTCATAGCAGTCCAATTTATTCCAGTGGTGAGATATCTAATTATGTGAGAGGAGTCGATTGGAAGAATGGTAAAGAAAAAAACATGGGGGTTAACAACCAGCTCCGTCCTGATGCTAACGATGATTCTTACTGCTTGCAACTCTTCTGCACCGGCAGGCGGCAAGACAGCAGATGCAACGAAGGGACCAGCGCCTAAGGCTGGAAATGGAGAGGTTATCAAATTAAAGTGGAGTACTTGGGGTAATCCGGGAGAGTTAAAGCGCTTTTACGAACTGACAGATCAGTATAACAAAGATCATCCGAATGTGAAATGGGAGCTGGTAGCCGTACCGAATGATGGCTACGAAGAGAAGATCATTACTCAACTGCAGGGTGGTACTGCGCCAGACGCATTTTATGCTGGAGATCAAACTGTCGTTAAACTCATTAGTAACGGTTCAATCGAAGAATTGACACCATTGATGAAAGTAGGCAATGGCCCAATCAAAGCCGAGGATTTTGCTGAAGGATTATGGGGCGGTTCGAAGAAAGGCGATAAAATATATGGAGTCACAGTTGACTGTAATCCGTTAGTCATGTATTACAACAAGACTGTATTGACTGAAGCGGGTATCACCGACGATCCTCAGAAATTGTACGAAGCAGGGGAGTGGAATTGGAAGAAGTTACAAGAGTTAACGGAAAAGCTAAAGTCTAAAAATAAATATGGTCTTGTACTTGAAGATTGGTCATCCCCGGTTTATTCATGGGTAACGTTAAACGGAGGTAAAGCTTACGATAAGCCTCAGGATGGCAAATTCATTGGAGATCAGGATCCGAAAACGGTTGAAGCATTCCAATATCTTGCTGAAAACACAAAGAACAAAAACTTCGTATTCTCAGGTTCACTTCCTAAAGGACAAGGCCCAGATGCTATGTTCATGTCGAACCAAGTCGGATTTGGAATTGCTGGTCGTTGGTGGGTTCCGCAGTTTAATGCAAACACTTCTTTAAAATACGACATTGTCCCACTGCCAACTAACACTGGCAAAAAAATGGAACCAGCTGGCATTCCAACAGCGTACATGGTTATGAATAAAAAGACAGCTCATGCTAAAGAGACTTATGAGTTTCTATCTTACTTTGTTTCCAAGGATGGTCAAAACTTCCGTCTTAAAGGGGGAAATGCAGTTCCTTCGATTAGCGGTGTAGATGATCTCGTATTGGATAAGAATGCACAGCCGGCACATGCTCAATATTTCCTCGATGCTCGTGAGATTGGTTATGCCCTATGGCCTTCCGAATCAGGGGTTCCTGGAGCTTCTGATATTGTGAAAGATAACTACGACCTCTTGTTGTTAGGCAAACAGGATGCTCAGACGACATTAAAGAAAATAAGCGAAGGTGTTAATAAGAAGATCGACGAAGTAAAAGCGAAAAAATAAAAAATAGGATGCATGTACGGTAATGTGTGACATGAAGGAGGGAAGGATGTTTGTATTCCGTCTCTCCTTTTTTATTTTTTTTGAAACAATTTATAGGGGAGGATTTGCATGAACCGAAAACGTTCTAATACATTCTGGGGGTACTTCTTTATTGCCCCACAATTAATCGGACTGCTTTCCTTTTCACTTATCCCTCTGATCACAACCTTTGTTTTAAGTACATTAGATTGGGATGGATTTCAGCCTGCGACTTTTATTGGATTTAATAATTTCAGTTACGCCTTTCATAATCCTGATTTCCAGAAGGCTCTAGTAAATACCCTTTATTATTCCTTATTAACGGTCCCAATGGGTATTTTTCTTGCGATATTGGTCGCTGTTGCTTTGAACAAAGTGAGATATCGTGTTATGTATCGGTTGTTTTTCTTCATGCCAGTAGTTACAAGCTCTGTCGCTGTCGCGATTGTATGGATGTGGCTGCTCAATGGTGACTTCGGTATCATCAATTTTCTGCTGCATAGCTTGTTTGGCATTAAGGGTCCACAATGGTTGACCAACTTGAACCTCGTCCTGCCATCCTTGGCGATTGTGAGCATTTGGCAAAAATTAGGTTTTAACATGATTATTTTTCTGGCTGGTTTACAAGGAATATCCAGAGATTACTATGAGGCTTCTATGATCGATGGTGCATCGAGGTCACAGCAATTCTGGAAAATTACTGTGCCCCTTTTGTCACCAACTACCTTATTTGTTACCATTATTGGCATTATTGACTCGTTTAAAATCTTCGATACGGCTTTCGTTATGACGAGTGGTGGTCCAGCAAAAGCTAGTTATACGATTGTGTATCATTTGTATGAGCTAGCCTTCAAAAACTTTCAATTCGGACGCAGTGCGGCAGCGGCTACTATGCTTTTTGTTATCATTTTGACTTTCACCATTGCACAGACCTATATTTCACGCAAATGGGTCCACTACGCGGATTAAGGAGGATTTCGCATGAAAACGGTAAATCATAAATTAGTTCCAGCAAGAACAGTACCCAGTAAACAAAAGAGCAACCATATAGGTAGTAAAGTATCAACCATCCTTCTGCATGTTCTGTTGATTCTAGCCTCTGTAGTCATGTTTGGCCCGTTTTTATGGATGGCATTCAGCGGCTTAAAAGACTTAGCCCAAATCTTTCAAGTGCCGCCGACCTTATTTCCGAATCCATGGAGGTGGGAGAATATTAGCCGATCTCTAACAGCTATGCCATTTGATAAGGCATACATAAACAGTGCTTATATTTCTGTGATTGTGGTACTGAGTCAATTGTTAACATGCTCTATGGCCGCTTTTTCATTTGCTAAAATTGATTTTCCCTTTCGTAATGTTCTCTTTATCCTGTTTCTTTCCATGTTGATGGTTCCCGAACAGGTTACGATCGTTCCTCTATACATCATTTTAAAAAATCTCGGCTGGCTCGATACGCATTTATCCCTCATTGTTCCGGATGCATTGTTCAGTGCTTTTGGTGTATTTTTATTGAGGCAATTTTTTATGGGTATCCCACGTGATTTATCAGAAGCAGCCTATGTTGATGGTGCGAGCATGTGGAAAATTTACTGGCGTATCATGGTTCCCCTCATTCGTCCAGCTCTAGCTTCGTTAGCGATAGTTTCATTCTTGGGAAATTGGAACAGTTTTTTTAAGCCCGTCATTTTCCTGAGCTCAACCGACAACTTCACCGTACCTTTGATGCTTAGTACGTTTAAGGGACTCTATGTGACTGACTGGACTTTAATGATGTCTGGTTCTGCTATTGCCGTCATGCCCGTACTGCTCGTTTATCTTGTTCTCCAACGTAATATTATCGAGGGCATATCTATGACAGGCATTAAGGGTTAAGGTGAAAATAAACATTAATCGGATAATTTTCTTCCAATCGTTCGTCAGGAACGATGTGTTGGACACGCGGATCAGTGTATTCTTTGCGGTATGCTGTCGCTGTCATACCGTAATAGGCGGTAAAAGCTCGTGAAAAGTAATGATTCTCAGCATATCCACACTGCGAGGCGATTTCTTTAATGCTAAGTGTACTATGACGGAGCATATGAGAAGCGCGTTCTAGCCGCAGTTGAATGATCATTTGACGCAAAGGAATTCCGATGACACGTACGAAGACTCTAGTCAGGTGTTCATGAGATAACTGGCAATGGACTGCAATTTCGGCTACGGTGATAGGCTCAAGGAGCCTATTACGAATATAGGTTAATGCTTTGCTCACCACGAGCGGATAGGCGGGGTCGGTTACGGCCTCTTTTTTATTTTTTAAATATTTCATAGAGGGGATTGAAGTGTTTTTGCTTTTATTACCCAAGTATTCAAGTTCGCTAAGCAGAGCTAACAATAAGATATTGCACCGATTGGTATCTTTCTCTTCATGAGCGATATGGAGGATCTGGCTGATTATTGCCGATGGTAGCCCACCTTCCCTAATCGGTATTACATCACAACTCTTCGTACTAAAAAGCGTAGGCGCGAACCATTCACCACCATTGAAATGCAGAAAAAGATGACGAGTAGCTGCAGTCTCTCCGAAATGATAGCTGTGAGTTTCCCCTGCCTTTGTAAGGACCCAACTGGGCTGATTCAATGTATAAACTTGATCTCCATTTCGGTAGATGGTTCCATTTCCCTGAGGGAAAAACACCAACTCGTTATCGTCTAAAATACGTGGTCCCAGCTTCCAGTTACGTCGAACAATAAAGTCACCGCAGTAGTGTATAGTAGGCAATTTTTCATTCAATTGGAGGCACCCTTTCTGATCAAATAAATCCATTGAAATCCTTTCTTTATCTATTGTAAACGAATTCACATTAAGGGAAAATGAAATTATTCAGCGCTCGTTATAGGAGGGAATAAAGTTGGAAATTACATTTACAGGAATTGCTAATCCACATTCAATTGGTGCTTTTGGTGTTGATGCAAACGCTAAGATACTGCAGAGATATAGGTTCATTCATGAGCGTCTTATGTTTATAAGTGCAGCTCAGCTGCCTGCACGGCATAACTGGGATGTCAAAACTGCGATGGGACGGCACATCTATGAGGATGCAGAAGCAGCGGATCAGCTTCGTACACGTGTGAGTCATCTGCGTACGCCTCTTGCTAACGTTGGGCTGGAACCAGATCCAACTTTAACGCTGCTTATGGACGAAATTCTTCATGCTCGTACAGATTCCGAATGGTTAGCTGGCGTGTATACAGTGATTAAACCAGCGCTTATTGAAGCCTATAGGAGCCATATACAACGTACACAACAAATTGTAGATCAACCGACTATTCGTATACTACGCTCAATCCTTCTCGATCTGGAGGAACAAGTACATTGGGGAGAAGCGGCAATTGCTCACCTGAAGAACGCAGGGGAGTGGGAAGAGGCTGGCACTGAAGAACTATGTACGTTAATAAAGCGATGCATCCTTGCAGCAGGTGGAATGAGCAACGAAATGAAAAGGTCTTCTGAAATACCAGAACGTATAAGATCATTCCAGGTCTATCAATTGCCCAAAAAATCGCAACGAGAAGCACGTATGGGTGAAACAACCCTTTACCGTACAAGCATGGGAATGAAATTCGAGAAGCCGAATGAGGAGAGACTTGTCGGTATGATGAGAGTACGTCAGGAAGAGATGACGGCGGCGGAACTGATTGCGGCTGTGTTATGGTCACAAAAAGGAATGCCGTGGGCATTCTATCGGGACTTAGCAAGGCACTTGTGGGATGAGGTTCGCCATGCGTTGTTTGGTCAAGCAGCACTGGAGGCTGAAGGGTTAAATTGGCGTTCACGCCCGCAATATACGTCTGATTATGATATCAATATAGAAAAAATCCCGAGTGCGCAATACGCGTGGCTAAGTATTGGAATCGAAGAAGGGGCGATGAAGCGACCCGGGAAAGTAGGGGAATTTGAATTCTGCAGAGATCAAGTGAAGCATCCATTAATGACTCAGTTCCAGGATTACGATTGGGCAGATGAGGTGGTCCATGCTTCCTTCGGCCGTACATGGACTCCGGAGCTATTTGGTGAAGAACTAGGATTTATACGCGAAGTTGCGAAGCATGAATTGGATCATTTTTTCAGTGAAGTTCGAAAGGCAGAAGAGATTGCTGCTGCCGAAGATGAAACGGAGGATAGTACAATGAGGTATTGAGGGGGGAATAACAATGAAAATTGTTCCAGACAGGTTTGAGTTTGGAATCGAAAAAGAATATGCAATAGTTTATAAAGAACGTGACTTCATAAGTTACTTATTAGCATCACAACAGATTATAAATAAAATAAAGTCTATGTCGGATATCCATGAAAATCTAGTAAAAAAAGTGGGTTATTTGTTTCGCAAAGGCTGGGAGATACATCCTGAATATTCCAATGCTTTAATAGAAGTCGTATCTCCTCCTTACACCTTGGATAGTTTTGATGAAATAATAGATGGTTTTCAAGTTTTTGAGGAAGTTGTATGTAATTTGTTAATAGACTTCAAAGAAAAAAACACAAATCTAAAAGGAGAGATTTTATTTACAGATAAATTTAGTTCTTCGACAGATACATTCATTAACTTAAAAAAAGAAAAAATCACTGATATTAAACAAATTATACTTACGGATGAAGTTGTTACTTTTGTAGGAAGTGAAAATCTACTTCCCAATTCCTTTAATAAAATTAATGATTTAAATTTACTTTATGCGGGGTTTATTTCTACTCATGTTACACTACATCCTAAATATTGTTCAAGATGGGACATTAAACATGAGGCAGAATACTTTTGGAGCTTATTAGATCTTCTGTTTTTGTCTGAATATGATATAAATGACAATACCTTTTATTATAAAGGTAGTGATGAAATCCAATGTTCAACAACACCCCGAAGCGAACTAATATCATGGGCGGATAGGACAAGTATCTTCTATGAAAAAAATATTAAACAAATAATGGAAGGCGATGCTCAAGAGAAAGTTGATACATATAAACTTTTTTTAAATGAACAACACAAAGGAAACCGAACTTATTTAGCGAAAATAAAACATATTGAAGAATGGACATTATTTGAAATTAGAAGGTTTCATAGTGGAATACCAATTAACCATATGAAAGAATTTTTATTAAATGCAAGTAAGATTATAATAAACCCATAAAACCAAACACCAAGCATAGTTCAGTATACGGATGGAATTTTAGTCAAACTTAAAAGACGCTAAACAAAGAAATATTTGCTTAGCGTCTTTTAGGTTTATCCTAGTACTATAATTGATCAAACTGCATTTTATAAAACTTTGCATATATACCATTGTTTTCAATAAGCTTTGTATGTGTACCTTCCTCTGCAATCCCGTCTTCCGATAACACAATAATCCTTTCTGCACTTTTGATTGTGGACAGCCTATGTGCAATTACAAAAGCAGTGCGGTTCTTAGCTAACTTTTCAAAACTTTCCTGAACCACCCTTTCGCTCTCATTGTCTAGGGCGGAAGTGGCTTCATCCAATATAAGGATAGGAGGGTTTTTCAAAAATAGACGTGCGATACTTATGCGTTGTTTCTGACCGCCTGAAAGCTTTACGCCACGTTGACCTATATAGGCGTTGTAGCCATCCGGAAGCCCCATAATAAATTCATGAGCATTCGCATTTATGGCAGCGTTGATCATTTCCTCATCGGTAGCCCCAGGATTCCCGTACAAGATGTTCTCTTTAATCGTACCCGAAAACAAATACACATCTTGTTGTACGATCCCAATATTGTCACGCAATGATTTTAGCCTTATGTTTTTTATATCCGTACCATCAATTTTTATTGTACCTTCACTGGTTTCATAAAAACGCGGGATTAAACTGCAAAGGGTCGTTTTTCCAACTCCAGAAGGTCCTACAAGTGCTACATATTCACCGGGTCTTGCTGTAATGGTTATATTCTTAAACACATAATTCGAGTCGCTGGCATACTGGAAGCTTACGTTTACAAATTCCACTGAACCCTTTACATTGCTTAGCTCAGTAGCATCTTTGGCATCGGTAATGTCCGACTCAATCGCTATAATTTCCATAAAACGTTCAAATCCAGCCACCCCATTTTGAAGATTCTGAGTAAAGTTCACTAACCTTTTCACAGGGTCGATTAAGGTGTTTATGTATAACAAAAAGGTAATCAACTCGGTTAGAAGCAACTGGTTATAACTTATAAGAATGGCGCCCGCGATAACAACCGAAATGTTAATCAATGAAATAAACCCAGTCAAACCATTGTAGAACAATGCCTCCACCAAATATCCTTTTTTCCTGCTTTCTAAAAAACGATGGTTACTGCTTCTAAATTTATCCACTTCGATGTCTTCATTAGCAAACGATTGCACAACTCGAATCCCAGAAAGGCTGTCTTCAATTTGAGCGTTTATATCTGCGATACGTTCTTTATTTTTTTTAAGAGCGTGCTTCATCTTGATACTATAGCGATATGCAAAAATAAACATGAAAGGTAAAATCAAAAAAGTAGCTGACGCGAGTACCCAATTTATACTTAGCAATATAATGAACGAGCCCAGGATTCTCACCAAAGAGATCACCGTATCTTCTGGTCCATGGTGTGCAAGTTCGGATACATCGAATAAGTCTGTAGTTATCCGCGACATCAGTTGCCCAGTTCTGGCATTATCGTGATACGAAAACGAGAGCTTTTGAACATGCTGAAACAAATTCTTTCGCATGTCAGACTCGATCTTTGCCCCCATCGCATGCCCAAAATAGTCGGTATAGAAGTTGCTGACATACTCCACGACCATCAGAAATAAAAAGATGCCAACCATTTTAAAAACTAACGCAATATCGATTCCTTCGTCACTTATTGCGTTTTTGGTTATTTGATTTACCAGCAAGGGATAGGCAAGTACGGTCATCGAAGCTAGTGCTGCAAATAACAAATCGGCAAACAACACTTTTTTATAAGGTTTGTAGTAAGCTAGAAACTTTTTTAACTTTTCCACGAACTATTCCTCCAATTTATCCTTCTTTTAAGGATTACAGTGTTTTCTATAGTGAAATTGTTGATCATATTCACAGATTTTGTAAAATTTTTCATCTTTATCACTCCAATCGTTTTATTTTCATGGTAGCATCCCAAACCAGGCACCACAATTTAACAAATCATTATAATCAATTCTTATCATCTTATGGACGAAAGGGAGGATAGTGGAACGAGCTTTTTATCTTTGTCTAAAATTAAATGGATATCTATATAACAACAATAATATAATCATAATCGGTAATTATGTATTGTGAAACGATAAACTGCGTATTATAATCAAGTTAACAATAAATAAGTGAGGTGCTTTTTATGAAACGAGTGTCAACGCTCTTTTTAAAGATAGCTGTTATTTTTATTGGAATTCCGATTCTTGCTTTGTGCATCTTTTTGGTGCCTGAGATAGGGAATATTGCAGCAAAATTGCTTCCAGAGTTTGCTTATATAAAATATCTCGTTTCCATCGTATTTTATGCATCGGCGATACCTTTTTACTTTGCTTTATATCAGGCTTTCAAACTTTTACGCTATATTGACAAAAATAAAGCCTTCTCCGAATTATCTGTAAAAGCTTTAAAGAAAATCAAACACTGTGCCATCACAATCAGTACCTTGCATGTGCTAGTCTTGCCGCTCTTCTATCTCTTTGCGGATAAAGACGACGCCCCAGGTGTCATCTTTATCGGATTGGTTGTTCCTTTTGCTTCCATGGTGATTGCAGTCTTTGCCGCTGTTCTTCAAAGACTTTTACAAGAAGCGATTGATATAAAATCGGAAAATGACTTAATAGTCTGAGGTGATTAACCGGCAATAGTAATCAATATTGATGTGATGATGCCTAAAAGAAAAATAAAGATAATTGATATGAAAACGTTAAGTAACGTATTACAATTTATTAGTGAGGTGTTTTTTATGAACCGATGGGCAACTTTTTTCCTAAAGGGAGTTATTATTCTTATCGGAATTGTGGCACTTGCTTTATGTATATTTTTGTTGCCTGAGATAGCCAGTAGAAATGCAGAAGCGCATCCAGTGACTGCTTACTTGCAATATCCCTTTTTACTATCTGCTTATTTATTGTCTATTCCATTTTTCATCGCGTTGTATCAAGTATTTAAACTTTTAATTTACATTGATAAAAACAATTCTTTCTCGGAATTATCTGTTAGAGCTTTGAAGGTTATCAATCGCTGTGCAATCACAATAAGTGCCTTTATTGTAGTAGGAATCGTATTCGTCGCTATATTTATTGAAGGTGACAGAGCAGGAGTCATAGCGCTGGGATTATATTCCACTATTGCTTCAAGCGTAATCGCAACCTTTGTTGGCGTCCTCCAAAGACTTGTAAAAGAAGTCGTAGATATAAAATCTGAAAATGATTTAATAGTGTGAGGTGAAAACAATGTCGATGATAATCAATATTGATGTGATGTTGGCTAAAAGGAAAATGAGCGTAACAGAACTTTCGGAGAGGGTTGGAATAACAATGGCTAACCTTTCTATATTGAAAAATGGAAAGGCAAAAGCAATTAGGCTTTCAACTTTAGAAGCAATTTGCAAAGCATTAGAATGCCAACCTGGAGATATTTTAGAATACAAAAGTGACGAGAACACTCAAGGATAATAAAGTAGGGATAAATAGCATTGTGTATAATGAATTTGAGGTGGTAGTTTGATGGACTCACAATTTGCACTAAATGATGGAATCAAAATTAATTACCTGATTAGTCGTAAAGTAAGTGAGAATATTCCTTTAGTTTATGTCCCAGGAATGCTTGGTAGCGCCGAAGAATTTCCATTTGAGTCATTTGAAACCAGGCAAAATATTTCTATTAGCTTAAGAGGCCGCGGTAAAAGCGATGCACCGGATAGAGGTTATTCATTTCGGGGTTAGATTTGCCTACATAGGTCAAGATGGTTAGTTTTGGCTTAATATGTTTAATCGTTCTATCTCTAATAGTTATTGTAATCTTTTATGCTGGGGTAATTACATTAAATGGATATTGAAAAGAGGGATAAAATGCTCTTTAAAATTGACGATGATAAGATGCTTAAATTACTTGAACAAGACGATTCAGAAAGATTATTTGCATTAACAGATGATTCTAGACGTTATCTTAGAGAATGGCTACCGTGGGTTGATGGGACTTTGAGTGTTGAGAACACGAAATCCTTTATACAATTCTGTCAAAATCAACATGCTTCAAACAATGGATTCCATACAGCAATATGGTATAAAGGCGAAATCGTAGGATGTATCGGATATCATTCTATTGATTGGGCTAATAAAAAAACCAGTATTGGTTACTGGTTAGGTGAAAAGTTTCAGAGTAATGGAATTATGATTAAATCTTGCAAAAGATTAGTTGATTATACCTTCGACGAATTAGGTTTAAACAGAGTTGAAATAAGATGCGGAGTTAAGAACCTAAAAAGCAGGTCGATTCCAGAGAAATTAGGGTTTACGAATGAAGGTCGAATCCGTGAAGCTGAATATTTATACGACCAATACATTGACCACATTGTATATGGCATGCTTAAAAGTGATTGGAATTTTGGTAATAATAAATTATAAATACTTTCGAAGGCGTGTGAAGATATGAATAATATTTGGAACTGGGCTGGCAACTACAGGTATAGTACCTCTGAACTCCATATTCCCACAAGTGTGGAACAAGTACAGGAATTAGTGACTCGCAGTAAGCAAATAAAGGTGCTTGGCACACGGCACTCGTTTAATAGCATCGCCGATTGTAACGAAATCCTTCTTTCGCTTCAGAACATTAACCGAGTGGTAGCATTAGATACAGTACAAAATAAGGTAACTGTTGAAGCCGGAATCCGGTATGGAGAGCTATGTGAGCACCTACATAACCATGGTTATGCGCTTCACAATTTGGCATCGCTGCCACACATAACCGTTGCTGGTGCATGCGCTACGGCAACGCATGGTTCTGGTGATCGGAATGGGAATCTTGCTACAGTGGTTGATTCTATGGAAGTCGTTCAGGCGAATGGGGACGTGGCTGTATTCTCCCGCGAGAAACAAGACATCGCAGGTTCAATCGTTGGGCTTGGAGGATTGGGCATAGTCACTAAAATTACACTGGATGTGATCCCAACATTTCAAATGAGTCAGCATGTATATGATAATCTGTCTCTAATGCAGCTAAATGAGCACTTTGACGATATTTTTTCCAGTGCTTATAGTGTTAGTCTATTTACCGATTGGAAAAATGCGAATTTCAATCAAGTCTGGCTAAAGCGGAAACTAACTGATCAAGTCTCTGATCAGGTGGCACCTGAGTTTTTCGGTGCGCAATTAGCAACTTCACCTCGGCATCCAGTGCCAGGACATACAGCGGAGAATTGCAGCGAGCAGATGTGCATTGCGGGACCATGGCACGAGAGATTGCCGCACTTTCGTATGGATTTCACTCCGAGTGCTGGAGAGGAGCTGCAAAGCGAGTATTTCGTGCCGCGACAAGATGCCTATCAGGCATTGAATGCGCTTAATGGAATACGGGAGCATATCTCGCCACACCTTTATGTTTCTGAAGTTCGTACTATTGCAAAAGACAATTTGTGGATGAGCCCTAATTACAATCAGGATTCAGTTGCTATTCATTTTACGTGGAAGCCGAATTGGGAGGCAGTCAAACAAGTACTGCCGATGATCGAAAAGCAACTTGCGCCTTTCCGCGCTCGTCCGCATTGGGGGAAGCTATTTACCATGCAGCCCGCTCAGTTGAAGCCGCTCTACGAGAAGCTGCCAGACTTCCGACAACTGCTCCTTCATTATGATCCCCACGGAAAGTTTCGTAACGACTTTTTGAATAAATATTTGATGGTATGAATCGGATACTTGATTGCGAAGCAGGTGAAGCGTATTGTGCATTTTCGAGATGGTCAATTAATTCAATAATTACGGTACGTAGGTATATTGATTGTGGGCCTTGCGAAAAGAAACTGAGACGTCATGCGGGCGTGCACGCGGTTTGCGTTGTTGAAGCGAACGCTCAGATGCGGGAACGATCGATCCGGAAACCCCGGTTTATTCGTCTTTGGAAGAAGCGATCAACAGCGAGAGCCCCGATTTCGTCATTAATGTTACGCCTCCTCACATTCACACTGCGATTAACGAGATCGCGTCTTTGACGGCGGGACGGTCGTGGATTATCACGGCAGCATGATGGCCAAGGGAAAGCTGACAGAATGGTATGGAGATTGGCGTTTCGAAGGAGCGGAAGGCGCGATTGTGGTAACGAGCAACCAAGTGCAGCTTATGAAGGAAGGAAAAGCCGATGAAGTGTACACCTTTGACGGGGTAGGAAACGTGCTGTCGATCGATGAATTCTAGCTGCTTTGAAGGAAAAGCGGGAGCCAAGACCAAACGGAAGAGATTATTTGAAGTCGCAAAGCTTGGTGCATGCTGCAGCCGTATCGTCGAGAACGGGAAAAATGCTTTCCGTGGAAGAAGCATTTAGTGAGGTGTATGCTTAAAACGGTTTTGAAAGAGAGAGGCTCAATATGCTGAATTTGGACGATATGAAAAAAATCAAATTTAGTGTTAGACTTTCCGATTACACAACAGCTACCGACCGTGAGGTTACCATAGAGAAATCATGGGTGAATAATCAATTAAGCACTAGATTGACAATATCAGATAATCAAAAAGAAGCCTGCAAATCAATGCTCAAGTGATTTGCAGGCTTCTTCGTTTTCGTCTGAGATATAGTTATATCGCCAAACGATTGTACGAATGCCTATATCAAAAATAGGTTTATTGACATAATTTAATACCAGACCAAATTAAAAAGGAGCTGCTACATTGAAAAAAATCCCTGTTAAAGGATTCGTTCTTCACCCGAGTGACTCTGGGAACGAACATTCCCATGGTCTCTATATTACTTCTTGGGACGGTCGCCCCGTGTATCACGTTCACCCTTTTTCAGGTGTGACGTCTTATGACGATGGACACGTTCATCAATATGTGGGTGTTACCGAACCAGCTCCAACAGGTGTCCCCCATGTACATCGTTATTACACCGTAACATCAATAAATCATGGGCACACTCATGTCATTCAAGGGGTAACAGGCCCGGCAATTGATGTTCCGAGTGGTGGGCATATCCATTACTTTGAAGGTTTTACGACAGTAAATGGTGCGAGACCACATACGCATCATTACAAAGGAGCTACGGGTAATGAAGCTTTATAATCGGTTATCAGAAGCGTCTAATAAATTCTTTGCAAGGCATCATGATGATGTTCGAGATGGGCGGTTGTCAATAGAAATGTAACTGGATAGAAATTAAATAAAAAGCATGAGGGATGAGACCCTCATGCTTTTTATGCCCTCAAGACCGATCAGACCCACTAGTCAGTTCAACATAATCAAAATACCATACTTATTTATTTTGCGCAGAGAACTGGGTACGGTATTGGCCAGGAGTCATTCCTTCCAGCTTTCTGAAGAAGCGGATATAGTTTTGGGCATTCGTGTAAGTTAGTTTCTCGGCAATATCCTTGATGGGCAAATTCGTTTCTACCAGCCATTTCTTGGAGATTTGGAAGCGATAGTCAGCTAGGTATTCACTAAAAGACATATTCGTTTCTTTCTTAAAAACACTGCTTAAATAGAAGACGTTATAATGCATGCGTGAAGCACATTCTTCTAGCTTTAAATCTCGCTCGTATTCCTTATGAATGATATCGATGATTTGTTCGGACAAGTTCTGGTATTGGCATTCCTGCCGGTCCCCGGAAAACTTGAATCATGGGCAGAATAATTCGATCCTTGAACCAGGCTTCGATTTCTGAGCTAACATAGAGCTGAAGCAGCTCCTCATATAACGAGCCTTCTTGCAGATTTAGCTGCTCAAGTCGAATTCCTGCTTCCTGCATGACGATCATACAATTATTCAATAGACGAACTAAGGAAATCTGATATTCGTGAGGTGATCGTTCTTTTTGGAAAACTTCTTTCAGCCATTGGTTAAGCACAACGAAAGATCGATCCTCATTTGCCAATTTGATGGAATCGATAAGCTCGTTCTCCTGAAGCTTCGGGTATGCATAGATAAGCGTATGTTTTCCTGCATTGATACTCGCATAGGGGATAATGACGCCTTCCCCCAACGTGAGCCTGCGCTTCAAAGCCTCAAGTCCTTCCTGATAAGCTCTTGGAGCTTTGCGAATATGGGTGAAGGGCAGGCTTATCCCGATGCTGACGTCGAGTTCCAAATAATTGCGGATCATTCGCTGGATCTCTTCCGTCCATTGATAGAGCTGGTTACAGAATGCTTCAGTCGTGAGGCCGGAGCAGCCTATCGTCGTAGTTAGTGTTTGTTCAACGATAACCGGGGATAAGCAGCTATCGCCCGGGATCAGCTCCTCGATAATATTTTTAATAGCAAACAAAAGCAGATCCAAATCCGCCTGTTCATACCGCGTTTCCTTCAGTAGGTCGATCTGCAGGGTAAGCGTGGCAAGATTGTTCCAGGAGGAAATCTGCTTCGAATAGCCGAAGCGTTCAAGACTTTCTTCAAGTTCTCTGTTGCCGACGTTTCCCTGATACAGCTTGGCAAGAAAAAAGCTGCGTACTTGCATCCCGGTTTGGTAAAGCTCTCCATGAAGCTTGGAATTAGAAGCAAACAAATCTCTGAGATGTTCGTCAATGAATAGTAACTCGTTCTTATGGGGCTTGTCGGAATTGGGAAGTCGATCTGCGATGCCTTTCAGTATCCCGTGAATAGGGAAGTACATTCTTCTGCTCCCAAACCAGACGAAGAAAATGCTTAGCCCAATGATTCCCAATAGCACGTAGAGAGTAAACCAGCCAATGGCTCGTGCTTCCTTATTCGTAACAGCAATATCCGTTACCGAAACATAGATCCAACCGTTAAACTCAGATCGAATAAAAGTAATCGTAGAGTCTTTGTCATTCGACTTGGATAGGAATTGCCCGGATTTCCCCGCCAAGAGGGCGAGATCCGTTTCTGGTATGATGCCCGATTCCGTTACGAATTGCCCGACCTTAGCTTCATCCGAATGGATGATGATCCGATTGCTTTGGTCAAGCACCATCACATTTTGTGAATCCGAAGGAGCTCCCATGAGGGCTGCTAAACGACACTGCGGGATAGCGGCAAATAATAGGCCCCTTTTTTCCGAAGTATGTAAGGGCATTTTTTTAATCAAAGTAATCATGTATTTGCAGCCGGAGCTTTCCGTATCTGCAGCTCCTAGGGAATTGTTCGGCAGAAGCAGCCAGTTTGAATTGAATGGCAAATTCGAGTAGAGGAGTAATGAATTTTTGTAAGCGTATTCATTTAAATTGTACAATCCCGTGTTCGTGATCACCCAATTCTCGGTTGAATTTACCAAAATGATATCCGTTACCATGGTCTTTGAGGACTGCTGGTACGAAAGCTCTTTACGAATGGCATTATAGGCCTGAAAATCATAGGTGGTCATGGGCTTGTACAAAGCGTCCAGCATTAAGGTTGAATTGATGAAGTTATTGAGGGAATAGTCCAACGTCTGCAAAGTTTGCTCCAAATTGCTGCTCGTTTGTTCCATAAGCTGCACATTGCCTAGATTGACATGTTGTTGAATCGAATGCGATGATTTCATATAAGAAAAGAAACCAAGCGCCAGAAGAGGAATAATGCAGATAGCGCAACTGAATAACACGAGCTTGGTGTAAAAGCTTTGTTCACGCAGCATAATCTGCACTCCTTTCTTGGCCGGTATCTGGTTCAGCCGGTTACTCTATTCTAATGAAAAAGCCCGTTAGGGGCAATAATCACTTCAAAATGAAAATAATCATCAGATAATAAAAAGGCCTGCAACCCCTGTAAAACTGCGGCCTAATCACATGATTATATACGTAACCTGTGTTAATTAATATGATTAAGCTATGAACATCAATCACCCAGATTAAGGAGGACCGCAAATTGATAAAGAAAAATACCGCCATATTGCTCTCCGCTTTAACGGCGGTTTCCCTGATAGTCGGATGTGCCAATAAGATCGACTCAAGTGCTGAAACAACTAAATCAGAACATGAAGCTCCCAAAGGTCCGATTAAGATCAGCATCATGGCTGATCTGCAAACGACCGAGGTTCCTTCCGATAAGCTTGAGAAGGTTCTTGAGCAAAAAACAAATTCCGAACTGGAAATTCAATGGGTGCCTGACGGTTCTTATGATGAGAAATTCCAAGCTGCTTTTGCAACGGGCTCTCTGCCTCAAGTTGTTTATTTGAAGAACGCGGCTTCCTTTACCCTCATGCGTGACGCCGTTAGGAATAATCAGTTTTGGGAAGTCGGTCCGTTCTTGTTGGATTATCCAAACCTGAAGAACTTGAATCCGACAATTCTTAATCATACGGCTGTTGGAGGGAAAATTTACTCCCTCTATCAGGAAAGACAGCCGGCTCGTGCGGGCTTCATTTACCGGAAGGATTGGACCGATAAACTTGGACTCTCTGTACCAAAAACGGTAGACGAGCTATACACTATGTTGAAGAAGTTCAAAGATGCTGATTTGGCCGGCGGCGGAAAAACGATCCCACTGTCTGACCGTAATGATCTTGTTTACGGCGCCTTCAAAACCGTTTCCATGTTCTTCGGAACACCGAACGGCTGGGGAGTTCAAGACGGCAAATTGATTCCTGATTTCATGACCAAGGGTTATGTTGACACCATGAAGTTTATGAAGAAGCTCCGCGATGAAGGCCTGATCAATCAGGATTTCCCAGTTACGAGCAAAACGGATCAGCAGAACCTGATGGTTACCGGCCGCTCAGGACTCTATATTGGGACGATGGGCGATGTCAAAGGACTTCAAGAGAAGACGGTAAAAAACGTTCCGGAAGCAGAGTATGAGGTAGTGAACGATATCCAGGGCGTTGACGGCAAGAATATTACATGGGGGCTTTCAGGCTACGGAACTGTTGTGCTTTTCCCGAAATCTTCCATTAACTCCGAACAGGAGCTCAAGAGTATCTTGGGCGTCATGGATAAGTTCTATTCACCCGAAATAGCCGATCTTCTCAAGTACGGTCTCAAGGACGAGCATTATGCATTGAAGGATGGCAAAGTAGTTCCTTCCACGGACAGCAAGCTGATTGAGAAGGAAGTAAGGCCCTATCTGAATATGGCACTGTACGAGTCAACCAATGTTACGCCTGCGTACTATTCTCTTCCTGTTTTTGAGAAAGCCATCAAGCTCTCGAATGGAGCCGTAAAATTTATGATTACTGATCCTACCATATCCTTGGATTCCAAAGCATTCAATGAAAAGGGCTCCAGACTTCAGGATATGATGAAAGATGCCACTTACCAGTTCATTTTGAACAAAATCGACGAGTCAGGCTTCCAGGCTGCAGTGAAAAAGTGGCAAAACGACGGCGGCCAAAAAATCATCGACGAATTTAACCAACAATACAAGAAGTAACGATAGAAAAGCGGAGGAATTTTCATGAAAACATTTCGAAATCCCATTTTACCGGGCTTTTACCCGGACCCTTCGATTTGCCGTGTTGGTGAAGATTATTACATGGTCACCTCATCATTCGAGTATTATCCGGGTATTCCGGTTTTTCACAGCAAGGACTTGATTCATTGGCGGCAGCTTGGTCATGTCCTGGATCGTCCTTCGCAGCTAAATCTGGACGACACACCATCCTCTAGGGGGATTTATGCTGCGACAATCCGTTATTTTAACGGAATATTTTACGTAGTATCGACGTTTGTCGTTAGCGCGACTGGCGAACGGAGGAACTTTTATGTCACCGCCAAGGACCCGGCAGGCTCGTGGTCAGATCCTGTCTGGTTGCCCGGAGCCGTCGGCATTGATCCCTCTTTATTTTTTGATGATGACGGGAAGGTCTACTATACGGGCAATCGCAAGCCGCCTGAAGGGCAGCAATATGAGAAGCACGTGGAAATCTGGCTGCAAGAATTGGATTTGCAAGAGGAGCAGCTGACAGGACCGACATACAGCTTATGGGATGGGGCCCTTAAACAAATTCATGCGACGGAAGGGCCGCATCTTTACAAGATTAACGGATATTACTACTTGGTCGTTGCCGAGGGTGGAACGGGCCACACGCATTCAACCACAATGGCCCGCAGTAAAAGCATAACTGGCCCATATGAGGTGGCGAAAACAAATCCGATTCTGACACACCGTCATCTCGGTCGCAACTATCCTATCGTAAATGTGGGTCATTCGGATTTCATTGAAACCCAGAACGGCGAGTGGTATCTCGTTTGTCTGGGATCTCGCCCTTACGGGGGAAATTACCGTAACTTGGGTAGGGAGACATTCCTCGTGCCGTTCGTCTGGGAAGACGGATGGCCGGTGGTGAATCCGGGTAAAGGAATCGTTGAGTTCGAGCTGCCGATGCCGAATTTGCCATTGTGCCGATGGCCGTGGCTCGCAGCCTGCGATCATTTTGATGCAGCGATCCTTGGCGATCGATGGAATTTTATCCGCACGCCACGGGGGGATTTCTGGAGCTTGTCGGAGCGGCCAGGTCACCTGCGTCTACGACTGAAGCCTGAGACGATCACGAAAGTGACGAATCCAAGCTTCATAGGCAGGAGGCAGCAGCATATCAATTTTGCTGCGCGCACTGCATTAGAATTTACTCCTCTTACTGAAGGGGAAGTGGCTGGTCTGGTGCTTCTGCAAAATGAGGATTACCAATATCGCTTGGAGTCGGCGCTGATCGATGGAGAAGGAGTCCTTCGCCTGATCAAGCGAGAAGCGGGCGCGGAAGAGATGCTTGTCCTACGTCCGCACCAGGCAACCGGGAGATTGTATCTCATGGTCGAAGCGATTGAGCAGAATTATAGTTTTTATTTTGCTACGAATTCTGAGCAGTGGGAGCTCTTATACGATTGCGCCGATGGCCGAATTCTTAGCAGTGATGTGGCTGGAGGCTTTACCGGTGCTTATCTTGGAATGTATGCAAGTTCCAACGGGCAGCCCAGTACGAATCATGCGGATTTCGACTATTTCGAGTACAGTGAAATCTTCCCGAACAACGGATGAATGATAACAAAAAAGATTGCTTACTGCTGAGCCTTACGGGTCAGGTGGTTGGCATTCTTTTTCCCTTTTTAAGGCAGTAATCATGCCAAAATGAAAATAATCAACGGATAAGAAATGGACTTTTATTCCCGGTAAAAGCGCGGACAAATCCCAGGATTATATACGTAACTAGGGGCTCCTGATTATGATTAAGCCATCAGGTGGACGTTCGTTTCTTACATGCATTCGGAGGTCCCACGTGAATTCACTCGTAAGGGGGTATTTTGATGAATAAGTGGTTGTCGAAGCTTTTAATTGCATCGATGCTTGCTGCAGCTTTTCCTGTAAACGCTGTCAATACGTCTGCGGCGGAACCACTCCCGGCTTTTCCGGGAGCTGAAGGAGGCGGCAAATATGTGAGCGGCGGCCGAGGGCAAGTGGTATATGAAGTTACTACACTCGATGATTACAAGAGTAACGAAACACCGATTCAAGGCTCGTTGCGCGACGCGGTTAGTCAGAGCAATCGGACCATCGTGTTCCGTGTCGGAGGCACTGTCCGTCTCAAAGAAAGTCTAAAGATTAGAGGCTCGAATTTGACTATCGCAGGGCAAACCGCTCCTGGTGACGGCATTACGGTAACTGACTATACGACGACTATTGAAGCGGACAATGTGATCATAAGGTTTATGAGGTTTCGCTTAGGCGACCGTTATCCGAGCGAGGATGATGCGTTCGGGGTCCGTTACCATAAAGACATTATCATTGATCACAGTTCATTCAGTTGGTCAGTCGATGAAGTCGTCAGCTTGTACGATAATGCCAATACGACCGTGCAGTGGTCAATCTCCGCAGAGAGCATGCTCATGACATCTCACCATAAAGGCCGTCACGGGTATGGAGGCATCTGGGGAGGCAATCAAGCAACGTATCACCATAACCTGATTGCCCATAGTGTGAGCCGGAATCCGAGATTTCCAACGGTCATCGTCCAGTACCCGGATATTACGGAGGCATCCAACAATATCATTTACAATTGGGGATTTATGTCCACTTACGGCGGCGGTGACGGACAGTATAATTTGAACAATAACTATTATAAGTTTGGGCCTAGCACTTATTCTAACGTTCGTAATTTGCTGTTCGGCGAGTTAAGCTCTCCAAGCAAAATGTACATTAACGGCAATATGATGGATGGGGATTCTTCCGTAACGGCCGAAAACTGGAAGGGAGTTCTATCGGTTGAGAACCCGGCATCGAAGCTTTCTGCGCCGGTAGCCGTTAACGGCGGATACATCTCCGAATCGGCGCAAGCTGCTTATGAGCATGTGCTCGCGAATGTGGGAGCCACCTTGCCCAAGCGTGATGCCTACGATGCTAGGGTTATTCAAGATGTGATACACCGCACAGGGCAGCATATTAATTCTCCGCGTGAGATAGGCGGTTATCCCGATTACCCGGAGGTCATCTCCGCCATAGTCGATCAGGACCACGACGGCATGGACGATGTGTGGGAAGCTGCAAAGGGATTGTCTCCTGCCAATGCCGATGATCGGAACGCAACGAACCTATCACCGGAAGGGTACACGAATCTGGAGGTATATCTCAACGACTTGATTGTTCAAGGATCCGCCAGTAACAAAAATACGGATAATCCGGCCGTTTCCATCACCTCGCCGGTGAACAATAGCCTGAAGGAAGCCGGAAGCCAAATTACGGTGGAGGCAGCCGCCTCCGATAGCGATGGTATTGCCAAGGCTGAACTGATTATTGATGGAGCAAAAGTAGCAGAGGATACGACGGCTCCGTACAGCTTTGATTGGAGTAACGTAACGGACGGCACTCATTTCCTTGTCGTTCGCGCTACCGATACCATGGGGCTGTCCACCCACTCAGACAATGTCGCAGTTCATGTGAACACGAGCGGCCCGATTACTCCGTGGCAATCGCAAGATATTGGCAATGTCGGCATTCCTGGCCATACGCAGCTGGGAGGCGATGCGCAGGCCGTCACGGTGAAATCGGCCGGCGATATTGGAGGAACCGCGGATTCGTTCCACTTCGCTTATCAGCCGTTGACAGGGAACGGCGAGATTATTGCGCGAATCGAGCACGTAACGCCTACCGACGATAATGCGGAGGCAGGTGTCATGGTCCGTGAATCGCTGAATGCTTCCTCCAAGATGGCGATGCTCTCGATCCCTTATGTCAAAATGGGGGGGAAAAAGGCGTCATGATCAGCCGTTCGTCGACGGGCGAAGAGTCGGCGAGAATCGAGCCGGAAGATTTCATTGCAACCCCATATTGGGTGAAGCTCGTTCGAATCGGCAGCCAGCTGACGGGCTTGATTTCTTCAGACAAGACAAACTGGAAGCAGATCGGATCCCTTGATATACCAATGGCGGAAACCGTCTATTTCGGGTTAGCGGCAGACGCCTCGAAGGCGCCAGATGACATTAATAAGTACAACACGTCTGTATTCAGCGGTGTGGAGCTTCATACGCTTGCTGCAGACTTTCCAATGCCACCGCAGGCGCAGGCGGCAACAGCAGGAGAAAACAAGGCGGTGCTGGCTTGGTCCCCTGTAAGTGAAGCAACCGGTTATCATATCAAGCGAAGCGATATTCCTGGCGGTCCTTATACGACGATTATGACCAACGTTGCTTCACTGTCTTTTACCGATTCGAATTTAACACCTGGCAAAACGTATTATTATGTCATCAGTGCTGTAAATGCACAAGGTGAAAGCTTCGATTCAAAGGAGGTCAACGTCACTCCTACCGGTGCACCAGAGGTCGTTTGGCTCGTTGCGGATGATTTCGAAGGAGATGCCATCGGAGAGATGCCGACTGGGTACACATTAATTAATCCCATTCCGATGACAGCCACGAATAAAGTGATCACACAGACGGTTCCTGGGACAAGTGCGGGGAATAACTCATCCAAAGCGATGCAGCTATATGATACAGGCTCGGTTAACACCCGGACAGCGAAAAGCTTTACTCCGCAAAAGGGCACAGTTATCATCGAAGCGGATTACATGCAGCAATCGATGATTGGCTCGGCCGGCCTGTTTCAGTTGCAAACGCCGGATGGCGGCAAAACGCCTTTGTCATTGGAAATCCGCAAACCTGCAAATGAAAGCAATAACGTGTTTGTCATCAATAATGGCGGTACGTATATCAAGGTGACAAACGAGCAGCCGCCATTAAACCGTTGGACGAATATCAAGATCGAAGCGAACATCTTGACGGGTAAAGCAAAAATTTATGTGGATAATGTTCCGGCCGCGACTCCGGAGATCGACTTCCTCAGCACGGCGCTAGCGGATACGAAGGCAAAGGGGATAGGCCGCATTCATTTTTCCACGCCGGGCTCCGGAACAGGCAGCCCCTATTGGGATAACGTGAAGGTGTATGTAGAGCCGGTAGCTTCTCCGAAGGGATTGGCTGCGGTACCGGGTAACGCACAGATTCAATTGAATTGGGATGCGGCGCAAGGAGCTGAGTCCTACACCGTAAAACGCAGCACGGCCAGCGGAGGTCCTTATCAAACGGTAGCCTCCGGTATTACGGCTACATCCTATATCGATGCAGGACTTCAGAACGAAACGGCCTATTATTATGTAGTTACAGGAGCAGGCGCTTCCGGTGAAAGCGCTCCGTCCAACGAGGTGAAGGTAACGCCGTCACAGTCAGCGGAAAAACCTGAAGCTCCTGCAGGGCTTGTACCGATCGTACGAAACAGTCAAATAGATTTGAGCTGGAACAGTGTAAATAATGCGGTCTCTTACATTGTTAAGCGAAGCCTGTCAGCCGATGGTCCTTACACGAAAGTTGCTGAAAGTACAGCTACCTCATATCGCGATGGCGGACTGAGCAATGGGACGACGTACTATTATGTGGTTTCCGCCAAGAGTGTCGGAGGAGAAGGCCAGAATTCCGAACCGGTTCAAGATCAGCCAGCTGCACCAGTCGCCGCTCCTGCGATAAATGTTTTATGGGGCAACGGTCAGGCTGAGCTTCGTTGGAACGCAGTGGATGGCTCTTCGACCTATACCATTCAACGCGCTTCGGCTTTCGAGGGACCGTACATAACCCTTCAACCGATGGTAACCTCAACAAACTATACGGATACGGGGCTTGAAAACGGCAATGTTTATTATTATAAAGTGACGGCCTCGGGCGTAAAAGAAACGAGCTTGGAATCCGCCGTTGTTTCCGGACGACCTGTGGAGGATATTGGAATTCCAGCAGCCCCGGCTGCAGTGAAGGCAGTAAACAGCGCGAATCAGGAGGTTAGTGTTGTGTGGAACCCCGCACAGGGTGCGGCTGCTTACCGCGTCAAAAGAAGTGAAGTCGAGGGCGGCCCGTATCAGGTTGTGGCCGAAACGGTTGCCGGCACCCGATATGCCGATAATGGGCTAACCCAAGGGAAGACTTATTTCTACATCGTTACGGCCGTCAATGCCAATGGAGAAAGCTATAGCTCGGCACAGGTGAAGGCTGATGCGGTTCAGGTAATTACGGTAGCGAAGGATCAGAGCGGGCAGTTCAGCACGGTTCAAGCGGGCGTTGATTCCATTCCGAACAATAATCCATCCCGTATCGTTATTCGTGTGAAAGCCGGAGAATATCGGGAGAAGGTTCTCATCGGCACCGGAAAAACCAACATTAGCCTTGTCGGCGACGGTCCGGAGCTTACGAAAATCATTTATAACGACTCGGCCAGCAAGCCTGCACCTGGCGGCGGTACGATCGGCACTTCAGGCAGTTATACCTTAAGCGCGCAAGCGAACAATTTTTTGGCCCAGGATCTGACGATTGAGAACGATGCGGGCTTGACGGCGGGCCAGGCGGTAGCTTTACAAGCCAGAGGAGACCGCCAACAGTTCCGGAATGTCCGGCTTGTCGGCTTCCAGGATACGTTATTGGCAGATGGCATAGGAAGACAATACTTCGTTGACAGCTATATCGACGGCTCAGTAGATTTCATCTTCGGTTCCGCAACAGCCGTGTTCGATCGTGCGGTTATTCACAGCAAAGCACCAGGCTATGTGACCGCAGCCTCTACGCCTCAGGGAGCAAAGGGCTATGTCTTTGTGAACAGTAGGCTGACGGCGGATGCGGGGCTTAGCGGGCAAGTAGATCTGGGAAGACCATGGAGACCTTACGCGAATGTGGTATATATCAATAACTTTTTGGGTGACCATATCCGGCCTGCAGGCTGGAATAACTGGGGCAATGCCGCAAACGAAGCCACTGCCGATTACGGCGAATACTTGAGTTACGGACCGGGAGCCAACCCGGCGGGGCGGCTTTCCTGGACAAAGCAATTAACGAAGGAGGAGGCTGCACAGTACACAGTGACAAAGGTTCTTGCCGGTAATGACGGTTGGAATCCTGCGTCTGAAGATATTCGGTTATTGAACAGCAATGCAGCTTTAACCGGCATAATGATAGACGGCACGCAACTGGCGGACTTTACGAAGCAGAAGCACGATTATATCGTCACACTGCCTTATGGAACGACAACCGTACCTCAGGTTAGTGCAAATGTAAACGCAGCTACGTCAACTGTTCAAATGGTACAGGCGGATAAGCTGCCAGGCAAGGCCGAGTTGAAGGTGACTGCGGAGGATGGAACGCAGCGCATTTACACGATAAGCTTTGAGGTAGAACCTGACCGTGTGCCACCTTCGGCTATCGTTACCTACAGCACGACACAGGCGACAAATCAACCTGTTACGGTGACAATGGAGCCAAGTGAACCTGCATTTGTAACAAATAACAACGGATCGTACAGCTATACCTTCCTGACCAACGGCAGCTTTACTTTTGAGTTTACAGACGAAGCGGGAAATAAAGGAACGGCAACGGCTGTCGTGAGCAATATCGACACAGCGGCGCCGACTTTGGAAGTGATTCCGGAGCATCTCTCTTTATCGCCTGCGAATCATAAGCTGGTATCCGTCCATATGAATGTTTACGGGCAGGATGAGGGTTCCGGCGTCAGTACGATCGTGCTGACCTCGATTACAAGCAATGAGCCTGACAACGGCTTGGGTGATGGAGATATGCCGGAAGATATTCAAGGTGCCGACTATGGAACCTCGGATACGGATTTCCTGCTGCGGGCTGAGCGCTCAGGCAAAGGAGAGGGCCGCATCTATCGGATTACGTATACGGTGACGGATCTGGCAGGAAACCAGATGACGGTTGTTGCCGAGGTTAAAGTTCCGCATAATGAGGGTAATAAATAATGGAATGGAAAAGCGGGCAGGTCCGTCCTGTCCGTTTTTCTGCCTATGTTGGACAAATATATATAATTTTTTGATTTTGTGTCATGGATGTAGCAAGAAAATGAGCGATATCTTGCTCTATAATTTAATGTGTGATTTGAAATGTGAATATGTTTGGACAGGAAGGGGTTTGTTAGATGAATCAAACGGAAATTGTGAACCAAACATACAGCGCAATGCCAGAGGTGATGCTTCCTCGTATTCCGGACCGTACGTTTACTCTGACCGATTTTGGTGCTGTCGGGGATGGGCAAACGGACAACTCGGAGGCGTTCCGATCGGCGATTCAGGAGGTAGCTGAAGCCGGGGGCGGGAGGCTAATCATTCCTGCCGGTTTGTGGTTGACCGGTCCGCTCAAGCTGACGAGCAGACTGGAGCTGCATACGGAGGCAGGAGCTACTGTATTGTTCAGCAAGCGTTTCGAGGATTATCCCCTGCTGCACTCACACTTTGAAGGGAAGCCGGTCGTTCGCTGCCAATCTCCGCTGGATGCAGAGGGTCTAGAGGATATCGCTATTACCGGTGACGGTATTTTCGATGGCGGCGGGGAAGCTTGGCGCCCTGTAAAGAAGTGGAAGATGACGAAGAAAGATTGGAACCGCCTCCAGAATAGCGGCGGGGTCATCGATGAATCAGCGGGCATTTGGTGGCCTTCTGCAGCTGCCATGCAGGGATCAGAACTAGTCGAGAAGCTGATTCAATCAGGTGAGCAGGATCCGCAGGCTTATTTGCCTGCACGCGAATATTTGCGTCCGAATCTGCTTAGTTTCCGCCGATGCAGCCGTATTCTGCTGGAAGGAACTACCTTCCAAAACTCTGCCGCCTGGAACCTGCATCCTTGGGCATCGGAACATATTACAATACGTCGAGTCAATGTGCGAAATCCTTGGTTCGCTCAGAATGGAGACGGCTTGGATGTAGATTCGTGCCGCTATGTGCTGGTGGAGGACTGTACGTTCGATGTCGGTGACGATGCTATATGCATCAAATCAGGCAAGGATGAAGCGGGACGCGCGCTTGGCATGCCGAGCCGATATGTGACCATACGTCGATGTACAGTATACCATGGGCATGGAGGCTTCGTTATCGGAAGTGAGATGTCGGGCGGCGTCAGCGATATCCATGTTACGGACTGCACGTTTATTGGAACCGATATCGGCTTGCGGTTCAAAAGCGCCAGAGGACGCGGTGGCATTGTTGAGCGGATAAGGATCGAGCGCATCCGCATGATGGATATCGTAGGGGAGGCCATCTCTTTCCATTTGTTCTATGAGGGTGTAGAAGGTTCTGGTTCGGCACAAGAGGAGATGCATCCCATTTCTGAACAAACACCGGTTTTCCGACAAATTGTCATTTCAGATATCGTTTGCACCGGCGCGGATAAGGCTTTCCTAGTCAATGGTTTGGCTGAAATGCCGCTGGAGGATGTTACCCTGCGCAATTATCGCGTTTCCTCGGTGCAAGGAGTCATTTGCCATAACGTCAAGCGGTTGCTGCTTGAGGGGACTGAGTTGAAGCTTCGACAAGGCCAGCCGATAAGACTTCATCAAGCGCAAGGTGTTCGAATAAAAGACTTAACCGTAGAAGGAGCGCAAGAAGTCGGCTCCCTACTGGTTGTAACGGGGGAGAGGACAGAAGGAATTGAATTGGAAGGGAAGGATGAGATTTCTTTCCGGCTTAACTTCTGACGTGCTGCTTCCGATATTGCAGCGGCGAGCAGCCGCTTACCTTCTTGAACGTTTTATTAAAATGGGAAATATGTTCGAAGCCGACGTGTTCGGCGATCTGCTGAATTTTGGCTGTCGTTGTTCTCAGCAGCTTTTGAGCTTCGCGTACCCGAATGATTCGGATATATTCGCTTAAATGAAAGCCTGTTAGCTTCAAGAAAACACGACTTAAATACGACGGGCTAATAAAGAAGATCCCGGCTAACTGCTCGAGTGTGATCGGCTCGCTAAAATGGGTGTGAATGTGGGCCGTTATTTCAGAGACCTTCTGGTGCATCGGATGCTGAGACTCAGCCGAAGTATCGGCTAGTGAGCCGATACGGTGGAGGCGGATGAGCAAGCCGATCAGAAGCTGCCGGATATAGGATTCGTAAAAGGCCTGATGCTCCTTGCATTCGGAAAGCATGTACAGAAGCGAATTCTCTAGCTCATCTTGTTCTTTTAGCGGAACGCGCAGAAGCGTGGATTCGAGAAAAGGAGGGAGCTCCAGCACTTGTCGCTCGGGCTGTGGAATGAATCGGGGATCGAATTGAATGAGCACTCGCTCCACGTGCTCGACCTGGGAGCTTGCCGTCGAATGCAAATCACCAGGGACCACAATAACCATATCGCCTTTTTGAGCAGTGAATATCTTGCCGTTGATAAAGTAGACACGTTCGCCTTGCAGCAAATAATACAGTTCAAAACCTGTATGCACATGCGGGCGAGGCATGATGGAATAGCCCGTTTGCTGCAGCTGCTGAATGGCGAAAAGCTGGTCATTGGTCGTATACTTTTGTCCGATTCGTTCACTCATGGGGAAGCGTCCTTTCATTAACTAATGAAACATCACGGATTTGATCTCTTTTTTGTACATAGTAGCACAGGTGAAATAGAAAGGGGAAACGGAAATGGAAAAGAAAATGGAAAGTATGCAAGATAACTCTTGCATTTGGGCAGCCGATTTGGGAAACGGATATTATAGGAATCCTGTTATCTACGCCGATTATTCGGATCCGGACGTAGTTCGCGTCGGTGAAGATTTTTATATGACAGCATCGAGCTTCAACAGTTCACCCGGCTTGCCGATTCTTCATTCCAAGGATCTTGTCAACTGGCAGATTATCGCGCATGCCGTGGACCGGCTGCCCGGCGGTTATGACAATGTGGTGCGGCACGGGGATGGGGTATGGGCTCCAAGCATTAGGTTTTATGGTGGTAAGTTTTGGATCTTCTTCAGCGCGCCGGATGAGGGTATCTATATGACGACTGCCGTGGATCCAAAAGGACCGTGGACGCCGCTTCATCTGGTGAAGGAGGTCAAGGGCTGGATCGATCCATGTCCATTCTGGGATGAGGACGGTGAGGCTTACTTGATACACGCATTTGCGAAAAGCCGAACTGGAATCAAGCATAAGCTTAAGCTATGCCGTATGAGTGCGGACGGCAAAGGGCTGCTGGACGATGGCGAGGTCATTTTTGATGGGGAAGCTGACCATCCGACGATGGAAGGACCAAAATTGTATAAACGCAACGGATATTACTATATTTTTGCACCTGCAGGGGGTGTTCCTACCGGGTGGCAGACGATACTTCGTTCCAAAAGCATTACAGGACCTTATGAGGACAGAATTGTACTTCATCAAGGAGACACTGCGATTAATGGACCTCATCAAGGCGGTTACGTCGAATTGAATTCCGGGGAATCGTGGTTCGTGCACTTTCAGGATCGGGAAGCATACGGGCGTATCGTCCACCTGCAGCCAATCCGTTGGGAGAACGACTGGCCTGAAATGGGCATCGATTCGAACGATGATGGGATCGGAGAGCCTGTGTTGGTGCATAAGAAGCCGAATGTTGGACGCGAGTGTCCGATTACCGTTCCGTCTACGAGCGACGAATTCGAATCGCCGACTCTGGGTCTGCAATGGCAGTGGCAGGCGAACTGGAAGCCTTCATGGTATTCCTTAAAAGATAGCCCAGGTAAGCTCCGTTTATATGCCGATCCTCTGCCGATTGGCGTAACGACGCTTTATCAAACGCCTAACGTGCTGTGTCAGAAGCTTCCAGCCCCCGCATTCACTGCGACGGCAAAGCTGACGTTCCGGCCTGGAACAGCAGGGGATCGAGCCGGTTTTACTGTATTTGGGCATGAATACCGGTATATGGCGATGAGTCAAGATGAAGAACGGTTCCTGCTTACTTATGTTCAGGGAAGAGGGAGTAAGGATGGCTCGGAAGAAGAAATAATGGAGAAAATTGAACTTCCGGCTGGTGTGAACACCGTTTATTTCCAAGTAACCATTGTGCCGGAGGCGGAGTGTTCGTTCGCGTATAGTGTGGATGGCGATCACTTCGTACTGATCGGCGACCGTTTCATCGCGGTGCCGGGCGGTTGGGTCGGCGCGAAGCTCGGATTATTTTGTTTGCAGCAGCAAGGACTTCCAGGGGGAGGTTATATGGACGTCGACTGGTTCCGGGTGAAAGAGCAATAATTACGAATACGGTCGTATAAAGCTCGTTTGAGGAGTTTTATACGGCCGTTTTTTTAACATTCGCGCAGCTAAGGGAACTATAGGGCGCTATTTCACTGAAAATAGCCCTTTGAGCCAGCGAGAGGGAACCGTGGTCCTCTATTTTGCCTAAATAGCGTCCTGGATTTCCCTTAAACAGAACTGGATCGCGATAATCACTTCAAATTAAAAATAATCATCAGATTATAAAAGGTCAAGTATCGCCTGTAAAATCACATTCAAATCTCATGATTATATACGTAACTTGCGCTTCTCATTATGATTAAGCCATCAACATCCATCACCACCAATTCAAGGAGGTCCACAAGATGACAAAGAAGAATGTCGCCATTATCCTTTCCGCACTGACGGCGGTTTCCATGTTGGCCGGATGCGCCAGTAAAACCGACTCGGGCTCCGAAGCGGCAAAAGCAACAAGCGAAGCACCGAAGGGTCCTGTTAAAATCAGTATCATGGCCGATTTGCAAACGACCGAGGTTCCTTCCGATAAGCTTGAGAAGGTTCTTGAGCAAAAAACAAATTCCGAGCTGGACATTCAATGGGTACCGGACGGGTCCTATGATGAGAAGTTCCAAGCTGCTTTCGCAACGGGTTCCATGCCCCAGGTTGTTTACTTGAAGAACGCGGCTTCCTTTATCCTTATGCGCGATGCCATCAAGAATAACCAGTTTTGGGAACTCGGTCCTTACCTGAAGGATTATCCGAACCTCAAGAGCTTGAATCAGAAAATTCTTAATAATACAGCCGTTAGCGGGAAAATTTACTCTCTGTACCAGGAAAGACAACCGGCTCGTGCGGGCTTGATCTACCGGAAAGACTGGGCCGATAAGCTTGGACTCTCCGCGCCAAAAACGGTAGACGAGCTATACAACATGCTGAAGAAGTTCAAAGAAGCGGATTTTGCCGGCGGCGGTAAAACGATCCCCATTTCTGACCGTAACGATTTAGTGTACGGCGCCTTCAAAACTCTCTCTATGTACTTCGGAACACCGAATGGTTGGGGAACTCAAGACGGCAAGTTAGTCCCCGACTTCATGACTAAGGGATACCTTGACACGATGAAGTTTATGAAGAAGCTCCGCGATGAAGGCCTGATCAACCAGGATTTCCCGGTTACGAGCAAAACGGATCAGCAGAATCTGATGTACACCGGCCGCTCAGGACTCTATATTGGGACGATGGGCGATGTCAAAGGCTTCCAAGAGAAAACGGTGAAAAACATACCGGAAGCGCAGTACGAGGTAACCAACGACATTAAGGGCGTTGACGGTAAGAACACTACCTGGGGGCTTTCGGGCTACGGAACTGTTGTGCTTTTCCCGAAATCATCCGTTAAATCCGAACAGGAATTGAAGAACATCCTTGGTGTCATGGATAAATTCTACTCTCCTGAAATAGCCGATCTGCTCAAATACGGTCTCAAGGATGAGCATTATACGTTGAAAGACGGTAAAGCAGTTCCTTCCACGGACAGCAAGCTGATTGAGAAGGAAGTAAGACCTTATCTGAACATGGCGCTGTACGAGACAACTAACATAACACCTAGCTTCTACTCTCTGCCTGCTTTAGAGAAGGCCAATAACCTTTCAAATGAAGCTGTTAAATTTATGGTAACGGACCTATCCGTATCCCTGGACTCCAAAACGTTCAATGAAAAGGGTGCCCGGCTTCAGGATCAAATTAAAGACGCTACGTACCAGTTCATCATGAACAAAATTGACGAGGCAGGCTTCCAGTCGGCAGTGAAAAAGTGGCAAAATGACGGCGGCCAAAAAATCATCGACGAGTTCAACGAGCAGTACAAGAATAACGGTGGAAAATAATCAGCGTTAAAAGGTGGAGGCTGCTGAATGACTCAGCGGCCTTATCTTTCAACAAGAAAGGAAGGCCCACATCATGAACCATATAGCTGCTCGGGCGGAGACGGCATCGGTCTCAAAGGCGAAAAACACGTTCTGGAAAAGGGTTCTGCGGAACAAATTTATCTATCTTATGGTTTTGCCAGGCTTTATATATTTTATTATTTTCAAATATATCCCCATGGCTGGACTCGTCATCGCATTTCAAGATTATCAACCTTACAAAGGTTTTTTGGGAAGCGAGTGGGTTGGGCTGGAACACTTTCGCCGGTTGTTTACCGACCCGGGGTTTTGGCAGATCTTTAAGAACACACTGATTGTATTCGTGGTCAATATCTTCTTCTATTTCCCGGTACCCATTCTTCTTTCGGTCATGCTGAATGAAGTAGCGAACGGTTACTTCAAACGGCTTGTTCAGACGATCGTTTATATTCCGCATTTTCTTTCATGGGTCATTATTGTATCCATCTCTTTCGTTATGCTGACCATGGACGGAGGGATAATTAACGAAATTATGGTTATTCTCGGCTTACAGCCTGTCAACTTCCTAATGAACTCGGAATGGTTTTATCCCATGTATGTTCTGCAAGTGATATGGAGAGAAGCGGGTTGGGGAACCATCGTTTTCCTAGCGGCAATGGCGTCTATTGACCCGGGCCTTTATGAGGCGGCACGTATGGACGGAGCCGGCCGACTCCGGCAAATCTGGCACATTACGCTCCCTGGCATCCGCAATGTCATTGTTGTGCTGTTGATTCTCAAAATCGGAAATGTGCTGGATACCAGCTTTGAACATATTTATCTGATCCTCAACTCCATGAATAAAGACGTGGCGGAAATTCTGGATACGTTTGTATATACGGCAGGTTTAAAACAGGGACAGTTCAGCTTCAGTACCGCCGTCGGCTTGTTCAAATCTGTCATCGGCTTTGCCCTGGTGCTAGCCTCCAACTGGCTGGCGAAGAAATTCGGCGAAGACGGCGTTTATTAAGAATCGCTACTATGAAGGAGGTCCAACGATGATTACAGATAAAACATTCGCCGGCAGGATGTTTGATTTTTTCAACATCCTCTTGCTTAGCCTTATCGCTATTTTGATGCTGCTTCCGTTCCTTCACGTGGTGATGGGGTCGTTTACGACTGCGGAAGAAATAGCACGCAAACCGTTTGTCTTGTTCCCGACCGTTTTTACTTTTGATTCCTATCGCTATATTTTTTCAACGAGCACACTGTTCAAAGCCATGGGTGTATCCATCGGGGTTACCGCCGTGGGCACGTTGATCAGTATGATTCTCACCTCTATGATGGCCTACGGCCTTACGAGAAGGGATTTGGATGGCCGCAAAACGATGAATCTAATGATTGTGTTCACAATGCTGTTCCACGGCGGCTTGATTCCATCTTTCCTGATCGTGAAGAACCTTGGATTAATCGATACGTATATGTCTTTAATTCTTCCTGGAGCGATCAGCGCTTTCAACCTGATTATATTGCGGAGCTTCTTCCAGGGCTTGCCTGACGGGGTGGAGGAATCGGCCAAGATCGACGGCTGCGGGGATTTCGGCATTCTATTCCGGATCGTTCTGCCGTTATCGATGCCGGCTCTGGCTACGATTTCTTTGTTCTACGCTGTCAACTACTGGAACTCTTACTTCGGGGCGATTATGTTCATGAATGATGCGGACAAATGGCCGATTCAAGTTCTGCTGCGCCAAATTGTTATTGCGGCGAGCGGCATGGCGGCTGATACGGGCAACGAGTTCGTCAAGCCGCCGGAGCAAACGATAAAAATGGCCGTTATTGTGGTTTCCACTTTACCGATCCTTATTGTTTATCCGTTCCTGCAGAAATATTTCGCTAAAGGCGCTTTAGTAGGCTCCGTTAAGGGGTAATTGAAATTGGGAGGCTGTCATTGATGAAGCAAATAAGCGCTTATCCTTTGCAGGCAATGAGAGGCAACTACGCGGATCCATCGGTTATTCGGGTCGGGCGTGATTATTATATGACGCATACCTCTTACAAGTATTTGCCGGGGCTGCTGATTTGGCATTCCCGGGATTTGATCAATTGGAAGCCGGTTTCAGCTGCTCTCCGTCAGTATGTCGGGGATGTTTGGGCGCCTGATTTTGCAGAGCACAATGGAACTTATTATATCTATTTCCCCGCAAACCGGACGAATTGGGTAATCACAGCACCGTCGCCTTTAGGACCATGGAGTGACCCCGTTGATCTTAAGATCAGGGGAATCGATCCGGGACATATTGCGGCACCGGACGGCAAGCGGTATCTGCATCTCTCCGGCGGGGATTTTGTAGAGCTGGCACCAGACGGACTGTCAGTGATTGAATCGTCCAGACATGTCTATGAAGGTTGGAAGTACCCAGAAGATTGGGTGGTGGAGGCCTTCAGTTTGGAGGGTCCAAAGGTGACATACCGGGATGGATACTATTATTTAACCGTTGCAGAGGGAGGGACGGCGGGTCCGCCTACCGGCCATATGGCCGTATCGTCACGATCTATTAACCCTTGGGGGCCTTGGGAGCATTCACCTTACAATCCGATTGTAAGGACGTTATCTCGGGACGAGCTTTGGTGGTCCAAAGGACACGCCTCTTTGATCGATACCCCGGACGGAGATTGGTGGGTGGTCTATCACGGTTATCTGAACAGCTTCCATACATTAGGCAGGCAAACGCTGGTTGAGCCAGTCGAGTTTACGGAGGATGGTTGGTTTAAACCATCAGGTACGGCAATGAAGATGAGATCGGAGCCGGATAGCGGAATGCCGATGGAGGACGACTTTACCGGGATTAAGCTGGGGCTTCAGTGGCAGTGCAGCGGTCATCCTCCGGAGGAGCGTTATCGGGTTTCAGACGGAGCACTTGTTACGGTAGGCCGACAGGAAAAAGAAAAGGGTTCGCCACTTTTGTATATGCCGGGTGACGAGAGCTATGAGGTAACGGTAGAAATTGCCGCCGCCGACGAGGCGGAGGGGCGGCTCGTACTCTACTATAACGATGAAGCCCAGCTTGGTCTGGGAGTTTCGACGTCCGGAATCCGCCATTTCCGCAGCTTTAAGAACTACAGGACCATCCCGGTGCAGGGGAGCAGCACCTTTTTACGTATTCGCAATGATCGTCATATCGTTTCCTTCCATTATAGCGAGGATGGCGTGATTTGGAATCAGTATGATAAAACGGTGGACGCTTCCGGCTTGCATCATAATACGCTGGGCGGTTTCCTCAGCTTACGAATTGGGCTTGATGCCGTAGGTGACGGAACGGCGGCATTCCGTCGATTCCGATACCAGCCGATCGGTCCAAAGAGTGGGGAGGATTTGCGTTGAACCAAAGCATCGAGAACATTTTGAAGGAAATGGATCGGGTATTCGAAGGGTTCTTTGAATGGCTCGAAGATCAGTATGACGAGGCAACCGGAGGCTTCTTCTACGCTCGAAGCTCTAAGGAATCAGGTGTATTCCTACCTGACATTGAATCTACGTCCCAGGCAATCAACATTATGGAACGCTGCGGGATTTTGGAGAAACTGAGTCCGGAACGCAAAGAACGTATGGTACGCTTTTATCAAGCAAAACAGGATCCAAACTCCGGGAATTTCTATGATGAAGACCCTAACATGCGATTGGATGACGTTATGGTGGGCCGGGCCATCGGCTACAGCATTCATTCCATGGCTAAACTTGGAGGGACTCCGCTTTACCCCTTATCAAAGGAGCGACAAGCTTCGCCTGAATATATGAGGTCTTCAAAAGTTTACGGAGAATGGCTTCGAAGCATCAGTCTAGCCAATAGTTGGCGTGGATGCGATCGGTTGTGTAATTCCGCTCCTTACATTGGGCAATTGACAAAAGAGGAGCGGGAACCATTTCTTAAAGAGGCGTTTGACTATTTCGATTTCATTCAAGACCGACATACAGGGCTATGGGGAGAGGGAGGTTGGTATGTCCGAATTTCGGGGACCTTCAAGCTGCATACGTTTTATAACAGGTTTCAAATTCCGCTTCCGAGGGTTAGTGAGATGTACCAAAGCATAAAATTTACACTTCGGAACGACGATGCAAAGGATATGTGCTACATACGCAATCCGATCAATCTGCTGTCTTCAATGAAGCTGAATATTCCACCAGAGGACATGAGCGAAATGGCAGATATTACTCTGATCAATCTGACAAGGCTAAAGCAGCAAGACGGCGGATTCTCCAGAGAACTGGCCCATTCTCCTGCCGCCCCTAATGTGGCACAGGTGAAAGAAGGCGAATATTATCCCGAAATGCCAGTGGCCGTTCCGCTTGGATTGGGGCTGGTCGAAGGGGATATGAATGCGGGAACGCAGGCGATTCTCATTCGGTGGTTATGCCATGAGTTGGCCGGATTGAAGCCGAAGCCGCTTCCCGTTCTTACACGATTATTCGAATAATTGCTTTTCGAAAGGAGCTTACCTGTCATGAGTCTTATTAAAGAAACGTTGCCGCAAACGCCCGTCGAGTGGGCTAAATCCGCCTGTGATTCCCTGATGACCAAATTTAAACCCGAGGAGCTGCCGCCTGCAGGAAGGTGGCATTATCATGCGGGTATTTTTTTATATGGCATGCTGCAGGTCTGGGAAAAAACAGGGGAGGACGTATACCTGAACTATCCAAAGGGTTATGTTGACTCTCTTGTGGATCCGAATGGAAATTTTTTCTTTGCCCGAGATGAACTGGATGCCATTATGGCCGGTTTGCTTCTGTTTACGCTGGATGAAGAATTTGATGATCGGCGGTATCGGGTGGCGGCGGAGAAACTGCGCCAGCTGTTTAATACCTTGAACCGAACAACGGAGGGTGCCTTTTGGCACAAGGATAAATACCCGTACCAGATGTGGCTGGACGGCCTTTACATGGGCGGCGTCTTTGCAGTCATCTATGCACGGAAGTATGGAGATCCAAAGCTGATAGAGATGGTGCTTGACTGGGAACATTTAATGCGGAAGCATATGTCAGATGAGCGTACAGGGCTTCTGTACCACGCATGGGATGAGAGTCGACAGTTTCCTTGGGCGAATCCAGATACCGGGTGTTCTCCTGAGTTTTGGGGGAGGTCACTTGGCTGGTATGGCATGGCACTGGTTGATTTCCTTGACGTATTGCCGACGGATCATCCCGGCCGGGAGGGATTGGGGCAGGTGCTACACCGCTTCGTTCACGCTCTTATCGGGTTTCAAGATGAGAAGACGGGATTATGGTATCAGGTAGTGGATAAAGGGGATCGGCCGGACAATTGGTTAGAAACCTCGTGCAGCAGCTTGTTCGTTTATACTATTTCTAAAGCCGTTCAGCACGGATGTGTCGGTGATACTGCCTTGGAAGCTGCGCGCCGGGGATTCCGAGGCTTGACGGAGCGGGTTTATTTTGATGAGAAGGATCGTCTGGTAGTACCGGACATCTGTATAGGTACTTCTGCCGGTGATTATTCCTATTATTGTTCCCGTCCGGTTAGTGAAAACGACCTTCATGGAATGGGCGCTTTTATTCTTGCCTGTGCGGCCATGGACGGCTTAGTTTAAAGGAACAAGAGGAGAAGAAAATGGACAAACTCGTAGTGGATGCCGGCGGCGGCAGCGGGCATTTTCGAACTGTTCAGGAAGCGATCAACGCTGTGCCTGACCATTCGGAGAATCGTACTGTTATATATATCCGCAAGGGGATATACCGGGAGAAGCTTATAGTCCCGCAAAGCAAACGGAATCTTACCCTGTTTGGCGAAAGCATGCTAGAGACGGTGTTGGTATATGGTGACTACGCACGCATGAAGGATGCAGATGGACAGGAGATTGGCACCTTCAAGAGCTGCAGCATGTACATTTATGCCGATCAATTTCATGGGGAGAACCTGACGATAAGCAATGATGCGGGCTGTGGGGATATTGTGGGTCAAGCGGTTGCTTTGCATTCGGAGGGAGACAAAGCCGTCTTCCGCCGGATCCGCTTGCTAGGCCGTCAGGATACCCTGTATACACCTGGGAACGGACGGCAATATTTCGTAGATTCCTATATTGAAGGAACGGTTGACTTTATTTTCGGGTCGGCGACGGTCGTTTTTGAACGCTGCGAAATTCGAAGCGTAACACGTACCGGAGATGAAATGAATGGCTTGAATCCGAAAACTGGCTATATTACGGCATCGAATGCACCTGAAGGGCAGCCTTATGGATATGTGTTTCTGAACTGCTCGCTGACGGGAGGCGCTCCGGAGCAGAGCGTTTTCCTAGGCAGACCTTGGCGGGCTTACGCACATGTCTTGTTTCTCCATTGTTATATGGAGAAGCATATTCATCCGGATGGCTGGAACAACTGGCGTGATCCCGTACGCGAACTGACGGCCCGTTACGGGGAATACGGCAGCAATGGGCCGGGAGCCGACCCGGGGAGCCGGGTACGTTGGTCACGGCATCTTACAAAAGCGGAGGCAGACGCAATTACTGTGCAGACTGTGATCAGCGGCACAGAGAGCTGGGGCTGCCGTTACTTAAGCAATAGAAAGTGTACTACATGTAATGAGAAGGCTCCGTTTAGTGATGTTAATTTTGTATAGTGACTATAATACCGTCAAGGGACTCACGGGCCCGATTGACGGTTTTATTTACATCGTTTCGTGTTCACATACAAGGTCGGACTATCGTTCTGATTACGCATGACAGCGGGCACCGGAACGAATATTAGTTTGGACGAGATGCAGGTGTTTGCTTCCAGCTTGGTAAATTCTTTAACGGTAAATGATAGCGCGAATGCGTCCGACTGGACGGTCAAGTGAACCGTTGGAGAAATGATGACCTTAGGCAGGAGACGAAAGGGGCGAGCAGGTTGACTGATGGCGAAGAAAATAACGGCTAAGCAATTGCTGGATCAATGGGCGCAATTATTGGAAAAAGAAAAGGCGGATTTTGATGCTGCTCTAAAAAAATAATACAAAAGAAGGAGAGAATGCCGCATGTCGGCATTCTCTCTTCGCTTTATGGCGGAGAGAGTTTAGATGTATAAGCACTTTTTTGAAAGCGCTTGTAATTGTATAAGGTTATTGTAGAATAGTGAATAAATATGGAGTTTGGTTTACATGCATCTAAGAGAGAGGTGGCTTCTGTTTATGTATAAAATGCTCCTGGTAGATGATGAATCCAGACAATTAAAGGCATTGGCCAATATTGTCAGAGCTTTGCGTCCCGAATATAAGGTGTATGAGGCTCTTAACGGTAGATTAGCGCTTGATTTTATTCAGGACAACCCTATGGATGTCATTATGACGGATATTAGAATGCCTGAAATGGACGGCTTACAGCTAGTTGAGGCCCTATATGAGAATAAAAATCGCGCCAAAGTGATTTTGCTTACCGGCTATGGAGAATTTGAATATGCCCAAAAGGCGATACGTTTCGGTATTTTTGATTACATTGTGAAACCTTTTGGAAAATCAGGTCTTGAAAAGCTACTTTTGAAGATCGACCAAGTTCTTGAACTAGAGTATTCAGAGAATAAAAGAAGGGAAGATATGGCGCGGAAGTTAGACGAATCACTGCCTGTGTATCAAACCCATCTCTTAAATAAATGGATTCATGGTCAGTTAAACGAAGCTGAGTCGAAAGAATTGGAAAAAGCGGTTGGAACTGAGGGAACAGGTATCCTTTTGATTACGGAATTGGGAACAAGCAATCCTATAGAAGCGTCTAAAGAGCGAATCATGCATCAAATGAATATGGAGCTAAAGTCGCTTTTAAAGAGTCGTGGACATGTGATTTCATTCTTCCTGGATGGGCAAGAGAGTACCGTGGCTTTTGTTGTTTCAAGTAAGGAGGCGCGACTATTCCGTCCCAAAGAGTTGTTAGTCATTTTGGAAAACTGGATATCCAATTGTAAAGCGGAACACGGCATGAAAATAACGGTCGGAGTAGGGGCGGCATGGACCGAAATGATGGTGAGCGGTAAGAGTTGTTACGAACAAGCTCTTTCCGCGCTGCAGCGCAAGTTTTTTCTCGGTTCAGGTCAAGCGATTTTTTTTGAGGAAATGACGAGGGAGACATCGAAAGTTAATCCTTTGGCCGGACAAGAGGAAGAACTGTTGGCTGCTATAAAAAAGGGCGATAAGGATGCAATGAATAACAGCATAAATGCTCTTTTTGAACCTATTCCACATTTAACCCATTTGAATCCGGCGGAAATCAAAGAAGATGTCATTCGTTTAATCGTGTTTCAGTTAAAAGCGGCCAAACACTTCATTGGCGAGGAAGAGTATCACATGAGCCTGAGGGAAATTAGAATTCAGCTGGTTTCCTGTGAGGATTATAATGAGCTGCGTTATTGGACGAAAAAGATCCTGCTGAAGATGATCGATCTTTATCAAACGGCTGGGAAGGATAAAAATCGCATCATTGTTGAAAAGTGTATGACCTATATTCAAGAACATTTCGCGGAAGAACTGTCTTTGGAGTTAATTGCGCAAATGTATCATTTTAACACCTCTTACTTTAGCAGTTTATTTAAAAACCACACCGGTACGAGTTTATCGGATTATGTGATCAAGGTCAGGATGGATAATGCGAAGCGATTATTAACCAATTCGGATCATAAAATTTCTGATATTGCCGTTAAAATCGGATACAAGGATTCGGCCTATTTCATTCGGCTGTTCAAAAGAGAACTAGGGATCTCACCTAATAAATTCAGGCATTTGACAGGAAAGGAATCCTAGTATGAAATCAAAAGCTAATCTCACATTCCCACAAAAGTTTGGGCTTAAAACTCAGCTGGTGGTGACTTATTTGCTGCTGATTACGATCCCTCTTAGTTTCTTCGGCTACCAATATTATTCGGTTAGTAAAAATGTCGTATCGGACATCGTACAGAAAAATGTGTATGAAATTGTCAAAAAAAATAATGAAATTATGGACACCAAGCTGTCGCAGGTGACGGATAATATTTTGTCATTTATGGTGGATAAGGATCTTTACAGTACTTTTTCCGAGATCAAGCCGGAGGAAGACTATCAGATTAATTTGTTGGATAAAAAAATATCAGTCATTATGGACAAATATTTCTCGCATTCCCCGGACATTTATTCCTCGCAATTAGCCACCAGTTACTATACATTTGGCCCAACCATGGCCTCGAACAATGGCGGCTACAAAAACTTTATTCCTTCAGGCGTATTGGAAAATACGCAGCTTTATCAGACTGCTATTAAGAGCGACGGTAGAATCGAATGGATTCCGACTTATGAATTCTCCAGTATGTTCCACCTGGATTATATGAAAGATGCGAATGTCGAATACCGTCACATGTTTTCCGCTGTCGAGATGATCAATGGGTCCTATTTTGACGGTTTAAATTATCATACATTTCCCCCGAATATTGAAAAACCTGTGTTAATTGTTAATTACAAAGCAGATTTCTTTCAAAAAGCATTTACCGGGATTACCCCTGTTGATGGAAGTTACTTTTTTGTCGTGACGAAGGAAGGTGACATCGTATCCCATCAAGATCCAACCCAAATTAGCAAGAAAGCGGAATGGCCTTGGCTTCATGAAATCGTTGATAAAGGCAGCGGTACAGCAAACATTCAGATTGACGGCAAAAATAGGATCATTTGCTTTGATACCTCCAAAGTAACGGGGTGGACTTCCGCTGTGGTTATCCCACCTGATCAATTGTTAGGTAAAATCTTGGATACGATGAAGACTTATATCATTTACTCTGTCTTTATCTTATTGATCATTTCCTTTTTCACTTCTTATTTTATTACAGACCGTATTACCAAACCTATTCGCAACATGCTCAAAGCGATTAAGAAGACTGGGGAAGGCAACTTTGATGCTAGTATCAAGGAAGAAGGAAGCAGGGAACTTGCTGTATTAAGTAAAAAATATAATGAAATGAACGGAAAGATTCAGAGGTTGATTGAAGAAAATTATGAAAGCAAAATTAAAGAAAAAGAAGCTGAAATAACAGCTTTAAATCTTCAATTGGATCCTCATTTTATGTACAATACGCTCAATTTAATTAATTTAATTTCTGTAGAAAACGGACAGGATGAGGTTAGTGAAATGATTGTCAGTTTATCTACGATGCTGAAATATACGGTAAAATCTCAAAAGCCACTGGTTCCCTTTAAGGATGATTGGGAGTACCTCAAAAGTTATATTTACATTATGACAAAGAGATTTGAAGGAAAGTTTCATTTCGAATATGAGATGGATCCAGGATTGTTCGTATACGGGGTTCCTAAATTCTTTTTGCAGCCATTCGTAGAAAATGCGCTTGTGCATGCATTTGATTCCCAGCAGATGGAAGGGGTTATCAAGATTTCTTGCTGGATCGAAGATGTAAATAGATATTTTCGGATTGAAGATAATGGCAAAGGAATAGCGAAAGAAATGCTGGAACACCTGTTGGATGAGAAAAACGATTCAATTGGCATCCAAAATGTGAACAAAAGGATTCGCATCACGTATGGAGAAAACTATGGCCTTCATATTGAATCGGAAGAAGGGAAAGGCACAAAGGTCACCATTTGGCTTCCTCAGGATTAGAGTATTTAAGTGCTAATAATAGTGCAAGAAAACAATAATAATGTAATTTTTCGAGAGATCTGATCCCTTATAATTCAAATTGCAAGGAATGATAACGCTTTATAAACATGAGGAGGTCAGAGAAAAATGAGAAAAAATTTCGGGAAATTCCCCGTAATCGTGAGTACTATGATGATTTCAAGTTTGCTTTTAGCGGCTTGCAGCAGTAGTGGAGATAAATCCGCGACGACGACAAGCTCAAGCTCCGAAGCGACGAAAGCGCCGGCAACAACGGCAGCAGCCAAAAAAGATCCGGTGAAATTGAAGTTTACCTATTGGGGCAGCCCCGATGAGAAAAAGGCGATCGAAAATGCAACGAAGAAATTTACAGAGAAGTATCCGTGGATTACTGTCGATACGATTCAAATCCCTAATGCGGACTATAATACAAAACTTACCGCAATGGCTGCTAGTAACGATATGCCTGATACAGGCTACATGACTGGGGATCTTGGTGATACTTGGTCAAAAGAGGGAAGATTCGTCAATCTGTTCGACATGCTGAAAAAAGACGGGGAAACGAAGAAGGAAGACTTCTTGGATTACGTTTGGTACAAGAACAGTCCGGATAATGCATGGGGGATCAGCACAGCCGGTGAAACCTTTGGCTTGTTTTACCGCAAGGATTTACTTGAAAAAGCCGGTGTCGGTGCTCCGCCTACCAAAGCAGAAAACGCTTGGACGTGGGATCAGTTTGTAGAAAATGCCAAAAAATTAACGATTGATAAAAACGGCAAAAATGCTGCGGATCCTGGCTTTGATCCCAAAAGCATTAAGCAATATGGCGTAACATTTGAAACATGGTCAGAACCATTAAATAACTTTATTTACAGCAATGGCGGCGATTGGATTTCTAAGGATGGAAAAACCTTCACCCTCAATCAACCAGAGAGTACGGAAGCCATCCAGAAGCTTGCTGATCTCATCAACGTGTATCATGTTGCACCGTCTCCGCTAGCAGCTAAATCCATGCCGGCCATGAATGTTGCTCTCCAATCAGGGATCGCAGCTATGGCAATCGGCGGCCAATGGATGAACTTGGATTTGGGAAATGCCAAGGTTAATTATGATATCGGTGTGCTTCCTAAGCTGAAAAAAGAGGTTGTCGTTGCATTAAGCGGCGCTACCGTTTTCTTCAAAGAGTCTAAACATCCGGATGAAGCATGGATGCTGTTTAAATGGATGTCCAATCCTGAGGGTGCCATCGAGCTATACAGTGGCGGTTTATGGATGCCTACAATGAAAAAGTGGTATACGGATCCTGCTTTAGTAGCGAAATGGGTGGATGCGAATCCAGCCGCTCATCCGCCCGGATTTAAGGATGCCATGATGAATAATTTACTGAAAAATGGCGTAGCGGGTGTCACCTATTATTTAAAAAATCAAGCGAAAATTATAGCTACCGTCAGTTCTTCACTGGATGAAGTTTGGTTAGGTAAGAAAAATGCTGTAGATGCTTTGAACGCGGTTGCGCCGAAAGTACAACCCGAAATCCAAGGCAGATACGATGTGAAAGAATAGAACCATAAGCAGAAAGCCAGGGCTAATGCCTGGCTTTCTGTCAAATATGGAGAAGGAGGAAGCGAAGTTGGAATCTACCATTAGCTTGAGTACAGATTTGACAGCCAAAAAACAGCGCAGCAAACGAAGGAAGAATCTCTATATGGGCTTACTATTCACATCGCCCGTATTGCTTGGATATGCTATTTTCATTGCTGTACCACTAGTATTAACATTCATCCTAAGCTTTACGAATTATTCCATTGGCGCACAGTCTACGAAATTTATCGGATTGTCTAATTTCACAGATATGTTTACGGGCAAGGATGTTTTCTTTTATCCGGCGATGAAAGCAACTGCGTATTATGTGTTTGTCAGTGTCCCGCTGGGGATTATTGTTGCCTTTCTTGCCGCCGTATTATTGAATCAGAAGATTAAAGCACGCGGCTTTTTTAGAGGAGTGTTTTATCTACCTGTCATTATTCCGATTGCTTCTTCCGGCATTATCTGGATGTGGATGCTGCAGCCCGATTTCGGTGTTATCAACTATTTGTTAGGACTCGTCGGTCTGCCTCCGTATAGTTGGCTTGCATCGGATACGTCGGTTATGCCGACACTCATTCTATTTAGCTTATGGACTTGCGGCAGCACGATTGTGATATTTCTAGCGGGCTTGCAATCCATTCCCTCCCATTTATATGAGGCGCTTGAAGTCGATGGCGGAAACGCGTGGCATAAACTTATCTATATCACAATACCGGTTAGCTCGCCTATTATTTTCTTTAACACGGTCATTGGTTTTATAAACGGGCTTCAGACGTTCGTACAACCTGCTGTTATGACAGGCGGATCAGGAAGCAGCGGGGTAAGTGCAGGCGGTCCCAATAATGCCAGCTTACTGTATGTCCTTTACATTTTCCAAAATAGCTTTAAGTTCTCGAAGATGGGAGCGGCTAGTGCTTCCGCCGTCATTCTATTCATCATCTCCATCCTTTTTACCGTTCTTATTTTCAAATTCTCAAAATCATGGATTCATTATGAAGGAGATGGTAAAGCAAAATGAAAACCCAAAAAACCATCGGTACATTCATAGTTTATCTTTTGCTAATACTGGGTTCTATTTTTTGCTTATTTCCCTTCTATTGGATGATAAGAACCTCGCTTGTCGGTACCGACGAAATCTTTCAGGTCGTGCCGTCCATCATTCCACATGCGATGAAGTGGGAAAATTATAAGAATGCCTTGACAGCGCAGCCGTTTGGAACGTTTTTTATGAACACGGCCTTCGTTACAATCTCGAATATTGTCGGTGTCTTACTGACAAGTTCTCTTTGCGCTTATGGATTTTCAAGGCTGGATTGGCCGGGGCGGGATAAAGTATTCGGCTTCTTGATGACCGCACTTATGCTTCCGTTTGCTGTGGTTATGATTCCGCACTTCATTGGTTGGAGTTATCTGGGCTTAACGAATACCTATGCACCTCTTATTGTGCCTGCTTTTTTCGGCGGAGGCTTATTTAATATTTTTCTATTGCGGCAGTTTTTCATGTCGATTCCCAAGGAATTGGATGAGGCTGCATATATGGATGGAGCTAACCATCTGAAGGTATATTCACGAATCATCGTTCCGTTAAGCAAACAAGCGATGATCGTCGTTGGACTTTTTACGTTTCTGAATAACTGGAACGATTATTTAGCACCCGTGCTTTATATTTCTGCAGAGAAGAAATATACGCTGATGCTTGGTTTAACTTTGTTCCAAGGGCAATACTCAGCTCAATGGAATATTATGATGGCTGCTGTAGCTATTGTCGTGCTGCCTTCATTAATTATTTTCCTCTTTGCTCAGAGGTATTTTATAGAAGGTATTGCGATGACTGGAGTGAAAGGCTAAATATTTTGCCCAACAAACTTAGAGTAAATGAAGGAGCAGGAGAGAAAATGGAGAGTAGAAAACTTACACAGGCATTGCCTTTAAAAAACGTACGCATTAAGGACGCGTTCTGGTCTGAATATATCCGATTGGTGAGAGACGTCGTTGTGCCTTATCAATGGGAAGCATTAAACGACCGGGTACCAGATGCAGAGCCCAGCCATGCCATTCGCAACTTTAAGATCGCAGCAGGGGATGTGGAAGGTGAGTTTTATGGCATGGTTTTTCAAGACAGCGATGTGGCCAAATGGTTGGAGGCTGTTGGCTATTTGCTTGAAACAGAAGCAGATTCGGAATTGGAACGGGTAGCGGATGACGTGATTGATCTTATAGCAAGGGCACAGCAGCAGGACGGATATTTAAATACGTATTACACGGTGAAAGAACCCGACCGGAGATGGACGAATTTAGCAGAGTGCCATGAGTTATACAGTGCCGGACATATGATTGAAGCGGCTGTTGCTTATTACCGGGCAACAGGGAAGAGTAAAATCTTAGAAGTCGCATGTGGGATTGCAGATAACATTGATGCTGTGTTCGGGGATGAAGCAGGCAAGTTAAAAGGATATGACGGGCATCAGGAAATCGAGCTTGCGCTTGTTAAGCTATATCATGTCACCGGGCAGGAAAAATATTTGCTGCTGAGCAAGTATTTTCTTGATGAAAGAGGGCAGCAGCCTCTGCATTTTTACGATGTGGAATGGGAAAAGAGAGGCAAAACGCATCATTGGCCAGATACGATGATGGTTGAGGAGAAGGACTACAGTCAAGCTCACTTGCCTGTACGCGAGCAGGGCAAAGCAGATGGCCACGCTGTGCGCCTCGTTTATATGTGTGCGGGCATGGCGGATGTTGCTGCTGAGACCGGTGATCGCGAACTGCTTGAAGCTTGCCGGAAATTATGGAAAAATATCGTCTCCAGACGAATGTATATAACAGGCGGGATCGGCTCCATGGCTCGTGGAGAAGCCTTCTCCCTAGATTACGATCTGCCTAACGATACGGTATATGCGGAAACTTGCGCTTCTATCGGACTTATTTTTTTCGCGCAAAGAATGCTGCAATTAGAACCGAAAAGCGAGTATGCGGATACGATGGAACGCGCCTTATACAATACGGTAATTAGTGGTATGTCACGTGATGGAAAACACTTCTTCTATGTGAATCCGCTCGAGGTTTACCCCGAGGCATGCGGGAAAAATAAGAATTATGATCATATTAAGCCTGTTCGTCAAGGATGGTACGGCTGTGCTTGTTGTCCGCCGAATGTTGCCAGGTTGTTGGCATCACTAGGACAATATATTTACACCGTTCAGGATCAAACCGTTTATACACATTTATATGTGGGTGGGCAAGCCGATTTGGAGCTTGGAGGCAAGTCTATTCAATTAGAACAGCAAACCAATTATCCATGGGATGGTGCGGTACGGTTCGAATTAACCATGGACGAAGCCGCCCAATTTACATTGGCGCTGCGCATCCCTGATTGGTGTGACGGGGCAAGTGTACAAATAAATGGAGACGCGTACGCCATTGAAGCTCAAGTTGCAGATGGGTATGCCCTGCTAAATAGGATATGGCAACGTGGCGATGTGGTAGAACTGACCCTTAATATGCCGATTCATCGCATGAAAGGACATCCTCTGGTTAGACAAACTGCTGGTAAGGTAGCCTTGCAGAGGGGGCCTTTGGTTTATTGCTTGGAGGAGGCGGATAATGGGAAACAGCTGCATCAATTGGTGCTTCCAAAGATTAGCTCTTTAGAAGTAGAGGCTAATTATGAGCTTTTGGGAGGGGCAGAGGTTAAAGTGATCAAAACGGCTGCCAAACGAATGAATATCAAGGAATGGGCGGACGAGCTCTACAAGCCTGCGAGTGATATCCGGAATGAAACCGCGAACTTGACCTTTATTCCCTATTTCGCATGGGCAAACAGAGGTATAGGTGAGATGACAGTTTGGGTGAGAGATTCAGAATAATTATCAATATTGTTCCAAAGGAAAGTAATTAATAATCATGATGATAAAAAAATATCAGAAGATATGATTGAAATACCGTCAAAGTTTTGACGGTATTTTTTTTATTGACACGAACCTTTATGTTAGTGGGATCAATGGTTTTATGATTTCTTTATAAGTTGATGATCTTTTGTTTTTTCAAAAAACATCCATTCTCGGCATATAGAACAAGATTTACTCTTATGATAGTATGGTAAGAAATGTCGAACATTGACGAAATGGAGGCGTCTTCTTGAATATTTTTAAAAAATTGGGTTTTTACTCCAATCGATTATGTGAAACGATCTTTTTACAGGAAAATGCTGCTGTCTTTCTTCACAATCATCATTATTACCGTATTAAGCCTAGGGATCAATTTCTATGTTCAAACCTCTGCGGATATAAAGAAAAACGCGATATCCAATATGGAACGACTGGTAGACCAATCCGTTCAAACGATGGAATCCCACATGGATTACACGAATAAAGAAACATGGAATCTCTTTAGGGATATGGATTTGCAGTCACTCATGAAAGATTATTCCAAGTACCCGGAGAAAATGAGCTATTTTACGTTTAGAATAATGGACCTTGCAAACAATAATCCATTCATCGATGCCATCGTCGTCCGTGATTCGAATGGTTTAAGCAAACTGTCAGCCGGAGCCTTCCGTTATTTTACAAACCCTGGCCAATTGGCCTCTTTTGAAAAAGAATTAGACAGACTGAGTAAAATAGCGGTTCAAAACGATGGTAAAGGGGCATGGGTTCTTTCTAACACTTATGACCCGAAAAATCAACCTTATCGAACAATAGCTTATACACAAGCGCTCAAGGATGTATTTGGGGATTTCCAACCTATTATCGGGATGCTGACGATACAATTTTCGAATGAAAAGCTGCAGGAGTGGATAAAATCCCTTAAATCGAATGATCAAGCCGATTTTTATCTAATCAATAAGAAGGATGGAACGATCGTGCTTGGCCCTGATCGAGCATCCGCCGGAAAACCGTTTCTTAATGAACAGAACTTTTCTGAATTCGAAAAAACGCGTCCCGAACCTTATTTTTTTATTAATGAAGATAACAGTCAAACATTGATTGTTTACAAGAGCTTTATGAATTCAGACTGGATGTTGGTTGGTAAAGTTCCTGTGAACGTGCTCCTTGCTCAAGTCAATTCCGTTGCCAAAAGGACGATTCTGATTGGCCTCAGCGCTTTGCTCAGTACGATGCTGTTTGCCAGTTTTCTTTCCTCGCGGGTTCTCATCCCGATAAAGCGCTTAAGAAAAGGGATGAAGCAGATCGAGACAGGTAATTATAATATCTCTGTACCTGTTGAAACTAGAGATGAGATCGGTTACTTTTGCCAAAGCTTTAATCAAATGACTCATAGAATCAATCATCTGGTTGTACAAGTTTATGAAACAGAGCTGTTGAAGAAGGATGCGGAAATCAAAGCGCTGCAATCCCAAATGAATCCGCACTTTTTGTATAATACACTTGGCACAATTGAGAGCTTGGCACCCGTTCAAGGTGAGGGCCAGATGATTAGTGTCATGTGCCGATCTCTTGCCCAAATGCTTCGTTATAATATCAATGGAGCAAGCTTCTCTACACTAGGAGAAGAAATTGAGCAGCTTGAAGTCTATTTATCGATTCAGAAAATTCGTTATGAAACCCGGCTTGAATATAACATTATTGTCGATCCTGAACTCATGGAGATGAGAATACCAAAGCTCTTATTTCAGCCCATTGTGGAGAATAGCATTATCCATGGCATAGAGCGTTCGCGAAAAGGCGGGACGATTCAAATTGAAGCGGTATCAATTGATGAGCAGGATGCCATGATTAAGGTGACGGATAATGGGGGCGGTATGGATCCGGATAAACTCAAAGCTTTACAGCTTAGGTTAAATACTTGGTCAGCATCCAGCTATTCGTCGAACAATCAACAGACATCGATTGGTATGGTTAATGTTCATGCCCGATTAAAACTATTGTACGGTGAACAATATGGCGTAGCCATTGAAAGTGTTTTTGGCGAAGGCACGCAAGTCACCATCCGATTAATGAAATAAAGGATTGAAGGAGCGAGTTCGTATGAACTTTAAAGTACTGGTTTTAGATGATGAGCCCAAACAACGAAAAGGGATCATTGCGAAAATGAACATATCGGGATTACCTATTACCATTGTAGGTGAAGCTGGTGATGGCATAGAAGGACTTGAGTTGGCCCTCCGCGTGCAGCCTGATATTGTGATTACAGATATTCGGATGCCCGGAATGGACGGATTAGATTTTATAGAACGGGCCAAAGAGCTCAATCCTGAAATCGTATTTGTTATTATTAGCGGATATAGTGATTTTGATTTTGCCAAACGGGCGATTAAGTACGGCGTATCCGACTATTTGTTGAAACCTATTGATGAGGCGGAGCTGCGCAGCAATTTAGCAAACATCATATTGAAAATTGAAGAGACGCGGAAATCCCGATTAGAAATGGAAAAGTTGAAGCAAGATAAAGAGATGAATCTGGAAAGTCTTCGCCAACAATTATTAACGAGAATGGTTCAAGAACCCAAACAGTCGGCTTCCTCGCAAGAAAGCATAACGACTGTATCTGATCTTATAGAGAGATTTCCCTACATTTTGGCCATCGTACTTGTGTTAGAGCCCTACCAGCTTCCACATTATTCATTTCGTACGGGCGATGAAGATCTCATCCGGTTCGCCATCGAAAATATGATGTCGGATCAAATGAAATTGGCGGGTAGAGACGGAGTTATATTTCAACACGCTATTCACCAGAATGAGATGGTTTATATTTTGGGAGTCGAGAATCTAAATGAAAATACCGCGGTAAAAGAATGGCTAACAGGCGTTCTTTTTGGAGTGAATCATTACATGCGTCTGGAAGTGACGATCGCTATTGGCAGTATTGTCGATAGCCTGGATAAGATGCAGAAATCATACCAGTTAGCCAAATTGTCACTTCGTAATAAAATCATTAGCGGCACCAATAAAATTTATGATTATGGCTGGATTCAGAGCCATTCGAACTCGAGAGAACAATTCATGAAAGAGAAAGATGAAGAACTGCTGTTTAGTCTTCTTAATGAAGGGAATGAAACGGCATTACATCGATGGATTGCGCATCGCATTCAGAGCCTTGTGGACTTCCCGACAGCTACTTATTCTCAGCTAGAATGGTTCTGCGCAGATATGTATCTTCTCTTAAGGAAATATCTATTGGAGAAAACAGAGGATACCAAGTTGGTTATTGGGGAAATGGACGATCTGCATTATTGGCTGCAAAATCTGACGAGTTGGCGTGAAGCTGTCCAACAAATCCAAAGTCAAGTTACCAATATCATCCATTTCTTAAACAAAGATCATCCTGTTAAGGATGTCATGGATGAGATTAAGCAGTATCTTGTTATGAATTTACATGAAAACATATCCCTGCAGTCCATTGCAGATCGTTTCTTTATTCACCCTACTTATTTCTCTAAGCGGTTTATAGACAAGTATGGCCAAGGCTATTCTGATTTTCTGACCCAGCAACGGATGGAAAAGGCGGCTGAATGGTTACGGGAAACGAATATGAAGGTTCAGGAAATAGCGGAGATGGTCGGCTTTGAGGGCGCGGCCTATTTTAGCAGTGTTTTTAAAAAATCGCACGGCTTATCACCGAAAGAATACAGGCAAAATCATCGACAAACAATGTAAGAAGGGTGTAAAAAATTTAACATTTTCATTGAATTATTTGTAGAATAACCTTGAATTATTGGATTCTAACCCTCTTCCGTTCATCTTATAATGAAAACGTAATCAAGAATATCTCAGGGGGATTGAAAAATGAAGAAACAACTTAACGTAATTGCAGTCGCTCTCTCTTCTGTACTTTTGCTTAGTGCATGTGGCGGCAAAACAGCCACAACAAGCCCTAGCAGCAGCCCTGCCAGCACGCAAGCAGCTACATCAGCCAAACCGGTAGAAATTACCGTATGGGATAAGCCAGCTGCTGATGATCCTGTAAAGCCGTATCTTGAGAAACAGTTTGCAGCGTTTGATGCGAAATTTCCGAACATCAAAGTAAAGCATGAAGAGCTTGCAACAGGAGGTAAGGATCGCGAGCAATATTTGACAGCAATGGCAGGCGGGCAAGGACCAGATGCAACACCGAATAATCCTTACCCTGATATGGAAAAATATATTAAGCAAGGTTTTGCATTAGATATTACTGATCGATGGAATAGTTATGCGGATAAGGGGAGCTACATTCCTTCTTCCATGGTAGCTGGAACAAGGGATGGAAAGGTCTATGGCGTTCCTAAAGATATGTATGTAACACCTTTGGTCTATAATAAAAAGCTCTTTAAAGAAGCCGGTCTTGATCCTGCCAAGCCACCTGCGACTTGGGATGAATTTGTTGATGCGGCAAAGAAATTAACAGACCCAAGCAAAGGTCAGATTGGCTATGATATTTTGGGAATGGATTGGGCAGATTGGTTTTTTGAATATTATGTTTGGCAAGCCGGCGGGGATCTCACCAAGAAAAATGATGACGGAACAGCTACGTTGACATTCACTTCAGATCCTGCAGTAACTGCGCTGCAATTCTATAAAGACTTAAAATGGAAGCATAAAGTCGTGCAGAAAAACGTTGTACAATCACTGGACGACAATAACAAGGATTTCTATACAGGACATACGGGAATGACCGTAGGCTGGGTGGATTGGTTTACTGCTAAAGGCATGGATATTAAAGATATCGGCGCTATGCCGTTTCCTGCTGGCCCATCTGGTAAATCGCCTTCGCAAGTCGGAGGTTCGTATTGGACAATTAATGCGAAAAGTACGAAAGAGAAGCAGGATGCAGCTTGGACCTATATTACATTCATGTCATCAAAGAGCTTCTACGATGGTAGATTGAATTATATCAAAGAAATTGGCCAATTCCCTAACTTGCTTAATTTCCGTTCAGATCTGGACACCTCAAAGATTTATGAGGGTATCCCTGTTGATATTGTTGATAACATTAAGAAGGCCGCTTCAGATACACATCTAGAGTATTTCTTAAAGGACCGTCTCAGTAAGTATGTCGTTGGCGCGATTCAAAAAGTGCTGCTTGATCAAAATGCAGATCCAAAAGCCGAGCTTCAAAAGCAACAAGACTTGGCTCAAAAAGAAGTGATAGACAAGTACAATGCTGAAGTAAAAAAATAAATAGAGACCGTAGAAATCGGGATTCCCAGATGGGAATCCCGATAACTACCTAAAGAGGGTGAGTGGAATGGAAACAAGAGTAGAGACTGGATTGCAAAGTGTCACAATGAAACGCCGCATGAGTATTAGCTGGATGCCAATTATCTTTTTAATTCCTTCGCTTGTTAGTTTTGTCTTATTTAAATATTATCCGTTGTTTAAAATGATCTATATCAGTTTTTTTGACTATGAAATTGGAAATCCTCCCGGAAAGTTTGTGGGCTTAGATAACTATTCTGAATTTTTGAATTCAGCTTCCTTCTGGCATTCGATAGAGATTACTTTTATTTTCGCATTGCTGTATTTGCTCATGACATTCTGGGTTCCTATCGTTCAGGCATTGCTTCTTAGTGAAATTCATCACGGGAATATGTTCATTCGCTTCCTTTATCAGCTCCCCTCCGCTGTTCCTGTGGTCGTTAATGTTCTGATTTGGCGATTGATGTATAATCCTGACCACGGAATGTTGAATTATTACCTTGGGAAGATAGGTTTAGGTCCTTACCTCTGGTTAAACGATTTGGATGTGACGAAGTTCGCAGTCGTCCTCCCTTCGCTTATAGCAAGCCAAGGCATAGCCATTCTTTTATATTATTCTGCGATACGCTCAGTCTCAACGGATATTCTCGAAGCTGCTAAAATGGACGGGGCGGGTCCATGGAGACGCATGTTAACGATGATTTTACCAAATATGAAGTTCATTATTTTTATTCAATTGATTAGTTTTATGACAGGGATCCTGTTGACCTTTGATAACATTTATGTGATGACTCAAGGGGGGCCCGCCGACAGTACAACGGTTGTATCGATGTTTGTTTTCAATACGGCTTTTCAACAACTTCGCTTTGGAGCCTCGGGGGCTATATCGGTATTCTTATTTCTACTGATTGGCTTGATCACCTTTATACAACTCAAATTTCCCAAAGATTCTGATTGATAGAGAGAGGAGTGGAGAGCGATGATCCGTAATACCATTAAAGAAAAAGGCCAACGGTCGATTAAAATTATTGCTTATAGCATTACCTTTTTATTTATTGTGCTATCCCTTGTTCCACTTGTTTGGATGCTCGCTTCTTCATTGAAGGACGAGTCGTCTATCTTGGCATATCCGCCAAAGTGGCTGCCTGCCATACCCCATTCGGTTCAGGTTGAGGTCGATTACTCAGGTCAGGAACTGAAGGATGCCCAGTTTTACGAAAAAGATGCGATGAAAGCGACTTGGTACCCATGGGCATCGAATATTCGCGATTCAATCGGGGAAGTTGTAGTCAAAGGGATAAAGGATGGAAAGTTGATTTATTCCGCGAATACAACGGGATCTTCCTTCCATTATGGAAGAAATCTTGTTGTTCCAACGACCCTTTTTAACGATAATCTGATGAATGTCAAATTACCAATCATCCATGAGAAAAAGTTATCTTCATTCCAATGGCTTGGTGATAGTGGCGGTATCGAAAAGGGTAGTGGGAATTCACAGGAGCTTGTTTCAACTCATTTTCGAGATTTTTATGCAAATTCGAAGTTTGTGAGCGGCAAGGTGTTGAGTATTGAGGAAAAACCTAGATTTTGGAGCATATTCGATAGTTATTTGGTTCTCAACAAGGTTACCAAAGCAGCATCCAATGATGGATATGGAATCAGTCATTATTTTCTCAATAGTTTGATCGTTACATTTGTCACCATTGTTTCTCAATTATTGTTTGGTGGCTTGGCTGGATATGCGCTTTCGTTTTTGATAAAGAATAAAAAGCTTCAGCTGGGGCTAGTGATGTTTTTTCTGGCAACACTTATGATTCCTGATATCGCGCTTTTGATTCCGCTTTATTTAACGATGAATCAATTGCATTTGGTAGACACATTATGGGCAATCATTTTACCTCATACCGCTTGGGGTATCGTTATTTTCTTGTTCAAAGGTTTTTTTGATCAATTGCCTCGAGAGCTGATCCAAGCCGCAAGAGTAGATGGCGCCTCTGAATTCAGGACTTTTTACCAAATTGTGATTCCGATGTCCGTGCCGATCTTTACCGTTGTTTCGGTATTGACATTTTTACCCGTATGGAATGAGTTCTTGTGGCCGTTGGTCGTGGCAAGATCATCCGCAAACTGGACCTTAACGGTAGCATTAAACAATTTGCAAAATCAAGCAAGTATAGTCTCGGAGAACATGCTCATGGCTAGCGGTGTAATTAGTATGATTCCTTTATTAATCGTGTTCATAACCTGCCAGAAACTTATTGAAAAAGGTGCATCTTTTACCGGTGTAAAAGGTTAAACACATTTGTCAGGCTCGACGGCTATTGTCGAACGAGCCTGCAAAAACTAAAAGAGCAGATCGGGGAGATGATCAAACGCATTTGTTTAGATGATAAGGAAAATATCAGAACTATCAGAAATGGAGATAATGATGAAGATATTGGAATATCAAATCGAGCAATTACGCTCTTATTTGGTGGGCCGGGCCATGATTGCAGACTGTATGACAGACGAAAGACTTGTTCAATTAAGTCAATTACTTGATAGATATATTGTTGAATATCAGAAGTTGGGCAAGAAGATCGGAATGGGGGATCATACGGCTTTAGACGAAGGCTGCAAATCATCGAGATGAGGGGTACTTATGAAGAAAAGTAAGCGGATAAATCGTATTTTTAAAAAGAAAATATTTTTTGCCGTCCTATTGCCGCTGTTGGCGGTGGTGCTGCTTTCAGTCTCCTTGATTGTATTTCAATCAAACAAATATTCAGGTGAGGCAACCGTATTTACGGTAAATGGAGAGCCGGTATCCAAGGATGAATTTTTGAACGTCATGCCAGGTTTAAGAGCAAATGTCTTTTCCTATTTTGTTCAAAAATATGGAGTAACGGACAGCGCCAAATTCTGGACAACAACCTTTCAGGGAGAAATACCTATTGAAGTTCTTAAGCAAAAGACATTGGATAAGTTGAAAAGAATTAAAACAGAGCAGATCGTCATGAAAAGTAATGGAATAGCCAGCGATATATCTTATTCCGGTTTCCTCGATAACCTCAAAGCTGAAAACGAAAGGCGAAAGAAGGCAGTAGAAAAAAAACAAGTGATATACGGCCCCCAGCAATTTGATGCAACAGGATATTATGACATTCTCCATGGGAATAGGATGGAAGAATTAAAAAACAAATTGGCGGATAAAGAGCTATCCTCCAATGAGGAAGAAATAAAAAATGCGTATGACGAAAATAAAGAAACAATGTATAAAAAGATAGATTCGATTAAGTATGAAAAAATAGTCATACCTTTTTTGGATGAAAAAGGTAATCCTTCGCCGGATAAGAAAAAAATTGCAGCTAGTATGGCTGCAAAAATAAAGGAAGATACAAATAAGGGTTTGAAATTTGAGGATATCGTTAGCGCCTATAAGAAACAAGATAAATCAGATATAGAATACAAGGAACTGGAATTTAATGAAAGCACTTACAAGTCGGATTCCAGAATATATAAGCAATTGACAATAAAGTTGGATGAGCTAAAGAATGGCCAGATAAGCGACGTTATCGAAGAAAACGCTTCCTTCAATATCGTTAAAGTGCTGGAAAAAAGCATTCCCAGCTATAAAACACTGGATGAGGTAAGAGAGCAAGTTAAGAAGAAATTAGCTGACAACAAGTATGATGAGTTCATAAATAAGCTTGTTCATGAATCGAAGTTAATTGTGGATAACAAAGCGTACAACAGCATTTCATAAACTTGTAAATTATTATTATCCAGACCTCAGTTTAGATTGAAGGGAGGGCTGTTGTGAGACGGCTGAGCATAGCATAGCTGAGTAAAGCTGAGGTCATGGAATAATAATTTAAATAATCAAACAACCTAGCGTTGAAAGGGGATACAAATTGTGAAAAAATTTGCAAGTGCATGGCTCCTCATTATGATGCTGATGGCAATAACCATTCCAGTAGCGACCGTACAGGCGGCAGGTACTATTTATTATGTTGATTCTTCAGGAGGAAACGATTCCAACAGCGGTACAAGCACATCCGCTGCATGGCAAACATTAACCAAGGTTAACAGTATTACCTTCCAGCCGGGCGACCAAATTTTATTTAAAGCCGGAGGCTCATGGTCGGGAATGCTGAGCCCTCTGGGTTCAGGGAATAGTACCAACCAAATCACCATTGACATGTATGGAACCGGTAATAAACCATTGATAGCAGGAGGCGGTGTTGCGGCATCGGTTTTGCTGAATGGTCAGGAATACTGGACAATTAACAACCTGGAATTGACCAACATTGCGGCAAGCAGAGCCGTAAGAAGCGGGATCAAAGTGGTTGCTAAAACAACAGGGATTACACATGGCATTCACATTGCAAACAACAATATCCACGATGTAACCGGAGAAAACAGAAGATCAATGCCCGCGGGTCAAAGTATGTATGATAACTCGGGAATTCTTATCAGATTTGATGGTGACGCTACACCGACGGACATGTTTGATGATGTGTTGATTGAAAATAACAATATTCATGATGTTTTGACAAGCGGTATTAAGGTTGATTCAACAGGTGGTACGACTGCTGACCAATTGTTTACCAATGTAGTTGTTAGAAACAATATTATTAGTAAAACAGGTTCGGACGGTACGGTTATTGGCAGTACCCTAAACGCACTTATTGAACATAATTCGGTTTATGATGCCGGTTACAACGGTAACCAAGCCGATACACATCTTATTGCAGGTATGTGGGAAATTATCTCGAAAAACACTGTTTTTCAATACAATGAGGTAGCCAGAACTAAACTGTTTGATGCTGACGGTACAGGGTTTGATACGGATTTAGGAACAGGCGGAACGATTTACTTCCAGTACAATTATACCCATGGGAACGAAGGCGGATTCTGGCTTGATTGTGCGCATATCACCCCGAATGGCTATATTAAAACAGTACTAAGATATAACGTTAGCGTCGATGATCTCGGGTATATAGCAAGAACTGACGATAGGCCAGCTGACTTCTACAACAATACGTTCTATAAGTCCAGCGGTTCACTTGATGCAAGTCAAGGCGCTGACGGCAGCTCATATAGATTCTGGAACAACATCTTCAATTTCCAAACAAGTCCTAACTGGGCATCTTCCTTATATGACAATAATTTGTACTATCCTGAAGCAGCAAACTCTGCCGACGGTAATGCAGTGACTGGAGATCCTGCATTTGTGAATCCAGGCGTTGTTGGCGACGGTATGAGCTATGCCGACAATTACAAGCTTCAATCGACTTCAGCAGCTATTGATAAAGGTATACCAACTGCCGATAATGGCGGGGTAGATTTCTGGGGCAGCACGCTGTATAATCTGATGCCGGATATTGGAGCTCAAGAGTACGGTACGAATGGCACTTATGATGCGAATACGACGAATAAGTTTTCACTGGATTTTTCAACGACACAAGGTCAGAAAAACTGGAACTATATGCAATATAACGGCAGCACTTACTCGAATATGACCTGGAATTCAAGCCTGAATGCATGGAAGGGTGCAGGAACATGGAACCGGATCTGGTCCGCAGGAGTTCTTCATCCTGACACCAATGATACCGTATTGGCATGGAAGGCACCGAAGGCAGGACAGGTTAGAATCACAGGTAAACCAAGGAAAGCAGGTACCGGCGGTGACGGCGTGAATGTTAAGCTAATGCAAAACAGTACGCAGCTATGGCCAGCAAGCGGATGGCAGGCAATCGGTGCTTCAGACATATCAGGAGTGGCGCACGATGTAACAATCAATGTTGCGGCAAATGATATGATCTATTTTATAGTAAATAAAAACTCGACCACCAACAACGATGCAACGAATTGGGACCCTATGGTCCGATACGCGTCTACACTTTCCAATGATTTTTCAACGACTCAGGGTTCTGGATACTGGAGTTATATGGAATCAAATGGGAGAGCTTTTTCGAATATGACATGGAATGCGTCCATTAACGCGTGGAAAGGCACGTACACGTATAACCGCATCTGGACTCCGACACAAATACATCCGGATATTAACGATTCCGTGGTCGCATGGACAGCTCCTGTAGCTGGATCGGTAAGAATCACCGGCAATCCAAAGAAAGGGAACAGCGGCGGTGATGGCGTAAATGTGAAGATAATGAAAAACGGTACGCAGATCTGGCCTGCAAGCGGATGGCAATATATTAGCGGAACAGATACCGTTGGGGTCACGCACGATATTACGACAAGTGTTGCAGCTAATGATATGATTTATTTTATTGTGAATAAAAACGGAAACATTAACGTTGATGAAACGACCTGGAATCCGACTGTAGCTTTTCAATAAGATTTTTATGATTTAATTTCAGGTGCAGTAATATTTCCTGAAGGGGATGGCCTTAGCCATCTTCTTTAGGCACTTATTAAGGATAAGGAGCATGAGCAGCTTATGTTAAAGAGAGAAGAAATTCAAATACGTGATCCTTTCATACTGACGGATACAAATGAAATGAAGTACTACCTCTATGGAACTACAGATAAAAATGCATGGGAAGGAAAAGCGACGGGCTTTGATGTGTATGTGAGCGAGGATCTTGAAAATTGGGAAGGACCGTTCCCTGCTTTTCGGCCGGAAGCCGACTTCTGGGCGGACCAAAATTACTGGGCCCCTGAAGTTTACCGTTATGAGGGCAAGTATTATATGTTTGCCAGCTTTAAGGCAGATAACAGATGCAGGGGAACGCAAATCCTGGTCTCAGAGCATCCACTTGGGCCGTTTATTCCGCATTCGGATGGTCCTATTACCCCTTCTGATTGGGAGTGTCTGGACGGAACTCTATACGTTGATGATTTAGGGATTCCCTGGATGGTATTTTGTCATGAATGGCTGCAGGTGCAAGATGGCGAAATGTGTGCTGTCCAATTAATGAAGGATTTCAAATCTGTCATTGGCGCACCAGTGATTTTATTTCATGCATCAGAAGCATCGTGGGTTTGTGGATTTGCAAGAAGTGCCGCTTCAACCGAAAAAAATAACTTTGTGACAGATGGGCCTTTCTTGTATCGGGCGGAAAATGGCGAACTCCTGATGCTGTGGTCAAGCCATGGCGCTGATGGATACGCAATTGGGATTGCGCGTTCTGCAACAGGACAAATTACGGGATCATGGCTGCATGATGATGAGCCGTTATTTGCCAAAGATGGCGGGCATGGCATGCTGTTTACAACTTTTGACGGGACATTCATGCTAACCATCCATAGACCTAATCGTACTCCGGATGAAAGGACTGTATTTCTGCCTATAATTGAGGAAAATGGAACATTGAAAATTAAACGGGAGTATAAAAATCCAATTGTCCTGCAGCGTGCAGACCCATGGATTTATAAACATACAGATGGTTACTATTATTTTACGGCATCAGTTCCGGCATTTGACTGCATTGAACTAAGAAGAGCCGCAACCATCCAGGGACTGGAATCCGCAATTCCGACTATCATATGGAGAAAACATGCTGCGGGTAAAATGAGTTCACTTATTTGGGCGCCTGAAATCCATTTTATCGATGGTAAATGGTATATCCATTTTGCTGCCGGAGGATCGGATGAGAACTTGGACGAGGTGTGGGACCACCGGATGTATGTTCTTGAAAATGAATCCGTGAATCCGATAGAAGGGGCATGGGTGGAAAAAGGCCAGCTTCAAACAAACTGGGAATCCGTTGCTCTGGACGCTACAACCTTTGAACATCAAGGAGTAAGGTATCTGGTTTGGGCACAAAAAGATCCCGAAATCGAAGGGAACTCGAATCTTTATATAGCTGAAATGTCTAATCCATGGACGATTAAAGGCAAACAGATCTTGCTTACAAAACCGGAGTATCCATGGGAAATAGTAGGCTATTGGGTCAATGAGGGGCCTGCTGTATTGAAGAAAAACGGTCAAATATTTATCAGTTATTCTGCGAGCGCCACGGATAGCAATTATTGTATGGGGCTATTGACAGCTTTGGATACAAGTGATTTATTAGACCCGAAATCATGGATCAAGTCCCCGGAGCCCGTGTTTAAAAGCAATGACGAAGCCGGACAATATGGCCCTGGCCATAATTGCTTTACTATATCGGAAGACGGTTCAGAGGATATTATGATTTATCATTCCCGAAGCTATAAGGAAATAATCGGTGATCCGCTGTTTGACCCCAATCGCCATGCGCGAGCACAAAAATTAGACTGGAATGAGGACGGAACTCCGAATTTCGGCATACCTGTTGCAGATCGTTAAGACATGGGTGCTTCGAATCATACAGAGAAGAATTTTATAATCGGAATGGAGAATACAGGATGAAGCATGCAAAATGTATGATTGATAAAGAGTATTTGATTGCGGAAATTGATCCGAAGCTATTTGGCTCCTTCATCGAACAAATGGGCAGAGCCGTGTATACGGGCATTTACGAGCCCGATCATCCTATAGCAGATGAACAAGGCTTCAGAAAAGATGTATTGGAATTAGTAAAGCAGCTGCATATCCCGATTGTCAGATATCCTGGAGGAAATTTTGTTTCAGGCTATAACTGGACGGACGGAATCGGACCCAAGGAGAATAGGCCAACTAGGCTTGACCTCGCATGGTTATCTGTAGAGAAGAACGAGTTTGGGATCGATGAATTTGTCGATTGGTGTAAGAAGGCAGATACAGAAGTAATGGCTGCTGTTAATCTGGGTACGGGAACGCCTCAGGAAGCGGGATACATGCTTGAGTACTGCAACCATACTTCTGGCACTTACTGGAGTGACTTAAGAAGAAAAAACGGGCATTCAGACCCTCATAACATAAAAATTTGGTGCTTGGGCAACGAGATGGATGGACCTTGGCAAATCGGTGCGATGAATGCGGAGGATTATGGTAAAAAAGCGCGTGAAACTGCAAAGATCATGAAATGGGTTGACCCGTCCGTGGAACTGGTTACATGCGGAAGCTCCTCCCCGTTGATGCCCACTTACCCGGAATGGGACAGGGTCGTTCTAGAGCACACCTATGAACATGTTGATTATTTATCTTTGCACAGATACTACGAGAACGAAGGCAATGTCGAAGATTTCCTAGCCTCATTTGTAGATATGAACGATTTTATTAAAACTGTAGCGTCTACGGCTGACTATGTAAAAGCCAAAACCCGCAGTAAAAAGACACTTAAATTATCTTTTGACGAATGGAATATTTGGTATCAAAAGAAACAAACACGGTTCCCTTGGGAAGTGGCACCGCCGATTCTCGAAGATAACTATTCGTTGCTGGATGCGCTTGTTTTTGGCGGTATGCTTTGTACGCTTTTGAACAACGCGGATAGGGTCAAAATGGCTTGTCTCGCCCAATTGGTCAATGTCATTGCGCCTATTTTTACGCAAAAGGGCGGAAAAGCAATCAAACAAGCCATTTATTACCCGTTCCAGCAGGTATCGTTATATGGCAGAGGAAAAGCTATTCAAACACAGATAGCGTGCCCTAAGTTCGAGAGTAATCTTTATGGGGAGGCGCCAATTATCCAAAGCGCTGCAACTTATAATGAAGAGACGTGCAGTTTAACATTATTTGTATTGAACTGCGATAAAGAGGATGTCGAGTTAACGATGGACTTGAGGTCATTTTCAGGGGTAAGAGGAATTGAACATATGATTATGGATGGTCAAGATCTGGAAGCTAAGAATTCATTTGATGAACCAAATAAGGTTGTACCACGAATAGCAAGTATGATTGAGCATGGGGATAAAGTGCGAAATGTTGTAATTCCTAAGCTTTCATGGAACGTATTGAGATTTTCCACTAACGGAGATAATCGATGATTTCAATGACCGTACGGGCAGATAGTAGGAAATGATTCAATGCTCCTGCAAAAGCCGCTTTTAGCTCGTTTCTTACTATGTAATAGAAACGCCCTCCATGTGAATATGGCATGGAGGGCGTTTTTGTATTAATTTACCATTAATAGAGTGTATTGATAGATTCTGGAGTGAAGGGCAGCAGTTCATTCATGCGGCCATCGCGAATCTTGTTAGCCCATTCGGGATCATGCAGCAAAGCGCGGCCGACAGCTACCAAGTCAAATTCACCTTGTTCCAATCGCTCCACCAGATTCCCAAGATGCACAGCATTCGCACCAGCGCCTTCACGGAAAAGCTTCGTGAATTCAACATCCAATCCGACGGAGCCAACGGTAATGGTCGGTTTGCCTGTCAGTTTCTTGGTCCAGCCCGCAAGGTTCAGAGTAGAGCCTTCAAATTCAGGCTCCCAGAATCTTCGGGTTGAGCAGTGGAACACATCGACCCCGGCTTTAACCAATGGAGCCAAGAACTGCGCAAGTTCCTCCGGTGTGTTCGCTAATTTGGCTGCATAATCAGGACCTTTCCATTGCGAGAATCTGAACACGATAGGAAATTCAGGGCCGACTGCATGCCGGCAAGCCTCGATGACTTCAACTGCGAATCGGGTGCGGGCAACCAAGCTTCCACCGTAGTGGTCAGTACGCTGATTCGTTTTCTCCCAGAAGAATTGATCAATTAAGTAACCATGTGCGCCATGCAGCTCGATACCGTCAAATCCGATTCGTTTGGCGTCGGCAGCGGCTTGCGCATATGCCGCGACAAGCTCGGCAATTTCTTCTACCGTTAGTGGCTCAGATACCTTCTCTCCCGTCAGATCGAGTCCGGACGGGCCTACGGGAAGCACTTCAGGATTCGGTTCGCTTCCTACCTTGCGTGTCGTCCCCACATGCCATAGCTGTGGAATGATTTTACCTCCAGCCTCGTGTACGCCGGCTGCTACTCTTGCCCAACCTTGCAAGGCAGCTTCTCCGTGAAAATTCGGCCAGTTCGGGCTTGCACCAGCTGCCGGATGATTGATGAGCGTTCCTTCTGTCACAATGAGTCCTATACCGTGCTCGGCACGACGGCGATAATAATCCGCAACGTTTTGTTCCGGAACTCCCCCTGGCGAGAAGCCACGTGTCATGGGGGCCATAACAATTCGGTTGGCCAATTCCAAATGTTCCGAACGGAAAGGTTCGAACAAGGAAAGAGCCGAAACGGAGCTGGCAGGGCTATTCTGATTTGTCATTTGTTTATCTCCTTTAGAACTTCATTTCATCGAAGGAACTTGATCCTGCGGTGATAAGTTTAGAATATCATAAATCCACACTAAATTCATTGGAATACAATATATTTAAAATGTGATAATTAACAGAATAAGAAGAGTCATTATACATAATTGATTTACTCATTTTACATATATAAAGATTGGAGGAATTTAGGATAATGAAAATGGCTCGGCAAGATCGTCATCGTTGTCTATCTTGTCCAATGGTATACCATCATTCCCATTGTTCTACGCCAATTCAGTGATCTGCTCCGAGTTCTGCTTCTTAATACAACTCCGGGAATATTTATCATATTGCCTATGGTTCTGATCGTTATCTATGTGACCTATTCCGGAGGGATTGATGGGATCGGACGTGTCAGCGAAATATTGGGACCCGTTATTTTTTTGATGGTATTGCTGGTCTTGACCACAAGCGTCACCAATATACAATGGAACCGTCTGCTGCCCTTTTATGCGGACAGCGGTATGGGGGCTATTATCAAGGGTTCGCTTCCCCCCGCTTCCTACCTTGTACATGCGGTTGAATTTGTCATGATTTCATCTTTTCTTTTTACGCCACGCAAGGGATCCCCCTACGTGATTTGGGGTGTTGCCATTGCCAGTTTTGGCGTGCTGCTATCGATGATTATGGTCATTTTAACGGTAGGCGTCAATCTCACCTCCAAAATGTGGTATCCATTTTTTGAAATGACAAAAAAGATTGCTGTTTTTGGGTTCATTGAAAACTTGGACGCCATTGCCGTTGTCATCTGGATCGCCAGCGTATTCATTAAATTGTCTATTTATATGTTCGTTACCAGTTACGGAACAGCTCAGTTTTTACAAGTGAAAAATTGGAAGAACATGATCCGGTTACCATTACTGGGTTCCATTTGTACTTCCTGTCAACATGATCGGCTTGCCCTTGCTGCTGATTATTGTAGGGAAAATCCGGCAGAAGAAAAAAACTGCAAGTTAGCAAAAATGGATTATAGCGAATGAATGACCGATATGTAATCCTCGTTGGTGTATAACTATACATATTATGGGAGATTATAAAATTAGTTTCCGACTATGCTGCAGAAAGGATGGGGGGTCAGAATGAATATAACCAAATTTTTCAAGAAAAATCACATGAAAAGTTCATCCTCCCCTAACATAATTCAGGATGCAGCTATGCAGGAACTATTGAAAGTGCATGAAGCGATTTCGTCGAGCCTGTCTGTAAACAGAAAGCGGTTGGAGCAAATTTTTGCGAACTGTAAAGATATCATTTTCATTCCGTGGTATTATGGACCCAATCTCCAATATGAGGCGATGGGCATTTATTGTATAACATTGGTTAAAGACAAAAAGGAAAATTATTTTAAAACCGTCATGCAGGATCTGGTTCGCCATCAAATAGGAATGGCCACAGATATCAAACCAGACGATGTGATCAACTTTTTCGAGAGTCATGGGGCTTCCGTTGAAACCGCACATACGATAGGAGATTTGAACAGATCGGTTGAAGATATATTGGAAGGAAACGTTGTTGTCTTTTTCGATCATTGGGACAAAGCACTGAGCTTCAGAGCGATAACGCTTCAAGAGAGACAAGTGACGGAGAACCTGATTGAGCCAGTGGTGAGAGGTCCGCACGAGAGCACGGTAGAAAATCTGAGTCAGAATATTGGTCTGATACGGATTCGCTTGAAAACCCCTGACTTTAAACTGGAACTCTTCAAAGCCGGGGGGAAATCGCATTCCGAGGTTGCTTATGCTTATATAGAAGGAGCCGTGAATCCGGAAACGTTGGCGGATTTTCAGGAGCGGATCACACCAGCCAAAGAAATGGAAGTATTGGAAACTTCCTATATTGAAGAACTGCTTGAGGAGTCGGTATACTCGCCATTACCGCAATCCCGGGTTACGGAGCGTCCTGATGTAGCTGCTGCTGCCCTCTTGGACGGCAAGATCATTGTGATGGTTTCTGGAAGTCCGTCGATTCTGATCTGTCCCGGTTTATTCCTCGAGTTTTTGATGTCTCCTGAAGACTATTACCAAAGAACGGTTTTTTCGTCCTTTATCAGATGGTTAAGATTCATAGCTTTTTTCTTGACTGTATTCCTTCCAAGCATCTATATCGCTTTGACTACCTTTGATCCCGAGCTGATTCCAACTGTGCTGCTGCTAGCGGTTCTCAATACGCGAGAAGGGATTCCATTTCCGGCCTTTATAGAGGCGTTGATCATGGTCTTTTTTTTCGAAATTCTGGTCGAAGCGGGGGTTCGATTGCCGCGCCCCGTCGGCTCTGCCGTCAGTATCGTAGGTGCTTTGGTTATCGGGGAAGCATCCATTAATGCCGGCATAGCCTCCCCGATCATGGTCGTCGTGGTGGCCCTTACCGGGATTGCCAAATTCTCGCTCCCGCAGTATAGTCTTCAAACTGCTGTCCGAGTCCTGCGAATACTTGTGATGTGCATTTCCGCTTTTTTTGGGGGGTTTGGGCTGATGATCGGGATCCTGCTGCTGCTGCTGCATATGATGAGTTTACGTTCGCTCGGTCAGCCTTATCTGGCTTCGTTAGGACCACTTCGCCCACGACAATTACGCGATGTGTTTATCAGGGCGCCGCTGATTTCTCAACTTCGCTCGCCGAGAAATCGTCACAAGCATAATCGGCTTACAGATAACAGGAAAGAAGGATGAACGGTGAGAACATTTGGAACTGCTGCATTAACTTTTGTAGTTCTTGTCTTCTTAACCGGATGCTGGAATAGAGTCGAGCTGGATACCCTTGCTTTTGTTCAGGGAGTTGCAATTGATGAGTCGGAAGACGGGAAAGATATTGAACTGACCATCCAATTCTATAGGCCGATGACGGGAAGTAAACAAACACAAGGAGGACCATCTAGAGAAAGCTATATCAATATTAAAACAAGAGATAAGTCCTTGTTTGAAGCGATCCGCGATATGACCATTCATATCGGCCGGAAGGCGCAGTGGAGCCATATGCGGGTTCTAATCATCGGAGAAGAAATTGCCAGGAAAAGGAATATCGGGGAGATTCTGGATTTTTTCTCACGGGATCACGAACCACGGGCAACGATAAGCGTTATGATCGGCAAAGATAGGGCGGAGCTATATTTGAAAAAAGGCAAGCCGTTTGTCGAAACGTCCATGGGTCAGCAATTGCGCGAGTCTGAACTAGTGGCATATAAGTTTACAGGGAAGTCTTTAAAAGCCTCCTTTATTGATCTGATGCTGGAATTGAAAAGCGAAACAGGCGTTGCCGCTGTACCGTATGTCTATTTTGACCCGAAGAATAAGCCGCTAAGCTCTCCCGTTACCGGACTGGCGCTGATGAAGAAAGGAAAATTGGTTAATGTGCTGCCACCAAAAAAAATCGAAAGCTTATTAATGCTGTTGGACGAATATCAATCAGGCATTCTCCAAGTCGAATGCCCGGGTGAGAGTAAAAAGAAAATGAAGAAGGTGGAAGCCGTTGAAGTCTCGACACTAAAGACGAAACTCAAATTGAAAATCAAGGGGGATTCGGTGGCCGTCCATGTTTCGACCAAAATTGATGGGTATTTCGGCGAACTTATCTGTACGAATCTGAAAACCCCGGAGGACGTAGAGAAATTTAACAAAAGAGTCCAAAAGGTTATCGAACAGGATATGAAAAGTACCTTGCTTCTTATCCAGAAGCAAAAAATGGATGTGCTTGGAATCGGAAATCGCATATACCGCAAGGATCCAGCTTTATGGTATCGCATGAAGCCGGATTGGGAAGAACGATTTCAGGGTATAGCATTTACCGTTGAGGTTAAAGCAAATATATTCAATACAGGAGCTAACCTTGGCGAACCGGTTGCCAAATAGTCCCGATCTTTGCAATACGGGCGAACGGGGAGAAAACGATGATCGAGAAAATCTTGATTTTGCTTGTGGCATACACCGCCATTTTTGCTCATGATGGTCTGAATCTGAAGCAAGCAAGCAGTAGGGAGAGGTTCGTTCATAGTATATTAATGATCGCTTCTCTATATCCAAGTCTTATTTATGTGCTGGATCTGCGTTGGCCGAATCTGGACGAATTGGTTCATTTCTTTTTGAAAGATCCGGCTGAGAAAATTGTGGAGTCTATCAAAGTTCCATCTTAACCAAACTTATGCTTCTGAAGCTAATTTGTATCCCCAAAAACTCCAAAGAGGGGGCAGTCAATATGAAAAAGCGGATAACGGTTAGTTCGCGGCAAATGGCGACGCTGTTCCTCTCATTTCTGACCGGTTCGTCAATCGTAAATATACCGGCGCCTTTAACTGGAGCGGCAAAAAATGCCGCTTGGATGTCTCTGTGGATGGCGAACGGATTAGGGATGCTTTTGTTGAGCTGTATTCTCTATCTGTACCGGAAATATCCCGAAATGACGCTCATCCAGTACAGTCGGCAGGCCGTTGGAAGAGTATTGACCATTATTTTAGTCATTCCCTTCTTTTTGTTATCTTTCATGATGCTTGCCAATATCGTGGTGGACATCGGCGGATTTTTCAAGAGTACGATGATGAGGGAAACGCCGACCTATGTCTTTCACTTTTTAATACTTTTCACAGCGGCACTGACTGTTCGTTCAGGTATTGAAGTCATGGCCAGGATGTTTACTTTACTGCTGATCACGATATTTATATTCAGCGCCATAGTTATGCTTTTAACACTGCCTGCCTATCGTGTGGAACTGCTAATGCCTTTATTTCCAAAAGGTTTCAAACCGGTTCTGCATGGCGCCTATATCGCTTATGGATTTCCATATGCAGAGCTGATCTTGTTTTCGATGGTTCTTCCGTTTGTGAGAAAGGACCAAGAACCTCTAGGTAAATTTATGTTTGCATCGCTTCTAATCAGCGGGCTCTCGCTAACCTTGGTAATTGTATGCACGATCATGGCGCTGGGGCCGATGGCTGGGAATATCAAATTTTCCTTATTTACACTTGCGCGCTTGATTGAACTCGCGGATATCATTGAACGGGTCGAATCAGTAATTGGCATGACATTGATCGCTGGCTCCTATATGAAAGCAACCATTGTGCTGTTTGTGATCAATTTGGGGCTAACCCAATTATTCCAACTGCAGGATGACAAGATTCTGATTTTCCCTATAGCATTTTTTACGGGAATGATCTCACTGACCATGTTCCGGAACGAATTGGAATTCATGGGACATGTAGGTACCGTTTGGCCTTTATTTATAACGGTTACAGGCGTTGTTCCTATCCTTTTGCTAACGATTGTAACAGCGTTAAAGAGTCGGCGGAAGCAAGCGTCAAGTTAGGACATCGTTGTACCAAGAGGCTGCTCATTCATGATATTGCGAAAGGATATAATCCGCTGTTCGAATCGCTAAAGCAACGGTTGTCAATGTCGGGTTAGCTGCTCCGGTAAGCGGCAATACGCTGTTATCGGCCACATAGAGACCGGGTACGCCGTGTATTTGCCCATACTGGTTTGTTGCCGAGGTGGCGGGATCATCGCCCAATCGGCACGTTCCCGCCTCATGATTGTCCAGACCGGGAGGTAGGAGACTAGGGTTTTCGTAAAAACCCAGCCCCATTGCTGCGGCAGCACTTCGAATGGAAGCCGTCAGCTCGCGGATAACGGCCTTATCTTGAGAACTGTACGAAAATTGCACCTTTAATAAAGGTACTCCGAATGAATCACGTCGGGTAGGGTCGAGGCTGACATGGTTTTCAAATCGCGGTTCGAGGGTCGCCAAGCCGAAAAATCCAAGTCTTAGTTCGTCAAGAAGTTTTCTTTCTTCATAATGGTACCACCAGTACTCTAAAGGATCAGTCCCTAAAGTGAAGAACATATATTTCCGATCTGCAGCACTTGGAACCATAATAGCCGCATTTCCCAACACTTCGGGAAATTGATTGCGGTTTATTTTTGCTTTCGCAACGACTGTCGGTTGGTTCACCAAATATCTGCCGATGGCTTCTCCGGGAATATTGGAGTTTAGCAAAATACGCGGCGTTTCAAAGGTACTGGCGGAAAGGATTACCGTCTTAGCTCTGATGTTGCAGGTTTTACTGTCGGAAGTAACCACCTTAACGCCTGCGGCTCTTCCTCTCTCGGTGATAACCTGTACAGCCCGCGTTTTTACAGCCAGATCAAAGGGCTTAATATTGAGAGCGTAAGCCATAAATATAATGGAACTAAAAAAGACATTCGAATGGAGCTGACCATACCGGGTAACATCAAGGTCAACAGCCAGAGGAAGGTCAATGGCATCCGGAAATCCGCCGAAGCGAAGGCGATGGAGAAGTTTTTCCTGAAGGGCGGATCCCTTTGCGTATGCACCGGTTACATTCATGATCTGTTCAGCGGTAAGGTAATAGGGAACTAGTTCTTGATAGGAAATCGGCCAAGATTTGATTTCTTCGGGCAGCAAACGGGGACACATTAAATACCAATGAAGGGTTCTTCCGCCTAAAGCTCTAAATATTCTCGCCCCCGGATAATCCGGCCATAATTTCCCGATTGGTTCGGTATGGCGGGGACTTTCTATAAATTGAGTAAACCGCGTTTGATCGAAAGTAGGCAAATTATGAGCATGGGTCGGTAGCATGAGATCCCCGGCCTCGATCATACCGATCCGCATGCCGTTATGTTTCGATTGTTCGATTAATCTCCAGAGTGCGGCCCCGCCTCCAGCACCGCTGCCGACAATAAGCACATCATAATTGGTTTGAGCCATTTTCTCGAGCGGAGTCAAGGGAATCCACGGTACCTTAGCAGGCTGTGACGAATAAGTACGAGCATCGCTGTTTTCGGTCAATTTAATCGCCCTCCCTTCAGACAAAATAGATGATCTATTTCATTTGTTCGACGATATGATCTGTTGTACGAATGGCTAAAGCGACAGCGGTTAGCGTCGGATTGGACGGTGAAGTAAGATTCAATACACTCATATCGGCTATGTAAAGACCAGCAATGCCATGCACTTGACCATAGCGGTTAGTGACGGAAGTAGCCGGGTTGTCCCCCATACGGCATGTTCCCGCCTCGTGATTGTCTTTTCCGGGCTGGCGCAGCTGGAGTGGGCTATCCAGTGATAAACCCGCCGCGGAGGTGAAGGCTGACAGGGAAGCGTGCATGTCGCGAAGAAGTGCCTGATCCTTATCGCTGTAGGAAAACTGTACGTTAATATTAGGTACGCCGTAAGCATCCCGCTGAACCGGATCAAGGCTGACGTAATTGTCGGCCCGCGGTTCCACGACTCCGTAACCGTGTACTTCCAAAGGCTCCTTTTTCAGAAGAGGTCTTTCTTTATAGTCATACCAATAATCGGAGAAGATCTGGAGCTGATAATTTCGCTCAGCCGAACCCGGAACAAAGACAGTGGCAACACCAAATACCTCTGGGAATACATCTCGGTCAACGGTTCCATTTCCCTCGAATACAGGATGGAAAACCAAATATTTTCCGATTGCTTCGCCTTGGATATTGGAATTAAGCAGAAGGCGCGGGGTTTCCCAGGTGCTGGCGGAGACGACGATTGTCTTAGCACTCAGCGTATACGTTTTTTTATCTGAGGTCATGACCTTGACGCCTACAGCTTTTCCTTGTTCCGTTAAAATTTGCACGGCGCGTGTATTAACAGACAGATCGAATTTTCGAATATTTAAGGCATGTGCAAGGAAATCAATGGAACTGAAATAAACATTCGAATGGACCTGCCCGTACTTCGTACCTTCTAGATCGGTGGAGAGCGGAACATCTGTTGCCTCAGGAAAACCGCCCGTAAGAAGGCGTTCGATAAGTATTTTCTGCAGAGCGGAACCTTTGGTATAGTTGGTGGTCACATTCATTATTTTTTCTGCGATCAGATAATAGGGAGCAAGATCCTTATAGGTGATTGGCCATGTTCTGAACGCAGAAGGATCAAAACGGGGGGACCAGCCGTACCATATCAGGGTTCTTCCGCCTAACCCTCTGACTATTTTCGCGCTTCGAAAATCCGGCCATCTTTCTCCGACTTGATCCGTAACCAGCTCCACGTATTCGAGTGCGCGCTGTTCGTCAAATGTGGGTATATGAAACGCATGGGTCGGCAATAACAGATCGCCGGCCTCGATCATCCCGATCCGCTTGCCGTTTTGCCCCCATTGTTCACATAGTCTCCAAAGAGCAGCTCCACCGCCAGCCCCGCTGCCGATAATAAGCACATCATAATCGGTCTTCGCCATTTGCTCGATTGAAGTTAGGGGAATCCATTGATCCAAAGGAGGGCCTGATGAATCGGGAGGACGTGAAACAACGTCATCATGGATCTTCCGTACATGTAACAGCGGGGCGGGCAGTTGTATTTGAACATCCGCAACTATAATCAAATCGGTGCTGGGAATATGCGGATTGAGAGATAGGAGGGCTTCTAAATCACAATAGTATCTGTCGGCAATTTTCCTCAGAGTATCCCCATGATCAGTGACATAGATATGCAAGTGGCATCACTTCCTTTATCCAGATGTTTTCAATATAGGGGTTAACAGACTCCCTAATACATCATTGTACCAAGAGGCTGCTCATTAATAATATTCTGAATCTCATAGACTGAAATCGGGAAATATTGGAATCCGTATACATATGCTGTGATTTCTTCGAGTTGAAAAAAAACGACCAGAGCTTTATCGGCGATATAAAAATCTTGATCGGGCCTTATTCCTTTAAATTCGGACTGTAATGGAATACGACGATCTTTGATCTGTTGCCCGATGATTTCGGACACGCTTTTCACATAGTCGACACCGTGAACGAATAAATCTTGCAAGGTGTATAACTTTCCGGTTTGTACATCAATGGTAAGCGAGTTTTGCAGCGTCCATCTGTGAGCATGACTAGTGTATGACTCATTGTATAAAGATAAGCTGAATACACCTCGCTCATTCGTTTTTATTTCATAATAACCGGACAATCCTTTCGGATTTTGCGGATATCCCTGCTGATGGATCTGTCGGTTAACTTCACCCACAATGAGTTGATTGATCTGCTGCTGCATGGCACTATCCGATAGTTCCACGATGGCCGGGTAAAACACATTCAACCTGGGTCCGGACATCCGATAAGTTTTGATATGAATAGGGAGATTAAACACTGTCATCCTCCTCTGAGTTTTTCGCCAGTAAAATTCTAAGTTTGCCCCAGGATATAATCCGCGGTGCGAATCGCTAAAGCAACGGTTGTAAGTGTCGGGTTCGCAGCGCCAGTAAGAGAAAGAACGCTGTTATCTGCCACATAAAGACCAGGTACACCGTGGATTTGCCCATACCTGTTTGTTGCCGATGTAGCGGGGTCATCACCCATTCGGCACGTTCCTGCTTCATGATTATCTAAACCGGGAGGCAGGAGGCAAGGATTTTCGTAAAATTCCAGTCCCGTGGCTTTGGCAGCAGCATGAATGGTAGTCGTCAATTCACGGATTTTGGCCTGATCCTGAGTACTGTAAGAAAATTGCACCTTCAATAAAGGCATGCCGTATGAATCTAGTTTGCTCAGGTCAAGACTGACATGATTGTCAACTCGCGGCTCCATGGTTGTCAAGCCGAGCATTCTGAACCTCAGTTCATCCAGAAGCTTTCTTTCTTCATAATGGTACCACCAGTAATTCACGGGATCTGTTCCTAAAATGAAAAATGTATGTTTCCGTTCTACAGAGCTTGGAACCATGATTGCGGCATTTCCCAATACTTCGGGAAATTGATTGCGGTTTATTTTTGAGTACGCTAAAACAGATGGATGATTCACCAAATATTTACCGATGGCTTCTCCAGGTATATGGGAATTCAATAAAATTCGCGGCGTTTCAAACGTACTGGCGGAAAGGATGACCGTTTTCGCTTTGATGGTATAGGCCTGGTAGTCCGAAGTAACTACTTTCACACCTGCGGCTCTTCCGCTTTCGGTGAGAACCTGCACGGCACGCGTATTTACAGCCAGATCAAAAGGTCTTTTGTTTAGAGCATATGCTAAAAATATAATGGAACTAAAAAAGACATTCGAATGGACTTGCCCATATCGAGTAACATTCAGGTCAACAGCTAAAGGAATACTCGTCGCATCTGAAAATCCGCCAAATCTTAGACGATGAAGAAGCGTTTCCTGGAGAGCAGAACCTTCCGTATATTGCCCGGTTACATTCATGATTTGTTCAGCGATAAGGTAATAGGGAAGTAGTTCTTGATAGGAAATCGGCCAGTTAATAAATTCTTCAGGCCGGAAACGGGGACTCATTAAATACCAATGCAGGGTTCTACCGCCTAGAGCTCTGAATATTCGCGCACCCGGATAATCCGGCCATAAATTCCCCACAGGTTCTACATATGGCGGACTCTCTATATATTGATCAAACCGTGTTTGATCGAATGTAGGCAAATTATGTGCATGGGTCGGCAATAATAGATCTCCGGCCTCGATCATGCCGATCCGCAAACCGCTTTTTTTTGATTGCTCGCATAATCTCCAAAGAGCAGCCCCGCCGCCAGCCCCGCTGCCGACGATGAGCACATCATAATCGGTTTGTGCCATTTTCTCGGCCGGAGTCAAGGGAATCCATGGCACTTTCTTTGGGAGAGACGCAGGGGGGCGGGCATCACTACCGCTTTGAATGGGTACTCTGCCTTGCAATTCCGTCCGATCCAAACTCGGATTTACACCTAACGCCCAATAAATAGCGTTCATCACGAGCTTACGGAAAGCGGGGACTTGAAAGTCCTCGGGATGTCCCATCGTCGTCATGAAGGTGCGTCCCCCGGCATAATTGCTCCAAGTCCATGCCACGGGATTGATCTCGGCACCTGGCTCCGGTTTGAATTCCGGATCGACGGACTGTCCCCAAAGCAATATTTTCGATCCTTTTGGCGGATACGGCAAAACAACATATAACCATGATCGTACATGGAATTTATCCGGAACCCCGTTTAAAATTGGATCCAGTCTCGCTCCAGGTTCCACGAATACATCCGTACCTGATGTATAGGCGTAATGCTTTATCCATGGAGCTCCCAACACGTCAATGCCAAACTTTTTATTCCATATTTCAAGGGGATGACCTTTCGGATACAGAAATCCATGCGTGCTGGTGCGAAATCCAATGATCGGTTTACCTCGTTCAATATAATCCCGAATATGACGGAACTGCTCTTCGGGCAAAGTGCGATAACGGATAAAGAACACGGCTAAATCCGCGTCGGCAAGTACTTCCAACCCTGGAATATTAGCCGGATTTGCAGGAGACGGATAAGCCGTTAACAATGTCGTCCGAGCCCCGAGCCGCTGCGCCTCTCTGGCGATTTCAGATAAGGAATGTTCGGAATCATATTCGACTTCGGCAGCAATAAACACAATATGAAACGATTTCAAAGATCGTTGGTTTTCCGACAATTCGATCGTGCTCCTTTCAGGCAGCATAGACGCTTTATTTCATTTGCTCGATGATGTAATCGGCTGTACGCATGGCCAAAGCGATCGTCGTTAGCGTCGGATTGGCCGGGGAAGACAGATTCACGACGCTGTTATCTGCTATATAAAGGCCGGATATGCCATGGACTTGACCGAAGCGGTTGGTTACAGAAGTAGCGGGATCATCGCCCATTCGGCACGTGCCGCATTCATGATTGTCATAACCGGTAGGACTCATCAAGGGCGGGCTTTCCAGAGATAGTCCCATTGTTGCAGAAAAAGCTAATAGGGAATCGTACATTTCGTGAAGAAGAGCCCGATCCTTATCGCTGTGGGAAAACTGAATATTTAGCAGAGGCACGCCGTAAGCATCCCGTTCTAATGGGTCGAGGCTGACATGATTTTCAAACCGCGGCTCCACGATGCCGTAATTCTTCACTACAATCCGAGCTGTTTTCAGCAGCGGCCTTTCCGTGTAATGATAAAAAAAATCGGAAAAACCTATGAGTTGATAATTTCGCTCAGATGAGCCCGGAACGACGATAGTGGCAACGCCAAGAACCTCTGGGAATTGATCCCTGTTTAGGAATCCATTTGCCACATACTCGGGGTGATGCACGATATATCTCCCAATGGCTTCGTTCGGGATATTTGAATTTAGCAGAAGGCGCGGGGTTTCCCATGTGCTAGCCGAGACGATGATCTTCCTGGCTTTTAAGGTATACGATCTTTTGTCGGAAGTCATGACTTTGACGCCTGCAGCTTTTCCATTTTCGGTTAAAATCTGTACGGCCCTCGTATTTACAGCCAAATCGAATTTTCGGATATTCAAGGCATATGCAAGAAAGATAATGGAACTGAAAAAGACATTCGAATGAACCTGCCCATATTTCGTCCCTATAAGATCAGCTGCCATACGTATATCAGTTGCCTCTGGAAATCCGCCCATAAGAAGACGATCGAGAAGCATTTCCTGCAGTGAGGATCCTTTGGTATAGTTACTACTTATATTCATTATTCTTTCTGATATCTGATAATAGGGTATAAGATCCTTATAAGTGATAGGCCAAGAACGGAAAGCCGAAGGGTTGAATCGGGGAGAAAACAGATACCATAAAAGGGTTCTACCGCCTAAGGCTTTTACCATTTTTGTACCTGGATAATCCGGCCAACGCTTTCCCGGTCTTTCCGCAATACGTTCCCAGTATTCTAAAGCACGTTGTTCATCTAAAGTAGGCAAATTAAATGCATGCGTAGGCAATTGCAAGTCTCCGGCCTCGATCATTCCGATCTTCTTGCCGTTTTGCCCCCATTGTTCACATAGTCTCCAAAGAGCAGCTCCACCGCCAGCCCCGCTGCCGATAATAAGCACATCATAATCGGTCTTCGCCATTTGCTCGATTGAAGTTAGGGGAATCCATTGATCCAAAGGGGGGCCTGATGGTTCGGGAGGGCGCGAAACAGCGGCATCATTGATCCTACGCACATGTAACAGCGGGGCTGGCAGTTTTATTTGAACATCTGCAGACAAATTTAAATCTAAATTGGAAATACATGGGTTATGTGACAGGAGGTTTTCTAGTTTACAATAATATTTGTCGGCAATTTTTCTTAAAGTATCCCCATGCTCAGTGACATATATATACAAAGGCATCACATCCCTATATTCTTATGATTTCAATAGGAGTATATGAGCTAAAACTATATTATATTATTGCCATGAAAAGTGATTACCCACAACGACAATATTAAATGCGTGAATAGCAAGAATGGATAATGAATAACAAATACCAACAAAGAAAATATGGGATTAGTCTGATAACATTAACAAAGTAGACAAGGCCTAGCTGCGGTAACCGGATGGAGGTGGTTCATGTCCAGTCGATGAAAGACTGGAGAATAGAATTTTAGCAGAAAATTCGAGAGCATTTTAAAGGAGAAGGTGGCTTATGAAGATATTTAGGAAAAAAGCAAATTCGTAATTCTGGTTTCAGTGGCTACTTGCTGGATGCTTACAAGTTCGCCGTCATTACCGGCGCATGCTGTTGTGCCGCAGGACAGCACTTTTTTCTCCACTTCATCGAACGAGTCGTCGGATACGGTCAACACGGCTTCTCAAGGCGATTTGTGGGCATCTTGCTGGGGTGATGACGGCCATCTATATGCGGCCAACGGAGACGGAAAAGGCTTTACGCTCGGATCGACATCCCCAAACAGCATACCGCCTGCGCCACCGAACCCTGACATCGCTGTTAATCGTATTTCCGGCAGCATTGGCAGCCTTAGCGGTGCGACGCTTGCCAGCAATAATGCTGTTGGACAAATTTGGAACACAAGTGGCACTTACAACCGCAAGCCAACCGGGATGGTGTGCGTGAACGGAGAAATCTATCTGGCCGTGCAGGACTTAAACCTCGACTTCAATGACGCTCCGAATGCGACGATCGCGAAATCGACAGATCACGGTTCGACTTGGACATGGAACACAACGGCTCCAATGTTTAACAATCATACGTTTACTACGATTATGTTCCTCGATTATGGACAAAATTCAGCGTGGAATACGTTCGACAATTATGTATACGCTTACGGTCTCGACAGGGGGAAATATATGAGCATTGAAATATAACCTAGGCAACCTAAGAAATGTCGAGGATGCAAATGGGGGTATTGGGATGGATTGAAACAGTACAGAAGTAAAATAAAATGTATTAAATAAGTCATGCCATTTTGGAAGCGCATTCAAAATATCTGTTTTTTAAACAAAGAGAACGTTTTTTTACATGGGAAAGAAGAAAAAAACCATCTATGATGTGAAGAGGAAAACATTCCCAACGGGGTGGAGGTGAGACGTTACGCGACGTGAACAGGCATCATAGGAGAAGAAAAAACACATAGAAGGCGAGGACTTAGTATTATGAAAATGAGAGCAAGTCGAATAGTAGCAACTCTATTGTGTGGTCTCATGATTTCTTACAATATGCTCCCAACTCTGCCTTATGGTGAATCTACTGCCCATGCAGCAGAGGCGTTGGTAAAGAAATTTGATTTCGGTCCTGCGAGCAGTCCGGTCATGGCAGGCTATAATCAAGTTCATGATCAGTTGACCTATACGCAGGAACGGGGATATGGGCTTGAAACAGCACTGCCAGCAGGGGCCTCTAGGAATCGATCAGGCGGCACGGATTTGACGAACGATTTTATTTTGGGAACACCCTTCACGTTCTTAGCGGATGTGCCGAACGGCAATTATAACGTGACGGTTTATTCAGGCGATCTGCTCGCAGGTACGTCCACAACGAAAACGACGGTTGCTCTCGAAGGGGCGACGAAAGGAACGATTTCAACGAAGGTAGCTATTGCACAAGCAACCTACAGCACCACGGTAACTGATGGCCAATTGACAGTTGGCATCACTACAGGCTACAGCGGCACAGGCGCTGGTTATTTGAACGGTCTCGTCATTGAACAGGTGCCAGTGGCGACGGCACCTTCGGCTCCTCAATCACTCGCTGTAACCAATATTAATTCCACTCCTGGTGCAGCCTCCGTATCACTAGGATGGAGCAGCGTAACGGATTCGGTCTATTACAACGTGTACCGTGCGACAAATAGCGTCACGAATTATGATTTTATCAAACAAGTGATGGTAAATTCTTATACCGATACGACCGTTTCTGTAGGAAATACATATTCCTATCAAGTTACTGCTCTGGGTGCAGGTGGTCTTGAATCTGCAGCAAGCAGTTCTGTAACGGCGGAAATAGTACAAACAGCAACAATTCCTGCACCTCCTTCGAACTTGATTGTAAGCGGTGTCACTTCGGACAGAGTTTCCTTGCAATGGTCAGCATCGAATGGAGCAACGGGTTATACGGTATTCCGTTCGGATTCTGCTGCCGGAATTTACACCGAGCTCGGCAAGGTAACATCGACAACGTACACAGATTCCACGGCCGACACTTCGGCTGTTCACTACTATCAGGTAAAAGCAACGAATGCGGCAGGAGTATCTGAAGCCTCGAGCGTGGCAGCAAGCACGGTATTTGCTGCGCCTAATGGTCTTCCGTCCGGACTGCCGTTGAAATTAGACTTCGGTCCTGGGGCCGTAGCTGACGGCTATTTCGGTATAACGGCTCCAGTGGCCTACACAGCCCAGCTGAAATACGGATTTGCCAATCCTGCGCTCGTCAGCTCTGGTAACAGCGGCACATCGGATCCACTAAAATCCGATTACCTAATGCCGGCTGGCACCTCCTTCAATGTGGATCTGCCGAACGGGGATTACGCTGTTACGGTTACGGCAGGTGATGCCAATGCAGCAACTGAAGTGGCCGTTTCCGTAGAAGGAATGACGGCAAACAAAATTGCGCTCACGCCTAAGGCAGCTGGTGAATATTTGGAGCAGACGTTCGAAATCGCACTGGTTGATGGTCAGTTGAATATCAGCTTCTCGGGTTCTGCGCCCAAAATTAATGGGCTTGTCATTTCAAAGCTAGCGGATCGGGTGGCTGGAGAAATGCCTACGGTCTATATCGCGGGGGATTCTACGGTACAGACCTACGATTCGTATTGGAAGCCTCAAGCCGGTTGGGGGCAGATGATTTCCCGCTACTTCACTTCCGATATAACCTTCAGCAACCAGTCCATCGGTGGCCGCAGCAGCAAAACGTTCCTCACGGAAGGCCGTTTGGATAACATTTTGCGGGCGATCAAGCCGAATGACTACTTCTTGATCCAATTCGGTCATAATGATGCGACAATCTCCGTTCCAGAACGGTATGCATCTCCCGAGGATTATAAAAATTATCTAAAGACGTATATCAATGGCGCTAGGCAGCGTGGGGCTGTACCGATTCTGGTAACGCCTGTCGGCCGCAGGGACTTTAACGCAACAACCGGTATCTTCAATGTCAGCTTCCCGACCTATGTAGCTGCTATGAAAGACCTGGCACAAGAAATGGATGTAAAACTCGCGGATCTCAGCGCATTAAGTCGTGCGTACTATGACACCATCGGGCCAATTGGAACGCTTGCGGTCTTCCTCCATGTACCTGTAGGTACCTACACTGCCTTCCCGAGCGGTAATGCGGACGATACGCACTTCCAGGAATATGGCGCAATCCAAATCGCGCGTCTTCTGTCAGGCGGGATTAAGGACCTGAACATTCCACTTTCCGCTTATGTCACGGACGTTGCGCCGCCTGCTGCGGTTCCATCGAAGCCAATCGGCGTTGTGGCAAGCAGTGTGAGCAATGCAGGAGCTGTGTTGACATGGAATGCAGTAGATGGTGCGGATATTTATAAGATATATAGAAAGTCAGCATCTGACATCAATTACGTCTTAGTGGGTACGTCGACTGTTCCGACGACTACGATTCAAGGTATGACGGAAGGGCAAACCTATGACGTAGTCGTTACAGCAGTTAACGGCAAAGGGGAGTCCGAGCAGTCAGATGTCGTCATCATCAAAACGAAGCACGCGACAATCAAGTTCGACTTCGGTTTAGCATCCTCACCGGTTCAAGATGGCTATACCGGCGTTAACCTTTCTTCCAAATACACGGCGGAGAAAGGCTATGGCATCAAGGACCCCACAGGCATGATTGGACGGGATCGTGCTGCCGGTACGGACCTGCTCCGTGATTGGCTCGGCTATTTCAATGTCGGCTGGGAGTTTATGGTGGATCTGCCGAACGGTCTTTATTCCGTTAAGCTTTACGTAGGCGACTATTTGGGAAGTGCAAGAACGACTGTTGCCATCGAAGGTGCGGACTATGGGACCGTAACGGCGGGCAATAAATCCGTTGTCGAAAAGATTATTTCACAGACTTCCGTTAGTGATGGACAAATGAACTTCAAGTTCGGCGGTGCAACCGCGATCGTAAATGGTTTGGAAATTACACCGATTTTAATGGCGCCTACAGCTCTGAAAATCGATGCGAAGAACACAGACCCGGAAAGTCCTTCCGTTTCCCTGTCGTGGACCGGGGTAGAGGACGTCGCGAAATATAATGTTTACCGCAAGGTTAGCGGTACGTCGAAATTCCAGCTGCTGGGCAGCTCAACAACGAGCGCTTACGTTGATAGCACCGTTGATGTGGGGATGGAGTACGTATACCAAGTGACAACAGTGGACTTGGCCTCAACGGAAACCGGTCCATCCACATCTCTCACAGTATCCATGATTGATCCCAATGTTCCTATTCCTGCAATACCTGTCAATCTTCATGTGGGGACGGTGAACAAGAACGATCTTACCATCAGCTGGGATGCGGTCGCAGGAGCCAAGACGTATAACATTTACCGTGCTGAGTCTAACAATGGCACCTTTGAGTTGATTGGCAAAGCCAGTCAATCCAGCTATACAGATACGTCAGTGCTTACGACGATCCCTTACTATTACAAAGTTTCAGCCGTAAGCGCAGGCGGAGTATCCGGGCAGTCCGAAACGCTGGCAACGCCAGTCGTAACCGTACTGAATCGGCAAGCTGAATATCTCGATCGCGCGCTTGTAGCGGTCAAACAGGATAATGGTGTCTATGTAGGCTGGAAAATGCTTGGCACAGACCCATCTAATATCGCATTCAATCTGTACCGCAGCGGTGTCAAAGTAAACGCAGAACCGATCACAGGCGCAACAAATCTGCTCGATGAAGCGGGATCGGATACGTCTGTTTATCTTCTGAAAACCGTTATCGGCGGTAGTGAGAAAGTGGCTTCGAAAGAAGCATCTGTATGGCAAAACAATGATATGGCCATACCACTTCAGAAGCCGGAGGGCGGCATCACGAAATCCGGAGAAGCCTATAACTACAGCGCGAACGACACCAGTGTCGGCGATGTGGATGGCGACGGCACGTACGAGTTGATCGTGAAGTGGGATCCGTCCAACTCCAAAGATAACTCTCAGGCTGGATATACCGGCAACGTTTACATCGATGCCTACAAGATGGACGGTACTCGCCTGTGGCGTATCGACCTTGGACCGAACATTCGCGCTGGAGCGCATTACACGCAGTTCCAGGTCTATGATCTGGATGGCGACGGCAAAGCGGAAGTCACGTTCAAAACAGCCGATGGCACGATTGACGGAACAGGCATTGCTATTGGTGATGCAACAGCCGATCACCGGAACAGCAGTGGTTATGTGCTGGAAGGATCTGAATATTTAACCGTTTTTAATGGTTTGACCGGAAAAGCAATCGCAACGACGGATTACGATCCGCCTCGCGGAGTCGTTTCGGATTGGGGCGACCTTTATGGCAACCGGGTGGACCGTTTCCTGGCAGCAGTTGCTTACCTTGATGGCGAGCATCCGAGCTTGATTGTCAGCCGTGGCTATTATACGAGAACGGTGATTGTAGCTTACGATTACAAGAATGGCGCATTGACGAAAAAATGGCGTTTCGATACGAATGATGAAGGTCTTGGCGCAGCTTATACAGCACAAGGAGATCATAACTTGTCCATCGGCGACGTAGATGGCGACGGCAAGGATGAGATCACGTTCGGGGCCATGGCCATCGATGATGATGGTACACCGCTCTACAACACCGGACTCGGTCACGGGGACGCGCAGCATCTAGGTGACCTGGACCCTTCTAGACCGGGGCTAGAATTCTTTAATGTGCATGAGCATCTAGATTCTCCTTATGGGCTAGACTTTCGGGATGCGAAAACGGGCGAAATTCTTTGGGGCGTTTGGACGGGAATTGATACCGGACGCGGCATGTCAGCAGACATCGATCCGAACTACTTGGGTGAAGAAGTATGGGCTGCAACAATAACGAATGCTCAGCATATTCCTCTCTCAGGTCTTTACAGCGCCAAAGGTGAATTGATCAGCACAACCATTCCTGGCTCCACGAACTTCGGCATCTGGTGGGACGGCGACCTGAACCGCGAACTGTTGGACGCCAACCATGTTGATAAATGGGACTATGTAAACCATACGACGAACCGATTGTTTACAGCTGAAGAGGCGTTGTCAAACAACGGAACAAAAGCAACACCGAACCTGCAGGCCGACCTGTTCGGCGATTGGCGTGAAGAAATTGTATGGAGAAACACAGACAGCTCAGAGCTGCGCATTTATACAACTACCACTTTGACCAATACACGACTTCGTACACTGATGCATGATCCGATTTACCGCTTAGGGGTCGCTTGGCAAAATACCGGATACAACCAACCGCCTCATACAAGCTTCTATCTTGGAAGTGGCATGGAGGAACCGGCTGCGCCGCATCTTACGATTGTGAACGAGCCGGCACCCGCAATACCACCAACGACTACTGATGATGCGCCTGTAGGCTGGGTGAATAAAGACGTCACGGTAAAGCTCACGGTCAGTGACAGCGGATCCGGCGTGGCCGGCACCTACTACACGGTGGATGGCGGTGCAGAGCAGCAAGGCAATTCAATTATCATTACAGAAGATGGCACGCACACTATCTCTTACTGGAGCGTTGACAAGAAAGGTAACGCTGAATCTCCACATACGGTAATCGTAAAAATTGACAAAACGGCACCTACATTAAATCTGGTTCTGGATCAAACTGCTTTGTGGCCACCAAATCATAAAATGATTAACGTGAAAGTAACGATTAGCGCAAATGATAGTCTTTCTGGCAACTCATCTATTGTTCTTACATCCATTACAAGCAACGAGCTTGATAATGGGTTAGGCGACGGAGATACGTCAGTTGACATTCAAGGAGCGCAAATCGGCACATTGGACACGGAATTTATGCTTCGTGCTGAAAGATCAGGTAAAGGAGATGGGCGCATTTACACCATCACCTATACGGCTACTGACTTAGCAGGAAACACAATGACTCAAACAGCTACTGTTACAGTTCCTCATAATAACAAGTAAGAATGTCAGGAAGAAAGCTCGCCGAATCCAAGGCGGATTCGGTGAGCTTTTTGTTTAACTTCTCACCCAAAAAGTGGCATTAAATCGCAATCCTGTAAGGAGGCTCAGAGTATGGAAGTCAATCATCAGTTGGCTACGAAGCTAGTTGAGAGCCAAAGTATCAGGTTCTCCTTCTTTAGGAAGCAATGGCAGAGGAATAAGTATCTGTATATCATGCTGATTCCAGTACTTGCTTACTACCTAACCTTTTGTTATGGACCAATGTATGGTTTGCTAATGGCGTTTCATAAAAGCTACTCCCCGACAAAAGGCATTCTAGCAGGAACATGGGTTGGATTTGATAATTTCATTTTGTTTTTCAAGAGCTTCTATTTCTGGAGATTGCTAAAAAACACACTGATCTTAAGTCTGTACAGCATACTTATCGGCTTCCCGGCACCCATCATCCTTGCTTTATTATTAAATGAAATTAGAAGCAAGTTTTTTAAAAGGACCGTTCAAACCGTTTCTTATTTACCGCATTTCATTTCTGTCGTCGTGGTCGTCGGTATGCTGAAGACCTTTTCTTCCTTGGATGGTGGTTTATTTAACGTCATTCGCAGTTTTTTCGATCTGGGTCCGGTCATGTTCCTGGCAGAAAAGGATATGTTCAGGCCGCTATATATTTTATCGAATGTATGGCAAGGGGCAGGGTGGGCTTCCATTATTTTTCTAGCTGCATTAAGCAATATTGACTCCCAGTTATACGAAGCGGTCAAAATGGACGGGGCAGGCAGGTGGAAACAGCTGCTGCATATTACTCTTCCCGGGATTGCGCCAACGATCGTTATTATGTTGATTTTACGTTTCGGGGCTATCATGAACGCGGATTTCCAAAAGATTCTACTTATGCAAACAGCTCCCACCTATGAGACGTCTGACGTTATTTCCACCTTCGTATACAGGTCCGGTATCCTGGAAGGGAATTACACATATTCCACTGCTATCGGTCTATTTAATGGCGTAATTAACTTTACCCTGCTCATTGTGGCGAATTCGATCAGCAGAAAAATCAACGCTACGAGTCTCTGGTAAGGGAGTGAACATATGAAAAGAACATTTGGAGAACATTTGTTTGATTGGATGAATGTTACCGTTCTATCCTTGATCATTCTTGTATCGGTATATCCGATCCTATACGTATTCAATTCTTCTGTTAGCGATCCCAATGAGCTCTTGAGGAGCCAATCTTTGATGCTGCTGCCGAAAGGCTTTCAGTGGGATGCGTATGGACGTGTGTTTCATAATCCCAAGATCTATACCGGCTATATGAACACCTTGTTCTATGTTGTCGTAGGCACATTTTTTAATCTGTTGATGACATCGTTTGCGGCTTATGCGCTTTCAAGACCAGATTTATTCGGTAGGAAGTTTTTCATGAAGATCATCACCTTCACCATGTTTTTTGGCGGAGGGATGATTCCGACTTTCTTGTTGGTGCAAAGCTTAGACCTCGTCAACACCCGTTGGGCTATGATCATTCCTGCGGCCATCAACACATTTTATTTTATCATCATGAGAACCAGTTTTGAAAATATTCCGATAAGCCTAATTGAATCTGCCAAACTGGATGGGGCTAATGATTTTTCGATTTTATTTAAAATTATTTTACCACTTTCCAAGGCAATCCTTGCCGTGATGACGCTCTATTATGCTGTTGATCATTGGAATGACTTCATGAGTCCTCTCCTGTACTTAAGAAAGCAAGAATTATACCCCATACAGATCGTGCTGCGAGATATCCTGCTAAGCAACAGTACGGAAGCAATGGGGGGCGGTACGGATACGGGCTTTGCGATCGGCGAAAACATCAAGTATGCCACGATTATTATTTCCACCCTGCCTATCCTCATGATTTATCCGTTTATCCAAAAGTACTTTGTTCAAGGTGCCTTAATCGGTGCCGTCAAACAATAGAAAACTTAATTTCAAGGAGGCGTCTTTTCATGAAAAAGAAAATAGTTCCCATCTTATGCAGTGTGATTTTTACAGCAAGTGTGGTTGCAGGGTGTTCAAAGTCGGGTGAAAGCCCAAGTACCCTGAAACCCGCAGATATGAAGGAGAAAGCTTTGGCCGAGATCCCCTTGCCGATTACGAAAGATCCTTTAACCATCAACTACTGGCGGGCGAACGATCCTAAGCTTACCGCTTCTTTGGCAAACTTCGGCGAAATAGCTGCTTACAAGAAAAAAGAAGAATTGACGGGAATGAAGGTTAATTTCACGCATCCACCGCTCGGTCAGCAAAAGGACCAATTCAATCTGTTGATTGCCAGCAAAGACTTGCCGGATATTATTTACTATAACTGGAACGATGCGTCAGGCGGTCCGGAAAAGATGCTGGCCGACGGCAGAATTATTAAATTAAATGATTACATCGATCAATATGCGCCTAATCTCAAAAAAATAATCAACTCCGATCCGGATGTGAAGAAGCAAATCTCGTTGGATGACGGTACCATCTTTATGTTTCCTTTATTGAAACTCGATGCGATTAAATTGAATGGAACCTCTGGATTAATTTTGAGAAAAGATTGGTTAGAAAAGTTAAATCTGAAAACACCTACAACGATAGATGAGTGGTATACCGTACTTAAAGCCTTCAAAGAGAAAGATCCGAATGGAAACGGCAAGCCGGATGAACTGCCTTTTACCGGCAATTGGGGTCCCGGCAACCTGACGAAGTTGTTAGATTTTTCACCTGGCTTCGGCGTTCTTGGCGGTTTTGAAATGAAAGACGGGAAGGTTGCCTTCGGTCCGCTTCAGCCGGAATACAAGAACTTCGTGGAAACGATGAAGAAATGGTACGCGGAAGGCTTAATCGATCCGGAAATCATGACCAATGACGGCAAAGCATTTGACTATAAGGTCACGAACAATGTGGCCGGTTCCTTTTATGGCGGCGTTTTCAGCGGTATGGCCAAATATTTCAACCTGATGAAAGATGCCAAATTCGATCTTACCGGCGCTCCATGGCCGAAAGGACCAGACGGCAAGACATACGCTACGTTCTCGTTGAACCAGAAAGTACTTTCGTATGGTGAAGCGATAACATCCAGCGCCAAAGCGGATAAAATCAAGTATCTCGTGCAATGGATGGACTTTAACTATAGCCAGCAAGGACACGATTTGTTTAATTTTGGAATTGAAGGTGATAGCTACACGAAAGATGGCAATGCGATCAAGTTTACGGACAAAATTTTGAAAAACCCGAAAGGCTTAACCTACGACCAAGCTCTTGCGACTTACTCGTTGTCGATTATGGATGGACCGATCAATCAGGATAGCAAATATTTAGACGCCCTGATGACCTTTCAAGGACAAAAGGACGCAAATGCGGAATGGATGAAAGGCAACTCATCACTGACGCTGCCGGCCATTCGAACAACCGAAGATGAATCGAAGACCATTGCTTCCGTTATGGGTCAGGTCAACACCTACATAAACGAGATGCAAACCAGTTTCATCATGGGGAAAACGCCGATGACCGAATATGATAAATTTGTTAAGACGATACAGGGGATGGGCATTGATCAAGCAACAAAGATTTACCAAGATTCCTACAATCGGTATTTGAAACGGTAGCGGAATGTACGTCTGACGAGGACACAGCTCTAATAAGGAGCTTTGCAGGTTATTATTGTTGATTATGCAATGGGGAAGCAAGCTTAATCCGTGGTCACTCGCGGATTAGGCTTGCTTTTTGTGTTGGTGTGAAGGTAGCAACAGCGTATCGCCATCGCTCGTACTTTGTCAGGAGATCGGCTTCGTGTTCTAATAGACACCACACGAACGTACGTGCTATAATTGGAAGATTCTGAGTATCACATTTAGATTGGAGATTAGGTATGAATCATTCGTTACTTCGGAATCGGACATTTGTTTTCATGATGATCGGAGAAGCCATTCAAGGCGCAGGTATTTGGACAAGCATCATTGCCAATTTGCAATTTATGCAAAGCCACGTTCCGTCTGATTTAGGCAAGAGCTTGATCCTGATGTGCGGTTTATTTCTCGGTGTACTCATTTCGCCGCAAGCCGGGGTGTGGGCAGACCGCTATGATAAGAAAAAAATATTGCTTATATCAGGGCTTGTTCGTTGTCTGGCTCCGATTGTCATGTTTGCGGCCATACAGTACCAATCCGTCGCCATCATGCTGTTGTCCGTCGTCATCATGCAAGTAGCAGCTACTGTTTATATGCCTACTGTGCAAGCAGCGCTGCCTTCCGTCGTTCCAGCCTCCGAGCTGCTTAAGGCCAACAGTGTAAACTTTAACGTGATTACTGTAGCAAGAATAGGCGGCACTGCTGCAGCAGGCATATTAGTATCCATGATGAATTTGTACACGGTTTATGCGCTGTCGCTTGTTTTTTACGTCATCCTCGTGATGCTCATTACGCAGTTGAGGATTCCCAATACTGCGGATTCCGTGGCTGCAAGAAAGAAAGAGAAAATCCGCTTTACGGAGTTGTTTCCACTCATTCGAGCAGAACCGTCTATATTCATCGCACTTATCAATAGCGGGGTTATTACCTTATTTCTAGGCGGTTTTAATTTACTTGTACTGAAGTTTAGTCAAATCCAGCACAAACCGGAACTGATGGGCTGGATCTATTCTTTAGAAGGCACTAGCATTTTGATTGCAGGCTTATTCGCAAAGCGTGTGATCGGCATGCGGAATCTGGTAACGAGCTCTACGCTGTTCATGTTATTATTTGCGCTTTCTTTTGCAGGAATGTCCTTCAGCGAGAGCAGCTATGCGGTTCTCGGCTCTTTCGTTATGTTCGGTTGCGCAGTCGCTTTTTTCTTTCCGATGGTATCGACACTATTCCAAATCAAAGTGCCCAAAGAAGCACAAGGACGCTTTTTCTCATTTCGAGGAATGCTTGACCGCGTCATGTTCCAGATTTCACTGCTTGCGACCGGCGCTTGTCTCGATTGGTTCGGGATCTCCACATTCTTACTGACGCTCGCCATAATTACCATATCAAGCGGGATCTTGACATTGTTCCTTGCCAAACGAAAATCAATGGACGTCCGGCAACCGATCACTAGCGACACGTGAAAAGGACTACGGAATTATCACCGAGTTCTTTTCGTGCAGCGTGCTGAGGTCGTTCGCTTTGATTAATCCGTTAGAGACGGTGTACAGCGTATCGCCGATATAAAGAACGCGCTGTACCTGTTTGTCGCCGGCATGAACGTATTGCCCGGCTTTTTGCAGATCTTCCTGAGTAAGATGGGTAATGCCGCCGCGGAACTGGAAGCCTTTTTCCAAATCAAGGTTGTAGACGTACGCGCCTTGGAAAGCAAAATTGCCGTATGCGCTAGCAGGCATCTTCGGATTGTTTGTCGTCTGATTGGGGTCGATTTTCATTACGTTAACTGGGAAGGAAAGTAGATTTTTTTCCTTGTTAAAGAGCAATGCACGGTGATTGTGCAGCAGCTCGGAATCCGTACCGCGGTCCCCGATCAGCTCCTTAAATTTCTCCTTCGGATTATTCACATCGGTTACATCGAACAGCGCCACTTTCATGCCTTGGTAATAAGCAATGGACTGCGGTCCATTCGGATTTTTGATGTCGACCTCGATTGTATCTTTCCCGAAGCCGATAATATGGTTTTCATCATAAGGATGCAGATAATCGCTGTAGCCAGGAATCTTCAACGCGCCTAACAATTTCGGCTCAGCGGGATCCTTTAAATCCATGACGAATAGCGGATCGGTGTTCTTAAAAGTAACCATGTAAGCCCGGTCGCCCATGAAGCGGGTGGAGTAAATCCGCTCTCCTGGAGCGATGTTTTCGATCTTGCCTTTCTCTTTCAGGTTCGTGTCAAGTATGAAAACATGGTTCTTCGAAATCCCCTCATCCGTCCGACCCATTTCGCCTGTAGTTGTAGCAAGCCGGAAGTAGCCGTTATGCTCATCCATGGAAAATTGATTGAGCAAGCGTCCGGGCACTTTGCCTGTATTCTTGTACGCTGCTTTACCTGCGTTCAGCCCGAATTGATAAATAATCGTTTCCTGCTTAGGAAGCTCATAAGGTTGGCTGGATCCATTCGGCTCGCCGATTCGTATGCCTTGAGCAGGATCACCAGCAGGCATCCTCATTGGTTGGATTCCCATCTGTTCATAATTCGTTACGGCCATATATAAGTTCTCTTCGGATGCGTACACGTTCTGGCCTGAGCCGAGGTAAGAAGTGACATTCATCGTCTGCTTCAATTCATTCAGGTTGATGCCTCCGATGAGCACATAGTTAGGATCCAGGGCTTTCGGCAAGTAATAGACCTGATTGAGCGGAATAGAGGTAAAGGAATCGCCTGCCGCCGAATCCCGATAAGCAGGAGCTAGCCCGGTCTTCGCTTCTTCCTTATCCGCCATTTCCCGGTATTGGTAGTAATTCACGTACTTATTGGAGATAAAATAGAGCGACGATCCGATTTTGCGGGAAGAAACGTAGTTTCCTTCAAGCTCAGCTTCCTTCAGAAGCTTCAAGCTGCTCCGGTCGGTGAGGTCGTAAACGATAACCTTCGCGGTTCCCTGGGACCTCATAGGCAGGATCATTTTCTTCTCTGTGACGCCGCCTGCCCCGTTATAAGGGACCGGTTTATAGTTCTGATAAGAATTACCAAGCACGATCAGATGCTTGTCGTCCACGTAGATTTCACTTGGCTGGAACTGAGTGTCTTGATTTCCCGGGAAATCGAGAATGCTCAGCACTTTCATCTGGTCGGCGGGATAAGCCTGAGTGACTACGATCCGCTGCTTGTTTACCGTATAAATGTACGTTCCATCTGTCTTGACGACATCGGATTCATCCACGCCTTGCACTTGTACGTTCGTGCCGGAGTAGCCGGGTGCCGCTGCACTGGCCGAATCTTGGACTTCAACAGAAACAAAGTCACTTGTTGGAGCCGAAGCTTTACCGAAGGATTCAGATTTAGCTTCTTTGGTTAGTAAACTAACTCTGGCGGATCCACTGCTTTCATTTTGCGTCAAAAGTGTGACCAAGTGGTCATAGGTACCGACTACCGGCAAGCTGTCAGCCTGTTTCGTGACGTTTACTGTGCCGGTGGCCGAATCCCAGCGAACAACATGATTTGCGCTTTCCATAAAAAAGCGTAGAGGAACGTAAGTAGAACCATCAACCATTTGCGTGCTGCCGTAAATGGTGTTTGCTTTACCGTTCACGTAGGCATAATCCGAATTCAATGGCAGCTTCAGCTCGTACCCGTTACCAGTAACAACCGCAAGCCGCTCTGCTTCATTCCATGTCACTTCCATGCTTAAAGCCTTTGCCAGATCCCGAACAGACGCCATCAGAATACCGTCCATTAATTTAGGCTGCAGCGAGAAAGCTATCGGCTGGCCCTCAAACCGGATCACAGGTTCCTGATCGGCGTTAGTGGCAGCGGGAGCAACTGCGGACGTTAAGATTGTAGCGGAAAGCAAGAGGCCGGCGACCAAACCTTTTTTCTTCATCTTCTTCATCCTTTTCTTGAGTTTTGAGGGTTTCCATTATTTTCATCTATATCCTCATAACGGATGAGCTTTCCGATTTGTTTCAACGATTTTAAAATATTTTTTAATTGCCCTATTCCGAATAAATAATCTTAGCGATGTTATCCGCAGACATCGGAAGGCCCAGAAAATATCCCTGTGCTTCATGACAACCATAGTTTCTTAAAAGATTAAGCTGCTCCTCAGACTCGACGCCTTCAGCGATTACTTTTAGATTTAAATTGATACCCAAGGCGATGATGGTCTTCACTATGTTTTGATCGCTTATATCATTAGATAGGTCTTTAATAAATGTTCTATCTATTTTAATGCGGTCGATAGGGAAGTTCTTCAAATACGCCAACGAACTAAACCCCGTACCAAAATCATCAATCGAAATGCTTACTCCAATGCCTTTCAGTTTGGAAAGCAGCATCGTTGCGCGGTCAAGATTCATAGTAATGCTTTCCGTAACTTCAATTTCCAAGAAATGGGGATCCATACCTGTTTCATTCAAAATCTTGGAAATCAATTCAATTAAGTCCGGTTCATACATCTGCCTCGAGGATAGATTGACGGACATTTTAAATGTGTGTTCAAAATGGTTATGATCCATCCATAAACGCCATTGTTTGCAGGCCTCATGCAAGACCCATTTCCCGATTGGAACAATGAGTCCAACTTCTTCGGCAAATGGAATAAATTGCAATGGAGAGATGATTCCCTTCTCGGGATGATTCCACCGGATTAATGCTTCTACACGCTACATCGTCGCACTTAGTGGTCGACCAACATCTCGAATTTTTTGAAAAATAGTTCTTGAACTGCACACTACACTGTCGTACAGTTTATACTGCCGACTTCTCGTTCGTGAAATGTAAGAGATTGCTTCTTAAATGACGTATTATTCTAAAAGGAAAGAAGGGACTGACAACGAAGATGAACTCTTTTTTGCTGTTTTACGTAGTCATATACATGGGAAACGCTGTTTATGGCACATTTATGCCGGTTTACCTGCATAGCGCAAAATTTTCTCAGGAGCAAATCGGGATGCTTCTCAGCCTTGGGCCCTTGGTTGCAATGTTTGGCCAACCGGTTTGGGGGGCGTTGGGTGACCGAGCCAAGACGAAGAATAGCGTACTTCGCTTTCTATTGATTGGCAGCGGGTTTTCCATTTTGTTCTTCCCGTTCTCACATCATTTCATTTACCTGCTTGTGTTAATATGTGTGTTTACGTTTTTTCAGACGTCTATATTTGCAATCAGCGATGCGATTACGTTGGAGGAGTTGGAACGGCGTCCCACATGGAGTTTTGGTTGGATTCGCCTGGGAGGTACAGTGGGTTTCGCTATCATGTCTCTTGCTTTCGGCATCGCAGCCAAGTCGCACATTGGCTCGATGTTCCCGGTCTACGCCGGAACCATGGCCGCCGCATTGCTGTTCCTCTGGCGTTTTCCGCCAGCTGCCGGCCGCCAGACTAACGTTTCTGGTAAACGTTTCCGTGAGCTCTTCCGAAACGGTAAGCTAATGTTTTATTTGGGTATCAACTTTGTTGTTCAAATCACCTTGGGTTACTATTACGCATTCTTCCCAATCTACTTCAAGGAGATGGGTGGAGACAGTATGCTGCTAGGCTGGTCGATGGTGATTTCTTCACTTAGTGAGCTGCCGTTTCTTCTGTTTTCCGGATGGATTTTCAAACGCGTCCCTATTTCAGTAATTCTGATTGTGGCCGCGCTTGCATCCTCAATCCGGTGGTTCTTGTTTACCTTAATTGGGAATCCACTTTGGGTATTACCGGTGCAGCTGCTGCACGGACTTATTTTCATCGTGCTTTCTGTTACGCTTGCCACGTTTATCAACCGTGAAGTGCCTTCAGAATGGAAGGCAAGTGGTCAAACACTCAACGGCTTGCTCAGCCTTGGAGCCGCCCGTATTATCGGCAGCTTTTTGGGTGGAATTATGAGCTCGGCTTACGGGATGAGACAAGTTTTTTTATATAGTTCATGGGTATCCATGACGTGTGTTATCGTGTTTGGACTTGTTATATGGATTCGTAGAAAACAGAATGTTCTTGGCTCATACTAAATGAAATGCGGGTAAATGGGAGTTTTTGCATATAAATCGGAAACGAACACAAACGAAAGAAACATGATATAATACACACAACTAATAAATCAATGCACCTTTCTACTTATAAGGGGTTTTTATCATGTTTGCGATTGAACGATTGAATAAAATTAAAGAGCTGCTCCTGGCGGAGAAGCGGGTCGATGTATACGAGCTCAGTGAGAAGTTTTCCGTTACGGAAGTGACGATTCGTAGAGACCTCGATAAGCTAGAACAAAAAGGATTTCTAGTTAAAACGTATGGCGGCGCCGTATTGAATGATAAATTGAATTCGCTTCCTTCTGCCTCAAGCGGGGATACCGAACAGAAATTCGTAGAAGAGAAGCGAATGATCGGTAAAATCGCAGCTCAAATGATTGAGGATGGAGAAGCCATATTCTTAAGCGCTGGCTCGACATGTCTGGAGATCGCAAGAAATATCAAAGCAAAGAAAATTACCGTTTTAACGAATGACTTGGCCATTGGTCTTGAATTGAAAGATGCGTCTGGTGTGAAGACAATTGTCATCGGAGGCGATTTGGTACCATTGTCAACAATGCTCGTTGGCGGGTTCGCTCTGCAAATGCTCAAAGGCATTTATGTGAATAAAGCTTTTCTAGGTGTAAAGGGTGCACAGTTGGACTCTGGGTATACGGTTAGTCACTATGATGAAGCGATGATTCTGCAGGAGGTTGCGAAAATTTCCAGCGAGATCATTATTGCTGCGGATTACTCCAAATTCAATGTCAAAGGCTTCGCCAGACTTGGCGATCTGACGATAGCTAAGAAAGTAATTACAAACACACAAATACCAAATGACTATAAAAAGTATTACTTTGAGCAAGCCGTCAAACTTTATACAACTTTTGATTTCCGGTAATCCCTGTTGTCTACACGCTGATTCTATAGAGAAGTAAAGGGGCATATAAGGTGGAAAATTTCTTGCAAATGAAGGGCATAACGAAGAGGTTTAATGACAATGTGGTGTTGAACCAAATCGATTTCAGCGCAGATGCGGGTCAGGTTCACGCCTTAATTGGTGAGAATGGAGCCGGTAAATCAACACTAATGAAAGTATTGGCGGGCTTGTTTCAGCCTGATGAAGGAAGCATATACATAGATGGAGAGCTTGTTTCGATCCCCAATCCGAAGGAAGCCCAGGAGCTGGGTATCGCGATGATCTACCAGGAGATTCGCTTATTTCAAGATCTCGACATTGCTGAAAACGTATTCATTCGCAGGGAACCGATTAAGAGATGGAATCGTTTAATTGATTGGGATAAGGCATATCGTGAAACACGTAAATACTTAGATGATTTTGGCTTGAACATAAATGCACGAACGCCTGTGAAATCATTAAGCTCGGGCCAACAGAAATTTGTTGAAATCATAAAGGCCCTATCCCATAATGCCAAAATTATTATCATGGATGAGCCTACGGCCGCGTTAACCGAGCAGGAAATAGAGACCTTATTTAAAGTCATTCGCGATCTGAAAAAGTTAGGTGTCGCTATCATTTACATCTCTCACCGTATAGAAGAAATTATTCAAATCGCTGATCAAGTAACGATAATTCGCGATGGTGAGTCTGTTCAGACATGCAGTGTCAATGAAATGGAGCTTAACGATCTTGTTAAAGTCATGGTTGGTAAAGAGCTGGCAGATCGATTTCCTAAGCTCAAGGTAAAGCTGGGTAAAGAAGTGCTACGCTTGGAAAATATGTCTTACTATGGCCGTATTCGCAATATCAATTTGGATGTGAAACGCGGGGAAATTATCGGATTAACGGGGCTAAGCGGATCCGGAAGACGGACACTTGCTAAAGTGCTGTTCGGAATTAATGGACCTTTCGAAGGCAGTATGGTACTGCAGGGTAAATCTTACACATCCATGACACCGCACACAGCAAAGAAGAACGGGCTCTGCTATATGACGGGAATTAACACAGAAGAAGGCTTATTAAGCAACGCACCAATTGGTCAAAATATTTCATTAACTAATCTTGAGAGAATATCAAGCTTCGGCTTCCTGAACACCGAAAAGGAACGCTGGTTTGCGCAAGATCTGATCGAAAGACTGGACATTGAATCGAGTGATGATGAAAACGTCAATAATTTGAGTGGCGGTAAACAGAAGAAAGTGATTTTCGCAAAATGGTTGTTTGCTAATGCGAAAGTCATGATCATAGAGGAACCTACCGCGGGCATTGATATTGGTTCCAAAATCGATATTTACAACATGATGAATGAACTTGTGCTTTCAGGAGCCTCTATCATTATGATTTCATCGGATTTATCGGAAATTATGGGGATGTCTGATCGTATTGCCGTGATGTATAACGGTGAAATACGTAACGTGTTCCAAAGAGAAGAGGCGACGCAGGAGAAAATTTTGTATTATGCTTCAGGAGGAAAATAGACTGTAGGTAAGCGTGAAAGCCAGTAAAGGAGCCTCATAGAATTTAAGCATTGTGCGGCTTTTTATATGAAACGATCACAAACGAACATAAAGATAAACAAAAGAAACAAAAAAGTATAGCCAACTGCTTATTCCTATGGTATATTCTATTCAGAGAAGAGAATATCCAAGCGAGTAGGGGATAACAATGAGTGAATTTGTTCTTGAATTGAGAGCGATTTCAAAAACATTTCCAGGAGTCAAAGCTCTCGATCTTGTGCATTTTCAACTGCGAGCCGGTGAAATTCATGCACTTATGGGAGAGAATGGCGCAGGGAAGTCAACTTTTATTAAAGTGATTACAGGTGTTCATCAACCGGATCAAGGTGACATTTATGTAAACGGTAACAAAGTGGTGTTTAATAATCCGAATGATGCCAAAAAAGTCGGTATTGCCGCCATTTATCAGCATGTGACCTGTTATCCAGACCTTAGTGTGACGGAAAACATTTTCATGGGTCATGAAAAGATACACAAACGAACAAAAAGAATCTTGTGGAATGAGATGCACATTGAGGCGAAAAAATTGCTCGATACGTTGGGAGCGAATTTCGAACCACGCACACAAATGGGGACTTTAAGTGTGGCGCAGCAGCAAATTGTGGAAATTGCGAAAGCGTTATCAACGGAAGCTCGCATTATTATTATGGATGAACCGACAGCTGCACTTACGAAGCGGGAGAGCGAGGAGCTCTACCGCATTACCGAGCAGCTAAGAGACAGAGGCGTTGCGATTATTTTCATCTCGCATCGATTTGAAGACATGTACCGTTTAGCAAGTAAAGTTACGGTATTCCGAGATGCTAGATACATCGGAACCTGGGGCGTACACGATATTTCAACCGATAAGCTCATAGTCGCTATGGTTGGGCGGGAAATTACACAGCTCTACCCCAAAAAGGAAGCGAAGATTGGCGAAGAAGTATTTCGGGTGGAAGGGCTTGGACGAACAGGATATTTCAAAGATATTTCGCTCCAATTGCACAAAGGAGAAATCCTCGGGCTTACTGGATTGGTCGGAGCGGGACGTACGGAAGTGTGCCAAACCCTTTTTGGTATCGAACAGGCCGATCAAGGGAGCATTTATGTGAAAGGAACACAAACGAACATCCGTAATCCACAAGATGCGATGAAGCTGGGCATTGGTTATTTGCCGGAGGATAGGCAGAAGCAGGGATTAGTGCTGGATTGGGATATTGGGCGGAACATTACGCTATCCAATATTGAGCATTATGCCAATGGCGGTTGGTTAAGCGAAGCCAGAGAAACGGAAGTTTCCAAGTCATTAGCCGAAAAGGTTAGTGTTAAAGCTCAAAGTATTTATGACTTGGTCAGCTCCTTATCTGGAGGAAACCAGCAAAAGGTCGTATTCGCCAAGCTTCTTACGGCGGAACTCGACGTTCTCATTCTGGATGAACCGACCAAAGGCGTCGACGTGGGGGCCAAGTTTGCGATCTATGAAATTATGAACGACCTCGCTGCACAAGGGTACGGTATCATTTTGATTTCGTCGGATATGCCTGAAGTCATTGGGATGAGCGATCGCATCATCGTTATGCGAGAAGGTAGAATAACGGGGCGTTTGGATCGAACACAGGTCACGCAGGAAGCCATTCTTGAAGCTTCGATGAGTGATCAGCTAGCATAAAAGTCTCGTGTCTGCTTCAGTAAACAAGGGGGAGGGAAATCAGGACATGAGCAACCAAGTTATAGAGAAAAGAACATTCAGTCCAGCTGGTGAAAGAAAAACGTTTGGCGCCAGCATCGCAAAGTTCCGTGAACTCGGCTTGCTGACTTTCATTATCGTTCTTTCCATCATTGTACAGTTGAACAATAACAGCTTTCTAACGCTGGAGAATATCAATGATTTAGTTACGAATACAGCCATTCTAAGTATATTAAGCGTCGGTATGATGCTGGTTATTATTACGAGGGGCATCGACCTTTCAATAGGGGCTACACTCGCTCTATCTGGGATGATCTCATCCATGACGGTCAGCGCCTTCCCAGGCTTACATCCGCTCGTTGTTATGCTGCTGGGTACATCAGTTGGTCTGATCAGCGGCGTCATCATTGGTTTCCTTATTTCGAGAACCGGCGTACTGCCCATCATCGCCACACTCGGGATGATGAACGTAATCCGGGGGCTTACTTTTACCGTTAGCGGTGGGAAATGGGTGAGTGCCCACCAAATGCCGGATAGCTTCAAAGCGATTGCAACAGGTTCTATTTTCGGCATCAACACACTTATCTTTATCGCTATTATCATTTACATCGTTTTTTACTACTTCATCAATCATACGCGAACAGGCCGTCAAATTTATGCCGTTGGAAGCAATCCGGAATCTGCCAAAATTAGCGGTATCAACAACGATAAAATTTTATGGATGGTTTATGCCATTATGGGAAGCTTAGCAGGACTTGCTGGCGTGTTATGGGTATCCAAGTTTGCATCCGCTCAAGGCGATACAGCTTCGGGTTACGAGTTAAGCGTTATTGCTGCATGTGTACTGGGAGGCGTTAGCATTGCAGGCGGTTCTGGCAAAATTTCGGGTATTATCTTAGGATCAATTTTACTTGGGATTTTGAACAACGCGCTTCCGCTTATTAATGTATCTCCTTTCTGGCAGATGGCCATTCAAGGAACGATTATTTTAATAGCTGTGCTTGTGAATGCCTTGGTGAAGAGGGGCGTGGATCGCAACCACCTCATGAGGAGGAAGATTTAAGCCTATGGAACTTAGAACGATTCAAGCGAAAAGAGATTTTAATTACAAAACGTTCTTCCTTCAATGGGAATGGCTGTTAGTCATTATTTTCATAGGGGTCAACATTCTGAATGCCAGCTTGTCCCCCTATTATATGAATGTCGATAGTTTAAGAGATGCAACAATGGGCTTTCTCGATAAAGCTTTTATCGTACTTCCCATGGTCCTGGTCATGATTCTTGGTGAGATTGATATCTCAGTCGCCTCCACAGTTGCCTTATCATCTGTCATTATGGCGGATCTGTACAGTCAAGGTGTACCAATGGGACTTTCCATGCTCATCTGTCTGGTAGTTGGAACTGTATGCGGGCTTGTAAACGGACTTCTTATCGTCAAGTTTAAAGAGCTATCGTCGGTCATTATTACACTTGCGACCATGATTATTTATCGCGGAATCGCTTATATGCTCTTAGAAGATCAAGCGAAAGGGCAATTCCCGGACTGGTTCAGCTTCTTTGGATGGGAATATGTGAAGGGTATTCCTTTTATTCTGATTGTTTTCATCGTCTTCGCGGTCGTCTTCGCCTTACTCTTACATAAGACAACGTTCGGCCGAAGAGTATATGCGATGGGGAATAATATAACCGCTTCGCGTTTTTCAGGGATTCAAGTTGATAAGATCAAGGTCATCGTTTTTGCTCTAACAGGACTGATGGCTGCAGTAACCGCGATCTTCTTAACCTCACGTATGGGGAGCACACGGCCCAATGTAGCAACAGGTTACGAGTTGGATGTGATTGCCATGGTTGTCCTTGGCGGCATCTCTACCGCAGGAGGCAAGGGCAGAATGATTGGCGCCATCATCGCTGTTTTCCTAGTTGGTATGCTTAGTTACGGATTAGGTCTCGTCAATGTGCCAGCCCAAGTCTTGCTCATTATTGTGGGCTTGCTGCTTATTTTCGCGGTTATTATACCGAAATTGAAATGGAACAAGAAGAAACTTCGCAAAACTTCGTGATGGTCATACACCAGTTGAGGTAGTCGAAGACGGAAGACACATATAAGGTGATGCCGCTAAAAGTATTGTAGATTTCATAACCTTCGATGCTTGTAGCGGCATCATCTACCCACAACTATAGAATACCCGGGTATAGTATGTTGGGGTGTGGATTCCTATTTAACGCTGATGCTGAAATATGTATATGAGAAAAAAGGGAGGATTCAAATCTTATGAAAAAAGTACTTGCAACATGCCTCACCGCGGTGCTCTCGTTATCTCTTTTAGCCGCTTGCGCATCAACGACTTCGGCTCCTAAACAGACAGATGCGGCCAAACAAGCTGACAGCTCAGCAGGCGGCAAGAAAAAATATGCCATCATTTTCAAAAACACAGGAAATCCATACGGCGAAAAACAGATGGAAGGCTTCAAAAATGCGATTACCGAGCTTGGCGGTGAGCCGATTCTAAAAGCGCCCGATCAACCAACGGCTGAAGCGCAAATCAAAATGATTGAGGAACTTATCTCGCAGAAAGTGGCTTCTATTGCCATTGTCGGCAATGATCCAGATGCGCTCCAGCCTGCTTTGAAAAAAGCAATGACCGCTGGGATTAAAGTTCTTTCCCTTGATTCCGCTGTTAACTCGAAAAGCCGGTTGGTGCACATCAACCAAGCTGACCCTGAACGTATTGGCCGCGTAGAAGTGCAAGCTATTTCCGAAATGATTGGTGGTAAAGGCGAGATCGCGATTCTGAGTGCTACTTCCCAAGCTACCAACCAAAATTTATGGATTGAGTGGATGAAGAAGGAACTTGAGGACCCGAAATACAAAGAGATTAAACTTGTTAAAGTGGCCTATGGTGACGATCTTCGCGATAAAAGCGTATCCGAGACAGAGGCTTTGCTGAAATCATTCCCGAACTTGAAAGGTATTATTTCACCTACAACGGTTGGAATTGCTGCAGCGGGTAAAGTGCTTACAGACAAAGGTCTGAAAGATAAAGTACAGCTGACAGGTCTTGGTCTTCCAAGTGAGATGGCTCAGTACATTGAAGGCGGCGTTAGTAAATGGATGTACCTCTGGAATCCGATTGATGTTGGATATTTAGCTGGCTTTACCGCTGACGCGTTAGTGAAAGGTACGTTAACAGGTAAAGAAGGCGAGAAATTCAAAGCTGGTAGACTCGGCGAGAAACAAATTGTGAAAGATGGCGACGGTACCCAAATCATGCTTGGAGATCCGTTTAAATTTGAAGCTTCCAACATTGCGGAGTGGAAAAAGGTGTACTAAAGGCATAAAAAATCGAAATCCCAAAATTCCCTCAAAGGGGGACTTTGGGATTTTTCTAATTCAAAAAGTCATTGACAACGCAAAGAATTCAACCATATAATAAAAGAAAACGGTTACGTAAACGTTTTCCTGAGAGAAGAGGGTCGAATGTTATGCGATCGGGTATTAAGCAGGTAGCCGAGCAAGCGGGCGTTTCGATAGCATCAGTGTCACATGTTATTAATAACACCCGCTATGTGTCGGATGAAGTTAAGCGCAAAGTTTATGAAGCGATGGAAGAACTTGATTACCGCCCAAATTCGGCAGCAAGGAGCTTGCGCAGTCAGAAGTCGAATACAATTGGCCTCATCGTACCAGTTCTCCCATCGGATACCTCTAATTTCTTCTTTATGATGGTAGCGCAAGGTATTCAGTATACATTGAAGCAGCATGGCTATCATTTGCTGCTGAGCAACAATACAACGGAACAAATTGAAGATGAGAAAGAACAGATTAAATTGTTTAATTCCAAATTAATTGACGGGTTATTTATTGCTTCAATCGCTGAAGACGTCAGTTATTTAAACGACATCGTGCGTTCTCATTATCCTGTTGTGTTCATCGATCGCAAACCGACGGGTTATAACGGGGATTGTGTGTTGGCCGACGGAATTGGAGGCGCTTACGAAGCAGTAAAAACGCTCATCCTGAAAGGTCATAGTCGAATTGGGCTGTTAACCGGAGAACTCGGTATTACAACGAGCAATGAGCGCTTTGATGGGTACAAAAAAGCATTAGCAGATCACGATATTCCGTTTGATTCATCCATTGTGAGGATGGCGGAATCTAACTTTGAGAGCGGATACGAGAGCGTTAAGGCGCTGCTTGGCGGGCAGAAGATTACAGCGCTGTTTATTGCCAATAACGTATTGACAATGGGCGCTATGAAATACATACAAGAACGACGGATTCAAATTCCAACCGAGCTGGCTATTATTGGTTTTGACGATTATGATTGGACACAAATTACGTGTCCGCCTTTGTCGGTCATCCGGCAGCCTTCTTACGAGATTGGCGTGAAAGCAGCAGAGATTATGTTAGAACGGATCGAGAAGCCAAGCACAATAAGCGAGGAATACAGACTGCCAACCTCGTTAATTCTGCGAGATTCCTGTTAAAAAGCTATTCCAGCTTTTTTTTGAACATCAGAAAAACGTTTACGTAAACGATTTCCCGAAAAAGAAAGGGGCTGTATCACAACGAATGAACAAGTTCAAGGAACCACTTAAACAGATCAGAACCAACTATGAGTTATATCTTCTCATTTTGCCCACCGTGATCTATTTTATCATTTTTAAATATTGGCCTATGTATGGGGTTCAAATCGCATTTAAGGATTTTATCGCTTCCAAAGGTTTCTGGGGTAGTCCTTGGGTAGGTATGGAGCATTTTCAGCGGTTCTTCGATTCTTTCAACTTTTGGACCGTCATTCAGAATACGTTAGGACTTAGTGTTTTCTCTTTAGTGGTTTCATTTCCTGTGCCTATTCTCATCGCACTAATGCTCAATCAGCTGCTCCATGAAAGGTACAAACGCTTTATCCAAACGGTCATTTATGCTCCGTATTTCATCTCAACAGTCGTCCTCGTTGGTATGTTGTATGTGTTCTTATCGCCGGGCAGTGGACTAATCAATCACATCGTTCAACTTTTTGGAGGCGAGCCGATCTATTTTTTATCGAAGGCAGAATGGTTCAAAAGCCTCTATGTGTTCTCGGGTGTATGGCAAGAAACCGGCTTCGCCTCCGTTATCTATTTAGCGGCGCTAGCCGGTATCGATCCGCATCTTCACGAGGCGGCGGTTGTAGATGGAGCTACGAAATGGCATCGGGTCTGGCATATCGATATTCCTGGCATTCAGCCGACGATTCTCATTTTGTTCATATTGGCAATTGGGAATCTCATGAATGTTGGCTTTGAAAAAGCTTTTCTCATGCAAAATGACCTGAATGCCAGTTCGTCTGAGATTATCGCTACGTACGTGTACAAAATCGGCTTGCAGCGAGCGGAATACAGCTTCTCTGCAGCAGTGGGTTTATTCAATTCCTTGATCAATTTCGTTCTACTGCTATCCGTTAATCGCATCGTCAAAAAAATAAATGGCAGCGGCCTATTTTAAAAGAGAGGAGGCATTCGTCCAATGATTACAGCTAAGAGTACCGCTGATAAATGGTTCGACGCTTTAAACATGCTTGTGTTGAGTGGCTTTGCATTGTTGATTCTATATCCGCTTTATTTCGTCGTTATTGCTTCCATCAGCGAGCCAGATCAAATCTATGCCGGCAATGTGTGGCTATGGCCCAAAGGAGTTACACTCGAAGGTTATAGAAGAATTTTATCAGATCCTCAGATCTGGTCTGGTTATGGAAATTCGATCCTGTATGCAGTCGCAAGTGCCCTAATCAGTGTTTCCTTAACGATCGGAGCGGCCTATCCGCTTTCCCGTAAGGATTTTTATGGACGCAATACGTTCATGCTGTTCTTTGTATTTACGATGTTTTTCTCCGGAGGCTTAATTCCAACTTACTTATTGGTCAAAAATCTGGGTATGGTGAATACGATTTGGTCAGTTATCCTGCCATCAGCCGTCGATGCTTTTGGGATTATTATTGCCCGGACGTTCTTCCAATCAACAATACCCGAGGAGCTTCGGGAAGCGGCTTTCATGGATGGCTGCAGAAATACGCGCTTTCTATGGAGTGTTGTAATTCCATTATCCAAACCCATTATTGCGGTGCTTGTGCTGTTTGCGGTGGTTCGCCAGTGGAACGGATTCTTCGATGCGTTAATTTATTTGGAAAATGAAAAGCTGTATCCGCTGCAGCTGGTCCTCCGTAATATTTTGATTCAGAGCCAGCCTATTGGCGACATGGTATCGGATATTGACTCTCTTTTAGCTAAACAAAGGGTCTCTGAGTTGATCAAATATGGGGTCATCCTCATTGCGGCGGCACCACTTCTCCTTTTATATCCATTTTTACAGCGGTATTTCGTTAAAGGTGTTCTGATTGGATCTGTAAAAGGTTAGAAAACGGAAGGTAAATATGAAAGGTGGTGGTAGGGGTCTTTCGGTGATATCAAGAAGTGCATCCATGGATCAGACATGAGCGTAATGGGTTACATACAAAGAGGAGGGTATCGACGACAAATGAAAAAAAGACTAACGACATTAACGATGGTAACGATGAGCTTAAGTTTGGTATTGGCAGCATGCAGTGACAAAGCACCGGCAGCGAAAGATGCCGCATCTGCATCCCCGCAAAGCAGTGAGAAAGCAGCCTCCAAAAGCTTCAACGAAAGCGGTTACCCGATTGTAAAGGATAAAGTTACGCTGAAAATGGTATCGCCCAAAGCACCGCTTGCGCCAAATTACGGTGAGATGGAAATATTCAAACGTCTAGAAGAACAGACAAACGTACATGTAGATTGGGATAATGTCCCAGAAGCGAATTATAACGATAAGAAGAACATACTGCTAGCTAGCTCCAACTTACCGGATGTCTTCTATGGTGCTCGCTTCACGGATAACGATTTGGTGAAATACAGCAAAGACGGTACGATCATCCCTCTGAATGACCTCATCGATAAGTATATGCCTAACGTGAAGAAGCTGTTTGAAAAAAGACCGGAGCTGAAAGCGTTCGTTACCGCCCCTGACGGGAAAATTTATTCGCTTCCTGTGGCGGAAGAGCTGGGTAAAGGGCAAGCCGGCATCGGTTCGAATCCAGATTTTCTCTTCTTGAACAAAGCTTGGCTGGATAAGTTGAGTTTGAAGATGCCTACGACCATTGAAGAGCTGCATAATGTGCTTACCGCTTTTAAAACGAAAGACCCTAATGGGAACGGCAAGGCCGATGAAGTGCCGATGTCCTTCATGAATACTTTCTGGACCGGCGATATCGGTTATTTGTTCGGAGCTTTCGGCGTCCCAGACAAAACGTATCAGCCTGGCGATAACTCGTTTATCGAACACTTGAATGTGAAAGATGGCAAGGTGAATTATGCGGCAATCGATCCGAAATACAAAGATGCGGTCGTCTATTTCCACAAATGGGTCGAAGAGGGTCTCATTGATAAAGATTCATTCACTTACAATAACAATCCGGCACCCTACTTTGCAAAAGGAAAAACGAAGGATATAACGCTAGGTTCCTACCTCTGGTGGGAAGAGACGGAAATTGTTGGACCGGATCGCGCCAAGGATTATGCACTTGTACCTCCTTTCAAGGACATGGTCGTGAAATACAACAATGGCTCTCCTTGGAGTCGTGGGGGTCCTGTCGTTACGAAAGTGAACAAAAATCCAGAAATCACAGCCAGATGGTTAGATTTGCAATATGAGCCAAAGATGGCCGCTCAGCTTCATTGGGGACCGATTGGCGTCGTATTCGATGAAAAAGACGGCAAACTGGTGCAGAAACCGCTTGATGCAGGCGTAGCAGCAGGCGAATTCCGTCAAAAAGTAGCACCGAACATGACCGGCGTCATCTTGGCGGAAGATTTTCAAAATCTCGTCGCTGCCGAGCCTCGCGCATTGGAAAGAATGAATCGGATCAAGGATACTTTTGTAACGCAAATGGAAAAAGAAAATTACCCGAGTATTTTCTTTACGCCGGAAGAGTTAGATAAAATTAGTAAAGTTAAACCCGATATTGCCAAGCTAACCAATGAAAAACGCTCCAAATGGTTGATGGAAGGCGGCGTTGAGAAGGAATGGGATACGTATTTAACCACACTAAAGAAAATGGGATTAGATGACTTATTGAAAATCTATCAGGATGCCTTGGACCGCTACAATAAAGCGGCCAAGTAATGGGAAAGCAGGAGGTATCGAGCATGGAACCTATTGCCTATTGGTCCTTCGATGAGGGGCAGGGGCGCATAGCGCATGACCCGTATTCGGGTAATGGGGATTCAATTCAATATGCCCTTACGAAAGGTCGGTTTCAGCCGCCGCAAGATCCGGTTTGGCGTAAAGGGATTCGTGGGTGTGCGCTGTTATTTGATGGTTATTCAACATGGCTGCAGCGCCCAGCAGACCAATGCCCTAGCTTGTCGGGAGCATTAACGATTACCGCTTGGATAGCTCCTCGCAGCTATGACTTCGGAGATGAACGGCGACTCGCCGCCATCGTCAATCAACATGACAGAGAACGCTGCGAGGGTTATATATTCGGATTATCTCGCCATGGGTCTTGGTCGCTCCAGCTTGCGCTTGGCGAAGATTGGGTTGAAGTTGGGTGCTATGATCATCCACTCCCTAAGGGAGTGTGGTCATTCGTCTGCGCTACTTACGAATCGGTAACTGGACTGCTGAAGTTATATCTAAACGGGTGTGAGGTAGCGGTTAAGCAGCATTCGAAGAAGGATACTTTGATTACTACCAGTCAAGAAGATTTGATAATCGGGCGCAATAACAAGGGGGTTATTTTAGCAGAAGCCTTCACGATGAATATGTTCGACGGTTTGATGGATGAACTTTGTCTATATGATCTCGCGATGTCTGAGGATGACATCGCGAGAGCTTACCGGGATTATTTAAGCGAACACGGCGGAGCTGCACCCGCTATTCCTTACGAAGATCTGGCCATATCTAGAGCTAACTTTGCTCAGGATCGGCATCGTCCGGTGTATCATTTAACTTCGCCGGGGCACTGGATGAACGAACCGCATGCGCCGATTTATTTCAATGGACAGTATCATTTGTTCTACCAATTCAACCCAAACGGCCCATTTTGGCATTACATTCATTGGGGACATTGGGTGAGTGAAGATTTAGTTCATTGGCGAGATCTTCCAGCGGCTTTGGCGCCGGAGCCCGGCCTTGATCCGGATGGAATCTGGTCAGGAAGCGCAGCTTATGATGAACACGGTTATCCGGCATTATTTTATACAGCAGGGAATAACGCATGTTCTCCAAATCAATCGGTGGGTCTGGCTCGAACGACTTATCTGCGGGACGGAGACATAGATTTGAAGACTTGGGTGAAGCATCCAGAGCCAATCGTGGTTCAGGAGCCTGGCGTTGGATACTTTGGTGAATTCCGTGATCCCTATGTATGGAAAGAAAATGAAGAATGGATCATGCTTGTCGGCACGGGGATTGAGGGCCAAGGCGGAACCGCGATGGTCTATCGCTCTGCGAACATGACCGACTGGACGTGCGAAGGCCCGCTGTATGTAAGTAATTATCAGAAATATCCCTACCTTGGCGTTGTATGGGAGCTGCCAGTACTGCTGCCGTTAAAGCGTAATGGTGAGGAAACAGGCAAACATATTTTGCTGATTAGCCCATGGGGGCCTGAGGCTAAAGTAGAAGTGAATTATTGGATCGGGAGATGGGAAGGTGCGCGTTACCGTTTCATTCCCGATCATGAAGAGCCGAGACTCATCGATGTAGGTGATTTCCATTTCACAGGTCCGAGCGGCATGGTTGATCCCATAACAGGAAGATCGCTACTATTTACGATTGCACAAGGTGAGCGTACACCTGAAATCGATTACGATTGCGGGTGGTCGCACGGCGCTGGCATACCGATCAGCTTGACTCTAAGGAAGGATGGGCTGCTCGGGATCGAACCCATTGAGGAAATACGTCAACTCCGGGGTATGGAGCTTCTGAACGTACGGGATCTTAGTTTAGATGAAGCGAATGAGAACTTGCAGCACATACGGAGTGATACGTTTGAGGTAGAACTAACATTTGGTTCAGAAGCAGAGCACCAATATGGAATCTCGTTAAGACGAACACCAGACGGAGAAGAGGAGACCGTCCTCTTTTATGATCAGGATCGAGAGCGGCTTGGCGTGAATCGAAATAAAACAACGTTAGATACGCGTGAACGAACGACTGGCATTCAAGAGGGGCTGCTTGAGCTTCAAGGGGAACCGCTGCAATTGCGGGTGTTCGTAGATCGTTCATTGATCGAGGTCTACGCCAACGGGCTAAAAAGCTTAACGACACGCGCCTACCCATCTAGACTGGACGCGCTAGGGTTACTTTTGCACGGGGATCGAGACATTCGAATCACGTCCATGCAAATGTGGGAGATGAAACCGGCATTTCAGGTGTCGGTATAGAGAAAAGTGATGAATAATATCGGGAGGTAGAGAGAGCGATGTATGATATCGTTGCATTAGGTGAAGTGTTAATCGACTTCACACCAGCTGGAAACTCAGAGCTAGGTTATGCTTTATTTGAACGCAATCCTGGGGGTGCGCCAGCCAATGTGCTGGCTGCCTTAGCCAAGTGGGGCAAGCGGACTGGCTTCATCAGCAAAGTCGGATCGGACATTCACGGACATTATCTAGTGGATACGTTAAGGCGGTGCGGAATTGATACGCAGGGCGTAGTCATGAGCAAAGAGGCAAATACGACGCTGGCGTTTGTTCAATTGGATGCGAGTGGTGACCGCTCCTTTAGCTTTTATCGTAAACCTGGAGCCGACACCTTGCTGACGGAAAATGAGGTGCTCTTGGATATGATCGCACAGTCGAAGTTATTTCACTTTGGCTCGTTGTCCATGACGAATGAGCCATCGGCCTCCGCGACAAGGAAAGCCCTCCTGTTCGCCAAAGAAAATGGCTGCACGATATCGTTTGATCCCAATTTGCGAGTTATGCTTTGGGACGATTTGGAACATGCCAAACGTATGATGGAATATGGCTTGACGCATGCTGACATCGTGAAAATATCCGAAGAAGAACTCATATTCCTAACGGGTGTTACGGATCTTGAAGAGGGGTCACGCATGCTGCATGAAGCCTTTGGCCCTTCTGTCATTTTAATTACGCTGGCCGAAAAAGGTGCTTTTTACCGTTTCGGTCAAGTAACGGGAAGCGTTAGTGGTTATGCAGTAGATGCCATAGACGCTACAGGTGCGGGGGATGCGTTCTTCGGAGGTTTCCTTAACAGTTGGTTAGACTCTAACCAAGCCATTCACGTGCTAAGCGAAGCGGAAATTCGAAGGATGATCAGCTTCGCCAATGCAGCAGGTGCCTTAGCAACAACCCGAAGAGGAGCCATACCGGCGATGCCGAGCCTAGAAGAGATACGAAAGGTGACGAAGCATCATGATAACAGCTAATAATCAAACAAAATTCCGGCCGCAGCTTCATTTCACACCGAAAGATCAGTGGATGAATGATCCGAATGGGATGGTATTTTATGAGGGGGAGTATCATCTTTTCTATCAATACCACCCCGAAAGTACGGTTTGGGGACCTATGCATTGGGGTCACGCTGTCAGTCAGGATCTGATTCACTGGGAGCATCTTCCCATAGCGCTTGCGCCTGATGAACACGGTGCTATTTTTTCAGGCAGCGTAGTAGTAGATAAACACAATACGAGTGGCTTTTTTGGTGGCAAGTCAGGTCTAGTCGCTATTTTCACACATCATGATACGAAGCCGGGGACAGATTTAACTAGGCAAAGACAAAGTCTTGCTTACAGCGCAGATCGTGGGCGAACCTGGACAAAATACGCAAACAACCCCGTGCTTATAGAAGAAGCACTGCCTGATTTTCGTGATCCCAAAGTATTTTGGTTCAATCCTCAGCAAAGCTGGGTGATGGTCATTGCTGCGGGCGACGCCATTCGATTTTACAAATCACCGAATTTGAAAGATTGGACCTATTCTGGTGAATTTGGGTATGGACAAGGCTCCCATGACGGCGTTTGGGAATGTCCAGATTTATTCGAACTGCCTGTAGATGGCGATACCATCAACAGGAGATGGGTGCTTATTGTTAGTATTGGAGAAGATGCCAACTTTGTGGAAGGATCACGCACGCAGTATTTCATTGGTTCTTTCAATGGGGATACTTTTGTTCCAGAGGAATCTCCGGCTCCACTTCTTTGGCTGGATCACGGGAGAGATAATTACGCGGGCGTCACATGGTCAGACGTGCCTGAACAGCAGGGAAGACGCCTGTTTATCGGGTGGATGAACAATTGGAAATATGCCAATGTGATTCCAACCTCCAATTGGAGAGGAGCGATGACGCTTCCTAGAGAGCTAACACTTACAGCGGAAATGGAGGGAGTCCGGCTCCTTCAGAAGCCTATTCATGAGCTACAGACTCAAAGGCGGAGTGAACAGAATTGGGCAGCTTTTGAGCTTAACAATTCTGAATTAACGGTAACGCATGGCGATTTACTGGAAATCATCGCTGAATTTGAGTTTGACAAAGATTTAGAATTAGGTTTGAAGCTAAGAGCCTCCGAAACCGAGGAAACAATCGTTGGTTATAGCACTCGTGAGCAACTGCTTTTTATTGATCGCAGTCGTTCTGGAGCTATCGATTTTCATAGTGATTTTGCTTGCAAGCATAGCGCTTTATTGAAAGCGGAGACTGGAAACGTTAAGCTGCATATTTTCGTGGACCGATCGTCCATCGAAGTTTTTGCGAATGACGGGAAACTCGTCATGACGGATCAGATTTTCCCATTATCCTCGCCAACAGGGATAAAACTGTATGCGAAAGATGGGAGCGTTAAGGTTAAATCCCTAACGATTCATACTCTTCATTCTATATTTGATTAAGGCTTGCTCTACGGCAACTCCTTTTTCCTAGAAGACCCGATTAGCTTGTTTTATAAGCTAATTGGGTCTTATTCACGCTCGGTCAGCAGGAATGGGCTTGGGCACGTGGAAGAATTACAGTAGGATTCGTATTAGACTGCTTGCATCGGAATTGCTTGGAGCGACGACCTGCTGAATTGGCACTGGCCGAAATCATGAAGGGAGGAAACGTATGTTTTTTACGATTGAAAAGTTGGAAAAGCGTCTCCAAGAATTGGACCCATTTCGATATCGAGATAAGCTGGAGCTGAAGGGACTTCGAATAAAGGAAGAGATGAATACGCAAATCGGTCTTTATCCGGAAGAGGGCGGTGAGTGGAAACCAATACATTGCGGTGAAAGCTGGCAGGGGTACGATCAATACTTTTGGCTGGCAGCCGATGTTCAAATTCCGGAGCAGTGGAAAGACAACAAGGTATTGGGACATTTTCACATGGGGGTAAGCGGAAGTGGGGGGAGTGGCGGTTTCGAGGCACTATTGTTCGTACATGGCTCTCCCTATCAGGGATTAGATAACAATCATCGAGAAGTATTTCTAGATTCAAAACTTGCCGGTACTTCAGTCGCTTTACGCTTTCGTATGTCGACTGGATTAAACGGATATAACCCTTCCACTTCCCCGATCGCATATACCATTCAACGCTTGGAGCTCTGTTGGCTTGATGAACCGACGGACGACCTTTATTTTACGGCCAAAGCGGTGCTGCAAACTGTAAAAATACTGGATGAAAATCGGACCGAATATCAGACGCTTCTTAAAATGGTTGATCGCGCATTTTTATGTATCGACTGGTCGAGGCCGGGGTCGGACTCCTTTTATCAATCGGTCAAAGAAGCCGCACATTTGTTACGTGAACAGCTGCAAAAGGAGCCTAAAACCCACGCTGTCGTCGTTCAATGTATAGGTCATACGCATATCGACGTTGCTTGGTTGTGGAGGCTGCAGCATACTCGGGAGAAGGCGGCGCGTTCCTTCTCCACCGTACTCCGATTAATGGAGCAATATCCGGACTATGTGTTTCTTCAGACCCAGCCGCAGTTGTATGAATACTTGAAGGAGGATTATCCAGAGCTCTATGAGCAAATTCGCCATCGAGTGGCAGAGGGACAGTGGGAGGCCGGGGGTGCGATGTGGCTCGAAGCGGACTGCAACCTCTCGTCAGGCGAATCCCTGGTCAGGCATATTTTATACGGAACGCGGTTTCTCCAAAAGGAATTTGGGGTCAACTGCACATATCTATGGCTCCCCGACGTGTTTGGCTACAGCTGGTCGCTGCCGCAGATTTTAAGGAAAAGCGGGATCAGCACGTTTATGACGACCAAAATCAGCTGGAATCAATATAATCGAATGCCGAATGATACGTTTTTGTGGCGCGGCATTGACGGCTCCGAAATCATCACACATTTCATTACAACTCCGGATCCGGGTCGAGCGGAAAACGGGGCGTTTTTTTACACGTATAACGGGGGCATTACAGCTGAGTCAATTCAAGGTATTTGGAATGGATACCGGGATAAAGGGATTAACCAAAAGCTGCTGCTTGCTTACGGATATGGAGATGGCGGAGGCGGCGTTAATCGAGAGATGCTGGAAATGCGCAGAAGATTGTCCGAGATACCGGGACTTCCTCAAGTTACGACGGGCAGGGCGGATCACTATTTCGCCGAGCTGGAGGAAACCATCCGTGATACGGATCAATACGTACATACCTGGGATGGAGAGCTGTATTTAGAGCTGCACCGGGGTACTTTCACGAGTCAGGCATACAATAAACGAATGAACCGCAAGCTTGAGCTTCTATACCGGGATGCCGAATTTATGCAGGTTCTGGGCGGATTGCTTAACGACTCCTTCGTGCCTTCTACGGACTTAGCTCATGGCTGGAAAATCATACTGCGAAACCAATTTCACGATATTATTCCCGGCTCCTCGATTAAGGAAGTTTATGAGGACAGTAAAGTGGAATACAACGAGGCTCTAGAGCTTGCGAATCAGAGCAACAACGAAGCAGGCATTTCCATTTTACAGCAAAACGAACAAACCTGGACGGTATTTAACAGCGCTTCGTGGAGCCGGAACGATCTCGTTTTGATTCCTTTTACGCAAACACCAGGTCAGGGGAGATGGCTTCGGGATACAGGAGAAGTTTGCCCGTCTCAGCGTACGGAGGAAGGTTGGCTTGTGCATTTGAAAAACTTGCCGCCTATGGGCTTTGCCACGATTACGAAGGAAATGACTGAAGAATCCAAAAGTATGGAAGGATTAGTTCCCTTTCAAAGCTTAGAGCAGGGAATTGAAACTCCTTTTTACATCCTAAATTGGAATGAGCAAGGTCATCTTACCCGAATATTCGATAAGCAAGCCGCTAGAGAAGTGCTGAAGTCAAAAGAACTCGGCAACGTGTTCGAGGTATTCGAGGATAAACCGAAAAGTCGGCATGAGGCTTGGGATATCGATCTGTATTACTTGGAAAAAAGAAGGATTGTTGATACGTGTACGCAGATACGAATGGTTGAGATGGGTCCGCTGCGCGCTGTTGTTCAATTCTCATGGAGCTACATGGATTCCGAGCTGACGCAGAAGATGGTTCTTTACTCAGACAGTCGGCGGATCGACTTTAACACAGTAGTGAATTGGCATGAGCAGCGCCAGCTGTTAAAGGTAGCTTTTCCAGTAAATATAAGGGCAACCGAGGCAACCTATGATATTCAGTTCGGGAATGTAAAACGACCTACGCATTGGAACACAAGCTGGGATTACGCGAGATTTGAAACGCTAGGGCACCAATGGGCCGATCTATCTGAAAGGGGATACGGCGTCAGTTTAATGAACGACTGTAAGTACGGCTATGACATTAAAGATCACAAAATGAGACTGACACTGATTAAGTCGGCAATGGTGCCTGATCCTACGCAAGACCAAGGGGAGCACATTTTTAGCTATGCGCTATTCCCACATAAGGGTGACTGGTTTGCTGGTGATACCGTGCAAGAGGCGTGGCATTTGAATAATCCCTTATTGGTGATGCGAGGCCAACCGGAAAGGAAGGCATTCTCTCTTTTCAGTGTCAATGCTCCTAATGTATGTATTGATGCCGTCAAGCCTGCAGAGGAGGGCGAGGGATTTATCGTTCGTCTGCATGAGTATGCCGGAGCGAGGGGGCCATTGGAGGTTTCAAGCGGTCTTGCTATCATGCTGTGGCAGGAGACTGATTTGCTTGAAAATCCACTTTCAGGAGAAGGGAAGAACGGCCAGGGCACCATTCATTGCGAGATAGAGCCTTATGAAATTAAAACATTTCGAATTCGTGGATGGGAATGATGCTTAGAGGAACGGCTTTTCCGGTCACGGAGAAGCCGTTTTTTCGTTTTTTTGTTTAAATTAGTGGTTGGGCACAGAACGATTGGATTACAAAAATGTTATCTCGATGTAAGATAAATCGATCGATCATGACGACTGGTAGTTACTCGAATGCTCGACGAACACTGGCCCTGTACTTCTGTGAGGTCATTCCCTTATGCTTCTTGAACAATTGACACCTGAATCCGGCATCACAAGCTACATTCTAAGTGAACATCATGCACCGTTCCAACAAGCTTTCTATTTTACAAACGCTAATGTTACGAATGATGGCAAATATATGTGGTTTTATGCCTCTTATCCTCCCTCACTCGGTCAATGCTTAGGAGTCATCGATATGGTCGAACAGGAGGTTCGTGTTTATCCGGAGACACGGTTTATCTCTGAGTCTCCCTGGATCGACTCGATTACTGGATGTGCTTATTGGGCGATAGATGCAAATGTACATAGGAGAGGACCCGTGTGGCAATCTTTCCAGGTTTGTTATAAACATGCCCAATTCAGCCCTACGGATCCCGATACGATTATGCTTGCTCAGGATCATTGGGAAGATATCAAAACCGGTGAGTCTTTCGGTTACAAGAACCGGATATGGCTTATATGTAAGGGAGATAGGGCAAACCCCCTTTTCGCCGAAGATTCAGGTAAAAATGTACACCGACACTGACATGAATGGTGGGCAAACGATGGCAAGGGTATCTAGTTCGTCGATTATGACCATGGAACGGAATATTACAATTTAACCACTGACGAGCATAGCAATGTTTGGCCGAACGGTACCTGCCACTCCCATTTCTCCAAGGATGACAAGTTCCTTACTGGAGATATCGGTACCTATCAATGGGATCAACGCTCGGTATTAGTAGCTTTTTACAATACGATAACAAAGAAAGAGGTCACCATCGTTAGCCGAATGCCAGCTCCACCCGAAGTAACCAAACGTGGATTTTTCCATGCACATCCTCATCCTCAATTTGTCTTAAACGATGAGTACATTGCTTATACTACGACGGTTAGGGGAACCTTGGATTTTGCCATGGTACGAGTAGCTGATCTTGTAGAAAGAACTTCATAAATGAGATGCTCCGTCAGCATCAAGCGAAGAAACCTTCCATACCACTGTGTATCGAAGGTTTCTTTCTGTTTTCCAGCCATTCGCAAGAATTTACTAGCTTAAAACAAGGAATTGCAAGAATGTTTTAATGCTTTCAAAAGCGCGTACAGGTAAAGTAAGGGATGCACAGAGACTGGAACCAGAGAAAAAAGGATAGGAGCGTGGGAACATTTGAAACTTGCTGCAAACTTACAAAAGAATATGTCTGCTAAGCCCGAGCGAAGAACGCTGGGTCAAAGTATTTGGAACCCGATTCGTCGGGACCTGTTTTTATACCTGCTCATTTTACCAGGCGTCTTGTACTTTTTGATTTTTAAGTATGTGCCCATGTGGGGGATATTGATTTCTTTTCAAAATTATTCGCCTTTTACGGGACTACTCCATAGTGAGTGGGTCGGTTTTGAGCATTTTCGGCGGTTCTTCTCGAACAATGATTTCTCGATTCTTTTTCGTAATACAATGGCCATTAATTTGCTGAACTTGATTTTTTTCTTTCCGCTTCCCATCCTCGTTTCTCTTCTCTTAAATGAGCTGAAAGCGGGATGGTTTAAGAAAACCCTGCAGTCCATTATTTATTTACCTCATTTTTTATCGTGGGTCATTATTGTAGGTCTTAGCTTCCTGATGCTATCCAAGGATCAAGGCATTCTCAACCAACTGCTTGTGAGCATGGGGTATGACAGGGTTGATTTTTTAACGGAACCCACGTATTTTTGGGGGCTTCTTACGCTGCAATCCATTTGGAAAGAGCTTGGCTGGGGGACAGTCATATTTCTTGCAGCTATGTCGGGCGTGGATCCTCAACTCTATGAGGCTGCTCGCATGGACGGCGCCGGGCGGTTTCGAATGATGTGGAATGTGACTCTTCCGGGAATTCGAAACGTCATCATTATTTTATTGATTTTGCGCGTTGGTCATATCATGGACGTTGGTTTCGAGCAAGTGTACTTGATGATGAACGGGGCGGTGTCGAGCGTAGCGGATGTTTTTGATACCTATGTCTATCGAGTTGGCATTCAGCAAGGGGATTTCAGCTACAGTACGGCTGTTGGCGTATTCAAATCGGTTGTTGGTTTACTGCTTGTCATCGGGGCGAATCGGCTTGCGAAAAGATTTGGAGAGGAGGGAGTCTACTAATGGTAAGCGATAAAATGTTTCAGTTATTCAATGTTGTGGTACTTTCCTTCCTTGGATTATTATGTTTATTTCCCTTCTATTACGTGTTTGTCGTTTCTTTCGCGACACCAACTGAATTTAGGCAGGGAGGGTTAATCCTCTTCCCACATAAATGGACGTTAATGTCCTATGAGTACATTCTTGCAACCAAAACCTTTCTGAAATCGGCAGGGGTCAGTTTATTTTTAGCAACTGTTGGGACGGCTGCGAGTTTAGTGGTGACCTCGTCGCTTGCCTACGGTTTATCGCGAAAGAGGCTTAAAGGAAGAAGGTCGATCCTGCTGCTTATTATGCTGACGACTTTGTTTAACCCAGGCATTATTCCAGGGTATTTGGTAGTAAAAGAGTTAGGAATGATCAACAGTCTATCATCCTTGATTATACCAGTCCTCACTAGCGGGTGGTACGTGTTGCTCATGAAAGGGTTCTTTGATTCCATTCCGCCGAGCTTGGAAGAATCCGCCAAGATTGACGGCTGCAATGATATTAGCGTCTGGTTTAGAATCATTTTGCCGCTGTCGATGTCCTCTCTTGCGGCCTTTGGCTTATTTTACGCAGTCGGGTACTGGAATACATTTTTCACGGCGGTGCTCTACATCAATGATACCGAAAAGTGGCCGCTGCAAATTTTTCTGCAAAATTTGTTGATCGACTCTTCCACATCGCTCGGTGTCGATTCATTCGTCGATCTGAACCTGCAGAATATACCGCCGGAAACAAAAAAGATGGCCGCCATCGTTTTATCAACGCTGCCTATTCTCTTGGTTTACCCATTCCTTCAGAAGCACTTTGCAAAAGGTACCATGGTTGGTTCCGTGAAGGAATGATAGCATAAGCATATGAAAACAGGGAGGAAAACAAATGTCTAGTAAAAGAAAATGGCTGCTTCCGCTAACGTTAACGGTAGCTACAGCCATGGTTGTATCCGGTTGCGGGGGTAAGGATTCAGCAGGAGGCAGCATTACTGCAGGATCAGCAAGCCCGAAAGCAGATGCTAAGCCCACAGAAATCAACATTATGTCGATTTATTACCAAAAAGAACCGCCGGCAGCTGATAATGCCGTTATAACAGAGTTAGAGAAGCGGACGAATACAAAACTTAAATTCACATGGGTTACACCTAACAGCTTTACGGATAAAGCGAATGTTACTCTTGCTTCCGGCGACTTGCCTGATTTAATGATGGTCACCGATATAGGGGGAGCGACTTATCGCAATATGGCAAAGCAGGGGGCATTCTGGGATTTGACGGAAATGATCAAGGGTTATCCCAATCTGATGAAATTCCCAGAAATAACCTTCCTCAACAACAAAATCGACGGAAAGCTTTATGGCGTACCGCGTGTAAGACCTACAGAAGGTAATGCACAGCCGCTCATCCGTGCGGATTGGCTTGAAAAGGTTAACATGAAGATGCCGGAAACACCGGATGATTTGTATAATGTTCTGAAAGCGTTTAAAGCGAGCAGTCCAGATGGTCAAAAAGACACCATTGGTATGTCCGGTTATGTGAACCCGAATGACATGGGTCAATTCGGGTTCATCGAAAGCACATTTACAGGTACAAATGGTAAATTCAAAGCTGTAAATGGCAAGCTTGAGAATGTATTATTCCTCCCAGAGATGAAGCAATCACTCGAGTGGTTCCAGAAAGTCTATAAAGAGGGCTTGATTCCGCAGGATTTTGCTCTGCTTAAGCACAATCAAGCCAAAGATTTAGTTTATGCAGGAAAAGCAGGGATTTTTCCAGATAAACCGAATCAAGGAACGCTCAACAACAAGCAGGTCAAAGAGATTAATCCTAATGCCAAACCAGATTTTGTTTGGATGCCTTACATGTCAGGTCCAACTGGTAAATTCGCTTCCAAAGGCAACGGTCATTTCGGTGTATTCGTGATCTCGAAGAAAGTACCTGAAGATAAAGTGAAGAAGCTTTTGGACTTCCTAGATTATGGTGCAACGGACGACGGCTATGAACTTACCAATTACGGAATCAAAGACGTTCATTTCACCAAGCAGGACAACAATTACGTTCTCACGGATGCTGCGAAAAATGACCCGAGCTTTCAATTTTTGCAAAATATATTTTCGAAATATGATAAATACTCGAATGTCTCCACAGTAGGGTTAACGCCAGAACAGATGGCTCGGGATAAAAAACTGATTGATCAAGCTGCGGAAGTCAGTATTCCGAATCCGACGGATGGACTTATCTCTGAAACAGCGACGAAAATGGGTAGTGATTACGACAAGAAGATTCAAGATATGAAAACAAAAGTTATCATGGGTAAAGCCTCAATGACGGATTGGGATAAATTCGTAAATGATCTGAAGGCAGACACGAATTATCAAAAGATACAAGAGGAATACAATACGGAGTATCAAAAAAGAGTAAGCGCTAAGTAAACAGCACGATGGCATGTTATACAGGTTACCCTCATCGGTCTGCCCCTGACTTATGAGGGTAATTTTCTTTTGCAGGCAAGCTGGTATAATGGGTGCAACGGGGGGATTATTGTGAAAAGCATACGTTCAGTCTTAAATTTTAAGCAAAATGGACTCGTGAAAGGCAATTATTTTCGTAAAAGTTTAATATTGGTTCTGCTTATCACCAGTATTCCATCTACTCTGATTGCACTCAGCAATTATATCATTGGTACTCAGCAAATCGAGAAAGAAGTATTTAAACAACATAAGCTTAAAATTGAACAGTTTTCCGATTCTATGAATGAGCAATTTGCTCAGATTGAGCTTGTCATGAGCCGATGGTCGACCAATTCAATGTTTAGCGATCAGTTAGAAAACCTAGTGTTTATTGACCATATTTCACAAACACATGATTTGATGCAGTCTCTGCTGGTTGTAAGCGGATCCAACTCATTAATCGAAGATGCGCAATTGTTTCTGACACGACAAAAAGCCGTTCTAGGATGGGATGGGATTCATTATTTAAATGAGCAGCAGCTCAATCGTTACCAAGCTATCCTGAAAAATCCGAAAGGTATCGTTTGGGAGTATGGGATGCCCGACTTTTCGGCAATAAACAGTGCTTATTCAGCATCCATCTTGTTGAAGCTGCCCTGGCAGTCCCAGGAGCCCTTTGGGGCATTCGTGCTTCATTTCAGCCAATCGGCCTTGGGAGAAACGATGAATCATTTTTTAACTGATGGACAAGGCATTGCCCTGCTTATACGGCCCTCGGGGGAATGGGTGGTCGAGCCAGATGAACGTACGAAGAGCTTTCAAGAAATGATTAGAACCAACATTATGGAGCGAGCGGGACAGGATGACGCTTTCCAATTGAAATGGCAGGGAGGCACGTATGTCGTTTCATCTGGGCAGGTATCAGCAACGGGGTGGATTTATGCAACGGCGAGTCCCTTGACCGAACTAACCAAACCGGTTGTGTTGACATCCAAATTGATCCTCTCCGCAGGAATTCTAGGAATCCTTGCTTCTATTATATTGGCATGGTATGCCTCAAATCGGTTATATCGGCCCATCAAACGATTGGTCTCCGTGTTCCAAGCCAACCGCAATGACTTGCCTGCAAATGTGAAGCACGAGATGGAATTTATTGAGGAGTCATGGACGTATTTGACCGAAGAAAGTCTTTCTCTCCAACACAAACTGACGCAATCGCTTCCTTTGTTAAGGGAAAGCTTTCTGCTTCAGCTTGCCCAGGGCCATCTCTATGCGCTGCGGGAAACCGAATTAAAGAGCCGTATGCAGCAATTGGGTTGGCAAGCGGATGACCGCATATTTTCGCTGCTCTTGATTCGGCTTTCTGGCGTTGGCGAGGAATCGGGACGTTTTCGGGAAAATGATACACAGCTCATCACCTTCGCGGCAGCTAACATCATTCAAGAGCTTTCTGGAGGATTGGAATGCCCATCCTATGTGATCAATTTTCAAGACCTCTCTGTGGGACTTTTGAGCTTTCACCCCGATCAACAATCCAAGGAAGATATTCGCAATGAGTTATTTGTTCTAGCCAAGGAACTGATGGATATTTTGCACAAGGTTCTGGGGACGAATATCACCGTAATTGTAGGAAAGCTAGCCCATCAAGCTGGCGGTATCCCCGATATCCTTGAACAAGCTAGGCAAGCTGCACGATACAGAGATCTTCAAGAAGACAGGCAAATCATCGATATGGAGGAAGTGACCTCCAGTGAATTGCCGCAAGCCTTCTATCCATTTACAGAGGAAAAGGAACTGCTTCAAGTCATGAGGCTCGGTATGGAAGAAGAATCGTATAGCAGGCTAGATTCCTTTCTGGAGGAACTTGAGCATAAAGCGGACAGAGAAATGATGATTCAGCAGTCTTTGTTTCAGCTAGTGGCTAGTATGCGTCATATGTTTATGGAATCTGGATTTCTCCATCATCCTGTTTTTACTGAGGCGAATTTGTTGGAAGAATTGCTGATACAGCGGGAACCTGCGGTATTAAAAAAGTGGGTTAAGCAAAAAATTATGGCTCCTTATTTGGAAGACTTTCATAAACAGCAAAATGTAAGAGCGAAGCAGTTGATAGGTCAGGTCATTGAATTGTTGAGTGAACAATATATGAAAGACTTGTCGCTGGATGAGTGCGCACAGTTATTCGCAACCAACCCATTTTCATTAAGCCGTTCTTTTAAACAGATTACAGGAACTAACTATGTGGATTATATAGCTAAGCTGCGGATTGATAAAGCGAAGGAGCTTCTCAGTACGACTTATCTCAAAGTAAGTGAGATCGCGGAACGAGTCGGCTATCAGCACTCTTATTTTAACAAGATCTTTAAAGGCAGCGAAGGACTCACACCTACCCAATATCGTGAAAAATTCAAAAATTAATGAGCGAAAGTGAGGCTAATTATCATGCTTCGATTATTTCAAACCCATCATATTCGTAAAGTAACCGATTTGGAAGGAACCTGGGATTTCTCCATCGTGGATGAGGAAACACCTTCCGTGGATCGATACCCCTATAAGCTTGCGGTTCCTGGCTGCTGGGAGATGCACCCCGATCTCCTGACTTACCGCGGAGAAGGTGTGTACCGAAAAACCATTCAAATCGAGCGTCCGACTTCTTTGCGTTTTGAATTTAAAGGGGTCAGCCATACGGCTAAGGTTTTTTTTGACGGCGTTTTGATTGCCGAGCATTACAATGCGTATACGGCTTTTACCGCGAAAGTTCGAAATGTATCGCCAGGAACGCATGAGCTTATTGTATGGGTCGACAATTCGTTTGGCGAGCACTCCTCTCTGCATATTCCAAATGATTACTATACGTATGGTGGTATAATAAGACCAGCTGCCTACGAAGAAATCAGTGATTTGTATATCGAAAATGTTCGCTTTACGCCTAAATTTGAAAATAAAGACTGGGAAGGAGAGGTCCGCGTAGCGGTTTGCAACGATTCTCATCAAAGGCAGTCTTTCCAACTGAAGGGCACCATGGAAGAACACAGCTTCTCTTTTGGCAGCTTGGAGCTTGCACCCAATGAAATTAGGATCATTACCGAAACCTTCAACTTCCCAGGTATCTCTCCCTGGTCCGCCAGCAGTCCGAGGCTTTATGAATTGCGGATGGAACTCTTTATCAATGGGATAGAAAGACCTGTCGATGATTTTATCGAGCGTGTTGGTTTCCGAGTTATTGAAACTGGGGATGGCTCAATTCGAGTTAATGGTGAAGCGATTGTCATGAAGGGCTTTAATCGTCATGAGGACCATCCACTGGTAGGTGCCGCCTTTCCTCTAGCTTTAATGCTTCAGGATCTCGATCTCATGCAGGATATGGGCGCAAATGCAGTACGCACAAGCCATTATCCGAATGATGAGCGCTTCTTAGATCTTTGTGATGAGCGTGGTATCTATGTGTGGGAAGAGAATCATGCGCGTGGCCTAAGCCTAGAGCAGATGCAGAATCCCCATTTTATCAAGCAATGTGAGGATGTTAACCGTGAGATGGTCGAGCAGCATGCCAGCCATCCGTCCATTATTATTTGGGCTATTTTGAACGAGTGCGCAAGCGATACGGAAGAGGGAAGAGAGCATTACCGAAGGCAGCTTGAGCAGATTCGTTCTATGGATCAAAGCCGTCCTTTGACATTTGCTTCCCACCATCGAGAGAGAGAACTCTGCTTTGATTTGGCTGACATTGTTTCCTTCAATTTGTATCCGCTATGGTATGGAAATGAAGATCCAGGTGAACTCTGCGATACAGCGAGAGGGTGGGCCAATGCGGCAGGCGGTAAAGGCAAGCCTATGATCATGAGTGAATTTGGAGCCGACGGCTTCTACGGACACCGTTCTCCGGCAAGAGTGAAAGGCTCAGAAGAGCGGCAATCGGATATTATCGAGCAAAATCTGGCAGCCTATACGTCCCGGCCATTCCTCTCTGGCATGTTTATTTGGCAGTTTTGCGATTGCAGGGTTGTTGAGGCTTTAGGTTGGTTGATGACGAGGTCATGTACCAAAAACAGCAAAGGTATTGTAGATGAATACCGCCGTCCTAAGCTAGCCTATTCGGTTGTGCAAAAACATTATAAGAACAGGAGCTAGTAATCATGTTACATATCGGCATTATCGGTACAGGTGGCTTCAGTAAGATGCACGCAAAAATTTTATCAGAGATGGAAGACGTGCAGATTCAAGCGGTATGCGGGACGAGTAAGGCAAAAGCGGAGGAGTTCGCTTCGGCATACAGCATTCCCTCAAGCTATGAAAGGGTTAGTGGGATGTTGGACGCCGAGCGCTTGGATGCCGTATACATTTTAGTGCCGCCAATGTCACATGGGGAATTTGAAATGCAGCTTATTGATAGAGGCATTCCTTTTTTTGTGGAAAAGCCACTTGGTGTCAATATCGAGCAGCCCAATCAAATATTAACCGAATTACGCAAGAAACCTCTGATTACGTCCGTAGGCTATCATTTTCGTTATACAGATACAGTAAGTCAGATGAAACAATTGTTGAGCCAGCAAAATGTCGGCATGATTACAGGCAATTGGATGGGAAATATGCCTCAGGTTGCATGGTGGAGAGATCAAGAGAGATCAGGCGGACAATTCATAGAACAAAGCACACATTTGGTCGATATTCTGCGTTACTGTATTGGAGAGATTGAAGAAGTCTACGCTTTGTATGGCAATCAAGTGATGCACAAGCAATTTGATGGGGTAACAGCAGCTGATGTAGGAACGGTGACCCTAAAATTTAGCAACGGTGTTATCGCTAATATTTCTAATACGTGTGTACTGCCAAGCGGTTTGGGCAAAGTGGGTATTACCTGCTATACGCAGGAGGGCATGCTGGAGTGGGATACGGAGCGTTTGAAATTGATCGAAGCTCATGCAACCTCTGAAATTAAAAGATTGGTTAATCCCTATTACGTAGAAAATGAAGCCTTCATCCATGCACTGAAAACAGGGGATACCGGGCGTATTCTTTCTGATTATGAGGATGCTTTTAAGACACAACAGGTAACTGTTGCTGCGCTCAAATCAGCGAAATCGGGATTGCCCGTTCGCATTGTTTAAGTAAAGAAGCATACTTAACAGTGAAAATATCATTGTTAAGCATGCTTTTTTTTGATAAAGCCATAGTAAATCTATAGAATCGGAATTCATATTCCGTTTAATTGACGGTTAATCAAGTCGTATGATATTATCAATGTGTAATACGGAATGTTAATTCCTTTTGGGTTTAATTATCATTCATGGAAGAGTATATTATTGTTAATTAGCAAAGAATATAAATAAGGATTTGGGCTTTTATGATAATAATCATCATTATTGTTATATTTCTGATTTCCGCAATCTTGCATTATAAAAAGACAATAACCGATAGAAATCTAACGCTTATTTGGCTTTTGGCAATTATTTTTGCTGGAATATTCAAATGATCACTTAGAAGGAGAGATTTTGATGAATAAAATGCTTGTTATTAATGCTCATCCCAAAGTAGATTCTACATCATCTTTTAGTCTGCAGGTTTTAAACCATTTCTTGAAGGCGTATAAGGAACAAAATCAAACGGAGACCATTGAACAAATTAATCTTTATGATGATCATGTTCCTTCCGTTGATCGTACGGTCCTAAGTGCATGGGAGAAGTTGGCAAAAGGAGAGCAGTTAACTGACGAAGAGCAAGAGGTTACTAGTCGGATGTCTGAAATACTAAAGCAATTCAAAAGCGCGAATAAATATGTCATTGTCATGCCATTGCATAACTTTAACATTCCATCCAAGCTCAAAGATTATATGGATAATATCCTTATAGCCCGTGAAACTTTTAAATATACGGATACCGGCTCAGAGGGCTTGTTAAAAGACGGCCGCAGCATTCTTGTCATTCAAGGAAGCGGCGGGGTATATACCAATAATGATTGGTATACAGAAGTTGAATACTCACATAAATACCTCAAATCCATGTTTAATTTCATTGGACTTGAGGATTACCAAATCATTAGAGCTCAAGGAACTGCATTCCTAAATCGAGATGAAATATTAGCAAATGCCAACAAAGAAGCTGAAAAAGCTGCTGAACGTTTATCTGGTGTTTCTGTGTAATTTAAATCGTATTCAAATAAGCCTGAGAGTCGATTCCATTGGAAAAACCAATGGAAGTATGAATGTCGTTCTGAATACCTATTCGAATGTCCCAGAAGGTCAATAGGCCTTAAGGGGCTGTCCTCAAGTAGAGATTTATCTACTTTTGGGACAGCCCCTTTTTTATTTCTTGATAAGCCCTAATAGAATCATGTCGGAAACCGTTTCTGTAATCTTCTCCACAGGAACATGTTCTTTTAATTTTAGAATGAGATGGGGGTTAATCATATTGATAATGAGTAATTCCAGCAGTTTCGGATCGCCTTCTCTAAATATTCCTTCTTCTTGGCCTTGCATAATAATATCAAGTACGCTGCCCTCTAGAGCGGTTAATAGGGAGGCCCTCATTTCTTCGCCCAATTCACCTATCGTTGCCAAATGAAGCCCCATACTATGTATTTTTCCATATTGTAAGTGAGAAGCTGAGAAGATTTCAAATAATAGCCGGATTTTTTGATCAGCTGGCATGTCCATTTTGACGACCTGCAATTGCTTCTCTTTAATTTTTTGGAAAATGTCGGTGACTACAGCAGTGGCCAACACGGTTTTGTTGGAAAATCGCCGATGGACAGTTCCTACGCCTACCCCTGCTTCATTCGCGATTTCTTCGATGGTGGCGTCATAGCCTTTCAAAGCGAAAACTTTATAAGCAGCTATTAGAACTTTAAGTGTATTCTGATTGGCATCTTTACGATTGCTTGGCGTTGATAAATCCGAACCCTTTAATGGCATCTGCAAGCTCCTTATTGTATGTCTTGTTAGTAAGCGGAATGTGAATTCCTTTTATATTATACAGTAGTTATGGAACGGTGTATAACTGCTAATCCTTGCAGAAGTGGAAAACGGCTGACCCTGTATGAATAACAGGGCCAGCCGTTTTATTTATTACAATCTTACTGCTATCTTTGACGTGCCGGGTTCGGGAGTTAGCACGATGCCGATTGCTGATCTTGTCCAAGATGCGCCTTCTACGGATGAGATTTGATTGAAGCCTCTTACTACAAGGGTGTAAGGTTTAGTTCCGCCTTGAATAGAGATGTCGATCAGCTCATTCATTCGGACTGCTTTTACGGTTAATTGCAGATTAGCTTGTACATCATAAATTGACGTTTCCGCGGCTGCTCCATCCCCCAGTTCAAATAAATGAAGAGATACGCCATCCGCATAATCGTAATCGGGCTTCTGCTCATTTGCTCCTATGGCAAGCAGCGTATTCGGTTTAACTAGCATGGGCAGCGTCATATAGCCATGCGTTTCCTCCTGCCATTTCCCGCCTTCAACAACTCTTCCGCTGAAGAAATCAGTCCAACGTCCTTCGGGAACATAGTACATCACAGTTCCTTGCTCATTAAAGATTGGGGCAACGAGCAGGTCATCTCCTAACATGTACTGCGTATCCAGATGATGAGTGGACGGGTCTGATGCAAAATCCAGCACCATTGCGCGCATCATCGGAATACCCATTTCTGTAGATTGGATAGCACTTGCAAACAGATAGGGCATTAACGTGCTTTTTAGCTTTGTAAAATGTCGGAGAACATCGACTGCTTCTTCGTCAAACAGCCATGGAACACGGTAAGATTCATTGCCGTGCAAACGGCTGTGCGAAGACAACAGGCCAAAGGCTACCCAGCGTTTATAAATATCGGGCGGGGCTGTTTTTTCAAAACCGCTGATGTCATGGCTCCAGAATCCGAAACCGGATAAACCGAGTGAAAGGCCTCCGCGAAGCGACTCCGCCATGGAGTCGTAGTTGGCCGAGCAATCGCCGCCCCAGTGTACGGGGAATTGCTGCCCTCCGGCCGTAGCGGAGCGGGCAAATAACATGGCTTCGTTCTTGCCGAGTTTTTCTTCCAGTACTTCAAATACGGCCTTATTGTATAGGAATGTATAGTAGTTATGCATTTTGAATGGATCCGAACCATCGTGGTATTTGACATCGGTCGGGATGCGCTCGCCGAAATCTGTTTTGAAGCAATCCACGCCCATATCGATCAGCCGTCTTAAATGACCTTTGTACCACTCCGTGGCTTCCGGATTGGTGAAATCGACAAGCCCCATGCCGGCCTGCCAGAGATCCCACTGCCAAACGTGATCATCTAAGGTTTTGACCAAATACCCCTTGTCCATGCCTTCTTGAAAGAGCGGTGATTTCTGGCCAATGTACGAATTGATCCAGACACATATTTTCAGTCCCTTGTCCTTAAGCCGTCCCAGCATTCCTACCGGATCGGGGAACATATCGGCATCCCACTCAAAGTTGGTCCATTGATATTCCTTCATCCAGAAACAATCAAAATGGAACACATGCAGCGGAAGGTCTCGTTCAAACATGCCGTCAATGAAACTGTTTACGGTAGCTTCATCATAATCTGTCGTGAAGGAGGTTGTTAACCACAAACCGAACGACCATGCTGGCGGCAGAGCGGGTTTGCCGGTAAGCTTCGTGTAATTATTTAGAACATCTTTTAGCGTTTTGCCGCCAATAATGAAATACTCCACACTTTCGCCTGGTACGCTGAACTGGACTTTGGACACAACCTCAGAGCCGACTTCGAACGATACGTGTTCGGGATGATTGACGAAAACACCGTATCCCTTACTGGATAAGTAAAAGGGCACATTTTTGTAAGCTTGTTCACTGCTCGTGCCGCCATCTTCGTTCCAAATATCTACGGTCTGCCCGTTCTTCACTACATTTGTAAACCGTTCTCCCAATCCGTAAATATGCTCATTAATGCCAAGCTCAAGCTGCTCGCGAAAGTAAATCTCTTTGTTAGCTGTCGTAATATGCCCCGCACCTTTGCTGTTGGTGCCAGTTAAACGACGGCCTTCGAAAGAGAATTCAGCTCCCCACGTACTATGTTTGTTGGCTTTTACGCTTAATCCGCCGGATGTCATGGTCACATGATCGTTACTGTCATCGATTGAAACTGGAGTCTGCGGGTTTTTGAACAATTCAAAAGAAGGCCCTTGCGATCGTTTACCTGCATGATGAGTCCAGCGTACACGGATGATATCAGGAAGAGGCGAGCTCAGTTCACATGTCAGCATCGCACCATTTAAAGTATCCCCTTTTCGCTGAATCTTCCGTGCGGCAGCATATACAGTCAGACTGCTATCTTCTTGATGAACATCGCGGACATCGACAGGATTAAGGACGGTGTACCCTTCTTTTGCCATCCAATAACCGTTAGAAAATTTCATTACCATCATCCCTTCAAAATGTTGTAATATAATTATATTGATTTAAAAACTCCATTCCTTTCGTTATATTGTGAAAAAATATCAGTATTTTGACATATTTTGAATTTCAATAAAGGGGGACTACCGCCATGCAGCAAGCCAGTTTAAAAGAGGACCGCATTCACGGTGATCCGCTTTATCCAATCCGCGTGTATGAAATCTGCTGCCAGCCGGGGGAAGAACTGCTTGAACTCCATTGGCATGATGAACTGGAGTTTCTCTTGCTTACCAAGGGTAAGGCGGTATTCCGTGTTTCTATGGATGACTATGAATTGGAAGCCGGGGAAGCGATTTTCGTGAATTCCGGTCAGCTTCATTCTGGCCGTATATCCGCAAACGAAGAATGCTGCTTCACCGCCGTGGTGTTTCATTCGGATATATTGGGAGGCGAGAGGTTTGATCTCGTTCGTGAGAAATATATTAATCCGCTAATCCAGCAGAAATTTGTCACTCCTGCCCACATCACCCATCATACTGCTGAGGAGAGGGAGCTATTGGTGTTGTTACTGCAAGTGTTCGATTTGAATATTAATGAAAGGCCGTTATTTGAGCTTTCTACAAAAGCATTGCTTCAATTGATCATTTCAAAGCTAATTATGCTGGGAGGTCCTGCTTTTCGTGAGCTTCCGCCTTCTGTCAACCCTACGCACATAGATCGATTAAAGCTGATTATCGAATATATGCAAGTAAACTATAGCAGTCCGATTCGATTGGAGGACCTCGCGGCGATCGTTTCTTTTAGCGAATCTTATTTCTGCCGATACTTCAAAGGTTTTACAGGAAAAAGCCCACTGGAGTACTTAAACCAATTGCGTGCACAGCGAGCGGCATTAATGCTGAAGGATACCAACAAGAAGATTACAGAGATTTCGCTTGATGTCGGCTTCAATACGTTGAGTTATTTTATCGGTGTGTTTAAAACGCATTTTGGTTATACACCTTCTGAATATCGAAAAAAATTAAGGACAAGTGAGGGAATGGGTTGATATTGACGAATCATTGGTTCTAGTTGAATCTAGCCTGATCGGGGGGAGTGATTGTAGATGTTTGTTAAGATGCAGGAGAATATGAAGTCATTTCTGTACGATTATTTAACGTTGAAAAAGAGGATCTTTATTATTTTCTTATGCAGTACATTAATTCCATTTATTTGTATCGTTCTTATCTCCTATTACACGATTTATTCCATACTTACTAATAAAATTCAGAGCGGTATTCAAAGTAATTTAAAACAAGTAGAGCTTTCCTTAGAAAGCACGATAAGCAATCTAAATCATGTCTCTCAACAGCTTGCTTTTACAGGAAGTGTGGGTAATAAGTTGGATCAAATGTTATCGCTTCCCGCAAGTCAATCTTTCGAACGCTCGCAAATGATAAGCGATTTAAAAGATGAATTAAGATTAGTCACCTTTACCAACCCTAATATTGGTTTAACCTTATACTATTTTCAAAATGACCATACGTATGATCTCGAAAATTCGGGCGTAAAGGAGAATTTTTCCCCTGAGAAGTTGCCATTGCTTGCAGAATACTCGGGAATTTCTTATTATGGTCCTCATTTAAGCAACAATCAATTTGATAATAATTTTGTTTTATCTGCACGAAGGAAAGTGGATTTACCGCAGCGTGATGATGTCTATGTCTACATTGAAACGGGGTTTCATCTCACGCAAAACATTCTGAATAATGATCAATTTGGCGGAACGAATTCCCATGTTTTCCTAGATAATGACGGGAGAATCGCGTATAGCGAGCTTCCCAATACATTTGTGAAAGATACGATATTCCCCAACTTTTCTAAAGAAAAAACCTTTGGCACCTATAATGAATTTTACTGGTTTAGGCAGGCAAGCAACCAAGGCTGGAGTATCGTGTCTGTCATTCCAAAAGCAGATTACAACAAAGAAATGAACCAGTGGTTTGTTCAAATAATGCTGTTTTCGCTCCTTTTTCTAGGGATGAGTTTACTCATGGCTTGGCTCTTATGGAAGATGGTATACCTCCCTTTGAATGGCTTTAATAGAGAAATCAAGCTGATGGCACAAAATCGAGTCCAGGCTGTTACAGTACGAACAAAAATACCGGAGTTTGATTTTCTACTGCATCAATTTAGGCAAATGAGAGAACAGATATGGAATTTATTCGCCGAAGTCGAACAAAAAGAGAAGCGAAGAGTGGATCTTGAGGTAGAAAAGCTGCTCTATCAAATTAATCCCCATTTTTTAATGAATACGTTGGATACTGTGCATTGGTTAGCCGTTATGAACGGACAGAATGAGATCGATCGTCTTGTATCCTCATTAAATAAGCTTCTGCATTATAATTTAGGCAAGCTGGGACAAGCGTCAACCATTTATGAAGAAATAGAAGCCTTAAAGCAATATTTGATTTTACAGCAAATTCGCTATGATTTTAAGTTTGATGTTCAGATGAATGTCGATGAAGAGGTATGGAACATGCCGGTTCCTCGTTTTATCCTCCAGCCGCTTGTCGAAAATTCACTTTATCACGGGTTAAGTGATGACGGGTATATTAAGGTTGATGTCAGTTTAACGAAGACGATTCAGATCTCGATTCATGATAACGGTTCTGGGATGTCGGAGGAAACGATTCATAACCTATTGCACAATCCGGAAGTTGAAAACAAAAAGGTTGGTATGGGGATTGGCTTAAATTATGTTAAGCGAATGCTTGAATCCCAATATGGCGAGCAGGCGGACCTGAGTATCAAGAGTGTTATTGGAAAAGGGACAACCATCCTTGTTTCCTTACCAATTATGGAGGTGAACCCCCGTCATGATTAAAGTGATGATTGTCGATGATGATAAATTGGTTCGCAAAGGTCTTATATCAGCCATGCCTTGGCACGATTTTGACATGGAGGTTGTCGGGGAAGCCAGTAATGGCGAGAAAGCCTTGGAATTTATAGCAGCGAACGCGATAGATTTATTGCTGACTGATTTAGCGATGCCTGTTATGTCAGGGATCGAATTACTGAAAATCGTGAGAAAGCAATATCCAAGCATTTATACCGTCGTGCTAACCTTTCATCAGGATTTTGAATATATCCAAGAGGCATTGAGACTTGGAGCTATTGATTATATTGCCAAGGTTCAGCTTGAAAAGGAGCGCTTTGAGGAAGTGCTGGAGCGGATCTACAACCGGATTATGGAGGAGCAGAAGCATGCCCCTAATCCACATGATATCTTTTATGATAATGAGTCCTCTCATGGCATAGGTTCTTCGGTTCATGAAGGGGACAATCAGCTGGCGGCAGCTCAAAAAGACTTAAACGTAGTGAAAGAGCAATGGTCGGGTCATGAATGGGTCTATCAAGATAACCTGTTTACAACACATATCCATGATTTGAAGCAGCTGCGTTTACCTCAAACGAAGCTGATCGGGTTGTTATATGCGTTAATCGATAAATGGAATCTTTTATTTCATCCAGTTGATTTGGCGACAATTCAATTGCCTGATTCTTTTGAAAGCTGGCATGAGGTTGAGGAATGGTTGATGGCTACTCGTGAAATGATTCGCAAGGCGATCGATAAACCTTCTTTTTCACAAGAGGTTGTAGAATGCGTGATGAAAGCTGTTTACATTGCTAATGAAGAAATGAAAGAGCAAATTACGGCCGCGAGTATTGCGAAACGGGTTAATATGAGTAGAAGCTATTTCAGCCAGTGCTTTAAAGAAATTGTAGGCATTAATTTTAGTGAGCATTTACGTCACAAACGTATTGAGAAAGCAAAGGAGTATCTGCTTTATACGAACAAAACGATTCTCTGGATTGCTGAGAACGTTGGATATATGGATGAAAAGTATTTTAGCCGCACCTTCCGGGAGCAAACTGGTCTGTTACCAAGCGAGTATCGGCAGAAGAATGTAACGGGTAGAGAAATGTCCGAAAATTAGAGGGTCAAATGCTGCGAATTCATGAGAAAAAGGTGATTACCTGCGAATTCTCGGTCATTTACCCCTCTAAAGCTGTAACCGTTTTCCATCCTAGCAGCGTGATGTTTCGTGATACTTTTAGGGTGTAGATAAATTCTGAAAGCGAAAGAAGGGGCTTTATATGAGAAGATCTAAAAAAAGCATGCTGCTGTTACTTGCCGGGATGCTAGTCGTATTATCCGCATGCTCAGAGAAGGCCAAGCAATCACCAGCAGCTTCGACTGCGCCTGCACAAACGGGAGCAGCGCAAACAGCAGCTGCGCTAACTGAAGCGGGGCCATTCGCCAAATCGGCCAAACCGATTACGATTAAAATTGGTAAAGATGTAGATGCTTCCGATAAGAGCTTGCCAGCGGGAGACTCGCCTGAAAACAACCCGTATACCCGTTATATCAAAGAAAACTTGAATATCGATACCAAAATTGTTTGGCAGGCTGCCAGCGGTAAGGATTACGACCAAAAAGTGAATTTATCCATTGCCAGTAACGATTTGCCGGATGCGTTGGTTGTGAAAGATACACAGTTCAGACAAATGGTAAAAAGCGGTCAACTCGCGGATCTAACCGAGGTTTATAATAAATACGCCTCGCCAGCGATCAAACATATCATTGAAACGACGCAAGGGCTTGCGCTTAAATCGGTTACTGTAGATGGGAAGATGTATGCCCTTCCTAACGTAACGACAGAGTCAGATATGGTTCATATGATGTGGATTCGCAAGGATTGGTTGGACAAATTAGGCCTTCAACCGCCTAAAACCATCGACGAATTAGAAAAAGTAGCCAAAGCTTTTGTCGAACAAGATCCTGACGGGAATGGAAAAGCCGATACCATTGGCATAACAGGTCCGCAATTAGGCGGTTTACTGAATGCCGATTTTATCAATCCCAATAATAATAACTATGGTTTCGACCCTATCTTTTCTTCGTATCATTCCTACCCAGGATTTTGGCTAAAAGGTGCAGATGGTAAAACAGCCTATGGCTCCCTTCAGCCGGAAACGAAGCAAGCTCTCTCGAAACTGCGTGATCTTTATTCCAAAGGCTTGATTGATAAGGAAATGACCATTCGGAAGGATGCTCAGGAACTGATCAAGAATGGAACTTCAGGCATTTATTTTGGATTATGGTGGGCTGGCGGGTATGGTCCATTAGCCGATGCGATTAAGAATAATCCGAAGGCAAATTGGCAAGCGTATACGGCACCTTTGGATGTGAATGGTGAATTTACACCGCATATGGGGAACCCGTCCAATCAATATCTGGTTGTTCGGAAAGGTTATGAGCATCCGGAAGCCGCCATTCAAATGGAAAACCTTTTGCTGCGCGATGAATCCAAATTCGATGTCAAAGTGGCAATTGGAAACTATCCGCTACGTGTTGTTTTTGCCCCAATGGATGAGATGGATGTCACATATAAGATGATGAAAGAGGTTCTTGCAGGCACCAAAAAGCCAGAGGATCTAGATATTCCAGGATATAAATTACTAAAAGCCGATGCTGAAAAAGTGAAAAAAGTAAAACTCGAACCGTATGACAAGAATGATATTCAATACTGGGATCCTAACGCGGATTTAGGGACATGGAAGCGTATGTATTCCACATTCGTAGGGATATCCCCGCTGCAACAGCCGTTTAAGAAAACCTATAGCGTGACCTATTCGCAGACGAAAACCATGGAAAGCAAATGGGCAACAATTGATAAATTAGAGAAGGAAACATTCCTCAAAATAATCATGGGAGCTGCGCCGCTGGATTCCTTTGATAAGTTCGTACAAGATTGGAAAAAGCAAGGCGGAGATCAAATTCTGGCTGAAATCGATGAGAGTATCAAATAGTAAGAAAGCATGGAGGCGTCAGAGAACTCTGGCGCCTTTCCCTTACAATAGAGAGAATGGAAGTGATCGGTAGGATGGTTACGAAGGGGTTTGCCAAACATTACTATCTCATGCTTCTTCCTGGATTTATATGGTTGACGCTGTTTAGTATCGTTCCTATGTTCGGGATTGTCATTGCTTTTCAAGATTTTAATCCGGGTCTAGGCATGTTTCATTCCGATTGGGTCGGTTTGGAAAATTTTAAGTATATGTTCACGCTTAACGATAGTAAAACGGTATTTTTTAATACGTTATTTATTGCGGTCATGAAAATTATCGCGAATATGATTGTACCGCTCATCTTCGCTTTATTGCTGAATGAATTACGTATTGCGTTTTTGAAAAGATGGGTACAGACGATTGTTTATTTACCGCATTTTTTATCATGGGTAATTCTTTCGGGTATTCTGTTGGATGTTTTGTCATATAAAGGACCTGTTAACGGGATCTTGGGCATATTCGGTATAAGTCCTACTTTGTTTTTTGCCAAGGCGGAATTGTTTCCCTTTATCATCGTGGGAAGTGACGTGTGGAAGGAATTCGGATTTAACACGATTATATTTTTGGCGGCTTTAACGGGAATCAATCCTGCTCTATACGAAGCGGCTGCAATTGACGGCGCCACTCGCTGGCAGCGATTAGTTCATGTCACACTTCCTGGAATTATGACAACAGTTATTTTACTTTCAGTGCTCAGCCTAGGTAATGTCTTAAATGCTGGATTTGACCAAATTTTCAACCTTTATAATCCTCTTGTCTATTCGAGCGGGGATATTATTGACACATGGGTCTATCGGACAGGTTTATTGAATCTCCAGTATGGATTGGCAACGGCAATGGGACTATTAAAATCAGTCATCAGTTTTCTTCTCATTACAACTTCCTATTTCCTAGCTGCTAAGTTTGCAAATTATCGTATTTTTTAATATAAAGGAGCATGAAAATGGTCAAAGAAACAACAATCGGCTCCAGAGTATTCGATCTTTTCCTTATCGTGCTGCTGGTTGGCATAGCGTTATTATGTGTTCTTCCTTTATGGTATACCCTTGCTGTTTCGTTAAGTGATAACGCAGCAGCATCCTCGGGGCAAGTTGGCTTATGGCCGGTGGGTTTTAATTTTAATTCTTATCATGAAATCATGGGTGACAGTAAATTTTTCAATTCGTTTTGGATTTCGATACAGCGAGTCGTTCTAGGATCTAGTCTTAACTTCGTTATTATTATTCTGATGGGTTACCCTTTATCCAAAAATGCGAAAGATTTGCCGTTTAGAAATGTGCTGATGTGGATTTTGGTGTTTACCATGTTATTTAATGGAGGATTAATCCCTTGGTATCAAACGGTTAAATCTTTAGGCTTGATCAATAACATCTGGGCGCTTGTCCTAGGGAACAGTGTACCGATTTTCAGTGTGATTCTGGTCATTAACTATTTCCGTAATCTGCCTAAGGAATTGGAAGAGGCGGCACTAGTAGACGGTGCAGGGCCTTGGTATATGCTTGTTAAGATTTTCATTCCGCTGGCAGTTCCCGTGCTGGCAACCGTAACTTTGTTCAGTATCGTCTATCATTGGAATGAGTTTTTTAATGGACTTGTGTTGATGTCGAATGCGGATCATTATCCGTTGCAAACCTACATTCAGCAATTGGTCGTTATTGTGGATGCCAATACCATGACCGCCGAACAAATACAGAAGATGAGTGAGCTTTCTAATCAAACCTTGAACGCGGCTAAAATCTTTATTGCTATGATTCCTGTTCTCATCATTTATCCGTTTCTCCAGAGATTTTTTATTCATGGGATTACGTTAGGGTCTGTCAAAGAATAATCAGATCTCAGGCTTGAGAACTTCTGAAATTGCTGATGGAACGTTGAAGCGCTACTTGTATGAAACACCTGAAATCGTAAAGAAGTGGAATGAGGGGGCGTTATTTGGACGAAAACACGCAAAATCGTTCCGCTGACTAAAGGTCGGGTGGCTTCTCCTTGCTGATAATCCGCATAAGAAAGCAGCAGAATGCAAAAAACGAGGACAGTTGTGCAGGTATAACCCTGCAGCTCAGCTGTCTTTTCAAAGTTCAAAAAAGGCTGTCCTCAAGTAGATTTTTCTACTTTGGGACAGCCTTTTCGTTGTCTACCTCACCGATAAAGTGTTCATCTGCCTTGAACTGCTTTTGTGCGGATAGAGTTACTTGGCATTAATATCGATAATATGAGTGTTGCTAAGCTGATCACTGCACATACGATGGCCATACCGTGCAGCCGCTGTGTGGTGATTTCATGGCTAAAGATGGCGCCAAGTAAACTGGAGGAGAGGATCGTTCCCATAAATCTGGAAGTCATGAACAAGCCCGAAGCTATCCCAGTCTCTGCTGCGGATACGTATGAATATAAAGCCGTCTGCAATCCGAGATTTTGGAACCCGCTGCTCAAGCCGAACACGGATAGGACTGCAAATATCGCCAAGGAAGCGGAATGTTCATGAATCAGTAATATAAGCAGTGAACCCGCTATAACGATAAGCGAGCCTGTGATTAGCGGTGTTTTGGAACCGGAATTGTCAATCCATCTGCCAACCAGCGGCGTAGTGAATATCCCTAATCCGGATAAGGCCAGCATCATCATGCCAACCTGCTGCGCATCAAATTGCCTGACTTGCTGTAAATACGAGGGAATGCTGAACATGATCGAGTAGAACACGATGTTGACACAAATAAACTGGATATAGACCAGACAAACGTTGAGATTTTTTTTCAAAAAGATCACATCAATAAATGGCTGGGTGCGCTTTAACTCAAATTTATAGAATAAATAACTCAGCACTATGCTGGTTAAAAGAAACCAGAAGTTGACCCCCTTTTCGAAGAAAAGGAAGAAAAATAGCCAACTGATGATAAGTGCTGCAAAAAAGGCAATTCCCCATAAGTCCAGTCCGCCTTTGGCGAGTAACTTGCGCGGGCCGTCTTTCGGAAGAATTTTGATAGAAAGCAGAAAAGCAATGAGGATAACTGGAAAGTTAACAACGAAAATGGCTGGCCAATCCCCATATTGGATCAAAAACCCGCCAATAGATGGACCGAGGGCCGCCGACGTGGAAGAAAAAATCGACATCACACTTAGTGCCCTAGCTTGATTATCCGTGATGCTGCTACGAATAATACCCATGCCGGCTGGGTACAGCGAAGATGTTCCTATCGCTTGAATGACGCGAAAGCCAATAAGCCAGCCAATGCTCGGTGCCAGTGGAGCTAACAAGGATGATACTGTAACGAGTCCAAGTCCAAATAGGAAGATACGCTTGCGGCCAAAAATATCGCTTATTTTACCCATAATTGGTTGAGCAATGGCGCTTGCCACATAATAAGTAGCGATCAGCCATGAGATAGCACTATAAGTGACATGAAATTCGGCCTGCAGCCGTGAGAATGCAACTGAAATCATCGACGTATTCAGCGGATTTAAGAGAACTCCAAGGCCTACGGCTGTAATTAGCCAAAGCTGCTTGTTCTTATTAAACATATCATATCTCTCTTTCTCTTTTTTTATTGATTATAGTCCTATTTAAGTTGGATTGCATGCGATTACGGGCGGTTGGGATTTTAAGAAGAATGTGAAAAAATAAGTTATCACTCAATTGATTGTCCCTGTCCCTTCTGACGGAAGAGGAATACTCTAGCATAGAGGAAGCCTTGTACGGAAGGAGGAATCCCTCATGCGTATGGTTGCTAATAAATGGTCGAAGTTCTCCGTTTTGTTGGGGCATGCCGGCGTTGCCAAGCATATTCCTGACATGCGCCGCTTTAGCGCTTCGAACCTGCAGGCCATGCTGCGACAATATGTATTTGTTGTGGCAAAGCCGATCATTGGAACTGGGGGAAGCAGTGTAGTAAAAATCCAAAAAACGGGCAACGGCTATTTACTGCACGACTCCGGGACGAAAAGAACATTTCGCACTTGGAATGAGCTATTTTCCACGTTAAACCAGATTCGTAAAAACCGCCCGTTTATGCTGCAGCAGGGCATTGACTTAGCTACGATTGAAGGTAGGCCCGTAGATTATCGTGTTAAACTGAAAAAAGCAGGTCGGTCTTGGGTCATCCGAGCCGTTGTCGGCCGATTAGCGCGCCCAGGACTGTTCGTCACAAACCTTTGCCGAGGTGGCACGTTACTTAAAGGTGCTCATGCGCTGCGGCAGACTTTCCCTGCTTCGCTAGTCAAATCCAAAATTGACACGATGTGCGGAGTGGCCCGAACATGTACGATGCTGCTTGAATCTCGCTATCCAGGCATTGGAATGCTCGGTTACGATTTCGGTATCGATAAGCGGGGAAATGTATGGATTTTTGAAGTGAATACAAAACCTCATTAGAATCGACAACCTGAGCCAAGTTATTAATTGGGCTCAGGTTGTTTTGTTTTGATTGCATGGTTATGATATAAATATTTTTATGGATTAACCTCAAATATCTAATTGGATTTATAGATTATCTAAAGATACAATAGGGCTTGTAACAAGAAAACAGATACAAAGGAGAGGAAACAAAATGAAAAAAAGTATATTAATCGTGGTCACTTCAGCCAATCAAATAAACAGTGAAAAGTCTACAGGACTTTGGCTTTCGGAATTTGCTGAGCCTTATATTGAGTTTTCAAAGCAAGGATTTGATATCACAGTAGCTAGTCCTTTAGGCGGTAAAACTCCTATCGATATAAATAGTTTGAGTGCTGATTTGCATCAAGAAATATTGGATACTGAACAATTTCTAGCGGATACTATCAAACTAGATGAGGTTAAGGCTGCGGATTATGATGTGATTTTCTTACCAGGCGGTCACGGAACGATGTTTGATCTACCGGATAACGAAAAGCTTCAATCCTTACTCAGTGAATTTTATGAGGCCGGAAAAATTGTAGCTGCGGTATGTCATGGACCAGCAGGTTTAGTTAATGCAAAGTTATCAAATGGAAAATATTTAGTGGAAGGTAAACGAATTACAGCCTTTACAGATACGGAAGAAAAAGCGGCTGGTTTGGATCGAGTTATGCCTTTCCTATTAGAGTCCAGGCTTCGTCAGGCGGGCCCGATCTTTGTTGTCGCACCTGATTGGAGCGATCATTATGAAGTTGACGGAAATTTAATTACAGGTCAAAATCCGCAATCAACACTTAGTGTGACGACAGAAGTTATTGCCAAATTGAAATAACGCAATTGTCCATTATAAATTTTATATTAGTCAGTACAATATTTTGAAAGTGAGATGGTTGAAATGGAATTAAACTTAAAAAATAAATTAGTCCTCATTTCAGGATCTACTGCTGGAATTGGTAAAGCAATAGCCATTAGTTTTTTGAAAGAAGGAGCTAAAGTTATTATTAATGGTCGATCTGAGGAAAATGTAGAAACAACGGTTAAAGAACTTTCTGTATTAGGAACCGTTTATGGAATTAGAGCAAACGTTGCTGTTAAGGCAGAAAGTGATGAACTAATTAACAAAGTGAACGAAATCGGTAATTTAGATGTATTGATCAATAACACAGGCGTTTTTACCGTAAGACCTTTTGCTGATGTGACGGATGAAGAATGGCTCGAGTACTATCAAATCAATGTAATGGGCGCCGTTCGACTATCTAGAGCATTTCTACCAAAAATGATGGAACGCAATGCAGGACGAATCATTAACATTGCAAGTGAAGCCGGAATCAAACCATATCCGGAACTCATTCCTTATGGTGTATCTAAAACAGCTCTCATTACGTTATCAAGAGGTTTAGCAGAAGTGGCAAAAGGAACAAATGTAACTGTCAATTCAGTTCTTCCTGGACCTACATGGACAGAAGGGTTCGGAACATTCATTACAGACCTTGCTAAAGAGAACGGAAAAGACTTGGATACATTTATAGAAGAATACTTTAAAAAAGACCAACCGACTTCTCTGATACAACGTTTCGCTACAGTTGAGGAAGTAGCTGATACGGTTGTATTCATTGCATCCGATAAAGCATCAGCCATCAACGGTGCAGCACAAAGAGTAGAGGGTGGGATTATCCAAAGTATCTTATAATAAAAAAAACAAATGGAGGAGTACCAATGAATACATTTCAATGCTAGAGGAGCCAGCAATTGCTGAGTCAGTTGTAGGGTATCTTTAAGCTAGAGAACTCTGGAAGGAAAGCGTTTGCGAGATGAGGGAGTGCCCACTTAAAGTTCTCGGACTTTAAGTGGGCACTCCCTTAAACTTGTCGATCACACTATAGTTTGTTAATCCGTCTGTCATTGACAGAATAAGAAAACAGGAAAAACAGAACGAAGTGGATATATAATAGAGGGTAAAGAGAAAGTATTGTATGAGGGGATCTTGTTCATGGCGAATTTTGAATGGTATCGAAGTTTTATCACTATTTACAAACATAGTTCCGTATCGGAAGCAGCAAAAACGCGGATTATGACACAACCTGCCATGAGTCAACATCTGGCTTCATTAGAAGCTGAGGTTGGTGAACCTTTGTTTACAAGGACTGCGAGGAAAATGGTTCCGACTGAACGCGGCAAAGAACTTTATACACAATTGGCACCTCTTATTGAGTCACTTGAGGAGACAACGTTAAGTTTCAAAGCCGTCTCATCGCCTACGCTTCCGGTTGTAAAAATCGGCACAGCGCAAGAGTTTTTTAGAGAAAGAATGGCTCCATACCTCCGTAACTTTAATATGCGTGTAATTGCCTATTACGGGCTTGCAGCGTATATTTTAGACCTATTAACGGAAGACAAGGTCGACATCATCGTGACCTCACAAAAGTTTTCAACACCTGGTATAGAATATCTGCATTATGTAGAAGAAGAGTTTGTTGTAGTTGCACCCTTTGATTATGAGGAACCTGATTTCAATGACTCGAAGCAGCTAGAAGCTTGGCTGTGTTCACAAACATGGCTTAGTTACGGTCTAGAATTGCCCATTATCCGAAGATTTTGGAGAGAGAACTTTCAAAAACGTCCTCAAATGAAACCAGAACACGTATTGCCTGATTTGCATATTATTTTGTCAGCTATCGAGCATGGGGCTGGAATTAGTTTATTGCCAACGTATATGCTGGCGAACTCCTTGCGTGAAAACAAAGTGAAAATAATTTGTGAACCATATAAAGTAACTAATGATTTATATTTTGCCTATAAAATCAAAAATTCAGCAATGCCAAAATTAAGAATGATGATAGAAGCTCTTAAAGGATATATGTGAATTTATTGATCTAACTCTCGGGTCAAAGTAATTAAGAAAATGAAACACCCGAATATCAATAATATCCGGGTGCTTGTTAAATCTAATATAAAATCTTATTCAATTTAAACTTAAAAATCAAAATTATCAGGGTCTGGACCCACACGGCGATGCTGATCAAGGCCAGAAATAGCTGCCATATCGGTATCATTTAATGAGAAATCAAAAATTTCTGCATTGGACTGAATGCGTTTAGCTTGAATGGATTTTGGAATCGTTGCCCACCCGCTTTGCAGCTGCCAACGCAGTACGATTTGGGCAACTGATTTTCCCGCGCGGTCTGCGATGGCTTGGATGACGGGTTCATGCAAAATCTCTCCCTGCATCAGAGGTGCCCAAGCGACGGCTTGAATCCCGTTGTTATCTAAAAAAGCTTTAAGTTCATTCTGAACGAGTCGCGGATGGCGCTCCACTTGATTAATAGCCGGCTTCATAGTTGCTTGTTTAAGCAGATTTTCAAGGTGGTGGATGTTAAAGTTACTAACCCCAATAGCCCCGACACGCCCTTCGTGATACAGAAACTCGAGCGCTTTCCAGCTTTCCAGATATTTATTTTCAACCGGCCAGTGAATAAGGTATAAATCAAGGGAATCTAATCCTAGATTCTTTAAGCTGTTCTCATAAGCTGCTATTGCGCTATCGTAGCCTTGGTCTGCATTCCATAATTTCGAGGTGATAAACAAGTCTTCACGTTGAAGACCGGTGCGTTTCAAGCCACGTCGAATACCTTCTCCAACGCCTTCTTCGTTCTGATAAATAGCTGCAGTATCGATATGTCGGTAGCCAACAACAATGGCTTCTTCAACGGCTGCAATGACGGTATCGCCATCCTCTACCTGGAAGACGCCTAGACCTAGCCAAGGAAAAGCTTTACCATGGCTTAATTGAATTGTATCTTGTAAGTGTTTCATTTGATTATCCTCCTAATGTTGGGGTGAAAACAATGTCCACCGGGTTTCTGTTTTATTGATTAGACCTATGATTTCAAAGACTTTTTGGATGCGGTGGGAAGTGCGGCAGCACGTATTCTCCAAGTTCATGTATGACCTCGTCAGCTGGTCGATGGCTGTCAAAGAGAGCGAAAAAGAGATGATTAACACCAATAGTTTTGTAAACATCAATCAAATCGATTAGTTTATTCCTTCCTATTCGAAAACCAAGCCGTATTGGTGTTGCTTGTTCATCTGGATCTTCTGCTAAATCGAGATGTATAGGCATAGAGAATGGACTAAACACCGTATGGTTTTGGCGGGCAGCAGACTCTCGCCATGCCGTTATGGCTTCTAGCTGCCGCATAGGTCCTTGTGGATAGTACATCCATCCATCGCCGTTCTGTCCAAGCCAATCGAGCTCTTGCTGTGCAAAACCTGTGACCATTGTAGGAATTCTATTCTCCAGTTTTGGCACGAATGTCGCTTGCTCGATATGACCATAGCTGGAGTCAATTTGTTTGATAATGCTCAAACATATAAATGCCTCCTATTATGATTTCCGTTCCAGCTTAGCAGAAATGCCAGTGAGTAGGATGGCAACGAGAACCATTAAAGCACCAACCCATGGGGTATGAACAAGTCCCATGGAGTCGATAACAACCCCACCGACGATCGAGCCAATAGCAATACCGACGTTGAATGCTGCAATATTGATCGCTGATGCAACATCGACCGCTGAAGGTACATACTTTTCAGCAAGTTGGACGACATATAATTGAAGACCAGGCACATTCATGAAAGCAAGCAAGCCCATTAAGATAACACCAATCACGCCAGCCACTTTAAATGGAGCAAGGAATGTTAAAAGGATTAGAACGGCTGCTTGCATAATAAACATCCAAAACAGTGCGCGTAAAGGGTTGTTATTGGCTAATTTACCACCAACGGAGTTACCGAATGCAACAGCCACGCCATAAATGATCAAGATAAAGTTAATCATGCCAGAACTTATGCCAGTCACATCGTGCAGGAGTGGAGTTAAATAAGTGAAAGCAACAAACGTCCCTCCATAACCGAATGCCGTGATAAGAAAGCCCAGGACCAAACGGCCATTAGTGAGCAGACGGAACATATCTGAAAATTTAGCAGGTGGTGATTGCTTAAGATTCTTAGGGATGAGTGCGGCGCTGGAAATGATCGCAATTACACCCAGTAAGGCAACGCCCCAGAAAGTCGCTCTCCAGCCGAAGGCTTGCCCGATAAACGTCCCCAAAGGAACGCCGGTAACAATGGCGATGGTAAGACCAGTGAACATGAGAGCAATGGCACTGCCCTTTTTCTCTGGAGATACGAGCTGAACAGCAATGGTCGCTCCAATGGAGAAAAAGACACCATGAGAAAATGCTGTGATGAAACGTGCAATAAGCAATATTTCAAATGACGGTGAAAGTGCCGCGACAGCGTTACCGATGATGAAAACAACCATCAGCGACATGAGCAAAGTTTTCCGGCTCATCCGATTAGTAAGCGCGGTAAGGATCGGGGCTCCGACCGCGACGCCAATTGCATAACCAGAAATAAGAAGGCCAGCTAGCGTAATGCCAATATTTAAATCATTCGCGATGGACGCGAGCAGTCCTACTGGAACAAATTCTGTTGTTCCGATACCAAATGCGCTAATTGCAAGGGCAAGAAGTGCCCATGTTCCTGTATCTTGCTTCACTTTATGTTGTGCTGGAGATTGTGATAAGGACTGGTTCATATTATGCCTCCTAATTACATGTATTTTGAACGGAAGTAATGCTTTACTTACGCTTCACAAGTGCTATTATAAAACCATTCAGATGTTTTTGATAAGTACGTACTTTTAAGTACTATAGGGACTTTTAAGGTATATAGGTACTTAGAAGTACCCTTCGGAGCGAATAAGTTAAAGCTTTATTTTGTCCTGCTTCAAAGGTACTACTCATATACGAAGTGGTTAGGCAGGTAAAACAAAGTATGGTGCTATAAATTCGGGGAATACTACAGCTTAGCGCAGCCCAAATGCACTTGAATCAGCTGCTGTAAATAAAAAGGATCCTGTTTAATAATCTCTAGAAAAAAACGAGTTTTGGAAGCGTTTTTGCTATGATAACCAGAAGTTATCGAGGGAACGTCTATCCGTTATTTGGACGAAAACACCCGAAATCATGTTGAAGAGAAACGACAATGCCTTTTTTGGCCGTTTTTTTTCCTCTGGATCGTTTCTTTGATCAAATAGCGCATGCACGTTCCTCTCATTCGATTTCAAGCACAGATTTCCCGAAATAGCGACGTTCCGCTTACTAGAGTCAGGTGACTTTCCTTTGCAATCGACAGAAAACAAAAAAATGAGAAGGCAATAACTTGCCGCCTCATTTTTTTTTGTTTTCTGTGCCACTAAGTTAATTTATTTACTTTTGGGACAGCCTCATTTCGAGGGGCGGACATGGCTTGGATGGATTTACATAAGAGCTCTGATAAAGGAATCTGTACTATGTGATCCCCAGTAGACATTTAATAAAGTAATTGTCGATTTCGAAGTCCATGGTTTAGAATCAGCGATTTATAATACACGTGATTTTAAACTGCAGGTAAGCAACGACGGCACTAGTTTCACGGATGTCGACACGGTAATAGGAAATTCGACAAATTTTACAGATCGCAGCATCAATACGAACGCCAGATATGTTAGACTGTATATAAAGCAAGGAACACAAGTCGGTTATGGCGACATCCCCGAATTGGTTAAAGATGGACCCTGGCTTGTGACTAATATAAGCCGTTGGGTCGTCAAGCACGCCGCTGTTAATGGAGAATCCGTCAATTTCAATACCAAGGATTACAAATTGCAGGTGAGTAATGACGGCACTAACTTTACATATGCCGATACGGTGACTGGGAATACAGCGAACTCTACGGATCGCAATGTAAATGCAACCGGAAGATACGTCAGACTGTACATTACACAGGGGACGCAGTCAGGATTTGACGGGTACGCCAGAATTTATGAGATCGAAGTTTATAACTAATCAGGAGGAATGAACGGATGCGTAAATGGATCATTGGTCTGACGGCATTGTCCTTTATAATTACTACGGCAGGGTGCAGCAAAGCGGCTAACCAACCAGTTCCATCGAATGGACAAGCTCAAAAGCAGGAAGATCGAACCGATGAGGCGTTTACGCTGCGCGTATCCTATTGGGCTCAAGATAAAAACGGATATTTTGATTCGGTAGAAAAGAAGTTTAAAGCGAAATATCCGAAAGCTACTATCCATTGGGACAAATTGGATGAGAAAAATTTTGCCGAGGTCACAGAAAACCAGTTGAAATCAGGCCAAGCCGCCGATATCCTATTTAATCAGAAGATCAAAGAATATGCCAAAGCGGGTTATTTGCTGGATTTATCGGATCAGCCTTGGACCCAGCGAATGATTGATTCCGCTAAGCAAACGGTTGCCTACAAGGGGAAAACCTATGGAGCGGCTCTTGATGTGAGCACCTTTGGCGTGTATTACAATAAAACTATTTTTGATCGTTTGCAGTTGGAGCCGCCCAAAACATGGGATCAATTTATGGCCTTGAACGTCAAAATTAAGCAGACTGGGTTATCGCCGATCATAGGTGGATTTAAAGATGTATGGACGATTCAGGGTGTTTACATACCCATTGCCGCAACGTCAGAATTTCTCCAAAACCCTAATTTCGAATTGGATTTATATGCGGGCAAAGTGAAAATTGACGGTCCTGAGGTCAACGACGCGATGAAGAAATTTACCGATCTCGCACATAAAGGTTTTTATAATTCGGATGCTTTACAAATAGGATATGAGGAGTCGACTCAGCAATTTATTGATGGAAAAGGCGCTATGCAGTTGATGGGCAGTTGGACGCCAGGGGTTGTTGATAGTAAGACGGCTGATTTCAAAATGGGTTTTTTCGCCCTTCCAGATCAGAATGGAAAAACGGTAATGGCAGCAGCTCCGGACAAACAGGTGTCGATTAATGCAAAGACACTATACCCAGTAAAAGCTAAATATTTATTGTCCCTTTTGCTCGATAAAGACATGCTGGCGATTTATAGCAAAAACGTTGCCTTATCTGCTTTTAAAGATGTGATTGCTGAATACACCAATCCGGCGATGAAAGATGTGCAGAAAGCACTGCAGCTTTATCCCACATCAATCAACCCGGGACATTTGTTTACCAATTCTGCGAATGACGCCATAAATGCAGCGTTAAATCATATTTTGTCAGGGAAAGTACTTCAAAATGAATTGAAAGAAGCCGATGTGAACTATATAAAGGATAAGGCGACCCTTATTCTGGATTGATGGTGAAGAACCGATGAACCTCTTATTGCGATTACTTCGACTTCAAAGCTTAAAAGCACGATTGCGGTTTTTGGGAATTACCTTAGTGCTTATGGTTGGACTGCTTACAATTTCATCTTATTCCTTTTTAGAGTATCGCCAAACGGAAAGCAATCAGATTAATTCGATGCGAAAAGATAGTGCGATTCAGCAAACAGCCATAGATAGTTGGGTAGCTGCAAGAGCTTCCGAAATCCGCAATCTAGCTAATTTACAATCGACCATAGAGCTTGATATTGACGATATTAAAAACAACTTTACTTTTTTTGCGTCACATCAACAGGAGTTTGAAGCGGTCTCTTTTGCTAATAAAGAGGGTATTGTGGAATTTAGCACCATGAACCAAATTGGCGCTTATTTTAGCGAACGAACCTATTTGGAAGAAGCCGCCAAAGGCAGTGAATATATTTCTGATGTGCTGCTCGGTAAGGTTACCAATCAACCGATGATTTTATTTTCTGCTCCTGTTATGAATAGAAAGAAGCAATTTGAGGGTGTTATCTATGGAACAGTTACGTTAAAGACAATCGATAAGCTCATGGAGCAATTTCGCTATGGAGATAGCGGTGAATCCTATTTAATTGATCGAAACGGTTATCTGATCACTGAATTACGGTTCGAGGGAAATTGGAAACGGTTAGAATTTCAATTGAACAGCGATATTCTCGAACGAGCGAAGCAAGGGATACAAGCAACCTCGACTTATGAGAGCTACCGCGGCAAGCAAGTTTTCGGGACTTACCAGTCGGTGAATAACGGAAAATGGATCGCTGTTAACGAAATTGAGCGAGATGAAGTGTATCGAACCTTTAACAGGCAATTAATTGTTATGATTATAATCATTTGTATTGTGCTTACCTTTGGGTTTATCGTGATGTTGCGAATATCGTATCACATTGAACATCCCGTTCAGCGTTTATTGAAAGGGGTTCAGCGACTGAAGCAAGGCGATTATCATTATAAAATCGATTACAGCAGTATGAAGTCAGCTCCCGTCGAGCTGTTGCAGCTATGTGAGGCATTTAACCAAATGGCGCAAAATATTCATGACAATGAGCTTGAGCTTAAGCGGCAAAAGGAAGATTTGGCTGGTTCCAATGCGGAATTGGAGCAATTTGCTTATGTCGCTTCGCACGATTTACAGGAGCCTTTACGTATGGTAGCCAGTTATGTACAGCTATTGGCGAAGCGATACCAAGGTAAATTAGATCAGGACGCGGATGATTTTATTCATTACGCCGTTGATGGTGCGCAGCGCATGCAGAATTTGATCAACGATTTATTGGCTTTTTCCAGGGTGGGTACGAAGGGGAAGGAGCTTAAGTCGGTTGATTTTGAAGTGGTGCTGCAACATGTTTCTACGAATCTACAGCATGCGATTCAAGAATGTGATGCGTTGGTCACGCATGATCCTTTGCCTACATTGCTGGCTGATCCTACACAAATGGTGCAATTATTACAAAATTTAGTTGGTAATGCCATTAAGTTTCGCGATTCCAACCGAGCACCCATCATTCATATCGGGATTAAACAGCAGGGTAATGAGTGGTTATTTTCAGTTCGTGATAATGGAATTGGTTTTGAGCCGAAGTATCGGGACCGAATTTTCCTCATTTTTCAAAGGCTCCATAATAAAACAAAATACCAGGGTACTGGCATAGGGTTATCCATTTGTAAAAAAATTGTAGAACGTCATGGCGGGAAAATTTGGGTTGATTCAGAAGCGGGTCATTCGACAACCTTCTACTTCACGCTGCCAGATAGAGGAGAACATATAACATGATCGAAAATAAGCTGAGTCAAAATGTAGAAATTCTTTTAGTAGAAGATAATCCCGGAGATATTCGTTTGATTGTCGAAGTGCTGAAGGAAGGGAAAATAAACAATAATTTGAGCGTGGTTGAAGATGGTGAGGAGGCTTTGGCTTATCTCAGGCGCGAAGGCAGCTACCAGGAAGCGATTGTGCCGGACATTATATTATTAGATTTAAATCTTCCCAAAATCAATGGCACCGAAGTTCTTGCCGAAATCAAAAATGATCCGCTGCTGAAGTATATTCCAGTCATTATTTTAACGACGTCCGAAGCAGAGCAAGATATTTTAAGAGCTTATGATCTGCATGCGAATTGTTATATTACCAAGCCTGTCAATCTAGAGCAGTTTTTAACAGTTGTAAGATCGATTGAAAATTTTTGGCTTACGCTTGTTAAGCTCCCCAGGAGGTAAAACTAGTGATCAGGGTTTTATTAATTGAAGATAATCCGGGAGATGCTCGATTGATTCGTGAAGTTTTATCGGATACAGATAATCAGAATATTGAGTTGAAATGGGTCGATCAGTTGGAGACGGGCATTGAACTGATAACCAAGGATGAATTTAACGTTGTTTTACTTGATCTTTCACTTCAGGACAGTCATGGCATGGAAACGATCATCAGCTTTCGGGAGCAAGCGCCTGCAATCCCAATTGTTGTACTGACCGGGCTTGATGATGAGGAGGTTGCAATAAATGCCGTACAGCATGGCGCTCAGGATTATTTGATTAAAGGACAAGTCAACAGTTCGGTGATTATGCGTTCAATGCGTTATGCAATTGAACGTCATCGTCTTCAGGATGAGCTTTATAACTTATCTATTGTTGATGAGCTGACGAGTCTCTACAATCGTCGAGGTTTTTTTAACCAGGCACAGCAAGTTATGAATGCGAGTGCTCAGGAAGGCAATGGCTTTTATTTGATTGTTGCCGATTTGGACGGCATGAAACAAATCAACGATTCCTATGGTCATCATATGGGGGACTTGGCCTTAATAGATACGGCGAGTATATTGAAAGAAGTTTTCTACGATTCTGATATTATTGCCCGTATGGGTGGAGATGAGTTTACCGTTATTTTACCGGATACTCATGGACATTCACCCAGCTTAGATGTATTTGAACAGCAAATCATCTTGAAAATCCAGCAAATGATACATAGCTTTAATTTGAGCGCTGGCCGAATCTATCATCTTTCGATTAGTCTCGGATTATTTCATTATAATCCTGCTATGCCAGTAACCTTAGGCGAATTAATTATCCAAGCGGATCATCGCATGTATACCCATAAAAAAGGAAAAGTCAAAGTCCTATGATCTAAGTAGGATTGATTTCCGAGCTTATTGAGTGCGAACGAGCAGGATGGGACTGCTGAGAAGTCGATTTTCAGCTTCTCAGACTCTGTCGGCTCGCAGAGCTCTCGCTGTAAGCGCGGTTTTCGCGTTTACTTGTTATAGGCTTCGGAACGTGAGATCCATGCTTTTCACTCCCCCTAATTTCTTCCAAAAAAAGTGTTGCAACAGAGTTAAATCCGATGTACGATATTACAAATGATAAAGCGCTTACACGTCCGCCGCTCCTGTATTAAACCGGTTTAAGAGTAAGGGGACTATGTCCCCTATACTTACAAATTATTAAGCGCTTACAATTATTATTTTTGTAAATTCAATTAAACCGGTTTAACACCATATATACTTAACTTGATTACGACCGTTCTGCTCATTTATCTGTATTAAACCGGTTTAATGCGTGATTTAGCTAGGAGGTGAAGGGAAACAATTTTCAGAGCTTGGTGAAGAAGATTGAAGTACCAGTATAATCATGGAGGGGATAGGTTTGAACAAGAATAAGTTGTTTTTTGTAGGGATGATGTTGATCTTTGCCGTTGTTTTTGCAGCATGTGAGAGTGAAGGTGATCCAAAGCCAAGTTCAGATGTTCAGGCAACGAAAGCGCCTGTGGCATCTGCATCAGTAAAGGCTGACGGCTACAAAGAGGCCCCCATGTTAACTAAGCTCGTCGGTGCAGGCACATTGAAATCTGTGATTGAACGTATGCCAGTTAAGGAAGATATCATGGTGGAAAAAGTAACCGATGAGATCGGCAAATACGGCGGCGATTGGAAGCTGCCTTGGACCGGACCTAATGATCGTTGGACAGTCGGTCAACCGACAGAGGAGTCGCTTTTCCGGTTTAACAAGGATGGAAGCGCTGTTGAACCTAATGTGGCCAAAGGTTTTGACGTGAATAAAGATTCAACCGAATTCACTATTTATTTAAGGAAGGGCATGAAGTGGTCTGACGGCATGCCATTCACAGCCGATGATGTCCTGTTCTACTGGGAGCACATGCTAACGAAAGAAACCTTCGGCAAAAAAATATATGACGCTTATTACTCCGTCGATCCTGTGACAGGGGAAAAAGCTTTAGCTAAAGTTACGAAAATTGATGATTACAGCTTTAAGGTTGTACATAAGTATCCAAGTGTGCTGTTCCTGGAGCGCGTTGCCATTGACAACAAATGGTTCTTTGCACCGGCACATTTCCAAAAAACGATACTGCCCGAATTTGTAGGTCAAGAGAAAGCTCTTGAGATCGCAAAAAAATGGGGCTTTGAGGATGTTAAGTCTTTCTTGGTAGCAACGGGCTATTATTATTGGGTAAACCCTCAAATCCCGACTTTAAGAGCTTGGGTCGCTAAAAACGATCCGAATAGTGATCAATTTATTATGGAACGCAATCCCTACTATTGGAAAGTGGATAGCGAAGGCAACCAACTACCCTATATGGACCGCATTGTCGCTACCAAAGTTCAGGATCCTGCTCAACGAGTTCTTGGCACACTAGCAGGAGATTATAATCTTCTTGATTTTGATTTTAAAGATTTCACCGTATTGAAAGAAAATGAGAAGAAAGCAGGGTTCCGCGTATTGCCGTGGACCACGCCAACATGGTCAAGTGCTGGCCTTCAACTCAATCAGACTATTGAAGATCCTAACCTGCGCAAGTTGTTCCAGGATATTAAATTCAGAGAAGCGCTGTCCGTTGCAGTTGACCGTAAAGAAATATCCGAGATCGTTACGAATGGGTTAGGTTTACCTCAGCAGGCATCTGTTCCGGATGGCTTAGTTGGCTTCCAAAAAGGCTGGGCGGACCAGTGGAGTAAATTCGATGTGAATCGGGCCAATCAATTATTGGATGAGTTAGGACTGACCAAGCGGGATAAAAATAATTTCCGTTTACATGCAGACGGCTCGGATTTAACCATCACGGTTATTGAAGGCGATACGAATACAGCAACTTTTCTAGAATTAGTTAAAAAGTATTATCAAGCAGTCGGCGTTAAGATGGATGTAAAGGTTGTGGATAAAGGAACACACCAGGAACTTAAGTACTCGAATAAGATCCCAGCAACCACGGAAAATATTTCGTTAGTCAATTTAGCCTTCCGGCCTGACACGCTTGTTCCTCTGAGAGTGCTGACCCCATGGTTCGGACATTACGGATTGTATACATCTTCCAATGGAAAAGAAGGCGTCAAACCAGAAGGTGATGTAGCCTTAATTCTTGACTACTGGAACAAAGTAAAATCATCTCCAAGCAAAGAAGAAATCAATAAATGGAGTAATGAGATCATTAAGCTTCACCAAAAAAATCAATGGATTATTGGTTATGCCGGTCCAACACCAAAGCTCGTTGTCGCTTCCAATAAAATGGGTAACGTACCGAAGGATTTGGTTCATGCCGATGAATTCCGCACTTTAGGGCATGGTCATCCTTCGCAATTTTATATCAAACCATAAGTTAAACCTGTAACCAATAGGGGGAGCTTAACTTCCCCCTTATTGTCTTCAGCAGCATCTTCGAATGAAGCGGAGAGGATTGGATAGAGATGCTCCAATATATTTTAAGAAGAATCATATTGGTAATACCCGTCGTTATTTTTATATCAATGATCGTTTTCTACATCATTCAACTGCCGCCCGGTGACTATGTATCGACTTATGCGGCTAAGATGTCTGTGGCTGGCGATGTCATGACGCAGCAGGATATGGATGAAATGAGAGCAAGCTTAAGATTGGATCAACCATGGTTTATGCAATACCTAGCGTGGATGAAAAATATTGTTTTTAATTTCGATTTCGGGTATTCGTTCAGCTATAACAGGCCTGTTATGGACGTCATATCGCAGTACATGGGGTTAACGATCATCGTCTCTTTGGTAACGATGGCCTTTACCTATGCGGTGGCGATCCCGATCGGTATTTACTGTGCGGTAAGACAATATTCGATTGGTGATTATATTTTTTCAGCCATAGGCTTTCTTGGCATGGCTACCCCTCACTTCTTGATGGCTATTATTTTAATGTACCTCTCTTATGTGTATTTTGGCGATCCCTTACTAGGACTATTTTCGAGTGAATTCGTCAATGCAGGATGGTCGATGGACAAGGTTCTTGATTTGCTGAAGCATATGATTATCCCTATTCTTGTGATTGGCTTGGCGAACACGGCAGAGTTGATTCGAGTCATGAGAGGTCAAATGCTGGACGAATTGAATAAGCCGAATGTGGTGACAGCAAGATCAAAGGGCTTATCGGAAACGAAAATATTGCTTAAATATCCGACGCGCGCTGCTATGAATCCGATCGTAAGTACTATTGGGTGGTCACTAACCTCCATTTTCACAGGTTCGACGATTACGGCAATCGTATTGAATCTACCCATTCAAGGCCCCGTTATGTATAACGCATTATTAGCCCAAGATATGTATTTGGCTGGCACCTGGTTATTGTTTATGGCTGTGTTAACGGTTATAGGGACATTAATTTCGGATATTTTATTGGCATGGCTCGATCCAAAAATTCGCACAGAGTTCAGAGGTACATAACCTATGAAAACAATTCCGATAGCAGGGAAACAGAAATTAAACGTGATCAAGCCTCAAAAAAACAGCGATGTCTATTACAGTTCACAGTGGCGTCTTATGTATCACAGGTTAAAGAAGCATAAATTAGCCCGTATCAGCTTAGTGATTCTAGCCTTGTTCTACATAGCAGCCATCTTTGCTCAGTTTATAGCGCCTTACGGGTTGGAGAGCTACGACAGTAAATATGTGAATGCGCCTCCTGCTAAAGTAAGCTTCATAGATGCCGAGGGCAAGTTTCAATTTAGACCGTTTGTATATGACCTAAAGTCAGCCAGAGACCCGGTTACACTTCGTAAAGTCTTTGTTCCAGATGAGAAGGTTCGCCATTCGATCCGCTTTTTTGTCAAGGGTGAAAGCTATAAATTTCTTGGCTTGATTCCAACGAATAGACATCTATTTGGCGTAGATCAACCTGGTCGTGTATTTATATTCGGTACGGACGGGATGGGCAGAGACTTATTATCGCGAATCGTGATGGGAAGTCAGATTTCATTAAGTATCCCTCTCATTGGCGTAACGATCAGCTTTGTCCTAGGTTTGTTTATCGGGGGTGTATCAGGGTATTTCGGAGGATGGCTCGATTCGCTCATTCAGCGTTTCATTGAAATTATTCGTTCATTTCCGACGCTTCCTCTATGGATGGCACTATCGGCTGCCATACCACCGCGTGTGCCCGTCGTAACGATGTATATCTATATTGTCATTATCTTTGCCTTTATTGGTTGGACGGAGCTGGCCAGGGTAGCAAGAGGAAAGTTTATTTCGTTGAAAAATGAAGAATATGTGCTAGCAGCAAAAATAGCCGGCGTTAGCGATGCAAAAATCATTATTAAACATCTGCTGCCTGGTTTTATCAGCTACTTGGTTGTGGCAACGACACTAGCCATACCCGGTATGATTCTCGGGGAGACAGCAATGAGCTTTCTTGGACTCGGTATTCGCTCTCCTGCTACCAGCTGGGGTGTTCTGCTTCAGGAAGCTCAACAGATCGAGAATGTCGCTTTGTATCCATGGAAGCTAATCCCCTTAGGATTTGTCATCGTTACCGTATTAACCTTTAACTTTCTAGGAGATGGATTGCGCGATGCAGCCGATCCATACAAGAAATAATCCATATTAGCGTAAGGCGAGGAGATATTATGACATCTCAAGCTTCTGTTTCACAATCCGAACAGCCCCTGCTATCCGTTCAAGACCTCAAAATTCGCATTCAAATGGATAATGGGGAAATGAAAGCTGTTGATGGCGTTGATTTTGAAATAAAAAAGGGTAAAACATTGGGTCTTGTTGGCGAATCCGGCTGTGGAAAAAGTCTGACCAGTCGAGCTATCATCGGTATTAATCCCAAAGAATGTGAAACCTCAGGGAAGATTGTTTATCACTCTACCTCTGAGAAGGCGTTAAACGATTTGGATTTGTTAGCTCTAGATTCGCGAGGAAAACAGATTCGATCGATTCGCGGACGAAAAATAGCCATGATATTTCAAGAACCCATGACGGCATTTTCGCCGATGTATACAATCGGGAATCAGATCATGGAATCCATTTTGATCCACCGCACCAAAAATAAAAAAGAGGCCAAAAAGATAGCGCTAGAAATGCTCAGTAAAGTTGGGATCTCCGATCAAGAGAAGCGGTTTGACCAATTTCCGCATGAGTTTTCCGGCGGCATGCGCCAGCGTGCGATGATCTCCATGGCTTTATCCTGCAATCCGGAACTGTTAATTGCCGATGAGCCCACGACTGCGCTGGATGTAACCATTCAAGCACAAGTGTTAGAGCTTATGAAGGGACTCCAACAGGAATTTGGTATGGCCATTCTGCTGGTGACTCATGATCTTGGGATCATAGCAGAGATGTGTGACGAAGTAGCGGTCATGTATTTGGGGAAAATTGTTGAGCAATCGACAGTAGAAGAAATTTTCAATAATCCGAAACACCCGTATACGAAGGGTCTGCTCAAATCGATGCCAAGATTAGGCGGAAATAGACATACACGTCTAGAATCGATCGAAGGAACAGTTCCGATGGCATTCAATATGCCTCCAATGTGCGGATTTTACGAACGGTGTAAGGATCGGATTGATGGTGTATGCAATAAACAGGCCGTGCCGAAAACTCGAATATCCGATAGCCATATGGTTAGATGTTTTCTTTATAAGGATGAGGGTGAAGGAGAATAAGGATGTCTAAACCTATACTGAAAGTAAATAATCTAAATAAGGATTTTCAAGTGAAATCGAAGAATAAGATGTTTAGCAAGCCTTCATCTATTCGTGTTTTGAACAACGTTTCTTTTGAACTGTTGGAAGGGGAGACCCTAAGCATTGTCGGCGAATCAGGCTGTGGAAAAACGACGCTAGGCCGTTGTATTGTGAGAGGGATGGATGCCACTTCAGGGCAAGTGATGTATCAACCTGAAGGTGAAGACCAAGTAGATTTTTTAGGGCTGCGAGGCAAAGAATTCAAGAAATATAGGAAAGATATTCAGATGATTTTTCAGGATCCCTATTCATCTCTCAGTCCGAGAATGAGCGTATACGATATTATTGCTGAGCCGCTGCTTGCCAACTTTAAGCTGTCGAAAGCACAATTGGACGACAAAGTTACCCAAATCGCAGAGAAGACCGGATTAAATGTCAGCTATCTCAAACGGTATCCTCATGCCTTTTCCGGAGGGCAAAGACAGCGTATCGCTATTGCGAGATCGCTTATTTCTCAACCGAGACTAATTGTATGTGATGAAGCTGTTTCAGCGTTAGACGTGTCCATTAAAGCACAAATCATTAATTTGCTGAAGGACCTGCAAGAGCAGCTGCAGATCACTTATATTTTCATCTCTCATGATTTATCCATCGTTCAAAACATATCCGACAGAGTAGCTGTTATGCACTTAGGGAAAATTGTGGAATTGGCGCCGGTGGATTCGTTATTTGATCATCCCAAGCATCCCTATACAGAGGCGTTATTGTCGGCTGTACCTGAGCCTGATCCGAATTATAAAAAGGATCGAATTATTCTCGAAGGAGAAGTTCCTAATCCAGCTAATCCTCCAAGCGGATGTCACTTTCATCCAAGGTGTACGTATAAGACCGATAAATGTATACAGGAAGAACCAGAGATGCAGGCCGTCGGCGAAAATCATTATGCTGCCTGCCACTATGCGAGTCAATTAAACTTACGAGGTGTAATTCATGAGTGATACGACAACGATTGATCCTAATGCTAAGAAGCTTATTGTTTTTCTGGACTGCGGAGATACCATCATTGATGAAGGAACCGAAATTAGAGATGACCATGATATTGTCATTAGTGCCAATGTGATTCCAGGGGCCGATATTATGGTGAAGACGCTTGCCGAACGTGGATATATACTAGCCATCGTAGCCGACGGTAGGGCGCAATCGTTCAAAAATATTTTAACACAAAATGGATTGTATGATTATTTTACTACGATGATTTATTCAGAGACCATTAAAGCTTCTAAACCAAGTTCCCGTATGTTTAAAGCCGCGATTGGAGCATTGGATCTCAGTGAGCAGGATTGCTCCCGTATTGTCATGGTTGGCAACAACCTGAACCGCGATATTAAAGGAGCCAATGCTATGGGGATTACGAGTATCTTCCTTAGCTGGACGCCTAGATACCCGAAATTGCACGCAGACGAAAGTGAAATACCTGATTATACGATCAACCATCCGCTGGAATTAATCGACTTGGTGGAAAAACTCAACGAAGAGTTAGGATAAATGGATGGTTGTTGAAGGGATGTTTGATCATATATGGCTAAAATTGATGAAGTAGCAAAATTAGCGAAAGTCTCAAAAGGGACAGTATCGAATGTTTTTAGCCAAAAAAGACCTACAAGCGACGAAGTGAAAGAGAGAGTCATGACGGTCTCCAGACAATTAAATTATGTGCCTAATCATATTGCGCGAAGCTTGGCTACGAAGAAAACCATGGCGATCGGGTTGACCATCCCGCATGGCAGCTTCTTTTTTAGCGCATTTCATACGCAGTTCATCAATGGCGTTATTTTGGAAGCTTCCTTTTATGGATATAGGGTTCTGCTTGATATGATTCCTGTGCAAAAGGTGAAAACACCATTCCTGTCGAGTTATCCGATTGATGGTGCTGTTGTGATGAGTCCAACGACCGATGATGACCGTATCAACCTTATGCATGGTGAACAAATCCCTTTTGTTACTGTCGGTAGAGTCATGAATACCCATATTCATAAAGCTTTCAGCGTGGATAACGACAATCACAAGATTATTGACAGCATCTGCAAGTATTTGATCGACAAGGGTCATAAAGCCATTATGTTTCTAAATGCAAATGAACTTATGACCGTGTCCATCGATAGAAAAGCAGGCTTCATTAAGGCGATGAAAGATCATCAGCTTGACGTGGAAGAACACATGATTCATCATAAGCCCGCCCTACATACAAGTGAATACATGGACTATGGCTATGCAGAAACAATTGAAATCCTTGGTAACCAGAAGATGAAAGTAACCGCGATTATTGCAGATGACGACCGCACGGCATTCAGTGTCCTTAAGGCACTCAAGGATTTGAATCTCAGAGTACCAGAAGACGTATCTTTGTTTGTCATATGCGGAGATCTCTCCATGATGGTTCAATCGAACCCATCTTTGACTAGCATGGATTTGCAGCCTTCGGAATTAGGGGCTCAATCTGTCCGATTGTTAATGCACCAACTAGGTGTTCTGCAAGGGGATTTCTCGGAAAATATGATTATTGAAAGCAAAATTATAGAAAGAAATTCTTGTCTGACGATTGATAAGTAGTTGAAGACTATATCGGGAGGGCAGCAGGATGAATAAAGAAATATGGAACGTAGGCATTATTGGCCTTGGAGGAATTGGCGATTATCATATGAACCATCTTTCGAGAATCGCGAATACGAGAGTAGCAGCCATTTGTGATGTGAATACGAAGGCCGTTCAAGAGGTCGGTGATCGATTGAACTTATTGGCTGAGAAGCGCTATAGCGATTATAAAGCCATTATTGCTGATACCGATGTTGACTTTATCATATCCGGTGTCTCGAATAAATTCCATTATGACATCTTAAAATATGCGATAGAATGCGGTAAACCGATATTTTCTGAAAAACCTTTCACACGAACGATGGAAGAAGCAGATGAATTATTAAGCTTGTATGAAAAAAATCCGATACCTTGCATGATTGGATTTTCCTACCGCTACAGACCTTGCTTTCAATACGTTAAACAGCTTGTAGAACAAGGGACTTTAGGGCGTATTCGGCATATTGCCGCTCACTATTTGCAAGAGGAAAACGCGCCAATGTTTAATAAGGAGTACACCTGGCGATTTAATAAAGAGATGGCAGGGTCAGGTATATTAGCGGATATAGGCTCTCATATGGTGGATGCGGCACGCTTTTTTGTAGGAGAATTCACGCAAGTGGCCGGTATGATGAGCACCTTTATCGATCACCGAACGGATCTGCGAACGCAGCAACTCGTTGAAGTAGACGTTGATGACTTTACCGGATTCCAGTGTGTGCTTGAAGGTGGTGTAATGGGAACGTTTTATACCCATAAAAATGCAATTGGAGCGAAAAACCAATTTCATGTTACGTTGTTTGGCGATCTGGGCACCGTCAGGATTTCAGTCGAACAACCGAATGAAGTTCATTTAACGGTTAGAGAAGGCGAAAAGCTGGAGCTTACAGAAAAAGTAATTCACTTGGACGAGAAAACGATGAAACCCATGCTGCAGGATTTTGTGGATTATTTGGAACAGGCTAACTCTCGATTACTTCCGACAATCATAGACGGATACCGTAATCAACAAGTGCTGCAAGCGATCATAGAATCAGCTAAAGACGGAGTAACGAGAAGCATATAACTGCATTCATTGTTAAAAAAGGAGCGAGTTGTATGATTAAAGTAACGATATGGAATGAATTTCTGCAAGAGCAAAGAAAAGAAGAGGTAGCCCGGATATATCCCAAAGGAATGCATGGAGCCATTGCTGATGGTATCGGGCAGGATGGCTTTGAGATTGGTTTTGCAACCTTTAATGAGCCTGAGCATGGACTAACCCAAGAAAAGCTGGATGCTACCGATGTGCTCATTTATTGGGGCCACGTAGATCATAAGGGCTTTCAGGATGATGTCGTCGATCGCATTTGTGACCGTGTACATAAGGGGATGGGGCTGGTTGTCCTGCATTCAGGCCACCATTCCAAGCTATTCCGCAAGCTAATGGGGACCTCTTGCGATCTGCTTTGGAGAGAAGCGGATGAGAAAGAGCGGCTTTGGGTTGTTGATCCATCGCACCCTATCGTAGAAGGAATTGGCCCCTTCATAGATTTGCCAGAAGAGGAGATGTACGGAGAGCATTTTGATATTCCCGTACCTGATGAATTAATCTTCGTCAGTTGGTTTGAGGGTGGCGAAGTGTTCCGCAGCGGCTGTACGTACCGTCGCGGTCAAGGCCGAATTTTCTATTTCCGTCCAGGACATGAGACTTATCCTACCTATCACAACAAAGATGTTCAGCGCGTGATCGCCAATGCGGTAAAATGGACAGCCCCGGTTATAAGAGAAAAAACGTTTTACGGACATCATTCTCCTCTGGAGGAAATTAAGAAGTAATTGATAACGACACCTTTGAGGTGTCGTTTTTTTGTCGAAAAAGATTTGCTTCAGGTAAGCATGAATCGACATACGGAATGAAAGATTTGGAATATGATAGATTTGTAGATAATGGAGTGATTAATTAATCATTGAAGGGGTTGATCGTTTTGGGCAAAAGCAAAATAGAAATATCCTCAAAAGGTATCGAAAAAACTCTTCGTAAGTTTGATTATTTGCAAGCAATTTCTGAATATATTTGGAATGGATTCGACGCTCAAGCTACTGTTGTAGATGTTAAGCTTCATAAGAATATTCTAGGCGGCATAGATCAAATTGTCATTGCTGATAATGGTTATGGCATAGATAGGAGAGAATTAGATCGGAAGTTTACGCCATTTTTTGAATCAGAGAAGCAAGTTGATCCTGAAAAGCGAGTCAGAACGACTTCTGCCATGCATGGAAAGAATGGAATCGGTCGATTAACCTTCCATCACTTTGCTTCAGATGCAACATGGAAAACGACCTATTTGGATGGCCTTCTTAAAAATACGTATACCATTCGTATTCATTCGAAAAATTTGGATACCTATGAGGTTACGAATAAAATACTAACAGATGAAGATTCAGGGACGACGGTAACTTTTCATAATATCATGAAAGACTTTGTATATGAGGATTTGTTGACTTTTTTATGTAAGGAATTTGGATGGTTCCTGGAACTTCATTCTGACAAACATTTCGATGTTAGATTGGATGGCGTATCCTTAGACTATTCGTGCGTTATAGCCGAAAGAGAATGTTTTAAAATCGTTCATGAGCCTACACAAACGGAGTTTGAAATCAAATATGTTCGTTGGAATGATCGAATCAATCATGAATATTCCAAGCTTTACTTTATCGATTCGAATTTAGCGGAGAAGCATAAGCAGCCGACAACTTTTAATAATAAAGGCGATTCCTTCTATCATAGTGTTTATATTCAAAGTAAAGGATTCGATCATTTTGGTTTTGATAGTGAAGACAACGGTGGACAACTGGAATTATCTTTTGGAGCAAGCAGAAAAAGCGACGCGTTTCAATTTTTACTTGAAGAAATCAACACGTTTATTAAGCAAAAAAGGAAGCCCTATTTAGGATTATTTGCTGATCATGTAATTGAAGACTTTACGGAATCCAAGGCTTTTCCTACTTTTAAAGACGAACCTGAGGATAATACTAGAAAAGAAGAGCTGGAATCTGTCATCAGGGAAATGTGTCAACTAGAACCAAGAGTGTTTGCACGCTTAAATCCAGAACAGAAAAAATTGGTGGCTCATCTTATTCACTTAGCGATGGGTTCAAATGAGCGACAACGATTGTTGGAGGCTTTATGAGGTACATGACTTGGTCCGATCATGTTATGATAGATGCTGTTAAGTAAGCCGAAGACAGCGACCATCTATCTGAAACAAGGAGAATGAGCCAACGTGCACTTATTCAGCTATTTTACAGAAGTCGAAGAGAAGTTGTTTCTTGCTACTAGTGAGGACGGTTACCATTGGAACGAATTGAACGACGGGCGCCCTATTTGGGAATCACCGATTGGCACGAAGCAGCTGCGTGATCCGTTTATAATGGAAGACGCAGAAGGGAAGTTTCACCTCGTATGGACGGACGGTTGGCAGAGCAAGAGCATAGGCTGCGCATGGTCCATGGACCTTATCCATTGGCACGATGCTAAACTCATTCCAGTGATGGAACACCTTGCGGAAACCCAGAATACTTGGGCGCCGGAAATTTTCTACGACACATGCAAGCAAGCCTACCGGATTGTATGGTCTTCTACGGTAGGAGCAGGTCCGAGAAATCACAGAATTTGGTCTTCGACGACAACTGACTTTCAGGATTTCTCGGAAGCGCAGATCTTCTTCGATCCGGGTTATAACGTTATTGATGCCACCATTACGGATCTAGATGATCGTTATTTGATGCTTTTTAAAGATGAACGCGGTCTTAATGAGAATGGGACTACGAATAAAGCCATTCGTTCCTGTATCATGGCGAAGGAAGATAGTGACCGCCCGTCGGTCAACCACATCTCCGAACTGATAACCCCGGCGCTTACGGAAGGACCGACGCTCTATAACGTGGAGAGAAACGGCGGCAAGGAATGGATTCTGCTAGTAGACGGATTTCAAGAGCATTATTATGGAGCTTACCATTCTACAGACCTGATGACCTGGAACAATATTACGGAACAAGTGAATGTGCCCAAGGGTGCTAGACATGGCTCGGTCATAAAGCTGAATAAGGGGTTATCCCTAAAGTAAAAACAAAGAAATGAGATGGCAAGGTTCTTGCCTACTCATTTTTTTGTTTCCTGTCAATTGCATGGGAAAGTCACCCGACTTCGATACTTTATTACAGCTATAAACTACCGTGTTGTTCTACGGCCTCAATTACTTTCAGTCGAGTATCTAGATTCACCGGATGACCATAGGCAAGTTCCAGTGCCCATAAGACTGCGCCAGTTGCGGGCGGGACTTGTAGAAGAATGTAATTGCAGCTGTGATTGGTCAAGTTGGCAATATGATTTTTGAAGTTTTGGAGCAGCAAAGGACTTTCAGCTTTGACCCAAACTGAGCCTGCCAGAATGATATCGACTTCATGTTCAAAATCCAGATTGTGCATGCAGCCAACCGTGGAGTAGGCCAGTTGTTTGCCCGTATTATCTAGAATATTCAGAGCTACGGAATCCCCGTTATCTGCCGCGGAGAACAGGATTTGCACCAGCTTGGTGGTGGGAATTGTTCGCTTTTGTATGCCGTTCAAGGTGTATTCAATGAACAATTCTTTACTGGGAATTTGCAGCAGCTTCATGACGGGTTCAGTCATCCCGGTTTCCGGCCCCATCCGATAGAAAAAGTCATATACAGCCCGAAGTACTTTTCTGGCTAGAAAGAACCCCCCAGCTTCATCCCCAGATAGCTCACTGCCAACACCACCTACTTGAAGGCGCTTTCCACTTGGAGAAATCCCGCCCGTAGAGGAGCCAGAGCCATTAATGGAGCAAATGCCGAAGCCCTTTTCACTGCCTGCTTTAACACCCAGGAATGAGTCGTTGTCTATGGCATAGTGAGTAAAGCCGATATGCTCAATAACATGGCATAAATTTTCCTTCTGGGATGGAATGTCAGCACCAGCTAATCCGAAGGCACCTGCTGCAATGTGATCCATAGTTAACTGATTGCGCGTCAGCAAATGCTGAATATTTTCATTCATGATTCTGAATGAGCTCAGGTATGCGTCGGGGAATTGCTCGTGACTACATGTACCTGTATGAATATGGTCTACAAAGTTCCCCTGGATATCAAATAGAAAGTAGTCCGTTTTACTGTTGCCGCCGTCGACACCGATAATGTAGTTTTTATCGATCATGACTATTCACTTTAGCGAAAAACTGCGGGAGGTAGTCTCTGTGGGCTTCCTTCAACTCATTGAAACAGTGATGCGCAGCATCATAGTCACCGACCAATGGATTCATCAATAGGGCGCGCATGGCGGCATCTTCGCTGCCGTTCACTGCAGCAGCTACAGTTTCACGCTCATAGGCTTTGACCATACGCATATAATCGATGATATGTTGATTATTGAAATCTTTAACTTTGATCGGTGTGGCGCCATTTTTACCAATAACAGCACACACTTCAACCGCATCGGAGTCTTCCATGAAATCTAGTGCCCCGTTATTAAGCAGGTTGACCACATGGACCTCTTGTTTATCGTTATAGATGGCATCGACTAAGCTGATGGCCACTTCCGAATAATTGGCACCGCCGCGAGTAGAAAGCAGTTCTGGCTTTGAATGCAGTTCGGAATCCAAGTAGATGTTTAGCAGCTCCACTTCAATCTGCATACATTTCTCGCCTCGGGTTAATTCGCTTTCTTTCAGCAATTTCAGCTTCTTCTCTTTGAAGTAATAATATTCCAAATAAGAAGAAGGTATAGCTCCCACCATCTGAACGACCTCTTTACTGAATCCACTTGAAGGAATATTCTTCATCGCTTCACTGTTAAGTCCCATATCAAGTGCCGTTTTCACATAATCCTTACCGTCCTGCTCAATCGTCGTAATCCAGCTTAAATGGTTAAGTCCCACATAGGTAAAGCTAGCATGGTTTAATTGCAAGGTTTCACGAATGCTTTTGAACATGTTGAAAGGGACATTGCACAGACCAAGCATCTTCACCTTGGAATGGTTGAGAAGAGCTTCTGTAATGATTCCAGCTGGATTGGAGAAATTGATGAGCCAAGCATCCGGACACAGTTCTTGCATACGGTCGGCAATATGAAGCATAACGGGAATCGTACGCATGGCTTTGAAAAAACCACCGATTCCGCAGGTTTCTTGCCCGATTAAATCGTATTGGAGAGGAATGGTCTCGTCGAGTACGCGGGCAGGCAGCTTACCCACACGAATTTGTGACAACACAAAATCCGAATTCTGCAGTGCTTCATCCAAGTTTTCAGTTAAGATCACTCGACACGGGATATTCGCTGCTTGTATCATGCGTTCACAGAGTTTTCCTACAATTCCTAGCTTTCTTGCGTCAATATCCATAAGCACTAGTTCATCTATTGGTAATACGTCTTTTCGTTTAATCATTCCTTCAATCAGTTCTGGGGTGTAGGTGCTTCCTGATCCAATAATCGCTATTTTCAATTTTTTATTCATCCATGCATTCACCCTTCCTATTCAGCTCAATCTCGCTGCTATTATAGCATCGCATTCAGAAACGCTGCAATATAAATTGGTGTTTAATTTCATTTTGGGTGATTTATTCTGAAAATAAATTTCTTAACTTATTATTCAAAATTGTTTACTATTTTAGATATTAATCTTGTTTTTTCGAGCAATTATACGTATGATGAGATTAAAATTTTAGCTCAGAGAAAATAGGGTGAACAGAGAATATATATGTCAATTAATGATAATATTTTGATAAAGATTCGTGATATGAAAGATAGCCTAACACCTGTAGAGAAGTTGGTAGCCGAGTACGTTTTGGAGAATTTAGAGGAAATCCCGCATCTTTCGATTAAGAGCCTTGCCGGGCTGACGAAGACCAGTGACGCATCCGTTCTTCGTTTCTGTAAAACAATGGGGTATAAAGGTTACCGGAACTTTATTGTAAGTATCTCAGCTTCAATTGGATCAATGGATGATGATGAGAAGGACCAGTACACCGATATACAACCAGGGGATGATCTATCCGTCATTATCTCTAATATTTCTCGTAATAATAGTAAATCTATTGAAGACACCCTCAGTGTCATCGATAAAAATGAAATAGCCCGTGCTGTAAAAGTTCTGCGTGAAAGTAATCGTATTGCTTTTTTCGGAATTGGAGCTTCCGGTCTGGTCGGTATTGATGCGGAGCAGAAATTTTCACGGATCAACAAGATGTGCCATACCTACACGGACGGGCACAGCCAGCTCACGGCAGCTACACTGCTGGACAAAAGTGATGTGGCCATCTTTATTTCGAATTCCGGCAGTACGGTGGAAATTCTGGATTCACTAGAAATAGCCAAAAAGAATGGCGCATGCATTATTGCCATTACCAAATATAATAAAAGCGAGTTAGCAGATAAGGCGAATATCGTCTTGAGCATCTCTACACCAGAGGTAACCATCAGAAGCGGTGCTATGGGTTCGCGAATTGCTATGCTGACGGTAATTGATATTCTTTTTGCTGGCGTAGCTAGTGCGGAATACAAGAAAGTGAAGAAATATTTAGCTAAAACGCACGATATTATAGCCAGCAGCAAACATCGCAAATAAAAGACAAAGACAACGCCTTAGCCAGATAAAGTCGTTGTCTTTTTTTTGTTGTAAAATAAAATAAAAAATCAAAAGTTTATTGTAAAAAGAAATAAAATTTCAAAAACTATTGACCATCATGAAATATTTCGCTAGTATGAAATTAGAAATTGAAACAAACAGGATAGGAGGATGGCTATGGATGAGTATCTGTCGGGGTTGACTACGGAAGAGATTAACGAGAAAACACTGACTATGGATGAATGTACAACGGAACAAATGCTGCGTTTAATGAATGAGCAGGATGCTGAGGTTCCCGCTGCAGTGGGAGCAGAGATACCGCAAATTATGAAAGCGGTTGATATTTTACATCATGTTCTGAAAAACGGTGGCAGAATGTTCTACGTAGGAGCTGGATCTTCTGGCAGACTCGGTGTGCTCGACGCTTCTGAATGTCCTCCTACTTTTGGTATTGACCCCATGTTCGTGCAAGGTCATATTGCCGGTGGCGATGGGGCACTAAGAATTGCAGTTGAAGGTTTTGAGGACAACGCGGAGGAGGGGATCGCACTCATTGAACGGTGCGGTGTGACAGACAAGGATGCTGTTATCGGAATTACGGCCAGTGGAAGCGCGCAATTCGTCATTGCCAGTTTGAAAAAAGCGAAGGAAATTGGTGCAGCAACGATCGGCGTAGTGAATAACAAAAATTCGAAATTAGAGCCTGTCTGTGATGTGTGTATTGCGCCTGTGGTTGGGCCGGAAGCGATTATGGGATCTACCCGATTGAAAGCGGGGACAGCACAGAAGCTGGTTCTTAACATGCTGACGACCTGTACGATGGTGAAGCTTGGAAAGACGTATAACAACCTCATGGTAGACATGAAGGCAAGCAATAACAAATTGTATGATCGCTCTGTTCGAATCATTAGGGCAGCAACAGGGGTAGATGAAAAGTGCGCTATTGCGCATTTGGAAAGCGCTTCCATGAATTGCAAATTAGCGATTATGATGATAAAAACCGGTTTGAATGCAGCGGAAGCAGAACAAGCATTGAATCAATGCGATGGCCGTTTGAAAACAGCCATACGTACTTTTAGCAAAGTTGTGTGAAAAACTCAATATAAAAAGGAGAGACTTTGAGCTACGCTCAAAGATCCCTATAAATGGAGGTCTATTTTTATGAAAAGAAAAATGCCCGTATTAGCATCTGTCGTAGCTTTAACCATGGCTTTAACAGCTTGTGGTGGTACTTCCGGTACGAAAGCAACAAGTACACCTACAGGTACTGCTGCTCCAGCGGCTACGGCTGGAGCCTCAACAGCTAAAGACACCATTACTGCTTTGCTGCCGCCGGTTTCACCGAACTACCAAAAGACTTTCGAACAAATGTCGAAAGACTTTACGGCATTGTATCCGAATCTGACTTTGAAAATCGAACCGGCAAGCTGGGAAGATATGAAACAGAAATTGGATACACAAGTGAATGCGGGCAGCCCGCCGGATATTGCGTTCGGAGGCTCTGACGGCATCCCTAAGTATCTGCAGCAAGGTTTACTCATGGACATCACGGATTCAGCTACTCCTGAGATGATTAACGATTATGAGAAAGCACCGCTTGAATACATGAAAAATGGCAAAGGACTTTACGGCTTCCCAGCGTACATGGAAGTTCACGCACTGGGCGGTAACAAAGCGTACTTGGAAAAGGCCGGCATCGATTGGAAAAAAGTACAAACGAGCGGTTGGACGTACGATGAATTCCGTCAAGCGATCAAAAAAGGCCTCGTAACTGAAAATGGCAAAACGCGCTATGGTTTCGTGTTCGCTGTTAAAGGTGTTGCTGCCGTTGACTACTTGGGTATCATGGCGAAAAATGCCGGCATGCCTCATGCGTTTAATAAAGATTTGAAATATGCTTACACTAGCAAAAACTACTTAGGATTGCTCAAAGATCTTCGTCAGCTGATTGATGACGGCTCCATGCCGAAAGAACTTAGCTCTGTAGACGCTGGTAAGCGTTGGAACATGTTCCTGACAGGTCAAACCATGATCACAGGTAAAGGGCTTGCCGTATTTGAAAATTCCGCAAAAACAAATAACGCAAAGCTTAAAGCAAACGATGCTAGTGCTGTAAAAGAGAGCATCCCGGTTGATTATGTTGTATTGCCGGCTCCGACTTTCCAAGGTGCAAAACCATCATTCGCTACTGTCGTTGACGGTTACATGACGTTCCGCGGTAAAAAGGAACCTACGGCTGAGCACAAAGCGAATGTCGTAAAAGCTGCATACTTCTTAGCTAGCGGTAAAAATGCTGCAGCAACAAACAGTGATCTGTTCTCTGCACACATTACACAAAGCGGTAAAAAAGCGGCTGAAAGCATGAAAATTGACAGAAGCCCTGAGAACATCGCTGCTGTTGACTACATGCTGAAAAATGCAACACCGGCTCGTTCGGATATCCCTACAGAACTTGGTGCTAAAGCAATTAAATTGGAAACAGAAGTTATCGTGCCTAAGTTCCAAGGTCTAATCGCAGGTGAAATTACTCCTGAAGCGATGTATGAAGCTGTGAAAACCGCTGCGATTGCTGCATTTGGCGCAGACGGCATTGTGAAAGATTAATGATAAGTTGTAAACCTCGGATAGTCGTGATGCTTGTTACGCGGCTATCCGAACTATTTTAATCCGAGTTTTTTGAAACGGGGTTTGACAGAATGGCTACTCATATCGCTAAACCGATGAAAAGAAGGAGAATCAGAGGAGAAGGAGTTTGGGGATATGCATTCATTGCCGTCGCTTTGGTCGTTTTTGCGATGTTCACCGCATATCCGGTCGTAAGCGCGTTTATCATTAGTCTCCAAGAATACAAGCCTCTTGGTTCTACCTATGTTGGATTTGACAATTATGTTTCTACGGTGAAAGACGGTTTGTTTTGGCAAGCAATGCGCAATACCGTCGTCTATACGCTTTTGACAGTGCCTGTTAACTTGATCTTGTCCATGGTGATCGCGATTATGATTCTGCCGCTCAGGAAAAAAACACAGGGCTTTTTCAAAGGTGTTTATTACTTGCCTGTTGTTGCTTCAGGTGTTGCTTTATCCGTCGTATGGCTTTGGATCTTCGATCCAATGGAAGGCGGGATTTTGAACCAGTTGATTCATTTCTTTGGCATTAGCAATCAGAATTGGCTTGGCTCAAGTAAAACGTCGATGTTTTCTTTGGTTCTGATGTCCTGGTTGTCCAGTCATGGCACAAGCATTATCATCTACCTGGCCGGTCTACTCGGCATTGATGATACGTATTACGAGGCAGCGGAAATGGACGGAGCGAACTTTTTTCAAAAGCTGTGGCACATTGTTGTTCCTTCTTTGAAACCAGCTACGTTATTCCTTTTGGTGACGGGTGTTATCGGTTCTTTCCAAGTGTTCCAAAACGCGTACCTGATGACCGGTGGCGGTCCGAACAATGCGACTACCATGGTTGGTCTACTGATTTTCAATAATGCATTTACTTATTTTGAATTCGGTAAAGCAGCGGCGCAATCGCTGATTCTAGCTGTTATTATCGCGGGAATTTCGGTTATTCAGTTCAGATATGCAGGAAAAGATGTCGAGTATTAAGAGCGGAGAGACTTTGAGCTCCGCTCAAAGATCCCTATGTTGGGAGGATAAAAAATGGCTTTATACAGCAATCATGCAGGAAAACCTAGAGTAAAAACTTTTCGAAATTCAATCATTTTTATCGCCCTTCTACTTTTTGCTTTGGCGACGATATTTCCGATCTATTTCATGGTCATTTCATCCTTTGCTGATCCGGTTGAGGCCGGAGCGGTGAGTTACTCCATTTTACCAAGCAAGTTTACATTCGCTTCCTTTAAATATTTCTTTGATTACAGTGAGTATTCGTATCGTTGGATTTTGAACTCGCTGATTGTGGCGACCACCGTGATGGTGTCCAATGTCATTTTTGCCAGCATGGCCGGCTATGCATTTTCTAAACTTCGTTTTAAAGGGAGAGGCGTGCTATTTGCCGTACTGCTTGTCTCCATGATGATTCCTTACCAAGTTACGCAAGTTCCTTTGTATATTCTGGTTGTTAACGTGTTTGAGTTGCAAAATACGTACAGCGCGTTAATTATGCCGGGTATCGTTACTGTATATAATATTTTTCTGGCTAAACAGTTTATGAGCAGCATCCCGAACGAGATTATGGAAAGCGCCAAGATTGAAGGGTGCAGTCAGTTCACGATCTATTGGAGAATCATTCTGCCGTTGTCCAAAACCGTGCTTGCCGTCATGGCGATTCTAACGTTTATGGATAGCTGGAACACATTCTTCTGGCCGCTTCTTGTCACGAATACGATGGATATGCAGACGATCCAAGTCGGATTGAAAAACTTCCGCTTCGCCAATACGACGTTTATCGCGCCGATGATGGCGGGTGCTACGATCTCTGCACTGCCGATGTTTATTCTTTTCTTCAGCTTGCAAAAGTACTTCTTAGAAGGTGTAACGGTTGGTGCGGTGAAGGGCTAATACGAGCCGCGCGTGAGGGAGGAATGACTTCAGCATGATTGTGTCTTGGAATGAGCAATACAAGCAGGCCGTAATTGACTTATGGAATGAAGAAGCCGTGAAAGAAGGCTACAAGGAGCTTACCGAGCAAACCTTTGAGCGTATCTTCACGGCCAACCCTTATTTCGATAGACAAAATGCTTTTGTGTTACTGGAACAAAATGAAGTCAAAGGCTTTGCCTGCGGCTGCACAGGCGATGATCTGCCGCTTGGGGAAGTGGCTGGATACATCACCTGCATCGTTTTATCCGATGACTTCAAAACAGATGAGAGCTATCAAGGCATGCTGGACGCTTTGGAGCGTCGCTTTCAGCAGCTGGGAAAAAAGCAAGGCGATGTCTTATTTTTTAATCCGATGTTATTGCCGTGGTATATACCGGGGACACCGAAGCATGAGCATAACAATGCGCCGGGCGTGCCGATTGAAAGTAAATTGTATGCGTTTTTGCTGCAGGCAGGGTATGTGGAACGCGCTAAAGAGTGCGCCATGTATTTGAAGCTGGATGGTTTTACCATACCAGAGGATATAAGAGCCAAAGAAGATAAAGCTGCTGCTGAGGGTTACTCAGTTGAATTGTTCGACCCGGAAAAGCATGACGGCGTGGATGAATTGCTGAATGGATTTAATAATCTTTTATGGCAGAGGGAAATCGGGCAAAGCACGGCAGAAGGTGTGCCAGTGATAATTGCTGCATATAAAGGCAAGGTAATTGGATTTGCCGGTCCTGTCATTCGGCAGGAGAACGGCCGGGGCTATTTTGCTGGGATCGGCGTGCTTCCTGATCATGAGGGACACGGTCTGGGCAGCATGCTATTCTTTAAGCTGTGCGAAGCTTTTCGTTCGATCGGGACCGACTACATGTCGCTCTATACGGGCAGTACGAATCCGGCTATCCGCATCTACGAGAAGGCAGGCTTTACAACCGTCAAACAATTTTCTGTCATGAGAAGGGAGTTTGTGTGAATGAGTGAGCAAAAGTTAACGATTCTAGCCATCGGTGGCCATGTTGGTGATGCCGAATTAACGGCCGGGGGCGTATTGGCAAGTCACTCTTTGAAAGGGGACCGCATTGCGACCCTAGCGCTGACAGCAGGCGAACGCGGCGTTCCGGCAGGACAAGATATGGCCGAATATCGCGTGCAGAAAGTGAATGAGGCGAAAACCTTTGCCGAGATGCTGGGCGGGGAAGCGTTCGTATTCGACGATATTCCTGACGGTGAGCTGCAGGATAACCAAGAAATGCGTTTTCGCGTATGCGATGTCATTCGTCAAGTTCGTCCCAACGTCATTATTACGCATTGGAAGAACAGCATGCACAAGGATCATATGACAACGCACCGCATCGTCAATGATGCCCGCTATTTTGCCGCCTTGCCGACGTTCGAGCGGGAGCTTCCTGCACATTTTGCACAGAGATTGTATTATGCCGAGAACTGGGAGGACGCCGTCGACTATCGACCGTACGTGTATGTCGACTTCGACCAAGAAGCCTTTGATCTATGGGTGAAGGCCGTCTCAACACATTGGTTCGTAACAGGCAGCAAATCCTTCCAGTACCTGGAATACTATAAGCATTTAATGCGTGTCCGCGGGATTGAAGCCAGAAAGCAATATGCACAAACCTTCATGATTCCAGAAGAAAATATGCGTGTTATCAAAACTGAATTATAAAAATAAAATCAACCTCTACACGCGGCTGCTCATTCATGAATGGCCTTGTTAGAGGTTTTCTCAATTTGGGTAAATCGAAGATGACCTTCAATTTGCATAGTTTGCTACATTGCATAAGCGAGTTTTACATAGATAATATTTTCTGGTTTGTAGGGGAAGTGAGTGGGGAAAGTGGGAGTTAGTAGTTTGTTGCTAGAAGTTAGATGTTTGAAGAGAAGTAGAAGTAGAAGTAGAAGTAGAAGTAGAAGTAGAAGTAGAAGTAGAAGTAGAAGTAGGAGTAGAAGTAGGAGTAGAAGTTAGTAGTCAGTAGTCAGTAGTCAGTAATTAGGAAGTAGGGATTTGGGGTTAGGAGTTAGGAAATAGGTAGGCAAGTTGTACTTCATACAACAATTTCCTCAGTTTCTTCAGGATAAGCTGAAGATGTTGTACGGTGTACAACATTTTAGCCATATTCTCATGCTAAAAGGTTGCTTTTGGTTGAAATTGTTGTATTTTCTGCAATATTCGCGAGGATTAAGCGGATTTGCTTGCTTATTGTGTACAACGCTACAACATTTCACGGATATCTTGGGCGAAAAGTAGGGTGACCACCGCCATACGGGGGTGCTACCAAGCGCGCCCAGGATTCGCGCGCGTTGAGAAGTGTTCGGCATCAAAACCTGGACAACACACTCGTCTAGGACGGCATAATCCGTTTTTCTTATATCAAACAAAATTTGGGAGGCAGCTATGATCAGAAACGGTATCGATTGCATTAGGCAGTACACTCATCTATTTAAAGGGAAACGATTGGGACTAATTACGGCACCTACCGGCTTAAACAATGACTTCGTATCCACCATTCAAATTCTGCATGAGAATTTCAATCTGACAGCCCTGTTTTCACCGGAACACGGTGTGCGTGGAGATCAAGCAGCAGGCGCCCTGGTAGAAACGTATCTGGACCCGATCACACAGGTGCCGGTGCATAGCTTGTACCGTAAGGATTCCAAGCGCCTGAGCCAGGAAATGCTGGATGAGGTAGATATGGTCGTCTATGATATTCAGGACGTAGGTACACGATACTACACTTTTATTTATACGATGCTGTATGCTCTGGAAGATTGTGCGAAAGCAGGCAAGCCATTTGTCATTTTGGACCGGATCAACCCACTGGATGGGGTGACGGTAGAAGGTAATATTTTGAAGCAAGACTATCAATCTTTTGTTGGTAATTATCCGCTTTGTGTGCGTTACGGTCTAACTGCCGGTGAGGTGGCTACCATGGCTAACGATCAGATGAACTGGCATTGTAATCTGCATGTGATACGTGCTGAGGGCTGGGAGCGGAAGATGCAGTTCACTGATACCGGTCGACACTGGGTGATGCCCTCCTTGGGGATTCCCCGGTTTGAAACGGCATTGCTGTATCCAGGCACCTGTATATTTGAAGGCACCAACATGTCTGAAGGAAGAGGAACTACAGTTCCTTTTGAAATTGTAGGAGCTCCGTTCATCGACGCTCAACAACTGGCGGATGACATGAACAGTAAGAAGCTGCCTGGGGTCGTTTTCCGTCCGGTCTATTTTAAACCGACCTTTTCCAAGTTTCAGGGAGAGTCGTGCAGTGGCGTTCAGCTTCATGTGCTGGATACCCGAGCGATCCGGCCTTTGGAGACAGCTATCACACTAATGTATTCCATTAAGCGTAACTATGAGCAATTTTCTTTCCTGCCACCTCTTAAAGAGGGATCCAGACCTTTTATTGATTTATTGTGCGGGGATAAGTTGTACCGTGAAGAGTCATTAGATGTTTCGGTGTTGTTGGAGCAATTTCGGGACGAAAGCCGGGAATTCGCACAGATGAAACAGCAGTATCATCTATATTAAAATAGAACGCGACAAGATAGTTATTCGTAATGCCACCACTGCGAACGTGTACATTACGTGCTGGATGCGGACGCTGTCTCCGAAGGCGGTCACGCTGTCGTCACAATCGAAGGGAAGAGCATCAGCATTTACCGGATAAACGATGAATATTACGCTTTAAACAATTATTGCCCCCACCAAGGGGTGCCGATGTGCGCAGGACTCGTTTCTGGTACTACGCTTCCTTCGGACGTGTATGAATACGAGTACGGTAAAAAGGGTGATCATCCGCTATCCCTGGCATGGCTGGGTATTCGATATTCGAACCGGCAAATCTTTATTCAACGATAAGATTTGGGTGAAAACGTATAAGGTGAATGTGCAAGACGGTAAAGTTGGTATTAATCTGGAAAGAAAGTATATAGCGAGAATAAGCGGGAAATGAGGGATCGAAAGGGCTGAAACGCCTATTTGATCCCCTTGGATTGGATACCACAAAAAAAGTTGCCTTTGCCGACGCTGATGAAATTCCCGCCTGGGCCAAAACTTATTTTACAGCAGCGAGCGAAGCGAATTGGGTAGGTATGGCCCATTTCAAACGTTTATTTACGTATCCGGAGTTTATAATTATTTTGAAAACAAACGGATAATTCCAGAAAAGTGGATTGGCGAGGCATTCAGGTGGAGAGCATTGTGGGTATTCACGTATTCAGTACCTTTTTTACAGCTTCAGCTACCCTGTCTTTATCAAAAGGCTTCACAATAAAATCTCTAGCGCCAAGGGTAATGGCTTCAATAACAAAGGATTGCTGCCCCATTGCTGAGACCATAATTATCTTTGAATCGGTCTTGTAACTTTTTATTTCCTTTAATGCAGTAATACCATCCATCTCGGGCATTGTAATATCCAACGTAATCACGTCAGGTGAATGCTGTAAAAACAGAGAGATTGCCTCAAGTCCATTCGATGCTTCGGCTACAATTTCATGTCCTAATTCTAAGAGGATGTTCTTAATCATCAATCGCATAAAGATAGAATCATCTACAACCATTAGTCTTGCCATTATAATCATCACCTTTCAGAGGGACTTTCTACCTAGCTATTTACTGTTATAGATGGCTCGTTACATAAGAAAACTCCCCTTATAAGAAGAATAAGGGGAGTTGTGGATATGTCCCTTCCTTCGGTAACTGGCAAGCATAGCGACGTATTTCGCCTTAGCTCCTTTAGCTTTGCGTCACTAATTTTCATTAGCTTTGCTCTTATCGTATAACAGAAGAATTACTATTTATTCATTTATTCTAAAGTATAGCACTCTTATTATTAGTAATAAAGTACTAGTTTATTAAAAGTTGCCGCGAGGAAGCCCTTGATTTATGTTAACAAAGTTAGAGTTATGCTATCCGAGTGTTTTTTAACGTTTATCCGTCATTAATATCAATCAATATTTGTAAGACATTCGGGAAATTGGATCATTTAGATGTGATGTAGGTAAATAATGCCCTTTTTCAGTGAGAAAGACGAACGATTCTCTTGATTAATTCTGAAATCCTATGTATTATTAAGATAGATTTTAACGCATAAGGGTTGATAATTGATCTTGAAGGTGATTCCATGCCACAACTAGATTCTAATGAATACAAGAAGAAGCTGTGTCACCTCTATAACGAAATCTCCAAAGAGTTGTTCGGGTTTGGCACAACACTGCTGAAGGTTTCCATTGATCAAAACATTATTACTTTTCATGCCAAGCATCGCCGCTCACCACGATCAACCGCATTAGAGGGCGAGGCGCCAACGCTCAAACACGAAGTCGATTTCTATATGTCCTCCATATACAAGAAGAGAATCCGGGACAGGTTGGAGCAAGAACTTGGCTTATCCATGGATGCCGTATTAAGGGACTATGATCCGCCGACGCAATGGGCAATAACGAACATTATTCTTAAACAAACCGAATAGTTTTGTCGGGCGGTGTTCTCTTTTGATTTATCTTAAGAGGAAACCACATGTATACCAATAGATGTCACTTTACTTTGTTTACAATGAAGAGTGCTCTTGATTAGAAGCTTCTTTCTATCAAGGGTACTTTTCTTTTTTTTTTTCATATTGTAGTTAGATCGATACGCGCATATATCTGGGGTCTTGAAGAATACTAGTAAAAATTTAACAGGGGATTCACGCATTAAAATCATACATGATAAAACTTGGGAGGACGATGAAATGATGAGACAAAAAATGGTTCGTGGTTTAATTTCTTTATCTGTAGTAGGACTAGCCTTAACAGGTTGCGGCACAGCGCCTGCGAAGGACCAGGGCAATACAAGTGGAGCTACAACAGCACCCACAGCGGCTGCCACATCGGCATCCAAAGGGGAACCTACAACTTTAATCATCTCCACCTGGGGTTTTGCGGATGATTTCTTCAAGAAAGAAGTGTACGCGCCGTTTGAGAAAGAGCATAATGCCAAGATCGTTCTGGAAATAGGCAATAACGCAGAACGCCTGAACAAAGTGAAACAAGGCAGCTCGAGCGTGGACCTCATTTATTTATCTGACTATTACGCACAACAAGGAATTGAAGCGGGACTGTTCGATAAGATCGACCGCAGTCGGATTCCGAACTTGAAAGACATTTATGATTTGGCTAAGGCGCCACTAGGTGAAGATTACGGTCCTGCGTACACAGTAGGGCGATTGGGTATTGCCTATAATCCGAAAGCGACTACTAAAGAAATCAAGTCGTGGAGCGACCTGTGGAGTCCAGAACTCTCCAAGAAGCTGACACTTCCTAACATCACGGGGACAACTGGCCCAATGGTCTTGGATGCAGCATCTGTCGTTGCTGGAAATGCTACGTTTAATGAGGATCAAGCTTTTGCAAAAATTAAGGAGTTGAACAAAGGTGTCGTTAAATACTACGGCCAAACCTCCGAATTCGTAAACATGTTCGCGCAAGGGGAAATTGCAGCTGGTCCTATCATGGAAATGTATGTGAAGGATTTGAAAGCGGCTGTGCCAGAAACGAAGTTCGTCTCCCCGCAAGAAGGGGCTTATGCCGTTATGAACACGGTCAACGTGATTAAAGGAAGTAAAAATAAGCAGCTGGCTGAAGATTTCATCAACTGGCATTTGAGCAAGGAAGTACAGGAGAAATCAGCGAAAGCGAAAGTAGATTCACCTGTAAACACGACACTTCAGCTTTCGGCTGAAGAAGCTACGGGGATTACCTATGGCGCTGACGTCGTGAGTAAACTTCGCAAATTGGATATGAAATTCGTCAATCAGAATCTCAAAGCATGGATTGCCCGTTGGAACAAGGAAGTTGCTCAATAAATAAAACCAATCAAGGGTATATGCAAATATACCCTTGATTTCTTCAATAGGACTTAAAGGGGGCTTAGTCATGAAAAAAAAGGTCATCCTAGATGTAGACACGGGTGTGGATGATGCGCTAGGTATTCTCTTGGCCATCCGCAGCGGAGAGATGGATGTACTCGGAATTACAACCGTGAATGGCAACGTTTCACTGGACCAAGCGACTAAGAACACATGTAAGATCCTCCAACTGCTCGGGATGGAAGAGAAGATTCCTGTCGTTAAAGGGGCAGACAAGCCTTTAATGCGAGCTTCTCACTTTGAGCATCATGTCCACGGCAATGACGGGCTTGGCGGCGCTTTAAGCGATATGCCGGTTCATATGCAGACGACCGCTGGACATGCCTCCGATTTTATCGTGGAACAAGTGCGGAAGCACGCCGGAGAAGTCACTTTGGTTATGACTGCGCCATTAACGAATCTGGCTTTGGCGGTTATGAAGCATCCTGATCTGATTCATCAGGTCAAGGAAGTGATTGTGATGGGCGGCGTCGTTCAAGGCTTCGGCAATGTAACGCCCACGGCGGAGTACAATATGTACGTCGATCCGGAAGCCGCGAAGATCGTTTTCCAGGCAGGTTTTCCATCCTTAACCCTTGTAGGGTTGGATGTGACGCGTAAAGCGCTGCTGACCGATGATCATATCCGTAAGCTCGGAGATTCTCCCATAGCCCGATATGTGCAGGAAAGCACCGCGAATTATATGAAGCGTTACTATGAACGCAACGGGGTTCGGGCCTGTGCGCTTCATGATCCACTTGCAGTTGGAGTGGCTCTGAATAAACAGCTGGTCACGACACGCCATTATTATGTTGATGTAGAAACCCGAAGTGAGCTGTGCGACGGACAAACCGTATGCGATTTCCAGAACCGCTTGTCCAAAGAGGCTAATGTTCATGTGTGTACGGAAGTATCGGCTGACGAATTCCTCCAGCTTTTTATACACGCGCTGCGTGCCTAGCGAACCCAGGAACAGGAGTAAAGCTACATGAAAAAAACGTACTTATTTTTATTATTGCTACCGGGACTACTGTTCCTGACGGTTTTCATGGTGGTACCGATCCTTCTCACGATAGGTTCAACCTTTTTCGATAAAGGGACATTCACGCTTGGAGGGTACTTAAGTTTCTTTAAAGACCCTTATTTTTTCAAAATCGTGTGGACGACGCTGCGTGTCAGCTTGGTAACCACCCTATTTTGCATATTGCTTGGATTTCCTGTGGCTTATTTCATCTCCAAACAGAGTCCGAGACAAAAGGCGATCTTACTTGCATTAGCTATTTTTCCGCTGCTTACAAGCTCGGTTGTCAGGTCGTTCAGCTGGATGATTATTTTAGGTAAAAAAGGGCTGCTCAATAATGCCTTGATGGCCATTGGTATCATCCAAGAGCCACTCGATATTTTGTACACGCCAGTGGCGATGATGATTGGTCTTCTCCATTTATTTCTTCCGCTCATCATTATTACGTTGGTCGGTGTTCTTGAGAATATAGATCCGGATCTGATTAAAGCGGCGGAGAGCTTGGGAGCTAACCGATTTACGGCCTTCGTCAAGGTCATCGTGCCGCTTAGTGTACCCGGATTAATTATAGGCAGTATCCTTGTGTTTGTTGGAAGCTTGACAGCTTATACGACACCGGCTTTGCTCGGAGGCAAGCAGCGGGTTATTTCCACATTCCTCTATCAGAATGCGATTACTCTGAACGATTGGTATCTCGCCTCCGTCATTGCCGTGATTATGATCGTGATCACTTTCGTGGTTATCGCGCTTATGAACAAACTGGCTACTAAATTAAATCCGAAGGGGTAGAAGTATGCGGGAGAAGAATCGAGGACTGGCCTTATTTACGCTTCTTGTCTACATGTTCTTGCTCGGGCCGCTCGTCATAATTGCATTTGCTTCATTTGAGCCAGGGAGTGTATTGAAATTCCCACCGACAGGATTCTCATTGAAATGGTACCGCAACATTTTGGAAGTCAAGATGTTCATGACGACCGCGGGTACCTCTGTTATCGTATCGATGATCGGTAATTTGTTTGCACTGCTGCTTGGTATCCCAGCGGCGTATGCGTTAAGCCGGTTTGAGTTTAAGGGAAAAGGAGCGCTTAATGCGATTTTTATTTCCCCAGTGCTTATTCCAGGTATCGTACTTGGGTTTACGATGCTCAAGTACCTTATCGTCACCTATCACCTGCCGATCTATGCAGCTCTGCTGATTGGACATACCGTGATTATGCTTCCTTTTATCATTCGCGTTATTGCATCAAGCTTATCGAATTTCGATTTTGCGATTGAGGAAGCTGCGTTAAGTCTTGGCGCCGGTCAGCTTAAAACCTTTTTCAAAGTGGTCCTACCGAACATCAAGTCCGGTATTATCGCAGCCATTCTAATTGCATTTTTAGAATCATTTAATAATGTCGACATCTCGGTCTTTATGACAGGCCCCGGAGTCAGTACGCTGCCAATACAGCTGCTGACGTATGTGGAGAATCATTTTGACCCTACAATTGCCGCCATTTCTGTCTTACTAATGCTCTTCACTGCCGTACTTATGTTCATCATTGAACGGTTGATGGGTTTATCCTATTTCACCAAACGATAACGGAGGCTTTCATCCATGGCATTGCTATCACTGGAAAATATTTCGGTTGCCTATGACCAGCAATATATTCTGCAGGACTTCAACCTAAGTGTTGAAAAAGGAAGTCTGATCTCGCTGCTCGGTCCAAGTGGATGCGGGAAAACGACGACTTTGCGGCTAATCGCGGGATTTATAGAAGCAAGAGCGGGCAAATTTTCACTTAACGGAAAAGATTATACGTACGTTCCCGTCAACAAACGGAACTTCGGATTCGTGTTTCAGAGCTATGCTTTGTTTCCACACTTATCCATTTATGATAATGTAGCTTTCGGTCTGCGTCTTCGGAAAGTGAGTGGGGCAGAGATCGATCGGCGAGTCCGGAACATCCTCGATATCGTAAGCTTGTCCGGCTTCGAAAAGCGCTTTCCGAAGGAGCTCTCAGGCGGCCAAAGACAGCGGGTCGCTATTGCTCGAGCGCTTGTGATCGAGCCGGAACTGCTGCTCTTCGACGAACCGTTAAGCAATTTGGACGCTAATCTGCGTATTAATATGCGAGTGGAGATCCGCCGCATTCAGCAGGAGCTCGGTATTACTACAGTCTATGTATCGCATGATCAGGAAGAGTGCTTCTCCATCTCCGATCAAGTTGCGATTATGAATAAAGGCATCATTGAACAGCTTGGCGCTCCAGCGGCGATATTTAAATATCCAAAAACGGAGTTTGTGGCTCGGTTTATTGGCTTTACGAATTTTATTACCTTCGATTCAAGATTCGATGGAAACGAAGAGATTGCGTTAAAGGTGAAAGACTATATGTTCACCGTTACGAAGCATGCCAGCAAAGGAGAACAGTTGGGCAAGCAAGGCGCTATTCGTCCGGATGATGTCGTGATTGGAATGTCTGATGAAATCGAGGCAGGAGCGAATCGTTTGTCAGGTCATATCAAGGTCAGCACCTTCCTTGGAAGAAGCTATCAATACGTTGTCGAGACGGAGCTGGGAAATTTCACAGTGAATAAAGAAATGGAACTTCCTTACCTGAACGGTCAAGAGGTCCGGCTTCTTTTTCCTAGCGAGAAATTAGTTCTAGTTGAGTAATGTACTTGGAGGCGAAGGCAGATGCGTGTAGATTTACTGATTGAGAATGTACGAATTTATAATAGTTATTTTAAAACATTCATTCAAGGGAATGCAGCGATCTTGGATGGAAGGTTTCTATATATCGGGGAACGGGCTACCGATAGTTTCGAAGCGACCGAGCACTTGGACGGACAAGGACGTTATATGATTCCCGGCCTCATTGATATCCATCTGCATATCGAAAGCACGATGGTCACGCCGGAGACGTTCTCTTACGGACTCATTCGCAACGGTGTAACAACCATCGTTCCAGAACCTCATGAGATCGCCAATGTCTTCGGGCTTGACGGGGTGAAGGAATTCATTAAAGCTAGCCAGCATTGTGTGGCGGACATGTTCTACGCGATCCCGAGTTCGGTTCCTGCCACTTCGATGGAAACGACCGGAGGAGCGATTGAAATCGAGGATTTGGACGAATTGCTTCGTACGGAAAGAATCATTTGCTTAGGCGAAATCATGAACTACGTGGACGTCATTACGGATCCTGACTGCAAAACGAATCACATCTTAAATCATATCCGCAGCCACTATCCTCATCTCATTATTGAAGGACATGTGCCGAAACTGTTAGATCTGGATTTGCATCGAATGATCTATAGCGGGGTAGATTCCGATCATACACATCAATCGATCGAGGGCATGGAAGCTCGGATCGCTGCGGGTATGTTTATTGAAATTCAAGAAAAATCGATGACGCCTGAAGTGATGGCGTATTTGATGGAGCATGAGGTTTCCGAGCATTATTGCTTTGTTACCGATGATGTAATGGCCGACTCCTTCGAGCGTCGGGGACACTTAAATCACCTTGTTCGTAAAGCGATTGGGATGGGTATGAAGCCTGAGCAGGCGATTTATGCCAGTACGCTTTCTCCAGCCAAAAGAATGCGGATGTATGATCGCGGCGTAATAGCGCCCGGTAAAATTGGCGATTTTCAACTGATATCCAATCTGGAGCAGCTGACAATCGATCAAGTGTACAAGCATGGCCGCAAGGTATATGATGTGAGCGAAACATACAAACCTACCGTCCATTCACCCGCATTTCCAGCACACTATTATCAAAGCGTTCATATGTCGCCGTTAACCGAAGCGGATTTCTCAGTGAACACAGAAGTAGCGGATGGCCGATATGCCTGCCGAGCAATGATGGTAAAGGATGGTTCCACGTTTACAGAGGAGCATCACACAGATGTGGAAGTTCATCAAGGGAAGCTTAACTGGCAGGAAAGCGGCTATGGACTCATTGCTACTTTTGAACGCTATGGGAAAAATGGGAATCGCGCTTATGGTTTAATTGGCGGTGATACGATCAAGCGAGGAGCCATAGCAACGACTTATTCCCACGATAACCATAACATGCTTGTAGTCGGGCATAATCCCGTCGATATGATGATGGCCGCTAATGAGGTTATCAAGAATCAAGGGGGCTTCAGCGTTGTTGAGAACGGCAAGGTGATCGCTAGTCTTGAGCTGCCTGTCGGCGGTATTTTAACCGAAGTCCCTTTGGAGCAAGTCGCCAAGGAAGTTGAGCAGCTGCGCAAGTCTATGGAATCGTTAGGCTACTGCCATTATAATCCGATCATGTCCATCAGTACGCATTCTTTACCTGTTAGTCCTGCACTGAAAATAACGGATTTTGGTTTAATTGATGTGAATGAAGGGAAAGTTGTGCCTCTAATCATACACAGTTAATTTATTGAGTTTTCGCGGATTCAAGGCGGAGGCTAATGGAATTCTTGGATTAAGCTAAGTCCAGATGGTTATAACCACTGTGACTTAGCTTATTTTCGTAGATTTGGGAACACGCTTAATACCTAATGATCGTTCAATTTTATAATACTTTAGAACTATTTATTGTGTTGTTATTTATAGTCCATTATAATCGAATTAGATAAATACATATATGAATACTGTTAAGGGCAAACCCGCAGAAACAGCTAGTTACCGTAAAAGAAAACCACATCCCTCTTATATTGATGTGTTTTTTTTGAATGGAGATGATAGGCCGCTATTCAACCTAAGGACTATTGCACAAAGAAATTCATCATTGGAGGTTGATGTTGCCGTGTCGCTTCGCCGGAAAATTTTAATCTATGTTGGGATGACAACAATTTGCATGCTTTCACTTCTATACCTGATTTCAGAGAGAGCTCTTTTGCGCAATTATGAGCAGATGGAGCTTGAAAGTTTGCGTGAAAACATGAAGCAAAGCCTTCTCTCTTATTATGATGAGTATACGAATCTCGGTGCAATTGCGATTAATTATGCGGGCTGGGACGATACATACAGCTTTATCGATAGGCCGACGATTCCTGCTAATAACGATCCTTATCTCACGGTCAATTATACCGATTCTTTGTTTATGTCAAGTCGTCTTAATATAACGCTTCTGATGAACAACCGAAAGCAAGTTTACTTCGGAAAAGCTTATGATTATGGCAATAACCGCCCTCTCGCCTATCCGAGTACATTCATCCATACCTTACAGACAGAGTATGCTTCTTTCTTTGAACAATCGGACGCTTCTTCCCGGAAGATGGGGTTGTTGATTGTTGACAAGCAACCTCTGATCGCAACCTCATACCCTATTTTGACGAGCAACAATGAAGGACCCGTTCACGGAACCTTGGTTTTCGCTCGTTTCTTAGACTCGAATTACGTTCAGTATATTTCGGAAAAAACGGACATGCCTTTAAGTATATCTATTGTGGATCCATCTTTTACTCCTCCTGTTCAAGCTACAACTGTAACCGTTTCCAGAAACCGAGCTATGCCGTTTTGGACCGAGTCAGATAAATCGACGGTCATAGGCTTCTCACTGCTAACAGACGTCAATAATAAACCCGCCGTTCTCCTGAAGTTCGTGAAGCAGAGAGAATTATATAAGGAAGCCCAGAGAAGTATCATATTTTACTTGTTCTATTTCGGGCTTTCCGGGTTGGTATTCTTTTTCATTATAAGTTGCGTCCTTCATCGAACGATATTTGCTAGATTGAACCGCACGATCAATGGGATGAATGTGATCAAAACAAAACAAGATTTTTCGATTCGCATTCAGGAGTCCGGCAAAGACGAGATTACCCAGCTAGAGAAGTCGTTTAACCACATGATGACGTCGCTCGAGCAATCGCAAAACGAAATTCAATATCAAGCGGATCATGATAATTTGACCGGTCTCACCAATCGAAAAGCTTTTTTCGAGTATCTTGAGAAAATCATTAAACAAAACCATCGGCTTCCATTTCGCTTTGCTGTAATCTTCATCGACTTGGATCGCTTTAAGTTGATCAACGATACGATGGGACATCATACAGGAGACTTGCTGCTGATTGAGGTTGCCGGGAGATTACGTCTTTGTTTGAGGGAGGGTGAATTCCTTTGCCGATTGGGGGGCGATGAGTTTTGCATTGTTTCCCATTACGTTCAAGACTCCAACCCAATTGAACACCTGGCGAAGAATATCAAAGAGGCGATTAATGTACCCTACGATTTAGCTGGCTATCGTGCTACGATTTCAGCTAGTATTGGAATAAGCCTGTATCCTGATCATGGAAAGGATTCGGAAAGCCTGCTTCATCATTCCGATGTGGCTATGCTGGATGTCAAAGAATCCGGCAAAAATAATTACCGATTGTATTCGGAATCAATTGAAGCGATTCGGACCAGAAGAATGCTTTTAGAGCAATACTTGAAATGTGCAATTGACAATGACGAGCTTACGCTTCATTACCAGCCAAAATTGGATTTGGGACAGAATAAAATTGTCGGGGTGGAAGCGCTGCTCAGGTGGACGAATAGACAACTCGGACCTGTATCTCCTTATGAATTTATTCCCATTGCTGAGTATTCCGGATTCATTAATGAGATAGGTGAATGGATCATGCGATCGGCATGCCGGCAATTCATCGCATGGCGAAAGCAATCCGTGAACATGCCTCTTATTGTTGCCATTAATATTTCGGGCGTCCAACTGCTGCAGCCAAACTTTGTTGACCGAATTCGCGGTGTGTTCGCAGAAGAAGAGGTCGATCCCTGCCATTTCGAGCTGGAAGTGACGGAAAGTTTTGCGATCGAAAACTTTGAAGAAGTGATCAACATATTGCTCGAATTGCGTAATCTGGGTTTTATGATTTCCATTGATGATTTTGGCGCAGGCTACTCTTCAATGAAATATGTATGTCAACTCCCCATACAATGTATGAAGCTTGATAAAACGTTGATCGATCAACTGGCAGATAACATTCGAAGCCAAGTTGTCGTATCGTCGTTGATTGAAATGGCTCACCGGCTTCAGCTAACCGTAGTGGCGGAGGGAGTTGAGCTGCCGGAGCAGCTTCGTATTCTCCAAACATATCGGTGCGATCAGATTCAAGGATTTCTCATCAGCAAACCGGTGCCGGCCGGCAGGATCATTGAGATGTTGAATGGTTCTGATTTGTCTCAGGTACCCGAAACAAAATTACATATGTAAATGGATCAATTGAATAAGCTGAGTCAGGGATGCTGCGCGGAACCTGGCTTGGCTTTTTTTTTCGTTAATGGATAACCATTGATCGAATGGGATCTTGGGCCCAGCCTACAAGTCTAACTACGAGTTTAATATGTCGAACCATGACCTAAATGACGAAATTATAGAAGGTTCAAATGATCTAAATGACATGTATAATATGTTAGTAATATAATGTATAATTCAAATGGGTGCTGAATCTCGACATCTATGACGGAACAGGCAACAAAGTGACTGGCGAATAAGCTGTGCTGCGCAGTGATGTCAATGCCGCTGATACGTATCAGTCCATTATTATGGAGGCAGAGTCTTACTTAAACTAAGGGGGACAGACATGCATGAAGCTGCACAAAAAATTAATGATCGTATATTTAGTGACCATTTTACTTCCGATCGTAGGGCTAACGAATTACTTCCTTAATCAAATGTCCGACCTCATTATCCGGTACGTCTCTGATTCTTATCAAAAGATATTAATCCAATCCAACAACGGCATTTACTACAATATCCGATTTTATGAAAGCATTCTTGACAATTTAACGGTGTCGGAGTCCGTTCAAAACGTACTTTCGGAACCCGAAGTATACCGGGAAAAAGGCGTCATTATTATGAACCGGGAAATCTCTCGTGCGGTCCGGTTTATCCAAGCCTATCAGGCGACCGATGTCGAGAGCATCGAGTTTTTCTCCACATCACCTGATGTTATGTCTGATGGCGTATACCTTTTTCCAGTGGATAGGCTTCGAAAGGTTCTCGGGTTGAACGAGATACCGGACTCGAAGTTTTGGATACTTGAGCAGGTTGACGGTAAATATTATTATGCGTTGGTGCGGCCGATTTACAGCATCGGGGAGTTTAAGAAAATTGGTTACATAAAGCTAACGATCCAGATCCCTTCCGTGACGTATGTACAGGAAACGTTGGGCAACAAAGCTGACGCTAGCGGAAGCTTAATCATTGCAGACAGTAAGGGAACCATCATGTTTCACCCTGATACCGATCAACTTGGCAAACCGCTTCCACAGGAAATCGTCGAACAGACCAGTGAGGATCGAAGCTCCGAATCCGAGCTGAGCCTTCCTATTCAGGGAACCGACTATGTCATGTGGTACCGCAAGCTCCAGAATGTTGACTGGACGATGTATCTGCTTGTTCCCAAAGCGTCGATTCAATCCAAAGTGAATGAAATTCGGCAAACCATTTTGACAGTTAGTATCATTTGTATGATTATTTTCTCATTTCTGACCTTGCTTATTACCCGTCAACTGACCCGTGGGATTCGACGTCTCCACGCGAAAGTATCTCGGGTAGGCAGGGGAGTGCTCTCTACGAGCCGCAGAGTCCATGTTAAAGGCGATGAGATCGATGAACTAGATCGTAATTTTGATAACATGCTCGATAATTTACGAGACCTCATTCACCAAAACTATGTGGAAAAACTGGAAAGAAGGGAAATGGAGCTCAATTTTTTACAAGCTCAAATTAATCCTCATTTCCTATACAATACACTGGATGCAATCAAGAACGAGATTGACATGGACGAGAAGCAGACGGCCATTGGCATGGTTGTCGCACTAGCGGACCTCTTTCGAATATCGGTATCCAAGGGAAGTAACACCATCCGTTTCGAACAAGAAATTGATCACGCCAAATGCTATTTGAAAATTCTGGAAATCCGTTTCGGTGCTCGACATACGATCGAATGGCAAATAGATCCGCAGATACCAAGTCTCTATACCTTGAAAATTATCCTTCAGCCTCTCCTAGAAAATGCGATCCAGCATGGGCTGAAGGGAATTGCGGGAGGCTCTGTAACCGTGATAGGCGAGCTCACAGAGCAGGCTGTCATCGTGACCGTTCGTGACAATGGTGTGGGGATGACGAAGGCTCAAGCTGAAACTTTGCTTAGTGAACATTCGCCCAGCAAGGGCATCGGGTTGTACAACGTGAACAGTCGAATTCGGATGTATTTCGGCAGTGAGTATGGCTTGTCCATTAAGTCCGAGCCCGGGGAAGGAACGGAAGTTATATTAACGCTGCCAGTGCTTGAGGGGGTTGAACATGTATAAGCTGCTTATTGTGGAAGATGAATTATCAACACGCAAGTGGTTCACTAAGGTTATTAATTGGGAGCAAAATGGTTTTGAAGTCATTGCGATTGTGGAGGATGGGCAGCAAGCATGGGAAATCCTGAAGGAACGTCCTGAAGTGGACGTGGTGATGACCGATATCCGGATGCCCTATATGGATGGTTTGGAACTAACGGAACGCATCCGATCACTGCCTGGTGAACCTGTGGAAATTGTCATTCTTAGCGGTTTCGGAGAATTCGATTATGCGCAGCAGGCCATTAAGCTTGGCGTGCGCGATTACTTGCTGAAGCCTGTGACCAAAGAGCAATTAACAGAAGTATTTGAGATCATCGCGCGAAGACTGGATGAGCGTCATTTGCAGTCGACGAAAATCCAATATGCGAATCAAATGCAGAAGGAGAAGGCATTGTTGGAAAAAGCGCAAATCTATGAGCGTTGGCTAACGCGCAAAGACATCCTGATCTCTCCAGAGCGGTGGTTCAATCCATTTGACGCTCAATTAGACTTCGTGAATGGCTCATTTCTTATGCTTGTCGCGGAATTCGATGATTACACTAAGTTCACCGATAATTACAACGATGAAGACCAGAAACTATGCCGCTTCATCGTTCATAATATTTTGGATGAAATCACTCACAATTACGGAGCGGTAGATTCTGTGCTGATGCCGCCGAACCGTTACGTTTTCCTCCTTGAAGCTGGATCAGAAAAAGCTGTCGATCACAAAGGACTTCTTGCGGGCCATGCTTTCCAAGAGAGCTTAAACAAATATTTACGGTTATTTAGCGTTCAACTTTCAGTAGGATGCAGTCAACAGTTCGAGGGTATTTCCAATGTTCCCGAGGCATATGATCAAGCCTTCAAGGCGCTTAGGCATAAATTTTTCACGGGTAAAGGGTCTGTCAATCTTTTTCATCCATCACCGCAAGGACAAAATGAGGGTTTCTACCCGACTGAGCTTGAAAAGAGACTCATCATTGCCTTTAAGCAAGGCGACGAACAAGGGGGATATAGACTCTTTAACGAATTTCTGGGGAATATGTGCAGCAGCGGGGAATCAGAGGATTCCATACGTTTCATCGTGGGCGAGATGCTCGTTAATCTGTTTCGTCAGCTCAGGGAAGTTAAGTCTCTTCCTGTGACGAGCGAAGTCATGGAAATGTTTATAGAGGAAATCCGCCGTCAGGAAACGTATGTTGAGCTTACCGAGAAGGCGAAAGAGTTGATTCAGTTTATGCTTCAATCGATCGCCATCGAAGCCCTTTCCCTGTCTCCGGTCTCCAAAGGCATTGAATACATGAAGATCAAGCTGTCTCGGGATATTTCTCTTCAGGAGGTTGCTGAATATGTGGGCATCAGTGCTTCTTATTTCAGTACCTTATTTAAGCAAGAGAAGGGTTATAACTTCGTAGATTTTCTCGTTCGCCTTCGAATGGAGAAGAGCTTGGAACTGCTTGAACGAACGTCCTTAACCGTAGCTCAAGTAGGGGATGAGGTCGGATATCAGAGTTACCGCTATTTTACAAAGGTATTCAAAGATTACTATGCGATGACGCCCACCCAATTCAGGGAAAGGCTCAAGATAACGTGAAATTCAAGATGAAGTGAGAATCAAAAAACATGATAATTCCAAAGAAAGTGATACCTGATCATAAATATTTGGACTTACAGGTGGGTATTTATGCATGATATGATAAATATATCAAATGGAACCTATGAGCAAGTCCTATAAGGAGGTAAAACGCTTACAATGGAATCACTAACAAATTCTATGACGCAAGTTCAGCCCCGAAATCCGATGTCATTCAAGCGTTTGCTTTGGAAACGCATCTGGCAGCATAAAGTATTTTACTTATTCATGCTGCCAGGCATCATTTGGTTCTTCATTTTTTCTTACGTTCCCCTATACGGCATTCAAGTGGCGTTTCGTAATTTTACATTCACCGGCGGCTTCTCAGGAAGTCCTTGGGCCGGCTTGAAATACTTTCGCCAATTCTTCGATTATTATCAATCAACAGAGCTCATACGTAACACCATTGTGATCAGTTTATCAAAGCTTCTCATCGGTTTTCCAATGCCGATTATTCTCGCGATTCTTTTGAATGAAGTTCGCAGAGTGAAATTCAAAAAAGTTGTCCAGACCCTTTCCTACTTACCTTACTTCGTATCTTGGGTCGTAGTCGTGACGCTGATGCAGCGCCTCCTAACTCCGTACGGAGGACCGTTGAATGACCTGCTTGCCTCAATTGGCATGGAGCGCATTCAATTCCTTTACAACACGACATGGTTTTATCCCATGATATTGGGGTCTGATGTTTGGAAAAATATTGGATGGAACTCGATCATCTATATGGCGGCAATAGCCGGGATTGATCAGCAATTATACGAAGCGGCGAAGATTGACGGCGCGAATCGTTTTCGGCAAGTGTGGCATGTCACGCTCCCTGGCATTCGCAACATTGCCGTGATCCTCTTTATTCTCTCCGTCGGTGGCTTGATGAGCGCCGGGTACGAACAGCTGCTTCTCTTGAATGGGCCTGCAACAGCCCGAATTGGCAGCGTCCTCGACGTGCATGTTATCACTTCCGGTATTAGTGGAGGTCGACTAAGCTATGCGGCTGCTGTTGGTTTGTTCCAGAGCATCATCGGTCTGGTGATGATTCTTGTTGTCAACCGAATCGCTAAGAAATACAGCGACGTGTCCCTTTTTTAAAAGTAAATGCTTACGAAGAAAGTTTACTCACGAAGACGCTAAGGAAGTGATGAGATGAAGCGCGATTTTTCCTTGTTCAGCCTACTAAATTATATCATCCTGGCGCTGATCGGTTTCTCGATGATCTACCCGTTCATTTACATTCTCGTGTACTCACTAAACGATGGAAATGACTCCATGCAGGGTGCGCTGTATTTCTGGCCTCGGCAGTTTACATTAGATAACTACGCGCAAGTGTTCCACAATCCTCGTATCTGGCAAGCTTACAAGATTACACTGCTGCGTACGTTTCTCGGCACATTTCTACACGTGCTTTTGTGTACCCTTATGGCCTACGCATTAGCAAAGAAAACACTGCCGGGAAGAACATTTTTCACTTTCTATATCTTTTTGCCTACGATTTTTAGCGCGGGTTTCATTCCTTACTTCATCACGCTGCAAAAGCTTCATCTGATCAACTCTTTCTGGGTGTATATCATTCCGATGTTATTCAACTTCATGCATATCGTCATCATCCGGACGTTCCTGCAGGGGATACCGGAAGAGCTGGACGAGTCGGCACGCATTGACGGATATGGTGATTTCACGATCTTCTTGAAAATTATCCTGCCCTTATCAGGTCCAGTGCTAGCAACAATAAGTTTGTTCATTGGTGTCGCACATTGGAACGATTGGTTTGCTGGGGCTTACTACGTATCCAACAAAAACCTAGTTCCTGTTCAGACGCTGCTGCAGCAAATGCTGACTGAAGCGGAAGCGCTCTCGAATTCGATGCAACGGGCAGCTCAGCAAGGTGGTCAAACGATTAGCGTGAATCCAGCCGGTTCAACGCCCGAATCATTACGGATGGCGCTCTTGGTTATCACCGTCTTCCCGATTTTGTGCATCTACCCATTCCTGCAAAAGTATTTTGTCAAAGGCGTCTTGCTAGGCTCCGTTAAGGGTTAGCTGTCCTCGAATTTGGGGGGCTTATCATATAAAAATGAAGGAGGGTTCTCATGAAAAAGAAATGGTCTAGAGGTGCTTCCGTTGTATTAGCATTAACGCTTGCTGGTGGTTTAGTAGGTTGTACTCAGAAGGATGACACGTCTCCAAGCCCAAGTGCAAATTCAAGCACAAGTCCAAGTGCAACTGCTAAAACGGACACCAAGAAAGAGGTCACGCTTAAAGTTTTGCACAATTGGAATGGTTCCAGCGGCTCTGAGAGCGACATGAATGCCGTCGCCAAAGTGATTAAGGAGAAAACCGGGGTAACGGTTCAAATGGAATACACCAAAGGAAGCGAAGTGGAGAAAGTCAATACGATCTTCGCGACGCAGGACTTGCCAGATATATATACGGGACCAGCGTGGGGCGGGGAGCTGGATGGTATCATCAAAGCTGCAAAAGAGGGTCAACTCGTTGATCTCTCAGGCAAGCTGGCTAATTATCCCAACCTAGCCAAAGAAATCGCCAAGGAAAACGTACCGCCTGCACTCTACGAAAAAGGAATCGACGCCTATAGTGGCAAAAAATATTTGCTATACCAAAATCATCCCGCAACGGATAAGGATGCCATGGACTGGCTATACGGCTTCTATGTACGCAAGGACATTGCAGATAAAGTAGGCGTCGATCCGCAGTCCGTCAAAACAAAGGACGACTTATACAATTTCTTGAAGAAGATCAAAGATGCGGGCCTCAAGGAAAGTGGTCAACCTGTCATTCCACTCGGCGGCTTTCACAATGGTTGGGCTGTTAATATCGGCGATCAGATGTTTATGGGTTCTGGCTTCCTTGATAAAGGGGATGGCTCTCTAGAGAATAATTTCTTTACGAAAGCATATGAAGACTATACGTTATACTATCGGAAGCTGGTTTCCCAAGGATTGCTCGATTCCGAAGCGTTTACGCAGACGGATCCAATCGCAAATGAGAAAGTAAAGCAAGGGCGCGTAGCCGTCCTCGCAGCTCACTATCCAGCTATTCTTGATGCTTCCAAGGACTACGTCCAGTCTCACCCAGGCAGCGATTATGTGCCTGTAGGTCCACTGGAAAGAGCTGGCGCTGAAGCCAACCGTCCGGCCGATCTAGGCGTGCAAGGCAACAATGTGACCGTCATTACGAAGCAAGCTAAGGATGTGGATGCAGCCCTGCGTCTGCTGGATTTCCTAGCTTCTGATGAAGGCTTCATGCTTACTCGCTACGGCGTTCAAGGCGTCCATTGGGATATGCAGAACGGTAAACCGACAGCGAAAAAGGAATGGTTTGATAAGTTTGTGAATGACAAAACCGGGAAGTTGAAAAAGAACGAAGGGATTGGCGTCGGCTACGAAAGTTTAACCGGTCTGGACCGTACGAATTCCAGAGGTAACGGGGACATCTGGGCTGATCAGAATCGCGTGGCCGCTTTAGAGAAAGCTCGTAAAATTTTACGCCCGAACGGCATTAAAGTCATCACAGCCTACAATCCTTGGGACGTCATTACGAAAGCCCCTCAATGGGAATCGCTCAAGCCATCCATGGATAAAACCGGTGACGTTTGGAAGGAAGCGATATTTGCCAAGTCTGATGAGGCGGCACTCAAAATCATAAATGATTTACGTGGACAGCTGGTAAAAACAGGATATCGTGAAGCGATTAAATTCACGAATGATAATCTAAAAGGTAAAGAAGTTGTAAAATTTCAAATGCCTAACTAAAACTTAACAAGAAGCCGCACAGGCGGTGAACAACGGGAGAGGCGAAAAGACTCTCCCGTTCTCGTTCAGCCGAGAGGCGACTCATAGAGGAGGGATTACCTTTGTCGAGACCGGTATCGGATAGGAAGGAATGGACGGGTTTCCAAGAATCGCGTCCGTATGGGACGAAGTACGATTTGCGCAGCGATTTTGTCATGGTGTATGGCATCTCGGACGACTTGGAGGAACGAATTGCCGGGTGGAAAGAAAGGGGATATATCATCCACCTGATGACAGGTGTGTCATGGGGAGAATACCAAGACTATTTGTACGGAAAGTATGATGGTCGTGATCATTGGGATGAAGCTCAGACCAATCGCGCCGGTGACCACCTGCTGCACGGCAAAGACGTGCCCTATATGGTCCCGACGATCTCCTTTAGCGAGTACCTTGCTGCCGGTATTAAGCGGGCGATCGACAGTGGGGCCGAAGCCATCCATCTGGAGGAGCCGGAGTTTTGGGTTGCCGGCGGATATTCAGAAGCCTTCAAGCGGGAATGGCGCATCTTTTATCAGGAGCCGTGGATACCGCCTCATGAGTCGCCAGACGCGCAGTACCGGGCGTCCAAGTTGAAGGCGTATCTGTACTATCGCACGCTAGATCGCTTATGTGCGCAGATGAAGGAATATGCGGAAGTCAATTATGGGCGTGCGATCCGTTTTTATGTGCCGACGCATAGTCTGATCAATTATACGCAATGGCGGATTGTGAGTCCGGAAGCGCTGCTCGTCAACATGCCAGCTTGCGACGGGTTTATTGCTCAAGTATGGACGGGGACCGCGCGCACGCGAAATGTGTACAAAGGCATTCGTGAGGAGCGAACGTTCGAAACGGCATTCCTTGAATACGGTGTCATGCAAGAGCTCGTTCGCGGCACGGGACGTGATATGTGGTTTCTGCATGATCCAATTGAGGACAATCCGAATTACACGTGGTCGGACTATAAGGTCAATTATGAAGATACAGTCGTGGCTTCGCTGCTTCATCCTTACGTAAACAATTACGAAATATGCCCTTGGCCGCGAAGAGTGTTCGAGATTGCCTATCCGAAGGAAGACGGTAAAGGGAAAGAAATGATCCCGTCCGATTATGCGACCGAGCTGTTGACCGTCATGCACGTACTTCGTGATATGCACCGCCATGAGGAAATCATGTCCGATGAACAAACCGAAGGAATCGGTCTCCTCCTTGCTAACTCAGCGATGTTCCAACGGGGTGACATTGAGCTGCAGTCAGATGAGGCTGACTTTCGTTACGATGGCACCATCAGTTCGCTAATTCTCCCTTCCGAGCATCACGAAGAGATGCTGAATTGGTCGGCATTCTATGGGCTGGCGCTGCCGCTTGTTAAACATGGCATACCGCTTCGCCCGGTTCAGCTGGACAATTTGCTTCATTTCCCGGGGTATTTGGACGATTACCGGGTGCTGCTGCTCAGTTATGAATTTATGAAACCGGAGCACGCCGGTCTTCACCAAGTGCTGTCGCAGTGGATACGAGAAGGAGGCTGCTTAATCTATGTTGGAGATGGCAGTGACCCGTACCACGACGTCAAGGAATGGTGGAACCAAGGGGCCAAAGCCTACGAACGGCCAGATGATCACCTGTTCGAGGCCATTGGGATGGGGCGCCGCCCTGAGGATGGGGAGTACCGGATAGGTCAAGGCGGTGTTATCGTTCACCGCGTACATCCAGCTCGACTAGCTGAAACCGAAGACGGTGCGAATTGGGTCCGCGAAAGCGTGAAGCGTGCACTAAACATGCGCGGTGATGAGGAGCCATTGCGCGAAAAACAATACCTTCAAATCCGCCGAGGTCCCTATGTCGCGACACGCGTCATGACGGAGTCGCTTACGGATGAGGCTGTTATCGTTCATGGCAGTTATATCGACCTTTTCGATGCCAGACTTGCTATTGTGAGCAATCCGGTTGTCGAACCAGGCAAGGGCAGTCTTTTGTATGACCTTGAGGCAGCTCCTGATCTGACCTCAGCCGTCATCGTCAGTTCATCGCGAATCCGCGACGAGGAACCCGTCGTAAATGGGAAGTTCCAGTTCGTCTCCGAGGCGCCTGAAGGAGTAACTGTTAGTTCAAGGCTCCAACTGACAGAGGAACCCCGTCTTGTCATTGCGGATGGTCATGAAGTTGTAGATCGAAGTTGGGAACCCGGATCTCGAACGCTTCTAATCCGCTATCCCGGCGTGCCGGAGGGGACACTCGTTACGGTTATTTTCGAAAAGGGATAAATTGTATGAGGATGGAAACCCTACTCTCAGGAAGGTGAGAGCAGAATGGACAACGAGAACATGAATCTGTTGAATAAACAGGAATTAGATGAAGCCAACATGCAGGAAGATATCTGTAATCCGGATTTTGAATTGATACGCGATTATGCCAAGCAGCTTAATGGAGAGATGGAAGTTGATAAGCAAGACAATTGAAATCTAGCAGTATGGTGCTTCGGCAGCATTGCATGTAACAAAGGCATTTCGCTCTATTAGGAGGCCACTGAAAAAGTCCTTTCATACGAAAAAGGTACAATCCCTCAAGAAAATTGAGGAGGCTGTACCTTTTTTGTCGTATAATTAAGGCATCACGAAAAGTGGGTGAGAGCAGATGATTCGGCAACAACAAACTTTGGTTCTGAGTCCTTACGCGGCACTGTATGACATCGTCGTGCCGAAGGACAATATGCTCCGTCAAATCAACGAACTGGTGGACTTCACTTTCATATATGAGGAACTGGAAGCAAAATATTGTTTGGACAATGGACGTAACGCCATTGACCCCATTCGCATGTTTAAATATCTACTGTTGAAATCCATCTTTGAACTATCTGACGTAGACATTGTTGAGCGCTCTAAGTATGACCTTTCGTTCAAATATTTCCTAGGTATGGCGCCGGAGGATCCGGTTATTGACTCGAGTTCGTTGACGAAATTTCGCAAGCTGCGGTTAAAAGACATCAACCTGTTGGACATGCTTATCGGGAAGACGGTAGTTCTCGCCATCGAGCAGAATATTCTGAAGAGCAACTCCATTATCGTTGACGCTACGCATTCGAAAGCGCGCTATAACCAGAAATCACCGCAAGAAATTCTACAAGATCGTGCACGGAAATTACGAAAGGCCGTTTACAGCGTGGATGAATTGGCCAAAGATGATGATCGTTGATGATGAACCGTTAGTTCGTTTGGCCTTGCATCATTTGATCGATTGGCAAGCTCTCCATATTGAAATCGTGTGCGAAGCGGGTGACGGTGTCGAAGGTCTCGGGCTTCTTAAGGCCCATGGCGACATCGACTTGCTGCTAGTCGATATCCAAATGCCGCGAATGAACGGCATAGCGCTATTAAAGGCATTGAATGACCCAGCATTAACGAAGCATCCGCTTCCAATTATCCTTAGCGCTTATAGCGATTACAGCTATGTGAGAGAAGCTTTCCTTCTCGGCGCTCTGGATTACATCGTCAAGGTGGATATGGATGAGGAGCATATCGTTCCGGTTATCACTAAAGCCCTAGAGGAGTTAGTGCGATTAGGCGGCGTATCGAAGAGAGAAGAGATTGGGCACGCGGACAAGCAGCTAGTCCAACAATCGGATAAGGATGCGCTACTACAAAAGCTTCTAGACTTCGATTTGAAGGAAGACGCAGAGTCGTTCGAACAATGGCTTTTATCAGCAAGCGGTTTGTTAAATGAAACAAACGAGATGGCGATCATCATTCAAATAGCACAAGCTATCGATACGACGAAGCTGCATGGTTTCATCCAACAAACGATCCAAACTGTTCTTCATGAAATGTCCATTTTGCATGAAATTGTTCGACGGGAGGCTGGCGAATATGTCTTATTGTGCGCGTTCCCGCACGATCGCAGCGAATCGGCTATTCGTTCCCAAATTCATAGCGCACTGACCATGATTCAAACTCGCCTGCTGCAATACGTGAACGCTTCTATTTCGGTAGGCATAAGCGATTTGGCAAATGGCTGTAGGCAGTGGCCTCGCTTATACCAACAGGCCAAGCAGTTGGCAGCGAAAAGTTATTTTGCCGGCTTGGGGAAGCTGTTTTATCGGGAATCGGCGTCCCATGAATCCGGTGTGAAAGACAACGGGGACCACGAGTTGTGGAAAGACTTGAGGGCTGGGAGGCTTGTACTACTTCAAGCTCTGAAGCAACCTGACGAAAGTCAGTGGGTTCGCGACTATGAGCAATTGGAGAAGCGAATGTCTGATGCGAGGCAGGAGCTGCCTGACAAGGTGCGGGCTTTCTTCGTCGATATGTTGTGGGAGCTCGGTGCTGTTCTTTATCCGAAAGGCATACGCTTGGAGGAGGTACAGCCTACTGCTCACAATCCATTTGATGAAATCAAACAGCTGGAGACGCTGGAGGAAACGCAGCAGTATGTCAGACTGCTAGTACAGCGTGCTCATTCAGCTATTCACGGGAATAGCCTCATGAACGCAGCGCGCTATAGTCCTTCTATTACTAGTGCAAAAAAATTCCTCGATTTGCATTATCGTGAGGAAATTAATCAGTCGCTCATCAGTGAGATGGTGGGCGTGAGCGAAAGCTACTTGAGCAAGCAGTTCGTCAAAGAAGTCGGCTGCAATTTCATCCACTATTTGACGAAGCTGCGTATCGAAGAGGCGAAGCGGCTGCTCGAACTGGGGATCAAAATTTCCGATATTTCGGAGAGAATTGGATACCTAAACCCCGAGCATTTTAGCCGCATTTTCAAGAAAATGACGGGTTTTAGCCCGAAGGCCTATCGGGAGAGTTTGGGGAAAGTATAGGGTTAAAGAACTAGCGATGATCTTACGCTAGTTCTTTTTTTTGTGAATATTGCCAATGATTTTAGAAATAGTCTATTGCTTTGGAGAAATAATCAGTTTGCTGAATGAAAATCAACATGCCACTTCTCATTTTACTCATATTTAAGTCAGGGGCGTTCCATTAATCTAAGGGAAGAGATGCATCTCACCATAAAATTACTGGAGGGTCAATGAATGAAGAAAATGTTAGCTTCTACAATGACTGTCTTGATGATGGGCACAATGATTGCTTGCTCCTCTCAGACGGGATCTACACCTAGTACAACGAAAGAAACGCAATCGCCATCCGCGAACAATGCCGTGACGACATACCCAATCAAAACCGATAAGACACTTACTTATTGGGGCGAGTTGACCCCGAATTTAACCGGTGTTAAAACAACCCACGCTGAAGTTCCTTTCTTTCAAGATTGGCAGAAGAAGACGGGCGTGCAGCTCAAGTTCTCCGCACCGCCTACGGGTCAGGCCAAAGAGGCACTTAATGTTATGTTGGCATCCGGGGATTTGCCGGATATCATCGAATATAATTTCCTTACTTTCCCGGGTGGACCAGAGAAGGCAATTAAGGATGGATACATCCTTAAATTGAATGATTTGATCGACAAGCATGCGCCTAACCTTAAGAAATTTCTGAAAGACAATCCCGAAATTGACAAAATGGGTAAAAACCGATAGCGGCAGCTACTATGCGTTTCCTTTCATTCGGGGAGATGAGTATCTGCAAGTATTCCAAGGTCCAATTATTCGCAAAGATTGGCTAGACGAGGTAGGTATTCCTGTACCGGAAACGATTGATGAATGGACAACTGCTCTTAAAGCGTTTAAAGAAAAGAAAGGAGCAGCTGCACCTCTTTCATTCATCAGTAAACCGAACTTTTTCAATGACTCTTATAATGGCGCGTTTCTAGGGGCTTTTGGGGTTAACCGCAATTTCTATTTGGAAAATGGACAAATCAAATTCGGTCCAGCTGAGAGCGGATACAAGGATTATATGGCATTATTCAGCAAATGGTATAAAGAGGGCTTGCTGGATAAAAATATTGCCACTGTCGACTCGAAAGCGTTGGATGGAAACTTCTCTACAGCTAGCACGGGAGCAAGTATTGGGAATGCTGGAGGCGGTATTGGGAAATGGCAGCCGATTGTCCAAGCGAAAGATCCCAAAGCACAATTGGTGGCAGCTCCTTACCCGGTATTGAAAAAAGGTGATATCCCTAAATTTGGTCAAAAGGATAAACCGTATTCCTCTGGAGGCATTGTTGCCATTACGACGAAGGCGAAAGATGCTGAATTAGCGACGAAGCTGCTGGATTATGGTTATAGTGAAGCTGGACGCATGTTTTTCAACTTCGGTACAGAAGGTGTTAGCTACAATTTAGAGAACGGTTATCCGAAATATACAGATTTATTGATGAAAAATCCCGATAAACTAGCTCCGGCGCAAGCGATGTCCATGTATGTTCGCGGCAGCTACAACGGTCCTTTTATCCAAGATAAACGATATGCCGAACAATTCTTTACATTGCCAACCCAGCGTGAGGCGATCAATGTTTGGAAGAAAACGGATATAGATAAGTATAGTCTGCCTCCGCTTACGCCAACGCCGGAAGAGAGTTCGGAATATGCAAAAATCATGAGTGACATCAACACCCTGGTAGATGAAATGACGTTAAAAATCGTTCTTGGAACGGAATCCGTCGATCAATATCAGAAATACTTAGATAAAATGAAATCTTTGAAATTGGATCGTGCTATTGAAATTCAAAAGGCGGCTTTGGATCGTTATAACAAAAGATAATGCGGAACTGAGTGGAGAGAGCTTTGCTCTCTCCATCCATTCAGAATGAGGTGAGGGAAAAGATGGAGAATACGCAACCGCTCAAAAGAATGGCACTAGCAAAGAAAAAACCGGGCATAAATCGATATGTTCGTGATTTCATAATGAATAAGTACTTATATCTGATGATGGTTCCTGTGCTTGTCTATTATATTATCTTTCATTATGCCCCGATGTATGGAGCACTGATTGCATTCAAAGAATATTCACCCATGAAAGGGATTATCGGCAGTGAGTGGGTAGGATTCAAACATTTTCAAGATTTTTTCAGCAGTTTTTACTTTTGGCGTATTTTAAAGAACACCCTTGTTATCAGTTTGTACTCCTTGGTATTTGAATTCCCAGCGCCGATAATTCTGGCATTGTTAATCAATGAAGTGCGCAGCAAGATGTTCAAGCGTGTGGCTCAGACCATTACGTACATGCCTTACTTTATTTCACTTGTTGTTATTTGTGGGATTATAACTGATTTTACGAACGCGGATGGTGTGATCAACAAGATCCTTATGACGTTTGGATATGATGGCCAAGCGATGCTGCAGAAGCCTGATTTATTCCGTCCTATTTATATTCTATCGGAGATTTGGCAGCGAATTGGTTGGGAGTCCATCATTTATATTGCGGCATTAATGGGTATTGATACCGAGCAGTATGAAGCTGCGCGTATGGACGGAGCAACCAGGTGGAAGCAAATCATTCATATCACCTTACCCGGCATCATGCCAACGATTGCTATCATGTTCATATTGCGAATGGGGAATTTATTAAATGTAGGCTTCGAGAAAATTATTCTCCTTTACAATCCGGTTACTTATGAAACCGCGGATGTCATTTCTTCCTTTGTGTATCGTAAGGGATTACTTGAATTCGGATGGAGTTACAGCTCAGCAGTCGGCTTATTTAACTCTGTAATCAATCTAATTTTATTGGTTTCAGCCAATTATATCAGCCGCAAAGTAAATGAAAGCAGCTTATGGTGAGGTGAAGCAAATGAATAAGGGACCTAGTATAGTTGAAAGATTATTCGATATTGGTATTCATCTAATTTTAGTAGTGCTAGTGGTTGCTACTTTATATCCATTGCTATATGTCGTGTTGGCATCCTTTAGTGATGCAGGTCAGCTCGTGGCTCACAAGGGAATTCTGTATAAATCCTTAGGTTTTAGTCTGGAAGCGTACAAAGGTGTCATGAAAAACCCAGGTATTCTGATCGGATACCGTAATACGCTATTTATCGTTGTGTTCGGTATTTTAGTGAATATTTTGATGACAGCTTTAGGGGCTTACGTGCTTTCACGGAAAAATGTCATTTGGAATAAAGCATTTATGCTGATCATCGTTTTCACCATGTTCTTTCACGGTGGCTTAATTCCTTTATATCTAGTTGTGAAGAATGTTGGCCTTCTGGACTCGTTGTGGGCTACGATTATTCCATTTGCGATCGGTACCTTCAATCTTATTATCATGCGTACAGCCTTCATGTCTGTACCCGATAGTTTGGAAGAATCAGCTAAAATCGATGGCGCGAACCATTTTACCATCTTGTTCAAAATCATTATTCCGCTTTCCATGCCGGTCATCGCGGTTATGATTCTCTATTATGCGGTTGATAAATGGAATGCCTGGTTCTACGCTTCTGTATTTATTAAAAGCAGAGACCTATTCCCCTTACAACTTGTACTCCGTGAGATATTAATCTCGAATTCTACAGACGGAATGTCAGTAGGGGCAGATGCGGGAGATCGACATCAAATAGGTGAAACAATTAAATATGCAACGATTATCGTAGCAACAGTACCTGTACTTTGTATCTATCCTTTTGTTCAACGTTACTTTGTAAAAGGGGTTATGGTAGGTTCTTTGAAGGGGTAAAACCGTTTAAAACGGGTTAAATAGAGCTTTTGTCAATCGGTTTTGTTATTTTGGACATTCCTCCCCTTGCAATCAGAGGTATAATAGAGGTAAGTGGAGACAATCCCTTCAGACATTCATCCACCATTCAATGGGAGGAGATCCATGTGAAGATCCGATTTCTTTGGCAGAAGCGAAAAAGCATTATTTTTACTTGGTTAATTTCATATAGCGCGGTGTTGTTCGTACCCATGATGATGAGTTGGATTATTTATATGCAATCCAGTGAAGCACTTAAGAGCGAGATTCATCGTGCGAATGATTCCTTATTGAAACAAGTCCGATATACGATAGATAATCAAATCGATTTAATGAAACGATTGAATATGGAGATCACTTGGAATACCAAGCTTCAAAGCTTAATGTACTCCAATCTACGGTCAAACGACGATCAGTTCCTCGCTTTTCAATTGGTGAAAGAATTTAGGATGTACCAAACGTCTTACGCAACGATTGATGAATTTTATGTCACTTGGGATCAGGAATCATCGATCCTCCGTCCGGGGAATGTCAGGGACCTGAAGACAGCTTTTGATACGATCCACAACACAGGAACGCTTCGATACGAGCAATGGCTAGATACGATACATAATGCCGCTAATAACCAATTTCTCTTATTGCCACGCGCGGATGCGGCGAATCCTCAAAACTCAATCGCTTATATTGCACACCTGCCAAAGGATTTGAACGGCAAACAAACCGGTACCGTCGTCGTCATGGCAGACATGGAAAGATTCCAGAAGGCGATGGAAACAATCTCAGGATTTAGTGGCGGACAGATCTTAATTCTTAATCATGATAATCAAGTTCTTCTTTCCAATTTACCTGTGTCGGTCAATAAGAACCTTATTTTGGAGCAATTGTTAGATAGGGATGATGTGATGTATAAGCCAGCGAAGAATGGGGATTCAGAGCTATTTTATATGCAATCTGCTGTGTCTGATTTGAAATATGTTTTGGTTATTCCTAGTCGTATTTATTGGGAGAAAGCGGAATATGTCCGTAAATTCACCTATATTAGCATTTTAATAAGTTTAATGGGAGCAGGCGTATTGACATGGTTTTTTATGCGCCGCAATTATTCGCCTATTCAGCGGCTGGTTCAGTCGCTTTCTGATAAGAATTCCACCCAGGAACGGCCAGATGGAAATGAACTCAATTTCATCCAAAGAGCAATTTCACAAACAAGAAATGAAAAAGATAAAATTGCTTTACAATTGCAATCTCATCACCATGTGCTGCGTTCCAATATGTTGAATCGGCTCCTGAAAGGGAAGATGGATACACTGATTCCATATGAGGAAGCTTTCAAATCGTTCCATATTGATTTAATCTCTAATGATTTTGCCGTCATTTTATTTGCTGTTGAGAATCAGGACAGCCTTTCTACCAATTTGCCGGGAATGGATATGAATGAAAGAAGGAAACTCATACAGTTCATTATAACCAATGTCGTGGAAGAGCTTGTTGGGCAGCGTGGGCATGCGGGTTATGTGGCTGAAGTAGATGATATGATGGTTTGTCTTGTGAACTTTGCAGATATCGAAGCTGTCGAAATGAAACAAGACCTTCATTGGATTGCCACAGAAGCACAGCGGTTTTTAATTAGATTCAACATGGATCTTACGGTATCCATCGGCGGAATCCATGGCTCCTTGTTTGGAGTCGCCGAGGCGTATAGTGAGGCATTGGATGCCATGGAATATAAGATGGTTCGAGGAAAAAGAGAGATCATCACCTACGATGAGATTCGAATCGATTCCACGGATCAGCAACAGCTGGGCTATTATTATCCGCTTCAGGTCGAGCAGCAGATTATCAATCTGATAAAAATTGGCGATTTTGAACAGGCTAGTGCGTGTATGAACGAAATTATGGAGCGGAATTTCAATAAGCCCCTCGTGTTACTGACCTTGGCGAGATGTCTCATTTTCAATCTTGTCGGTACGATGGTGAAGGCGATCAATGAACTAGGAGACGGTGAAAGCCGTATTTTAGAAGATAATCCACTGTGGATGGATAAGATCATCGCCTGTGATACGATACTGGAAATGCAGCATGAACTCCTAACCTTGCTCAAAGAAGTTTGTGCATTTGCAGCTGTGAAAATGGAGACGAACTTGTCCAAAGAGCGTGCAGAGACGCTGCGTGAGCTTATCTCCAAGGTGACTCGTTACATCGACGAGCATTATCAGGATTCTAATTTAAATGTGAATACAATCGGTGAACGCTTTGAGTTAAAAGGTAGTTATATCTCTAAATTGTTTAAGGATCAAACGGGTGAGGGACTGCTCGATTACATCACGAAGGTTCGCATTCAGCAAGCCAAACGCATGATCAGCTATAAGCAAGACTCCATATCCGATATTGCCAATTATGTGGGTTACAATGAGGTCGCGACGTTCATTCGAGTGTTCAAAAAGTACGAGGGGATTACACCTGGGAAATTCAAGGAAATGAACTGATTCACGCTAGGGATTAAGGCTATGGAGGGTTACCAGATGAGTCAAAGACGTATAAGTACCTCAATCCTATTGTTCATGTGGGTAATTACCCTGTTGTTATCGGCTTGTACTTCTGGAAATAACCCAGCAAAGCCTGCAGAGGAGCCGATTAAAGACACTGCCAAGGTAGAACAACCTGATCAGGCCAAGAAGACGCTATCTTATTGGTCTGAACTTAACGGCAATGCGGCGAGTGTAAAACCGAACATTCAGGACATACCGTTCTTCCAAGAATGGCAGAAGCGGACAGGGGTAAGGATAACTTTCATTCAACCGCCATCTAATCAAGCGAAAGAAGCGATGAATGTCTTATTAGCGTCAGGCGATTTGCCCGATATGATGGAATACGAATGGGATAACCATCCTGGAGGACCAGAGAAGGCGATCAATGACGGTTATATTTTGAAATTGAATGATCTCATAGATAAACATGCTCCGAATCTGAAAAAATACTTGCGTGAACACCCAGAAATAGACAAACAGGTCAAAACGGATAATGGCAGTTATTATGTATTTCCATTCATACGGGGTGACGAATTGCTTCGGACCTTTCAGGGGCCTATCATCCGTCAGGATTGGCTTCAAGAACTTGGTCTCCAGACACCTACAACAATAGATGAGTGGTATACAGTTTTAAAAGCGTTTAAAGAGAAAAAGGGAATCGCTGCTCCTTTGACCTTCTTAGGTGTTCCCAATCCGTTATTCGGCATTGAAGGCGGTGCTTTCGTGGGTGCCTATGGGATCAAAAAAGGGTTCTACTTGGATAACGGCCAAGTGAAGTATGGGCCGATGGAAGAGGGCTATAAACAGTTTCTCGCTACTTTTCGCAAATGGTATGCAGAAGGGTTGATTGACAAAAATATCGCTACAGTTGATACCAAAACGTTGGATGCCAATATGATTTCAGGAAGAAGCGGGGCAACGATATGGAATGCTGGCGCAGGTATTGGAAAATGGCAGCCCATCGTTCAGGACAAAGAAAAGGCTGCATTGTTAGGTCCTGCACCTTATCCGGTGTTGATAAAAGGCAATAAGCCTAAGTTCGGGCAGCGGAGCTATGCGTATGTGGGGACAGGCGGGGTTGCCATTTCAAGCAAAAGCAAGAACGCTGAAGCAGCAGCGAAGCTGCTAGATTACGGATATAGCGCAGAAGGTCATATGCTTTTCAATTTCGGGATCGAGGGAATTAGTTATAACATGGAAGGCGGATACCCGAGATATACGGATTTAATTTTGAAAAATCCCAATAAACTCGCGCCATCTCAAGCGCTTTCGATGTATAATCGGGCTAGTTACTTTGGTCCCTTCGTCCAGGACGTTCGTTATATGGAGCAATATTACACATTGCCCCAACAGAGGGAGGCCATTCAAGTTTGGGCAAATACCGATGTTGACAGTCATATACTCCCGCAAATGCCTAAGACAGAGTTAGAAAGCGCTGAGCTTTCTTCCATCATGATCGATGTTATGACGCTTGTCGACGAGATGTCGCTTAAAATCATACTCGGTGTGGAACCATTGGACGCTTTTGACACCTATGTGAGTAAAATTAAAGCCTCCAAGATTGATCGTGCCATTCAGATCCAGAAATCAGCTTTAGATAGATATTATAAGCGTTAAGAGTATTTATAAGAGGGCTAATGCAACGTCTACTGACAATGTGTTAGCCCTTTTCCTACGTTTTCCTGAACAAGTAGAACGAAATCAAACCTCTGGAGGAAACTATGGTCTCTCGGTATTCCTATTTCATCAGATTGATCACATTTACTACACTGATTAGTACGATTCCGCTTATGTTTTTGGGCATCTACGCTTTCTTTCAATCCACTTCTACGGTCCAAACGAAAGTCAATGAAGCGAACGTTTTCATTTTGCAGCAGTCGCAAAGCCGGGTCGAACAGATTTTAAAGGTCATCGATCAAGTATCTAGGCGCTATGCGGAAACTCCGCTTGTCGTTGGTGCCATTTCCAAACGGATGGAAATTGAAGATTTTCAGGACATTGATTTGCTTGTTAAAGGGCTTCTTGGCGTGCAAACCTATGAGCTGGGAGTTAAGGATGTGGAACTGCATAGTCTTAGGAATGATTGGTATATCAAAGACGGGGGCTTTTATTTCGGAAAGGACACGGTTATTAAGTCCTTCTCTTTGGACTCCGCATTTAATTCACGCTGGTCCCCGGAGTTGGATCATACGTTTACTGGCATCAAACTGGTGAAGACAATCCCTTCCACGACCGCTGATCCAAAGGGATACTTGTCTGTTCGCGTGTCCAATATCGAGCTAGCCAAGCTGCTGACAGGCGGCTTTTCGACCCGGGAAACGATGATAGTTGACGACAAGATGAATATCATCATTCATACCAATGAGAAGAGAATCGGTCAAAGCGTTCTATCCGAGCCCTGGTCGCAGGAGCTGCAAAACAAGGGCAAGCAGCAGGGTTATTTTAACAGCACATCGCTTGGCAAGCCGTATAGTGTTGTGTACAACCATTCTAGGTACAATAACTGGACTTATGTATCCATCATTCCTATAGAGGAAGCGAAGAAGGAGTCCGCCAGTATCGGATGGGCGACTTTGACCGCATGTTTGCTTCTTTTGCTTTTTACTGGGCTGCTATCTTACTGGGGCTCGAAGCGAATATATTTCCCTGTGCGCAGCCTGATGGAGTTCACCATGAAGCAAAGCGGACCATCTGGAGAAGTAACGGTAGTTAAAGACGAATTACAGTGGATCGGTACACAGTTCGCTTCGCTGCATCAGTCGAAAGAACAGCTGGAAGGGAAAATGAAGATGCAGTCTGGCCAACTCGTCGATTACTTCATGTTGAAGCTTTTCCAAGGGGAGTTGAACCGTAGTGAATTGGAGGGAAAAATGAGTCAGTTTCAACTTCCTGCTTGGCGTAGATATGCGGTTCTGGTCATGCAAATCGATACCTTTGCGCAAACGCGGTATAGTTCCAATGAGCAGGATTTGCTGTTGTTTGCGATGAACAATATGGCCTCCGAATTGATCCCGACACCGCAGCGCATTCATGCAATGCCCATTGGTAATTATCAGGTTACACTGGTCGGGAGCGATGCTGAGAGTCACGGGATACTGCTAAGTGAGTTGAGTGGTCTAGCTGAGTCCGTACAGCGAGCTGTGGATGAATTTTTGGGACTCAAAGTCAGTGTAGGGATCAGCCGTCCGTATGAGACCATGTATGCCACACCGCAAGCGTTTCTTGAAGCCAAAGAAGCTTTGCAATATCGGATTCGACTTGGGGAAAAAGCCATTTTACATATCGGTGATCTGAAGCCGCAGATGACATCTCAGCCATACTATCCGCATCATCTGGTGTCGAAGCTTATACAGGCCATCACCTTTCTCGATAGGGACGAGGCCGGAGATCAGCTTCGTCAGTTTATTCAAGAAGTACTTAAGGCGGCAAGTGACCCCGCGCTTTATCGGATGTCCTTTGCCATGCTTTTGACAGATCTGGTGCGCGTAACTTACGACATAGGTGCTGCATTAATCATGGTTTCTCAGGAACATCGCAATAAATATGAGCAATTATTCAACTTGAAAACACCGGAAGAAATAGAAGACTGGTTCAAGTCGCAAATGATTGCCCCCATGATGGAGCTAACTCGCGAAGTGCATGAATTTTCCGGTAAAAGCATCTCTCGTTCTGTAAAGGATCTAATTCATGACCATTATGACAGCGATTTAACGTTAGAGCAGTGCGCGATGAGGTTGAATTACAGCACACATTACATTCGCCGGATGTTTCGTAAGGAAACCGGCATGAATTTTAGCGAATATTTGGCACGGTTTCGTCATGATATGGCCAAGAGCTGGCTGAGTGAAACCGAAATGAAGATCACTGAAGTTGCCGAACGTTTGCAGTATACGAACGCACAAAATTTTATCCGTCAGTTCCGCAAGCTTGAGGGAATGACGCCTGGTCAATATAGAGAGCAGAAGCTAAAGGAATCAGTTTGAAGGGAAGGGCTGATTCCAATGATTATCATAAGGAGCGCTATTGATTATAAAGCACGTTTTACAGACGTATCTCCCCATAAATAGGAAGTGGAGCGCTGTTGATTATTGAACGCAACTTTAGGCTTAGGTAATCTGAAGCTATCAACCGAATCAAGGAGGACAATGGATGGTGGAACTGATTTCTGCGCCGATCAAAGCGGCAGTCAGGAGCAATGCCCGCCACAGGTTATTAGCGAGACTGATTAAAAACAGGTGGCTGTATCTGATGGCAATTCCAGGCATGCTCTATTTTATTGTTTTTAAATACTTGCCTATGTGGGGGTTACTAATCGCCTTTCAGAATTACCAGCCTACGCTGGGAATGCTGCATAGCAAGTGGGTCGGGTTTCAGCATTTCGAACGCTTTTTCTTTGATAGCTCTTTTGTCATGCTGTTCAAAAACACGCTCATCTTGGCTTTTTACAATTTAGTTTTCTTTTTTCCACTGCCGATTATCATGGCTCTATTGTTAAATGAAGTCAGGAAAGAAGTGTTTAAGCGTACTATTCAAACGATTGTGTATATCCCTCATTTTGTATCTTGGGTTGTTGTCGTGGGGATTTCTTACATTTTCTTTACGACGGAAGGAGGGATTGTCAACGATGCATTTGCAGCGTTGGGACTTCCTAAAGTAGAATTTCTGATTTCAAGCGAATGGTTCCGTACGATGATCGTTTCACAGGTCGTTTGGAAAGAAACCGGTTGGGGGACGATTATCTTTCTGGCGGCATTGGCCGGGGTCGATCAGCAGTTGTATGAAGCTGCTACCATCGATGGTGCGGGTCGATTTCGGCAGGTGTGGCACATTACGCTTCCAGCCATACGAAGTGTCATCGTCATCCTGTTCATTCTAAGACTCGGCTCGTTCCTTGATACAGGATTTGAACAAATCTTCCTTATGCTGAACGCAATGAACCGTGATGTAGGCGAAGTATTCGATACATATGTCTACAATGTGGGAATTCAGCAGGGGCAATTCAGTTATAGTACAGCAGTTGGTTTGTTCAAATCGTTGATCGGACTGATGCTTGTTATGGGTGCGAACCGGATGGCCAAAAAATTCGGCGAAAACGGTCTGTATTAAGAAAGGAACGGTACATGATGATCAACAAAAGCATAGGCAGTCGTATCTTTGACAGTGTCAATTATACATTTTTGATTATAGTTGCTTTGGTAACCATTATCCCCTTTTTCTATATTGTGTCTGTCTCTTTTGCGGAACCGGAGGAGGTGCTCCGGCGCGGCTTTATTTTATTTCCTACTTCATTTTCACTTGAGGGATACAAATACATATTTTCCACTAGTATCATGATGAGAAGCTTGTTGGTTACAGCAGGCATTACAGTGGCGGGGACATTTATCAATTTGTTGTTCACATCGCTGCTGGCGTATCCATTATCGAGACAGGACTTTGACGGTAGAAAGTTATTTATGATGCTTATTGTGTTCACGATGCTGTTTAATGGCGGCATATTACCCACCTTTCTTGTCGTGAAATCACTCGGATTACTAAACAGCTACTGGGCGCTGCTCATACCGAACGCCATTAGCGCTTTTAATCTGATCGTCGTTGTGAGCTTCTTTCGGCAATTACCGGAAGGGCTAGAAGAGGCGGCGAAGATCGACGGCTGCAATGATCTGGGACTGCTCTTCCGCATTGTACTCCCGTTATCTGCACCTGTGCTGGCAACGTTTGCATTGTTTTACGCCGTGGGACATTGGAATACATTTTTCAGTGCAATCTTGTACATCAACGATGCTAAAATGTGGCCGATTCAAGTTTGGTTGAGACAAATCGTGATCTTATCTCAAGGTGGAATTGGTGATTCCACGCAATTCGATCAGAACTATATCGCCCCACCATCGCAAATTATTAAGATGGCCGTTATCGTCATCTCAACCGTACCTATATTGATCGTGTACCCTTTTCTGCAGAAGCATTTTGCCAAAGGGGTTATACTCGGCTCTGTAAAAGGTTGAAGGGGTTTTCAATTCAGAAGGAATTAAATTAGGGGAGGCATCACATCAATGAAACGCCAATTGGAAATGACAAGAACAGGATTTACAGCCATAAGTATCATCGTAGGAGCAGCGGCACTACTCACGGGTTGCGGGAGCGATTCGAGTCCAGCAGCAGGAGGAACTGGAACGAGTACCGCAACGGCTAATAAGGAGCCTTTAAAACTAAGCATCATGACATTAATGTACGCGGAACCTCCCAAGGCAGACAGTGATGTGCAAAAGAAGATCGAAGAATATACGAACACCAAGCTCGATATCTCTTGGGTTCCGAACTCCTCCTACAAGGACAAGGTCAATGTGACGATCGGTTCAGGTGAACTGCCGAAGGCCATGCTCGTGCAAAATAATAAGGACTCCAATATTTTGAGTGCCATTCGTTCGGGCATGTTCTGGGAAGTTGGCCCGTATTTAAGCGCGTATCCCAATTTATCCAAAATGAATAAGTCGGTATTCGACAATATTAAGGTTGACGGTAAAATTTACGGATTGTACCGTGCCCGTGACTTATCGACCTCTGGGATTATTTTTCGAAGTGACTGGTTGAAAACCGTCGGTTTAAGTGAACCGAAAACAATGGATGAGCTTTATAACGTTCTGAAAGCCTTTACATTGAATGATCCAGATAAGAATGGCAAGCAGGATACCGTAGGACTAACGGAAGAAAAAGTGATGGATGGTTTAAATACAGTAGCTTCTTACTTGGGTGCTCCGAATGGCTGGGAAGTAAAGGACGGCAAGCTGAGCCCGGATTTCCTATCACCGGAGTATTATGAAGCGATGAAATTTTATAAAAAACTGTATGACGAGAAACTGATCAAACAGGATTTCCCTGTGCTGAACAATCAACAGAAAAAAGATGATATAAATCAAGGAAAAGCTGGCGCTGTGATTTCCAACATGATTGATGCAGCGGGCTACCAAGCTACGCTTACCAAGACGTTCCCTGGAGCAGATATCGATGTGGTGAGCCGAATTAAAGGGCCTAAAGGGGAAAGGACGTACGGCGGTCAAGGCTATAACAGTGTATTCATGTTTCCCAAGTCGAGTGTGAAGACGGAGGCTGAACTCAAACAGATCCTTGGCTTTTATGATAAGCTGTCTGACCAGAAAATGCTCGATTTGCTCGGATGGGGCATTGAGGGAAGACATTATAAAGTAGAAGAAAGCAAGCCGGTATTCATTGACCAAAAGCTGCAGGACACAGAGGTTGGCTCCAGTTATCTTCAATTGCAAGTAGCGAAATATACGGCTAAAACGACAGGTAAAGAAACAAAGCTGATGGAAAAATACGGAAAAATGATTAGAGACAACGAAGCGATTGCCGTGAATAACCCAGCTAATCCGCTTGATTCTAATACGCAAACGACGAAAGGCAGCGAATTAAAACAGATCATTGATGATTCCCGCACTAAATTTGTGCTCGGCAAGCTGGATGAAGCGGGATGGAAGCAGGCGATCGAGCAGTGGCGCAAAGCTGGCGGCGATAAAGTGATAGAAGAATTCAGCGCGCAGTATGCGAAGAACGCGAAGTAAAGATGTTTAAGGAGGTGATCAAACAGTTCGGACAGCCAGAAATGGACATAAGAGCTTGAAAAAATCGAACAATGGAGGCTCATTTGATGAAAAAGAAGCTCGTTTGGAAGTTGTTGGCAGCAGTATGGATGTTTGCGTTAATTCTATCATTTGTTGTGCCTATTGAATCGGCAAATGCAGGCACGCCTTGGAGAAGCTCGTTATATCCTTCTGATTGGACCCCGGGGTATAAAGATGCGCAAGGCCGGTTTTTTCATGACTTTTCTTATGCGGGCTATTGGAGAGGTGAGAAAAGTATCCCATCCACTCCGCCAGGCGCCACCTATAACGTCGTAACCCAATACGGGGCAGATTCAAGCGGAACCAACGATTCTACGAATGCCATTCAGAATGCGATTAATGCGGCAGGTGCTGCTGGGGGCGGTATCGTTTATTTACCTGCGGGAACTTATCGTGTTAAGCCGCAAGGAACCGCTACAAGTGCCCTCTGGATTAATAAAGACAATGTCGTGCTCCGGGGCTCAGGTAAAACATCAACGTTCATTTACAATGATTCAACGAGTATGCGAAATAAAGCAGTCATCCGTATTTCGCCGCTAACGTCGGCGGATTGGTTTACGCCAACGAATACACCAACTTCCATACGAAGTGATGTGCAGCCGCAGGCGATGACAATTCCCGTTAACAGTGTCAGCGGGTATAGTATCAACGAATTTATTATCGTGCACTCCGATGCTACGGATGCTTTCATTGCGGATCACGGTATGACCGGCAAATGGGATGCATCCTTGAAGGGGCCGACGTTCTACAGGAAGATCACAGGTATTGATGCTTCTGCTAACACGCTTACCATCGATATTCCTATTCGGTATACGTTGAAAACAAGGGATAATGCACGCGTATATAAAATAGGCGAAGCGGTTGCAGAGGCAGGAATCGAAGATTTGTCAATCGGGATGAAGCAGCATACGGGAACAGGTTGGGGAGATTTGGACTTCAATGTAGCTGGCACAGGGGCTTACGATGTGCATGACTCTAAGGGGATAACGATCGTAAATGCCAAAAATAGCTGGGTAGATAACGTTAACAGCTATAAACCTAGTTCCAATAGCGGTGATTATCATTTACTATCATATGGTATTACGATCAATCAATCTCGTACGGTCACCATCCAGAATACCCATTTTCAGAAACCGCAGTATAAAGGCGAAGGCGGAAATGGATATATGTACGCCATACAGGGCTCGGATAACTTGGTGCAAAATGCTACGGCCACGAACGGGAGACATAACTTCGATTTCAAAAGCATGTGGACAAGCGGAAACGTCATCCACAACAGCACATCGAATACTCCTCGTCTTGCCTCCGATTTCCATATGCATTTAAGTATGGCCAACTTATTCGATAACATGACGATGAACGGAGACTTTATCGAAGCCGTGTATAGACCGTATGGAACGATAGAGCATGGATGGACAACGACGCAATCGGTGATCTGGAATACAAACGGTACTGCTTATGCCACTGGTCAGTCGTCCATTGTGAAATCAAAGCAATTTGGTCAAGGATATGTGATAGGAACTCGGGGAGCAGCTAATGGTGTGACCTATACAGTACCAGCCTCGGATGGCTCCGCGCCGCAGGATCTGGTAGAGGGTATCGGTACAGGATTGGATTTGGTGCCACAATCCTTGTATTTGGACCAAAAGGCGAAGAGAAGTGTCGGACAGCCTGTAAATCTCTTGACAAACCCCGGGTTTGAAACAGGCGATCTGACAGGATGGACGGAATGGCACAATGCAACGCTTGCTCAAAAAGTGGATACGGATTTGCCATGGAGTGGAAGCTATAAACTGACTCATTGGGCGTCGGCTAATTATCAACAAATAACGGCTCAACTGAAGACAGTGCCAAACGGACTTTACTCGGCTAGCGTATGGGTACGCTCAGGCGGAGGACAAAATGCGCTGCAGCTATTCGCTAAAAACTACGGCGCCGCTGAAATTGATGCTGTTATTGGAACCAGTCCAATACCGAATTATACGAAATATACGATAGACAACATCCCGGTGACAAACGGCCAAGTTGAGATCGGCATATGGAATGACGCCAACGGCAATAACTGGGCCGCATTTGATGATTTTGAATTAGTGAGAAAGTAACGTATAACAATCGTTCTATTTGGATCAAAAGAGGCGATGAGAGGCTATTAAGCCACAGGGCCTTTCTCGCCACCGTAAAGTCGAAAAGAAGACGGAGACATGCCGGTAATTGATTTGAAGTGCCGACTGAAGTAATGGACTGAAGCGTAGCCGAGTTTGCTGGCAATAACCTCTACTTTTTCTTCCTCCAGCAGAAGCTTCTTCGCCAATTGTATCCGTTTACGAATCATGTAGGGTTTCGGTGAGACGCCCATCACTTCCTTAAATAACTGGGCAAAATAGGCATGGTGATAACCGCACTGCTGGGCTAGCTCTGATAAGCTCCACGGATGTTCAGGATGCTCCCTAATCATCTGCAGCGCTGGTCCAATCATGCTTCGCTTGGAGCTATGAAGCGCTGAAATTTCTAATTCTTGGCGAACAATTTGAGCTAATACTTGCATCAGAAGACTTCTTAATACGAGCGAATAGCCGGGCTCCTACTCTTTGTATTCCTGAACAATCTGATACAGCAACCGTTCTCCCGTGACTAGCCTGAAATGATCAGGAATGGTGACGCTGCCATAACCCTCGACTTCAACCGTGTAGTGCAGCGGCGAGTCAAATGGCGGTCCGCCTGCAAAGCGTTCCAGCTTAGCGCCAGGGTGAACAGGCTCTGGAGACACTCGGTGCCAATCGAAGTGCAGGCTGATGAAAGTAGCTGAAATGCTGGGATGGACGGATAGCTTATGCGGTGTACACGATCCATAATAAGCACATTCGCCGGGAAGTAGCGAGTACTTATTGGCGCCTACCCACAAATCCATTTGACCGGACACAACGTAAACAAGTTGGCAATCAGGGATCGTACGGGGACCGAAAACGAAGCCTGCCGAAACATCTTTCTCCACATTTGCATAGTTCACTGTAGGGAGTAATAAGGCTGTCGGTCCGAGCGGGTGAGAAGGTTCCATTTGGCGTGCTCCTTCGTCGATTTGTTATTCTAAGCTACTTCGCTGTCGTTGGCTAAAAACCTTTGAAAAGTGCAACTAGTTCTAATCTTTACGGCAACGACTAGCGAACTGTATGCTGATACACTTGATCTTGTAAGTCGAAACATCGGCTTCAACAATTAGTGGACGGGGGATTAGGCATGCTGACAGCGGAGCAGGTACAGTTGTTTGAACGTGACGGTTTTGTTAAGGGCGATGTTGTGCTGAACGACGAGGAAGTTGAGATTCTGCGTCGTGAGCTGGATCTTGTACTGGAAGGGAAGACCGTTAAGAAACCGGTACTGAATCGCAACTTGGCTTCAGTCCAGTGAATATGGAATGAGCATGGAAGCCAGTGAAACGATTGTTCAGGTTGTTAACATCTGGATGGCCAGCGATATCTACTTGCAGCATGCAGCTAATCACATTTTATGCGAGGATGTTGCACAACTCGCCGGTACGGACACACTGCGCATATGGCACGACCAAATTCAATACAAGCCGCCAGTCACAGGCGGGCCTACGAAGTGGCATCAGGACCATCCGCTGTGGCCGATCATCAAGCCTGCAGAGCTAATAAGCGCATGGGTGGCGCTGGACGATGCTATTGTTGAGAACGGCTGCATGTGGATGGTACCCGGTAGTCATCAATGGGGAGATCACCAGCGGCATTTGCTTCACGGTCCTGACCATATGCCGCAGCATAAGCGTCCTGAACTGCTGCCTGAAGGTGTGGAGATTAAGCCGGTTCCGTTCGAGATCAAGAAGGGTCAGGTTGGCTACCATCACTGCATGACATGGCACGGCTCACTGCCGAATCAATCGCAGATGAAACGGCGTGCAATTGCGGTCCATTATATGCCGGGACATATTCGTTATGAGCCTGTAGGCAATCATCCCATGAATAAGCATGTTCATGTTCAACCGGGCGAACTTTTGACCGGAGACGATTTTCCTGTTGTTTATAAGAAGTAATAAAAAAATTGATTGGGCAAGGTCTATGAACTGTGACCCTATTCGTGGACAATTAATAGAAAGACCCTAAATTAAGCTGTTAAAAGATGGCTCCCGGTATTCGTCGGGGGTCATCTTTTTTAATGTCCATTGATACCGATCGCATTGTCGTTCAGCAACTTCGATGGGCTACCGTGATTACCCATGTTGTAGTTTCTACAACAATTCACACGCCTAAAGGCTATTTTGTAAGTAAAAGTTGTAGTTTGTACACCATTTCGAACCCATTTGTTGCTAAATGGCCTGTCCGGGGCTAAATTGTTGTACATTATGCAACATCGAAATGATAAAGGTGGGATAGCCAGAATTCTTGTACTTTCTACAACATCTTTCAACCGAGAAGATGGATTTATTCATTCAAACCTTATTTCCCCCTACTCCAACTCTTGCCTCATCATTTTTTTGTTTACCGTTAATTGCTTTTAGAGTTGTGACATCATATTTGTTATATAACAATAAAAATATTTTAAAATTGTTATTGCATAAATGTTTTATTTAGTTATACAATATAAAATATAATAACAATCTGTATTGGTACAATGGTTCATATGTTGAAGGGAGAGATGGTTATGAGTAGTTTGGCCTCATCGATGGAGTTTGAAAGAAGGAAATTCACAAACCTTCGCGCCTATGGTTTTCAGCGATCTGTTGCAAAACAAGAAGTTCATAAAGAACACGATGAATGCGGTGAAACTGCTCTGTATCCATTGTCTCCATTGTCTTTGACACTGTACTATGCCTTTGATAATGATGTGGAAGTGGGATAATTGGCGGACTGCGCAACTCATAAAATGATATGAAAGCCTACCGAGTTTTCGGTAGGCTTTTTATTGTTATAGTATATTAATAAAAACAATTAATTTTATAAAACAATATTGAACATTATTTGGTTATGTGTTATATATTATATAACAAAAATAAATCTGTATTAATACATTAGAGGAGGAAACAACAATGGATTGTCCAACATGTCAAGGTAATGGAGATTTAGAGGAAATGAGAAGCACAGATGAGCACTTTCACAAAGAGGGGTCGTCCATCTATTTTGGTCAGGATCGTGTGCTCTGGCCCAACACTTGTCCGATTTGCGGCGGAAGCGGATTTCTAGACGTATCCTTTTAAAAAACAAAACCCAATAAAGGAGTGCATAGGATCATGAGCAAACAAAGTCAACGTGAACAACTGCAAGCAAGCTTGAATTCCAAGCGATTCGAAGGGGTGTCTCGACCTTATTCGGTTGAGGATGTGCTTCGCCTTCGTGGCTCCGTAATCATTGAACAGACACTGGCTGAGCAGGGAGCCAGCAAATTCTGGGAGCGGGTTAACGAAGAAGACTTTGTACCTGCACTTGGCGCTCTAACGGGAAATCAAGCTGTGCAGCAAGCAAAAGCAGGACTTAAAGCGATTTATTTGAGCGGTTGGCAAGTTGCCGCCGATGCGAACTTATCCGGTCATATGTATCCCGATCAAAGTCTTTACCCAGCTAACAGCGTTCCTAGCGTTGTGAAAAGAATTAACCAGGCACTGCAGCGCGCTGATCAGATCCAGCATGCGGAAGGCAAGGGAAGCATAGACTTCTATCTCCCTATTGTGGCAGACGCGGAAGCTGGCTTCGGAGGACCACTTAACGTGTTCGAGCTGATGAAGGGCATGATTGAGGCAGGAGCCGCTGCTGTCCATTTCGAGGATCAGCTCTCCTCCGAAAAGAAATGCGGCCATTTGGGCGGTAAAGTGCTGTTGCCAACGCAGCAAGCCGTAAAAAATCTTATCGCAGCAAGGCTTGCAGCCGATGTGATGGGCGTGGAGACGGTGCTAATCGCTCGTACAGATGCGAATGCAGCAAGTCTCCTGACGAGCGACATTGACGAGATTGATCGACCGTTTCTAACTGGCGAACGATCACCCGAGGGATTCTTTTATGTCCATGCAGGTTTGAATCAAGCGATCTCACGCGGTCTAGCTTATGCCCCTTATGCGGATATGGTTTGGTGTGAAACCTCGGAGCCAAACTTAGAGGAAGCTAGGCGCTTTGCAGAAGCGATTCATGAGAAATTTCCTGGCAAACTGCTTGCATATAACTGTTCTCCCTCATTTAACTGGAAGAAGAAATTAGATGAACCTACGATTGCAAAATTTCAACAAGAGCTAGGTAAACTTGGCTATAAGTTCCAGTTCGTGACATTGGCAGGCTTCCATGCTTTGAATCACAGCATGTTTGAACTCGCTCACGATTATAGAGATCGTGGTATGGCTGCTTACTCTCAGTTCCAACAAACGGAATTCGCTAGTGAATCTCGCGGTTATGAAGCGACACGCCATCAGCGTGAAGTAGGAACGGGTTATTTCGATGAAGTTTCCCAAGTCATTACGAGCGGTACTTCTTCCACAACTGCGCTTTCCGGTTCAACGGAAGAGGAACAATTTGCTCATTAATAGCCATGCCAGAAGGTTTAAGGAGATGAGGATATTGATCGATCAAACCATGCTAAGGGGAATTGAAATCGAACCGACTTCTACGGAGGGGCAGAAGATTCTCACGCCGGAAGCATTAGCATTCGTAGCACATCTTGAGCGTACATTTGGAGCTAAACGGCTAGAGCTGTTGCAGGAGCGCAACTTGAGGCAAAGTCGTATTGATGCAGGTGAGCTGCCGGGCTTTTTACCAGTAACTGCAAGGATACACAGCAGCGATTGGAGCATAGCGCCGGTCCCTGCGGATTTGCAAGACAGACGCGTTGAGATAACAGGTCCAGCTGGCGACCGTAAGATGGTCATTAATGCGTTCAATTCTGGTGCTTACGTCTACATGGCAGACTTCGAGGACGCCAACTCGCCAACTTGGAACAATACGATCGGCGGTCAAGTGAATTTATACGATGCTGTTCGTCGAACGATCGCTTTCACTAGTCCGGAAGGGAAAAGCTATAATCTTCAGGCTCAGACGGCAGTGCTCAAAGTTCGTCCTCGCGGTTGGCATTTGGAAGAGAAACATATGCTGGTTGATGGGCGTCCTGTATCAGGTTCGTTATTTGATTTTGGCCTTTTCTTTTTCCATAATGCAAAGACACAGATTCAGCAAGGAAGCGGACCTTATTTTTACTTGCCTAAGCTTGAAAGCCATATCGAGGCACGTCTTTGGAATGACGTGTTCCTATTTGCTCAGCAGGAGCTAGGTATTCCGCAAGGTACGATTAAAGCTACGGTGCTTATCGAGACGATCGTCGCTGCCTTTGAAATGGACGAAATTTTGTATGAACTTCGCGAGCACAGCGCAGGCCTGAACTGCGGGCGGTGGGATTATATCTTCAGCTATATTAAAAAGCTGCAGAAGCAGCCTCACGTTATCGTTCCCGACCGTGCTCTCGTAACGATGGAATCGCCGTTTATGAAAGCATATTCGCTGCTCGCCATCCAGACTTGTCATAAGCGGAATGCGCCTTGCATCGGAGGCATGGCCGCACAAATTCCGGTGAGGAATGATCCGGAGGCGAACGAAGAAGCGATGGCGAAAGTAAGAGCAGATAAGCTGCGCGAGGTGAGAAATGGTCACGATGGCACATGGGTGGCTCATCCCGGATTAGTTCCTGTGGCAAAAGCGATATTCGATGAGTATATGCCGGCGGCCAATCAAATTGACAAGCAGCTTTCTGGTACCCAAATTACCGCTGAACAATTGCTAGAGGTGCCGCTGGGGCCGATAACAGAGAATGGGATACGGACGAACGTCAGTGTCGGCATTCAGTATTTGGAAGCTTGGCTGCGTGGTTTCGGTGCTGTACCGATCAACAACTTGATGGAAGACGTGGCCACTGCGGAAATATCACGTGCGCAGCTTTGGCAGTGGATCCACCATCCACTAGGAATTTTGGATGACGGGCGTAAAGTAACGGCAGAGCTATTTCAACAGATTCAAGTTGAAGAGATGGCAAAGATCAAAGAAAAGCTTGGGGAAGATGCTTTTCAGCAAATGAAGTTTGACCAAGCAAATGTTCTTTTTACCCAAATGACGGTTTCACCTGAGTTTGAAGCTTTTTTAACCGAAGAAGGGTATCGACATTTGTAATTGAAGTAATTTGAGACAGGGCCTTTATGAGGCTTCTGTCTTTTTTTATTTGGATATACTATAATTATTTCAATGTTATAGAACAGTTCAGCGAGGTGTGAACCATGAGCACGGGCCATTCGGAGCTTCATACGAAGCATGAACAAATTACGAAATATATTGAATCTTTGGCTGTAGGCACCAAGCTGTCCGTTCGGCAAATCGCTCAAGATCTGGATGTGAGTGAGGGAACGGCTTATCGTGCCATCAAGGAAGCGGAAAATATCGGTCTAGTCAGCACCAAACGGCGGATCGGCACGATTCGCATGGAGAAGAAAGAAGAACCCGTCATTGATAAATTAACGTTCGCGGAAATCGTGAATGTGGTGGAAGGCGTTGTGCTGGGTGGTTCTTCGGGTATACATAAGTCCCTGAACAAATTCGTGATTGGCGCGATGCAGCTGGAGGCCATGCTGAAGTATATTGAGGCAGGCAATTTGCTCATTGTCGGCAATCGTGTACAAGCACACATGTGTGCACTAAGTCAGGGAGCTGGCGTGTTGATTACCGGTGGATTTGATACCACGCCTGAAGTAAAGGAGCTTGCTGATGAACTACAGCTTCCTATTATCGGCAGTTCATTCGATACATTCACGGTTGCTACGATGATTAACCGTGCCATGGAAGATCGCCTCATTAAGAAAAAGATTATGATTGTTGATGACATCGTGCGCAAAGACAGTCCTATTTATTCGCTGCTCGCTGTTAGTACGGTCAAAGACATGCAAAAGCTGGTTGAGGAAACAACGCATACACGGTATCCTGTCATCGATGACAATCAGGTGCCGATTGGCATGATCACGACCAAGGACATCATGGGCGCGAAGCCGAATCAGCTCATTGGCACCTTGATGACTCCTAATCCGTTAATGATTAACTTGAAAACGTCAGTAGCATCAGCTGGACATACGATGGTGTGGGAAGGTATTGAGCTGCTGCCCGTCATCGATACCGATCGCAAGATGATCGGTGTCATTAGCCGTAAGGATGTTATGAAAGCAATGCAGCATATGCAAAGGCAGCCTCAGAACGCAGAAACGTTCGAAGTGCAGATCTATTCGGGGATCGACGAGCTACGAGATGAGGAAGGTAAGCTGTATTTTCAAGGAACGGTTACCCCGCAAATGACGAATTTTGAAGGATTAGTCTCCGAGGGTATACTGACAACGATTATGATTCGTGCGGCTTATCGCACGGTTCAGGAGCACAAGAAAGGTGATCTTATTCTGGATAGTTCTTCCAGCTATTTTCTGATCCCGCTGCAAATCGATGACGTCATCGAAATCGTACCCTCGATCGTGGAGATGAGCCGCAGATTTTGCAAAATTGATATGGAAATCAGGACGAACGGCACTAGAGTAGCTAGATCCATGTTTACGGCACGTATTTTATAATAATAATCTTAAAGGAAGAATGGCCACCTGTGGAGGTGGTTATTTTTGTTTTGTGCAAGCATAAGTTTGCTCTGAAAATGATATGTATTATTTAACTAAATGACGAAGTGCGTGCTGGTTATCTTTGATTTTCTAATTAATCTGGGGGAGGAGTCGCAGTCAATGAATGCATGGATATTCTACTTAATGCTAGCTTTAGCGCCTTGGGGGAATGTGGGGAATCAGGATGATCACCTCAATGAGGTTTGCTCCAGCATAAATGAAAGCGCAATCATAAGATCGGAAGTGGATACGAAGGTTATTCATTATACCAATCAAGCTATTTTTCTTACTTACCACCATCTGGATGACAACGAGTCATTTGTGACGATTACCCCGACAAAATTTAATCAGCACCTCCAGGTATTAAAAGAAAATCATTATAATGTGATCCCGATCGAAGATTATAGCTGTTTTCTAGAGCATCGAAAGTCAATTCCCCCGAATGCTGTCGTGATTACATTCGATGATGGCTATCGATCCTTTTATGAGAAAGCATATCCTTTACTGAAAAAACAAGGGTTCCCGGCAACTAACTTTGTTGTTGTAAGTTATCTGGATTCTGATTATCCGTCTTTACCCTTTCTGACTTGGAAGCAAATTCAGGAGATGAAACACGATGGGTTCAGTTTCTATTCTCATACGTTTAACCTTCACCAGAAAAAGAGGGGTGACGGTGTGAATGCCGTACCTGCTCTAACGAATCGCCTTTTTCTGGAACAGGAAAAACGGTTGGAGACGGAAGAGGAATGGAGAAAAAGAGTTTGTGAGGATCTTTGGATGGCCGAAGCCATGTTAAAAACGCAGCTAGACAATAAGCTATCCATGCTATGTTTCCCTTATGGGGAGTATAATCAGACCGTTATGGATGACGCGAAAGAGATGGGTTTCCGTTATTTTATCACGACAAAAGAAGGGATCAATTCGGGGGATAGCAGAGAAATAAATCGGTTGAATGTCGGCATGCCCTATGTTTCCGCGGATAACTTTCTCAAAAAGCTGCAGAACTATGATCGTAAAAAGTGATAGGGGGGCTGTCCCTCAAGGTCTATTGACCTTGAGGGACAGCCCCTTTTTTTCATATAAAATGTAGATGAGGATATTCCTTATTTACGTGAGGCTATCTTCATCAGCGCTACCAGATTGTTCTGTCCGTGCTTCTGCTAATTGTGCATGTGCTTGGTCAAGTTGTTCGTGTGCTTGCTGAACAGCTCTTCTGCGATGATTACTAATCGATTGTGCTTGATTCAGTTCGCTTAGTGCATCAGCTACCGCATTATGGGCTTCAATTTCTGCACTTTGTTGTTCGGATTGTTGGTTAGACATGGCATACATCTCCGATCTATTGTTTTATTAGGCAAAGTTAATATTGCCACAATTTGACTAAATCATGCGTTATCCGTATCGAATAAAAAAATAATGAAAGGTGGTAGAGCAGTCCACTTTTTTTCAAAACTTGGCTGCTTTTTCACGAGGAGCTAACATGTCTTTACACGATTAATCGCAAATGATAAGATTCAAATCATACACGATATATAATGTGTAATGAAATTGAGGGGGCTAATCCTGCATGAATGAATTGAAGCTATGGTATACCACCGCTGCGCTGGACTGGTCGCAAGGGCTGCCAATAGGCAACGGGAGACTAGGTTCCGTCATCTATGGTGGAATCGAGAAGGAAACCTGGAGTATGACGGAAGTCACTTATTGGTCTGGAAAAACGGAGAGGATCGAAAGCCATTCAAGGGGCAAAGCTGATCTTGATCAGATGCGGCAGCATTTCTTCGCAGGGGATTACAAGCGCGGGGAAGAGCTAGCTCAGCTGGCACTGCAGCCTAAGAAGCAAAATTTCGGTACGAATTTGCAGATGTGTCATCTAATCCTGAATGTGGAGCATCAAGGTAAAGATCTTCAGCGTGTACTAAACCTTGAAAACGCTATCTTTCATATTTCTTACAGCGTAAATGGGAATAACTTTACCCGGGAAATATTTGCTTCGCACGCGGACGATATTGTGGCTTCGCGTTTTTGGAGTGAACACAAAGGGGGCATTTCATTCACGTTAGGAATGGAAGGTCAGACTGAAAATTTTACGAAATGGTTAGCTGAGGACGCTACAATTACTTTTGAAGGGCAAGCGACGGAAACGATGCATAGTGACGGTAAGTGCGGAGTTTTCTGTCAAGGCATGGTCAAAGTGGTGGCACAGGGCGGAACCATTGTTGTAGAGGGAGATCAAATCGTCGTAAGAAACGCAGATGAAGCATGCATCTACTTTGCCTCTAATACCGATTATGGAAAAAGCGATGGTGGCTGGCTGCAGGAATCGGGCCGGCAATTGGAACATGCCATAGCCAAGGGCTACGCACGAGTTAAAGAAGACCACATATCCGATTATCGCGACTTATATAAACGAGTGAGCATGGACTTAGGTCATTCAGACGTGTCCCACCTACCAACGGATGAAAGAATTCGTCTTTTCCAGAACGGACAAGATGATGATCCGCAATTATTTGCCTTATTTTATCAATATGGCCGCTATTTGATGATTTCCGGTTCACGTGCCGATTCTCCTTTGCCTCTAAATTTACAGGGCATTTGGAATGATGGCGAAGCCAATCGTATGCAATGGAGCTGCGACTACCACCTGGACATCAACACACAAATGAATTATTTTCCAACGGAAGTCAGCAATCTGGCAGAATGTCATATCCCTTTAATGAATTATTTGGAGATGTTATCGCAAGCTGGCCGAACGACAGCGCATGACTTTTATGGATGCGAAGGTTGGGTGGCTCACGTATTCTCAAATGCATGGGGGTTTACGGCTCCAGGCTGGGAAACTTCATGGGGACTGAACGTTACAGGCGGCTTATGGATTGCAAGCCAACTGCGAGAGCACTATGAATTTAGCTTAGATCGTAAGTTCTTAGCGCAGCAAGCATATCCTGTGATGAAAGAAGCCGCCGCCTTTTTCCTCGATTACATGACGCTGCATCCACAATATGGGTGGCTTGTAACTGGCCCTTCTAACTCACCGGAAAATAGCTTCTATATCGAAGACAACGTTTATCAATTGTCGATGGGATCAACACTCGATCAAGTGTTGGTTCGTGATTTATTCGTCTTTTGCTTGGAGGCTGCCGATACGCTGCAATTGGATTTCGATGTGCAAACCAAGCTGAAGCAAGCCATCGCTAAGCTGCCACCCCTTCGTATTGGCAACCGGGGACAATTGCAGGAATGGCTGGAAGATTATAAAGAAGCACAGCCGGATCATCGTCACCTATCTCATCTAATCAGTTTACATCCGGGTAACCAAATCACCCTAAGAGGCACTCCGGAACTGAGTGCCGCTGCAAGAACCACCTTAGAAAATCGTATGTCTCGCGAGGCGTTGGAAGATGTTGAGTTCACGGTCGCCTCTTTTGCAGCGAGCTTCGCTAGACTAGAGGACGGCGAACATGCCTATAAGCATTTAACCCATTTAATCGGTCAATTGAGCTTCGATAACTTATTAACTTTTTCCAAACCGGGGATTGCCGGAGCGGAGAAACACATATTTGTTGTTGACGGAAATTTTGGAGGGACAGCGGCGATAGCCGAAATGCTGCTGCAAAGTCATGCTGGAGAAATTAATTTACTTCCCGCCCTGCCTAAGAAATGGCATACAGGTAAAGTTTCAGGACTGCGGGCCAAAGGAAATATAGAAGTTGATATCGTCTGGGAGAACGGTGAGTTGATGGAGGCCACTATTCAAGCGTTCTCAGCGTGTCAAACATTTCTGCGTTACCGTGAACAAAGCGTTCCGCTCGTTCTAACGCCAGATAACGTCTATAGCATCGACAAGCAGTTGAACGTGACTCAGAAGGAATAAGGAAATCTGTATGGTCAACGACCCAATTGTACCTATGCGATAATGCCCTGAATCTATATAATCAGTCGTGTGGTAAGCGCTATCAAATAGATAAGGTACAGTTTTGCATGGGCTGCAATTCGGGAGGTTGAAGTATTGAATTCACAAGAACAAGCACGCAAACACGCCATTATTTACGATCGTCCGGCAGCAACCTTTTTTGAAGGGGCATTACTGGGAAACGGGGGGTTGGGGGCAGTCGTAACGACTCGACCCGATTCGGTACTTATCCATTTTGGACATAACAACGTATGGGATATTCGGATCGCCGAAAATAATCAAGAACAAATAGGAACCTTTGAAAGCTTGTTCGCCAAACTGAAGGACATCCCAGACACGTATGCTTCATTAAGCGATGAAGAATGGTACCGCGATTATGTCACGATGACAAGCGAGAACTACAGCTTCCCATATCCTAGGCCGATGCCGTGCGGCTCTCTACTGCTAGGCTTCGACCCACGGACTACAGAAGTACTAGGACATTCGCTGCATATTGATTGTGGGATATGCGAAATCCATTTCCTGAATGAAGGGGCTTCGACCACGCTGCAGGTTTTTGTCGACCAGCAAGCTGATCGTCTATGGGTGGCGATGAAGGATTCTGATCAAGCTGGGAAGGCTGCTACTTTCTTCAATCGATTGAAGTTAATTCCAGATCCTTCCACACCCAAAGAGATTCCTGCATTCCGAGCTACAACCGATGCTTCCAACATGCAGTTAGCGTTCCACCAAACGCTTCCCTTCTCCTGCCTAGAAGAAGAGATGCGAGATGGGCATCCTCGCGACCGTGCGTTCCGCTTATCAGCGAGGATCTCACCATCGATTACGGTACAAGAGTGTGGTCATGATCTGGAAGTATTGCTGGGTAAAGAATCAGGTTTCCTAGTTTGCATCCAGTTAGAAGAAGGACTTGACTCTGTCATTAGTCATGAGATAAAGCCGATTGATCTACCGACAAATGAGTCTTTTGACCATGCGTTGTCTGGTTCGTTGGATAGTTGGAACGACTATTGGTTACGTTCGGGCGTAACATTGCAGGATGAATTTCTAGAGCAAGTCTGGTATCGGAATTTATACTTTTTCCATTGCGCTGTGAAACCAGAAGCCACTTGCCCAGGATTGTTTGCTAATTGGAGCTATGGCTTGATTGGTGCTGATTGGCATGGCGATTATCATATGAATTACAATACACAGCAGCCATTTTGGGTAGCGTTTTCTAGTAACCATGTAGATAAACATTTGGCCTATGTGAACATGGTTGATCATATTCTCCCTATCAGCCGAAAGTGGGCGAAAGAATATTACGGCCTTCGCGGTGCTTATTACCCGCATTCCGCTTACCCAGTGGACATGAATATCATGCCATACCCAGTGCCGCACTGGGGCTGGGAAATATGTGAAACACCATGGACTGTGCAGAGCCTTTGGTGGCATTATTTGTATACGATGGACAAATCGTTTCTAGCTGAGCGTGCCTTCACACCTATGAAAGAAGCCGTATTGTTTATGGTCGATTATATGAAACGTCCAGAAGCACACGGAGAGGAATGGGGCGATGACCGGTATCATATTTTCCCAACCGTCGTGCCAGAATTGTATGAGTTAACGCCCGGCTTCAAGAAAAACAGCGATTGTATCGTCGATTTGACATTAACGAAGTTTCTGTTCAACGCTTTCACCAAGGCGTGCGACGTGCTTGAGCGAAACGAGGAAGAAGCTGAGCTACTCGCTGAGGTCCACGAGGTTTTGCACAATTTCCCTGACTATCCGACGGCGGAGTCACAGAGGGGTAAAGTATTCGTTTCCGTTCCGGGTGAAGATCCCGAAGTCGTGTATAATGTCCCTAACGGGGTTTCAACGATTTTCCCAGGAGAAGACCACGGCTTGCATACTTCGCCTGATCAATACGAGATCGCCGTTAATTCCTATAAGAATCACCGAAATGAAGGAGGAAACGATCTTGTTTTCTATCATCTTGCCGGAGCCCGATTAGGTCAGCTTGATCTGGAGCGTTTTAAACGTCAAATCAAATACTGCCTGCTTCCAAACGGAACATGCACAGATAAACTACTGCAATCCGGTGGACGGTATTCGGATACAACGGCTTTTGATTATATGGGATCGATGGGCATATGGTTTGAAAATTTTGCATTGCCCGCTGTTATCAATGAGTGCTTGATGCAAAGCTATAACGGCATCCTTCGCTTTTTCCCTAACTGGGACATAGAGCAATATACGGAGTTTTCCACGCTGCGTGCGGTTGGAGGCTTTCTTGTAAGCGCTGCAGCTAATCGGGAGGATGTCCTATGGATAGATATATATAGTGAGGCTGGCTCCCGGCTTCAGATCTATAGCCCTTGGGAAAAGGGTGTTAGATGCATACACAGTAGAGGGGAAGAACTGCTGACAGGGAACATCATCACGGTGAATACCGTCAAGGGTGAGCATATTCGTTTAATCAGAGCTAAGTTATAAACCTTTTACGAAATATCAGAAAAGACCCGACTAGGGGTTTTTTTTGTTGAAGAATCATGCTAACTTGTAAAAGAACGTATTCCGAAACCTCCAAAATGGAAGGGAGAATTGCCAGTGCCCAAGTATTCCAGATTATTTCGAAGGTTTCTGATCTCTTATATCGTTATTTTGATCATCCCCAGTATAGCGGGCTATATGTCATACCGTACTTCGATCACGGTCACACAATCGATTTCCATTGAGAATAATGTGACGCAGCTTCAAAAGAGTCAAGAGATTCTGGAACGCAGAATGGCCGAAGTTGAAAGTTTTACGAGACAACTGGCTTTAAACCAAGACTTGAGTGTCCTTTTGAACGAAAAATTGGTAGATGATAAAGCAAATGTGTATGGGATCTGGAAAATAACGAGAGATATTAAGGCCTACAGCCAAACGAATGACTTTTTGAAGCATTTTTATATTTATTTGACTAATTTTAACGTCGTTGTGACACCAGGCAATGCTTTTTTTCGCCCTGAGCATTATTATCAGACTTCGCATTACAGCAATCTTTCCTTAGACGAATGGAAAAAAACGGTACTAGAAAAAACGCATAGAAGCGAAATCATGCCGCTGAGCCCATTTGTGAATAACGGAACGCAAACCTCAGTTATCACCTTTATGCAATCGCTCCCATTAGACAGCTTTAGTGATTCTTCACCGGCCACGGTTGTCACCATTATTGATGAACAAACCATCAACAGTGTATTGTCTGGTTTAAGAGATCCGAACGGCGGTTGGATGCATATTAGCGACGCAGAAGGACATACCATTAGCTTACAGGGGATCAGTCAACAGGAAATGGATCAATTATCCGCGGATAGCCGCTTCGATAAAGGGAAAGTCAGTCAATTCTATGCAGATGATCTCGTGATAAGGATTCAATCCAAATCAACAGGGTGGGTATACAGCACGGGCATTCCAAAGCACGTTTTAATGGAGAATGCGAATAAAATTAAGTACATCACTTGGTCGGTGACTGGTGTTGCTCTACTGATCGGGCTTTTTGTTGGTTTTATGCTGTCTTATCGAAATACAGCCCCGATCAATAGGCTGCTTAGTGTAATGAAAGAGCAGTTTGGCAAGGAAGCAACGTCAGAGCGCAATGAATATGATTTCTTGCAGGGTAATATATCCAATATCATTACCAACAACAAGCGCCTTGAGTCTGAGCTTAATCGGCAGCTGCCATTAATTCGCGATGCCTTTTATAAAAGGTTAATTGCGGGAGAGTTTCAATCGAGGGATGAATTGATATCTGCTGCCGCGCAGGCTGACACTGGGCTAAATATGAATGCCGGATATACGGGTATTCTGCAAATCAATGGTTACTCCGGCATGGAAAGCGTAGAAATTCTCAACGAACTGAATGCGGCCAGACTCATCCTAAAACAGATTTTAATTGATTCAGGAAGCCACCTGCATGTTCATATGACTGATTTGGGTTCAGATCGCATCGTAACCCTATTTACGTCAGGTGAAAAGGATGAAGGTGAAGAGGTTGGTAAGGAAGATATCGAACAACTCGTGGCTAATCTCGCCCATCTGGCTTTTACCGATTATCGAATTACCATTACTGCAGCGCTAAGCGATCCCTTTTCCTCTGTCATGGAGATCAGCCGTTCCTATGAACAAGCCAGGCAGGCCTTGGAATACGCCGTATATATGAATAGAAAAGGAATCGTTTGGTACAGTGATACCCGAGTTGAGAGTAATACGTATTATTATCCAATCGATGTGGAGCTGCGATTAATTAGTACGATTAGGGCAGGCGATGTGGATGAAGCCGAGCGGATCGTCAAGTCGATGATCGAGCAAAATACGGAAAATCGAGAGCTATCTGTGGAGATGAAGCATCAGTTCATTGGAGAAGTGAAAGGAACGCTGCTTAAATTACTCGACCAGAAGGCTCTCATGGAATCCCCTATGTTCGAGAAAATTAAAAATCGGATTATTAGCATCCAGGCCACGGAAGCCATCGAGCTGATTTCGCGTGAAATCAATGAGATTATCTCAGCCATGTGCGGCCTCATCACGAGTAAAAAGAACGATGCACATATTAAAACAGTGAAGCAAATTAATGAATATATCGCTGAAAAGTATTCAGATCCCGATCTAAACCTATACCGGATAGCTGAGATTGTTGAGCGTCCAGAAAAATACATCTCCCAATTATTTAAAGAGGTAACGGGGACGAATTTATCCGATCATTTGGAAAAAATTAGAATGGACCACGCAGCGATTCTTTTAAAAAGAAACCAATATAATGTGGATGAAATCGCTTCTCATGTTGGCTATAACAGTTCACATTCCTTCCGAAGGGCGTTCAAGCGAGTGATGGGCGTATCGCCAAGCTCGTTCAGACAGTCTCCAGAAGAATAAAAATCCTAATCGCTGAGGCGGTTAGGATTTTTTCTGTCTTATATGACTGTAGCGGGAAAAATGGCCGTTCGAATAGGAAAAATGTCCGCTGAATTCGGGTTATTTGTTCGCAAAACGACGCAATTGTACCTATACGAGGGCCGCAATAGCCCCCTATAATCAGCCATATAGAAAGCGCTATCATAACTGCATGAGAAGTTTAGGGGGGAGCATTTTGGAAAAAGGAATTGTAATTGAACGCAGCAGAGTGGCACCAAAAGAGCGTGGTGGCCTCCTTACAGCAGCGGCAAAGAGTTTTAAAAAACACTGGCAACTGTATCTTATCGTCATTCCGCCAGCCTTGTTTTTCCTTATTTTTAAATACTATCCTATGTTGAATGCCGTCCTTGCTTTTAAGGATTACAACGTCACTAAAGGGATATGGGGAAGCCCATGGGTGGGATTCAAACATTTTAAGTTGTTTTTTGATAATCCGATTTTCTGGACGTTAATTAAAAATACACTCCTCATCAGCGGATACTTGTTAGTCGTCGGGTTTCCTATTCCAATTTTGTTGGCCTTGGCGCTTAATGAAATACGCAACGGCAAATTTAAGCGGTTTGTTCAATTGGTTTCGTTTGCTCCTTATTTTATATCCACCGTCGTTATGGTATCGATTATCATGCTTTTTCTAGCACCACGGCTAGGCTTCGTTAATGTGGCGATGAATCATTTCGGACTGGGATCTATCAATTTTCTCGGGGAACCCGGCATGTTTCGCTCGATTTATGTGTGGTCGGATATTTGGCAGACGGCAGGCTATTCGGCAGTTATCTTTTTGGCTGCGTTAGCAGGAGTGGATCCTTCGCTTTATGAGGCAGCCAAGGTAGATGGCGCTTCACGGTTTCAGAAAATCCGCCATATCGACTTGCCCGGCATCATGCCAACCATCACGATTGTTTTCATTTTGAATGTAGGGAGTGTCATGTCGCTTGGCTTCGAAAAGATCTATCTGCTGCAAAATCCGCTGAACAAGATAAATTCCGAAGTGATTGCCACTTATGTATATCAAATAGGTTTATTGAACGCGAACTATAGTTTTGCTACAGCGGTTGGATTGTTTAATTCCGTTATCAATTTAATTCTGCTTGTTAGTGTAAACATGGTAGCAAAACGATTATCGAACACGAGTATCTGGTAAATAATGGAGGAACCAAACGATGAATACGATGAAAACAACGATTAGAGAATCGGTTGGCGATAAACTATTTTTGATTAGCATCTACGTGATACTGAGCCTCCTTTTAGTTGTCGTCTTATATCCGCTTATTTATATTTTTAGCAGCTCGTTCAGCAGTCCATCGGCGGTAACTTCAGGCCGTGTGTGGCTCTGGCCGGTAGAATTTTCCCTGAAGGGATATGCAACGCTCATTGAAAATCCGAAGGTTGTGACAGGCTATGCTAATTCCTTATTTTATACGGCTGCCGGAACGATCATTAGTGTAGCGCTTACGATCATGATTGCTTATCCATTATCACGTAAAACTTTATTCGGAAGAAATATGCTGATGATGCTAATTACATTCACGTTGTTATTTAGCGGCGGATTGATTCCTACTTACTTGGTTGTGAAGCAGATGGGGCTAATCGATACCAGATGGGCCTTATTGATTCCAAACGCGATATGGGTATGGCAAGTGATCATTGCGAGAACGTTCTTTCAATCCTCGATTCCGGATGAATTAATTGATGCGAGTGCAATAGATGGATGCAGCGATCTCAGGTTCATGTGGAGCGTCGTGGTTCCGTTATCGAAACCGATTATAGCTGTTCTGTTCTTAATGTACGCTGTGGGTCAATGGAACGCTTACTTCGATGCCCTTATTTATCTCAAAACCGCCAATCTGTTCCCACTTCAGCTCATCTTGCGCAGCATTATCATTCTTAACAATAGCTCCAATGCCACAGATGCCTTGAAGCTGGTAGAAAGACAGCAGTTGGCCGAGCTTTTGAAATATTGTCTGATTATCGTGGCAACGCTTCCAGTACTCATCATCTACCCGTTTGTGCAGCGCTTCTTTGTTCAGGGGATGTTGGTAGGTTCTGTAAAAGGGTAGTGGAAAGAGGGATAACATGTCCTATTGAAGAATTGAAAGGGGTGATTGACAAAAAACAGAGCACTAAGGATTAAACGATAAGAAAGCTAGTCCATTCAAAAAAAGGGAGCGGATACAATTGAAAAGAAGATCGGTCAGTACATTGGTATTCATCTTGATGTTCAGTATGGTTCTTGCCGCATGTTCGAGTAAAGAGGAGACTTCGGCATCGGCGAAACCCACCGCGGGGGCTAAATCGCCAAGTGCAACACAAGCAGAGGCAAAACCCGTCGAAATTAGCGTATTTGCCCAACAGGATAATAACATTGATTTGAATACCAATCTTTTCACGAAACATTTGGAAAGCAAGTTCAACGCAAAATTTAAGTTTGAAATCATCCTTTTTGATGGAGCCAAGGAAAAGCGGCAAATATCATTAGCAAGTGGCGATTATCCAGAGGCGTATATGTTAACAACGTGGATCGACCAATTCTCACAAGCCGATCTTCTCAAGTTCGGTAAGCAGGGTGTTCTACTTCCATTGAATGATTTAATCGACCAGTATGCGCCCAATATTAAAAAGGCGATGGAGAAGGATTCAACGCTCAAAAGCTTCATCACAGCGCCAGATGGAAAAATATACGGACTTGGCTCCTATACGCAATGTTTCCATTGTTCCTACCCGAACAAAATGTGGATCAATACAAGCTGGTTGAAGAAATTAAACCTCGAAATGCCGAAAACGACTGAAGATTTCAAGAAAGTGCTTCAAGCTTTCAAGAAGAACGATCCAAATGGCAACGGCAAAGCAGACGAAGTTCCGCTTAGCGGATCGATTGAGGATTTCGGCGTACATGTCATTCCGTTCCTGATGAACGGCTTCATTTATAATGACGACCGTAATTATCTGAACTTAGTTAACGGTAAAGTGGATACTGCGGCCAATAAGCCGGAATGGAAAGAAGGACTTACCTATATTAAATCCTTGTACGACGAGGGCTTGATCGATCCAGGTGCTTTTACACAAAATGCCGAAGCCTTTAAGAAAATTGGCGAGAACGCTGGCGGACAAATTCTAGGTGCAGGCGCGGGCATGCATCCAGCCATCTTCGTTAACATTGATAAAGGAAACAAAAATTCAGCTGATTATAATCCCGTACCTCCGCTTACAGGACCGCATGGTTCATTCGCAACGCATGATGGAGGCGGTTTAACTCCGGGTGCGAAATTCGTTCTTACGAATAAGGCAAGTAAAGAATCGCAAATCGCGTTGATCAAAATGGTTGATTATATGTATACGACAGAAGGACAAACGAATGCAGCATCAGGTATGGAAGGCATCGATTGGAGAAAACCGAAAGATGGCGAAGTGGCTCTAGGCAAGGGAGTTACACCACTAATTGCATCGATTCCAGCTGTAGATGGGCAGCCTCCTCATAATGCCGGATGGAGCGGTATGGGACACTTCTACCAGCCGAAGGAGTACAGAGATAGCTTCGTGCAAGGGACGGATATTTACGACTCAGCCAACTACGAACGCAGGCTGTACGATGCGACGCTCTTGTATCAAGGTCATGAACCGAAGGAACTATTCCCGATGTGGGCAATTTGGATTGATCCGGCACTCACAGACGAAGCGAGCATTCTACAAACCAACATTAAGAACTATATTGAGCAAAGTGCACTTCAATTTATTACAGGAAATAAGGACTTAACCAAAGATTGGGATGCTTATGTGAAAGGTCTCGAAAACTTGAAAGTTGGTAGATACCTTGAAATTCTCCAAAAAGCGTACGATACTGCAGCAATCAAAAAATAACGATTGATGAAGAAATGGCCAGGTGTTTGTTCTAGAAATAAAGCACCTGGCTTTTTTCACGAATTAAAGCTAAAGGGGATGTATGATGTGGGATATATGATTAAGAAAACTAGATTATGGCTTCTGGTTTTTATTTTCTTTATCACTTTGTTTGCTGTCTTTATTCCGAAGGGACAACTCGTACAAGCAGCCGATAATGGATTAGCGCAAAAGCCATACATGGGCTGGAGCAGCTACAGCATGCAAGTGTATAACAACGGAAATTGGATTACAGCCGCACAGATTATGGCGCAATCTGACGCTATGCATGCGATTCTGCAGCCCCATGGCTACAATTATATCAACGTAGATGCAGCCTGGAATGGGAGCATGGATGAATATGGACGCCCACAACCAAGCACTACTTTGTATCCGAATGGTCTTAGTGAGGTCATCAATCATGTACATAACAATGGGCAAAAGTTTGGTCTCTATTTTATACCGGGGATGTCACCGCAAGCGTATGACGCCAACTTGCCAATCTATGGTACCTCCTGTCATGCACAGGACATCGTGGTACTACCATTAACTACGTCGGATTATTGGAATATAGGCTATAAAATTGACTTTTCTAAACCATGTGCGCAGAGCTACATCAACTCCATTGCCGATGAGATTGCCTCATGGGGTGTTGATTTCGTGAAATTCGATAGCGTGACTCCGGGCTCCGGACATAATGATACGTCTATTGATGCTCGCGGTGATGTCAAAGCCTGGTCCCAGGCACTCGCCCCGCACCATATTTGGTTCGAGCTTTCATGGGCGCTGGATATTAACTACGTTGACACTTGGAAGAAGTACGCGAATGGATGGCGTGTCGACTGGGATATTGAATGTTATTGTGGAAAAGCGGGATTAACCAATTGGGCTAATATCGCGAGGCTATTTCCGCGAGCTGGAGAATGGTGGCGCCACGCAGGTCCGGGCGGATGGAATAATTTCGATTCCTTGAATATCGGTAACGGCGCCATGGATGGCATTACACCGGATGAGCGGCAGACAGCCATGACGTTCTGGGCTATCTCGTCGGCCCAATTATATACAGGCAATGACTTAACCAATCTGGACGAGTTCGGTATTAAGCTGTTGACGAACGATGAGGCAATCGCCGTCAATCAGGCCGGTAAGCCGGCACATCCCGTATCCCTCGCAACCGAGCAGCAGGTCTGGTATGCGAACAACGGTGATGGAACCTATACCGTAGGACTGTTTAACCTGGGAAGCTCGAACGCGACGGTGAACGTCAATTGGAGCGATATCGGTTTAAGCGGTGCAGCCTCTGTACGTGATTTATGGAGTCATAGCGAACTAGGCGTGTTTAACTCCAGCTTCAGTTCGGGGGAACTAGCTCCACATGCTTCTCGTTTGTTGAAGGTTACATCGCAAGGAGGCGTTTCCTCCATCAATGATGATGATACGGGAATTTCCTACACGGGCGATTGGCAGCGAAACAGCAACAGGGGACTGGGTGCTACTCAGAATCTTGCCATCACCGTGATCGACTCATTAGCACAGAACAGTACGATTAGCCCGTCAACCGGGAACTTTGATAAGAATTTATCCGCTCAGACCGATGTTACAACAACGATGACATTGAATGGAAATACACTAAGTGGTATATCAAATGACGGTGTAGACTTGGTGCTAGGCACCGACTATACGGTTTCAGGCAACTCGGTCACGATCAAGAAAGGTTACCTTGCTGCTCAACCAGTCGGAACTACGCAGCTTACTTTCACTTTCAGCGCCGGAGCTAGACCGATTCTGGCCATTGCAGTGAGTGATACTTCGCCTAAGAACAGCACGATTCTTCCGTCAACTAGAAATTTTGACAAGAAGGTAACGCTGCAGGCGGATGTTACGACTACGATGACACTGGATGGTAATCAGTTGAGCGCTATAACGAGTGATGGAACATCGCTTGTATTAGGCACTGACTTTACGGTATCTGGCAATACGTTAACTATCAAGAAGGAATACCTAGCCACACAACCGCTCGGGACAACGAACCTGCTTATTTCCTTCAGCGCCGGAAATCCGCAGACGCTCGCCATTGTTGTAAGCAACACTTCTCAAGGCGGATCAATTGCCATCAATAACGACGACTCGGGGATTACGTATTCGACCGCATGGCAGCGAAGTACGAATCGAGGGCTTGGTGATTATTTGAATGATGTGCAATTCACCGAAAGGAATAACGAATACTTCGAGTATACCTTTACCGGAACGGGCATTGAATTCATTACAGAAATGGATTCATCACAAGGTGATGTAGATGTTTATGTGGATGGAGTATTTAAACAAACGATTAGCACGTACCATTCGAGTCGTTTAGCCCAACAACCCGTATATGGAATATCTGGACTATCAAGCGGTCCTCATACGATCAAGGTTGTGAAAAAATCAGGTTCTTACATGCTCCTTGATAAATTGCGCGTTCTAGTCGCTGATCTGATTAATCCTGTTACGGGAAGCTTTGACAAAAAGTTAACGGCACAGGCAGATGTAACGATAACACTGACTCCTGGCAGTTATACCTTCAGCGGCATGGCTAACGGAGCAACTACATTGGTTGCGGGTACCGACTACACGTTATCAGGTAACGTCGTAACGATCAAGAAGGAATACCTTGCGGCTCAACCCCTTGGTTGGACGGATCTGACTTTCTCCTTCAGTGGGGGAGCTGCCCAGAACCTTCCAATTAAAGTAAGCGACAGCTCGGTGACGATTACGCCGGTTTCTGTTAACGATAACGATCCGGGAATTGTTTACACAGGCTCTTGGGGGTATAGCAACAATCGGGGACTTGGAGATTATCATGATGATGTTCATTACTCCGAGGCCAACAACGATTACTTTGAATATGCCTTTACGGGAACGGGCATTGAATTGATTACCGAGAAAGATGTTTCGCAGGGCGATATCGATATTTATGTAGATAACGTGTTCCAACAAACGGCGGGTACATTTAATGATAGCCGGTTAGTTCAACAAAGCATATACAGTATCGCGGGACTGCCGGACGGTCCGCATACCATCAAGGCAGTGAAGAAATCAGGTGCTTATATGCTGTTGGATAAATTGAGCGTGACTCCATCAGCTGCGGGCAGCACTGTTACGGGAAGTGTATATGGACAGGTGTCAGCACAATCGGTTCAAGTAGTACCATCTATAACGACCATCCAGTTGACTCCGTCGGCAGCGTCGGAAATGACAGAACAGACGGTTCCCACATCCCATGGCGCCACGGCTAGCATCAATGATGACAATGCTGCGATTCATTATTCTGGATCATGGGGATATAGCAATAATCGAGTATTCGGGGATTATCAGAACGACGTTCATTACACCGAGACGAACAATGATTATTTTGAATATGTCTTCAAGGGAACGGGCATTGCGTTGATCACCGAGAAGGATACTTCGCAGGGCGATATCGATATTTATGTAGATGATGTATTCAAGGAAACCGTGAGTACTTATCATGCCAGTCGATTAGCACAGCAAACGGTGTACAGCATTACAGGATTGCCAAGTGGTTCTCATACGCTTAAAGTTGTGAAGAAATCGGGATCCTATATGCTGCTGGATAAATTAACGATACTTGTAGGCGATCTGATGAGTCCTGATACAGGCAGTTTTGACAAAAAGATAACTGCACAGGCGGATGTGAGTACAACGTTGTCACTGGGCGAGTATGTACTTGATCGAATCGACAATGGCCGAACTACCCTAGTGCCAGGCACCGATTACACATTAGTAGGCAATACGTTAACGATCAAGAAGGCATACCTTGCAGCGCAGCCGGTGGGAACTACGAATCTGACGTTCGTCTTCAGTGGGGATTATCAGAATGACGTGCATTTTACAGAAACGAACAACGATTATTTCAAATACACATTTAAAGGAACCGGAATTGCTGTTATTACGGAAAAAGATGCTTCACAGGGGGAAATCGACGTTTACGTGGATGATGTTTTCAAACAAACGGTGAACACGTTTAATGCGACGCGGTTAGTCCAGCAAACGGTGTACAGTATTTCCGGTCTTTCAAACAGCGTGCACACGATCAAAGTCGTGAAAAAATCAGGCAGCTACATGCTGCTGGATAAATTAAGCTTTACGGTTGCGCAGGTTCCGTCAACTGCTGCTGTAACAACGACTGGGGTCTCTAAAGTCAAGAATACAAGTGCAACAATTGCCGGGAATGTAACGGCTGATGGAGGTACTGCTGTCACATCGCGAGGAATTGTATATTCAACAGCACCAACGCCTACAATTACCGGTTCCGGATCAACCAAAGTTACCATTGGCTCAGGATTAGGCGAGTTTAGTGAGAAAATAAAGAAATTGAAATCAAATACGACGTATTATGCCAGAGCTTACGCGACCAACTCAGCGGGAACGAGCTATGGGGCTGAAGTTACATTTACTACAAGTAAGAAATCCGAGAATCAGAATGATCATGAAGATGATGACCAGGATGATCACGATGATGGTGAGCAGAAGTAAATATCCACCCCTCGTGGTGAACAGATTCTAAGAGTTATGCCATAGATATCTGAGATATCGAGCCCTTCTTGTTATCATGGGAGGGCTCGATATTTATCATTTGATAACCCTCAATCATACATGATATATTGAGTGTAAAAAGGGTGAGGGTATCACATGAGCAGTAAAATTAGTCGTGTTAATTTAACCGAAGAAATTTATCGGATTGTCAAAGAAGACATTTTAACTCATAAATTAAAATCCGGTGAAAAAATTAACATTGATCAATTAGCGCGCGCTTTAGAAGTAAGCAACATTCCGATTCGTGAGGCCCTTTCCAGATTGCAATCGGAAGGGTATCTGAATGTCATTCCTTTTAAAGGAATGTTTGTGAATATGATGAGTGTCAAAGAGTTGGACGAATTATTTGAAATTAGACTGCAGCTTGAACCACTTGCCGTTAAAAAGGCTGCGCTTCTTATACCAGATGATATACTGGAGCGGCTGCAAGAAACTATGAATTCCCTTCAAACTCAGCAATCACCGAGATCTACTAACGGTTTGGGGACAATTAAGGAATTGAATATGTCTTTACATGGTACTATTCTTGCCTATTGCGAGAATACCAATTTGCAAAATTTAGTCAGGGGTTATATTGAACAGATTCAAAGATATTTAACCTACATCCAATTAAATTTAGATTTAAATACCACGAATGAGGAATGGTCGGAACATAATGCTATTTTACAGAAATTAAAGCAGCGAGATCCCGAAGGCGCATCCGATGCCATGTCCAAACATATTATTAATTCCCGCTTAAGGACGAATGCTCACTTTACGAAAGCAGGTAGTAACTAGTCGAATTTTATCACGGGGATTGCGGCAATTATCATACATGATATATGATAAAAGGAGAGTTGAGATGACTCCAAACGAAGGAAAGGAATCACAGTTGACTAGCGGTAAAAGAATTATTTTTCTTGGGGACAGTATTACAGATGAAGGGACGTTTATTACTTATTTGGATACTTATTTTGAGCAGCATACGCCTGACATTCCTTTTACATTCATAAACCTTGGCATAAGCAGTGAGACTGCCTCTGGATTAACGGAGGCCGACCATCCATTTCCACGTCCCTGTATCCTTGATCGATTAGCAAGGGCATTAGAAGAAAGCAAGCCGGATTGGGTTGTTGTGGGATACGGAATGAATGATGGCATCTATGCGCCATTTTCTATAGAACGGTTTCAAGCTTATCAAAATGGCATACTTACAGCCATTCAGATGATCCATCAAAGCGGTGCAAAAGCCATCGTCATGACGCCTCCGCCCTTTGATCCCGAATCTATGAACGATAATGTTCTTTTGCCCGATGGTAAGAAAGACTACAGCTACAAGGAGCCATATGCACGCTACAATGATGTCGTTAGATACTATGCGAATTGGCTGCTATCGCTGGATTCAACGGCGGATGAAGTCGTGAATATCTACGACCCACTTCTTCAGCATAGAGAACAAGAACGCGAAATGAACCCCAGCTATCGTTCCGGTGACGGTATTCATCCCAACTCAGATGGTCATTGGGTGATCGCTAAAACGCTTTTAAGTCGATTATTTCATATTACTTTGGAACAGATGCCAGATTTCGTAGAACAACCTGATAAATCGCACTTATTTCAATTGATTTTGCAGCGTCAACAGCTTTTAGGATCGGCATGGAAAGAACATGTAGGTCATACCAATCCTAGCAAAAAGGAGGCTTTGCCACTGGAATTAGCCTTCAGAAGAGGCGAAGAGATCACCAAGCAAATTCGGAAGATCGTGCTGTAAGGGCGGTTTCCGCGCTTATTGTTCGAGGGTCCCAAGTAAGCGCGTTTTCCGAGCTTAATCAGCACGGACGCGCGAGACGGTCTACCGAGAAGTCGATTTCCGGCTTCTCGGACTATATCGACGAGCTTCGGCTCGCAGAGCTCTCGCTATAAGCGCGGTATTCCGGCTTCTCAGATTCTGGAACTCGCGGAGAAGCCGGTGAGCAGCGGATCAAGACGCTGTTAGAACAGGAACGTAATTTCCACATCGTGGAGCAGTTAAAGCCAGTCGCGGAGCGCAGAGGCTGGACACTCGCTCAGCTTGCACTGAATTGGGTTTTGAGTAAACAAGGAATCACATCAGCGATTTTGGGGGTTTCCAAGCCGCAGCATATTACGGATTCGCTGCCTGTCATCGGTGAAAAGCTTAGCTTGGATGAGTTGAAAGAAGTTGATACGATAACGAGCGGCGTTCAATTCGAGCTAGTTGGAAGATAAGGTGCGAATGTGTGAAGTCTGTTAGTTATTGCAGTATAGCGTGGAACAAAAAATGTACCGTCAGGGATCGAAACTTCCCTGACGGTACTTTTTGACACTCACCAAATCATGAGCCTGGATCAGATGTGTTATTACTTATTGAACCGCAGCGACAACGAATTTGTCGTTCACTTTTTTCGTCGTATACGTTACACCGTCTTTGGTAGTGAACTTAACTTGATCTTTCGAATTCGACGCGTCAAACGTAATATCTTCTTTTTTCGTTGCAAGAATGTTCGAAGTGAAGAAAGATTTTTTGTTGGTTACGATAGCATTATCCGCTTTTTGATCGGTTAGGTAATGCGCAGTTAGTTTATCTACCATTGCTGTATCGAAGTAGCTGGAAAGAAATTTCACGGCTTTTTCTTTGCCGTCTGCAGCTTTAGGGTTGAGTATAAACGCGCCATCGCTGGATTTGGCTTCCGCAAAGAGGAAGTCCACTTTTTCCTGAGCGATTCTAGCAGCTATATAGCCTTTCATATTAACGGCATCTTGGCTTTCGGCAGTTGCTTGCGGAGCAGCCGTCGTGTTTGTTGCAGCTGCGGGGCTTGGCGATGATTTCGGTTGATCGGAAGAGCAAGCTGCTCCTGTCACCATAACGGTTAGTAAAATAATTCCTGCTGCTGTTTTTTTCAATGTCATTATCGTGCACCTCTTCATTTCATTATTCGGATAAGACTAATTTTGTAAAATCATCCGAAATATATAATATTTTTTTAAGTCAGCAATATAAAAATATATACGAAATTGTTAGAAATTGCAAATTTTCTAAATGTAATAGATCGACTCCATATAGAATGATTGAAAGGTTGGATAGAAAGAACCTATTAGACGCTGAATCCATGAGATGTTAAAATTTATCCAAGTAATAAATCCATTAATATAGCCATTGCTGCTCGAACCTCACGTATACGTTTATTAACCACGGTAACGGTACTAAGTGTGTTAGATCCTGTTCGTGTGGCCGAAGACTATGCCACACTTGATCATCTTTCTGGCGGGCGTTTGGAATGATCATTGGTAAAGGGAATGATTCTCGCCACTACCCGCTATTTGGAATAACCGAGGAAAAACAATGGGAATCTCTTGCTGAACGATATGAACTCCTGAAGCGCTTATGGCATGAGGAAAATGTCACTTGGGAAGGGCGGTACCGTCCAGCACTTCATAATGTCACTACCGAACCAAGACCTTTCCAGAAGCCAATCCCAGTATGGCATGGCAGCGCATCAAGTACACGATCCACGGAGTTGGCTGCGAAACATGGAGAGCCGATCTTTTCATCCAATGAGGCCCGAAAAAGGTTAATATTTTACTCGAAAAAGTAAATTCATGAACTAGACGATTAACACCTTATTCATTATAGTGGGTTTAAAGATAACTAACCCAAAAGAGGTGTTCACTTGAATAGTCGATTATTGTTGGAAGCGCTGCAAGCAGCGGAGGCGGAACATGCTTCCCTTTTTGAAGAAGTCAGAACTCGATCCGTGGATATTCGCTCAGGTATGGACAATCCGCTGCTGGCTGCCCACCGGATAGAAATCCGGCAGTTGGCTGACCAATTTCTCACACAGCCCATAGAGGCGCTGCCCTTCAGCGCATTTCGATTATTTCAAGTAAATGGTTCAAGAAAAGAGTTCGAGAAGCTGTATTTTGATCGCCGTCGCCGGCTTGCTGCTTTTGCAATCGCTGCCCTAATGGAAGATGATGCTGCATTCTTTCCTGCACTCGAGGATATCATCTGGGCCATATGCGATGAGTACACATGGTGCTTGCCTGCGCACCTGAATCATTATGATCCGAAAGCAGAAGATGAGGCGCCAAGGTATGTAGATTTGTTCGCTTCCGAGACGGCCCATGCATTGAGCGAGATTTGTCATCTGTTCAAGGATCGACTAGATCCACTCATTGTTAAACGCGCACGCCACGAGGTTATGCAAAGAGTTCTGAATCCGTATATGCAGCTCAAGCAAGTGTTTGGGTGGGAGACAGCAACGAACAACTGGTCGGCTGTATGCGCAGGAAGCATCGGAATGGCTGCTATTTATATGATTCAGGATTCGAGAATCCTGATGCCTGTCTTAAATCGCGTTTTTGAAGCGATGGAGTGCTTTCTTGAAGGGTTCACCGAAGAGGGGGCGTGTCTCGAAGGTCTCGGTTACTGGTACTATGGTTTCGGTTATTACGTATATTTTGCAGAGCTGCTGAAGCAGCGTACAGGTGGACAGGTCGATCTGCTTCTGGATGAAAAGAAAGCCCAGCGCATTGCGGAGTTCCCGCAATTCTGCTTTCTACAGGAGAATCATGTGGCGAATTTCTCCGATTGCTCGCGTACGAGCGGCATTCAGACTGGCTTATTCAGCCGTCTATGTCAAAGGATTGAACAACTCCGCATCCCGTCGCTGACGTATCGCTCGAATTCAATTGATCACTGCGGCCGCTTCGCAACGGCACTGCGTGATTTGGCTTGGACGGACTATGCGCTGCTGGAAAAAAGGGAAGGGCTGCCGCTTCATTCAGAGTTCCTTCAAGAAGCCGAATGGATGGTGAGCCGGTGTCAGGTAGGCGGTAAACTCATCAGCTTTGCAGCTAAAGGCGGACATAATGCGGAGCCGCATAATCATAATGATATCGGACATTTCGTCTGGGTAGTGGACGGCGTCAGGTGGTTGGAGGATCTTGGTGCTGGTTTATATACAAGACAATATTTTGGCGACGAGCGCTATTCGATTCTTTGCAACAGCTCATCTGGGCATAGCGTTCCTATCATCAATGGCTGTTTTCAAAGCGAGGGAGAGCAGTATCGTTCGCAGGTAGTGGAAGTGGGTATTCAAGATGGAAGAGATCGGTTCCTGTTGGATCTGCAGCAAGCTTATGACGTACCGCATTTGCACAAATTGGAGCGATTGTTCGATTTGGATAAGCAGCAGGGCAAATTAACGATAACTGATAGTTATGAATTCACGGAATTTCCTACATCGATTACTGAGCGTTTCATCTCTCTTTATTCGCCAGAAGTTGGTAAGGAGGGGGAAATCATTTTAAGCGCGAGTGAAGGTCAGAAGCTTCGTCTTGTGTATGAAGCTCGGTTGTTGGATGCTACGATCCAGACAGCTGAACACTTGGACCATTCTGGGAATTCCGAGACAGTGTATCTGATTGATCTGAAGAGTGTGGATACGGCCAGACAGCAGGTCATATCTGTGACTCTAGAGCCTGTATTTTAATAAGGAATTTCAATAGATGTAATGGTAATGTTACATATATTGACATAGAACAACAATTTTTATATAATCGAACCATCACAAAGACGTGATCACGTAGAGAATCTAACATTGTTTTCTTATCTGTTCTAGTCGGCAACGAAGCCTATCCGTTACAGTTTCTGTAATGGGGTGGGCTTTTTTATGTGTAAAAAGGAGGAATCACTTTGTTCAAACTATTTCATTCATCATCGTATGAAAAGGTTCATGGAGATTTATTAAAAATGGCTACAGGTGATTTTAGTATGAGCTGTGCCCCTGTTGTTGGTGAGAGATCATTAATCAGTACGTTGAAAAAAACAATTCGCAGTTTGAAATCTCTCATCCGAATCGTCGATAAATCGTCGAGTGAGCTCTATCATAAGATGGAGGATACGAGCGCGAGGTCAACTCTGATTACTGTACAGGTAGAAGAAATAACGGCTACGATGCGTGAAATGGCTGAAGGTATGCAGGATGCCTCCGAACATGCCCAGTTCATATCAGACCAAATCCATCCTATACATACCTTTCTTGAGGGAGTTAAAGATAGCAACAGTGCGATCGTCCAATCATCGACTCAATTTTTGGGAGAAGTGAGCTCCGGCAGAGTGGAAATGAGTGTTGCGATGGAACAAATGCAGCTAATCTCCAAGGATAGTACGCAAATCTATGTAAAAATGGATGAATTGAATAAAGCTATTGAGAAAATCGCAGATATGACCACTTTAATCGAACATATCTCTCAGCAAACCCAATTGTTAGCTTTGAATGCGAATATCGAAGCGGCACGTGCGGGAGAGCAGGGAAAGGGATTTGCGGTCGTTGCTCAAGAGATTTCGAAAATGGCCATTCAGACGAAGCAGGAAACGGTTAACATACAGGAACTTATCCAAACGGTTACTTCTAGTGCAGATGGATTGCGGGGTTCGATTCACCAGATGCAGGACACGGTTGGTACAGGAGCGCACACTTTGCAAGGAGCGGTTAGTAAGTATGAAATGATGGAGACGTTTCTTGGTCAACTTTTAGGTGATATGCAGGGAGTAGATGGTCGCTTAGAAGGTGTTACCAGCAATACATTGTCTATAGCAAACTCGATTAATCAAACGTCAGCAATGATTCAACAAGTAGCTGCTGGGAGCGAAGAAGTTTTGGCTGCTGCTGATGTTCAGCTTCAGAATATCTTGGGGATGAATGAAAGTATTCAAGAAGCAACAAGGAGCAGTCTTTCCTTACGCTCGGTAGTTTCGCAATTTAAATTGCCTTCAATCCAGCACTCTCATGCCTTGCAGAAAGATTTGGATATGTGGATGGAATGTGCGACAGGCATGCGAGCGATCATGGTTTCGTTGATTGAAGCCAGGGATTCAGAAAAAATAAACGATTGGTACCAGAAAAAAGTGGCACAAGAGGTACTTTTACAAACATGTATGAAAGAGCTGGAAAGTAAGTTGAAAGAGGCGAGTGATCGAAAATACTTCTCCTCGTTGCGCTCTGCATGGGATGTTTTTGGCGTGATCAAGGATCAAAATGCAGCATGGATGCTGGAAGGAGAATATGATAAAGCGAAGCAAGCGCTGATTAGCCGCGGGCGAGAGTGCTTTAAACAAGCGGTTGATGTAGCTACGGAATGGATGGAGCAGGTCCGGCATTAAATGATTCATAGTGTTTGTATTTCTGGTTTTTAGGTTTCTGTTTAGAGGAGAGAGGCAATAAGGGAGCCTTTGCGTCTGTTTTTCGCAGCGATTAGGAGCAAAAGTTGTACACTGTACAACAATGTCGATGATTTCTTCTCAAAAAGTTATCAATGTTGTATTTTGTGCAACAATTTCACCTTATTTCATACTTTGGAGCTGCTTTTGCGAGATAATGTTGTATTTTTTACAACAATCGCAGGGATGTCGTGAATTAGCTAGCCTATTGTTGTATAGAATACAACATTGCTTTTCGTCAACCCATGTAGGGGTAGTAAATCATTGCTTCTACGCAAAATATGTGGGGAAATGCGGTTTCGAGGAGCTATGCAGAACGATGCTCATCTATGAAAAAAAGCAGAGACACATCCACTAGTGGATTGTGTCTCTATTTATTCGTGTTAGCCTGCTTGCACCGCAGGCAACTGTTATGATTCTCGCAGCCAAGCATTGGCGAGCATCATAGCACCGCGCGCGGCAGCCGTGTCGGCCAAGGCATTCAGCATCACGAAGTCGTGGATGATGCCTTGGAAGCGCACGGACGTGACGGGCACGCGGGCTTCGCGAAGCTTGTTCGCGTAGGCTTCGCCTTCATCGCGCAGCACGTCGGCCTCGCCCGTGATGATCAGCGCGGGCGGAAGACAGCTGAGCTGCTCGAGCGTAGCTCGCAGCGGAGATGCCGTCACCTCCGCTCGTTCGCGGGGATCGGACGTGTATTGATCCCAGAACCACTGCATCGCATCACGACGTAGGAAGTATCCCGTTGCGAACTGCTCATAAGAATCCGTATCGAAGGATGCATCGGTTACAGGGTAGAACAGCAGCTGCTTGTGGATGGTCGGGCCCTTGCGTTCCTTGGCGACCAACGTAATGGCTGCGGCCATATTGCCGCCAACGCTATCACCTGCAATAGTGAGACGCTCCGCATCGAAGCCGTACTCTTTTGCATGGTTGGCTATCCATTGAAGGACAACGTAGATCTCCTCCAGTGCTGTTGGATACTTGGCCTCAGGCGAAAGGCTATAGTTGGGGAATACGACGGCTGCCTGAGCACCAACTGCAAGCTCGCGGACCAAGCGATCATGCGTATGTGCATTTCCGAAAACCCATCCAGCACCGTGGATATACAGGATAACAGGGAGTGTCGGCGGTGATTTCTTTGGTCGCAGAATTCTCACGGATACTTCACCGCTCGGGCCACCTGCGATAGTAAGATCTTGTATGTCGACAGCTTCTTTATGGACAGGCTCAGATTGCACCTTGTCAACAGTCTCGCGCCCATTTACAGGACCTAGATCGAAGAGAAATGGGGGTTTTGCAGTATCTTCTGCGAATTTCTGCGCTGCGGCTTCAAGATGAATTTTGTTTGGCATGGATAGTTCCTCCTTTGAAGTGTTCATGTATGGATTAACATCATTGATTGTTGTTTCAAATGCCTACTACTATGTAAACGTTGAACCTAAGTTTGAATCTCTCTTCCATCGAAAAGGCACTCAATAGGTTGCCCAGATTGACATGGTTGTATCCACCTTTGAAAGATTCTTATGTTATTTTTCACTTTGAGCAAGATCTTACTGTTCTCCTCTGGCTTTCAACATTGAACTAGTATACAGCAATAATTAAGTGTTATTATGAAAGGAAATAAGTAGAAAAAGGATGTGTATAAATTGGAAGCGCTATCTCTGAGTGCCCTTCAAGCAGGTAATACATCACATAACTATGAAGTTATTCCCAATTGGGCCAAAGTGCCCGAGAATGTCACACTAGGTTACACACACGGAATTGAAGTTGATGAAGCGGATCGTTTTTATTTGTTCCATACCGGAACGCCTTCCGTTGTGGTATTTGACCGCAATGGGAAATATTTGAATGCATGGGGCGAAGAATTCGAAGGAGGTGCGCACGGCTTTTATCTGCACAAGGAAGCAGGTGGCGAATTCCTTTATGTGACTGACACGGCCAAAGGGATTATGGTTAAAACAACATTAACCGGCGAACATTTGTTAACGATCGGCACGCCAGATCTGCCTGAGATTTATGATGCTGAACGCAAATTTGTGCCAACGGATGTGGCTGTGGGGCCAAATGGCGATATTTATATTTCAGATGGTTATGGTCAAAGCTGGGTGCATCAATATAATGCACTTGGTGACTATATTCGCTCATGGGGAGGAAAAGGCTCCGAAATTGGGCAATTCGCTTGTCCACATGGTATTTCCGTTGATTTGCGACGCGGAGAACCGGAACTATATGTTGCGGATCGAGGCAATCATAGGATCCAAGTGTTTACACTCGATGGGCAATTCAAACGCACTTTTGACCATGACATGGATATGCCTTGCAGCTTCTATTTCTACAAGGATGAAATGTATTTTCCGGACTTATACAGCCGTGTAACGGTATTCGATAAACATGATAGATTAGTTACGCATTTGGGTGAGGATCGTCAAGCTAAATCTCAGGAGGGATGGCCTAATCTAGATAAAGCTTACTATCGCGCAAACAAATTCAGTTCTCCGCATGGCATCTGTGTCGATTCGCGTGGAGATGTGTATGTGGCCGAGTGGATTTCGGATGGACGCTTGACCAAGCTCGCTCGCAGGTAATTGATTGTAATCATCATCGTGTTACTTAACATGCACGGTTTAAAGTCACTCTTCCAAGAGTGGCTTATTTTTGTGCTGATCGACTAGAAACGCCGGCTAATTTTACGTTACCTTAAGATACGCTAACTTTTTCTGAGTAAAACCTTTCAGAAGTAGTTTTTTATGTGCTAAAGCATTCTTTTGTGAAGAATAGAAATAACGGTATTTTTAAAGGGAAAAATAGGTTTACAAAAAATGTATATGGGCTTATAGTGAAGTCAAATGGTTTTTCCCTTGGTAAACTCTTTGTCCCATTGGAAATAAATTTTTTTTTGTTCAAAAAGTTTCCCTAACACAAAAATATTGTAAACAAGCAATATAAAATAGGAGGGCATAACGATGTTCCGTAAACCGGTTGATAAGGTATCAAGACGTAATCTTTTGAAAATGGGAACCGCTGGGGCTTTTGCTGTCATTGGCAGTGCTTTACTGAATCCATCATCCTTATTTGGCAAATCATCATTAGCCGCGGATAAGCATGGCGTTCATACTGCTATGAAAGAACAATTGCATGATGGTATGAAGCATGGTTATGTTCCGAGCACAGAAGTGACTGAAGGTTTTAAAGCAGCACAGAAAGCACTCACAGCATTTGATTATGGAAAGGTAAGTATGCTTCCTAATGGAAGAACGTTACGGGAATATGAAATTTCATCGTATGAAACTAACGTTGAGATCGCGAAAGGGATCAAGTTTCCCGGTTGGACATTCAATGGCACGATACCAGGCCCCACTATTCGTTGTACAGAAGGGGATGTGCTTCGAGTGAAGTTTACCAATGCAACGAGCCATCCGCATTCGATCCATTTTCATGGTATGCATCCTACCAACATGGACGGACTGGAAGCCATTCATGCAGGTGGTACTTTTACATATGAGTTTGAAGCAAAGCCTGCTGGTATGCATGTTTACCATTGTCATGTTGCTCCTCTCGCCAGACATATTCATAAAGGACTTTATGGCAACTTCATCATTGATCCGAAAAAGCCAAGAGCGGCTGCAAAAGAATTCAATATGCTTATGAACGGCTTTGATCTTGACCTAGATGGAGAAAATGAAGTCTACACGGTGAATGGGTACGCATTTGCCTATCAGCAAGAACCAATTAAGGTGAAAGTTGGGGAACTCGTACGTATTTATCTCAGCAATCTGACTGAATTTGATCCTATTAATTCTTTTCACCTTCATGCGAACTTTTTTAACTATTATGCAACCGGTGCGGATCCTGAAGCGCGTCCTAGTTTTACAGATACTATTATGCAATGTCAGGGAGAACGAGGCATATTAGAAATTGTATTCCCAGCACCTGGGCGATACATGTTTCATGCCCATCAAAGTGAATTTGCTGAGCTCGGTTGGATGGGCTTCTTCATAGCTGAATAAGAAAGGAGGAGTGAGTGTACGATGAGTAATAATGTTCAAACCGAAAATAAGGGTTCAACAAACAAATTTAATGCTATGTTATGGGGAATTCTCCCCCTGATTTTGCTAATTGCAATTATCACAACCATAGCAAAAGTGGGAACAGGAATCGAAAATGAGCCTGCTGCTCCTATTGAAGTTCTGAATGTGGAGAAAATAACGCTCAATGATGAAGGAATCCAACTTAAGGTGCTTAATTCAGGACCGGAGGAAATCACGATCGCCCAAGTCGTAGTGGATGGAGCCTTTTGGAATGCGGATTTCTCACCAAGTGACACACTACAAAGATTTGAACAAGGGACAGTCAAAATCCCTTACCCATGGGTGCAAGGTGATCCACATGAAGTTAAACTAATCACCTCAAATGGATTAATTTTTACCGGTGAAGTTGCAGCTGCAGCTGCAACACCTGAACCAAATGGTAAACTTTTTTGGCAATATGCATTAATAGGATTCTATGTGGGGGTTGTTCCTATCGGGTTAGGACTCATGTGGTATCCATTTTTACGTAGATTTTCAGTTAGAGGGATGCATGCTATTCTTGCATTGACGATAGGATTATTGTTCTTTCTTGTGATCGATACGTTTGAAGAAGGATTTGAAATGGCTTCAGAGGCTCCAGGTGTATTTCAAGGTACCGGATTGGTATGGTTTGGTGCACTGCTCAGTTGTCTCTTCTTAATAGCGGTGGATCAGTCTAATGAACGCAAGCTAAATAGCAGCGCTTTGGAAGGAAGAAGGGTATCGGGCAAAATCGCCACAGGTATTGGTCTTCATAATTTTGGCGAAGGGCTTGCCATTGGATCCGCTTTTGCGGTCGGAGAAGCTGCTTTAGGAACATTCTTAATCATCGGGTTTACTCTTCATAATATCACGGAGGGTGTCGGAATCGCAGCCCCACTGCTTAATGATCGTCCGAATTGGAAGACTTTTGTCACCTTAGCATTGATCGCCGGTGGACCCGCCATTATTGGAACTTGGGTAGGCGGATTTATTTTTAACGATACATTAGCCGCGCTATTCTTCGGCATAGGCGCTGGTGCCATACTGCAGGTTATTTATGTCATATCCAAAATGATTCTTAAAGAATCCGAGAAAAGAAATCTTTCTCCTGTTTCTTGGCTGAATTTTGGAGGGCTCACTGCAGGAATTCTTATTATGTATGTGACAGCTCTCATGGTTAAATTTTAAAATAATTGTTAGAAGAAGATAAAAGACCAATCCGCGATTTTGCGGATTGGTCTTTTTCATACGGCTGAAAGACAACTTGCACAATATATGCTGCCCTATCTGCATAACCGTTTAACAATTTACAAATAATACCGTTGTTTACCTGATAAGGAGGGCATAAAAGGCAATGAATATACGAGTTCGAAGCAAGCAGGGGATCACTCTGTTGGTCGTTCTTTTGGTAACACTGGCTTCCACAGGATGTTCGAAAGATGAGTCGATCAAAGTTGGTATCGAGAAAAACACCCGTCCCTTCACATATACAGAGGGGGATGAGAAGAAAGGCTTTGAAGTGGAATTATGGCAAGCCATTGCTAAAAAGGCGAAAATAAAATATGAATGGGTAGCCATGGAATACGGTGAGTTGAACAAAAGTGTAAAATCTGGTGATGTGGATCTCGCAATTGCCGGAATGACCATCACGAATGCCCGCAAGAACAAATTAGACTATTCAGATCCTTATTTTCAATCGGGAGAAGCGATACTCACCGCATCAGATAACGAGGGAATCAAAGGCAAAGATGACTTGGCCAAGAAAGTGGTGGCAACAAGGAACGGATCGACAGCTTATCATTTTGCGAGTGAAATTCAAGGGATCAAAATTAGGAGCTATGCGAATATCTCTGATGCTTACGATGATTTGAAAAATAAAACCGTTGATGCAGTCATTTTTGAAGAGCACAGTATTCAAGATTATTTGCAAAACACAGCAGATGTAAAAGCTAAAAAAGTAGGAGAAGTTTTCAACAAAGATAGCTACGCAATCGTTGCTAAAAAGCGGAACATGTACATGGGAAGGATCAATAAGTCTATTCAAGCAGTATCCAAGGATGGAACTTATGAAGCTCTCTACACGAAGTGGTTTGGAAGTAAACCAGAAAAAATGCCTAAAAAGCTCAAAGACGACATGGAAGATGATATCGAAAATGAATCATAAGTAAAAAGTCGACTAGCGTATAGTCGACTTCTTTGCCTTACTGATTATTCTTTCACGTCGTTAGCTCTTGGTACCCACAGAATCATAAAAACAAGTGAAAATAGAACAAATATCGGTGGAGCATATTGGATTAATAAGTTTTCCATAGGTTTAATCACCCTTCTTTATAAATTTACCTTGTACATAATCAGCATCAAAAAGAAATAGACGCATAAGCAGAAACAGAGATGGGATTAGAATAACAAGCCCTGCAATAAAGGCGATGACTAGCGCAGTTCCCATGGCTTGATTCGTAAAGTTTTCGTGAATGGAGATGTATGGAAATAAAAGATACGGTAAATGGGCCTTACCATAACCAAAGAAAGCAAAAGCAAATTGCAAAAGTACCAAAATAAACGCTAGACCTAGCTTGATTTGTTTCCAAAGGAAGTAGACGGCAACTAAAAAGCAGAGAAATGATGCTCCGAACATCCATCCCAGGTTAAGCATGTTGCGGAAATGTTCTTGGTTTTGCTGGTTTATGGCGAAAAAGACAAGCAGACTTGCAAGAATAGTAGGTCCGCTCCAGAAAAGAGCATAGCCTCGTAAAATTCCAAAAGCGGGATAGTCTTTTGCCCTATAGGCATAGTAGGAAAGGAACATGGATGAAATATAGAGAACGCTGACTAGCGACAGCAAGATGACCGACCAAGTATAAGGACTCCCAAGTAACTTACTCCAATCTAGATTGATCATGCCGTTCTGTTCAACGATGATTCCACCCTCAGAAATGGTTAGCACTGTAGAAAGGGTTGCAGGGATGAGCAAGCCAGTTGCTCCATAGAGCAGCATGTACCATTTGTTATCCTTGGAACCATAGTTGCTGAAAGCGTAGTAGGCTCCTCTTATAGCTAACAATATGATAGCCAAACTGCCAGGTACAAGTAACGCGGTCCCATAATAACGTGCCGTTTCAGGGAAGAAACCAATCATACCGATGTAGAAGAAAACTAAGAATACATTAGTAACTTCCCAGACAGGAGATAAATATCTTTCAATGATTTTATGAATGATATGCTGTTTCATCGTAATAACCGAATAGTAACTGAAGAAACCCGCACCAAAGTCAATGGATGCCACAATTAAATATCCGTATAAAAAGATCCACAAAACAGTTATTCCAACAAGTTCTAGACTCATTCTTTGGTCCTCCCCCCGAAAATACCAAGTGCAATCAGTTCATCTGCAACATCGTTTTTTCTGAAAAGTTTGGATAATACTTTTACTGCGGTCAGTGCTAAAACGATATAGAGTAAACAGAACAGTAGTAACATCGTATCCACGTCTTGTGAAGTTGTAGCGGCATCTGCTACCTTCATATATCCACGCAGAATCCATGGTTGGCGACCAACCTCCGCGTAAAACCATCCACATTGGATGCCTAGCATGGAAAGAGGACCACACACAACGATAATCGCTAGAAGCCATCTCGGATAAGGTTTACGGGATTTTTTGCGTGCGTACCACATATGACTAATGGCGACGACAATCACAAACATACCTATAGCAACCATGGCGTCAAAGAAATAATGTACGTATAAAGGAGGTCGGAGATCCTTCGGAATATCATTCAGCCCTTTGACCTCAGTTCCTGGAGTTCCACCTGCCAAGATACTTAGTGCATACGGAATTTTCAACGCATATTTAACCTCATTATTTTCAGTCAAAATACCACCAAGTACGAGCGGTGCATTCTTTGTTGTTTCAAAATGCCACTCGGCTGCGGCAAGTTTTTCAGGCTGAGTATGAGCTAGAAATTTGGCTGATAAATCACCGATCATTGCCGTAGTTATGGCGAACACGAGCCCAGCAGTAACGGTTAGCTTTAAAGCTTTCTTAGCATATAAAGTGTCCCCTTTTTTCCTTAGAAGGGAGTAGGCCGCTATAGCAGCCAAGATGAATGCGCTGGTCATATAGGCTGAGGAAAGTACATGTGCCACTTTGGTAGGCATGGATGGATTAAACATAGCTAGAATCGGCTGTACATTCGTAATCAAGCCATCTTTTAGAGTGAAGCCTTGCGGCGTATTCATAAATGCATTCACAGTCGTAATAAAAAATGCTGAAGCAGAGGAGCCAATTACAACAGGAACTAATAGTAATAGATGATGTTTAGGTTTTAATCGTTCCCATGTGTATAAATAAATGCCTAAGAAGATAGCCTCGATGAAAAAGGCGAAAGTTTCCAGAAATAACGGAAGCGCAATGGCTTGCCCAGCAATCTCCATGAACTTCGGCCACAATAGGCTGAGTTGAAGCCCGATTGCAGTACCAGTAACCACCCCAATAGCAACGGTGATCACGAATCCCCGAGCCCATCTTCGTGCCAGCAACGCATAATAGGGATATTTACGTTTAATGCTGGCTAATTCAGCTAACATAATCATGACCGGAACGCCAACGCCGATGGTAGCGAAAATGATATGAAATGCCAGTGTGGTCTCAGTGAGTAGGCGGCTATAAAATACGGAATCGTAGATAGGCATATGGACTCATCTCCTTTGTAACTTTCATATGTTCAAAAAAACTTGCGGATAAAAGAGAGCAGCATGACAAAAGCAACAATGAACATCAGGTACATCAATCGTTTTTCATGTTTGCGAGATTGGTTCAAGTGGATCACCTTCTGTTTTCAATTTGATTTGCTATATATTTCTATCTTACTCCACGTATGTGATTTTTTTCACATAATATGTGAATACGGTTTGAACAAAGTATTACAACTTTATTAACGTTATGAAAATATAGTAGTGGGTAACCAAAGAAGTCATGACTGCAATCCTCTTCGCTAAGACAAGATTCATCGAACAAGAGAAACTGAACTACCGTCAAACATATCACAAGATGCTATTCACTTGACCAACATGGGGGATAATCTGTATTTTCATTACACTTTATTTCCATTATCGGATTTTATGTGTACAATACAATATATGTATTATACACATAAGGGGTTGGTTATTTTGGAAATAAACGATATTTTGGAACTTCGATTGAATGTACAAAAATTTATTAGGCTTTTTGGTTTATTAGAACAAACCGTAACCCCATGTGGATTTCAACTTTCAGTATCACAGGTATATGCTCTACAAGAAGTGGAGAGCTCCACTCTAATACTTGGTGAATTAGCAGATAGGCTGCATCTAGAACGAAGTTCAGTAAGCCGACTTGTTGATGGGCTTGTAAAAGGAGGCTTTGTACGCCGTGAAATCAACGAAAAAAACCGAAGAGAAATGTTAATTTCTCTTACGGAAAAAGGTGAACGGACAATTGAGCAGGTTCGTCAGCAGTCCATTCGATTTTATCAAAATGTTTTGCAACACATGACAAAAGCTGATCAACAACTGGTTCATCAGGGATTTGAAAAATTTACAGAAGCTCTATTAAAAAACAAGGGGACACAGGATGAAATATAAAAAAAGTCAAACAGCTACAAGTATATTATCGCTTATTTTTTCTTTTCTGGCTTCATCCCATCACTGGCTTCATATGGGGATTTTACTTCTCTTGGGCGGCTCAACGAATATGATGGCGACAATGTCAGCAGCATTATGGATTAGACGTATCATGATCATTGTAACCATTATAACGATGCTTGTATCGATGTATCGTTTATTTAAACACAAGTCTAAGGTACCCTGGGTGGTTATTATGACTATTCTCTCTGCCGCGATTTCATTAGGTTTTATCATGTATACACTTGTGAAGTTTGGCTGGTAATCTCTATAGGCAGACCCAATTATTTTTATGGAAAAAAATCTTAAAAAGGGCTTGATATAGGGTATGGGGGTATGGTATATTTTGAATGTGAGGGGGAAAGGCAATGGAACAACATGATAAACAAGAATTAAATGAGGACAGTTGTCATTCGGGCAGTGATCGAAAAAGTCATCATTCTGATAAAACAAAAAATAATTTAATTTCTAGGCTCAATCGCATCGAAGGACAAATTCGCGGTGTGAAAGGTCTAATTGAGAAGGATACGTATTGTGACGATGTGTTAAATCAAATCGCCGCGGTTCAGTCAGCTTTAAACGGTGTTGGGAAACTGCTTCTCGAGCATCATCTAAACAGCTGTGTGATCGAACGCATTCAAGAAGGCGATAATGAGGTTATTAAAGAACTCATGGTTACCATGAATAAATTGATGAAATAATAAGGGAGAGAATAGGAATGCAAACAGTTACACTCAAAGTTGAGGGTATGTCCTGCGGTCATTGCGTGAATTCCGTTGAAGGCGCAGTTAAGAAACTTGGTGCTTCCGGCAAAGTTGATTTGAGTGGTGGATCCGTAACTGTAGATTTCGATGAGTCTCAAGTTTCTTTGGACGTCATTAAAGAAGCAATTGAAGATCAAGGCTATGACGTTGCGAAATAAAGATAATTGAGCCGCTTCATGCGGCTCCAATGTAACACCTTTTTTTTTGAAAAAAATATACCCCACAGGGGTATATAGGTGTAGGAGGGTATGAAATGGAGAAACCATTAGAACAGCAACAGGCAAGTCTGCAAATTACGGGTATGACATGTGCGGCATGCGCAACACGAATTGAGAAAGGCTTAAATAAAATGCCAGGGGTCAGTAAAGCAACTGTTAACCTTGCATTAGAAACTGCCCATGTTGAGTTTAGCGCTACCGAAATTTCTGTAAGCGATATGGTTAACAAAGTTGATCAACTGGGATACAAAGCCATGCGTAAAGAAGAAGAAGCATCGAAGGGCGATTATAAGCAAAAAGAGATACGCCACAAGAAAATACATTTAGCGGTATCGGCAATCCTTTCGTTACCACTTCTATGGGCAATGGTGAGCCACTTTACATTTACATCGTGGATTTACTTACCAGAGTTCTTGATGAACCCTTGGGTGCAGCTTGTGCTTGCCACACCAGTACAGTTTATTATCGGCTGGCAGTTTTACGTAGGGGCATACAAAGCCCTTCGTAATAAAAGCGCCAATATGGATGTGCTTGTTTCTCTCGGAACATCAGCCGCGTACTTCTATAGTTTATACCTAACGCTGCAGTGGGCAACTTCTGCTGATGTTCACCACCATGCGCCAGATATGTATTACGAGACAAGCGCAATTCTTATTACTTTGATTATTTTAGGTAAACTGTTTGAGGTGTTGGCGAAAGGACGAACTTCTGAAGCCATCAAAAAATTGATGGGGCTTCAAGCGAAAACAGCGTTAGTCATTCGGAATGGTGAAGAAATGGCTATACCAGTTGAAGAAGTTGTCATTGAGGACATTGTTCTTGTAAAACCGGGTGAGAAAATCCCAGTCGACGGTGAGGTTGTAGATGGTTTGTCGGCTGTTGATGAATCCATGCTTACTGGGGAAAGTATCCCTGTTGAAAAAAAATCCGGTGACGCCGTTATTGGCGCTACAGTTAATAAAAACGGCAGCTTAAAAATAAAAGCAACCCGTGTTGGGAAAGAGACAGCTCTCGCTCAAATTATCAAAGTTGTAGAAGAAGCCCAAGGCTCTAAAGCACCTATTCAGCGTATCGCAGATGTGATTTCGGGTATTTTTGTCCCGATTGTTGTAGGAATTGCTGTTGTAACATTTCTGATTTGGTATATCTGGGTTGCTCCTGGTGAGTTTGCAACTGCGTTGGAAAAAGCTATTGCTGTCCTTGTCATTGCTTGCCCTTGTGCTTTAGGTCTTGCAACACCGACATCGATTATGGCCGGATCTGGTCGCGCGGCGGAATTTGGCATCCTGTTTAAGGGCGGAGAACATTTAGAATCGATGCAAAAAGTGCAAACCATCGTGCTTGATAAAACGGGTACGGTAACTAAAGGCAAACCGGAACTTACAGACGTTCAAATTGAAAACGTGGATGAAGAAGATACAATTCTTAGACTAATCGGCTCAGCCGAAAAACAGTCAGAGCACCCGCTTGCTGAGGCGATTGTTGCTGGGATTGTTGCTAAAGGTATCATACTTACCGCTACAGAGCAGTTTGAAGCCATTCCCGGCTACGGAATTCGAGCCATCGTAGAAGGCAAGGAAGTGTTAGTAGGAACCCGTAAGCTCCTGCAGCGTGAAGCCATCGATTTCGGTAAAGCAGATACTGCTATGGAAAAGCTCGAATCTGAAGGTAAAACCGCTATGCTCGCAGCGGTGGATAATAAGTACGCAGGTATGGTAGCCGTAGCAGATACGATCAAAGACACATCAAAAGAAGCAGTTTCTCGCTTAAAACAAATGGGCATCGAGGTCATCATGATGACAGGTGACAACAAACGAACAGCACATGCAATAGCGCAGCAAGTTGGCATCGATCATGTTCTCGCGGAAGTTCTTCCGGGAGGCAAAGCCGAAGAAGTGAAGAAACTTCAAGGACAAGGAAAGATAGTGGCCATGGTGGGTGATGGCATCAACGATGCTCCTGCTCTTGCGACTGCGGACGTCGGCATAGCTATCGGCACCGGCACTGACATTGCGATGGAAGCAGCAGACGTGACACTGATGCGCGGAGAACTTACAAGCATTACAGACGCCATTTATATGAGCCGTAAAACGATGACGAACATTAAACAGAACCTGTTTTGGGCACTGGGTTACAATACGCTCGGGATTCCGATTGCGGCACTTGGACTTTTAGCACCTTGGGTAGCTGGAGCTGCTATGGCACTCAGTTCAGTATCCGTTGTGTTAAACGCTCTACGCTTGCAACGAGTGAAGTTATAATCGGCATACATGCGTGTAACTTTTGCCGTGGAGCAGAAGATGCAGGGCTTGAAATGGCTGAAGCATTAAACAAAGCGATCTCAGGGATCGAAACGCCAACCCCTTTAAAAATCGGCTATGCGGGTTGTGCGCTCGGAACGAGCGAAACACGCGGTGGTTATTATTGTATCGGATACTGGGATTGGTATGAATGAAGATGTGGGATTGGATTAACGATCGTAAAAAAACTGGTGGAAGCACATGGAGGAACCATTCGAATGGAAAGTCAGGTTGGTGAAGGAACATCTGTAGAGATGCAAAGCGGTCATTCTTCCCGAATTGCTTCGATAAGAGTTTAGACATTATTTGAGGGGGCCCCTTAAGAACAATAGGAGGAAATCATGAAAAAAGTAGCGATTTCAATTTTACTTACGGCTGCGCTCTTAACGGCATGCGGAAAATCAGGCAGTTCGATGGACCATTCTTCGCATAGCGGGACGTCAGGATCAACGAATAATGCCGCGCAAGGCGTTACAGCGGGAATGGACCATAGCGGCATGGCAAAAGAGGCAGCTTCCACACAAGCAGGAAATGTCCAAGCACAGTTTAAGCTTTCTAGTGATAAGACAATGCCGAACCAAGATACAACGATTACGATTAAAATTCAGGATAAAGACGGCAAATCGATTGATAAATTTGATACCGTACATGAAAAACAGATGCACTTTATCATTGTCAGCAAAGATTTATCTTTCTTTAACCACATTCACCCAGATTACAAAGGAAACGGTGAGTTTACCGTTACCACACAATTTCCGACTGCAGGTGAATTCAAAGTGATCGCCGATATCACTCCCACGGGCATGGGAGCAATGAGTAAGAACCAATGGATTACGGTTCTAGGAGAACTGCCTGCTCAAAAATCAATTGAACCTGATGCAACATTAACTAAAGTGGTGGACGGTAAGGAAGTAACACTATCGATAGATCACCTTATGGCGGGCATGGAACTAAACTTGAACTTCAATATTAAAGACGCTCAGTCGAAGCAACCTGTAATAGACCTACAGCCTTACTTAGGAGCAGTTGGACACGTCGTGATCTTAACCCAAGATGCAGAAAATTATCTGCACGTGCATCCGACAGATGAAAAGGCGTCAGGACCGGATGCCAAATTTATGACGACGTTCCCGCATAGCGGCGTATATAAGATTTGGGGACAATTCCAGCAGAACGGTAAAGTATTTACTGTACCGTTTGTTGTAAAAGTACCGTAATGATAAATGCCCAGTTTTCTCGGAAAACTGGGCATTTATATACATAGGTGGCCAAAGAAAGCTAATGATTAAATGACAAGACGCTCACCAGGAGTTTAGGCGTCTTTTAAGTCGAAAGCTAAGACAAGCTTAAAGGTTTCGACCTTGGCACAGAGGATTACTTGGAGAAACCATTTGATCCTAACGAAATGATGGCAAGGATAAAAGCGTTACTGCGGCGAGCCAATCCGGATGCAAATGTGATTTTTGCATCGTTTTTATCGTGGCTCTATTGACTTAGAGCGCACTCTAAGATGTAAACTTACTCTATGGAAAAATATTTGAGTATTCAAGCCATTTCTAACCTTACCGGCATCACCGCTCATACCTTGCGTTACTATTAGAAAAACGGCCTAATTCAACCACCATCACCCAAACATTAAGCATTACGATCATGGACCGGGATTCGGATGACTACATACGGCAGTCAGATGATTGATGCCCGGCTTAAGCGGCTGATCTAAGGACACATCATATTCCAAATAATTTTATTTTCGCTGAATACATTAGTCCCACGGAAACAAAACATGCTGAAAGAAGAAACGGTAAGAAAGAGTATGGTTCCTTATCTCCACCTGCATCTTTATACGCGTCCCATATGGCAAAAAAATATATACAAGGATAAAACATAAGCCATTGGTATTCAGTGTGATCAATGGCTTTTCCAATTTCACCGTCAAAACTAAGCAAGATTATTTCATTAAAATGAGATCGAACTATTCACATTTGTCTACCCTTTTCTTATGGAATATTTAGAACACAAAATGTTTAGATATTCAGGAACATTGAATAATTATTTTTCAGACGCTATCTTATCTCTATTAACCGCATAGGGTGGTTGCTCCATCCAACCGTTCTCAATCAAAATTTTTGCTGCATCTTCAACAAATGATGAGATTTTCAGTAATGACTTTGCATAGAGGACTCCCATATCATGTCTTCCGTTTACGGCCGCAGAATTTCCAAACGCTCTAATTTTCATTGAAAACATGTCAATCTTATGAAACAGCATTAACTTATCCGAAAATGGAGAAAATGTTGATGTTGTAACCAAATGGTCAAGAAACGATGGTGAAGGTAAATTTTCATTATGTAGTTTTTCCATATATTGTTCGATGTGTTTATGAGTCATTTCCTTACCTACTATAAACAATTTTCGAATTTTTTCCGATTTTACTACTTGGCTAAATGCCATGATTAATGCTTTGCTTGTTACATTGTTTTCAATATTATCATACAAATGGGCAATTTCTAATGCGTGTAAAGGTCGTACATGTCCAAAAAAACCATTTAAAAAATCTTGATGAACAAATTCTACTTTATCTGGAACTGGAATAATAGGTGGTTTAATGATTAATCCTTTATTCATTAATATATCGTTGATTTGTTCTATCAAAGCCATGGTGGAATCCATGCAATAAATAAAAAACTCTTTTACATCTTTCCTATGAACAAGCGGTACGGCTACGTTATAAATACTCATTCCTGCTTTAGCTGCATATTTCAAGTAATGAACATAGTATTCATCTTCAAATAAACGAGGAGCACCAAGGTTAACGTCTTCATCTGAAAAACCTTTAGGAATCGGGAAATTTTCTTTCTTGAAAATATCTTCCGTTGTTTTCATGAATTCTACGCTTAATTTTAATGCATTCTCTAATAAAGTTTTAATATCTTCATCCTCAACGTGTTGAAGGTAATAGCTTAATATACATTTTGACATGCTGTTTCCCAGATATGTTGCCCAAAGTTTACCAATTTCTGCTGATGTTAGTTTTTCACTGGTATTCGATTTAGTTGAACTTATTTTAATAGGTTTAATCGTTTCCATGATAAAAACTCCCTAATCAAATTTTCGTTTAGTATTTTCCTCCATTGTAAATTATATTCCGGGTCTCTTTTTGCTATTAAACTAAGGGCAGTTATATTTGGTGATAGACAGATGCTTACGCTGAATATTGGAAAAATTCTGGAGAAGTGTCTATGAATCATATGAGGTAATTCCATATGAGAAAGATGAAATTGAGGATGGAATAAAGGTAGTGTATCAATACTTCAAAACACATTCACCATTCAACTAACATGAACACCGGTCTAGCTTATGCTCAATGATTTAGTTCTTGCTTCGGAGTGGATTCCAGTATTGAAATACTTCAAAATCAAAAGCCGGAGGAACTACCCTTGGATCTCCAAGCTGAATTACATTTAAAGAGCGATCGTATGAGCATCGCTTACCGTTATCTGGTTAGTCTGGGTGTCACCTGTGGTGTTCACTTGGTTAGGTAAATAGGTGGCTTTTTGAAGTATATATGTATAATAGAGTTATGATTTTTACAAAGGTGGTCTACATACGATGATTAAATGCACCAATTGTTCGAAAGTCACAGATATTCAAATGCAGCGCTGCATCCATTGTGGAAAGATCCTGACGTACACCGTTGCAGAGAAGTTCGATATCCTTGCAGAATCCGTTGAACACGCACTGAAGAAGGAATTGGAAGATAGAAGGAAGATGCATTAGAGTGAATTGAATGGTGATCCCAGCTAATCAATCTGCTCTTTTGTCAGCTCACGGTTATGAATTGCCCATCCTTTGGTTGCGTGAACATATGGGCCAGTGTAGCACAAAAGATTCAGGGTTTGGAGTGCTTTTGGCTACTTATTTATTAATCGGAACGGAAGCACATCTTCTGATGACGCAAAAATGACTGCCGAGAGGCAGTCAAAAGGAAAGTATGCGAATTGTTGCATTAATTACAACATTGGCGAGGATAACGCTACATGGATTCAATAAAGTTGTACAAAGTACAACTTTACATGTTTTCAAGATATCAAGTCAGGATGTTACCTTTTGTAATTTAGCAGGATTATTGATTTTGTAAGGTACCGGATGTTTCGAGAGCTTCTTTGCTACAATTTTACATTCGAAAGATAGCTTGTCCCCGATTTCCAGTTCCATTTTCTTAAGTGTGGCACTGTGGCTGGACCAGGCTTCGCCGATCTCCATTTCTGGTTCTTTCATGGAAACAGCTTCGTAGATAACGACTTCATCTTCAGTATCAGAAAAATTGTTCGGTACAGTTGTAAATTCCTTTACTGTAGCGATCATTTTCACTTTTTCTTCGGGAAGTTGAAGCTTTGGAGCTTTTTCTTTTTTGACTTTCTCTTTTTTCGGCTCTTTGGGGACCCTTTTAACTTCAAGCTCCTCAACACTAGCTTCATCTGTAGCTTCCATACTAGCTTCTACGGTAGCTGGGGCATCTTCTTGCAAAGTCTCAAGCTCTAAGACTTCCGCCTCTGTGGAGTCAGCGGTTCCTGCACCCCTCTGGCTGTAATTGGCAGCTTGCATTTCCTTCAGGTAAGAGGGGTGGATACAGTGCAGCTGCTTGTTGTCGAATTCAATGACAGCGGTCATTTTATCCACAAAACCAACAATGCCGCATGGCAGATTCAAGCCATTCCCCTTGTAGAAGAATGCCTTTGTTTTCGCTGCTTTCTCTGAAAGCAAGCCCCATTCTTTACATTGTTCGAGCTGCTCGCTCTCGTCTTCGAAAGTGTTATACGTAGGGGGCTGGATGGTAAACGCATGGACCATGATATCTCCGCCTTTCTATTATTTGTTTGAAGTATGTATCGCTAGTTATTCTAAGCGGTAATCGTCGGTTTTCTCCCCGTCTTCCCAAATCTCTACGAAAAGGGCCTCGCCGTTTTCAAAGTCAGCCGGCTTCAGAGAAAGTGCTTTTTCCTCATCTGCGCCAACATAAACATTTTCCATTCCTTCGCCATCGAAGGAGAGGATAACATATATTTTCATATGCCATTGTGCCTCCAGTAATTTGATATTGAACATTATAACACAATTGCTGAAATGTTCGCTTGTGGCTTAAAATCACCCCCAAGTTCATATATATCAATACAACCTGTTCTCCATTTTGTAAGGGCAGCACTTTTATCCATCCGTTATGAGGGAATCGAAGGAGGAGGTTCGAGGGTGACGATATATGTATTATTTATCATCGGATGTCTATGTGGTTTCTTTTTATTTAGAAAAAATGTGATCAGCGTCAGTCAGGAACAAGTTCCGGGAAATGTGAAGCTGTCTATCATAATCCCTGCCAGGAATGAAGCATGCAATTTGCCTCATCTCCTCCATGCACTCAAGGTACAAACCCTGGAACCCTTTGAAATTATCGTTGTTGATGATTTTTCGGAGGACGATACGAAGGAAATTGCTGAAAGCTACGGGGTTACTGTGATTAGCAACACAAGTCTCCCGCAGGGATGGACGGGTAAAAACTGGGCTGTATGGAACGGGTATTTGCATGCTTCGGGTGATCTAATTGCCTTTCTTGATGCGGATATTCGCTTAGCTCCACGTGCGCTGGAGGCATTGGTTAAGGCGAGAAATAAAGCGGGAGGCGTCGTTTCTGTCGTTCCCTTCCATTATACGGAGAAGTTTGTTGAAAGACTGGCGCTGATCTTTAATGTTCTTGGTGTATTCGCTTTTACGTCCCCTTTTGAAAAGAAAAATCCGAAAAAAGGTCTGTATGGCTCTTGTATCTTAACGACTAGGGAAGCTTATGAGGAAATCAAGGGACATGAAAGCATCAAGTCGGAGATGTTGGATGATTTGAACCTTGGGGCCACCTATAGGAATGCCGGGATTCAAGTGACGAATTTTATCGGGCGAGGCCTGGTTTCTTTTCGTATGTATCCACAAGGGATCAAAAGCGAGGTTCAAGGCTTCGGTAAAGGAGCAGTCCTAAGCACATCAACGTTAAGTCCGGGCACGATCCTTCTTGTTGCCATTTGGGTTGTCGGGCTGATTGTTTCAGAAACTTTCTTCCTATTAATCAACACTTCGTGGGCACTGCCACTTTTCATCGGATATCTCTTATACATGCTTCAGTTGTTTTATTTCATTAAACATGTTGGTAGATTTGGAATCATTATGCCTGTTTTGCATGTCCTCTCAACGTTATTTTTCATCTTCGTCATGCTGTATTCCGTTTATCAGGTCGTATTCCTTGGACATGTGTCATGGAAAGGACGGCACGTTAAGGTAGGAAGCAGGAGGGGGCAATGACCATTGTTTGGACGGTTTGTGCCTTTCTATCAGGATCTTTCATGTTTTCTTACTGGCTTGGCCTTATCGCCAAAAAAAACTTAAAGACGGTTGGTGACGGGAATCCGGGGGCTCTAAATCTGTGGAAGGCAGCTGGTTATAAGCTTGGTATGGTAGGTATTATTCTCGACTTTTTAAAAGGATATCTTATCCTTCTTTTAGTATTGCGGAATGAAAATGTTCAAGGACACTCCGTCATTTCCATCGCATTGGCTCCGATTATCGGGCATGCCTTTTCTCCATTCCTTAAGGGGAAAGGGGGCAAAGCAATCGCTGTAACCTTCGGCGTATGGAGTGCATTATCCAGCTTTGAAGTTTCGCTTGTTTTTGCTGTGGTTTTGGCCATTTTACAGAGTGCAATCAAGGTGATTAACAGAGGAAAGTCTACATCGACTGAGGCAGACGGCTCGCAGGTCGTTGTCGGTTTTCTGTTGGTAGGTGTCTATTTGTATATGAGGGATTATTCGAGTGTAATCATTTGGGTATGGTTAGGGAATTTTCTGTTGCTTGCATATACTCATAGATATGAGCTTGCTGTCTATTTAAAGAGGCGATGAAAAAATAAAAAATGGATCTCGGCCTTGATGCCGGGATCCATTTTTTTGTTCTCATAAACAGGGCAGAGTGATTACATACTAGGCTTCACGTTAGGAAAAACTAGGAGCTAAGCAGAAAGGAGTGAACCTGAATGGAAGATAGCATAGCACTGAGGGAAGAACGGTTAAACGCATTAAGCCACGGCTTGGGCGCGGCGCTGAGTGCCTTCGGTCTTTTTTTACTTTTACAACGCTCTGTTCTGTTCGAAGATCTTGCCTATATCGTTAGCAATGCGATTTATGGGATATCCTTTTGCCTGCTATATCTGTCCTCGACCCTGCTGCATTGCTCTCGCTCGAAGAAATGGGGCGAACGCTTTGAAGTCATGGACCATTCGGCTATCTTTATTGCCATTGCGGGTTCGTATACGCCATTCCTACTGATTACCTTGCAAGGAACGCTAGGTTACACTTTGCTGCTGTTGATATGGGGACTAGCTTTCGGAGGCGTGCGCTATGTTCATTTGATCATAAGGCGGTTTATGCCTTGGGGCCTGCTTATGTATTTATTGATGGGTGGCTTCATGGTTTCATTGATAGGGCCACTAAGTGAACTTCTTCCCTCGATGGCTCTAGCTTGGTTATTATTCGGAGTCGCATTTTACAGCTTTGGCGTGCCGTTCTTTCTTTGGCGTAGGTTAAGATATCATCATGCTATTTGGCATTTGTTTGTGCTTGCAGGAAGCAGCTGCCATTTTATTGCTGTGTATGCTTATGTGATGCCTGCCGTTTTGTAGAGGGGGAAATGTGCCTAGTGTCCGGCAGGCTGACATCTGCATAATACCTGAATCTATAAGCTGGGACCGATACGGTTAATGCTGAATTCCTGATGGCCCAGTATTTCTGCCTTGGTCAGTTTTCCTTCAGCCACTTCGCAAATTTCCTGCCAGATTTGTTCGCCAGCTTGCTCCAAATTTAAGGTTCCAGCGAGCATGCTGCTCACATCCACATCCATATTGTCTTCCATGTTTGAATAGGTGAATTTGTTTGCCGTAATTTTGATCACGGGGACAACAGCTGAACCCGTTGGCGTTCCGCGACCCGTCGTGAAGCAGACAATGTGTACGCCGCCTGCAGCCATACCGGACACACACTCGATGTCATTTCCCGGTGAATCCATAAAGTATAAGCCATGTTCTGGAATATGTTCAGCGTAACCAATCACATCTTGAATAGGCTGCGTGCCGCATTTGCTGATACAGCCAAGTGATTTCTCTTCAATCGTAGAAAGTCCACCAGCAATGTTGCCGGGACTTGGATTGCCGCCGCGCATATCGGCGCCCATGCGCTCAATCTCTTTTTCAAATCGCTCGATAGCTTCGTAAAGCTTGTCGCTTGTTTCCGTCGAATTGCAGCGGCTGGCCAGAATGTGCTCAGCGCCAATGATTTCCGTCGTCTCCCCGATGACGATACTGCCCCCAACATGCATTAATTTATCTGCGGCAACACCTAAAGCTGGATTGGACGCTAATCCGGATGTGGCATCCGAGCCGCCGCATTTCACCGCTACTTTCAGCTTATTCAAAGGGATCGGAACCTTCGGCTCCTCGGCCAGATCGGCCAGTAATCTTTTGGCAATTTCAGCCCCATGCTGAATGGCTTTAACCGAACCGCCGATGGATTGAATATCAAAAACCTCCACGGGTTTGCCTGTCGCTTTAATCGCATCGGCTAGAGCAGTGGGATCGATGACCTCGCAGCCCAAACTAATAATGATAGCAGCTCCTACATTAGGATTTTGCCCTGTACCTGCTAAGACATCGAAGGTTCTATTTTTGTCATCCCCAATTTGACTGCAGCCATGCTGATGTGGAATCACGACCGCGCCGGGTACCATTTGTGCGATTCGATTGCAGACATGGTTGGCACAGATGACGGTCGGAATGATGATTAAATGATTTCGGATACCGATGTCCCCATTCTCTCTCTGATAACCCATAATAGTAGTCATATCGCAGCCCCCTTGGCAAGTTTAAGATTCATGTGTTTTCGGTAGATCTCCACGACCGCGCATACCTTCAATATTGTGGACATGAACATGCTCGCCAGCTCGAATATCTTGGGTAGCTTTACCAATGACATCCCCATATTTAACGACCTCGGCACCTTGTTTGATGAATGCGATGGCTACCTTATGTCCGAATGGAATAGAGTCAAGCAATGATAGCGTTTGCATACTTGCGCCCTTATAGAAATGAATAGAATCACCGCTCGGAATATCACGCAGCACGGTCGCAACATCGTCCTTTTCGCTCATGACAAGACTATCTGTCCCGTGAATGAAGTCATGTGACATTAGATCCCTCCTCAGAGTAAGCTCGCACTAAGTGTTTTTGTAAGCATCCAGCTTAGTTTCATTTCTAGTTTAAGGAAGATGAATGGAATTGAATAGAGACTTTTCTCACGCATGTTAGCACAAGACTAAGATAATGGGGGGACTGACTTCATAGTGGACTCCCGTCTTCGCCTAACGTCAGATGGCGGAAAACTCTTATATTTCTTGTACAGTTTCGTAAAATAGTTAGCGTTTCCGCAGCCAATTCGCTCGGCGATTTCAGTTACTGTCCATTCCGTTTCACGAAGTAAACGATCAGCTTCGTTGATTCGCAGCCAGTTCACATAATCTACGAAGGTACGTCCGGTTAGTTTCTTGAACGTTTTGCAAAAATGGTACGGGTTCAGATTTACCATCCGTGCAGCCTGCTCAACCGACAATGGCTCGGCAATATGGGATTCAATATGCTGGATTAACGGCTTGAAAGATTCCGAATGACGGGCAGGAGCTGGTTTATCTATGAACTTCTCCGGTAAAAATTGCCGAGATAGCAGCGCGAAGAGCAGTTGAAAGTTATGTTTGATGACGAGCTCGTAAGCAGCATTTTTATTTTCGAATTCAGCCGTAGAGTCACGAATAAGTCGACGGTAAGGGGCAGCAAATTCATCCTCGGCAAATAATTTGGCAGGCATTGGAACTCGCCCGTCCAGAAATGGGAGGATATACCGCTCGTGGACGGGATCCGGATGCATCACCCGCAGCAAGGAAGCATTAAACACGACAGCGACGTACTCCATTTCTTCATCTGCTGCATTATAACCAACATGTAAAGCTCCGGCGGGCACGAACAGCAGGTCGCCAGCGTGGGCCTCATAAGGACGGCTATCAATATGAAAGATCGCTTTGCCAACCTGCATATCAATGATCTCGAAATGTTCATGCCAGTGAAGATAGAGAATGTTATCATCTTTTGCGGCCGTCTGCGGTCGGTTTCGGTAAAAGCGGATGGGATAGCTGCTATCCCAGAGTGGTGTCTTTTCCATTAAATCTTGGGGGTACGTCATGAGCTGCCTCACTTTCCTAAGTATCAAGATAAGACCTATTTGGAGCAAGATAGGATAGAGAATTTGCTGATATTCCTAGTTATAATGATCATATTCATTTATCTTATACCAATATAGGAGTGATATTCAATCATGAATAAGAAGCTTAGAGTGGGTACTTTAGTTGGTGGCGGAGATGCCGTTCGCATCATCCCCCAAATTGCCAAGCACGGATTTGAATCCTACAGTTTATCCTTTTGGCAAACAACAGGGAATATCGATCTCAAAGAAACGGCAAAGCGGGTAGCCGACATTGTGGCAGAGCACGACGCCGTCATATCTACGATAGGTGTATTCGGAAATCCACTCACGGGAACAGGAGATAATAAGGATACACTCGCGAGCTGGGAGCGGCTTATTGATCATGCACATCTATTTGGTACCGATATCGTAAACGGTTTCACCGGCCGTATTCCGGATCGTCCAATTGATGAGTCCATACCGAAGTTCAAGGAAGTGTTTGGTGAGCTTTCTCGGAGAGCCGCTGATCACGGTGTGCGACTTGCTTTCGAGAATTGTGATATGGGCGGAACGTGGAAGACAGGGGATTGGAACATTGCCCATAACCCAACTGCCTGGAATCTAATGTTTAATGCCGTACCGGCGGATAACATTGGTCTGGAATGGGAGCCGTGCCATCAGATGGTTAGTTTAATCGATCCGATTCCGCAGTTACGTAAATGGGTCGATAAAGTGTTCCACGTCCACGGCAAAGATGCGACAATTGCGTGGGATATTGTTCGGGAATATGGGGTTCATGGGAGCAAAGAGTTCGTTTGGCACCGTACACCTGGCTTTGGGGACACGAATTGGTCCGATATTATTACGATTCTGCGTCAGGCAGGCTACCAAGGTACAATCGACATTGAAGGCTGGCATGATCCTGTCTACCGTGATGAGCTCGAGATGACGGGTCAGGTGCATGCTTTGAACTATTTAAAACGCTGCCGTGGCGGAGATTACATTCCAAACCCTGTTTAATGAGTCGTTTCTTGTTCCATCTTAGTTTTGTGCTAGCTCTGATTAAGATCGTCTATTTTTAGTCAGAGACATCTTTCTTATAATAAGGTCATTGTTACCGCATTCATTAAAGCCAAGGAGGCTAACAGCCATGCAGGAAAACACACCTTTATTATTGACAGATGAGCAAATGAGAGAATTTATTACAAATGGATGTTTATTACTCAAAACTGACTTTTCGAGCGAGTTTCACAGCAATCTTTTAGCACAATTAAACACGGTCTATGCGGAAGAGGGGAACCCCGGCAATAATTTACTACCCCGCATTCGTGAGCTGCAAAAAGTATTTGACCACCCTGTTGTGACAGGTGCTTTAACTAGTGTATTAGGGCCGAACTATATGATGCACGCACATAGACATGGGCATTTCAATGCTTCAGCAACGGCTGGAGGCTGGCATAAGGACAGCTATTGGGGATATAACAGAATGCGCAATCACCACCCCAATTGGGCAATGATTATGTATTTTCCACAGGATACGCCTGTAGAATTAGGACCGACAGGTGTTATGCCAGGCACGCAAAATTACCAGACTCGGACTTTTGAATCCAATGAACAAGAAGGGGAAGTGTTAGCAAGCGGCGAGGCGGGTACCTTTGCGCTGATCCATTATGATATTTGGCATCGTTCCACGCCTAATGTGTTAGGACAGCCGCGCTACATGCTGAAGTTTGAATTCATGCGTACAGAGCTGCCGCAAGCACCTAGTTGGAATAATCAAGAGGCAGCATGGAAGAAACCAGCCAACTTACATTTGCCAATAGCCGAGCATGATTTGATGTGGGAAGAAACTTGGAACTGGCTGTCTGGTAAAATTGGCAGTCTGGCCGGAACAGCTGCATCTGATCCGGATCAGATTAAGGAGTTAGCCGCTAAGCTGGATGGTTTTGAACCACTAGCGATCAATGCGGCCTATGATCTGGCACGAAGAGGGCAGCAGGGTGTGGACGCTTTACTCGAAGGATTAAATAGCGAGAATAGCCAAGTATCGCGAATTTCCGCTTATGGATTATCAGTTTCAGGAAGCGAGGCAGTTAATGGGCTAATTGCAGCTTTGCATCATGAAAATATTGAAATCGTTACACATGCGATATTTGCTCTTGGTGAATTAAGAGGGTTAGCGGCAGAAGCCGTTCCTACTTTCATAAAGCTGCTCGAACATCCAGCTGATCTTGTTCGCTGCGCCGTAGTAGATGCACTTGGATTCATGGACACACCGCTGAATGACATCGTGTCAAGCTTAGGTAAATGCTTACAAGATGAGAACGCGCAAGTTCGCTTCATGGCAAGCTTGTCCTTGTCACGATTAGGCTCTCAAGCGGAAGCAGCTGTGCCGCAATTGGAAATCGCCTTGGATGATGACAACAGATATGTTCGAGCTCATGCTGCGGAATCTCTGCATTATATCGGTTCGGAGCGGGCTAAGAATACGCTCATTAAGTTTCTGCTTAATTCCCGCTGGTGCCCTACAACGACAAAGACTAATGCTTTCTACCCGTAAACGACAAAATAGGTTGAGAAAAAGGGCAAATTAACTTTTGCCCTCTTTGCGTTGTTTCCATGTTTCATTTCATCATAGTTTCAATTGTAATCGATCATTTTCGGCTTCAAATCACGGAAAGAAGTTGGTGTGAAACCCGTTTGTTCTCGAAACATGCGGGAAAAATACGATAATTCCATTCCCAGCGAATCGGCAATTTGTGAGACATTTAATTCCGACATCATGAGTAAATCCTTGGCCTTTTCCGAGCGCAAATGGTTCATATATTGAATAGGTGAATAACCCGTAAACTGTTTAAAAGCATTAATAAAGTAATTCGGGTGATAGTGTGCAATTTGGGATAATGTATCAATGGATACGTTGTCAGCAATATGCTTTTCCATATAGTGGAGCACACTATTCATTTTCTCGAAAGTAGGGGTAGAAGCTAGATTTAGCTTGACGGTTTCACTTTGTTCAATGAATTCGGCAATGAATTCACTTATAATCGCATTGACTCTAAAAGCGGAAGTTAACTTTTCACTTTTATTATATTCTATTAGTTGTTCGAATTTTTTTTGTAAAATTTCTGGATCTTTGATCGTAATGAAAGCGGAAGTTTGCAAAATCTGAAACAGATCCAAATCCCCGATTTTTGCCGTGAAATGACACCAGTATTTTCCGAAAGTGTGATCACTTATGGTTCCATAAGCTTGATCACTCCCCGCTGGAAGCAGATAAAGTTCACCTGGTTTCGGATAATAGGTCTGATCCCCAATTTTTACAAAGCCTTCTCCCTCGATAATAAAATACAAGCGATTAAACGGACAGGAAGCGTTCTCATCGTTCCAGGATTTCAGTACCTTGGTGTACGCAGCCAAGGATAAATCAAGCTTCGCTTTAGCCATATATTTCTTCCAGAAGGTGAGCTGGCTAGGATTCATTTCTATTCTCATAGGCTCATATTCCTTTCACGAAGAGTCGGCAAATGCCCTCAACAAATTGCTGTTTGTTATAGCCAAGAATTTCTCTATGATACAAGTACTGTTCTGGCGTTAAGGATGCAAGCAATGTGTTAACCGTCAAATTGACATCGATCTGTTCAATCTCCCCTTGTTCTACAGCACGAGTGATCAAAGGAGCGACAATGCTGTGAAGTCGGATATAAATGGGCTTTTTGTGTAAATAGAAGCTTCGTTTGTCCGTATACATAGTGTTGATAACGGAAAGTAATGAGGCTTTATCGTCCACAAAATCAACAATTCGCACGATCGTGTCCGCCAATTGGTTCATAGCTGTAACCTCGGGAGCGGGATCAGCAAGACCCTCTTCCAGAGAAGCAAGAAATTGGGTTGTTGTTGAACGAAGCAGATCGCTGCAAACCTCGCCAATATGGGCGTAACGGCGATAAAGAGTACCTTGTCCAACACCTGACTCTTTGGCAATCTGATGCATGGTAACGGATTCAATTTGATTGGTTTCGAACAGGCTTCTGGCAGACGTAAGAATACGTCGGCGATACTCCGAATCACGTTCTTCACGTCGGCCGCAAGGTGGAATTGCATTCATATCTTGGCTATATAATGATGTATTCTCATTGGTATCTGGATGTTTCATGCCTGCTCCTCCCATAAGAACGAACCTTAATAAAAGAAATAATTGACATTCCGGACAATTGTCCGTAATATGATGTTGCGGACAATTGTCCGTTACTATTGTAGCACGATGGAATACATATTGTGAAGGAGGAACACAACATGAGTCAACCCATAACATCTGGCGAAGCGGAGCCGGAGTTTAAGATTACGAGCATTCTGGTACCGCTCATCGCCATCATATCGGGTATATTTATGGTTATCCTCGACACGACTGCGATGAATGTGGCATTGTCGAAGCTGGTTGTGGATTTTAAAACGGATTTACCGACCATTCAGTGGACCGTAACGGGTTATATGCTGGCGACAGCGGCAGTCATTCCACTTGCGGGATGGCTATCAGATCGATTTGGGGCGAAGAACGTATTCCTCACCTCCGTTGTTCTTTTCACCGTTGCATCGGTCTTATGTGCAACACCGAACAGCGCGGAGTGGTTGATTTTTTTTCGTATCCTTCAAGGTTTAGGCGGCGGATTCGTTATGCCTGTTGCTATGGCTTATGTATTCCGGCTAAGTCCTCCGAACAAAATTGGTCAAGTGATGGGGATGCTGGGTGTGCCCATTTTGCTTGCGCCTGCGATCGGGCCTATCTTATCCGGATGGCTTGTTGAGTACCATTCTTGGCATTGGATTTTCTTAATTAATCTTCCCGTTGGTATTTTCAGCTTTATCTTTGGACTATGGAAACTGCCGGCTGTCGCTCGTAAAAAGGTAGCTGGTTTTGATTTACCGGGTATGATTCTAGGACCCATCGCCTTTGCATCATTATCGTATGGGATCACACAAGGTGCTGAAAGCTGGACTTCCGATAAAACGCTATGGGGCATCATCATTGGAACGGTCGCATTGATCGCCTTTATCATTGTTGAACTTAAATCCAAACTCCCATTGCTTGAACTGAGAGTGTTCCGCTCCGTTGATTTTTCCTTCAGTATTTTCGTACAGTGGGTACTGCAATTCTGCTTGTTCGGGGCCATTTTCCTGCTTCCGCAATTTCTTCAGCAAGCCCGCGGGTACGGTGCGTTCGACACGGGGATGACGTTATTCCCGCAAGCGTTAGCTTCGGCCATCATGATGCCGATTGGCGGTTACTTATTTGATAAAATCGGAGTTCGCTGGTTAGTTGTTGTTGGGCTCAGTCTTGTTTCAGGTGCGATCTTTCAATATTCGCATGTCGATCTAACGACAGAGGGACATGACTTAATTTTACCGCTTATTATGGCTGGCTCGGGTATGGGACTTATGATGATGCCGCTTAATTCGCATCTGATTAAGAAAGCTCCGCATGATTTGGTGAGTCGAGTTACTTCTTTAACTAGTGCGATGCAGCAAGTTATCAATTCTTTCGCAGTAGCTACCTTGGTGACAATTCTCTCCTCGCGCGTGAACTCATCGATTGTTGCAAAGAATATTCTAATAAACAGTCCTGCTGATAAGCAAAAGGCTATGCTTGCTGTAGCGCCCGAAGCGTTTGGCCAGACTTTCCACGTGATGCTCATTATTGCGATCTGTGGGATATTCTTAGGCTTGTTCCTTCGCCGTGACAAGACACAGCCTAATGAGGCTGTGAAACAAGAAGTCGTGTTAGAAGGACTACACTAAATAAGAACTATCGTCCAGGAAGCTTACCGAATAATCGGTAGGCTTTTTTTATACATAGAAGTTGGTATTTAAGGAATTATAACTAATAGCGTAAAACATCATAGTAGGGGGCAATACAATGAGTCAAGATGAAAGGAAACTCGAAAAGAATCCGCATCATATTCAACTAACTTCTGGTGATATCGCGCCTCTGTGGGGAGGGTATTTAAGTGATAGTATGGTAAATTGTGTGCTTAAACATTTCTTGCATACTGTTGAGGATGTTGAAGTAAAACCAATCATTGAATTTGCTTTTGGGTTGACAAAGGAACATATGGAATTTAGCAACAAGTTATTTAAAGACGAAGAGTTCCCTATCCCTCATGCCTTTACAGAGAAGGATGTCAACCTAAATGCGCCAAGACTATTTTCAGATGGTTTTATGCTACTTTATCTAAGACATATGGGCATTGCTGGTACAGTTACTTACGGAATGGCTTTAGCAAGCAGTTCAAGACAGGATATCCGTGCATTCTTTCAACATAATCTGAAGACTGCGGCTGAGCTGTCGGAGAAATCTACGGCTATTCTGCAATCTAAAGGAATTCTCACTAGGAGTCCTTTCATTCCGTATCCGGATTCAGTTGAGTATGTACACAAAGAAAGTTGGTTAAATGGACTGCTGGGCGATCGTAGACCCTTAAATGCAGTAGAAATTACGAACCTTTATTTGAATATTATGAAAAACAGCATAGGTGAAGCATTGATGTTAGGTTTTTCTCAAGTTGCGCAAAACAAAGAAGTCATTGAATATATCGTACGCGGCAGAGATATCTCCTCGAAGCATGTCGAAGTATTCAGCGCTTTATTACGCGATGACCAGCTGCCGGCACCCGTGACTTGGGAAACAGAAATTTCGGATTCTAAGGAGTCCCCATTTTCCGATAAGCTAATGCTTTATCATACGGTCTTTCTTTCAGCGGTAGGAATGGGGAACTATGGAGCTTCTCTTGCAGCAAGCATGAGGAGGGATTTGACAACTGTTTATCTTCGGCTTACAGGTGAAATCGGAACTTATGCAGACGATGGTGCAGAACTCATGATAAAGAATGATTGGATGGAAAAAATGCCAGGTGCGATCGAACGTAACGCTTTGCTTTCCATATAAGCGCTGAATCAAATGGTCATAAAGAGTGATCAACGTTGGCATATGCAGCTCTATTTTCTTCAATAAAAAAACCATCCAATGTACGTACTGGATGGTCTTTGGTATGTCAGGATAGTACGGCTACTGCTATACGTCTTTACTCTTTTTCGAGCTCGTTTTTTTCTTCACAGGTATCTTCTCTGGCATTGCTGCAACCCATTGTAAAGACTGCTCGATCCACGCGGTAATGATATCAGGCGTTTCCCGCCACAGCTCCGATAGGGTGACATATTCCTTCATAGGTTTCCCTGGCATGGGGGAAAATAACGATGCTCCTTCTTGCTCGACAAGACGAGAACGCACATCTTCCGGCAGGCGGATAAAGATTTGCTGTCCGTAAAGTCCAACGAACATGTTGCCATTAATAAAACCGGCCAGATTACCGAACATTGGACGAATATGAATATGAGGATCGCTGGGCATAACGGCAGCGAAAAATTGTTTCATCTCCTCATCTGGACGAGGCATGGACATAAAGAAAACACCCTTTCGATTTGATAGTTATTTTTCCGTTGTAGCCTTAAGCCGCTTCAAATCTCCTTGAATGCTTCTTTTTACTTGGGGAGACAGAAGATATCCGTGAATGCTCGGGTACATATTCAACTACTTTAAGTACATAATGAATTTCCTTACCCAGGAATTTTGCAATTCGTCTTACCTGAGTTCCCAAGCCAATGGGGCGTTCAGTTATTCTTATCGTAATTCGTAAAATAGTCGTTGTTGACACTCGTATTTTAGCAATCACTTATGTAAGTGTCAACTTAAATAGTTTCATTAGTTAAGTTGACACTTAATTAAGTATATGCTAAATTAACGTTATGATCGAAAAAGTGATCCAAGCCATAGTAGAGCCAAGACGCAGAGATATATTATATCTCGTACGTGATGGAGAGCTTACATCAAGCTCCATCGCGTCCCATTTTGACATTTCGGCGCCAGCAGTATCACAACATCTTAAGGTTCTTGAGGAATCCGGACTACTTGTGGTTCGGAGAGAGGGAACCAAGCGGTATTATCGTATGAGGAGGGAAGGTTTTGCTGATCTGAAAGCGTACATTGACCGTTTCTGGGATGATAGTCTACTGCTATTGAAGGAAGCCGCAGAAGAAGAAGAGAGGAGACAGCGTAACCATGAATCAAACGAATCAAACAAGCGACACGATTAGGAAAGAGATGTTCATCGATTGCCGTCCGGAGATCTTATTCTCCTTTTTTACCGACCCGGAGAAGATGGTTCGTTGGATGGGCAGACATATCCTGTTGGAGCCAAGCATCGGAGGGAAATATCGAATCGATGTTAATGGATCGGATATTGCGATGGGCGAGTATAAAGAGATTATTCCTAACGAGAAAATCGTTATGACGTGGGGCTGGGAGAAGTCCAAGGTGGTTCCACCTGGTTCAAGCACGCTCGAATTTAAATTCACAGCTAAAGACAAAGGTACCGTTCTCCTATTAACTCACTACGATTTGCCGGTCGAAGAAGTCGCCGCCCACACAGAGGGCTGGATGCACTATACAACTAGACTCCAAACGTTGGCTGAGGGTGGAGATCCTGGTGTAGATCCTTGGTCGGTTAAGGCCATGCATTAAATAACGTTTCAATAAAAAAGCTTATGGGGAGATGGAAGACAATGACGACATTATCTTGCGATTGTGGGTTCAAAGTAGAAGAGGAAAACCGGTACGAAGTAGAAGCGAAGATGTGGCATCATGCGATTCACGATCATGCTGATATGTTAAAAAGCATGACTGTGGAGCAGCTTACACAATGGTTGATGGGAAAAGACAAGCAATTAGGCGATTCTTCAGCTATTCATCAGGAGGTTGTTTTCGCAGCAAGCCCGAACCGCATCTATGAAGCGCTGACTGATGCTGCACAGTTCAGCAAAGTCTCAGGAGGAGCTCCTACAGAAATAACTCCGGAGGCTGGTGGTTCTTTCTCCTGCTTCGGAGGGATGATCGTAGGGAAAAATATTGAGCTGGAGCCAAACAAGCGAATCGTTCAAGCGTGGCGTGTCGCGAATTGGGAAGAAGGCGTATATTCCCTGGTGAAGTTCGAATTGGAAGGGCAAGGCGCGGAAACCCGCCTAATCTTTAGCCATACAGGCTTTCCTGAAGGACAAGAAGCTCACCTGGCTCCAGGCTGGCATACAAACTATTGGGAACCGCTCAAGAAGTATCTAGCCTAAAATATTAAGGGGCTGTCCTCAAGTAGATTTATCTACTTTTGTGGACAGCCCCTTTTATTTGTTCTCATTACTTCCAAAGGGCATGAAGTATTAACGAGATTTACAAGTTAGATGAAGACGCCTTCCTCCTAGTGAAGAACCACACACAAAACATTCGGCTTAATAAGAATGTAATCATTAGAGAGAGCCATGTACAGAACCAGCTCCAGTGAACATAACGTACGAGATTCGTATAGTGTTCCAGGATGACTTCCGTAATCGTGAGTGGAATGCAGAAAGTAATGTAATAACTAAACTGCAGCCAACGGCTCCGGCCAGTTGGATAATAGCAGTTAAACACCATGCAGATAATTGGATAAGCTAAGTACTCATAAGTCATGCTGGTTCGGCTCACATCGGGCAGCTCTACCACAGGATAAGCCAGTAAGTTGTACTCTACAACCATCAGGCCAATCGGACAAGTGAGCATCTGCTTGAATAGGAAGGAGACGACTGCTAGCCGGACTTTGCGACGGGGGATGGTGAAGATGAGCCCAAACGATAGAGCCCACACGGCAGTTAGCACCCATCTATCCATGCTCATGATTTACCTCCTCTAATTCAGCTTCAGTTGCTTCTGGTTCTCCATTTCGATAAAACCAGCGAACAATCATATTCGTTAATACCAGTAAGAAAATAAAGAACATGCTGCCCATGAACCAGTCGAGGAACTTATAATCTAACAGTTGAGTGTACTTAGCTAACATATCATTTAACAAGGCAAGAGCTGCGCACCATAGCAGCAAATAGAGGGTATTTATCGCCCTCGAGCGCCGCGGCTCAAGGATAATGTAGATACCACATAATATTGGATACAGTACATACGTCATCGTAAATCCGATATCTGTTGCTCTCGGGAACTCACGAACTGGGAAAGAAATGATCCTCAGCTTGATAAGCAGGATTACGGAAAACCAAACGATAGCCTGGGAGGTAAAATAGGCGAGAATAAATCGGCGTGCATTCGATCGTTGAACGAATAAAATGACCATTGCAAGCCCCAATATCCAAACAAGGATAATAATTTTTCTTTCCAGAATCATAATGACAGATCCACCCTCATCTTCATACCGTTTGCCAACCAAAGTTAGTATGCCTTCCCTCAGAACCGACAATACTACCTCCCAATTGGCGCATTATTTAACAGATATCATGTAAATAAATGTATATTATCTCCAATGGTGATTGTAGAGAAACTAAAAGGGAAACAGGAAGAATTATCTCCCAGCCCAGCCAAGCGCAGAAATAATATGAAATAAAAAAACCTCCTCATATTTGAGGAGGCTATCATTCTTTATTAGCAGATTTCACCACTCCTTACGAAGTGCAAACAAATCTCTCAAATCTTCGTTTGAGAGTTCCGTAATCCAGCCTTCAGAGGTGGAAATCACGTTCTCACTCAGACTCATCTTGCTCTCGAGCATCTCGTCGATTCGTTCCTCCAATGTGCCGAGGGAGATGAACTTGTGTACTTGAACATTGCGCGTCTGTCCCATCCGGTAGGCGCGGTCCGTGGCCTGGTTCTCTACGGCAGGGTTCCACCAACGGTCGAAGTGGAACACATGGTTCGCTGCGGTCAAGTTGAGTCCGACTCCGCCAGCCTTCAGCGACAGTACAAAGATGCCTGGCCCCGATCCATCTGCGGCTTGGAACGTATCGATCATCTTATCGCGCTCCAACTTGGGTGTGCTTCCGTTCAGATACAATACCGGTTCATTCCGCTCAGCCCGCAGCACGTCTGCCAATATCCGCCCCATGCTTATATACTGAGTGAAAATTAGGCAGGAGTCGCCTTCGTCCCTGAGTTCACCGACCATGGCAACCAACCGCTCAAGCTTCGCGGATCGCATCACGAAGGCTTCGCGGTTTTCCTCGGAAAGCAGAGTTTCCTCCGATAGATCAGCTTCCTTCGTTAGCAGATTAGGGTGGTCGCATAGCTGCTTTAACTGCGTTAAGGCTGCTAGAATCGCTCCTTTGCGTTCCATGCCTTCCAGCTTTTGCATGCGTTCCATGAGATCCTTGACGGATCGCTCATAGAGTGCTCCTTGCTCGGCGGTCAGATTGATATAGACTTTCGTTTCAAGCTTATCGGGCAAATCGAGCTGGATCGCAGGATCTTTCTTTTTACGGCGCAGCATGAAAGGTTTGACGAGTTTCTGCAGCTGTGCTGTTCGCTCCTCGTCGTGGTGCTTCTCTATCGGATTCGCAAAACGATGTTGAAACCCGCGTTGATTCCCGAGATAACCCGGATTAAGAAAGTCGTAGATCGACCACAACTCGGACAATCGATTCTCAATAGGTGTTCCTGTCAGTGCAATGCGGTGCCGAGCTTTGAGCGTACGGATTGCTGCGGATTGTTTATTGTGGGCATTCTTGATATTCTGGGCTTCATCCAAGCAAAGGGAACTCCACATGGTTTCCTGCAGAGTCTCTTGATCCATTAAAGCCGTCGTATAAGAGGTAAGCACAATATCAGTTTCTTTCAAAACCGTAGAAAGTGCCTCGCCGCTTAGTCGTCCCTTCCCGTAATGAAGAAAAACCGTTAAATCTGGAGCAAAGCGGACAAGCTCCTTCTGCCAGTTGCCAAGCACAGAAGTAGGGCAGATAAGTAGGGCAGGGTGCTCGGACTCCTCTCTATGATGGAGTAAATACGTGATGAATTGAACGGTCTTGCCGAGTCCCATGTCATCGGCCAAACAGGCGCCAAGCCCGAATTTCCTAAGGAAGCTCAGCCACGTGAAGCCCTCGCGTTGATATCCGCGAAGCTCAGCACGCAACCCCTCCGGCACAGCAATTTCCTTTAATTCCGAAGGCTGTCCAAGCTGACGCAGCAGCGCCAAGAGATGCGCATTCAGCTCGACTTCCAGCTTCAGCCGTTCTTCATTATCCGCTTCTTCCTCCGCCGTAAGACTTTCCTTTTGGGTTCTTTCCTTTTCTGATTCACTTAACAGGTGAAGCTGAAAGATATCCTGCAGGGACAGACCTTCTTCCGGGTTCACGCTTTCCATGAGTCTCTTGATTTGCTCCAATAAAGCAGGGTCCAAGTACACCCATTGTCCACGGAAGCGGATAAGACGTTCATTACGGCTAAGAAGACCAGCGAATTCTGCTTCGCTCAGGTCAGAATTGCCAATGGCAATTCGCCAATCGAAGTTTACCAGCGAGTTCAGCCCGAAGAGCGACTCGCCTCTGCCGCCAGCTTCTGAGGAAACCTTTGCGCGCAGCCGAGGCTTGCGTTTCGAGGCGGCCTCCCACCAACCGGGGAGCATGACATTCCAGCCATCATCCAACAAAAGGCGGCTGTCCGTTGTTAGAAAAGACCAAGCCGCTTCGTCGCTTAAAGGCTCTGCAAATAGCTCGCCGCCGCTAATGCGCCCAGGCAATGCTTCTGTTAGTCTAGTAGCCCAGCCAAGAGAACGCTCTAGGATATACGGGCTCCAATCACTTGCCCACGTGCCTGAAGCACGTCCGTCTGCATAAAGACGAATTGGCGTCAACACAGATCCTTCACTTTTATCTTGCAGGACCAAGCGGAGACGCCAAGTGTCATCGTTCTCGTCCGGTTCCAGCAGTTGCAGGGCAGGGCGGAAGGGAGCGGTGTCCGGTCTCCAGCCCAAAGAGGCAAGCCATTCTTCGTCCGTGAACGCATCAGCCGAGATTGGGGCAGATTTCTGTGCTCGGAAAAGGGCTGGATAATCCCGCCGAAGATCGGATAGGGCAGCTTCATTAGGATAGTGCTCAGCCGAAACCACGGCGGAGAAGGCAGCACGCAAGCCAGACATTCCGTCACCTAAGCCATCTAAGCTTTGTATTGAATGCCAATCAAGTTCTTTCAGTGACTCCGTCTCGACATCCCAAGTCCAAGCCAGATTCCCATTCCGGAATGCGCTGTAACTGGGTACATAGTGACCTGCTTTAGCTTCTCGGTATAGAACCGGCGCCACTTCTAGCAGTCCCTTCGTGGTTTCGTTTCCCCCATCCCACCGGAGAACATCCATGAAATAGGGTTCTGCGAAGAAAGGGAGGACCATCTCCACAGGCAGGACTGTTAGTGTCAACTCTCCCAATAGCTGTTGGTCCAGAAGGGTCCCATAGTAAGAGGGCTCGTGCCACGTGAACAGCAGTTTTCGAAATTTATCTCCGGGCACATCACGTCCGTCCTGCAGCCCCCAGAGTAAGGCATCTCCACTGTCCGTTAAGGTCACGTTCAATGTCATATCATGCAATTTTGTGCTCATCCGAGTAGCTTTCCTTTCCTAAGTTCCTCTTGCAGCGCCCTCAGCCTGCTGTGCCGTTCCACGAAACCGGAAAAGAAATGTTCCCATCGCTCGGTTTGTTTCATTTTCTTGTACACTTTATCGAGCCTCTTGAGGAGTCTTACCGCTAATTTGTAATCATGCCGATTTTTCAAACTGACATAGTGATCTACCGCTTGATGGTAATAAGGTAGAAGGAGTTTTGGTGTATCCTTCTCAATCGGCTGCAGAACATTGACGCGATGGTAAAGAGGGTCATGCCCCTGAAGGATCTGCATTTCCAACCAAGGCTTCCATTTTCTTTGTTCGTACAGCATTTCCTCAATAATCCGAAAAGAATAAGGCAATAGCTCTTCTAGAACGCTCCACATGTATTCTTCTGCTTGGGGGAGATGCACGATGGCTTTTGTCCAAAAATCGGCATAAACATCAAGTTCTTTGGTCCTTTTCCTATTGAAAAAAGATGCTGATCTTCTCAACCAACTCACTAACTCTTCCCAGTTCTGGGTGTCATATAGATAGTCTAGGAAAGGAATAAATAGTTTGGCAGGGGCTTCTTTGAAAATATCATTCGCTTCTAAAGCCTTCCAGGCTTCTTTGCTCCTAGATTGCTGCAAATATAAGAAAGCCTTTGCGGCTGAGAGAGAAGGTGAGGGACTGTCCATTGTCATCGTCTCAAGAGCTTCTATTTCCTTAGTTACATATTGGCTTGCCTCGGGATCTGGGGTAACCCAATATTTCCAAAGCACGGTGTAGACGCCATAATCATGATAATTATGACCCAATTCTGCAGCCATCTGCAGTCTGATATAACTTAACGTTTGTTCAAGGCGTTCTCCGGAGAGCGAGAAGTTGACAAGGGGCGATTTGTGCTTCAGCCAAGTATGAATCTCATCGTAAACCCGGTAAAGGGTGGAAGAGGTGTAATAATTTACGCCACCTTGTGCGTTCTGCTCTTTTGTTTTTCTTAGGATAAATAATTCCTGATGCATGTCAAAAAAAATCTGATCGGTATCAGAAAAAGGAATAGAGATCTTCTTCATGTTTTGCAACTGTTGCCGCAGCATGTCAACATAATTTCCTAAATCATATGTCGCCTTAATGAGCGACGTGTATTGATTCAGAAACTTCTGCCAGCCGGATACATCCATTTTGGGCAATTGTATGAGCGTAGACTCCAAGGAGGTCATGGAAGTAGCCCGCTTTAGATGCAGTTTGGCATTCATAATTTGGGAAGCGGGGTAACCCAGACGATCCCCGAGCTCCATCCAAACTGCGGCCATATGCTTGCAAGAGGCTGGTACTGGACAACTACATTGACTGGAGCGGGGCTTGTCTAAGTTCAGAGTGACTCGGTAGTCGCCTGATTCTTCCTCTGATACCCTTGCCTGAACGACTCGAGTCTCTGAAATGATCAGGGAAGCTACCCGCTGTTGTTTAAAGTAAGTAAACCCTCGACTAAGGGTAACGTCATTATAAGTTTCGGCTACGTACTCCAGCAGCGTCAACCATTGGTCATCGTTTAAAATGGGAGAACTCATAGAATAACTCCTTTTTTCCACTTTCAATAATCAAAATCATCTTTTAGTATAAATAGTGTAGCTGATAATGTAAATTTAATCCTTAACAAATGAGAAGGATACACCAGTTAGTGAGTCTATTTAATAGGAAGTAGGTTACTATTTGAATACTCGAATAAAGTATTTTGCAGCCATCATAACTACCGTCGTTTTAGGCTTAAGCTCAAGAACGTTCTCCGGTGTAATCCCATTATTTATTGCTAAACATGCTGGGGACGTGCTTTGGGCAAGTATGGTCTATTTTGGTTTTCGATTTATTTTTATACTGAGAAGTTTAACATGGTCGGTAAGGATCAGCGTCATATTTAGCTTTGCTATTGAAATCAGTCAGTTATATAAAGCAGAATGGATAATCGATATAAGAAATACGGTCATTGGATCGCTCATACTTGGAAGAGGATATGTAACGGTTGATTTATTTAGATATGTCATAGGGATTACAATTGCTTTTTGGATAGACAAGTTATGGCTGCAGCGCGATAAGCGCATTTAGTCATGCCATTTACCCACGGATGGACGATTTTCGCATCCAACTTATCCATACAATCAAGAGAGGATAAACAATACCTATAAGGAGAGCAAGGGGAATAAACGTTAAGTTATCCCATTTATCTTCATAGGCTGTATTTGGATAGACAACAAGAGATAAGACCGTAATAATCAGTCCTAATGGAAAACAAAGTATTTTGTAATCACGAAAATGGAAAACATGCGCAATGCCTTTTATCGTTGTGTAAAAAAACATAGATAGTTTGAAATAAATCGAAACAAGCCACAAAAATGCCGCAATCACTTCAATTCGTTGTAAAAAATTCGCAATATTAATTCTTTGCGCCAGGGCGTAACTAGGATAAACTTGCTTAGATATATTATCTGCCCCTAATACCAGAACATTGTTACGATAAGTAGAAGCATCATCATGCCACTTACGATTACGCCGATTAAATAAGCTTTCTTAGCCTTTTGCATACTAGTAACTTGATGAATGATGGGACCAATCGTAATAAACAAAGAGATATAAGTATAACTAGTGATTCTTATTGCAGATCGAACGACTGGAAGGGTTGTTATTTCCCCAACCGGTAAAATATTGTTAATTTCCATATTAGGAATACTAATGACCATGAATAAGATAAATAATAGCATGATCCATGGGAAGAAGATCTCTGCAGTTCTTAACATGACAACCATCCCTAGCTTTGCTCCCATTACGACAACTAGCATGAATAAGATGTGAATAGCTTGAATTGGCGTAGTCGGCATGATTTGAGTGATCATAAAATGGCCCACATAAAAAAGAACTTGTGAGCAAAAAATGAGTGTAATAGTGCAAGACCGAGCGTGATGAACTTTCCCAACCACTTGCCAAAAACTTTCTCATTAATTTCAAAAATTGAACACTGTGGGAACTTCTTAGAAATAAATATATATAGCCAAATGAGAACAACCCCCATTGCAATGCTTACCATTTGTGGCATCCATGCATCCTGCTTTACTTCTGCTGCTACTGATGCCGGAATAACCAAGATTGCCGTTCCAATGGCGTATAGGATGACGATAATCATGAATTGTCGCGGGAAAATTTGATCTGTACCCATATATACACGCCCCTTGTGAAAGGCTATTGTGTTAGGTGCAACAGGAGAAACAGGAGTGGCGATTGTCGCCGAATTGGTTAAGAGGGGGATAGATACGGTTGCCTTCGGACGTACGCTTTCAAAGCTCGAACGATTAAAGAAGGATTTAAACGGACCTGTTAACTTAACATTAATAACTGGAGACGTGTTTAATTCGGACGATGTCTACGAAGCTTCCAAGGGAGCCGATGTTATTTTCCACAGTGCTTCCATCCCTTATAACGAAATGAAGTCCAAACTGCTGCCGATGGGGGAGTCGGTTATGATGGCTGCTAACAGGCTTGGAGTCAAGGTTGTGGCTGTGGACGGCATTTATCCTTATGGAAGAAGAACGACATTGGAGCCCATCGACGAAGAGTATCCCAAAAATCCTCACACGGTGAAAGGAAAAACGAAGCTTGAATTTGAAAAAATGTTTTTCAGCCGCCGCTGGAATCAGGTTCAGGGCCTCATCGTCAGATTGCCTGATTATTATGGTCCTTCCGCAACTGATTCTTCATATCTGTGTTCAACCTTACAAGATATCGCGGCTGGCAAGCCGACCATTTTCATTGGAAATATGAAGGTTTCCTGTGAATTCGTGTACTTACCGGATGCAGCTAAAATGATTGTGGAACTAGCAAGTCGAAAAGAGGCGTACGGGCAGAATTGGAATATTCCTGGTTCGGGCCTGATTTCGGGGCGGGCTTTAGTCAAATTGGCCCAAGAAGCAAGCGGGACGAACAAAGCTATATTTCCTCTTGGCAAAGCAAGCTTGTCTCTTATTGCGTTATTTAGTCCAGTTATCAAAGAGGTGGTTGAGATGTTGTATTTAACGAAGGATCCACTGGTTCTCAGCGGCAAGAAATATGAACGATTAGTCGGACCTGTTCCGGCCACCTCATTCGAGGAAGGCATGAAAGCGACGATTGGGGCTATCAAGAACCGTCAAAGCGAGAAAAGTTAATTCAGTTATTCTCATAGAGTCAAAAGTTCGGCTTCAAACGAATAATCTTATCATCGCCTTTATTTGGCTTGCCGCGACCGTCACGGTTGTTCGTCATGAGATATAGAGATCCGTCAGGTCCTTCATAAACATTGCGAAGCCTGCCGAATTTCCCTTGAAATAAATGCTCCACGTTGGCGACTGTATCGTACTTTGGACCTTTTAGGTTTACTTTTAAAAGCCGTTCTCCCCGTAATCCTGCCACCAGAAGGCTGCCTTTCCAAGGTCCTTTGCTTACGAACGCTGCGCCTGATGGTGCCCACGTTTCTTTTCCGCTTTGGAGGATTGGTGTTTTTAGATTAGCTTTTTCTGGACTTGAGGATGTTTCACCTTCAATTAATGGCCAACCATAATTGCCCCCAGGTTCAATAAGGTTAATCTCATCATGTGCGGATTGACCATGTTCGGAGCTGTACAATTGCCCTGTATCTGGATGCCAAGCGAGCCCTTGAGGGTTACGGTGTCCCATGCTGTAGATGGGTGAATTCTTAAAAGGATTAGAGGCAGGAATAGACCCGTCTAGGGCAATTCGTAATATTTTGCCTCCTGTACTATTTGGGTCCTGTGCTAAAGGGGGATCATACCGATCGCCGGAGGTGATATATAGCAGCTTATCTGCACCAATTTTAATCCTTCCGCCGTTATGGTTTTCCGCTCCTGGTAATCTGGAAATTAACACTTTATCCAGCTGTGCTTTGTTATTTTTTTCGATAAGCCTCAACACACGATTGTTGATTTGATCCTTCTCCCGATAGGTGTGATAAACATAGATATAATGGTTTTCCATAAAAGAGGGATCAAGCGCAAGTCCTAACAATCCTCCCTCACCTTCGCTGATGAAGGGGGCTTCGAAAGAGATAAGCGGCTCAGGGTTCAGAAGACCTTTCTCAATAACACGCAGAGTACCAGGTCTTTCAGTGAAAAAAATCCGGCCATCCTTCGCAATATCCATCTCCCAAGGGACATTAAGTCCATCGGCGACGGTTTCCATTTTATAGGGAATATCCAATTGTGTAGTTGAAGTCTGACCTGGTGATAGTTCATTAACTTCCTTATCCGGCGTACACCCAGCGGTTATCCCAAGTGTTAAAGCTAATAGAATAACAAGGATCTTTCTCATTAACATTTCCTCCTCAATGATTAGGATGAACATGTGTAAAGCTTTTGGTATAAATCATTATACCATTTTGTGGAAGAAAAATATAAACTGCATCATGTAAAATGTTATAATATGGATATTAGAAGAGGATTTATTAAATCAATAAAAATAGGCGAAATACTCGTGGTAGTATAGGAGAGATCATTGTTAGGTTAATTAGCAAGAAAAGGTTTTATATAAGGAGCCAAAATCTCATGATTATATATCAAAATGAACATATAACCGTTTTTCAAAGCGCATTGTATCAAACGACATCAACCGTTGTGCTAACGAAGGATCTGGTATTAATTGTTGATCCGAACTGGCTTCCAAATGAAGTTGATGACATTCGGAACTATGTTGATTCGGTAAAAGGTGATCGCGAGCTATACCTGTTATTTACGCATGGCGATTTTGATCACATTATTGGGTACAAAGCATTTCCGGGCGCAAAAACAATTGGGAGTTACGCACTAAGCTGTCATCCGAAGAAAGAATATAAGATTTCATTGATTCATGAATTCGATAGTAAACATTATATTAATCGAAATTATCCCGTCGAATTTCCAATCCTTGATATTATCATCTCGGAAGATGCCGAGGAATTAAGGATAGGTGATACTTTATTGACTTTTTATAAATCCCCAGGACACACGCCGGACGGATTATTTACTATCATTGAGCCGTTGGGTATTTGGATTACGGGCGATTATTTATCAGATTTCGAATTACCGTTTATTTATCATAGTGCCAAAGCATATAAGGAAACGTTGAAAACGGCAAGTCAGATTTTAAATCAACACAGAATTGAACTGCTAGTTCCTGGACATGGACAAGTTACCACCGATACTGTGGAGATGAAAAGGCGTTTGGATATGTCTTCTGATCATTTGGAACGGCTTGTTAAGGCGGTCATTGCAAAAGATGAGAGTGCTATCGCGGCGCTTGGCGATGAGCATGCTTATAAATCTTCTTTTACAGAAGAATGCCACGAAGAAAATATTAGAATCATTAAGCAAGAATATTTGTTCAATTTACCTGGCTGAATGGTTCCGCCATGTCAATAATCCACCTCTGGATTTGTGGAAATGTTCGTTCTTAATCAAGGGATAACATATTTGCGTGACAAACAAGCTGCTATAACAGCTGGGCAGGGCCATCTATATACCTTAACTATTCTTTTTTCTAAAATAGGCAGCACCCCCTAAAAATTGTAAATTGCACGAAAGTATATTTAGGGGAAGAAAGAATGTGAGGAGGAGCAACTGAATGAAGTCAAAAGTCTTATTTTGCACAGCGATCCTAAGCCTGATGGTAACGGGAGCCGCATTCGCTAATGATGAGCACCCGAACAAACATGCGGAGAAGAAAACTGGCTTAGAAAATGCTCTTGAACGAGGGAACAAGAATGAAACAGCCCGTGAAGCTATACGCAGAGCAATGGAGCGGAAACAAGGAAAGCAAGATCAGAATAAGTGGACGATAGAGCAGCGAGTTGCCGCGGACTTGAAAGAATTGGAGATTACATTCGGTGGTACTGACTCGAAAAATCAAGTCACTCAGGCTATGGCGCTGCCGCTTGCAGGAACTCATGGTTCCACTATCAGTTGGGAATCGAGTACGCCTTCGGTTATTTCCAATGACGGACAAACCGTAATTCGACCTTCCGCAGGGCAAGGGGATGTTGAGGCAACGCTTACAGCCACTGTCAGTTACGGTGACGTATCAAAAACCAAAACGTTTACCCTAACAGTTAAGCAGCAGAACTCGGAAACCCAAAGAGTTGCTGCAGATAAAGCGGCGTTGGCGATTACATTCGGTGGGACGGATACGGCTAGCGCTGTTACTCAACCGTTAGCCTTGCCGCTTAGCGGAACAAACGGTTCCACGATTACTTGGGTATCCAGCAATGCTGCGATAATTTCGAATGACGGCAAAACGGTAAACCGTCCAACAGCAGCGCAAGGGGATGCCGTAGTTACTTTCACAGCTACAATAACCTATGGCGCTGTTTCGGATACCAAATCTTTCTCGTTGACAGTTAAATCGGTGTTGACCGATGCTCAGAAAGTAGCTGCAGATAAAGCGCTGCTTACTATCACATTCGGTGGAACAGATACAACAAGCAGTGTAACACAACCGTTGACATTGCCGCTTAGCGGGACAAACGGTTCCACGATCACTTGGGTGTCTAGCAATGCATCCGTCATTTCGAATGATGGTAAAACCGTGCAGCGACCTTTCGCTGGCAGTGGCGACGCATCGGTTGTACTAACGGCGATCTTAACGAAGGGCAGCTCATCGGATGTCAAAACCTTTACTTTGACGGTAAAACAGCAATTGACGGACGTGCAGCGAGTTGCTGCAGATAAAGCGGCCTTGGCCATCGTTTATGGAGGGACGGATACGGTATCCAGTATTACTCAAGCATTTACACTTCCGGCTGTAGGCGTTAACGGATCATCCGTCATCTGGGTTTCGGGCAATCCATCCATTATTTCGAACGACGGCAAAACGATAAATCGTCCAGCTGCCGGACAAGGGGATATAACGGTAGTTCTTAGTGCAATTATCTCAGCCGGAGGTTATTCCGACACTAAGGTCTTTACAGTAACGGTAAAACAGCAATTGACGGACGCGCAGCGTGTAACAGCAGATAAGGCAGCGGTGGCCATCACTTTTGGAACTTCCGATTCTGCCTCCAGTGTAAAGAACAATATTGGCCTGCCTGTAAGTGGGCCGAATGGTTCCAATGTCATTTGGGTTTCGAGCAATACGGCAGTTATCTCTAATAGCGGTATCGTCACTCGACCGACTGCTGCCAGCGGAGAAACCGCGGTTATCATGACGGCTGTTATTACGAGCGGCGGATATGCCGAAACAAAAGCATTTGTTTTGACGGTAAAGCAGCTTCCGTAGTAATACTTTTAAAACTGTAAAAAGCAAAATACAGTCAGAATGAGTCCCCATCTTTCCAAGGTGGGGATTCTTTTCGGGTTTGGGGATAAGCGAAGCTTACCCCTTATTTAGCATGGTTAGCTATAGATTTTGCTAATTGAGATTGTGGATTAGTGAATTGTTACTTAGTGTCTATCTTTTCGGTTATATGAGTGAATGTTGTACATCGTGCAACAATAACCGGCTGTTTCTTCTCACTATGCTAAAGATGTTGTATGTTGTACAACAATTTTGCCTTATTTCCACCAATTGGGCTCCTTTTGGGAGAAAAAGTTGTATGTTGTACAACAATTGCTGAAATATCGCGGATATGCTCTCTGATTGTTGTACAATGTACAACATTGTTTTAGTCCCTTTCACGGAGGTGAACACTTTCAGACTAGCTGGAGTTTGTTCAAATTGGCTAAGGTTCATTTCAGATTTATTGTCCAACTAACCACATATTTTCGACCCCTATCGGGAAAACCAAGCATGGATTATTATTCAATCCACTACTTATTTGGGTTAGGGGTGATAGCTCATTAGCGTGCAAACGATACAAAAACCGCGCATGGGACTGCCGGATTTGAAGGATAAGGTCGCGTTGATCACGGGAGCGGGATCAGGAATTGGTCAGTCTGCCGCCGAGATGCTTGCACAACAAGGGATGAAGGTATGCCTTGTGGATTTGAAGGACGACCGGCTAGAGCAGACGAAACAGGATATTGTAGCTGCAGGCGGTCAAGCGATCACAGTTGATGTCGACGTCTCAGATCCGGACCGTGTTGCTCAGGCGTTCGAGCAAACCGTAAAAACCTGGGGACGACTAGACGTCGTCTTTGCTAATGCAGGCATTAACGGGGTTTTGGCGCCGATCGAAGATATGAAGCCTGAGGACTGGGATCGTACGCTGTTCGTTAATCTGAAGGGTACATTCCTTTGTGTCAAACATGCGATTCCGCATATGAAAGAGAACGGCGGCAGCATAGTTATCACTAGCTCCATTAACGGCAGCCGCTCCTTCTCGGGATTTGGGATGACAGCCTATAGCACTTCTAAGGCGGGACAAGTGGCATTCGCCAAGATGGCCGCATTGGAATTGGCTCGTTATAAAATACGCGTCAACGCCATCTGTCCAGGGTCAATCAAGACCAACATTGGAGAAAATACGCAGCCGACGCCTGAGCTCGAGAAAATCAAAATCCCAGTCAAATATCCGCAAGGCAGCCAGCCGTTGGAACACGCACCAGGACAACCGGAGCAGGTTGCTAATCTGGTAGCTTTCCTAGCCTCCGAAGCTTCGAGCCATATTACCGGCACGGAGCTTTTCATTGACGGCGCAGAATCGCTGCTTTAACGATAGCTTGTAAACCTACTTGCTGGTGGTTGAGGGATACGCATGATTATCCAAGGAAATGAGCAGTCTATATTCGGAGGTGAAAGAAACCATGGATGAGCAAAAAGAAACAGTCACTTCATACGATCCGAAAAGCGGACAATCCAAGGAGGTCAATGTCGTCTTGGATCATGCTCGTAGTGGGGGCATGAAATATACAATCGAAGATGTAGAGAAAGATAACAAGAAAAATGATGATTAGCCGCTTATAAAAAGTTAAAAAGCGTATGTTGACTTAGGGGATTCTCCCGTAACCAACATGCGCTTATTTAATTTCTCTATTATTAATCGTCAAAGCCTGCTCGACATGTTTCAGGACTAGTGTGTTCGGAGCTTCTGATAAGCGTATTATCTAGCCCGTCTTCATTAGAATCATCCGATTTACCTTCAGCAGTAACCGTAGATTCAAATTTTGTGTCTTTGTTATTAGTTAAGTTATCTATTTTTCTCACCCTTTCAATTGTATAGGCTAATATGCTTCTTTTATAAGGGATTTATTCGTTGGCATTATAAATGGATACGTCCATATTCGTTTTAGGAAACCACTGCCATTGGCCTTCGAGAGAGGAATTTGTAGGTCTTGACAAACCATACTGTAATATTTATAATTACAGTATAAAGTCCTTACAAAAAATAAATCTAATGGCGGTGATAATCATGAACTTTGTAATCAGTGATTGGGTTGTGGCAACTACAAATGAAGATGAATTGCTGCATGGTTATATTGAGTCTATAAATGTGCTGCAAGGTATTGTACGGGTGCACGTTATTGCATCTGATCGTGAAACTGCCATCGGAAGAATAATGGAAGTAAGCAGTCAAGACGTAAAGAAATTACCGGTAAGCGAGTTTGATATAGAAGATCAAGTAAAGAGCTTAATTGATGTGGCGCTAACAACGAGAGATGAGCAATGGTTCAATGAATTGTCAGCGAAATTATTCGCTATTCAACAAAATGGTACGAAACGCGGCGAGCGCGATGTATTTCCATCCTACTATCATAACCGCTTAGGTGTTGATCAGTTTTAATGGGTCGAATAAAAGAAAAAGCCAATCCAAGAAAACATGTTGTGCATGTTGTCTAATGGGTTGGTTTTTTAGTTATATTTTCCCGCTTATTGAATAGGTGCCTTGTTTGAGACTTGTTTTTCTTTCGTGACTTCCGCGGCAAAAAGAGTCTGTAGTTCTGTGACTTTTCTGGGATCGGTAAGTGTCACTTTGTCAGCGAAATAATGTTCAACCAGCAGCTCCCATGTAGGAGTTACCTTTTGAGCCGTCATGGCTCGAATAGCGGTCTTAACCAGTCTTCGTTCCTTGGCGTTAGCGTACACGTCAACGTACTGCTGTTTGCGTTCGAAATCTAACTCCGTAAAAATAGCTCGAAATACCTCGGCTGTCATACGCGCGTCGTCCAATGCTCTGTGAGCGGAGCCTTCAGCAGCAATGTTAAGATCGAGCAAAGCAGCCTCGACACTGACATCATTCGTCACATTTTTATAACGGATAAACCCTTTCAATAGATCAAAATAGCTGGCAGCCATCCAGTAAGCATCATCCAACTTATGCATCCGCGTATCAAACACGATGCGTTTCAAATCCTCGCCACCCCAGGTGACTAGCAGGAAAGCTTCACTTTTATTTAGCCAGTCCATGAAATCCGTAATGACTTTACGAAAGCCGTCGGCTTGATCGATATCTTCTTGGGGAATGCCCGTTTTTTTCTTGATAAACCCATTTAATTTGGAAAAATAAACAGGTTTGACTAGAGATGAAAACTCATCAATAGCCTTCAGGGAGGAATCTAAACGGACTGCTCCAATTTCAATAACTTCCATAGGTAAATCGCTCGCAAACTTGCGACCGTTGAATTCAATGTCCAAAATAATGTAGTCCATGATGTGGCCCCCGTTCTGTCTCTGTGCTTCCATTCTATCAGAAAATGCCTAGGATACCAGCTTCCGTTTTCCATAGACCGCATTTAGAACAAAACTAAACAGTAGTCCTGCAAAGGACATCCCTGAAATCCATAGATATAATTGTTTCCCGCCAAAGCTTTCGTAGAACCAACCACCCAAATAGGAAGCGACGATACCCGAAACGCCAAAAAAAAGGATCGCAAGCACAGTCTGTCCCGTTGCACGCCATTCCTCAGGAACAATACGGTATAAATATTGGATAGCAGCTGAATAAAATATCGGGAATGTGAAGGTTTGCAGCAGCTGAAGATACACGAGAATATGAGGATCAGTCACCCAGGCAGATAGAAAAAAGCGAATGAAGTAAAACACAGCAGCGAAAGAAATGATCGCTAATTCTTTTCCTTTGCGAAGCCACCAAAAGCTTAGAGCGAATACAAGAATTTCGCTTCCTGCTGCAAGAAACCAGGCCAAACCGACCATGTCGGGGGTGCCGCCTAATTTTCGGATATAGACGCCAAGAAAAGTATCGTTGATCCGCTGTGGCACCGCAACAATAAAGATAAGTAACATAAACCAAATGGTTTCTTTATTGCTTAAGAAAATGCGTAGACTTTTTAGAGAGATCGGTTTCCCAGTTACAGGCGCATCAGGCAATGGCAAGCAAATTAGAATGCTTATGATGCCTATTCCAGCGAACAAGAACGCCAAACTATTGATTCCGAAATATTGTGTGGTATAACCAACGGCCAAAGACATGACCGCATAACCGACAGCTCCGAAGGTTCGGATGGAACCGTAGCTTACTCCGTTAGCCTCCGCTGTTTGGAAATTTAGACTTTCTGTCAGGGGATCGAGAGGCATTAAGAAAAAGTACATAAGCATCGTAAAAAGAAGCAGCACAATAAAGCTGGATGAGGCGTATAAGAAGTACCCCACAATGGTTGAACATCCTAAGAGGAGTAACATAACCTTCTTAATTGTCTTCGTTCGATCACTGATCATCCCCCATAAAGGCTGCGAGAAGATTGCAATGAAGCCTCCCGTTCCTATAATGAGACCAATCTTCGTTGCTGGAAGCCCTTGCGCATCTAAATAGACGGGAAGAAATGAAACAAACATTGCCAGAAGTGCAAAATACAAAAAGTTAAACGAACGCAATAAATTTGAAGAATTCATGATGACCTTAACCTTCCCAGATAAATTAGCACAATGCTGTTGTAAAACTACATTCTAACATGTGACGGTAAAGAATCCAAAGTAGATGAAAGCGATTCTTTCAGAGACGTACCTCTGAGGGGTTCGTACCCGTTACTTTTTTGAACTGCCGACTAAAGAAATAAATGCTCCGATAGCCTAGGGCTTCCGAAACTTCCCCAACATTCATTCCAAGTCTAAGAAGATAAGCAGCACGTTCGATTCTTTTTTGAATGATATAGGACTCAATCGTTTGCCCCATGATTTCTTTGAATTTAAGTGAAAAGTAGCGTGGCGAAAGGTGCGCTTGTTTGGCTAAGTCATGGATGCTATGTTGGCGCCCCGGATCTTGAATGATATGGGCCGCGATGTCCATCATCACCCGATTCATAGACCGGCGAGCAGGATCACCTTGTGCTTGGTTACCTGGGGTTTGGCGTTCAAACATAAGTAATAACAAACGAAGCAGCATCAAGGCTTCTTCGTCATGTCCATAAGCGCCTGTCAGCCGAACATGAACGAATCGGTCCAAGGGCTTAAACAGATTGCCTACCATCCTGCTATACTTGCCGCGTTGCGAGATATACTTGGTGAGGAGCCACAGCTTATCCAGGATATGGCCTTACTAAAGCCTCCACACGGAGGGGGTGAAAAACCATGGCATCAAGACATGGCTTATGGAAACCTTGCTTATGAGAAAGCAGTGGTAGGCGTATGGATTGCTTTGGATGAAGCTGCGCTGGATAATGGCTGCATGCATGTTATTCCTGGTTCACACATGGATGGCGCAACGCCGCATTACGCAATTCGAGATTGGCAAATTTGCGATTCGCAGGTTGCTGTTGAGAAGGATGTAGCAGTGCCCTTTTTGCCAGGCGGAATCCTAATGTTCCACGGTTTACTTAAACATGGGACACCTTATAATCTTTCTTCGAAGAAACGTCACGCGCTGCAGTTTCATTATGTTGGTATGTCCGTTTCTAAACTAACGCCAAAAGAGTATAAACGTTTCTTCACCAATGAAATGAGCGGGGCCGAGTGTTAATTCTACTAGCATATGGTCAATACATTTTCTGACTAATAAAGAAGATGTGAACTCGGTAGCAAATTCCTGCATCTTCCAATCTCTGTGAGGACGGTTTACAATTAGAGAGAGGAGTTGATGCATAATGGGATCACAAATCGTGCGACTGGTACTAGATGCCAAAGCCACATTGGCTGAAGGTCCGAGCTGGAATGCGGAACAGCGTTTGCTGTATTGGGTTGATATTATAGGAAAGAAATTTGGGAGGTTTGATCCTGAAACAGGGCTTAACGAGGATTTTTCCATTGGGGAATATGTTGGTGCAGTTGTCTGTGCCGGTGAAAATGAGGTTGTGTTAGCGACACAATCTGGATTCCAAACGTACCAGATGCAGGAGCGTAAGCTCACGCCTATTGTTGATCCAGAATCTCATTTACAGGGAAATCGGTTTAACGATGGGAAATGTGATGCTAACGGGCGATTTTGGGCGGGAACCATGGAAATTATTGAAAAAGAGGCAACAGGCGCACTCTATGTGCTAGAAACGGATCACAGTTATCGAAAGGTTTACGAGGGAGTGGGCGTTTCCAACGGGATCGCATGGAGTCTAGACGGGAAAGAAATGTACTATATCGATTCTATGAAAAAGCTAGTGCTCGCATTTGAGTATGAGGCGGATAAAGGGGAAATTAAAAACCCGAGAACGCTGATCGATTTTCAGAATGAACAAGGGTTCCCTGACGGGATGACGATCGATGAAGAAGGGATGTTGTGGATCGCCCATTGGGATGGCTGGCAGGTATCCCGTTGGAATCCCCATACAGGTCAAAAGATAGACAGTATTTCCATACCAGCAGCTAAAGTGACCTCCTGTGTTTTTGGTGGAGACGAACTTGATACCTTGTATGTTACGACCGCCCGCAAGGGTCTTCAGGAGGATCAAATGGGGGATCAGCCACATGCTGGAGGGGTTTTTGCGGTAAAGTCAGGTGTAAAAGGCACCAAGACGCATTCATTCGGAGTACAGCATGAGGAACGGAAAGGGTAGGTTCTATGTCAAATGAGAATAGTCATTTAAAGATTCAGTATATCGGTCAGGTCGGTGTTATTCTGCGTAAAAACGATACCGCTATAGCAATCGACCCTTATTTGACCGATTCTGTTGATCATCTTCCTGGGTTTCCGGAGGGTTTTTGGCAACGGCGGTATGAGCCTCCTGTGAAACCAGAGACACTAACGAATTTGGATCTCGTGCTTTGTACACATGAGCACATGGACCACATGGATCCAGACACACTGCTATCTATCGCCTTGGCATCTCCCAAATGTCAATTTGGTGCTCCTAAACCGTGTTTGCCTGCGTTGGAGGCGATCGGCATTTCAGCAGAGCGGCTGCATGCGCTTGGGACGCAGGAGGCATTTCAATACGGCGCAGATCTGATTATTCACCCTATTCCCGCTTGGCACGAAGAGCGAGTGCGAGATGTTGAAGGATGGGATCACTACTTAGGCTACATATTACAGTGGGAAGGCTTATGCATTTATCATGCAGGGGATACTCTTCTGACGGAGGAATTAGTCGAGGCGTTGTCTGGCTTCATCATCGATATAGGTTTTCTGCCGATTAACGGAAGGGATATTTTCCGCAATCGCCTAGGTGTCGTCGGCAACATGAACGCTTTGGAGGCGGCAGACCTAACGGCTCACCTGAAGTTCGACATCGTTGTGCCTGTACACTTCGATATGTATGCAAACAATAGTGAAGGGATCGCTCCCTTCGTTGACCGTTTGTATCAGAAGCATCCAGGACAGAAATTTCATATTTTCCAGCCGGGTGAGACACTGGTATATATGAAGTAGTGGAGGTACTGTTCATAGGGGGAAGTTATGGACTTTAAGCATGATCTACATCGTTACGGAGTCACAATCACGCACTCCTCACACTTTAACGATGAAAATCATCGTCTCAGCAGATATTTTCAGAGGCTCAAGGCCGAACTTCTTCCTTTTTTATAAATAATACAAAGCTTCACCCGCAACAGCCCCTAAGAGGACAATGCACCAAGGCGGTAATTTCCAGAACACTAGCAGGCCAAATAACACGATAACAAATGCAAAATCATAAGGACGAATAATGGCTGTTGTCCAAAGCGGGTTATAAAGTGCCGCGAGTAGGATACCGACAACGGCCGCATTAATGCCTACGAAAGCACTTTGAATTTTGACGTTTGTTCGTAATGAATTCCAAAAAGGCAAAGCACCAATAATCAGAAGATAAGCAGGCAGGAAAATAGCCAAGGTTCCAACGATTGCCCCTCTGAATCCGTCAAACATAGCGCCCAAATACGTGCCAAATGTAAAAAGCGGACCCGGAACTGCCTGCGTAGCCCCATATCCAGCTAGGAAGACTTCTTTACTTACCCAACCTTGCGGGACAACTTCGCGTTCCAAAAGGGGAAGAATGACATGGCCGCCGCCGAAGACCAATGAACCCACCCGATAAAACGAATCGAAAAGGGATAAAAGCTGCGAGTGCCATAGACCGCTGAAAATTGGAAGAAGCAGGAGCAACAGCGCATACAGGAGCAAGCAAAAGATCGCAATAGAGCGATGAACACGTACTTGAATGGCGCTGTTATCTTGGTTGGGAACGGTTTTGAAGGCAAATAGGCCGATGAGTCCGGCGAGTACAATAATAACAACTTGGCTATATACCGTTTGCCATAGCAACGTTACCGAAGCTGCCGCAATAGCTATGGAGGCCGTGCTTTTATCTGATGCCAATTTTTTTCCCATACTGAGAACAGCTTGTGCGACGATGGCAACAGCGACGATTTTGAGACCGTGAATCCAGCCGGTGCTGCTAACATCCATGGCTCTCATTAGCAGGGAAAAGAGTAGTAAGAGGATAATAGAAGGTAATGTAAATCCTAGCCAAGCAGCTGTGCCTCCCAACAATCCGGCACGGATTGTACCGATACCAACACCTACTTGACTGCTGGCGGGGCCAGGGAGAAACTGGCATAGAGCAACGAGATCGGCGTAACTTTTCTCATCCATCCATTTACGTTTCTGGATATACTCATTGTGAAAATAGCCCAGATGGGCAATGGGTCCACCGAAGGATGTCAATCCTAATTTTGTTGATACAAGAAATACTTCAAGCAATGCTTTTCGTTTACTTTGCTGTGGTTTTGCAGCGGTGTCCAAACCCATTTCCTCCTCAATAACGCTTGATGAACATCTAAGTCATTTAAGTGTATCGGAAATTGCAACGCGATTCTACCGTTTAACACAAATAATACAGTAATGAGGACCATCCGATTACTCCTTACACATATAAAAGGATCATGAATTCTACTTGGGTAGAATTCATGATCCTTTTTCGGTGTCCTCTAATACTCGGAAGGGACGTTCTTCAAATCATGTCACTCCAGCTGATATTCCTTCATCTTGTTGTAAAGTGTACCGCGGGAGATGCCAAGTAGTTTAGCTGCTGCGCTTTTATTGCCTGCTGTTTTGGACAGAGCTTCTTCAATCAGATGGATTTCTTCCACATCAGACACCTTCGCTTTTAATGAAATCGCTGTAGAATCTGCTTCTGAAGAAGTCAGACTAGGTTGCTGCTCCTGTAAAGTGATTGGCAAATGCTCCAAGGTGATCAGGTCTTCATCATTAAGAATGATGCATCGCTCGATGACATTTTTCAATTCTTGGATGTTCCCTGGCCATGAATAATTGGTCAAAGCCAAGATGACCTCTGGCGAAAGTGTTGGAACGGGCTTCTGGTATTGCAGTGAAAATTGCTTGAGATACATTTGGACCATCGCAGGAATGTCTTCGGTTCTATCCCGTAAAGGCGGAATCCGAATGGAAATCACATTAAGTGCATAGTAAAGATCCGAGCGGAATTCTTGATTGACTAGCTTACTGGCTAAATCTTGTGTAGTTGCGATAATGATTCGGGTACGCACGCTAATAGGTTGACTTCCTCCAGAGCGAACGATCGTTTGCTGTGTAATGTAATGATAAAGCTTAGCTTGAAGCTCTAATGGAAGCTTCTCGATTTCATTAATAAACAAGGTGCCGTCTTTGGCTAGCTCCAACTTACCAGCTTGTCCACTATCACTTCCAGAGAAGGCCCCCCCTTGATAGCCAAATAATTCGGCTTCTAATAAACCTGCAGGAACGATGCCGCAATTGATTGTCAAGTAAGGCTGCTCGGATCTTGAACTCGACTGATGGATAATATGAGCAAGCTGCTCTTTGCCAACACCCGATTCTCCAATCAGGAGGACGGGTGTTTCTGTTGCTGCCACCTTCTTGGCCCACTGGATGACTTTACCGATAGCAGGTCCTTTTCCTTTGATTAAGGTAAAGAGGTCTTCAGCTTGATCTTTTTGTGGTAATCCGAAGGAATCAACTGTTGTTAATTGTTCGTTCAATCGTACCAATTGAGTGATATCCTGCTCGGTCGCAATGCCTCCAATAATATGCCCATGAGCATCTCTGATCGGTGACGCATTAATAAGGACGTGGGTGTCAAGCCGAGGACGGTGGTAGGTATTACGAATCATCCGGCCTTCGTCCAAAATTTTCAGGACCATCAGTGTTTCGATATCAAAATGCTCGCCAATGCGTTTGCCCAAAATATCTGCTGCCGGAAGATGATAGAGCTCCTCAGCGACGGAATTCCAGCAAATCACAGCGCCGGCTCGATCAACGACCGTGACAGCATCGGTGACGGTATCCGCGAGTGTATTGAAATAGGCAGACCACTTTTGCAGCTCGGAAAGGGCGAAATTGAGATACGTGGATAAAACGGAATATCCCCCGATGGTCCCATCCTTATCTTTAAAAAGTAACGGTCGATTTGTTCGTTGAGGCACAAGCGGCAAAGGGATGTTTTCGTCCACAGTGATATTCGCGGATACAAAGTGCTTGCTGCTCTCTACTAATTCCTGGATGTTTTTAGCGGAAAAGGCCGTCATAAGGCCTAAATCTTCCGGTGTAAATAAACAAATTTCATCATAACAATGGGAGATAACAGCCGTTCCATTGTTTAAATAGGAAGAAAGCTCTTCAAGCGTTGTTTCAACAGGGAGTGTGATAATAGAGCTGTTCAATGGAAAGTGTTCATTAATGAACATAATTGACCTCATTTGTACCATTTATTTGGTTTAAATTTACCATGAAAGCGAGGGACATTCAACACAGGAAGCCGAGTTGGTGAGTATGATAAAGGTATAGAAATAAAAACTGTTCAACAATAAGAAAAATATGAAAATAAACAAATAGTGTTCAAATTTTAAATTAAAGTGTATAATAAGATTATTAATTTTACACTATTGTATAATTCCTTTGGAGGAACAACAGATGGAACACATCATGAAAAATATGTTTCAATCATTAGGCAAAAGCCGAACTGCTAATCGATTAGCCAAAAAGTATGGTTTACGCTTTGGTGCAGCGCGTTTTGTAGCAGGAGAGACCACCCAGCAATCCATCGAAGCTGTGCGCGGGCTTAATCAAGATGGCCGTGTAGCGACTCTGGATCATTTGGGTGAGTTCGTCTTTAGTGAAGAAGAAGCGTTGGAATCAGCAGCCATGTGTATTCAAACGCTAGATGCGATTGCTAGTTCAGGCGTCAAATCCAATCTTTCGCTTAAAATGACTTCACTTGGGCTAGATATCAGCAGAGAGCTTTGTGTAAACAACATGAAACGAATTCTTGATCGCGCTCGTCAGCATGGAAATTTCGTGCGAATTGATATGGAGGATTATGCGCATTGTCAAATCTCACTCGATATTTATCGAGAGCTTCGACAAGAATATGACAACGTAGGAATCGTCATTCAAGCTTATTTGTTCCGGACCATGCAGGATATCGATGATTTACATGCATTCGGAGCCAATTTGCGCCTGGTGAAAGGTGCTTATAAGGAATCTCCGCAAGTTGCTTTTCCAGAAAAAAGCGCGGTAGATGAAAATTACAAAAAAATCATTCAAAAACATCTTCTGAACGGTCATTATACAGCTATTGCAAGTCATGATGAGGCGATTATTCATTTTACGAAAGAATTTGTAAGCTCAAATCGTATCTCCATAGAACAATTTGAATTCCAAATGCTTTACGGGATTTGTGAAGATTTGCAAAAGCAATTAGTAAAAGAAGGATATCGGGTTCGTGTCTATGTCCCTTACGGTGTAGATTGGTTCGGATATTTCATGAGAAGGTTAGCAGAGCGCCCAGCGAATGTCTGGTTTGTTCTGAAAAATATGTTTAAATAACACCCAAGTTTTCCATTCGGAGAGGAGCAATAAGATGAATACATTTACGAAGGTTAGTGCGTATGCTAATGAGCCATTTACTAATTTTGGTCTAGAGGAAAATGTGAAGGCGATGCAAGCTGCTATTGCCAAAGTGAAAAATGAGCTGGGGCGCGAATACCCGCTATATATCGGTAATGAGAAAGTAGTAACAGAGGCTAAAATCACATCGATTAACCCAGGGAATGTAGATGAAATCATTGGATACGTTAGTAAAGCGGATCAGAAGCTTGCTGAAAAAGCGATGAACGTTGCCCTCGAAACATTCGAAACTTGGAAAAAGGTTCCTGCAAGAGAGCGCGCGGAGTATTTATTTAAAGCTGCTGCGCTAATGCGTGATCGTAAGCATGAATTCTCAGCGTTGATGATTCTGGAGTCAGGTAAAAACTACGTAGAAGCGGATGTAGATACCGCAGAAGCGATTGACTTCATCGAGTTCTACGCGCGCGAAATGATTCGTTTGAGCCAAATCAACGAGACGCAGCCATTAGTTAAAATTCCCGGTGAAAACAACCAAATTAGTTATATCCCCTTAGGCGTCGGCGTTATTATCCCGCCATGGAATTTTCCACTAGCGATTTGTGTAGGTATGACCATTGCGGCGGTTGTTTCTGGGAATACCGTTTTGCTGAAGCCAGCTTCAACCACGCCTGTTATTGCTCACAAATTCGTGGCTCTTATGGAGGAAGTTGGACTTCCTGCTGGAGTAATTAATTTCATTCCAGGAAGCGGTGCGGAAGTTGGAGACTATTTAACGACACATCCGAAGACTCGTTTCATTAGCTTTACCGGCTCCAAGGAGATTGGTTTGCGCATCAATAAGCTGGCCGCGGACGTGGCGCCTGGTCAAATTTGGATCAAGCGTGTGATTGCGGAAATGGGCGGCAAAGACGGTATTGTCGTGGACGAAACAGCGGATCTTGACGCGGCTGCAGCTGCGATAGTGGCTTCAGCCTTCGGTTTTCAAGGGCAGAAATGCTCGGCTGGTTCACGTGCTATCATTGTTGAATCAGTTTACGACATAGTTGTAGATAAAGTAGTTACTCTAACGAACCAGCTGCAAAGCGGCTTGCCTGAACACAATTTCGCAGCGGGTCCTGTCATTGATAAAGGTTCCTATGATAAAATTTTAGATTACATTGAAATTGGGAAAACAGAAGGAACGCTTCTTGCAGGTGGCGATAAGGCTGAAGGGAATGGCTACTACATTCAGCCAACTGTGTTCGGTGATGTAAGCGGCAAAGCGCGCGTTATGCAGGAAGAGATTTTCGGACCTGTCTTGGCCATTGCTAAAGCGAAAGATTGGAAAGAAGCCATCGCGATGTACAACGATACGGAATTTGGTTTAACGGGCTCATACTTCTCCACGAATGAGGAGCGGATTTCTGAGGCATTAGACACTGTTCACTGCGGCAACTTGTACATTAATCGCAAATGCACAGGCGCATTGGTGGGTGTACATCCTTTCGGCGGTTTCAATATGTCAGGAACGGATTCCAAAGCAGGCGGTTACGACTACCTCATGCTTCTCACACAAGCGAAGCTGACTTCACGTAAAATATAATGAATAGAAGAAGAGGGCGGACGATGAGTCTGGCCTTCTTTTTTTTATAGGATCGACAGCTGAGGTGCGCAAACACAGGGGAGTACGATGTGCCTTTAAGATCGGTCGCAGAACGTTCAGTCTTCAGGTCATGAAGCAAATCTGGCACGACGATCCGGAAATGGCGCACTTTCTCAAAGAGGAATATATGACCAAGGGTGTTCCGCTTGTGATCCAGCTTATTGAAGACGGCAAGAAAAATGGGGAAATCACCGGGGCGCTTTCTACATCCACCATCATGATGTATATGCAAATGTTGACGAGCCAGGCTGACACTATGCTGGATTATGCCGAAATACATGGGAATATAGACACGCTGATCGAGGAAATGGTGCATTTGTTTTTCTATGGGATCGGCAGCACGCCTCAACCGATATATCATACGTAAGTTTAAGTTTTGTTGCTCCTTAGAAGAGGATTTGAGATAATGCTGATATCAATAACAGAAGAATGGGAGTGGCATTTTTGGAAAAGAAGAAAAAAACGTTAGCTTTTATAGGTTCATATGCGGATTCGAATAATCCTGGGGTATACACCTGCCAATACGATGAAGAGAATGGAAGCTTGGAAGTCACTCATCAAGTAAATGGTTTGCAAAATCCGACTTTCTTGACTGTGGATGCGAGCAATTGGAAATTATATGCGTTAACGGAGAGTGTTGACGTGAATCAGCAGCGCTGCGGAGCGGCAACTTCTTATGAAATTAATTCAGCTACAGGAGAATTAACGTTTCTGAACAATGAGATCACACTACCTTCAACTACGTGCCACATTACATTGGATCATACGAACCAAGTGGTGATGGTGGCCAGTTATCACGGGGGTATGGTAGGTTTGTCTCCTGTGTTAGCGGATGGCCGTTTAGGTACAACGGCTGATATCCAGCAGCACCAGGGGGCAAGCGTCCTATCGGTGCAGGATAGACCACGTGCTCATTCTGTTTTCATAGATCGAACGAATCGTTTTGCCGGGGTATGTGATTTAGGTTTGGATAAAATCCTGATTTACAAGCTCGATATCCCTGCCAAACGGCTTATTCCTCATAATGAAGTGCAGGTAGCCCCTGGTTCAGGTCCGCGGCATTTTGCGTTCCACCCGTCCTATGCCTTTGGCTATGTTATTAATGAACTTGGCTCCACAGTTACGGCATTCAGCTATGAGGAAGAACGAGGAGAGCTGACTGAAATCCAGACGATTTCCACACTCCCGGAGTCTTATGAAGGGGAAAATGCCTGCGCGGATATTCATGTTTCTCCAGATGGAAAGTTCTTATATGGATCTAACCGTGGTCACGAGAGCATTGTCGTGTACGCCATCGATCCAGTAACCGGTAAGCTTACAGTGGTGGAGTACGCGCCTACGTTAGGGAAGCATCCACGTAATTTTGCGATATCGCCGGATGGACAATTTCTACTCGTAGCTAACAAAGATTCGGATAACATTGTATCGTTCTCACGGGACTCTCAATCCGGGAAGCTCGTTCCAACCGGAAGTGTACTAAATGTGTCTAAACCGGTATGTATCAAGTTTGCTAGTGTAGAATGACACCTTTCACGGAGCGAGTTATTCACATCATTCGGAGTATCCCCGAGGGCAAAGTCATGACCTATGGTCAGATTGCAAGGCTCGCTGGAAGCCCAAGGGCGGCTCGACAAGTCGTACGAATTTTGCATGCAATGAGCAAGAAGCATCGCCTTCCTTGGCACAGAGTCATTAACGCAAAGGGAGAGATTGCCATCATGGATGATGAAGGATCCCATATGCAAAGTTTTTTGCTGCAAGCTGAAGGTGTCATAATTACGGATCAGCGGTATATTTCCCTTGAGCACTATCAGGTTCAAATGAAAGAAGAAGCATGAGTTTACATAGGCAGCCTCACTTCTTGCAACTGGAAGAAGTGAGGCTTTTTGTAAGAAGGAAGGGAGTTAAGCTTTGTCGAATCTTGTGAAAAAGGAAGATCAATTCACGGAGGTTGTTATGAGTCAAGAGCAAGCTTCATCAGCAAAGATATATAATTTAATAACGATGCATTCAAATCCTTCACAGCGGCGGTTTGCTTTTATTATTGGGGCTATAGTGGCTTTGATTTCACTGCTTTCTGTGCCGTTTGTAAGGATACAGTTGGTTGAGCTGCAGGCCTATCAGCCGGCCATTTTTTCCACGGTTATTTGTTTTGAATTAATTACGGCTTACGTGATTTATAGTCAATTCAAAATCAATCGCTCACCGGCGGTACTGGTCCTGTTTGCATTGTATCTGTTTTCCGGTGGTATGAGTTTGGTCTATATCCTCACGTTCCCTCGTGTTTTCGCTGAAAATGGCTTGTTCCATGCAGGAACGCAAACTTCGGCTTGGCTATACGTGTTCTTGCACGCAGGATTTCCCCTAGCGATTGCCCTCTATATGATGATTGAATCGAAATATGCGAATGTTAATTATAGTGCTGGTAAGGCTAAGAGATTAGGTCTGTACACCTTGCTTGGTGTCGTTATACTAATCACAGGATTGACTTATATCACGACGCATTTCAAAAATGAACTGCCAATTGTGTTGTCTCAAGGTAAGCTAACACCCTTGTTTCTATATGGTCTTGGGCTGCCAATTGTCTTCATTACTTTACTTACATTAATTGTCTATTACAAAAGATCCAAAGCGAGTACGGTTACTTCGACCTGGCTATGTGTAGCCATACTGGCTTCAATGCTTGATGTGGCGATTATTCTTTGTGGCGGCGGGCGCTTCAGTGTGGGATGGTATGTGGCTAGGTGGAACAGCTTTGTATGTGCAAATATTGTGCTTGCGGGAATGATTTATGAGTTTACCAAAATGTATCTGAGTATGACAGAGCTCTTCCAGCAGGTGAAGGATAGTAAAGATAAATATAAGGTGCTCCATGTGTGATACAGAAGGACGGGTTATCTTTACGAATCGCCGAGTGGAACATTTTTTTGAACGTCAACTCGAAAGCGGAGAACGGATATCTAGTTATTGTCTAGGAATGAAAACCTCAGAAGCTGCTTTTGATGAGTTCATCGACGCTTATTTCGGACAAACCATCCCGCCTTTTCGTAAGCGTGTATCTAGATTGACGTTGAAAGGCGAAACAAGGCACTACGAATGCTATGTCAATCCTATTTCAGGTGAAATGGAAGGGTCACTCAGGGGACATCTAGTCGGATTCAGAGATCGTACTGAAGAAGAGCGAATTGATGAGCTGAAAAATGAGTTCGTTAGCATTATTTCTCATGAAATTCGGACGCCACTATCCTCGATTGTGGGTTTTATTGAAATCCTGGCAACACGTGCAGTGACGGAAGAGAAGCGCGCCAAATATATCGAGACGATTCATAAGGAATCTTTACGGTTATCGAATTTGATTAACGATTTTCTTGATTTGCAGCGCCTGGATTCGGGCCGGCAAGAGTTTCACTTCCAATCTCTGGATGCGGTTCTATTACTCCGCGAAATCGTTGAGCAGTGGCAGGGGAAAGACAATCATGAAGCTGAGCTGCATGCAGCAACCGAGCGAATATTTGTCCAAGGGGACGAAGACCGTTTAAAGCAAGTGTTCCATAATTTGATCTCCAATGCGATTAAGTATTCGCCGGGTGCGACGAAAATTGATATTTATGTTGAAACCGATAACGGAAAAGTGTTAATCAAGATACAAGATTATGGTCTTGGCATTCCGGCGGATTCCTTGGATAAACTGTTTACGAGATTTTATCGTGTCGATAATTCGGATCGCAGGAAAATCGGAGGAACGGGTCTAGGGTTATCAATTGTCAAGGAGATCATTGAAGCACATCATGGGAAAGTGGTAGTTGATACGGAGTTGGGCAAAGGCTCAATCTTTATAGTGCAGTTAGTTGAAATAGATGCCGAATAGTCGGGTAAAAAAAGAGCATGTTCAAACCGTGAAAACCTCGCGGATTGGCATGTTTTTTTCATTCTAGTAGTACCTGAATGTTGCTTCTACCCATCTATTTTAATACCTTAAGGCAAGAGGTGCTCTCATTTCGTTAATGTCGAAATATAGAGGAATTTGTCAAAGCACATCGAATTCCCTTGAAAGATTAATGATCAATTGGAGGAGTCATAAGGAATGAAGCCACAGAGAACAGCAAATGTAAAAGGATGGGTAAGAAAGTTTTCATTTAAGTCGTTTAAAGCAAGAATGACGGCCATGTTTCTTGTTATTGCGTTAGTACCGATGCTGTTTAGTATTATTTTTTCTTCTTACTATTTGAAGAATGTAGTGACAGGTGAGGTTCACTCCAAGGAAGAGAGTATCGTTAAAGCCAATGTATCAGCAATTGACTATTCCATTCAGCGGCACATAGCGATTTTGAAAGAAATGCAAAAGTTCGACGAATTCAAGAGTGGCAATGAACAGGAAATTATGAAGACGCTTAAGAAATTTGAACAAGCCAACAAAGAAGTTGAACAGTATGTTTATGCAAATAAAGACGATACTGCGCTTACTTCAGCTGGTCAAAAGATTCCTATAGGTGAACGCGATTACGTTAAGCAAGCCAAGCAGACGAAGCTGCCTGTCAGCAGTGATTTGCTCGTCAGCAAAGCTTCGGGTAAAAATGTCATCATTGTATTTGTCCCGCTGCTTGATGATAAGCAAAACTATATTGGTGGATTATTCTGTCCATTAACAACGGATAATCTTACCGTCTACACAAAGACGATAAAAATAGGAGAGACAGGCTACGGTTACTTAATGTCTCCTTCCGGAATGCTCTTAACCCATCCTGATGCAGCTAAAGTAGGCAAAAAAATGGAGGATGTATTTACGCCGTCGGAAGCAGCTAAGTTTAAAGAGACTGTTTTGAAAGAAGCGAAAGGAACGTTTCAATTTACTGGCGAGGATGGGGTAGCTACAGAAATTAGCTTTGATACAATCCCATCAACAGGCTGGCGCTTGGTTACGAATTTAGTCAATGCGGAAGTATATAGCTCGGTAAAAACAGCAAATCAAGTATCGATATGGCTGACTGTGATTACGACTATCGTAGTAGCGGCTTTCGCACTGATTGTCTCGACGAAAACAACAAAACCAGTTATTGCGATTACGGAAGCAGTGAAGAAGATGGCTGAGGGCGACCTAACTCCACGTCTTGCTATCAAGCGAAGTGACGAGCTCGGACAACTTGCCGATAACATGAATCATATGCTCGATTCTTTCTCAGACATTGTCGGAAAGGCTAGATACACCGCGGAACAGCTAGGCGCTTCATCGGAAGAGCTTACGGCTTGCGCTGCGGAATCGGTCGACATTTCAACTACAATCGCCCAATCGATTCAAGAAGTGTTCAATGCGAGTAAAGGCCAACTGCAAGGTGCGGAGCAGACATCTACCGCGATGGGGGAAATGGCTATTGGGGTACAACGGATTGCAGAGTCTTCATCGGTCGTGACAGAAGCATCGCATGCTTCGCTGCAGGAAGTTCAGCAAGGACGCGTTGCGATCAATCAGGCTGTCGAACAGATGAAGTTCATTAATGATTCCGTCGGGAAATCGGCAGATGATATAAGAGCACTTGAATCGTACTCACAAAAAATCGGTGAAATTGTGTCGGTCATTACTGAAATTACAAACCAAACCCAACTGCTATCCCTCAATGCTTCTATTGAGGCCGCACGCGCTGGCGAACAAGGACGCGGGTTTGCGGTGGTAGCGAACGAAGTCAAGAAGCTGGCGGAACAGTCATCATCCTCTGCAGCCGATATTTCGAGTTTGATTCGGGAAGTGCAGTCTTCGACGTCAAGAGCCGTACAAGCAATGAATAAAGGTGTACTGGACGTAGAGAAAGGTTCTGAGCTTATTGATGCGGCAGGTCAGGTCTTTAACCGTGTTACCTCGACATTCCAAGAAATTTCCGACCAAATCCAGGAAGTCTCGGCCGCATCTCAGGAAATGTCGGCTGGAACTCAGGAAGTAACGGCGTCCATGAGCGAAATTGTGCACATGACCAAAGCCTCTTATGACCACGGACAAGGCATTTCTGAAGGGTCGAAGAAGCAGCATGCGACCATGGAGGAAATATCTGCCTCAGCAGAAGATTTAAGCAATATGGCGCAAGAACTGCAAGAATCGCTTGCTAGATTTAAAACTCGTTAATATTTCAAACGTTTATACAAGCTTGGCAAAGGGTATAGAGAGGTCAACCAGAAACTGGTTGGCCTTTTTGTTTTGCCCAAAAATCCAGAAAAGAAAGGGAAAAGAGTTACAAAGTCTATAAAACGAGAATAGACTAACGTATAAGTAGGCCATACGGACAGGAGGCATGCTATGAATGACAGGACCTTATATCTATTCGATGGCATTAATAAAAGCTCTGTGAAAACCATAGTCGAGCAAATCATGAGAATTAATCAATATGATGATGACAAAGATAAGAAAGAAAAAGACTTCAAGCGACTGCCTATCGACTTAATTATTAACAGTAATGGTGGGAGTGTCTATGATGGTCTAGGATTGATCAATGTGATTGATAACAGTAAGACGCCGGTACATACATACGTGTATGGACTTGCTGCTAGCATGAGTTTACTAATCGCTGTTAGTGGTCATAAGAGGTACGCCGGCCGACTTAGTACATTCATGTATCATTCTGTATCTACACATATCGACGGTCATTTGGAACACTTGAAAAATCGTGTGGATGAAACGCAGAGGCTGCAAAACATTTATGATGAGTACATCTTATCGAAAACGAAGCTGCATACAGACGAGCTGCATCGTGTTCAGGAGCATCAACGTAATTGGTATCTGAGTCCAGATGAGGCCTTATCATTTGGGATTATTGATGAAATTGTATAGGTATGGCGGAGAGAAGCCTGAGGGATTCTCTTTTTCTTTGTTTTTTCTTTGCTTTTGGTGTTTAATTGAGAGATAGAGAGAAGAGGAGCAGCCGTGCTGCCCCCTAATGAAAAGGAGATCCATACCGTGTATAAAATTGTATTTTTTGATATTGACGGCACATTAGTTAACGAAGAAAAACAAGTTCCTGCAAGTACGATAATTGCAATTCAACAATTAAAGCGGCAGGGGATCGAACCGGTTATCGCAACAGGACGAGCTCCCTACTTCATCAAGCCCTTGGCTGAGCAGCTTGGGATCGATTCCTATGTATGCTTGAACGGCGGCTATGCCGTTTATCGAGGTGAACCGCTCTACAGACGGATTATCGCCAAGAGCAGCATAGAAGCGCTGGTTAAATTGGCGGCAAAGCATAAGCATTCCCTCGTATTCGAAGGGGAGCACAACTACTTCACGGATACTGATGACGACCATCCTTTTGTTGTAGGATCTATTTCCTCATTGAAGGTTGATTTGCCGGCGTATGACCCGGATTTCTGGAAAACCAACGATATTTATCAAATCTTCTTGCATATTGAAGACACGGATGAGCATTTGTACGAGGAACTGCAATCGGAATTTAAGTTGATTCGCTGGCATCAGCATGCGATAGACGTATTACCTGCAGGTGGTTCGAAAGCCCAAGGGATCGCCGCGCTTTTGGAGCTTGTTGGATTGAAGCCGGAAGATGCTGTAGCTTTTGGGGACGGCTTAAATGATATGGAGATGCTTTCGTATGTCGGATTCGGTATCGCGATGGGGAACTCTCACAAAGACTTACTACCATATGCCGATCATGTAACGACACATGTAGATGAAGATGGCATTCGAAACGGACTTATTACGGCAGGATTGCTATAGAAAAGAAACAATACATACAGGGTGAAGATAATGAGAATAGCTTTTTTTGATTCAGGGATAGGCGGTATTACTGTCTTACACGAAGCCATGAAGCAACTGCCTCATGAAGATTTTCTGTATTTTGCGGATACCCTTCATGTTCCATACGGGACGAAATCGAAGGAGGAGGTTCTTGCTTTTGTCAAAAAATCCGTAGACATGATTATCAAAGAAGAGGTCAAAGCCCTCGTCATTGCTTGCAACACAGCAACTAGTATAGCCATTGCAGAATTAAGAAAAACCTATGAGATGCCGATTATCGGCATGGAACCCGCGGTAAAGCCAGCCCTCGAAATGAATCGTTCATCAGGTAAAAGAGTGCTCGTTTTCGCTACGCCTTTAACGCTCAAGCAATCGAAATATAGAGAGCTAGTTTCTCGTATGGATGATATGGGTATGGTGGATTCGGTGCCGCTGCCGGAATTGGTTGAATTCTGTGAACAATTAAATGTGGAGGGTCAACAAATCACTGATTATTTTCATGCCAAGCTGGAGCCCTTTGACCTTAGGATGTATGGGACAGTCGTTTTAGGATGCACGCATTACCCTTTTTATAGGGGCGTTCTAAGAAAGATGCTGCCAAGTCACATCCAAATTGTTGATGGAAGCGCGGGTACTGTGAATCGGTTGATACAGCTGCTCAGGGACCGGAACCAATTACTTGGCGAGGGACAATCCAACATCAAATTCATGTGTTCCAGCAATGAGACAGCCTATATTCAGAAGATGGAAAAGGCCTTGGAAATCATTCAAGCTATTGGATAGTAAGGTTTGAGAACAAGTCAAAAAGGCATTGCCGTGCAGCCGCCGCTGCATGACAATGCCTTTTATTATGTTTAGTAGAAGGATTGCGTTAGGTTACGCTCTGATTTCAAGCAGCTCATAGCTAATGACACCCATTGGTGCATTCACACTAATCACATCACCAACTGATTTGCCCATGAGGGAAACGCCAAGTGGACTTTCATAGGAAATTTTATTTTCATTCACATCGGCTTCCTGAGTACCGACGATTTTATACTCAATTTTCTCAGCAAATTCCACATCATTGAGAATAACGGTAGAGCCAACTTGAACTTTGGATGTGCCGATATTCTTAACAACTTTAGCTTTCTTCAGCATTCTTTCAATCGTCAATATTCTGGTTTCCATGAAAGATTGGTCATTTTTGGCGGAATGGTACTCACTGTTTTCCTTGAGATCACCATAGCTAATTGCTGTTTTAATACGGCTGGCTAGTTCTTTGCGTTTGACGGTTTTGAGATCTTCAAGCTCTAATTCTAAACTACGTAATCCTTCTGGAGTTAGAATAATTTCATCATTGGACATATTTTTTGCAGCTCCTCATTCATTCGATACTAGATATACTACTAAAGTAACTGAGGCAAGTAAAGTAAGTAAGACAAGGAGAACTGTCTAACTTGATCTTTTTTTCATAAGCTGGGCTTGATGTAAGCAACTTTATAGCTATGACTGGCTTCGCCTTACAATGATCTGGAGGATAGCCCTTCTTTTTGCCATTCAATCATCCTATCATCAAAATCTCCCGAATCTCTTGCTCCGTCAAGACGGACAATGCCTCCTGGCCCGGCTGGATCACTTCATCAATCAGGTTCTTCTTTTTCTGTTGGAGCTCGTACATTTTATCTTCAACGGTGCCTTGCGCAACAAGACGGATCACCTGCACGACCTTCTTCTGTCCGATACGATGTGCACGGTCGGCTGCTTGCTGTTCCACAGCAGGGTTCCACCATAAGTCGTAGAGGATAACGGTGTCGGCACCGGTAAGGTTTAGTCCAGTACCGCCGGCTTTTAATGAGATGAGGAACAGGTCTCGCTCGCCTTCATTAAATTTGTTGCACAGCCCTACACGCTCTGCAGTTGGGGTTTTACCGTCTAAGTAGAAATACGGCACTCCTTGATAACCTAGGTCTCGTCCAATCATTCCCAGCATCGCTGTAAATTGCGAGAATATCAGCACCCGCTTGCCGGCACTTCTGCATTCTTCGATAATCTGCATGAGCTGCTCGAACTTGGCCGAGCTTCCGGCATAATCTTCGACGAACAGAGATGGGTGGCAGCACAACTGGCGAAGTCGGGTCAAGCCGGCCAGAATTTTGATCCGATGTTTATTAAAGCTGTCTTTGTTCAGATGCTTCAGTGTTTCTTGTTGTAGTTCGGCCAAATAGGCGACATACAGCTTCTTCTGCTCCGGCAGCAGCTCGGAAGCTTGTAACGACTCGATCTTCGCCGGCAGTTCCTTCAGAACGTCGGTCTTCAGCCTGCGCAGCAGAAACGGCCGGACCCGCTTGGCCACACTTTCACGGGATAAGTCATTGAAAGCTTTTCTCCCGCGGAACAATTGAGGGAACACCGCGTCAAAGATGGACCATAGTTCTTCAAGCCTGTTCTCGACTGGAGTTCCAGTAAGGGCAAAACGGTATTGGGCTTGAATCTCCTTCACCGCCTGGGCCGTCTGTGTGGTGTGGTTCTTGAACACCTGGGCCTCATCCAAAATAAGCGTATGGAACGATGGCTTCATATACAGGTCGATATCCCTACGCAAAAGCGGGTATGAGGTTATGAGGACATCCACATGTGACGCATGTTTCAGAATCTTGCTGCGCTCTTCTCTGCTCCCATCTGCGATGACGGCCCGAATCTCTGGCGCGAATTTCTTCAGCTCATTGAGCCAATTGTAGACGAGAGAAGCGGGAGCAACGATTATCGCCGGCAGCGCCTGCTTTCTAATCTCGGGCAGTACAGAGACAATAAAAGCGATGCTTTGTATGGTTTTTCCAAGGCCCATATCGTCTGCCAAGATGCCGCCGAAATTGTACTGGGCCAGCGTCTTCAACCATTGGAAGCCATACTTCTGGTAATCCCGAAGTACAGGTTCCAGACTGGCCGGCACCGTGAAATCCAGATTATCCGGATTCCGCATGTTTTCCAGCAACTGGCGGAATGTTCTGCCCAGCTTAACGGTATTTCCTTGCCTCTCGGAATCCATCAAATAGAGCCCGCGGACTAAGGGGAGGCGGATCTCTGCTGCTTTCACGTCCTCCTTGGTAATGCCCATTTCGTTCATGATGCGAACAATTTCCTGAAACTCCACGCTTTCGAGCGGTAGTAACGCCCCATCCGGCAGCCGGTGGTATTTGCGTTTCTCCCCAAGGGATTTCAACAGATTGCGGATTTCCGATTCAGGAATACCTTCCATATCGAATTTGAATTCCAGCCAATCCGTTCGTTCATCCACATCAACCTTGACCTTCGGCGGGCCATGTCCGGTTAGAAGTCTTGTTTTCACGGCAGAGGTGGCATAAACAGTCACCAGCTTCTCCAACTGCGGAACGACGTGGTACAGAAATTCGTATTCCTCGTCTTCACTATCCATGAAATATCCCTCCTCCGTCTTAGCGAAGGGACTTTGCTCCATAAGTTCCAGAATTCGTCGCTCCTGATCTCCGTCTCGCATTAGAATGCGGTCGGTTCCGCGCCTCTGCTCATTGCCTTCTAGCGGGTTAATGACAATATCGCCGTATTGAAACTCCAGACCGGCAAGCAGTCGATCTTTCACTCGGTCCAAATACAACTTAGCCTTTAACGGCGTTCGCATAATGCGGTCGGAAATGGCCCCAGCGATATGGACACTGCCTAACTTCATCAGGCCAGGAATCACTTTTTCCATAAAAGGTTCCATTTGCTCGGACGGAATTTGAATTTGGTGCTTGCTGGAGTATTCGAGCATTTGCTTTAGCTCCGAAAGACGCTTGCACGGTTCAGCTTGCATGTGCATCAGCTTTCCTTCGGAAAGGACAACCCCATACGATTCCATAACTGTAATCTTATCCAGACCTTGGACATCCAATTGGAAGCCTTCGGCCTCTGTTTGGTCGAACTCAAAGAGGAGCGGGATGGGTTCATCGGATACACGGATTCCATCGAATGTACGGTCATTCTGCTCAAGTTTAACGGACTTAGCCTGGTTAAGCGCAGGAAGAAAGGTTCTCCATGAGAAAGGAGGAACCAGAAGCATCCGATCGCCACTCAAATGATTGACATGAACGGAGTATATAGTTGAAGTCTCATGGTACATCTGCTCATTGTGATAGATTTCGATAAGCTGCCGAATGACTGCATCATCTTCTTTTTGAAAACTATGGAGCTTAGGGTCGTAGGTAAAATGCTTTGAGAATACATAGGCTTCTCTCCGCTCAATATGATCAAGAAATTCTCTTAACCTTTGGACGATATACAGTCGTTTAGGGCCGACCTTCATCTCAATCCCGAACATGAGCTTCCGATAGCCGTATTGGAATGGTTTGCAGGTAAACTCCAGTTCTAGAACTTCTCTTGTATCGAAAAGAGGTTGTGAACGGCTTGGACGCAGCGGTTTGTTCCCGAACAAATCCAGGATATTGCTCGTCAATCTACGATCTCCCTCTGAATTTCCAGAAGGTCGGGTTGTTGTACCGCCAACTCGAGATACTTGCTGAATTGCATGAATATTCAGCAGTACGGCAGCGATATGTTCGCAGTATTTATCGTCCGGATCATACGCAGGACAGGTACAATGGGCAATAACATCCCCGTTTATATTATTTTCAACGGTCACTAGGCAGGTGCCGTTATATCCTTCGACTGTTGCTTCATAGAATGGCATTTTAGGATTTTCATTTAGGAAAGTCACTTGTCCTTCATGGTAGTAGGCTTCTCCTTTTTCATAAGAAAACCGGCCACACAACAACTTAATGACCCCATCTGTCAACTGAAAGCTCATTACCTTGATCCTTCCTTTTGAAAAATAGATATGTTCCGGAATTGTTATTTGTTGAATTCATTATACCAAACATTCGTTCTCAGGAAAAACAAGCATTCTAATCAAGAAAAAAATGCAGCCTATTTCCGAAAGGAGAATGGACTGCATGATCTTAATTCTATAAATTTCTTCCCTATATTACCAAACGTTTTAGTGTGTGTATATTAATAGATAGACAACGCTTTCGTATCCAACTATACTACTGAAAGAGGGATATTCCCTCGGTTTGTGTCGAAAAAAAAACGAACTTTATTTCACGTCTAAGCTGTAATATTGAGTTTACATTAAAAAGAAAGTGTGAAACTTCATGAGAATCAACACCAAAGTCATTTATGTCACCTTTGCTATTGTTATTTTATTGCTTGTAACGAATAACACCTCTTATTATTGGTTCACGAAATCGCTCTTAACGCAAGCGTTATCTGAACGCATGGAATCGACTGCGAGTCAAATCCGCACATCCATTGAGCAATCAGAGGAAGGTTCATTTTTTGTAGAAGATTTAATCGGTGAGAATCTTCGTTCTGTCGCGCTTTTCGCCAAGAGTCAGCTAGATCCGGATATTGATAAAGTTACGAATGAACAATTAGTTCAGCTTGCCAGGCAAGCAGGTGTCGATGGTTTCTCGCTGATGAAGCGAAATGGTGATGATATTATGATAAGTAAGTCATCCGAGCCCAAAGAGCTTCAGATTACAAGTACCAAATCATTCGGTTATTGGTTTACGGCTTTTAACCAGCTTCTGGATAACCATCAAGTTACGATTGCTGAGGGGCAAAAGCTGCCTAATTTCTGGTCGGGTATCTATGATGTTCCAGCTTCAGGTTCAAGCAATGTTAGTAAGTTTGGGTACTTTTATGATGGAAGCACTAATTATTTAATATGTGTGTTCGTCAATGCGGATAAAATTCAGAAATTCAAGCAAATCGTAGGCGCGGATACGATCGTGAAGAAAACGCTCGCTTCGAATCCAGATATTTTGGAAATATCGGGACTAAACGGAGTAACTTTTGGTACAAAGCCGATTGAGTATAAAGACAGTAGTGGGGTTCCATTCATTTCCGTCTATGACCGCCCGGTTTTATTTGGTACATATAACATAACGAGTTCGAAAGATTTGGATAATTACAAGGAGTCCATACTGGAAAATAAACCAGTTAGCGTTGTGGAGAGTTGGAATGGGAAGCCCATTCTGAAAACGTTCATGTATGTACCTGTTAAGAAAAAAATGACCGAAGTTCAAAGGGAAGTTCCTTATGTGATTACCATCGTCTCGGATTATCAAACGATTCAACGCACTTTAAACAAGCAGCTCGTTCAGCTTACAGTTCTCATTGTTCTATTTACGATTTTTAGCTGTGTATTAATATATTTGGTTTTCCGATTTATTACGAAAAGCCGAGAAACAGCTGTCCAGTCCACACAAGAAATGTACATTCAAAACGTGGATCTCATGTTTGCTACGATACGCAGTCAACGGCATGACTTTCTAAACCATGTACAAACCATGTATGCTCTGCTGTCTAAAGGGAAAAAAGAAGACCAAATGAAATACATGAAGGAATTAATTGAAGAAATCAACGAAGTGAACGATATCATTCGAATCGGGCATCCAGCTATCGCGGCTCTTATCCAAGCAAAGATTGCGCTTGCCATGAGAACCAAAATCGATTTCGATTACCATTTTACCGGCTTAGAAGGCTTGTCATTAGGTGTGAAATCCGTTGATATCGTGAAAATTATTGGGAACTTGATTGATAATGCATTTGATGAGGTCAATAAATTCCCACCAGACGAACGTGAAGTCATGGTTAACGGATGGTCGGAGTCAAACCATTTAACCATATCCGTCACCAACCCGGTTCATCCCGAGTTCCAACTTGATGATTATAACAAAATGTTCACGATTGGCTACAGCACTAAAGGTGACGGTGAGCACCAGGGGCTTGGTCTATCAGTTGTGAAAGAACGAATCGAGTATTACAAAGGGACCATCGAAGTGTCTGTAGCAGACGGCTGCATCTGTTTCCAAATATCGGTTCCGATGCAATAATCATCGTATCCAAGCTGCTTTTAGTAATTGAATCCCGATCTCCATATTCGTTATGGTTATACTACCAAAGCCCAAGTAAATCTTGGGCTTTTTGTTATTGGGTATCTCATCTTATTGAGAGCTGTAAACACGAACCCCTTTAGCAAGGGCAAGGTCTTTTAACTTTTCTGCTGAACATGAACGATTGACCGTCAATTCAATGTGCAGTCCAGCTCCCTCGCCTTCTATTTGAACAAGAGAGCCTAGATGAGCGTGTATTAGCTTGAGCATTTTCTCATTTTTTTTCCGATACGTATTGCGCATACGCCTGATATGACGGTACCAATGTCCACGTTCCATGAACAGAGCCATGGCGAGTTGATCTATACGTGATGGGCTTGAGAGCGTGCGTTCCATAGATTGAAGATTAGGCAATAGTTGATGAGGCAGCACCATATAATTCATTCGTAATGCAGGCGTGAAAGCTTTGGAGAATGTTCCGATATAAATGACCACACCATGCTGATCAAGGCCTTGAAGGGAAGGAATAGTTTTGCCAGCATGACGGAATTCCCCATCATAATCATCTTCAATAATATGGCTTTGATTGTGATATGCCCAGTGAATCAGTTCCTGCCTAATCGCATAGGATAAAGGGTTTCCTGAGGGCCGGTGGGAAGGAGTAACGTATACCGCGTCTATATTTGTGGGAATGATCTCAGCAATAGACGGATCATTTTCACTTAGCGGAAATGGGACAACCGTATACCCGTTCTGTGTAAATATATCATCGACCTGAGCAATGGCATTCTTTTCAAAAGCGACTCGTGCGGATTGTCCAATTAGTTTCGAGGCAGCTCTCTGATCTTATGCAGGAGGTATTCGGCGAGAAGGGGGCTCATGCTCGATCGGTTCTAGGAGCAAATTCATTACGAGATAATCTGCCTCTTGTCGTTGATACTATTTTTGAGATTACCTCTCAGGGGTAACAAACAAAGGGGCTGTCTTTTAGGGGCAGAAAAACAAAAAAATGAGGTGGCAAGGTTAATTGCCTTCTCATTTTTTTGTTTTTTCTGCCGATAAAAACCACCCAGCCACTAGTAAGCAGAACGTCGATTCGTTATTTTGGGAAATGGCGCTTGAAATCGAATGAGAGGAACTGATTTTGGGTGTTTTTCGTCCAAATAGCGCATTGACGTTCCCTCAGTAAATTCTGGTTACCACCATAGCATAGTATTTTGCAGGAAGGGGAGAGAGGAATAACATCCCAAAATGACTTTTGGACAATCTATTTTCTTTTTCCATAAAATCGTTACATTTAGTTTTCAAAAACTTATAAACGGGGTAAGGATAACTAACGAATGTAATGAATCGTGATATTTTAATTTAATCGAAAGGGGGAGCATACAATGAATATGTCAAAGTGCCGCTACAAGGAAGAGTTCAAGAAGAGTCTCATTCATTTATTTCCTCTGTTTGTGCTGTTTGCATTCATTTCTCCTGAGAAAAGTATGATGTCGATGGAAGAAATTCAACCAGGTCCAGCTTATGTGGCAGGAATGGTTATGCAAGTAAAAACCAATGATACAGAAACGATTTTATTGGTCTCCGTTCCTGACAATTTGGAAGTTCCGAGTCATCTGCTGCAGCACTCTGAATTATTGGATGAGAATAATCCAATTCCTTTGAGCCATCCTGTTATTTCTCCGAGAAATCGGGGAAAAGAAGTCGAGATCCTTTTCCAATCGACGATGAAGAAGGATTTGAACGACTTCTTAGGTGTTCCTGCAGTTGGCGAGATCGTTCAGAGTTTAGCTGAGCCCGACGCTCAAGGAGCTTATCATGCGCAATTTCTGCTCAATGCCAATGGGGATTATATTGTTGCAACACATTAAAACAAAGCGCTATGACGCAAGATTTGCGGTAGTACATAAGTCCAAAAAGGGATGATTAGACTCAAAGCCAGAAGTAACCAACGGAAAACGGTCTCGCTCACTGAACCCGTGTCAATGGCTATCCATTTTGGGAGTAGACGAATCTTAAAGGGAATAGGCCAGAAGAGCTGAACCCCTCTATCATTGAATAAATCGATAAACGAGTGCGACGCGTAAGAGAGGATGAATACCCAGAAATATAAAGGAGATAAGGGCATTGCAATTACGACTAAGAGTAGTAGAAAAAGCATGGAATGGGTGACAGTTCTATGCTTTACCTTCAGCAGACTCAGCAGAGCAGATAAAGGAAAAAGAACCTTCGCCATGGTAGAACCTGGCTTATCGACATCCGCTAACGTGCCTGCCAAACATCCAAGTAAAAGAGCCCCAGCGGCATCCCATGTGAAGAAACTAATATCTTGATACGTGAGAACGATTTCCGCGGAAATGAATCCGGCAATACTGTGTGTTTTTTGTAACATCTTAAGCTCCTGCCCTTACATGAATTGACGATAACTGTATACTATTCGCATGCGATTCCTAAATTGAGGGGAAGCCGAAAAAATAAATGTTCCATGTCGTATTCTACCTATAAGATTGTCTGAATCCACCTTCATATTGCGTCATATGATGCTCTACAATAGGACTTATTGATGCTTACTTTATGAATTGGACACAAAGACATTTTGATAAAAGTAGGAGGAGTTTTGAATGACGACACTCAATATTTCTAACTTAACATGCGAATACCGCGTCAACCCGATTGGATTGGATACGACCCAGCCTCGCTTTACTTGGCAACTAGATTCGGACTTCAATCATACGATCCAATCAGCTTATCACATCCAGGTTAGTAGGGATGAAAATTCTTTCGAACCGAGTCGTTTGGTTTGGGATTCCGGTCACATACAATCGGAACAATCTGTGCTTGTTGTTTTTGAGGGTCAACAGCTGCTGCCGCGAAACCGTTACTTTTATCGTGTCAAAGTGTGGGATCAGTCTGGTTTGCAATCGCCTTGGAGTGAAATCGCTTTCTGGGAAATGGGGCAGCTAAGCTCAGCTGATTGGACTGCAAAGTGGATTACACCTGATGCAGCTTCCATTGATTCGAACGCAGATGAAGCATTCTATTTGAGGAAGACATTCTCAGCACGTAAGGGAATTCGTAAAGCGACTATTTATGCAACGAGTCTAGGCATTTATGAGCTTGAAGTCAACGGAACTCGTGTGGGGGATTGGGAGTTTACACCCGGCTGGACCAGCTACCGCCACCGACTGCAGGTTCAGACGTATGAGGTAACTAGCCTGCTGCAGCAAGGTGAAAACCATACCATTGGCGCCGTGCTGGCAAACGGTTGGTACAAAGGTAATTTGGCTTGGAAGAATCAACGAAATATTTTTGGTGACGTTAGAGCTCTTTTCCTTCAATTATATATTGAATACATAGATGGAACCTCAGAAATTATCGTTAGTGATGATTCTTGGCGCGCTTCATTAGGACCGATTCGGATGTCTGAGCTGTACCATGGAGAAACCTATGATGCTAACTTGGAGCTTAGTGGGTGGAGCATGTCGACGTATCAGGACGATAATTGGTCCCCGGTAACGGTTCTTGATCATTCCAAAGACATCCTAGTCATGCAAGAGAATGAGCCATCACGTATTACCCAACATTTGAAGCCGATAACGGTTATTGAAACTCCTTCTGGTGAAACCGTTCTTGATTTTGGGCAAAATATGGTCGGAAAAGTGCGCATGCGATTGGAGCTGCCCGTTGGAACTCGTCTTCAGCTGCTGCATGCAGAGGTGTTGGATCAAGAAGGGAACTTCTATATTGGGAACTTGCGTCATGCGAAGCAGACGGTTACTTATATATGCAAAGGTGGCGGGGAAGAACAATATGAACCCCATTTCTCGTTTCAAGGCTTTCGATATGTCAAAGTGGTAGGCTGGCCCAAGGATGTAGCATTCGATGCAGAGCGATTCACGGGACATGTTATTCATACGGACATGGCAGCTAGCGGCACTTTTGAGTGTTCCCATCCCTTACTGAATAAACTTCAGCAAAATATTGTATGGGGACAAAGAGGCAACTTCCTGGATGTACCGACGGATTGCCCGCAGCGGGATGAGCGGCTGGGTTGGACCGGAGATGCGCAAGTATTTATTCGCACGGCAGCATTTAATTATGATGTGGCTTTATTTTTCACAAAATGGCTGCGTGACTTAAAAGCAGATCAGCATGAGAATGGTGGTGTTCCATTCGTAATCCCGGACGTACTTGATTCGAATGACCACTCTTCCTCTGCATGGGGGGATGCAGCAGTCATATGCCCATGGACGATATACCAAGTTTATGGCGATAAGCGTGTTCTGGAGCAGCAGTATGACAGCATGAAAGCGTGGATTACGTACATGCGAAGCCAAGGAGAGAATGAGTATCTGTGGAATACAGGCTTTCACTTTGGTGATTGGCTGGGGCTTGATGCCAAAGAAGGCAGCTATGTAGGAGCGACCCCTAGGGATTTAATCGCGACATGCTACTATGCCTATTCGACTTCGCTCTTCGTGAAAGCTGCGGAAGTGCTGGGACGCATCGAGGATGTGGCTACGTACAGTGAGCTTTATGAGCGTATTGTTGAAGCTTTCACACAAGAATTTCTTACACCAAGCGGACGTTTGGCCGCGCATACACAGACAGCACACATACTCCCACTGATGTTCGGACTCGTGAAAGGAAGTACGCGTGATCGATTAGCAAAGACGTTAGCGGAATATGTCGTGGAGCAGAAGAATCACCTGACGACCGGTTTCGTAGGTACGCCGTATCTGTGTCATGTATTATCCGAAAATGGCTACCATGATCTGGCCGTTAAGTTAGTTCAACAAGAAGATTATCCATCATGGCTGTACGCCATTCACAAGGGAGCAACCACCATCTGGGAGCACTGGGATGGCATCAAGCCGGATGGATCATTTTGGAGTGATGATATGAACTCCTATAACCATTATGCGTATGGGTCCATTGGGGATTGGCTGTACCGCGTAGTGGCGGGTCTCGATTCCGATGATCAGCAGCCCGGATACAAACGGATTCATTTCCGTCCGCGACCCGATTCCGGCCTTGAATACGCGAAAGCATCGCTCTATTCCAGCTACGGTAAGATACGCAGTGAATGGAAGAAAGAGGCCGATGGCAGAGTCGTTTATGAGTTCCAACTACCTTCGAATACGACAGGCCATGCAACCTTGAGAGGGGCGACATTAGCATTGGCATCCGTTAATGGTCAAGCAGCCCAGTCCGCATCAGGAGTCTTATCAGCAGTGGAAAGTGATGGAGAGCTGCGGTTAAAACTTGGATCAGGCACATACGCCATTACTTGTTAAGAAAGAGGATATAAGAGGCTGCACGCATCCGTGTGGCCTCTTCTTTTTGATAACTTTTTGATTTAGGAGGAAATGAGTTATAATAGAGATATAGTTGAATGAAGAAGGGGTACCCATAATGGCAGTCTTCAATGCAATGGAAACGATAGTGATGAATTTGTTTGAAGAGTTTCAAAAAAACTATGAAATGAAATGCGATTGCAATACTTGCAAAGAAGACGTGCTTGCTTTGGTTTTAAATAAAATCCCTCCGCGATATACCTCTAGTGAAAAGGGGCAGTTATTTGTGAAAGGTCTATATATCAATCCACAGCTGCAGTCCGATGTCATGCGAGAATTAATGGAAGCGGCGAATATTGTGGAACATCATCAACATCACCGAGAAGAATCCCAATCATAAGAGAATTGCCATGAAAAAGACTGGTCTCTTCACGAAGAGGCCAGTCTTTTTTTCATCATAATCGCATCAACCATTCATGGTCGCCGGTTAACTTCATAAATATGCTTGAATTGATTAAACTTATCTACGGCTTGCGCCCTTGATTTCACGCCTAATTTCTCATAAATCTTGCGTATATAATTATCTACGGTACGCTTACTCATATGCACTTCCTCGGCCATTTGCTCATTGGTTAGGCCTTGGACAATCATGGTCATCATATGTACTTCATCGTCGTCCAATGAATCAGTCTGATGCAAATTACCGCTGTCCACTCTCATTTTGTGAAAAACAGGAACGGGTATTATTGTGAAATTCTCTAACAAAAGAGTAACTAAGCTTTTAATAAGCGTACCGCTAGATTCCTTAGATATAACAGCACTAACCTCAAGTCCGATCAAATAATTGTAAAGATGGGATAATTCTATGCCCGAAAAAATAACAAGGTGGATGGCGGGATATTTCCCCTTAATGATTTTGGCAATCTCATCGCCGTATTGATCCGGAAGATTATAATCCAAAAAAACAATATTCGGTACATGCAAATCTACGAGTTCCAAGCATCGTTTGCCAGTTCCAGCTATCCCTACAATCTGTATGCCCTCGATTTGCTTCAGTGTATTCGATGTCGCTTCCGCCATTAAGGGATGATCATCTACGATCAGAATCTTCGATTTCTTAATCATCTGATACTTCCTTCCTGATTTGGTAAGGGGATCCGAATGGTGAATTCACGCCGCTGTTCATCTCTTTCCTTAATTTTACCAAATTTCACAAAAAGATTGCAAATTAGATTTTATTTATCTGATTTTTGCGCCTTTTTTCGTTATACGCAAAAAAAAATGCGTACTTATGGAAAAAAATGTGGATTTGCGAAAGAAAATATTGCGCTGTTATCGGAGTCGTTTCTATATATGATAAGTATAGGTAATCTTCCAAAATTAAGTAAATAAGGAGGGAATTCATATTGAAAAACGAGCAATTTGATTGCATGTTTGATTCTGTGTTAACGGATGTTGTGAAGCAAACGTATGGCAACTTAACCTTGCCCTCCGCTGAACAAATCCAGCTTTCGATGAAGAAAATGATGGATATCATCGAAGCCAATGACGGTTGGAATTCAACGAATGAAAGATAGGAATAACTAGAATTCGATTAGCGATGATTCGCTTGTATATACAACTACAACAGTCAATTTTCTCTGAAGAGGAAATAGGCTGTTTTTTTAATTGGCCAGGTCCGTTATACTATTGTAAACGCTATCAAGGAATGAGGGGGATGAATGAAGATTCGTTTGTTAGTCCTAGGCATGACTGTATCTCTGATGCTTACTGCTTGTCAACCCAAGACAGTAACGGTCGTTCCTAAACAGCAGGTCCAGGAGCAGACGCTTTCGTGGATACATCACTTCGATGAGGAGGGTGCACGGAAATGGCTGGAGGCGGGGACACAGTTATTTACTAAACAACATCCTTCTTATGCGTTTACGTTAACGGGCGTGGATGGAGGCAATTATATGAGCTTGCTTCGCACTCGCGTGATTTCGAATAACATGCCTGATATCTATATGCTGGATAATATGGAGGCTGCTCAGGATCTTATTCATAAAGGATATGCGATGGACTTAACGGGTCAACCCTTTTTATCGCAAATCGACGAGAGGTTCCTGAATGGTGTGAAGACAGCCGATGGGAAAATATGGGCGCTTCCGATAGATGTAAATGGAGCGGGTGTCATTTACAATAAAGAAGCTTTCGCCCACGCAGGCATCCAAAGTCCGCCAACAACATGGCCGCAATTCTTGGTTGCCTGTGAGGCGCTGCAGCAGGCAGGAATTATTCCTATTGCAGCAGGCTACAAGGATAGTTGGACTCTGACTTGGGACATTGCAGCGGACCTTCTGGCTAATCAGTATGCCGCTGGACGCAACTGGTTTGCTGATATAGAAGCAGGTCGAACTTCGTTCGCTGAGGATCAAATTCACTTCAAAGACATCTTGAAACGATATGGAGAACGCTTGCGTTATGTGAACATCAAGCCGTTCGAAACCGATTGGAACCAAGCCCAAGGGCTCCTAGCTGAGGGGAAAGCCGGCATGATTATTAATGGCACGTGGACGGTTGACGGTGTTAAATCCAAGAATCCTGCGAGTAATCTAGGACTATTCGCTTTCCCTTATTCAAATAATCCCCAAGATGCCAAGTTTGGACTAAAATCAACAGGAGGGATTGTGGTCAATCCCCAATCACCTCATAAGGAAGCGGCGCTTCAAATGCTAGAACTGTTTGCCTCGAAGGAAATGGGGACCATTTTTCAGACGAAAAAGAAGGCTTTGTCTGTGATTAAAGGCTTGCCAAATGACTTTGATCCCACTTATGTAGAGCTGGATGAAACTTATATCCAAACAGGCAAAACGTATGACTGGTCGAGTCTGCCGACAGATTTTGTGAATCAGGATCTGCAAAAAGTGTTTGTAAATGCACTCACGAAATTCGTTATTGATCGTAACCACAATGTGGATAACTGTATTCAAGAGCTGGATCAAGCATTCGATCGGATTCGCAAACCATCCAAATGACAGCAAGGAGATCTGCGTATGACAGCCACCCCGTGGAACTTAAATCGGGTCAAGGACTTTCGCATCCGTACGAAAATATTTCTATCTAATATGATTCTTATTTTGTTCATTTCATCGGCGATTGGTGGAGCTGCCATCTATGCCTCTACGAAATTCATTGAATCGAATACAAGAGACCTTTCGATGCAGGTCATTCATCAAGTTTCCGACAATATTGAAATTAGAGCGAAGGAAGCATTCACTTCCTCCGTTTACGTCCTTAGTGACAGTAATATTCGGCAAATTGCTGCTGAACAAGGTGAACAAGTTACTGGTGACAATTATCCAGCTTTCCGCAGCCGTATGGAGTTCCTGCTGGCTCAGTACGGAAATGGAAATCCCTATATGAATGCCATCATGATTCAAACACATAAGGGACAGGTGTACTGGTGGGAAAATAAAAAAGGCTTGGATCATACACTAAATCATGAAGAAGTAACCGTGATGACAAGCAAATCTTCTGATTATTTGAAAAATCATGAACTAAGCATCAGCTGGTCGCCTTCTCTGAGAAAGCAAAAAGAAGTGTTCCTTATCAGAGATTTCGTTGATCTGAGTCAAATAGATCGTAGTCTTGGCACGATTGTAATCAGTATCGATTCGGATTATTTCTTATCCCTGGGGAGCAATAGCTCAATCATTAAGCAAAATAATGTTGCGATTCTCAATCCTTTGAACGAACTGCTAGCTGGTGGCGGAACTCCTGGCATGGATAATCTCATCTCAAGGAGCTTAAGTTATACGCTTATGGAGAATGATTCCTCTATGGCCATTGTCGATAATGCTGGGGGAGGGAGTCATTTATTCGTCCAAGAACGAACCTCAACGCTGGGCTGGCGGGTGCTTTGTTTTATTCCGATGTCTGAGCTTCTGTCCAATACACGCGTGTTAGTTTTTGTGATTGCTCTCGTTTCGCTGTTTGCCGTTCTGATATCTACCGGAATTGCTGTATTACTTTCGAACTCTACGACACGAAATATCAAAATCTTGGAGCAAACGATGCGCCGAGTCGAAGATGGCAATTTCGATGTTCGAATTATTCCGCTTGGGCGAGATGAGATCGGGAGCTTATCGATACGGTTCAATTTTATGCTGTCTCGGATTAATGATTTAATAAACACGGTGTATAAAGAGCAAATTGCCAAACAACAGGCTGAATTTACCGTCCTCATGAGTCAGATTAATCCTCATTTCCTTTATAACACGTTAGGCACTGTGAAATGGTACGCTCGCATGAACCATCAAGCCGAGATTGAGCGAATGGTCACCTCAGTTATTGAATTATTGAAATCCTCGGTACGACGTGTTGGCGAATTTCACAGCTTGGAGCAAGAGATTAACCAATTAAAAAACTATATTTATATTCAAAAAATTGGTTATGGCGATGCCTTTCACATGGACTATGAAGTGGATGAATGGTTGATGGAAAGCGAGGTGCCTTATTTCATTCTTCAGCCGCTTGTCGAGAATGCGATTCTTCACGGCATCGAAATGTCCAAGGGGAGTGGACGTATTGTACTTTATGCACGCATAGAAGAGAAGCAGCTCCTACTCATTGTCGAAGATAACGGAATAGGGATGGAAGCTAAACAAGCGCTTAATCTATTGAACACAGCAACACGTAAAGAATCGGTTCCCGGAGTGACGAGTATTGGGATTCACAATGTGAATGAACGCATTCAGCTGTATTATGGGGAGAAATATGGCCTTAGCTACGAAAGTGCACCCGGATTAGGTACGAAAGCTATTGTTCGAATTCCGCATAGAACGCATCGTCAAAGGAGGAATGAGCATGTTGAACGCCATGATCGTTGAAGATAATGCGATATATCGGTATGCAATTAAAACGATCATTCGGTGGGAAGATTATGGTTTCCAAATTGTATGCGAAGCTCTCAATGGCGTGCATGCACTTGATCTTCTGCAGCATCAGCAGGTTGATCTCATTGTGACGGACATTTCGATGCCCGAAATGAACGGCATTGATCTTATCCAACAGGTAAAACAAAAGGATGAATCCATCAAAATTGTGGCACTCAGTTCTTTCGATGATTTCCGATTCGTGAAGGAAGCCCTCAAGCTTGGGGCAGAGGATTATTTGTTAAAGCATGACCTCGAACCTAATGCGTTACAACAGCTATTACAACAAATGAGTGGCAAGATTATGGAGGATCATAGGCGAAAAAAACAAGCTAGTATTCGTGATGCCAGCTTTGAAGAGGTGCGCTGCCTATTGGGGCGTAAACTTCTCTTAGGCGAGTTGAAACGAGCGGAGGACATCGAAGATCAAGCGAGCGCCGTTCATTTTCCCATTCATGGAGGTCCCACGGCAGTCGTTGTGATCGATGCTAGCTTTAAAGTCCTTACGGATGGTTCCAAGGAAGAACAGACAGCGTACTCAAACATGGTTATCCCGATTTCGGAGCGCAGAACTGCGGTTATTATCTATTTTCCGCATGAGAAGAGTGAACACAAATGTATGGAGGAGACACTCCGGCAAGCGTCGCAGCTGTACACTCGGATGAAAAAGGTAGACACTGTAACAATGGGAATTAGCTCGATCGGCTATGGATTGAAGGATTGGGCAGTGCTATATAAGCAAGCTGAAACTGCCTTAGATCAATATATTTATGAAGGAACGGGTCAACTCTATGCTTATAAGTCCCTTCAGATTAATGACAAGGTTGACACACTGGCTGGAATCACGATTCAGCCTTTGGTTGCAGCGATGAAAAGTGCTCTATTGACGGATGTTGAAATGCAAACTGAGCTTTTGGTTCAAAGCCTCATTCAAAGGAAGCCGCCTATATCAGAGCTACGCAATCTGCTGGCAGAGTTAATGATGCAGCTGAAAACATTGGCTAAGGAGAGGAACAGGTTCTCTGAACAGTTTGAACATGATTATAAACAGGTTAGTCAGGCGATAGAAGCTCTTCAGCCTCTGCAGCAAGTGAAGCCGTTATTTCTAAATTTGAATAAGCAAATCGCTGGGAATAAGGCAGAGCATACGATGATGCGGAAGGAAATCCAAGGAGCAATCTCCTATATGGAAGAGCACTATGCCGAAGACATCACGGTGGCAAGGCTGGCAGATGTTCTCCATTTGAGCGCGAATTACCTATCTAATCTATTTAAAAGCGAGACGGGGATGAGGATTGTCGAATATATGAATCGATGCCGGATTCAGAAAGCGAAACAGCTGCTTCAAGACCCTGCATGGAAAGTATATGAAGTCGCTGAGAAAACAGGATTTCAAGAAACTTCCTACTTTTGCAAAGTATTTAAAGAGCTGGAAGGGAAAACAGTCAAGGAGTTTAGGCGCAATGGCTAATTGTTCAAGATGAATGATCGTAAATTCTGTGAATTATATAAGAAATCAGTGTTATATCGAATGCAAGGGGCTGCGAATTTGGATAAAATTCGTAGCTTTTTTTTGTTTTGTGTGAGGCTGCATCTTCGTAGTTTTGTTATATAACTTGATGTTTCTTTCAATGTAAGCGCTTTTAAAACAACTTATACTAACTTCATGAAGAACGCTGCTAGACATTCCTAGCGGATGAAACGGGTTTCATAAATGAATGAGGGTAGATCAAGGAGGTCAGTCATTGTATTTATCAAAAAGTGAAGAAGCTGTGATTCAATTATCGTCGGAAGCACTGCGGTTAGATGGAAAATCAGAAATTATACTTTGTGCCTCCTTATTTTATTTTCGATTACCACGCGGTTTATGGAAAGAGAGACTAAATAAAGTTAAAGCCTTTGGATATAACGCTATTGATGTGTACTTTCCTTGGAATCATCATGAGACCGAGGAGGGAACTTGGGATTTTGCCGGAGAGAAGGATGTGGCTCAGTTTTTACAGGATGTCGCAGATGCAGGTCTATGGGTGATTGCACGGCCAGGTCCGTATATTTGCTCGGAATGGGATGGGGGAGCACTCCCTGCTTATCTTTTCGTGAAAGAAAATCTTCGCATAAGGGATAACGATCCTGCCTTCTTGCGGCATGTGGCCAGGTGGTATGAACAGATTCTTCCCATCTTGAAGAAATATGAAGCGGGTCAGGGTGGCACCATCATTGCTGTCCAATTAGACAACGAGCTTGATTTCTATCCTTGCTCTGATCCCAAAGGGTATATCTCGGCGCTAAGAGATTTAGCTTTGCAGCATGGGATAACTGTCCCGCTTATTGCTTGCGCTGGACAAGGCGGCTTGTATGAGGCTTCTGGTTTTGCTGAAGGCGTGGTACCAACATGTAACTTCTATCCAAATGACCAAGACCCTGCTTTCGAAGAAAAGGTGCTCTTCTACAGAGAGGAATTGGCTCGTCGGGGGCTGCCCTTACTCGTCACGGAGACGAATCGCTCACACTTCCTGCTTCGCAGATTGTTATCGGCAGGAGCGAAGCTGCTCGGTCCCTACTTGCAGGCTTCAGGAACGAATTTTGGCTTTACTAATGCGGCTAACAATTGGGGAAATCCTCTTTCTTTTCTTACCTCGGATTATGATTTCCATGGGATGATAACTCCTGAAGGACACATTCGAGAGGAAGCTTATGAAGGAAGAATGCTGCATCGTGTGATTCAAACATATGGCGCTTCCTTGGCGGAGGCGAAGCCTGAGCTCACGAGAAGTGCCTCATCCCCTTATCGGTTAGCGTTAAAGCAAGGTGGCGAGCTGCTCTTCCTATGCCAAGTAAACGAGCAAGATGAAGGCGCTTACTTTCACGGGGCAGAAGAGGTCATACCCCGTTATACGACACTTGTCGCCAAAGCAAACCGCTGCCCCATTCTTCCCGTGCAAGTGCCCTTGCAGACTTGGGGCATCGCTGAAGGGACACTTGCCTATGCAACTGCAGAACTGCTGCTGGTGAAGCAGCTTGAACAGCACACAATGTTCGTGTTTCATACGGATGGTGAAGGCGAAATTCGTCTCTGCTTTAACACGGAGGTGCAGACGGAGGCTGGCACGATGAGGTTACACGATGCCGAAGCAGAAGATCAGGTAACGGTATCTTTTCAATCGAGCGAGCAAGAGAGAACAGCTCGGATTCACTTGTTAAGCGGTCACGTTATCGAATTGATCGGGATGAGTCGTTCACGTGCTTTGCTGCTAGAAAATATGGATGATGAAGGCGGGCTGCATGTTGGCGAATGGGTAAAACGAATCTCGGAAAGCCGCGAAGTTGAACTCAGCTGGTCACAAAGCTTAGTGAATCCCTTGGATACACTTGGGGATGAATGCTTATCGATCGGAGATACCGCCGATTATCTGGAGAAGCATGGTGTTTACCGAGGTTTCGCCTGGTACACCTCGCAATTATCACTACCGCTGGAGAGCACCTGTCTAGGTATTATCGTTCAGCAGGCAAGTGATGTCGTTTCCGTCTATACCGGTGAAACGTACCTTGGTACAGCAACACCGGGTGGAGGAAGTCACTTCCTTCCGATTCCTTCCGGCGCACGTATAGAGCCAAATCTGGTTGCTCGTGTCGAGATTTGGGGACATACCAATTTCCATGATACGAATTTGCCGGGTCTGCACTTAAATGCTCTGAAAGGGCTAACGGGCATTGTTGGGGTAACGTCGGTTAGGGAAATAAACCAAAACTGGCGATTCAAGCTTATGCAATACGGAGAAGACAAGGACGATTACGCAGTATCAGACTATGACGATCGACAATGGCCGATTGTGAGTGTTGGAGGATGGCTCTCCGCAGAGCAGCCCGCCCATCAATGCTACCGCAAACAAGTAGAGCTGACGAAAGAAGCGGATACGTGGATTCTGTACACGCCTGGTAATTTCTCTCACGCCTATGCTTACGTGAACGGGCACGCACTCGGTCAAGTGAATCCGCTCAATCCTTATCTTGATCTTACGCCTTATGTAAAGGCGGGAGATACGGCAACGTTAACGCTATTTCTGGATAAAACGTATGGTTCCCTTAGCGGAAATATACGTCTATATGAAGGAACCGCCGCTAAACAGTGGACATTATCCTCTTGTCAGGAGGATGGCTTACTGCAGCATGCCAAAGCTTCAAGCGTTGGGGCACTCCCCGTAGAAGGAGATATCTCCTTGAAACTGGGTACCCTGTCATGGCTGTATGGTGACCTTCGTGATGATAACCAAGGATTAGGCTGGAGGGTCTATGTCAAAGGCAGCAATATGAAGCTGACCGTGTTCTTCAACGGACACCTAGTTGGCCGCCTGTGGACGCAAGGCGGTGCCAACAGACCGACATTCCGTGGCGGCAGCGATGAATCCTTTTATTTACCGGGACCGTGGTTTCAGGGTGGCGAATCGGGCAATGAAATAGCCATCTTACTGGAGGCGGTATCGGCCTCTGAAGATGCCTTGCTGGAGCCTCTGCGCTTTGTACCTGTATTCGAAAATTAATTTGGAAGGAGCGCGCGCATGAAAACTGCTATCTCAGCAAGCTCATTAGAAGGGGCGCCTATTGCTGTCAAAAAGCGTGTAACCCCATTGCGCAGATTTTGGTCGTATCGAACGTTAATCCTCATGTGTGTTCCTGCGATTTTATTTTTCTTAGTCATGTCTTACCTTCCAATGCCTGGGCTTTATCTCGCATTCATTAATTATAACTATACGGCGGGGATCTTCGGCAGTCAGTTCGTTGGGTTTGACAACTTCAAATTTCTAGTGACCTCTGGGGCACTTTGGAAATTAACATTTAATACGATTGCTTACAACTTAGCTTTTATTATATTTGGAAACACCTTGCAGATTGGTATTGCTATTTTGCTGAACGAGCTTCGTAAAAAGTGGTTTAAGAAGCTTTCACAATCACTGATGTTCTTGCCATTTTTCATCTCTTTCGTGCTTGTTGGCCTTATTGCCTATAACATTCTCAGTTACGACTTTGGACTGCTCAATGGGATTCTCAAATCGATCGGTTGGGAGCCGCTTAAAACGTACTCGAATCCAACGATCTGGCCTTTTATCATCGTTATTACGTTTCTTTGGCAGTCGACAGGGTACGGCTCCATCGTCTATTTCGCTGCGATAATGGGATTGGACTCGGAGATCGTAGAAGCCGCAGAAATTGATGGGGCGAATGCCCTGCAGCGAATTCGTTATATCGTGCTTCCTTGGTTGAAGCCAACTTTCATCATTTTGTTGCTTTTTTCATTAGGCGGTATTCTCCGAGGGAACTTTGGATTGTTCTATAACTTGGTTGGAGCCAACAATACAGCCCTATTTGACGCGACAGATATTATTGAAACGTTCGTGTTCCGCTCTTTGATGAACAACTTTAACTTTTCTCTAGGAAGCGCTGTCAGTCTTTATCAGTCCGTGTTTGGCTTCTTTATTGTCATCACAGCCAATTGGCTGGTTAAGAAAGTTTCGCCTGAAAACACGCTGTTCTAATTTCAACATGCACAAAATCATCATGATCGGTGGATAGGAGGGACATACGTGGAACAAGTCATCGCACGTCAAAGGGGAACTGATTTCTCCTCGGTTGCCATTCGGCTATTCGGCTACTTCTTTATTGGTCTATTTGCAATCTTCTGTTTAGCGCCTTTTCTTCTTGTCCTTGGTACTTCGTTCACAGCAGAGAAATCGATCACATTACACGGCTACAATTTATGGCCCAGAGAGTTTAGTGCTTTTGCTTATAAAATTGTATTCGAGAATCCGGGAGTCATTATTGGCTCCTATGGGGTTACGCTTGGCATTACGATGATTGGAACAACCATTGGGCTGTTTATCGTAGCCATGACGGGTTATTCCTTACAGCGTCCTGATTTTCCTTATCGCAATCGGATCTCTTTCTTCATTTACTTTACAACGTTGTTTCAAGGCGGGGTTGTCCCCTTTTACTTAATCATGACGCAGTGGCTGCATCTGAAGGATAACTATTTGGCTGTCCTGCTGCCTGGACTGATGAGCCCTTTTCTCATTATTATGATGAAAAGCTTCGTAAGGTCCATCCCGCATGCGATAACGGAATCAGCCAAAATGGATGGAGCGGGTGATTTCAAGATTTTCACCAAGCTCATCCTGCCGATGACAACACCGGCGCTGGCCACCATTGGATTATTTATTGCTTTGGGTTATTGGAACGAATGGTACAATGCGATGTTGTTCCTATCACCCGATTTAAAGTATAGGCCGCTTCAATTGTTCCTTTATAACGTTGTAACAAGTGCCGACTTTATTAAAAACTCATCGGTCTCCTCCAATGTACAGCCTAGGGATATGCCGCTGGAGTCCATGAAGATGGCTACCGCTGTAGTTGCAACGGGACCGGTCATTCTATTTTATCCGATGGTGCAGAAATATTTCATCAAAGGTATTACCGTTGGTGCTGTAAAAGGCTGACGCAAACCATATACCAAAATGATTATGGGGAGGCAAATCCGTATGTTCAAGAGAAAAAAGAAAGCACTTAGTGTAGCTCTGGCAGCGACGCTTGCTGTAAGCTTGACGGCGTGCACCACACCTAGCAGTACAGGAACTAGCTCCACGGATAAAGCGGCAGCGACTGCTGCGGCAACGGGGACAGCAGCACCATCTGGGAAAATTGACACCTCCGAGTTCCAAACGATTTCGTACGTAATGTTGGGGGATAAACCGAAGAATGGTCAATTTGAAAAGGTGATGGAAAAGGTCAACGCCATTTTGAAGCAAAAAGCAAATGCGAAACTCGAAATTAAATGGGTTGAATGGGCCGATTGGCAAACCAAATATAATCTATTGCTAGCCTCTGGAGAACCCGTTGACTTGATCACGGTTGCAACAGATTGGTTGGATACGTGGCAGAATGCACAAAAAGGTGCTTTCCAGCCGCTGGATAAGCTGCTTCCTGTGTATGCGCCGTTAACTTGGAAGGAAGTACCGCCAGAGAACTGGGCTGAGACGAAGTACAAGAATCAGATCATGCTCATTCCTGAAGATCATTACACGCAGTGGGTTAATCACGGTTTCTTATATCGTGGCGATTGGGCCAAAGAGTTTGGGATCACAGCGCCAATTACAGATTGGAAGTCGATGGAGACCTATTTCCAAGGTGTCAAGGATAAGAAACCAGGCGTTGTTCCTTGGGATGCGAATGGTACGGCTGCAGGTAATATTGGCGGCTACATCAATTCCTACACAGATGCGATTGAACTTCCGATCAGTACAGGCCTCTTCGGTCTAGTCTACGGTAAATCATATGATGAGAAGTATAAAGCCTACAGCCCTGTTCTCGATGATACCTTCGTGAATTTTGCCAAACTCATGAAAGATTGGGGCGACAAAGGCTTCTGGCGCGAGGATGTGCTGAACTATAAGGGCGATAACCGTTCTGAGCTTGAGGCTGGTAAGTCAAGCGTTGATCAGCATCACACACAAACCTTCCTTGGTGAACGTATCAAAATGGATAAATTGCAGCCGGGCTCGGATCTCCAGTTCTTCCCATTCTCGGCTACACGCAACAATCTCGTATCCATGTCGATTACACACGGCGGAACTTCCATTGGTGCGAAAAGCAAGCATCCGGAACGCGCTCTGATGGTCTACGAGCTGATTCGTCAAGACCCGGAAGTGTATCGATTGATGAATTACGGCTTGGAAGGCGTACAGTACGTCGTCAAGGATGGCAAACGTTTCCGTCCAGATGGCTATGATGTGCAAAGAGACGATTTCTACTCCAATTTCTGGGGTGGACGCATCGATAAGAATGAAATTCCAGACGGTAATGATTGGTCAGGAAAAGGCGCACTTTATGCGTCCTATGACAAAATCAAGAAGCCATTTCCGTATGGCCGATTCGTTTTCGATAAGGGACCTGTGTCCAATGAGCTGACAGCGGTTACCCAAGTTGTGGGACAAATGGGACCTGCGATTCTTTATGGCAAAGCGGGTGACCCTGTCAAAGCGGTTGATGATTTCCGTGCGAAGCTGAAAACAGCAGGTTTTGATAAACTGATGGCTGAAGTCCAAAAACAATTGGATGCCTTCAAAGTAACTGTAGAGAGCAGCAAATAAGGATTAAGATATCGAAGGTCTGTTTCTGAACAGGCCTTCGATCTTTTACATTTTACGAAACGGGGAGTGTATTCTTGGAATCTATAACCGTCTATGATATTGCCCGAGAAGCGAACGTCTCCGTCGCGACGGTTTCCCGTGTTCTCAATGATACCGCACCCGTTCGAACGTCAACAAGGCAGAAGATAATGGCGATTATCGAAAAGCATAAGTTTCAGCCTAATGCGTTGGCACGCAGTCTGGTGAATAAGAAAACGGGTATGATTGGCGTGTTATTCCCAGATAGCAGCAACATGTTTTTCCCTGAGGTGTTCGGAGGGGCAGAGAGAGCTGCGATGAAGCTGGGATTTACACTCTTTCTATGTAATACATTCAGCAACTTTAGCAGAGAATCAGAATATTTAAATCTGCTTTGCGAAAGGCAGGTGGAAGGACTCATTTTCATGGGTGGACGTATAAATTCGCGTCATTGCCCCGAGTTGCTCGTCCAGGAAGTCATGGATATCCAGAAGAGAATTCCAATTGTCTTGATTAATGGCAGCCTTCCGGGTCATCCTTGTCATCGGGTGAAAACGGACGAATATGTGGGTACCCAGCTCATTATGCAGCACCTTATTGATCGCGGGCATCGAAGCATCGGCTTCTTGGGGGGAAGCGCTGACACGACAACAACGATGGAAAAGCTGCAAGCCTACAAAAGCACGCTAGGAGCGAATGATCTCTCTTTTCGCAAACAAATCGTACGCTTGGGAGACTTCTCTATGGAATGTGGCCGCAAACTGATGTATCAGTTCCTTACCATGCCAAATTGTCCAACGGCCTTTCTTTGTATTAACGATTATGTGGCCATTGGTGCTATGAAAGCGGTTATTTCACGCGGGCTGCGGATTCCTGAAGATATCGCGATTGCAGGATTTGATGACTCGCAATTGTCCTACGCTATGAATCCCGAGCTCACAACCGTTTCGCAGCATAGTGAACAGCTTGGCAGCCATGCGATAGCCATTTTATCGAAACTGATTCAGAAGGAAAAGGTGAAGAAGCTGACGGTTCTGGAGCCTAAGCTCATTGTTAGACAGAGTACATAAGACACCCATTAAATTAGATTTGGCTAGTTTCAAAGATTAGATGAATCCTATACAATATAACCGACAGGTATTGCCTGACGGTAGATTGTATAGGGTTTTTTCAGTTTTTGATAAGTAGGGGGCAAACGATGCAGTTTTTACAAAAATATATAACCATGCCTTGGTTTCGTAATCAACGAATTCGCTATAAAATTATCATGATTTATTTTCCGCTTATCTTCGTGCCTTTATTTGTACTAGGTTTTGTCTCGAATCAGGTGTACACGAATGCAATTGTCAAAAAGACGATTAAAAATGTTTCGGATAACTCGTCCCTGATTATTACGCGCATCACGGGCATGTTAACGAATGTAGAAAGCTGCGCCAATATGCTGACGATCAATCTCAACAAATTGATCGTGGAAGACCCGCAATCCCAGGGGGCAGCGGAAACGAGCTTACAGATGTACACGCAGATTACGAATCAGTTGAGCTTTGCCCTGCTTGTATTTCCCGATGTCCAATCGGCTGCGTTTATAGATGCGAATGGTCGGGTTTTTGGATCTAATCTCCTTATGGAACGCAACCGGGAGTTGATCGCGAGCAGTGAAATGCTTAAACAGGTTGACGCCTCCATAGGCAATAAAAATATTTGGTTTCCCATGCAGCAGCGTAATTACTTGACCCCTGATTCGCAAGAAATTGTCATGACGCTGGGTAAGCGGATTGTAAATATTTATACGGGACAACAGCTCGGTATGCTCGTACTGAATATCAAAGAAAGCTCCTTATCTGCGATTTATCAGAAAATCGGCTCCATCCAGGATGGCAGCTATTTTATTGTGAATGAGGGAGGTGTGGTTATTTCATCGCAGCATCCTGAGGATTTACTTCAGGAAGTTGCCGATCCAACGATGAAAAACTGGATTACTTCCAGTAAGGATACGTCGGATTTAACCTCTTTTCAACATGAGAAAACGCTTGTAGTAAGCTCCGATGTTCCAAGCTTTGGGTGGAAGCTTATCTCGATGGCTCCCCTAGAATCTTTAACCGCGGATACGCGTAAAATCACTATCCTTATTGTGCTTATTGGTTTGATCTGTTTATTTTTTGCTTTGCTTGGAGCGGGTATGCTTTCGCAGTTCATTGCCAAACCAATTATGGGGCTAACCAAACATATGAAGAAGGTCAAAGAAGGCAATCTGGACATTGAATTCCAGGTGAATTCAGAGGATGAGATTGGTTTATTGGCCTCTGGCTTCAATGCCATGATAAGGCGAGTTCAAGAGCTGCTGACGAATATTAATTTCGAGCAAAAGAAGAAGCGTGAATACGAGCTAGCGCTTATTCAGGCGCAAATTAAACCGCATTTTCTGTATAACACCTTAGATGTTATTTACACCTTGTCAGAAATGGGACGAACACGGGATGTACAGCGAACAACCAAAGCGTTGGCCGATTTCTATCGCGCAGCTCTGAGTAAAGGAAGAGAGACGATAACGATTGAAGAAGAAGTCCGCAATGTGAAGGATTATTTATCTATTCAGCGAATCCGTTATTCCGATGTGTTTACCTTTGAATTTGATATCCGGAGTGAGGTGCTCGGCGGTCTTATTCCGAAATTAACCATTCAACCTCTCGTTGAAAATGCGATCTACCATGGTCTTAAAACGAAAGGGAGCCTAGGTCTTTTGAAAGTAACAGGTGAAATTGTGGAGGGTAAAATCAAGATTATCGTCAGCGATGACGGTGTTGGCATGCTGCCGCAGCGGCTTGAGGCTCTTGTGAAGAAGCCGGAATCTCCGGAGCAAGCTGTTGGCTATGGGTTAAGGAACGTGAATGACCGTATACAGCTTTATTTTGGCGATGAGTATGGGTTACAAATTGAAAGTCAACTGGGACAGGGCACAGAAGTAACACTATGGCTCCCTTTTCAAAGTGAGGAAGGTTAAGATATGCAGAAAATATTAATTGTTGATGATGAATCCATTTTCCGAGAATACTTGCGTACGGCATTAGATTGGGAAGCTTATGGATTTGAAATATGCGCAGAAGCCAAAAATGGGGTCGAAGCGTTGGAACAAATAGACGTGCATCGTCCTGATATTGCCCTTGTGGATATTACCATGCCGTTTATGGATGGACTCGCGCTGACGGAGCAATTGAAGCAGCGATATCCAGCTACAAGCGTGGTGCTGATTACAGGCCATAACGAATTTGATTATGCTCGAAAAGCGCTTAAGCTTGGCGTTGAAGATTACATTCTGAAGCCGTTTTCGAAGGATGAATTGGTGCTGACGCTGCTTAAGCTTCAGAAAGAGCATCAGAAGGCACAAGAAGAGAAGTCGACATTGAAAGAAAATCAGCTTTTGATGAAGGAGAGCTTTCTTAATCATTTGCTAAGTGGTGATTTCAACCATGCCAATGAGGACACCAGTACAAGACTTCAGCAATTTGGGGAGTCCTTCGATTCCCTGTGCTTTGTGGTGGCGTGCATTGAGATTGATAACATGGATCTCAAATGGAACAAAGTGAGTGAACGTTTACTTTGGAAATATGCGGTGACGAACATTCTGAACGAGGCGCTGGAGGAAACGGAGAATCACTTGATTTTCAATGGGCCTGAGGGGCGCATTATTTGCTTGGTAGAGCACCAAGGGGATGGTGAGCTGGAAACACCTGCGTTAGGCGGTTATGAGAAATTATGTTTCCTGATCAAGAAATATTTGAAATTTACGATCACGGTCGGTGTTGGTCGGAGTCAAACCGGCTATCAGGGGATCCGTACTTCCTATTTGGAGGCGCTTGAAGCCTTGCAAAATAAGTTTGTGCTGGGGAATGATCGTGTTATCGCTTACGGATCAGGAGCTTTGGAATCAGGGACTCAAGCCTTCTATCCCACAGAAGTGAATGAAGAGCTGCTCGTTCAATTGCGTATGCAAAATGGGGAAAAGGTAGATGCTAAATTGGAGGAGATTTTCCAATCGATTCGAGAGCAGCGGTTATCCTTAGATTACACCTATGTCATAAGCATGGGACTTATTTCTATTTGTCTGTCTTATGTAACAGAAACGGGGCATCCGATTGAGGACTGCTTCGGGGAAGCCTTTTTTCCCTATAGTGAAATCAAACGTTTGGAATCCATTGATGCTACATCCATGTGGATCAAGGAATTGTTCAATCAAGCGATCCTTTATACAGGTAAGCACCGGAAGACCCGGTCGTCGAAAATTGCCCAATCCGCCAAAGAATATATCGAGCTTCATTACGGGGATCCCGAGCTGCAATTGGATCAAATTGCCCAGCAGGTGTTTATCAATCCTAGCTATCTCCGGGCTGTTTTCAAGAAAGAAATCGGCATGACGGTGACAGACTATGTTACGCATGTTCGTATGCATAAAGCGAAGGATTTACTCGGTAAAGGGAACATACGCCTTTCGGATATTGCCGAACAAATCGGCTTTAACGATCCTAGTTACTTTAGTAAAAGTTTCAAGAAATTTTTTGGTTATTCGCCTAGTGTGTATGAGAATAACCGCTTATAACGAAATTACCTAAATGTGCGGATTTTACAAGAACCCCTCGATTATTCCATTATCATAAGGGGTTTTTCCTTTTATACTCAGGTTGTAAAGAAGAGAAAGCACATGATGCCTGGGAGGTCCAACAAATGAAAAAAATGGGAGTCACTCTCGTAAGCTTGCTCGCGGCTACTAGCCTTGCAGCTTGCGGAACCACAAACACAACAAAAGATGCTGGTGCAACTAGCGCGCCAACGGCGGCAGCAACAGCAGCAGCCGTGAAGACGGATGCAAAGCCGGTCAAACTTAGAATTTATGCCCAGTACGCAGATGAAGATACGAAAACACCTTATGACTATGCGGTTGCGGAATTGAAAAAGGAAATGCCGAATGTTGAGCTAGAGCTCGATATTCAAGCGCAGGATGATGGCCAGAAGCTTAAGACTTATGCAGCTACAGGCAATCTGCCAGACATTTTCGGAGCAGGATTAGACATTATCGATACGTTTAAGAAATCCAATAATATTCTAGTTCTGGATGAGTACGTAACTAAATTTGGCTACAAAGACAAAATGCAGCCAAGCGCAATGAATACGCTGCTTACAGATGATGGTCATACTTACGCTTTCCCTTACGCTGGTAACGAGGTAGCTCTTCTTTATTACAACAAAGATTTGTTCCAACAAAATGGTGTGAAAGTGCCAACTACCTATGATGAAATGATGACGGCGGTTAAAACTTTCAATGGGAAAGGCATTACGCCACTTTCCATCTTCGCTAAAGAAAAATGGCCTTGCGTAGCCCTTTATGACATGTTCGTTTCACGCGCTGAACCAGCTGGTGTGACGAAGCTTGATAAAGGTCTTGCTAAAGCAGATGATGCTGCTTACAAAACAGCTGCAGAGAAAATCATCGAGCTGGTTAAAGCAGGCATGCTGCCAAAAGGCGCTACGAACTTGAACTACGATCAAGCAGCGGCGCTTTACCATGAAGGTAAAGCAGCGATGTTCATTAACGGTCAGTGGGAAATCGAAGCGGCTACGAAAGCGCTTGGTGACAAAGCGGGCTACATGTACCTTCCAGCTGCAGATGCAGCAGCCTATGAAAAAGGTAAAACAGCATTCAGCGGCAGCGGCGGTCCTGGTGGATATGCGGTATCTGCAAACACCAAGGATAAAGAGCTTGCAGCAAAAGTGGCATCCTTTATTTCCTTGAAGTATGCGGAGTACAAGTTCACAAACCGCAGCAATCCAATCGTAGCTACCAAAGTAGATAAGCCGATTGTGAAACAGTTCCCTCCTATGATGGAGCAGTTATCCAAAGATATTCCGAAAATGACGAGCACAACAGCTTTCTCATGGGGATTGTCGAATCCTAAGTTCAAAGCAGCGCTTGAAGATGCCACGCAAAACCTGATGACAGGTAATTATACAGCGGATCAATTCGTGAAAGATTTGAATAAAGCGGCAGTAACAGCGAAATAACCGAAGTTTCTATGGAAAAGGAGACTCACACTGGATCGCTCTGAGCCGGTGTGAGTTTTCTACTAAAAAAGGGAAGTGATGACATGCGCAAATTCATGGGAAATAAGGCGGCTATTATGCTTTTCACACTGCCGGCACTCCTTTTGTATACAGTTATTGTGTTTTATCCGATTTTGCAAACCTTCTATCGCAGTACATTCGAATGGGATGGATTAAGCGAAGGCACTTTTATTTTTCTGGATAACTACATTCGATTGTTTCAAGATAGTATTTTCTACACATCGCTTTACAACGGTTTCGTTTTTGCCTGTATTTTGGCTGTCGTGCAAATCGGGATCGGCTCCGTACTTGCTTTTGCCGTCGCAGAAGGGTTCAGAGGAAGCAAGTTTCTAAGAATTAGCTACTTCATTCCTGTGGTTCTTTCCATTACAGTAGTATGTCAGCTGTGGTTAGCGATGTATAACAGTGAGTATGGCTTGATTAATAAAGTCTTTGAAGCGCTCGGCATCACGTATCGTCAGGATTGGCTGACGAACAATAAAACAGCGATTTTCGCCATTGCGTTCGTGAATGCTTGGCAGTACATGGGTTACCAGTTTGCCTTGCTGTTGGCGGCTGTGAAGTCTGTTCCAGAGCAGTACCTAGAGGCTGCACGTATTGATGGAGCTTCCAAATTCAAAGCCCATATGGCGATTACAATCCCCATGCTGGCTGAGACGTATAAGTTTTGCCTCGTGCTGGCGATTACAGGTGGTTTGAATGCGTTCGCCAACATGTTTATTATGACCGGCGGGGGCCCAGGGAATTCTACGTACACATTGACCTATCTAATGTACCGCTCTGCTTTCCGCGTTGGTGAATTTGGCTATGGAAGCGCCGCGGCTGCTTTCCTGGTCATCGAATGCTTAATTGTGACTTTGGCTATTAACAAACTGATCGCAAGAGAACGGATTACATTTTAAGGGGGATGACAGATGAACGGAATATTCAAATTGCGTAAAAAGAATCCGCTCCTGGGCATCTTCTTGTGGGTATATGCGGGGTTGTCGGTGTATCCACTGCTGTGGATGGTCTTTTATTCGCTTAAAAATAACAATGAAATCTTCGTAACGAATCCATTCGGTTTCCCGACGCATCTACGATTCGAGAACTATGTGGATGCTTGGTCAAGGTTCAATGTTCCGGTCTACTTCAGCAACAGCTTGCTGGTAGCAGCGGCGACCGTTGTGGGCACAATTGCACTTTCGGTTACGTTCTCCTATGCCGTTGCCAGAATGCAATGGCGCTGGAAGGAAGCCGCTCGTATTTATGTCGTGATTGGGATGTTCATCCCCGTGCAAGTTATCATGATTCCACTGGCGATTCTCGTACGTGAGTTCCATCTGGCCAACACGTATTGGGCGCTGATCGTGCCTTATATTGCCTTCAATATATCTTTCTCCAGCATGGTATTCTATGGTTTTTTTCGCAGTATTCCGGTTGAGCTGGAAGAATCAGCTTGTATGGATGGTGCCAGCATTTACCGTACTTTCTATACGATCATATTGCCGATTATTAAACCTGCGATTGCAACGATGGTGATCTTCGTCTTCTTGTCGGCATGGAATGAATTTACAATGGCGTTAATTTTGATTACCAAGGAATCCTTGAAAACTTTGCCGCTCGGACTGCTCTTCTTCCAAGGTCAATTTACAACCAATTGGGGGGCTATGGGCGCGGCGATGACGATCGCGAGCTTGCCGACCGTGCTTGTGTATGTACTCTTTAGTGAGCAAGTGGAGAAAGCGTTGACCGTAGGGTCTGCTGTGAAAGGATAGTTCAGTTATTACTGGACAGAACGGAACCTATTATTATAGTATTATGAATCAATACAACTTCGAAGGCCGAAGCTGTTAAACTGCCTAAGGCAATTGGAGGGACCCGGTTACCCGAACTATATGATGAATCGTGCATCATTGTCTAAGCGTTGGCATATGGCAACTGTCTTATATGTCTCTTTTGTACTTATTATTTTATTGCCAATTTTCATTGTGACATGGTTCTCCGTGAGGTCATTCAATACGGTGTTGTTCGACAATGTAACTACACGTGCTATGCAAACACTAGAGCAAGTCTCCTATAACGTCGATAAGGAAACAAGTCGAATTATTAATACGGTCGCGACGATTGCTAATGATGAGAAAGTATTCGCAACAGCAACTAGCATCCATACGCAAGCTGTACGAGATCAACAAGCTAGTCATGAGGCCAGTAATGACCTGGATCATCAACTCAGCAACTATTTCCACTCGACATCGGACATCGTATCTGCTTTGTTTTTTTATCGCGATGAGGGAACGTATGCCTATAAACAAGGATTAGGTCTGCAAGAAGCGGAGCTCCGTCATGCGAATTGGTATCAACAAACACTGGCGAATGTCAATAAAGTGCAAATTTTCGGAGCTGAGGACAACAGATTGCCGGGAACAAGCGGTCATATGGAAATTACCGCATCGATTGCGCCTAAGTTTCCGACTTCATTTAATATGGTGGAAAGTGTTTATTTTGTTTTCCGTGGAAGCGTCCTTCAACAATTACTTCGTACCCAAGTATCCGAACCTGGGTACTTTCTTGTCGTTGCTCAGAACGGTGCGGTTGTTACGGGCAGCGATGATGAAATGATACAAAATAACCTATCCAGAAACACACTCCTACAGCAAGCTATGAATCAACCGACAGGAAACTATGTTGCCAATGAGAAAGGTAAACAGTCCTTTGTCATCTTTATGACGTCGGTACAGACAGGTTGGAAATATATCCACGTAATGCCCTATGATCAAATGCTTTCTCAAGTAAGGCACGTATACAATCGGACAATGCTTGTTTCAACGCTAGGGCTGCTCGTGTTTCTAATTGCCTCATGGATATGGGTAAGAAGTATGGCTAAGCCGATTCTAACGCTAGTTAAACAAATGAACAGAGTCAAGATGGGGAATTTCCAAGTTCAGATAGAGGCATCAGGACCTACAGAGATCTACGTTCTCGGCAATAGCTTTAACGAGATGACCCTGCGCATACAAGAGCTGATTCAGGAGAGGGAAAAGAAAGAAGCCGAACGATTGAATGCCGAAATGACGGCCTTACAATCACAGATTGGTCCTCATTTTCTGGTCAATACGCTGAATGCGATCAAGATTATGGCGTTGATGGTCAAAGCCCCCCAAATTCAGAAGATGACAGAGGCTCTTATGCATTTGGTATCCTCAGCCTTTAATCGAGGCGGCATTTACACGACAGTTGGAGAAGAATTGCTGCTGCTGAATGATTATTTTACGATCATGCGGATCCGTTACGGTGACAGGTTTGAGATCCAAACGGACTTGGATGAAGAGATTAAGGGTCTTTACATGCTTCGGCTATTACTGCAGCCACTGGTAGAGAACTCTATTGTTCATGGCTTTCATGGATTGGACCGAAAAGGAGTCATTCAAATTCAGGGGCATAAAGTCGGAGAACGCCACATTCAAATCATAATTAAAGATAATGGAAAAGGCTTTGAGGAAGATAGCGATCTAACTCGTAAAAAGCAAAGGCAAGAGACCTTTAACGGGATTGGTCTCCAGAACGTTCAGCAGCGGATCGATCTTCAATACGGCAGGGAGTTTGGACTTCGGGTAAAGAGCCAACCGGGAGAAGGTACTTATATCGAGCTGTTATTGCCGCTGCTTGTTAGTAAACCGGTATCTCAAGTGGCCATCATAGAAAAGGAGGGGTAGCCTTGTTCCGAGTTATCATCGTGGACGATGAGCCTTTAGTACGGATTGCTTTACGCGAACTCATTGCGTGGGAAGAACACAATTGCGAAGTGATTGCAGAAGCAGCGGACGGTGAAGAAGCATTGCGACTGGTTCAACAGGGGGATGGTGTTGACCTGATTGTCATGGATATTCACATGCCAACGATGGATGGCATCACCTGTCTAGAGGAGCTTCAAAAACTGGCCCTTCAACAGAAACCGCTGATCATTGTCCTTAGCGCATACTCGGAATATGACTATGTGCGTAAGGCGTTTTTACTCGGTGCGGTTGATTATATCGTTAAGACGCACATGGATGCTGAGCCTATGAATGCTGTCATTCGGGGAGCGGTAGCTCAACTAGTAGAGAGAATGCAGCAGGTTGAAATGGTTCAGCGGGAACAACTTGCGCAGCGGCAAAAGCTTCGAGAAACTGGACTCATATCCTTATTAAAAGGGATGGATGCTTCTTCTTTCATCGATGCGATGAGTGAAAAGCAGGAATGGACAGGGTCGGATATGAGCGAGCAAGTATTGGCTTGCATCCTAGTTGACGATACCAATGAAAGTCAAGCTATTGAATTACCTGATGATCAAACGGCCAGATATACACTGCACATGATACGGCAAGCAATGGAAGGAAGTTTTGCAGACATGGCTGTACTCTCTATGAGAGAAGGGGAGGTTGCACTTCTTCTGTTCATTCAGCGTTATTCGAGTAAAGGGCAGCTAAGTGTTAGAAATCAGGTGTCAGAAGGAATGGATCGTATTGTGAGCCACCTTAAGCAGTATGTAAACCTCTCGGTATCGATCGGAGTTTCCGATCTTACGCATAACTGGGAAGGTTGGTATGACGCATATCAGCAAGCTTATCAATTGGCGAGTATGCGGTATTTTGCAAAAGAAGGTAGAGTCTTTTATCCGGAACATGCGACGAGCACCTACCAATTAGAGGTAACCTCAGTAGAACAATGGGATCGCAAAGAATTGTTGCGAAGACTGGAAGCGGGGGAGCCGTGGCAGGAAGAGTTGAGCAAAGGTTTTCGTTACTGGAACACGCTGAAGACCAAGTCGGTTATGGACATTCAGAAAATGTATCAAAGTTTTCTATGGGAGCTGGGTGCGCTCCTTCACGCGAGAAATTTGGATTGGCAGGACGTCCTGGGGCAGGAGGGACCTCCTTATGAGCGGCTTCCTCGTATGCACAGAATGGCAGATGTGCATGAATGGCTTAACGGCTTGGTTAGCAGCCTAGCTTTCCAGCTGGATCCGCGACGTCTTGCTGTTCAATTAACGCCGCGTCTAGTAGACAAAGCCAAGACCTATATTGACTTACATTATAACGAGCCGATCTCTCTATCCAGTGTCTGTGAGTGGGTAGGCGTAAGCGAGAGTCATTTAAGTAAGCAATTCACCAAGGAAACAGGTGAAAATTTTATTGCTTATGTCACGAATATAAGAATTCAGAAAGCGATCCATATGATGTGGGGAGGTATGAAGCTGTTTGAAATTGCTGAGAAAGTAGGTTACCCGAATCAAGGGCATTTCAGCCGCATGTTCAAAAAGGTAACAGGGCGTACCCCGCAGCAATATCGCGAAGATTGTAGATTATAGTTGGTTAAGCACAAGAAATGCGCAAGTAAGCACAAGAATCGTCATGTTCTTAATGGTTGCCCCCTTTTACAATAAGAGATGTAAGCGCAAACAAGAAAAGTACATTTATGGAGGGGTAACAAGTATGACAAAGCGTTGGGTAAGTCCAATATTAGCGACCATGCTGACCATGTCGGTCATTTTGAGCGGCTGCGGAGCAGCTTCCGACAGTGCGAGCACGTCAGCGTCAAAGGAAAGTGAAAAGCCAAAGCAAGAAGCTAAGAGCGACAAAGTGACCATAAAGATGGCGATGTGGGACGTTAACGCTTCATTCATCGATTTCCTGACGGCCAAGGTAAAAGAGTATTCCAAAGTTGAATCGAATGTAAACGTAGAAGTCGAAGCATTCAAAAGTGATGGAGATTACTTGAAAGCCATGAAAGTTCGTCTTTCTGCTAACGAAATGCCCGATTTCTTCGAATTAAAGCCAAACTTTATTAACGACTTTAAATCGGAGCTGCTTCCACTAGATGATCTGAGCACAACTGCGAAGAACAAATATGCGAAAAAGTACGCTGTAGATGGCAAAGTGTTGGCTATGCCGACTGTACAATTCCCTGAGATGGTGTACTACCATCCGAGTATTTTCAAGGAGCTAGGATTGACAGTTCCAACGACATGGTCACAATTTTTGGACGTTTTGAACAAAATTAAAGAGAACAAAAAGTACATTCCTTATGCAATGGGAGGGAAAGACAGCTGGCCTGATTATCCATTCAATGAATTCATGCACCACCTCACATCCGGTGACGAAAGCTATTTGAGCAATCTAGCCACGCAGGAACATCCATTCTCAGAGGGCACTCCGTTCTACAAAGCTTATAGCAAAATCGAAACGCTCTATAATGCTAAGGTTATGGGACCCGATCCGCTTGGCGTAAGCTGGGATCAGGCTACTGGATTGTTCGAAAGCAAAAAAGCAGTCGTCGTAGCGGCAGGTTTATGGTATCTGGATACCTACCTTTCGAAAGTAGGAAATACAGATGACTTGGCTGCGTTCCCAATGCCGGTTCGCGACAGTGAAACAGATCCACTGACCGTGATGACATTTACGGATCACTTCTATGCAATCAACAAGAACAGCAAGCATACAGACGCAGTGAAAAAGTTCATGGAATGGTTCTATAGCCCAGCAGTTCACCAGGAATATGTAGATAAAGTGAAACTTGGAGCAGTTATTGATGGTGTTACGGCAAATGTGCCATTCTTGAATGATTTCTACAAGAACAACAAAATCACTCCTTTCTTATATGTGCCAGGCAACCAAAAGTACACGGATCTGATCAATGCGACACAATTGGATTGGAAAAACATCGGTCAGGATATGATGTCAGGCAAAAAGCTTAGCGACATTTCCAAGCAATTGGAAGATAAATGGGGAAAAGCCCGCGAAGCTAAGAAATAAAAAGGATTATGGATGGAATGACAGTAGGAAACGCTGAAAGCCATAAGCTGCGGCGTTTCCTCTCAAGTTCCTTGGAGGAGAAAACGACATGAGTTACTCAATGCAAAAAAAGTTGATCATCATCGCATTTCTAGCGCTTCCTGTCTTCCTTTTGCTGCTGCTGCTCATGTATCCGACTGTGAAGCTTGTCCAGCTCAGTTTGACAGATTGGAACGGAATTAGCAGGCAATTTCATTATGTGGGCTTTGATAATTATGTCCAAGCGTTTCATATGCCGGAAATATGGAAATCTCTTTATCATAATTGGCAGTACTTCCTTTTACATGCCTTAATTATTCCTTTCGAAATTATCGTAGCTGTTTTTTTGAACGCAAAAATTCGGGCGAATGCGTTCTTCCGCTCCATCGTTTTCCTCCCGTATGTGATAAATGGGGTGGCGGTGGCGTATGTGTTCAGCTATTTATATAATCCGATTAATGGTCCGATTAATCTGTTTTTCCAAACGTTGGGTTTAGAGTCGTGGATACAGCGCTGGCTGAGTGATCCTAGTGTTGTTAACTATTCATTGATTTTTGTATCTTTGTGGCGGTACTGCGGACTTCACGTCATTTTATTCTTAGCGGGACTACAATCCATACCTGAAGATCTATACGAAGCAGCTAGGATGGACGGAGCAAGTCCGTTAAGGCAGCTTTGGCATATTACCATACCAGGGATGAGTCGGGTTATCGAAATTGTTCTCTTTTTGAATGTGCGGGGGGCGTTACAGGTATTTGATATCCCGTTCCTTATGACGCAAGGCGGTCCGGGCAATGCAAGCAGTACGTTTACCCTCTATACGGTTGATACAGCCTTCAAATTTAATAACTATGGGTTGGCCTCAACGATGGCCATTCTGCTCATGCTGATGATTATCGGCTTTAGCTACATCCAGAAGAAGCTTTTCCAAGCGACAGGGGGCGGTGAGTCATGACAATCAGTTGGAAAATGAGGCCGCTATATTACATTCTTTTTACTTGCATCACAGTAATTGTGTTAATCCCTTTGTTTATTGTACTCTTCGCAGCTCTAAAACCTGCTGCAGAACTGGCAGCGTCATCTCCGCTTGCCATTCCGCAAAGCTTTTTTTTGGGGAATTTAAAGACTGCATTTGTTAAAGGGGATATTTTAACCGGATTTAAGAATACATTCATTCTAATTATTGTAAGTGTCGTACTGAATACAATTTTGGGTACGATGACGGCTTACATCTTGAATCGGTTTGATTTTCGTTTGAAAAAGGTCATTTTCGCGCTATTTACCGTAGCGATGGTTGTTCCCTTTTATACAACGGAAGTCGCAAGATTTCAGATCATTAAAGTTCTAGGCTTGTATAACACCTTGTATGCTCCAACGATTATTTATGCGGGGACGGACTTGCTGCAAATCTTCATCTACTTGCAGTTTATGGAGAAAATCTCGGTTCAGTTAGATGAGAGCGCAATGATGGACGGAGCTTCTTATTTCCGCATTTTCCGCTCCATCATTTTCCCTCTCATGATTCCGGCTACTGCAACATTGGCCATTATCAAAACCGTTGAGATCATGAATGATATGTATATTCCATTTCTATATATGCCGGCTAAGAAGCTGCATACCCTGTCTACGGCGCTGATGTCCTTTGTTGGAGAGCGGGCTTCGTATTGGAATGAACTTTCCGCTGCGATCTTAATTATCATGCTGCCAACCGTGCTCATTTATTTGTTCTTTCAGCGATATGTCTTTGCAGGACTTATGGATGGCGCTGTAAAAGGTTAAAAAGGTGGGCCAGAATGCAATACTTATGATGACTGCGCCATGATTGAAGTTGAGATATGGAAAAGAGCCTTGAACCACTAATGCACCGGTGGTTCAAGGCTCTTAATTGTGATTACTGACTTCCTTTACTTACCCAAAACGTAACATTGTCGCCCTGCAAGCCTTTGGCACCAGACTGGGGGTCTTGTTTAATGACGGTTCCCTTAGGCTGATCATTTGCTTCAATCAAAAAATTGTAATGCAGACCGGCAGCCAAAGCTTGCGCCTCCGCATCAGCTTGCGATAGACCTACCAGGTTCGGTATTGCGACTTCCTCGGCTTGTTTGTTCGAATCTCCGAGAGGCTTCGTTGTAGATGAAGCAGGCGTATTTGTCGGCGCAAGAGGTGTGGCGGTGGGTATAGGTACCACAACTACCGACTCCGATTTGGAAGATGGCCAAAGAGCCCAGACCGTGACCAAGACGACGACCAAAATAGCAATTGCTCCTATCCCTGCCTTACTTAAAGCGCTAAGTGATTGTGATCGCTTATCAGCTGCGGGTGCTACCTCATCAATCTCATCCTCAACCTCATCCACCACTCTGTTTTGAATTTTACTTGGGTTTTGATATTGAATTTGTTTGTGGATAGACCCCACGTCTTGCTTTTGACCGGAAGATGGTAAACTCCGCAATCCAAAAATCAACGAAGAAAGTGATGCGTGACCTTGGCAGACGAGCTTAATCAACTTAATTAAAGCCAATTTCTGCTCATATGTCGCAGATGGGATAGGCGTTCGCTCCAGATGTGTATGCATCACTTCAAAGGCACCCGTAATCGTCTCCGCGCCGGTAAAGAGCTGAATCATCAACCGACAAAGCCCGATGGCCCCTTGTGCCTGAGGATCGCCTTTATCCCAATAGTTAATAACGGAAAGCTTGCCGTGATCATCAAACCATAGATTTTCAGCGCCTACTGTAAATCCTGTAATACGTTCCTCCATCGCGTCAAGCAAGGAAACCCCTAGATCAGCAATCATTGCAATGATAGTATGGAAAGACATTTCTTTCTTGTTAACATGGTTCGAGAATAGTGAGCCTGGCTTGGCTTGCAGAATGATCATAACCGAATCTTCCTCTACAGATGTATCCAGGATATGTTGAAACCCGTCATGTATGAAAGCTGCTTTATGATGAAGGGTTCGAATGTAATCTTCGCCGATCTGCCCAGGTAGAAGCTCTATTTGATAAAGGAGAACCTTTCGAGTTAGAAATAAATCATCACCATAATGCAGAGTGCCATGGGGTAAAGCGACGATCTGTGTATCTGGTACATAGCGTGTACCAATCTTTTTATGCATGGAATATCCATCCTCTCTCTTGATGGCATCATTAGGAGTTGCCTTTATTATATATGATTCGGCGGGATATAGGAATTTAGGTATTTTGTTATGAAAAATCGAGGGGGAATAGTGATGAGCGGACATCAAGCAAATTCAAGATCAGATAGTTCGGACTTTAGCGTCTATAAAGGGCGAGAGTGCTCGCTCAACGCCAAAATTGATTGATGATCAAGTTTTTACAGAACTCAAGGAACAGTGGAAATCAATTTCATCGAGTGGAAAAGATTTGAGTCAAGCGTATTATGAGCTTCAACATGAGCAGTTGGAACAGCTTATTGTAAAGCTTATCGAAGAAGTCGAGGAAATCTCAAAGTTGAGTTTGGATCCTGAGGCAGATGGCAGTTATTTCATTAATTTCACTGTACACCTTTTTCCTCCGTTTTGGAACAAGCTTGAGAAAATTGAGTTGAAAGATATAGAAGTTGCTGCGCGCCATCTGCAAAAGCAAGTCACTTCTACGAAAGAAGTCGAAGTTTCATCGAAAAAGTTAAATCACATCTCGGAGGAGCTCCTTCAATCCCTAGCTCAAATTCGGCTCAAATAAATATAAAAGAACTGAATTTTCTATGAAGCCATATCTAGCTGACAAGATTCAGCTGATCTAGGCTTTTTTTCTATCTTCGTGGAACTAAAAGTCTATGATTCAAATGACCTAGATGATATGATAGTTTTACAGATTTTTTTACAATTTGATCCAATATGAGGGGGAACTGTGTTGAAAAAAGTCGTTATTTTGGGTGGCGGTGTTGCCGGAATGAGTGCCGCGCATGAATTGGTTGTAAGAGGCTACGAGGTGTCAGTCTACGAATTTAAAAGTATTCCAGGCGGGAAAGCGAGAAGTATGCCTTTCATAGGCAGCGGAACTGGCGGGAGGAAGGACCTTCCAGGTGAGCATGGTTTCCGGTTATTCCCTCGCTTTTACAGGCATGTCATAGATACATTGAAACGAATTCCCTATGAGAATGGAACCGTATATGATAACTTAACAGAAGTGACACGGTTAGATATTGCCACCTATACAGCACCGCTATTGCCGCTGCTGGCCAAAATTGAATTTAGTTTAGACGATTTTATTGTTGTCATCAGAGATTTATTCGATAATGGCTTAGGTCTAAGTATGGATGATCTGGAGCAATACGGACGTAAGCTATGGCAAGTCATGACGAGCTGTGATGAACGCATTCGCGAGGAATATAACCTCATTGATTGGTGGAATTTCATTGAGGCGGATCAACAATCCCCTGCATTTCAAAAAATATTCGCTGGATTTACCAAAACCCTCGTTGCTTGTCAATCCAAAATTGCAAACACACAAACTGTCGGCCCTGTAGCTGTTCAGATGACACTAGATATCACAACACCAGGCACGAGTTTCGTCCGTCTCTTGAACGGTCCTACGAATGACAAATGGGTGAACCCTTGGCTAACATTTTTACGAGACCAGGGCGTTGATTACCATTTAGAAGCGAAAGTTGAAAGCATCGACTGCGTGGATGGCGTTATTCGGAGTGCGAAGGTGACAGAGAACGGTAAAACCTTCGATATAGAAGCTGATTATTACATAGCTGCATTCCCAGTTGAAGTGATGGGTAAATTCATTACGGACGCTATGGTGCAAGCCGATCCTACACTTGTAGGTGTGCAGAAGCTTGTTGATTCCGTTGCATGGATGAATGGCATTCAGTATTATTTGAAGGAAGAACTGCCTATCACACATGGACATGTTATATACTTAGATGCACCTTGGTCGCTGACTTCGGTATCCCAGAAGCAATTTTGGCCGGACGTCGACCTTAGCCAGTATGGTGATGGCACAGTGAAGGGTGTTTTATCCGTCGATATTTCGGATTGGGATACACCTGGGGTATTATTTGGTAAATCGGCTACACTTTGTACGGCTGAAGAGATTAAAGCCGAAGTTTGGGCACAGATGAAGTTAAGCTTGAACGTGGATGGCGCCGTTATCCTAGAAGACGATGTTCTGCACTCTTGGTTCTTGGATACGGATATTCAATTTGATAATCCTGATCAGGCGTGTACCAATATGGAGCCGCTGCTCATTAATCGCGTGGGTACTTGGGATGACCGTCCAGAAGCGTATACCGCAATTCCGAATCTGTTCCTGGCTGCTGATTACGTACGTACGAATACGAACCTTGCGACGATGGAAGGCGCTAATGAAGCAGCACGACGTGCAGTTAATGCCATACTGAAACAAGATGGTTCGACGGAAGAACCTTGTGAAATATGGGAAATGTACACATTTGAGCTTTGGCATATTGATTTATTGAAACCCTATCATCATCATGACAAGCGACGGTTCGAGAAGGGGCTTCCTTGGGATGGAAAGCTTTTTTAGGAATGCCTAGCAGCTAGTTTTACTAGGAGGATTTTATGCTAATTTTGCCGGAATACGAGTTGATCAGACAAATCTATCAAGGCGAACGGACTGTACTCTATCGTGCTGTTCATAAGCCGTCTATGGAAAAAGTAATTATCAAAACCCTACGTTCTGACTTTCCAGTTTCAGCAGATATCGCAAGATTGAAACGTGAGTATGAGATAGGCAAAATGCTGGATTTTCCCGGCATTGTTAAACCATTGGCGCTGCCCAAGCATCAAAACAGCTTAGCTCTCATCTTGGAAGACTTTGACGGTGAGACCTTATCGGCTTATTTCCCTATGTTTCGTCAGTCCATACAAGCCTTTCTCGTAGCTGCTATTCAATTGGTCAAAATTGTTGGGGATATTCATCAGCGGTACGTCATACATAAAGATATTAAACCTAGCAACATTATTATTAATCCTGAAAAGCAGATCATGAAGCTGGCTGATTTCAGCATATCCTCGTTTACGAGAGAACGTCAAGAAATGCTAGACCCTTTGATGCTAGAAGGAACGCTAAGCTATATGTCGCCTGAGCAAACAGGTCGTATGAATCGGATTATCGATTATCGAACGGACTACTATTCCTTAGGGGTCACGTTCTATGAAATGCTCACCGGACGTCTTCCGTTTCAAACGGAAGATCCGGTGGAGCTGATTCATTGCCATTTTGCCGTGACGCCGACTCCTCCCGAAAGCTTACGGATGGGTATACCGAAGCCGCTATCCGATATTGTTATGAAGCTTCTTGCTAAAAATGCGGAAGATCGATATCAGAGCGCCTACGGCATTATTCAGGATCTCGAGCACATCTTGATGCTAAGCAATTCCGGGGAAGAAATGACGGATTTTCCTGTAGGGCTCTATGACATGACGGACATGTTCCAGATACCTCAAGGGTTGTACGGACGAGCGCAGGAAATCGAAAATCTGCTGCATGTTTATGGACGTGCGGTGCATGGCTCGCTGGAGGCCGTTTGGGTAACCGGGGAATCTGGTTATGGCAAATCGTTTCTCATCGCCGAGACGATGAAGACGATCATGAAGGATAATGGCTGGTTCTTATCGGGCAGATTCGAGCCCAATAAACAGCATGTCTCGTATCATGCGTTATCTAAGGCGCTGCGTCAGTTAGTCCGTCAGCTTCTGACGGAGAAAGATCATCAAATGGAAGAGTATCGCGGACGTTTGCTGAAAGTGCTGGGAACGAGTGGGAAAGTATTGACGGATCTCGTTCCAGACCTTGAGCTCCTAATCGGTGAGCAGCCCATTGCGAAGCAGCTTCCTCCGCAAGAAACACAGAATCGATTACATTTCTTATTGCAGCAATTTCTGCTAATCTTCTGTGTGAAAGACCGGCCCATCGTGTTGTTTCTAGATGATTTGCAGTGGGCAGACGCCGCCTCCTTACAATTTCTTGACCTGCTATTGAACGATTCACAAATGAAGTATTTCCTTTTCATAGGTTCTTATCGAAGCGAGAATGACATCAATTGGTTATCGTCTACTCGTGTTCAATTGCTGGACAAGCTCCCAGAGCGCCTTGTTACGGAACGGATTATTTTGCAGCCACTGGAAATTACGGATGTCGAGCAGTTGATTGCGGAGTCGTTGAAAACCGAGCAGCAGCAGGTAGTTGAGCTGGCTCGGCTCGTTCTGCAAAAAACCGGCGGAAATCCTTTTTTCGTCAAACAATTTTTAACAGCCTTACACGAGCAAAATTTACTCACCTTTAATTATGAAGTTAATCGTTGGATTTGGGATATTGGTGAAATTCAGAAGCTTAGAATTACTGATAATCTTATGTTCCTCCTAGCTGAGAAGCTGCAGCGCATGCCGCCAAGAACGCAATACTTACTGCGGTTAGCTGCTTGTTTGGGGGCCTCCTTTGACCTGGAAGCGCTTGGTATTATTGCTAAGATGTCCTTTACTGATGTTCTGCATGAGTTGGAAATTGCTATCCAAAACGGATTGATGATACCAGTTGGTATGGATTATAAGTTTTTTATGGAGATCCAAGGGAACTCAACTGCACGGGACATACGGTTTATGTTTGTGCATGATTCCATTCAAGAAGCCGTCTATGGTTCCATTGAGGAATCCATGCTGCCAGAAATGCACTTGAACATCGCACATCAGCTGCTGGAGCATTTTACTGAAGATCAGGCAGAGCCCCGGTTGTTCGATATCGTCAACCATATGAATATCGGCTCTAATTTACTAACGGAGAGTAAGGAGCTTATCCAGCTTCTAGAATTTAATTTTGCTGCAGGTCGCAAGGCTAAATCCTCGAATGCTTATCGTTCAGCACTGCAATATTACAATAAAGCACTAGCTTTGCTGAAGTTGGTCGAGGGCGTGGAGTTAAATGACCTTAGCTTTTCCATTCGACTGGAGAAGTCAGAAGTGCTTTATCTGAATGGTCAAGCGGATGAAGCTGAGATTTCGTATGAAGAACTGCTTATAGATGCCCATACGAACGAACTCAAGTTGGAAGTGTATAACTTACAAGTGATTCTGTACACGAACGTCGGAAAGCAGCATAAAAGTTTGGAAGTCGGGTTGAAAGCCCTAGCTGAACAAGGTATCCGTGTGTCTAAAGAGCCTACGGGCGTGAACATTTTTTTCGAATATATGAAGCTGAAAGCAATGATTGGACGGAAGAATACGCTGCAGCTGTACGATTTACCGATTATGGAAGATGAATACAGAACCAAATTAATGAATTTAATGATGAGTATTGCCATCTCCGCCTATTTCGTGAATACGAATTTATTCGTTTTGTTCATGTTCATCATGACGAAGCATGCCTTGAAGTATGGCAATACCCCCATGATGGCCTATGTATATGGATCCTATGGCTTGATTCTGGGCTCGGGCTTCGGGGATTATCAGCTAGGCTACCAGTATGGGCAGCTTGGCGACCGCATGAATGCCAGATTTCAATCCCATCAATTTCGCAGTAAAAGCCATTTCTCATTTGGTTTGTTCGTCACTCCTTGGGTTAAGCCTTTGCATGTGTGTTTGGAGCACTTGAAGGAGTCGTTCCGAAGCGGGATCGAAGATGGGGACTTGGTTTTCGCAGGTTATGCCCTTACTTATCAGATTTTAGTGAAGGATTTTCAAGGTGTTGTACTTTCGGAAGTGCAAGAAGATTTAGCTAAAAACTATCGGATATTGGAACAGACCAATCATCATGACACCCTTCTCATGTTAGAAATGCTCCGTAAGGTCATTCATAATTTGGAAGGAAAGTCTGAGAATCCTCTGATTCTCGGCAAGGATGAAGAAGAGGAAGAACAATTTGTCCGTAAGCTGGAGGTCCACCCGAACCAAGTCATCATTCATGAGTATACAGTCAAAAAAATGATGCTGTATTATTTGTTTGGTCAATATGAGGAAGCTTTAAAGGTTGGTAAAAATGCAGAACCTATGCAGTCTGTTTCTTTCGGGCTGTTTCATATTCCTGAGAACTATTTCTACTATGCCTTATCTATAGCTGCTAAATATAAAGAGGCTGCAATGTTAGAGCAGAAGATGCTGGCCAAACAGATGAGAAAGATGCTGCGCAAGATGGATAAATGGGCTACCCATTGTCCGGAAAACTTTTCGCATATTAGCCTATTAATGCATGCGGAGTGGAACCGTGTAACAGGCCATTTTCAGAAAGCAGAGCAAGAATATGAAACGTCAATCCGGCAAGCAAGGGAGCAGGGGTTCATCCAGCATGAGGCGATTGCCTGTGAGCTAGCAGGGAGGATGTATAAAGAAGCTGGACGTGAAAAGATTGCCAAAACCTATTTCGTCGATGCGTATTACGGTTATCTAAGCTGGGGTGCGAAGGCTAAGGCCGAGGAGTTAATGCTGCGTTATCCGGGCTATTTAACATCACTTAAAGAGTCGATGGATTGGAACACAACCAAAATAAGTGACTATTCCCTGCAGGCGCTTGATTTTATGACGATTATGAACACGTCTAGGTCGTTGTCGAGTGAAGTTAACTTGGAGCAATTGATCAAACGGTTAATGGAAATTGTAACTTATTCGTCTGGCGCGGAGAGAAGCATCCTTGTCTTGAAAGAACGTGATAGCTTATTCGTGGAAGCTGAGATGCTTGCCATCGACGGCAAGGATTCTTGTACCGTAAGCTCAGTACTATTAGAAACAAGAGAAGATCTCCCAACGGCGGTGATTCAATTCGTTGCACGGACCAAGGAAGGTGTAGTTCTCGATGATGCCGAGAATAAGGGATTCTTTACACATGATCCGTATATCCGGGCAACGGAGAGTAAATCGATTTTCTGCGAGCCGATCCTGCATCAGGGCAATCTGGTCGGGGTCTTTTATCTTGAAAATAATTTGATTCGCAATGCCTTTACATCAGACCGTCTTGATATTATCAAGCTGTTGTCTGCTCAGGCGGCAATTTCGATTGAGAATGCGAGACTCTATAATGATTTGGAGTCCAAAGTCAAAGAACGGACGAACGAATTGATCTTGATGGAGACGTCGCGTCGAGACCTGCTGTCTAATATTTCCCATGATTTGGGAACGCCACTCACGTCCATTCAGGGTTATGTAGAGGCTATTCTGGATGGGGTTATTCAAGAGCCTGAGGAACAGAGAAAATACCTTACGGTCGTTCACATGCGGATTGTCGGCATTCAGCGGCTCATTACGGATCTCTATCAGTTAAGTCGACTTGAGACGAAGCAGTTCCATTTTCAACTAGCCCCAACCTCATGCGGAACGATGGTTCGCCAGCTTTTTGCGAAGTATGAGCTGGATGCGGCGAATGCTGGAATTTCCTATACGTTAAACATGGCACATTCGGAAGGCGAAGAACTGCTTTTAACGGTAGATACAGATCGTATTGAACAGGTGTATGCGAATATTTTGTACAATGCAATTAAATTTTCCACTAGAGGCGGATTCATTGATGTTCACGTGGCAATCAAGGATGAACCGAGCGAGTTAGTGATTCGGGTTACCGATACAGGCGTAGGGATTAGCGAAGAGGATCTTCCGCACATTTTTGAAAGGTTCTACAAAGTCTCCAAATCACGCAGCACGTCTGGCGGGAGTGGCCTGGGACTCGCGATTGCTAAGGAGATCGTGCAGTATCATGGCGGGCAGATTTGGGCGGAAAGCCGCCTTGGAAAAGGCTGCAGCATCTCGTTCTCGTTACCTGTACATCGGATTTAAGCCGCAAGAACCGTATACCTCACATGATTCTGTGTGCGATGTACGGTTTTTTGGGCTAAGGGCTAAGGTCGAATGGTAACTCTGGTGTGAATGGGCACCAGTTCGGCCAACTCAAGCACATCTTCGTTGTACATGCGGATACAGCCGTGAGATGTTCGCTTGCCTATTGAAGAAGGATTATTCGTGCCGTGTATGCCATAATGAGGTTTGCTTAAACCCATCCAGAAGACACCGAAAGGGCCGCCGGGATGTGGTTGCTTATTGATAATGAAAAATTCACCCGTCGGTGTGTTCGTTAACATTTTACCAATACCAACTGGGAACCCACGTACAACGCGATTTACATCCAGCAGATATAATTGAAAGTCAGAAAGATCAACAATTATTCGGTAATTGGGCATGGATTGTCACCTCAAGCTATTCTATGTAAATAGGAACGTTTTCGATATTGAAACTTACATGTGATATACTGCTGTGGATATCAGTCACCGAAGGAGAAACAGACATGCAATCATTTCTACAGTTTAATCCAACAAGATTATGGTTTGGCCATGGTCAAATCGAGCAGCTGCAACAGGAACTTGGTACGATTGGCAAGCGAGTATTGCTCGTGTATGGCGGCGGAAGCATTAAGAAAAATGGCGTATACGATGCTGTTATGGAACAGCTTATACATATGCAAGCAGAAGTGTTTGAAATGTCTGGTGTAGAGCCTAATCCACGGCTCACCACTGTACGGAAAGGCATAAATATTTGCCGCGATAAGCAAATCGAGCTCATTTTGGCTATTGGCGGAGGCAGTGTGATTGATTGTGTCAAAGCAATTTCCGTGGGAGTTTATTATGACGGAGATGTTTGGGACATCATTACTCGGAAAGCTGTGCCTTACAAAGCGCTTCCTTTTGGTACGGTATTAACTATTGCGGCTACAGGTTCTGAAATGAATAATATTTCCGTCATCACACATTGGGAGAAAAACGAAAAGCGTGGTTGGAGCAGTCCTTTTGCGTATCCGGCATTCTCAATTTTAGACCCTGCATACACGTATTCTGTACCTATGGATCAGACGGTGTATGGCATCGTGGATATGATGTCGCATGTGCTGGAGCAGTACTTCCATCGGACGGAAAACACACCTATGATTGATCGTTTCATGGAGTCAGTCCTATTGACAGTCATTGAAGCTGCACCGAAGCTGCTTGCCGATCTTAACAGCTATGAGCATAGAGCAACGGTCATGTATGCGGGGACGACTGCCTTTAACGGGCTGCTGTCCAGCGGCACAGATGGTGGAGATTGGGCATCGCATCAGATCGAACATGGCCTATCCGCCGTTTATGACATTCCGCATGGCGGAGGGCTTGGGATTGTATTCCCGAACTGGATGAAGCATTGTGCGGAGGAAGATCCTTCACGGATGAAGAAATTGGCGATTGCTGTTTTCGGTATCGAGCCATCGGATAAAACAGATCATAAAATTGCACTCGAAGGGATCGACGCACTGCGGAGTTTCTGGAATTCCCTTGGTGCGCCGAATCGATTAGGGGATTATGGAATCGATGATTCTAGGATAGAGGAATTAGTCCATAAATCATTCATGAAGGACAAAGTGGGTCAATACAAAATGATGACGAGGGAAACAGTCAGAGATATTTTGATTCGATCTTTAGTGTAAAGATTGTTTTCATGAGGTGGATTCCTAATCGTGAGATTAGGGGTTCACCTTATTTTTGTGGAAAGCTGACTTGAAATAGTTGGAAAAGTTCTAAATTGGTTGGAGTTGAGAACGGGTCAATGGCAAATGTGGTCGTCATCGAGCAATGGTCAGACGGCAGCTGGACGAGTCAGCACTGGCAAATTATTGACAACGGTGCGGCCATCCAATGGACTGATAGGAAGCGTTTTCTCAAATTATGAAATTGACCACCGAACATGCAGCAAAAAGGATTATTATTAAAGATAATCAAGAGATTCTGAGATATCTACAAGAGAAAAGATGAGACATAGTTCTTTTTATTTTTGGTTACTTACTTTTTTGATCATTAGTGCTTCAGGTTTTTATTTGATAGATCTAATGACATTTAAACCAAAGCCAGATGGCGGCAATTTCATGATGGTAATCCCGCGATTATCATCAAAGATAAAAAAAGGTTTGATCATCTTTTTTATAAGCTTACTTCTAACTTTTGTGTTGTAGGCGAGATCAACGAAGTAAAATGGCATCTTGATACACTGAATGGAGGTCCCGACAACCCGAATTCAATTATTTATAGGTGGGGATGGTTCAATCAGTATACGAACACCATTTTTTTCAATGTAAACAGCTTTGTTTTTGGATTGCCCTTTCGGGGATGCTCGGGTTTTTACTATCAATGAGGAAAAGTCGTGAAGGACAACAAGCATGAAAAAACCAAACGCGCAGATTCTGCAATTTTCTGAAACGACGATCGACCTACCGCGTATGAAGATACTGAGCATTTTGAGGAAGACAATTAACAATTATGTAATTGGAGGAACTAGAAATGGCATTTTTCAAGAAAATCTTAGCACGCGTAGGGATTGGGAACATCGATATCGACACACAGTTTCAGACGGAGGATTTTATTCCTGGAGAGTTGGTTGAGGGCGTTGTTATTGCTAAAGGCGGAAAAGTGGAGCAGAAGGTGGACAAGATCTACTTTCAAATCATGACGGAATATAAGAAGCCTGTGGAGACAGATGCTAATCGCGATGGGCGAACTGAAACTCGTATGCAGAAAGAAACCGTCGTAGTTGCAAATATGTTACTTGGTGAAAACCTCGTGATTGCTCCGGATGAGACGATTGAAATTCCTTTTCAATTCGTTCTGCCGCATGAAACGCCAATCTCAATCGGTGTCAGCCCGATCTGGGTGCGTACATGCTTAGACATTGATAATGCAGTTGATCCCTCGGATCGTGATGATATTGAAGTTCGGGCACACCCGCATACTGCGGTTGTTTTTGAAGCGCTGGAAGAACTGGGATTTCATTTGCATCAAGCGGAGAATGAGTATTATTTACAACGAGATTATCATTTACCGTTTATTCAAAAGTTTGAATTTGTTCCCTATCAAAATGGCGAGTACCGCAGCACGGTGGATGAACTTGAACTCATTTTCTATCCGAATGAAGACGGTGTTGAGATCATCCTAGAATTCGATCGCAAAACGCGTGGTTTCAGCGGATTTCTATCGGATATGTTGGATACGGATGAGTCCCGTCATCGCTACTTTTTCAACAGGGAAGAGCTGGAGGAAGGTTCTTCTTCTGTAGCGGATCAGTTCAGGGGGATATTTGACGAGCTGCTGGAATAATACATAAAAAGAGGCTGTCACCAACGGTAGGATGATTACCGGAGGGACAGCCTCTATTCAATTCAACTTTAGTTTCCGAAAATGTCGTAAAAAAGAGGCCTTAAAGGCCTCCGCATCTAACTATTACGCGTGTGCTAATAGCTTAAGTTCAAGTTTTCCTGTCGTTAAATACGTGAGTTCAGGAGTTGAGAAAAAGTCAGCTAATCGCCGAAGTCTCATATATATCGTTCGCAAAATAACGGAATCCATCTCTGTGATCATACTGCGATTTGCAATAAAATCTCGCATGCCCACCTTGATGAGATACTCGCTATCTCGAAGATCGGTTATCAGTTGTTTATTGGGAAGGTCTCCGTAGTTAACTATGTATTTCGTTTGCCCAAGAGCACTTTGATACAGTTCAGCACATGTTCGCGAAATTTGTACCTGCCTCTTTGCTCCCAAAGAGTCAGTGACTGTAAGTAATTGATTTTTGGCATCTAATGAGTTCTTTTTCAAATAAACAATTTCGTGAGAGGCAATACCCTCTGTGAGTAAACGAACGATAATGGCATCTTGCGGATTAATACAGCGAGTTTCGATAAAATGAACTTGTTCTAATGTAATAATACGAAATCAGCATCCCTTCAAGTGTGAAAATTGGATTTCAGTAAACTTTCATATAGCTTTCAGTAATAAGCAACTATATACTCTATGCGGGATAAAGATCGATTATGACTGTTTTTAATAAATAATAATTAGCTCTATTTTCATTAGGAAGAAGGTAATACTTGGTTTATGCAGAAGATGATTGTATATGTATGAGTGGAGTTGAGAGGGAGGCGCTGCTGATTATGGTGAATGAAGAAGGGGAATTGAAGAAGGTGTTAGGCTTACGAGATTCTATTGGTATCGCCCTCGGACAAATTATTGGAGCAGGTATCATGTCAATCACTGGCATCGCTATTGCCTTAACTGGGGCTGGCGTACCGCTTGCTTTCGTGCTTTCCTCAATTTTTATGCTTATCATGACGATTCCTCTTGCTGTATTAGGTTCAGTTCTTCCTACAACTGGAGGTATGTATACATACACGAGTCGTTTACTCTCTCCGAATACAGGGTTTGTCTATTTAATCCTGTTTACATTCGGTCATTTGACCATTGCTGTGTATGCCATTTCATTCGCTCAATATTTACAGGGAATCATGCCTGGTACGCCGATTATGCTTGTTGCTTTCATTGTGCTGACTTTCTTCTATTTGATTAATTTATTTGGCATCAAGTTCATGTCATCATTAGGTAAGGTGCTCGTAGCGATTAAGCTGCTGTCTCTTCTTGTTTTCATCGTATGGGGAATTTCGAAGGTTGACTTTTCGATGTTTCATCCATCAGAGATTTTTCCTCAGGGAACGGGGAGTTTTCTTACGGCGGTTGGAATCACTTCCTTTGCATCAGGAGGCGCTTATGCCGTAGTTGAGCTCGGAGGCGAAATGAAGCGGCCGCAAAGGGATATTCCGCTTACAATTTTCATCAGCAGTGGTATAGTTGCCTTGCTTTATATAGGCATTGGCATCGTGGCAACCGGAGTTCTGCCGATTTCCGAAGTTGCAGGCGAGTCGCTTTCGGATGTGGCAAGGACGATATTGCCTAATCCATTGTTCCTATTTTTTATCATAGGAGGGGCCATGTTTGCTCTGGCTTCTACACTCAATGTGACGTTTTCCTGGGTGACGAGGGGGATGCTGGCGGCATGTCGCGATGGTTGGCTCCCAGCATCGTTCGGCGCCGTTAATCGAAGGTATGGTACACCGCATTGGCTTCTCACGTTTTACTATCTGCTTGGGGTCATACCCATTGTAACTGGAGTATCGTTGACCACGATTTCCCAGTTAGGGGTTGGCATCTTACTTCTTTCGAGTATTTTCCCCGTACTTTCTGCCGTACAGCTTCCACGCAAGTACCCTGAGCTTTATCGCAAAGCACCTTTCACTATGAAGCCAAGCCTGCTTTACACCATTGTCATCATAGCCGTTGGTTTACTGGCCTTTCAAGGTTATTTACTTCTCAGCCGATTGTCTGCTCTATTAATTATAGGTAACATAGTGCTTGTCGCAGCTAGCATCGTTTATGTAATGATTGTCGGCAAACGCCGAATAAATAAACATGCTACTAACGCGGTTTCGAGCAGTAGTCACGATATCAAATTGTTGCAATAATCATTTTCAGTTCTTTTGTAAACTCTTTGCAGGGCAGGGACTGATGACGATTCTTTAGACGTAAGGAGCAGAAGGAAATATCCATATCCTCTCCGGTGATTTCTAGCGCAACAATGCTGCCTGTTTGGACATAGGGGTCGTATTTCAGACCGATTTCCGTATAAAATCCAATGGCAATGCCTTCCGCAATGACTCGTTTTGCAGCCTCTGAATTCCCTAACTTAAATAAAATATTTGGCTCTCCATACTTTTTTAATTTACTAATCAGATACTCAGAATTCAGGAGGATCGGCTGATGGACAAGTTCTTCTAAGGAGATGCTTTTGCGATGAGACAGTGGGGAGTTTCTCCCCACACATGCCATCACTCTGCTGTCCATTAACGTCTCTGTGATCAATTGTTTGTTCGGCTCTTCATAATTCCGAGATACGGCGATTAGACCAATATCTACTTTACCGCTTTGGACTTCTTGTTTAATTTGTGGATAATCAAGTTCCAACATTTCAAGCTCTACGCCAGCATGCTTTGCTTTGAAAATCGCCAAGGTTGAGGGTAATACACTTAAGCATAGGCTAGGCACAGAAGCGATGGAAAGGAACCCTGAGAGCTGATTGGACTGAAAATCTGCCGTCTCCCGAAGTTCCTCTACTTTGTTAATAATTTCTTCCGCTTTACTTATAATTAATTTCCCATCTTCCGTAGGAACGGCTCCGAAACGCGAACGCTTAAAAAGCTTAATCCCAAGCTCTTCTTCCAGACTCACAATGGCCTGGCTGATATTCGGTTGAGAGACATGAAGCTTTTCGGCAGCTAGGGAAATCGAACCGGTTTGATTGATTTCAATGATGTAGAGAAGTTGTTCAATCCGCATAGTTCTCCTTTTTTGGGAAGCGATTTATGTCGTAAATATATCCCAAAAGCGGACCATAGGCAATGATAGGGAAGCCCTATTTTAAGAGGCTCCGTACTCAACATTCAGTTTGCTTAGCACTTTCATTTGTCCGTTAAAGACGAAACGTGATAGCACGACGCTGATTTCATATAGGGCGAATAAGGGGATGGCCACCATCAGATGTGAGATGAGATCTGGAGGTGAAATAAGGCTAGCTACGATGACTAGCACGATGTAGGCATATCTGCGAATTTTGTTCAGGAGCTTTGGATTCAGCAGTTTTAGTCTAGTTAGAAACATGACGACGATGGGAAGTTCAAAGGCAATCGACAAAGGCAGCACAATGTTCAGCATAAAACTAAAATATTGGGCAACGCCGTACGTCGGCGTTAATCCGAGGTTATCGGAAATTTGGGTAGTGAACGCCATACACATGGGGAAAACAACGAAGTAAGCGAAAGTTAAACCGATGATGAAACACAGGACCGTATAAGGGATATAACGTAGTGAGGCTGACTGCTCCTCCTTCGTCAGACCTTGTTTAACGAATCCCCAGATCTGATATAGGATAAAAGGCAAAGAAACCGTAAGGGATATCACGAACGCAATCATCATATAGAGGCGAATACTATCCATGGGGGAAAATACATGCCATGTCATGTTGGAGGCCGGGGGTGTTTGCTTCAAGTAGAGCAGGAGTTTTGGGGCAGCGAGAAAGCCAGCAATCATCGTAAGGACAATTACGATTAGAACGCGAATAATACGTGTTCGCAGTTCAGACAGATGTTCAACGAGAGACATCATTTCTTTTATTGGCATGGAAGGCACCTCCAAAGCTATGTATGGTTGTCATTGTCTTAAGATCCAGCTAGCATACGCTTAAGTTCAACGGTGTGGAAGCCGTCCATCAGCTTCGTGTGGATCTCCATGATGGTCTGAATATCCTCAAATGAATATTTACGAACGCCTCCTTTACTTCTTTCTGGGAAAATAAGCTTGCGATCTTCGTAATAACGGATCTGCCTTTCCGATAACCCGGTTAATTCGCTTACCACACCAATTTGAATCACTTTCTTCTTCGTCATCGACATCATCCAACCTCCTATTAATGTTAGATAAATTAACGTTTACATGACATAAATTACAAGTTAACTCTATCATCATGCGTATTCCTGATCAAATAATCTATTTTTATCCCGGTATAAGTAATATTTATGTAATGTAATCTTACACATAATAGTGACGAATACATATCCTACTGGTACGTTTAAGGTGCGGTTTATCCAAACTTGAACGAGGAGATGGGAGCATGGAGAAGACACCGATCAAAGAAGATCAAATTACACGTAGACAATTTTTGACTACAGTCGGCAAAATAGGAGGGTCAGCCGCACTCTTTAGTGTTATGGGGACTCTGGGACTCTTATCCCCAGAAACGATGAAAGCGGCAGATTACACGCCTCCTTCAGGTAGAGATCTCACTTCAACGAACCGTAACGGGAAAAAAGTGATCATTCTAGGCGCAGGGATAGCCGGTATGACGGCTGCCTATGAGCTGGGAATGGCAGGATATCAGTGCACAATTTTAGAAGCGAGAGCTCGTTCCGGCGGTAGAGCTTGGACGGTTCGCAGAGGTACAGCTGTTACGGAATTAGGAGGCAGCAAGCAGGTTGCGCGCTTTGATAATGGGATGTATTTCAACGCGGGGCCGATGCGGATTCCCCAGTTTCATGTGACGTTGGAATATGCACGCAAATTTGGCGTCGCGATTGAACCCTTCAACAATGTGAACGAGAGCGGCTACTATTATAACGAAAATGTAGGCGAGTTATCGGGTGTGAAAATTCCAAAGCGCCAAGCGAAAGCTGATGTTAGGGGCTATGTCGCCGAAATGCTAGCAAAAGCGGTAAATCAGAAGGCATTGGATCTCCCTTTAACAACAGAAGAAAAAGCTAAGCTTGTCACTTATCTGAAGACCGAAGGGGATTTAAACGCAGATCTGTTCTATAAAGGTTCGGAGAGAGCAGGGTATAACGAGGAACCAGGCGGTAAATTCGACGCGGGCGTACGCAGAGATCCATTCAGTTTAAAAGCAATCATAAATTCCGGTTTTGGGCAATTTTTTAGCAGTGAATACAGCTATGATCAACAAATGATGATGTTTCATCCGGTAGGCGGGATGGACCAAATTGCTAAAGCATTTGAGAAGCGAGTGGGGGACCGAATCGAATTCCATGCAGAGGTACAGGAAATTAAGCAATCATCCGATGGTGTTCGTATCCTGTATAAGGACTTGAATAGCGGAGCAAGCAAGGAAGCTACCGGAGACTTTTGTATTTGTACGATTCCACTCTCTGTCCTCAAGGATATTAAGGCAGACTTCTCTGCCGACATGTCGACAGCTATTTCTAAAATTAACTACGCATCCGCTGGTAAAATTGGCCTTCAGTTTAAACGTCGATTCTGGGAGGAAGATGAGTTTATTTTTGGCGGAAGCTCGCTGACGAATATGGACATTTCCAGTATTTATTACCCACCGACTGATTATTTTGCCAAAAAGGGACTCCTCTTAGGCTATTATGCCTTCGGGGGTAACGCTGATAAGATTGGTAAAATGACACCTGCCCAAAGGGAGGACTACGCGTTAAGCCAAGGGGCGAAGATTCATCCGCAATATTATAAAGAGTTCGAAGCCTCTTTCTCCGTAGATTGGAAGAAGATTAAATATAATCAAGGCGGATGGGCTTCGTATACGGCGGACGACCGCAAAACATATTACCCTACATTGTGTAAACCGGATGGTCGCATTTATTTGGCAGGGGAGCATATCAGCTATATTACCGCTTGGCAGGCAGGGGCGATTGAATCTGCTAGGAAAGTGGTTACAGAAATTCATGAGCGTGTAATGAAAGAGTAGATGATGAGGAGCGATGAACGATGATGATAACGAAGAAAGTGAAAACCATTGCAGCCGTCACATTAGGTTCATGCCTCATATGTGTCAGCGCTTATGCAGCAGGAACGGAAAAATCTAGTAAATACCCATCAGAGCCAATTAATGAAGTGGAGTTTTATGGCAATCCGGCGTCCTCGATCTCTGCCGGAGTGTCCGTACCTGCAGGCTCTTCCTACTTATTCACAAGCGGAACGGTACCGCCTGTTCTTAATAAAGAGGGTAAGACGGTTTATGAGCGCTATGGCGATACCAAAACGCAAGGCATCGGCATTTTGAAGGAAATCGAGAAGCAATTGAAGGAAAAGGGATTAACCCTTGCTGACGTCACTTATCTCCGTGTATATCTTACAGCAGATGCGGCCAAAGAGGGCAAATTCGACTATCAAGGCTGGTTTGATGCCTACGCGCAATTTTTTGGCAATGAAGCGAATCCGGTTAAACCAGCTCGCTCCACGGTCGGTGTGGCAGGACTCGTTAGCTCTGATTGGCTTATAGAGATCGAAGCAGTAGCGGTATATCCGAAGCATCATAATCAAAACTAATGAAACGGAGTTGATGATCCTATGCTGCAAAATATTGGCTTTCCTGGTCTCATGTTAATCTTAGTTGTTGTCTTAGTTTTGTTTGGTCCATCCAAGCTTCCAGAGCTTGGTCGCGCCGTGGGACGCACGCTGCACGAGTTCAAAAACTCTGCGCGGGAGCTCGTCTCCGAGGGTAAAGAGGTTCCCGAACATGTAGAGCCAGCCGATAAGCTGCTCGAGAAGGCGAAAGTATAAACGAAGCTCAGACAGCCTGTATCTGTGAGTGTTCTCTTTGGAGGAGAGCATCTGGATACAGGTTTTTTTGCGCTTTTTGTACAAGAGTAGTGGAGGGAGGGGCGAAAGTCTCTTATCTAGGCAACGTCTGACGGTTTCGAAAGAAGGAAGAGGAACTACGATGCGTTATTTATCGATAAAGCGGACTATTTGAGCGTTGAGGGGAACGTGGATGCGTTAATTTGCCATTTTGGAATTGCCGTAATTAAATAAGATGGTGCATAGACGTTATGCCCTATGTGATTTTGGATAGTTGGAAGGAAACCAACAGTTCATTCCACCTCCGCGCACGAAGACTAATCGATAAGATCGACCTGAGGCAAAGCCTCATTTTTTTTCATGTGATTGGATAAAATCAGCCATAAATGGGCATTCACTAGGAAGTTAGCTCCTGCTCGAATCAATTGTCCTCTTTTACATATCGACATTATGCCTTTTGTATGGGATTATGAAGGAATGTGAGTTGGATATAGGGGGCAGCCTGAATGAGTTTCACAAAGCCGACAGCATTGGTGACTGGCGCTTCTAGCGGATTTGGCTTATTGACTTCAATAGCTCTGGCCCAAGAGGGGTATCACGTTATCACAACTATGCGCGACCTTGGTAAAAGCGAAGCCTTGCTCGCGCATGCCGAAAAAGCTGGTGTAACAAATGCCATCGAAACCATGGCTCTTGACGTAACGATTCATGACTCGATTGAGCAAGTCGTTTCTGATATTATGGACAAGTATGGCAGAATCGATGTTCTCATTAACAATGCCGGCTTTGCTGTCGGGGGGTATGTGGAAGATGTACCGTTGGAAGCGTGGAGATCTCAGCTGGAAACGAATGTATTCGGAGTCATTGCAACAACGAGGGCCATCCTGCCGCACATGCGCGCACAGCAATCTGGTTGTATTGTTAATGTAAGCAGTGTGAGCGGGTTATCCGCCTTTCCTGGCTATGCCCCATATAGCACTTCGAAGTTTGCCATAGAGGGCTTCAGCGAATCGCTTCGTTTAGAGATGATGCCCCTGGGTGTGCGTGTCGTGCTTGTAGAACCAGGTGCCTATAAGACAGAGATTTGGCGTAAAGGCTTCGAGGCGATCCATACCACGGAAGCGTCTCCTTATTGGAAACGGCTTAGCAAAATGCTTGACTACTCGAGGAAGGTATCAGCGACAGCACCCGATCCGCAGGAAGTAGCAGGCCAAATTGCACGAATTGTAGACAACCCGCGGTCAAAGCTCCGTTATCCAATGGGACGCGGTGTGAGGGCGGGGCTCTGGGCGAAAAGTCTTTTGCCATGGAGATGGTATGAAGGTGTTTTGAATCGATTATTGAAATGAAGAAGGATGTACTTGTGTAAGTACGAATAAACCAAGGAGTGAAATGAATGTCACGTAAGTGGGAAAGAATGGTAAGTAAAAATACAAAAACAGTAAATAAGAATCGCTCCAAACAGGGGATTGCTCCGATTTCTTCAGATCCGGATCGATCGGAAGTATTCAAGGGTAGAAGCATTATGTTAGCTTTATTTTTTGTTCTAATTTCCATCTTATTATTGGTTACTTTGACCAAAACAGACGGGGACAAGATGTACTGGTATACGACACTCAGTTACATGGCGGTTGGACTGTTCGTTTATTTTATTCGCCGTCCGTATTTAAAGGTTAGTAAGACGAGCATCTCGAAGAGAGGGTTTGCCAGAGAGCTTGTACTTAATGCCGATAAAATTAAAGAAATCGTATACTCCCCTGGTCAGGTGGTCATTGACCTAAATGGGAAGTCACCTCGTTGGGTGTACAACAAATCTCTGAATCGATTCGACGTAGCTGCCATGGCTGCTAGATTGAAAAAATTTGCTGAGCAGAACCAGATTACCTTTGTGGATAAAACGGTTTAAGTGCGGATAGCACGACGTGAAGCTTATAAATGATGAAAAAGCCCAATTCGACATTGGGCTTTTTTTGCTACTTGGGCGTAATGTGCCAACTTGAGATTAGACTTGTTAGAGCAGTGATGATTCGTAATTGTGGGAAATCTTAATCATATTTATCATCGTCGATTCTAACCACATTATCCATGATAAGCTCAACTTCCGTCTCGAAGTTTAAATGAAGCGGAGCTGGAAGTACATCTAGGATTTCCTGCATCATATCCAAGTCTAATAACTCATCGATGGTTTGAGGTCGCGGTTCTAACTGATAAACCCATTCGCGGACTGCATCGATAAATAAATAAAAAGATGATTGGAATTGATCGGCGACAGCTTCCTGCTCATCACCACGTGATGCCGACATGGCATTCCAGTTTTTTAGCGTTGTTTGTAAGGCTAGTTCTACGGTTGGGTTCATTATAATCTCCTAAAGGTTCATAGGGTGCTTTCTCATCTTTTTAATAGAATGGGCTTAATGGGGGCGGGCTTATCTGTCTAACGAATGTTGTAGAAACTACTTAGGCTCTCCTGTTAACCGCCATCTCAGCCATCATTTCAACGCCTGTGTGGAAGCTCGGATAATCATCTCCGAAGGCAGAATGATCTTCCGATTCTCATGAACGGCTTCACCTTCAATGCGTTCGATTAACAGCTGCATGCCTAATAAGCCGAATTGATAGGCAGGCTGTGAAGCCAGGGTTAGAAATGGGTTAATCGCACCTGCTGGGCCGAAATCGTCAAAACAGACGACCGATAGATCATCTGGCACCTGCAAGCCGCGCTGTCTCAATGATTGAATGACGCCGACGGCGAGCATGTTGTTAGCCGCGAAGATAGCTGTCGGTGGATCTGCAAGATTGAGTAGTTCATCTAACGCGGATTCATCATGGAAATCACGATAGTTTAGATGTGCGACGAGCGAGTCATCTATGGGTAATCCGCTAAGCAAATGCGCCTCGCAATACCCGGTATAACGCAAACGGGCTGTAGAGACATCCTGTGAACCGTTAATCAAAGCGATTCGGCGATGCCCAAGACCAATTAAATGCTCAACAAGCTTTCTCGCGCCTTCCTTGCTGTCCCCGAGTACCACATCCGCCTCAATTCCCGGAATTTCACGGTCTAAAACAACGAAGGGAATATTATGCTTTTGCAGTTGACCAAGATTCTCGACAGAATGATCTCCCGTTGGGGCGAATAGAACGCCATCCACACGGGTTGATAGAATCATATCAACGTAGTCTTTCTCTTTCGAATAATCCTCATCGCTATTCGCAAAAAGCAGTCGATATCCAGCCCGTTTAGCTGCATCCTCTGCGCCGCGTGCAAGCGTAGTATAGAACGGATTCGTAATATCCGTAATGAGCAGGGAAAGAATTTTGGTCTTCTGAAGTACCAGACTGCGTGCCATCGAGTTCGGAATATAGTGGAGATCTTCCATTACTTTCTTTACCCGTTTGCGCGTTGCTTCGCTGATACGACCTGTATTATTGATAACCCGTGAAACGGTCATTGCCGAAACACCGGCTTTTTCAGCGATATCATAAATTGTAATCACGTTGAGTCACCTTTTCATCTCATCCTATTCGTCTATTGTATAGAAATTAAGGATTGACAGCAAGGCTTAAAATTGATAATTTTGAGTTATCGGTAACACTCGTATTTTGAGGAGGTTTTAATATGCTTAAAGGTATTCCTTCCATCTTGTCGCCGGAGCTTTTGAAGGTGCTGATGGAAATGGGGCATGGGGATGAAATTATTCTAGCAGATGGCAATTTCCCTGCTGCCAGTCATACGAATCGTTTGCTGCGCAGCGATGGCCATGGTGTAACGGAATTATTGGAAGCGGTTTTATCGTTATTTCCACTGGATTCTTACAGTGAACATCCTATTGCTCTTATGGCGGTAGTTCCAGGAGATGCGGTTGAAACACCGATATGGACTACATACGAAGGAATCATTCGTAAGCACACGCCGCCACGAATTGAGTATGTAGATCGATTCCCGTTTTATGAGCGAGCGAAGAAAGCCTACGCGATCGTGGCAACGAGTGAGAAAGCTTTATACGCCAATATTATTTTAAAAAAAGGTGTCATTAGTGAGTGATTTGGATTATCGATAACTCTAAAGTCATACCCGTTTGAAGGCGTAATTTATATTAATCCCATTCACAATGAGGAGGATGAATTTAAAATGGCAAACAGTGATTACAGGTGGAACCAGGAATTCCCGAAGATTGGGATACGACCAACGATTGATGGCAGAAGAAAAGGTGTTCGTGAATCACTTGAAGATCAAACGATGAACATGGCCAAAGCTGTAGCAGCTTTGCTAAGCGAAACTCTGAAATATCCAAACGGCGAGCCTGTAGAGTGTGTGATTGCTGACACCTGCATCGGAGGTGTAGCCGAGGCTGCTGCTGCAGCAGATAAATTCACGAAATCCGGTGTAGGCGTATCCATCACTGTTACTCCTTGTTGGTGTTACGGAACGGAAACGATGGATATGGACCCATCCACACCGAAAGCCATTTGGGGCTTTAACGGTACGGAGCGTCCAGGCGCGGTTTACTTGGCCGCTGTCTTATCGGGTCATGCACAGAAAGGCATTCCAGCCTTCGGTATTTACGGCAAAGATGTTCAAGATGCAGGTACAACAGACATTCCGCAAGACGTTCATGAGAAGCTGATTCGTTTTGCTAAGGCAGGGCTTGCTGCCGCTTACATGAAAGGGAAATCATACCTCTCTATCGGCTCTGTATCTATGGGGATTGCTGGATCAATCGTAAATGAGGAGCTGTTCCAGAATTACCTGGGCATGCGTAACGAATATGTCGATATGTCCGAATTAGTGCGTCGTATTGACGAAGAGATTTTCGATCCTGAAGAATACCAATTGGCACTGAACTGGGTAAAAGAGAACTGTACAGAAGGCCCAGATAAGAATCCTCCTGAGATTCAAACGAGCCGTGAAAAGAAAGATCAAGATTGGGAAACCGTTGTGAAAATGTCCTTGATTGTCAGGGACTTAATGGTAGGCAACCCGCGTCTGGCTGACATCGAGTTCGGGGAAGAAGCGCTTGGCCACAATGCGATTCTCTCTGGTTTCCAAGGACAGCGTCATTGGACAGATCACTTCCCGAACGGTGATTTCATGGAAGCCATCCTGAACACTTCCTTTGACTGGAATGGCAAACGCGCACCTTATTTGGTTGCCACAGAGAACGATAGTCTGAATGGTGTTGCCATGTTATTCGGTAATCTGTTGACGAATACAGCGCAAATTTTCGCCGATGTAAGAACGTACTGGAGCCCAGATGCGGTGAAACGCGTAACAGGACACACTTTAAGCGGTGCAGCCAAAGACGGAATTCTTCACTTGATTAACTCTGGACCAGCAGCACTAGATGGCACAGGGGAACAAAGCCGCAATGGCAAACCTGTTTTGAAGCCTTACTGGGAAATCACGGATGAAGAAGTGACTAAGTGTCTAGAGGCAACTTCTTGGCGTCCTGCATCCGTTGAATATTTCCGCGGAGGCGGCTATTCCACCGATTTCCTTACAAAAGGCGGTATGCCGGTAACGATGTCTCGCATCAACTTAGTAAGAGGCTTAGGTCCCGTGCTTCAGTTAGCAGAAGGCTACTCTGTTGATCTGCCTGAGAATGTGCATCAACAGCTGGATGATCGCACAGATTCAACGTGGCCGACGACTTGGTTTGCTCCTATTTTAACAGGTGAAGGATCATTTACCGATGTTTATTCGGTTATGGATAACTGGGGCTCCAATCATGGATCGATCAGCTATGGTCATATCGGTGCTGACTTAATCACACTTGCTGCTATTCTAAGAATTCCTGTGTCTATGCACAACGTAGCGAAGGAGCACATTTTCCGTCCACGGGTTTGGAGTAATTTCGGAACATCGGATCCAGAAGGCGCTGATTTCAGAGCTTGCAGCAGCTTCGGGCCCTTATATAAATAGTAGCAATTGCACGAATTGAGGTGACTCTGGTGGGGACTAACCATTTGAATATGCTAGCCGTAGATTTCGGAGCTAGCAGCGGCAGAACCATTTTGGGGCGTTGGAGTGGTTCAACACTTTCCGTAGAGGACATTCATCGCTTCTCAAATGATCCTGTTGAGCTTGGCGGCAGTTTGTACTGGGACTTTTTGCGACTTTTTCATGAGTTAAAAGAAGGAATCCATGCTTATAAGCAGCATGCTCCTAGTAGTCCAGCTTCCATTGCAGTTGATACATGGGGTGTGGACTACGGTTTTGTTGACGGCAAAGGCAAGCTGCTTGGCAATCCTTATCATTATAGGGAAGCGCGGAATGCAGTAGCGATGAGCGAATTGCTGCAGCAAACGACGGAGCGTGAATTATACAGCCATTCAGGTATTCAGCCGCTATCTTTTAATACGATTTTTCAGCTTTATGCCGAGAGCAGAGAACAAGGTTTATCACTGCCTGATGATGTTCGTCTCTTGCTCATGCCAGACTTATTCCGTTTCTATTTGTCTGGGATTCGTTCCACGGAGTACACGATCGCCAGTACAACAGGGCTTCTGGATCCGGTGGCGAGAGACTGGGATCGTTTACTTTTGCAGAAAGTTGGAATCCCGTCTGGACTCTTTACAGACATCGTGATGCCCGGAACGAAAGAAGGAACTCTGCGCAAAGAAATAGCCGAGGAACTGCAGGTTGGCGCGATGCCAATTGTGGCTGCAGCTTCACATGATACGGCTTCTGCGGTCGTTTCGATTCCTTCACTCGAAGGTGACTATGCGTTCATCTCTTGTGGAACCTGGTCCTTAATGGGCGTTGAAATCGATCAACCCATCATGACGGAAGACAGTCTTCGCTGGGGATTCACAAACGAGGGCGGCGCTGAAAAGAAGATTCGCATGCTGAAGAATATCATGGGACTATGGCTCCTTCAAGCATGCAAAAGGCAATGGGAGCTCGAAGGAGATTCCATAAGCTTTGCTCACATGCAAGAGATGGCGAAGTTGGAGCCAGGGCTCCAAAGTTACGTGGATCCGCAGGATCCTGTGTTTCTTGCTCCAGGAAATATGCCGGAACGAATTCGCCTTTATTGTGTGGAAACAGGCCAAACCGTACCACAAACCAAAGCTGAGCTTATCCGCTGCGTAGTGGATAGTCTGGTTATGAAATTCAAGCAAACGTTAGATGAAATTGAACAGCTTCTTGCAAGAAAGCTTTCAACCATTCATATGGTAGGCGGAGGAATTCAAAATCGGCTGCTCTGCCAATTGACGGCGAACGCCACAGGGAGACCGGTCATTGCTGGTCCTGTGGAAGCGACGGCGATCGGCAATATTATGATGCAGGTCAAAGCGCACGGCGAGGTCCAATCGTTGGATCAGATCCGCCAAGTCGTCATGGACTCCTTCCCGCCTGATCGGTATGAATCCCAGGATGAAGCTAAATGGCAGGATGCTTACCAAACCTATTTGCAAGTGATTGCTAAGAAATCAGTAAGGAGTTGAAGGTTAGATGTCCGAGCAGCAAACAAGAGAAGAATTGACGAAATATGCCCGTAAAAGTGTAGCCAAAGGCCTTGTTGTAGGTCCTGGTGGGAATATTAGTGCAAGATTTGAAGATACGATGTACCTTTCTCCAAGCGGTTTCGCACTAGAAGATATTGAGCCTGTGCAATGGGTGCCGGTCGATATCCCGACGGGGAACATTCTCGACTCGACCTACCGTCCTTCCTCCGAAGTGCTTATGCATTTATTTTGTTATCGCGTGAATCCCATCATGAAGGCGATTGTGCATACGCATCCGGCTTATTGCATCGCATTAACACTCGTAGATAATGAGCTTCCGATGCTGTTTCCGGACCAAGCCGCGCTTGTCGGCGACGTAGCTTTCGTTCCCTATGTCGTTCCAACAACGGATAAATTAGCCAACCTAGTGGCTGAGAAGGCTGACCGTTATAGCTCGATTTTGCTAAACAATCATGGACTCGTCACAACGGGTAAAAATTTGCGTGAAGCCTACTACCGCACGGAAGTTATGGAAGAAAGCGCGAAGATTTACCTCATTGCGAAGTCCGTAGGTCAACCGAGAAGGCTGACTGAGGAAGAGTACAAAGAAATTCAAGGCTTAGAAAGTGAAGCTTACCGCGTGAATTTATTACAGCAAATGAAATAATGGATTATCAGGTATGGCCGTTCTCATCGCAATCGATGGGGGCGGTTTTTTTGTTTGATTAACGAAAGTTGTACAGGGTACAACAATTTCGTTAGTTTCTTCTCAATAAGTTGTTTTTGTTGTATGTTGTACAACAATTCAGTTATTTCCTTCTAAAGAGCTACTTTTGGGCGAAAATGTTGTATTTTCTGCAACAATCATGAAGAAAAACTCGGATTAGCTTACCAAATATTGTACGAAATACAACAATGTCTGTAACCTTGGAGCTACACCCTCTGGTGCCTAGCAAGATTTAGTTCATAACATCCAGTTTCAGGCTGTTTAAATTGTTTATCCTCACAATTCGGAACATAAGACACAATAACCGTAATAAAACACATGTTAATGCCATTTGTTGTACAATAAAATGGTATTGATGCATAAGGACAGTGAGGTGGCCGCATGGTTAATATTTTGGTTGTAGATGATGAGCCGATGATTTGTAAAGGCGTGGCTACCATATTGAAACAGTCGAATCTGGACATCGCTGAGGTGTTTATCGCATATAACGGTTTTGAAGCGTTGGATTTTATACATTTGGAGAAAATCGATCTTGTTTTTACGGATATACAGATGGAAAAGATGAACGGTATTGAATTAATTGAAAATATATTCATGGAAGATCCTACGATTCCAATCGTCATTTTATCCGCCCATGGCGAGTTTGAGTACGCACAGAAGGCGATCCGTTTCGGAGCCAAGGAATATTTGGTCAAGCCGATAACGCCGCCTCATCTCATTTCGGTAGCAGCTAAGTTGCTGGGAGAGAAGGAAGAGAAGCAGCGGCATTTCTCGAATTGGGAGAGCAGCCGAACCCTGTCAGAGCATACGTCGCTCGAGATGAATTATTACTTGAATGAGCTTGTCACCGGAACGGTCCATGAGTCCGAGGTACCTGCCATTATGGAGAAGCTTGGAACCCGAATGAGGGGTACGCATTACAGCATGTTAGTGATCAAATTATCCCTAGATCGAGGCGGCATTCATGATCAGGAAATATCGACGCTGAAGGACCGTAGTCTTCTGAAGTACGCCGCTTTGAATATTATTGAGGAGACCGCGAATCAGTGGTGTCATCTTGTTTTTAATACGCATAATTCTACTTTCTCCTTGCTGCTGCAAATTCCTGAAGAGGAGATTAGGGGTTCTCAGAGCATTAATCAATTGTTGATGGTCGCCCAGATGATTCACGCGAATTTGCAGAAATACGTCAATGTCAAATGTCAGATTGGGATCAGCCGCATTCGGGAGGGTATCACACAGCTGCCTGTTATCTATCAAGAAGCACTGGAGAGCTTGGCTTGGAGCGAAACACACAAAGGGCATCACATGTTCTACATTGAGGATATCGGCAAAACGACGAACGAGCAGAATTTAACAAACACGCAGGTTGACGAGGCTAATAACCGAATTGTTTATGAGACAAAAACCTATATTGAAGGACACTTCTGTGATAAAGGCCTGAAGCTTCAAGATATCGCCGATGCTGTGCATTTAAGCCCTAATTATTTGAGTTATTTGTTTAAAAAAGTGATGGGAGTTAACATTTGGGACTATGTGACCAAGCTTCGTATGGAAAAAGGGAAGCAATTGATTCTGACCACGGACAAACGCAGGTACGAAATTTCGGAGGAAATCGGTTACGAATCACCAGAGCATTTTAGTAAAATTTTTAAAAAACATTTCGGGTTGAATATTTCGGAGTTAAAACATACGGGTCCGTAACATGCGACATGATTAGCGTAACAGGACACATCGTCGCTCCTGGCTGTTCCCTTTATAATCGAAAGTGTAGAAACTAACATTTGATGAAACGATTCGAAAGGGGAACCAAACATGAAAGCTAAAAAGGCTTCAGCCATCAGTGCGATTGCACTGACCGTTTTACTCGCAGGATGTGGTACGAACAGTACCACGACTAGCACAACAAGCAGTCCCGCCTCAGCAAAGGAAACAGCAGCAGCAACAGCAACGCCTGCAGCCAAAAAAGTGACAATTACAGCCCAAGGCTTCAAGCCTGACCAGAAGGAAAAGAATGACCAGCTTGACCAGCGGATCAGCCGCTTTAAGGCGAAAACCCCAGAATGTTGAATTCAAGAAAGACGACTGGCAGTACAACCCGTTGGAAATTGGGATCAAAATGGCTTCGAATAGCGCGCCAACCGAATATACGACGTATGCAACAGAAGGTAAAGTGCTCGTCGACAAGAAATGGGTCGCTGATATTACCGATTCGATCAATGCCTGGGAACATGCTAAGGACATGAATGATCTTCTTTCCAAACCGTTTGTGGTGAATGGTAAAACGTATGGAGTGCCCATCGACGGTTACGTGATGACCATTACGCTGAACAAGAAGCTTTTCAAAGATAAAGGTGTCGAGCTGCCTCCAATGGATTGGACGTGGGACGATCTGTTAACGGCAGCGAGAAAGATTAATGATCCGGCCAAAGGCATCGCGGGCTTTATTCCAATGGGTAAAGGACCGGAAGCAGGCTGGAACTGGACGAATTTCCTTTATGCAGCTGGCGGCGATGTGCAGAAGCTCGATAACGGGAAAGTGGTAAGCGTGTTCAATTCTGATGCTGGTGTGAAGGCGCTTGAATTTTATAAAAAGCTAAAAGACGAGAACTTAATTCCTCAGAACTGGGCCTTAGGGTATGGCGACGCATTGAGCGCTTTCTCCCAAGGACGCGGTGCGATGGTGATGTGCGGAAGCGGCAACGCGGCTGATGCAGCGATCAATGAAGGCGGTATCAGCAAAGAGGATATGGTCGTATATCCAATGCCTTCGATCACGAAAGGCGGCAAGCATACGGGCGTTCTTGGCGGTAACTATCGTGTTATCAATCCGAAGAGTGATAAGGATCAACAGCAAGTTGCTTTCAAATGGATTACGGATGAGTACTTCACAGACGATTTCTTAAATTCCACGAAAAAAGAAATCGAAGACCGTAAAGGGAAAAACCGTGTCTACATTCCACAACCGATTAACTACTGGAAGGAATCCTCAGATTTCGGTAAAAAGTATACCGATTTACTGGCCAAATATGACAACGTATTTAAATACGATCCACAATTATTAAGCCTATGGGACGGCAAGCCTGAAGCGCAGTATGAAGCACAGAAATATTATACCGAGATGGCCAATGTGATCCAAAAAGTGTTCACAACCAAAGATGTTGATTTGAAAAAGACGTTGGCTGATGCATCGAATAAAGTGCAAACGGAAGTATTTGACAAAGTGAAAGTCGAATAGCACCGGAACATCGGATCTAAGCCGTTTAGCGGTTTAGGTCCGATTTTATAAGTTTATGCTTTCGAAGTAAGTTTTCTAACGAAAACTTTAAGGAGTGTTCAACATGGAAGCAGAATTGAGTGTACGACCTGTCGTAGCGAGTAGTACGGTGAAGAAGAAAATCAACTGGTATTTGTGGGGGACGCTGTTTGTCCTTCCAGAAATCGTGTTATTTATTGTATTTTTATGGGTGCCGATTTTTAAAGGGATTTTCTACAGCTTTTACAATATTGATTTTGTCGATGGCAATCATTTCATTGGCTTGGCTAACTATGTAAGTATTTTTCAAGATGGACTGCTGCTCACCTCGATTAAAAATACGCTGTACTATATGGGCTTAGGCGTCCTACTCGGTTTCTGGGTACCGCCGCTTATCGCAATTGTTGTCTCCGAATTAAAATGGTTTCAGGGGGGGGCCCGTATAATTGGCTATTTGCCAAGCGCTGTTCCAGCCATCGTGCTCTATGGGATGTGGCAGTGGTTTTTTGATGCCGTGGGCCCAATTAACAGCCTGTTACAAACGTTCGGTATCCCAAAAGTGGAGTTCTTCAGTCCGAAGATGGCCATGGGTTCGATTGTTCTGCTAGAAACGTGGCAAAGCTTTGGCGCAGCCACTCTCATCTATATCGCTGCAGTCGTGGGTATTCCGAGGGACATATACGAAGCGGCTGAGATCGATGGCGCCAGTGTCTGGCAGCGTATCCGCCATATTACCTTGCCAAGTATCAAGACATTGATGCTGCTTCTGCTTCTCTTGCAGTTGATCACAACTTCACAGGGCTTTCAAGCGCAATTATCGATGACCGACGGTGGCCCGAATAATGCGACGCTTACGTACCTGCTGTGGATGAATCATACGGCGTTCCGTGATCTTGATTTTGGGAAAGCGAGTGCAATGGGCAGCTTAATGTTTTTCGTTTTAATCCTACTGTCCGTGCTATACAATCTGTTGCAGCGTAGAGGTGAGAAGGCATGAAACGAGATGAACGCGGCATTATTTCGCCATTTGATATGAAAAAAGGCGCTGTGAAAGCCGGTTACACCCTCATGGTGCTGCTGATGATCATCATTGGCATTACGACGTTATACCCGTTTTTCAATACCTTTTTTGGTTCACTCAAAACACGTGAGGAATTCTTTGCCTTTCCACCAACCTTTTTTCCGAAAAGCTGGATTTGGACCAATTACAATGATGCATGGAACGGGTTCGATTTGCCATTACTGACTTTCTTGAAGAATACGATATTCATCTACATGGGAAATGTCGTATGCTCGCTGCTCCTAATTGGTTTAGCTGCCTACGCGTTGTCACATTTGAGGGTACCGTTCAAGAGATGGGTGACGCTCTTTTTCTTAGCGACTCTGTTGATACCGCCAGCCACCTATATCGTTCCTAACTTTATGAACCTGAAAAGCTTGGGCATGATCAATACGTACTGGGCCTTCTGGCTGCCGGCTGCAGCGAATGCTTATTTCATGCTTCTGCTCAAAAACTTCTTCGATGGCATTCACAAAGAAATTCTGGAGGCAGCGAGAATCGATGGGGCGAGTGAATTCAATTCATTCATTAAAATTGCTGTTCCACTTTCAACTCCCATTATTGGGACTCTGCTGATTCTGTCCTTTTCGACAACATGGAACGAGTTCTACTGGCCTAGTATTGTGATGACAGAAAAGGAGATGTACCCGCTTGCCACAGGGATTTATCGGTATGTGGTGTACTCAACATCGGTTATTCCGTGGAGTGTACGGTTTGCTATCTTGACAATGGCGATGCTGCCGCCGGTTGTTTTTTTTCTCATTTTCCAAAAATTTATCATACGTGGGTTAACCGTTTCCAGTGTCAAAGGTTAGGTCAAAGAACGCCCCTCAGAATGCTTATTCTGAAGGCGTTTTCTTTTGCTTAAAGGAGATTGCGGCCGTTATAGCGAAGCTAAGTGTGCAATGAGACGGCTAGGAGTAATAATCTCCGAGGATACGGCTTGAAAGGAAGGAATGTCGGCATGCGAAAAATGCTGCGTAATATGAATTTGATGAAAAAGTTGATCGTATTGCTCATCTTATTCGTCGTCATCCCGATATTGGTATTGGATTTGTTTGTAGCCAAGAAGCTGGAGTCCATTACAGAAGAGCAAGTAGGGAACGCGCTGCTCCAGTTAGTGAGAGGAAGTCATTTGACACTAGACAGAGAGAGCAGTGATTTCGAGGAAAAGACAGAGAAAATCATGATATCTCAGGAAATCCAACAGCTTGCAAGCATCCCGTCCTCATCGGAGTATGAACGATTTGAAATCTTTAAAGCCCTTGATAAATATTTGAACAACTATTCGACGAGTGCGGTGCGATATTCGCTGTTTTTTTCGGATACAGATAAGCAGTATTCGTTCGTCCCCAATCCGGATCTTCTGAACAATGGTATTTTTTATTCAACAGACTTGAATGCGCTCTCTTGGTATAAGGAAGTAAGTCAGGCCAAGGGGAAAGGGGTTATTCGTGTTATTGATAAATTCGGATACAATCCTAATAATTTACAAACCGTTGCCTATATGCGCCAATTAAATAGCATTTATAACGGGGAAAGTGTGATTGGTTATTTGGTTGTATCTGGCATTGAGACACCTCTTCAGTTGGATTTTTCACCTTTTGACAAGTATGCGGATGCGGAATTGATGTTGTTAAACCAAGACAATACGGTGCTCGCGACGAATACAACCAATTTTGAGATCGGATCCTCGGTACATGTTCCGGCTAATCAAGTAGAAGGTGTTTATAAGCTGAAAGAGGCTGATCTTGAGTTCATGTGCGTTCTTCATACAAGTGAATATTCGAAAACGAAATTGCTCATGCGAGTTCCTGTTCAGTCGATTATTATCGATCATATTAGTGTGCAGCGATTGGTTGATTGGATCATGGTTATTTATTTCTTTATCTTGATTTTGGCGAGTATATACTTTATCCAGTCGATCTTGAAACCGATCTCTCGATTAGCCCGCATCACGAATTCTTATCATCCAGGTAGACCCTTAGCTATTTCCTTACACTCGGATAGCAAAAATGAGATTGTTTTACTCAATAATCATTTTATACGCATGACTGATCGCTTGAATCAAACGATTTATGACCAATATGAACTCGAACTGAGGCATAAGGAGATTGAATTATCTATTCTTCATACACAAATTAATCCGCACTTGCTCTACAACACCTTGGAATCTGTATATTGGCATACGCTAATGGAAGGGGCAGCAGAGTCTGCTGAAATGATCAAGGATTTATCGCTAATTATGCGAATTGGGCTTAGCAAAGGGAAGCTATTAATTCCGGTTATGGAGGAAATCAATCACGCGGAGGCTTATGTTCGCTTGCAGCTATTCCGCTATGAATATGCCTTTCAAGTCCATTGGGATATTGAAGAGGGAGCGAAGCGATTTGTCATGCCGAAGGTCGTTCTTCAGCCGATTATTGAGAATGCGATTCTGCACGGGATTAAGAACATGAGCCAGGATGGGGAATTATGGATTTCGGTAAAAAGCGCGGATGATAATGTCATCATCAGTGTAGAAGATAACGGTTATCGCCAGGTGGATATCGAGGTGATGAATGGTATCCTGCAGGGGAAGGAAAATAATCGAGGCTTCGGAATTATTAATGTTCAGAAGCGGATTCAGCTGCATTTCGGCGAAAACTACGGTTTACATTACAGTCTTAGAGAAGATCAAGGTGTACGAGCTTGGATCGAGCTCCCTGCTGTACTTGACGAGAATGAATTGAAATAGCCCCATCATCTGGGGCGCTGCCATTTCTTACGATAAGCTAGAGGCGTATATCCAGCGCGGTCTTTGAACAAATTGATGAAATGACTGACATTGTCAATACCGACACTGGCGGCTATTTCGGATATGGGTATATTGGAATATTTTAACCGTTCTTTGGCGTGTGTCATACGTATTGATATGAGAAATTCATGGGGCGCATAGCCTGTATAACGTTTGAACTGTTTGGCCAAATGGTACTTGCTAACGGCATGCTCATGGGCAAGCTGATCCAGAGAAATCGATTCATTGAACCTATGTTCCAACGTTTGGCAAATGTCTTCGATATAGCTGGGTTTGTCTGTTTCGGACACTGCCAGATTTTGCGCTGCCAGCATGAGCTCGGTCAGGAGATCTACAAGAAGTTTGGACGAAATGAGTTCGGTACGGGCACTTCTTTGCTGCTGGAAATGTAAAATTTGTCGCAGTACAGCGGGGATGGAGGATTCAGGGCTCAGTTGTAGGATAGGCTCATTATTAGCAGCAAACTGCTTATAGTAACCAGATGTCGAGCTACCATGGATATGCACCCATAGTAATTCCCAAGGCTCGAGTGGATCTGTTTCATAGAAATGATAATCTTCACAATGAATGAAGAATACCTGTTGAGGCTGAAGGATAAAGCTCTTTCCTTGATATTTCAAACGGCCTTTGCCTTTAATCGTATAGACGATAAGGTAGGAGTCCAGCTGTTCGCGTTCTGTAAAATAACCGGGTAACGTACGGAAATGGCCAATTTCTTGCACATAATAGAGGGTGGATTTGGCGAATACAGAGGGGCTGGATATGAATCGTATCGAGTCTTCTGACCAAGCTGTTGTAAAATTTTCTTTATGAGTTGTCATGTCGCATCACCTGCACAAGATTCTATTATTTTTAAACAAGATTATTGGATGTTATCTGCATTGTAAGCCATTACAATGAGTTTATAAAGGTATTATTTTTATCTTATAAACGAATGGAGTGGTAGGGATGACTATATACCCAGCTATAAAAGCAAGCAAAAAACCGCGTATCGGACTTTACTCGGTGGGGCTCCGTGCCTATTGGGAACAGTTCCCTGGCTTGAAAGAACGACTTGAGGATTACGGTCGATTTATTGAGAAGCGAATCTCGGAATGGGCTGACGTCTATTATTATGGGTTGGTAGATACGGAAGAGGAAGGGCGGAAGGCCGGAGAATGGTTGAATGAGCGCCATGTGGATCTCGTATTCTGTCACGCAGCGACATATTCGACTAGCTCGACAGTACTTCCTGTTCACCAAATTTGTAAAGTGCCGGTCGTGTTTCTGAACTTGCAGCCGACTTTGCGGCTTAATTATGTTAAATCCACGACAGGGGAGTGGTTGGCTCATTGCGGGGCTTGTCCAGTGCCTGAGTTTGCCAATGTGTTTAACAGAGCGGGAATCCCGTTCCGTGTTGTAAATGGGGTACTGGGACTCGATAATACGCCGGCGATCTCATTAACAAATGAAGTGACACATAAGCGTCCAGAAGCTGTTCGAGCATGGAGGGAGATCGAGGAATGGGTGAAGGCAGCCGGCGTGCCTCGGACGCTTCAGCATAGCCGGTTCGGCTTTCTTGGTAATACGTACAGCGGCATGCTCGATATGTACAGCGACTTTACGATGATTTCGGCGCAGACAGGGCTGCACGTGGAAGTCCTCGAAATGTGTGATTTGGATCGCATGCTGCGGGAAGTGACACCGCAGGAGGTGAAAGCGAAGCTGGCTGAGGTTCACGAGATGTTCCAGATCAGTGGCGACTCGCCGTCTGACCCGATCGCGAAGAAGCCTACGGATGAGCAGCTGGAATGGTCATGCAAAGTGGCGGCAGCGCAAGAGAAGCTTGTCAGGGCGTACGATCTGGACGCCTTGTCCTACTACTACCACGGTGCGCCGGGTGGCGACTATGAGAAGCTGCAGGGCGGCTTCATCGTTGGCCATTCGCTGCTAACCGCACGTGGTATTCCGTGCTCAGGCGAAGGGGACCTCAAGACGGCCGTCGCGATGAAAATCAGCGACATCCTTGGCGTCGGCGGCAGCTTCTCGGAAATCGTCGTCGTGGATTATATCGACGAGACGATTTTGCTGGGCCATGACGGACCGTTCCATATCGCGATTTCCGAAGGAAAGCCGATTCTGCGCGGCATGGGGCTTTATCACGGGAAGCAAGGCACGGGCGTATCCGTCGAGGCGAAGGTGAAGACGGGGGCGATCACGACGCTGAACGTGACGCAGACCGGCGATGGACGGCTGAAGCTGATCTCCAGCGAAGGCGAGTCCACGAACGGGCCGATCATGAAGATCGGCAACACCCAGACGCCGGTGAAGTTCCGCGATCATCCAGACGCGTACATGACGCGCTGGTTCGCCGAGGCGCCGACGCATCACTGCGCGATGTCCATTGGTCATAACGCTTCCATGTTCCAGAAGGTCGCAGAGCTGATGAAGATGAACCATGTGATTTTATAAAGCTGTTATTGCTGTTAAAGTTGTTGAAGCTGTTAAAGCTTAAAAAGCCTGCCATTGGCGGACTTTTTAAATCAAGCATCAAGTTTGATACTTGATCTTCGTCTCTTCACTCCTGATAAACATGCTATGTTGTACCGCGTACAACAATTTCGTTGATTTCTTATCAGCAAGTCGTCGAAGTTGTATGTAGTACAACAATTCTGACTGATATTATGCTATATAGCCGTTTTTGGGAGGAAGTGTTGTATTTTCTGCAACATTAACAAGGAAAACGCGAATTCGTTAGTGTAATGTTGTACAAATTACAACAACTAGGTCCATAGATGAAGGAAGCATTGACCTTCACCTACTTCAGGGAACAACACTCCACTATTTTAACGGAAAGTAGCCTGGTAAATCGGAGAAATTAGGTTAACGAACATTTCTTAATTCAACATATATACGATTAATTTTGCGGCATTCCGGACTCCGCGTCCTCACTCGAGTTGTTATCCGTAATTTCCACATAATTATCGACCGTATCTAGAACTTGGCTTAGCTGCCAACGGCTAAAAATAATATGATCTGAAGAAATCGCATTATAGGTGCTTTCTTGTTTGCTAATTTTAAAGCCTCGGTAATTCTCATAAATGGTTCTCATTCTGATCTCTCCCTCGCTTTGATGTATATCTTAAACTATCATCAAACGAGTAATTTTGGTAGAGGTGTAAATTGATAGAAATTGTCTATTCCTGACTAATTTCATGTAAATATGGTTAATTGCTTCTTTTCTGTTGCCCATACGGCGTGAAATGTTCTCTACACAGGTTTCCGCTTAGCCGGAAATACCATTTACATGTATGTTAGGTATTTCAATTTTAAACGTTGACAGAATCTAGTTCGATTCACTATAATTTAATACAAGTAATTTTATCGGAATTATATGGATCGACCAGACAGCTGGAGATGCTTCGTCCCTAAGGGATGAATGCGTCTCCTTTTTTCATTCATAATCACCAAATGCTATCTATAGCTTACGATGCAAGTTATTTTATAACACTATCTAGGAGGAATAGGTATGAAAATTGAATGGACTTTTGCGAGGAACAAACCTTGGACGATTGATCTTGTGTTGGATTTTGTGACCATAGCTAATCGGTATTCGTGCAATATTTATGTGGGTGTAAGCGGAAAAATGCTGAATGCAAAGGGTTTACTGGGCATTGTTTCCCTCAGTCTATCACTGGGCAATCAGTCAGTTATTGTGCTGCAATTAGATGGTGTTGATGCTCAGGAAGCATTTGAAAAAGTGTCTGTGTACTTACAAAGCGCGGATCACAGTATACAAAAGGCCTTTTCGCATAGTTCCTAGTCGCTTGCAAGTTAGAGAGGAAGTTTATTGTCATGAATATTGAAAATATTGAAGCTTTCGTCTATGTCATACATTTCAATAGTTTCAACAAGGCAGCGGATGCATTGTTCTTATCTCAGCCATCCGTGACGGCCCGAATTCAATCGTTAGAACGAGAACTGAATACATTGCTGTTTGATCGAGAAGGGAGGAATTTTACGCTGACAGAGAAAGGGAAGCAGTTCCTACCTTATGCTCAGCAAATCCTTCAAACTTATAAGAAGAGAAAACAACAGCATCAGAATTTAAACACAACTCCTAATGAACTAAGAATAGGGTGCACGGTTTCTGTCTCCAATTATGTCATTCCTGACATTCTCCCCATCATCAAAAAGAAGTACCGTAACCTGCAAATTAAATTAACGACAGCTCCCACCGAAACGATTCTGGAGAAGCTGCTGAATAAAGAATTAGATATCGGATTTGTACGAAATGTGACGCATCTGCATGTTGATTGTGCGGGGTTTTATGAAGATCCGATTCGCCTTTGGGGAGCCGTTTGTAAATACGAACTAACTCCTGATGAACATTTTATTATAGATCGCCATCCGGAACATGCTCATGTCCTAGTGGCTGGCGGTTTCTCAGGCCATGGCTTTAAGTTCGCAAGCGTAGTTGGTGAGATATTATCAGATCTTTCAAGGGAAGGCATAACCGAGCAAGATATCTCTCCTTTTGCCTTATCCAGATTCTCTGCCAGAACAAACCTTGAAGCCCATATCAACTAGGAGGGTGACCTATATGAGTGAGATTTATCGGTTGGCGACGATCGAAGATGCAGAAGAACAATTCAAAGTCATTGATGGCGCCTATGAGTCGATTCGTGAATTAGGTATTACATTTAGAGCCGCGAATGGGGATATCGACTTGATTCGGGAGAACCTTTTAGAACTTACAAGCTATGTCTTTGGAAATTGACGGCTCTATTGCAGCCACCATTTTATTGAAAAATTTGCCGGAACTGACCGAGCTGCCTTTTTTGTATTGGTTTGCTGTCTTACCTGAATTCAAAAATCAAGGTGTCGGCAATCGGGTTCTGACTTATGTGGAAGAGGTCATCGTTAGAGACACCTTGTTGTCATCCGGTGTTGTCCTTGCAACGTCGAAGAATCATCCTTGGCTACTTCCGATGTATGAACGTAAAGGCTATCAAGCCTTTCACGAAAGGCCGCTAGGAGAAACGGATACGCTGGTTTTTCTGAAAAAGACTTTATTTCAGCAAGTTCAACTTGCCCAATAAGTAGATGCTTAAAGACAGTCGGGAGTCATTCTGACTGTTTTTTGCTATTCTGTGCTTAAATATGTTACAGTTAAAAGGAGGTGATCGTGCATGTTAAAATTGGGGATTTTGGACCAATCACAAATAGGAGAAGGTCGCAACGCCGCGCAAACGCTGGTTGAAACGACCGAGCTGGCGCAAGAGGCAGATAAACTTGGCTATACGCGTTACTGGGTGTCGGAACATCATGCTTCTGAGGCGCTTGCTCACTCAAGCCCAGAAGTACTTATCGCTCATTTAGCTGCAAAAACGAATCGGATCCGCTTAGGGTCAGGCGGTATCATGATGCCGCATTACAGTGCATACAAAGTAGCAGAAAATTTCCGTTTGTTGGAGGCGCTGCATCCGGGAAGGATTGACGTTGGTCTTGGACGTGCGCCAGGCGGCATGCCAATCTCAACGCGAGCGCTGCAAGAGGGGAAATACACGAGCGTAGATCAATACCCGCAGCAAGTTGCTGACTTGACTGGGTATTTATATGATTCGCTGCCTGCGAACCATCGCTTTGCTGCGCTGCACGCGTCTCCAATTATTCCGACAGCACCGGAAATTTGGCTGCTCGGTTCTTCCTATGACAGTGCCAGCATTGCTGCTAAACAAGGAGCAGCATTTGGTTTTGCACAGTTTTTTGGCAATGCCGATTGTGAACAAGCGCTGCAGATTTATCGCGAGGAATTCAAACCGTCTATTTTGAACGATAAGCCACATTCGCTTGCAGCGGTTTTAGTTGTCTGTGCCGATACGGAAGAAGAGGCGCATCGACTGGCGACAAGTACGGATTTGTTCTTCCTCTCCCTTGGCCGCGGCACGCTGTTGCCCTCCTTCCCTTCCGTTGAAACGGCTATGAATTATCCGTATACAGAAGCTGATTTGGCCCTAATACGAGGTCGCCAACACAAGCGTATTGTGGGTACTCCTCAGCAAGTAAAAGCGGAGATTCTCAAGCTGAACGAAGCTTATAAAGCTGACGAGATTATGGTCGTTTCTCCGATTCATAATGTGGATGCGCGCATTCATTCTTATCGTATGTTAGCCAAGGCGTTTGAGCTGCAAGGGTAAAAGTTAGCGTATAGTGTGGAAGTATGGAATAGGCTCAATCTTGTAAATCAGAAGCAGCACACCGATTAGCGGTGGCTGCTTTTTTTTATTGCTATATATTTTGCAATGGTAACGACCTGTTACTTCTCGAGATCCAGCTCGCATGGTCGTAGTCATGAATAAAATTTCCAAAATCTTGGATAATAAAAGAAAGAATATGGATGAGCGTGGTGAAGATCGATGCTATTTTCAAACTGGTTCGGAAGGAAGAAGTATCGTTCGGTTCCAGAGCAAATTAATCAGCAGCCAAACGATACCATAAGCACGTCATTAGTACAAAACATGACTTATTTACATAGCCAGTTCAATCAAACTCCCGATCTGGTAGTGCGGCATTTTATCATCAAACAGTCTGGGCAGCAAGCAGCGCTAGTCTATTTATGTGGACTTGTAGATATGAATGCGATTAATAATAATGTGCTTCGCCCGTTGCAATTTGAAGCGGGAAGCGGTGATGCAGTTGACGATATATCGGTAAATGTAGGCCGAGTTCAAACCTTGTACACGTGGCCGCTTGTCGAGACTGCCATCTTTCAAGGATTTAGTATACTTTTTGTTAACGGACGAGCAGAAGTCTCCGCCTTAGGAACACAAGGTTGGCCGCAGCGGGCGATTGAAGATCCACAGATGGAGGCTTCTTTAAAAGGAGCACATCAAGGCTTTGTTGAAACGGGCAGTCAGAATATTGCTTTAATCCGACGCTACATTCAAAACCGTGAATTGAAAATTATCGAGCTGACGGTTGGACGAAGAGCGAACAGTTTAGTTTCTATCCTATATTTGGCAGATGTCGCGCATCCTGAGGTGCTGAAAGAACTGCAAGACCGAATTGAGCAGCTAGATGTTGATGTTATCATCAACACCGGTGAGTTGGCAGAGCTGATCGAGGACAATCCATTTTCCCCATTCCCGCAATTTATTACGACGGAAAGACCGGATGCTGCCGCATCACAAATATTGCAAGGAAGATTCGCTGTTGTCGTTGATCGTTCGCCAAGCGTATTGATTGCGCCAGCGGCCTTTATGTCATTTTTTCAGAACATCGACGACTACAGCACACGCTGGTCGATTGCTACTTTTATACGGCTGCTGAGGATTTTGGCATTTTTTGTCGCCGTATTTTTGCCGGCATTCTATATTGCTGTCATCTCCTATAATTTCGAGATCATCCCCGTTAAATTACTTCTGACGATTGGTGAGTTCAGGGGAAGAGTACCATTTCCGCCATTTGTAGAAGCGATCCTCATGGAGGTCACATTAGAAATGATGCGGGAAGCAGGTGTGCGCCTGCCTGCTCCAGTTGGGCAAACCATTGGTATTGTTGGGGGGATTGTCATCGGGCAGGCGATCGTACAGGCGGGACTCATCAGTAATATCATGGTGATTGTCGTTGCTTTTACAGCCATTTGCTCGTTCATCCTGCCCAACTATGATATGGTCGCAGCCGTCCGGCTTATCCGCTTCGGTATGATGATTGCTGCCTCTATGTTCGGCATTGTTGGCATCATTATTGGTTTGATGACGATGATCGGGCATCTGATTGCGCTCGAATCACTTGGAACACCATACGGCACCCCTTTTGCGCCGGTCCGGTTGGCTGACTGGAAAGATACGTTTGTACGTTTGCCTCTTTGGAAAATGGACAAGCGACCTCTAGGCACAAGAGCGACTCAATCGCAGAGGCAAGGATCAAATCGTCCAAAAGGTGATGGGAAATGAAGAAATATGCATTCAATGAGATCACCTCTATGCAATATATTTTTCTTAATAGCGGCATTCAGGTGAGTGTGTTCTTTTTGTCAATGCCGCGAAAGTTAGCCGAAAAGGCAGGCACGGATGGCTGGATCGCACTCATCATCGGATGGGCTGTTACGGTAGCAGCAAGCTTGATTGTTATTCAGGTAATGAAAAAGCATCCCGAAGGAACATTGTTTGACCTGCTAACAAGATATTTGGGTAATTGGACAGGCAGAGTGGCTGCCATCTTATTTTCCCTTTATCTCTTTTATTACGCATACACGGGGCTCGTTCAAGCGGTTTTGATCACGAAGTCATGGCTCTTGCCGCTAACTTCGGCATCTATTGTCATGTTTTTATTGCTCATACCCACATATGTGATTGCACGTAATGGACTTCGCATCTTAGGCAGATATGCGGAACTTGTTTTTATGATCTCCTCGTGGATTCCATTGGTATATTTACTTCTGCTCAAGGACGTACACTGGCTCAATATGCTTCCCGTATTAAAGGAAGGATGGAAGCCCGTATTCTCAACGGTACCTACAACGTTCTTTTCTTATATTGGATTTGCAACTACGTTTATTTTGTATCCGTTTTTGAAGAATAAACTAAAGGCTTCTAGGGATATTGTGATCTCCGATACCCTAACCATGCTTGGGTATTTGTTCATTACGATTATCTGTTTTGTCTATTACAGCCCGGATGAAATTCAGAAGTACAACCAACCCGTGATTAATATGTTAGAATCCATCGAGTTTAAATTTTTAGAACGGATGGAAATGCTGTTTATTGCGTTTTTTTTGCTTATTTTTTCATTAGCTTGGATACCCGCTATGTACATGGGTGTTTTTTGCACATGCTGGCTGTTAGGAAAGCAGGATCACCGCAATCATTTGCGGGTATTATGGTTATTCATTGCTGTGGGTGCATTTTTCTTCATGCCAACTTTTAATCAGAGCGATCGCATGAATGATTTTCTTAGTCAGGTTGGTTTTGGAATTGAATACGTTTTTCCGTGTTGCTTACTTCTTTATTTATGGATGCATGATCGTTTTCAGTGGAGGAAGCGCTTATGAAAAAATGGCTGCTTCACGGTATGCTCATCGCCATGTTTCTCGTCATTATTCCGGGCTGCAGTGATAGGTTAGATATGGAAGATGCTACATTTCCCTTATTAATAGGCTTTGATCTCGATAAAAAAAACGAGTTCATTGTGTATAGTACATCTCCTAATTTTATCAAAAATATCGAGAAGAAAACGCGTGAACTTCGGGTAAAACCACTGACAAATCGTCAATCAAGAGAAAAACAGGACAGTTATACACCGGGCGTTTTCCAAGGCAGAACTATTCAAGTCATACTGGTCTCTAAGCGAATCCTGCAGCAAGAAAACTGGTTCCGACTAACGGATGTCTGGTTTCGCGATCCGAAAAATCCGTTAACTCCAAGGATCATTGCTTTCGATGGACCTCTCTCTGACATTATCTACTTAAATCCGAAAGACCAGCCGATGCTGCCTTTATTACTGCGGGATATGGTCGAAACGAAGAACATTAGATCGGAAACGGTCAAGACGACTTTACAAGGGCTGCATCAGCAAATACGTGAGAAGGGCGTAACTCCCGTTATCTCTGAAGCTCGAGTGATAGATGAACAGGTTGCGTTGACGGGCACGACACTGCTGGATCATAAAGGAAAATTTGCTGATTCACTGAACATGCAGGAAAGTATTCTACTACGAATATTGCAAAACAATACGAAGAAGTCCATCAGCCTGACCATTCCTATTCCTGGTGAAATGAAGATCGGACCGTTCCATACGGACAAATTAAGTTTAAACGCCGATAAAATCAAGGCGAAAATCAAGACTTCTTTTCTTCATGACAAATTTCAGTTCGATATACACATAACCATGCGAGTTGGACTTACAGAGCGATTGTTCCCTTACGACGTACGAAGTCGTGGAAGAGAGTTGGAAAATAAGATTATAGATCAAGTACAACAGCAGTTCGACAGCCTCATAAAGAAAATACAGGCGGATAAAATTGATCCAATTGGGCTTGGGTTCTACGCTCAGGCGCATGAATACAGCCAATTCAAGAAAGTAGAAGATCATTGGGGTGAATCGCTGGCCAAAGCGGACATTCAAGTTTCCGTGAAAACAATCATAGGAGCTATGGGAACAGTGAAGTAAAGCCAAAGGGGGATAACACGTGAAAAAATATACATTGAATGAAATTACCCTCATGCAGTATATCTTTCTCAACTTTGGTATGGTAGTGAGCATCGGTTTCTTGTCGCTGCCGCGCGTACTAGCCGAACAGGCGGGAACGGCTGGGTGGATCGCTCTCCTCATCGTTTGGGTTATCTCCTTAATAGCGAGTTTGATCGTCATACAGGTAATGAAGAGGTACCCAGACGGCACCTTGTTAGATTTATTGACGGTGTATTTGGGCAAATGGGCAGGCAAAGCGGGAGCTGTCCTATTTGCCCTTTATCTCATTTACTACGGATATACCGGTCTTATTTATACTGTAATGATTACAAAACAATATCTCCTGCAGCAAACTCCGGCATATCTCATTATGTTTCTGCTGCTCATTCCCACTTATGTTGTTGTGCGGAGTGGACTCCGCATAGTGGGCAGATACGTAGTATTGATTATGCTTTTATCTGTATGGATCCCCTTCGTTTATTTGCTTCCGCTTAAGGACGCTAATTGGCTCCGGCTGTTTCCTGTGCTTAAGGAAGGATGGGAGCCTGTATTCGCGGCGGTACCCGGTACTTTCTATTATCATATTGGTTTTTCAACCACGTTTATTTTGTATCCATTTCTCAGAAACAAGCAAAAGGCCTCAACCGGAATTGTTATCTCATATACACTGACGATGCTTATGTATTTGTTCATTACCGTGATCTGTTTTGTCTATTTCAGTTCAGATGAAATTATGACGTACAACGAACCGACAATCAATTTATTGAAAACGATTGAGTTTAAGTTTATAGCACGGATCGAATTGTTATTTATCGCGTTTTATTTGCTTATCTTTTCATTGTCATGGATACCTACGATGTACATGAGTGTATTTTGCACAACTTGGCTAATCGGAAAACAGGACCACCGTAATCATTTGCGGCTGCTTTGGCTATTCATCGCTGTGGGTTCGTATTTCTTCATGCCTACTTTTTTTCAGAGCGAAAAGATGAATACGCTTCTTGGTCAGATTGGTTTTGTTGTTGAGTACATAGTTCCTGTTTGTTTACTCCTATATGTATGGATACATGATCGTTTGGGGTGGAGGAAGCACTTATGAACAAGCGGGTGCGATTCGTTTTGCTCATCATTATGATGATTACTATCGCTTCAGGGTGCAGTGACAGATTGGATTTGGAAGATGCCACGAACAACCTTGCCATCGGCCTGGATCTCGATAATGAAAACAACTTGCTAATCTATATGAAAAATCCTGTGTTCAGCAGAAATGTCAAGAAGCACATGACAGAGGTCAAAGTGAAGGCGGATACGATTCGGAAAGCGAGAGAGGAAATAGACGAACGTTCACCAGGTGTTATTACTGGCAGAAAGGTTCAGGTCGTTCTTATAGGGAAACGCATCCTGGAGCATGAAGATTGGTTCCCGATACTGGATGTCTTCTTTCGTGATACGAAAAATCCATTAATGCCAAGAGTCATCGCAGTTGATGGATCTGTCTCAGACATGATTTACCTAAATCCCAAAGACCAGCCGTCATTACCTTTATTGTTGAGGGGAATGGTCGATACGAAGAGCGCTAGATCGGAAACGGCAAAAACGACGCTTCAGAAGCTGCATTGGCAAATAAATGAGAAGGGGGTGACGCCCTATATCTCCGAAATTCAGTTGGACAAGACCAAACGGATCAAGCTGACTGGCGTATCGCTGCTGGATCATAAGGGGAAATATACACTTTCATTGTCCGCGGAGGAAACCGTATTACTTCAAATTTTGAATAAAAACGCCAAGAAGGCTGTTAGTCTGACACTTCCAATTCCCGGAGAAAAGAAGAGCGGTCCATTCTACACAGACCATTTAAGTATAACGGTTCAGGGAGTGAAAACGAAGGTCAAGACCTCATACAATCAGAATAAGTTTCGGTTCGATATCAACATTAAAATGCCGGCTGGTGTCTCGGAACGTTTATTTCCTTTTGATGTGCGAAAGAATGGAAAAGAGTTAGAGAAAATGATTTCTGACCAAGTGCAAAAGCAATTTGAGAAACTCATCAAGAACCTACAGGAACATCAGATTGATCCGATCGGGCTTGGTCTCTACGCACGGGCTTATGAATATAACCAATATATGAAAGTGGAGGATCATTGGGGAGAAGCACTGTCGAAGGCTGACATTCACGTTTCCGTTAAGGTGATCATAGGAAGTATGGGACCCGTGAAGTGACTGGTTTTGGAACGGGTAACCACCTTTTAGACATAAAGTTGATGATGATTGGAAGTAAAAATTTGCGTTTTTCTACTTATGCCTTTACACTTAAAACAAAAATGGAGTGGTGAAATGAGTAAAGGTAGAGTTTGGAACAAGGGTAAGCGCAACGGGGGTGGCGGACCAGCAGCCGGAACGGGTTATAAGGAAAAGCTAGCGACCACCATGCAAGCGGAGGGTAAACCCGCTGAGATTATCGATCTTAAGAACCCGATTAATCAGGTTCAACGTATGAATCGTGAGAATTGGGTCGAGAGACCCGTTCGTGTTAACCGTGAACAGCCTAAAGAATAAAATAAGCCTATCCAGCCTCTTTGAGAGGGCTGGATAGGCTTATTTTTTATTTGTTTGGGTAGAGGGAGAAGAGCTTACCCACTGTTAAGAAGGAGATACGGACTCGGCTCGAGTGATTAGGATACATGATCATGCATAATCGGCCGGGAAGCGATAGTGTTTTTTGTGCTTCTGGTTTATTGTTTTGTTCTATACAATTGATGTGGGGAATATGGGAGGGAATGTTGTACAGCGTACAACAATTTCCATCATTTCTTCAGGACAAAGGTGAAGATGTTGTATTTTGTGCAACAATCGCGAGGATAACGTGAATAAACTTTCCAAATGTTGTACAAAGTGCAACAACTTTACATCGATGAGCGAGTAAGCAAGCAAATGTTTGAAAATTTACGTCTGGGCGCACCATGCTTTATATCAACCTTAATAAACGCACTCGCACACACACACACACACACACACACACTCTCACATTTACACTCACTTTCGCTCTCGTCCAAGGCAAGAGTAAGCCGTTTATCCTTATAGAGTAGGTTATTACTCCAAATTCACATTAGACAACTGTCCCGCTTGGTAGTAAGGGTAATCCATCTTTTGTTGAACTAGCTGTACGAAATCTGAATCAGTGAGCGATTCAATGACGAATAATCCTAAGTCAATGGAGGCCGAAACGCCGCCGCCGGTAAAGAGATTCCCGTCTCTGACGATTCGTTCTTTAATGACTTCGGAACAGTAAGGCGTCAATAACTCATAGGCGGAAGGATTGGTGGTTGCTTTTTTTTCATGTAGGAATCCGGCTGCACCTAGTAATAACGCACCTGTACACACAGAAACCTTGTAAGTCACATTACCTGAGGTTTGGAGCCAAGTGATGAAGGCAGAGTCGAATCTAAGGCTTCTCGTTGAAAATCCGCCAGGAACAAACAGGAGATCATAACCCGATAGATCGGGATAGACATGCGTCACCTTAAGGGTTAAGCCTCGGTCGTCCGTAATTTCCTCCTTATTGGAGCAGAAATCCCAAGTGACGTTTTCTTTAGCTCCCAAAATACCCATCCATGTGATAGCTTCATAGAAGCCGGCGAAGTCTAACGCGGTCATCCCATCAAATAGTACGAATGCCATTTTCATAAACAGCCACCTGACCTTTCAATTGTCATAAAAGCACAAAAAAGCACTTGATCAAGGATCAAATACTTTGCCCAGGCGTACGGCTGCTTGCGATGTGCTCCCTCATGGTTATCCATGTTTACGCCAGTCACACATCGGTTTAATTTCTATAATCTTACAATTTCCAACTCCGAAATTCAATAACTTTTTTCAAGCGGCGACCATGACTTAAACCCCTCACGTCCCCATATGAATTGAAGAGGTGTTCGTTGCGCACGTCATTATGGCCTACCAAGCAGGGAGGGAATGACTTATGAAATTAGTATTTAAGCTTGAATTAGAAGAAGCGAGAGTCATGATCGCAGCAGGCATACAAGCGGCAATAGAAGCGAAAGCAGCCGAAACGATATGTATCGTAGACGACGGCGGATATCTAATTGCATTAGAAAGAATGAATGGCGCTCGCAATACGAGCCCGGAAATCGCCATAGCTAAGGCGTTTACAGCTAGCAATCACAGGCGTTCTACACATTTGTTCAATCAGCCCGGCGGCCCAGCGACCATCCATGGTGAGGCATTTGGGATTCATGCCATGATGCCTGGTAAATTTGCCATTTTCGTCGGGGGACTTCCGATTGTGGTGAACGGGAGTGTCATTGGCGGGGTTGGTGTAAGCGGAGGGAATGGTGAGGATGACATAGCGGTAGGGGTTGCGGCGTTAAAGGCGCTGCAGTGTTATTTGGGTAACGCGTACGAAGTCATGACAGAGCCTGATATAAAGAAATAGGCATCATTTCAAATAGTAAAGCCCCAGTTCCTCCGATGAAAGAGAGGACGGGGCTTATTTTTAACTCATAAGGCTTCTTACATATTGAAAAGTTTCATCAAGCGTATCATCAGCAAGCTGTTCTAAGGAGATATCGATGCCTGGTTTTGCCAGGTACAGCTTCTCCAAGAACGATTTCGTTTGAAAAATACCCTTACCAGATCGTACCTCTTTCAGCTTGTCGTTCTGAATGACAACATCCTTAAGATGGGCGAGGACAATCCGGTCACCAAAAGCAGCAAATGCCTGATCAAGGAAAACATCTTGTGAATCTATAGCTGTTGGCGGGAGCAGGTTGACTGGGTCAAATACAACTCCCAGATTACTGGATGGAACTTCATCCAAAATCCGAACCATTTTATCGCAGCTAGATAATGTGTGAGTGAATACAGGTTCGAGTCCGATGAAGACACCCCAACGTTCAGCTTCCTCTGCTAATTCTTCAACAGTTTGCTTGAGGGTTGCCCAACCAATGGCCTCATAACGCTCGGAATCCTGCGAAAGGTAAGTCGTTAGGTCAGCTGTCTCCGTCGCAACGATAGAGGTACCAAAGTCTCTGGCGAAACGCAAATGCTCTTTGAACCGGTTGATTTCATGACGCCGCTGCTGCGGATCAGGATGAATCGGGTTGATATAACAGCCAAGCACGCCAATCCGGATACCCGCACGGTGGAATTGCTCGCCAATGTGATTGGCCAGAGCAGGGCTGAGCCTACCGAGGCTGGTGTCAATATCACTGATCGCTTTGCTAAGTGCCAGTTGAACGAAGTCAATGCCTCGTCCGCTTAGCTTCTCTGTTAATTGCTTCAATGGAAGATGGCCGGCGGCATGGGCTAATGTACCGATTCCCATCTATCTAGCCATCCATCCGCCGTCCACGCACAGTACGTGTCCGTTCATATAATCCGATGCATGCGATGACAAGAACACAACTGGACCTTTCAAATCCTCTGGTGAGCCCCAACGGCCTGCCGGAATTCGATCTGTAATGGATTGTGTGCGTTTCTCATCTTTGAGAATAGGAGCCGTATTATTAGTCGTCATGTAACCAGGAGCGATGGCATTGATCTGGATGCCTTTTCCAGCCCACTCATTCGCTAATGCTTTGGTAACACCTGCGATTGCATGTTTACTTGCTGTGTAGCCAGGAACATTGATACCGCCTTGGTAGGTCAGCATGGAAGCGATGTTCACAATTTTGCCGCTGCCGCGCTCAATCATATGACGGCCAATCAGCTGGCACAAGAAGAACGCAGAGTTCAAGTTCAGATCAATAACATCGTGCCAATCTTGACGTGCATGGTCGACTGCCGGCGTACGTCGGATGATTCCGGCATTATTCACGAGAATATCGATGCCGCCGTAGATGCCGATGGCTTTGTTTACAACATCCTCGAGGATGTCTTCGTTGCTAAGATCAGCTGCGATCAGCTCAGCTTTGCCGCCTAATGCTCGGATGGCTTCTACCGTTTGAACGCTTTCGGAAGAGGATACAGCAATGACGTTTGCGCCTGCTTCTGCAAGGCCAATGGCCATTGCTTGACCAAGACCGCCGGAAGCGCCGGTTACGAAGGCCGTTTTGCCTGTTAAATTAAAAAGTGTCATGAAGGATACTCCTTTTCACTATTGAGTTACGATCTGGATACCAGCATCACGGTACTGCTTGGCAATATCAGCGGGTAGGGCACTGTCTGTTAGGATCATAGCCACCTCGGATAAGGAAGCGAAGGTTCGTAAGGCACACTGGCCGAATTTGTAATGATCGGCAACGCCGTAAACCGCTGCACTGGATCTAATCAATGCACGTTTATAATCGGCATGATCACTCGTGTAGATGGTAAAGCCGTGCTGCAAATGAACACCAGTGGCAGAAATGAACGATTTCTGAATGTTGAGCTTACTCACATATTCCACGGCTTCAGGACCTGCGAGCATGTTACGCAGACGGTAGCCGCCTGGAACAACCAGCCGAATTTCTTCCTTATGCAAGAGCTCGGAGATAATAAATAAATCGTTCGTTACAACAGTAAGCGGCTGATTTTCCAGCCGCCTAGCAATTTCAAGTGTTGTACTGCCGCCATCGAGGGCAATAATATCCCTTGGCTGAATGTATCGCAGAGCAATTGTTGCAATTTCGGATTTCTGATCGGCATGCTTAATGATAGGCTCTTTCGTTGAAAGTATGCCAAGCTGATCACTTTGAGCGAGCATCGCACCGCCATGAATGCGGACAAGCAGCCCTTTTTCTTCGAGTTTGGCCAAATCTTCGCGAATCGTTTTACCAGTAACGTCCAGCCGTTCGCTAAGCTCGTTAACGGTTACTTCTTTCTGCGCCAGAAGTATTTCCATAATGGTTTCATATCTGCGTAAAGGGTTCATCGGGTGTCATCCGTTTCTAAATAGAGGTTACCGACTATTTTAAATCTTTCATGGCCACGGCGTCCATATCATCAAAAATTTGATTTTCGCCAGCCATGCCCCAAATGAAGGTGTAGTTGTTCGTGCCAACACCGCTATGAATGGACCAGCTTGGGGAGATGACAGCTTGCTCATTGCGCATAACTACGTGACGTGTTTGCTGCGGTTCACCCATCATGTGGAACACAACCGCATCTTCCGGCATGTCAAAGTAGAAGTAAACTTCGGAACGACGATTGTGAGTATGGGAAGGCATTGTGTTCCACATGTTGCCTGGCTTCAGAAGTGTCATACCCATAACGAGTTGACAGCTTTTTACGCCGCCTGTGTGGATGTATTTGTAAATCGTACGCTCATTAGATGTATTGATACTGCCTAAGTGAGTAGGAGTAGCTTCGCTGATGGCGACTTTTACCGTTGGATATGTTTGGTGAGCAGGTGTTGAATTAAAGTAGAATTTCGCTGGCTCGGCAGCATTTTCGCTTGCGAATGAAATGTCCTTCGCGCCAAGACCAATATAAATGCAATCTTTGGAATCCATGTTGTAAACCGTTCCATCAACTGTGATCGTGCCTCTGCCGCCAACATTAATAATACCGATCTCGCGGCGCTCTAAGAAATAATCTGCAGCCATTTCTTTCTTGTCGGCTTGCAATTGAAGTGTGCCTGTAATAGGAAGCACGCCACCAATGATGAAACGGTCAACGTGGGAGTACACTAATTTAATTTCATTAGGTGAGAACAAAGAATTAATTTGAAACTCAGCTTGCAGGCGTTCAGTATCAAATTGCTTAACTTCATTCGGGTGTGATGCGTAGCGGATATCCATCGGTTAATCTCTCCTTAAAATTGGTTTATTTATGTTGATATGCGTTCATATAGGTTTAATTTACTCCAATAACGGGGTTTAGGCAAGGGTTTTTGGACCTATGTTTCAAAAGTTTCTGTTAGGGTGAATAAAGGATACGGATTAAGTAAACAACAAGCAAACGAGATTATGTTACACCTAGGAGGTTAGCGCATGGATAAAAGTCATTATTTCGATCACGTATGTAACGACACAATTCCCACTCAACCTGATGAGGAGGCCACAACACCGACAGATATGCTGAGTGAGGCTGTTGAGGAAATCATGGATAATGTAAAAAAGGTGTTCTCGACCAGCGATCCCGATGATCGGGATTAGGAACTGGAAAAGCTTCACCCGAGAATGGGAGAGTGCTGAAAAGAACCTTGCAGTCTACATGTGTAGATGCCAAGGTCCTTTTTCATTTAGACGTAAGGCGACGAAGTTTACCTTACTTAGGATAGTTTTCTACGGATTTTTGCTTGGCTAAGTGAGATTGTGGATAGGATAGGCATAATCATTCAAGCCAGTTTGATTCATTCTCCATTGGATCGGGGTCATGCCTGTAATGTTTTAAACACGGTGGCAAAATGTTGACTGGAAGCTCTGCATTCTGAAGGCAGGTCAGGCAAGCTTCCATCACGCTCTTACTTTCCATGGGTCTGGAGCTAATAAGACGAATGAGCCGCGTATGTCGGTCGTTGCACATCTGATGCCGAGCGGTACGAGCTACCGCGCAGGTGTACAGCGTCATGACAATTCCCGTCTGTTAGGACCGCATCCTTTTCACGGTCAAGCTTTTGCAAATGAGTATTTACCAATTTTATTTAAACGATAATTAAGGTGCAAAATCCCTTCCATACGAAGGGATTTTCTTTTTTCCTACAGGCGGTTACAATTGCCTTAATGATGACACAGCTTTTCTGGAGATGAAGCACATGGCGAATCCGTTGGAACATCTTAGTTTTAATCAGGTAAAACCCCTTCAGAAATAAGGACTACCTCTCAGGGAAAGGAGATTCCAATGCAGAATGGCGGTAGTCTATTCCCAGCTTTTGTGACCGAGCATCACTGCCATCCTCAAGTGATGGCGTATTATTTTAAACAATGGCAAGGCTTTGATATGTCCTTTCATCGCCATGATGCGGTAGAAATTATGTATACCATACAAGGTTCCTGCGACGTTGAAATCCAAATATTGCCTACACATATCGAGAGTGTTAGTCTCAAAAAGGGAGAGTTCATTATTATGGACGCAAATGTCTCCCATCGATTGATCGTTGACGAGGCTGCCCCTTGTAGAATGCTAAATGTAGAGTTCCGCTTTACCCAGCAAAAGGGTGTATTTCCATCTATTCATCAACTGGCTGCAGAAGACAAGCTATTGGCTTCTTTACTGGAGGTCAAATCTCCTTATTTGGTACTGCGCGACCCCGATGAGGTTTATCATATTATGAAAAGCTTGGTGCTTGAACTGGATAAAGCAGCCGCCAAAAGTGATACGATGGTTCAATTGCTCATCGCTCAACTGCTCATTCGAATAGCACGACTTAGGCAAGAAGCAGCAAGTGGCGGCATGGCGCAAAGTGAGTGGTATGTGAAACAGAGCGTTGATTATTTGCATCAGAACTATGACCGCGACATTCAAGTGAAGGATATTGCTGGAGCTGTAAATTTACACCCCGGGTATTTACAGCGGATTTTCAAATCGTTAACAGGGCAAACCCTTATGGCTTATTTAACCGTGATTCGAATGGAAAAAGCCAAAATGCTGCTGCTGGAAACAGATGTGCCGATTTCAGAAATATGCGATTATATCGGGGTTGGGAGCCGACAGTATTTTCATATGCTTTTCAAAGACTATACCGATTTAACCCCTACGGAATATCGGAAATCAATGGATACTCACAAGTGGGAATATCCAGAAAAAAGTTAGGATTTTTGACAAATCACCTCCGATGAAGTTAGGAATTTGATAACGTTTTCTCTTTCGATCTTGATACAATGTGAATTGTAGATTAAACGATAGAGAGGACGATAGATATGTCATTTAAGGTAGCTTTTATTGGAGCAGGGAGTATTGGATTTACACGTGGGTTACTTCGAGATTTGTTAGCAGTATCTGAATTTCACGATATTCAAGTCGCTTTTACAGACATCAATCAACATAATTTAGATATGGTTACCGAGCTCTGCCAAAGGGATATTCGAGAAAATGGATTGAAAATAGAGATTCAAGCTACAACAGATCGTAGAGAAGCTTTGAAAGATGCGAAGTATGTCTTATGTACGATTCGTGTAGGAGGTCTGGAGGCTTTTGCCACCGATGTGGATATTCCGCTGAAATACGGCGTTGACCAATGTGTGGGCGACACGCTATGTGCAGGCGGCATTATGTATGGTCAGCGCGGCATTTCGGAAATGCTTCGCATTTGCCAAGATATTCGAGAAGTGGCGGCGCCTGATGTGCTGTTGTTAAATTACGCGAATCCGATGGCCATGCTGACTTGGGCTTGCAACAAGTACGGTGGTGTGAGGACGATTGGTCTGTGTCACGGTGTTCAGCATGGGCATCAACAAATTGCAGAAGTATACGGCTTGGAGAAAAAGGAAGTAGACATTATTTGCGCAGGCATCAATCACCAAACTTGGTATGTACAGATCCGTCACAACGGTCAGGATTTGACGGGCGGTCTGCTGGAAGCCTTCGAGAACCATCCGGAGTTCACGCGTACGGAGAAAGTGCGTATCGACATGCTGCGCCGCTTTGGCTACTATAGTACAGAATCCAATGGACATCTGAGCGAGTATGTGCCTTGGTATCGAAAGCGCGCTAGCGAAATCCAAGATTGGATCGACATGGGCAGCTGGATTAATGGAGAAACAGGCGGCTATCTGCGTGTTTGCACGGAGGGTCGCAACTGGTTCGAAACGGAGTTTCCGAACTGGATGAAGGATAAGGCATTCGTTTACGAAGCAGAGAAACGCAGTGAAGAGCATGGCTCTTATATTATTGAGGGTCTTGAGACAGGACGCGTATATCGTGGACATTTCAACTTGGTTAATAACGGTGTCATCTCGAATTTGCCTGATGATGCAATTATCGAAGCGCCTGGCTATGCAGATCGCAACGGTATCTCGATGCCGCATGTTGGAGACCTGCCGCTTGGGCCAGCAGCGGTATGCAATGTAAGTATTTCTGTGCAGCGGCTTGCTGTCGAAGCGGCCGTGCATGGCGATGAAAAGCTGCTTCGTCAAGCGTTTATGATGGATCCGCTCGTAGGAGCCGTCTGCAATCCCAATGAAATATGGCAGATGGTCGATGAAATGTTGGTCGCACAAGAGTCATGGCTGCCACAATACGGCACGGCTATTGCCGAAGCGAAACAACGTCTTGCAGCTGGGAACCTCGTTCCTACGCGCAGCTATGAAGGAGCAGCGCGCTTGAAGGTGAAAACAGTGGAAGAAATGCAGCAGGATCGTGAAGCTGCGAATAAAAATGCAGGTGAAGCGGACAAAGGGAAAGATCGCGCAGCTGTTAACTCTTAATGTTCGTTTGGATTCAAGTATGTTCATTTAGGTGCTTTTCAGTTATAATTAAAAAAGTAAGTGAGGGACCGCTTGCGGTCCTTTTATTTTTTTCGGTAATCGTTTAATAATGAAAGGGGAAAGTCAGATGTCTAATATTGGCGTATGGGAAGCAGCCGAGCCAGGCGTTCAGCGCTGCATTCTGAAAGCTGAGGTTGGTTTGATGATGATGGAGGTTCATTTCGAGCCAGGAGCCATTGGTTACCAACACAGTCATGTTCATGAACAAATGTCCTATTGCTTAAAAGGGAAAATTGAGTTTACTATAGATGGTGTGGTGACCGTTATCAGCCAAGGCCAGACGGTATACATACCAAGTAACGCTAAGCATGGTGTTACGGCATTAGAAGAATCCGCGTTGTTAGATGTCTTCACACCGATTCGCGAAGATCTTGTAAAACGGTAACCAGTTGCACTTGCAACTGGTTTTTCTTTCCTAATCAACATTGAATGCGCTTGCAAATTTGGCGGAAAGGAGGCTGAACATGAGTAGAAGAGGTCGTAGAGCTTGGATCTGGTTCTACAGAAACTTGTTTTTGCGTGATCGTCCACTGACAGTGAAACTGCTCGTCTATTCGGCAATGCTAGTTGTCATTCCGCTGCTTGTGGTTGGGCTGATTTCTTATCAGAAATCATCTGAAGTGCTGCGCGAGGAAGCCAATTTGAGTAACAAGCAAATCATTGAGCAAGTCAAGCTGCATATTGAATACTATATTCGAGATTTCGAGATCGACTCGATTCGCATGCAGAATCATCCTTCGATGCAGCAGTTTCTAAGGATGACAAGTGAACAGGAAGTGAAGAATTCAGGCATCCGCGAGCCCATGATGCAGCTTTTGAACGACACCGCCTACTCCCGATCAGACATCTCTCGGATCATGCTTGTTATGGAAAATCAGACTGTCTTGGATACAAGCATGAATAAAAACGTGACCCCGGCGCTGCAATTGATACAGGAGCCATGGTTTGCCAGTGTACCCTCCAACAGTGATATTATGTTGATCATCAGACCGCCTTCTCAGCGCTACGAGCTGGAATATGTGCCTGTTCTCTCCATCGTGAAGCGCTTAGTGAGTCCCAATACATTAGAGCCCGTTGCAACGTTAATTATGGAAGTCAACTTCAAACGGATTCAAGAGATTGCTGAACGGGTTACAATTGGCCGAACGGGGTATTTATCTATTCTCGACTCATACGGGCGTTATATTTATTCACCTGAATACACGAAAATTGGACATTTGGCGGATTGGGATCAATTAGAATGGATTTTACAGCAGGAAAGTGGATCTTACCAAGCACAAACAGGAGATAAGCCTTTCTACACCTTCAGCCTGTCATCCTATTTAAATTGGCGGTTGGTGACGACGATCCCTGAAGAAGAATTGACACGTGGAACCGAGTATATTCGGCGAACGATTTGGTGGACGGTCCTTGCCACATTACTGATTGCCTATTTGATTGGGATTGGTTTTGCTACGAGTATCGTTCGACCTGTAAGGGCGCTGCAATTTTTCATGAAAAGAGTGAAAGAGGGCGACTTTCTGGCTCGTGTGGATATCGAATCTAAGGATGAGATTGGGCAGCTAACGAACGATTTTAATAAAATGGTCGAAAAGCTCCAGGTACTGCTCGATGAAATTTACTACTCTCAGCTCCGAGAGAAGGATCTTCAGCTGCGCCAAAAAGAGACAGAGCTGAAAGTGCTGCAATCGCAGGTTAATCCGCACTTTCTCATGAACGCTTTAGAAACGGTGCGAGGGATGGCACTGGAAAAGGATATGACCGACATCTCTGTGCTAGTTGCCTCCCTTGCTCGACTACTGCGTTACAATTTAAATCATGCTGGGGCCACGATCTCCTTGCAGCAGGAAATTCAGATATGCGACATGTATTTACGGATTCAGAAATATCGGTTTGACGATAAACTTACCTATGAATTCCAGATCCCTGAATGGGCAGAAGGACAAATCATCGCGAAGTTCGCTTTACAGCCCTTGGTTGAAAATTGTGTCATTCATGGCATTGAAACGAGTGCACAGCCTGTTCATATTGTCATTTCAGCTGCTCAATTAAATGATCATCAATTTGTAGTTGAAATTAAGGATAGCGGTGTTGGTATTCCGGCTGCGAAACTCCGTGCCTTACAGCTCGATTTGCTGCAGAAAGACATGATTACGGCGGTGTCACAGATCGGCATCGTCAATGTACATCGGCGTATCTCTTATCTGTTTGGTGACGCCTACGGTCTAGAGCTAGACAGTGAAGCAAATGGAGGAACTCTGGTGAGAATCAAGCTGCCGTTGAAGCCTCATGGAGAGGAAGGGAGGTAATAGTAGGTCATGTACAAAGTCATTCTCGTAGACGATGAAAGATGGGTTCGTGTCGTGCTGCGTAAAGCCGTGGAACAAACAAAGCTTCCTTTCGAAATCGTGCAGGAATGCGCGAACGGTTTGGAAGCTATAGATGCACTACAGAAGCATAGAGCTGATTTGGTTATCTCGGATGTGAAGATGCCGATTATGGACGGCATTGCTTTGGCGGAGCAGATGACACAGGTATCAGCCAATTTAATCCTAGTGAGCGGGTATGACGATTTTCAGCTAGCTCAGCAAGCGATTCGCTACGGGGTGAAGGACTATCTGCTGAAACCTGTGGAAATGGAGGCGATGGCAGATTGTTTGGGCCGATGGATGCAAGACAGGATAACGAAGACAGCGAGGCGGTTGGCGGATTCCCCGCTAATCGGAACGGACGAATTGTCAGCTATTGAACAAGTACAGCAGTTTATCGGCTTGAACTTATCCAGAGATATCAGCTTAACCGATGCCGCAGCATTGGTCCATTTGAACCCCAGCTACTTGAGCCAACTCTTTAAGCAGCAAACGGGAGGCAAGTTCGTCGATTATGTCATTGAAATGCGCATGGAAGAAGCGAAGAAGCTGCTTATAAAAACGTCTTTACGTGTTTCTGAAATCGCGGAAAGGCTTGGTTACGGGGATATTTCTTACTTTAGCAGTACGTTTAAAAAGTTGACAGGCTGCTCCCCGTTGGAATATAGGAAATGTGGCGGAAGGTTGGATGAAGCCAAATAGAAGCGAAATGAAGTCAAATGAAAAAGGACACCTGAGGGGAGAGTGCAACCCATAGAATGTCCTTTTTTTACTTTGTTCTGAATTGCTATTTTCTAGCTTTTTCGATCGCGTCTAACGTTTCTTTGTAGTCGTTGCGATACTTCTCGATAACAGGCTTTACAGCATCTTGCCATGGCCCCAGGTCAGATACGTCCGTAATCGTAACTCCCGCCGCTTTCACTTTGGCTTCGGAATCCTTCTCGAATTTATCCCATTCTACTTTTTGCGTTTTGACGGATTCAATAGCAGCTTTTTTAATAAGTGCTTTATCGTCAGCAGACAGCTTATCCCAAGCTACTTTAGAAATCAAAAGCACTTCAGGCACCCGTTGGTGCTGATCAAGAATGAGATTTTTGGCTTGTTGAAAATGATTGGAAGAGAAATAACTCGGATAGTTGTTCTCAGCGGCATCGATGATACCTGTTTGCAAAGCATTGAAGACGTCTCCATAAGGCATTGGTGTTGCATTCGCGCCAAGTGCGTTCATGAGATCAATATTGACCTTGTTTTGAATAACGCGTATTTTGAGTCCTTTCAGATCGGCGATGCTTTTAATCGGCTTCTTGGAATAGAAATGACGAGCTCCTGAGCTGTAATACGCCAGTCCCTTCATACGTGAAGACTCTAAGCTATCGAGCAGCTTCGTTCCTTGTTCACTTTCCAGAAATTTCCACTGATGATTATCATTATCGAAAATGTAGGGCAAGCTGAACACTTCATATTGCTTGTTGAACCCGCCAAGTGCTCCCGTACTGACACGAGTGAATTCAATAGCGCCAAGTTGAACTTGCTCGATCACGGCCTTCTCCTCACCGAGCTGAGAGGCAGGGAATACATCGATTTTGATGCGGCCATCCGATGCTTGATTGACGAGTTCGGCGAATTTCTTATCGCCAAGTGTCGTAGGGTAGTCAGCAGGGTGTGTCTCAGCCAGACGGAAATTTAATTTAGGTCCATCGGCTTTCTTCGTCGCTGCTGCAGGGCTCGCGGCTCCAGGAGTCGTTGTTGAACCACTATTCGTCGGTGTACTTCCGCCACCGCAAGCCGCAAGCAAGAGACTAGTACCAATTACTGTACTTAGAGCCGTGATGTATTTTCTTTTCATTTTCATATCGAATATTCACCCTTTTTATCGAATTAGTTGAATTATTTCCTTATTTCATTAAGTTAGGAAGCCACATGACAAGACCAGGTATATAGGTAAGTATCATGAGTACAACGCACATGACATAAAAGAACGGCATCATGGCTTTGGTGCCTTCAGAAATCGAAATATTTCCAATAGCAGAGCCTACGAAGAGAACGGTTCCGACAGGTGGTGTCAGCAATCCAATGCCTAAGTTTAACATCATAATGATGCCGAAGTGAACAGGATCCATGCCAAGGGTCGTCACGACCGGAAGTAAAATAGGCGTCATGATTAAGATGAGTGGAGCCATATCCATCGGTGCGCCCAGTAAGAGCAGCAAGACATTGATGATCAGCAAAATAACAATGGGGCTGTCTGTGATGCCCAGCATCCAATCCGTTAACATGCCGGGAACTTTGAGAAAGGCTAGTACCCAGCTGAAGGTAGCGGAGGCAGCTATCAGGAAGAGCACCATCGCTACGGTTCGGAATGTACGTTGGAGAATGATCCACATCCGGCTTATGGGAATATCTCGGTACACTAAAAAGGTAAGAATAAAAGCGTAGAGACAAGCTAATGCGCCGCTTTCTGTAGCCGTAAACCATCCTGTGAATATACCGCCTAGAATGATGACGGCAGTCAGAAGGGAAAGCAGGCCATCGCGTACAATCTTTGGGATTTCTCGCACTGGAACAGCTTCACTCTTCGTATAACCCCGCTTGATGGCGATGATATAACTCGTGATCATAAGGGAGACACATAGGATCAATCCCGGGACTATGCCCGCTAGGAAAAGCGACGCGATGGAGATTCCACCTCCAGCCGCTAGGGAATAAAGCACGAGGTTGTGGCTTGGCGGCACAACAACGCCTTGAATAGCGGCAGAGACCGTAACGCCAACTGCGTAATCGGTATCATAGCCCTTTTTCTTCATCATCGGAATCATGACAGAGCCGATGGAGGAGACGTCAGCAATGGCTGATCCGGAGATGTTTCCGAAGAACATACAGGCGACGCAGTTGACCATGGCTAAGCCTCCGCGTATGCCTCCAACGAGAACTTGAGCGAGATTGATGAGGCGCAAAGCCATCTGGCCTTCACTCATAATTTGCCCGGCAAGTATAAAGAACGGAATGGTTAGGAGGGAGTAAGAGTTCATCCCCTGAATCATCGTTTGGCCCACGGTTGCCAGCGGGACTTTCAAGTAAAGTAAGGTGAGCAGTGATGAACCAGCTAAAGCCAATGAGATCGGAAAGCGGAGGACGATCAGACCAACAAAAGTGATACAAAGTATGAGAATAGCTATGGTCGGATCCATTATTCGGGGCCTCCTTCTTTCATATTTTGATGCCGCTTCGTCTCGATACCAAACAACTGCAAGAGTGCATAGGCACAGGTCATGACGCCGGTTATTGGCATGATGACATACAGTGTGCTGTTAGGCAGGCCCGTCGCCGGTAATTCTGATTCATTCATGATGACGGTGAAGTCCCAACCAAAGTACACGAGATAGGCACCAAAGGCGAGAATAACTAGCTCGATGACTTTATCAAGAACTTTATTGACGGAGGCTGGAAGCTTGTGGGTGAAGGAATCGATGCCCAAATGCAGCTTCTCACGAAAGCCAATTGCAATGCCCATGAAGGAAAACCAGACAAGAAGCAGCATGGTCACTTCCTCCGACCAGAAGAATACGAAGTCAAACAGCTTGCGGGTCATGACCTGTGCGGTGACGATGATGATCATACTAAGCAAGCCGATGAGGGCGGCAGACTCGATACATGTATCAATACCGAGAGCAATTTTTCGAAGTATTCTCATCGTAAAGCGGACCTCCTCTCTCTAATTTGTAAGTGCTTTCATTAATGTGACTTAAGTATAGCGCTCCTATCTACCCACAGGTATGCCATTGTTTTTAGTTTTTTTTGTAGTTTTTTTAGATATTTGGTTGGGTTGAAACAAATAATGAACAGTTGTCGGAGGGACAACCTGCTCATTATTTGACTACAACAATTCACACGCCTAAATGCTATTTTGGAACTTGAAGTTGCAGTTCGTACAACATTTTGAGGCCATTTGTTGCAAAATCGCCTGTCTCGGGCCCAATTATTATACATTATAGAGCGACGAAGGGTGAGAGGCGGGATTTAGGTAGTAATTGTTGTGCTTTTTACAACATCTTTCTCCCGAGTATGTGGATTCATTCATCTAGTGTTCAACGGTTCCTCCATTCCTTTTATAAGAATTGCATGCCCATATAGACAGCAACAGCCCATATCATACAGGCAGAAACCTTGTTTAATTTGTCAATGAATTGCCCCCCAGGATCACGCTTGCCCACTAGGCGTCCTGCGAACGCTAAACCGAAGAACCAGAACCAGGAAACTAGAATAACGCAGACAGTGAACACCCATTTTTCTCCGCCAACATATTGTAAGGAATTTGTACCGATAACTCCAATCGTATCAAGTATAGCGTGGGGATTCATTAACGAGACGGATGCTGCAAACAGGATTTGTTTTTTTGGCTCATTTTCCCGTTGTGAGGTCATCGAACCAGGTTTACTCCTCCAGAGTACCCATCCCATATATAACAGGAAAAAGAATCCAAATCCATAGAGCGCTGCTTGAAGCCAAGTGAAGGTTAATACGACGAAAGAAACGCCTAAGACTGCCAATAAAATAAGAATCGTGTCACAAACCGACGCCGTAAGGATGACAGGCAGTGCTTTAAGGTAAGATGACCCGCGGGCACCTTTGTTGAATACGAAAACATTTTGTACCCCTACAGGCAGAATGAGCCCAAATCCCAAAATAAGCCCATGTAAAACAGTTTCCAGCAAAACGATCTCTCCTATCTATAAGACTATTCTTCACTAGTATAGAACAAATCAATCGAATGTCTCCCTCCAAATGGATGGTGTATCACCCAACCAAATGTTATATTTGAACTAGTTAGGAGAGGATCATAGCATGGACTGGAAACCGGACTTATTGTCGGAAACCCCTTTATATATTCAGATTAAGGATTTTATTAAAAATAAAATATCGCTAGGTGAATGGGCGGTTGGTACCAAAATTCCTTCACAGCGTGCGCTGGCTGAACGCTTTGACGTGAATCGAAGTACGGTTGTTACCGCGCTGAGTGATCTAATTGCTGAGGGGTTATTGGAGGGCAACACCAAAGGGGGGACTAGAGTCATCAATAACTCTTGGAACCTTTTAGCGGCTTCACCTCCCCCAGACTGGAGCTCTTATGTGCAAGCCGGCACTTATTATCCAAACCAGCCTGCCATACAGCACATTAATCGTGCGGAATTTCAAGATGGCATTATTCGTTTGGGGACTGGGGAGCTTTCCCCTGAGCTGCTACCTTCTGAACAAATGAAACAGATTTTTGAAGATTCTTCAGTGAATCCTTTCACTTTGGGCTATGAAGAACCTAAGGGAAATCAGTATTTGCGGGAACAAATAGCTGCTTACTTGCATGGAATTGGCGTTCAAACTTCGCCCTCCAACATCCTGATCGTATCTGGATCGCTCCAAGCGTTGCAGCTCATATCTATCGGACTGCTGCAGCGAGGCTCATCCATCCTTTTGGAAAAGCCATCCTATCTATATTCGGTTCATGTGTTTCAATCTAGTGCGATTAAGCTGGTTGGTCTACCCATGGATGAAGAAGGCATTCAAACGAATCAGATTAGCCGTTACAAAGAAGGCTATAACGCTTCACTGCTTTATACCATTCCTACTTTCCATAATCCTACCAGTACGCTGATGTCAGAGCCAAGACGTCAAGAGCTGATGAGAATCTGCGCGGATGAGGGACTTCCAATCATTGAGGACGATGCCTACAGGGAGCTTTGGTTTGAAACGCCACCACCTCTACCATTAAAGTCCAGGGACCCTAATGCACTAGTCCTCTATTTGGGGAGTTTGTCGAAGACCTTAAGTCCAGGACTAAGAATTGGTTGGGTAGTTGCCCCAGAGCCGGTTATTGAACGATTGGCTGATATTAAAATGCAGAACGATTACGGCTCGAGCTCGGTATCCCAATGGGCAGCAGCCGAATGGCTTGGCAGAGGCTTATATCAAGAGCATCTTGTCTATGCTAGAGATCAACTTAAGAGAAGACGGGATCTCACTGTTCAGTTGTTGAAGACCAATTTTACAGAGATTGCTTCCTGGTCAGTGCCGGCAGGCGGTTTCTACATTTGGGTTCGTCTCCATGTGGATGTGCCCATGCAAATGCTGTTTGAGCGTGCTTTGAAAGCAGGGATTTTGCTGAACCCGGGTTCGATTTATGATAGAAATGCGGGAAGTTACTTGCGTATTTCCTATGCCTACGCCAAGCTTCATGAGCTTGAATGGGGGATTGAGCATTTGGCGGAGATGATTAAAGAGTTAGCTGGGGTCAGTAAAAATAAATAAATTCTGAGGTGATCGGGTGTCTATTAAAGGTTTGAATCATTTATTATTTTCTGTTTCTAATTTAGAGAATTCGATTTCGTTTTATCAACATGTTTTTGATGCAAAGCCGTTAGTTAAAGGAAGAAGTACGGCCTATTTTGATCTGAATGGCATGTGGATTGCCCTGAATGTAGAACAAGATATTCCACGTAATGAAATAAATCTATCGTACACACACATTGCTTTTTCAATTGAAGAAGCCGACTTTGATGATCTGTATGAGAAACTAAAGAAATTGCATGTTAACATCCTTCCAGGTCGTCCAAGAGACGAGAAAGATAAGAGGTCAATTTACTTCACAGACCCAGACGGTCATAAGTTCGAATTTCATACAGGTACTTTACAGGACAGATTAGATTATTATAAACAGGATAAAACGCATATGGAGTTTAACGATGAATAAATGTTTCTAATTTGGAATGTAAAAAGCTAAGAGCCCACGCTCTTTTTTCCTGTGCGCATACCTATAAGGAAGGTGTTTAACCTGATTATAAGGTCGCAGGAGGCTTTAACCCGATGTATAAAATGATATGCCACTGGAACCGGTTGGACTGGAATTTCCCCAATCCCGGGATGAAACAGGAGTTCGAGACGAACCAATTCTGGAAAAAGGCGATGCCCGCGGGCGTCAAGGTCGATCATCAAGGCAACTATTATGTTTCAGTCCCGCGGTGGGCGCACGGTATACCCGCTACGATGAACCGCATTGTCGTAAGGGATGGAAAACCGTTACTGGAAGCCTTCCCAAGCTGGGATTGGAATAAGGCCGGTAACGTTCAAGCATTACAATCCGTCCTCGGCTATGAGATAGACGAATATAACCGGATGTGGCTGCTGGATCAGGGTAAAATCGCTTATGCACCTTCTCCGGAAGGCTCACAGAAGCTGGTCATCTGGGACTTGAATACGAATAAGCTGCTCGACTCGATCGTCATTCCGAACGAAATTGCGCCACTTCGAACTTCCTTCCTCAATGACGTCGTAATCGATAACAAGAACGGATTCGTTTACATAACGGATTCGGGATGTGGTTGGCCGGACCACCCGCTGGATGGCGGGATCATCGTTTACAACATGCGAACGAGAACGTTCCGGCGAGTATTGGACCGGCATTACAGCACACAGGAGTTTCCCGATTTTCATTTTCAAATCGATTACAAACCTGTGTTTAAAGATAAGCCACTGCGCATCGGCGCCGACGGCATTGCCTTGTCCGCAGACCGCAGCACGTTGTACTATTGCCAGGTAACCGGCCGCAATTTGTACGCTATCGATACCTCACTTCTGAAAAACGATCAGACGCCTCTTGAGCAAATTAAAGATGCTGTGAAAGTGATCGGCAGCAAAGGCACGACCACCGACGGTATGCACGCAGACAATAAAGGCAATATATTCTACACGATGCTAGAGGGAAAAGGGATCGGCTTCTACGATGCTAGTGGCCGCAGCTTTCATAACTTTGTGTCTGACGATCGGATGCTTTGGGTGGACGGAGTCGCTTTTGACCAGAAGGGCTCGATCATTTTTAACAATAATCGGCTTCACGAGATGTTCGGCGGCTACGAAATAGATTGGAGTTATCCATACAATCTGAATATTTGGAAAGCATATGTCGGGAGGGACGTTAAATCCTATCTGTACGCATAGAATCATTTAGAATAAAAGAAAATTTTAGCGAAATTCTGCAACATGAAGTGGCTGTCCAAAAAGTCGCCGAAGATGACTGTGGATGTGCTAAATAGAGAAAAGGCACGCTAAAAGCGTGCCTTTTCTTGTTCTTTTGTTACTCCAAATAGTTATGTTATTAAGAAAGGTTCTGAATGATTGGTGATTAATGGTTGTCCTTCTTTATAGTACAAATGAGGAGAAAGCAGGATAAAAAAGATATGAACATCGCGAAAGCCATATTCACATAAAATCGTATAGAGTTCTTTAACAATGCTATCATGCAATTCCTGATCTCTAGGGAACATATATATTTCTAAGGATAGGGGAGAATTATTTAATTGTTCCACAAGAAGAAGTTCAATTTTTATTTTCTCTTGCAAAACGCCCGTTAACTTTGAAAATTGTTGGATGACGGTACTTGAAATCGAAGAAATGAAATCCTTTTGAAAACCTTTAAATCTGAGAAAAGGCATATGGGTTCCTTCTTTGCAAAATGGTTAGCGAATTTATATATTTTAATAAAAAATTCAGGTAAAAACAAATCCTATATTAGATGAAACCATTCTCATATGTAGATAAGTACATAATCTGAACGATATATCTTATAATGAGATCGAATAGACTTTAAATTGATCAGGATTTGACTATTGTGGGGGTAAAGACAATGAGCAGCTTACCAAAACAATTCGTTCAAACATTAAGAGACGTCCATAAGGGTAAAGCCGAAGAGTGGTTGAGAAATTTTGACAGGCTTATTTATGATTGTGAAAAGCGTTGGCAAATGAAAATGATGTCCCCGTTTGATTTATCTTTTAATTTTGTGGCTCCTGCCATTCGGAAAGACGGAACTGAAGTTGTGATAAAACTCGTCATTCCAGGTGATGAATTTGTATCTGAAGTCGATGCTCTAACACTTTTTAATGGGAATGGCATAGTTAAAATCATTGATGTTGATATCGCAAAAGGGATTCTTATTCTTGAACGATTAATTCCAGGGCAAACACTAGCGTCATTAGAAAGTGAGGACGAAGCTGCACATATAGCCTCACAAGTAATGAAGAAATTATGGATTCCTGCACCTTCTAATTCATCTAGCATTCCAACAACTATGCATATGGAAGAGAAATTAATCAATATTTATAAGAGAAATATAGAAGGTCACGGTCCTATAACAAAAGATATTCTACATGAAGCAGTTGACACTTATAGATCAATGAACGCTATGCCGGATAAACCATTTTTACTTCATGGCGATTTACATCATTACAATATTTTAATGGCTGCTAGAGAACCTTGGTTAGCGATTGATCCTAAAGGGTTGATTGGAGACAGAGAATACGACGTCATTCAGTATTTATTAAATAAATTGCCTAATGGAGATTCAACACATGTCATTGAGAAGCGTATTGATATATTTGTAAAAGAGTTGAACTTAGACAAAAAAAGAATGTTATCGTGGGGTTTTGCACATTCAGTTCTAGCAACCTGTTGGACAGTTCAGGAGGATGGTAGATATAACGCGCCTTTTTTTGATGCCATCCATGTTTTTAAGAGCTTGAAGCAGATATAACGATGTCTAATATTTAAAAAAATGGCTATCCCCCGGGTCTGTTAAGACTTAAGGGATAGCCATTCTTTATACCATTTGAGCTTTAGTCGTTAGAAAGCTTGAAAACCTCCAGCAGCTTGAAGAACAAGCTGAGCAGAATGGCAACTATGGTGGCCAGTGCCATACCTTTCAGTTCAAAATGTCCCAATTTCAGCGTTGCTCCGCTAAGGCCAATGACAAGAACAACGGTTGTTAGAATTAGATTGACCGGTTTGGAATAATCGACTTTGGTTTCCACCAGCATGCGGATCCCCGAAGCGGCGATGATACCGAACAGCAGCAAGGAAACGCCGCCCATGACAGGAGTTGGAATGGTTTGAATCAATGCTGAGATTTTTCCGACAAAGGAGAGCACAATCGCCAGGATCGCTGCTCCTCCGATAACCCACACAGAATATACGCGGCTAATCGCCATGACACCGATGTTTTCACCGTAAGTTGTATTTGGTGTTGAACCTACTAAGGAGGACAGCATCGTAGAGATGCCATTTCCGAGTAAGGATCTACTTAGTCCAGGGTCTTTTGATAAATCTTTTCCTACCATATTCCCGGTAACAATCAAGTGGCCAATATGCTCCGCAATGACGACTAAAGCAGCAGGAGCAATGATTAAGATACTCGCCAGATCGAATGTTGGGCTGTAAAATGTAGGGAGTCTGAACCACTGAGCAGCCCCAAACGTTTCACCAATATGCACCAAACCAAGCAGTGCTGCAAGTAGGTAACCGACAAAGATGGCTACCAAAATGGGAATGACCTTCAAAAGTCCACGAAAGACAATGGAACCTACTACGCCTACCAAAAATGTAAAAATAGAAACCGAGATAACGATAGGATCGGGAACCCAGGCTTCTTTTAAATTAGCCGGTGGAATAATACCTGCCATAGTGGCAGCTGTAGGCACCAACTCTAAACCGATAACGGAAACTATCGCTCCCATCGCAGCAGGTGGAAATACAACGTCAATCCAGCGTGTCCCCACGACCCGAATCAACAACGCTATGATTGTAAAAATCAATCCAACAACCAGAAATCCGCCTAACGCCGAACTATATCCTTTGGAAGCGATGACGACGAAAACAGGAGAGAGGAAGGCGAAGCTTGACCCCAAGAAAGCCGGGATCTTTCCTTTTGTGATGAAAATATAAAGCAAGGTTCCTATCCCGTTCATCAAAAGAATAGTAGCTGGATCGACATGAAACAAAATAGGGACCAGCACGGTGGAGCCAAACATAGCAAATAAATGTTGTAAACTAAGGGGAATACTTTCGCCTATGGAGGGGCGTTCATCTACTTGAATAATACGAGACACGGTTGGAACTCCCTTCTTAAAGTTATCGTACGATATCTTACCATAATTCGAATGAAAAGAAGAAATAATTATCAAAAATTCTATAAGACAATTTAGGGCATACCATCTTGTTTAATGCTGTCTTTACTTTGTTATTGACAGATTATACAATAATCGGACAATCATAAGTTTATGGAGTCCCTATATGTTAACTCATTTCAAGAAAAAATTCCGCTGGAGTCCTCCTCAAGTTATGGCGATCGGATTCCTAGTGATCATCCTAATTGGTGCCGTACTACTGTGGCTGCCTATCTCCTATTTTGGCGCAGGCAGATTAACATTCATTGATGCCTTATTTATGGCGACTTCCGCTACTTGTGTTACCGGGCTGTCCGTGATCAATACAGGAGCACATTTATCGGCCTTTGGGGAGATTGTCATCATTCTGCTAGTCCAAATTGGCGGGCTCGGCTTTATGACCATGTCTACATTAATCGCACTCGTTCTCCGCCGTCGTATTTCCTTTCAGGAACGCCTTATTCTCAAGGAGGCGATGAACCATGAATCAACGGAAGGCATAGTCCGTCTTTTTCGTAAGGTGCTGATCTATGCGCTGTATATTGAACTGGCAGGCGCATTGTTATTCGCACTTCGCTGGTCATTTGAAATGCCAATTGGCCAAGCGTTGTACTTCGGTATTTTTCATAGCATATCGATATTCAACAACGCAGGATTCGATCTGTTTGGCGGTTTACCTAATAGAATGGGAAGTCTCATGCATTATGTAGAGGACCCGTACCTGAATATCGTTTCGATGGTGCTTATCATTTTAGGCGGAATCGGATTTATCGTTATCTCTGACTTGCTTACATACCCTAAGAATAAAAAACTAACGCTGCACAGCGAGGTTGTCCTCAGCGCCTCCGCGGCTTTGATATTGTTAGGCACACTGGTCATCTTTGTGTTTGAGTACTCGAATTCCCTCACACTGCAGCCGTTGTCCGCCATAGGCAAAACGCTCAGCGCGATGCTGCAATCCGTGTCATCACGTTCAGCGGGTGTGAACACGGTCGATATTGCCTCGATGAGGCAAGCTACGCAGTTTTTTATTATTATCATGATGTTTATCGGAGCCGCGCCAGGTTCTTCCGGTGGGGGTATTAAGGTGACTACCTTCGTAATTCTTGTTGGAGCGGTTTACGCAATGGTTCGAGGCAGGGATGAAATTGTTCTGTTCCACCGAAGAATCTCGAAGGATCGGATTTATAAAGCTATTACATTTGCGTTACTCTCCTTTATCTTAATCGTACTTTCGACAATGATCCTCTCGATCACCGAGAACTTCCATTTCTTAGGGATTTTGTTCGAGGTTACATCGGCGTATGCTACTGCGGGAATGTCGGTTGGATTAACGTCGCAGCTCTCGGGATTCGGTAAAGTTTTCATCATCATTCTGATGTTCGTCGGACGTCTTGGCCCCGTCTCGCTTGCCTATTCCTTGTCGCCATTGCCGAAAAAAGAGCCTTACCGTTACCCGGAGGGGAAGATCACGATCGGCTGATATTAAAGGTATTGCGCTCCTCATTTTTCACTAATTTCTACCTCTTTATCATTTTCCACACGCAGAAAAACCTTGATATGACAAGGTTTTTTTTGTTTTTAAAGGAAAGTCAAAGAAAAATATAAGCGGGTGGAAATCGTTTTATTTACGAAAGTTGGAAGCGCTTTCAATATAAAAAGGGAAGCTGACACGCTTACAAGTAAATACCCAAAGCGTAACTGCAAATAAAAGGGAGGAACGCAAATGACAAGAAAGCCGATCCGTATCATTACCGTATTATCAACAATCATTATGATTCTGGCTGCTTGCAGTGGAAAGGCCGACGTAAACAAGGATATAGGTGCAGTCGGCAATGCGACGAGATCACCTGTAAGCTCGCCAACGGCTGCGGCCAATCCTAACGGCGATACCGGAGGATTAAAGCTTCCACTGGTGGACAAACCAACGACGCTGACTTGGATGCTGCCGAGCAATTCATCCAATATTAAAGAAGATCGGCTGGTTGTGCAGGAAATATTAAAACGTACAGGCATTAAAGTCGAGTTCCAGACGTATTCGCCTCAAACTTATCAAGATAAGCTTAAGGTTGTAGTTGCCTCAGGCAAGCTACCGGACATTTTCAGCGGACTCAAGCCGGCGGAATTAAAGAAAATCGGTAAACAAAAAGGTGTAGTTGCCATCAATGATTACACGGATCATCTTCCAAATTTCAAAAAGTTATACGTGGAAGAAAACAATTGGGTCATAAAATCTTATGGCGATGAAAACGGAAAGCTGTACACGTGGCCTATATTTAACCTGAATCGGGATGTCAATCACGGTTTTTGTTTAGAAAAGATGTTTTTGACAAATTAGGGATAAAAGAATGGATGAATACGGAAGAGTTTTATCAAGCGCTCAAAAAACTGAAAGAAGCTTACCCGGACTCCTATCCGTATGCCTCGAAAGGTATTGCCAATATTTTTAGAGACTGGTCGTTCGGCTGGGGCATAGGCAACGGAGATACTTATCCTTCCTATTATGACGAGAAAGATAAAACTTGGAAGTATGCGAGCGTTCAGCCTGAGCATAAGGAAATGCTGGATTTCATGAAGAAGCTGTACAACGAAGGCTTATTGGATCCTGAGTTTTTGACAGATACGCAGGATTCGTGGACAACGAAGATGACCACCGGCAAGTCTTTTGTTACTTGGGATTGGATCGGACGTTTGGATTTATTCTATAACCAAATTAAGGATAAAAATCCCGATTATAATCTGCGTTATGCCAATCCGATCGGTCCGACCGGCAACGTAAGAACACTGCCTAAAGTATCTGATTTTAGCGTGACAGTCTCCAACAATAAAAACAAAGAAGCAGCTCTTAAACTTCTTGACTACTTGACGAGCCCGTCCGGCGGCGAATTGATGACGATTGGGGTCGAGGGCGTGAATTTTGAGTGGGGCAAAGATGGGGTCCCTGTCTATCCACAACTGAAGGATCTGCCTCTGGTTGACATCGGCGTGCTGGAAGACCGCTATGCAATGTGGCTGGAGGGGGCTTACTTGCGACCGGATCGCCGCAGTGTGTATTACAAATTTTCTGAGAAAGAACGCGAAGCACAGGATAAAATTCTGAAAGGCAAAAAGTTTGAGCCTGTCGATCCTATTTTGAACTTCACAGATGAAGAAATATCGACCTTAGCTCAGCTTCAAACATCGCTGCAAAAAGCAGCCGAAGAATTTAACGCCAAGTATATCCTTGATAAAAAATACGGGGATTGCCAGTGGGAAGAATGGAAAAAGACGATTGCGAAAAAAGGACTGGATGCGTATATCAAAGTCTACAACGACGCACAAAAACGGTATGATGCAGCCAAATAACCCAAAGACAGAATCCCGATTATCGGCCGCATTCAAGCATATGAGGCGGGATCGCCAGCTGCTAATACTTTTTATTCCATGTATAATCTTCTACGTTTTATTCCGATACGGCCCCTTATATGGGTTGATTATTGCCTTTAAGGATTACAGTGTCTTCTCTGGCGTGCTGGGCAGTGAGTGGGTCGGGCTGAAGCATTTTATCCAATTTTTCACCAATCAAGATTTGACGGACTGCTCTACGTCCTTTTCAATAACAAACTGACTGTTATTGATCCGCAAACGCTGGAGTTTCGCACTTTGGCGGACACTTCAAGATTTGATCTGGGAATGGATGGCAACTTATACTTTACCGATCAGGCGACCAATACGATTTTATACCGAATGAAGGTAGATGGGGAAATCGTGGAGGAGCCACCGGGCATTCCAGTTTCTATCCGCAACGCTGGATTGGAAGATACTGTGAATAATGGTGTTATTCCCGGTTGGACTTCTTTGTTCACAACAGGAACGGATTACCGGTTTGAAATCAACGGTGATCGCAGCTTCTCCGGATCCAAAAGCCTGAAGATCGCGGATAAACTCCGGACAGCTTCCGTTGCCGTACAAAGTGACAAGATTCCGGTCAAGCCTGGTGAAGAATACCAAGCGGGCGTTAATCTGTACATTGAGTCAGGTCAACCGGGATTCATGTTCCGTTTCTTTGGCAAGAACAACGCGACGATCTCCACGCTGGAAATCCATCTGGACGAATCCAGATTGGCCCAATGGCAGAAGGTGACACTCAAAGGAAAGGCGCCGGCCAATGCAGCCTACGCTAGTCTAATCGCTGTTACGAGCCGATATAATATTTCATCAGCGTATTATGATGATTTTTTCATTAGTGTCAAAGATTCAGTCCCGCCGATCTCAGTCGCAAGCATCAATCCGTCTCCGAACGAGAGCGGTTGGATCAATAAGGATGCGGCCGTAACGATTGAAGCAAACCATGCCTACTCCATCTCCTATTCCGCTACGGGGGCGCAGTCGATTAATCAAACGACAGTAAAGGGATCAACAATTCAATTCCCGATTTCTGCAGAAGGGGTAAGCTTTATCCGGACTGGTTACGAATTCGTGTTCATCTCCACTCGTTGGGCAACCTGCCTATACGTTTGAACCTGGAAGCCACGATATTACGGTATCGGCCACAGACTTGGCAGGAAACACCAGTACCCGCCACATTTACGTTCCAAGTTTCCGTGACCTATGACGGGGTGTGCGAACTCATTCGTCAATTTATAGCGGACGATCAGGAGATTGCCAATGGGCTTTGCAGCAAGCTTCTGAATGCACAGGAAGCGGAGAAGCGAGGAAATCTAAAGGCAAAGGAAGGAATGCTTCACGCTTTCCTTAACGAAGTGAACGCTCAAAGCGGCAAGAAAATGACGACCGAACAAGCGCAAATTCTTAAAAAGTTGGCAGGTTATTTGTAACTATTGGAGGATAACATGGATATAACCGTGATGACGTTTAACCTGCGGGTTAATGTCAAGCAGGATGGCGACAATGCATGGCCGAACCGGATCATTGAAGCGGCTGAGGCTATAAAAAAAGCAGGGGCAGCGATTGTTTGCACGCAGGAGGGAACGCATGCCATGCTGCAGGATCTGGAGGCGCAGCTATCGGATTATGCCTGGCTTGGTGATGGCCGTCAGGGAGGGAATGAAGACGAGCATTGCGCTGTCTTCTATCATCGTGGTTTGTTGAAGCCAGTCGAGAGCGGGAACTTCGGTCTATCGGAATATCCTGAACGGCTCGGTTACTTGAGCTGGAACACTGGCTGTCCGCGAATATGCACCTGGGTACGGCTGAAGCAGCAAGACGGACAGGAGTGGTACGTGTTCAATACTCACTTGGATCATATGAGTGAGGAAGCTAGAACGAACGGCATCCAGCTTATTGTAGAACGAATCCGTTCCATGAACCGCCGAGACGGGATTTCGGCAATTTTGACAGGTGATTTTAACTGCGGCCCAAGCAGCGAAGTGATCGAAATTCTGACACAAGCGGGGCTTTGTGACGCTTATGGTGATGACAATGATGTAGGCTGCACCTGGCATGACTTTAACGGCGGCGACACGGGAGAGCCGATAGATTACATTTTCGTGACGCCCGAAATTCAAGTGAATTCAATCAATATCGATAGAAACATGTACAACGGTCGCTATCCGTCGGACCACTATCCAGTCGTGGCTAGTGTAAGATTGTAGCTTGGCCTTCAAATGCAATAAAACAAAGGGAAAAAACTCTGATGTTATCCATCAGATGGGCTTTCCCTTTTATTTATTCTCAACTTACATAAAACGAATATTGACGGTAATGTACATCAACTAGGAGCTGCCGCGGCTTGCATGTTGTACAACAATTTTGCCTTTTTCATGCGTTAGGAGAAAATGCATGATTACTCGCCCTAAGAGTCACTTTTAACAAATTTTGATGTACTTTTTACATCTATGCTTGTCGAGAGCCACCCCCAACCCCAACTATCCTGCTTGGGATGCCCAAAAGCCACTTTGGATGTTATCTTTCTCTGCCCAAGTATAGAATCGGCATATTTATCCAAACTAAGGGTGATGGAGGTGATTAATTTGAAAGACAAGTCCCAATCCAACCATAACGAGCCGACAATTGCACCGGGTATGAACACGCATGATCCTCTTGAGAAAAAAGCAACGGAAGAAGATATTGAAAAGGGCGATGCTACTTCAGTGACTCGTTTGTACTTGGATCGTACACCAGAAGACTAAAGTCATTCATAAATCTCCCATTGGCCGAAATGGCTAACGGGATTTTGTTATATGTAATCCAGATAAAAACAAACAAGGCGGAAGAAAGGTTGACTTCTACATGACTAGCATCCTATCTCTAAGAAACGGACGAATATGCTGACAAACCCCGAAAGACCGTTTTCCCGCAATTGGCTATTGCACTTGATGATCTTCGTGTTTGCTGTGTATTGGGGATTCATGGCCATCTCACCCACTGACCGGATACAATGGCTTATGGAGAGCATACTTCCCGTTATCGTTGTACTTGTTCTCACCTTTACTTATAAAGTTTTCCGATTCTCTAATGTTTCCTATTTATTCATGTTTATTTTTCTTTGCTTACATACCTATGGGGCTCATTATACCTATCAGGGTACACCGTTCGACATGTGGCTGAAAGCTTCGTTTTATACCCAGAGAAGCTATTACGATAGGGTCATTCATTTCGCATTCGGTTTATTCTGGTCATATCCATTCCGTGAATTGCTAACCCGTGCCGCCGCACTTCGTGGTTTTTGGTCATTCGTCATTCCCGCGGCAGTCGTTTTCAGTTGCAGCGCCTGTTTCGAAATCATTGAGATGGGGGCTGCTTTTGTAGCTGGGCAACATGGGGAGGAATATGTTGGTTTGCAAGGTGATGTTTTTGATACTCAAAAAGACATGGGACTTGGATTAGCTGGGGCGGTTATTTCAATGGGCATGCTTGCTTTGATATTGTGGCGAAAAGAAATGAAAAAGAGGCAATGATCCGAGAATCATTGACGCGCCCTGTTTCGCAACTTATGATGGGGATAACTACGACCTGAATGAAAGGAGATACCTCACCATGATAGCTTTCGCACGACCTCCCTGCTAAAACGTAACCGCTAGTCCTCCGCGAGCGCCCCCTGATTTGATTGAGCCTAATTAGCCAATCAAATCTAGGAGAGGAGCTCCTTCATGGACTACACAGCCAACCTTCGAAAACTATATGCGCTCCGCTTCTTTTCCAGCCTTATCCCAGCCTACGTCATCGAGAGGCTTTTCTGGGAGGAGAGGGGCATGACCATTCAGATGGTCGTGTATACGGAAATTATTTACGCCCTGACAATCGTCTTTCTGGAAATTCCCACTGGCATTATGGCCGACAAGTGGGGCCGAAAAAAGATGCTTGTGCTCAGTGCCCTGCTTGGGTGCAGCGAGTTTCTGATGCTACTGTTTGCGACCGAATTCTGGCACTTTGCCTTGGTCGTTTTCTTGGCGGGTGTGAGTCGATCGGCCAGCAGCGGCTCAGAAAATGCCCTGCTATACGATTCTTTAATGCTGCAAGGGAAGGCCTCTTCATACGAAAAACAACTGGGCAGATTGAATGCCTGCGACTTCGTATCCGCAATTCTCGCCGCCTTGTGCGGAAGCTTACTCGCAAGTAAATACGGCCTTGAGCTGAACTACTGGATATCGTTCGGGAGCGCGCTAATCGCCCTGACGCTCTCAATCCTTTTGATCGAGCCGTCTGCTGCTTCAGAAGATAATTCTGTCAATGAAGTAATTCCTTTCAAGACCTATGTCGCTGTGTCTCTACGTTTTTTTCGAACGAACCCAAGCGTCTCTCTTGTGATGCTTTCAGCCATGGTGACAGGTGCTGCCATGGGTTACATCGAAGAATTCTGGCAGTTATACGTGAGCAGACTGGGTATTCCGGTTGCATACTTCGGCGTATTATCTGCCGCTATCATGCTGCTGCAGCTTCCTGGCAATCTCATGGCACACTTGCTGTTAGGTTGGTTCAGCTATAGAGCGCTGATTTTCATTATTATGGTTGTATTCGCCGTCGGCTTCACCTATGTTGCCATTAGCAAGGATTTCATCGGCCTCTCAGCGATGTTCATCATTTGCTTGTTTTCTGGGGTGATGGAGCCAATCGCCTCCGGCTACTTACATCACCGGACCCATTCCTCTATGCGGGCAACGATCGATTCGTTCCAATCGTTAGGGGAGAATCTCGTGCACACTCTCGCTGGTCTTGGCTTCGGTTACTTTGCTTCAAAATATGACGTATTCGGCGGCTATGGCTTTATTGCGCTATTGTGCTACGCTTTTCTCGTTTGGTTCATTGGAGCATCCCGTAAAATCGAATAATAAGCACCATGCATCAAGAGTCGGCGGCCCTAATTGGCTGTCGTCTTTTTCTGTTTATAAGCTTGGGCGATGATGTTTATTGACGAGACGAAGTTGTCGAGTTAAAGTACAATTGATTGAATGTTAATGGGAAAGGGTGACCGTATGTCGAATAGTGGGAAATTCGCATGGACATGGACCATTCGTGAAGAAGATTTAGAGGAATACGTGAGTATGCATCTGGCACCATGGCCGGAAATTATGGAAGAGCACACGAAAGCCGGGATTAGGGATTACTCGATCTTTCAAAATGGTGCGCAATTTTTTTATTGCTTCTTGTGCGATGATTTAGAAGCTGCTTTCGCTTATTTAGCAGAAAGCGAAGCTTGTAATCGATGGAATGCGATTACTTCGAAGATGGTCGTCGGTTCCTTCGACTTCCGCGAAGCGGTGCCAATTCAACCGATGCGCGAAGTGTTTTATTTGAAATAGATAGAAGTAGAGCCTTAGGAAGCACCTGCATCCTAAGGCTCTTTCTATGACTACATCTCGGATCCCGTTGTAACCGGAATCGTAATTTCCACTTCAGTGCCCTCGCCAGGCACGCTGCGATACGTCAAATTCGCAGGCTCGCCGAAATAGTGGCGAATGCGTTCGATGACATTTTTGACGCCGTATCCGCTGCCGCTTATTTTGCTGCGGCTCGTGCCCGTCATGATGTCTTCGACCTGTGTAGCGCGCATGCCGACTCCGTCGTCCTTGATGATCAGGTGAATGTTGTCATTCACTCTCGCACCGCTAATTGTAATCGTACCCTCGCGGTGAGTACGTCCAAGAATACCATGTAGGATTGCATTTTCTACAATTGGCTGCAAAGTAATTTTCGGAATCGTGTTATCTAGAAGCTCCTCTGGCACATGAATTTGAAAATCAATCTTATTTTCAAATCGGATATTCTGAATCTGCATGTAAAAAGAAACATGCTTTAATTCCTCGCGGAGCGAAATAATATCTTTCCCGCTGCTTAAGCTGACTTTATAGAAACGAGCTAGCGCCTTGACGACCTTTTTGATGTCCGTGTTAAGACCGCTGTCAGCCATCCAATTAATAAGATCGAGGGTATTATACAGGAAGTGAGGATTGATTTGCGACTGAAGTGCTTTAAGCTCCGCGTTTTTCACTTCTTGTCCTAGCCGGTAATGCTCCTTATTCATAGAACTAATTTGTTCAATCATGTAGTTGTAGGTTTGAATCAGCTCTCCTATTTCATCTTTTCCTTGCGTTTGAGCCAATGCGATTAGATTGCCATTCTGTACATCACGCAAACGGCTCGTTAATTGTGAGATGCGCCGAGTAACCGAGAAGGAGAATAAATAGGCTAGCAGGTACGCGAGTCCACTTACAATAAGTAAAATAACTAGTAAGTCATTGCGCAGCTCATTGCTTTGCTGAACGACTTCATCTAACGGAATGACTGTCACCATGCCCCAATTCGATGGGAGCTGCCGGTATAAATAGTAGTTATTGTTGCTTTGCCAATTCATCGTAACCGAGTCGCTGGAGATATCTGGCAGGGTAAAGTCGGTAAGGGTCATAGGTTCAGAAGCAAGCACGATCTGATGGTTCTGGTCAACTAAGAAGGTGGCGCTTTTCTTCACCACGTTGGCTTTTTTAAGCATGGAGCGCAGTGTCTCCGCCTGTACATCCACACGCAGCTGGCCGATGGGCACCGAATAATTATTTGGATCCAGAATGCTCCTAACCACATAGAGGGAGGAGTTATCATGGGTAGCATGAGAACCTAATTCCGGTGGCGAGCACCATAAATATTTGGCATGCAGTTCATTTAAACGAGCAAAGCAAGGGCTGTCAACAGTCTGGTCGAGGGGGAGGAAATTCTCCGACTCGTTGGAGAAAATAAATGCCTTCGGCACATAGAGGATGACCCGTGAAATATCAAGGCTGTCCTGCATGGATCGGAGGAGCTGCTTCAAATTACTATAATCTTGCAGCTCGCGATTAATATTCTGCGTGATACTCGTGTCCATTAAGATACTAGAGATGGTTGTGTTCGAAACCAGGATATTCGTCGTTTCCGCTATTCGCTGTACGCGGTAGCTGAGGAACGAATAGGTTTGGTCGAAGCCCTGCTTGGCCGAATACGTCACATGATTAATGATGATGGCTGACATTTTATCCGAAGCAATGAATTGATAGAAGCCAAGTGGAATCATAATCAGCAGTAAATAAGTAACCATGATTTTATGCCGTAATTTCGCGTTGTACAGCCATTTTCGTATCGTTTGAATCAAAGTGAACATCATAGTTGGCATCGCTCCCGGTACTCGGAAGGTGTCATCCCTGTTGATTTGCGGAATATTTTCGCGAAATGCTCCCCATCTTTAAACCCCACCTGTGAAGCGACGTCGAGCACTTTCAATCGATTGTTTCGTAGCAAATCCTTTGCCTTTTCCATTCGATATTCTGTGACATACTGCTTAATGGTTTTGCCAGTCGCTTCTTTGAAAATCGAGATGAGATGCGAGGCTGTCATTTGCATATGATCACTCACATCTTGGACAGACAAGTTATCCTCAGCAAAATGCAGATGAATGTAACGAATAATCCGCGAGCTGGCAGATGACATGCTTCCATTCCCACGTTCCCTGAAGGATTGCTTCAGCTCATCCAGCTTCTGGGTGATCACCCGATGAATATCATCTAGGAAGTGACATTCCAGGATAAGCTTCCACGGCACATTATTTTCTTCCGAGACATCGAACAGGATGACATTTCGGCTGCGAGCAAATTTGTCCATTTCCAAAGCAAAACGATAATAGAGCTCTTTGACGCTGACAATTAGTGTTCCAGGATGCTGATGAATATCCGTGGTAACCGTGTTCAACAAACGGGAAATATCCTCAAAGTTTTCCTCTACAAGTGCTTCTTGGAACCTGTTGAATAACTCAGCCGGCACTTGATAATGCTCAGAATTCACTTCGCTGCCATAACTGTCATGCAATATGACGGAGCATGGTTTATGAAAGAATGACTCCTGAAGACGAAGGACAGCACTTGTATACGACTCCTGCAGCCTTTTAACCGAAGGAACTATTTTCCCCGCGGCAATGGAGAAGGAATGAAATTCCTTTTTTAAAGCAGAAGAGAGCTCGTAACAAACGTGATGCAATCCACTGCTTTCTATAGGCACTATGCCGCTCGAAAATAAATGAAGGATAACGTGATTGTCATCTTTCAGTGCATATAAGTACGGGTTTTCGAAGGCGGTCAATGCTGATTCAATAATGGAATTAATGTTTTCTTTCGTTGGTTGTGGTGTAACTAGTTTGGCCAATATTGTAACTGCCGGGGCTTGAAGCGATGCCTCGAATCCAACGGCCAACAGTCGCTTAACCAGCAATTCCTCGTCAAATCCCCCGCGTATGAGCTGGAGCGCTGCTTCTTGCTTGATGTAGCTCTTATTATCTCTGGCTACCGCGTCGTTCGCCAAATGCCGCTGCTCTTCCAAACAAATGGCTATTGCGCTTCGCAACGCTTCTTCTAGCTCCTCGATATCAATCGGTTTCTCTACATAGCTGACCGCTTTCAACGATATCGCTGCTTTTAAGTAGTCTTTATCTGCGTAACCACTCATAAAAACAATTTTGCAAAGTGGATACTTCCGGCGTAGGTGTGTAGCAAGCTCAATGCCATCCATGCGCGGCATGCGAATATCCGTCAGCACAATATCGGGCTGAAATTGCTCAGCGATAGCAACCGCTTCTAGACCATCGACCGCTTCGACAAGCTCAGTAATCCCGAGTTCTCCCCATGCAATCGATTTACGAATTCCTTCTCTCGTGAATTTTTCATCCTCTGCGAAAAGAAGTTTCATAGTTAAAATCGCCCCCAAGAATTTTCAGAGAAACTTATGATGTAAGCGTAAGCTTCTCTAGAGTTGATAAGGAAGTATAAGTTTTATACTTTGGCTTTGCATCAACCTTGACAAACGCGCTCGTCCTGGAGGACAGCGGATCCGTTTATCCTAGTGTAGCTTAAGATTAGCGCATATTAGACAGCAAAGCCACTAACTTAGGTGCTATCTGCAAAAGTTACAGGGAATCGATATTTTGTCGGGTTACTACGCTGCATGGAACCTGTTAATTTAGTAACAGGAGAGACAACTAGAACCGGATGGGGGAACGAATAGAGATGAGAACAGGACTCCTGTATCGACTCAAGTCTAAGAAAACACTGCTGTTCATGATTGCTCCGGCAGTCCTTTACTTCTTGCTTTTCAGCTATGTGCCGATGGCCGGTATCGTGCTTGCGTTCAAGCAGTACCGCTATGATTTGGGCATTATGAACTCACCATGGGTGGGATTTGATAACTTCAAATTCTTCTTCATGACGGGCGATGCGTTTAGAGTCACTCGGAACACGATGCTTTACAATGCGGCTTTTATCCTTATTAACAATGTGCTGCAAATTGTGGTGGCGATCCTGATGGCCGAAATCGGCTCGAAACTGTTTCGCAAAACAGCGCAAACCCTTATGTTTCTACCGTATTTCTTATCCTGGGTCGTGGTTGGAGCTGTAGCATACAATCTTTTCAATTACGAACATGGAACCGTGAATACACTGCTTCGCTCCTTACATATTCCTGAGCTAGATATTTATACGACTCCGGAATATTGGAAGTATATTCTGATCTTTTTCTCAGCGTGGAAAGCAGTTGGTTATGGCGCTGTGTTTTACATGGCATCCATTCTGAGTATTGATCGAGAAACGTATGAAGCTGCTGAAATTGACGGCGCTAATGTGTTTCAAAGGATTCGCTATATTACACTTCCGTCCTTGCGTCCTACGATAACTATCCTTGTTCTACTTGCGATTGGCGGCATTTTCCGCGGTGATTTTGGACTATTCTACCAGCTCGTGGGCAACAATGGTCTGCTGTATCAAACGACGGATGTTATTGACACGTATGTGTACCGTTCCTTATTGGTTAACAATGAAATCGGGATGTCTTCCGCAATTGGATTCTATCAATCCATCCTCTGTTTTGCGACCATTATGGTAACGAATTTCCTTGTACGTAAATCGGATAAAGAGAATGCCTTATTTTAAACATAATGCAATTTGCGGGGTGAACCTATGAGTACGACGAGTGTTAAAAAGAGTCAAATCGATCAGCGAATGCTGGATGTCATTGGCTATGTGTTTATCAGTTTGATCAGTTTGGCTTGTTTAATTCCTTTTATTCTTATTATTAGCGGCTCCTTAACGAGCGAATCCTCGATTACGAGTGATGGCTTTCGATTATGGCCCAAGGAATTTTCTTGGGATGCCTATGCCTTTGCGCTCAAACATCCACAGCAATTTGTTAGCTCTTATCTGTTGACGATTGCTCTAACCGTAACGGGGACGATTGTGGGACTATTCATATCAGCGATGGCTGCGTATGTCCTTCAACGTCAGGATTTTGAGTGGCGCGGCGGATTTTCCTTCTTTTTCTACTTCACAACCCTTTTTAATGGCGGACTTGTACCTTGGTACATCTTAATGGTTAACTATTTACACATGAAGAATACCTTCTGGTCGCTGTTATTGCCTCCGCTCTTAAACGTGTTCTATATTATCATCTTACGGACGTTCTTACGGAGCATACCGGACGCTATTACGGAATCTGCGAAGATAGACGGAGCAGGGGATTTCACGATTTTTATCCGTTTAATTCTACCGCTAGCCAAACCGGGACTGGCCACGATTGGACTGTTCACCGCACTGAATTATTGGAACGATTGGTTTAACTCTTTGCTGTTTGTACAGAATGAGAAACTGTATACCCTGCAATATTTACTTTATAAAATGCTGGGCAATCTCGAAGGCATTCGCAAGGTTATGGCCATTACAGGTATGCAGGTTACGGAATTGCCTGGTGAAAGCTTGAAAATGGCGCTCGCCATTCTTGTTACAGGTCCGATCATCTTCTTATATCCGTTCGTTCAGCGTTATTTCGTTCAAGGCTTAACCGTTGGAGCTGTAAAAGGATAACCCCGGGAATTCAAATTCCCGGTTATCATAAATTATCTATCTTTTATAAGGGGAGAAAAAAATGGCATACACCAAGAAATTAGCTAAACTCAGTCTAGCATCACTTTTCGTGATGGGTACTGTACTGACGGCTTGCGGCACGAAAGAGGCAACACCGACACCGAGTACTTCAGCGGCACCTCAAGCAAGCGCTTCCGCAACTTCAAGTAATGGTATTGATACAAGTAAGGAAGTAAAGCTGAAAATGGTTTTGCTTGGCTCCAAGCCAAAAGCTTTTGATGAGGTTTATGGTGAAGTAAATAAATTGATGAAGCAAAAGATTAATGCAACGCTTGATGTTAGCTTTCTAGATTGGGGCGAGTATCAACAGAAATATCCGCTTATGTTCGCAGCTAACGAGGATTTCGATCTCGTGTTCTCGGCTACATGGTCCTACTATGCGCAGCAAGCTACGAAAAACGGCTTTATGGAATTGACAGAAGATATGATTAAGAAGTTTGCCCCGAAAACATGGGCGGAAGAGCCAAAAGTAGCTTGGGAGCAAGCCAAAATCAACGGTAAAATTTATATGGTTCCACAAAACAATTTTGAGTACAGTTACCATATGGTCGGTATTCGAGGAGACTTGCGTCAAAAGTACAATTTACCTGAGCTGAAAACGTATGATGACTACGTGACATATTTGAAAACGGTTGCTGAGAAAGAGAAGGATTTCAAACCAAGTATCGGTGTGAGTGAGTTTAATGCGATTGAGTTGGTTCAACCGAATGAGTGGAACTTTGTCGTTCCTCAACTGCCAGTTGCTTATAAAGTAACAGATGGTTCCGGAAAACTATTCAACTTTGTAGATACACCGGAGTTCGCTGATTTTGCTAAGAAAATGAATGATACACAAAAAACAGGTGCTTGGTCCCGAGATGCCATTGCCAATAAAGTCGACAAAACACAAGCATTCAAAGATGGTAAACTAGCTTCCGTAGAATGGAATTTAGGAACATTATTGCGTGCCAAATCCGAAATGCAAACCACACATCCAGATTGGAAGGTGGAGCTGTATGATCTGAGTCCTGACAAAAAACGTCTATCCAATCCGTTTATCAATAACGGGATGTCCATCCATGCAGGTTCCAAAAACTACGAACGTGGTTTAATGGCGATTGATTTACTCCGTTATGATCCAGAAATTCATGACCTGACGAACTACGGGATTAAAGGCAAGCACTACGAGCCTGTAGGCAACGATCAGTTCAAACCGCTTCCTGCTTCTGCTGATTTCCCTCCGTCCGGTACGGATCCATGGGGCTGGAACTCCTTGCATGAACGTTTGGATTCCACAGTAGCTGCTGAAACACAAAAATTCACAGAAAACTGGAAAAAGACAGTGACTGTCAACCATCCTTTAGAGACATTTACGTTTGATGATACCAAAGTGAAAAATGAGGTCGCCGCTGTTAGCAACGTAATGGAGACTTACGGTAAACCGCTCTTCTACGGTTTGGTTGATCCTAACGATGATAAGCATGGTGTGAAAGTGTTTAATGATAAGCTGAAGCAAGCTGGTATTGAAAAGGTTGTTGCTGAAATGCAGAACCAAGCTAATCCGTTGATTGCGAAAAAATAAGTTGAAAAGAAGTCCGCTTCCTGTTGAAAGGAGGCGGTTTTTTTCAATTCTCTCAAAGCGACCCCTCCAAAAATAGGAAAGATGTCGAATATGTTAGGGAGTTAATAAATCACAATTGAGGAGTCGTTATTATGAAAATGAAAAAGACTTGGATGATTACAGCAACATGCGTTGTTGTAACTAGCCTTATGACAGGATCTGCCTTTGCAAAATCCGAAAATGGCAACAATGCTGATAAAGTGGATTCGTCCAAACCAGCAGTTGAACTGAATATAAAGGTTAATGGAGGTGCAGATTCAACTGTAACTACCGACACTTATGGCAATGAAGGCAAAAACGGGTATAAAGGTCTTCTTAAAGCGCTCGAGAATGTAAAGGACAAGCCAGCCGGAGCTGTTATTGCTGATCTACTTTTGACTAACTACGGTGCTCACATTAGCGACGAATTAAAGGTTGAACTTGATGCGATTAAAGATCGTGATGCTGCACTTTCTGCTGTTGCTGATGTTTTGGACGAGCAGGGTAGTGTAACCGATGCGGTTTATGTTCAAAAGGAAGCCGTGAAAGCAAACATAAAGAACTTGAATTCCTATAAGAAACTTGGAAAACTTTTTGAAAAGCTAGGTAAAAAAGGCGTGTTTTTGTATGTGAATGGTGAGGAGCCTACTTTGGAAGTTAATCCTTTCATCAAAGACGGCAGCACATTGGTACCATTCCGTGCGATATCCGAATCTTTAAAAGCCGAAGTAACCTGGAACGCCGAAGAACGTTCGGTAACCGTTACTCGTGGCGGAATTACAGTTAAACTCTTTATCGATAGCACGAAAGCTACTGTAGACGGTAAAGAAGTTACATTGGAAGTTCCTGCGGCCATCGTTGAAGGAAACACGGTTGTACCGGTTCGTTTCATTAGCGAAGCTCTAAAAGCTACGGTTAAATGGGAAGAAGAAACGAAGTCCGTTGTGATTTACGAAGATTAAATCGGACAAAATGCATGCTGAACCAAGCTAATCATTGATTGCGAAAGTTGAAGAGGGATCCGCTTCCTGTTATCAGGAAGCGGATTTTTTTTCGTTAGAGTGTGAGGGTAGGCGAAATTTAACCCATATTTATTGGGCCGCCGCGGAAACGGATGTATTCTTCTCTAAAGTGCGGGGAGCGCGTGGAAGTGATTTGATAGTGAGAAAACACGCTTAAAATCGGAGGATCCGTCCGGAACCTCCGTAATGTCTGCTGAGACGATAAAATTAATCACTAAAGTGTGGGAATGGTGCTAAAGCGAAGTGAGAGGTCGAAAATGCATCCTGAGAAGGCAGAAAAGGGCGTCTCGGAGGTCCGAATGAAGCGAAAGTGGCGCGAGACGTTTGAAAAGGACCTCTCAGCTGTTGAGAGAAGGCGAGTTAGCGGGTTTTGCGTCCTGAGAAGGCAGAAAAGGGCGTCTCGGAGGTCCGGATGGAGCGAAAGTGGCGCGATACGTCTGAAAAGGACCTCTCGGCTGTTGAGAGAAGGCAAGTTAGCGGGTTTTGCGTCCTGAGAAGGCATAAAGGGGCGTCTCGGAGGCTCGAATGGACCTAAAGTGGCGCGAGACGTTTGAAAAGGACCTCTCAGCCGCTGAGAGAGGGCGAGTTGCGTCCTGAGAAGGAATAAAGAGGCGTCTCGGAAGGGGAGGCGAAGCTTAACCCTATTACACTTGGAAGCCAAGTTTTTTTGATTGGATCGTTGTAGTGAATTTTTATGCTGAGTGATTTTGCTTCTGGTTATTGGTTACTGGCTTGAGTGAGCAGTGGGGAATAACAGTCCAGTCTGACAGTCTTTTATTTGGTTTAGAGGAGTGATTGTTGTACGCAGTACAACAATTTCGTTGGTTTCTTCTCATAAAGCTGTCAATGTTGTATGGTGTACAACAATTTAGCCTAATTTCCTTCTATGGAGCTATTTTAGGGGGAAATTGTTGTATTTACTGCAACAATCGAGAGGATAACGAGGCTTAACTAGCTTTTTGTTGTACAAAATACAACATTACTTGGATCAAATAGGGGGATCACCCAGTAGGTTCGCCTAAGCCTTTATATAGGTCGATAGAATGAACAGGTAATCGATATTTTAGCGGGTTATTTTGAAAAACAGATGTTGGTACCATTTAGGTGACAAATAGAAAGCGCTCACATTTTGCCTTTGGAAAGGAATTGAGAAAATGAAAAAGAGCTTGGCCATTCTGCTTAGTTTGATACTGACATCAGCGATGGTTCCGACAACTTATGCCTCGGAGCCGAATTCAAATGCTTCTGCACAAATTCGCATTAACCCGATTCAGGGCATATCCCCTGATTTTATTAAAGGTGCCGATGTGTCGATGCTGAAGCAAATTGAGATTAGCGGAGGTAAATTTTATGATCAAGGCGTAGAAAAGGAAGCCCTGCAAATTCTGAAAGATCACGGAGTTAACTGGATACGACTGCGTATTTGGAATCACCCCTTCGATGGTGACGGCAAGCCGCTTGGTGGGGGCAATAACGATAAGGCCAAAACCATAGAAATCGCCAAAAGGGCGCATGATCTCGGCCTCAAGGTGCTGCTGGATTTTCATTACAGTGATTTCTGGGCGGATCCAGAGAAGCAAAATAAACCGTCGGCGTGGGCGGGACTTAACACCGCAGAGCTTCAAGAAGCTCTTTATGACTATACGGCAGATGTGATACAAGGCTTAACGGCTGTCGGTGCAATGCCGGAGATGGTGCAAATTGGAAATGAAACGAATACAGGTATGGTATGGCCGGATGGGAAAACGACAGGCAGCGGTGGATTTGAAGGCTGGGCTAATCTCGTGAAAAAAGGCGTTCAAGCTGTCCGTGATAACGATCCTAACCAGAATAATCCTGCGAAAAGAACGAAAATAATGATTCATCTCGCCGACGGGGGGAACAACGAACTTTTTCGTCGCAACTTTGATCAACTGGAAACTTTTAAAGTGGACTACGATGTGATTGGTTTCTCATATTACCCTTATTGGCACGGTCCGCTGGAGCAGCTTCAGCAGAACATGACGGACATTTCGCAGAGGTACAACAAAGAGGTGCTCGTTGCTGAAAACGCTTACGCGTATACATTGAATGATGGGGACAACTTTTCAAACAATTTTGGTCCCAGTCAAGAACAGCTTGGCGGTTATAAAGCAACCATTCAAGGACAAGCTCAAGAAGTTCGGGACGTCATGAACGCTGTGGCTCAAGTTCCGGAGAAGAAAGGGCTGGGTATTTTCTACTGGGAGCCGGACTGGATTCCAGTCAAAGGAGCGGAGTGGAGCTCCAAACCAGGTGAAGGTAACGGATGGGAAAATCAGGCGATGTTTGATTTTAACGGCAATGCTCTCCCATCTCTCGATGTGTTCAATCGTGTTTCCGCTGGAAATGGAGAAATCTTCACAGCAGAAGCTGCGCTGATCCACCCTTCCCAGGTCAATGTCACTGTCGGAGGAACACTGCTGCTGCCAAGTAAAGTGAAGGTTGAATTTACAGATGATTCGGTTAGAGAATTACCGGTAACTTGGGAGGCGTTCGATACTGATGCACTGAATCATCCTGGAACCATTTCTCTGCAAGGCTCGATCGCAGGGGTTCCACTGAAAGCCACTCTAAAGGTGATCGTACAGGGAGCTACCAACCTGGTCAAAAATCCAGGCTTTGAAAGCGGAGATAGCAGCAACTGGACAATTACAGGCGATGAAACCGCGGTAAAAGTCGTGACAGATCAAGCAAATGCTCACGCCAGCAGCCATGCGCTGCATTATTCGTTACCTCAAGCCATGCCATTTACGGCATCGCAAACGATTACAGGCTTAGCAAATGGCAACTACACATTGAAAGTCTGGTCGCACGGAGGCGGTGGCGAAAATAGCCTGAAGTTATTTGCAAACAACTTTGGTGGAGAAGAAGTGACCGCCGATATTCATAACACCAAATGGTTGGAGTGGAAGCACCCCATTCTTATGGACATTCAAGTTACCAATGGTCAAGCAACCATTGGGGTCAAAGCAGACGGCAACGCCGGCAATTGGGGAAATATTGATGACTTTGAATTTTATACAGACCGTACGGCAGAGACGTTAACAGCTCCTAGTCGTGTGACGAAGGGAGATTCCTTCACAGTGAACGTTGGAAATGGCGGCTTGGTAGAAACCATCTACGCAGAAGACATTACCCTTCATTATGACGCGGACAAATTTGAATACATGACTGCGCAAAGCGGCGCGGAAAGTACGCTTCTTTTGCATACAGATCATGCTGTTCCTGGGACTGTAAGATTTGTTCTAGCACACCCAGGGGGAAAAGCGTTAAATATAAACTCACTAGCGCTTACTTTCAAAGCAAAGACAAACACTGTTGCAACTGTAGGTACGATTACCGTTCACGATGTCGAGTGGGGTAGTGCTCCTGCAGGTGCTAGCATCAAGCCGGCTATCTTAGGCTCGGCTGCCGTTGCCATTACTGATGTAGATAGCGGTGATGACACTCCTAGCAGTCCTAGTACTAACTTAAGTTCAGGTCCAGCATCTCCTTTGGAAACAATTAAGACGGAGGCAGATGGTTCATCCAGCCTTGTACAACTGCCTGTATTAGATCAAAGTAAAACAGCGCTGGCTGCTTTATCCGCGGAGATGTGGAAAAAAATGCTGGATCAGGCGAAGGCAGACAACGAGGGCAAGAAAAAAGTATCGTTGGAAATTTCCAAAATTGAAGGAGCAAATTCGTATGCACAGCAGCTGCCTAAGACCGCATTGCAATCGTCGAAAGTAGTTAAGCAATTGGATATTGTAACGCCAAAAGGCACCGTTTCAATCTCGAGTAACATGCTGAACTCTACCACTCTTAGCACTGCGGAAGGAGTTAGCTTACATATCGGATACGTAGATCCTACGACACTTCCTGAATCATTGTTAGCAAAGATTGGGGATAGACCGCTCATTGATCTATACCTGAAATCAGGCAGTGAGATCGTTTCGTGGAACAATCCAGCGGCACCGGTTACCGTATCGATACCGTATACACCAACCAAGGAAGAACTCCAACATCCGGATCATCTCGTGGTGTGGTACTTGGATGGAAGCGGTGACGCCATAGCTGTTCCCAATGCGAAATACGATGCTGTGACGCAAGCAATCGTTTTCACAACGACACATTTCAGTACCTACGCCATATCATTCGTTACCAAGTCCTTCAAGGATATCGCGAAATACGAATGGGCGAAGGAAGCCATCGAAGCTCTCGCCTCCAAAGGGGTAACCACAGGAACTTCACAAGACACATTTAGTCCAGAACAGCAAGTGTCGCGCGCGGACTATGTGGTTATGCTGATAAAAGCTCTTGGCCTGAGCGCTAAGGTGGAATCTAACTTTACCGATGTACAATCTTCAGATTATTATTACGAAGCGTTAGGCATTGCCAAAGCTCTGGGCATTTCCGAAGGAAGCGGCAATAACCGCTTTGATCCCAAAGCATCCATCACCCGAGAGGATCTCATGGTATTGACTGCAAGGGCGCTTCATATCTCGAAAAGATTGGATGTAACAACGGATATGAGTTCCTTGAATGTGTTCAAGGACAGCTCCCGTATCTCGGATTACGCTGCTGCATCCGTTTCAACTTTGGTCAAAAGCGGCATCGTAAGTGGTAATGATGAAGGGATTGCGCCACAAGCTAACACGATAAGAGCAGAAGCAGCCCTGATCATTTATCGCTTGCTGCATCTCTCATTTAAAGGAGGTTCATCCCGATGAGGATTGGATATTACTTGAAAACTAGCATTCTGGCGGCCTCCATATGGCTGGCGAGTTTATCTGGAGTAAACCCAGCGAAGGCTATTGCTATCGTACCCGTTAATTTAGCTGCAAATGGTGCTTTTGAGGAGGCGAACACATCTCCTTGGGTCATCACGGGAACAACCTCAGCCATTTCTATTCAAGCTAAGGATAACCATACAGAGGGAGGTACACATTCAGCCGCTTATTGGTCAGCTTCGGCTTTCCATTTCACAATTTCACAAACGATTGAAGGTTTGCCAGACGGAAGATACAGGCTATCCGCATGGACACAGGGAGGGGGAGGCGAGAATGTCTCCCGGTTATTTGCAAAGGATTATGGCGGAGAGCAGTTGAGTGCAGATATTACTCATACTGGTTATGCGCAGTGGAAGCAATCGCAACTAACACATATCAATATTGAGGTAACCAATGGGACTTGTACAATTGGAATTGAAATCCAAGGAAATGACGGGAATTGGGGCTCTTTAGACGATGTTACATTTACACGGATTGGTGACACGGAGAGTACCTCAGTGCCGCTAGACATTAACCCGATTCAGATTAGTACGATTATCCATGTAGCGCCTCAGCTTCCGACTGTCGTGAAAGCCGTTTATCGTGACGATTATTCCTACAAGACTACGCCAGTAACATGGGAAACGGTCACAGAGAATACCTATGCTCAAACAGGCCAATTCCAGGTGATGGGAGTCGTTCAAGGTTCGGATATCCCTGCTATTGCGACCGCTTCGGTAACCTTGAAGTCTGCGGATCTCAATGGTGACCAAGCTGTAAATGTGGCTGATTTGGCCTTGGTTGTTTATTACTTACAAGCGGCTGTTGGAACAGCGAATTGGGAAGTGGCGGCTATGGCCGACATAAATAACGATGGACATGTCGATATTGCTGATCTTCAGCGATTGGTCGAACAAATGGTTCGTGCGTAAATCGAAAGAAATGACGGGTAATCGATAATTTGTCGGGTATTTTTGTGGTGGTGAACCTGATAAACTTGAATGCAATGAACTAATATGAGTCCATACATTTATCCTAGAGGTGATCATCTTGTCACAGAAATATCCGCCAATAAGCCCGAAATTACCCGTTTTCATGCACGGTGCCGATTATAATCCTGATCAGTGGCAGCACGATCCACATGTGCTGGAAGAAGACATTCGCATGATGAAACTGGCCAAATGTAATGTGATGGCTGTCGGCATTTTTGCTTGGTCAGCGCTTGAGCCGGAGGAAGGTGTGTTCACCTTCGATTGGCTCGACCGTGTGTTGGCCACATTTGCGGCCAACGGCATTTATGCGTGGTTGGCTACCCCGAGTGGCGCCAGACCAGCATGGATGGCGGAGCAATACCCGGAAGTGCTGCGGGTAAGCCCTGGCCGGGTGCGCAATTTATTCGGTGCGCGTCATAATCATTGCTATACGTCCCCAGTCTATCGGGAGAAAGTCGCGATCATGAATAAGCAGTTGGCAGAGCGCTATGCGCAGCATCCTGCCGTAGTGGGCTGGCATATCTCCAATGAATATGGAGGGGAATGCCACTGCAACTATTGTCAGGAAGCTTTCCGCGGATGGCTGAAGCGCAAATACGTAACGCTGGATGCTCTCAACATGGCGTGGTGGACTTCATTTTGGAGCCATACGTATACGAATTGGTCTCAGATTGAATCTCCTGCACCGCATGGCGAAAATCTGGTCCATGCGATGAATTTGGATTGGAAACGGTTCGTAACGGATCAAACCGTTGATTTCTGCCGTCATGAAATCGCTCCGCTGAAGGCGGAAAATACCGAACTGCCCGTTACGACGAATCTCATGGACGCTTACGAAGGTCTTAATTACTGGAAGTTCGCCGATGTACTGGATGTCATCTCATGGGATGCCTATCCAACTTGGCATGATGCGGCAGATCAGAGCAATCTAGCCGCATGCTTCTCGCTCAACCATGATATGTTTCGCTCGCTTGGTGGCGGTAAGCCTTTCCTGCTAATGGAGAGTACACCGAGCTTAACGAATTGGCAGCCCGTTTCAAAGCTGAAGAAGCCGGGCATGCATCTACTGTCTTCCTTGCAAGCAGTGGCACATGGATCCGACTCCGTCCAGTATTTCCAGTGGCGCAAAAGCCGAGGAGCCAGCGAGAAGCTGCATGGCGCGGTGATTGATCACGTTGGTCATGAGCATACGCGTGTCTTTCAAGATGTAGCTGAGCTTGGCGGCGCTTTGGAGAAACTGACAGATCTCATCGGGACACGAGTGCCCGCACAAACGGCACTTATTTTCGACTGGGAAAATCGCTGGGCCGTTAAGGATTCGCAAGGTCCTCGTAATATGGGAATTAAATACGAACAAACAGTATTAAGCCATTATCGTGCCTTTTGGGAACAAGGTGTTCCCGTTGATGTCATCGATATGGACTGTGATTTCAGTAAATATAAGCTTGTTGTTGCGCCAATGTTATATTTGGTACGCCCGGGCGTCGGAGAGCGAATCGAACAGTTTGTCGCGAATGGGGGAACTTTCGTCACTACGTATTGGTCTGGCATTGTGGATGAGAATGACCTTTGCTTCCAAGGCGGCTTTCCGGGACCGCTTCGCAAAACGTTGGGCATCTGGTCTGAGGAGATCGACGGACTCCACGAACATGAAGTGAATCGTGTCCTCTTCTTGAAGGGCAACGCGCTTCAAATTACAGGTGAATATGAGGTTCGTGAGCTGTGCGAGCTGATTCATACAGAAGGTGCAGAGACTCTTGCCGTATATGGTGATGACTTCTATGCAGGTCGACCTGCGCTCACAGTCAATGCGGTTGGTAAAGGCAAAGCTTACTATATCGCAGCTCGTACGGATCAAACTTTCCAGAGCAGCTTCTATAAGCAGATCCTTAAAGAAGTGGGCATCGATGCTGCTCTACAAACAGAGCTGCCTGCAGAGGTTACAGCTCAAATTCGTACAGACGGTGTGAATGAGTTCATCTTCCTCATGAATTTTAGCAGTAAAACCCATACCATTACACTGGATGAACAAGCATATACGGACATGCTCGCCTCGGATTCCGTATCGTCTAGCTTGCTGCTCCAGCCTTACGGAGTTCGGATATTGAAGAGAAGTAAACGCTAGAATTTGTTACCTAGTGACTAATTTCATAAACTAAAGAGGATGTCTGGCTATAAATACCAGCATCCTTTTTTGTTACCCTTAAAGGGAATTGGAACCTTCATCACGAAGACTCTCTCCAACATGAACCTTATTCAGCGAAGAAAAGTGGTGACGTTGCATGAAATCAGGCATAAGCAAGTGGTTTAACGAAATACGCAATCTGCGTATTAAAGCGAAGCTATTTTTGCTAATTACAATATCTATGGCTGTCAGTTCTTGCATCTCATTGGTGGGGCTCCAGATTGCCTATTCGATTTATGATCAGCAAATTTATGAGAAATCATCTCAAGTTCTGAATCTATCATCCACCTTGATTGAGAATGAGTTAAACAAAGTGGAACGATTGACCTTTAGTATCATGTCGGATGAACAAATTCAGCAAAATTTAATCGTGATGAACGCGGATGAGTCCGATTACAATCGGATCCAATCACGTGCTAAACTTGTGGATCGACTCGTGCAATACATTAATACTGAGACGTATATCATTGCAGCAGATATAACCGATGTGAAGGGAAGCAGCTATTCCAGCGGTAATTTGATAACGCTCTCATCAGAGCGGAGAGACCTTATCCAAACAACGGCTGACCGAGGCAATGGAACCCTGGGATGGGTGAACCCGGACGCGCAGGATTACAGCTTAATTGCGGCCAGACAAATTCGTTCCTTCGACCAATTGGAGCTAAACAAGCTGGGCACCTTGGTGCTGCATGTGAATTTAGACAAGATTGTTAACCAATACGCAAGAGAAGCCGTAACGAGGGACGGCGAGCTCGTCATTGTATCAGACAGGAATTTAGTATACCCGCGCGCAGCTAGTATGAAATCCTTTCTTAGTGAGGGCAATCCAGCAGAGTCGGCATCCAAAGGCTTTCGCATTATGGAACAAGACGGAGAGAAATATTTCGTTTCCCATATTCACTCTGATTATTTGGGCTGGACGTATTACAACACCCTGCCCTTCCAAACCATCTTTTATCATATTATTTTGATGAAAAACTGGATGATTGCCGCATTCCTGCTTAGCTTTTTCCTACTTGTAGGGTTTGGGATGACGGTTGCAAGAAGCGTAACAAGACCAATAGAAGGCTTAATTACCAACATGCGCGGCCTGCAAATTAGTGATCTAGAGAAGTCCGAACTGCCAACGCTCGCACCATTATCACAGCAGATGGATGAGGTAGGCTTGCTGCAGCGTACGTATCGCATGATGCTAGTGCGTATTCAAGAGCTGATCAAAGAGAACTACACGAAACAGTTGATCATCAAAGAAACCGAGTTTCGTTCCTTGCAGGCGCAGATTAATCCGCATTTTCTTTACAATACGTTAGAATCAATCAATTGGATCTCCAAGATGAATGGACAGAAACAAGTGTCCCAAATGGTTGAATCACTCGGTTATTTGCTCCGTTCGTCGATTAGTCTGAAGCAGGATATCATCACCGTGGAAGAAGAGCTGCAGCTTGTGCAGCATTATATTACGATTCAAAGGGTCAGATTTGAAGAACGGCTCGATTTTCGACTCGATGTTCCAGAACCAATTAGAAGCAACAGTATACCAAAGCTGACGCTGCAGCCGCTTTTGGAAAATGCGATTAAATATGCGGTAGAAGTCATGCTAGAGCCATGTGTCATCCAAATTATCGGTCGAGAAGAAGGCGAATCTATTTTACTCATTATGGAAGATAATGGACCTGGTATTGATGAAGCCTATTTAGAACAGATCCTGACAGGAGAACGTAAATCCAGAGGTACAGGTATCGGTCTGAAAAATATTGATGAACGAATCAAGCTTTCTTTTGGCGATGAATTCGGAGTCCAAGTGGATAATCGCGTGGGCGGCGGTGCTCGTATTACAGTCCGTATTCCTATTACGAAAAGAGGGTAACTGCTTATGTATAAAGTGCTGTTAGTCGATGATGAACGAATGATTCTGGAGGGTATTTCTTCCATTGTGGATTGGCAATCGGTGGATACACAGTTAGTTGGAACAGCGCGAAATGGTGTTGAAGCCTACGCCTTCGTGTGTGAACATACACCCGACATTATTATAAGTGATATTCGCATGCCTGGTATGGATGGACTCGGGCTTGTGGCCCGAGTAAAAGAAACCCATCCGCACATCCGCTTCATTATGCTTTCTGGATTCGATGAATTCGAATATGCCCAAATCGCCATGCAGTATGGGGTGAAGCATTATTTATTAAAGCCATGCAACGAGAACAGCATTCTGAAGGCCTTAAGCGAAATTGCTGCGGAATATAAGCAGGAAGAGAGCAAGGAAGGCTTTATTCAGTCGATGAAGGCGAATTTGCGGAAGGTACTGCCCCATGTGAAGGAACAGTTTCTGAAGGAGTTCGTGACGAATAAGTCGTATGGAAGCCGGGATTGGGATTATTATCAGGATTTATTTGGACTGCAGGTTAGCGGGAAGAAAGTGCGTTTATTGCTTTTTCGTCTGGAAGACAAGTTCGAATATGAGCATCTTTTTGCCGTGAAAAATATTGCTGAGGATATTCTCGATGAACCTCTGCTAAGCTCCACCATTGCTGAACAAATTCTGATTATGATTGAGGATCAGCAAGACATGGAGCGATTACAAGAGCAAATCAAAGAGATACGGCGCATTTTTATGCTCTATTACAAAATTGATACGACAGTCGCATTAAGCGAATCAGGAGATATCGTAGAGGCGAGACGTCTTTATCTGCAAGCGCTCGATTGTTTGGGCCATCGCTTTTATCTTGGTGAAGGCGGACTGATTACAATGCGTGATATCCTGGATTCCACCCTACTAAGCAAAGCCGATTTCGTCTATGACGAAGATCGGATTCTGTTCCCGATCCGGGCAGGCAATTGGGAGGAAGCAGAAGTGAGTATTGACGCGGTTCACGATCAACTGGCCAATTCCCGACTCGATATTCAGACGACCAAGTCGTATGTCATTCAAATATTTATTTCCATGACGCGACTAGTTGCAGAAGAGAAAATGAATCATTACATGGGGCTGATTGGTCAAATATCTCAACTGGAAACCCTGCAAGCGAGCATCCATTTGTTAAAACAAATCGCATCCGAAATCACACTTATTAATTTTGAAAAAAATAAAAATAAACATTCACAAGTCGTTCAAAAGGTAATTGATATCGTCAATTCGGAGCTAGCCAACGCTGAACTTTCTCTCAATTGGGTAGCCCACCAGATGTTGTATATGAACCCGGATTATCTGGGGAAATTGTTCAAGAAAGAGACGGGAGAACGTTTCTCTAACTATGTAGTCACCGTAAGGATTAAGAAAGCAATGGAGATAATTAGACATAATGATGATGTTAAAATGTTTGAACTAGCGGAACAGCTGGGTTTTGGGGACAATCCGCAATACTTCTCCCAAGTGTTTAAAAAGATCGCAGGCTGCGCTCCTTCCGAGTATAAGAAGTTGACGCTATAAATCTTGCGCTATAAATCTTGTTTTCACTGTTTTTTGAACATTTATCGCGGTAAATTAGATTCAACTTTCGCTCTTCCAAGCTGATAATAAGAAGTGTGGAGCGCAGGTGACTCATAGGGGGAAGCTAACTATGAAACGCATACCAATACTAGTCCTGCTCCTAGTCATGTTGTTGTTAATCGGATGCAGCTCGAGTCAGCAATCAGCGAATGGGGGAACGGGGACATCAAGAACGATAGAAACTGCGAAAAGTGAAAGCAAGCATGACGTTAAGCTTCGAATCGCTTGGTGGGGCGGTCAAGCCAGACATGACTACACTTTGAAGCTGATAGAGTTATACCAACAGCAGAATCCAGGCGTGAAGATCGATACGGAATATGCCGGCTTCGATGATTATTGGAAAAAGCTGGCGCCGCAAGCCGCGGCCAACCAACTTCCGGATATTATCCAGATGGATATCTCGTACTTAAATCAATATAGTTCGAAGAATCAGCTGGAAGATCTAGATGAGCTTACAAATAACGGAACGCTAGATGTTCGTTCAGCTTCAGCGGAAACGATAGCGTCTGGACGAATTGGCGGCAAGCTTTACGGTATTCCTCTTGGGGTGAATGCGATGGGAGCAACCTTCGATGCAGCGCTGCTGAAGCAGGCAGGTATCACTTCGATTCCTGTGAACTGGACGTGGTTTGATCTGGAGCAAATCGCTAAGCGTATGAAAGGAAAAGGCAAAGTGCTCGATCATATGCGATTCGATCAGTTCTTTCCTTACTACTTGCGTACGCAAAATCAGCACTATTTTAGCTCGGATGGTACGAGTCTTGGTTATAGCGATCCCCAATATTTTATAAATTACTTCACGATGTATCTCAAATGGTACGATGCAGGTTACATGCGAAACTGGGATAAAGAGTCTTTGACCAAATTGACTCCGGAGGAGAATCCGGTTGTACTCGGCGATGGGTTCATGACGATGGCCTGGTCGAATCAATTCGTGACTCTGCAGGAGGCTGCCAAGAAATCATTGAGCATGATAGGGCTTCCGGGTCCAAATGGGAAGCAAGGTCTTTATTTGAAGCCAACTATGCTGTTCTCCATTTCGAAAAGTTCGAAGCAGAAAACAGAAGCAGCTAAATTTATTTCTTGGTTTATTAATGATTTGGAAGCGAATAAGCTCATAAATGGAGACCGCGGGATTCCGATTTCGGCTGCCGTTAGGGAAGGTTTGAAACCCCTACTAACAGAGGCCGATCAGAAAGTCTATGATTACGTCGCTTGGGCACAGTTGAACAGCAGTGTTATGGATCCACCGGATCCGCCAGGGGCTGCAGAAGTAAGCAAGCTGCTTCGGGATATGCAGGAGCAGATCTTGTACAGGAAGCTCTCGGTGGAAGAGGCCGCAGCCAAATTCATGAACGATGCCAACGCAATTCTTTCCAAAAACAAGAAGTAAGAACTTTGTAAGCAGCTTTATATAGGGGTTAAAGTAGGGGTGAGAGGGCAGCTTCATGCAAGCTGCCCTCCCCAAATAAACAGAATTTGACGAATGTAAGGGAGTGGAACTATGAAACTACGTGAAAATGATCACATAGTCGGTTATGTGTTTATATCACCTTTCATCCTGGGTTTTCTGATCTTCACGCTGTTTCCGATGTTTTCATCGCTGTATTTTTCATTTACCGAGTACGATTTACTCTCGGCTCCACGATGGGTGGGACTTTCCAATTACGAGAAAATGTTCACAGATGACGACAAAATCATGGACTCCATCCGAGTAACACTGACTTACGTACTCACGTCCGTTCCATTGCGACTCATTATTGCATTGCTCGTCGCCATGCTTTTGAATCGTGCGGTAAAAGGAATTGGCTTATACCGAGCCACGTATTACTTACCGTCATTGATTGGCGGCAGCGTAGCGGTTTCTATTATGTGGCGACAAATATTCGGAGATAAGGGACTTATCAATGCTTTTCTAGGAAACATCGGCATCCACACCAGTACATCTTGGATTGGCTTCCCGGCAACGGCGCTTGGAACGTTAGTACTGCTTTCGGTTTGGCAGTTTGGTTCCTCCATGCTGATTTTTCTTGCCGGTCTTAAGAATATTCCGGGGACCTATTACGAGGCCGCAAGTGTAGATGGCGCTGGACCGATTCGCAAATTTTTCCACATCACACTGCCTTTGTTAAGTCCGATTATTCTCTTTAATTTAATCCTGCAAACGATTTCAGGCTTCTTAACCTTTACCCCGGCCTACATTATTTCCAATGGGGAAGGCGGGCCGCTGAACAATACCTTGCTGTATTCGCTTTATTTATTTCATCGAGCATTCGTCTTCTTCGAAATGGGTTACGCTTCGGCCATGGCTTGGTTCATGCTGATCCTTATCGGACTCATTACCTTAGTGATTTTCAAAACATCGAAATATTGGGTTCATTACGAAAGCTAGGAGGGGTAGAACATGGTTTTACGAGTCAAAAATGTGAAAACGCTGCTGTATCATCTCATCGTTTGTATCATCGCGGTAACGGCGATTTATCCGATCCTGTGGCTGGTCGCCAGCTCACTGAAGCCGAATGATGAAATCTATACAACGGCTACCAGTCTGATCCCAAGTCGGCTCGAGTGGAACAATTATGTGTCGGGCTGGAAAGGGTTTGCAGGCAATACGTTTGCTACATTCATGAAAAATTCGTTCATTATTGTTATTCTTTCGACGTTAGGTGCGGTGGTTTCCTCCGCTTTAGTAGGATATGGATTTGCCCGGATTCGTTTTGCCGGAAGCAAATTCTGGTTTTCAGCGGTTATGCTTACTTTACTGCTTCCTCAAGACGTAACGATTATTTCGCAATATATTTTATTTGCCAAAATAGGCTGGTTATCCAGCTTTAAACCGATTATTGTCCCGCAGTTCTTTGGGATTCCGTTCTTCATCTTCTTGATCATGCAGTTTATTCGTACGATTCCTCCGGAATTGGATGAAGCCGCAAAAATGGACGGATGCAGCAAATACAGCATCTTTTACAAAATCATCGTACCCTTAATTGTTCCGGCACTCGTGACGTCAGCGATTTTCTCCTTCTATTGGAGATGGGATGATTTCTACACGCCTCTGCTTTATTTGAACAATCCGAGTCAATATCCAGTTTCCTTAGCATTGAAGCTTTTCTTGGATAGCGAGTCTTTGAATAACTGGGGCGGCATGTTTGCCATGTCGACGTTATCACTTGTCCCGATTTTCGTAGTTTTCATCATATTCCAGAAGTACATTGTTGACGGGATTTCGACGAGCGGTTTGAAAGGATAAGAAGAGATGGTTACAAACATAGAAAATAGCCAACTACAGGGAGGAAATGAAGAGATGCCAGCCTTACAATTCGATCCAGATGAAATTCGCAAGGTGATTGACCGTGTAGTTCATAGAACGTTCCGAATGGACTTTAATTGGGATTGGCCGGGTGGTGTAGCCTTCTATGGCGTAACCGAAGCCTATGAAGCGACGGGCAAGGAGGAATATCTGCAGCTGCTGAAAGATTGGATCGATGAGAAGCTGGAGGATGGCTTGCCTAAGCTGTCCGTTAATGGGATCTCCATTGGACACTCCTTGCTGACATTGTACAAAGAAACTGGCGAAGATCGGTATATCGATATTGCTTCCCAAATGGCTGAATTCCTTCAGCATGAGGCTGAGCGTTTCGGAGAAGGCATATTCCAGCACACGGTGAACTCGGAAACCTATAACTTTCCGCAGCAGGCATGGGTGGATACCATGTTCATGGCAGGTTACTTCCTCCTGCGGATCGGTTCCGTGCTAAAGCGTGACGATTATTTCGAAGATGGGTTGAAACAATATCACGGTCACGAGAATTACTTGCAAGATATGACAACTAATCTCTACTACCACGGCTGGGATCATCTAGCGCAAAATCATATGTCGAGCATATTCTGGGCCCGTGGCAATGCTTGGGCAGCGATCACGATGGCTCGTGCGCTGAGACTTGTGCATGTGACGCACCCTTCATTTATGATTCTCGAGGGCTCGCTGCGTGATCAATTGAGCGCACTTGTCCGCTTGCAAGATGAGAGTGGACTTTGGCATACCGTATTGACGGACAAGGATGCTTATTTGGAAACAAGCGGCTCTGCTGGTATCGCGGCGGCGCTTATCAGTTCAGGTCCTCTTTACAACAAATATACGAATAAATCAATTCAAGGCATACTTTCGCGCATCACGGAAGATGGGACAATCACTCACGTTTCAGCCGGGACAGCGGTAATGAGGGATATTGACGGCTACAAAGGGGTTCCTTACAAACGGATTCAGGGCTGGGGACAAGGGTTAGGGCTTACTTTCTTAGCATCCTTGCTTAATCGCAAAGACTGGTAGGAGGTAAACGTCTATGAACGTACACTACAGGTTCAATTTCGGTCCAGAACAGAATTCAAGCTGTACAAAAGAAGGGTATACGAGAGTTAGTGGTCATTCGTATTACAATGAGAAAATGGGCTACGGCTTTCTGGATGGTTCAACGGTGTTTGAACGAGACCGAGGGCGTCCCGCGGCGCTCCGCCAAGATTTTTGTATTCCGGTTGGTGCTATCTTCGTTGTGGATGTGCCGAATGGCAGCTATACGGTTCAGACACTTATGGGCGACCTGATCACGTCAACTTGTACGGGATTAAAGGCAGGGCCTGGAAGACTTATATTGGCTGATGTACTGACGGCAGCAGGTGAGTTTGTTACTAGCAGCTTTACCGTTCATGTGGCTGATGGACAGCTAAAGCTTGCTTTCTCTGGCGTTACCCCGCGAATTAACGCTTTGGAAATCACCTCATCACCGCAAGCGGCAACCTTATACATCGTTGGTGATTCCACCGTTACCGATCAACCGCAGGATGGTTATCCGTACACAGGTTGGGGACAAATGCTGCCGCTTTTTATTAAAGCGGACGCTGCTGTAGCCAACTTTGCGGTATCAGGCCGCAGTTCCAAAAGCTTTTTGGAGGAAGGACGCCTGGCACCCATCCTTGATCACATGAATGCGAATGACTACCTGTTCATTCAGTTTGGGCATAACGATCAGAAGCTGGATACGGAGCGGGCAACATCCCCTTTTACAACGTATAAAGAGCATTTGAACATCTACATACAAGAGGCCAGATTGCGGGGAGCTGCCCCGATTCTAGTAACGCCTGTGCAGCGAAGATTTTTTGACACTGCCGGTAAAATCATAGATACACATGGTGATTATATCACCGCGATGAAGCAGCTCGCAGAGGAAGAAAACGTCCCCCTGATTGATTTGGCAGAAGAGAGCAGGCAATTGTTTGAAGCACTAGGTCCGGAGGAAACGAAATCATTGTTCATGTGGGCGTGGCCGGGGGAGTTCCCTAACTTCCCCCAAGGCGCAGAGGATAATACACATTTCCAGGAAAGAGGCGGTATTGCCATCGCCAAGCTGGTCGTAGACTGTATAAGAAAGCAAAATATCCAGCCGCTTATGCGTTATCTGCGTTAGTAAGTGGCTGTCTAAAGAAAACCAACGAAGTAGGATGTAGGAATCCAGTGGCGAGTATCACAATACCCCCAGTCAGGGTGATGAGTATCATGAATTAACCCATTCTAAGGTGATGAGTATTACAAATAACCCCAGCCCAACGTGATAAATATCACAATAGGCTGGGGATTTGTTTTGGGGCAAATGGGGGAGGATGGACCATCCTAATCCTAAATAAGGCCTGAGACGATGTTTTTAGGTTCGATTTCATATGGAAGAGATGGAGACCTGGCCAAAAAGCCAGGTCAATTTTGAATCAGTCTATCTTCTCAATGGAAACTTGATCGATTTGCAAAGAAGTTAAACCCGGTGAATCCACATAGAAGCCGATGTCCAAGCTGCCATTCGTTACATTAACGGTTGCTTGAATCCGTTGATACCCTTTGATCGGACTAATGTTCTTGTATACTGTCTTAGCACCATGCTCACGAAGCTCCATCCGGACTGTCGTTGGTTTGTTTCCATATAACGTCTCTTTGACCCATGCGCTGACGGTATATGATCCATTTGAAAGTCCAGTTAATTTTTGATGAATGCTTTGCTTATAGGCTTTGGTGTCCCAGAAATAGAGCTTGTAGTTACCTTTATATGCATCGTAAGAATCAACGCCGTACTTTGCTGTCTGACCTGATGGATGCCATTCCGACCAGCCTCGAATGTCACCGCTTTCAAAATCCCCATTTTCCAAGAGCGAAGAGTCAATGTCGGCTAACTGATTCTTGTCGAGCACAAGACCATCCAAGTGAATCTCACCCGTATCTGAGGCTGTGCGTTCTAAAGTGATCAGGTTCAAACCCTCTTTCAAATGAATGCGATCATTCTGGTTCATCCATGTCTGCCAAGCTGAAGTCGAACCAAACGTGACTGCCCGCGAAGGTTGAACAACAGCTCCCTTATCATCGGTTGCGCTTACATGAAGAGTGCTGTTCATCCCTGACGCATTTGCATAACGATAAGAGAGCGCATAGTCACCTTCCTCAGCTGCTTGGACTGCATAGACAATTTTCGCCCCCGTCAATCCCAAACCATCCACAAAACCAAATCCTTGATAACCCGCATAATTATTGTTAAAATGCGTACCGCCCAGCCAAGTGGCAACTTCAGCAGCATAATTCGCTTTCGTGCCTTCCGGTTCAATTTTCACAACTTTAGAAGCATGTTTCACTAGACTCGGGCTGTAGGCAGTAAGTTTGCCCAGGCTAGTTCCTGTCCAGAGCTCGGTTGTATTCGCTGATTCAGTCAGTCCCAAATCTTTCAGATAATTGACCGAACGAGTGGCTGTCTCATCTGATCGATTAAATAAACCGACAACCCAGCTGCCATCTGGTAATTGTCCAAGCCATTTTTCTGAATTCCTTGCCCCCGGATCGCTGCTAAATGAATGCCCATTATTATAGTAAGGTTTGCCTACGAACCCTTGATTATGGAGCGCAAGCATGTTCTTGTTTTTGTAAAAGCTGCCGAAATTGCCAATCGTGGAATACTGATCCGTTATCGCAATTGGCGATCCAGCCATTGTGAATAATTGAATGATGCTTTTGCGCTCTTCATCCGTTTTGAAGGTATTCATGCGGATGAAATCCCCATCCAGGATCATATTGGAACCACGGCCAGCGATATCGGAAAATCCAGTGAATCCTTGGAACGGATTGGCCCACTGCGACCAGCTGTTCACCCAATTTTGACGTTGACCGCTTAAGTTTTCCCAACCGCCATGGGCGAGATCCTCATTGATTCGGACCATATCACCATACGGCAGTTCGCCAGCTGCATGATTGTTTAAATGAGGCATTACGAGACTTAGTTCCATATCATCGCCGGCTGCTTCCTGCATCCACTTTAGAGCCGTCTGATAGTTCTCGGAGCCATGATTAACTCCAATCGTCTTGCCTTTATCTGTTCCGGTTTCATACCAAGAGAGAAAATCAATTCGCAGGTAGGGAACACCTAGCTGTTTGAAGTAATTCACATACCCTTGAATGTACGCCTTGGCGCCGGGTTTCGTAACATCTACCCAGTACAAATCATCATTAAATTTATCTGCGGAGCTGGCAATTTCACTAATTTTGTAATTCGTTCCGGCGACTGTTTTCGTTGGATCTGCCGCGGCGCTCCGTGTTACCCATAAGGGGTTATAGTAAACGCCGAGCTTCATGCCTCTATTTTGAATGTAGGTTGACCAATACGCCCAGTCATGCTGCCAATTATCATTGTGGGATAAAATGTAACCGTTCTCATTTGTGAGCTGAGCACCTTCAATCCAACCGTCGGAAGCTATCATGTCATAGCCCGATGCTTTGTAATCGCTTGCAATCCAATCGATGTTTTTCTTCCATTCTGCCTCGTTCATAGGGGCATTACGTGTGTATTGATATTCATAAGTGCTCCAATATAGGGGCCCTGTTCCATTTCTAGTAAATTGACTTTCCCTTGCTTCCGTCGTCTGAGTCCCTAAGGTCAGCATGAATAAGAGACTGGTACTCCCAAGTAACACTTTAGTGAATGATGTCATCGTCATGGAGTTTGCTCCTTTCTGTCAGTTGATCATGTTCACACCTTCATCATAACTGAAAGTTCACCCAGTGCCTATGACCTGTTTTAACCAGTATATTTTGAGTGAAAAAGATACATGTCCGTGGCATTCGAAACTGGTTTGCATATTTTATACATAAAGCTTAGTAATTTTAATTGAGAGATGGTGATATGTTTGAAGATTAGAAAAGCGGTCATACCTGCAGCAGGTTTGGGTACGCGATTTCTACCGGCGACCAAAGCTCTCCCCAAGGAAATGCTGCCTATCATAGATAAACCAACCATTCAATTTATCGTAGAAGAAGCGGTAGCTTCAGGCATTGAAGACATTATCATAGTAACTGGGAAAGGGAAGAAAGCGATCGAAGATCATTTCGATACCGCTTTCGAACTGGAGAGTTATCTTAGAACGCGTGAGAAGTTTGATCTTCTAGGGCGTGTGCAGGAGCCAACCCAGCTAGCCAACCTTCATTATATTCGCCAAACCGAGCCGTTCGGACTAGGACATGCTATTTGGTGTGCCCGCGCTTTTGTTCAAAATGAACCCTTTGCAGTGTTATTGGGCGATACGTTTTTTGATGCCGAAACGCCTGCATTGGCGCAATTAATCCATTACTATAATCGATATCATAGGTCAATTATTGGTGTTCAGGAAGTTGAGGATCAATTCGTTTCGGATTATGGAATTGTAGAGGCCAAAGTCCTGCATGAAGGTATTCATAGTGTAGTAGACCTTATTGAGAAACCAGCTCTTCCAATGTCGCCGTCTAATTTGGCCATACTGGGTCGTTACATTTTGACACCTCAGATTTTCGATGTTTTGGCCACTCAAAAAGCCGGTGTAGGTAAAGAAATTCAATTGACGGACGCACTGATTACGTTGAACGAAATCGAAGCCATTTATGCCTGTGAGGTAAAGGGGCAATGGCATGATATTGGAAACCATAGAGGTTTTATTACATCGATTCTTTCTGAAGCGAATAAGAGAGCCAGTCTGAGGCCATGGCTTCGCGAGCACATAGAGAAAATGTTAAGAGAAACGGAGTGATAGGGGAATGAAAAGTCTTCACATTGTGCAGGTGATTTCTAACTTTCCAAATGCACAGAAGCTGCCACCCACGAACCAAGGCGGTACAGAGAAAGTTGTCCATGAATTGACCGAAAACCTTGTGCAAAGAGGACATCGAGTCACGGTATTTGCACCAAGAGGCAGTAGAACTAGTGCTAAGCTTATTCCGTTCCCAGAGGGTCTTCGTGATGGAGGAATAGCAAGTTATGTCTTGAGTAAGATGCCGCGGGATGTTGATGTTATTCATGATCATACGTTCAGTTCTGCACTTGGGCGGAGCAAACATAATTTCCCTACGGTATGTACCTTGCATCTCCCTGTAAAACAGCTAGTGAAACATCCTGTATATGTTTCCAAACGAGCTAGAAAGGTGATGGGCAATAATCGCGGATACTATGTATATAACGGACTTAATCCTAGTGAATATGAATTCAGTGATAAAAAGCGCAGTTTTATGTTATTTATGGGACGTATTCTGAGAGAGAAAGGTGTCATGCTCGCCATTGAGATTGCGGAGAGAACGAATAAAAAACTTATTATTGCTGGACCAATTAAAGATAAAGCATTTTTTCGTAACGAAGTTGCTCCTCGTATCAGAAGGAGTCCCCATATCCATTTTGTTGGACCCATAGGTGGCAAAAATAAACAGACGCTGCTCAAATATGCAAGCTGTTTGCTGTTTCCAACGCTGTGGGAAGAGCCCTTTGGACTCGTCATGATTGAGGCAATGGCCTGTGGTACACCAGTAATCGCCTTGAAACATGGCGCGGTACCCGAAGTTATGGCGGGATTTCCGCAATTAATCTGCCGTTCCGTTTCTGAGATGGTTGCAAAGGTAAAAGAAGGGAATTATCCGCATCCTGTCGAGCTTCGTCGTTATGTCATTCGTAGATTTACAACGTTCCAAATGACAACAAATTACTTAAAAATTTATCAAAAAGCAATGAAAAATAATCTGCAACAACCTGCACGCATTCCATAGAGATGCGTGCTTTTTTGCACGCTGCAGCCTATGGGTGAATATACTGGAGTACAATTCTGGCTAATACACCGTGGGGAGGCAACGGATGCGTAAATACACGGTTAAACGGGACCAGAGAGATTTTCGGGATTATTTTTACCGAAGCGTCAATTATATCCGGGAATCGCAATTGCCCCGCAAAGTAGATTTGCGCAAGGAGCTGTCTCCTATCGTAAATCAGGGGTATTTAGGCTCTTGCACATCGAATGCCATTGTAAGCGGGCTGCGTGAGTATTGGCTTCGTCAAGAACGAGATTCAACGATACGGCTATCTCGCCTTTTTCATTATTGGCATGAGCGTAAATTAGAGGGTACGATCAATTGGGACTCGGGAGCTACCGTACGTGATGGCATGAAGGTGCTGCATAAAATAGGGGTATGTCCGGAATCCGAATGGCCTTATCGGATAGCCAAATTTAAAGTGAAGCCTGATTCTGAGGCTGAAGCTGCAGCAGGAGCCTACCGTATCGAGGTGTATCATCGGATTCATGATTTGGCAGGGATTAAAGCAGCCTTAGCTGATGGCCAGCCTGTTGTCTTTGGAATCTGGCTGTATCAATCCTTCGAAAGTCCATTGGCTGCAAAAACAGGAAGGATCCCGTACCCGAATCGGAAAAAAGAGCAAATGTTAGGCGGGCATGCCCTAGTGGCCGTCGGATATAAGGATGGTAAGCAGAAGGGAAAGGGAATAGTCATCGTGCGGAATTCATGGGGGAAAGCATGGGGAGATCAAGGCTATTGTTACATGCCCTATTCCTTTTTCAAAAATAACGTGATGACGTTCGATTATTGGACCGGTAAATAAACCGACTTCAGGGAGGTGCTGAATCTATGTTAAGTGTGGAAGATGCTAATAAAATCATTGCGTTCTTGTCTGCGGCTAATTTGGCAACCGAGGATGCTGAGGCAAGAGAAGAATTTCATCGTTTGGCCAATGAGCTAAGGAAATCATCCGGTCAACCATTGGAATAAATAGGAATCTCATCCGAAACGAGGGGCGGCTTAAATGCCAAAAGATAAGCTGATACTGCTTATATTAATTCTGTTCGTTTTACTTACTCTGGTATTCATCGTTTTGTTTTAATGCAAAATCAGCCGTCTGCGTGCGATCGCAAACGGCTGGTTTTGGTTTGTTAACTAGAAGCCTTTGTACTGAGGTTCTTCATTTTCCAATTGCTGCACACGGGAGGCGACTTGATTTACGATGTCTTGTGCAGATAAGGCGGCCGCTTCATACAACTGTTTAGCTTCTTGATTTTGCGTGCCTAGAGCAAATGTTTCTAAGCTTGCTTGCGCACTTTTAAGTGAAGCCAATGTTGTTTTTACTTGAGAAGCTACTGTCATGTTGTGCACCTCTTCTTTAAGATTTGTGTAGGATAGCAAGCAAATTGATCGTTTTTCAATTGATTGCGATCTTTAATATGCCCTAACTTTTCACCTGCATTTATAACAATTAAATCCAATTGAATTTGTTCATAAAGACTCAACTGTAGAAGTTCTGACTGAAAGCTTGCCTTCTAGTCGAGGTGTCTTCCTATTATTTCCGTCGATGAGTGATAGCAGCAATTCTGTCGCTGCCAAACCAACCTCCATCCGTGGATAAGAGATAGCTGTCAAAGCTGGCGAGACCTGCGAAGACATTAGAATATCTTCGCAACCGGCGATTGCCAATTGTTGTGGGACAAGAATGCCGGATTCGCGGCAAGCCGCGAGGCAACCAACAGCCATCAAATCATTTGCTGCTACGATGGCTGTAAAATCAAAACCCTGCGTTAGTGTTGTTGTTAACGTGTTGAAAGCCATTTCGAAGCGGCCAGCTCCTTCGAGAATATATGGCTCCGGCAGTTTCAATCCTTCGTGATGCATGGCTTCGCGGAAAGCATTGAGCCGATAAGCAATCGGATCCTGCAGATCGCCAGCGGTCATAAAGGCAATCTGATCATGCCCCTGTTCACGCAGATGAACAATTAACCGCCGCATTTCGGTTACCCAATCCACATCAACGACCGGGATGCTCGGCATGGAAACACCTGGATGCATGAGAGACACGACAGGGAGCTCCATCAAGCTGTAAAATGCCTGACTTTCCTCACTTAGCGTTTGGCCGAGCAGAAGAATCCCGTCCACACGCCCCATCAGTGTATTTTTTAATTCTTCTTCACGAGCAGGTTCAAATGAATGAAAAAACACAGAATAATTGCTGAGTTTAGCTTTTTTCTCAATATACAATAGCAATCCACCCTCGAATGGGTTTCCCACGAAATGGACGAGGACAGCAATTTGCCCTGTTTTCCTAGTTTTGAGGCTGCGGGCTGTTTGATTGGGACGATAACCTAGCTCATTGATCACGGCAAGTACTTTTTGCCTGGTTTCCTCTTTGACGATGCTTCGATTATTAAGCACATAGGATACGACAGCTACCGAAACACCTGCCCGGTCTGCAACTTCTTTCCTGGTAATCATAGGGAGCTCCCTTTTCTTTTTTCCTCAAGGGTATCATAAATTTGGACAAATCTAAATGTACTCGCTTTTCGATGCAGCATCGCCTAACCACAATTCTTTAAGCGGGACCATTGACTCATCCGGTACGTAGAATTTGAAATAGTTTTCACTAATTGCACCTAGCAGTTGGCGGCGAATCGGATCTGCCCCTTCGAGTAGAGCAGGAGAAGCAGCATGGTAATCAATAGGTCTCATCCAAATCGGGCTATAGCCGATAAATAATTGTCGACGTGTGAAGTCGGAGCGATTCGGGGAACCGGCATGCCAAAGATTTTGTGCAAATAGGAATACGTCCCCAGGCTTACCGCAAATCTGCATTTCTCCTGGTAAAAGCACATTCACGTCGGTTTGAACGGGTTGGTAATCTGGCTACTTATGACTGCCTGGAATGATTTTTGTATTCCCGCGGTCTGGCTCAGACATTTCACTCAAAATAAAACAAACTTTAATATAGTAGGTGGATGTAAGTCCGTTAATACTTGGGAATTTGGGCGCTGGTCCATCCTGATGCCAATGAATGAAGCTGTTGGTCTGCGTCTTGAGATCATCGGGATTTGGTTTGCGCACGGTCAGATGTGAGATATGAAGTTGAATGTTATAACCCATCAAATTAACGATAAGTGGAAGAAGTGTCGGATTGTCCATTAAGGACAGAATAGAGGGGTCTCGTTCTACGCTATTGTAAATGTTGTAGGATAACGATTCTTGCTCATCGGAAAGGATGCCGTCAACGGCACTATTCAATACTGCAATCCTTTCTTCCGAAAGTACATTGCGAAGGAGTAAATAACCGTCTTTTTCAAATTGTCGTGCAAGCTTAGGGATATCCAGGGTAACTGTCGTCATTCTCATCGTCCTCCTTTTATTTACTCGTGTAAATATGATGAAAAATAAAATGGATAGAGAGCAAGTCACTCTTTATCCATTTATTATAAAATGTATTTTACTCGTGTAAATTCAAACTTGCAAGCCTATTTTTTCGCTCGCGTAGTTAACATTTAAATCCAACTCAAATTGATCATACTTGCTGCCTAAATAGCACATAATGAGATTGTTTCGAGCTTTAGGAATGGGAGGGAAAGCTTGTGGCAGATTGGGTGAGTATCGTAATCAGATCGTTTTTCGCATTAGTCTTTTTGTTTGTACTGACGCGAATTCTTGGTAAAAAACAAATATCTCAACTTACTTTTTTTGAATATGTTCTCGGAATTACGATTGGGGACTTGGCTGGGACTATTTCCACAGATGTGGAATTCAGATTCTGGCATGGGGTCATCGCTATTCTCGTCTGGGTTCTCATCCCTTTAACACTGGAGATTCTAACGCTCAAAAGTAAGACGTTACGACTTTGGTTTGAAGGTGAAGGAACGGTTGTGATAAAAGATGGCAAAATTCTTGAGGACAATTTGAAAAAAGAGCGTTACACGGGTGACGAGCTGCTGGCGCAGCTGCGAACCAAAAGTGTTTTTCGCATGGCAGATGTTGAATTCGCTATGCTTGAGGCTAGTGGTGATTTAAGTGTTCTGCTCAAAAGTGAACTCCAGCCTCTGACACCTAATCATTTGGGCATGAAGCTGAATATTGAGAAACCGACGCAGTCCGTCATCATGGATGGCGTCATACAAGATGAACCCTTGGCCGCAACAGGAAGAGGAAGAGGATGGCTACATACGGAACTGGATAAGCTAGGAGTAACGAAGGAGAATGTGTTCCTCGCACAAGTAGACACGCATGGCGAATTAACTGTCGATCTCTATGATGATAAATTAAAAGTGCCTCAACCGATTGAAAGGCCTGCATTATTAGCCACTTTGAAGAAGTGTGAGGCAGATCTTGAACTTTTTTCATTGACGACTAGTCATCCGCAAGCAAAGAAGATGTACGAGGCATGTTCGGTGCAGTTAACGAAGGTCATTCAGGATCTGCATATGATTCTAAGAACTTAGGGCGTTAGAGGAAGCTGGAGGGACAACATGGCCAACAACAAGAAGAAGAACTTGACAATGACGCAGCAGGAGTATCAGAAACTAGCGAAGAAGCAAGAGCCCAAAAGACCCGTTCTAATTAATTGCCTGCGAGCCTTTCTCGTTGGAGGGACAATCTGTTTAATTGGTGAATGTATCATGGAGATGTTCGTTAATTGGTTTGGTTTTACCGAAAAAACGGCAGGGAATCCAACGGTTGCCGTGTTAATTATCATATCCGTCATACTGACGAGCTTCGGTGTGTACGATAAAATAGCCCAATGGGCCGGAGCGGGAAGCTCCGTTCCTGTAACAGGTTTCGCAAACTCGTTATGCTCAGCAGCTATTGAGCACCGGGCGGAAGGACTTGTGCTTGGGGTAGGCGGTAATATGTTCAAGTTAGCTGGCTCCGTCATTGTCTTCGGAACCGTCGCAGCCTTTATTGTAGGTATCGTACATCTTATCATTACGGGTGGGGGTTGACCTTATGCTGAAGGGACATCAGAGCTGGGTCTTTGAGAATCGCCCCGTGATCTTATCAACGGGGACGGTTGTAGGACCTGATGAAGGCCAGGGGCCAATTAGTGGGGATTTCGATATTGTCCACGGTGATTTGACCGTAGGTCAAAAAACGTGGGAAAAAGCCGAAAAGGCACTGCTAGAGGAAGCTGCGCAACGAGCACTTGCTAAGGCAGGGCTCGAAGGCGGCAACATACAGTTTTATATTGGAGGCGATCTGATGAATCAGATCATCTCCAATACCTTTGCTGTGCGCACATTAAATATGCCGTATCTCGGCATATTCGGCGCTTGCTCCACATCGATGGAGGGGCTGGCGATAGCCGCGCAGCTGGTGGACTCGGGGGCTGCCAACTACGTGATGGCAGGCACCTGCAGCCATAACTGTACGGCGGAGAAGCAGTTCCGTTATCCGACGGAATACGGATCGCAGAAGCCGCCGACAGCTCAATACACAGTTACCGGCGCTGGGGTCGCTGTGCTTGGCAAGACCGGTGACGGACCCGTCGTCACCTCGGCCACAATCGGACGGATCGTCGATATGGGCATTACGGATCCGTTTAATATGGGCGCTGCGATGGCGCCGGCCGCGGTAGATACCATTCAAACTCATTTCCGAGAACTGAATATTGAGCCTAGTTATTACGATCTAATCGTCACCGGTGATTTGGCAACAGTGGGTGTGAATATTGCGCGCGAACTATTCGAGAAGCACAAGTTTCCAATTGATCAAACGACATATAACGACTGTGGGTTGATCATTTATGATCGCGAGAAGCAGACTGTCCAAGCGGGAGGGAGCGGTTGTGGCTGCTCTGCAACCGTCACTTATGGTCATCTCCTAAAGCGCATTAAGAGTGGCGAATTGAAGCGAATCCTAGTCGTAGCGACTGGAGCTTTGCTTTCACCGCTTACTTTTCAACAAGGGGAAAGCATTCCTTGCATTGCACATGCTGTTTCAATTGAGTCTGGAGGGTTGTACGCATGAACTTTTTTTGGGCTTTTCTGATAGGCGGAGCCATCTGTGTATTTGGCCAACTTTTGATGGATGTGGGCAAGCTGACACCCGCTCATACCATGAGCACACTTGTCGTGCTTGGCGCTATAGCAGACGGCTGTAATTTGTATGATCCGTTCATTGAATTTGCTGGTGCGGGTGCAACTGTTCCGATTACCAGCTTCGGCAATGCTCTTGTGCACGGGGCGTTAGAAGAACTTCATAAGGACGGCTATATAGGGATCATCACCGGTATTTTTAAAGTGACCAGCGCGGGGGTATCCGCGGCGATCATTTTCTCCTTCATAGCTGCCGTATTTGTCAAACCCAAAGGATAAGATCAATGCTTGGCAAGGGGCTGTCCCAAAAGGATAGCCCCTTTTATAATTATGGTTCAGCTTCATAAAAACCTTGATGGAACTTACAGAAAAAATCTAATTTATCAGCATTTTGCATGCGTTTATTCAAAAAACAGCGATTATTGATCCTAATCTTAAAACAGGCCTTTACTATCTGACATTTGTCCATACATTTCAAATGCCGTTGAAATACAATAGACCATCTGATAGCAGAAGGGAGCGAAGTGGAATGGGTTATGCTGCAGGAGGTTGTTATAGCGGTGGTCTGGGTACTAGTACGGCTGTTGTCTTGGTTCTTTTCATTCTTTTGGTTATTATTACCAGCGCATTTGTATGGTAATTCATAACAACACACCTCAAGCTTTTTAAGAGAATTCAACAATTGGTGGTTATAGGAATGTCAATCGACAATAATCGGCTAAAATCCCTTATGGGCAAACATGTTTACGTTATGACACGACAAGGGCAAATTTTAGAGGGAATTTTGGCTAAGAGCACGCGTGACAAAATCTATCTTCGTTCAAATGCCAAATCCGTAAGCATTCTTCCATAGGTCTCCGTTTTTCTTTTGGTAGTACCTAGACAGCGATCACATGAAAGGAGTGACTAATTTATGGGATATTCAGCAGCAGGAGCAGGATATGGCGGTAGTAGTTCAGCAGCAGTATTGGTTCTCTTTATTTTGTTGGTGATTATTACTATGACTTTTGCAATATGATACGCAGCAATAGGTAATATATTAAATTGAGATCCACAGCACGTTGCTGTGGATCTCTTTCTTTTTGCTTCTCATCGTAAACCGCTATGGATGGTTAAATTTAACAAATAAATTTAGAGGATTTACAAGTATACGGAAGAAAAACTTTACTGTAAACTAGATTTACGCTCATTTTCCTATCATTTTTGAGGAATACGGACTTATGGAAGTATTTTCACCATAAATGGCAGCACAAACGCAATTTGCAAAGAAAAACGCAGCGAATGCTTTTGTCGTAAACTTTCTGAAGACTAAGCATCTGCTTACGACGTAAGTTTTCTTACGAAAACTCAGTAGCGCTTTCGAAGAAAGTTTTGCTGAGCAAAACTCTAAGGAGGATCACAAATGGAAACTGCCACCCATCATCATGTAGAAGTTCTAGCTAGGTTGAAAGCGAATTTGGAATCATGCATTCTCGGCAAGAGCTCTGAGATTGAATTGTTGCTAACTGCGATGCTGGCCGGTGGGCATGTTTTGCTTGAAGATGTGCCGGGTACTGGCAAGACAGTGCTGATTAAAGCACTTGCTCGATCCATAGATGGTCAATTTCGCCGCATTCAATGTAATCCGGATTTATTACCTTCCGATATAACAGGTGTTTCTATATATCATCCCAAAGAAGAGAAGTTCCTGTTCCGTTCAGGACCGATTATGACGAACATTTTACTTGTCGATGAAATTAATCGGGCAACAACCAAGACACAGTCAGCTTTACTGGAAGCAATGGAAGAACAACATATCACCGTCGATGGTGATATACACGAACTTCCTTCCCCATTTATGATGCTGGCGACCCAGAACCCGATTGACTTCGAAGGCACATATATTTTGCCTGAAGCACAGCTTGACAGATTCATGATGAAGCTAAGTCTAGGTTATCCAAGTGAAGCTGCCGAGAAGCAAATGATTACGTCCCAAAGCAAAGCGCATCCGATGGAGGCGCTGCAGGCGATCATGGATACGTCTCAAGTGTTAGCCATCCAGGAACAAGTTCGTCATGTACACTTGGATGAAGCAGTAGCCGATTATTTAGTGACCATTACAAGAAAAACACGTGAACATCAGGCCGTATTCCTGGGAGCCAGCCCAAGGGCAACGCTTTCATTGGTTTTAGCTTCCAAATCTTTTGCGTTCCTCCATGGAAGAGACTATGTGATTCCTGATGATATTAAATACCTTGCTCCTTATGTTCTTGGTCATCGAATGATTCTTCATTCCGAAGCCCGTATGGACGGAGCCACGGTTTCCTCAGTTCTCGGCGCGATTTTCGAGCAAGTACGCGTGCCGGTTCGATTGGAGAAGTGAGCCTATGAATCGACCGGTATTCAAACGATTCGGGGAACTTCCCCGGTTTCCGGCAGCTCTATGGCTTCTTATTTCTTGTTTCACAGCTAGTTTAATGTTCCTGTTGTTTCAAGGTGGGAAGCTGGCCTCTATGCTTTTTATCATTATCACGTTATTGTCCGCCTATTTACTCTCTGGCAACTGGAGTGGAATTAAACGTGCGCAAGGTACACGCAAACTTGCGAATGTAGGGCAAGAAACTCAGATAGAAGCTGGGCAATCGTTGCAGATTGGTATTGGCGTGCAAATTCCAGGGTACTGGCCTATTCCTTATATGATGATTAAAGATCAGCTTATTCGACAGAATGGGGAAGAGACCATATTCGAAGGCTCCATTGTGCCGGATTGGAAACGTAGAGGCGAATTACTTTACAGTACACCACCATTAAGAAGAGGGTATTATTGGTTTGGTGAAACGGAGTGCTTAACCGAGGATATTTTTGGTTTCTTTCAGCATAAGGGCCGTTTAGAGCTTCAACAGTCGATCACTGTTTATCCACAAACGGTTGCTATTCGGGAATGGGCGCAATTTCACCAAATGCTTAAAGGTATGCAGCATCATTCCACAACGACACGAGCACATCGTGAAACGACGCAAATTAATGGTGTCCGTGAATATATTTATGGAGACCGCTTATCACGTATACATTGGAATGCCACTGCGAAGACAGGTACATGGAAATCCAAAGAATTCGAGCGAGAATCCCTTCCCAAGACGATTATTCTATTGGATCGGAATGCCCGCGCCTATCGGGATGCTGCCGAATTTGAACTAGCGGTATCTGTCGCAGCTTCTTTATTTCGCTATGGAGCGAGTCGTGACTTAGCACTGGGATTACTTTCGATTGGAAAGGAATCCACGTATTTTGAACCGAAGCAAAGTCAGAATCATCACAAACAAATCATACAGCATTTGGTCGGTGTAGAGGCAGATGGTTATCACTCACTTCACCAAATCATCAAGGAACGCTCGAGGGAATGGCCAGCAGGCTGCTTCTTTGTACTTATTTCTCCGCAAAAGGGTTCAGAGATGATTCAGGTGATTCATCACCTGGAACATCTTCAGATGAATCCATGCCATATCTGGGTTCGTGCGAAGTCCAACCATGCATTCAAACCGCAAGGGGTGGACATGGAAGGCAATCAGGAGGATTGGATAAAGGCGATTCGCTCACAAGGCTATATGGGTTATGAGGTTAGTCAGTTGACGGACTTGCCTAACCTGTTGGGAGGGGCGAAACGTTATGCCTAACGTATTATGGAAAAGGATTTTACTGACAGATTGGTCACAGCGAGTAACCGCAATTCTTACTGGTATTTTCCTTTATCAATTTGTCATCTGGATCATGAAAGAAGATGGGCTTTGGTTGCCTGAAACGGTCGCTTTTGTGACGGGAACCCTCTCAATTGTAGCGGTAACTTACCTCATACCCCACTTACATCGCGGTTGGCGTTCCTTGATACAATTCGGTTTGATTATATGGCTGCATGGAATTGGTTTGAGCTATCATTTTGTGGCCGTTAATGTGACAACATGGAAAGATGCGGTGAAATGGATTGCTCTGAATGCAGGGCAGCTGGAACCATACATTTGGTTTAGTTTAATTGCATGGATGACTTATTTGTTTGCGATGTGGTCTATCCAATCGAGACTGCGTGTATTTGTCCTTATTTTTGTCAGTATTTTATTTTTTGCAATTCGTGATTCCTTCAGTATGATCTTTTTGTGGCCGCAAGTAGCTATGGTCATATTTTGCGGATTCTCACTGTTGATGGTGCAGCATTTTAGTCAACTGAAGAGACGGGCTCCGGTCATTTGGGAAACGATTACGGATTACCCGTCCACCCTTATTGTTCCAGTTCTATTGATTGTCGGTGTCACTTTTCTAGTGGGTCTACTAGCGCCAACTGTGAATCCGATATTAACGGATCCTTACACAGCTTGGAAAGTTAGCCGTGGTGAAGCTGTCCCTCTACTTGGAAAAGGAGTCAGCATCACGTCATCTGCGAACGCTGATGCTTCTTCCGGCTATAGTCGAGATGATAGCCGGCTTGGCGGCGGTTTTCGTTATGATTACACGCCGGTTATGACCGTTGAAACGAGCAAGAGAACCTATTTCCGAGGCGAAACGAGATCGTTATATAATGGAAAAGGCTGGGATCTTAGCCCTGTAGAACGGAAATTGCCAGTCAATCGTGTGAATAGTAATCCGCTGCCGCTAGATCCGCGATTTGATCTGTCACTTTTGAAAACCAAAGAAGTGACACAAACGGTTGTCATGGATAGAGAGGAAGTATTTCCCGTTTTGTTCGGGGGATTCGCCATCCAGAAGATTGTGGAAGTGAATAAAGGTGAGAACCCGTTTCAACGCCTGATATGGTCTCCGCGTCAGTCTGAACTGCGCTATGTAGGAAGAAATAATTATCCTAAAGATTATACAATCGTTACCCAGGAACCTATACTGGAAGAAGCGTTATTGCGAGAAGTCAAATCAGACTATGCCAATCAACTGGAATGGGCGGAGTATCTACAAGTGCCTGCCGACCTTCCTGAACGAGTGAAGCAGCTAGCTGTTGAAATTACCAAGGCAGCGACGAATCCTTATGACAAAGCAAAGTCGATCGAGAAGTATTTATCAGATCATTATCCGTATACGAATACCCCGGATGAAAGTAAGGGCAAGAGCAAAGATTTCGTAGACCGCTTCTTATTTGAAGTGAAGCAAGGGTATTGTGATTATTACTCATCGTCTATGGCTGTACTAGCCCGTTCTATTGGGCTTCCAACTCGTTGGGTGAAAGGTTATTCATCGGGTACTTCACCGATTCCTGAGGAAATTAGGGATTTAGGTATTTTGAGTCAACTGGGTTCTGAAATCGATACGGATGGAGCAGGTACCTATACAGTTAGAAATTCAGACGCTCATTCGTGGGTTGAAGTGTACTTTGAAGGCTTTGGCTGGATACCCTTTGAACCGACCTCAGGCTTCAAACTGCCGAATGTGTTCCCAGAGCAAACACCGCCACCTGTTGATCTATCAACAGATAGTGACCCTGTTACTTTGCCTGACGAACCAAAAGAGACTCCGAGCCTTACATGGTTGTGGTTGACATTAAGTGGTGTAGCAGCTGCCGCGGTAGTTGCAGTAGTTCTATTCTTTATTTTGAAAAGCGACAACTGGAGAGCATGGCGAACCCGCAGGAAGAAAAGACAAGTTGTTAATTTTAATCAGAAAATTATCGTTGAATTCGAAAAACTGCTGCGGCTAAGCCGTCGCAAGGGCTACACGAGACATGAGTACGAAACAATGCGAGAAGCGACGACAAGGTGGTCGAACCAAAGCAAGTGGATGAAAAAAGAACTGGAAACGGTGCTCGAGCTGTTTGAGCGTGCGAAGTACAGTCAGGAGAATTCCACGGAAGTCGACTATCAGACCGTTAGTCAATCTATTATTCGATTAAAAGAACAAATGAAATAGGACCAAGAAGCCACTCACCTTTCGAGGGGGTGGTTTTCCTATGAGAGGAGATTATTATTTATGGCTTTTATCGACTGTCATTTTTATTCAGATTCCCTAGGTGTTTCAGCATCCATGAACGTTATTTTGCCGCAAGCGGCTCAAAATCAAATCGGGTTGGCATCTGCGGTTTATGGGGTTAAGCATCCTACACTATATCTGCTGCACGGCTTATCTGATGATCATACCATTTGGATGAGAAGAACCTCGATAGAACGGTATGCTTCGCAATTGGGGATAGCAGTTGTAATGCCTGCCGTCAATCGCAGCTTTTACACCGATATGGCGTTTGGGCCGAAATACTGGACATTCATTAGTGAAGAATTGCCAGCTTTAGCGCGATCATTTTTTCCGCTCGCTGAGGAAAGAGAATTGAATTATGTGGCAGGCCTCTCAATGGGTGGCTATGGCGCGATGAAACTGGCACTTTCACATCCAGATCGGTTTGCAGCAGCGGCAAGCTTATCGGGGGCATTGGATATATCGGACCGAGCATTGAACTTTCCTGACGATTTCAAACTGATTTATGGAGATGTATCCAAGATTAAAGGCAGCGGGAATGATTTGTTTTATTTGGTTGAGCAGTTGTCAGGCGCGACTAGACAATCCCCTAAGCTTTATCAATGCTGCGGTACGGAAGACTTCCTTTATGAAGATAATATTCGATTCCGAGATTATTGCCGCAAATTGGGTATGGATCTGACCTATGAAGAAGAGCCAGGGGAACATGAATGGGGCTATTGGGACCGTAAAATTCAAAATGTATTGAACTGGTTACCGCTTCCGGCCCGTTCCTAGTGGGAAAATATGTTCTTTTCTTTTTGCAACAAGTGGATCACTATGGTATAGTTTCACGTATATAAGGGATCTTTGAACGTAGTTCAAAGTCTCTCCGCTTTGCGAGGAAGCAGTTGGAGGTAATTTGTTTGCTGAAAAAGCTAGTTCCCAGACAGTCTGTACATACGATCTATGATATTGATGCCAATCACCTATGGGGATTTGGTGTCCGTGGTATTATAACAGATCTCGATAATACACTCGTAGGCGCACGAGATCCGCATGCGACTCCGGAGTTAATAGAGTGGTTGAACCGTTTGCAAAAAATGGGCTTCAAGGTCGTCATCGTGTCCAATAATAATCATGGACGGGTTTCAGCCTTTGCGGAGCCGCTTGGCATTCCATTCATTCACCGAGCTAAGAAACCAACGAACGTTTCATTCCACAGAGCCATGAAGCTGCTTGGTACGAATGCGAGACAAACAGCTGTCATTGGTGATCAAATGTTAACAGACGTGCTTGGCGGCAATCGGATGGGGCTATATACGATCCTTGTTCAACCCATTTCAATTAAGGATGAGGGTTTTTTCACGAAAATCAATCGCCGTATTGAGAAATGGGCTTTAGCAAGGATGAAGAAATAGGAGGATTCATGAGTACAGAAACGATTAATCATTGTGCGGGATGCGGCGTATTGCTGCAAACGGAAGAAAAGGGTAAGCTGGGCTTTATCCCGGCTGAAGCGATGCAGAAGGAACCGGTTATTTGTCAACGCTGCTATCGCATCAAGCATTATAATGAATCTTCGAGTATCACACTGCAGCAGGACGACTTTCTTAAATTACTAGGACATGTCGGTCAAACGAAAGCTCTGGTTGTGAAAATCGTAGATATTTTTGACTTTGAAGGCAGTATGATTAGCGGTCTTGCACGCTTTGTGGGTACGAATCCTGTTCTGTTGGTCGTAAACAAGATTGATTTGCTGCCAAAAGTGACGAACGCAAACAAGATCATTAACTGGGTACAGCGCAGAGCCAAAGAGGAGAACCTCAAGGTTGTTGATATCATCCTTTGCAGTGCGAAGAAAAACATTGGTTTCGATCGTGTTATTACAGCTGTGCAGGAATATCGCGGCAACATGGATGTCTATGTGGTCGGTGCAACAAATGTTGGTAAATCGACGCTCATTAACCGCTTAATCAGTGATTATAGTGATCTGGAGTCGGAGCTTACGACGTCGCAGTACCCGGGTACAACACTGGATCTGGTCAAAATCCCACTGGATGATGGTCGGTTTATTGTTGATACACCAGGAATCGTGCACACTCATCGATTAACTGAAGTCGTGAAAAAGCGTGATTTAACTAGAATCATGCCTGACAAACCACTTAAGCCGATGGTGTTTCAATTAAATGAAGCGCAGACGTTATTCTTTGGCGCCTTAGCTCGATTTGATTTTATTAGCGGTGAACATCAGTCGTTCACTTGCTACACGTCCAATGCCATTCAAATTCATCGTACAAAGCTAGAAAAGGCTGATGATTTGTATGAAGAACACAAAGGTGTCATGCTTGCGCCACCTAACCTAGCGGACTTAGACGAGCTGCCTAAGCTTGTGAAGCATCCGCTGCATATTCCGAGGGGGAAACAAATGGATGTGCTGATCTCTGGTTTAGGCTGGATTAAAGTGAACAGTTTAGCTGGTGCTCAGCTTGCCATTCATGCGCCGAAGGGGATTAAGGTGATCACGCGTGAGTCGTTGATTTAGGGGGACAAGAGGAGAACATGGAGAAACTGATGACGACGATTGACAGTCATACCATTCTATATGGGGTTTTCGGAGATCCGATACGGCATTCCCGTTCCCCGATTATGTTGAATCGGGCTTTTCAGGAAGCGGGTATTAATGCAGTTTACGCTGCTTTCCACGTTCGTCCTGAAGAACTTGGGTATGCTGTTCGCGGGATACGGGCATTAGGATACCGAGGTATCAACGTAACGATTCCGCATAAAGTGGAAGTTATGCAGTACTTGGATGAAATCGATGAAGGGGCTAGGATCGTTGGGGCGGTGAATACCATCGTGAATGAATCTGGTAAGCTCATCGGTTACAATACAGACGGTATTGGCTATGTGCGATCGCTCAAGGAAGAGACGGGTATTGATCTGAAAGGGAAAAGTGTTCTTCTCCTTGGTGCTGGTGGAGCTGCCAGAGGCGTTGCCTATGCGCTTGCCAAAGAAGGAGCAGGCCGAATCTACATCGCGAATCGTACCAAAGAACGCGCCTTGGAGCTTGCCGAAACGATCAGTGCTTACACCGAAGCGATTGGACTTGGCATGGACGAGCTAGGACATGTTGTAGATGAAGTCCAATTTGTTCTGAATACAACTTCGGCCGGCATGCATCCTCATGTTGAAGAACTTCCGTTACCGCTTGAACTCCTGCGTTCGCATCATCTGGTCAGCGATCTCATTTATAATCCGCGAATTACAAGATTTCTTCGTGAAGCGGAAGCAAGAGGAGCCCGCATACATGGCGGACTCGGTATGTTTATTTATCAAGGTGCTTTTGCCTTTGAATATTGGACTGGCACCCCTGCGCCCGTTGCGGCGATGAGACAGGTGGTAGAACAGTCGTTAGCTGAATAAGAATGAATAGAGGGACATCTATGTTAACAGGCAAACAGAAACGTTATTTGCGCTCAATGGCGCACCATTTAGATCCGATCTTCCAAGTAGGTAAAGGCGGCGTGAACGATCATTTAATCCGTCACATTCAAGAAGCTTTGGAAGTTCGTGAATTGATTAAAATTACGGTACTCAACAACAGTGGAGAAGACCGCGACGAGGTCGGCACTGAATTGTCCGAGAAGTCTGGCGCTGAGCTCGTTCAGGTTATCGGTAAAATCGTCGTGCTTTACAAAGAATCGCGTGACAAGAAAAAGATTGAACTGCCGCGCTAAAGAGGTGGAAGCATGCTTGTCGGAATAATGGGAGGCACCTTCGATCCAATTCACACCGGTCATCTGATCGCGGCGGAGAGAGCGAGGGTGGAAGCAGGACTAACCGAAGTATGGTTGATGCCGGCTAATGTGCCGCCGCATAAGCCAAATGCGCCGAAAGCGACGACGGAGCAGCGTTGGGAGATGGTTTGCCTTGCTGCGGTAGGCAATCCTTTTTTTCGTCCAATGGATATCGAAATTAGTAAAGGCGGCGTATCCTATAGTATCGATACGATTGAGCTGCTCAGCAAGGAATATCCAGGTACGGAATTTGCTTATATTATAGGTGCCGATATGGTTCAATATTTGCCGCAGTGGCATCGCATTGATGACATTGTGCGGCATATTCGCTTTATTGGATTAGCTAGACCTGGTTATGAACTTGATATGTCGCAAATGCCTATTAACATTCGTAATCGAGTTACGATTGTACCCATGCCGCTTGTTGAAATTTCGTCAACAGCTATTCGTAATGAAAGACAAAGGAACGGTTCAGTCCGTTACCTTGTGCCAGATACGGTGAATGGTTATATGGAGGTGAACCGTTTGTATGAATCGTGAGGAACTGATGGCGGCGGTAAAGGAACAAATGCCTGAGCGACGCTGGCTGCATACACTCGGTGTCATGGAAACTAGCGTTATTTTGGCGAAACGCTTTGGTGGAGACCCGGCCAAAGCCGACCTTGCGGCCATTTTGCACGATTATTGCAAGTATTGGCCCGTTCAGGAGCAAGCTAAGATTATTCGCGAGAATGGATTGCCCCAGGACTTGCTGGATTATGAGAAGGAGCTATGGCACTCCCATGCTGGAGCTTTTATCGCTAAGGAGCAATTTGGCATCCATGATGAGGAGATACTAGATGCAATTCGGTATCACACCTCCGGTCGTGTTCAGATGACATTAATGGACAAAATCGTATGCTTAGCGGATTATATGGAGCCTGGACGCGATTTTCCGGGTGTTGATCTCATTCGCGAACTGGCTGAGCGAAGCCTAGAGAAGGCGCTGGTTGCCGGTTTTGATTCCACGATTAGCTTTTTACTTGCCAAAGGCAAACGGATTTATCCGCTTACTATTTTGACACGGAACGATTTGATTACACAAATAAACACATGAACCTTGGAGGATGATTGAATGAGTAAAAACCCAGAAGAAGTTTTGGCTTTTGTTGTTGAGGCTGCTGAAGATAAAAAAGCGGCAGATGTTGTAACCCTGAACTTGAAAGGCGTATCCCCAATTGCCGACTATTTCGTTATTTGTCACGGGAATTCGGAAACGCAAGTGCAAGCGATTGCCAGCGAAGCTAGAAAGAAAGCACATGAGTATGGCGTTAATATCAGAGGCTACGAAGGTATTGATACAGCAAGATGGGTGCTGCTTGATCTAGGGGACGTTGTTCTTCATGTCTTCCACCGCGATGATCGTGAATATTATAATATCGAAAGACTTTGGTCCGATGCCAAAGTTGTGGAGCGCGTATGAGAATGGAAGCAGGATCCCTTGTTACCCTAGAGGTAGCGAGGGAGGTTCCTCCTAACGGTTATTTCCTTACTGACGGCCAGCAGGATGTTCTTCTGCCTTATGCAGAAATCGTAGGTAAGATACAACCCGGAGATCATGTTGAAGCCTTCTTGTTTCACGATACGCAGGATCGATTGATGGCTACAATGAAACGACCTCTTCTTCTCATGGGCGAAGTAGGACTTCTGGAAGTAGTAGATATTCACCCTAGATTTGGATATTTTCTTGAAATGGGACTGGGTCGCAACCTGTTGCTTCCCTACAGACATGTGCCGGAGCTCGAAGAGCTGCGTCCACAAGTAGGAGATAAGGTATTTGCCACATTAGCTCACGATCGGCAAGAACGTTTAATCGCTAAGCTGGCTCTGGAAGAGGACCTGGCTCCTCTTTGCGTTCGTGCACCCTCGAGTTGGAATAATCAGTGGGTCAAAGCACGTGTGTACAGACCGCTTCAAATTGGTACCTTTGTTATTTGCGAAGCAGGAGTCCTTGGCTATGGTGTTATTGGACTTATTGCTGCTCCGGAACGGACACGCTTGCTGCGTGTAGGTGAGTTGGTAGAAGTACGGGTCGCATTCGTTCGTGAAGAGGATGGGCGGGTCAATCTATCGATGCGACTCCGGAAAGAAAAAGGAATGGATGAAGATTCGGAGCGCATTTTGAGTGTCCTCCAAGAACGGCCTGGAAATGCGATGCCATTTTCGGATAAAACGTCGGCAGATGTCATCAAGGATCGGTTTGGCCTAAGTAAAGCGGCTTTCAAACGCGCATTAGGCAAGCTTATGAAGGACGGGCTCATCTACCAAGAGGATGATTGGACCTATCTGAAGCAAGAGGAGACGCAAGGTTAACATGAGTTACGAAAAATTCGCGTACACCTATGATCGCTTGATGAACAGCATGCCATATGAAGATTGGCTTCGTTTTGTGAAAGAAAGCTTCGAACGATTTGGTATGAAACCATCTACGATTGTTGATCTGGGCTGTGGTACTGGAAATTTGACGATTCCTTTAGCCTTGGAAGGGTACCAGCTGACAGGTATTGATTTATCTGAAGACATGTTGGCAGTCGCCGAGCAAAAAACGGGGGAGCACAAAAGTCAACTGCGCGGTGGCACCATTCATTGGGTACAACAGGATCTGCGTGAATGGGACCTCGGTGAACAAGTGGATGTGGCGCTTTCGATCTGTGATAGTCTCAACTATTTGCTAGAGGAAGAAGATATCGTTGATGCTTTCCGTCAAACCTTTAAGGGTCTTAAGCCAGGCGGTCTTTTCCTTTTTGATGTGCATACACCTGAGCAGTTGTTCGCTTATGCAGACTCTCAGCCCTTTTTCCTGAATGAAGACGATGTTGCCTACATATGGACAAGCGAGTTAGATGAAGAAAGAGTGCAGATTGAGCACGAGTTGACCATATTTGTCAAAGACAGCGGAAAGGATTCTTTCCGACGTATCGATGAAACTCATCTGCAAAGGGCTTATTCTTTGCATTGGCTTAAGGAAATGCTGCTTGCAGTCGGTTTCACTGAGGTGCAAATGGCTGCTGACTTTACTTGGGAGCAACCTACCTCTATGACGGAGCGAGCTTTCTTTATTGCAAAGAAATAACGACAATGAAGTCCATTGCAGCTTGACAGTGCGGCATTATTTTACATATAATCAAAGCTAATTAGATTATTAAAGCTAAGAAGAGGAATAGTAACTTGTACAGCATCTTTCAGAGAGCCGGATGTAGGGTGGAAGCCGGTAGATGTCAGTCTTGTGAACTCGCCTTGGAGCTAGAAGGTGAATCACCATGGAAAGCGGAGAGACTTGAGCTACGCTCAAAGATCCCTATAGCGGAGAGACTTTGAGCTACGCTCAAAGATCCCTATATATGGTGCTAGCTGGATCGTCTCACCCGCGTTAAGGGGCAGAGTGAACACAGGCAAAGAATGTCTTGTGTTAACTAGGGTGGTACCACGGGAATCTAACCTCTCGTCCCTAGCGATATCCGCTAGCGATGAGGGGTTTTTTGGCGCTTACAGCGCTTTTGAATGATGAAGAGGATGGCTGTACACAGGGAGGATTTTGCACATGACACAGGAAACTAAAGAAACCAAAGAAACAAAAGAGCAGCAAGGCTATAATCCACAAGCAATTGAGCCGAAATGGCAGGCTTATTGGGATGCGAAGAAAACGTTTAAGGTGCTTGAGAATTCGGATAAGCCGAAGTTTTATGCGTTGGATATGTTCCCTTACCCATCAGGAGCTGGTCTGCATGTAGGGCATCCGGAAGGCTACACAGCAACTGATATCGTTTCACGTTTCAAACGGATGAGAGGTTTTAATGTACTTCATCCAATGGGATGGGACGCTTTCGGACTTCCTGCTGAACAATACGCACTGGATACGGGAAATGATCCGCGAGAATTCACCAAGAAGAACATTGATACATTCCGTCGTCAAATTAAATCACTAGGCTTCTCGTACGATTGGGATCGTGAAATTAGTACAACAGATCCTGAGTATTACAAATGGACACAATGGATTTTCATCCAGTTGTACAATAAAGGACTCGCTTATGTGGATGAAGTGCCCGTAAACTGGTGTCCAGCGCTGGGAACTGTTCTTGCTAATGAAGAAGTAATTGACGGTCTAAGCGAGCGCGGTAACCATCCCGTTATTCGTAAGCCGATGCGTCAATGGATTCTGAAAATTACCGAGTACGCTGAACGTCTACTTGAAGATCTTGAGGAGCTGGATTGGTCCGAAAGCATCAAAGATATGCAGCGCAACTGGATTGGTAAATCAACAGGGGCAGAAGTCCAATTTGCCATTGATGGATACGATGAGAAGAGTCTGACGGTTTTCACTACACGTCCAGATACATTGTTTGGCGCTACGTACTGCGTTCTGGCACCTGAGCATGAGCTTGTTGAGCAAATTACAACAGGCGATCAAGCTGCTGCCATTAAGGAATACCAAGAAAAAGCTTCTCGCAAAAGCGATCTCGAACGTACGGATCTTGCAAAAGACAAGACAGGTGTTTTCACAGGAGCGTATGCTGTCAATCCGGTAAATGGCGCCAAAGTGCCAATTTGGATTGCTGACTATGTGCTTGGCGGTTACGGTACGGGAGCAATCATGGCTGTTCCAGGACACGATCAACGTGACTGGGAGTTTGCTAAACAGTTTAATTTGCCGATTATCGAAGTCGTACAAGGTGGAGACGTTGAGAAGGAAGCTTACGCAGGGGATGGCGAACATGTCAATTCCGGTCCGATTAATGGCATGAACATCGAACAAGGGATCAGCCATATGATCGCTTGGCTTACGCAAAACGGCAAAGGCCGCGGCAAAGTAACCTACCGCTTGAGAGATTGGCTCTTCAGCCGTCAAAGATATTGGGGAGAGCCGATTCCAATTCTTCATCTTGAAGATGGCACAATGAAGCCTGTTCCCGTGGATCAACTGCCACTCTTGCTTCCGCAAGTCGATGAAATTAAACCATCAGGTACAGGAGAATCACCGCTTGCGAACGTATCCGAATGGGTAAATACGATTGATCCGGAAACCGGCATGAAAGCTCGCCGTGAAACGAATACCATGCCGCAATGGGCCGGCAGCTGCTGGTACTATCTACGTTTTATCGATCCGCGTAATGATAAAGAGTTTTGTTCGCAGGAGCTTCAGCAGCAATGGTTGCCTGTAGATCTTTACATCGGCGGAGCGGAACATGCTGTTCTTCACTTGCTGTATGCGCGTTTCTGGCATAAGGTGCTTTATGATCTTGGCTTTGTTCATACCAAAGAGCCTTTCCATAAGCTTGTAAACCAAGGGATGATTCTTGGTGAGAACATGGAGAAAATGAGTAAATCTCGCGGTAACGTTGTGAATCCGGATGATATCGTCAGCGATCAAGGGGCCGACACACTGCGTATTTACGAAATGTTCATGGGACCACTTGAAGCTACAAAACCATGGAATACAACGGGTGTGGATGGTATCTATCGTTACTTGAATCGTGTGTGGAGGCTGTTTGTTGACGAGAATGGTCAAATAAATGCTAAAATCAGCGCCGCCGAAACATTGGGCAGCGATGCGTTCAAACGTACTTGGCACCGGACGATCAAAAAAATAACCGAGGATTTCGAAGCCCTTAGGTTTAATACAGCGATCAGTCAAATGATGATTTTCGTGAATGAAGCCTATAAAACAGAACATTTACCGCTTGAAGCGATGAAAAATTTCGTTCAAATGTTATCTCCAATTGCGCCGCATTTGGCCGAAGAACTTTGGGAGAAGCTCGGCGGCACAGAATCAATTACCTATCAGCCGTGGCCAACCTACGATGAAGCGTGGACAGTCGACAATGAAATTGAGATTGTTGTACAGGTCAATGGAAAAATTGTTGATCGTGTGCTGATTTCCAAGGATACAGATGAAGCTGAGATGGAAAAAATCGCATTTGACCTCGATAAAGTCAAAGAAGCGACCGCCGGAAAGGCCGTTCGCAAATTGATTGTTGTAAAAGGTAAATTAGTAAATATTGTCGTAGGATAGCAAGTGAAGTTGACAATTTGGGAAGGCTACTGCTTCAAAGTAAACAGCAGCTCTGCCTTCTCAATGTCTTCTTCATATTTGGTATGTGTAGCACAAATGACTCGTGAGAATATCCCCGCAAGCTCGTCGTCCAAAATACGTAATCCTTCCGCTGTGATTCCACCGGGAACAGATACGCGTTTTTGCAGAGTAGTAGGGTTGAATCCTCCGGTCGTAAGCAGCTTACCTGTGCCTAGCGTCATTTCACTGGCAAGTAAGGTAGCTTCCTCAATTGAAATACCAGTTGCCTCGACAGCTGCATCAATAAAAGATTGCAGGAATTTGGCTAGAAAAGCGGGACCGCAGCTGGATATATCGGATGAGATCCGCGTATAATTTTCAGAAACACGAATAGGTGAAGATATATGCGCAAATAGGTTCTCAAGCCACTCTTTGTCCTCAGGCTGCATTCGATTCCCATGAATACATAGTGTAGCACCACTTAACACGTAGTTCGTGATACTTGGGATAATTTTACTGATTTTCGCCGGCAGAAGACCTTCCAAATGTTTGAGCAGGACAGGGCTTGTGATGGACACGATGAGTTGAGAGGGAAGCACGTCCTCTTTGATTTCATCAATAACCGTCTTGAATTCAGATGGCTTCACACATAGAAAGATGAGATCGCTCCCCAGTACGACTTCTCTATTCGACCCGGCAACATGAAGTCCAGGATATGTCTCCGCAAGCAGCTCAACTTTACGAATTGTTCGATTTCCCGCAATAATTTGCTCCGGATTGAAAGCTCCAGAATGAATGAACGCTTCAATCAGAATACTTCCCATACTCCCAGTACCGATGAATCCTGCTTTCATCCAGTAATCCCTCCCGAAAAAATCAGTCACTTTCTTTCATCGTTTATTGAACGGGGTCAGTTTTAAATGCCATTCAGATGCTTTTTCATGTATATGTTCATTTGTCAGCAATTATGTTCGAAAAGACTTAAGATTCAAGTTTTGCTAAAAGTAAAACTCTAAAATTTATGCTTTCGAAGTCAGTTTTGCTAAAGCAAAACTCTAAAGTATTTGCTTACGAAGTCAGTTTTGCTAAAGCAAAACTCTGAGGAGGGAATTCGTGGATTTTTTTGGTTCCAAAAGAGGAAGGATACTGCTCATGATGGCAGCGATCTGTTTATTTGCTTTTGTCGTTTGGCCATTCCTTCGTGGAGGCAGATCTATGATTCAGACAGATTTTATGCCTTTGAACACTCAGATGCAGGCTATGATTTCTCAAACTGGGGAGGAGTCGCTACATGAAGCGAAACTTACAGGGAAATTAGATTCGAAAACTACGATAGACGAAGAACCGAAGGCAACGAGAGACACTGAGCCGAAGACAACCACAGACACAGAACCAAATGCAACCATAGACACAGAACCGAAATCAGCAATACCTGCACCTATGGCAATGCCTACGCCTTCTGTTGTATCTAATGAAAAACCGGAGGCTAGTTTGCCAGCAGCACGGTCTACTGGTCAATTGGATCTTAACACAGCTACGCTCAAGCAGTTAGATGAAATACCGGGTATTGGAGAGAGCAAGGCAAGGGCTATTTTGGACTATCGATTAAAGAAGGGGCGATTTAGCCGGATTGAAGAACTGATAGAGGTGAAGGGAATCGGGGAGAAAATGCTTGAGAAGTTAAAGGTATTTCTTTATGTAACTACGTCGTAGTCCTTGCTTTTCTTTTATTTTGCTAGAAAATATGAGAGAATACTAGAAATGAAAAAAGGGATTCAATAGTTATATCAGTGATCTTCGGAAGGAGGAGTCAGCAATCCGTTATGAACAACCGTAAAGATTGGGATACTTATTTCCTCGATATTGCTTACATGGCATCAACACGATCAAGATGTAACCGTCGGCATGTGGGGGCAGTGTTGGTTCAGGGTAAGAAGCTGCTAGGAACTGCTTACAATGGTGCCCCCATGGGTGTACCCGATTGCACAGAGGCAGGCTGCATGCTTGTAGAAGAAATCGAGCTGAAAGTGGTGGATGATACCGAGGAAGTTATTCGTAAACAGCGATGCATTCGTACGATCCATGCAGAGCAAAATCTACTGCTATTTACGGATCGGGAAGATCGCGAAGGATCGACTGTCTATGTTACAGATCAGCCTTGCTGGACATGTGCGAATATGCTGGCCAACAGCGGTGTTATGGAGATCGTTTTCCATCGCGGATACCCCAAGGATCATGAGAAAGTAAGCCATTTGATGGAGAACAGAGGTATCGTTTTCCGTAAAATGGAAGGATATGAACCTCCACCAGGTACTGTATCTGACGTTGTGAATTAAATATGTTTACTGAAGCAAGGGGAAGAACCTCTTTCTAGAAGCAGTCTTTAGGGCTGCTCTGGGGAGAGGTTTTTTTGTTCGTTATGCAGCTGATAAAAAGTATGGATATCAAAGGCGCGGTAACTGCGCAGTACCTACATTTTCATTGGAGTAAATACAGTGTAATGGCTATTCTGACTTGGGTTATTGTGCTTTGACTGGAATAATCCAATGAAATTTATGATTATCCTTGAAGATTGTCTTTTCAGGAGACTTCTATTGGAATTACTCCAACAGGAGCTGTTTTTTGAAGTCTGAGAGTGAAAAGCATTGTAAAAAATCCAATGATGCAGATGAATGATGAAGATGAAAGATGAAAGATGAAAGATGAAAGATGAAAGATGAATGATGAAGTTCAATGTACATATCGTTTCTTCAAATACATGTGTAAATGAATACAATTCGATTTTATAACATTCAAGAGGAGGGGGAAGCAAATGTATATGCAAATGCTTATGAAACGACCAGTTGTTATAGGGTGTTGTCTGTGGATAACTGGCTACGCGCTGGCGCTCTATACCGAGCTGCGGTGGTTATCTTTGATGACGAGCGCGCTGCTGTTAGCTGCGCTTATCGTCATCTACGCGCTGCGGCTGCCTGGCAGACAGCCGCTGTGCGCCTTGCTGCTGGTCGGAGTAGCTTACGGCTACTTCCAATGGACCGACCAGCGAAACGTCTCTGCGCTGCTGCCGCTAGCGCAGCAGCAGATGAGCCTGGACGGCAGCGAGGTCACGCTGCTCGGTCGATTCTCCAGCCCTGTCACCGTCGACGGCGACAGGGCCAGCTTCACGATGGAAGCGGAATCCATCCGCTTCCCAAGCGCGGAAGCTTTCCCGCTCGGCGGGGAAAGCGTGCAGGTCTCGCTGCGCCTGCTCCAGCAGGCGCAGCAGGCGGTGGCGTCGGGCTGGCGCCGAGGCGACGCCGTGACGCTGCACGGGACGCTGCGCAGCCCGTCCCCGGCCCGTAACTTCGGCGGCTTCGACTACCGCCGATACCTGCGCCTTCACCACACCCATTGGCTGCTTTCTGCCAAAGGGGTGGATCAGGCGCAGGTCGAGCCTGCGGCTGCGCGCTTAAGCGTCGTCCAGCTGCTGCGCTGGAACGACGAGCTGCGAGGTGCCCTTAGCAGGCGCATGGACCTTATCTTCTCCGCACCGCAGGCGGGGTTCATGAAGAGCATGTTGATCGGTCAAACGGACGATCTCGATCCCGAGCGCTTCCAGCAATTTTCGGAGCTGGGATTGACCCATATTTTGGCTATATCCGGCTTGAATATTGCTGTATTTCTTGGCGTTTGTATTTGGATCATGCGCCGATTAAAGCTGGCGAAGGAGACCTATTTGCTAATCTGTATATGGTTATTGCCGTTCTATATCCTACTGACAGGTGCTTCGCCCTCCATTGTTCGGGCCGGACTCATGTCTATAATTGCCCTCTATGCTGCGCGGCGAGGGCTTTTTAAGGATGTTTTGCATATTATGGCGATTGTCGCATGGATCATGCTTTTATGGGATCCATACTTCCTGCTGGATGTCAGCTTTCAGCTTTCTTTTCTGGTTACCCTTGGTCTCATTGTTGGCGTACAAAGAGTCAATGATTTATTCGTTCCGTGGATTTCTTCCCCCATTATACGAAATACGGCTTCCATCACGCTTGTTTCCCAAATGGTATCCTTTCCGGTATCCATCTATTATTTTAATCAGTTTTCTTTATTGTCTTGGCTAGCTAATGCCATCTTGGTTCCTGTTATAAGTATGATTGTATTCCCCGCTGGCCTGCTTGCTCTAGTTCTGGGAATGGTCTATGTTCCTGCAGGAAAAAGCATCGGTTTGCTTATTTCTTGGTTAAACGAAGTAATTTTCTGGATGACTGACAAGCTTCAGCATTTTAACCAATTTAAGATGCTGTGGCCGTCGCCAAGCTTACCATGGATTGCCTTTTATTATGCTTTTCTCATTTTGATTTATGGATTATGTTGGCGCTTATCTCAAGAAGCTGGAAGAGAGCCTCCGATTGTTTTGGTAAGTGTTAAAGGCAAAAAGAAAGTGAACTTATCGAAATGGTTAGTATGTGCGACAGGAGGTTTCCTGCTATTGCTTTGGATGGGGTATTCGCCTGAGCGCTTCAATAGATCCGGTCTCGTTCAATTTATCGACGTTGGTCAAGGTGATGCTATTCTGATTCGGACGCCTTATGGTCGACATATTCTGGTTGATGGTGGAGGGACTCTTACATTCAGGAAACCTGGTGAAGCTTGGAAAATTCGCAAGGATCCTTATGAAGTTGGCCAAAAGCTGCTCGTTCCGCTGCTCAAGAAACGTGGTGTTCATCAACTTGATCTCGTAGTTCTCACCCATGAAGATGCGGACCATAGTGGCGGTCTGCAGGCTGTTATTGCGCAAATGCCCGTCAAGCAGTTTCTTTTTAATGGAACGCTCAAGCCAGGGGCAAGCATAGAGAAATTATTTGACACCCTGCTAACGCGAAAAGTGCCGCTTCTGCCTGCGAATGTAAGCAATTGGATCCAGATTGATCCGCTTACCAGATTGCAGGTTCTGTACCCTTTGGAAAGAGATAATCGGCTCATTGAAATTGTCAAAGAACAGAATGCGCAGTCCGTTGTTTTTTTGCTCGAGATGCAGGGGACGCGTTGGTTATTTACGGGCGATATGGAGAAAGAATCTGAAGCTGTTGTGGTCGATTATTTAAAAGAACATCCTTCGTTAATTGACCTAGAACAAAACAAAAATCATAAGGTCGATGTACTGAAACTTGCTCATCATGGCAGCAAAACATCCACGACACCAGGGTGGCTCGACTATTGGAAGCCTTCATGGGCTGTCATATCTGTAGGAGGTATGAATAGTTATGGTCACCCAGCACCTGATGTGTTAAGGCGTTTGGAAGAAAATGAGGTGCAAGTGTTACGTACAGATCAAATGGGGGAAGTGCAACTAGAAGTCCGTAAAGAGGGGATTTACTCCCGTATAAAAATAATGGATGAATCAAGATTTGAATGATCTCTATCCAGAGTTGTTCGATTGTGGATCTTTGTGTTCTTCCGATATAGGTTCCTGTTTCCATGGTGGATCACCATACATATGCAGCTCTTTGTATATCCAATGAACACCGAAGGGAATGACGAATGAGAGAATGGTACAAATCAGTATCATCCCTGAAGGCAACCTTCCAATGAGAGAAAACCACATACTTGCATTACTCCTTTGTCGTTTTGATGATATTTCCGATACGCCTTATAATGACCTCTGCCTGCACGTTAATCTCTGATTGTGTGAATATATTTAATCCCTGATCCCAATCATTTGCAATGGGTTTCCATATTTTATAATGATTTTGATATAGATAAGCCCCTAGTCCCAATGCATCCTTCTTATAAGTTTGTTGGAGCTTTTTAATGGCTTTAAGGGTATTTGCTTTGACCATATCTTCCAGGCTTTTCTCCAAATTTTTAATTGTTTCTGAATTAGAGGTATCATAATCGGAAATCGATTTATCAAGAACCCCTTCAGTTGCGATTTTAATGTTGAACTTGAACTTTGTTGGACTGAGCTGCTGCATTGTAATTTTACTTTTTGTTCTTTCCGCTCGGAAGGCAAGGGTGTGATCCTTAATCTTAGCTTCGATGATACCGCCTTTAACTTGCTCAGTGACGAAGTTCAATCCTTGTGTTTCATCACCTGTCAAGAATCCGACCATTTCCTTGGTATGACCATCGAATATAGCGGATCCGGTCATCGAAACCCCTTTTTCTTCCAATTTTACGGTTTGAATAGCGAAGCTCTCATGTTTGACTAAAAATTCATGAACATCACCTATGCGTGATTCGGGTAACATATAGTTTGATTTTCGATCGTTTCTGGCAATAGAAGTAATATAATCGATAGGTGTTGGTTCATTAAAAGTAGGAATATCTAAAATATCCGCGGCTTTTCCATCGGTAATTAATATTTGAACGCCTCTTCGCATTTCACTATTTCGTAAGAAAAAGTCCAACAAGTCGGCGAAAATTTTATCGTCTTTGGCTACTTCGCTGGAAATGATAATGATTTTTAGATGCTCGAAATAAGGGGAACGACTCGTCCTGACTGCCAATTTCGAGCTAATGGCAGGCATAGAGTTTTCGGTTGTTGATAAATTAAAGTAGGCTTTACCAGAACTGCCAGATCCACTTTGTCCTTGACTGCTTTGTTTCAGCCCACTGGGTACGACAATCTGATAGGTTCCCTTGAATTTGTGTTTCGGAGTATTGCTGTAATCGATAGCAACACCGACGACAAACCCGCGTTGGTCAATTTCTATACGATCCCAGCAGCCTGTTAAAAGGGAGAGGATGCAGATTAGACTGGGCCAGCAGCTCCTTTTTTTAAGAAGCATCACTATTCACTCCTCGAAGTTTAGCAGCAACATGTATGAGGATAGGAAAAATAATGGCGACAATTAATCCGATATAACTAATGATACCGCTTATTTCATCGAAATCAGCTAAGTTTCGTGGGAACATGCAAAGTATATAAATGAACGGACTTAGTATGAATACCCATGTCTTTTTCTTTGTTTTATTAAAGATAGACATAAGCAGATAGATGGAACAGTCATAGGCCATAATCGTCGTAGTGAAGACAGCCATAATCCAAATTGTAAAAAACATAGATTCAAACCGCTCAAAGAATGCGCCTGGAATTTGCATTTCCTTGGCAAGCTCAATGGCGGGATACGTAATTTGTTGAAGGGCGAAATGTGAAAATACACCAACGCAAGCAAGGTAGATTGCGGTATATAGTACAACAGGAATAGCCACACCGATGGCAACTGCTTTGGGGGCTTTCTTTGGGTGATTCATTAAGGTGATGTAAATTAAGATGACTTCAAAACCAAGGAGCGAGAATGCGCTGGTTTGTATTCCCTTTGCCAAACTTTTCCAATCCGAGATCATAAACGGTTTTAAGTCGTCCAAGTTAAATATGCTCATACTAAAAGTGAGTACGACTAGTGAGATGACGATAACAATGGGTAAAAATAAAATATTAAGACGAATAATACCGACTCGACTGCCAGAAACGGCATAAACGACGACCAGTAAAAAGGTTAAGGATATCGCTTCAACAGGAGTCCGCTCAAATAGATATTGTTTGGAAATATTAGCAATAGCCCTAACTTCATAGGCACTATATAGGATAAAGTAAAGGGCAAGAGAAATGATTGCAATGAGGGCAATAGGCTTCGTAACGGCTGCTGAGGCATAAGCGAAATAACCTTGTTTGCTAAAATGAATCGCAATTTTAGCTAGCATCCAGGCTGAGCCGATCGCAAGAAGACCTGCCAGCAGCATGGATACCCACCCATCAGATGATTGTACCGTTTTCGCTAGTGCCCTCGGCAGAAAGAGTATACCTACGCCAATAATCATGGATGAAATCGTAATGACTATATCCATGGAACCGATCTCACTATCTCCATATTCAAAAGATTTCATCCTCTGTTTCTCCTTCCTCTTATTCGCTGATCATTTTTGGTTTGCATCATTTTTGGCCGCTTTGTCACGAATAGCAGGGGTGATCTTAGAATGAGATCTTTCCAGTCTCGTAATAAAATTGGCGCAAAAGGGGTGGAGTATGGAACGCCAAAACTCTTCAGATTTACCAGGTGGATATTGATCATGATGTAGGCTAAGATGATCCCGTATAAGCCTAAAAAGGCAGCGGCCAACATAATGCTGAATCGCATGACGCGCAGTGAAATGGCAAACGAATAAGAAGGCAGCGAGAAGGAAGAGATGGCTGTGACGGCCACAACAATAACCATAACGGGACTTACCATGCCGGCAGCAACAGCAGATTCTCCAATAACTAAACCGCCTACGATCCCAATGGTTTGGCCGATTGGTTTGGGCAATCGGAGTCCTGCTTCCCTGAGAAGTTCGAGCGTGAATTCCATGGCGAAGGCTTCGACGACTGCAGGGAATGGCACGCCTTCCCTGGCTCCAGCAATGGAGAATGCCAATTTTGAAGGGATCATCCCATGATGGAATTCGAGCAAAGCAATATAAAGAGCTGGCAAAAAGGTAGCAATGAAAGCTGAAATTAATCTAAGTGCCCGCGTCAACGTCGAGATGAGCCAATGCTGATAGTAATCTTCGGGTGATTGCAAACTTGAAGCGAATGTAATCGGCAATATGAGGGCGAATGGATCTCCATCTACTAGAATGGCAACTCGACCTTGGAGAAGTGCGCCAGATACTCGATCAGGTCGTTCGGTATTCATAATAAGTGGAAATGGACTAAGGAAGCTGTCTGCTATCCATTGCTCTAAGTAACCCGATCCTTCGATATCATCGATATCAATGCTCTTGATTCTGCGAGTAACTTCTTTCATAAGGTCGGGATGCACAATGTCAGCGATATAAGTGACGATCACCTCACGTCTACTTCTTTGCCCGATTTGATAGGTGTCAAAAACAAGGTTGGTTTCTTTAATTCTTCTTCTAAGCAATGCGGTGTTCGTGCGTATGTCTTCTGTAAAACCTGCTCTTGGTCCCCGAATGATTGATTCTGTTTGTGGTTCTTCAATCGAGCGGGTTTTCCAACCGCAGCTGGAAATGATGATGCACTGTGCGAGATTGTTGAATAGAAGAAGCGTATTGCCAGATAGAATGGCCATTAAAGCGTCGTCCAGAAGTTCAACTGTTTCCAACTCATAAGCCGTTAGAATTTGCTGCTTCAATACGTTTATTAATTCCGAAGTTGAGGTAACAGGATGATCAAAGGAGTGGAGCATCGGGCTTAGTAATTGCTCATTAATCATCGCTATGTCGACCAGACCATCAATGCTGACTAATGCACACGGATATTGGTCTGTTCCGATTGTAAACTGTCTAATGAGTAGATCGCTTGGATGGTGCAGGATCGTCTGAATGGTAGCCAGATTTTCTTGCAATGACGATGATAATGGTTTAATGGAATCTGGACTTGAAGTGTTTGGCTGGTTATGAACCTGAGGGGATCGGTTCCTTTTGCCAAATAATTGTTTGAACATGATGCAGCCCTCCACTTTCGAATAGCTCATCTGTAATATTTACCACTTCGGTTAGAATTAAACGGTTATCGCAATTTCTTAGGCGGTACTATCCAAACATAGTACTATCTCTTCTTTTAAAAAAGCTTACAATAGAGGTAATTTGATTGATGAGAAAGAGGGGAGAGCGGTTTGTGAGGCGAAGATGAAACTAATCGGTCTTGTATACGTCTAATAACAAGTGTATTTATTTCTGGAAGTTTGTTATTCTGGTAGTTGCAAGACTGCCATCGTTTTTTTATTCTAAAAGAGTTGCAAACCTTATGAGACGCTGCTGCGTCTGTAAGATTGCAAGAGGGAGGGATCCCAGTGGTAGCACCCGAACTGGTAAGATCTGCACAAGCCGGTGATCGTGATGCTCTCATTACCCTATTGCGAGAAATTGAGTCTCACGTATATCGAACCGCTTATTATATTTTGAATAATGAACAGGATGCCCTCGATGCTTCACAGGAGGCACTCCTTCGGATTTATACAAAAATTAATTCCTATGAAGAAAAAGCGCTCTTCAAGACGTGGGTACAGCGGATTGTAACGAACATCTGCATCGATAAATTTCGCAAAGCGAAACCAACGGTTTCGATTGATGAGCATGATATGACCTTTACAGCAGAGCATAATGTTGAACAGGAAATGTTAATTGGCTATTTAGCCAAAGATATTAGAGAAGCAATCGAAAAGCTTCCCGAACACCATCGATCTGTTGTTGTTCTCCGTTATTTGCAGGACTTTTCGTATCATGAAATTGCAGAATCTCTCAACCTACCGTTAAACACGGTGAAGTCTTACTTATTTCGAGCTAGACAGCAATTACAGTCGCTGCTCCAAGAATATCAGAAAGGAGGTGTTCGGGGATGAATTGTCAAGAGGTGATGGAATTTATGCAAAGACAGCTGGATGGGGATTTAGATGCAAAAGAGGAAGATGAGCTTCATGCTCACCTGATGCATTGCTTGGACTGTGCACAGATGTTTGAACGTTTACAAAGATTGTCCGATGAACTGACCCAGTTACCAAAGGTCATTCCTCCATACAGTTTGGTCGATGCTATCATGCCGCAGCTAGCTGATATAGACAGACATGCCGCGGCGTCCATTACCGACAAGGTGGCTGCATTCGGCACCAATGCTAACCAGACAGCTTCTGTGCAGCCTCCCAAACTCCCTTGGACACGCCGTTTAGGATCACAGTTCTCCTGGAAATTTGCAGGTGGTGTCGTTGCCGCAGGTCTCATCCTTGGTTTCTTCGCATTTAACCTTAAGCATCCTATGCTGGATCAAGCAGACGGTTTGCTGCAGCCAAAGGCTGCATCTGATAAGCAAAGTGCCGGACAAATGCAAAGCACGGCTGGCTCCAATTCAAACGCCGCACAAGATGCTGTCAAGAATAAGGCGGCAGACAGTGCAGACGCGAAGCAGGTGGCACCTAATGCCCCGGCCGCTGAGTCATTTGGGCAAGAGAAAGATCAGCCGGAAGCAGCAACGGGAAATGGGCTAGTGGGGCCGCAAGCTACAACAGATGCGAAGCTGGAGGATCCACAAACGCTGAGTACATCTGGGACCACGAAAGGTACGGATGGTTTTCGCCAGGCACCTTATACTTCAGAACCTGAACGGCTGAGAGTCCAAGCTTCCGCTGGGACTAATGAGAAGAAGGAATCGGATCCTGTATCGACGAATCCGCCAGCAGGCAGTGAAACTTCAAATAAGCTGCCGGAAGAGCAGAAGTTATTGAAAACTACGGAACCAACACCTACGCCAGCTGCTAAGAAGGGTGGAGGAACGAGTGATGTCGGAGGCATATATTCTTTGACAGCACCTAGTGCGAATCCGTTGAAATCAACAACGGGCGTTCTTGAGGCTGTTGTTGAAGAACAGCATGTCGTGATCCGAAACAGCTCTACCAAGGAAGTTGTTTTTGCGTCCAAGCAAGTTTGGAAGTCTGGTGATCTTATCACGTTAGTGGAATGGTCTAAGGACGACAAGTTATTTTATCAAGTTCAAAGCGAAGGCTCGCTTCAAACTTTCCTCATTGATTTAAATGTGAAAGAGGAATCAGCTAAGTAAATTTGTGATACGAATGCACCAAAGTAACGGTTCTAGCGTATGCTGTAGGATAAGGAAGCGGCAATGCTTTGGTGGTTTGTCCACACGGTATAAGGTTTCTAGAGCCTTTCACCGGTGTTTAAATAGACAAACAAGGGGATTACCTCAAGGTCTTCGGGCTTTGACGTAATCCCTTTGTTGTTGGTAAAATGGTAGCAAGGAGTGAACACGAGCTATGGACGCAAAGAGAGCATTAAAAGATATACAAGCAGGGCGCCCTGCACCGGTTTATTTGTGCTACGGTCCTGAGAAATATAAGATGAGGGAATTTATTCAAGTACTAACGGATTTGCTCATTGAGCCCGAGCACAAAGAGTTTGCAGTGAGTAAATTTGATTTAAGTGAGATTAGTCTCTCTGCGGTGCTGGAGGATGCGGAGACCCTTCCCTTTATGGTTCCGAAGAAGCTGGTCATCGCGAAGAATGCACTGTTTTTCACAGGGGCGAAGGAGAGTTCGAAGATTGAACATCACTTGGATCGTTTGACGGATTATTTGAAATCTCCAGCGGAACATACCGTCGTGGTGTTTACGGTCGATGCAGATAAATTGGACGAGCGTAAGAAGATTGTGAAATCGCTCAAGGACCTTGAAGCAGCGGTTCCCTTCCTATCACTCAGCCCAGAAGAATTGCAGCAATGGGTGGCCAAACAAGCTGGGCAGCTGGGTTTTACGTTCACGGGGGAAGCTGCCGATCAACTGATCCTATACACCGGAGGGAATTTGCAATCCTTATCTGCAGAAATTGAGAAGATTTCTTTATATGTAGGAGTAGGTGCAGAAGCATCGGTTGATGTAATCGATCAATTGGTTGCCCGCAGTACAGAACAGAACGTCTTCATTCTTATAGAGGACATTGTAAATATAAGGCTGGAACGTGCCTTTGTTATTCTCGAGGAGCTGCTGAAGCAGCGTGAGGAGCCGATCAAAATCGCGGCGCTCATCGCGAGGCAGTTCCGCATCATGCTGCAGGTGAAGGAGCTAAGTAAACAAGGCTATTCCCAGCAGCAAATGGCTTCACAGATCGGTTTGCATCCCTTTGCCGTGAAGGTGGCTGAAGGGCAAGCGCGCAAATATAATATTGAGAAGCTGAGCAGGATCATGTCGCAGCTTGCGGATCTCGATTTCCAAATGAAAACGGGGAAAATCGATAAAGTGTTAGGTTTGGAGTTGTTCCTTCTTAGGCTTGCTGCCTAGGAGGACGGCCTTACGAAAAGTAAAAAGTCCAGCTCTCTGTGTAGAGAACTGGACTTTTGCTTTATGTCCGTTTTATTACGCTTGAGCCGTAAGAGCGTTCAGCTTTTTAGCCAGACGGGACTTCTTGCGGTTAGCGGCATTTTTATGGATTAAACCTTTAGAAGCAGCTTTGTCTAATTTCTTAGAAGCGTTAATTAGAGCTTCTGGGCTTACAGCTGTTTCGAAAGCTTTCACAGCAGTACGCAAAGCGGACTTTTGGGAAGCGTTACGAAGACGGCGCTTTTCGCTAACTTTTACTCGTTTAATAGCGGATTTAATGTTTGGCATGAAATTCACCTCCTACTTACAAAACACGGTTCAACGTTACATTTGTTTGTTTGCTGACAACTTTAAGTATTCTACCATGCAACTATTGAAAATGCAAGACCTGTCAATAGGTTTTCAGTGGTCTTTGTTTTTGTATAAGCGGTTGTAAATCGTAGCACAATAAGGGATGCAATGCACCTGAGAAAGGGGAACTTCAATGGACTTAGGCTCTTTTACAACACATACGGATCTTGCGCTAGATGCAAGGGATATGGCTCATGCAGCCAATCAGGGGCAACCGATACCTGGCATTGAACAGGAGTCGATGCGTGAAAACGGGATACGAGTTACCAAGATCAACGTTCTGAACGAAGAGGGCTCCAAAGCGCTTGGTAAGCTTCTCGGACATTATATAACGATAGAAGTGCCAGCTCTTCGGGAGAAAGACAGCCAATTACAGGACCGTGTCGCCACGAAATTGGCCCAAGAGTTTGAACAGTTTTTGCGTGAAATCGGCATCCCTAAGAATGCCAAAGCGCTTATTATTGGTCTAGGCAACTCTAATGTGACACCCGATGCGCTAGGCCCTCTAGTTGTGGATAATGTAATGGTAACACGTCATTACTTTGAACTAGTTCCGGAAGACGTTAGTCCAGGGTATCGGGCAGTTAGCGCGGTAGCGCCAGGGGTGCTCGGAACAACAGGGATTGAGAGCAGTGACATCGTTCAGGGGATTGTCGATATGTCTAAACCTGATTTCATTATCGCTATTGATGCGCTGGCTTCCAGGTCCCTAGATCGGGTCAATACGACCATTCAAATCGCGGATACGGGTATTCATCCCGGTTCAGGCATCGGAAATAAACGCAAAGGGTTGACCAAAGAAAACCTTGGCATTCCTGTGGTTGCCATTGGAGTCCCGACTGTTGTTTATGCATCGACCATCGTGAATAATGCCTTTGACTTGATGCACAAGCATTTTAGCCAGCAAACGAGCAACACAGGGCAGATTCTGGGGCTTCTTGATAATATCCACGAAGATGAGCGGCTGCTGCTGGTTAAAGAGGTTCTAAACCCCGTAGGACACGATCTGCTTGTCACGCCGAAGGAGATCGACCAGTTTATTGAAGACATCGCCAATATTATTGCTAGCGGCTTAAATGCTGCCTTACACGATGCCGTGGGTGTTGATAATGTAGCGGCCTATACGCACTAAATGATTGTAAGAACTGAGTCCGCTAGTTTGTGGATGCAGTTCTTTCTTTTTGTCCTTTTTTACGTAATTTGGAAGGAATAAGGAGGGGGGCGTCGAAATAAGGGACGATCAACTTAAATGAGGACGTGGTTCTGTTGAGCAGCGCACATAAAGCGAAGCTATTCATAGGGTCATCTGCTGAAAGTGTTGAAGTAGCAGAGGCTTTGCAATCTAATCTCCATTTTTCATTTGATGTAACGGTTTGGAGTCAATTGCTTTTCCCTCCTTCACATACAACCTTGGCTCCACTTATTAAGCAGGCGAAGTCTAGTGATTTTGCTATCTTTGTCTTCCAACCTAATGATTTGACACTTTTGAGAGATTCATTGGTTAGCACAGTACGTGACAATGTTATTTTAGAATTGGGTCTATTTATTGGACAAATAGGTCTAGAACGGACGTATTTTCTTATTCCGGAAAAAGAAAAATTACATATAGCCTCCGATTTAATCGGCCTAACCCCACTTACTTATGATGCGAATCATTCCTCTGGGCTAATGGCTGGCCTAGGCCCGGCAACTTTCGTCGTGAAGCAAATGCTCAAAGAGTTAGGGCTGAGAGAGAAATGAAACCAAAGATATTTATAGGCTGCTCTCCTGCAAGTTCGCTGTGGGCCGAATTCTATCAAGCGCAGTTATCGTCTTCATCCGAGGTTACGGTTATTAATCAGGGTGTGCTTACGGCGTCCAATCATAAATTGAAAATGCTAAAAAAGCATATCGAAGAGACGGACTTTGCCCTACTTATTATCACGCATGCGGATTGTCATGATCCCTTGGTTTACGGGAATATACTCGTATTGATAGGGCTTTGTATCGGAGAATTGGGGCATAGCCGCACGTTCATTGTGATGTCTAAGAATTGTGAACTGCCTGAGTATCTGGAGGGTTACAACCCTCTGCGAATCGATGATCAGCAGGCCGTTTCGGGAGTTGCGGAGCTAGCAGGTCCTCACCTTTACCCGATTAAGCATAGTATCGGCGTTCATAAGAATCGGTTCAAGCTATCCGATATGAAGAAGAACGATGCAATACGCAGTTTTTTGTTCGACGCCTTGGATTCGCTTAGTGTGTCCAGTGTGGATTATGACCGCGTATTGGATAAATTCCATAAGACATTTGATACCAATTGTGGTATAATTGAGCTTCAAGAAGTGACAGCGGCAACGCTCTTTGAACTTCTCGAAGATGGTGTTACCTTGCAGCAGTTTGGCCGTGCCGGTCAGGTTAGCAACAACCACAGCTTCAACGTCAATGACCCTACTAGCTATCTAGCCGAATGTTACCGGGGCAAGGATACGAACATCTACCTAGGGCAAGCCAAGGATAAAGAAGATGGCGAGTTTGAATACATTTACTGCATTAAGCTGCATCCGACGATTGTTTCATCCATACATTTCAAAACAAGGACGGATATTCCCGCGCGCAATCATCATCAAGTCATGATGGAGTTATCGGAAAGAAATGCGAAGCTCGTGTCTTCACTCAAATCCATTGTGAAAGGAAGGATTATTTATGCTGAAGCACATGAAGAAAGTTCGTAACCGACCAACCACAGACAATAAACATAAACCGAGTGATAAGACGCTGCTCAAATTATATAACGGTCCCACTGTTCTAAATAAAACAAGCGGGGTAACGATTGTGGCCAAAGGGTCATTTGATTTCGAATCCCTTGCGTAGCTGTAATAAGATAAACGTAAGAACCCCGTGAGGGGTTCTTTTTTTGCGTATAAGTGTAGGATGTCAATTTAGCTTTACTCGAGATTTCTGCTCACTTATAAGAAGTTATGTTAATAACCAGCTTTTTCGGACCTCAGACGTGGGGGAATTGTAAATAAACAAGGGTGTAGGCGCGAGAGAACTATCCAAAGGGAACTTCCCTTTCAAGAGTCGAGAGGTGATTTTGAAGGAAACAAGCTTTATCTGCAGTACCCGTGTATGGATTGACAGAAGAACCTGAGAAGCGTCTCAGGTTTATTTGCGCTTCATTTTCCCTCTATCAGAAAAATTCTAGCGTTTTGGGTTCTATCGAAGGTGCTCGTTTCATAGATTGAAGTAAGATAGATTAGGAGGAATCAAACTATGAAATGGACATCAGCTACTTTGAATCTCAGCCATGTTCGGAAAACGTTTCAGAGCGCAAGTTCCGTCGGAAAAACATTTTTTATACTCAGTTTCGGCACTTTAGCTTTATTTGTTCTTATTGGCGTAGGCGGCTTCTTACAAAATAGAGTCATGACGACCTCGCCAGTTTCATCAATGAAGAGCTTAGCTGCTTCTGTCACGAATCAATTTTTTATCGATATGCTGGGCATGGAAGTGCCTCATCTACATAAAGATCAGAAGAAATTTACATTTTCTCAGCATAATGTGTTTCATTTCGCTTTTCAGTTCATGACGGACATTAATCCAAGCGATCCCAAGAGTCTCGTGGCTAGTGAAGTTCCTGGTATGGATGCGAATAAAACGACGGTCTTGGTAAAAGGGACAGAAACGAATCCCAGTGATCCTATTGATTACAGTCCAAACTCCCAGTATCTAGAGGCAGAGGCGAAGAATCCTCAGCTTTCTCCATCACCAGAACCCTCACCTGTGGGTGGTGCAGCCCCGATTACAAACGCAACTGGACAACCGCCAAGAACTGCGGGTGATAATATAGCTTTCATTTATCAAACACATAGCAATGAGTCTTTTTTGCCGGAGTTAAGAGGTGTTACGGATCCTGACAAGGCTTATAGCGATAAGGTGAATATCATTTCCGTAGGTCAAAGATTAGCGCAAAATTTGGAGAAGGACGGTATCGGTGCCGTACATTCCAAGACGGTCTATCCAAGTACAGTCAAAAACTTCGAATATCCGTACTCCTACAAATATTCCTTGAAAACGTTGCAGGAAGCTGCTGTTTCACATCCGGATTTGCAATATTATTTCGATATTCATAGGGATTCTGCTGCACGCAATAAAACGACCGCAACCTTCGACGGCAAAGATTATGCCCAGGTGTATTTCATCATCGGCGGTAAAAATCCGAATTGGAAAAAGAATGAGGAGTTCGCGAGCAAGATTCATCAAGCGTTAGAAGCCAAGCATCCCGGCATATCCAAAGGAATTCATGCAAAAGAAGCCAGTGAAGGCAACGGATTATATAATCAGAACTTTTCGCCTAATAATATATTGATTGAAGTCGGCGGTCCGTACAATTCACTCGAAGAGTGCTATCGAACAACAGATTGGTTGGCAGAAGCTATTTCAGAGGTGATTTTGAACGCGAAGAAAGTGGATGCACCGGTTGTTACCCCTAAGCAATCGTAGAATAGTTTGCGAACGAAAACTCTAAGCATATGCTTTCGAAGCCAGTTTTGCTAAAGCAAAACTTAGTTAATGCTTACGATGCCAGTTTTCTTACGAAAACTCTAAGGAGGAACTCAAAATGAGGCTGAGGCATTTTTATATCAAAGTAGGCTTGTTTGGACTCTTGCTGTTGTTCTGTATTTTATTCGGAGTCAGCTTGGCGTCGAGCGGTATGGAACGCATTCAAGGACCTCAGCCATCCTCTAAAACTGCACAAGAGTCCGCTGTGAAGACGCCACCAGGGAAAGTGACCACTGTCAAAGCGTCACCAACTGGGGCGGCCAAAGGAGACGCAGCAGCGAAAGCTAAGACTGCCGCGAAACCAGAGGCTGAAAAGAAGTCGGAACCGGTTGCTGATCACGATAATTCATTGAATCATGTCGGGAATAAATTAGGGGACTTTTTGCAGATTGCATCGCATCATGGGATTAAGTTATTCGTGTCCTTGTTTGATGCTATCTTAGGGAAAGGTTAGGGGTACATTGCTGCAACTTCCCACAACTGCTATAATGAAAATTATTTGCATGTAGTGGGGGTTAGTCTTTAGCATGACGGACATTCGAGAAAGACAACAAAGAATTCGCAACTTTTCAATTATTGCTCATATCGATCATGGCAAGTCAACACTTGCCGACCGCATACTGGAATATACGGGCGCGCTATCATCGCGTGAGATGCAGGAGCAAGTGCTGGACCAGATGGATTTGGAGCGGGAACGCGGAATTACGATTAAACTTCAGGCGGTTAGATTGGCTTATCGTGCTGACAACGGCGTCGATTATATTCTTAATTTAATTGATACACCGGGACATGTAGATTTTACATATGAGGTTTCCCGAAGCCTTGCCGCTTGTGAAGGTGCGCTGCTGGTTGTAGACGCTGCACAAGGTATCGAAGCGCAAACGCTGGCTAACGTGTACCTGGCATTGGAAAATAATTTAGAAATTTTACCTGTTATCAATAAAATCGATCTACCTAGTGCTGATCCTGACAAAGTGAAGCAGGAAATCGAGGACGTTATCGGACTAGATGCCAGCGAGGCTGTTCATGCTTCCGCGAAAGCCGGTATTGGGATTAAAGAGATCATCGAGCAAATTTGTGAGAAAGTGCCGGCTCCGCAAGGAAATCCGGACAATCCGCTGAAAGCATTGATTTTCGATTCCCATTACGATAGCTACAAAGGTGTTATCGTTTATGTGCGTGTCGTTGATGGTTCGATTAAAGCGGGCTCCAAAATCAAAATGATGGCCACGAACAAGGTGTTTGAAGTTATTGAAGTCGGGGCTTTCAAACCGAGAATGGCATCCGTTCCTTCCCTTGAAGTCGGAGATGTTGGATTCGTTGTAGCCGGTATCAAAAATGTAGGAGATACACGAGTCGGGGACACGGTCACGGAAGCAGATCGCCCGGCGCCTGAAGCACTGCCAGGCTACCGCCGGATCAACCCGATGGTGTTCTGCGGACTGTATCCGATCGAAACAACGGATTACAACGATCTGCGCGAAGCTTTGCAGAAGCTGGAGCTGAATGATGCTTCTCTACGTTTTGAACCGGAAACATCTACAGCTTTAGGTTTTGGCTTCCGCTGCGGATTCTTAGGTCTGCTGCACATGGAAATTATTCAGGAGCGGATTGAGCGTGAGTTCAATATTCCGTTAATTACGACGGCGCCAAGCGTTATATATCGCATCACATTAACGAATGGCGATGTAATGGAAATCGATAATCCATCGAACTATCCAGATCCACAGCGAATTGACTTCGTTGAAGAGCCTTATGTCAAAGCATCGGTTATTGTTCCGAATGATTACGTGGGAACGATTATGGAGCTTTGCCAAGGCAAACGCGGTGAATATATGAACATGGAGTACCTGGATACTAATCGTGTGACACTAACGTACGAAATTCCATTATCCGAGATCGTATATGATTTCTTCGATATGTTGAAGTCAAGAACAAAAGGCTATGCTTCATTTGACTATGAAATATCTGGCTACAAGAAATCGAATCTTGTGAAAATGGACATTCTTTTGAATGCTGAGCAAGTGGATGCTCTCTCCTTCATCGTTCACCGTGATACCGCGTATCATCGTGGTAAAATCATTTGCGATAAGCTGAAGGAACTGATTCCGCGGCAAATGTTTGAAGTGCCGATTCAAGCGGCGATTGGACAAAAGATCGTAGCGCGTGAGACGGTTAAAGCGATGCGTAAAAACGTACTCGCCAAATGTTACGGCGGTGACATTTCAAGGAAACGTAAGCTCCTTGATAAGCAAAAAGAAGGTAAGAAACGCATGAAGCAAGTCGGCAGTGTAGAAGTGCCGCAAGAAGCGTTCATGGCTGTTCTTAAAATCGACGAATAGATTGAAATGAAATCGAAGAATAGATTGAAATGAATGAGAAGCTGGGGTGGCAGAGTAACTCTGCCCCTTGGCTTTTTCTTAATAGAAAGGAAATACCCCTATGTTAGTAACCTATACGGCCCCAACAGCTGTGTATATTCATATCCCTTTTTGCACAAACAAATGCCATTATTGCGATTTCAACTCTTATGTACTCAAAGGCCAACCCGTTATGGAGTATCTGGATGCACTTGAGCGCGAGATGGAACTTACGGTTAGGAATAACCCACCGGTTAAGGTGGAAACGATTTTCGTAGGCGGGGGAACACCAACTGTACTGCTTCCTGATCAAATGGAGCGGTTTCTGCGCATGGTTCGTACGTATTTCCCAGCAGACAGCACGGAAGTCGAGTTTTCGATGGAAGCAAACCCAGGTACGACGGATGAAGATAAGCTGGCTGTTATGAAAGAAGGCGGCGTCAATCGAATCAGTTTCGGTGTGCAATCTTTCAATAATGATTTGCTTGCCGCGATTGGGCGTATTCATAATACAGATGACGTTCATAGAAGCATCGCGAATGCCAAAAAGCTAGGTTTCGATAACCTCTCCATTGACTTGATGTTCGGACTTCCCAAACAAACCGTGGATATCATGCAAGCTACCTTAGATGAGGCCTTATCTCTGGATCTGCAGCATTACTCCATCTACAGCCTGAAAGTAGAAGAGAACACGTTGTTTCACACATTGTTCAATAAGAATCAACTGCCTCTTCCAAGTGAAGATGAGGAAGTCGATATGTACGAACTCATCATGAAGAGGTTAGAGGCAGCGGGTTATAAGCAATATGAAATCAGCAACTTCGCTAAACCGGGTCGAGAGAGCAGACACAACTCAATGTACTGGCGGAATCGTTCCTACTATGGACTTGGTGCAGGGGCTCATGGGTATATGAATGGCCAGCGTCATGTGAACGTGAAGGGAATTCAACCTTATATCGATGCTGCAAAGGTAGGCTTGCCGATCATGGAACAATTTGAGGTAACTCGGCAGGAAGCTATGGAAGACTTCATGATGGTTGGTTTGCGATTGCTGGAAGGTGTACGGAACGCGGATTTCATCGATCAATTCGGAATCACCATCGAATCACAATTCGGGGAAACCTTGAATGGCTGGCTGCGAAAACAGCTGCTTGAACAAACGCCGGATGGGTATCGATTGTCCAAACATGGCATCCTGCTTGGCAACGAAGTCTTTGCTTCGTTCCTTGCCTAGGCGAGTAACATAGAGAGACCTGTTTTGATGCAAAAAACTCTTGTGCAAATATACGGTTTATTGTATATTTATACATGAATCCACAAGCGAATCAGCGGCAAAGCCGTAGTGGCGCTAGCGTGGGTTTTATGCATTTTGTTGCGATTGGTGGGATGACAGTGAATCTATCAACTACAGTGTCCGTTAGAAAAGCTTCGATAAGTGATATTGAGAAGCTGCATGATATTATACAAGGCTATGCCAAGCAGGGGATTATGCTGCCACGGAGCAAAGAGATGCTGGAGGAGCAGATCGACACTTTCGTTGTCGCTGAATCGGATGGCTTGCTAATTGGCTGCGGCTCCCTTACACAACTTGGGCCTGATCTTGTTGAGATTCGCTCACTTGGGATGACCCAAGGCTACAAGGGGCAAGGAATCGGCGGAAAACTTGTGAACTTCTTAGTTGAAGAGGCAAGGAGCCAAGGAATTATTAAAGTGATGGCGCTCACGTATGAAGTAGCTTTTTTTCAAAAAAACGGCTTTACCCTCGTGCCCAAAGAGATTTTCCCAGAGAAGGTTTGGAAAGATTGTATGCATTGCAAAAAACAGTATTGCTGCGACGAAATCGCCGTACTTAAACGTTTGGATTGACTTGACAACAGACCTTAGGGTCTGTTATTTTTGTATTAGGATTTAGCACTCACTAAATACGAGTGCTAACGAAAGTGGCAAATAGTGATTTGTGAAGAGGAGGGGTACCTTATGTTGACGGAGCGTCAGCGCATGATTTTAAGTGCTATCATTGATGATTATGTTCGTTCAGCAGAGCCAATTGGTTCGCGAAGTATTTCGAAGCGGGGCAATGTCGGATTCAGTCCGGCGACGATCCGTAACGAGATGTCTGATCTCGAAGAAATGGGTTATTTGGAGCAGCCCCATACGTCCGCAGGTCGTATACCCTCGCACAAAGGTTATCGCTATTATGTCGATCATATTCTTCAACACGGTACTTTGCATAATAACGATTTGGACTCCATGAAGGGTGCTTTTGCCGAACGCATTCAAGAGATGGAAGGTGTGATCCAGCATGTTGCGGGTATGCTCTCCAGTCTTACGAATTATACATCGATCGTGCTTGGCCCTGAGGTATTCAGTACAACGCTGAAACACCTACAGATTATCCCGCTTACAGAGACGACAGCCGTTGCCATTATTGTTATGAACACGGGTCATGTGGAGAATAAAACAGTTTCCATTCCTGAAGGCATACGGATGTCTGAGATCGAGAAGGTCGTTAATATTCTGAATGCAAAGCTTAAAAATGTACCGTTGATAGAGTTTAAATCCAGGCTTTATAATGAAATTTCGAGCGAGTTAAGCAAATATGTGAACGGGTATCAAGAGCTTCTTGCGGTTGTGGAAAGTGTACTTCAAAGTAATGAGAAGGATCGCGTCTTCCTAAGCGGTATGACGAATATGCTGACTCAACCCGAGTTCAAAGATGTTGACAAAGTCAAGAGCATTTTTGATCTATTGGAAGAAGCACCAACCCTTATCAAATTGTTTACATCGTCAAATGAAGGCATTGAGATTAAAATTGGTGCTGAAAATAGTATTGAAGCTATCAATAATTGTAGCTTAATAACGGCTTCCTATTCAATCGGTGATAAGCCTCTTGGAACGATAGGGATTTTGGGTCCTACCCGAATGGAATACGGCAGGGTCATTAGCTTAATGGAGCATTTGTCGAAGCATCTTGAAGTCGTCCTTGGGCGTTGGTATGGCAAATGAGCGGAATGAAAACAGTTCATAGCGAGGGAGAGGAACGTTACTCTACGCTGGTCAACAATGCTGCCGCTGTAAGAGCGATTTGTTCTGCAGTCGAGGGGACACTTGGACCCAAAGGTCTCGATACCATGTTAGTTGGTGGGCAGGGTGAAGTCATTATTACCAATGATGGTGTAACAATTTTGGAAAAAATGGACGTCACCCATCCCGCGGCCAGGTTGATGATTCAGGTCGCACGCAGCCAGCAGCGCCAAATCGGCGACGGTACAACGACGGCAACGGTTCTTGCCGGAGCTTTGGTGCAAGAAGGCGTCGCTCAGGTGACGCGCGGTGTACCGGTCGCGAAGGTCGTCAGCGGAATGCTGCAAGGCATCGAGCTGGCGGTAAAAAGCTTACAAAGCCGAAGCCGCGCGATTGTCGGTTTAGGTGATAGCGCGCTGAAGCGCATTGCTATCACAGCCGGTAGGGAGCAAGCGGACATCGCAAAGCTCATCGTTCAGGCAGCCGAAGCGGTCGGTGAGGCGAAGCTCCGCGAAGACGGCTACCGCTTCGCAGACAGCGTGCTCGCCCACGAAGAGGCGAGCAGCGAGGTATGGACCGGCATTCTGCTGAACCAGAAGCCGATGAACCTGCATCTCGAGCACGAGCTGCGCGATGCTCGAATCCTCGTGCTGCATGATGCTCTGGAGCCTGAGACGGTCAGCGAAGAAGCGCTGGTCACCGAGGCAGGCTTCCAGCGCTACATGCAGCTGCGGGAGCAGTTCCGCAGCAGCCTAAGCTCGCTGCTGGAACTTGGCGTCGGTCTGATTGCATCAGACCGCGGGGTTGACCCAGAGGCGGAGCAGTTCTGCTCCGACCATGGCATTATCGTGCTGCAGCGGCTGTCCCGCAGGGACATGCAGCTGCTGAGCGAGCACACCGGCGCTAGGCCGGTGCGGCGCACAGCGCTGCGCAAGAGCGCGCCGGAGCTCGGCGCCGCCCTCGGGCACGCGGGCTATGCCGCGTACGACGAGCGGCTGGAGCGCGTGCGCGTAGCGCGCGGTCACGGTGAGCAGCACGTGACCGTGATCGTCGGCGCCGCGACACGCGAAGCGGCGCACGAGCGCTCGCGCATCGCGAAGGACGCTGCGTCAGCGGTTCAAGCCGCTGTGCGCGGCGGGTACTTGCCCGGAGGCGGCGCCGCGGAGATGGCGGTCGCCCATGATCTCGAGCGCGTCCGTGAGACGATGAAGGGCATGGAAGGCTTCGGTGTTGCCGCTGTCGCAGGGGCACTTCGCAAGCCAGTGGCCCAGATTGTCGTCAATGCGGGCTACAATCCGCTCGAGAAGGTTGAAGAGCTGAAAGCCGCGCAGATTGCGCTGGAAACCGACAGTCTCGGTATCGATTGCGATACCGGACAAGTAACTGACTTCTTAGAAGCAGGTATTGTGGATCCAGCTGATGTGAAAATTCACGCTCTGCAAGCGGCTGGAGAAGTTGCTGCCGCTGTGCTGCGCATTCATACGGTTATTAAGATGAAACAGCCTTTTGAAGAGGCCTAAAGATGGGCAAACTGACGTCAGAGAGAGTATGATGTATTATGTTTAGGAGGTGAAGGACAATTGAGTACTGGAGAAAACAAAACAGCCGAGCAAGACGTGAACACTACATACGCAGCCGAAGGCGAGCAAGCCGCTGAACAACAAGAAGCGGTGAGCCAAGATTCGCAAGCGGAGGTTTCTGAGGAAACCAAAGAAGTTAGCGAGTTGGATACGGCGCGTATGCAAGCAGAAGAAAACTATCAGCGTTTATTACGCGTTCAAGCGGACTTCGACAACTTCCGCCGCCGCGCTAGAGCGGAGAAGGAAGATTTCGCGAAATACGCTTCGCTTAAATTGATTGAACAGCTTTTACCGATTGTAGATAACTTCGATCGCGCGCTGTCTTCAAGCAAAGAGACGAAGGATTTCGACGCTTTGGTGAAAGGTTTGGATATGACGTACCGCGGCATTGATCAACTGCTAACAGCAGAAGGGCTTAAACCGATCGATTCCGTAGGTCAACCGTTCAATCCGGAATTCCACCAAGCGGTTATGCAGGTTGAATCCGAAGAGCACGAAGAAGGTATCGTGGTAGAAGAACTGCAAAAAGGCTATATCCTCAAAGATAAAGTCATCCGACCTGCCATGGTCAAAGTTAGCGTGTAAGAGATCTTATTTTTTCTCAACATTCAAATAAACGAAATGTTCCATAGGAGCAAAAGGAGGCAGCTTTACATGAGTAAAGTAATTGGTATTGACTTAGGTACAACAAATTCTTGCGTTGCCGTAATGGAAGGCGGCGAAGCCGTCGTAATTCCTAACCCGGAGGGTAACCGTACAACCCCTTCCGTTGTTGGTTTCAAGAAAGATGGCGAGCGTGTAGTTGGTGAAACAGCAAAGCGTCAAGCAATCACAAACCCAGACAAAACAATTAGCTCCATCAAGCGTCACATCGGTACTAACCACAAAGAACACATCGATGGCAAAGATTACACACCACAAGAAATCTCAGCTATTATTCTGCAAAAGCTGAAAGCTGATGCTGAAGCTTACCTTGGTCAAACCGTAACTCAAGCCGTTATTACGGTTCCTGCTTATTTCAATGACAGCCAACGTCAAGCTACAAAAGATGCTGGTAAAATTGCTGGTCTTGAAGTTCTTCGTATCGTCAATGAACCAACTGCAGCAGCACTAGCTTACGGTTTGGAAAAAACAGAAGATCAAACGATTCTCGTTTATGACCTTGGTGGCGGTACATTTGACGTATCCATCCTTGAATTAGGCGATGGTTTCTTTGAAGTTAAAGCAACAAGTGGAGACAACAAGCTTGGCGGCGACGACTTCGACCAAGTCATCATCGATTACCTCGTAGCTGAATTCAAAAAAGAGCAAGGCATCGACCTTTCCAAAGATAAAGCAGCGGTACAACGTTTGAAAGATGCAGCTGAAAAAGCGAAAAAAGAGCTTTCCGGCGTTCTGACAACAACCGTTTCCCTGCCGTTCATTACAGTAGCTGACGGCGTTCCTCAGCATTTGGAGTTGAACCTAACTCGTGCGAAGTTCGAAGAGATTTCCGCTAGTCTTGTTGAAAGAACACTTGGACCAACTCGTCAAGCACTGCAGGATTCCGGTTTGTCCACTAGCCAAATCGATAAAGTAGTTCTTGTTGGTGGATCCACACGTATCCCAGCGGTTGTTGAAGCGATCAAAAAATTAACTGGAAAAGAGCCTCACAAAGGCGTTAATCCAGATGAAGTTGTTGCCCTTGGTGCAGCTGTTCAAGCTGGTGTATTGACAGGTGAAGTGAAAGACGTCGTTCTTCTTGACGTAACACCACTTTCTCTTGGTATCGAAACAGCTGGCGGTGTGTTCACGAAAATGATCGACCGCAACACAACGATCCCTACAACGAAATCACAAGTGTACTCCACTTATGCAGATAACCAAACTAGCGTTGAGATTCACGTGCTTCAAGGTGAGCGTTCGATGGCTAGCGGGAACAAAACACTAGGCCGTTTCATGCTTGGTGATATTCCTCCAGCTCCGCGTGGCGTTCCACAAATCGAAGTTAGCTTCGATATCGATGCGAACGGTATCGTTAATGTGTCTGCACTCGACAAAGGAACTGGCAAAAGCCAAAAAATCACGATTACTTCTTCCAGCGGCTTAAGCGATGCAGAAGTTGAACAAATGGTGAAAGATGCGGAAGCTCATGCTGAGGAAGACCGTACCCGTAAAGAGCTTGTAGAAGCTCGCAACGAAGCGGATCAACTCGTATATTCCGTTGACAAAACGATCAAAGATCTTGGCGATAAAGTAGACCAAGGTGAGATCGACAAAGCGAACGCTGCAAAAGAGAAAGTAACAGCTGCACTAGCTGGTAATGAACTCGAAGCGATCAAAAAAGCAACAGAAGAGCTGACAGAAGTCATTCAGCAACTTTCCGTGAAGCTGTATGAGCAAGCTGCTGGGGCACAAGGTGCTGAAGGCGATGCTGGTGCTGGCGAAGCCCCTAAAGGCAGAGAAAATGTTGTCGACGCTGACTACGAAGTTGTTGACGAACCCAAAAAATAATCATATCCTATTGAGATGAAGTTTAAAAAGTTGACTTTGAAAGCCATTTTTTAAACACTTATTTGAAATGAAAACGTATGAGTCAAAGCCAACAGGAGTTTCTCCGTGGCTTTGACTTTCCGTTTGTAGTCTTGAACATGGGAGTGGAACAATGAGTAAACGTGATTATTATGAGGTGCTTGGGCTAGGCAAAGATGCATCGCAAGATGATATCAAGAAGGCTTACCGTAAAATGGCACGTCAGTATCACCCTGACGTGAACAAAGCCGCAGATGCGGAAGATAAATTCAAAGAAGCGAAAGACGCTTATGATGTACTCAGCGATGATCAGAAAAAAGCTCAGTATGACCGCTTCGGTCATGTTGATCCTAATCAGGGCATGGGTGGCCAAGACTTCAGCGGCGGCTTTGGGGATATTTTTGATATGTTCTTTGGCGGTGGCGGCGGTGGAAACCGTCGTAACCCGAATGCTCCGCAGCGTGGAAATGATTTGCAATACACAATGACGGTTGAGTTCAAAGAAGCGATTTTCGGGAAAGAAACCGATATCCATATTCCTCGAACTGAAAATTGTGATACGTGTAACGGATCCGGTGCTAAGCCAGGTACGAAGCCAGAAACTTGCGGCGGTTGTCACGGCAGCGGTCAGCAGGAAGTGGTACAGAATACGGCGTTTGGCCGTATTGTTAACCGTCGTGTCTGTACGACGTGTAATGGCCAAGGGAAGATCATCAAAGAAAAATGCGGAACGTGTCATGGCGCTGGTAAGGTGAAAAAACAGCGTACCATCCACATCAAGATTCCTGCTGGTGTTGATGATGGCGCACAACTGCGTGTATCCGGCGAAGGTGAAGGCGGAACTCGTGGAGGTCCTGCGGGCGATCTTTACGTCGTTATTCGTGTGAAAACACACGAATTCTTCGAACGTGAAGGCAATGACGTCTATTGTGAAGTTCCATTAACCTTCATGCAGGCAGCGTTAGGTGATGAGATCGAGATTCCAACGCTCACTGAAAAGGTTAAGCTCAAAATTCCTGCTGGTACCCAAACCGATACGTATTTCCGCTTAAAAGGTAAAGGGGTTCCTCACCTTCGCGGCTTCGGTCAAGGTGATCAGCACGTGAAAGTCATTGTAATGACGCCAACGAATCTGACCGAAGATCAAAAGGATTTACTCCGTCAGTTCGGTAAACAAAGCGGGGAAAATACTTCTGAGCAAAATCAATCGATATTTGAACGTATGAAAAGAGCCTTCTTAGGCGATTAATAGCCATCGAGAAGTATGAAACACCCCACAGAGCTTTCACAGAGATTAATCTGTTGAAAGTTTCATGTGGGGTGTTTTTTTTATTTATTCCTTCATTTACAAAATATTTAAATGAGCAAAACACTGTGTTGATGTTCACAACGTAAGCTTGTCTTAGAAGTCTAATAAATTTCTAAGGGAGTTGTACATATCAATGGAAAAAAATATTGACCGCCGTACGTTCTTATCTTACCTCGGTACCGGAGCTGCCGCATTAGCAGCAGCATCTGCAGGACTAGGTACTCTCGAAGGCAAAGCATCCGCTATGTCGCCAACTGCAGACCACTTGTTTGGTTTCGGGACCAACAAAGTAAGCGGTTATTTCGAACCGATTGCGGCATCTAAAGAAGATAAATTGATATTGCCGAAGGGCTACAAATACGATGTAGTTGCAGCATTCGACGATGTGATTAACAGTGCAGGAGATAAGTTTGGTCAATGCGCAGATTATAATGCCTTTTTCCCGATCAACGGATCGAATACACGCGGGTTGTTGGCAACAAATCATGAATACTCCCTCATTTTCTCAGTAGGCCCGGTAAAAGACGGTAAGCTTACGAAAGAACAAATTGAAAAAGATCTTTATTATCAAGGAATGTCCGTCATTGAAGTATTCCAAGATGAGACCGGCACATGGAAAATGGACAAGACTTCTAAATATGCGCGTCGAATTAACGGTTTCACTAAATTTGAACTTACTGGTCCTGCCAAAGGTATTGCGGCATTAAATAACGCAAACACAGTACAAGGGACCTTTGCCAACTGCTCCGGCGGAGTTACTTTATGGAATACGGTTTTGTCTTGTGAAGAAAACTTCACTGAAACTGCTGAATCAGCTGGATTGCCTCAAACGCACTATGGCTGGGTTATCGAAGTGGATCCATTCGACGGTACGTTCTTGAAGAAACATACGGCATTAGGTAGATTCAACCATGAAAACACCGCTATGGGAATTGCTAAAGACGGACGTGTTGTTGTTTATATGGGAGATGACAAGAAAGACGCTTGTGTGTACAAGTTTATTTCCAAATACAAATATGAAGCAGCATTGGGTCGCGGTAATTCCGCTTTGTTATCTGAAGGTACCTTATATGTGGCTAACTTGAAATCCGGCAAATGGATTCCAGTGACGATCGAAGCTGTTACTAAAGCTTTGGCCAATGAGAAGTTCAAAAATCCGGCTGGTATAAGCGGCAAAAGGGAAGATTTGCAAAAGAAATTCCAAAACCAAGGTGATGTTGTTACATACTGTCATGAGGCTGCTCTTATTCTTGGTGGCATGCCTACGGATCGTCCGGAAGATATCGAGATCTCACCATTCGATAACACCGTATTTATCTGCCATACGAACAATGATGCCCACGGTAATATTCATGGTCATATCACACGAATTTTTGAGAAGGATAATGATCTTGGAGCAACAGATTTTGATTTTGAGATATTTGCAGCTGGAGGCCGCCAATCCGGCTTCAGCTCACCTGACAATCTAGCATTCGATTCAAATGCAAATTTATGGGTTGTTACAGACATTTCCTCAAGCAGCCATAATAAAGGCGTGTTCTCATCATTTATGAACAATGGATTATTCGTTATCCCAACCAAAGGTCCAAGCAAGGGTGTTGCCTTGCAGTTTGCCTCAGGACCTGCAGAAAGTGAAATGACAGGCCCATTCTTTACGCCGAATGAACAAACGTTGTTCCTTTCCATCCAGCATCCAGGTGAATTGACTACTGATTTGGCTAAGCCTACAAGCATGTGGCCACACCGTTCAGGTGATACAATACCTCGCTGTGGCGTAGTTGCAATCAGCGGATTCAAACTTGGTTAGTGCATGTAGTAGGTAAGCAGTCCAAAAACGAAATTGTAAAATCCCCACTGCATGGTGGGGATCTTCATCTAATCAGTAGCTATCTACTCAAAAGGAGATCATTCATATGCCATTCGGAAATATCGGTGTAGGCGGACTTATTGTTATTCTGGTCATTGCTCTTATTGTTTTTGGACCTTCCAAATTGCCTGAGCTAGGACGTGCTTTCGGTCGTACGTTAAGTGAATTTAAGAACGGAACTCGCGAACTGTTAAACGGAGATAAGGAAGAAAAAGAAGAACAGAAGAAAGTAGAAGATTTGAAGCCGCATGTAGCTGCAGCTGATAAAAATTAAACAATGTTAAGCGCGGTGAACACTTCCATTAAGCAAGGATCCGTTGTCTTACATCTAGAGGAAATGCGCAAAAGAATAATTATTACGCTTGTCGCCTTTTTTATTTCGTTTTGCGTCGCTTTTGTTTATGTTCAAGACGTATATCGTTGGCTAGTACGTGATGTAGAAGGTAAGCTTACGATACTCGCTCCGTCCGATGTCATTTGGGTATATTTCATGCTTAGCGGTGTTTTGGCTATAGCTATTACGATGCCCATTTTAGCATGGCAAGCTTGGCTCTTTGTAAAGCCTGCGCTTCGTGCTCATGAATATAAGGCGACCCTTGCTTTTATACCAGCTTTAGCTTTGCTGTTTATAATCGGGGTTTGCTTCGGTTACTTTATCATCTATCCGATGGTATATTCCTTTTTGGAAGGGATGGCCGGAAACTTCGAAACGATGTATACGGCTGAGAAATACTTTACGTTCATGGTGAATATGACGGTGCCGTTCGGTGTTTTATTTGAAATGCCGGTAGTCGTGATGTTCCTGACGCAAATTGGTGTGCTTTCACCGAAAAGAATGGCTAAAATGCGCAAACTAGCTTATTTTGTGTTGGCGGTTACCGCTGTAACCATAACGCCACCCGATATCATCTCGGACATTCTAGTCATCATTCCCCTATTCTTGTTGTATGAAATCAGCGTGACCCTTTCCAAATTGATTTATAAAAGGCAGCAAAAATGAATAAGATGTCTGAATGTTGTATAAAAGATGACCGTCTGCGAGAGAGGCGGTCATCTTCTTTTTGTGGCATAAAAAAATCATGCTTTGGCACAATAAAAAATGGATGAAAATTCAACGGTGTTTAAAGGAGGTTTACAAATGAATCAGAAACAAAACCAGGATGAGCAAAGCAAGTTGCCTGTGGCAAAAAACGAGGATGTTGAGTTCGCTGCAGAAGTAGCTGATGCCGATGATTTCGAGGCGGCTGAGAGAGCGCAAGCAGCGGATTACAGACAGGAAGAACAGTAATGGCGGAGAAAAGTATTCTCGCCTATTTTCATTCACCGGAGCAAGCAGAGGGAGCAGCTTCCAAGCTGAAAGCACTGCGTGCTATTGACGTTCAGGTAGATCGATTCGGCAGATATGCAGGCAGTGGTTTGCAATCCGTGATGAATCCCTATGCGGGGGACTTCGGAAGCTTGGGTTCGTTAACCCAGGCGGCAGATGTATCTACACCAGATGAAGGAATCTTGATTGCGGCAGATCCAGCGGCAAGCGGTTTAAGCGACGGTGGAGGTGGCGGTGTAACGGGAATTGACATTATACTGGCTGTCGTCATCGACGATGCTGTCTATGAGCAGGCGGTACGTGTCATTCAAAGCGCAGGCGGAACTATGTAAGTTCAAAAAAAGCATCTAATCAAAAGGCTAGTGCCTGTATGATTAGATGCTTTTCATATATAAAGTGTTTATTGCCCGCTCATGACTTGAACAAGTTGCTCTGGACGGTCCGTAATAATACTGGATACACCGAGTGCAAGCATCTGCTTCATGATAGACGGTTGATTGACCGTCCATACATAGACTTCCTTCTGATGTGTCTCGGCAAGCTTCATGAATGATTCAGTTACGAGGGGATAGGCTGCAGAAATAACATCGTAATCAGAACTCCCCATGATGGCGTCAATGTTTTCCGTGTTCTGCCCCACAATAAGACCGGTCTTAATCTGAGGATTGAGCTTTTTCACGTTATAAAGCAGCTTTGCATCAAATGATGTCACCGTGCATTCCTTTTCAAAGCTGTGTGCTTGGATAATATCGACTGTTTTTTCAGCGAGCAGCTTACTATGGCCGTTATTTTTCATTTCGATATTCAGCTTTATATGACCTTTGGCTAAACCTATGACTTCATCCAGCGTTGGCACGTGCTCATCTAGAAAATCCGAACTAAACCAGTTGCCTGCGCTTGCCTCTTTTAACTCCGATGAGGTTACTTCCCACATGTATTTATTAATTCCCGTCGTACGGAGGGCATTGTCATCGTGCATAACCATGACGACTCCGTCAGCTGACTCTTGGACATCCAGTTCAGCAATACCTGCCCGATCGATGATGGCTTGACGAAAGGAGCGGAGCGTATTCTCGGGCGTGACTGCGGAACTGCCGCGATGTGCGGTAACTTGGCTATAGTTATCCGCAAGCAAGGGTGTTGTTGTGAATGGGGCTACCAACTCAACGGATAGGAAAACAAGCAAGAATAAGAGTGTTTTGAACATGGGAAGACTCCGTTCTAAGGATTAATAATGTCGGACTTGGGGATAAGTTCAGTCTACTTTTCAATCTATCATGAAGGTATTAGGAAGTTGTTAGGAAGAGGAATAATATTAGAGCGCTTACAAGTTGTACGCCATTTTACCCAAGAAGAGAAGTGTAGTACAATAATCAGTGTGAAAATAGCCCAAATAGCCGATTAGGGCTTGGTTTATTTGTAAGTGATAACCGACAGGAGGAGCAATACCGATGCTTTGGCAGGAATTAACTGTACATACGACAGAAGAAGCAATAGAAATGATTACGAACTTTGTTCATGAACTGGGCGCCGGGGGCGTTTCCATTGAAGAATCAGGGACCTTAAACAAAGAGAGAGATACCTCGTTTGGTCAATTGTACGAAACACCTTTTAACGATATCCCAGAGGGAAGAGCCGTCATTAAAGGTTACTTCTACCATGGCACAGATATGGAACCTATCATGGCTAACCTGAAGGAATCTGTTGAGCAGCTTAAAGAATTCGATATCGATACTGGAAATCCTACATTTGAGTTAATAGAAGTTGACGATGAGGATTGGGCGCATGCTTGGAAGCAGTATTTTAAACCTATTCGCGTGTCTGACCGTTTGACGATTAAACCAACATGGGAAGAGTATACGGCTTCGCCTGATGAATTGATCTTGGAGCTTGATCCCGGGATGGCTTTCGGTACAGGTACACATGCGACAACATCTCTTTGTTTAAAAACACTGGAGAAGGTGCTCCAGCCAGGAGACGACGTCATTGATGTGGGAACTGGTTCCGGTATTCTTTCGATTGCAGCTGCGAAGCTAGGTGCGAAGCATGTACTTGCTGTTGACTTGGATCCGGTAGCTGTGACGAGTGCGCTTGATAATACAAAACAGAATCAGCTCGAAGATAAGATTACTGTCAAACTTAGTGATTTACTCGGAGTACTGAAAGAAAGCGAGACCGAAGACGCTGCGCAGCTGGGTGTCACAATTCCTGTACAGCTGGTTGTTGCGAATATTTTGGCTGAAGTCATTGTTCTTTTCGTAGATGATGTGTATGAAGTCTTGCAGCAAGGTGGTTACTATATCACCTCAGGGATTATTACAAACAAAGAAGCTGATGTCGAAAAAGCACTAATTGCAGCCAAATTTACGATCGTAGAGAAAAACTATGATTCGAATTGGGTAGTGATTGTAGCTAGAAAGCTGTAGGTGTCCATACATGGGAGGATTATTGTTTTATGACTGGAGTACATTGCCGTTTGTTATTCTAGTGCTCGTTCTTTCGTTTACCATTCATGAATTTGCTCATGCGTATAGCGCCTATAAATTAGGAGATTCTACGGCTTATCAGTTCGGCAGAGTTTCCTTAAATCCGATGGTCCATCTAGACTTGTTCGGTACGATTATGCTTTTGATTGCTGGTTTTGGTTGGGCGAAGCCTGTACCAGTGAACCGCGGCAATTTCAAGAGTCCCCGCTTGATGGGGATTATCGTAACGGCAGCAGGCCCGCTCAGCAACTTGATTTTGGCATTTATTACATTGTTTGTTATAGCGTTATTTCAGAAATATGGTTGGTTAGAAGGCATGAGTGTGGGTAGTGCCGAAGCTATGCAAGAATTTCTGAGTAAGATGTTAAGCATTAATTTAACCTTGTTTCTGTTCAATTTAATTCCGATTCCACCATTAGATGGTTACCGTATTATTCAAGATCTGGTGGACCTGAGATACACGGAGTCGCTGCAGAAGTTTGAACAATGGGCATCGGTCATTTTCCTGTTAGTTGTATTTGTAAGACCATTACGTCAAGTGACTTTAGATCCCTACTTAAGTTTGGGTGGAGACATCGTCCGCATTTTATCAAAGCCGATTGTTTGGATCTTGGGTATGTAACGGTTCCAAATTCAACCCATTGTAGATTTCCACGACCAAAAAAGGTATGATGGTGAGTGGAAGTTTCACTTCAATATCGAAATGAACGAAGATAGAGAGGCTTAGACTATGCAGCGTTATTTTCTCCCGCCTGAGCAGTTTCACGAAGCTACACATACAGTCACCATAGAGGGAGACGACGCACATCATCTGATTCGAGTCATGCGAGCAGACATTGGAGACAAGATTATTTGCAGTAATGGCGTAGACCGTGAAGTGCTCGCTCGTATTTCGGAGCTGGATAAAGGGCAAGCGACCGCAGAAATCGTGGAAGAGCTGCCTATGGATGCTGAAGCGGCTGTTCAGGTGTGGATTGCACAGAGCTTGCCCAAAGGCGATAAGATGGAACTTATTATTCAAAAAGGGACTGAGATCGGGGCAGCCCGGTTTCTTCCTTTTTTATCAGAACGAACGATTGTGCAGTACGATGCAAAGAAAGAAGCAAAACGCACCGAACGTTGGCAGAAGATTGCCAAAGAAGCGGCGGAGCAAGCTCACCGAAATCGTGTGCCGCACGTAGATTCCGTTTATTCTTGGAAGCAGCTGCTGCAGCGTGCGAAGGAAGCGGATGTCGCTTGGATTTGCTATGAGAAGGAAGAAGGTCAGCAATTAAAGCCTGCTATTCAGGAAGCGCAAGCAGCCGGTAAATTGGGGCTAGGGAAACAAGTGCTGATTGCGGTTGGCCCTGAAGGTGGTTTTACGGAACAGGAAATTAAGCAGGCTGAAGAGGCTGGCTTCGCTTCCGTGTCGCTGGGGGCACGCATTTTACGCACGGAGACTGCCGCAATGGTAGGTCTTACGTGTCTTTTCTATGAAACCGGAGAGATGGGAGGATAAGCGTTATGGCAACGATAGCGTTTCATACATTAGGTTGTAAAGTAAATTTCTATGATACAGAGGCCATTTGGCAGCTATTCAAAAATGAGGGTTACGAGCAGGTTGATTTCGAGAATACGGCAGATGTGTATGTCATTAATACATGTACCGTTACGAATACAGGGGATAAGAAGAGCCGCCAAATGATTCGTCGTGCGATTCGTCGTAATCCTGAAGCCATTGTTGCCGTAACTGGATGTTACGCGCAGACGTCACCAGCGGAAATTATGGCGATTCCAGGCGTGGATATGGTGATCGGGACACAGGATCGGGAGAAAATTATTCCGCTCGTGAAACAATTTGAGCAAGATCGTCAGCCGATCAATGCCGTACGCAACATTATGAAAACACGTCAGTTCGAGGAACTGGATGTGCCTGATTTTGCCGATCGGACAAGAGCTTTTCTTAAAATCCAAGAAGGCTGCAATAACTTCTGCACCTTCTGCATTATTCCATGGTCACGCGGATTGATGCGCAGTCGTGAACCGCAAAGCGTTATAGCGCAAGCTGAGCAGCTTGTGGCTGCTGGTTATCTAGAAATCGTACTGACGGGTATTCACACTGGTGGATATGGCGAAGATATTGAGGACTACAGCTTAGCGAAGCTGCTTTGGGATTTGGATAAGGTAGAAGGATTGAAACGGATTCGTATTTCCTCGATTGAAGCTAGCCAAATTACAGATGAAGTCATCGAAGTTCTGAAGTCCTCGGACAAAATGTGCCGTCATCTGCATATCCCGCTGCAAGCTGGCGATGATCAAGTTCTCGCACGGATGCGCAGAAAGTATACAACAGCGGAATTCGCTCGCAAGATCGAACGTCTTCATGAAATCATGCCGGATGTCGCGATTACGACCGACGTTATTGTTGGCTTCCCAGGTGAAACTGAGGAAATGTTCCGCGACGGTTACAAGTTTATGGAGCAAATGAAATTCTCCGAAATGCACGTTTTCCCTTACTCCAAACGGACAGGTACTCCTGCTGCGCGGATGGAAGATCAAGTGGATGAGGAAATCAAAAATGTCCGCGTACACGAGCTGATCGATCTTTCCGAGAAAATGCAGCTTGCTTACGCGCAGAAATTTGTAGGTGATGTGCTTGAAGTCATTCCGGAACGAGCTTACAAAGGCGCTCCTGACAGCGGATTGTACATGGGTTACTCCGATAATTATGTGCAGCTTGTGTTCCAAGGCTCCGAAGATATGATCGGTCAAGTTTGCCGAGTGAAGGTAACGGAAGCCGGTGTTAATGAAAGCAAAGGACAGCTGGTTCGTGTTTTAGAAGCGGCTAATGTCGTGAATTTGTAATGCGTTTCTCTTAAGGCTATAAAATCTACCTCTAAACGTAGTCGCTCATCTTGAATGGCTATGCTAGAGGTTTTCTCATTAAAGGGTTTAAATAGGGAATGGTTTCAAAAATCAAAAGATGAGGTGCATCAAATGAGTACTTTGAGCGCAAAGGAAATTGCAAAATACATCGATCATACGTTACTAAAACAAGATGCGAGCACAGCTGCGATCCACAAACTGTGTGAGGAAGCTGCGAAGCACCAGTTTTTTAGTGTTTGTGTAAACTCCCAGTTTGTTGGAACAGCAAGTAAAGCACTAGAAGGAACAGGTGTAAAGGTTGCTGCTGTTGTTGGCTTCCCGCTTGGCGCAAGCTTGAGCGAAGTGAAAGCTTTTGAAGCGGCTAAGGCAGTAGAGAATGGGGCTGCTGAAATTGACACTGTCCTGCCGATTGGCTTATTGCTTGAAGGGCAGTATGACGCTGTTCGTTCTGACATTAAACAAGTTGTGGACGCTGTAAAAGGCAAAGCGATTGTTAAAGTAATTATGGAAACGGGTTTCCTAAATGATGAGCAAAAAGCAGCAGCTTGTCGACTTTCTGAAGAAGCAGGCGCTCATTTCGTTAAAACATCTACAGGCTTTGGTCCTGGTGGGGCTACGGTGGAAGACGTTCGTTTAATGCGCCAAAACGTATCCGATACGATTGGTGTGAAAGCATCGGGTGGCGTTAGAGACTTACAAACTGCGATTGCTATGATTGAAGCGGGGGCAACAAGATTAGGGACAAGCTCTGGTGTTGCTATTGTGAGTGGAACTCAAGACGCTTCCACATATTAAGATAGCATAACGGCAAAGCGAGCAAGGAACATACGATATTGAATATCGTTTGGGAACGGGCAATTTGTTCGGAAGCATCGTTGGCAAGAAGAGCTGAAAGGCTTACGAGCTGATGGATGAAGGGATAGAATAGCACTGCGCCTCCGACATTGAGGAGGATATGCGACCAGGCGACGTATCGCCCGGCGCGGGAACTGCTCATCCCGGCGATTAGTGCGGTTACACAAGTGCCGACATTGGCACCGATGGTTATCGCTACGCCAAGCTCGACGGGAATGCCTTGAACAGCTGCGAGGCCCATCGCCATCGCAATGACAGCTGCACTGCTGTGTACAAGCGCGGTGACCGCGGCACCGGCGATGACGCCCCACAGCAGACTGTGCTGCGCCTGGAGCACGAACCAGGCGAACAGACCTCGGGACTGCAAAGCTGGCCCGATGGTTTGCATGATCTCGATGCCGAGCAGCACGAGAGAGAAGCCGCTGACCGCAAGCGACCCGTAGCGGACGCTGCGCAGCCAGCTTCGCCCGCCGATGGTGGCGGACGAGCCGATTGTCGCCGCTAGCGGTTGCGCGGCGGTAGCAGTGGGGGCCCTGCCCTGCGGGAGCGGCCCAGCAAACCAGCTCGCGAGCCAGATGCCGGCGCTCGCGAGTAGCATCGGCACGCCGATGCCACCGAGGCTGAGTCCGATCAGCTCGGTGGTGAGACACGTGCCGATGTTCGTTCCGAGAATGACGCCGAGCGTTCTCGGGAAGGTCAGTACGCCAGCGCCTACGAGGCCGATGGCGATTACAGTAATGGCGGTGCTGCTTTGGAGCGCCGCCGTGAGTACGGTGCCGGTGGCGAGGCCGCGTACCGGCGTGCGGGTAAACCGCTCCAGCCACAGCTGGAGGCGAGGGCCTGCCCACCGCTGAAGTGCGGTTTCCATCAACTTCATCCCGAACAGAAATAGAGCTAAGCCTGTCAATACAGGCAGTACGATGGCAGTTATCATTGCAGCAGATCTCCTTTGCGAGCTTGCTAATCATTTTTCAACCAATATATGTGACCGTACAGACAAGCATGACAAGCAAGCTGATGAGAGTGAACGGTTTCACACAAAGGACGGCTAAAAGTATAATGACAGCAGTATTTTTACATAAGAAACGTAAAGCTCGTTTGGAGCAAGGACACCCATGGGTATACAAAAGTGAAATCGAGCGTGTAGATGGTGAGATCGAGCCAGGACAACTAGTTCCAGTTCAAACACATCTCGGCCAATACCTAGCAACGGGTTATTATAACGAGGCTTCCCAAATTACGGTCCGAATCGTATCCTACAAACCGCTTGAAGCGATGACAACGGAATTTTTTGTTGAGCGGTTTACGCGTTGTTTACAGCATCGCAAGCGCTTTGTAAAAGATGCGCAATCCTATCGCTTGGTTTATGGTGAAGCCGACTTTTTGCCAGGGCTCATTGTAGATAAATTTGAGAGTACGCTGGTTGTGCAGCTCCTTACCATGGGGATGGATCGCTGCAGAGAGCAAATTGTTGCCGCATTGGTTCAGGTTGTGAAGCCAACAGGCATATTTGAACGCAGTGATGTTTCGATTCGTGAGCTGGAAGGCTTGAAACAGACTAAGGGCTTACTATATGGCGAGTGTCCCAAGCACGTTGACATCTTAGAAAATGGCCTGCGCATTCGCGTTGATATTGAAGAAGGTCAGAAAACCGGTTATTTCTTTGACCAAAGGGAGAACCGTGCAGCTATCGCTCCTTTAATGACAGGATGGGGGCATCGCAGCGGAATTGAACTGAAAGAAGTTGAGGAAGATGGCGTGAGCCAGACACTCCCTGTGAATGCGAATGGCAAAGTCGTTTCCTTTCCATATTGGGACGGCGCGTCGGTGCTTGAATGTTTCTCCCATACAGGAAGCTTCACGCTAAATGCCTGTAAATTCGGTGCGAAAAAAGTAACCTGCCTCGATATTTCGGAGCATGCGATTGAAAGTGCGCGTACGAACGTTGCTCTAAACGGTTTTGAAGAACGAGTAGAGTTTGTGGTCGCAGATGCTTTCGAATACTTGCGTACACAAGTTAAAGGCTTGGATGAGCGTAAGGTTCGTGCCAGTGCTGGCAGCGGTAAAGCTAAAGTGGATACGTCGAAGCCCGTTGCAGAAGGTGGACGAACTTGGGATGTGGTCATTCTTGATCCTCCTGCTTTCGCAAAAACGAAGAGCGCCGTCGAAGGTGCCTGCCGCGGCTATAAGGATATTAACTTGCACGGCATGAAGCTTGTGAATGAAGGTGGCTACTTGGTAACAGCGAGTTGTTCCTATCACATGCATCCCGAGTTGTTCCTAGAGACCATTCACGCGGCGGCGACTGATGCAGGTAAAATTTTGCGTTTAATAGAGTTCCGTGAAGCAGGTATGGATCATCCTCGCATCCTCGGTGTAGATGAGGGACATTATTTGAAGTTTGCTATGTTTGAGGTACGGAGTAAGTAGTAAAAACGGACAGATCGGACTTTGAAAAGCGAGGCTAATGAGCCTTGCTTTTTTATTTGGTCCGCCGAGGCAATGAAATTCATCGCAATAGTGTGGGAATGGTGTCGCAGTGAGAGGTCAAAAGACACTTTTAGATGATCTAAGTAAAGTAGCATGTTGCTTCCTGAGAAGGCAGAAAAGGCTGTCTCGGAGGCTCGAATGCAGCGAAAGTGGCGCGAGACGTCTGAAAAGAACCTCTCAGCTGTTGAGAGTAGGTAAGTTAGTGGGATTGCAGCCTGAGAAGGCAGAAAGGCTGTCTCGGAGGCTCGAATGCAGCGAAAGTGGCGCGAGACGTCTGAAAAGAACCTCTCAGCTACAAAGAGCAGTTAAGTTAGTGTGTTTGCAGCCTGAGAAGGCAGAAAAGGCTGTCTCGGAGGCCCGAATGCAGGCGAAAGTGGTACGAGACGTCTGAAAAGAACCTCTCAGCTGCTGAGAGCAGTTAAGTTAGTGGATTTGCAGCCTGAGAAGGCAGAAAAAGCTGTCTCGGAGGCCCGAATGCAGACGAAAGTGGCACGAGACGTCTGAAAAGAACCTCTCAGCTGCCGAGAGCAGGCAAAGCAGTCGGATTTTTGATTTGAACAGTTTTACAAAGTTTATGAGATCGAATTTGTAAAGGATGGAAAGAAGGTAAAACAAAAGAAACACTTGAATACATACATACCCAATGTAATTTAAGATCACCTCAGACTGCATTCCCACTTCAAACAAGAAATGGAAAGGGTGAAACTACAAAATGAATACTTTAAAGCAGCCTAACAAAATCTTAGGTCGAAATGTGATTAGTACCCTTGAAACGGTGGATATTCAGACTGGTGAACGAAAGGCTTTGGCCCAGTTTGATGAACTGATTGAAGCGCCAAATTGGACAATTGATGGTAAGCGGCTCATTTATAACAGCTTAGGTCACCTCTATTCCTTCGACATTAGCACGCTAGAAAGTACGATTATCGATACGGGATATGCCACGCAATGTAACAATGACCATGTACTGTCGCCTGATAATACTCAAATCGCGGTAAGTCACCATACTCAGGAGGATGGTCATTCGCGCATTTATGTTTTGCCCTTAAAGGGCGGCAATCCGGTCCTCATCACACCCATAGCACCCAGCTATCTGCATGGCTGGTCGCCAGACGGCAGCACATTAGCTTATTGTGCCGAGAGGAACGGCCAGTATGATATTTACACCATTCCTGTAACCGGCGGTGTTGAAATGCAGCTGACTGATTCTCCTGGTCTTGACGACGGCCCCGAATACTCACCGGATGGCATGCACATTTGGTTCAACTCAGTCCGTACTGGCCTTATGCAGGTATGGCGAATGAAAGCCGATGGCAGTGAACAGACACAAATGACATTTGATGAAAGCAACAGCTGGTTCCCGCATATCTCTCCCAATGGAGATTCCGTAGCCTTTCTATCCTACGGCAAGGATGATGTCGCTCCGGGAGACCATCCAGCGAATAAGCATGTAGAAATTCGATTGATGTCTAGTGCTGGCGGAGAATTTCGCACACTAGTTAAGCTGTTTGGGGGCCAGGGTACAATTAACGTTAATTCTTGGTCGCCCGATAGCAAGCAGCTGGCATTTGTCAGTTATCAGCCAAAGGAAATAAATTAGAAATGTTGAATAATCATCAAACAAATTGTGAGTTATAACACGAAGGAGGAGAGGCGTATGAGATATCGTCAATTGGGAGACACAGAGCTTCAAGTTAGTGAAGTTAGCTTCGGTACATGGGCAATTGGTGGCGGATGGGGGCACGCAAATGATGATGAGGCGCTGAAAGGTTTAAATCAGGCTATGGATGCGGGGGTCAACTTTTTTGATACGGCTGATGTTTATGGCTCGGGCCATGCAGAAGAGCTTTTAGCTAAGGCCACCAAAGGAAAAGAAGATAAAATTCATGTTGCAACGAAGTTTTGCCGCGCCGGCGATATTCACGATCTTAGTACGTATTCTGAGGAGTCCGTGCGTCAATATTGTGAGAGCAGCTTGAAAAGATTGAAACGTGAAAGAATCGATCTGTATCAAATACACTGCCCGCCACTTTCCATCTTGAAGGTTGGTCATGTGTTCGAGGTGCTGGACAAGCTAAAAACAGAAGGCAAAATCCGCCATTATGGGGTGAGCGTAGAGACGGTTGAGGAAGGCTTGTTCTCTATTGGCATTCCTGGCGTGAAGGCGCTTCAAGTCATTTACAACTTATTCCGCCAAAAACCTGCCGAAGAATTATTTCCCCAGGCGAAAGCAGCAGGCGTAGGGATTCTCGTAAGATTACCGTTAGCAAGCGGACTACTGACTGGGAAATTTACAGAAACGAGTACATTTGCCGCGGATGACCATCGGAGCTTCAATGCAGACGGTGCACAGTTCAATGTAGGTGAAACGTTCGCAGGACTGCCATTCAATAAGGGTGTTGAGCTGGCGAGAGACCTGGCATGGATTGCGGAAAGCCGTGGAAATATGGCCCGAGCATCAATGCGCTGGATTCTGGACAATTCGAACATTACCTGTGTAATTCCGGGATTTAAAAACGAACGTCAGGTAGAGGATAACCTCGGTACGGTTCAGGTTCCTTCGTTCACGCCAGAGGAGCTAGAACGTATCCAAAGCTTTTATCAAAATAAGGTGAAAGATCATATTCGGGGGCCCTATTAAGAGGTATTATGGTTTTGATGGTGAGATGAGCGTTAAAATGATTTACGAAGAAGAGTAGCAATATTATAAATGAAATCACGTTGATAAATTTTTATGATCGATACATATATTTTATTGAGTTTTATTTATCGGGATGAAAAGAAACTCCAATTGGATGAAACTGTCATTACCGACTAAGATGAGGGAAGAACGATTTCACTTCTCATCGAAAGGAAGATGACAGTATGGCATCCGTAACAGGTTTAGAAGGCATTATTGCGGCCGAAACAGAATTGTCTTTGGTGGATGGGGAGAACGGGTATCTTGTATATCGCAGGCATGAGGCAAAGAAGTTAGCCTTGGATAAGAGCTTCGAAGAAGTGGCTTATTTACTCTGGCATGGTGAGCTGCCTACAGAGGAAATACTTGTCAATTTCAGAAACCAATGGTCGGCTCACCGGCGATTGCCCGAAACATTGAAAGCGGCTTTAAATTTGCTGCCATTGGAATGCGATATGATGAGTGTACTGCGTACAGCGATCTCATTTCTAGGAACAGAGTCAGTAAAGAAAGCTGCTTGGCCTCCCCAATATGAATCAGTCTTGGCCTATACAGCTTTGCTACCAACCATTATAGCTTTTAAGTATCGGCAGTCATTAGGACTTCAGCCCATTGAACCTAATCCAGAGCTGGATCATGTAGCCAATTATTTGTACATGCTGACTGGTACAGTACCACAGTCTGTACATGTGAAGGTGTTAACGGCTTATTTCGTATTAGCAATGGAACATGGGATGAATGCTTCTACGTTTGCAGGGCGTGTAGTGCTGTCTACACAATCTGATATTGCTTCAGCTCTTTGCGCATCGATTGGCGCGATGAAAGGGCCGCTTCATGGCGGAGCACCATCTGAAGTCCTTCATATGCTGGATGAAATAGGAACCAAGGATCGTGCGGAAGCATGGTTGATTGAACAGCTGGAATCGGGTCATCGACTGATGGGTTTTGGACATCGAATTTATAAAACGAGCGATCCTCGAGCGGAAGCGCTAAGGCAAATTATGACGAAATTAGCCTCAGAGGATCCATGGTTTGAACTTGCCATTCACGTTGAAAAGCTGGCAGTCGAATTGTTGGTTGTCTATAAACCTGGCCGGAAATTGTATGTGAATGTGGAGTTTTATGCGGCAGCCGTTATGCGGGCTATCGCCTTGCCTAAATCTTTATTTACTCCCAGCTTTACAGCTAGCCGTATGGTCGGCTGGACGGCTCATTTGCTAGAACAAGCAAGTTGTAATCGCATTTTTCGGCCGCAATCGGTCTATATCGGTGAGATGCCAACTGCCCTCCAACAGACATAAAAACAGTTTTTAGATGAGGAGGAATAAATAATATGTTAGCTTCCATACAGAAAGTTGAGGGTGGCTATATCGCTCGCTTCGATCGTCCACTCAAACATTCCGTTGAAAAAGTCTGGGCTGCTTTAACGGAGAATGATAAGCTTGCCAGATGGATGTCTAATCTCCAAGTTGAGGATCTTCGCATCGGGGGAAATATCAAATTCGATATGAAGGACAAATCAGGGATATTTATCGATATGAAAATTACAGATTTCAAGCCATACTCCGTCCTCGAATTCGAATGGGGTAATGATCGTGTTCGGTTCGAATTATACCCAAAGCCGGAAGGTTGTTTACTCGTATTAAATGAGTTTATTAGCGCAATAACCGATCATACACCCAAGGATTTATCGGGATGGCACATTTGCCTCGATATGATGTACGCTTTATTGGATGGACACTTCATGGACTTTCCAAAAGGCGAATGGGAACAGTGGTATGAAAAGTACAAAATAGCTGTCAAAAGTATAGATTAGAAAAATACCATATGTTTACGTATAAGCTGATCTCTCGGTCCTAATGGCGAGGGAACAGCTTATTTGTTCTAGCGAAAGCCCATCATCTCCCACACCTCTTTTCTACCAAAAGTATGATAGAATAGGAGAGATATGAGAACAAAGTATATGCTTACGAAGCAAGCTTTCCAAGGAAAGCTTTAAGGAGGCCCTGTATATGTCCATTCGATTCGTAATCGGCAGAGCCGGAAGTGGCAAAAGCGAACGCTGCCTCACAGAGATGAAGCAGCATTTGGCGGCAGAGCCGGAAGGTCATCCGCTTATTTTACTCGTTCCTGAGCAAGCAACGTTTCAGGCGGAGCATGCGCTTGTCTCTGATCCTAGCATTCGTGGAATGATCCGCGCTCAGGTGTTAAGTTTTCACCGTTTGGCATGGCGTGTCATGCAAGAAGAAGGCGGCACAGCGAGGCTGCCCATTGATGATACAGGTAAGAAATTGCTGTTAACCAGCATTTTACATAAATATAAAGATGAGCTTCACCTATTCGGTCATTCGGCGGAGCAAATGGGGTTCGTCGACCGGCTGAATCAACTTTTCACGGAAATGAAACGGTATTGTGTAACCGCTAAGCAGCTGGAAGAACACGAGAATAGACGTATCATTACGCTCGGAGAGAGTGGTTTGCTGCGTGATAAAATGCATGATATAGGGCTGGTCTATCGGCAATTTGAATCTGAGCTTTCCCGTCAGTATTTGGACGGCGAGGATTATTTAACGCTGCTGGCAGAGCAAATTCCAAACTCCGCGTATTTGCGGTCGGCATCGGTATGGATTGATGGTTTTCACGGCTTCACACCGCAAGAGTTTGCGGTGCTTGGCGCGCTTTTCGCTGCGTGCAAACAGGTGACGGTTACACTCTGTCTTGATCGTGAGCTGCAGGCCGGAGATACGCCCGATGAGCTGGATTTGTTTCACCCTACAGCGATGACGATGGTACGGATGCAAGAACTCATATGGAAGCTTGGTTTACCGGCAGCTGAAGTTCATCTCTTGGCTCCTGAAACTTCGCCGCGCTATGAAGATAGTCCGGCTCTGGGCTATTTAGAGCGAAATTTCGATCGACGTATTGGTGGCGGTGCTGGGCAATATAAGCCTGCGCCAACCGAGAAATTAAGCGACCAGCTTGTTATTAGGGAGGCTGTCCATCGCCGTGCTGAGGTTGAGGGGGCCGTGCGGGATATGCTGCTGCTGGTTCGTGAACAAGGAGTTCGATGGCGGGAAATAGCGGTCATGGTACGGAACATGGATGGCTATCAGGATTTGTTAAAAGCGGTTTTGACCGATTATAACATTCCTCACTTTTTTGACCAAAAGCGGTCAGTCCTTCATCATCCACTCGTTGAATTCATTCGCTCAGCCTTGGAAGTTGTGCAGCATAATTGGCATTACGATGCCGTTTTTCGGTGTGTCAAAACGGATCTGCTGCTGCCAAAGGAAGCAGCTTCTCAGCGGACGGAGCTGGATAAATTAGAGAATTATGTACTTGCCTTCGGCATTCAAGGGTACAGATGGACGGACGGTAAGCCATGGACCTATAAATTCCGAGCTAATTTGGAACAAGCGGACGAAGGTGTACAGGAGCAAACGGCTGAGCTGCAATCCTTAAATACGAGCAAAGCATGGGTTGTAAGACCGCTTCTTGCTTTTTCGAAACGTTTACAGCAAGCAAGCTCTGTTAAAGATCAGGTTGAAGCGTTATATGAGCTTCTGGTCACTGTACAGGCTCCTGAGAAATTAGAGTCCTGGAGTGGGCAAGCGATCCAAGATGGGAAGCCAGAAAAAGCGCGAGAGCATAGCCAAATGTGGGATAGTGTTATGGATATGCTGGATCAATTGGTGGAGACAATGGGGGAAGACGACCTGAGTCTGGAGCTTTTTAACGGACTTATTGAGACCGGTATGGAGAGCATGAAGCTAGGCTTAGTGCCGCCTTCGATGGATCAGTTATTGATTGGAAGTATGGATCGGACACGTTCCAGCGGGATTCGATATGCTTACATTCTGGGCGTCAACGACGGGGTTATCCCTGCTCAAATGGATGAAAAAGGCGTCCTTACGGAAGCGGAAAGAAGTGTACTGACAGAGTCAGGCTTGCCAATGGCGGATGGCAGTCGCCGCAAGCTCCTGGACGAGCAGTTTATTGTGTATACGTCGCTAACTGTGCCAGGTAAAAGGCTTTGGATGAGCTACCCGCTTGCCGATGAGGAAGGGAAATCACTTCTGCCTTCGGAGCTAATCAAGCAGATGCGTCAACTTTTTCCGGGGACAGAAGCCCCGCTTTTACTTGCTGAACCAGCAGCTGAAACGCCCGAAGGCGAACAGGCGGCATATATTTCACACCCTATTCAAGCTATCTCCTATTTGGCTGTCCGCATGAAGCATTGGATGTTAGGCGGACGAATGGCTGACCTTTGGTGGGAAACGTACAATTGGTATGCCGAGCAGCCGGAGTGGCAGATGAAGCTGCAATCGTTAGTTCAGGCACTGCAATATACGAATAAAGAGAATGGCCTCAGCTCGAAGACCAGCAAGCTTCTATATGGGCAAAATTTACGTGCGAGTGTATCGAGAATGGAGAAGTATGTGGCTTGTCCTTTCTCGCATTTCGTGTCCCATGGTTTAAGACTGCAGGAAAGACGGGTTTATCGACTAGATGCTCCGGACATTGGGCAATTGTTCCACGCAGCGCTAAATCAGTTTGTGCAAAAGCTCCAGCAGGATCAGCTCGACTGGGGTTCGCTTACAGCTGAGCAATGCATGGAGCGTTCCGCTCAAGTCGTGGATGAGCTAGCGCCAAGGCTCCAGGGAGAAATTCTGTTAAGTTCAAGCCGTTATGCTTACATAGCAAGAAAATTGAAGCAGGTTGTAGGCAGAGCAGCAGTTGTGCTCGGTGAGCATGCCAAGCATGGACAATTCCAGCCACTGGGGCTGGAGATTGATTTTGGACCTGGCAAAGAATTGCCGTCACTGACCTTCGAGTTGGATAATGGCTGCACGATGGAAATTATCGGTCGGATTGACCGTGTGGATCGAGCGGATGGCGAGCAAGGCGTTCTTTTGCGCGTTATTGACTATAAATCAAGTCAAACCTCCTTACAGTTATCTGAGGTGTATTACGGTCTTTCCCTGCAGATGCTGACGTATTTGGACGTCATTATTACTCACGCGGAGCAGTGGCTGGGCATTGCAGCGAGGCCGGCAGGCGTGCTTTATTTCCATGTGCACAATCCGATGCTCCAGCAAAAAAATGCCCTCGATCCCTCTGAAGTGGAGAAGGAGCTGCGCAAACGTTATAAAATGAAAGGCCTAATCACCGCTGATGCGGAAGTAGCCGGTATGATGGACGATGAGTTGGTGAAAAGTGCCGGTCACTCACAGCTTATCCCAGTTGCCTTGAAAAAGGATGGAAGCTTCTATTCAACCTCTTCGGTAGCAACGGATGAACAGTGGGATACACTTCGTAAATATGTGCGGAAACAGGTCAAACAGATCGGTACGGGTATCACAGATGGACATGTGGATATTGCTCCGTACCGTTTGGGTAAAAAAACAGCCTGTCTGCATTGCTCGTATAAATCGATTTGTCAATTTGATCCCTTATTTGAAGGCAATGAGGTTCACCAGCTCAAACAACGGGGCAAAGATCAGCTCTGGTCCGATCTGGAGCAAAACGTGAGCCAATCCTAAAGGCAGAAAGGAGCGTAACATACGTGAATAAACAACAACAGCCTAAGCCTCCCGGCAGTACATGGACGGATGATCAATGGGATGCGATTACACTCAAGGGTCAAAATATGCTTGTTGCCGCTGCTGCTGGTTCAGGCAAAACCGCCGTGCTCGTCGAGCGGATTATACGCCGGATATCCAATGAGTGGGAGCCGATTGATGTTGACCGCTTGCTGGTTGCGACGTTTACCAAGGCAGCGGCATCCGAGATGAAGCATCGCATTCGTGAAGCACTGGAAAAAGAGTTGATGAAGCAGCCGCATTCGCAGCATTTGCGCAAGCAGCTCGCACTGATGGGACGTGCATCGATTACTACGCTGCATTCCTTCTGTCTGGAAGTCGTTCAACGTTACTTCAGCCTTATTCGGTTAGATCCGGGCTTCCGTATAGCGAACGAGACGGAAGCTGACCTGCTTCGCCAAGATCTGTTAGGCGAAATGCTTGAGCAGTACTACGCCGTGAGCGGAGAGAACAGCGCCTTCTGGCGGCTGGTCGATTCGTTCAGCGGCGAGCGCAACGACGACGCGATCATGCAGCTTATTCAGAAGCTGTATGATGTGTCGCGCAGTCATCCGTGGCCGGAGTACTGGCTCAGGGCGACGGCTTCGATGTTTGGACCGCCGGCGCCGCAGGTACCGCAGGACGTGCCGGATGAGGCGGCCTCCGTTATGCAGGAGGCGCTGCCTTACGTTGCCGCTGCGACTGCGCCAGTGGACTATTCGATCTGGGAGCAGAGTCTGATCCGCGACCTGTCTTTAGAGCTGGAAGGAGCCGCTGATCTGCTGCGGCAAGCGCAGCAAATCGCTGAATCGCCTGGCGGTCCGGCCCCGTATTTGGACAATCTGCGAGAAGATTTGCTGCTCGTAGATAATTTGCGTGAAACGACCACCTATCCGTGGTCCGTCTTGTATCTTGGTTTCCAGACGGTCGAGTTTGGCAAGCTCAAAGCGTGCAAAGGCGATGACTATGATAAAGAGCTGCAAGAGGAAGTCAAAGAACTGCGCAATAAAGCCAAAGAGCAAATTAACAAAATGAAAGAAGAGCTGTTCGGACGTACACCTGAACAATTCCATCAGGAAATTGCCGAAATGGCTCCTTTACTTCACACGTTAGTGGATCTGGTTGTTGATTTCGGACAGCGGTATCAAGAGGCCAAGCAAGCTAAGGGTTTGATCGATTTTGCCGATTTAGAGCACTATTGTTTACAAATTCTTAGCGCAGAGGGCTCAATCCCCGGGGATCTGATTCCATCCGAGGCTGCTCAGACTTATCGCAGACAATTCGTGGAAGTACTTTTGGATGAATATCAGGATACGAACCGCGTACAGGAAGCTATTGTTGAACTAATCTCGAATACGAAGCCTGGCAATCGGTTTATGGTAGGCGACGTGAAACAGAGTATATATCGGTTCCGTCTTGCTGAGCCAGGTCTCTTCCTGGAGAAGTATAAGGCGTACCGTTCCAATAAGGATGAATCGCCAGAGACGTCTTCCGAAGGTGGAAGAATCGATTTGGCGCGTAATTTCCGCAGTCGTATACAGGTTGTCGATGCAGTTAATTTTCTTTTTAAACAAATGATGAATGAAACTGTTGGTGAAATCGCCTATGATGAGCGCGCAGAGCTTGTATACGGAGCGGGTTATCCGCCATCAGCTTCTGACTGCTCAGTAGAAATGCTGATTGTTGATCGTGGGACGGAAGTGCCAGACAAAAGTGAATTGTTCACTGAGGATACCGATGATCAAGAGTCAGAAGCTTTTGGAGAGGGGGCCGAAGGAGCCTCTGATCCCGTAATAGAAGCGCAAGAACTGGAAACTGCGCAGCTGGAAGCACGCACGATTGCTCGCCAAATTCGAGGATTGCTGGGGGCTGGGGGACAGGAAGCTTTTCAGGTTTTTGATAAAAGAACCGGTGGCGATCGTCCTGCGACCTATCGTGATATCGTGATTTTGCTGCGTGCAACGCAGGCGTGGTCTCCTGTCATCATTGATGAACTCAAAAAACAGGGCATACCGGCCTATGCAGAACTGAGCACGGGATATTTTTCTGCAACGGAAGTAGAAGTGATGCTTTCCTTGTTGAAAGTCATCGACAATCCGTATCAGGATGTGCCATTGGCGGCCGTACTGCGTTCACCGGTTGTGCAGCTAACCGCTGAGGATTTAGCGCAAATCAGGGTCGCGGATAAATCAGTGCCATTTTACGAGTCTGTCTTACAGGTAGTTAAAAGTGCAGAGTCAGATGATAATGAAGCTCTTTTACAAAAGCTGAACCATTTTCTTGGGCTTCTGGAAAATTGGCGGAATGATGCTAGACAAGGCTCCCTTGCCGATTTAATTTGGAGCATTTATAGACAAACGGGCTATTACGATTTCGCCGGAGGATTGCCAGGAGGCTTGCAAAGACAAGCTAATTTAAGAGCGTTATACGATCGTGCACGACAATATGAAAGTACATCCCTACGTGGATTATTCCGCTTCCTGCGTTTTATTGAACGAATGAAAGAGAGTGGCGGAGATTTAGGCACAGCGCGTGCGCTCGGTGAACAAGAAGATGTAGTTCGCATCATGTCTATTCATAAAAGTAAGGGGCTTGAGTTCCCTGTTGTATTTGTGGCAGGAATGGCCAAAATGTTCAATCAACGTGATTTGAATGATGCTTTTTTACTGCATAAAGAGCTTGGCTTTGGACCGCGTTTTGTGGATACGAATTTGCGTATAAGCTATCCGACACTGCCTTCCTTAGCTATCAAAAGAAGAATGAAGCTAGAGCTGCTTGCAGAGGAAATGCGCGTCTTGTATGTTGCTCTCACAAGGGCGAGAGAAAAGCTGTATTTACTTGGCACAGTGAAATCACTTGATAAGCTGCTGCGTGGGTGGGGGCGTCATCTGTCTAGGACAGATTGGTATTTGCCAGACTTTGAACTGGCGAAAGCGAGGAGCTATCTCGATTGGGTCGGACCTGCCCTGCTTCGTCATCCAGATGCGGCTCTTTGGAGAGAGCGGCTCGGCATTAGTGAGGCAACCTCTAGCGTACGTCTACTTCAAGATCCTTCTCAGTGGAAGTTGACGGTTATCCAGCCTGAGAGTTTGCAATTGGAAGAAAAATTAGAAGCTGAGAGTGTGTTACCAGACGCAGAACGAATATCAGCCGTACATCATAGTCTTTCTGTACCTACAGTGGGCAGATGGAAGGATTGGTTGGAGGATCGGCTTTCTTGGACATACGAATACCCGGATGCGCCTAAGCATTTTGCTAAGACCACTGTGTCGGAAATGAAGCGTTTGTCTGAGCGTAATCGCATAGCAGGAGAAATGGAATTTCCATCTGGGGCTGAGACTGCTGTTTTGGATGAATCTGAGGTGAAGCCAAAGACTGCGGTATGGCGCAGGCCTCGATTCATGGAAGAGAAAAAGCTAACTGCAGCTGAAAAGGGAACTGTTGTCCATGCTGTTATGCAAAATCTTTTTTTGCAGGAATCGCCAACGGAATCAAGTATACAGGCAACTCTTGAGGAGATGCTGAACAAACAAACGCTCACGCAGGAGCAGTGTGATGTTGTAGATATTCCGGTTGTATTGAAGTTTTTCGAAACAGAAGTTGGCAAACGGATGGTACAAGCTGCGAACGTGCAGCGTGAGGTGCCATTTAGCTACGGACTGCCTGCGGATGAGGTCTACATTGGAACCGACCGCTCCACGATAGGGGAGACGGTGTTAATTCAAGGGGTTATCGATTGTTTATTCGAAGACGACCTAGGACTCGTGTTGGTTGATTATAAAACGGATGCGGTAAAGGGAAGCACTGATGCAGAACTGAAGGTGCGTTATGAAAAGCAAATTTCACTGTATACCCGGGCCGTGGAACATATTTGGAAGCGTCCTGTAAATGGGAAGTTCTTGTATTTCTTTGATGGGGCGAAGTTGTTGGAGATGTAAAAGGGGATAGATAGCAACGGAGTATAAAGAATGCCTAGGAAGGAGATGAGTTATGCGAATTTTACACACTGCCGATTGGCACTTCGGTCGAACACTCGAAGGTCGCAGCCGGCTAGAGGAACAGACGGCTTTCATGGATGAGCTTGTGCAGATTGTTCAAGATCAAGCCATCGATTTGGTTCTGATCGCAGGAGACATCTATGATAGCGTAAATCCTCCAGCTGCTGCTGAACAGCTTTTCTATGAAGGCATTTCCAGGTTGGCTGACGGCGGTAAGCGCCAAGTGGCTATTATCTCCGGCAACCATGACCATCCGGATCGGCTTGCAGCATCAGGGCCGCTTGCGGCTAAACAAGGGATCACGATTATTGGCTTACCGGTCCCTGACATTCAGTCGATTGGTATTGCTAGAACAGGTGAGTTGGCACGATTGATAGCGCTCCCGTATCCGTCTGAATCACGACTCAAGGAGCTTCTCTCGGATGTTGCCGAGGAGGAAGTACTTCGCAGTAAATATTCCGAACGTGTGGGTGCACTTATTCGTAAGCAAGCGGCTTCTTTTGAAGCCGGTACGGTGAATTTGATCATGAGCCATTTGTACGTACTCGGTGGTCATGAAACGGAATCGGAGCGCCCAATCCAAGTAGGAGGCGCCTACACGGTGGATACAAATGCTCTGACGGCAGGAGCGCAATATGTTGCGCTTGGCCATTTGCATAGACCGCAAAATGTGAAAGCAGCGTCCCCCATCCGTTACTGTGGTTCTCCTATCGCCTACAGCTTCTCGGAAGCCGGACAAGCGAAGTCGGTCACAGTGCTCGATCTAGCTCCGGGACAAGTGGCCGAGCCTAAAGAGATTTTTCTGACTTCGGGCCGTCCACTTGTTAGTTGGAAAGCCAAAGAAGGGATTGGGCAAGTACATCAATGGCTTGATGAACAACGCGATGCTTCAGCCTGGATTGATTTAGAAGTCACGATGACAGAAGCCATGTCAATCGAACAGATTCAATCGCTGCGTAAAGCATACGAAGGCTTCATACATATTCGGCCAATTTACCCAGAGATGGAGGCAGTCCGAGCCGTGGTATCCAGATCTGATCTGTCGATGGAGGAGCATTTCACGCGCTTCTACTCGCGTCAAACAGGTGGTGCGCAGCCGGAACCTGAATTGGTTCGGTTGTTTTTGGAGCTGCTGCAGGAGAAGGATTTGGCGGGTGCTGCGGGGGAGTAGGTTTGGGGAGTCGAACTCTCTCTAGCTTACTCACTCACTAGTTCTTTCTCCCACGACGTGGAAAAGGGAACTGCATTTAGTGCATCTATTTCACGCGAAATGACTATAAATGTGAGTTTTAATGCAAAAAGTGTAGTTAATATCGTCAAATTTACTCAAATAGCTTCAGTTTAGAAGAATTTGATGTAGTTTTTGCAGTTTTTTTACCGGAGTGAATGATTTAAGACAAATTTGATGAATTGCTTTCAGTTGAATTAGTTGCTGCGGCTTAGTTACAGGAAAAGAAGTGTTTTATGCCCAAGAAGTACTTGTGGATAACTGCGAAAACCTAAGTAGATTAATATGTTAACGAAGAAAAAACAGATGGAACATATAACAAGCGATTCTAGCGTTTTTATGAAAGGAGGATTTGGCATGCGTCCAATTCAGTTGCAAATGTCCGGACTTCAGAGTTATCGGGAAATGCAGACGATCGATTTTAGCCAATTAGTGGATGCGGGCGTGTTTGGCATATTTGGGCCAACGGGCAGTGGGAAATCTTCGATTCTGGATGCGATCACGTTATCGTTATATGGCAAAGTGGAAAGAGCAAGCGGAGGCACCCAAGCGATTATGAATCATGCGGAGCAGACGCTGTTCGTTTCTTTTACGTTTGAGCTGACGAATGCGGCTGGCACTGAGCGTTATCGTGTCGAGCGGCAATTCAAGCGGGGAGCGGAGATGTCCATTAACGGGACCATTACTCGGCTTTTACATATCAAAGGGACCGAGACCATCGTTCTTGCGGATAAAGCGGGTGAGGTGAATCAGCAGGTACAGCATATTCTAGGTCTGTCTATGCAGGACTTTACGAGAGCTGTTGTGCTCCCGCAAGGGAAATTCGCAGAATTTCTGACGTTGACCGGCAAGGATCGTAGGCAAATGCTGCAGAGGCTATTTCACCTTGAACAGTATGGGGACCAATTGAGCGCGAAGGTTAGTTCCAAAGTGAAAGAAACGGACAGCACAGTTAAGCAGCTTGCTGCAGAGCAGCAGGGGCTTGGTGATGCTTCAGAGAGAGCGCTAGAAGAGGCCAATGCCAGACTTCTGGAAGCAGAACAAGAAGCGGTTCGAAGTCGTCTTCATTTGGAACAGCAGGAGAAGTCTTATGACGAGCATAAGCAGGTGTTTCAGTGGCAGAATGAGAAAGAAGCGCTGGAACAAGAAAAGCAAAAGCAGCAGGAACAAGAGGCATTAATCCTCGAGAAAGAGCTGCTTCTTCAAAAAGCAGAGCAGGCCGAAAAGGTGAGACCCTATCTGGAGCAGCATGCTTTGGCATCCAAAGATGTGTTGACAGGGGAAACGCAGCTTGAGATTGCAGCAGCTTCCCAACTAACAGCGGAAACAACTTATCAGCAAGCTGTTCACAAATTTGAACATGCGCAGCAAGAGCTGGCTTTACAGGAAGGGCCGCTTTTATTGCGGTTGGATCAACTGCAGCAAGCACTTGTCATTCAACAGGAGCTTGAACAAGTGCAAGTTCAAATCCAGTCCACTCAGAATCAAGAAGCTAAAGTCAAGGCGACTTTAACGAATTTACAGGCTGAAGTGAGTAAAAACATAGAAACAAAACAAAAAGCAATCCTTAAACAAACCGAGCTTAAAGATCAACTGAAGTTGGTTGAAACCAACTCTGTATCCCGACAGCTATTACAATCTGCATCTCAAGAAAAGAAGGTAATTGAACTACTCCAAGCCCAAGAGCTTGAAGCGAAGAAGGCCAGAGAAGAAAAAGCTGGCGCTTACTCGGTAGTGGAACAAAGTCAATTGCAATTGGCAGCCAAGCAGCAAGCCTATCAAGTTAAATTGTCAGGATGGCTGAAGGAGTTGCAGGAAACGGGTATAGAGGTTAACTTGCAAAGTGCAGCATTTACTAAGTTCGTTCCTGCTTTACAAGCTTACAAAGAGAGACAGAAGCTGAGCTGGAAAATGCAAGAGCGTCATATTTTGGCGGCAGTTCTTGCCAGTGAGCTTGTAGATGGGGATCACTGTCCTGTATGTGGTGCGACAGAGCATCCGTTAAAGCAGCATAGCGAAGTACCAGCTGAAACTGCCTATGATCTGGAGGCAAATGAAGAACTGCTTGGACAAGTAGAAGAGCTGCTTCAGCTTGCAAAAGAGCGTCAATTCACGGGGCAGCAGTTGCTGCGCAGATTGGGAACCGTCTATCAGCAAGCGGTTGATTTGACTGTTCCAACTTTAATCGGACAGGGACATGGTGAAGTAACCAGTGAACAGTCCCCTATGGCATGGGGTGAGGCTGCTGCTGGGATAGAAGTAGGAGCTTATGCCATTTTTGGGGCGCATCATGAAGATGTTAGTTTTGAGGCTTTACGTAAGGAATGGAAGGTTATGGAGACAAGCCTATCTTCCTGTATTTCCCAGTCTGAAGAACTTGAACATTCTTTCCAAAGTCTGCAGAAAGAACATGCACTTCTTGCACAACAATTCGTGCAAGCAGGTGCTCAGCTGCAGGCGGCTGCGAGCTTGTTATCGGAAGCGGATATCAGGTTAACTTCAATAACAACAACATTAGCTGAGCAGTTAAAAGGTTGGCAGGAGCGTTATGCGGAGCTTTCTTGGATAGCTGTGGATCAGCAGCTTGAACTGCTCCTTGCCAATGAGCGATTAGCCGAGGAACTCCGCGTCCGAATTGAGAAGAGCATCCCGTTTCTGGACGAGCTAAACGGGAAGATCGACGAGCTCCAGCGCGCTGCACTGGAGCAGGACCGTACCGCCCTGCAGCTGCATGAGCGGCTGCAGGGCCTGGCGCAGCTCGCCGCCGACAAGTCGCGGCAGCTCGCTTTGCGCGCGCCCGGCGCGGCTGTGCCGCAGCTCATCGCGGAGGCGACCTCCGCGCTAGAGCAGCTGCGGCAGCTCGCGCAGCAGACCAAGCTCGCGCACGCTGCTGCGCAGCGCGAGCAGCTCCTGGCGGCGCAGCGCTTCAGCGCCGCTGCCGAAGCCGCCGCCGCCGCCGCGCGGCAGCTGGCGCAGACCGAGCGTGCGCTGCACAGCGCGCTCAAGGATAACGGCTTCGCGTCACGCGAAGCCGCAGAAGCCGCGGCCCTGGCGCCCGAGCAGCGCCGCCAGTGGGCGCAGCTCGCGGCGGAGCACCGCGAGCGCGAGCAGGCGCTGCGCGCCCAGCTGGCGCAGCTGGCAGCGAAGCTGCAGGGCCGCGTGCTGAGCGCGGACGAGTGGGCGCAGTCGCAGGCGCAGCTGAGCGCCGCGAAAGCGGCCGCTGAGGCCGCGCTCGAGACGCGGGCCAAGGCGGCGCAGGGCGCGAACGAGTTGGCTACGCGGCATGCGCGGTGGTGCGAGCTTGAGGCGCGTCGTGCCGAACAAGCGACGCAGCTGGAGCGGCTTGGCAAGTTACAAGCCGTGCTTAAGGCCAATGCCTTCGTCGAATACCTCGCCGAAGAGCAGCTCATGCAAGTTAGCCGCGCTGCTTCGGAGCGGCTTAGTGAATTGACGCGTCGACGCTATGCGATTGAGGTCGACTCTGGCGGAGGCTTCGTCATCCGTGATGATGCCAACGGAGGGGTGAAGCGGCCGGTAAGCACGCTGTCGGGCGGTGAAACATTCCTTACCTCGCTGGCGTTAGCGCTCGCGCTTTCGGCACAGATTCAGCTGAAGGGGGAATATCCGCTGGAATTCTTCTTCCTCGATGAGGGCTTCGGTACGCTCGACCAAGAGCTGCTGGACATGGTCATCGGTGCGCTTGAGAAGCTTCATATGGACAGTCTAGCGGTTGGCGTCATTTCCCACGTTCCAGAGCTCCGTGCTCGTCTAGCTCGTAAATTAATCGTCCTCCCAGCAGAGCCATCTGGGCGCGGGAGCCGCATTGTAGTTGAGGAACTGTAGTTTCTACTTGCATACTGCTTAGAATTTACGGAGGAAGGTGAACATTTGTTAACTTTCGAAAGACAAAATAATAAGTTTAATTTTAGAGTTGCAGGGATTGCTATCCATAACAACAAGATCCTCCTACATACAACCCCAGAACATGATTACTGGGTTTTGCCTGGAGGACGTGTGGAATTTAATGAATCAACTAATGATGGAATCGTGAGGGAAATACAAGAGGAACTGGGTGTCTTAGCACATGTGGAACGTCTGAGTTATGTTCACGAATTAGTTTTTACAGAAGTTGGTAAAAACTTTCATGAACTTGGATTTTATTATCTGATCTCACTACCAGAGAATAACGAAATAATGAATAAGGAATCTGAATTTAATGGGATTGAAGATGGTGGCAGATTGATTTTTAGGTGGTTTTCATTTGATGAATTAAATCAAATTGAGGTGTACCCCGAATTTATTAAGAGAGATTTTTATGTTCTATTGTCTTCAGAGCTTATAAAGCATGAAGTGACAATTGAACAATAAGCCACTGAGACTTTAACAATTTATTCTCAAATTAATATCCCTATCCAAGGCTAACGACGCTCCAACCGTCGTTAGCCTTTTTTACATCCCCCAAATCATCTTTAGGTGAAGTCATCAAGCCGATTCGTACAAGTTGGCATACACTGCAACATCTTTAGGGAAGAGGAGAATGTGAATGGCTACATTTAATGAGGCTCTAAAACATAAAAACAGAATTTCACCCGTTTTACTAAAAAGAGCGGAGGTTATGGCTGTTGGTGTTGGCTATGCTGATCCGAGTAAACCAGCACTTGGAGCAGGCGTTGTTGTCTACACGCATCAAAAAGTCGTCCCCTCCAGTCTGAGCAGCCTCAAAGGAGTGGTTGCCAAAGCAGGCACGGCTGTTCCCGTTCGTTTTGTGCCTTCTGGGATGTTTAAAACGAATGTCTCATCTTCAAAACCGAAAGCCATCCGGCCAACATTGTTTCGCGGTAGAATTCGTCCTGTGCCAGGCGGTGTAAGCATTGGTAAACCAGATCCGTTTTCCACAGGAACGGCAGGTGTGATTGTAATCAGAAATAACCAGCTTTACATTCTGAGCAACAACCATGTTCTCATTAAAAACAACTCCACTGCCTTCTCTGCAACCGTACAACCAGGCCCGGCAGATGCAGCGCTTGCGGGTAATACCATAGGGAGAGCCTTTCAATTCGTCAGATTGCGCCCAGGTGAAGTCAATTTCCAAGATTCAGCGATTGCACTGCCGTTTTCAAATAGCTTATTGAATCCGAGATACTTAGTCAGTGCAACAGGGCAGCTGGTTACAGTTCCTGGTCACTTGTTAAGCTATCCTGTCGGTCTACAAGTGTTTAAATCGGGTCGTACAACCGGGTTTGTCAGAGGAACAGTAGAGTCCAATAATGTGGATGTGCGTGTTTCCTATGGAGGAACTTTAGGGACATTATTGTTCCGAAATCAATCGGTTATTCGTGGGAATACGGGCGCTGTTTCGCTCCCTGGTGATTCCGGTTCTGTATGGCTCCGCGCAACGGATCGCTTTGCAGCGGCACTTAATTTCGCGGGTACAGCGGATGGCCGACGTTCGATTAGTAATCCAATTGGTATCGTTATGTCCACGTATGGGTTACGCATTGCCATTCCGGCCCCTGGTGGAACTTTCAAAGCCGGCGCGATTAAAGGGATAGCACCACGAGGCAACCATGCTTACGTTCAGCGATTAACAGATGAACAGCGTAAACGCACTCGCGCTGTACTAGTTAAGTCCTCTAAGTAAATACTGTCATTTCATCCAAAAACCAATGAATTAAGACGCATTGGTTTTTTTGTTTTTTATTTATTTTTCGACAAAATGCTACTTTATTCCATCCGAAACGTATTAGTTATGGACATACAAACTTACAACAGGGTCGAAGGGAGTCATCTTAACTTGAAAATCACGAAAAAAAGAATTGGAATTATGACGTTGGCTGTAGGAATTATCGCAGCTAGCCTAGCAAGTGCACCCGCACCTGCTCGTGCAGACATCGTGTGGGATCACTGGCAGAAAGCAGAGTCACTTCGTGCAAGTGGGAATAAAGATGAGGCTGTGCCGCATTGGCAATTCCTAGCTAATCACTATGCGAGCACTGGAGAATGGGAGAATGCAGCTTTATTCTATGGAAACTTGGCCGCCTACTACGATACAATCGGTGATTACGATCAAGCGATTAGCTTTTACGAATCGGAAAACGAATATTGGGTGAAAGCCGGGAAGGATTGGGGAGCTGTTAAGCTGCAGCGAGCCGATCAAATTCGAACAACGGTTGAATTGTATAGACAGGATCGTAATGAGACGACTGTACAGCAATTAGCCTTGCCTAAGAACAGTCAATTGGCCAAGTTTGAACCTACATACGGCACTTATCTGGGGGTGTACTCCGAACTGGATCCCAAGGTAGGTAATATTTTCACGAAGATGGAAACTGTTTATGGTAAAAAGCACGCGATTTATTTGGCCTATGCACACTGGGGTCAAGGATTCCCTTCTATATATGCGAAGAGAGCTAAAGATGCAGGTGGCGCTTTACAAATTGCTTGGGAACCTGACGATGGCTTAGATCCGGTTACAGACGGCACGTATTTGCGCAAATGGGCACAAGATGCCAAGGCGGCAGGTATCCCGATTTTCTTGCGTTTTGCAGGGGAAATGAATGGCGCTTGGGTCAAATGGCACGGAAACCCTGCCCAATATATTGCGAAATTCCGTATGCTGCACGATGTATTCGCTGCTGAAGCACCGAATGTCGCGATGGTTTGGAGTCCTGGTGACGTACCTGCGAATGATATTGACCCTTATTATCCGGGAGATGCTTATGTAGATTGGGTTGGGGTTAGTCTATATATTGAGCCTTATGAAAATGGGAATCCGTCTCTGCCTTCCATGATTTCTACGAGCAGTGTAGAGAGGTTAACGAGGCTTTACAACACCTATTCGGACCGTAAACCGTTAATGCTAAGCGAAACGGGTGTCCCGCATTACGCGCATTCGGCAGGTGAAGATTTCACGGAGTGGGCGAAACTTAATCTGCAGCGTTTATATGAGATTATGCCTTATAAATATCCAAGATTGAAGGCTATCACTTACTTTAATGTCGATCAAAAGATGGACAATGCGAAAAATGACTATTCACTTTCCACTTCGTCTGAGATCCAAAATTACTACAGCAAGTTAATTGCTAATCCTTATTTACTTTCCAAAGTAACAGATGCAGCTAAACCTACTGATGGTATGGGTTATGTACCCGTAGATGCGAATCATGAAGCTTTTACGAAACAAACCAAGTTAATTCCTTTTGTCAAAATACCTGACGTTTACATTGGCAAAGTAGAGTACATCTTAAACGGACAAGTGATTGCCTCTCAAACAGATCTGCCTTACGGTCTAGAGCTGCGAGCCGGTGATGTTCCGGAGGGTTCTGTCATTCAGATCAGGGTTTATAATAAAGCCGGTAAGCAAACAGCTTTACGTACGTTCGGTTTATCCTCACAAGTATCTGTAGAAATTGATGGGAAAGAGCAGAAATTTGAACAAGCACCCGCCATTGTAAAAGGATCAACATTTACGCCGCTGCGTGCGATTTTCGAAGCGATGGGTGCAACGGTGGATTATGAAGCAGCGACAAAAACTGTTACAGCCAAAAAAGGAAGTACAACGTTACGCTTAACTCTTGATCAGAAAACAGTGTATGTGAACGGCCAAGCTGTGCAGTTAGATGAACCAGCTCAGCTGGTGAACGGTTATACACTTGCGCCTGCTCGATTCGTAGGGGAAACCTTTGGCGGCAAAGTCGCTTGGGACGGTACAAGCAGAACAGTTACGATTACAACCAAATAGAACATCATCTACAAAAAGCTGTTCCTTCGTTTGACGGATTGTCAGAACGCTGGAGCAGCTTTTTCAATAAACGATAGGTTTCTCTTATTCAACTTTTTTTTTTCTTATAACTGCAACCACTGTAACCAAGAGCAATGGCAGCAAGTAAGAAAAAGTGGCCCATAACGGATGAATGACCGATACGGCATAAATCCAAGTGGCTGATCCTTTATCAATTTGAAGCAGAGAAAAAAGGTAGCAGGTCAGCGCTAGAGGAAATACCAATATGCGATCGTCATGGAGCTTGAACAATTTTGTAAATGTTAAATTCAGTATATATAGCGTAATGGTAGCCTTTAAAAATGAAGTTAAAATTAAGGAGATCCCAATGATAGATTCAATCCTTTGAATGACTTCAAGCAGGTCGATGATTCGAGCGACCTCAAACATCGAATACTTTCGATCTCCTGCCATTGGACCAAACACCATTATCGTGGCGATCGTCACGGCGATTAAACATAAACCGTTTACAAGTAGGGCGAGATACATGCCCTTCTTTAGCTGTTTTTGTTCGTTCTTGCGTACGTAAGGAAGAAGCATAGCCATTAGCGTAAGCTCGACATAGGGAAAACCATATGAGAAATAAGCGCCAAGAATGACGGGTTTGATGCCGTCAGGCATGATGGGAAACAGATGGTCGATCTCATAATTGTTGAAAGATAATACAAGAATGAGAATGATAAAGACGAGAACGGCAATCATAGGAGCCAGGATCATTCGAGCCATAGTTTCTATTCCTGAACGAACCGTAAGAGCAATAACCACAAATACCGATAATACAAATATAGACAACGGAGTTTGCCGCATCATTGAACTGGTCATAAATAAACCGATATCTAGGACAATTCCGGATGTCATGTGGAATTGAAACGAAATAAAGGGAATAGCGAGAAGAATCGTAACCCAATTACCAAGCAAAGTCCTGCTGTAATCGATAAAAGTCAGGTCGGGAAATTTCCGGTACAAATACAAGATGCAGGATAGTAGGAATATGCCTGCAGATATAGAAAGCAAAAGGGATATCCATGCTCCATTTTTGGCGTAGCCGATTAACGGTCCGGGGATGTTTACGATGGCAGATCCCGTCATGAAAGAAAAAAATAAAACGGACATTTGCGATGAGCTGATTTGCTCCTTTACTTTCATCTCTTGCACCCCCACGACAGCAGATTCTCGATTGTTTAAGAGGGAACCTTTAAAAACTCAATAATGCGACGGGCAGGTTCACCAATGAGTGCAGCAGCGGCTTCCTCAAGAAACGGCCATTTCAGGTCAAATATATAATTGATGCCTAAGTAAACCGAGAGCAGCAGCATGGCCGAGTAAGCAAAGATCTCGCGGCGATCCAGCTTTTTTAGTCTCGGTAAGTCTGCGAGTAATATGGCCGTATAAATCATCAGCAGTAATAACATCTTACCCGACATTTTTTCGGTCCCTTCTATTTTTTGAAAATAGGCTTACCGATTGTGGTTCCGCTGTTAATAACCTTAACATCAACATCGAGATCGAATTCACTGCTTGCAAATTGATCATCCCAGTCCTTTTTCCACTGCTTCCACAATGACGGATTTTTCTGATACACTTTGTTGCCCAATCCAATGGCATCGAATTTTGTTTTTTTTAACCAATTGATTGTTCCCGTAATTTGCTGTTTAACCGTCTCTTCCACATTTTTTGCGAACTTCTTTTCATCAGCTATCGTTTCCAGCTTGGAGCAGCTCAACTCCATGACAGCTACTTCCATGTTGAGTTTTACATGAACTTTCAGAGAATGCTCTTCGAGTGAGGTAGGCTGCCATTTGCTTTTTAAGTCCACGATTTCTACAGCTTCAACCTTCTGATTCGGCTTGGATGGATTCTGACAAGGAATATCAAGCATTCCGCTTTGATAAGTGTTCAACAGCATTTGTAAGCTTTCAACCTTCTCGGGTTCCATTTTACCCACTAATTTCCCAGCTTTAAGCAAGGCGATTCCGGCTACATTTGTTACCGTCTCTGAGTCTTTGGATAAATACAGAAAAGGCACCATTGCGTTGCCAACCTCGCTTTTCATTTGCATGCCCATTTTCAGCAAATTAGTCTCTATTGTTTTTCCGCTATTAGAAGCAGACGCTTTTTCGCTTTGAAATAATTGTTGGCTTATCGTATTTTCGATGAAAGGTTTCATGTTCAAATATTTGTCTGCTCTTCCTTCCGCAATCATGATGGAAACGGTTAAACGGGGTTCGTGATCTCGGTAAAAAAATTCGAGTAGACTGAATATCTCTTGTTCACGAGCCAGTTTTTCACTAATAATAATCAGGCGGGTATGGCTCCACTGGGTTTTACGTCCGAGATTAATGGGAATATCGCGAATGGCTCTGGGGAGCGTACGATCGATAGTCGTAACATTCGCGAATGACACATCGGGCGATTTGCCGCCTATTGAACCGACCCCTTGGGTTGGCCTGAATACTTGTGTAGTCAGTGAAATTTTTCCGCCACTGGCTTGATCTAAGGCAATTCCCATGACAAAACCTTTTTCTGGAAGCTCGGCCCGATCCCAGCATCCTGTCAATACGAAAAGTGCCGATAAGCTTAAGCTCATCCATATCCGTCTGATCATGATCTGTTCACTCCTGAGTTTGCTGTGAGCGCATTAATGTTCCGAGTGGCGCACGTATTAAAACATCCTTCAATTGTCGAGGCCTAAAAGGGCCAATAGGGCTTAAATAGGGCTGACCTAGAGAACGTAAATTCGCTAAATGCAGCCAAATGAGCATGAAAGCGATCATGATGCCGAATATGCCCATAATAGCTGCGAACAGCATGATTGGAAATCTTATAATACGCAGTGCAATGGCAAAGTTGTATTGGGGTATGGCAAAGGAGGCGATGCCGGTTAATGCAACAATGATTACCATGATCGGCGAAGCGATACCGGCATTGATGGCCGCTTCACCGATAACAAGCGCTCCGACGATGCTCACCGCAGAACCGACCGGACGCGGAAGACGAATTCCGGCCTCCCGAAGCAGTTCGAAAAAGAATTCCATAATGAATGCCTCAATGACAGCAGGGAAGGGAATCCCTTCGCGGGAGTTGATGACGGCAAGCAGTAATACGGTCGGAATTAATTCCGGATGATAAGTGGAAAAAGCAATATATATGCTGGGCAGGCCAACGGCAATCAACAATGCAAAAAATCTTAAGAGACGGATAAGGCTTGCAATAACGGTTCTTTGATAGTAATCTTCGCTCGATTGAAGCAGTTCGACTAACAAACCAGGGCAGATCAGGATGGATCCGGTCCCTTCAACGATCACGACAATTTTCCCTGATAGTAAAGAGGCAACGGCAACATCCGTTCTTTCCGTATAACGATATTGAGGAAAAGGAGAGTACACGGAATCCTCAATGACTTCTTCGATGTAGGAGGTTTCCAATATCTCTTTGTTCTGAAGCTTGGCCACTCTTTTTTGAAATTCGGCTAACATTTCGGGATTGACGGTTCCTTCCAAATAACCGTAAGCAACCTTCGTTTGTGTTTGTCCTGACGGTGGTAACATTTCAATTTTAAAATTAGATGTCTTTAACCGTACTCGTAACATTCCTATGTTTTTAGTTATATTCTCAACTGTGCTTTCACGTGGTCCTTGAACGACAGGTTCGCTCACCGATTCAGTAACTTGCCGTGTTTCAAGGCCTATCGCCTTGTAACTGAGCGCTTTGTTCCATTGGTCGAAGAAGATGACAAGATTGCCGTGCAGAACTTCGTTTATCGCGATATTGAAATCTTCGATCAATGTGGCACTTTGCGCAGAGGCGACATGGCGGTTGAAAAAAAAGTCGACATCCTCTGGAGTAACCATCGTTCCCGGTCCAACCTCATGTGTGACTAGATCTTGAAGCGATTCTTTAAAAAAGTTATGCTCTTTTTTTTGAATGAGTGATTCCGAAAAAATGGAGAATGCCGTATGCTTCATTTCGGGACCATATTGCCACTGGAGGAAGGTAACGTCATTGCACCGATCGAATACTTCCTTCATCCTTTGCAGGTTGTCCGACAAAAGTGAAGATATCTCTGCAATCGTTATAACACCCGACTCGGGAAGCTCTTCTTGATTCGGAGTGCGTGATTCTGTCAAAGGACTATAGAAGTTGTTTTGCTCCATGATTTTGCCGCGATTACGACTTTGGACAAGTCGTCTAAAAAAGTTCATAGGTGCCTTCCTTCCTTGGTGATTGTATTATTTTTGCCATAATATTGAAAAGTAATTCCTAGGAAAGGCAATGGGAGTTAATATCTTTTGGGCAATCACCCATTTGTATTTTGGGGAATACCCTGAAAGTAACAAATTCCGATGGAGGAATGATCATGTATTGAACTACGGTAAAGTAACGAAATGCGAAGATATACCCATTAAGCTCCGCTACAATATCAGCCTCAGCAGCCCGGTATTGAATCCATCATGATTCCAAGGCCCGTTTCTGAAAATCCCAATCATGTCGGAACCGGAAAATTACTGGGTAAAGTGGCCATTATTACAGGCGGGGATAGCGGCATCCATCGGGCGTGCAATTTCCTATTTGTTTGCGAAGGAGGGCGCTGATATCGTTGTCGTCTATCTCAATGAACATGGCGATGCTGCGGAAACGAAAGCCAAAGTCGAGCAGATAGGTCGAAGATGTTTGACGATTGCAGGGGATATTGGTTATGAGGACTTTTGCCGCGAGGCCGTGGGGCAGACTTTATCCGAGTTTGGACGCATTGATATTCTGATCAATACTGCTCTGAACAGCACGTTCAAAGCAGTATTGAACATATTTCCGCTGAACAGCTGGAACGTACATTTCGAACTAATTTTTTTTCATTCCTTTATTTTGCAAAAGCAGCCGTTCCCTATTTAAGGCCTGGAAGCACGATAATAAACACAAGCTCAGTTACGGCATATGTTGGCTTTGAACAATTAATCGATTACTCGGCGACCAAAGGAGCGGTTAGCGCCTTTACCCGTTCGTTAGCGTTATCTCTTCTCAAACGAGGAATCCGCGTTAATGCTGTAGCACCAGGTAGGACATGGACCCCACTCATTCCTGCATCGCTTCCTCCGGAGATGTATATGACTTTTGGCAGCGATAATCCGATCGGACGGGTGTGTCAGCCATTTGAACTTGCGCCGGCCTATTTATTCCTGTCATCCGACGAATCCAGCTATGCCGTGGGGATAACCCTTCATATCAATGGTGGGGAGTATTTAGCTCTTTAATCTTGATTATTACAGCTGTTTGATGATATGATCCGCCGTTCGAATCGCCAGAGCAACGGTTGACAAGGTTGGATTGGCGGCGCCAATAGAGGGGAGAACACTGTTATCGGCTATATATAGACCTGGTACACCGTGAATTTGTCCGTACCGATTCGTAGCTGAGGTGTTCGGATTATCACCCATGCGGCATGTTCCGGCTTCATGGTTATCCGCCCCGGGCGGCATCAAGCAAATGGCAGGTACCCCGCCCAGTGTGGCCAGACTTAAGCTCATAGCGGAGGAAGCACGCAGAATAGCGTCATACATCATACGAAGAATGGCTTCATCCTTTTCGCTGTGCGAGAAACTGACTTGTAATTCCGGCATCCCGAATTCATCCAACCTATTCGGGTCAATAAAGACCCTGTTTTCATAGCGTGATTCTACCCTGCCGGAAGCGCCGTAAAAGCTGATTTTCCACTCGTCCTTAATCGGCTTTTTATCGTACTGGTAGTTAAAATATTGTTCCGGTCCTTGCAGCTGCAGCTGATAAGGTTGGTCTTCAAGTTCTGGAACGATTATCCCCAATGCCCCTAATGGTTCAGGGAAATTCTTGGTGGTTATACTTGCAGTGGCAATCAAGTAGGAATGGTTTATAAGATACCGGCCGATTGCTTTTCCTGGAATCCTTGAATTCAGCAAAATACGCGGAGTTTGTAACGAGCTTGCCGATAATACAACCGTTTTCGCCTTAATGAAATGTGATTTCTTATCTGCGGTCATCACCCGAACGCCGACCGCTTTGCAACCATCGGTAATCACTTCTGCAGCATAGGTATTAACGGCCAGGTCAAAGGGACGACGATTCAAGGCTCTGGCAAATAAAACAATGGAGCTGAAAAATACATTGGAATGAAGCTTTCCGTAACGCGTTTCATCAAGGTCGGTGGCAACCGGAATATCGTCCGCATTGTAATATCCGTTTTCACGGAGCCGTTTCAGAAGAATCTGTGTAATCGACGAATCTTTCGTATAGGTATTTGTAACATTCATGATTTCTTCAGCAATATTGTAATAATATTCCATCTCATGCATGGAAACTGGCCATTCTGCTATGACGTGAGCGGGCATACGAGGAGAGACGGCTCCCCACAATATAGTTCTTCCACCCAAAGCGTAAATTAGTTTCATGCCGGAATATTGCGGGAGTCTGTTCCCGATCAAATCGGTTATTTGAGGCGGAGCATACAGCCTGAAGCTGTCTCCGTCAATGGTCGCTATATTGGCGACATGGGTGGGCAAGAAGAGGTCTCCTCTTTCCACGATCCCGATCTTTTTCCCATTTTCCCCCCATTGTTCGCACAATCTCCAAAGGGCAGCTCCTCCCCCTGCGCCTGAACCGACAATGAGAACGTCGTACTCGGTTGAAGCCATCTGCTCCGCGGAAGTGAGTGGAATCCAGGTAGAAAGAAATTGCTCCTGAGTTACAGGTGGGCAAAAAGGGGCAACGACCCTATTTTCAGTTACTTGCCTGGTTTGGGATGGAAGGTTGACGCGCTGGCCTGTGATGATTACATCAGACCTGTCAATGTGCGGATTCAGGGATATTATTTGTACCCATTCAACCTGATATTTATGTGCAATTGAAAGAAGTGTTTCTTCATGATCGGCTATATATATCCTCAAGAGTAACCACATCCTTTTAATTTCAAATATATGCTTCCCATACCTATGTTAATGACGTTCTCCCTATACATGGAAATTCTCATATCTATGCACCTATAAAGATGGAGGGATTTTATCGATGAAAGTAAGGATTGGAAGCGGACCGATGTTTGAAATGAAACCGATACAGGTAACCATTTGGAATGAATTTATTCATGAGCGAGCGGACCCGCAAGTAAAACGCATTTATCCAAATGGCATTCATCAAACGATTGCTGCAGGCATTGGTCCGTACGGGTTCCAAATACGAACAGCAACCTTAGATCAGCCGGAGCATGGACTATCAAATGAAGTGCTTAAGCATACGGACGTTTTGATTTGGTGGGGGCACGTGGCACATGAGCAAGTTGCCGATGAGATTGTCGAGAGAATTCAGGCAAGAGTGCTGCAAGGTATGGGGCTCATCGTCCTTCATTCCGCTCATCGATCGAAAATATTTCAGAAATTGATGGGGACTACTTGCAATTTGAAGTGGAGAACAGATGCTGAGCGGGAAAGACTGTGGGTTGTTGCCCCTTCTCATCCGATAACGGAAGGAATCGGCGAATATTTCGAACTGCAAACGGAAGAAATGTACGGAGAATTTTTTGATATCCCAGCGCCGGAAGAGCTTATCTTCATCAGCTGGTTTCAGGGCGGAGAAGTTTTCCGAAGCGGATGTGTGTATCAACGCGGACTCGGGAAAATTTTTTATTTCAGGCCGGGACACGAAGAGTATCCTACTTACCATAACAAAGACGTGTTGAGAGTTATAGCAAACGCAGCACGGTGGGCTGCGTCGCCCCATGGAGCTGAACCTGTATATGGACATATGCAGCCGATTGAGGAAATAAACATAGGGGAGTTTCCCTTGCCCGATCAAGCGAAAGCGGCTTCTGGCAGCATCTCCAGTCAATTTTTCGGTAAAACGGCAGAAGGCGAGTCGATATCCCTTTACACGTTAACGAATAAGAACGGCATGCAAGCCGCAATTATGAATTACGGAGCTATTATGCTGACCCTCAAGGTACCGGATCGAAACGGAAATCTGGAAGATGTCCTTCTTGGCTATGGGGCGCTGGAAGATTTTATACGTACCGGCAATAAGCCCTACTTCGGGACTGTGCTCGGCCGGTACGCGAATCGCATCGCAAACGGCCGGTTCACTCTTGACGGTGTGACTTACCAGTTATCCATAAATGAAGATCACAATACGCTGCACGGCGGGAAAAGGGGATTTGACAAGAGGGTCTGGGCAGCGGAAGAAGTGTACCACGAGGACTCAGTCGGACTCGCATTATATTATGTGAGTAATGATGGAGAAGAAGGGTTCCCGGGAAATCTTGCGGTAAAACTTGTATATACTCTAACGAATGATAATGAACTGAGGATGGATTTTACGGCCACGACGGATAAAAAGACTGTGCTGAATCTTTCTCAGCATAACTACTACAACCTCGCGGGTGCAGGAAATGGGGATATTCTAGGGCATATCGTTATGATTAACGCTGATCGGTTTACTCCGATCAAGGAAGGTCTCATCCCGATAGGGGAAGTGAGGAGTGTCGCAGGTACACCGCTCGACTTCCGTAATCCAATGGCAATCGGTGCCCGGATTCATAGCCAAGACCCGCAGATGAAATATGCAAGAAATGGTTATGATTTCAATTATGTTTTGAATCAGACCGGAACTTCAATGGGGTTGGCAGCGAGGGTGTATGAACCGAAATCAGGCCGCATGATGGAGGTTTACACAACGCAGCCCGCCGTTCAGTTTTATTCAGGGAATAACTTAAATGGAAGTGATATCGGAAAAGGAGGGAGCGTATATAAAAAGTACGGTGGGCTCTGTCTGGAGACTCAGCATTATCCTGACTCTCCGAATCATCCAAATTTCCCCAGCACGGAATTGCTTCCGGGTCAGATTTACAGGGAGACATCTATTTATAAATTTTCTATCATGTAGCAGAGGGCTCCAATTCTACAATTAATGTAGGATTGGGGCCTTTTTTAGTGCCTCGACAGAGCCAAGCTTCAAAATAGACATTAAAAATAATTTAGTTAAACGCATAACTGATAAATCAATTTAATGGCAAAAAGATAGCGCTATCATATTGTAATATCGACAACTGTGTCTTATAATCTAGTTAAACGTGTAACTAAAGAGGGTTGAGGAATGAAGAAACCAACAATAAAAGATGTGGCCAAAGTCGCAGGCGTTTCAGCAGCCGCAGTGTCCTATGCATTAAACGGCAGAACGGATAAAGTCTCCAGTGAGACGATCGAGCGCATTAAGAAAATTATTGAAACCTTAAACTACATACCGGACTTCTCGGCGAGAAGTTTAGTCAAAAACCAATCCAAGTTGATTGGCATCGTGATTCCACAGACGGAATCCCACAAACAGCTTATACTTGAAAACCCTTTCTACAGTGAAATGATAAGTGGAATTGAAGGCAAGCTTCGCGAGTATGGGTACCACCTCTTGTTATCTGGCGTTAACCAAGGAGAAAGTTATCTGGATTTATCCATTCAGCGTAATCTGGATGGTGCTATTATGATGGGTATTTATCCCGAACAGTTTTATGACGGCTTTAAGAAGATTAATATTCCGATTGTCCTGATCGACAGTTACATTAACGACAGTTATTTCAAGCGAATCGGCATTGATGACGAATACGGCGGATATTTGGCGACGAAATATCTGATTGATAAGGGCCACTCCAACATTGGACTCGTGACCGGAGCGATTCGTAAAGATGGTGTTGTTGAGAAACGTTTCCTTGGCTACAAACGTGCGATACGTGAAGCGAATTTCTTTTATAATCCGGACTATGTGTTTGAAGAATCCATGAGTTATGAACATGGTGTGGCTGCAGGACAGCTGATCGCAAACAAGTTTCCCGAAATCACCGCTGTATTTGCTACGGGCGATATGGTCGCATTCGGAGCGATTCGGAGCTTGGTGGACATGGGCAAAAAAGTCCCGGAAGATATCTCAGTCATTGGCTTTGATGATATCACGATGTCGAAAATGTTTATCCCGCCACTAACAACAATCCGGCAAAATATAACTGAAAAAGGCGCTATTGCGGCCGAGCACCTCATCAACATGATTCAAGGCGGCGTAGAGCAAGAAGCGAATGAAATCATGCTGCCGCTAACGATCGTAGAGAGAGCAACTGTTAGAGCCAAGGAATAATTAACACGTAGGAACCGGAAAAGGAGAACGTCATGGTCGGACAAAAGAGATTTTCTAAAGCAGTTGTCATTATCGGATTTTTATTGCCAAGTTTAGCGGGTTTGTTTCTGTTCCAACTCATCCCGATGCTTTCATCCGCTGTCATCTCCTTTACGAATTGGGATTTGTTAACCCCGGCGAAGTTCGTTGGGGTGGATAATTACACCGAAGCTTTGCAGGATGAGAAAACGCTTACATCGCTGATGAACATTCTTCAGTACATCCTTGGTTACTTGCCATCTGTTCTTGCTTTTGGTCTATTGTTCGCTGTTTTATTGAATAGGAAGCTAAGAGGTATTAAGCTTTATCGAATTTTCATCTTTGTGCCCGTCATCACCTCGTGGGTAGCTGTTTCCATCGTATGGCGCTGGCTGCTGAATGGACAGAGCGGACTCATTAACTACCTGCTGTCGCTAATCGGAATTCAAGGGCCTGTATGGCTGCAGGACTTCGTATGGGCAATGCCCTCAATTATCGCGGTGAGCGTATGGAAGGATATCGGTTATGTGACCGTCATACTTCTTGCGGGACTGCAGGATATTTCGGAGGATTATTACGAAGCTGCGACGATTGATGGAGCAGGTGGATTGCAACAGTTTTTTCGTGTAACGCTACCTCTTCTCACGCCGAGTATTTTTTTCGTACTTGTCATATCCCTCATCAATGGCTTCCAGCTCTTTGATCAGGTGCTAGTTATGACAGGTGGCGGTCCGGCTGGGCAAACGAGCACGCTTGTGCAGCAAATTTATGGGAATGCTTTTCAAAGCTATAAAATGGGCTTTGCCTCTGCGCAGTCATGGATCTTATTCGTAATTATTTTCGCCGTCACCATCGTTCAGCAGCAGCTTCAGAAAAGGTGGGTTACCTATGACAGATAATTATATGCCGTATCGGAACCTGCTTTCACATCTCATTTTGATTGTGGCGGCTGTCGTTCTCATGTTTCCTTTCGTCTGGATGCTGTCGGGTTCATTCAAGGATAACTTGGAAGTCGTCAGAATGCCGCCGAACCTAATACCCGATACATTTAAATTCAGTAACTACGTCGAGATTACGAAATACTTTCCGATCTATCGCTTTTTGGGCAACAGTGTAGGCGTTTCCTTAGTAACGACAGCAGCACAGATTGTTGTGTGTGCGATGGCTGCATTTGTTTTTGCTAAAATTCCGTTCCGCGGTAGGGAAACACTATTCGTTCTCTATTTGATCACGATGATGATTCCCATGCAGGTGACGATGACTCCACTCTTTATCGTATTTCAAAAACTGCACCTGACGAATACATATCTCGGTCTCATTTTGCCAGGAATCTTCAGTGCTTACGGGACTTTCCTGCTTCGACAACACATCATGACAATTCCTGATCCGTTGATTGAGGCGGCCAGAATGGACGGAGCTTCTTATTTGAGGGTGTTTGTGAGTATCATTCTTCCGCTTAGTAAACCTGCTCTTGCAACGCTAGCTATTTTTGCTTTCATGGCTTCGTGGAACAATTTTTTATGGCCGCTTATTATTACGAGCGATAAGGAGTTGATGACACTTCCGATAGGACTAAGCAAGCTGCAGGGCAGATGGGCGACGGAGTGGAACATTTTGATGGCGGGGAATGTGATCAGCTTTATACCGATTTTCATTGTGTTTTTGTTCGCATCGAAATACTTTATTAAGGGAATGACCATGAGTGGCGTTAAAGGATAATGAGAGGGGTGATGGAAGTCGTTTGAGAAGTAAGTGATGAAAATGACATTGATGAGTTAACAGAAGAAAATTCATAAGAAGAGAGGGTTTAAAGATGGTTACTAAAAAAACAGGTTGGGTCGTAGCGTTAGGTGTGGTTGTTTCTCTTGCAGCAACGGGGTGTGGAGCGGATACGAAAAAAGAAGCTGCGTCGACGCCAAAACAAGAGCCGACTGCAGCCGCAACGGCAGCGGCAACACCGGAGACAAAGAAAGAACCGGTTACACTCAAGTTCATGCAGTATACCGCCAGCGGTTCTCAAGAGCAGACGCTCGGCGATATGGTGAAGGCGTTCGAGTCGGCCAATCCTGACGTGAAGGTCAAAGTGGATATCGTCGATTACAACAACTACTACACGAAGCTCAATACACAGCTCGCATCGGGGGATGCGCCTGATGTATTTGAGGTTGGTTACGAAAACTTTGTCTCTTATGCAGCCAAAAATACACTAAAAGACTTGACGCCGATCATTGCGAAGGACACGACGTTCAAGCCGGAAATCTACAAAGGCCTTGCCTATGACTCTTTCAAGTATAGCGGTAAGCAATATGGAGTCGTAGAGTCATTTTCAGACGTAGTTCTTTTCTATAATAAGGACTTGTTCGACAAAAAGCAAGTTGAGTATCCGAAGGCGGATTGGACGTGGAAGCAAGAGCTGGAAGCGGCTCAAAAGCTCACCGACGCCAAAAGCGGCGTATGGGGAACCTACTCGCCAATTCAATTTTATGAGTTTTACAAAACAATTGCTCAGAATGGCGGAGGTATCTGGAGTGCAGATGGCAAGCCTACTGTAAACAGTAAAGAAAATATTGAAGCCTTGAACTGGATGCTGGATAAAGCGAAAAAGTATAAAGTGTCTCCAGCGCTCAATGACGATACCTTTAACCAACCGGATGCTGACTTAAACGCATTTAAAGCGGGTAAGCTTGCTATGCTGCGTGGCGGGATTTGGAACTTTGGCCGCTTTGCGGATGCTCCGTTCAAATGGGATATTGCACTAGAGCCTGGTAATACGAAGAAAGCACATCATTTCTTTGCGGATGGTCTTGTTGTTTCTGAAAAAACGAAAAATGCCGAAGCAGCCTGGAAGTTTATCAAATTCATGTCTTCCGATCCTTCTGTTGTCAGCAAACGGATTGAGAAAGGCTGGAGTGTACCAGCTGTTTCTGATGAAAAAGTCATGGAGGCTTATTTCAAACAAACGCCGCCAGCTTCAAAGAAAATCGTACTTGATGCATTGAATTCGCTTGTACTGACGCCAGTAGGTCCAATTCCGGACAAATGGAACGATTTGACTAAAGCGATCGGCGATGAGCTGGATAAAGCGAAATTGAAATCCGATTATACAGCGGAAAAAGCACTCAATGAAGCGCAAGCTAAGATTGAAAAATTAGTAACTAAATAGCGTAGTGCGGACATAGAGTCGGCAGGGAAGGGGCATTGTTGCGGCAACGGCCCCTTTCTCATTCATACACATAGGATGGAGTAGGAGGATTTATGGTGCAAACACTAGATTCAAATCAGAATGTTAATTACTCGCTAGATGAACATACAGGTCAGATTACGATCTCTGGGCAGCTTGCTACTTTTAGAGATATTGCTTTTTTGAGTTACGCGCTTATCCAGCGAGGTGAGGCGGAGCGTGTATTATCTGTGCTGCGTTTGATGAGCAGCGATCAATTTAAGGGACAGTTGGCGCTGACGGATGTGGCGCTTCGGATATGGGCTTTCGGTGAATATCTGAAGGTAACGGAAGATCAGGATTTTAGGTTGGAGATAGAAGGGATTGTCGAGGAAGCCACCTTGCTTCTAGATACCAATTGGCAGAAACCGCAGCCTCATTGGCTGCAGCGCGGGAACGAAGGCATTTATTTGAGCCATTTGGCAATGTACTTCGCTGCAGTTCAAGCCAATATTCAGAACGGAGTTGGCGAGCGGGGTGTGCGTTTGCTGAAGGCGATCCGTGAACTTGTCTTTGCCAGCTTCATTAAAGAAGGCCGAGTTGTTAGCGAATTGGGTGATACAGCGATTCATGGGGATATCATCACAGCGGCGATTCCATTCGGTATGCTGGGTATTGAAGACCGTATTCTGATCGAAGCGTTGTATAAACTGGAAGAAACACTTGTTAGTAAAGGTGTAAGATTCAAAGCTGGCGATACTTTGTATGGAGGTTGTGAGCGATCCGACCTTACCTGCCTGTTGGCGTGGTACTACGCTAAAAAAGGGGACACGGTTCGGGTGAAAGAACTGCTCTCTCATGTAGAGTCGCTTCAGAAAGAAGATTCGAAGCTGTATGAGGTAGACATTTCTACAGCCAAAGAGCCTTTACTGCTTACTTATTGGCGTGAACATGCAGGGGAACCACCCGTCAGTACATGGGGGGGCTTACTGTTGGAGCTTGCTCAGACTGCACTTGTTTCAGGTGATGTCCGTAGTGACAGTTTGGACAGCGTCTGTCTGGTGCATCAACCGACGGGTTACGATGACCCTTACGTCATCCTGCCTTACGAGCGGTTTCCCCGTCATCCCGAAACGGGGGATTCGGTGCTTGTACGCCTCTTGACGCAGCCTTTTCAGGCGAGTCAGGTCGTGACCGTGCAGGCCGCCGTCAATGGCATTCCGGCGGCCGAAGCCGTGACCGCCGTCATGAAAGTGACGGACGGCGGGGAAAAGGTCTGGGAAGCGCAGCTGGGCCCTTACCTCGCAGGTGACGAGGTCTGCTATGTATTTGTGCTTCAGAGCGGAAGCAAGTCGCTGAGTTCAGCGACTTACCGCTTTAAAGTGCGGGCATGGACGGCGCTGGAGCGCGTCCATGCGCTGTACGAGACGACGGATGGCTTCGTCGTCGAATTGGCTTACGGTGCGGAGGGTACCCGCACCGCTCAGCTGTCTTTCCGCGCCGATGCGAGCGGCGCGATCATGCTGACGTTCGCCGCACAGGGCGAACGTACGCAGGGCGCGCCTGCGCAGCGGGCGGCGCTAGCTGTTGGGCGCGCACGGCTGGAAGCCGAGGTGCGCGGGGGCAAGTTTGCGCTCGCGCTGCGCAGCACGGAGGGCGTGCTGATGGAAGGCTTCGCCGCCGAAGGGAAGCCGCTTATCGAGGCTTTAACCGATGGCTCGGGATGCCTGCATAAGCTTCGCTTGAACTTGAAAACTAGGCCGGAGCATCGCTGGTTCGGCATGGGGGAACGCTTCTCCCATTATGAATATTCGGGTCATGAAGTCGATCAATATGTGTACAATCAGTACCGGGATCAAGGCCTGAAGACTTACATGCCGGTTCCTTTTGCCATATCCTCCGGCGGATATGCGATTTTCGTGGATACAGCGCTTTATTCGACCTTCCGCTTTCATACACGTTTATCTGATCTTGTTGAAGTGGAAGTGGATGTGTCGCAGGCAAATCAACAGCTGGTTGCGTATATATTTGCAGAAGAGCCGCTCACGATGGTCGGACAGTTCACCCATCTGTCAGGCAAACCTGTATTGCCGCCGAAGTGGTCATTTGGACCATGGATGTCCAGTAATAACTGGGATTCCCAGGCAGAGGTTTTGAAACAGGCCGAGCTAACGGCGAAGTATCAGATCCCTTCTACCGTGCTAGTTATTGAGCAATGGAGTGACGAGGCGACGTTCTATATTTTTAATGATGCGCAATACAATGTCAAAGATGGTAACCAACCGTTTCGCTATGATGAGTTCCAGTTCCCAGAGTGGGGTCGTTGGCCGAATCCGAAGGGAATGGTCGAAGAGCTGCATGAGCAGGGTTTGAAGGTGCTGTTATGGCAAATACCCATTCATAAACATATGTATGGCGTTTCTCACGGTCAGCGCGATCAGGATGAAATTACGCTGCTGGAGCAAGGTTACTGTGTGAAAACGGCGGAAGGGGAGCCGTACACATTGCCTTATAACTGGTTTAAGGATTGTCATATTCTTGACTTTACGAACCCAGAAGCGGCGAAATGGTGGTTTAATAAGCGCCAATACCTCGCTGATGAAATCGGTGTGGATGGTTTTAAAACAGATGGCGGCGAGTTCGTCTTCGGTCACGATCTGCAGTTCTATGACGGCTCTACAGGCCGCGAAATGCGCAATTTGTATCCAAATTTGTATGTGGGCAGCTATTACGAGTTCATCCAGCAGTTTGCCAAAGATGGAGGTATTACCTTTAGCCGGGCGGGCTATACGGGAGCACAGCGGTACCCGATGCATTGGGCGGGCGACGAGCGTTCGACCTTCCAGGCTTTCCGTTCCTCGATGATTGCCGGGTTATCCAGCAGTATGTCGGGCATCCCGTTCTGGGGTTGGGATCTGGGTGGCTTTCATGGCGACATTCCGACGGCGGAGTTGTTTATAAGATCCACCCAAATGGCCGCATTTTGCCCGGTCATGCAGTATCATGCCGAAACGAAAGGCGAGTTCAATCAAGACAGAACGCCGTGGAACATTGCTGAACGTACAAATCAGCCGCTAGTCATCGATTTATACAAAAGGTACGCAGACATTCGAATGAACCTCTTGCCTTACATCTATGATCAAGCGATCCGTACCAGTCGAACAGGGCTGCCTATGATGCGTGCAATGTCCCTTCAATTCCCTGCTGATCCGCATTGCACTGAAATGATTAGTGAGTACATGTTTGGAGAAAGCTTGCTGGTCGCCCCTGTTACGGCGGAGGGTCATGGTGCTAAGGAGATTTATTTTCCGGAAGGGTCATGGTTATCATTGTTCGATCAAGAAGAGGTCCAAGGTCCGTGCCTGATGAAAGTTGCTGCACCTTTAGAGGCTGTTCCTGTTTATCAGAAACAGGATAGTGTCATTGCGCTCAATCTGGCTGAGAATTATTCACTTGGCGATCATGTGGGCAATAGAGTAAACGGCTATGAGCATTTATGTTTCCGAGTTTATGTTGTAAATGAGCTGCAGACAGAGTTTGAGGATGACTTAGGCAATCGTGTGACCATTTCAGCAAAAAGAGTCAGTGGTCAGATCCGTTTGCAATGGTCAGGCAGTATTAGCCATAATCAACCCATAACCTTTATTTTACATCAACCAGATGGCGTATCCGTCATTTCAAATTCTGAATCGGTACTGTCACCAGTCAATCATGTGGAACAACTGCTTCCAGGTCATTATTTGATTAGCCAAAAGAATCTGCTCATTACTGTCCCGGAATTGGCAGGAAGTCTGGTGATAGCGCAGTGATTTTGTTCGGGTTCCCTCACTGTGGAGATCACTCAAAGTCGTACCTTACTTGGAGCAGAGGATTGCCCGCTCGTGTTAGGTTCCAACCTGTTGAACTGAGTCAAGCCCAATTATCAATGCGCGAGGTTTCCTCTGATCTGTGGGAGCAGGCTCTGCACGAGACCTCCCAATACGTCAAGCAGCAGGTGATGCCTGGTGAAGAATACGTGTTTATCGGCCACTGCTGGGGCAGCTTGCTTGCCTTTGAGGCCAGTCATCGGTTGAAAGCAGAAGGCATTGCAGAGCCACGTCACTTATTTCTATCTGGCTGCAGCGCCCCGCACCTTCTTCGACCTCGCGGTGTACCGAATGGCATGCAGGGGGAGGCATCCGAGATTGGCTGTCAGCCTGTGGAGGAATATCGTACTCAGGTCAATCGAGAACCACTTCGTGCTAGATTCAGTGTTTTTACAGGCAAGAAGGATGAACATGCGCTTGTTGACCATTTGTCGGAGTGGAGCCGTTATACGGCGAAAATCTGCGATGTGCACGTTTGCGAAGGCGATCATCATTACTGGCAATCGGATTCAAACAAATGGCTGCAGCTCGCGCAGACGATTGTAGAAAGGGAATATCTGATGTAATCAAACGGCGGTCGCGATTGGTTAGGATTCGCGACCTCCCAACGATTGAAAGGGGGGATGCTTGGAGCAGCGAGTACATAGTGAGGATTAACGGTTTGAGCCTCTTAGTCATTCGTGTTAGAAAACAAATTTCGGTACGAAAGGGGAAGTGTTTATGTATGTACGGAAATTATCAGTGCCATTCCGATTTTCTCTCTCTTTTTTGGTCTGTTTCTGTCTCTTCGTCCCCCCGATTTATGCCATTGATGGTGTCCATCATGCGCCAAACGGTATCGATGATCTGTACGAGATTCAGGCGACGGAGCGCAGTCCAAGAGATCCTGTTGCAGGCGACACTGTGTATATCAAAATAACAACGTGGCCGATTGAATCTGGACAAACGGCTTGGGTGACCTGGACGAAAAATGGTGTCAATCAAGCTGCTGTCGGAGCAGCTTACAAATACAACAGCGGCAACAACACTTACTGGGAAGCGAACCTTGGCACATTTGCTAAAGGGGATGTGATCAGTTATACCGTTCGTGGGAACAAGGATGGCGCGAATGAGAAGACTAGCGGACCTTTTACTTTTACGGTAACTGGATGGGAATCTGTTAGTAGCATCAGCTCCATCACGAATAATACGAACCGTGTTGTGCTGAATGCGGTTCCGAATACAGGTTCTTTGACGCCGAAGATCAACCTGTCCTTTGCAGCAGATGATGTGCTCCGCGTACAGGTTTCTCCAACGGGAACAGGATCGTTAAGTAGTGGACTTAGTAATTACACGGTATCGGATACCGCCTCGACCACTTGGCTTACAACCTCCAAGCTGAAGGTGAAGGTGGATAAGAATCCTTTTAAACTTAGTGTGTATAAGCCTGATGGAACGATGTTGATTGCCCGTCAATATGACAGCACTACGAATCGTAACATAGCTTGGTTAACTAATGGCAGTACTATCATCAACAAGGTAGAAGATCATTTTTATTCGCCTGCTTCAGAGGAGTTTTTTGGCTTTGGCGAACATTACAACAACTTCCGTAAACGCGGAAATGATGTGGACACCTACGTGTTTAATCAGTATAAGAATCAAAATGATCGAACCTACATGGCAATTCCTTTTATGCTTAACAGCAGCGGATATGGTATTTTCGTAAATTCAACGTATTATTCCAAATTCCGATTGGCAACCGAACGCACCGATATGTTCAGCTTTACGGCTGATACAGGGGGTAGTGCTGCCTCGACACTGGATTATTATTTCATTTACGGAAATGATTTGAAAAATGTTGTGGGTAACTACGCTAACATTACCGGTAAGCCAACAGCGCTTCCGAAATGGGCTTTCGGGTTATGGATGTCAGCTAACGAGTGGGATCGTCAATCCAAGGTAACTACAGCCATTAATAACGCGAATACCAACAATATTCCGGCAACGGCAGTTGTGCTCGAACAGTGGAGTGATGAGAATACGTTCTACATTTTCAATGATGCTACCTATACCCCTAAAACGGGCAGCGCTGCGCATGCCTATACCGATTTCACTTTCCCGACAACAGGGAAATGGACGAATCCGAAAGCTATGGCGGACAATTTACATAGCAATGGGATGAAGCTGGTGCTCTGGCAGGTCCCTATTCAGAAATGGACTTCTACGCCTTATACCCAGAAAGATAATGACGAAGCCTATATGACTGCTCAGAATTATGCCGTGGGCAACGGCAGTGGAGGCCAGTACCGGATACCTACAGGTCAATGGTTCGAGAACAGTTTGCTGCTTGATTTTACAAATACGGCCGCGAAAAACTGGTGGATGTCTAAACGTGCTTATCTGTTTGATGGTGTAGGTATAGACGGCTTCAAAACAGATGGCGGTGAAATGGTGTGGGGTCGCTCGAATACCTTCGCAAACGGTAAAAAAGGTGATGAAATGCGCAATCAATACCCAAATGAGTATGTGAAGGCATATAACGAGTACGCACGCTCGAAGAAAGCCGATGCGGTCTCCTTCAGCCGATCTGGCACGCAAGGCGCACAGGCGAATCAAATATTCTGGTCTGGCGATCAAGAGTCAACGTTCGGTGCTTTCCAGCAGGCTGTGAGTGCAGGGCTCACGGCAAGTATGTCTGGCGTTCCTTATTGGAGCTGGGATATGGCAGGCTTTACTGGCACTTATCCAACGGCTGAGTTGTACAAACGAGCTGCCGAAATGGCCGCTTTTGCACCGGTCATGCAGTTTCACTCCGAGTCTAACGGCAGCTCCGGTATTAACGAGGAACGTTCGCCATGGAACGCGCAAGCTCGTACTGGCGACAATACGATCATTAGCCAATTTGCTAAATATACGAATACACGCATGAATTTGCTTCCTTATATTTATAGCGAAGCAAAGAAAGCAAGTGATACCGGTGTTCCGATGATGCGCGCTATGGCGTTAGAATATCCGACGGACACGAACACGTACGGTTTGACGCAGCAGTATATGTTCGGGGGTAATTTGCTCGTTGCTCCTGTCATGAATCAGGGAGAAACAAACAAGAGTATTTATCTCCCGCAGGGGGATTGGATCGATTTCTGGTTCGGTGCTCAGCGTCCTGGCGGTCGAACAATCAGCTACAATGCCGGCATAGATGATCTACCAGTTTTTGTGAAGTCCGGCAGCATTCTTCCGTTGAATTTGAACGCGCAATATCAGGTGGGTGGGACTATTGGCAACAGCTTGACGAGCTACACCAACCTCGCATTCCGCATTTATCCGCTTGGCACAACAACATATGACTGGAATGATGATATCGGCGGTTCGGTGAAAACTATAACGTCTACAGAGCAATATGGGTTGAATAAAGAAACAGTCACTGTTCCAGCGATTAATTCGACGAAGACATTGCAAGTGTTTACAACAAAACCTTCCTCTGTAACGGTGGGTGGTTCTGCGATGACAGAGTACAGCACATTAACTGCTTTAACCGGAGCATCGACAGGCTGGTACTACGACATGGTACAGAAATTCACCTACGTCAAGCTTGGCTCAAGTGCATCTACTCAATCTGTAGTACTAAATGGCGTCAACAAGGTGGAATATGAAGCTGAATTTGGTACGCAAAGTGGAGTATCCACGAACACGAATCATACGGGTTATACAGGTACGGGGTTTGTAGACGGCTTTGAGACTCTGGAAGATAATGTCACCTTCGATGTTTCTGTTAAAGCCGCAGGTACCTATACAATGAAGGTTCGATATTCATCTGGTGCAGGCAATGGCTCAAGAGCCATTTATGTGAATAACACCAAAGTGACGGACCTTGCCTTACCGCAAACAACGAACTGGGATACGTGGGGTACGGCTACGGTCAACGTCTCGCTCAGTGCAGGTCTCAACACGGTGAAAGTCAGCTATGATGGTACCAGTTCACTCGGTATTAATCTTGATAACATCGCGATCGTAGAGCAATAAAAAGCAGGGAGGGGATGTCCCTCCCTTATTTTCTAATCGAAAGGGAGTATCCATAATGAGTTCGCCAAACAAAGAAGTTCCACGTATCCTTGCTTTATTCACAGCATTTACGTTGTTTGGTTCAACCCTTACCTTGCTTCCTGTTTCTCCTGCTCAGGCTTATGTCAGCAGCCTTGGCAATCTCATCACTTCGAGCGTAACCGGAGATACCTTGACGCTAACTGTGGATAATGGTGCGGAGCCGAATGATGACCTCTTGGTTGTACAGGCGGTGCAAAACGGTATTTTGAAGGTAGATTATCGACCGAATGGCATAGCGGCAAGCGCGAAAACGCCGATGCTGGATCCAGACAAAACTTGGTCAGCTGTAGGGGCTATGATTAACACAGCTGCCAATCCAATGACCATCACGACCTCCAATATGAAGATTGAGATTACCAAGAACCCAGTTCGAATGACGGTCAAAAAGGCTGACGGCACTACACTATTCTGGGAACCATCCGGCGGAGGGGTATTCTCAGATGGTGTGCGCTTCGTTCATGGCTCCGGTGACAATATGTATGGCATCCGGAGTTTTAACGCCTTTGATAGCGGAGGCGACCTGCTGCGGAATTCGTCCAGTCATGCCGCCCATGCAGGTGAACAGGGAGATTCCGGTGGTCCGCTTATTTGGAGTACAGCGGGTTATGGATTATTAGTCGATAGCGATGGCGGATACCCATATACAAATGGCACAACCGGTCAGATGGAGTTTTATTATGGTGGCACCCCTCCTGAGGGACGTCGTTATGCTAAGCAAAACGTGGAGTATTATATTATGCTCGGCACCCCGAAGGAAATCATGACCAGCGTTGGGGAAATCACGGGCAAACCGCCAATGCTTCCTAAGTGGTCGCTTGGGTTCATGAACTTTGAGTGGGATACGAATCAAACGGAATTTACGAATAATGTGGATACGTATCGTGCTAAGAATATCCCTATAGATGCTTACGCCTTCGACTATGACTGGAAAAAATACGGGGAAACCAACTACGGCGAATTCGCGTGGAACACGACAAATTTCCCTTCTGCTTCTTCTACTTCACTAAAGACAACAATGGATGCTAAAGGCATCAAAATGATCGGAATTACGAAGCCTCGAATCGTTACGAAGGATGCTTCTTCGAATGTGACGAGCCAGGGGGCGGACGCGACAAACGGTGGTTATTATTATCCGGGTCATAACGAGTATCAGGATTATTTCATCCCCGTAACTGTACGCAGTATCGACCCTTATAATGCCAGCGAACGTGCCTGGTTCTGGAATCATTCCATAGATGCGCTCAATAAAGGGATCGTTGGTTGGTGGAATGACGAAACGGATAAAGTATCTTCCGGTGGAGCTTCGTATTGGTTTGGCAACTTCACAACAGGCCATATGTCTCAGACCATGTACGAGGGTCAACGGGCTTACACGAGTGGAGCCCAGCGTGTTTGGCAAACATCTAGAACTTTCTACCCAGGTGCCCAACGGTATGCGACTACGCTTTGGTCTGGTGATATTGGCATTCAATACAATAAAGGCGAACGGATCAACTGGGCTGCTGGGATGCAGGAGCAAAGGGCAGTTATGTTATCCTCAATGAACAATGGCCAAGTGAAATGGGGCATGGATACCGGCGGATTCAATCAACAGGATGGCACGACGAACAATCCGAATCCCGATTTATACGCACGGTGGATGCAGTTCAGCGCTTTAACACCTGTTTTCCGTGTACATGGGAACAACCATCAGCAGCGCCAGCCCTGGTACTTCGGATCGACGGCGGAAGAGGCTTCCAAAGAAGCTATTCAGTTGCGGTACTCCTTGATCCCTTATATGTATGCCTATGAGAGAAGTGCTTACGAGAATGGGAATGGGCTCGTTCGACCTTTAATGCAGGTATATCCATCGGACGCTGCCGTTAAAAATTATACGGATGCTTGGATGTTCGGTGACTGGCTGCTAGCTGCACCTGTGGTAGATAAACAGCAGACGAGTAAAGATATTTATTTGCCGTCTGGTTCATGGATTGACTATGCGCGAGGTAATGCAATAACTGGCGGTCAAACCATCCGTTACTCGGTTAATCCGGACACGTTGACAGACATTCCTCTTTTTATCAAAAAAGGTGCCATTATTCCAACACAGAAAGTGCAGGATTACGTTGGGCAGACTTCTGTCACTTCTGTTGATGTGGATGTGTTTCCGGATACGACGCAGTCGAGTTTTACGTATTACGATGATGATGGCTCCAGTTATAACTACGAAGGCGGTACTTATTTTAAGCAAAATATGACTGCGCAGGATATTGGTGCGGGCTCGCTAAGTTTTACATTAGGGGCAAAGAGTGGCAGTTACACGCCAGCTCTCCAATCCTATATCGTTAAGCTGCACGGTTCAGCTGGGACTACCGTAACGAATAACAGCGTGGCTATGACGTCTTATGCAAGCTTACAGGCATTAAAAGCTGCCGCTGGGGAAGGTTGGGCAACTGGGAAGGACATCTATGGGGATGTCACCTATGTAAAAGTCACGGCAGGTACTGCTTCTTCTAAATCTATTGCTGTTACAGGTGTTGCTGCAGTGAGTGCAGCTTCTGCGCAATTCGAAGCTGAGGATGCATCGCTTTCTGGCAATACGGTTGCGACAAAGGCTTCCATTAACACCAATCATACGGGATATACGGGAACTGGATTTGTAGATGGTTTAGGTAACGCAGGCGCAGGTGTCACTTTCTATCCAAAGGTGAAAACAGGCGGTGACTATAATGTCTCCTTACGTTATGCGAATGCTTCAGGCTCAGCAAAGTCTATCAGTATTTTTGTTAATGGAAAAAGAGTGAAGTCTACCTCACTCGCTAATCTCGCGAATTGGGACACTTGGTCTACGCAATCCGAGACACTGCCTCTGACGGCCGGTGTGAATGTAGTGACCTATAAGTATTACTCCGATGCGGGCGATACGGGCAATGTTAACATCGACAACATCACAGTACCCTTTGCACCAATCGTCGGTAAGTATGAAGCAGAGAGTGCTGAGCTTTCTGGTGGCAGCGCATTGAACACGAACCATTGGTACTATAGTGGTACAGCTTTTGTTGACGGTTTGAGTGCGGCAGGCGCACAGGTGAAATACAACGTGAATATCCCTAGCGCTGGGAGCTATCAGATAGCGCTGCGATATGCTAATGGCAGTGCAGCAACGAAAACGTTGAGTACTTACATCAATGGATCCAAGCTTGGACAAACCAGTTTCACGAGTCCTGGTACCAATTGGAACGTCTGGCAGGATAACGTGCAAACGGTGACTTTAAACGCAGGGGTAAACACGATTGCGTTTAAATACGACGCTGCTGATAGTGGGAACATCAACTTAGATCGCCTGCTTCTTTCAACTTCGGCAGCGGGAACGCCGGTTTCTGAGCAGAATCTGCTAGACAATCCTGGTTTCGAGCGTGACACGAGTCAGAGCCATAACTGGGTTGAGTGGCATCCAAGCACGCAAGCCGTTGCTTATGGCGTTGATAGCGGCTCAACAACCAATCCGCCGGAATCCCCATGGACGGGTGATAAGCGGGCATACTTCTTTGCAGCAGGCGCTTATCAACAAAGTATTCATCAAACAGTCAGTGTTCCTGTTAATAATGTTAAGTACAAATTCGAAGCTTGGGTCCGCATGAAGAACACGACGCCGACGATAGCCAGAGCCGAAATTCAAAATTATGGCGGATCTGCCATTTATGCCAACATCAGTAACAGCGGTGTTTGGAAATACATCAGTGTAAGTGATATTATGGTGACCAATGGTCAGATTGATGTTGGATTTTACGTGGATTCACCTGGGGGGACTACGCTTCACTTTGATGATGTGCGTGTGACCAAGCAATAAACAAACAACCAGCTCTCCCGCGAATGGGAGGGCTGGTTGTTTGTTTGTTAGGATAATCCATCCATGTTGGGCGGATTAAACATTTTGAAGTGCTTGCTGAACTTCTTGCACAATGGATAGCGCCGCGGTGCGGGCACTAGAGAATGCGCGTTCTGCAAGCTCGCCCTTACCCGTACAGCCGTCTCCGCAGAAGTAGAAAGGCACGTTTTCAACGCGTATCGGCAGTAGATTATTGGAAGCGATGTTTTTCACGCTGGATACCATCGCTTTCTTTGAAACCCGTTTTACGGCTGTGACATCGCGCCAGCCTGGATAATGTTTATCAAATAGGGCTTCCATTTGGAGGTTCTTTTCTTCTAGATACGCTTTACGCTGCTCCTCGTTTTCAAAGCGGTCGCTTAAGTATGCGATACCCTGCAGCAGCTGCCCGCCTTCTGGTACAAGTGTATGATCTGTCGCTGAAACATCGCTGATGAATAGCTTGTTATCCATGTCGCTGATGTAACTGAATGGTCTCGCAACAACACGGCTTAACCCAACGTCGTACACCATAACTTCGGTTGCGGTATTAGACTCATATGGAGCTAGGAATGGCTCCCATGCTGTACCCTTCAGGAGCTTGACGACTTGTTGAACTGGCATAGCGAAAATTACTTTGTCAAAAGCGACTTCACGGTTTTTGGTTTGCAATACAAATTTGCGATCCGCATACCGGAGGTTCTCTACGCCTTCTTGAAGGGCAATTTCCCATTTGCCGGACGTAGTCAACTTTTGTTTAAGCTGATTCGTGATAACGGCCCAGCTTCCCAATACATAATTAACGGGCTTCGAGGAAAGGAACAAGTTGTGATAGTATTCGCTGATTACTGCTCCTGATACGTTGCGAGCATCCTCAGGCGTAATGAAAAAGTTGGAGCAAACCAGATGCTCCCATAACTCTTTAACATCCTCGTCCGCATTGGACTCTGCCAAATAATCAGCAAGAGTTGCGTAGTTTTTTAAGTTGTGAATATTCGCGATAATGGCTGTGATTTCACCAACGAATCTTACTTTTTGCATCGTGCTGAGTAGATCAGTTCTTAAGAGGTTTATCGCGTCGAGTGGTGCTGGCGTAAGTTGATTATGTTTCGCATAAAAAACTTTGCGTTTATCTACTTGCTTAGAAGAGAAAGATAGTCCCAATTCACGTTCCATGTTTGTTAACGTATGTCGATCAATCCCATAGATGGCATGTGCGCCATAGTTGAGTGTAAATCCTGCTTTTTCGTAAGTAAAAGCCCGTCCTCCAAGCTGCGGGCTGCGCTCGAAAAGGATACCTTCGGCATGCGGATTCTCAGATAAATAAGCGGCTGCTGTTAATCCTGCCAAGCCTCCGCCAATAATAGCTACTTTCATTTTGTTTTCCTCCTTGGGGACTGGTTCTACCTGCAGAGATGCGTAGGGTTCGCTGGAGCGCAAACCTACCCAAAGCCAGGCTAAGTTGTTTTTCATCATGGAGAGTAAGTCGGCGTCATCTTGATTGCACCAAGTACGGACCGTTCCCGTATAGATGCAAACGAGCAGTTCAATTTTTCTGGGTTCAGGCAGCCAATGTAATAAACTTTCAGATAATACGTTTAATTGCTGCTGTTCTTCCGTTTTTACGGTTTCATTTTGTAAGGATAAAGCTTGTAAGCTTCGGACTAGCCGTGGTGAGGAATGAATGTTGGACGCTAAGTCTAAGAATAAGCGATTAATATGTCCTTCAAGGGATTGGACCTTGGAGGGAGGCTGCTTCACCCATTCTTGAATCAATTGAATTTGTTTACTGTAAAGCGCTGAAATGATGGCATCTTTGCTTTTAAAATAATGATAAAACGTTCCCTTTGATGATCCTGTCGCCGCGATGATATCGTCTACGGATACATTCTCATAGCCTTTTTCCATAAACATGGTTAAGGCGACTTCCATCATCACATCACGCTTTTTGCGGGTGGAGGCTCTCATGAATTGGCTCATCCGCTCACTCCATTCCAACCATCGATTTACTCTTATTATATGCAAAAATAGACTTTCAGTCTACATTTTAATTGACCATGCGTATGAAATTTGAAGAAGGAAAAAACAATCTTAATTATTGTTTCCCGTGTGATGTCGATACCAGCGGTCTATACTTCAGAATAGAACCACATGAGAGGATGAAATAAACACTTGAAAAATGAAGATTTAGGATGGAATTCCTTTTTTGAAAAAGCATTCGAACCTTACCTAAATGAGGGATATCAGGTTGGACGGGTGTCCTTGGAACATAAACATATGTATCGCGTTCAAACGGAAGTTGGGGAAGCCCTAGCCGAGGTGTCTGGTAAAATGCGGCATCTTGCTCTGGGTCGTGAAGACTATCCTGCTGTAGGCGACTGGGTCGTCCTTTCCATAAGAGGAGAAGAACAGCGAGCAACAATCCATGCTGTATTACCACGCAAAAGTAAGTTTTCCCGTAAAGTAGCTGGTCAAGTCACCGAAGAACAAATTGTTGCCACGAATGTAGATACAGTGTTTCTGTTCACAGCACTTAATCTAGATTTTAATGTACGCCGTATTGAACGTTATATGGTATTAGCTTGGGAGAGCGGAGCAAATCCGGTTATTGTTTTAAGTAAAGCAGATTTATGCGAAGATCCGGAAGCACTGGCTGCAGAGGTCGCGGCTGTTGCGGTGGGTGTGCCCATCCATATAATTAGCTCAGCAGAAAATCGCGGACTAGATGAGCTTGCTGCTTATATTTCTCCAGGCCAAACAGTCGCGCTTCTTGGCTCGTCCGGTGTTGGCAAATCTACTTTGGTGAACCGCATCTATGGGCAGGATATTTTGGACACAGGGGATATTCGTTCTGGGGATGACAAAGGGAAGCATACCACGACTCACCGCGAGCTCATCTCGCTGCCTGGAGGAGGCATATTGATTGATACGCCAGGTATGCGTGAACTCCAACTGTGGGATGTTTCGGAGGGGTTAAGCACGTCATTTCAAGATATCGAAGAGTTTGCAGGAATGTGCTTTTTTCAGGATTGTAAGCATCAAAATGAACCGAAATGCGCTGTTAGACAAGCGTTAGATGAAGGGACTTTGGCGGTTGAACGATTTAATAACTACTTAAAATTACAAAAGGAGCTCGCTTATTTGGCGCGCAAAGAAGATAAAGGGCTTCAAGCAGCCGAGAAAGCAAAGTGGAAAAAGATTCATCAGGCTCATAAGAACCAGCATAACCGTTAAATTTTTTCGTGGTGAGATAAGCCCAAATATGTTCACGGAGTAGCCTTTTGCCTATAGCTGAATATGCTGTTGGTAAAAAGGAGGCATAAGCCTATGAATCATCAAGAAGTTCATGCCATTTGTAAGAAGCATATGTATCGTTATGTGAGTGTAACTATGACTAGTGGTGCGGTTTATGACGGTATTGTGGAAGATGTGGATGATGACAATGTATACCTAGCCGTTCCGATTGGTGGTATGGATCATGATCAAATGAGAGCTTTCTTACCTTACGCTCATCCGTACCCATACTACGGCTATCCGTACCCATATCCGGGATATGGCTATCCAAGACGGCGCTTTGTAAGACAAATCCTACCTCTAGCTGGATTACTAGCTTTATCCTTACTTCCATATTATTAATAAAATGAAACCCATTCAATCTAGAAACATCTTATAGTCCATGAGGTGTTTCTTTTTTTTGCAATTATTCCAATTAAAATTGTAGATTGGATTGGATTTTTTAGGTCTTTTCCGATAAAATTAAAAATAGTAATTTCACGAAAGTGGGGGACAAGCCGAACAATGAGTGATTGTATTTTCTGTAAAATAATTGCGGGGGAACTCCCCTCTAAGAAAGTGTATGAGGACGAACAGATTGTTGCTTTCCATGATATTCAGCCAGCTTCTCCCATTCATGTCCTTATCATTCCTAAGAAGCATATTGCTTCACTAGCGGATGCGGGAGAAGAGGATTGGAACATGATCGGGAAAATTCAGCGTGTGGCTGCACAAATTGCTAGAGAACTAGAAGTAGAAGAATCAGGTTATCGGGTTATAACGAATATTGGAGCTAACGCGGGGCAAATTGTTCACCATCTTCATTATCATCTTATGGCTGGGGCTCGATTATCGCCTTTAGGAGTACACAATTAAGCTTCCTTTTACGAAACGTAAGGTTTGCGATTGACACCCTAATTACTATGACCTATAATGAGATTTGATGAACCGTTTTGTCTTAGATGGTCTGTTCGGAGGGAGGGAAAACTGTTGTCAGAAACTCGAGTTCGTAAGAACGAAACTATAGATGCTGCACTTCGTCGCTTTAAGCGTTCCATCGCTAAGGATGGCATTCTTGCAGAAGTTAAAAAACGTAAACATTATGACAAGCCTAGCGTTAAGCGTAAGCTTAAATCTGAGGCTGCTCGTAAGAGAAAGTTCTAGGAGGCAACATGAGCTTAAGCGATCGATTGAACGAAGATATGAAGCAAGCGATGAAGAGTCAGGACAAGTTCAAACTCTCCGTAATTCGAATGGTAAGATCTACCATCAAGAATTCAGAGATTGATCTGAAAAGAGCCTTAGATGACAATGAAGTGCTTGACGTTCTAACTCGTGAAATCAAACAGCGTAAGGATTCCCTCCATGAATTTACGAAGGCCGGCAGAGATGATTTGGCCGAGAGCCTGAAGGCAGAACTTGTTATTCTAGCTGAGTACATGCCGCAACAGCTTTCTGAGGAAGAAGTGAAAGCCATTGTACAGCAGACCATCCAGCAAATTGGTGCTTCTTCCAAAGCGGATATGGGCAAAGTGATGACAGCATTGATGCCTCAGGTCAAAGGACGCGCTGATGGTAAACTTATCAATCAGTTAGTTCAACAATTATTAGGTTAATACTAAATATGTTTGACAAGACCGAGTGGGCCAAGTCCTCTCGGTCTTTTGTTTTCACATAAGAAAGTTTAAGTTTTCGGATCCCGAAAACCGCTTTCTTATTGGCGATAAAACCTAATATAGGGATCTTTGGTCGTAGACCAAAGTCTCACCTCGCTAAACGCGGTCGCGCATCCCTGAATGGCCTCGATAGAGGTTTTCTCATTCTCTTGGGCAAAAACGAAACAGTTTGTGTGTTGGAACGTACATATTAGTGATAAGGAAGATTCAGGGAAAGGAGTGAAAGATGATGTTTGTAGAAAACTTATCTGCCTTTCTGACTCATCCCGTAACAGCGACGGTATTATTAGTGGTTGGGATCATTGGAATTGCGTTGGAGCTGCTTTTTTTCAGTGGTGGATTACTCGCCTTGGCGGGGGTATCTGGTTTTGCACTCTATTTTCTTGGGTTTTATTTAGCTGGTTTTGCTGGTTTCGGTGACTTGGCTGTCTTCGGAATCGGGTTAATTCTTCTTATCCTAGAATTGGTCGTTCCAAGTTTTGGGATTCTAAGTGTGTTGGGCGCCATATGCCTCTTTGGCGGGGTTCTGATGGCATCTTCAGATCCCACACAAGCAGCGATAATGCTGGGTATCGCCTTGTTGTTAGCAATCGTTGCGATCTCCTTCGCGATCAAAACCTTTAGGCACCGTGGTATTTGGAACCGTTTTATTCTAAAGGAGCAACTAACGACGAACAAAGGATTTACATCCAGCCCTGATCGATCCTATTTGATTGGAATGACGGGAGAAGCCATTACTCCGCTGCGCCCGGCAGGGACTGCAATCATTCAGGGGGAGCGCGTGGATGTGGTGACGAATGGCAGCTTTATTGCCACAGGAAGGAATGTAGTTGTTGTGGAAGTAGAAGGAGTTCGTGTTGTAGTACGAGAGAATGATACCACTAACGCGCAGTGACTTTGAGCTAAGATCCCAAAGCGGAGAGACTTTGAGTTACACTCAAAGATCCCAGAGCGGAGAGATTTTGAGTTACACTCAAAGATCCCAGAGCGGAGAGATTTTGAGTTACACTCAAAGATCCCAGAGCGGAGAGATTTTGAGTTACACTCAAAGATCCCTATATTAGGAGGAAAAAAATGAATATAGAACCAGGATTATATTTGGTTTTGGTAGCGGCCATTGTTATTATTGCACTTTCGGTATTACTGAGTATTGTGCCTGTCATGCTTTGGATTTCAGCACTTGCTTCTGGAGTAAGAATTAGCATTATTACTTTAATTGCTATGAGGCTTCGCCGCGTGACCCCGAGTAGGATCGTCAATCCGATGATTAAGGCTACTAAAGCGGGTATTGATCTAAGTGTCAATCAGCTGGAAAGCCACTTTCTTGCAGGCGGTAACGTTGATCGGGTTGTCAATGCTTTAATTGCAGCTCACCGCGCGAAGATTCACTTGGAGTTTGAGCGTGCAGCAGCTATCGATCTTGCAGGTCGGGATGTCTTGTTAGCTGTACAAATGAGTGTAAATCCACGTGTCATTGAAACACCTAATGTATCTGCAGTAGCGAAGAACGGAATTGAAGTAAAGGTTATAGCCAGGGTTACTGTTCGAGCCAACATTGACCGGCTTGTTGGGGGAGCGGGCGAGGAAACGATTATCGCTCGTGTAGGTGAGGGGATTGTCACTACAGTTGGTTCCAGTGACTCTCATAAAGATGTGCTGGAGAATCCGGATTTGATCTCTCGAACGGTTCTGGGTAAAGGGTTAGATGCCGGAACGGCTTTTGAAATATTATCGATTGATATCGCGGATGTGGATGTAGGTAAAAACATTGGCGCCCATTTACAAACAGAGCAGGCAGAAGCCGATAAGCGAATCGCTCAGGCTAAAGCTGAGGAAAGACGTGCGATGGCCGTTGCTGCGGAGCAAGAAATGAAAGCCAGAGTTGTAGAAATGCGCGCGAAGGTTGTCGAATCGGAGTCACAGGTGCCACTTGCAATGGCTGAAGCACTTCGAAATGGTAAACTAGGTGTCATGGACTATATGAATCTTAAAAATATCGATGCAGATACACAAATGCGTTCTTCACTTGGCAAAATAAATGATGGTAAGAGTGAGAAAGAATAGTAGTCTTGAAGAGGTGATCAGATGGAACAGCTCATTGGAATTTTGTTGAAGAACTGGTATCTGGTTATTATAGCATTCGCCTTTTTTTATCAAATTCGAAGTAAGGGCCGGCGAGCGAATCAGGGAACTAAGGCGAGGCCGGGAATGCCTTCCTTTGGCGATGCTCCTAATGGCGCTACACGACCAGTAGAAGCGAAGAAATCAGACCAAAAGGGGTTTGGATCGACTTTGCAATTGGGACACGTGAAAGACGAGTATGGTCGTTCTAACAAAGCTAAGGCGGTCTCGACTATGCCCACTCAGAAAGAATCTCCATTCGGCTCGCCTACGCAGGTTATTAATGAAAACTCGTCTGTTTACGCAGATGTAATCTCTACACCGAGTCCTTTTCCTGATCAACCGAGCCAAGATCAGCTCCTGCAAGGAATTATGTGGGCTGAAATTCTCGGCCCGCCTAGGTCGAAGAAACCATATCGCAGATAATAGTAGGTAAGAACGCCCTCTCGATTGATCGAGAGGGCGTTCTTTGCTTTGCAGGTTTTTAAAACATAAAACTGGCGCTCTCCGCATAATTTGGTAGAAAGTCTCTGCGCTTTTTCTGTATTTATGATCATCTAGTTAGAGGGGGTACTCCCAGCTATGCGTCGCTTGACCCGCAAATGGAACCAGTTCACGGCCAAAATCCTTGATCTTCCTCAGGATGTGGTACAGGACTTGCCGCGAATTACGATGATCGGCAACGTACAGCTTTATGTAGAGAATCATCGGGGTGTACTTCATTTTTCAAGTGAAAACTTGAAGCTCGAATTAACGAAAGGAACGCTAGAAGTGTTCGGAAAGCAGTTAGTTATTCGAGCTATTCTTTCAGAAGAAGTGTTTATTGAAGGCTTGATCGATAATGTGAAATATGAACCATAGATGAAGTATAGAAAGTATGGACTGAGAACAGGAGGCTGAGTCATGAAACAATCCCTTTTCATTGCTCGTTTGCGAGGTTATGTACGCATTCAAATACGAGGTGAAGGTTGTGAAAGATTAATTAATCCCATGATGGAGAAGGGCTTCTCCATATGGGATATTCAAGCTGGAGATAAGGGGAAGATTGAGCTTTTTATCCTGATCAAAGATTTTTTCAGACTTCGACCGCTCCTGAAACGGACAGGCTGCCGAGTGCATGTTACGGAAAGGCACGGGCTGCCTTTTTTTATGGACAGACTGGGCCGTAGAAAGGTTTTTTTTGCAGGAATGGCTGCTTTCATCATAGGTCTTTATTTATTGACTTCGCTCGTATGGCAAGTTAGTGTGGAAGGAAATGATCGTATCTCTGAGTCGAAAATTTTGCAAGCTGCTTCCAAACAGGGCATACATACGTTTCAATGGAAGTTTAAGTTGAAGAAAGCGGAGGATTTATCGCGCGAAATTCAAGGAATGCTGCCGCAAGCCGCTTGGGTTGGGGTCGAAATTCGCGGTACACATATCACAATCAAGGTTGTTGAAGCGACCATTCCTGATAAGGGACCGCTTATGAATCCTAGGAATTTGGTTGCTGCCAAAAACGCGCTCGTTACCGAGATTTTATCAGATAAAGGCAAACCCATGGTGAAGCCGAATACGTATGTGCGAAAAGGGGACGTGCTTATCTCGGGAACCATTGGCGATGAACAAAATAGCCAAGTCGTGGTTGCAAGTGGTAAAGTAAAGGGCATCGTTTGGTATACCTCCCGAATAGAAACTCCGCTTACGAAAACATATAGAGTATATTCAGGTGAAGCTATGGCTCGCAACTATTTAGTTTTTGGGACAAGAGCACTGCAAGTAAGCGGTTATGGTAAGCAGAAATTCGAACATTTCGAAACGATTCCAGAGCGAAAAACGCTGGCTTGGCGGTCTTTTTCACTTCCCCTCGGTTGGCTTCATGAAAAGGTGATGGAGGTTCAAATTGTAGAGGAACCTATTGATCCAGCGAATGCTAAAAAGGCGGGCTTAGAGCAGGCTAAAGCTAAATTACTTGGAACCGAAGGAGCAGATGCTAGAATTGTCGGCGAAAAAATTTTGCATGAAAAAACAGAGAATGGTAAAATTTATATAGACGTGCATTTTGAAGTCGAAGAAAATATCGCCGAAGAACAACCAATTGTGATACGAGGAGAATGAGGCCTGTTGGTAGAATACGCGCAATCTGTGAAAATAACATTGAAAAATCCGGTTGAGGGTCTAGCCTTGTTCGGACCGCAGGATAAATTTCTGCATGTCATCGAAAGGGAGATTCCTGCACAAATCTATACGCGTGAAGCCGAAATAACGATACAAGGGGCTGCTGCGGAAGTGAACTCACTTCAGCAGCTTTTTGAGGTTCTCCTACAGCTCATCCGTAATAATTATACGTTGACAGAGCGGGATGTTTTGTATGCGGTTGAACTTGCGAAGCAGATGAAAACCGACCAATTACTTGATTTGTTCAAAGGTGAAATTACAACAACACATAAGGGTAAGCCTATACGTGTCAAAACGATCGGACAACGGAAGTATGTCGAGACGATTAAGAAGAAAGATATCGTCTTCGGAATTGGACCCGCAGGAACAGGTAAAACCTATTTAGCTGTTGTGCTAGCCGTGACGAGGCTTAAAGAAGGGGCCGTCAAAAGGATTGTATTAACGCGCCCTGCTGTTGAGGCTGGGGAAAGTCTGGGCTTTCTGCCGGGGGACTTGCAGGAAAAAGTTGACCCCTATTTACGCCCATTGTATGATGCTCTTAATGATGTCCTTGGACCTGAGCAGGTAGCCAAGTCATTAGAACGAGGACTTATTGAGATTGCGCCACTGGCTTATATGCGTGGTAGAACGTTGGATGATTCTTTCATCATTCTGGATGAGGCGCAAAATACAACGCCTGAACAAATGAAAATGTTTCTGACAAGACTTGGTTTCGGTTCCAAAATGGTGATTACCGGGGACGTTACGCAAATTGATTTGCCGCGCGGCAAATCGTCCGGTCTCGTAGAAGCAAATCGCATTCTCCGTGATATCGAGGAACTTGGCTTTATTTATTTTGATGAGCAGGATGTGGTTCGACATTCACTTGTTCAGAAAATCATTGTTGCTTACAATGCTGAAAATGATAAGTAACTGAGCAGGGTTGTTAGGTAGAGAGGAATGACCTTCCGTGAAGAAAAATGAAGTGCAAATGAAAGGCAAATTTCATTACCAGCTGAACGGATGGAAATACAGTACAGGTATACGGGTACTGTTGTTTCTCTTGCTGGCGTTAATTTTTTATATGTCCCTTTACGTTAAGCTTGTGCCTCAAGTTTATGATATTGTTTTAGGAACTACGAGTGAAAAAACCATTTATGCTCCTAGACAAATTGAAAACGCAATTGCTACTGAACAAGCGAAAGAAGACGCTGCTAAGCACGTCCAACCCGTTTATCGAATTGTAAATCTCAAAAATGATACGATTATTGATGTTATTTATGATAAATTATTGCAAATCAATGCGGATGAAGAAGTGAAATTCGATGACAAAGTCAGCATTTATCGTCGAGCAATTCCACAGCTAATCAGCGATATGCAGAATCAGTCTATTAAATCACTTCGTATCAGCGGTCAATATAACGAGTTATTGCTTGAACAGATCCAGCAGGGGCTTGCCGAACAGAATTACCCGCTGCCGGAGGAAACTTATTTTAAGCTTCCAAGGCTGACCAAGGATGATTTAGCGGCCATGCGTCCTGTGACGAAAGACATCATTTACAAATTGATGAATGATCAAATCTTGGATGCGCAGACGGCCCGAGCTAAAGTTGCTGAGCTTGTAAATACATCGAACCTGACGAAAAATACATCCCGTGAAATGGTTACCGAAATCGCAAGAGCCCTCATAACGCCGAATAAATTTTTTGATCAAAAGGGCACCGAGGATGCAAAAGGACAAGCTAGAGAGAGCGTGAAACCGGTATACATCAATAAGAACGATGTTCTCGTTAAGGTTGGGGATGTCATAACGGAAGAGATATACGCTAGGCTGGATAAACTAGAGCTTTTGAAGGACAAAGCGAATTATTTGCCACAATTAGGGCTCAGTATTCTTTCGGCTCTCTTGTCATTCGCTATTTATATGTTTGTCCGACAAAGCACATTACCGATCAAATACAATAATTCTCAGCTCGTGATGCTCATTCTTATATTTCTTATCAATGTTATGGGAATGAAACTGATCTCTCTCGTGCAAAATTTAGATTATCCTTATATTGGTTATCTGGCTCCGACTGCGTTAGGAAGCATCCTGATTGCCATTTTACTGGATGCTCCGCTAGCGTTCATTGCATCGGTCTTATTCTCCTTAATGGCTAGTATTATCTTTAACACGGAGCATGTGTTGCTTTTTGACTACCGTTTCGGATTAGTTAGCTTAGCTATTTGTTTTAGTGCCGTGTTTACGATTCAAAGGGCAAGCCAACGGGCTACCATTCTGAAAGCTGGTCTCATGATTGCCTTCTTCTCCATGTTAACGATTACATCGATGCTGTTGATGGAAGATCATTTCCAGAAGAGAGAAGCCCTTCTGTCGCTTTCTTTCGCGGCTGCAGGCGGATTATTAACGGTTGTGTTCGTTATTGGGCTGCTGCCCTTTTTCGAGGTCGCATTCGGTATTCTATCTCCGCTGAAATTGGTGGAGCTCTCAAATCCGAATCATCCTTTACTGCGCAAGCTGCTTACGGAGACACCGGGGACCTATCATCACAGTGTCATGGTGGGGAATTTGTCGGAGGCCGCGGCTGAATCCATCGGAGCCGACGGGCTGCTGTGCCGAGTTGGTTCTTATTATCATGATATTGGCAAAACAAAGCGCCCAAGCTACTTTATTGAAAATCAAACGAATATTGAGAATCCGCATGATCGAATTGATCCGAATTTAAGTAAGTCCATCATCATAGCGCATCCTCGTGATGGCGTTGAAATGCTTAAGGATTTCAAAATGCCTAAGCCGATAAGAGACATTGCTGAACAGCATCATGGGACGACTCTGCTGCACTTTTTCTATCTTAAAGCGGTGAAACAAGCCGAAGAAGACGGCAGTGAGAAAGAAATCCGCGAAGAGGATTTTCGTTACCCAGGTCCCAAAGCGCAATCCAAAGAAGCAGCAATTGTAGGGATTGCGGATAGTGTGGAAGCAGCTGTTCGATCACTGCGTAATCCGACGCTTGAACAAATCGATTCAATGGTGCACAAAATTATTAAGTCCCGTTTGGACGACGGACAATTTAATGAGTGTGATCTCACGCTCAAAGAACTCGATAAGATTGCCAAAACATTAAACGAAACCTTGTTAGGGATCTTTCACTCAAGGATCGAATATCCAAGTGAGCTTGCTCCAAAGAAGTCAGGGGCTTGATGATATCTACGACAAATTAAAGGAGGGCACATAATGGCAAGTATGGATTTAACGTTAGAGTGGAGCAGTGAGCAAGAAGTGAAAGAAATCACGACTGCATTTATTGAAAAGCTTGAAGAGCTGCTGCGCTTAGCAGGCGAGCTTGAAGGCGTTACGGAGGGGGAAGTTGCCCTTACATTCGTAGACGATGAAGCGATTCAAGATCTTAATAAACAGTACCGTGACTTAGATAAACCGACCGATGTTCTCTCGTTTGCAATGAGCGAGTTCGGAGAGGATGAAATTCGTATCAACTACGAGGATGAGGGTGAAGACGACCTAGATGATCTTCAAGACGGTGAGACGGTGTCTGAAGGGTTCATTGAGCCTTTAGGCGATATTATCATTTCGGTTCCCCGTGCCATCGCTCAGGCCGAAGATTATGGACATTCCGTTGAGCGTGAGCTCGGATTTCTATTCGTTCATGGATTCCTGCACTTGATCGGCTATGATCACCAAAGTGAAGAGGAAGAGAAGAGAATGTTTGCTAAGCAGGAGGACATTTTGCAGAAGGCAGGTTTGACACGCTAATGTCGGACGGCTTCAGTAAATGGCGCAGGAGCTTCCGGTATGCCTATGAAGGAATCAAATATGCTTTAGATACGCAGCGTAATATGAAATTCCATTTTTGCGTTGCTTTTCTTGTTTTATTGGCAGCGCTACTTATCCATTTACCCAAAACGGACATTCTGTTTATTCTGCTGGCGGTAACTCTAATGATTGTTACTGAGCTCATCAATACGGCTGTGGAGAAAACAGTGGATCTGGCTATGCCAGAGCGCCATCCGTTAGCCAAAATTGCGAAGGACGTCGCCGCGGCGTCCGTATTGGTGTCCGCAGGTTTCGCAGTGATTGTAGGCATGATTGTATTCTATGAGCCTATCGATCACTTGCTGCGAAATTCAAGAATGCATGATACTCCGGTATCCGCGGGAACGATATGGATCCTTATTGCCCTTGTTGTTTTGACAGTTATCGTGATTGAAACACGTTTCTCAGATAAAGGGAAATTGGTGCGCCCTAGCTTGTTGACGGCTATTTCCTTCGCAATTGCGACTGTCATTACGATTTTCGTCTCGCAAACGATAGTTGCACTGCTTGCATACACGCTCTCTGCACTTATTTTTATTATGCTGTACGACAAAAGAAAGAGACCATTTCCAGCACTAATTCTTGGAGCACTCATTGGTATCATGGTCACAATCCTCGCTTTTTCCTGCCTTAACATGCTATAACGTTAATATAAAATGAAAGTAGGTTGATGGCTATGAATCAACAAGAACTCATTCAACACGCGAAAGAAGCGATGAAAAGAGCCTATACGCCTTATTCGAATTTTCAAGTGGGTGCGGCGCTTCTGGATGCGAACGGTCATGTACATTATGGCTGTAATGTAGAAAATGCCGCGTACGGACCGACCAACTGCGCTGAGCGAACTGCGTTATTTCGTGCAATCGCGGATGGTCATAAGGCAGGTTCCTTTCAAGCTATAGCGGTTATGGGAGACACAGAAGGTCCAATTTCGCCATGCGGCGTTTGCCGCCAGGTATTGGTGGAATTATGTGAACCGAAAATGCCAGTTTACCTTGGGAATCTTAAAGGGGATTTTGCAGAAACAACCGTATCTGCCCTATTACCGGGCGCTTTCACAACGAAAGATTTGCATGTAAATGGAGGATAACTAGAAGTGGCTAAAAAAGAATTTAAATCAGGCTTTGTCGCTATCATCGGACGTCCAAACGTTGGGAAATCAACGCTGATGAACCAAATCATCGGGCAAAAAATTGCTATCATGTCAGATAAGCCTCAGACAACAAGAAACAAAATTCATGGGGTTTATACATCCAACAACGGCCAAATTGTTTTCCTGGATACGCCAGGTATTCATAAACCGACTTCCAAATTAGGCGATTACATGAGTAAAGTGGCGCATGGGACGCTTGGGGAAGTAGATGCGGTGCTGTTTTTGGTTGATGTTGCCGAAGGGATTGGCGGCGGTGACCGCTATATTATCGAGCAGCTAAAGCATGTTGAAACACCCGTCATTCTGGTGTTAAACAAAATTGACCTTGTTCAGCCTGAAGCGCTGCTGGCGATTATTACAAATTACAAAGATTTGTATAACTTTGCTGAAATCGTGCCGGTTTCTGCGCTCAAGGGTAACAATGTAACAACACTGTTGGAACAAATTGTTCGCTATTTGCCGGAAGGTCCGCAGTACTACCCAGCCGACCAAATTACAGATCACCCGGAACAATTCGTATGTGCTGAACTCGTACGTGAGAAAATCTTACATTTAACACGGGAAGAAATTCCACATTCCATTGCCGTCCAGATTGAAGACATGCGTGTCGAGCCCAATGGTGTAGTCCATATTTCTGCAGTTATATTTGTTGAGCGAGATTCGCAAAAAGGTATCGTCATTGGTAAACAAGGAAGTTTACTCAAAGAAATTGGAAGGCAGGCTCGCCGTGATATCGAGACGCTGCTTGGTTCCAAAACTTTCTTGGAACTGTGGGTTAAAGTGAAAAAAGACTGGAGAAATCAAGACAGAGTTCTACGTGATCTTGGCTTCCGTCACGACTAACAGGTTTTTCCCTAACAGTTCCAGTTTTTATTTCGCATAGAGAAGCTTCCTCTGCGCATCCTAAGAACATCACGTTCAATGGGGAGGATGCTGAACATGAAAGATTTTTCGTGGACGTATTTTTCAAAGACCGGTGATGTAGATGCCTATCTGCTGTACAAACAAGTTTCCGGAGAACCGGGTATGGACACTGATGTACAGGAAGAGGATCAAAGTAACGAAGAGCCGCTCGAAGGTCTGAATATGTAAATTCATATTCATTAGCGAGTAAGTTCAGAGCGGCATTCATGGGGGAAGTCATTTGCTGCGCAGCGTACAGGGGATTGTACTCCGTAGTATGGACTATGGAGAGGGAAATAAGATCATTAGTTTATTCACCCCCGAGCTGGGTAAGGTTGGTGTCATGGCTCGGGGCGCTAAGAAAGTGAAAAGTCGACATGCCGCCGTTACGCAGCTTTTTACGTACGGCGATTTTGTTTTTTTCAAACAAAGGGGTCAGATGGGGTCCCTGAATAGTGCTGAGATTATCGAAGCCCATCATGCTTTGCGAGAAGATTTACATATGTCTGCACATGCTTCCTATTTGGTGGAGATGACAGACCGGATGCTTGGTGACGAAGAGGGCAGCACTTATATATTTGAGCAGTTGAAAGCTGGACTAATGGCTATTGAAGAGGGCAAGGACATGCAGATCGTCATTCACCTCTATGAAATGAAGATGTTTGATCTAGCCGGTTATCTCCCTGTGACTAATGCTTGTGTCTCCTGTGGAGAAACTTCGGGGATTACGACCTTTAGCCCTGCAATGGGTGGGGCATTATGTGCTCGCTGTCGATACAAAGATACTGCGGCTATTCCGATCGGTGAAGGAGCGCTTAAGCTTCTGAAAATATTTCCTCGCATGGATATGCGCAGACTTGGTGCCGTTCAGGTAAAGGAAGAAACGAAAGTGCAGTTGAAGACCTGTATGCGCGCTTATATGGATATTCATATTGGTGTTCAGTGGAAATCCAGAGGCTTTATTGAACAAATGGAAAAATACAATATATAGTGATCATGTCTAATTTGACATGTGATTTCGGCTTTGATATGATGTGGTGGAAATCACCTCGCCCTTGTGCTGTCCGCATATCGGTGAGGTTTTTCTCATGCTTTCGTTCTGTTTGCGTCTACTTTACATACAAATGACTAATGTAGGGCCTCGTCCCTGCTGAAAGGGGCTTAGGGAAATGGACCACCCACTACCTACTCGTGTATATGTTGTTTCAGATTCAGTTGGTGAAACGGGAGAATCTGTCGTGCGTGCCGCTGCGATGCAGTTTCATCCTGTACCCGTTGAAATTATGAGAGCTCCTTTTATCCATGATTTTGAAGGAATAGATAAAGTCATCAATGCGATTAGAATACATGGCGGTATTGTCGTTTTTACTTTGGTTATTCCTGAATTGCGTGACGATCTCATTGCCAAGGCGAAGGAGTACGATATCCCGCATATTGACTTGCTTGGGCCGGTTGTTGCTACCTTAGGGCTAGCATTACACCAAGAGCCTCGCAGACAACCGGGAATGATTCATCCGCTCGATGAGGATTATTTCAAAAAAGTTGAAGCAGTTGAATTCGCGGTTAAATATGATGACGGTCGTGATTTTAGCGGCATACAAAAAGCGGACATCATCTTATTGGGCGTCTCTCGTACGTCCAAAACACCCTTATCTATGTACTTGGCGCATAAAAGATTTAAAGTCGCTAATGTTCCATTGGTACCTGAAATGCAGCCGCCTGCTGCCATTTATACGGTTCCAAAGGATAAGATAATTGGATTGCGGATCGACCCGGATAAATTGAATGTCATACGCCAAGAACGGCTTCGGACATTAGGGCTTGCAGAAAATGCAACCTACGCCAATGTAGAACGTATTAAAATAGAACTGGCTTTTGCTGACAAAATTATGAGCAAAATCGGTTGCGTCATCTTTGATGTTTCCAACCGTGCCGTTGAGGAGACAGCAAGTTTAATCATGGACCATATCGAACGAGTCCAGTAAGGTTTTATGTTTTCCCTTGCAGGATTTTTTGTAAGTCCATCGTATATAATAGTACGGTGAGATTTCGTTTAGAAAGCAGGGGCTGAACTGTATGCGAGCGAGAAATATTATCGTTGATGCCGATGCTTGTCCTGTAAAATCCGAAATTGAGCAAGCAGGTAGGCAGTTTGGTGTACAAGTTGTGCTAGTTGCTTCTTTCGATCATCGGATGAAGGAGAACCCTGGCGTGAAGGTCGTTCAAGTGGACCGTTCCGATCAATCTGTCGATTTATATATTGCCAATCAGATTCAGCAAGGTGATATTTTGGTGACACAAGATTTTGGACTCGCCGCCTTAGGATTGGCTAAGGGATCTATTTGCTTAACGAATCGAGGGCAGGAATATACCGATAGTTCGATTGATTTCCTATTGGACCGTCGCCACTCATCGGCGAAAATGCGTAGAAGCGGAAAGCATTCGAAGGGGCCAAAACCTTTTACAGAGGCAGATCGTCAAAATTTTCTACATGGTTTGACAAAACTTTTAAAATATTTGCAGGAAATCGAAAACAAGTAGCGAATAGTAATTAGTCGGAAAAGCGACCTGAATTGTAGGTGGAACAAAAATGAGGTACGGACGCATACCTGAAGAGGTCATTGAGGCTGTACTTAAGCGCCATGACATTGTTGATGTCATTGGTAGGCACGTACATTTGAGCAAGCAAGGGCATTATATGAAGGGGCTATGCCCGTTCCACTCTGAGAAAAGTCCTTCTTTCACTGTCACACCCGAAAAACAAATTTATCGTTGTTTTGGTTGTAATGTGGGTGGGAATTTGATTCGATTTGTAATGGAAATCGAAGGACTTAGCTTCTCCGAGGCCGTTAACAAGCTGGCTGAAGAAGCGGATATCCCAATCACTTGGGAAGAAGCAACTGAAGAGCAAAATGAGCAGCAGCAAGAGAAATCAACCTTGTTAAAAGCTTATGATTTTACTGCGAAATTGTATCATTATATTCTTGGCAACACGGAGCAAGGCAAAGTGGCTAAAGGTTATTTGGCCTCAAGAGGAATATCGGATAAGCTGATCGATACCTTCCAAATTGGTTATGCACCGGCCATGTGGGACACACTCGTTCAACAGCTAGATAAACGAGAGTTCGACTTAGCCCTGATGGAGAAGGGCGGTTTAATCTCTGCCAAACATGAAGGTAACGGTTATGTAGATAAATTCCGGGAACGCATCATGTTCCCTATTTGCGACTCTACTGGCAAAGTTATCGCATTCGGAGGCAGATCAATGGGCGATGTGCAGCCCAAATATTTAAATAGTCCGGAATCCATTCTCTTTAATAAAAGTCGGACGATGTACAACCTACATCTGGCTAGACCCAATATGCGTAAGCTTCAACAAGCAGTTCTCTTTGAAGGTTATGTGGATGTCATCAAAGCATGGGAAGCGGGAATAAGTAATGGTGTCGCCACGATGGGGACAGCATTAACGAAGGAACATGCCGCTCTGCTGAACCGTAACGCCGATCAAATCGTCGTATGTTACGACGGAGATAACGCGGGACAATCAGCTGCATTCAAAAGCATTCCTATACTAGAAGAGACAGGCAGCCGAGTCACGGTAGCTATGCTGCCAGATGGCAAGGATCCAGATGATTATGTAAGAAACTATGGTTTTGACCGATTCGTACGGGAGATTATTGAACCAGCCGTACCATCGATGAAATATAAGCTATTGTACATCCGCAAAAATTTTAAGTTGCATGAGGACGGTGACAGACTTCGTTATCTGCAATCCGCTGTGAAATTAATCAGTCATCTTCAATCTCCAATGGAACGTGAACATTATTTGAAACAGTTGGCTTCTGAATTCCCGGAATCTTCGTATGAAGCGATGAAGTTAGACCTTCACGAAATCTTGCTGCAATCGGAAAAAAACCGACCAGAGGGGGATAATAAACCAATTCTGTGGAATAATGTTATGAATAATGGGAGAACAGTGGAACGAACACTCAAAAAAACACCTTCTCTTTTGCCCGCTTATCATAATGCAGAACGGTTAATTTTGGCGGTAATGATGCATGACCGTGACGTCTGCGCACAAGTGGAAGCACAATTAGGTGATCAATTCAATGTTGAAGCTCACGCAGTCTTAGCTGCTTATTTATATGCTTACTACGCTCAGAATGCTGAGCCGGATGCAAGCCGATACATTGCCATGCTGCAAGACGAACAGCTGGAGAGCTTGGCTAGTTCCATTGTAATGATGGGTGCTGGTCATGGAATTAACGAACAAGTGATTGACGACTATATTCGCCAAATTCGCAAAGTTCCAATGCAAGAAGAAGTTGAACGTAAGAAAGAAGAACGAGTTCGTGCTGAACGCGCGGGCGACCATCTTAGAGCTGCACAAATTGCTATTGAAATTATTGCCCTAGAAAAACGATTGAAGTCAACTTAGAATTACTGCAATGACTAGGGAGGAGGGAGTCCGTACCATGGCGAATGATCAGCGTACAGAACTAGAGACAGAATTGACCCTGGACCAGGTGAAAGACCAGCTTATTGAGCAAGGGAAAAAGCGGTCCTCACTAACTTACAAGGATATTATGGAGAAATTAGCTCCCTTTGATCAGGATCCTGAACAAATCGATGAGTTTTTCGAACAGCTTTCGGAGCAAGGGATCGACGTAGGGAACGAATCCGATGAGGATTCTATGAATCCAGAAGAAAATGAGCGCGATGAATTTAACTTCGATGATGATCTGGCCTTACCGCCAGGGATTAAGATTAATGATCCAGTTCGGATGTATTTGAAAGAAATTGGTCGAGTACCGCTTCTTTCCGCGGAAGATGAAGTAGGGTTAGCCAAACGGATTGAAAATGGGGACGAAGAAGCGAAGAGACGTTTAGCAGAAGCTAACCTTAGACTCGTTGTTAGTATCGCCAAAAGGTATGTAGGTCGCGGCATGCTGTTCCTAGATTTGATTCAAGAAGGTAATATGGGGCTTATTAAAGCTGTGGAAAAGTTTGACCATACTAAAGGATATAAGTTTAGTACGTATGCGACTTGGTGGATTCGTCAGGCGATTACCCGTGCCATTGCTGACCAAGCGAGAACGATACGTATTCCGGTACATATGGTCGAAACGATTAATAAACTGATCCGCGTTTCCCGTCAATTGCTGCAAGAATTAGGGCGCGAACCTACGCCGGAAGAGATTGCTAAAGAGATGGATTTGAGCACAGATAAAGTACGTGAAATCATGAAGATTGCACAAGAGCCTGTGTCGTTAGAAACACCGATTGGTGAGGAAGACGATTCCCACTTGGGAGATTTCATTGAGGATCAAGAAGCGTTAGCTCCAGCTGATGCTGCCGCGTATGAGCTTCTGAAGGAACAGCTTGAGGACGTTCTAGATACGTTGACGGAAAGAGAAGAGAATGTACTCCGCTTACGTTTTGGTTTAGATGATGGACGTACACGTACGCTTGAAGAAGTAGGTAAAGTATTCGGTGTTACACGTGAACGGATTCGTCAGATTGAAGCCAAAGCTTTGCGGAAGTTGAGACACCCTAGCCGCAGCAAACGATTAAAGGATTTCTTGGAATAAAGACGCTGTGAGAGGGCCCTGCCATATTCGGCGGGGTCTTTTTTATTTTGAAACTACTACTAAAGCCAAAGGACGAATTCACCGATAAAGTAGCTAGGAAGGTGAGCGAATAAATGGATGCAGAGAAACGTAAATTGATTGTAAAGGAAATCCATCATTGGCGCAGAAGCAAATTGCTTCCTGAGCATTATTGTGATTTCCTAATGAATTTGTATGTGGATGAATCAACGCCTAAACATACTTCATTAATGGGGGTATCCGCATCCTCGGTAGCAAACAGTAATTGGAAAATATGGTTGGCCATCATGGCGGTGATTGCCGCTCTGGCCTTATCTGCTCTTAATTTTAACTCTTTTGGATTGCCAATGCAAATTGGAATTTCCACGCTTTTTGTCATCATTTGTTATGGATTTGCATATCGGCATTATCAGAAAGCACCTGTTATTTCTTATTTGCTCTGTGGTGTTTCTTCGATTGCTTTGCTTTTTGTCGGTCTGTATTTATTAGATTTATACGCTGTGAGTTCTGATAATGCCTATGTTGGTTATTTAGCCTTTTGTAGTAGTATCTGGTTGTTTAATGGGTTGGTAGGCCGAATGGCCATTTTCCAGATATGTGGATGGCTGGGGCTAGTGGGTACATATGGGTGGCTATTACTGCACAAGCTGGAGAGCCCTGGGTGGTTCTCACTTGAAATTAGTTGGATTCCGGTTAGTATTGTACTTATATGGATGGCTTGGCTTGCGCATCATACGAATAAGCAAGCAGCTAGTGTGCTGTTGTTAGTTGGAAGTATCGTTTGGTTTGCTCCTGAAGCGATGACGTTTCTGACAGATGTCGATATGAGCTCTCGTCTCATTCAATTATCGTTTACAGGAAAGTTAGTTTCTGCAGGCGTGGCATTATTTTTGCTGCGTAAAAAATGGGTAGAGTGGGTAATGTAACATATGGTGAAATTATCGAAAAGACTGCAAATGATTGCAGATCGAGTTCCATTAGGATCAAAGGTAGCGGACATTGGTTCCGATCATGCCCTATTGCCAACGTATTTGGCACAACAGGGTATTATTTTGTTTGCTGTGGCTGGCGAGGTGAATCCAGGGCCTTTTGAAGCGGCAACTCGGCAGGTTCTTGAAAGTGGATTGTCTAAGAAAATCAGTGTAAGATCCGGTGATGGACTCGCCGTTATTGATGCTGGAGAAGTGAATGTCATTACGATTGCCGGAATGGGCGGAAGTTTGATGGCAAGTATATTGGAAGCTGGAAAGCATAAGCTGCAAGGCGTCACTCATCTTATTTTGCAGCCCAATGTCGGTGAAGATCATGTGCGGCGTTGGTTGCTGCAGCAGGGCTGGAAGCTAGAATCCGAAACGATTCTAGAGGAAGACGGCAAGATTTATGAGATTTTGACAGCCATAGCTGTGCCGGATGAGGAAAAACATACTTTGGGGGTTCTTTACGCTGAACGTCAGCTGCCAGGTGGGGTAAGGGTATCGAAGGAACGCTTGCTCCAAATGGGGCCTTACTTCATCAACGAGGCTCCAGAAGTATGGTTCACCAAGTGGGAAAGCGAACTGAAAAAGCTCGCCATGATTGAAGAGCAGCTCCAATTGTCTTCAGCAGAAGCGTCTGTAGCGAAGGCGGAGCAGGTCGGTCAAGAAATGAAGGAAATAAAGGAGGTACTCGCTTGTTTGCAAAAGGTCAAACCGTAATCCAGCTGTTTGAACAGCTGGCGCCGAAGCATTATGCGATGCCTGATGATAAAATAGGTTTACAGCTAGGGTCTTTGCAGAAGGAAATCCATAAGGTCCTCGTAGCCTTGGATGTCACCGATGAAGTGGTTGAAGAAGCGATTCAGCAAGGTGCTAATCTCATTATTGCTCATCATGCGATTATTTTCAGACCGCTCGCTCATCTGCAAACGGATACGCCTGCTGGTCGTTTATATGAAAAATTAATTAAGCACGACATCGCTGTCTATATTGCTCATACGAATTTGGATGTGGCTGAGGGCGGCGTGAACGATATGATGGCGGATAAGCTCGGTTTGACGGAGCTTACTCATCTAGAGGATGTGCACACGGAGAAGCTGCAGAAGCTGGTTGTTTTCGTCCCTGAGACGCATCACCAGGCTGTGCTGGATGCCCTTTTCACCGCGGGAGCGGGTGGAATCGGGCAGTACAGCCACTGCAGCTTCAACATCCCCGGAACGGGGACGTTCCTGCCGCAGGAAGGGACGCACCCGTTTATCGGGGAAGTAGGCAAGCTTGAACGCGTACAGGAAGTACGCGTAGAGACCATCGTAACCGCCAGCGTCCAGCGCAAGGCGGTTCAGGCTCTAATGAAGGCCCACCCCTACGAGGAGGTGGCCTATGACCTCTACCCGATGGACCTCAAGGGTAGAGTGTTCGGTTTGGGCCGCGTGGGCAAGCTGCCCGCGGCCACGACGCTTCGCGAGCTAACGGAGCTCGCGAAGCAGGTGTTCGACGTGCCGACGGTGCGCGTCGTCGGAGATTTGGAACGGCCCATCCGTAAGGTGGCCGTTCTGGGGGGCTCTGGCGGCCGCTATATGCGGCACGCCTTGGTTGCAGGCGCCGATGTGCTGGTCACCGGCGACATCGACTATCACACCGCGCACGATGCGCTTGCGGCGGGTTTGACTTTGATCGACGTTGGACATAACGTCGAGAAGATCATGAAGCGCGGCGTGGCCGATTATCTCGCCGCGCAGTTGGTCAAGACGGACACGCAGGTGCTGGCTTCCGAGGTGGATACAGAACCATTCCAGTTTCTGTAGAGTAGGGTGGAGGGTTCTCGCACAGTCGATTATTTGCAGCCTTGATAACTTCATGACTTGCAAATGGTATTTGAGGAAACGATCAGCAGTTGTATTTCAAAGGCATTCTTAGTATACTAGCAAATGCACCGGAAAGTTTGACAGACAATCGCTGGCTGTGGGTAAGCCACAGCGAGAGGAAAGTCCGGGCTCCATAAGGCAGGGTGCTGGATAACGTCCAGTCAACGCGAGTTGAAGGATAGGGCCACAGAAATGGACCGCCGATGGTTTCCCGCAAGGGATTCACAGGCAAGGGTGGAACCGTGGTGTAAGAGACCACGAGGTTCTATGGTGACATAGATCCTGGTAAACCCCACTTGGAGCAAGACCTAGAGGAACGCAAGCCGCTTTCGAGGTGGCAGTCTTAGCCTGAGACGCGTTCGGGTTGGTCGCTTGAGCTGTACAGCAATGTATGGCCTAGATAGATGATTGTCACTTCAATGGTGGCAGGGGACAGACGCCCGCTATGACCACTGGAAGTACAGAACCCGGCTTACGGCAAACTTTCCATACTGTCGGTTACCCGCAAGGCTTAGGCCTTGCGGGTATTTAATTTTTCTGGAAGAAAAATAAGAATCTCCAAAAGTTTCTATTTCCACAAAAAGTGGCTAAAGTGGTGGAATAAGAGTCCCTACTGACTCCTAATTGGTACCGAGATCAGCCTTTTTAGATAAATTCATGCAAATAAGAGCCTATAGAAGCTTCTATTTTCACAAAAAGTGGGCAATGAGGCGGAATAAGAGTCCCTAAAGACTCCTAATTGGTACTGAGATCAGCTTTTTAGATAAATTCATGCAAATAAGAGCCTATAGAAGCTTCTATTTTCGCAAAAAGTAGCTAAAGTGGCGGAATAAGAGTCCCTAAAGACTCTTAATTGGTACTGAGATCAGCTTTTTTAGATAAATTTATGCAAATACGAGTCTCCAGAAGCTTCTATTTTCGCAAAAAGTGGCTAAAGTGGTGGAATAAGAGTCCCTATAGACTTTTAATTGATACTGAGATCAGCTTTTTTGATAAATTCATGCCATTAGAGCCTATAGAAGCTTCTATTTTCACAAAAAGTGGCTAAATAAGAGTCCCTTGAGACCCTTATTTAACTTTAGTGAAGAGTACCGATTATTGATTCCCCGCAAAATGCTGTATTTATCGTACAAGAATTAGCACGTACATTTGGTCAATTAGCAAGATCAAGCAGTAAAAGTAAATCGTTCAAAGGGCTGCGTCAAAGTGAATTTACCCTGCTTACTACCGTCTCTTACTACACGAGCGCTTATACTTCTGGCATCAAGATTTCAGGGCTCAGCCGTGCCCTCGAAATGACTCCGGGCCGGAGCGACCCATCTCGTGGGTGCTCTTGAACAAGCCGGTTATCTGGAGAGGCTATCTGATCTCCGCAGATCGTAGAATTGTTCTTGTACGTTCCACTCCAAAAGGTGAGGAGCAGATCAAAGAAACGGAAGCTTTGATATATTCAAAGGGCTTGCGGAACATTAGGTGAGCATGATACCAAAAAAAGGTTGATCAGCACAGAGGCTGACCAACCTTTTACTTTAGTAGGCATACTTTTTCGTAATGAGATGTATTTGACGAGATAAACTTTGCGAAAAGTAAGAAACCTGATTCGAGCTTTGTTCGGCCATTTTTACAGCTTTCACGACATCTATTAATCCGAAGCCGAAATATTTGTCTCTACCTTTTGTACCAAGGTCTTGAGCGGTTTGTCTAATGATTTCGTAAACCTCCGTGTTTTTCAAACTAGGATTCGTAGAACGAACCAAGGCTGCCAAAGCAGTGACATGAGGGCTAGCCATTGATGTACCCGATAACGCCGCATATTGATTATTAGGATACGTACTTGCGATACTGACACCAGGGGCCGTCACGGCAATATAGTCGCCATAATTCGAAAAGGGTGCCTTGTTATTTTGGGAATCACTCGCGGCTACAGCTAACACTTCCGGATAAGCGGCTGGATAGCCAGGTCTTTCTGTATTGTCGTTGCCGCTCGCCGCGATGAGTGCCACATCTTTATTGTAGGCATATCGGATGGCGTCGTGGAGAAAGCTTGAATCCGCATAATTGCCAAGGCTGAGATTCATGACTTTAGCGCCATGGTCGGCAGCCCAAATGATACCTTGAGCGACAGAATAGGTACTGCCTGCTCCTGTTTGGTCCAAAACTTTGACTGGTAATACTTTATTATACCATGTCATACCTGCAACACCCAGATTGTTGTTAACTAATGCAGAAATAACACCAGTGACATGTGTACCATGTCCAACATCATCTTGCGGGTTGTCATTATCACTAATGACATTATAGCCAGGTAAAAGTTGATTGCGCAGATCAGGGTGCTTCAAGTCAACACCTGTGTCCACAACTGCGACAATTACATCTTTCGTACCACGTGTTAATTGCCAACCCTGAACAGTCTCGATAAGGGGCAAGTTCCATTGATATTTACTGAATAAATTATCATTCGGCATAAAATTAGCCGATATATCTGACGGGGTCGAGGCTCCCGTATCTGTTTGACTGGAATCATCTTTATTTTCATCTTCTTCTTGATCGTCATAATAATCATTTGTTAAGTAGAGGAAATGAGGCTCCACATAGGCTACATCCCATTTTTTGAAATAAGCCATTAATGCTTTGGCTTCCATGCCCTGCGTGCGAAATACATACGTATATCCAAGCTTTTGAGCGGAAATGGCTTTTATTTCGTTTTTGATTTGTGTAAGCTGAGCCTCCGTGGGATCCTGCTTGAAGCGGACGACGACTTCATTTTGATGATAGTGGCTTGTTCCTTGGTTATCCTCAGGATGATCAACGACTTTATCTTGTAAAGTGTCCGTATCCACTGACTCAACTTTCCAACGATTTTCATTAGGGTAAGGTTCCAGGCGTAAGTTTTTCATCTGGTGATCTGTTACTTGATGAAGAACATCCTGATGAATAACACCTACTACCGAGCTGTCCCTATTGGTTGAAGGAGTGCCCTGAACGAAATAAGTTTGCTGCGCCGCGCCAAATTTAGGTGATTGATAATGTTTTCCTTCATCGACGGCTGTTTTAGCTTCTTTCAAATAGGAGGTGGCTTGTTCTTTATAAGAACTTGGCATTTCACCTACTGTAATCCCTTTTTCCAACGGTTGACTTTGCTTCGACCAAATAAGCACATCCATTTTTTCATGCTCAGTTTTCATTTCGCCAAGCACTTTTAACACAGGCTCTCCACTATCAATCTTGCTAAGCATTCGCGAATAATCAATGGAACATTGGCTTCTACATAGATCATCGGTCAATTTCACGTCCTGCTCCAACAGCGCGAGCTTGGATGTTGTTTCATACTTTTTACTGTACACTTCCGGTCCTGGTTTCGTCTGGGGGTTCGGTTGCTCAGGAAATAGGATGACACCTAAACCAAGAATAAGAGTAATAGAAGATAGATAACGCCACATGCTCAGGCCCTCCTTTTTAACTAACTTGTTTTCAAGTGACGAAACGATTTACCTTTGACTAGGGTGAGGCGCGGAGGATTGTTTTATACATGGAAACTGGAGTTTTGCATATACCACTTCGGGTTAATTTATGGTAGGATAGGAATAGCGCAATTATAGGAGGTCTTCATAAATGGCTGTTTTTAATGTGAAAAATATTTGTGATTCAACGCGTACGAAGTTAAAAGAAACAACTGCCAAAATGGAACTGTTTCTGAATCAAAATTCGCTCGCACAGTTAAATGTGGAGAATGATCCTGCTATGGATGAGTTTTACCGCGGTTATTTGCAGGATACTCGCCATCTATTAGTATTTTGTGAAGTGGCCTATGAGAAATTGGGCGTTAGCTTGAGACGTCCTACTTTTAATGTAGATTTTTCGGAAAAAGTACTGTATGAGGTTTATCATACATGCGTCAATACATTTTTCTACCCTAAAAATGAATGCTATTCCGAGGATGGTCGCTACGCTTATACAGGACAAGATGCTATTCGTTTCCGCAAAAAGCCTTCACGTGAAGTGCGTGATTTGACGATTGAGTTGTCCAAAGTATTCGAGGAACTTCGTGAAGATCTGTCTTACTATGAAACAGACTACATCACTCAACGTCGTATGCAAGGCGAAAAAGTATAATTTTAATCGAATTGGCAAATACAAGAAGGGATGCGACTAAAAGCGCATCCTTTTTCTTTTAAAAGGAGACTTGGTGCATGGAGCGTAAACAATTAATCAACAGCAGTATCTCGATTATTAAGCTGAATCAGCACCCTAGCGGGGGTTATGTAGCTTCACCATTATTCCCGCCTTACTCTTACAGTTGGCTCAGAGATGGGACTTTTATCGCGAACGCGATGGATCGCTCTATGGAAACCGAAAGTGCTGAGCTTTTCTATCGCTGGGTACATCGTGTTTTGAAGGACAAGCGTCCGCGTGTGGATGCGTTAATTCGTAAACAGGAAGCCAAAGAATGGATAGACCGCTCCGAATTTTTTGGGACACGTTATCATTTAGATGGTCGTGATGATTTATCAGAGTGGGGACATTTTCAACTGGATGGTTATGGAGCGTGGCTTTGGGGCCTTACGGAACATATTCGTATCACAGGTCATTCCGGGCTCTTGAATGAATTGCGGGAGAGTATCGAGATAACAGTTGATTATTTGATGACGTTCTGGCATTTTCCGAATTTTGATTGCTGGGAAGAGTTTCCAGATTATGTTCACCCGGCAACATTAGCTTGCGTATATGGCGGTTTAAAGGCACTTGGTGAACTTGAGAATCGTACTCCATTACTTGAGAAAGCGGCGTTGATTAAAAAGTTTATAATGGATCACGCAGTTTATGAAGGGCGTTTTGTTAAATCCATCCATTGCTTGGGAGAAGTCTGGCAGCCGGCTTTAAATGGTGTGGATGCAAGTCTGTTGTGGCTTGCTGTCCCGTTCGGCGCCTGTGAGGTTAATGATCCTATTATGTTGAAGACGGTACAAGCGATTGAAGCTGACCTCAAGCATGGAGGCATCCAAAGATATGTCGATGATCGCTACTATGGGGGCGGAGAATGGCTTCTGCTAACCGCATGGTATGGATGGTACCAAGCGGAGCTTGGTAATCGTGAAGAGGCTCAGCGATGCTTAGATTGGATAATGAGTAAAGCAGATAAGCTGGGGCGATTGCCGGAACAAGTGGCTGAAAGTCTTAGAGACCCCTCATCTCACCCGGAATGGATTGCCAAATGGGGAGAGCCAGCGCTACCGCTGCTTTGGTCTCAAGCGATGTTCTTGGTGCTATCTGACAGCTTAAAATAAGCATAGTTCACCCTGACAGCGGGCAAATTGTTAAAGGGGTGATGATTATGCCGGATGTAAAATGTGCAGTTGCCAATTGCGAATACTGGGCGCAAGGCAACAACTGTAGTGCAGGAACGATTATGATTGAAGTCGATCAGCATGCTGCCGCCAATTATAATGAAGAGTTTGCAGGGGAATCATTTGATACGGATCATCAAGATGCAGCAAACAAAGTAGCTAATACTTGCTGCCACACTTTCAAAGCTAAGAATAAACATTAAGGTGCGTAACATGGAGGCAGCATGAATAAAGACGATGTCCCTCTGGATCATGCCACCAAGGAGCGGTTCCAAAAGGATCAGCTCCGCGTTGAAAGCGGATTGAACCATAAGGAAGAATACGCAGCCGAAATTATAGCACCTACCCGAAGAATCAACTATGCCGAACAGTATAAAGCCAATAAGCCAGAGAGGCTTGAAACTGACTCCGATGTGTCAGATGAAGAAGTTGCGGAATTGGTAGAGGCTGTCACGCGTAACAAAGCAGTAGGCTATGTCGCTCTGTTCGTTGCCTTGGCTTCTCTTTTTGTATGGCCTGTGTTGTTAGGTATTTCGGGTATTGTGCTTGGTGTTATTGCGTTTCTTATGGGGAATAAAAGACTAGGGTCTTGGTCAATCGCGCTAAGTTTTATTGCCGTCGCCGCCTATTTTTTGTTAGTACCCTATTATGCATGACCGATTAGAAGCAAGCCGAGCGATCGGCTTGTTTTTGTTTTTTCAATAAAAAATCGCGTAAATTCGCGTTTCAAAGGGATAAATAGCGGGTAGAGACTCATTAAGGCATCGTTTTAATGCGTATACTCCCATTTGCTCGTACTATTTGGCTACAAGAGTCATATTCGCACCTTTGAATGATTACAGTATTATTATATAATGAAAAGTGATAATTCAAATTCAAATCGAAATTAAGGGAGGTGTACCTATTCTCCTTGGTGCGGTAATCGTGCTTGATAGGGGATAGGTAAGGTATTGGAAGATCCTTTGCCCGGAACGTTAATCAGTTTTCTGTTAATGTTTGGACTGGTCATATTAAATGGTTTTTTTGTCGCAGCTGAATTCGCGATGGTCAAGGTAAGAGGTAGTCGCATTGATTCGCTTGTTGGAGAAGGCCGCCGCAATGCGAAATTTGCACAAGGAATCATGAATAATCTCGACGCCTACTTAGGTGCTTGTCAGCTTGGGATTACACTTACTTCGTTGGGACTTGGTTATGTCGGGGAACCGACGTTCGCCAAAATTCTGGAACCGTTATTCGCTCCTCTGAATTTGCCAGATTCGGTGTTCCACACGATTACCTTCATTATTGCTTTTTCCTTAATGACCACATTGCATATTACATTAGGCGAACAGTTCCCTAAGACGTATGCGATTCGTAAAGCTGAGCAAATAACTCTGCTATCTGCAGGGCCTATGGTTTTTTTCTATAAAGTGATGTATCCGTTTATATGGTTGTTGAACGGTATTTCGAACTGGATGTTACGACGTGCAGGAATCGAGCCTGCGACTGAACATGAATCGGCGCATACGGAGGATGAAATTCGTGTCCTTATGAAAGAAAGTCACAAAAACGGACTAATAGATAATACAGAGCTCACGCTTGTTGATAATATATTTGGATTTGCAGAGACGACTGCCAGGGAAATTATGATCCCAAGAACAGAAATGGAATGTTTGTATGCCGGACTTTCCTATTCTGAGAATCTTGCGAGTGCCATTAAAGAAATGCGCACGCGCTACCCGGTATGTGATCCGGACAAAGACAATATTATTGGCTTCGTCCACATTAAGGATTTACTCAAACCGGATGCGAACCTGAAAGGGATCAAGAAAATTATCCGACCGATAACGACGGTTCCGGATTCGATTCTTATCAGTGATTTGTTGAAAATGATGCAGAAAAGAAAAAGCCAGATGGCACTGCTCATTGATGAGTACGGTGGAACATCAGGTCTTGTGACACTGGAAGACATTATGGAAGAAATTGTTGGAGAAATTCAAGATGAATTCGATGAAGAACGTCCTACGATCGAAATCAAGGATGAAAACACCTTTTCTATTGATGGATTGCTGCTAATTGATGAAGTGAATGAGTATTTCGGACTTGAAATTGAGTCGGATGATTATGATACAATCGGAGGATGGATTTACTCGAAAACTGAGATACCGCCAAGCAAGAACCAGCAAGTAAGTTACAACGATGAGTTTTTATTTATTGTTGAAGAGACCGATCATCTACGAATTTCTCGTGTCATGGTACGAAAATTGTCGGATGAGAATGAGCTACTGCAGCAAAACATTTCTTAAGATGGAAGAGAGACTGTCAATTGACGGCCTCTTTTTTTGTGACTCTATATAAATTGGGGATGGTCGTCAGGGCACAAAACGTGTACAATAAAGACAACGATGAATGGATAGAAACGAGGTCTGACGGATGAACAGCACGAACAGCATTGATCCTAGAGTAATGAAAGAATTGCTCCAGCTTCAGTTGATGGGTAAAATGAGTTTGCTATCCGGTGAAACCGCGGCATCAAGTACGGATGATTCAAGCGATTTTAGTGCGCTGCTTGACACGCTTATGGGACAATCTGGTGGAACTGGCGTTACAAGCCAAGATACTGTATCTTCCATGCTAGATAACACGACAAACAGTATGCCAAGTTCTTTGGGGGCTTTAAATAGAGCGTATACACCGCTACAATCGGTGAGTAAAGCATCCTCAGTCTCACAGTTTGACGGTTTAATCCAAGAGGCAAGTCATAAATACGGTGTGGATACCTCGCTAGTCAAGGCGGTTATTCAGCAAGAATCAGAATTCAATCACCAGGCTGTATCACCGGCAGGTGCCAAAGGTTTAATGCAGCTTATGGATGGGACAGGCAGCGGCTTCGGTGTAACGAACCCATTTGATCCTAAGCAAAATGTGGATGCGGGTACTCATTTCCTTAGCAACTTAATTAAGAAGTACAACGGAAATGAAGGGGTTGCTCTTGCAGCTTACAATGCCGGGCCTGGACGTGTTGACCGATTAGGCATTAAGACCGATCAGGATCTGGCTAACAAACTCCATTTACTGCCAAGGGAAACGCAAGGCTACATATCTAAAGTGATGGGTCACAGGCAGAATTTTTCGTTATAATCATTAGCTAACTAGCTGATTTTCGCATGTTTATGCGGAGGTCGGCTTTTTGTGTTACCAAGGGAATGCTTGAGTTATGCCCTATTTTAGGCTTTAATGATGAAAGGAATTTAAATTGATTGTGCGCGGCAGGAAGAGCGTGAAAAAGGGGAATCAGCAATAAATGCTTTATTTGGACTACGCGGCGACAACGCCAATTTATGAAGAAGTCATTGATACGATAGCCGAAGTAATGAAGGAACATTATGGAAATCCATCTTCGATTCATCGATTAGGTATACAAGCGGAGAAGCTTCTATACAGCTCCAAAGAGGTGATTGCAGGAGCATTAGGTGTGCTGCCTGCTGAAATTATATGCACGTCCGGCGGGACGGAAAGTAATAATTTGGCAATTAAAGGTGCCGTTTACAGCTATCAAAACCGCGGAAAGCATCTCATTACTACGCAAATCGAACACTCCTCGGTGAAGGAAGTTTTTCTCGAACTGGAGCGTGAGGGTTTTCGAGTTACTTATTTACCTGTGAATAGCAAGGGGTGTGTTGAGCTAGAGACTCTTCAAGCAGCGATAGCAGAAGATACCATCCTTGTTAGTGTGATGTATGTTAATAATGAAGTAGGTACGATTCAGCCTATCCAAGAAATCGCCAGATGGTTAGCTCAATATCCAAAGGTGTTATTTCATGTTGATGCCGTTCAAGGCATTGCAAAGCTTCCCTTTCACCCTAAAGAGTGGGGCGTTGACTTATGCAGTGCATCTGCCCATAAATTCAGAGGTCCTAAGGGAGTTGGGTTTCTGTATCGCAGAGAGGGTGTGCAGCTCAAGCCGCTGCTTGTAGGGGGCGGTCAAGAATATGGCATTCGCTCCGGTACGGAGAATGTGCCGCTCATAGTAGGAATGGCCAAAGCGCTTCGACTTTCCGTAGACAACCTTACAGTCAAAACAGAGCATAAGTATCGTTTAAGACGCATGATTGTAGAGGGTATCTCATCGATCCCTGAGCTTACCCTTACAGGATCCGAGCAGGAAGAGGAAATGGCACCCCATATTGTTCATTTTGCCTTCGTGGGAATGAAGGCTGAGGTTGTCGTTCATGCACTCGAGCAGCGGCAAATATACATTTCTACGAAATCAGCCTGTGCTTCAGAGGAATCAGATCCAAGCACGGTGATGCTTGCATTAGGCTGTAGTCGAGAGCGAGCAGTTAGCGGATTAAGAGTTAGCTTCTCTGACGAACATCAAGATAAAGAGATAGCGTTATTCATTGCCGCATTGCGGGAGGTCGTGAAGGAACTTGCACCCATGCTCGGCAAACCGTCAGTCAGAAGGGAGAAGCGAAGATGAAACCGGATTGTTTAATTTTGCGTTTTGGCGAGATGATGCTCAAAGGAAAAAATCGTAAGCGTTTTGAGAGAAGCGTCATGACTCAAATTCGTAAAGTTTTAGGCTCATTTCCTGATTTAAGGTATATTCCCGAGTTTGGACGCGTATATGTGGAGCTAGGGGGAGCAGCTTATGAAGAAGCTTCAGCAGCTTTGCAGCGCGTTTTTGGACTTGCGTCGTTTAGTCCTGCCTATCATGCTCCTATGGAGGTTGAAGCCATTCAAGAGATGGCGCTGCGTATGATGCAGGCATTGCCTAAACAACCAGCAACCTTTAAAGTGACCGTTCGCAGAGTGAACAAATCATTTCCACTTGATTCACAGCGAATGAATTATTTGGTTGGAGGCTATGTGCTCCAAGCATCACCGGGTCTTCAGGTGGATGTTCATAATCCTGAGGTTGAGCTGCGGGTGGAGATACGCGAAGAGCAAGTACTCATGTATGTAGAGGTTATTGAGGGGGCAGGAGGATTCCCGTCAGGAACGAGTGGAAAAGCGCTGTTGATGCTATCTGGGGGAATTGATAGTCCGGTTGCCGGTTGGTTAGCGATGCGAAAGGGACTTTCCATCGAGGCCATTCACTTTCATAGTTATCCTTACACCAGCGAGCGTGCGAAGGATAAAGTAATTGAACTGGCACACCAGCTGTCTGCTTATACGGATTCCTTGAAGCTTCATTTGGTTCCATTCACGGATGTACAGACATCTATCCACCGTGAGTATCAAGATAATTTATTAGTAACGCTTATACGAAGAGCGATGTATCGCATTGCCGAACAAATGGCAGATCGAGAAGGTCTAAGTGCGTTAGTGACCGGTGAAAGCTTAGGTCAGGTGGCTAGTCAAACGCTGCCAAGCCTAAACGTCATAGGGCGCGTTGTAACACTGCCGCTTTTACAGCCGCTCATGATGATGGACAAGCAAGAGATTATTCGAATAGCCGAATCTATTGGTACTTTCCCTATCTCGATTTTGCCTTATGAGGATTGCTGTTCCTTATTTCTTCCTCCATCCCCAAGTACCAATCCTAACCTGCGTATGGTTGAGAAAATCGAGAACAGTATGGACTTCTTACCCGAATTAATTGAGAAAGCTGTCTTACAAACAGAAACCATTGAAATTGTTCATGGACAAATGAAGAAGGTGTCGGACTCCCACTTATTCTAACTACTATTCGCCGCTAAGATCGCAGACATCGTCACCTGCTTGCCATGCATCTTGGGAGGTTATAAAGCATGATTGATGCGCTCATTTTGTTTTTACAAATTATGTTGATCAATATTGTGCTTAGCGGTGATAATGCCGTTGTCATTGCATTGGCGAGCAAAAATTTGCCGCTTGAACAGCGTAAGCTTGCCATATGGTGGGGAGCTTTCGGGGCTATTGCCTTGCGGTTGATCCTGACTTTAGTTGCTGTAAGTCTGCTCGATATCCCCTATATTCAAGCTGGGGGATCCCTTCTGCTGTTCTGGATTGCAATAAAGCTGCTTACAGATGATGACAGTCATGCAAATGTGAAAGAAGCCTCTACGCTTGGTAAAGCGATATGGACGATTGTAGTAGCGGATTTTGTTATGAGTTTGGATAATGTGCTTGCGATTGCAGCTAAAGGGAATGGGAACAATACCGTAATCATACTAGGGATAGGGCTCAGTATTCCCATCATTATTTGGGGGAGTTCGCTAGTGATGGATCTGCTACAGAAATTTCCAATTCTCGTATTTATGGGTGCAGGCATTCTCGGATATACAGCAGGGGAAATGTTTGTTAAAGATGAGAAAATGATTGATTGGCTGCTGCATGATTATGAAATGCTGCATGTATGGATCCCTATTGTAGCGGCTTCTCTTGTTATTACGATCGGCTTAACCGTCAAATGGGTGCGATTGCTGCAATTCAAAGCAAAAAATGAATAGATGATTTGGAAAACCGCCAAGCTGAAGCAATCAGCTAGCGGTTTGTTTTTTTATTAAGAATTGAAACTTTTCACCAATTGTTCGATTAAGTAAGGTATGCAAGTTAGTGCTGTGCCATCTGAATGCCTCGCCGAGCTTGCCAAAAGCACCATCCATAAATAAGGATGAAAACCAGAATAAGCACGGTCGAGTAACGGTACATCAACGCATAACTCCCGCTTATGTTAGCGAGAGCTCCCAAAACCATCGCGCCTAACCCAATGCCAAGATCATTGGCCGAGAAGAAGGTTCCGTTGGCTGCACCGCGGCGATTCGGAGCAGCGCGTGCAATGGTCCAAGCCTGCAGTGCCGGCTGCAAGGATCCGAAACCTATGCCATAGCATATCGCTGCTCCGGCCAAGCTAGCTTCTGAGTGAGCATAAGAAAGCAGCAGGAGTCCTGCTAGGGTAAAGAGAGCGCCGGGCAGGAGCACCCATTCGGGTCCTTTTCGATCAAACAGCATACCCGTTATAGGTCTAACAATTAGCACCATGGAGGCATTGCATAGGAAGAACCAACCGACATTCGAAATGCCGGCTTCGTGGCCGAACAGCGTAATAAAGGTCACAATTCCGCCATAACAAATTGCTGTGCATAGCAATAAACCGGAGGGAAGCATCGCGGTCCGTTCCCATAAACGATCCATAAGCTTCGGCCTTTGAGCCGACTTTTCTATAGGCATCGGTTTGGAATAGGTGATAAAAAGAGAACTAAATAAGGAAAGTAATGCTAATAATGTTGATATTAAAAGTACGCGGGGGAAGCCATAGGTTTGCATCAACCACAGGCCTGTAAGTGGTGCAAGTGCCATAGCGAACGTGTTGGACAACCCGTAATAACCCATACCTTCTCCACGCCGCTCAGATGGAATGATATCGGCTATAACAGTGCCTAAGGAAGTTGTGGACATCCCCCAACCGATCCCATGAACAAAGCGCGCAGCAAGAATTAGCGTGACTGCAGCCATATAGGAGTAGCCAGCAATGGTTAGCGCACAGAGTGCGAGTCCAACCAGAAGCACATGTTTTCTTCCAAACAAATCAAGCGCTCGCCCAGCAAAAGGGCGGGTAAGCAGGGAAGAAATGGTGAAAATGCCAATGACGAGACCGACTTGAACATCATTTCCGCCTAATTGCGACACATGTGTAGGTATCGTTGGTATGAGCATTTGAAAACTAAAGAAAAGCAGTAAGTTGGATAGTGATGTAATCAGAAAAGCTTTGGTCCAAAGCGGTTTTCTCTTCTTTTTATCTACAAATAACGTTTCCATTTTACCTCCCATGTTGTCCATACGCAAACCTGTTTGACAGGGGAAAATTGTACGCATAGTAGTATGCCCATGCTAAGGAATTTGAACGCAAGATAAAGCTAGCTCCTTCGTTCTTGGAAAGGTGAGTGTTTAAGCAATTCGCATCGTTTTATAGTGCGCCTCCGGACAGCATGAGCCGTTTGCTCGAAGCCAAACGGCGAGGCCGCGAATAGCGCCAAACACCTAGCAATTTCTCGCCAGGTACGATAAACTATTTGTTGAAGGGTGTCGAAGTCGATCCCTTAGTGACAAGTGAATTAGGAGGGGATTTGAATGGCTAGAAATAGCTACTCCATTGGTATCCTGTTAATCGGCCTGGCCGCCCTATTGCTTCTTGGAAAATTAGGTTTTTTCCATGTTCTTCTTTCGTTCTTCTGGCCGCTAGTTCTACTCATTCCTGGGCTGCTGTTCCACGTATTCTTTTTTAATCGATCACTGCCCGCAGGCGTTCTTGTACCTGGAGGCATTTTATCGACTTATGCATTAATGTTCTTTTACTGCAATATATTTGGTTGGGGGTCAATGAGCTATTTGTGGCCGGGATTCATTCTTGGTGTAGCTATTGGATTGTATGAGATGCACTTGTTCGATCGTGGAAGTGATCGCGGTGTTTTGATTGGTGCTATGGTGCTGGGAATTATTTCAGCTGTATTTTTCGGGTTAACTCTACTTATTCATTTAGGGATCTATGTAATCGCTTTGATCCTTGTGGTAGCTGGACTTGTCATGATTTTCCGTAAGCGAAATGTGTGGTAATTTCAGGCATTTACTTGTAAAAGTTTTATGTAGAGCCGCATTTACCTTGCATAATGTCGAGAAACTGCGTATAATAAGTGTAAATGTCAAGCGTCGGCGCTTTCGTCCGACGCTTGTTTTATGAACAGAGACGAAAATTATAGGGTAGAGAGGGTTTGACATTCATGCACGCAAGAGACAAAATTCGCAATATTGCAATTATCGCACACGTTGACCACGGTAAAACGACACTCGTAGATAAATTACTTCAACAATCCGGAACATTCCGCGAGAACGAGGCTATTCAAGAGAGAGCGATGGACTCCAACGATCTCGAGAGAGAACGTGGTATTACCATTCTTGCAAAAAATACAGCAATTAATTATAAAGACTACCTGATTAACATTGTGGATACACCTGGACATGCCGATTTCGGTGGTGAAGTAGAGCGTATCATGAAAATGGTAGACGGTGTTTTGCTGGTTGTTGATGCTTTTGAAGGCACCATGCCGCAAACGAAATTCGTTCTGCGTAAAGCATTAGAAAGCAACCTTTCTCCGGTTGTTGTTGTTAACAAAATTGACCGTCCGAACGCGCGTCCTCAAGAAGTTGTGGACGAAGTTCTTGATCTTTTCATTGAACTAGGTGCTACAGATGAGCAGCTTGATTTCCACGTTGTATATGCTTCTGCATTACAAGGTACATCAAGTCTTGATCCTGAGAAACAAGATGACAACATGGAAGCTATTTATGAGACGATTGTTAGTCACATTCCAGCTCCAACAGAAGATGTTGATCAACCGCTTCAGTTCCTTGTTACATTGATGGATTACAATGAGTACCTGGGTCGTATCGGCGTAGGCCGTGTGAACCGTGGTAAAATTCGTCAAGGCCAGACCGTTGCTGTTATGACGCGTGAAGGCGGTCAGAAGCAAGCTAGAATCGAGAAACTTTTTGGTTTCACAGGCTTGAAGCGTATTGAGATCGAAGAAGCGGCTGCAGGGGACATTATTGCCATTGCAGGGATCAAAGATATCAATATTGGTGAAACGGTAGCAGATCCTGCGAATCCGGAAGCATTGCCAGTCTTGAAAATTGATGAGCCAACGCTGCAAATGACTTTTATCGTAAATAACTCACCATTCGCAGGGCGCGAAGGGAAATGGGTAACTTCCCGTAAAATTCGCGAGCGTCTTTACAAAGAACTTGAAACAGACGTAAGCTTGCGCGTTGAAGATACGGATAGCCCGGATGCTTTCGTTGTATCTGGCCGCGGTGAGCTTCACTTAGGTATTTTGATTGAAAACATGCGCCGTGAAGGCTTTGAATTGCAAGTTTCCAAACCAGAGGTTATCATTCGTCAAATCGACGGTCAAAAAATGGAGCCGATTGAGCGTTTAATCATCGACGTTCCAGAAGATAGCATGGGTTCCGTTATGGAGAGCTTAGGTTCCCGTAAAGCCGAGATGGTCAACATGATCAACAACGGCAGCGGCAACGTTCGTCTTGAGTTCTTAATCCCTGCACGTGGTTTGATCGGTTACAGAACGAACTTCTTAACGTTAACTCGCGGTTACGGTATTATGAACCATGCTTTTGACAGCTATGGTCCATACCAAGGAGCTGGTGTTGGCGGACGTCATGAAGGCGTACTTGTTTCCAGCGAATCTGGCGTATCTACCTTATACGGAATCCTTTCCGTTGAAGATCGCGGTATCTTGTTCGTTCATCCACAAACGGAAGTTTACGAAGGCATGGTCGTTGGTGAGCATACGCGCGACAATGATATCATCGTTAACATTTGTAAGGAAAAAGCGGTAAACAACATCCGTTCCGCAAACAAAGAAGAAACTGTAAAAATGAAAACTCCTCGTATGTACTCTTTGGAGCAAGCGCTTGAGTATTTGAACGATGATGAATATTGTGAAATCACACCGAAATCCGTTCGTATTCGCAAAAAGATTTTGAACAAAAGCGAGCGCGAGCGTGCTGAGAAACACCGCAAAACAGCTGAAGCTAACGTGTAATTCACAAAGTGTTCTAAATATGGGAAATGTGGGCTGCAATGCCGCATTTCCCTTTATTTATTTGTAATTTTGAGGGATAATGATAATTGACTTTACTTTTTGAATGAATGGAGTGTATGTTTTGACTGCCTTGAACGAGTGGTTTGGAAATCACCTGTACATCACTTATCTGTTAATATTTATATTTATGTCTTATGTGTATAACAAAGTTTTCAAAACGCGTAAATTGCCGGTTCTCAAGACAGCTATCATCTATGTGCTGCTGGCCATTGGATCGGTTATGCTGCTTGTTTTTCAAATTGTAGGACTACCTATCGTGCTCTGCCTGGCTGTTGCCATATCGTTAATGTTTCTGGTTCGTATTCGTTATTTCATCGAGAAAAGAAGCGGCAATAAACCAACTTAATAAGGATTATGCTTACGATGTTAGTTTTGCTAAAGCAAAACTCTAAGGAGGAGCGAATGACTCGATACTGGTTAACTCCGATTGTGGGCTATTCTCCTTTGGTGTTGGGGGCTGATCGCTTGGACTGCTCTCCGCTCACAAAGCTGGAAGCTTTCCGTGAATTGGCGAATGGGAGACACCCCAGATTGCTATCTATGTTTAAGGCTAGTCTGCTGTTAAGTGACGATGAAGAGATATGTGGTTCAGAGCTCGTAGAACTTGATTTATCGCATTCTGAGACCATTGTGTTTGATGGTGACCCTTATCATTTATCGCATTGTGCAGAAGCCTTCCTAGATCGTCTCCTGAAGCGAGAGGAAGCTTGGGACTTCGTCTCATCGTTGGATGACAGCGCTTTAGATGTCCAGCAAATCATTTGGAAAAATCAATGGCTTCGTTGGCTGGAATTAGGCTGCGATGTTATTTTACTTAGAGAGGACGGGCGTTAAAATGAAACTGCAAGACGCCTTTTTTAATTGGCTGCAAATGCATATAGTAAGTCAAGCAAGACCGGATGACGAAGCGGCGAAAGAAACGCTTGATTTTTTTGCTCTTATATTGCGTGAAGATCATGGGGTCACTCATATGGAAATTGTGGACGAATCGGATCCGATGAAAATTCACATCGCCTATGAACAAGAAAGTATCAAGAGTAAACAAAGTTTTGATCGTGAATCGGCGGAAAAGCTGCTTGATGATATTAATTCGAATCCAATTTACAATAATCAATAGACGTTCATGGTTGACGACATAACTTTTTTAAACCGACGTACACTAAGGTATATCTGGCTGAAAAAGGAGTGTTCGCATGATCTGAAAATAGATACATAAAGGTGGAACGCTTGCCACCGGCTATGCTATACTGTAAGTGTAAGGAGCGTTTTCAACCACCTAGTAGGAGGCGCAAACGATATGGCTGAACACAATACAGCTTTACCGAAGCAATGGATTGATCGCGCCCAAATGATGACCGAGCCTGAATATGAGAAAACTTGTGTAAGCCGAGTAACTGTGAATCCAGCCGGCCGAGTTTTTGATGTGATAAAAAAAGCCTAGATCTGCGTATGCAGTCAGGCTTTTTGTTATCTTCGGTGGATTAAGGGTTCGGAATTTCCGACTGATTCGTACCGTTAGGTCCTGTATTGTTTGGCATATTGCGAATATCGCGCGGCAGCTGAGGCATTACACGGCCCATGATGTCTGCCATTTGTTCTGCGAAACCAGTAATGGGTCTTCCTGCTCGAATGTTATCCCGAATGTTGCGCAAGCGTTGGTCTAAGTCCAAATCTGCGGTAACAATGGCATTAACTCCGTATGGATCTTTCTTGAGCGCTTCAGCTACCGAGTACTTGACGGTGCCGACTTTGGCTCGATCCAAATCTTTCTTAATGTTGATGCCGACAACGGCGGTATCACCGAAGACGACGCAGTGCGCGCTTTCAACCTGAGGGATACTGGTGGCTAAGTTTTCCAAACGTTCTACAACTGCTTTAGAATCTTTTATCTCGAGCTTTTGTGGGGCGATTTGTTGAACTTTTACTTGATTTTGATTCGGATTTTGAGAGGGGGCACCACTTTTCGGCGCTTGACTACAGCCAACCGCGAGGGTCAGTATAACTATAACTACGCACAATAGTCTCACTTGAATCGTTCCTTTCTTTCCTGAATCTCGCGTTTAGTTTGTCCGGCACAGCTAGGTTGTATGTATTTCATATAACCAATGATCTAACGCCAAATCTGGGAGGGGACACACCAATGAAAAAAATTTACGTGTTGGATACCAATGTTCTGCTTCAGGACCCTAATGCTTTATTCGCGTTCGAAGATAATGAAGTAGTCATACCCGCCGTGGTGTTGGAGGAAATCGATTCTAAGAAACGAAATGCGGACGAAATAGGCCGTAATGCGAGACATGTATCGAGATTGCTGGATGGACTAAGAACCAAAGGAAATTTGTCCGATGGCATCACACTCGAACGTGGCGGCAGCATTAAAGTGGAACTCAACCACCGCAGCTTCGCAAAGCTGCAGGATACATTTGCGGAATTAACGAATGATAACCGAATTCTCGCTGTCGCGCTCAACTATCATCTAGAAGAGCAGGATAATGAATTTCCGAGACCTGTCGTTATCGTGAGTAAAGATACATTAGTTCGTATTAAAGCGGATGTCCTCGGTATACCTGCACAGGATTATTTAACAGATCGCATAGTTGCACAAACGGATATGTACACGGGATATATAACGTTGTACGTACATCCTTCTATCATTGATGAGTTTTATTCATATCGTTTCTTGACTGTGACATCGCTTAATTTGGGCTATATGCTGCATCCTCACGAATTTGTCATTTTGCGGGATGAGCTGGGTTCTTCCAAATCAGCTTTATTGAAAGTGACGCCCGATGCCAAAAAGCTGGAGCCGCTCTACATGAGTAACGATCCCATTTGGGGGATTGCCGCGCGTAACGCGCAGCAACGAATGGCTCTTGAGCTCCTGCTCAATGACGACATCCCGCTCGTCACCCTGACTGGGAAAGCGGGTACAGGTAAAACGCTGCTTACATTAGCTGCGGGCCTAATGAAGATTGAGGATGATCGTAAATATAAAAAATTGCTAATTGCTCGACCTGTTGTTCCAATGGGCAAGGATATTGGTTATCTGCCTGGTGAAAAAGATGAAAAGCTGCGTCCCTGGATGCAGCCGATCTATGATAATTTGGAATATTTATTCGATACCAAAAAACCGGGCGACATTGAAAAAATACTAGCGGGTCTCGGTAGTATTCAAGTGGAAGCTCTGACGTACATTCGAGGACGCTCGATTCCTGGCCAATTCATCATTATTGATGAGGCGCAGAACTTATCCAAGCACGAAGTGAAAACGATCGTTTCCCGCGTGGGAGAGGGCAGTAAAATAGTTCTTCTAGGTGATCCAGACCAAATCGACCATCCATATCTCGATGCCTCGAGTAATGGATTAACTTATGTGGTTGAACGATTCAAGCAGGAAGGTATTAGTGGGCATATCACTCTTGAGCGTGGTGAACGCTCGCATCTAGCGCAATTAGCAGCCGATCTGCTCTGAAAATTCAAAAAGCCCACACCCCTGATTATGGGGATGTGGGCTTCTTTGCCTGTTCTAAGGCAGCATCTCGATGCGGCATCGATAAGCTTTGGCAATACCCTGCATGAGCTCTTCGAGCTGCCGATCTACGACGTACACAGTGTGATCCTGAACCTGGTACTGAGCAAGGAGGTGCTCTTCGATCTGAAGGGCAGCTTGGTCGATTTCAGCTTGTGGGCTATCTGCGGTAAATCGGAATTGTACGACAAGCTTATCGTATAAATAATTGTGTTCTGCACGGCTTGTAAAGCCATAATCGCTGAATAGATCAGTCAGTTCAGCGTCATCCGGCAGCAGCCGAAGCTGCATCAGGTTCGTCTCAATATTGAAATGAGCCATAACACCGAGCGCGGCAAGCTGTTGTTCTTCATTGCTGACAATAAGCATTTCTTTATCGCGATCAAATAAATCAACCTTGCCTGCAAGAGCTTTAACAATTTGTGCGTAAAATCCAGGTATTTTTCCTTCGGGCAAATCCATCATCAGACCAATTTTCGGTTCCATTCGTAGTCCTCACTTTACTTCATTATCCTCTGCTACTTTACAGGGATAATTTGAGTTTTACAACTGCGATGCCATTCTTCGTCTCTACACTAACGACATCGAGATAATTGACAATTTTTTTCGGGATGAAGCCAAGTTGGAATTCTTTCATAAAGTCTTCAATTGTGGTATCAGGCAGTTGGAAGCCATTGAATTCAAGTTTATCCACAACAAAGCGGACTTCATTCATATCGGGATGTTCCTTCAACAAAAACATTCCTTCCAACACGATTTGTACCTGATCTTTTTTACCTTTTGCAATGATCGACCCATCGGCAAATTCAAAATTCAAATTCTGTAAAAGTTCATTTTTTGAATGAAGATAAGCATTGAAATCCGTATCACTAATCGTTATGACCGGATTTTTGATGGAAGATAAGTCCATGAATTTATTTTCTGTCGTTACATACTGTGGCAGCTCTCTGAAAGCCGATGATAAACTATTCAAGTACTCGCGGAATAAAGGGATGCCTTCTTGTTTCCATTGGTCATTTAAGCTTTTTATTTGGGCTTCTATGACTTGTGCTTGTGCACTGACGGCTAGTTGTTTGTCCAGCTCTTCTTGAAGCTTTACGAGTCTCTCACGCTGTGTGAGGAATTTCTCCTTCGTTTTCTGGAGCTCGACACGAGAAGAATCAAGTTCGGTTCGCAGGCTTTTCAATTTCTTAAACGATTCGGTGAAAGCTGATAAAGCGCGATGATCATTACTAATAATCATTTGCAGATACTCGAACATTCGCAATGCATCCGTAAAGGAACTAACGGTAAACAGCAGCATCCAGATCGAATCTCGATCTCCTGTATAATAAGCTCTCAACACTTTTCCGGCATGTTTACGGGTGTTTTCAACATTGCTGTTCTGCTTGATGATATCTTGTTCATTTTGTTTGATTTGGGTAACGATGCTTGCATCTTGTTCATTTAATCGGCCCACTTCTTTGTCAATTTCGAAAATGGTAAGCCCTTTTTGGACGAGATCCTTGGCTTCGTCTTGTGTAGGGGTCTTTTCTTCGGCTGATATTGTATGAAGTGGTAGTGTTACTTGAGTGAGCAATAGAATGGACAACATTATAGCTACGAATTTATATGTCATTGAACGAATTCTCCCCCTAAGAACAGATTATCATATTTCTATTAAATGAAGCACAAAAAAATACTTACCTCTGGGGAAGAGATAAGTATTTTGCCTTTTACCTATTTTTTTGCCGGCGTAATTAATTTAAGGATTTCATCGAAGCTTTTAACGTTTTTCGGTATTTCTTTCGTTAAAGGAGAAGCTTGATTGATAGCGTCGTAGGTTTGGTGAAGAAGGATATGGTTATCCTGCGCTTTGCCGTCCATTGTTATGGTGAAGCCAACATCAATCGTCTGGTCACGAATAAAGCCAGTGTCATCAATGGCGACAACCATTTTACCCGGAGCTTTGAGCTGCAAGAGGTTTGCTTGATTTTTTTTGAGCTGTTCGGCTTTATCGGCTGTAAGGAATCCATTGTTTTGTAAGTACCCAATAAACTCTGGAAGCTTTGTTTGCAGCAGCGTATTCAATTCTTTTTCATTTTTACTAGTAAGTTCAACGCTGATGGATTTGGCAGAAGATCCGTCTTTCAGCTTAACCGGTTCCTTGGCTTCTTTATACCATTTTGGGTCAATCCCGCTGAAAATAAGATTACCTAGTGTGGTTGACAATTGAGAAGTATTTTTCAAACTGTCTACGGTTAAGGGACTGGTACTGTTCTGGCTCATTTTTTGTAAATCGATTGCATAGTACTCGTCAGCTGTTTTATTTAGTGCTGGCATATTAAAATACAATTTGCTATCTTTAATGAGAATTGGAATCTCAAAAGGCGATGTAGAGCCCTTAGGCGTTATTTTCAAATCTGTCTGGAACTGGAGAGGCTCCACATTGCTAATGCCCTTCCAATCGATTGTGCTTTCTCTGACCAAAGATAACAGCCCGTTAGTTAAAGGGTTGGAGGATTTCATCAATCCATCGCTTATGGCTAATGTTGTGCTCCCATCGAAGGTGTAAGATTTCATTTCTTTTTGTTTATTTAGTGATTGTTCGAGTGCTTCTTTGACCTTCGTGTTGTCTGTACAAGCTGTCAGCGATATTAGGCTGATCGCCGTTACCGTAGTTAAGGTAATCCACTTCTTTGACATGCTTTTCTATCTCTCCTTCCATAAATCCTTCTTCATTATAATGGTTTCCTTATGTTTTGTCTTTAAGTAAAGAATTGGAGGGTTCTTCATTGAATCATCAGCTCGGATACCCAAGTGTTGTAACCGCCTTAAAAAAGGCCATTCAGTCAGCAGAATTTCAAGCCATCACATTCAGAGACTATATGGAAATTTGTCTATATAGCGAACCGTATGGCTATTATCGAAATGAGAGGCCGAAAATTGGTAAACAAGGAGATTTCTATACAAGTTCCTCTATTGGTTCAATAATGGGGGAAATGGTGGCATCATTTATTTGTACGCAGCAGCATAATGAAAGCCCTCATACAGAACCCGTTCATATTGTTGAATGGGGAGGGGGGAACGGGCGAATGGCTCTTCACATCATGGGCGAAATAAAGCGAACTGAACCCGCCATTTATGCTCGTTTAACCTATACAATTATTGAATCTAGTGGTTATCATCTTCAGCAGCAGCGAACACTGCTTGAAGAACACATCAAAGTTATTCAATTCGCAAGTGAAACAGAATGGTTGGCTCAAACGCCGCAAGATCAGGTATATGTTTTTGCCAATGAGCTATTGGATGCTTTCCCAATCCACCGAATTCGCTATAAAGATTCGCTTTTCCAAGAGTCCTTTGTAAAATGGCAAGAGGAGGAACAAATTTTTCAAGAAATTTGGCGTCCTATAAGCTCCCGACGTATATTAGACTTCCTAGAACGTTCCAAAGTTCAATGGTTGGATGGTCAAATAGGGGAGATAAACCTTGAAGCTGAGAGTTGGGTCTCGCGTGTAGCTGAACGGATCCGAAGCGGGAGCTGCATGATCATTGATTATGGCGATACAGCAGAAGAACTATTCGCTCATCACCGTTATAATGGAACATTAATGTGCTATCGCAAACACCAAGCTCAGGATGACCCATTCATCCACCAGGGTGAGCAGGATATGACATCACACGTTAACTTTACTTCTTGTGAATTAGCTGCAAGGCGAAGTGGCTTTACTCACTGCAAACTTCAGACGCAAAGGGAGTTTCTGGTGGAGCAAGGGATCCTGCAAAGGCTTCAAAATCATTATGATCCGAACCCTTTCAGTGAAGTGTCTAAGCGGAACCGCTCAATTAGGCAATTACTGCTAAGTGATCAAATGAGTGAGCTATTCAAAGTATTCATCGCAAGTAAGCATTCTCTATGAAAAAAAGGTGAGCCGCTGAGTAACAGTCGGTTCACCTTTTTGCTTGTTGTTATTGTTGTGGGTATTAGACAGACATTTTGAAAAATGACCAATACGTAAATCCGCTGAAGGAAATAATCATATATCCCCAGAACAACAATATGTAAGTTCGTTCTGACAAGCGCATATAGCCTAGAATGACGAATACGGCAGTTTGAAAAAAGAAAATCAGAGACATAGGTATCATATCGCCAGCTAAGCTCATTAGTGCGATAACAAGTGTCCAAAAACCTAGAACCCGAAACATGCGATCCATTCTCGTAACATCCCCCTCTCATACCACGTTGCACTTTAACTACAACACATTATACCGTTTGAAATGAGCGGTGTAAACCGTCAAACGGTGACGAAATTGAAAACATTTCATCAGATAGTAGTAGTATGTCTTTTTATCGGGATCCCATGTATGAGTGACAAAAAATTTGGCAATACCATTTAGTATCAAATAGATTCTATGAACTCTAGTACGGGCATAGAAATAATAATAATGGCACGAATCAATTTATCCCTGCTCTCTACGAATTGATTCTTTATTATGATGCATCCCCAATAGGTGAGTCTTTGATCAAGGACCCAAAGATCCCAAAAAGGAGAGACTTTGATCTACGGACCAAAGATCCCAAAAAGGAGAGACTTTGCCTACGCCAAAGATCCCTATATTATGTTAGGAGGTTTGACCATATGTCAGCAATTAGGCAAGATGCTTGGAGCGATGAAGACGACTTAATCTTAGCGGAAGTGACACTGCGTCACATACGAGAGGGAAGTACACAATTATCTGCATTCGAAGAGGTTGGAGAGCGCATTGGGCGTACAGCAGCAGCATGTGGATTCCGATGGAATAGTTTTGTAAGGAAAAAATATGAAGCGGCAATTCAGATTGCCAAAGCGCAGCGCCAGAAAAGAACGCAGCTCAAAAAGCATGCGGCCGTCTCGATTTCCGGTTCTTCTGCCATTGGACTGCTGGATGGACCTGAGTTGTCTACGGGCAAAGTAGAGACATTCACGGAAGAAACATTATCGATTGATGCTGTGATCCGTTTTCTGAGACAATGGAGAAATACGTACCAAGATATGAATCGTCATATTAAAAATTTGGAAAAAGAGCTGCAAGACAAAGAGGACGAACTAGATAGACTTGGCAGAGAAAACAACAAGCTGAATAAGCAAGTTAATGAAGTTGAGACTGATTACCGTGTTGTGAATGATGATTATAAAGCATTGATTCAAATTATGGATCGTGCTAGGAAAATGGCCTTCCTTGTTGAAGAAGAGGAAGAAGAGAAGCCGCGGTTCAAGATGGATGCGAATGGTAACCTAGAAAGAGTAGATTAAGTTGCCAATCCGCCCTTACATATAGAAGCTTCAGAACAAGGAGAGCCCTTGGACTGGGGCTTTTTTGTTGTATAATGGGAATTGTATGTAAAGGGGGACATGTGATGCGCATTATGATTATTGGTGCAGGCTCCTTAGGGCTGTTATTCGCTGCCAAGTTGTCTGCTTTTTGTGAACATATGACAATCATTGCAAGAACCATAGAACAAGCAGATATGCTAGCTCAGAAGGGAATCGAGTTGGATGGAACTGCAGAGGCAATTAGGACTACTCGTAGTGGGACTATAGATTTTCGCTACTATATAGAAGGAGCAGAAACAGCTAAATCGTCTTTATATCATTTTGATTACATATTTCTCATGGTCAAACAGCCTGCTATTTCACAAGAACTAATAAACAATTTGAAGTCTCAAATGTCTAAAGACACCTACTTAATAAGTTTCCAGAACGGAATAGGACACGAAGTGAGGTTAGGTGAAGATCTCGGGCGGGATCGCTTGCTGCTCGCTGTTACGACGGAAGGGGCTAAGCGCGAGGGCTTAACGAGGGTTACTCACACAGGACAGGGTGTCAGTTATATAGGAACAACGGAAGATTCGGATCATTCTGTAAATTCAACACATATTTTGTTAGTTGAGATGCTTGAGAAGGCAGGATTTCATACAGTGATGTCGAAGAACATGGATGTAAGGATTTGGAGCAAGCTGACGATAAATGCAGTAATTAATCCGCTTACAGCAATTTTACGTGTAAAGAACGGAGATCTGCTGCTTTCACCCTGGGCGCGCTCACTCATGAATGACCTTTATCAAGAAACTCGTAGGGTGGCGGCTACCAAGGGGATTTTACTACCTGATGAGCTATGGGACACGATACTTAGCGTCTGTGAAGCCACAAGCTTAAATCATTCATCTATGCTTCAGGATATTGAACAGTCTCGACGTACCGAGATTGATTATATTAATGGAAGCCTAGTAAAAATGGCAAAAGACTTAAATCTTGAGATTCCGACTCACCAAACCGTGTACCACTTAGTGAAAGCCTTAGAATAAGTAGGTGATTCTTAATGATGAATGTGCTAGCCAGTTGGATATCTACGATATATGCGGTCTTAGCAGTGGCACCGTTTATTACGTTTATCTTTTTGTGGTTTCTAGTTTTTGTTTTTCTTAGAGATAAGAAGATGACAACAAGACTTACCATGGATATGACGACGTTATTTCTGTTTGGCTCTGTTTCTTTGATGTGGAATCAATTATTTCATACGAATTTTGGTTTCTGGCTCATTGCGCTCGTGCTGCTCATCGCTTTTGGGATCATTGGTGGTTATCAGACGCATATGAAAGGAAAAACCGAATTATTAAAGGTTAGCAGGGTAGTATGGAGGCTTAGTTTTCTGGGTCTATCAGCACTTTATATCCTGCTATTTTTCCTGCATATCGGGAAAAATTATATATTTTTGACCTAGTATAGATCAATTTTGTGGAAATAATGTGAATAAATCAATTGTTAGCGTGTGTTTGTAATATTTATTTAAGAATTGTAGAAAATAACAATGAAATCCGTCTAGATTTTATTGACCGATGGTTGTATAATTAGAAACCGTAAAGGACCTTTTTCTTCATATTATTTTAACAAAGGTGAATTAAAATTTTATCGGAATGAATGAAAAGGAAAATTTGTTCTGGACAAAGCATAGTTATATGTTATAATTCCTTGCGTAGAGTCTAGTAAATTTTTTTACCAGAGGTTCGAGTCAGATATACTGACATGCGTAAAGCTGTTTCATTTGTTTTTGGGTTTAAGGTGTGAGGTTTGTGTTAGTAAAACTATCAAAACACCTAACCATAGATGTTTAGATACATATTTTAAAGGAGGAGTTTTATGAAAGCGACGAAATGGGTTTCTACAGCAGTAGCATTAACGCTTATGGGTAGTGTGGCAATTGGTTGTGCCAAAAAAGAGGAACCATCTGCATCTCCAACTGGGGATACTAAAGGTACAGCAGCTCCTGCGGCATCTAACAAACCGCAAGAAATTAAAATCAACTTTACTGCAGAGCCACCTGTTATGGATAGCTCCAAAGCAACAGCAAATGCTGCTTTCACATTCATTAGCGCATTTAACGAAGGTCTTTTTCGTACTGACAAAGACGGCAAAGCGACTCCTGGACTTGCAAAAGATTTCCCTAAAATTTCAGCTGATGGTCTAACTTACACAATCGACATTCGCGACAATGCGAACTGGTCAGATGGTCAACCAGTAAAAGCACAAGACTTCGTTTATTCTTTCAAACGTACTTTAGATCCAGCAACAAAAGGACAATATAGCTTCGTAGTAGCTTGGATAAAAGGTGGAGAAGCTGTAACGAAAGCAAAAACACCTGAAGATGTTAAAAAAGCTCAAGATGCACTTGGCGTAAAAGCAATTAGCGACAAACAACTTGAAATTAAACTTGAGAAACCAGTTACCTTCTTTACACAAATGCTTGCGTTCGGAACTTTCTTGCCACAAAGAGAAGATTTCGTTACAAAAGCTGGTGATAAATATGGAGCAGAAGCTGATAAAGTCATTGGTGCAGGTCCATTTATTTTAAGCAAATGGGATCATGGCCAAACACTTGAACTTGTTAAAAACGATAAATATTGGGATGCTGCTAACGTTAAGCTTACGAAAGCAACTGTCAATATCGTAAAAGATACAAATACAGGACTCAACCTATATGAAACAGATGCAGCTGATTTGGCTGAAATCAATCGCGATCAACTTAAACTATATGCAGGTAAACCAGACAACTTGCCAAAACCTGAGTTGACTAACTCCTACCTGATGTACCAAACGAAAAAAGTTCCTGCCTTAGCTAACAAGAAAATCCGTCAAGCTTTAGGTATGGCAATCGATCGTCAAGCTTACGTAGATACAGTTCTTGCTAACGGTTCCGTATCATCCACAGGTTTAGTGCCTGGCGGTACTTCTGACGGTGCAGGCGGCGACTTCCGTAAATCTGCTGGCGAAACTCAACCTAAGTTCGATGCAGCTAAAGCAAAACAATTGCTTGCTGAAGGTTTGAAAGAAGCTGGTTTAACAGCTCTTCCAAAAATGAAAGTGAACGCGGATGATACAGAAACTGCGAAAAAATCACTTGAGTTCATCCTTGCACAATGGAAACAAAATCTTGGATACGAAGCAGAAGCGAACCCAGTTCCGCATGCATTGCGTATCGAGTTGTCCTCCAAACATGACTTCGAAATCGCTCTTTCCCTATGGGGCGCGGATTACAACGATCCAATGACATTCTTGGATATGTGGGTAACTGGCGGAGAGTTTGATGAAGGCGACTACAGCAACCCGCAATATGATACGCTAATTAAGCAAGCTCAAGCAGAAGTTGATCCTTCCAAACGTGCGAAAGCAATGATTGAAGCTGAGAAAATCCTCATGGATGATCAAGGTGTAGCACCACTTTACTTCCGTACTCGTGCTTACTTGAAAAAGCCTGCAGTTAACGGTTTGATTCTTCCTTCATTTGGTCAAGAATGGGAACTGAAATGGGTTACTATTAAGTAATCTATACTTCATATTTACAAGAAGGGGCCGTTCGCACCTCGTGGGAGCGGCCTCTTCTAAATTTCTAAGCAGTTCATTTTAATAAAGGAGGAGCAATATGGTTAAGTTCATTCTTCGCCGTTTCTTATATGCGCTTATTACGTTATGGCTAATTGCATCATTTACATTCGTATTGATGAAAAACTTACCAGGTAATCCACTTGGAGAAGGTTCTGAACGGATTCCTAAAGCGACGAAAGAGATGCTGATGAAGCAATACGGTTTAGATAAGCCATTATGGGAACAGTACCTGACTTTCATGAACAATATCATCCATGGCGATCTAGGAGCTTCCTATCAATTCCCTGCTCACAAAGTTACTGATATTATCAAACAAGCATTTCCTTCTTCACTAGAACTTGGGTTGATTTCCATCGCTATTGCTATTATTGCAGGTCTTACTTTAGGGATCATTGCCTCTTTGAAGCATAATAAAGCAGGCGATTATACGGCAATGTTTATTGCGATTCTGGGTGTATCTATCCCATCATTTGTTCTTGGTCCATTGCTTTCTTATTATATCGGTGTTAAATGGGGCATTCTTCCTGCAGGATTATGGAAAGGTCCAAGTTATCGTATTTTACCATCACTTGCGCTCTCATTCGGAACTATTGCAATCTTGGCACGTTTGATGCGAACTTCCATGTTGGACGTTCTGAATCAAGATTACATTAAGACAGCCAAATCCAAAGGTTTAACCAATTTTACAGTTGTTGTTAAGCACACGATAAGAAATGCTATTTTACCAGTTATCACAATAATAGGTCCAATATTTGTAAACGTCATCACAGGAACGCTAGTTGTTGAACAAATTTTCTCTGTGCCAGGTTTGGGTAAACACTTTGTAACATCGGTTTATTCCAATGACTACACAATGATTTCTGGATTAACCATTTTCTACTCAAGTATTCTTATCTTAGTAATATTTATTACAGACGTAGTGTATGGCTTTGTAGACCCTAGAATTCGTCTTGGGAAAGGCGGGAAATAAACAATGCAAACTCCGAATCAATCAACAGAGAATAACTACAAGTTTGCTCCCGTTTCAAATAAATCTTTAACTGGCGAAAAAATTGTTAGACCTTCGCTCAATTATTGGCAGGACGCTTGGAGACGACTTAAGAAAAATAGACTGGCTATGGCTGGCTTAATTATATTGGTTGCTTTGATCGTATTTGCGATTATTGTACCTTTTGTTTCAAGCTACGATTATCAGACGCAAAACTTAAAAGCGAAAAATGTGGCTCCAAGTGGTGACCACTGGTTCGGTACAGACGACTTCGGCCGCGATGTATGGACCCGTGTATGGTGGGGGACACGTATCTCATTATTCATTGGGATTATCGCAGCTATAATTGATTTGGTTATTGGTGTTATTTATGGCGGTATTTCTGCTTACTATGGCGGGAAAGTCGATGAAGTGATGCAGCGTACGATTGAAATCGTATATGCGATTCCTTTCTTGTTAATCGCCATTCTACTCATTATGGTTATTGGTTCAGGTATTCCATCTATTATTTTGGCCATGGCCATAACGGGTTGGGTTCCAATGGCACGTTTGGTACGCGGTCAAATGTTAACGTTGAAAGAGCAAGAGTTTGTACTTGCATCTCGTACACTTGGTGCATCTCCAATGAGAATTATTATGCGCAGTTTGATTCCTAATGCGTTAGGTATCATCATTGTGCAAATTACCTTTGTTGTTCCAGCTGCTATCTTTACGGAAGCGTTCCTTAGCTTTATTGGTCTTGGTGTTAAACCGCCGCTCGCATCGCTGGGTAACTTGCTATCTGACGGCGCCAATTATATCCGGTTATATCCGCATCGCCTTATTTTCCCGACGATTATTTTCAGCTTGATTCTATTAAGCTTCAATTTACTCGGCGACGGGCTTCGTGATGCGCTTGATCCAAAAATGCGCAAGTAAGAAGGGGTGAATAATGATGAGCACCAATAACAATTTACTAGAAGTAAAAGATTTGAGAGTTTCTTTCCGGACATATGCGGGGGAAGTTCAAGCTGTTCGCGGCGTATCTTTTTCTTTGAAAAAAGGTGAAGTGTTGGCGATTGTAGGTGAATCCGGCTGCGGTAAGTCCGTAACGGCACAAACGCTCATGCGTTTAATTCCTACTCCGCCTAGCTATATAAAAAGCGGTTCTATCATGTTTGACGGGAAATTGGATATTACCAAGCTTTCCAACAGACAAATGGAGAAAATTCGTGGATCCGAAATGGGTATGATTTTCCAGGATCCAATGACTTCTTTGAATCCGACGATGAAAGTCGGCGATCAAATCACAGAAGGTTTGATCAAACATGAAGGTTTAAACAAAAAGGCTGCAACAGAGAAGGCTATTGAAATTCTTAAGCTTGTAGGCATTAACTCTCCAGAGGGCCGTATTCATCAATATCCGCATGAGCTCTCCGGTGGTATGCGTCAGCGTGTTATGATTGCTATCGCACTTGCTTGCTCGCCAAAACTGCTTATCGCAGATGAGCCAACAACGGCTCTTGACGTAACGATTCAAGCGCAAATTATTGATTTGATGAAGACGATTTCTGTTAAAACGGACTCATCTATTATCTTAATTACGCATGACCTTGGTGTCGTAGCTGATATGGCTCAACGTGTTGTCGTTATGTACGCTGGGAAAATTATTGAGCAAGGTACAGTAGATGAAATTTTCTACGAGCCGCAGCATCCATATACATGGGGCTTGCTTCGTTCGGTGCCGCGTTTGGATACGAATAGTAATGAAGAGCTTGTACCTATTCCAGGTACGCCACCAGATCTGTTCGCACCTCCAAAAGGGTGTGCTTTTGCAGCCAGATGTCCATATGCTATGAATCATTGTTTGGAAGAAGATCCAGAGCATACGTCGCTTTCTGAGACACACAGTGCCGCTTGCTGGCTGTTGCACCCAGATGCACCGAAGGTTGAACGTCCTGTAGGAGTGGGAGGTCATCAACATGTCTAAATCTAATCAACCTATCTTGCAAATTCGTAATATGAAGAAGCATTTTAATCTTGGCAACGGTAAAATTTTGAAAGCTGTTGACAATTTCTCCATAGAAATTAACCGCGGTGAAACATTTGGTCTCGTAGGGGAATCCGGATGTGGGAAATCGACAGCGGGTAGAACGATTATTAAGCTTTATGATGCAACGGAAGGCGAAGTTATTTTCGACGGTGAAGATGTTCATAAGTTGAAGGGGAAGAAGCTGAAAGACTTTAATCGGAATATGCAAATGGTATTCCAAGATCCTTACGCTTCTTTGAACCCTCGTATGACGGTTGGAAATATCATTGCTGAAGGTATTGATATTCATGGTTTGTACAAAGGCGCTAAACGTAAAGAACGCGTGATGGAATTGCTTCGTGCCGTTGGTTTGAACGATGAGCATGCTAACCGTTTCCCGCATGAGTTTTCCGGTGGTCAGCGTCAACGTATCGGGATTGCCCGTGCGCTTGCGATTGAGCCGAAATTCATTATTGCGGATGAGCCGATCTCAGCACTGGACGTTTCCGTACAGGCTCAGGTTGTTAACCTGTTCAAGAGATTACAGAAGGAAATGGGCTTGACTTACCTATTTATTGCGCATGATTTGGCGATGGTTAAGCATATTTCCGATCGTATCGGTGTTATGTACCTTGGTAACCTCGTTGAGGTGACAACGTCAGATGCTCTTTACGCGAAGCCGCTTCATCCTTACACACAATCACTGCTTTCTGCAATTCCGATCCCAGATCCGGAAATTGAGCGTACGCGTGAGCGCATCATCTTACAAGGTGATGTACCAAGCCCGCTTAATCCGCCTAGTGGATGTCCGTTCCGTACGCGCTGTCCGCAAGCAATGCCGCAGTGTGCGGTATCGATGCCGCCATCCAAAGAAGTGGAACCAAATCACTTCGTAGCTTGTCATTTGTATTAAGATTGTCGAGCCGTCCCGCAGGGGGCGGCTTTTTAATGTTCAATTGTAATTATTAAAAATACAGTTTTGACGATTGCTGACCTTACGTGTACAATCAAAGGATAGTCGGTTTATTTGGTATGAAGAGGAGACACTAGTCGCGTATGCAAATGGAAACTTTTCATTGGAAGAAAAATCAGAAGTTAGCGGAAGATTACATAGCTCAAACGGATAAAGCTAAAGCTTTATTTCCTTACCACTTCGGAAACTTGGAAGACTGGCAGTCCCGAGTGCTATGGTTAGACGAAACAAAGACTTCACCTCAAGTTGATCGAGGGCGCATGGTGCAAGTTTTGCGCGAATACAATGAGAGAATAGGGAATGCACAGGCTGCATTTGACCAAATATCAGCGTTGGCTGATAAGAATACACTTGCCATTGTTGGTGGCCAGCAAGCCGGGTTGTTCGGCGGTTCACTGCTTGTTTTGTACAAAGCCATTAGCATTGTTCAATTGGCACGTGAATGGAGTGGGAAATTACAACGCCCAGTTGTGCCGATTTTTTGGATCGCTGGTGAGGATCATGATTTTGATGAAGTTAACCATACGTATACGCTATCGAATGCCCAGCAAATTGAGAAAATCAAGGTGGATCATCCGACAGGGCGTCGCACATCCGTCAGTAAGCTGCCTATTGAACCTGATGCATGGAAAGAGGCCTTGACGGCGTTAGATCAATCTTTGATGGATACAGAGTTTAAAGCTTCGTTAATCGCTAAGCTGGAGGGAACAACAGAAGATGGGGCGACGTTATCCGATGCTTTTGCTCGTTGGATGGCCATCCTGTTTGGGGAATACGGGCTTGTCCTTATAGATTCCGATGAACCTTCCCTACGAGCTTTGGAAGCGTCCATGTTTGAGAAGCTAATCCTACAGAATGAAGCATTCTCGGGATCGCTACAGAAGAGTCAGGATGCAGCCCGGCAAGCAGGATATGAGAGTCAAGCTGAAGTAAGCAAAGACGGAGCTAATTTGTTTGTATTTGCAGATGGACAGCGGCTGCTCTTGCATCGTGAAGGTGAAATATTTACAGATAAGAAGAAGCACTATAGTTATACTAGGCAGCAGCTCCAAGATTTAGCTTTAACAACGCCTGAGAATTTGAGCAACAACGTGATGTCGCGGCCTCTAATGCAAGAATTTCTATTCCCTGTTCTCGCTACTGTGCTAGGACCAGGGGAGATTGCTTACTGGTCGCTAACGAAGCATGCTTTTGAACAATTTGGAATGAAAATGCCGATCATAGCACCGCGAATGGAGTTTACTCTGATCGAGGGTACGGTTCAGAAGCAAATGAACAAATATGGCTTTACATTTGAGGACGTACTTGAGCGCTTTGAGCACAAGAAGCAAGAGTGGCTGGATGCTCAAGATACATTGCAATTGAATGAGCGCTTCGAAGCCGTAAAATCGGATTTCAGTGTGAACTACGCACCACTTGTGGAATCTCTTGCCGCGATTAATCCCGGGGTTAAAAAGCTGGGAGAAACGAATTTGGCGAAAATCCTGGAGCAAATCGAATATTTGCGTAATAAAGCAGGAGAAGCATATAACGCGCAATTCGATGCAGCGTTGCGACAATTAGAACGCATAAGACTAACGATATTACCGTTCGCCAAGCCACAAGAAAGAGTGTATAATGGGTGTGCTTATATGAATCGGTATGGGAATGAATGGCTCCGAGATTTACTTGAGACACCGATTCCTGTGGACGGTTTGCATCGTATTTATTATTTATAGGAGGAAACTAACATGACAACTGTAGAAAAGAGTATTGTTGCTGATATAACGCTGGCACCTGAAGGTCATTTGAAAATTGATTGGGTCCAGGCGCATATGCCTGTTTTGAACCGTATTCGCGAGCAATTTGAGAAGGAACAGCCTTTTAAAGGATTGAAAGTAGCTATTTCCTTGCATTTGGAAGCGAAAACGGCCTATTTAGCCAAAGTAGTAAAAGCCGGTGGAGCTGAAGTAACGATTACGGGCAGCAATCCGCTATCTACACAAGATGACGTTTGTGCAGCGCTTGTTGAGGACGGTATTACCGTTTTTGCGAAATACAATCCGAGTCCGGAAGAATACAAAGAGCTGCTGATTAAAGCGCTCGAAACGAAGCCTGACCTCATCATTGATGATGGTGGCGATTTGGTTTCTATTCTTCATTCCGAACGTAAAGATTTGGCTGTACAAGTTCGCGGCGGAGCTGAAGAAACAACAACAGGTATTCTTCGTCTAAAAGCGATGGAGAAAGAAGGCAAGCTTGAATTCCCGATGGTCGCTGTTAACGATGCCTTCTGTAAATACTTGTTCGATAATCGTTATGGAACGGGTCAATCCGTTTGGGATGGCATCAACCGTACAACTAACTTGGTTGTAGCTGGTAAAACAGTTGTTGTTGTCGGTTATGGCTGGTGTGGTAAAGGAGTGGCAATGCGTGCTAAAGGTTTGGGCGCGAATGTAATTGTAACAGAAATTGATGCAATTAAAGGTGTCGAGGCCTATATGGATGGCTTTGCTGTTATGCCAATGCTGGAAGCAGCGAAATTGGGAGATTTCTTCGTAACAGTTACGGGTAACCGTGATGTGATTCGTGGAGAACACTACAAAGTCATGAAAGATGGCGCGATTCTGTCAAATGCAGGCCACTTTGACGTTGAAGTAAACAAACCGGAACTTGAAGCAATGTCTTCTTCCAAGCGTACAGTTAGACGCAATATTGAAGAGTACCAACTGACGGACGGTCGTAAAGTATATATACTTGCTGAGGGACGTTTGGTTAACCTAGCAGCAGGCGATGGTCATCCAGCAGAAATTATGGATATGACGTTTGCGCTTCAAGCTATGTCACTTAAATATGTAAATGATGAGTACAAGAAATTAGGCAAAACTGTTGTTAATGTACCTTACGTGCTGGATGAACAAGTTGCTCGATTCAAGTTGGAATCTCTTGGAACTAGCATTGACTCATTGACAGAAGAGCAGAAGATGTACCTGGATAGCTGGGCGGAGCATTAAGATTTGGGGAGCCTTCGAGAGAGCTTTTAAGAGCTATTATAAGCATTGGATAGCTTAGGAGAGCTTTCAGTGCCTTGAAGTGCTTTTAAGAGCCTTTAAGAGCCTTCAAGAACTTTTGAGTGCCTTTCAGACCACTTTTGGAGTGGGCTGGAAGGCTTTTTCTTTTTCGCAATGATTACGGAACAAGGGATTAGCAAATGGCTACGGAATGGGCGAATAAGCTCGGAAACCGAGCTTTCGCTAGGTGGCTGCTGAGATAAGCTCGAAAATGGAGCTTAAATGAGTGAGAAGCGCTGCAAGGTAAGTAATTTAGTTGTTGAGAAGTCGATTTCGGAGTTTTAGCTAAGTTTTAACGAGTAGCTTGTGCTGCTTCTTTTTAGTATTTATAGTTGAAAACTCAAACATCAAATTGAAAATTTCCTCGCCGGAATCTTCTTGGTCTTTCAATTAAGGTTTATTTTTATCGGTAATTATTTGTTGAAGTGACTTGGCGACTTGCAACCTTTCAATCATAACCCCCGTTTATAGGGTGTATAACCTATATTTGGTAGCGAGGAGATGGCAAGATGGGGGTCTTAAAAAGCAAAATGAACGGTAGGTTCATGCAAAGCAGTATTGAGAATTACAAAACTAAGAGGAATACGTTTGGTCGGAAAATTTCTTTCCTGCTTGCCACGTGCATGTTAGTAATTAGTTTACTATCAGGCTGCAGCTCTGCAAAGGATGAGTCGTCAGCGCCATCATCAAAAGAAATGAAAATGGCTGCGACTAGTGACGCTTTGAAGGCAGAATCTGCACAGTCGGCTGACGCTAAGTCCGCGGCTCCTGCTGCCGCAGCTGGAGGGAAAGCAAGCAGCGCAGATTCGTCATCCAAAGGGAAAGAGGGAGCGGCAGAAATAGCGCCTACGGAAGTGAAAAATGCACCGATCACGGTCATGCCAGCAACGGGAAGTGATGAAGCAGCAGGATTTAATCGTAAGTTAATCTACCGTGCTAACTTGGTTATGCCTGTAGAGGACTACAGCAAAGCTCAGACAGCCCTCCGTGACCTGGTAGCGCTTAGTGGGGCTTACATTCTGCAATTCTCGGAAAATGCGAATACGGGGGAACGGGGCGGGACATATACAATTAAAGTCGCAGCAAATGGATTTGTCTCCTTGCTAGATGGCTTAGAGAAGATGAGTCCATCGCTCCAAAGGAATGTACAGGGACAGGACGTGACAGAGGAGTATGTGGATCTTAGTTCACGCCTCAAAGCAAAACAAATGGTTGAAACGAGATTATTGGGCTTTATGGAGAAAGCATCAAAAACGGATGAGCTGCTTGCTTTTTCAAACGAGCTATCCAAGGTACAAGAAGCGATTGAACAGATAAAGGGGCGGATAAGGTACTTGGATCAAAATGTCTCTTTCTCGACGATTGAGCTTCGTATGTACCAGCAAACAGGTAATAAGCCGCTGTTATCTGATCCTCATAAGTTAACACTAGAGGAACGCATTCAAAAAGCATGGAATTCTAGCCTAAATGTACTAGTTGCTGTAATGCAAGGTATTCTCGTTTTCCTTGCAGCTGCATTTCCGATTCTCGTCATTGGCCTATTGATTGGCGTACCGATCTGGGTATTCAGACGCAAAAGAAATAAACAACTGCAAGAGATGCGATTACAACTCAAAGATCAAAATGCTTCTTTAAACGCACTTGAAGATGAGAAACAAGGAACAAAAGACGCAGAATAGACCTAAAATTGAAAATAATTTTGAAAATCCTGCTCTCAAAGCAGGATTTCTTTTATTTTTAGCGAATATTGATTCAAATGTGGTGGAAAGTGGTACAAAGTGGAGGAAAAGGGGGCGACATGCTATGTTCATGGGTGAATATCAACATAGCATTGACGAGAAAGGCCGAATGATCATCCCGGCCAAGTTTCGCGAAGCCCTCGGCGACTCATTTGTCATCACCCGCGGTCTGGATCAGTGCTTATTCGTTTATCCGCAATCGGAGTGGGCGATACTCGAGCAGAAGCTCAAAGCACTGCCGCTAATGAAATCAGATGCGCGTGCCTTCACCCGGTTCTTCTTCTCCGGTGCAACGGAGTGTGACCTCGATAAACAAGGTAGAGCGAACATTCCAGGTAACCTTGTAGATCATGCCAAACTTGAAAAGGATTGTGTGGTTATCGGTGTTTCCAACCGAGTTGAGATTTGGAGCAAGCAAATTTGGGAAAGCTATGCCAATGAATCGGAACAGTCATTCAATGAAATAGCTGAGAAACTCGTCGATTTTAATTTTGATTTATAGAGGCTTACGTAGAAAGCATTGCTAAAGCAAGCTCAGATTATGCTTACGTAGAAAGCTTTGCTAAAGCAAAGCTCTTAGGAGGACACCAAGTGTTTCATCATGTGACGGTACTAAAAGAAGAATCTGTTGAAGGTTTACATATAAAGCCGGATGGCGTTTACGTGGATTGTACGATGGGAGGAGCAGGGCATAGTTCCCTGATTGCATCCAAGTTAGGTCCAAATGGCTTGCTGATTGCTTTAGACCAGGATGATGTCGCATTAGCTAATGCTCAAACTGTGCTAGCGCCTTACCTGGATCGCGTAAAAATCGTAAAAAGCAATTTCAGAGAGCTGGAGCAGGTGCTCCAGAATGAGCCGAGAGCACTTCGTGAGGGCAAGCCGCAGGTGGATGGGATTCTTTTCGATCTTGGCGTGTCATCTCCACAACTGGATGATGCGGATCGTGGTTTCAGCTACAACCATGATGCAGAGCTCGACATGAGGATGGATCGTTCTACGGAATTAACCGCCAAAACGATCGTCAATGAGTGGCCTGCTGACCAAATTGCGAGAATTTTGTTTGAATATGGGGAAGAAAAGTTTTCCAGGCGAATTGCGGGCGTCATTGTGGAAGCTCGGGCCAAACAACCCATTGAAACCACAGGTGAGCTGGTGGAGCTGATTAAGGAAGGTATTCCCGCTGCAGCGAGAAGGACCGGCGGTCACCCAGCGAAGCGAAGTTTCCAAGCGCTGCGTATCGCGGTGAACGATGAGTTAGGAGCTTTTGAAGAAGCACTGGAGCAATCACTCCGTTGCCTTGCCCCACAAGGCAGAGTTGCTGTAATTACTTTCCACTCACTGGAAGATCGCATATGTAAACAATTTTTTGTGAAAAACATTGAAAAATGTACCTGTCCTTCGGATCTTCCATATTGCGTTTGCAAGAAGACCGGAGTTGTAAAATTAGTAACAAGAAAACCTATTTCACCAAGCGAACATGAGCTTGAAGTCAATCAAAGGGCAAGATCCGCGAAACTGCGAATCGCTGAAAAGCTTTGACACAAGGGAGGAAATAAAATATGCCATCTTACATTCAAGGCAATTTGGCTCTCAATCCAAAACGTTCGGCCCCAGCACCTAAAGTGAAGATAAGAGAAACAACAAAGGTTGTTTATCGCAATAAAACGTTACCGACACAAGAGAAAATGCTCTATTTATTCACTGTAATTCTTTGTGTCATTGTGGCGGGAGTTATTATCTGGCGTTACGCGGCCATTTATCAGATGAATGCCAATATTTTAAAAATGCAAAGTGAAATTCGTGAGATGCAAGCTCAGAACAGTGCTTTGAAGCAAGAAGTAGAGAAACTGCAAAGTCCTGAACGTATGAAGGGTGAGGCTGTACGGCTTGGGTTTAATTTAGGAGATGAAAAGAAAGTAAGTTTAGTCACTCCAGAGAAAACAAAATCAAATACAAGCAGTAGCAAAAATAATAAAGTAGCTTCTAAACCGTAATGGGCAGGTATTCGATATGACAAAAAAAATTAAGTTGCGATCTTTGCTAATTGGAGGGTTCTTCACCCTTCTTTTTGTTGTCCTTATTTCTAAAGTCTATTGGATTCAAGTGGTAGAAGCTTCATGGTTACTAGAGAAAGCCGAGAAGAAATGGGAAACGGATAAGGTGATAAATCCGGTAAGGGGCTCGATCCTGGACCGAAACAATAAAGTGCTTGCCGTGGAAGCAACATCATATACCATTGCACTTAATCCCAAAATGATTGATAGCTTCCATATTGCTGAGGATGTTACGCAAGGATTAGCGGAAATTTTGAAAGAATCGGATGTAACGAAGCCTACGCTTGTCAATAAAATCCGTGAGCGCGCAACGAAAATGAAGCCGGACGGTACGGATTTTGCGGTCTATACAGAGATTAGAAATGAAGGTTGGAAGATTGAGAAAGAGAAGGCAGATCAAGTTCGTGCGTTAATTTCAGTTCTTCAAGCAAAACTCAAGTTAAAAGCAAAAGCTAACGTAGGAATTAGTATTTTAGAAGACAAGAAACGCTATTATCCAGGAGAATCTCTTGCCTCTCATATTCTAGGGTATACGAATAAAGAAGGCGAAGCTGCACTAGGATTAGAGCTTAAACTAGATCAAACCCTTAAGGGTGTTCCTGGGATGTTAAGCTATGAGAAGGACGGGATGGGTGTTGAACTTCCTGATTCCAAGATCAATTTCAAGCCAGCGCAAGACGGGAACAATGTGCGACTCACAATTGATAAAAATATTCAGTTTTATTTGGAGAGCGCGCTTGCAAAAGTAAATGACAAATGGCACCCGAAGAGCCTAACGGCGATTGCTGTTGATCCGCAAACGATGGAAATTCTGGGAATGGCAAATACGCCTACCTTTAACCCCAATACCTATTGGACGATTAAAGATCAAAGTGATTTCAAAAATAATGCGGTAGCCTCTCGTTACGAGCCTGGCTCTACTTTTAAACTAGTGACGTTAGCTGCTACAGTAGAAGAGGGTCTATTTAATCCGAATGAAATGTACCAGTCCGGAAGTATTAAGGTTGAAGATAGAGAGCTTCATGACCATAACCGCGTTGGGTGGGGGAAAATATCTTTCTTAGATGGCCTTAAGCGCTCTAGTAACGTGGCCTTCGTTAAATTGGGTTACGAGAAATTAACTTCTCCAAAGCTCAAAGATTACATTAACAAATTTGGGTTCGATCAAAAAACGAATATTGATATGCCAAATGAAGTCTCCGGTTTAATCGATATGAAATATCCATCTGAGTTTGCAACAGCAACGTATGGACAAGGAAAGGTCGTTGTTACAGCCATCCAACAAACAGCTGCTTATGCTGCAATGGCCAACGGTGGTAAATTGATGTGGCCTCACATTGTTAAGGATATTGTCGATCCGAAAACAGGGAAAAGCATTCAGTCTTTTGCGCCACAAGTCGTTAGGCAGGTCGTGAGTGAAAAGACAGCTAGTCTGGTGAGCGGATATTTAGAACAAGTTGTATCTGACCAAGATATTGGTACAGGTAAGCTTGCATTTATGGAGGACTACCGTGTCGCAGGAAAGACAGGGACAGCTAACTTAGTCCTTCCCGGTGAAAAGACCTATTCCACGGATTCGTGGGTTATTTCCTTTATTGGGTACGCTCCTGCTGAAAATCCTCGTATCTTAGTTACACTGATCGCTGATCAACCTGATCTAGGCGGCAACTATCACTTAGGAGGGCAGGTATTGGCTCCTGCTTTCAAAGAAATTGTTGGTGAATCGCTGCAATATATGGGCGTTGCATCGAATAAGCAAACGAAAATGGTAACGAAGCAAGCGAATAAGCTAACTGTGCCTAATTTTGTAGATGTGACAGCAGAAAGCGCCAAGGCTACAGCAAAGGAGAGCGGTTTGTCACTTGAGGTTTTCGGTAAAGGAGCCAAGGTTGTGGATCAATTTCCGAAAGCAGGTACAGAAATCTTATCTACACAACGAATATATGTTGCGATGCAAACTGTTGACGAAATGCCGCTGCCTAACTTGGTCGGTAGATCACTTCGAGATGCAGTTGAAACCTGTTCCTTCTTTAAAGTAGACTGTCAAACCGCCGGTGAAGGATATGTTTCGGATCAGGCTACTACGGGGGAAGGCGAGGGGAGAAGTGTGACGTTGCAGCTCAAACCATTAAGCGATAAATCATCAACTGCAAGTTCATCAACACTTACACCATCGCCAACGCCGGCGTCGAATACGAAAACAGAAGCGCAGCGATCTACGGCCAAAAAGACACCTTAACGGAGAGCTTGTTCTAACCCCTGTTTGTCCCGAATAGTCATGTTAGGAATGATGTTGACTTATTGGGAAGGGAGACTGAACGTTCATGCGTGTTTCTAACGTTACCGTTCGTCGCAGATTGTTTACTGCGCTCATTATGGGCACTGTCATCTTTACAGCACTTATTCTCCGTCTAGCTTATGTCCAGCTATGGATTGGACAAGACTTGGCGAATAAAGCAGAGGATAGTTGGCGGAGAAAAATAGAATTTGCACCTAAGCGAGGCGAGATTCAAGATCGCAATGGGATAACGATGACCTACAGTATGAGTACACCTACGATAGTGGCTATACCTGTTCAAATTCAAGACGCCCGAAGCACTGCAGCCAAACTTGCCGAAGTGCTGCAAGGGAACGAAGATGACATTTATAAACAAATTACAAAGAAAACATCTCAAAACGATATCAAGCCTTCTGGACGCAAAATAACGGTTGAAAAAGCGCAAGAAGTACGAAATCTTCATCTTCCTGGTATTGTGGTAGCAGAAGACAACAAAAGATACTACCCATTCGGCTCGTTAGCTGCCCATATTCTTGGTTTTGCTGGATTAGATAAAGGGCTGACAGGCATTGAAGCAAAATATAACAGCCAATTGACTGGAATAGCAGGAAGCATATCCTATATGACTGATGCAGCAGGAAGAACGCTGGAAGGGACAACCGATACCTATACGAAGCCTAAAGACGGCCTCAATATGAAGTTGACGATTGATAGTCATCTGCAGTCTGTGTTGGAGAGAGAATTGGATCAGGCCATGGTACAGTACCAGGCTCAGAATGTCATCGCCATCATGATGGATCCCAATAACGGAGAAATTCTTGCCATGGGGAGCAGGCCTACGTATGAACCAGGCAATTATAAGGATTATCCGGCTGAAACTTATAACCGAAACTTACCGATTTGGAAAACATATGAGCCGGGTTCTACCTTCAAAATTATTACACTAGCTGCAGCGTTAGAAGAAAAAAAGGTTGATTTAAAAAATGAACAATTTTACGATCCCGGATTTATTGAGGTCGGAGGGGCTAGACTCCGCTGTTGGAAACGCGGCGGTCATGGCAGTGAAACGATGCTGCAAGTCGTCCAAAACTCCTGTAACCCCGGATTTGTCGTTATGGGACAGCGTTTAGGCAAGGAAAAGTTGTTTGATTACATTTCAAAGTTTGGCTTTGGGAAGAAGACGGGAATTGACCTCGGCGGCGAAGAAAATGGTATTATGTTTAAGCCGTCTCAGGTGGGGCCGGTTGAGCTTGCAACGACGGCATTCGGCCAAGGTGTATCGGTCACTCCGATTCAGCAAATTACGGCTGTCTCTGCGGCAATTAACGGAGGTAAACTTTTTAAGCCGTATGTGGCGAAGTCATTCACGAATCCGGATACAGGTGAGATTGTTGATGTTGTAAAGCCCGAGCTTGTACGCAATGTCGTATCGGAGGAGACATCGAAGCAAGTACGCGAAGCGCTTGAAAGCGTAGTTGCCAAAGGCACAGGACGCAATGCGTTTATCGACGGCTATCGCGTAGGTGGGAAGACGGGAACAGCACAGAAGGTTATTAACGGACGTTATTCGCCGGATGAGCATATTGTCTCCTTCATTGGCTTCGCGCCGGCCGATAATCCAAAGATTGTCATCTATGCAGCTGTGGATGATCCTCAAGGAATTCAATTTGGAGGTCTGATTGCAGCACCACTTGTGAAGAATATGATGGCTGATGCTTTGCGATATATGAAAGTCGAACCTGATAAAAACCAGCTTGATAAAGATTATCGCTATGGTGAAACTCCGGTTGTTGAGGTGCCGGACTTGGTTGGAGCCTCAGTTGATGATATATTAGAAGATCTGAACATGAATTTTAGGCTGGCTAAGTCTGGCAGTGGCAAATATGTGATCAGTCAAGCGCCGAAGCCGGGTTCACGAGTAGACCAAGGCTCTACAATACGCATTTTTCTCTCGAATAATGCGCCACCGCAGTAATGTGGTTTAGTTGGCTGGAAAAAAGATTTTGCAAGTAAGACATGTTTAGCTTTTCCATAGGCATAAAATTGTCAATAATAGGTAGCAATAACATTAAGGAGAGGGTTGCTCATGAAACTTCAGGAGCTTGCTTCCGCACTGCTCATTACCCACATACATGGAGATGCTGAAACAGAGATTACTGGGATTGAAGCAGACTCTCGTAAAATACAAACAGGGGATTTGTTTCTATGTATCCCTGGACTGACAGCAGATGGTCACGATTATGCCCCAAAAGCGATTGCGCTTGGGGCTTCTGCGCTTGTAACGGAAAGATTGCTTGACTTGCCAATTCCTCAGCTTGTTGTGAAAGATGCGAGATATGCAATGGCGGCTTTATCAGCCCATTTCTTTGGCTATCCCAGCAAAGAACTGAAATTAATTGGTATTACGGGTACGAATGGCAAAACGACATCGACCTATTTGATCGAGAAAATATTGCGGGATCAAGGTTTTACGACGGGACTTATGGGAACGATTCAAATGAAAATCGGGGATACCTATACGGAAATGGAGCGCACAACCCAAGAAGCCGTCGATTTACAGCGCAGCTTCCGCCAGATGTGTGAACAAAAGACGGATTATTGTATTATGGAAGTGTCCAGCCATGCCTTGGAATTAGGTCGCGTGAAGGGTATTCATTTCCGTTCGGGTATTTTCACGAATTTAACACAAGATCATTTAGATTATCACAAAACAATGGATGCTTACGCAGCGGCAAAGGGCCTGCTCTTCTCAAGATTGGGGAATGGTTTCTCAGCTGATCTCAAGGAGCGCCAGTATGCTATTCTAAATGCGGATGACGATGCTTCCCATACGTTCAGTAAGCTGACAGCCGCACAAATTATTACATATGGTATAGAGAACGAATGTGATGTAAGGGCGACAAATATTCGAATGACAGCCCAAGGCACGGAGTTTCAACTTATTTCCTTTGCGGGAGAGGCTTTTTTCAGAATGAAGCTGGTTGGTAAATTCAACGTGTACAATGCGCTCGGGTCCATTGCTGCGGCACTGGCGGAAGGGATTCCACTTGAAGCGGTCCGGAATAGTTTAGAAGATATTTCGGTAGTAGATGGCCGTATGGAGGTTGTGAATGAGGGACAGGATTACTTAGTCTTGGTTGACTATGCTCATACCCCAGATGGACTAGAGAATGCCTTGTCTACTGTACGTGACTTTGCAGAAGGTAAGGTAATCACTGTGTTTGGCTGCGGTGGTGACCGTGATCGAACGAAACGTCCTCTTATGGGTAAGGTTACGGCTAAGTATAGTGATTATTTATATGTGACTTCAGATAATCCGCGTATGGAAAATCCAGATGCCATTCTGGATGATATCGTTCCTGGTCTAAAAGAGGTTAATTACCCAAAGGAACAGTATGAATTAATCGTGGATCGCAAAAAAGCGATACAAAAGGCTATTGAAGGGGCAGGCCCTAAGGATGTAATATTGATAGCGGGAAAAGGCCACGAAACGTATCAGGATGTCATGGGGGTCAAGCATGATTTCGATGATCGATTGGTGGCTAAGGCTGCGATAAGGGGGAGAGGACGATGATAGAGCGCACGTTGGAACAAATGACAGACATGCTAGGCGTTGAAAGTGTGCTGGTGACCTCGACGTCAGCTGAAAGGCACATTCCAATAATAGGCATATCTACCGACACGCGTACAATACGACCGGGAAGTTTGTTTGTGCCGCTGATCGGGGATCATTTCGATGGTCACGCTTATGCCTCAGAGGCTTACAGCAAGGGTGCTGCGGCTGCATTATGGCAAGATGACCATCCTCACCCCCCAGAAGGCATGCCGATCATTCGCGTCAAGGATACGCTAATAGCCCTGCAGCAGTTAGCTAAGTCTTACCGCAAGCAGCTGCCGGTTCGCATTATTGGTATCACGGGGAGTAATGGCAAAACGACGACCAAAGATTTAGTTGCGGCCGTATTGGGCAGTACGTTTCAAGTGCATAAAACAAAGGGAAACCTGAATAATCATATTGGTTTACCGCTCACGCTGCTTGAGCTTGAAGAGACTACGGAATTCGCCGTTGTCGAGATGGGGATGAGTGGACGTGGCGAAATCGAGCTGCTATCCAATCTGGCCGAGCCGGAAGCGTCGATCATTACGATGATTGGCGAATCGCACATGCTTCAGCTTGGCTCGCGGGAAGAAATTGCTCGGGCTAAGGCCGAGATCGTTAGCGGAATGCCGAGCGGTGGGCTATTCATCTACAACGGCGACGAGCCACTGATTGAACAGGCCCTCGCGGAGCGAGGCCTGCCAGAAGGGCTGCGCCGTATCCGCTTTGGCAGCGGCACGGGCAATGATCTGTTCCCGACCGACATCCGAATGGATGCGGACGGGGCGTACTTCCAGATCAATTCACCGGGTTACCCGGAATTGTTCATTCCCTTGCTCGGCACGCATAATGTGATTAATGCGTTAGCAGCCATTGCCATCGGCGATGCCTTCGGCGTCTCGCCTGAGGGAATTGCAGCGGGGCTTCGCTCGCTGCAGATGACAAGCATGCGCATCGAGAAGCTGACAGCAGCCTCAGGGCTGACTGTGCTTAACGATGCGTATAACGCCAGCCCGGCATCCATGCGGGCTGCGATCGATTTGACCGAGCAACTGCGCGGCTTCGGTCGCAAGTTCCTCGTGCTCGGCGACATGCTGGAGCTTGGCGAGCACGAAGAGCAGTTCCATCGCGGCATTGGTGCGATGCTGTCTCCAGAACGTGTAGACTACGTCTTCACGTTCGGCCGTCTTGGCCGCTTCATCGCGGATGAAGCGGCTGATCGGTTCCCGAAGGCGTGCGTGCGCGCCTTCGATGACAAAGAGCGGCTCGCGGCAGAGCTCGGGGCTGAGGTCCGATCCGATGACCTTGTGCTCGTAAAAGGATCGCGAGGCATGCGTCTCGAGCATGTGGTTAATGCCTTACTCGCCTAGATGGCGTTTTGTTATTAATTATAGGATGAAACAGTAGATCGTTTTCGAAAGACGAAAACGAGCAGGGGGAACCAACGTGGAAAACGCAATTTTATTAACGATGGGCGTAGCTTTTGTGCTTGCGCTTATTATGGGACCGCTTTTTATACCCATTTTGCGGCGTATGAAATTCGGGCAGCAAATACGTGAGGATGGCCCGCAAGGGCATCTGAAAAAACAAGGGACACCGACCATGGGCGGAATCATCATTTTACTCGCGCTGGCCCTTGCTACGCTTCGTTTTGCCGATAAAAATACGGATCTTCTAATCCTGTTAATAGCCTCTTTAGGCTATGGATTAGTTGGCTTTCTCGACGATTATATCAAAATTATTTTCAAGCGCTCACTCGGTCTAACAGCGAAACAAAAGCTGTTCGGTCAGCTCTTGATCTCCGCCATCGTTTGTTACCTGCTTGTCATGCAAGGACATAGCACGGACTTATATATTCCATTTGTGGCGTTCCACTTCAACCCAGGCTGGTTGTACTTCCCGTTAATGGCAATTCTGATGTTGGGTGCATCGAATGCGGTGAATTTTACAGATGGTCTTGATGGACTGCTTGCAGGGACAAGTGCCATTGCATTTGGTGCTTATACCGTTATTGCTATGAATAATACACAGCCGGAAGCGGCTATTTTTTCGGCAGCCATGGTTGGTGCCGTACTCGGTTTTCTCGTTTTTAATGCGCATCCAGCCAAAGTATTTATGGGTGACACAGGATCGCTCGGGATTGGTGGCGGCCTTGTGGCTGTTGCCATTTTAACGAAAGCGGAGCTGCTGCTTGCCATTGTTGGCGGAGTGTTCTTGGTTGAAATTCTTTCTGTTGTGATTCAAGTTGTTTCTTTCAAGACAAGAGGTAAGCGTGTTTTCAAAATGAGTCCGATCCACCACCACTTCGAATTGGTTGGTTGGTCGGAATGGCGTGTTGTTATCACATTCTGGGTCGTAGGTCTCGTACTTGCTGTACTCGGATTATATATGAATGAGGTGTTGTAGAGCATGAAGCATCCGCGGGATTATCGTGGACTTGAAGTGATTATTTTGGGCTTGGCTCGCAGCGGTGTCGCTGCGGCTAAGCTTTTTCATCAAAAAGGAGCCTTGGTCACGGTCAACGACAAAAAAGAGCGAAGCGCATGCCCTGAAGCCGACGAATTAGAGGCTCTGGGTATTTCTGTTGTATGCGGCTTTCACCCGGAGTCCTTGGTGCATGCGGGCGTTTCTCTCGTTGTGAAAAACCCGGGAATTCCGTATACGGTAGAGCCGATTCGCAAAGCAGAAGAGCTGGGAATCGAAGTCGTGACTGAGGTTGAGGTTGCTTATCAATTCTGTGAAGCACCAATAATTGGCATAACAGGTTCGAATGGCAAGACCACAACGACAACATTAATTGGTTTAATGCTGGACGCAGCTGGTTTATCTCCCGTTGTAGCGGGTAATATTGGGCGAGCGTTAACCGAGGCTGTGCCTGAAGTTACAGCTGATAACTGGATGGTTGTTGAGCTCAGCAGCTTTCAACTGAAAGGAACGACTTCGTTCCGACCAACGATTGCACTTTTGTTAAATGTGTACGAAACTCATCTGGATTATCATGGTTCAATGGATGACTATATCGCTTCGAAAGCTAAATTATTTGCGAATCAAACCGAAGAAGATACGGCCATCCTGAATTGGGATGATGAGGTGTGTCAGTCTATAATTCCTAGTCTGAAGGCTAAACTGTTCCCTTTTTCTATGAAAGAGAAGCTCGCTCTTGGCGTCTACTTCGATGTAGAGACTGAGGTTATTGTTTACGCAAACGGGCTAGGCCAAGTGCAGCCAATTATGCCGGCAAGTGAAATGAGGATCCCGGGCAGCTTTAACGTCGAGAACGCGCTAGCAGCGGCGGCAGCAGCCATTACTGCGGGTGTTCAGCTAGATGCCATATCAGATGTGCTAAGGAGCTTCCAAGGCGTAGAACACCGTCTGGAGCTCGTTAGAGAGCTGAAGGAAGTGACCTTCTATAACAATTCCAAAGCAACGAATGCAGCGGCTTCCATAAAGTCGATTGAGGCGTTCAACCAACGTGTTGTTCTGATTGCAGGAGGTTTGGATCGAGGGTCGGATTATATGGAACTTCTGCCTACTTTCCGGGAGCGGATTAAAGGTATCGTTACCTTAGGTCAAACGAAAGAGAAAATTACGCATATTGCCGAGTTGGCAGGGATTAGCCGCATTCAAACCGTCGATACTGCTAAGGATGCAGCGGACGCGGTGTCGCAAGCCGTTCAGCTAGCCTGGCAAATGAGTGAACCTGGAGATATTGTTTTACTTTCACCTGCTTGTGCAAGCTGGGATATGTTCCCCTCCTATGAGGACAGGGGACGCATGTTTAAGGAGTCCGTGCATAACCTTTAAATAGGGCTTATCCACATATGCTGTCTGGTTGGCGATACTGTCGCTGCTTGCTGGTATGTATCATGGATGACGCCCACAACACACGAAGAGGTGTCTGTTATGGGTAAAGCACGGTCCGCTCCTGACATTTGGATTATTGTTCCAACCTTGTTGCTTTTGACAATTGGCGTTATTATGGTTTACAGCGCGAGCAGTGTTCTTGCGTTTCGCGAATTTGGCGACTCCCTGTACTACTTGAAACGTCAATTTATATTTGCTGTTTTGGGTGTTATCGCCATGTTTTTTACGATGAATGTTGATTATTTAGTTTGGAAAAGGTTTGCCCGAGTAGCGCTTTTTATTTGCTTTGCCATGTTGATTATCGTTCTGATTCCCGGCATCGGGGTTGTTCGTGGTGGGGCTAGAAGCTGGTTAGGTATAGGTGCCTTTGGTATTCAGCCGTCCGAATTTATGAAAATTGGGATGATTCTCTATCTATCCAACATGTTATCCGAAAACCAAGCGAAAATAACATTATTCAGAAAAGGCTTATTGCCACCGCTTGGTATCATGGGCTTAGCGTTCGGTCTCATTATGCTGCAGCCTGACCTTGGAACAGGTGCCGTTCTCGTCGGAGCCTCGCTGCTCATTATCTACACATCAGGGGCGAGATTGCTTCATCTCTCGTATCTGGGTATGATAGGAGTTGCGGGTTTTATCGGGCTCGTCATTGCCGCCCCATACCGTTTGAAGCGAATTACAGCATTCTTGGATCCATGGCAGGACCCCTTAGGTGCAGGTTATCAGTCGATTCAATCGCTCTATGCTATTGGACCTGGAGGTCTTGTAGGGCTTGGTCTAGGTATGAGCCGCCAGAAGTACAGCTATTTGCCAGAGCCGCAAACTGACTTCATTTTCTCCATTATTGCTGAGGAACTTGGATTTATCGGCGGTACGCTTGTACTGCTGCTCTTTACGATTCTTGTATGGCGCGGAATGCGGGCAGCTATTACAGCACCGGATACGTTTGCCAGTTTGATCGCTGTAGGCATTATCGGTATGATTGCCGTTCAAGTCATTATTAATATAGGTGTTGTTATTGGGATGTTCCCGGTAACCGGCATTACTTTACCATTCATAAGTGCAGGAGGGTCTTCATTGACGCTTATGCTGACATCGGTCGGCATCCTGCTCAATATATCCCGCTATTCGAGGTGACAGGGGAATGAAAACGATTGTCTTTACCGGAGGAGGCTCCGCAGGACATGTTACACCTAACATAGCACTGATGCATAAGCTTGCGCAGTTAGGTTGGGAAATTAAATACATAGGTTCAGCTACGGGCATCGAGAAAGACATCATTGAACGCGAAGGGGTACCTTTTTATTCGATTTCGTCTGGAAAATTACGTCGATATTTTGATCTGAAAAATTTCAAAGACCCTTTCAAAGTGATGAAAGGCGTCTATGAGTCTTATAGATTGCTCCGTCGTTTGAAGCCCGCCATCGTCTTTTCGAAGGGCGGGTTCGTTTCCGTCCCGGTCGTTCTTGGCAGTCGAATGAACAAGATTCCGGTGATTATTCATGAGTCGGATATAACGCCAGGCCTTGCGAACAAAATTTCAATTCCTTTTGCAACCAAGGTTTGCGTTACCTTTCCGGAGTCCTTACAGCATGTTCAAAGAGACAAGGCAGAGCTGACAGGTTTACCGATTCGTGAACACATTCTCAGTGGTAAAGCGTCTCGCGCTTACCAGCTTTGTGATTTTCATACGCAGAAACCAGTCATTTTGGTGATGGGCGGCAGCCTAGGCTCGCAAGTGATAAACCAAGCCGTCAGAGGCAACCTAAGGCGATTACTAGCTCAGTTTCAGATCGTACACCTATGCGGGAAAGGCAATATTGCGTCAGAGCTTGCCAATACCCGGGGGTATAAACAATTTGAATATTTAAATGAGGAGCTCCCAGATATTTTGGCCATGACAGAGCTTGTTATTTCCCGGGCTGGTGCCACATCTATTTATGAATTTTTAGTCATGGAAAAGCCGATGCTGCTTATTCCTTTATCGCTGCAGGCAAGTCGAGGAGACCAGATTCTAAATGCGGAGTCATTTCAGAAAGCTGGCTACGCGGACGTTCTACAAGAAGATGCTTTAACAGCCGATACGCTCGCAGAGCGTGTGGAGGCTCTTCATGCAAATCGAGAGGCCCACAAGGCAGCGATGCAATCACGCAAAGAAAGCGATGCAGTTGCATCGATCGTAAAACTGATTGAAACCTATAGCTTATCGACTTGATTTTGCTAAACCGAATTGGCGATTGTCACACTCTATCCGATCTTACATAAACTACACTATAACCGTGACAGACACCTAAGGCTTAATATGGCGCCAAACAACGAAGACCGGCCATCTTCGACTCGGTCCGTATTATGAAATTATGAAGCTTGAAGCTGCTTTTCAAGATAATTTCGCCCTACGTTCTGTGAAGGAGGTTTTCCCATGCAACAGTTAATATCCGACTTACAGGCAGCAAATATTGGCGAGATTCGAACGAATGAACGACTAGCCCCTTATACGACATGGAAAATCGGCGGTCCGGCTGATTGCCTCGTTATCCCCCAAACGAAAGAGCAGGTAGCTGCTGCCATCCTATTTCTATATGAACGCGGTGTTCCATGGACGGTCATCGGAAGAGGATCCAATCTGCTTGTAAGTGATAAAGGCATTAGAGGGGTCGTTATTAAACTTGGCAATGCGTTAGAAACGCTTCGCTTTGATGGTGCGATGGTCTACGCAGGTGGTTCCTATTCGTTCATTAAATTGTCCGTACTAGCGGCCAAAGAGGGTTTAACCGGACTGGAGTTTGCTTCTGGCATTCCCGGTTCTGTGGGAGGCGCCGTCTACATGAATGCAGGGGCTCATGGGTCCGATGTGTCACGCATACTCAAGCAGGCTGAAGTCATCCTGGACACAGGGGAATTGGTCACTATGCAGGCGGAGGATTTGCGGTATGCCTATCGACATTCCATTCTGCAAACATTGCCCGGCATTGTAACGGAAGCTGTCTTTGAATTACAGGTTGGAGAGCGCAAAGAAATTGCCGGTGCTATGGCGGCTTACCGCGATCGGCGTCGGCGTACTCAACCCGGCCAATTAGCTTGCGCAGGAAGTGTATTCCGCAACCCCGAAGGGGGATTCGCAGCTAAGCTTATCGAAGATGCCGGCCTGAAAGGCAAACGTGTCGGTGGAGCGGAAATCTCTACGCTTCACGCCAATTTCATTGTTAATACCGGAGATGCTACAGCCGAGGACGTTCTTACTCTCATAGGCGAGGTACAGCTAATCGTACAGAAACAGTACGGCATATCGCTAGTACCGGAAGTTCTGATGTTGGGTGAGAGGTAAATCGGAGGTGGAACTTTGGAGAAGCTCGTTATCGAAGGTGGAAGACCTCTTACGGGAGCCATCCAGATACACGGCGCGAAAAACGCCGCATTACCAATTTTAGCAGCCTGCATCCTGGCTAGCGGCACTCATACTCTGCATAATGTTCCTAATTTGCTCGATATCGACACCATGCTGCGCATTCTTCGCGCGCTGGGCTGTCGTGCTGAGCAGCAAGGGGATACGGTATCTATCACAACATCCACAGCTCATTCCTCTCATATCCCAGAAGAATTAATGGGGCAGATGCGTTCCTCCATCTTTCTAATGGGTCCGCTACTCGCTAGATTCGGCAGTGTTACGGTATATCAACCGGGTGGCTGCGCGATCGGTGAACGTAAAATCGATTTGCACCTTAAAGGTTTGCAGGCTCTCGGGGCCAACATTGAAGAATGCGCCAATAAAATTGTTTGCACGGCAGATTCTCTGTACGGCAGCGAGATTGTGCTAGACTTCCCAAGTGTTGGAGCTACGGAAAATATTATGATGGCTGCTGTCAAAGCAGAAGGCATCACAACGATTTACAACGCTGCCCGTGAACCTGAGATTCAGGATTTGCAAAACTTCCTGAACGCGATGGGCGCCGATGTTATTGGCGCAGGTACGGACACCATAACGATTCGCGGAGTGGAGTCATTATCTCCTTGTGCATATCGCATCATACCCGATCGCATTGTAGCAGGAACATTCCTTGTTGCAGCAGCTGCGACTAAAGGGAACATTACGTTGGAAAAGGTGAACCCTGCTCATCTAACCTCGGTCATTCATGTCCTTAAGCGCGCAGGTGTTCAAATCATCACGGACGGTGATATAATACATGTAAGCTGTCCAACAAGACCGAAGGCGGTCGAACGTATTGTTACTTCACCGCATCCGTCCTTTCCAACGGATCTTCAATCCCAAGTTATGGTGCTGTTATCTCTAGCAGATGGACTAAGCGTAATGAAAGAAACGATATTCGAAGGTAGATTTAAGCACGTTGATGAACTTTCCCGTATGGGAGCGGATATCCGTGTAGATATGAGCTCAGCCTTTATCCGAGGGGTTCCGAGGTTATATGGAGCTACGGTTGAAGCGACTGATTTGCGAGCCGGTGCAGCGCTTGTCATTGCCGGTCTGGCTGCGCATGGCACAACGATCGTTGAGCAAATTCATCATATTGATAGAGGCTATGATAGAATTGAACATATGCTTTCCATGCTGGGAGCCTCCGTGCATCGCCAATCACCCGTTCCAAGCGAGTAGAATGTTTGAATGACTTCCGCGGATCCCTTCCTGCTTTCAGGTGGGGATACACGGTTTTCATTTGTTTGTCATACACAAATAATAGGTGGTGCCCATTTTGTCTGAAGACCGCAAAGTACCCACTCTGCCTGTCCCTAAGCCGCGTGCGCGTACAAATCGGAAGCTGCTCATTTTCTTATTCGTTTTTTTCATCACAGTTCTTATTATTTTGTTTTTTCAATCATCCCTTAGCCGAATTAGTGCCATTGAAGTTGAAGGAAATGAACTTATGGCATCCGAAGTAATTGGACAAGCTAGTCAAATTGCGGTTGGTGATCGTTTCTTTGCCGTTAGCTCACAGGCTACCCAGCAGCGCATTGCCAAGATGCCCATGATCAAAACGGCAGTCGTGAAGAAGCATTTTCCAGGCATTATCCGTATTATTGTGGAAGAATTCCCTAAAGTGGCGTTCCAAATTGGAGCAGATGGTAAGAAGCAGGCTGTGCTAGCTGATGGCGCTGTCGTGCAGCTTTCTGCAGGAAGCATTCCTTTGGACATGCCTATTTTGACAGGGTGGACAGACGGAGATCCGAACAAGGCCGCACTTTGTAAAGTGCTTGGTGAAATCCCGGAGAGTGCGCTTTCTGACATATCCGAAATTAAACCGGACCCGTCGGAACCATACCCTGACAAGATCAAACTGTATACAAGATCTCAATTCGAAGTGTATACAACGATTGCCTATTTACCAGAGAAAATTGACAATCTGCCTGCCTATATAGCAAGCTTACAAGATGATCATATTACGAGTGGTGTTATCAAAATGCTAGAAGTAGAGTATCACGCTCCTTTCGAACCGAATGAAGAGTCCAAAAATGAAGCTAACAACGCATCCGGTCAGAAGGCGGGGGGCAATTCACCAAGTCCTACACCCGATTCGAACAAAGATGGGGGTAAGACAAGCCCGAAGCCAACTCCAAAAGCGACGCCCAAAACGCCGCCAAAGGAAACAGTGCGTCCTTCCTGACAAAAAAACGTTTAATGGGCTACTCAATCACTTAAAATAATGTTAAAATTAGATTTATGGTTAATTAGGTATCTATCAGTTCGTTAGATTGTTTTAAGTAGTTACTAGACAGGATCTATATCATTTTCTCATCATTAAGACTAGATATGTAAACGACTTTTTTTACTGGCAAAAAAAATGTAGAAAAAAGAGGGAATATGGCGGTTGTGTGGAATACGTATAGAAGTATTTGTGATGAATTCACTTTATTACCCAAGTTACAGGAGGTGCCAGGGGCTTGAGCAACAATGACATCATTGTTAGTTTAGACATCGGTACATCCAAGGTTCGAGCTATTATTGGGGAAGTCGTAAACGGAACCATTAATATAATAGGTGTGGGATCTGCCGAGTCAGAGGGTATTCGTAAAGGCGCAATTGTTGATATTGATCAAACTGTGAATTCAATTCGCAGCGCTGTCGATCATGCTGAACGAATGGTCGGCGTACAAATTTCCGAGGTTTACGTAGGAATTTCAGGTAATCATATTGCTCTTCAATCTAGTCATGGTGTTGTCGCTGTTTCTAATGAAGACCGAGAAATCGGAGAAGAGGATATCGATCGTGTTATTCAGGCGGCCAGAGTCATCGCATTACCTCCCGAACGTGAAATTATTGGAGTTGTACCTAAGCAATATTTAGTAGATGGGCAAGAAGGCATTAATGATCCTCGTGGCATGATTGGTGTTCGTTTAGAAGTGGAAGCGACAATTATCACTGGAGCGAAGACAGGGATACATAATTTAATCCGTGTTGTGGAAAAATCCGAACTGAAGGTTGCAGGCCTCATCTTGATGTCTCTCGCATCTGGGCAGTTAGCTTTATCCAAGGATGAGAAAGCTGTTGGAACGGTTCTGGTTGATGTAGGAGCAGGGGCAGCAACAATTGCAGTATTTGAACAAGGTAATCTTGTGGCTACGTCGACGATTCAAATCGGTGGCGAGTACATCAGTAATGATATCGCAATTGGACTCCGGACTCAGCTCGAAATCGCAGAGAAAATAAAGCTGAAATACGGTTGTGCTTCTGTAGATGATTCAGCACCTGATCAAGTATTTAAGGTTACGAGAATGGGAAGCAATGTGGAAAAAGAGTTTTCGCAAGTAGACCTCGCGAATATCATTGAACCCCGCGTTGAAGAAATTTTCCAAATGATCCGTGCGGAAGTTCATCGTTTGGGTTATGGTGATTTAGCTGGTGGTTATGTGCTTACAGGCGGAACCGTTTGTATGCCGGGCATACTTGCGGTCGCACAAGCTGAACTCGCAACATCTGTACGCATCGCTGTTCCGGATTTCATTGGAGTACGTGATCCTTCCTACACTAGTGGCGTTGGTATCATTCAATTCGTATCCAAATACATGAAAAATCGGAATTCAGGTTTCTCAAAGAAAGTAGTAACGAAGTCAACAGCAAAAAAATCCTCCGATAGTAATAAACCAGGTTTTCTTGAACGGGTAAAAAATTTTTTCAGTGAATTTATATAGTGAACGCAAAGTTAGGGGGATATGACTCACATGTTTGAATTTGATATGGATTTAGACCAATTGGCTCAAATAAAAGTCATCGGTGTTGGTGGCGGCGGAAGCAATGCAGTAAACCGAATGATCGAGAACGGTGTTAAAGGCGTTGAGTTTATCACCGTGAATACAGATGCTCAAGCTTTACACTTAGCTAAGTCTGTGCATAAATTACAAATCGGGGATAAACTGACACGCGGTCTTGGTGCAGGTGCGAACCCTGAAGTAGGTAAGAAAGCGGCAGAAGAGTCAAGGGAGACAATTCTGAATACACTTCGCGGCGCAGACATGGTATTCGTTACAGCAGGCATGGGTGGCGGTACGGGTACTGGAGCTGCACCTGTTATTGCTGAGATCGCCAAAGAAGTAGGCGCTTTAACAGTAGGTGTAGTTACTCGTCCTTTCACGTTCGAAGGACGCAAACGCTCTTTGCAAGCTGAGCAAGGTATTGCAGCATTGAAAGAGAAGGTAGACACGCTTATTATTATCCCGAATGACCGTCTTTTAGAGATTGTTGATAAGAAGACACCTATGCTCGAAGCTTTCCGCGAAGCGGATAACGTACTTCGTCAAGGTGTACAAGGGATCTCAGACTTAATTGCTGTGCCTGGACTTATCAATCTGGATTTTGCAGATGTCAAAACGATTATGACTGAACGCGGCTCAGCACTCATGGGTATCGGTGTGGCAACAGGTGAGAATCGTGCAGCTGAAGCAGCCAAAAAAGCGATCTCCAGTCCTTTGTTGGAAACTTCCATTGAAGGAGCTCGCGGGGTTCTGATGAACATTACGGGTGGCGTGAATCTCAGCTTGTACGAAGTCAATGAAGCAGCTGATATCGTTGCATCTGCATCTGATATCGAAGTGAATATGATTTTCGGAGCTGTCATTGATGACAAACTCAAGGATGAAATTCTTGTTACTGTTATTGCAACTGGTTTTGAGCATAAGGCAGCACCTGTTCATCAACCGATCAAACGTCCTGGCACGGGTCAACCAGAAACTCCTGCTCCAGACAATCGGTTAAACAACTTGAAACCTTTTGGTTCACAACCATCCAACGACCAATTAGATATTCCGACGTTTCTGCGTAATCGCGGACGGAATACCGACAAATAGTTACATAATAGTTGTAAAGAGACCGAAGCCCTACATGATGTAGAGGCTTCGGTTTTTTGTTGTTCTTAGGGCTTTTCTAGCTTGGGATAGGCCGCGTCAACTGACAAAAAAAGTATCATCCTACTAGCAAGTTTAGACAGACTTTGAATTTAGATTCCCATATACTGATTTAGAACCTTAAAGTTTCGTCAGAAAAATTACTATAAAAGCATCCGTCTTGGAGGTGAGGAAATTGTGGTCGTCTATGCGGATCTCATTTTCCTGCTGAACTTTCTGATGGATGCGGCCATGCTTATCGTAACGGCTAAAACGCGGAAAATATCGTTCAAGTGGTGGAGAATCGTAGGTTCGTCGGTTTTGGGAGCTTCCTATGTGGTCGTTATGTTCTTGCCAGTGCCGTTGTTTCTTTTTACATTTTCTGTGAAATGTATGTTCTGTATCGGTATGATTATGACTGCTTTTGGTTTTGGCTCCTTACAAAATTTATTGAGAAACATCGGAACGTTCCTTTTAGTGAATTTTGCTGTAGCCGGTGGTATGTTCGGCATTCATTATGTACTGGCATCCTCATCCGATGTGATGGAGGGGATTGTGTTTACGCAAACAGGTGTGGCCATGTTTCAGATGAAGGTTGGAGGCATCCTGTTTGTGCTCATGCTGCTGCTGCCTTTGCTATGGTGGTTCAGAACGGTGTTTCAGAGCTCGAAGCAGCGTGAGGTGTTAACATCTTATTTGGCGGAAGTAACGATTCATGTGGGTGATTATACAGCCTCTTGCAAAGGTTTAATAGATACGGGAAATCAATTGTATGACCCGTTAACACGAACCCCTGTAATGGTAATGGAAGTGTCTGAGTGGGGGGATGTATTGCCTGTAGAATGGCTCCAAAGGATTAGATCGGCAGATGTTGATCAGATCATAAGTGGTTTGGGTGTGGAGGAATTTATATGGCAGGATCGCTTGCGACTCGTGCCATACCGTGGTGTTAATCGGAATACCCAATTCATGCTGGCCATTAAACCGGATAAGGTGGTGATCACCCATAATCATTTGCAAATTGAGGCGTCTAAGGTGCTTATCGGACTCGACGGAGGAAAGCTTTGCAGTGACGGCACTTATCAAGCGATTATCCATCCAGCTTTGATTTCAGTAGGATAGCGCTTTCAAATTGGAGTAATAAGTAACGTAAACCACTTCTTCGGTTTAGGAAATTTGTTTTGCGAGAAGCAAAACTCTACATATGCTTACGATGCCAGTTTTCCTGCGGAAAACTCAGCCTATGCTTACGATGAAAGTTTTGCTAACGCAAAACTCAGCGAATGCTTACGAAGTCAGTTTTGCATACGCAAAACTCTTAGGAGGAAACTAACATGTTCTTGAAGTGGAAAATGCTCTTTCAACTAGCGTATTATCGTATTTTAATGCTATTAGGTCTTAAAGGCGAAGAAATCTATTACATTGGTGGTAGTGAAGCTTTACCGCCCCCACTTACGAGAGAAGAAGAAGAGTACTTATTGGAAAAGTTACCGTCCGGGGATGCTGCTGTGCGAGCTATGCTGATTGAGCGCAACCTGAGATTGGTTGTCTATATAGCTAGAAAATTCGAAAACACTGGCATCAATATCGAGGATTTGGTTTCTATCGGTGCTATCGGCCTAATTAAAGCAGTGAACACTTTTGACCCGGAGAAAAAGATCAAGCTAGCTACATATGCTTCCCGCTGTATTGAAAATGAAATTCTTATGTACTTAAGACGAAACAGTAAAATACGTACGGAAGTTTCTTTCGATGAACCACTAAACATTGATTGGGACGGAAATGAGCTTCTGTTATCTGATGTTTTAGGGACCGAAAATGATACAATTTACAGAAATATTGAAGAACAGGTAGATCGAAAGCTGCTGCATAAAGCACTTGATAAGTTAACAGAACGAGAACGCATCATTATGGAGCTCCGTTTTGGCCTGCAAGACGGGGAGGAAAAAACGCAAAAGGACGTCGCTGATTTATTGGGCATTTCACAATCGTATATCTCCAGATTGGAAAAGCGTATTATTAAAAGGCTTCGTAAAGAATTTAATAAGATGGTCTGAAAAATATTTTTTGACGGCTCATGTTGAAATTGTTCAGCAGTCACGGGAGGGAGCAAGTCGAAACCCTTTTGTCAAGTAGCTCCATAAGGGATAGGACAGGAATAAATCAACCGCTCACGGGGATAATTAACAGTAATGTTTCTCCTTGGGAGGTAATCACGGTGACCCGAAATAAAGTTGAGATATGTGGTGTTGATACCGCCAAACTGCCTGTTCTGACCAATGCTGAAATGCGCGAACTGTTCTCTGATTTGCAGACGAAACAGGAGCGAGCTGCAAGAGAGAAATTGGTCAATGGGAACCTAAGGTTAGTTCTAAGTGTGATCCAGCGGTTCAACAATCGCGGAGAGTATGTGGACGATCTCTTCCAAGTTGGCTGTATTGGTTTGATGAAAGCCATTGATAACTTTGATTTAAGTCAAAATGTTAAGTTCTCGACCTATGCTGTACCGATGATTATAGGTGAGATTCGCCGCTACTTACGAGATAATAACCCGATTCGCGTTTCTCGTTCCTTAAGAGATATTGCTTACAAAGCTTTGCAAGTCAGAGACAGCTTAACGAATCAGAATTCACGCGAACCTACGATCTATGAAATCTCCGAAGCCCTTAATGTGCCTAAGGAGGACGTGGTATTCGCGCTTGATGCCATCCAAGACCCCGTATCCTTATTCGAACCGATTTACCATGATGGCGGAGATCCCATCTATGTCATGGACCAGATCAGTGATGAGCGCAATAAGGACATGTCGTGGATTGAAGGAATTGCTCTTCGTGAAGCAATGCGTAAACTAAATGCTAGGGAGAAGATGATTCTCTCCATGCGCTTTTTTGAAGGGAAAACGCAGATGGAGGTTGCCGATGAGATTGGCATTTCCCAAGCTCAGGTTTCCAGACTTGAGAAATCTGCGATCTGTCAGATGCAGAAACATGTGAAATCGTAATTAACATAAAGACTGGATCGGCTGTGACAAGCCGTGAAGGTCTTTTTTTGGTTTTCAGGACATTTTGCCCACACCGCACATATACTAGTACAAAATCAGTTAAAAATCCTAATGAGATTCGTGGTGAATAGCCTCATGAAAATATCTGATTTCCAGACGAAGGATGTAATCAATATTGTCGATGGTAAAAAGCTCGGGCAAATCAGTGATTTGGAGCTTGATCTGCGTCAGGGTCGTATCGAATCGATTGTTGTACCCAATCAAAGCCGATTTTTCGGGTTGTTTGGTTCAGGGACAGATGTCATCATACCTTGGAAACATATTGTGAAAATCGGTGCAGATGTCGTTCTTGTGAAATTGGAAGACGTCCGGCCTTATCGTCAAACGGATGATAACGAAGGTGTTTATGAGTTCAATCAGCAATTCCGAAATTGACGGAAGGCACACGAGCGAAGGCCGCTGCTTCATGGGCAGGCCAAAGCAAACATCGTGTGTCTTTTTATTTTGTGCTAAAGTAAAAGGAGTAAAGATCCAAATGTGGGGAGAGAGCAACCGTGGAACCATTTGTGAAACAAGCGAAAGAAGATGGGCCAGTCCTATTTACGATAGCAAGCTGGATGGAGCAATACAATGAATTGACTGTTGGTTTTACGTCCCGCCATGGAGGAGTGAGTCAGGGATCCTATTCAACGCTCAATTGCGGACTGCATGTGAACGATGCGCCTGAACATGTGGTGAGGAATCGTGAGTTGATCGCTGAGGCCGTAGGACTGCCGTTTGAAGCATTCACGTATGCAGAACAGGTACATGGTAACGAAGTCACTGTAGTAAGCCTACAGGAAAAGGGAATGGGCAGAGCTTCCAGGGAAACGGCCATTCAAGCGAGGGACGGATTCATTACAAATGAGAAAGGAATCGTTCTTTGTGCGCAATTTGCAGATTGTGTACCGTTATTTTTCTACGATCCTGTTAAGCGTGTTGCCGGGCTTGCTCATGCAGGTTGGAAAGGCACGGTGTTAAACATTTCCATGGCTACTATATCCTTAATGACACATACTTTTGGTAGTCAAGCCACAGACATTCGCGCGGCAATTGGTCCATCCATAAGAGCCTGCTGCTATGAGGTTGATGAGACTGTAGCTAATCGTGTAAACCATGTACTTGCGGATGTCAAAGCATCATCAGAAGAGCGTCAAGTTGTTATGGTCGACAAAGGAAATGGCAAGTATATGCTGAATTTGCAAGAATTGAACCGAAAATTGTTACTGCAAGCAGGAATTTTGTCGTCCCATATCGAAGTATCACAGTTATGTACGAGTTGTAGCACTGATCTCTTTTTTTCACATCGAAAAGAAGGCGGTTCTACAGGAAGAATGATTGCTTGGATAGGTCTTCTTTGAGGAGATGGATGCAAGCGAAGCGTTGAATTGAGGTGTCTTCATAAGTGAGTATACTAGCCCGTAAAGATGAGGTTGAAGCCCGTGTCGCCGCAGCTTGTAAGCGGTCTGGACGGAGTGAGAACGAAGTTAAGATGATTGCTGTAACGAAATATGTTTCCTTAGAGACGACCAAAAGCGTTTTGGATGCAGGACTTCTGCACATCGGGGAAAATCGCTGGCAGGATGTAAAGCCGAAGTGGGAAGCGCTCCACGAACGGGGAACATGGCATTTCATTGGGCATTTGCAAACGAATAAAGTAAAGGACGTCATTGGCAAATTCGCCTACATTCACTCGTTGGATCGGATATCTCTGGCCAAAGAACTGGACAAGCAGGCTGCAGCTTTGGGAATTGAAGTGAACTGTTTATTGCAAGTGAACGTTTCCGGCGAAGAATCAAAGTATGGTATTGCACCTGAGCATTTCTTCGATTTTGCTACAGAAGTTAGTGGGCTAAAACATATACATATCACAGGTTTGATGACCATGGCTCCCTATGAGATGGAGGCCGATGCAACAAGACCTGTCTTCCGTGGATTGCGAGAATTGCGAGACCGTCTGAATGAGCGGAGAATTTTCCCATACGAAATTACGGAGTTATCCATGGGCATGTCTGGAGACTTTGAAGTAGCAATTGAAGAAGGTGCAACTTGGGTTCGTTTGGGCACTATTTTGGTGGGGAAAGAACTTTAGATAACCTGATTTAAGAACATGATAAGGAGGGAACTATAGTGGGTGTTTATAACCGATTTATGAATTTTCTTGGGCTGCAAGAAGAGGAAGAGGTTGTGGAGCGGGAGCGCATTGTGGAAGCAACAGAAGAACCTGAAACCAATCCTTATGAATTACGTAATAAAAATAAGGCGAATGTCGTCAGCATTCATTCACAGAAAAATGCACGTGTTGTGCTAAGTGAACCTCGAACCTATGAAGAGACGCAGGATATTGCAGATCATCTTCGCTCCAGAAGAGCTGTGATTGTCAATTTGCAGCGAGTTCGTGGTGATCAAGCCATACGTATCGTAGATTTCTTAAGCGGGACGGTATATGCTTTGAATGGGTCTATATCCAAACTAGGACCAAATATCTTCCTCTGTACACCAGATTCAGTTGATATTCATGGTCACATCTCCGAGATGATGGGTGAAGAATAGGCACATATCCTAACACAGAGGTGGATGCATACGTGAATTACGTTCACTATTATCTTAGTATTTTGATGGAAATTTATTATTTCATGATTATCGGCTATTTGATCCTGTCATGGTTTCCTAATGCACGTGATAGCTTCGTTGGAGGACTCCTTGGGAAATTGGTTGAACCGTATTTAAGCCCTTTCCGGAAAATTATTCCTAGCATCGGAATGATTGATCTCTCACCAATTGTGGCCTTAATCGCACTGCGATTTGTGGTTATGGGGATTATGGCTGTTCTCGATTTCATTGTGGGGTTGTTCTAACATTGCCAAAAGAACTCTATGGTCATTTTCATTCGGATGAACACCATTTTGTCGATAAAGCCTGGGATTGGGTGGAACGGGCAGCTGAGCAGCATGCTGTGAAGCTAACGGATTTTCTAGATCCCAGACAAGCTTTTATACTGACATCACTCGTTAATCGACACCCAGATGTCCACTGCCGTCTAGATGGCGGATATTCGGCCGCCGAACGAAAAAGAGCTCTGATTGCCCCAGATTACCGATCTTTGGATGGGGAAGATATGGCGATGGCGGTCTTGTCCGTTTCTTCCGGAGACGGCAAATTTCTAACATTAGAACATGGAGATTACATGGGCGCCATTCTTGGACTCGGCATGAAGCGAGACAAGGTTGGCGATATTCATGTTATAGAGGGCGGCTGCCATTGTTTGGTTACCCAGGATGCTGCGGATTACCTGCATTTGAATTTGTCCCAGGTACATAGGGTTCATGTACAAACAGAACTGCTGTCTTTAGATAAGCTGGAACTCGCTCAAATACAATTGGACGAGCTGAACCTGTCTGTTGCATCAATGCGTATGGACGGGATTGTGAGCGATGTATTCAGGCTTAGCCGTGCTAAAATATTGGTTCCCATTCAAGCTGGCCGCTGCCGCGTCAATTGGAAGCTGGAGGAAGATCCTAGTAAGCCCCTTAAAGAGGGAGATATGGTGTCTTTGCAAGGATTTGGTAGATTCAAGGTGCTTGAAGTGGAAGGCGTAACGAAAAAAGGGCGAATTCGTGTGAAGATCGGCAAATTTGCATGAAAGTGGAACATTTATCCACGAACTTTGCAGGAATTGCTTATTTTCTGTCGAACTGATTCAGTATAGATGTGGGTTCAAACTAGCTTTCTTAGAAGAAAGCTCAGCTTATGCTTACGAAGTCAGTTTTGCTGCGCAAAACGCTAAGGAGGGGCACTGATGCCATTAACACCGCTAGATATACATAATAAGGAGTTTTCCCGCTCGTTCCGCGGTTATGATGAAGATCAAGTGAATGAATTCCTGGATCAAGTCATTAAGGATTACGAGGCATTGATTCGTGAGAATAAAGACTTACACAATCAAACGGTGACTCTGCAGGAACGTTTGGATCATTTCACGAATATTGAGGAATCACTTAGTAAAACGATTATCGTTGCTCAAGAAGCTGCGGATGAAGTGAGAAGCAATGCTAAGAAAGAAGCACAGCTGATCTTGAAGGAAGCTGAGAAGAATGCAGATCGGATTATTAACGAATCCTTGACGCGTTCACGCAAGGTTGCTTTGGAGATTGAAGAGTTGAAGAAACAAGCCTCCATTTATCGCACACGCTTCCGTACGCTGCTTGAAGCACAATTAGAGCTGCTCAACACGGAAGGCTGGCAAAGTATGCAGTTTGAAAATAAAGAAGAGTAGGAATCGATGATTAGGTTGCTGTCTTATTGACTATGCCTAACGAATTGGTTATACTCCTGTTAAATGTATCTCAGTAAAGCTATGACTGGAACGAGTAGGTCGAATTTAGCAGTGTCAGCGAATTAGGGTATTGGTGTGAGCCTAATCTCTGCAGCGTACCGAATATCCCCCAGGAGCGTCTCTTGAAGCGAGTAGAGAGAAACGGGTCATGCCGTTACACATGATCGAATGATTAAGCTTAAGTTCGATACGCCGTAAGGTGTATGTTCATTTGCTTTTTAACGAGGGTGGTACCGCGAGTTAAAGTTTCTCGTCCCTTTTGGGGATGAGAGGCTTTTTTTGTTTTTCTAACAACATAAAGTTTAAGGCAGGAATGGAGTGGTTGGCATGGATTATGGCAAAACATTAAATTTACTACAAACGGAGTTTCCGATGAGAGGCAATTTGCCGCAGGCGGAACCGAAAATTCAAGAACACTGGGAAGCTGAAGACATTTATGCCAAAGTGCAGGAGAGTCGCAAAGGCAGAACAAAATTCATTCTGCATGATGGACCTCCGTACGCGAACGGTGATATTCATATCGGACATGCGTTAAACAAGGTATTGAAAGATATCATCGTGCGATTCAAAACATTACAAGGCTTCGATGCGCCATATGTTCCAGGCTGGGATACACACGGATTGCCAATTGAGCAGGTGATTACGAACAGTGGGAAAGTCGATCGTAAAAAAATGACCGTCCCTGAGTTCCGTGAATATTGCAAAGAGTACGCCCTTCAGTCTGTTGAGAAACAGAAGAGCCAATTCCAACGTCTGGGTATTCGCGGTGACTGGAAGAATCCATATATCACACTGCAGCCGAATTATGAAGCTCAGCAAATTCGGGTTTTCGGCAAGATGGTACAAAAAGGCTTTGTATACAAAGGTTTGAAGCCTGTTTATTGGTCCCCATCTTCCGAAAGTGCACTTGCAGAAGCTGAAATTGAGTACAAAGAAAAAACCTCCACTTCCATTTATGTGGCGTTCCCTGTTAAAGACGGCAAAGGCAAGCTGCCGCAGGATGCCGCTATTGTGATCTGGACGACAACGGCATGGACACTGCCAGCCAACCTGGGCATTTCACTTCATCCTGAGTTCGACTATGCTGTTGTTCAAGCCGGTGGGAAGAAATATGTACTCGCACAAGGTTTACTTGCAGCTGCAGCTAAGGAAATTGGCTGGACCGATTACGAAGTGTTATCGACGGTAAAAGGCAGCGAGCTCGAGTTCGTTACGTGCCAGCATCCGTTCTATGACCGTGAATCGCTTGTGATGGTTGGCGAACATGTGACACTAGAAGCGGGTACAGGCTGTGTACACACGGCTCCTGGACATGGGGAAGACGACTTCGCAATTGGACAACGTTATAACATCGGAGTGCTATGTCCTGTAGATGATCAAGGGCATTTCACAGCTGAAGCACCAGGGTTTGAAGGCATGTTCTACGAAAAAGGCGGCAAGCTGATTATCGAGAAGCTGCAAGAATCAGGTCTATTACTTAAAGCTGGCGAAATTCAGCATCAATATGCCCATGATTGGCGCACGAAGAAGCCTGTTATTTATAGAGCAACAGAGCAGTGGTTCGCGTCTATCGATAAATTCAGACAAGAGATGCTGGATGAAATCAAACAAGTCAAGTGGACGCCAGAGTGGGGCGAAATCCGCCTGCATAACATGATTGCAGATCGCGGAGACTGGTGTATTTCGAGGCAGCGTGCATGGGGGGTTCCTATTCCAATCTTCTACTGCCGCAGCTGTAACGAACCGCTAGTCAATGAGCAAACCATTGAACATGTGGCACAGTTATTTGAGCAAGAAGGCTCAAATGCTTGGTTTATCAAGGATGAAAAAGATCTCCTTCCTCAGAGAACTAGCTGCTCCAAATGTGGTCATGGTGAGTTCCGTAAGGAAACGGATATCATGGACGTATGGTTTGATTCTGGTTCTAGCCATGTGGCTGTTTTAGAATCCCGTCCTGAGCTGCAGTGGCCTGCGGATCTGTATTTAGAGGGGTCTGACCAGTACCGTGGATGGTTTAACTCCTCCCTCATTACAGGTGTTGCCACAAGAGAGAAATCGCCATATAAAGGCGTTCTCAGCCATGGCTTTACGCTGGATGGAGAAGGACGGAAAATGTCCAAGTCGATCGGTAACACGATTGATCCGAATGTTGTGTGTGGTAAGCTAGGCGCCGATATCTTGCGTCTGTGGGTATCCTCAGTCGACTATCAATCGGATCACCGGATCTCGGATAATATCTTGAACCAAACAACGGAAGTATACCGTAAAATTCGCAACACGATGCGCTTCTTGCTGGGTAACATGAGTCATTTCAACCCAGAAACAGATCGTGTTGCAACGGAAAGTTTATCTGAGCTCGATCGTTATGCCTTGATCCGCTTGAATCGCATGATTGAGAAGGTAGTGAAGGCTTATGAAGCGTATGAATTCCATGTCGTTTACCAAACGATTCATCATTTCTGCGCGGTTGAAATGAGCTCTTTCTACTTAGATATTATCAAGGATCGTTTATATGCAAACGCGCCTCATGATTCTTCTCGGAAAGCTTCGCAAACCGTATTATATGCTACCTTAACTGCGATTACGAAGTTGATCTCACCTATTCTTCCACATACAGCAGATGAAGTATGGAAGTACATTCCTGGAGTTGAACTCAGCAGTGTGCAATTAGCAGAGCTGCCGGAAGTTGATTCAAGTTTATACAAGGAAGAATTGGAAAATAAATGGAATAGCTTCCTGGATGTTAGAGATGAAGTGCTGAAAGCTCTCGAAGAAGCACGTAAAGAGAAAGTAATCGGTAACTCGTTAGGTGCTGCTGTACACTTATATCCGAATGAAGCCACTTACGGCTTACTTATGCAATTGGAGCAGTTGGATCAGCTGTTCATCGTGTCTGCTGTGACCGTGCATAAACCTGGTACGGATGCTCCTGTTGGGGTGTATCAATCGAAGGATGCTGCTATTGCTATCACTGTAGCTGAAGGCGAGAAGTGCGAGCGCTGCTGGATAGTGACTCCTGAGGTGGGGCAAAGTAAAGAACATCCGACACTTTGTGCCAGATGTAATGACGTTGTTTCGGCTCATTACCACGAGTAAAGGAAGCAAACGAGCTTTCGCTATATGCGAAGCTCGTTTGTCCTATTTTTTCTAGAGCTGCTCATCCTCTGAGCCGGAAAGGTTTTCTGGTTCGAGTAGAGGATCGCCCTCACCGTTATGCATATAATCACGGTAGGCCTTGCCTCTAACAATGGTAACATGTTCACCATATAGGTCTGTCGCAACAAAGCTCTCGAAAGACTCAACATAACCAACGTGTTCATCAGCTTCCACATACATTTCATCATAGCTTTCAACGTTGGGATCTTCAGCAAATGCAGGTGAATTGGAGGTGCCCCAACTTTCAACGATTTGCCAGGCATCCTCACCATCGAATTCGGTCTCATCGTCACGTTCGTCAAAGCTGGTTCGGCCAAAAGGTGGGTAGAGCACTTGTTCTTCAACAGGTCTTCTGAATGATCGATCAGGATCTGGAACGTGTTCTAAGCTGTAAATTGTGGTAGGGATAGCTTGAAGGCGCTCAAAGGGAATCGGTTGTTTGCTGAACACACATATGCCATATTCTCCACTCTCCATGCGAGCTAAGGCTTCATTGACTTGATTTAAATGAAATTCAGCATGTTCGTTGAGTGAAATATCTTTTTCTCGTTCGTAAATTTCTGTGGCGATGTCTCCTGGATGATTATCGTACATGGAGAGCTCACCGGTACTATCTTTGAAAGAATTGGACAGGCCGTAATTATCATTCGTGGCAAAATGTTTCTCGAGATAAAGCTTTTCCTCCAATAATTGCAGATATAATTCTCTTAATTGCTCCTCGGATAAATGGCTCATAGGTCGTCGTACAGCTCCTTTCTAACAGCTGATGCATACCGTTATAATGCCGAGTGACAGCTTTTTTTAGTGAGGTAATTCCTTGAAACTAAGGAAATAAGGAACTTGTTTAAGCTTACGAAGTAAGTTTTGCTAAAGCAAAACTCTCAGGAGGAAAAGATAATGAAATATTATTTTTATGCGCTCATCGTATTTATTTTGGATCAAGTATCCAAATGGTTTATTGTAAAACGGATTCCACTTGGCGAGGAACGTCCAGTGCTGGGTGATTTCTTCATCCTGACGTCGCATCGCAATAGGGGAGCGGCATTTGGTATTTTGCAAAACCAAAGATGGTTTTTCATTGTGATTACGCTCATTGTTGTGATTGGTATTCTCTGGTACATGCGTCGGACGATTAGTGAAAGAAAAGTTTTGTTATCTTTTGCGCTTAGTCTTCTGCTAGGAGGAGCAATCGGTAATTTCATTGATCGAGCTTTATTCGGTGAAGTTGTGGATTTCCTGCAGTTTACCTTTGATTTTAGCTTGTTCGGCAAAGCCATTTATTATATTTATCCGATTTTCAATCTAGCTGATTCGGCCATCGTGATCGGGGTAATCCTGATTTTCTTAGAATCGTTACTTACTTGGAGAAAAGAGAAAAAAGGAGCAACGAATGAACACAAATCAGACCTCATCTGAGGCCGCGACTAATGATGTCGTCGAATGGACAGTTGAAGTACAGTATGCCAGTGAACGTATTGATAAATTCATTACGGAAGCATTGGAGGAAGATGTGTCGAGAACACTCGTTCAGCAATGGGTCAAAGACGGGCATGTTAAAGTGAATGGGAAAGCAATAAAACCAAACTATAAGCTGTCTGAACAAGATGTTATTTCTTTGCGCATTCCTGAACCACAGGGTGTTGAGCTTGCCGCGGAAAACATTCCTCTTAATGTGGTATACGAAGACGCTGATGTCATCGTGATCAATAAACAGCGGGGACTTGTCGTTCATCCAGCACCTGGCCATTACTCTGGTACATTGGTTAACGCATTAATGTACCATTGCAAGGATCTATCTGGTATCAACGGAGAACTGCGTCCTGGAATCGTACATCGAATTGATAAGGACACATCCGGGCTTATCATGTCAGCAAAGAATGACAAAGCACACGCTAGCTTAGCTGAGCAGTTAAAGGCTCATACAGTCAATCGCAAATATATCGCCTTGGTACATGGGAATCTACAGCATGATCAAGGTACCATTGACGCTCCGATAGGTCGCGATTCAAATGACCGCAAGATGTATACGGTAACGGAGAAAAACAGTAAGCAAGCGGTAACTCATTTCGTAGTTATTGAACGCTTTGGCGATTTCACCTTGGTGGAATTAAAGCTGGAAACAGGAAGAACCCATCAAATTCGTGTGCATATGAAATTCATAGGTCACCCTCTTGTAGGTGATCCGATGTATGGCAAGAGCAAAGGGATGCTCATGGATGGCCAGGCGCTGCACGCTGCCATTCTTGGCTTTAAGCATCCGCGTACAGGGGAATGGTTGCAATTTGAAGCACCGATTCCAGCAGATATGGAACAGCTTCTACAAACAATTCGAACATCCTAGGGTTCTTCCCAATGGGAGAGGAGTGAATCACATGGAGCATCTGATTAATCCGCAAGTGAAAGACATTCAAATTTCAGGCATACGTAAAATTTCTAATCTTGTGAGCACCATTCCAGGCGCTTTGACGTTAACGATTGGACAGCCTGATTTCCCGACGCCGCGGCATATTATTGAGGCTGGGCAGAGGGCTTTGGATCAAAATAAAACGGTTTATACGCAAAATCCCGGACTATTGGAACTGCGAGAAGCAGTATCCAGTTTTGTTCAAACTAAGTATGGCCAACAATACCGCGCGGCTGATGAAATTATCGTGACAGCTGGAGCGAGTCAAGCAGTAGACATTACGTTACGTACCATTCTTACACCTGGTGCTGAAGTTATTATTCCCGCACCTATATACCCTGGGTACGAGCCTTTAATCAGATTAGCAGGGGGAATCCCTGTCTACGTCGATACTAGACCGAATGGCTTGAAATTAACGGCAGAGTTACTTGAGCCTTATCTTTCAGCCAACACACGCTGCGTTATCTTATGTTACCCGTCTAATCCTACAGGCCAAGTACTCACGGAGCAGGAATTGGCCGATTTGGCTCAATTATTAGAAGATCGGGAATTGTTTATTTTATCCGATGAAATTTATAGTGAGCTTGTTTACGGTGTTCGTCATCAGTCTATTGCAACGATGGGCAAGCTGCGTGAGAAAACGATTGTCATTAATGGCCTCTCCAAATCCCATGCTATGACAGGCTGGCGAGTTGGATTTACATTAGCGCCGGATTACATTACGGAGCATATGGTCAAGGTACATCAGTATAATGTAACTTGCGCAAGCTCTGTAAGCCAGTATGCGGCATTAGAGGCTCTGACAGTAGGTATAGATGATGCTCTGCCTATGCGCAATGCCTATGAAGTTCGTAGGGATTATGTCTATGACCGTTTACTTGCTATGGGCTTCGAGTTGGAGAAGCCGAATGGGGCTTTTTATTTGTTCCCTTCCATAGCGAAGTTTGGATTATCCTCTCAGGAATTTACCATGAGGTTGCTTCATGAGGAACATGTTGCTGTTGTTCCTGGAGATGCTTTCACTTCTTACGGAGAAGGTTATATCCGAATTTCTTATGCTTATTCACAAGAAGTATTGGAACAGTCACTTGATCGTCTTGAGCGCTTTGTCAATAAACTAGCGTGAGCTAGCTAATTGTAAAGCATTTTATTAGTCGACATTACATTAATGACAATACGAAAAAACCTCCAAATCCACAATGAAAGTGGGTTGGAGGTTTTTCTTTGTTTTTAATTAGATTTAAATCGTAAATAGGCTGTAATGGTATCTATGGCTACATCAATAGCGCTCTCGTTAGGATCAAGCTTGGCGTTATGCAACCCATGAGGGGTGTCTACCCCTAACCAGAACATGAAGCCAGGTATTTGCTCCAAAAAGTAGCCAAAGTCTTCGCCTGTCATCGCTTCTGTACACTCCACAAGCTGTATATTATCGTTACCGCGCAGCCAGTCCATGAATTCCACGGTCAAAGCAGGATCATTGAACACTTGGCGGTAATTCGAGCCATAATCAATGGAGATTTGACACTCGAAGGAACTTTCGATCCCTGCAGCTACAGCTTCGATGCGTTTCTTGATCTTGTTCATAGAATCAGCGGAAAGGGTGCGAATCGTGCCTTCCAAGCGGGCTTTTTCCGCAATGATGTTTTGCTTTGTACCGGCTTCCATTTTACCAATGGTAATGACGGCCGAATCAAGCGGATTCACATTACGGGAAACAATGGTTTGCAGTTGACCGACCATTTGTGTCGCCGCTATGATCATATCGTTTGCTTGGTGCGGGTAAGCGGCATGTCCACCTTTGCCTAGCAGGTCAATGAACAGCTCAGACGTATTGGCAAACAAGATCTCCGGCCTCGTGGCAATCGTGCCTACTGGATACTCAGGTGCTATATGGAGAGCAACCATCTGGTCGGGCTTCCAATCCTTCAATTCTTCAGCAGCAAGCATGGGTAAAGCGCCGCCTGGGCCTTCTTCTGCCGGCTGAAATAACACAATTAGGTCATCCTGCATAGGCTGCTGAGCGAAATGGGTAACAACGCCCATCCCAATTGACATGTGAAAATCATGTCCGCACGCATGCATGTAACCTGGATGCTGGGATGGAAACGGAAGAGAGGTCTCTTCCGTAATGGGCAGCCCGTCCATATCTGCACGATATCCGAAGCGTTTGGTAGGATTCGTACCTTTGATGTAAACTAGAATGCCAGTGCGCCAAGTGCGAATCGTCAGTCTATCCTGAGGAAGCTTTGATAGATGGTCAAGGAGAAGCTGTTGCGTTTTGAACTCTTGAAAGCCCGGCTCCGGAATTTGGTGAAGCTGACGGCGCAGCTCTATGAATGGGCTAAGCATGGTGAATTCCTCCAGAACACCTTACAGGGTGCGCAGATCTTGTAAAATTTCTGTTTTGGACTTCGTTTTATCGTCCACTTTCTTAATCACTCGTGCAGGTGCTCCTGCTACAACCGTATATTCTTCTACGTCTTGTGTAACGATAGCGCCGGCAGCAACAACAGATCCTTTTCCGATGCGAACACCTTCCAAGATAACGGCATTCGCTCCAACAAGCACATCATCCTCAATCACACAAGGCTGTGCGGAAGGGGGCTCGATAACGCCTGCTACTACTGCACCAGCACCGATGTGACACATTTTGCCGACTTGTGCTCTACCGCCAAGAACAGCATTCATGTCGATCATTGTACCATCGCCAACAGAAGCGCCAATATTAATGAGAGCACCCATCATGATGACGGCGTTATCTCCGATATGTACTTTATCACGAATGATCGCACCTGGTTCAATGCGCGCATTGATTGGCTTCAGATCAAGCATTGGAATCGCAGAATTGCGACGATCCGCTTCAACTACGAAATCAGCGATTTGCGCTTTGTTTGCTTCAAGAATGGGCTGGATTTCGCTCCATTCGCCAAAAACAACTCCGCTTCCACCGGATAAGAAGGTTTGGCTGCCTTCGCCAAAGTTAATACCTTCAAGGTTTCCTTTTACGTATACTTTAACAGGGGTCTTTTTCTTGCTTTCTTTAATAAACTGAATAATTTCTAACGTATTCATCTCGGTCATGGTGACATCTCCTTAAAATTTAGATTGACTCTCCTATATTATCAGAAAGGGGGCATTTCGGCCAATGTGTATTCATATAGCTTTTTGAGCGAACTGACTATTGTACAGATCTGCATAAAAGCCGTGCTGTTCCAATAGCTGTTCATGTGTTCCTTGTTCAATAACAGTACCATGATTCATAACAAGAATGAGATCGGCATCTCGTATGGTGGAAAGTCGATGTGCAATGACGAAGCTTGTGCGCCCTTCCATCAGGTTACTCATCGCCTTTTGGATGGACACTTCCGTGCGTGTATCTACGCTGCTCGTCGCTTCATCAAGAATCAAAATGGTTGGATCCGCAAGTATGGCGCGAGCAATGGTGAGAAGCTGCTTTTGCCCATGTGAAAGGTTGGATGCTTCTTCATTCAGCTTGGTATCGTAACCTTCCGGCAAGGTTCGAATGAAATGATCAGCATAGGCCGCGCGAGCAGCACTAACGATCTCGTCTTGAGTGGCACCATGACGTCCGTAAGCGATATTCTCGCGAATCGTTCCGTTGAACAGCCATGTGTCTTGCAGTACCATACCGAACAGTCCGCGCAGATGACTGCGTGACATTTCACGTGTGTCTACCGCATCAATGGAAATCGTACCACCCTTTAATTCGTAGAAACGCATCAGTAGATTGACAATCGTTGTTTTACCCGCACCTGTGGGGCCAACAATGGCAACCGTTTGTCCTGGCTCTACTTGGATATTCATATCTTGAATTAACGGGGTATCCTCTTTGTAAGTAAAGGTAACCTGTTTAAATTGAACATGACCTTGGACATTCTGGGTCGTTTTTACATGGGTGATTTCCTGTACTTCCTCAGGCTCATCTAACAACTCGAAAATACGTTCCGCGGCGGCGATTGTTGATTGAATCACGTTGGCTATATTAGCTACCTGTGCAATCGGCATCCCAAATTGCCCTGAGTATTGAATAAACGCAAGAATATCTCCGATTTTAATAGCCCCATTTGTTACCATGATGCCACCAATCACACTGACCAATACGTAGCCGATATTCCCGATAAAGGACATAAGGGGGAAAATCATCCCCGAGATAAACTGTGCACGCCAGCCTGAATGATACAAACGTTCATTAATTTCATTGAATTGCTCAACCGATTTATGCTCACGGCCGAAAGCTTTGACAATGGTATGGCCTGTGTACATTTCTTCCACGTGACCATTCAGTTCACCGAGTGTTTTTTGTTGTCCTTTAAAATACTTCTGAGACCGTGATGCAATCATTTTCGTTCCCAAAATGCTGAGCGGCAAGGTTACGATGGTGGCCAAGGTCAACAAAGGACTAATGGTTAGCATCATAATAATGATCCCGACTAAGGTCACGATTGAAGTAATCAACTGTGTCAAGCTTTGCTGCATGGTAGAACTGATCGTATCTACGTCGTTAGTAGCTCGGCTCATCGTGTCCCCATGACTGCGTGAGTCGAATAAGGAGAGAGGTACTCGGGTGAGCTTCTCGCTAATATCTCTACGAAGATTAAATACGATTTTCTGTGTGACACCGACCATAATCCACTGTTGGATGAAGGTGAGTATGGCGCTGAGTATGTAGAGAGCTGAAAGAATAATAACGATTTGGAAAATGGCATCAAAGTCAATTTTGGCGCCGGCAACACCTTTGAGCTTCGCGATAGAGCCTTCATACAATATGGTTGTTGCGTTACCCATGAGTTTGGGACTAATAATACTGAAGAGTGTGCTGAGCACAGCCGAGATAAAAACAAGCAGGATAGATATACGGAAAGGACTCATATAACTCGACAACCGTCGTATTGTTCCCTTGAAATCCTTAGCCTTCTGGACTGGCATTCCCATGCCGCCCATGCCGCCTCGGCCAAAGTGACCGGGGTTTACCCCCGCTTGAGAAGGAGCTTTCTCTTTTGGTTTGTCACTCATGCAATTTCCTCCTCTGACAGCTGAGAAGCAACAATTTCTTGATACACAGCACATGTTTTCATCAGTTCTGAATGGGTGCCTATCCCTGCAATTTGTCCTTCTTCCAGTACGATAATTCGGTTAGCGTCCATAATTGTACTGACGCGTTGGGCGACAATAATCATCGTTGCTTGCTCGGTTTCGGTTTTGAGGGCTGCCCGAAGCTTAGCATCTGTTTTGAAATCAAGTGCAGAGAAGCTATCATCGAATACATAAATGTTCGGTTTACGAACAAGTGCACGGGCAATGGCAAGCCGCTGCTTCTGGCCACCGGACAGGTTCGTGCCACCTTGGGCGAGAACAGCTTGATAGCCTTCTTTCATCTCGGCGATGAAATCTGCAGCTTGCGCAGTGGTCGCAGCATGCTGGATTTCATCTTCCGTTGCCATCTCACGTCCAAAACGAATGTTATCCGCAACTGTTCCTGAGAAAAGCGCCGCCTTTTGTGGGACATAACCGATTTGCTGTCTTAGGCTTTCTAACTTCAAAGTAGGCAGGGGATGACCATCTAAGATGATAGTGCCGGACTCCACATCATAGAAGCGCAACAGTAAATGAATGAGGGTCGTCTTGCCCGATCCGGTTCCTCCAATAATCGCTGTTACCTCACCAGGCTCAGCGCGGAAGGATAGATCACGAATTGCTGGTTGTTCAGCCCCCGGATAACTAAAGGATACATGCTTAAACTCAACAGCAGCTTGATTGGAATTTAGAGATTTCGCCATTTCGGTGCTATGTATGTTAGATTGTAGTTCTAAAACTTCATTAATACGGACAGAAGAAGCAGATGCACGTGGAATCATCATGAAAATCATCGTCATCATGAACATTGAAAACATAATTTGCATGGCATATTGGATAAAGGCCATTAAGTCACCAATCTGCATTTGATTGGCATCAATGCGAACTCCGCCGTACCAAAGAATGACGACAACCCCAAGATTAAAAACAAGCATCATGATGGGCATCATCGTGGACATGATTACATTTACTTTTACGGCTGTTTGCGTGTAATCCAGGTTCGCTTTTTCGAATTTACGCTTTTCATGTTCGGAACGGTTAAAGGCGCGAATGACGCGGATACCGGTTAAATTTTCACGCAGCACGAGATTGATGCCATCGATTTTGATCTGCAATGTTTTGAATAAGGGAAGTCCTTTACGCATGATCCCTACAATAGCAAGTGCAAGAATCGGGATGATAGAAATTAATACAATGGCGAGATGAGCGTCCTTATAAGTGGCCATGATGACTCCGCCGACTAGCATCGTAGGTGCGCCGATGAACATCCGCATCATGACAATCACTTGCTGAACTTGTGCGATGTCATTCGTGGTTCTGGTAATGAGGGAGGAAGTACCGAGTTTATCAAATTCGTGCAAGGAGAAGCTTTCAACATGGGTAAAAAGCGTTCGTCGTAAATCCTTGCCGAATCCTGTCGCCGTTCGTGCCAACAAGTAGCTTGCGATGATGACACAAACCATCGCGCCCATGGCTACTAAAAGCATGTAAGCGCCAAACCGGAGAATATAAGGAATATCTCCTTTCATAACCCCGACATCGACAATGTCAGCGAGCAGTGTTGGCAGGTACAACTGCGCCAGTGATTGCAAAAGCATCAAAGTAATAATCGCAACCACAGAAGTTTTGTACGGTTTCAGAAGCCGAAACAGTTTGAACATGGGTTCCTCCTTAGCGTTTTGCCTTAACAAAACTGGCATTATAAGCGTTGCTGAGTTTTCGCGAGAAAACGGACAAAGCTCGTGTTTTTATATGTAAATTATAACACATGGCTGAGCGCTAGCTCAAAGCAAGTTCATGAAATAGATATTGACTTATCGTGTCGAAAGTGGGATAATTCTTTTAATTAAATATGTACCTTTAAAAACAGTCCAGAGAGGCTGGCAAGGTAGTCGATGAGAAAAGACGGGATATACTGAGTCGCGGATTCAGTGTATGACTAAGCTTGGGGATGTGCGCATCCTTATGCCCCGCTCTGTATCTTTATGCTCTCGTAACTCCTTGCCAACAAATGGCAAGGAGTTTTTTGGTTTTGCTAAAGCAAAACTCAGCCAATGCTTACGATGCAAGTTTTCCTACGGAAAACTCAGCCAATGCTTACGATGCAAGTTTTCCTACGGAAAACTCAGCCAATGCTTACGATGCAAGTTTTCCTACGGAAAACTCAGCCAATGCTTACGATGTCAGTTTTGCTAAAGCAAAACTCTTAGGAGGCGATAAAGATGAATGAAACGGCCGAACATACGATTATTGATGAAATGGGAATTCGCAGAGCACTAACGCGGATTGCACATGAGATACTGGAAAAGAATAAAGGGGTAGAGGATTGTACCTTGATTGGGATTCGGACCCGTGGTATTTACTTGGCCAAGCGAGTAGCAGAGCGAATTCTTGAGATTGAAGGTGTGCCGATTCCTGTCGGTGAGATTGATATCACTTCTTATCGTGATGATCGCGTGAAGGTGAAATCAGTGGAAAATGTTCAGGAAGGCGGTAAGATCCAAATTCAAGACCGCAAAATCATCCTGTTCGATGATGTGCTTTACACCGGAAGAACAGTGAGAGCAGCTATGGATGCATTGATCGATCTGGGCAGACCGCAGATGATCCAGCTAGCCGTACTAGTTGACAGGGGGCATCGTGAATTGCCCATTCGCCCTGATTATGTAGGAAAGAACGTACCTACCTCCAAAAGTGAAAGTATTGAAGTGCTGCTTACGGAAATCGATGATAAAGATGGCGTCATTATACTTCAACAGAGGGGGAAACAGGAGTGAGTATCGTGAGTATACAAACCAAGCATTTTCTAGGATTGAAAGGCGTAAGCGCAGGGGAGATAACGAGCATTCTTGATCGTGCTGCCTACTGGGAACAATATCCTTCGAAGGTGACGAATCAATTTCAAGGCAAATTCGTTTCCAACTTGTTTTTTGAAAATAGTACAAGAACTCGGTTCTCCTTTGAACTGGCGCAAAAGCGGCTCGGAGCCGACGTGCTCAATTTCTCCGCTGCGGAATCCAGTGTACAAAAAGGGGAGTCCATCTACGATACAGTCCGTACACTCGAGTCCATGGGCATCGATGCCGGTATCATCCGTTTGAAGCCGAACGGTGTCCTGCAAGAGCTGGCTGAGAAAATCAAAATCCCGCTCATTAACGCGGGGGACGGCAATAACGAGCATCCAACGCAGGCGCTGCTCGATTTCTACACGATGCGCAAACAGTTCGGCGCCATCAAAGGTTTGACGGTCTCCATCATCGGAGACATCCTGCACAGTCGTGTCGCTCGCTCCAACCTATGGGGACTCATTGCCTTAGGAGCAAAGGTGCAGTTCTGCGCGCCCGAAAGCATGCAAGCTCCGGAGTTGGCTGAATTTGCTCCATATGTGTCCTTCGAGGAAGCACTGAAAGCTGATGTGGTCATGATGCTGCGTGTACAGCTTGAACGGCACGACAAAGGAATTATTCGCTCGGCAGAGGAATATCGCGAGCAATACGGGCTAACGGCAGAGCGTGCAAGCCGCATGGCTCCTCACGCAATCATCATGCATCCGGCTCCGGTGAATCGAAATGTAGAGCTTGATGATGAGTTGGTTGAACACGAGAAATCCAAAATTTTCACACAAATTGCTCACGGTGTTCCGATTCGTATGGCGGTCATCGAACGAGCTTTATCATAAAACAGGGGGACTTCAACACAATGGGCATTTGGATATTAAACGGACTTACCGTCGATGTAAATAATGTACAAGCGAAGAAACACATTTTGGTAGAGAATGATAAAATTGCAAAGGTTATTGATGTAGTAGAAGGTTCGGCTCCACAAACTGAAGGCCATGAAGTCATTGATGCAGCAGGTAAGCTAGTGACTCCAGGATTCATCGATATGCATGTCCACCTGAGAGAGCCTGGATTTGAACATAAAGAAAATATCGCGACCGGAACACGTTCCGCAGCAAGAGGCGGCTTCACAACTATAGCTTGCATGCCGAATACAAGACCTGTGATCGATACCGTTGATACAGTGAACTACATATTGGATAAAGCTGCAACGGAAGGTGTCGTCCGTGTTCTTCCATACGGTACGATTACGAAGAACGAGCTCGGCCGCGAGTTGACTGATTTCGCTGCGCTGAAAGAAGCGGGCGTCATCGGCTACACAGACGATGGTGTCGGCGTGCAAAGCGCGCAAATGATGAAAGATGCGATGGCTTTGGCTGCATCGATCGGTATGCCAATCATCGCACATTGCGAGGATGACACGCTTGTAGTTGGCGCGCCGGTAAGCGAAGGCGCGTTCGCGAAGAAGCACGGACTGAAGGGAATCCCGAACGAGTCCGAGGCGATTCATGTGGGCCGCGACGTGCTGCTAGCCGAAGCGACGGGTGTTCACTATCACGTGTGCCACGTAAGCACCGAGCAGTCCGTTCGTCTGATCCGCCATGCGAAGCAGTTCGGCATTAAAGTGACTGCCGAGGTATGTCCACATCACCTCGTGCTCTCAGATGAAGATATTCCAGGGCTCGATGCCAACTGGAAGATGAACCCGCCGCTGCGCACGCCGCGCGATGTGCAGGCTGTCATTGAAGGTTTGGAAGACGGCACGATAGACATTATCGTAACGGATCACGCGCCGCACACGGAAGAAGAGAAAGAGAAGGGTATGATGCTGGCTCCTTTCGGCATACTCGGCTTCGAAACAGCGTTCTCCCTGCTGTACACGAAATTTGTACTGACAGGCAAATGGTCATTAGGTTTCCTCGTGGATCGTATGACGAAAAAACCTGCCGACGTATTCGGTCTTCCATACGGAACACTTGAAGTAGGCAGTGCTGCTGATATCACCATCGTGGATTTGGAAACAGAGCGCGAAGTTCTCAAAGAAGAGATCGTTTCACGCAGCAAAAACACGCCATTCATCGGCTGGAAGCTGCAAGGCTGGCCGGTTGTTACAATCGCTTCCGGTAAAGTGGTTTGGTCATAAACCGTTCTTAAATGGCATTGAAATCAAGCATAAATCCGCATTAAGATCTATACGCAGGCCGAAAAATCGTGTATATTTATACAGAATGATTGCTTTTTATGCAAATCTTATGCATTACACAAAGAAGTTGTAGGCATGACATCTGCGGTTCGTGAGAATCGTTTGACAATAGCGAAGGAGTTGAAAGAACATGCAGGCAAGATTGTTGCTGGAAGACGGCACTCTTTTTACAGGAAAATCGTTCGGTAGTGAAGGTGAATCCGTCGGCGAGGTAGTATTCAATACAGGAATTACAGGTTATCAGGAGGTGCTTTCTGATCCTTCCTACTGCGGTCAAATCGTGACGATGACGTATCCATTGGTGGGGAACTACGGTGTGATTCGGGATGATTTTGAATCCGTACGTCCTTTCATTCATGGCTTCGTCGTTCGTGAGCATGAAGAGATTCCTAGTAACTGGAGAGCGCAATATACGCTGGGTAGCCTGCTGAAAGAATACGGCATCGTTGGGATCAGCGGCATCGATACGCGCATGTTAACTCGTAAAATCCGTCATCACGGCGTTATGAAAAGCCTTTTGACAACATCCAATAAATCCATTGCTGAGCTGACTGAAATCTTAAGAGGAACGCCTCTAATGACAGATCAAGTCGCTCGTGTATCCACGAAAAGTGTATACGGCGCACCTGGACATAAGGAACGTATCGTACTTGTTGATTATGGTGCAAAAAGCGGAATTATCCGTGATCTTAGCAAACGTGACTGTGACGTTGTTGTTGTACCTCAAGAAGCTACAGCTGAACAAATTCGTCGCCTTGCGCCAGACGGCGTGCTGCTGTCTAACGGCCCTGGGGATCCGAAAGACGTACCTCACGCTGTCGAAATGATTAAAGGCTTGCTCGGCGATATCCCGCTCTTCGGTATTTGCTTGGGTCATCAGCTGTTCGCACTGGCTTGCGGTGCAGATACAGATAAACTGAAGTTCGGTCACCGCGGCGGCAACCATCCGGTAAAAGATTTAATTTCTGGACGCTGCTACATTACATCGCAAAACCATGGCTACACGGTTAAGGAAGAATCCGTCCAAGGAACTGACCTTGAAGTGACGCACATCAATAATAATGACCGCACCATTGAAGGCTTGAAACATAAGAAATACCCTGCCTTCTCGGTTCAGTATCACCCAGAGGCAGCACCAGGGCCATTTGACTCCAGCTACTTGTTCGATGATTTCATCTCGCTGATTCGTCAGCACAAAATCGATAACCCACAGCAGCCGCGCCAAGCGCAAATGCTTGCACAGTGGAAAGCTTCCACGGCATCGACATCTGTGAAGGAGGAACTGCAATATGCCAAAAAATAATACACTCAAAAAGATTCTCGTTATCGGTTCCGGTCCTATCGTCATCGGTCAGGCAGCGGAATTTGACTATGCAGGTACGCAAGCTTGCCAAGCGCTAAAAGAAGAAGGCATGGAAGTTATCCTGATCAACAGCAACCCTGCTACGATCATGACGGATACGAACATGGCGGATAAAGTATATATCGAACCGATCACGCTTGAGTTTGTTACGCAAATCATTCGTCAAGAACGTCCGGATGGTTTGCTTCCAACACTCGGTGGTCAAACAGGTCTGAACATGGCTGTTGAGCTAGCTCGTGCGGGTGTTCTGGAAAGCGAGAACGTGAAGCTTCTGGGAACACAGCTTACGGCGATTGAGAAAGCAGAGGACCGCGACCTTTTCAGAGACTTGATGAGAGAATTAGAGCAGCCTGTACCAGATAGCGTAATCGTAACGACGGTCGCTCAAGCGGTAGATTTTGCTAACGAGATCGGGTTTCCAATCATCATTCGTCCTGCCTACACATTAGGTGGAACGGGCGGCGGTATCTGTAACACGATGGAAGAGTTGACCGAAATTGTGGCTTCCGGAATTCGCTACAGCCCAATCGGCCAATGTCTGGTAGAGCGCAGTATTGCAGGCATGAAAGAAGTCGAATACGAAGTTATGCGTGACGCGAACGATAATTGCATCGTGGTATGTAACATGGAGAACTTTGATCCAGTAGGTGTTCATACCGGAGATAGTATCGTTGTAGCACCAAGCCAAACATTGTCGGACCGTGAGTATCAAATGCTGCGTTCGGCTTCGCTTAAAATCATTCGCGCCTTGAACATCGAGGGTGGCTGTAACGTTCAGTACGCGCTTGATCCGCACAGCTTCCAATATTACGTAATCGAAGTGAACCCGCGTGTAAGCCGTTCATCAGCGCTTGCATCCAAAGCAACGGGTTATCCGATTGCGAAGATGGCTGCTAAAATTGCGATTGGCTACACGCTCGATGAGCTAGTCAATCCAGTTACAGGCCAAACCTATGCATGCTTCGAGCCAGCTCTGGATTACATCGTTTCCAAAATTCCACGTTGGCCGTTCGATAAATTCACGGCAGCAAACCGTAAGCTGGGTACGCAAATGAAAGCGACTGGCGAAGTTATGGCGATTGGCCGTACATTCGAAGAGTCCATTCATAAAGCGGTTCGTTCCTTAGAGATCGGCGTACACCGTTTGTTCTTGAAAGAGACAGATCTCATAGATCAAGAAACACTCGAGTTCCGCCTGCAAAAGCCCGATGATGAGCGCTTGTTCTTACTAGCAGAAGCTTATCGTAGAGGTTATACCGTGGAACAATTGCAAAAATTGACGAATATTGACTGGTGGTTCTTGAACAAACTGGATGGTCTGATTAAATACGAAAAAGAGATTGCAGCTAGCGAGCTTACAAACGAGCTGCTTTTCGAAACGAAACGCAAAGGCTTCACAGATCGTGCCATTGCCGAAATTCGCGCACTTGCGGGCTGCTCGACATTTACCAAAGAAGCTGACATCCGAACTCACCGTCTACAACAAAATATCAAGCCAGTTTACAAAATGGTAGATACTTGCGCAGCGGAATTCGAAGCTTCAACGCCATACTACTATTCGACTTATGAGCAAGAAGATGAAGTTACGGAAACAACGAAAGAAAAAGTGGTTGTTCTGGGTTCCGGCCCGATTCGTATCGGTCAAGGGATTGAGTTCGATTACTCCACGGTTCATGCGGTTTGGGCGATCCAAGCAGCAGGTTACGAAGCGGTTATTATCAACAATAACCCAGAAACGGTGTCAACGGATTTCAATACATCTGATCGCTTGTACTTCGAGCCTTTGTTCTTTGAAGATGTGATGAATGTAATCGAACGTGAGAACCCAATCGGGGTTATCGTTCAATTCGGTGGTCAAACAGCGATTAACTTGGCTGCACCTTTACACAAAGCTGGCGTACGCATTCTAGGTTCGGATCTGGAAAGTATCGACACAGCGGAAGATCGTAAGAAATTCGAAGCCTTGCTTAGCAAGCTTTCGATTGCTCAACCACCAGGCGGCACCGTTACATCGGTTGACCAAGCTGTGGGTACAGCTGCGAAATTCGGATATCCGGTTATTGTTCGCCCATCCTACGTCCTAGGTGGACGCGCAATGGAAATCGTCTACTCCGATGAAGAATTGCTAAGCTACATGGAATATGCCGTGAAAATCAACCCTGAGCATCCTGTTCTGATCGACCGCTACATGCTTGGTAAAGAGGTAGAGGTTGATGCCATCTGCGATAGAGAAACGGTTCTAATCCCAGGGATTATGGAACACGTTGAACGCGCAGGGGTTCACTCCGGTGACTCCATCGCGGTTTATCCACCGCAATCCGTTTCGGATGAGATTAAACAACAAATTATCGACATTACGACGAAAATCGGCCTTGAGCTGAACGTAGTTGGTCTGGTTAACATCCAGTTCGTTATTCATAACGATCAAGTGTATGTGATCGAGGTAAACCCGCGCTCTTCCAGAACCGTGCCTTTCTTGAGCAAAGTAACGAACATCCCGATGGCCAACGTGGCTACACGCGTCATTATGGGACAAAAGCTGGCTGATATGGGCTACCAAGGCGGTTTATGGCCGGAAGACAAGTACGTATCGGTTAAAGTGCCAGTATTCTCCTTCGCTAAGCTGCGCCGTGTAGATACGACGCTCGGACCTGAGATGAAATCGACGGGCGAGGTTATGGGGCGCGATATCAATTTTGCCAAAGCACTCTACAAAGGCTTAATTGGAGCGGGGATGAAAATTCCTGCAGCAGGATCTGTCGTAGTAACGGTAGCTGACAAAGATAAAGAGGAAGCGATTGAAATCTTAAAGGGCTTCTATCGCCTAGGATATAAAATCATTGCAACAGGCGGAACAGCAGCGGCGATTGAACAAGCTGGTCTTCCAGTGACGACTGTGAACAAGCTGAGCGAAGGTTCGCCTAACATTCTGGATCTCATCCGCAGCGGTGATGCACAGTTCGTTGTGAACACACTGACGAAAGGTAAAGAGCCAGAGCGTGACGGCTTCCGCATTCGTCGTGAAGCGGTTGAGAACGGTGTGGTTTGTATGACATCACTTGATACAGTAAGAGCGCTTGTTAATATGCTTGAAGCGATCAACTTCTCCTCACGTGCAATGCCAATTCATGTCTAAAGGAGAGTGACGAACTTGAGTACGCTAACTCGCACAGATGTTACTGGACGCATTATGGTCGCTTTGGATTATGCGAACGCAGAAGGTGCTGAAGGGCTGCTTAAGCAGCTCGAAGGCATCCCTTGCTACGTGAAGGTGGGCATGCAGCTGTTCTATGCTGCGGGTCCCGGCTTCGTCGCGAGTCTGAAGGATCGCGGCTACAAGGTGTTCCTCGATGTGAAGATGCATGACATTCCGAACACGGTCAAAGGTGGCGCGGAAAGCGTGACGCGCCTTGGGGTTGACGTGTTCAATGTCCATGCTGCCGGAGGCAAGCAAATGATGGAAGCCGCCTTGGAGGGTGTCGACAAGGGGCTAGCTGTAGGTGCTTCGCGTCCGATTGTCATCGGCGTGACGCAATTAACCAGCACCAGTGTACAGGTGCTGAATGACGAGATCGGCCTGACCGGTACGGTTGAGCAGGCCGTCATTCGCTATGCCCGCTTGGCGCATGCTGCGGGGCTGCAGGGGGTCGTCGCGTCACCGCTTGAGGTGACCGCGATTAAGGCGGTGTGCGGTGACGGTTTCGTCACCGTGACACCAGGCATTCGCCCTGCGGGAGCCGACGTGGGCGACCAGTCGCGCATTATGACGCCGGCTGAGGCATTCGCGCAGGGAACGGATTACGTCGTGATCGGTCGACCGATCACAGGAGCAGCGGATCCAAGAGCAGCAATTGAAGCGATTATCGATTCAATCGTGTAGCATGCTTTGTCTAACAACGGAAGGAACGGTGGAAGTAACATGAGTCAACTCGAAACAATCGCGCAGCATATTGCAGCGTCATTATTAGATATCGAAGCGGTAGCACTTCGACCGCAACAGCCTTTTACATGGACTTCTGGCCTCAAATCGCCAATCTATTGTGACAATCGTCTGACGATGTCACACCCAGCTATTCGCGAATCGATCGCTGACGGCTTCGCAGCTTTGATCCAAGAGAAATTCCCGGATGCTGAGGTTGTAGCTGGTACGGCAACAGCGGGCATTCCTCATGCCGCTTGGGTTGCTCAGAAGCTAGGTCTCCCGATGATCTACATTCGTGATAAAGCCAAAGGACATGGCAAAGAGAACTTGATTGAAGGCACTGTGAAACCGGGACAAAAGGTGATCGTGATTGAGGATCTTATCTCTACGGGTGGCAGTTCTTTGAAAGCAGCTATTGCTGTCAAAGAAGCTGGTGCTGTAGCACTGGGCGTGCTGGCGATTTTCTCCTATCAGTTAGATAAAGCTACAGAAGCATTCCAAGCTGCTGATATGCCACTATATACACTTTCCAACTACTCTACACTGCTTGAAGTGGCTCTAGAGAAGGGGAAAATCAAACAAGAGGACATGGAGCTCCTTCGTTCTTGGAGATCGAATCCTGCTGCGTTTGGTATGTAGGTCAGTTCTGACTGCGATTTGCGGCGGAGACGCTTTGAAGCAAGCCAACATCCGCATATAAGTTCATAACGGAAGAAGCTCTACCTTTACGAAAAGGAGAGCTTCTTTTTTTATTTGCTGAGGTTATCCTTGAGTCAGTAGTTGAATGAATGTTTGTAAGGGCTGAGACATCCATTTTTTGGGGTGAAGCAGCAGTTGAAGGTCTAATTTTAAGTCCGAATGTGAAAAAGGAAGATGTGCTAGTTTCCCTAGTTCCAGTTCGTTCTGTACAGCAATTTGGGGCAGCAGGGCGATACCAAGCCCATTCATGACACAGTGTTTAATTGTTTCTAAATTACCGAGCTCAAATCCAATTTGAAGCGGGACAGCATGATCTTTTAGTAACTTTTCAAACATACCTCGATAGATGCAGCCCTCTTCAGTTACGATAAATTCGGCTTGCTGAAAATCGGTTAGTTGTATTTGTGTTTGTTTCGTTAAAGGATGCTCAAGCGGTGCCACCAAAACTAAAGGTTCTTCTCTGACCTTTGTACAAGTAAGTGTGGTATCTGCTGGATAACGATCTAGTAGGAGTCCAATGTCATAGTCCCCATCTCTTACTTTAGTAATGAGGGAAGCTTCACTGTCAGGAAAGAGCTGGATATTCAGTCCAGGAAATTGTTGTTTCAGCACATGTAAATAGGGTGGTAAATAGTAAGCAGCAAGTGAGTTAATCGTACCGATCGTCAGTGTTCCGCTGACTTCGCTTGTTATCATTTCTTTGGATTGATCGTAGAGGTCAAGCATCTGCAAGACTAGCTTTAGCAAACTTTCTCCGGGTGCTGTTAATCGAAGCTGACGTCCGTATCTTTCGAAAAGGGGTACGCCATACTCTCGTTCCAACTTCTGAATTTGCATCGTAATACTCGATTGCGCATAGCCCAATTCTTCAGCAGCTCGTGTAAAGCTCTTTCTCCGTGCAACCTCCCGAAAGGTTCGGAAATAGGTTAAATCCATGGGAACCCCTCGCTTTAATATCAAAAATTTTGATGAGTCTTATCATTTATTATAGCTAACTGTGATCCAATGATCCATGCTAAAGTGAATGTACAAATGAAATAGGACTGGGAGATGATTGGGATGTTAAGAGAGAAAGACTTACAGGGGATCTATGTACCCATAATTACACCATTTGATGAGGAATATGAGGTGGATGCTGCCTCTTTTTATAATCTAGCTTACAATTTATTTCAAGATGAGGTAGACGGACTAGTCGTCAATGGAACGACAGGGGAATCGCCGACGATTACAAATGAAGAGATGTCGATCTTGTTCGCTACGGCACAAGCAGCTCGCGAGGCTGCGCAAGTAGATGTTCCGCTCATTGTAGGTACAGGAACGAATGATACGTTGTCCACGGTGAAAAAGACGGAGGCTGCCGGGAAATTAGGATCTGATGCCGTTCTAGTCGTTGTGCCTTACTATAATAGGCCGAGTCAACAAGGGATTATTGAACATTTTCGCCGGGCAGCCAGCGTTGGTGTGCCTGTCATTTTATATGAAATACCGCATCGCACGGGCGTGACGTTGGAACTTGATACCGTGCGTACGATACTTGAACTCGATGGTGTTATAGGTATGAAAGACAGTACGCCGAACACCCGATTGGTGTCTGAGCTTACTCGTCTAGGCTCGAAGCCCGTCTTGTGTGGGGAAGATTCACTGCTATTTGAGGCGCTTAGCTCCGGTGCTAAAGGGGTTATGAGCGCGTCAGCGAACGTAATGACTGAGCGTTTTGTATCGTTTTATCAGCATTTTGCAGCTGGTCAACACGAGATGAGCAAACAACTATTCGATGAGCTGCAACCACTCATTCGATTGCTTTTCGAAGAGCCCAATCCAGCGCCTCTCAAATGGCTGCTTGAGCAGCAAGGTGTCATTGAATCCGGAGCACTTCGATTACCGCTGCTTTCCGTGACAAAAGGCTTACAAGAGAAGTTAGCCTATTATTTGCAAAAATGAGAGGGAGAGATTGATGAATCGGACTAGGGTATTTACAGGCTCACCTTGGGAACCTGTTGTAGGCAATTGCCGTGCGATTCGGGTGGGGGACCGGATCGAGGTTGCAGGCACAACAGCAATGAAGGATGGCGAGGTCGTTGGCATAGGTAATCCGTATGAGCAAGCGCGATTCGTCCTCCAGACGATCGAGCAGGCGCTGCAAGAAATCGGGGGTCAAATGTCAGATGTGATTCGAACGCGAATGTATGTAACGGATATTTCGTTATGGCAGGAATTCGGCCGGGCACATGGGGAGTATTTCCGTGACGTGCAGCCCGTGGCAACGATGGTTGAAGTGAAGGCTTTAATAGATCCTCTGTAGTTGATAGAGATTGAGGTTGAAGCCCTGTTGATCGATGAAACTGAGAAAGGCTTTGAGGTAAGGCAAGGCATTTAATTGTAAAAAAAGCGCTTGTCCTCTTAGAAGGCGATTTGAAATCGCGGGCATAAGGGGAAAGCGCTTTTTGTTTACATATTATCCTACACGTTTACCAAGAATGATGAGGTCGCGTTCGATTCCGTCAAGTTCAGCAACGCCAGGCAGATGTGCCCAGTTAGCGAATCCGAATTTACGGAAAAGGTGGAGGCTTGGATCGTTATGACCGAATATGAAGCCGAGCAACGTCTTCAGTCCTAGCCTTGGACTAGCGTCTATCGCATGCTCCATCAGATAACGACCAATGCCTTGGCCGCGAAAAGCTTCATCGACATAAATGCTGACTTCCGCTGTAGCGTTATAGGCAGGTCGGCCATAAAAGGACTGAAAGCTGAGCCATCCACAGATGCCGCTGCCGTTTTCCAATACCCATAAAGGGCGGAAATCAGCAGAGTGCTCATAGAACCAGCCTTCGCGACTGGCTGTGGTCACGGGCTCTGTATCTGCTGTAACCATGCGTCCTTCAATGGTAGAATTATAAATTCGTACAATGTCTGCTAAGTCTTCCAAGCTCGCATTGCGGATCGTTAGGGGATTCGTACTCATGTTTTGGCTCATTCCTTTCAGTGGTTATTCATTCATTGCGGCAAGTTTCAGCCAAAAACGGCTGATGGTCTCTGTTCCTTTGTCCCAATTGACCAAATGGAAATGCTCATTCGGCGCATGCAGATTTTCACCTGGCAATCCAAAACCAAGCAGTACTACGGGTGCGTCTAACACACGTCCTAACACTTCAACAATAGGGATAGAGCCTCCGCTTCTTGTATATACAGGCCATACGCCATAGGTATCCTCATAAGCTTCCGCAGCTGCTACCATTACTGGCTCGTCAATTGGCGTGATAAATGGGTTTCCGCGCAGCTGGCGGTCGAGGGTCACTTTTACGCCAGGCATGGAGAGGGCACGGATATGATTTTCAACTGCATCCATGATTTCCTCGGGAACTTGTGCGGCAACGAGACGGCAAGCTATTTTAGCGCTGGCACGGTTAGGAATGATTGGTTTAATACCTTCACCCTGAAAGCCGCCGCTTACGGATGTGATTTCCAAGGTCGGTCTGGAAGTCGTTTGTTCATAGAACGAGAACCCATTTTCCCCATATAACGTTTCAACATGTAAGTCCGATCGAACCTTATTCGCGTCAGGTTCTACTTGTTTAAAGGCTTCACGCTCTTTGTCCGAGAGCTCAATGACTCGATCATAAAAGCCTTCCACCGCTACACGACCATTCTCATCATGGAAGGAACTCAGCAGCTTCGATAAAGCGTGAATCGGGTTCTGAACCGCTCCGCCAAACAGACCAGAATGAAGGTCACTATTTGCGCCATCAATCGTAATTTCGAACCCAGCTAGCCCGCGAAGACCATACATAAGTGCAGGTTTTCCTGGCCCTTGCATTTGAGTATCGGAAAGAACAATGGTATCGGCTTGTAATTTATCTTTATATTTTTCCACGAATGCCGGCAGGTGCTTACTCGCAATCTCTTCCTCACCCTCAATACAAAACTTCACATTAACAGGTAGACTGCCGTGCGTTCTTAAAAAAGCCTCAATCACTTTGGCGTAAAGCAGCAGTTGACCTTTATCATCCGTGCTTCCGCGGCCAAATAGTTTGCCATCTTGAATCACAGGCTCAAATGGAGGGGTGTTCCACAGCTCTAATGGCTCGGCCGGTTGAACATCATAGTGTCCGTATACAAGTACAGTTGGCTTACCCGGAGCATGCAACCAATCTGCATAGACAACGGGATGTCCCCCAGTAGCCATAATTTCAATGTTCTCAAGACCGGCTTGTTTCAAAGACTGAGCGGTCCATTCTGCACAGCGAATCATGTCTGGTTGATGCTCGGCGACAGCACTAATACTTGGAATCCGCAAAAACTGCATTAATTCCTCTATGTGTTGATCCCTTTGCTCATTCAAATAGGTTTTGATCGTTTCAATCATGTTTGATTTCTCCTTCTTTGTAAGCCATTTAGATTGTTGCTTCTTTTAAGTTCCCCAAATGCAAGTAAATTCCTGCAAATAAGTGATGCAGACACACATTTTATAAGAGAGTTGCACGAAGTAAATAGAAGTGGGTATTATTGTATAGGTAAATCCTGCTATTTAAAAGGGGTAAAGTTAATGAAACTATTGGTTAAGACTGAACGAATGTCTTTAGTTATATTGGATCGTTCTTCCGTAGATCTGGTTCTGGATTATGTGATTCGTAATCGAACGTTTCTCGAAACGTGGGAATTAGAACGTACTGATACGTATTTCATGAAGGATTATCAAGCTGAGCAGTTGGAACAAGAAGGAATCAAGATCGAGGAAGGTCAGATGTTTAAGGTATGGATGCTATTTGAAGAACGAATTGTAGGGTCAATCGCTCTTAGTAATATCGTCAGAGGTGCATTTCAATCTTGCCATTTGGGCTACCGAATGGACGGGAAGCTTCTTAATCGGGGTCTCATGACAGAGGGACTGAAAGCGATCATTGCCTACGCTTTTGACGAAATGAACCTTCACCGCATTGAAGCCAATATCATGCCTAGAAACGTGGCGTCCCTGAAGGTCGTAGAAAAGTTGGGCTTTTATGAGGAGGGCTTGGCGCTCAAATATTTACAAATTCATGGTGTTTGGGAGGACCATATTCATATGGTACTGCGCAATACAGCAATGGAATAAAAATCAGGGGAATCGTAGAGAAATGTCGAAAAATGTAATAAAAATTAGCCATATCATATTGCTATCAAGTCCTTACTCTAATAGAATAAAGTATTGAGCATGTACTAATACATAACATATTTACTAGGGGGACTTTACGTTGAATGATTTTGAATCGGTTGTAAAATCTAGACGATCTGCAAGCAAATTCACGCAAGGGATCGATATTTCACAAAAAGAATTAGAGCAAATTTTTTCCCTTGTTAAGTTTGCCCCATCCGCTTATAACTTACAGCATGCTAATTATGTTGTTGTCACAGACCCTTTGATGAAACAGAAGGTGTATGATGCGTCTTATAAGCAGTACAAAATTCAGAGCTCGTCCGCAGTTATTGTGGTCCTTGGCGATTTGGAAGCATATAAGGATTCTGCTAGAATAAATGAAGGACTTTTCCATTTGGGATTCTTTAGTAAACAAGAATTAGATTCCGAAGTAGAGCAAGTGACACATTTCTATGAAGAACGGGGAGAGCCGTTCAAGCGAGATGAAGCGATTCGGAATGCAAGTCTTTCAGCCATGTTATTTATGCTCACGGCGAAAGAGCAAGGTTGGGATACTTGTCCGATGATCGGTTTTGAGGCAGACAAGCTCATTGAGGCTCTTCAATTAGAGGAGCGTTTTGTTCCAGTTATGTTAATTACGATTGGGAAAGAAGACACGTCCAGCCAGCGGCCGCGCGGTTATCGTAAACCGATTGGTGAGTTTGTGAAATATGTTTAATACATAAATAGAGACCGTTTATTGCTGAAGGTGGCGATGAGCGGTCTTTTTCTATTTGGGTGGTGATGTACAAGCTTAAGAAAAATTTTATTTTTAACCCCATTTCTTTTTCATTAGTTTTCTTTATCCTAGGATTGAATGAATGGTTAGGAGGAACTAAGGATGAAGAAGTGGTTTTTTTGGCTTGTTATACTTATACTGCTCGGCTATGGCGCTGCTCAACACAAACTGAAAGTCGTTAACGAGAAACCACCGGAAGAAAACAATCAAGCTCAAGAGGTGACTCCTCAAATGAACGAGATTAAAGTAACAAAAGATCAGATTTATAAAGGTAATTTGTTATTGGTCAATAAGGACCATCCTGTACCTACCGGTGGTGAAGAGTCCGAAGCGGTGAATCTGTTTAAGCATAAGGAATTGGTGAATGGATTCATTGTGATGGATAATACGATTCGGTTGTCGCCGAGCTTGGTGCAAAAATTCTCAAAAATGATTGGGGCCGCAGCAAATGATGGGGTTAATCGATTTTTAATCAGCAGCGGTTATCGGGACAATAAAGAACAAAACCAGCTCTATAAACAAATGGGTGCTGATTATGCGTTACCAGCAGGCTATAGCGAACATAATTTAGGTTTATCGCTTGATATTGGATCTACGCAAGCGGAGATGAGTCAAGCACCTGAAGGGAAGTGGCTGAAAAAAAACGCATGGAGGAGATACGGGTTTATCTTGCGTTATCCGGCTGACAAAACTGCCATCACAGGTATTCAATCTGAACCCTGGCATTTTCGCTATGTTGGTTTGCCGCATAGCTCAATTATGCAGGAAAAGAATTTTGTCCTGGAAGAATACTTGGATTTCTTGAAAGAAAAGAAGACCATTACGACTATTGTAGATCACCAAACCTATCAAATCTCTTATTATCCTGTCTCCAAAAACACAACTATACTTGTGCCAGCAAATGGTCGCTATCAGATATCAGGCAACAATATGGACGGTATCATTGTGACCATGTATCCATGATCAGGGCTTATGAGTCTCAAGAAGGTGGGAATGGCGTATGAAACATAAAATAATGTTGAAAGATATTACAATTCAAGTGCTGTTTACCCTCTATGTGTACACTTTATTCAAAATTATTCTATTTAAGTTCAGCTCAATCGACATGACATTTCTCTGGCATCAGCTTAAGATAAGTCTGGGGAACACGGATCATATGAGCAGGCAGATTCAAAAAGGTAATCTGATTCCCTTTAAAGAAATATCCAGAACCATTCATGATATCTCGAGTCATGGTCTAATTAACCTGGTTGGGAATTTTGCGATATTCATGCCGTACGGAATTCTTCTTGGTTTAATGTTAAGAAACAAAAAAGTATCATGGATAGACGCGTTCATTTTTTCATTAGGTTTAAGTCTAATCTTGGAATTAGCGCAGGCTTTTTTCTCTATTGGACGTTATGATGTAGATGATCTCATACTAAATTCAAGCGGGGGCTTGATCGGTTTCATTATTTTTAAATTATTCGCTATGTTAGTTTCTACAGTTTCTACATCAAGTGCTAACCAAGCAAGAGGTAGCTCCATCTGATACAATAAAAACAATATTAAGGTCATACAGGGGTGGAACGAATGAAGTCGATCACAATTCTGATAGCGGATGATGAGGCGGAAATCGCTGATCTGATTGAGTTGTATTTAGAAAAAGAGGGTTACCGCTGCGTGAAAGTAGCTAATGGGCAGGAAGCTATTTCAGCTATTCAAACCTATTCCATTGATTTGGCGATTTTAGATATTATGATGCCTATACTGAATGGCTATGAAGCAACAAGGCGAATTCGAGCTCAGTATCATTTGCCTATCATTTTTTTAAGCGCCAAAACGACGGACCTTGATAAGATTACAGGACTGGTAAGCGGAGCGGATGATTATGTAACCAAACCGTTCAACCCGATGGAATTGGTTGCTCGCGTGAATGCTCAGCTGAGGCGTTCCACACAGTTTAATCAACCAAAGCAAGCGGGCAAGCTTACTTTGGAGGCAGGCGGACTGGTCATCTTTCCCGAAGAACGAACCGTATTCGTTTATGGCAAGCCTATTGAACTAACTCCAAAAGAGTTTGATATTTTGTATCTGTTAGCCAGTAGTCCTAAGAAAGTTTATAGCGCGGAAAATATCTTTCAACAGGTCTGGGGCGATGCTTATTATGAAGGCAGCAATACGGTCATGGTACATATTCGTACCTTACGTAAAAAGCTTGGAGAAGACGATCATAAAAATAAACTGATCAAAACAGTTTGGGGGGTGGGATATACATTCAATGGCTGAAATGATCCGAAGCTTTCGATTTAAAATGATTCAGTACTTTGGTTTAAGCATGTTTTTTTCCGCTGCTATTACCTATATGCTCTATAAAGCTCTCCAACTCTTTTATTATTCGACAAAGATGGAAAATCCATTAACTAAAGTACGTTTTTTTATTAGAGATATTGGAGATATTAACTTCTTTTTGCTTATTTTCATTCCTCTCTCGATTTTGTTTTTCTTTCTCCTCACCAAAAGATATGCGGCTTATTTTCATGAGATATCCAGCGGAATTAATCAGCTTGCGAATGGCGACTTTAACAGTCGGATACGTATTCCATCCAATGATGAATTCGGGGATATTGCGAGAGATATCAATCTGGCAAGTGAAAAATTGCAGCAAGCATTGGAGAGAGGAGATTTTGCAGAAAACAGCAAGGAACAATTAGTCTTGAATTTGGCTCATGATTTGCGTACGCCGCTGACTTCCGTTTTAGGTTATTTGGATTTCATTCTTCAGAACGATCAATTGACTGCAGAACAAATCAAGCACTATACGAGCATTGCTTTTACCAAGTCTCAACGTTTAGAAAAGCTCATTGACGAACTATTCGAAATCACTCGAATGAACTATGGAAAACTTACCATTGAAAAAAAACCAATCGATATAAGCGAGCTTCTCATTCAATTAAACGAGGAATTATACCCTGTTTTTGAGAAAAATAACGTAACAACTCGATTGAATGTGACTCCATACTTGACTGTTTGGGGTGACGGTGAGCTGTTGGCACGTGTATTTGAAAATCTGCTGACGAATGCCATTCGATATGGAAAAGATGGCCAGTTTATTGATATTAATTGCCATATTGAAGCAGAAGATGTGGCAATTCAAGTGGTCAATTATGGGGATTGTATTCCCCCGGAAGAGCTGCCGCATATCTTCGATATGTTTTTTACCGGCGATAAAGCGCGAACTCATCGCGAGGGGAGCACTGGCCTTGGTTTGTCCATTGCGAAGAATATTGTAGAGCAGCATCAAGGTACAATTACAGCCCAAAGCAGTTTAATTCGTACACTTTTTGAAGTCCGTTTCCCGCAAAAAATGGCATCCGAAGGACTCGGTTAACTATTGTGCCGATCATTTAATGAAAAATTTATGTTTACCCTACTTCTTCTTTTAACAGTTTCCCCTATTCTAAATGTATGAATGGAAGGAGGAAACTGAGAATGAAGAAGTGGGGTTTTTGAGATTTCCGGAAATAATGTAGATGGGGTGATTGGTATGTATAAAAATAGGCAATTCGTTGTATGGATGTATTTTCCATTTCATAGTATATTTTAATAGATTCATACAAACGGGATTATCGCTTAAAAGCTTTCAGCAAATTTTCAGTTTCATGAAACCTTTTGGAAAGATGTGCCGTCTATTTTATCATACATACAGTTTGGAAATGAAAGGAAGACATACCAAATGGCAAGCTGGTTTCGTAAAAGAAGCGCAATTGACGCTTTGGCTATCGATGAGGAGCCGCAGTCTGATGAACATTCCTCTCGTCTCAGCCTACTACATTCACCGTTATTAACGGTTAGTGGTGTGCACCGCTCCTTTCAAGTTGGAGGCCAGAAGTTAGAGGTACTGAAAGGAATTGAGATGGAGCTCAAACCGCTGCAGCTTGTCATGCTCAAAGGCCGATCCGGCTCTGGGAAAACAACGCTGCTTAATTTAATTGGGGGGCTCGATCAGCCGAATGAGGGGGAGATTTTGTTTCAAAAGCATGCCTTTCATCTCAGCAGTGACGATGAACGGACGTTGATACGTCGCAAGGAAATTGGTTTTATCTTTCAATCCTATGCGTTAATGCCCTTGTTGTCTGCTTGGGAAAATGTGGAGCTAGCGCTGCGAATGGCGGGGATTCCGCGTTCCCAGTGGAAAGAGCGAGTGAAGCATTGCCTGGAACTCGTTGGGCTTGGCAAGCGGATGCACCATCGTCCTTATGAGCTTTCCGGTGGTGAGCAGCAGCGTGTCGCGATTGCAAAGGCGATTGCGCATCGGCCTTCCCTTATTTTGGCGGATGAGCCTACTGCTGAGCTAGATTCTCAGATGGGTGCGCAGATTATGTCCGTTTTCCGCAGCATCATGAAAGCAGAGCAAGTCACGATATGTATGACAACACATGACCCTACAATTTTGGAGGTTGCCGATCATGTTTACGAAATGGTGGACGGAAGATTCGTCACGTAATTGGACGATGAAGCCTTTAGCTGCACTGCTTGTATGTTCGACATTACTATTTGCTTCTGGGTGTTCGCTTTTGCCTCAGGAGCAGGAAGAAGAATCGCTTCCGACGATTAATCCACCTAAACTTTCCAAAAAGCCTGAATATACGGTGAAAACGGAAACCCTTGAAACGAAAGTGAGAGGGAGTGGGCGCTTAATGGCTTTGCAAGAAGAGAAATTGTTTTTCTCAGAAGATATGTCCGCCAAACGGATCAGTGCCATTCTTGTGAAGAATGGGGATTCCGTCGAAAAAGGGCAGCAGATCGCGGAGCTTGACGTATCGGATATGGCGAGCGATTTGAAGCGAAAGAAGCTTCAAACACGTAAGGATGAGCTTACGATGATCGAAACACTACGTAAAGCGGATGAAATGTCGCCTGAGCAAATCGAGCAGGCAAAGATTGATTTTGAGTTGAAGCGTGAAGAACTGACCAAGCTTGAAACACAAGTTGGCAAAGCGCAGCTGCTCGCTCCGTTCAGCGGAACCATCGTCACAGTAACAGCCAAGAAAGGCGATACTGTGAAGACCGGAGAATCCGTTGCGACTCTCGCCGATTTGAATGAGCTAACTGTGGCCGCTAGTATTAGTGCAGATGATGCGAAGAAAGTAGCCATTGGCATGGACGTGCAGGTGGATATTAATTCGGCCGGCCAGCACAAAGGGAAAGTGAAGCAGCTTCCGAACCCGCAAGCTGGGAACAACAATAATAACGGCGGGTTTCCTGGTCAAGGACAACAAGGTGAGCAGGATACGATCGATAATTATTTGGTCGTTCAGCTTAGTGAGTTTCCGAAAGGGCTGAATCGAGGAACACCGCTCAGTGTCACGATTATTACACAAAGAAAAGAAAACGCCACGACGATCCCTCAGGCTGCACTTCGCTCGTACTCGGGTCGGAATTATGTCCAAGTCATTGATAATCAAGGAAATAAGAAGGAAGTGGACGTGGAAATCGGTCAGCAGACGTCAACGGATGTGGAGATTGTAAAAGGTCTCACAGCTGGACAGAAAGTAGTGGGTCGCTAATGTCCATGCCGATGCTGCGGTTTTTATTTCGGAAAATGTGGAATACCCGCTGGCTAACGCTCAGCACCTTGCTTGGACTAGTGATGGCTGTTGCTTTCACCACGAGCATTCCGATGTATGCCGATGGGTCGCTGAAGCGAGTTGTCGCCAAATCGTTAGAAGAAAAGAGCGAGGGACTTCCAGCAGGCTCACTGCTCATGCGCTATCAAGCTGTTGGGACAGAACGTGCAGGGTTGGAAGAACTCAAAGACGTCAATGTGTATATACAAGATGAAATTCCGAAAGATGTTGGTTTCCCATTACAGACCTATGCAAGAAGCTATACCATCAAAGGAGCGCAGCTAACTCCCACAGATGGGACAAAAGCAGACCCAAGTAAACGTCGACAAATGACACTAACGACGTTAAGCGGACTAACCGATCAGGTTGAATGGTCAATCGGCCAGATGGCTTCTGGGCAAGTGCAGAATGGCATATTGGAAGCTGTGGTCTTAGAAGAAGCTTTGTTTCGAAACGATCTGCATGTCGGGGACGTATTCAGTTATTCGGTTGCAGGTAGCGGCGGCAGTCAATTGTTAAAAGTGAAGATCGTTGGTTCCTTCAAACCTAAAAATGAAACGAGTCCTTATTGGTTTCAAGGCTTAGAAGGGTTAGTAAACGCACTTATTATTCATGATGATGTTTTCATGAAGACCTTGTTGACGGAGAAGAAGATTCCGCTTCAACTCGCCAATTGGTATTATGCATTCGATCTGCGGAACATCCAAACCAGTCAATTATCGCCACTTGAGAACCGTTTGGAGCGTCTGGATATCAATTTGTTCCAAAAACTCAAGAATACAAAGGTAGATGTTTCGTTTAAGCCAATTCTTTCTGAATTTAAAGCCCAAAGCTTACAGATGCAGATTTTATTATTCACATTAGCGGCCCCGATGATTGCGATGGTTTTCTATTACATTGTGATGAATGCCAGACAATCGCTTGATCGACAGCGTGGTGTGATTGCCATCTTGCGAAGCCGTGGAGGCAGTACGAAGCAAATTGTAGGCATATACTTTCTGGAAGGTTTATTGCTTGGGGCGATTGCGCTGTTGATTGGACCCTTCATGGGCTGGTTCATGGCGAAAAGTATCGGCTCTTCCAGTGGATTTCTAACGTTCGTTGATCGTAAATCGATTCCTGTTAGCTTTACAAATGAGGCGATGCTCTACGGCGGACTCGCTGTTCTGATTGCAATTCTTGCCAGTGTGATTCCAGCTGTCCTTTTCGCAAGATCTTCGATCGTCAATTATAAGCAGCAGCTCGCAAGGTCAGACCGTTCGCCACTATGGCAGCGGTGGTTCATCGATATTGTATTGTTAGGACTTGTTGGCTACGGCTTCTACTTGTTTGATCAACGCCAAGTATTATCCGTACAAACAGGGCTAACGACCGATCAACTACAGGTGCATCCGCTGTTGTTTTTCGTTCCAGCACTTTCGATCTTCGCGCTAGGACTTTTCTTTCTTCGCATCTTTCCATGGCTGCTGCGATTGTTCGGCTGGCTTGGACGGAAATTCCTGCCCGTGCCGCTATTTTTGACGCTTGTTCAGCTTTCCCGCTCAGCCAAAGCCTACTACCCGCTCATGCTGCTGCTCATTCTTACGCTCGGCCTCGGTGTGTACAATTCTTCGGCTGCACGAACGATTGATCTGAACTCGACGGAGCGGATCTTGTATCAATACGGTACCGATGTTGTGCTGCAAACCGTATGGGAAGGTTTCTCGGACGACCTGCCGAAAGATCCGAACGCAGGGAAAAGCGGCGGCGGAGCTCCGGGAGGCGGGACATCTGGTGCCGGAGGTAATAACGGTGGCAGCGGCAGCGGTGGCTCCGGTGCGGGTGGAGGCCAAGGTCAAGATGGCCCGAAACCTGGAGAGGAGACACCCTCCAAGATTCGTTACGTCGAACCGCCTTTCCAAATGTTCCGTGATCTAGAGGGCGTTCAGGCTGCGGCCAGAGTTTTGCAGATGAAAGGAAACGTCGTTGTTTCTGGTAAATCAACCGGCCAGGGAATGATCATGGGGATCGATAATGCCGATTTTGCTAAAGTAGCGTGGTTCCGGCCCGATTTATTCCCAGCACATCCGAATCAATACCTGAATTTACTAGGAAGCTATGAGCAAGCTGTCATCATACCTGCGAATTATGCAAGCAAATATGCGCTTAAAGCGGGAGACCTGCTTTCGATTACCATTGGGCAGCAGCCCGTGGAATTCGTGATTGTTGGTATCCTGCCGTATTGGCCGAGTCAATATCCGGATCAGACACCATTTTTCATTGCAAATTTGGATTATATATACGATCAGGCACCTATTACTCCTTATGAAGTATGGCTCAAAATGAAACCGGACGCTAAAGTTGCACCGATTGTTACAGCCTTGCAGGCCAAAGGGATTGAGCTAGCTTCCGTGAAGGATGTTCGTAACGAGCTCATTATTCAGAAGAAGCTTCCAGCAAGAGGCGGCGTCTTTGGTATTCTTAGCCTGGGCTTTCTTGTCTCTGTGATCGTGTCCTTAATCGGTTATATGCTGTATTGGTTCTTTAATTTATCTAGTAGAGTTGTACAGTTTGGGGTGCTTCGCGCCATGGGGCTTTCCCGCAGACAATTGACCGGTATGCTGCTCCTCGAGCAAGGATTTACGGCTGGATTGTCCATCGCGCTAGGCATCGGAATTGGTAAATTAACGAGTTATTTCTTCCTGCCTTTCCTTCAAACCTCCCAGAATGTGAAGACGCAGGTGCCGCCGTTCCGAGTTGTTTTCGATTCCAAAGACACCTATCAGCTATATTTCGTAGTTGCTTTCATGATGATAACAGGGGCGCTGCTGCTGTTCTTACACATTAGAAGGCTGCGCGTTCATCAAGCTGTGAAGCTGGGAGAGGAGAAATAGCGTGATTACTTGCGAGGGCTTAGTCAAAATTTATAAAACAGACGAGATTGAAGTTGTCGCTTTGCAAGGGCTAAACATTCAGATCGATGCCGGCGAGCTTATGGCCATTATTGGGAATAGCGGAAGCGGCAAGTCCACATTGCTGAACATATTAGGAGGGCTTGATCGCCCTTCTGCAGGTCAAGTGAAAGTCGGCGATTGGGATTTACTGAAGATTACCGATAAGCAGCTCGTTGATTACAAACGACATACAGTTGGCTTTATCTGGCAAAATAATGCGCGAAATCTCGTCTCTTACCTGACTGCGCTCGAGAACGTAGAAATGCCAATGATGCTCAGCGGGAACTATGACCCTGCCTACGCGAAACAACTGCTTGAATGGGTGGGCCTCAGCCACCGCTTGAACAACAAGCTGCAAGAACTGTCCGGTGGTGAACAGCAGCGCGTGGCGATTGCGATTTCGCTTGCAAACCGTCCGCGTTTACTGCTTGCGGATGAACCGACGGGGTCGGTGGATACGAAGACGGCGGATATGATCCTTTCTATTTTCCAACGGCTGAATAAGGAATTAGGTGTGACGATTGTCATTGTTACCCACGATATGTCCATGGCAGGCAAAGTAGGGCGAGTCGTTGCCATTCGAGATGGCATGACAAGTTCGGAGTTTATTGCCCGCAATCCTTCGATTTCGGCACTTGATGGAACCTCGGCAGGGCTCACGGGTGAAGACCATGAGGAGTATGTGGTGCTAGACCGAGCGGGACGATTGCAGGTTCCGAAGGCTTACTTGAGCGCATTGCAAATTGACGGTAAAGCTACGATGGAGTTTGATGGCGAGAAAATTATGATTAAAGCACCGAAAGATTTATCTGCGAATGAAGGTATTGAACGAATTGAATCAAATTCACAAACCGTTGGAGGAAAATCAAAATGAAAATGATCTCGCGTAAAATGCTTGCTACAACCCTAACACTGGCTATGGTAGCTCCACTAGCTGTTGCATGTACCAAAGGGGAAAAAACAGATGATAAACAGGAGCGCGTGCTTAAGATCGCGGCTTCTATGATGTACGGCGGTGAGGACGAGTATTTCAGACAACAATTTACCGAATTATTTGAATTCGCCAATCCGAATATCAAGATTGAAATGATTCCAACGATGGATGAGAAGTACCGTTATGGCAACATTCAGCCTGGAGAGAAAATGCCCGATCCTATGGAAAAGCTGAAGGAAGTGATGCAGGGTGATAATCCGCCGGATGTGGTTATGCTTGGATATGAACAGCTGCCGGATATGATTGAAAGCAACATGCTCACACAGCTGGATCAACGAATAACGAAAGATAAATTCGACACCGCAGGAATCGTTCCAGCGGTTATCGATGGCATGAAAAATGCAGGCGGCGGGAAGCTTTACGCACTTGCTCCAACATTCAGCTCCTCGGCACTCATTTATAATAAGAAAATGTTCCAAGATGCGGGTGTCGATTTTCCTAAGGATGGGATGACATGGGATGAGACGTTCGATCTTTCCAAACGCCTTGTTAAAGGCGAAGGGGAGAGCCGCATCAATGGTTTCTCGTTTAATACGCAATCTCAAGGCGGAGATTTGTTCTATGGTATGCAAATGTATACAGCTCCCCTGCAATTGAAAATGTTCGATGATTCCGGTGAGAAAATGACAGTGGATACGGACCAATGGGAAAAGGTTTGGGCAAAAATGGCTCAGATGCAAAAAGAGAATGTGTTCCCAGAGATGATGGATCCGCAGAAGCAAATGAATCGTCAGTATGATCAAAATAATCCTTTTGCGTATGATGATTTCATGTCAGGCCGGTTGGCCATGGCGATAATCAATTATGGTCAAATTCAACAGCTTACGAATGCGAACAAAAATGCAGCCAATTTTAAAGGTTACACACCAATTGAATGGGATGTCGTAACGATTCCTTCCCACCCGGAAGCAAAAGGTGTTGGCGGATCCATCTATATGAATGGTATTATGGGTATAAATGCCAAAGCGCAAAACCCTGATGATGCTTGGAAATTCATAAAGTTCATTAATGGCGAAGATTGGGCAAAATTGAAATCTCACAGTTCCTATAACTTGGTTGCCCGCTCCAAATATTTGAAGCCCAAAGATGGGTTGGAATTTCATATGGAAGCTTTCTACAATGTGACACCAGCTCCAATGGATAATAACATGAAAATTTATCGCAATAATCCTAACATTTATCAGGTACAGGAAATCGGTCGAACGCAGTTTATGAGTGTCCTTCAAGGGAAAACAACAGCTCGCGAAGCGCTCAAGCAATGGCAAACCCAGGGGGATGCGATGCTCAAACAAATGAAGGAAAATCCGAATACGCCTATGAACCCGATGATACAACAGGCTGTACCTGCTGGCTAAGGCAGGCTGGAATTTCTAATAGGATGATATTATGAAGGAGGACGCTCATTACCATGTATATCAAGAAACGCAATAATCGCTTGGCAACGATTGCCTTGTCTGCTGCATTGGCGCTCGGAGCTGTAACGCCCGCTTGGGCGGATAGCAGTCTATCCGCTATTACTGCAACCATTGGTAAGGTTTCCATCACAGGCAGTAGTTACTTTGAATTAAAACAGATCCATGTTTTGCCTGATCAAAGCGGAAAGCTCGCGACATTTACCATTACTATTCACAACGAGGGGAGCAGTGAGCTGCAATTTATTGATTATTGGGTTCGGTTGAAAAGCAAATCTGGCAATCAATTTTCAGCACGCTTGCTGCCCGCAGATAAGGATAAGAACCGGGTTGCTCCCGGTTCAACGACAGATTTAACGTTCTATGCGACTGTTAACACCAGCACGAACCTGCATGATCTCGTTGTCCAATTTATCAAATGGGATTTTAGCCAGTCCAATTTCGAGCGTGTGCTGGGAGAAATCGCAGTACCGGATACCTATACAGATGTAACGCCTTCAGATGGTGCTGCAGCAATTTCTGTAAATGGAACCAACGTGAAAGCTGCAATTAAAAAGTTTGTCAGCAATAAGAATGAAAAATATCACGTTCCCACCGTATATGTGACTTTAGAGAATGCTGGCAATCATACCGTTACGATTCCTGCTTACCTCTTCTCAATTCGCACGAAAGAGGGTCTGCTTTATCCGCTGGAAGCCAAAGGGTTGAAAGATTTGAAGATCAATCCGAAAGAAAGCAAAGAAATTCAGCTATCCGGTTCCATTCCGGTAGCTGTTTCAACGGACGATTGGCAGTTGGCGGTAGCAGAAACAATTCCTGACTTGAAATTGAATGTTTCCGTTGCGAATTTTGGGCTGCCTGCCGTTACGCAGCAAGAAGGAGGCTCTGTAGGTAAGGAGTATTCCTTCACAAGTAAATCCGGTATTTATACAACTCAACTTAATGGACTGCACCGACTGCCTTGGGAAGATCAAGACTTATTAACGGCCGATTTGACACTAAGTAATAAAGGTGAGGAGTCACTTCCGATCCCGAAATTATCAGGGTATTTCCTGCTTGATGGCGCAGTGAAAATTGATGCCAAGCTCATTCAGACAGCTAAAGTAATTGGATTGGGAGCAGGAGCGAGCGTCAATTTGCAAATAGCAGGCAAGGTCCCGTATACGTATGAATTTTCTCAAATTAAATTAGTTCTTCAAGAGAATGAGGGAGAAACGCCGCCGGCGGGTACTGGTACGGGCACTGCTACAGCAACGGATGTGCTGGAGTTTTCCACACAGGCAGAGCTGCAGGCCATCCCTTTCATTGGTATGGGGCAGTCCTATACATCCAATGATATTGGGCGTAAAGCGAAGTATGTAGTTCGAAGTGTATCCACATATGAGGATAAAACGAATATCATGTACTCTGCTATGGTGGAAGCAACCAATTTGGAGAAGCGTTTCACGAATGTATCCAAGTTCGTCGCCAATTTCCGATCATCGGATGGAACGGTTTTCCCGGCAACTATTGCTGAAGTAAAGAACAAGATTAGTCCAACAGGAAAAGCGTTATTAAATGTATGGGCTTCTGTGCCAAAAGGCTACACGACAGCGAATATGAACTTACTTCTTGGAGAAGCAGTGACTGAAGGGAAGCTGTCGGAAGGTGAGAAAGCCGTTGCTGATTCCTATGTGAATCCAGTTTCCTACTGGCTGCCTGATGAGAAGACGAATGTAGCCACAACGCTTAAAAATGTCGAATTATTCCCCTATACGATTACGATTGATAAAATTGGGACATCGATTGATAATAACGTCTTTACTTTAAAATTCAACTACGAATTAACCAAAGAAAAACTGACGGAAATTAATACCGAAGGTCATAACTTGCTGCTGGTTTTTGAAGATGGCGGCGGGATTAAACGATTTGAGAAAAAGTTTGATTTCAAAGACTTTGACGTTATTAACGGAGACTCAACCGCAGATGAAGATACGAAGATGCGTCTTGGCAAGCGGGAGAATTTCAAGATTACAAATCCTGATCCGGGCCTCATTTATAACACCAAATTCTTACAGAAGTATACACTCAGTATTTATGACGAGTTTCAAGGTCAGAGAAAGCTGCTGGCCACACAGAAAGCTGATTGGTTTATCACAACGGACTAATTCATTATTTGGAGCGAGGGCATTCAGCCTTCGCTTTTTTTCATTTAAGTCACATGAAGTCATAGCCGTTTTGCTGCTCATATGACCCAATATATGACTGGAATATGACTTCCCTCACCTGTTTTTATCAAAATGAAGAGCTATAATAAATCCTGACCGAGAAAAAACATAAAATTTTCAATTCTAGTTTATATTTTGTTAAGAAATTCCAAGTATGATGATTGAGTGAGTGAGCACGAAGGATGTAGGTATTAAAGCTGGTGATAGGGGAGAAGTGAGAATGTCCAAGTTAACCGAGTTTTCAATGAAAAATGTGGCAGCGATTTTCATCGTCATGCTGCTGTTGGTCGTAGGAGGAACGTATTCTACAACCACACTAAAGGTAGAAAGTATGCCAGATATTACATTTCCGGTCGTCATTATTAGCACTACATACGTAGCACCTCCGAAGGATGTGCTGGATGAAATTACAAAGCCGTTAGAGAAGGCTGTCGCAGGGTTGGATGGACTCAAAACCCTAAGCTCCGGATCACAGGACAATTATTCACAGATTATTTTGGAGTTAGACCAAGATAAAAAGCCTGAAGATGTTAAGAAAGATGTGGAGAGCCTGATCTCCAATGTTAAGCTGCCTCAAGGCTCTGAGAAGCCTAAAGTGTTAACAGCAGGCTTTTCTTCCGAACCGGTCTATTATTTAGCGGTTTACGGTGAGGCAGGAATGAACCAAACCGAGCTGGATAAAGCCTACAAGGATACGATTCTTCCCGGCTTTAATGGGCTCAAAGGGATTGACCATGTTGACTCTGTAGGCAATCAGGATGCTGTACTTACCATTAAGTTGGATGCTCCTGCGATGAATAATTATGGCCTAACGCCGGCAGATGTTTCGGGTTTGATCAAAGCCTCATTGGTATCTAGTCCTGCGGGTACGGTAGATTTCAATGGAAACACGCAGATGGTTCGAGTCAAAGGTGAAATGGATACGATTTACAATTTAGACAATTTGAAAATCACAACGAAAACAGGCGATACGCTTCTTCTCAAACAAATTGCCAAAGTTGAAGCTATCAGCGAGTCCAAGTTCATTGCAAGATTAGATGATCAACCAGCCATCGGTGTACTGCTTTACAAAACGAAAGCAGCGAATGCTGTAGAGTTTGCAGATAGTGCAGATAAGCTTATGACAGACTGGGGACAAACGCTGCCTGGCGTGAAATTCCACAAAATTTACAATTCAGCCAACGATATTAAAGATTCCATCCATGGTATGGTGCAAGAAGGCGGATTAGGCGCAGTGCTTGCCTCATTAATGATCTTGCTCTTCCTGCGTAATATACGTATGACGATCATCGTACTCGTTTCGATTCCTCTTTCGATTCTTGTTACGTTACTAGTCATGGGACCTCTAGGGATTTCCCTTAACATCATGACGTTAGGAGGAATGGCCATTGCAGTCGGGCGGGTCGTGGACGATAGTATCGTCGTTATTGAGAATATCTATAGTCAATTGCAAAGAGCACAAGAACGTAACGAATCTGTTATCAAATTAGCAACGAAACAGGTTTCTAGTGCGATTACTTCCTCTACAATTACAACAGTGGGTGTATTTGGTCCCATCGGATTTGTTAGCGGGGTTGTTGGTGAAGTATTCCGTCCTTTTGCCATTACACTAGTCGTTGCCTTAATGTCATCATTGATCGTTGCATTAACGGTAATCCCGATGCTGGCGAAGCTGATGGTACTTCGAAGCAAGAAGCTTACCAATCACGATGATAATCATGTTGGACCTATGGGTGAGAAATACAAAAAAGCGATCATATGGTCCTTGAATAACCGCATCAAAACATTATTGATGGCTGGTGCTGCCCTTATTCTCTCGATCATCATTACAGTACCTAATTTAGCGGTGGCTTTCATGCCCAATAGTGAAGCCGTTAAACAAGGGGTTATTGAGATTAAAATGCCGCGAGAAACATCCATCGAAATGATGAATGAGAAGGCCAAAGAGCTTGAAAAAGACTTGAAATTACATTTGGACAAAGCCGGCAAACCAGCATTCAAGTACATTGAATCCCTTGTAGGTTACAACCAGAGCAGTGACCGATTTGCTTATAGAGCGATGATGTTTTTCGAGCTAACAGCAGAAACCGATGCGACAGAAGGTGTCAAAAAGTATAAGGAAGATATGTTGAAACTGATGCCTCCAGGATCCGATGCGAATATACAATTGTTTACAGGTGGGCCTCCTACCTCAACTGGATCCGATTTCTCCTATTCCCTTAAAGGGGATGACCAGCTTTATCTTAAGCAAGCATCGCAGCTGGTTAAAGATAAAATGAAGGAGTTCCCTGAGCTGAACGACATTAAAGACAGCTTGAGTGATTCCAAAACCGAAGTAGAGATTACGGTAGATCAAAATAAAGCACGCTTGTATGGACTCTCCAGTGCTCAAATTTTACAATCGGTCAACGCATGGATTGCGGAAGAGAAGCTTGGCGATCTTAAATTTAATAACGTCACCTATGCCACCAAAGTTATGTTAAATCCCGCTTACAAAAACTCTGTGGATAAACTGGGTACTTTCTTAATTAAGACTCCTACCGGTCAAACGATTCAGTTAAATGAAGTCGCTCGAGTCAAACAGATTGAAGCACCAAATAGCATTAGTCGTGAAGACCAAGAACAAATCGTCAGTGTAAGAGCGAAAATTGATGCCACGGATAAAGGCGGCGTCAGCAAGAAAATTACGGAAGAGTTAGCTAAGTTAGAACTTCCTTCAGGCGTTACTCGTGAAGTGAAGGGCGTATCCGATGATATTAACAGAAGCTTCATGCAAATGTTTATGGCCATCATCGCTTCCATCTTCATTGTTTACATGGTCATGGTTATTGCCTTTGGAAACGCTAGAGCACCGCTTGCGATTCTGTTTTCACTGCCGCTTGCTGCGATTGGGGGCCTTTTAGGACTCCTAATAACGGGCGAATCGATCAATGTAACATCGCTCATCGGCTTCCTAATGCTGATCGGTATCGTTGTAACAAACGCGATTGTACTCGTAGACCGCGTACAGCAGCTGAGAGAGCAAGATTATTCGATTCGTGACGCACTTATTGAAGCGGGTATTACGAGGTTAAGACCTATTATCATGACGGCAGGTGCTACTATCCTTGCACTGATGCCTTTAGGACTTGGATTATCCAAAGGAACGATCATTTCCAAAGGTTTGGCTGTCGTAGTTATTGGTGGTCTTACGACTTCAACTCTACTAACACTCGTAATTGTGCCTATCATATATGAGATCTTATTTAAGAAAAGAGAAGGCCGCCTCTTCAAGAGAAAAGGAAAGTCGAATTCTATCCAATCGGAGCAAGCAGCATCTGCCCTCCAATAAGCTAAACAAGGGAAAAGGAGAAAACGAATATGAAACGTCAGTTGTTTATGATTAAACAGAGTACCAAATTATTCGGTGTCGTCGCGCTTAGCGCGGCGATAGCCGTAGGATGTTCCGCATCACCAGTAGCAAGCCCAGCAGCAACAACTGCTGCAGCCGAGCAAGGGGTCAAGGTAGTCAAAACGGCCAAGATAGCCAAGCAAAAGATTGGTGAGCCTGTTGAACAAGTCGGTGACGTGGTATCATCCGTACAATTAGATATTGTCGCGAAGTCTGGTGGCGAAGTCATTGAAATCGTGAAGAAACGCGGAGATATTGTAGAGAAGGGCGATGTGCTTTTCCGTTTGGATCCAACGGATGTTCTTATACAGAAGGATTTGAATTCCGTTAATATTAAAGGGGCGCAGGCAGGGCTTACGGAGGCTAAACAGAAGACATCGAACGGCATAGAAGATGCCAAGGATGGTGTTTCTAAGTTGGAGACCGCCGTTACTGATCTAGAGAAAGCCTACAACACGGTTCGCAATGAATATGATCTAGGCACAGCAACAAAATCTCAATTAGAGCAGGCGGAAACGGCGCTTATTAATAGAAAGAAAGATTTAGCAAGCGCACGTAGATCACTGAAAACACTGCAAGAGACGAATTCGCTCGCACAAGTAGAGACTAGTTTAGAATCGGCGCAAGTAAGTGCGAGGAATATTGAGAGGACTCTTAGCAATCTTGAGGTAAAAGCGCCAGCTTCCGGCGTGTTAACAGATCTCAACGTGACTGTCGGCCAAACGTTAGCGCCTGGCGGCCGCGTAGGGGAAGTTCAACAGACGAATCCGGTCAAAATCAAAGCCCAGCTTACCGAAGCATCGGCTAACCTTGTTAGAGGCAAGAGCGAATTGACTTTCTACATACCTGGGGTAACGACGAAAGCTGGAGCCAAAGTGATTTACTTATCGGATGTAATTAACGGGCAATCCAAAGCTTATGATCTGGAATTGGAGGTTCCGAATCCGGATGGCAAGCTGAAACCAGGCTCCAAGGCACAAGTGGAACTTACTAAAGATGATGAACAAAATGTACCTGTCGTTCCAAGTCTTAGCATCGTTCGCGAGGGCGGGAATAACTTTGTCTATATTGTAAATGGTGAAACGGTACAGAAGCGTAAAGTTGAACTTGGTCGTTTGAATGAGACCAATCAGGAAATTATTTCCGGAGTTAAAGAAGACGAAATTCTTGTCATATCTGGTCAACATCAACTAAAAGATCAAGATAAAATAAAAGTGGGTAACTAACAAAAACTTGAGGAGGAGAAATAAGTGAATAAGACGATGAAGAGATCACTAGCTACCATTGTTCTATCAGCTGCACTTTTAACTACAGCATCTTTTCCTGCATGGGCTGCGGATGGTCTGAACTTGGCAGCAGTAGCTGCAGCAAATACCAATATAAGCTATACACTGACGGATAAAATTGAGGTCGAAATTAAAAGCATTCTCAATGAGCACGAGTCGGATTCAACGAAATTGGGTGCCGTCATTCGAATTAGAAATACGAGTGGTAAAATCTCGCGTGTACCTGACTTTGAACTGCGGGTTCGCATGGCAGATGGCGTCGAATATACGCTGCAGCCAAGTGCCAAAAACCCTAAATCCATACAAGCCAAGAGCCAGCAGGAGCTCAGCTACTTGACGACGGTTGAACGGAGTGACGATGTTGCTCTTACTGATCTCAGCTTTGTAGATGTAGATCTTGAGGTGTATCCAAAAGAAGAAACAACACTTCTTAACGTGGCAGTTGACTCGGGCATCGTATGGAATGGCAGTGACAGCACCATAACGAAACCAACCGCTATCCTTAAATGGGGAGAAGCGTTTACCTTACCTTCTTTGCGCTCATCCCTTGGGTTCATACCTGTGGACATTCATAAGGAAATTACAGCCAAAGGCGTTTCCACAGTTGTTCAAATTCAAGTCGTAAATCCGACCAAAGAACGTCAAACCGTACCTAACTTTGGGATTGATGGGAAAACAGAAAATAACGTTTATTCCGGCAGTCGCGCCGAAGCTTCCGTCATGCTAGATCCAGGTGAGAAGAAATATATCCATATTGTCATTCCAACTGATCTGGATACGGAATTTACTAGCTTGAATGTCGTAACACCGGAGAGTTTTGCCACTGCGTCGGGTGAGGGTAAGTTCCACGAAGACACATATCGGGTAGGACGTATCAATATTCTTCTCCCTACAGGTGCTGCGACGCAGGGAGTCATCCCTGCCCCAGAATATACCTTAGGTACACCAGTTAAACTGGATTCTACGAATAAATTCGTTCCTTTTAATGTCGATGTTTCGCTGGTTGAATTACATGTAACAAGTAATGAAGACGATGGCTTTAACACAGCTGTGGCGAAGTTTAAACTGACGAACAACAGTGACCGTCCGATCCTAATTCCGGCGATCCAAACGGAGCTTGTTAGTAAAGATGGTTATGCGTATGGAGGAAGAAGACAGGAAGCTACAGCACTAAGTGTTGTTCCTAATGCCTCGTATGTGGTTAGTTATTCGTATGCACTTCCAGCATCGGAAAATGGCGAAGGCCTGAAAATGAACCTTTACAGCCAACAAGTTAGTGGAGATACGACCTATAAATCACTGCTTGCGACGGCGAAAGTACCTGTTCAGAAGAATGATCCAACGAGCAAAACTCTAAACGTGTATCCGTATGGCATTACGATTAAAGATTGGACAATTTCAGCTATATTCCAAGGTAATATGACTTATGATTATAAGCTGAAGCTTGATCTGGAAATTAAGCCGGATAAGCAAGTAACGGTAGATAAGTTTAACAGTAAGCTCTCATTCGAATTATTCGATAATGTTGGAAATCCGGTTGGAAAATCAGTTGAAGCCTTGTCAGGCGAAGGACGTTTATACAATGGAACAAACACAATTAACCTAAATGCGAAATCCAACCAACTGGACTTCCCGATTCAGGTCAAAGTATTTGAGACATTCACGAACGAATATGGTGAATCCGTGAAACGGTTGTTGACTACATTCAAACAATAGTTAACTCAACGAAATAGCTACTTGGACTCGTGCTCTAGAGCACCTCCTAGTAGTTTTTTTGCTATATATCGAGAGGTAACTCTTTGCTTTGTGGAGGAGTGCTCATAAGGAGGCCTTATTTTGGATAAGATAGCATTAACGATATGAACATAACGGAGTGAATGCAATGAACTGGATATATTGGGCTAAATTATACGATTCCAAGTTTCAAGCGGGCTGCCTGGCGAAAAGAATGGAAGAGGACTGGTGGATTTACGGCTATGAATGTCCACAAGAAGTGGAAGTATTTAAGTCCAAAAAAGGGCGATTTGGCGTTCGTTATAACACGTAATTCGTACGAAATAACCTAGAAATTAACGCTTGACTTAGACCTCGCATTTAGTGTATATTTATTTTTGTCGCTGTTGAGCGGCAGCTAATGACGCGGGGTGGAGCAGCCCGGTAGCTCGTCGGGCTCATAACCCGAAGGCCGCAGGTTCAAATCCTGCCCCCGCAACCAAATTTTATTTTGGGCCTATAGCTCAGTTGGTTAGAGCGGTCGGCTCATAACCGATTGGTCGGGGGTTCGAGTCCCTCTGGGCCCATAGCACGGAAACCCTTCGTATAAGGGTTTTTATTATTTTATAACATCAAATAAGCCTCTCGATTTCATCTCTTCACGATGAATTGGAGAGGCTTTTTTACATTTTGTCCGAAGTATTGCATGCTTATCCAATTCTCCTAAAGGGACAGTGACCTCGAGTGTCGAAGAATTGTTCATGCACGATAATGGGACACATAGAATATGAGCATATTGGACAGCAAAAACAGGATGAACGCTTAAGAAATGGGTGGGATATAGAATGATAACACTGCTCGGAATAGATCTAGGGACTTCTAGTGTGAAGACAGCTGCCATGGACCCTGCGGGACGGATGGTAGGCTTATCTCAACAAAGCTATGACATTCATTCGCCCTTGGTCGGCTATGCGGAGCAAGAGCCTCAGCTATGGTGGGAAGCAGTACGACAAACCTTGTCTGAATCTGTCAGGCAAGCAGGCGCAGGTAACAGCGACCGTTACGCTATTGGCTTATCTGGACAGATGCATGGGCTTGTTGCAATCGGGACGGATGGACAGGTGCTTAGGCCTGCGATTATTTGGTGTGATCAGCGCTCAATTGAACAGAAAGAACAGCTTGAGGCGATGTATTCTATCGAGCAGCTTGGCAAGCTAGTACAGAACGGGGCTGCGACTGGCTTTCTGCTTATATCGCTGTTGTGGTTAAAGCAGAATGAACCGGATACCTATGAGAAGATTTGGAAAGTCATGCTGCCGAAGGATTATATCAGGTACAGGCTAACCGGCGAAGTAGGAACCGAGTCAACGGATGCATCAGGCACATTAGCTTATGATGTAGCCAATAAGTGTTGGTCAAGTGAACTGTTGGGGCAGCTTGGAATTGATCCGGAACTGCTGCCAACCGTACGTGAGCCTTGGGAGGTTGCAGGAACGCTGACAACTGAGGCAGCAAACGATTGTGCCATTCCAGCAGGTACTGTTGTCGTCTTTGGCGGCGCAGACCAGCCCATGCAGGCTATTGGTAATGGGATTTTACATCAGGGGCAAGCTTCGTGTACGTTGGGCACAGGAGGACAATGGTTTGTCCCTGTAGATACGCCTACCTATGATTCCTTGCTGCGAACACATACCTTTACCCACGCAGCACCAGGCAAATGGTATTTGATGGCGGCGATGCTGAATGCTGGCCTATCACATAGATGGCTAACAGAGAACATTCTCAAAAATAAGGACGTCAGGTCACTCGATGAAAGCGCTGCTCATGTTCCCCCAGGCTCAGAAGGTCTTATTTTCCTGCCCTACTTAACAGGCGAGCGAACCCCGCATATGGACCCTTTTGCTAGAGGCGCCATGTTCGGTTTAACGCTGAAGCACAATGAAGCACATCTGGTTCGGGCTGTGATGGAGGGAGTGGCTTTTGCGCTGCGCGATGGGTTGGAGGTATTGGTAGCATTGGGTGTGAGAGTTGACCGAATCGTAATGGCTGGTGGTGGAGCAAAAAGTGCTTTATGGCTGCAAATACTTGCAGATGTGCTAACTTGTGAGTTATATCCATCCGTTATGAAAGAGCAGGCCAGCATTGGTGCGGCCATGATGGCAGGAGTAGGGGCAGGTGTATATGCATCTATAGAGGAAGCGTGTGAGATCGTGGTGAAGCAAGCGGAGAGACCGATTGCGCCTATTTTGAAGAACAGATCCGTCTATGAAGAGCAGTACGCAATCTTTAGAGAGTTATATCAATGCAATAAGGAATTGTTCAAAAGAGTGAGTGGTTTAACCAGTCCTTAATAGGCACGAAACAACCTATACAGTAATCGATGAAAACCTGAGAAATCAGGTTTTTTGTTTTTGTGGGAATAAAAGTCACTCCGATGAGAAATCTTATACAAGGTTGCTAAAGGTAAGATAAGAAAGGAGAGGTTTGGATGGGGATTTTAAGTGGGAAACCCAAAGACGAGCCCTTGCATTACGGGGAGGTTTATGATGTTTGGCAGTTCTCCATGGCAGCAAAGGGATGTATTTCGGGTTATAGAGCCTTGAGCTATCATGCTGGAGATAAAGACTTAAAAGAGATCATCGGAGATGTCATCAACCAAGCCGAGTTAGAAGTCAGAGAGTGCGACGAAATTCTTAATAGTAATGGTATCGTTCCTCATCCGGTACATCCTGACCGCCCAAAAGCGAAATTAGAGGAGATACCTATCGGAGCAAGATTCACTGATCCCGAGATCGCAGCTATGGTATCGGCAGATTTGGCGGCAGGTCTGATCACTTGCAGTCAGGTAATGGGCAAGTCTATTCGTGAAGATGTAGGTGCTCTTTTTGTAAAGTACCATGTCACCAAAGCTGCCATCGGATTAAAAGCTCTTCGACTAAGCAAAGAAAAGGGCTGGCTTGTCCCCCCGCCTCTACAAATCAAAAGACCCGATTTAGTAGAAGCTTAAGACCCAAAATATGAGGAGGATTTACAATGTATCAAGACCAAAATATCAATAACCAATTTCAACAAACGCAAGGTATCATTGCACAACTTATAAACCAAACGCAACAATCCTCGCAGATGTATCAACAGATGCTTCAACAAGAGCAGCAAAATGCAATGAGACTTGAAGAGCTAGCACAACGGGAACAAAAAGCCGTCCAAATCATTCAATCTGCGCTGCAAGGCCACCAAATGGCTATTCAACAATTACAACAAGTTTCCCAGCTGTGCAGACAGCTTGAACAAACAGCTCAAAGCAGCTTTCAGTCTCAAAATATGATGCAACCTCAACAACAAACGAATTATGCCAATTCATATGGTTCATCGTCCCGCGGTTATCAATAATACCAAGCATGCATAGATGAAAAAGGATAGAGGCTGACGATATTCGTCGGCCTTTATTCGTTATTTTATAAAATCGAGTAAAATGAGTCAGGAGCGATGGTTATCTGCAGCGATGATTGGATAGTGTGCTTATTTTCGGATGTTATTGTAAAATTAATTTTATAACGATTCAAAAGGAGAAAGTTATGTGCCGAAATATTAAAACATTATTCAATTTTGATCCTTTGGCTACCAATGATGAAATTCAGGCGGCCTCGCTGCAATTTGTGAGAAAGATCTCAGGCTTTACTGAGCCTTCAAAAGCGAATGAGGCGGCGTTTAATCAAGCTGTCAAGGAGGTTAGTATAATTGCTCGGAATCTGTTGGACTCGCTGGTAACCAACGCTGAGCCCCGTAATCGTGAGGTTGAAATCGAACGTGCGCGTGCTAGGAATGCAAAAAGGTTTGGAACAAAAGAAGATGAATGACATCATAGATGAAGTACGGGTTCTTTCTTAAGGGGAAAGAGCCTTTTTTGTATTTACCTGGTTAGGCTTTCAACTTGTCCTTGTAGCGTTCAACCCTCGTTACGCATATTCTGTATGAAACTAGTAGAAATTAGGTGATAGAAAGTGACCAAAGGTTTTGATTGTTCAACGCCTTTAACGGCGCAAACTGCCGCTGCTTTCGTCAAAGATGGCTACTTGTTTGTAGCCAGATATCTCGTTCCGAGTGGTTACAAGGCGTTAACCAAAAGCGAAGCGGACACGATCAGCGAGGCAGGACTGCAAATCGTATCTGTTTTCGAAACAACCGCTAACCGAGCTCTCGGAGGAAGAAGCGCTGGATTGGCTGATGGGGCAACAGCTGTGCAGGTTGCTCATAATCTGGGCCAACCACCTGGCAGCTGTATTTACTTTGCTGTCGACTTTGATGCCTCAAGTGCTCAAATGCCAACCGTTATTGCCTATATCCGGGCAGCAAGTGAGGCGACACCCGAGTATACGACTGGTGTATATGGTTCTTATTCCGTGATGGAAGCCGTCTGGAACGCTGGAGCTTGCTCTCATTTTTGGCAGACGTATGCTTGGAGTGGTGGTAAAAAGTCCAGTTTCATAAATATTTATCAATACTTGAACGATGTGGTTGAGCATGGGATTGGTGTGGATTACGATGAATCGTATGGAAATGAAGGTTGGTGGAATACGATAGCACCACCTGAGCCACCCGTGTCGTATCCTCTGTCTCCTAAAGATGCCAATGTGATTATACCCTTCCTTTCGGCCGGATATGAGGCGACGTCATCCACTGCTGCTAGGGAAGAATTTCATCGACTTGCCAATGAGCTGCGCAGAGTTTCGGGTCAACCAGAACAATAATCGCCCGAAAGTAAACCGAATCCTCCATTGATACGTTTACTCTATAGAGTAGATGTACAAATTCAAAGGAGGATTTTTTATATGAAAAAAAGTTTATTCGCGGTTGTTCTCGGTTTCGGTTTGCTCACTACAAGCATCTTATCGGTTTCGGCTAATGAACATGAGCCTGGGCATGATAGCATGGCGGCTGAAATGAGTATGAAAGCAGCGGTACAACAGCAGGTAAAGTCGGATATGAAGCTCACTTTGAATGGTAAACCCTTGCAGCTCGATGAGTCCTACCTCATTGATAACTCCTTGTTTGTACCGTATCGTGCCTTTGCAGAAGGCATTGGATCAGAAGTAGGCTATGATGCCGCTACACAAACAGTAACCGTTAAGAAGGACACAAAAACCGTTAAGCTCATGATCGGATCCTCTGAAGCCAATGTGGACGGCGCCAAAGTTTCCATGGTCGGTCCTGCTCAGTTAATTAACAGTTCAACCTTCGTTCACTCCCGTTTTTTGGCTGAAGTTTTCGGGATTAGGGTCTTGTATGATGAAACAACGCGGACAGTAAATCTCGTTAGCGGAGGGACTTCCGGATCCGGACAAGAGGTGGCTAAAACGTATTATGTGAATATTGAGGGCTTTGCATTCAAAGAAGGGGATATCACCGTTGAAGCAGGCTCCACTGTTATCTTTACGAATAAGGATAAAGTGAATCACAATGCTGTCGCTGATGATGGCAGTTTCCAAACAGCGCTTTTGGCGATGGGTGAATCGGAAAGTGTTACGTTTGCTAAGGCAGGTGAGTATACGTACTTCTGTGAACCTCATAAGAATTTCATGAAGGGTAAAATTACCGTGAAATAAAGATTATAAGCCCGGCATCTCTCGACTAGCTCTGAGATGCCGGGCTTTATTATTGAATGACAGCGCTGCGGATATACCAGCGCTCATCGAGCGAAGCTCTTTCGAGGCGAAAGAGCACTCGCCTGTTCGCAACCGCGGAAGGACGTACCGGCGTAGCCGAAATGTCAACCGCGGTGTCGAGCTGCAGGAGCTGGGACACGTCCCGCTCCGGGAGCTTAGACAGGCGTCGCATGCTTCGCACATGCAGCGCCTGCTCTTGCCCTGTAGTGACCTGCAGCAGCTGCAGGTCACCTTGGTTCGCCGCGCTGATCCACACGTCGATCAGCGCCCAGGGCGAGAGCTTGCTGATGTAGTCCGTCAGCAAGCCTGCCGCTCGGTGCACCATGACCTGGTGCGCCGGGTCAACGGAGCGGGAGCCGTGCGTCACGCTCCCGAGGAAGTGAATACAGAAATGACCGTTGAAGTCATTTCCCGGTATACCATCACCCCCATGCGGCATGCCGTGCATGGACCCGGCCAGCGTGCGGCCGTTCAGCTTCACGAGGACCGCTTTGCGGTCCCAGCTCCAGGCGCCGCCGTAGATGGTTTTGAGCGTCGCGGAGTCGGATTTGGTCAGCGGCTGTACATCCGCATGATGGGAGCCCGCGCGGCGCTGCCCCTCAAAGCTGAGACCGCTCTCCACGTCTACGATGGTGAATTTACTGTATTTGGGGAGGACTTCACTCGCCTCCTCCCAGGGAAGTATTTCGCCATAGTGCCTGGCTCTAACTACTTGAACTTGCGAGCGCAGCGTTTCTTGAGCGGTGCTTGATATATTCAACGTAAGTCCCGCTGAGAGATCTATCACTTCACCATTCGTGGTGACACCATAGCGTTGTTGCACACCTTTTTTGTCAAAGGAAAGCGTGGTATCCGGGGGGAGGGGGGCGACGAATGGTGTACCTATCCCTCCATCATCTAGCTCTCGTTGTAATTTTTTATCTACAAATATAGCATCAGTTTGATAAGCGGCATGAGGTGAAACTTTAACAACCAGCTGGAACTTCCCAGAACTCGCGGTTTCTTCAATCTGTGGCATACCGCCGTGAGCCTGTGTGTTGATACTTGTTGCCGCTGTTAATAGGCTTGTAAACAACAGCGTGTAAAACAGCTTTCGGAGCAAGCTGTTTGCTCGGAGTGGATGCATAGGTTAGCTTCCTCCTCATTCAGTTTAATAAGCACATAATCAAGTTTTTACTAAATGTCTTAAATTTATGAACAGTAGTCCTGCTAAAGCTGTCCTATTTAGATTTGTGATAAAATAACAGAAGTATGCAGCGTTTAGAACACGATTTAGAAAGGATGGTAATACGAATGAAACCAAGCGCGGGTAAACCGTTTGAACTATGTAAAGAAACAGATCGTGTTGTGAGAGGGGACTTTTACGAAGCGGTATCACAGCCGGCTAGAGGGACATTAATTATTTGTCACGGGTATAAAGGTTTCAAGGATTGGGGGATGTTCCCGCATGTGGCACAGGCGTTAGCCGAAGAGGTTGATGTGATTTCGATTAATTTTTCTCACAACGGCGTGGGCCCGGACTTACTTGAGTTTACGGAGCTTGAGAAGTTTGCTCGAGAAACTTATTCCAAAGATTTAGAAGATTTGCATGCTGTTGTGAATGATATTCGTAACCGTGAAGGCTCAGCCACTCCGAAACCCATTCTTCTTTTAGGCCATAGCAGGGGTGCGGCAGTGTGCTTGATCTATGCGCTTGATCATCCTGAACACATTGCCGGTGTGATTAGCTGGAACGGGATTGCGAATGTCGATTTGTTTACAGAGGAAAATAAAGCGGAGATGCGGGCAGCAGGGCGAACGTACACGATGAACGGGCGCACGAAGCAAAACATGCCGCTGGACCTCGAAATTTTAGAAGATATGGAGCATAATCGTGAGCGCTTCGATATTGTAGGTAGGATTAGCGGTGCTAAATTCCCAATCGCCCTTATCCAGGGAACGGAAGATGGAGAGAGAGGAATCCGAGGTTCAAAGAGGCTTGTTGAGCAAAATGCCGCCATTGCATGGGTTAGAATTCCTGAGGGCAACCATACCTTTGGGTCTGTTCACCCGTATCAAGGGGAGACGAAGCCGCTGCAGGAAGCAATTCGTGAAACCAAACGAACCATTCAAGGGATGTTAGCCTAAACGATGTTAACAATTAGACAACTTAGTGCAGTACTCACGATAACGATTATAGGGCTTTCTGCCGCATATTTTCTACATATTCCTTTAGTGATTGGATTTTCATTGGGGCTTTTGATCTTGGGGGCCCTCATTTGGCGAACGGGAACAACCTTTCGGGGCATCCTAAAAAGCATGTGGGAAGGTGTCAAACACACCAAAGAGGTCATTTGGATTCTTGCCCTAGTTGGCGTGGTTATCCCTACATGGACAATGAGCGGTACGATCCCATTTATGATTGATTTGGGCATGAGTATCATTGATCCTAGTTTTTTTCTAACATTTTCATTTGTACTTTCCGTTTGCATCTCTATGGTTCTGGGCACATCTACGGGAACGCTAAGTTCAGCGGGTATCCCATTAATTGGTCTGGGGCTGCTGCTGCAAATCCCGCTTCCGATGGTTGCTGGTGCACTCGTGTCGGGTGCTTTCGTTGGTGATCGGACTTCACCATTTTCCAGTGCAAACAGACTTGTGGCTTCTTCAACAGGCGTTTCCATGCAGGTCCTTTTTAAAGCATTACTACCCACAACTATAGGTGCGATAGGTGTCGCGCTTGGGTTTTTCTTAGTTTGCGATTTTAGTGGAGAATGGCATCATAGTGACATCACCTTACACAATCAGCAGTTTGCTTCGGGATTTAGGTACAGCTTGTGGCTCTTGCTGCCAGTACTTATTTTATTGATTTCAATCCTTTTAAGGTTCAAAACAAGAGATGGCTTCCTCTTATCGATTGCTTGTGCCATCCTAATTGGCATGAGCTTGCAACAAATGACTTGGAATGAGTGGTTGCACGATATGTGGTTCGGCTACCAATCTAGCTTATTTAATTCGCTGCAAACCAAAGGGCTTTCTAACATGATCGAACTGATTGCTCTTATCGCACTCGCAGGTGCTTACAGTGGCATTTTAGAAAAGTATCGTATCCTAGAGACTTATATGCAAAAGCTGCTAGGGGAAACATCCGCTTCACTCCTTTCTGCGACTGTACGTACATCATTGTTTGGCCTAGGGCTTGGGCTTGTTTCTTGTACGCAAACATTGCCAATTATGATGACAGGGCGGAACTTACTGCCTTTTTGGGAAAAGCGATTTCCTCGCAGTCAACTTGCCAGAGTTGTGGCTGATTCAAGCCTCATTCTAGCTGCAATGATTCCGTGGAACATGCTTGCCATCGTCTGTGGAACAATAGTAGACGTACCGGTGCTAGCTTATGTCGGCTATGCCCCGTTTCTTTGGGCTTTGCCTGTAAGTACCGTGATATGGTCTTTATGGTGGAAGGACAGTGGAAGTTTAAGAAGTAGAAGAGGAGTGGGATACGATGGCTAATACTTATTTTATTTCGGACCATCACTTTGGTCATTCATCCATTATTGATTTCGAAGCTAGGCCTTTCGCTGATACAGACGAAATGAACGCGACCATGATTGCCAAATGGAACGCTGTCGTCAAAAAAGAGGACAAAGTCTTTCATCTAGGGGATTTTTCCTTTTTGAATAAAGAGCGAACCAAAGCCATTGTTTCGGAGTTAAATGGTTACAAAATCCTCATCTTAGGCAATCACGATCGGGGAAGGTCGAGAACCTGGTGGCTTGAAGTCGGTTTTGACGAAGTTAGTGAGTATCCGATCATTTTTAAGAATTTCTTTTTCCTATCCCATGAGCCAATGTATATGAACAAACAAATGCCCTACGTCAATGTACACGGCCACATTCACAGCCAGAAATATGAGGGACGCCATTACTTTAATGTGAGTGTGGAGCACTGGGATTATACGCCAGTTTCTTTTGAACAGATTCGAGATTCAGTTGTGGTGAGTGAGGAGCAGTCGTGAAGGCGTTTCGATGTACCTTTTTCTATCGACAATCTTTAGTTTCGTATAACGGAATCCGAAGATTTGGTTGTCAACGACATATACGATTAAATCTCCCATGCATCCTATTGATCATGCAAATGATAGAATTACCTTGGTAAATAATTACCCTTTGTGTCCTAGGGCGAAAAATAATAAAATAGAAAAAAGCCCAACTTGGGCTTTTTTTCGTTTGAAAAATTGATGACCTGTAGTGGGCTCGAACCACTGACCCCTACCCTGTCAAGATAGTGCTCTCCCAGCTGAGCTAACAAGTCGTTTTTTGAAGACAATTAGTAATATACCAAGGATTTATGTGATTGTCAACACATGGTTATCATTCTTATTTACGCCAATAACGGAACAGCTTTTGGAAAAACGGATACGTCGCTCGTTTCTTTTTGGACCTGGGAATGTAGGATATGTTCGCCAGTGAACCGTGAAATGTCTCGTTATTTTTTGGGAGCAGGATAGAAAGTTCTTCCTTTGAGACACCTTGTGCTGTCATAGTAGTGTTCAACCTTTCCGGACAATCTTAATACTACTGTACCATACTTAGGAGCTTGTTTGATAGTGGGGCTTTCATCTTGGCTTGATTTATGGTAACTTGATGACAGTAGATCTTGGGAGGAACAAGGAAATGACGAAACAACAGCATCGATGGAATTTACGTTTGAAGAGCAGTAATGTATATTTAGGCACCGTATATTTAGGGGATCCACTTCCAGAAGTCGAAGATGTCATCATGATTGGCGAGAAGAAATATACGATCCTCGAGCTTGGGAGTAATCGTGACGCAAGCGACGTGTTTGTAGAAGAAGTGAAAAAGAAATAATGGTTCAACGTGAACGCTATTCTAGTCGGATGATTCCGATAGATGGCGTTTTTTTGTTCTCTTTGCATTAGAAAGAGGCTGCACTTTACAGCCTCCGTGTATGTATTAGGTGATGTTGTATAGAGAAGCAAGGCAATCAACGAACATTTTGTTATATTCTTCGCGGGTATAGTCTTTATTGCAGGCAATGTCTCTTCCTAGGAATTGAAACCAAGTGATTTCGGTGGGGATTTTTTTGTATACAAACTTTTCGTTCTGGATGAGAAATGTATCATTCTCGAAATAAGGTACATTGTCAAATTGGAGAGCTTTTTCGCCTTTTTGCTCACTAACTAATGTGGCCAAAAGAATTAGCATGCGATAGGGATCACGGAATATTTCATATTGTTCAGTCATGGTAAACACTCCTTTATCGGATAACGGACAACATAATCATACTAGAACTATTTTCAGAATAGAATACTTCCGTGGAAACTGGTGAGGAAATTGAAGGAATACATGATTATTTCGAAGGGAAAAAAGAAAAGACTGATTTTCACTCTAAGGAGGATCGAGTGAATCAGTCTTTTTTGCTTGCTCCTACATCAAAGGATTAGCGTTTGAAGCTGGAAAGTTGTTGCTCAGCTATTTGCACTAATCGCTTCGTGATGTTGCCACCAATTGCACCAGCATCACGTGTTGCCAAATTACCGTTGTAACCAGTAGGGGAGAGAGGGACACCAATTTCCTGAGCGACTTCATACTTCAGTTGATCCAATGCTGCCTTTGCTTGTTGTACGACTAAAGTGTTGTTTCTAGCCATTCATAATCATCTCCTTTTTTTTGGTACACCAGTATTATTTGAATGTTCAGTTTATTTATACATGCAAATAAAAAAAATTTAACAACTTTTTTACTGTCTTCCAAACACCAATAAACCCCCAACCAGAAGGCTGGGGGGAATATATAATAAAAATGATTATTCCTCTTCGGATTCCGTGCTTTCTTCCGCAGCAGCAGCTTCTTGGGTAGCTTCTGCAACTTCTTCAGACGCCTCTTCGTTCACCACTTCTTCGGTGGACTCTGGGGCGATTTCTTCTTCATTTTGGGATATAACTTCTTCCTCTTGGCTCATTTTTGGTCACCTCCTCTGATACGTATAGTATCATCTTAGCTCCTTCTAGCAGGCTAAACAAGTAGGAGAATGGGGGATTTGATAGATTTAATATAACCTTAATCAGTTTGTCATTCCTTGTTGAATTCCTATAGCAATATAAGTCGTTTCCTGTGAGAAAATGCTTTGTTTTCACCAGATAGCACGATTAAGCATGTTTTATTTTTTATATGAATATACATGAGGCGAAGCAGCAAAAGTTCATGATTTGTTAAGCTGAGCTTATGCTTACGAAGTTAGTTTTCTTACGAAAACTCTTAGGAGGAATCCGAATGAATCGGTCGGATGTTATTTTGGAGTTACAGCTTGTACCGGAATTACTTAAACAAGCAGAAGCCATCTATGTGGATGCGGTATCGGAATTAGCCTGGGCAAAGCATCAGCTTCTAGCCAAAGAATGTGAAGTAATTGGGGACGGAATGGTTACGGGGAAAAACGAGCTTCACCGGCAAGCGGAGATGTGGCCATACACCAAAGATTTACAGCAGCAAGTTTTAAGGATGGAAGACGCCGTCGAGCATACGAAGGTTGAGTTCCATTTCTACAAAAGGAAGCTAGAGAATCTACAGATCATTGCGAAACTCATGACGATTCTATAAGGAGATAATGAAACGAATTAAGTCTGCAATCGAGAGATTGCGGGCTTTTTGCTATATAACGCTAATTATGAAAAATTTGTTCTTTTAATGCGGTTACAGTGTAATGCAGTTGTGCATCCTAAGGGTAGATTATGTAAAAGCCAAGTTTTCGGGAGGATAATATTGTATGAAATCAATTAAGATCATCATGACTGCCAGTCTGGGGTTGCTTGTACTTACCGCTTGTCAAATTGTGAAGAGCACTGTAGCGACAGAAGCCGCATCACCACCATCAGAGCTGCAAGTTTCATTAATCGGTTCGAGCGGCCAACCCATAGGGACTGCCCATTTAACATCTGTTCAGGATGGCGTTCAAATTGATCTCCAAGTTAGCGGACTGACACCAGGAAATCATGGCTTACACTTTCACGAAAAAGCAATCTGTGAAGCCCCTAGCTTTGAATCGGCAGGAGCCCACTTCAATCCATTTAAGAAGGAACATGGTTTTCACAATCCTAAAGGTTTCCATGTAGGGGATCTCCCTAATTTGGTTGTGGATGCACAGGGAAATGGGAAGTTCAATGCCATTACAAAGTCTGCAGTGCTGCTTCAAGACAAGCCTAATTCATTGTTGAAGCAAGGGGGGACTAGTCTGGTCATCCATGAGAAAGAAGATGATCTGAAGACGGATCCATCCGGTAATTCGGGGAAACGAATTGCATGCGGTGCTGTGAAATAATGGAAGGAGCTGTCTGACAACATGATTAAAACACAGGATCTCAAGCTGCAAATGGATGAACTAACCAAACAAAATGATATGGTGCTCATCGAGCTAGAGCAAGTAAAGAAGATGTTGATTAACAGCTCACAAAGCACACAAGGAAGCCAAGGGCAGCAACAATTTAATAATAGCAGCAGTGACCAGCAAACCTCTGACTCTAATCAACAGGCACAGGGTCAAGATCAAAATCAAAATAAAAAGGCTGGTCAAGGTGACGCGAACAGTCAACAAGTAACGGACTTAGCCAATGATTTATTGAAAATTAAGGATCTCGTTGAAAAATTAGAACAAAAAACGTCCCAATATGTAAGCAGTCAGTCCAATGGTACATTAACAGAGAAAGATGCGGTTAATCTTATACTGACATTAATGAATGGTATGGTAGATTGGGCGAGCGAATTTGTTTCATCTAGAGCGTCGTCGAATGGGCAAGTACAATAGTTGAAAATGTCCATGAAAAGACAAAAGAGCCGCGAAACAGCTCTTTTGTCTTTTTTGTCGAATTTCAACTTAATTCATTAATTGAACTTAATAAAAGGTTTATTGATTTTTTAGGCGATTCGACAATATGTCCATATTTACAGATGGCAGAATGACCGATAAAGTAAAGTGTAGACAAAAAGAAAGAGAAAAACCGTGGATGGGGTGTTGGAATCGTGAGAGAAATCGATATTAATCACGTCATGAGTCAGCTTGGAATTCAGCCAAATCAATGGCAAGAACTTCAAGATAAACAAAATCAGCAAAATGAAGTTGAACGTACATACGCTATCGACCCAAGGATAGAAACTTCCCAATTACTTAATGACCCCCACGCCATCAAGTTTAACTTGAATATTCACATGAAGCTCTAACTCTACTTTCATCACATTATATAGTCGTGTTTCGTCAGAGTCCAAATGGAGTTTGGCTTTTTCTTAATCGAAAATGAAGGAAGTGTTGATCGTATAATAGATACTTCGATGATGGGGAGGATAGGATCCAAACCCCATTCTTTTTTTTTGTGGTAAAAATCGAATAAATATTCCGAAACGAAAGCCACTGTTTGTTCTGGCTTGTGAGATAAGAATATCCTTCCTTTCCAAGCAAAGTTTTCCTCTTAGTTTGTCTCTTTAAGTCGGGCCCTATCCATTAGCGTTCTTGCCATTTGGTTTAACCAGATGGAGAAGCGGGTATGCTTGGGAATAGAAATGGTTAAGAATGGATGATCTTAGCGAGGGAAGGAATGACCTAATGAAGACACTTGCCATCATTCCGGCTTATAACGAAGAAAAAACGCTAGCAAGCGTGGTGGTTTCCATAAAACGGGAGCAGCCTGAAATGGATATTGTCATCGTCAATGATGGTTCAACGGATCGTACCTCAGCGGTTGCCCGTGCGTTACAGCGTGTGGCTGTAATCGATTTACCTGTTAATTTAGGCATCGGAGGCGCTATGCAAACGGGATACATGTACGCAGCAAGGAATGGCTATGATATCGCTATTCAGATCGACGCAGATGGTCAACATGATCCAAAAGCGCTGACTCAAATTATGGAGCCAATTTTGACTGGGCATGTTGATTGCTGCATCGGTTCTCGATTTCTGGAGATGACCGCTTATCGTTCAGCTTGGAACCGAAGATTAGGCATTCTCTTTTTTACCTGGATGATTAGTTGGATGATTGGTAAGACCTTCACTGACCCTACATCGGGCTTTAGAGCGGTGAACCGTCCCATAATAGAGCTTTTTGCCAGCTATTACCCGGAGGATTATCCGGAGGTAGAGGCTGTAGTTTTACTGGAAAGGCAGCAATTCAGAGTGAAAGAAGTATCTGTTTTAATGCATGCGAGGAAAGCGGGGCAATCGTCCATTACCCCTGTGAAATCGCTTTACTATATGGTTAAAGTATCTCTAGCGGTATGTATGACAAGAATTCGTAATGTGAGTTGATGATTCGTGGATGTGTATGTTTGGGCAATCTCTTTTTGTTTGGTGTTTATTTTCATTTCCGTAGAGCTTATTCGTAGGCAAAAACTACAGGAGCAGTACGCCATTCTCTGGCTAGTACTAGGATTTATCATGGCATTGTTTAGTGTATTTCCAAGCTTATTGGATCTGGTATCGCACAGAATGCATATCTACTACGCGCCTTCGTTGCTTTTTCTGGTGGGATTGTTATTCTCACTTGTATTTATCATGCATTTGACACTAGTTATTTCTAAGCTTCATCGCAAATTAACCCGATTGATTCAGGAAGTTGCGCTGCTGCAGGAACAATTACGAGGAAAGGGGTCTGAATGATCCTGATGACGGCTCCGATTCTCATAGTACTCCTAAATGTATGCTTACTGGTGTGTGGTCAAATTGTATGGAAAATAGCGCTCAATCGAACGCCATTAACAGGGATAGATAATTTAGGAACCGTACTGATGCAGCCTTATATACTCGTGGGATGCTTACTTTATGGCATTTCTACGTTGATATGGTTCTATGCTCTTAGCCGATTTGATCTAAGTCGTGTTTACCCGCTCCAATCGATTGCGTATGTACTAGGCGCGTTGTTCGGTTGGTTGGTATTAAAGGAAACGTTTACATCATCGCAATGGTTAGGGCTGCTCTTCTTAGTTGGAGGCGCCTTCCTGTTAGCTAGATAGGTTCGTCCATTAAGGAGAGTAGGGTCTTATGAAACGCGGAGTTTGGCTTGGCTTGCTGGTGCTCATGGCTGCAGCTTTGTATATACGCTTACACTATGTGCTTGAAGCTGAATACCCACCACTAGAGTGGGATCAATTAGAGTACACGAAGACAGCAATTCAATTGCTCGAAAAAGGCATATTTGCCTATCGCGATACCGTGTCTAACTCACTCGTGACACCCGGATTTCCGCTGCTCTTAGCGGCTGTATTTAGCCTTACAGGCCATGAACAACTGGAGCCGGCATTAATGGTCGTTCGTATCATGAACTGCTTTATTTCACTAGGAGCGATTCTATTCATATTTCTAATTGGAAAAAGGTTGTTTAACCCCATAACAGGGCTAATCGCCGGTACTTTTGCCGCGGTATATCCTTCCTACGTCTGGTCAACTTCACTCATCTTGACGGAGGTTCCGTTTTTGACTGTTTTTACGGGTCTACTTTACATGCAGGTGCGCATCATACAAGATAACAAATGGCGGGATCATCTCTGGATGGGGGCTCTACTTGGGGTTTGCGTCCTCATTCGTCCGAATGTACTTCCCCTAGCTGTTGTTCCCTATATATTTCTTTGGGTGAGAACGAAGAAAATAGACGCAGCCTATGGATTGCTTGCAGCTGCGTCTTTTGCCTGTATCATGATGCCTTGGTGGATTCGGAATTGGATGACTTTTCATTCTTTTATTTTTATCGCCAAAGGGGAAGCGGGCAATCCGTTCCTTGGAGGAACGGACCCGTACTTCCAAGGAACAATCGATTGGGACCATATCGATACAGATAATCAGTTCGCTGAAGGTGTGAGACGAATAAAAGAAGGTTTGGTTGAGGAACCGTTGTTATGGATGAAATGGATGACAATAGGAAAATTGCTTGTATTATTTAAAACGATGTGGGTGGGACCTTATCCTTTTTCCGTACCGGCGTGGTATGCGAATGCATTAACACAGTTGCATACTTTCTTAATTGCTGCAGGTAGCATAGCGATGATCATTTTCAGCTTTCGCAAGCCTTCGATTCAATATTTGACAATGGCATTTCTCTTGTTCTTAGTTGTCCATATGGTGTTTATTCCGGTGGATCGCTATGTGTATGGTATGCTTCCATTTCTGATGCTGGGCAGCGCTTATTTGATTACACAAGTCATTTACTTACTTCATAGCGCTTGGACTACCTCTCTCCTGCAGCGGAGGGGGATTTAAACACGAGCTGCTTCGCGCAGTATTCGATAATCTCGCTTCTACGAACGATCCCGATGAATTTATCGGAATCATCTACAATCGGAACGAAGTTTTGCACTTTGGCCAAATCGATAAGATCGACCATTTCGGCATGAATATGAACCGGTTTATTTTGTACACGCAGAGGAACCTCGGCCAGCACATGGCGGTGAGCATTTTCGAAGCCAATTCCGTCTGAATTTTTAAGAAACCACAATAAATCTCCCTCGGTAACCGTACCTACATAATGACCATCATCGGAAAGAATAGGCACAGCCGTATAACGGTGATATTCCATACGTTCTAATGTTTGACGAAGCGTTGCTTGCATTGTCGTTGTTATAACTTCGGATTTAGGTAAAAGGAAAAAAGCAATATTCATTAATTAACACTCCTTAGAGTTTTCCGTAGGAAAACTTTCTTCGTAAGCATAGGCTGAGTTTTTCGTTGGAAAACTTTATTTGCTTGTCATGCAGGGTCAACATTTCTATTGTATCAAACTTTTCGAATAGAATCTAAACCTGTGATGGATGCTAGAAGTGAGGTGAAAGTAATGAATCGAGCATTGACAACAGCAGTGATTGGAATTGGTACTGCTCAAGTAATGAAATTGCCACTTTTCTATTTGAAAACTGGAAAGTGGGATTGGTCGCAGCTGACCCAAACAGGAGGGATGCCAAGCTCACACTCCTCGGGGGTATCTGCGCTTGCAACCTATATAGCGATGAGAAGAGGTCTTTCTGCGATCGATTTTGCCGTGAGTTCCGTTTTCGGAGCGGTCGTCATGTATGATGCGATGGGGATCCGGCGGGCTGCTGGCGAGATTGCGGTTGAAGTGAATGACCTCGATGAGCAAGTCGAGAGATTGGCTAAACAGCATCCAGGTTTGTACCATGCACGAAGACGAAAAGCTTTAAAGGAACGATTAGGTCATTTACCTAGAGAAGTCGTAGGGGGAGCGCTTCTAGGTATTGCCATAGGTGCTTTTAGTTATATGCTGGAAAACAAGAAATAGTATGAACGGTACATGTGGACAACTTTTCTTGAATGGGATAAGATCAAGAAATGTTCTTAGAAAGGAAGAAGTTCACATGGAAATCATTCGAGTCACAACGAAAGATCAATTACAAGCCTGTTTTGGAGTACGGTACAAAGTGTTCGTTGAAGAACAGCAAGTACCTGAGCACGAGGAAATCGATGAAAAGGATGAATCACCTGAAGCGTGCCATCATTTTCTTATGTTAGATGGAGATCAACCTGTTGCAGCAGCTCGTTGGTATGAATATCAACCTCAGACGGCTAAACTGCAGCGGGTAGCGGTTTTGAAAGAATACAGAGGTCAATCCCTAGGTAAACAGATGATTCTTGCCATGGAACAGCAAGCTCGCGAAAAGCATTGTACAAATGCGATCCTCGACGCACAATGTCAAGCAGAGGGCTTTTATAGCCAACTTGGCTATAAAGTCATCTCGGTTGAACCTTTTTACGATGCCGGCATCTTACATGTCAGAATGAAAAAACCGCTTTAAAGAATAGCGGTTTTTTCATTCTGTGAATTTTCGTCAACTAATGGGAAGGTTATGATAAACCGAGTGCCTTTTCCTAGTTCGCTCTCAACTTCCAAGGTCCCTTGGTGATCTTGAACGATTTTATAGCAAATAGATAATCCAAGTCCGGTACCGGTTGTTTTTGTCGTGAAGAAGGGATGGAAGATTTTCTCCAACCGTTCACTTGGAATACCTGGGCCGTTATCTGCAATAATTAACGTCGCGTTCTTCGGATCGCGGCTTAATTTCATGTCGATTATGCCATTTTCTTCCATGGCTTCGCAGGCATTTTTAATAATGTTTAGCAATAACTGTATCATTTTATCTTGGTCCATCCATACGAGGATCGGATCCATCCATTCTTGATAATGAATTTCGTGGCCGAAACGAGTAGCTTCTGATTCCATCAAGGCAATAACCTTGAGTACACACTCATGGAGTGAATCGACCTGGAAATCAATGCGATGGGGCTTTGAGAATTGGAGGAATTCAGCTGTTAATTCACTCATCCGATCAATTTCATCCATGATCATCGCATACCAATTTTCAATATTGTAACCATTTGCCTTGGAGATTTGCAAAAATCCCTTTATCGTTGTCAACGGATTTCGAATTTCATGAGCCATCCCGGAAGCAAGTTCACCGACGACTCTCAGTTTTTCCGATCTGAGCATATGCTCTTCGCGCTTTAACCATGATTCGCGTTTCTTCATGAATAAGTTATGCTCGGCTAATAAAATGAGATCATCCTTCGTCAAACCCTCTAACGGATAACTTGCAATCCCATACGTGATTTGAATGCCAGTCAATTTAGGGAGTTCAGAATCAAGCTTTAGCTTGAAAGAAGTGGTTGAATCATGATCTGGATGAAGCGGCATGACGACAGCGAACTCATCACCACCGTATCTTGCTATAAAGAGGGAGTCTTTAAACAAGATTTGCAGGAGGTCTGCCATTTGCTTCAAAATGAAATTCCCCGCTTGAAACCCGCGAGTCGTATTCATTGCCTTCAGATCCGTACAATCAATAAGGATAAGGACTAGACTTTGCTTTTGCTGTATGTATTGTTCCAATCTGCGATGTGACTCTTCGTAATTATATAATCCAGTTAGCGAATCCTTTTGCGCATATAAATATCGTTCATTTCTTAATGAATCTGCTTGTCTAATGGTAGAATAAGCTGCTCGTGTGAATAAGGCTACCGCAGTAAAATCAAGTATACAATTAAGAGCATGAATCCATAGTATGTTCTTACTGGAAAAACCAATAATGAGATAAACGTTGCAAATATAAATGAGTGCATAGGACGCAGCTAACAACCAAGATTTTTTGCGGCTTTCTTCTTTATAAATATCGAAGGAAAGTGTTAGTATGTACAAGGGAAGACATAGATTCGAATGTCCGATGTAATGTAAAAATCCAATGAAAAGTAAGCGAAGCCAAGGGAATGTCGCATGCTGCATTTGAAACCTAAGACTGATGATGTAAAGGAGCAATCCTACAACAAGTAAGGGTATGTTAAGTGCAGTATGCAAAATAGTTGTGTATAGACAAAAAACAAGAGCATAGACATAAAAAATCCAATTGATAACCACCATATCATCTCCTGAATGTAACTAAACGCGGTCGCTCATCTTTGAATGGCCTCCCATAGAGGTTTCTTACACCTTGTGACATGTTCTCTGTCTATGAACTAAATCCCTTCTAACAATAGTAAACAAAATTGAAATCTCGCTTCTTCTCAAAAAAAACCTTAAGGACAATTCATCCCTAGGTTTTGATCGCAAAAAAATTATTCTGGAATTTCAATCACTTCATGCTGATGGATGAAAGTCATCCTCCCTGTTTTCCCAACAAAATTCATCATATCATCGTCATAATGCATCAGATAGATTCGCTCCTGTACATAGTCAGGCAAGGTAAGCAGTTCTTCCAATGTAGCATGAATAAAACCGTTCCCGCTTAGTTGGCAATCGTGTAAAATGGTATGACAGTTTCTTTTGTTAACAATTTCTTGAACGAGAAGTTCCTTATTAAATTGGGTATCAGCACTATAGAACGTTCGGCCATTGATAAAAAGTGAGTAGTTAAGCTTATGAGGTATGTGAAGTGTGGAAATAAATTCAATGGTTAGCCCAGGTAGGATGTTAGCAGGTACATTTTCTTCGATATGGATGACTTCGAAATAATCCTCTAGTCTGCTGAAGCCGTCTGTGGGATTATACATGCCGCCTTTTAGCGTGTTTTCCCAAAGGACTCCTGCTAGCGATTCTGTTAGGAAAAGTTTGGTTTTCTTACTCTTATATTGGTATAACAATCGAAAGGCAATTTCTTCTAATCCGCCCACATGATCGGCATGAATGTGCGAAATGATGATACCATCAATTTGGTCAGGATGTACACCGATGTCATGTAGCGATCTAGGCGTTGTTGCCCCGCAGTCGATTAGGACGTTCAGTTCATTAGAACGGATTAATGCGCTTGTATTGTAAAATGTTTTGGCAAACGCACTGCCGGTTCCCAACATTTGAATTTGCAAACTCATTCAGCAGCCTCCATTGTTCGACAAAAACCATCTTTTCTAATGTAGCATGGGAGGTTGCGGAATTTCAACCATTAATTAAAAGGTGTTGATTACTTCATGATTTGGATGATTAGTAGTATTTTGATCGTACTTGTCTTTCTAGCTCTAATAGGTATATCGGTCTATGTAGGTTGGCAGCTCACACATCCGCAACGTAAGCCGGTTGATGTATCGCCCGACGACTATGGGTTGCACATGGAGAATATTAGTTTCCCAAGCCGATCAAGAGATGTTCAATTAGATGGATGGTTCATGAAGTCTCCTTATACGCCAACTGATGCTATTCCAATGACCGTTATTATGTCTCATGGTTATGCAGGAACACGTCTGGAAAAAGGGCTTCCGGCGTTGGCCTTGGCTACATCCATTGTCGAAGCAGGATATCATGTGCTTATGTTTGATTTTCGAAACTCGGGGAGATCGGAGGGGAAAATAACGACGGTTGGCTTTTTGGAAAAGCAAGATGTACTCGGTGCTATCGACTGGGTTCAGGAGCGCGAACCAAGTCAAATCTGCTTGATTGGCTTTTCAATGGGAGGAAGTACTTCCATCTTAGCAGCAGCCGAAGAAAGAGCTGTATTAGGGGTCATAACAGATAGCGCTTTTAGTCAGCTTAGTCCTTATTTGAAGGACAATCTGCCTGTATGGTCTAGGCTCCCTCGGTTTCCTTTTACACCTCTAATTCTACTTATTTTACCTAGATTAATTGGTATCAACCCTCATCGGGTTGATGCACTTGCCGCGGTAGATCACATTTATCCTAGGCCGATTCTTTTTATTCATAGTCGAGATGATGAGGCTATTCCTTGGTCCAACAGTGAAGGAATGTGGAGCCGTCATCCGGATACATTTGAACTTTGGGTCACACAAAAAGCGGGGCATGTCGGCTCCTATCACATGCAACCGGAAGCCTATACACAACGTGTTCTAGCTTTTTTATCAAAATTATAAAATCATCGCAACTCTTCTTAATCATTGGAGTATAAAGATGCAGACACAAAGATTACTAACAAGAGCTGGAGGTTACGCGAATGAAAGTTCAACGGATATTAGCGTTGATGCTGATGTTTTTTGTTCTAAGTACGGCTGCAGTGGTGGCTTCATCGATATGGGGGGATTTTAAAGGTAATAATATTGCCCGATTAATCGTTAATGAAGAGACAGTGGAATTCGGGGATACAGATGTTCCGCCTCTTATTGTTGATGGTAAAACCGTTCTGCCGCTGCGCGCAGTAAGTGATGCGCTTCAAGCATTGGTGAAATGGGATAACTCGAACAAGACTGCCTACTTATACAAACCAAATGTACACATGTTCTTTACGACTGAGGTGCGTAAAGACTCCGCCATCGTTCCTTTTGGTGTTGTAGAGCGCGGCAAAGAAGCAGATTTTATCGTTTTTGCTCAAGTTGATAATTTGAAGACAAGCATTAATTCTGTACGGGTTTCTGTTGTATCACCAAGTGGGAAGAGCGTGATTACACCGGTTGTGAAATCAATCTCAGAATCCAAAGAATCGTTTTGGCTGAAAGTACCTTTGTATGGCGTTTCTTTTAATGAGGCGGGTACGTACGTCGTTAAATTTGCTATGAAGCAAGATGGTTCTAACGACTACTCAGTCGTATCAGAGAAGCAGATTCAATCCGAGTAGGAAAAGCAAACTCGAAAGTGGTTTGACCTCTTATTATGAAAATGTTAGGATAATTAGGTAACTAATTATTCGACGAAATGAGGTTCTGCCTGTGAGCGATGATAAGCATGATCATGTACACGGCCCGGACTGTGACCACGATCACGAGCAAGGGGAAGATGTTTTTATCGTAACGGACGAGAACGGTGAAGAGCATGAGATGGTGATGGTTTACACCTTCCAATCTCAAGAGCAGGCTTATGCTGTTTTGCTCGATCGCAACGATCCTGAAGCTGACGGTGTTATTTTCCGTGTTGAAGAAGAGGACGACGATGCCTTCCTTGTCAACATTGAAGATGAAGAAGAGTGGGAACGTGTAGTGACTATTTACAATGAGATCGTAGCTCAAGAAGGCGAAGAATAAGAGCTATACATAAGAACCCCCTAGCAGAATAATCTGTTAGGGGGTTTCTGTTTGCATACATTCATTTTCTAGGATTGAAATACATGATTCTGCCGTTAAATAGATGAAGTTCAGCTTTCAGCAGTTTACTAAGGTATTTGCAGAATTCATTGCCCTTGCTTTTGTCGCCATGCGTGGCGTCGTCGGGCAACACGACTTGCACATAATGCTGCTCTTTCTCTTGGATCTGCTCATTCCCAACACCAATCACAATATATTTGTATAAAGGATTGATACCTTTCAGGTAGAACCATTTGCCTTCGCCTTCCGGCTTCGTCTCAATGGTATAAGGGAATCCGGCCTCATCATACTCCCAGCCAAGCTGCTTGGCTGTCTGACTGAGCTGATCACGGTAATGCAGCAGCCTTTCCTTTAGTTCATCTAAGGTGAGTGCGGCAACTGTGGATCCTGTTACGAATTTAATATAAGCGCTTTGAGCCATTCCTTGTTCACCTCATTCGCTAAACATCACCAACATCATAGCATCATGTAAACGGTTTTACAATATATACACACCTCTAGGAGGATACTAGAAAATCGCTTGTGTTTCTACGATAACCTTCACATTTTGAACACTGCGGTCCTCAGGTCCTTTTACAGGCAACCCAACTTCCACATGCTCCACAATGTAATCAATAAGCTCTTGGGTTATCACTTCACCTGGAAGCAAAATGGGAATTCCGGGCGGATACACATAAATAAATTCAGCAATAATGCGGTCAGCAGCGTCTTTGAATGGGAGTATTTCGGTTTCGCCATAGAAGGCGTCCCGTGGTGTTAAGGTTAATTGTGGAATCGCAGGAACTTTGATGACGACTTCCTTCACCTCAACAACATCATCATTCATATGAGAGAGCTCGCGTAAGGCTTCCAGTAAGGTATCTACATTTTCTTGGGTATCACCCGGCGTTATAAGACACAGTATGTTGTACATGTCGCTCATTTCGACTTCAATATTGTAATGATCGCGCAGCCAGTTCTCAACTTCAAAGCCAGTGATGCCAAGCTTGCGTACGTGAACGCATATTTTCGTCGGATCATAGTTGTAAGTCGCTTCTTCACCCAGAATCTCTTCCCCGAAGCAGTAGAGGTTGCTGATTTCGTTGATCTGTTTTCTTGTGTACTGTGCAAGTTCTATCGTGCGCTCGGCCATTGCATAGCCATTTAACGCCAAATGTCTGCGTGCAGTATCTAATGAGGCTAACAATATATAGGAAGTTGAAGTTGTTGTAAGCATCGAAATAATGGTCTGGATTCGCTTTGGATTAACACGATTCCCTTTCACGTTGAGTACTGAACTTTGTGTCATGGAACCACCTAGCTTATGCACGCTGGTCGCGGCCATATCGGCTCCGGCTTCCATCGCAGACATTGGCAATTTGTCATGGAAATGAATGAGCACGCCATGTGCTTCATCCACAAGGACAGGCATGTTATAGCTATGAACAAGGTCAACAATCTCTTTAAGATCGGTACATACACCATAGTAGGTTGGATTGATGACTAGAACAGCTTTGGCATCTGGATGCTTTTCCAGTGCGCGGCGAACAGAACGTGTCGGAATTCCGTGATCAATACCTAAGTTTTTATCGCGGGCAGGTTGGATGAACACGGGCTTAGCGCCTACGAAAATAATCGCGGCCAAGACGGATTTATGTACATTCCGCGGAACGATAATTTTATCGCCTTCCGAACAAACGGTCATAATCATGGTCATAATGGCGCCGCTTGTCCCTTGGACGGAGAAGAACGTGTGATCCGCTCCATAGGCGTCTGCAGCAAGCTTCTGGGCTTCTTCAATCACGCCCATTGGTTGATGAAGGTCATCCAGCGGTGCTATATTGATGAGGTCGATAGACAGCGCGTTGTCCCCAATAAAGGAACGAAACTCCGGGTCCATGCCGACTCCTTTTTTATGGCCTGGAATATGGAATTGAATTGGATTTTTCTCAGCATGTGTGAGCAGTGCAGTGAACAGGGGGGTACGGGTATGATCCACCTGATTATCGCTTCCCTTCTATAGTGGATTGCTTGTCGAACAATGCAACAAACAAAATGAGTATATCAAAATAGAGATTTCATGCAAGCTAATTTTTTGTCCACATAAGAAAAAGTAGGTTTTCGGTTCCGAAAACCTACTTTCTTATTGGCGATAAAACCTACATTATAAACGCGGTCGCTCATCTTTGAATTACCTCGATAAAGGTTTTCTCAAAATAGTTTGTGCTAGTTCAGGTAAAACTAACAGCAACTTGTTAAAATACGCCAAAATAAGGAGAAATCATATGGTTTGGATACAAAAATGGCGGAATAATCGCTTGTTTTCCCCATTTGTGATCGAATTGTTAATTATTATGTTTGTCGTCGAATTTGTGAAGGGAGCTTTACTTTTAACGATTTTACCCGTTTATATGAAAACGACATTAGGTGCTTCCGCATTTATTATCGGCTGGACGCTAGCTGCTCAATATATTGGTGATAATGTGCTTCGTACACCCGTTGGCTGGATTATTGACAAGTTGGGTTACCGAACAACCATGCTTACCGGTGTGCTCCTGACATTTGTTTCGGTCATTCTAATTGCAACGACTTCCCAGTATATATGGATGATCGTTGGATGTGCGCTTCTTGGCTTTGGTACGGCGCCATTATGGCCCTGTGTGATCACAGGAACGACGGAAGTGGCCGGCGATGATGGTAAAGCCACGATCATGAGCGTTGTCTATATGGCTTGGCTCTCAGGCGTTGGACTGGGACCGGTAGCTATTAACTTTTTCGTTGGCGAAAATAACTACAACACCGCATTTCGATTATTGATCGGTTGTATGACGGTTGTCGTTATCGTTGCGCTCATGCTTCCAAGAAAGAATGGCGTGGTAAGAACGGATGGAGAGGGCAGGGTAGAGAAAGCGTTGGTTTCTAACCATGCTGCTGCGCCACTCTGGAATCGGATAACAACATATTTAAGTGAAGTACAGCGCTCTATGTCTGTTAGCCCGCTGTTATTCCCCGCGATGTTCCTGCAAACGTTCGCTCTTGGTATACTGACACCCATTCTCACACTCTATGCCAAAGAGGTATTGATGCTTACATCTTTTCAGTACAGCATGTTTCTAATTGCGGGCGGAGCTGTAACTGTCATTTTCTTAGTTCCGATGGGGAAATTGGTTGATCGTCTAGGCATTCGCCCATTTTTGGTACCAGGATTTATGCTAAGCGCTTCTGCACTCCTGCTGTTTACCTTCGCGAAGTCAATGATGATGCTTTATGCTTTGGTTGCAGTGCTTGGGGCGGGCTATGCCTTCATTATTCCTTCTTGGAATGCGCTTATTGCTTCAGCCATTCCACCGGAGAAACGAGGCGCAGTGTGGGGCTTCTTCCTAACGATTGAAGGACTGGGGATGATCATTGGGCCGATCGTTTCCGGTAAGATTTGGGATGTGTATGGCTATCATGCACCATTCTTGATGAGTGGCCTTGTTCTAATACTGCTGCTTGTTCTCCAAATGTTCATTTCCATCCCCAAAAAAGGTATGGTACGATAAGGGAAAAATGTTTCGTTTGGAGGATTATAAGCATCATGAATAAACAGATCGGAATCATCATGCTGTTATTGATGACTATATTCGTAGGTTTCGGGATCATCATTCCTGTACTGCCGGAAGTTGTTAAAGGTGCAGGCGCTGAATATCATAACGCGCTGCTATTGTCGGTTTATTCCGCAGCCTCTTTTCTCATGTCCCCCATTTGGGGAGGACTATCGGATCGCATAGGACGCAGACCGATTATTTTAATTGGTCTTCTTGGGTTTAGTGTTAGCTTTTTGATATTTGGATTCGCTGACGGTAATCTGTGGATCATGTACGTATCCCGCATTCTCGGCGGATTATTCTCAGGAGCAGCAACGGCTTGCGCAGTGGCTTATGTAGCTGATATTACAACTGCTGAGAATCGGACAAAAGGCATGGGTATGGTGGGGATGTCGATTGGGTTAGGCTTTATCTTCGGTCCAGCTATCGGCGGGATTTTAAGTCGATGGGGGACCTACCTTCCATTCTTTGTAGCATCTGGACTCGCACTAGCCTCCTTTGTTTTTGCATTTGCTATACTTAAAGAATCGCTGTCAGTTGACAAACGCACCTCCGTGAAGGAGAAAGCTCCATCTAGATGGACAGCTTTCGCTGGGGCATCGAAGTATCTCTATGTGTTATCATTCTTCGTATCTTTCACATTGGCAGGGTTGGAAGCGACACTGCAGTATTACCAAATGGACAAGATTGGCGCAACGCCATTCGATATCGGCATGATGTTCTTAGCCAGCGGTATTGTTGGCGCCTTAATCCAAGGCGGCGTTGTACGCCGCTTGGTCAAACAGGGAGCCGAGCAGCGTGTGATCGGCATTGGGTTATTGCTATCGGCAGCAGGGTTCTTCCTGCTGCTGTACTCTAGCAGCGTGGTGACCGCTGCAATTTATCTCTCGGTCTTCGGCGCAGGTAACGCCCTCATACGCCCGTGTGTGACGTCGCTGATTACACAGCGCACGAAAGTCGGTCAGGGCGTTGCGACGGGCCTCAGCTCCTCTATGGACAGTCTAGGCCGCATTGCGGGCCCGCTCCTTGGAGGAGCGGTATTCGCTATCGCGCATTCGCTGCCGTTCATTATCGGCGGCGTACTCTGCTTAGCAGCGATCCTGCTGCTGCAGCGCTTCGTACTTGTAGATCGTCAGACGCGCGCGCAGCAGCAAACCGCCTGACAAATGCAAAAAAAGCTGTACACTATTTTCCCGAATAGGGGAAGACTGCTGTGCAGCTTTTTTCTGTGTAACGCCTAGCTATGGCTTGCGAGGCGATAAGCCGTGCATGATGAAGTTAATCGTGTGCTCGATTTCTTGGGGTTCATCCCATTCCGAATCCGGCATTAACAAAAATCGAGCAATCAGGAAGCCAATAATCGTAGAGGCAATCAACCGCATACTAGTTGCTTCGGGAAGTTCGATTAATTGACCCTCAGCCTGAAAATGACGAATGGCTTTATAAGCTTTTTCCAGCACTAATACGGCAACTGTTTCTTTAAATTGTTCACGCAGCTCTGTATGGAAAGGGATTTCATGCATGAAAATTTTAATAACAGGAAAATTTTTGCGGGCGAATTCTAATCGGTTCACCGTGATAGCGCGTAAGAATTGTTCAACATCGGGATAATCAGCTTCCAACACATTGGTAAAGTCTTTCACTGCAAACGGTGCAATGAGCTTCGTCATGATGGGGGCAACGATCGAGAGCAGCAGTTCTTTTTTCGTTTTATAGTGACGGAAAATGGTGCCTTCCGCTACGCCAGCTTTTTGGGCAATTTCACTGGTCGAGGAGCCTGCAAACCCTTTCTCAGAGAAAATCTCAACGGCCGCTTGAACAATCTTTATCTGTTTATCGGTCATCTTCTCTTCTTCGTCATTTAGACGCAGAAGTTCAGTTAACCATGGCTCGATTTGGGACAATGTATTCACCTCTTCATTTAGCAAAACTGGCATTGTAACATAGGACATCCTAACATTATATCTTACGGTGCTTCTTGAGTGCCACTATGTTTAAGATCATGAAGCAAGTCGTGAATGCTGCTAACACGAGAACGTCCAACCAAATGCGATCCCAACCAGCACCGCGGATCATAATATTCCGTAGGGCATCAGCTCCGTATTTAAGCGGCATAATGACACCGATCCAGCGAAGGTATACAGACATCGTATCGAGACTGAATAAGCCTGAGAAGAACACTTGGGGTACGATAATAAGCGGAATGAACTGAATCATCTGGAATTCATTGTTTGCGAAAGCTGAAATCAGCGTTCCTAGTGATAGGGCAGCCAGTGCCAGCAGGACCGTAATCAGCAAAACATACCAGAAAGAGCCGACCATCATTAGACCCAGCACACTAGTGGCGAACCATGCAATGAGCGTTGCTTGGAGTGTTGTAAATATACCAAAGCCTAGAATATAGCCGACAACGATTTCCCAACGACGAAGCGGTGTAGCCAGCAGTCGTTCTAAGGTTCCGCCGGTTCGTTCCCTCAAGAAGGAAACGCCAGATAGCAGGAAGACGAAGAAAAAGACGAAAAACCCGATGAGAACAGGACCGAAATTGTCAAAAGCCGCCATATCGGCAGAGCCATGCAAGTAGGTGATGATTGGCGCTTGTAAATTGGAGATTGAGTTAACGTTGGGGTTCGCTGGAACGACGCTTTGCAATGCTTTTTGCAGCAAGAACAGCACAGCTCTATTTTTACTGGGGTCACTTCCTTCCAGAGTCACTTGCGGCGCTGTCCCATTCATCGCAATGACGGCATCTAAATGTACAGCTTCTAGCTCAGTTTGGGCATCATCTGCCGTGTAGACAATTACTTCAGCATTTTGATCCTGCAGTTTTTGAATGAGCGGAGCGGGGATATTGACAGCGCCTAGTTTAGGGACATAGGTGTTGCCGTTAAACACTAATGACATCATAAAAAGAATTAACATTGGAGCTACAAGCATCATCATTAAAGTTCGTTTGTCGTGAAAGAACTGGCGTAAAATACGGATCACAATCGCACGAATTCTCATTGCTTGACACCTCCATAATATAAGAATGCCTCTTCAATCGTTGCGGAGGAAGTTTCCTGTTTCAACTCATCCGGTGTTCCTACAGCCGTGAGTCTGCCGTCACGGATCATCCCAAGCTGATGACATTTGTCAGCTTCATCCATCACGTGAGTAGTCACGAGAATCGTTGTACCCTGCTTACTGAGATGCGTCAACTCTTGCCAAATTGATTTCCGCAAGAAGGGATCAATTCCCACTGTAGGCTCATCAAGAATTAGAATGCCTGGCTCATGCAGCAAAGAGATAGCGAGCGATAAGCGGCGCTTCATTCCTCCAGAATAGTTGGAAATCTGCTTCTTCAAATGAGAGCCTAGATCAACAAGCTCCATGACGTCATGGATGCGCTGATTGCGCTTTGTACCCGTTAACCCATACAAAGAAGCGAAAAACTCCAAATTCTCCTGAGCGGTTAGTTCTGCATAAAGGGCATCCGATTGCGCCATGTAACCGATTTGCGATAGCATCGTTAACTGGGGCATCTGCTGCCCAAGCACATGAACGGTACCAGAAGTGGGTACATCAATGCCAGCAATCATACGTACAAGCGTTGTTTTCCCTGATCCGGAAGGGCCGAGCAATCCGAAAATATGGGCTTTAGGTACAGCCAGAGTAATGCCATTCAGAACAACCTTTTCGTCAAATTGCTTGCTGACACTATGCACTTGAATAGATATGTCCGTTGTCATAGATTTGCACCTCTTTCAGAGTGAGTAATCACTCATTTGTATTGATGTACTTATCATACGCGATCTTATTAAAATTGAGAAGTGAGTAATCACTCATTTTTAATATTTATTTTGAAATGGATTTATAAATTAAAACAGCAAAAAGGCATCCCAGAGGAATGCCTTTTTGCTATCACTTACATCTATCAGTCTTTGACTTTCGCGTCTTTTTTTCGGTCAACCCATTTCTCAATAGATGGGGTTAATTGGTCCTTTATGGACGCCACAAGCTTGTCCTTCGAAATGCCCTTAGACTGGGCAATCTCAGCCAGCGATTTACCGGAGCGGAGCTGGGCGTGAAGTTCGTCCGTGCTCAGACCGAGAGTCTTAGCGAGCTTCTCTGTATCCGGCTTCAGTCCAAACTTATGCCACTTCCCTCGGCCATCATGACCATCTAACAAGTTTTTCTCGTTGAGGATGAACTTCAAATGCTCACTGAGCTTCATCTTCATGTGTTCGCCTTGATCTGCTGTCAGCTTGCCGTCTTTGACAGCCGCTTCAATTTTACCTGTTCGAAGCTGCTGCAGTTTGGCCGTCAAGTCGGCTTCATTGATGCCTTTGTCAGCGGCTGCTTCAACGATGCTTTTGCCGCTCTTCAGTGCTTTAACGAGCGCTTCTTTGTCAATGCCGATGACAGTAGCAGACTCATCGACAATCGGCCATTTTCGGCGATGACCGCCTTGTTCCTTCTCGTCGGTCTGATGCAAACGAATCGTTTGCTCCTGATCTTCGGAAGGAGATTGAGCCGCAGCCGTTAGGGAGGGAAGAGCACTGCAGCCAAGAGCGATTGTGAGAGCAATTGAGCTCACCATTAGCTTTTTCATATACGTAGGGTTCATACTTGTTGGATCCCTCCTTTCCTGTTGGATTAGGACTACAGCGCTTAGTCTGTGCAGGAGGGGTTAATTTTACTTTAAAGGAACCTTAGTCCCACATAAAAATTTCCATAAATCCGATTTATTTTGCGTTCACAGCCATCTGGTAAAGGGGAATAAGCTTCTCAAAGGTTTGTTTAATAAGCAATTCAAGTTCAGCTGGTTTCACTAGCACTGGATCCTTGAAACTGAGGTTGCGGCCGATTAACAGCTCCGCTTTTTTAACATCGCGGAAACGAATGAGTGCGTCGTTCCAGCCGCTGCGGTCTAAATCGGCAAGAGAGGTAACGTCTTTTTTCATATGGTCGAAGGAAAGAACGAAATCGGATGGAATCTCCTTCTGCAAACGGTCGATTTCTTTCATGTAGGTAGTCGCAATGTTACTTTTATTCGGAAGCTCATAGATAAGTGCTAACCAAATAAATACACGATCATCAAATAGACCAACCTGGAAATGAGGTACCTGTTTATACCCTCGTTTGTTTGGACAAATTGCCAACCATGTATCAACTGGGGGATTCACTTTGCGTCTTAAGTGTTTAGCGATATGTAGGAACATTTCTGTACCGGAAAGGACGGACAAATCCTGGGCCAAAGAATCACCTAATGCTTTGAATTTAGGCTGAATGCGCTCTCGAATGGCTTCCATACGTCCATCAAGACCCTCTACAGCAAAGGTATCGAAATCATGCTGTGCAAATCCAGTGAAACTCATCTGTTTAATTCCTCTTTTCAATTACGTTTTCAATTATTCTAAAGCAATTCGCGTATTCCCGCAATGATTACGAGTTTCGTAGAAAGGAAGTAGGCCATTGGACCGATTTTATGGCAGAAAAGCAGGAAAAAAGTGGAACCATGCCGAAATATGTGGTAACTATCCATTAGGAAGACAGGAGAATTTATACTTATGAGGATGTCAAAATGGTCCAAAATTGCGGTACTTGGCACTTTAATGGGAACTTGTTTCACAGCAGGTGTTTACGCACAGGATGTGCTGCAGCGCGTTGATGCTTACTTAAGAAATGATTTTAAAGTCGTGGTGAACGGGCAAGAAGTGAAGCTGACGAATCCGCCTTTAATTTATAATAATTCCAGTTATTTGCCTGTGAAGGAGCTAGGAACTTACCTGGGAGCGGTTGTGAATTGGAAGGATAGTACGAAAACAATCTATCTGAATTCCCGTGTTAATCCTCAGCAGCCTGCGGAAGGCAACGAAACGAATTATACAGAAATTGTGCTGCAGTACCCGTATCCACAATATTTGGACTACTTAGGGGCGACTTATCCGGTTCTCGTTAATATGACGGATCAGACGTATTACCGATTGAAAGATTTGGACCGAATGGGTGTTTCTACCAGCGGATTGCGGAAAGCGAAGGAGAAGTATTCAGAGGATATCTATGTCAGCGAAGAAGAATTGAAAAAGAGCTGGAAAGAAACGCCGCAAATTTCCTATCTCATTAATGAACCCATCGTCATTACAGGAGAGCAGGATCCGGTTAAGCTCAAGACAATCAGAGCGTATGTGGAAGGTTTCCGATACTATGAGATCAATAAAGTACCTTACATGACGAATCCGATTATCATTGATGCGATGCCTGAAGAGAATACATACAGCTACTTACTTACGGAAAATGGGCATTTCTATCGCACAACCCTCAAACTGACGCAAATAAATGGCAATAATAATAAGCCTGATTATGTGGTTGGAAGCTCCTCCAAAGAGGACATCCAAGTGACGAGAGTTAAATAATTAACTATCGGAACCTGATTGCCTTTTTAAATAGAAAATAGCAATTTGCGTGCGATCTCGGAGGTTCAGCTTGCTGAGAATTTCCGTAATATAATTCTTAACAGTACCTTCGCTCAGGAATAGCTCCTGGGCGATTTCTTTATTGGATAGACCTTCAGCGATTTTCGCTACGACAGCTTGTTCACTTGCTGTTAAGCCATATCCACTAAGTGGTTTGGGTGCAGGTACGTTCGAAGGAGAACCAGGGTTGATGAAGGTTGTCAATTTCTTGGCAATATCTGCATGAATCAGTAGATTGCCTTGTTCTACCGTTTTGATTCCTTGGATAATCCGATCTGGCGAAATATTTTTGAGCAGATAACCGCTGGCTCCGTTTCGCAAGGCTTGAACGATAAATTCATCATCGTCGAATGTGGTCAGAATAAGCACAGCAATATCCGGATAAGCTTGCTTAATCTTCAAAGTGCCTTGTACACCGTCACAGATTGGCATCCGAATATCCATCAGGACAACGTCAACCTGGACGCCGTTCTGGATAAAAGCAAGAGCTTCGTCTCCATGCGTACACGTGCCAACGACCTTAATATTTTCATCAAGTCCAATGATTAATTGTAAGCTTTCGCGGATGAATGGATCATCGTCTGTAATGAGTACATGAATCATGCTGCGTTCAACCCTTTCTTAGGTAGATTCAAATTGGCGAAAAGTGGGCAAGACAGTCGTCACTGTAAATCGATCCTCGAGCGATACAATAAGTTGACCGCCAATGAGCTTACTTCGTTCTTCCATCCCAGACATTCCTAGTCCGTTCACACTGCGCTCTGTAGGCAGTTTACCGTTATTCGAAATACACATTGTAAGCTGTTTGGATTCATACGTTAACTGAATAAGAACTTGGGTTGCGGACCCGTGACGAATGGCATTCGTGATGGCTTCTTGGACATTACGGTATAGAATGAACTCTAGACTCGGATACAGCATGTAGGGCATCCCCTGCATCTCAACCTCAATGGATATCCCTTTATCTGCTGTCAGTCCTTCAATGAGCCTCCCCAGTGAGTAGGTTTGCACCGTTTCTTCATCTGGTTTCAGTCTACGTACGGTTGAACGCAGCAGTTCCATGCTTTCTGTTAACTGGTCACGGACCGACATTAACATGTCTACGCCTTTCTTCTGTTGAGTAGGAAGGATCTGCAAGGATGCTTCCATCATCATTTTCAGTCGGATCAGCTTATGTCCCAATTCATCATGAATATCTCGGGAAATCCGATTGCGTTCGTCCGTTTGTGCGATGTTTTCGACTTTCCGGGCGTAATCCATTAACTGAATGCGAGCTTCGTCCAGTTCGTAATGCTGCCTCCGAAGCCTGTCATAGAGCAGCTCAACTTCCTGTTTGTTTTGCTCAGTCTGAAGCATCTGCAGCAGGAGCAGCGTCAGAGAGAAGAAGATCAGATTGGCAATGAGGTAATAGCTGTTTGGCTGACTATGTAAGGATATGTTCAACAGAATCAACTGAATACTCACGTAATAGTAACGGATATGACTATTTACGGTGGTTACATAAGATAAGAGCGTGGAGTAAAAGGTGATGAACAAAATGCCGTCATAGTGATAGCTCATCCATCCGCTAAATCCAATTTCGAGTAAAAGCATCCATGCTGATTTCGAGAATATCGTTCTGCGCAGTTCTGCGATCCAAATGAATAAGAGAATGAGGAAAACATACATGCCATTGGATGAATAGCTTTCGAGATACATCGAGGCAATCGCTGGAATGAGAATGAGTAAATAACGGGTTAACGAGCGTAATTGTGTCAATCGATTTCCTTCCTTTGCAGGGCAAGTATTAGCAAAGTATACCATAATAACCAAGTGGGTTAACACGTCTAATAGACAGATAATGACTTTTGTCACCTTTGAATAATGACTTATTCTACCTGTTAATGGGATCCCTTGGAGATACAATGATTGTAATAAGACCAGTTGGAAACAGGGGAAAAGGGAGAGGATCTTGTGAGCTTTGTTCATTTAAAAAATGTTGTCAAAAAGTATAGCAATCAAATTTCTGTCGATCATTTGAATTTATCGATTCATGAAGGTGAGATTTTCGGATTGTTAGGCCCCAATGGGGCTGGGAAAAGCACTACGATCAAGATGCTGAGCGGCCTGCTCAAAATCGATCAAGGCGAAATGTTTGTTGACGGGCTCTCAGTTGCGAAAGATACAATTGAAGTGAAACGGAGAATTGGTCTTGTTCCACAAGATCTCGCAATCTTCGAAAACCTAACAGCACGAGAAAATGTCACTTTTTTCGCAAAATTATATGGGTTAAGAGGTAAGCTCCTGAAAGAAAGAGTAGAGGAAGCGCTGGAATTTGTAGGATTATTGGATCGTGCTCGTGATAAACCAAGTTCCTTTTCCGGCGGAATGAAGCGGAGATTGAATATTGCGTGTGCAATTATGCATCGTCCAAAGCTGATTATTATGGATGAACCTACCGTGGGCATCGATCCTCAGTCCCGAAACCACATTCTGGAATCGGTTAGGACGCTGAACCGTATGGGCTCAACGATCATTTATACCTCGCACTACATGGAAGAAGTGTCCGCCATATCCACGCGGGTCGGCATCATGGATCATGGGCATCTCATTGCTTGTGGAACCCAAGAAGAATTGCGCGGTAAAGTTGAGCAGGACAATAAAATTATCATTCAAGCAGCTAACCTGAGGGAAGAAGCCGTAATGGAGCTAAGGGATCATCCGCGGATTAAGCAAGTCACCATTCATGAGCAGACACTTGAGCTGCTGGTAGGTTCCTTCCAAGCCTATTTGCAGGACATCCTGTTCATCCTTTCCAAACACGAAGTGAAAATCCAATCGCTCACGCAGGTAGAGCCTGATCTTGAGGCATTATTCCTGTCGTTGACCGGAAGAACCTTACGGGATTAGGAGGAGGTCAACATGCCGATTTGGATCATTGCGAAGTATGAAATATTGCGTTTTATGCGTATGCGTTATGTACTCATTATTCAGTTTTTGATGCCGCTTTTACTTATTTTCATTTTGGGGTCGGCGCTCTCAGGTGCGTTCAAAATGGAAGATCGGACACTGAAGCCCGTTAAGGTAGATGTGGTACAGTCAGATTCAGGCGTCTTAAGCGCAGGGTTTACAAGCTTTCTCAGCACACCGGAGTTAATGAAGATTATACAGCCTATGAACATTCAATCACGTGAGGAAGCGGTAAAACGGCTCAAGTCAGGGGATTCGGAGTTTGCACTCATCATTCCAAGTGATTTTAGCAGCCGCGTGCTTGAAGGAAAAGAAGCAGAGTGGGAGATGTTACTAGGCCAGGATTATGGGCAGAATTTGACCGCTAAGATGACGCTTCGCTCCTTTTTGGATCAAGTTAATTACATGCAATCCGCGATGATTTCAGCAGGCCCTGGGGCTGCGGAACTACTGCAGAAACAAGGTAGTGACGGATCATTCAACCCGACAGCGGAGGCTTCTTCGCATGTACGGCTTGGTAAGCTTACTTCTTCTAATTCCAACTATACGGCAATGCAATATTACACAGCGTCTATGCTAGTCATGTTTTTGTTATACTCGGGCATGGGGGCGGCATTGGGTTTGCAAGGAGAGAAAGAAAAGCACACGTTATCCCGATTAAATGCGATGCCCATTCATGAATATCAAATTTTATTGGGTAAAATCTTAGGAAATATCTTCAGTTCGATCGTCCAGGCAGGGCTCGTTATTAGTGCTACCATTCTGTTTTATGGTGTCGATTGGGGAAATGACTTCTTCCATCTCTTCCTGGTTTGCTTATTGATTATCGTCGCTTCGATGAGTCTAGCGATATTGATTATGCTGGCAGCGAAATCGTCTAAAGCAATCAGCACGACGTTCCAAATGCTCATTCTTGTCATGACTTTCCTAAGTGGAGGCTTCACACCTCTTCCAGAAGGTCTTCTGCAGCGGATGGGAGAGATTACGCTCAATCACTGGGCCATGCAGAGTATGTTTCGTATAATGCTCGGAAGTGACGCTGCAATCATAGGGCATCATATATCGATTTTGGCGTGTATTAGCGGGGGATTGTTGCTTCTTTCCCTGATTGTGTATCGGAAGGCGGGATATCATGAATAGCTTATTTATAGCGCTCAATATGCTGCGTCGTACACTTTTTCAGAAAAAAGGCTTTCTGATGTATTTAGTCATTCCAGCAGCAGCGGTTTCACTAATCATTGGTGTACTTGGTCAACAGAGCGAGCACGGGGTTGATATTGCTTATATCAATTTGGATCGGGGAGCGATGGGTTCCCATCTCTTGCAAGAACTTTCGATGCTGCCAGATTATCGGCTCAAAGAAGAAGCTTCTGAAACTGCGCTTAAAGAAGTTGTCACGAAGCAAAAAGTGAGCAGCGCCTTTCTAATTCCTGAAGGATTCAGCGAGACGTTGATGAAAGGTGCATCTGCGCAAATAGATATGTACCAACTAAACATCAATGAGGCTTCGATCACGCTCAAAATCAATCTGGATAGTATTCTATCTAGATATCAAGGAACGATTGAACTGCATAGCCAGCAAGGGCTCCAAGAAGCAGCGCTTCGTGAAGCAGTGGAGAAGACTATTTCTCAGATGGAGAAGCATCAGGTGAACGCGCAAGTCACTGATCTTAATTTGTATGTGAACCCGAATATGAATAGGGTAATAGGTTTCATGCTGATGTTCATGATGGGGTTAATCAATAATACCGTTTCCGTGATTATGGATGATCGAAGACAACGCACAATGGCAAGAACGTATTCAGCGCCCATTCATTCTTTCGAAATTATACTTGGGAATTTCATAGGCAGTTTCTTGGTTGGAACGCTTCAGGTGCTTGTCATCCTGTTGTTTACGCGTTATGTAACGAATTATGAGTATGGACTTCCGTTTGTATCGCAGTTTATTTTGTTGGAGTTTTTTTTACTAGCATGCATGGGAATTGCCAGCGCGGTAGCTAGTATGGTTAAGAATGCGTCGAATATGGGCATGATTAATTCTCTCGTCGTTACCCCAACGTGTATGCTGGGCGGATGTTTCTGGCCGATCAGCCTGATGCCGGACTGGATGCAGAAGATTGCGAATTTCGTTCCGCAAAAGTGGGTGATTGAGGCCATTCAGCGAATGGCTTCTGGTCAGACTCTGTCCCAGATGTGGATGCACATGAGCGTACTCACCTTGTTTGGACTGATTCTTTTGGGTGTCGGTTCGGTCATTCTTAGACCGGGAGATGCTGAGGTTAGTTAACTAAAAATCAAAGGGCTACCTGCTTCTGCAGAATAGCCCTTTTGTTTTTAAGTGTATTAGATAAAGAAAGCGCTAGAAATAATTACCAACAAAATGAAGAGAACCAAAACGGCTGCGGAAGATCTATAACCACCGACACCTGCGTCATAACCCATTTAAATCACCCTTTCGTTTAAAAATCTGTTCGTTTGTCTTACGAGATAGCATATGGTGTTCCCCTATGGAATGAATGGGCTATTAGGTTTTACACTAATGATTGTGCTCCTGTACCTATTCGAACGATGATTTCGAGAAGATTGTGTTACAATGGTACAATAACGTCACTTGCCTGTACACAGGCCCCAGAAACATACGAGTAAAGGGAGAGAATGTAAATGGCCGTTACGGCGAATGAAGTTGCGGAATGGATGATGGAGCAGTTGAAATCCGCGGGTATTTTACATCAAAAAGAAGCGGTGGACTATATAATTCAACATTTTGGGGAATCCTTCATCTATGTGAACGAGAATGGGAATCAAGCGATTTCCAAAGATGTGAAGAAAATATTTAAAAAACTTCATGGCGGTAAAGCAGCTTGGGAGCGCGATGGATTTTTCTGGGGATGGCATTAAACACGTAGGTACTGCATAGGCAGAGGCCGTAGTCTTCCCGTTTAGGGCTGAAGCCGTTAGTATACAGGCATCAGCTTTTTTTGTACGTTTTTCCTTAAAAAAATGTCAATAATCCAAGTTGCTAAAACATAGAATTCATAATAAGATAAGAGTAAGCAGATAAGTTGTCTGAATATTTAAATAAAATAATATGCGCCAATTATGGAGGGGATTGCCGTGAGTAAGAGTCATGAAGTGGAGTATTGCAACCTAGAGTTACGATTTGATCGCCGGCTAATCCGGAACTTCATTAAAGCACTCATTCAGGAAGGTTATTCTCTGTATTGGAACGAAAGCGAGCTGCAGTTCATCATTTCCATTCGCACAGGACGCAAGCTGATTAAGCTGAAGTTCGAACGAATCGGTGAAAAGTATAAAATTGTAGGCAATTATTCCTTCAAAGATGAGAAGCTCGCCGAAATGATGGAGAAGCTGATTGGTGATACACGTGGTCATGCTGTAGTAAAAAGATTCAAGGATCGGCAAATTCTCATTGAGAATATTATGTTCGGTGAAATTATTCGAATGGTAGAGATTAGCGGTATCGAACATAAAGTGCTGTATCAGAAGGAGCCTGCCGTGACCGTAGAGGAAGTCATGCAAGCGCTGCGATCCAAACGTACCGACGATCGGATTCCTATTTTACGTATGGAGCTGGATTACGAACTGGCTACTCTGCATGATGCTATGGCTTCAGGTGATGTCAAAGCGGTCATGGAGAGTAAAACCAAGCTGATCGAAATGAGACAAGAAATGCTCTTATTGGAGATGTGAAAATGAATATTGGAATCAAATAAAGAGAGAGTCTGTATCTAGTTAATAGATAGGGCCTCTCTTTAAATTTTTTGTGAAATTACGCTTGTTAACCCGAAAGTCATCGTATATAATCAATTTATGAAAGTTAAAGCACTTTAACTTTTACGGTGAATCTTTTTTTGATACTACCATAATATGTGTTTATTTTCTAAAATAAAAGAGGAAGTAAACGATAAAAGTTAAAGCGGTTAAACTTTAAGTGATGATAATTCACAACAAAGAAAACAGTGGAAGGAGTCGGGCTACTCACAGATTGATGAGCTGTTCATAAACGAGCTGGCAAGCGTCGAAAATGGCGATACTGCATTTGCATTCCTCCTGTATATTTGAAACGCTAATTGTGATACTTTGGAAACATGCTGTAAATCGACTTGATTACTGAAATTTAGAGCTACAGGAGTTGTTTTAATATGAAAGTAAGCATCTTTGACGTCGCCAAGAGAAGCGGTTTGTCAGTCGTCACCGTTTCTCGGGTCATTAATCAAGCTGGTACTGTACGTGAAAAAAACCGCCAAAAAGTGCTGCAAGCGATGAAAGAGTTAGATTACCATCCGAATGCAGCTGCACGAAGCTTGGCTCGTGGCAAGACGGGTATCATTGGACTCGGCATTACCACATTAAATGATTCTTTCTTGGATGCAGTAGTCAAAGAGATTAACGATCGGCTTGCTGAAAAAGGTTACTTCTTAGCGCTTTCGATATCAAGAGATGTGTTCGCATCTTTCGATAATTCTATGTTCCAAGAGGACCGTGTGGATGGTGTTATTATGCTCTCGCCGGTTCATGAGGATGATTATGTCATGGAATTGAAAAAGAAGAAAATTCCTTTCGTCATGTTGGATAATCAGCATATTCATCCATCGATATCCTCTGTAATCATTGATAATTATAAAGGTGGTTACGAAGCCACGAAACATTTAATTGACCTAGGCCACACGGAGATTGCCCATATTTCCGGGCTTGCACCTTACTTAAGCAGCAGCGAGCGGCGGCGCGGTTTCGTCAGTGCGATGCAGGAGGCAGGTTTGGATCCTTCTTGGATTGAAAAAGGTGATTTTAGCATCACCTCCGGTTATCAAGCGGCAAGTGGCTGGATTCAGTCGGGAAAACTTCCGAGTGCGGTATTTGCCGCAGATGATCTGACGGCTTTTGGTGTGATGGACGCGCTCAAAAATGAGGGCTACAAAATACCGCGTGATATGTCAATTGTTGGTTTTGATGATCAGATTTTCTCGGAGGAATTCCGCCCCAGGTTAACTACCGTTCGTCAACCGGCGGACAAAATGGGGCAGCAAGGCGTTGATATTTTGCTTAAGTGGATTGATGGTACAGCCAAACGCAATATAACGGTGCAATTGGAACCGGAATTAATCATTCGAGAATCCACCATAAGTAAACGAAACTAGAGATGATGGATATATTCAGGAGTTGAAAGCATGAAATATTATTTGGGTGTAGACGCAGGCGGGAGTAAAACCTACACACTCGTAACAGATGAACATGGACATATAATCGGTAAAGGGCACAGCGGCAATGGCAATCATCAACTTGGTGTAGAACAAGCACTCGGAAATATTACAAATTCCGTAGCCATGGCTCTACAGCAGGCGGGACTTACACTCAGTGACATTGAATATGCTTTTTTCGGCCTTGCTGGCGCAGATCGACCGATTGATTATACGATCCTTCGCCCGCTAATTGGCGGACTGGGATTCGCGAATTATGGTTTTGATTGTGATACCATGATTGCATTGCGTGCGGGTACGTCACAGCCTTTTGGCGTTGTTTTAATCTGCGGAAGTGGAACGAACAGTGCCGGCAAGAACAGGCAGGGTGATTTTTTTCAATGTGGAGGCTTCACCTACCAGTTTGGTGATTTTGGCGGGGGAGGCACTCTTGCCGTAGAGGCTTTCCGTTCTGTCATTCGGTCATGGGATGGCAGGGAGCAACCCACGATGCTGACTGAGCTGCTGATCAAGTTTCTTGGCTATAATTCGGTGCAGGATATGTTTGATGATTTTCTGGATAACAACAAATCCGTACCGCTCCATACGACCAAACTGTTGTTCCAAGCCGCGGCGCAGGGAGATGAAGTCGCCTGCCGCATTCTCAGGGTGCAAGGGGAAGAGCTTGGGAAGTCAGCCACAGCTGTAATTAAACGTTTAAACATGGAGCAAGAGACTTTTCAAGTTGTGCTTGCGGGCAGTGTCATTGCAAGAGGTGACGGGCCATTTATTCATTCTTATATTGAAAAGGCAGTGAGCGAAGTCGCCTCCAATGCGACAATTGTGAAATTGAACGTTGAACCTGTGGTTGGCGCAGTTTGGATGGCGATGGAAGCCGCAGGTAACCCCGTTACCATAGATGTGTACGAGAAACTCCGGACCGTGTCCGATTATCAAACCATACAATTATTAGATAAGACTAGGATGTGAGTGCAATGAGAGATGCATTGAAAATTGCCATCATTGGCGGAGGTTCATCTTATACGCCGGAAATCGTAGAAGGTTTTATCTTAAGATATGCCCAGCTGCCTGTAAGAGAGCTTTGGTTTGTGGATGTGGAAGCAGGTAAGCACAAGCTGGAGATCGTCGGTAATTTGGCAAAAAGAATGATCGAGAAGTCCGGTTTGCCGATCGAGGTGCACTTAACCTTGGATCGCAGAAAAGCGATCGAAAATGCGGATTTCGTAAGTACGCAAATGCGTGTAGGTCTTTTGGAAGCCCGTAAATGGGATGAGCATATTCCTAATAAATACGGTGTTATTGGTCAGGAAACGACCGGTCCGGGCGGGATGATGAAAGCGCTTCGTACGATTCCTGTACTGCTTGATATTTGTAAGGATATCGAAGAACTGAGCCCTAACGCGTGGCTGCTGAACTTCACGAATCCGGCAGGTATGGTGACTGAGGCGATTCATAAGTACTCCAAAGTAAAAAGCATAGGCCTTTGCAATGCGCCTATCGGCTTGCACAAATGGTTAATGAACAAGTATGATGCTGCTCCTGAACAGATCTACACCGAGTTCGTTGGGTTAAACCATCTCCACTGGGTAACGCGTGCTGAAATCAGAGGCGAGGATAAATTAGCTGAATTGCTGGATCGCAAAGAAGAATATAGCGGCAAAAACGTACCGGCAAGCGAATGGGATGCGGATTTCTTGCGTTCGCTGCAATCCCTGCCTTCCTACTATTTGAAATATTTTTACATGACGGATATCATGCTTGAAGAACAGTTGGCGTCGCTCAAAGAAAATGGTACTCGGGCGGAAGTTGTGAAACGCGTTGAGGATGAATTGTTCGAGCTTTATCAAGATCCTGACCTGCAGGAGAAGCCTAAACAGCTGGAGAAACGCGGGGGCGCTTACTATTCCGAGGCAGCTGTCAATCTCATGGATTCCATTTACAATGATAAGCGGGATATTCAAACGCTGAACGTTATGAACGATAACATCATCGACTTTTTGCCGAAGGATGCTTGTATTGAAGTGAATTGTGTCATTACAGCGGGTGGTCCTATTCCAATGGGCTTGACCAAAGTTCCTGAACATGTCAAAGGCCTTATTCATGCAGTCAAAACATATGAACGCCTCACCATTGAAGCTGCTGTTACAGGCAGTAGAGATCTCGTTCTACAAGCGTTGGTTAACCATCCTTTGGTTCCGTCAGTGGCAGTAGCCAAGACGCTTATGGAAGAAATGCTGGAGAAGAATAGAGCGTATTTACCGGCTTTTTTCAAATAATACAAGAAGAGGAAGCTCCTTGAGAAGGGAGTTTTTTTGTTGTGAAATAGACTATTGTTAACGTGTGCATAGATGTGATATGCTTCTGATAGAGGTGAAGGTATGAGCGTTACCATTAAGGATATTGCCAAGCTTGCAGGTGTGTCTCATACAACGGTTTCCAGAGCACTGAACAACAGTCCGCTCATTCAAGAGGAGACAAAGGAGCGCATCCGAATCATCGCTGAACAGATGGATTACACGCCTAATTACAGTGCGAAGAGTTTGGTATTGGATCGTTCGTATAACTTGGGGCTGTTCTTTACCACACTAAGTAAAGGAACTTCCGCCGGCTTCTTCTATGAAGCTATCCGTGGTGTCAATAGTGTCATACAGGATCGTTACCAATTGATCGTTAAAGGGATTGATGATTACACCAGTTTTCACTCGATTACGAGGAAAAGCTTCGACGGTATTGTTGTTGTCAGTCAGAGTGATGACGATCAAGCCATCATTGACCACATTGCCAGTAAAGGTATCCCGCAAGTTGTGCTGAATCGCCCTGTTGAAACTTCAGGTGTGCTGAATGTTCTCTCCGATGAGGAGCAAGGCGCATTTCTGGCAGCCTCTTATTTGATTGAGCAGGGACATAAGCGAATTGCTCTCGTTGAGGGTCGCAAAGGATTTAAATCCGCTCAGAATCGGAAAGACGGCTTCGAACGAGCGATGAAGCATTACCAGATTACTGTTCCACCCGTATATCGCATGCCGGGACTGTACGATCTGGAGAGCGGACATAAGGCCATGCAGCAATTTTTGACGCTGGATGAAAGACCGACGGCCGTATTTTGCTGTAATGATGAAATGGCGCTTGGGGCAATGAAAGCGGTGTCGGAAGCCGGGATGAACGTGCCTAACGATATCTCAGTGGTAGGTTTTGACGACACAGTATTCGCAGCCTACGTAACCCCAGCACTGACAACCGTTCGCAGACCGATTGAGCAAATTAGTAGAGAAGGCGCTTTGCGACTTCTTGGAAATATAGAAAATAAGCAGCACGAAACGGAGCAGTTGCTTTTAAAAACAGAGTTGATCGTGCGGGAATCCGTACGGTTATTGACGCCATAAGGAAAGAGGGATTAGTCGATGAGCATTCTGAGAGAGTTATTAATTGATATTCCGATTCCCAAAATGATTAAGATTCGGCAGAAGTTTGATCGTACCATTTTGGAAAATCCAGAATTGGAATTAGTGAATAAACTTGCCAGCAGCGGAGTTATGGAAAGCATTCATCCCGGTCAGCAGGTTGCTGTTGCTGTGGGAAGCAGGGGGATCGCTAATATCGCTGGCTTCACCAAAACGACCATTGACGCCATAAAAGATAGAGGTGCGTTCCCGTTTATCGTACCTTGTATGGGAAGTCATGGTGGTGCTACTGCCGAAGGACAAACGGAGGTATTGCAGCATTTTGGCATTACGGAAGCCTCGATGGGTGCCCCTATCCGTTCTTCCATGGAAGTCGTGAAGATCGACCAACTGCCTAACGGCTTGCCGGTTTATGTTGATCGCATTGCTTCTGAGGCAGATGCTATTGTCGTTATTAACCGCGTGAAGCCGCATACGGCGTTTCGTGGACGTATTGAGAGCGGGATCATGAAGATGATCGCCATCGGGTTAGGGAAGCAGAAAGGCGCTGAAGCCTGCCACCAGCTTGGCTTCAAGTATATGGCTGAGAATGTGCCGGCCATGGCCAATTTGATGATCGAGAAGCTGCCCATCGTGTTTGGCGTCGCGCTAGTAGAAAATGCCTATGATGAGACATGCCAAGTGGAAGTGCTGCCTGCAGCTGAAATTGAAGTGCGGGAGGAACAACTGCTAATTGAAGCAAAATCGCGTCTGCCGAAGATTTTATTCGACGAAATCGATGTTCTTGTCATTGATTATATTGGCAAAAATATTAGCGGCGATGGCATGGATCCCAATGTTACCGGCCGCTACCCAACACCATACGCGCATGGCGGCCCAGAGGTTGCCAAAATGGTTGTTCTGGACTTAACGCCAGAAACGAAGGGTAACGCCAACGGTGTAGGAACAGCTGATTTCACTACTCAAAGACTAGTGGATAAAACGAATTTGGAGTTCACTTACGCGAACGGACTAACGTCAACCGTATGTGCGCCTACCAAGATCGCAACAACGCTGGAGAACGATTTCTACGCGATCAAAGCAGCGGTTAAAACCTGTAACATTCTAGATTATACGACCTGCAAGCTAGTTTGGATTCAAGATACACTTCATCTGGGCGAAATTGAAATTTCCGTGAATTTGTTAGATGCAGCTCGTCAGCATCCGGATATTGAAATTCTATCAGAACCATATGAACTTTCATTTGATGCAGAGGGGAATATTAGCAAATGACAGTTGATACAGTCAGAGATAAGCCTTACATTGTCGCGGCGGATATTGGGACAACGAGCACGAAGACGCTCGTGATCGATCGGGATGGTCGAGTTCTAGCCTCGCACTCTATTGAATATCCCCTTTTCACACCAGCCGCTGATCGGGCCGAACAAGATCCGGATCAAATCTTCAATGCTGTTGTCCAAGGAATTGGCGCTGTTGTTCGCAAGATTAGTATCACAGCTGACCAAGTGCTCTGCGTCTCCTTCAGCTCAGCCATGCACAGCCTCATTGCTGTTGACGAGAAGACGAAGCCACTGACCCCATGCATTACCTGGGCGGATAATCGCAGTGCGCAATATGCGGAAGAGCTTAAGCGCAGCGGCCTAGGTCAGCAGATTTACTCGCGTACAGGAACGCCGATTCACCCGATGTCACCACTTCTCAAATTGATGTGGTTCCGTGATAACGAGCCAGGGCTCGTCAAGGAAACTTACAAGTTCATTGGCATCAAGGAGTACGTCTTCGCGAAGCTGTTTGGTCGTTATCTCATTGACCATTCACTAGCCAGTGCAACAGGGCTATTCAATCTGGAGAAGCTCGATTGGGATGAAGAAGCGCTTGGTCAGGCCGGTGTGACGCCGGAGCAGCTGTCTGAGCTGGTGCCGACAACGCACCGCGTAGAAGGGCTCAGCGCCGAGTTAGCCTCCGCAATGGGCTTGTCCGAGAACACGCCGTTCGTTATCGGCGCATCCGACGGCGTCCTCGCGAATCTCGGCGTAGGCGCTTTCGAGCCCGGTGTCGTCGCCGTCACTATCGGCACCAGCGGTGCCGTGCGCAGTGTCGTCACCAAGCCGCAAACCGACCCCGAAGGCAAGCTGTTCTGCTATGCGCTAACAGAAAACTTCTGGGTCGTGGGCGGACCAATCAACAACGGTGGCATCGTTTTCCGTTGGGTGAGAGACCAGATCGCTACGGCGGAAGCAGAAGAAGCCCGCCGCCTGGGAATCGATCCCTATGATTATTTGACGGAGCTGGCGTCACAAGTTGCTGCGGGCTCTGATGGCCTGCTGTTCCTGCCGCTGCTTTCCGGCGAACGTGCGCCTTATTGGAACGCGAATGCACGCGGTGTTTACTTCGGGCTTTCACTTAGCCATCAGAAGAAGCATATGATTCGTGCAGCGCTCGAGGGTGTCATGTTCTCGATCCAAGCAGTTAGCGCTTCCTTGGAACGGATTATGGGACCTGCCACTGTGATTCGCGCGTCTGGTGGATTTGCCCGATCTGATTTTTGGCGCCAGATGATGACGAATATGCTCGGCACATCCGTTACTGTGCCGGATTCGATTGAAAGCTCAGGGATCGGCGCAGCTTTGCTAGGTCTGCTCGCGATGGGGGAAATCGAAGATCTATCTCACGCTCATCAATGGATTCAGGTAGGAAAGGCTCACGAGGTGAATGAAAACGATTATCGCATCTATCAACAATTGACATCTATTTATACAAGCGTATATCATCAGTTAAAAGATCAATTCGATGCGATTACCGCCTTTCAACAACAGCACCTACGGAGCCCTCAATGATAAATTAGCTTAGGCTTGTTAAGAAGGATTGACAAGCAAAATGCCGGAGGGGATGAAGACAATGAATTTATTCAATCTTACAGGGAAAACAGCAGTTATTATTGGCGGCAACAGCACACTTGGAGGGTCAATGGCTCTTGCTCTGGCTGGACATGGAGCGAAAGTAGCCATCGTCGGTCGTAATCAAGAGAAAAGTGATCAGGTTCGCCAGAGCATTGAAGCCATTGGCGGGGAAGCACATACCTTTCAAGCTGATGCTACGAGACGGGAAGATTTGGAGCTTGTTCTCAAAGAAGTTATCGCTTGGTCCGGCGGTGCGGATATTCTAATGAACTGCCCCGGCAAAAATAGTGCCACACCTTTCTTTGACATTTCCATGGAAGAATGGGATTCTATTATGGAGGTTAATTTGAAAAGTGTCGTGTTAGCCTGCCAAGTGTTTGGGAAATACATGGTTGATCGAGGAGAGGGAGGAAGTATTATTAATATTTCATCCGTTTCGTCAGATCCGCCGCTTTCCCGTGTATTCACTTACTCCGCTTCCAAAGCAGCTGTCAATAACATTACGCAGAATCTAGCCCGTGAATTCGCTCCTAGCCGAGTGCGTGTTAACGCGATTATTCCTGGATTCTTCCCGGCGGAGCAGAATCGTAAGATTCTATCGCCGGAACGTGTCGAGTCCATCATGCGTCATACGCCAATGAATCGATTCGGTGAAGCGTCTGAGCTTCAGGGTGCTGCTGTGTTCCTTGCTTCTGAACAAGCTTCTAGCTTTGTAACAGGTTCTGTTTTAAGAGTGGATGGCGGTTTTGGCGCGATGACGATTTAAATATTTATTTATCGGAAGGGTGTATGAGAGAGATGTCTAAACAACAAATTGGTGTAGTCGGTCTAGCGGTTATGGGTAAAAACTTGGCTTTAAACATTGAGAGCAGAGGATTCACTGTATCCGTTTTTAACCGTTCTGCTGAAAAAACAAAAGAGCTTCTGCAAGAAGCCCCAGGCAAACAATTAGTAGGTACATACAGCATTGAAGAATTCGTGCAATCGCTCGAAGTTCCACGCAAAATTTTGATTATGGTTAAAGCAGGCGGTCCTACTGACGATACCATTAACCAACTAGTTCCTTATTTGGATAAAGGCGATATCCTGATCGATGGAGGCAATGCGTTCTTCCCAGATACGCAGCGCCGTAATAAAGAGCTTGCTGAGCAAGGTATCCGCTTCGTTGGCACGGGTGTTTCCGGCGGTGAAGAAGGCGCGCTTAAAGGCCCATCTATTATGCCAGGCGGACAAGAAGACGCATATAAACTCGTTGAGCCTATTCTTACTGCGATTTCTGCCAAAGTGGGCGACGATGCTTGCTGTACTTATATCGGACCTGATGGCGCTGGTCATTACGTGAAAATGGTGCATAACGGCATTGAGTATGGCGATATGCAGCTTATCTGCGAAGCCTACCAATTGTTGAAAGATGTTCTGAATGTAAGCGTAGAAGAGCTTCACGAGATCTTCACAGAATGGAATAATGGCGAGCTCGACAGCTACTTGATCGAAATTACACGTGATATTTTCACCAAATATGATGCTGAAACCGGCAAGCCTATGGTTGATGTTATTCTGGATTCCGCTGGTCAAAAAGGAACAGGAAAATGGACCAGTCAAAGTGCTCTGGATCTAGGCGTACCGCTTTCCATTATTACAGAATCCGTATTCTCCCGTTTCATCTCCGCGATGAAGGAAGAACGCGTAGCGGCAAGCAAAGTGCTCAAAGGACCTGATGCTCCAGCCTTTACAGGCGATCGCAAAGCGTTTATCGAGGCTGTTCGCCAAGCGCTTTACGCAAGTAAAATTTGTTCTTATGCCCAAGGCTTTGCTCAAATGAGAGCTGCTTCCGAGGAATATAACTGGGATCTGAAATATGGCAATATCGCGAAGATCTTCCGTGGCGGCTGTATCATTCGTGCTAGATTCCTGCAAAATATTATGGAAGCCTATGACCGTGATCCTGGACTCAAAAACCTGCTGCTTGATTCTTACTTCAACGGTGTTGTAGACAACTATCAACAATCATGGAGACAAGTCATTGCAGAAGCGGTTACTCGCGGTATTGCTGTTCCTTCTTTCGCATCGGCACTTGCCTACTACGATAGCTACCGTACGGAAAGATTGCCAGCTAACTTGCTGCAAGCGCAGCGCGATTATTTTGGTGCACACACGTTCCAACGTGTGGACAAAGAAGGTTCCTTCCACTACAATTGGATGGAAAACTAAGAGGATAAGGCTTTTTAAGCCTCTTCCTGCAAACCGTATGCCGCTTCACGCAGCCACATTTTCAAACGATCGGCTTCTTGATCAAAGCCGTTCCGTCTGTGGATGAGCATCAGGGAGACTTCGGCAAAATAGCGAAAATTTCTTAATAATCGTGGTTGAGTAAGACCTTGCATAAGCGGGTCTTCTTCAGCCACTTTTTTCTTAATAAACTCCAGTATCCACACAACATCCTCTTTGCAAAGCGTATAGCTTGGGTGTAAAATTTGCTCCAGTTTGCCTTTTGTGCGGTTTTGATAGGCAACAGTTGGGTTCAAAGCTCCATCTCTCCTTGTCGGCATATGGTCTCTCTTAAAATCTTAACTGTTTGTGCTGGAATTTATTCACACTACTATATGATTTTTTGGTGGATTGTATTCATGTCGATTTGGCTATGTTATGATGTTGGGAAAGTTTGTATGAACAGCATATGGGAAAAGGGGATTAACGTGACAGCAAGCAATATTGTACTTGTAGGATTTATGGGGACAGGGAAATCAACTGTTGGAAAGAAGCTGGCAGAGCATCTGGGTTGGATCTTTCAAGATTCGGATGCGGCTCTGGAAGAAGAGTATCAGACAAGCATTTCTGACTTGTTTCGTATTCATGGTGAATCGCATTTTCGCGCTTTGGAAAGTAAGGCGCTGGAACATATATTAGCTCGTAAAGGACAAGTTGTGGCTACTGGCGGCGGCGCAGTGCTGGCCGAGTGTAATCGAGATTGTATGCTGCAGAATGGCTTTGTGGTAGCGTTGAAAGCATTACCAGAGATCATCATTCAAAGAGTGAGCAGCGATACCAGTCGTCCTTTGCTGCAGGGGAATTTAGAGGAGCGCGTTCACCTACTGCTTGAACAACGTAAGTCTGCTTATGATTTCGCGCATTCGGTTATTGATACAACGCAATTAACAACGGACGAGATTACCGCACTTATCATCCAGCAAGCTGAAATTTAGGAGGAGGGGACAAGCTAAGAAGCTTAGTCCTCCCACTCCAGCATGCCGCCTGTCATGTTTTTAAGACCTTTATAGCCTTGTGCCTCCAAGAAGCTAATTGCGCGCCCACTGCGGTTTCCGCTGCGGCAAACGAGAATAAGCTCTTCGACTTGGGGGATTTCATTGATGCGGTCTGGCAATTGAGCTAGCGGAATATGTATAGCTCCTTGGATGATACCGGCAGCTACTTCTTCGTCTTCGCGAACATCGACAATCGCTAAATTTTCGCCGCGGTCCAGTCTTTCTTTGATTTCGGATGGTAAAATCGTATCCATTTCGGACCTCCATGCTTGTTATGTAGGGAAAAAGCCCCATTACAAGTAATGATAGAAACAAAAAGTAAAGATGTCAAACCTACGGTTAATAAACAGGAGTTGTGTAATCATGCTCTACATTGGTTTAGCCGGGATATTAGGCGCCATTGCCCGATTTGGGCTCTCCGCCTTATGGAATCCAACTTTGGCTTCCGTTTTTCCTTGGGGAACTTTTTTTTGTAATTTAATCGGTTGTCTGATACTTGGGTTTATAACGTTCGCCGAAAAGCTTCCCATACCGACTAGACTTCGACTACCAATAACAACAGGTTTTATTGGATCTTTTACAACGTTCTCTACCTTTAGCTATGAAACCATAAACATGCTAAACCATGGGCATATGATCCTTGCCGCAATTTATGTTTTGGGAAGTTTATGGGGAGGACTCGGTGCTACATGGATGGGTGTCCGTATAGGTGAGTCTGTTCGAGGGGGAGTTCGTCGTTCATGATGATTTGGTTATGGCCCATTTGTCTGGTAGGTTTTGGAGGTTTCTTTGGCGCAATTTGCCGATTTCAGCTAGGGACATACATGGCAAACAGGTTCCCAAGTTCTATTCCGTATGGTACACTGACTATAAATCTTTTGGGTTGTTTTTTGCTTGGCCTGTTGATGAGATATCATTCATTTGACGATTGGAAATTGTTGATAGGTACGGGTTTTATGGGTGCTTTCACCACATTTTCCACATTGAATCTCGAAAGCATTAAGCAGCTCCGAGCTGGACTATGGCAAGCTTGGATCCTATATACACTACTCAGTTATACCGGTGGAATTCTTATGACTTTCCTCGGATATTACATATAAGCACATACGAAGGAGAAATCAACGACATGAAAGCCATCGTGAAACCAACCGACCATCTACAAGGGGAAATAAACGCTCTCTCATCCAAAAACTACACTACCCGCTATTTGCTAATTGGTGCGCTTGCGGACGGGACGAGCACCATCTATTATCCGGCTCATAGTGAAGATAGTGATGCCATGAGACGTTGTGTCCGTGATTTGGGCGCTATTATTGAAGAAGATGATGAGAAAATCGTTATTACGGGTTTTGGTAAGAATCCCAATCATGTTTCTGAGCTTAATGTAGGGAATGCCGGTGCTGTACTTCGCTTTTTGATGTCTACAGCCGCTTTTTGTCCAGATGTGACATTCGTAAACACGTATCCTGAATCTCTGGGCAAGCGCCCGCATGATGATCTCATTGTTACTTTGCAACAAATGGGTGTGGAAGTACAACATTCTAACGGACGTCTGCCGATAACTATTAAAGGGGGGCAACCGCGCGGTGGTAAGCTCACTGTTTCCGGTAATGTCAGTTCCCAGTTCCTAAGCTCTCTCTTATTTATGACACCTTTGCTAGAAGAGGATAGTGAAATTGAAGTGCTGCATGATTTGAAATCCAAAATCATTGTAGGTCAAACACTTGAAGTGTTAGAACAAGCTGGTATTATTGTGCACGCCAGCGATGACCTAATGCACTACCGCATTCCAGGTAGACAATCCTATCAAGCCAAAGAATATGTCATTCAAGGCGATTATCCGGGCTCTGCTGCGATTCTAGCAGCTGCGGCAGTGACGAATTCAGATGTACGCGTTCTTCGTCTTGAAGAGAATAGCAAGCAGGGTGAGAAGGCTTGTGTGGATGTCCTGCGAGCAATGGGTGTCAATTTAACTCATGACAATGGTGTTGTGCATGTGAAAGGCAACCAGAAGCTGGTTGCTGGCGAGTTTGATGGTGATCACTTCACAGATGCCGTGCTTGCTATGGTTGCAGCAGCTGTATTTGCAGAAGGTACTTCTCGGTTCTACAATGTCGAAAATTTACGTTATAAAGAGTGCGACCGTATCACCGATTATTTGAACGAGCTGCGTAAAGCCGGTGCTGATGTTGAAGAACGCCAAAGTGAAATTATTGTGCATGGTAAACCACAAGGTGTCACAGGCGGGGTCGAAATTAATGCCCATTTCGATCACAGAGTCATTATGGCTTTAACTGTTGTAGGTCTTCGTTCTGAGAAGGGTTTGATTATTCATGATGCCCATCATGTGGCCAAATCCTACCCGCAGTATTTTGACCATTTACGTTCCATTGGTGCTCAGGTTGAACTTGTGAGTGAGACATAGATTCCCAAAACAACGAATGGGTGAGTCAGCATGACGATTATTTGGCAGGGTTTAAAGGTGACGTTCGGTTTCTTCCTCGTTGCTGGACTTGTGTTTGCAAGCAGTGTAATTGCTGTATTGCTGTATGCCAAAGCGACTGGTAAAGAACCAGCGTTATTTGCGTCAAGTCCTGCAATACTTGCCGCCAAGCCTTCAGCATCCGTGAAAGTAAATGAGGTTGCATCTCCGCCGCCAGCTATCCAGATAAAAAAATCAGCAATGATTGATGCGCCTGTCTTTGCACAACTACCAGAACTGCCAGCAGGCTGTGAAATAACAAGTTTAACGATGCTGCTGCAGTATCATGGTATTACAAAAACAAAAATGGAACTTGCTGCAGAAATGCCTAAGGATGATACACCAGCCACATTAAATGCGGACGGTTCAATTGCTTATTGGGGAAATCCTAATACAGGTTTCGTAGGCGATGTCACTCGGAAACAGAGAGGTTTTGGCATCTATCATTCCGGACTATTTCCACTGCTGAAATCGTATATACCTCAAGCCATTGACATTACAGGCGAGTCCTTCGAGATGTACGAGCAGCAGATTGCGAATGATATTCCTGTTATTATTTGGACAACGATTGATTTCAATTTACCTTACAAATGGGTAACTTGGGACACACCTAAGGGACCTATCCAGACGACATATGCTGAACATGCTGTATTATTGGTAGGATATGATGAGAATAATGTATACTTGAATGATCCATTAAGCGGAAAAAAGCAAGTGCAGGTAAACAAAAATCAGTTTATCGACAGTTGGACCGCAATGGGGAAACAAGGTCTCACATACTTGAAAAAATAGGAGGGAAACGCATGACTTTTGAAAATCCGTCAAGAGAGCACATTAAGGAGATCCTAGCGAGTGCGGGTAATATTGCCGTAGTGGGTTTATCTGATAAACCAGATCGAACATCGTATATGGTTTCCGCGGCTATGCAAAGCAGGGGATACCGGATCATTCCTGTCAATCCGAACGCCACCGAAATACTTGGCGAGAAGTGCTACGCCTCTTTATCTGATATTCCTGAACCCGTGGATATCGTCAATGTGTTTCGCCGTGCTGACCAAGTGGTTCCTGTCGCTGAAGAAGCCGTTAAAATTAAAGCGAAGGTTTTCTGGCTCCAGCTCGATATTGTGAATGAAGAAGCCGGACGTATTGCTAGCGAAGCCGGGTTAGAAGTCATTATGGACCGCTGTATTAAAGTGGAAGATGCGATTCTAAATCCTCGAAATAACTAAAATCATTGCACTTTGGACAAAACTAAAAACCGCTTTTCTCTTACCAAAATAGGTAAGGGGGAAGCGGTTTTCTGTATGTTGTCATTTTCTAATGAACATCCCAATGGCTTCCATAAATAAAAAATCAACAAGCGGAGAGAATAAAAAAGGCCCCAAAAAAGGTGCCCAAAAATATGAGAATCCGAGGAGGATTTACAAATGTACAACAATAACAACAGCTTTGGGAATGCTTCCCAAGGTTATCAATCTTCACAAGGTTTTCAGGGGAATAATGCGCAATACCAGGGTTTCCAAAAACAGTACCAACCTATTGGGGCTGTACAATCTTTCTATAATCAATCTAACGCTGGGCAAGCTAACCAAGGATTCAACCAAGGATTCAACCAAGGGAATTCTCAAGTAGCTCAAGCAACTTCTCAAGAGTCTTTTCACACTGCGAATTATCGTGGAAATCAACCAGGCCATGATGCTTACAAACGTAGCGATTCTTCGATGCCAACTCAACAACAACAATCAGGCTTCCAAAGCGGATATTCTTCTTATATCCCAGTGAACAACCAATTTGCTTCTAATCAATCCCAACAATTTGGTTATGCATCTGCTCAACAACCATTTGTTTCTAGTCAGTTCGTTAGTTCTGCACAGTCGAATCAACAACCATATGGACAAGCTTACGTTTCACCAAACGCTTTCCATACGGCGAACTATCGTGGGAATCAACCAGGGCATGATGCGTATTTGCGTGGTGAATCCTCGACACCTTCTCAACAATCCTTCCAGAGTAGCTATGGATCGCAACAAAGCATGCAACAAAACAATCCACAACAATCGCTTCAATCCTTTAATCCCGGATTTAATAATCCAGGCATGGGGCAACAATTCGGATCCAATTCCTCGTTTTAATCGGGGAACCGTTTTGAATGAGTTTATGAGCAGGTCGAATACCGACCTGCTTATTTTGTTTTGACAAACAGGCTAACAAGCTTTACGATTTGATAAGAGTGGGCTTATGCTTACGAGGCAGTTTTCTTCGAATATGCTGAGCTTATGCTTACGATGTCAGTTTTGCTAAAGCAAAACTCTTAGGAGGTAGCATACGTTTGAACTGGATGGGGAACTTACAACAGCTTGGCCGCTCATTAATGCTGCCTACCATTGCGCTTCCTATTGCTGCTGTGTTGCTTCGTCTAGGGGATCTACCTTGGGATGTCATTCACGCATCTAGCTTAGGGGATATGCTGCTGTTGGCTGGGAATACGGTCTTCGATTATATACCAATCATATTCGCTGTTGGTGTGGCGCTAGGCCTTACAGAAAGTGCTGGGATTGCTGGTTTATCAGCCATGCTGGGCTATTTTATGTTCACAAGACTTATTGAACATGAGCTGGGGACTCAATTTCAACTGGGTGTACCAGGTGGGATATTAATTGGATTACTGGCAGCTATTATTTATCATCGCTGTAAAGAGATTAAGCTCCCGGAATACATACAATTTTTCGGTGGCCCCCGCATAGTTCCGCTTATTATGGGGCTGTGCACGCTTGTAGTGTCTTATATTATGATCACTATTGGCCCCTATTTAGAAATGGGGATGGGCAAGCTCTCCAACTGGCTGCTTGGATTAGGCGGTGTAGGTGCCTTTGTTTATGGTATCGCGCATCGTCTTCTCGTACCGTCGGGTTTGCATCATATTTTGAATAACTTTTTCTGGTTTCAAGTAGGTGCTTATCAGACCCCAACGGGGCATATGGCTTATGGGGACTTACCTAGGTATTTTGCCGGGGATCCGACAGCGGGTATGTATATGGCCGGATTATATCCCATTATGATGTTTGCCCTTCCAGCAATCGCTTTTGCGATTATTGGGGAAGCGCGGGAAGATTTGAAGCCGAAGATTAAGGCGACATTCTTGACGGCAGCGCTAGCTTCTTTTTTAACCGGCGTCACTGAGCCTATTGAATTTGCCTTTCTCTTCGTAGCTCCGTATTTATTTGTTATTCATGCGATTTTATCTGGAGCGGCCATGTGGTTGGCTTATGAATTAAATATTCATCATGGTTTTTCTTATTCAGCCGGGGCCATCGACTATGTCATTAATTTGCACCTATCGCATAACGGTTTATTGCTCATACCGATCGGTATCGTTTATGGGCTTCTCTACTATTTCTTGTTCCGCTGGGCTATACGGCGGTTCCAGATTCCTACACCTGGTAGAGAAGAAGGATCTTCTCTCGAAGAGTGGGCAGGCGATATCCCATATCGATCTCCACTTATTTTGCAAGCACTCGGTGGGAAAGACAATATTAAGAAGATTGAAGCCTGCATTACCAGATTGCGTCTTACACTTGTCAATGATCGTTTGATGGACATCACGGCATTACGACACTTAGGAGCAGCAGGCGTCATCCGTCTTGGAGGAGGCAATGTTCAGGTCGTGTTCGGAACATTCTCAGAGCTAATTCGTGAAGAGATTATGAAAGTATTGCGCAAGGATATTCATGTGGTTTTATTTACTTCGCCAATGCAAGGACGCATGATCCCGATTGAAGAAGTGCCTGATCGTATCTTTGCTTCGCGTTTGGTAGGAAACGGCGTTGCTTTTATTCCCGAGAAAGGAGAACTGGTTTCTCCTGTTGCCGGGACCATTATGCACATTTATCCGACTATGCATGCCCTGGGCATCTTGACCGAGGAAGGTTTGGAGGTCCTGCTGCACATTGGCATCGATACGTCTAGCTTGCCAGGTAAATGTTTTAATGCGGTAGTAAAAGAAGGCGATCACGTGGAACCGGGGCAACTACTTGTTAAGTTTAACTATAATAAAGTTAAAAAATTCGCTTCATCGATGGCGACACCGATGATTATTACGAATCCCGATCTTGTTAAATCCTGGAGCTTTGCTCCATTTAAAGCTGTCAAAAAAGGCCAAGGTTCTGTGATGTCTGTTGTCCTAAAGCCTACTAAACAAACGGGGGGGACGAAGGGATGATCAGAGGAATAGGAGCGTCTTCAGGGATCGCGATGGGTCAGGCTTTTGTCATACCTACTTGGGAGTGGGATTTTCCTGAGAAAATGATTGATGTCACTGATTTGTCCTATGAGTTTGAACGTTTGTATGATGGTATTCGATCTTCCAAAGATGAGCTAGAGATCATTAAGCAAGAGATTAAGGATGTTGTAGGACAAGATCAAGCCTATATTTTTGATGCACATTTGGCGATTTTGGAAGATCCCATTTTTATGAACGAGATTCAAGGGATTATTGAGCTGCAGTACAAGGCGGCGGAAGTCGCCGTAAAAGAAGTTATCGATAAATTTGTCGATATGTTCAATCTTATTGACGACGAATATATGAAGGAACGAGCGCTTGATATTAAAGATGTCGGAAACCGGCTTCTGAAACACTTGCTTGGCGATACAAGCTCAACGGTACCACCGATCGACCATCCTTACATATTGGTCGCCAAGGAGCTAACACCATCTCAATTGGCTCATTTGGATCCAGCTAATGTGCTTGGTCTGTTAACGATTCTCGGTGGCACACATTCGCACGTATCCATTATGGCAAGAGCAATGTCCGTACCGTATGTGCTGGGTTTGGAAGGGAAGCTTCTACGGCCCATTCAAAATGGCGATTTCCTGATCATCGATGGACAAGAGGGTACCTTATACATCAATCCTGATAAAGTAACGATTGAGCGGTATCAAGCACGCAAAAAGAATTGGCTTGAGTTCAAAGAAAGCTTGCAAGAGATAGCTGACGTTGCTCCAGTAACGTTGGATAAGAGTTATGTGAATTTACATGCCAATATCAATTCCGTGCTGGAGATCGATCAGGTTTTACGCAATGGCGCTTCTGGGGTAGGTTTGTTCCGGACGGAATATCTTTACATGGACCGCGATTCGCTGCCCAGCGAAGAGGAGCAGTATGAAGTTTATCGTCAAGCAGCGAGACAGCTTAAAGGTCGCCCCATTGTAATCCGAACGCTTGATATTGGCGGAGATAAAAAGCTCGATTATTTGCCGCTTGCAAAAGAAGATAATCCATTTCTGGGGTATCGGGCGATTCGTATCTCGCTGGATCGTAAAGATCTATTTATGACACAGCTTAGAGCGATTCTAAGGGCCAGCCATTACGGCAACGTGAAAATTATGTATCCTATGGTAACTTCCTTGGATGAGGTGCGTCAGGCTAAAGCTCTTCTCGAGAAGGCCAAGGCGGAATTGCATGCACAAGGGTTGCTATATAATGCAAATATCGAAGTTGGATTAACGATTGAAGTGCCCGCTGCAGCTCTCATCGCGGATGTCCTTGCAAGTGAAGTGAATTTTATGAGCATTGGAACGAACGATCTTGTTCAATATGTATTAGCCGTGGACAGGATGAATGAAAACATTGCGCATTTATATAATCCTTATCATCCGGCAGTTATTAGGCTTCTCAAACATGTGATCGATTCGGCCAAAAGTGTAGGAATTCCCGTAGGCGTTTGTGGTGAAATGGCGGGTGACATCCGAGCGCTTCCGATATGGCTGGGATTGGGAATAGAAGAACTAAGTATTTCCGTGCAGACACTGTTACAAGTAAAACACCGTTTATTAAGCAGTGACGCTAAAAAGTGCAAACAGTTAGTCAATGAAATTCTAGTTTGCAAAACAAGTGATGAAATCATAGAATTGCTTGCTCAAACCGAACAAACAGAATCCATAGTAGGAGGAAATTAGCATGGAATTGACAGGAACGAAAGTATTAGCTTTTGTTGATGAAGAATTTGAAGACTTAGAAATGTGGTATCCCGTTTTACGTTTGCGTGAATCCGGGGTCGTTGTGGATATTGTTGGTCCTAAGGCAAAAACCGTGTATCACGGTAAATATGGTGTACCTATTACGACAGATTATGCCTTCGATGAAGTAAAGTCTTCCGATTACATCGGCCTTTATGTTCCGGGAGGATGGGCGCCTGATAAGCTGCGTCGTTATCCGGACGTGATTCGTCTTACACAGGAGTTTCACGCGGCAGTTAAACCTATTGCTCAAATCTGTCATGCAGGTTGGGTGCTGATTTCGGCGAAAATCGTAAAGGGGTACACGATGACGTCTACGCCAGGCATTCGAGATGATCTCGAAAATGCGGGAGCAACTTGGTTGGACGAAGAAGTGGTTGTCGATCGCAACATTATTTCTGGGCGTCGCCCACCAGATCTTCCCGCATTTTCCAAGCGATTTGTGGATGAGCTTATTCAATTTAATAAACAACAGGGAAAGTAACATTCAACTACCATAGGTGGCAAAAACTACTACTCTTCATTCGGCAGGAAATCGATTAAAATCGTAGAATATCATAGTACAAGCAATTCATGTACATGCCGCCCGCCAGTGAAGGAGTGTTAGAATGCAAAAGTATTGTAAGTGCGGACGCACGATGAACCTTCGTCTGCGTACGGTTATTTATCAAAACAAAGTCGACATTGAGAATGTACCTATTTACTCATGTGAAGCGTGTGGTCGCAGTGAAGTTGTTCCTCATGTTAAACCCGAACTTACCGGTTTAATCGGTAGGCTGGGGAGTAAGCCTGAGAAGCAGCAACTCTTTTTTCATGAGCTTTCGGAAGTTGCTTTTCTGCTGCTGAAGGTGACAGAAAAAGAGCATATGAATGATTCCATGGAAAAGATCGTTGAAGAACGAATCAATGAACTTTTGGACATCTTATTGCTAGCACAATCGCTGGGTGATGAACCATGGACCGAAGAAATTCGCAAGCGGTTATCACAAATCACACAGAGTGCAATATCGACATAAGCAGTACGTGGCCAATCCCAGTGGGGGTTGGCTTTTATGCATAATGTGTACATCTTTTGAAAAAACATTGAAATTATTTTCAAAGCATTTTCAATATACATTGCAAGATGGATTAATTTGTCGTATCATAACGATAATATACTAGGATCGCAGAATACTTTTGAAAATGGAGAGAGTAACCGTGACCGTAACCATTTATGATGTAGCAAGAGAAGCAGGAGTTTCGATGGCAACCGTTTCTAGGGTTGTAAACAACAATCCTAACGTTAAGCCACAAACACGTAAGAAGGTTTTTGAAGCCATTGAGCGTCTCGGTTATCGCCCTAATGCGGTAGCAAGGGGATTAGCAAGTAAGAAGACAACAACAGTCGGTGTTGTCATTCCCGATATTTCCAATTCCATTTTTGCTGAAGTTGCACGCGGGATTGAAGATATTGCAAATATGTACCATTACAATATCATTTTGTGTAACGCGGACAAGAAGAAAGAAAAAGAAATTCGTGTTATTAACACCTTGCTTGAGAAGCAGGTTGATGGATTGCTCTTCATGGGTGGCGTAGTAACAGAGGAACATACACAGGCATTCCGTACGTCTTCCGTACCTGTCGTTTTATGTGGCACGAAGGATGAGAACCAAGCTATGGCATCCGTGGATATCGATCATGAGAAAGCAGCTTTCGATGCTGTAAATGTGCTTATTGAAGCCGGTCATCGTGACATTGCGATGATATCCGGAACGCTGCATGATCCAGCGAATGGATTTGCGCGATATCAAGGTTACAAAAAAGCATTGGATGAAGCAGGTATTCCACTGCGCGATGAATATGTTCGCATTGGGAACTATCGTTATGAGTCAAGTGTAGACGCTGTGAACTATTTCTTGGAGCTTTCACCAAGACCAACAGCGATCTTCTCCGCAACAGACGAGATGGCGATTGGCGCCATTCATACGATTCAAGACAATGGACTCAGAGTACCGCAAGATATCGCCGTAATGAGTGTGGACAATATCCGCATGGCTTCCATGGTTAGACCGACTTTAACGACAGTAGCCCAACCGATGTATGATATCGGCGCCGTGTCGATGCGTCTTCTAACGAAGTTGATGAATAAAGAATCAACGGATCATATGCAGGTCATCCTGCCGCACGAAGTTATTTACCGCAACTCCGTTACACAATCTTAATCAAATCAAACCTCTAAGCGAGGTCATTCCTTTGGGGGTGATCTCGTTAGAGGTTTTCTCATGTTGATAAGGGAAAGAGGATAATGAAATGACATGGAATAAAATTGCTCTTATCGGAGCGATGAACGAAGAAATAGAATTGCTAATTTCGCATATGACCGATGTACGTGAAACGATCAAAGCCGGCATTACGTTTCGTGAAGGTATGTATTTTGACAAGCAAGTTGTCGTGTGCCGGACAGGTGTAGGGAAAGTGAATGCGGCTGTGACAACCCAAATTTTAATTGATAACTTTGGCGTCGAAGCTGTTATTTTTACGGGAGTAGCGGGAGCATTAGATCCAGAGCTGAATATCGGGGATCTCGTGATATCGAGTGAATGCATGCAGCATGACATGGATGTTACAGCACTTGGGTTTCCACGTGGCGTCATCCCTTATGAGGCGAATTCCATCTTCGAAGCGGATAGCAAGCTTGTTGAGTTGGCTGTGGCTTCGGGTGAAAAGCTGTTTGCAGGCAAGGTTAAAAAGGGGAGAGTGCTCTCAGGGGATCAGTTTATTGCAAGCAGAGAAGTTGTTGCCAGCCTGTATGAAGAGCTTGGTGGCGTTTGTGTCGAAATGGAAGGAGCTTCGGTTGCTCAAGTTTGCTCGATGAATGCCACTCCTTATGTCGTGCTGCGATCGATGTCTGATAAAGCAGATGGATCAGCTCATATTAACTTTGCTGAGTTTACGGTTCAGGCATCTGAGAATTCGTACAAAATGGTTGAGGATATCGTGAAACATCTTTAAGATAGTTATAAAAAAAGCTCAGAACTTCGCCGAAATGGCGGCGGTTCTGAGCTTTTATTTCTACTTCAAATACATCATGGCGAGTTCCTTCGTTTGCCGGTTCTTCTCGGCAATCGCTTGGCGCCTTGGAATCGGCGCCCAAGCCTCTACAGGGTCCAGCCACGTATCCACCAGCTGGACAGGGCTTTTGCTCTGCCAGGCGTCCAGCCACGCCTGTGGCAGCTGCAGCTGGGGCTGCGCCTCCAGCTGATCTAAGATCGCCTGCTCGCTCATGACGAGCCAGAGCAGGCTCCAAGCCCGTGGTACGACACGCCAGATGTCGTACCCGCCGCCCCCGAGCGCTATCCACCGCCCTTCGCACCACTTATGCGCAAGGGAGTGGATCAGCTCGGGCATAGCCTTGTACACGCGCATGGAGCAATGTACATGCGCGAGCGGGTCAAAAGCATGGGCATCGCACCCATGCTGCGAGATAATGACGTCTGGCTGGAAGCGTGCTATCGTCTCGGTAAGTACCTCGCCGAAGCACTCCAGCCACGACTCATCCTCGGTGTAGGGCTCCACCGGCATGTTAATGTTCGTGCCGAACGCGTCGCCTTCGCCGCGTTCGTTCACGGCGCCCGTGCCGGGGAATAAATATTTCCCCGTCTCGTGGATAGAAAGTGTGCATACCCGAGGATCGGCGTAGAAGCCCCACTGCACGCCATCTCCATGATGCACATCTGTATCGATGTACAGCACCTTTGCGCCGTACTTCTCTTTGGCATGCGCAATCGCCGCTGACGCGTCGTTGTAGACGCAGAAACCTGCGCCCTTGCTTTGCAGGGCGTGGTGCAATCCGCCGCCAAGATGAAGGGCGTGCGGAGCCTTACCGGACATCACCAGATCGACTGCGGTGATGGAGCCGCCCACGACCTTCGCCGTGGTATCATGCATCCCGGCGAAGTAGGGCGTGTCGTCGGTGTCAAGTCCGAATCGCGTTGCTTCTCGGACCCAGGCGGCATCCGGCACGGAACAGCTAAGCGCTTTCACGGCTTCGATGTAAGCGGGTGAATGAACCCGCAGCAGTTCGCTATCTGTCGCGGAGCGAGGAGTCCTTAGCGCGCTGTCAGGGAGCGCGCCGGCTTTTCGCAGCAGATCAACCGTCATCGTAAGGCGATCTTGATTGAACGGGTGGTTTTCATTAAATTTATATTGAATTTCTTGATCATCATAGATAAAGACAGGATTTGCCTTCTTGTTCATATCCTAATTCCCCCGAATGGACTAGCAATTTCGCTTGAAGCCCTAGAAATCCCACGATTACTTAGAAATTAATACATGAAACGCTGCTGAAAACGAATGCGATCAAACTGCTCAACGGAAGAGATTGGCACTTTTTTGCCGATTCTCACCATAAGACAGTTGGCTGGATGTGAGCAAATTTCTGGATCGTCAGTAGCAAACCAGATCATGTCGATGCTTTTCATTAGCTTCTCCATCATTTGACGATATTCCCAGACTGTTAATTTGCTTGTTTCCAAGTCCCAATGCCAATAATACTCTGTGGTGAAACAGATGATATTCTCCATCTGCTCATCTTCGAAAGCGAGTCGAATCATCTTTTTACCTAATCCAATGGATCGGTAGTCGTCTGCAACTTCTATGGCGCCCAGTTCAATTAAATCCTGCATATGCCCCTGTGACCAACGCTCAATCTCGTCTGGATAGTGGAAGGTGACATAGCCGACTATGGTGGAGCCGTCTCTTGCTAGGATGATACGTCCTTCAGGTAATTGTGCGATTTCGACTAGTGCCTCTAACTGCTCCTTAGGTCTGCGGAACGCATCTAATTTGGTATGCATAACAAGTTCCTGCAAGGTTTCTGCTGAAACAGGACCCTCTATGATAATTTCGGGTTGATCGGGAGCTGCGCGCAAGCTGTGTGAGTGGTATATTTTGATATGCTGCATAACCTTAGCTCTCCTTTTAAAAAAAAGCATGATGAACGTTTCCTTTTCCGTTAGGTCATAGTATTCTTATACCAAACTTTGGTTGGAATTAAAAGACGGATTTTTAACGTAGGCGAATATTTCCTATTATGATATAATAGAATATGTCAAAAATCGATCACATTTTGCTTGAATTAATCAGTAAAGTGAAAGCGGTTTACCACGTGAGGAGGGTTTACGTACATGGATCAAATGAAAGTTGAACTCATTGAAGCTGTATCCACTAATCCTAACATGAACAACTATGAAGAAACGCATGCGGCATTTGACTGGAAAGACATCGAGAAGAGCTTTTCCTGGTATGAAACAGGTAAAGTTAACATGGCATATGAAGCGATTGACCGTCATGCTGACTCATCCAAAAAGGATAAAATCGCGCTTTATTACAGCGATAGTCAGCGAGAAGAAGCAATCACTTATGGACAAATGAAAGCGAAATCTAATCAGTTTGGTAATGTGCTTCGAGGTCTTGGCGTTGGTAAAGGCGAGCGCGTCTTTATTTTTATGCCACGCACACCGGAACTTTACTATTCATTACTTGGAACCCTCAAAGTAGGTGCTGTTGTTGGGCCATTATTTGAGGCTTTCATGGAAACAGCAGTCAGAGACCGTTTGGAAGATAGTGAAGCCGTAGCGATTATTACGACACCAAGTTTACTATCGCGTGTTCCTTATAATGAACTTCCACATTTGAAGCACGTCATTCTCGTTGGAGAAAATGTGGAGATAGCTGAGGGACAAGTTGATTTCTACAAAGAGATGGAAAGCGCTTCAACAGAACTTGACATCGAGTGGCTGGATCGTGAGGATGGATTAATTATCCATTATACGTCTGGCTCAACGGGTAAACCGAAGGGTGTCTATCACGTTCAAAACGCCATGCTTCAACATTATTATACGGGTAAGATTGTATTAGATCTTCAAGAGGATGATATTTACTGGTGTACTGCGGATCCAGGTTGGGTAACGGGAACCTCCTATGGGATTTTTGCTCCATGGTTAAATGGTGCAACTAATGTCATTCGCGGCGGACGCTTCAGTCCCCAAGATTGGTACAATACGCTTCAGAAATATAAAGTAACCGTTTGGTACAGTGCGCCAACTGCTTTCCGTATGTTGATGGGTGCCGGTGATGATGTGGTTACTAAATTTGATCTGTCATCGCTTCGTCACGTACTTAGCGTAGGCGAGCCGTTAAATCCCGAAGTTGTACGTTGGGGACTAAAAGTTTATAACCAACGTATACATGACACTTGGTGGATGACAGAAACAGGTGGACAACTCATCTGTAACTATCCATCCATGACGATTAAGCCTGGTTCAATGGGGCGTCCAATCCCAGGTGTTGAAGCGGCTATTATTGATGATGCAGGGAACATCTTGCCTCCTAATCGGATGGGGAACCTAGCTATCAAAACACCGTGGCCTTCCATGATGCGCAAAATTTGGAATAATCCATCTAAATACGAAGAATATTTTCGTTTGACAGGTTGGTACGTTTCCGGTGATTCGGCTTATCAGGATGAAGAGGGTTACTTCTGGTTCCAAGGCCGTGTGGATGATGTGATTAACACTGCAGGAGAGCGCGTAGGTCCTTTCGAGGTGGAAAGTAAGCTCGTTGAGCATCCTGCGGTTGCAGAAGCTGGGGTTATTGGTAAGCCTGACCCAATGCGTGGAGAGATTATCAAAGCGTTTATCGCCCTGCGTGAAGGCTACACACCATCTGATGAGCTAAAAGCGGAAATTTCAAAATTTGTTAAAGAAGGGCTTTCTGCCCACGCAGCTCCTCGTGAAATTGAGTTTAAAGACAAGCTGCCTAAGACACGCAGTGGTAAAATTATGCGCCGTGTTCTTAAAGCTTGGGAGCTCAATTTGCCAACAGGCGACTTATCGACGATCGAAGACTAGTAAGCAAACAAGCCTTCCTTGCACTAGATTTCATGGTGTGAGGGAGGCTTTTTATTACATACATAAGTGCTTGGAAATAAAAAAGACCCGGATATCCGGGTCTTTATACATCATGATTTAGTTGTTATAGGCGATAGAAGCGGAGGGCTTTGACTCGCCCGCATCGTTGACAGCAGTTACTTTGTAATAACCGTTGTAAGCTGCTGCGTAGTAATGAAATTCAGTCGCATCCTCAACAGAACCAAGCTTCTTAAACGTTCCTTTTTCTTTGTCACTAAAATAAACATTATACTTCTTCACTTTATCCTTAGACGCATTGGCTTTCCAGGTTAATATCACACCAGCGCCATCAGCTTTGGCTTTAATACCAGTTGGTGCAGAAGGGAGGTCCTTTGTGCTTCCGTTGTTACCGTTGTCAGTTCCGATGGGTTCACCGATTCCACCATTAGAGCCTGATGGAGGGTTAGTAGCTCCTGGAATTTGATTGCCATCAACAGAAGGTACGAACAATGAATCTAGCGAGCTTCCATCTGTATAGGAGGAACGGCTTGGTGCTGATTCTTTCCCCGCTACATCGACTGCTGTCACATAATAACCGATTAGGCTAGATCCGGGGATTTGATCAATAAATTTCGTCTCAGCGCCTGCCAAGACAACTTTGCCGCCCATGAGCTGGAACTTGCCGCGGTTATCGGAACGATATATGCGATAGCCGACGATATCAGGATTCGGACTTGCCTGGAAGGAAATAGTTGCCGTGTCACCGGACTTGGTTGTTACAACGTTCGTTGGTGCTGCTGGCTCTTTACCGTCATCAACCCGAGGGTCAACTTCGGATGGTGCGTCATCGTCATAATCTGTAGGCTTATAATTATCGATCGGTTTACGGCTTTTTTCAGGAAGTTTACTCATCGCTACTTCGATTTCTTTGAGCAATTGACTGATCGATTTTTGCCTCTTAATGACCGTTTTCTCTTGCACGAAATCCGCCGGTGTATTGTCTTGCGCCATGTAATTCAGTCCGTTAAATGAACTGATTTTCATCCTTACCATCACATTGTCGACTTCAGTAGGTACATATTTCTTGTTAAAAAGATCAGTAACTAGAAATTCGGACTTAGACGTTAATTCACTTGGCAGCTTGCCGGATAAACTGGATACGGTTGCCGAGACAATCCCATCCGGTTTGGCGAATGTTTTGGTAGGGAATAGATCAGGTTTTTGTTCGATCGTTCGGTTCATGATGAGTGCCCATATATCTTTGGCGTGATAAGTTTGATGCGTTTGCGATGTTTTCGTTGAAGATGACAGCTTATTAATCGGTTGATCATAGCCGATCCATACGCCAACCGTGATATCTGGGGTAAACCCCATGAACCAAGCATCCGCATCATCCTGCGTAGAGCCAGTTTTGCCTGAAATCTCAATTTTGCCGTATGATTTATAATTTTTCATCAAATCTGTCGCTGTACCTTGGCTAATCACCGTTTTCATCATATCCGTTATTAGATATGCACTTTGTGGAGAGTAGACAGGGGTAGGCTTCAGATCATGCGTATAAATCGTTTTGCCATTCGAATCTTTGATTTCGCGAATCATAAACGTTTCATTAAATACGCCTTTATTCGGAATAGAAGCATAGGCGCCGGTGAGTTCCTTCACCGAAGTTCCTTTGCTTAAACCGCCGATTACGCCGGTCTGCGCATAATAATCTTCTTTTTGGATGGACGTGATACCGAGTTTTTTTGCAAAATCCCAGGAATCATTAATACCCACTTTATTCAAAAATATATCAATGGCAGGAATGTTATATGACTGGTTTAAAGCTTTTCTTGCTGTCATTAATCCGTGAAACTTGTGATCCCAGTTTTCTGGAAGATGAAAGCCTTTGACACCGTCTTTTAGAATAATAGGGATATCATCCACGATACTAGCCGGTTGAATAGCCCCTTTCTCTAAGGCTGGTATATAGGCGGCAATGGGCTTCATGGTTGATCCAGGCTGTCTGAATGCTTGTGTGGCGTGATTGAGCTGCTCTTCGAAGAAATTGCGGCCCTCAATCATCCCTTTTATAGCGCCGGATTTAGAATCGATCATGATGGCCCCAACTTGTTCCATGCCTTTTTTATCATCCGTAGGGGCGAAGTTTTTATCGTTATTCGATATCTCATGCATGGAATCATAAATCGTCTTATCTATGGTTGTATAGATTTGATATCCACCACGTAAGAGTTGAGTATGTATGCCTTTTAATGCTTCATTATAAGCGGCCTGATTTTTCTTAGGATCAAGCTCAGGCTTCTGGATCTTCAATAAAATTTCAGCTGCTTCTTTTTCCGTTTCAATCATTAGGTAAGGATAAGTCGTATAAGCCTTTTGAGCCGCAGGGGGCATGGAAGCTTTGAGATCAAATTTAAGGGCATCTTGGTACTGTTCATTCGTAATTTTCTTTTCTTCCAGCATCCGTTTGAGTACTAATTGTTCACGCGTAACCGCCTTTTTGAAACCTTCTTCATCAAAGTCAGGCTTACTCGTGAATGCAGAGTACTGCGATGGGGATTGTGGCAGACCGGCTAAGTAAGCGGCTTGAGCAACGTTTAACTTATCCAGATCGTCGATGTTGAAGAGGCCTTTGGCAGCCGCTTTAATCCCATATAGATTATAACCTGTCGCGCCATTGCCATAAGGGATTTTGTTCAAATAAGCGAGCAAAATTTCATCCTTGGACATTAGGCGTTCCATCCGCAGAGCGAGCAGCAGCTCTCTTGCTTTACGGCCATCATCGCGGTCTAGCGTAAGAAATACCCGTCTGGCAAGCTGTTGCGTAATCGTACTGCCGCCGGTTTGAACTTCTTCATTCAGCAGCTTCTGTGTTACTGCGCGATAAAGTCCGCGGATATCGATCCCGCGATGGTTGTAGAAGTCTTTGTCTTCAATGGCAAGGACAGCGTCTAACAGAAGCTGCGGAATGTCATCTAGCTGAGCGAGACGCCGGTCTTCTTCAGTTCGCAATTGCCCAATCACGGTGTCATCATTGAAATAAGCAAAGCCTGTGACTGCATTTTCCTGCATCTGCTGACGTATGGATTCTTCGGTGCGTACAGGATCTTTTTTGACTAGGGCACTCACATACCCGAATGCGGCGGATCCACCGACAATTCCCGCCAAAAAAGCACTAATGATGGTCCATTTTAAGGTAATCCAAGTTACTTTGAATGTCGTTCTCACCCAAGGGCGATTCCATTTAGCGAAAAAATTGCGCATAAGTTCCAATATCCTCCTTACGTGAACCCTAATAGTATACCATAATTGCACCTTGTGCGGTAATGATGAAGCGAAGATACGATGCCGACTTGGTTTGACAACACCCAGAAACATATGATAAATTTTTATCAAATGCGTAGAAAGATCAGCAGTAGGTAGCTTGTGGATGCTTTCAGAGAGCCGGTGGAGGGTGCGAACCGGTACCTGCAGGTTAGTGAATTACGGTCTTGAGCAGTGAATGGGAACCTGCAGCAATATCAGCTGCACAAGTAGTATTTGCCGATTAAACCCCGTTAAAGGTTCTTGAGTGAAAATAGCTAGCCGTGCACATAACACCTAACACCTGTTATAGATGTACGTAACTACTGTTTTAATTAGGGTGGTACCGCGAGTCAAGTCTTCTCGTCCCTTTGTGGATAAGAAGGCTTTTTTGTATTTTAAGGAAAAAAAGGAGATGGATGAACATGGATATTTTGAAGGATTTGGAGTTTCGGGGGCTGCTTCATCAAATTACGGATCGAGAGGGCTTGGACAAAAAGCTTAGCGAGGAGCGTGTTACGCTTTATTGCGGCTTTGACCCGACTGCGGACAGCTTGCATATCGGCAGCTTGCTGCCTATTCTAACGCTTAGACGCTTTCAGCTCGCTGGCCACGTTCCTTTGGCACTCGTTGGTGGGGGAACAGGTCTGATTGGTGATCCAAGTGGAAAAGCCAATGAGCGAACACTCAATGGGCCTGAAGTTGTCGAGGCTTGGTCACAAAGCATTAAAAATCAGTTATCTCGCTTTCTCGACTTCTCCACTGAAATAGAAAATAGTGCAGAGCTTGTCAACAATTACGATTGGCTTGGATCGCTGAACGTCATTGAATTCCTTCGTGATGTAGGCAAAAATTTTACCGTTAATTACATGTTGGCAAAGGATTCTGTTGATTCACGGATCTCCAAAGGGATCTCTTTCACAGAGTTCAGCTATATGATTCTGCAATCTTACGATTTCCTCAAGCTCAATGAAATGAAAAATTGCTCTGTGCAAATTGGCGGAAGTGACCAATGGGGTAATATTACGGCTGGTCTTGAGCTTATCGGTAAATCCACAGATAAACGTGCTTACGGGGTAACCTTGCCGCTAGTGACAAAGAGTGATGGTCAAAAGTTCGGAAAGACAGAAGGCGGAGCTATTTGGTTGGATGCAAGCAAAACGTCTCCTTACCAGTTCTACCAATTTTGGTTGGGTACAGCCGACAATGATGTCATCCGTTTCCTGAAATATTTTACTTTCGTTTCTCATGAGGAAATTGAACGTCTCGAAGAAGAAGTACAGGCTCAGCCTGAGAAGAGGGAAGCTCAGAAATTACTTGCCCGCGAAGTTACGAAGCTTGTACACGGTGGAGAAGCGTTAGAAAGTGCTCTTAACATTACAACAGCTTTATTCAGTGGTAATATTCAAGAGCTTTCTCGTACGGAGATTGAAGAAGCGTTCAAGGATGTACCATCTGCAACCATAGATCAAGATGATATTGCGTTGGTTGATTTACTGATTTCCGTTGGAGCGGCACCATCCAAACGTCAAGCACGTCAAGATATTGAGAGTGGAGCTGTCACGGTCAATGGCGTTAAAGTAACGCAATTCGATGCCGTTACTAGAGATTTGGGTAGGCTCGGAGAGTCTTATATCATTATTCGCCGCGGTAAAAAGAATTACTACCTTGTACAGTTTGCTTAACGAAAAAAAAAGCCCCTTAGGGAAATCCCTGAGGGGCTTGCTTTTATTAACGGCTGTAGAACTCGACGATTTGTTTCTCGTCAATTTCTTGTGGAAGCTCAGAACGTTCTGGCAAACGAATGTACTTGCCTTCTACGCTTGCGTCGTTAAACTCAAGGTAAGTTGGCAGGTAATTACGGTTAGCAAGAGCTTCTTTCACTGCGGAAAGACCTTTGCTTCTTTCACGAAGAGCAATAACGTCACCTGTAGATACGATGTAAGAAGCGATATCTACTTTTTTGCCGTTCACAGTTACGTGACCGTGAGCAACTAGTTGACGCGCGCCTGCGCGGGAGTTGGAAAGACCTAGACGGTAAACCAAGTTGTCCAAACGGCTTTCGAGTAAGATCATAAAGTTCTCACCGGAAATACCTTTTAGTTTAGAAGCTTTATCGAACAAGTTGCGGAATTGTTTCTCGTTCAAACCGTACATGTGACGAAGCTTTTGTTTTTCATTTAATTGAACGCCATAGCCGCTCATTTTTTTGCGTTGTCCTGGGCCATGTTGACCTGGAGGGAATGGGCGTTTCAAGTCTTTACCGTTACCACTCAAAGAAATACCAACACGACGGCTTAATTTAAATTTAGGTCCTGTATAACGTGACATTTAGGAAAAACTCCTTCTTTTCAACAATTAGTTTAGTAGATAGCATCTAGATGTCAGGGTGAAGACAAGTGCCTGGTTTTGCTTACGAATCATAATGTGATTCCCTGACAAGAGTAGTTCAGCCGCTGTCTTGGCAGGAGCAAAAGCAGTGAGGGTGATCACAAATGGCATTCACCGAAATCATGTTGTTACTCGACTTCTAATTTTATTAAAAACAAGGGCATGTGTCAAGTCTCAATCCTTTAAAGTGATTCTAAAATATCGTGCAATAAGCATAGAAAAATAGTATGATAAATGAGGTAAGATTTAGCCTGGATCAATAGGACTACAGTTTGTTGGTGAAGGAGAGCCTATGAGTGAATCACTTCGTAGTATGAAACAACATAGTCGTGCAGAACACTTCGAAGAGTTTCTTCGGCAAGGACTTGTTCTTTCTAGCAACTTTTCCTATTGGGAATCCAATTGTCATCATGCAGTACAAGATGCTTTTGATGAATGGATTCACCAATTCGGGCAAGCGATGCTACCGCCTCAAACCGCACTGCTATGCGTGGATACGGATCTGAAAGTGGTTAAGGCTTGCTCCCATGATACACTTCTTACTGATGCATTGCTGCAAGTAGGAGCACCATGGAGCTATGCAGAACGCAATGACAATCCGTTGGCACGATGTGCTGAAAATCCAAAAATGCATATAATGACTAGCGAAGAAATGAGCGCAAAAGAACTGAAGTCCGTTTTGGCTGCTTCGATTCCAGTCCTAGATCCACAGGGAATTCCAATTGTATACTTGGGACTATTTACCCATACACTTGAAGAAGTAGACGAACTTACACAATTGTTTTATATACTTTCCCTTTCGTTCCAAGGCAGTGTGCAGAGCGTGGAGGATCGTCGTAAGTACGACCATTTGTTTATGCAGCATCTAAACAGGGAACTTGAGTTTAAGAAACATGATATTTTATTTGAGGCTTCTAAGAAGCTACACGCCAAAATTGATGTCGATTCGGTATTGACCGAAGTTATTGAGTGCATGCATAGCGTTTATCCCAATATACAAGTAGACTTATTGCTTTCACAAGATAATGACTCTACGAATCTATCCGTGAAGCCTTTGAATTTCCATAGTACGGAGGATGACATTCGAATACGTGCTTTTATGGAAGGGCATGTCATATTTGAACCTTCATCCGAGAATAGTGGCCCAAGTACGGGTCATATAGCTGCTCCATTATCTGGCAAACAGGGTGTATATGGTGTGTTATATATGACGTCTAAGAGCGATTTGATTCACGCTTCGGATTTGCAATTCATATCACTGCTTGCCGATACAGCCGGATCTGCTTTTGAAAACGCTAAACTGTATGAACAGTCCAATTTAATGATTAACGAGCTTCGACTTATTAATGAAATCACCAAGCAGTTAAATCAGAGCTTGCGTTTAAATGAAATCTTTAACTCAGCATCGAGCGAGATTTTAAGTATTTTTGGCGCGGATTATAGTTGTATCCTGCAAGCAGACAAAAATAGTGAGAATTTAATCGTGCAAGCGACTAATTTGCCTGCGATGTTTCATGAGACTTTTACCATAGATCAAGGCTTTTCTGGCGTCGTCTATACCTCCAAAGAACCGATTATTATTTCGGACTATTGGAGCAATGACAAGGTCAAGTCCAAGCTGATGCAGTTAACTAACTCTAGATCGCTTATTGGTTCGCCTATTCTCGTGAATGGACAAGTTGAAGGCGTTATTCTAGTCGTGCATAGCAAGCCTAATTTCTTCTCCTATGATAACTACAAATTACTGCAGGTTCTTTCGGGGCATATTGGTCTCGCCATGACGAATGCTTCACTGCATGCTGAAGTTAAACGAATGGTTATTACAGACAATTTGACAGGGCTTTATGTACGTCATTATTTGGACGAACAGGCTAATTCGATGCAAAAGAAGGACTTCTGCGGCTCACTCATTGTAGTCGATATAGACAATTTCAAACGGGTTAATGATACCTACGGTCATCAGGTGGGCGATAAAATCTTGATCCAGGTAAGTCAAATTATTAAGACTAGTATTAGGGAAAGTGATATTGCAGCAAGGTGGGGCGGGGAAGAGCTTGCGGTCTATTTACCCCAAGTTGCCAAGTCTCAAACGATTCGAATCGCAGAACGTATTCGTGTTCGTGTTCTTGAGGAGACGAATCCGCAAGTAACCGTTTCCTGCGGTGTTTCGGATTGGAATTGGGAAGAAGATAAGATTAGTGTAGAATCACTGTTCTATCGAGCAGATATGGCTCTCTATCAGGCTAAAAATAACGGTCGTAACCAGATTCGAATCGGTTAGTAAAAAGCACTTGTCTAAGGACAGGTGCTTTTGCTTCACTCTAACACTTTCACATCAAGTACGTGGTTGCTCAATTTGCAAATAATGTCGAAAAAAATTATCTAGTCTAATAAATTTGCTTAGATAGGGTAAACTATATGAAGGATAGAAATAGGTTAGGGTACTTCAACGTTGTATAACCAGATAACTCCTCACTTTTCTCTTCCTGAACCTTCTGTAACATGTTACAATGGTTTGGTCTAAGGGAAGGATGGTCGAAATTTGTCGGTGTTGAACAGAAAGCACATTTTGCTAGTTTTTTTTATTGGTATTTTGCTCGTTGCTTTGATTGCCTTTTTATTTTATAACCCTACAGGCATTAAACTTACTCACAGTAATATGCGACAGCTATCTGAACATTTAAGGGATATTGGTTGGCCCGGTAAAATTATCGGAATGGCTTTAATTTTTTTTCAAACGTTCTTTCCGTTTATTCCATTTGTTGTTGTAGCAGGTACGAATGTTGCTATTTTCGGTATTAAAATAGGGTTTCTTGTTAATTACATAATGTCTTGTTTGGGAGCGGTTGCCTCTTTTTATTTTGCTCGCTATTATGGACATGCATGGGTAGAGAAAAAGCTGGAGCGATTTCCGTTAGTGACGCAGTTTAGTAAGCGGATGGAGAAACGTGGATTCCTATATGTCCTTTTAGGCAGATTGATTCCTATTTTGCCTTCCTCGGCGATTAATTTTGGTGCGGGGCTAACGCGAATGCGGTTTACTCATTTTCTATGGGGTACCTTGCTGGGGAAATTGCCGATCGTATTTCTGGAATCGATGATTGCGCATGATTTATTTCATTTCCAGAAATATAAGGGAAGACTACTTTTTTTGCTGGGTATTTTCGTTGTTTTGATTCTAGTGGGGAACGGCGTGAAGAAAGCCATCGCAACAAAGACGAAGTAAAGCGCTTCACTTGGAGAATGAAGGAAATTTTTAGTTGCGTTAAGTAACCTTTCCAAGTTATCATATAGGGAGCAAGGCGACCAATTCAGATGCGAATAAATGGAGGAATGAAATATGCCAAGTGCTAATAATGCCGCAATTGTTGAAATTTCACAAACAGCTAATAAATTCAGATCGTCAATCGTTCTCCAATATGATAATAAGTATATCGATGTAAAAAGTATCTTAGGTTTGTTTACTACATTGCTTAGCTCCAGCAATTATGATCTTCATGTTCATGGGCCAGATGCAGAAGAAGCGAAAATCGCTATGGCTGAAGTCTTCGCTAAACACAATTTAGGCGTAAACGTTGTTCAAGAATAAAGTTCATGCTTAAAGAAGGTACTCTCAGAATCTCTGAGGGTACCTTCTCTTGTATATTGATCCAATTTCGCTTAATATAGATCATATAAGGACGGATGACTATGCGTATAGGGGGAAGTTGGGAATGTCTTCATCTGATCTATTGCTGGACATGAATCAAAAAGCGCTTAATCTTCTCCAAGAAGATGCAGATAAAATCGAAAAACTAATCGAAGTGCAAATGGAGAATTTGACAACGCGTCAATGTCCACTGTACGAAGAAGTTTTAGATACGCAAATGTACGGACTTTCTAGAGAAATTGATTTTGCCATTCGAGCGGGACTTATTTCCGAAATGCCTGGTAAACTAATTCTCAGCAAGCTTGAACGTAACCTTGCGCAGCTATATGAAGCGTTGAATAACAAAAAGTAACCCTTCACAATGGGTTACTTTTTTTGTCTTTGTTATGTATTCAGACGAGGAAGAATACGACGCCTAGAATGATGTAGACAACGAGTAACAGGAGACCCTCATACCAGTTGGTGGAGCCATCTTGGGTTATCGACTTCGTAATAAAGACGGCGACTCCGATGGCAGCAAGTTCATAGGTGGTGAAGACAATGTTCATGGGTGTTCCACTTACGAAGAAACTGACAAGTACAAGCACAGGAGCAACGAATAAGGCGATCTGCAACGAACTGCCGATTGCTATTTCTACGGCTGCGCCCATTTTATTCTTGATGGCCATCATCACGGCTGCGCTATGCTCCGCGGCATTTCCGATAATGGCAATGAGGAATGCCCCTACAAACAGCTCTGACAATCCAAATCTATGGGTAACTTCTTCTAGTGTTCCAACTAACCACTCACTAGTGAAAGCTACCATGACTGTGGCTAGGATTAGAAAAAGAATGGAAGTTCCTTTGGACCACGCAGCCTCACCATGTTCAATGGCTTCATCAGAAAGTATATTTTTGTGTGTAACCATGGAGAATAGAAGCCAAAGCAAGTAGGCGACTATCAGTAATATGGCGACAATCATGCTCATTGTTGACGTTTCTTTGGTTGTTAATCCACCTGCGAAGATGGCTGGAATGAATAACGCAACAACTCCAAGAATCATTAAGGAAGAATTGTGTGATGCAAGTTTTACGTTAAATGACTGTTCTTTGAACTTTAACCCACCTGCAAATATACTCAGTCCCAGAACAAGCAGCAGATTACCGATTATGGCTCCGGTGAGACTGGCTTTAACGACATCGAACAATCCGTCTCTAACTAAGAAGAATGCAATTATTAACTCAGCTGCGTTACCGAATGTTGCATTGAGGAATCCACCTACGCGCTCACCTGCATAGTGGGCAACACTTTCTGTTGCTTTACCAAGAAATCCAGCTACAAAAATGATCGCGATACAAGCAATAACGAATTGAAGTGTTGAATTCAGATGCATGTAATGAGCGATACCCGTTGTAACGAAAGAAATGATTAACCCGATGTAAAACAATTTTCCTTTCAAAGTAAACCCTCCGACTCATTCTTTTATTGGTACTTTTTGACTTCTTTTAATATACCTACTTTGGAACCCAATGTAAATTCGATTTGTCTATTGTCGCTGTTCTTGCTTTCATCTAGTGAACTTATTACAATAGATTTATACCAGAGTGGAGAGACTTTGAGCTCCACCCAAAGATCTTATGAGGAGTTGATCTGTATGTCCGAAGACAATCAAACCGGTTTAATTCGTATTTCTGATGATGTAGTATCGACAATTGCAGGACTTGCAGCTCTGGAGACAGCAGGCATAGCAGGCATGTCAGGGGGTATCTCGGAAGGCTTAGCTAAGCGACTCAGTGGTAAGAACGTGCAGCGTGGCGTTTCTGTTGAGGTTGGGCAAGTAGAGGCAGCCATCGATCTACGTGTTATCGTTAATTACGGTTCCCGTATTCAGGATGTATGCAGGGATCTCCAAGAAAACGTGAGAGAAGCTGTTGAAAATATGACTGGACTAACCGTGGTGGAGGTCAACGTCAAGGTGGAAGGCGTCGCGTTCAAGGAAGATGAGACAGCAGACGATCCACATCGTGTAAAATAGCAAAAAGACCCAATCGATTTTACTGAAATCGATTGGGTCTTTTTTTGGGTTTTGCATCTTCTTTGTGTGTTTGTTCCCGAGATATACTGAGCAGGATCCCCATACTGATGAGAGAGACCATCATGGAGGAGCCGCCTGCTGATATAAATGGCAAGGTTACACCGGTAAGTGGAATGGATCCTGTAACGCCACCGATATTGATGACAGCTTGGAAGGCAAAAATACTCATAATGCCAACTCCGGCTACCATGCCGAACAAATCGGGACTGCGAACAGCGACGAGGATACCACGCCATATAAAGAGCAGGAAGATAAGGATAAATAGGGAACTCCCAATAAAACCAAACTCTTCCCCAATGATTGCAAAAATGAAGTCGTTATGAGCTTCAGGTAAATAATGCAGCTTCTGAATGCCTTGACCGAATCCTGCGCCAGTCAGTCCGCCGTGTCCGAATGCGAATAAGGATTGGACGACCTGATACCCAGTATCCGAAGTATCGGCCCATGGATCAAGAAACGAGGTTAGACGGTTCACACGGTAACTGCTCGACGTTTCTGCTGTGTTATTTTTTAGTAAGTAAAGAGTAACAACCATGGTGCCGATTGCAGCAAGGCCTGTCCCCAAAAAGAAGATATGCTTTAAGTTGGAGCCGCCCACAATGATGACAATGGCAGAACAAACTAGCAGGATCATACAGGAGCCCAAATCTGGCTGGAGCATGATAAGTATGCTGACAAATCCGACGATCACCAAGGCAGGGAGCAGCCCCTTCTTGAAATTACGGAACTTCTCTTCTTTATTACTAATGAGAGAAGCTAAATAAAGAATAACGATTAGTTTGGCAAATTCCGTTGGCTGAATGCCAAATTTACCTACATTAAACCAGCTGGCGGCACCATTTGATTTTGAAGTGAAAATAACAAGAACAAGGAGCACAACGATAACAAAGAAAGCAGGAATAACCAATTTTTTCAGCTTGGTGTAATGGAGGTTCATACAGAAAAGCATGCCGACTGTCCCTAATCCTACCGCCATGAGCTGCTTTTTTGTAAAGAACCATGGATCATTATTATATTTGTCATAAAAAGCACTCGTCATTGAGCTTGCACTGAAGACCATAGCAAGACCGAAACAAACAAGTACAAAGGTTAAAAATAGCAGCAGAAAATCCGGCGTTCCTCTTCGAGGGGGATTCATGCTGTTTCCTCGCCTAGTCCGCTAATAATTGCTGCAGCTGTGCTAATTTTTGATTGGAGATTTTGAGAACAGACTCCGGGATAGGAGAATTGTAATCTAAGCCATGCGGGAATGTTTCTTTACCTATGTAAGCTTCTTCTAGGAATAAGATTGCATAAGGAGATTCTAGTTTGCCGGATTCTACACGAGCATTTACACGTAAGAAATACACGGATTTACTTGCTTTATCTTCCATTTTAAAATCATAAGTAGCACGCGTGTATTCCCACTGCCAACGCACGAAACCAAGTTTAGTCGTTACTTCATCCAGGTGAGCCAAATCGCTTTTTAAGCCTTTTAGGCCAGTTGCTTCAATAATCACTTTTAACGCCTCCATATTGTACGTATGCATTCTTTATTCATGATAGTATGTTTCCAATGGTTCTGCAAGTCGATAACAACGTCAATTTTCTAATATTTGATGGCACTTTACAGATGAAACATGATCATTTATTTGGTAGAATAGGTTCAATGACACGGCAAGCGTGAAAAGTTAAGAAACAAGGATGGGCGGAGGATTTTCCTTATGAACGATTTTCAAGCAAGCTTACAAGCGAATTATGAAGAAATGGTTGCCTGGAGGCGCTACTTACATCAAAATCCAGAACTCTCTTTCCATGAATATCATACTGCTGAATTTGTGGCTAATCATCTAGAAAGTTGGGATATAGAAGTTCGCAAAAATGTAGGAGGCAATGGCATTGTCGGACTGCTCCGCGGCAGCAGCGAAGGTCCCACGGTTGCGCTTCGAGCAGACATGGACGCATTGCCTATTCAAGATGAGAAGAACTGTACGTACTCTTCGCTAACAAATGGCGTTATGCACGCTTGTGGACACGACGCACACACCGCCACACTGCTTGGTATTGCCAAGGTGGCGAGTCAGCATCGCTCTCAACTGAAAGGAAATCTGGTTTTCCTGTTCCAGCATGCTGAAGAAATTACGCCTGGTGGCGCTGATTCCATGATCCAAGACGGCGCTCTTGAAGGTGTTGATGCCGTATTCGGCGTTCATCTATGGACACCATTTCCGGTAGGCCATTTTTATTCCAAAGCGGGCCCCTTAATGGCGGCACCCGACGAATTCACCATTCATATTCAAGGAAAAGGTGGACATGGGGGTTTGCCTCATCAAACCATTGACAGCATTTATGTAGCTTCTCAATTAGTTGTTAATCTTCAATCGATCGTGAGTCGACAAATAGATCCGATAGAACCATGTGTGGTCAGCGTTGGATCCTTCCACGGAGGCTCTAGCTTCAATGTCATAGCCGAAACAAGTGTGCTGAATGGCACTGTACGCACGTTCAATGCGGAACTTAGACAAGATGTGAAGCAGCGCCTCGAACGGATCGTACATACCACTTGTGAGATGAATCAGGCTTCCTATAAGATAAACTATAAATTAGGTTACCCTACGGTTGTTAATGACGTGAAAGAAGCAGAGCGCTTCTTCAAAGTTGGTACCGAATTGTTTGGGGCAGAAGCCGTGCACGAGTCTCCACTTATTATGGCCGGAGAAGACTTTTCCTATTATTTGAACCACCGACCAGGCTGTTTTATGTTCGTAGGTGCAGGTAATATGGAGGCTGGCATCGTACATCCGCATCATCATCCGAAGTTCGATATTGACGAGAAATCCATGCTAAATGCGGCAAATTTGTTGTTAGGAATGGCTTTGGATTATATGGCATGAATGCCGTGCTTCCTTTGGAGAATGCTATAGAAGTAAGTTAACTCCGAGGAGGGATTATGGGACATGGCAGGTAAAACAGTGAGGGACATCATGAGTAAAGATTGCGTGACCGTTACTCTGCAGGATAATGTCTACGAGATCGCTTTGAAAATGAAGCAGCACGATATCGGATTCGTTGCCGTTGTAGAGGGTAAGAAGCTCATTGGTGTTGTAACGGACCGTGACCTTGTTGTTCGCGGATACGCAGAAAAGCATTCTGGTTCTACTGCTGTCGATAAAGTAATTACGAAGGATATCGAGACAATAAGTCCCGATACATCTGTTGAAGAAGCCGCCAAATTGATGGCTAAAGATCAAATTCGACGTTTACCTGTAGTAGAGAATGGTGAGCTTGTTGGAATCGTAGCCATCGGAGACCTAGCGGTTCGCGGCAGCTTTGAGGATGAAGCAGGGGAAGCGCTTAGCAAAATTTCTTCAGATAAAATACTAGTCGGAAGTAGATAATCATGGTCCACGGATAATAATAAGCAACCTGTTTTCCATGCTATGGAGAAGGGTTGCTTTTTTTGTCAGGAAAAATTGTTATCTTTACTACCGATAAGTGATGAGAGATAATGATAGCGAAAAGGGTAGGGGAGGTTAACATCTTAGAATGAATAGGGTCGAAGACAGCGCATTTATTGGTGTGATTATTCTAGACGCAGGTTGGCATTATACATATATCAACGAATATGCAGCAAAAATTTTAAATCGTACGCCCAATGAATTATTGGGTAAAGTCGCTTGGGCAGAATTTCCTGCTGCGATACGGTACGCTTGTTACGATCAATTCCATAAAGCCCGTAAAAATAAGGAAGAAGTTCATTTTGAAGAATACATAAAATCATCCAATCAGTGGGTAAGGATAAGTGCATATCCATTTGAGGGGAGCTTGCATATTGCACTCCGTAAACCGGATTTTGCTGAAATTAGTTCATTGCTAGAAAGTGAGTATTATCTAAAATATACAGAGAATTTTCAAGATTTAATCACGTTGACTTCCGTAGATGGTAAATTTCGATATCTATCCCCTGCTATTCATCCGCTGCTCGGTTATGAGGTTGATGAAATGGTCGGTACTCGTATCTTGACGTATTGTCATTCAGAAGACATAGAGATTCTGAGGAACATTCTTACGGATGAAAACCATTCGGTTGTTGCAGACCAAGGGATGATCACCTGTCGTTTCTTACATAAAAAAGGTTGGTACGTGTGGTTTGAGAAAAATTTCAAATGGATGTTAGACGAAGATGGTAAGAGAAGTCAGATATTGGGCATTTGGCGTGATATTACAGAACGTAAGCTGGTCGAGGAGCGTTTTATTCAAGCACAAAGGTTGGGGCAATTTGGCAGCTTTGAACGATATCTGAACGATGAGTATTGCATGTGGTCCGAGGAGATGTACCGTATCCATGGTCTTGATCCTGTAGATTCCTTGGAATTAAGCGAAGCTGTTAAGCAAATTGTATCGGATGATCGCGAGAAAGTAGCACTTGCTTTTGAGACAGCTATTCAGGTTGGACGATCAGAAGTCGAGTACAGGATTGTTAGAAATGATGGTGAGGTACGCTATCTTAAATCTCAAATCGAGCGAGTCATCCGCGATAACGGTCGTACGGCTGTACGGGGACTCATTCACGATATTACAACATATAAACAAATTGAAGCTGAGCTTAAAAGAAGTAAAGACAATTTGGAAATTGCGCAAGAAATCGCGGGATTGGGTCACTATGATTGGGATGTGATCAGGAATGATTTGTATTGGTCAGATGAGTTGTTTGTGCTTTTTCGTATGAGCCGTGAAAGTTTTGGGAATACGATAGAAGCCTTTTTTAATACGGTTCATCCGGATGATACAGTTAAAGTGAGAGAGGCAATTCGTGAAGCTCTGCATGGCGGTCTACTAGATTTGGTGTATCGAATTATTGTGAATGAGACTGAAGTCCGCATGATTCATACCATGGCCAAAACGACCTATGACGAATGGGGGAGACCGCTGCGTCTATTTGGAACGGTGCAGGATATCACCATACAGAAACAGACTGAAGAGCTTCTTCGCAAAACGGAAAAGTTGAATGTCGCTGGACAATTGGCAGCAGGTATCGCGCATGAGATCCGTAATCCGCTTACGGCACTCAAAGGATTTGCTAAGCTGATGTGTCATGCAAACGAAGAAAGCAAGCTGCGGTATTTTCAGATCATGCAGGAAGAATTTAACCGGATTGAACTGATTTTGGGAGAGCTTCTGATTCTTGCTAAGCCACAAGTAGTAGCGTTTCAACCTCATGATACGAAGGCTATTCTAAGCGAAGTCATCGAACTACTGAATACAGAAGCAATTATGAGCAATGTGATCATCGAACTAGATTGTGAACCTGATCTTCCTCTGGTTAAATGTGAGAGAAATCAATTGAAGCAGGTTTTCGTGAATATGATTAAAAATGCCATTGAGGCGATGCCAACAGGAGGCTGCCTGAATGTATCTGCGAAAAAGGTTGCGGGCGGTGTAGCTCTTTATTTCGCAGATCAGGGATTAGGTATATCGGAGGAGCGGCTGCCGCGCATAGGGGAACCCTTTTATACGACGAAAGAGAAGGGAACCGGGCTCGGCGTAATGGTTAGCTTCGCGATTATCGATGAACATCAAGGACATATCGAATATCAAAGTAAGCTTGGCGTTGGCACCACAGTGCTTATCCAACTGCCAGCATTTTCGTAAAAAAGAGAGGGAATGGACCGGGGAACTGGTCTTTTTTCCATTTGTACATATTCAGTAACTGTCAAAGTTCGCAATAAGGTGGTCAATCTGCGACAAGATGCGGTCTTCTAAATATGCTACATTGATAACGTGTTCAATAATTGTGAATCTAACAAGAAAAAGGTGATAACCATATGGAGAAAGTAAGGATTGGTATTATTGGTCTGGGCAATATGGGAACCGGACATGCCAAATATTTGGTGAACAATGAAGTGAAGGGTGCTCAGCTAACCGCTGTTTGTGAGTTCAGAGCGGACCGCTTAGAATGGGCGAAAGAAAACCTAGGTGAAGGCGTCCAACTATTCGACAATCTCGATACATTCCTTACTTCGGGGACAATTGACGGTGTATTGATTGCGACTCCACACTATGATCACCCAGATGTAGCTGCCCGTGCATTTAAAGCCGGACTCCATGTGTTGTGTGAGAAACCAGCAGGTGTTTATACCAAACAAGTTCGTCAAATGAACGAAGCTGCGCAAGCTTCAGGTAAAGTATTCAGTATGATGTACAATCAACGTACAAATCCATTATATAAAAAGTTGAAGGATTTGGTTTCTTCCGGAGAGCTTGGTGAAATTCGCAGAACGAACTGGATTATTACGAATTGGTACAGATCCCAAAGCTATTACGATTCAGGCGGCTGGCGTGCAACATGGGCAGGCGAAGGCGGCGGTGTACTCATTAACCAGGATCCGCATCAGCTTGACTTGTGGCAATGGACGATCGATATGATGCCTAAACGAGTTCGTGCATTTTGTTATTTCGGAAAGCATCGCAATATCGAAGTAGAGGACGATGTAACCGCATTCGTAGAGTATGAGAATGGCGCTACGGGCTTATTCGTTACAACAACTGGCGAAGCACCGGGTACGAATCGATTCGAGTTGTCCGGTGACCGCGGTAAAATTGTGATCGAAGATGGCAAGCTAACTTTCTGGCGTTTGCGTGTATCCGAGAGAGAATTTAATGAAACCTACAAGGGTGGATTTGGCCAACCAGAGTGCTGGAAGTGCGAGATTCCAATTGAAGGGCAAGAAACAGGCCACAAAGGCATCACGCAAAACTGGGTGGATGCCATTCTACATGGCACGCCATTGGTTGCTCCAGGGGAAGAAGGAATCAAAGGTCTGATGCTATCCAACGCCATGCTGTTGTCGACGTGGACGGACAATTGGGTAGATCTGCCGATTGACGAAGAACTGTTCGAGCAGCATTTGCAAGAGAAAATAAAAAATTCCACCGTCAATAAAGAGGCTGGCTTTAAAACACTTGTGGTCTAAATAAATGAACACCCCGCGCTAATGCGTACATGGGTAGGATAGTGGAGGAATTGGGACATGCAGAAAAGCGATGGAATGAACTACGCACCAAAAGGGAAGCCGAACATTGTCGTTCAAAAAGGGGAGTTCGTTTTCGCGGCGATTGCCTTGGATCACGGTCATATCTATGGTATGTGTAATGGTTTGCAGGAAGCAGGAGCAGAGCTCAAATGGGTTTATGACCAGGACGCTGCCAAGGTAAAGGCTTTCGTAGAGAAGTATCCTCATGTGAAAGTTGCTGCGTCTGAGCAAGAAATATTTGACGATGCCGAAGTCAAGCTAATCGCTTCAGCTGCTGTACCTTCTGAACGCGGAGCGTTAGGTGTCCGAGCGATGGAGAATGGTAAAGATTTTTTTACAGATAAAGCTCCTTTCACAACATTAGATCAACTGGCTGCCGCCAAGGCAACTGTTGAAGCTACGGGTCGCAAATTTGCTGTATATTACAGTGAGCGTCTCCATGTGGAGAGCGCCGTTTTTGCGGGACAGCTCATTGAAGAGGGTGCAATTGGCCGTGTCGTACAGGTCATTGGTTTAGGGCCGCACCGATTGGGTGCATCGAATCGCCCTGACTGGTTTTTCAAGAAGGAAAATTATGGCGGCATTCTCTGTGATATCGGCAGTCATCAAATCGAACAATTTCTGCATTATGCAGGCTGTAAGGATGCTACCGTTGTAAGCAGCAAAGTGGCGAATTACCATGCGAAGGATTATCCGGAGCTGGAGGATTTCGGTGACGCTACACTGATCGGGGACAACGGAGCGACAAACTATTTCCGTGTGGATTGGCTTACACCGAGTGGTTTGGGTACTTGGGGAGATGGACGGACGGTTATTCTAGGAACAGAAGGATATATTGAGCTGCGTAAATATATTGACATCGCTCGCGATCCGCAGGGAGATCAGTTATACCTGGTCAACCAGCAAGGAGAAAAGCACTACAGCCTTCATGGACAAGTAGGCTTTCCTTTCTTCGGCCAGTTGATCTTGGACTGTCTGAATCGTACAGAGCATGCCATGACACAGGCGCATACGTTCAAAGCAGCAGAGCTGTGCTTGATTGCTCAGGCGAATGCAATCCGTGTGGAGTAGGCCTACACAATAACTGGATAAAAGCCTTCATGGGCATCGATAATTGCCTTTTGGCATGATAACACAGCTGTACGTTTAGCTTAAAATTCGGGTAGTCTAGCGGTAAAATTGCTAGCTGCCCGTTTTGCGTTTCAGCGGTAACGGTCGTTTTGGGAAGCAAGGAAAGACCCAGTCCATGCATCGCGCATTTTTTGACCGTTTCATAGTTATTAATTTCATAGGCCAGTGTATATTGGATTTGGTGTTTGCGCAGCATCTTTTCGAATAGATTGCGGCACCGGCTTCCTACTGTCGACATCAGAATCTCGCAGCCGTTTAAATCTTGTGGAACAATGGATAATTGGGCTGCTAACGGATGATCCGGCGAGGCAATAATGACGAATTCCTCTTCTTGAATATTTTCAAATATCAAATCAGGGTCATGTATTTCACGTTCAACAATGAACCCCATATCGCATTCGCCTGCTTTAAGTGCCCGATAAATATCATTCTCGACAACTTCGTTGATGGTGATCGTAATTTGCGGATAGCGCCTCTTGAAAGCTCCTAAATACGGTGGCAGCATATATGAGCATATGGTTGTCTCATGTGTGCCAATGATAAAGCTCCCCGTCGTTTGACCCGCAACAGTTATCTTCGATTCCTCTACTAGTTTGACAAGCTTGGAGGCATATCGGAGTAAAATGTCGCCGGCTGGCGTCGGTCTCATCTTTTTACCGACACGTTCAAATATTTCGATACCATATTCCATTTCTAACTTTTGAATTTGGGATGTCACACTAGACTGAGCATAGCCGAGACTTTCACCGGCCTTCGTATAGTTTTGCCATTTGGCGACTTCAAGCAGCGTTTTATACAAGGTAAGATCCATCCTAGTCGCCCTCCAATCATCACTTTTTCCGATGGTTACTATCATTAATTATAGATAACTCTGGGAGTTCCTGCCATGGTAAAATCGTTCTCAACCAAAGGATAGGGGGAGTTACCATGTGGAATCTATACGAAATAGAGAAAAGATTTGAGCAGCATATAAGAGAAATAGAAAAGCGCTCAAGAAGGGCCCATTGGTACGAAAAGAAGGAGAGAAGGGGCTTTCACTTCCTCCCGATTGCTGGGATGCTTTCGGCACTTGCCTTGGTAGTTATCGGTTATTTTTTGGTATCGAATGCTTTATCGTAATCCTTCCATAAGCCTTTCTTTTTATTACGGGCTGTTTCTTGATCTTTCTTAAAGGCATCCACGTACTTGACGTTCGGAGGATATGTAGCGATCCGCGCATACCCCTCTTGAACCAGGGTACGGTTAAACAGTTCTTCTCCGATCCATACGTAAACGAGCAAACGATCATATTGATCCTTTTTATCTACATCAAATTCAAGCTCGACGGTTTCCTTCTCCAATCGCTTCTTCGTATAAGCACTTGCTTCTTTCCCATAAAACATTACCGGTGTATTAGGTTTCTTCGTCTCAGGTGTGTCCACACCAATTAATCGAACTTTCTCTTTCTTCCCCTTTATTGTGACCTCAAGCGTGTCACCGTCCACGATACGTTCCACTTTTACACGCTCTCTGCCAGCTACAGCTGCGGGTTTACTCCCACAAGCAGTCATCAAGATAGCTAGACTTAGCAGTACAGCAAGAGAGATTTTCCATTTGCGCATGAATGACCTCCTTAGAGTTTTCGTAAGAAAACTTTCTTCGTAAGCATAAGCTGAGTTTTCCTTTAGGAAAACTTGCATCGTAAGCATTTCCTTAAGTATGTTTTAGACGTTAGCATGGTGGGGATGTTTAAATCAAGTGCTTTCCTTTCATACTAGGAAAAAAGGAGGCAGCACATGATTGCCATGGATCCTACCCGTCCTCTGATTGTACAGAGCGATTTATCGATATTAGTGGAAACGAATCACCCGGAATTTGAAGCTGTAAGGGGGACCATATCCCGTTTCGCGGATCTGATCAAAAGCCCGGAGCATCTCCATACGTATCGGATTACGCCATTATCGCTATGGAATGCTTCAGCGGCAGGGATGCCAATAGAAGAAATGTCGGTTTTTTTACAGCGATATGCGAAATTTGGTGTTCCTCCCGCGGTACTGAGCAGTATACGTAAATATGTGAAGCGCTACGGCATACTGCGTATAGAGAATGTCGGAAATGAGCTCTATTTAGTTAGCGATGATACGGTCGTGTTAAAAGAAATTAGCGCGTACGATTCGTTGAAGAGGTATTTAGAGGATACCCGCGGAGAGCGCGCTATTGCTATTTCTCCGATTTCACGAGGTGTCTTGAAGCAAGAACTTATCAAGCTGGGGTATCCTGTTGAAGATTTGGCCGCTTATCGCAGCGGTGAGTATCTTCCGATTCAGCTTCGGAATGAAGATACGATGGAAGCGCCGTTCCAGCTGCGTGATTACCAAAAGCATGCTGTAGATGCTTTTAACCGTGTAGGAGAAGGCGGCAGCGGTGTGTTGGTGCTCCCCTGTGGAGCGGGGAAGACAGTGGTCGGCATTGCTGCGATGGCCAAGTGCAACTGTGCTACATTGATTCTGACAACCAATGTTACTTCGGTGAAGCAGTGGAAGCGTGAGATTTTGAGCAAAACGGGCTTAGCGGAAGATCAGGTAGGGGAATATAACGGCACAACGAAGGAAGTAAGGCCCATCACGATTGCGACTTATCAGATTTTGACGCATCGAGGGAAGAAAGAAGACGAATTCTCTCACATGCGGCTGTTTAGTCAAAGAGACTGGGGGTTGATTATTTATGATGAGGTTCATCTTTTGCCAGCCCCCGTTTTTCGGGCCACAGCAGAGATACAAGCGACTCGCAGACTCGGGTTAACGGCTACATTAATTAGGGAAGACGGTCGAGAAGAAGACGTTTTCTCACTTGTAGGACCGAAGAAATATGATATGGCTTGGAAAGAGCTAGAGTCAATGGGCTGGATAGCCAAGGTCGCCTGCAAGGAAGTACGAGTGCCTCTATCGGCTTTGGATCGGGATCGTTATGGAGCCTCAGGTGCTAGGCAGCAGTTCAGGATTGCTGGAGAAAATGCCGCTAAGCTAGACGTTATTGACCACTTATTGCTGCTTCATGCTAATGAACAGACGTTAATCATCGGCCAATATATTAGTCAGTTGGAGCTTATCGCTGCCCATACCGGCGCGCCTATGATCAGCGGTGGAGTGGCGCATGAACTCCGAGAGGAACTATACGACCAATTCAAGAAGGGTCAGCTGCCCCTCCTTATTGTATCCAAGGTTGCCAATTTTGCAGTGGACCTGCCCGATGCCGTCGTAGCCATTCAGGTGTCGGGCAGTTATGGTTCGCGGCAAGAAGAGGCGCAGCGGCTTGGGCGCATCCTTCGACCTAAGAGCAGCGGTACGAACGCAGCTGTCTTCTATTCTCTGATTAGCGAGGATACGAAGGAGCAGGATTTTGCTATGAAAAGGCAGTTATTTCTAGTTGAGCAGGGCTATCAATATAGCATAACGAGTTGGAATCAAGCGGCAAAATGACGACGAGAAGGAGCATAGGATGAGATTTGAACATATCGATAGGAAAATGCCCCGAGAACTGAGGGAGCTCATTATTGAACAAAAATGGTGCAGTTCTTTCCTAGAACAAGGTGTGGCATTTCCTGATTTAATGACGGATCGGAAGTACCTTGCTGAGTTGAACCGGCATTTGTCAGTGGATGAAAAGCATACTCTGCGTCTCATATTATCCACTTTCGGCTGTGAACCGTTTACAAAAGACGCGTTGGAAAAGCAAGCAGCTCTTCGTATGGCGGGTGCGCAAGTCGCTCTAGGCCTTGTAGGACTTAGAAGAGCAGGCGTTATTGCGGCTTTTCGCAAAGCATGGGGGGAGCAGCTTTTTATCCTGCCTGAGGATACTTTTGCAGCGTGGCACCTGTTGTTATTTCCGTCAGATCAGCTTCAAACAGGTAAAGAGGATTTGGCTCTTGAGCTGTGGGAAGCCGGGAGCTCTGGTCAATTAAACACATCAGATGCAGCAGCGCCGATTAATCCTAGAGGCTTGGCACAGCAGCTGTTTCATTTTCTGGTGGCTTGCAACCAACAGCCATCGCTACCTCTCACGAATAAAGGGATTTTACATAAAAAGCAGCTGCAAAAGCTAACGGAACATCTAGCCTTGCCTAATGATATTTTATGCTCTGCTGGGCTTACTTACGCATTTAGAGACGTTTATAACGAACCTGCCGCGCTAATGATTGAAATGGCTATTCGCATGGGTTTCCTTTCTATTCATAGTCAAGGTGACCGTTACCTTTTCAACCAGCAGGCCTGTCTAAGATGGCTTCAGGACTCCTATGATAAGCAGCAGGGGCAGCTATATCAGATTTGGCGTCAACTGTTGATTCCTGCACCTGTCTGGCTTGAACATGGCATATCATTGATGGAGAGGGGAGAGTTCGGACAGTGGTATGAAGTGGACACTATTGTGAAAGAAATCCGTTCTTGCTGTTCCTTCGGGGGACAGGTGATGGGTGAATCATCGCTTCGCAAGTCTATCATGACCACATGGATGGCTCCTTTGTCTGTTTTTCGTTTCATAGAGTTGGGTACCGATCAGGATGATCATCTATGGTTTCGATGGTTAATCACACCGATACAAGAGGCCTCACATTATAAGGATGATGGCCTCAGATCGTCAGAAACGCATGTTGAGGTGCATCCCTCGCTTTATGTGCAGCCGGATTTCGAAATGTTACTCCCCCCTGACGTATCGCTTCGCACAGAATGGGATATCGCGGCTTTCGCTGACCTCAAAATGACAGATCTTGTTCGTACCTATCGCATAACCAAAGAAAGCTTCTATCGTGCTTGTGAGAAGGGTCTGAGCAGCGAAGAGATGATTCGGATGCTGCACGAGAACGCACTCTACGAAGTACCTGCACATATAACGCTTACTTTACAGCAATGGGGGGAGCAGGCCGGTAAGCTGTATATCGAAGAAGTAACACTGCTTCGATGCCGTTCCGAGGATATTGCAGAGGCACTGCTTAGAAACGAGAAATGCCTTCCACTTCTCGGGGACCGCGTTGGCGGCTCAGACTTTATTATTTTGCGTCAACATCTTACAATGCTTACGAAGTGTCTGGAGAATATGGGTTTCAATCCAAGAAGCAGCCGAAAAGACGAGAACTCAGTGATTTCCAATCCCTTGATTTCGTCCGAAAATCAGACAGGTGGCCTTTGTTATTCACGGGATACCATTCAGCTCTATGAAATGGATACCCATTTGCCGGAGCGGTATGAATTGTATCCGGATATGCAGGATATTCCTGTAAGCTGGATTAAGGAAATCCGTGAGTATCATGGCTCTACACGCAAAGAGATGATCCGTAAAGCTATTGAATGGAAAAGCGTTCTGCAGCTTCGTAAAGAAGGGCGAAATCGCTTCATTATCCCCCGAATTCTTCGCGAAGAACGGTCGGGCTGGATATTGGAAGGACTGGAGGAATATCAGGAGATTTCTTTGGCGAGCGAGGATTGGGAGGAAATGAAGCTTATTTTGCCTGGTATCAATGATGAAGGTGTTTATACATTGGATAGAAGAAGCTAATGATCAAATGAACGAGGATTTCGCTGCAAAGAGAAAAGGAAGAAACTCTTGGGGAACTGTGGTATAGTAGAGATGTTATCTATTCTTTGAGAGGAAGGATGTTGATCGTAGTTATGTTACAGACAATGGAAGCAGAAACAATAGATATGTCGGCCGTTCTTATGCAGGCTTATGACATGGGTGATATGATTAATTCCTCTGCTGAAGTGGCAGATTATTTATATTGGAAGATCGCTGTGGAGAACAGCGCGGAAGTTCGGGATCTTAAAGCGGTTTTCGCCAGAAAGAAAGATGCTTTCGAGGAATGTGAACGCTTCGGGCATTACCACCCAAGCTATCACGAAGCATTAGCCGCGGTGAATGAGATTCAGGAGAAGCTGCATGCTGTTGAAGCGGTGCGTAGGTTCAAAGAAGCGGAAGACCGTTTGGACGATTTGCTGTTTACGGTTTCAACGACGATCGCGCATGCGGTCTCCGATACGATTAAAGTCCCAAGTAATAATCCACTTCCAACTGGCAAAGGCTGCAGTTCCGGTGGAAGCTGCAGCGGGAATTGCGGGTAAAAACTAAAGCTGGAAATCGGGGCGGATGATTCCGACCTCGGTTCCCTGCCAGTTATGAATAGTAGGGGTATGATAGGATGCAAGTTCGCCTACTTCGGATTCCGAGAGCAAGCTTAACTGCTTCAAAGCTTCGACGACAGCGGGATACAAGGCCCGAACGGTACCGTCTTCGATCTTTAAGACAAAGCCTAGTCCCTGCTCAGGAATTGTGATGGCGAAGATGCCTTCGGCTCCCATCTTGCCGATGATACGGCCACCCGTAACCTCGATTAATCGCGTATCGAAGCGGTCGCTTCCCGCGAGGAATTGAGGATATTTTCGCACCGCGGCGACAATTCTTTGGCAAGCGTTTGCACGTGCTTGCGGCAATTCGTCAGGGCGGCCTAATCTGGCGAAGGCAAGTGCCAGTTGGTCAATCGTCATACCGAATACGGGCACCCCACAACCGTCAATCCCGAGATGCATCTGCGGCTTCGGCACGCCGGTCATGGCACATACCGCATCTAGCATAAGCTGCTGAACAGGATGCTGGATGCTCATGTAGGTATCCGGCGATGCACCCAGGTGTGCACTTAGCGCTAGCATGCCCGAATGTTTGCCCGAGCAATTGTTGTGCAAGGTGGTCGGGGACTCTCCTCGCTCGCGCATCGCCTTTGCAGTCGGTGCGTGGTAAGGATCATGTGCACCGCACTGCAGGTGCTCATGATGGTAACCGAGCTTGCCCAGGATACCCTGGGCCGTGCTCACGTGCTCAGCTTCCCCGTTGTGGGAAGCGCAGCATAAGGCGATTTCGGCATCAGTGAGGCCGAAATGATCAGCTGCGCCGGATTCAATCACCGGCAATGCTTGTAAGAGCTTCGCTGTCGAACGGGCGAAGGTGAGCAGCTGCGGGTCGCCTGCTTGATGCAGCAGCGTCCCCCCAGCGTTAACGACCGCGAGGTGGACGCGGTGAATACTTTCTGTTATGCTTCCACGGAATATGCGGACCATGGTGTCAGAAGGCTTCATGTAGTGGTATCACTCCATACTAGGATTATTGAAAAGAGGTTGCAATCATGATGATCGAGCGTAGCGGATTAATCATTTGGGTAAACGATATCAAAGCCGCCAGAAACTTGGAACGGTTCGGTTCCCTTCATTACATATCCAAGAAAATGAATTATGCCGTTCTTTATATACATGCCAGCAAAGTAGATGAGACAACACGGAACCTGTTGAAGCTCCCGTACGTCAAAAAGGTAGAGAAGTCTTACCGAAACGAAATTAAAACCGAATACAGTAGTGATGTGCCGGACAAAACTAGATTTTACACCCTTTGAGGCTGCAGTGCAAAACGAAAGCTTCGTAAGAAGCTTTTTTTATTTTTTGAATTTTTAGAAAATAAGCATTTTTTCATGATTTCACAAATATTTATTAATAATTTTATATATTCTTTCATAGGAAAAAAAGTTATAATCAAGTAAAATATAACTTACAGGCACATAGGGAATAGGTACACGGTCTCATTTTAGTAGGAAAGGGGTTGTGATCATGAAAGACAAGGTGATGGGGAGATGGAGTACTTATGAACCATTCTTCGTACAGCTGGGTGACAAGAAAGTGGCGGATGTCGTGATCACGAATCATGCTAAGCTGAGATGGAGTGATCGTATTTCTAGCGAAAACAATTCACTCGAGGAAATTTGTGCTTTTCTGTGGGAAAAGCTTAAAAATGATAGCATCGTCCCTTATTATCGCAATGAAGAAGACGTTTATCTCATTGATGACGACCTTGTTGTTGTTGCCGAGTTTTCCCATCTGGAACATGAAACTGATCTTGTGGGTAATCCGCTTCACAAAATGATTATTGTTACTTTCCTTGGGAAAATGTCGGAAACGATGGAGCTTCGTGATTTGAAGTCTTATTACTCTTGGCTTAGACACTCACGTCGCATGACACTGATCAAGAACAGTCGTAAGCGTCGATAGCCGAATAGGTTGCTTAACTGGAGTGTGTCGATGAAGGCATGCTCTTTTTTGCGTCTTAATGGACTGTGTGCTTGCGATTTCATATAATGGAAACAAAGAGAGGCGGGTTTACATGGCACTTAATTTTCATCAACTACATATCTTCTTTACCGTGGCGGAGAAAGGCAGCTTCTCTCATGCGGCGGGAGCCCTGCATATGACACAGCCTGCTGTGACCATGCAGGTACAATCACTGGAAGATTATTTCGGCGTCAAGCTATTTCACCGCAGCACCAAGAAGATCGAGCTGTCCGAAGCGGGACGAGCACTGCTGCCTTTTGCTAAAAACAGCATTGAGCTTATCCGTGAGACCGATGTTGCCATGTCCAAATTTACGAAGATGATTGAAGGACGGCTGCAGTTGGGCGCCAGCTTGACGATGGGGGAATACATTTTACCTCGCCTTCTTGGGCCCTTCAGCAAAGACTATCCTAACATCTCCGTATCGATGAAAGTGATGAATACGACCCAGATTTTGGACGAGGTCCTGGGTCATCAGCTCAATTTCGGACTTGTCGAAGCGCCCATTCATCATCCGGATGTCCATACCGAAGCAATTCTTAGTGATGAGCTTAAGCTCATCGTGCCTGCGGACCATCCGTTAGCCGATATGGAGGTTGTAACTCTGGAGGAGCTGCTGAAATATCCGTTTGTTCTTCGTGAGCAAGGATCCGGGACGAGAAGAGTGATGGAAGAGGAGTTCGCGCGCTGCAACGTGGATTGTTCTTCCATGAAGATTGTCATGGAGCTTGGCAGCACAGGTGCTATCAAATCTGCTGTTGAAGCGGGTTTGGGTATATCCATTCTTTCCCAGTCATCCGTTAAGCATGAAGTGACGCTAGGCCTTTTTAAAGTGAAGCAGATCGAGAACATTGCTTTCGAACGCAGCTTCTATGCCATTTACTTGAACTCTACGCTGCTGCCTATATCGGCAGTAAGCTTCATGACCTTTTTGCGACAAGAGGATTTGAGCCGCTTCCTTTAATATTTTACATAAATCTACAGTTCACTAATGATAAGTTCATAGTTGTCATTTCCGATGAAGGAAGGGAATAGAAAATGTCTGCAAGAATCGAAGCGGATTTACATACACATACGACAGCATCAGATGGGACTGAGCGCCCTGCGGCTAACGTTCAAATGGCTTTTGACGCTGGACTAGGCGCTATCGCGATCACGGACCATGATACGGTCTCAGGTGTCGCAGAGGCGCTCTTAGCGGGGCGTGAGCTCGGTATTGAGGTTGTGCCAGGAGTTGAAATCTCCACGGTTGCGGGTGGGCAGGATATCCATGTGCTGGGTTATTATATTGACATTAATAATGAGCAATTTCTTCAGAGACTGGCGTCTTTGCGAGAAACGAGAGATACCCGCAATAATATGATTATTGAGCGCTTACAGCAGCTCGGACTAGACATTACAATGGCGGAAGTACTGCGGGAAGTAGAGAATATTAAGAGTAAGGGCGACACAGTTGGAAGGCCTCACATCGCTGCGGTGCTGCTGAATAAAGGCTATGTGAGCTCGATTAGCGAGGCTTTTGACCGGTATTTAGGCACTGGTGCTGCAGCTTATGCCAATCCACCAAGGATCGAGCCAGCTACGGCGATTGGGTGGATCCAAGAAGCGGGAGGAAAGGCCGTCCTCGCCCATCCAGGTATTTACCATGATGATACCCTTGTAGAGGCAATTATCCATCAAGGCCTGAATGGTATTGAAGTCTATCACTCAGACCATACGCCGGAAGAAGAAGCGAAATATCTCAGCCTTGCACAGCGCTCCGGACTTCTCATAACGGCTGGTTCCGATTTCCATGGTGAACGAGGCGGTGTAGTATTCCACGCACCTATCGGTTCAAGGCGAATAGGAATCGATGTTTTACAACGCCTAAAACCAGAGAAGGAGCAGCGTACATGAAGAAAATTCGCAAAGCTATTATCCCTGCAGCAGGTCTGGGAACTCGTTTCCTGCCAGCTACAAAGGCGCAGCCCAAAGAGATGCTGCCTATTGTTGATAAACCTGCCATTCAATATATCGTGGAAGAAGCGATCGAATCTGGCATTGAAGATATTATTATTGTCACTGGACGCAATAAGCGTGCAATTGAAGATCATTTTGACAAATCGGTTGAACTTGAGATGATGCTGGAGGAAAAAGGCAGTACACAGCTTCTCGAAATCGTGCAATCCGTTTCGAATCTGGCCGATGTTCACTATATTCGGCAAAAGCAGCCTCTCGGACTTGGTCATGCGATTCTATGCGCCCGCAAATTCATTGGGGATGAGCCATTCGCTGTTCTGCTTGGCGATGATATTCTCCAATCCTCGCCGCCAGGACTTAAGCAAATGATGGACATTTATGAACAATCCGAAACGTCCGTCATTGCTGTGCAAGAAGTGCCATGGGAAGATGTAAGTAAGTATGGTATTGTCTCTCCCGCAAGCAGCTTAGCCAAGTACCAGTTGATAGAAGATCTGGTTGAGAAGCCTGACCGTGATCAGGCGCCTTCGAATTTAGCCGTTATTGGGCGATATATCATTATGCCGGGAATTTTCGGCATTCTGGAGAGACAAGAGCCTGGCCGCGGCGGCGAAATTCAATTGACTGACGCTTTGCGTGTACTCAACAGGCAGCAGCAAATGGCTGCCTATCTGATGCAAGCTAAGCGCTACGACGTTGGCGATAAGATGGGATACATAGAAGCGACCATCGAACTTGCCTTGCAGCGTCCAGATTTACAGGACCAAGTAAAAGCTTATCTATTATCTCTGATTCGTCAGTTGGAATTGAAATAGAGAAACGCTTATGTGTCGATCGGCAGAAAAACAGCCGTGTTGGACATGGTTATTTCATAAAAATATGACACACAAAGAACCTAGCGGGTTAACTCGCTAGGTTCTTTATTCTCCCAATTTTATTTTATCGTAACGTTCATCTGCTTAATCATGTTCTCATCCGGCGTCACGAATAGCGTCTTCTGATTCACATAGATGACAAATCCGGGCTTTGCCCCATTTGGCTTGTGAACATGTTTAATGGCTGTATAGTCAACTGGGACTTGGCTGGAATGCTTGGCTTGACTGAAATAAGCGGCCAATTGGGCTGCCTCCAGCAGGGTAGTTTCTGAAAAACTATCGCTGCGAATCACGACATGGGAGCCAGGAATATCCTTCGTATGCAGCCAAGTATCCATCGAAGAGGCAAGTCGATTCGTTAAATATTCGTTCTGCGTATTATTTTTACCAACATAGATAGGAACACCTTCACTGGAAAGGTAGCAGGCCAAAGCCGGCTTATCTTTCTTTTTCTTTTTACGTTGTTTTTTGTTACGGTCACGTACATAACCTTGCTCCATAAGCTCATCGCGGATCTCTTCGATATCGGTCAAAGAAGCGACACTAAGCTGCTGCAGCAAGGAGTTTAAGTACGTAATCTCTTGATGGGTTTGTGCAATTTGTTCCTCGACAATCGCCGTGCTGTTTTTCATTTTTGTGTACTTTTTAAAATACCGCTGTGCATTTTCAGAAGGGTTCAATAGCGGATCCAGCTTTATTTTTATCAAAGCCTGGTCCTCATCATAGTAGTTGATAATCTCGACCTCGCGATCCCCTCTTTTTATCAGGTGAAGGGAGGCCGTCAACAGCTCGCCGAGAATCCGATATTTGTCGGCATCTTTAGATTCATCAACGGTTTCTTGAAGTTTTTCCAACTTTTTAACATTTTTATTCGCTTCGTTATGCAAAAAACGGAGCAAATCAGCCACACGTTGTTTGACCGTATCTCTTTCCGCTTTGTCGCCATAAAAGTGCTCCAAACAATCACTTGGTGTCGCATATGACGTGGAAATGCCGGTAATGTGTCTTAAGGGTGTCATGGCAAAGAACAATTTACCGGTACCTTCTTGCTCTACAATAACGGGTTCGTACCGATGCTGACGTACAGCCGTCATGACACCATCGAAAGCTGTCCACAAGGCCGCTAGGTCATCTCCTTGTTCGTTGTTCCCGTCTTGACGGCTGCGGAATACGATTTCTTTGGCAATCAAAGGACTTAGCCCACTGAATGCAGCGACTAATTTGTGTTCAGGTTTCTCCTTGGACTCTTCTTGACCTGAATCTTGACTAAGAGCATGCTGGAACGTGGAGGCATCGGCCTCTAGTGGATTTTGTTTGTCCTGCTCAGGCGGCGTGACATACTTGCTTCCCGGCATGACAATCCGATAAGAACTGATGGCAGGAGTAACGTGATGGATGCCGTCTAGAATTGTTTCCGTTGCCGGGTCCAGCAGAATAATATTGCTGTGTCGCCCCATGATTTCCACAATGATATGTTTGGTGCTCATATCTCCCAATTCATCGCGATGACGAATTTGCAAACGGATGACACGCTCCATGCCTATTTGTTCCACGGCTTCAATAACGCCGCTCTCACAGTGTTTGCGAAGCAGCATACAGAACATAGGAGCATCCATTGGATTTAACGAGGACTGCTCGGTGATTTGGACCCTTGGATAGGTAGGATTTGCTGAAAGAAGTAGTTTCACATTTTGCCCTTGTGCTCGGATGTGCATAATAATGTCATTTTCAGTGGGCTGGTGAATTTTATTGATTCGGCCTCCTACACACATTTGCAGTTCGTGAACAATTGCATGAAGGACTAGTCCGTCTAAAGCCATGATACATACAACTCCATTCTAGGTTGAAAACTTTGCTAACCTCTATGATGCCATACTTTTCACAAAAACTTAAGCGTTAGTCGGCAAGAAAGATGATTTCAGGGATATTTTCCTGCTTGTCTGAATACATTTACTTATGAGTTAATGGCGAGATTATGTGGAAGTGGGAGGGAGAAAGGCGGATGAGTCAGAATAATTGGTACCAGTTGACGTCGGAGGAAGTCCTGCAGTCACAGCAGGTGAACATGCAGCAAGGATTGCCCTGGGAGGAAGCTTGGAAGCGACAGGCAGAAGTTGGTCGAAACGAGCTTTCCGAAGGGAAGCGTGTTTCTCCGATTACACTGCTTTTGAATCAATTCAAAGATTTCATGGTGCTGGTCTTATTGGGGGCGACCTTGATTTCCGGCTTGTTGGGTGAATATTTAGATGCCATTACCATTATCGTCATTATTGTGATGAATGGCATTCTTGGCTTTACACAGGAATTTCGGGCGGAACGTTCATTACGTGCACTTAAAGAACTGTCAGCCCCTAACGCAAACGTTTGGAGAGAAGGGGCTATTCATCAAATACCGGCTCGCGATTTGGTTCCAGGCGATATTATTTTGCTCGAAAGTGGCGACCGGGTGCCGGCAGATGTGCGGTTTCTGGAAACAAATGGCTTATATATCGAGGAGTCAGCCTTAACAGGGGAGTCGGTAGCCGTCGGTAAAATAACATCGGCTATATCTAACGATGAAGTACCTCTTGGGGATCAGCGTAATCTGGGTTTCATGGGTACGATGGTCGCGCGTGGAACAGCCAAAGCCATTGTTGTTCGTGTCGGGATGAGCACGGAGATGGGAAAAATCGCTGATCTGATTCAAAATACAGAATCAATGGAAACGCCGCTTCAGCATCGCTTGGAACAGCTTGGGAAGATTCTGATCATTGTCGCGATTGCTTTGACAGTCCTTGTTGTTATCGCAGGTATTATGCATGGACAACCACCTTATGCGATGTTCCTGGCCGGTGTCAGCTTAGCCGTCGCCGCTATTCCTGAAGGACTTCCGGCTATAGTAACCATTGCGCTTGCACTCGGCGTACAGCGAATGATTAAGCGTAAAGCCATTGTAAGGAAATTGCCTTCTGTAGAGACTTTAGGTTGTGCCTCGGTCATCTGCTCTGATAAAACAGGAACGCTGACTCAGAATAAAATGACGGTTACCCATTTATGGGTGGGCGGCGACGTGTTGGAAGTGACGGGTGACGGTTATACGCCGGTTGGGGATATCCAATTAAGTGGACAAAACACCGATGCGCTTAAGAATCCATCACTCAGTAAACTGCTTCACGTGTCCGTGCTTTGTAATAATGCAACTTTGTATGAGGAAAAGCAGGAGTTGAAACGGAAGAAGGGCAAGGATGGCAAAGACGGCGTCGTCTCTGTTTGGAACATCAAAGGGGATCCAACTGAGGGCGCATTAGTTGTCCTGAGTGCGAAAAGTGGCATTACCCAGGAATCGCTAAGCGAGAAGTATAAGCGTATCGCCGAATTTCCTTTTGACTCTGATCGCAAAAGAATGTCTGTACTTGTGACTTCAGAGCATGGTCGCATGGCTTGCACGAAGGGAGCTCCTGATGTTCTAATTCAACACTGCAGCTACATTCTTTGGGATGGAAAGGTAATTCCGTTCACATCTACACTTAAACAGAAAGTGATATCTGCAAATGAAGGAATGGCCAAATCCGCTCTGCGGGTGTTGGGGATTGCGTACAAAGAACTTAAGAGCAGTGACCGATACGAGGAATACGATGATGTGGAAAACAGTCTGATCTTTGTCGGATTAACCGGCATGATTGATCCGCCGCGTAAAGAAGTTCGTGAGTCGATCTCGAAGTGCCGTAAAGCAGGCATCAAAACGGTCATGATTACAGGGGACCATCAGACAACAGCTGAGGCGATAGCTAAGCAGCTTGGCATGCTTCCTGCGAATGGAGTCAGTATGAGTGGTCAGCAGATTGCGGGTCTCTCTGACGATGAACTGGATGCTAAAGTGAATGATACCTATGTGTATGCGAGGGTATCCCCTGAGCATAAACTGCGTATCGTCAAAGCTTTGCAGCGCAAAGGGCATGTAGTGGCCATGACAGGGGATGGCGTGAACGATGCGCCAGCGATCAAAGCTGCGGATATCGGCATTGCGATGGGGATTACAGGGACGGATGTATCCAAGGAAGCTTCGTCTTTAATTCTCAGTGATGATAACTTCTCCACGATCGTTGCAGCGATTGAAGAAGGACGCGGTATTTATGAAAATATTCGTAAATTCATTCGGTATCTGCTTGCCTCTAATGTGGGCGAAATTATGACGATGTTCATTGCGATGATGGCCGGTCTGCCTTTGCCGCTTGTACCTATTCAAATTCTATGGGTGAATCTTGTCACCGACGGCCTTCCTGCTATGGCGCTAGGTGTTGATCAAGCGGAAAAGGATTTGATGCAGCACAAGCCGCGCTCGGCGAAAGAAAATATTTTCGCAAGACGATTAGGTTGGAAAATTATTTCCAGAGGTATTCTTATCGGCGTTTGCACCTTGGGTGCTTTCTGGCTCGTATTACGAGTCAACCCAACTGATGCCGAGACCCTGCTGAAAGCGCAAAGCATCGCATTTGCCACTTTGGTAATGGCTCAACTCATTCACGTATTTGATTGCCGCAGTTCACGCTCTATTTTCCACCGTAATCCTTTTCAAAATCGTTACCTTGTTCTCGCTGTGCTTTCCTCGCTTATATTGATGCTGGCCGTTATGTATGTGGAAGCTCTTCAACCTATCTTCAAAACGGTTCCACTTGGTTGGAAGGATTGGATTCTGGTTCTGATCGCCGCTGGCATTCCGACCTTCTTAATGGGGCTGGGCAGTGTGCTGTCGCCAAAACGCAACAAGAATTCACGTTCTGTTTCGTATAATTCTTCCAAGCCAAGTTTTAGATGAATAGATGTATACATTAAAAGCCGCCTTTGGGCGGTTTTTTTCGTTAATAAGGCAAAGTAGCAAGTTTGCTGGGTGGGGATGAGACGGGGCAATGTAAGTGTATGAAATAATAACCTATTGGTGAAATTATGTACAAGCATGGAAGGAGCGTACCACATCATGGGAATTATTAAATTTTTATCCAATAAGTTCAAATTAAGTGTGCTAACCCATCATAAGCAAAAACCAGGCGACGATGATTCACTGAGTTTAAAAAAGGATCTTAAGGAAAACATTCAAAGGATCAAACAGACTTTTGGAAACAGCGCGGATATCGTGGTTAGAGAATGGCGTTCCGAGGGTTCCAACGCTGTCGAAGTGGCCATTATCTATGCTAGTGGACTAGCCGATGTCAAATTAATTAATCAATTTATAATAGAACCCCTGATGGCATTAGATCAGAACCAGCATTTCTCGGGTCTACAATCGCCAGAAGGAAATCATTTAGATGAATTTAAACAGCTGCTGCTGCCCGTTGGCGGAATTCATGATGGATTAAACCTAGATATGCTGCTGTCAGGTATTTTGTGTGGAGACACCGTTCTCTTATGCCAAGGCTATGATCAGGGTTTAATCATTACTTCAAAAGGCTGGGAAGATCGCCCCATTCAGGAGCCGAGCTCCCAAACGGTGATACGAGGTCCCAAGGATGGATTCACTGAAAATATAACAACAAATATTGCATTAATTCGGCGAAAGATTAAAAATCCTAACCTCTGGATAGAGGGATTTATTGTCGGTCGAATCACGAAAACCAGCGTTTCTATTGTATACATCAATGGCATAGTAAAAGACCACGTGGTGAAAGAGGTTCGTGACAGAATTGGACGTATTCAAATAGATGGCATCTTGGAAAGCGGCTATATCGAGGAATTGATTCAGGATAAGACATTTACACTTTTTCCCACGATCTATAACACTGAAAGACCTGATGTGATTGCGGCTGGACTTTTGGAGGGGCGTGTTGCGATTCTTGTGGACGGGACGCCGTTTGTTCTCTTGGTTCCAGCTATATTTCCGCAATTTTTTCAGTCTGCGGAAGACTATTATCAGCGTTCCGATATTTCTACCCTATTGCGTCTTCTGCGGTATTCAGCTTTGCTGATTGCCCTGCTGGGACCCCCCTTGTACATTGCGATTACAACGTTTCATCATGACATGCTGCCTCCGCGATTATTGATTAGTCTTTCGGCTCAGCGGGAAGGAATACCATTCCCCGCATTTGTTGAAGCTTTAATGATGGAATTAACCTTCGAACTTTTGCGCGAGGCAGGAGTCCGGTTACCTAGAGCAGTTGGACAGTCGATCTCCATTGTTGGAGCGCTGGTCATTGGTCAAGCAGCCGTACAAGCCGGAATCGTATCGGCCGCCATGGTGATCGTTGTCTCCATCACCGCGATTGCCAGTTTTACAATTCCGGCCTACAACATGGCTATTCCCATTCGAATTTTACGATTTGGGATTATGATCCTAGCGGCTTCCTTCGGTTTGTTTGGTATCATTGCAGGGATCATCGCGATCGCCCAACATCTCTGTCAATTAAATTCTTTTGGAGTTCCCTACATGTCTCCATACGCTCCTGTTTTAACAGATGATTTAAAAGATGGGGGGATACGTGTTCCTTGGTGGAAAATGAATGCACGTCCTGTGACTGCGAGTAAGCAAAACCAGATTCGTCAGAGTCATTCGTCTACAACGGACCCAGACCCTGAAGGGAGAGTTTAATACGAAAAGAAGTCTTTATGTAACGTTTGTTACTCTCGTTTGCATGGTGCTTATAACCGGGTGTTGGAATCGTCGCGAGTTGAATGATCTCGCAGTTACCGTTGCTATTGGTGTGGATAAGAATGGCAAGCAAATTATGATTTCCAATCAGATTCTGAACGCGGGAGCCATTTCGGGTAAAGAGGGAGGTTCTTCTTCCGTTGCTCCGGTCACTTTGTTTCAAGAAAAGGGAGACGGATTTCAGGAGGTGGCAAGAAGAATGACGACGAGAAGCACAAGAAAAATCTATGTAGGACAAATGCAGATCCTTATTTTCGGAGAAAAATTCGCAAGGGAGGGCGTGGGTCGGGTACTGGATCACATCTCAAGAGATCATGAATATCGCAAAGACTTTTATGTCATCATTGCTCGGGGAGCTGAGGCGCAAGACATTCTTAAAGTGTTCACCCCTTTGGAAAAAACGCCGGCCACGAAAATGAATGCTTCCCTAGAAGTCTCATCGAAAGCATGGGGGGCGACTGCAGCGGTTAAAATTGACGATTTTACTTCTAATATCATCAGTAAAGGAAAGGAAGCCGTGTTGACAGGAATTACGCTAAATGGTGACCCCCAGGTCGGCAATGATAAAGGGAATGTAGAAAAAATTTTCTCGCCTGCCCGAATCAAATACTTCGGGATCGCTGTTTTCAAAAAAGATAAGCTTTTGGGTTGGTTAAACGAGGAGGAAAGCATGGGATTTAATTATACCCAAGGGGAGGTGAAAAGCACTGCAGTTCTGCTGACTTGTCCTAATGAAGAGAACCACATGACGGTGGAGTTAATGCGTACCAAGAACAAAACGCAGGTTGTCATGAAAAATGGGAAGCCTATTATTAGCCTGAAAATAAAAGCGGAAGGTGCAGTGACCGACGCTCAATGTCCCATGGACTTAACGAAGCCGTCTTCCATCTTACAAATGGAACAATTAACGCAAAACAAAATAAAGGCTTCCATTCTAGCTGCGATAAAAACGGTACAAACCCAGTATAAGTCTGATATTTTCGGATTTGGCGAAGAAGTCGAACGTAATTTCCCTGAATATTGGGAGAAGGCAAAAGATAATTGGGATGAAAGGATGTCCTCGTTGCAAGTAGATGTTCAAATCGAAGTGAAAATCAAGCAAATGTTTAAAACATCAAAATCTTTTTACGAAAGAATGGGGGAGTAGCATCCATTGTGGCGTGTAGCTGCGTTTTTGGCGATTAGTATCATGATGATAGTTATCGAAGTGCCATCACTTATGAAAAGTAAAAAGCGCAGGGAGCTATGGACATTTTTTATCTTGCTTTTTGCCGGGCTTACATTAGGTATAACAGTGAGTTTGGGAGTAGAAGTCCAAACACCTTTAGAATGGATTAAGAAAATTTATGGACCCATCAGCAAAGGCGGATAGGCTAATATGAAAGCGAGACTGTGAACCCAATGTTGGAAAACGAGATGATTCAAGCCAATCAATTTAAAAAAATGGTGTCCATCTTTATTATTGGTACCTCCATCATATTGATTCCGACGATACTTGCTTCTGAAGCTAAACAAGATGGTTGGATTTCCGCTATTGTCGGCATTATAGCTGGTCTTTTACTTGTATGGATATACAATGCGCTTGGCCATCTGTATCCCGGCAGGAGCTTGGTGGAATTAAGTCGAGACATTTTAGGTTCTTGGCTTGGTTCATGCGTGTCTTTGTTGATGGTTTTTTACTGTTTCATTTTAACTACTCTCGTCTTGCGAAATCTCGGTGATTTTCTAACCTCTGCCTTATTACCGGAAACTCCGATTCAAGCGATACATATCGTATATCTATGCATTGTAGTTATAGGTGTGCGTTATGGCCCTTCCAACATAGCCCGTACCGTGGACCTTTTTTATCCATGGATTCTTATTCTTTTTGTTCTGTTCGTCATTTTGCTCGTCCCCAATTTTGAATTCAAACATCTGCAACCGATTTTGGCAAAAGGAATAAAGCCCGTTCTAAACGCCTCTTACCCCTATATTGCTTTCCCCTTCATGGAACTTATTCTATTTTTGATGATCTTTCCGCTTGTGAAGGAGCCAAAGGCAGCAGGAAGAGCATTTTTGAAGGGAACGTTCAATGGAGGACTCATTTTGTTCGTCATTACATTTCTCTGCCTTTTAGTTTTGGGAGCGGAGAACACGGCCAGCAATTTGTATTCAAGCTTTGAATTGGCCAAAAAAATTAAAATAACCGAAATCATTCAGAGAGTTGAGGTTATCATAGCCGCTATTTGGTTTATAAGCATTTTTCTAAAGTTGATTCTTTGTTTTTATATATTAATCTCTAGTCTTTCACAGACTTTGAAACTTTCCGATTATCGATCAATGGCACTACCTATGGGAATGATCCTCTATTCTGCTTCCATCATCATTTCACCCAATATAAGCTATCTAATATCATTTGACATCAAGATTTGGCCGTTGTTTGCCCTAACTTTTGGACTTTTCTTCCCCTTATTGCTTCTAGGGATTGCTTTAATCAAGAGGAAAAGATATTCCTAATAAGTGCTTTAAACCCCATTCTATTGACCTTTTGTGTCAAAAAGACTATGCATCTTGAAGCTTTTACGCTATGATAATGGCTAAACCGCATACTGGGAGTGCTATTAACAATGAATTTCACAAAAATGCATGGTCTAGGCAACGATTTTATCGTAGTAGCTGGTGAGAATGAACTTCCTGCTGATGCAGATCAGCGTGCGATCCAGCTGTGCAATCGTTTTTTTAGTATTGGAGCCGACGGTATTGTCTATATTCTTCCTTCTGACAATGCTGATTTCAAAATGCGCATTATAAACTCCGACGGATCTGAAGCCGAGCAATGCGGCAATGCCATCCGCTGCGTTTCTAAATATGTATACGATCATAAGCTAATTGATAAAACGGAGATTACCGTTGAAACACTTGGCGCAGGCGTACAAAAGGTCCAATTAAATGTACAAGATGGCAAAGTTCGGACTGTTCGCGTAGATATGGGTCAACCGATCCTGAAAGGCCTTCAAGTCCCAACTACGGTCGATGAAGCTAAAGTTATCAATTACCCGATTGAAGTTGACGGGAAAGAATTTCGTTTTACAGCTGTTTCGATGGGGAATCCGCACTGTGTCATTTATGTGGAGGATGCTGTGAATTTCGATCTTGCCACATGGGGGCCGAAGCTTGAAGTTCATCCGATGTTCCCGCGTAAAATCAATGTCGAATTCGTAACGGTGAAAAATCGTGCTTACACGGATATGCGCGTTTGGGAACGGGGAGCAGGTCCTACACTTGCTTGCGGAACTGGCGCTTGTGCAACGCTTGTATCCTCTGTGTTAAACGGTTTAACGGATCGCGAAGCGATGGTTTCGCTCAAAGGCGGAGAGTTGTTTATCGAATGGAATGAAGCGGATAACCATGTTTATATGACTGGACCTGCGGAAGAAGTGTTTACGGGCACGGTTTAAGTTAATTACATTTTTTAGTAGGTGGGGAATTTATCATGAAATTGGATCTTCGTACGGCGCTGCAGCGGGACATTTTGGTCGGTGACGGCGCTATGGGGACTTATTTATATCAGATGGGATTTCCTGTCGGCATTTCTTATGAAGAATTGAATTTGCTTAGACCGGAAACGGTTGCTGACGTGCACCGCCGTTATTTTGAGGCAGGTGCGCGTCTTATTGAAACGAATACATTCTCGGCTAATCGCGAAAAATTATCCAAGTACGGACTAGAAGGCGATGTTGAAGCCATTAACCGCGCAGGTGTTGAGCTAGCCAGAAAAGCGGTTGGCGACGAAGCATATGTCGTTGGGGCTATTGGATCTATTCGTGCGGGCAAGCGCAAAAACGTTCGTACGACGGATGTTGAGGAATCACTCCGCGAGCAGATTGGCATCTTACTGGATTCGCCTGTGGACGGGCTTTTGCTTGAGACTTTCTACGACTTGGAAGAGCTGCAGCTTGCGCTGCGCATCATTCGCAGCATGAGTGAGCTGCCTGTCATTTGTCAGTTCGCTAACGAAGGCACCGGCAGCACACAGGACGGCGTTCCGCTGCAAGAAGCGTTCCAACGGTTACGCAACGACGGGGCTGACGTCATCGGCTTCAACTGCCGCGTCGGCCCGAACGGGATTCTCCGTTCGATGGAGAAGTTAACTCCGATCGCTGGCATCCCGTTCTCCGCGTTCCCGAACGCGGGGCTGCCTGACTACGTCGACGGGCACTACACCTATGCGGCGACGCCTCAGTACTTCGCTGAGAGCGCGCTGCGCTTCGCCGACCTCGGCGCGCGCATCATCGGCGGCTGCTGCGGCACCACGCCGGAGCATATCGCCGCCGTCGCCAATGCGCTGCAAGGCTACGTCCCGGCAGCGCCTGGTACGATGGCCTCGGCGCGACCTGTGCGCGTGAGCGAGCCCGCTCCGGCGAAGCCTGCGCCGCCGGCAGGCAAACCTTCGCTGCTCGAAATCGTGAAGCAGCGCAAAACCGTCATTGTCGAGCTGGATCCCCCTCGGGATCTCGACATCGAGAAATTTATGCAGGGGTCGAAGGCCCTGCAGGATGCGCATGTCGACGCCATTACGATGGCCGACAATTCACTGGCCGTGACGCGCATGAGCAATCTGGCCCTCGGTTACCTCGTGCAGGAACGCTTAAGCGCGCGTCCGCTGATCCACATCGCGTGCCGTGACCGCAACATGATTGGGACACAGTCCCATCTGATGGGTCTTCACGCGCTGGGCATAGACCACGTGCTGGCCGTGACCGGCGATCCCGCCAAATTCGGCGATCTCCCTGGGTCTAGCTCCGTTTACGATCTGACCTCATTCGAGATTATTCGGATGATTAAGCAGCTTAATGAAGGCATTGCCTTCTCGGGTAAGCCGCTAAAGCAGAAGGCCAACTTCGTTGTAGGGGCTGCTTTTAATCCGAATGTGAAGCATCTGGACAAAGCGGTTCAGCGCTTGGAACGCAAAATTGAGGCAGGCGCCGATTACATCATGACGCAGCCCGTTTACGACGCCAAGCTGATTGAACAAATTTATGAAGCGACGAAGCATTTAAATATACCGATTTTCATAGGTATTGCTCCGCTGGCTAGCGGAGGGAACGCTGAATATCTGCACAATGAAGTTCCAGGTATTCGGTTGTCCGATGAAGTGAGAGAACGCATGAATGGACTCAAGGGTCCAGAAGGGCGGGCAATGGGCGTTGAGATTGCCAAAGAGCTGCTGGATGCAGCAATGCCTTTCTTTAATGGCATCTATCTGATGACCCCTTTTCTGGCCTATGAGATGTGCGTAGACCTGACCAAGTATGTATGGGAAAAGTCGAATCGGCATGATTTCCACTTGTACCCACTTTCAAAATGAATTAAAATAGGTTAATGGATGTGATAAGGATGATTTGCAGTATGACCGGATTCGGACAAGCGAATCGTTCTTTTGCGGGATACAACGTGTTTATCGATGTGAAATCGGTCAATCATAGGTATAGTGAAGTGTCGATTCGACTGCCGAAGGAATGGACGGCTTTTGAAGACGCTTTGAAGAAAACGGTGCTGCAAGCGGTGAAGAGAGGACGGGTAGACGTCTTCGTCACGGCGGAACGTGAAACGGCTTCCCCGAAGAGCGTAACGGTTAACTTTGCTTTGGCAGATGCCTATTTACAGGCTGCGGAGCAGTTGAAGGAGCGTTATGGGTATGCCGAGCAGGTCGAGCTCAATGATTTATTGAAACTTCCGGATCTCATTCAGATGAAGGAGTCGCGTAAGGAACCTGATGAAGAGATTGAACAGGAATTATGCGCCTGCTTGCAGGAGGCCGTTGCCAGATTATCCGACATGCGGCTGCGGGAAGGAGCGTTTCTGGAGCAAGATATTCGTGAGCGCTTGGCGGAACTGAAGCGAATCCATGTGGAATTGGAAGCTTTGGCACCTCAGGTGGTTCAAGACTATGCGGCTAAGATGACGAACAGAATTCAGTCTCTTCTACAGGATCAGACGCCTGTGGATGAGCAGCGCTTAGCGACAGAAATTGCGATATTCGCAGATCGTTCGAATGTGGATGAGGAATTAACTCGACTGAAAAGTCATTTTGAGCAATGTGATCAATTGCTTACAGAGAAAGAGCCTGTTGGTCGAAAGTTGGATTTCTTGATCCAAGAAATGAATCGAGAAGTGAACACGATCGGATCCAAGTCCAATCACTCGGAGCCTACGGCTAGAGTGATTACGATGAAAGCAGAGCTTGAGAAGATGCGCGAACAAATACAGAATATCGAGTGAAGCGGCATGGAGCTTCGCGAGGAGGAAGTCGTAATGGCTATCAAATTAATTAATATCGGGTTCGGCAACATCGTATCGGCGAACCGCATTATCTCGATCGTAAGTCCGGAATCGGCTCCGATCAAGAGGATCATTCAAGAAGCGCGTGATCGTCACATGCTGATTGACGCTACATATGGTAGAAGAACCCGTGCCGTTATTATCACTGACAGCGACCATGTGATTTTGTCGGCAGTACAACCAGAGACGGTAGCGCATAGACTTTCCAACAAGGACGATGATCATGACGAGTAATACGAATACCCTTGAGCGTGAGAGAGGCATTCTGATTGTTCTATCCGGTCCTTCCGGTGTCGGCAAGGGAACCGTTTGCGCCGCGCTGCGCAAGTGCTCACCGGATATCGTCTACTCGGTATCGGCCACAACCCGTTCTCCTAGACAAGGGGAAGTGGATGGTGTGAACTATTTCTTCAAAACGCGGGAGCAATTTCAACAGATGATCGAAACGGATGAAGTGTTGGAATGGGCTGAATATGTAGGTAACTTCTACGGCACTCCGAGACGTTTTGTTGAGGAAACGCTGCGCTCCGGTCAAGATGTCATCTTGGAAATCGAAGTGCAGGGTGCTCTGCAAGTTAAACAAAAGTTTTCCGAAGGTGTTTTCATTTTCTTGCTGCCGCCTTCTCTAGATGAGCTTGAGAATCGCATTGTAACGCGTGGTACGGAGACGGATGAAGTCATTCGCAGCCGCATGTCGGTGGCTATAGACGAAATTCGCTTGATGGAGCACTATGACTATGCGATTGTGAATGACCATGTAGAAACGGCTTGTTCCAAAATACAAGCGATTCTCTTAGCAGAACATTGCAAAAAAGATCGGATGTATCCAAAAATCGTACAATGGATGGATGAGGTGAATTGAATGCTATACCCTTCAATTGATAAACTGCTTGATATCGTGGATAGCAAGTATTCACTGGTTGTAGCTGCTTCCAAAAGAGCAAGATCCTTGCGTGATGGCGCTAAATCAAATTTGAAAGGCCAAAAGGCCCACAAACATGTTGGTGTTGCGTTAGAAGAGCTATATGGTAACTACATCGGTTATGAAAAAATTGAGACGACAGAGACTGAGAAATATCAGAAGAAATAAATTGGTTTACCCAACAACCCTAGTGGTTGTTATTTTTTTCTCAAATTGTGCGTAGAAAGGGGATACCTATGAGTGTACTGCATGGTAAAACGATTGTGCTCGGCGTATGCGGAGGCATTGCCGCTTATAAGGCTGCTGCTTTAACGAGTAAATTGACACAAGCTGGTGCAATTGTGCGTGTTATTATGACCAAATCAGCTGTTGAATTCGTAGCGCCGTTAACGTTTCAAACGCTGTCACGTCATCATGTTTTTGTGGATACCTTTGATGAGAAAGACCCTTCGGTTGTATCGCATATCAACTTGGCGGATAGTGCTGACCTCGTGCTTGTTGCGCCTGCAACGGCGAATATGATTGGCAAGCTAGCGCTTGGTCTTGGCGATGATATGCTCAGTACGACGCTGCTTGCAACCATGGCACCGATATGGGTAGCGCCTGCAATGAACGTGCATATGTATGCGAATCCAGCTGTACAGCATAATATGCAGACCTTGCTAAGCCGTGGAGTGCGGTTTATTGAACCGGGAGAAGGGCAATTAGCTTGCGGTTACGTTGGAAAAGGACGGCTTGCTGAACCTGAGGAGATTCTTGCTGCGGTTGAGCAGTATTTTAAGGGGGAGCCAAGGCGCTTAGAAGGACAACGTGTCCTTGTGACTGCCGGTGGCACCGTTGAACGTATTGATCCGGTACGGTACATTACGAATGACTCCTCCGGCAAAATGGGCTACGCTATCGCTGAAGAAGCGGTGCGTATGGGAGCCAAGGTGACGTTGATATCAGGACCATCCGCTTTATCCGCGCCTGATGGCGTTCAGCTTATCAATGTTCAGTCTGCTTTGGATATGAGAGAGGCCGTGCTAGCTCATTTGGTTGAGAGTAACCTCATTGTTAAGGCCGCTGCGGTTGCCGATTACCGCCCAACGGTTATTTCAGAGCAAAAGATCAAAAAGAAGTCGGAATCGCTAACGCTAGAGCTGGTTAAAAATCCGGATATTTTACAGGAAATCGGTATGCTCAAAAAGCATCAGTTCATCATCGGGTTTGCTGCGGAGACGGAACGTTTAGACGAGCATGCGATGGACAAGCTGAACCGTAAAAACTGTGATCTCATCGTTGGTAATGATGTATCACAGGAGGGTGCGGGCTTTAGCGGAGATACGAACGTGGTCCGGTTCTATGATCGTAATGGGCTTGTAGAGGCCCTTCCTATACAAAGTAAGAAAGATGTGGCACGTAGACTGCTCGAGCTTGCGGCGGATCGTATGCATACCGCAGCGGGGGAATCCTGATGTACGCCAAAGTCATTGTCGATGTCCCAGCGAAACAAACGAACCGGGCATTCGACTATGAAGTACCCGCATCACTGAGCAAATGGGTTGAAGTGGGCAGTCGCGTTGGCGTACCTTTCGGCCCTCGGGTGCTGCAAGGCTTTGTCGTCGAACTGCTTGAGGAAACGCAGGTGGATGTGACTCGCATTAAGCCGATTCAGAACGTCCTGGACTTGGTTCCTCCGCTCACGGAGGAACTTGTGAGTCTGGGGAGGTGGGTCAGCCGCATGTACTTGTGCCATGAAGTTACGGCACTTCAGGCGATGCTGCCCGCTGCGCTTAAAGCGAAATATGAACGTGCGATCGGGGTCGGGGAGGAGTCTGGCGAGCAATCGCTGCTGGACATGTCGGATCTCCAAGAGATTGTTAGTTTCGTTAAGTCCAAAGGTTCAGTCTCGATGGATGCTTTGATGGAGCGTTTTGCAACTGACGGCGCCCTCATTAAACAACTGCTGAGCGCAGGTATCCTAACGGAAGTACAAGTGGTCAAAGACCGAATGAACACCAAGAAGGCATTGACCGTTTTCCCTCCAGTTGGAGGCAGTGGATTGGAAGAGGCTTTGGCCGAGCTTCCTGCCAGAGCTAACAAACAGCAGGATGTGCTGCGATATTTGATGGAGCATCCACACGCGATTCGGCTTACGGAGCTGATGGAAACGGTGGAGGTCGGCGCAAGCACGGTCAAAAGCTTGGCGGATCGCGGGTGGATTGAGCTGCGTGAGGTCGAAGTGATGCGCGACCCCTATGCGGGTCGTGCTTTCACGCGGACGAAGCCGCTTCCTTTAACGGAAGAACAGAGCAGTGTCTTTGCGGAAATTAGGGATGCTGTAGCGGAGGAACGGAATGAGGTATTTCTGCTGCATGGGGTTACGGGCAGCGGTAAAACCGAAGTCTATTTACAATCCATTCAGCAGTGCTTGGATATGGATAAAGAAGCGATTGTGCTCGTTCCTGAAATTTCACTGACGCCGCAGATGGTAGAAAGATTTAAAGGGCGGTTTGGCGATTTGGTCGCCGTCCTACACAGCCGGTTATCGAATGGTGAACGGTACGACGAATGGCGCAAAATTATGCGTAAGCAAGTGAAGGTTGTAATCGGCGCTCGTTCGGCGATTTTTGCTCCTTTTACGAGAATTGGCCTTATTATCATTGATGAAGAGCACGAATCTTCCTATAAGCAAGAGGAGAGCCCCAAATATCACACCCGTGATGTGGCGGTTCAAAGAGCGAAGCAGCAAAACGCCGTCGTTGTACTCGGTTCCGCAACTCCTTCTCTTGAAAGTATCGAGAAAACAAGGCGACGCCGCGACAGGGATAAACCTCCCTTTCGGTTGTTGACGATGCGGGAACGCGTGGCCAGCCGACCGATGCCCCCAGTAGCTATTGTTGATATGCGTGAGGAGCTGAAAAACGGAAATCGTTCTATGTTCAGCCGTTCCTTGTATAAAGCGATCGAAGATCGGTTACAAAAGAAAGAACAGATTGTTTTACTGCTGAATCGGCGTGGGTATGCGACGTTCGTTATGTGCCGTACATGCGGTTTCGTCTCGCAATGTCCGCATTGTGATATTTCACTAACCTATCATCAAAGCTCGCGCATGCTGCGTTGTCATTATTGCGGCTATGCGGAGCGTGAGGTTACGCAGTGTCCTAGCTGTCAGTCGGAGCATATTCGTCATTTTGGAACAGGAACACAGCGTGTTGAAGAGGAGCTTAGTAAGATTTTCCCCGGGATTCGGGTCATCCGCATGGATGTAGATACCACGACGGAGAAAGGTTCACATGAAAAATGGCTGACGATGTTTCGCGAGAAGCAGGCGGATGTGCTGCTTGGCACGCAGATGGTAGCCAAAGGGCTGGATTTTCCTGACGTGACCTTAGTGGGGGTTATTGCAGCGGATACGGTACTTAATCTGCCGGATTTCCGTTCAGCGGAGCGGACTTTTCAGTTATTAACACAGGTTGCAGGCCGGGCGGGTCGTCATGAAAAGCAAGGGGAAGTGTTCGTCCAGACATACACACCTGAACATTACAGTGTGCAATATGCAAGCAGGCACGATTATATCGCTTTTGCGAACCATGAGCTTGATATACGTGCAAATTTAGGCTATCCGCCTTATCAACGTTTGATTCTGGTCACTTTTTCGCATGAGCAAGTCCCGCTCTTGGTACGTTCTGCGGAGGCTTTTGTAACGAGACTGAAAGAGATTGCTCTTCCGTATCGAGCCCAACAGGTTGATTTGTTTACGAACACGTTGTCCACGGATCAATCTTTTCAAATGGATGTGTTAGGACCTGTTGCATCGCCGATTTCGCGAATCAAAGATAGATATCGATTCCAATGCGTGGTAAAATATCGGGGGGAAGATCAGGCTGCAGAGATCGTTGCTAAAGCAGTAGCTTGGTTTGAAGAGCGCTCAGCGAAAGAAAAGCTGCTGATTAGCGTGGATGTTGACCCGCAATATTTGATGTAATGAACCCCAAATAGAGAAGACTTCAAAGGTAGGTGCACATTATGGCTATTCGTATTATTGTTAAAGATCCAGATCCAGTGCTGCGTGAGAAAGCCATCACGGTTACGAAATTTAATTCCAATCTGCATAAACTTCTTAATGATATGGCAGACACGATGTATGAAGCTGAGGGCGTAGGCCTTGCTGCCCCGCAAATCGGTATTCTTAAACGCGTTATCGTCATGGATTGCGGAGAAGAACACGGTGGATTGATTGAAATGGTCAATCCTGAGGTTGTCACTTCAAGTGGTGAACAAATGGGGCCGGAAGGCTGCTTAAGTATTCCCGGACTTCGCGGCGATGTACTTCGGCCGCTCCATGTTACGGCCAAAGGCCAAGATCGTCATGGGAATCCGATTGAAGTGACGGGTACGGATTTGCTGGCTCGCTGCATTTTCCATGAAATTGATCACTTGAACGGTGTTCTGTTTACGGATCTTGCAACCAAAACGTATACGGCTGAAGAAGAGGAAGATTCCGAGTGAACATTATTTTCATGGGCACGCCTGATTTCGCAGTACCCTCTTTGCGTCTTCTCTTGGAGGAAGGCTATAACGTGACGACGGTTGTCACACAGCCGGATCGGCCGAAAGGACGCAAGCGCGTCCTGACGCCGCCACCGGTTAAGGTGGTAGCAGAAAAGCATGGGATTCCGGTCCTTCAGCCGGAGAAATTGCGTCAAGCGGATTCGGTTGAGCTTTTGAGACAATTAAAACCGGATTTGATTGTGACAGCCGCTTACGGACAGATCTTGCCCAAAGCGGTTTTGGACCTGCCGCAGTACGGGTGTATTAACATCCATGCTTCGCTGCTGCCCAAATATCGAGGCGGAGCGCCGATTCATCACGCTGTGCTTCGGGGGGAAGCCGTAACTGGCGTTACGATTATGTACATGGCCGTAGGTCTTGATACCGGCGATATGATTTCAAAGGTGGAGCTTCCGATTGAAGATACGGATACGACGGGCTCATTATTTGAAAAGCTAAGCATAGCCGGTGCTGATCTGCTTAAGCGTACACTGCCTGATTTACTGGCAGGACGTATCCAGGCTGTCGCTCAAAATGAGGCAGATGCCATTTATTCTCCGAATATCCGCAGGGAGGACGAATTGATCGATTGGTCGCGTTCTGCCGCCCAGCTTTGGAATCAAGTACGCGGCTTAAACCCTTTCCCCGGCGCTTACACGCTCTGGAACGGGGAAGTTATGAAAGTGTGGGCGAGCGCGAATCCGAAAAGTTCTTCGGAGCCAAGAAGCCGAAGCTTCTCTGGAATCAGCGGAGATGCACCTGTTCCTGGAACTGTACTTGGCAGTAGTGAGCAGGGCATTGAAGTGATGACGGGTGAAGGTACGCTGTGGCTGACTGAGATCCAACCTTCAGGCAAAAAGGCGATGCCCGTGTCAGAGTTCGTACGAGGTGTGCAAATCCCAGCTGGTACGGTATTCGGACACAGTAACTAAAGCAACTAAAAAATGAGGTATTCGATTTGTCAACGCAAAAACCAAATCGTCCGCAAAACGGACTTATGAAATCGCAGGGGGCCGGCAAGCCCTTTGCTCCAAAATCATCCTCAGGCGCTGCGAAGAGCAGCGCTGTTAAGCATTCTGCCCGTGATGCGGCGCTGGATGTGTTGATTCGAGTTGAAGAAAATCAATCGTACAGCAATTTGCTGCTGAACCAGGTATTGCAAAAGCATGCTCTTGAACGGGCGGATGCGGGACTGGCGACGGAGCTTGTTTATGGGACCATCGGACGGAAAAATACGATCGATTTCTTCTTGGAGCGTTTCGTCAGCAAGGGGCTCGCGAAGCTCGAGCCCTGGGTGAGATGCTTGCTGCGGCTGAGCTTCTATCAGCTGCATTATTTGGACCGCATCCCTGACCATGCGGTCGTGAGCGAAGCGGTCAATATCGCGAAGCGCCGAGGCCATCAAGGCATCTCGGGCATGGTCAACGGCGTGCTCCGCGCGGTGATCCGCAGCAAAGCCGAGCTCACGCTGCCGGCTGCGCTCGGCGACGTGAAGCGCATCGCGCTGAGCCATTCCCATCCGGAATGGCTCGTGCGCCGGTGGATCCGTCAGCTGGGTGCCGAGCTGACGGAACAGATCTGTGCGGCGAACAATGAGCCGCCGCACGTCAGCATTCGCGCGAACGCGAGGCGCCGCAGTCGCTTGGAGCTGCTGGAGCAGCTCCAAGGCAGCGGCCTCAGCGCGGAAGCGTCAGAGCTGGCCCCGGCCGGCATCCTCGTGCAGGGGGCCGGGAACATGGCATTAGTCCCCGGCTTCCAGCATGGGGACTTCTCGATTCAAGACGAGAGCTCGATGCTCGTCGCCGAGGCTCTGGATCCGCGTCCAGGCATGACGGTGCTGGACTGCTGCGCCGCCCCTGGCGGCAAGACCGCGCATATCGCCGAGATGATGGACGATGTGGGCAAGATCTGGGCTTGTGATCTGCATGAGCACAAGCAGAAGCTGATCGCAGATCAAGCGGAGCGTCTGGGACTGACGTCGATCCAGACGCTGGTGATGGATGCTGCGAAGCTGGACGAACATTTTGCGGCGGAGTCATTTGACCGCATCCTGCTCGATGCGCCCTGCTCGGGCCTTGGGGTCATTCGCCGCAAGCCTGACCTTAAGTGGGCGAAGCAGGAGGCGGAGATTGACGCGATTAGCGAACTGCAGCATGCTATTCTGAGCAAAGTGCATAGGCTGCTCAAGCCGGGCGGCGTGCTGGTCTACAGCACGTGCACGATTGAGCATGCAGAGAACGCGGGCATGGTTGAGCGCTTCCTCACCGAGCATAGCGAGTTTGAGCTAGCACCGCTGCCGGCGGATGTTTTCGCAAGGATTGACCCTGCGGCTGCCGCAGCCGGTATGGTGCAAATCCTGCCGCAGCAGTTTCATTCCGACGGTTTCTTCATCGCACGGCTGCGCAAACGTGTATAGCTTGTCAGCCGTAGGCTAAGCAACGGTTCTTCTTGCTTTAACTGTATTTACTACAGTTAATTTCGAGGGAACCGGGAAATTAAGCTGATTTCATCTAATCAACTGCACTTTTTACAGGTAATTGCCTCAAAAAGGGCTAAGTATTCGATTTAGCTGCACTTTTTGCAGGTAATGCTCGGGTTGTCTGGGTTGGTGTTGACGGTTGCTCGGCCAGGCAAATGCCTATCGTCCGCAGCTGCTAACCACGGGGACGTGTGTTCGTTCTCGCTTTGTGATAAAATAACATACGATTAGCAAAAAAATAGACGAAATAACAACAGGTTGTGATAAATGTGACTAGTAAAGTCAGTGAGAATGTGAAACCATTTGTGTATGATTTAAATTGGGATGAGTGGCAGAGCTGGGTGAAAGAGAACGGCGAGTCCTCGTTTCGTGCTGGACAAATTTTTGACTGGCTGTATATAAAGCGGGTATTCAGCTTCGATGAGATGTCGAACTTGCCGAAGACGCTGCGGGACAAACTGAAGGATCAGTTTGAGTTCGTTACGTTGACAGAGATTGCCAAGTATCAGTCGCAGGACGGTACGGTCAAGTTTTTATTTGAATTGGAAGACAAGAATGCCATTGAAACAGTTGTCATGAAGCACAACTACGGCAACAGTATTTGCGTAACAACGCAGGTAGGATGCCGGGTAGGGTGTACGTTTTGTGCATCTACGTTGGGCGGTTTGAAGCGGGATTTGAGACCAGGTGAGATTGTGGCCCAAGTTGTTAAAGCCCAGAAATTGCTGGATGAGTCAGAGGAGCGAATCTCTTCCATCGTCATTATGGGTATTGGCGAGCCTTTTGAAAATTATGAAGCGACAATGAATTTCCTTCGTGTCATGATTCACCCGAAAGGTCTGAACATTGGACAACGTCATATCACAGTATCGACGAGTGGGATTGTGCCGAACATTTATAAGTTCGCTGATGAGAATTTACAAGTGAATTTGGCGATTTCGATTCATGCTCCGAACGATAAGCTTCGTTCTAAGCTAATGCCGGTCAATCGGAGATTTCCTTTCGTTGACTTAATCGAAGCTTGTAAGTATTACATTGCCAAAACCGGCAGACGAATTACGTTTGAATATGCCCTTATGGGGGAAGTGAATGACCAGCCTGAACATGCAGAGGAACTAGCGCAAGTGCTGAAGGATATGCCGCTTAGCCACGTGAATCTGATTCCTGTGAATTTCGTGGCCGAACGGGATTTCAAACGTACGCCTAGGGATGATATTTTCACCTTCCAGCGTATTCTTGAGAAGGGCAAAATTAATGCCACCATACGTCGTGAACAAGGTAGTGACATTGCTGCTGCCTGTGGACAATTGCGCGCGAAGCATATGGAGAACAAGTAATGAGGTGAAATCCGGATGAAGATGGTAAGCCGTACCGATATTGGCAAAGTCCGTTTAGTGAATGAGGACCAAGCCGCCATCCATCATGATCTCAATGGCCTATCTTTGGCTATTGTGGCTGATGGCATGGGGGGACATCAAGCTGGTGATATCGCCAGCCAAATGGCCATCGAAATGATTGCAGATCAGCTGCAATCGATCCATTGGGGAATGTCTGTGGAAGCTTGTAAGCAAGTGCTGAAGGAAGCCATTGAAAAGGCGAATGAGAAAATTTATGAATTCGCCTCAGGGCAAGAAAGTTATCATGGTATGGGCACGACGGTTGTTGCCATTATTGCTTCGCAAGAGCTTCTTATTATTGGACATATCGGTGACAGTCGCGCTTACAAGATCACCGATGAATCGATCACACAACTAACGGAAGATCATTCTTTGGTGTATGAGCTTGTCAAGAACGGGCAGATTACCATCGAAGAAGCCGATCATCACCCTAGACGTAACTGGATTACTCGCGCACTCGGCACAGAGCCGGGCGTAGAGGTGGATCTCTATGAGTACGCGTGGCGTCCGGGTGATATCGTTCTGATCTGTACGGATGGTTTAAGCGGATTGGTGGATTCCGGCGACATTTTACGAATTGTCAAATCACATGAACGTATGGAAGATGCAGCGGAACAGTTGATTCAAAGCGCGCTTGATGAAGGTGGAGACGATAATGTGACGGTCGTTTTACTTGCGCACGATCATGATTCGGACGAAAAAAGGGGTGATGGGAATTGATCGGTAGAAAGCTTGGAGGCCGCTATGAAATCTTAGATCGCATTGGCGGAGGCGGCATGGCTTTAGTCTACAAAGGGCATGATCTATTATTAAATCGTAAAGTGGCTGTGAAAGTACTGCGCCAGCAGTATGTGCACGATGAAGAATTCATTCGTCGTTTCCGTAGAGAAGCTCAAGCAGCCGCTTCACTTTCTCATCCTAATATCGTCAGTATTTATGACGTCGGACAAGAAGAAGACGTGCATTATATTGTGATGGAATACATAGAAGGCACGACTTTGAATGATGTTATCAAAGAGAGAGCACCGCTGCAGGTCGAAGATGCGGTTCACTACGCGAGTCAAATTGCAGATGCCCTCGATCACGCCCACCACAATGAAATCATTCATCGGGATATCAAACCTCACAATATTTTGATCGGTAAAAACGGCCGTGTCAAAGTGACGGATTTCGGTATCGCACGGGCTGCCACGTCTTCCACCATAACGCAAACCGGATCGGTTGTCGGTTCTGTGCACTATTTCTCACCGGAACATGCCAAAGGGACGAATACAGGGGAGAAATCCGATTTGTATTCCCTAGGTATCGTGATGTATCAAATGCTGACAGCTCGGCTGCCTTTTCTCGGTGAGAGCCCGATTTCAGTGGCTTTGAAGCATTTGCAGGAAGATGTGGAAGAACCGCGTAAGGTGAACCCTCTCATTCCGCAAAGCGTGGAAAACATTATTTTGAGAGCCATGCGCAAAAAGCCTGAAGAACGCTACCAGTCTGCGAAGCTAATGATGGCAGATCTCGATACCTGTTTGAATCCGGATCGCCGGAATGAAGCGAAGGTAGCTTTCTGGGATGCGGATGGGATGGACGAAGAGCGTACCCTTGTGATGCCTGCGATTCGCGCAGACCAACTCGGACAGTTCGAAGATGATGATGAGCCCGAGAAACCTGCCTGGCGGGAAGAGCCTGCTCCTTCTAAAGGGAAAGGGTGGATTAAGCCGCTCATTTGGATTGTCGTTTTGTTAATGGTGCTCGGCGCTATGTGGTATATGGTCGGGTACGTGAAAGGGATGTTTGCCATTGAAACCGTCGAGGTTCCCAATGTGGCAGGCAAACCGTTGATTCAAGCTCAAGCTGAATTGACGGCGGTTAAACTCAGCTCCACGGTTGAATATGATTTGGACAGCAAGCTTGCTAAAGACATTGTCATTCGTCAAGATCCTACGGGGATGAGAATGAATTTGGGCACCAAAGTGACGCTGTATGTTAGTAAGGGTATGCCCAAAATCAAGATGGATAATTATGCAGGGCAACCATTTAAGGATGTTAAGCTGAAGCTGCAAGCCCTCGGCATCAAGGATGATCAGATTACGATTACACAAGAGACGACTGATGGTGCTCCAGATATGATTTTGAAGCAATCCCCTTTGGCTGGCGAAGAGTTTGAGCTTGACAAAGCGGTAATTGCTTTTACCGTAAGCAAAGCCAAGGAAACGTTCAAAATGCCGGATCTCGTCGGAATGACGGAAGCAGAAGCTAAGGCCCAACTCACAAAGCTGAATCTTAAGCTCCCTGTGAATGGCATTACCCGTGAGAAAAGCTACAAAGTCGCGAAAGGGAAGGTTGTCAAACAGTTTCCTTTTGAAAAAAACCAGGATGTATCCGTTGGCTCTGAGATTTCTTTGATCATTAGCGACGGATTGCCGGAGGATGCCGGACAGCTTACGGTAAGTATTGCTGTTAAGCCGACGACGGAAGGCAAAGATTCTGAGTTCAAAATTGTCGTAAGTGATGCCCAGTATGAGAACTTTGAATACAAAACAGAAAAAGTATCGAAGCCTCAGAATATGGATGTCAAAGTCATTGTTTCTCCAGATAAGAAAGCTGTCATCTTGATTAAAGAAGGAGATAACTTGGTCAACTCCATTACTCGCACATATCAAGACTACTTGGATCAAAAAAATGGAAAGACAGTATCACCTAGTCCTTCCACGTCACCATCGCCATCGCCTAAACAGCAAAGCAATGGACCGGCTATTCCGGTTGGCGGCACTGGAAATGGGCAAACAGGCGGCACTGTCTCTAAACCACCTGCTGGAGGCACACCTTAATGCCGCAAGGATATATCGTAAAAGCGCTGAGCGGCTATTATTACGTATTGCCTGAGGAGGCCGATCTCCGTGAAGCCAAGACGGTTACTTGCCGCGGAAGAGGCGTTTTCAAAAACAGAAACATAACCCCCCTTGTAGGAGATCGCGTTATGTACGCGGAAACGGAGAATGGGGAAGGGACCGTTACTGAAATCCTTCCCCGCACTTCGGAGCTCATACGACCTCCAATCGCCAATGTAAACGTGGTTGTGCTCGTTTTTTCGGTGACAGAGCCTGTTCTCAATTTGCAGTTGTTAGATAAATTTCTGGTCCATATCGAAAATACGGGCATTGATGTTTTGTTATGTTTCACGAAAAGTGATTTATTGACGAAAGATGATGAGTCGTCCGTTCCCAAAGAAATGACGGTTGCCGAGCTGGAGCGGATTACGAAGCTCTATGAGGGAATCGGTTATACGGTAGTGAAGACGAGTTCTAAGCTGCAAGAAGGCGTGGAAGCGATTCTGCATCATTTGGACGGAGCCGTCAGTGTTTTTGCTGGACAATCCGGTGTGGGTAAGTCTTCTCTGCTTAACGCAATGATTAGTGGTCTTAATCTGGAGACGAATGCCATTTCTCAGCGATTAGGCAGAGGAAAGCATACCACACGTCATGTTGAGCTGCTGCCACTCACGAATGGTGGCCTTGTAGCCGATACGCCGGGATTCAGCCAGTTAGACTTTATGGAAGTCGAAGCAGAGGGTCTCAGCAGCTGCTTTAAGGAGTTTGCCGCGATAGCGGAGGGCTGCAGGTTCAGAGGCTGTTTGCACCTGCATGAGCCGGATTGCAAGGTTCGTGATGCGGTAGCCGAGGGAGTTATTGCAGCTTCTCGGTTTGATCATTACTTGTTGTTTTTAACTGAAATCAAGGATCGGAAGAGGAGGTATTAGGACGGATGGTATACGTAGCACCTTCTATTTTATCAGCCAATTTCGCTAAACTTGGGGAAGAGATTAAGGAAGCGGAGCTTGGCGGAGCCGACTGGATCCATGTGGATGTCATGGACGGCCATTTCGTGCCAAATATCACAATTGGTCCACTTGTAGTTGAAGCGATACGCCCAATGACCAAGCTGCCGCTTGATGTTCATTTGATGATTGAGCAGCCAGATCGCTATATACCTGATTTTGTCAAAGCGGGTGCCGATTTGATATCCGTCCATGTGGAGGCATGTACGCATCTGCATCGGACACTTCATCTTATTAAGCAAAGCGGGATTAAAGCGGGGGTTGTGCTGAATCCTGCAACCCCGATTTCGCTGATCGAGCATGTACTCGATGAACAGCTGGATCTTGTGCTTATTATGACGGTCAATCCTGGATTCGGTGGACAGGCTTTCATTCCTGGCATGCTGAGCAAAATTCGCACGCTTCGTGAGCAAGCGAATGCTAAGGGATTGAAGGGGCTTCATATTGAAGTGGACGGCGGTATTAACCAGGTGACGGCTCGCCAGGTGGTGGAAGCTGGAGCCGATGTGTTGGTTGCTGGCAATGCTGTGTTTGGGCAGTCCGATCGTGCCGAGGCTATCAGGCGAATTCGCGGGTAGAGGGGGAACGAAGGACAATGAGATTTCTCTGGTTATTGATGTATAGTTTGCTTTGCGCAATCCTATTGGCGTGTTTTTCAAATATACATGATGTCTCGAAGTATATATTCTCGCTTGGCGCCCTGTATGTAGGGATGCGATTCTTTCGTCGGTTTGAGCAAATTGGGTTTCGCATTTGGTTCATCGTTATTTCTGTTCTCTTCTATTTTATTTTCAGTTTAATTTATGCGCTTTACACGCAGCTGGGCATAACTGCACCATAGCCGCATACATATAGTTACAAGAGTGAAGCGCTCTTGTAGCTTTTTTTGTTTTCTGGAAGCGAGCGAATTGTGGGAGAAAGTAAAAATAGAAGGCACTTTTTTACGGTCCGGGCATATACTGTTGTAACGATGCTAAGGAGCAGTCATGCAACTTGTGAAAGCATATGCTTACGACGTAAGTTTCTTCTGAAAACTTGAAGTCTGTGCTCATGGAGTCAGTTTTCTGCCTTCCTCTAAGCGCGGTCGCTCATCTTCGTAAGACCTCGGTAGAGGTTTATCTCACGAAAACTCTAAGCGAATGCTCATGAAGTCAGTTTTCTGACGAAAACTCTAAGGAGGGGTAGAGAATGAAGTTCTACACAATCAAACTACCAAGATTTTTGGGTGGATTCGTGAAAGCCGTACTTAATACGTTTAGTAAAAACTAGGCCAACACAATACTTACCCCATTCCCCCAGAAATGCAAAAAAAGCACCGATAAGGTGCTTTTTGTCTTTCACATAAGAAAGTGTAAGTATGCGCAGCTACAAATTAAACGCGAGCCACTTTTCCGGATTTCAACGCACGAGTACTTACGTAAACCCGTTTTGGTTTGCCATCAACGAGGATGCGAACCTTTTGAACGTTAACTCCCCAAGTACGCTTGTTTTTATTGTTAGCGTGGGACACGTGATTTCCTGAAGAAGGACTTTTACCTGTAATGAAACATTTGCGGGACATGTTTGACACCTCCTTGGGCAGTATACAAAGCAGCCTGGGTGGCAAGCCTAAGCTTGACATGACAGCTTTCCATAATTTTAGACATTGTTTGGTTTGTTGCGATTCATAATATAACCAGCAAAAACACACTTAAATATAATAGCATAGCAAAAGGAGCCTAGTCAACGAATTACCTGCACTTTTGCCGTTTATTTATTCAGTATGTTATAGTACAATGAAGATTAGCCCACATTCCAAGTACATAGTAATTGACTTATTAAGTCGAATTTGCTAAAGCAAGTAGGAAAGGGAATGCTTACAAAGTTAGTCTTGCTAAAGCGAAACTTGAAGGAGTTGTTAGATAATGCCAATTGAACTCACAACCGAGTACGGAAAAGTGTATATTACCAATGAAGTGATTTCAACACTGGCGGGATCCGCTGCGTTAGATTGTTATGGACTTGTTGGCATGGCGACGAGAAAGCAACTGAAAGACGGAATAGCTGAATTGCTAGGCCGGGACAATTTAAGCCGCGGCGTGGAAGTCCGCCATGAAAACGGGCGACTCGAAATTGATCTTTATATTATTGTCAGCTATGGAACGAAAATATCCGTAGTCGCAGGTAATGTCCAAACGAAAGTCAAATATATTTTGAATGACGTTGTAGGGCTTCATGTAGACGATGTGAATATCTTTGTTCAAGGCGTTCGTGTAGCCAAGTAAAAGCCCGATAACCAGGAAGGGGAATCACTTTGAGTAAGCGCTTTATTTCAATAAATGGAAATGACTTCACAGCCATGGTCTTGGCGGGTGCGGATAACCTTCGTAGAAATGTAGATAAGGTTAATGGATTGAACGTTTTTCCTGTACCCGACGGAGATACCGGCACCAACATGAATTTGACACTCACTGCGGGTTGTGAGGAACTTAAAAAGAAGCCATCCTCCCATATTGGGAAAGCAGCTGATGCATTGTCGAAAGGGTTACTGATGGGCGCAAGAGGCAACTCAGGGGTTATTCTGTCACAGCTGTTTCGCGGATTCGCGAAACATGTGCATGATCTTGAGCATGTAAATGTACAGCAATTCGCGGGCGCTCTGCAGCAAGGTGTAGAGACAGCTTACAAAGCTGTTGTGAAGCCGGTGGAAGGAACGATTTTGACGGTATCGAAAGAAGCAGCTAAGCATGCTACACAGTATCGGCGTGGAAGTGACCTGCTTGATCTCATGCAGGAGGTTCTGGGCAAAGCGAAGGAAGCCCTCGCTAGAACGCCTGAGCAGCTTGCTGTGCTCAAACAGGTCGGTGTGGTAGATGCAGGCGGACAAGGGCTTGTATGTGTTTATGAAGGCTTTGTAGCGGCGTTAAGCGGCGGTCTGGTTCAAGTGAACGATGACTATGCTACGATGGATACAACACTTGGTGCGGTTTCACTCGTTCCCGGCATGAACCTAGCGAAGGAAGTGCACGCACATCTTCCCGCACAGGCATATTTGGCTACGGAAGACATCGAATTCGGATATTGTACGGAATTTATGCTGACGATTGCTCCAGGCAAGATCAAAGGACTAGTTTTCGATGAAGGCACGTTCCGTGATCAACTGAGCAAGTTGGGGGATTCGCTGCTGGTTGTAGCCGATGACGAGTTGGTGAAGGTTCATATTCACGCCGAATACCCGGGGGAAGTAATGAACCAAGCCATGAATTACGGTGCTCTGAGCCGTATCAAAATTGAAAATATGCGCGATCAGCATTCATATATATTGGAAGATATGACCGAAGGGTACGAAGCTTCTGTTTCTACTACGGCCATAGCTGTACCGCCAAGCAAGGCATATGGTTTCGTTGCGGTTGCTCTAGGTGATGGCATTACCGATATTTTGTCTAGTGTAGGCGTCGATGTCGTTCTGTCCGGTGGACAGACGATGAACCCAAGCACCGAGGATATTGTGAATGCGGTTAACAGCATTGATGCAGACACCATTTATGTGCTGCCCAACAATTCCAACATTATTTTGGCTGCGCAGCAAGCTATTGAACTGGTAGACAATAAAACGCTAATTGTGATCCCATCTAAATCGATTCCGCAAGGTCTTGCTGCCATTCTGGCGTTCCAAGAGAAGGCGGATGCCAAAACAAATACGGAAGCCATGAGTGAATCACTTCGACGTGTAAAATCGGGCCAAGTTACTTACGCTGTGCGCGATACGAACATGGACGGTATTGACATCAAACAGGGCCATTTTATTGGCATCCAAGATGGGCGCATTGTATCTTCAGAGCCGAGTCTCCTGGATGCTTGTAAGAAGCTGCTGGAGGAAATGATTGAAGAAAGCAGCGAAATTGTCACTATCCTCACCGGAGAAGATGCCGTCGATGCAGAGACGAAGGAGCTAGAGGCGTTCATTCAAGCGGCGTATCCCGAAATAGAAATTGAGCTTCATCCTGGCGGACAGCCTTTGTATGCGTACCTGTTTTCCGTCGAGTAAAAGAATACCATTAGCAGTGGAGTAAATTCGTTGAATGGAGTGAGCCCTGTTGACAAACATTCGTATCGTAACGGACAGCACGGCCGACATACCTTTGGCACTCAGACAAGAACTTAATATCGAGATGGTGCCTCTCAAGATTCATTTTGGAGATGAAGAATATTTAGATACGGTGACGCTGCAGTCTGAGGAATTTTATCCGAAGCTGACCTCGTCACCTCACTTTCCCCGTACGTCACAGCCGTCTCCTGCGGAGTTTTTGGACTTGTATCAGAGACTGCTTGAAGAGCCCAATACGGAGGTTATCTCCATTCATTTGGCATCTGTGTTGAGCGGAACATACCAGTCAGCGCTGTTGGCTACCACGATGCTGGAGGACTCGCCGGGCAAGGTTCGTGTGTTCGATTCCTGCTCGGCTTCCTATGGGATTGGCGCTCTTGCTGTAGCTGCTGCCCGAGCAGCTAAGGCGGGGCAAAGTGTCGAAGAGATTTTAGAGCTTGTACGAACGATGAGAGAGAACTTTTACATATACTTCCTCGTAGATACGCTAGAATTTCTACAAAAAGGTGGAAGAATCGGCAAAGCATCCGCGCTTTTCGGTTCTTTGCTAAACATAAAGCCCATTCTTTCTCTCGATCGAGCGGGCGAAGTAGCTGCGATTGATAAGGTTCGCGGTCACAAAAAAGCGGTTGCGCGAATCCTAGAGCTGTTGGCGGCGGATGTATCGGGTAAGACAATCCGCAGTTTACACATTGCTCATGCAAACAATTTGGAAGGTGCGGAGCAGCTGCGTGCGGCCATCATGCAGCAATTTGTTGTGGAGCATGTGGACTACATTACACTGGGACCTGTTATTGGCGCACACGCTGGACCAGGTACCATCGCAGCGTTCGTTAGTACGGTGTAAGATATGGATTTGAATCAATTCGAAGTACGCGAAGTCCATGGAGTGGGCGCTCAGAAGGCACTTGAGCTGAACTCCATGGGCATTTTTACGGTTATGGATTTACTGGAATATGTGCCATTCCGGTATGAGGATTACACGGTACGTGATTTAGCTAGTGTGAAGGACGGCGACCGCGTCACTGTGAAGGGTTACATCATCGGAGAGCCGGTGCTGCAGCGCTACAGCGGCAAGTCCCGACTATCCTGCAAGGTGATGGTCGATGAGTTCCTGCTGACGGCGGTGTGGTTTAACCGCCACTTCTTGAAGGACCGCTTGCGGCCGCAGCAGGAGATTATACTCACCGGCAAATGGGACGGCAAGCGCAGGCAAATGAGCGTATCCGATTCGGAATTTCCCGGACAAGGCGATTCCAATACCGGCACTATACAGCCGGTGTATTCGGTTGTAGGCTCTGTTACGCAGAAGTGGATGCGTAAGGTTATTCAGCAGGCGCTGACGCAGTACAGCGCGATGATCAGTGAAGTGCTGCCGGCAGCCATTACCGGCAGGTATGGGTTTATGCCGCGCAGCAAGGCGCTGGCTGTCATCCACACGCCGAGCGGTGTGGAGGAAGGCAAGCAGGCGCGCAGGCGCATGGTGTATGAGGAGCTGTTCCTATTCCAGCTCAAGCTCCAGGCTTACCGCGCCGTGACGCGCAGCCGCGCGGATGGGTTGAAGCAGCAGGTGGACTTGCCTGCTGTCCGCGCCTTCGTGCGCGCGCTCCCCTTCCAGCTGACGGAGTCACAGAAGAAGGTCGTAGGCGAGCTCCTGCACGATATGCAGGAGCCGTACGCCATGAACCGACTGCTGCAAGGCGATGTCGGTGCGGGGAAGACGATCGTCGCGGCCATAGGCCTCTACGCGACGGTGAAGGCCGGCTACCAAGGCGCGCTGATGGTGCCGACGGAGATTCTGGCTGAGCAGCACAAGCGCTCGCTGGACAGCTTGTTCGAGCCCTACGGGCTGCAGGTTGCGCTGCTGACAGGCAGCTCAACCGATCGGCAGCGGCGGGATCTGCTGGCTTCCTTGCAGATGGGCATGATCGACGTGCTGGTCGGCACGCATGCCCTCATTCAAGAGGACGTCTACTTCCGCCAGCTGGGGCTTGTCGTGACGGACGAGCAGCACCGCTTCGGGGTGAACCAGCGCAGCATCCTGCGGCGCAAGGGCATGAACCCCGACGTGCTGACGATGACCGCGACGCCAATTCCGCGTACACTGGCGATTACGGCCTTCGGCGACATGGACGTTTCGACGCTGCGTGAGCTGCCGAAGGGGCGTAAGCCGATCAAGACGTACGCGGTTCAGCACGCGATGCTGGAGCGTGTGCTCGGCTTCATCCAGCGCGAGGTCGCCGCAGGGCGGCAGGCCTATATCATTTGTCCGCTCATCGAAGAGTCGGACAAGCTGGACGTGCAGAATGCCATCGACGTCCACATTCAGCTGCAGCAGCATTTTCCGCACATGCGAATCGGCCTGCTGCACGGGCGAATGAGTGCGCAGGAGAAGGAAGCGATCATGCGCGCATTCAAGGAAGGCACCGTGGAGGCGCTCGTGTCGACCACGGTGATCGAAGTCGGCGTGGACGTGCCGAACGCCACGCTGATGGTGATCTACGACGCCGACCGCTTCGGCCTGTCGCAGCTGCATCAGCTGCGCGGGCGGGTGGGCCGCGGCGAGCACCAGTCCTTCTGTGTGCTCATCGCCGACCCGAAGACCGAGGTCGGCAAGGAGCGCATGAAGGCGATGACCGAAACGACCGACGGCTTCGAGATTGCCCGGCGCGATCTAGAGCTGCGCGGGCCGGGGGACTTCTTCGGCACGAAGCAAAGCGGTCTGCCGGAGTTCCGGATCGCCGACATGATGGCGGACTTTGAAGTCATGGAGCAGGCACGCGATGATGCGGCTGAGCTTGTCGGTGACTCGTCCTTCTGGACGGGGGCTTCGTTCATACCGCTCAGAGCCTACTTGCAGCGCGCGCAGATTTTTGACAGCGAAGTGTTGGACTAATCAGCCTTATAACTAAAATAAACAAAACGCTAGGATGGACTGATGACAACTGTCAGTCGCTGATCCTAGCGTTTTTTTACTATTTTATCCTTTCCCCCGCACATTCATCCGATATTCCGTAGGTGGAAAGCCGGTATCTTTGCGGAAGCTTTTCGCGAAATGGTTCGTATCCTCATAACCAGTCTGCTCGGCAATTTCTTTCATACTGAGCGACGTAGTCGTGAGCAGAAATTTGGCCTTGTCGATGCGCTTGCGCTGCATGTACTTGGCCGGGGGCATGCCAAAGTGCTTTTTAAAATATTTGATCAAGTAATTGGGGTGCAGGTGAACGGACTTGGCCATTTGTTCCACAGTGATGCTCTTATGAAGATTCTGCTCAATGAATTGCCGTAATTGGCCGAGTCGGTCCATTTCATCGGTACGCTTTTGCAGTACCTGTACAGGAACCGCTTCCAAGTAGCTGGATATGATTAGCAGCAGGATCGCTTTTTCCCGTAAACGCGAAGTTAGTGACGGTTCATGATGCAAGGTGGCAAGCTCCTGAAACCATGCCGTCATCTGTTCGACATTGCGAATTTGGATGAACAAAGGAATATCCAGCCATTGAAATAGATCAAAAGAACCGATATGTGCCGTGAAGTGGCACCAATATTTTAAATAAGGACGATCGCTGATCGTGGAGTAAGAATGGAGCGCGTGGGCAGGAAGCAGACATAGCTGACCGGGCATAGGATTAAGCTCTTGATGGTCAACCTTAACCCAGCCTTCGCCTTCCAGAATCCAATACAGCTTATTATGCTCTGGTGTAAAATTAAGCTCCTTCCACGAGGTGGTACACTGCGTAAGATGAGCCTCTAAAATGTGGATCTGTAGGTTCTGCAGAAGGTCCGATAGGAATGTAATTTGCTGCGTATTCATCATCATGTTCACCTGAGAATGTTAATTATATCCTGATTGAGGTTAGTTTCGTACCTGTCTATTATAGCACAGGCTTGGTAGACTAAAGCTGTGAAGTTTAAATGCGAAAGGTGTGTAGCTGATGACAAGCAATCATCCGATTATTCAAGAACGAACAGAGCGTACGCAGTGGTTTCTGCAGGATCGATTCGGTATGTTTATTCATTGGGGACTGTACGCTATTCCAGCTAGAGGAGAATGGGTGCGCAGTGTCGAGCGTATTTCGGTAGAGGACTATCAAACGTATTATGATGAATTCGATCCTGTCCGTTATGATCCTAAGGCGTGGGCGCGTGCGGCGAAGCAAGCGGGTATGAAATATGCCGTATTGACAGCGAAGCATCATGACGGTTTTTGTTTATTTGATAGCGCTCTCACTGAGTATAAGTCAACGAATACACGCGCCGGGCGAGATTTGGTTCGCGAATTTATTGAAGCGTTTCGGGCGGAAGGTTTAAAGGTGGGGCTCTATTATTCGCTAATCGATTGGCATCATGAGGATTATCCGGCTTATGGGGATCGCATTCATCCGATGCGGGATAATGAGAACTACACAAGAAATCCGGAGACGTTCGGTCGGTACCTTCAGTACATGCATGGGCAAGTAAGAGAGCTGCTGACGAACTATGGTAAGTTGGATGTTATGTGGTTCGACTTCTCTTATGATCGCATGAAGGGTGAGACATGGAAAGCAACCGAGCTGATGGCGATGATTCGATCTCTGCAACCACATATCATCGTAGACAACCGATTGGACGCAAGCGGTGAAGAAGGCGGAACTATTTTCACTAAAAATCCGCTCAGCTATTCGGGAGATTTTGCTTCACCGGAACAGATCATTCCGCCGCAAGGCGTGACGGATGACGAGGGCAATTCGCTTCCATGGGAAGCTTGTATCACTCTGAATAATAACTGGGGATACGCAGCCCAAGATTTCCAATATAAATCCTCAACTACCCTTATCCGGAAGCTGATAGAGTGTGTCAGCAAAAATGGGAATCTGCTCTTGAATGTGGGTCCGAATGCGCTCGGAGAGATTCCGAAGGAGTCGCTGGACATTTTGGCAGAGATCGGCAATTGGGTTCAGAAAAATGGGGACAGCATTTACGGCTGCGGGCAAGCCTACTTACCGAAACCGGAGTGGGGCAGGTATACGCAAAAGGGCAATCTGCTGTATGCCCACTTGTTTGAGGAAAGCATAGGTCCTATTAACTTGAACGGGTTGGCTGGTAAGGTGAAGAAAGCAAGGCTGCTATCTGACGGTTCCGAGCTCTTCCTAAGCCGTCCTTGGAATGCCGCCCAGTATCCGGATGATGCGTTCATTAGTTTCGCTAGACCTGAGCACTCCAGCTATCCGCTGCCGGATCATAGAGCTACGGTTGTGGAGTTGGAGTTACTCTAAAGACGGAAATAAATTAACATTTGACCGTGCCCGCATTCGATTTTAAGATGATAGTAGACAGCTTACTATTCTTTTGGAAACGAAGGTGTATGGAATTTGACTTATTTCCTCTGTTATTTACTGCTGATGAATATCGTTACGTTCATAGAAATGGGACATGACAAGGGACAAGCCAAAAAAGGCGGGCGTAGAGTGCCTGAAAAACGTCTTTTTATATTGGCTGCTCTCGGTGGCGGGATTGGCGGGTGGCTCGGTATGCGGGTTTGGCGCCATAAGACGAAACATACCTCATTCGTCATTGGCATGCCGCTGCTTGTTATGCTAAATAGTCTATGTGTCATCATGATCGCGATTTATATGTAGCAATAGCAAAAAAAGGAGACAGTTGCCGACAGCGGCAGCTGTTTCTTGTTTTATACAGGAGTCCTAGTCAAGTTTGCATGCGTTTACTCATAAGATAGGAGCATGACAGGTTATCGGAGGTGCGAACATGAGCTATCACCATTATGGCATCGATCCTGCGCTCGTAGAGCGCGTAAAGTTCAAGATGAAAAATCCAGAGATCAAAGAACGCATTAAAATGCTGCTGCAGGGTGTTACGAAGGCTGATTTACAAAATCATACCAAAGTTACGCGCTTAATAGGACTTGCCGCCGGCATTCTCGGTGAGAAGCTAAGCGGAAGCCAAACGACCCAAATTTTGCAGTTTATCCTTGCACAAAAGATTGATCCATCTAACGCCTTTCACTTGATCAAACTCTGGTCCATGTTTCGATAGACTAAACAAATGCGCCACTTGCAGGGTTAAAGATACCCTGTTAAGTGGCTTTTTTTGCTTCCAGAAAAATTCACTTGCATAACGAATACGTGTTCGGTATATAATAAGTAACACGAATATATGTTCGCATATGGTGGTGGAAATATGAAAGTTAGCTCAAGTTCAAGAATTGAGACAGAAGAGGATGTTCAAATTGTTAAGGAATACACGCTGCTGCCCATTTTGCTCGATATGCTGGCAAGGGATATGGAGGAGCTCAAGGTTTATAAGGATAAAATCGTGTACAATCATATTCTTTTTTATCTCAGAGAGGTTGAAATGGCTATTTATCCGGAATTACAAAGTATTAAGAGCCAGATGAAGAAACGAGATATTAAAGTTATCCATACCGAAATGAATGCCTTAGGCATTAACGTAGAATACAAAGTCCGAGGCTATATTCATCATTTCACGATGCTTCGCAGCTTGGTCAAGGCTGAGCTTATGACCACGCTCATGAATATGCGGGGGGGATTGCGGTGAGCAAAGATCGCCACGGCGGGGAACGAACGATCTTCCTTGCCGATTGTCAGAGCTTCTATGCCAGTGTGGAGAAAGCGGGTCATCCGGGCTTGGAGAATAAACCGGTTGCTGTTGCAGGAGACCCTGCTCTAAGATCGGGTATCATTCTAGCCGCCTGCCCCGTTGCCAAGCAATACGGCGTATCCACAGCTGAACGTTTGGGTGAAGCGCTTAAGAAGTGTCCTGAGCTGATCGTGATGCGTCCGCACATGCAGCATTATATTGATGTTTCGCTGCAGATTACCAAGATTTACGAAGAGTTTACCGATCTTGTTGAAATTTTCAGTATTGACGAGCAGTTTCTTGATGTTACAGCGAGTTTATCTATGTTCGGAGATCCGATCACGATTGCGAAAACCATTCAGCTAAAGGTGTTCAGTCAAACGGGGGTAAAGGTTCGCATAGGGATTAGTTCTAATAAAATACTTGCGAAGATCGCGACCGATATTTGGGCTAAAAAGAATGAAAGTGGCATTTTCACGCTGCACCCATCAGACGTGGAGAAATACTTGTGGGAGCAGCCTGTAAGTAAAATGTTTGGTGTCGGTTCTCGAATGACCGCCCATTTTGCCAAGCTAGGTATGTATTTGATTGGCGATGTGGCGAGAACGCCGCTGCCGCAGCTCAAGAATAAATTCCGCGCACGCTTCGGCAAGCAGTCGGACATTCACGCCGAAGTCATGTGGCGAACAGCGAACGGGCTGGATGATAGTCCGGTCACGCCGGGTACGTTTGATACGCCTCCGAAGTCCGTAGGCCATATGATGACTTTGCCGAGGGACTACGCGGACTCCTCTGAAGTAGATACCATCCTGCTCGAGCTTACGGAAGAGGTGTGCCGCGACTGTAGGCGCAAAGGCTATATGGCTTCAATTGTTACCGTAAGCTGTATGTGCAGTCCTTTCGACGCCCCGACGGGCTTTTCGCGTCAAATGAAGATGCCTGATCCTACGAATCATACAAGTACGGTGTTTCAAGCTGTGAAAAAGCTTTTCTACAAGTTCTGGGACACCATGCCGGTACGTCGAGCTGGTGTCATGCTGAGCCAGTTAGTAGATGATGATACCTACCAGCTTACCCTCTTCGAGGATCAGATCAAGGCGCGAGCGCTTGAAAAAGTGACGGACAGCATCAAGGACCGATTCGGCAACGCGGCGATTGTTCGTGCTTCCTCGCTCACAACAGCCGGCCAAGCGCAGAACAGGGCGCTCAAAATCGGAGGGCATTATAAATGAGCAAAAAATTGGAAAAAAACGGCCTATGGGAATCCAGCAGGATGATGCTGCCTCAGCATCGAGAGGCTTTTCAGAACCAGCGCAGTGATAGACCTGCTCCGGCCAACCGTCCCACAGCGGAAGACATTGGGGTTATGCGAGATTATGTCTTGCTGCCGCTCATGCACGGGATGATCAAGAAAAAAGCCAGTGAAATCGAGAGATCCTCCGAAACGCTCCGAATGCTTTATGCCCGAGTCGCTCATGCGCTTGCTGCGCATATACAAGCCGACTTAAGCGAAGTTAAAACCAAGATGATGCAGCGAAGCATTCAATTATTTGAAGAGGAAAAGAATGACCGCGCCATTCACTACCGTTATGTATGTCGTGGGCATGAAGATGCGCTTATCATAGCTAAAGATTACATGCGTGCTGAAATTAGCGTGCGAACAGCACGGTACATTGATCATCTGGTAGCAAGTGTGTATAACGCTCCGAAAGTTGATGAACAGAAAGCGTAGAACGAGAGAAGCTCGAAATAATAGCAAGACCAAGACAGTAAGCCCGATGGAGAAATCTCCCTCGGGCTTACGCGAATTGACGTGAGTAATTCTTTTTCTCATAATGGAGGAAGAGTGTTGCGGAACTAATAGAGTGGGAGAACCATGCGAAGGAGAAGATGGGCACAGATGTGCGGACGCTATACGATCACCGTGACGTTAGAGGAGCTTATGCTTCATTATGATATTTATTATAAATATCCTGGAAGATACAGCCCAAAATATAATGTAGCACCGGGACAGCAAATCATGGCGATCGTCCATGACGGGGAGAAGAATAAGCTCGGCGAGCTGCGCTGGGGGCTCGTTCCAGAGTGGGCGAAGGACGAGAAGCTAGGCTACCAGATGCTCAATGCACGAGCTGAGACGCTCGCGGACAAACCTGCCTTCCGCAAGCCGTTTGAGCGTAAGCGCTGCCTGATTCCGGCGGACTCCTTCTATGACTGGAAAGGGACAGGTAAGCATAAGCAGCCGATGCGTATTATGCTGCGCAGCAAAGGCATCTTTAGTATGGCAGGGCTGTACGACACGTGGACATCTCCGGATGGCACGCGCATTTCTACCTGCACCGTCGTTACAACGGAAGCGAACGAACTGATGGCGGATATTCATGAGCGTATGCCGGTCATTTTGCCGAGGGAGATGGAGGCGGTTTGGTTGGATCGCAGCATTACAAACACCGACACGCTACGGCCATTATTGCAACCGTATCCGGCGGATCAAATGTTTGCTTACCCCGTATCGAGTCGAGTGGGCAATGTACGTAACGACGATGAGCTGTGTATAGAGCCGTTAAGCCTGCTCATATAGAAGAGCTGGCTTGGAGAACAGAATGGGAGAGTTACAACATGAAAGCACGTATGGCAATAAGCATCACACTTATATTCATTATTGTCTTTGGTATGAATGGCTACATTGGTTGGCACGGCCTAGTCTTTCTATCGGACCAACTAGGTTCTTGGTTTCATCCTGGGCTATATTGGATTGTCTTCTGGATTGTCGCCTTATCGTATTTGTTAGCATGGGTATGCTCGCGGGTGCTGCCTGCCGGCGTGTCCCGACTATTGAAAATTATCGGCTCATACTGGTTTGCCATCATGCAATTTGGTATTCTGCTGCTGCCGTTGACTGATTTGGCGATAGGCGTGTTCCATCTGGCATCTGTTCCTTCAAATACATACGTTCCTATTCTTGGTTGGATAAATGTAGGGATTATACTCATCGCTATGATTCGTGGTTCTTATAATGCACGGAGCCCTGTTATACGCAGATATGACATTACGGTTCCCAAAAAAGCGGGAGACTGGGAGCAGCTTCGCATCGCAGTAGCCTCCGACATCCATCTGGGCTCAATTGTCGGAAACCGCCATCTGCGTAAGCTTGTAGAGCAAGTCAATGGCTTAAAACCGGACTTGATTCTTTTGCCGGGGGATGTCATTGACGATGATATTAAGCCATTTATCCGTTACAATATGGGTAAAACAATGCGAGAACTTCAGGCTCCACTAGGGATTTACGCTGTGCTCGGTAATCATGAATACATTGGCGGACATATTCCTGCCTTCGTGGACCAAATGAATCAGATCGGCATTCGTGTGCTCATGGACGAAACCGTTCATATCAAAGAACGGCTGTTCATCGTTGGGAGAAAAGACAAAGCGGCCGAGCGAACGCACGATGGACGTAAGGCGCTGGCTACATTGCTGGAGGGCAAAGATCCCAGACAACCTATAATCGTGATGGACCATCAACCCTACCACCTAGACAAAGCAGCCGATGCTGGTGCAGATGTGATGCTATCAGGTCATACACATAGAGGCCAAATGGCGCCTAATCACCTTATAACAAGAAGGCTCTTTGAGCTGGATTGGGGCTACTTGCGCAAAGGTAACCTTCATGCTATCGTTTCCTCAGGTTTTGGTACGTGGGGACCGCCCATTCGTCTAGGCAGCCGCTCAGAAATTATTGAACTCACCATTCATTTTAAAAGTAACGAGAGAGAAGAGGGTTAAGCAGCATGCAAGAGGCAGAAAAAAAACAAATTACACCCATAGAACTAGCTGCAGCAATGATGCAGTTTACAATGAAAAGCATAGAAAATAGCTGGGATACAGTCAAACCGGTCGTTGCGGCCTACCTAAAAGAGCCCATATTATCCGAGTCTAAAGAAGACGATTTATTGAGGGAGATATATATAGCAGCCTTAGCGTTGGAAATTTACTGCATTCCCCATGCTTTCGATGCAGACGTTGCACGTCTCGTCAGCTTAGGGATGGGGGAAGTGATGGGTTCAGACAACTTGTCTGAGCATCACTTATCGGAATCCATCAGTCAGCACTATCTTCCGCGTTTGGAAGCAGTCGACGCAGCTGCTCCCACAGACCTGGCGCTAGCACTTGTCGAAGAAGCTGCGGCAATCCTCTACGATCGACTCGAGCTTCCACTCAAGCCAGCCGATCGGGTAAACAGCCTGTTGTGGGTCAAGCTATTTCCCTTTCTTGTCCAGCTCGTTGGGAAATGGCCGATCCTTTTTACTAAATTCGAAGTTAAGCAAAGTCCTCTGAGATAGAAATAGCAGAAACGTAATAAAGGAATCAACATGCTCAAATTCTACGGAAATATGGTCTCCTCTTGACTTAAAGGTAATAATTACGAATAATAGAAGAGGAATCAATTATGAGCAGGTTAGAAGCTTTTGCTATCATACTGCTTGGCGGAGGTAGAGATGAGTATGGCAGCACACAAAAGAGTTACCGTGTATGTATTATCCGGGTTCCTCGGAAGCGGCAAAACCACCTTATTAACGAAGGCAATTGATCATTTTACCGAAGCGGGGCGTAAACCCGCGGTTATCATGAACGAGATTGGTGAGGTTAACCTAGATGGGCAGTTAATTGCCAATGAAGTACCGATGTCCGAGCTGCTGGGCGGCTGCATTTGTTGTTCGAGCCGGGGTGATCTTGCGACGGCACTCAAAGAACTTGTAACTGAGGAGCAGCCTGACCTGATTTTCATAGAATCGACGGGTATCGCTAATCCAATGGAAATCATTGATGAAGTAACTGATGCTTCGCTTATACTCCCGGTGGAGCTCAAAGCCGTCATCACCGTAGTGGATGCACCGCAATTGCTGGAGCTAAGTCGGACAAGTCGAGGCAAGACCTACCGGCTTATGCAGGAACAAATCCGTTGCGCGAACTTACTTTTACTGAACAAGGCAGACCTGTTACAGGAAGCGGCGCTTCAGGAAGTAGATGCTCTTGTACGCGAATGGAATCCATATGCATCTGTACACTACACCGTGTTCAGCCAAATCGACATGAGACTCATCGAAATGCTGGAAGAAGAGCAAGGGCAGAAACAGCATCTTAACGCAAAACATAATGACACTAATAATAACGTGCAGCACAATGCCAACCATCATTATGAAGACCATATTGAAGACCAGTATGACGCCCATAATGACGCCGACCGTGATCATGACGTCCATCACGCCACCTATTCGTCTGAGGATCATGAGCTTCATGAATCTCGCGATAATTTGCATCATGATCATGGCCATGATCATACGCACGACAGTCACCATCATCATTCTCATAATCATGTGATGGCGTATACGCACTTTTTTGAGCGGGCAGTAGATAGCAACGCATTCGAAGAATTTGTCAGTAAGCTACCGCAAGAGGTTTACCGTGCTAAAGGAATTCTCAGTTTTTCCGATACCTCAAGCCGGTTCTTATTCCAGTACGCCTACAGAGAAATGGATTTCGTCAAAATCACTCCCAAAGGCGATGTGCCGGACGTTGCTGTGTTTATAGGAGAGAACTTCTCTAAAGACGCAGTCCGAACAGAATTGCTCAAACTGGAATCCCTTTCCGAAATAGCTGCGAAATAAGCAATTCAATGCCAAAAGAGTCCCAGCGACCAAGCTGAGGATTCTTTTTTATGATTTTAGTAACATGTTGGTTGGATAGGTCCTAGGGGGTGCTGTAGCCAATATCCCTATGGCTCATATCAGGGGAGCGGAGTGATTAGGGTTACTTGTTATGTGGGTCGTACCTAGGGACTATGATCACTATCCCCTTGGCTCAGGTGTTGAAGGAAATGATAGTAAGGGGACTTATGGAAAGTAAGGAGAGTAAATAAGAGTAGATAAGAGAGGAAGAGAAGAGAAGAGAAGAGAAGAGAAGAGAAGAGAAGAGAAGAGAAGAGAAGAGAAAAGAAAAGAAAAGAAAAGAAAAGAAGATAAGATAAGATAAGATAAGATAAGATAAGATAAGATAAAATAAAATAAGACAAGGCAAGGCAAGGCAAGACAGTGATTAGAACCGTTAGTTAAAATTATTTGAGTCAATCCTTTAAGTGAACAATATGAGTACTATCCCAGTACCTCTCAACTACTATGTATGCGCGCTATCCCCACTATCCCTTTGACTCAGGTTACAGTAATAACTAAAAACTTCCATCCGTATTCTGATTTTGTATATCACCAAAAAAGCCTAGTGAACATTACCTCAAATAGCTTGGGGGTTCGTACAAAACCAATTACCTTACAAGATAGGATGCTTAAGGATACATTGTTATACTCTTATTAGGCGCACATGGGTGTGTTTTGGGGGTTGAAATAGCTTAACTTGGCATGAGGAGCTGTACATAAGTGGGTCAAATGCTGAAAGACGGGTGCTTCGTGTAAAGTGAGATTTTTCCTATAGCAAAACTCATCTAGGTAATGTTGTAGATACTTTTGACCAATGCCATGGAAAGTGTTGTTAATAGATTTACCGGCTTGTGCAGCGAATGCAAGGAGGGCGCGGAATTTCTTTGAACTAAACCGTCCAGTAATAAATTCGATGCTGCTTGTTTGTGATTCGATATGTTGTTGGGTGAAATCCAATGTTGCGGCTCGTTGAAAAAGCTTTTCTTTTACATGTATTTTAGGGACAAGTTTGAGTTTGATGTAGGAAGGTTCACCCTGAATGTTGAGGGAGGAGCCTGCTAGAAGATAGTGTTCCTGTGGATGGTTGCGGAAGTAAGGATTATACGGTTTCCCGTAGACAGCTGAATTTACTTGGACGATACCCGAGAGTAGAGTGCCTTGGTCGGCTGTGCTTATGGCGTGACGAATTTTGTGGAGGATGAGCCAAGCTGTTTTGTAGGTGACACTAATAATCTTGGAGAGCGCAACAGCATTCGTGCCCTGTTCCGTCCGTGATATCAGAAAAATAGCTGTAAGCCATTTATGTAAAGAAGTGCGACTGCCTGCCATTATAGTACCAGCTGTAAGGGATGTTTGGTGATGGCATTGAAGACATTGATAAAGAGGGAGCCGGCGTGTATTGGTTATATAGGCATGCGAATGCCCACATTGAGGACAAGAAAAACCAGAGGGCCATTTCGTCGAGAAAAAGTAATCTCTACAGGCCTCTTCAGTAGGAAATTGCTGCTGAAATTGCTCCAGGGTGCTTGGTAAATGATAGTTTGTTCCCATTAAGACACCTCAATCCAATTAAATGCGGAACATTTGTTCTTATTTCATTATATCGAATATTTGTTCTTATATCAAGTCTAATTCATAGTCTGGAGATTTAAATGAAAGTCTCAGAAAAGGGCGTTTAATCTTAGGGTTTGGGTATTTGATCGATATGAGGATTATGGTTCGTGGAAAGATTTGTTTTTAAAGAATACAAGGTGTGCGGGGATTAAAATAATATTTCAAAGTATGAGAGTCATAAATTCGATCGGATCTGAGCAGCGATTTTTTTAAGACAAAGAATTCGGTGGATATATAAACATAATGAGTGGTGGGGATAGTGTCTATATATGAGTTTAAAGTTGATGTAAAGTTGAAGTTGTTTCCTTTTTGTGGAAAAAATCGTGAGGAGTGGGGCTGGAACTGGAGCAGGAACTGGAGCATGAACTGGAGCATGAACTGTGAATCTTAATAGGACAACCGCATGATGAAGAAAAACCGTCAAGGATCATGAAGAGTGGTCCTGACGGTTTTTGGGTTTGGTTAACGTTTGTTGTGCTGACTAGTTAAGCTCTTTGAGCGGTTCGAAGTTTGGGTATATATACGGTGAGTCGGGGGCTGCGGTTTTTTCGATTTGGGTTGCTTTTATGGTGAAGATTTCGTTTCCGTTGTAGGTGCCGTTTTGGATGGTGCCTGTGACTTTTACCCACATGTCTTTGGGGTAGCTTTGAGCGGTCGGGAAGTCAATCATGACTCCGTAAGGGGTAGCATCAGCGGAACAGCAGCTTACAGCAAAGCGTCCGACGACGAATTGGCTTTTGGACATGTTCTCTTCGCGGTAGACGAAGCCGGTGAGCTCGATTTTTTTGCCTATGAAGTTGTTTTTGAAAAGGTCTATGGACGAAAGGATTTCCATGTATATTTCTGGTTTTACGACGATGGTGTCTTTTTTGTAGAGGATCATGCCGATTTTGGAAAAATCTTCATCCCACTCGTTATCGGCGTGGAACATCTTTTGGAGTTCGGCATCGGATTTAGCGATTGCTGGAGTCTCGGTACTAGAAGCAGGAGCAGGGCTCAAAGTTGTGCTAGAGTTCGCAGATGGAACTGTTGTTGGACTTGGAGCGGCAGCAGTTGCCTGGTTGGACACTTTCACACCTGTTGAGGAGCCATTATCGTTGATTAGGTCTGCATTTTGTTTGGCTATACTAGATTTTGCAGCAGAGAGATTCATCCCTTTGGCAGCTACCATAGCACTACTTAAGGCGGTATTAGGCAGCAGAAAGCCGATTAACAACGGCAGAATGAGCAGTCCGTAAGCAACTGTATTGCGCAAGGTTGAGCGAGAAACCGGTTGTTCACATTCGCAGGCAACTGGTTTGCCCCAGTAAGCACGAAGTGCCATATAGCCTTGAAAGCAGGCGATGATGTAAAGGATAACGGAGGCGATTTTGACATAAATCATCATACGCGGAGCTATGTAGTATTGAAGGGCATCTGTCTTGGTGAGTATCACGATATAGCTGGAAAAACCAAGCAAAATTAATGTGCGAAAGAAATAATGAAAGCTTATTAACCGGACTTCACTCATGTCAATTCCTCCTAGATTGTATGACCTTAAAAGTTAGAAAAGCGTTCCAAAAGCAGTGAACAAGCCAGCACGGTGATAACAATTAATGCCGAAAGCATGAGTACGAATTTGGATTTGAAAACGGAAAGCATCATAAGTGTGCTTTTGAAATCAAGCATAGGGCCGAGAACCAAGAAAGTAAGCAGTGAACCAGACGTAAATGACGTTTGAAAAGAGGAAGCGACAAAAGCGTCTGATGTGGAACATAGTGAAAGAATATAGGCGAAGCCTATCATAAACAAATGGGAACTGATAGGGCCCTGACCAATGGCAAGCAGGCTTTCGCGCTGCATAAAAACTTGAATCAGTGCGGTGAGCAGGGAGCCAAAGACGAGATATTTACCCATTTCGAAAAACTCATCAGAAGCATGAACGAAAAATGTATTTAACTTACTGGATATGCCACTACCCTGATGCTGATGACCCTCCAACGCTTCTTGACTGGAAAAGTTGGCGCGGCTTATACGCAGCGGATTGCTTTTGATAAAACGGTAGAGGATCAGTCCGATTATTATAGCAACAGCAAAAGCCAGCCCCATTCGGGAATATGCGATTGCGGGGTGATTTCGGAAAGCCATGAAAGTAGCCGCGAAGACAATAGGGTTAATGATGGGTCCGGTTACGATGAAAACGACTGCGATATAGACGGGCATTCCTTTGAGTATTAGTCTTCGAACGACAGGAATCATGCCGCATTCGCACATTGGGAATAGGATGCCTAAAACGCAGGCGAACAGGATGCCAAGAATAGGGTTCTTGGGAATGAAACGGCGTATGGTTTGCTCGGATACGAACGTTTGGAGCAAGGAAGAAAGCAATACACCTAGTAAAATGAAGGGAATAGCTTCTAATAGGATGCTGATGAACATGGTTTTGAAAGCTTGAATGCGTTCTGTTGTTAGCAGGGACAGTGTAGGCGTGTCGTTGTTTAAAAGGATAAGCACAATTAAAAGGAAACAGATGGCGGCGATAATATGCATGCTCGCTCGAAACACAGTAGTGGGCATTGACGAAGACTCCTTAATCATAATTATTACTATTGTAACCTATGATGAATGAAAGGGGAATAGGACAACTTTGTTAAGGACGAGATGTTCGTCTACTTGACGCAAGAGGTCCATTTGCTGCACTATGTTAATAGAACAATTTATGACAGAGGGGTAATGCAAGTGGGCACTCATACGCATACGATTGACGAGATGCTAAGGGCTATGGCTCAGCAAGGATGGAGAATTACAGAGCAGCGCAGGAGCTTGGCAACGTTATTCGCTGAATCCGGAAGTTATTTGTCGCCAAAAGACGTTTATGAATACATGAAAGTTAAATATCCTGGTGTGAGTTTTGATACTGTCTACCGAAATCTTCGATTGTTGAGTGAGATGGGTGTTCTGGAGCAGTTTCACTTGGCGGATGGTTTGAAATTCAAGGCGAGTTGTTTATCCCATCATCATCACCATATGATCTGTATCAATTGTGAAAAGACGGTCACCTTCGAGTTCTGTCCGATGAAGCTTGTAAAGGATTTGCCGGAGAGTTTTGAAATTCAAAGCCATCGTTTTGAGATATTTGGATATTGCTCAGATTGTAAGTCGGGCATCTCTCCCTCTTCTGAGCTGCACTAAAAAAGTCGGGAAAAGTAAAAGCAGTCTGCTTGAGGTGAACTCAGCGGAACTGCTTTTTTGGTATGCATTGCTTTTATAGTTGAAATTCTGTTAATCGCTTTTGCCAGTCATCTTCGAGAGTTTTCGAATCCAGATCCATACCTATGAGGACGAGATAAGGCGTTCCTTGGAAAGTGGTCTGCTGCCAGTTCGTGCGTCTGCCTGCGAATTGCATAACAAAGGATTCGTGCTTAGCGCCAATAATCAAATAACCTTTCGCGCGAAGCAGTGTGGAGCCCCATTTTGCTAAATAACGTTCCACAAAGCGTTGTGACAAAGCGAGGTCATCATCCATAGGGATTGTAATTGTCTGAATACGTGAGAACGATGGGGTATGTTTGGATGTCTCGCTTGGCGGCTGTGCAGTTTTAATAGCTTTAACTTGAAACTTTTTGTTGAAACTTGTAGAGACGTTGGATTGCGATTCTTGTGGACTGAGAGTGCCAAAAATAAGCTCTAAATCAAATTGACTATGTGCGGTTGGCAGTATTAAAGAACGCTCATTGAATTTGCGAATTGTTTTTTCGATGGACCTCTGTTGTTTATCAGAGATTAAGTCGATTTTGTTCAGAATAAGAAGATCCGCAACTTCCATCTGTCTACGAAGTGTATGGACAAGCTCTCGGTCCGAAGCGAAAATACTGTTATATTCAAGTACGTATTCGGCATCAAGTATGGTGATGACTTTAAGTAGTTTCACATGAGGAAGTAGTTTAGGTTCGGTCAATGCATCGACGATTTCCTCTGGGTTGGCAACACCGGTTAATTCAATGAGAATGACGTCAGGCTTGCGCGCTAACAGTTGTTTAATGGAATCACTAATATCACTTTTTTTACTGCAACAGATGCAGCCATCGAGCAGTTTGGCCATGTTGACATCGGGTGAGGCTTCTTGGAGGAGATGACCGTCTACATCTTGTTTCCCAAGCTCATTCATAAGAACAGCAGGGTTGAGGTTAAAGGAGGCAGCTTCTTGAAGCATGCGGATGAGCAGTGTTGTTTTGCCGCTGCCTAGAAATCCACTCAGTACGATAACGGGAACTTTGCTCAAAACAAGGACTCCTTCATCATGGGATTAAAAAGTAATTATTACGAATTGAATTGTAGTATAAAAAAGAGCAGGCTGCAAGATGGTTATAATAATTTTCTCCCTTGAGTGCTCAAGGGGCTATGTTACAATAAAGCTATCTTGAAGAACTCGGAGGTACCCTTTGACGATGAAGTATGTAGCCTAACTTTTTCTGCTAAAACGAAATTGTTCGTTGATAGGCAGACTCTACGATTGTGCAGGTAGAGCGAGTGGGATACGTATGTCTAAAGGGGCTGACTCCTTCAGGGGTTGCTGTTTTTTGCATACCAAAATCATGACTTGTTCTTCCTGACCGTAGGCGATTGCTTGCGGTTTTTTGTATTTGAATTTAAAGGAGGAAATGAGTCTATGACTTTACTAATAAAAGCAATGAATGTGATGAAGGAATTTGCGGGGAAACCACTTTTTGAACAAGTGGAGTTGGAAGTGAATGCTGGGGAGCGGATCGCGATCTATGGCCGCAATGGCATAGGAAAGACGACACTGCTTCGCCTGTTGGCAGGCACGCTGGAGCTGGATGAAGGCAGCGTGGAACGCAGGCTGCCGCTCGATCAGTGGGGATGGATGGGGCAGCAGACAGAGGCTGATGAGGCGGTGAATACACACGCCTATGTCGAGGGAGGCTGCCCAGAGCATTGCGCTGCGAAGCGTCGCCTGAAGGTGCTGGAGGCGCGGATGCAGGACGCAGATGCTCCTTGCATGGAGAGCCTGCTAGCCGACTATCAGGAGGCAGCAGAGCGATACATGGGGCTGGATGGCTACCACTGGGAAATCCAAGTGGAGCGCAAGCTGCTGCAGCTCGGGCTCGGCCGCGAGTTGTGGAATCAGCCGCTCGGCCAGCTAAGCGGCGGGCAGAAGACGCGCGCCCAGTTGGCGGGTCTGATGGTGCGTGAGCCGCAGCTGCTGCTGCTCGACGAGCCCACCAACCACCTCGACGCGGCGTCGCTCGAATGGCTCGAAGTGTGGCTTCGAGCCTATCCGGGCACCGTCGTGTTCGTCTCCCACGATCGCCATTTCATGGATCGTGTGGCGACCTGCCTGGTCGAGCTGACGCCGACAGGCAGTCGAAAATACCGAGGCGGGTATACAGAGTATACACGCCAAAAAGAGCTCGAGCTGCGTACGCAGGAGCAGCTCTATCGCAAGCAGCAGCTTCTACGAGAGCAGCTGGAGGAGAGCATTCGCACGTATCGGCAGTGGTTCCATCAGGGCGAGAAAAATGCCCGGATGGCTGAGGTGCCGATACAACGCGGGTACTTTCAGGGTCGAGCCGGCGCACATGTCTCGCGGATGAACGCGAAGATGAAGGAGCTGGAGCGCCTAGAGGGCGACCGCGTAGAGAAGCCGCGGGAAGCGGCGCACCTGAAGGTGAAGCTGAGTGCGAGCGACTTCGCTTCACGCTCGCTTGTGCGCTTGGAGCGGGCCGCGTTCCGCTACGGCGAACGCGAGTTGTTCGCTGAGCTGAGCCTCAGCGTAGACCGCGGCGACCGTTTGGCCGTGCTCGGCCCCAATGGCTCAGGCAAAACGACGCTGCTCAAGCTCCTCGTCGGTGAACTGCAGCCCGCTGCCGGCAAGGTGCGGCAGCACCCGCAGACGTCGATCGGCTACTTTTCGCAGGAGCTAAGGGCTCTCGATGACGGCATGACACTGCTAGACAGCCTGCTGGCGCTGCCTGCCATGACGCAGACCCAAGCCCGTACGATTCTGGGCTGCTTTCTCTTCTCAGGCGAAGAGGTGCGCAAGCGCATCGGTGATTTAAGCATGGGCGAGCGCTGCAGGCTCGCTTTCCTCAAGCTTTACTTCAGCGGCGCGAACTTGCTGGTGCTGGATGAGCCGACGAATTATTTGGATATTGATTCGCGGGAGAGGATTGAACAGGCGCTGCTCCGCTATCCCGGCGCCATGGTCATCGTCTCGCATGACCGCTTCTTCATTCGTAAGCTGGCGACGAAGCTATTGTGGCTGAGCGCGGAGCGCAGCCCAATCGCTTTCTCTGGCACTTACGATGAGTATGCGGAGGCGAGCTTGGCGAGTGAGAGCTCGCCGGAGCTGCTGGCGCGAGCCAACGAAAGGCGCCAGCTGGAGTTAACGCTGGCGCAGCTGATGAGCGAGGGGGCGTGGAGCCCAGAGAACGCCCCCTCGCAGCTGCAGATCATCCGAGACATCAAGTCGAGGCTCTCGGAGCTGCAAGAATAAGCTGACAAAAAGAATAAGCCGGGTGCGCACCTCAGGATGCGCTTTCCGGCTTATTTGCTTTTTGCGACATGGAGCAGCTCAGGTACGGTTACAAATGTGTAACCGGCTGCTTTGAGTTTACTGATTAACGGTCCGATGGCTTGTACCGTCCCCGACAAATCCTGGCTATCAGCACCTCCGGAGTGCTGAAGGATGATAGAACCAGGCTTCGTTTGCTGCATGATATTATTCAGCACTTGATCGGAGTTCAGCGATTTCCAGTCGAGGGAATCGACATTCCAATTCACGATCAAATAATGGTGGTCAGCGATCCATCTGACCTGCTCCTCGTTAATCGCGCCGTACGGCGGGCGGATTAGCTTAGGTGCGTAGCCGATTAAGCCTTGCAGTACGCTCTCCGTGCTGATAATCTGACTTTGGAATTTGTCCACCGTTAGCTTCGGCAGGTTCGCATGACTGTAAGAATGATTCCCAATGACATGGCCTTCTTTGACAATCCGCCTAATGATATCAGGATGAGCGTTAGCTTGAGCACCAAGTACGAAAAAGGTCGCTTTAACTTGGCTCGCTTTAAGGGCATCAAGCACTTTTGGAGTAAATCGGGTGTCAGGCCCATCATCGAAGGTTAGCGCCACTTTCTTTTCCTGAGCAGAGCCGCGCAGCTTAAAGGTATCCGGATATTTCACAACCAGTTGAGAGAGTGTAAGCTTTTTCTGAGAAATTCTAGCTTGACCTTGATTTTTTTGAACAGGAACAGAAGGCTTCTTTGAAGCTTCTGGTTGTACCGCTGCTTTCTTGGGGATAGCTTTGGGCGATGGTCTGGTCGTTATAACTGTAGATGTTGCTTCAGGTTGAATGGAAGTCGTGGGTATCCCAGCAGGGGGTGGACTATTCATGCTCCTCGGACTCGCAAGGGGCTCTGTATCAATTTCGTCGTTGCTGGAACTAGAATGTGTTGTTAAATCTTGTTCTTCTACATGAGAATTTTGTGTAGAGCGTTGATCGTAATAAGGCTTGTTTTTTGACACACCGCAGCCTGTTGCTAACAAGCCTACGATGGCGATGGACCAAAGCCATTTGGTCATTGCAATCCCCTCCGAGCAATATGAATATGCTCTAGCTTTTGTTAATAAGGGACATCCTATCCAGTGAAAATAACGGAATCAACAGCCCCTGCGGCCGGCAAGAAATATCCCGTACGCTGTGGCTGCAGCAATGGACATGAACTATTTTGGATCATGGACCGTCATTACATATACCCAAAGCAGTATTAGCGGCAAGAAAGGAGAGGAATGAGTTCATGACAGCCTTGATAAACAACAAAAAATTAGTTGTACTGCTGGTTTTTCTGCTGTGCGCAGGCTGTTTTCATGAAGAGACCTCAACTCCGTCTCCCAAACTAATGACTTCTCCGAATCAAAAACGTGACAATGGCTTTTCGATCGTTGCAGGTGAGAAAATTGGTATTCAAGATCAAGTAGTTCAACCTATACACTTAACACCAACCAAAGCGATCTCATTCGTGGATGAGCTTCATGGTTATGGTGTCTCTTCGGGCACCCTTGATCTTCAATTCTTGAAATCCAGCGACGGTGGGATGACCTGGCGGGCTCTGAGTAGATTGCCTCAAACAATCATGGCGAGCGCGATTTCTTTCTTTGATTATCAAACGGGTTGGCTGCTTACCAGTGAATCTTCTGACGAAAAATCAGAACTTAGATTAACCTTAGACGGTGGTCAAACGTGGGAGGTTATCGCACAGGACTTACCTGGATTAGAGACTAGAGGAGAAGAGCTGTTTTTTCGCTTTTTTGACCGACATCAAGGGTTGATTGCGTTCCAGAGTGGTAAGGATATGATACTCCTTCGCACACAAGATGGGGGCTTGACTTGGTCTGCATCAAGCCGTATCTCAATGCCGTCAGAAAAGGAGGGCTTGTTTACGTTCCGTTCAGCCATCGAGGGTTGGTTTATTGGGCCCAGTAAGAAGGATAAAGAAGTGTCGATACTATATCACATGACAGACGGGGAGACATGGCAAGAAACAGGCAGGCTGCCGAGTTTCCTTGCCCCGCAGGCCATTTCTTTTACAGATCAACAAAATGGGTTCATTCTCTTGCATGCGAATCCACAAAGTAGTGAGAAAACATGGCAATTCCTTCGGACATTTGATGGAGGCAAAACGTGGAGACAACACGAATTTCCTAGCACATTCCAGCCGCTAGCTGCGAGTTTACACCTAAGTTTTCCTACAGCAACTAGTGGCTGGCTTTTGGATGCTAGAGATTTGTGGCAAACGACAGACGGGGGTTTGAACTGGCGCTTACTAACGCCATAAACCTCTTATATGATTTTTTGATAGGTAACGATATCGAGAAATTGGCCCCATTTAAAGCCAACCTCACGGAAATGGGCGCATTGTGTATAGCCATTTTTCGTAAACATATGAATACTAGGTTTATTATCCGCGCAAATGGTGGAGATTAGAGCATGAAAGCCGCGCTCTTTAGCGACCGCTTCAATGTACTGTATGGCTGCCGAGCCCAATCCTTTGCCCGTGCATTCCGGATGCAAGTAGATCGTCACTTCCCCGGTGGTATCATAGGCTTGCTTTTTCTTGTGCGGCATGACTTGTACATATCCTTGAAGGTTCCCATCCCATGTTATCACATAAGTTTGGTAACGCGGGTTTGGATGAATAACACTCTCCGTAAATTCTGATATCTCTACAGGCTCCGTGTGAAAAGAAACAGTCGTATGCATGACAAAATGATTGTAAATATCCATCAGAAGGGAAATATCAGACTCTTCTAATTCTTTAAATGACAGGGTAGACATGGTGTAAGCTCCTCGCTGTGAGATTTAGACAACACATTCAAATATGTTCCACGGAAGAAGCTAAAATCCTTTTTAAAAGGACAATTCGAAATAGACATCTAGCCATATTCCATGTATCTTAGATATATTGTCTTACTATTAATAAAAGATAAAGTTGAACCATCGGAAATAGGGGGAGTCACATGTCAGGTAATTCAAGTTACATTCTCGTGATCGTCATTGGCGTAATCGTGCTCGCTGGTCTTACATTTATGAATCTTCGCAAAATAAGTAGATCTACTGCGGATCTGACCCAGCTCAAAAGAAGAACGCTTCTCTGGAGCGAAATATCACTTGCGCTTTTTGTTCTGCAATTTTTCTTCCGTGATCGTGAAGGAGGGTTCCTGCTGTTCTTTGGAATTCTCACCCTATTTACAGGAGCGCATTATCTCGGTGTATTGTATTATTCACGCAAAAGAAGCAACTAAAGGCGAAGAAGCTCTCCTCAGTAGTTCTACTACGAAAGGAAAGCTTCTATTTATGTTCCTGATTTTCTACAATTAAATGCATGCCTGTTATTCGTTCCAACTCGATGGCTGCGTTTTTGTCGGCGTCTTCCATTTTTGATACCATTTCTTCTTTTTCTTCTGCTCCATTAACGTTCTTAATTGCAGCATGACCAGCTTGGCCCTGTCTTCATCCGCATATTTGTTACGCAAACGCTCAAAAATTGTGTGATCTTGCATAGGATACCTTCTTTTCTGACTGTAAGATGAATGCGAAATAAAGAGAATGTATGTTCTTGTTTCTATCATATCACATGAAGTATGTAGGAGGGAATACAAGGTTTTAAAATCATTTACCCCAACGGGGTATTGAAATTAAATTTACTACTAATAAAAAATAGGTAGGTGCTTCCACGTCTCGGCAAAAGTGGTAAATGACGGTATGGTATGTGATAAAATAATGAAGGAGACTATGTATAGATCTTAGTATATAATTTACTGCTTCTAAATGAAAAAAAGCCGCACTTAGCGGCTTTTTTTCATTTAATCGTTTTGAGTTGATATGAAATGAATGACTCCCACAAACACTAAAAAGATAACAAGGCCGATAATAGTCCACATCACAGCTTTTCCAAGGCTTTTAAATACTGATGAACTTGTGTTTGTGTTATCTTCACGCGATAAATCAATTTGAGGCTCATGAGTATCTTTCATTCGTTTATAAGTATCTAGTGAAACAACGTAGCTTCCGGCAGCAAAGTCGTGGAGTGTTCGTTTTTTGTAATTGAATAGAACGGAAAGACATTCGAAGAAAGTAATAACTCCAATAAAATTCCCGATTAATGAAAATTTTCCTTTATGTGTACTTAAGAAGTGACTAATCTCATGAGAATTGACTTTTAAATCAATCCCTTCTTTTAGTTTAAGCACCATAATGATCGAATAAAGAAAAAAGAGCAGATATCTAATTGCTGCACTACCAATATGAAGAAAGTTTCCCTCTTTGTCTACAATTCTAGCTTTACTAAGTAATTTTCCTGGGGTACCACCAAACTTGACGGCCATGAACACATAAAAAGCACAAAACAGCAGCCAATAAATGATGAAAGGGAAGACTGAACCAATTTTTATTGATGTATTTAGTGAGAATCTGTACAACAAAATGGAAGGTATGCCAATGATTATCAGGTCCAAGATGTACATCAGGACTCGTTTCCAGAATCCTATGTATTGGATTTCATTTAGTGAAAGTTGATTATGGTTTTCCATAGGGAATGTATACCTCACTTTTTATTTGAGTAGTTATTGAATTGAAACGATGTTATGAAAGAAATAGCTAAATGTAAAGGTGTAGAAATAATAGGTCATAAGTATTTTTTCATTAAAAAAATTCATCCTTATATAGTAATGTCTTCCAATACTATAACATCGTCCTAGTTCTAAAGATACAAAATATGTCTATGTCGAAGCGTTGATTATTACTGCAAATTTCTTGAAGAACAGAATATAGAACATCAGTAGGGGAGTGCTTTCTGTCTACAACGAAGATAATTATGAATTATAAAACGTATTTTGAATGTGCCTAAATAAAAACCAAACGACTTTTACCTAAAAGTCGTTTGGTTTTTTATTTAAGCCTCTTCTCTATAGTGTCAACTGCTTTCTAGTCCCGTTCTCATACCAAGGGTTTTCGTTAAACTGTTTCATAAAATTATAACGGCGACCGCTTTGCGTGATCGCCTCATGGGAGAGGAGAGAAAGTGCTTTTCTAAGGGCTAGTCCCCAGTTTTTTTGTTTTAATAATAACTTTAATGCGGCACTTGAGCTGTACCTACAGCGAATGGGCAGATTGATAAAAAACTGTATCATGTCAGAATTCCTAGCATAGTATGTAGGAAGGTGGTGATGATAAATGACATTTACGCTTGCAGACTGGATGATCTACACCATGTGGGCCATATTTGGATTAATGATCATTGATTTTCTAATCGCCTTTTTCCAATCATTTTGGAAAGGCTCTTTTGATCCAACTTTTGTGTTAGGCTATTTGAAAGATGTCCTATATTATGTCCTGCCATTAGAGATTGTTTTATCCTTGATACCAACTGATCCTACGGGCTGGACTCTTGTGATTTTTTATTTCGTTGGAGGTATCGCTGTCATTCTCAAGTATATATTGGACATTAAAAGAAAATTTCAATAAACAAGACTGTGGCCTTCCTTCATGGGAGGCCTATGGTTTTCATAGAATAATACAAACCGTCTTAAAGGAAGTGAGTCCATGAAGAGATATCAGTGGATCAAGTGGCGAACATTCATCCTATGGCTCGCAGCACTCGTCTTAACCGGCGTGTTGTTATGGGTAGGAGGCCCGACATCTTGGAATATCGCATTGACTATTGTTGGTATTGTGATGCAGCTGCTCTTTGCCATCATGTTCATGATCGTGCAGTTCGTAGCCCTTTTCTGGTTCCTGGCCCGGGGACGCACATACTGGATTCTGCCTGGTGAGACCGGGGCCACTTGGGATGACTACCGGGGTAACCCTGAAATCGTTGAGAATGCCAAGCGGATTGTCACCCTGCTCAAAGGCGTAAAAGAGTTCAAGGAAATGGGTGGCGAGGCGATCAGAGGCTTGCTGCTCTGCGGGCCTCCCGGCACTGGAAAGTCCTACCTGGCTCAGGTGATCGCTAACGAAGCACAGGTGCCTTTTGCTTACGCCTCGGCCCCAAGCTTTCAAAACATGTTCTTCGGCGTCGGCAACCTGAAGGTGATGCGCCTCTACAAGAAGACCCGGAAGCTGGCGACGGTGTACGGCGCCTGCATCATCTTCATCGATGAGATTGATGCCATCGGGATGAGTCGACAGGCAGGAGCAGGAGGAGGAGGGATGTTCGGCATGGGCGGCGGCTCTGGCCTGCTCAACGAGCTGCTCTTGCAGATGGACCCGCCGAACATCGACAACTCCAGGTTTGCCAAGCTGCTTCGCTCGCTCGGGCTGCGGCGAAAGAAGGCAGAGCGTCCGCCGGTGCTGACGGTCGCAGCGACCAACCTGCCCGACGTACTCGACCCAGCGCTGCTCCGGCCCGGCCGCTTCGACAGGCAGCTCTGGGTCGATACCCCCGACTATGATGGTCGGGTGGACGTCTTCCAATATTATCTCCGGAAAGTGAAACGGGATTCTACGCTAACTCCGGAAGCAGCGGCGCTCGATACGGTCGGCTACAGCCCTGCGCAGATCAAACACATCGTCAATGAATCGCTTGTTATCGCCCACCAACGGGGAGCCCAGGAAGCTAGTTACGAGGACTTCCGGGCTGCCATGGAGACCTATGAGTGGGGACTCAAACAGCCGCTCCGCTCCATGAGAGACGACGAGAAGCGGAATGTCGCCTACCATGAGGCTGGCCATGCGGTGGCCCAGTACTTACTAAAGCCCCACGACCGGGTCTGGAAAGTGACGATCATCCGCCGGGGCGGTGCGCTCGGTCTTGCTGCCACCAAGCCGACGCATGAACGGTATAACCGAAGCGATAGTGAGATCTTAGCGGAGATCCAAGTCTGTCTGGCAGCCCGGGCGGTGGAAGAGGTGTTCTTAGGGAAGAAATTAAACGGTGTCACCTCCGATCTTCAGCAGGCTACGGAGATGGCCGGCGCCTACCTCGGTATGGTCGGTATGGGCGATGAGCTGTTCAGTTGGCTTGCGACGGGCTCTCGGGCAGATGCACTCAAGGCACTTCGACCAAAGATTAACGAGCTTCTGAAGGATCAGATGCTCCAAGTAAAGAATTTAGTAAGGGAACACGCCGACTTCGTCCACTCCATTGCTGAAGAGTTGCTAAAACAAGGCGATCTAACCGGCGAAGAGATTGAGCAGATCTATGTGCGGCTGTATGGCCGTAGTCGTCCAGAGCCAACTGAGGTAAAACCCCAGGCTGTTATTGATTCCCTAGCACAAGTTGCTCAGGAACAGTTGTTGGAGGAGAACTCTAATGATACGAAGGATTCCGAATAACCTGTCGATTTTTCTTTTTCTTTGACGCTTGCGCGACCGCCTCATGACTTGGAGTGAGAAAAGGAAATGTGAGGTGTATGTGACGGGGCTCAGAAGAAAATATCGGAGGATTTACAGAATAGCCTATTCCTTGAGGGATAGGTTCTTTGTTAATTTTTAATCATATAAATTTCCACTATATGTTACTAACTAAAAATAAATGGAGGATTTAAAGTGGGGGCTTGGGGTCAAGGTATTTATGAGAATCTGAAATTATTAGATAAAAACAATGAAAAACTTAAAGGGGAAGCCAAATATGAAAAACTACGAAATACTTGAAGTAAATAAGAAAAGCATTATTAAAACAACAATTTATATTATGAGCATTCCTTTGTCTATTATGGCTACAATTGGACTAATCATGGGTATAGTAGCAATCGTTTCGGGACATGCAAAGTTACTTTATGTGGGTTATTGCTGATTTCACGATATCATCAGAAATTGATAAAACTGTAAACGGAAACCCAGCAAAACAGGTAGAAATACATAGTGTCATTAATAAAAGTATAAAGGCTGGTTATCATATTACTTTTATTGAAACGAATGATAGATTCTATCGGGTTCTTTTCTGGACATCTACTAAACAAATGGATGTTTCCAAAGATGACTTAACAAAAATCGTTAGTACATTCAAAGAGATAAAAAAATAAATATAATTTTAGCATCGAGAGTAATATCTTGATGTTTTTTTATTTTCAACTCTTATAGGTTATAAAAAGATATAGAATTTGGTCACCAAGTGGTCACCCAATGCCCTAAATCCATACTGTATATGCTTTTAAGTGCCTGTTAAACTCAAATAACCCCTTATATAATAAGGGTCCCGTTAACTATACTATATAAATAATAACGGCGACTGCTTGCGCAGCCGCCTCATGGGAGAGGAGAAACCGGACGAAGAACTTATGGGGAAACGTAAGTCTTCTCCGCGGTTGTCTACGACATTCTCTGATGTCGATAGTTCAAGGATGACCGTTTTACGGAAAATTTATACATCGCAGGGATAAAATTTTTGTGTCCGATTAGAGCTTGTGGTACGATAGCAAAAGAATGAGCCAGCTAGAAGGGAAATACGTAAGATGAGAGTGATTTCAGGCACCGCCAAGGGAAGGTCGTTAAAAGCTGTACCCGGTACCAGCACGCGGCCAACAACGGATAAAGTGAAGGAAGCGATCTTCAGTATGATCGGTCCTTACTTTGATGGAGGACAAGTACTTGATCTATTCGCCGGTACTGGCGGGCTCGGGATTGAAGCGCTCAGCCGCGGGATGGATAAGGCTGTCTTCATTGATATCGAGAAGAAAAGCATCGACACGATTGGGCATAATTTAGTAACCGCAGGTCTCAAGGACCAAGCTGAGATCTACCGAACGGATGCTACTCGGGCGTTGAAAGCGTTAGCGAAGCGGGAACAGCAATTTGAGCTCGTTTTCCTCGATCCTCCGTACAAAATGAAATTTATCGCGGAGCTGATAAGCACGATGGAAGAGCAGTCGATCGTTCCTTTGAATGCTACGATAGTTGTGGAACACGATGCTAAGGATGTCCTCGAAGATACCATCGGTGGATTTAAGCAGCAGCGAAGATCCGATTACGGAGATACTGCTGTCACGATTTACAAAGGATCAGCAGAATAAATATGAGCAAGCTTTTAAGGAGATGAACAGCATGATGAGGCAAGAACACGGGATTACAGTGGCCGTTTATCCAGGCAGTTTTGATCCTGTTACACACGGCCATCTTGACATTATACATAGAGCGGCAAAGGTGTTTGATAAGTTGATTGTAGCTGTACTGAATAACACATCCAAGAATCCTCTGTTCACATTGGAAGAGCGGATGGAGCTCATTAGGAAGGTGACCAAGGATCTGCCGAATGTAGAGGTGGATGGTTTTAGAGATTTGATGGTCAATTATATGAAAGCTCGTAATGTGCGTCTAATTGTTCGTGGACTTCGGGCGGTCTCTGACTTTGAGTATGAATTGCAGATGGCTTCTACGAATCACAAGCTGAATCCAGATGTAGAAACTTTCTTTATGACTTCGAAGCCACAGTTCTCGTACTTGAGCTCAAGTATTGTGAAGGAGATTGCTAAGTTTCATGGACCGGTGGAAGATCTAGTTCCGGCTGAGGTGGAAGAAGCGCTGAAAAAGAAATTCCCTCGAATTTAATGGAATTACGAATCAATAGCTTTTTTTTTGAAAGTTCTTAGGATCGTTGAAATAATCAACATCAAAGTGAATAATAGAAGGAACTGCATCAGCATAGGTCCCCAAAGGCCCCATGCCGATTCGCCGTTCAGTGGAAAGGCAACCGTAGGATATTCGCTTTTGGCTTTGTCTAACCAAAGAAAACTAGGCTCAGAATCCAGCAAAAGCAGCTGTAGCGGCTTCCAAAGCAGAACGGTTAATACCAAAGCGAGTACGGCGTGCAGAGCTCGGGACTGGAAGAAGAACAGATAACGAGCATCTGTTTTTTGATGAAAGCCAGCTACTTGCGCGTGGGCAGACAAGCCGCCCCAGCCAAGAAAAGCGCTTAGTAGCGCCATTTGCGGAAGTAAGGAAAGGCCTTGTGCTTGGCTAAAAGCATAGGCACCCAGATGAATTTCTAGAATCCCCTTGAGCCACTGAGGTGTGGTATCGGTATGGACATTCATAAAACCAAGTAAATAGCGTGTGACGGGTCGAAATACATCCGTAAGATGAGTTATGTTAATTACATTAATTAGTACGGAAAAAATCATCATATATCCGCCAATTAGCATTAAGGTTTGCACGGAAAAGGTTACCGCATCCCCTAGCAGTTTACCGAAGGGACGTCCATCGTGTAAATAAGCTTGGCGCATCGTTGATAAGGATAGTTTCCATACCGAAGTGGATACTTGATTATTAGGCCGCAAAGTGGCTACTTGAAGTTCATGGGAATTATCAAAAGGCTGCTGTGCTTTTTTGGAATTTCTCATCAAAAATCCTGTTAAAATAGCCGAGGCATAATGGACTACTGCAAGTATGAAGCCCAGCTTAGCGCTGTGCAGAAAGCCTACACCTACGACCATTATCAGGAATAAGGGGCTGCACAAATGGGACAGTGCCGTTAATCGTTCTGTTTCTTTTTGGGAGATGAGGTTTTTTTCCCTCAGGGTAGCTGTAATTTTGGCTCCGGTAGGAAATCCTATTATAAGACCAGATGCTAGCGCCCACCCACTTACACCGGGAAGACGGAATACAATCCTCATCAGCGGCTCTAAAAGAATGCCTATTCCTTGAATTACGCCAAAACCGATTAACAGTTCGGTCATAATGAGAAAAGGCATCAGTGCCGGAAATACAAGCTTCCACCAAATTGTAAGTCCCTCGAGCGAAGACTGAAATGCCTTGTCCGGGAATAAAATGATAGAAACGACTACAAGGGCAGCCAAAGACCCCAGTACCAGCGTTGTGAGTTTGGAGTTGGATCTTACATTCTTAGGCTGCATAATATCACCTCGTCCTTTAAACATGCTTCAATTGTACGCTAGAGGATGCGGGTTTAGACCAAGCTTTCGCTTGGCAGGTAGAGCAAGAGACATCACTTGTATAAGGCATCAGGAAGGGGAACCTGCATGGAGAACGAAGAAGAGAGTACGATTCGTACATGGTCGAATGATTCGTATCGATATCCGAAAAGATCAGCGACTAGGCGCTATTTAATATCTGCGATTATCGGAGTTGTCATTGTTTATTTATTGTTTTTTGTAAGACTTCCTTTTTTTATATTCATGCCAGGGACAGCAGAAGAAATTAAACCGATGGTGACGATCCCCAAAGGCTCTGATGCCGAAAAGGGGACGCTGATGCTAACCACGGTACGAGTTGCCGATGCCAACATGGTCAATTATTTAATCGGTCTCGTACATCCTTATGAAGAGATTCAGCCCAAAACGAGTGTTTTGCGTAAAGGTGAGTCGGAACAGGAGTATTCACAGCGCCAAGAGTATGTTATGTTGACATCCCAAGCGAGTGCTATTCAAGCGGCCTACACGCAAGCGAAAATTCCCTTTCATATCAATCATGAAGGGGTTATGGTACTCCAGACGCTGCCTGGCCTATCGGGAGAAAAGGTTCTCAAACCGGGGGATGTCCTTTTAAAAGCTGGAGATAAAGAAGTGAAAGTCGCTCAAGATTTACTGGACTCGCTTAAAGGTAAAAAAGCAGGGGATACAATTGCTATCACGTATTCGAGGAAAAAAGTCGAACAGCAAGCTACGCTGACGCTTGGTGCGCTTCCTAAGCAGGAAGGGGAGCAGGGCGAGCCGCGGGCAGGCATAGGCGTTGTACCGGCGGATATGCAGGCCGTAAAAGCGGATCAAGAGGATCAGCAAGTATCCATCAAGGCTGGTGAGATTGGCGGTCCCTCGGCGGGATTAATGTTCTCCTTAGAGATTTACAATCAACTCGTGGCAGATGATATTACCAAGGGTTATCGCATTGCAGGGACAGGAACGATTGAAAGCAATGGCACTGTAGGTCCAATTGGCGGTATTCAGCATAAGATCATTGCCGCGGATCGGGAAAAGGCTGATTATTTCTTCGCACCCAAAGATGTGACTTATAAAGATGGTACCAAAGTCGAGAATTACACAGCAGCTGTCGAGAGAGCCAATCAAATTAAGACCAAAATGAAAATTGTCGAAATCGGCACTATGGAAGATGCGCTCAAATTTCTAGCAGCATTGCCTCCGAAATAAGCTAGATTTAGTAAAAATAATATAATTTAAATTGACAAAAGGCATACAAACTGGATATAATAATCTTTGTTTGTTTGGGGTGAAAAAAACATGCAAATTCGTTTTAGAGAGCTATCTCTTAAAGGGCAGGTTCATATGACCGAAGAATTGACATTGACCGATCCTTTTGAAGGACGTCAAGATATCCTTGGTCATGGTCCCGTACACGTCGATCTTCAAGCCGTGTATGAAGATGGAGTAGCAAAAGTTAACGGTACGTTAACGCTAGACTTGGAGTTAAGCTGTTCACGATGCTTATCGCACACTAACCAAACAATCGAACTTCCTTTTGAGGAAGTCTTCATGCAAAAACCAGAAGAAGAAGATCCGGATCTAGATGAGGATATTCATTTGGTGGTTGGAGATAAAGTCGATTTGGAGCCTTACGTTGTAGAAAATGTAGTGGTCGGTTTACCGTACATACCACTTTGTGACGAAGCGTGCAAAGGTCTCTGTCCCGTGTGCGGAGAGAACCGCAATCACGTTGATTGCGGCTGTAAGCAGGAGAAGATTGATCCTAGGCTTGCAGGTCTCGCGGACTTTTTTAACAAAGAATAAGGCATCGTTGAAATTCGTATAAGGAGGTGTTTTGAATATGGCAGTACCTCAAAGAAGAACGTCCAAAACTCGTCGCGACAAGCGCCGTACTCACTTTAAATTGGAAGTTCCAGGCATGGTGAAATGTGAACAATGTGGAGAACTGAAGCTAGCACACCGTGTGTGCAAGTCTTGCGGAACTTACAAAGGTAGAGAGATCGTAAAAGCATAAGATTGGACATAGTACTTCATCCTAGTGTGAGGTGCTATTTTTTTTGCTTTCTTTTTGGCTATAAATTTAATATACTACAGTTTAGTATCTGGTAATAAGATGAGATCTCACGAGATAAGGTGGTGCTCGCCATCGAACGCCTTCCTAAACGACAAAGGCAGCAGCAATTACTTCAAGCCATTGAAGCTAATCCTTTTATGACAGACGAAGAACTGATGCGAACGTTTCAGGTCAGTATCCAAACCGTCCGCTTGGATCGGTTGGAACTCGGCATTCCTGAGCTTCGGGAACGAATGAAGCATATGGCGGTCAAAACGTACGATCATGTACGCTCACTGCCCATTGATGAAATTATTGGAGAAGTGATTGATTTACAGCTGGATCAAAGCGGTATCTCGATTTTTGAAATTAAAGAAGATCATGTTTTCTCAAGAACCAAAATTGCAAGAGGACATCATATTTTCTCGCAAGCGAACTCCCTGGCGGTTGCCGTCATCGACGATCCCATAGCTTTAACAGCTTCTGCAGACATCCGTTTTATTCGTTCTGTAAAGCTCGGAGAGAAATGTATCGCCAAAGCCTATGTGCGTTCCGTTTCCAAAGGGAAAGCAAGAGTCGAGGTGTTTTCATATGTTGGCGATGAAACGGTTTTTCGAGGCAACTTTGTGATCTTTCATTCGAAGAAAGAGCAACATCTAGATAGGGAGGACAAGCTGCATGCGAATCGCGATTGATGCAATGGGTGGCGACAATGCCCCTAAAATCGTAGTGGAAGGTGCACTCGCAGCGGCCAAAGAATGGAAGGATGTTCATATCATTCTGGTCGGCAACAGCGCCGCGATTGAAGCGCATCTCACAGAAAGGCCTGCGAACTTAACTATTCATCACACGGAAGAAGTCATTGAAGCAGAGGATGAGCCCGTTAAGGCCGTTCGCCGCAAAAAAGACGCTTCCATGGTGGTAGCAGGAAGGCTGGTACGTGAGAAGAAAGCGGAAGCCATGATTTCCGCAGGAAATACAGGTGCTTTGATGACGACTGGATTGCTAGTCGTAGGAAGAATTCCAGGGATTGAACGTCCTGCACTAGCGCCTATGATTCCTACCATGGATGGAAATGGTGTGCTTGCACTAGATCTAGGTGCCAATATGGATGCAACAGCCGAACAGCTGATTCAATACGCCATTATGGGCAGTATTTACCGCTCCAAAGTACATGGTATTGCCAAGCCTCGTGTAGGCCTGCTGAATGTGGGTACAGAAGCTACCAAAGGGAATGAATTAACGAAAACGGCATATCCTTTAATGGAACAAGCTCCAATTCATTTTGTAGGGAATGTCGAATCCTCTCAAGTACTTCGTGCCAAATGCGATGTCATCGTGTGCGATGGATTCGCGGGGAATATCATGCTGAAATCATTGGAAGGCGCTGCGTCTACCATTTTCTCAGCACTTAAACAAGAGTTCACTAAAACCTTCTTCACTAAACTTGCAGCGGCTGTCTTGAAACCAGGACTTACACAATTCCGCAAAAAGTTGGATTATAACGAACATGGGGCGGCCCCGTTTTTGGGTATTGATGGATTAGTCCTAAAAAGCCATGGCTCCTCCGATGCGAATGCTATTAAGAATGCAGTTCGTCAAGCGAGAATTGCCTTACAAAATGATTTGGTTGGCACGATATCTGCCGAAATTAGCCACGGGAAGAGAGATATAACAACATGAACTTAATACCAGTTGGGGTACTCGGAACGGGTAAATATGTACCAGAACGAATTTTAACAAATCAAGAATTGGAAACCATGGTCGAAACGAATGATGAATGGATCGTGACCAGAACGGGTATACGTGAGAGAAGAATAGCTGCCGAAGGACAAGCTACGTCTGATCTTTGCTATGAAGCCGCTCTGATTGCCCTGACTAATGCAGGGATTACGGCAGACCAACTTGATTTAATTATAGTAGCGACGATTACACCTGACATGGCATTCCCTTCAACAGCATGTATTCTCCAAGAGAAGCTGGGAGCCAAAAAAGCAGCAGCTTTTGACTTGTCGGCAGCTTGTTCGGGCTTTGTATATGGACTAGCTAATGCCTCTAACTTCATTGCCACAGGTACATATAAACATGCACTTATCATTGGCGCCGATTGCTTATCCAAAATTACTGACTATACTGACCGTAACACATGCATTCTTTTTGGCGATGGCGCTGGAGCCGTTGTTATTGGGGAAGTGCCTGAACATAGAGGTTTCAAATCGTTCGAGCTGGGTGCTGACGGTACAGGAGGTCCGCTCCTGAAAATTGAAGGTGGCGGGTCGCGCAATCCTTCCTCACAAGCCTCCATTGACCAACGTTTGCACTACATCTACATGGCCGGAGCTGAAGTCTTCAAATTCGCCGTCCGGATTATGGGCAATGCCGCTGATGAAGCGCTGCGCAAAGCAGGCTGGGAAAAAACAGACATCGATCTGCTCGTACCGCACCAAGCGAATATGAGAATCATTCAAGCTTCTTTAAATCGTCTAGAACTAACTGACGACAAATGCATGATCAACCTAGACAAGTACGGCAACATGTCCGCGGCCTCTATCCCAGTAGCACTCGCTGAAGCAGTTGAGCAGGGCAGATTGAATGAAGGCGACCGCCTCGTGCTAGTCGGCTTCGGTGGCGGCCTTACTTGGGGCGCAGCTGCTTTGGTTTGGTAGTCCTTTACTATCTGCACTATCCCTAAGGCTCAGGTGGCTAAAAAAGACAATTTTTTCTTCTTTCCACTGAACCCGAGGATTACGCTTAAAAAAATGACGATCGTCTAAAGACTGGCAGCTGAATAAAAGTTTTCCGAGTGATGCTATTAGCACTATCCCCGAGACTCAGTAAACAAATTGAGTAGGCGCTGTGTGAAGAACTGAAGAACTGAGCCAAGGGGATAGTGTCAATAAGGATGTTTGAAAAATAGTCACCCGACAAACAAATGGAATTTTAAGTAAATATATATAATTAATTACTGAAAATTATCGCGGAAGGGGATCCTTTTCTCGTATGGGTAAAATAGCATTTGTATTTCCTGGTCAAGGCTCGCAGTCGGTGGGTATGGGTCTAGATTTATACACGAATCATCCTGCTGCTAGAGCATATTTTGAGCGCGCTAACGAAGCGCTAGGCTTTTCGTTATCTGATCTGATCTTCCAAGGTCCAGAGGACCAATTGAAGATCACGTATCACACGCAGCCTGCGCTGCTGACAACAAGCATTGCTTGTCTGGAAGCGTTCAAGGCAGCTGGCATTAAGCCAGACTATGTCGCCGGACATAGTCTAGGTGAATACAGCGCGCTGGTCGCAGCGGGCGTACTCGCGTTCGAAGACGCGGTCCGCACGGTTCGTGCCCGCGGCGAGTTCATGGAACAGGCCGTCCCAGGCGGCCTGGGTGCGATGGCAGCCGTGCTGGGAGCCGAGCGCGAAGCGCTTGCGGAGCTATGCACGGCTATCTCAAGCGGCGGCTCCGTCGTGGAGCTCGCCAATGTGAACTGCCCGGGACAGATCGTCGTCTCGGGCAGTAAAGAGGGCGTTGCAGCGGTTGTCGAACGCTGCAAAGAAGCCGGAGCGAAGCGTGCAATACCGCTCGAGGTGAGCGGACCTTTTCACTCTTCACTCATGAAGCCAGCTTCGCAGCGCCTTGCAGAGGTGCTCGCATCGATCGAGATGAGTGATGCAGCCGTGCCCGTTGTGGCTAACGTAACGGCTCGTCCTGTCACGCAGCCTGGCCATGTTCGCGGGCTGCTTGTAGAGCAAGTGTACTCTCCAGTATTGTGGGAGGACACCATTGTCTATCTAATCGGCCAAGGCGTCGATACGTTTATTGAGCTTGGCTCGGGAACGGTTCTCGCAGGTCTGATCAAAAAGGTAGACAAAACGGTGAAAACCGTGTCGATCGGTAGCCTAGAAGCGTTGGAGAAGTACATGCAGGAGGTACACAATCATGTTAACGGGTAAGGTGGCACTGGTAACGGGGGCATCTCGAGGTATTGGCCGAGCGATTGCTTTGCATTTGGCTGAACATGGCGCTGATGTTGTTGTGAACTATGCAGGAAGTGAAGCCGCTGCTGGAGAAGTTGTTGCGCAGATTGAAGCGATGGGACGTAAAGCTATTAAGCTGCGTGCTGACGTAAGCAGTTTTCAAGAAGCTGATGATTTAGTGAAGCAAACGCTAGAAAGTTTTGGTAAAATTGATATTCTTGTGAATAATGCTGGAATAACAAGAGACAATTTAATCATGCGGATGAAGGAAGAAGAGTTCGATCAAGTCATCGCTACGAATCTCAAGGGTGTGTTCAACTGTGTAAAAGCCGTTACTCGCCCGATGATGAAACAGCGTTTCGGTCGAATTATTAATATATCTTCTGTAGTGGGTGTGCTCGGTAACCCGGGTCAGGCCAACTATGTAGCAGCAAAAGCAGGCGTTATTGGCTTAACCAAAGCGACTGCGAGAGAATTATCTTCTCGAGGCATTACGGTGAATGCTGTAGCGCCAGGTTTCATTGAAACCGATATGACGGACAAGTTGTCATCCGAGATGCGAGAGCAAATGCTGAAGCAAATTCCACTGGAGCGCCTTGGTCAACCTGAGGAAATTGCAAAGGTTGTTCGCTTCCTTGCATCAGACGATGCGTCCTACATGACAGGCCAAACACTCCATGTGGATGGCGGCATGTACATGTAAGTTTTACCAGAAAGAGAATCTCAAAATTGACTACTGGCAATCTGTCAGAGATTCTCGTATAATACCAAAGAGGAGGTGAACCGGATGTCCGACGTATTGGATCGTGTTAAACGAATTGTTGTCGATCGTCTAGGGGTTGATGAAGCTGAAGTCACCCTCGAAGCATCTTTCAAAGAAGATCTAGGTGCTGATTCTCTCGATGTAGTTGAATTAGTAATGGAATTAGAAGATGAGTTCGATTTAGAAATTTCCGATGAAGATGCTGAGAAGATTACGACTGTAGGAGAAGTTACGAATTACATAAAATCTCATACGTAATAGTCTACCGAGTCCCGTTTCTAATCAAGACGGGACTTTCTCTCCATTTTCAAACAATAAAAAATGAAGCTTTACTACATAGAAGGTGGTACAAATGAACAGAGTTGTAATTACAGGTATGGGCGTAGTTACTGCCCTTGGTCAAGATTTAGAAACGTTTTGGGGCAATCTGACTTCCGGTCAATCCGGAATCAGTTTGATCGAGAATTTTGATGTAAGCGAGTATCCGACTCGTATTGCTGCTGAGGTTAAAGATTTTAATATTGAGAATTATGTAGATCGTAAGGATTCACGTCGGATGGATCGTTTCGTTCAATTCGCTGTAGCTGGTGCTATTAATGCGCTAAAAGACGCGAACTTGAATGTGAAGGAAGATACGGATCCTGAACGCGTGGGCGTATCGGTTGGATCAGGAATTGGCGGTTTGAATACGTGGGAAGAACAGCATAGAATTCTTTTGGAGAAGGGTCCGAAACGCGTATCTCCCTTCTTTATTCCGATGATGATTGCGAATATGGCGTCAGGTCAAGTTTCAATGATTACAGGGGCAAAAGGACCGAATTCCACGGCTGTTACTGCCTGTGCGACAGGTACACATTCCATTGGTGATTCGTTCAAAATGATTCAACGTGGTGATGCTGACGTAATGATTTGCGGCGGTGCTGAAGCAACGATTACACCAATTGGTGTAGCTGGCTTCTGTGCTTTGCGTGCCATGTCAACTCGTAATGAAGAGCCTCACTTGGCTAGCCGCCCGTTTGATACAGACCGCGATGGTTTTGTCATGGGCGAAGGAGCAGGTGTGATGATTTTGGAATCGCTTGAACATGCGCAGAAGCGTGGGGCACGCATCTATGCCGAAGTGATTGGTTATGGGATGAGCGGTGATGCCTATCATATGACAGATCCAGATCCGGACGGGGCAGCGCGTTGTATGGTCAAAGCGATTAAAGACGCGGGCATTAGCCCAGAGTCGATTACTTACATCAATGCTCATGGAACTTCTACGTCAGTAGGAGATAGATCGGAGACTACGGCTATTAAGAAAGCTTTAGGCGAACACGCCTACAAAGTAGCTGTTAGCTCGACGAAATCAATGACGGGCCATTTACTTGGCGCTGCAGGCGGTGTAGAAGCTGTTATCTGTGGTTTAACCATTGCGAATAGCTTGATTGCACCTACAATCAATTTGGTCAACCAAGACCCTGAGTGTGATTTGGATTATGTACCAAACACAGCTCGTGAAGCGAAGGTAGACATTGCGATGTCGAACTCGTTTGGCTTTGGTGGACATAATGCAACGATTATCTTGAAAAGGTTTGAAGCATAATTTGCCTTCCTACGAAGAAAGATAACGGAATATCATTCTCTCTGGGTGGTGAATAAAGGCTATGAACCGTGATATTAAAGAGTTGCAGCAGCGAATTGGGATTGCATTTCGGAAAAAAGAGCTGCTTCAGCAAGCTTTTACCCATTCTTCTTATGTCAATGAACACCGCATTGCTGGGCATAAAGATAACGAGCGTCTGGAGTTTCTAGGGGATGCTGTCCTTGAACTAACAGTTTCGGAATTTTTATATGATTCTTATCCAGGGCGTTCAGAAGGTGAACTGACGAAGCTCAGGGCGTCTATCGTTTGTGAGCCGTCACTCGTTACGTTCGCTGAAGATTTGGATTTCGGTGCTTTTGTATTACTCGGTAAAGGGGAAGAGTTAACTGGAGGGCGGTCACGCCCAGCGCTCCTTGCCGACGTTTTCGAGTCCTTTGTTGGAGCTTTATACCTTGATCAAGGCTTGGATATCGTAAAAGGTTTTCTCAAAAAGCACGTTTTCGCAAAAATCTCCAGTGAAGGTAAACTGCTAATTATTGATTACAAGACTCTCTTGCAGGAGCATACCCAACATCACAACATGGGTTTATTGGAATACCGCATTGTGAATGAACGTGGGCCAGCTCATGAACGTGAGTTTGTAGCTGAAGTGCACATGGATGCCGACCTTCTGGGAACCGGAGCAGGACGTTCTAAGAAAGAAGCGGAACAGCAGGCAGCTGCTGGAGCCTTGTCGAAATTGAATGTAACCGTTCAGCGGTAATGCATATGGCTTAAAGGGGCGGCTGCGGCCGCCTTTTTGTTTTTTTCTCTTATTTTTATAAGGGATATGTTACAATAATTTCTGAGGTGAGACCATGTTTTTGAAACGGATTGAATTATCCGGGTTTAAGTCTTTCGCAGACCGTACGGAGCTGGAATTTGTACGCGGTATTACCGCGGTTGTAGGTCCTAACGGCAGTGGAAAAAGCAATATTTCGGACGGTATCCGCTGGGTGTTAGGTGAGCAAAGTGCGAAGTCCTTGCGTGGCGGTAAAATGGAAGATGTTATTTTTGCAGGCAGTGATGCGCGCCGAGCTGTCAATTATGGGGAAGTCTCGCTTACGCTTGATAATACGTCGCAATCGCTTCCACTTGACTTCAATGAAGTGACGGTTACTCGCAGGGTGCATCGCAGTGGGGAAAGTGAGTATTTAATTAATAAGCAGCCCTGCCGCCTGAAAGATATTACGGAATTGTTCATGGACACAGGGATAGGGAAAGAAGCTTATTCTATTATTGGACAAGGCCGCATTGAAGAAATTTTAAGTACGAAATCCGAAGATCGTCGAGGGATCTTTGAAGAGGCTTCGGGGATTGTTAAATATAAATCGCGTAAACGTGAAGCGGAGAAGAAATTAAGTGACACGGAGCAAAATTTGCTGCGGATTCACGACTTGGTTTCTGAGCTTGAGGATCAAATTGAACCGCTTCGCGAGCAGTCTGAGAAGGCGATTCGTTATAAAGAGCTTCGGGAGACGCTCAAAAGCAGTGAGATTGCTATGTATGTACATCAAATTGATCAGATTTACATTTCATGGAATGATTCGAAGCAGTTACTAGAGAAGCTAGTCAAAGAACAAACAGAGCTTTCGACGATTGTGAATCAGCATGATGCGCACTTGGAGAAGCATAGATGGGAAACTCGAAGGTTAGAGGAGGAGCTGGAAAAGCTTCAAGAAAGTTTACTCCAGCTGAGCGAAGATTTCGAGAAGTGCGAAGGGCATGGCGAGGTGCTTAAAGAACGTAATAAGAATTACGTGGCTAATCACCAGCAGCTAAGCACTACTATCGCAATTCAAGAACAGCGTAAAATAGATAAAGATGCAGAGCTGAGCCAGCAGCGGGAGAAAATCATTCAAATTGGCGCCCAGCTTTTTGAGTTTCAAGCAAAGCTGACCGCGGAAGAACAGCGGTTACTTGGGGTTAATGGCGGTATTAGCTCCTCGCCTGAAGATCAGTTGAAGGGCGAATTACTAGAAACGCTGAACCGGATGGCTCAGGCGAGGAACGAGATTCGTTACGCTGAGCAGCAAACGGAAAGTATCGGTCGTCGTTTGGAAAGGCTAGATGAAGAACGTCAGAAATGGTCGGAACAGCGCGAGAAGATTTTGATCCGTAAGCAAGAGTTGACGGCTAAATTGGAACAAACGGTTAGTGAAATTGAGAATGAACGACAAAGGTATGTGCAGTTAACCCAAAGCTTGAAAAGCAAGCAAGGGTTGCTTGATGAAGCACAAAGCATGGTCCGCAAATGGGAGCAGAAGTTGGATGCGTTGACATCCCGCCGCGACACGATGAAAGAGATGGCCAACGATTACGATGGCTTCATGCAGGGAGTTAAAGAAGTTCTTAAAGCGAAGAGCCGCAAGGATTTGCGCGGTATTCGCGGGGCCGTAGCCGAGCTTGTTAAGGTGCCGGCAGACGTTGAGGTTGCGATTGAGACGGCGCTCGGCGGCGCGTTGCAAAATATCGTTGTCGAGACCGAAGCGGATGGGCGTGAAGCCATTGCCTTCTTGAAGCGCCGTCAAATGGGACGAGCTACGTTCCTGCCTATGAATGTTATTCGCGGACGCTCGATTTCCGACAGTGAGCTTAGTTCTTTGAAATCTTCCAAAGGCTTTGTCGGCCTTGCGGTTGACCTTGTTTCATTTGAGTCCACCTACCAGAACATTTTTTCAAGCCTGCTTGGGAATGTTGTTGTGGCGCAGAGTTTAGAAGATGCGAATCATATTGCTGCTAAAGCACAGTATCGCTATCGGGTAGTCACGCTGGAAGGTGACGTTGTGAACCCTGGTGGTTCGATGACAGGCGGAAGCTTGCAGAAGAAATCAACGAATCTGCTTGGACGTCAACGTCAAATTGAGGAGCTGGATCAGGAGATCAAAACTTCTGAGGAGCAGCTCAGCGGTTTACGCAGCCAATCCAGCGTGATGAAGCGCGAGATTACGGATGATATGATGACGATCGAACAGCTCCGTCAGCAAGGTGAGCAAAAACGTATCACCGAGCAGCAAATTCGGGCAGAATTGAATCCGCTTGAGTCCGAAAGCCGCACAGTTGAAGAACAGCTAACACTGGATAGTCAAGATCGAGGTTCGCTGCTTGAAGAGCAGGCTGATCTTGGACGGAAGAAAGTCGAGTCCGAAGCAGCGCTGGCTGAACTGCAGGAAGAAGAAGCTTCCTTACAGCAAGCGATTCGAGATGCCGAACACTCCCGTAAAGCGAGTGAGTCGGAGAAGGAAGAGCTGCAAAGCCAGTTGACGGATTTAAAGGTCAAGGTTGCTTCTATTTCGCAAGAGAAACAATCGCTACAAGATCAACAACGGCGACTGCAGCAGGATCTAGGCGAAGCTGAGCGGGAAATGGAAATGAACCGCGGTCTGCTTGAGCAGTTGGAGCAAGATATGGCAGCGCTTGATCAAGAGACTGTACTTCAAGTTGAATTACTTAATGATCTCAAAATCAAGAAGCAGCAATGCTCAGAAAACATTGATTTCAAGCGTGCTGAACGAACTGATTGGTTACATAAGCTCGAGCAAGAAGAGAACGAAACCCGGACGCAACGTATTCAGCTGAAACAGGTTGAAGAGAGTCTGCATCAAACTGAGGTCCGGGTAACTCGACTGGATGTTGAGCTAGAAAACCTGCTGAAGAAGCTAGGGGAAGAATATGAGCTTAGCTATGAGTTAGCTAAAGAGCGCTATCCAGTACCGGAAGATATCCAAGGTACGCAGAGTAGAGTGCGCGAACTTAAACGCGAAATCGCTTCGCTTGGTGATGTGAACCTTGGCGCTATTGAAGAATATGCGAGGGTCTCTGAGCGCTATGAATTCTTAGACTCTCAGAAAAATGACTTGATCGAAGCCAAAACGACGCTTTATCAGGTCATCCGTGAAATGGATCTAGAAATGTCCAAACGATTTAAGACCACTTTTGATGCGATTCGCTCGCACTTTGGCGTCGTATTTGCTAAATTGTTTGGTGGTGGCCGTGCGGATTTGATTCTATCTGAGCCGGAGAATATGCTGGATACAGGTATCGAGATCGTTGCACAACCACCTGGTAAAAAACTGCAAAATCTTCAGCTTCTTTCCGGTGGAGAGCGCGCCCTCACAGCGATTGCGCTGTTATTCTCAATTATCCGTGTAAAGCCGGTTCCATTCTGTGTACTAGATGAGGTAGAGGCTGCTTTGGACGAAGCAAACGTATCTCGTTTTGCCGAATACTTGCGTGAGTTCTCTGAAATGACGCAATTTATCGTCGTTACGCACCGCAAGGGGACGATGGAGGAAGCGGATGTGCTGTACGGGGTAACAATGCAAGAGGGCGGTGTTTCCAAGCTCGTATCCGTTCGTTTAGAGGATGAAGAAGCCGCCATGTCCGCATCATAATTAGGTTGAATGCTATTTTTATTAGGAGGAACCATGAGCTTTTTTAAACGATTAAAGGAAAGTATTTCCAGTAAGGCCGAAGTGGTCACGAATAAGTTCAAAGAAGGACTAACCAAAACAAGAGATGCCTTCGTCGATCGTGTGGATGATTTATTTAGCCGCCGCAAGAAGATAGATGAAGACTTTTATGAGGAACTTGAAGAAATTCTAATTGGCGCTGATGTGGGTGTAAATACAGTGCTTAAGCTAATCGATCAGCTTCGCGCCGAGGTGAAGAAACGTAAAATTGAAGATCCCGCGGAGCTTCAACCGATCCTTTCCGAAAAGTTAATTGAGCTATTAAAGGGAGACGCTGATGCAGGACTAAACTTAAATCCAAATGGATTATCTGTCATTTTGTTTGTTGGTGTGAATGGCGTAGGGAAGACAACGACAATCGGTAAAATGGCACACATGTTCAAATCACAAGGGAAAAAAGTGTTAATGGCTGCAGGCGATACATTTCGTGCCGGTGCAATTGAGCAGTTGGAAACTTGGGGCGAGCGTGTTGGTGTTGATGTGATTAAACAGCAATCAGGTGCCGACCCTGCCGCGGTCATGTTTGATGCAGTGCAGGCAGCTAAAACGCGTAATGTAGACATCTTGTTATGCGATACCGCGGGTCGTTTGCAAAACAAAGTGAATTTGATGGAGGAACTGAATAAGATCTATCGCGTTATCCAGCGTGAAGTTCCTGATGCTCCCCATGAGGTAATTCTCGTTTTAGATGCTACTACGGGACAAAATGCACTCAGCCAAGCAAAGCTTTTTGGTGACAAAACAGGTCTGACAGGGTTGGTACTTTCCAAGCTCGATGGTACGGCCAAAGGCGGTATCGTTGTAGCTATCCGTCAAGAGTTATCACTTCCTGTGAAATTCGTTGGCCTCGGGGAGAAAATGGATGATCTTCAACCTTTTGATTCCGAGCAATTCGTACATGCCCTCTTTGGCAAATGGATCGGTGAGCAAAAAGAAGAGAATGCTTAATCATTTGCTTCTCTGATGCGTGAAAAATTCTCCTCAGCCGTTAGTCGGTTAGAGGGTTTTTTTTTTGTTCTTTAACTGACAAGGTCAAATGCTTGACAATCATCTTGGAATTCAGTATGATAGGTTCTGTTGTGCTGCTGTCAAGCGTGCAACCTTTACGGAGGTGGATCATGTCTATCGATCAAATGCTTGAGAAAACGAATCGCGTTAACTTGCTATTTGATTTCTATGAACCGCTGTTGACCGATAAACAGAGAACTTTTCTCCAACTTTATTTTCATGATGATTACTCGCTAGGAGAAATCGCTGAGAATTTTGAAATTAGCCGCCAGGCGGTTTATGAACATATTAAACGTGCGGAATCAACTCTTCAGGATTATGAGAACAAATTGCATCTCGTACATAAGCACGAACAACGCATGAAGCTGCGTGCGGAACTGGTTCAGGTGCTTGATGTTTGCGAACCGGAGCTAAAGAGGAAAATGGCGGAACTTTTTGATACAATAGTAGGGATCGATTAAAATATAGAAAGTCCAGAAGCAGGAGGTGAAGCGCATGGCATTTGAAGGATTGGCAAACCGGTTGCAGAACGTTTTCGGTAAGCTGAGAAGCAAAGGTAAGCTGACGGAAGAAGATGTAGGCGAAGCGCTTCGCGAAGTACGATTGGCGCTGCTTGAAGCGGACGTTAACTTTAAAGTAGTCAAAGACTTTATTGCTAAGGTGAAGGAACAGTCCATCGGACAAGAAGTATTGAAATCCTTCACACCAGGCATGATCGTCATCGATATCGTTAACAAAGAGCTAACCGCACTTATGGGCGGAACACAAAGTAAGTTAGCTCGTTCGAATCGACCGCCAACTATCATTATGATGGCAGGCTTGCAAGGGGCAGGTAAGACAACAACCTCTGGTAAGCTAGCGAAAATGCTCCTTAAACAAAACCATAGACCGCTTCTTGTAGCCTGTGACATTTATCGTCCGGCTGCAATCAAACAGTTGCAGGTTCTTGGAGAACAGCTCAATGTTCCGGTATTTTCACTTGGGGATCAAGTAAATCCTGTCGATATTGCAAAAGCAGGTCTTCAGCATGCCAAAGATAACGGTAATGATTATGTCATTATTGATACCGCAGGTCGTTTGCACATTGATGAAAACCTGATGGACGAGCTGAAAAATGTTCGAACTGCTGTTGAACCGGATGAAATATTGCTCGTTGTCGATGCGATGACCGGGCAGGATGCAGTCAATGTTGCAGAAAGCTTTCATCAACAGCTTGAGCTTACGGGTGTTGTACTGACTAAGCTGGATGGCGATACCCGCGGTGGCGCGGCGTTATCGGTTAAAGCTGTTACAGGTTGCCCAATTAAGTTCGTGGCTAGCGGTGAGAAAATGGATGCTCTAGAACCATTCTTCCCTGATCGTATGGCCTCAAGAATTCTTGGTATGGGTGATATGCTTACCTTGATTGAGAAGGCGCAAGCCGGAATCGACATGGACAAGGCGAAAGAGATGGAGCGCAAAATGCGCAACGCCGAATTCACATTCGAGGATTTCCTTGATCAAATGGAGCAAGTGAAGAAGATGGGACCTCTGGATCAAATTCTTGAGATGCTGCCAGGAGCTAATAAGATCAAGGGCATGAAAGATATGAAAGTTGACGACAAACAAATGGCACGTGTTGAAGCTATTGTGAAGTCGATGACAACTGAAGAGAAACGCAAGCCTGAACTTCTCAATGCGAACCGTCGCAAACGGATTGCTCAAGGCAGTGGCAACTCGGTGCAAGAGGTCAACCGTTTCATCAAGCAGTTTGACGATATGCGCAAAATGATGAAGCAGTTTTCCGGCATGATGGGACCTAAAGGTGCCAAAGGAATGAAGAAGTTAGGCAAGGGATTTAAATTCCCCTTTTAAATAAGCATTTTATTCTAAGTAGGAGGTGATTTTTCATGGCAGTACGTATTCGTCTTAAACGTGTAGGCGCTCATAAAGCTCCTTTTTACCGTGTGGTGGTTTCGGATTCCCGTTCCCCGCGTGATGGTCGTTTTATCGAAGAAATCGGTACTTATAACCCAATTGCTGAACCAGCAGCTATAACTCTTGATGAGGAGAAAGCGCTGAAATGGCTTCAAACTGGCGCTCAACCGTCCGATACAGTTCGCAGCCTGTTCTCAAAAGCAGGTCTGATGACTAAGTTTCACGAGCTGAAATTACAGAAGTAATCTGTTATCTTTCGGAGGGTGGGTTCATGAAGGATCTTATCACCGTTATTGCTAAGGCTCTTGTCGATCATCCGGAAGAAGTACGTGTCGCTGTGGTGGAGAAAGATGACAAGATCGAGTACAGGCTTTCTGTCCATCCCGACGATGTCGGTAAAGTGATTGGCAAGCAAGGCAAGATTGCGAAGTCGCTCCGCACAGTTGTCACGTCGGCAGCAGTGAAAGAAACGAAACGGGTAGCCGTTGAAATCGTTTCATAAGAAACTAGGTTAGGATTTAGTTCCTAACCTTTTTCTTGTATGGTTTTGAAGGTAAATTAATGTGGAGGTTGGGCAAGCGCATATGAGCGAAAAACTTGTGACAGTTGGTCGAATTGTGAATAGCCATGGTATTCGTGGAGAGCTAAAAGTGGTTCCGGAAACTGATTTTCCTGAGCGTTTTGATAAAGGAAACGCATTGATAATTGTAGATTCTCAAAATAAGCAAACGCCGGTGACGGTGCAAACCTCCCGCTTACATAAAAATATGTTTATCTTGCAGTTTGACCAGTTCTCTAATATTAATGATGTTGAGAAATTCAAAGGTTCGCTTCTTAAGATTGAAGCTAAGGAGCAACAACCTCTTGAAGAGGGCGAATACTATTATCACGAGATCATTGGTTGTAAGGTCGTTACGGAAGAAGGCCAGGAGTTAGGGCTTGTTTCTGAGGTGTTGACACCGGGAGCTAATGACGTATGGGTTGTTTCTTTGCCGAAAGGCAAACAGTTGCTGCTTCCAGTCATTGATGATGTGATACTCGATGTGGACATTGCCAACAAAACGATTCGTATTCATCTGATGGAAGGATTAATGGAATGAGAATCGATGTATTGACCCTGTTCCCGGAAATGTTCGAGGGTGTGTTTTCGTCCAGCATTTTAGGGAAAGCACGTGACAAGGGAATTGTTGCTCTCAACACGGTTAATTTTCGAGATTATTCCAATAATAAGCATAACACAGTAGATGATTATCCATACGGCGGCGGTGGAGGGATGGTTCTTAAGCCAGAGCCGATATTTGCTGCTGTTGAGAATCTGCCCATACATCAAGAAGATGGACAAGACCCAGTGAAGCCGCGAGTGATTCTCATGTGCCCACAAGGGGAGACGTTCACACAGAAGAAAGCGGAGGAGCTGTCTAATGAACAGCATCTCGTGTTTATTTGTGGTCATTATGAAGGCTATGATGAGCGTATTAGGCAGTATCTTGTGACGGATGAGCTGTCCATCGGTGATTATGTATTAACAGGCGGCGAGTTACCCGCTATGGTCGTTATAGACAGCGTAGTGAGATTGCTGCCTGGTGTGCTCGGCAATGAGATGTCAGCGGTGACAGATTCATTTTCCACAGGCTTGCTAGAGTATCCTCACTATACGAGGCCTGCGAAATTTAGGGACTGGGACGTACCTGAGATGCTGTTATCAGGGCATCATGAAAATGTGAAGCGTTGGCGCCGCAAGGAGTCTCTGTTCCGAACGCTAGAACGTCGCCCTGATTTGCTTGAAGGAAGAGAACTATCCAAAGAGGAAAAAGCTTGGGTGGTTGAATGGAACGGGCGGAAGCAAGAGGAGTAAGCCCCCAAAAACTTCTCTATTGAATTTCTTTCCTGTCTATGATAATATATATTCTGTTGTGAATTTTTCAACAGTTCGAGTCTGGTGGTCCTCTACGCATAACAACTAAGAACGACTATGCCAATAAGCGGAATGAACACCTGTGTGGAAGGAGGGAGTCAACTATGAATCTTATTCAAGAGATTACGAAAGAGCAACTCCGTACGGATATTCCTAATTTCCGTCCAGGAGACACACTTAAAGTACACGTAAAAGTTATCGAGGGTACACGTGAGCGTATTCAGCTGTTCGAAGGTGTTGTTATTAAACGTCATGGCGGTGGAATCAGCGAAACGTTTACAGTTCGTAAAATTTCTTACGGTGTGGGTGTGGAAAGAACTTTCCCATTCCATTCTCCGAAGATTGACAAGATTGAAGTGGCTCGCCGTGGTAAAGTTCGTCGTGCGAAACTTTATTATCTGCGTGGTCTTCGTGGTAAAGCAGCAAGAATTAAAGAAATTCGATAAGAAAACGGGGGGCTTGTTCAGGCAAGTCTCCTTTTCATTTTCATGGTACATAATAGATATAGACCAAAACTGGAAAAGAGGCAATCAGTGATGGAACAAAATAATCAAGAGAAGCCTTACATAGAGCCGGATACAACAACGGAAACGACTCCCGTTAAAACAGCGAAAAGCGAAACATGGGAATGGATCAAAGCATTAGTGATTGCGGGAGTGCTCGTGATTATCATTCGTTGGTTCCTGTTCTCTCCTTTTATTGTTGATGGAGATTCCATGCGTCCGAACTTTTTCACAGGTGAACGACTCATTGTCAATAAAATTGTTTATGATATTCGCTCACCCAAACGTGGAGAAGTCATCGTTTTCCATGCACCGGAAGGTAAAGATTACATTAAACGCGTAATTGCTCTTCCAGGTGAGACCGTAAAGGTTACGGGTGACAAAGTTTTCATTAACGGTCAAGAAATTGATCAGCCTTACATCAAGGAAGCGATTGAGCAGGCGAAAAAAGAAGGACATGCCTATAATACGTTATCAGATTTTCAAGAGAAAAAAGTACCTGATGGTGAAATATTCGCAATGGGAGATAACCGTGGTAACTCCAAAGACAGCCGAGCGATTGGCTTCATACCTTACAACAAAATTGTAGGCCGTGCGGAAGTCATTTTTTGGCCAGTGAGCAAAATCAGTTTCATACATTTTTGAGGTGAAGAAGAATGACCATTCAATGGTTTCCCGGTCACATGACCAAGGCCCGAAGACAGATTGAAGAAAAGCTAAAGCTGATTGATGTTGTGATCGAGCTCTTGGATGCCCGCATACCGCTCTCCAGTCGGAACCCGATGGTAGATGAGATTTTAAAAGGTAAACCTCGTTTGGTTCTGCTTAATAAGAATGACTTGGCAGATCCGCAAGTGACGGCAGATTGGGTTAAGTATTTTGCTGATCAGGGCCTACCAGCATTGCCAATTGATGCAGCAACCGGAACGCACGTCAAAGAAATTTTGCCGCGAGTTAAACAGCTTTGGGCACATAAAATTGAACGGCAACTTAGCAAAGGGATTAATCCCCGTGCCGTAAGGGCGCTCATTGTGGGTATCCCAAACGTTGGGAAATCGACGTTGATTAATCAGTTAGCAGGAAAGAAGATTGCGGCAACCGGAGATAAGCCTGGTGTTACGAAGGGGCAGCAATGGATTAAAGTTGGAACCGAAATGGACTTGCTCGATACGCCGGGTATTTTGTGGCCAAAATTCGAAGACCAAATGGTTGGAATGAGATTGGCAGCAACGGGCGCTATTAAAGAAGAGCTGCTTCATTTAGATGAGATTGCACTCTTTGTCGTTAAATACATGGTTCAGAATTATGGGGCCGGTATTCAAGAACGATTTGGGGTACAAGACCTTCCTGAGGATTTGGACGACATACAGGAAATGGTCAAAGTCATGGAAGCTATCGGTCGTAAGCGTGGAGCGATTGTGAGCGGGGGCAAAGTGGATTTGGACAAAGCCTCTTTAATCATTATTCGTGAGCTTAGGGCGGGTAAGATGGGGCGTATTTCTTTGGAGAGGCCCTTAGATAAAAGATAGTCAGGGCAGTAAAATTATAGAAAAGTAACGGTCACTTTTGGACTCAGCTGATCAAGCGGGTTCGGGTGGCTTTTTCTTTTTTAATTAAGAACATTGAAAAAAATGGGTGTGGCTTGACCAAGCGCCAATCCTTTATAATGAGGAGATGGAAAGGGGCGGAAAGCCATTGCTAGCGTATGAAAAACAACTGTGGGAGCAAGGTTTTACTCTAATAGCGGGTATTGATGAGGTAGGCAGAGGCTGTTTATTTGGGGATGTAGTCGCAGCTGCTGTTATACTTCCGATGGGATATGTGCTGGAGGGTGTGGACGACTCCAAGAAGCTTTCTGAAAAGAAGCGAGATATCCTCTATGATCAGATCATGGCTGAGGCTTTAGCTATAGGTGTAGGCATTGTGGATGTAGATAGAATTGAAGCGATCAATATAAAACAGGCGGCAAGGCTTGCTATGAAGCAGGCAGTGGAGCAGTTAAACATAGCACCTGATTTTCTTCTTGTGGATGCGGAGAACATTGATGTGGACATAGAACAATCCGCGATCATTCATGGAGATGCACTTAGTCAATCTATTGCAGCCGCATCGATTATTGCCAAGGTTACCCGAGATCGTATGTGTGTGGATTGGGATGAGCAGTTTCCCGAATATGGACTTGCTATACATAAAGGATATGCAACAAAGCACCATAGAGAAATGCTCTTGCGCTATGGACCTACACCGCTGCATCGGAAATTATTTATACGTAAAGTGATGGCACAGTTGGATGAGAAAGAGATAGTGCTCGAGTCTGAACAGCTGGAATTGGATCTCATTTAACTTATTATTGTAACGAAAAGGCACGAAGCCGCCGATAATATACATAAGTGTTTTAGGAAGATTTGAGGTGAGCGCCATGAATATTAGTGGTTTAATTCGCAGTTTAGTTGGCGATTTAACAGCATCTGAAAGTAAGGTGCTTGAATTAAAAGTAGGACAAATTGTAAAAGGTGTTGTGCTTCAGTTGCTCAGTGACCAAGAAGCGTTGATTAATATTGGCGGCGTGCAGGTGCGGGCTAAGTTGGAAACTCCCCTTAAGCAAGGGGATGTTACGATGCTGCAAGTACAGCCTGAATCTAGTGGCGGTCAAATCCTGCTCAAGCCACTAACGGCGTCAGATGTACAAATTGCGGATGATTCGCTTAGTGAGCTGTTAAAGGCTTTCACGCTTAAAGATACAGCTGGGAATCGTCAAATGGTGCAGCAGATGCAGCAAGAAGGCGTTCCGGTATCTAAGGAGAATGTGAAGGATTTTGAGGCTGTGATGCGCAGCATGCCTGAGGATGTCAATAAGGAAGAATGGACACAAGCGGCTGTACTTGCCTATAAAAAGGGATTTCCGCTTACAGAGACGACTGTGGGGGCTTTGAGACAGGTTACCACGGGGCCACCTGTGGGTAAGGTGCTGGAGCAGCTAGAGCAGCAGGCGATAGCCATGCTTGAGCAAGATCCGGCACATCCGGCGGCTGATACAGCGAAGCAGGTGGTATCGCTGCTCAAGGAGCTGCGCGCTTCCGCCGCAGCAACGTGGCCTGCGGCGGCCGCCGGAGGCGCCGGCCGCGGACGTTGCCGTTACGCCAGCTGCTCCGCAGGCTGGCGGTGGGGCTAAGGCGGCTCCCGCAGGGTCGCCGCCTGCAATAGTGCCCGGCAGCGCGCCTGCGACCGCTGCGCCACGCGCGGAGACCGTTACCGCCGCCTCGGCGCTGCCGACGGCGGGGTTGCAGGCCGCCCGCGCAGCGGGGGCGGCCCAGCCAGAGGCTCAGGCGCGCAGCGCTGAGCCTGCAGGTGAAGGCGAACCGCCCGTGGCGGGTTCGCCTGTGAACCAAGAGCCGCCTGCGAAGCAGAAGGCGGCTCCGCCAGAGGCGCATAATAGCGCGCCTCAAGAGGTCGAGGCTGCTCCAGAGACAAACTGGATCAGCCGCATGCTCAAAGCCGTAGGCGTGGAGCACGAGTCTAATCTAGCGGTGAAGCTAGATGAGCGAGCAGACGCTATCCAACGTGGGCGCAACAACACTGACGATCAGCTGCCTAATCTGATCGCCACAGCATCCCAGCAGGATGACCCCGTCAAACCTGCTGCTGACACACTGAAGAGTCTGCTGCTGCAGCTTACAGCCTCTGATGACACGCCAGCGCCGCTCAAAGAGGCGGCGCAGCAAGCCCTTGGGCAAATTACAGGGCAACAACTCATGTTGACAGGTGACAAGAGCTCTATGTTTGCACATATGACATTGTTTGTCCCCTTCATGGATGGTACTGGCCAGCAATCTGCCGCCATTCACATCCAATCCCGCAAAGGAAAGCGCGGGGAAGTTGACGCGAGCAATTGTCGTTTACTGTTCGACCTGCAAATGAAAGTGATGGGCAATACTTTGCTCGATGTGCATGTAGTCAATAAAATCGTATCTTTAAACATCCATAATGATCATCCTGCGTTAGCTCCTCTAATGGAGGAGTCCAAAGAAGAAATAACAGCTGCCATGAATAAAGCGGGGTATCAGTTTATCTCATTAAAATGCTCGCCATATCCGCTGCCGCCTGCTGCGGAGAATGAAGCTTCCAAGCAAGGGCCATCGGATGGTAGAGTAGATCTTCGAGCGCTCTATCAGCCAAAAGCCTACAAAGGGGTGGATTTCCGAGCATGACTAAGCAAAGGAATGCACACGAGGAGTCGCAACCGACCCCTCTTAAGAAGGCTGTAGCGCTTCGCTACTCACCTGAAGCGCAAAAAGCCCCAACCCTTATTGCTAAAGGGAAAGGGCACATGGCAGAAGCCATTCTTCAGAAAGCCAAGGAGAATGGGATCCCCATTCAAGAGGATTCTTCTTTGGTTGAAGTGTTGTCTAAGCTGGATTTGGATCAAGAAATCCCCCCGGAACTGTATCAATTGGTCGCTGAGGTATTAAGTTTTATCTATCGTTCAGATAACCGAATGAGATCGTCGAGGAATAATGGATGACGGAACTTCGTAAAGATGACCGGAAGCAGTTGGGGAAGCTTGGCGAAGAGTTGGCTGAAGCATTTCTTAGTGAGCGTGAATACCGAATTGTGGCACGTAATTGGCGCTGCCGTACTGGCGAGCTTGATATTATTGCAGAGAAAGCCAACAAGTTAATTTTTGTTGAGGTCAGAACAAGACGCCCTTCAGGTCGTTTTGGTTCAGCCAAAGAATCCGTCGACTATCGTAAGCAGTTGAAAGTCAAAGAGACAGCACAATTTTACTTACATCGATTTCAAAAATACGAGCAGTCCATTCAATTTGATGTGATTACTGTAGAACTATCCGTGGATGGAGCAGCGCCTCATATTGAACACATACAAGGAGCCTTTTGAGAGTCGTCTGTCGATAAGACAACGCGTCAAAGGGCTCTTTTTTTAGGAAATTGAGGAGTTAACATAACATCAGATTTCAATCTCTTCAATTTGTTGCTTTTTATCCAAATTACGATATTGAATCGCCTCTGCCAGATGCTGCGGCTGGATATTGTCACATTCCTCAAGATCGGCGATGGTTAAGGCTAGCCTTAGAATGCGATCATGGGCTCTTGCACTAAGTCCCAAAGCTTCAAAAGAGGCACTGAGCAGTTGATCACCTTCTACGGTTAGATGACAAATTTGTCTCATCCGCTTACCGCTTAATTCATTATTATATTGAATGCCAGATCCTGCATAACGTTGTTGTTGTCTTTGATGTGCGCGCATAACTTGCATTAACATTTCTTTTGAGGACAAGTGATTGTTTCGTTCCTTGAGTTGGGTGTAACTTGGTTTGGGTACTTCCACATGTAGATCGATGCGATCAAGCAGGGGACCTGATATCTTAGAACGATAATGAACAATTTTAGCAGGGCTGCAGATGCAAGCGTTAGCTTCTGTTTCGGCTCCATAATACCCGCACGGACATGGATTCATGGCTGCGGCCAATATAAAGTGTGAGGGGAATGTGTAAACCGCTCTTGCTCTTGCAATTGTAACATGACGATCCTCAAGTGGCTGTCTAAGTACTTCGAGGGCAGTTCTCGTGAATTCCGGCAGTTCATCTAGAAAAAGAATGCCGCGATGAGATAAGCTAACTTCTCCCGGTTTGGGTATTGTTCCTCCTCCGACAAGTCCGGCGGGTGAAATCGTATGATGAGGGGCTCTAAAAGATCTTGTACGCATGAGAGATGAGCGATCAATAAGCTTTCCTGAGGCACTGTATATTTTCGTGACTTCTAATGCTTCTTTGTCAGACATAGGTGGCAGAATAGATGGCATGCGCTTAACTAGCATCGTTTTCCCCGTTCCGGGAGGACCGATTAATAGAATATTATGCATCCCGGCCGCGGCGATCATCATGGCACGCTTCACTTGATGCTGTCCGTTGACATCGGCATAATCTTCGATAAAGTTGCGTTCTTCGGCAGAAATTGTCGGAATTTCACTATCTTTATATTTAGTGCCATTAAATATAAAATCGTGATGGGATTGCTTGTTCCAGGACTTAAAATCAGAAAGGTTAGTTATCGCGCACACCTCAATACCTTCTATTAAAGCAGCTTCAGGAGCATTCGCAAAGGGAAGGCAGACGCGTTTAATCCCTAGCTTTTTAGCGGCATGCGCCATAGAAAGAACGCCAGGTACAGGGCGAAGAGTACCATCCAATGCAAGTTCACCTAGAAACAAAGTGTGCAGAAAGCTGTCCATTGGCACTTGACCGGTTGTAATCAGAATTCCTACCGCAATGGCTAAATCAAAAGATGAGCCTTCTTTGCGTAAATCTGCTGGCGCGAGATTGACCGTAATCCGATCCATGGGGAATGTGTATCCGCAGTTTTTAATGGAGGAGCGCACTCTTTCGACAGATTCCCGAATGGCCGAGTCGGGGAGACCAACCAAGTTAATTTGGGGTAAGCCACTTGAGATATCAACTTCTACTTCGATTGTTTGACCTTCTATTCCCTGCAAGCAAGCGCTCATGACTTTGCCATACATGAAAAAACACCTTCCTCTCCATAGTTATGCAGCTGTTTCGAGCTGTCATAAAGTGGGATAAAAGGTGCTTCCTTATTGATCCGATTTATACTTTGTCCTAATTGTATACGATAATGGTAAAATTACGCAATCCGTAAATGATCACAGTACGTTTTAAAAATGTACGGCTTGCACATACTGGAACTAGAGGTGATGATATGCAGGAGAAACCATATTTTTGTCCCAATTGTCGTTCCAATCGTATCAAGTTCAGTGTAATTACTAGCTATTCTCAGTCGTTTTTGAAGGACGCTCTATCAGGAAATATTACAGAATTCAAGGATCCTGACGCAATACCAGAACCAGAACCTACAATTCAATGCTTGGTGTGCAGTTTCACGGGTAATGAGCTTCGCTTCATTAAACAAGCGGAGCGTGAACCACGGATGAACACACCAACAACGCCGCTCTATTAAAAAAGCCGAAGCTAGACGTATTTTTCAGCAATTGAAAATGCGTCTTTTTTTATGTTGAAAGTGATAGCTAAAGTTTTTCAGCGTGAAAGGAAACTTCGAACGCATTAACGAAAAAAATAAGGAAACTGTCGAAAATTAGTGATACAATGGTTAGGGCTTGTGAAGAAGTGTGATACTAATTCCGGCAGCAAGATTTATTTCGTGCACTACACAAATAGGAAATTACACTTTTTCCCTGTATAGCACGTTTAGAAATTCCATACTGATAGGAGGATTTTAGGAAATGAATATCCATGAGTATCAAGGCAAAGAAGTCCTGAGACAGTACGGAGTCAACGTTCCTAACGGAAAAGTTGCTTTTACCGTTGACGAAGCTGTTGAAGCAGCAAAAGAACTCGGAACATCCGTCGTTGTTGTAAAGGCGCAAATTCATGCCGGAGGTCGCGGGAAAGCAGGCGGCGTTAAGGTAGCCAAAAGCCTCGATGAAGTTCGTACATATGCTAGCGAAATTCTTGGTAAAGTTCTTGTTACTCACCAAACAGGTCCTGAAGGCAAAGAAGTTAAACGCCTATTGATCGAAGAAGGCTGTGACATTAAGAAAGAATATTATGTTGGTGTTGTTGTTGACCGTGCAACAGGTAGCGTCGTTTTGATGGCATCTGAAGAAGGCGGTACGGAGATTGAAGAGGTTGCTGAGCATTCTCCTGAGAAAATCTTCAAAGAAGTTGTGGATCCTGCGATCGGTCTTCAAGCTTTCCAAGCACGCAGACTTGCTTACTCCATCAACATTCCTAACGAGCTTGTTAACAAAGCGGTTAAATTCATGCTAGCTCTTTATAAAGCATTCGTAGAGAAAGACGCATCCATTGCCGAAATCAACCCTTTGGTTGTTACTGGTTCTGGCGACGTTATGGCTCTTGATGCCAAATTGAACTTTGATTCAAACGCTCTTTTCCGTCACAAGGATATTGTTGAGCTTCGTGACCTTGAAGAAGAAGATGCGAAAGAAATTCAAGCTTCTAAATTTGACCTGAGCTACATTTCTCTTGATGGTAACATCGGTTGTATGGTCAACGGCGCAGGACTTGCTATGGCCACTATGGACATTATCAAGCACTATGGCGGAGACCCGGCCAACTTCCTAGACGTAGGGGGCGGTGCTACGAAAGAGAAAGTAACAGAAGCTTTCAAAATCATCTTGTCCGATGAGCAAGTTAAAGGGATCTTCGTTAACATCTTCGGTGGCATCATGCGTTGTGATGTAATTGCTGATGGTGTTGTAGCTGCTGCCAGAGAGCTTGGACTTTCCCGTCCGCTTGTTGTTCGTCTTGAAGGAACAAACGTTGAACTTGGTAAAAAGATTCTTAACGAATCCGGCTTGAACATTGTCGCTGCTGACTCCATGGCAGATGGCGCACAAAAAATCGTTGCATTAGTTAAATGAGAAAACCTCTATCGAGGTAATTCAAAGATGAGCGACCGCGTTTAGATGTAGGTTTTATCGCCAAATAATAAAGTGGTTTTCGGGACCGAAAACTTATCTTTCTTATGTGGAAAATTTAAACCCGAGCGGTTTCAAATAATATAGGGGATGTGAACAAAAGATCATGAGTATTTTGGTTAATAAACATACAAAAGTCATTACTCAAGGGATTACCGGCGCTACGGGTTTGTTTCATACCAAAGGCGGCCTAGAATACGGCACACAAATGGTTGGTGGCGTAACCCCAGGTAAAGGCGGAACAAAAGTAGATATCACATTGGAAAACGGTGAGCTAGTTCAACTTCCAGTTTTCAACACTGTTATCGAAGCTAAAAATGCAACTGGTGCTACGGCATCCGTTATCTATGTACCACCAGCTTTCGCTGCAGAGTCGATCATTGAAGCTATCGAAGCTGAACTTGATCTCGTTATCTGTATCACAGAAGGTATTCCTGTTCTTGACATGGTTAACGTGAAACGTTACCTGGAAGGCAAGAAAACCGTTCTAATCGGACCTAACTGTCCAGGCGTTATTACACCAGGCGAGTGCAAAATCGGTATTATGCCGGGTTACATTCATACGCCAGGTCACGTAGGTGTAGTTTCCCGTTCCGGGACACTAACGTATGAAGCAGTTCATCAATTGACAACTCGCGGTATTGGACAATCCTCTGCTGTAGGTATCGGTGGAGACCCTGTTAAAGGCTCCGAGTTCATCGATATCCTCAAGCGCTTTAACGATGATCCAGATACGTATGCTGTCATCATGATTGGTGAAATCGGCGGTACGGCAGAAGAAGAAGCGGCTGAGTGGGTTGCTGCAAACATGACGAAGCCGGTTGTAGGCTTTATCGGCGGCAAAACAGCTCCTCCAGGAAAACGTATGGGCCACGCTGGCGCGATTATTTCCGGTGGTAAAGGAACAGCAGCTGAGAAAGTTGCAACAATGGAAAGATGCGGTATCCGCGTTGCTGCAACACCATCCGAGATGGGTTCCACACTTGTAAGTGTGCTTGAAGAAAAAGGCATGTTGGATAAAGTCATCACAAAAAAATAGTTTTCTTCTAACGAAGGTAAGCAACCTTCCATCTCCCTGATTCAGGGATTTGGGAGGTTTTTTGTTTTTCTTGTCTTTTTAACTATTTGTTATTCAAGAAGGGAGTGTATATACTTATGGATAATCGTTTTATATTGTTTGGCCTTCACGAGCTAGAGGGCGTTGGTTGGAAAACGATTCTTCAGCTCCTGAGCCGTTTCCCTGATCCTCACGTACTGTTTGAGCTTTCAGCTGCAGCAATTGCCTCCAAAGGTATCCGAACTTCTATTGCAGAACAAATCGCCACGAGGTTTACACCGACTTTTGTTGAGGAAAAGCTTCAGTTATATAAGAAACAATCCATTCAAATTCTAACGCTTTTGGATGAGGACTATCCTTCGATTCTTAAAGAAATTGCACAACCTCCATGGGTGTTATATGTCAAAGGAAATGTGTCATTATTGAATGGGCGTCTCCTCGGTATGGTAGGAACACGTACCCCTACGCTTTATGGTAAGAAGATTGCTGAGGAGTGGGCAGCTGCCCTCTCGAGAGCAGGATTCGGTGTCGTAAGTGGACTGGCAAGGGGGATTGACAGCAAGGCCCATATTGGTGCATTGCAAGGTAAATCCAAAACGGTCGCTGTTCTTGGATGTGCGATTAATCAAATTTATCCGCGTGAGAATGCATTATTATATCGAAATATAGAACAAGAGGGTGTCATCATTTCTGAATATCCCATAGGCACAGGTATGAGGCCGGGTATGTTCCCGCAGAGGAATCGAATTATAGCAGGATTGTCATTAGGAGTTACGGTTGTGGAAGCAGCAGAAGATAGTGGATCACTGATTACTGTTGAATTTGCCGTGGATGAATCAAGAGATGTATTCGCCATTTCTGGTCCTATTGACTCTAACCAAAGTAGTGGTGTCCACAAGCTTCTAAAGGATGGCGCTAAACTGGTTACCCGTGTTGATGAGATTGTAGAAGATTATAAACATATGTTAAATGCGGAAGATCGGGGTGCCATGAAGAAGCCTTTGCCGACATTTTCGCTAACGGATGAGGAAGGCGAAATCGTTCGAAAGTTGTCGAATGAACCAGTCTCGATTGATGCTCTGTTAGAGGACGGTCAATTTACGTTTGGACATTTGCATGCAGTTCTGTTATCTTTACTAATGAAAAAGGCGATTAAACAGCTTCCGGGTTCTACTTACATACTAGCATAGGCTAATACGAAGCTTTTCTTCTCGCCAATAGACTTTACCTTGAAACCAAGAGGGGAGGAAGGACGATCCATGGCGGATTCTTTAGTCATAGTTGAGTCACCAGCAAAAGCCAAAACCATCGGCAAATATTTGGGAAGTAAATTTATAGTAAAAGCCTCGATGGGTCATATTCGCGACCTTCCGAAAAGCCAAATTGGCGTAGAAGTGGATCGTAACTTTGAGCCTAAATACATAACAATCCGCGGTAAAGGTTCTATACTGAAAGAATTAAAAGATGCAAGTAAAAAAGTGAAGAAAATATATCTGGCGGCGGATCCGGATCGTGAAGGTGAAGCTATTGCCTGGCACTTAGCTCATTATTTGGATGTAGGTCCCGAAGAGCTCTGTCGTGTTGTATTTAACGAAATAACGAAGGATGCGGTAAAAGATGCATTCAAAACGCCGCGTCGAATTAATCAAGATCTCGTTAACGCACAGCAAGCTCGTCGCATATTGGACCGACTCGTTGGTTATAAAATCAGTCCTTTACTTTGGAAGAAAGTAAAAAAAGGATTATCTGCAGGCCGTGTACAGTCGGTTGCGGTTAAATTAATTCAAGACAGAGAGAATGAGATTAAGGCCTTCGAGCCTGAAGAGTATTGGTCGATTACCGTTGTTTTGGATGCTGGTAAAACCGTGTTCGAAGCAAAGTATCACAGCATTAACGGTGAGAAAAAGGAACTGCACTCGCAAGAGGATGTCGATCTGATTTTAGCTGCGATGGGCAGTGATGCTTTTACAGTGAAAGAAGTGAAAGAGAAAGAACGTGGGCGTAATCCTTCTCCTCCTTTCATTACAAGCTCTATGCAGCAGGAAGCGGCGAGGAAACTTAATTTCCGTGCGTCGAAGACCATGTCTGTGGCTCAGCAGTTATATGAAGGAATAGACTTAGGAAAAGAAGGTACGGTTGGTTTGATTACCTACATGCGTACCGATTCAACCCGCATTTCGCCGGTTGCCCAAGAGGAAGCAAAAGATTTTATCTTTAGTAAATATGGTCCTGCCTTCTACCCAGAGACACCACGCCAGTACACGAAGAAAAATGCTAACGCGCAAGACGCGCATGAAGGTATTCGACCTACATCTGTGCTTCGAGAACCTGATCAAATGAAGGCATTTCTCAGTAAAGATCAATATCGTCTGTACAAGCTAGTCTGGGATCGTTTCGTAGCAAGTCAAATGGCTTCAGCCGTCTTGGATACGATGACCATTGATTTAACAGCTGGTGAAACCGTATTTAGAGCGAATGGTTCCAAGATGAAATTTGCTGGATTTATGAAAGTATATGTCGAGAGCAATGATGACGGGACGACAGAAGAAGACAAATTGCTTCCGCCTCTGACCAAGGGGGATTCTTTGCAAAAGCAAAGCGTGGATCCGAAGCAGCACTTTACTCAACCGCCTCCAAGGTATACGGAAGCGCGTTTAGTTAGGGCGTTAGAAGAAATGGGCATTGGGCGTCCGAGTACGTATGCACCGACACTGGAGACGATTCAGAAGCGTGGGTATGTTGCAATCGAAGAGAAGAAATTCGTACCTACAGAGCTTGGTGAATTAGTTATTCAATTAATGCAGGAGTTTTTTCCTGAAATTCTCGATATTGAGTTCACGGCTCATATGGAAGAAGAGCTAGACTTCGTCGAAGAGGGAAAAGAGGACTGGGTTCGAGTTCTGGATACATTCTATACGTCCTTTGAAAAGCGGCTTATATTCGCTGAAGAGGAAATGAAGGAAATCGAAATCCAAGACGAGATTTCGGATGAGATTTGCGAGAAATGCGGGAAACATCTTGTTTATAAAATGGGGCGCTTCGGTAAGTTTCTAGCATGTTCTGGATTCCCAGATTGCCGCAATACGAAACCGATCATCAAAGATATTGGTGTTACATGTCCAACTTGTCATACCGGGAAAATTGTCGAACGCAGAAGCAAAAAGGGCCGAGTTTTCTATGGTTGCGATCAGTACCCAGCCTGTGACTTTGTCTCATGGGATAAACCGGTCAATAAGCCATGTCCTGTTTGCAGCTCGATGATGATCGAGAAAAGAAGCAAGAATGGCGTGAATATTCAATGTACCGGTTGTGATCATAAAGAGGAAGTTAGTGACGATAATTCAGATGATATGAAAGATTAGAGGTGTCCGATTTTGCCAGAATATCCAAGAGTAACAGTCATCGGCGCAGGATTGGCTGGAAGTGAAGCCGCCTGGCAAATTGCCCGTCAGGGCGTGCCTGTTACTTTATACGAAATGCGTAATGTCCGAAAAACCCCAGCACATATAACTGATCAATTTGCTGAACTAGTCTGTAGTAACTCACTACGTTCAAATGGCCTTACCAACGCTGTCGGAGTACTGAAGGAAGAAATGAGACGTATGGATTCGCTCATTCTATCTTGTGCAGATGAGCATGCTGTACCGGCAGGGGGCGCATTAGCTGTTGACCGTGATGGGTTCTCTCAAGCTGTTACAACAACGCTTCGCAACCATCCGCTGATAGAGGTTCGCAATGAGGAAGTTCAAACCTTGCCTGAAGGCATAACGGTAGTTGCCTCAGGTCCATTAACATCACCTGCTCTTTCTGCGGGCCTCAAAGAGCTTATGGGTGAGGAGTACTTGTACTTCTATGATGCAGCAGCTCCGATAGTGGAGAAGGACTCCATTGATATGAATAAGGTGTACCTGGCATCTCGTTATGACAAAGGAGAAGCAGCTTACCTTAACTGTCCTATGACAGAAGAAGAGTTCAATGTTTTCTATGAAGCATTAATAACTGCTGAAGTTGCTGAATTGAAGGAATTCGAGAAAGAAATTTATTTCGAAGGCTGCATGCCCTTAGAAGTTATGGCGAAACGCGGTAGACAAACGGTACTGTTTGGTCCGATGAAACCAGTCGGTTTAATAAATCCACATACAGGTAAGATGCCGCATGCTGTCGTTCAACTCCGTCAAGACAATGCAGCGGGGACTTTGTATAACTTAGTTGGTTTCCAAACCCATTTGAAATGGGGAGAGCAAAAACGGGTATTGTCCTTGATTCCAGGGTTAGAGCAAGCAGAGTTCGTACGCTATGGTGTTATGCATCGCAACACGTTTATAAACTCTCCAAAGCTTCTTGAACCTACTTATCAATTTAAACGTCGTGAAAATCTGTTTTTTGCAGGTCAAATGACGGGTGTAGAAGGATATGTGGAATCTGCGGCTTCCGGTCTGATAGCAGGTATGAATGCGGGGCGTTTAGCTAAAGGGCAGCCTTGTTTGGTTGTACCGGAGGAAACGACTCTAGGTAGTATGGCGAATTACATCACGACAGCTGACTTCAAACATTTTCAGCCGATGAATGCTAATTTCGGTTTACTTCCACAGTTACCCGAACGAATTCGCAATAAAAAAGAAAAATACGAGAAGCTGGCTAATCGAGCTTTAGAGAGTATTCAGAATTTTACGAAAACATATGCGGAGTAGGTTGTAATTGGACTCTTCGCTATGTTACTATAATTATGTTTTGTAGCATTTTTCATTCGTTTCCTCATACATTTACCTCTAGATGCGGTCATTTCTCGAATTGACCTCGCTAGAGGTTTATCTCATTTATGAGACCGAAACCAACGTATAGAGTGACTTTCATGGTGTATGATTCCATTTGAGAGGTGAGAAGAGATGGATCCTAATCAAGCTACGTTTCATGCGACAACAATCTTTGCCATTCGTCATCAAGGTAAGGGAGCTATTGCCGGTGATGGGCAAGTGACATTTGGCAACAGCATGATTATGAAAAGCACGGCCAAAAAAGTTCGGCGTTTACATAGAGGGAAGGTCATCGCTGGTTTTGCTGGTTCTGTTGCCGATGCGATTACACTTTTCGAGAAATTCGAAGGCAAGCTTGAAGAACACCACGGTAATTTGCAGCGTGCTGCGGTAGAGCTTACGAAGGATTGGCGTCAGGATCGCGTTCTGCGACGGCTTGAAGCAATGATGATCGTTATGGATTCAACTGGTTTACTGCTGCTCTCGGGAAATGGTGAAGTTATAGAGCCTGATGACGGTATTTTAGCTATTGGGTCTGGTGGCAGCTTTGCATTAGCTGCAGGAAGAGCGTTGCATCGCCATGCGTCATCGCTAAGTGCTAAGGAAATAGCCCACGCTGCTTTAACAACTGCAGCCGAAATATGTGTGTTTACGAATCATAATATTATTGTGGAAGAGATTGAATAGTTAATGCTTACGATGCAAGTTTTTCTACGGAAAACTCAGTTTACACTTACGATGTTAGTTTTGCTAAAGCAAAACTTTTAGGAGGGTACCAAAGTGGCAAACAGCTCCCTTACACCTAAACAAATTGTCCAAGAATTGGATCGATACATAGTAGGTCAGAAAAAAGCGAAGAAATCGGTTGCTATTGCTCTGCGAAACCGTTATCGGAGAAACCTCGTGGATGAGGCTATGCGGGATGAAATTGTCCCGAAGAATATACTCATGATCGGGCCTACCGGCGTTGGAAAGACTGAAATTGCGCGCAGACTAGCTAAATTGGTAGGCGCACCATTTATTAAGATAGAGGCCACCAAATTCACAGAAGTCGGCTATGTTGGTCGCGATGTAGAGTCAATGGTGCGTGATCTGATCGAAACTTCCGTACGTATGGTTAAAGCTGAGCGGATGGAAAAGGTGAAAGACCGTGCTGAGAAGCTCGCTAACGAGCGTCTTGTTACCTTGCTGGCGCCGAGCCCTACGCGTTCCAAAACACAGCGTAACCCTCTAGAAATGCTGTTTGGAGGGCAAAACCAACCGGATCAAGAAGAAAGCGCTCCAGATCCTTCACTTGCTGCCAAAAGGGCTCAAATCGCTGAGCAATTGACTAATGGTAAATTAGAGAATGAAGTTGTAGAAATCGAGGTGGAAGACTCTTCACCATCGATGATGGATATGCTAGCTGGTCAAGGCAATGAACAAGCTGGTATGAATATGCAGGAGATGTTCGGCAATCTTCTCCCGAAAAAAATGAAGAAACGCAAGCTGCTTGTAAAGGAAGCTAGGAAAGTGTTAGCTCAAGAAGAAGCACAAAGATTGATTGACATGGATGAAGTGATCCAGGAATCTGTTAACCGCGCCGAACAATCCGGTATTATTTTTATTGATGAAATCGATAAGATCGCTAGTAATAGCCGCGGCGGCACTGGACCAGACATCTCTCGGGAAGGTGTTCAAAGGGACATTTTGCCGATTGTAGAGGGATCGACGGTTGTAACCAAATATGGGCCCGTGAAGACGGACTATGTCTTATTTATTGGTGCAGGTGCTTTCCATATTGCTAAGCCTTCTGATTTAATACCAGAGCTTCAGGGAAGGTTCCCGATTCGAGTTGAGTTAAGTAATTTAACCTTGGAAGACTTTGTTTCTATTTTAAAAGAACCCAAAAATGCATTAACTAAACAATATACAGCATTGTTGCAAACGGAAGGTATAACGGTTGAGTTTGCGGACGAAGCTATTTATGAAATTGCTCGTATCGCGGTTGAAGTTAATCAGAATACAGAGAATATAGGTGCTCGGCGGTTACACACCATTTTAGAAAAATTGCTTGAGGATTTATCATTTGAAGCGCCTGAGATTACTTTGGAGTCCATTGTTATTAATCCGGAATATGTGCGTGAGAAACTCAGTGATATTGTTCAAAACCGAGACTTAAGTCAGTATATCTTATAAAAAAAGAACTATCGCATGGTGAAGTAAGTAGGAGGCAGTTACATGAGTTTATTAAATAAAACAAGAAGGCTAAATCGCTTGCTGCAAAAAGAAGCTGGCAACGCAGTTAGCTTTATGGATATGGCCGAAGTGCTGCGTGATATTGTTATTGCGAATATCTACGTCGTTAGCCGCAAAGGCAAAATTTTAGGATATGCGGTAACGAATGATCCTGTTTCACCCGAAATGAATCAGACCATATTAATTGAACGCAGATTTCCGATGGAGTCCAACAATCTGCTCTTGAAGATTGAGGAAACATCATCAACAGCAGAACCGGACAGTCCATATTTCTATTACACGGAGCAAATGAAAGATATGTTTCCATACACGCATACGACTTTAGTACCAATTATTGGTGGAGGCTCTCGTTTGGGAACGCTCATTTTAAGTCGTAGTGAGGGAACTTTCATTGACGATGACTTAGTTTTGGCTGAATATGGATCTACGGTTATTGCGATGGAAATATTAAGAGAACGTGCCGAAGAAATAGAGGAAGAAGCTAGAAGCAAAGCAGTCGTTCAAGTTGCGATCGGTTCCTTATCTTTTAGTGAAATGGAAGCGGTGGAACATATCTTTGAAGAATTAGACGGTAAGGAAGGTCTTTTGGTAGCGAGCAAAATTGCTGATCGGGTAGGAATTACTCGTTCTGTTATTGTTAATGCACTTCGCAAACTGGAAAGTGCCGGAGTTATTGAAACTCGTTCGCTTGGTATGAAGGGCACTTATATCCGTATTTTAAATGAGCAATTAATACAAAGTATCGAGCAATTAAAAACGAAACTGTAGATAAACACATAGAAAAGCCCTGTCTTGTAAAAGATAGGGCTTTTTTCTTATTGTAAGTTATCGTAATATCTTAGATGATAAGAAAGGTTACCGAATGTTTTACATATTTCTACAATAAGGACCATTTCGAATTATTTTATGAAAATAATGTCGAAATAAGAAGGAATCGATAAATGCAATGTTGAAGTATATGTCAAATATTCTATAGACGGGGGGTATAGGAATATGTCTTTGTTAGACAAACCAAGTTGGAACTTGATGGAGCGATCGCTTGATGCATCGACTTTAAGGCAAAAGGTTGTAGCAAACAACGTAGCCAATGCGGATACACCCTTCTTTAAGCGTTCGGATGTCGTGTTCGAAGAACTTTTACAAGGTCAGATGAATTCATCAACACCCTCTATAGAAGGTTATCGGACAGACCCCAGGCATTTCTTAATAGGGAAATCCACAAATCTGCCAAATTCAGAAATAAAAACAGATGATTCGACAGCGATTAACAATAATATGAACAATGTCGATATGGATTATGAAATGTCGTTAATGGCTAAAAACCAACTTAAATACAACGCAATGGTTCAGCAAATGAACAGCGAGTTCAAAAAAATGCGCACAGTCTTAGGAGGGAAGTAATAACCAATGAGGTTAACCAATGGATTTGACATCAGTTCATCGGCACTTACTGCTCAGCGATTAAGAATGGATGTTGTCTCTTCTAATATAGCGAATGCTGATACAACACGTGCTAAGTTCGTAGATGGGAAATGGGTTCCCTATACAAGAAAGTTAGTTGCTTTTGAAACGAAGTCACAGCCCAGCTTTGCGCAGTCGCTTAATTCTGCAATGGCTGATGGTACTGGTGAAGGTGTAAGGGTGAACAAAATTTTTGAAGATAAGTCGCCTTTGAAGCAAGTGTATAACCCAACTCACCCAGATGCGGATGGGAACGGATTCGTTTATATGCCCAATGTCGACGTACTTAAAGAAATGGTTGATATGATCTCTGCTACCAGATCTTATGAAGCGAATGTAACAGCCCTTAATGCAAGTAAATCAATGATAACCAAAGCTTTGGAAATTGGTAGATAACCACTACAGGAGGTTGCATCATGATTGACAAAATAAGTTACAGTCCACTAAACATCATGAGTTCCATTCAACCAAAGGATAACTCCGGTGAAGGGGCTGCTGACCTTGGTAAAAGATTTGGTTCGTTCCTGAATAACGCCATAACAAACTTAAACACGCAACAACAGCAAGTGGACAATTTGAATCAGAGTTTCATCAAAGGTGAGCTTTCCGATGTTCATCAACTGACAATAGCCTCTGAGAAAGCATCGCTAGGACTTGAGTTGACTGTACAAGTCAGAAACAAAGTCCTTGAAGCTTACCAAGAAATGATGAGAATGCAGCTGTGATTGACTTAGATGCTGCTAAATTTTGGTTCGATGAGGTGACAGAGTGAACGAGAACCTGCTCCAGTACTGGGAAAAGGTGAAGCAATATTGGAATCGTTATAGTAGAACTACGAAAATCACTTTTATAGCAACGGTTGTCCTACTGATTCTTACTGCTGCAATTATAAGTATTAATTTATCAAAAACGGAGTATTCACTCGCATTTACTGAATTGCAGCCAAGTGATGCTTCAGCCATCAAGTCCTATCTGGATACCGCAAAGATTCCGTATCATCTTAGCGCTGATGGAAAAAGTATCGAAGTACCAACAAGCGAAGTAGCAAATGTAAAGCTTGGTGTTGAGTCCCAAGGTTTAAATAAGAACGGCTCATTAGGCTTTGGTGCATTTAGCGACAGCAGCTCATTTGGCATTACAGACAACGAATTCAAAGTGAAATACTTGAACGCGATACAAGGCGAACTTCAACAATTGATTAACGCTAATCAAGCAATCGCTAGTTCAAAAGTTCTCATCTCACTTCCAGAAGAAGGACCTTTCTTACAGCAACAGCAAGAGAAAGCAACGGCTTCTGTTGTCGTGCAAACGAAACAGGGCTATACATTAGATCAAGCAAAGGTTGATACGATTTATAATTTAGTATCACACAGTGTTAAGAATCTCCCTCTAGAGAACATTACAATCTCAGACCAGTATGGACAGAGTCTTGTATCTTCGAAGGTCGGCGGGACTTCATCCACGAGTTTAGTCACTAGTCAAGCGGATATTAATAACCAGTTCCGAAATGATTTACAGAAGAATATCAATACGATGCTGGGTACAATGTTTGGCCGTGACAAAGTGAATGTAAGTGTATTCTCAACAATGAATTTTGATCAAAAGAAAAGCAAAGAGCAGCTTGTCAGCGCTCCGAATCAAGTAGATCAAAAAGGGTTGGAAATTTCTCTACAGGAAGCAAGCGAGTCGTATCAGAACAATGGTGCTGATACAGGTGGAGTACCAGGTACAGGAACTACAGATGTTCCAGGCTATCCAGGGGCGGCCAGTTCAGGCAAGTCTAACTCAGAGAAAAATAATAAGACTGTCAATTATGAAGTCAACCGTATTACGAACGATATTATCTCAACGCCTTATGTTGTGAAAGATTTAAGTATTAATGTAGGGATTGAGCCTCCGGTTAAAGATGATCCCAACTCATTGACGGCTGAGACCAAGGCTGCGGTCCAAAGTGCACTAGTTAACATCGTAAGAACAGCTTTAGCGGATAATAAGGTTACATATACAGACGAGGATTTACAGAAAAAAGTTACAGTATTCGCACATTCTTTCGCTAGACCAACGGACACACTCGCTTCGAAAACCACAACGTACTTGACGTATGCAGGTTTAGCTTTAGCGGCGCTAGCAATTGGATTAATTGCAGGTTTCGCAATTAGAAAACGAAGAAAAGCTGTGCAACAACAATTGGAACAAGAAATGAATATGGCAGCAGGTAAAGCAGAGCTTCCAACGATTGATATCGAAAATGTTACTAATGACAATCAAGTACGCAAGCAACTAGAGACACTTGCCAAAAAGCGACCTGAAGACTTTGTTAATTTGCTTCGTACTTGGTTAGTAGACGAATAGAGGTGCACTTGTATGGCCAAAGCTGCTCTGCAAGGGTTAACCGGACGACAAAAGGCAGCCATTCTTTTGATCAGTTTAGGCCCTGAGGTGTCTGCTCAAATATTTAAACACTTGCGTGAAGAAGAAATTGAGCAGTTAACACTTGAGATTGCGAATGTTAGAAAAGTAGATTCTTATGAAAAAGAAGCCATTTTATCTGAATTTCATCAGATCTGCTTAGCCCAAGAGTTTATTTCTCAAGGTGGTATTGCTTACGCCAAGGATATTTTAGAAAAGGCTTTGGGGTCACAAAAAGCGCTTGATATCATCAATCGTTTGACAGCAACTTTGCAAGTGAGACCTTTCGATTTTGCAAGAAAAGCAGATCCTGCTCAAATTCTAAACTTCATTCAAAATGAGAATTCCCAGACAATCGCTTTGGTATTGTCTTATTTGCAAGCAGATCAAGCTTCGATCATCTTGTCTTCACTACCACAGGAAAAGCAAGCTGATGTTGCTAAGCGTATTGCGCTTATGGATAGCACCTCTCCTGAAGTCATTAGTCAAGTAGAGCGCGTTCTTGAACAAAAGCTATCGTCAACTGTAACTCAGGATTACACAAATGCAGGTGGTATTGCTTCTATCGTTCAAATTCTGAATGGTGTCGATCGGGGTACAGAGCGTACCATTCTCGATTCCCTCGAAATACAGGATCCGGAACTTGCAGAAGAAATTAAGAAGCGGATGTTTGTCTTCGAAGATATTGTCAATATCGACAATCGTTCCATTCAGCGAATTATTCGCGACATTGAGAATGCTGATTTACAGCTTGCTCTTAAAGTTGCAAGCGAAGAAGTTCGCGATGCCTTGTTCAAGAATATGTCCAAACGTATGGCGGATACCTTTAAGGAAGAGATGGAATTTATGGGACCCGTACGTTTACGTGATGTTGAAGAAGCTCAGACCCGGATTGTTGCAACGATTCGCCGCTTAGAAGAATCTGGTGAAATCATCATCGCACGTGGTGGAGGAGATGATATTATTGTCTAATGTCATTAAATCATTTGCTTATTTTCCGTTAGATGATAAGAAATTAGTAGAAACGATTCCACCACTTGAATTATTACGCGCAGGTATGTTAACGGATGAAGCGAATCAATTGACTCCGGAACAGCAGCAGGAACTGACAGAAGCCACAAGTATGAAGGAGCAGATCCTTCAAGACGCTGAGACTTTTGCCCATGAACAAATCGATCAGGCTATGCAGGAGTGTGCTGCGCTCCGAGAACAAACACATGCAGAAATCACGAGTTGGTGGGAGAGCCGCCGTGCTGAAGATGAGGAGCACATCGCGCTATCCAGACAATCAGGATTTGAAGAGGGGTACGAACAAGGGATTGTTCAAGTCGAAGATAACCTCCGACAAGAATACGGTGAGATGTTATCAGAGGCTCGAGCCATTTTGGAACAAGCCTACAAGCTTAAGCAGCAAATCATTCAAGAATCAGAACCTTTCTTAATTGAGCTTAGCACTTCCATCGCTGAGAAAGTAATTGGGCGTCAGTTAACTTTAAATCCAGAATGGGTTATTGATTTAATTCAGATGGTACTTTCACGTAGACGAGAAAAAGGGATTATCGCGCTTTGTGTAGCACCTTCACAGTTTGCGTACATCCAAGATGCACGCGAAGAATTACTAACTTCCATTGATTCTCAAGCGGAATTACAAATTATCCCGGACTCAACGGTACAAGACCGTGGCTGTGTGATACGTTCCTCATTTGGAAGCATTGATGCCAGAATTGATACTCAGTTAAAAGAGATCAAGTCTGCGCTAAGACAATTGGCAACTCAAAGTGAGGTATCCGAGTCATGAGCAGCAAGCTGCCAAATGCTGATAAATACAAGGAGCATCTACATACGATTGATCCCATTCGAGTTAACGGTAAAGTGACGCAGGTAATAGGGCTGACAGTTGAGTCAGAAGGTCCTGATGTGAGCATAGGTGATCTTTGCTACATATATCCGCATAAGTCTAACAAGCCGTTAAAGGCTGAGGTCGTTGGATTTCGCAGCAATAAAGTAATCCTGATGCCGCTCGGTGATTTGGATGCAATAGGCCCTGGATGCGATGTCGTAGGGACCGGAAAGCCGCTTACAGTCCAAGTTGGCCATGAGCTGCTTGGTAAGGTATTGGATGGTTTGGGACAACCCTTAGATGGTTCATTCCTACCCTCTAGAATGGCACAATATTCAACGAATAATGTACCCGGTAACCCGTTAACACGTCCACGCGTTCTGAATCCAATTTCGGTTGGTGTACGCTGTATTGATGGCTTATTAACAATTGGTAAGGGTCAGCGTGTCGGTATTTTCGCAGGTTCTGGTGTAGGTAAAAGTACGTTGATGGGAATGATTGCCCGTAATACATCCGCTGATGTCAACGTAATTGCACTTATTGGTGAGCGTGGTAGAGAGGTTCTAGACTTTATCGAAAGAGATTTAGGTCCTGAAGGACTTGCTAGATCCGTTGTGATTGTTGCAACGTCGGATCAACCCGCTTTGATCCGAATCAAAGGTGCAATGATTGCAACTAGCATTGCCGAGTATTTCCGAGATCGCGGCTTAAATGTCATGATGATGATGGATTCAGTTACTCGTTTTGCTATGGCGCAGCGTGAAGTCGGACTTGCTGTTGGAGAACCTCCAGCCACACGTGGTTACACGCCTTCGGTTTTTGCAATGCTTCCGCGGCTTCTAGAGCGTTCAGGTACGGGACCAAAGGGCTCCATTACCGCTTTTTATACCGTGCTTGTAGATGGAGATGACATGAATGAGCCTATCGCTGATGCAGTGCGAGGTATTTTGGACGGACATATTGTCCTAAATCGCAGCATTGCTAATAAGGGTCACTACCCAGCCATCGATGTTTTATCCAGCGTAAGCCGAGTTATGAAAGAAATTGTTCCTACTGAACACATGGAAGCAGCAGATCAATTGAAGCGACTTCTTTCTATATATAAAGATTCGGAAGATCTTATCAATATAGGGGCATACCAAAAAGGTTCTAACCCAAATATTGATATCGCTTTGGAGAATATCGAGGCAATATGGGATTTTACGAAGCAAAAAACCAATGAGAAGTTAACATTTGAAGAAGCTCAAGAACGTTTGATTCATGAATTTTATAAGGGATGAGGGTCCTGAATGAATTTTCGTTATTCTTTCCAGCAAATTGTCGATTTGAAAAACAATGAACGAACACAGGCAGAGTGGATTCTGTCTGAGGCAATGGGGCAACTAAGGAACGAAGAAACGAGCTTGCATGGATTGTTTGAGCAAAAAGATAGCCTTCATAATGAAATGGCAAATGAATCTAGCAGTTCGGTATCCATCTCTAAGATGCTGTTGATGCAAAATTACATGAATCATGTTGATCAACAGATCGCCCGCAAGCATTTGGATGTGCAGCAAGCACAGCATGTTGTACTCAAAAAGCAGGAACATCTTTCGGAAAGAATGATTGATGAGAAGGTTTGGTCGAAGGCAAGGGAAAAGGCTTACAACCAATTTCAATCTTTTGTCGCCAAAAAAGAGCAAGAAGCTCTAGATGAAATGGCCACCAACCGTTTCAGACGACTAACGTATTGAGGAAGGTAAAGGAGGGAAGAGGAGATGGCCGATACAAGCATAGAGGGTGCATCTTATAGTGCACTGGAACGATTTCTGATATGGTTTGTCATCCCCTTTGTGTTTACGGCAGTTTTGCTCTTCGTACTGTTGTCAATTTTTGATTATGATATCAAGAGCAGTATACAGAAGGCGCTGCACAATACACCGGTCATTGGGACAATCATCCCTGCTCCCAAAGAAAAAGCAGTAGTGACCAGTGATGGTAAGGTACCGACTTCTGAGCAAAGCATTAAGATTAAAGATGAAGAGATTACGAAGCTAAATGCAAGAATTGCTGAACTTCAATCGGCTTTGCAAAAAGCTGACTCGACAACCGAGCAGAAGGATCTTTCACTGAAGGATGCTCAGGCGAAGTTAACCGAACTGGAAGAGAAGCTGAAGAATAAGACGCAAACCGAAGAAGAATACAATAATCAAATTACGCAACTTGCGAATATGTATGCAAAAATGAATCCAAGTAAAGCTGCCCCTATTATTGAAGCCTTGACACCTAAAGAAATGGTACTTGTATTTTCAATGATGAAAGCAGATAGTCGTGGAGCAATTCTTGAAAAAATGGATCCGACTAAAGCAGCTGAGGCTTCTATTGGGGTTAAGGATGTTGTTCCAGCTCGTGATAAACAAATCGCTGCCTTACAAGAGAGATTGTCAACGAATGGAGCGAAAGACTCGACCAAGACCGCAACATCCGTAAGTAAAACAGATTTAGGGCAAACTTTTGCCAACATGACGCCGAAAAGTGCTTCGAATGTACTACTGGAAATGAATAAATCTAATCCTGACAAAGTGTTAGCTATTCTCAGTGGGATGGATAACGCTTCTCGTTCTAAAGTAATGTCTTCTTTGTCAGACGCAAATAAAGAAATCGCAGCTTCAATTACAGCTAAACTTGTTCAGTAATGTCATTGATTTCACGAAGGGAGGTGAAAAAAATGGACGTACAAATGTCAACAGTACCTACGGGAAACAATGCTGCTTCAACAGCAACAGGTAAAGCAAGTACGACTGAAACGGCTACCAAAGACACTACTTTTAATCAAGTATTAGATGGTCAAATTGGACAAGAGAGTGCTTCTGATGATCTAAATGTTTCCGATCCAGCTCTTTCTCTGAACATGCTGCTTCAAATGCTGCAAAGTTTAGTATTGCCGCTTCAAGGTGCCGCAGTACAGGAGATTGAGCAAGGAACGGGAGATCAACCTCTATCAGAAATGCTTTTGGAGGCAATGAACAGTAATCCTGCGCTTGCTGAACAATTATTACAAGATCCCAATGTAAAGAAGTGGTTCGAAGATGCTGAGCAGTTGTTAAGTACACTTGGCGATGCACAATCTAACGCGGCTTTCACACTACCGAATGGATTGAATCTTCAGCCAGCAGATACATTAAACTTACAGGCTCAGAATACTTTGCTTACACTGACAACTTTATCTAAACAGCAGCCCGATAATCCTATTTTGAAGTTTTTGAACCAGGACTTAATTAGCACCATAGGGCCTTTGCTTCCAGAATTAATGGCGACTTTGAAGGGACCAACATCAATAACTGATGCAGCTACGAATGCACCCAAGGCTACTGAAGGTTTGGTAGATGAAAGTAAGAGTGATACCGCATCTGTTAACAGAGCTAATCATGTTAAAAAGGCAAATAAACCTGGTGTTGAGCAGAAGATTGATGTTGATTCATTTACACTCGTGCAACCAACAAAGTCCAAGCTTGAGCTCTTAGCAATTAAAAATGTACTTCACGCACCAGTTGTCGAATCTACTACAGCGTCCGAAGAATCATTTGTAGCCCTAGTTGATTTGCCGACTGAAGATGCTCCAGCAACGAATTCCATTGTTACGATCGGTGATCTGCAGAAAGCGCAACAGGCTGCTATTCCAGTTGATAAAGTGCCAGCAACAACAATCAATGCGGCTAATTTTACAGAAGAAATGACAGAGCATGTGTTGAAGAACATGAAGATAACGATGGCTGGCGGTTTTTCTGAAGCTAAATTATCTTTATTCCCTAAAAATCTCGGTCATATTGATGTAAGAATATCGATGCAGGATGGACAACTGGTAGCTCAATTTGCAGCTGATTCCTTAGCAGGTAAGCAGATGTTGGAAAGTCAGCTTCCGCAGTTAAGACAAGCTCTTCAAACACAAGGTTTGCAAGTTGAGAAGCTTGAGGTCACTCAAAATCAAAACATGCAATCCAGTATGTTCCAAGATCAACGTCAACAGCAAACATTTGGTCAATCTCAGCGTCAAAGCAAAAATGGTTCAAGTAACTATGATGAAGATTCAATTGATTTTAATCAAGAAATAGAAAATATAGCTCAAATACGAACGACAGTTAATGGTAACTCCTTCGATGTTATTGCCTAAAGGCAATCTATGTGAAGCAGTTGGAGGTGAAAGTGTGGCTACAAGCCCGATTTCAGGTAATGTTGCGGATTTAATCAATGCTAGCAAAAATGCAAAAAGCAAAGATAAAGACAATAATACTTTAGGTAAAGATGATTTCCTAAAAATCTTGATTACTCAACTTCAAAATCAAGATCCAACGCAGCCTTTACAAGATAAAGAGTTTATTGCACAAATGGCTCAATTCACATCCGTAGAGCAACTGACCAATATGGCTGGTGAAATGAAGCTAATGCGTCAATCTCTTGGTTTTGTTTCAGGATTAATCGGTAAATCAATCACATGGACGGAGATTGACTCTTCTGGAGCATCAGTTGAAAAGTCTGGTGTTGTTGATTCCATCTCATTTAAAGACGGAAATCAATACGCGAATGTGAAGGGAGTGGAAATTTCTCTAGACAAGCTCAAGAAAATTGAGAATGTTGGAGAAACCAAATGACAGAGAGAATATCCTTAGGGCAGCTTTATCCTAATGCGGTTTCTCCAGCGTCTACGAGACGAACACCTGTACAGCAGCCGGTAACCCAATCCGGTAATCCTACTTTTCAGAAACTCCTTCAGGAGCAACTTGTTCGTTTCAGTCATCATGCAGAGGTTAGACTCAAAGAGAGAGGCATTCAACTTAAGCCTGAGCAATTGGATAAGCTAAGTACAGCTATCGATAAGGTAGCTGCTAAAGGTGCTAAGGATGCACTTATGATTTTAGGTGGAAATGCTTTAATCGTTAATGTTCCTAACCGGACTGTTGTGACGGCGCTTGATGGAAACGCCATGAATGAACATGTTTTCACGCAAATAGATAGTGCCATTATTATTACTTAACCATCAGGCTCGACCGTGAAGGAAGCCTGGAGCTGTGGAGCGATTGAAGCAGCTCATTATATTTATATCCGATTAGGAGGCCTATTATAGATGTTAAGATCTTTGTACTCAGGCGTTTCAGGTATGCGTGGTTTTCAAACGAAATTGGATGTTATCGGGAATAATATCGCGAACGTAAATACCATCGGATTCAAAGGCAGCCGTGTTATGTTTAAAGATATTCTTAGTCAAACCGTAGCGGGGGTAAGTGCCCCTGGAGACGAACGAGGTGGTGTAAATCCTCAACAAGTAGGTTTGGGTGTAAGTGCAGCAGCAATAGATACTGTGCATACAGCAGGTAGTGCCATGACGACGAATGTGGTTACTGATTTACGTGTTAATGGCGATGGATTCTTTGCATTGGACACAACTACACCGACAGGACCCTTCTTGACAAGAGCTGGTAACTTCACTTTGGATGCAAAGAGAGATCTTGTAAATGCAGATGGACTACATGTATTGGATGCGAGTGGGGCTCCCATTAATATAGCTCCTGAAATTGTTTCATTCTCTATTGGCCAAGATGGTTTCATTAATGGAATCGATAACACAGGAGCACAGGTTGTTGGTCAACAATTGGGGATCATTACTGTAGATAATCCCGGGGGTCTCGAAAAGATAGGCGGTAACTTATACCGGACAACTGCTAATGCTCCAATGTCAGCTGGCAGCGGTGGCGCAATCACAACACCTGGCAATGCAACGGCAGGAGCTGGAACACTGATTTCCGGTCAACTGGAAATGTCAAACGTTGACTTAACAGGTGAATTCACAGAGATGATTATCGCTCAACGTGGTTTCCAAGCAAATTCTCGGATTATCACGACTTCGGATGAAGTACTTCAAGAAGTTGTTAATCTTAAACACTAATCTTAAGTTGATGTGAAAGAGGGGAGCTGGTCTCCCCTTATCCTGATACAGGAGGAGAAGCATGATTTCTCTCACTCGTTTAAACGGTAAAGCGATTATCCTGAATGCCATACTGATCGAACTTATTGAAGAGACTCCAGACACAATGATCACGTTGACAACAGGCAAGAAAATCACAGTACTCGAAAAGGCAGAGGTTGTGGTAAGCTTAGTGCGGACCTACATGCAGGAGATTGGCTCAGTTCGAGCGACAATAAAGTCCAGGGATGCGGAGGGTTCGTAAGTGTTTAAGAACAAAATTTTCATACTCATTGTCTCCATTCTAATTGCAATTACTCTGATTTTGACGGCCGCCTTTGTTTTGTGGAACTTTATGGAGAAAAATAATCAATCCAAAGACCCTGCGGTACAGGCTCAGGAAGCCGTTGCAAGCGTGAAGCCAACGAAAGCGCCATCGGCTGAGGCAGTAAAGGCAAACACAGCGATTATTAAAGATATTTTGACCAACTTATCTGGTAGTCAAAATTTCATTAAAATCAGCTTCGCTTTTGAGTTAGAGAACTCGAAGACTAAAACAGAATTTGATAGTTTACTTGAATCTGCTGTTAAAGGCACAATTGTACAAGCGTTAGGGGATTTGACAAAGGAACAAATTGAAGGTAGTAAAGGTTCAGATAGTTTAACTTCTACGTTAATGAACAAGCTTAACCCCTTGCTACATGAGGGTAAAATTAAGCAAATATGGATAACCGATAAAGTACTTCAATAACTCGCTTTTGATTTTGCTTAAAGGAGGTGACTCGAATGGTTGATGTTCTGTCGCAAAATGAGATCGATGCCTTGCTAGCTGCTTTGTCCTCAGGCGAAATGGATGCGGATGAACTTAAAAAAGAGGAAACGCAGAAGAAGGTAAGGGCCTATGACTTTAAGAGAGCAGTGCGTTTCTCAAAGGATCATATTCGTAGCTTAACCCGGATTCACGAAAACTTTGCACGATTTTTAACAACGTATTTTTCTGCTCAGCTCCGTACGTTCGTACAGATCAGTGTTGTCCAGGTTGAACAACTGCCCTACGACGAATTTATTCGTTCGATCCCGAAAATGACCATTTTGAACATCTTTGAAGCGGAGCCTTTAGAGGGTCGAATGGTGCTTGAGGTTCATCCCAATGTCGCATTTGCTATGTTGGATCGTTTGTTGGGCGGTGCGGGTACGACCCCAACCAAAATTAATGCTTTAACTGAGATTGAAACGATTGTGATGGAACGTATTTTTAGCAGAGCATTCGATAGTTTACAAGAGGCATGGAAGACTGTCATTGATATTCAACCTCGTTTAGAGGCCCTTGAAACAAATCCGCAGTTTATGCAGATTGTTTCACCTAATGAAACCATTGCGTTAATATCACTTAGCACCAAAATCGGTGATACAACAGGGATGATCAACTTGTGTATCCCTCACGTGGTCATCGAACCCATTATGCCTCGACTTTCTGTGCATCACTGGTTTGTCTCCCAGAAGAAGACGAGAGCACCTGAAGAAATGGAAGCACTTCAATCACGCTTGGAAAAAACCAAGCTGCCTCTCATTGCAGAATTGGGATCGTCCGAAATTACCATACGTGATTTCCTTGGCTTAGTACCAGGCGATGTAATCCCGCTGCATAAATCCGTCGAAGATTCGCTTCAAGTCAAAGTGGGCGAGAAGCTGAAATATCTCGGAAGCCCCGGAACCTTAAAAGGGAAGATGGCTGTACAGATTACAGAAATCGTAAACGAAGGAGAAGAAGATTATGACGAATAACAGAGATTATTTGTCCCAGGAAGAGATCGATGCTTTGTTGAGACAGTCTTCGGACGATAGTTCAGCCTCTTCTTTTAACGGGCCTCCTAAAGTTGAAGACTATTTATCTCCCCTAGAACAGGATGCACTTGGTGAAATTGGTAATATCACTTTCGGTAGTGCAGCCACAGCGCTTTCGACATTGCTTGGAAAGAAAGTAGACATAACGACACCTAAGGTTTCTATTATTGGTAAAGAAGAATTAGAACAGCAGTTTCCGAAACCTCATGTAGCCGTTCATGTGAATTATGTTGATGGTTTTGATGGTATTAATCTACTTGTCATTAAAACACGTGATGCTCAGGTCATTGCTGATTTAATGATGGGCGGTGATGGTACTGGCGGTGATGAAAATCTTAGTGAAATTCACATCAGCGCTGTACAAGAAGCGATGAATCAGATGATGGGATCCTCAGCTACGTCCATGTCTACCATCTTTAATCGATTTGTCAATATCTCTCCTCCAGGAATCGACATATTAAATTTGTCGAAAGGAGAAGGAAAACTGCCCGACGAGGACGTATTTATAAAGATATCGTTCCGACTAGCCATTGGCGATCTTATTGATTCTAACATCATGCAATTATTACCTGTTCCATTCGCCAAAGAAATGGTATCGATTCTCATGGGTGGTGATTCTGACTCTTCAATGGAGGCTGCACCTGCGGCTCAAGCACCGGCTCCTGCTGCACCGTCACCAGCACCTACACAGGAAGTTCTTACACCGCCTCCAGTAGCTCCTAGCCCTATATACGAGCAACCAATGTACCAACAACAGCAGCCAGTGTATGAACAACCGATGTATCAACAGCCACCAATGGGACAGCCGATGTATCCACCACAACAGCCCATGTATCCGCCACAGCAACCCATGTATCAGCAGCCTCCGGCAGCTTATGGTGGGATGCCGAATCGGAATGTAAATGTTCAACCCGTACAATTTGGGAATTTACAATCGGGTTCGTTGGGGCAGGCTGATGATACAAACCTTAATTTACTACTGGATATACCTCTTAAGGTGACTGTAGAATTAGGCAGAACGCACAAGGTGATTAAAGACATCTTAGAACTTTCCCAGGGATCGATCATTGAATTGGATAAGCTAGCAGGTGAGCCTGTAGATATCTTAGTAAATAATAAGTTAATTGCCAAAGGCGAAGTTGTAGTCATCGATGAAAACTTTGGGGTTCGTGTTACAGACATTGTGAACCAGTGGGAACGAATTCAAAAGTTACAATAATTTATATTTAGGGGGATTTTACTCATGGCTAACCGTATTCTAATTGTTGATGATGCTGCATTTATGAGAATGATGATTCGTGATATTTTATCTAAAAATGGTTATGAGGTTTGTGGAGAAGCGAATGATGGTGCTCAAGCCATCGAGAAATACAAGGAATTGAAACCAGATTTAATTACTATGGATATTACGATGCCTGAGATGGACGGTATTCAAGCATTGAAGGAAATAAAAAAAATTGAACCTACTGCTAAGGTTATTATGTGTTCCGCGATGGGGCAGCAAGCCATGGTTATTGATGCCATTCAAGCAGGGGCAAAAGACTTTATCGTGAAACCATTTCAAGCAGACCGTGTTATCGAAGCGATTAAAAAGACTCTAGGTTAAGCCGTCTACGTTCGGTTGAGTCTTACATAAACCGAAAGGGTTGTGACTATGAGAAGACTCCAATCGAAACGACTGATTTCAGCAATATTAAGTGTAGTCGCGATGTTATATACCAAATCCATGAGCTTTGCTGAAACAGAGCCTGGACAAGGTCTTCCAGCATCGGAATTTCCGACTACCGACTCATTTAATTCGTTTGGCATGATTGTAAAGGTCATTTTCTTTCTCGTATTAATTATTCTTTTATTCTTTGTACTTATGAAGTACATAGCTAAGAAAAATAAAGGTACTATGTTCGGGAACTCAATTCGTTCTTTAGGTGGAGTTCCCCTCGGACAAAATAAATCTATTCAGATTGTTGAAATTGGTCATTCGCTCTTCGTGGTTGGCGTCGGTGAGAACATTCAGTTGTTGGATAAAATCAATGACGCCGATGAAGTTGCGTATATTTCGGAATTGCTTACTTCTTCTCAGGATGATCGCGTGGGCTTTGGTGCAATAAGTAAGTGGATAAGCAAACTTCCTGTTAGAAAGAAAGAGATCGAAGAAGAAGTAGAAATTACTTCATCTTTTCAACAAGTATTTCACGATAGGCTGCAGCGAGTATCAAACCGTAATAAAGATGCTCACGAGTGGCTTTCTGATCAAAAACAAACAGATCGGTTGAATGATGAATGAAAAGAAATAAATTAGTTCTTACGCTTCTGATTGTCATGATTTCAGCGTTCCTCTTATCACTGACAGCTTCTGCTGCTGAAACAGATCCAAACAATCCGATACCTGGGTTAAATGTGAATATTGGGACTAGTGGCACTGCCGGTGGATCTTCTAATACAGTTACCTTATTGCTTTTATTAACCGTATTGAGTCTTGCACCATCTTTTCTTATTTTAATGACTAGTTTCACAAGAATTGTCATCGTGCTTGGATTCGTTCGAACATCACTTGGTACCCAGCAGATGCCGCCTAATCAGGTTTTAATCGGACTAGCTCTGTTTTTAACCTTTTTTATTATGTCTCCAACGTTGGGAGAGGTTAATCAGACAGCTCTGCAGCCTTATCTGAAGGGTGAAATTAATCAGACCCAGGCTTTTGAGAAAGCATCCTTACCAATGAAGAAGTTCATGTTCAAACATACACGTCAGAAGGATCTAAAGTTGTTCTTAGACTATACCAAAGCTAAGGCGCCTACAGGCGTAGAAGATATACCGATTACTTCATTAGTTCCTGCATACGCAATAAGTGAACTGAAATCAGCTTTCCAGATGGGGTTCATGATTTTCATCCCGTTTCTGGTCATAGATATGGTTGTATCCAGTACCTTAATGGCAATGGGAATGATGATGTTACCGCCTGTTATGATTTCACTCCCTTTTAAAATTCTACTTTTCATACTTGTAGATGGTTGGTATCTTGTGGTGAGATCATTACTCCTAAGCTATGGTTAAGGATCAAGATATCGGAGGTTTCTAAATGGGCTCGGAATTTGTTATACGGATTGCTGGTGAGGCTGTTTATACCGTGCTTAAAGCAAGTGCGCCCATGCTTATTATTGGGCTTGTCGTTGGTCTGATCATAAGTATTTTTCAAGCAACGACGCAGATTCAAGAACAAACCTTAGCGTTTGTTCCCAAAATTGTTGCGGTTCTGCTGTCTATTTTAATATTTGGACCGTGGATCATGAATACACTGGTTGACTTTACCTTTAATTTACTCAACAACCTTTACAAATTCGTTGGATAGGTTGTGAGCGATATGACATACTTTTTCCAAGTTATCCCTATCTTTCTGCTTATTTTTTGTCGAATTACATCGTTCTTTGTCGTTGTTCCTATCCTCTCTTCAAGAAATGTTCCGATGATGTTCAAAATTGGTCTTTCTGTATTCATCTCGTTAATCATTTTTGCGACTATGGGGCTGGATAAACCCATTCCCATGGATGGTGAATACATTCTATTGATCATTCGTGAAATGCTTGTTGGCGTTTTACTTGGTTTTCTCGCCTATATCTTTTTTACAGTTGTCCAGACAGCCGGCTCTTTTATGGATATGCAAATCGGCTTCAGTATGGCGAGTGTAATTGATCCTCTAACGGGGGCTTCAACCCCAATGTTAGGTAACCTTAAATATATGATAGCCGTGCTGCTTTTTCTTTCTTTTGATGGGCACCATTATTTGATCAGAGCGATTATTGACAGCTACCGCTGGATACCGCTGGACAATCAACTGTTCTCACGCATCTATGATGGACAAATTTCGAATTTCTTGTTTCAATCGCTTTCCAAAATGTTTTATCTCTCGTTTCAACTCGCTGCTCCTATTATAGCAGCCCTTTTTTTGACAGATTTAGGGTTAGGACTCCTAACAAGGGTTGCTCCGCAATTTAATATTTTCGTTATCGGTGCACCTTTGAAGATGATTCTTGGCTTTTTTCTGCTAGTCATTCTTTTCCCAGAATTAATATCACAATTCCAACATTTATTTGCAACAATTTTTGATTACATGGAGAAGTTGCTTCAACTGATTAGCGGCACACAGCAACCATCACCTAAGTAGGAGGTACGCCGTGTCCCAAACATTTCGATTGAAGCTCGATTTACAATGGTTTGCTGGGGATAAGACGGAACCTGCGACTGCAAAGAAAAGGCAAGATGCTCGTAAAAAGGGTCAAGTTGCGAAGAGCATGGACTTACCTGCGGCATTTATATTACTCTTTTCATTTCTATCGTTCCTCATGTTCGGTGGCTATATGAAAGAGAAGATAGTTAACATCTTTCGGAACGTCTATGAGAATCAACTGACGATGGACATTACAGCCGCTAACGTTCAGGTATTATTCGTAGATTTAGTCAAACAAGGGTTAATCATTTTAGCTCCCATATTTATACTTGTTGTTTTAGTAGCTTTTATTGGAAATTATGCACAAATTGGCTTTATGTTCATTGGTGACCCCCTGATGATGAAGTTTAACAAGATCAATCCGATCGAGGGTTTCAAGCGGATTTTTTCGCTACGAACCGTCATGGATTTTCTCAAGTCAACAATGAAGATGTTAATTATCGGTTATGTCGTGTACACGACATTAATGGGGGAAAAAGCTAAACTGCTGGGCCTTGGCCATGCTCCACTGGAGAGTACATTTTCATTTATTGCCTCGGTCACGCTAAAACTAGGGATCAAAATTGGAGCGATATTAATTGTCCTTGCCATTTTTGATTACATATATCAAAAGTATGAGTACGAGAAAAGTCTCAAAATGTCCAAGCAGGATATCAAGGATGAGTATAAAAAGAGTGAAGGGGATCCACTTATCAAAGGAAAGATCCGCGCGAAGCAGCGCCAGATGGCCATGCAGCGTATGATGCAAGAAGTCCCCAAAGCAGATGTTATTATTACCAATCCAACCCACTTTGCGGTTGCTTTGAAATATGATTCTAACAATATGCAAGCCCCGACAGTTATTGCTAAGGGTGCGGATTATGTTGCTTTAAAGATTAAAGAAGTTGCGAAGAAAAATGGTATTATGACGATGGAAAATAAACCGCTTGCTCGAGCGATCTTTGCACAGGTGGAAATTGGTGACTCCATTCCCGCTGAGCTGTTCCAGGCTGTCGCGGAAGTATTGGCTTATGTATATAAAGTGAAGGGCAAAACGAACGAATGAGGAGGGAGGTACAATCAGATGAAGATCAAGGATTTATTGGTTCTTATAGGCATTATCGGTATTGTATTAATGATGATTGTACCGGTTCCAATCCCTTTGTTGGATTTTTTATTAATTATTAATATATCGATTGCTTTAATGATTATTTTGGTTGCTATGAATACAAAAGAAGCTCTTCAGTTCTCAATCTTCCCTTCTTTACTCCTGATTACGACTTTGTTTCGGTTGGCGTTAAACGTCTCGACTACGCGGAACATTTTGTCGCATGCAGAAGCAGGCGACGTGGTCAGAACTTTTGGTTCTTTCGTTGCTCAAGGCAATATCGTCGTGGGATTCGTCGTGTTTCTCATCCTTGTCTTGGTACAATTCATCGTAATTACCAAAGGTTCTGAGCGCGTTGCCGAGGTTGCAGCGAGATTTACACTCGATGCGATGCCGGGAAAACAAATGAGTATTGACGCAGATTTGAATGCAGGTTTAATCAACGAAGTCCAGGCTCGTGAACGTAGACAAAAGATTGAACGAGAAGCGGATTTCTACGGAGCAATGGATGGTGCAAGTAAGTTTGTTAAAGGGGATGCCATTGCCGGCATCATCATCCTTGTCATTAATTTGATTGGTGGCTTTATTATTGGGATGACGATGAAAGGGATGTCTTTTTCTCAGGCACTTGAAACATTCTCAATCCTAACCATTGGTGATGGACTCGTCAGCCAAATTCCTGCCCTGTTGATTTCAACTGCAGCAGGTATTATCGTAACACGGGCATCATCAGAAGGAAATTTAGGTCACGATATCACCAAACAGTTAACTGCACAACCAAAGCTTCTTTATATTGTTGCTGGTACTCTTATGGTGCTTGGCTTATTCACACCAATTCATTGGTACACTACGTTTCCGATTGCCGGATTGTTAATTTTCGCAGCTTTTAAAATGCAAAAGAATTTGGAGCGCGAAGCGATCAAAGAAGAACAATTGGTGGAAGAGCAGCAAATTGAGGAAGTGCGGAGTCCTGAAAGTGTCATTTCCTTGTTACAAGTCGATCCCATTGAGTTTGAATTTGGTTATGGTTTAATACCTCTTGCAGATACTCAACAAGGCGGGGATTTACTAGATCGTATTATCTTGATTCGCCGACAATGTGCGCTTGAGCTTGGGGTTGTCGTACCCGTTATTCGTATCCGCGATAATATTCAACTACGGCCGAATGAGTATATCATCAAAATAAAAGGCAATACGGTTGCACGTGGCGAACTACTTCTTAATCACTACCTAGCCATGAGTCCTGGTATTGATGATGATTCAATAGCAGGTATAGAAACGACTGAGCCTGCCTTCGGATTGCCTGCTATATGGATAGATGAAGTGACCAAAGAAAGAGCGGAGCTATCTGGCTACACAGTCGTTGATCCTCCTTCCGTAGTGGCTACACATTTAACCGAAATTATTAAGAAACATACACATGAACTTCTAGGTCGTCAAGAAACAAAAGCTCTAATCGAGAATGTTCGCGAGTCTTATCCAGCACTTGTTGACGATCTTATTCCTTCCGTGTTGTCGGTAGGGGACGTTCAGAAGGTATTGGCAAAGTTACTTCGTGAGAAAATTTCTGTACGTGATTTGGTAACGATTTTGGAAACTCTTGCTGATTATGGTTCTTATACAAAGGATCCTGAAATACTGACTGAATATGTTAGACAATCATTATCGAGACAAATCACTCAACAGTTTACTTCTTTAGGAGATTCCTTAAAAGTCATCACGGTTGGTCCTTCTGTGGAAAAGAAAATTGCCGATTCTGTTCAGCAATCAGATCAAGGGAGCTACTTAGCACTTGACCCATCCTCTTCACAAATTATTTATCATCGCGTCAGTGAGCAAGTTTCTAAATTGATTCAATCCGGACAACAGCCTGTTATTTTAACTTCACCAACGATTCGGATGTATTTAAGACAATTGCTTGAGAGAACTTTGCAAGATATACCTGTATTATCCTACAGCGAATTAGAGCCTAGCGTTGAAATTCAGAGTATGGGGGTAGTCAATTTATGAGAGTAAAAAGATACGTTGTCGATTCCATGCCGGACGCTTTGCAAAAAATTCGAACGGATTTAGGCAAGGATGCGGTAATCCTCAATACAAAGGAAATTCGCACGGGTGGTTTTCTTGGTCTATTCGGTAAGAAAAAGATTGAAGTTATCGCTGCAATTGATGGAGCAAGCACGAATTCAGGAGGGGCTGCTCAGCGTTTTGCACCTCAACCACAGCCTCAACAGCAGAAGGTCATGAGTCAAGATCAACCTGCAAGAGCTCAATCGCATCTATCTGATTTTCCTGATGTCCCAGATGTAATCGCTCCTGTTTCAGCCAAAAAAGAACCAGTTACCGTTAGTGCAGGCGTTGAGATACAACAGCGTAATGCTTCACAGCAGTCTTACTCACCGGTTTCGATAAATGCACCTAATAGAGCCATTCTCAAAGATGAGCACCTCATGGAGGAGCTCAAACAAATGAAGGAAATGATGAGAAAGCTTACTCATGCAACCGAGGAGTCAAATCTCCCTGAACCTTTACAGAAGATTGAACAACGATTATTTGACCAAGAAGTAGATCCTACGTTAATTCGTCAAATTGTGGATGAAGTAGTGGCAGATTTTCACCTTGCAGATGAGCCTTTAACGGATGAGTCAGCTCTTCAAGTTGTGCGATCCAAGCTGGGGCAGGTGCTTCAGTCCAATCGCAGTAAACAAATTTCACCGCAAACACGCGTGGTACATTTCGTAGGTCCAACAGGAGTTGGAAAGACGACAACCATAGCAAAGTTAGCAGCGGAACAAGTGTTGAAGTATCAACGTAAGGTTGGTTTTATTACTTCAGACACATATCGAATTGCGGCAATAGAGCAGTTAAAAACATATGGAACAATCTTGAATGTCCCCCTTGAAGTTGTTTTCTCACCACAGGATTTAGCGAAAGCGTTTCATAATCTAGAAGAATGTGACGTTATTTTCATGGATACAGCTGGACGCAATTTCCGAAATGAAATGTATGTTTCGGAGCTTAACTCTTTGCTTAAGACACAAGGAAATAGTGAGACCATTCTGGTTCTGAGCTTAACAACAAAGTATCGGGACATGAGAGCGATCACGAACAATTTTAATAAATTTAAGCTAGACAAAGTATTATTCACCAAGATGGATGAAACAGACTCCTACGGTGCTATTGTAAATATTGTTCACGAGTTCTCATTACAGCTTTCGTATGTTACGAACGGTCAAAATGTACCCGATGATATTACGGAAATGAATGAGTGGCAAATCATCGATTTGTTATTGGAGGAACCTAGAGCATGAAGGATCAAGCAGAAGGGTTGCGGAACCTGGTACAGATGCAGAATGACAAAGGCACAAAAGCAACCAGGATTATTACCGTGACTAGTGGAAAGGGAGGCGTTGGTAAATCAAATTTCACGCTTAACTTTGCTTTAACGCTTCAGTCCCAAGGTTATAAGGTTCTAGTCTTTGATGCAGATATTGGGCTTGCCAACATTGATGTGCTGATGGGGATTTCCTCCAAATACAATTTGTATCACTTGTTGAAAAAGGAAAAAACGATCTGGGAAATTATCCAGAAAGGTTACAATGATTTAGATTTTATAGCAGGTGGATCTGGCTTTAACGATTTACTTCGCTTAACCGATGAAGAACTGAACTACTTTGCCGAGCAAGTCATGCAGCTCAACGGGTATGTTGATTTTATCATTTTTGACACAGGAGCCGGATTGTCCAAAGAAACGTTGAAATTTATTCTTGCCGCCGAAGAAGCGTTTGTTGTCACAACGCCTGAGCCTACTTCTATAACTGATGCTTATGCCATTATAAAAATGGTTAACTCAATGGGACATGACGTTTCGTTTAAACTAGTTATCAACCGAGTAACCGATGCAAAGGAAGGCAAGCACACGGCTGATAAAATTTCTTTAGTAGCTAAACAATTTCTGGATATCCAAATCCCTACATTAGGATTCGTTGACGATGATGCGGCTGTATCTAAGGCGGTTAAAAAACAGATACCTTTTACTGTTGCTTTTCCGAATTCGGCTGCCTCACGAAGTCTTCAATTATTAGTCGCTAATTATATGAATGGTTATCAAGTAATCGACACACCAACATCCGGTGTCAAGGGCTTTTTAAATAAAATGATGAAACTTTTGAAATAGGATTTTCGCAAATCGTGTCGAATATGCTCATAAGGGGGAGGGAAGCAGCTTGGCACCATATAACATTCTTGTCGTAGACGACTCCGTCTTTATGCGAAAAATTATAAGCGATTTGATTTCAGATAATCCTCAGTACAAAGTAATAGGAACAGCAAAAAATGGTCAAGAAGCTATTGAACAAGTGAAGCTTTTATGCCCCGATGCCGTTACGATGGATGTGGAAATGCCAATAATGAATGGTTTGGATGCTTTACAACGAATCATGGCAGAACAACCAACTCCCGTCATTATGTTAAGTTCCTTAACCCAGGAGGGTGCTTCTGAAACGATTAAAGCACTCGAGTGGGGAGCTGTCGACTTTATTCGAAAGCCTTCAGGCTCCATATCCCTTGACCTGTATAAAGTTAAACAACTTCTTCATGAGAAGCTGCATATGGCAGTTCGAACGAAGTTAAGGCCGGTACAGCAAGAGCCTGTGTCTCCGCGGGTTACTCAACCGTTAATATCCAAAAGTAATGCCAGTTTGATGAAAGCACCCGATATTAAACTTGCTGCAAAGCCCGGTTCAACGCATTTCGATCATCTTGTAGCCATAGGTACTTCAACAGGAGGACCTCGTGCCTTACATCAGGTGATCTCTCATATTCCAGCAGGTTTTCCTGCACCGATCTTAATTGTTCAACATATGCCACCTAATTTCACCAAATCATTAGCCCAACGCCTGAATGACATTTCTCAGATACAGGTAGTCGAGGCTGCGGAAGGGGATGTGCTCCAAACGGCAACAGCTTATGTAGCACCGGGAGGATGGCATATGGTCATCTACAAAGATACGGACAAAACGTACAAAATTCGATTAACCAAAGAAGAACCTCGTTCTGGCCACCGCCCCTCGGTGGATGTCATGTTTGAGTCATTGCTTGGTATGAGTGAGTTGAAGCGGCACATCGTTCTGATGACCGGCATGGGTAGCGATGGAGCCAAAGGCATGCTCTCATTAAAGCAATCCGGCGTATCAACAACCATTGCCGAGTGCGAAGAAACTTGTATCGTATACGGGATGCCTAGAGCTGCTGTAGAGATCCAAGCTGCTATGTATGTTTTGCCACAGCAGGATATTGCAATTCGATTAGCACAATGCGTACTTAATTAAATGAATTTTTGCATGCAGTACATAATGATTCTATTGGAGGTGTATGGTTTTGGAACTTAGTCAATATTTATCCATGTTTATCGATGAATCGAAAGAGCATTTGCAATCTTTGAATGAGAACTTACTTAATTTAGAAAGCAATCCTCAGGATATTAGTATTGTTCATAACATTTTCCGCTCTGCTCATACGTTGAAAGGGATGTCTGCAACAATGGGCTTCGAGGATATCGCCGCCCTAACACACGAGATGGAAAATGTGTTGGACTTAGTACGTAACAGTAAAATTGATATGAACCCATTCATTTTTGACTGCATTTTCAAAAGTCTTGATTCATTGGAATCTATGGTCGAAGATATTATTCAAGGTGGTACAGGGAAAGCGGATGTTTCACCTATCGTCGTTGCTCTTCGTTCCATTGTGACAGGTGACTATAAAACCGTACAAGCTCCAGCAGTGACAGCTGCGAAGGAACCAGCTAAAGGAATCGAAGTTGATGAGTTTCAACTCTCTATTCTTCAACAGTCGATTGACTCGGGATTCCTTGTATTCTATATCGAAGTAAGTGTTAATGAGAATTGCGTACTTAAGGCAGCAAGGGCATATATGGTGTTCGATGCACTCGAGGGAATGGGCGAAATCGTAAAAGCGACGCCATCCGTACAAGAAATCGAACAAGAGAAATTTGATCGTTCCTTCTCTCTTTATTTTATTTCTAAGGTTGATCAAGCAACGTTAGAGAAAGAGATTTTGAATGTTTCCGAAATCCAATCAGCCGTCATTATCACAGTTGATTCAGAATCGCTTGCCGAATTATCCCGTCCAAGAACTGAAGTTGAGGCGGCAAGACAAGAAATTGCTGCAGCGGTTGCAGAAGCAATCGCACCTGCTGTATCAGTCGAAAATATACATAATGCTGAGGCAGTTACAGCTGCAGTTAAACCAGCGGCGGGTGGGGCTCCTGTTGCAAGTCGTACAATACGTGTTGATATTGAACGCTTAGATGCACTGATGAATCTGTTCAGCGAATTATTAATTGACCGAGTACGTTTAGAACAACTTGCTAGTGAGGTTAAACGTAATGATCTGACTGAAACAGTTGAACATATGTCTAGAGTAAGCAGTGATTTGCAAAATATAGTATTGAAGCTCCGCATGGTTCCTGTGGATTCTGTATTCAATCGCTTCCCACGGATGATAAGGGACTTGGCTAAATCGCTAGATAAGAAAGTAGATTTGGTCATTACAGGTGCAGAAACAGAATTAGATCGGACCGTTATTGATGAAATTGGTGACCCACTTGTACATTTACTGCGTAATGCTGTCGATCATGGTATTGAGTCTATCAGTGATCGATTGGCTGCTGGCAAAAGTGAGCAAGGTACCATTCAGCTGCGTGCTTTCCATAGTGGGAATCATGTGTTTATAGAAATTGAAGAAGATGGCAGAGGGATTTATAGAGAAAAGGTATTGAAGACTGCACTCAAGAATGGTCTTGTAACAGCAGAACAAGCAGCGAAGTTAAGTGATTTGGAAGTATACAACTTATTGTTCGCATCTGGATTTAGTACGGCCGAGAAAATTTCTGATATTTCTGGACGTGGCGTTGGTCTTGACGTTGTGAAGACGAAGATTCAGATGTTGGGTGGACATGTTCAAGTTGATTCCAAACCAGGTTTTGGAAGTAAGTTCTCAGTCCAATTACCACTGACGTTATCCATTATTTCTGCCATGCTTGTGCGTCTGGGCAGTGAAAAATATGCGATACCGTTATCGTCCATTGTTGAAACTTCTGCTATTCAGAAGAATCAGATTCGTAACATTCATGGTAACAAAATGGTGGAGTATCGTAATAATGTTATTCCTCTTGTATCGCTCAGTACATTATTTAATGTGCCTGATTTCAATGAGGATCTTGAGGAAGAGACCGAAATTGTTGTTGTACGCAAAGGTGACAAACAAGTTGCCTTGATGGTAGACGAATTTATTGGTCAGCAAGAAATCGTTCTCAAAACCTTAGGTAAATATTTATCCGGACTATTCGCAATATCCGGTGCAACGATTCTAGGGGATGGACAAGTCGCATTGATCATTGATCCGAATGCATTGATTAAATAATTACATACTTTTAAGGAGGGTTTCACAATGGGAGAAGAGAAAAAGGTAATCGTCTTCGCACTTGGAACGGAAGAGTACGGCGTGGAAGTTGAGAAAGTTAGAACGATCGAAAGAATGCAGCCAATGACGCGCGTACCTAAAGCGCCAGCATTCATTAAAGGCGTTATTAATCTTCGCGGTGTTGTTATTCCTATTATTGACCTTCGCTCAAGATTCGGACTTGAAGAGCAAATTAATTCAGATGCTACTCGTATTATCATCGTATCTGCAGGTGACTTTGAAGTGGGTCTCATTGTAGACTCTGCGAATGACGTTATTGATTTGGACACGGATAATATTGATAATCCTCCAGAAATTGTAGGCGGAATCAAAGCCAAGTATCTGGATGGTATCGCACGCGTTGGTGAACAAAGATTGCTTGTTTTGTTGAATTTAGAGCAAGTCTTGGATCGCAATGAAATTCAACAGTTAGAAAGATTAGAGGAATAGCTTGTGGATGTATTTAGTCGTTTAGAGGATTTTCAAATGGACGTTCTCAAAGAAGTAGGTAACATAGGTGCGGGGCATGCTGCTACCGCCCTATCTACTTTGCTGGATAAGCCGATTGATATGCTCGTTCCAAAGGTAAGAATGCTTCCTTTCGAAGAAATCTGCGAAAGTGTTGGCGGAGCAGAGACTGTTGTTCTTGCTATCTTCTTGCGTGTGGATGGAGACGCGCCTGGAAATATGTTTTTTATCCTTGATTTAGATGCCGCCAAAAATATGCTAAGGGATTTGATTGGGTTACATATCGAAGATCATGAAGAGTATTCAGAACTGGAATTATCTGCTTTGAATGAGATCGGGAATATTCTAGCCGGTTCTTATTTATCCTCTCTTGCTGATTTTACGAATTTGAATATGCAGCCTACTGTCCCTGCGTTAGCAATTGACATGGCCGGTGCCATTTTAAGCTATGGATTATTGCAATTTGGTCAAATGGGAGATCAAGCACTTCTCATTGATACCAAATTTATGGAAGGGGAAAATGAAGTACAAGGACATTTCTTCTTAATTCCTGATCCGGAATCGTTTGGCAAAATATTTTCGGCATTAGGGGTAGAGTCTCCATGACGTTAGATAATTTAATTAAAGTAGGAATGGCTGACCTGAATGTTGCTCACCAGACAGGTGTATTGAAGACAACAGGGCTGGGTTCGTGTGTGGGTGTCACTTTATATGATAGCCGCGTAAAAGTGGCAGGTATGGCTCATGTGATGCTGCCTTCTTCCGAGATAGCTCGTGAAGGCTCGCTGAATATTGCTAAATACGCGGATACGGCTATTCCTGAGTTAATCTCCAGAATGGAAAAGCTCGGAGCTACTGTGAATAGGCTAGAAGCAAAGCTTGCCGGCGGTGCTCAAATGTTTGCATTTGCTGGAAATAATGATACGATGAGAATTGGTCCAAGAAATGTAGAATCTTGTAAAGAAATGTTGAATAAATACAAAATTCCAATTCATGCTGAGGATACCGGGGCTAATTACGGTCGAACGATAGAATTCCATAGTGAAACCGGCATCCTGGTTATTCGAAGTGTCCAATTAGGAGTAAAGGAAATTTGATGATGATTGGAACCATTCGAATTAATGTCATCGTAGCATCATTGGCTGCCTTATTTACATTTGCCTTATCGATCGGCAATAATTTATTTCTTTCTACTTGTCTTAAAAGTGCATACAGCTTTCTTATTTTATTCGTTCTGACATTTGGTTTTAGATGGGTGTTGGGTGTAATGATAGGAGCTGAACATGCTGCAGGCGGTGCATCTTATGTGAATCCCACGATAGAATCGTCCGTTGGTCAATCATTGGATTTGACTACACCAGATGAGGATGAGGAAACACGGGAGATGATGAAGGCTAACCTGGGCAGTAATAACTCTTTACTATCTAATGAAATGCAATTTTCACCACTGAATCCACCTAAGCTAGTCACCAAGAATAATTTGGACCCTGAACAACTGGCGGGTGCCTTAAGGCGAATGTCTGAAGACTAAGGATGGTGAAACGTAAATCATGATCGAACAAAAGCAATCACAACTAGTCAACATCGAGTTATGGAAGCAATGGAAGGAACAGGGCTGGGTTCCCGCTAAGCAGTCGCTTATCGAGAGTTACTTGCCCTTAGTCGATTATGTTTCCGGACGTATGGCAATAGGACTTCCCAAAAGTGTTTCGAGAGAAGATCTATCGAGCTTTGGTGTGATGGGCCTTATCGATGCCGTGGAGAAATTTGACTATTCACGCGGACTGCAATTCGAAACCTATGCTTCTTGGAGAATTCGTGGTTCTATTATTGATGGACTTCGGCAAGGGGATTGGGTACCACGCTCTGTAAGAGAAAAGGCCAAGAAGGTCGAAGATGCTTACCAGAAGCTAGAACAGCAGTATCTACGCTCAGTTACGGATGCTGAGATCAGCAACTATTTACAAATTAGTGAGCAAGATTTTCAGCAGATGCTTCAGGATATTTCGATTACAACCGTTTGTTCGATTGATGATCCCATCCGAGAGGAAGATTCGGAAACGCGTCTTTCATTACTTGTAGATGAAAAGGCCAAGAACCCAGAGTTTCAGGTTAATGAGTTTTATTTGAAGGAGTCTTTGGCAAAGGCTATTGAAAGATTAACGGATAAAGAGAGAACGGTTGTCTCATTATTCTATTTCGAAGAGCTCTCCTTAAGTGAAATTGCTGAGGTTATGTGCTTGTCTCCTTCTCGTATTTCACAATTACATTCGAAAGCAATACTTCGGCTTAAAGGCGTACTAGGTCGATTTAAGACGCAATTATTTCAAGATACATAACATACAATCAGAAGGTAATGAAAGGTGGTTTGTCTATGCTTGAGAGGAACATGCCTTTGGGTTTTTACATTAGTATTTCCATCTCGGATGACAAATTAACAGCTTATTTGTTAATTAACAATGCTGATGACGATTTTCAAGTAACAGCAGGACAATTGGAAGAGTTAGTTCAAACGAATCACATCGTTCACGGTTTAAATCGATCTTTACTTGCTCAAATAGCTGCAAATCCGAAACCTTTTTATCATCAAAAAGTTACAATTGCAACGGGAACGAAGGCAATAGAAGGCCAGAGCGGATATATTAAATTTATTTTTGATTTTGATGAGGATGAAAAAAAACCATTAGAGCTGGATGACGGCAGGGTGAATTATAAAGAAGTAGTATCTCTTCATAATGTTAGAAAAGGACAGCTTATCGGACAGCGGTTTCTGGCAACGGAAGGCACACCGGGAAGAGCAGTTACAGGTGAGACCCTTTTTACTAAAGCAGGGAAAGAAGCTAGATTTAAATTAGGCAAGAATGTGGTAACAGACGCTGAACAAATGGGGCTTTATTCTACAATTGATGGCATGGTGGTAAGAACAGATCGTGACAAAATTAATGTGTTTCCTATCTATGAAGTGAATGGAAATGTTGATTATAATATTGGGAATATTGATTTTATCGGTACTGTGGTTATTCGAGGTAATGTTCTTCCTGGTTTTAAAATCCGTGCTGCTGGGGATATTCGTGTCACTGGAGGCGTGGAGGCCGCAGAACTTGAAGCCGAAGGTTCTATTGACATTAGTGCAGGCATTGTTGGGCAGAATAAGGCACATATCAAAGCTGGTAAGAATGTAAAAAGTTCCTTCATTCAGGATGCTATTGTTGAAGTAGCAGGAGAATTAACGGTTTCTCAGAGTATTATGCATTCAACGATTAGAGCAGGCAAGGCCGTAAATTGTAATGGTTCCAAAGGACTCATAGTTGGAGGTACCATACAAGCCGGGGAGCGTGTTACTGCGAGGACGATAGGGAATTCGATGTCAACGGCTACAGCTGTTGAAGTTGGCGTTCTTCCAGAGCTTCGTAATGAAATGATTGATTTACGCAACCAACTAAAAGTTTTCATGGAAAATATGGATAAAACGGATAAAGCGCTTACGTTATTAAATCAATTAGCAGCAGCAGGTCAATTAGGTCCGGATAAAGTGGCCATGCGAATCAAGTTGACACATACGAAAAAGCAAGCTTTAGAAGAGCAAAATACCATCAAAGAACGTATTCTTGAGATCGAGAAATCGTTAGAAGACTCCGACAAAGCGAAAGTAGAAGTATTGTCTACTATTTATGGGGGAACTAAGATTGTCATTGGCCGGTATACGAAATATATCAAAGATCCAACAAGCCGTATGACGTTCCGTTTAAGTGAAGGCGATATTTCCATGAGTGCGTATGTGTGAGTGAAGGAGAGGGTAAGCGATGAGTTTTAAAGCCATCGATTTACAGTTCGCTGTACACAAAAACGATGAAGCTGGCATCCGTCAAAATCAGCTTATGCAAAAACCGCGGCAGGACGAAACGATCTTGGAGAATCAAGCTGCACAAACAACGGAGAAGGATCGCCATCGTAGCGCCAAGCTTGAAGAGAGCGTTCGTACAGATATCAAGGATCATGGCGACCAGCGTCAGCAGTCTAATAAGGGTAAAGCCAAGAACAAAGGTAAGACAGTTTCCGCTTCCCCTGAAGGCAGTCATCAGCTAGATCATCCGTATAAAGGGCATCATATTGATTTATCCTTATAACTAATTATCTCACATATAGAAAAAGGTGAACCCAATGGCTATGCAGCCGTGGATGTATGTCGTACTTCTAGGTCTTGTCTTGATTGTCTACGCACGTTTCCTACCTAAGGAACAAGCGGCAGCGTCCATTAAGACGAACGTAGTCCAAGAGATCGAGGAAACCATCGAGCATTTCGCTGCTGAGATGGATGAACAAAATCAAACGCTGCTCAATCTGTTCTCCAAAACGAAACAAGATTACGAGATAGAGCTTGCTAAGCTTGCAGGCAGACTGGAATCATTGGAAAAGCAAAAACATGAACTGTCGAAGGAATTAACGAAAGTGCATGTCAATCATCAAATAAATCAAAGAACAAATGCGGCAACTGACGTGTTTTCTGATGATCAGCATGCTATTATCTCGGGAATACCTAGTGCTAATCCAGCCCATTCTGTTCAAGTCGCTTCTTCTGAACTTGTTGCGTCTGCTAAAGAATCGGAAGTAGAAGAACCCATCTACACTGGATTGGGCATGAAAAGCAGATACAGTGAGCTATTTTCACTGTATGATCAAGGAAAAGGCGTCGAAGCCATTGCTAAGAAGCTAGGCATGAATAAAGGCGAGGTCAGTCTAATCCTTCAATTATCCAGACAGGAGGAAAGGGCCCGTGTTTAAAAATAGGTCGTACGTTTTTGGAATAGGGACTGGAATTATCGTAGGAGCCTTACTTCTGCAAATAATGTCTGTGCGAGCTAGTGCACCTGGTCAAACGGGCCTTGCATTGGATGAAATGGATCCTCAGAAGTTAAAGGTCGAAGCTGCGAAGTACTACCAAGTATTCGATAAGAATACAAAAGTATTTACGCAAAATGAGTTCGATGCAGCCGTATTGAAAAAGGTCAAAGAGGAAACAGACAAATTGGCGGCAGCTAAACCTCAGGATCAGCCCAAAGCAAATACACCTGAAGTTACACCGAAAATAGTTATTTATGTACAGCCAAATCTTGATGCAACTGCTGTCAGTGAACTTCTCGTGAAATCTGGCATTATTACCGATCGTAAAGCTTTTGTTACGGAGCTTGAAAAGCAAGGTGGTAACACTAAAATCCAAATCGGTTACCATGTTTTTGAAGGTGTTACGGATATTCCCAAAGTCGTGACCAATTTAATTACAGTTCAATAGATAGTCCGACAAATGGATCTTTATTATGAGGTCTGTTTTTGTTGTTTCTGTACATATACATGCCATTTGTAGGGCAAAATGAGGATCATGACAAAAAGTTGCATAGGTATTTCAGTTGTGGTATATTTATTCACGGTGTTAAAAACTCACGCCCGTCAATTTGCATAATGGTGCTTACTTTGGTAAGTTTTATGCAAAGATGCGACAGGCGGCGGATACCAAATAAACCATTTTAGAGGAGGGATTGGGGATGGCAGTTATCTCCATGAAACAGCTTTTAGAAGCTGGCGTACATTTCGGTCACCAAACACGTCGTTGGAACCCGAAAATGGACAAATACATCTTTACAGAAAGAAACGGTATTTACATTATCGATCTACAAAAAACGGTTAAAAAAGTTGAAGAAGCTTACAACTTTGTTAAATCCGTTTCTGAAGATAATGGTACGATTCTTTTCGTAGGAACGAAAAAACAAGCACAAGATTCCGTTGCTGAAGAAGCAGAACGTTGCGGAATGTACTTCATCAACCAACGTTGGTTGGGTGGTACTCTAACAAACTTCCAAACGATTCAAAAGCGTATTGACCGTTTGAAAACTCTTGAAAGATGGGAAGAGGACGGTACTTTCGAAGTTCTTCCTAAGAAAGAAGTTATCATTCTCCGTAAAGAGAAAGATCGTCTTGAGAAATTCTTGGGCGGAATCAAGAACATGAAGGGTCTGCCTAGCGCACTTTTCATTATCGACCCACGCAAAGAGCGTATTGCTGTTGCGGAAGCTCGCAAATTGGGTATCCCAATCGTTGGTATCGTTGATACAAACTGCGATCCGGACGAAATTGATTACGTGATTCCAGGTAACGATGATGCGATCCGTGCCGTTAAATTATTAACAGCAAAAATTGCTGATGCAGTTATCGAAGCACACCAAGGCGAGCAAACAACAGCTTAATCTATAGGAATGTGAAAAGGGTGGTTGGAAGGTGTAACAGCCTGTCACCACTCTTTTTTTAAAGAATCAATAGGTATTACATACCAATAACAACTATCGGGAGGTTTCTTTCAATGGCAGTTACAGCAGCACAAGTGAAAGAGTTACGTGAAAAAACAGGCGCAGGAATGTTGGATTGTAAGAAAGCGCTTGAAGAAGCAAACGGTGATATCACCAAAGCAGGCGAATTGCTTCGCGAGAAAGGTCTTTCTGCTGCAGCTAACAAAGCAGGACGTATTGCTACAGAAGGCGCAGTAGAATCTTACATTCACGCTGGAGGTAAAGTAGGCGTACTTGTTGAGATCAACTGTGAAACTGACTTCGTTGGTAAAACGGAGCAATTCCGTACTTTCTGCAGAGACATCGCTATGCATATCGCTGCGGCTAACCCGACTTATGTACGTCGCGAAGAAGTACCAACAGAAGCTTTGGAGAAAGAAAAAGAAATTCTTCGTAACCAAGCTTTGAATGAAGGTAAACCAGAGAAAATCATTGACAAAATGGTTGAAGGCCGGATCGGTAAATACTACGAAGAGTTCTGCTTGATGGAGCAACAATTCGTTAAAGACCCAGACAAAACAATCGACCAATTGTTGAATGAAAAAATCTCAGCAATCGGCGAGAACATTTCCATTCGTCGTTTCGTACGTTTCGGCCTTGGTGAAGGTCTTGAGAAAAAACAAGAGAACTTTGCGGAAGAAGTTATGTCCCAAGTTAAACTATAATAGGCATTTAAAAAAGATGGAACACTTGGTGTTCCTTCTTTTTTAGCCAATAAGAGATCTGTTTAAGCATTGAAACGGAGGTTATACAAGTTGGGTCAACCTTTTTATAAAAGAATAGTGCTAAAATTGAGCGGCGAAGCTTTGGCAGGACAGCAGGGTTATGGCATTGATTCGGAAGTTATTACTTCCATTGCCCAACAGGTGAAGGATGTTGTGGAATTAAATGTAGAAGTTGCTATCGTTGTGGGCGGTGGAAACATTTGGCGTGGTATTGCAGGTAGTGAGAAGGGTATGGATCGTGCGACAGCAGATTATATGGGTATGCTTGCAACCGTCATGAATTCATTGGCTCTGCAGGATGCACTAGAGAATCTTGATGTGCCTACAAGAGTTCAATCTTCCATTACTATGCAGCAAGTGGCTGAACCATACATCCGTAGAAGAGCAATGCGTCACCTTGAAAAGGGGAGAGTTGTTATTTTCGCGGCAGGTACTGGGAATCCATATTTCTCAACAGATACAACAGCGGCTTTAAGAGCAGCTGAAATTGAAGCAGAAGTTATTCTCATGGCCAAAAATAAAGTGGATGGCGTATATTCGGCAGATCCATTCAAAGATCCAACAGCGAAGAAATTCGAGACGTTAACCTATATGGAAGTTATCAGTAACAATCTTGGTGTCATGGACTCCACCGCATCTTCCCTTTGTATGGATAACAACATCCCGTTAGTGGTGTTTAATATCACAGAAAAAGGGAATATCAAACGAGTGGTCCTTGGCGAGAAAATTGGGACTACAGTTAAAGGGAGTGTCTAAACCATGCCACAATCAGTAAAAAAGAATGCAGAAGATCGGATGGATAAAGCAATTGGCGCCTTGAGAAGAGATTTAACTTCTCTTCGTGCAGGTCGTGCTACGCCATCTTTATTAGATCGCATCCAAGTGGAATATTACGGAGCGATGACGCCTGTGAATCAACTGGCAAATTTAACAACACCTGATTCACGTACATTACTTATTCAACCATGGGACAAAAGTTCGATGACATCGATTGAGAAAGCAATTATGAAGTCTGATTTAGGATTAACGCCATCTAACGACGGCTTGGTTATTCGAATTGTTATACCGGCTTTAACAGAAGAGCGTCGTAGCGATCTTGTGAAAATGACGAAGAAATTTGGCGAGGAAGCAAAAATTGCTATTCGTAACATCCGTCGTGATGCCAACGATGAGATCAAAAAGTTAGAAAAAGCGGGGATATCCGAAGACGAGTCCCGCAAACATCAAGAGGATATCCAAAAGTTCACTGATAAATTCGTGGCTGAAGTTGAGAAAGTTTTGGCTGCTAAAGAAAAAGAAATCATGGAAGTATAAGATAGATATGCCCCCGGGTATTCGCTGGGGGTTTTTCATCTTTCCCTAGTTGGGAGGAACAACTGTGCTCAAGCTAATTAAGAAATGGTTAGGAATCAATGTTAAATCTGTTTCTTCGGCTATACCGGCTATCGAATTGGATAAAGTGCCAGCACATGTCGCTATTATTATGGACGGGAACGGTCGTTGGGCTAAGCAAAGAGGCTTGCCTCGCGTAGCAGGGCATCATTCGGGCATGAAAAATGTGAAGAAAATTACGATGGCTGCAAATGAGATCGGTGTTAAGGTCCTTACGATGTACGCTTTTTCAACGGAAAATTGGAAAAGACCGAAGGAAGAAGTTGAATTTCTAATGAAACTTCCTCAAGAATTTTTTCCTTTAGAAATTGAAGAGCTGATCGAAAACAATGTTCGTATCCGAATGACGGGTTGGAAAGAAGGCTTACCTGATTACACACTCAAAGCGATTGAGGGAGCTATCGAACGGACGAAAGATAATACAGGACTCATTCTGAACTTTGCCTTAAATTATGGTGGGCGTAAAGAAATGATTGCTGGTGTTCAGGATATGATTCGTGATGTTCATAATGGCAAACTACAAGTAGAAGATTTGGATGAGGCAAGTTTTTCTTCCTATATGTTAACTTCGGATTTACCAGATCCAGACTTGTTAATTCGAACAAGCGGTGAGCTCAGACTCAGTAATTTTCTTCTTTGGCAATTAGCGTATTCGGAGCTTTGGTTTACGGAGGCGTACTGGCCGGAATTCACGGAATCATTATTTATGCAAGCAATTGCAGAATATCAGCGCCGCGGGAGAAGATACGGAGGTATCTAATCACTTCGTATGTTTCCGGCGCGTGTTCATCTAGGGGGATTCAACTTGAAGCAAAGGATCGTCACGGGAGTCATTGCCGGGCTCGTTTTCATTACGTTATTAGTACTGGGTGGTTATTGGTATGCTGGGTTAATCGTATTACTGTCAATTATCGGCTACCGTGAATATTTGCAAATGAATGGCTACACGAAGTATAAATTTACAGCGGCTATTGGTTTAATTTCCTTGTTATACTTAACAGTGCCGTGGGAAACGTTTGGTGGATCATTTCCCGTTTCTTCGACAGCCATTATTTGGCTGACCATGTTTGTCTTGCTTTTCATTACAGTCGCTTCAAAAAATACGATCACAATAGATCAGGTTTCTGTTATTTTACTTGGTGTCATTTACATAGGTTTTGGATTTAATTATATGATTGCTGCACGCTTAATGGAGCATGGCTTATTTTGGTCAATAGTTGTGTTTGTATGTATTTGGGCTTCGGATTCAGGAGCTTATTTTGTCGGTTCGAAGCTGGGGAAACATCTTCTATGGCCTCAAATCAGTCCTAAGAAGTCAATTGAGGGAGCTGTAGGTGGCGTCGTTATTTCGATGATTGCAGCATTAGGATTCGCCTGGTATGCACCGGATTTACTTGGGCTTGGCAAGGCATTGGTGCTTGGTTTCGTAATAGCTGTTGTTGGACAAGTAGGAGACTTAATACAGTCGGCTTATAAGCGAGTAAAGGGTATTAAAGATACGGGAACTTTACTTCCCGGGCACGGTGGTGTACTCGATCGGATGGATAGTTGGCTTATCGTATTTCCATTTATTTATTGGCTTGGAATTCTTACTCACTAACAGTCATAGGCGAGGTGGAATATGATGAAACGGATTGCCATTCTGGGCTCAACAGGGTCTATTGGTACACAAACCTTAGATATTGCCCAGCATGCCCCAGATAAATTTCAGATTGAAGCATTATCTGGCGGTTATAATAGTCAATTATTGATTGAACAGGTTAAAAAGTTTCACCCAAAAGTTGTATCGGTCGCGACCAAGGAGCTGGCCGACGAAGTTTCCAAGAATGTTTCGTCATCGACCAAGGTGTTATATGGTGAAGAGGGATTAATGGAAGTTGCTGCATCAACAGATGCAGACTTGGTAGTAACAGCGTTGGTAGGGAGTCAGGGACTTAAGCCTACAATGGCAGCGATAGAAGCTGGCAAACACATTGGTCTTGCAAATAAGGAGACGTTAGTGAGTGCAGGCCATATTGTAAAGGATGCTATTCGTCGAAAAGGTGTGTCTTTGCTGCCTATTGATAGTGAACATTCGGCTATCTTTCAATGCTTGAATGGCGAGAATCGCTCGCAAATTGCGAAAATAACGCTTACTGCTTCTGGTGGTTCCTTTCGAGATCGATCACGTGAACAATTAGAGGGAGTAACGGTCGAACAAGCTCTCCAACATCCGAATTGGTCGATGGGAGCTAAGATTACGATAGATTCAGCGACGATGGTCAATAAAGGTCTTGAGGTCATTGAGGCTCATTGGTTATTTGATCTTTCCTATGACCAAATAGATGTCCTCATACATCCTGAAAGTGTCATTCATTCCTTTGTAGAATTTGTTGACAATAGTGTTATTGCTCAGCTAGGTAATCCGGATATGCGAGTTCCTATCCAATACGCATTAACCTATCCAGACAGATATCCGACGCCAACCAATCGGCTAGATTTGGCTGCCATCGGAAAACTTCATTTCCGTGAGATGGATTACAATCGGTATCCGTGTTTACGAATGGCCTTTGAGAGTGGCAAACAGGGAGGTACTTCACCTACTGTTTATAATGCAGCGAACGAAATCGCTGTTGCACGCTTCCTCAAAGGTGAGATTACGTTCTTACAAATTGAACAGATTATTGAAGTTGTTTTGCAGAAACATGAATCCCATTCAAACCCTCATCTAGATGTCATACAAGAACAAGATATTTGGGCAAGAGCCTTTGCATCATCTATTGTATTTTAATTTCATGAGAGCTTAGGTCAGCGAGGTTGGCTCTGCTCTTTTTTTCAATCTATCACCTAGGCGCTCTATAAAGTAAAGTCTAATTCAAACTCCCAGCTCGTATACTGTGCTAAAAGGGCATAGCTTGTATTCAGCAGTTCAATAATGTTAATCTAAGAACATGCTGTCCATAAGTGGATGCTTAGAAGGCAGGTTTTCAAACGAAAACGTTATGGTTTTTGCAAACATAGGTAAGTTTTCTGAAGAAAACCCGAAGGAGGAAATACGACTTGTCAGCCATAGAAGTTGGATTGAAGGTTATTTTGTTGTTTTTCGTTCTCGTTACGATTCATGAATGGGGTCATTTTTACTTTGCGAAACGTGCAGGCATCTTAGTTCGAGAATTTGCAATCGGCTTTGGACCCAAAATTTTCTCATATAAAAAAGGGGAAACTCGCTATACCTTGCGCATTTTGCCAATTGGTGGATTCGTTCGCATGGCAGGGGAAGACCCGGAAATTGTCCAAGTGAACCCTGGACAAACGGTTGCTGTTAAGCTAAATAAACAAAATCAAGTGTCATCTCTTTATCTTGATCAATTAGATCGACGCTCGAATGTTATCATTGGTGTCGTGGAACAAATTGATTTAGATAGAGCGCTTCAAGTATCACTTGATGTTGACGGAGAAAGCGTTACTTATCCCATTGATCCACAAGCTATGATGGTGACCAAAGGGGCAGAAACACAGATTGCTCCATATGATCGTCAGTTTGGTTCGAAAACGGTTGGCCAGAGAGCAATTGCTATTGTGATGGGTCCTGTGATGAACTTCATACTCGCGATTGTATTGTTCTTTATCGTTGTTATTATGTCGGGCGTATTTACGAACGTTAAGCTAGATTCTGTGCTTGCAGGTAAGGCAGGCGAGAAGTCGGGTCTTCATAAAGGGGATATTATCATGTCGATTGATAATCAGCCGATTGGTGATGACCGGGAGAAGCTTGTCACCTCGATTCAATCATCTGCAGGAAAGTCGATGACTTGGGTTGTGGATCGTGCAGGTAATCCAATTACACTTCAGGTTACACCTGAAATGGAAGCAGGGGCTGGTAAGCTCGGCGTTGTCATTTCAGGGGATCGTAGAAGCGCAACCTTTAGCGAAGTGTTAACTGGCACCTACGAACAAGTCGTTGGAACAACGATTGGCATTGTGACTGGTTTACAGAAGCTTGTTATGCTGCAGTTTAAACTTGATGATCTTGGCGGACCTGTCCGGACTGCTCAAGTATCTGCTGAGTTTGCCAAAATGGGAATAACTTACTTAATCTCTTGGGCAGCTACATTAAGTTTATATCTAGGTATATTTAATCTCCTGCCTATTCCTGCTTTAGATGGAAGCCGACTTCTATTTATGGGTCTAGAGGCACTACGCGGGAAGCCAATTGATCCGAATCGAGAAAGTATGGTTCATTTTGTTGGTTTTGCACTGCTAATGCTGCTCATGGTGGCAGTTACTTACAATGATATTTTAAGATTAATTAAGGGATAGTCCTAATATTGTAGGAGGGTTTATGTCAAACGATAAACAGTTTGTTAAAGAGATTACACCACAGGGAGAGGATTTCTCCCGTTGGTACATAGATGTGATCAAGAAAGCTGATTTAATGAGCTATTCACCAGTGCGCGGCTGTATCGTGTTTAAACCGGATGGCTATGAAATATGGGAAAACATTCAACGTGAACTCGATAGTAAATTTAAAGAAACGGGTCATCGGAACGCCTATTTTCCTTTATTTATTCCAGAGAGTTTTTTCCAGAAGGAAAAAGAACACGTGGAAGGCTTTAATCCAGAGCTGCCTTGGGTCACTGAAGCAGGTGGAGAGAAGCTCGAAGAACGTCTAGCTATTCGTCCCACTTCGGAAACGATGATCGGTCACATGTATTCGGAATGGATCAACTCCTATCGCGATCTTCCCCTATTGATTAATCAATGGGCTAACGTAGTTCGTTGGGAGAAGCGAACATTGCCTTTCCTTCGAACTACAGAGTTCCTGTGGCAGGAAGGACATACGGCTCATGAAGATGAGCAGGATGCTCGCCGTGAGACGATGCAGATGCTGGATGTATACCGCCAATTTGCGGAAGATTTCTTAGCAATCCCTGTTATTGTTGGGCAGAAGACTCCTTCTGAGAAATTCGCGGGTGCTGTCGATACGTTCTCTATCGAGGCAATGATGAAAGATGGGAAAGCGGTGCAAGCTGGCACCTCTCACTATCTGGGTACGAATTTTGCAGTCGCTTTCGATATCAAGTTCTTGGACCGTGAAAATCAGCATCAATTTGCCCATACGACTTCATGGGGAGTTAGTACTCGACTCATCGGTGCACTTATCATGGTTCATGGTGATGATCGTGGGTTGGTTTTGCCTCCTAAAGTTGCCCCTACACAAGTCATCATGATTCCAATTGGTCCGCCAAAAACACGTGAACAAGTTATTGGACGAGTAGATGAATTGTATGCTGAGCTTAAGAAAGCTGGAGTTCGAGTTAAAGTGGATGACCGTGCAGACCAAAGCCCAGGTTGGAAATTTAATGAATATGAAATGCGCGGTGTACCGATCCGAGTTGAATTAGGACCTCGTGACATGGAAAATGGGCAAGTTGTTCTCGTTTCTCGAGTAAGCGGGGAGAAGAAAACCGTTCAGCAAACTGACTTCGTTCAGGAAGTTCAAAATTTACTTGCTGAGATTCATCAGCAGATGTATGATAAAGCGAAGCAGTTCCGTGACGAGCATTATATTGCAGTGGATTCCATTGATGAATTCAAAACATTCCTGGAGACGAAACGCGGTTTTGCTTTGGCCGGCTGGTGCGGGTCTATCGCTTGCGAAGCGCAAGTGAAGGAAGAGACGGGGGCAACAAGCCGTAACATTCCTTTCACACCTTCAGAAACGAAATCAACATGTCTGGTTTGCGGCGATGCTGCTAAACATACGGTCGTTTTTGGCCGAAGTTATTAATTACAATCAAGGGCAAATGGAAGCAACAATTCCATTGCCCTTCGTATTTTTATGGGGAGGCTGTTCATGAGTAATTTGGCTGATAAACGGAATCGCTTTGAGCTTTTGATGCAGCAAGCCGAGATTCCAGCCGATATCGTGCGGTCATTTTTTGCGGAAGGCTACATCGAGCAAGTAGAAATTAGTCGTAAAAATCGCGACTGGACCTTTTATTTGGTGAAAAATGAAATAGTCCCTCAGAATATTTACCGCTCTTTTTGCAAAATGATTCAAGAGAAGTTCGCTCAAATTGCGAAGATTCGTTTTATTTGGAAATATGAGCAAGTAGAACCCGCTGCTTTAGTGGAAGAATACTGGAGCCTATTTATGGAATGGCTGCAGCGAGAAGTAGCATCGATTAATGGTTGGATGTCGAAAGCAAGGTTCGAGGTACAAGGTCATACGCTAACACTCATAATGCTAGATCAGATTGGACTTGAACTTGCTAAAAAGAAAAATGTAGATATGTTTATACGGAACTTTTTTCATAACTTTTTTCAAACAGAATTAAACGTAAAGTATGCGATAAGTGATTCTAGCGAGATCGAAGCTGAGTACGAGAAATTTGCGAAGCAGCGCGAGCAAGGCGAGAAGACCATCACTCAAGAGATTATGATGTCCATTGACATGGAAGAAGAAGAATCCTCATTACCAGATACGGATCTCAAGCTTGTCATGGGCTACGATATCAAAGAGGTGCCGACGCCACTTAAGAACATTCAAGAAGAAGAGAAGAAAGTAACGGTTCAGGGTACCGTATTTGGACTAGACGTAAAGGAATTGAGAAATGGAAACACGTTATTTACATTTAACCTGACCGATTTTACAGATTCTTTGGCGATGAAAGTATTTGCGAAAACCAAAGATGATGTGAAAATTATGAGCCTTCTTGCAAATGGAACATGGATTAGAGCGAGAGGGAAGGTCGAGTACGATCGTTTCATGCAAATTCCTGAACTTGTCATGATTCCGAATGACCTGAATGAAGTTATGGCTCCCAGAGATCGGATGGACGATGCATCTGAGAAGCGTGTTGAGTTTCATCTTCACACAACCATGAGTACCATGGATGCTCTGACACCAATTGATCAATATGTGAAAATGGCAGCTAAATGGGGACATAAAGCCATCGCGGTTACCGATCATAGTAACATTCAATGTTTTCCTGATGCAGGAAAAGCCGCCAAAAAGCACGGGATTAAAGTGATTTATGGTGTGGAAGCAAATGTTGTGAATGACTCTGTTCCTATTGTGATGAATGGTAGAGATATGGATCTAAAGCAAGCAACATATGTGATATTCGACGTAGAGACAACGGGACTTTCTGTTACCAATAACCGAATTATTGAGCTTGCAGGTGTTAAAATGCAGGACGGTAAAGAAATTGAGCGGTTTGCAACGTTCATTAATCCCCACGAGAAAATTCCTTATAACATTCAACAATTAACAAACATTAACGATGATATGGTAAAAGATGCGCCTGATATCGAGGATGAGCTACCTAAGTTTATTGAGTTTGTTGGTGATTGTGTTCTCGTAGCCCATAATGCACGATTTGATATGGGTTTCCTTCAAGCGAATTTGAAACGTATGGGATTGCCAGAGGTTACGAACTCCGTACTTGATACCCTAGAGCTTGCAAGATTTTTATTCCCTTCAATGAAGAACCATCGATTGAATACCTTGTCGGATAAATTTAAAGTAGGCTTGGACAACCATCACCGCGCGATTGATGACTCTATTGCCTTAGGCTTTGTTTTATATCATTTAATTAACGAGGCTAATGATCGACAAATAACGAATCTTGCTAAATTGAATGATTATGTAGGAAAAGATTTGTCAAATCAACGTCCTTTCCATTGTTGTGTTTATGCACTTAATGCCGTTGGGAAGAAGAACTTATTCAAACTTATATCCTTATCCCATACAACCTATTTACAGCGCTCTGCAACAATTCCCAAAAGTGTTCTAGTAGAGCATAGAGAAGGTCTCCTTATCACCTCCGGCTGTGAAAAAGGGGAATTTTTTGAAGCCGTTCTGAATAAATCAATCGAAGAAGCCGAGCAAGTGGCCGAGTTCTATGACATTCTCGAGATTCAACCTGTGAGCTATAACATGCATCTGGTAGAAAAGGGTCTCGTGGGAAGTGTCGAAGATTTAGAAAATGCTGTACGACGTGTTTGTGAAATTGGTTATAAGACCGGCAAACCGGTTATTGCTACAGGGAATGCGCATTATCTGAATCCTCGTGAGAAAGTATGCAGAGATATTGCCATTAATGGAATTACCGGGTTTAGCCCACTTAAAGCTATGAAAAAACCGGATGCACATTTCCGTACGACCAAAGAAATGCTGGAAGAATTCAAGTTTCTTGGTGAAGAAAAGGCGATCGAGGTTGTTATTCGCAGTACGAATGATCTAGCGGATCGCTTTGAAGTCATTGAACTTTTCCCTGACAAGCTGTTTACACCCATCATTGAAGGTGCCGACGAAGAAATTCGTGCCACCTGTTACAATACAGCGAAGAAAATGTATGGGGATGAGCTTCCGGAAGTCATTATAGCCCGGCTTGAGAAAGAGCTTGTTCCGATTATTAAGTTCGGTTTCTCTGCTAACTATTTGATTTCCGAACGTCTTGTGAAAAAGTCGAATGCGGACGGTTATCTCGTAGGTTCAAGGGGTTCCGTTGGTTCTTCCGTCGTTGCGATGATGTTAGGCATTTCCGAGGTTAATCCGCTGCCTCCTCATTATATATGTTTATCTTGTCAGCATAGTGAGTGGTTCCTTGACGGGAGCGTTCCGAGTGGATTCGATCTTCCGAACAAAGTTTGCCCTAATTGCGGGGGTAATTTAAAAGGTGACGGTCACGACATTCCGTTTGAGACGTTTCTTGGCTTTAAAGGGGACAAGGTTCCCGATATCGATTTAAACTTCTCTGGCGTTTATCAACCGATTGCGCATAATTTTACGAAAGAAATTTTTGGTGAGAAGAATGTATTCCGCGCGGGGACCATCGGTACTGTCGCCGAGAAGACGGCATTCGGATTCGTCAAGAAGTATGAAGAAGAGCAAGGACAGAAATGGCGCGGTGCTGAGATTAGCCGATTAGCTGCGGGCTGTACAGGTGTGAAGAGAAGTACAGGTCAGCATCCCGGCGGTATTGTCGTTGTTCCGGATTATATGGAAGTTGATGATATCACACCCGTACAATACCCAGCTGATGATAAGAATTCGGAATGGAAAACGACCCATTTTGATTATCACGCCTTTGACGCCAATTTGCTGAAACTTGATATTCTCGGACACGACGACCCGACGATGATGCGGATGCTGCAAGATTTAACAGGTATTGATCCGACAACAATTCCAATGAATGATGCAAAAGCGATGAGTATATTCAACTCGACGGAAGCGATTGGGGTCAGACCGGATCAAATCCGCTCTCCAGTAGCCACTTATGGTGTACCGGAAATGGGAACCAAGTTCGTTCGTCAGATGCTTCAGGAAACGCAGCCAAGCTCCTTTGCCGACTTACTGCAAATATCCGGTTTGTCACATGGAACAGGTGTTTGGTTGGGGAACGCACAGGAGCTAATCAAAAAAGGGATATGTAACATTAAGACCGTTATTGGCTGTCGGGATGATATCATGCTTTTCTTGATTTATAAGGCGGGAATGGATGCAGGTCTTGCTTTCAAAATTACCGAGAGTGTTCGTAAAGGTAAGGGGCTTACAGATGAATGGAAAGATGAGATGAAACGCTGTAATGTGCCAGCCTGGTATATTGAATCTTGTGAACGGATTGAATATATGTTTCCAAAAGCGCATGCTGCTGCTTACGTTATCTCAGCTGTTCGTACAGCTTACTTTAAGGTTTATCATCCGATAGCCTACTATGCCACTTATTTTAGTGTTCGTGCGGCTGACTTTGATCTAGAGCTTCTGTGTCAGGGATATGATGCCATTCTTAAAAAGTTGATTGAGATTGAAGAAAAAGGCTTCCAGGCGCTGCCGAAAGAAAAAGCGATGGTTTCCATTTTGGAGATGTCACTCGAAATGACGTCCCGTGGCTTCAGTTTCAAACCGATTGATATCTATCGTTCGGATGCGACACGTTTTATTATCGATGGTACGTCACTTATCCCGCCATTTGCGGCAATGTCAGGTATCGGAGATAACGCAGCCAAAAATATTGCCGCTGCCAAAGAGGAAGGCGACTTCCTCTCCATCGAAGATTTCCAGAATCGGTCCAAAGCCTCAAAGACGGTCATTGAGATGCTCAGCTCGATGGGATGTTTCCGTGGACTGCCGGAATCGAATCAATTGTCCTTATTTTAAGCTCCCGAAGTCAGTTTTTCTTTAGAAAAACTCAAAAGTTAATGCTTCCGAAGCAAGTTTTCTTAAGAAAACTTTAGGCTGTCAAGTGAAAATGATTAACAAGTTTGCTATTGTAATGCAAAGAATGGTTATGGTATAATTTTTATTGGCAATAATGAGGATATCATCTTGTGATTAAAGAGTGGGGAAACCCACTCTTTACATTTTGATATAGGACTTTTCGGAATACGATAAGGGAAAGTCAATTTAGGAGGTACATTTATCTGTGGCTACACAAGCGCAAATCAAATCCGTCATTGAGGACATGCTGAAGGATTTCATTGAACAAAATGGATTTGAACTCGTGGATATTGAATATGTCAAAGAGGGCAGCAATTGGTTCCTTCGTGTCTATGCAGACAAGGAAGGCGGAATTGATATAGATGATTGCGGCCGCATCAGTGAATACTTAAGTGTTCAATTGGATGAAAAAGATCCCATTGCTGATGCCTATTTCTTGGAAGTTTCTTCACCTGGCGCGGAACGTCCGCTTAAGAAGACACAAGATTATTATAAGGCTGTGAATAGTCATGTATTTGTTACCACCTATGAACCTATAGACGGTTCCAAGGAATTTGAAGGTTTGCTGCTTTCCTTTGACGAGGAAGAACTCGTTATTGAAATTGGCAAAAAGAAAATAATTATCCCGTTCGCTAAAGTAGCAAGCGCTCGTCTAGCTATCGTTTTTTAGTGACCGTTACTTATTGAAAGGGGGGACTCAGTTCAAATGAACACGGATTTTATCGAAGCGCTGTCGGAAATTGAACGTGAGAAGGGTATCTCAAAGGAGTTACTTATCGATGCAATTGAAGCAGCGATGATTTCAAGTTATAAACGTAATTTCAACACCGCACAGAACGTGCGAGTTGATATCAATCGCCATACTGGCCTCATCAAGGTATATGCCCGTAAAACCGTAACTGAGGAAGTATTAGATCCAAGATTGGAAATTTCACTTCACGCTTCTCGTGAAATTAATCCGAATTACCAATTGGAAGATATCGTTGAAATTGAAGTGACTCCTCGTGATTTCGGACGTATTGCTGCTCAAACTGCCAAACAAGTGGTGACTCAGCGTATTCGTGAAGCCGAGCGTGGCTTAATTTATAATGCTTTTATCGACAAGGAAGAAGATATCGTTACAGGAATCCTTCAACGCCAAGATCAACGTAACATATATGTGGACTTGGGTAAAGTTGAGGCTGTGCTGCCTTTGACTGAATTGATGCCTACGGATAAGTTCAAACAGGGCGATCGGATTAAAGCGTATATCACGAAAGTGGAAAATACGACGAAAGGACCGCAAATCATTTTATCAAGAACACATCCAGGGCTGTTGAAGCGTCTTTTTGAACTGGAAGTTCCTGAAATCTTTGATGGTGTGGTCGAGATTCGTTCGGTTGCGCGTGAAGCCGGCTTCCGATCCAAAATTGCTGTTCACTCTCGCAACGCTGAAGTTGATCCAGTAGGATCCTGCGTAGGGCCTAAAGGGTTACGTGTTCAAACGATTGTAAGCGAACTGCGCGGCGAGAAAATAGACATCGTTCGTTGGATGGAAAGCGTGGAAGAATACGTAGCCAATGCGCTTAGCCCTTCCAAAGTGCTTGAAGTGCAAATTCATGAAAATGAAAAAATGGCGCGTGTCATTGTACCTGACTATCAGCTTTCTTTGGCTATTGGAATCAAAGGGCAAAATGCTCGTCTTGCTGCCAAATTGACAGGTTGGAAAATAGACATCAAAAGTGAAACACAAGCCGAACAAGAATATGGCAGAGTGAAAACTTATTCAGAAGAAATGCATCAAGATTCTGTAAGTGTCGATTAAGTTTTTGTTCGTAGCAAGGGGTGATCGGAATGAAGCAGAGAAAAATCCCTCTGAGAAAATGCGTGGCCTGCCAGGAAATGATGCCGAAGAGGGACTTGATCCGCATCGTCAAAACGCCTGAAGATGAAATTCTCATTGATCTCAAAGGGAAAAAGTCTGGGCGCGGTGCCTACCTGTGCGGTAAAGTTTCTTGTTTTAAATTGGCGAAGAAAAGTAAAGCCCTGGATAGAGCGCTGAAGCATGCCGTTGGTGTCGATATTTATGACCAATTGGAGCAAGATTTCATTCGTGTTGAAGATGAGTTCCTCTCTTCTAAAGAGGAGGAGTCTGAAGATGAATCCTAAATTTCTATCCCAATTGGGCTTGGCGATGCGGGCAGGGAAGCTAGTTACCGGTGATGAAGGTGTGTTTAAAGCGATTCGCTCGGGAGAAGCCAAACTTGTCATTATGGCGGAGGATGCATCTGCTAATACACGTAAGAAATTTCAAGATAAATGCCAATTCTATGGAATTAAACTCATGGAAATAGGTACGAAGTATGAATTGGGCCGCAGCATTGGGAAAGAAATGCGTGTCACCATAGGTGTATTGGACGGAGGCTTCGCGCAGATGCTGCAGAAGAGTCAAGATAATCCTGCGGAGGTGAAACATATTGACCAATAAACAAGACAATAAAGATAAGACTCGCGTTTACGAATACGCAAAGCAACTCAATATGAGCAGCAAAGAAATTATAACCATCCTCAAACGTCTGAATATTCCCGTTAACAATCATATGAGTGTAATGGAAAATGACGCAGTAAGCAGTGTAGAAAAGTTTTTTCGTGATATTAAAGCCAATGCGGCTGCCAAACGAGCAGCTACGGACGGAGGAAATGTGAGTTCATCTACGACGAATCAGAATCCTGCAACGCAGGCTCCAGCACAAGAGAATAAAGGTGCAGCAACACAGGCTTCGAAGCCAGTTGCTTCAGAACCAACGAACAGCACGACTACAAATGGTGCTGTAACAGCACCCCAAGGACAATCTACGCCTAATACGGCTAGTCGTCCAGCTCAGCCTGGGCGTGATCAACGCCCAAGTGGTCAAGGATCATCGCAAGGCGGGCAACGCCCAAACAGTCAAGGCCAAGGTGGACAACGTACAGGTTATCAAGGTTCCAATCCAGGCGGACAGCGTCCTAGCGGCCAAGGTTCCAGCCAAGGTGGACAACGTACGGGTTATCAAGGCTCCAATCCAGGTGGACAACGCCCTAGTGGTCAAGGTTCCAGCCAAGGTGGACAACGTACGGGTTATCAAGGTTCCAATCCAGGTGGCCAGCGTCCAAGTGGTTCAACTGGCGGCTACAATAGCCAACGTCCTAGTGGCGGTCAAGGCTACAGCCAAGGCCAAGGTCAAGGCCAAGGCGGAGCTCCACGCAGCAATAGTAACTATGCAGGGTCTCGTCCAAGTCAGGGGACTGGTGGACCGGGAGCTGGTGGTGGACAAAGCGCAAATAGCAGCCGTCCGCAAAATGCAGGCCCGAACCGTAGTGCTGGCCCAAACCGTCAGTCCAAACCGTTTGATAACCGTAACAATAATCAAAGCGGAAGACCTGTCATTCAAGAAGCAAAGCCGCAGTTCCACGTAGGAGCAACAGCAGCTGAATTGGATGATGCAGCAGCTAAAGCTGGTGTAATTACAACTAAGAAATCCAAACCAACTCCTAAGCGTTTTGATGATAACCGTTCCGGCGGCAATCGCGGACCTGGTGGACAAAACAGAGGAAATCAACGCGGTAACAATAGAGGCAGATACCAACAAGAAACCGTTAAGAAAGAAAAAATTGACAACACGCCTAAGAAAATCATCGTTCGTGGCAGTATGACCGTTGGTGAAACAGCGAAATTACTTCACAAAGATGCTTCTGAAGTTATTAAAAAGCTTTTGTTCTTGGGTACAATGGCAACAATCAACCAAGAGCTTGATTTGGAAGCCATTCAATTGATTGCATCCGAGTTTGGCGTTGAAGTTGAAATTAAGATTAAAGTCGAAGAAGATAATTTCGAGACTTTCGAAGAAATTGACGATGAGGCAGATCTGATTGAGCGTCCGCCAGTTGTTACGATTATGGGGCACGTCGATCATGGTAAAACGACTTTACTTGATGCTATTCGTAAAACAAGTGTAACCGAAGGCGAAGCAGGCGGTATTACGCAGCACATCGGTGCTTATCAAGTTGAAGTTAACCAAAAGAAAATCACTTTCTTGGATACGCCTGGTCACGAAGCTTTTACAACGATGCGTGCCCGCGGTGCACAAGTAACCGATATTACAATTATCGTTGTTGCTGCTGATGACGGCGTAATGCCGCAAACCGTTGAAGCAATTAACCATGCTAAGGCAGCAGGCGTTCCGATCATTGTTGCAGTTAACAAGATTGATAAAGAAGGCGCAAATCCAGATCAAATCAAACAAGCACTTACTGCTTATGAGTTGGTTCCGGAAGAGTGGGGCGGAGATACAATTTTCTGCGAAATTTCCGCAAAACAACGGATTGGACTTGAAAATCTGCTTGAGATGATTCTGCTTGTTGCGGAAGTTCAAGAGTATAAAGCTAATCCGAACAAACGTGCTAGAGCGACCGTAATCGAAGCCGAGTTGGATAAAGGTCGTGGTCCAGTTGCCAGAATCCTGATTCAACATGGTACATTAAAAGTCGGAGATAGCTTCGTAGCTGGCGTGTGCTTCGGCCGCGTAAGAGCGATGGTGAATGATAAAGGTAAACGTCTGAAAGAAGCGGGTCCTTCAACACCAGTTGAAATCACGGGTCTTACAGAAGTTCCACAAGCTGGGGATCCATTCCTTGCTTATGAAGATGAGCGTAAGGCAAGAGACATTGCAGATCGTCGTTCCATAGCACTTCGACAATCCGAAATGACGGCGAATTCCCGCGTCACGCTGGATGACCTCTTTAAACACATTAAAGACGGCGAAATCAAAGAGCTTAACGTAATCATCAAAGGTGACGTTCAAGGTTCTGTTGAAGCCCTGAAAAGCTCACTTGAGAAGATCGAAGTGGAAGGCGTTCGCGTTAAAATTCTTCACAACGGTGTTGGTGCTGTTACAGAATCTGATATTATTCTGGCTTCTGCATCAAATGCGATTATTATCGGTTTCAATGTTCGTCCTGAACCTGCTGCGAAAGCAACAGCAGATCAAGAGAAAGTTGATATCCGTCTGCATAACATTATCTACAACGTAATTGAAGAAATCGAGCAAGCTATGAAGGGCATGCTGGATCCTATCTTTAAAGAAGTTGTACTTGGTCAAGCAGAAGTACGTAATGTGTTCAAAATTACGGGTTCAGGTACAATTGCTGGATGTATGATTATCTCAGGCAAAATTGCTCGTAATGCACAAACTCGCTTGATCCGCAGTGGTATTGTCGTGCACGAAGGTAAAATAGACTCCCTGAAACGATTCAAGGATGACCAAAAAGAAGTGGCACAAGGTTACGAGTGTGGTATATCTCTTGAGCGTTATCATGATATTAAAGAGGGCGACATTATTGAAGCCTTCATCATGGAGTCCGTTGAGAGGTGATGACAAATGGCTAGAGTTCGTGTAGGTCGAGTTGGCGAACAAATCAAGAAAGAATTAAGCCAGATCGTTCAGTCCGAATTGAAAGATCCACGCATTGGTTTCTTAACCGTAACTGGTGTAGAAGTAACGAACGATTTATCCTTAGCTCGCGTTTTTCTTAGCGTAATGGGCACAGAAGAAGAGAAAGCTGCAACACTTAAGGCACTTTCTGTGGGTTCTGGATATATTCGTTCGGAATTAGGCAAACGAATTCGTTTACGTAAAATTCCAGAACTGCAATTTAAGTTCGATGCTTCTATTGATTATGGAAGTCATATCGATAACTTGTTGCACAAGCTTAATCAGGAAGGAAATTCAAGCGTATGAGAAGTGGAATGAACCATGCCACCGAGTACAGCCAGCAGCTGGCAGCAGCAGCTACGTTTATCGAGCAGCATGATGATTTCCTGGTGGTATCTCACATCCAACCGGATGGGGATGCCGCCAGTTCTACGTATGCCACCGGTTGGATTCTTAAACAACTGGGAAAATCCTTTACAATGATCAATGAGGGCGCTATGCCCTCTAAATTTTCCTATTTATGGGGAAATGATCAAGTCCTTGATTATGGCAAGGAAGTTCCAGAAAAACTTTACCAAACCATCATAAGTGTAGATTGTGCTGATTTCTCCAGAATGGGTAGGATCAGCACTCTTTTTGATGACCAGGCACAGCTGCTCAATGTTGATCATCATCCAACGAACGATAGATTTGGTTCGTGCCATTTGATTAAACATGATGCCGCTGCAACCGTTCAAATTTTGTATGATTTAGCTATACATATGAAACTTGTACCGAATTTGGAGTTTGGTGATTGCATTTACACGGGCTTGCTGACTGACACAGGTGGTTTTCGGTATTCGAATACCTCGCCTGAGGTTATGCAGATTGGTGCAACGCTGCTATCACTTGGTGTTCAGGGCTCTGTCATAGCTGAGCAAGTGCTGGAAAGAGTCACTTATTCGCAAATCGTACTTCTTCAGAAAGCTTTATCTACACTTTCATTTGCGAATGATCGTAAATTAGCATGGCTTGCTGTTTCTCTGGCAGATTTGGAGTTAACTGGTGCCTCAAGCGACGATCTGGATGGGCTTGTCAATTATCCGCGTAATGTGGAAGGCGTAGAAGTGGGCATGCTATTTAAAGAGAAAGCAGTCGGTGTCATTAAAGTAAGTCTCCGATCATCAGGGCTTGTTGACGTTGCTGCGATTGCGCAATCACTTGGCGGTGGCGGCCATGTTCGTGCATCAGGCTGTACAATCCAAGGTACGCTTGAGGAAGCAGTAGCCAAAATGGTTCAGGAAGTAGGGAACGAACTCATATGACGTTAGAAGGCATTTTGCCTGTATGGAAACCAGCGGGCTTCACTTCTCATGATGTAGTAGCCAAAGTTAGAGGTATCCTTGGGATCAAACGCATCGGCCACACGGGAACGCTTGACCCGCAAGTAACTGGGGTTTTGCCATTATGTATAGGTAGGGCAACTCGAATGGTGGAGTACATTCAGGATCTGCCTAAGGAATATGAAGCTGTTCTTCGAATTGGTCTTTCTACCGATACGGAGGATATGACGGGTACGGTGTTGGAAGAAGTTTCACAGGTGACTTTAGATGAAATGAAGGTCCGTGAGGTTCTTCATTCTTTTGTCGGAGAAATTGAACAGGTTCCACCAATGTTCTCTGCGGTGAAGATTGATGGGAAACGACTCTATGAATTAGCTCGAGAAGGCAAGGAAGTAGAGCGGAAGTCACGTAAAGTGACGATTCATAAGCTAGACATTCTTCATATGGACCTACAACAAAAGCATCCAGAGATTCAATTTCGTGCTTCTTGCTCCAAAGGGACCTATATAAGAACCTTATGTGTGGATATAGGCAAAGCTCTCGGATATCCGGCGGTGATGAAAAGTCTAATACGTACATCGACGGGCAGTATTCGCCAAGAACAGTGCTTAACATTTGAACAGATTGAACAAATGAAGGTTCAAGGATTACTGCAGGCGCATATGATTCCTATGGATCAGGCGATTTCACATATCCCATTCATTGAACTATCTGCCGGGGAAGCTGTACATGCACTACAGGGGAAGAAAATTACTATGACTGCGAATCGGACGGCTCATGCAGAAGCTTCACAAACCATTTTCAGGGCTTATTCGCCTGATGAACGTTTTCTTGGTTTGTATGAATGGAACAGCGCTAGCCAAGTCCTGATCCCAGCCAAAGTTTTCCTCTAATTATAACGTCACGGGACAGGTTGACATGGGTAGGTGAAATGAACTTATGCGCATAATACCAATATCATATCCCATTAATATGGATGATTTGGACCTAATTGTAGGAGAGCAAGTGGTGGCAATTGGTGATTTCGATGGTGTACATTTGGGACATCAGGAAGTCATTGGACGAGCCCTACGCACGGCTAAGAATCTTGGGCTGAGGGCAGCCATCATGACCTTTCACCCACATCCTAGAGCAGTAATGGGTCAAGATAGATATACGGATCTAATAACTCCGATGAGTAAGAAAATGAAGATGTTTGAATCACTGGGTGTGAGTCATACCTACATTGTTACCTTTGATGCCTCTTTAATGCGGTTATCCCCGGAACATTTCGTGGATCAAGTATTAGATCGACTTGGTGTTGAAAGTGTCATATGCGGTTTTGATTTTACGTTTGGTTTTCAAGGTAAAGGTACCCCGGATTCGCTCTGTGAGTTGAGTCATGGGAAATTTTCTGTAGAAGTGGTGAGACCCTTTCATATGGATGGCGAAAAAGTTAGCAGTACACTCATTCGTGAATCATTACAGCAAGGGGACATAGACACAGTTACCAGACTTCTTGGGCGTCCCTATAGTATAAGCGGCATCGTTGTGGATGGAGAAAAGCGGGGGAGAACACTTGGTTTTCCTACCGCTAATATTCAACTGGATGAGTCTTATGTCATCCCTACCAATGGTGTTTATGCGATTAAAGCTTCTGTTAAAGGGGAAACCTATAAAGGGGTTATGAATATTGGTGTAAAACCTACCTTCACAACTGGAGAATTGAAGCCCTCATTCGAAGCTCATTTATTTGATTTCTCCGAACAAATTTACGGCGAGCATATGAATGTTGAGCTCATAGCTTTCCTTCGACCAGAGCGGAAATTCTCATCCCTGGACGATTTGGTTACTCAAATTAAACTTGACGTCGAAACAGCCAAGAACAAATTATAACGTTTCAGTTGAAACAAGCATTTACTTCTACTGTGCGATTATGATATACTGAATAACGTTGCCAAAAGGATCTATACCTTCTGGCATGAACCTTAGCTTGGACATACGCTATCATCGGCGATTTCTAGGCTAGCGGGGATACAATAGAATTTAGGAGATGAACAATCATGGCATTAACTCAAGAGCGTAAAACACAACTGATTCAAACTCACAAGGTACATGATACCGATACGGGTTCACCTGAGGTACAAGTAGCAATCCTTACAGAAAACATTGTCAACCTGACAAATCATCTGCGGACTCACAAGAAAGATCATCATTCCCGCCGTGGTTTGCTCAAAATGGTTGGTCAACGCCGTAAGCTGCTAGCATACGTGAAGAACAAAGATGTGAGCCGTTACAGTGCTTTGATTGAAAAGCTTGGTTTGCGTCGATAAAACCGACAATGAGAAGCAACCTGTTGCTCCTTTGCTGGGCTTGATAAAGCTTTGGCGAAGAAAAGCAACGAGGTTGCTTTTTCTTGTATTTTTAAAACGGAAAAAGAAGGAAATACTAGACATTACGCAGAAATAGTGGATGACTCCAGCGCTAGGCAATTTTTTGAGTACATACGGAGCATAATATTAAAGGTTTCTGAACCTTACTTTCTGTGCATGTTTATCAAACACATATGAATTGAATAGAACAATTCCTTAGGAGGATGTTATGGAGAAAAGGGTACAAATGGAACTTGGCGGCAAACCGTTCATTCTTGAAACGGGTAGACTGGCCAAACAAGCCAATGCAGCTGTAACAGTTCGTTATGGTGATACGGTTGTGCTAAGTACAGTAACGGCTTCAAGCGGACCGAAAGATCTGGATTTCTTTCCGTTAACGGTTAATTATGAAGAAAGATTGTATTCCGTAGGTAAAATTCCTGGTGGTTTTATTAAACGTGAAGGACGTCCAAGTGAGAAAGCAATCCTAGCGAGCCGTTTAACGGATCGTCCGATTCGCCCACTTTTCCCTGAAGGCTTCCGTAATGACGTGCAAATCGTTTCTATCGTAATGAGCGTAGACCAAGAGTGTCCGCCAGAAATGGCAGCAATGATTGGTACTTCTGCTGCACTAGCAATCTCTGACGTTCCTTTCAATGGGCCTGTTGGTGGCGTGATTGTGGGACGAGTAGATGGGCAATTCGTTATTAACCCGACGGGTGAGACAGCAGAGAAAAGTGATCTTCACTTGACAGTTGCCGGCACCAAAGATGCGATCATGATGGTAGAAGCTGGTGCGAATGAAGTTTCAGAGGAAGTTGTACTCGAGGCTATCATGTTTGGACACGATGAAATCCGTAAGATTGTTGCGTTGATTGAAGAATTGGTTGAACAAGCGGGTAAACCGAAAATGGAGGTCAAACTTCATACGGTTGATGCCGAGGTAAATCGTGCAGTTCGTGAATTTGCTCAAGCTAGATTAGTTGATGCGATTAAAATTCCTGAGAAGCATGCTAGACAAGAAGCAATCGATGTTGTGAATGCCGAAGCCGTGGAACATTTTACAGCCTTGTATGCAGAGACTCCTGGCTTACTAGGTGATGTGAAGGAAACGCTTTATGATATCGTTAAAGAAGAAGTACGTCGTTTGATCACGCATGATAAAGTGAGACCGGATGGACGTAAACCAGAAGAAATTCGTCCAATTGATTGTGATATTGATCTGTTACCGCGTACTCACGGTTCAGGCTTGTTCACACGTGGACAAACACAAGCTCTGAGTATCTGTACATTAGGTGCTTTAGGCGATGTTCAAATATTGGATGGCTTGGATCTTACAGAAACGAAACGTTTCATGCATCATTACAATTTCCCTCCGTTTTCCGTTGGGGAAGCAAGACCGCTTCGTCCACCAGGTCGTCGTGAAATCGGACATGGTGCATTAGGTGAGAGAGCCCTTGAGCCAATCATCCCTAATGAAGTTGAATTCCCTTACACAATTCGTCTCGTATCTGAAGTATTGGAATCGAACGGTTCAACATCCCAAGCGAGTATTTGTGCAAGTACACTTGCTCTAATGGATGCTGGTGTTCCGATTAAAGCTCCGGTTGCTGGTATTGCAATGGGTCTGATCAAAGACGGCGATCATTTCTCCATTCTATCCGATATTCAGGGTATGGAAGATCACCTTGGCGATATGGACTTTAAAGTTGCGGGAACTGCTGAAGGTATTACAGCCCTGCAAATGGATATCAAAATCGATGGGATTGATCGCAGCATCCTACAGCAATCTTTGCAGCAAGCCAAAGAAGGCCGTCTGCACATTTTGGGTAAAATGGTATCTCGTATTTCTGAGCCTAAGAAGACCCTTTCCAAATACGCGCCTAAGATTCTTACGATGAACATCAACCCGGACAAAATCCGTGATGTCATTGGTGCAGGTGGTAAAATCATCAATAAAATTATTGAAGAAACCGGCGTTAAAATTGATATCGAACAAGATGGCCGTGTATTCATCGCTTCATCCAATCAAGAGATGAACGAAAAAGCACGTTCCATTATCGAAGGCATCGTACGCGAGGTTATCGTGGGTGAAACTTACCTGGGAACCGTAAAACGCGTTGAGAAATTCGGAGCATTCGTAGAAATTTTGCCTGGTAAAGAAGGTTTGGTTCATATTTCACAAATCTCCACAGAGCGTGTAGCGAAAGTGGAAGACGTAGTGAACATTGGCGATCAAATCACCGTCAAAGTAACCGAGATTGACCAACAAGGAAGAGTTAATCTTTCTCGCAAAGCGACATTAACTTCGCAAGTCCCAGCTCAAACCTAAGCCGCGTGACTTGTGAAGTCCCCTTTAAATAGTTTTGGATAAAGAGTCAGATCAATCTGTCTCTTTTTTGCTTTTCCGTCATACCAGGACATGCCTCGTTCTACTCTTGTCCTTTCCTGCATAAAATCAGGAAATATGGAAGGGGGAGATCTGTGTATGCTCCACAAAAAATGGCTTCTTCTTGGAAGTTTTTTTGCTATGGTTCTGCTTACATTGGATGCAATCCCTAGCGTAGGAACTTACATTCATGCAGTGAAAAATAATCAAAACACGTATCTAGCAGATTCCAATTGGAGGGATGAAGAAGCACTCCCTGTCTTTGCCTCTGCGACTTTAAATTCAACCGAACTAAAGAAGTCAAAGCATAGCATTTTACTAGAAACGATCATGAAAGAAGCTGAAAAACGAAAGATTGCCCCTATTAATGCCAAAATCGATCCCGTTTGGAAAGCTATACCCGGTTACAATGGATTGGAAGTCGATATTGAGGAGACGCTCAAGCTAGCAGAGCATCACTTAACGCCGAATAAAATTAATTATGTAATGAAAGAAGTGCAGCCTAGTATTCAATTGAACGATCTCGGTCCGAATCCAATTTATAAAGGGAATCCCAAGAAGCCAATGGTTTCTTTCATGATCAATGTTGCTTGGGGAAATGAGTATTTATCTAGTATGCTAGACACTCTCCGCAAAGAAAATGTACATGCGACTTTCTTTCTGGATGGCTCGTGGTTGAAGAAGAACGTAGAAATGGCCAAAAAGATCCAAAGCGAAGGGCATGAATTGTCTAATCACGCTTATTCGCACAAGGATATGAGAAGTATAACTCGCAGTAAAGCTGTTGAGGAAATTTCTAAAACAGAGGATTTGTTGAAACAGCAGATTGGTGTGAAGAACATACTGTTTGCGCCTCCGTCGGGTTATTTTAACCAAGAAACGATTCAAGTAGCATCGGAGTTCAACCTGCAAACGGTCCTTTGGACTTTCGATACGTTAGATTGGAAAAATCCAGGGGCTGAGCGAATCCTCCAGCGGTTATCGACAAGTGTCGAGCCTGGATCACTTATCTTGATGCATCCAACGACCTCATCCAAGGAAGCACTGCAAGGTATGATTCGTATCATTAAAAATAAAGGATTGATGATTGGTACCGTATCTGAGCTTTTATCCTCTAGACGTGTTGCTGAAGCGGGTCAAATCGCGAATTAATCGATGAATCAGCTGGAAAGTTGAGTCGTTGGCACATTTTTGTTAGACTGAGTAAGTATAATTGGGGAAAAGGACTTTAGGTGCTACAATTCGAGGAGGAACCTTGGTGATCAAATATCGCTTACATAATGGCTTGAGAGTCGTCATGGAACAAATTCCTACGTTTCGATCGGTAACGTTCGGGATTTGGGTGAAGACGGGCTCGCGTAATGAGTCTCAAGATAATAACGGCATTTCGCATTTTATTGAACACATGTTGTTCAAGGGGACAGAGCGCCATTCAGCCAAAGATATCGCGGAGATATTTGATGGAATCGGAGGAAATGTGAATGCATTCACCTCCAAAGAGTATACATGCTATTACGCGAAGGTTCTCGATGATCATTTGCCTCTTGCCATGGATATGCTTTCGGACATGTTTTTCCATTCTGCATTTGATGAGAGTGAGTTAGAAAAAGAGAAGAACGTCATTTATGAAGAAATCTCTATGTATGAAGATACACCGGACGATTTGGTTCATGATTTATTGGCCAAAGCTTCTTATGGCTCACATCCGCTAGGGTATACGATCCTCGGAACTCAGGACAATTTATCGAAAATGAAATCCGAAGATCTACGTAACTATATGAAGCAATACTATAATACGGAAAATACAGTTCTTAGTATTGCTGGCAATATTGATGATAGTGTGCGCGAGCTTATTGAGAAGCATTTCGGTGAATTCGCTCAAACGGGCGTGGAAACAAGTTATGATGCACCAGATTTCCTTGGAGAACTGATTTTCCATGCGAAAAAAACGGAGCAAAACCACATCTGTCTATCGCTTCCAGGTCTATCGCTCCAAGAAGAGAATCTATATCCGATGGTACTGCTGAATAATGCCATTGGCGGTGGAATGAGTTCTAGATTGTTCCAGGAAATTCGGGAGAAACGCGGGCTTGCTTATTCCGTTTATTCGTATCACTCCTCGCATATCGACAGCGGTATGTTCACGATTTATACAGGCACAGCACCGAAGCAGACGGAAGAAGTGCTCAAAGTGACTATGGAGCTGCTGCATGATATTGCGGTGAATGGAATGACAGATTCTGAGCTAAAGAAAGGAAAGGAGCAGCTGAAAGGCAGCTTGATTCTTAGTTTGGAGAGTACCAGCAGCCGTATGAACCGATTTGGAAAAAATGAGCTGATGACTGGTAAGCATTACAGTCTCGACGAAATGATCGAGCGAATTGAAAGCGTTCAGATGGAGAACATTCGTCTATTGACGAAAACGCTATTCGGGGCACCTTTTTCTCTGTCAATGGTGGGAAATTCGGATGATGTAATTAACGGCTTCAGGAGGGATCAGCTTGTCTCTCTATAACTTTGATGTTCAAATTAAACGGGTATCCGGACAGGAAGATATTCTTCTGCCTCAGAAAATGTCCGCCGCTGCCAGCGGCTTCGATCTTCATGCTGCTGTGAGCGAGCCGGTAGTTCTAGGTCCGGGTGAGCGTCAACTTATCTCTACAGGCTTTGCACTTAGTATGCCACCTGAGCTTGAAGCTCAGATCCGACCACGGAGCGGGCTCGCCTACAAGCATGGCATCACAACACTGAATTCACCGGGTACGATTGATGCCGACTACCGCGGGGAAGTGAAAGTGCTGCTGATTAATCATGGGACGGAGCCGTTCACCATTCGGCGGAATGAGCGAATTGCACAGATGGTATTCCAGCTTGTACCACAGATCCAGCTCAATGAGGTTTCGGAATTAACGGAGACGGAGCGAGGATCAGGCGGTTTCGGTCATACAGGACGGTAATAAATCTACTGCACACGTAAGCATAAAATGCCTGAACCCCTTTCAATTGAAGGGGTTCTTTTTGTTTTCCAAGGAACTGAGTACGGAAAGTCACCCATCCTTAGGCGAACGCATACTATAACTTATCGAAACGGACCGAGAAAGGGGTGTAAGCGAGAATGCTCACTGGGATTTCGGTTGCTATTATGGGTGGAGACGCCCGGCAGCTTGAAGTAATTCAGAAATTTACTGAACTTGATGCTACGGTGACATTAATCGGCTTTGACAATTTAGGGAGACAATTTAGCGGTGTTTCAAATGCTAGACTCGATCCCGTGCTGTTTCAAACCGTTGATGTACTTATTTTACCTGCTGTAGGTACGGATGATTCGGGACAAGTGGAATCTATATTCTCGAGTGAAGAGATGAGACTGACTGACGATCTTATGTCTTCACTGCCAAAGCATGCCAAAGTGTATACAGGAATGGCCAAAAGCTTTCTAAAAAAGCTTTGTGCGGCAAATGGGATTGAGGTAGTGGAGTTATTCGAGCGTGATGATATTGCGATTTATAACTCCATTCCGACAGCCGAGGGAGCGCTGATGATGGCGATCCAGAATACCGATATTACCATCCACGGTTCAGTTAGTATGGTTTTAGGTTTTGGTCGTACAGGTTTTACAATGGCCAAAACTTTGCAGGGATTAGGGGCAACCGTGAAGGTTGGCGTGAGGAAACCGGAGCATTTTGCAAGGGCGTGGGAGATGGGTTTTCAGCCTTTTTATACAAAGGACTTGTACCCGGAAGTGGGGAATATTGACTTGCTTTTTAACACAATTCCGACTATGATAGTCACAGCGCAAGTTATTACTAATATCCCACATCGCGCGCTTATCATCGATTTGGCTTCTAAACCTGGCGGAACGGACTTCCGATTTGCCGAGAAAAGAGGCATCAAAGCGATGCTAGCGCCCGGTTTACCTGGCATCGTCGCCCCCAAAACAGCTGGCCGCATCATGGCAAACACACTCAGTCAGCTGATCGTGGAAGACTTCAAAGACAGGAGCGATGTGGAATGAATTGGCAAGGGAAAACAGTCGGATATGCTTTAACTGGTTCTCACTGTACGTTGGAAGAAGTCATGCCTCAGATTAAGAGATTTGTAGATGCAGGTGCTCGTGTCATTCCGATTGTATCGAATACAGTCATGACTACCGACACACGTTTCGGCAATGCAGCTGATTGGCAGCAACAGATAAAGGATATAACAGGTAACGAAATTATATCTACAATTGTGGCCGCTGAGCCTCTAGGTCCATCCAAGCTGCTTGATGTGATGGTTATTGCGCCATGCACAGGGAACACGACTAGTAAGCTAGCAAACGCGATGACAGAGAGTCCAGTACTTATGGCTGCAAAAGCGCAAATGAGAAATTTGCGGCCGCTAGTTTTAGCCATTTCGACCAATGATGGGCTGGGTTTGAACGCGATGAATATCGCTAAGCTTCTCATTACCAAAAACATTTATTTTGTACCCTATGGTCAAGATGCACCTGGAGCGAAACCAAATTCGTTGGTAGCTCGGATGGACTTGATTATGGAAGCCTGTGAAGCTGCTCTTGAAGGTAAGCAATTGCAGCCCATGATTATTGAGAGATTTCAATACTAATTCATATATAACATCTTGAAGGGGAGAGTCCAGCTCATGTCGAACCAGAAACTTTTTAACGTTGCAGTCGTAGGCGCTACAGGCGCAGTAGGAGAACAAATTATCCGTCTATTGGATGAACGGAATTTCCCCATCAAGGAATTGAAATTACTTTCTTCCGCTCGTTCAGCGGGCGTAAAGCTTTCTTTCAAAGGTCAAGAAGTAACTGTTCAAGAAGCGACGCCAGAAAGTTTTCAAGGCGTTGATATTGCTTTATTTAGTGCTGGAGGCGATGTTACGAAGGCATTAGCTCCTCACGCGGTTAAGGCGGGTACGATCTGTATCGACAATACGAGTGCATACCGCATGGATCCTGAAACACCACTAGTAGTACCTGAAGTAAACGTAGAGAAAATTAACGAGCACAAAGGCATTATTGCAAATCCGAATTGTTCCACGATCCAAATGGTAGCTGCACTTAAGCCTTTATATGATCGCTACGGGATTTCCCGTATCATTGTATCAACGTACCAAGCTGTTTCTGGAGCTGGTGCTAAAGCGATTAACGAAATGTTGAGGCAATCGAAAGAAGTGCTTGAAGGGAATGATGCGAAGCCGGATATTTTGCCGGTTGGTTCTTTGCCAGTGAAACATCAGATTGCCTTCAATGCGATTCCGCAAATTGATAAATTCCTCGATAACGGTTTTACGAATGAAGAAATGAAAATGATTCTTGAAACGAAAAAAATTATGGGCGATGAGTCCATTGAAGTTACAGCTACATGTGTTCGTATTCCGGTTGTTTATGGACACTCTGAGTCTGTCTATGTTGAATTAAAAGAAGATTTCGACGTAGAAGAAGTGAAGACGTTACTTGCTAATGCCCCTGGTATTGTTCTTGTTGACAATCCGGCTGAGCAGCAATATCCACTAGCTACAGATGCAGCGGGTAAGTTGGAAACTTTCGTTGGTCGTGTACGCCGTGATTTGAGCAATCCGAAAGCGCTAAATATGTGGATTGTTTCTGACAACCTGCTAAAAGGCGCTGCATGGAATGCCGTACAAATTGCTGAATATATTGCTATAGAACAATAATCAGCAAGTAGAACTGCGTTAATCATCATGCAGTGAATATGGGGGAAACTCATGCGAATCCTTGTACAAAAATTTGGAGGCACTTCGCTTTCCACCGCTAATGCCAGAGAACACGTTATTGGACACATTCAAGACGCACTTATCAATCATTATAAATTAGTTGTTGTTGTATCCGCGATGGGAAGAAAAGGAGAACCCTATGCGACTGACACGCTCTTAGACCTCGTTCGAAAAAACGGGGAGGGGCTGCCAGCGCGGGAACTCGATATGCTAATGGGCTGCGGAGAGTTAATTTCTGCGGTACATTTGTGTAGCTTATTACAAGCAACAGGTATTAACTCTACGGTTTTGACAGGTGGGCAAGCTGGTATTCTTACGAATGATGTTCACGGTAATGCCCAGATAATAGCTATGCAGCCCAACCGGATCCTTGAATTGTTGGAGCAAGATAGGGTAGTCATTGTTACCGGATTTCAAGGTAAAACAAGTCAAGACGAACTGACAACATTAGGTCGCGGGGGTAGTGATACATCGGCTACTGCTCTTGGTGCTGCTCTTAAAGCTGAAATTGTAGATATTTTCACAGATGTGAACGGGATATTGACAGCGGATCCACGGATCGTTGAGGATGCTAAACCGCTAGTTCGCGTAAGTTTCGCTGAAATCTGCAATATGGCACATAATGGTGCTAAGGTTATACATCCACGCGCGGTAGAAGTTGCCATGCAGGCTAATATTCCGATTCGTGTGCGATCTACGTTTTCCAAAGAAGAAGGAACGTTGGTTACAGCTTCAGACAGTATCCCTACGGATATTAGTCAAGTGAAGGATCGATTCGTTACGGGAATTGCCCATTTTACGAACATTACTCAAATTCATGTTGCTGCGGTTGAAGGTCAATTCGATCTTCAGCTTCGTGTATTTAAAACGATGGCACTGCATCAGATTAGTGTTGATTTTATAAATGTCAATCCATCGGGTGTCGTTTATACGGTGTTCGATCATGAAGCAGAACGCGCTCTCAAACTGCTCAGAGGTCAAGGTTATGATCCTAAGGCTGTGAGTGGATGTGCGAAAGTTTCTGTGATCGGCGGCGGTATGAACGGAGTGCCAGGAATTATGGCGCATATTGTTGAGGCATTAACGGTAGAGGACATACGTATCCTTCAATCAGCCGATTCAAATACAACGATTTGGGTGCTTGTCCATGGTGTTGATATGATTAAATCTGTTAGGGCACTACATCATAAGTTCAATTTGTATAAGTGAAAATGTGAGATTGAGGAGGTATAACTTTTGGATTTTGGAAGAGTAATTACAGCTATGGTCACTCCGTTTGATGAGAACTTACAAGTGAACTGGGAGCAAGTGGAACCATTAATTAACTATTTGATCGAAGAGCAGCAGTCCGATAGCCTTGTTATTTGTGGCACGACTGGTGAGGCACCAACATTAACAGATGATGAGAAGCTGAAGCTTATCGAACTATCTGTTCGTTATGCTGGGGGGCGCTGCAAGATCATTGCAGGTACAGGAAGTAATGACACTGCACACACCATTCATTTTTCCCAAAAAGTTGAAAAACTTGGAGTCGATGCGTTACTGATCGTAGCTCCTTATTATAACCGCCCTTCCCAAGAAGGGTTGTACCAGCATTTTAAAGCAGTAGCTGAGTCTGTTCAGGTATCGATTATGCTTTATAATGTACCGGGACGCACAGGTGTGAATTTGGATGCGGAGACAACTATTCGTCTATCCCAAATTTCGAATATCGTGGCTACCAAAGATTGCGCTAACACGGATCAATTGACACGTATACTTAATGATGCAGCCCCTAATTTCCATGTGTACAGTGGGGATGACAGCAGTGCGCTGCCTGCTCTAGCGGTTGGATGTCAGGGAATTATTAGTGTTGCTAGTCATGTGATTGGAAAAGAAATGCAATCTATGATAAAGTATTATTTAGAAGGTAACACTCAGCAAGCGGCAGAACTTCATCGTAAGCTTCATCCTGTTTTTACTGGCATTTTCCGTGTACCGAGTCCTGCTCCAATTAAGCATGCTCTAGCATTGAAAGGCATTCAAACTGGAGGCGTAAGACTTCCGTTAGTTCGTGTATCCGAGCAAGAAGGACAATTCATCCAATCACTTTTTGTATGATAACGCCTAATGAATCGGTGCTTCCGGCATCGGTTTTCTTTTTTTGGGGAATCTAAAGTAATAGGTATTAACTTGTATTTGTTGTTTTTTTTCATGTATAATGGTTGCAAGTGACTAGTTCGGTTTTTTCATTTAAAATTCGTCGTCCAATCTTAGAAGGAGGTATATTCTTGTCCAAAAAAAATATTGATAAACTTTTGATCTTCGCTCTTGGCGGCGTGGGCGAAATCGGAAAAAATATGTATTGCGTTCAGTATGCGAACGATATCATCGTCATTGATAGTGGTTTGAAATTTCCAGAGGAGGACATGCTTGGAATCGACATCGTCATTCCAGATATTGGATACCTAACGGAGAATCGGGATAAAGTACGCGGCATTATCATCACACACGGCCACGAAGATCATATTGGCGGCTTACCTTATGTGCTTAAGCATCTTAACGTTCCACTTTATGCTACTAAGCTTACAATGGGACTTATCGAAGCAAAGCTGAAGGAAGCAAATTTACTTGGTACTACGAACCGGATCCTCATTAATTCGGAATCCGTTCTATCCTTAGGCGTTCTTACAGCAACATTCTTCAAAACCAATCATAGTATTCCTGATTCTGTGGGTGTCGCTTTAGATACACCAGAAGGTGTTGTTGTTCATACAGGAGACTTTAAGTTCGATCAAACTCCTGTAAATGATCAATATGCGGATTTGCATCGTATGGCAGAGATTGGGAAGAAAGGCGTACTTGCCTTGCTTTCCGACAGCACAAATGCAGAACGTCCTGGTTACACAGGTTCTGAGCGCAGTGTTGGGGTTGAGATTGAAGAAGTGTTCCGTAAAGCTAAGCAAAGAGTTGTTATTGCGACATTTGCATCCAACATTCACCGTGTTCAACAGGTGTTTGATGCAGCCGCAGCAACAAATCGCAAAGTAACAGTAATCGGTCGCAGTATGGTTAACGTGGTTTCGATCGCTAGCGAGTTAGGGTACTTGCACATTCCGGATGGCATGTTAATTGAGCCAGAGGAAGTTAACAAACTTGCCGCTGATCGCGTTGTCATTCTTTCCACAGGAAGCCAGGGAGAGCCAATGTCGGCTCTTACAAGAATGGCACGTTCAACCCATCGTAAAATCGATATTTTACCAGGTGATACTGTCATTATTGCGGCAACTCCAATTCCGGGGAATGAGCGTTATGTAGGCCGTACCGTAGATGAGTTATTCCGTATTGGTGCTAATGTGATTTACGGTCCAGGTTCTGTTACTGGCGTACACGTATCAGGTCACGGTAGCCAAGAAGAATTGAAGTTAATGCTCAATCTTATGAAGCCTAAGTACTTTATTCCGATTCATGGCGAATATCGCATGCTGCGTCAACATGCCATCCTAGCCGAGTCTGTCGGCATTCCTAAAGAAGATATATTTATGTGCGATATCGGTGACACGGTAGAAATTCAAAATGGTGTTGCTCGCAAAGGATCTAAAGTTCAAAGCGGCAACATTCTTATTGATGGACTGGGTGTTGGAGATGTAGGCAACATCGTGTTGCGTGACCGTAAATTACTGTCTCAGGACGGTATCCTTGTGGTCGTAGTTACACTCAGCAAACAAGATGGCAAAATTTTATCTGGACCAGATATTATTTCTCGCGGATTCGTATATGTACGTGAATCTGAGGGTCTCTTGGAAGAAGCTAATCGTATCGTAACGAATACATTAACGAAATTAATGAATGAAAATGTAAATGAGTGGGCATCTTTAAAAACAAACGTGAAAGATGTTCTCGGACGCTTTTTATATGAACAAACCAGAAGAAGACCGATGATCCTTCCTATAATCATGGAAGTCTAGGCTCGAACAAGTCACTTGAACCTATGCAATAGTAAAGCTCTCTCCATCACTGGAGGGAGCTTTTTTTCTTGTAGTTAGTGGGGGCTAATGCATGAAAGTACGCAAATTTATTCATACTATGGGAGATTATGAACAGTACATGCAAAGTTTGCTAGCACAATGCTGTTTAAGCTTACAAAGCTGTTTTCGCAAAAATAAAACTCGAAGGGGGATTTTCAGTGGCAGCACCCACAGGACCGAAACAACAAGAACCGGAAACGGAAGAAGGTAAGAAAAACGCAGTCCTCGAAAACATTCAACAGTTAGGTCAAACTAATACGCTTTCTGGCGAATCTAATATTTTCTGTCTCACCATTATTGGGCAAGTGGAAGGACATATCGTTCTCCCTCCCCAGAATAAAACGACCAAATATGAGCACCTAATTCCTCAATTAGTCGCCGCAGAGCAGAATCCTAAGATTGAAGGCGTTATGATTATTTTAAATACGGTAGGGGGAGATGTAGAAGCAGGGCTAGCCATTGCAGAGATGGTCGCAACACTATCGAAGCCTTCCATTGCTTTGGTATTAGGTGGCGGGCACAGTATAGGTGTACCCATAGCAGTTTCAGCTGACTACTCGATTATTGCCGAAACGGCAACGATGACGATTCACCCCATTCGTTTAAATGGTTTAATTATTGGAGTCCCACAAACATTTGAATATTTGGATAAAATGCAGGAACGTGTTGTGCGGTTTGTTACGAAGCACTCTAATGTAACGGAAGAAAAGTTTAAAGAGTTAATGTTTAAGACCGGTGAGTTAACAAGGGATATTGGGACAACAGTCATTGGTATAGACGCTGTTAAATATGGCCTGATAGATCAAGTGGGTGGTATCGGAGATGCAATCCGAGAGCTTAATCAGCGTATAGAGATCAAGAAAGCAGCAGCGAACGGAGGCATCGTACAATGATACATTACTCCGTTATTCCCATGGATGTGATTTTTGAAGGAATGGAGACTTATGAACCCAAATTTATCGAGATCGATCAGGGTGGAGTCAAAATGCAAATTGAACCGATTAGTGGCTTTCAGGCACGTATTGTCAGGCTGTTTAGCTGTAATCCGCAGGATTATTTAAACAATCAATATGCCCCTGGAACTATTATTTCATATAGTCCTGTAGTTGAGGCAACTTTAACTTTCTAGTGTGCTCTTCCTGTATCATCCCCCAAGTCAAATATGGTATAATGTGGACTTGGGGGTGGCAAGCGTGGCGAAACGCAAGAAAAAAGGTAAGGCTCTAAAAACAAGCTTGTTATTCGAGTTATATGGTATTCTCATTCTAATCTTCTCCGTCATTGCGCTTGCTCATCAAGGGCATGTCGGGAATTCGTTGATTTACCTTTTTCGATTTTTTGTGGGAACGTGGTATTCACTTATACCGCTGATTTTCATATATGTGGCCTTATATGCGATGATTAAGAGAGCATGGCCACAGATGGTTACGCCCAAGAAAGCAGGCATACTGCTTTTCATTCTTGGACTACTAATAAAAAATCATATTGATTTGTTTGCTCAATTATATCCTGATGGCGGTTTCACGTCTGGTAAAGTCATCGGATCAACATGGAATGCTATGTTAGATGGTCTGCATCCAACAGAAGCAGGCAAAGCGGCACTCGAACATGGTATTGGCGGCGGAATGATTGGCGCTATGCTATATAGTGTCCTTTACTTTCTGTTCGATTATTTGGGCGCAAGATTAATCCAATATGCCCTGTTTGTCATGGGTTTTATTCTGGCAACAGGCATTTCTTACGTAGACATTGGTAATATCGTGAAGGGTCGTTTCAGTAATGTAGGCCAAAATTTTAAGGATAGAATGAAAGAGTGGCTGCAGGATCGCGAAACACGTCAGCCCCAAACAGTCTCCGCAGGTGCTAGTGCACCTAAGGCGAAGAAATCCTCATATGTTCCTGTTGATGATGAATTCGATGAGGAGGTTTTTCAGCCTGTTAAACGGGCGAAGAAGACACCTCTTTTTATGGAGCTGCTTCGTCCTAATAAGGAAAATCGGAAAAAGGCGGAAGTCGAGAATAATTCAAATGCAGATGATTTAAATGATTTAGGTGCAGCAGATGAAACCGAGCAAGTTCTTTATAAGTCAAGCGCGAAGCAAGCTGCTGAATCAGATTCACCATCCACAGATCAACCAATCACACCTATTATTCGTGATTTTCAGGAGCAAGTTTTTCAAGAAGCTCAGCAGGCTGTCAAACATCCTGCAGCTTCCTCTACAGCGCCGGTCTCTAAAGTTCAGGGAGCAGGGGCTGTTGACACGGATGAGGAACCAGTTACGCTAGAATTTGAAGAGAATGTGCCGATTGTGCAAACACGGCCATATGAGATGCCTTCCCTTGAATTATTAGCTAAGCCTGCTGTTGGCAAAGGCAGTGAGATGGCCGACTATAAAGCGAATGCAAGGAAGCTCGAAGCCACCTTGGAGAGCTTTGGGGTTCGCGCCAAGGTGCTGGAGGTCGTCAGAGGCCCTGCCGTGACACGCTATGAGATACAGCCCGACGTGGGTGTGAAGGTCAGCCGAATCGTCTCCTTGACCGATGATATCGCGTTGGCGCTTGCCGCCAAGGATATTCGGATGGAAGCGCCGATTCCTGGTAAAGCTGCGATCGGCATAGAGGTGCCGAATCTGGAGGTTTCAATCGTGACCATGCGTGAAGTCATGGAAACATCCGCTTTTCAAGAATCCAGCTCGCGGCTATCCGTTGTACTTGGGCGTGATATTTCTGGACAACCAATCGTCGGAAATTTGGCGAGAATGCCTCACCTACTTGTAGCTGGAGCCACCGGTTCAGGAAAATCCGTGTGTATTAATGGGATTATTACGAGCATTTTGTATAAAGCAAAGCCTAATGAAGTGAAGTTTCTTATGATCGATCCGAAGATGGTTGAATTGAATGTCTACAATGGGATCCCACATCTACTGGCACCAGTTGTAACTGATCCTCGACGAGCTTCGTTAGCACTAAAGAAGGTCGTCGTTGAGATGGAAAAGCGTTATGAACTATTCTCGAAAAGCGGAACGCGAAATATTGAGGGCTACAATGCCATGTTGACAGAAAGCGGTACAGCAGTCCCTCTGCCATATTACGTAGTTATTGTGGACGAGTTAGCCGATTTAATGATGGTTGCTGCTAATGATGTGGAAGATTCTATCACACGCCTTGCTCAAATGGCCCGCGCAGCAGGTATTCATTTAATTATTGCTACACAACGACCATCCGTTGATGTTATTACGGGCGTGATTAAAGCCAATATTCCATCTCGTATTGCGTTTGGTGTTTCGTCTCAAGTGGACTCAAGGACCATTTTGGACATGGTCGGAGCCGAGAAGCTGTTAGGTCGAGGCGATATGCTTTATTTGCCAGTAGGCGCGTCCAAGCCTGTTCGTATTCAGGGTGCCTTTTTATCTGACCAAGAGGTTGAACATGTGGTTGGCTTTGTACGCACGCAGGAGCAGGCGAATTACCAAGAAGAAATGGTCCCGCATGTGGAAGAAATGCCGGAACAGCAAAATGAATTTGAAGACGAGCTGTACGACCAGGCTGTTCAAATTGTATTGGAAGCCAAGCAAGCCTCTGTTTCCCTGCTGCAACGACGTATGAGAGTCGGTTATACACGTGCGGCAAGGCTGGTTGACTCTATGGAAGCCAAAGGGGTCGTCGGTCCGTACGAAGGCAGTAAGCCTCGAGAGGTGCTGATGTCGATTGAACAATACCATCATAATCGGATCAGTTCCTAGTTAAAATAGACGATTGGACAAGCACTCTCCTTAGGAGAGTGTTTTTTTTTGCATAAACAGAGAGCCCCTTTCTCATAATAAGCAAGAAAAGGCTGTAATTTGAAAAGTGAGGTTGAGAAGGGGAATGAATAAACGATTAATTGTACTTACATTTTGTATTGTTTTCGTACTAGTTGTCGCTTTTCAGTTGAAGGGAAAGTTCAATCCACCTGCAGAAGAAACGTTTAGTAAAAATGAAGTGCGTTATGGAGCCACAGGAGCAGACGTTAACGAGCTGCAAGGCAGATTGAAGTTCATTGGCTTCTATAACGGCAGTATAGACGGAGATTATGGGTATAAGACTTTAACGGCAGTGAAGCGATTCCAAGGTGAGTTTGGGATGAAAGTAGATGGCGTTGTAGGTCCCAAGACCAAGCTTAAACTGTGGGAAGCTACGAAGAATTGGAAGCCTACTGCACCATCTGCAGGAAGACAGAGCGGTGCAGGCAAAGAAACGGCTACTTCAAATCAAAAGCCGGCCAATTTGCTGCCTTCTAATAACCTGGGCTTATCTGAGCAGGATATTAATCTGATGGCGAATGCTGTGCACGGTGAGGCTCGGGGAGAACCTTATATTGGTCAAGTAGCCGTAGCAGCAGTTATTTTGAATCGTGTGAAGTCAGCAAGTTTTCCTAATACGGTTTCTGGTGTTATCTTTCAGCCTGGTGCTTTCACAGCCGTAGCAGATGGCCAAATTTGGCTAACACCAAACGAATCGACGAAAAAGGCCGTAAAAGATGCGCTGAATGGATGGGATCCTACGGGCGGTTGTATCTATTATTTCAACCCGGTAACGGCGACATCCAAATGGATTTGGAGTAGGCCGCAAGTCAAAAATATTGGGAAGCATATTTTCTGTAAATAATTTAGACATGGACAAGGAGAAGGAACCAGCTTTGGTTGCTTCTCCTCTTCGTATAGGAATATAATGGATTTATATCACGGACAAAGAAGGGAGACCGACCTTTGAAGCATATACAATTTGAGCGCACTACATGGAATCATATACGTTTACATGTGCTGCCGACAGATCGGTTTAAAACGTTTGCCATTTCAGTGTACATAGGCCGTCCTCTAGAGGAGGAAACGGTCACGAGTACCGCATTAACACCATTTGTACTGCGTAGAGGTACGGAATTGCGCCCAGAAACGAAGCAATTTCGAGAATATTTAGATGATTTATATGGTGCAGGATTCGGTTTTGATATTTACAAACGGGGCGATTATCAGATTGTTCAGTTACGCATGGATATCATCAATGACCGATTCGTGAAATCGGCACAATCTTTATTAAAACAGGGACTTGAATTCGTTGGAGAAACTTTGACAAAACCAGCGCTTGAAGAAGGACATTTTCGTAATAAATATGTCGATGCTGAGAAGCAGACTCTCCAGAAGCGCATAGAATCAGTCATTAACGATAAAATTCGTTATGCGGCTGAACGCTGTATCGAAGAAATGTGCAGTGATGATCCTTACCGGCTTCACCCTTTAGGTAAAATAGATGATTTGGACCCTATCAATGCCGAGCGACTATACGAACAATATAAACACTGGCTTCAATCGGCACCTATCGATATTTATGTCGTTGGAAATACGACGCTTTCTGAAGTAGAGGGTATTGTAAAGCAGGCATTCTCCATTGAACGTAAGGAGGATGTCGGATATGTAACATCTGCCCCGCGGGGAGCTTCAGGTGATGTGAAGACAATCGTTGAACGTCTAGATGTTAATCAAGGGAAATTGAACATGGGACTGCGTACAAATATTTCGTATCGAGATGAGCAGTACCCAGTAGCTCTTATGTATAACGGCGTTCTCGGAGGGTACCCACATTCCAAATTGTTTACGAATGTTCGTGAGAAAGCGAGTCTGGCCTATTATGCCTCTTCTCGGTTTGATGGTCACAAAGGTATTCTGACGATTCAATCGGGGATTGAAATGGCGAATTATGAGAAAGCGGTTGATATCATTCGAAAGCAGCTGACTGCCATGGAGCAAGGGGAGATTAGTGATATTGAATGGAATCAAACCCGAGCCATGATTGCCAATCAACTGCGCGAAATTCAGGATTCCGCATTTGAATTAATTTCATTTGATTTTAATGCTATTTTATCTGGAAAAGAACGTACGGTTTCAGGCTTGATTGAATCTGTGGAGCAGGTAGATATTACGGCTATTGCAGAAGCTGCTAAGCGTGTTCAACTGGATACGATATACTTTTTGCGGGACCAGAAGGGAGAGTAGAAGATGCAGGTTATTCCTTATCCACACCTGGGTGAAACCATTTATCACGAGAAGCTTGATAATGGGCTACATGTGTTTGTTCTACCCAAAGACGGTTTCCAGAAAACCTATGCGACGTTCACGACGCAATTCGGATCTGTTGACAACTTTTTTCAAGTTGAAGGGAAAGAGGCAGTCCAAGTTCCGGATGGCATTGCTCATTTTCTTGAGCACAAAATGTTTGAGGAGCCAGAAGGTGATATTTTCGCTACTTTCGCTTCAAACGGCGCTTCGGCTAACGCTTTTACAAGCTTTGATCGGACAGCGTACTTATTTTCATCCACGGATCACTATTTAACAAATTTAACGACATTAATTAATTTTGTGCAAAATCCTTATTTTACAGATGAAAATGTAGAAAAGGAAAAAGGCATTATTGGTCAAGAGATCAAAATGTACGAAGATAATGCGGATTGGAGAAGCTATTATGGATTAATTGAATCCTTATATGCTAAGCATCCCATCCATATTGATATTGCTGGTACAGTAGAGTCTATTGCCGAAATCACAAAAGAAACCTTGTATGAGTGCTACAACACATTTTATCATCCTAGCAATATGAGTCTGTTTGTGGTTGGAGGCGTAGACCCAGAAGAGGTAATGTCGTTAGTTAAAGGGAACCAAGCTGCCAAAACTTTTCCACCTCAAGGTGATATCCAACGATTTTTCCCAGAAGAGCCCCTAGAAGTGAAGGAAGCGCGCAGAGTAACATTACTACCTGTTTCATTGCCAAAATGTTTAATCGGATTCAAGGAGCCTGCGCCTTCTGTAAGTGGGAAAGACTTGTTAGTTAGAGAATTGACGACGAAATTAATGTTAGATGTTTTGTTCAGTTCAAGCTCTGATATTTATCAGGCACTATATGATGAGCAATTGATTTCCGATAATTTTGGTCATGAATATAATTGCAGTGAGGGTTATGCTTTCTCCATTCTTGGCGGAGATACCAAAGATCCGGACCAACTTGTAGTGCGCATTCGCGAAGAGGTTGAGAAACGTAAGGATTCTGGACTCGATGAAGTCACTTTTGAACGGAGTCGTAAGAAAAAAATTGGTAATTTCCTTCGGATGATGAACTCACCGGAATCCATAGCGAATGAATTCACTAAATACCGTTTCAAAGATATTGATTTATTCGATATACTGCCTGTTTACGAGCAGATTACACTTGAAGACGTGAACCGTCGGTTCCGCGAGCATTTTGATTGGAGCAGACTTGCTATTTCGATTGTGCAAAGTCGTAAGCCGTCGTGACGTTCCCTAAGCCATTCAGTGAACAAACAGTTCTTATAACAGGAGCTAGCCGGGGAATTGGTGCAGCCATTGCTGAGCGTTTTGCCGCGGTAGGCATGAATGTTGTTATTCATTACCGTGAGTCGCATGAAGCTGCTAATGAAGTGGCCAGATCCTGCATGAAGCATGGCGCCAAGGTGTTAACCGTATCCGCGGATGTAAAATCTCGTGAGCAAATCAACAAGATGCAGGAGAAGCTGGAACAAAGAGACATGGTCCCTGATATTATCGTGAACAATGCGGGGATTTCTCACTTTGGTATGCTTTCTGATGTAAGCGAAGAAGATTGGGACCTGGTGATGAATGTAAATCTTAAAGGAGCCTTTCTTTGTACACAAACTTTCATGACGGCAATGGTCAAACAAAAGTACGGCCGCATTATTAATGTATCCTCCATATGGGGCATCTCAGGTGCCTCCTGTGAGGTTGTTTACTCAACAGCCAAAGGTGGGTTGAACGCCTTTACGAAGGCGTTAGCGAAGGAGCTGGCTCCTTCTGGTGTGACTGTGAATGCCGTAGCGCCCGGTGCGGTACATACCGAAATGATGGCAGGATTTCAGCCTGAGGAGCGGGAAGCGATCGCCAACGAAATTCCGGCAGGCCGTTTTGCTTTGCCTGTTGAAGTTGCTTCGCTTGTATACTTTCTAGCACTGCCTGAATCCGGTTATATTACGGGTCAAATCATAAGTCCAAATGGTGGTTGGTTAACCTGAGTACAGTGTAGGAAGCCTCGCGCATAATTTTAAGCAGGGAAGCGAATATTACGTATGTAATGACCATTTCTCATAACTCAAAGGAGGCTTCTTACAATGGCTACTGTACTTAAAGTATTTGATAAGTGGAAAGAGTTTTTGGCTGAACGTGTGAGTCAGGCTGGACATGCGGGGATGAGTGAGGAAACCATTTCTAAGCTCGCTTTTCAAATCGGTGAATTTCTGTCAAATAAAGTGGATCCCGAAAATGAACAAGAGCGAGTGCTCAAAGAGCTGTGGGATGCAGGGGATGAGCAAGAAAAGCTTACAATTGCCCGCCTCATGGTAAAATTAGTAGACAAAGGTTAATAACCGTTTTACAATTCAATAGGGTACTATGTGAAAGCCTCCTCTTTCGGAGGCTTTTGCACGCTTTATAAGGAAGAAAGGAATTGTAACTTCATGGCAATCAAACGTTTTATGCTTACTTTATTGCTCTTATCTTTTATCTTAGCAGGGTGTGGAAATCGTGGAATTCCAGCCATTAAGCAGGAATTGTTGGATAATAAATTATCTGTGCTAATGCTGACAGGAGCTAGTATATCTGCGTCTTCTAAGCAGTCGGTAGGAAATGCGCTTCAGCAGTGGAGAGATACGAATTTTATAACCTTTGATTGGATCAAGGATTTGAATCAACTGGATGAAAGCGTAATAGCAAAGTTGAAAGCAAGTAAATATGATTACATATATGTCATTGGTAATGAACTGTTTCCTTCTGCTAATGGGGTGATTGGGCAAGGACTTTCGATGGGTAAATGGACCTTATTACAAAGTCAGCTTGATGCCAAAGGAATCACTAGTCAGGTAAATGAGCAAGCTTCGTTCTTACTAATTGATTCACTTCAGATTGAGACCTTGAAAAATAAATGGATCCAAGACCTGTTAGCACAAAACGTTGTCGTGGAGTGGGTGACTCGAAGTGATCGTCCCATTCCTTCTGCTTGGGCACCTTCGGAGGAAGCGGATCATATTGTTTTGCTCGATAATAATGAACAGTGGTTTCAGCAGCTATCATTCCAAACAAGACAGCATCACTCCAACACGATTATTTTCTATACACCAGTTGATGAGGCACAAGTACAGAAAGCTAAGTCTATTGGAGTATCGGTTGTGGATATCTCAGGAGCTGTATCGGCTGAACTTAACTGGGCCCAAATATTGGAAAATCGTCTCGCTATGATGAAAACCAGTTCATGGAAAAAGGGTGGTACGATTTACAACGAACAAGAGCTTAAAGAACTAAAAATGAAATAAATTTGTGGATTTTTGCGCGATAAAAGAAGGACATTGACGGAAATTGTAGAAATTACTTCAATAGGTATCGACTTGTTCGTTACAGATATTGCGATGAGGTGGAAAGATTGGACGTTAAAGAATGGTATATGGAGTACAAAATTCACAAAAATCGTCCCGGCTTATTAGGGGATATTGCTTCCTTGATGGGGATGCTGGATATTAATATTGTGACTATTAATGGGGTAGAAGATCGTACACGCGGTATGCTTCTACAAACCAATGATGAAGAAAAAATTGACTTAATGGGTAAAATGTTAAGAAAAGTAGATAATATTACTATTACTGCTCTTAGACCCCCAAAGCTTGTTGATATTTTGGCTGTCCGTCATGGTCGGTATATTGAGCGTGATTCGGATGATCGCAAAACATTCCGTTTTACTCGTGATGAATTGGGGCTATTAGTTGACTTCCTTGGTGAGATTTTCAAGCGAGAAGGGAACCAAGTTGTAGGCCTTCGGGGAATGCCGCGAGTTGGTAAAACGGAGTCGATTATTGCAGGAAGTGTATGCGCAAACAAACGTTGGACTTTCGTTTCCTCTACGTTACTCAGACAAACCGTACGCAGTCAACTGTCGGAAGATGAAATGACTCCAAATAATGTATATATTATTGATGGTATCGTTTCCACTATACGTTCAAATGAGAAGCATTACAGCCTTTTACAGGACATTATGGGTATGCCTTCTACCAAGGTTATCGAGCATCCGGATATATTTATTCGGGAGTCGGAATACACTTATAATCACTTCGATTATATTATTGAGTTGCGAAATAGCCCAGATGAAGAAATCAATTATGATTCATTTACGTATACGTCCGAACCTTTTTGATGTCTGTATCGTCATTAAATAAAGAAGATCCCGCGGGGAGGTGACCATATGTCTGATCTAGGACACATTTTACGCAAAACACGACAGGAAAAAAAGATCTCGCTTGATGATCTTCAAGAAGTTACGAAAATTCGTAAACGCTACTTGGAAGCGATTGAAGAAGGAAACTACAAGGTTTTGCCTGGCAGCTTCTATGTACGTGCCTTTATTAAGAGCTACGCAGAAGCGGTGGGACTTGATCCTGCTGAAGTTCTGGGCATGTACCAAACGACGAATCCCTCCCCAGCTGTAGAGAAACCAGTTGTAGAAACGATTCGTAATAATAGAACTAGTGTGCGTAATACCGAGAAATTGAGCCGCTGGGCTTCAGGTACGATGTTTGTCTGTTTCATTCTCCTTATATTCGGTATCGTATACTACTATACATATAAGAATTATAAGGGAACGCCAGCGGATGAAAATCCTTCTCAAACGCAATCTCCGAGAATCACGGATTCTACGAATCCAGCGACTGGCACTGCTCCAAGTACGACAATGAATGCGTCCGGTGACGGTAAAGTGGCGCCTCTTTCAACTCCTACTCCAACGCCGGTACCGACACCAACGCCATCTGTTCAAGTTAAGTTTAGCAGTAGCGAGAAAGGTGTAGATAATTATACGATAACCGGTACTTCCAATCTGAATATTCAGATGAAAATAACAGGCTCGTGTTGGATTCGTGTGGACTCTCTTACAGAGGCAGGCGGTAAAGAAATGCTTAGACAGAAACTTTACAAAGCCGGTGACACGGACTCTTTTGATTTAACTGGTTCTGCGTATTTAAATGTAGGTGCAGCTAGTGCTTTGGAGCTTAATGTGAATGGTACGATCGTTCCTGTCGGGGATACACCAAACCCCAAGAGAGTACAGCTCAATTTGCAGAAAAACTAGCATTTTGACGTTTCCTGCGCTTTCCCGGGTAATGAATAATACCAAGAGATATCCTAGGCCGAGAGGGCTTGGGATGTTTCTTTTTTTACGGCTTCTTGCTATAATGCTATTGTAATTTGATGGAAAGGATGTTTTGTCTAAGATGAGTTCAGAATGTTCATTTGATATCGTATCCAAGGTGGATATGCAGGAACTAAACAACGCCATACAGCAGGCGGAAAAAGAGATCCTTACCCGCTTTGACTTTAAAGGTAGTAAAAGCAGCATTAAATTGGATAAGGACCAGCTTGTTGTCACTTCCGATGATGAGTTTAAGCTTCAGAATGTCCTTGATATTATGCATGCCAAAATGACGAAGCGCGGTATCTCGATTAAGAATCTCGAGTACAGTAAAGTAGAACCAGCGGCTGGTTCTACCGTAAGGCAGAAAATTAGCATGAAACAAGGTGTCGATCAGGAGAACTCGAAAAAAATTAACATTCTAATTCGTGACTCTAAGCTTAAAGTTAAGACGCAAATCCAAGGGGATCAAATCCGGGTAACCGGGAAGAGTCGTGATGACTTACAAGCCGTTATTGCGTTGCTGCGTAAGGCGGAAATTCCTCTTGATTTACAATTTGTAAACTTGAAATAAGCATACATACGATGTTCTTTGGAAAGTCACCCCCTACATGTAGGGGGTTTTTACATTTTGACACCCTATAGGGCTTGTATTATACTGGTAGGGAGTGTTTTTTAGGACTATTGGAGGTTGTTTCTTTCATGACAGAAAAGGTTAAAGTAGTTACTCTCGGTTGCGAAAAGAATTTGGTCGATTCCGAGATTATGTCAGGATTAATTCATGGCCGTGGTTTTCAGCTTGTTGAGAACAAGGAAGATGCCACTGTCATTATCGTGAACACTTGCGGGTTCATTGATGCAGCAAAAGAAGAATCCGTTAATACAATTTTGGATATGGCAGAACTAAAGCAAACAGCGAATCTCAAAGCGCTTATCGTATCAGGGTGTTTGACTCAACGCTACAAAAAGCAGTTGATGGAAGAAATGCCTGAGATTGATGGCATCGTGGGTACCGGAGATTTCGATAAAATCAACCATATCGTAGATGAAGCACTTCGCGGAAAGAAACCGGTTCTTGTTGGGAATCCGGTGTTTAATTATGATGCGGACCTGCCAAGGCTTATGACTACTCCTCGATATACAGCCTATGTGAAAATTGCAGAAGGCTGCGATAATGCATGTACATTCTGTAGTATTCCAATTATGCGAGGCAATTTCAAAAGCAGAAGTATGGAGTCCATTGTTGCTGAAGTAGCTAATCTTGCTGCACAAGGCGTTAAAGAGATTAGTTTAATCGCGCAGGATTCCACGAATTATGGAACGGATCTATACGATGGTTTCATGCTACCTACTTTACTAAATAAAGTTAGTGAAGTGGAAGGTATCGAGTGGGTGCGACTTCACTATGCTTATCCTGGATTCTTTAGCGATGAATTGATTGCTGTCATGGCATCTAATCCGAAGGTATGTAAGTATATCGATATGCCACTTCAGCACAGCGAAGATTCTATCCTCAAACGGATGCGTAGACCTGGCCGCCAGAAGGATACGCGTGAACTGGTTCGTAAAATTCGTGAAGCGATTCCGGATGTAGCCCTACGCACATCACTCATTGTAGGTTTCCCAGGCGAAACCGAACAAGATTTTGAAAACTTGAAACAATTTGTTCGCGACATCCAGTTTGACCGTCTCGGTGTTTTTGCCTATTCCAAGGAAGATGATACGCCAGCAGCACGTTTGTCGGACCAAGTTCCTGATGATGTAAAAGAGTACCGCGCGAACGCGATTATGGAAATTCAACGTGAAATCTCGAATCTGCGTGGCGGACGCCGCATCGGGCAGGAAATTGACGTACTTATCGAAAGATACGATGGCAGAAGTGATGTATATATTGGACGTTCCCAATTTGATGCTCCTGAGATTGATGGAGAAGTATTCGTATCGAATGCGAAGCTTAACATTGGTGAACTAGCTAAAGTTCGTATTACCCACTCTTATGAGTTTGACTTATCCGGGGAGGTAATTGCATGAACCTGGCCAACCGCATCACCGTGGCGAGGATTTTATTAGTACCTATCATCATGTTTTTTCTGTTGATTAAGGTGAAATTCCCTCATATACGGATAGAGGAATTTAGCATAACGTATAATCAAAATTATTGCTGCTTTAATTTTCATTATTGCAGCGAGTACAGACAGTTTAGATGGTTACATTGCCAGAAAACGTAATCTTGTAACTAATTTGGGCAAGCTGCTTGATCCTTTAGCGGATAAGCTGCTTGTTACGGCTGTGCTCGTGTCATTAGTGGAAATGGATAAAGTAGATGCTTGGATTGTCATCGTCATTATCAGTAGGGAATGGGCTGTTACAGGACTTCGCCAAATTGCTCTATTGGAAGGCACCGTGATGGCGGCTAGCAAATGGGGAAAAGCGAAGACGGCAGCTCAGATTACAGCCATCATTGCACTACTTATTAATAATTTTCCTTTTACGTTTATGCACTTCCCTTTTGATGTTATAGCTAGTTGGGCAGCAGCAATTATTACCGTGTATTCTGGTGTAGAGTACTTTGTAAAGAATAAGCATGTCATAGATTTTTCAGAAAAGGCACAATAGGACAACCTATTGTGTTTTTTCTACCACATAAGAATTGGCGGTAAAACCTAATATAGGGATCTTTGGTCGTAGACCAAAGTCTCTCCGCATCAGGGATCTTTGGTTGGAGACCAAAGATCCCTATAGGAGGTCGCTCATTTTTGAATGACCTCGGTAGAGGTTTTCTCATTTTAAGGAGGTAATTCGGAATGAAAGCAGAAATTATCGCTGTTGGAACGGAACTTTTACTCGGCCAAATTGTAAATACAAATGCTCAATTTCTCTCCAGAGAATGTGCTGCTCTTGGCGTTGACATGTATTTCCAAACGGTCGTTGGTGATAATGAACAGAGATTGTTAGAAAGCTTCAAATTAGCCGCTTCAAGGGCTGATGTCGTTATTTGTACAGGAGGTCTTGGACCTACGCAGGATGATTTGACGAAAGATGTGCTTGCTGCGTTTGTAGGCCGTGAATTGATTATGCATGAGCCCTCTATGAAAACAATTACGGATATGTTCCAGTCGCGCGGAATTCATATGGTGGAAAGTAACAGACGACAAGCGATGATGATTGAGGGAAGTGATCCTTTACATAACGAAACTGGGCTTGCTGTTGGTGTTGCATTTACATACGAAGGGACACATTTCATTCTTCTGCCAGGTCCGCCCAAAGAAATGAAGCCGATGTTCACCAAGTATGCGGCTCCTTGGCTGCGTGCAAGGATGACGGGTGAGATTCCGCTTTATTCCAAAATGCTTAAATTTGCCGGCATCGGTGAATCTAACTTGGAACATCAAATAATTGATCTAATCCAAGCTCAAAAGGACCCGACGATCGCTCCATATGCCAAAGAAAGCGAAGTGACGATTCGCTTAACAACACGTGCACAGACAGCTTCAGAAGGTGAACGGAATCTTCAAGCGACCGAACTAGAGATTAGAACGCGATTAGGAGAGCATCTCTATGCCGACCAAGATGTTCCCATCGAAACGATTGTGCTGCAATTGCTTGGCGAGAAGAATCAGACACTTGCTGTAGCTGAAAGCTGCACGGGCGGCTTGCTCAGTGATTTGATTACTGCGGTGCCAGGGAGTTCCCAATCATTTCTTGGAGGAGTTATTTGTTATTCTAATGCCTTAAAGCATAAGCTCCTCGGTGTTCCAATAGAAGTTTTGGAAGGGGAGGGTGCACCTGGTGCTGTTAGCAGCGAGACAGCGGCCCTTTTAGCGGAGCAATTGATTACTGTGACCGGAAGTGACTTTGGTCTATCAGTCACGGGTGTAGCCGGTCCAAGTCCGTCTGAAGGCAAGCCAGTTGGACTTGTTTATATAGGTTTTGCTCAAAAAGACGTAGCAACAAGGGTTATTACTCTGCAGCTATCTGGTAATCGGGAGTCCATCAAGCATAGAGCAGCCAAAAGCGCACTCTATCATTTATGGAAACAGTTGAAAGATAGCTAGAGTTGGCATATAATGAGACTAAGTGTTAACGGAAGAACCGTAGCAAAGCGATAACTTTGTTGCGGTTTTTTGTTTGTTCGCTAAAAAGTCGAATGTATGTTCGAAAAAATGCTTGGCAAACACCTGAAAACAAGTTATCATATACCTATAATGATAGAAGAAGGAAGTGAGTGTTTTGTCAGATCGTCGCGCAGCACTTGATAATGCTTTACGTCAAATTGAGAAACAGTTCGGAAAAGGCTCCATTATGAAACTTGGAGAATCTACACATATGCAAGTTGAAACGATTTCATCCGGATCTCTTGCACTTGATATCGCTCTTGGTATTGGTGGGTTTCCACGCGGAAGAATTATAGAAGTATACGGACCCGAGTCTTCCGGTAAAACAACGGTAGCTCTACATGCTATCGCAGAAGTACAGAAGAATGGTGGACAAGCAGCTTTTATCGATGCGGAGCACGCATTGGATCCTTCTTATGCAAGCAAGCTTGGTATTAATATAGATGAGCTTCTACTCTCTCAGCCAGATACCGGTGAACAAGCACTTGAGATCGCTGAAGCACTAGTTCGAAGTGGTGCTGTAGATATTATTGTTATTGACTCTGTAGCGGCATTAGTGCCTAAAGCAGAGATTGAAGGCGATATGGGTGATTCTCACGTGGGTCTGCAGGCTCGCTTGATGTCCCAAGCACTTCGTAAGCTGTCTGGTGCGATCAACAAGTCCAAAGTTATCGCGATTTTCATTAACCAATTACGTGAAAAAGTCGGCGTTATGTTTGGTAACCCAGAGACAACTCCTGGTGGCCGTGCACTGAAGTTCTACTCATCCGTTCGACTAGATGTTCGCCGTGTGGAAACAATCAAACAGGGTAATGATATGGTTGGTAACCGCACAAGAATTAAAGTCGTTAAGAATAAAGTAGCACCGCCGTTCAAGCAAGCGGAAGTTGATATTATGTACGGTGAAGGAATTTCACGCGAAGGCAGTATTATTGATATCGGAACAGAGATGGATATCGTTAATAAAAGCGGAGCTTGGTATTCGTATGAAGGTGAGCGTCTTGGTCAAGGCCGTGAGAATTCGAAGCAATTTTTGAAAGATAACAAAAGTATTTCGGAAACGATTGAATTACGGATTCGAGAGAACAGTAATTTAATCAAAGCAGTTCCTCTTAATGTTGACGAGGAAGATGATGAATTAGAACCGGATTTCGAATAAGTTTAAATGATCATACATGAAAGCACCTTAAACCTTGTGTTAAGGTGCTTTTGTTCATTGAAGGAGTGGTTTAGTTTTGAATAGTGAAGAGCAACAAGTATTGATTATTACCAAGGTTGAGAAACAGAAGCGCGGTAAGCATAGATACAATATATTTCTAAATGAAGAATATGCATTCTCTGTTCATGAAGACATTCTAATCAAGCATCGGTTAAATAAAGGGGAAACCATACATCTACAAGAAATCGAAAGTATAACGCTTGATGAGGAACAGAATATGGCTTATATAAAGGCAATAAGCATGATAGGCAGACGACCTCATTCATTAAGTGAAATAAAACGTAAGCTGAAAGAGAAAGGATTCGAAGTGCCTATTATTGCATGGGCATGTGAGAAGCTAGTCCAGCAAAATTATATCAATGATGAGGAATTTGCGAAAATGTGGACAGATAATCGCATTATTTCACAGCGGAAAGGTCGTAATCTCATTCGACAGGAGCTCCAACAAAGAGGCATTGATAAAGAATTGGTCAAAAATGCTATGGAGACTATCAATCCCGAAGATGAGTATACGGCGGCAATGAAGTTGGGCCAAACGAAATGGAAGCAAACCTCAGGCAAGACGATGGATCGTAAAAGAAAGACGGGAGCTTTTCTAATGCGGAGAGGTTATACAGGCTCTATTGTTAACAAGGTTTTGGGGGTATTAAGCAGTGAATCAAGTGAAGAGGAATTTGAAATCTCAGATGACCCATTTGATTGTTAATGACATTAACTATTACTTCAATTAGTTAATGTCATTAAGTATTGTGCAGGTACTGGAAATACTTATTCCGTCATCTCAGGGACATTCGCTTGACAAGCTTCTTCGACAAAAGATAAAATAACAGTGTATATTTTCATAATGTATTCAAAATCATACTCAATTCATTGATTTTGAGGGGACAGATGTAGAAACCGCCAATTTTTACACTGTTGATTATGGATTATTAGCACTATAGTGCCTCTAACGCACGGTGCGCATTCATTTAAAAGCCATACTCTTAATAAGTAGGGTATGTATGACTAGTCAAACAATTAAAAATCGGATTAAAAAACCGAAGGGAATCCCAGGCTAACACCTTGGAGAAACCAACGAGGAGGTGAACAAGATGATGTCATTCATCTGGATCGCGATCATTCTCATTGTTGGAGCTGCATGCTTAGGGATTGGTTATTTTATCCGTAAATCTCTTGCAGAAGCGAAAATTTCCAGTGCTGAAACAGCCGCTGAACAGATTAGAGAATCTGCCAAGAAGGAAGCAGAAGCACTGAAAAAAGAAACGGTTCTGGAAGCAAAGGACGAAGTGCATAAACTAAGGTCCGAAGCTGAAAAAGACATTCGTGAACGTCGAAATGAAATTCAACGACAAGAAAGACGATTGTTGCAAAAAGAGGAATCGCTGGATAAAAAATTAGAATCTCTCGAGCGTAAAGAAGAGCAAGTTGCCAACAAAGAGAAGCGGATCGAGGATACACAATCACAAATTGATCAGCTTTATAAAAGTCAAGTTTCGGAGTTAGAGCGAATTTCTGGTCTTACAATGGATGAAGCTAAGAGTATCATTCTTACAAATGTAGAACAGGAAGTTCGTCACGAAACCGCACAGCTTATTAAAGAAATCGAACAGCAAGCCAAAGAAGAAGGCGATAAGAAAGCCCGTGAAATCATCACGCTCGCCATTCAACGTTGTGCTGCAGATCACGTTGCTGAAACAACCGTTTCAGTTGTATCACTGCCAAATGAAGAAATGAAAGGCCGAATCATCGGACGTGAAGGACGTAATATTCGCGCACTGGAAACATTGACGGGTATCGACCTTATTATTGATGATACGCCAGAAGCAGTTATTTTATCAGGATTTGATCCAATCCGACGCGAAATTGCTCGTACATCTTTAGAAAAGCTTGTTGCTGATGGACGTATTCATCCAGCACGCATTGAAGAGATGGTGGAGAAATCCCGTAAAGAAGTGGACGAACGTATCCGCGAATATGGGGAGCAAGCCACGTTTGAGGTTGGTGTACACGGATTGCATCCTGACTTGATCAAAATTTTGGGTCGCTTGAAATTCAGAACAAGTTACGGTCAAAACGTGTTGAAACATTCCATGGAAGTAGCTTATCTGGCTGGTCTGATGGCCGGGGAGCTCGGGGTAGACGTAACTTTGGCGAAACGTGCCGGGCTGCTTCATGACATCGGTAAGGCGCTAGACCACGAGGTTGAAGGATCTCATGTGGAAATCGGTGTTGAGATTGGTAAGAAGTACAAGGAGCATCCAGTCGTTATTAATAGTATTGCTTCGCATCACGGTGACGTGGAAGCAACCTCTGTTATTGCGATGTTAGTAGGAGCTGCAGATGCTTTATCCGCAGCAAGACCTGGAGCACGCAGAGAGACGCTCGAAACGTATATTAAACGTCTGGAGAAGCTTGAAGAAATTTCGGAATCCTTCGAAGGTGTTGAGAAATCATACGCCATTCAAGCAGGTCGCGAAGTACGCGTAATGGTTCAGCCGGAGAAAGTGGATGATACCGAAGCGTTCCGTCTAGCCCGCGATATTACGAAGAAAATCGAGAGTGAACTCGATTATCCAGGACATATTAAGGTTACGGTCATTCGTGAAACAAGGGCTGTTGAATACGCTAAATAAGATACCAATGCGAAAAGTGGCTAATATAGCCACTTTTCCTTATTTTCAGGCTGGTCATTGAATTCATCAATTGCTGGCCTTTGCATCTAGTGTTTATAAAGGAGCTATTATTTGTTATGAAAATTGTATTTATTGGAGATATTGTAGGATCTGTCGGAAGAAAAGCGTTAAAGAATATTATGCCTAGATTAAAACAAGCTCATCCTCACGCAGTGTTCATTGCTAATGGTGAGAATGCTGCAGCAGGGAAAGGTATTACAGCGGCTATTGCTAAGGAAATCTATGAGATGGGCATTCAAGCTCTGACGATGGGCAATCATACGTGGGACCAGAAAGAGATTTTTGATTTCATTGATCGTGACGAGAAGATGGTTCGACCTGCTAACTTTCCTCCTGGAACACCGGGTAGAGGACATACGGTCATTAAGGTCAAAGATCAGGAATTGCTGATCATTAATTTGCAGGGACGCACATTCTTACCGCCGATTGATTGCCCATTTCGTAAAGTGGACGAAATTCTTGAAGCGGATAAGAAAAAACATAAGTTTGTATTTGTTGATTTCCATGCGGAAGCAACCTCTGAGAAAATTGCGATGGGTTGGCATTTGGATGGAAAAGTGTCAGCAGTTGTCGGCACACATACACATGTACAAACGAATGATAACCGTGTATTGCCGCAAGGAACAGCTTATGTAACCGATGTAGGGATGGTAGGGCCACGTGATGGTATTCTTGGCGTTGAACGTAATGCTGTACTGCAAAAGTTCAAAACCCAGCTTCCAGTTCGATTTGTAACGGATGAAGGCAAATGGCATTTCCACGCTGTCGTGATTGAATTGAACGATCAGACAGGTTTGGCGAAAGGAATTAACCTTATCCGCTATGATGAAGATCAAGTTTTCATGGATTAGTAGATAATTCCCAATATTGTGAACATTTTAATTGGATACGATAGCATGTTTGTTAAACCTTGAGAATATGATGGGTAATGGAATCTATCCATCATTCCCGAGGAGGTACTATTCATGGATGTATTAAAAGTTTCAGCAAAGTCCAATCCAAACTCCGTAGCAGGTGCATTGGCAGGTGTTTTGCGCGAGCGTGGGGCTGCTGAGCTCCAAGCAATAGGTGCAGGCGCCTTAAACCAAGCCATCAAAGCAGTAGCTATCGCAAGAGGATTTGTCGCGCCCAGTGGAGTTGACTTAATTTGTGTACCAGCCTTCACAGACATCGTGATTGACGGGGAAGATCGGACGGCCATTAAACTTATTGTAGAGCCAAGGTAATAAACTGTACCATACCAAATACCTAGCCTGTTTACCTAGTAGACAGGTTTTTCACAATTCCTATCAAACCTCTGCTTAGGGGTTTTTGTGTTGTCTGGAAAATGAGGTATAGGAGGCTGCTAGGATGAGAATAATGGATGGTCACTGCGATGCGCTTACGAAATTGTATATGAACCCCAAGCTGGATTTTGATAAAGAAGAACAGGAGTTGGATGTTAGTTATCCAAGGCTTAAGCAAGCGGGAGTAAAAGTTCAGTGTTTTGCCATCTACTTATCGGACTCCATTCAGCAGCCTACTTTTGATCATATTTTGCAAATGGTTGATTTATTTCATCGAAAAATTATTCGTCACCCAGGAATGAAATTTATTCAGAATGTAGAAGACTGGCGAGCTGTTGAAGCAGGGGAACAGATTGGAGCTATTCTCACTCTTGAAGGTTTAGATGCTTTAGCTGGTAACATGACGCATCTAAGGATTCTTCACCACCTAGGTGTTAGAAGTATTGGTTTGACTTGGAACTATGCAAATTGGGCTGCAGATGGTGTTATGGAGCCGCGTAAAAGTGGTTTTACAAGAAAAGGCAAGCTGATGTTAAAAGAATTAGAAACTATGGGTATAATAGCAGATGTATCACATTTATCCGTAGCGGCGTTCTGGGAATTGGTTGAGGTATATGCTAAACCATTCATAGCATCTCATTCGAACGCTCAAAAAGTTTGTCCTCATCCAAGAAATTTATCAGATGATCAAATCAAAGCTATCATTCAGTGTCAAGGATTGATCGGAATTACGTTTGTTCCTTACTTTGTAGATAGCACTAATTTAGCTGTTCCCATTACGGCACTGCTGAAGCATATTGATCATGTTTGTTCATTGGGTGGGGAAGGGCATATTGGCTTTGGATCGGATTTTGATGGGATTGAGCAATGGATGAAAGGTTTGAGACATGTCGGTCAATATGGAAATATAATAGAAGCCTTATGTAAAAACTATAAGGAAACACAAGTGGAGGCATTCCTGTATGGAAATTGGCGGAATTTCATGCTCACCAATCTTCCAAAATGAAAGTTGGGAATCATTCTAATATTGATATGGATTCGATCTAAAAACTCTATGTTTTAGAATCGTTTAACCCCTTGCAATTTGCTCTGTAAAGGCATAGAATTTGGATGACAAGTGAAAGAAAATTTTTATAGCATCATCATAAATTTCTACTAATTTAGCTTTTTAGGTCTTCATGCAGCTACAATCAAAAGGAGTGGACGTACGGTGATTAGTCAGTTATCTTGGAAAATCGGAGGTCAGCAGGGTGAAGGGGTCGAAAGTACAGACCGCATTTTCTCTACTGCATTGAACCGTCTCGGTTACTATTTGTATGGGTACCGTCATTTCTCTTCACGGATTAAGGGGGGGCATACAAATAACAAGATCCGCATCAGCACTAAACCGATTCGCGCAATTTCAGACGATTTGGACATTCTGGTCGCTTTTGACCAAGAAAGTATCGATTTTAATGCACACGAACTTCGTGATAACGGTGTTATCGTTGCAGATGCTAAGTTTAACCCCGTTTTACCTGAAGGAATTAAAGCGCGTTTGTTTCCAGTTCCAATTACTGCGATTGCAGAAGAACTAGGAACTTCCTTATTTAAGAACATGGCCGCATCAGGCGCTTCTTGGGCATTGCTCGGTTTGCCGCTTGACGTGTTTAATAAAGCTGTTGAAGAAGAATTTGGCCGTAAAGGCGCAGCTGTTGTAGAAAAAAATATTGAAGCTGTTCGTAAAGGTGCAGAATCCGTACTAGAATTAGCCGGTGGACCTATTGCTGACTTCCAATTGGAACCAGCTGACGGCAATCAAAAATTGTTCATGATCGGTAACGATGCAATCGCTCTTGGAGCTGTAGCAGCAGGTTGCCGCTTTATGCCAGCTTACCCAATCACACCAGCATCTGAAGTTATGGAATACTTGCAAAAAGCACTTCCTAAATTGGGTGGAACTGTTATCCAAACCGAAGATGAAATTGCAGCATGTACAATGGCTATCGGCGCTAACTACGCAGGTGCTCGTGCACTTACAGCTTCTGCAGGTCCTGGTCTGTCTTTGATGATGGAAGCAATTGGCTTAGCCGGTATGACAGAAACGCCTGTTGTTATCGTAGATACACAACGTGGTGGTCCAAGTACGGGTCTTCCGACAAAACAAGAACAATCCGATTTGAATGCCATGGTATACGGTACACACGGTGAAATCCCAAAAATCGTTCTTTCCCCAAGCACGATTGAAGAATGCTTCTATGATACAATTGAAGCTTTCAACCTTGCTGAGAAATATCAAGTTCCGGTGATTTTGATGACGGATCTGCAACTCTCTCTGGGTAAACAATCCGCTGAGATGCTAGATTACAACCGCATTGTAATTGACCGCGGAGCGCTTGTATCAGAAGCTCCTGAACAAGAAGCGAATCAATTGTTCAAACGTTATGAGTTCACTGAGAACGGTGTTTCACCACGTGTGATTCCTGGCGTGAAGCATGGTATTCACCATGTTACAGGTGTTGAGCATGACCAAACAGGTCGTCCTTCGGAAAGCACTGAAAACCGTCAACGTATGATGGATAAGCGTCTTGAGAAGCTGAAACACATTCAAGTAACAGATGCCATTAAATTCGACGCACCTCATGAGAATCCAGATCTTCTGATTATCGGAATGGGTTCCACTGGTGGAACGATCGATGAAGCAAGAAGCCGCGTTGAACTGGAAGGAATCAAGACAAATCACGCTACAGTGCGTTTGATTCATCCGTTTCCTGCAGAGCAGCTTAGACCTCTTGTTGAAAAAGCGAAAACAGTTATAGTTGTTGAAAACAACGCAACTGGACAATTAGCAGATCAAATTAAACTGCATGTTGGTCATGCAGATAAAATTAAAAACGTTCTTAAATACAACGGTAACCCGTTCTTGCCAGCAGAAATTGAACAAAAATGTAAGGAGTTGACTTTAGCATGGCAACATTAAAAGACTTTCGTAACAATGTAAAGCCTAACTGGTGTCCAGGTTGCGGAGACTTCTCCGTACAAGCGGCAATTCAGCGTGCGGCAGCTAATGTTGGTTTAGAGCCTGAAGGCTTAGCAATCGTATCTGGTATCGGCTGTTCCGGTCGTATCTCTGGTTACATCAATGCTTATGGTTTCCACGGTATTCACGGTAGATCTTTGCCAATCGCACAAGGTGTGAAAATGGCTAACCGCGATTTGACTGTTATCGCTTCAGGCGGTGACGGCGACGGCTTCGCAATCGGTATGGGACATACTGTACATGCGATTCGTCGTAACATTGATGTAACATACATCGTTATGGATAACCAAATCTACGGTTTGACGAAAGGTCAAGCATCCCCACGTAGTGCGGAAGGTTTCAAAACGAAAAGCGTTCCATCAGGTACAATTGAGTCTGCGATCTCACCATTAGAAGTTGCGATGGCTGCCGGTGCTTCCTTCGTAGCACAATCGTTCTCCAGTAACTTGAAACAGTTAACGGCTGTTATCGAAGCTGGTTTGAATCACAAAGGTTTCTCTTTGATTAACGTGTTTAGCCCATGCGTAACTTTCAATAAAGTAAACACGTATGACTGGTTCAAAGAGAATATCGTAGATCTGGATGAAATTCCTGATTATGATTATACGAACCGTGTGATGGCAATGACCAAAATCATGGAAACAAACTCCATGTTGACAGGTATTATCTATCAAAACAAAGAGAAAAAGAGCTATGAAGATTCCATTCCAAGCTTTGCTAAAGAAGGACTTTCGAAACAAGACCTTAAGCTTTCAGAAGCTGATTTCAGCAAAATGCTTACTGAATTCAAATAATAGTTACACCTTGAGGGCATATGGAGATTTTCCGTATGCCTTTTTTGCTGAGCGGCAATACTGTCTACTATCACAAAAGTAAAAGGATGGATACTATGAAAACAGTCCCAGTAGGGGTTTCAGCTAGACATATACATCTATCTCCAGCTCATATCGATATTTTATTTGGTCAGGGATATGAATTGACGACGTTTAAGGATCTCTCACAACCAGGACAATTTGCGGCTCAAGAAACGGTAACGATTGTTGGACCCAAAGGTAAGATCGAGAAAGTACGTATTCTTGGTCCTGCTCGTCCAAATACACAAATCGAAGTATCTCGAACGGATGCTTTTTCTTTAGGGATAAATCCACCGGTACGTGAATCCGGACAGATTGAGCACACTCCTGGCCTCCGAGTTATTGGTCCAAAGGGAGAGGTGGATTTGGCGCAAGGCGTAATTGTCGCGGCTAGACATATTCACTTTCATACTTCGGATGCTGAGAAATGGGGCATTCAAGATAAACAGCTTCTGCGTGTCAAAGTGAATGGAGAACGACCATTGATTTTCGAGAATGTCATTGCGCGTGTATCTGATCATTATGCATTAGACATGCACATTGACACGGATGAGGGGAATGCTGCTGGTGTGAAAACTGGCGATTTAGCTGAACTGATAGATTAGTTCTAGGAAGCAAATATTCATACATATGCTAATTTCTTTGTACTATGTAGGCATGTGATGCTATAATAAAAGTTGCGTCAGTTTACTACAGCAAAACTCAGTTAACGCTTACGAAGTAAGTTTTCTACGAAAACTCTCAGGAGGAAAGAAAGTGGCTAACCAAGTGAAATCCGACAAGGATTATTCCCAATATTTTCAGCCTCCTTCACTGACAGATGCAAAGAAGCGCGGAAAAGAAGAGATCGCCGTACACTATGACTTCACCATTCCTGAGGACATGCAGGAGTTCGGCAAAGATAAATATTATTTGATTCGCACTTACGGATGTCAGATGAATGAGCATGATACAGAAGTAATGAAGGGTTTACTAGAGCAAATGGGCTATCAAACGACAGAGGACAAGAACCAAGCAGATGTTATTCTGCTCAACACTTGTGCGATTCGGGAGAATGCAGAAGACAAGGTGTTCGGTGAACTTGGCCATTTAAAGGCACTTAAAGCACAGAAACCAGGCCTTGTTCTGGGTGTTTGTGGTTGTATGTCGCAGGAAGAAGCGGTCGTGAATCGAATTATGCAAAAGCATGCTTTTGTAGATTTGATATTCGGAACGCACAATATTCATCGACTTCCGACCTTATTGAAGGATGCTTTCTATAACAAGGAAATGGTCGTTGAGGTATGGTCCAAAGAAGGCGATATCGTTGAGAATTTACCAAAAAAACGTGAAGGAATCCGTGCTTGGGTGAACATCATGTTCGGCTGCGATAAGTTCTGTACATACTGTATAGTTCCTTATACGCGGGGTAAAGAGAGAAGTCGCCGACCACAAGACGTGCTTGCTGAGGTTAGAGACTTAGCTCGTCAAGGGTTTCAGGAAATTACGCTGCTTGGACAGAATGTCAATGCCTATGGTAAAGATTTTGAGGATATTACGTTTTCTTTCGCTGACTTGATGGACGATATTCGTAAAATTGATGTACCGCGTATTCGCTTTACTACTTCGCATCCAAGAGATTTTGATGATCGCTTGATTGAAGTGTTAGGTAAACGCGGTAATCTTGTAGAGCATATACATCTTCCAGTTCAATCGGGCAATACCGAGGTTCTGAAAAGAATGAGTAGAAAATATTCCAGAGATCATTATTTACAGCTGGCCAGTAAAATTAAAGAAACGATGCCCGATGTCGTTCTGACAACAGATATTATTGTTGGTTTTCCAGGTGAAACGGATGTGCAATTCGATGAGACGATGTCACTTTATGAGGAAGTAGGCTTCGATTTCGCGTTTACATTTATTTATTCACCGCGAGAAGGTACACCTGCTGCCGATATGGAAGACAATGTACCGATGGAAGTAAAGAAACAACGTCTTTATCGCTTAAATGAGTTAGTCAATAAACACAGTAAAGCGAGTAACGAGAGATTGTTAGGGCAGACCGTTGAAGTACTTGTTGAAGGCGAAAGTAAGAATAACGCTGAAGTACTAGCTGGTCGCACGCGGACGAATAAATTGATCCATTTTACTGGCGACAAGTCTTTAATTGGTCAAATGGTTGAAGTAGAAGTGACACATGCACAAACATGGATTTTGAAGGGTGAGATTGTACACAAACCCATGAAGATGTCCATTTAATTTGAAGTTGAAATAGATAGGAGCGTGATTAGAAGTGTCCCAATGTGATCATAATCATAACGATAATGAGCCTCATGCTTTTAAAGTAGAGGAGTTTACAAATACGGAAATGATCGTACGCGAAGATATTTTAACCAAAGCTAAGGAATTGGCTGAATTGTTAACGACTTCGAATGAGGTACAGTTTTATCAAAAGGCTGAGAAGCAAATCGCTACGAATCCTGACATCCAAGTGCTAATTGGTGCGATCAAAAAGAAACAGAAGGAAGTCGTTGCTTTTGAGACTTTCCAAAATGCTAAAATGATCGAAAAAATTGAAAATGAGATTGAAGTGCTGCAGGATCAATTAGATGAGATTCCAATTGTGAATGAATTCAAGCAAACACAAGAGGATATCAACTATTTATTACAGCTTGTTATGTCGGTCATTCGTGATACGATATCAGATAAAATTAATGTTGAAGCAGGTACGGCGGAAGCTCCGACATCTTGCGATTAAGATAACATCCTTTGGGAATTAGAAAATCGCCCTCAACTCAGGCTTACCGCTTGAAATGAGTGGCGATTTTTTCCCAAAAGAGCAACTTATGAAATGAGTCTTTCTATCGGAAAGACGGAAGAAGACTTACTCGAAGGAGACATTGTCATGCTTACAGTTCGTAATTTAAGTAAAGTATATCCTCCGGACATTCAGGTACTTTCACAAGTGAGCTTTCAAGTTGATGAAGGCGAATTCATTGCTGTTATTGGCGGTAGTGGTAGTGGGAAAACCACATTATTGCGTTGTATCAGTCATCAAGAGAAATGGACAAGCGGTCAGTTGATCTATAACTCCATTGATATATCAAAGCCAGGTCCATTCGAACGCTTCAAATTAGGTAGAGATTTCGCATTTCTTGAAGAAAAGCCTGCTTTGAATCGAAATAAAAGCGCTGTCAAGAATGTCATGATGGGTCGTGTCTATCAAACGCCTCTGCGTATTTTGACTGGCATGACTTCAAGAGATGAGCATGTGGACAGCATGGATTATTTAGAAAAAGTGGGGTTGCTTGATAAGGGTGAGAAGAAGGTTGGTCAGCTAAGCGGAGGTGAGCAGCAGCGTGTTGCTATTGCTAAAGCTCTAATACTTGGACCAAAGGTCCTTGTCGCAGATGAACCTGTATCTGGTCTTGATCCGAAATCAACGGAATATATCTTGCAGGATTTGAAATCCCTTTGCAAAGATCGAAATATGAGCGTCATTGCTACTCTGCACCAAGTTGAGCTCGCGGAGAGATATGCTACTCGCATTTGGGGACTTTCTGAAGGTAAAATTGTGCTGGATATTCCGGCTAGGTCGCTCACTATGCGTGAAAAAAAGCTCATCTTTGGTGAAGTATGATCCAGGTCTTATTCGTTTGCTTAGGAAATATATGCCGTTCTCCCATGGCTGAAGCTGTTTTTCGTCATCAGGTCAAAAAAGCGGGTCTCGATAATGTAATTGCTATTGATTCAGCCGGAACCGGTGATTGGCACATTGGACATCCCCCACATCAAGGAACTAGGGATATATTGGATCAGTATCAGATTAATCATGAGGGTCTAAAAGCAAGGCAAGTTAGGTCCGATGACTTTGTACAATATACATATATCATTGCGATGGATGAGAGTAATGTAACGAATTTGGCATCGTTTGCTCCTGCTGTAGTAGAAGGTGAGAAACGAGCTGCCATTCATAAATTGCTGGATTTTGCACCTGATCGCGTAAATAAAGATGTTCCAGACCCTTATTACACGGGTAATTTTCAAGAGGTGTACGAGATGGTAGAAGAGAGCTGTGAACGCTTACTAGCCTTTATTGTCGAGAAAGAAAAGCTGTAAGATGATCTCTTATGAAATAAAAAAAGCAAGGGTGAGAAAAGATTATTTTCTCATCCTTGCTTTTTTGTTGTGGAGGAGCTCTAAAATATGGTTATACCGATGCGCTGCATATATTCAGATATGGCTTTGAGCATACTCGGATGGATGGGAATGATGATATCGGTTGGTCCTATTTCGAACAGCCCGCTGCGGTTATGGACGGTAGCTGCTTGGACATAAATGCGGAAGTAATCAGAAACCGGAGCTACATGGGTGAATTCTCGATTAGCTGATCGCAAGTTTACGAAGGTGACGGCTTTGAGAGCAGAATGATCGTATGGAATAATGCTAATTATATGTTCCAACTTGAAATAATAATTAATGTGAGGTTTGTGAAGGATCAACTCTTTGGATGAGACAGTAAGACCGAAATCCCTCTTCTTATGCGACATTTTCAAGTCGCCCTCAAGTGATTTAATCGGAATGAAATCTGAATTCATAATAAAGCCCTCCTTACCAATCATGATGATCGCTTGTCTTAACAGAATAGCACAGATCATCAAGGTTGTTAATGGAGGGCGCTGGGTGTTCACTTTTGCTGAAATAAAATGGAGCATTGCGTGCCTTGGTTTAAATTACTGGAGAAGGAGATTTTTCCGTTCATCATTTTGATAATACTCATGACCACGACGAGACCAAGTCCAGTTCCTTGTTCTTTGGTTGTGTAGAATGGCATACCGAGTGAGTTTAATTGCTGCTTACTCATTCCAACGCCAGTGTCAGAAATAGAAATTTGTACAGCATTAGGCAGCTTACAGGTGCTTAATGAAATTTTACCGCCGTTAGGCATGGACTCAATCGCATTTTTAACAAGATTCATCAAACATTGGCGCAGCTTTTTGGATTCTCCCAGTATGTAAAGGGGTTCTTCATTTTCATGACTAATATGGATAGCAACCTGGTGATCTGCAGCAAATGGTGTGATGAAACGCAGCATGGCTTCTATCTCTTCTTTGAGTTCTAATTGTTCCTGTAAGTTAGAAGATGGCTTGGCATAGTTTAAGTAATCACCCAGGATGGCGGTCGCCTGATCCACGCCCGACAAAGCAAGGTCTACATAACGTTTGTGATCGTTGAAGGATAACTCATTCTGATCCAGCAACTGAAGAAAGCCTCTTGTTGATGTGAGAGGATTACGTATTTCATGAGAAATGGTGGCTGCAAACTGGCCGAGCATTCGATCCTTTTCCAATGCGACAAGTCTCTGTTTGTGCATCTCATGCTTTTTCACAAAAAATTGTAAGTATGTAATCATCCAAAGAGAGAAAAAGGAAAAAAACACGGTGTATGCAGCATACAAGGTTATATGAGATCGTATGTTCAGCGCTATAAGCGCATACAATACTTCGTACACGAGCAGCATACCCGTTGCATAAGTTAATTTCATCTTGAGTGTAGGTTGAGTTGTAGTATTTCTGATGAGAAATCCACCTAATAATAAAACAGCACTGCTTATTAGAGCGGGTTGCCAGTAGTAATTCAGGACGACCATACAGCCTATGTTAAATAAGGTCCAGGTGATAAAAGCTGGTATAAATCCGACAAATAAAATCACAGCAATCAAGCTGATCGGAAACAAATGGAGGGAATAAATTAAGGGATCAATGTCTTCAAATTTCCAGTACAAAAAGATGAGTACGATTAAAATAAGTGCGAATAGAGATCTACGCTGATATTCTTTGTATATGAAAATGGGGGTAAGAACTAGATGGATTAATATAGCACTCATGATGTAGAAGAGACCATGTAGTTCATTGGAAATGATTGAATGGAACAAATGAATGCCATCCTTTCCGCTGTCCGACAGTATCTTTATTATTTCTACATTATCTCACAAAAACTGACCTTATCAAGAGAAATGGGGCATTTCAAATGCTAAAGATTTGATAAAGACTTATGGTGTAATTCCTATAAACCGCGGTATAATAAAGGAACACGATGATGCAAGCGTTTACAATCTAAGTTGGTTGTCAAACAAGGAGAGATGAGGATGCGGGCGTGCTCACAGGTTTGCGGTGTTGTCTTTAATCCGATTGATGATGATTATGTGGACGTATGTGAAGATTGTGAGGATGCTGAGAAAGACAATTCTGCTCAAGAAGAGAATACAGGGTCGAGAAGTTACTATTTGGGAGGGTGCGGCCTCATCATTGATTATTTACTATGAATGGCTCCTTCAAAAAAAGGTTGATTACCAGAGATTTCTTGTTACAATGAGAGTAGATTTACTATTCATACTATTCATTCTTTATGCAGTTCATTTTTGAAAGGAGACCTGGCATGGTAACTTTACCTAAATTGAACGATCTCGGTTTTTTTGAGATTAGACTGGAATCCATCGGTGGACTCGGCGCGAATCTAGCGGGTAAGATGCTGGCGGAAGCGGGAGTCGTTGGGGTGGGTTTGAACGGGGTTAGCTTTTCTTCCTATGGTTCAGAGAAGAAAGGATCGGCAGTGAAAGCACATATAAGGTTTTGTGATATGGATACGAGAATTCGGGATACTTCACCGGTCGAACGACCGCATGTTGTGGGTGTTTTTCACGAATCGCTTTCCAAAACTGTAAACGTTATCAGTGGCATCTATGAAGATAGTACCGTACTTGTAAATTCGACAAAAACGCCGGATGAGTTGAAGGAAAAGATGAAGCTCCGGGGAGGTACCATTGCCGTTATTGATGCAATTGGAATCTCGCTAGAGGAGAAGAATCGCGTTAATATGGCGATGCTTGGCGCGCTATTCCAGTTGTGTGATTTCCTTGATCCAGATGTCATGAGAGGCGTTATTCGTAAATCGTTAGAAAAGAAATATCCGCTTGCTGTTGCACCAGCCCTACGAACGTTTGACCGCGGTTACAATGAAGTTAAGTTCCAAACGTATGCGCTTCCAGAAGGGGAGACGATGCCCGATTTCGTTCGTTTCGATACGCCAGTGCTTGGCTATGAAACGCAGTCCATTGGTGGTGTCATTACGAATCCTGGGAACAGCATTCTGAAAGATTTAAGCATTTCACGTGCGGGGATGATGCCGCATTTCCATGAAGATAAATGTATTCACTGTGCCTCCTGCGATAATGTGTGTCCGGATTTCTGTTTCGTTTGGGATGAACTCCCCGACAAGAAGGGGCGGCCTCAAATGTTCTTACAAGGGATCGACTATCAATATTGTAAGGGTTGCCTTAAATGTGTACAGGCTTGTCCGACCGAAGCGCTCACTAATGAGCGGGAAGAAGATGGTTATGCGGACTTAAATCGCATGCCGCATCGATTCAATCTAGCTGTAAACTCTTAGAGAGTATTTATGGGAGAAGGGTGGAACTACTCGCATGTCCATTGATATCAAAAAAGAATTAGGGCAAGCCAAGGTCGAACAGCGCATTGTATATGAATCAGGTAACGAAATGGCGGCATATGCAGCTCATCAAATTAATTATCATGTTATGGGATACTTTCCGATATCTCCATCTACGGAGGTTGCTCAATTTCTAGATCTTATGAAGTCCAACGGACAACATGATATCGTGCTCATTCCAGCAGACGGTGAACATGGTTCGGCAGGCATATGTTATGGCGCTTCAACTGCTGGCGGCCGCGTATTTAACGCGACAAGCGCCAACGGTTATTTGTATATGTTGGAGCAAATGCCGGTACAATCCGGGACACGCTTTCCCATGGTGATGAACTTGGTATGCCGCTCCGTATCCGGACCGCTGAATATTCATGGGGATCACTCTGACTTGTACTATGCTTTAAATACGGGATGGCCGATTGTGATGTGCCGGGACCCGCAAGCGGTCTATGACATGAATATCATAGCTTTAAAGCTGGCTGAAGATCCGGAAGTTCGATTGCCGGTTTTGGTTGCTTCGGACGGATATTTCACGTCCCACCAAAAGCGTAGAGTACAAACGTTCGCGCATCGTGAGGATGTGCATGCTTTCGTCGGAGAGAAGCCACAGGGCTTCCCGGATACGCTGGATCGTAATAATCCGATTACCGTAGGTCCTTATATGAATGAGCCGGATTATATTAATAACTGCTACCAGCAATCCATGGCCATGTATAACGCTGAAGGCGTTTATGATCGTATTCGGCAGGAATATGCTGAGTTGACAGGCCGTGATTATCCGATTCTTGAGCTATATCGGATGGAGGACGCGGAAGTCGCCGTGTTCTTGATGAATTCGGCTTCCGAAATCATTAAGGACGTCGTCGACCAGCTCCGCGAGAAGGGCATTAAGGCCGGATCGATCGCGCCGAATATCATCCGTCCATTCCCAGCAAAGCAGATCGCTGAAGCTTTGCAGAATGTAAAGGCGATCACCGTTGGCGATCGCGCGGATTCCTATGGCGGCCATGGCGGCAATATGGTCAACGAAATTAAAGCGGCGCTGTTCACACATGGGAACAGAGATACGCTTGTCATAAGCCGAATCTACGGCTTAGGTGGCAAGGACTTTTATGCCGAAGACGGGCATAATTTGTTCCAATTTGCCATTGACGCTGTACAAAGCGGCAAGGTGGAAGTTCCCTTCGATTACTACGGCCACACGCCAGGCGATCCTTCGAAAGCGCCGAAGCGGGTGTTGACGCCGATGAAGTATGAGGATTTGAAGACGGGACTCATCACGGTAACGCCGGATGAGAACTCGGGCAAGCTGAATGTACGTATCCCGCCTTTACGTGCATTGACGAAGAAACCGAAGCGTATTGCTCCGGGTCATGGCGCATGTCCAGGCTGCGGCATTTTCTCCGGCTTGGAGCTGTTTTTCAAAGGGATTGAAGGCGATATTGTCTCGATCTTCCATACAGGCTGTGCGATGGTTGTAACGACGGGTTATCCGTATTCGGCTCACAAGGCGACGTATATTCATAATCTGTTCCAGAACGGCGCAGCGACCCTCTCAGGGGTTGTGGAGATGTTCTGGGAGCGTAAGCGCCGTGGCGAGCTCGACCATTTGGGTTTGAAAGACGATTTCACCTTCGTCATGATCACTGGTGATGGCGGAATGGATATCGGCATGGGGCCAGCAATCGGAGCGGCTTTGCGCAATCATAAAATGATTATTCTCGAGTACGATAACGAGGGATACATGAATACGGGCGCTCAATTGTCTTATTCGACGCCAATGGGTCATCGTACATCGACTTCAAACGTTGGGAAACATCAGGGCGGTAAAGTATTCCATCACAAGGATACAGCCCAAATTATGGCCGCTACCCATATTCCGTATGTATTTACGGGGTCGGAAGCGTACCCGCAGGATCTTGTGAAGAAAGCGGCGAAAGCACAATGGTACGCCCAAAATGAGGGATTGGTGTATGGGAAAATTCTCATTGCATGTCCGCTCAACTGGCTGTCGGATGACCAGGAAGGCTCCAATATCGTCGGAGCTGCTGTAGATTCCTGCTTCTTCCCGCTCTATGAAGTGGAGCACGGGATTACGTCCATCACGTATAATCCGGAGGATAAGAGCAAGAAGATTCCTCTATCGGATTGGCTCAAGACGATGGGGAAAACGAAGCATATGACGAAGCCAGAATATGAGGGTTCCCTGAAATCGTTCGAGACGGAAGTTGAGCGTCGTTGGAATATGTTAAAAGCCAAGCATGAGAATGCTTATTTATAAGTCGTCATCATAAAAATGAAGGCACATTCACCTCTTTGGTGAACGTGCCTTTTTATCGGAGGAATGAAAGATGCCCTATGTGCTGCAGCACAAAATATCGCAACAGATTTTCACATGTACACAAGTCAATCACTACGGTTTAGCCTATTATGGCGTAAAATTTTGGCTGGATTTAGAAGAGGCTGAGCAGCAATTTCCTGCATTTCTGCACAACATGGGGGGAATGGAGCCGGATGCTTGGCATGTGACTGAGCTTGAGGAAGGGGAAATGAAGCTCTGCAATGTGAAGTTGAAAAATGACCCTAATTTGCAAGTGTTTTGGCTTCCTACACGAAAACCGGAAGTCCGTAAACTGGAAAAATAAACCGCAGCGTCAATAGGTACGCAGCCACTATGATTTCGACAACAAACGCTACCTTTCACCTATATTCGTGAAAGACCCGCTCAACTATAATAAGGATGTGAAAGAAAAAATTAACATCACATCGAAATCGCAAACCGAGCGAAAGCTTGGGACGCAAAGCTACAGGGGCTCTCGTGCCTAAGGCACAGTGCTAGCCAGCTGCCGAATGCGATGGGACCCTTCTACAAGAAGAGGATGACCCAGTAGAGGCAAACGGGTCATCCTTTTTACGATGAAGAGGAGGTGTCAGGTTCAAATTATCCATTTCGTCAGTTCGGTTTTACGCAGATACATCTAGAGTGATATTAACATATGGAGGTAGAGACGATGAAAAAATGGACGATGGTTATCGGAATGCTTGTTTTAGCGCTTACTTTTGTAGTCCCTAAAGCTATTCACGCAGATGAGGGGATAACGACAAAGGCTCAAATTGTTTCGGGGGTAAGTTTCAGAGATCAAGCTAGTACATCAAGCAATGTTATACGTTTATTGAAAACAAACGAAATTGTTACAGTCACGGACTATGTAACTACGAATTGGTATAAAATTAAGGATGCGCAGGGTGTAAGCGGCTATGTCTCGACGAATAGCAAATACATAAAAATAACTAGCAATGCGGAAATCATCTATGGCGTAAACTTTCGCACACTTCCAGCTTCCGAGCTCGGCTCCAAGGTTATTCGGATGTTAAGTAAAGGGGAAGACGTCCTCGTTACAGCAAAAGTCAATGACAGTTGGTATCAAATTCAAGACGCGAATGGAACTAGCGGGTATGTAAGCACAAATAGTAAATACATAAGCACTGATTTCTCTGTTATCAAACCCAATCTACCTCTCGCCGAAGAAATTGAAGCCGTTATCGCAGCTGGCCAAATTTACTTAGGCACTCCTTATGAATTTGGCTCGGAACGCAATGATACCACGACCTTCGATTGCTCGGATTTCATTCAAACGATGTTCTGGGATGCTCTACGATTCTCCGTACCTAGCGATTCACAAGCACAAGGCAACTATGTTAAATCGTTAGGTCCTGTTAGTAAGGAGTGGACAAATTTGAAACGTGGAGATCTGATGTTCTTCAGCAACTACAAAGGGAGCAAAGCAACAGATTATGATAACGTGAATGTTCTTACAGAACCGATCACGCATGTTGGTCTTTATTTAGGCAATGGGAATATGCTGCATACGTATTCGATCGAATCCGGCGGTGTTCGTACGGATACGATCGTTGGGAAGCAATGGGAAAATCGATTTTTGTTCGGAGGCAGTGTTTTACGTTAAGTGATGGTTCGATCAGAGGAACTTTGCCATATACTATAGATAGGGGCGGATGCAGCTTCAGCATCCGCTTCTTCCTCATTCTAAGAAGAAAGGAAGAACCTTATCTTTGAAACCTTTGACGACGACCCATCCACTGGAATTTCGGAACACAACGGAAAGAGGACTAAACCTAGATACCGTACACGAGCGTATTCTCCATTTCATGCGTCACGACCCCGTAGCAACCTATAAATTTATTATTGGTACGGATTGTCAGGTACACACAGGTCATACGAAATTCATTACCGGTGTAGTCATCCAGCGGTTAGGAAAAGGAGCGTGGGCGTGTTATCGTCAAGTCATCGTTCATCGGGCCCTACATTCGATTAAAGAAAAGCTTTCGATGGAAACTGCCTTGAGTGAAGAGATTGCCATGTATTTTGATGAGTCTAAACGACAGGATATGGAAAACATCATTCTTCCACATCTGTATCAAGGTGCTTCCTTCGATATGTTTATTCATATTGATGCTGGTGACGATGTAAATAAGAATCGGACGGCTAAATTCGTTCAAGAGATGGTGCGGAGAGTGGAATCCGTCGGAATGGTTCCTGTTATTAAACCGGATTGTTATGTAGCTTCGGCCTATGCCAATCGTTTTTCGAAGAAGCCGTATCAGCCAATTTATGAGAATCATGAGGTCATCGATGGCATCCTATAAGAGTAATCGAAACCGTTAGTTCGATGTGGTCACCTCGATCATAGGAACTGACGGTTTTGTTTGGCTGAGAAGGTTGTGAAAAGAGGATTCCTCAGCTTCTTAGCGAAATAATGCTTTTACAAGGTTAGAGAGAAAGGGGAGAACAAGATGAGCAAAACATTTATTATCGAAGCTGTTATGCTTGCGGTGCATGGTCAGTTAATGTTGCCAGAACAGCCTGTTACTTATGTGATACCTTATACCAGCATTCAGGAGTTATACGAGCTTCAAACCGGCAGTGAGCCGATCATGTTAGAGGAAGAAGACGACGGCTTCGTGAAGCAGATGATTGGTGAGCTGATTGCTTTCTTCGAGGAAGCGTTTAATAAGAAAAAAATTGAAAAAGCGTTAACTGTTCCTTGGCGGAAAAGCCCACCTTTGCCAATTAATGAGCATGTTACTTTGATGGTTGTTTTTGCGATTGACAATGAGGAGTATGGGGACAATTTCGACCCGATTGAAACCGAATTAATTCTAACGGCAATCAAAGAACAGGCTGCTCTGTTAACAGACCAGTTAGATTTCATTGAACGCATGGTTCAAGCAGGAATTCCAGTCGAAGCTTATGACGTAGAGGATTTTGAATTTGCGGTAGAAGGTGACAATCAGGTTTAGGAAGAGGAGTTGAGGAATGCAATTATGCGTGTCAAAGATCAAGAGGAGCAATTAACCTCACTGCCAAGATACTGGTTTCCAACTCAAACATGGTCCATTCGTGTTGGTGCGGGAGGTATGAATAATACAACTCGGTTCGTAGACGTGGAAGGTACATCCTATGTTCTTCGATTGTACGAAACTCATCGTGACATGGACAAAATAATTTTCGAGCATAGTGTTCTTTTGGCATTAGATAAAGAAAAAGATAAACTTCCCTTTCGTGTACCTGTGCCAGTGGAGCTCACAGCAGGGGGGACTGTTATTCGATTAGACGCTAAGGAAGGCAAATTGGCTGCCTTATTTACGTACACAGAAGGCTGTAATCCTATTTGGGGGAATACGCATCAACTGCTGCAATTCGGAGAAGCTGTCGGACAGCTCTCGTCTGCTCTGGCTGCGATTTCCATGGAACTTGAACCTGTCTACCCACCTTATTATGAAATTGAACATATCCATCCTCGCTGCACACCAGATGCGATTCAAGAGTTCTGTCTTCATCCACCAGAACCGTTCTGGCAGCAGCGCGATGAGCTTTCCTATATATTTGAACGATTTGCTGCTTTCTACAAGGCTATTCCTGATCTTCGGAAGCTTCCTCATCAACTCGTTCATGGTGATATCAATGGGTCTAATATGCTGGTTAATGCCGATAGTCAAATTACGGCTGTACTTGATTTTGAGTTCGTAACTCTTGATGTTCGAGTCATGGAGCTAGCTGTCTGCTTATCAGATCTTATCGATCCCACTCTACCGGCAGAAGAACTACGACGCAATTGCACTGCCTTTTATAAGGGGTATGGCCAATCGATTCATTTGGGAGAGGAAGAAATTGCGCTGCTGCCTCTTCTGATTGAGCTTCGTCGGTTGGATGTATTTATCCATTTCCTAGGAAGATATTTAGATGGTGTGGATGCTCAAGGCGTGCTCGTTGATATTATTCATAACACGTTTGATAAAACGAAGTGGCTGCAAATGAATGGGTCGGAGCTTGTGCTTACTTTGCTCAAATAGCATCAAGATGGGGGTAATCGTACAATCGATAGATCTTTAGTTGGAATACTATATAGCACCAATTGAAAAGGTGGTGTTTAGGTATGCCTAAAGGTGTTTATCTGGGCAATGTTCTTGCTGTGCCTAACTGTGGTCGGTTTTGTCGTAATGTGTGTAATCGATTATTTGTAGTTGGGCGCAATCAATGTATTGCGGATTGTCTGCGGTGTGCTGGATTACGCGGAAGTGCAAAGTCCACAGTAAAATCAAAAGGAAAAATGGCTCACAAATCAAAACGTAAATGTCATTGGGGTTGTGGCAAATGTAAATAAATTTGAAAAAGCTGTCGAAGAGATTCGGCAGTTTTATTTCTGATTGTAGGTAAAATAAATACATGACTAACCTTGAGGTAAGTAAGACACGTTTTTTTCAGTTCTTTTTTTGTTGCCTTGGTTAACCTATACTAGTACTTAAGAAGCCAGTTCACTGGTGAAACTTAGGTGGATGCTTACGAAATAAGTTTTCTACGATAACTCAAGAAGAAGCTTACGAAGTAAGTTATCTGCGATAACATTTAGGAGGACAAAAATGGTCTATCAAGCAAGCTCAACGCGTTATGCAGAAATGAAATATATAATCGTGCAGGTAAATCAGGCCTTAAGCTCCCGGCTATTTCATTAGGATTGTGGCACAATTTCGGTGGATTGGATATTCATGAGAATGGGAAGGCTATGCTGCTTCGCTCTTTTGACCTAGGGATTACTCATTTTGATTTGGCTAATAACTACGGACCTCCACCAGGGTCTGCTGAGGAATTGTTCGGTAAGGTGTTGAAAAGCGACTTGGCCGCGTATCGCGATGAGTTGATCATCTCAACCAAAGCTGGTTACCACATGTGGGAAGGTCCTTATGGGGAGTGGGGCTCCAAGAAAAGTCTAGTGTCCAGTTTGGATCAAAGTTTGAAAAGAATGGGATTGGAATACGTAGATATTTTCTATTCCCACAGACCGGATCCGAATACGCCATTCGAAGAGACAATGGCTGCCCTGGATTTAATTGTTCGTCAAGGTAAAGCATTGTACATAGGACTTTCCAATTATACGGCAGAGCAAACGAAAGAAGCAGTAACCATTCTGAAAGGTCTGGGAACACCGCTGCTGATTCATCAACCTTCCTACAGTATGCTGAATCGTTGGATTGAGAATGGCTTGCAGGATGTGCTGGATGAGTTTGGCGTAGGCAGCATCGCGTTTTGTCCGCTTGCACAAGGCTTGCTGACGAACAAATACGTGAGTGGGGTGCCAAGTGATTCTCGCGCGGGTGGGAAGAGTCAATTCCTAAACACAAAAGATATTACGGAAGAGAAACTTGCTCAAATTAATCAACTGAATGAGGTAGCAAGCAGTCGTGGCCAAAGCTTGGCGCAAATGTCGTTAGCTTGGGTTCTCCGCGGCGAGCGAGTAACGTCCGCTTTGATTGGTGCAAGTCGTGTGTCCCAAATTGAGGAGAACGTAGCTGCACTTAAAAACCTAGAATTCACGCCAGAAGAATTGGCTAAAATTGAAAAAATCCTGAAGTAATCTTCAGGATTCCAATCGTTTATCAATCGCTTCGGACATTGTTTTATCCGTGAGGTGCGCATAGATTTGTGTTGTTTCTGGGGAGGCATGGCCGAGCTGCTCTTGGGTTTTGTACAGGTCATTCTGTAAGTAATAGTCTGTAGCGAACGAGTGCCGCAGCTTATGAACAGACAGGTAGGGCTTTCCAAAGCGCTTAGCGTACTTAATAACGAGTTCCTGGATAGCCCGTTTCGTCATACGTTCGCCTTCTTTTTTGCCATTTGCGATGGCAAGGAAGAGGGCTTTTTCCTTTTTGAGCGGCTTATAGCGAGTTGAGCGGATGGTGATATAGTCCGTTAGAGCTTGAATAGCTTCATTACGGAAGTATACGGGAGTTTTGAACGTGTCATCATTCTTACCTTTGCGATATACGTAGGTAAGCTTCTTCTTAAGGTCAATATCATCGACGTTCAGATTGAATACTTCCGATACACGAAGCCCCGAATTTAGTATGAGTGTAATGATGCAAGTATCTCTTATTTTGTTCAACTCGTAGGAGTAAAGGGCTTGCTTATTGGTAGCTACATCGTGCTCATAGCCAGATTGCACATACGCAATAAATTCAACAATCTCCTCTTCTTGAAGCAGCTTGCCCTCGAGCTTAGCGGCACTGTCCTTGGGCCTATGCGAGCGTTTGATCTCCACTTTGGCCATCACATTCCGCTTTAGAAGCGGGTAGAAATTATCGTCCTCGGCAATCTGGCTTAAATAATGGAATAAGGAACGCAAAGCGGAAAGCTTACGGTTAATCGTGGTTTTCACATTAGCCTGAGCTTTACGAGTAGCTAGGAACATGCGAAAGTTGTCAACGCTATCCATATGTAATTTCTCCAAATCCTCCAGAGGAACTTGGTTCATAGAGGGAGCAGAACTTAATCCTTCGGCCAACAGCCAGGATAGAAAGATTTCGTAATCACGGACATACTCAAGTAATGAGGATGGAGAAAGGTCTGGCAGCTTATAATTAATAAATTTCTCAATATACCATGGCATAGAAGGGATTCTTTTTTCTAATTCAAGGCGATCTTTGACTTTAATGATGTTCATAGGTAAATGTCACCTCACTTGCTTCTTCTTGCTGTTAGTATAGCAGTGGGTAAGGGAAATTGGTAGAAGAAGGTCGATTCGAAGCTTATGACCATCAAAACGACACAATTCTCTCTTTCCAAAAATACGGGGTCTCTCCCGGTTATATGGGCGTTGTTGAATTCATCATTCCGACTCCCGTACTGTCTGATATTTTGACAATAAGAGGCGAGTATATTCATTAGGAATAAAAAAAGGAACATTTACTAAAATTAATCAGGTATGAAAAATTCAGCTGGGGGTATCTCTATGCAACAACAAACGCCGCAACAAAATCAACAAGGCTTTGAGCAAATAAAAGAAGCTGCCCAAAAAGCTGAGCAAGCTGCTGAACAAACTCTGCAAGTTGCTCAGCAGATTTATTCACAGGCGACTGAAGCTGCACTGTCCGAAGCAGAACAACAGCTGCAAGATCTTCAGGGACAAATCCAGCAGGCTCAGCAAAAGACGGAAGATTTAAAACAAGAATTACAAACGACACAAGAATCGCAGCAATCTCAACAATCTCAACTATCTCAACAACCTCAACATTCTCAACAATCTTCGGAATCTCATCAATCCCAATAGCGCAACGCAAGAGAGTTAGCGTAAAAAGTCTGTGCATCTGCAACAGGCTTTTTTTGCTTGAATGGGTCGCAAAAAAAGTGTTGTCTGTACATGACATCATGTGTTAATATGTGGAAAATAAACGGAAGGGCTTCTAGGGATCCGAACCTACAAAGGTGGCGAACCGAGCGAAGCCGACACGGATATATGACGTGTTACACCGTAAGGGATAAAAGACCTTCGGAAAGTTCCGCCTGCTTAGGCGAAACGGACTGAGGTCTTTTTTGCTTTACCGAAATAAAAAGTGGAGGGAACAGAGATGGCATCGATCCGTGTGGAGCAATTGGGGAAATCCTTTCGACTCAAGAAAAAAGAAGAAGGCTTTATGGCGAGTGTCAGATCACTGTTAAAGCCGGAGTATGTAGACAAGTCAGCCGTAGAGGGCATAACGTTCTCCGTGGATCAAGGGGAAACACTTGCCTTTCTCGGACCGAATGGTGCGGGGAAATCCACAACAATTAAGATGCTTACAGGCATCCTTCATCCTACAACAGGTCAGGCTGAAGTTCTAGGCTGCTGTCCATGGAAGGAACGAACGAAGCTGAGCTATCGAATAGGCTCTGTCTTCGGGCAAAAGTCTCAGCTATGGTATCATCTGCCTCCCATCGATACCTTTGAGTTAATGAGCCGTATTTACGAGCTTCGGCGCAGCGAGTATGTACACCGGCGTGATGAACTCATAGAGAGATTTGAACTTGGACCCTATTTGCATACAGCAGTGAGGAAGCTCTCGCTTGGCGAACGGATGCGCTGTGAGATCGCTGCATCCTTGATGCACCGCCCACAGGTGCTTTTCCTTGATGAACCTACGATTGGGCTAGATGTTGTCGTTAAACAGCGAATACGAGAGCTTATTCTTGAGTTAAAACGTGAAGAAGGAACAACTGTTTTTCTTACTTCACATGATGCTGGTGATATTGAGCGGCTATGTGACCGGGCGATTGTTATCAATCATGGGCGGATTGTCTTCGATGACCGTGTTGAGGTTATGAAGCAGCAGTTTTTGACACAGAAAACAGTCCGCCTTGTTTTGGGAGAGGAGCCGGATTCCATAGAAATTGTCGGGGTGAAGGTACTCGAACGAAGTGGTGTAAGAATTTCGCTTTCCGTCGATATGAGTCAAACAACGATAGAAGCAGCGCTGTCCCAGATCATGGCTGAGCACCGGATCATCGACGTTACGGTTGAAGATCCACCGATGGAGGACATCATCACACGTATGTACGGGAATTTCGGTAAGGAGGAGAAAGGATATGAACAGCTGGAGAAAATCGGTTAAATATGCCTTTATCGGCAAAATCACACTTCGTAATCAACTTGCTTATGTGGCCGATTTTCTTATCCGCTCGTTGTTTCTGCTGTTGATTCTTTATATTTTTCTTCAACTATGGCAGACAACGTTTCATAGCGAGGGTACGGAAACCATAGCAGGCTTCAGCTTTAAGCAGATCATGTGGTATCTCGTTATAACGGAATCGATGATCCTCGCCTGTCCAAGTCTCTGCTCACGCGTAGAAGAAGAAGTGAAAAGCGGGGATATCGTGTTCAAATTCGTCCGTCCTGTTAGTTTTGTCGCCTTTCACTATGTCGAATATATGAGTGAAGCTGCGATTCGTTTTCTCGTCAACGCGGCGCTAGGCGGTTTGTTAGGATTGCTAATTATGGGTCCACCTGATTTTGGTTATGGGTTACTATGGTTGCCAATTGTGGCATTGTGCGGTTTCACAGTAAATTTCATGCTGAATATGGTTTTAGCGCTAAGCTCTTTCTGGGTGGAGGAGACACGCGGGCTGGAATTCGTATACAACAAATTTTTATTCACGATTGGTGGCATGCTGATGCCTCTGGAGTTATTTCCCGACATGCTGCAGCGGGTAGGTCGTTGGCTGCCGTTTCAAGCCATTGTCTACATCCCGGCCAAGACAACAGTGACCTTTGATGCAGTTCAAATGCCAAGTATGATCGGCACTCAGCTGATATGGGTTATTATAATTGGCATAATTGTCTCATTGGTCTATAGAAAAGGAGTGAAAAAGCTCAATGTTAATGGTGGATAGCCGCAAATTGACACCTATTAGTGAATTTGATCAGCCAGGTAAATACGGGCGTTTACTTCGTTTCGTCTGGCAATGCTGGAAACTTAATCTTGCTGGCGCCATGGAGTTTCGGATGAGCTTCTTTCTCACGGCCGGTATGATGATTATCAATAATGTGGTTTGGATTGTGTTCTGGGGACTTTATTTTAGCCGATTTTCTGTATTGAATGGATGGGAACTACAGGATGTGATGATGCTTTGGGCTGTAGCGGCTGGCGGCTTTGGCGTTATGGCTACGTTTTTCGGTAACGCTATGCGAATTTCGAATCTGATCGCAAACGGGCAGCTTGATATTTATTTAACTCAACCAAAGCCGATACTTCTTCATGTTCTCATCAGCCGCATGTCGGTAAGTGCAATTGGGGACGTCTTATTCGCACTTTTAATTTACGTCGCATTTGGAGATAAATCGATGATAGGCTTCATAAAATTTGGTCTAGCCATGCTGTTATCGACGCTGATTTTCTTATTTTTCACGGTTATTGTGAACTGCCCTGCATTCTGGCTTGGGAGTTCCGATGGGCTGAGTTTTCAGCTATATAATGGGCTCCTAACATTCACTACGTATCCAACGAGCATATTTCGGGGGCTAGGCAAAGTCGTACTGTTTACTGTGTTGCCGGCAGGGTTCATCAGTTACTTACCCATTGGGTTGTTACGTCAGGTGGATATTCCTTTTATGTCAGGTGCCATAGCTGTGACAGGTCTGCTTTGCTTGGGGGGCATCTATTTGTTTTACATAGGACTCCGTCGATACGCCTCTGGCAATATGATGGGGCTTCGGCGTTAATTGGGTTAAAAGGGATAAACTGCATATAGGTGACGCATGCTATAGGTGGAAGCCACTAAATAGAATTAACAAAGGAGCTGATATCTATGGCGCGACGCCGACGTGGACAACAACCGATGATGCAGAATCAACCGTATGGTATGACGAATACACAGTTTGAACCCTCTCAAAATTATAGCAATGCGGTCGAACCAACCCATAATGGAAATTTTGCATGGAATGGTCAACCGATTCCAACACAGATGTACCAGCAAGCTGGTCAAAGCGGGCAGCAGTCATTTATTCCCCAAGCTCGTAACAATGGAACTCAGACTTCCCAAGGTGGAATGCCAGTTCCAGGTTCTTCAGGCAACATGAATGCCGAATATGGTCAGCGAAACACAGGAATCAACAATGCGGATGCGAGAAATGTAGGCTTTCAAGGGGGATATACCGGCTATGGTGCAAATGGCCAACCAACCCAATATGGCACTTTTATGCGGGATGGAACGCAGTATGGTGCTGGTCCACACACGATAGACCCCAATAAAGCTATCATTCAATCCGTCCATTATGGAGATGGCGGCATCAGTGCGGTTCAATTCCAAGATGGCAGGGTGGTTGATATTGCGAATGCCATTGCCATGACAGAAGCAGGACTGATTGAAGATGTGAATACCGGTAGGAATCGTGAAGGTCAAAAAACGCTAAGATCTTATCCGGATGGCGATCCAAGTAACAATTTATCTAATTTACCTCGATTTTAAAAAGCTTATCGCATGCAGTTTGCCATGGTGCAAACTGCTTTTTTTATACAAATAAGAATTTATATGTCTCGCTGCGCCGCGCGAAGACGCCCGCTAAGCGCCGAAAAGACGCTTGCAGCCCGTTGCGCCGCGCAAGTCTGATTGCTAAGGTTTAAGATGAGGGGAATAGGGTGGAAAAGCGAAAGTGTCCGCATTTGAAAGGACCTGAGGAGGAGCCTCAGGTTTTTTTATGAATAGGTGCACCCAAATGAAAAGGCCACCGTTACAAATCGGCAGCCTTTTTGCTCTAGCGTTCTTATGAGCTCATATAATAGCATTCTTTGAATGCGGATACATTTTATTTTTTGAAATGTGCCAGATACTTGAGAACAAGTCCAAGTGCGCCGAGGTAATAAGCAATTAATAATACGAAGCCTGTTGGATCAAGGGACAACATGTTCGAAATTAAAAATAAAGGGAAAACATAGTACAGCATATCTTGCAGATAAGTCAGAATCAGAGTGCTGGAGAAGCTTCCAGCTTTGAGTGCTTTATATAAGCCTAGTAAAAAGCTAAGCCCCATAAAACCAAGAACTACCCACATCGAATAGAGCATCCAACCCGTAAGTGTAAGTGTCATTTAGATTCACCTCCCCGTAGGAAGATTTTCTTTCTACTTTATCATATGCTGTCATATAACAAGTCGTACTAGGACAACACGATTATTTTATGTAAAAATCATGTTTACATAATCATAATTATGTAAACAAATTTAGAGCTGCATATTGTTCCGATAAATAAGAGGAGAGACACCGACGTATTTCTTAAATAACCGTGAGAAGTAAAAAACGTCTTTATAACCAAGCGAATCTGCGATTTCCTTTACTGTATCATGCGTATTTAATAGAATATTTTTCGCTGCTGCCATTTTCAAACGGTGAATGTAAGCACCAAGTGGGTAGCCAGTATATTCGCTCACGATTCTCCGCAGCGTAGAAAGCGAGATATGGTGGCGTTTTGCGATAACCGTCGCGTCAAAAGGCTGAAATAACGAATCACCGAGGTCGACCATGAGATCGATCAATTGCTGCGTTTTTGTCGTCTCTGCTGGTACTTGATTTTCCAGAATAAATTCAAAAAGCAAGGATTCAAGCAGCAAGGCAGCACGATCTATATTATCGGGTATACCGCTTTCCATAAGGATAAAAATACGCTCGATTCGATTGTGCTGTGCAGCATCTTCGTGCCCAACCAGCTTCGCCAAATCCACTTGTGTAAGCCAACTGCTCAGCCATTCCGCAATACGGCTTCCCTCGAATGTGAAGTAATACTCGTCCCAATAACCGTCTGAGTCAGGTCCATAATTATAAACAGCTCCAGGTCGAAGGAAGAACAGACTGCCGCTATCAACGTGTTGAACGGCGCCATCATCGACTTGATAGGAGCCTTTTCCACCAGCTATATAGACAAATGCCCATTTCTCAAATGAAGCATTAGCTCGAAATGAGATACGGCCTGGAAGATGCCCAACAGCACGGATAATCAAGGATTGCAGCTTCAATTTACTGGAATCAATTGGTAATGTAATGATCCGAAGCGGATAAGGACTGATCATATAGTCCATGAATCTTGGCATATCGTGTATTCCCTCCGTGTTAGCTCCATATTTTTCGAAAAAAAGTCTTGTGCTTGTGAGGGCAAATTAGCTGTAAATAAGCGTGTAATAAAATGTGAAGCAAAGCCATAAGCAAAGCGGTGTGAACAAAAATGTATCATATGTAGCGAAACGAGTCTGTTTGACCCTTTTAAATATACCCACATACTTGAAATCTCCAATTGCACGGAGTCCAAATACGAAGACACAAACCCAACAGCCCCATTGAACCCATGGAGATGAAGGGAGGGTTGGAAGTAAGTGCCCGTGAATAGCCAGTAGCAGTGCACCGCTAAACAAGAGAATGGCCACGATTAAAGTGGCTATTGAGCCAGGTATAAATGTCTGTTCTCTTGATCCGCTTGTAGAAGGAATTGCAACTTTGCTTCCCCATTTACCGCCAAATGCCCAGAACACATGTAAGCCACCGATACAAAACAATAGGAAAACAGAAATTCCACTAATCAACATCCTTGAATCACAACCTCTCTGAAACGATTACCATCTCTGTCATTATTTTAACTGAAATAAGCTTTTTTCAATAGGAAAAAGCACGAAATGATAGAAACGCAACGTTTAATTGTGGTTTTTATATGAATTAACTCCATTAAATATTAATGTGGTTAATTATATTTTCTCCATCATTTGAGTAGTAATATCATGTTTTATGTAAGGCAAAGCTTTTCAAGCGCCCAGATTTTAACCTTTAATTTTTTAGCAAAATGTAAAAGCGGTGGTGTATCTGGCAGCTGGATCCCAAAAGAATTAGGGAGGGTATTGACGTTGATTGAAGCTTCAGCCGCTTGTAAGGGCCAGGGGTCATGATCGATATCTCCTCGATATACATTACCGTGTCGATCTGTGCAATACAGACAATATCGTTCTGTTAACCAATATTCTAGAGTCCTAGGATTTGCTAATCGTATATCAGATGATGGGCGGTATTCACCAGTAAATTCACCTTGTTGTGCACGACTATCTTTTCGTAAACATTGGTAGAATATGGTGTTCTTAGGCCGATGTTGAACTTGAATATGCGCATAAAAGTACGGAAGATGGAAAGCGAATCGTGCTGCTTCAACAGCGAAACGGTTGTGGGCATCTAGACTGAAAAAGTAAACGCCGGGTTTACCGTGTATGGTTACGTAGGTCCTAACATTGATTTCTGGAAAAGCTGAAAAGTAAGGCAATGGAGGTATACCTCTAGGTACAACGCACGACATGTGAAAGGGGACAACACCGATCCATGCTGTTCCGTCAAAGGTATCAATGGGGATATGGGCTGGTAGGAGTGGTCTTAATGTTTCGATGGGAATGGGCCAATGAGCAAAGAGTAAATCATTCCAGATTTGGCGCATGATCCAGGGCTTGTCAGGTAACGGCCATAATCGGCTCATAAGTGGATCTCCTTCTATATTCGTGACTTCGAAATTTATTTTGTAGATTAATCGTATTGATTTAGTAAGCCGTTGTAAAGGGTTGTGCAAATGTACGCAACTTGGTGGGGAATGGGGGAAAACTATGTTATAATAAAGCACACAATTGAAAGAAAGCAGGCGACTTACACAGCATGAATGGCCAAAATCGTAAAGATGTGATTCCAGGTATTGAAGTGAATATTGTTTTGAAGCAAGACCAACGCAGCGGGAAGTTAACACGTGGAATTGTCAAAGATTTATTAACGAACTCGTCTACCCATCCGCATGGGATTAAAGTAAGACTTGCAGATGGTCAAGTTGGACGTGTTAAAGAAATATTATCGCCGGCAAGGTGATTTATAATCCAGGGGGAACGTGAGATGGCGAAAGCAAAAGTAGCAAAAAGACCAACGCGGGATGAATTTGTATTGGAAGAGATTGGTAACCAACTGTCCGAAGCGAAGCAGGAGAACTCCGAGATTGTTCTGACAGTTTGGGGGCGTGAAGACCGTGTTCGCGGCATCATAGCGACAATGGATTCGCGGACCGGTAGAGTACATATGGAAACGAATGGTGAAATTGATAAAGTTCCTTTCATGGACATTATGAAAGTCGAATACCCACGGGATTAAGACCGGAAAAACGGTTAATAAGCTTATTTTGGTGTTCTTCACACGGGATAAGCGCTAATTGACCGTTTTTTTGCTGTCAAAAATATTGCACTAAATCTATATTTAACGCAACTTAGATTGTAACGGACGGAGTGAATAGGATTGGGGCAAGTGTACGAGTATGATGATGAGTATTTAGAGCTTTTTGACTCATGGATGAAAGATCAAGGCTTTACGAAACGAACACAACAAGCTTATTTAGGGGATGTTCGGTTATTCCTTTCCGGTATAGAGAAGTCGTTGCCAACGATTGAGGCAATTGATATCATGCGCTTCTTGACGAAAATGCGACAGGGTGGGGCAGGGGATGCCGCGCGTAATCGCTATTTATCTTCGATTCGGACATTTTTCGCGGCGTTGATCGAACTTCAAATTGTGCAGAGCAACCCTTCCCTAAACGTAAAAAAATCGAAGGTCGAGAAAAACCAAATTCCCACGTTTCTCAGCGAGCAGCTGCTTGCTGTGTTTTTACAATCGATTGAGGGGAAGTATCAGATCCGGAATGTGGCCATGTTTCTATTGATGAGTTATGCAGGTTTGCGTGTAAGTGAGCTGCATCGACTAAACATCGCTGATTTCAATCGTTCAACGAGTACGCTGCAGGTGTTTGGCAAAGGACGGAAATGGCGAGTCATCCCTCTTCCTGCCGAACTGGTTAAAGTTCTGAATAAAGCATTAATGGAACGAATGGATACAAGGAGCTCGGTGGAGCAGCCTTTTTTTGTTTCTCAATTTGGACGGCGAATTAGTGTTCGTATGATTCAAACGATTGCTGAGAAGTATTTCGAGGTGCTAAAGAAGCAGTATGCTGAGCTACAGGGGAAGTCGATCTCAAGTCACAAGCTTCGGCATACGTTCGCCACGATGCAAGTTCTGGCAGGGACGGATATCCGAACTTTGCAGGAATTACTTGGCCATGCGAGCATCCAGACCACACAGATTTACACCCATGTTGGAGATAAGCAAAAGCAGGATGCAATGAACCGGGTTTCTGCGTTTATTCCAGTAGGAATGGGGATCTAGAACGGGAGATGTAATAATTAGTTCGGGTAGCGCATATAAGGCAACAGAGAGATTACAAAGTAGGATCCAAATATGGAATTACTTCTCTTTGGTAGGAGGCATATATATGGCTATAAAACCCCCCATTTTACAAAGGGGTGATACCATCGGAATTGTTACTTTAGGAAGTCCGCTTGATGCAAATATTATTGATGAAAGAATTCAAACAATTGAAAATATGGGATTCAAAGTAGTAGTGGGGAAATATGCGTATGCTTATGGTGGCATTGTTGCCGCAACAGCACAGCAGCGTGCTGAAGATCTTATGAATATGTTTGAAAATCGCAGTGTGAAGATGATTTTACCTACAAGAGGAGGGACAGGGGTCAAAGATATTTTACCATACCTAAATTATACGATTATAAAAAACAATCCTAAGATCGTAACTGGATACAGTGATATCACGATTTTATTAAATATCTTGTACCAATTTTCCAACTTAATTACTTTTCAAAGTCTATTGTTAATTGACTTTAGCACGAGCACACCAGCTTATAACTTCAACCAATTTTATTCTGCTACATCAACCCTCAGTAGTCCAAGAGTGATTCAGAATCCACCCGGTATGCAGATGACCAGCCTGGTTGAGGGAAATGTTAGAGGTCCAATCGTAGGGGGGAATCTCACTTCCTTTGTTGATGCACTTGGAACTCCATACGAAATTGATACGGCCGGTAAAATATTGGTCATAGAAGAGACACACGAAGCAACGAATGTGATTTACCGACATTTGACTCATCTAATCATGGCAAGGAAATTCCAAGATTGCGTCGGTGTGGTAATGGGACAATGCACGAACTGCTCTATATCTTATTCTACGACTTATAATGACTTAATAACTGGGGTGATTGCTCCTCTAGGAAAACCTCTCATGACCAATGTAAGTACAGCTCATGGCTATTATAAAGCAGCAATCCCCATTGGAGCGAACGTAAACCTTGATACATACAATAACAGGCTTACTGTACTTGAACCCACGGTAAAAGCCTAATGCACTTTTTACACGTAACCCCTTTTCTAGAATGAAAAAAAAGCCGGTATAAACCGGCTTTTTCTCATACTAGTTAATTAAACGACGTGCACCCCAATAATGTGCATCATAATAGGGGGTGCCGAAGAGTGTGCTAATTTTAACTTCCCTCGTTCCCATCGTACCTGCTTGAAGAATTTTGTTATCTCCAAGATAGATACCTACATGGGAGACTCCGCTTGTATAAGTTCCTTGTAGAAATACAAGGTCTCCTTTACGAAGATTGCTTTTATCTACTGGCGTTCCTAATTGACTCTGCAATGCTGATGAATGAAGAAGGTTAAACCCGTGTTGATTAAACGCATATTGTACAAAGCCGGAGCAATCAAAAGCAACATATGGTGTGCTGCCGCCAAATACATATGGCGTTCCGAGTTGCTGCATCCCTGTAGCAATGATGGCATCTGCTTTTACTTCCCAGCTCTGTTTAAGAGGAGTTTTAACTGGAAGGTTAATAACAACACCTGCGTAGATATTTTGCGGATTAACGTTTGGATTACTTGCGATAAGATCGGATAATTGTACATTAAACTTCTGTGAAATAGTCCAGAACGTGTCAGCATCCGTAGCAATGTACTGATTTGAAGGTGCCGCATAAGTGATTCCGCCGAATAAGAGGCTTGTCGCCATTACGGTTGAAAGAATAAACTTTCTCATGAATTTCCTCCTAATGTTTATGTAGTTACATAAATATTCTATCAAAATGAAGAAATAGAGAATATGAACAAATTATGGATAAATATGAGGCGGGGCTATTTACATAATATTTGTTTACATAACAAATATTATGTAATCAATTGATTAGAGAGCATCATAATGAACAGCTTTCTTCCCCATGCATGATAAAAGAGTTCGAGTAGGGGGATCCAAAATATATCAATGCTGTGGAGTGTTTTACTACCTGTTTTACACTATGTCAAATGCAAAGCTAAATTTAGGAACACTTTGTATAATGTAAATCGTTATATAAGTTATATAATATAACATATACAGTAATCATACATGACATATACATAACGCGGCATTAAAGTATGAGGAGGGACACAATGAATTCAGATCTTTCCGGGCAGAAAGTGGAAATATCGGTGGATGGCGTCTGCATGGTGTTTGGGAAAAAAGGAAAGCAAGTGACTGTACTCCAAGACATCTCGTTCGATGTAGCCCAGAATGAATTCGTATCCTTGCTTGGGCCTTCGGGCTGTGGCAAATCAACGCTTCTGCGGCTGATGGCTGACCTGCTGCAACCCTCGAGCGGGCAAATTATTATTCAAAAGGAACATCCGCGGGAAGTGCGTTTGCGCAGGAAGTTCGGCATTGTGTTTCAAAATCCCACGCTTTTCGAATGGCGAACCGTACGCGAAAATGTGGAGCTTCCCTTAGAGGTAATGGGGCGTAATCGCACGGAGTATCGAAGTATGGTCGATCAACTCCTTGAAACCGTAGGTTTGACGAAATTCAAAGATTATTATCCTTGGCAGCTAAGTGGCGGCATGCAGCAAAGAGTTGCTATTGCACGTGCTTTATCGCTGGATCCGCCCATTCTCTTTATGGATGAACCATTCTCGGCGCTTGATGAATTCACAAAGGAAAAGCTGCAATTCGAACTGCTTGAAATTAAAAGAAAGACGAATAAGACGATTGTTTTCGTCACTCATAGCATTCCGGAAGCCGTTTTTTTATCCAATCGAATCATTGTTTTATCGGCAAATCCCGGTCGCGTACATTCCGTACACCACGTCGATTTGGGAGAGGATCGCACTTTGCAAACCAGAGAATCGGAATGTTTCCATGCGTTGACCGCTTCCATTCGAAATTGCTTCTACGAGGAGAGTGATGCCCTTGATGATCAAATTGGATAGACAATGGCATCAAGCTGCTGTTATTGCTTGTTGGATAGCGGCATTGCTCCTCCTCTGGGAAGTGTTCGCTTGGCTGCTCCATAACGTAATTCAAGTCTCACAACCCGATTCCAAACTGCCTTATTTGCATAAGGTGATAACCTCCTTACAAGACAATCTTCCCACTCTCATCAAGCAAGGCTTCACAACGTTCGGCAATGCGATGACTGGTTTCCTGATTGGTACCATTTTCGGCGCCGCCTTAGCCATTTCGATGAGCCTCTCCAAAACGGTTGAACACACGCTAACTCCTTACATGGTCGCTTCTCAAATGGTGCCCATCATCGGTCTTGCACCGATCCTGTACGGAATTCTCCATGATCCGAGTCTTTCGCGGATTGTTATGGCAGGTTATGTGACATTCTTTCCTGTCACTATCAACTCGCTTCGCGGGCTGCGCAGTGTGCAGCCTGAACAGCTGGAGCTTATGCGCTCCTTAGCTGCTTCAACCTGGCATAGCTACCTGAAGCTCAAGCTGCCATCTGCGCTGCCGGGGCTGTTCGCTGGGCTCAAGATTTCAGCTCCGCTGGCGATCACAGCTTCCATCATCGTTGAGCTAATGGGGGCTCCTGATGGAATCGGCGTGCTTATGGTCAGCTCGCTGTACTACGGAGCTGCACAAGTGTACATGTTCTGGTGCACGGTGCTGGTCTCGATTGCCATCGGCTTTACAACCTTTCTAATGCTAGTTCTTCTAGAAAGATGGTTGACACCTTGGCAGCCTGATTTCCGCGAAAGCAGGAGGGGAGGCGCATGAAGGAGGTCATTTTAAGCAAAGACCAACAAACTGCAGTGACGACACTAACGAGCTTAGAGGAACCAACCCGAGCTTCCACTGGAAAAGTACGAGCAGGCTACACGGCTATGTTCACGCAGCCAATGAAGCTATTCCCGTATGTATTCGGTCTCGTATTCTTGCTGCTTTGGCAATTCAGAGGGATACACACATTATTCAGTTTAGAACGCTATCAGCTGCCTATTCCTTCGGATATCATCACAGCCATGCGCGAGAATGGCGATATCCTGCTCATTTATACGCTGTACACGGGTGTGGAAATCATCGGCGGCTTCCTCATCGGTTCGCTGCTGGGGTGGCTTGCTGCGGTCGCGGCTTCCTTTCGGCCACAAGCGGGTGCGGGTGCGATTTCGATCATGGCCTCGCTCAATGCGGTGCCGATCGTGGCACTTGCACCAATCATGAATAATTGGTTGGGAGACGGCGTCGCCTCACGAATGGGTATCGTCTCGGTTATGACGATGGCTACCATGGCGGTTAGCACCTACAAAGGGCTGCGTTCCATTGAGCCGTCCTACCTGGAGTTAATGACTTCATACGCGGCTAGCACCAGACAGCTTTTTCTCAAATTAAGATTACCTAAGGCCTTACCGTCGATATTTTCGGCCCTTAAAATCAACATGTCCACGAGCATCATCGGTGCGATAGTGGGGGAATTTTTCATTGCATCGCGTGGGCTAGGCTACTTGCTCTCGGACCAAATCCGACTGGCCAATATGCCCTTAGCTTGGGCTTGTATTGTCATCGCAGCTATCCTGGGAATTGTTTTATATACGATCATTCAACTTGTAGAAAAAAGCTTTATACCGTGGTCAAATTCCAATCGCTAAATGAAAACGAATATTTAACATTAGCATCAAGGGATGACACCATCTTTACATACATAGAAATAAATAGGAGAGGATTGATTCGATTGAAAAAGAGAATCCTTACTGGCAAATTGGCTTTGATGTTAAGTATGTTCATGGTTTTAGTTCTCGTCACAGCTTGTGCTTCCGACAAATCAGCAACCACAACACCAGGTGCTTCTACCGCAGCAGGTGCAACCAAGTCTCCTTCGGCAGAGCCGCTCAAGAAGGTCAAAATTCAGTTGAAGTGGGTGCCGCAAGCGCAGTTCGCCGGAATCTATGCCGCTAAAGAGAAAGGCTTTTACAAGGATGAAGGCATAGATGTAGAAATTGTGCCTGGCGGACCGGATGTCATCATCGAGCAGCAAGTTGTAAATGGCGCTGTCGATATTGGCGTATCGAGCTTTGACTCTTTGTTAGTCAACCGTGACAATGGTTTACCTCTCGTCTCTTTGGCGCAAGTGACTCAGAAGAGTTCGTACCGTTTATTATCCAAAAAATCGACCGGTATCGATGCACCAGCCAAAATGAAGGACAAAAAGGTCGGGACATGGATGGGCAGCCAGCAGTTCCAAGTGCTTGCTTTTATGGAGAAGAACGGACTTGACCCGAAGAAAGACATTCAATTAGTGAAACAAGGCTTTACGATGGATCAATTCTTTGGGGATCAGCTGGATGTGGCGACAGCGACGATTTATAACGAGTACTATGTTGTGCTTGAGAGCGGTGTGAAAGAGACAGACTTGAATGTGTTTAACTTTGATGATGCCGGTGTTGCGATGCTGGAGGATACGCTCATTGCGAAGAAGGACTGGGTCGACAAAAACCACGATCTCGCAGTTAAAGCCGTGAGAGCTACCATGAAAGGCTGGAATTATGCGATTGAGCATCAGGATGAAGTCGTTGATATCGTGATGAAAAGTGTAACGGCAGGCAGTACAACCAAACAGCACCAAACGACGATGCTGAAGGAGATGGCGAAGCTTGTGAAGCCGGAAGGATTTAAAAGTGAACAAGTCGGTTCATTCGTAGATGAATCAGTGACACGGACAGCGGACATTGCGCTGAAATATGGCTTGATTAAGAAACCGGCCGATTTGACTGCGGCTATTGATAAAACGATTTTACAGGGCAAGTGAGTTTTGGAAAGGAAGGCGGATCGTGGATGACTGTAGTCTGCGATCCTTCTTTACATCATCAAGAGAGGGGAGCTGGGCTTATGAGCACTAACGAGGTTAGTGATCTGGTGACGAAGGAGGACCTGCTTGAGAAGGATCGCAAATATGTGTGGCATCACATGTCTGCACATAACGAAAATCCGATAATACTTGCTTCTGGTGAGGGCAGCTGGGTTACGGATGTGGATGGGAATCGTTATTTGGATGGCATGTCCGGATTATGGTGCGTTAATGTGGGTCACGGTAGAAAAGAAATTGCGGAAGCGGCCGCTGAGCAAATGATGAAAATCGCTTATGCTACGCTCGTTCAATCCCATGTACCAGCAATTGAATTAGCGGCGAAATTGAATGAGTGGCTGGATGGCGAGTATCGGATCTTTTACTCAAATTCGGGGTCGGATGCCAATGAAGTGGCCTTCAAAATTGCTCGCCAATACCATCATCAGAATGGGAAGCCATCCAAACATAAGTTCATCTCGCGGCATCGCGCTTATCATGGCAATTCAATGGGGGCATTGGGTGCAACAGGGCAAGCGCAGCGTAAGTTGAAATATGAACCGCTTGGTGTGGGCTTTCAGCATGTGCCGCCGCCTTATTGTTATCGCTGTCCATTTGGCCAGACGAAGGGGTCATGCAGTTTTCAATGCGCCAAAGCCATCGAGGATGCCATTGTTTGGGAGGGGGCAGATTCTGTTGCCGGTGTAATCGTGGAGCCGGTAATTACGGGAGGCGGAATGATTGTTCCTCCGGACGAGTACCTGCCCATGGTGCGAAGCATTTGTGATAAGTATAATGTGCTGCTCATTGTAGATGAAGTGATTTGCGGATTCGGTCGATCCGGTGAGAAATTCGGTCATCTGAATTATGGAGTGAGACCGGATATCGTGACAATGGCCAAAGGCTTGACCAGTGCGTACTCGCCGCTTTCTGCAACCGCTGTTTCGGCTGAATTGTATGAATCATTCAAAGATAAAGAAGCGACCAGCCATTTAAGACATATCAATACTTTCGGGGGTAATCCAGTCTCTTGCGTTGTTGCGTTGAAAAATATGGAGATTTTGGAAAAAGAAAATCTGGTTACGCGCTCTGCTCATATCGGAAACACATTTAGAACTCAATTGGAACCTTTGCTTGACCACCCGCATGTTGGAGAGATACGCATTTTCGGATCAGCGATGGGTATCGAGCTCGTAGAAGATCAAGTGTCGAGGGTTCCGGCAACTGCTGATCGCGTGACTAAGATCATAGTAGGCTGCAAGCAAAAGGGTCTGCTCATTGGGAGGAACGGGGATACAGTGCCTGGATTTGCTAACATTCTCACGCTAAGTCCGCCGTTATCTTCAACAGATGAGGATGTGGCTTTTATCATCGAGACCTTGCTTGCTGTGTTTGATGCCAATCAGGAGAGAGGATGATATGACTTGCCTAGAGCACCTCAGATACAAATTAACGCTTCACGACTGCAACAGCGAATTCAGGAGCTCGCCCAAATCGGGAAAATTGGCGAAACGGGCGTATGCAGGCTTGCCTTGTCCAAAGAAGATCGAGAAGGCGTAGAGCTGGTGAAAAGCTGGATGCAAGAAGCTGGAATGGAAGCTTCCATCGATCCATTCGCCAACTTAATTGGGGTACTTAAGGGGAGCAATCCGAATGCGCCTGTTCTCATGCTAGGCTCTCATGTGGATTCGCAGCCTTATGGCGGTAGATTTGATGGTGCGATAGGTGTACTTGGTGCGATCGAAGTGGTCCAAACGCTGGTGGAGGAAGGGATAACGCCAGAATGTAATATTGAAGTTGTGGCATTCTGTGATGAAGAGGGCTGTCGCTTCAACAAAGGGCTTTTCGGCGTTCGTGGAATGACCGGAAAGCTTGAAGCAAATGAGTTGGAGCGTACGGACAAAAATGGCGTTACACGCAGAGAAGCTTTGGTTCAGTTCGGGTGTGACCCTGCTGACTTCGAGAGCTATGTGTTCCAAGAAGGTCGGATTGGCGCTTTTCTGGAGCTGCATATCGAGCAAGGTCCAGTTCTGGAGTCACTCGATGCTCCGATCGGTATCGTCAGCGGAATCTCTGGTCCGTTGTGGCTCACCGTGGAGATGATCGGCTTCGCCGGGCACGCCGGTTCGGTGCCGATGTCTATGCGTCAGGACGCGCTTCTAGGCTGTGCCAAAATTATCGTGGCGCTCAATGAGTTAGTGCGGCAGGAGCCTGGTGCTCCGACCGTCGGTACGGTGGGCTCCCTTACGGTGTTTCCTGATTCCCGCAATATCATCCCAGAGAAGGTATCCTTCACCATTGACTTGCGGGACATTGATTTACGGCGTCGCAATGCGCTTGAAGCGGAGCTGCTCAGCGTGATCGAGAACGTGTCGCGCGAGCATGGTCTTACGTATACGATTCGCGAAGATACGAACAGTGAACCACGCTACTGCGCGAATTGGATCAAGCAAAGCCTGCATCAGGAAGCAGCTCTGATGGGGTTGACCCCGCCAGAGCTGATGAGCGGACCTTTTCATGATTCGCTCACTATGTCCTATGTGTGTGACTATGGGATGATTTTCGTTCGATGCCTCGAAGGCATCAGTCACAATCCCAAAGAATATGCTAGTCCAGAGGACATTACGCAGGGCACGGAGCTTTTATACCGCACTGCACGACGAATAGCCACGGAAAAGGGGGGCTTCCAGCCATGAGCAAAGTGAAAATTGGCCTCATTCAAGCATCGCATGATGTGCATGGGGATGAGGCTGTGGCCAAGCACAAAGAAGCAGCGATACAAAAACATATCGCGTTGGTTCGTAAAGCGGCGCTGCAGGGCGCGCAAATCATTTCATTGCAAGAGATTTTCTACGGCCCTTACTTCTGCTCAGAGCAAACAACAAGGTGGTATGATGCCGCAGAGGAAATACCGAAGGGGCCAACGACAATTCTTTTTCAGGAATTGGCGAAGGAGCTTGGTGTTGTCATCATTCTCCCTATTTATGAGAGAGAAGGCATCGCATCCTACTACAATACCGCTGCTGTGATTGATGCTGATGGTGCCTATTTGGGCAAATACCGCAAGCATCACATTCCACACGTGGCGGCAGGCGGCGGTTCTTGCGGGTTCTGGGAGAAGTATTATTTTAAACCTGGTAATCTGGGCTACCCCGTGTTCGATACAGCGTTTGCTAAAGTTGGGGTTTACATTTGTTACGATCGCCACTTCCCAGAAGGAGCAAGGGCTCTCGGACTCGGCGGAGCGGAGATCGTGTTCAATCCTTCCGCTACAGTAGCGGGGACATCCGAGTATCTTTGGAAGCTCGAACAGCCAGCTCACGCCGTGGCCAATGGGTATTATGTCGGTGCTATTAATCGTGTTGGTCTCGAAGCTCCGTGGAACATGGGAGAATTCTATGGTCAATCTTACTTAGTGGATCCGCGTGGTTCGATCGTTTCCATCGGAAGTCGGGATCAAGATGAAGTGGTCATCGGTGAAATGGACAAAGAGTTAATCCGTGAAGTCCGCAATGTTTGGCAATTTTATCGGGATCGCAGGCCTGAAACCTATGATCAAATTGTTAGCTTATAAGCGTGGGAGGGGGAGTGAAGATGAGTTCAACATTTATTTCCTTAACGGATTTGAAACGCAATTTCGCCGAGGTCAAATCTGGCATGAAGCCGAAAGAGGCGATCGAGGAATCGAACCGCTGTTTATTTTGTTATGATGCTCCTTGCATTCGTGCCTGTCCAACAGGTATTGATATTCCTTCTTTTATCAAAAAGATTGCTTCCGGCAATCTCAAAGGCTCCGCACGTACGATCATGGAAGCGAATCCGGTAGGGGCCTCTTGTTCAAGGGTGTGTCCCACAGAGGAGCTTTGTGAAGGGGCTTGTGTACTCAATCATTCGTCCAAGCCTATCCTGATTGGTAACTTACAACGCTATGCCACAGACTGGGCTATCAAGAATGAACAAATTTTATTCAAGGCCGGGGCAAGTAATGGGAAGTCGGTTGCTGTGATTGGTGGCGGGCCTGCTGGTTTATCGGCAGCTCGGGAGCTTGCCCGCTTCGGCTTCAAGGTCACTGTGTTTGAGGCGAAGGAGCAGGCCGGAGGGTTAGATACCTACGGGATCGTATCGTTTCGGCTGCCCCAAGAGATTTCGCTATGGGAAGTCGAGCAGGTTAGACAGTTAGGTGTGGAATTCCGCATGAGCACGCGAGTTGGCATAGATGTTAGTGCGACCGGGCTGGTCAGCGATTATGATGCCGTAGTTCTGGCTGTGGGCATGTCGAAGGTTCCGATGCTGGGTATTGAAGGCGAAGCCTTGACGGGCGTGTACGATGCCATTGATTTTGTTGAATCTACGAAGATGGAACAGGAGTTGGATACAACCCTCATTGGGAAACGGATAGCGGTCATTGGAGCGGGGAATACAGCCATTGATGCGGCCACGTGCTCAGTGAGGCTAGGAGCTGAAAAGGTACAAATTGTGTATCGGCGTACGCAGGAAGAGATGACGGCGTATGATTTCGAATATGATTTCGCTAAGCAGGATGGCGTTGCATTTCAGTGGCTCACTGCTCCAAAACGGATCATCGGGGATATGAATGGAAATGTTGTGGCATTAGAATGCTTGCGGATGGAGCTTGTGGATGTGGAAGCGGGGCGCAAACGTCCGGTTCCCATTGAAGGCTCAGAATTCATCATTGAGGTGGATGCTGTTATTAAGGCGATTGGTCAGACGAAGCATGTTTCGCTCATTGATCAATTCGAACTTGCACATATGCGAGGAACCGTTACGGTTGATCCGTCAACAGGTCAAACGTCCAATCCCAAGGTGTATGCAGCGGGCGACGTCATTTTCGGAGAAGGACAGGGAGAAGCGATGGTTGTGTCGGCGGCTCAGCAGGGCAAACAAACGGCCTACGCTATTTATAATCAACTGGTGAAAAGGGAACATGCATCGGCTTAATGACTATCTAAATGGATCGGGAGGGATTCAACATGGCTGATTTACGCATAAATCTAGCAGGTATAGCGTCACCTAATCCGTTCTGGTTAGCATCGGCGCCACCGACCAACACGGGCTATCAAGTTCAGCGTGCTTTCGAAGCGGGTTGGGGTGGAGCGGTTTGGAAAACACTTGGCGATCCTATTATTAATACCTCTTCGCGCTTTGCGGCCATTCATTTTAACGGACAACGCGTTGCAGGCTTCAATAATATTGAACTTATCACAGACCGGCCGCTCGAGGTCAATCTCAAAGAGATTTATGAGACGAAGAAGCGTTTTCCGAATCATGCGATTGTCGTTTCCCTGATGGTAGAGCCGAACCGGGAGAAGTGGCATGAGATCGTGAAAAAAGTCGAAGCTGTCGGAGTAGACGGCTTGGAGCTGAACTTCGGCTGCCCGCACGGCATGGCTGAACGCGGCATGGGTGCTGCTTCGGGGCAGCAGCCGGATCTCGTGGAGGCGCAGACGATGTGGGTGAAGGAAGCAGCGACGACGCCGGTCATCGTGAAGCTGACGCCGAACATCACCGATATTACGAGCACCGCTAAGGCGGCGGTTCGAGGCGGAGCGGATGCGATTTCGTTGATCAATACGATCAACTCATTAGCTGGCGTGGATATCGATTCGTGGAACACGATTCCTCATGTCGGGGGCAAGGGCTCTCATGGCGGATATTGCGGACCGGCAGTTAAACCAATTGCCCTCCATATGGTTGCTGATTGTGCGCGAAACCCAGAGGTTGGCGTACCTATTTCTGGTATTGGCGGTATTTCCAATTGGCGAGATGCCGTTGAGTTCATGCTGATGGGCGCGACAGGTGTTCAAGTGTGTACGGCGGCGATGCACCATGGTTTCCGCATTGTGGAGGATATGATCGATGGTTTGAATAACTATTTGGATGAAAAAGGTCTCGCCAGCGTCACCGAATTGATTGGGAAATCCGTTCCGCGCTACTCCGATTGGGGGAACTTGGATTTGAACTATGCGGTCGTGGCACGAATTGACACGGATACCTGTATCAACTGCAACAAATGCCATATTGCTTGCGAGGATACGTCTCATCAATGCATTGATATGTTGACCGGTGACCAGGGGCAGTCCTATTTGCAAGTACGCGAAGAAGATTGTGTGGGATGTAACTTATGTGCGATTGTTTGTCCCGTTGAAGGCGCCATTTCTATGATTGAGGTATCAGGTACAGATGCGCCAATGACGTGGAACGAAAGGCAGGAGGCTGTCGCCAAGCTGTCGGAAGGCAAAGACACCACCAAGAAGGAGGCTGTGTAACCCATGTCCAAGCTCATTAAGAACGGAACAGTCGTGACGGCTGTTGACCAATATCAGGCAGACGTCCTTATCGAGAACGGGATCATTACGCAAATAGGTCTGAACCTCTCCAAGGAAGGGGCAGAAATTGTGGATGCCGCAGGTCATTATGTGTTCCCAGGCGGTATTGATCCGCATACTCATCTTGACATGCCTTTTGGCGGCACGGTTACAGCCGATGATTTCGAAACAGGTACTAAAGCGGCTGCTTTCGGTGGAACGACAACGATCATTGATTTTTGTTTAACGAACAAAGGAAGACCGCTGAGTCAGTCTGTTCAAACTTGGCATCAAAAAGCCGCAGGCAAATCCGTCATCGACTATGGATTTCATTTAATGATTGCGGAAATCAACGATGAGGTGCTGGCAGAGCTGCCGAAAATGATTCACGAAGAGGGGATCACCTCACTCAAAGTGTTTATGGCTTATAAAAATGTGTTCCAAGCCGACGACGGCACGCTGTATCGGACATTGCTCGAGGCAAAGCGACACGGAGCTCTAGTCATGGTACACGCAGAGAATGGCGATGTGATCGAATATTTGATTAAAGAAGCGTTGGAAGCGGGGAATACGGATCCGATTTACCATGCACTAACGCGTCCATCATTAATTGAAGGAGAAGCGACTGGGCGTGCGGCTAAGCTTACTGCATTGGCTGGTTCTCAGCTCTATGTAGTTCATGTGACGTGCGAAGAAGCCGTTCAGCAGATTGCCGAAGCACGGAATCAAGGCGTTGATATATGGGGGGAAACATGCCCGCAGTATTTGATGCTGGATCAGACCTATTTGGAAAAGCCGAATTTCGAAGGGGCGAAATACGTATGGTCGCCTCCGCTGCGACCGCGGTATCACCAAGAGGCTCTGTGGACCGCTTTGAAAAATGGACAGCTCCAGACCCTCGGGTCTGATCACTGCTCATTTAACTTTAACGGGCAAAAAGACTTGGGGCTAGGTGATTTTAGCAAAATCCCGAATGGAGGACCCTGCATTGAAGATCGATTCTCCATCCTATATTCAGAAGGTGTAGTGAAGGGCCGCATCACGCTGAATCAGTTCGTAGATATCGTGTCTACGCGAATTGCGAAGCTTTTTGGCTTATTTCCGAAAAAGGGGACCATCGCTGTAGGATGCGATGCGGATATTGTCATCTTTGATCCGAGCGTTACACGGACGATCTCAGCTGAAACCCACCATATGAATGTGGATTACAATCCATTTGAAGGCTTCGTGATCTCTGGGGAGCCTGTTACTGTACTGTCTCGAGGCGAATACGTCATCCGGAATAAACAATTCGTTGGCACAGCAGGTGCCGGGCAATTCGTGAAACGAGACGCGTACCATGCAGCTTCAGGCGTTGTAAAATCGAAGAAAGAAGAAGCTATCAAAGGGGGAGCCACACATGTCTGAGTTTGCACAATTTAAGCTAGAAAAGCAGAAATTGGATGACTTCGTGGCTCAGAAGTTCAAAATCGTCGGGGTGAAGGAAGATCTGGAGGGAGCGTGGCTCGATCTCGAACATCCCGGCGGTGAAACGGCGAATCTGCATCTAACGACGGCGAATGCTAGAAAGTATTATGTCTCTTTACTCCTTGCTCAAGGACAATCGCAGGCTTAAACGATAGCGCCATTTATGTATTCGTAGCCGTGTAGGGCGAGTTCGATGGCAATCCTCTTGTGTGGATGCATGTAATCGTCGCCAAGCAGCGCTGCTATTTTGTCCAGACGGTGGTACAGGGTTTGTCGGACGATAAATAACTCCTTGGCAGTATCCTGTTTGGATCCGCATAGCGCTAAATAAACTTTCAATGTCTTCAAGAGCTGTCCATTTTTCTCTCGATCATAATGAATTAATTTCCCGATGTATTCATCGATGAATGACTCCAGTAAACCTGTTTGTTTCATTTTTAGAATCACTTTGTTAACATGCTGATCATGATAAAAAGGACTTGCAAACAAACGGGTATCTTTCTGAATCTCAATCGTTTCTTGGGCGGTCACATAGCTTTCCTTAACGCGAGACGGATCACTTAATGTTTTCCCGATGCCGAACATAGGGGAGAACAAGATTGTTTCTTGATTAGCTTCTGATTTTTGAAGTCTTTGTATGGCTCTGGAGATTCGTTCTTTGCAAGGCATAGCGGGCAATTGGTCAAGTAGGATGAACACGATTTGACCATGTACGACGGTCGGTATGAGATAGAAACCTTCACCTTCGAAGAGGGCGCGGGCGATCATCTGCTTCTGTAAGAGCAGATCTTCATAGTCCTTGGACGATTCGGCTGATGAGACGATGTCAAATAGACAGACGATGGTTTGGCCCAGCTTCATGGAGGGTTTGATGGAGAGCATATAATCGCGAATTTCTTGCCCTGTATGTTTGCCGTTTAGCCAATCTGTGACCCAGAGATTCTGTTTGTACCGCGTTTTCTCTTCCATATATTTCGTTCGCATCATTTCTTGTGCAATGGCCGTTGCGAACCTGTCTAAGGCAAGGATCTGAAATTCACTAAGTTCTTGATCGGCGTATAAAAGTAAGTCTGCGAACAAATGTTCTAAGGCTAAAATAGGGCGATGGGCCAGTTTGCTTTTAGCCTTAGGCAGTTGAAAGATCTCACCATAAATCCATTTCTCATAAAAGGCATCGGCCTTCGCTTTCGGCATGGTAGGGACGAACTGCGCCTCAGCACCGAAGGGAAAGAAGGCGACTTGTGAGTGTGTCGTTTGATGCAGCAGCTTTAAGAGAGATTGCAGTCCTTTCCCCGAGAGGAGTAACTGATTTAACTGGGTGGAGAGGGATTCCAGGTCTGACACCATTTTATGATGCTGATGGATGAAATAGGCATGTAAATCCTGCGTAATGTCAATATATCGAACTTCCTCGTGGAAAAAGATAAGTGGAAAGTTCTCTTGGATGGCAAGCTCCTTCATCCGTTCAAGCGGCTGTTTCGTATATGTACCGAGCTCAATACATAATCCTGAAGCACCGCTGTCGATCAACTGCTGTAAAAAGGAGAGACTAAGCTCCTCGTTATCATGCCAACCAATGCCTGTGCTTAGAATAAGCTCATTCCCATTGAGAAGATGGCCGACTTGGGTCACTTCCATGATATGTACCCAACGTACCTTTCGCTTCAAAGCTTCCTCACTTGCGATGGCTTCTGCTTTGCGGAATAGCGGTCTCTGCAAAATATCTTTCACTGTTAATTGTAAGAGTGTCTGTACCAAGCGAGTTCACCACCTTCATGTAAGGAAAGTTGACGTAACAGAGCGGAATAGTAATTTCACCTATTATACAATGTGTCCAAAGACTTTTGGGAAAAATTCTTCCTACCAGGAGATGAACGAATATGAAACTCTTACAGAATTTCGTAAATGGAGTTTGGATCGATTCAGAAAGCGATGCTATGAGTGATGTGATTAATCCGGCAACAGGAGAAATCATCGCTCGAGTGCCGCTTTCTTCTTCTGAAGACGTAGAAGCTGCTGTCCTAGCGGCACAAACGGCTTTCGAATCATGGAGCAGAACTCCCGTGCCCAAACGAGCAAGAGTCTTATTTCATTACTGGCAGTTATTGCAGGAACACGAGCAAGAGCTTGCAGAGCTCATTACGTCTGAGAATGGTAAAAGCTATAAAGAAGCGTTAGGTGAGGTACTACGTGGTATCGAATGTGTAGAATTTGCAGCAGGAACGCCTTCCCATATGATGGGTTCGACATTGGCTAACATATCCGCCGATATGGATTCAGAGTTATTTCGTGTGCCGCTCGGTGTAGTTGGAGGGATAACACCCTTTAATTTTCCGATGATGGTGCCATGTTGGATGTTTCCCTTAGCCATTGCTTGTGGAAACACGTTCGTGTTAAAGCCTTCTGAGCGAACGCCGCTGACGGCAATGAAATTAGCCGCACTTTTTCAAGAAGCTGGGCTCCCTGATGGGGTGCTGAATATCGTCCATGGTTCACATGATGTGGTAAATACGCTGACAACGACGCCCGCCGTAAAAGCTATCTCATTCGTAGGCTCGCAGCCGGTTGCGAAATATGTCTATGAGAAGGCTTCTTCTGCAGGTAAACGTGTGCAAGCGCTAGCAGGAGCCAAAAATTATCATATCGTCATGCCCGATGCCCATGTTGAAAAAACGATTGAGAATATTATCATGTCGTCCTTTGGAAGCGCGGGGGAGAGATGCATGGCTTGCTCGGCTATTGTAGTTGTTGGGGACGGGGATAATTTCGTGAATAGGCTTCATCATGAGGCGCGTAATATGGTTCTTGGCAATGGGATGAAGGAAGAAGTAACACTCACACCGCTCATTCGAAGTGAACAGCGCACCAGGATTGAAGCTTTTATTGACAAAGGGATAGAGGAGGGAGCGGAACTTCTATTAGATGGAAGAGATGCGGAGGCTCGTTCGACGGAAGGATTTTTCCTTGGGGCTACGGTATTTGATCATGTGAAACCGAACATGACCATCGCTAAAGAGGAAATATTTGGCCCAGTCTTATCCCTATTCCGTGCTGAGGATTTGGACGAAGCGCTGCTCCTAGTGAATCAATCGCGATTCGGCAACTCGGCGGTCATTTACACGGAAAATGCTAAAGCAGTGCGGAAATTTCGTGAAGGAGTGGAAGCGGGAATGCTTGGCGTGAACGTTGGCGTGCCGGCTCCGATGGCTTTTTTTCCATTCTCAGGCTGGAAAGACTCTTTCTATGGAGATTTGCATGCCAATGGCAAAGATGGTGTAGAGTTTTATACGAAGAAAAAGATGATAACATCACGTTATTTTTAAAATTAGTTTTTTTAAAAAAAGGGGAATGAGGGCCGCGAGCGATTGCGGCTTTTTTGCCGTTGTGTATGGACAAGCTTTAATCGTTGTTGTAGGTTAAAGAATAGGGAATTAAGGGGGAGACACAAGTGATTAGAATATTGGCTGTTAACGAAGAACAGGAGATTATCCATCTATCCTCATTAGAAGATCTTAAACATTCAAATATAGATCGGTATTGGGTAGATTTCAATGCGCCTTCCAAAGAGGAAGCCTTGCTCTTACAAAAGCACTTTCAATTTCATTCACTGGCTATAGAAGATTGTTATCATCATCTGCAGCGACCTAAACTAGATCATTACAATGATACTCATTTTTTTGTCCTACATGCCTTGCATCCTGAAACGTTAGCTGCGGAAGAGGTGGACATGTTCTGGGGCACTAACTTCATTGTTACCTTTCATTATTCACCGTCTAAGGAAATTGATGAGGCATGGCATCGGATGGCAGAACAACAAAAGTTTCGTGAGAAAGGTATTGTATACACGGCTTATTTAATTATAGATAAGCTGGTAGATGAATATTTCCCTAGTCTATATCAAATCGAAGATCAATTAGATGAAATCGAAGTAAGAGGTAAAAGTGTTCCAGTTCACATTTTAATGAATGAAATATTTGAAATAAGAGCTAAGCTGTTAAAGATTAGAAAGACAATTGTTCCTATGAGGGATCTGCTCTATCGTGTTATTAATACCGAAAAAATTGAAGGTCTTAAAGAACATGTCGTCTATTTTACAGACATCTACGACCATCTGCTTAAGCTCTCAGAAATTATTGACTCCAATCGAGATTTAACTGCGGATATACGAGATAGTTATGTTTCCATAAATTCCTATCGTATGAATACGATTATGAAGACTTTAACGGTGATTACGACGATTTTCATGCCTCTGACATTTATTGCTGGGATATACGGAATGAATTTTCAAAATATGCCGGAACTTACTTGGCGTTGGGGTTATTTTGTTGTTCTATTTATCATGTTCGGCATTGGTTTCGGCATGTATTTGCTATTCAGAAACAAGAAATGGTTTGATTAGTAGTGTAAAATATTAATGTCATTAATTATTGGCGGAGGACGCTTCTATGATGAAGCATAAACAAAAAAAGCATAACACGATGGGACAATATGCGGAGCTGCTTAGCCGATATTTGTTCCCGCAAAAGGGTACGCTCATTGTATTGACGATGCTCTTATTCGCATCTATTGGTCTTCAGCTCATCAACCCGCAAATTATTCGCTATTTTATCGATACCGCTCAAACACAAGGGGCGATGCAGCCACTGATCACAGCCGCGATTATGTTTATTGGCTTTGCGCTTGTGCAGCAGCTGGTTTCCGTCATAGCTACCTATTTTAGTGAAAATGTAGGGTGGAAAACTACGAATAAGCTGCGAGTGGATCTTGCCGCTCATTGTTTATCACTGGATATGTCCTTTCATAAATCACATACATCAGGCTCGCTCATCGAACGTGTAGATGGGGATGTGAATGCATTGGCCAATTTCTTCTCGAGCATGATCATTCATTTATTGGGTAATCTGCTCTTGATGGCTGGTATCATTATTTTATTACTTCGGGAAAATTGGTTGATTGGCGCGGGGATGGCCTTTTTCGTCGTTTTTGCGGTCTTTATGATTCAGTGGATTCGTAAATTCGCTGTTCCAGTTTGGGCGGGTTGGCGGCAGGCGAACGCAGAGTTTTATGGTTTTATTGGTGAGCATTTGGAAGGAACAGAAGATATTCGCGCCAATGGTGCAGTTGGGTTCGTTATGAATCGCTTCTATACGATGCTTAGAAAAATGCTGCCGCTTCGGGTAAAAGCCTTTCTCGGTTTCTGTGCGATGTGGAACATGTCTATTTTCGTTTTTGCGCTTGGCAATGCCATGGCGTTTGGTATTAGTGCTTATCTGTGGCACACCCAGCAAATCTCTCTAGGTACGGTGTATCTGATTTTCTTCTATACGGAATTACTAGCCAAGCCGATTGAAAAGATTCGTACGCAAATGGAAGATTTGCAAAAGGCAGACGCTAGTATCTCACGTATTCGCGAGCTGTTCGCTATCCAGTCTGAGATTAAGGATGGGACTGGGGCTTCGTTACCGGAAGGACCGCTAAGCGTTGAATTCCGCGACGTCACGTTTAGTTATGATGGGGATCAGCCTACGATTGAGGGTTTAAATCTGACTCTAAAACCAGGAGAAGTCCTAGGACTTCTCGGCCGCACGGGGAGTGGTAAGTCAACAATGGCAAGGTTGCTGCTCCGCTTTTACGATCCTCAAAGTGGAAGTATCGCGCTTGGCGGTACGGATATCCGGAGCTGTAAGTTAGTTGATCTACGTAAACGTGTAGCCCTTGTGACGCAAAATATTGAAATTATGCAAGGGACCATTCGAGATAACCTAACCTTCTACGACGATTCGATTACGGACGAACAAATTATTGAAGTACTCAAGGAACTTGGACTCGGAGCGTGGTATGAAGCCATGCCTGATGGGCTAAATACAGGTTTAGCCTCCGGAGGAGGAAGCCTGTCAGCAGGAGAAGCACAGCTGCTAGCCTTCGCAAGGGTTTTCTTAACGAACCCCGGACTTGTGATCATGGACGAAGCTTCTTCACGACTCGACCCGCTGACAGAGCAGCGTATGGAAAAAGCGGTTTCTAAATTGTTGACACAGCGGTCCTGTATCATGATTGCTCATCGTCTAACAACCGTTCAACGAGCGGATCACATTCTTATTTTGGATAATGGGCGTGTGTTGGAATCGGGTAAAAGAGAGCATCTGGCTGCAGATCCGAACTCTCGCTTCAGCCAGTTACTTGCCACAGGCTTAGAGGAGGTGTTGGCATGAATACGTATCAATATTTGTGGCGGCTTATTATGTACCGTCCAATACGGTATCTGGTTAACGCCATAGCTTGGACAGTTATCTATTTGGCGCCGATTGCGCCTGGACTTATAACGAAAGAGTTTTTCGATTCTCTGACAGGTACGTCAGCGCTCGGTTATGGTGTATGGGGACTGATCGCATTGTTAATGGCTGCAGCCTTAGGGCGCATTATGCTGATTGTAATTGGTTTTATTACGGATGTTAATTTTCGCTTTCGTATGGGGATGCTGCTTAGACGAAACTTGCTTGAGCATGTATTAAAACAGCCGGGGGCACAGGCCATTCCCGTTTCGCCTGGGGAAGCGATTAGTCACTTCCGAGATGATGTTGATCAATCGGAAGAGGCAGCAAGCTGGTCGGTCGATGTTTTCGGGATGACTTGTTTTGCCCTCGTATCGGGCTATATCCTGATTCGGATTGATGCTCAAATGACTCTGCTTGTGTTTATGCCGATCGTTCTGGTCATTACGGCTGCGCAGTTGGCTACGGTTCGCTTACAGAAATATCGCGCAGCTAGCCGCGAAGCTACCTCCAAGGTAACGGGAGAGATCAGCGAAATGTTCGGCAGTGTGCAGGCGATTCAAGTCGCCGGTGCGGAGAAACGAGTGATCGCTCGGTTCAGCAGTTTCGGTGATGACCGTAGGAAAGCGATGCTGAAGGATCGGCTCATGGGTGAACTGCTGGATTCAGTGTTCTCAAACTCAGTTAATTTGGGAACGGGGCTGATTCTATTACTAGCTGGAACAAAAATGAGAGCTGGGACGTTTACCGTCGGTGACTTGGCTTTGTTCGTGTACTATTTAACTTTTGTTACGCAGTTTATTACGAATGTGGGTAAATTTATTACGTATTTTAAGCAGATGAGTGTGTCGCTGGAGAGATTGACGTTCCTTTTGCAGGGGGCATCGGCTAAGGTTCTTACAATGGTTAATTCACTTCATTTGAAGGCGGAAAGTAAAGTGGCGGAGGTTAATGTGTCCGCTATCCCTTTGGCTCAGAAAGGAAGAGAGAATGAGAGTCTGGGTGGGGGAAAACAAGAGATAGGATTCGAGCATGAAATCGCGGTTGGTGCAAAGGTAGAGGAAAGATACAATCGTGAAAAAGAGATTGAGACCTCGCTGCAGCGGCTTGATGTGAATGGACTTAGCTACGCCTACTCTGATACAGGCAGAGGGATCTCGGACATTCACTTCAGCTTGAAAAGAGGATCGTTCACCGTTATTACGGGAACGATTGGTTCGGGCAAGACCACGCTTGTTCGCTCTCTCCTAGGGCTGCTGCCCAAGGGAGAGGGAACGATTGCGTGGAATGGCGTGCCCGTCGAAGATCCGGGCACGTTCTTTACACCGCCGCGGAGCGCTTATACCGCGCAGGTTCCGCGGCTATACAGCGATACGCTGCGCAACAATATTTTGCTCGGGCAAGCGGAGCAAGGCGATAGCTTGCAAATGGCCTTACACGCGGCGGTGATGGAGTTCGACGTCGCGCAGCTGCCTGGCGGGCTGGACACCGTCATCGGCCCGCGCGGGGTGAAGCTCTCCGGCGGGCAAGCGCAGCGAACGGCTGCAGCGCGCATGCTCGTGCGCGACGCCGAGCTTTACGTCTTCGACGACCTGTCGAGCGCGCTCGATGTCGAGACGGAACAGAAGCTGTGGGAGCGGATGTTCCAGCGTCGAAGCGACGCGACCTGCCTGGTCGTATCTCACCGCAAAACGGCGCTCTCGCGGGCTGACCACATCATTGTAATGAAGGACGGCCGTATTGAGGCCGAAGGAAACTCGGAGGAACTGCTGCGGCAAAGTGCGACGTTCAGGGAACTGTGGTATGGCGATGAGCGGCAATCATAATAAGTAGAGAAGCCTGAGAGATTGGGCTTCTTTTTTATTTATATAAAGGAAATTTGTGGGGGGTTAACGAAAATATATGAATTCCTTTTCCAATGGACAAAGATTGTAATTAAGATAGGATAAGGGCAAAATAAGGTAAGGAATAACTTAAATTTAGGAGTGAAAATAGAAAATGATGAACCCCAAACAACTAGCTGCTGAGAAAGCTGTAGAATTTATTGAAGATGGCATGGTAGTTGGATTAGGTACTGGATCAACAGCCTATTGGGCAATCCAAAAAATTGCTCAAAGAATACAGGAAGGACTTCGTATCCGGGCCGTAGCGAGTTCTAGAGACTCGGATGAATTGGCAAATAAATTAGGAATTCCAATAGTAGCTTTTTCTGAAATAGATGTGATAGACCTAACGATTGATGGTGCGGATGAAGTTGATTCTCATTTAAACTTAATCAAGGGTGGAGGAGGCGCATTAGTCAGAGAGAAGATACTAGCCATTAATAGTAAGAGATTTTTTGTAATTGTAGATGAATCAAAACAAGTAGAACATTTAGGCAAATTTCCATTACCGGTCGAAATTGTCCCATTTGCTGCGAATTTAACAATAAATAAATTAAAGGAACTAGGGTGTAACACAAGGATACGAATGAGTAACGATAAAGAGTATGTCACGGATAACGGAAACATAATCGTAGATTGTAACTTTGAAAAAATAGTAGAGCCAATAGAGCTAAATAAACAAATCAACTTGATTCCAGGTGTTGTTGATAATGGCTTATTTACTCGTATGGTAAGTTCATTAGTCATTGGATACAACGATGGAAATGTAAAGATTATTGACCAACCATGAGGGAAGCACGAATTCACAATACATGCATTTTTGTGCATCAAAATTAGGTGTTGAACGCCCTTCGGAGGGGATTACCTGCAAAATATACAGCTAATTTCGCCTTAAGAGGCTCAAACTGAGCGTTATGGGTGAATTTGATGTAGGAAATGCAGGTAATACATGAGAGATGAGCAGCTGAAGTGAAATTAACTGCATGTTTTACAGCAAATATTGTTCGATACTCCAACGGGACTGGGGACTGGGGACTGGGGACTGGGGACTGGGGACTGGGGGCTGGACTTGGCACTTGGCACCTAGCACTTGGAACTGGTAGAGGTTGTTGTTGTTGGTGTAGTGATAGTGGTAGTTTCTTTATCATGTTTGGGCTAGTGGGAAGATTTAAGCTGAGATTGAGAGAGGCGTTTAAAGCTTATGCAGGGAAAATCTACCAAAAGAACGAATCTAAATAAGATAATCTTTTAACGATTAAACAAGGAGCGAATGTACATATGCACGATTCACCCAATCTTCTTTTAATCACAGACATCCCAGGCTATGCGCCTCAAATTAGCAGGCTGATGTCAATGATGAATTACGCGAGAAGTACGACGCTGAGAAGTGTGGAAGGACTCACAACCGAGCAATTAGACTACACAATGGACGCGGCAAGTAACTCCATCGGCTCTTTGCTGCTGCACTTCGCGGCCGTCGAGGTTGCTTATCAGTTAGAGACATTCGAGCACCGTGATTTGAACGAGGAAGAAATGAAAATCTGGGGAGCAGCCCTCGAGCTTGGTGATCAAGAAAGAGCCCAAATTAAGGGAAATAACCTCGACTATTATCTAAGCATCTTGAGCGAGGTGCGCAGCAAAACATATGAGGTTTTCAAGAAGAAGACAGATGATTGGTTGTATGAGGAATACCCATTCTGGCGGAACCAGCCCGCTAACCATTATTTCATGTGGTACCACGTATTTGAGGATGAGATTAATCATCGGGGGCAGATTCGTTGGATGAGAAAACGACTTCCGGTATAAAAGCAGTGAATTTTACCCCGATAGGAGGAAAGAAGAGATGAATACCAATAAACCAGTTGGTCTGACCGCTTCGGCAGGCTTTCAAATTGGTGTTAGACGTACACTTCCCTTTTTCCAAGAGGATGCTTGGGAGCTGCTGACTTCAACACAAGGGAGAAAGCTTTGGTTAGGTGATTTAGCGACAGTTGAGATCGTGAAAGGTCACAAGTTCGTGACGCAAGAAGGAACGACGGGGGAATTTCGTGTGGTGAAGCCGCAGGAGCAGCTTCGAATGACTTGGCAGCCAATTGGCTTCCCGAAGGCGTCTACACTACAAATTCGCTTGCTGCCTGCCGCTAGTCCAGGGAAAACAACAATTAGCTTCCATCAAGAGAAGCTGGACAGCGCGGAGCAAAGAGAAGAGATGAAAGCACATTGGGAAGAGGTAATCAGCGGATTACTAGCCCTTTCTAAGGAAAAGTCCATACGATGACGAACACGCTCATATTGGTCTTCATTCTGACGATGATTATCCACACAGCGGAAACGTTGTCATACTCGATTCGGTACGCTGGGGTGCAAGTGAATAAGCTGGCCGTGGCACTCTCTTTAGTCGGCATTGTCGTCCTTGTATCGCGCACAGCGAATTTAATTCAGGCGCCAATGACTGCGCACTTCGTTGATTTTGCGAAGATCGAACCGACGTTCGATTTGGAACGATACCTGCGAATCAGTTTATTCGCCTCGTCGATTGGGACACTGATTGCGATTGCTTTATTCCCGTCTTTTATCAATCTCAGCGTTCGAGTCATTTCCCGGTTGGAAATTGCAGGATCGATTCCGAAACTCATAACGAGTGTAACGGTGACTCAGTTGAAGAACACGAAAAAATATTTGAAGAAGCCGAATGTCAAGCTGTTGAGCCAGTTCCGTTATTTGGGGATTCCAAAACGATTCCTTTTGATTAATATTATGGTGACTGCTTTCTATTCGGTTGGTGTGCTTTCTTCCTTATATGCCGCGCATTTATTACCTGAATTTGCAACGACAGCGTCGCAAGCATCTGGACTTATTAACGGTATTGCTACTATTTTGCTTACCATATTCATAGATCCGCAGTTAGGTCTTATCACGGACAAAGCACTGCATGACGAATCGCAACGTAGACAGCTTGGAAAGATCTATGCGCTGCTCATGACATCTCGATTTCTCGGGACACTGCTTGCGCAAGTTTTCCTTATCCCGTCTGCTCATTTTATTGGATGGATGGTCAGATGGTTTTTCTAATTGTTCGATTTCCTTTCCTTCACAGGGCTTGCTTGGTATAATAGCAAATATCATAGGAGCGCAGCTAGAAACGGAGCTATAGAATGAAGAAGTTCAAGAAATTTTATATCGAAATTACAAGTGTTTGTAACTTGGCCTGCACCTTCTGCCCACAGACGAAGCGCCAAGCTAATTTTATCAAAATCGATACATTTACCAATATATTAGATCAAATTAAGCCGCATACGGATCACATTTATTTGCATGTCAAAGGGGAACCTTTGCTGCATCCAAAGATTGACGAACTGCTGGATTTGAGCCACGAGAAAGGCTTCAAGGTCAATATCACAACCAACGGCACGCTGATTAACAAAAATAGACACAAGCTGCTGGATAAACCGGCGCTGCGGCAAATGAATTTCTCCTTGCACAGCTTTGATGGCCACGAAGGATCTGAGGATAAAGAAGGATACGTCACGAGTATCCTGCGATTTGCTAAGGAAATCGTTGCCAAGTCCAATGCGATTATCTCATTCCGTTTATGGAATCTAGATACGGACAATCAGACGAATCAAGAACGGCAGCGAAACCGTGAAGTGCTGGAATTGCTCGAGAAAGAGTTCGATCTTGATTACAAAATCGATGAGAAATTCGTTCGCGGTACTGGTGTTAAGCTGGCCGATCGCGTCTATCTGAATCAGGATCATGAGTTCCAGTGGCCGGATTTGAAGGCGGAAGAAATTGAAGGGCCGGGCTTCTGTCACGCGCTGCGGAATCAAGCAGGCATTCTTGTTGATGGCACTGTGATTCCTTGTTGTCTGGATGGAGAAGGGGTTATTAATCTGGGTAATATCAACCAAACGCCTTTCTCCGAAATCGTTGAGGGTGAACGGGCGAACCGATTGTTCGAGGGCTTTTCCAGACGTGAAGTTGTCGAGGAATTATGCCGCAAATGTGGATATCGCGAACGATTTAGCATGTAGAAATAGGTAGAGCTCATTCTAGCAGGTGCGTGCTGGGGAATGGGCTTTTTTCTTATGTTTCTTTTTCAAGCGGATCTTTGCTTTTAAGCAGCATTCGTGGGATAATATAAGTTTGATTCAATTCTATTTGTTGGGGGCACATTACGTGGGACGTTATCCTTTTGCATATGATCACGCACAGCCATTCATGCAGCAGGTTTCTGACTGGATTGCGGATATATTTTATGAAGTTTTGCCTGAAGCAGGCTTTGAGGTGCGTGACGAACAGATTTACATGGCGTTCCAGTTAGAACGAGCTTTTGCTGAGAAATCGACTATTTTTGCGGAAGCAGGGGTAGGTACGGGGAAAACGCTAGTCTATTTATTGTATGCGATATGTTACTCGCGATTCATGAAGAAACCGGCTATCATCGCTTGTGCGGATGAATCTTTGATTGAACAATTGGTCAAGCCAGGTGGAGATATTGATAAAATATCGCGTCACTTGGATCTCGTTATTGATGCGCGGCTTGCCAAATCGCCTGACCAATACGTATGTCTCGTCAAGCTTGATGAGGCGCGATTCGGACATGAGGATACCGGCATATATAGAGAGCTGCATGAAGGTCTTCCTGACTTTGTTCATACTCGTGAAGCGCTGCAAACATTCCATGCTTATGGGGATCGTAAAAACTACCCACACCTGAATGATGAACAGTGGCACAAGGTGAGTTGGGATGCCTATCAGGATTGTTTCGTCTGCGATAAGCGTCATCGCTGCGGCCAAACGTTATCTCGTGAAGCGTATAGACGTTCGGCGGATCTGATTATCTGCTCGCATGATTTCTACATGGAACATGTGTGGACGTACGACGGAAGAAAACGTGAAGGTCAGCTTCCTTTGCTGCCGGATCATTGTACGGTTGTTTTCGATGAAGGACATCTGATGGAATCGGCTGCTCAGAAAGCTTTAACGTACAAGCTGAAGCATATGGTGTTCGAGGAATTAGTGGTTCGTTTGTTAAAAGGGGAAGTGCGCGAGACGTTAGCCGTCTGTATTGATCAGGCCATTGAGCAAAGCGAGCTCATGTTCGAAGTGCTTGAAAGCTGCTGTCAACCGATTGTTGGATCGGATCGTAAGCAGATTATCATCAATGACCGACTGCTGCGAGAGATCCATCGTCTAAGTGATATTTTATCGGAGATTGAAGAGGAGCTTGTCTTTGAAGGTGAAATGTTCACATTAAACGACTACCAGCTTAAGATCGTGGAAGAACACTTGGAAATGATGCAGAAAGCGCTGGCTTTGTTCCGCAATGATCAAACCTTCATTTGCTGGGCAACCGAAAGCATTACAGGTCTTAGCCTAGTGATTATGCCAAGAACCGTGAAAGAAGTGCTGAAAGAGCACGTGTTTTCTTCCAGAATGCCAATCGTTTTCTCATCGGCTACGCTGTCTGTTGAGGGGAAATTTAATTACGTGGCTAACAGTTTGGGGCTTGATAAGTATCTATCTTTCTCTGTAGATTCTCCTTTTGATTATGCAGAGCGGATGGAAGTTATCGCACCCAAATGGGAGTCTGGCGGTACGTTTCAAGAAAAGATGGAATCCGCGGTTCAGTTGTTAAAAAGAACAGAAGGAAGAGCGCTTATTCTGTTCCCAACTCACGAGGAGCTGCAGCGGTTTAAGCGAGAAATCAAAGGTCGTTCGGATTGTTCGGAACTGACATTCTTGTTTGAAGGGGATCAAGAAATCAGCCATTTGATTGCCTCTTTCCAGGGAGACGAACACAGCGTGTTGTCTGCAGTCACTCTATGGGAAGGACTCGATATACCGGGTCCTTCGTTGTCCAATGTGATTGTCTGGTCACTGCCGTTTCCTCCACAAGATCCCGTATTCAATGCGAAGCGTCAAGCATCAACCTCGCCGTACGAAGAGGTGGATATTCCATATATGCTGTTAAGGCTTAGACAGGGAATAGGGCGCTTGATTAGAACCCGTGAAGACAGTGGAATTATTGCCATCTTCAATGACGAACTGCACGATAACGTGGTGCTTCGCGAGCACATTGTTCGCATATTGCCTTCTGGTGTAACACTGAAGAGCGAATAAATTACCTTCGATGGGTGGTTCTAGGTGAACCAAATGTCGCGAAATCGCACCCATCCAAGTGAGTCGAGGGAGATGCCGCGAATCGACGGATGGTAAGCGGTTTTGAGATGTTTTCGATATAGAAATAGCAGGCTGTGGCGCTGCTTGAGCTGGGATTCCAACTGCTCAAGCAGCGCCATTCTGCGTTTCGGGTCGGACTCGGAACGCAGCTGCCGCAAGCTGTCATCGAGCATGGTCTGCACATCAGGCGCCGCATGCTGCCGCATGCTCTTGTACATATCATAGAGCCGCAGCTCACGATGCTCGTCTAGCATGACGGCAAATAGCAGCAGATCTGCTGTCATGCGCAGCTCGCCCTTGAATTCTTCAGCAGGAATAAGCAGGATTTCCAGTGAGATTCCGGACATGGCGTACATTTTCTGCAAAAGAAGCGCGTCCTGTTCATATTGCGGGATGGTCGCCAGCTTCAGTACGTCACCTTGGTAGCCGGAAGCTGCTAGCAGCTGTTCGACTTCAATTAGCTGTCCCGCGTCAATGGCAGGATTTGGACGATCCGTATCTTGTTGTCGCTGCAAGAAGAAGCTGCTTGCCGCTTCAATCACATCTCCCGAGAGCTGTTCCAGTAAATAGGGTTGATCCAAGGCTAAGTTAAGTGCCTCGCGAATGAAGCGATTCTTTAACGGTCCGTCTTTCAATTCATTCACGGTCATGAATTTCGTCGTCATGCCGGATTGCCTTACTTGCTGCCAACGCTGCGCTTCCATGTCTGAAATTCGCACATTGTGCATGACTTGGAAAGGCTGTCTTTGAGCTGATAATTCCGTCTGTTCATTCTCCGGCAATGTCCATACTTCGACCCGATCCAAGAACCCGCGTCCCTGAAAATAAGCAGGGAATGCCTCCAAGATCCATATCCCTTGCTCATGCCCAGTTAACCGGAAAGGTCCTGTGCCAATAGGCGACTTATCCATCAGTCCGCCGGCAGCTTCACACACATCAGCTGGTACGATAGAAGCGCGATTGGTAGTTAAAAATCCGAGAAATAATTCATTGCGTTCAGACAGTTGAATGCAAACTGTTGTTTCGTTTGGAGTTGTAATGTCAATGATGCCTGCATAAGCCCAGCTATACAGTCCACGCGGCGCTAAGCGCCCAAGCCGTTCAAGTGAATATTTCACATCGCTTGCCAGCATCTCATGGCCATGATGAAACTGCACACCTTTGCGGAGATAAAAGGTCCATAAGGTGCGCGAAGCATCCACATCCCACGCGTGTGCAAGATGCGGTAGGATCTGATCTCCTTTGGCATCCATCCGAACGAGTCCATCGAAGAGCTGATTCACCAGATGGGATTCCCCCGCATAATGGATGGCTGCAGGGTCTAAGGCGTGAATCGTTTGCGTAAGTGGGAAGCGCAAAATATCCGTTCTCCGCTGACCTTGCACTTCAGAACGAAAGCCGAATTGCCCTGACAACCAAACTTGGAATTGTTCTCGCAGGGAAGAAGCATGCTCGGCTGCTTGCAGCAGTTCAAGAGCAGAATGCAGATCCTGTTTCGCGACCAATTCCTTAGCTTCCTCCAGAAGCATATCTTCTTTGCGCGCATGGAAAATAAGGGTCGAGCGATTACCGCGGCCTTTCTTGGGCAGCCAAGTGAGCCACTGCTCCTGCTGCATTCGCTTGAGAAGCAGAACCATATTGCGGTGCGTACAGTCCAAATGCAACGCTAACTCTTCTAGTGTTATTTCGAGCGGATTCTCTTCATGGACATGGGGAAATGAGCGTCGAATTGTTAAATAATGTTTGCGTATTTTCACCCTTTAGCCTCCGGAATAAAATATGAAATTATGAAATTTAAACTTACACTTTTTGTTCTTGTTTTACAGGTTACAATAAAGGGCAGGAAATAACAAACGCTTAGGCTGCCTGACCATCTGTAAAACAAAGGAGAACAAGTCCAATGAGAGATCCTGCTCCATGGCAAAGAAAATACGGTTTAATGCTTGTGTACGCATGTTTATTGGGTTTCATGGTTCAATACATGTTTATTGACCATGCCGCCGGCATCTCTGTTCTGATTAGTGTGGCTGGCTTTTACAGCCTTTACTTTTACGCCATAAAAGGAAGATTAGGCGGCTTTGAGCCGTGGGAAGGACAAAATAAAGCGGGTTGGTTCCTTCTGGCTCCAGTTGTATTAATTGCTATGACGTATACATTGTTTGCCAACAATCTGTTCCATACACTTAATTTGCTTGCCTTACCCCTATGCATTGCGATGCAGACGATTGTCTTATCACGCAATAGTAAGCATGCATGGTATCATGCTACATTCCTGCAGGATCTGCTGAGACATTGCATTGGCAGGCCGATAGCTTACTTGTCAGTACCTTTTGGAATGATCAAAGCTTGGCTGCCGAGCAGAAAGACCGAAAAGGAGTCTGCATGGGGAAAGATGGGGAAAGTTGGTGCAGGCCTTTTGCTGGCAGCCCCCATATTGTTCATCGTAATTGGGTTGTTAGCTTCTGCGGATCGTGTTTTTCAATCTTGGGTGACCCAAATCCCTCATTGGTTCAACGGAATATCGGTTGCTGAGGGGATAGTACGTACCGGTTTTGGGATTGCAATAACCCTATACACGTTCTGCTATTTATGGGGAATTCTTTTTCCAAAAGTCCTCGAAGCCAGTCAAACGCCTCAAGAGTTAAGTAAGGAATCTGCCGCTGTAAACAAAAAAATTCTCATTGATCCAATAACAGCCGGTACTTTACTGGTGTGTGTCAACGTTGTCTATGTGCTGTTCGCTATCATTCAGTTCTCCTATTTATTCGGAGCAGCGAATGGGTTTTTACCAAATGGTGTGATCTATGCGGAGTACGCGCGAAGAGGGTTTGCTGAGCTTGTTGCGGTCGCTATCATCAATATTTCGCTGCTGTTTCCAGGCCTGCATTGGATCCGCCGCAGCGGTCAAATGGGGGAAAACATTCGAAAAGGGCTGCTGACGATGCTCGTTGGATGCACGATCGTGATGCTCATTTCCGCTTATGGAAGGCTTTCGTTGTATGAAGAGGCGTATGGCTTCACGCAAACGAGATTACTCGTTCATGGTTTCATGATTTTCTTAGGTGTTTTGTTTATCATTGCTTTTTTCCGAATCTGGATGGAGCGGATGTCCTTGTCAAAAGCTGTTATCACGACGGCAATCCTGGCCTATCTGGTGATGAATTATATGAACATTGAACAACGAATCGTAATCAACAACATGGAGCGGTACGAAAGAACGGGAATCATCGACCTTGAATATCTGGGGAGACTCTCAACCGACGTGGTCCCGCCACTTAAGGAACTGCAATCCAAGCACCCTGAGTTGGTGTCGATACAAGCAACCATAGATCGCATTAAAGCAGATTCCGGAGACTATTCATGGCCTTCCTGGAATCTATCCAAACATCAAGCAAGAAGGTAAATGTAAATATTTCAAAACATTTCGTTTCGATCTCAAAGCAGCTGGGTATAAATTCCTATCAACACAAAACCCAGACTTAGGAGGATGAAACGTTATGAAAAAACAACTATCTTTCGTACTTACATCCGCTATGGCTTTATCCATGTTCTCATCTGTCGCATTCGGCAAAACGTCATTTGACTTCACGGACTTGAGCCAACTAGACGCCGCTACCAAAGCCAAATTCGATGCGATGATTAGCGCGGGTATTTTTGAGGGAATGACCGAAACGACTTTCGGATTAAAGAGTCAAATGAACCGTGCACAGTTCGCTAAAGTTGCGGCAAAGATCTTGGATCTTCCGATTAATGCTAGTTTAAGAGTTTCCTCATTTATAGATGTAAGTACATATGATCAAGCCAATGGCTTTGCATTACCATATATTGAAGCTTTGAAAACAGCTGGAATTACGAATGGCGTTAGCGATGGTGGCTGCAACGATTAGATGAATCAATACGGAGAAACGGCATCCCTTGGAACGTCGGGTTTCACGGCCATTGTAGCTGGCTCAGCTCCAGCAGATTTTAAAAAAGATGAATGGGGCAACCTCGTTATAATTGCTAACGTCAAAGAAGCGAATACTTCCCAAACGAATGATTATTTATCAGTAACCGTTTATGTGAATAATAGCAAACTTAGCGCAGCTCGAAGTATCCATTTCATTGAATTTGTTTGACCAGTTGGGAACCCGATCATCAAAAAACAGTTTGATCAAAATGAGGTCACTTCAAAGAACTTGACGCCTGTTGTGTCTCCTGAAAATCCAAACCTTGAGATTGTAATGGCAGGTACCTCGCTAGGAACAACTGATTTATTTGATGAAAATGGGAATGCTCGCTTTGAAGTGAGACTGATTGCTAAACAATTGTTGGATAGTACTCATAAGATTACCATTTATAGCGAGGCTGCGCATGCTACAGTGAGTGTGGATGTAAACTAAACCATTATAAAGACTGCTTAGTCTCTGGCGACGGAGAGTTGGCAGTTTTTTTGTTTGGCGAAGCTTTCAAGTTGTATGTTGTCAACAATTTTTGTTGTGTAAACTACTGTACATGAGAACGTGAGTTTGGTAAAGTTGAGGTGGCTGGTAAGAAATGGGGTGAATCGAGGAGTAAATGAGTAGTAAGTTCAATGATATGAAATTTAAATTCGTAAAGAGGAAGGAAGTTTGTCGAAATGAATATCGTGGAGAGTCAAACCAACACTGTAGCGGACAACTCAGAAATAAAGAAAAGTGTCCTTTGGATTTATTATGTTATATTTTTTGCCGTATTGAATGAATCCGTATTCAATGTATCTACTCCAAGCATTGCCAAGCAGTTCGGTCTGGATGCTTCCGGTGTAAGCTGGGTAGTTACGATCTTTTTTATCGTCTTTGGTATGGGAATGGTTATATTCGGGAAGCTTTCCGATATGTACAGCATCAAAAAATTGATTACAATAGGGATCTCTCTTTACGCTTTTGGGTCCATATTGGGTTTTGTATGCCAATCGTGGTATCCCGCTGTCATTTTATCTCGGGCCATACAAGGGGCAGGTGGGTCAGCTATCCCAGCCTTGATTTTCGTCATGGTAGCCCGGTTTTTCACAGTGAAAGAACGGGGGAGAATGTTTGGTATTATTACATCGACCGTTTCATTCGCGATTGGGATCGGTCCGGTACTTGGCGGTTATATTGCAGGATCGTTTCACTGGGCCTTTTTGTTTCTTGTTTCGGTACCGGTCGTTATAGCCATTCCTTTTTTTCAAAAGTTTCTGCCTGTAGAACCGCGCAAAGCAGGTAAATTGGATGTTGCAGGAGCGGTACTTTTGGGTATTATCATATCAACGCTGATTTTGTTTACGACAGAAGGAAATTGGATCTACTTGGGAATCGTGCTGATAGCTCTTATTTTATTTATCGTTCATATTCGCAGAGCGAAGGAGCCGTTCGTCGAACCTGCACTTTTCACAAATTCTCTTTACCGAAATGGTCTCATCATCGGCTTTCTAATTTTTGGCACCGTAATGTCGGTCATGTTCGTCATTCCGCTAATGTTAAGTAACATATACGGCCTGGACACAGAACATATTGGACTTATAATGTTTCCTGGAGCCATTAGCGCGGTCGTATTTGGGAAAGTGGCCGGCAATATGACGGTCAAGCGAGGGAGCCATTATGTTGTATATCTAGGATTGATATTAATTGCAGCTAGTCTTTTACTGCAATCTTCATCAATCGGACTTTGGGTATGGTACATTGGAGCAGCTCTCATCATGATGTACATCGGGTTTTCTTTCATGCAGACGGCATTAACGGAAACGATTACGCAAATATTGCCTGTTCAACAAATTGGCGTCGGGATGGGCTTTTTCAATATGACATCAACGATTTCCGGAGCGGTCGTGACGGCACTCGTTGCTAAAGTGATGGAGAAAGAACTGCTTGCTTTTCCGCTTCATCCTCTAATTTCAGACTCACACGCCTACTTGTACGGCAATCTCATTCTGATATTATGCTTAGTTGTCGTAGCAAGTACATTACTTTATTTCGTATCTTTTGGCAAAAAAAATCAACAACTGGTCAATGAACTGGTATAAATACTGGAAAGACAATGAACTTGGAAGAGCCAACCCTGTACAAAGGTCTGGCTCTTTTAATTTTTTAGTGCAGCCCCGAAGGTATAAGCCTTTGTAAAAGGGTGTATATATAAAGCATAGATCTGAAAGCGTTTACAGCTTGTCCTATTTTCAATCCATCGACCGAATTTTTCCTCGGCAGAACATGAAGAAATGTCCATCATGTCGAAGGAGGCAGTCGAATGCATGTGTCCTATACGGATAAACAGAACATGATTCGTTTCATGGTGCGTGATTTTGCGATTAACGAGGTAGAGCCGACGGCTGCACAGCGGGATGAAGAAGAGAGATTTGATCGTAATTTGTTCGATAAAATGGGGAAGCTTGGTTTGACGGGCATTCCGTGGCCTGCAGCGTACGGTGGGCTTGCATCCGATTTTCTGACCTATGCCATGGTCATCGAAGAGCTTTCTAGGGTATGTGGTTCCACAGGAGTTATGCTTTCCGTTCATACCTCTCTAGTCAGTTGGGCGATTTACAGGTATGGCACAGAAGAACAGAAACAAAAGTTTTTGCGGCCTTTAGCAGAAGGCAAGAAGCTAGGAGCTTATAGCTTAACGGAAAGTGGTTCCGGCTCCGATGCTGGGGCAATGAGGACAACAGCGATAAAGGACGGGGACAGTTATGTCCTTAACGGCTCCAAACTATTTGTTACAAATGGAGGGGAGGCGGAGGTTTACATCGTTTTTGCGATGACAGATATGCAGCAAAGGCAAAAAGGGTGCAGTGCCTTTATCGTAGAAAAGGGAGCTGCTGGATTCATTTTTGGCAGCAAAGAAAAGAAGTTAGGCATCCGTTCATCACCGACAATGGAATTGAGGTTTGAGAATTGCCGTGTTCCAGCGGAAAACTTGCTAGGGCCGGAGGGTGAAGGCTTCCGAATTGCCATGAAAAGTCTGGATGGCGGACGTATCGGAATTGCTGCTCAAGCACTTGGAATTGCGCAAGGTGCTCTAGATGCTTCAATTGCTTATGCAAAAGAACGAAATCAATTGGCAAAGCCGATTGGTGGGCAGCAAACGATTGCTTTTAAAATCGCTGATATGGCAACTCACATTGAAGCAGCTAGACTGCTTGCCTATCAGGCCGCCTGGCGGGAAAGCAAGGGGTTAACATATGGGAAGCAAGCTGCTATTGCCAAGCTTTTCGCCAGTGATACCGCTGTTCAGGTCTGCATTGAGGCTGTGCAAATATTTGGAGACGACGGCTATACCAAGGATTTCCCTGTAGAGCGGTTTTTGCGCGATGCGAAGGTAACCCAGATATACGAAGGGACGAACGAGATTCAGCGTATTGTGATATCCCGAATGCTTCTTGCCGACTGACTGAATGAAAGAACGAACGGAGGAAGGGAGAGCGATGAGATGAGTGAAGACTATTTGCCTGGACTTGAAAATGTCATTGCTAGCGAGACAAACATCTCGTATCTGGATGTGGAGAAGGAGGAAATTGTTGTTCGCGGATATGACCTTATTGAGCTTGCCCAACATGTAACCTATCTGGATATTGTAGGGCTGCTTCTAAACGGAGTGCTGCCTAATCCAGATGAACGGCATTCGATCGAAGAGAAGTTGAGATCGGAATATGGATTACCTCCAAATGTGAATGCAATTCTACAACTACTCCCCGAGGAAGCCGACTTCATGGATGTTCTGCGAACAGGCATCTCAGCTATAGCTAGTTACGATGTAGATCTTGAGGATCGTTCTAGAGAAGCCAATACCCGTAAAGCCATTCGATTGCTCGCGAAAGTGCCGGAAATTGTAGCCAATGGGTATCGCGCGCAAACGAAGCAGCCATTCATAGACCCGCGCAAAGTGCTATCCTATACAGCTAATTTCTTATATATGATCACAGGACGCGTCCCAACCAAGATGGAAGAAGCTATCTTTGATCAATCACTGATCGTCTATAGTGAGCATGAAATGCCGAATTCTACGTTTGCTGCTCGTGTTATTGCATCCACACAATCCGATCTTTATGGTGCATTAACAGGTGCGGTTGCTTCACTCAAAGGGACTCTGCACGGCGGTGCGAATGAAGCGGTCATGGCTATGCTTTTGGAAGCGGGATCGGAAGCAAAGCTTGAAGCACTCATGCTGAATAAATTAGCAAAGAAAGAACGAATTATGGGCTTTGGACATCGGGTTTATATGAAAAAAGCGGATCCCCGTGCGCTGCTTATGAAAGAGGCGCTTGCTGAACTCGCAGTAGACAAAAATCAACCAGAGCTCTACAACATGTGTGTCCTTGGGGAAGAAGTCATGAAGCGAGAAAAGAATTTGCATCCGAATTTGGATTATTATGCAGCTCCTGTTTACTATTTGCTAGGGATTCCAATTGATTTGTTTACACCGGTATTTCTTGCTGCCCGTACGATCGGCATTAGCGCGCATGTGATCGAACAACATGATAATAATCGACTCTTTCGACCACGAGTTCATTATAAGGGGCCTCGAGATCTACACCCTCCTCAGCAGCCGAGTCGCTTAAGCAGAAAGGACGAATACGAATGAGTAGTTCTGGATATCTGGAAAATAAGGAGATGACCTTTGATCCCTTAATAGAGGAAATTGCCGATTATACATTGGCAAAAGGGATTGAAAGTGAGGAAGCGTATCGCATCGCACAGCATGTCTTATTGGATTCACTTGGCACCGGATTACTCGCTTTACGATTCCCGGATTGTACGAAGCATTTGGGTCCGATTGTACCAGGTGCGAACTTATCGGGGGGCGCCCGTGTGCCGGGGACGAGATACGAGCTAGACCCTGTCCATGCGGCTTTTAATATCGGCTGTATGATACGTTGGCTGGATTATAACGATACATGGCTGGCAGCTGAATGGGGGCATCCATCGGATAATTTAGGCAGTATTCTTGCCGTCGCCGATTATCTTAGCCGCAATCGAGCTGCTGAGGGGAAAAAGCCGCTCATTATGAAAGATGTCCTCACCATGACGATTAAAGCGCATGAGATTCAAGGAGTGCTTGCTCTTGAGAACAGCTTAAATCGTGTGGGGCTGGATCATGTTCATTTTGTGAAAATAGCTTCGACAGCCGTTGCTGCGGCAATGTTGGGGGCGAACAGAGAAGAGCTGTGCAGCGCCCTTTCTAACGCATGGATTGACGGAGCTAGCTTAAGAACGTATCGACATGCTCCCAATACAGGATCACGTAAATCATGGGCTGCCGGTGATGCCACAAGTCGTGGGGTACGGTTAGCTTTGATGGCTGTAGGTGGAGAAATGGGCTATTCGTCGGCACTTACTGCGAAAAACTGGGGCTTCCAAGATGTTTTATTTCAAGGAAAAGAACTCACATTAGGTCGTTCATTAGGCTCCTATGTGATGGAGAATATTTTATTTAAAATATCATTTCCAGCTGAATTTCATGCTCAAACGGCCGTAGAATGTGCTTTGCGGTTGTACCCCAAGGTAAACAAGCGACTGGATGAGATTGCACACATCACATTGACTACCCATCAATCTGCGATTCGGATTATTGATAAGAAGGGACCCTTGCACAATCCTGCTGATCGGGATCATTGTCTGCAATACATGGTAGCGATTGGGCTGCTGTTTGGTACATTGACAGCTGAGCATTACGAAGAAATGGTCGCTAAGGATCCTAGGATTGATGCGCTTAGGGAGAAAATGGTCGTTGTCGAGAATGAGCAGTACAGCAAGGATTACCTGGATCCTGACAAACGTTCGATCGCCAACGCGGTCCAAGTTGATTTCAAAGACGGTACGAATACGGAGAAAGTGGTTTGCGAGTATCCGATCGGGCATCGAAGGCGGCGTGAGGAAGGTTTACCTAAGGTTATTGAGAAATATGAAGCAAATTTACTTACTCGGTTTCCTCGTAGGAAGACGACAGAAATACGGAAGCTCTCACTTGATTATGAGCGGTTGATTCAAACACCTGTTCATGAGTTTATGGCGCATTTTATTATATGACCACTGGTTAATAAAATCGGCGAGATGCAGGAGGTCTTTATGTCATGGCTGATTGAAGAAGAACCGGATCAACAACGATTGGCCGCTGAATTTCGTCAGCTTGTTGGTGCTGGTCCAATTGTCAAAATCCCCGGAACCCACGACGGAATGGCAGCAAGAATAGCCAAACAGGCTCATTTTAAAGCCATATATTTATCAGGAGCTGCTTACACAGCTAGCAGGGGACTGCCTGATTTAGGCCTCATTTACTCTAATGAGGTGGCGGAACGTGCCCGAGAGTTAGTTCGTGCATCCGGTCTTCCTCTACTTGTCGATATAGACACCGGATTCGGCGGTATTTTAAATGTAGCACGAACAGCTAAGGAAATGGTGGAGGCGAAAGTCGCAGCCGTTCAAATAGAGGATCAGGAAATGCCGAAAAAATGCGGACATTTGAATGGAAAGAAGCTCATTTCGGTTGAGGAAATGATTCGAAAAATTCGAACGATCAAAGCCGTGAGTCCGACATTATTTATCGTTGCGCGTACGGACGCCAAGAGCGTCGAGGGAATAGGTGAAGCGATTCATAGAGCAAAGCAATATCTCGCAGCCGGAGCGGATGCGATTTTTCCAGAAGCGTTGGAGAGTCAAGAAGACTTTCAACACTTTAGCCAAGAAGTGAAGGCCCCACTTTTAGCCAATATGACGGAATTCGGGCGAACTCCTTATTATACGGCGGAGCAATTTGAAAGCTGGGGATTTCATATGGTTATTTATCCTGTCACTTCTCTTCGCGTAGCTGCCAAAGCCTATGAAAGAGTATTTGAGGAAATTAGTCAGACAGGAACCCAAAAGGGCTCTGTCAGCCATATGCAAACCCGGAGTGAGCTGTATGATACGATTCGGTATTACGATTATGAAGCATTAGATGGGAAAATTGCTAAAACGATTTTGAATGAAAATGATTAGCGGCCTTTGAATCATCCTCACTGATCTCCTGATATCGGTGGGGTCTTTGCGTACACTTAAGTCATCTAGAGGAGGTCGTACTGGCATGGACTTTAGCTTGTCGGAGGAATTGGAAATGGTTCGCAGTATGGTCCGTGATTTCGCCGAAAATGAGGTGGAACCGAGTGCTGCCCTTCGAGATGAGGATGAACGGTTTGATCGAGCCTTATTTAACAAAATGGGAGAGCTTGGTCTGACGGGGATTCCTTGGGCTGAGAACTACGGTGGGCTTGGCTCCGATTATCTGACCTATTGTCTTGTTGTAGAGGAACTATCTCGTGTGTGCGCTTCTACAGGTATTACTCTATCGGCACATATTTCGCTTGCAGGCTGGCCTATTTATACCTTTGGGACGGAAGAGCAGAAGATAAGGTTTCTACGTCCGATGGCAGAAGGGAAGAAGCTTGGGGCATACGGTCTGACAGAGATCGGCTCAGGCTCCGATGCTGGATCCATGGGAACGACAGCCATACGAGATGGGGATCACTATGTATTAAACGGCTCCAAAAAATTCATTACCAATGCAGGTGCTGCGGAAATTTATATCGTGTTCGCTTTGACGGATCCTTTGCAAAAGGACAAAGGCTGGAGCGCATTTATCGTAGAGAAAGACACAACCGGATTTACATTTGGCAAAAAGGAAAGAAAATTGGGCATTCGCTCATCGCCGACGACGGAGATTCTCTTTGACGACTGCCGCATACCCATGGAAAACCTACTTGGAAATGAAGGAGAAGGATATAAAATCGCAATGCGCACGATTGATGGCGCTAGAATCGGAATCGCGGCTCAGGCGGTAGGGATTGCGCAAGGAGCACTGGATGTCTCGTTGGCCTATGCCAAAGAACGCAAACAGTTTGGTAAGCCGATTGCGCAGCAGCAGGCGATTGGCTTTAAGCTTGCGAATATGGCAACAAAAATCGAGGCAGCCAGATTGCTGACGTATCAAGCCGCTTGGCGAGAAAGTCAGGGGATATCATACGGCAAAGAATCTGCTTATGCCAAGCTTTTTGCTGGAGACACGGCCATGGAGGTGACTGTAGAAGCTGTTCAAATCTTCGGAGGATATGGCTATACAAAAGCGTTCCCCGTTGAACGTTATATGCGCGATGCCAAGATCACGCAAATCTATGGAGGGACGAACGAAATCCAGCGAGTGGTCATTTCTCAAAGCCTTCTTGCTGATTGAGGAAGAGAGGTGCAGTCGTGGCATCTGTGGGTTCGGAAACCAACTATCGTGCGATGCATAAGGTGAGATTCGTATCGGCTTCGGCTTTATTTGACGGCCATGATGTGTCCATTACGATTATGCGGCGAATTCTTCAAGCCAGTGGAGCGGAGGTCATTCATCTAGGGCATAACCGATCCGTTAGGGAAATTGTGCAAGCAGCTATTCAGGAGGATGTTCAGGGAATTGCCGTTTCATCGTATCAAGGCGGGCACGTCGAGTACTTTACTTATATGATTGATTTATTGCGGGAAAAAGGGGCACTCGAGATCAAAGTCTTCGGCGGCGGCGGGGGTGTGATCCTTCCTTCAGAAATCAAAATGCTGCATGACTATGGCGTTACTCGCCTATTTTCCCCTGACGATGGAAGGGAGCTTGGCTTGCAAGGGATGATTAACTTCATGATGAAGGAGTGTGATTTTAGTACGGTTTCTGGCAATGCCCAAGGTTACGAAGTAAGCGGACTAGGGCAAATCAAAGATCATAGGTCGATAGCCCGCTTCATTACAGCTGCCGAACTAGCTTGTGAAAGCAGGGAATCGAAATCGGAGATAGAGATATTAAGTAAACAGTCAAATGGGGCCACATGTCCAGTTGTTGGCATCACAGGTACGGGCGGAGCGGGGAAAAGCTCCCTAACCGATGAATTAGTCCAGCGTTTCCTGCGTCAGTACCCGGATAAAACGATCGCCATCCTATCGGTCGATCCAACCAAGCAGCGAAGCGGTGGCGCTTTGCTTGGGGATCGCATCCGCATGAATGCTGTTCACAACGATCGCGTGTATATGCGAAGTATGGCAACACGGGGCTCAGGCAACGAGCTATCTCTGGCAATCGCTCCTGCCATTGCCATCTTGAAGGCGGCCGGCTTTGATCTCGTTTTGGTGGAAACCAGCGGAATTGGTCAAGGTGATCATCAGATCACAGAAGTAGCCGATGTGTCGCTCTATGTGATGACAAGCGAATTCGGCGCGCCTTCGCAATTAGAGAAGATTGATATGCTTGATTACGCGGACCTGATTGCGATTAATAAATTTGACCGAAGAGGCTCTGCGGATGCACTTCGGGATGTGAAGAAGCAAGTTCAGAGAAATCACGGATTATTTGAGTTGAATTTTGAAACCATGCCTGTCTATGGAACAATGGCTAGTCAATTTAACGATGCTGGCGTGGATACGTTATTCAACGCTCTCATCGAAACCTTGAATCGAAAATGTGCTTTGCAGTGGCCTGTTCAGGGATTTTCAACTGGTCATATTGCTGCTAAGACGCATGTCATCATACCAACTGATCGCACACGGTATTTAGGAGAAATCGCGAATACTGTACGGGCGTATCATGCCTACGCAGAAGGGGAAGCCGAGCTGGCTACTACTTGCTATCAAATTGAAGGGGCGATTACAGCCCTGCAGCAGGAGCTAGGAGCGGACGAAAGTATTAATTTGCTGCAAACACTAAAGATGAATCTCGAGACGCGTATGCAAAAAGAAACACACCATCTGCTGGCTCAGTGGCCGGAACTGCAAAGAAAATACACAGGCAAAACATTCACTACCCGAGTACGGGGTAAAGAATACGTGACAGAGCTAACAACGTCAAGCTTGTCTGGTCTGGACATCCCGAAGGTGAGCCTGCCCAAATACCGCGATGCAGGAGATCTCATTCGCTGGATGTACCGTGAGAATGTTCCTGGGGAATTCCCCTTTACAGCAGGTGTTTTTCCTTTCAAACGAACAGCAGAGGACCCCAAACGCCAGTTTGCAGGCGAAGGGACGCCGGAACGCACCAATCTACGATTTCATTATTTATCGCAGAATGATCAAGCCAAGCGTCTCAGCACGGCTTTCGACTCCGTCACTTTGTATGGGGAGGATCCTGATGAACGGCAGGACATTTACGGCAAGATCGGTGAGAGCGGGGTTAGTGTCTGTTCATTAGACGATATGAAAAAGCTGTATGCCGGGTTCGATCTTTGCGATCCTTTAACTTCGGTTTCAATGACGATCAACGGTCCTGCACCGATACTTCTTGCGATGTACATGAACACGGCCATCGATTTCCAGATCGAACGCTTCTCCCGGGAGCAGGTTAGACTACCAACGGACGTGGAGGCTAACCAGATCCGCGGGCAGACGCTGAAATCGGTGAGGGGGACGGTACAGGCTGACATTCTGAAGGAGGATCAGGGACAGAATACGTGTATTTTTTCAACGGAGTTCGCACTGCGGATGATGGGCGATATTCAGCAATATTTTATCGATCATGAAGTCCGTAATTATTACTCGGTTTCTATTTCGGGTTATCATATTGCCGAGGCTGGGGCGAATCCGATCTCACAGCTCGCTTTTACATTAGCTAACGGATTTACTTATGTTGAGTATTATCTGGCTAGATGCATGCCGATTGATGACTTCGCACCGAATCTGTCCTTCTTTTTCAGCAATGGGCTTGATCCGGAATATACGGTGATTGGACGAGTGGCGCGCCGAATTTGGGCTACGGTTATGAAGAACAAATACAACGCTAATGAACGCAGCCAAAAACTGAAATATCATATCCAAACGTCGGGGCGATCTCTGCATGCGCAGGAAATTGATTTTAATGATATCCGAACCACGCTGCAAGCACTGATGGCCCTTCTTGATAACTGTAACTCGCTTCATACGAATTCTTATGACGAGGCGATTACAACACCAACGGAGGAATCCGTACGTCGAGCAATGGCTATTCAATTAATCATCACAAAAGAACTTGGTTTTGTTAAAAACGAAAACATGCTGCAGGGCTCGTTTATCATCGAGGAGTTGACCGATTTGGTTGAGGAGGCTGTGCTGCAGGAATTAGAACGAATTAGTGAAAGGGGCGGTGTACTCGGAGCTATGGAGTCTCAGTATCAAAGGGGTAAAATCCAGAATGAATCGATGCTGTATGAAATGAAAAAACATCATGGCGAGCTGCCCATTATTGGGGTAAATACGTTCCTTCATCCCAATCCTTCCAAAGATGAGGACATGAATATCCCGCTAGCTCGCGCAACGTCGAAAGAAAAAGAGCAGCAAATTACGAATCTCAGAGAGTTTCTCTCGAGGCACCAAGCAGAATCAACCGAGGCTTTGGCAAAGCTGCAGCAAATAGCGCTTGATGGCGGCAACATTTTCGCCGAATTGATGGAAACGGTCAAGGTAGCCAGCTTGGGGCAAATTACTCACGCGCTCTATCAGGTAGGCGGGCAATATCGCAGAAATATGTAGCAGCAGGAGAGAGGAGGAATTCCTATGTCTTCTCAGCAAAATACGAAACATCAACAGCTCGGTTTAACCGATGAACAGGTGCTGCAGATGTATACCTTCATGCTCAAAGCGAGGAAGTTTGACGAGCGAGCAACACTTCTTCAACGGTCAGGCAAAACGGCCTTTCATATCTCTAGTGTCGGTCAAGAAGCGACCCAGGCAGCAGCGGCGTTCGCATTAAATAAGCAGCATGACTATTTTCTGCCTTATTACAGGGATTATGCCTTTGTCCTAACGGTGGGTATGACCGTGCGTGAACTCATGCTGGCAGCCTTATTTAAAGCTGAGGACATCAACGGTGGCAGGCAAATGCCAGGGCATTTTGGTTATAAGAAGCATCATATCGTTTCGGGATCAAGCCCGGTTGCCACACAGGCCCTACACGCTGTCGGCATCGCACTGACGGCCATGATGAGGAAGGAAGATCATGTAGCTTTCGTCAGCTTCGGCGAAGGGGCGAGCAACCAAGGGGATGTGCACGAAGCGTTCAATTTTGCCGGTGTATTCAAGCTGCCCGTTATCTTCCTATGCGAAAATAACCAGTATGCCATTTCCATTCCTGCGCATAGACAAGTGGCCGGACGCGTTGTTGATCGTGCCGCAGGCTATGGCTTTCCAGGTCAGCGTGTTGACGGCAATGACACACTTGAGGTGTATCGCGCGGTCAAAGAAGCGAGGGAGCGTGCCGTTCGCGGGTATGGGCCGACGTTGATTGAAGCGATGCTTTATCGGATCCCGCCGCATTCCACAGCAGATGACGATATGCTGTACCGGACGAAAGAAGAGGTAGAGTACCATAAGGAGCAGGACGGCTTGCAGCGGTTTCGTCGTTATTTGATCGAATGTGGGGTTATGTCCGAAGAGATCGAACAAGTGCTGAATGAGAGTGTTACAAAAGAAGTGAATGAAGCAACGAAATATGCTGAAAAAGCCCCATATCCGGCTCCCGAGGATGTATTACGGCATGTTTATGCGGAAGATGGGGGTGATGCTTAAATGCCAATCTTAACGTATTTGGAGGCCATTCGCCGTGCGATGGTGGAGGAAATGGAACGCGATGAGCATGTTTTTGTGCTCGGAGAGGATATTGGGAAGGGCGGCGTTTTGAATGCGACGAAAGGCATGCGCGATCGGTTCGGTGAATTAAGAGTCCTTGACACGCCTCTCTCGGAATCAGCCATTGTGGGTGTTGCGATTGGAGCGGCTATGGTCGGGATGAGGCCGATTGCGGAAATCCAGTTTGCCGATTTTATTTTCCCGGCGGCTAATCAAATCATTAGTGAGGCAGCGAAAATCCGTTATCGCTCGAATAATGACTGGCATTGTCCAATCGTCATTCGCGCACCTTACGGCGCGACAGGCGGAGGCGGATTGTATCACTCACAGTGTCCGGAATCAGTGTTTTTTGGCACTCCAGGACTCAAGATTGTTGCGCCGTCTACAGCATATGATGCCAAAGGTTTGCTGAAAGCGGCAGTACGGGACGAGGATCCTGTCCTTTTTTTCGAACATAAGAAATGCTATCTTTCGATATCAGATGAAGTACCTGAAGAAGATTACACGGTTCCTATTGGCAAAGCAGCCATAAGGCGCGAAGGTATGGATATCACAGTGATTGCCTACGGTTTGCCGGTACATTATGCAATTAAAGCGGCTTTCGAGCTGGAGCAAGAAGGAATTAGTACCGAAGTATTGGATTTGCGGACACTTCATCCGCTCGATAAGCCTGCTATTTATGAGGCAGCAGCCAAAACAGGTAAAATATTGATCGTCCACGAGGATAATAAAACAGGTGGCATCGGAGCTGAAATATCGGCTCTAATAGCGGAACACCTATTATACGAATTGGATGCACCTATCATGAGATGCTGCCCTCCCGATATTCCCCCTGTTGGCATGGCGCCAACCTTAGAGAAGTTTTACCTGCCGAATGTCGACATCGTCAAAGAAGCCATGCGCCAATTAGCGGAAATCTGAAGGAGGCTGGGTATGCAGAGGATCTCTGAAAATCCCCATGCTTGGATGATGATCGAAGTGGATGTCAGTAACCTCGTCGCCTTGCGGCAAGAGTTGAAAGACGACTTTATGCGTAGAGAGGGCGTTCCGCTTTCGCTTAGCCCTTTCGTATTGAAACCGATCGTGAATGCCTTGAAGGAGTTCCCCATGATGAATTCAACCTGGCACTCGGGCAGCATTCTTTTCCAAAAGGATATCAACCTTTCGATAGTTGTTGCTCTTGCCGACGATACCATCGTAACACCTGTGGTCTATCATGCGGATCGTAAATCCATAGCAGGAATCGCGATTGAGCTGTATGAGTTGGTCATGAGGGCGAGAAGTGGATTATTACTGCCTGCCGATTTATTAGAGGGTTCATTTACATTTAGTAACACCGGCTCGGTAGGATCCTTGCTTTCCTGTCCAATCATTCATAATCCGCAGGCGGCCATACTGACTTTTGAGTCCATCGTACGTAAGCCTGTAGTCATTCAGGAGATGATTGCGATCCGATCGATAGCCAAACTTTGTGTTTCCTATGATCAACGGATTGTGGACGGGATGATTTGCAGTCGTTTCATGCAGCGGGTTAAGCATTATTTGGAACAATATGATCAAGAATCGATCATTTATTGAGAATCATGGAGGACTATTCTATGAGAGAAAGTGTGATTGTGGGCGGTGCCCGAACTCCATTCGGTAAATTTGGCGGCGCTTTGAAAGAAGTCCCGGCTGTTGTTCTTGGTGGAACAGCGATTAAAGAGGCGATCATCCGATCTTCGATTGATCCGGCAACCATTGACGAAGTGCTTATGGGGATGGTACTGCAGGGAGGAACAGGACAAATTCCCTCTCGTCAGGCTGCCCGATGGGCCGGTCTGAACTGGAGAGTGACGACGGAGACCATTAACAAAGTATGCGCTTCCGGCCTGAGAAGTGTAACAATGGCAGATCAAATCATACGTTCAGGGGATGCAGATAGTATCGTAGCCGGCGGGATGGAAAGCATGAGCAATGCACCATTTGCCCTGCCAAGCGCCCGGTGGGGAGCAAGAATGGGAGATCAAAGCCTCGTGGATCTCATGATTCATGACGGTCTATGGTGTTCATTTCACAACGTGCATATGATTGTTCATGGCAGCACTGTAGCCGCAGAGTTCGGAATTAGCCGCGAATCACAGGATGATTGGGCACTCCGCAGTCATATTCGAGCCGTAGAAGCGATGAATAGGGGATATTTTGCGGAGGAAATCGTCCCAGTAACCATCGAGAAAAAGGATGGAACAATTGAAATTAGTCAAGACGAAGTCCCTAGAGCAGATACAAGTCTTGAAAAACTTACTGCATTACCTTCTTTGTTCACAGAGGATGGCACTATAACAGCTGGGAACGCCCCCGGCGTTAATGACGGCGCAGCTGCCATGGTGGTCATGTCCAAAGAAAAGGCTGTTTCTCAGGGGATAAAGCCTCTGGCAAGGATTATTGGTCACGCTGCTGTAGGTGAAAGAGCGCCATATATCGCGACCACACCAGCTACGGCGATTCTGAAGCTGTTGCGTCAAACGGCTATGTCTTTGGAGCAAATTGACAGGTTCGAAGTAAATGAGGCCTTTGCGGCCGTTATGTTAACCAGCGGAAGATTGCTTGGCTGGAATCCGGAGCGAGTCAACGTAAATGGGGGAGCAATTGCACTTGGTCATCCCATTGGTGCCAGCGGGGCGCGAATCATACTCACTTTGATCCATGAACTGCGGAGAATTGGCGGAGGCTATGGGATTGCCGCGATATGCAGCGGTGCAGCTCAAGGGGACGCCATTCTTTTGCATGTAGATCCATAAGTTTGTGGCGGGGGTGAATAGATGAATATACAGAGTATCATGGTTGCTGGTGCGGGACAAATGGGGAGCGGCATCGTTCAAGTTGCTGCTGCTTCAGGCTTGAAGGTGCTATTGCATGATATTTCCATGGCTTTTATTGACAAAGGATTAGCTTCGATAAACAAACAACTATCTAGAGGTGTTGAGAACGGGGGCCTTACAGAAGCAAGAAAGGCTGAAATTCTAAGTCGAATACAACCTGCGGAGCAATTAGAACACGCGGAACAGGTTGATCTTGTAATAGAAGCCATTTCCGAGAATATGGTGTTGAAAACTTCACTATTCCAAAGGCTGGATGCCATTTGCCCGCCTAGAGTAATACTGGCATCGAATACGTCATCGCTTCCCATTACCGAAATTGCCGCGGTGACGGGGCGTCCGACCCAGGTGATTGGAATGCATTTCATGAACCCAGTACCGGTTATGCCTTTAGTTGAAGTCATCCGAGGTTTGGAAACCTCGCAGGAAGTGTTCGAAGCTGTATATAAATTGAGTGAAAGAATGGGGAAGACCCCTGTAGAAGTGAAAGACTTTCCAGGGTTTGTGTCGAATCGTATCTTAATGCCGATGATTAACGAAGCTGTTTTTACCGTTTATGAAGGTGTTGCATCTGTTGAATCGGTCGACACCGTGATGAAGCTAGGCATGAAGCACCCCATGGGACCGCTAGAGTTGGCGGATTTCATCGGGTTGGATACATGTCTATCCATCATGGAAATTCTTTATGAAGGCTTTAAGGATTCGAAATATCGCCCATGTCCACTTCTGCGGAAGTATGTGAAAGCAGGGCGTTTGGGGCGCAAATCTGGTCAGGGGTTTTATTCGTATCATGGTTGAAAATAAGGATACCATTGGACAGTCACTTCACAGGGGGCTGTCCATTTTGATTCGACTATAAGTATATTTGAGAAAGGGGGGAGTTTGTGCAGGGATATTTTGGGATTTATTGAATTAAAACAAAGGAAGTTTTTGATGAAAAATTGATCAACCACTGAAAGGAATAAACGAATGACGATTATTGGGATAATTACAGCCATTATTTTTGCAATACTGATTTCTATTTATTTAGGGCCATTTGGGGGAATCGTTTTACTGGCTGTTATTTTTGGGCTTGTTCTAAGTGCACATCAAAGAAACAAAAAAATGTATGATGATATACAGAGAATTAAAGAACGATTAGGCATCGTGGATCGTAACGATTTTCATATGTCGAATGAGGAAATTGAAGAGGAACTTGAACTTGAAGTGCGTAGTGAATCCGAACAAAAGGAGCTTGATAAGATTAATGCAGAAATTGAAGATGAACTTGAAAACTATTCGAACAAAGTGAATGAGAAAAATAAAGATATGGACACTGATAAATGAGGAAGAATTGAGATGAGACTAAAAAAGTTCATACATCGAGTTCAACGCGACTTAGATTATTATCTGAAAGAGCATCAGAATAAGACCAATCGAATACTGCACTATTTTGCTTTTATGTCGGCTTTTATGGCATGGCTATTTTTGTTTTATAGTCTAAAAGTAACGCTGATACTAGCCATGTTACATTACCTTTTATCATGGATAGGACATTTCTATTTTGAGGGGAATAAACCGGCATCGTTTCGCTACCCACTTATAGGTTTCTATTCTGGGTTTACATGGTTTTTTATAAAGACGATTGAGATTGCAACTGGCAAAGAAATTTTGAACAAATGGTTAAATGAGAAACGTGAGGATTGAGAATGATTGAACTAAAAATTCGTTAAGTAAGGGATAAAAAAATGAATGATGAAAAATTTGAAGTAGATTGGGAAGTTTGTCAGAGCATTGAACGACTAACAAGAACGCTATTGAAACAAGGAACAACACCTGCCGTGGCAAGAGAAATCGTACTGAAATCAACCGAATATAAAGAGTGGACCTCAACTGTGCGATGCTTTTCTATATGTTGTAACGAAATAGAGTTTTATTTAGACCTGAAAGGTGCTGTTGAATTTGAGCAATATGATGAAGACTTAAGATCCCTTGCCCTGCAAGAAATGAATGGTATGTTGGGTTCATCAAGTAGGGATTGGCCATATGAAAACGATAGATTATTATTGCAAATGGGCATGCAGATCAAGCCAACTGAATTATCTTATGAAATGGGGAGGTTTAGTAAGTTATTAGGTTTTGAGACTTCAATTGGTCTTTTAGAATTTTTTTCTTTATTTACTGGAAACGCGAGTGGATTGCTAAATATCGATGAACAGAAATTAAGAACACTTGAGCAAAATATGATTAAAATTGAAGAGTTTGTTTCACTTTTTGAAAGTAAATATAGAAAAGCGGATAACAATTAACATAGAGTGAGGATTGTGTATACCATGTCAATAGAAATTAGAGAAGCCAAAATAGAAGAAGTAGACATTGTATTTCGTACAATGCAAGAATCATTTATGGAATATAGTGGGAAACTGAATCCACCTTCAGGAGCACTTTCTGAAACGACTCAAAATGTAATAAATACCTTTAAAGAAGGTGGAGGAGCCGTATTAGCATGGAATGGAATTATGGCTGTAGGCTCAGCTAGGTATAGATTTATTGAACATTATATTTATATTGGGAGAGTTTCAGTTATACGGGAATATCGCGGAAGAGGAATATGTAAATCTATATTAAATTTTATAGAAAACAAAGCATTGTCAATGGGAATTAAAGAATCAAAAGTTGCGGTACGGTTGTCGATTCCAGAAAACATAGATATGTATAAACGGCTCAAATACGAAGTAATTGAACATGAATTTTATCCTGATCGAGCAGATAGCTGGTATGTAATGAGTAAGAAACTGTATTAATCCATTTGTATAATCTGCGAATAGATCTCTGGAATCGTCACGCCCGGTGTGGTAAAGATGATATCCGTGTGAATGTATTTCTTTTTGAATAATAGTTGCAGTTTTTCCAGAAGAAAATGAGGAAAACAAAAATGGACAATAGGATCAAAATCATTAGAGATGAAGAGCGGAAATATCATGAAGCTTGTTATGATAACTACAAATTATTTGAAGAGGGATCATGGCTATCAAAGCCAGTAAAAACAGTATGCCAAACAATTATTATCATCGGCGTATCCAGACTGGACAATAATATTTACTACTTTAAAAGCATTGCAATTTAATATAGAGAGAAATGGGCGCGAAATTCTGCTTAAGAGTGATTGTTTGACGTACGTCGTTCAAAGAAATAAGGAGAATAATTCATGATCTGCAAAGAAGTTTGAACTTCATTTAAAAGATGATTAAGCCGGGGGAAATCCTTCGGTTTTATTTTTTTTTGAAATCACTGAAACATTTATCACGTACGATACGTTAAGAGAGTGTAATAAGATAATCAACTAAAAGGAGAGAATTAACTATGAAAAAGATAGCAGCTTTAACTTTGACGACAGCTTTAGTTAGCAGTTTGACTTTTAGCAGTGCCTTCGCTTTTACGGATGTAGAGGAAGGACAAGCAGCAGCAATCTCTGCTCTACAAGAACGCGGAATCGTGAGCGGTATTGATAAGGATCATTTCGTACCAAAAGGAAAAATTAGTTATGCTCAAACCATTCAAATGATTGTTAAAGGCATGAATTTAAATATGGATACATTGCGTTTTATTAAACAGCCATTAGCTTCTGACACTTTTACCAACATTCCGAATGATGCTTGGTATGCGGAGGCCTTTATCATAGCGCACTACAACGGTATGAACATTCCGAAGGATGTAAACCCGAACGCTACGATAACTCGTGAACAATTTGGGGAAATGCTCGTACGAGCTTTGGAAAAGAAGGGCAATTTCCCACTGGTGAAAATGTTTATCCCGATCAAAGATGAGGATCAAATTACACCCGAGTATCAAGGGGCTCTACAACGTTTGCTGCTTTACAAAATTGCCGTTCTAGACAATAATGGCAAGTTTAATCCCAAAGCCGAGCTTACTCGCGGTGAAGCTGCTGGATGGATCTTTAATGCGATTCGCGTCTTAGAAACACATATCCAAAAACCGGCACCTATTGAAGAGGTATCCGTAACTGTGGAGAAAGTAACTGACGATGTGAACAAGGTTACCTTATCAAGAGGTCAAAAACCGAATTCAGGTTACAGTATTGCCATTCAAAATGTTCGATTTGATCAAAACGGTCAAGCGGTGATTTCGTATACCCTGCAAGATCCAAAACCAGACACGATGTATGCTGATGTGATAACGGAGGCGAAAGCCGTAACTTACGTTTCCTCCGCTTATAAAGCAGTAGCAGAACCAGCAGCTGCCAACTAAATTAAGCTTACTTGAGAGTGCCGCTCACCTATATGGTGGGTGGCATTTTTTGGCTTACCCCCCTAGAATGGCTGCTTTATGCGAACAAGTATGAAGATGCAGTTAAGTCAAAATCAACTAATATACACGCTACTATGGGCATAGTCTATTGAACAGCGAGAAGGAGCGAGTCATGTTAAAGAGATTGGAAGAACTGTTTGGAGTCGACCTGGGCACCTGTAACACACTTATTTATCAACAAAAAAAAGGGATTGTATTGTCAGAGCCATCTGTCGTCGCCATTCAAACGGATACGGGGGAAATTAAAGCTTTTGGCCAAGAAGCCTATAATATGATTGGAAGAACTCCAGCTAATGTGGAAGTAATCTATCCCTTAAAGGATGGGGTTATAGCCAATTTTGATATGACCTTAGCGATGCTGAAGTATTTTATAGGCAAAATAAAAAGAGGTTATCAATGGTTTCGCAGCTTCCAAGTGCTGATCTCCGTGCCTTGTGGAATAACGAATGTGCAGAAGCGTGCCGTTGAAGAAATGATTGTACATAAAGGAGCAAGAAGATCGATCACCATCGAGGAGCCATTAGCTGCAGCTATGGGCGCCGGGCTTCCTGTTGCAGAACCAATTGGAAGTATGGTACTTGATATCGGCGGAGGGACAAGTCAAGTAGCCATCATCTCACTTGGTGGAATTGTCGTAAGTGAGTCGGTTCGCCGTGGAGGCATGTCAATTGATCAGGATATTATCGAATATGTGAAGAAAACTTATAATATGGCCATTGGAGAACGGACTGCGGAGGAGATCAAGAAGAACGTTGCTGCCGTTGTGATGCCTTTGAAAGAAGTGAAGATGGATATAAGAGGGCGTGACCTCATGCAGGGCTTGCCCAGAACGATTTCGATTTCATCGCAGGAAATTTACGAGATTATGGATGATTTTGTGAAATCGATTCTGGAATGCATTCGACTCGCGATGGAGAAATGCCCGCCAGAACTTGCTGGTGATGTGATGGAGCAGGGCATTCTGTTATGTGGGGGAGGCGCATTGCTGGAAGGGTTGGATAAGCGGCTTCAGCAAGACATAGGCGTTCCTGTTCATCTCGCAGAGCACCCGATGGAATGTATTGCTCATGGTACAGGGAAAATGATAAACTTCAATGGGGCGATTATTGAGCGGTCTGAAAAGATTGTGACAGAAGATCGAGAAAGCGTCCTGTAAAGGAGGCTTTTCTATTGAAATTTAGAGCTGTATCTGATCAGACGAAAATGAATGTTATGCTTTGGAGTATTAAAAAGGAAATCATGAAAGAGAATAAATATTTAGAATCCCTATCTTATGACCCTACGCCAATTATGGAGGTCGTGAAACACCACATCGATAGATGGGACCCCGTAAAGCTTCTAGCGATGGATTGTCCGGATGATGAGTATGATGGTGAAACGCGAACGATAACCATTTATATCACTAAACATATAGATGATCTGGATGCTATATCACTCGGCAAGGCGATTAATAAGGTATTGGGTGATTCCTTTCGTGATGAATTTCATGCAGACGAAAAGTCTATTGAAATAGCTTCAAGTATCATTCATTCACTAAGATCAGGCGTATAGAAATGGGGTGTTGTTGTGAGCGAAATGCTTAACAAATACTGCGCCAAAATATTCGGTAAAACGGGTGTTATTATCGAGATTGGCGTCGTAAAAAAGGTTGCGAGCCGGACGGTTCATGTCGATTGGGGAACCAAAACGTGGATCTATCAGAATAAAGATTTCATCTGGGCACCGCTATCTAAAGAAGAGTTTGAAGAGAAGTATAAGAAACCTAAATTTTCTGAAGGGGCGCTTGCCCGTGCCCTGGAATTAGGTTTAAAGATTACTTATAATTAATACCAAAAAGAAGCCGTTCCTTGGTCATCAAGGATCGGTTTTTTTTTGGTTATTTTTCAGAAATAAATTTATTTACATGGGAACAAATATTCGGTATTATGGAAGTGGGTATAAATTCCAATTACGGAGGTTGAATCATTTGGGTCGTGTTGTGTTATTTGAAATGAATAGTCAAGATCCGGAACGTGCTGCAAGTTTTTATTCGTCTGTTTTTGGCTGGAAGATTGCAGAGCCTAACTGGGGATATCACCCAGTGACTACAGGAAATGATGATAAATCTGGCATTAATGGCGGTATTTCTAAGGGACCCAGTGATTTTCCACACGGAATAAGAATTCAAATCGAAGTTGACAACATAGATGAAGCACTTACTAAATCTGTTGAATCGGGAGCACAAGTTGTTCGTGGTAAAATGGAATTTGATGATTTTTATCTTGCCTATTTAGTGGATCCAGTAGGGAATGGGATCGGCTTAATACAAAATAAATAATCAATAGGAGAGGGACGATTACTTTGGAAAACAAAACGATGATTAAATATCACTCTTAGAAGAGAGTATCAATTCGTTGGTCAGAGTCTTACAGCCAATTTTCCAAAAGGCTTCCCAGATGCAGCCCTACAAATACAAAGTCAATTTGCTGAGAGAAGACATGAGATCACAAATGCTAAGGATCAGGAAGTACTCTTTTCGCCATATATGTGTAATGGTATATTTGCTACTTATTTTGCTTGCCTTGAAGTGGATGATTTAACTTTAATACCCGAAGGGATGATTGGTTTTAAGCTCCCTACCATCAATTATGCCAAAATAAATTGTACAACCAAAACAATTGGAGAAGCTTACACGAGAATATTTGAGTGGATGAAAGAAAATGGATATCAACAGAAGTTTTTGGATCATTCATGTCCGATCGAAATATATTACTTTGAAGAAAATGTAGAGGAAGAAAATGTTGAAATATTAATACCTATAAGAGATTAATTACATAGAGGCGTGTTCTTTAGAAAAGAACACGTCTCTTTTACTTGCGAGAACATTCCCAAGATTGTTTGAGATATGCGCAGGAAAAACATAACTAAACGCTAAAATAAGGATTATTTAGTATCTAGTACCGAACCACCTAAGACAAAGCGATAGGTTAGATGATTATTGGCAACTTCATCAATACGTACGCCACCTGTGGCCGCTGAGGCTGTATGTATGATTTTGCCATTACCCAAATAGAGACCAACATGTGTAATGTTTTCGATTGATTTATCAATTCCAGTGTAATTATTCGGATCTGTCCCTTTAAAACTGACGAAGAAAAGTAAATCTCCACGCTGGGCTTGATCGATAGATGTGTAAGTCCGATTGGAAAAAGATTGAACATAGGACGCTTGACTTCGAGAATCATTTGGGATATCCATCCCTAGAGAAGAAAGATAAACCCAATGTGTGAAGTCGGAGCAGTCAAATGTGGATGGGTCCGATCGATCCGAACTGAATTCGTATGGAGTTCCATAGTACATAGCGGCTTGTGAGATCACATTTTCTGCATAATTACCTTCTTTGGGCTGGATGGAGGGATTGGGCCATACTTGAACGAGTCCTTGAGTTCCTCCGAGGATTTTGATAGAGCTATTAGTGGAAGAAGCGGCATCTTGAGCGCGATAGCCACGTTTTTCTAGTTCGATGTTGGCATCACCCCTTTGAAGCAGCAAGTCTTGATTTGTAATTTTAGGATCCAACAGCCGACTATCCATACCGCCTTGCTGCGTGGAGACTCCAATTTTTTGAGGGGTAACATCCCTTTTACCGCACCCAGACAAAACAAGTATACAGCTGAATACTATAAGTAATTTTTTTTTGTGTTTCATGACTTCCTCCTATAGTTGATACCCATATTATGTTTAGATCGATCATATTTAATCCGATGGGTAGAGCGATCAACTTGAAGTTTGATTATTAGTTGCAGAGGGAGTGTTTTTCTGTGAAGTAACACAAAATAGGATAAAGCAAGCTAATGTGATGATTAGGAGAATGCGTTTTGAATGTGAATAAAACAAATTTGTTACGTGAACCGGCAAAACGAAAGTTGCTTTTCAGCACAGGTATTAGCTGGTTGTTCGACGCTATGGATGTAGGGATTATCTCGTTTATTGTTGCTGCGTTAGCAGTCGAATGGAAATTAGGTGCGCAGCAGATTGGTCTGTTGGCAGCCATTAATTCAATCGGAATGGCCGTAGGGGCTTTATTAGCAGGCTCCCTAGCTGATCGTTACGGACGTCGGATGGTATTACTTGGAACGCTTATTATGTTTTCCGCTGCCAGCGGACTCTCTGCTCTTGCCACTAGCTTTGTTATGCTATGTGTCTTGCGTTTCGTTACTGGAGTAGGGCTTGGAGGGGAACTTCCTGTCGCGTCAACTCTTGTTTCTGAGTCATTTCCCCTTAGTGAAAGGGGACGTGCTGTCGTGCTGCTAGAAAGCTTCTGGGCGTGCGGGTGGATCGTCGCGGCGCTCATCGCTTACTTCGTCATTCCTACTTATGGCTGGCGTGCGGCCTTTGTTATCGGTGCGCTGCCGGCCTTATATGCTTTATACCTCAGACGATCGATTCAAGATTCACCTCGATTTACCGAGCTGCGTAGCCGGAAATTGTCATTCCGCAAACGTGTAGCTTCCGTATGGTCATCTAAATATCGAAGATCCACCTTAACTCTTTGGATTTTGTGGTTCACGGTGGTGTTTTCCTATTACGGCATGTTTCTATGGCTTCCAACCGTGATGGTTCTTAAGGGTTTTGGTCTCGTGAAAAGCTTTCAATATGTATTGATTATGACGTTGGCACAGCTTCCAGGTTATTTTACAGCTGCTTATTTTATTGAGAAATTTGGCCGTAAGTTTGTGCTCGTCACCTATTTGCTGCTGACGGCAGCAAGCGCACTATGGTTCAGTAATGCTGAAACAGAAGGGATGTTGATAGCAGCCGGTGTTAGCTTATCTTTTTTTAATCTTGGTGCATGGGGAGCCATGTATGCCTATACACCTGAGTTGTACCCGACTGAAGTACGCTCAACGGGTGTTGGGCTTGCCGCATCTTTCGGACGTATCGGCGGTATTATTGGTCCGTACCTTGTGGGTTTGCTGGTGGCGAGTAATAAAGCAATCAACTCCATTTTTATGGTATTCTTTGTAGCGATTGTCATCGGAGCACTGGTTTTATTGTTTTTTGGCAAAGAAACAAAAAATGCGGACCCCGATTATACAGCTGATCCTACTCAATGAATATTCCAAGATGACGTAGTGACAACAAAAAACCACGCATCAGTGCGTGGCTTCTCTGTATATTTCTCTAATCCGTTACAAATTACGTGGTCTCACGTTCAATGATTTCCTCTAGTTCTGAACTGTGCTCGTTAGCCGCTGCAATGATTTCTTGATCTACCTTATTTTTTCCTTGCATGAGTTCTGCCGCTTGCGCCTGATTGTTTAACTGCTCTATTTCTTGGCCGATCCCATGCGCTCCTTGATGTCCACTGTTTGTTGTCATCGTTAAGAATGCTCCCTTGCTGTTATTTAATAGGATACAACAAACTGTAATATGCTCGAGAATAGGGTTGTTTTATTCATTATAGGAGATAATGAGTAAAGAAGCTTTATACAATATTGTTCTCTGGGTGGTGGGTTTGAACTATGATCTATATTTACAACGATTTCGGGGGAACTCATACAACAGTTTTAGCTGCAGCTTATCTTCTCAATAAGTTGGACGCTTCTCACGAGCCTACAAAAAGTGAAATATTGAATACACACAATTTCAATAAGCTAGTTTATAAAGACAGAGGGAAATTATACTTTCATGGCAAGGACGAGGATGGCAATAAAGTATACACAATGGGCAGAGGAAGGTCTAAAATCCTAATTCCAGGCGTTTTTAATTTCATTGATATGCTGATTGAAGAAGAGGTTCTCAACGAAAAAATCATTTTATCCAATACGTCTCCGACTGTGCCTTTTGCGATGACCTGCGGTGGTATGCTTTCACGATGGTTGAAAATTGATTTCATAGGTGTGCCCTTATTGGTTATAGGGGCAAAACAAGCCTATAAAGACATTTTTAATCTCGTTCAACATACGAAACAGACCGCAAAATTGTCAAGCTCCCAATTAATTATGCTTGATAATAAAGATTTCAAGTAAGTATTCAGGATTGAAATGAATAAGATAACTCGAGCAGGCGCCGCGGCGACCTGCTTTTTTCATAATAACTTTGTGGCAACATCTATTGCTTACTCAGTCAAAAATAACTTGACTTGGTGTTAACTCCAAGTTATAGAATCTAAGGGTAAGGCAAAGTGATCAAGATGAACATTTACGCATCAACTATAGTTGAATGTCCAATATATAATGGGAGGTACTCATATGAAGTTTCATCAACAACCAATTACATTTGTTAGTCATGTACATTTAATCGTTGAAAAGCTTGAAAGGTCTTTATCATTCTACCAAGGGGTATTAGGTTTTCAACTTTTGGATCGTACAGAAACCTCAGTTTCACTGACGTTAAACGGAAAGGATGTTCTAGTAACCCTAGAGCAGCCAGCAGATGTCTTACCGAAAGAACCACGTCGTTCAGGACTTTATCATTATGCGATACTTCTACCGGACCGGAAAGAGCTGGCAAAAGTCATTCAGCACTTTATCGATATTAGATACCCGTTACAAGGAATATCCGATCATCTTGTGAGTGAGGCGCTGTACTTAGCGGACCCGGATGGGAATGGGATGGAAATTTATGTAGACCGTCCTTCAGACAGTTGGGAATGGATTGGGGAACAAGTTAGCATGTCAACCGAACAGGTTGATTTACGCAGTCTTTTGTCTGAAACGAATGGAGAGAAGTTCACGGGTTTGCCGTCTGAAACCATTATGGGCCATATTCATCTACATGTTTCAGACCTCGCAAAAGCGGCGGAATTTTATATCCATGGACTTGGGTTTAAGGTTGTTTATCAAATAAGCAATCAAGCGCTCTTTATTTCGAGTGGAGGATACCATCATCATATTGGATTAAACATCTGGAACGGTAAAGGCGTACAAGCACCATCTCGTAACAGCGTTGGTCTGAAATATTTCACGATAGTATTTGCCGATGAAATAACTAGAGATGCTGCGACAAGGAATCTAGAACGGTTGGGCTATCCTGTAAACGAATATACAGCAGTTGACCCATCAGGAAATCATATTGTGTTGACTGTGAATTGAATTCGTTATTACTTCTAAACGGATCAGAAAGCATGTGATGAAATTATGACCAAAGTCATTGAGTATACGATCAAACAAACGGCAGAGCAAACCGGATTAACTGAAGATACGATTCGTTACTACGAGAAAATCGGTCTTCTACCACGAGCGGAACGAAAGATAAGTGGTCACCGCGTATACCATACAGAGGATATTAAGACCATGAAGCTCATTCAATGTCTGAAAAAAACCGGGATGTCGCTTGACGATATGAAGCCGTATTTGCAGCTCTCCTATGATGCTGATCTTACAGAATTTCCTGAAATATATGGAAAGCTTCGAAATCATAAGAAAAGTATCGAAAATCAAATGGCCGAATTACAGGTAATTAATGATTTTATCGATCAGAAATTAAAAAGCGGGAAATTCGGTCCACCAGACTTATTTGAACAATAAAAAAAGCACTTGACTTGGAGTTGACTCCAAGTAATACGATGGCTCTGTTAGAATAACTTTGAAATAAAAAGGAGCCATTACGATGAATAATAACAGAACAACAATCGGTAGAACAGGATTAAGTGCCTTCAAGATTGGATTAGGTGCAGGTGCTGTAGGGAATCAAATGATGTATCCAAATGTAACCGAGGAAACCGGAAAACAGCTTATACACACTGCTCTAGATCAAAATATTAACTTTATCGATACCGCTTATTTATATGGGTTCGGAAGGTCTGAACAATTGATTGGCGAAATTATCAAAGAAAGAGGTGGACGTGATCGTCTTGTTATCTCCACGAAAGCATCTGCTGATATCAAGTATATAGATGGCGTCATGGAAGTGGATAACAGCCGGCCTGCCCTTCGACAATCTGTTGAAGACAGCCTAGCACGGCTGCAAACCGATTACTTGGATATTTTCTTCCTTCACTTCCCGGATAACAAAACCCCGCTTGCAGAAGTAGCCCGTACCATGGCTGAATTGAAGCAGGAAGGCAAAGTTAAAGCAATTGGTGTATCCAACGTCACTATTGATCAATTGAAAGCATTTAATACGGATGATCATTTGGATATCCTGCAGGTACAAATATTCAGGTTTACTTACGGGTAAATATACGAAGAATGAAACATTTGATGATTTGTCTCGAATGAATAATCCTCTGTTCCAAAGGGAAGCGTATCTTACCAATCTCAAACGTGTTGAACAGTTAAAGGAATTCGCTTTGAATAAAGGAGTCGAAGCAGCACAAGTAGCTCTAGCTTGGTTATTAACAAGACCCAGGGTAGATATCATTATTCCTGGAGCTAAGCGCCCCGATCAAATCAAGAGTAATATTCAAACCTTAAACGTTCATTTAAGTGAAGACGAAATTCATCGGTCAGTGATATGTTCAAAATTTAATGTTGTTTACAAAATTGCTGCCAAACATTAAGAATGCCGATAGGCATGCACCTATTTTTGCGCATGTGAATATCTTGTTGCACATGAGTAATTTATTAGAGGAGCATGTCCAAATGGGATATTATGTTAATGTAGAAGCAGGAGTAAAAATATTTATTGAAGATGTAAACCCGGAGGGTAATAAGACCATCCTGTTTATTCATGGTTGGCCTTTAAGCCATAAGCAGTTTGAATATCAGTTTAATGTTCTGCCGGCAATGGGATATCGCTGCATTGGTATTGACTGGAGAGGCTTCGGTAATTCAGACAAACCGTTTAGTGGCTATCATTATGACAGATTGGCGGATGATATTCGTGCTGTAGTTGGAGCGCTTAGATTAGAGAATTGCACATTAGCGGGTCACTCGACAGGGGGAGCGATCGCAATACGATATATGGCGCGATATAATGGCTATGGTGTATCTAAACTAGTCCTAATAGACGCTGCAGCTCCTACAGGTTTTACACCAGAAACGGCGAATAAATTCCTCATCGAGAATGCTAATGATCGCCCCAAAATGCTGCAAGGTATCACGGACACGTTTTTCTTTCAATATATAACCGGGCCATTCTCGGATTGGTTTTTTCAGATGGGATTAGAAGCTGCTGGCTGGTCAACTGCTGCAGTAATAAAGTTATTAAGAGATGAGAACGTATCCCAAGATCTTCATCAAATATTCGTACCAACATTAATAATTCATGGCATCCATGACAAAGTGATTCCATTTGCACAAGCGCTGGAAGTAAATAAAGTAATAAGAAATTCGCAGCTCGTTCCATTTCAATACAGTGGCCATGGCCCTTTTTGGGAGGAACGGGATCGATTTAACCAGGTACTTACTCAATTTATTGGCTAAACTAACGGGCCTCACGCCCTTAAGAACCATCGCAACCAAAGCGATGGTTTTTTACGTTTTTCAAAGCTATATGGGATTGTTTTCCTGATCTTTTGACATACTATGCGATATGGCATTGTGAAACGAGGGATTGTTTATCGTGCAGAACATGAAAAAGTACATACCTGCCGATATTATCGAGCTGGAACAGCTGCTACAGGAATCTCTTAATGAAAATCCGAATTTAATTGCCAAGTATGTCATGCTAGGACAACAAACGGCTGCTCTCTATTATTTAGAAACATTAGTGGATCAGGATTTGCTCCAAAGGGATATTATCCAGCCATTATTAAGTTTAAGTGATGTCCTTTCAGTAAATGTAACAGACCGATTCCCTGTTGCAGGGATTGTTGAGGTTAAAGATATTCAGGCTGTTGTGGAAAAATTATTGCTAGGCTGGGTGTATCTTCACGCCGATGATAGCAGCTTCAATTTTCTGCTGAATGTGTACAAGCCTCCTAATCGGAGCTTTTCAAAAGCTGACATTGAAAGCCAAGTATTTGGTCCACAGATCGCATTCAACGAAATATTAAGGTCCAATGTTGCCTTGCTCCAAATGTATCTCCCGAGTCCAAACTTATGTCAGGAGAACCTGGAAGTTGGCGTAGAAATCAAGACACAAGTGGCGATGTTTTATATCAAAAATCTTACAGATAATGAACTCGTTAAACGAGTGCGCGACAGGATCAATAATCTTGAGATAGATGGTGTGGTATCCAGTGCACAACTAGTTCAGTTCATAGAGGATAATAAATTTACGATCTTCCCACAGTTTGTTATGACCGAACGTGTAGACCGTACTTCGTTCTCCCTATCAGAGGGGAAAATTGTGCTGTTTGTTTCTGGAAGTCCGTTCGCCATTGTATGCCCATCGACGATGATGGATTTCTTCTCTTCCCCTGAAGACCATCAAGTTCGGTGGAATATGGCTACTTTCTTCCGGCTTTTACGGGTTGGAGCCATGGTTTTATCCTTACTATTCACACCCATATATGTAGCAGCATTAACATACCATTATGAAATCATTCCTTCTGCCATGGTCGTGCCGCTGGCTGAATCCCGAACACGAGTACCATTTCCCCCCTTAATGGAAGCCTTGTTTTTGGAAATAACGATTGAACTGCTCCGTGAAGCTGGTGCAAGACTTCCGACCAAGATTGGCCAAACAATCGGAATCGTAGGTGGTATCGTTATCGGACAGGCCGCCGTACAGGCAGGATTTACTAGTAATATTCTCATTATCATCGTAGCACTAGGAACGTTGGCATCGTTTATAACACCGATTTATCTAATGGGTATTACGATTCGTATCATCCGGTATCCAATCATTATACTTGCAGGCTTTTATGGAGGAATTGGGATCATGATTGGTATCTGCTTTTTGGTGATTCACCTTCTTCGTTTAACTAGTCTGGGACAGCCTTATTTGTACCCCCTCTATCCGTTTCGGAAAGGGGATTTGAAAGACAGCATTTTGAGATTACCTTTCAATTTTTTGCGTGAACGCTCCATGTATATCCGTGGCGATGACACCAACAGGTTTGAGGAACAAGAGATTGTGACTAGCCACAGCGATATTGATGAATAATGGACAAGGAGGAGTAAAGGTGAAGACTGGTAGTCCTCCAAAGAGATTGATGTTTAGTTCCTTTCTCTTATTCTTTGTTATTCTTTCCAATCAGATAGGAACTGGTTTGTCTGGATTTCAGCGTATTATTTTCCAATCGGCGGGGCATGATGCGTGGATATCCGTCTGCATGGCTGGGGTATGGTCTCATCTAACGGTTTGGGTCATGCTGCGAACTCTTAAGCTGAATCCGAATATGGACCTCTATGAAGTTCACAGAGACCTTTATGGTCGATATTTCGGGGGGATAATCAACACAATTGTTATGTTGTATATGCTAACTGCTGTCTTGGTGATATCCCGCAATTATGTAGAAATGGTCCAGACCTGGATATTCCCGGACCTACCCACATGGCTGCTGAGCACTTTTTTGGCTATGTTAACTACTTATGGCGTTCTTGGCGGTATTCGGGTTGTAGTGGGGATCTCCTTTATGTCCGCAATATTGACAACATGGTTGATAGTATTTTTGTACTTTCCTATTCGGTATGCAGAATGGACACATCTTACTCCGATAATGGAAGCAAGCATTTCTGAATTAGTTCAAGGCATGGTTAAAATGTCTTTGACCATCGTCGGTTTCGAAATTCTGATGTTTTTGTATCCTTTTATTCGTAATAAACACCGTGCCCCTTTGGCCGCCCATTTAGGACTTATTACCACCACTGTCATCTATGTAGCTGTTATGGTGGTCACGCTTGTTTACTTTAGTCCTGGACAATTATCGAAGACCGTTTGGGCTACGTTCAGCCTTTTTAAGATTGTTGTGTTTCCATTTCTGGAACGCTTTGAATATGTGGCTATAAGTATATGGATGTTGATCGTCCTTCCCAACTTAATGATGTACATGTGGGCAGCGTCCAAAGGAATTAAACGAATATTTGGATGGAAGCAAAAATATGCCCTTTATACCTTTGCTCTTATACTGGTTGTTGTATCGATCTTTTTTAAAACACGATTACAGATTAATACTTTAAATGACATCTTTTCGAAAGTGGCCCTGAGATTTGTATTTGCTTATCCCTGGGTACTTTACGCAGCTGTCTTACTCAAACAACATTTTCACAAGAAAAGAGAGGGGATACAATGAGGAAATCCCTGCTAGTTCTGTCGGTTATCGTACTACTTTTTCCTACTGGCTGTGTGCAAAAGAGGATTTTAGAAGAATTAGGACTCATCGTCATTGTTGGTTATGATCCTCAAGAGAATGACCGCATCAAGGGAACAGCGCTGCTCCATCAAATAGATCCGGAAGCGAAAGAAAAGGTTCAGGTAGTCGTTACAACCGGTAACACAAGCAAAGGGGTTCGAAATGCTCAGAACCGTGAAGTATCCAAGCGTGTCGTTGGTGGACAGCTCCGAATTGCCATGTATAATGAGAAGTTGGCCCGGAGTGGGATCTTAACCCTTACCGATACGCTCTCAAGAGACCCTTCCATTTCAGATACAATGTATGTAACTGTAAGTAAAGGGAGCAGTGAAAATATTATCACGCATCGATTTCCGGAAATAAGCAATATCGGAACTTACCTCTATAAAATGATTCGTCAAAATATTCAAGGAGAACAAATTCTTTCATGCACGCTTCATGAATTTATTCATGATGTATATGCAGTAGGAAAAGACCCGGTTCTCCCTATTGTTGAGCGTTCTGGCGACGAAATTTCAATGCATAATACGGCAATGTTTCAGAATGATAAGATGGTAGGAGGGCTTAAGGTGGACGAGGCTTTTCTGCTTAAACTTATTCGAGATCGTTACAGAGCTGGTGCGTTGGAGTTAACCTTGGACGCTGAACCTTTTAAACAAATTAAGTCAGGTATTCAGACGGATAAAATTAATATCGTGATAGAAAATATCACAAGTTCCAGTAAAATTAAGCTAGTAGACCCCACTATTCCGTCATTTTCTGTCCATATATCTATGCATGCCAGAATTCAAGAGATTTCAAACGAGATGAATTTAGGAGAACCAAAGGTCGTTCATGCCCTCGAAAGCGAGATTGCCAAGGAATTAGTTCGGCGTGCGCAACATCTGATTACCAAAACCCAAGCGGTTCAATCGGATCCGATCGGTTTTGGTGAAACTTATATTTCTAAAGTACGACACTCCAATCTGACGGATGAGAAGTGGAGGGAGATGTATCCCAAAGCCAAGGTCCAAGTGGATATCAAAGCAATCATGGTTCGCTCAGGTGTGATTGAATAGTTGTTTTGAATCTCAACCCTCCCGTGATTCCTTCAAAAGCCGCTTAGCCTCGTTCCGATCTACAACTTGAAGCTTATTCAGTATCGTAGACACGTTGTTGGCTACAGTCTTGGAACTGATGTGCAAGCGTGTGGCGATTTGAGCGTTAGTATCCCCCTCGGCGATACGCTCCAATATCTCTTTCTCCCGCTTGGACAGCTCAGCCAAAGCAGGGTGATCCACAGTGTCCACCAGCTTGGGCGCCGAAAAGTAATGCATCATCCGTGCCGCGATATCCGAGCTGAATACAGCTCCGCCACTACCCACCATGCGGATGGACTGCATCAGCTCAACTTCGTCCGCGTCCTTCAGCACGTAGCCCTTGGCCCCGACGCGCATGGCGGTAAAGACCGACTGATCGTCGCGGAACATGGTAAGGATTAATACTTCGATATGCGGGAATTTCTCTTTAATCAACCGCGTGGCCTCGATCCCGTTCAGCCCTGGCATGCGAATATCCATCAAAATCAAATCAGGCTGGCATTGTTCCGCTAGCTTCAAAGCCTCATCTCCAGAGGAAGCTTCTCCAACAACTTCCAAATCTTCTGTCGTTCTAAGCAAATTTCTGACTCCGCTGCGAAATATCGGATGGTCATCTGCGATTATGATCTTCATGTTTAGTATCAATCTCCTTCAAGTTCTAATCTCTTAGCACAAACTCTTACAGTGGCAGCAAAGCCAAAACTCGTGTGCCCCCGTTTTCAAGTCTTTCTATTGTGCAGTGACCACCCAATTCAGCGGCCCTTTCCCGAATGGAGACAAGGCCAATGCCGCCTTTACTGCCCGAAATCCCCGACCGAGATGGGAGGGATGCGCCATTATCCGTGATTTCCACCCGCAGTTTGTGGGAAGATGAGACGTTCCCCGCTGGGTTCCAGGTCTGTTCTTGCTTATGATTCTCTCCATAGTCATTCCAGTCGCAGATAATAAATGGTTCGCGTTCTTTTGGGGATTAACTTATGTGGGGATGGGTTACTGCATCTGGGCAAATAAATTAAACACATCAACTATAAAATCAGTAGATCGAGCTGCTGCTGATATCGTGAATATTAGGCTTTAAACTTGATGATGGTAATGATTCAGAAGTACAATGTAAAAGAACTTATTTTGACATGATTTCCCTAGTAGGAGTGTGAAGATGCTAAATCGAACGAATGATTTGCAGGTAAGGATCGAGCCATGGGCAGAGGCTGATCTTGCACTGCTGTATCGCATGAATGCACCAGAGATGCTGGAACACTTGGGTGGTCCGGAGACGGAGGAGCAGATCCTGGCGCGCCACAAACGCTACGTCGAGATTGGCGGCAAGGGGAATGGCCGTATGTTCAGCATCGTTCTGCTTCCAGAACTAGAAGCGGTCGGCAACATCGGGTACTGGGAACGTGTCTGGCAGGAAGAGATCGTGTACGAGATCGGTTGGGGCGTACTGCCGACGTTCCAACGCAGAGGCATTGCAAGCGCAGCAACCGCGGCGGCCGCTGCTAGCGCCAGAGCAGAACAGAAGATCAGGTACCTTCACGCATTCCCGTCGGTCGATAACCCCGCATCGAATGCCATTTGCCGGAAACTCGACTTCGAGTTCATCGCCGAGTGCAGCTTCGAATACCCTCCGGGAAGCTTCATGCGATGCAACGATTGGAGATTGGACCTTACTGATGCAACATAGGATGGAGCAACTCTTTATGTAAATGAATGTGTATAATTTGAATTAGATCAGTCATAATACTTATGACGGTGAAACAAGAGAGGTGTGGTTCCGTTGTACATTCAACGAGATAAATACCAGGGAAGTTGTTTTTGAATCCATATAGAAGCGAGGAGATGTGCCGCAAACACTTAATGTAGTACTTGTACTGCAATAATGGATGAGGTATAGACCAAGCCAAGTAAGGTTCAAGGCATAAGTACCATCAATCAATTCACCGTCGAGAAGAACTCCGAAAGGAGTTCTTTTTCTTCTTAACAAACATAATCATGAGCCACAATTCAAGAAGGGTGAAAAAAATGATTTTAAACTGACATGACAAACTTGACTTAGAAGTTAGTTAGAACTATACTGGTTACAACGAGTAGGTGATGATGAATGAAACAAATTAGCAGTCGATTTTCGATAGCTGTTCATATCCTGTCGTTAATTGCGACCATTCCAACAGAATGTACAGGTGATTTCATTGCTGGCAGCGTGAATACGAATCCTGTCATCATTCGCAAAATTATTGGGATGCTGAAGAAGGCAGGACTCGTTGAAGTACGTGCTGGAGTTGGCGGAGCTTCGCTATGTAAGGATACGGACCAGATTACATTACTTGATGTATACCGGGCAGTGGAAGTGATCGAGAATGGGGAATTGTTCAATTTCCACAACCATCCTAACCCCAAATGTACGGTAGGAAGAAATATTGAATCTGTTCTCCGTGCAGAAATGCGTGATGCTCAATCTGCGATGGAACAAAGATTGTCTAACGTTTCCTTGAAACAGCTGATAACTAATTTCAAATAAAAATAGCTCTTAATGAGCTAATTTTTATAGCTTAGTTGTAACCAAATTAGTTATAACTATAGTGATTCTAACTTATTATTAAATAATCTGATGGAGGTATTACAAATGAAAATTCTAGTAACCGGTGCAACAGGACAATTGGGATCAAAAGTGGTGGAAGCTTTACTTGCATCCGTACCGGCTGAGAGATTGGCTGTTAGCGTAAGAGATACGGAAAAAGCAACCGATTTACATTCTCGGGGAGTTGAAGTACGCCATGGTGATTTTGATGATCCAGCATCTCTTGATAAAGCTTTCGCTGGTGTTGACCGCCTACTTATCGTTTCGACGCAAGGGGATAATGAAACTCGAATTCGTCAACATTTAGCTGCTGTATCTGCGGCTGAGCGCGCTGGGGTTGGTTTCATCGCGTACACTAGTGCCACAAACGCAGAGGAAAGCTCTCTCTTTCTTGTGCCTGTGCATCGTGCGACAGAGGAAGCGATTCGTAAAACGGGAATTCCATACTCATTTCTACGTAATAACTGGTACATTGAGAACGAGATTGGAACGTTACAAGGCGTATTGGCGGGTGCACCGCTCGTGACCTCAGCAGGAGCTGGCAAAGTTGGGTGGGCTTCTCGCGGCGATTATGCACAAGCGGCAGCAAATGTGCTTGCAGGTAACGGACATGAGAATACGGTTTATGAGCTCTCGGGCGCATTGATCACGCATGAAGACCTCGCGGGGGTTCTTTCTAAGGTCCTTGATCGTGAGGTTCCAATTCAGCAAGTTGACGATGAGACTTACGCTAAGATCATGGCCGGTGCAGGGGTTCCTGAGCAAGTTATTCCCATTCTTGTTGCCATCCAAAGCGCGATTAGAGATGGCGTTCTAGAAATAGAGAGCAACGATCTTCCGACACTTCTTGGTCGCCCGGTTACACCACTGAGCGAGGCGATTGAAGATCTTGTGAACGGATTGAACTCATAAAACGAGCATAAACAAGGCAATTAAGCCGCAGTCTTTTATAGACCGCGGCTTTTTGTTATCTTTTGGCTTCGTACTACTGAATAAAATTGCATTTATACTAGTTGAGGAGAAGCCTAGCCGCTATTTGAGAAATTGGATGGTATAAATAGCACGAAAGTGGTTGATGAATTTCGGATTAAATTCCTATATAATTTTCACCGAAGACCAATTTTACAAAGAAAAAGGTGGTTATTTTATGAATATGTATATCTATTTTGGGATATTTTCAATCATACTATTATTTGGTTTAGTAGTTACCTTTATGGTTGGTTTTTCTCGTAAGAATCGTGAAGGCGATCAAACTTATTTTCAAAAAACAGAGGTAAAATGGGTTCGGCTTACATCTTTTTATGTGATTTCAATTGTTGCAGGTTTGTTAGCCTTACTAGCGTATATTCGTTATTCGATCGGGTAAAAATGACCACGCCTTCGCTGCACAATGCGAAGCGTGGTCATTTTAAAAAAGGGGGATTCATAGCAAATGAAAAAGCTTATCAACAAGAAAATCGTAATCGCAGGCTCTAGAAAAACAGAGGAAATGAGCCTATTAATTGAGAAGCAGGGCGGTATCCCTGTCATTCGTCCTTTGCAAGGCCTTTTATATTCTGATGAGTCGGCAATAGAACAAGAGTTATTATTTTGCGTGAATAATAGGATTGATTGGTTTGTTCTAACAACAGGCACTGGAACAGATACGCTGCTGGTGGCAGCAGAACGCTTAGGAATTCATTCAACTCTGATTCAAAAAATGAAAGAAGCGAAGGTAGCGGCACGCGGATATAAGACGTATGCTTTGCTTAAAAAATTAGATATAAAACCTGAAATTGTCGATGAGGATGGTACGACGCAAGGTTTAATTCGAAGTATGGACCTTTGTGATTTCGCGGGTAAAACAGTAGTTGTCCAGTTACATGGTGAACCTCAGCCCGATTTGATCCAATTCTTAGAGAATCGGGGGGCGAATGTTATTCAACTGCTGCCTTATCGGCATGTAGAACCGGAATCATCCACTTTGGAGACATTGTGTCATGAGCTTTCAACGAAATCAATAGACGCTGTTTGTTTTACTACCGCGGTGCAAGTGCGATATTTGTTTGAATATGCCAAACGTCAAGGGATCGCGGATACAGTCCGAGAATCGTTCAACACACGAGTAAATGCAGTAGCGGTAGGGAAAGTAACGGAAGAGGCTTTGAGAGAAGAAGGATTAGACCTCGTCATAGTACCTGAAAGCGAACGGATGGGGGCCATGGTTATTGAATTAGTCAAGTATTATGAGAATCAATATTTACCTTGATTTGGTCCAAATAGGTTTAAACATGATAAGCCGGCATGAGCTGCTATTTTGTGGCGCTCGTGTCGGCTTATTATGTTAGGCAAATATAAAAATTCTCCGATACTTATGAGCACAAATCAGAAGAAATGCAGGAATATTTTGGGATTTATCGAATTAATCAACGGGCCGAAATAATAAACTGGAGGTATAACCATGAAAGAAGTTATTTTTACAGCGAAAGCACAAAACCCTGATGGAATGCCATACTCGCAGGCAATTAAAGCAGGTAATACGGTATACGTTGCTGGACAAGGACCTTTTGATCCTGAAACGGGTAGGTTAGTAGGAAATACATTAGAAGAACAAGCGAGAAGGGCATTAGAAAACCTTAAAGCAGTTTTGGAAGAATCGGGTGCTGCGTTGAAAGATGTTGTAAAAGTAACTGTATTCCTTGGAGAAGGAGCAGGCTTCGATGAATTTAATTTGATTTACAAAGACTACTTCTCAAAACCATATCCAGCTCGAACAATAGGGCCAGCAAATATGGGTTTTATGGTTCAGATTGATGCTATAGCTGTGATTGAATAATAGAGTAAGGAATATGTTTATTCCAAAAACTGTGATGATCATTGATGATGAAATGGCTGGAGTAGGATCGGCGAATTACGGAGAAATTCGAGCGTGATCTACTTAATGCAGTACCTTTGCAAATGGAATAATTGATACAGCGCTCGTATCCATAGCGTATAATTGAGCAAGCAGCACGCTTATTTGCCCCTATATTAAAAAAACCTATATTCGAAAAGAAACTAAAGAGCAGGACGCCATGGCACCTGCTTATTTTGATCTGTTCAATGTATCAGTTCAATGTGTGCCACAACGGAAGTCAGACTGTATATTAATAATATTTACCAAGTGATCAAAAACAATTCCAGCATGAACAGTTGACATTACTACGATTAAGTAGTAATTTAACAGTAGGAATTAATTACGATATCGTAGTTTATGGTGAGAATGATTGAAATTGATTAATTTTTTATGCAATTACTACGAAATCGTACTATTGGAGGTGCTAAGTTTGCGCATTATTATTTACACAGGTAAAGGCGGAGTGGGAAAAACCAGTATCGCCGCAGCAACGGCTTACCGAATGGCAGCCGAAGGAAAGCGAACAATCGTTATAAGTACGGATGCTGCACACAGCTTATCGGATTCGCTCGGTATTCCGCTGCAGCACGAACCAATATTAATTCATGAGCGATTGTGGGCGCAAGAAATCGATTGCTTAAGGGAAACACAGCGGTATTGGGGGAGTGTTCGCAATTGGTTCTCGAACTTTATGCAGTGGGCCAACCTGGATGATATCGGATCTGAAGAGCTTATGGTGTTTCCAGGGTTTGAAGAATTATTTAGTCTCTTAAGAATTAAAGAGCATGCCGAAAGTGGACTGTATGATGCAATCATTGTGGATTGCGCACCGACTGGGGAAACACTTCGTTTGCTTAGCTATCCCCAACTGCTTCGATGGTGGGTGCGAAATATATTTCCTTACGAGCGTAAAATTCTCAAGCTTGCCCGTCCGATTATGAAAGTGACCAAGGGCTTGGAACTGCCCAGCGACGATGTTATGGACAGCTTCAGCCAAGTTGTCGATCAATTGGAAAAGCTGCAGCAGGTAATCGCCGATCCCGAAATTACTAGTATTCGCCTTGTCGTTAATCCGGAAAAAATGGTTATTTCCGAAGCGCGGAGAGCCTTTACTAACCTCAACTTATACGGGTTTCACACCGACGCGGTCATCGTTAATAAAGTGCTTTCCGAAGAAGCATCCGAAGGGTATTTCGCGCAGTGGAAACAAATTCAGAACAAGTACGAAGAAGAAATTGTCCAATGCTTTAGTCCATTGCCAATCTTGAAAGTACCTCTAATGCCTCTTGAGGTTGTTGGTAAGGAGATGCTAGAGCGCGTTGCAGCAGCAGCTTTCCACGAACGGGAATGCGGAGCGATTCTGCATAGAGGAATCATAGAGGAAGTGAAGAAAACAGAAGCAGGATATGAACTCCGCATCTCGCTACCTTTTACCGAAAAGAAACAACTCCAATTAAATCAAAAAGGCGATGAATTGACACTGCAGGTCGGCAGCTATAGACGGATCGTTGCACTGCCTCGGATCTTGATAGGGAGACAGGTGGAGGCAGCACGTCTTGCAGAGGGTATACTGACCATACATTTCGGTCTTAACAAAGAATCGTAAATAGGTAGGAGGAAATGGTTCATGAGCATCCGCACAAATATGCAGGATTTAGAAAATATTGTGCTCCTCTTCGAGGGAATTAAAAACATCGCTGTGGCAAGATTCGTTCCAGAGGCAGCAAGAGCTCATTTTCGATTAGCGGAAAAAGAAGCCTTATTAGGTGTCAAATCTCTGCTTGATGCAGCTATAGTTCGGTTGGAAGAAGATGATTCCATGAAACAAGTGAACGATAGTAATCATTTGAAACAGATTCCTGTTGAAGATTAAAGCTATGTTTACGATAAATAGTTTGGTTAGAACGAAACTCTAAGGAGGTGCAGCATGGCCATACAGAAGCACAGCGGATGGATGATGGAGTGGACTTCTTACATTCATAATGCTGTCGGTTTGATTTTATTTTGGAAACCGATCAGCGAGATGGTGAAAGCTGGGATATGGAATTCCGTTGATTCTTCCTTCGACAGGTCGGCAGCTATCTGGTTTTTATTTTTTGGTGTTTTGTTGTGGATTATTGGACGAATGATACGTTGGATGACCAAAGAGAAGGGCCTTGCGATTCCTCGCTTTGTAGGCTGGCATATTCTCATTTTGTCTGTCGTAGGGGCAATAATAATGCCTATATCAGGCTTCTGGCTCGTTATTCCGCAAGGACTTTATTTCATACGAAAGTCTTAAAACGCATAAACACTACTGACATACAGTTGTCAGTAGTGTCTTGTATACTAAAGTTATAAGATTCGAGAGGAGCTAATAATATGATAAAAACAGCTGAAATTGTGGAACGAATTGAGGAACTCACGCACTATTACCTAGATGAATTACATCCACTGAGCATGGAGCAACTGAAGCTTCAGTCAAATGAGAATGAATGGTCGCTTGGACAGTTGTACCTCCATCTCATCAAAACAGCTCTCTACATGCAGATTGGTAATATCGAGAAATGCCAAAATCAGAGCGCAGATGCAGTCGATACTATAGGGGGAAAAACAGATGCGGGAGCAGCAGTCTTTACGTTAGGTGGTTTTCCACCTGAACGCATTAGGGTTCCGGCTTCTCCTCAATATACGCCCGAGCAGCCCGGTAGTAAACAGCAGATCATAGACGGCATGCATACGGTGCTCCAAAGAATGAAAGAAATCGAGCCTTTGCTTGAGGACATTTCTCCGAGATGTACCTCGCTGCATCCAAGATTAGGCGCGCTTAACGCGAAAGAATGGTTTGCACTAATTGAGATGCATTATCGCCATCATCTTCTTCAGTTAGAGCGTTTGAAAGCATTCTTAAACAGCACGGAAACCGTATAATATCAACAAAACGAGGGAGCTCCTTATAAGCTTCTCTCGTTTTTTCTATTTCGAGATACGGCAAGGGTTCCATTTATGGCAGCCTAACACTTACTAAACATATTCATGATTGAATAGGAACATAAGACTTTAATCAAAGGCTGATGAATGAATAATAGAGTCGATAGTTTAGTGAGATAAATGCCGGTATAGAGGAGTCTGAACAAGTATGGGATTAGTTAATGCAGTAGAAGCGATCGTTAGCAATTTGTATGAAGAGTTTCAAAAGAGCTACGAGATCAAATGCGGATGTCAGCATTGCAAAGAGGATATTCTTGCGCTAGTTTTAAATCGCATACCTCCCAAATATACGTCGAGTGAAAAAGGCCAGCTGTACATCAAAACTCTCTATTTAAATCCACAGCTGCAATCCGATGTCATGAGAGAGCTCATGCGAGCTGCTCTTGTCGTTGAACATAAACAAAACCATGCTGTTATTGAAGGGGTATAAGATAAAGGAAAATAAAACGCTGATGACATAGGAATGTCATTAGCGTTTTTTTGCTTTTGTTAATTAAAGCGGCAGCAATAAGACATATCTATTTAATTAAGACAATATAGTTGAATATGACTAAATTGAGGAGGGCGTCAGATATGGGGGCAGCTGTGGTCAAAGGATGGACAACTTTGTTTGCCGGCGTAATGTTATTGGGTTCCTTAGCAGGGTGTAGCGGGAGTGGCAGCTCCGAGAATACGGCAACTCCAAGCGGGAATACGGCAGCGCCCAGTGAAAGCTCGAAGAGCACGGAGCCTCCAGCCAAACAAGTAACGCTTCATATGATTGAAAGTTTAACGAGTCCGGAACGTACCAAACTGCTTCAAGATGCCATAGCTCGGTTTCAAAAGGACAATCCGAACATCAAAGTGGAACTCATATCCCCGCCATTCGATCAAGCGGACAACAAAATTAGAACTATGCTTGCCGCCAAGCAAGAACTCGACATTCTCGAGGTACGGGATCTGAACATTGCCGAGTATGTGAATAATGGTTATTTGGAACCATTGGATACCTACGCATCGAGTTGGGCGGATAGTAAAACTCTCTCTGGTACATCCAAAGTTGTAGGCTCGAATAACGGAAAACTCTATTTTATCGCGAACGCTCTTTATCAAAGACAAATGTTTTATCGGAAAGATTGGTTCGACGCCAAGGGGCTTACTGCACCGAAGACGTGGGAAGAGCTGGTCGATTCTGCCAAGAAGCTGACCGATCCGAAACAAAATCGGTACGGTTTCTCATTCCGCGGAGGTCCGGGAGCTAACGGCAACTTTGACCATATGATTTACGATTATAACGATAAATCGATGAATATCGATGATGCGCCGTTTACGAAGGATGGCAAGTCGGTGTACAGCACACCTGAAGCTAAGCAGGCATTGGAGCTTTACAAGAAGCTTTATAAAGAAGCATCGCCGCCGGACTCGATCAACTGGGGATTCCAGGATCAGGTTCAAGCCTTTACATCTGGGGTGACCGGCATTTTGCTCCAGGACCCAGACGTTATTAAGGTGCTTCAGGACAAAATGGACCCCAAAACACTAGAAACGGCAGCGATGCCACTCGGACCTAACGGCAAATCACTGGTCAGTACGGGGGCTGCAGGATGGGGCGTAACAGCGAATTCCAAAAGTAAAAACGAAGCTTGGAAATTGATATCTTATCTCTCGAGCCCGAAAGAAAATACGGAATTCTCAAAGCAAATTGGCACCATACCGATTCATACATCTGCGACAGCTGATACATTCTTTCAAACAGGCCCTTATAAGACGCTGCTAGATATGACTGCAAAAGCAGATGTTTTCGTCAACTTTACACCTCCTTTCAAATATCCAGGGAACGGGAGCTGGGGAGAACTGAGCATGAAAGGGCAGCAATCGTATTTGCTCGACAAGAAATCGACTGACGATACTCTGAAGGAATGGGATAAATTTTGGTTAGATCAGAAAGCGGGAATGAAAAAATAAAGGAAATAGTTGAAAGCGGCGGGCGGTCATCGTTTGCCGCTTTTTCTTACCGGGGGGTGTTCATGTGAGTTCTCGGCAAAAATTCATTCTCTCCAGCTTGCTGCCCGCACTGCTTCTAGTGTTGATTTTTACATATTATCCCTTCTTCAAGGGAGTGGTGATGGCTTTTCAAAATTACAAGCTGTTCAATCTGAAGCAGGTGCATTTTGTCGGTATGCAAAACTTCGTTGATGCATTTCGAGACCATCAATTTCTTGCAGCATTGAAAAACAGCGCCTACTGGGTGTTTTTCTCCTTAATTTTGCAATTTCTCTTTGGGTTCATCCTGGCATTGTTTCTGAACAAGAAATTCTGGGGACGAGGCGTGTACCAAGCCTTTATTTTTTATCCATGGGCATTATCGGGATTTCTGATCGGCCTTATTTGGAAGTGGCTGTTTAACTCTCAAATCGGCGTCATTAACGATCTCTTATTGCGACTAGGTATTATTGAAGATCGGATTGGGTTCTTGTCGGATCCCAAATGGGCGATGTCCTCCGTTATCGTCGCCAACGTATGGTACGGGATAGCCTTTTTTACCATCATGCTGCTGGCTGCTCTGCAATCTATACCTTCGGAGTTGTACGAAGCAGCGAGCATTGACGGAGCAAACGGTTATCGAAAGCTGCTTTATGTGACGATTCCGTACATCATGCCAACCATCATCGCTACTACGCTGCTGCGGGTTATTTGGATCTTCAATGATCCTACGCTCATTTACGGCATGACGAATGGCGGCCCGGGAGGGGCGACCCACATTTTATCCTCCTTGATGCTCAATAAAATTATTTATGACGGAGATTATGGGGCTGCATCGGCAGTCGGGGTCATAATGATCGTCATGTTGTTTTTGTACACTTTGTTTTATTTGATGGTTACCAAGTCGGAGAAAGTAGGTGACTTCTAAATGAAACGAAATTATGGGTATCGGGTCATCAAAGTTGCCTTTCTTTCCGTATACTTAGTCGTTATGGTGTTTCCGTTATACTGGATCGTCATCACCTCGTTAAAGCCGCAAAAGGAAATATTCAGTTATCCCGTTCATTACTGGCCCGAACAATTCACACTTCAAAATTACGTCAACATTTTCAAAGTGTCTAAATTTAACGTATATATTGCCAACAGCCTTCTCGTCTCGATTTCTTCTGCGCTGATCGTAATCGTGATTGCTATATGCAGCGCTTATGTACTCGCGCGATTTCGGTTTCGCGGCCACAAACAAATCATGCTCGCATTCTTCGTCACACAGATGCTTCCAGGATTCATCGCTCTGGCTCCGCTTTACATGATGATGTCAAACTTGCATCTACTTAATCAGCGAATTTCATTGATCCTCATGTATACGGTCATCTTGATCCCGTTTTCCACGATTATGCTGCGAGGCTTTTTTCAAAGAATTCCTTCCAATCTGGAGGAAGCGGCGATGATCGACGGCTGTTCCCAGTTGTCTGCCCTCATTCGAGTCATTATCCCGATCATGATGCCGGGTATTTCCTCGATGTTCATATTTGCTTTTGTCCAGAACTGGAACGAGCTTTTCTTGGCCGTCATGTTTATCGATAATGAATCGTTAAAAACACTGCCGGTAGCGATGAATTCTTTTATCCTCAAATTTAATGTTGATTGGGGCTCTATGTCCGCCGGAACTGTGCTGTCTGTACTCCCGACGATACTGTTGTTTGCCCTAGCGCAGCGATTTATTGTAGAAGGATTAACCCAAGGGGCGGTGAAAGGGTAGTGAGTGCAAAGGAGAAGATGTACTCCATAGTGGCACATGATGCGCACGATGATCGTCATCATGGCGCCATCAATGTTCCCATTTATCAGACAAGTTTATTTTCGTTCGATACGTACGAGCAATTCAACATGGCAAGACTCGATGAGCAAGAAAACTTCGTGTATTCCAGAGGCAATAATCCTACGGTGAGGTACCTGGAGGACAAGCTCGCCCAGCTGGAGCAAGGGGAAAGAGCCAAGTGCTTTTCATCCGGAATGGCAGCGATTTCGGCAGCGATTATGTCTATAGTCAAGCAGGGTGACCACGTCATTTGCACTCATCAGGCGTACGGACCGACACGAGAATTTCTAGGCGTCTACTTGCAAAAGTTTGGGGTCGAAACGACCTTTGTCGATGGCAGTTCATTGGAAAATTGGAAATGTACGGTTCGGCCGAATACCAAACTACTGTATTTGGAGAGCCCGACTAGCATGATGTTCCAGCTGCAAGATATCAGAGGTTGTACAGCGCTGGCTCAAAGTATAGGAGCAGAAACAATTCTCGACAATTCGTGGGCGACGCCTTGTCATCAAAATCCGCTCATGATGGGGGTTAGCCTCGTCATCCATTCGATCACGAAGTACATTTCCGGGCATAGCGATTGCGTGGGAGGTGTTGTGATCGGCTCCCACCGATTAATGGACACGCTCATGTCGACGGAATATATGTTGTTCGGCGGCATTATGACGCCACAGACGGCGGGATTAGTTACGCGTGGGCTGCGTACACTGCCAATGCGCATGCAGCGGCATGAGTCGAGCGGGCTGAGGGTCGTCGAATATTTAGGCAGGCAGCATTATGTCCGGAAGGTTAACCATCCGGGGTTGACAAACCACCCTCAGCATGAGCTGGCTCGTACGCAAATGTACGGGTACAGCAGTTTATTTTCGTTCGAATCCGATGAGCCGGTTGTCAAATTAAGGGCTTGGGCGGACCATCTGCACTATTTCAGAATTGGAGCCAGCTGGGGTGGTTTCGAAAGTTTAATCAATGTAAATGCCTTAAATAACAATGATCAACAAACAGGTTCGCTTGTTCGACTCTATATAGGTTCCGAGGATCCGGACGACTTAATTCGGGATATGGAAGAAGCATGGCGATGTGTCACACTGAGCCCTTCTGAGGGGGAGATATATGAGCAGAATGCGGGTATCAGCCAGGACGGATGAACGACAACCGCTATACTTGCAGATTCAAGAGCATTTTAAACAGTTGATCCAGTTATGCGCTATGGAGGAAAATGACAAACTTCCAACGGAAAAGCAGCTGATGGAGCAATTCGGTGTCAGTCGAATGACGGTTTCCAATGCGCTTACGCAGCTGGCGAAAGACGGATGGATTTACCGGATTCCAGGGAGAGGAAGCTTCGTTAGTCCAGAATCCCGTACGAAGGTAGAAGATGAGAGCCTGGATTACAATCAGCTTGACGCAATTGATGTGAAAGAGCAGGATGAGCGTGCTTCCTCCCGCAAAATGATCGGCTTCGTTCTACCCTTATTGGAAGATTTCTTTGCGATTCGACTATTGAAGGGAATTAATTCCGTGCTCGAGAACAAAAATTATTATGTGTCGATTGTGCTAACTCACAATAGCAAGGAGCGGGAGAAGGAAGCCATTCAGGAGCTGATTAAGAATGGGGCCATCGGACTTATTATTTTTCCGATTGATGCGGAAACGTACAACGAAGAAATCTTGGTACTGAAACTGCGGAAATTTCCTTTCGTGCTCATTGATCGCTACTTGCCAGGCTTTGATACCCACTGTGTCTGTTCGGATAATTGGATGAGCGCTCAATTGGCGGTCAACCATCTATGGGAGCAAGGCCATAGGGACATTGCTATTTGCTCCGATATTTCGATCCATACAGTGACCGTCGACGAGCGGATTCGCGGCTATATGGAAGCACTGAAACAAAAAGGCTCGATGATTAACCCGGCTTTAATTGTGACGGATTTTCAAGTGACAGATACGATCCCCATTGAAAAGCACCCGTTATATCATTATCTCAAATATCGCACAGCAACCGCGTTCATTACTTTGAATTTGAAGTTAGGCTTGATTTTAACGAGTTTGGTTAAAAAACTGGGAATGAATATACCGCGCGACCTCTCTATTATAACGTACGATAATCCCTCATCCGAGCTAGACGGAAACCCTACATTCACTCATATAGACCAACATGAGCAGGAAATTGGCGCTAAATCGGCTGAACTTCTGCTTAAACTGTTGAATAACCAGGAGAGTGTGAAAGAGCCGACTAAAGTGATCGTAAAATCGGCCCTAGTGTTAGGAGAATCCACTGGAGAACTATTGGTTAAGAAATAATCATTTGTTTAAAAAAGGAGGAGCTTTACTATGAATCCTATTTCTAATCCAGGAGAGTTTACGGAGCTCGATCGGTTTATGTTTGAATCATGGGGCTATCTGATTATTCCTAACGTGCTCTCCGAAGATGAGGTGAAGGAATGTCTGGAAGCATCCATCCGTTTACACGAGTCAGCCGACGCAAAAGGTTTGGCACAGGTGGGAAAAGGCTATGAAACGGAATCCGCTTTGGAGCGATTGATTGATCATCCCGCTGTATATGGGGAATATGGAGATGATCCCATGAAGCCATAGAAGCCAAGTGCAGCTTCCGGGTGCGATTAGAACTGCCAAGGATGATGTTCCGATCGGTCATGTCATTTGTGCACCGGCGGGATCGGTATTATTTTTTCATAATGCCGTCTGGCATCGGACTTTCGCTCATGATGGTGATTACGACCGGTATACGATGCACTATATTTATAGTCCGCCGTGGGTTCGATGCTCAGATCGTTTCGAGAATAATCAAGAGTTCGTAGACCGCACAATTCCGACACGCCGTTATTTAATGGGACAATTTGCAAGACCAGATGCGCCATTTGGAGCTAGCTATCCTACCGAATTCGAGAAGGGTTGAAGTTGTAAGAAATGGTGAATGGCCGCGAAATTAGCGGTCGTTTTTTGTGTTTTAGTGCTATGTATTTGTTATGGACTTTTGCCAAATAATTGAATATGATATAGATGTATATAATGAAACGTTGTTTCACCAAGTGAAACAAAAGTCGCAGTTTCTTAACTCAACAACAGTTGGTCGCTTTGTTTGTAGAAGGATATTTTATCTGATGGGAGAGGTATGAGATGAATAATCATAAAGAACGTTTTTCAAATCGCGTTGATACCTATGTGAAATTCCGCCCGAGTTATCCGAAAGAGGCTATTGATTATTTGTACGACGTCGTTGGTCTGTCCGCAAATGCAGTAATTGCGGACATCGGCGCAGGGACAGGTATTTTTTCAAAGCTGCTCTTACAAAGAGGGAGCCAAGTAATCGCTGTTGAACCGAATCAAGCGATGCGGGAAGCCGCTGAGCAAATGTTGAGCGGAGATGCCAATTTTCATACCATACCGGGGTCCGCAGAAGCGACTGGTCTATCGAATGAGTCTGTTGACTTTATCGTTTGTGCCCAAGCGTTTCACTGGTTTGATCGCACGGCCACACAAGCCGAATTCCATCGGATTCTGAAGCCTGGCGGGAAGGTGCTATTGATTTGGAACTCACGTCTGGAACATGGCAATGCATTTAGAGAAGAGTACGACTTACTGCTTCGTACATTTGGAAGTGATTATGAAAAAGTTACTCATAAAAATATTTCGCAGGAAACGCTGGCGTCTTTCTTCAAGAACGATAGTATGCAGCTAGAACGATTCGCTATTACTCAAGTTTTCGATTTTGAAGGTTTGATGGGGAGGTTGATGTCATCTTCCTACATTCCCGTACCTGAGCACCCCAACTTTGCGCCGATGATGACGGAACTGCAGCATATATTTGAACGGCATGAGCAAGATGGAAATGTGTTTTTCGATTATGAAACTGAGGTGTATTGGGGAGAGATTTAGTAAAAACGCGATCAAAACGTATATGAGCGGTATTTGGAATGATGCGGGTACTTATACTGCGGAACAAGCGGCCGACAATATTTTGAATCGAATAGAGGAATATAAAGATACGCTTCGCGAAAAGCCGGTTTATCTTGAAGCAGACACCGGAAAAGAATTGCCTTGGTAAAACAAAAGGTGGGGGAGAAGAGCGCATGAGTGATAAAACGAATGTACTTTTGGTTGGTGACGACACAGATGTTCCATGGCATCCATTGGAACCCGCCAAGCATCAGCTTAGGGGGATTCTTGGCGAAGAATTTCTGATTACGAGTACGGAGGACTACAACTATTTCACGGAATTGGATCGAAAACAATTCCAACTTTGCATATCCTATACGGATTGCTGGAACCGAGATCTGTCACCGGAACAAACTTCTGGTCTAATTCAATTTGTGGCGGGTGGAGGCGGGTTGCTTGTGATCCATAATGGCATTTCGGTTCAACGTAGCTACGAGCTGATCCAGATGATCGGTGCAAAGTTTACAGGCCACCCGCCGTACCAGTCTCTGGATTATTACGGATCCGTGGAGAATCATCCATTGCTCGACGGTGTCGAGGACTTCAGCATGGAGGAAGAGCCGTATATGTTCGATTTTGATCCTTTCACCAAGAAAACCGTTTTTCTAGAGTATGAATTTGATGGAAACAGGTATCCAGCAGCCTGGGAGCAAGCTTATGGTCTTGGGAAAGTGATCTATTTACAACCCGGTCATCATGCTCCATCATTTAAACCGGAAGCTTACAGGCGTCTAATACTCAACAGCGCACGTTGGTTAAGTGCTAGTAACTAAATGATTAATTTCTCTTTTGTAACAGCCAGCAAGAAGAAAGGAAATCGTCATGTCCATAAAACTATATTACAATTCCGCTTATATTACCGAATGGCAAACAGACATACACCAAACGCTCGAAAGAGAAGATGGGTATTATGTCATCCTGGAGGAGACAGCTTTTTATCCACATGGGGGCGGACAGCCCTGCGATTATGGGCATATTAACGGAATTCCTGTGCTTGATGTGATCAATGAAGAAGATGAAGTGCTGCACAAACTAGCACGACTTCCCGATGTGAGTAAGGTGACTTGCCAGATCGATTGGAATAGAAGATTTGACCATATGCAGCAGCATAGTGGGCAGCATCTGCTCTCTGCGGTATGCCGCGACCTTTATCAGGCCATGACGGTAAGCTTTCATTTGGGTAACGATTATGCCACCATCGACGTGGAGCAGCCTGAACTGACATTGAACCAGCTTGCTTCAATTGAGAACGAAGTCAACCGGCAAATTTACCTGAACAACAGCATTGTTAGTTATTTTATTACCGAAGAAGAAGTAGCTCATCTACAGCTAGTTAAACAGCCCAAAGTGACGGATCATATTCGAATTGTCGAGATAAAAGGTGTAGAATACAACGCTTGCGGTGGGACACATGTCGCATCAACGGGCGAAATTGGCATGATCAAGCTTCTGAAAGCAGAAAAGCAAAAGGGAAACACTCGGATTTACTTCTTGTGCGGATACCGTGCCCTGAAGGAGTTTAATGAAAGCCAGCGGATTTTGGGTGTCTTGTCATCCAAATTCAACACCGGTAAAGACGAGATTATCGACCGGATTGAGAAGTGGGAAAATGAACAGAAGCAGCTTCAGGCTGAACTGGTTTCTCTCAAAGAGAAAAACAATGCTTATGTAGCGCAGGAGCTGTTATCAAGCCGCGAAGGCAACTTGATAGCAAGTGTGTTTGAAGACAAGACGCTTAAAGATTTGCAAAGTCTGGCGGTGAAGCTAGCTTCAGAAAGTGATACTCCCGTATTGCTCGCTACTGCTGCGGAGAACAAAGTTATTCTTGCAAACAACAGTAGTTCTCCACTTTCGTGCGGTGCTTTCTTCAAAGAATATGTAGGAAAATACAATGGGAAAGGCGGAGGTAGCGATATAATTGCACAGGCGGGATTCCAGACGTGGGAGGAAGCCTTTTCTTTCTATGAGTTCACAAGACAGCATGTTACTGAGAATTTAATGGCGGAGATGTAGAATACATTGCTTTCGAACTAGTTGAATGACGATTTTCTATGTTCCGGTGTATTTCTTGATTAAGTTCGACAAATTTGTTGTATGCACTTACAATACATAATGTGTCTAACTCCCTATATTCTTATATAATAATTAGGCATATAATAGATTTACAGTATATAGAAGTCTACCCACGATAATGGCAAAACCGTTTAAAGGCGGTGACGCAAAGCTAGAGGGGCTAAGGGAAACTATGCCAGCCAGCTGTCAAATGAGGGTAGGCTTTTTCTGTCCAAAATGACTCTTTACAGATACTTTTGTTAGATACTAGGCCACCCGGATCTCCCTTTCGTCAGGAAGGAGGAGGGTAAAGGTGAAACCAGATGAAATGATAAAGTTGATTCTACAATTTGGGAGTTTCCTCTTGGCATTGTTAACTTTTATAGCGTTAATTATTGTTAGAATACACTAAAAAACCTACCCCTTCGCCGCTAAACGATCAGGTAGGTGTGTATGAACCATTAGCCCCAGGAGGTCCCAAAAGCCAATGTATCTAAAAAACAGGAGTGTTGGTAGCACTCTTGTTTTTTTTAGCAAATTACAACGATATGTTAAAATGTTCTCCCAAATAATAGCATAGAGATAACCCGTCGATCAACATCAAATTTGAATGAATCAAAGCTTTATTATTTTAATAATAATTAGGAGGAAATTAAAATGGAGCGACAAATGCGTGTGATTCCGTTTCAAGTTCTTGAGAAGATTGAACAGGTCAATGAAATTCCAACCGGGGTGGAAATGATTCAGGCCCCAAAAATCTGGGATCAAACCAAAGGGAAGGGGATTACGGTTGCCATACTGGATACCGGCTGTGATATCACCCATCCTGACTTAAAAGAACGAATAATCGGCGGAATTAATTTTACGAAGGATGATGGAGGCAAGACGGATGTATACAAGGATTACAATGGTCATGGAACGCATGTTGCGGGAACTATCGCTGCGACAAAAAACAATAATGGCGTTGTAGGTGTAGCTCCTGAGGCTAATTTGCTTATTATTAAGGTTCTTGATAAAAATGGTTCTGGTCAATACGAATGGATAATTAATGGCATTAACTATGCGATCGAACAAAAAGCGGATATTATCTCCATGTCTCTTGGCGGCCCAGAAAATCTTCCTGCGTTACACGAAGCGATTCAAAAAGCCGTAGCCTCCAACATTCTTGTGATTTGTGCGGCAGGTAATGAAGGCGATGGGGTTGATTCAACAGACGAATTTGACTATCCAGGTTGTTATAACGAAGTCATTAGCGTAGGTGCAATTGACTTGGAGAGACGCTCTTCCAATTTTTCAAATTCAAACAATGAAGTCGATTTAGTGGGCCCTGGAGAGAAAATTTTATCAACCTATTTAAACGGAGCCTATGCTACATTAAGCGGAACTTCTATGGCAACACCACATGTCGCCGGAGCAATGGCGTTAATCAAAGTACTTGTGAATGCAAGCTTCGAGCGAAATCTCACAGAGCGTGAGCTGTATGCTCAATTAATAAAGCGAACCGTACCCTTAGGGAATTCTCCAAAACTTGAAGGCAATGGGCTTGTCTATTTAAATGTAATGGACGAGCTATCCGAAGTATTTAATCCCAAATTCGTCGCTAAATTACTGAGCAGAAATACTTAAATAAGATATGCAAATATTAGAGAATAAGAACAGTCTGTAAGTACAAACTATATTGGATATAGCAGGCAAATGGAGGTGAGTGCAGTGGAAAATGATAAGGATTCTCGTGACAAAAAATTAGAAGGCAGCTCAGTTACGCATGAACAGCTTTCGGATGTGTATGCAGCGGGGACGAGCGACGGTATACACCAGCTTGCAGAGGGGAAGGTCAAAATAACGGACGAGCCTTTTGATTCTGGTCAAAAATAACAAGAAGCCTTGACCGCTTGCCGGTTAAGGCTTCTAAATCATAAAAGTAGGGGAGAACACTATGGAGGAAATAACAGTACAAGAAGTTTGCAACTGGTTGGAAGGCCAAATAGGCAATAGCTTGACGATTCAAAAGAAGGAACAGCAAGATATGGATCAGATTGAATTTACACTAGATAACGTTGGTTTAATGGGAAGCTCTGAAACCTTTGACAGCTATATACTGCCACAGACGATTGTACTACGTGGTAATGGAAGCATTGAAACGGTGGAGGGTCAAATGCAAAAGCTTCCCGAAGATGTTTATGAAATACCTTTTATCGGTATCATTCAAGGGATTCAAAATGAAAATGGGCTGATGCTTCAAACTGAGCGTGCCTATTACTCCATTTCCCAGTTAAATCCTCAAGACACATAACTATCTTCATTGTTTCCTGTACCTACAACAATCATTTAACTTCCTCACAAAAAAACAGTTGTCGTTAGTGCTCATGCTTGGGCAAGTCGGCAGCTGCTTTTTGTCGTGCGCGGAATCGGCGTACTTTCATTAAATTACCGCACAGCTTGTCATCACAGTATCTTTTGGAGCGGTTGCGAGTATCATCATAATAAACCCATAAGCAGTTCGGATTATCGCAAATGCGTATCCGAGATGGTTCTCCCTCAGCGATCAATTGTGCCATAGATGATACAATCTCAGCCTGAATATGGGACCACTGCTGACCGATTGCATACAAATTTAATTGATAACGTTCACTGTTTTTTGTAAGTTGACGAATAACGGCCCCATCAGCCATGACTTTGTTGAGGGCTTCTATATCATCCTCACTAGGTGAGGAATTGGCTACGAAATCCGTCACTATCCGATGGAGAAGCGTTCTTAATTGTTTCAGGGCATTTAATTCGTTAGGAGAGGGATGATGATTAACGGAAAGTTGGTGCTTCATAATCCATTGATCCAACCATTCCGGTTTTTCTAGACGATCATCGATTGCTCCGTCTCCTCGCCAATCATGATGTAAGCTATTCAGGAAATCGTCCCAAAGCATAGAAGGTAAACCCCGTTCTTTTTTTAAAACATTGTAACACCTTAACATCGATTTTACTAGTTACTTGACCTCCATAATATTCCATGGTAAATTACTCGTGTAACTCGTTAATCTTGTTTAGATAGTTACATATGCGTAATCTAAGGAGGATATGAAATGAATAAAGTCGAGCTGTTGCTTCACGGATGGGATAGCTGCTATGAGAAGGAAGACTGGTATCCGCCACTTACTGATGCGTTAAAAGAACTGTCCGCAGAGCAAGCCAATTGGCGGCCTGAGGGTGAACATGTCAACACGATCTGGGAAAATATCCATCATCTGATTTTTTATAAAGAACGATTATTGAAAAGAATGACGGGGGAAGAATCCGATTATCCTGAGGAACTGACTAATGATGATACATTTGCAGTGGGGGCAACAACAAATGGGGATTGGCAAGAAACCTTGGATCGTCTGCAATCCGTTCATCAGGGAATTCGTGATCGGATCGCAAGCTGGGAAGAGGAAGAATTCGAACACATTTTCCCCAATCGATCTCAATCCGTTGGCCGATGGGTGAATAGCCTCATCATGCATGACGCATATCACACGGGACAGATCATGTTCATTCGCAAACTGCAGGGGTCTTGGCCATCTCGTCGTTCTTTTGACTAATGGGGTTGCGACTAACTCTTAAGTTGAGTAAATTGATCGCGTAGAGGAAGCCATATTTTAGAATGAAAAAAAGACACCCCGGGGTGTCTTTTTTCATATTTATCTCGAACTTTAAATCTAAAGAGATTAATCAGTTGGTTAAAGGTAACGAGATAACGAATTCTGTTCCTTTACCTAATGTGCTTTGAACATGGACTGAACCGTTCATCGAACGGATTAATTGATAAGAAAATGTTAGTCCTACTCCTGTACCATTGCTTTTAGTTGAAAAATAAATGGTACCAAGCCGCTCAAGCTGCTCGCTGCTCATGCCGACCCCGTTATCATGTATGGTTATCTTTGCATAGAGTTGGGATTCGGGGGCCATACGAATGACGACTTTTCCTCTTGAGATATAAGAGCAAGCCTCAACGGCATTTTTAATGAAATTAATGAGTAGTTGTTTGATTTCGTTTGGATTCGCAGATATATAAAGTTCTTGCCCCTGATTGTGTACTTCTAATGCGACGTTATTCATGTTAGCGTATGGTGTCATGATATCTATAATGGAGTTCAACTGCGGCACAAGATCCATTTGTTCATAATTAGGAGTACTAGGTTTAGCTATGGATAGATATTCGGAAAGAATAACTTCCGTCCGCTTCATCTCTTCAACACAAATATCAATATAATAGTTGGTCTTCTCTTTAGAGATAGAATCATTACGAATTAATTTCAAGAATCCCATTACGGCTGTAAGTGGATTGCGCACTTCATGGGCAAGGGAGGCGGCAACATGAGCGATGGTTTCAACTTTTTCGTTTTGAAGATATTTCTGGAAGAGCTGCTTATCCGAAACAGCCTTATTGAAAAGGGAAATCAACAACCAAATACCCAAGGAATTTTGAATGGGCATAGCTAGGATATTAAACGTCAAGTTCTCGACTACATATTTATGTTCAGTTACTAACATTACACAAATAGGTATAACGGAAAAGCTTAACCCAGCTAGGAAAGTTATTAGGTTTCGGTACTCGGAGCGTCGACGATATAAGATGGATAACAGGACAGACAAGTTGAATGTAATCACTAGAATAATCATCGCTGAAAATAGTCCTTGTCCGCCAATTAGTATTCGGTACATTACAAACTCAACAAGCAATATAAGTCCAGTAGTCATGCCGCCGTACACCAGTCCGAAAAACATGATCACGTAACGAATGTCAAAAATAATTCCGTTCTGCACGCTAGAATAAAAGGTCATGGACATAAATAGACAAATCATACACGTAATATTGATAAACCGTTTTGAATAGTTAGCGGTTTTATCACGATAGTAGATGTTATATAGAACAAAGGGAGTTAAGGCGAACAGTAATTGCAGCAAAACTTCTTTGATATAGAGCATAGGGCTCCCCCTCGCCAGTTCTGAAATAATTTACTATACAGTTATTCGATGTATCTGTGGAAACTTCCTCTTTGGGGTTACGGTAGGAAAGGCTCATCAGGACAGATTACCTATTCTCATGTATATTATTGGGGAAATGGATAAAAATACGGAGAAGGAAATGAAAGGGAATCAGGAAGAATAGAACATCTTGGGACTGTTTTCAGGAGGCGGTGTTAGCGTGGCTATGTGGCAATGGTATAAACGAAGGTCTAGAAAAGTATCACAAAGCCAGCAACCTCGCATGATTCCGCCAAAGGAGCCGCCTGCCCATCAGGTTTTGGAAGAAAATAAAGAAGGGAAAATCACTCCACTTCTCGAAGAAACGATTTCATTCGTTGATAAGATACTTGGTGAAAATGACGATTTTGTTATGCATCGGTTTCGTATATTTGATCAGTACCCGGCGGTGCTTTTGTATTTCTCAGACTTAATTGAAAAGCAGTATTTGAATGAGCATATTTTAAAACCGCTGATGATATCGTCGACTAGCAAGCAAGGGAAAGCGAAGGTAAGCCGGCCCTTAAAGGATGTATTATTTGGAGATACGCTGTATGCCTGTGAAGGAAGAACAGAAAAGCATTTATCTGAGGTTATCCAAGCCATTGTACAAGGAGAAACAGTTCTTGTAGTGGACGGGTTGGAGGAAGCGCTGCTATTCAGTACACGAAATGTGGATAAGCGCTCGATTACTCAACCTGAAACGGAGCAGGTCATCCGCGGAGCACGAGAAGGATTCATCGAAATGTTAGGTACGAACCTTTCGCTGCTTCGCTACCGCCTCCCGACACCGGATCTACGGGTAAAAACGATTCGGATAGGGCGTGTAACCAAATCTAAAGTAGCGATCTGTTACTTGGATGGGATTGTCAATCCCCAACTTGTTGAAGAGGTGTTTAGACGATTAGCGTTGATAGACATTGATGGGATTCTTGATGTTGGATACTTGGAACAGTTTATTGAAGATAACCACCTATCCCCGTTCCCGCAGATTCAAAATACGGAACGCCCGGATAAGGCTGTCGCCAATCTACTGGAGGGCAGAGTCATCCTGCTGGTCGACGGTTCCCCCTTTGCCCTCATATTGCCGACCGTGTTCAGTCAGTTTTACCAAACCGTCGAAGATTACTCGGAACGATTTCTACTGGTCAGCTTTATTCGGCTAGCGCGACTGGTAGCTCTTATTTTCTCCTTGATTTTCCCCTCGTTATATGTTGCCTTGATTTCTTTTAATCCGGAGCTCATACCAACAGAGTTTGCCGTGGCCGTTGCGGGTGGGAGAGCCGGAGTGCCTTTTCCATCTCTAATTGAAGTTCTAGTCATGGAGGTTTCCATGGAGGTGCTTAGGGAAGCGACTCTACGGCTGCCGCAGCAGGTTGGGGGAGCGCTATCAATTGTCGGAGTACTAGTCGTCGGACAGGCCGCGGTTGCTGCTGGATTCATCAGTCCAATTACGGTCGTAATCATCGCTTTAACAACGATTGGTTCCTTTGCCACACCGGCTTATAACGCGGCTTTGGCGTTAAGGATGCTGCGCTTTCCGCTTGTGATTTTGGCTGGTATGTTTGGCTTGTACGGCGTGATGATCGGGCTTATCCTGATCGCCAACCATATGCTCTCCTTAAAATCGTTCGGGGTGCCTTACTTAAGTCCGATTGTCCCTGGAAATTTCCAAGGGATGAAGGATACATTGGCTCGGCTGCCACTCTGGTCCATGCCAAAGAGACCGGCACTCTTGCATACGCCGAATGATACCCGTCTGGGAATGAAAACGAAGGAAATGAAGCATCCACCAAGCAATACCTTAGATCCATTGAAAGTAGGGAATATAAGGAGGGACATAAAAGATGGAGTATCCTCGCCAAGTAACGATGATTCAAGCGGCGATCATTCTGATTAGTACGATTATCGGGGTAGGTGTATTAGCACTCTCGCTTTTTGCTGTCAGAGCTGCCGATTCGGGGGCGCCACTCGTAACCTTTATAGGTATCTTAATCGGCTCTCTGGGGCTTTGGCTAGTTACTGTACTCGGCATGCGCTTTCCCACTCAAACAATTATTGAATACAGTGAAGTTTTGATCGGTAAATGGACGGCTCGGGTTTTCAGCGTCTTGATTATCGTTTTCTTTTCCGTACTTACAGCGCTGGCTTCGCGCGAATTCGGTGAAGTCGTAGTGACTTCCGTTTTAACGAAAACGCCGCTGGAAGTGACTGTTATTGTGATGCTGTTGTTAGCTGCGGTTTCTTCGCGTGCTGATATGACAACCTTCACCTATTTCCATCATTTTTATTTCCCGCTAATTGTGTTCCCACTTGTATTGATCGTCGTTCTATCACTAAAAAATGCGCAAGTGGTCAATTTATTGCCAATATGGGGGAATGAACCGAGTGGCATGTCAAAAGGAATCCTTACCATGGCTGCCTTGTTTCAAGGATCTTTCGTCATGACCATCGTCATTCCTGCGATGCGTAGGCCGGAAAGAGCGATGTTGGCAAGCTTAGTCGGCATGTTAATTTCGGGGGGGCTCTACTTACTCATCGTAGTTGCTACGGTTGGCGTATTCGGAGCAGAGGAAATTAAAAATTTAGTTTGGCCTACCTTGGAATTAGCCAAAACCACATCACTGCCCGCCAACATCTTGGAGAGGTTGGATGGCGCCTTTCTTGCCGTTTGGGTCACAGCTGTATTTACCACATTGTTGTCGACCTATTACTTGGCCATTCACTTTTTAAGCCAACTGTTACATTTGCGCGATCACAAGTTGTTTTCATTTTTTCTCATTCCTTTCATCTATGTCATTGCCATGTTTCCCCAAAACTTGCTTCAGATGTATGGCATTATTCAAATTGTTGGTCGTTGGGGACTGGTCATCACGGTCTTCTATCCATTGGTTCTACTGGTCGTAGCCCTCATTCGCAAGAAAAAGAAGGGGAGTCGGGGTGATCAACGTGTGGCGAAAACGGATTAACCGGGGTCTTGTTTTTCTACTACTTTTACCAATGCTTACGGGATGCTGGGATCGTTTAGAAATCGAAGATCGAGCCGTTGTTTTAGCCATTGCCATCGATGAGGCCAAACCGCAAGAAGCGAATGAAAGCAGCAATGCAACACAAATCCTTAAAAATCCTAAGTTGAATAAAGGATTAATACGTATCACTGTACAAATTGCCGTTCCGGGACGCATTCCCTTGGGGACGGGAGGTACTGGAGGCGGTCCAGCGGGGCAGAAACCAGTCTGGGTGCTGACTAGCGTTGGGAGTACCATCTACGATTCCTTGATGAATCTGCAGCAGCAATTGGCGGATCGTTTGTTTTTTGGTCATTTGCGTGTAATCGTAGTGTCAGAAGCGATGGCAAGGAAGGGGATCGAAAATGAGAAAGATTTCTTCCGTCGTCAGCCCCAGGTAAGAAGAACAGTCTGGATGGTTGTGTCCAAAGGGAAAGCTTCTGATATCATGAGAGCCACGCCTCAATTAGAGCGTGTTCCCACCTTATATCTAGTGGCTACTCTAGATCGTGCCAAGGAAATGGGGAAGCTTCCCAATAATTTCCTAGGCGTATTCTATAGTGCTAGTTCTGCTAAAGGACAGGAAGGGTCTCTCCCTTATCTGGATTTGAAGAAAGAATCTAACATTGAAATCGCCGGATTGGCTTATTTTAAAGGTGATAAAATGGAGGGAATCACTACGCCACTGCAAATCGGTCACTTTATGGCAATGAAGCAAATCAATCCTGGAGGATACAGCGTTATCTCACAGATACCTGGATCAGAAACCTCTGCCATATTTCAATCTACCCATCGTAAAGCGAAAATTACTACGGAGATCAAAAACGGTAAAATTCATGCCACAGTTGTGAGTCAAATAGAAGGAGATTTACGGGAGAAATCGGATGAAAATTTGACTTTAACGAAGGAAACGATTAAAAAATTAGAGCAAACCATAGAAAAGGACGGGAAAATAGGTTTCGAAAAATTAATTCATCAGACCCAAAAGGATGGTTGCGACATCTTCGGTTTCGGGGAAGACGTGCGTGCTTTCCATCCTTCCTATTGGAATAGAGAAATTAAAACTAAGCAGAAGTGGGAAGAAATGTATCGTGAAATGTCCGTTGACGTAAGTCTACGTATAAATATTCGACGAATTGGTACGAAAACCAAATAATCCGTTAAAGCTTGGTTCCATGCTAGGAGTTTTATGACCGCGGCTCGGGTGAGAAGGGGTTCGACAATGATAACCTTTAATTATTACACGGTTTTGTTGTTACTAATTTCTGGGATCCTCATTTTATGTTTCGATGTTAGAATCTATGTGAAGGCTAATATGATCAAAGAAAAAAAAGGTGCCCTTATTACAGGGTGGCTCAGTATAGCCCTCGCTTTCATTTCATTTTGCAGCTACTATATTTATGAGAGATGGTTCTGGAATTAGACGCCTGAATCAGTCATGGAATAAACCTAATCCATTTAGCTATGCTGAACGGATTAGGTTTATTTTGTATGAGAGTAGATGGAAGAGATTATTTATTCATGTTTTTTGAAAATGAGGACGGCGTTATGCCCACCAAATCCGAATGAACTGGACAAGCCATAACGAAGTTCAGCTCGTCTTGCAACGATTGGAACATAATCGAGATCGCACTGAGGATCTGGATTTTCTAGATTAATTGTCGGAGGGATGAGGCCGTCCTGCAAGGTTTTGATCAGCGCGACGGCTTCTACACCGCCAGCTGCGCCGAGCATATGGCCGAGCATGGACTTGTTTGCGCTGATTGGTACGTCATACGCACCGCGACCAAGCAGCCGCTTGATGGCGAGCGTCTCTGAGAGATCGCCAGCGATCGTGCTCGTCGCGTGTGCATTGATCGTGTCGATCTCCGCCGCGGCGATCCCGGCGTCGGCGATCGCTTCGCGCATGGCTCGGTAAGCCCCCGAGCCTTCAGGATCGGTCGCCACAATATGGTAGGCGTCCGAGGTTGATCCATAGCCGACAAGCTCGGCATGGATCCGCGCCCCCCGACGCTCGGCATGCTCGAGCGACTCCAGCACGAGCACGCCGGCGCCTTCGGCGGCGACGAAGCCGTCCCGCTCCGCGTCGAACGGGCGGCTTGCCTGCTCCGGCGCGTCACAGCGCGTCGAGAGCGCTGTCGCATTGCCGAAGCCCGCCAGCGCGAGGTCGGTGACCGTCGCTTCGGCGCCACCGGCAATGACGGCGTCTGCGCCTCCGCGCTGGATAAGCTTAAAAGCCTCGCCAATGGCGTTATTTCCCGTGGCACATGCGGTCACTGGAGCTAGCGATGGGCCCTTGGCACCGAACAAGATACTGACCTGTGCCGCCGCCATATTGGCGATCATCATGGGGACAACGGTCGGACTCACGCGGCTTGGTCCGCGGGTCAGTAACGTACGATAATTGTCCAGAATCGTCTGAATACCGCCAATACCAGAGCCAATATAGACGCCGATACGTTCCTCATTCGTGGAATCAATGACTAATGCTGCATCATCAAGAGCCTGTTTGGCCGCGGCAACGGCAAATAGGCAGTATCGATCCATCCGGCGTACATCTCGCCGACCAACAGCTGCTTCTGCATCGAAATTCCGAACCACACCAGCAAAGTTGGTTTTATAATCGGTTACATCCATATGATCTATTTTGGTAATACCTGATTTTCCATCCGTAAGATTCCCCCAGAACGTATCCACCTGATTCCCAATGGGTGTAATGACACCCATCCCTGTCACAACTACACGCTTCATTTGTTATTCCTCCTAATCGATTACTTACCATTAGATTGTCACACTCCTTATCCTATTACAAGTTACGGTTTATACTGGTATAATAGCTTCTATGATAAATGCGTAGGAGGATTTAGCATGGATACAAAGGAACGGTTACAGGCGCTGTCAGAGTTTTTAACTACTCATCGTGCTAGAATCCAACCCAGTGAAGCTGGGGTGCTTGGCGGGAGTCGTAGACGAACACCTGGCTTACGCAGAGAAGAAGTGGCGTCAATTGCTGGTGTCAGCACGACCTGGTATACCTGGCTAGAGCAGGGAAGAGATATTAAAATGTCCGTGCAAGTACTGGACCGTATCGCATTAGCTTTGCAGCTTAATGAGGATGAACGCCAGTATCTCTTCATGCTGGCTCTCGAGCAGCCGGCACCGACCACATTTGAAGACAAGATACCAACAATCAGCCCAGCGTTAAGCAGAATCCTGACAGAACTTCACGATTGCCCCACGATTATTTCAGATCGCCGATGTAATATTGTTGGATGGAATCAAGCTGCCGCAGCTATATTCCTAGATTTTGCGATTATCCCTGTAGAGCAAAGAAATATGATATGGCTGCTTTTTACACGTAAAGAATTGAAGGCTCTGGCTGTAAACTGGCATGATTTTGTAAAGGGATTCTTGGCGATGTTTCGATCTTATTATGGGCAATATGTGGGAGATAACTGGTACAGTGAGTTTATCGAGCAGATCAGTGAGCAGAGCCAGGATTTTAGGGCTTTTTGGAACCAAGGTGATGTGAGTTCAGCGCCAGAAGTATTCATTGAATTCAGGCATGCCAAAGTAGGAAAGATGCTGTTCGATTTGACAACACTTCAAGTGCAAGGCCGTACCGATTTAAGATGCAGTGTGTATACACCTTCTCCCGGTTCGGATACCGATTCGAAAGTCAGACTTTTGATGAGCAAATTAGAAGATCAGGACCATGACTAATGTGTTGTAACAAGGAGCGCCGGCATTGAGAAGGCCGTAGAGAAGTTATCGGTGGGTCTGCGTCTAAAGTAAGAATGTTGTGATCAGGTGCTGCTATTTCGTTATTTACGAAGTAGCGGCACTTTTTTACTATAGGACATGACATTTGTCATACCCGCTACTTGACGTTTATGACTACAACGAAATGAAAGCGATATCTATAATGAAGATAGGATATTGCGACTTACGTTCGACAACATGACTCGCTTACCATACCCGAGGAGGAACTATACAATGACCCAATCTACGCTATCCAATTTAAAAAAACAGGTTGCCCCTTATGAAAAATCAAATACGAAGGCGAGTGTTAAACAGCTACTCAACACCTTAGGACCTTTATTGCTGCTGTGGTATGCTGCGTATCTAAGCCTATCTGTCTCTTATTGGATAACGTTACCGATTACGTTCATTGCTTCCGGGTTCGTTATAAGGACTTTTATCATTTTCCATGATTGTTGTCATCAATCGTTCTTCAAAAGCCGCCGAGCTAACGAAATCATCGGTACGATAACGGGTATCCTTACGCTCTTTCCGTATCAACAGTGGAAGAACAGTCATTCCATTCATCATGCAACGAGCAGTAACCTCGAGAAACGCGGCACAGGTGATATGTGGGTTCTTACTGTCGATGAATATGCGGCTTCTCCATTATTGCGTAAAGTTGCTTATCGATTATATCGGAATCCATTTATTATGTTTGGTCTTGGCCCCATCTTTTTATTCCTATTTACTAACCGTGTTAATACAAAAGGTGCGAAGCGTAAGGAAAGAATCAGTACTTACTTGACTAATGTTTCCATCATCATGTTATATGCATTTATGTGTTGGGCAATTGGATGGCAGTCGTTTGTTATGATCCAAGCTCCGCTTGTTTTTGTAGCCGGCTTGTTGGGGATCTGGCTGTTCTATGTACAGCATCAGTTTGAGGATTCCTACTTTGAGAACGAAGATGAGTGGAGTTATGTGAAAGCCGCGGTAGATGGAAGCTCCTATTACAAGCTGCCCAAGCTTTTGCAATGGATAACCGGTAATATTGGGTTTCATCATGTGCATCATTTGAGTCCGAAAGTGCCAAATTATAACTTGGAGAAGGCGCATAATGCAACTCCTCCGCTGCAAAAAGCAACGACGATTACAATTAGCACAAGTCTGCAATCATTACGTTTCCGTCTTTGGGACGAGCAGAACAAAACGTTTGTCGGTTATAAAAATAAAAAACAGGTGCTCCCTAACCAAGATAAGCAAGATTCTTTGGGGAACAACTTAAAAGTCCGTAAATCGGTCATTTAAGGAAAATAATCCTGTCAATTCATGTTTATGTTAAAATAGAATGAAATCAATGACGAAGAAAAAGAGGGTAAAGAGACCATGCAAAAGTGGCATCAGATTTTTCACAAAAAAACAGGTCTTAGTCCATATGTATGGGTTGTCTTTTATATCCTCCCTTTTTATTTCATATTTCGTTCTTCTGCCACTTACCAAATTGTATTAGGCACCAGCATGATTATTGTATTCTTTATTTGCTACGTGCTTTCTTTTGTCTCTAAAGGCTGGCTCATGTACTTCTGGTCGAGTGTACAAATTCTGATTTCAATCACGATGACCTTATTGTTTAGCTATGTTTATTTCTCACTGTTTTTAGCATTTTTTATTGGCAATATTCAAAATCGAGCCGGATTTATTACGTTGTACACCATTCATCTAGTAAGCACAATTGTAACGATCAACTATGGATTTGTATCCCAAAATCCTGTATATATTACACAGCTGCCGTTTGTCCTTATTAACGTGATTGGCGTTATTCTCCTTCCAGTCACTACATACAACCGAAACAGGAGTGATAAACTGCAGGGACAGCTAGAGGACGCAAATAAACGAATTTCCGAGCTGGTAAAGTTGGAAGAACGCCAAAGAATAGCTCGCGACTTACACGATACACTTGGTCAGAAGCTCTCATTAATTGGCTTAAAGAGTGATTTGGCGGGGAAATTAATTAGCAAAAACCCGACGCAAGCACAAATTGAAATCAATGATGTTCGGCAGACGGCTAGAAGTGCATTAAAGGAAGTTCGGGAAATGGTCACGCAAATGCGAGGTACTAGACTCGAGGATGAGATGTTTCGCGTTAAGCAGATTTTGAAGGCTGCAGAAATCGACCTCATTTTGGAAGGGGACCCTCAGTTAACGAACACCTCCCTGATGAACGAGAATGTGGTGAGTATGTGCTTAAAGGAAGCCATTACCAATATAATTAAACATAGCAGCGCTTCAACCTGTTCGATCTCCATTGAGCCATCACAAACCGATTTGGTTATCAAAGTGGGGGACAATGGGGTCGGCATGGCCAAAGAATCCGTTGTCTTACTTGGAAATGGACTGCGCGGCATGAAAGAGCGGCTTGAGTTTGTGAACGGATGCATGGAAATTGTTTCAAACATTGGAACGACGATCGTTATCAAAGTGCCGAATGCCTTCAAACCACCGGAAAGGGAGGCGGGGATATGATTCGAATTGTAATTGCTGAGGACCAACGAATGCTGCTTGGCGCACTTGCTTCCTTGCTCGATTTGGAAGAAGATATGCAGGTCGTTGGTACAGCAAGCAATGGAGAGGACGCTGTGAGGCTGGTTCATCTTCATAAGCCAGATATTTGTATCATGGATATTGAGATGCCAGTTAAGAGCGGATTAGACGCGGCTGAGGAACTAAAGGGATTTGGCTGCAAGGTGATGATACTGACTACATTTGCCCGTTCTGGATATTTTGAAAGGGCTGTGAAAGCAGGTGCCAACGGTTATTTGTTGAAAGATAGCCCGAGTGAGGAACTCGCTACTTCGATTCGCAGTATCATGGCTGGCCGCCGCATCTATGCCTCAGAGTTAGTAGATGACGCATATGGGGAAGAAAATCCTTTGACCGAGCGGGAGAAGGAAGTGCTGATCCTTATCGCCGACGGTAAAAATACGAAGGAAATCGCCGATCAAATGTATATAACAACGGGTACCGTCCGCAACTATATTTCTGTAATCCTTGATAAACTCAATGTAAGCAATCGTATTGAGGCTATTATGCGTTTTAAAGAAAAGGGATGGTTCAAGTGACCAAAGAGAGCTTCGAGAAATCGGAGCTCTTTTGATTTTATGAGGAAAAAATATCAGCAATAAGAGGGCGAATTTTAATTATGAACAAGCCTCTACAAGACTTTCAAGCAGGGAACTTAAACCATTCTCGGTTTTAGCATCAGTAATGACGCCCTCTTTATTAAGTTTTAAGTTAATGTGGGGGATCATCATGGTTCCTCTCTCAACAATTTTGGCATTGATCATGTTCAGCGTAAGCAGAATGGAATCGTGCGCCTTGTCACCGCCCATTGGAGTGGGAGACGCGGTGACTACCGCTGTCGGTTTATTCATAAACTGACCTGAAGATACTAACCAGTCTAGTGCATTTTTCAAAACCCCAGGTACTCCATTCCCATACTCTGGTGTGCAGATAAGAACAGCATCGGCTTCGTTTAGTCGTGTGCGCAGCTGAAGGACCGATGCAGGTCCATCATCAACGTCAAGATCGGGGTTGAAATGCGGTAGATCACCTAAACCGTTATATACAGTAAAGCTCATATTTTCACGGGCTAGTCCTATGATAGCGTGCATAAGTGCCGTATTAGAAGACTTTTGGCGAAGACTTCCTGAAATTGCTAACACTTTTATTGTTTTCTCCATCCGAAATCATCTCATTTCTTTCGTTGTTTCCTTTATCTTACATTGTACGATAGTCAAAAGTAAAACAACACAAAACATAAAAAGAGCATCAGCCGCAGTCTGCTCGTTTATGTTTTTCAGCTGAAATGCTGAAACTATTTTATTCTTATTAAACTTCGTTGAAGCACCGTGTCTCCTACTTGCGGAGTAAAGGGTGCATTCGTAACACCAGTTACATTCGTTACTAACTTGTGATCATTGTGCTGTGTAATACGAACCTCATATTTAAACCTTACCTTTGACACGTCTGCAAACAAGAAAACCGATTTATTAGATGCAACCGTTACCGTACATTTTTTGGTGTTGCAAGGACTTACCTTCGAGGGAATTGGTGATCCATTAGACCAGTCAAATACTTGTACCGTTACCCTGCGGGAGCACCCTTTATTGAAGTTAACGACATCGACAAGGGCAAACTTCGTTTTATTTGGTCTCCGTAAAATACCAGTTGAGAATGTAACTCGCTTTGCAATCATCCTATCACTTCTCCTTCCTTTATTAATACAGTAAATGCAAAAGCTGCAAGTGTGTTTGTACATTTGTACGTTACGAAGGAAGGAGGAAGGGTTGTTAAAATGGGAAGACTATGGCAGTATATAAGCATATAACGAATGGGGGAAATGAGATTAATGCTAGATTTACCAAATTGTCCAAAATGTCAATCAGCGTACACGTACGAAGATGGGAATCTATTGATTTGCCCAGAATGCGCGCATGAGTGGACGTTAGAATTGGAAACGGAAGATCGTGCCGATAACAAAATTGTTAAAGATGCCAATGGAAATGTTTTAAATGACGGTGATACTGTTACGGTAATCAAGGACCTTAAAGTAAAAGGAAGTTCATCCGTCATAAAAATAGGTACAAAAGTTAAAAATATACGTTTGGTTGATGGAGATCATGATATTGATTGCAAAATTGATGATTTCGGAGCTATGAAATTAAAATCCGAATTTGTTAAAAAGGTATAAGCTCGAAAGTCGCGCTAGTCGCGGCTTTTTTTATTTTTTCAGGCTATCTTTTTATCAAAAATAGTACTAACATTTAGGTGAGTAGATTACCCTAAGCCAACTATGTTAAGGAAAAGTGCGTACTTCTGAAGCATCCCAGATTCAGGTATGATTAGGTTGTTGAAATGAATAAGTGGATGAGTCACTTCACGATGGAAACGTGCTTTGCTCTATAAACTAATGGAGGCGATAAAGATGAAATATAGTTACTTAGGTCGTTCGGGATTAAAAGTTAGTAAATTGTGCCTTGGAACCATGAACTTCGGTGTAGATACAGAGGAAAAAGAAGCTTTTCGAATCATGGATGCTGCATTGGATGCTGGAATCAATTTTTTTGATACGGCAAATATTTATGGTTGGGGAGAGAATGCGGGGCGTACCGAGGAAATTATAGGTCGTTGGTTCGCACAAGGCGGTGGACGAAGAGAGAAGACGATACTAGCTACGAAGTTCTATGGGGACATGTATGATGTGAACGACGGACCTAACCGGGAAGGCGGGCTTTCCGCTTACAAGCTTCGCCGACACTTGGACGCGTCATTACGCCGCCTACAAACGGATCATATTGAGCTCTATCAAATGCACCATGTGGATCGCAATGTATCTTGGGATGAGCTGTGGGAAGCTTTTCAAGTTCCAGTGTACCAAGGGAAAATTGGCTATGTAGGATCTAGTAACTTTGCGGGTCGTGATTTGGTGAAAGCGCAATATGAAGCCAAAGCTCGTCATCTTATTGGTCTTGTATCCGAACAGCACAAATACAGCTTGCTCTGCAGACTGCCTGAACTTGAAGTGCTGCCAGCGGCTGAGGAACTTGGAATTGGTGTAATAGCATGGAGCCCGCTAGATGGCGGACTGCTAGGCGGCAATGCTTTGAAGCCGATTGAGGGCTCTAAACGAGCGAGTAACCCTGAGAGGGTAGAGAAGTTTCGTACACAGTTGGAGGCTTTCTCGACTTTAAGCAAGGAGCTTGGTGAAAGTGAAGCGAATGTGGCGTTGGCATGGACGCTGGTTCACCCAGCTATGACAGCACCGATTATTGGACCGCGTACACTTGAACAATTTCAAAATACACTGCGTGTTGTTGATATTGTACTGGATGAATCAACGCTACAGAAACTAGATGAAATCTTCCCGGGTCCAGGAGGAGCAGCTCCGCAGGCATATGCTTGGTAAAAGGTAAGAAAAAAAACGTTTCACTCAAAATTTGAAATGCACCCCTTAGGATAAACATTGGAAAATCGATTCCGATGAGTTCTAAGGGGTGCATTTTTTATGTAAGCATAAGCAGCTAAAAGTTGGAATTAAAAATTTTGTTTTTGTTAGAACAATGGGGAACTTCCCGTTATAAACCTTGACACATGTTGGTTCATGGGGGAAAATGTGTTTAATTCCACAAAAAAATAAATATATTTATTTATAAACGTCACAATCCCACATTAAACAGCTTACTTTACCGAATGAAAATCTCTTAAGGAATCATCTACCCGACTATCAGGAGGAACTCGTTTGCTTCGATTGATTTTATTTTACCTGCCCATGGGTGCTTCAGCTTTGCTTGCTTCACTTACTCACGTCATTATCAGCGGAGTGCTTGCACGCTCGCCACACCCTGATCTCACCATAAGCGGTTATGCGCTTGCACTCAGTTTGTCATTTATCCTGGAACAGGCTATCGCTCCACTCCGGCAAACCAGCGCCAAATATGTGAAGGATCAACACTCATTTAGGGAAATGGTGCGTATGATCGTTACGATTGTTGGCATCATTGCCTTATTTAACGCTCTGATTGCATGGACGCCGCTTGGCCGGCTGTTGTTCCACTATGTTTTCGGGGCTCAAGACAGCTTGTTGGATGCTACAGTCAACGCTTATCAAATCTTGATGTTCGTCAACGTGTTTTCAGCTGCCCGCAGCTTGTACCAGGGCATTATAATCCAACATCTGTTGACCAAATGGATGACGATCGGCATTCTGATACGCTTATTCGTCATGGGTCTTATGTCATGGGCTATGGTCTCCTGGAATCTAACTAACGACAGCAGGTACGGAGCGTTGCTGTTCTTGGCAGGGATGGCCATCGAGAGCGCGGTTGCTTGTTTCGAAGGTCATTCGCTTGCCAGACGGTTGCCTGACAAGCTGCCTTCCCACCCGATCAACCGCTGGAAGCCGGATATATTCCCGTTTTACATGCCACTGCTGTATGGATCGATCGTTTCTATCGTCATCGGTCCAGCAACAAACGCGGCTATGAACCAAAGTCTTGATCCGATTCAGGCCATCGCCGCTTTTGCAGTCGCTTCTAATCTAGCGGGACTTATCGCCGGATTCGCCAGCTTTTTACATCAAGCTGTGCTCAATTTCCATGAACAACAGCCACGTCATGTGCTTGCGCTGACGACTGCGCTCTCGATAATTTCCACGGCCCTTGTCGCTTTTCTTGCCTGGTCGCCACTCGGTCACTTGGTACTCGAGAAAGGGCTTGGCATTCACGGTGATCTGCTTCGCAACTGTACACTCATCTTGGGTGTGCTCATCATTAGATCGGCGGTCTATCCCTGGATCGACTATTTGAACGGGCTTGCTATGTATCATGGCGTAAATAAGACAATCGCTTACAGCAAATTCGGCAATGTGATTTTGTCAGTGACGATACTTTTCCTTCTTGTGGACTACAATCCTGGGCTTAATGGTCTGATCGCTGGGATTACGAGTTCCGTCGTCATCATGTTCGAGCTCAGTTTGTCCGTATATTTGTTCCGTAAAGCTGTACAGCGGAAAACGCCTACTATTGAAGCGGCGTTATAAGCAGATGGATTCTGAATCTGGATATCGAAATGGAAGAGGCTTAGGAATTTCATACGGAAGAATTTCCAAGGCGGTATTGCCCGGGCGTGATGTTTTCGAATTTTTTAAACACTTTGAAAAAATGCCGCGGATTTTCATAACCTACAAGCTCCGCAATGGTGTTGATCGGCCATTCCGGATTCTCTTGCATGATTTGCTTGGCTTTGGTCAGTCGGAACGTATGCAAGTAGTGAAGAAAGGTTAGTCCCATCTCTTTGCGAAACAACATGCTGATGTAATTGGGATGCATTTGCACATGATCCGCAACGGCATCGAGCGATAGATCCAGCTTGTAATTTTGTTCCACGAAAGCAACGATTTTATCGATTGCCTGTGTGTGCGGCTGATGGCGATCGGTGCTGCGTGCATAGCGAATTAATTGTGCGATGATCTCCGATACACTGATATTCTCAAGCGGGGTGCTGCTGGGCGAAAATAGTTTGTTTGCCGCGTGTTCACCCCAAATGGATTCAGGCGTCAGGCCAACACTTTGCAAATAGACACCAACACAGATAAGAAACTGCTCACGCAGTTTCTTATTGCAATCTGCATGGCCTGAGAAAGGAGGCAGTATGGACTGGATGTCCTTCTCAATCTGCTCGATCGAAATCTGTTGGGCTAGCGAATGTTCAATATATTGAACAAGATTATCATAGTCACTATGTATGTTCTCTGACTCTGGTCTATATATCGTCAAACTGCTATTGGAAAAGTACCGATTAAATAACATTGCAGCCATTGCTTCTATATACAGATCACGCAAATTATCATTATCGTTCTTCCTCACACTGAGCCCAATGCAATATCCGCTGCCCAGTATTCTTTTCGTATCGAACAACTCGCCACATGCACGCTGAAACTCTTCGTCTGTCGGTACATGCACACCGTTCGCAATGAGGACCGTTTGCCTTAAGAAACGGGAATGAACGGTGTACGTTTTCTTGCAAACGTGCGACAGAAGGGCACAAACACCTTCCAGACGTTCGGCCGTCAAAAGGGGAACACTCTCGTATGCCTGGAATACAATAATCGTCGTATATGGATAGGGAAGTAGGGTGTGCAGCTGCTCAGGCTTGAGCGGCATGTCCTCAATTGGCGTATTGTAAAGGATATGTTCTTTGAGAAGCAGTAGGTCATGCTCAATGGTTTGATGCTGTTCCTCCATAATTGTTCGCTCAACTCTTGTGAGTACAGTGAGTAGTTCTTCTTTATTAATCGGCTTCAACAAATAATCGATGACTTGATAGCGCAGAGCTTGTCTAGCATATGCGAAATCGCCATAACCGGTTAAAATAATGAAGCGATTGCAAAGGTTCAGAGCTTGTATTTCTTTAATAAGAGCGAGACCGTCCATTTCCGGCATATGAATATCTGTAAGGATCAGGTCGGGCTGAAAATAGGCTAGCTTTTGCACCGCATCAACGCCGTCGGCAGCGCCGACGATCTCGGTAAACGATGTATTCGCTTTCTGAATCATGCGGATAATCCCATTTAAAATGATAGGCTCATCATCGACAACCATCAGCTTCATTGTATTGCCCCCTTAGCTAACTTGAGAATACATGTCGTCCCCTCGTTAAGCTTACTCTCCATTTGAATGCCCGAGCGTTCGCCAAAAAACATTTTCACTCTTTCGTTTACATTGAAAATACCTAGACCCCCGCCATCCGTTTGCAAGAGATGGACATCTATTTTACCGTTTAAGACGCCTTGAATGAGCACAAGCCTTACTTCCTCAATGCCTGCACCAGTATCCTCAACGGCGATGAACATAAACGCGGAATTTTCCCAAATACGGATCGAAAGCGAGCCTTGTTTTCTTACATTCGCGATCCCGTGTACAATGCTGTTTTCGATAATTGGCTGCAGCATATAGTGGGGACAAATAAAGTTATCGATAACAGCGTCTATATCGAAAGATACTTGCAGCCGGTCAGCCAACCGAATTTGCTGGATTTTGATATAATCTTTTACATTTTCTACTTCTTCTCTTAGCGAAGTCTCGCTTTTCGTTCCCGAAAGGCTGTAGCGAAATAGTTTGCCAAGTGTATAGGACATCTCAGCTGCTTCTGGATCATCGTTCGCTTCCGCAATCATGCGAATCGATTCGAGGGTATTGTACAGGAAATGGGGCTTGATTTGCGCCTGCATCATGAGATAGGCTGATTCCTTCCGCAGCATTTCCGAACGGTGTACCGTATTTACCAGCTCATCCATACGCCTGATCATCGCATTATAAGCGGAGGTCAGGTGCCCGACCTCATCCTTATTAATTTCTCCGTGATAGAGCGGGAAATGGTTTTCGTCAACCTGACGCATATGTTTGGAAAGCTTCAAAATGCGCTTCGTAATTGAACTGGCGATCAGATAGTAAATGCCGGAAAGTAGTAATAAAAGGATGGACACGGTTAATACGAGTACGTACTTGTTTTTTTTGATGCCAATAAAGACGTCGTCAACTTGCTCAATCATGACAAATTGCAGCTTAAGGCTTTCGGCATAAAACGATTCAATTAGCATTTTATTTCCATTAACCTGCTGATACGAGTATTTTGCGTTCGATTGGAAGACATCGGCAAATAAAGCCTGTTCTGAATCCTGAGATAAGGGGACTTTTTCCACAAGAGAAATGACTTGGTGATCCTGATCAAGCACATATAAATTGCTTCTATTGTTCAAATTTAGCGATTCTAACAAAGGTTTAATTAATTTCGAAGTAACTTTGATATCGAGAAGACCGATATCCTGTTCAAAATTCCGGTTTCCGATTTTATGGACAAAATGTAGGTTGATGTCTGGATTCGACCCGTTTTTTATCGTAATCCATTTTCCAACCCCTAGCGGGAGTTTCTTGATGCTCTCGTCCAACTTGGATTCGTCCATCTTGGCCATTTCAGGCCGAAATATCATACCATTCTGCTGCTCCATATAGATGGTCATTCCGTCGATCAGTCGATTGGATGACAAAATATAAGAGAATAGGGGTCTGATATAGGTTAAAAAGTTAGATACCTGATCGAAATCGGTCCGGTAGTTCCCACTTAAATAAGCAATGGTATTCGAATTATTTTGAAATAATTGATAAGCGGATTCGATCTGCACTGTACTTACATTTAAGTTGTTAAGCACCTGATTAACAATTTTCTGCCTTCCTTGGGCGTACTCTTCGAGAAAACTGTTGTAGTTCTGGTTATACAGAAACAGGCCGAACGAAATAATCGGAATGAAGATGATAACGATATAGCCTATCGCCATTTTTTTCACAATCGACAAGTTTTGAAAGTTAATCGTTGGCTTTGTTATGACTCACACCACCTTATGAACGGACACTACTGCTTAAGAATGATCCCTATAAATTTAATTCTAGCTCCTTTATCATAGATCCTGTAAGCGCTTAATATTAACTTTTACGTAAATGCAGTGAGGGGGAGTATCATGAGTATAGCACTTAGAATGGTAAAGAAAAACTGGCAACTCTATCTGATTATCTTGCCGTCACTCGTATATTTGATTATTTTTAAATACGTACCTATGGCTGGCGTGCAGATTGCTTTTAAAAATTATATGGTTACCAAAGGGATATGGGGAAGCGATTGGATTGGTTTTAAGCACTTTGTAGACTTTTTCCATTTGCCCATTTTTTGGAGGGTTATCAAGAACACATCGCTGCTTAGCCTTTACTCGCTTCTTATCGGGTTTCCGGCGCCGATTATACTCGCTCTTGCACTGAACGAACTGAAAAACGGGGTTTTCAAGCGCGCCGTACAGCTGGTCACATTCGCGCCGTACTTTATTTCAACGGTCATCATGGTTTCGATTATTATGCTTTTCCTTTCCCCGCAGCTTGGCTTCATCCATCTCTTGGCGGATAAGTTCGGGTTTCCAGCGGAAAATTTGATGTCAAAGCCGGAATATTTCAAAACCGTGTATGTACTTTCCGACGTTTGGCAGTTTACGGGATATGCCTCGGTCATTTACATTGCCGCTCTAGCAGGGGTGGATCCGCATTTGTATGAAGCGGCCAAGGTGGATGGCGCGTCCCGTTTTCAGCGGATGATTCATATCGATTTGCCAAGCTTAATGCCGACAGCCGTCATCCTGCTCATTCTGAATGCAGGGCAAATCATGAACGTTGGATTCGAGAAGGTGTACCTGATGCAAAATGCGATTAATGTTGGGGCGTCTGAGGTTATTTCCACCTATGTTTACAAAATGGGCTTGGTAGGAGCGAATTTTAGTTTCTCCGCAGCAGTCGGACTGTTTAATTCCATCGTTAATTTGCTGCTGCTCATTGTGGTCAACTATGTGGCAAGAAAAAATTCTGAGACGAGTTTGTGGTAGGAGGTAGAAATTATGGCTAATCCCGAACAGACACTGATGCTAGAAGTGCGAAAGTCACCTACCCGCATTCTTGAAAATAGTGTGGACAGATTGTATTTGTTCTTTGTCTATTTGTTTTTGATCCTATGTTTGATTATTGTAGCTTATCCGCTCATCTACATTATTAGTTCATCATTCAGCTCGTCATCAGCTGTTATTTCAGGCAAGGTTTGGCTGTTCCCGGTTGAACCAACCCTTCGTGGCTACCAAGCTGTGTTTCAAAATCCGCAAATCTTGACGGGGTACGGCAACTCTTTGTTCTATCTCTTCTTCGGGACACTGCTTAGCGTAACGCTAACGATAACGGCCGCATATCCACTTTCACGAAAAAACTTTTATGGACGCAACGTCATTACTGCACTATTTGTTTTTACGATGCTGTTCAGTGGGGGATTAATTCCTTATTATTTGACCGTGAAAGGGATGGGCTTGCTCGATACGAGATGGGCGATGATTATTCCAGGCGCAATTTCGGTATGGCAAGTCATTCTGGCGAGAACGTTTTTCCAGACATCGATTCCTTCTGAACTAACGGAGGCCGCACATTTGGATGGATGCAGCGACTTCAAGTTTTTATTTCGTATCGTGATTCCACTTTCCAAACCCATCATTGCCGTGCTAGTGCTCATGTACGCTATCGGCTATTGGAATTCGTATTTTGAAGCATTAATTTTCTTGAAATCGGCTAATCTGTATCCGCTTCAGCTCATTCTACGGAACATTCTAATTCTGAATTCGATCGATCCTACGATGATTAAAGATGTCAGAGAACTTGCGGAAAGACAAGGCTTGAAGGAGCTGCTTAAATATTCGCTGATCGTCGTCGCAAGCGCACCCGTTCTTATTCTGTATCCTTTTGTACAAAGACATTTTGTAAAGGGGTTATTGATTGGTTCTCTGAAAGGTTGAATCTAGTTAGATATTGAAAGGAGGGATGCGAGGCACGAACAGATCAGGTTTGCCCCCAAGGATTGATTATCTTTAAAAAACAGGGAGGGTTTTGAATATGGTAAGTAAAGGAACCAGAAAAACATGGTTATCGGTGGTCCTGATTTTATTCATCACTTCGCTTGTAATCGGCTGTACGTCCAATAGTGATGAGCCGAAGGATAGCACTAGCCCTGATGGGGGTGGAAGCGTAAACGGGGGAGCGAACGTTAATGCAATAGGCTTTCCTATCGCCAAAAATAAAATTACGATGAGTGCTTTCGCGCCGCAATCGGCTAATATTGCAGATTTGAATACGAATTGGTTTACCAAGTATTTGGAAGAAAAGACGAATATTCATTTGAACTGGCAGCTTGTGCCGGGAGAAACAGCGGCATTGAATGAGAAGAAGCAGCTGCTGCTCGCCAGCGGCGACTATCCCGATATTTTCATGCAAGGGAATCTAACGAAAGAGGAGCAGCTGCTGTACGGGCAACAAGGCGTCTTGATTCCATTAAACAAGTTAATCGATCAATACGCACCGAACATTAAGAAAGCGTTTAAAGATATTTCGTATTTGGAGAAGGCGATCACTGCGCCAGATGGCAATATTTATGCGATCCCTTCCGTAAATGAATGCTATCACTGCCAGTTTTCAGCCAAAATGTGGGTGAACACGAAATGGTTGCAAAAGCTCGGTCTTAGCGCGCCGAAGACAACTGACGATTTCTATAACATGCTCAAAGCGTTTAAGGAGAAGGATCCAAATGGCAATGGCAAGGCAGATGAAATTGCGTTCACGGGTTCACCGACAGGTTGGCATACGGATGTTGAGACGTTCGTGATGAACGCGTTCGTCTATTACAATGCGGATAACAACTATTTCATGATGAGCGGCGGCAAGCTGGCAACATCGGTCGACCAACCAGGCTTCAAAAAAGGTTTGCAATTTTTGAATAAACTGTATGCGGAAGGCTTAATTGATAAAGAAGCATTTACACAAAAATCCGATGCGCTTACCCAAAAAGGGAATAGCCCGGATACGGCGATCGCCGGCGCTATTCCTGCAGGCTGGTTTGGTGAATTTACGGATGCATCGCCGGCAGCAACACGCCACAAAGACTATGATCCGATCGCGCCGCTTACAGGACCGGACGGAGCCTCATTCACAGCACACTACATCGGCATCGGGAACTCGGTTTTTGCAATAACGAATAAAAATAAAAATCCGGAAGCGGCCATTCGTCTAGCCGATTATCTGTACTCAGAAGAGGGGACGACAACGTCCAACTCTGGGGAAGAAGGCCGTAACTGGGTGAAGGCGGAAGCGAACGATAAAAACACGCGCGGAACTGCAGCCAAGTTCAAGGTTAAGGAAACGTCTTACGGGGTAGGTCAGGTGCAGAACGATCATTGGAATCAAATGGGACCGAACCTTCGTTCAGCCGAATATCGCGAAACTTCGTATGCAGCCAGCCAGGAAATCTATACGATGGATGGCTTGGAAACCCGCTTGTACAAGGCCACCAAGGAATTGTACGAGGGGCATCAACCGAAAGAAGAGTTCCCTACGGATATTTTCTTGACGAACGATCAGGCCAATCAAGTGAAACAGTTGAAGCCGATTATTACGGATTACGTCAAACAGTCCATGCTGCAATTCATCATGGGGGCCAAAAGCATCGACAAAGATTGGGACGCTTACGTGAAAGGCCTTAAAGATTCCGGCATGGATCAATTTATCAAAATCTATCAGGATGCCTACGACAAAGTGTATAAAAAATAAGTAATTGCGTTTGTTATTATGAGTTTGCAAAGAACCTTCAAACCTACAGTGGGTTGAAGGTTCTTTATCCGTTGAGACTTAATAATGGAAGGTGATAGAGATGGCGGTAGAAAATAAAAGCGGATATTTAACTAAACAACAAATTGAATTTTATAATGAGGAAGGTTACATCGTACTTGATCGTTTACTATCAAATGATGAATTAGCGCCAGCGCAAGAAGCGATGACGTATAAGGTTTCAATGATTGCCGATGAATTGTTTCGTGACGGACTAATTGAGGATAAATTGGTTGAACGCCCGTTTAAATATCGACTAGCGGAACTTTTTGAACATTTAACCGCTGAAGAATTTTTGAAATACGGGCGTAGTTGGCGTGACCGGATACCTGGTTATTTTCATTTAATGAGCAATGGTAAAATTCTTAATGCCGTCGAATCTTTGATGAGCCGTCATACTCCCAATCTCCCTCGTAACGATGTAAAACATCGATGCAGCAATCGTAATGCTACCTCAACTTGAATCTAACGATGAAATACATCATTGCAGCAAAAGTGGCTGTGCAAAAAGTCGCCGAAGATGACTGTGAGATAGGCTTTATGACAAAACAAGAGGCTGTCCCCAAAAGAGACAGCCTCTTCATTATTATTAAGCAAATCATTTTTTGTCAAGGATCGCGACCGTACAGCGAGAAATACATATGAGTTGGTTATTCTCATCGGAAATTTTAATTTCCCAAACCATTGTTTTCCTGCCTTTGTGCAAAGGAGTTGCAACAGCTGTTACGATACCATCTTTCTTACTTTTGAGGTGATTGGCGTTAATTTCAAGTCCTACAGCTGCATGTTTTTCTTTATTGATATTAATTTCAGAAGCGATAGAAGCTGCGGTCTCAGCCAATAGGACAGAAGCCCCTCCATGTAAAATCCCTGCTGGTTGGTGTGTGGCCGGTCCAACTGGCATCGTCATCACAACGCGATCGGGAGTTAGCTCTACAATTTCAATGCCTAGCGTACGGATAGCGGTGTTCTGACTTCTTTCTTTCATAAACGCAATAAAGGAATCTTTATCCATGCCGTAGGACTGATAAATTTCTTCGGATACGATCATAACCAAAACCTCCATAGGTCTAGAAAATTTTAAGAAACCTTCCGTCAACACCAGAACATCTTCGGACAAATCGACAATGATCATACAAAGTAGGAGCTGTATTTATTTTATGTCCAACGTTACAAACATAGGCTCATATTCTCTGTCGGAATAGGCGATGGAGGGGCTTAGCACAGCTCATTTATTTCTTTGCCTAGCTTCGGGCAAGCTCCTGTCGTACAATTGGCGCAACCCTAGTGCCGAGCAGTTCGATTGACCGCATGACCTCACGGTGCGGCATTGTTCCGACATTTACATGCAGAAAGAAACGCGTTATCCCCAAATTTTTCCGCAGTAGAATGATCTTTTCTGCAACGTATTCAGGATCGCCGACATAAAGAGCGCCACGAATACTACGTGCGGCATCAAAAGTACCGCGGTTGTAATTCTGCCCCCAACCCCGCTCACGTCCGATGACGTTCATTTGGGCCTGCGTTGAAGGGAAGAATAAATCGGCAGTTTGTTCCGTAGTTTCTCCGACAAATCCGTGCGAGTGCGTCGCAATGGACAGCTTGTTAGGATCGTGCCCAGCCTTCATGGCAGCCTCTTTGTAGAGTGCAACTAAGGGAGCAAAACTCTCGGGCATTCCGCCGATAATAGCGAATACGATCGGTAGACCCAGCATTCCTGCCCGAACAGCGGATTGTGCATTCCCGCCGCTTGCGATCCACACAGGCAATGGGTTCTGAACGGACCGGGGATAGACACCGAGGTTATGGATGGCGGGACGATGACCGCCGCGCCAGGATACCTTTTCGGAAGATCTGATCGCAAGCAGCAGTTCCAGCTTTTCGTCGAACAATTCGTCATAATGATCCAGACTATATCCGAAAAGCGGAAAGGATTCAATGAACGAACCCCGGCCCGCCATAATTTCGGCCCGGCCGTTTGATATGCCGTCAAGGGTAGAGAAAGCTTGATACACGCGAACCGGGTCGTCTGAGGACAGCACGGTTACGGCGCTCGTGAGCCTTATCCGCTTAGTCATGGCAGCTGCTGCAGCCAGAACAACAGCAGGCGAGGTGCCTGCGTAATCGGCACGATGGTGCTCTCCAATGCCATAGACATCAAGCCCGACCTGATCGGCTAGTACGATTTCTTCAACCGCATTGCGTAATCGCTCGGCATGGCTGATGACCTCTCCTGTCACTGGGTCTGGTGTCGTCTCCAAGAAAGTACTTATTCCTATTTCTATGTTAGTTGCCATATCGGCCATCATGTTTCGCCTCCTTCATTATCTATATTAACTCATTTATTTATGGTTTCTCAAATTTAGTAAGAGAAGAGATGGACAACGAATACATTAGAACGAATGTTAAAATACTTAGTGCTTGCACCTGTGAGCTTGAGACGGTATCGTAAAGGGTAGGGAGGCGATGCAAATCCTATGCTGGAACCGGGGAAAACATATAATACGGCAGTAGAAGTAACGCTTGAGGTGATCGGAGGCAAGTGGAAGCCAGTCATTTTGTTCCATCTCACGTTCGGTACGAAACGCAACGGTGAGCTGATGAGCTTGATGCCAACGGTTACACAAAAAGTGCTAACCCAGCAGCTGCGAGAACTTGAGGAGGATGGGGTTGTTACCCGGATTTCATATAACCAGGTGCCGCCAAAAGTCGAGTATGAGCTGACCGAGTATGGCTGGAGCTTGAAGGAACTTCTTCATATCATGTGCAGATGGGGAGATAGGCATGTTGAGCGTGTGTACGGTGATAAGGTCAAGATCGTGGAAAGTTCACTACGCTTGAATGGAATATAATCAGTAATAAGACAGAAACCGGTCTCTGGAATTCAGAGGCCAGTTTCTTGTGTTAGGTCATGGAATAACCTTGCGTTGACGCAAATCCTCGAAGATGCTCAGGAACATTGCTTCTGTATCAATGAACTCGTGAAAGCCGAAACGACGCGCTTTCGTACCGTCAGCAAAAAAGTCGTAATCCCAAGAAAAAACAAAGTCACCGAACCGCCAGGAAGAAACGTCACTATAGCTGTTATCCACCAACCCATGCTTCTTCACCATAGTGTTCCATAACGACTCCTTGTCGGCCATGACTACATCCAGTGACATCTGCAGCGGAGGTGCTGTCTCTAGTCCGAAATATGCGGCAATCTTTGGCCAAAGCTCGTTCCACCGGAAGAGATCTCCGTTCGTGATGTTGAACGCCTGATTCGCGCAACGTTCATCTGTCGCTGCCCAGACGGTGGCTTTGGCCAACAATCCCGCGTCGGTCATTTCCAGAAGGCTGTTGTAGGCTCCCGGCTTACCGGGAAAACGGAGCGGCAACCCAAGTTCCTTTGACATGGAAGCATAGATTGCGATAACCATTGCTAGGTTCATTGGATTGCCCAATGCATATCCGCATACGACGGAAGGCCGAAGCGCCGACCAGGTCCAGTTGCTGCCTTTCTGTCGATTTTCAAGGAATTGTTGTTGGTCGACATTAAACTCAGGCGGCATGTGATAGGCATCTGTTTCACGAGCTGGTGTCTTGAAGGGGCCGAGGTGCGCACCATATACTTTGTAGCCCTGCATGAGACTGAAATGCTGGAGGTATGGAGAGATTGGCTCGATCGCATTGACGATGTTGACGAGCATGGCTAAGTTTGGGGGGACCAATTCGGCCCAGGTAGGACGGTCTTGATAAGCAGCATAGAAGATATGTGTGACTTCTGTTAGACTTCCAAGTTTGTCACGGATATCATTTTCATTAAGTAAGTCGACGGCTATATAGCGGACTCGGTTGTTCGACTCCCCACCCCGCCGTGACACACCAATGATATCCCAGTCGTGAAGCTGCTCCAGATATGCGATAAGATTTCTTCCAATAACGCCGTTAGCTCCGACAACAAGAGCGGTTTTGCGTGGCGTGGCTTCTTTTGTTTTCATAAAATATCCTCTCCTACTCCGCGGTGGTTTCATGATCATTGTGCACTTTAGAGTGTTGAATGAAAAGTACGCACTTTGAAGTCATATAGTTACTTAGAAGTAATATAAGGCAGACTATGGTAATATATGGATGAGGTTTATTGAAGAGGAGTTGTATTTTTGGTGGAATCCACAATTAATTCAAAATATGCTTTATTCGGTTGGTGAATACCCTTCAACACTAAGTAAAATTTCACTGATAGTAGGATTATCTTATTTAATTTGGGCTGAGATCGAAGAGTATAAGCGTAATCGCAACTCAAAATAGTGATTTAACAATCAAAAAAGCTGGATTAGGCGAACCCTATCCAGCTTATTTTTCTTATTCGATTGGTTGGAGTGTTAGCGCAACGTTTTTAATGCGCCGCTCCAGGCGACGACTTGATCGAACAGTGTGTTGGCGGCTGCTTCCTGATGAGGTGCGGGCTTCACAACGCTGTAGTTTTCAAAATCCGTAAAGAGCGAAAGGGTGACCTGAGCACGTACGTCAGCCACATGCAGCTCACCTAAGATGAGTCTCAGGTTTTCTGCCGCACGAGCCCCGCCAGTGCCACCGCCATAACTAACGATACCTGCCGCCTTATCTTTCCATTCATTGAAAAGAAAGTCAATGGCGTTTTTGAGGGCGCCGGAGACCGCATGATTATACTCGGGTGTTATGAAAACATAGCCATCATACGAATGGATTGCTTTCGACCAAGCCACCGTATGCGGCTTTGTATATTGAGCCAACATAGGCGGCTTTGGTTCATCATATAGCGGTAAATTGAAATCAGCAATATCCACGATTTCGTATTCAGCATCACTGCGTTTTTGTGCGATCTCGTGAACCCATCGAGCGACTGCTTCACCTCTGCGTCCTGGACGCGTGCTGCCAATTATGATTCCGATTTTTAGCATTGTTATTTCCTCCGTTATGTTGACTTTATTTTTTATTGCATTCTGAAATTTAGTTCCAATAACCCCCTTCCGTTTTATACCCAAGGAAAATCTTAACAGACAACTTCATTACATTTCAAACGAAACAACCGTTATAACCAAAGTTTCCTAAGATCTTGGAGTGAAAAAGGATGAACTAAAGTCGTCGTATGACATGTACAGTGGTTATACATAAACCTATATATCCAAATACCAAAGAACATAGGGTGAAGAAATGAGGCATAAGCGTAATGATCGCATTTGGCTATCGTGTGCATGAACCGCGTGAAACAACAAGACGAACCATGGAACAAGCTGCCGAGTGGGTTTTCTGATACCTCTCAATGTGAAATTACAATATTGAGAATAAGATAAGGATGCGTTGAACGTTCAATTTAAGCCGATAATTTACTATCGGGGAGGTTGAGCGTTTTTGCTTTGCTTGCTGTTTACGAGATCAGCGGCATGGTAAAATCGTAAAAAATTCCATGTGTATCATAAATTAACTAATACAGAAATTTCATCGATTCATTATGATGGTAATTGAAAGCGTTTACCAGTCTCGCAAAAATGAGGAAAGAAGGGGTTCGTTTTGTTAAGAAGTTTAGTCTGATTTTATCTGTCATTAGCTGAATCGTTTTTTTTAATTCGGGATCGAGTGACATGTTCACATTTACTTCCCAGATGACCGTCCCTCGCCTTCATGCCGATTAAGCGCGGAAAACGCGCTTAATCGGACACCTCCGAACAAATAGGCGCGGAAACCGTAAACGTTTAATATTACGAAAATAAGGAGGCTTTCAAATGTTTAAGCAACAGGTTCAAAAAAAGATAGTAAACTTAGTTCTTTCATTTGCACTTGCTTTTTCGTTTATTAATCTGTCCGCTCATCCAGCATCAACGATTCATGCAAGTACGCCAGATACCAATACACTCAACTCTTCGGTAATGGAAGCTGTTTATTTTCCTGCAGAAACGGGTTCAGTCAATCTGTTGGATCCCTCTCGTTTTACACCACAAGCAGGTATGAATCTAAAGGTAAGTTCAGAAGCTGCTGATCATCCAGGAGTAGACGCTTTGCGATCGGGAGGCAGCGGCTACTGGCGTAATTCAAGCTCAAATGTCTATAAGAGTAACTATTCGCCATCCTCACTGGCATTGACCCTTGACTTAGGCGTTCCAAAAACGATTGATAAACTTTACCTTGAAATACCCAACACAATTGCAAATATTCAAAGCAATGCGACAAGATTTGAGGTTTATTACACAAATGACTCCAATTCTTGGGCAAGTGCTCCCACCGCCTCCGACACAGCAAACAATTATAATTGGAAGGCAAACGGCTGGACGCTAGCCGGCGGGACGGAAACGGAAGGTTTATGGTCTTATGTCACTTACAACGGACAACAATGGGGCTATGATACCAAGACATTCTTGTATCCGTTTACAGCACGGTATGTGATGATCAACACGCTACTTGTTGGACCCAGCGATAAGCGCGCGAATGATACCAGTTCAACGATGGGGATATCCGGCTTGGCTATCTACGGCAAAGATTCGGTATCTAACACAACCGCATTGGTACCGGCTAAGGATACCTACAGCACATGGGATCAGGTTGCACCTAAATCTACAATTATAAGCCTTACGAGTGGACAGACGCTTACGTGCATTACCAGAGGCGATACTACGCTTCGGCCGAATATCGATTACTCGTTAACTGGCAGCACAGTTACATTCTCTCTTCCATACCTTGCCAAACTGCCACTTGGTACGAATGAATTCAACTTTCATTTTAACAGCGGAAACCCATCCATATTTGAATTGGACGTAATTGCCCGCGGTTATGGTGCGAATGACAAGACGATCAAGATGAACGCAATTGAAGGCGTATCTCCTTATAACATTTTAGGCGGCGCAATGGGGACGGACGAGCCGGTAGAAGGCGTGACCAAAAGAATAAGAGACGCTTACCACGAATTTTACGGTGATCAGCCTAAGACGACTGCGGCCGACGACCATATTAAAAGCATTTGGGACAGTACCTTGCAAAAAAATGTATTCAAGGTCATTGCGAACGGCAGAGGCTTGAATAATGAATTCCTTGATAAGGTTCGCGACGGTGAGTATGGCCACAAAGGTATTTTTGATCGGAATTTAGGCTATGTGGTTGACGGTGCAGCTATCACGGACAGGCAGCGGATTGAAATTCGCCCCAGCGAAGATTCAAACGGCGATTTTGTAGCCTATGAAGGCGACTTGGTTTCCTATGAATGGCTCTGGAATATTCCGGACGGCAATCAGTGGAATCAGTCAAACTTCCGACATATTTTCCAGTTGAAGGCTGTGAATCGCCAAGCGCCTGATACTTTACCGGGTGGAAACAACGGTGGTGAAAACGGTGCTTATATCATGGCTATGTCGATTTCGGGAACGAACAGCAGGGATCTGGTCGTGAATCATAACCGATATGACGGCGATAAGACCTTGATGAGAATTCCGTTAAAAGAAATCGACGGCCACTGGATTAAGGTTGAACTTAACGCGCTTATTTCGGATAGCGGCTGGTTCACAATTAAGATAACGGATAGGGTAACCGGTAAGGTATACACTTATGACAGCCCGGATGTTTATCAAGTGTTCACAAACAAAGGCGCAAGTGACGGTACGAAAGATATATGGAGAAGACCGGAAAGAGTCGGCGGCTTCGAGACGGAGTATCCAGCTGCATTTGATCAATATTTGCGTCCCAAATGGGGCATTTACCGCAGCTCTGCTAACGGAACCAACTCTGCCTATGACGCTTCGCTTCAACTTGCTGACATAACTATAAGAAAGGTGGCATCAGGTTTATCATCAGTAAACATTGCCCTTAATAAAAAAGCGTATAACCTAAGCAGGGCAGCAGGTGCCAACCCGATCCAGATGCAATCTGCTATGGCTAACGAATACGGTAATGCAAACAAACTGACCAATGGTGTACTGGAAGACCCAACAAAATGGAATGTTACCAACGTCACCAGTCTGAATCAAATCGGAAATTATTCATGGCTGGGTACTGACGGAGAGAGAAAAGGCAGTTTCGTCATTGACCTTGGCCAGGCCATGGATTTTAGCCAATTAAGACTATTTGCAAAATCCAACAGGTTAAAAGGCGCAACTGTTTATGTATCTGATGATTTTGGAAACCATACATCGGCTGTTGAATTTGACGCAATGACGTTTAAACAAGTGGATAGACAGACTGCTCAAGGTTATACGTATGCAACTGGCAACAATAATGGAGGCACTGATTCTGAAGATGGTTCCTATCCAATTAACCTTGGTAAGACCTATCATTCCAGATATATCAAGGTAATGGTAGAGAACGCATCAGGCGGTAATTCCGGCACGGATCTAACAGGACCTCCACGTCTTACACAGGTTCAAGTGTTCAATGCACCAACTCCTCCACAGAATCTTACAATTGAAGCAAATGAGTTAGCTAAAAATCTGAAATGGGATACTAATGATTTAAGCGAAGGTTACGCAATTTATAATGGAGCAATTGTACTTGCTGACTTACCGGTAACCGCAACAAGCTATACTTTACCAAGCAGCATAACCGATGTGTCCAAAGTCGCCGTTAGATCAAAAGGAACAGACCCGAATTCCCGTAAGTTAATGATATCGGCACCGACCTTGGTGGTAGATCCGCAAGATGTTACACCTCCTAAAACGGAAGTGCGGATCGAGCCGTCGCTGCGGAATGGCTGGCTGAACAAGGATGGGTCAGTCGCACTGACGGCGCTTGACGATCTCTCCGCTGTAGTGAAAACGGAATACGAGGTGGGGGATAACACGGAATGGCAAACCTATGCTGGGTCAATCGCTTTCAAGAACGAAGGCGTGTATCGGCTGCAGTTCCGCTCGGTTGACGCTGCGGGTAACATCGAGCAAACAAAGGAGCTAAGCGTCCAGATCGACAAAACGAAGCCGGTCTTTGTTCTGACGGCAAACGGGGAACCGCTTGCGGAAAGTGCTGTTTTCTCCGACGACCGTTCGATTGCGCTGCTCTTGAATGCGAACGATGCATTGTCCGGCTTAGAGAGCCAGGAACTCGCCCTGGACGGAAAGCGTTTGGAAAACGGCGCTTCCGTAGATTTGACCGGCAATCTTGGCCTCCATACGCTGAAGATCGTTATCACCGATCTGGCCGGCAATAAGACGGATGAAACTGTTAGCTTTACCATTGCAGCCACCCCCGAAGGACTGTCCAACTTGATTGACCGCTATGCCAAAGCAGGTGAATTGAAAGGGCCACTGATTAACCAATTGCGCAACAGCCTTGACCAGGCGCTGTATCAATTGGGCAAAGGCGACAAAGACAAAGCGCTTAAACATATGCAGGATTTCCTGAAGCATCTGAATAATATGTCGATGACAGATAACGTCTCCGAAACAGTGAAGTCCATCCTCACGGCTGATGCCAAAGCTTTGATCGAAATTTGGTCCGCAAAATAAAGAGCATTTACGTATTATATGCAAAAGCATCCGGCCATCCTTGGAGGCCGGATGCTTTTTTATGGTCAATTCATCAAGAGGCGGATTTGGCTTGGGTAAAGGATAACATACCGAATGATTCTACCATTGTCATCGATGGGGAGAAAAAGTATCAATAGATCGACGGCTTCGGTGCGGCTATGACGGATTCATCCGCCTGGTTGATTGCGAACAAGCTAAATCCTGAGCAAAGAAGCGATCTGATGAATAAATTGTTCGATTATAAGCAAGGCATCGGCATTAGCTATTTGTGGCTCCCGATGGAAGCCGCGGATTTTTCTCTAAAGAGCTACACATATGACGATGTGCCAGAAGGGCAGACTGATCCTGAGCTTAGGAAATTTTCGATCGATTATGGGCCCCTGATTTCGCGGACAGTCTGAAGTGGAATTTGGCCCTTGATGAAACGTACGGGCCCAAGAACGGGGGTTGTCCCAAATGTCGCGGCTTCGTGAAGATCGATCAGAAGATCGGGGCGATTTCCTATAATCCGGAGTATTATGCTTTCGGGCATGCGGGTAAGTTTGTGCGGGCGGGAGCTTATAGGATCGATTCGAACGCGCTCGGCAGCGGAAATATCGAGGATGTCGCCTTCCGAAATCAGAACGGTTCCGAGGTGCTCGTCGCTTTTAATTCAGCTGCTGAGAGCAGATCGTTCAAGGTGCAGCGGGGAAGCAAGTCGTTCTCATACGTGCTTCCTGCTGGCGCGGCAGCTACTTTCGTATGGATGGGAGAAAAGAGAGGCGCGATAAAATAAAACCGCCATCTTTGGCGGTTAGTGAATTAAGGTTCATCGATATATTCTTCTTCGTTTGGGATGCTGTTCAAAAGGTTTTTATCTACTTTTTTCTGATCTTGCTCGGTGTTGGTGTCGCAGTTAACAATACAATTCATTATTTCTTCGGAGTTGTCTTGAATATTTGTGTACTCAACCATGTTTGAACCTCCTTTCATTGAATTAGAGTTTCCAAGATCAAGCCATTTATTCGAGTAGGGATTTGGACGCTTATGAAGAAGCGTAGTTTTCTATTTGCTTTTATTAATCGTTAGTAAGTGTTGAGCCGGTTTCAAGTAATGTCTTCATACCCGAAAGTACAATAGGTAGACCCATTTCAAGAATCTTTGCGGTGTTTATTGCTTGTTCAAATTCATCATGCACGACTGTTACAAGGGTAATACCGTCTAACTCGGTATGAGAATCGATTTCCCACGTAATACGTGACGGGCTTTCAGAGGCCGTGTCTGGAAACGCGGGGAACTGCCAACTCATAACCAGCTTATGTGGAGGAGACATTTCGAGAATGATTCCATTTGCTAGTTTTTTCTCCTCTCGGTTCCATAGTTCGAAAGAGGAGCCAAATTCCCAGTTGGATCGGATGGCGCAATTGTACCAAAACTTTGATGTCTTGGCCGGATCTGTAAAGGCTTGCCACACTTGTTCGGGTGTCGCTTTAATGGCAATTCGGTTTACATGTCGGGGTTTATTCTCCATATTCGTTTCACGCTCCAATTCGTTTTTAAGTGATGTTAATTCGATAGCCCATGGTTCGGCGTATTTGCTCACCCATCGGTCGTATATTTGCCGTATGGGCACTGAATTTAGATAATGCAGCTTTTCCCTGCCAACTTTTCTGGTGGTAATGAGGTTGGCTTCCTCCAGAATATTAAGATGCTTCATTACACCGAATCTTGACATTTGCAAAGGGGTACAAAGATCGTTCAACGTTCGCCCATCTGTTGCGTGAAGCAGATCTAAGAGTGTGCGACGGCTAGGATCAGCAAGTGCCTTAAATATATCGTTATCTACTTGGAACGCCTCCTTCTAAAAGTATGCTTACGAGCATGCTTTTTTTGTTCTTGACATGTTACCAAATGGTAACGTATTATAAAGGTGACAGTATAGTCACATATTAGCATAAACAAGTTTGTTTGTCAGCCGGCGATAAACAGATCCGTCTAACTCGACTAGTTATTGTAACATAATCGCTCGAAAACATTGTTGTCTCAAAGCATTTCATGTATGTACAAAAAAGGAGATGTTTTATTATGAAAACGATTGAACAGAAGAATATTGAAACGGTAACATCGTTTATTGAGGCTTTTTCGAATCAAAATGATTTGGATTGTACAGATCAATTCTTTTCTAATCAAATAGGGGAGGCATTTCCTGATAAACACTACTCAGTGGAAGAGGTCATTGCCCAAGGGGAGAAGGTAATAGCGAGAATCTTTATGACAGGTACGCATAAAGGTGCGTTTGCAGGAAATTCACCTACGGGCAATTCAGTTAATGGTCACTCAGTTTCGTGAATTTCGTGTAGTAGATGGCGAGATTATCGAACATCGTGGTTGGTTCGATACAGCGACACTTTTGCCCCAAATTAAAGCCAATTAACTTCAGGTTCTGAACGAGAATGAGGTAGTAAAAGGCAAACATATATCAACAAAGGAGATGTTTTATTGTGATAACAATTGAACAGAAAAATATTGAAACGGTAACAGCGTTTATCGAGGCTTTTTGGAATCAAAGTGATTTGGAGTGTACAGAACAATTTTTGTCAACCGATTATCAAGAGCTCTCTTATCAATCAAAAGAAGGTCTGAAACAATTTGCTGGAAGAATATTAGAGGCATTTCCTGATAAACTCTACACAGTGGAAGAGATCGTAGCTCAAGGGGAGAAGGTAATCGTAAGAATGGTTGTGAGAGGTACGCATAAGGGATTGTTTTTTGGAAACTTACCTACAGGCAATTCAATTGATGTTACACTGTACCGTCAATATCGAGTCGTAGATGGTAAGATTGCCGAACATCGAGGTTGGATCGATATGATGACAATGTGGCGCCAATTACAAGCCAACTAATTTCCGGATGCAGTCAAATAACACATGAGAATACTTGCAGAATTGAATCATAAGCTCAAAATAGGAATTCATAAGGAGGCTCTTTATATGCTGAAGATTGGAATTATTTTAGGAAGTACTAGACCTGGACGGGTGAGTCCACAAGTGGGAAATTGGGTCAAAGAAATTGCAGATAAACGCGGAGATGCAAGCTACGAGTTAGTGGATATTGCAGACTACAAATTGCCCTTTTTTGGTGATCCGGGCAGCGAAGAACAAATCAAAAATTGGACTGAAAAATTGAATAGTCTTGATGGTTTTGTGTTTATTACGCCAGAATACAATCACAGTATTACTGGTGCTTTAAAAAACGCACTCGATTTAGCACGTGAGGAATGGAATAACAAAGCTGCAGGTATCATTAGTTATGGGTCAACTGGCGGGGCACGAGCGGCTGAGCATCTGAGAGGAATCTTAGGAGAGTTACTAATTGCTGATGTGAAAGCACATCCAACTTTATCGATATTTACCGATTTTGAGAATTATAGCACATTTAAGCCAGCTGAATTACATCTTCACAATATTAAACTTATGCTGGATCAAGTGATCGCATGGAGTGGAGCGCTTCAAACACTGCGCAAGTAGGTTCAGAACCAATCCGACGACTGTGGGCAAATGAAAAACTAGACAATCACCAGATGAGAAACGCTTGGTCCTTACATACTCAGGGATCAAGCGTTTTCTATTAATTTTAACTAACATAAAGGTTTCCCACATTGCAAAATAAATGGAAAAATGTTTTGATACTTTTATACGATTTATAAATAACCTTTTAGGAACGATGTTTATGAAAATTGAATTTGAAAATAATACGATAGAATTTAATGTTCAATATGGAATTAGAAAAAAGATCTCAATTCATATTGATTCTATGGGTTTCATAACTGTTAAAGCTCCTAATGATACAAGTAAGGAGATGGTGATGAGTGCTGTGAAACATCATGGGAAAGGGATCTCGGAAAAATTACAACTCATTGCGGAAGCTCGAGAAACCCCGAAGACAAGAGAGTATCAAGATAAAGGAAAGTTCCTTCATCTTGGAAAATATGTTTTTCTCCATGAGTTAATCGAGACGGATGAGCTAAATGAAGAAGAATTGAAAATGAATCTTAAGAAGTTCTATTTCTCAAGCTGCAAGAAGATTGTAGGGGAACGAATCAAAATTTATCAAACACAACTAAAAGTAAAACCCAAAACGATTGAGGTAGATGAGTCCAAAACCAAGTGGGGAAGCTGCAGCTCGGACAAAAAAATAACCTTTAATTATCGGTTAGCCATGGCTCCAGTTGAAGTTATTGATTATGTCATCATTCATGAGCTATGTCATCTCCTTCATATGAATCATGATCGATCATTTTGGAGACGTGTAGGAAGCATTATGCCGGATTATAAAGAAAAGGAAGCGTTTTTGGCACGGCATGGACATGCTATGACACTTTGAGAAACAGAACTCAATACTATCTGAAAAAGTCAGCCGGTCTAAGTGAATCGGTTGACTTTTTTCTATTTAGACAAGGAGTATAATGCTTAAAAAATGTAACTATACTTCGAAAAATACGTCTTCAGCTAATTTCGAGGAAGCATTGGATTGGGCAGTCGAACAGGGCTTAAAGCATGTTGAAGTCCGAGTCATTAGGCCGTTCGGATGGGTTTAATTCTAATTTGAAACTAACAAGGAACGATCATTAATAGATAAAGTTTATGAAGCAGGCGCCGCGGCGACCTGTTTTATTTTTGGTGGTAGCGCGCAGATTAAAGTGATGAACATCACTCCTTTTGGAAAACTTATCAATGTAGTTTAACAAAGGGGGGCTTTTCAATGAGAAACAAATGGGTCATTGTTTATGTTCTAATCATTGCATCATTAGTTACATGGCAAATTTCTTGTGCTGCTTCAGCACATACAAAGCCTGAAAAAGATTCCAAGGAATTGAAAATACAAGATATGCTTGTGCTGTTTTTATTACCATATATGAAGGACAAGCTCTCTGAGGTGTATTCCACGGATTTAAAAGGTGCACCAGATTTGTATCCTTATTTTATTGATGTTAAACAGGTAGATCGATTAAACGGGTTTCGAGGGTTTGAATTTCAGATTACACTTGAAGCAACTCCTACTGTGGGACCTCATATTGCTGTTGGCGACGATCTCTTTACATTTGAAGTGAAATCCGGAGTAGATGTTAAACTCGTGAAATTTGAACATTTGAAGGGACCCAATAAAAAGGACTTTCCACCGAATTATCAAGACCTCTTAACCATTCAGTGACGAAGCAGTTAAACCTATAATCCTAAGATAACAGTCAAACCATCGGCAGCAGTCGAGGTTTGACTGTTTTTGCGTATTGTCCTAAGCCCACGTTTTTCTAACAAAAAAAATGCTACACAGCAGGAATAGACTTTATTATAATGTAAATATATCGATAAATTCTTTTGCCAAAAAAGGACAAAGGAGGATCGCCTTGAAATCTTTGGATGAACGGATCCAACAGATTATGGACAAGCATCGGATCGTTGGTTTAGCAGCCTCGATGATTTACGAAGGGCGTTTGATTTGGTGTGGAGGGTATGGATGGGCGAATGTGGAAAGACGCATACCCGTTTCGACTCAAACCATTTTCCGGATTGCTTCAATTTCGAAGACAGTGGTCGCGACAGCGATTATGCAGCTTGTGGAGAAGGGCTTATGCGGTATCGATCAGGATGTAGGAGAACTACTCGGGTTTCTGGTGCGTAATCCAAAGTATCCAGATAAACCGATAACGCTCAAACATATCATGACCCATACTTCGGGGCTGCAAGATGAATATGTTCGCTTTGTCGTTGATTCGCGAAATGAGAACCCGCCCCAAAAACGTCTTGCGGATATCTTATTGCCAGGCGGGACTTATTACACGGACAACCTCTGGGGAGAAGGGAAGGCCGGGGATTCGGATTGCTTTGAATACTCAAATCTGGGTGCCGTCATTCTAGCAACTGTCGTGGAACGGCTTTCGAATGAACGTTTTGACGAATATTGCAAGTGGCATCTGTTCGAACCGCTTCAAATGAACGAGACGAGTTTTCATATTGGCGATCTCAAGGATATGGATTCCGTTGCTGTGCTGTATGAATATTCCGAGGTCAATGATCGATTTATTGTAGGAACGGACGATTTTCGTGGAAGAAAACCGGACGCAATCGATTACAGCGGATATATACCGGGCACCAACGGAGCACTTTTCAGCCCTCAAGGCGGACTGCGCACAAATGTAGATGAATTAACGCGGTTTTTGGAAGCGCATATAAATGCGGGTGAATTGAACGGCGTTCAAATTCTGAAGCCAGAGACAGTGGACCTTATGCACTTCCCTCATTGGTCGGGACATAGACGAGATGGCTTCTTCCGTAATTGCGGGCTCCAGTTTCAGATTACAGACGATCTGATCCCGGGACACAGACTTATTGGACATTCCGGTGATGCTTATGGACTGCTTAGCGATATGTATTTTCATAAACAGGAAAAATGGGGCTTTATTTTACTGATGAACGGTCTTATCCAAAGAAAAGATCATGGCGTTTATTTTGAAGCAGAAGAAGAGCTTACACGGTTATTGCATGCCACTTTCCTTGAGTAAGTGATTCATTATTTACAACATGTTAATTCGATGTTAGAATATATTACACCATTAGTGTTCTAGCTTCTGGCGGTCGTAGGAAGCACCCCCCTTCCCACATCCCGCTCGGAAACCGAACAGAATGCTAATTAGGAGAGTGGTCGTTTGCTTTACGACAAAGACACAATTTATGTTATCGGCGACGCTCAAGCTTCCGTGAACAATCCTATTACTCAGCAGTACAACGCATTTTTTATCGGACTTGTCGTGGATACCACTAGCCATAAAATTATCGATGCAGGATGTTCATCCACAATTCCGCTTACATCGGATTTTGTACGCTCGATCTTTATCGGTCACAATATGCTGCTCCTTGATGTGGTGACGGAGGAAATCCGGCGCAGATATCATGGATCATCTCAGAAGGCTCTGAGCGTAGCGTATAAAGACGCACACAAAAAATATAAATTAGCACTTAACGGCCGAGAAGAACTGGGTTTCCAATCTTCCGGTACAGTGTAAGCTGCTTTATTTATCCGTATGGAAACATACCCGTAAATAAAACCCAGCAAATAGTCTCTTGGGATGAATGTTCCCTTGGCTGTTTGCTGGGTTTTTGCAACTCTACACTATGGGAGGATAACCTATGAAACTGTATATTTCCATTGATATGGAAGGCATCACTGGACTTGTCGATAACACGTTTATCGATTCTAGACAGTACAACTATACTCGCGGGCAGCACATCATGACGGATGAAGCCAATTATGTTATAGGAACTGCTTTTGATTCAGGCTGCAAGGAAGTCATCGTCAATGATAGTCACTCCAAAATGAACAATCTGTTGATCGAGAAGCTCCATCCCGAAACACAGTTGATCTCAGGTGATGTGAAGCCGTTTTCCATGGTACAAGGATTAGACGCCTCTTTCGCAGGAGCGGCTTTTCTAGGCTATCACACTAGAGCGGCCACCAAAGGGGTACTAAGCCATACGATGATCTTCGGCGTTCGTAATATGTACATAAATGATAGAGTAATTGGCGAGCTGGGTTTTAATGCTTATGTTGCCGGTCATTACGGCGTACCTGTTCTATTGGTAGCTGGGGACGATGAGACTGCGATTGAAGCGGAGGAGCTTATTCCGGGAATCACGACAGCGATTGTGAAAAGGCGGATTTCCCGGACTTCGGCTTTGTGCCTAACCCCGGAAAAAAGCGGACAGCTGCTCCGGGAGAAAACGAGGGAAGCATTAGCTAATCGCAGTAAGGTCAAGCCGCTCGTAACGCCGGATAATCCGGTGTTGAAGATTGAATTTGCCAACTATGGTCAAGCAGAATGGGCACACTTGATGCCGGGTACGACCATTGATGATAATAGCCCTATTGTTACTTTTCAGGCTAAAAATATTCTAGAGGCCTACCAAGCCATGTTGGTTATGACGGAATTGGCGATGAGAACGGCATTTTGTTAAAAAGCGGGAGTGGGTGATAGCGTGACACAATATATTCTTCGCAGATTTATCTCCATGATTGTCACACTGTGGCTAATTATTACGGTTACTTTTGCACTGATGCATGCTGTTCCGGGGTCGCCATTCGAAAAGGAGGGCAAGAATTCGAATCCGACGGCGGTTCAGAACATGATGGAATTTTACCATTTGGACCAACCCATTACGACTCAGTACCTGCTTTATTTAAAATCGCTGCTTTCATTGGACCTTGGACCTTCCATCGGCCACTTCCCCGATACCGTCAATTCCATGATCAGCCGGGGATTTCCAGTATCGTTTAAGCTCGGTATCGTGTCCATCCTTATTTCTATCGTAACCGGTATCGCACTCGGCACAGTCGCAGCATTGAGGCAGAACCGAATCATAGACTACCTCGCCATGATCTTCGCCGTTATTGGCATTGCGGTACCCAACTTCATTGTGGCGACCTTGCTGATCAAATATGTAGCAGTCGAATGGAAGCTCCTTCCCGTAGCTACATGGGGAACCTGGAAACATGTCATCCTGCCTGCACTTGCGTTATCGACTGGGCCTCTTGCGATCATTGCAAGATTGACAAGGGCCAGCATGCTGGAAGTGTTGACGGCAGACTACATTGAAACGGCAAGGGCCAAAGGACTGTCGCCCGCAACGATTGTCATTAAGCACGCGCTCCGTAATGCGGTACTTCCGGTCATCACACTGCTTGGTGCTTTGGTAGCCAACGTTCTCACAGGGAGCTTCGTTATCGAAAAGATATTCGCCATTCCGGGAATGGGCAAATATTTCGTTGATGGCATTAATAATCGGGATTACTCGCTTATTATGGGCACGACTGTCTTCTATAGCGCTCTTTTAGTCTTTATGATGTTTCTGGTGGATATCGCCTACGGCATCATTGACCCCCGCATCAAGCTGCACAGGAAGGAGGGGTAGGATGAACGTTCCAGATTCCTTATTTGTCCCAATGAGCAAGAGTAACGGTACGGCTGAAGCGATTGTCCGAATACGGCTGTCGTTCTGGCAGGAAGCATGGATTAGGCTTCGTGCAAACAAACTGGCCATGGTGGGGTTAATCATCGTTCTATTGATGTCGCTACTGGCCATCCTTGGACCGTTCCTTACCGACCATAGCTACTCGAAACAGGTGCTGCTCGATGCCAATCAAAATCCATCTGCAGCCCACTGGTTCGGTACGGATGAACTTGGACGCGACGTCTATGCCCGTATCCTTTACGGAGCACGCATCTCGCTATTTATCGGCCTCATGGCTGCTTTGATCGATTTCGTCATCGGCATTATTTATGGCGGCATCGCTGGTTACTTAGGCGGAAGGATCGACAATCTTATGATGCGGTTCGTTGATCTTTTATACGGGATCCCTTATTTGCTTGTCGTCATCCTGTTGATGGTAGTCATGGGTCCAGGCCTATTAACTATCATCGTGGCTTTAAGTGCCACAGGCTGGATCGGAATGGCACGCATCGTGCGCGGACAAGTGCTTAGTTTGAAATCATCGGAGTACGTGCTGGCGGCAAGGACGTTAGGCGGAGGTGCGGGTTATATTATCCGCAAACATTTATTACCCAACGCGCTAGGAGTCATTATCGTGCAAGTGACGTTCTCGGTGCCATCAGCCATCTTCGCAGAAGCGTTCTTAAGCTTTCTTGGCTTAGGTATTCAGCCTCCCTTGGCAAGCTGGGGCGTCATGGCCAACGACGGTCTGTCGACCATTTTGTCAGGTCAGTGGTGGCGGCTGTTCTATCCGGCGTTTTTCATATCGATGACCATGCTTGCTTTTAATCTGGTGGGCGATGGATTGCAGGACGCTTTTAATCCGAAGAGGAGGAGGTAGCCAACGTGAATGCAACGAACATGTCCGACGTTCTATTGGAAGTGGACAATCTTCATGTCTCGTTCACCACACATGGTGGAGAAGTGAAGGCGGTCCGCGGAGTCAGTTTTACGCTAAGTAAGGGAGAGACTTTGGCTATCGTAGGCGAGTCCGGCTGTGGTAAAAGTGTAACTGCCCGCAGCATGACGCGCCTTCTTCCCGAGCATAGCTCGAAGATCAGCCAAGGCAGTATCCGCTATAAGGGCAGGGAACTGACATTACTCAGTGAGAAGCAGCTGCGAGAGCTGAGAGGCTCTGAAATTTCAATGATTTTCCAAGATGCGATGACAGCCTTAAACCCCACCATCTCCATAGGTGAGCAGATTATGGAAGGAATCATCCGCCATCAGAAAATATCGCGTGCAGAAGCCCGTAAGCAAGCAACTGAAATGCTCGGTCTGGTAGGTATTTCCAACCCCGAGATGCGTTTGAAGCAATATTTGCATGAGTTCAGCGGTGGCATGAGACAACGGATTATGATCGCTATCGCAGCGGTATGCAAACCTTCCGTTCTTATTGCGGACGAGCCGACTACGGCACTGGATGTCACCATTCAGGCCCAAATCATTGAGCTGTTCAAAATGCTCCAGAAGAAAACCGGTGTTTCCATTATCATCATCACGCATGACCTTGGTGTTGTTGCGAATATGGCCGATCGGGTCAATGTGATGTATGCCGGTAAGGTCGTTGAAGCAGGGACAGTGGATGAGCTGTTCCACAATCCGCAGCATCCCTACACCAAAGGGCTGCTGGCTTCCATGCCGCGTCTAGACACGGATAAGTCACTTCCGCTCACTCCAATTGCTGGAACACCGCCGGATTTGTTTGCTCCGCCACAAGGCTGTGGTTTTGCAGCGCGCTGCAGTTATGCCATGGAAGTATGCGGTGCCTATCAGCCGGAGCAGACTGCTGTATCGAGCAGCCATTCGGTTGCCTGTTGGCTTCAGGATCCGCGCTCTCAATTTGTATTCCAGCCGCCGATGAAGAGTAACATTATGTCGGCTCTAGGATAAATAAGACCATGAACGAAGGGGAGAAGTGCTCATGAAAAAAGTTTCAGCAATGCTAATCAGCTCCGTATTGGTATTCAGTACGTTACTAGCCGGATGCAGCAAAGATCCAGGGTCCGGAACGCAAGAGTCTGGAGCCAAGCAGACGGAAGCAGCCAAAGAAACGAAGTCCAAAATCCTCCTTTACAACAATTTAAAAGAACCAACATCCCTCGATCCTCCGAAAGGATTTGACCAAGTTTCTTACGACGTTGTCAATAATGCGTTTGAGGGATTGACGCGTCTTGGCAAGAACCAGTCTCCTGAGCCAGCTATGGCGAAAGAGTGGAAAGTCACTCCTGATGGGAAAAAGTACACGTTCACGCTTCGTGACAGCATTAAGTGGTCCAATGGAGATCCGGTAAAAGCTGCCGACTTTGAGTATGCATGGAAGCGTCTGTTGGATCCGAAAACTGCTTCTGACGCAGCTTTCCTCGCATATCCTATTGAAGGTGCAGAAGCTTTCAACTCCGGTAAGGGTACTGCGGGCGATGTGAAAATTAAGGCTCTGGACGACAAGACACTTGAAGTTACTTTGACACAGCCTGCTTCTTGGTTGATTGGCATGATATCCAGTCCGGCGTTCTTCCCGGTACATAAGGCAACAGTAGAAAGCAACGCCAAATGGGCCGGCGAAGCGGCTACGATTGTAAGTAACGGGCCGTTCAAAATTACCGAATGGAAGCACGATAGTGAGCTGAAAATGGTGAAAAACGACCAGTACTGGGATGCCGCAAACGTAAAACTGACGGGTGTTACTTTCAAAATGATCAATGATACCAACACCGCTTACCAGCTCTTCACTACTGGCGAGCTTCATACAACCGGATCCATTCCGGCTGACATGAGCGATAAATTGTTTGCAGAAAACAAAGTGAAGGTTGAAGATGCTGCAGGAACTGCGTTCTACCGCTTTAATGTGAAAATGGCACCTTTCAATAACGTCAACATTCGTAAAGCTTTTGTTGGGGCTGTAGACAGACAGAAGCTTGTAGATTTGGTATTAAAGCAAAAGCAGAAACCGGCAGACGGTTATGTATCTCCTGGACTCAAGGATCCTGCGGGTGGAGACTTCCGCAAGGTTGGCGGCAGCCTAATCAAGTTTGATGCGGCCGAAGCGAAAAAGCTATTGGACAAAGGGATGCAGGAAGCCGGATACACGAAGCTGCCAGAAGTTACTTTGACTTATAATACGAACGATGTGAGTCAACGAATTGCTCAAACGCTTCAAGCTATGCTCAAAGATAACTTAGGTATCGATGTGAAACTGGCAAACAAAGAAGGAAAAGTTCTGACTACCGAACAAAAGGCTCTGCAGTTGCAATTGTCACGTTCTTCGTTCCTCCCGGACTTTGCCGATCCGATCAACTTCCTGGACGGCTTCCAATCGACGAATCCGTTCAGCCGAACAGGGTGGGTTAACGCTTCTTATGATAAATTGATCAAAGACGCATATGTAGAATCGGATGAGGCTAAACGATACAAAATGATGCATGATGCGGAGAAGATTTTAATGGACGAAGCTCCGGTTCTGCCGCTTTACTTCTATAATTCCACTTACCTGCAAAGCGACAAATTGGAAGGCGTCGTTAGACACGCTTTCGGCTTCCTCGACTTTAAGTGGGCGGATTTAAAATAAAATCGGATGATCAAGGGATGCACCTGTAAGAGGTGCTTCTCCCTTTTTTTCATGCGGGTAAGGAGTGCCTTGATGGTTGAGCTTATAAAGCCTAGGCGGTTAAGCCCTGGCGATACGGTAGCCATAACGGCGCCGGCTAGTTGGTCTGACAAGGATCAAGTGAAAGCGGCTTCGTCCTATCTGGAGGAGCTGGGGCTCCATGTGCGGCTGGGAAATACCCTCTCTATGCAGCATGGCTATCTGGCAGGAACGGATGAGCAGCGGGCAGCGGAATTGAACGAAATGTTCGCCGATCCGACGATCAAAGCGATCATTTGTGCGCGTGGCGGTTACGGTACCGGGAGAATGGCAGATTTGCTGGACTATGAACTCATTCGCGCTAATCCGAAGATTTTCTGGGGTTATAGCGATATTACCTTTCTACATGCGGCGATAGGTCGTTTAGCGGGTTTGGTTACTTTTCATGGTCCGATGTTGATCGATCTGGGAAAAGAGGATGTGCACCCGCTCACGATTCAAAATTATGAGACGCTTCTTCGCCCTTCCGTTCTTCGCTATACGGAGGAGATTTCCCCTCTGCAAACCTTAGTTGAAGGAGAAGCGTGCGGGGCCCTCGTGGGAGGGAACATTTCCTTGATTGTTAGTACGCTTGCAACTCCTTATGAGCTGGACACGAGGGGGAAACTCCTTTTTATTGAAGATATTGACGAAGAGCCCTATAGGTTGGATCGGATGTTAAACCAGTTAAGACTAGCAGGTAAATTCGCTGAAGCAGCCGGCATTCTGATCTGCGATTTTAACAATTGCGTGCCGAACAAACGGAAAGTGTCGCTTACTTTAGAGCAAATATTTAACGATCACATCGTTTCTGCAGGGAAGCCGACACTCGCTGGATTTAAGATCGGCCACTGCTCTCCCAATATTGCGGTTCCGATGGGCATAGGAGCAAGAATGAGTACGTACGATAAGCTGCTGGCATGTATGGAACTCGGTGTAGAGGCATAAGCTTATGCTTCCGAAGTCGTTTTGTGGCATAAGCCCGCTTCGCTTGCATAGCTGCACAAAACTTTCAGGAGGCAAACATGAACATTCAAAGTGTTGAAGTAATGCGGCAATCGACTCCGCTCATTAAGCCATTTAAAACAGCACTGCGTACGGTGTATAAAACGGAGTCTATCATCGTTCGGATTCAAGCTAACGATGGCAGGATCGGATGGGGAGAGGCACCGGCAACGATCGTAATCACCGGCGACAGCTTGGATAGTATCCATTCGTCTATTGTAAATACGTTCACCCCCTTACTTATTGGCAAAAACGTACTGGCGTACGAGCGCATTCTGCAGGAGATTCATCATTCGATGATAGGCAGCAGCAGTGCCAAAGCGGCAGTAGATATGGCTATATACGATCTGGTCGCGCAGTATTGCGGTTTGCCATTGTACCAGTTCCTAGGTGGATATAAGGATCAGATAGAGACAGATTACACGGTAAGCGTCAATTCACCTAAGGAAATGGGAGAAGACGCTATCCGTTATGTGCAGGAAGGCTTCAATGTACTGAAGATAAAGGTTGGCAAAGATGTTATCCAAGAGGATATCGAAAGAATTAAGGAAATCCGCAGTTGTGTCGGCAGCAGTGTGAAAATACGCATAGATGCGAATCAGGGGTGGCAGGTAAAGGACGCCATCCGGACTATCCGCCGCATGGAGGATTTGGGGCTTGATATTGAATTGGTAGAACAGCCAGTGAAAGCTAACGACATTGAAGGGCTGAAAATGGTTACAGATAGTGTGGAAACCCCCATTATGGCAGATGAGAGTGTATTTTCTCCGGCACAAGCCTTCGAAGTGCTGAAACACCGCGCAGCCGATCTGATTAATATCAAACTGATGAAATCCGGCGGTATTTACAAAGCGCAAATTATTAACCATATCGCAGAAGAATTCGGTGTCGAGTGCATGGTGGGAAGCATGATCGAATCTCGTGTGGCTGTAACAGCAGCAGCTCATCTGGCAGCTAGCAAGAAGAACATTACCCGTTTTGATTTCGATGCTCCTTTAATGATGCTTAACGATATTGTGGTTGGCGGTGTGAAATATGACGGCAGAATGATGACCTTCCCAAAAGAAGCAGGCCTTGGCATTCGGGATGTGGTCCCCAGCGAAAGTGTTGTGGGGTGGTCATGAGTATGCAGAAACGGATGACAGTCGGTGTTTCCGTCGCAACGGTTTGGACGAAGCCGGAATCTCCTCGGCTAATGGATGAGCCTGCATTGAAGCATCCAGCCGAAATCAGAGTATGGCTGAGCAGCATGACTTTGGACGATAAGCTGGACTTGTGGGAAGGGAACCGGATTCAGACTCAAATTCTTTATGGTACCTACGTTCTTGTCATGGAAGAACTGGAAGATTGGATCAAAGTGCTCATTCCGCAGCAGGGAACACGCAAGGAAGCTTTAGGCTACCCCGGCTGGGTGCCAAGATGCCAGCTAGTTAGAGAGCCGGAAGCCTATGCGGGCTCGAAGAGAGCGGAAGTGATAACAGCTCAAGCGTGGCTGTATCGGAATCCGTCCGAACGCTCGATCGAGTTGAGCTATCTGACCTCTCTTCCTGTCCTTGATGAAACCGAAGAATGGGTAAAGGTGAAGACGCCAGAGGGTGATGGTTGTTTAAAAGTGAACGAGGTTCGCCTGATCGATGGCTCTCTGATCCCCGAGCCTAGTGAAGGCCACATCGGACGTGGAATCGTGGAGCAGGGGAGAAGATTTCTTGATCTGCCTTATTTATGGGGCGGAATGTCCTCATTTGGCTACGATTGCTCCGGTTTTGCATATAGCATGCACAGATATTTTGGGATTTCGATTCCAAGAGACGCCTCTGACCAAGCTAAGCAGGGAACGCTCATTGCAAAGGAACAACTGGAACCGGGGGATTTGCTCTTTTTCGCTTATGAAGAAGGCAAGGGAGCTATTCACCATGTGGGGATTTACGCTGGAGACAATCAGATGATCCATTCCCCTGAATCGATCAAATCAATTGAAATTGTGGATTTAAGCAGCTATAAGTTAGCCAAAGAGCACTGCGTGTCAAGGCGTTACTGGAGCTAGCGCAGTGTTCAAACAGCTCGTAAGATGATGATCTTACGAGCTTTTTTTATTCTAAATGAGTGAATAGTTAAGGGGGTACATAGTATGATGAAGTTTTATAACCTTCGAACGAAGATCTTGACGGCTATTCTGATCCTTTCGATGGTGTATCCAGTCATCGCTTTACCATCTGCATCCGCAAGTGCACCGACTGTTTAGGGTGAAGCTGACGGATGGAGGCGCTTATCTCGGTATTGTAGTCCGATACACAGATGCAAGCAATTACTATATGTTCAGAGTAAACAAGACAAGTGAAGCCAGAGTCGAACTCAGCAAAAATGTGGCCGGCACGTCGACAAAGTGTCCTATAAGGCAGCAGAGGAAATGTCCTTTGATGAATCGAATCTGTCTGAAGCTGCAAGCGAGACGACCACGGTCACGCCAACGGATTCAGATGATCCAATCCCTGACCCGACGGAGTAGGGGAATATTGCCAACGGCATCCCTTGGTTAGACACGGACGGCAATGTGATGCAAGCCCATGGCGGCGGCGTCATCAAATCGGGCGACACGTACTATTGGTTCGGTGAAGACAAGAGCCACAATTCGGCTTTGTTTAAGGCGGTATCCGTATATGCATCTAAGGATTTGATCCAATGGGAGTTCCGCAATCAGGCGCTCACGATTGCGTCCGATCCGGCCAACCTCACAAACGCTAAGATCGAGCGGCCTAAAGTAATGTACAATGAGAAAACAAAGAAATATATCATGTGGGGCCACTGGGAGGTCGGCAGCAATTATAACGAGGCAAATGCTTACGTTGCTGTATCGGATACGGTAGTAACCGAGTCTGTCTACGGCTCAACCGCTCCGACATGCGGCATCCATACTCAATGCGAGCGCAAACTACTTGATCGCATTGTGGACTATATCGTAGTGTAATAGGAGAAGACGTCAATATTTCAAACGGCGTCTTCTTTCTTTTCTAGTCGAAATGGACAAAAAGGGTTCGTACTTGAATACATATATAAGCAAAGCAAAAACATAAAGGGGTGATGTACATGCGCCCAGGATACGGAATGTTCCAACAACAAGCCGTAAAAATGCGAATGACTCCGCAATTGCGAAAAGCCATAACGATACTGCAACTCTCGACACCGGAATTGCTGGAGGTTGTCCAGCAGGAGATGAATGATAACCCGGTATTGGAATTCAGCGGAAACGAATGGGATGCTTATAACGCCTCGCATAAATTCCATACTGCATCAGTCAGGCGTGAACACATCTATGACCCCATTCATCACGCAGCATCAAACGAGGTATCCTTGGAAAGGCATTTAAAGGAGCAGTTGGGCTTTGTAAAAAAGATCCAGCCATCCATTCGTAAAATGATCGCGTTTATGATCGGAAATCTGGATGATAATGGATATCTTGTACCTTCCTTAAATGAAATATCCGACGTATGTAAGGTCGATCTTGCTCAAGCGGAGCTTGCCCTAAGGATCTTGCAGGGCTTTGAGCCCATCGGCGTGGGAGCAAGAAATTTGAGAGAATGTCTGCTTCTTCAGGTCCAGTCCTTGTCGAAGTACTTTCCGTTAGTATCCTTACTAATTCGTAATCATCTAAAGGATGTTGCGGATTATCGCATTCATAAATTGTCGACGATGCTGCAAGTGACAGCACAAGAACTTCAGGCTGCGATCGATGTGATCAAAGGGCTGAATCCTAGACCCGGTGCAGCCTTTCACACAGAAGCTATTCATTATATCATTCCCGAGGTCATCATCGAGAAGGCAGGTGAACAGCTCGTTGTGTTGATTCATCAAACAGCGTCGCCCCGCCTCTCCGTTAATGGTTATTACGAACGAATGGTGAAGGATAGTAGCGACAATAACGAAGCAACAAAGTTCCTCTTTGGTAAATTAAATTCAGCGATGTTCTTCCTGAAGTGTTTGGAGCAAAGACGAAAGACCATATATCGCGTATCGCAAGCTATTGTGGAGGAACAGACCGATTTTTTCTGGAAGGGAACTTCCAATCTCAAACCGATGACTTTGAAGCGAATTGCCGATAAATTGGGCGTACATGAATCGACGGTCAGCCGTGCAACGTCTGGAAAATATGCCCAAACCCCATGGGGCATCTTCGAGTTGAAATACTTTTTCCCCTCCGGTTTACAAATGGACCTTGGAGATTCAGCGTCCTCGGAGCACGTAAAAGCGAGAATAAAGGAATGGATCCATGGGGAAAACCACGCCAAGCCTTACTCCGACCAGAAGCTGACAGAGTTAATGATGAAGGAAGGCATTCAAATTTCTCGCCGTACGGTAACCAAATATCGGGAGGAGTTAGGCATTTCTTCTTCCCTGAGAAGAAAACGCATATAGTTTCTAAAGGGGTCAAAATCACTTCAGCATTTTGGCCCACAAATTCATGTCCTCAAATTTATCGTAGATATCGCAATTTTTCGTTAGTCTGCCGTAATAACGGTATCCCATCTGGAAGAAAACGGCATTCATACCGAAAGAAAGGGCTCTGGATAAGGAGTAAGCACAAGTGATGTTTCGTGCGATTAATTCATCTTCCAAGGCATGCATAAGAAGTCTCATGAGTCCTTGATTTCGATAAGCAGGGAGTGTGGCGCAATCCGTCATTTCCGCATTGGCGTAGACCGTATTGATCTCAGCGGAGGCGGCGCTAATCAGTTGATCCGGCGATTCTACGAGATAATAAATCGTTCCCTCGCGCATGGTTTTTTCGACGTAAAAAGGATCATTCATCGGTGTCGGGTACGTTTGAAATATTTGATCGTATAAAACAGAAAGCCGCTCAGCATCCTCCATCCGAGCTATACGCAGTGTATAGTATTCAGGAACCAAGGGCCGATCCGGCTTGAGGGGAAGAGCTAGCACTTGCTTTAGAATTTGATCTTCCTCCATCCAATAGTCGCTAGTCCGCCGCTCAAGATCATTATAAAGAGCCATACAGTAAGCATCGCCACCGTTGAAATATCCTTTATAAATTCCCTCCAGCATGCAGCCTTTGGATAGAAAGGTTTGCCAATCATCCTCTCTCGATTTAATAAACACTTTGGTCAAAGCATTGGCTTTGGCAATTTCACCTATCCTCTTGCAGACGGCATCCACATTTCCCAGATAGTCATCCACCCGCAGCCTTTTGTTAAAAAAATCGAGGCAAAAGCTTACCGTATAATCGTCGCCTTTCTCAACTTGATTCGTATACGTTGGCTGATTATTAGGCATCCTGCATTCCCCTTTCTCCCTAAAATGGTTCTATTCAGTTATTTGCAAAAATGGTGCCAACTGCAAAACGAGATCATGGTTTGTGCTGCAAGCACGCAATACCGTATGAATTCTAATTTTTTGCTGCCAAAAATATAGCTACTGCCAAATAATTGGCGGCTTTTCCCGCGATAACCTACCCTGCAGAAGTTAGATGCCTACTTCGAAAAGTTGGTATGTATTTTGCATAGTAATCAGGTAGCGATAAGAATGTTCTAAACAAATAAATTCTGGGGCCCCCGCAAAGTAATAGGACTAAGCTTCGAAGCATTACTTCACTTTGTGGGGTACATTGAGGAGGAAGCATATGAAGTGCATGTGGTGTGAAACGGAGGATATCCGTGAAAGCGTGAAAGATTGCTACTGGGTCATGCCGGATGGGAGAGTGGCGGTTCAGATTTTGGAAGTTCCCGCTATCGAATGTTCCAACTGCCGTACTTACGTTTTGGAGAGCACCGCGCAGCAAATTGAAGAGACATTATATTGGCATGATGTGTCCGCGCTTGGAACCTCATTTCGTTATGAAGATCTGTTGAAGGCTCCGCGGGTTAAGAATATGTTTCTCAAATAAAACCGTAGCGATGGTTACAATGGGGGGAGCCTTATGAAGCGGGAGCATTTAATCAAGCCGGTTTTGGATCACCATTATCCCACCATTCAATATGGAAAAGGCGTCTTTTTGTACGATGATCAAGGCAAAGCCTATATAGACGCATCGTCGGGGGCTGTGACAGCCGGAATCGGGCACGGGGTTCAAGAAATCATCGATGCGATGCTGGAGCAAGCGGGCAAGGTCTCTTTTGTCTACCGTTCTCAGTTTACAAGTGAACCAGCCGAAAAGCTGGCGAAGAAGCTAAGTGATTTGGCGCCAGGCAATGATTACTGGGCTTTCTTTGTGAACAGCGGATCCGAAGCAACGGAGACGGCGATGAAGATTGCCATCCAGCACTGGCAGGAGAAGGGTCGCCAAGGAAAAAATAAAGTTATTTCAAGAAGGATGAGCTATCACGGTATAACGATGGGCGCTCTTTCGATGTCAGGCCATGTACTTAGAAGAAGACGATTTATTCCGTTATTAGAGGACTTTCCAGTTGTCGTCCCCCCTTATTGCTACCACTGTCCCTTGAACAAGACCTATCCGGATTGCAAGTTAGCGTGTGCGGACGATTTGGAAACCGCCATAAAGCGGATCGGCGCCGAACATATCGCCGCATTCATAGCAGAGCCGATCATTGGTGCTGCAGGTGGTGCTATTGTTCCACCTGAAGGATATTACAAGAAGATCAAGGAGATCTGCGAACGGAATGAGATTCTTTTTATCGCCGATGAGGTCATGACGGGAATTGCCCGTACAGGAGCTATGTTCGGCATGGAGCATTATGGCGTCGAACCGGATCTGATGGCTCTAGGAAAAGGCATGAGCGCCGGATATACACCAATGGCAGCAACGTTGGTTAAAGATCACGTGATGGAACCCATTTTGCAGGGATCCAAAAGCATCATGTCCGGCCACACTTACAGCGCAAATCCGCAATCAGCGGCAGTTTCACTGGCGGTTCTCGCCTATATCGAAAAGCATCAGTTAGTCAGGGCAGCAGAGATCAAAGGCAGTTATTTGCTGGGCCAGATGCGCCAAATGGCTGACGGGATCGAGATCATCGGCGATGTAAGGGGCCAAGGACTTCTTCTGGCCATGGAATTTGTTTCCGATCGGACCGACAAGAAGTCGTTTCCATCAGGGCTAGGTGTCACCTCTCGAATCGTCGAAAAAGCCTTTCAAAAAGGCCTTCTCGTGTACCCTGCGGCAGGCGCGATGGACGGGGTAGGGGATGTCATTATAGTGGCTCCACCTTTTGTGATTACAGAAGAAGATATCGACCAGCTCGTGCTGATTTTGGATGCATCCATTCGGGAAGTTATGGTTGAGTTACCCGACTCGTATTGGAGGAGAAATGATGATCCCACGTGAGAACGCACATGTCATAGACGGAAAAGTAAGGACCTTGGAAGAGGCACTTCTAGCGATAAACGATGGCTGTACGTTGATGTATGGCGGGTTTGGCGGCATAGGAACGCCTCCAACGATGATCGAAGGTATTTTGCAAAAGGGGATTAAAGATTTAACGATCATTGGGAATGATACCGGGTTTCCGCAGATTGGCATAGGTCGCTTAATCACAGCAGGCAGAGTAAAGAAGGTGATTGCCTCCCATATCGGCTCCAATCCTAACGCCGGCCTAAGGATGGAGGAAGGGACGATGGAGGTAGTGTTTTACCCGCAAGGAACGTTGGCGGAAAAAATTCGGGCAGGCGGCGTAGGTCTTGGCGGGATATTGGTGGATGTCGGTGTCGGAACGATCATGGAGCAGGGAAAGGCGACTGTTTCTATCGACGAGAAAAATTATCTGGTGGAGCCGGCACTGACGGCAGACGTTGCCATTGTTCATGCGAAAAAAGCCGATACTTACGGGAATCTTGTCTATGATAAAAGCGGAAGAAACCTAAATCCATTGGTTGCCATGGCCGGGAAATTTACGATTGCTGAAGTTGATGAGATTGTACCGCTAGGCGAACTTGACCCCGAAAACATTGTAACGCCGGGGATTTTCGTAGATATGGTGATATTGAGCAGAGGGGTGACTTGGGAATGGGTATGGGAAAAGAAACCCGCGTCCGAATAGCAAAGCGGGCTGCTCAAGAATTAAAGGACGGCATGGCTGTCAATCTAGGAATCGGCATCCCGACCCAGGTTGCAGATTACGTCCCTGAAGGTATTCATGTTGTTTTTCATGCGGAAAATGGAATTTTGGCTGCAGGGGGCGCCCCGCTTCCTGGGGAAGAAGATGCTTTTCTCTGTAACGCAGGCGGATACCCCGTCACGATTACTAATGGTGCTTCCTACTGCGATAGCAGCATTGCTTTTGCCATGATTCGCAGGGGATGTATCGATATCTCGATTCTTGGTGCGCTAGAGGTCAGTGAGCGTGGGGATTTGGCCAATTGGATCGTGCCGGGGAAGCGGGTGGCAGGGGTCGGAGGGGCGATGGAGCTTGCGCAAAAAGCCAAAAAAGTCATCGTTCTTATGAACCATGTCAATCGGCAGGGGGAATCCAAGGTTAAAAAACAATGTGACTTGCCGCTAACAGCGCAGACATGCGTCAAATTGATTATTACGGAAATGGCCGTGATGGAGGTCACGGATCAAGGATTGCTTTTAAAAGAAATCATGCTTCCTTATACGGTAGAGGACGTTGTAAATCACACGGAAGCTGAATTAATCATTCCGGAGAACATCTCGTACATTCCATAAACGTGTGTTACAAACTCAATTTCTTATGCATATCTGAAGGAGGGAATTCCTTTGCCCAATCTGAACGCTGAACTGCAAAAGCAAATACATGAGTGGATTAGGCTTCATCGTGAAGAAGGAACCTGTTTTCTGCAGAAGATGGTCAGAATCCCCAGCACACAAGGCAATGAGAAGGAGGTCCAGGCCTTAATTGCTGATAAATTTCGTGAGTTGAGACTGGACGTGGATGTATGGGAGCCGGATGGAGAGAACCTTGAGACACATCCTTATTTTTGTTCTCCTAGAAAACGGTTTACAGGCAGTCCCAATGTAGTCGGAGTAATGAAAGGTTCCGGAGGGGGACGTTCTATCCTACTCAACGGTCATATAGATGTCGTTCCGGAAGGAAATCGAGATCAGTGGCAAGATGATCCATTTAGCGGCAATGTGATGGACGGGAAGCTGTATGGACGCGGAGCAACGGATATGAAAGGCGGAAATCTCTCTCTCCTTCTTGCTGTGGAGGCTATTCAGAGTCTTAGCATTAGGTTGAATGGTGACGTCATTGTTCAAAGCGTCATTGAAGAGGAAAGCGGAGGGGTAGGGACATTGGCTGCGATTGTGAAGGGATATCGAGCAGATGCGGCCCTTATTCCGGAGCCTACCAATTTACGCATATTTCCGAAGCAGCAGGGCTCTATGTGGTTCCGTATTGAGGTCAAAGGCCGTTCAGCTCATGGCGGAACCAGGTACGAAGGGGTTAGTGCCATTGAGAAAAGCATGATCGTGATGCAGCATATCCGGAAGCTTGAGGAGCAAAGAAATGCTCGGATCTCGGATCCTTTGTACGCTCAAAATCCTATTCCTATCCCTATTAATATAGGTGTCATTCAAGGAGGCAATTGGCCTTCTTCCGTTGCGGACACTGTAAAGTTAGAGGGAAGAATGGGCGTAGCACCTGAGGAAAAGCTTGATGAAGCTAAAGAGGAAATGACCCGTTGGATGGAGGGGCTTAAGGGAAAAGATCCTTGGTTTGAAGAACATCCGGTTTCAGTTGAATGGTTTGGAGCCCGGTGGGTCCCAGGCAGCGTGGATCCAGGGCATGATTTGATGCGGGTTCTGATGGAGCAATATCGGGAGGTTAAGCAAGAAGAACCTACGATTGAAGCATCGCCATGGGGAACAGACGGCGGTTTGCTGACGCAGCTCGGCGAAACACCTTGTATCGTTTTTGGCCCAGGCATCACACAAGTGGCCCATTATCCTAACGAGCACATTGTGCTGGATCATGTGTTTGAGGCAGCGGAGATTATCGCATTGACCCTGATTCATTGGTGTGGTTTTGACGGAGCTGAAATTGACATGATTTAAAAAGTAGTCTACACATGGGAAAAAGATCTCACCCACGCGATTGATGATTGACGTGGGCGAGGTCTTTTTTTGTGACATTTAATACGTTATTTTGCCGTTTTTGTTTCTAATATGGCAATTAAAGCGGATATAAGGGATCGACGTTCCGCTTCTCTAGCCAAACAGGTGCTTTCAAGCATAATAACGAATCGTCGTTCCCTTTCAAGAGCTTTCCAATGGTTGGCAGGAACCCGCTCCCAATGCCGCCAACGTGTATGAAGGTTGATCTATACGAAGAACCTGACGTAAAGCCTCTGGTTTTTTCAAACACTCAGTTCTCCGTATTTGGAATACTCTCTTTATCCTCTTTATTTTCGTTTCTCTCTTTATCCTTTTTAATCTCTTTCTGCTGCGCTTTCATCAATTTGTCTTTCATTTCATCCCTCTTTGGCCGACGTTCCTTCAACGATGCGTGCTCCGGTGTATCTTGATAAATTTTCCTTCTGCCAATCCGGCGCAAATTTTCTGGCACTAGGTTAAATTTTTCATCTTTCATGAGCGAAATAATTCCGGTGCTTTCCGGCTGTTTCTCGATGCCGTAGATTTCGTTGAAATATTCGTCTGCACGGCCTGGTTCATAGTTTTTCGGCTCGGGGTAACCGACTATGACACCTTCGTAATTACGCAGAATGACCTTATCCTGGCTTTGCGAGATTAAATAGTTAGGCTGAAGCGCAATTTTCCCGCCGCCTCCTGGAGCGTCGACGACGAAAGTTGGTACCGCATACCCTGAGGTGTGGCCGCGAAGCGATTCGATAATTTCCAAACCTTTGGAAACAGGTGCCCGGAAATGACCGATCCCTTCGGATAAATCGCATTGATAAATATAGTAAGGACGAACACGTATTTTCACAAGATCATGCATGAGTTTTTTCATAATATAGGTACTGTCGTTAATACCGGCCAGAATCACCGACTGATTGCCTAAAGGGACTCCGGCATTAGCTAGCATTTCGCAGGACTTTTTCGCTTCGTCCGTCATTTCCAAAGGATGATTAAAATGGGTATTCAGCCAAACCGGGTGATATTTTTTGATAATGCTGCACAAATGCTCCGTAATCCGTTGCGGGAAAACAACCGGGGCCCTCGTACCGATACGAATGATCTCAACATGGGGAATCGCTCGTAAATTTTTCAAAATATACTCCAAAATATTGTCGTTAATCAATAGTCCATCCCCGCCAGAAAGCAGAACGTCACGCACCTCGGGCGTATTTCGAATATAAGCAATCGCATCATCCAATTGTTTTTTGGGAACCCCCATGCCCACCTGGCCGGAGAAGCGGCGGCGTGTGCAGTATCTGCAGTACATCGAACATTGATTCGTTACCAGAAATAGAACCCTGTCAGGGTAACGATGTGTTAAACCAGGGGTAGGGGAGTCTTCGTCCTCGTATAGGGGATCCTCGAGATCATACTTAGTTTTCAATAATTCGGCGGAAATGGGAACAGATTGCATGCGAATCGGGCATCGCGGGTCATCTGGATTCATCAATGAAGCGTAATAAGGGGTAATATTTAATGGAATGGTTTGCGTTGAAATACGAACACCCTCTTCTTCCTCGGGGGTTAAATTCACTACTTTCTTCAGATCTTCCAAGGTACGAATGGTATGTGTCAGCTGCCAAAGCCAATCATTCCATTGCTCATCCGTTACATTTTTCCATAGATCAACTTGCTTCCAGTCACGTCGTTCCATTATTGCACCTCCAGTAATGATGCCTTCTTATAATAGGACGATGCAAAAAGCATGCCAACTTTTCACCACAAACTGAAAAGCAAAAAGGACTCCTGTCGGAGTCTGAACTAATGATGTTTAGGGCTTTTTCACGATGCCGTAGCGGTTCAGTTTATACTGTAAAGCTTGGCGCTTGATTCCTAGAGCTTGTGCGGTGAGAGTGATGTTATATTGATGATTTTCTAATGCATCCGTGATGGTTTCCTTTTCCATTTGCCTCACTTTATCTGTTAATCTACCTGCTGAAATTGTTGTCATTTCGTCACTCCACGGAGCGGATAGCCGGGTGGGAGATGCGGTTTTTATATGATTCCCCATGAAATAAGCGGGAAGGTGACTTTCTTCAATGATTTCACATTCCAGTTCCATCATATTGTAGGTGGATTCGATGGCATGGCTTAATTCCCGTATATTGCCGGGCCAATGGTAGTTCATTAAGCAATTCATTGCAGCTGGGGAAATGCCTGTTATTTTCATGCCGAATACGTGATTAAATTTATCAATAAAGTGGTAAGTGAGGATAGGAATATCTTCTTTTCTTTGCACAAGTGGTGGAAGGTACAGATTCACGACGTTTAGCCGGTAGAAAAGATCGCTGCGCAGCAATCCTTTGTCTAATGCTTCCTTCGGGTCTATATTCATGGCTGTAATGATGCGGACATCGACTTGCTGTTCCTGGGTTCCCCCGACTCGGCGAACAATCCCGTCTTGAAGTACCCGCAATAATTTGGCCTGCAAAAATAAATCCAAGCTATTTAACTCATCCAGAAAAAGAGTTCCGCCGCTAGCTTGCTCAAATAAACCAGCTCGGTCAATAGCGCCAGTAAACGCTCCTCTCGCAGTTCCGAACATAATACCTTCCATCAGCTCGTTGGGGACTGCCGCGCAATTTTGAGCAATAAATAGACGGTTTCGGCGGGCTCCGGCATTGTGTATGCTCTGGGCGAACAATTCTTTACCAGTACCGGTAGGTCCGGATATCAAAACAGGTGAGCTAGTACGAGATGCCTTTTTGGCGAAGGAGACGGTATGTAAGAAGGTTTCGCTATTGCCAATTAAATCACTGAAATGGTATCGAGCGGAGCTTGCGTTTTTCTTATCTTTTGATGGTGATTCGTAGATTTGATGCCTGAGATCAAGGATTTGGTCGTGGAGATGAACAATGCTTGTTATATCCTTTGCCACTTCTAAGGCACCGATGATTTCACCATTTTCCAAAAGAGGATACGTGCTGTTAATGGTAGTGATCCGTTTCCCCGTTACGCTCACGTATGTTTGTATTTTTTCTCGTATTTCTATACCAGTTTGCAGAACTTTAATGAAGGTGCTTGTTTCATTCGTTAAGGAAGGAAATAGGTCGAAGAAGTTCTTTCCTACAACTTGTTCTCGCTTAAAACCATCGGTTTCAGCCATCTTATCATTATAAAAAATGGTTATTCCCTTGTTATCAATCAGATGAACACCGACATCAATGATATTCAACATTTTCTCAAAATACTTCGATCCATGATCGTTCTGCTCGGACATTATGTTCACCTGCCTCATGTAGAATGGTTCAATGGTTCAATTAACACCTTATGAGAGTTTGTCTGGAAAAATGACCAGTGGAAAAACAAAAAAGGCATCGTGTATTCCCTAATTTCTTCGTCATTTAATGTATATTAATCTTGACATTACGTATATAATAAATTACATTATGTATATAATACTTTACATTTATTACACAACAACTTCGCTGCATGGAAATACAGAGTAGGAGGGAATCCCGAATGAAAGCAATTGTATGCACCAAGTACGGATCACCGGATGTTCTTCAACTTATGGAGGTAGAAAAGCCTACCCCCAAGGACAATGAAGTACGAATCAGAGTATGCGCGGCAACAGTAGGGCCTGCTGATTGCGCCTTTCGAAAGGGCGACCCGTATATTGTCAGACTTATCTACGGTCTTCGCAAACCGAGAAACCCAATACTGGGGTTTGAGCTAGCAGGGGAAATCGAGGCAGTAGGAAAGGATGTGCAATTATATAAAGAAGGTGACCAGGTTTTTGGTTTAAGTGCAAAGATCTCTGGTACTCATGCCGAGTACAAATGTCTGCCTGAAGACGCCCCACTAGCAATCAAATCGTCCTCTATGTCCTATGAAGAAGCCGTCGCCGTCGTCGATGGGGCAACAACTGCGTTGACTTTCCTTAGAGATAAGGCAAAGATTCAAAGCGGACAAAAAGTCCTGATCAATGGCGCTTCCGGATCGGTAGGTATTCATGCGATACAGCTTGCCAAGTTCTATGGGGCAGAAGTTACCGGGGTATGCAGTTCCACGAATATTAGTTTGGTTAAGTCACTGGGAGCTGATAAGGTCATTGACTATACCAAAGAGGATTTTACACAAGCAAGTCAGTCCTATGACGTTATTTTCGACGCGGTAGGCAAGCGTTCATTTGCTCAATGTAAAGGATCGCTAACGCAAAGTGGAGTCTATCTTTCTACTGTCCCTACGTTGTCCATTGTGCTGCAAATGTTTTGGACTTCAATGATCGGCGGCAAAAAAGCCATATTTGTGACTGCAGGCTTAATTCAGAATAAAGAAAATCTAATCTTCCTTAAAGAGCTATATGAGTCGGGGAAGATAAAATCGGTCATCGATCAACGCTATCCGTTGGAGCAGACTGCTGAGGCTCACCGTTATGTAGATAAAGGACACAAAAAGGGAAGTGTAGTCATCACTATTGGACATAATAGTAGGAGCTAACAAAGCGTTGCAGTTGATGGCGTAGAACTGTGATAATATAAGATACAAAAAGACAAATGAAAAAGGAGCTACGATGACAGAGAAAAAAACAATGATAGAAACAGGATGGAACTTCGACAACAGTTATGCTCGTCTGCCGGAATCACTTTTTACCAGACTTAATCCAACTCCTGTTCGCTTACCGAAGATAATTATTCTTAATGATCAGTTGGCAACATCCTTGGGGTTATCCGTCCAATCGCTGCAAAGCAATGATGGTGCAGCGGCGTTGGCCGGCAACCTGATTCCCGAAGGGGCTTTGCCTCTCGCCCAAGCCTATGCAGGGCATCAATTCGGGCATTTTAACCGGTTAGGGGACGGCCGGGCTCATCTGCTTGGCGAACAGATCACTCCTGAAGGTATGCGGGTTGATATTCAGCTGAAGGGCTCAGGTAGGACGCCATACTCCCGCGGGGGCGATGGTCGAGCGGCACTTGGACCGATGCTGCGTGAATACATCATCAGTGAAGCCATGCATGCGCTTGGTATTCCTACCACACGCAGCCTAGCGGTGGTAACAACCGGTGAGTCGATAATCCGTGAAACCGAGCAGCCCGGTGCCATTCTTACCCGCGTAGCTGCCAGTCATCTGCGCGTCGCAACCTTTCAGTATGCTTCTAAATTTGGCACTGCCCAGGATCTCAAAGCTCTGGCTGATTACACCTTGCAAAGACATTTTCCAGAAATTGAAGCTGCTGATGAGAACCGCATCCTTTTACTACTTCAAGAAGTGATCAAGCGTCAGGCCGTACTCATCTCCAAATGGCAGCTCGTTGGCTTTATTCATGGGGTGATGAACACCGACAACATGGCGATTAGTGGAGAAACCATTGATTACGGTCCTTGTGCCTTCATGGATGCCTATGATCCGGCAACGGTATTCAGTTCCATTGATAAGCAGGGCCGCTATGCCTATGGTAACCAGCCATATATTGCTGCATGGAATCTCGCCAGATTTGCTGAAACCCTACTACCGTTGCTTCATGACGACGAGGCACAGGCTCTCAAACTAGCTGAGGATGCGATTGCAAGTTTTTCCGAGGTGTATCACCGTAATTGGTTCGCAGGCATGAGGGCAAAACTGGGAATCTTTCATGAAGAACAGCAGGATGAATCTCTTATTAAAGACCTGCTCACTATGATGCAGAAGTATAGTGCGGACTATACCAATACTTTCTGGGCATTAACTTTTGATAAGCCAGACGAGACAGCCCTGTTCGGTACCACGGAATTTGATCAGTGGCATGAGCAGTGGCAGGCGAGACTAGGCAGGCAGCAGGAAACAAAAGACTCCTCAAATCAGTTGATGCGCAGCAGCAATCCTGCGATAATCCCCCGTAACCACCGGGTAGAAGACGCATTAGAAGCCGCGGTGGAACAAGGAGACTATAGCGTGATGGAGCGGCTTCTTGATGTTCTTTCAAGACCCTATGCGCACTCCCCCGAACAGGCTGATTACACACTGCCTACACAATCAACACAGCCTTACCGAACCTTTTGTGGTACTTGATTTATGTTTGAACTTTAAAAGATAACCTGACTAACAGGTTATTTTTTTTGTTTGAAATTATGGCTTTCTTAGTAATTAAAATCGTTAATTTCGTAAATAAAGTGGAACTTGAAAATTTGTTAACATAATAAATGTTATGAAATCTTATTAAAGCTCACTCCATTAATTGGTACGATTAAGGTGAAACGGGAGGCTGCGGAGTGTATTTCAAAAGTGAAGGTGATGTTGGGAAATAGCAGCTTTCTGGTTAGACATAATGTGATAAAATGGTAGAAACTTGAATGTTACACTGAAAACAGTGTGAAGGCTTATTTTTTATACTTCTAAAAAAACATTTTGATCGTAACCTATTTGTACTTGCAAAATGTTACGAAATCGTAGTAAGATCAAACTGTTAAATTAATCTTCTTTCTTAGGCATGGAGGTACAGCAAGTGTTAGATCGAATGTTAGAGTTATTTTTGCAAAACGGCCTCAGACCTTTGAGTTTATTATCTGAAACGGCTAAATTTGAACAGGAAGTGAACCGTTCCGATCTTTCAGCATTGTTGGTTCTGCACTTCCGTGGTGAAATGTCAACTTCCGTGCTTGCTACAGAGTTAGGGGCACCTCTGAGTACAGTTACAAGTCTGGTTAAACGACTCGTTCGCAAAGGACTTATAAATCGCGCTCATTCTGATAAGGATCAACGGATCATTCTTGTTCAACTAACCGCGGAAGGAAAGGAATTAGCCTTGCAGGCAAGAGCGATCATGGAAAATATGTTCCTACGCGTTCAGTCTGCACTCAGTAATGATGAGCTTCAACAGTTCCTCTCGTTGGTCGTGAAAGTCGGGAAAGCCTTGCAAGGGAATGAAAAGAAAGAGAACGGAACTCAAGATGCTAAATTGCGTAAAATAGCGATTGACGATTAATCATTATAAATTTTTTTGCATAAATAGTACGAAATCGTAATAAAAATAGGGGGTTGCCAATTGAGTTGGGAAAACGAGTGTTGCCGCTGCTATTGGAAAACATTAAAACTGCTTAGCTATCCTAATTTACTAAAATGGTGATTAATCCGGAAAAAATGGTCATTGCTGAAGCCAGGTGAAATTCATGAAAAGTATGAAGAGGAAATTCGGACTTGTTTTAGCCCGCTGCCGATTTACAGTATTCCCAGACGAACTTACGATTGAGTGCGTCCGTTCGAAATATCAGAAGGAACTGGTATCCCGCCGACACTTACCAGTCATGCTTGCCCAGCTTCTGCGAGGGGAGGTCCAAGAGCCGGACGTTATTGGATCGAAACTGATCGAACAACTGGACCGGCAGGCAGGAAGTTGGAGATTCGTTCTTATTGAAGGTTTGAAGGGGGACGACTTGGATTTCTGCAAAGCTTTGGATCTATCCCCACAAAGTATGTTCATCGATCTGTACGGGAGCCAATTCGGCTTGGTGGTCCAGGGAACTGAATTGGCACGAGAGATGGCGGAGAAAGTCTGCAGCGAACTTCGGAAGCGGGGGACGAATTGCAGTGTGTCGGTGGGTCCAACTGTTTCATTTCTCCGTGATTTGGCCCATTCCTATTCTGGTGCGGTGGAGGTTTCGGTTTACCACTTCTTCCACACTGATGCCGGTCTGGTCAATTATGAGATCGTGAGCGAGATGGAGGTCAGCTACGACTTGCAAGCCATGGCTACAGTTGAGCAATTGCTGGCCGCCGCCGAAAGGCTGCAGGAGCAGGAAACTTTTCGAATTCTGCAAGGACTGTTCCAATTTCTACGGGAAACCATGACCGCACCGGAAGTAGTGCGCATGATAAGCATCAACCTCGTGCTGAAGAGTATGGAGGTGCTCCGGGAACTGGGGGCTGCCACGGATATAGGACAGCAGCTTCGCGGGTTTCTCCGGACGGAGCCGAATTCACTTGCGGGGCTGGAGCACATCCTGCATGCTTACTTAACCGAATTTATGACCCGGTTGCGGAAGCATAAGGAAGCTAGCTACGGTCATCCGCTTCGCGGGATCGAATGCTACATCCAGGAGAATTACCGAAAGTCGATTACCATTAAAGAGATCGGAGAGCAGTTTTTTATGAACCCGGTCTATTTGGGTCAGGCTTTTATGAAGAAACGGTATCGGCATCATCGAATGTATCCACGACATGCGGATTGAAGAAGCCAAGAGGAGACTCCGGTATTCCGACGATACGGTCCGTTCCATCGCGGAGGATATCGGTTATGTGCATTATCATCATTTCCTGAGGGAATTTGAGAAAAGGGTGCCGGAAAAGCCGATCCAGTACAGGAAGACGTCAAGATTTAAAGATTAGGGGGAGAACTTTAATCTATTGATAGTAAGATTACGGCGGAGAACCGGATGAAGATCGGGGAGATTCTTCCGGGAGGAGGGCCGGCATGATTTCGAGGAGGTGGACGAAATCGTGGATTTCGCCGTCCGGTGGTACGAGAATCGATCGTGTAAGGAATGATTTCATATGTTGACCTGGAATCTCAGACACTCATCATGACGAGCCATGTCTTTATTTGCTGAGGGCGCTTTACCTTCATATCATCATGGGACTCGGTATCGAGGTATGGCCTGGAGTCATCCACCACGAAAAGCCGTGGGAACTGATGGAGGGAGTAGTCCAGTGCATGTTGGCTGCCTTTTCGGCTCTATCCGTCCTGGGGCTTCGGTATCCACTGCAGATGCTGCCTTTGCTTCTGTGGGAATTGGTGTGGAAGTCGATCTGGCTGATCGTCGTTGCGCTCTCACTGTGGTCCACCAATAACCCTAGCCGCCATGTGAAACTACAGGGCGGCTTTTTTGGATTTTTCGAGGCGGCTTATCGGGAATGGGATAATGTTCTTGTCATTTATGTTACTCTATTGGAATAATAGCAGTGATTGTGTCAACCAGGAGGATCTTTCATGAGTCAATGGCTCATTGTTTACATTGATAACTTGATTGATATTAAAATACTTGAAGAGCATGTCATTAAACCAAGCTAACGAGCGTAACAAGGGATACGTTTCCGAAGGAAGCAGGAGATCTTAAAAGTGAGATGATCTCCATAGGAACCACGAATAGCTCTACAAAAGTATCGTATACCATACGAAACGTCTTAGAAGGTCATGCCGCCATTCTATTGACAGGCAGCAGTAACGTAATGACGGTTTCAATTCCCGGTTCATCCAAAAGAAGTATTGAGGAAGCGTCATACGAGCCAGTTATACGCGGCCCAAGGGACGGTTTTATCGAACAGATTTCAACACTTCGGCACGTCGCGTCCCGAGACGCCCATGACATTGGAAATAACGGAATGTTGCCCCTGTGATTGACCGAACGAGAGAAAGAGGTACTAGCTTTATAGGGTCAAGGATTAAATAGTAAAGATATTGCAGCTTACTTTTTATTACGGAAGGTACAGACATTCAATATAATTCAATGGGCATGACTTTTGGCATAGAGCGTGAGATTTATCATGCTTTAGCGACCAAATGTTCTGCCTTTTTCTTTGTAAATACATGACCTTTCACAGATTTGCTTCCGTTCTTTTCTTGTTAAAATCCAAGTGTAAGAAAAAATAAAGGAGGATAAACTTTTTTTGTAATTAATTGTTTTTTGAACAACTAAGAAGATAGGGGAGGCACGATCCCTAATAGATACCACGGAGGTGAAGAAGATATTGAATTTTAAAAAAAGTAAATTAGTTGTGTTAACCATTGCCCTATTAGTCTTTATTGTTTATTCCTTTTACAGTTCGTTTCACAAAAAAGAGATAGTGAAGGCTCAAGAGGTTTTAACTACGGTTAATGAAAATTCGAGCACGCCTTACGAAACCGCTATTTTTGCTGGTGGTTGTTTCTGGCATATGGAAGAGGCTTTCGAAAAGCTTGACGGTGTCTTGCGTGTTGAAAGTGGTTATACAGGTGGACATAAGGAAAATCCAACCTATGCAGAAGTGGGTTCTGAAACTACAGGACATCTCGAATCGGTGGAAGTTCGTTATAACCCGAAACAGATTACGTATGACAACCTCCTTCAAGTTTTCTGGCGAAACGTTGATCCTACCAATGCAGACGGTCAATTCGTTGATCGTGGCAATGAATATCAATCCGCTGTATTTTACAATAGCAATGAACAGAAAGAGTTGGTTGAAGCATCCAGAGATGCATTAGTAGCATCAAACAGGTTTGATAAACCAATTGTAACTAAGATTTCATCTGCATCAACGTTTTACAAAGCCGAAGTGGAACATCAGGATTATTACAAAAAAAATCCAATCAGCTACAAGATAAGTGAGCTTGGCTCTGGTCGCGATGCATTTTTGAATAAAACTTGGGGCAAGGATCGGGAAGTGAAAATTACTGCAAAAACAGTTATTAATAAAGATTTTAATAAGGAGGAAAAGCTGAAAATGCTGACTAAGCGCCAATACAACGTAACTCAGAATGGTATTGATGAGCCGCCATTTAATAACGAATATTGGGATAACAAAGAAGAAGGTATTTACGTGGATATTGTTTCGGGTGAGCCTTTGTTTAGCTCAAAGGACAAATTTGATGCAGGCACGGGCTGGCCTAGTTTTACAAAACCTTTGGAGCCAAATAATATTATATTAAAAGAAAGCTCTGGTTTTCTATCATTGACTACGCAGGTCAGAAGCCGTAATGCGGATTCCTTTCTAGGCGATGTGTTCAAAGACGGACCCAAACCAACGGGATTGCGTTACTGTATTAACTCTGCGGCCTTACAATTTATACCGAAAAATGAACTTGAACAAAAAGGATATGGCGATTATGCCGAGTTGTTTAATCAACAGTAACTGCGGTATCATTTGAAGTTACATGGTTAATATAAAAAACCTAAATATAAGGAGATTGTAAAAATGAGAAAAGATTTCGTTTACCACCTATATAATGTTGAACACGATAACTTTCTAAACCTGCTTGCTAAATGTCCAGAGGACAAACGCATGGTCGTCCCTGAAGGTTTTAACACCAGCCTTTATTGGCATTTAGGGCATGTACTTCGGGTTACTGAGTTCCACGTGTTTGACCTTGGTGCACAACCAACGAGCCTTCCGCAAAAGTACCATGATATTTTCTTTTATGGAACGAAAGCTACGGAATGGAAAGAAGAGCAGCTGGCGCAGTTGCCTGCATGGGACGAGATGATCGCTCTCTTGAAAGAACAACGCGAACATCTTTACAATACGTTCAAAGACAGACTGGAAGAGCCTGTACCAGAGAACTTCAAAAAAGCTGAAAATTTTGGAGAGCTGATGCTCACGACTGCGGCGCATTTATCCAATCATAATGGCGTTGTAGCCGCAATGCTGCAAATACTGCAACTAAAATAATAAGTAAAACAAAAACAGCAGTCCAAATTCTATATTTGACTGCTGTTTTTGATAAATAAACAAAAGTAGAAAAGCCACATGAGGAGATTGGAATGAAACAACGATCATGGCTAATCAAATCATTATTGTTCATCGTAGTAGTCGGAGGTTTATTATGGTTCAATCATAAAGTTTTGCATCTCAGTCCTGAAGGCATAAGGACTTGGATATTAACATTCGGAGGGGCTGCGCCAGTACTGTTCATCTTCATTTATGCGGTGCGTCCTTTGATATTGTTTCCCGCGTCCGTTCTTTCATTGACTGGCGGATTGGCTTTCGGTCCGGTGTGGGGAACCGTGTATACGATCGTCGGTGCGACGATAGGCGCGGTGTTGTCTTTTTGGTTAGCGCGATTTTTGGGTAATAAATTGGTTTCCACGAGGTCGAAGGAGAAATGGGGCAAGCTTGAAAAGCAACTGCAGCAGAAGGGCTTTATCTACATTTTGCTTCTGCGGCTGATTCCCATATTCCCGTTTGATCTTATCAGTTACGGAGCAGGCGTGGCCAAAGTGAATTTTTCGTCATTTTTATTCGGTACACTTCTGGGAATCATTCCAGGAACGTTTGCTTATAGTTTTCTGGGCTCGAGTTTTCTGCATGAAAAGAAGTCATACATTGTCTTGACTTAAATCGACATCAAGTATGAAAGCCCGACCAATGCTGTGGGCCTTTGTTTCAAAACGGGGCAGCTATGCTGCGCGGCGGCACGGTGGCAATCGAGTCGAACAAAAGAATTATGGAAATTTTAAATGAAGCGATCACCTCCCTCGATCTCCCTGTTGGATAATTCGATGTTACTATGGGTATTGTCGGAGGGAAATGCAGAGAAGTTAAGGGCGCTTGACTACTTATCTACTAGTAAGTTAGAATATGAGTATGGAAACAGAAAAACACAAATTCTTGACCTGTCGCTGGATCTGATTTGCGAAAAAGGATATGTTGCAAATAGTTATGACGATATATCTAAGCACTTAGGCGTGACAAAGGCAATCATTCATTACCACTTCGAAAAAAAGGAGGATTTAGCGGTTGCTTTAACGGATAGGATTCATCAGTCTTTGAAAAGTTTAAGATTGTCCTTGAATAAAGATTCAATACCCGTCGAAGAGAAAATTAAAAGATTCATCGCCAAACAATTAGAGCTGGGGGTAATGGCATATGTCCAATCTCTTCGCTTCAAACGGACTATGAATCCTTCCGGAAGTCGTTCAAGTAAAGGTCCAAGAACTAAGCCAGTTTGAATTGATGAGTTGGATGGAACTTCTAGGAGAAGCGCAGAAAGAAGGACTAGTTAAAAGTTCCGTCGACATTGAATCTTTAGCTTATACCGTCCTGTCAAGTTTTAAAGGTGGCTTGCAGTACAATCGTGTGTTAAAAAAAGACATCTTACCTCAGATCACTGATCAAATAGTTAGATTAATTATAAGCTAAATATTTTCGGGTAAAAATTATCAACTAGTAAGTAAAATTGATTGGATTGCCATTACAGCTTCCGTATTTCTTGATAAATACAGGAAATCATAATGCAATTACATTTAAGCCTCTCCAGATCTTATAAAGCCGGAGCGGCAATTCGAATTGCCCCTCCGGCTATTAATGAAGGCTGTAGAGGATTGCAAGAAACGGAGGCCTTCCGAATAAATCTTATCAACTAATAAGCAGAATTTTCTTTTCGAAAAAACTAAAGGGGAGAAATCAAAACGATGAGTAAAGTATGGTTTATTACAGGGACTTCGACAGGATTCGGAAGACAATTTGTGAAGCAGCTGCTTCAAGCAGGAGACAAAGTGGTCGCTACGGCGCGCAAACTAGAGACAATTCAGGATTTTAAAGAACTGGCACCGGATCGTGTTCACCTCGCTGCTTTGGACGTGACAAACAAGGCGCAAATTCAATCCGCCGTTCAAGAAGCCGTTGACGTTTTCGGTAAAATCGATATTGTCGTGAATAATGCCGGATACGGACTGTTCGGTATGCTGGAGGAGTATACGGATGAACAAATCCAGAAGCAGTTCGACGTCAACGTGTTCGGTGTTCTAGACGTCATCCGAGCGACACTCCCCGTATTTAAGCGTCAAGGATCGGGACATTACGTTAATGTTTCGTCTTTCCTCGGAACCTGGTCCATGCCTCCGTATAGCCTGTACGCTGCATCCAAGTTTGCAGTTGAAGGTTTCTCCGAAGCGTTCGCGAAAGAGTTTGCAAGCTTCGGGATCAAGACGACGATCGTGGAGCCTTCCGTGTACGCAACAGAGTTTTTAGGCGAATCGCTGCAACATACCGAGAAGAAGCAAGAATATGCTCCGCTGTATGAAGCATACGAGAAAGGAGTCTCGAACATCGTGATCGGAGACCCGGCAAAAGCGGTAGAATTGATCATTTCTGTTATCAAAAGCGACAATCCTCCACTTCGTCTTCCGGTTGGTACTCAAGCTGCATATACGATTCGCGAAGCTTATACGAAACGGCTTGAGGAGGTCAACGCATGGTGGGATCGTTCGGCTGAAGGATAATGAAATTCCGTCGGTTAGTAATGGAATAATGTTATTACCATCCGGGGTTTCATAAACTATTTAAGCGGCGATCGATTCTCACTATATTCAATAGGGGAATCGGTCGCCGAACTTTTTCTGGCATCGTTCCGATTCGGATATAGGAGAGGCATTTGTTCAACTTTAGTCAGAACAAACATGGAGTTGCATGATAAGGGAGTTATAGATGATGCTGAAAGTAACGGATATCGTATGGAAGAATCCTATTTCGTTAAGATGGCTATTCGGGCTGAAGCTCGTTTTTGATTTAGTCCTGACCGGGATGTTTTATTTTGAAAACTCGATTGCGATCTTTTGGAGACTAAGTTTTGTTGTATTTTCCTTGATGGTTTTTCTTTTCGTTTATCTATTTTACTCCACCATGAAAAAGCATTGGCTATTGCACCTCCTGATCATCGATTTCTTGGTATCCGCTTCTTATGGCTATGTTTATATTGGCGACAAATTCCCCAATCATCTATTTATTGGAATTACAGCTTTTGCCATTTTCATGTTTGTAAAGAATACCCGAGTGCTCATCATCTCTGGGTTATTTTTACTATTACTCTATATGGTTACGATGGGCAGCATTGATGGTATTTGTATCAACGGTTTGATGAAACAAGCTATTTTATTTCCTCTTCGTTCATTGTGTTCGCATGTATTGTGAGCTCTTTGATTAATTTCCATCAAAAGGCACGTTCGGATACAATGCAACTGTATGCACAATTGATGCAATCTCATGAGCGGCTGCAGGAGTATGCACTCCAGACGGAGGAGTGGGCAGCCGCGAGGGAAAGAGTGAGAATTGCACGGGATATTCATGATACGGTTGGTCATAAACTGACGGCATTGTTGGTTCAAATGCAAGTGGCTCGCAAGCTAAGCAGGCTGGATTCTTTACGCAGTGAGCAAGCCTACTTGGAATGTGAGGATTTAATTAGGTCTGCCTTGCAAGAGGTACGTCTTTCCGTAAGGGCTATACGAGACGAGTCTATTACATCTACTACTTTAAATGATAGCCTTACCAGCTTAGCAGAAGAGTTTACCAAATTTGCAAAGGTTCATACTCTTTTTGAAGTTGAAGGTACACCCATTTCCCTCCCGGGCGATCTTCAATTAACGGCTTATCGAATTGTACAGGAATCCCTTACCAATGCTCAGAAGCATGGCCATGCGACCAATGTTGTCATTTTGTTGGCCTATGCCGAAACCGAATTTTCTCTAAGCATACGTAATGATGGAGAGCTGCCTGCCGAACTGAAGCCGGGGTTTGGTTTGATGAATTTGCAAGAAAGGGTGAAGGAGTGGAACGGAGAAGTGCATTTTAGGATGGATCAGAAGACAGGCTTTGCTGTTGAAGTTAAGTTTCCTTATCCTATAACGGAAATGGGGCAAAGAAATTGAAAATCCTGATTGTAGACGATCAGCGGCTCATGAGAGAGCGTCTTGCGACCATCATCGGTTTAGAGCCGGGTATGGAACGATGACGTGGAACTCATTATGAAAGTTCTGGAGAAAGGCGTTCATGGATACTTATTAAAGGACATGCCGTCGGAGGCGATCATCAGTGCGATCCAATGTTTTGCCTGTTTAGAATATTTTTGACGTAAAATGGAAAAATAGTTAAATCAGTGTTTTCTTTGGGGGTCTATTTAGTGAAATGGTTTAGGAAATGGATTCGCATTAAACCTGAGTATCCAAATATACCGGAGGATCATCAAATTGATGAAGAAAACCCCAGGTTAACCTCGAATTTAGAACAAAATGAAATGATTTTAAAAAAAATATTCCAAAACAGCTCTGACATCATATTCCGCAAGATTCAGATAGCTGGGCAAATTCAATGGCTTGTGATATATCTTACTAGTCTGGTTGAAGAAAAGTTGATTGACGAGCATATATTGAAACCATTGATATCTAAATCAAGCAAACAAGATGATTTGATAAATAACGAAGTAAAAGTTCTGGATGACCAAATGATTTCCATCGGAACGACGTTTGTTACTTCCAAAGTAACTGAAATTGTGAGTCATATGTTAAATGGTCATGCTGCCGTTCTTGCGATAGGGGACAGCAATGCGTTGATTGCTAAGGTTAATGGCACGTCGCAACGAAGTCTTGAAGAACCTTCTTCCGAACCGGTTATTCGTGGTCCTAGGGATGGATTTATCGAGAACATTTCAACGAATATTGGTCTAATACGAAATAGAATTAAAACATCTCGACTAAAAATGGAATCCATTACGCTCGGGGAGCTTACTCAAACCCAAGTAGTCATTTCTTATATAGTTGGTATTGTTTCCGAGTCTGTTGTTGAGGAAGTTCGAAAAAGGTTAACTCGGATTCAAATCGACGGGATCCTCGATTCAGGCTATATCGAGGAATTTATTGAGGATTCACCTTTCTCTCCTTTTCCACTAGTGCACAGTACAGAGCGACCAGATGTTGTAGCTGCAGAGCTATTGGAAGGGAAAATAGCCATTCTTGTCGATACCACCCCATTTGTATTAATTGTTCCCATGACATTCTGGAATGGACTCCAGGCAAGCGAGGATTACTATATTCGTTGGCCCATTGCAACTTTTGTGCGGTGGATTCGATTCCTTTTCATCAGTATCGCCATATTTGCTCCTCCCCTATATGTTGCAATTACGACCTTCCACCAGGAAATGGTTCCGACTAATCTCGTGCTGAGTATTGCCTCCTCTAGGGAGCCTGTTCCTTTCCCGGCTGTGTTCGAAGCTTTAATAATGGAAATTATATTTGAGGCATTGCGGGAAGCAGGGATTCGATTACCCAAACAAATCGGGCAAGCGATAAGCATTGTTGGGGCATTGGTCATCGGCCAAGCGGCTGTGCAGGCGGGAATTATATCCGCTCCGGTCGTCATTATCGTTTCGATCACGGGCATTGCAGCGTTTACGATACCGCGATACAGTTTCGCAAATGGAATCCGAGTTCTTCGCTTTCCGATACTATTCTTGGCAGGTACGCTTGGACTTTATGGCATTGTACTGGGTTTTCTGGGCATCTTGATACATGTCACCTCCCTTCGTTCGTTCGGTGTCCCTTATTTCACTCCGGTAGCCCCTATGACCATAACGGATTTGAAAGATGTAATCATCCGGGCACCTATATGGGCTAAAACTCGTCGTCCACAGGCAACAGGATCTAACAATTTGGTCCGTGAACCGGCAGGTCAAAAACCAAGTCCAGAATCTGCGAGGAAAGGGAAAGGAACTTCAAAATGAAACCATTCCTATACATCGGCTTACTATTCACAATATTGACCACAAGCGGTTGTTGGGATCGTACGGAGATTAATGATCTTGCGTTCATTGCGGGTACGGCATTTGACATAACGGATGATGGGGAATATATATTATCACATCAGATTGCGATCCCTTCCTCCGCTCAGGGGGGACCAGGGAGTGGAGGAAGCCAGAAAGAGAAGTTTTTTGTTATATCGGCTGTTGGAAAGAATATTAATGAAGCGTTCTATAGGCTTCAGAAAAAAAGTTCACGCAGGTTGTTTACCGCACATCGCGTCGTTATTTTTATAGGTGAATCGTTATCTAAACACGGGATTCAAGATATTCTCGATGTTTACACCCACGATTCGAAACAACGATTAAAAACCTATATGATGGTTGTAAAGGGGGGAGAAGCGCGGAGACTCTTGCAAGTTAAATACCCCTTTGAACAAGCTCCCAGCGAAGCAATCAAGGAAATGGAAGCATTAGGAAGCGGGTTATCGGTTACATTGCGAGACTTTTTTTTAGCGTCATCAAGTGAAGGGATCAGTCCCGTTTTGGGAGTCATAATGCCTGAGGATTTATCAGAAGGAATGAAAGAAAACAACATATTTAAGCTAGCCGGATCAGCCATTTTTAAGGATTTCAAATTAGTCTGTTTTCTAAACGAGAATGAAACAAATGGATTTCTTTGGGTTACAGATAGAATGAAAGATGGCAGAATCAACGCTAAATTACCGGAAGGTGATGGAACAGTTGGGGTGATTCTGGGAAAAACAAACCGAAAAATTACCACGGAGATAAGTGGTGATAAGATCAAATTCAAGATTCAGCTGCAAGGGGAAGGAACAATCTGGGAAAATAATACCCCTTTGGATATCAGTTTGCCGGAGAATCTTAGACTTGTACAGAAAGCATTGGAGAAATCGGTCGAGAAACAAGTCCTGGATACATTATCCAAATTCCAGAAACGGTACAAAGTAGATAGTGTGGGTTTCGGCCAAGAAATTTACCGTGATAAGCCGAAACAATGGAAAGCGTTGAAAGAACAATGGGATCATAAGTTTCCGGAGGTAGACGTTTCCGTTGCAGTTAAGCTTAATATAATAGGAAGCGGGATGGCAGGTCCTCCTTTACATTTGAAGGAAAAGGAGATCATAAAATGATCGTCCAAATCGTGGGATATGTATGTTTATTGGTTGTATGGTCTTTTGTTAGAATCCGATCCTTGCTGAGTATGCAAAAAAACAAAGAAGCAGCGGTATTCGGCGTTTTAATGGTAGTATCATCCATTACCGGTTCCTTATTAATTGCCCGGGTTGACATACCGAGCATGGTTGTCCCGTTCAAAATTATTTTTGAACCCATCGGAAAAATGCTTTTAATGCACTGAATGGTCCACTTTTCTTTTTATAGTGTCTATCATGAGAAGTGACAACGGTATGAGGGTTTGTGTGATAAAACCCACGCTCGGGTAAATGAAAGCAAGAAAAGCTTGAAGCTCCGCGCCACTTTTGAAAACGCAAGCTGATCCAATGATGGACAAAAGTGTTAGCGGAGCTACGATATCACGATAATTTCGGATCCCGAAAAGCTGACTTACACAAAGACATAATATAAACAACGATACCGATACCTTCACAAAATTCCCCAACACCCACACCGCAACAGCGATAGCCTCCAGACGTTCAAATGAACCTTCAATACCTATATATTGCATGAGACTTAAAAATGAATAGGTCAGTTTACCTGTTAATGTACCGAGGACCATAATCGTAAGTAATACGATGATAAATACTAAAATGGAAAGGCTGAAAAACGCAATCAGCGCGACCTTGCGAGCCTTTTTCGGCTGATTCAAATAAGGAAGGAGCCATCCCAATATAAACACTTGATTCATGAATGCTCCTCCTGGAATGACAGCTCCTTGCAATACCGGCAGTATTCCCTCTCCTAAAAATGGCTTTAGCCGGACGGGATCTGCTTCCCCAAACGCCAGAATCAAGATCGGAATCAAAGAACCCAAGAGCAATGGTGTAAGAAACTCATTACATCTTCCAATGACCTCAATTCCAGCAAAAACGGCTATACCGCATAGGATCAATAACGATAGACTTTCTACTATGGACGGACTTTTTGGTAATAGAAGCGCTTTAATAAAAAAGGTATGCTGTATGGTCATAACCGAAATAGCATTAAACCAAGCATAAATATAAAAAAAACCCAAACATTTGCCTAACCATTTCCCAATGATTTTTGAACTGTATTGTATAATCGTCAAACCCGGATAACGATTGGCGAGTGTAATCAGCGCCCACAGAGTTAATAAACCTGTTGAAGTAGAAGGAATCACGGATATCCAACCATTCTGTTTTGCAATCATCACCATCCATCCGGGAATGGTTAAGACGATGGTGGAACCGATAAAAGTAAATAGTAATAAGCCTAGCTGATTTCCCGTGATTTTTTCTGTTGTCTGCATCTTCACACTCCCTCTCCTAACCTCACAGAGGTTGTTCCAAGTATTGACTTATCGTTATCCACTTATACGCTTAAAGAGAGATAATACAATGCAAAAGAACATCCCTTTGGTATATAAATAATTCTTTACCGATCGTTCTCAATATGTTAAGATATTATTGAAAGGAGGAGTCAACAGGAATGGCCAGAACCAAGGAATTTGATGAGGATGCGGTTTTGCTCAAAGCCATGCAGTTATTCTGGGAACAGGGCTATGAGAAGACTTCCATGATGGACCTAGTCTCACAAATGGGGGTTCACAAGAGAAGCATGTATGACTCCTTTGGCGATAAGCATTCCTTGTATATCAAGGCGTTAAAGCGATATAGTGAAATGATAGATAAATCAGTTAAACGCATTATTAATGGATCCATTTCTGCAAAGGAAACTATTAGACTGGTGTTAGAAACGGCAATCAGAAGGGATGATGATGAGCTCCCTAAAGGCTGCCTGATGGTAAATACCGCGGTTGAGTTAGCCCCACATGATTCTGAGTCCAGAGCTTGGGTCAACCAAAGCTTGACCGATTTTGAACAATTGATTCGTGAGCTTATTGAGGCAGGTCAACAATCGGGCGAACTTGACAAAATGCTCAATGCGGAATGGCTATCGTGTTATTTTAATAATGCATTTACTGGGCTGCGGGTTTTGGCGAAGACGACAGATGACAGAGAGAAATTAATGCAAATAGTGGAAACAACAATGTCAATTTTAAAGATCAACTAATTTTTTTATTTATTCGAGAATGATCGTTCTCAAGAAAAAGAAACGGAATAGACGAAAACTATAAATCACAAAGGAGCAATAGATTATGGGAAAACTGTATGGGAAAGTTGCATTAATTACTGGGGGTAGCAGCGGTATTGGCTTGGCAACCGCAAAACTATTTGTGGCAGAAGGCGCAAAGGTCGTTATTACCGGCCGTAATCAAGTCGCGTTAAACGCGGCAGTGGAGGAGCTTGGCACCACCAACGCTCTTGTCGTGCAGGCTGATGCCGCCGATCCAACAAGCGCGGATAAAGCTGTGGCCGCAGCGGTTGAAAAATTTGGCCGTCTAGATGTGGTATTCGCTAATGCAGGTATCAGTGGTAATACGCCATTAGGTGGCACAGAGTTTTCCGTCTTTGAGGAGATACTTAAGATTAACGTTACTGGGACTTTTTTCACTGTTCAAGCCGCTTTGCCTCATCTGAAGGCTGGTGCTTCGGTGATCTTAAACGGCTCGGTGCTTGCAAAGGCAGGAAGCCCGGGATGGTCGGCCTATGCGGCCAGCAAAGGGGCTGTCACCAGTATGGCGAGAGTGCTGGTTTCCGAATTGTCGCCGCGTGGCATTCGCGTGAACACCATCGTGCCGGGAGCGACGCGGACGCCAATTTGGGGTCAACCTGAAGGGTTAGCGCAATTTGAATCCGTACTCACGCGCGCGGTTCCGCTGAACCGTTTGGGTGAACCGGAGGAGATAGCAAATGTCGCCTTGTTCCTGGCCTCGGATGACTCTTCATTTGTCCAGGGTGCTGAAATTAGCGTAGATGGAGGCGCAGGCTCATCCCCGTTTGGCGCTCCAATTTATCGTCAAAAATAAGGTATCACCACAAAAACTTCTTGTTTAACTATTTTTGTTAAACAAGAGGTTTTTTGACCTATCGACACCTTCAGCATACTTTCAGTTAACTTTCATGTGCCTATCAGCCAAACTTAAGTAACACTTCAGGTTAGCGCTCTATACTTCTATCTATCAACACTATTCAAATAAATGGGCATACGAAAGGCGGTAATCGCATGAATGAAGATATGAAAAATATGATTAACTTAAATGATAAAAAGGTTGAAAAGAAGATAGGGAGCACCAAATTGAGATCTGTATTTGCAACTTTTATGGCTGGCGCGGTCGTTGTCGGTGGGTTGATGTTCACTTCGGATAAGATGAATCTGTTTGGGTATGATGCCCAACCCGTTCAATCAGGCGTCGCTGCAGCTGCAGCTAACTCGGCAGCAGCTGATGTCCAAACTGCATCGATAACCCCTTTAGGGACGAAAAGTTCTCATCAATTGCAAAAACTGCGAGTCCAGCCATTGTCAAAATAGAGACCAAAGTAAAACAGCTAAATAATGGATAGAATAGAAGAAATATAATTGGGCAAGGTACAGAAAGCGGAGATACCAATGGGGAGTGGGTAGACATCATGAAAGCAGAACAACGGAAGTTGTCCGACATTGAGTTGGAAAATATGATCATTGATTTCATAGATATATCAAGGGCTTTTCAACATTAAGGGAGTAGTTTATTGTCACGTTTCAATGACACGGCTTGACACTTATCTACTAGTAGGTTATATTTCAGTTATGGAAAATCGAAAAACACAAATATTAGACCTAGCACTTAAACTTATTCGAGAAAAAGGTTATGTTGCCATAAGTTATGATGATTTGTCCAAACAATTGGGCGTAACCAAAGCAAGCATTCATTATCATTTTGAAAAAAAGGAGGATTTAGGAGTTGCCGTTACCGAGCGGATACAACAAAATTTAGAGAAAATCTTAATATTTATTAATAATTCTACGATGACAGTAGAAGAGAAGCTTATGCATTACATTGCTAGACAAATTGAAATATGCGGGGAAGGGATATGTCCTATATCATCTCTACAATCTGATTTTGTATCCTTACCAGATATTATTAGACAAAAAGTACAGGAGGTAAGTCAGTTTGAATTAAAGGTTTTAATAAGTATTCTTACAGAAGGGTATAATGAAGATATCGTTCAAAAATCAGAAGATGTTGAAGCACTAGCTTATACCATTCTGTCATGTATAAAAGGTGCTCTGCAATATAAACGAACATTGGGAAAGGATGTATTATCTCAAGTTCTGAATCAGATAAACCGTCTTATTAAAAGTTAAAAGGCGGTTTATCTACAACTAATACTTATCTACTAGTAAGTAAAATTAAATGAGAGAAGGAAATTACTAAAATGAAAAGAATGCTTTGGGTTGTTCTTATGATGTCCTGCGGAGCTACGTTTATTTCCTCATTATTCCCTTTATATGGGGAGCATTATCGGCTGAGCAGTTTGGAAATCACCATTTTGTTTGCCGTTTATGCCGCTATCCTGCTGCCAACCTTGCTTGTCGTGGGAGCCAGAGGAAGCGCCTGGGGATTGAAAAGGGTGCTTCGCTTCAGTATATGGATTTCCATCGCATCGACGTTGCTCTTTATAGGGAGTTTCAACGTTTGGATGCTCTATGCGGCAAGGATTTTGGAAGGCATCGCCTATGGCGCTTTTACAGGTACTGCCAGCGCTTTTTTATTAAAACAAACCTCTCACGATAAAGTGGGTACGGCAATTAAGTTATCAGGAGTAATAGTAAACATCGGTTTTGGCTTGGGTCCAGCTATTTCAGGTTTAATCGTGCAATATATGCATTTTCAGCCGCTTCGTTTGCCGTATTGGTTTCTGCTCGTCATGTTATTGAGTTCCTTGGTAGTTCTGGAAATGTTACCGAAGCACGAAGATTCCCAAGCGCATAAACCGGCTAAAACTAAGATTTCGCTCGGTGTTCCTGACAATATTCGTTCCCATTTTTGGTCTTTTATCGGACTTCCGATCTTTACCCTTTTCACGTTAGGCGGAATTGTATTTTCTCTTATTCCTTCTTTCGTCAAGAACGTTATTCACACCAACAATCTCTCTATTTCCGGGTTGTTAATATTGGTGCTTCTAGGCGGGGGGGCCTTGATGCAATTCTTCCCTTGGCCGCGTAATCCCGTTACACGGATGCGTATAGGAATCCTGTTTCTTGCCATTGGATCGTGGGTCATTGTTTTTTCTGGTCAGACAGCGAGTTTATTTTTGCTCTGGGCCGGTATATTCATTCAAGCAATTGGCGCCGGATGGACGTTTCAAGTTTCTTTAAGGTTTGCCAGCCAGTTACCGAAGCCGGAAGAACGTCCGCGAGTCATTTCGGCATTTTATTTATGCGCATACTCCGGATTCATTGTTCCCCCTGTTGGTGTCGGAGTGCTGACTCAATTTTTTAGTTTGAACTTCTCGTTGATTCTTCTAAATTTGTTTGCTGCGCTAATGGTTATCTATGTGTTAATTTATTCAGTCAAATTTAATCGTTATTATTCTAAAGGTACATCACAATAATCACCATATGCCATTGTTTTGTAAGGTGATTTTCACGTTTCAAATCTCATAGCCAAGATGGGCTGCGCGACAGAACGCAAGCTGCGGTATTTTCGGTTCGCCATCTCTTATAAATCACGAGGCATTACTTTTGGCATAAGGCATGAAATTCTTCATGATTCAGCGGTCAAAAGTTGTGCCTTTTCTTTGGTAATACATGACTCCCCGCAGATTTGCACTAGTTCTGAGAGCTGATTCTTACGACTGCGGCGCATTGTCCCGGTAATCATCGAAAAAATAAATATTGAAACAAAGGAGACTTACTCAAATGAGCTGGAAAGAAATCACAACGCTTGAAGAGTGGAATGAAATGCTTGCGAAGTCGTCAATACGCGGACAAGTTATTTTAAAATATAGTTCGACATGCCCGGTTAGCGCCAATGCGCTTCATGAATATGAAGAATATTTGAAGAGTACCCCGAATCAAGAGGTAGATTACACGCTTGTCAAAGTTATCGAATCCCGTCCGGTGTCAAACAAGATTGCTGAGGATTTGACTGTCAAACACGAATCCCCGCAAATGATTTACATCAAGGATAAAGCCAAATACTGGGCTACCTCCCACTGGTCGGTTACGAAAGCACATATGACAGCAATACTAGACTAATTGAAAATATTTCTACTGAACAATATCTGCCCGTTCGGAATAGGCCGCCGAGTTGGAATCGATGGGGTGTCTGCAGCAGTAACCAACCTTCCTTGCTCGGGAAGAGGGGTTGACATGCTATCTACTAAAAGGTAGAATGCCAACATGAACAATAATAAGAATACAGCAGAGATTATTTTGGATACTGCCCAATCAATTGTGCAGGATGCCGGGTTTAACGGATTCAGCTATGCACACATTGCAGAAAAAGTAGGGATACGCACTGCCAGTATTCATTACCATTTCCCAAACAAGGAGGATTTAGGAGAAGCGCTGATTGCACGCTATCACAGACATTTTATTTCTGCAATTGCTCAAATCGATACCAAGACACAGAACAATTTGGAAAAGCTACGAAAATTCACTTTGCTTTACGGTGGACCTGTTCAAGATTTTTGTACTTGTCTGGGCGTCATGCTTTCAACTGACCTGGCTACTTTATCAGGAAAGACACGAGAAGGGTTAGTTCAGCTTTTCACCGCTAATTTAGAATGGTTGGAAAGAGTCTTGGAACAGGGGCGTCGAGTAGGGCATCTAAACTTTAAAGGTGCCGCGGATGTGCAAGCACATCAATTTCTTGCTTCGCTTCAAGGTGCGCAATTACTAGCGAGAAGTTTTCGGGATTTAAGTAGGTTTAACATGATTGCCGAAGGATTAATATCCGCTTTAACTTAAAAAATAAAGGCGGATATTTTTTTTAAATGTAACCTACCTTTTAATTGATAAGTGCGAACTGCGAGTTTATGATGTAAATCCAGGCAAGATGAAGGTTATCCAAGAAAGATTTAGAGATCATGTTATTCAATTATTTATGAATCATGGCATGAAAGTAAGTGACACATTTTTGGGAAGATGTGGAAGAAACAAATAACCGTCTTTATTATGTTGTTGAGCCAACAACAAAGAACTTTATCGGGTGTATGTTCTTGTCAACAACGACATATTCACAAAACCCGTATTTTATACATATGTCTTTAAACAGGATAAACCTCATGTATGACACAAAAGAAAAATTTACGTTCAATAATAGAATTATTTTCTGTCTTTAAGATATAGTCTCGCATTAATTCTATTAAATCTATGAATTTTTGATGTTCCCACTTAATATCCCCTCTAATTCCAATTAAGAAAGAATTGTTCTGTGCAGTTAATTCATTGTATAGTTTTTCTTCTAACGTCATTGATTTCACCCTTTCAGTTTTTACGGGTATTACACATAACGTCTTTTTCGTGAGCTTCGTAAATTCGCCATATATCTAAGGTATTCGCGAAGTGACTACGCAATCCTGCCCGTTATCACAACAGGCCACCGAGTTTATCTTCGGCAGCCTGTTTAATCTTTGTTATGCAGCTAACGTTTCCCGTTAGTTTAACGAGTTCATTTCTTTTCCATTGTGTCTGTTCTGTAAGGCTTCGATAAATCTACTTATAAACGCAATAAATAAATAGCCAATAGTACCGCCTAAAGTATTTAATATGAGGTCGTCAACATCAAACTCGCGACTTCTTACAAAGCCTAAATATCCGAGTATAAGCTGGGAAATTTCAATGGTAAGGCTTACGAGAAAGACAGTGAGTATAGACTTCGAAATTCGTTTAAGTTTGAATAACATCGGCAAATAAATTCCAAGCGGCATTAACATAATTAAATTATATAACGATAACTTTACGGAATTCCAAAAGGACCAATCCAATCCATTATTTCGATAAATACTTAACCAGTCACCTATAAAATAAAACTGCTCTTCTAATAACATTCTTGGCTTTATTTCTAATTAAATCAATAAGAACATACATAATCAAGAATAATGAACCTATTGTGACAACATCATAAATTGAATACAATTTTCTCCACCTTGTTTCTACAAAATTATGTTATTTGGTATGCTTGATATTCCTATTTATCAAAATTACCATTTATTCGGCATATTTCCTATTTGAGTTGCCCTTTCGTTATGGAACTATCGTTTCTCGTTAGCGGAATAAGGTGGTTTACTTTTCAAATAACCTTCCCGTTACGTTATAAGCAAAAGAGGAGCTGCCGCGAAGCAAGCCCCTCAACTTAGTTTCTCATTAGTTAAACAACAATTGTCCTCAATCCTTTTCTCTCAAGGTCTTAAAAGGAAAAAGCAGGTTTATCGCTGTGGCTACGATAAACGTTCCCAGTTAGTTTAACGGATGATTAGTTTTTTGTAATTGCACGTATTTTCTAAAGTAAGTTGTAAAAGGAGCATAAAAATTGTGAACATCTTGAATTTCATTCTTAAAACTATTTTTAATAACTTCTTTTTGTTTTAGCTCTAAATCAATTGCGTATTCACTATCTTCAAAATCATTGAGCATAAAATAAAAGAATTCACAATCATGTTTTACTGCTTGATATCCATCTGCAAAGTCGCCAGCTTCTTTTAAAAAAGATGCCCATGACACTTGTTTTCTTTCACACTTTATAAACAGACAAGCTACATAAAAATCATACAATGAGTCAGGAAATGCCTCGAATGGTTCAGAAAAGGCATAAGCATTTACAATTTTTATAGCATCCTCGATATACTTTTTATCTGCAAGTTCGATGATCCAATATGGAGGCTTGGCCATGCCCTCAATAACTTCATCACAAAACAAAAAGTAATGCTTATACCAGATCAGTCGAGATTTAAGCATAATAGCTACTTTTCTTGCAAATTGCTTGTCTAATTCTAGGTTCATTATTTCACCACCGTGGTAATCAGTTAGGTTTTCGATTGTTCAGGCTAATGCTACTCCAGTTTAACAAAGTCAATGTATTAACCACTTTATTTTAACACATATTGGAACTAACCTGCCGTTTAGTGGGGAAAAGGCAACCGATTTGTACCGGCTGTCTTTACATTTTGTTATTAAGCTATAGTTTCCGTTAACACCCCACCACCCCATTATTTCCTTGCCACTATCTTGAAACGTTTCGTATTGGTCTTAATTCCCTTCTCCGTTTTGCGGGTTTCTTCGGTTGTAACATACTCATGTCGGCCTGATTTCCAATTGTTTGCTGCAATTGCATAATGGCACTCGTATTCATCATTCCAACACTGCTAGCCGTTGGCGATGTCGTTTTAGACAAGCTTGGGTTCGAAATCGCATTGTTCTTTGAAATGGACTGTTTCAATCATAATGCCCCCCCCTTATAATAATAGTAAATTTTCCATTTCCTTCCTTTAACCATTTTAAAAAAAGACTTGCCGTCAATTTAGGAAATTACATTCAACTGGACGTTTTCATGTTCTGGCGGAATAACGTAAGTTACCCCACACGGGGTGCCTTTTTCATGCTTTGATCACTGTCATATTCATAGCCAAGCGCCTCATACCTTAATATGTCCATACAATTTATAGTGCGGCTTGGGAGGTAGAGAGATGAACGAGAACACAGGAAATCGCCTCTGGCCGGGGGAGCTTCCGGATGTTGAACACTCGCAGACGGTTGGAAGTCGAGGCCTCGTGCTGGAGCAGGATAGCATACTCCACGAAACACTGGAGACGTTTATCCATGAGAAACCGCTGGAGAGACCCGTACATGTCAAGGGCTGCGGCGCCTTCGGCTACTTCCAGACCGTTAACGCGATGACGGCCTACACGCAGCTGTGCTTCCTGCAAAATCCGGGCCTGCAGGTCCCCGTCACCGTCAGATTTTCGCTTGCTGTCAGCAATCGGGGTACGCCGGATACGTCCCGCAACGTGCGCGGCTTCGCCACCAAGTTCTACACGGACCAGGGCGTATTCGATCTGGTCTGCAACCACATCCCGGTATTCGCCGTCCGGGACGCCATCCGCTTTCCGGAGTTTATCCGCTCCCTCTTGCCTTCACCCGTCAATAACCTAACCGAGCCGGAGCGGTTCTGGAACTTCGTCGCCCGGGCGCCGGAAGCCACCAACTTCGTGCTTTGGCTGTACTCTGACGTCGGCACGATTAAAAGCCTTCGCCACATCCCGGGCCACAGCGTCAATACCTACGTCTGGAAAAACGCGCAAGGCATGCGCACCTACGTCAAATATCACTGGATGCCTCTTGCCGGCATTCAGTACATCGATCAGCGAGAAGCCTCCCGACTGTCAGGCGAGAATCCCGATTATGCCGCTAAGGATTTGTTCGATACCCTGCAGGCGGGCAAAGGGGTGGAATACGGCCTTTACGTGCAGCTGATGAACCCTCAAGACGAGGCCACCCTCCCCTTCGACCCGCTGGACGATACGAAAATATGGGATGAGCGGCAGTATCCGCTGCATCCGGTCGGTAGACTGGTCTTGAACCGCAATCCGGATAACTATAGCGAACAGGTCGAGAAGCTGGCCTTCTCCCCTGCGAACCTGCTGAATGGTGCAGAGCTGTCGGACGATAAACTGCTGCAAGGGCGCTCTAACATTTACTGGGATTCGCAGCGGCGACGGCTTGGTCCGGATTTCCGCAGCATTCCGATCAATCATCAGCAGCACTGGTCGCCGGACTCCCAAGTGACCAGCGGCAACGGAAGATTCGTGGAAGGCCGCCTCGAGCGTACGGACATCCCGAAGCAGGATGACTTCATGCAGGCGGGTGAGTTCTACCGATCGCTTGCGCCACTGCAGCAAGAGCATTTGGTTGCGAACCTAACCGGCGATCTTGTCCAAGTCTCGCGCGAAACGCAAAACATCGTGCTCGGCTACCTGTACAAGGCGTCTGCCGAGCTTGGAGAACGGGTCTCTCGGGCCATCCATGGAATGATCAGGGGTTGAAAACCAAAAAGAGCTGTATTTGACAACAAATACGGCTCTTTCTTTATATAAGGTTATGATTTCAAGTCAAAGCGGTTAGCCTGCCCGTTACTTCAACGAAAAAAGGAGTAGCTGCCGGCCGCGGCGATCTGCTCCCTGGTTATTGAATTGTCTTCTCCTTGTGTTAATCATAATCCTCCTGTTAGCACAGAAGCTGCAGCCGATCGTCATAGCCGACTGTAGCTATCTTTCTCCGTTAGTTCAACAATTCCATTAAATCTTCTCTTCTGCTACAAATTCGAAATGTAAATCTTCCTTACGTATAAACATGGTTTTATATTTGTTGCCATCTATTGAACTTCTAGTCTTGGAACTTACGATTTCGACCTCAACAAAATTGAAATGGACTTCGGAAGCTTGTTCTTTGGTTATACCGCCAGTCAAAAAATTGGAACCATCACCGAACGACTTAAAAATAATTAAGTAATTCTCAAGATCTTGTTTCTCTACATGAACCCATTCGAAGTTAATGAATGCTTCAATGAAAGACTTTTTCAATGTGCATTCAATGTGGTGCAACCCACGATAGCAAGGAAGAGTATACATATATGGGTGCACTTCACTTGAAGTAATAATTATTCCGTACTTATAGGAAAAGGATTGGTAGACCATTTCATAATACAATGGGATTACAATATCATCCCAAGCGTCGTAAGCGAATGCATGGATGGGGACCAAATGAGGATAAAGGCTCGTTAGAGCAGCACTTAAATTAATCAATATTGAAGTATCAGTCACATTTAGTAATTCCTGTTCAACCTCATGACGTAACGTTTTTTCGTCTTCGATCAATCATCCTCGATCCCCCTTCTTCAACCTTCCAGATACATTTTACCACAAATGCGTATTTAACTAATCTGCCCAATAGTTCAACGAAAAGCAGCTGATCGTTCTGGCCCTGCTGCCGCGGTGTCCAAATACAACTATCGTTACTTCAATGAACAAAAAAGTGACCCACTGCAACGGTATTATTTAGTGGAGGAAAACCCACATTACATCGGACAAGAACTGCAAAGCTGGTATCATCAAATTACCCAAGAATAATGGCTAGGTAATGGAGGCTGCCGTTTGTACCGGCAGCCTCGTCTCGTTCTGTTTGAGCAATAGTTTCCCGTACAAGCTCCCGTTTCAATTTCAGAGATCTAAATGATAAAGGGCAATCGTAAAAGACAGCAGACACAGTATTATTGCTGGGATCGCTTTTTTAAATGGATCACGTGCGATCACAAGCAGAGTAAAGACTGCAACCAGCATTGTCGCTCCTAGAAGTAATCCAGATAACAAAGCTACGATAGGATACCATATCCCTACTATCATTCCAATGGAGCATATTATTTCAATAAACCCTGTTAAGAAATTAAATATGGACGGAAGACCAAATCGACTAAATTCATTTGCCATTTTACCTGAGATTATTCTCGTTCCTGTTATCATGAAGAAAATGCCCAATATAACTTGGAAAATAATAACTAACATACCGTAATCACGCTCTTTCTAGTTTTAATTTTTCGCATTTTATATGCTATAGCATATAAATGGTGGACTCATACGAGTACATGGATATTTGAGTTGGGTCTCTTCAATTCGTTGTGTCTGCATCTCGAATTGCAACACGCACTTCAAGATGCCTAGGCACTACTCATCTTTTACGCTTGAATACAGTTTGCTAAGTAGCTCATGTAACTGTTGAAGTTCATCTTTACTCAAATTTTTGGTAACATGATCGTGAGCAGCCGTTACAATTGGCAAAAGTTTTGTTTTGAGACTCATTCCTTTGTCGCTAAGGAACAAGTTGTGGGATCGTTTATCAAAATCATTCTGTATTCTTCTTACTATTTCTTTTTTTTCAAGTGAATAAATCATCCTCACAACAGTGGTTTGATCTCTATCAATGGCTTCAGCAAGCTCTTTCTGGCTCGTTGCTCTTTCCGCGTCAAGTATATTGATAATCCCCCATTGTTCAGGAGTTACTTCATATTGTTTAAGTATTTTCGTGAAAAAATTAGTCATTTTTACATCTGTTCGATGAACAAGAAAACCAGTGAGATTATTTAGCTCCATAATATATGCTCTCCTCTCTATAAGATCAATACATGCTATAGCATATAAAATATCTTAAAAACTCTTGTTTGTCAAATGGGACGGCTCACTCACATTTCAGTAATGCCTGCTGGAACTGGGAAAATAATGATAAAACCAGCGGCATTACTGGACTGTGGAATACTGCCGCTGGGTTTAGAATTGAACTAACGTGCCCGTGCATCAAGATATACTTACCAGATGCTCCTCAAGGCGATCCATGGTCTGTTCAGCACCTGGGACGGCATATATTTTCACCTTTTCAAATACAGCGGCAGTTTCTTCAAAGATCGTAACACCAGCTATAACTGACAGTATCTCCTCGAGCATATCCTCACCTCAAACGTAGTGCTATCGTATCCGTTAGCTGAATAGTCATTCTAGAGCTATATAGAGTATTGGTCTAATAGAAAAATGAAAAAACCACCCAAAAAGTGGTGATCGTGTTCCCATTAAGTATGATGGTTGTCTTTATCTTTTTTGAGTTCCTTAAGTAACGCTTCAATGTTTTGAAGACTTCGAGTACTCTTTTGGGAGTTAACCACAAGAATTATGATTGAAACGATTAACAACAACAAAAAGACAACAGATAAAATCGGCATAACTAAAGTCCATATTGGAATTTGAATAGGTTCCATTACTATAATCCACCACCTTTTTCTCAGTAAATCCTAGAAGCTCCTTAGCAAATCTAATCTTCTTTAATTGACTGTATTCGATAAAAGAACGAAATAACCTTCTTCATAGCTAATCTGCCTGATAGCTTAATGCTGCCGCTCGTTTTCGCGGAGGCAGCCTCATTTTGTAGTTTATTGACGTAACGTTCTCCGTTAAATAGCATTTTCCAATTGGATTTCTATTTTTTTATTCATAACCACCCTCAGCTTTGGGTAATTCTTTATAAGAATCCTTACCCGCAACTATATGTTGGATGAATGTTCGTAATCCTAGTAGTTGCTTTGCATCGCTCGTTACGTCACAATTTTTATCTGACCAAGTAAATGTTTTTGTTTCTCCATCTACACTAATTTTCCAACTGTCTTCATTATAGGGGATGCTAGAACAATTCTTGTTAGTTGGTACCAACTCTTTCGTTCCCATGATATTTATCTCTCTCATATTCTCATAAATGCTGCGCATCTCTTCTATGGTAAAAGTGATTTTTGCCGTTATATCCCCGTTCATTATCAAATCTTTTGTAACCGTATCTTGATAGGTATTAATTTCATTTTTAGTAATCTCACCATATCCGAAACGAACCGCGAAATCGAAATCGGTGGGCATTACTTTTGGCATTTTGTTCTCTTGCTCAACAGCTCCCTTTTTCTGATTCTCGATATCAGAGCTTGCCGCCAAATCTGTTTCCGTACTACAAGCAGTAATTATAAATAGTAATACAAATAACAATGAGCATAGTTGTTTCATTTTAAACACCCCACCAAATTATTTCCAAGTAAATATATAGACGAAAATGGGAGACAACTGTTGCACAATCCTGCCCTTTACTTCAATCAACTAAAAGAGGAGCTGCCTAAAGCAAGCTCCTCCACTATCGTTTCCCGTTAGATTAACGACCTGACTTCCATTTATGCTACGGTCACCGCAAATTAGCCTACAACTTCGCGGCTCTGATAGGAGTGTGTGAAAGTCTTTACGTGGGATTCAAACATGCCTTAGAAGGCTGTCTAGGAGTTCTGATGTTGTTATGTAGGGGGGGTTACACCAAAATGAAGTTGTTTGAATGGTGAAAAGGGTATAGCACATCCACCGCTCGACTAAGAGTGAAATTTGAAGATATGGTGTAATGCGGAATGACAATACATAGGTAGGGATGATATATATGTTTGATTGGATTGAGGAGTTTAAACCAACAAATAAAGATTTGAAGCAAATACATCATAGGCGATTTAATTTAAAAAAGGTTTCCTTTGAATCACCTGCAACTATGACTGAATTAGCACGATTGCTTTCTGCTGGTAGTGTGCTTTTAGCAGACAATATGATGAATATCTATTCTGCGAAAGATGAAACTGCTCGTAGTCTGATAATGAATGACATTGCACCTCATTTTGAAGATGTAAAAATTGTGTATGTTGAAGATGAAATTGATGTTGTTAATATGCAATATCTAAAGAAAGATTCAAAAAAAATGTTTAACAGCACGAACATTGGAATTATTCAGGTTATACATGACTTAATTAGAACTAATGACATGTGTATATGGACAGATGGTAAAAAAAGAGAACTTACTCGTTACTCCGTTAGACTCAATGCGTTAAATAAGTATGATATTGACAATACAAATGACATTCAGGATTTTTTCACAAAGGGATATTTTGACTTGGGTGAGGAGTTTGGCTTTATCCCAACAGGTTGGATACTTGTAGATGATTTGAAAGAATCGAAGACGTTAAGGTTCTTTGCCACCTTTGTTCCATGTATAACCTTAGTTGTTGATGAGAGTAATAAGCAAGTAGTGATGTTACAGCTTTCAGGGGATTCAGGGATGAATAGACAGATGAAAGAATGATTTTTATGCAAACAAAGGTGGGATATTGAACTTGAATATGTTTACCAAAATAGGGTCAATGCTTGGAATATTCTCGTCACTATTAGCACTAACGATGTGATTATATTATCAGAGCCAGAAACAGATATGATGGCAACCTTTTTTATACCTTCTATCCTTTGTGCAATTATTGGTTCATGCATCAGAAGGGCAGTCTTTCTGATGATTGCTTTTATTGTTTCAATTCCATTAATAGGTTTTTTGGAAATGGGTCAATCACTTGAACTTGAAATGAGATTATCTGGATTATTACCATTGCTTTACATGTTATCTGGTATTTTAATAATAATTGGCTTTAGATTCAAGTTATAAGATAACTAATGGTTGAAAAGTGTAAATATTATGAGTTCATGCAGATATAAAGGTTACAAATGCAAGATGATTGGATTTCATGAAAGGAAGTGTAAAAATTGCTACCAATGGAACAAGAAACAATGGGTATGTTAGTAGGTGGTTTTGTAATAGTTATGGGACTTTCATTCTTGTTTGTTATTTTGCTTTGGATAAAACAAAGGAAGTCAATATATCGAAGTGCTTTTGGATGGATAATTGCTCATATGATTATTTTTTCGATAGCTGTAACATGCTGTCTTAATGCTATTGGTACAAAACCACTTCATTCCAGTATGGCATCCGAAAGCAATTCCTTATGGTTAGGAGTAGGTGGGGTTTTATGGGCTTCAAGTATGCTTCCTTTACTTGCAGGAATTGTCCGTTTTAGCACTCGTGAGGATTCAAAATAGGTTCATTAATTAAATTACTAAATAAAAGAGAAGTTCTATTAAAGAAACCACTCCGTTGTCAGGAGTGGCTTTGTCTTTATATACAAATGTAAATCTTATGGTCAAACAGAACTTTGTTTTAGTTACACTACGGTGAACCGTATCGTAAATGAACAATCATCTATTGCGTATAATCTCCCGTTACTTCAATGAAAAAGTTGCTGCCTCGCGGCAAGCCCATTCAACTATTGTTCCTCGTTAGCGTAACAAAGAAACTGCTGTTTGGTAACCTTTTATAGTTAGAAATATAGACTGCTTTAATTTAATCATACACTTCTACCAATTGGCGGGTTTACGTTCTCGAAAGAATCCGCCATTGGGACCATCTTCATCCAGAGTTGCCAGCCAGACAGCCGTGTCTGCTCCTTCAGCAACCGTCACTGGAGCAGGTACTCCTTCCGCGACTGAATTCGAAGTAGTTGATCTTCCCATATCCGTTTGTACTCTACCAGGACAGGCAGCATTAACTTTGATACCCATTTCAGCCACATCTTGCGCAACTAAACACGTCAAGGCATTGAGCATGGTCTTTGAGATACGATACGCAGATGATGATCCTTTAAGGCCTAATAATCCCTGTAGTACCTCAAAAGCCCCCAATCCTGATGAGAGATTGACGATGCGTCCATATCTATGTTCTTTCATCAAGGGAACAGTGGCTTGAATCATTCGTAATGCACCAAAATAATTAGTTTCAAATGTCACTTTTATCACTGTCTCATCTGCATCCAACACAGAAACCCCGTGATCGAGTAGTACCCCGGCGTTATTTACCAATATGTCTAGACGACCATATAGTTGTTTAATTGACTCTGCCATCTTTCTGACACTTTCTGTGTCATTCACATCAACGACTTGTAACTCAACTGCCAGTCCTTCATGACGCATCTCTTCTACGGTGTGACGCCCTTTATCTTCGTCTCGGCTGCCAATCAATACTTTTAACCCTTTCAAAGCCAGTTGATATGCGATTTCCCTTCCTATACCGCGGTTAGCTCCTGTGACTAATGCAATTCGGGGATTTCCTTGATCCATTAGACTATTCATTTTGGCCCTCTCCTTTTTGTAAGATTTCTCTCCAACTTGATAGATTCTCCTCCAAGTGAGATTCGGCTTTTCTTAAGGTCTCTATTTGTTTTTTGATTTCTTCAAGCTTCCTTTCGCCGACTTCTACGGCAATCGGCAAGCATTGACGTTGAATTTCGTGACTAATCGTACAGTGAAAAAAATCGGTTATTTCTTTAGTAGTGAGACCAAGACTAAAATACAGTTTAATAATTCTTACTTGTTCAATATGGGATTCATCATATTCACGATAACCATTTTCCAGCCGAGCAGGTTTCAATAGTCCTTTTTCTTCATAATAGCGCAAAGAACGAAGACTTACTCCTGTCTTGCGGGACAATTCACTAATATGAATAAAACCCTCCCCTTCCATGTCTAATAACCGATATTCTAATCCATCACATGATGTTAAGGTCAAGCCAGATCAAAAAATAACTGAACCAAGTAATCGCGCTATCCTACCCGTTAGCACAGCAGGCCACCGAGTTTATAATCGGCAGCCTGCTATGGAGCTAGCGTTCTGCCGTTAGCTGAACGCTCATACGACATCAGAAGATTACACGTATTCTATCTCCCTGGGCTTCTACCCGTTCGTAGCTGATCCAACTCATCTCTTTAAAACACGCATTAGAGACGTATTGGGACATATAGTACCACCTATCTCTTCGGCCTGATTCCTGAGATTGCCGACCATTAGACACAAATTATGTGTATTTGAAAAACCCTTAAAGCACACTTCAAGGGTTTCGATTTATTAGTTGGATTCAATAACTACTGCTTATTATAAAATATGGAGTTACTATCAGGAGAAGGCATTCTTTTTACCTGGTTTATGTTAGAAGAATTGTATACGGATAAGACATCTCCGGTTTCCCCATCAATAACTGTTGTTACTTCTCTTGTTGGTACCACACTTTCTCCTAAGTTATGATCATTCCTAAACTTAGATGTAAATACCCATACCATTCTCTCTGGTTCAATATCGTGTCTAAGGTCATCTGCAATCCCTAGATCAATAAAATCATGATATGTCATTAAACTTTTTCGGGTATACATTCCGCCCTTTTCGGCTAACTCTATATCAGATACGTATCCAGGAATCTCGTTTTCCTTTTTAATCTTTACATCTTTAGTTGTTTTTTTATAATCAACAGAAGTAATTGATATATCTTTACCATCGGGATCTTTAGAAATACCACGCCCAGTAATTGCAGTTTTCATCTTGTCATATAAACCTATATTTGCTAACGTTTTTGTTTGAGTCGATATACTCAAAAATAAAAGGGTGGTACAAAAACTCAAAATAATAAGCATCTTTTTCTTTTTCAACATCTATACCCCTGTTTATTAATTCGATACAATATCTATTCTATCAGAAACGCTGCCGCTCATATTATCTGTAGCTGAAGTATGACTATTATTGAGTGCACTAGCCTGCTTTCACTATACTATCATAGGCATAAACCATTGCAAAAGTGCAAAATTCAATTGCGAAATCGAAGTCGCTATCAGGACGATTCTCACCGGTAGCTCGTGATCCGCCTAAAGCTACACTTTGAACTCCCGGTACGGTACCGAGTTGTTCTGCCACATGATTGATGAACAATTGATCTGTTGGGCTTTTCATATCATCACCTCTTTTTTTACTTATAGAATTATGAACTCATTACCATCAACATCAAATGTAAATGTTCTGAAGTTGTACTAAAAGAGTTATTTTGATTTTAGACATTTTATCCACTGAATTAGTTATCCTGCCCGTAGCGCAGATGACTGCACAATTAAAAGGCATCAATGCATGTATTTGGTTTTATTGCCAAAACGGCGAATTATGACAGACATTTCGGGACTGTTAGTTTATTATTGATACGTTATGTATCACACAAACCACCAAGGAGGAAACTATGTTTAAATCTACAGTAAAATTGGCTTTATCTTTTGCATTATGTTTTGCGATCATGGTACCGACAGCGTTTGCACAAGAACAAAAATCTCTTGTTGCTCTCGGAGATTCCATCACTTTTGGGTATAACTTAGACACAAAAAACAATCACCCGTCGAAAGAAGCATTTCCGGAGTTTGCAGTGGAAGGCGAAAAGTACCGTGTGCGAAATCTTGGAGTTCCTGGAGATACGTCATCTGACCTCCTAACTCTTCTTAAAACTGAAAAGTATCGTCAAGCCGTTCGTCATGCAGATGTGATCACACTTAATATCGGAAGTGCCGACTTTTTAAAGGGTGCAAGTCCGATTATAACCAAGCTAATGACGATTCCGAATTATCAACCTACACTCGATGATGTATCTTTAATGCAAAATATCACGATAAATCTTGTTACAAATCTACAGCAAATTGTTTATGAAATTCGCACTTTGACAGATGCTCCGATTATATTATATACGATTTATAATCCTTTTTACGGAAAGGATGCACAAGCCGGTGCTTTGCTATATGGAGCAAACGTAGCAATCAGTTCTTTTAAGGCAGATTCAAGTATTAAAATCGCTGATGCATTCACAGCGTTTATCGGGAAACAAAATCTCCTTATTCTTCCTGAAGACGTTCATCCTAATTTGGAAGGACAACAACTGCTCGCGGATTTAGCTGCTAAAGCAATCCAAGATGTCAACTAACAAGCAAAATGGATGAATAAATTTTAAAGAGCTGGTACATGTTCATGCATGCAAATCTGCACATGAAATGTACCAGCTTTTTTAACGTCTAGTTCCATGTTTATGCTAATAGCCGAGTAAAGAAGAGTTAATTCGATACACAATTGAACTATCGTTCCTCGTTAGCTTAACAAGGAAGATATAATATTGTTAGTTCCGAACAAAGTTATCCGAAACTATCGTTTTGTTCCATTCCACATGTATACTGTATGATCCTGGTTGTAAGTTCGAAAATGTCTTTTTATCTGTATACTCTTCACCAGGCTCCAAATCAATGTAGTCTTTTACTGGAACCCCGCCTTCTTCCACTATTTTGTTGTCTCTTAGCAACTTATATCCTGCTCCTCCAACAACTGTCACTCTTTTTTCGCTTTGATTTTTGAAAGTATAAGTTACTTTTGAATCCGAATCTAGATTTTCTACCTTGACGGATCCTACTAAATCAGATTTAACTGAATTACTGTTTGAACAGCCCGACAAAATCATGGAGACCACTAATACAATCATTATGATGGAACTACTCATTTTTCTCATTTAATTTCACCTCGTAATACATTAACGAGCAATTTATTGATTTTGTTGCTTCTTCCTAATTTCTATTGGTTGGAAAGGTTTTACTTCACGTGACTTCAGCAGAAAAAAGGATCATTGACTGTACTAAGCCGATGATCTTTTTTACAAACGTTCTCCGTTAGTTCAATCCCATATTACTTACCCACTATAATGTCATGACGCATCCCTTTATCAGCCAACCATTCGATATACAACTTCTGAATCCTAATTCGCTCATCTAAAGGAATGATTTGGATCTTACCCTCACTTAGAAAGTAACGCTTGTTGATGTGTTATGTATCTCCAAAGACTAGAACATATTCTCGTACTGCTGGCATCTCACCCTAAATAATGATTGTAGATTGTCCCTCAACGAAGTAGAGCCTGGTCATCGGCATCTGGACGGCAACAAAGACGTTTTCGGCAAGTGAAGCTACCTTTTGGGGCGGTGTCCAATTTTAGGTTTGCCCCCCTTTTTTTGAACTGACTCCAGATATATCACTTGCCGTTCTTCATTTGCGATACAAACCCAGACCATTCATTACATAGGGACGAACAATGTCTACAAGTAAATCTGTTCGATCATTTTCCCCACTCATAAACCAACAATGGGCAGCACCGTAGATCGCTGAGCCTGTCATGGCCGAAATGATCTTTGAATGATGGAGGACTACCATTTGGTGGTTATCTCCTTTCAAAAATATGCTTTCTATTGTTTGCTGCAACATTTTCTTTATTTTTTCATCAACAAGCTTAGCAATAGATTTGGAATCCATTCTGCATATCCGATAAAAGTCTACAATATAGCGGTGTGTCAGCAAGATCAACTGGTCGCATATTTCACCTGTAAACTCCCTTGCATTTACAACTTCTTCAGGGATCATCCCGTGAAACGCCTTTTCTATGGTCTCCTCCAGCAAAGCATATTTATCTTCATAATGGGCATAAAAGGTAGCGCGGTTAATGGTTGCTTTCTGTGCTATATCCTTTATGGCTATTGCATCGAATCCTTTACTCCTCAACAATTCTTTGAATGCTTCCCTTATTAACTGTCGTGTACGCAAAACCCTTGGATCTTGCAGTTTTACCATAACCATAGCTCCTCTTAAACATCAATTATCGCAATGTGTTGTCTATGCAACTTTCCACTGATTCTGTCAGTTGAATTCATTAGAATGCGACAATATAATATTATCAGACAACAGATGTTGTTTAAACAATTCGTGACTAATTCGTTGAAAGGATGGAACAAAATGAACACAAAACAAAATAGACTCTTGATATTTGGCGCTGGTGTGATTGGCAGTGTATACGCTCTCCGATTTGCACAGTACGGACTGGATGTAACAGTGCTGGCACGTGGAAAGAGGCTGGATGAACTGAAAAGGAATGGACTGCGATACAACGATAATGGAACGATAAAGCAAATATCGATCAAGACTATAGAAAAGCTTGAGGACGATGACATTTATGATTACATTTTTGTTCCAGTACGATATGATCAGGCTGAATCTGCCCTGACTTTGATCAAGAATAATCAGAGCAAAACCATTGTCACCTTGACCAATACCATTGGATATGAAAGCTGGCTTGAAATCGTGGGCGACCGGTTACTCCCAGGCTTCCCGGGTGCGGGTGGAGACATCAAAGAGGATGTTCTATACGCCCAATTTGGATCCGAAAAACATCAAGGAACCATTTTTGGTGAAATAAATGGATTGACAACCGAAAGAGTAAAAGAACTTGCCAAAATACTTGAAACGGTTGATTTACATTATGAAATCCAAAAAGACATTCAGGCATTCCATATTTCGCATACTGCATTGGCTATCGTAAATAAACACTTCTATACTATTGACGGAATAGTGGATATAGAGATAGCAAGAAGTGTAAGCACTCTAAGTAAGATCGCTGCTGATATTAAACAAAACATCCACCTGGTAGAGCAAGCAGGAATTTTGGTAATTCCACCTGAAACAAAGGCAATGGGAGAGTTGTCAGACACCGATATTATTTCTCGTTACCACCAGATGCTGAGCAATGACTTTATCATTGATGTAAAGCTTGGGAACCATGCCGTCAGCCAAAAAGCAGAAATAATGTTGTTGGATGAGGTTTTTCATAAAAAGATGTCTATCCAGCGATGACATTTAGACTCATCATGGACTACGAAACTGTTTATATTACCTCGATGAACGTCGCCTCCTGTCACTGTTACGATAATTAAAGGCAATTTGCTTTCCATCCGTCGTAACTCTTCATAAAATGTATCGCTAACGTCATTGCAATTAAAATATTTCTCAACCGAAAGCAAAACGTCGCCTTTTCACTAAGCATCAATCTTTTAGCGCTCGTACTCATTGTGCCTGGCTGGCTGACGCTATGGCTGGCGATTTTAGCTGACATGGGAGCAACGCTGATTGTAACGTTCAACAGCTTACGGCTCCTGAAGATAAAAAAAAGAAAAGTAATGCAAATAATCCGCCAGTGAATGGCGGGCTATTTGCATTTTAGCTCTCCACTTCCCTCTAAACTATCCTGCCCGATAGCTTAATGAGGCTGCCACTCGTTTCCGCGGTATCAGCCTCATTTTGTAGTATATTGAAGTAACGTTTCCGTTAGCTTAATCGTTAACGCCACCTCTGCTACAATCCATCGGAAATGAGATAATTCTCTTGTCATCCGACATGGATCCGAGAAAATAAAAAATCCGCATTTTCTTCGGGTGATTATCGGTCTATGTTCTTGTCACTCGACAACTACTGAATCAAGTACATACCTGAAAATTATCTATGAGATAACCGCTTCACATGACTTCAGATATCTTAAGTTATCATCATTTATCATTTGAAAGGGTTAGTTCAAGAACGCGAGACGTTATATTATCTACACATAAATAAACTTCTTTACAGGCAGTTGAAAAATAATTGAATGAAATTGAGTTTGTTAACTGGTCGGAAAATTGCCAATTAGGATAAAGATGTACATAATTCTTGTCAGAGTAAATTTGTTTTATATTACGCCAAATATCGTCAAATGCTTTAATGTAAATTGAATTTATCAAGCCTTCGCAAGTAAGATTTACAGACTTATTATTAAATTTTACATACTTATAATCACCGGAAGCATCATGTTCTCCATAGAATCGGTATAAATCCAGAATGAAAGGATTTATCTTTTTTTGACTCATTAGTAAAGTAAACATTTCCTTAGATTTAGGTTCAAGATTTGTGAATCTTATTTCTACGGGAATTCCCTTTGAAGTTAGGACAGTAATATTTTGAAAATGACATAACAACTGTCTCAATGTATCATTATTTAGATCTATACCTGTTAATGGAATATTAATACACATATTTGGTGTTAAAAATATAAATGGTGCGATATAAAATTCTGCAAATGGAGATAATTCATTCTTCGTGATATCGCCCGAAAAAGATTCAAAATTAACGTCTTCTAGTCGTGAATGCTTAGTCCTAGTTAAACTTAAGAAAAGACTTTTATCAATAACATCAAAATGATTCATATACATTATCCCCCTATATACATGGGTGGACTTACAAATCTATCCCACCTCAATCTACATTTATTAAAATGAGTTATTTGCTCGGATTCCGTTCTAATTATATACATATTTTAGCACAACTAATTTGAAGATAACTGCCCGTTAGCGTAACGAAGGCTACCAAAACTACTGGCAGCCCCTCGTATTTAAGTATCGTTTCTCTTACTTCAATACTGAATTCAATTTATATCCCCTGTATAAATGCTTTCGATAATATTACCTTCTGCAATTTCCCTGATGTACGGGATTAAAGCTTTAGGAAAAAATCTATATTCCTCAAGACTTGATATTGGAATCCACTCAATATCAAGATGGTCCTCATCTGGAGCTGTACCGTGACCTACATTTTGTTCATCCAATATGTCACACAAAAAAATATGGTCTACAACATGAGTATTCGGATCTACCATGCTGTTTCCATGATGATTTCTGCCTATATATTCTCTTACAAAAGCAAACTGTTTCACTTCTATACGGCAGCCAACTTCCTCAAGAAATTCACGTTTAAGTGATTCGATCAAGTTTTCACCATGCTCTTGACCTCCACCTGGTAACGTAAAATCAGCACCAAATACTTGATCATACTTTTTTATTGTCAGCAGTTTGTTTTTACTTACAACGATTCCTTTTACTCCACTCCGTACCTTCAATTACAATCGCCCCTTTCATTCGTATCGAGAAAAAGCAGCCGATTTTTATCCTAGTTAATTTCTTCGAATTATTTCCATTATCCTGCCAGTTACTTCAACAGGCTACCGAATAAGCCGGCAGCCTGTTGTTATTGTGCTATCGTTTCCCGTTAGCTCAATCAACTTTCTCTTTTTGAGCCCTTTGGGTTTCTCTAAATGAACCGAACATGCCTGTAAAAAGCCCGATTAACCCAATAGTAAATCCATATCCAGAAGAACCTTCAAAAGCTAACAAAACAATTACTCCGAACAATGTTATATGAACACCTAAAAGTTGAACTTGAAGAGCACTTGGATTGATAAAGTCCATTAATACCACCTGCATAAAAGATTACAATAACTATTAGAATTAGAACGATTAATCACACTAAGCTAAAACTAACCATCTTGACCCTCTCCTCTAAAAAATTTAAACAAATGTTTTCAACCACACCATTCCCTAAGAATCTTCTTAAGTATATTCGTTTAAAGTGATTTTTTTCCTACATATGTGTTTTTGAATTAGCCTAAACCTCTACCAAGCAAGCTTAACGTAATATACAAGCGATCACTCCTCGTAGTGATAATCTCTGAATTCCTGTGGCGTGGTGCCTACCATTTTCTTGAATAGGAAGGTAAAATATGCCGCAGTCTGAAAGCCGACACGTTCCGCCACCTCGTAAACCTTGATATTCGGATCCCCGAGCAGTTCCTTCGCTTTGGCCATCCGTGCCTCTTGCACGAATTCCGAGAGGGTCTGGCCCGTTTCCTTCTTGAACAGAACACTTAGATAACTGGCGTTCAGATGGAACTGTTCGGCTAATTGCTTCACCGTCACGTTATCCTGCAGATGTTCTTCCAGATAGCGCGAAATCTTATGGACGAGGTTATGCTGCTGCCTGGTTTGCTCCTTCTGCTTTAACACGCTATATTGGTTCAGATACTCCAGAACTACTCCCCTGATCTCTGTCGCGTTGGTGCAAATGATCAGTTTCTGCCATATCAGGATGTTCGATTCCCCATCGGAATCCTTGGTCCGCTTGATCTTACGCGCCAATTCGCTGATGAGTCCCATGCCGAATGCCTGCACATACGAGAAGGACACCGGCTCCTGTGTTAACAGCATGTCGAAGGCATGGTCGAAATATACAACGGCATTGCTGCTGTCTCCCTTCTCCAGCATCTTGACGATCTCGGGGATGTATTCTTCGCGTAGCCGAAAGTCGCGGTATTCGGTCATTTCCCCCCTGTCGAAATAGAGGAGTTGGCCTGGACCGGCCAGTCTGCCGTTGGCCATCATGTATTTGACTTCCTTGTACAATAGCGGAATCTCTTCCCAGCCGAGGCATTCCCTGCTGATTCCAACGGTCACCGTTGTGTTATACTGCTCCCTTAGTACGTCTTGTATAAAGGCTAGCTGCTTTTCCAGCTTGGCGCGGTCTAGCGGGGAGGCATTCAGATAGATGACCGCCGCTTCGTCCACCCCTGTCTTACCAAAGTATGTCCCTGTGAATCCGGATAAACCCACCTTGACGATTTTCATCAGCCCTTCGCTGAATACAACCCATTCCCTAGCATCGTGCGCGTTGGAAGGAGTAAGCCTGTCGTATCCGAATAAAAAGAGACTGGTCTGCCAATTCCTTTCCGGCAGCTCAAGTAGACGTCGCCAGGATTCCAGCAACTCCACACTGAGAATCCGCCCCTCGATCAGGTCGTTGACGAACCGTTCCTGCAGAACGTCGAGACTGCCGGTCACCTTTTCTTTCAGGGCGGTAGTCTCCCGTTCAATCCGAATCCTTTTCTCAATTGAATCGCGGAACGCGGCTAGCTTCTCCTCTAGCTCCTGCGTCTTGATGGGCTTCAGCACATAGGCCTTGGCCCCGAGATGAATGGCCTCCTGGACAAATTCAAATTCGTCATACCCGCTGATCATCACGGTTTGCATGGACTGCAGATGCGGATAATCCGATTTGCACTTGGCCAACAACTCAATCCCCGTCATCCCGGGCATCGACACATCCGTAATGAGAACATCCACCCGGGTATCGGCCATAATCGCAAGCGCCTCCTCCCCCGACTCGGCGGTCACAGGCTGATGGTATCCCAATTTTTCCCAATCGATATGGCGAACAAGCCCTTGGATATGCATCGGCTCGTCATCGACGATTAATGCCTGGATCATCACTCATCACCTCGTTTAAGTTCGGGACGTATTTCGCAAACTGGAATTCGAATGGATACGGACGTCCACTCGCCCTCAATGCTGTCAATGGAAAAATGCCCCTCCAGCCCGAAGTACAAGTTCAGCCTTTCGCGGATGTTGTTCATGCCGAACCCGTTGCTTGTACCGGTATGGGTGCCGGCTCGGATGGCCTCCAGCTTCTCGGCGGGAATCCCCTTCCCGTTATCAAAGATAAAGAATTGAACCGTGTCTTCCACCTGTTGGATCGAGATTTGAATAAAGGCATCTTTTCTCTTCGTTATGTTTCCGTGCAAATAGCTGTTCTCCACAATCGGCTGCAGGAGCAGCTTGATGGTGTACAAATCGAGCACCTCGGTTTTCACCTGCCACTCCACGTGTACCAGATCCGGGTAACGTAACTTCTGGATTTCGACATATGCCTTTAAATGCTCGAGTTCGTCACGAATCTTGGTCACATTGACCCGGTTGTTCAACGCAATCCGATAAAAGGTTGTCAAGGCGTCGATGGTCCGGACCTGCAGCTCATCCTGCATGTCCATGGCACGCCAACGGATCAAACTGAGCGAATTATAAATGAAATGGGGATTGATTTGCGCCTGAAGCGCTTTGAACGACTGCTCCCGCTCCTGGATTATGGCTTGCGTATGCTCTTTAACAAGCCGGCCCAAACGGTTGGACATGGAGTTAAACAAGATCTCGATCTCCCCCAATTCGTCGTTGTCCCGGTTCTTCACCGTAACCTCAAAATCCCCGTTGGAGACATCGTTCATCCGGACTCCTAATTTGCGAATCCGCCATATCACGTTTTTGATCACCGTCGTGATCAGAAAGATCGACAAGAGTAGGAAAAAGGCGATTCCCCATCCTACCGTATAAAGTATCCGAGTGGATTGCTCCTCCAACCGGTTCAGGTGCACCAAGGCTGCAACAGTCCATTCGGAGTTGATTTTCTGCGTAATCAGGAGTTTCCCGTTGCTGGGGGAACCCATGGCACCAGGTTTATCCCAATACTCCTTGAGCGGTGTACTGGCAAGCCGGTCCCCGATCTCACCGGGGTCCGTGGATGCGATGATATTGCCGTTCTCGTCCACGATAAATAGTTCCCCCGCCCCTTCAAAGGGGTGCTCGAAAGATTCCGAGAATACTACGTTGTAGTTCAGCAGCAGGTAAACAACCCCATAAATGTTCCCGTAAGTATTTATGATCTTGTGGGAAACAACCAGTCGGGTCTTGTCATCCAGGGCGTTGGACCAATTGAGATTCCCTGGAGAATGGAGGTTGTTTTCATACCAGACCTTCTCGGTTATTCCGGAGAGCATCCGATTTTCCGGTTTCCACAAGAGTCCGCCGTCCTGAACCAGAGTCCCATTACTATGGTAAATGCGGAAATCCTCAATGCCAGGCAAATATTTGCTCGTGAACAGAAAAGAGCGGTCCACATATTGGACCGTCATCAGCTGCTCCTCCATATCCGCGTAGTCCCGAGAAAGGCGGGAGATCAACTCACCGTCAGTCGCTGTACGGATGGCGAGCAAATCGTAGCTTTGCTTCCGGAATTCGATGCTTTGTGCGCTTTGACGGACCGCTTCCTTGATGGTCAGCATATAATTCGCCCTTACAATGTGCAGAGCCAGGTAACCGGCACCGACGGCCAAGAGAACCGTGGGAATGAACACAATCAGACTGTAGAATAGGACGATTTTGCTTCTTAAGCTCATGTAACGGGTCAAACGTATGACCGATTTCTCAATAAGATGTTTGATCTTCATAGCTTTCCCCTTCCATGAACTACAAAGGGAGCCGCCCCCCTTGGAAGAGGGCTGCTCCTTCAACTCTTAAAATTCTCCGTTGACTTTAATTTCCTCCTGATAGGATTCGTTCCATTCCTTCTTCAGCTCACTCCAGTGCCCACGCTTCTCCAGCGCATTCCGGAAGGCTTCCCAAGCGGACTCAAACTGGGCATCATCCTTGGCCAACAGGAATTTGGACCGGTATTCCTTGCGGATGTTCTCCATCTCCGGCCAATACTTCTCCCATACGCCACCCTGCTTTGTCTGTACCAGATCGTAGGAGTGGGCAACCCGTACACCACCCATTTTGCCAACCGCTTCCGTGAACTTGGAGGTTTTGGTCCCTCCGACCTTGTCCACATCGGCGGTATTCCACCACGGATACCACTTGTTATTGAAAGACGAAGTCATATATAGCTCCGGTGTAACTTTGGACTTCTGGGCCGGATCGCCCGAATTCCGGCTCTTCTTGTATTCTTCGTTGGTAAATCTCCATTTACCCAACGGCTTGTCGGCCCAATCCCAATACAATCCTGCGGGACCTTCATTGACGACCTGCTGCATCTCCGGCTTCGGTTGGAGCGTGTAGTCAAAGAACTTCAGAATTGCTTCCAAATTCTTCGAATTCTTACTTATATAGACTTCAAAACCCGGATTCGGATTTACGACTTGGTTCACACCGACCTTCTTCACGCCGTTCACCTTGGGGAACGGAATCACTTCATAGTACCAACCGGGTTCCGTAGGACCGTCCAACGTTTCCCAAAGGGAGCTGGGAATATTCCAAAAGCTCCCTGTGTTGAGCGCAACCCGCCCGGATTTGTTTTTCTCTTGGTATTGCTCTTTTTTGTTGGTCACGACTTCTGGATCAATCAGCTTGTCCTGGTACATCTTGTTCATCCACTTATATGCGGCTTTGTAGTTCGGATCATCGTAGGCGAATGCGAACTCATTTCCTTTCTTCTCCACACCTTTACCAGAAGTGGATACCCCGAATGCGGTCAGAATCGCATTTTCGTCGCTCCAACCTAAATTATCGTTGATGTCCAGTAAGAAGGAAAGGGGAAGAATCGATTTGCCCGATGCATCCTTTTGCTCCGCGGCTTTCTTCAGGAAGGCTTCGACGCCTTCTAGGGTGGCCAAGTCCTTGGTTGTCATGCCCGCCTTCTCCAAGATGTCGGAACGGACGGTCCAGGTCATGGAGGCCCAACCCGGCCAGGGATCGCTCGGATTCTGATCGAACCAGGTGGGAATGGACCAGATATGGCCATCCTTATCCTTCATGCGTTCCAGGTATTGCTTCGGAATGGAAGCCAACCCGGGATACTTATCAGGCATATTGAAATACTGTTCCACTGGGATGATTTGTTTGGAACGGTTCATAGCGCTCTTGACCGTATCGTTCCTGCTGAAGATGGCCGCATCATCGAAGCCGCCCGTATTGATCTTCAGATTCAAAGCAGTGATTGCATCGCCTTGGGTTGCTTCCAGTTTAACATCGATTCCGGGTTCTTTCTCCCGCCAATACTTCTGGACCAAGCTGTCGTTATTGATGGTTGCCGACCAGCCCAACCATAAACTGAATGACTTGGAACCGCCGGCGGCCAGACTTCCGGTTGCCGAATGACTCCCTGTGGTGGCCGGACTAGCAGTGTTTGACGCCCTATCCCCGTCCGAGCACCCTGTGACTACGGCCAGTACGGCCGCTGCCGTCAACGCCGCCCAACGCATTCTTGATCTTGTGAAACCCATTGCAAAACTCCCCCTATTCATTCCTTAATTTCGGAATATTGGATGATGCCTTTTACCCTTAATCAGCCTTTCAAAGAGCCCACAAGAACCCCTTTGACGAAGTACTTCTGAAGAAACGGATACACACACAAAATCGGTATAGCGCTGACCATCACGACAGTCATCTTAATCGACATGAGTGTGATATTCTTCAACTGTGAGCTCCTTGCCAATGCTTCCTGATTGTTGTTCGAGCCCAACACGGAGGACAGATCCTGCGCCGCCAGCAGCTGCTGCAGGAAGGTTTGGACCGGGATTAGCCTCTGGTCGGTGACGAAGAAGGCGCCGGCGAACCAGTCATTCCAATGCCCAACTGCCGTAAACAACCCGAGCGCCGCCAGCATCGGCTTGGACAGGGGGATGATGATCTGAAACAGGATCCGTACAGGACCTGCCCCGTCCAGCTCCGCCGATTCCACAAGCGCTTCTGGTATGCCTTGGATGAATTTCAGCATGACGAACATATTCCAAACTGAGAACAAGCCCGGGAGGATATAGACCCAAAACGTATTCAGGAGGCCCAGGTTGTTCAATTGGATGTAGAATGGGACCAAGCCGCCTTGAAACAGCATAGTGATTAGAATATAGCTTAAGATCACGCCTCTCAGCGGAAGACTCCGGTAGGACAGGCCGAAGGCTACCAGGAGGGTGATGAACAACCCGGCAACCGTCCCCACAACCGTTCTTGCAACCGTAATGAGATACGACTGCCGGATCACTTCGTTGCCCAGCACAATCTCATAGTTAATGAGCGTGAAGCTTCTCGGCCACAGATACACACCGCCCTTGGCGGCATCCGCTCCTTCATTGAGTGAAATCGCCAGCATATACAGGAACGGGTACAATACGGTTACGCACAGCATAGTCAGCAAAGCCACGATTAGCAGCTGTACCGATCTTTCAACTCCAGTCTGTTTCATCATGTAAACTCACCACAATCCCTCGCCGTTAATTTGTCTCGATATCTTGTTTGTCGACACGACCAGCAAGAGACTGATCAGCGACGAGAGCAAGCCTATGGCGGTCGCCATTCCGAAGTAGCCTTGCTGCAACCCGCTTCGGAGAATGTAGGTATCAAGCACATCCGAAACCTGCTGGTTGGCCGAATTCATAAGCGGGTAAATTTGGTCCATCCCGACGGTGATCAAGCTCGGAATACTCAGGATCAGTACGATGGAAATCGTCGGCAGTATACCCGGGAAGGTAATATGCCGTATCTGGGCCAGCTTCCCGGCCCCCTCCACCTTGGCCGCCTCATACTGCTGCGGGTCGATGGTCGTGATGGCCGCCAGATAGAGAATTGTGTTCCACCCCGTTTCCTTCCACAGCCCGCTCGCTACCACAATGGGGCGGAACCATTCAGTGGACCCTAAGAAGAATATGGGCTCACCGCCTACTTTACCGACGAACTGGTTCACCAGTCCGCTGTCCAGCGCCAAAAAAGATTGCAGGATGTAAGCGACTACAATCCAGGAAAAAAAGTGGGGCAGGTAGCTGACCGACTGCACGAAGCGCTTAAATACCGAGTGGGTTACCTCGTTAATCATCAGCGCCAGAAGGATGGGGGCCGGAAAACCAAAGATGAACTTAAGCACCGAAATATATAACGTATTCCGGACGACGATCAAAAATTGCGGGTCCTGGATAAAAGAAAAGTTGTCCAACCCGACCCACGGGCTGTTCCAGATCGAGGTGCCGATCTGAAAGTCTCGGAACGCAACCTGTATCCCCGCCATAGGAATGTAGCTGAAGAGAAACAACAGTACGACGCCCGGTAAAATCATGAGATATTGCCAACGGTGTTTGTAGATCTTTGCGTACATGATGACTACCCCCTTGATATCTCTATCATAAAGGGTTATGGAGAACACGACTATATAACGGTGGTTGGATATCTATCACTCTAATTAGTTTGTTTGATTAACAACCACAATCCGAATCAAAAATTAGAAAAGGTCTATAGGATCGAGAACCTTTCTGACTGTCGACAAACCATCGACAGTCTTTCTTTTCGCTGCAAGGATTCAACCATTCATTCTCGTTTATTAGAACTTTGCACCACAACCGTGGCAAGAACATCTTTAAAATCATATTTCTTTTTTGTAACCAACTGATTGATTCACACCTCTTAAAACCCGGAATTGCTCCGGTGTATGTCCCTCTGCAAGACGAAACCTTCGAATAAAATAAGAGCATTGTGAAAAGCCCAAACGCTCAGCAATATGCTTAACGCTCCAATTGGTAGATGACAATAACTCCTTCGCCTTTAACAACCGGCTTTCCAATAAAAATTCGCTCGGCGTTTTCCCCATGATCTGATGAAATTGTCGACTAAAATAGTATGAACTGTATCCTGAAAATGCCGCCATATGTTCCAGTGTTAATTGATTCGTGCATTCTGCTTTGATCCAATCAGCTGTCTTCAGCATCGTTTGCCTCAATCCGATGGCCGGGGTACCATTTAAATCTTCCCCATTTTGCAGCAACTCCATGAGAATTTCATAAAGCAAGGCAGAGATCTGCGTCTCCTTTTCTTGAATGAACGATTCACCGTTAACTAACAATTGATCTAGTAAACCCGGCAATCGCGTGACCCCTACCCAAGCAAAGACCCATACCTTTCCGCCCATCTTCCAATCAAAAAGTCCGGGTAAGCCCTCGCCAAAGAAATGTACCCACCGAATATCCCATGGCTCTCCCTCATCCGAATAGTACTCTTGAGGCATTCCTTCTCCATATAGAAAACCTGTTCCTGCGTGAAGCCTAACTTTCTGGTTTCCTTGCACTACATATCCTGTACCGCTCATGACCACATGCAAATTGTAATAAGGCACCTGCTCGGCCGTTCTTTTCTCTCGGTGATTCGTCTCCTCCTTGTAATGCCCGAACGACTCCGGATAACACATATACCGGCTGAACCGGGGCTGCGGCAAATAGTGGTTTACTCTCATATCAACAACTCCTGAATATCGCAATATAATACTATTCATCGCAAAATTATGTGATTTACCACCACGTTGATTATGAATAAAATATGAATTAAGCACTATTATATCAACAAAATAGTCCTATATGTAGTCTGAAAGGATGTGCCATATATGTGGTTTGGCGTAGATTATTATCCAGAACACTGGCCTGAGGATCGGTGGCCTCTGGATGCAAAAATGATGCGTGAGGCGGGAATGAACACCGTCCGGCTGGCTGAGTTCGCTTGGGCGCTGATGGAGCCTGAAGATGGCTTTTACGATTTCACTTGGCTTGATCGCGCTATTGAGGTACTAACGAAGGAAGGCATACAAATTATTCTCGGGACACCTACGGCTGCCGCACCTAAATGGCTGATGGATAAATATCCGGACATGTATCCGGTAGATGTCTATGGGCTTACGAAAGGCTTTGGAACAAGAAGACATTATTGCCCTAATAACAAAATTTACAGACAATATTCAGTGCTTATCGCAAGACGGATGGCCGAGCATTACAAGGATCACGCACATGTGGTTGCCTGGCAAATAGATAATGAATTTGGCGGAGCATGCTATTGCAAGAGCTGTCTGCAGGCCTTCCGAGTATGGCTGGCGCACAAATATGGTACGATTGATAAGCTGAATACAGAGTGGGGCACGGTATTCTGGAGCCACACTTACAGACATTGGGACGAAATCATCCTTCCTACCTATTCGTCCAGCGATGGCTTCAGCCAAAATGCCGGCGCCCGTCAGTTATTGTCTACACCTTATAATCATAATCCTGGCCTGCTGCTTGATTACCAACGTTTCTTCTCGGATGCAACGGTAGCATACCAGCGTCTGCAGATTGAAGAGATTCGAGCTTGCACCGACCTGCCAATTACACATAACCTGATGGGTCACTTCAGCGAGTTAGACTATTTTGACCTTGCCCGCGATCTAGATGTTGTCTGCTGGGATAACTATCCGAACAATATGTGGGGCAAATCCTCCTATAGTCAAGTATCGATGGCCCATGATTTAATGCGGGGTCTCAAGAACAAGAACTTCTGGATGATGGAACAGCAAAGTGGTCCCTGCGGCTGGCATATGCTGGGCGATACGCCTGAACCCGGACAGCTTCGATTGTGGACTTACCAAGCGGTAGCGCACGGAGCTGAGGCCATGATTTACTTCCGTTGGCGTTCCTGCACGGTGGGCATCGAGCAGTATTGGCACGGCATTTTGGACCATGACGGTATCGGCCGCAGAAGGTACAGAGAAATCAAAGCCATCGGCGCCGAAATCTCAGCCCTCAGCGATCTTATCGTCGGTTCTGAAAATATAAGCTCCGTGGCTCTGATTAAATCCTTTGATAATTGTTGGAGCCATCGCGGACAGCCGCATAATGCAAATTTTAATTACAATGCTTTGCTTGACGCTTATTATACGGCGGTCGTCAAACAGCACGTAAATCTCGATGTTACTGGAGTTGAGAGCGACTTTTCCAAATACAAGCTCGTGATGATGCCTGCGTTCAATCTCGTAACAGAAGAAATCGCAGCGAAATGCGAAGCTTATGTCGAAAATGGCGGCGCTCTTATTCTTACCTTCCGCTCAGGCACCCGCACATGGAACAATCAGATGACCACATTGACGGTTCCCGGTTTATTCAAGCAGCTGGCTGGCGTTGAGTTAGAAGAGTTCGACTCCGTTAACTTCGGCAGAACGGTTCGTATTCAGGGAGCCTTCGGGCAAGGGACTGCCTCTATATGGTGCGACGTTTTGAAAACCGTTGGTGCCAAAACGATTGCCTCTTATGGTAACCATTATTATGCGGGTGAAGCCGCAGTAACTGTCAACACATACGGAAAAGGACGAGTTTACTATGTTGGCTGTGACCTGGATCAATTAGCATTAGGCTCCTTAATGGAACTAATCGTGAAAGAAGAAGGAGTTCCAACAGCATTGACTACTCCCATCGATGGTATCGAAGCTATCGAAAAAGTGAAGAACGGTCAAGCTTACCTTATGCTGCTTAATCACAACAATGAGCATGTGGAATGTCCGCTTAAAGGCTGCTACCAAGATGCAATGAGCGGTGTCAAATTACAAGAACGAATCAAAATAGCCCCCTACGGCGTTCAACTCTTGTTAAAGTGTTAATCGGTTATTCGCCTGAAAAGGGGCATCAACCAAGCAGGTTCTCCTGCCGATTGATGCCCTTTTGACATGGATACTATTCTTTTACAGAACCAAGAGTAATCCCTTGAACAAAGAATCTTTGGATAAACGGATACAAAATAAGAATGGGCACCATCGAAATGACAATTTTCGCGGAGTTGAAGGTTCGGTTCGAGACCGCCATCGCTTCTGCCAACTGTTCCGGGCTCATTCCCGGCATTGAACTTCCCGTTAACTGGGATTTCAATTATGTAACATTTACTTAACGGTGATCTTGAACTAACGTTCTTCGTTAGTGGAACACCTTGTACGGCACGGCTATTTCTCCAACTCATAGCGGGTCGCGATAATGCCCGACTTGAGCGTTCGGCTGGACAGCAGCTTGAGCCTGATTTTCTCTCCGTCGCCGTGGAATGCCGATTTTCCACCGCCCAAGATGACCGGACAAATCGTCAGCAGGAATTCGTCGATCAGGCCGAGCTCAAGCAACGTCTTCGCCGCCCCCGGACTGCCGAAGATAACGAGATTTTTGCCAGGCTGCTCCTTGAGCGCCTTGATTTCCTCTGCGATATTGTCCTTGATCAGCATAGTATTGTTCCATTCCACAATGTCCATCGAGCCGGAAATGACGATCTTCTTAACATCCTGCAGCCATTTGGCATGCTCCATACCGTGCCTCGACGAATTCGGATTGTCCAGAACCGTGGGCCAGTAGCTCTCCATCATCCGATACGTCGTGCGTCCGTATACGGGAGAGCCGACTTCGGCTACGACCTCCTCGGCGTATTTCTCTAATTCCTCGTTGTACGGAATCCAATCTAGTCCTCCGTTCGAATCCGACGCATACCCGTCCAGCGACACATGCATGAACAATACGAGTTTTCTCATGTTTGCTTCTCCTCCGATTTCGAATTTAGTTGTTCGATTTTTTGGCTGTAGGCCCGTGTTTCGTCCTGCTCTTACGTTAACTATAAATCATTACGTTACGTAAGGGTCAAGCGGGAATCTGAATTTTCTTCGAAGACAACAATGTTGCGTAAATCTGCCCATTACTTCAACAGACAACGGCAGCCGATCGGCTGCCGTCATCATGATTAAACTATAGTTCACCGATAGCGTAATGATCGTTACTAATATCTTTGACAACTATGAGCTTCAAATAAAATGTTCCGGGCATCCCTTATGAAAGTAAAAGCTCATTAATCCATATATTGCTCGTCTGGCTCATGTAAAGCTGCAGCCAAGATTTTCTCTGCGACCTTTTCAGGAGTGTCTGTTGGAGAAGAAGATCCTTGTCGCTGTTGCTCACGAGCACCAAGAGCGTTTTTACCAAAATCCGTTGCGGTTGAGCGCGGATAGACGGTAATTACACGGATTTGATCTGAGGCTAATTCATCTCGAGCTGTATCTGAAATCATGTTCAAAGCAGCTTTGGTTGCAGCATAGGCGCCCAATCCAGCAATATGCATCTTGGATACCACCGAACTTATATTGATGATCAGCCCTCCCCCTTGCGCTCGCATGACAGGGATCGCAGATTGCATAGCTGCTAACGGTCCTAGCACATTAAGGTCGAGGATCTTACGGAAGTCATCAGGATTTAGGTCATCGACCTTGCCAACTACAGCTTGTCCTACGTTATTGATGACCACATCTAGGCGGCCAAAGCGGCGAACCGTGTCCTCAATGACTCGTTCTACTTGCTTAGGATCACTCACGTCAGCCGGCATAGCGACAGCGTCAATACCTTGGCTCTGCAATTCCTTGGCGAGATGATTTAGTGCATCGGCAGATCGAGCTACCAGTGCTAATTTAGCACCGGCAGTGGCAAAGCTGCGTACTGTGGCTAAGCCGATACCAGCGGATGCTCCAGTAATAAAAACTACCTTGTCACGAATTTCCATAATAAATGTTCCTTTCTTGGAGGAGATTAGCCAAACCGGTTCTGTGAAGAAGCGGTCCAGCAGTCCTGAAAAATTAAATCAATGAATGAAATAAGCAAGATTCAAAATGCTCTGCTCTTTTCATCTCTAATGTTACAGTTGGAGAACTTGATACGGAAGTTCAAATAAGTTAGCATGGTATCAACCATTGGTTTATGCAACAGGGAGGTTCTTTGAATGAACGAACAATTGAACACTTTTATTCAGGTCGTACAGTCCGGTAGCTTCTCAAAGGCAGCTGAGAAATTATTTGTTTCTCCAACCGCTGTGATGAAGCAAATGAATCTATTGGAAAAACATGTAGGTATGCCTCTTTTGATCCGTACTAACCATGGAATTGAACTCACCAAAGCTGGAAAATCCTTTAGCAAGGATGCGGTATTTATGGTGCAGTATTTCCAAGAAGCTCTGTTACGCATGCGTCAATCCGCACAGTCAAATCAGCTTGTAATTCGCGTGGGAACCTCTATGCTTAATCCCTGCAAGGTTTTGTTGGATATGTGGAATGAGGTCAGCGACCAATTTCCGCAGTTCAAAATCAATATCGTGCATTTTGAGGATGATTCACATACACTCCCAACCACTTATCGTACTATTGGCAAACACTATGATTTCATTGTAGGGCCAACCCTTACAGAGAACTGGAAGGAATATTTCCGAGTTCTTGAGTTGGGAAGTTATCGCTTTTGCTTTGCTTTATCTCGCAACCATCGGCTGGCTTCTAAAAAAACAATGTCTGTCAAAGATTTGTATGGAGAGCAATTGGCTGTAGTAAACGGTGGAGGAAGTGCTGTAATTGATGAAATTCGTGATTTTTTGATAAGGAACCACCCTAAAATCCGAATTAAAGATATTCCGCGCCTTTATGATATTGATGTATTCAATCGATGTGAGGAAAGTGGTGTTGTCTTACTAACATTGGATGTATGGGCAGACATTCATCCGTCCTTAGTGACAATTCCTAGCGACTTGGACCTTTGGACTTCACAATACCTTATGGTTTGCTATATCCCTTACATCCTTCCGAGGATGTCAATCAGTTTCTAGAAATCATTAAGGAAATGCAAACTCAGCATAGTTAACCGGTAGGTTAAGAGAGAATACGATATTAGAATGACCATAAAAATGAAACAGCGGCGGACCAAGACTTGAAAAACAAAGTCTTAGACTGCCGCTGTCCTTATTGAAGTAACGTTCTCCGTTAGCTTAAACCGTAAGGATTAATCCCACCAAATCGAATACACTTGATAGCCAGGAAGTAACGATGGGGCAATTGTTGGTTCCCCGTATTGATAACCTGTATCTAAATCGGAAGGACTTAAGGACCCGACCCATTCCTCAACTTCTCCCTGACTTGCACTGGTTAGAATATAAATTCTCTCCGAGAAAGCCCAGTCGCTTCCTTCTTCCAATTCCATAATTTCTACAAATACATCCTGAACCTCTTCTTTATTCCGAATCATAGTTAGAACTTCATAAAAGTGCTGTAATCCTGGGTGTTTCATCAGGTTGCATCCAATTGAACTTTCATCTGTATTACCAGTGAAAAAATCCTCAACTGAAACGATTGGTGCTACTTCAGCATCAGGATAACCTTGTGAGTCAATAAGGCTCTCTAATTTACTTTTCACCATATGAAACCTCTATTCTTAGATATTGCCGTTATAGCAACACATTACCATATTAAGGAACATTGAGGAAGATAGACTTCATTAAAGATAACTGCCCTTCAATGAAAAAGAGGAGCTGCATCGCTGCAAGCTCCTCCACTATCGTTTTTCGTTAGTTTAATAAACACCTTATCTACCAAGCAAAAACAGACTCTTTCCTCAGTTGATGTGGAGTAACACGTTGCAGTTTAAGTACAGGCGTTTATGGTTCGACCACGGAACCTACAAAAAGCCATGCGTCGGTCTGGCGGTCTTCAATTGCGAAGAAGAACGGCCGGTTTATCGTCACCTGGAACGGTTCATCGATTGGTGCCGAAGCCCCTGCCATATGTACCGAAGTGACCGCAGCTGCCTCCGTTCCTTTTTCATTGACCTCGATGAACGTTTTGTGTGTTACCGCACTGATGAAAAGGTTGGGCGGAACAGGGGCCATGCCGGAAAAATCTGCATGGACTTCGTCAAAGGGCAGCGTCATGCCCATGGCCTTGAGCGGTTCTTTCAACTTTTCGCTGTATTCGATCTTCAAACGGGGAAGCTTGATTTCACCCCGGTTCGACTGGAACGATTCGTGCCAGCGGTTGGGATCCTCCCAAAGCTTGTCATGGAGAGCATCCAGTGAAGAAGATTCATCCGGAAGAATGACCAGCATGTCCATCTGTCCCTCTCCGTAAGGTAAGCGAATGGCTTGAAATTCCTCTTCCTGCAAATATTCATAGGAGCCTGACTGCGTCATCATCTGCACTTGCTTGGTGGAACCATCCTGCAGTTTGAAGCTTTCTTCTTTCGTTGCAGAAGGTTGGAATTCCTTTTTCCACCCGCCATTGAAATAGACCGCATTCATCAGGATTAAAACTTCCATGGGATCGATGGATTCGATCATCCTGGGAATTTTTCCATTGGTATTCTTGTTTACCCAGTCATTGATCGTGTCAGGAGCGTTGGGACTGTTGAAATCGAGCTCAGTTATTTTCGCGTCGTAAAACGCTTGATTGGCTTTCGTGAAATCACTGTGAAACGGTTTTCCTTTACGTGACCAAATCGAGTTGGCAATGCGCACTTGAACGTCGCTGCCCGGCTGCTGCAAAAGGGAGATAAGCCTTTCGTTGCCCCGATTCATTTCATCCAGGGACACGCCTGCCAGCCCAAAGTCTTAGCCATTGAGAGTTGTGTTTCCCCCTTACTTCCGTTGTAAGTCATGGCGAGCGCCAAAGAAATGCTGGTTGGCGAAATGAATATGTTTTTCTTCTTGTTCTGCTCCGTTTGAACCAGTTGCCGATGGAGCTGCATGCCGAACTCGTTGCTTGCTTTGACGATACGCACATCAACTCCGGCCGCTGCGACTTGTCGTTTTTCCAATGAAATCGAATTTCCAGAATGTTTGGCACAAGCTGTCACAATCAGTACCAGCAGTATGCCAGCCGCAAGAAGTTTACTTTTTCTAAAATTATCTTTCATTTCGGAACCCCCTGTCATTCATATGCTTATTTGACGAGGAATCTTTACATAATGTTCCATGCAATCGATTTGATTTTCGCTTGTATGAAAAGCCTTAACGGCTAGAGGACTCCCACCGGATGCCGTTATTAAGCTATCGTTCTCCGTCCCTCGGTTTTAAGGGTTTATCTCACGTATACTCACTCATTCGCAGGATTTCATCACCTTTAAAATCAATATCGTTCAGATACTAAGTTGGTTAGAACCGTTGGTTCATATTTTGGGCATACGGGAACAGAGGAACACGTGGAATATTTCCCCAGTTCATACTCTACTGCACGCATACTCCACAATTTCCTTAGAGGTTCACCCTCCCAAGGCTCAACGGGTCTATGCCCTTACATTCCTTCGTTATACCTGACCAAGGTGTGGAGACCGATAGCGTTTAGCGGATGGGTCTGTGCCCTTTTGGAGAACGAACTCGGTCCTCCGTGCTTTCTTTGTGAATATCCTGCGAATGAGTCAATCTACGTTATCAACAATAAGTCTTAGGCTGCCGGAGCGTAGTTGGGGGTAGCTTTTTCAGGTAAAAATGCTTCTCCTCTTTGAACAATGCCAACCAGAATTCGAGCCAATTTTCCAAGCAGCTTAAAAAGGGACTGTTGTTTCTTCATTTGCTTGATCTGAACATTATTCTCGTGCATCTGTCGAAAGACTGGATTCGTTCCTACGAGTGTGATTGTCGCCAAATACAAATATTTGCGTAACGTAGCATCTCCCCGTTTCGAAAGTTTGATTTGTCCCTTGTGTTTTCCTGACATTCTTTCAGCCAAGTTTAGACCTGCTTTACGCAATAACTGACGTCCATGTGCATACTGCCTAAGGTCGCCAGCACAAGATAGAATGGCTGCTATGAAGATTGTGCCTAGGCCTTTGATCGATCGAAGCTGATCGGCAATAGGAATTTCTTTTAGCAATGCTTGAGTGTCCTTTTCAATCTTTTCTAGTATTTCAACGATACGCTCAAACTCTTCTAATAACCGCCTTAAATCTTGCTTGGCTTCATGAAGAGCTGTCTTGTCTCCTACACTCTGCTTAGCTTGTGAAATAAGCTGCGCAGCTTTCTGAGTACCCGTAGAACCACCAGCTCGTTTCATATGCCTTCTCCAACTTGTAATTACCTCGGATACGGACAGTGACTGAAGATCTAGCGGTGAGGGTAAATCTTTAAGAGTAGCCAAGGAACGTTTGCAGGTCCAGTCTTTAAACACCGAGGTATACTCGGGGAACCGAATATCTAACCAACGGATGATCCGGTTCTGCAGCCGCACACTATTCGTCACCCAAAATTCCCGGTCACTCATCATCGTCCGCAACCTTTGAAAGACGGTAGTCTGTCTCGTGTATTCATAGTAATAGCCTCGACAGACGACGTCTGCGATAACAAGGGCATCCTTAGGATCACTCTTGGACGGACAATTATCGCGGTTCTCCTTATTTCGTTTGGTGGTTGCTGGGTTCACCATGACAACGTTTATGCCTTTGTCGGCAAGCCAATTAGCCAGGTTGAACCAGTAGTGTCCGGTTGGCTCCATACCGATGATTAGGGTATTCAATCGGTGTTTCTGTTGCAATTCATCCATCCAACGTTGTAATCTTTCGAATCCTTCTAAGTCGTTCGTAAATGATAGATGTCGCTTGGCCAGAACGATACCCCGAAAGTTAGTAGCCTGCGCGACATGAATTTCCTTCGCCATGTCGATACCTACTACAAGATGCGAGGTGGAAATTCGTTCAATACGTTGATTTTGTCCATCGTTTTGTTTAAACTTCATAGTTAGAGCGCCTCCTTGATGGTATTGGGTTTCGAACCCGTGCACAAACCCATCATACCGAGGCGCTCCTTTTTTGACAAAGCCCATTTCTTAGGCTATACAGGAATGTTTAGCTTAACAAAATCGATATACTACATACTTTCACAGGCTAAGTTCACAGATACTTTTTCGCAGACAAAATTGCGCCTTTTTCATCCAGTATTTTTGATTCGTATAGTGTAAATTCTTTTTTATCAAATTGATAAAGGTAGAAATTATGTAAGGTAAAAACCGAGATTGGATGGGAAAAAGCAAAATTCCATTGTACCGTTTCGATTATACAACCGATGTTTTCATTATGAATGACATATTCAGCTATCGGATCCAACTGAAATTTCATTTTTTGCAGTTGTTCTTCTGAAAAAAGAAATCCTGTCATGTCAAGAATGCCAGTCATTCCAGTTATTTTGTCATAAAACCGGAGGCTTTTTCCTTCTAAATATTCACTCTTAAATCGTTCGTAATCCTGTAAAGTTGTTATACGTGGGTCAGTAAAAATTTGCTTCCAATTAGCATTAACTACACTGTAAACATTTAGCCCCATTTCCCCTGCGCTACCTGTTCCATATTGATAAAAGAAAATCTCATCCTGATTATCGGCTGTCACATCGCCAATCATGATTTTACTTGTCGCATACCCTTTCCGATCGATTATTTTGCCATCAATTTTCAAAATAATTGCGCGCGGGAAATCGTTGACTGCATCGAAAAGTTCCACTTTATGCATAGTATTTGGATCAGGCGAAGAAAAATCAATGGTCTGGATTAACTTGTAAGGTTCGATTGGATAGGACATCACACTTTCACTTTGCAGTGTAGAAATCACAAACATTATGCAAATAAGGAATAATATTTTTTTCAAAGCAATAAATCACTCCCAAGTCTACCAATTTTCATCATGATATGTTTCCAAATATTTGCACATTTTATGCAGGACATACATTTACAACCAATTACAACAATCCAGATAACAATCATTTCTTTATTAAAAGGTTACCGTAATGTTAGTTGTATATTTTGTCCAAAACAAATACCGCCTGTTGAGAAGGCGGTTATATAAACTATCGTTACCCGTTAGGTTAATTCACTAGCTGATTTATCATCGGAATTATAAAGATAGCCTTCTTTTTTTGCGAAACTCCATAGATGATTAAATAGTTCCGAAAAGGAATCATTATGATTTCTCCAGCTTTCGTTATAAGCTAATATCTTCTCAGGTGCAATTTGATTTTCTTTCCAAACCGTTCCCTTTGTATTGACATTCTGGGCAAAAGCCTGCATCTTGTCTATTGTCTTAACAAATTGTGATTCGAGTGTCTCTCCTGATTCAAACTCATCCCATAACTCATTGAATTCGCTTCTGAAGTCTTCTGGGAGCTGTGCAAACAGAATCTCAGCAGCTTCATCCTCTCTTACCTTCTTCCCAACACGTGCCTTAATATCATGGGTGAATGTATCACCTGCATAGATCTCAACTAAATCGTGAATTAGAATCAATTTTAAAGTTTTTTCTAAGTTAACTTCATAATCAATTTCCTTATGTAACAAAAGAGCAAACATACACATGTGCCAGGTATGTTCTGCATCATTTTCACGTCGTACCGTGTTCGATACATAGGTTTTACGTTCAATCGTTTTAAATTTGTCTAATAACGAAAGAAAATCAATTAACTGAGCTATACGGGTAAACATTAAAATTTCTCCCCCTCTATAAAAACATATTATTATCCTTCTGTAATACGATATCGTTCTTACTAATTAGTCTTTATCTTACAGTTATTGATAGGGTTAACCTTTACACCCACCATTTACTCTGTTTAATTAGAAAAACATTTGCATTAACATTTGTTTTTAACCATTTCTGAAGTTGCGTTTCCATAACATGATATTCAGATACGGAATGAGATACCCCCATTAATGACATCGTTGATGTTTCTGCATAATTCTTGATTTGTTCATACTTTGTTCGACCGTAATCGTTATCGATGTGGCAGTGAATCTCCCCAGATATATAAGCTTGTACACCTTTTTGTTCTGCTTCCTGCATAACATTAACACGATCACCGCAACCTGCTACGATAGCAACTTCAGTAATTAATTGGTGCCTTTTACCTTCAAAATCAATGTACGGGATATCGAATATTTGTAGAAGTTGCTTTTCTAATGCATTCGTATCAGTTGGTGGTATTTTACATATGATGCCGTAATACTTATCCCCGTCTTGATAAATACGATCGACAATTCTGATCACTTTTAGAGATTCTGCTATCGCTAAATTGGTACTTAGAAAATCGTGGTAATCGAGTGGCACATGACAAGTAAAAACGGATAACTTTTTTTCCTTAAGTGCATTTAGTCGCTTATGCTCAATAGGTACAAATCCACGGCCCCATAACCCTTTTGGATCACCACACTCCATAGTCAAAGGATGATGCATAAATAACATGTCACCTTCGATGGATTGTTCAATAAATTGATCGAGTACCTCGTCTGTAGGGAATACTGCTAGAAAAACATTATTAACCTCTTCACCTCCGCGGAGCATTAAGCCATTGAATCTACGTACAAATTCTGGCTCAAAAAATGTTTTCCAATCAAATGATATTGGATCATAGACCCTGGGAATAAACTTACTAAAACTCGGATCTTTATCAAGTTCATTGATTCTGAAATAATCAACAAGCTTGGAACATAGAGAATCCAAACTCTCCAAACTTATCACCTCGCACGTTTTTCCAAATTCTAACACATGGAAAATAAACATTAAATATGTAGACACAATTTTTCATCTGTATATTGCGCTATGCTGCCCGTTAACGTAATGGAGGCTGCCTTGGCAGCCTCCCATTGGTGTGTTATTGAACAGCGTTACCCGTAAAGGGAAATAAATTTTATCTATCCCAAGTCAAAAGTTGACCATCCGTTTTCTTTTAATTGATTACACATATTTCTGAAATGCTTATAACCCTTACGAGAATGCATGTTTCGAAACCATTCATAAAAGGTTCTCCTATAAGGAAATAAGAATCGGGTTTTTGGTTCTGAGAAGAATTCAATGTATGGCACCTTATCAAAAGCATCTCTCCAACCTACACAATTTGTTTCTTCTTCTTTTAAGTCGGATGTATCGAATTCAGTCGATCTGTTTACATAATTAACCCAATTTTTTCTACAATCATCGAATTGAATTCGTACCTGATTACCATCAACATCAGTGAATACTAGTCCAGCTTTATTTATTGAAATCATAGATTGATGAAGTATTTTATTCACCTTATCACCTCAATAACTACCAACATTACCCAAATTATACCACGTCTGTACTAAATATTGTTGAAGAAAAGTTATCCGTTAGATTAACGAATAATATAAGTAGCTCATGAATATTTTAATCAGCAGAATAACCAAAACGGCGATCCAGCCGAAAAAGAAAAGACCTAAACAGGCACTAAACATTTGTTTCCCAAAACTTCTTTTTTCATCTGAAATCTTGAGTGTTAAGACGAAACCAATAAATATTAAAAAGAATAAAGTCCAAAAGATGCTCTTGAATAGACAGATGGCTCCGCCGAATAAAAATGAAGCTAAGATAAAGTAAAATATCGATTTTTTCTTGTTCATTTTTCACCTTTGATTTTATACGGCGTAATACCTCACAGTGTAATTCTCCAACTAAAAATTACAATAATTATTTCAATATCTTCTCTTCGTTTTCCTCCCTTTACTTTAACGAAACCAGGGAGCAGCTTTCGCGTGGCGAGCTGCTCCCTGGTTATTACGCTATCGTTCACAGTTAGCTTCACGCCAACTGGAGTAAATGAGTATCATTTTCAGAATCATCTTTTACCGAAAACCCAATTGAGCGATAAAACAAATCAGCAACAGGATTATCAGTCTTTAATACAAGGATTTGATAGTAATTTCTAGCTTCTGCAATTACTGAATCCATTAGCATCCGCCATATCCCAAATCGGCGTACACTTGGTGAGACATACATTCGGCGAACACGACCAATTTCTATGTTCTCTGAATGTGGGGCTTGATTCAGTCCGCAAATTCCAACAATATCGCCATTTTTTATGGCTAGAAAGAGTGCTTCCCCGTCCAAATCGAACTTATTGGTTCCATCTTCATAATCGGTTACCAATCGTTTGAGATGCCGAAATCCTTCGCTCATACTCTCTTCAACCAACAGATTAAGCTTATGGGTATCTAGATGATTCACTTTTGTAATTATAAATTCATTCACTTAAACCATCTCCCCCGAGAAGTCGTTTTCAATGCTCCAATCTTAATTCAACACCTTTTGGAAGTATCCTTGTTACTTAAGAAAAGGCAACCAATCCACCTGGGCTGGTTGCTTTTACATGTTGTTATTGAACTCTCGTTACATGTTGTTATTGAGCTAACGATCCTCGTTGCTTCAATGAAGAGTCCTAACTCATCGTTCTTCTCTAGTTCAGTTTTTTCGCAAGAAGAATCTCCAATGGTTGAGTATCTAGTAATAAGCACCCTGAATCTTTGTAACCTAATTTTCTATAAAAGAGTTGAGCATCTTCATCAGCTTGAGTAGATGTCATTACCAACTGAAAGCCTTGTTTTTTCATTTCATTTTCCCAAAAATCGACTGCTTTCTTCCCTAACCCTTTATTGCGGTAAGGCTCTTCGATCCAAATCATATTCATAAAAGGAGTATTATCCCAAAAGTGGCTGTAACGCATCCATCCGATGATTGCAGCACTTTCATCTTGGAATAAGTAAATTTCTCTATCCCTGATTTTAGATAAAATTAATTTCTCCTTGAGATGGTGATCTCTGTCTTTTAAGAACTCAAAGTCCTTCTCGGTTGCAGCTATAATCTTCATATTGATCCCTCTTCTTGCAAGAACTTTATCAAACTATTGTTATCCGTTACTTCTATGCCCTATGTTCGATATACTGTAACAAGAACTCTTTATCTTCGGGAAAGGTTAAGTCTATGTCATTTAACTGCTCAGGGGTCTTCCAAGCAACTTCATATATTAGTTCATCAGGGTCATGAATTATTGGTTTGCCGCCTTTAATTTCAATCTCGAAATATGTAACATGATATTCTACTGTATCAAATGCCCCTGCTTTACTTTTTATTTCTTTAATTATCTTACAGCTGTAACCAGTCTCTTCATGAACTTCCCTAATACAACATTCTTCCAGGGTCTCATATTGTTCTTTCCCCCCAGATGGCACTGACCATCGCTTTTCTTCTTCTGGTTTACCTTGTAGAACCATAAGTATCTGTCTGTCAGAATTAACACATAAAGCTGCCGCACCGACCCACATATTCAATTGAATTCCTCCCTACGAAGAGTCAACCTTCGTATTCTATTTTAACACATACTGGAAGAATTCTGCCCGTTAGCAAAGTAGGGATCGTCAGACTGCACGGCAGCCAGCGATCCCTACTTTAGTAACGTTCTCTCGTAAGCATAACATTCACTCAATGCGTAAAACCATTTCGTCCGTAGCTTTAAAACCAATTGATTCGTATAGATGACGAGCATTATGACTAGCAAGTAGCCTAACCGTACGAATATCTTGTTCGGTAAACCAATTTAACACTGCATTAGTTAGTAATTTTGCATATCCTAGTTTCCGGAATTTCGGTTCAACATAAACATCACCGACAAAACCGTATTTTCTTTCATTGTAGAAACTATAAGGTATGTCTTCCTTAATAAACGCGCCAGCACACGCAACTACATGTTTATTCTCTTCAATAACAAAATGCTGAGCTTTTCCGTTAATATAAAGTGTACTATAAATAGAAATAACTTCTTCGATAAAATTACTAATGAGTAAATGTGACATGCCTACTTCTTCAAACATCTTCAGTTTTAGTTCTGCAATTGTAGGGATTTCATCCTCATTAGAAGGTCGATAAATCATGGTTGCACCACCTGTTTTTAAATTACAAATTGAAGTATAGTTCCCGTCCCTCGCAATGATAAGTTAGGCGAACTCAATCAGTTTTTTGTCTATTTCGCTAATCTTCCCAATATCCGATGTGCCATCCCATAAAATAATACACCTAGCTTCATCATTCTCAACAAAATCATCAAGTTGACTTAGTTGACCTGAAAACAAAGCTCCATACTCTGTTCTTTCAGGGCCATGGAAACTGGGTTGAAGTCTAAATTTCATTAAACCTTTAAAGTAAACTTCATCGATTTTTTGATTTGTTTCCTCAAATAATTCCCTAATTACGCATAGCTTAGCAGTTTCTCCATCTTCAATAATACCTCCAGGCAATTCCCAGCTGTTTCTCCATTTATTATGCATGAATAGGTACTTCCCTTGATATTGCACTACAATTAATGCATGTGTTAATGGAGCATCGAGTTCGGTGGTATTGAGTTGATCCTCTTCAATTCCAAAGAATTCCAAGAAAATATTCCCTTTTGCATCTGTCATGATTGCCATTTCTGAATTCCTCCGTTTCCTATTTTTGCTGAAACAAAAAACGCGCTAGACCCTTGGTCCTGCGCGTTGTATATCGCAGGATGGGAAGCGCGAAGAGCGCTAACCCATCCCTGTTTTTAAGAATGGGTTAACGCTTCTCATGTTGATGTGGTTGTATCAAACTCAAATTAAACATTCGTTTCTCTCCATATCACAAATATTATGGTAATAATAACCAACACTCTATATTTCCGTCAAGGTTTAATTATGCTGCCCGTTTGCACAAAGGCTGCACGCGGCAGCCTCGATGTTTGGGATTTAACTATCGTTTCCGTTAGTTGAACGATCTCAATGACTTTCTTGTATTTTCTCAATAATTTCGCTAATACATTGTTCAATATCCATATTTGAGCAATCAAGTGTTGTATCACTGTATTTTTTGTATAAAGGGACTCGTTCCTCGTAAACGTCCTTAAGACTGTTTCCTTTCTTTATAACTATGCCTCTGGTTGTTACGTTTATTAGTCTCCTCTGGATTTCTTCATATGGGACATGTAAATAAATGATCAAACCATCCTGTTTAAGGTTATTTATAGCCTTTTCTGAATATATAACGCTTCCACCTGTTGATATAATGCAATTTTTTAGTTGCAACTCCGACACAGATCTTTCTTCGATTTCCATAAATTTTTCGACACCATCATTATCAATTATATCTTGTAACAACCTTCCATGATGTTGTTGTATAACAATATCTGTATCCACGAAGTCCATACCTAAAGCTTTTGCAAGCAACACACCTAAGGTGCTCTTGCCAGCTCCAGACATACCTATAAGAACAATATTCATATTCTTCCTCACTTTTGTTACTTGATAGTAGTGGTTTCAATAGGTCATTCGACAATTTACTGCTGGCAGGAGCGATCAGCTCCCATTTGTCAACTAACGTTCTTTCGTTAGCTTAGGGCTTTGGTGGCCGATTGTATGGAATGTACATTGGTTTGATTTTCACAATATTCTTTAGTTGTTCATCTGCGTTCCAGTTATCACTATGCTTAGTAGCAGGCAACAACCATTTCGCACCGTTAGATAGCCATTCCTTTCGGTATGTTTCAAAGGTATATAGCATGTCATCAACGCCAAACTCAAAAGCGCAGCATTCGCAAATTTCGAATGATTCATTACCTTTTTCATCATAAGGTTGCTTTTCTAATTCTTCATAACCACAAACTGGACAAATGTAACCCATTTTTCCCTCCAATGCAGGCTACCATATGCCGGCAGCCTGGTTTATCATTGTGCAATTGTTTCCGTTAATTGAACAAAAGAATCATTTTTAATGAAATGAAAATGATTGCTGTTTTTCAATTCTGAATAGCCAATCCGTCACCAAACTTATAAGTACTTCCCTTTGCTCAATTTGAATCATATGTCCTGCTTGATCGAGTACTGCTAACGATGCATGACTGTATTTCCCAAAAAGTTTTATATGATCTTCATAACCACATATCGAATCCTGCTTCCCCAAAACGATAAGTGTAGGTTGTTGTAGTTCTTCAAAATTGCCAAGAGGATCAAACTTATAATAATAGCCTTCTTTCTTCCAATCAGAGGCTAAAAAACCACGATTAGCGAGCAATCGTCCTGGCTGAACATCTTTTAAGAAAGTTAATAAATTTGATTTGTTTTGATGTACCATAAGCAATTGAAAAGCTTTCAAAATATCATCATCAAGTTCACCAAATAAGCTTTTATCTACTTCAAAAACAACCTTTGCAGGCAGTGTTCTTTCAGTTCCTGGTAAATGAAGAGCAGAGGCAATCAAGGAAATGCCTGTTATTAACTCTCTTTTTTTGTGTACTATTCCTTGTGCCAAATAACCCCCAAATGAAGCTCCAATAACTGAAAACATCTGATCAGGAAGAACTGCATCAATAAACTCAATGATCATATCAAGCATATCTTCAGTACCTTTTACTTGCTCAGTTATTGCACTTTTGCCATGAGCGGGAATGTCCAAATAGATTCTCTGCCAGTCTTTTCTTTCCATAAAAATGGGTTCTAGCCAAGCCTTCATAGATCGATGGTCTGTCCCCATCGCATGTAGCACAATAACTGGGCTTCCCTCTCCACATACTTCATAGTTAATTGTTCCCTTGCTAACATGGCATTCCATTTTAAAGCCTCCCTAGTTTGAAGCAACCCTTAATTTTTCTTTTTATTCTATTTCCAGAATGAAACAGCAAGCGATTCCCGTCTTGAACAGGTTACCCAGTATGCCGTCAGCCTGTATTCTTATTGAGCTATCGTTTCCCGTTAGCTTAATCCATAGTAACTCCTATAAAACTCCAAAACTTTATCCCTTCCTATCGTTTTGAGCTTCTTGAGATAATCTAACTCTTTTTCCGCTTCAGCCGTCTTTAATGTTTTTAAATATGAAATGGTTTCTTCTAGTCCCGCGCCTATAAGCAGTTCCCCATCTATATAACAACCTGTATCGAAATCAATATTTTTTGCCCTCCATATCTGCACTGTATCCTCTGCAATTCCATAAGTATATACAAGGATACAAAGTGTTTTCAGGTATTCATTATCCTCGCGTTCCTCATTTAAAGACTCGCTAGACAGCAACTCTTTAAGAATATCCCTGTGTTGTCTCATTGGTTCTAAACCATACTGTTCAAGTAATAGCTCAGTTCTGTCCATGTAATCATCACCGTTTCAAAATATTATTAATTGATCTAACGTATCCCGTTAGCTCAATAGTCTTATGTTTTAATTAGAGTCGCTGCTTATAGTTGTGAGGCTTGCCGAACACCTAATGCAGTGACGTCCCGACGGGCTTAGGGGGCTGGATGTGGTCACTCGCTTCTCAGAGTGACCCGGAGCGTCAATATGGTGTTAGCCGAAAGAAGTTCTGGAAGCAGCCATTGCATTTAAGGCGTTCTCAAAATAGCTATATACTTCATCTGCAATTCCCAGAAACTCTTCAACAAGTACATTACTATCCAAGTAACGAGCATACAGATAATCAACTAAAGCGGAGTCAATCTCACAATAGTTTAATATGGCATTCTTCATCTTAATAATGTCATCTTGCCATACACCTGTATCTTCTAAAACCAAAGAGTATAATGCACGAATTAATCTCTTAGAGTAACCTTTAATATATCTAGTTTTCATTGTGTTATCACTAGCATTAGAAAGTAAACTATGTATACGATCTACTTCCTCCTTGGTCTCTGTATTTAAGTCTAAAATGAACTCTGGAGAAATAATTATCGGTGGTACTTTTTCACCAACGTCATGACCATATATGCAAACACAAATTATCTTTACCCAAAAACCCCACTCATTTGGTTTACTTAATACATCGTCAATCGAGCAAATTATCGTATCAATCTTAGTTACTACTGGATATTCTTCCAAAAGCCTGTCTTTAATATTTGACAATCTTTCGTAATCAATATCTTTGGGATTTACACATACAATAGTAAAGTCTGCATCTGACTTAAAAGGTTTAGCAGTTCCTTTTGGAATCGAGCCACACATATAAATGCTATGAATCTTACCTTTAAATTCGGTAAGTATATTATCTATATACTTATCAACAAAATCCTTATATTCACTTTGTATTACAATTCTATTTATAACTTTTTCTAATATCATATAGACTCCTCCTAAACTAAGAACTTCTTTCGGCTAACGTCTTTTTTGCGAACTTCGTAAATTCGTCATGACTTAAGTTATTCGCGAAATCATTCAACTATCCTGCCCGTTAGCGGGGCAAAGGGCTGCCACACGGCAGCCCTTTTGATATTGAACTATCGTTTCTCCGTTAGTTTAATGGCTTGGCATTATACCACTTTCACTTATTTGAATCCGGCCATTCATCGCCTTCTCTTCTGCAAACCCAATCAAAATACATTTCGGAACCAAATGGTTCTGTTGCCATCTTAACCCCATTCTTTGCAATCTCAAAGCCTTCAAGGTTAATCTGATCGGTTAAATATACAAGAACATCATGGATCCCACCATCGCGAGCAGATTGAGCAATTAGTGCAAATACTTCTTTTTGCTCTGTAGTTAGCTCGCCTAAGACTTTGTTGACCTTTTCATTCTCAACCGTTTTAGGCCAACCATCTCCCATTATCCAGCGAGGGAGCACACCTGGGTGTAGCTTGACTAAATCATCAATGAATATTTTATAAAGTTCTAGTGCTTCGCTGTCCATTCGCTTATCCCCCAAGTTTATGTAGTATCAGGTCTTTGAACTTCTTTTTCCACTTATATTCAGCTATCGTTCGCCGTTAGCGTAACAATTGACTATTTTAATAATTACGAATTACTTCTCTTTTTTATCACCAGTATTCCAATAACCACAATCAACGCAACCAAAATTACTTGTGTTAGATGATATTTAACCAAGCGATGATACACCATTTTGACATAAGCCAGCTTATTCGAATACTCCATCTTATTCATTGTATCTTTTAAATTTACATTTTCTATTGGCTTTACGCCTTGTCCAATCTTATTAAGTTCCAAATTTGAATTTGAAAATTCCTTTGTTAATGAACAAGTGCTTGTCTGTATAGTATTCTTATTATTGTCGTTATTACTAGCAAAAACAAGATAGGTTTGACCAACTTTAAATTCATTCCCACAAGATGATTCCCCAAAATTTGTATTAACTAAAACTTGTGTTTGAGAAATCCCTTTCCATGTTTGGTCTACATCAAATAAAACAGCTTTTTTAGATTCAAGAATCCCATCTACATCAATAACCTGTAGTTTGATTTCAAGAACCTTACCAGAAAACACAGCTTTGGATTCTTCTAATGCTTTATGGGGGTCTGGTTGAAAACCACAACTACAAGCATATGTTTTACTTGAAATAATGGTGCTAATAAAGCTAAACAAAACCAAAAACGTAAGTGCAATCAAATATCTTTTCATATTTGCTCCATCCTTCCATGAAAAACAATCCATATCAATAGACGTTTGTTTCCATTTTATGTTTCATTATTAGACTAGGACGAGAAAGCTAGCATATTTGGATTGAACTATCGTTTCCCGTTCTTTGACTCCGTTATCCCCGCGAAGCAGACCCCTCAACTATCGTCTCCCGTTAGTTCAACGACTTGTGGTACGGTTCACCGTATCATTGGATAGATTAACAAAAGTGAAGGGTAGTGCTTAGCTCAATGGTTTCACCATTTTAAGATTTAGTAAAATTAGTTCATGGAAGGCGTAACAGAAATAGCCCCCTGCATCTACGGCAAAAGGGCTATTCTAAGGGGGCATTTCATCTACGGCTCTTTTCCTTACTTATGATACGGTTCACCTTCATTAACGGCTGGAGCTGGCTTTCGTGTAGCCTCCGGCCCACCAGGTCGCGCAGGAAAGGCAGCTGTTCCGGGTAGCTGCGTACGTAGCGGACTAGGCGAAGCGCTCACCTTCGAATGCAAGATTCCTCCTCAAGTGTTCATTAATAAGATGGCTCAATTAACAATCTACATTTGGAGGATCTCGTCTTCAAACAGAACTATCATCAATCCGCTTCAGCCGAACGCTCATGCCATACGCTGAGCTCTTTCAGCTTATTGTTATACGATTCGCGAATCGTGTCTGCAGAATAAGATCCAACCGGCAGCCGGAGCGGCACATTACCGCTTTTAATGACGGAAATAATATATTGCACCGCTTTGGCCGGATCGCCGATCTTGACGTTCGAAAATCCTTTTTGAAAAGCTTCGTAATACGGCAGGTACTCCGGCTTCATCACGGAGCGGTCCATCGAGTGTCCGATAAACTCGGTTGCGAACACGGCCGGTTCCACGATGGTTGTCTTGATCCCGAAGCTTGCGAATTCCTGTGCGAATGACTCAGAGAAGCCTTCGACCGCAAACTTGGAAGCGGCGTAAAGGCTGAACGGCGGATAGGACACTTCTCCGAAGAAAGACGAGAAATTAATGTAATGCCCCGAGCCTTGACGCTTGAACACGGGAAGCGTCGCGCGAATGACATCCAGTACGCCGAACAAGTTAACGTCGAACTGTTTCCGGATTTGTTCATCCGTATACTCTTCCAGCATGCCGAAAAGTCCGTATCCCGCATTATTCACGACAATGTCGATTTGCCCGAATACGTCAACGGCTTCTTGAACGGCGGCTTGAATTTGGTCCTTCTTGGTCACATCCAGAGCAGCAAGATGGACACGATCCGGTGCCAACGCTTTAAAATCCTGAATAGCATCAAGTCTGCGCGCCGTTGCAACGACTTTGTCTCCCGCTTGAAGCAGCTGCTCCACAAAATGGCGGCCAAATCCTGTCGAAGTTCCTGTAATAAACCACACTTTACTCATCGTAATTTCTCCTTTTTATTTGAGATCGATCGTTCTAATATTGGCAAAAAAAAAGCTTTACTTAGGCATTAAGCATCGCCATTGTAAAATCGGCTATGCGGTAAAGCTTCTCTTTGTCGGCGGAGGTTCGAGCAAGTACGCGCAGCCCCACCATCGTGTTATGAATATTCGCCGCAAGTTCGCTTGCGTCATGGGTCGTGGCGAACTCTCCGTTTTCCTGTCCCTTTCGGATCAGTCCGGCAATAAGCTGTTCCGTCCGGTCAAAGCTTTCTTCAGCCATAACGTCCACTTCGGGATCCCACGGAGCAAGCTCCACCGCCATATTAACGAGCAAGCAGCCCAGCGGCTTCTCTTCGTTTCCTTCAACCATATAGTCAAATAGAAAACGCAAAGCTTCTTTTGCGCTTTTGGCGCGAGTAACGCCTGAATCAAAGTGCCCGAGCAAGGTCTTGCAATAACGGTCGATGACTTTTAGAAACAATTGATGTTTGTCTCCAAACGTATCGTACAAGCTTCTGCGATGGATGCCCATATTCTCGACCAGGTCGTTGATGGATGTCTTCTCATAGCCTTGTGCCCAGAATAAATGCATCGCTTTCGTCAGAACTTCGTCCTCATCAAATTCCTTCACTCTAGGCATTATGTTCTCCTCCTTCCCCTTTCTTTATTCCACATCGAGTACTATACCATAATGAGAACGATCGGTAAATAACATTTTTTACTGATCGTTCCCGTATTTTTCGCTGTCACTTGTGATAGGGTTCAGCATATCACAAGTAAACTAATCTGCCCGTTACTTCAACAAAAAGGAGCAGCTGCCGGCCGCGGCGAACTGCTCTCTGATTGTTCAACTATAGTTCCCAGTTAGTTGAACAAGATATTGAGTTTATATTTCTTTTGCCATTACGATGCTCGTTTCTTTATAGCCTAACTTTTCATATAAACTACGCGCTATTTGGTTATTAGCAAAGACGTGAAGTCCTATACTCTTTATGCCAAATTCTCTTCCCACCTTTTCTATATCTTCCATCGCTTGCTTGCCAAATCCACGTCCTCGGTAATCTTCCCTAATTTTTATATCGTAGATAAATCCTTTGTTGTTTGGTTTCAATGCTAGCCAAATCATTCCAACCTCTTGGCCATCAGAACGAATTGTAAATAATTTGTTATTAGCGGTTTTCTCGCCATCCGGCAAAAGTTGTGCGTATTGTTCCGTTGCCTTACTGAAAGATTCCTGTTCGCTCCAATTACCAGATTGAACGTTATTATCTGCATAGCTTTTAATTGCAGAATTAAGGTACTCCTTGAATTCAGTTGAATTCATTAAATTTAATGTAATCATTTTTTGTCCCTCTCTTAAAATATTATGAAATAAGAAATTTCGTATTTCCTTTGAAATATCCTTTTTTGATTCCGCCATTCTGCCCGTTAACGTAATAAAGGCCACCGATCAAATCGGCAGCCTCGTCTTGGGTTTTCATTCAACTATCGTTTCCGTTAGCTAAATCATGCGATGCCGTTAGCCGGTGTCGCTTCTTCGAAATCATTCTGGCAGACCTTGGGCCAAACGTGTGAATACGGTGTTATATGATGCGTGTCTTTTCTTCGATATGCTTAATATTTTCGGGTTTTTGTTCGAGAAATCTAATTATCATTTGGTTACGTAATATTAATCGAATAAAGCCGTATGTAATCAATGCTCCTGTCGAATTTAAGATAATATCGTCAATGTCAAAACTACCTAAGGTAGTAACAATTTGAAAAATTTCAATCGACAAATTAAAAATCAAAATAAATGTAATAAACTTGTAAGCTTTTCTAAATTTTTCGAACATTACAGGCAATATTACACCTAAAGGTGAAAGCATTAATAAATTTCCAGCTAAGTTCTTAATAAGAATATCGCGATTGTAATGCTCGAATCTCAAAAAATATTCGCTTACTGATTTAAAAGGATAGAAATTATACATTCTATGAGAAAAACTTAAATAAAAAATTCGATCTAAAATAAGGAACTTTACTAAAACTAGACAATACAACACGAGAACAATGCGTAGAGAAATCTTAATAAATCTGCTCAACTATGATATCTCCTTCACAATGATTTATGACTTTTATTCTTTAATTCAATCCCTTTAGGCACTTTTCATATAACGCCTTATTTATGGACTACTCAATTTTTTCCATATTTGAGGTATTCGTGAAATGATTCCACAATCCTTCCTTAATAAAAGTAAAGGATCAGTTGCAGTGATATGCTCCTTTTTTTAACTAAAGTTATCCGTTAGGTCAACGAGGTACAAGATTGTTTCCAGCTGCATAGAGGAGCTCCAATCGCTTGACTTTGTAAGCAGCCAAATTAGTGGCGAGGAAGTCACTTAGGAGAGAGGTTAGGCCCCCCATCTGCTCACCGAAGGGATTCGACATTAGAAGACCGAGGACGAATAGACTTTCGCTTGTAAGACGGCTATTGGCAGCCTACTCTTATTAAGCGTCGCTCGTACGAGCATCCAAGAAATAGTCTACACGATCCTCACATGATGAAACGAAATCATAATTAATTTATATTTTAAAGGGGGTCAGTTTTATTATAGGCTTGATTCATAAAAGCCATATGAAAATTACATTTCATTCTTGTTACAATTATTGAACTGCGCTAGCTCTATGATTATTTGTTTATTTTAAAATGGCTAATCTCTCTATAGCCTTTTGACGAATTTCTTCATCTCTATCTTCTTTAAGAATTATTAATACAGAACGAGTTACTTTTTTGTTCATTGCTATCCTCATCCTGACAGATGAATCATTATCCAATGCCATTTTGAGTTGAAGTCGTTCAGGAAGCTTATTCTTTGAAGCGACCATAAACCTTACGCGATCTGATGGATCCGCAGCAAGAATCTCTAATACTTCAGCAGGTACCATTTTGTTCTGCGCAACCCAAAACCTCATATCTGGATAATTATCAATTATTTCTAACCAAATCTCGATGGGGGCCTCATCCCAGGCTGCACGTAGATATTCATCTTGATTGTCACTCAGTCTTAATCGAACAAACTCCTCTGCCGAATTGATCAAATAACCAGCCCCATTACATTTGAATAATTTTGAACTAACGTTTTCCTTTAGTTTAATGAACAGTTCCAAAAAATGATACAAACAGTTCTTTCTTCTGATGAAATTCAGGAGAATCAGAAGGTAACAAACCACATGCATACTCTATAACCACTTTCCGACCGAACAGAACTTTTTCTGAGGTTTTAACACCACAATCTTTGCAGTTGAAACCACATCCATCCGATACGTTTTTCCATTGTCCCTCAAACGTGTTTATAGCTCTGTGTTCAGCAAAGCTTACAGTTACCCATGGTGCTAATATAATTCCTGGAACGATAAAAATAAGGACTACAATAAAAATTATTTTTTTCATGATTCCCCCTTACATTGCCTTACCGTGCTTTTCATTTATTTTTTCTTCAATATAATCAGATTCCTGCCCGTTAGGTGAATAAAGGCTGCCAATCATGCTGGAAGCCTTTAAAGATGTTTTATTGAGCAAACGTCTCCCGTTAGCTTAATCCCATGACGAAACAGAATGAATCACAGCCAATAAACCCGTGGTTTTCATTCTGTTCGTGGTTTTGAATTAGTGAGTGCAAGGATTACTCCGAAGAATAGTATTGGAAATGTCACCCATGAAATCTTAAATGGTCCTTCAGCATTTAACAAATACCATGCGCCTGGAATTGAAAAGAATAATGATACAAACAGCAATATTCGCATTTTGTATAATGCAGTGCCAAGTGTAAGGATCGCAGGCAATAAGATAAAAAAGAAAAAAAGCGAAATTGTAATGTAAGAGCTGTAGTAGGAACGGATGATTAATATCATTCCAAGTATTATATGGACAATCGATGAGATGGTCACCATAAATGTTCCATATTTCATTGAAGAACCCTCCTAAAAAATATTCAAAGCCTGATGAGCCCAAGAAGGATCTACTTGCAGATATACCAAATAACCCCATAAATACAGACGCTGTAAATACATTAAAAGTTGCGCATAACTGCCCGTTAGCGGAGGAGTTAAGCTACTTCATTTAATGTAAGTATTTAGTGTTTAATCCATCAACGGAATAACTGCCCCAATTTTCTCAAAATACGGCAAGATCACCTTCGGTTTATCATTTTCCAACAAACCTCCATGGTCTATTTATTGAGAAGCATTTAATATGGTATAGGAACTTAAGATTCAAATATAGGACAGCTTAGAAAGGAACGAAAATGTACACAAGAATGAGAGTTAAATATAGTGTTATATTAAAATTGGTCAGTTCTGTGCTCCTTTGGTTTGGAAGCGCACTTTTCATTAATATCAATGCGAATGCGCAGGGAGAATTACCTGCTGTTCAAACAGTTCGTATTGATATGGATATGGTTCAAGCCGGACAGCGGCAGCAGCACAAAGTGCCTTTTAGCGCAGATAAAGGAATTCTTATTTTGAAGCAGGAGCTGGTAACGGATGATAACGTTGCCCACGTATCCGTGATAGATCCAACTAGCGGAGAGATTGTTGGGGAAGCACAGCTAGAGGGATACTCACAAGTTCAGGTTACCCTGCCCCACAACGGAAATTATGAGTTTTATTTCAGCAATTTCGGTGATAATTTTATCGATTCGGAACCACGATTTGAGGTTTCTTTAACAGGCGCCAACTTGAAAGTGGAAGATACAGCGGTTCCTAAGTTTAGGCTTGGTTACTTCGAGCCATATACGATATGGAGTGAGCCCGCTTCTTTTGAAATAGGCTCAGATACGTATACGATTACGGCTCAATTAGACGGAGAATCGGTAGACCTTTCCGAAGTAGGAGATCACGGTAATATGCCGTTAACGATTAACCCTAAGGGGTTGACAGAAGGATTCCACACCTTGAATTTTATTACGGAAAAGAAGAGCGGCACTGGAACGATGATTACGCGCAGGTTTATTGTGGACAATGTGGATGCATTCTCCGATGTTACTAAAGCACATTGGGCTCATAAACCAGTGGAAATCATGAACTTGCTTGGCATCCTTGATGGACGCAACCCGGGGGTGTTTGAGCCTAGCAAATCCGTGACGCGCGCCGAGTTTGCTAAAATGCTTGCCACAAGTATCAAACTCCCGGTAGATTCTAATTCAATCGCAAGCCGTTTTTCGGATGTGCCCACGTACTCGTGGTCTAACCCGTACGTAGAGGCACTAGCAAAGGCGGGAGTGACAGAAGGAGAGCAATGCGGACAAGGATTGTGTTTCAACCCTAACCGTCAAATTAGCCGCGCAGAAGCTGCTGCAATGATGACTAGAACGGGCAAAGTCTCCCAAGTAGACCACGCTCAAGAAAAAGGATTTATGGATGTTAACTACCTACTTCCCAGTTGGGCTTATAATGGAATTGTAAAACTAAGTAAAGCAGGTTGGATCGACGGCTATGAGGACGGTCTTTTTCATCCCTTTGGGACACTTACCCGGGCTGAGGCGGCAAAACTTGTTGGCAAGTTTAGAAAGATCTAAATTGATTGCTTATTTCGGAAAACTATAAAGGATTGATGAACATACGTGAGATTATTTAAAGGTTTGACAGTTACAATTTGTATATTATTTGCGATTTCATTTCTGTACTACTGTGTAAGAAAAGATGCCATGGCGCTGGCTGTCAAAAGCTATGATTATCAGTATGTTGCTAAAAGTACCGAGATTGTATGGTTTAATTTAACCCCCTACTGGAGCGTTACTATGCAAAAAGAAGGTAAAAATAGAACAATCATGATTGATCCAATCCTTCGAGAAGTAATTGCTGAGTAATTGCGTGTTAAAACAATATGATTTCAGCTAGTTTTCCTCGTTTAGCTGAAAAAACATGGGTTATCACCCAGAGCATTCATGATGAGTTCCAAACTAGAAAGAGCCCAATAATTATGGGCTCTTTCTTAATTATTTAATTGCCGTTGCCGTAAGACATGTATCTCGACCGTTTTAACTTTCAGGTCCAATTAACCTGCCAGTTAGCTGAAAAGACAGCCGATCAATTTTCGTCGGCTACCTTCACTTGTTGTTTATTGAGCTCTCGTACCTCGTTAGTGGACAAAAAGGTAGCCCCCTTTTTCTTCGGGGCTTTATTGAACGAAGCTTCGTATTTAGTTATTATTTTCCGTTTTTTTACTTAGTAAAATTGCTGTTATTAATGAAAGCTGTAGTGAAAGAACAATTCCAATTATTAAAACCATTCCTCCATCATTGGTACTTGGCTTAATTGTAAAGCCAATTATAAAGAAGAGAATAATTGAAACAAATACTGAAAGTAAGAAATAACCAAAAGTCATTTGATCTCACCTTTTCTTAAGTATTTTGTTATAACTGTGTTTATTAATGCAATTCATACCATAAACTGGTATTTGCATGAGTAATATTTATTGTGTTAATTTGCCAGTTAGCGGAATAGGATACCGAATTTATCACTGGCAGCCTGCTAGGTTCTCCGTTAGTTGAACGACGGTATCTGATGCCAAATGCCTTCTTGAGATAAATTCAAAAAGTTGTATTTACACGTTTCGAATATCTAAAATATAAAATCCATATCATTCCCGCAATAATTATAAGAGCTGAATCAAGAACATCATATAGTGTTCTATCTGAAAGAAAGAAATCAATTATTTCAAATAATATCGCTATTAATTCAGTTATGATTGTAATCAATGGTCCATTCTTGTTCTTCTTTAATAAATTAAAAAGAGAAATGATAAAAAGAACTTCTAGTAAAATATAAGAACCAATAGCATACACACTTTCAAGGTCCCATTCTAGTACCTCATCTATCATCGTGAATATGTAATATGGATTGATCGAAACTCCAACAATTGAGTAACTAACATAGAATAGAAGCCAGCCTCTGATTCCTGCTAGGTTTTTCTGTTTTTGCACGTATGTTGCCACCTTTTTATTCTGAAAACTAAAATTAGATATTTTTAATTATGTGTTAAATTCAAAATAAATGTAATGGCAGTTAATGGATCATGTGTTGTTGATTTTTAACTAAAATAAAAACCACCTCAATGGTGGTGAACCAGCTATTTTTATTCAACTAACTTTTCTCGTTAGTTCAGCGATGAAGGTTTGGTTAAATAAAACTATTTTTCTTTATCACCTACAAAATTTGTTTTGCCTTCCCAAAAATCATTCAGATGATTCCACCATTTAAGGGACTCTGGATTCAAGTATGTGATAAACAATTTCGGATTGAGGTTACTATTTGAGGAGACATTTTGTATTGCTTCTAGCAATCCAATAGTCGCTGCTTCCTTAACATACTCATCCCCATTGACATGCAATTGCTCTATAACCTGAAATATTTCAGGGAATTCCTCCAGCTTATTGGTTTTATATAAGTCAATTAGGTGATGGGCAAAATCCCCTAAATCAACATATAAAAGTGGTTCATCATCATCACCATAATTATCTTCAAAATACACTTTCCATCGCTCCTGATAAGACGGACATGCCTGAAGCAACAATTTCATTACTTGTTGCTTCTTAATTTGGTACTCCATAAAAGACCACCTTTGCACGATTTTTATTCATCATCTTTCCACACAGTTTATTACACTAACCTGCCCTTTAGGTGAGTAAAGGGCCACCATGCGGCAGCCCTCCTTGTAATGAACTATCGTTCGCCGTTAGTTTAATGTTTTTTTTGCATTTACCTTTAATCTAAGCTTGTAAAGAAACCATGATGTAAAAAGTGATTCATTTGCCTTATGACATGAAACTTTATCTATAAAGTAAAAATCATGAGGTTCCACTGTAATTCTTGTAATTGGTGTAACTGGTGTTCTGCTAATCCATTCATCAAACGAAACAATTGAACTATTTGTATTTTCAAAAGATTCTTGGGGTAGAAAATATACAATACCGTTCGTCCAAGGGTTTTTATTCATTGTGTTCTGAGTCAATGAGAAGAAATAATATCTATTTTTGTTTTTGCGTATTTTGAAACAAGCGTTTCTAAAATTATCAACTAACTTGTGCCGATCAAATACAGCATAAAATAAAGACCAAGTCCCATCTTTCGTTGCAAACACCGCCTCAACGTATTGACCATTATAAAGCGTCTGTCTTCTGGTTTCGAATTCTAGAATTCCCTCATTGTTTGATCCGTGCATTATTACTGGCTTGGAAGAGGAAATGTATTGGATAAAACGATATTTTGGATAATTGCTTGAATATATAATTTCAGAATTTTCACTAATGGCATCCGAGTAGATTTTGTCGTATTCCACGACTTCATGAGGTGAAAACTTTAGTAAAGAAGACCGATAAAATAAAAGTCCCATAAGCATTGAAACGAATTTATTTATCATTTTTTCTCTCCTCAAGTTTAATGAAAAAGGGTTCACTTCAATCTGTGTTTATAGATATTCAACGTCTTTAATAATTCCCCTTTATTCCTAGTATCCTGCCCGATAGTTGAGCGGAGCGCACCGAAACGAAATTTCATTACCGGCGAAGCTGCATTATCTAAACGAGCGTGTGAAAATCCCTTGAAATATAAAGCCTTTGACATTGTTTACATGTATTCAATGTATCCTTGTGGGAGAATCACAAAAAGCAGTCCAAAACTGGAACAATACAGTCTTGGCCTGCTTTTTTCTGTCATTCAACGATCGTTCTCCGTACTTCAGGAATAAATCTTATAAGCCGACAACCGATACAGTCATCCATTTTGCAATCAAATGCTAACCATCAGTTAAACTTTGCGTCAAGAAGATCTTTCAAAACTTCCGGGGTCAGTCCCTCCCCCGCATAAGAAACCAACGGGGAAATTTCGATGTCCTGGCCTTCCAGTACGGAGGGGTCAGCGCCTGCTTCCAGGAGCCACCGCTTATACAAATCCTGCATAAGTCGGCGTGCTGTCGCCGGGCTGTCCTCACCTTCATTGTTTTTGACAGGGGCAAACTCTTCCTCTCTTCGTATTTTCAATACCGTCATGCTTTCGGCGAGCGGGAAGAAATCAAAGATGAATTTTTCAAATTTAAATGCGTTGGGCGACGCTGGCTGAACCGGACGGCCCTGATCGTCTATGTATTTGACCGCTTTGTGGGCGGTGTGATAAGGAATATTCGTTTCCGCATGCCGTTCGATAAAATCGGTGCGAAACAGATGGATCGAAAGGTTGCCCAGACCGTAGGTCAAGTGGCCCGAGCTATCGGTTTCGTACATTAGCTCTTTAGGCACGTCCATGTATTCTACGACGGCGGGTCGGCCGTCCTTCAGGCAAAGAATGCCGACTTTTTCCTCAGGGTAAACTTTCTCCGCGACTTTGGTGGCAATCGGATGGTTATGATGCACAGCAGCCCCTACAAACAGCGGATCGGCGACTCGAATCAAGGCATTATCGACATTGTAATAGAACAGCCACTCCACTCCCCGACGTTTCAGGTCGTCCAAGGCGCCGGACCGCTTCATGGAAGAAAAGACGTCGCCGTTCCCGCTGGGGGTTAGGCCCATTTCGTCCTGGGCGGAGAGTAGGACGCGTCCTACGGAATCCAATGCCGGCAGGACATTTTGCCGGAAGAAGAAAATGTCGTCCGGGGCATAGCCGAAATACTCCGATGCATGGAAATATCGCACCGTTTCCTGATGATTCTCCGGGCTGGTCATAATGTACCAGGGGATGGACCCGCCGGCTATCCGAGACAAGCTGAGCAAGCGCTCAGCTTGCAGCTGGAACAGCGACTTTCCTGACGGCAGCCCGATGTTATAGGTCCCCTTCGGTCCATCATGCCCCAGGCGGCTTCCCTGCCCTCCGGCGACGACAAGCGCCGCGACCTTGCCTTGACGAAGCCGGTCCCAGCCGGTCTCGGTCAATTGCTTCCGCTCCTCCTCGCTATAATCCTCCGAATCGTAAGCTTCCATAGGCGAAATACTGTCGGTGCTTACCGATGGCTGCTTCGTATGATGAAAAAGCTCGCGGAGCGCGGCAAAATCCAGCTGTTCCATCTGGTCCAGCAGCTTGTTCTTCGAAGCTTCGGAAAGCGACGGGTAATACCTGAGTATATGCTCCTGGCCGCAGGCTTGCGCCTTTTTATAGAGTTCGTCGTATCGGTTATCCACGAAAAACCTCCTATGTAAAGACTACGAATCGCTTCGTTATCTTCCTTGATTTTATCACAGGGAAAACTACCATAGATTAACTCGAAATGCATAGGTCATGATAATTAACTAAAACAAACGATGGATCGGTTCCATCGCCGCGCTATAGTTCCTCGTTAGCTTAATGCTCATTGCCTTATTCTAGCACTTTTGTATCTCTAACCTTTTCAAACCTTTTTACAAGCTCTTCAATAGGTGTTTTATTATCTTTGAATTCTTTTTCTATTTCAGCAAGGTCTTTTTTCTTCTGTTCAACAATTTTAATTCCTTTTTTATACATCTCACCATATTCAGGATCATCGACTCTTGTTTTAAAATATTCGTTTTCAGCCAAAATTCCCTTTAATCCCCGAATGTTATCCTCTAACTCTTTTTTGGGATCAGAGGGGTTTAAATCAGCTTCTAACAATCCAGCTTCCAAGCCAAGTTCTTTCACCTTACGACCTTGCTTCTCTACGTTAGCATGATCTTCATCTGTTTTACTCTCTGGTATTGACTCAAAGATTGCCTTTTCTTTTTCGAAATCATTTTTAAGTTGGGATAGTTTTACTGCATTTGGCAGAATATCTGCATAAGCATTATAACTAAGTGATCCCCCAATAATAATAGCTAAACCAACACATGCCGATATCAAGATTTTATTTTTCATTTTAGCCACTTCCTTTTTTTGAGTAACAACCGATTATAAAAATTTTAAGTTATTATACTGCACTTATTAGACGTGCCATAATGGAATAAGTTTCCTATGCTTTTTCAATAATACTGCCCGTTACTTCAATAGACAAAGGCAGCCGATCGTGTGCCGGCTGCCTTTGTCTATTGAACTATAGTTTCCGTTAGTTCAAAGCCTTCCTTAGTAAACTTACAGTTTATCGTCGTTTATCATGATATAGCACTTGTATCTCCTCAATCCCCCGCCTTGTATAGTCAAGCAGCTTTGCCGTCTCGGCTTCGTCCGAGGTTTCCTCAGTCAGGCGTTGTATATTGAACCAGACATCCTCAATCCGTCGGCGTAATACGTAAAAATAAAGAAGTTCATGGTTGATACGATAACTACGCCTGGCTGCAGCGTACGCTTCTAGTAGAACGCTGCCATGAGGATGCCATGCATAGATGAAAAGGTCAGCTTCCACGGGTGCTAGGCGCAGATCTTCCCAATCTGCAAGTACTAGGCGCTCGCCCTGTATCACGTTGTTACCGTGCGCGTCCCCATGACATAGTACAAGCGGAGAATATCCGAGCCGAACCGTGTCCCGTAGGCGAAAGGCATCGCGCATCGCCGTGTGGAGCAACCCATTGTACGGGGAAACAAGTTCAAAAAGTGCATCATTTTCTGTGTTTGACTTACTTAAATATCGTGTAAGTTTTTCGCAGAAAAGTAGAGAGATGTCCTCGGCAAGCTCGTGTATCTCAGGAGGAACACCTCCGCTGGCATCATGTAAAAGAGCCAGTATCTCGGCCAGTTCTATCGTCTGATCTCGTGTCATGCCCTTTACACCCGGCGTCTCTCCGTGGACATATATAAAGAGCACATATACATCACTGTCCGTCTCTGCTTTATATGCCCCGTCCAGTGCCGGAACCGGCGCTAGTACGCGTCCGCATAGGGACGATGATGCCGACAGCCAGTCCAGTACCGGCATATATATGTCGATACGTTCGACAAGCGGGCGCGTTGTCGGCAAGAATTTGTCATACACCTTTAGGAAGTATTCGGTATCGTCCTCGCCTGCGACGCGATAAGCCGCTTTTGCGGAAAAACCTCCGGGAACAGGAAAGATTGAACTCGAAACTATTCCAAATTCTGATTTTAATAAAGTTGATATTTCATCCATTCTTAGCATCACCACTCCTTAATTGAGTACCATAACACCTATTGTACTATGCTTCGGAATGGAGCAAACGGTACTTTATGGTTATAACTAACCTGCCCGTTACTTCAATGAAACAATAAGGAGCCGCCTGGAAGCAGCTCCAACACTAAAGTTTCCGTTTGCTCAACAAATTTGATAGCCGAACCAGTTGTAGTGCTGACTTTTCAACACGTTAATTCAATAATTGGGTTTTAAAAAATTCAAGAATTGAAAAGGACAAATGCATAGTGTAATCCGTCACCCATATTATGTATTTCGGCATGATGAAAGGGTCTACAATAAGTATCAGGATACTTAGAAAGGCAAATAGAAGCACCTTCCACCAGTTTTTTTTAGACTTAATTGCGAATGTAATGTTACCAACTAAAGGTATGAATAACACGAGTAAGAACGATAAAATAATCCATATCCACGGCACATAACCTTCCATTAACCAATAAAACAATTTACTCCTGAATAAGAATAAATAGACTGAAAACATGTTGAATACAAACATTAGAATGTATGTGTACATTGAACCTCCTCACAAACGCCGCAGGATGCATGGTTTTTGAAATTATCAATAATACTCCATACGAGATAAGGTATGAAGATGTTGCGCTAATCTGCCCTTTCGTTTAACAACAAAAGAGGAGCTGCCGCGAAGCAACCCCCTCAACTATAGTTTCCGTTAGTTTAGTTCAACCTGCAATAAATATTGGTGTTATTACTTTTTTGTGATTAGAAATCCACTGTGATAATACACTCCTCGTTGGTGCTCCCATAATAAAATTAACATCATTATCAGGATGCAAACTGTAGTCGGTTATCTCGTTCAACGGAATCCAAGCAATGCCAATCTGATGCAAGTCAGGAGTTTCCCCGACCTTAGCTTCGTTGTGGGATGTAATAGTACACAAAAACGTAAAATCAATTTGATGAACATCAGGTTCTAATTCAGGGAACGATGAATCTCTCTTTGCGATAAACTCATTAATAAAGAGCAATTCTTCAATTTCAACCTTTAAACTTACCTCCTCGAATACTTCTCTTATTAGAGTTTCGTGGATGCTTTCACCATGTTCTTGCCCCCCTCCTGGGAGAACATAAAACTCTCCTTGGACACCAGTTCTCCTTAATACAAGCAATTGCTCATCTTTAATTAACACTGCCCTTGCTGCCGTTCTAATCCTCACACTAACACCTCACTTTTGTTATTAAATGGTTTATATATATTTTGAATTCGCTTAACAGTTATAATTTCCCTTTTTTAGCGATTTGGATAAGTGGAGATTTATAAACATAACTGCCCGTTAGTTGAACGGATATCTTCTCCAATTTTATTGTTTTTGATTTTTGAAGCCAACAAATCCTATAACGACACTAACTATTAGCCACCTTTGGATAAACCGTTTGGATAAAATTCCTAATTCTGTGTAAACTATCTTCGATAAATTATGGAGGTGTTCAAGATTGGCTGATAAAGGGAAAAATGACGATGAAAACGATTTTTATGAAGGTATGGCAGAAACAGCCGACTTTATTCATGATCGACTAGGTGTTGAAGGACCTATCGGGTTAAACAATACTGTCGAAGAATATATGAAGGATGATGAGGAGAAGAAGTAATCTTCCCTTTATTTTATCCTTCAATGCTTCGATTCAACTGAAACTTACCGTTATGCCGCCTTCCCATCCTTCGTGCCCAATTGGCCGTAGACTACCACCAGGCAGTTGCTCGCACCATCGCTGCACCCGGCATGTTTGGTTATAGCATTACAGCAATTTTGTGCCAAGTCTGTAACGTAAGCATAAAGTTATTCAAACTTAAGGTTTATATATCTACAGCAAAAGCCACTTCTAAATTGGAGTGGCTTTTTAAGCAAACTTCTATTTTATTGAACTCGTTAATTCAAGCTATTTTCGTACATATGTATAAAATACAGAAAAAAAAGGCTGCAATAGCGTCCTTTTCCATCGGAGAAACCGTAATTCGGAATTACGATTCTGCCTATAATACCGACCTTTTTTTAATATATCACATATAAAAAATAAACTAATCTAAAGTGGACTTAATCTTTTCAAGCTGTTCAAAGCTCCTTCACTATCGTTCTGCGTTAGCGTAGCAGTTAGCATGTTAATTAATGTTGATTTAAAATTAAAATTGTTCAGCTACTATTCCACCAAATAAGATTCCGCTAATTGTTATAATACATATCCCTAATATAAACATCCCCCACCGAAAACCAGTACTCATCCCTCTGAAAATAAAAATATTTAAGCAAAGACAACAAATTATATATCCAGCCCATAAAAGAAAACATAGAAACCACTCTAACTCCCATATTAAGGGAAGCCCTAAGATGAAAACTGTTACTGAAAACATTCCAATTAACACATTTAGAAAAAGAAATGTTGCACACTGAATGTAGAATAACTTAGTAATATTCGGATTAAAATTATTATTCAATATTTTCACTCCCCAATAAATTTCCCCTGTATTAACTCTTTCCTACAACAGAAGTATAAAGTATTTGGGGTTAATTAATTAGTACTATTTTCATCTAGTACCTGCTTATATTTATCACAAGACTGCCCGTTAGCGGAATAGGCCACCGAATTTATCACCGGCAGCCTGCTAGATCTTGTTATGAAGCTATCGTTATCCGTTAGCGTAATGAAGTAGCTCAAGAAGTTATTCATTGTAACTAGTAGATCCTAAGTATTTAAGAGTATATTCCATATTATTAATCTCGGACACACTACCACTATACTCATAATTGTAAAGAAGAATTGCTACATTTACTCCAGACTTAACTTCCTCTCCATTAGTTACAATTAATCTTGAAGAGATTACTTCTGCGTATGAGTTTTGGCTAAGTAAGTTCTGAAGAGCCAAAATTTCACTATCAAAAAATGTACATTCAATAAAATCTTCATCGTAGTAGTTAATCTCAAAATCCTCGCCGAATTTGGAAGGCATGATTTCATCGCACCCATTGCTCTCATCAGGATACGGTATATCTACATAATCTTTTAACCTTTTTTGATCTGGCATTTTTCCTACCCACAAAGAAACCATACCTTCTTTACGCATTCAAACTCCCCCAGAAAACCAATTCTGCTAAAGCCGTTTTAACTTTTCACCGTTGGTTGAGCAACAATTTAGTTGTGAATAATCATATCAAGATAATTTACTGCTTCTTCAATTGTGTCAAAAGCTACATCGTGACTATTAATAGAAATATCGAGAGGAAGAATATTCTTTCTGTTTGTTAAGCCTACTCCTATGCCAGGTACTACTTGTATTTCAAAATAATTTAACTTACCATCATTCAAACTTATCCAATAAGTAACTCCTGATTTTTCATAATATATATCCCAACCTAGAAATCTATTTTTTATTAGCTCTTTGATTTTATCATAATCCACGAGCGCCCTTAGAGGTATAAATATCAATGACATTCATACTCATCATAACAATACTGTTGAATTCTTTAAAGTATTCTATAATCCGTTCAAATACCCCTGTTTCACTTAATGATGTTTCGCTCTTCTGTCCGTTAATACAATGAAATCAAAAAGGAGCTGCTTCAATGCAGCTCCTGAACTATAGTTTCCGTTAGTTGAATAGTTTGTTGCTGCAATTTCCACCTTAATTGCCTTGTATTAAATCGTTTTTAGCTAAATCGAAGGCTACTGCGATTTTGATCTGAAACGTTTTACTAAGTCCCTTCATCCAATTCTCAATTAGATACACATCGACTATCGGAGCAATTGTATTATCATAACGGTCCAGTTCAATCTTAATAACTGAGTAAGTATCCACAAGAAAGCTAATGATATCCTCACCCTGTTCGGGTGTCCAAGATAAAACGTGCGCTGTCTTCATCGCGGGAAATGTCTCTCTAATAATGTTTAAAAACCTATGCATGGATAAATCATTGAACAGATGAGATTTTGAGGCTATTAATTGCTCTCGATATGCCTGTTCTGTCAGTGTCCCCTTGAGTTTCATGACCTGCCTGCTTTCCTTAAAGATGCGACCCCATTCGCAATCACGGCTATTTGATTGTTGTGTCGCCGGACACTACACACACAATTAAATGCATCATATATGCCACAAAAAATTAAACAGCTGCAGACTAGACATAGAAAGTCTTAGTCTGCAGCCTTGTTAAGCGCAATGATAACTGAGATATATCACTTCTGATAATAACTTTGAACACTTGGAAGAGCATTTTCAATAAACCATGTAGAGCTTTTTAAAGCTTCAAACATTTTTGTTTGCCATGAGTTTGGATTTTCAGAATGGTACGATTCAAAATTATCGTTTATAAAATCTAGTGCTTTACTTGAAGGGTTTGAATTATACACTCTTACCAGCGACTTTGCTCTTTTATTAAATTCCCTCGTAGCATTATCTGCATATAATTTACCTAATTTAAGCAGTTTAAATTGATATTCGATACGTGATTTAAGCACTGGATCAGTTATATCTGAAACTTCATATGAAAATGTTATCGGCCATAAGTTATCAACAACTTTACATTTTAACCATGTTATAACACCAATATCATCAAAATAAGGATGAATTAACATTTTATCGTCTTCAAGGATATAAACATCTAATTTATCTTTATTACAGTCCGAACAGCAAGGCAACAGGTTTATTGGCGTAATAGCATAAGATAGAAATTTAGTTTTTGGAAGATAATGATCTACTGTCTTAACTTCCCTATGCGAGCAGTAAGGGCATAAATTATAATAAGTATTTGATAATATTGAGCCATAAACCTTACGTCCAATTTTTTGTGAGCCTGGCTTATCGACAAAAAAACTTGTATAAACTTTTTCCATCTCTTCAGTAGTAATAATTCTAGGAACTGTCCCACTTAATTGAACATCAGGAGGTATGCTAATTGTTTCTTGTTCAGTAATAGTATAAAGCAATTTCTCTAAGGCTAAACTTTGATAAACTGCTTCTGCATCTACCAATGTAGTTTTTATGGATAATAATCTAGTTATAAGATATTCGTTCTTTTCATTATTATGCCGACCTTCGAGTAACTCTTCAAAATAACTACCAATAGCATATTCTGGTATTTTTAAAAAATACATTCCATTACCCTCTTAACTACCTTTTATTTCGTTTATATATGTCCTTATAACAGATTTAGCCTCGATACTAAGTTCATTATTGAAACGTTCAACAACTTCATCAAAATCCGGGTCTTCTTCTACAATTTTTCTAAGTAAAGTATGAAAACCTGTTTTAGGTATTTCTAATCCAAATACTTCCTCTGTTAAAACACCTACATTTTCCCCGAAAGTTTCAAAACGAGGGCGTTGGATATTAATTTGATTACCGTGTTTACGTATTATAGATGCACATGACTTTGGTACTTCTTGTAAAACTACCGGTGAGTGTGTGGCTAGAATAGCAACAGCATTTTCAGAAATTGTTATTTCAGAAAGAGCACGAATAAATGCTGATAATAAAGGCGGATGTAAATGAGTTTCCGGTTCGTCAATTAGTATTAATGTTTTTTCAACTATAAGTTCAACAATTTTGGATATTGATAATAAAATGATTTGATGTCCTGAACTTAGACAATCAAATATCTGACTAAATGTTAAACTACACTCTTCAATTGCTTTAATATCTTGAGGAGTAGTAAAAAATTCTTCTAAAATATCAATTAATCCAAAACTATTTAAGTTATAATCAGCATTCAAAATTTCCAACATTCTATGTAAGTAATATTGTCTTTTTTTTGAAAGAATGCTTCTTATTGAACTATAGAATTCCGTTTTTAAATCCTCTTGTGATTTGGTTTTCGATTCATGAGTTTTAACTCCAACATAGTAGTACTCATTCCCTTTAGTAATAGATGATTCATAACGACCGTTTTTATCAAATACACTAAAGGAGATAAAAATAGCATTTGTAAAATCCTCATTTAAGCTATCATTTAAATAACCATCAACAATTCCTTTAAGTGCAGTTGTTTTCCCCACCCCATTAGTACCAATAATTGTATGAATATTAGTTGGGGGTAATGATTCGGGATCAACTTCAAAATGGAATGTTGATGCAGGGGCTTGTTCTCCAGTAGTAATGTTAAAATCAAAATTATATCTAGTTAAAATTGCACCACCGTGTGCAATTCTTCTAAATTGCTTGGTTACAGTTTTTACATTCAATTCTCTTAACAATGATGTTTTAACAACTTCTTCATCTACTACTTCATCATACAATTTTTGATCGTAAGCTAAATCATTTAAGCCTGTTAGACAATCTATTCTAATATCATCGCCCAACCTACGAATTGTACTATAGAATTTCACATCTTGTCCCAAAGAAAAATGTCCATTTGGTAATTCATCGAAACTATTAGGAAGATTTGTAGCTCCAACTTCTTGGCCTTTATAACCTATTTTGACAAACCCTATTTCGGTTTCTTTTAAATCAGCGTCAAGATAGTATAACTTAAAGAGGGTATAGAAGCCAAAATCGTTCCAATTATCTCCGACTAAATGAAAACCTGGTTTACTCTTCTTTGTTCTAAACGAAGTTAAATAAAACAATTATTTATCCCTCCTGTATATCAAAAATTTAGCTACAATAAGCTGCGTAGAAAATTTAATTACTTCATACTCTTCCATATCTTTATTCTATCCTGCATCCTCTTTTGCATGTCTTCTGAGCTTAAACCAAATTGTTCTGTTCCGAAACCAATCACATCCGCAATGATATTAATTTCTTTATTTTCTTTAACTGCCTTTTCCATCTCCAAATACATCCAAATAGCCAATATCGATCTTCTAACACCATCGGGAAACTGTTTAGAAAAAGCAAATAGGTAATCCGCAGGTTCCCCAAGATTTGATTTAATAGTATTAGTTATATCGTTTTGATCTTGCTCGGTTAATTGATAGTTCAGGTCATGAGCATACTTATTACGCAATTTTCCCAGTTGCTTTAAACTCGGCTCAAGATTACTTGGAATAACCCCCATTGCACATCCTAAATTCACTTTTAATTGATAGTCTAATCTTGATACATTCAGATATTCCGATTTTGGTAAATTCATATTAATAAGTTTTACAATAGATGCTTCAATGTAAAGGTGACCTCTAATTATCATTGTAAAAATATCATCTGTTGTATAAAGTTCCAGAAAATGCTTTTTATATAAATCCTTAAAGGTTTCTTGCATTTTTCGACTCCTTCAATTTGGGACTTAAATAATCATAAATTTTGTGTTGTTTCTGTAGGAAGATATTCGCTAAATTTATTAAACTTTCCTGCCGCTTTTTAATGTCACATTAAGAACGTTTATTCCCTAAATACTTATTTCATGTGTATATAGCATGGGCTACCAATACCAATTTCTTGGGCCGTTTCCTTCTCGTAGTTAAGACACATAGCACGAAATAAAACAGCAGTAGCAGAGACTTGAACATTAAAGTCTCTGCGCTGTCTTTAATTGAACTAATGTTTCCGCTGGGTTATTCGTTATTGTTTTTAAAGTGAAAGTGCTCATGATAGATATTATCCATACCTACCAATTTCCCACCTTTTTTATGAAAATAAGCGAAGTTACGATTCAGAGGAAGTTTGAGCAATTGATAATTCGTATCTTTTGGTAATGTATCAATATCTTCTAATGCCTTTTCACGTGTAGTATATAAGGCAATTGGGAAGAAATTTGGAAAACGCCCTGTATTTTCAGCGACAAAAATCCCCCATATAAACTCATCATGCACGGTCGCCCACTCTCCATTTCTATATCGACCTACTATTTATATTACCATATTATGGTGCTCACACTAAACTGGCCGTTAGCGGAGAAGATTAACCGATCTATTGATTTCGGTAGCCTTTTCCTGATGTTTATTGAGCTATAGTTTGCCGTTAGCTGAACGCTATTATTTTCATAACATCCCCATTGATAACGATGGCTTCACCATCTCTATTTATTAATATTATATTCGCATGCTGTTCCAGAGCACCTAATTTACTTTCAAATTCAGAATTCTTATCAATATATCTATTGTAATGAGTATCTATGTTTATTTTTTATAGTCCCTAATTAACATGATCAATTACTTCTGCAAGTACCATATCTCAGGCACTAGTTCCAAGTATTATTTTGTCTTTGCAAACTAATTGTCCTACTACATCAAACGATTGCTTTTTCTCATCCAGTGAAAAGCGGTTATTTATTGTTTTATCTTCCAAAATACATTAACTTATTGGAAAGGGGGGGAATATATGTTCAATGTTGCAGAAGATGATTATATAAAACATCAAGACTTATTTCCTGATTTTTTACGGAGTACGGCTGAGAGTTATAACGAGTATCTTGAATCTCATGAAGAAATCTTTTTTATGTTCAATCAGCACCTAAAATACTTCCCAGTCATTAATTCATGGAGAATTGATATTTTTGGTATCTGGGATATATGTCGTATGTCCGTAATTTGCGCTCACGCTGTTTATTTTGAGAAGCTAAAGGATATGTTCTCAGAGAGCAATATTAGTGAGGAAATAATTTATTACAGTGGGATCGTTGAATACTACCTAGAAAACTTCATGTACAGATCATTTGGCCTGCTGGAAAAAATGGCCCATGCGATAAATATTACAATGGGACTAGGTTTAAGCGAGCGAATGGTTTCATACCACAAAGTAAAGGATTTAATGACCCGAGAGTATCCCAATCATGATATAACTAAAGAATTAAATAAATTTGAAAATGATTGCGATATACTCTCTGATGTTAGAGAAACACGTAATGCAATAACGCATAGAAGTGACCCTCTGTCTCCTGGGTTTGTATTCGAAGAGATTGAGTTCGGTCCGAAAGAGAGGGAGCCTTGGGAGAATGGGTTGACAAGGATGCGCGCTCAGGTATTTAACCAAAAAGATGCAAAACTTGATACGGACCGCTACTTAGACATCACAATCAAATTCTTTTTTGCCATATCGAAAGTAACTGGACTCGTGTTTTTGAATATACTTTATGAAATTGACGAACGTTTCCAAAACGAACAGGAGCATTTCCATGGAATCGACTTTAAACAAGATGATTCTAATGATAATTAAAAAACAGCATCATTGAAGGAAGGAAATTTCCATTCATCAAATGAGATAATCTGCCCGTTAGTTGAGAAAACGGCAGCCATTTATGCAGACTGCTGTTTCTTCGTATTTTATTGAGCTATCGTTCTTCGTTAGTTCAATGATTTAACGGTCCTAAAATATGCACCTCAAAATAATGTCCATTTGACTCTAGTGCGAGAACCTCAAAGTTTTGCTTACTTTTTAATTCATACAACTTTCCAAGTTTATCATTTGAATCCCCATTGTTTTTGGGCATTGGTACCACAATCTGCTTGATTTCTCCTAACTCTTTTCCAATATCTTTTGAAGCAACTTCATATGCAGAAACTCCATATAGCGTATCATGCCATACGATGGCACTCGGATATGAACCTTTATTAGACACTGCGGTAGAAGATGCCGACGAACAGCCAGTTATCGTTAGCATCAACATAATAATTGAAATAAATTTGCTCACAATAATCACCCCCATAATTATAGACATAAAAGTGAGAGAAAATGTTACGTTCTTATATCACTAATATAATAAGCAATACGTTCGCAACTCAAAGCAAGTGTTTCTCTCTATATTGCGGTATTCTCAGACAATCTCAACATTACCAGACAATTAATTATGGAGAACCGTATCGCAAATGAATTCAACGTTACTCCACTATCCTGCCCGTTAACATTCCTGTAGGTGTTAATAGATGGAACTTGCAGAAAAAAGGACGCCTCGCTAGGATGAGTATGTACTGGGTTGCAGCCCTCAGAACTCACCTTAGGAGGCGTTATTATGAAGTCTAATCCAATTAATTCTCAAAATCAACGTGTAGAACGAATCTCTACTACCACTCTGGTCATAGGCATCGACATTGCCAAGGAGAATCATGCTGCACAAGCCATTAATTTTCGAGGTATTGTCCTCACCAAGCGCCCTATTCTATTCTCCAATGACCTAGCCGGCTATGAGCATCTAGAACACAGTATTCGGAAATTACAGAAGATGTACGGCATGAATGACTTGGTTGTGGGAATGGAGAGCACCGGTCACTACTGGTTCAATCTTGCCAACTGGTTGGTTGGTCAAGGAATTGATGTGGCTCTTGTCAATCCAATGACAACCAAACGTAATAAAGAAAATAGAGATAACTCACCTTCCAAGAACGACCCAAAAGATGCTCTGGTCATCGCCGATGCGGTGAGTCGTGGGTTCTACACGCCCTTTTCTCCAAAGGATGAAGCATTCCGCCGGATACGGGTTATGGTTACGAACAGAGAGCACTGGGTTGTTAAATCAGGACGGATTAAGAATAGAATCCATCGTTGGCTCGATATCCGTTTTCCAGAATACAGACAAGCATTTGATGATATTTTTAGCGATCGTTCGTTGGCCTCTTTGCGCCGGTTTCCAGCCCCTTCTGACCTATTACAGCTAACTCCGGAGCAAATGGTACAGATCTGGGGTGAGTATATGGCCAGACCTGGCGGGGTGCGAGGTACGAACAAGGCTTTGGAACTTCAATCACTCGCTAGACATAGCGTGGGAGACACTACTGCCCTTGAAGAAGACAAATGGGAGCTGAGGCACCTCATCGAAGAGTATGAAAGGATCCGCCGAATTATTGACGAAGCGGACGAGATGATTGAAAAGATACTGCCTGAAATTCCTTGTTCTGATCTCGTTCGATCTGTCGGTGCTTCCGTTCCTGCAACGGCTGCCATATTGGCATTTGGCGGGGACTTACGTAAGCTGTCTCACGGAAATCAATTATTGCGCAAGGCAGGATTGAACTTAGCAGAACGAAGTTCAGGCAAGTATAAGGGGCAAATCAAGCTCACCAAACGAGGCAACTCGCTACTGCGCAAGCATCTCTACTTCACTGTGTTTCACCTGTTATCTTTCAATGAAGCGTTCCAAGCCATGCATACGCATAATACCGAAGTGAAACGAATGACGAAAATGCAGTCCATGATGAAGCTGATTGGGAAACTGGCCCGGATGCTTGTAGCCATGGCAAGAGAAGGACAAACATTCTCCATGGATAAGGCCCAGCTACCGTTAGCAGCATAAAAATTAAATCGTAACCCTGACACGTAGATTGGCTCATTCGCAGGATTTCACAAAGAAAGCACGGAGTACCGAGATTTTTACGCTTTAGGGCATAGACCCGTTCCGTTAACGTTGATCGGACTCCACACCTTGGATAGATAGGACGAAGGAATGTGAGGGCAAAGACCCGTCGAGATTTGGGAGAGTGAATCCCCAAGGATATTGTGGAGAGAAGCGTGCATCATAACTTTATTATGGAAGATGTTGTAAATACATCAACACCTTCTGTTCCCGCATGCGCTCTAACGGAACTGCCTGCCACACACTACCTAAACACCGGAACTCCTATTTAACATGCATTTTGAAATCCTGCGAATGAGCGAGCATTCGTGAGAAAATCCTTATTCTCTGAGGGAGCTTAATGACCCGACCAGTCTAATACTTATTTCCTTGTCTACGACCAAGCCCCTGTAATGGAGCTGCGGCGAGATGAACATAAAAAAACACCATCGTGTGATGATGCCTTTGTAACGCATTATCTATTTATTTCTAATGCCTTACCAATATGTCTGTCCGTTCTTCTCATAGCGATTGCAACCAATCAAACAATTGTTTAGACTGTAATAATTTTGTTTCTTCGCCCTGACTGTATCTCAAGTAACCGTCGATTGGCTTACAAATGTATTCCGTTGAATCTGCATTTTTTCTCACATCACACTTATGAGCATATGAAATATAGATATTCTCGCCATTTTTAACATCAATTCGTAATAAGTCTGGATAGCCATGTACAACAATATCGTTCTCAACATTATTTTCTGTTGCATTATGTATCCAGTTAACTACATTGATTATTTTGTGCTTTTCCCAAAATCGTTTAGCCTTATAAGTTTTTGTGTATGCACCATGTAAACCCTTGCTGATTTGAATTGAAACAACATCAGCAGTATTCAATCTTTGAGGGATTTCGATGTTTGCAGAAACAACCGAATTTGGCAAATTCAATATCAAAACAACAATCACTAAACAATATAATTTTCTCATATAATTCCACCCATAACGCTTTGTATGTATTATTCCCATAAATTTATGCACTAACACATTACTCCATTCTCACTTCACGAACGCTCCACAAGCCTTCGCATAACCGCATGGATAGACCATAAATAAATAATTTTCTACCGAGTTGAGCATTTTAGCAATTGAGGTGAATTTTGCATGATTAAAAAACTAACTATCAATGTAGTAACTGCTTTTTTTCTTTTGATATTCAATAGAGTAGCTTATGCACAACAACCATCTTTAATGAGCATAAAAACTATTCCTGCTCCTGAAGGTAATTGGGTCTATTTGCCTGAAGGTGATGGACAGATGGTTATTCATGTATCTACTGCATATTCAAATACATTTAAAGTATGGAGAGTTCCTACTGGAACACAGCAATGGGAAAATCGAATTTCATATCGAGGGAACTTAACGACGATACGATTATTATATGGTTCTCGTTCATAATAACCTAATCAATCCTTTTGTCTTTCTATCTCACCAGCTACAATTTGAGGGGGATCGGATTGTATTACAATATATTCGCCTTTGTCATTTGTTTTAGGAGTTACATTAACTTTTTCGCCTACCCTAAGTTCGTTGTAGAGTTGGGAATCTTCTACAATATAATAGACTAATTCGATATTACTCTTTTTGAAGGTAGCAAAGGTCTTACTTTCTGCATCCTTCTTAGAAATTTGCTTCGCTACTAAGATTCTTTGCTCTTCCTTTGCAATAATGTAATTCCCCTTTTCAGCTTCAGACGAAGCACTACAACCACTAAATACACATACGGCAAGTGTTAAGGCTACGCCTAAAACTAACTTTTTCAATATTTTCACTCCTCCTGGTAAAAAAAGACTTTATCCTACCCACTTTATTAGAGGGGTCTCTGGTAATAATTTGTTACGTTAAACTGGACGTGACCTGTACAGGCTGCCAATAATGCTGGCAGCCTGTTGTCATGGTGCTATCGTTCTCCCGTTAGTTGAAGGTTGTTCACTAATTATTCGACAGCAATTCTTTCGAAGTGATATTACTTCCAACCTCTCCCTTTGGCACGTGGCAGAGGCATTAATTTCGGGAAATTCGTTAAGATTTCTTTAAGGTGTAAAGTCCAACTCGTTCGACTTCATAAAGAGCCTTAGGTCCAAAAGACTCGGATTTTGCTTCCCCCTAGGTTAGCCCGCCCCCCTAAAGAGGAATTTAATTCCAATTTGTCGAATTTTTATAGCTTAGCCAAAATATTTTCTATTACTTTACATGGAGGATGGGAATTTTGAAACTGTCTAAGTTAACAATCCGCAACTTTAAGGGAATTAGTGAACTAAGTATTGACATTGAAAATATTTCAGTCATCATCGGACCAAATAATTGCGGAAAAAGTACTATTCTTCAAGCCCTGAAAATTTTTGGTTCAGCTCAAAAATTGGATAGGAAATATTACTATAAACATGATACGTCAAATCCGGTATCTTTCCATGCAACATTTACAGAGATTACATTTGAAGAAGCTGATATGCATGGAATAAGGGCTTCTATGCACTCTGATACAAATACTTTTATCGTTAGAGCCATTTATCCTTTTGAGGAAGACATTAAAAGAGCTGCCAAAGTGACTGGAGCACCTTCTCATGATTTAGATGATGAAGGCTGGGATGGAAAGCTCGGTGGAGGTAAAAATGCTTCTCACTTTATTAATGTTTTCCCTGAGGTTATATATATACCGGCAGTAAAGAATGCGGGAGACGAAATAAAGTCCGGGTCTGATAATATGAAGACGCTGACCGCACTGTATAAAGAAATTATTCATTCATTGGATGAATACACAGAAGCTGAAACGAAAACAAGGCTATTACAGGAAAAAATAAATCAACATAACGATCACAAGATAAGGTTCTTTGAATCGGAGGTTCAAGCATTTCTTAATGACGTGACTTCGACATCTATAAATTTCAAAGTAAATGTGAAACCAATGGATGAAATTGTTAGTACATCTGTCAGCCCAATCTTTAATTATAATGGTATTGAAACAGATATTGATTTTCAAGGTAATGGTGTACAAAGAACGTTTATCCTTTCCATCCTTAAAGGTTTCAGAAAATTTAAAAGCCAGTTCCCAAGTGATCCGAAAGAGAATATGCTCTTCAATCGCCCATTAATATTCGCCATTGAAGAGCCAGAGTTATATTTACACCCTCATATTGCTAAAGTTTTCAAAGAAACTCTTTACTCTTTAGCGGATGATAACTTGTTTCAAATAGTCGCTACGTCTCACTCACCTAATTTTATTGATTTATCGAAACCCCATAGAACTCTGGTGAGATTATCCGTAGATTCAAATAAAATTATCGAGGTGAATCAAGTAAGCTCTGACATTTATGGCTTGCCTGGAGATGAAGTAGAACAATTCCAGGCATTGTTAAAATTTAATCCTCATATTAATGAAGTCTTTTTCGCTGACCGCGCGGTATTAGTTGAGGGCGATACAGAAGTAGTTGCCTTTAAGTTAATTGGCGAAAAACTTATTACAGAAGCTTCTTTACCTGCCGAAGCATACAATAGAACATCCGTTGTAAATTGTGCTGGTAAACCAACCATGTACGTTGTGCTTAACATTTTGAATAATTTTGGTATTCCGTACACAGTTATTCATGACTTTGACATAACCGAATTTAATAAGAAGAACGCAAGAAGAACGCCCTCAGCTTTGAAATCAGTCATAACAATCAATCATAAGCTTGAGGTATTAGCGCAACAAAGAGGCAACAAAAAATACGTATTTCAACATACTTTTGAAGCCGAAATGCCTGATGATTATGAAAAGGGCACATCAAAATCTTTTTCTGCTTATGAATACATAAAGGATAAAGCAATATCAGAACTACCGGAAAATCTAGTGATGATAATTGGATCAGCTTTTGGTTTATCTCTTGACTCTCCAATTGATCACGGCGTTGAAACTTTGCTAAAACTACTTAAGCGTGATGATTGGCAGGAATTAAAGCAAGCAATTAAGGAATGGCAAGCGCCGATGATGGATGAATATGTAAAGACCTTCTGGGTCGAAAAGCTCGCGGCTCCAAGCAAAGAAGAACTTCCAACCGGAAGCTAATTATTATCGAATTACACTTCCACTTTCTTTAATTAATCGATTGAGGCTATTGTTAGAACTACCCGAACAACTCAACTTGATGATAAAAGTGCAAATAAAGTAGGGGAACCATTCTCATGGCTCCCCCCTTATCAAACCGCACGTGCCCAACAAATATTATCACATAGTTTTCATTTTATTTACCATGTTTTTGTTTTAAGGCTAAATATTATCCAAGTGGCATTTCCACGGTATTCTGCCGTTATTTTGAGAAAAGGCAGCCGATCATCTGGCCGGCTGCCCATCCTTTATTGATTGAACTATCAGTTACTCGTTAGTTTAGTCCCAAGTTTTCAAATAAGACCGCCCTGTTTCAGTAATAACAAGATTATTATCATCTATGTATTCCGCATAACCTGTTTTTAATAAGTAGGTCCTAGCAGATATTATCCGGTTTCGATATTTAAGTTGCCTTCCACATTTCACACGTTCGCGCCTATCCGCCTCAGAAAGGTTAAAATAATCTGCTAGTTTATTGATTATTGAATTAATCGTATGTTGATTTCCATCAGCAAGATGTTTTAGAAATGGAACCACGAATTCTTTATAAGTTGGGATTCCTGACAAAAAGACACCTCCATTAAAACAGTTAACATCTTCTGTGTTAATTCTCGTTTAAGTTAGTTTAACGCCCTCTGACTTGAGGTTTCTGAGCCTGCCCACCTGCAGCATACTAGCATGCTTGGTAATTAAAGTTCCCATACCTGTTTAAAGTTAAAACCTTTCAAATCAGCCTTTGTTACTATATCTTTAAAAGCATCTGTTACAAATGTCGCTGTTGAATATATCCTCTCATTTAAAAACACTTTGAAGATATATTGATTGTTCAATTTTTCCGGAATAAATGCATACTTTTGAAAACCAACAGTTAAGCCCGTAATCAATTTTTCAATTTCTGATTTTTCATAGTCGATAGCATCCAAAGTATTTGTTACCCTAAAAACATTATATTGCTTATCTGGATGATACAGCGGAAGTATGTCACCCGAACACGCTATAACTTCTTTTAATATATTGATTGCTCGTTCACTGAATACAGGAATTCCAGATCCAGCCCAAAAATGAGGAAAGTCCCCGCTAATTCCATCAGACTCATAATCATAAACCCTAGGCGCCACCCACCTTAGAGCTAGATCTGGATCTGTAAGGAAACCATTTTTGAAATTCTTCTCATGATCTTCTTTAAAATTAGTTAACTGAAGACTCCTATATTCGTTATCACTTTTAAGTAGCCAAATTTTCACGGTGTCCTCCTGTCAATTTTCTCAATTTAATCACAATTCGACATTTACGTTTAAATTACCTTTTGTTACGCATTTCTGCCCGTTATTTCAACAGACAAAGGCAGCCGATAGTGTGCCGGCTGCCGTCATGTAATGATTGAACTATAGTTTTCCGTTAGCTTAAGCCACGAAACTACTCCATTGTCAGGTGTGACTCTTATATATATATTGATGTATATGAGGGATTCTTTGTCTTTTGTAGAGAATGAGTTGCGCATACGTTAATTTTAAGGTTTATAGAGAGGCGGCCAATGAATAAAACAGACCGTTTGTTAGCCATAGTGCTGGAGTTGCAACGAAAAAAAGTGGTACGAGCCGAAGATTTGGCAATCCTATTTGAAATCAGCGTGCGGACCATTTACCGCGACGTTCAGGCTCTAAGTGAGGCAGGCGTGCCGATCATTGGAGCCACAGGAACAGGATATTCTTTAATGGAAGGCTATTTCCTGCCGCCGGTCAGTTTCACGGTAGAAGAAGCCGTAACCTTGCTCATTGGAACGGACTTTATCGAGCAACGATTTGATTCTGATTACCGTGTCAAGGCTCAAGCCGCTCGCGGGAAAATCGAAGCTATTCTACCGGAGAGCGTTCGTAATGAAACCTCTCGAGTACGCAAGGCTATGCGCTTGCTCCCTTCCGATAAACCGATTACGCCTTCAAAAGAAAGGGAATATCTCGAAAAGATCCGTCGAGCAATATTGGACGAGCGAAAGATCAGCTTTCGTTATATAAAAAGACTTGTGGATTCCGAGGAGAATCGCCATAGTTTTCGTACGGTTGCTCCCTATGGACTGGTGCTCGTTCAAGGATCGTGGATGCTAGTGGCTCATTGCGATCTGCGCCAAGACATTCGACATTTCCGTTTGTCCCGAATATCGGCACTTATCGATCTGGAGGATCGCTTCGAACTGCCCGCCCATTTTAACCTAAGGGAGTACACCCCTCAGGATGATCGGCACATGCAAGTTAGCCTTCGATTTAATCAGGACATGGCTGATAAGGTGAAGGAAGCGAACTACACTTACATGGAAGACATGGAAGAGCAGCAAGATGGGTTGTACGTAGTCTTACGAGTTCGCCAACTGGACGAATCGCTGCAATGGGTGCTTAGCTGGGGAGCGGATGTGATGGTACTGGAGCCTGAATCATTCCGGAATCGGATTCGCGAGGAAGCCGAAAAAATGTTAAAACGCTACTGACATACTGTTGTCAGTAGCGTTTTTTTATAATCGTAGTAAGTAAACATAAAGGAGTGGGAGATAAATGCGAAGTATTCTGGCCCAAAATGATATGATACGGTATTGTATCATTTATTATAGGAAGGATGGTATCTCGTGAATTTTGCTTCTGTACGCATCATTACCGACGACGTGGATCGTCTCGTCGAGTTCTATGAGAAAGTCCTGGGTGTTTCGGCGGAACGCCCCGCACCCGTCTTTGCCGAACTCGTTGTGCCATCGTGCACCCTGGCGATCGGCCACTCCCAGACGGTGCAACTGTTCGGCGCTGGTTCCGCAGTGGCGGCCGACAATCACACTGTCATCATCGAGTTTCGCGTCCACGATGTCGACGCCGAATACGAGCGCTTGAAGCCGTTTGTCGACGAGTGGGTAAAGGAACCAACCACGATGCCGTGGGGGAACCGTGCTGTGCTGTTTCGCGATCCCGACGGCAATCTGGTTAACCTATTCGCGCCTGTGACCGAGGAAGCGATCAAACGGTTCAGCGGTAGGCGTTGACGGACAGTTGAAGTGAGTGAGGCCTCAATTTGGGGAGTGACAACGATTCGTATGGCCATTTTGGCCGAATGTGCCGATAACATTTCTCCGATGATAACATCGTCTTTCCCGGTATGACAATGAACCCGAATGGGCCAACACGACTACCAATGTGTATATAGCTTATGGTAGAAACTATTCCAATTTGTGGTCATTATCATTTAGTAAGTAAGAATTTTCATGAACAAGTCAAAGGAGCAGCTACGGCTGCTCCTTTACTGTTTTCAGTTCTGCTTGCTTTCTGGTGTCAGCAGAAAATAAAGTATTAGACTGGATGTCTTTATTCCATGCGGCTTTTCGAATTGTCATACCGTCAGACTTCATTGACTAAGTTTTAGACTGACCTTAGAAATTGAAACAGCGACAGCAAAGGACTAGAAAATAAAGTCCTAGACTGTCGCTATTTCATTGAACTAACGTTCCTCTTTTTAAACCATATTCAATTAACCTGTCCATTACTTGAATGAAAAAAAAAGAGGAGCTGTAGCGCTACAGTCTCCTCCGCTATAGTTCTGCGTTAGTTCAATGATCTGATTAGAACAACTTGGCAAGTTTGATATCTTCAAAAGGTGCGTTTGTTTTGATATCAAATACCCGCACGAATGTTACATTGAAGCTTGGAAAAGGAGATAATGCTTCTCTCGCAGCCAATTTCATTTCTATAATTTCTGCTTCACTCATGCCCCATTTTATTTGACCCAAAGTCAAATGTGGAATGAAGTGATCCAACTCTATATGCCTTTCAATAAGTTCGGGCGGTGGGGAAACCGCATCTACCAAGTTCTTATGCAGATTATATATCTCTTTCGATTCAACGCTAAGGAATGTAACCGCTGTTCCGAATGTTGCTGGTTCAGACAAAGTTAACTGGAAGATTGGAAATGAAGAACAAGTTTCTCTTACTTTTTCAAGCCAACTCATATCCTCCGTAAGTCCACTTTTGGCTTTAACAGTAATATGGGGCTCCACAGGATCCCTAAAGCCGTTATTATCCCATCGATTTCGAAATGTCTTAGCCCATTTATTACGAAATACCGAAATTTGTTCTTTGTAATCTTCAGGTGGAACGATTCCTATGAAAAACTCCATTTTTACACCCCTTTATTGGTTTACTTCGCTTCCATAAAACATTATCCAATTCGTAAGGTGGAATATTCCAAATTCACAGATAAGTTTCTAGCTAAAGTTGTTTTCTCCCCAATGGAACCAATAATATGTATTTTTCTCGGAGAATTCCTATTCATTTCGATCATCAACTTTCCGAACATTTATGTTTTTAGAGAGTATTTTCCAAGTCCTGCTTTAGTGTTAAACTGCCCGTTAGTTGAACAAAATCAGCCGATTATGGCCGTTTATCCTTTGTATTAGTTTGAGCCTGTTTTTCGCATCGCTATGTTTCAATATTAACATGTAATGAAAGCCGAATTTTAGGATATGAAGATGTATTGTATAATGTTAAATAGACCACTAATCTGTATCGTTTAACAACTACGGGGAAGGTATCAACTTAGTGTCCTTTATTGGAAAACAATACAACTTCTTGTCTTTTAGAATAGACAAGAAGTTGTATCCATAAAATAAAAAATCCGCTCAAATCGCGGATTCAAATGGATATATGATCTTGTCCTCCTACACTACATTGAGAAAATGCTGCAGCTGCCACTCCAAATCAATCCAATAAATTAAATATACCTCCAAATAAATAAGTCTTTTTTTACTTCAAATTCCTTTTCCCAATTAGATCTATCGATCATATTACTCGAGAAAATGCTGCAGCCACACCATGGGCACTGATAATGACTATTCTTAAACAAATAAAGTATTGTTTTGTTACAATTTATACAGACGTCTATTAATCTTACTAAGTGGTATGGGCAATGATCGATAGCTCGTAATTGATGAAAAATACTATGAAAATGATATCTTAAGCACTCCTCGCAATATCTTACTTCTTGCTTCATTTTGCAAAATCACTTCAATGACTTGTTTGTTACCATCAACATCTGAAAGTTTAAAAATTATTTTAGGTATACTCTTTTCTAGCATTATCCTAACTTGATTCCAATTAGGAACTCGTATTTGCACTGTTCCCTTTGTTGAAATTTCAAGCCATTGATAGAAATAATTTAGACACAACTCAGATGTAATTCTATTTATGATCCAGTGCAGTATTTCTCTATTGTTAACTTCAAAGAGATTCATATGGTCAATTAATTTGTTTTTAGAATCAATGATTATTTTTTCTATTAGTTGAGTTGCTAGTTCTAACCCTAGAAACTTTCTAGAATTTGTTTCATCCCCTCTAATAACTTTATGGAAATGTGCCGTTTGAAGTAGTGTATGTTTCCAAAAAACATATGCATAAGCAAATGGGCAAATTGGTGGGAACTCCCCTATTTCTTGCTTTCTTAACTCCTGAAGAGTAAGTGTGCAGATTCGATGCTTTTTTAGAAATTTTTTCTTAATAAATCGGTCTATCGTTCTAAAGCAACTTTTATTTTCGATATAGATTTCGTCAATAAACTTCCTACTAATTGCGTATTCATGTCCGGATGCTTGCTTAACTTCGTAACAAAAATACTTGGATCTGATTATTGGATCAAGGCTAAAATCTTCAATAGAAACAGAGCGAGGGACAAATACAAACCGAGTGTCATCATTTCTTCCCTTGCCTTCAATCCATCCAGAGACTGAATTATCAATTATATTCACTGGAAAATTCCATTCAGACCAATGAGTTTCTGTGAAATTAGCTAACTTAAATCCACATTTACAGGTAAACGGATCACTCAGCCCGCTATCACTTAATAAAAATGGAATTTTGGAGAAACAGCTAGGACACGCATTTATCAAATTGGTTTGATGAATCGGACAGTTATGAACCAACGCAAATTGATGTAACCAGCTATGATATCCCATCTTCATACAGTCTGGGCACCAACTCATGAACTGTGGAAACCAGGTCAGAATATGTTCATTAAAATACTCTACAGGTTTTAGAAGATCGGCTGCCTTGTCTTTTTAACTCTCTCTTTTTAATGTCTTTTGGCTCCATGTATCTTATAACGGTACGACTCGGTTAAATACAAGACGGTCACCGGTTTTATCTAGACACTGTTGTTTTCAATCAACAACATCTCCACGTCATCCTCCGGATAGTTGGTTATGACTACCTTCAACGGTTGCACATGACGTTAACAGTTTTTTCTTTTAGATCCTGCCTGAGGCAATGATCCAAGAGAATTATGTCTACCGTGCTTTGGGTTCGGATGCTGCCAATCTCCTCTATAAAGCTGTGTATACTTTATGGCGTGAAGCCTCTTCTTCTAAATCCTCGTAGGGTAGGAAGTCTGGGATCATCCCAACCTTTCACGAGTCCCCCATCTATCAGTTGCCTCAAAAACCGTTTACTTGTAACGACACCTGTTAAGTTCAGCCGACCGAACTCCCTTTGCCGTGGAGGTTCAGGAATCTCAAGCTTTTTTAAGACCCATTCGTACAGGGGCCGCTGCTAATGCTTTAATGGTCGGCTTCATCCGCACCGATTAGATCATAAGAGGTAGGGAAATATGCAGTCCAGCCAGACATATATGCATACATATTGACGCCTATGCTATTATAAATATCGTTTAAACCAACAGCATGTCCAAATTCATGCGTAATCACCCCACGTCGTTGAGGAGATGTATACTGATCTGTTAGATATTTATTAATATTAATAGACCAGTTGTATAAATGACCTGAACTATCAGAGGCAAACATCCAAAATTCGGCCGCTACGTCTGAGTTACTGTCCGAAATCTGATTTACATAACCGGTATAGTTTCCAGTTGATTCGGTAAATGTGACTTTAGACCATCGAGAAGCCGCGCTAGTAACATCACTAACCATAGTAGAATCAAGTGTTGGACTATTATAATATAATACGTTTGTAGCACCTGCATGATTATAATTATCTAGCATCCATTTAACAGTTTCACTACCTGTTTGTGCAGTTGTATGTGCAAAAGCTTGCGTTGGAAAAATGGTAATTATCATAAGTGTTATTACTAGTAATAAATTATTAATGATCCTTTTCATATAAAGTGCCCCTTTCATTACGAATTTTGTTCTTTTACCTTATCCTTGATCTTCTTCGTAAACTTCTCGAGATCCATAACTTGCACTTCTTTATTATTTAGCTTTTTTATTTCTATTTCCACATCTTTTAATTCAACATCCATAATTGCTTGTTTAGTTACCTTGTTATCAAGTACTTTGTAAAAATTTGTTTCTTCTCCGACTAACCAGTAAGTATTATCGAAGCCCTCTGCTTCCCTTAAAAATAAAACTAGTACTTCATCTTTTTTAAAAAGATCATTGTCATTAAAGGAGAATTTACTGTTGCCATGCTGCATCACTTTAATGCTTTGTTTCCCTAAATTTTTAGCATCTTTGTATATTTCTTGAATATCTGCATTAAAAATGGTTTTTGCAACAGTAGGTGTATCAAGTTCATGATCCTTATCCTTAATTTTAATTTTGACAATCAACGTTGCCCTTTTTACAGATTCACTAAAAGGGTAATCTTGTACTTTACCGTGAATATGTCCAGTTTGAGTATTATTTTGAAGAGTCGAAACTTCTTTTGAATTGTTCCCAAATGACAGAACATAACTGCCAGTACCCACTGATAAAGCTAGTACAACTGTAAGGACCAGATATCTCTTTTTCATATGCTTTCCTCCTCAATATTTCATTGAATGGTGATTATTAAATAATCATTGACAGTTTTAAAAACTAGGAAAGCTTTTCATTCCAAACCATATAAACCTCCTTTTTCGTAGGATTGCCCGCTACTATGACATTTACAAAGTAATATCGATGAGTGATAATAAATTATAACGCGATATTAATTTTGTGAAATATCAAAGCATGAGCGTAGTGGCCGTATGCCAAGCTTCCAAATCTAAACTTGGATGCGGCTTCTATAATGGTTTGTAGCAGTTCTGTTTGGTTTATTCATAGATTACAATAATAAAGTAATAATTGGTATAGTCTGGAAGTTGGGTGTTAATTTCAAATAACGACACAAAAATCGCTCTGATTACCCCTTTTGGTAATAGCAAGTTATTCTTATTGATGAATTCCTAAACATAGACAGCGGTTTGTCCCTCAATCATGCGATGACTGAGGGACAAGCACCTGCTTGTCCCGACCACTGTATACAATTGCTAACCTTTGGAGATGAACATTAAAAGACCAATCATTAAAGATCGGTTCTTCTTCTTTAATAGAAGCGAACAAACTCCATGTTGTGAGACGAATTGTGATGAACCTCACTACTAGGGGGAATATCATCAAACGGACAGTTGGCCTTCATGACAGTTTCGCTGGTACTGGGCAATTGTATTTCTCGAAAAATATTCCGGACCTATCGCAGAAAGGAGTCTATCAAGGAAAGTCCACTATTAAAATGAAGCATCTGGAAAGTTAAGAAAATCCACAAACAAGTTTTGGAGAACTCCTAATATCACATCAGTAAAGGAATTTGGTCTATCTAGTAAGTAACAATGTGCAAATAGCCGCCTACTGATAATAAAGAGGCGGCTATTTGCTATGTTTGGGGGTACAGCACAGTCGTTTAGAATGAGATAATGTTCTTGTCAAAATCGAGAATGGGAAAAAATTCTTGTCATTTACCTTTGACAACAACATTATCCCATAATATAAAAATGCCTCGATTTACACGGCAATTAATGAGATAATGTTCTTGTCACCAGACATTTATCTCATTCCCGCATTAACCCCGCGCGAACTTAAAAAAACACCACCTTTTTTTAATGGTGATGTTTATAGAGACAACCTTTTTACATATTGATCAACGTATTTACTAATAGCTTTATTGTCATCTGTTTGGATTATCAAAAAATCTCATCGCTACACTTAGCGGTGTGAAAGATTTCATTTTTCGTAGTGATTTCTTCACGCTTTTTGAACTGATGGCACAAAAGATATTTATCGTTCTTGCTTCTTTTTGCAAAATCACTTCAATGACTTGTTTGTTACCAACATCTGAATAGTGTTTGAAAATATTTTGGGTCTCGATGACAGACGCTGAGGGTTCCGCTAATAGACCGGCTTCTTTCAAAGCTTCGCATATTAGACTTTATCTCATTGCCTCCCAGCTGAAAAAACAAATGAAAAAACACCGCCTTTTTCGTGGCGAAGTTTCTCCCAACTATTAGCGGTTTGCATGTATCCATATAAAAAAAGAATGCCGGAATCCCAGCAACCATCTAAATCAAGTTTGTACCCTATTATAGTTTATACTTTTTCTTAGCGTTTTCTATATCTAAGTCATTATTTACTTCTGTTATTCCATCATTATCTCTAACAATTCCATAAATCTCGCCGGTATCGGGCTTTTTAAGATTAATTACATATTTCTTATCTTTTTTTAATTCGTTATATTCGTCTTGTTTAAGCAATTTTTTACCTTCCTTAGTATCTATAACCGCTATTGGTTCATATACTTTAATCACATCGGATTCTGCAAGTGATAACGTAACTGTTGATTTTTTTAATACTTTATCAACTTTCAACTCCGTTATTGTATAGAAATCTTCAATTGCTGGTGATTTACCTGAATTATCTCCCGGATCTTTAGGAAAGTATTTGACAACAGCTTGACTATCAAATATATCTTTAATTGGTTCTGCTACTACAACTGCATCAGCGTATTCACCAATTTTATCAATAGTTGTTGCATAAACCGTATTCGAATCCCAATTAATAGAAGGAATTGAAACCGAGTTATCGTTCTTTATTCCACATCCACTTACTAAAACCATTACACCAATTGTTACAATAATTATATATCTCTTTGTCATATAAATGTACCTCCTATTATTCTCCCCATGCTGAATATACATCGTTCTTGTCATATGTAGTAGGTGGAATACTCTGTACACCTGAATTCATAATCGAAGATACAGAAATAGCTGGATGATCTAATGAGATGCTATGTCCTACTTCATGTGTCGCATTACCAATAATTTGTTCGGGTGTCATAGATAATTGTCTCATGCTATTATCATACAACGTTACAGTTGAATAAGCCCATGTTTGGTAATTAGCTACTGGGGTTCCTGTGGAATCATAAAAAGATGTCAAGCCGAGATTAACTTTACCTGGTGGGTTAGTCGCTATCCCAATATAATAATCATCTGTTTGTGAAGTGCTGCTAGCATTCTTCCACAAATTTACTTGTGTTGATAAAACATTCCAATTATTGCGAGCTTGATCAAAATGAGTTCCATATCCATAACTAGAAACAGAAGAAGAATAATAAATAGGATGATCAGCTGAAATTCTTCCACCGTTATATATGGTAGCATCACTTTCTTTAGATAGTCCTAAGGTTGTGATAACTCCTAAAGTTAGCACGGCTAAAGTTGCTTTTTTGAACACTTTCAAGAAATATACCTCCCAAATTTATAAAATCCCTTATTAATAAACTAAGGCTGTGACTAATACTAGTCATTTAGACTAACAAAAACAATTCGTAATTATTTCCATGAACAGAAAAATTGATTAGTTGGTCTTTCCAGGAAGCAACAGGGACGAACTCGCCATAATAAGACATCCACACAGCAAGGGATTTTCAGACGCTTAAGAAAACGCCGTCAAGGCGATGAGCATAACCAAAAAACCTGCTGTTAGCTTGAAGTTCATGTTTTGTCTGACCCCTTCGTTTTTGAATTTGCATCTTCTAGACGAAAAGGCCCGTCAGATTGTTGCAATTCCTCTGGTGAAAGATTTCCAAGTTCTTGTCTTACAAAAAAGACAAGAACTTACATCCTTAAAAAATAAAAACCGCGCTGTGTGCGGATCTCTATAGATGTATGTTCTTTTTCTCTTACAGATGATGTCAAGAACATTATCTCATAAATGACAAGAACTTTATCTCATTCCCGCGGCTTGGATCCATCCCGATCCAGACAAAAGAGGGAAAAACCGAAGCTGCCGAATAAGTACCATGTTCAGCCTTTGGGACAATCTTTCTTACCCTAGTGATTAAATTTTCCCAGAGTAAAAAAACCGATTGATAGATTGCTAAATATTGCTTAATTTAACCTAATTATCTTTCTTAGGAAGCAGTGGTATGAACAAGAGTAGAAAAAATAAGATAAATGAGTCGCGACCTAATCTGCCTCTTCCTGTTCTCCAGCTCCATCGATGACCTCCATTGTTTTTCTCGCGCCGTTTCATCTAATACCTCAGCTGGATACGTATATCAAACAAATGTTCCCTAAACAACTTTCAACAAAACAGACATTTTGTTGAAAGTTATTGAAGAACAAAAATTGAGCCGTTCCCTCGCCTCGTTGTTTCGTTCGGTGATATGCTGGCAAGCCACTTTTTGTCGGGTCTCATTAATAGCCGTAAATCGCTCGCAGCTGTCATTATCAATTCGTGATCTGTTTCTATAACTGAAGCGTCCCGATGTTTTTAATGCCGTTAGTTGTTTCAGAAGCTGACAACAACAATGTTGGTGTCGTCGTACATTATATTGAGCTTCTTTTTCTATTTAGAAAAATAAGTTGCTGTAAAAAAGGCAACCGATTAAAGATCGGCTGCCTTGTCATTTTAACTCTCTCTTTTTAAAGTCTTTTGCTCCAAGTATCTTTTAACGGTACGACACGGTTAAATACAAGACGGTCACCGGTTCTATCTAGGCAAAAATATCCATGACGTAAAAATTGGCAATTCTGTTCTGGACGAGCTTGTTTAACGAAAGGTTCCATTAAAACGTCAATTATAATTGATTCATCAGGTTCAGGTTTATTGCACCAAGCAGCATACCGATAATAAAAATGCTAATAGGACACTCAAAATTAGAAATTGAGTGTCCTATTAGCTTAGGGTTAATAAAGATAATGGAATAAGTATCTTTAATTCTGATTATTCAAACTAATTTAAATTTATGCTTACCTGATGGTTGTAATCAGCGGAAAATACGGAAGCATTAATTTTCGCAGCTGCTTGAGTCGTTTCTCCTTTTGTTATCGCTGAAGTATAAGAGCTTGTCCATAAAGTTCCGTTAGGTAAGTTCAAATCATTATAAATATATACATTTGAAAAAGTAGCATATCTCATGTATGATCCTGATTGTAGATAACCATTGTAAGTACCATCGCCACGTGCTAGATAACATATTGATGCCTGTTGAGCTAACTGAACATTTTGTCCTTCATTGGTAAAATATCTACCAGGAGCATACATGCTAATACTTGATATTTCTGAATATGTAATGCCATTAAAAATCGAGAGAATTAGTTGATCATCGTTTGCTTCTACAATCATGTATAGTTTCTGCACTTGATTTTTGTCAATACTAACCGTTGGAGATTGGTACCATCCGTCATCATCTTCCCCTGGTAGACGTTTACCGTCCCACCCGGGCAACCCTAAGTATATAACCGGGAACCAATATCTTCCGCTCGAATCTTCAGTACCTACGCCTAGATCTGCCCCAGAATAGGGCATACCTGTGCTTGGATTTTTAGTATACGCTCCGCCAAATACATATGAGGAACTATCATTTGTTTTATTTAGATATACAGAAGGTAAATCTATTTTCATAGTTGTTGTTGAATATCCCCATTGTGAGATAACATTTCTAATTACACCAGTTGAGTGTTCTTCACTAGGTGACGATGCAAGCGCTGAAACCTCATTTTTTAAATCTCTTGATTTTATTAATTCTTTAGGCTTGTACATATTAAAGTCATGCTTAGGGAGTTCTTTATAACCATCCTGCTTCTTCATTGTACCCTTTTTTACTTTTTCATCATCAGTTTCTCGATCCAATAAACCATTTACTAAATTTCTCAATTGCTCGTTGGATAGATCTTCAGACTGCAATACGTTATCAATAATACTAGTGTACTTTTTCCCAAGATTAGTAATTTCCTCTTTCGAAACTCCTTTATTGATTAGTTTCTTCTCAACCTCAGAGATTTCTTTGTTAGTAGATGTAGCAAATGAAGTAGGTAAAACCACAGAAAAGGTTAGTGTAAAACCTAATGCAACAGCTAAAAGTTTTTTCATTTTCATTGTCTCCTTTTTTTAAGATCCGAATTTTCATTACCTTTATCTCCCACTACTATATTGTAGACGATTATTTACATTTATTGGGTTTATATTTTGTAAATTTTTTCCTTTTTCTAGCTATGTAGGCTCTAAGATAATCAAAAAAAATGGATAAATCATAGAAAACTAGTCCTTATTTGGAGGCAACTGCAAAAGTACACTTTTTTAAAGAAAATAAAAAGCTGAAAAAAACAAGCCTCTAGAATCGCTTCTAAGGCTCGTTTCGCGTTTAAGGATATTCCCAAAAACTACTTCTGCAGCTGTTTCCCTTTAGAAACAATCTTGCAAATTAATAATGATTTATCTTGCGTTTATTTTCTCAGCCAGTTTTGCGCTATCAAGACTAGACATGTTCGAGGTTTTAATAATGTCCCAAAGTATACTTCTTTTAACTCCTAATTTCTCGACCTGGTTGACTGGTATACCAATTTTTAATAATCCATTCTTTGCAATCTCGTCTCTTTGCTGATCAGTCAATTGTCCAGGTTGATAATTTTTACCTAGGTTCATACCAATTCTTAAGACCACGTATTTATAGTTTGAAACATCCTCCTCAGCAAATCCTTCAATTTTAGAGGTTCCCGCTTTATACTCTCCACCGATAGGCATTTTGCTTAATAAAACAGCACTGTCATCGTAAAAATAAAGATTCCCACCTATCACATTATCCAAGTCACTCTGTAACATAAAAGAAACTTTGGTCTTATTTTCTGCTAAGTAAGTAATTAGGTTACCAAATTTCATGTTATTTTCAGCAGTGAACTTTAAACCTTCGTTATTAATAAGAATCTTAGTTAAATTAGAATCATAGTCAACATTTGCGCCGAAATTCTCACTAACAAACCTAACTGGGACGTAAGCATGACCATTGTAGTTTAGACTAGTATATTCTTCTGGTAAGGGAACCTGATTATTATTAATGACATATTTAGCTGGAAATAAAGTAACATCTAATGAAGCCGCAATCACAGTGGTACTGGCTGTAAGCATTATTCCAGACAAGAGACCTAAAGTGAATTTTTTCATTGTATTCCTCCTATATACTTTATTAAATAATTAGTACTTTAAGAATTTTTAACATTATCTTGATGAGATTAACCAAAAAAACACTAGGAGTTTCAAATTTCTAATTAACTCATACTTTGAACAACTGATGACTATATGATTAATTCCCCCTCCCTCTGTTTTTTAATTCATTTTATTATAAACCAAAAAATCCCTTTTTCATATAAAAATGGATATTAACTTTTTGTAATTTTTTATTTAATAGAGCCTGTTCAAAAAACTCCTAATATTGCGTAAAAATAAGGTGTTGCAATACCTTGCAGAAGGGCTGAACATGAAATAGGTATTTGTAATGCCTCGCATTAATGTGCATCCCAAGTGAATAACGTAAAAATCCACAGATTTCTCTATGTTTCTAACGGGTATGTTGATACGAGCTACTCCTGTAATTCTCTTAATTACCTTTTGCTCAAAATTCTTACCAACTTTTTGTGAGACAATGTTTCTTGAACCATCTCAAACAACTCCTTTTTTAATATTTTTTTTGATCGCCTTAAGCGGCTTTCCACAGCGGTCTGAGAAATATTTAAGAAATGGCTAATCTGGCTTCTGATAACAAATCAATCCTATCTTCCAAGTCTGACTTTTCGCGCCCCGGTATGATGGGATGGGTTTATTGACGGGGGTTAAATCCCAATACATACCATCTAAGAGGCGCTCAGATTCCATGAACGTTGCAACTAAAAGCATTATAAGTATTAGACAGTGTAAACGCCAATATAATAAAATATTGTTCCAAATTTGCATAGCTGATTACTTTGCTTTAATCTAAAAATTAGAAATCTTGGAAATATACATCTAATTAGAGGAGGTTGGTTATGAAAAGATGCTAGGTATTGCAATTGCAGTCTCGGTAGTCGTCTGTCTTATAATAGGGACAATAATTATTTTCAACAAACCGGATTATCCAACTCATAAGTTTCTCTTACCAAAGGAATATTCGGGTGGGTAAAAGTTATATTTGATCAATCTGAATATCCTGCTTTGAAACATGAAGAAGGAAATACATTGTATATGAAGTCCCTCCCTCTGGAAAAATTAGAACTCAAGCAGTAACATTACAGGCCCTATGGTTTTTTATTATATTGAGAATAATGGACAAAAAACAAAACTTCCTGATACTGTGATAATGATACATGGCTTAGGAACTTCAACTGGGGAAATAAGGAACACTGATGGCACAACAACTAGACCAGAAAAACTTAATTTTTTGTTGGGACAGAAAAGCAATGGGAGCAAAGCCAACCTCATTAAATCTTTAAGACCCACGGCACTTAGGCCCACACTTTCTATCGTTTGAAATAAAGACCCCTGAAGCCCACATGACAGAACAGGTAATAGCACATCTGAAATAGGTGAGCGTATACGGCAACCTGCTACGCCTTAGCACTTATTCGAATGCCCTCCGATGGCGCTCAGCGTTTGCAGCAACTGCTGGGAGGTATGTCAGGGGGTAAAAACATACTTCAGCGGAAACGATAGCTCATTTAACAGGGTAGTCTTCGTTCAGGTTACAGCGATAAGTTGCTCACCATGAGTCCGGCGTTGAAATTCATTATACGAAAGGAGATATTATAAATGTTCACAAAAGTTGCGATTGTAAGGAAGATTATATCTGGTATTCTAATGTCGTTAATTCTTTCACTAATTCTATTGCTTATTCATGGGTATGCCTCATTTTTCGCTTATTTTATGTACTTTTCAGTTGGTTCCTTAATTATTGGTGTACCCTTTTCAATTGTGACAGATCTGATCCTATCCAAAAAGAAGAAGTCAATAAATTACCTTCTGATGGGACTTATTTTACATCTTGTGTTTGCAGGAATTATTGTTTTTTTGTTTACTTTTACCGAATCCGACGATATTCTTATTTTCTCAAATGTTCTGATAAATTCAGTTTTTGGAGCAGCAGCAGGATTATGGTTAGTTGATAGTTTTTTGAAAAAAATTCAGTTACTTAGATAAAGAAAAAAGGTGTTCATCCTAAGTCAAGTGACTTTGGACGAACACCTTTTTATTAACCGCTAATATCGAATGTCCAACTTGGATAAGGGGGAGCTAGAGCAGCAAAATCAACATCACCGTTTGCTTTTCGTGCGGCATCATGTTGGAAAATCGTTATATAATAACCTAGCGAACGATCATAGAGATAGAATTCGTGTGAAGGTGCTTTATCATGAGAGCCTTTGACCCTCCAATCCCCATCTCGTTCCATCCACGCATCATAATAATAAGTAATATCTGGAGATATGGAATCATAGTACGGGAGACCACAATCTCCTCCCGCACCAAATTGTTTCAAATCTGTTCCATAACTATTTGGTGACAACAAATATAAATCGTAAGCCCCATTGCTGGAAGTACAATTTGCTGTTTTTGAGCTAATAGGGTTGTTATTTGCATCAACAACATGTGTTACACCAGTTCCTGTTCGGTGACCGTATGTACTATAGTATGGTTGATCGAAAGTGACGTCAATGTTTTGTAAAGTTTTGTACTCATTAGACAATACATCATATGATCGGTTGTTACCCAAAAAATAGGTTCCTGACGAGAATGGGTTTGCAACTCTATAGTCAGGAATAAAAGTCATATACCTGAAAGAAAAGTACGGTACCGAACTGAAAGATACAACGTTTGATTCCTTAAGACGGTTTTCCTCCAGATTCGATTGCAAATTACTATCAAGAGTTTTTACAAACTTAATTGCCTCGAACGTATTTTCTAACTTAAGGAGCTCTTCATCCGAAACAGCATTCGCATTATTATATTTCGAATCCTTTTTGATTTTATTAATATCCTCAACATTGAGCTTTTTCTTCCCAATCACGTTATAACGATATTTGGTGCTAGGAGTTACATCTTGATCGGAAAATTGCCTGCCAGAAACACTCGCGATGTGCGAACCATCCCTATAAACTTCGTAAACATTGTCATCATCAGGAATTTCTGGCCAATTTAAAGTGACAGAATTTGAACTAGCTATACTTTCTATAGTCATGTCTGGTATTGTATTCTGATTTTCGTTTTTTAACGACACATTATCAGTGGAAGATTTCGCTTTTGTAGATATCCTTATGGTATCAATTAGTTGGTTTCCATTGTAAGCGACAATAAGATACTTATAAAGCTCGTCTGCTTTAATTGCAGAATCAACAAATGTGTTTTCTGGGGTTTCACCTACAAGTTTACCATCTTTGTATACCTTGTAATTTGTCCCAATCTTTTCCCAACTCAATGTTACAGATGATGCAGAAATTTCAGTCTTAGCTTTAATTTGACCTTTGGCTGGAGCAGCAAAAGAAACAGATGATTGACTAAACAATGTTACTACAATAAATGGCACTGCTAACAAAGATATTGTTTTTTTAATGCTCATTCTATTTTTTCTCCTCCTACTTATATCAATTTTAATCCATACAACCCGTATCCAGTACTCATTGAACATTCAAGTTACTTTAAGAATTGATTGATGTAATGATACCTCCTTAAACTAGAACTATATGATCATTTTTTCCCTCCAATTCCACATTTTAGCATTATTTCAATAGAATAGGATGATCACCTAGACTTATTTAATTGACATATTTTGCGCTAGTAACAAGGCATGCACAGTAAGACCATTGGCCTATTGAAGACAGACAATAAGAGGTAATTTTATTAATCTCATGCCAGCCACGCTGGGGATGCAACGACGCTTAACGTATATTTTCGTTAAAATGTTGTCGGGACCCCTATATGAGTCAAGGCTTCTATCTTAAAAGCTTATGATATTTTAAAAATGCTCATGACTATTGTCATTAGGTATTGTGATAATGAAACTGACATGGTGGGCATTCTTAGTAAGTTAAGATAGATCATATAATTTATTACAAGGGGGTATTTATATGTGGAATAGAAATAAGTCTACTGGACCACGCGGGGGCTATCAACGGGACCTGATTGGACTTTCAACGGGGCCTCGCGGAGGATTATTATCGACAGGCCAGACGGGGGACTTTCAATAGGGCCTGGGGGTGGTCTGTCAACTGGACCAACAGATTATTATGAGTAATGTCCCACCATGGCCTATTTTTTTAAAATAATTGAAAAAATATGGATTAAATCAATATGCTGAAATAATAAGAAAACATCAATTTGTAGTACTCTTGAGTATTTAAAAAAGCAACAGTGGATGTAAGTTCTTGTCCTCTCACACACTATATGAGAACATATCGAACTTATGGATACCATCGCTCCAGCGTTTATCATCTATCCATTTATCCAATGACAACATTAACGATTTATATTCTGTAAGCGCTATCTAAAAGAACTTAAAGTTCACTCACTAGATAATTTTATGGCTATTTATATGTTATGACTCGCATTATCCATATGAACATTCAAACGAAATAAGGTTGGCAAACGCCGATAACTTGAAACTAATGATATTATATCCACAATCAATCTGATTCTTGAATTTAATTATAGGATGCCCCCCTTCGAATATATATATTGTTTGTTTTGTTCTATGTAATAGCTGCGTAAATTAGTTTAAATTACCCAGTGAGAAGCGCGATTAATACATAATGCCCTTAAATTTACACAATCCTGCATTCTAACAACCAAACACAACGTTGCTTACTTTTAGATGGAAACGATCAAAAGTAAATCCCACTTCTCAAAGAGAGCGGGATTCTTTATTTCATCCAATGATGGCTTTGTCCAATTCATGCGCAATAAGTAACCCACCCCTCTCCTATTTTAACTACAACACAATAAGGCAGTGGTGCATCAAGGTCCCCTTTCAGGTTTCAAAAATAAGCTGCGTGTCGCTCAGGCATATCATATAAGTTGGACAAATTTCCTTTCATTAACATAGTTCTTGAAATATTCAGATTCCGCCAATACACCTTTTTAACTATTTGAGATAATGTTCATGTCAAAATCGGGAATGGGATAAAGTTCTAGTCAATTGGCTGCGACAACAACTTTATCTTATAAAACAAATAAACCGCGATTTTACGCGGTATTTAATGAGATAACGTGCTTGTCACCCGACAATTGTTATTAATCTCTATATGCTATATCGGTTGTTTATATTCAAGCAAGATAAAACTTATTGGAGCTAAAATTAGAAGTGCTTATTCAGTAACATATCCTACTACTTTACCTTTGATATATGAATGATCAATAGGACCTATACCGCTGCTGTCAACTGAACCTCTCCACCATTCATCAGGCATGACAAAAACATGATTTTCTGGAACTTTAATGTTTTTAGCCATCGTCAAACCCTCTTCCGACGCGACAGGTTGATTATGGAAAGTTTGATGCCCATAAAAAGTATCTAGTTTTTTATTGTTTATATAAATTTGTCCTTTGCTTATATGAATTACTTCTCCGGGCAACCCGATCACCCTCGAAACTTTTCTTTGATATAATTGGATTTGCTCTTGGTCTGTTATAGAAAAATGCTCTTTGATAAAACTATCCGAAAATTCCATATAGATGATATCTCCCCTATTTATCGCGCTTTTCTCATAGTACGATTGACTAACGACTAGTTTCCTTGGAAAAGTAGTGTCTCTATTCATTGCATCCTCTAAATACTCAAAAATCATATGTTTATCTGGCAATTTGATTACATTGTACTGAGTCTGAGGTTTTTGAGTTGAGATTGTATCTGTAATGACGTTTGAATTAATCGAAGTATTACAAGCACATAAGCATAGAAGTAAAACAAACGTTATATACTTTAATTTATTCATAATCCACTACCCTTCATTTCTAATAAAAATGAAGTTGAGAAATCCTCAACTTCATTTTTTCGCTAATTCATATTTATGATATGAGCATCATTTGGTTCTACTACTAAAAGATTTATATTAAAGTTTTTTATTTTTTCGTATAATGTAATTTTAAGTGAATGCAACAATTTCCCGTCATATGTGAAACTAGACTCCATAATAATTGAGTGTTTTTTGTCAAAAATGACTTGAGTGCTGTTTTTTCCATCTATTTTTTCGTACTTTACTTCAGTTCTTTTTTTCAACTTGTTATCATTAACTTCTTGCTTTATTTTTTCAGTAGTATAGGAACTAAACAATTTGTGGGGAACCACTACATCAGTTCCTTCATTTTTAAATTCTCTTACCATTAAGTCATTTGTTACTTTTGTATATTGATATAAGTTAAGTCCATCCCACACCTCATAGTCACCAGAGAATGGTCCAGTCAATGTGTTCATTCGGTACTCACCATTTGAATTAAACCATACTTCATAATTCGATTCAACTAACCTTCCTTCTGGATCAAGAACATTCTCAGAAAATAAAATATGTTTCATATACTTCTCAGTTTTCACTAATTGTGATGGTGTACCTGCCTCAAGAGGAGTGCTTTTTTTGTCTTGAGAATTATTCTGATTGGTGGAGTCATGAGCAAATACATTAGTACCTATTAATAAAAAAATAATTACTGTAAGGATACTTAAAAATTTAGTGTTTCTTTTCATAATATTCACCTACCATTAATTAAAATTTTGTCTATACCGTTTTGGGAAAAGATGTTCCTTAAGTGGGCCGCTAGGCAAAGTTTTATCATAATTTTTAAGTTCAAAGTAACCAATTACGTAATTGTCACCTAAAGTTACTTTGGCATTCGGATAATAATCCTCTAGTAATGAAGAGTTACTGTTTGTATGTAAATGCCCATTGTGAGCACTGCTATCATACACTGTTGTATATAATAATGATGTAGGGTTTTTGTTAGTACCAATCCAAAGGCGTTCTTGTTCCCATTGATCATATACAGGATAAGTGCCGCAGCCTGTGCAATACGTGTATGTCCCATCAGTATGAACAATATTTGCTGAATTAACAAAGATTGGATCGGGATTCCAGTAGATACTGAAGCTAAAGTGTGTATCTGCATAATAATATTCACAAAATTGATTCGGGCATGGATTACCTGCTGGATACGTTACTGAGTAATTAACAGCTCCTGCAGTATGAGCATCCACTGAAGTAGAGGCATTCATTAACAAAACAATATATGATAAATATAATACTAGTTTTCTCATAGTAACACTTCCTTTTGCTAAATATTTTAACTATCAAAGTGTATCACCTATTATTTTGTTATACCCCACGGATCATCATCCAATTCGTTTTCGATCCGGCGAGCTTCTTGTTCTAACTCCTTGAAATATTCCGAAGGTTTCCTTTCCACAACGACTTTCTCTGTTTTGCTGTTGGAGGCATTGGCCTTTAAATGAGTAGAGTCTACAACGACAATTTCACCCGTCACGATACCTTTCGTGATACACTCCGAAACAATGTGATCGAAGATTTCCTGGAATATCTGACTATCCCTAAACCTCCTGCGACGGTTCTGACTTAACGTAGAATGTTCCGGTACTGCCTCAGTCAGGTCCAGACCAAGAAACCAGCGATAGGCAAGATTTACAACGATATCTTGTTCTAATTTTCTTTCCGAAGGAATTCCAAACAAGTATCCAATGAGCAGCATCTTCATCAAAAGAACAGGATCAATGGATTTACGTCCAATAGGAGAGTAGAGGTGTTGTACTTTTTTGTAAATGAATGAAAAGTCGATTTTATTTTTGATCTCTCGAAGCAAGTGATCTTTAGGTACAAGATCATCCAGACTTATCTACACCCATCATAGCTTAACCCTCCAAATGAAAGACCGTATAGAAATTAATTCTACACGGCCCTTTAAAAAACCTTAATTTTTTTGATCTAAAAGATGAAATCATAGATGAATTACGAAAACTATTGATAGCTGATACTTATATAAATGGAGAGTATAACGCAATCGATAGGTTTAAATCATTACTTGATATCGAGGAAATGTGCTGGATAAGGTATGATCGAACAGAAGATAGAGATGATATTGAATACGTTTAGATTATTATCTTAATCGACGGTTCTGCTTCCTTAGCACTATGGAACAATAATTATTTCAGTAACTATAAACCTAAGAAGTAAAAGAGCTACCTATTGTATATGTAATAGGTAGCTCCTATATTTTATAATGTTACTGAACTAAAGTTTCCGTTAATGACCCGACCAGTCTAATACTTATTTCCTAATCTACGACCAAGCCCCTATAATGAAGCTGTGGCGAGATGAACATAAGAAAAGCACCATCGTGTGATGATGCCTTTGTAACACATTATCTATTTATTTCAAATGCCTTAACAATATTTCTGTCCGTTCTTCTCCTAGCGATTGCAACCAATCAAACAATTGTTTAGACTGTAATAATTTTGTTTCTTCGCCCTGACTGTATCTCAAGTAACCGTCGATTGGCTTACAAATGTATTCCGTTGAATCAGCATTTTTTCTCACATCACACTTATGAGCATATGAAATATAGATATTCTCGCCATTTTTAACATCAATTTGTAATAAGTCTGGATAGCCATATACAACAATATCGTTCTCAACATTATTTTCTGTTGCATTATTTATCCAGTTAACTACATTGGTTATTTTATGCTTTTCCCAAAACCTCTTAGCCTTATAAGTTTTTGTGTACGCACCATGTAAACCTTTGCTGATTTGAATTGAAACAACATCAGCAGTATTCAATCTTTGAGGGATTTCGATGTTTGCAGATTCAACCGAATTAGGCAAATTCAACATCAAAACAACAATCACTAAGCAATACAATTTTCTCATATAATCCCACCCATAACGCTTTGTAGGTATTATTCCCATAAATTTATGCACTAACACATTACTCCATTCTCACTCCACGAACGCTCCACAAGCCTTTCATAGTCGCTCTAAAGGTCTAGAAATAGCATAACCGCATGGATAGTCCATTTATAAATAATTTTCTACCGAGTTGAGCATTTTACCAATTGAGGTGAAATTTGCATGATTAAAAAACTAACTATCAATGTAGTAACTGCTTTCTTTCTTTTGATATTCAATGGAGCAGCTTATGCACAACAACCATCTTTAATGAGCATTAAAACTATTCCTGCTCCTGAAGGTAATTGGGTCTACTTTCCTGAAGGTGATGGACTGATGGTTATTCATGTATCTACCGCATATTCAAATACATTTAAAGTATGGAGAGTTCCTACTGGAACACAGCAATGGGAAAATCGAATTCTTATTTGTAACGAAAAAGGGAACAAATTTGATTGGACTTGTGTCTGGAGATATACCAAGGATGATACTATTCACGATCATTTTGTTGTTGAAGCTTCTGGAGAAGGTGGGAGTATCAAAGGTAGTATTAATGTGACTCGTAGGCATGACGAAAATCATCCTCAATAATTTTTAGTTCACACACCCACTTGCTCTATTCAACACCAGTAGATGGATTCCTACACGCTCTCAAGGGCAAAAGAAAAGCACAACCTCATGGATTGTGCTTTTTTATTGAAACTTCAATTATAATGAACTAACGTATTCGTTAGCGTAATTGCTAATGGAAATTAATCACCATTGCGGTCTTATCGTCTGATTTCTTAAAGCGAATATGTTGAATACACTCAGGATCGCTATCCTCAAGTTCTATTAATTCTTGAGTATAAAGTTTTATACCTTTATTCAATATTCTTTGCGCAACAAAGCTCCAATACGAACTCTGTTCGGGTACGATATTTGTTGGTAAAAACATCCCATCAGTCAACAAAATGATATGTTTTAAATACGTCAGATTAATTTTCCCGTATTCGAAAAAACGAACTGCATCCTTTTCCCCATTTAAAACCCCGTAACCACCATCTGTATTAGCACGATATCGGTTCTTTCTTATTGTATCAATAACGGTTTCATGAAGCTCTTTCTGGCTTTTTAAGCCTTTTGTTATTCCTTCCTGCCATTTAGCGAATGCTGGAGCTTCTAAGTGAGAAACTTGTCTCCATGTTAATGGGCGAACCTCTTCATTAGCATACACGGCTAGAATCATGCAATCCCCTGTCTGTATGAACTCCACACCATCATCCTGAAAACGAACGATTGCCAATGCCGCTCCCCAGAGTTCTTCCTTTTTCTCCAGATCAATATTAGCGAGCACCATTTGTTCCCTAAGAAGATCATTCACCTCAATCATGTGGTTCTTTAAACTTCCAGGATCAGTAACAGATTCGAAGTAGTTTTTCACCAGATTCGCCGCAATAAAACCGCCAGTTTCCTTTTTGGAATTTAGATAGGGTACCAAGGAAGATACACCATCCAAAGCTCCATACAAATTTGCTTTCGGATGCATAATAATAGCATCCTCATTTAGTACCCCAACGCCTTTCTTGGTGATCTCCTCATAAGTAACATTCAAGTTGTTCACCTCTTTCTCAAATTAATCTGTAATATCCTCGATCTATTTTACCATTTTCTCCACTACCAAGTATTGGAACTATCCTGCCCGTTAACACCTGAACTCCTAATTAACAAGCATATTGAAATCCTGCGAATGAGCGAGCATTCGTGAGAAAATCCTTATTCTCTGAGGGAGTTTAATGAAATAAGGAGCTATCCCGAATTCGAGCTTCGATAAAGTAGGTGAATTTGCGTCATAAGACTACAATGTAGGCACATTTGTGCATTTTTAGTTGACACAAATGTGCCTACATAAAAATAAAAAAGCCTGATTTCTCAAGCCTTTGCCGAATAAATTATGTAGGCACTTTTGTGTCATTGGACAGCAACTGTATTAACAAATACCCCATAACCTTTATTCGTCAAATAAAACGGAATGTTTTTATAGGATTGCTCTGTACTAGTTCCGCCATCGCGATTCCACATGTCCACGCTTTGTCCGTTTTTAGTAAATGAAGTAAATCGTTCACCAAGTCCATACACATATTCGCCAACGGATAAATCCAGTTGCTCGCGCACATAGTTGGTCTGATCTGCCGATTTCAAATATCCCATTCCTCGGTTTGAGCTGCTAGTGAGTCGCTTATTATTCCAAAGATAATCAACCGTCCATGGCTGTTCCCTGCGAATAACACTAAGCTGTCCACTTTTCAAGCTCAATGAAGCATCGTTTTCTGTGATTTCTAACGGAGTAGTTTGGTTTTGGTAGATTTCGAAATGAGGGCCCTGATCTTGCTTGCCTTTATGATGCGTCATCCGTACACAGATTACATCGGGCATTGGGGAAGAGTAACGGATAAGCATAAGCGGCGTGTCCAATTGCCCCCCTCTTCCTGCGATGTGCTTTGGTGGAGCATATACATCTAAAGACCAATTGCCATCACTGAATTTCATCTTCTTTACCCTCCATTTGATTTATACCATCATCTTAACTAAAATAATACTGATATATGATATCGCTGTCTTGCAAGATTATGCATATTTAATAGTACAATACTGATATTTATTAAACGGAGGTCTCCCGACATGAATAAAGATATACTCCACGAAAACAGAGTGCATGGGAATATTACATTTCCGATGGTTGTTTATCCGGTAGTCGAAGATGAACGTCATACGTTATTTGATTATCATTGGCATGAGGAGACAGAATTTATTTACTTGCGAGAAGGTTCTGCCGTCTTCTGGTTGGGCACTAGCCAATATGCGCTTCAGGTGGGTGATGCCTTGTTTATTCCTAGCGGGACCATACATGCAGGATTTGTTACAGATTTAACCACTCCTTGTCTAATTTACGCCATTGTCTTTGATTTAAACCTCTTAAGTGGACGAACCTATGACGTCATCCAGAGCAAGTATATAGATCCTTTATTGGAACAAACGCTGTTTCTCCCCAGTCTTCTCCAGCCCCATACATTCTGGGAGAATAATATAATTTCTCAATTGGTGGGTATTGCAGATCTATTCGAAAAGAAACCCGTTGCCTTCGAATTGCTAATAAAAGCCAAGCTGTATAATTTATTCGCTGAGTACATTGCAAATCTACAAGAAACCGCTCCAGAACCACCCATTACAGCCAGCCTCTATAAAATTGAGCGTCTAAAAAAAGTTCTGCAGTTCATCGATGAAAGCTATCCATTACGGATACAAATCAAAGATATGGCTTCCCTGATAGCGATGAGCGAAGGACATTTTTGTCGTTTTTTTAAAGCCATGGTACGAAAAACCCCGATGGAATATATTAATACCGTCCGTATCAACCAAGCCGCCAAGCTGCTCAGTCATTCAGACAAAAAAATCATTGATATCGCCATGGAGGTTGGTTTTGAAAATCCCAGCTATTTCATTAAGTTATTTAAACTGCATAAGAAGTGTACTCCATCTGATTTTCGTAAAACGCAAAAACCTTCCAGCTCATGATAAGCAAGAAGGTTTTTGCTTGGGGAGGAATTTTTATTTTGCTGCCCAGACGGTTTTCTCTGTCTGCTCAAGCTGGAATTTTACAACCTCATCATATCCAAGCCCTTTAGCCTTAGTGAGCATTTGCTCTTTCAATTTGGTATATGCTGCATCATTTTTAGCAAAGACCATTTTCCAAGAGTATTCTTTGATCGTTTTTCCGATTTCACTCTGTTTTTGCTGAATATCGGATGGTGGTGTTAGAGGAGCTGTACCTGTAAATGTTGGTCTATTTACCGCAACCATATTGTTTTTAACGAAATATTCTTTGGCTGTCATTGCACCCATCGCTTCACGCCAGCTCTTAACTACTGGGTTTGTAGGTCTACTCAACGTGCTGCTCCACAAGAGGTAATCGTACGGTTCATTCGTATCTGGATTAATCATAGAGTTATTCAAGGTCGAATTGTTGATTTGGTTCGTACCGTCTTTGAATGTACCACCGCCGAATTCAGCCGGAACGGGCTCAGTATTCGAAGTAAGCGCCTTCCAACCATAATCTGTCACATAGGCTTTGCCGTCTTTAATATCCCAAGCAAGCCCTTTAGGTCCATAGTTCCATTCTACCATGCCCTTGGATGAATACATCCAATCCATGAATTGCATGATGCGGGCAGGATCTTTAGCTTTTGAGCCAATCGCCCACACACGATTACCACCATATGGGTTTAGTCCATACGATTGTACCTTCTCATCTTCGAACGGCACCAACTGCATGCCCTTACCAACAGAGGTATGCTCTGGTGAATTGTACACATTATCGAGCCAAGGGAAATGAGAAAAGAATACTTGACCGTCTTTAAATTTGTTCGAGGCATCCGAGAACTTTTGCGTTAGTGAATCCGGATCGAGCAGCCCCATTTGATTGGCGTCATAATAGAATTTCAAACCTTGCATATAGTAGCTGTTTTCTTCCAACAGGCCTTGAGCTTTGTTTTCGGTGGCCGATGTCAGAATTAAATCACCCGGATTGAATCCATCACCATCCTGATAACCGTTGAATTGGGCTATGACCTTAGCTAGCGTCATGTAGTTGGGATCCCAATCCGACCAGAGTGAAAACCCGTAAGTTGGGCGACCCGTATCGCTCTTCGGCTCCAGTTCCTGCATCTTTTTTAATAATGGTAAATAATCATTTAACGTTTTGATCTTGGGGCTGCCCAGTTTTTGATAAAGATCCCAGCGAATATTAGGTCCAAAAACCATTTCTGCGCCTTCGCTTGGACCGTCACCATTACCTACAGCATGACCTACACCATATACAGCTGTGCCGCCGCCGAATTGTTTTTTATTCGCTTCAACCGCTTGCCCCGCATTTTTCATGATATTCGGTCCATTTTTCTCTAGCAAGCCGTCCTTATTCCAATCCAATAATAAGCCAGCCTTGATTGCATCTTGATAATCTTTACCGTTGGTACCAAATACAACGAGATCGCCCATATCACCCGAAGCCATCATCGTCGCTGTTTTTGCAGCACCGCCCGCTAGGTTGGATGCAATGATGTTCAGCTTGATGTTGAATTTATCTTTAATCATTTTCGCAAACCAACCCGGCTGTTCACCAGCGTAGTTAGCTGTCATCGAGAAGACTGTTAACGTTATTTCCGGCAGCTCTTTTACAACTGGAGCTGTAGTCACAGCTGCGTTATCTGGGCTTGCAGTTGTTTGAACCGCTTTTGTATCTGTAGCGCTGCAAGCTGTTACAAATACGAACATCATGATAAACATTAAAACCATAACCGATCTTGTTCTTCCTTTTAACATACCTTGGAACACCCCATTCAATTATTGTTAGTGAAGCCGCTTGCAAATCCATTTTTTTGCCCATCGTTGCTTTCTCCACGTCAATATCCCCGCGGAATGCATCAACCCCTTTATCGTAATGCAGCTGTTTGTGTTATTTATCCTTTTACAGCACCAATCATAATCCCTTTAACAAAAAAACGTTGAAAGAATGGATAAACCATTAGAATCGGTATCACGACAATCATAGAAACCGTGGTCCGGATCGAAGTCGGTGTCTGCATATTGGAGAGGTCTATATTCATCGCTCCAGTTGTGCTTTTCATAAGCTGGGCCAACGAGGTCGCCTCATTCATATACCGATACAGTATAAATTGCAGAGTGAACAGCCTGTTTTCAGAAACTAAGAACAACGTATCCGTGAAAGAATTCCATTGCCCCACAGCTGCAAAGATCGAAATTGTTGCCAATATTGGCATAATTAAAGGAACTACTATTTTCCAAAAAATAGTTAAGTAACCGGCACCGTCAATTTGCGCTGATTCTTGTAAAGCGACCGGTGTGGATTCAACAAAGGTTTTGACCAGGATGATATAAAATGGTGAAACAATTCCAGGTATAATATAGGCGAGAAAATTATTCGTCAATCCTAAATTTAGCATCGTAATGTACCAAGGAATTAATCCCGCATTGAAATACATGGTAATCATTAGGAAGCGATACCAAAATTTCCTTGCCCACATTTCGTCCTTAGTGAACAAATATCCAAGAAAAGCAGAACCGGCGACTGTGAGTGCGGTACCAAGAACGGTACGTGCCAGCGAAATAAATGCGGCTTTCCCTAATCCAGGCAGCATAAACGCTTGCGTATAATTATCAAGGTGAAAGCCTTTCGGATAAAACATAACCAACCCTCTACTGCTTAGATCATTATTACTAATTGTATTGATAAACAGATAATAGAATGGAAAAATACATGCCAGTGTAAATAATGCAAATGCAGTATAGTTCAGGATTGAAAATAAACTGATTCGCGACTTTATCGCAGCTTCCATCATGTGTGCCCCTCTCTAGGTCATGGTCAATCAAATGATGCTCTCTTTGCGAACCAGCTTCGATAACCCGTTTGCAAAAAACAGCAGAAAAATACTGATTAAGGATTTAAGTAAGCTTACAGCAGTAGAAAATGAAAAGTTAGAATTCAGCATGCCGATATTGTACACATACAAATCAAGTACCTCGATATGCTCTGTGTTAATCGCGTTTTGAAATACGTAGAATTGTTCAAGTCCGTTATTAATGAAATTCGCGATTGTGAGCAACAATAGAACAAAGAATGTTGGCATTAAGCCAGGAATCGTCACATGCCACATCTGTTTAAAACGGCCTGCACCGTCTACTCTGGCAGCTTCGTACAATTCTTGATCAATTCCAGTAATGGCTGCGATATACATAATCGCCCCCCAGCCAAGCCCTTTCCAAACTCCCCATAGTGTCATTGTTAGCCATGTATGGTTATCAGATGCAAGGATATTCAAAGGTCGGTCGATGATACCTAAATCCATAAGGAAATGGTTGAGGAAGCCGTTATCTACGGAAAACAACATAAAGGCGAATGAGTAAACCAACACCCAGCTGATAAAATTCGGCAAGGTCGTTATGACTTGTACATACTTTTTAAAGCGCGAGGATCTGATCTCCGTCAAAAAGATGGCAAAAATAACGGGAAGTACGGATGTCAGGATCCCTAATGAGCTCATGGCCATTGTATTGCGTAGAACGCGCAGTACTTCTAAGCGCCGGACTTCGTTGGAGAACATCGTCTTGAACCAATGCAGTCCCACATAGTTGGAGTCCGCTAGCGGGATCCCCGGACGGTAATCATAAAGGGCATAAATCCACCCATAGAGCGGTAAATATGAAAAGATGAAAGCCAGAATCAAGAAAGGTAATGCCATCAGAAACAATGTGTATTTTGACTTATTTTTATTTCGCTTTCGGATCTTTGGTGTCCGAATAGCCGGGTTGGTATCAGCTTGCATTCTTTTTCCCCCTTTTAATTTCGTTTCTAGATGTCCCTCAAAAAGAAAACGTTTGCATGAAATAACAATATATCCACCATCATTTAATTTTTTCTAATACACCCCTTTGTTGGCCTCTTATCCCGAGAGGAAATTTGATATTTAATTTCCCTTTAATTACAATAATAATGATCTAATAGATTACTGTCTTGTATGATTTTGCGCAATTTATAATACAATACTGATATTTATACGCAAATAATGCATAATGAATCAGGTTATTCTTCATGAAAGAAGAGTACATGGGACTCCGCCAATTAAGCCGATAAAAAGTAATCTCCCTTATTTACGTCTTAAAAACTCAGGTGTGGTAAGGCTTTTAAATTATGAAATTCATTCAATTAGATAAAATTTTTTAATCATATCAGTAACGCCCTTGGAATGCGTTCTTAGCCCATCATTAACAGACTAGGCCATTGACAGACTAAAGAGCGTTGCGCTCTCACGAAAGGTTGTGCAGCCATGAAATGGATTATTAGGTGGTTCAAACCGAAACCAGTGATTGTAACGGGGTACATCCGACTGCACGGCACTTGGTATGTGAAACATGAGTAGAAGTGATGGCAGCATGAATAGGGACTGCATGCGACGACGATCCACAAGAAGTAACGCCAGAGTAAGCCCTTCGGGGCTTTTTTTACATGGCATGGATGCTAAATCGCGGAATCGTAAGCTCCACAGCTGTAGCGTCGTTCCGAACGAGTAAAATAGCGTCAGCATTATACTACAACTTTCTTTTCTTAGCTGGTAATGCGTAAGCCTGTTAATCATTTAATCCCTTTCCATTGAGAATTTGCTATACATTTTTCAACCCTTGACACCCGAGTCTTGGATTGTTTGGGAGCAGAAAAATAAAGAATGTATGCTCTTTGCCGTCCCGGCGTCAATGCTTCAAAAGCAGTTTTCAAGGCAAGGATTTCATCGAATTTATTTTGAAATTCTTCAGGAATTATGAATTCTGTATTCTTTTTAAAATTCACTTCCAAACCGGCTTTTTCAACTTCAATGGCTTCATAAATATAGGCTTTCAAGATGATTTCCATTTCAACTATTTCTTGAACATTGGTGAACCGAATCTGGCGCGCCGCCTGTACATTCTCCGTTTGTTGGATTAGAATCCCATGGGCATCCTGTAACAAGGCACCTTTGTGAAACAGAAGCGCACAATATTCTTTAAATCCATGTATTAAAACTATGTTTTTTTCCTCAAACGTGTAACAAGGATGCATCCACTTAAATTCTTCGGTCAGCTCACAGTCAAGAACGATATTTCTCAACTTCTCATATTCTTCCTTCCACTTTTTAGCTTTTCTTAAAAATCCATCAACCTTAGGATTCATTCTACTATTTGTCATCAAGGAACCACTCCTCTTCAATTTTTCGATCAGCAGCAGCTAAGTGTATCTATTTCATTTTTGCACTCCAAGGCATTTCCTGTTCCCCGACACCTTTAATCGGTTTCTGTTTTGCAAGCCCGACTTTACTAGCGTAGTAATCCAACATCCCAAAAACAGTAAACCGATGAAACGCAGCATCGAATGACGGTTCATTTCGAGCTTCTGGTCTAATCGGTCTAAGAGTAATTGATGCTCTTCCCAAACCATCTCCATGCTCATTTACTGGCACGTCAAATTTGATGAACTCATTAAACCCATCTGCCACTGTATCAATTGGAGTATTAATTTTGACGCTCCACTCACCTTTATGATCTGTTATACCGTTTGCAGCGATATTCCCATTACGATCAATGACAATTAGACGAGCATCAGGTATTGGTTTAAATGATTCATCACTAAAAGGTTTATCCTGCGTTCCGTATCCATCTAACACAGTAGAAACTTTAAAATTCATGGTTGCTTCAACCATGTCTCTTGCCAGACTTGCTTCAACGCTATCATAAGCAGACAAAATAAGAACAAACGCAAGCACGATATATCTAATTAATCGAATAATCAATTTCATCACCCTCCGGCGTTATAAGCTGAAACAGTACCGCTTCTTTCGGATCATCAAGCATCATATTTACCATATTCACCGTTATCACTTGTACGCCATTCCTCTGCGGTCTTCCAACAATCACGACTTGATTTCCACATGTCAGCACTTTTTCTATTTTTGCTTGCATGACGACAACTACAATTTGACCAAGACGTATTATCTGACTTTCGCCTTTTGGCTCTGTTGAACTGTGACCTAATTCTTCTTCCAAACCAATGTCGTGAACAAAATCGTAATACTCTGATGCGCCAGCAGTAATATCTATAAATAAACGGTGCTGAGCGTAATATAAACGATTCGGCACATAACTCCATCTACCACCAGAAACGCTGCTATGCCAGTATGATTTATATATTGGACGCTTCCAATCAGGTTTATCAAGCAGTACCTTATACGGAAGCTGATTGCCGTTTCTGATTAAGTCTTGTGGCTGCTTCAATTTTGACGGAAATGCTCGTTGCCCAAACGGAGGATCAGCAATATCTTTTGGTTCATCCGGCTCTAAGCGTTTTAAGCGTTCAGATAATTTATGTGCATCTTGAGTTTGATCTGGTTTAGCCGTGACAAACGTAGGAAGTAACAACAAAGATGTTATGAGCATTAAAGACAGCAGTCGCGACATTGGTATCACCTTTCGAATCCTGGATACCTATATTTTCCCTTCTATCCCAAGAAATAAACAAAAAGACGCTTTTCAGCGCCTATGAAAACTATGCTTTATTTAACCTTTATCGTGAAATGGTCATAAGGGAGACCACTCTTATCGTGTTCTGGTTCGTTAGGTTCGTACCAATCCTTATTGCCTTTATCCGTTTCTATCCTGAGCATTTGCCGAAAACGCATCCGCAAGTACCGTTATCTAGCCAAAAAAAGCAATACTTCTTTGGACATTGCATCAGCTATTGTTCCTTTCCTTTCAATGAAATTGCTCTTTCCTGCAATGCTATCTACGTGTTGTAACCTTGATGATTCTACTTTCGATTGGGTTAATGTAGAAGTGATGCATTAAATCATAAGCATACAATATCTCGTTTTCCTTTTTCATGTTGTACAAAGAAAATAAAGTATTAGACTACAAGTGTTAATGTGGCGCGGTTTACAAGTTAGAAAATCGCCTGCCTTCTAAAGATAAGTATTAGACTGGACCCGAAAATCAAACATTGGCGGACTAGGACTTGAAAATAAAGTCTTAGACTGGTCACTGTCTTTGATTGAGCTAACGTTCTCTGTTATTTGAACGAATCAGTCTTAGTCTTGCCATATAAGCTCTAAATAGGCCATAAGTTTCCCAATTATGTATCCAGATTTATAAGTTATAACAATTAACGAGCACACAATAATTACTACCAACAGCCATCCAATCATTTTCCGTTTTACAACATCGTGTTTTTTGTGGATTGCTTTCAATGTTTCAACCCCCTTTTTGCTGTAGACAGTCTATTACTTTATTTTTTAGTCTAATACTTTATTTTCCAGTCTACAACTTTATTTCCACCAGACACAAGTTAAAGAAAAGTGCCTTGTTGATACCCCACTGCTTACATTCTTCATTCTTGCTAATCAATTCCTCAATATTCCAAATCAACTCTCCAGTTTTAATGTCATAGGCGTTCATGTTATTTAAGGGTTCATGAGATATATCCCTATTTCCTTTATTAAAAACAACAATCAATCAGTCATTGAATGTTTCGATATAACGAAGGGGTTCAATGAGTTCAACCGTTTTATTGTTCACAATAAGTTGTGTTTCGCCAAGACTATATTTAATCATAGATACACCCCACCCTACATCCATAAAATCGTGCTTTCATTCATTGTTATAAGTGATAAAGAAGCCAATTTAGCTATCGTTTCCGTTAGCGCAATGACCTGATCTCCATTTGCGGTATGATTCACAGTATCAAAACCCAAAGTACAATATTCGTAAATAGTAGGGTAAGACGGGGGATTACTCCCCCGGACTCCCCATCAAACCGTGCATGCGGATTTCCCGCACACGGCTTTCCTTCGTCAGTTCCCCATCTTCAGGAGTGAGTCATCTTCACCCGTCACCGGGCTGCATATTTCACAACTGAATTAGAAACGTGTGGTGAGTAAGTTTGTTAGAAATACCATTCCTGCCGATTCCAACACTTTGTTGGGTATCAGCGAATTAGAAACCGTAGATTTCTTTTTACACATAAAGGCTCGCACCCTCATGCGCGTCCATTCGTCTAACCGTTGAAACTTCTTCTTTACATTCCCTATGCCGAAGTAATTACCAAACCCTCGCACAATTTCATTTAGTTTCTTGAGCATTCCATCAAGGTTAATCCCTTGTTGCCTGCGGGTGATCTTACGGACTTTATCTTTGTATTTCTTCACTTTCGTGTCAGGTACAATGAGATATCCCTTCCAGAAGTCGAATCCAAGAAAGCGAAATCCATCATCGAAATGTACAACCTTCGTTTTCTCAGGGTGCATTCGTAGTTGTAATTCGTTTTCCAGAATGGTCTTTGCCGCTAGGTATGCCTCTTCAGCCTGTTCCTTTGTTTTACATAGAATGACTGCATCATCCGCATACCTTACCACTGCAAAACCTCTCTCCTTCATCCCCCAGTCGAAATGGTTCAAGTACAAATTCGCAAGCAATGGCGACAAATTTCCGCCCTGTGGAGACCCGATTTCCGTTTCATGGAACTGATCATCTTCCATGAATCCCGCCGTTAGCCATCCGCGAATGAGCGTCAGTACTTTTCCGTCGGCGATTCTCTCATGTACTTTCTCCATCAGTAATTCGTGTGGAATTTCATCGAAGAAAGACATAATGTCCAGGTCAACCACATATTCGTATCCGCCGCGTTTCGCGCGTCGAATCGTATTCACTGCTTGGTGCGCCGAGTATCCTGCTCGAAAGCCAAAGCTATAATAGTAGAAGTCTTTCTCGAAAATCGACTCGATGATCTGGCGTACCGCTTGCTGACATACGCGATCTCGGATTGTAGGAATACCTAACGGTCTTAATTTCCCATTCTCCTTCTCAATGTAATGACGTCGCACAGGGTCAGGCTTGTACCGCCCTTGTTGCAATAACCTTTGGAGCTCCCTCAGGTTCATACTCACATTCTTCTCGAACATGGCAATGCTTACGCCATCGATTCCGCCGCTTCCTTGATTCTTCCTCACGGATAGCCATGCTTCGTACAGATTTTCTATTTGGTACACTTTATCGATCAGGGAGTAATATCGTCGTTTCGGTTTCATTGGTGTTTCACCACCTTTACCGCTACTCACCAAACTGGTCTTGTTTCCGCTACAGATGATCGATTCCTTGCTTGTTCCACGGGCGTAACAAATGCGTCTTAGTCTCATTGTCAATCACTCTGTTGGTCCGCCGTGTACTCAGGTCGCCAGTAGTCCTTATCCGTTGGCGTTCTTCGCCATTGGCGGGACGCACCCACTTGGAGCTACTCTCGTTGGTTTAAGGCGCTTACGATCTCCACTCACGCAAACTCACAGATTTTGACGAAGCACGTCCCCTTTGCCTCTGTCTTCCCTCTTTTGAAGCGGAAGCAGGTTATGCGACTGAGTCTTCTTTCTCGCGCGCATACTCATCCGAGTTTTCCCCTCCAGACTGTTACCAGCTTTCATCGGCTCGGACTTACTCGCTATTACGGAACGATCCGCCATCTCGCAGCCCATTGATTCGGCTTTCCCTTTAAGGTTATACCTCCCCTACCTTGTCCGCGTTTGCGTCAAGGAAGCTACGAGACTTCCCTCAGTTATCTGCACATTCTATTCCATCCATCCTGACCCTAATCACGTCGATGAGCCTTGCAGGTCATATCCCTTTGTTTGTTTCCCTACAAGATATACATATTTGCATAAGTTTCCCCGTTTGTTTGGCGGGTCACCCAACATCGCCGCCACCTCTGGTTCACCGCATTCCGGGCTGGATTTTGCCTGCAGGCCCTTCGGATTCCCTCTCACAAGAGACACCCTGCCAATCCTAACCCTGCTGGATTAGGACCTCTACTTCGGCTACGGCACTTTAAAGGGTAAAGTTACCGAGTGGATTTGAACCACTTAGATTGTGCGACTGTGAGGCGCACAAACAAAACCACTCCCAATGGAGTGGTCAGCCGAACGATAGAGACTTTGTCGATAGTCTGAAAGTCTTGGGATACTCTTTTTATTTCTTTACTTCACTTCAATTGGAATATAATAATCTGCTTGTGAACCTGAATCCCATGAAGTGGTTAAATGAATGATTGTAATTCCTTTTCCTGAGTCTTCCCCAATTTTAATTACATTATTTTTGATTGAATATGAAACTGTAAGACTATGCCAACCATCCTGATGTTTGTTTATCTTTCCATAGTTCATGTTATCTGGTTTTGGCTTGTAGTTGCCAAAATCAATGGATATTTCCGAATTAGGGGAAACAACGACTGGTTTATGATTTTTAATAATTTCGTCATAATCAACATTTACGTCAACGACCGATTTCCAAGTGTGTGAACCTAAAACAATTGGGATTTCTTTCTCATCAGTTGTAATTTTGAATTGGCGGCTGATGACCCTTAAGTTCTGGTTTAGAAAACAAATTAACTACCACAAAACCTGCAACAATAATCAGTGGTACTAGAACAACTAAGATAGATTTTTTCAATGTTATACCTCCGTTTGCATTCTTACCATAACATTAAACGACTTTATCTGAATTTTGTTCCTATCCCCTTGTTGGAAATAAACGGTTAATTCTTCTTGCTATTATCTTGCCAGATTGCTGAGCGAAGGCTGTCACAGGGCAGCCCTTTCGTCACTTCACTATCAAGTATCCGTTAGTTTAATGGGCAGTTCATTCTGTAATTCTAAGGTCTCTTATAAGTTCCTTAAATGGAGTATCATAGGAGTCTTTATATTTCATAATGTGTTTTCTAAATAAAGACCAATTTCTTTCGAGGAATGGATGTATTTGAGTGGTATTAGCAATAGTATTGAGTTCAATTAAGAAATAAGGGTTTCCCAAATCAAAAAGTCATCATCTAACTTAAATAACATCTCAATAACATTTGGAATGTAGTTAAACGCTTCTTCAGGGGACATTTCCTTAATAATCGATTCAAAAGAATTACTAAAATACCATTCATCGCTATCTAATTTGTTTTCCCAGTCAATATATATGTCCAATAAGCTTTTATCCGTTTTAATCACGTCCCAAAGTGCGATTTAGCTATACATTATCATATTTTCTTTAACTAAGCTGCCCTTTAGTTGAGAAAAGGCAGCCGATCATCTGGCCGGCCGCCTTCATGCTTTATTGATTTAACTATCGTTACCCGTTAGCTCAATAGTCTTATGTTTTAATTAGAGTCGCTGCTTATAGTTGTGAGGCTTGCCGAACACCTAATGCAGTGACGTCCCGACGGGCTTAGGGGGCTGGATGTGGTCACTCGCTTCTCAGAGTGACCCGGAGCGTCAATATGGTGTTAGCCGAAAGAAGTTCTGGAAGCAGCCATTGCATTTAAGGCGTTCTCAAAATAGCTAAATACTTCATCTGCAATTCCCAGAAACTCTTCAACAAGTACATTACTATCTAAGTAACAAGCATACAGATAATCAACTAAAGCGGAGTCAATCTCACAATAGTTTAATATGGCAGTCTTCATCTTAATAATGTCATCTTGCCATACATCTGTATCTTCTAAAACCAAAGAGTATAATGCACGAATTAATCTCTTAGAGTAACCTTTAATATATCTAGTTTTCATTGTGTTATCACTAGCATTAGAAAGTAAACTATGTATACGATCTACTTCCTCCTTGGTCTCTGTATTTAAGGCTAAAATGAACTCTGGAGAAATAATTATGGGTGGTACTTTTTCACCAGCGTCATGACCATATACGCAAACACAAATTATCTTAACCCAAAAACCCCACTCATTTGGTTTACTTAATACATCGTCAATCGAGCAAATTATCGTATCAATCTTAGTTACTACTGGATATTCTTCCAAAAGCCTATCTTTAATATTTGTCAATCTTTCGTAATCAATATCTTTGGGATTTACACATACAATAGTAAAGTCTGCATCTGACTTAAAAGGTATAGCAGTTCCTTTTGGAATCGAGCCACACATATAAATGCTATGAATCTTACCTTTAAATTCAGTAAGTATATTATCTATATACTTATCAACAAAATCCTTATATTCACTTTGTATTGCAATTCTATTTATAACTTTTTCTAATATCATATAGACTCCTCCTAAATTAAGAACTTCTTTCGGCTAACGTTCTGGTATTCACGAGCCCGAGAGGCTTAAGTGACCGTAGGGAACGGGTCGTCAGACTTAGCCTCGCAGGGTTGTCCGGCTGCCACGCTTCCCCGAAATCACTCTGCCGGACCGAGGGCGTCAGCCCGAAGCGTGAATATGGTGTTATCGGACGGTCTCGCCTTCATTGAGTTACCTTCAAACTGTCTTTCGTCTTCTATCGCTCTTAGGACTCAATTTCTCTCTTAATCTTCAATCGCTCTTCTATCTTCTATTGTCTTTTGATCTTCAATCGCTATTCTATCTTCGATTGTCTTTTGATCTTCAATTGCTCTTCTATCTTTAATATTTCTTGATCTTCAATCGCTCATAATCTTCAATCATTTTTCGTCTTCAAATGTCTCTGATTCTGGATCTTAATCTGGATCTTGATCTTAATCTGGATCTTGATCTTGATCTTGATCTTAAAATGAGATTTTAAATCGAATTGCGAGACTGTCCGATAACCGTCTTATTTACGAATTTCGATAATACTTCCATTTTAAGCAAATTGACGACCTTCGTAAATACATAACTGGTGAAAAATAATACGCTTTCACTGTATGCTCTAAATATGTTCTACCTTTAAGTCGATCGTAGGGATCTCTGTCCAGACTGGGAATCTATTAGGGCCATAATGTACAAATGCATTATGAACTGGGATGTCTTTGGTCGGTTCTGTAAGGATCGATTGTTGTAGAAACGACCGGAGCTGCTGCATACAGTTATTTTAACGACATTTTCTTTTTCAAGATATGGAAACGAATGTTGCTTATAACATCGAATCCGCTATGCCGCCTTCATTACATCTGTAAAATGAATTCGAGTCCAAAACAGTATTCCGTATCATTTTCGTTTTGTATCTTAAGATCGCCAAATGCTCAAAATCGTGTACACAGTGATTGTCTTAGTCGATTCCGCTGCCAAGCGCACCAAAGACAGCCGATCGTTTCCTTCCGACTGCCTTAGTGTGTTTATTGAACTTTCATGCCCTTATCTCAACGAAAATAGAGAAAACCAAATACTAGGACATTAAGTTGTATTGTATAATGAAAAAGTGACACTCAACTTGTATCCTTTAGCAACAACGGGAAAGGTATCATCTTTTCGTCCATTTTCGGCGAACAATACAACTTCTTGTCTTTTGCAAAGGACAAGAAGTTATATCCATAAATTAAAAAATCCGCTCTAATCGCGGATTCTAATCGATATATGTTCTTGTCCTCTTACAATTTAATATATTGTTACGCATTATATGATGTGTATTTTCGATCATCAAAATAATAAGTTCTAACCGCCCCCTGACTGCTGCTGTTTCCCAATGGTATTTTTGTGTCAATCTTTGCAGCAGCCTAAAAGTCAAAGGCAGTTGTCTGCTTCATTCAACTATCGTTCTTCGTTTGTTCAATAACGTAAAACAATCTACTTAGATATGTATGTTTGGTGTTTTATTATGAACTCGGGGTGCGTTACATACTCCATGTAATCTACCAAAATCCAAATAAGCCTGATAACGCAACAGCTACCTCAACTAACAGGTCAGCTCGATCCGAAGGCACTGGAGCCATTCATGCCATGGTCAGCTTCGCTGCCAACGCATTGCCGGCTAAATTCTTAAACAGTAGACATTTCTTCTCCCCCATCCCGAGGTGGGGGTTGTTTGATATTCATTTTTTTCTTGATAGCCAGTTTTTCGCATACGATATGCAAAAGTTGCGACTATGTCATCATCATTCTTCTTAGTAATGCCCGAAACCCGCGTTGCTAGCTATCCTGCCTAGGCCACTTCCATGCAGTAAAGATAATTAGTAACGTAATTACCGTAACGAAGAAGGCCATTTCCATGCATACCAGATAATTAGACACAGAAGAGCGACTTCTACAACAGCGCCAAACACCATGTGCACCCAAGCCTCTCCTGTCAAATTAAACAATGTATAGGGAATATACACCGCGGCAATAATGATATTTGCCCAGCGACTTACTTTTGCCGGCAGGGCAACAGAAAGGAAAATCATAAGAGCTGGAATTGTTACCGAAATCAGTGCTATCAATAGAAAGACATATGAAATGTCAAATATAAATATTTTTCCTGCCAGAATACCTTCTATTTTGCCCGGCATATATAAGGCGAAATAATCAACATAAATATAGAGAAACATAAAACTCGCCCACAGCGTAGCAATCTTCAGTTTCGAACTGACTTTGATGTCTTCCAGTGCATTTTGTGCTTTATTTTGTGTATTCATATTAATCTCTCCTTTAAGGTTATATGGTTTCTCTTGCCTACAACCTTAGTCTAAATGAGAAGTATAAACACCCTCGAAAGCAATTCTAAAAATTTTCTAAAATATAACATTTTGAGGGTTCATGGGTTTTGCCGCTCATCAACAAGTCCATCCACATCCATTGGTGGTTTTCCACTCACCTCAAAAGCAGCCAATTGTGTGCTGCCAGTCCTAATATGAGATAATACTACTTCGGCTAATAATTGATCATGCTCGTCATTCCAGGAGTCCTCACGTTTTTTATCACCCAACTCTAGTCACCTCTTTCTACTACTATTTATTAGAATTCTTACCTGTAATATTAAATTTATTCAAAGTTAATGCATAAAAGACCCTCCAGCACCTGAAAAACAATCTAGCAGCTCAAATACGCTCACGTATGAAATTTCCTGCCGCTGCCGATCAGCGGTAATAAAACCGATGTGTTTGGGGGTAGTGTTGTGTCAATCTCCTTTTTTGGGGGTATATTTGTGTCAAAGGAAATGGACACAAATATACCCCCAATCAACCGAATATACAAGTAAAATCTGGAAGTTGATTGAGGGTGGTTTTGTGTCAATCGACATGTTTTTATTACGTTCTTAGTCGTGTGTAGAATCAGAAAGAGTAATTTCTTCAATGACAGCAATAGCTTTTGATTTCGATAAGCTTATGTACTCAATAAATGTAAATTTGTGTCGCATGCTTCATTAATATATAAATTCCGTGATTTTATTCGTATCAGCATACGTATGTTTGTGTCGTCTAAAAGTGCGTCTAAATGTCCTCTAATATTCTTTCAATGGTCCAAAACTCGGAATCTTTTGTTTGGATGTATCGATTATCACGATAATCATCTTTGTTTATGACTTCCATATTGCGTTGTAATCTAGCTAGATCATCTCGCAATTCTTCAATATCATCAGGAAGTATATCGTTAGATTCCATCATCTCGATTAAGCTGAAGACATTTTCAGTCTCAGAAATCCAACTGTGTTGTGCTAACGTTATTCGTTAGTTTAGTCAGACTTTAGTTTAAGCCACCATTCATCCGTCTCAAATTCTTTGGGAATCTCTTGTTCGGAGGTTTCTTCATAACCTAATCGTTGAAGTGTATCCCACCACAAATCCCTCTTTGAAGTAGGAAGTAACTTCCCACACCAAGGACAATTGCTGATTGAGATAAATGACGTGCCTCCATCTTTTATCGGTATGCCATACTCATCATATTTCTTATAATGAATTATGACTACATCGGCATCCTGGTACGGGTCCACACCTATTCCAGCCGACAAGTGGTATGCCATCTCAACGCAACAATATCTCGATGCATCTATTCCCTTATGAAATGCAGTCTGTTCCATTACCCATTCACTGCATTGAGTACATTGATGAAAATGCTCAACATGTTCTTCATATTCTTTTGTTTGCCAAACTGCTTGTTCCAACGGCGGTTGATATTTTGCATAGTTCGTTTTATAAGTTTTACAATCCATGTAATCCACACCTGCCTTCACCTATAACTCGATTATATACCACCCAGAGCAAAAACTCCCTCAATTAAACTGCCCGTTAGTTCAGAAAAGGCCACCGATCAATTCCGCCCTCTATCGCCAATTGCAGGAATTGCTATAACACATGTTAAGTCGTCAAACAAAAAAACGGGCTCTCCCACTAACTCGGAGTGCCCAATCATATAAACAAAAGGTTAGAATTACAGCAGAATCAAGATAGCGAACGCAGCGCTTCAGGGGTGAAAGGCTTCAGCTCGTCAAGCCGGCCATCGCGGACCTTAGCCGCCCATGCCGGATCAACCAGCAGCGCACGGCCGACTGCAACCAGATCGAACTCTCTATTGTTAAGCTTGTCGGTCAAGGTATCCACGTTCGCCGTACCTGCGTTTTCCCCTCTAAACGAAGATAGAAACTCATTATCCAGACCTACGGAGCCCACAGTGATTGTAGGTTTGCCGGTTAATTTTTTAACCCAGCCTGCGAAATTCAGGTCGGAACCGGCGAACTCCGGTTCCCAGAAGCGGCGGGTCGAGCAGTGAAATACATCAACACCCGCTTCTACAAGCGGCGCAAGGAATTTGGCCAGTTCATCCGGATTGGCTGCCAATTTCGCCTCGTAATCACTTGATTTCCATTGCGATATCCGCAGTAAGATAGGGAAATCGGGTCCTACCGCGCGACGGCAAGCCGCAATAATTTCAGCCGCAAAACGGGTTCTTTTCACAAGGTCTCCGCCATAGCTGTCGGTGCGCTGGTTCGTTCTCTCCCAGAAAAACTGATCGATCAAATAGCCGTGGGCGCCATGAAGCTCAATCCCGTCAAAGCCGATTCGTTTGGCATCCGCCGCCGCTTGTGCGTAAGCGGCAATAACGGAATCGATCCTTTCCTGACTCATCGGCTCATTGACTTTTTCCCCGGTCGCGAGATCCAAGCCTGAAGGTCCGATCGGCAGCTCCTCCGGGTTCGGAACGGCTCCTACCTTACGGTCCGTGCCGATATGCCATAGCTGCGGCATAATCAGCCCGCCGGCTTCATGTACTTCCGCGACGACGCGAGCCCAACCCTTCAGCGCTTCCTCCCCATGGAAATTCGGAATATTCGGATTATTGGTGGCAGCCGGATCGTTGATCAGGGTACCCTCCGTAATAATAAGCCCTACACCGTTATCAGCACGGCGACAGTAATAAGCGGCCACATCAGGACCCGGCACTCCTCCTGGAGAGAAGGCTCTCGTCATTGGAGCCATGACGACCCGGTTCTTTAGGTTCAAAGTTCCAAGCTTGGAGGACTCGAATAAAGGTCCTAGCTTGGAGGCAGGTTGGATTTTTTGATTATTCATTTTAGCATTACCTCCATTATGAATAAATTCTGGTTTCATAAGCCTTGCCACTTAAACTGTCATATAAATTATTACAGTTATTGAATTTACTATACCATACTTTTTCCAAAAGCACTACTTTTTACTTACTGTTTTCTGCATACCGCAGCTGCGGTTCTTGCGTCGGTGTAGAAGGAAAACAAAGTATTAGACTGACCCTGAAATAGAAACAGCGACAGTCATGGACAGGAAAATAAGGTCCTAGACTGTCGCTGTTTTATTCAACTAACGTTTTCGTTAGTTCAATGACAATCCCATTCCGAGTAATGGTGATTATTAGGCCCTGTTAGAGCCTCGCGAACGTGATGTAATCGACTTGGACTGGCTCTGCCGATTCGATCCGAAGTGCCCGGTTGATCTGTCCCCGGTGATATTGCCCATGTAAGAGGACCTGCAACAGGATGACCCGGACGGACGTTCGGAACGGAACCCCGCTCTGGTTCGCATAGTCGATCATCTCGTCCAACTCGGATTCCTCGAGCCCTTCGATATAGACGCGATATTGCTCGGCGTTTTCTTCGAACATCGTCCGGATCGCCGTCAGGTCTTCCGCTTCCTCCCACAACGAATATTGCGCGCTGCCCTTGCCCTGCAATCGGGACAGCCAGACTCGTTCCGCGACCGCGACGTGCCGAACCAGCTTCAGAAGGTCCTTGTTTTTCGTCTCACTCTCCTCGAGCGTGTCCAAGATGCGTCCGTCCGCCCAGTACAGATGGTCCATCATGCACTTGATCGTCTTCATTTCGGTTTCCCCTCTTCGTCTCATCGATTACTTGAACCTACTGTTCCCGTTAGTTCAATAACATATGGTTTAGCATTTTGAGTATATTTCATTAAATAAGAGATACAAGTTTTTCCCCACGTTTTAAATACTTAGTTAGATGTTCTTTTAGGAGTATATCTTCATTATTCTTTATTAAATTTATTGTTTGAGCAGTAAAATTCCAATTTAAACAACCTGATAACCATAGCAATGAAGGGAGTCTGCTAAAATCACTTTGATTAAGAATTTCTTTTGCCTCATAACCGCGTAAGACAGCCTTTCCAAGAGCAGGAGACATTTCATGGGAGCCTATTCCATGAGGTCGTGAATACCATTTTATTAGCCATGCTAAGCCCTCTACTCTATCCGTGTAAGTGATTGACTCAAAATCAACGATTCCAATGATTTCACCGTTACTATCCCACAGTATATTTAGATTGTTTAAGTCACTTTGAACTATGAACTCCAATGATTCAGATTTTGCTTTTTCTATATTATATTCTACAAGAGATATGTAGTTTTGTAACAATTCGTCTGTTCTTGCCGTAAACTTGATTGAGCCTAATTCTCTACGAATCATTTCAAGAAATTGTTCTGAACCATAAACATGGGATTCTTTTGTAAAGACCTCACTTTCAAATTTTACTGATATGTCGTGAATCTTTCGTGCCAGTTTACTAAATTTTTCTGATACGGACTCAGTACAATGAGTAATATGTTCACCTTCAATCCACTCAAACAATACGAATCTCCATTCCTTTTCCCCATCATTAACCAAAGTAAATGGTTCATTATAAACAGTTGACCGATGTTTCATAAAAGGAATTCCAGATTCACGCAGATAATTGCAATATTTAATTTGTTCTGTAAGAACTTCATCCGTTAATTTAACAAATACGCTAATTTCATATCGCTCATGGCTAGTAAATCTTGCTGAGAACGACTTTTCTTTTAAATGAATTTTAAAATGTAAATCCCCATGCCAAGTATTCAATTGAAGCTCTTTTTCGACAACCAAATCTTCAGGATTATATCCATATTGCTTTACTGCCACTTGAAGTAACTTAATGTTATCCATAACTGAAACACCTTCCTCAGCTTTTGCTAACTTAGTTTTACATTACCATAAGTTGTTAGTTCTGCTAAGGTGTTACTCAACTAAACTGCCCGTTGAATCTCGTCTAAATCTCTATGTTATTTATATTATGCATTATTTTTTCAACCCAACTGACGTTTAGGAAATTTTTATTATGTGCAAGTAGTTCATCCATAAATGCTCGTGTTTTACCAATGATCTCATTTAAAAAAACTTTTACTTCGACAGGTTGTTTCACCCAGGGACCGTTAATATAGTCACTTAATGGTTTAAGCAATAAAGCACCTTGCCCTGCTTTCTTTTCTGATATTATATGACTAATAAATACTTGTTCACCACATTTTTGAATTTCTATCCACGAATTAAAAGAATCAATATCATTGATTATTACAAAGTCAGAAGTTTTGGAAATTATCATTGCTGCTTCCGATATTTGCTCGAACCATGTTGATAGCAAATCCAAACCTTGTAAATCAGCGGGGATTGGTAAATATGGTATACACCCATAACTACATTCTTCATTACACACCAACTCAAAGTAACCTGAAACACTTCCACCATATTCAAGTTCATCTAAAGTTGCATCTGATTCTTCAGAGTCAAATGTAATTAAATAGTTGATTTTCATAGTTACACTTCCTAATATCTATGTTCATTCATTATGTTAGCAAATCAACTGGAAACGGTTCATGGTATTTATTGAGTTCTTGTTTTCCTTAGAAATTGTGATTTCATTTTTTCCCTAAGCTTGATAAAGCAAGAAGGTCTTTTTTTAGTTCTGAAACGACATCATCATGATTTTGGAACTGTTTTGTATTAAACATAAATGTTCGTTCCGAATCAATTTCAATCGCGTAAAAGTCATATGTAAAAACAGGTAAGATTGATACTGATGCCATAAATTCTTTAAATGACAGTGCATATTCAATCTTTTTATCTCCATACTTAACAAAACTATCAATAACAACTCCGTCTATTTTTAAAATACATTCATCTACTGTTTCCCGTATTACATCGAGCATTTGTTATCACCTTAAGTGTTATTCGAGAAAATTTATACCTCGTTATTTTACCATAAATCGGAAACTAAATACTAAGCAATCCTGCCCGTTACTTGAATGAACAAAAAAAGGAGCTGCCAAGAGGCAAGCTCTTTCACTATCGTTTCCCGTAAGTTCAAGGGAATTTTTTACATAAATTTGCTTGTAAAGAAGCAACATATCCATGAGGTGTTGGATATGTCAAAAATAAGTATAACTCTCTTCATGTTATTTGCTTTCTCCGTTTCCTATACAACCTGTTATGCGCAAGAATTACCAAGTCCCCAAATAGGTAACTCCGATCAGCAAGTTGAAGAGTTAGAAAGACGTTTAGAACAGCTTGAGCCACCTAAACCAATTACAATTGTTGAACCACAAGAAGAAGCAGAAGCCAAAAAATACTATCCCACCGACACGATTCCTATTTCTGAAGTAATAGATAAAGGAACAAAAATTCCATTCAACATAATAATGAATGACCCTAACTATAAAAGACCTGTTTATGAAGAACATTGGCACAGTACATATTGGGGGGGCAGATGGAGTTACATCCCAATGCGAATACAATACGCACTCCATCGGTTATTTACCACTTACGACATTGGAATTTCAGGTGAGTTAAACTTCAAACAAAACGTAGGTATTAATTTTCCTATGTTTCAGAATGACACTGCTCTTGATTTATATATTGTTGTTTTTCAAACGACAGTCACCGATGTTTATACAAAAGGAAACCAAGTGGTTGTCGCTGGCACTCCCAATAGAAATGGTGTTCAAGTCTTGACCGTTAAAACAGGTGATATACATCCTACTGATTTAAGGAAATCGTTGCTTATTCAATTAGCAACTGCTTTAGGTCATGAACTTGATTATTCAATCATTGCTTACGAACCACCAGATTTTTGGTTAAAGCAAAAACTAAAAGCAAAAGAACGAAAAGGATAATAGGCGCTCCAACCAGTTACTTCAGCAGATCCATAATCCGAGATGTTGAAGTTGTATATTATAGATTAACCTAAGGAAAATGTTTGAGTGTTCTTTCATTAAATAAATGTAAAGGGTGAATGATATGAGAAGATTTTTCATAATGTTTCTTTTGACAATGATGATTTTATCTGGTTGCTCTGCTTCTAAAGATATTACTATGCCAATGATAAATGACATTGATTCTGTTCAGTATGTTATACCCCTTGAATCCATTCAAATTCTGCCACTCAATCCAGCTGAGAAAAGAGATAAAGAAATTATTGAAAAAATTCTAGTTTGGTTAAGCAAATCCAAGGTATTAGGATATAAGGAAAGTTTCCCTTCAAAATCAATACCACCAAATTATTTATCAATAAAATTAACCAACGGTAAATTTATCGAAATATCCCCAGCAATACATGGAAAAGAAATAGTTGAAGTTACAACAACTCCTGAAGTGTTTCAAGTGCTTGCTCCTGAACTCAATGATTGGATTCATATGGGTTGGAAGCAAGACCTCATATCCCAAAAACAATGAAAAAGCTGTAATCGGGTCGTTTTGTTCTCAATAGCTAAGTCAATGGCATGCTGCATAAGCTTCCGACCTACACCCATATTCCTATGTATAGGCGGCTTCTATGAGGCAACCCTCTCGGTATTGAACTATCGTTCCCAGTTAGCGTAATGAACTTATAATGTAGTAACAATCAAAACTTACAATTGAAACTCAATTAAATGCTCTTGGCACAAACCTAGCCTAACACTCAGAACATTGCATCCAGCCGCTCTACATACACGTTGAAGAAACTGCTTCTGCTTCATTTGTGTTTTTAACTCTGTGGAGCCTGTTCTAAACTGTCTTTGATGATGTGTAGCGCATAATCCCTTTGCTTTGATAGGCTTTTCACAATCTCCTGCCAAGCATAAATTATTGTCACTCGTAACTGTTTTGGTACGTGCCATATCAAATTACATCCATTCGTAAGTAGTTGCAGGAAATTATCTAACGCGCGTTTGATTTTACGTATATCTACTTGTTTACGTAAGTGATTGTTAAAGATAATTATTGTCTTTAGAAAATATAGTGTTAGACTGAACCCCATGATGCTACGGGATTTGTGAATTGAGTTATCATCAGATGTATAAAATTAAGTATTAGACTAACCCTGAAAATGAAACAACAACGGTCTAAGACTCGAAAATAAAGTCTTAGGCTGCCACTTTACTATTCAACTAAAGTTACCCGGTAGCCGTTTTTCAACTTAAATAAATCAAGTTCGATAACGCCATCTAATTCACGTAAACAATTGCCGAATCTATACCTTGCTATTGTGCCGATTACTTCTATTAGTTCAAACTCAAGACAAATAGCCATTTGCATACACCTCAATGTTAAAAACTTCAAGTTAATTATAACAACAATTATTAAGCTATGCTGCCCAATACTTTAACGAGGCTGCTGCTCCATGCCGGCAGCCTCTTTTTGGTTTCTTATTAAACAAACGTTCGTCGTTAGTTGAACAAACGCTTTTCAACCCTTTGCAATCTTTCTTCTGGAAAGAAGGGGCTATGAACATTTTGTGTTATATCAAATGCCGTTTATTGATGTACGTTATTTGTAACAATCCATTGGTTACGTTTAACACCGGAATTCCTCAATCTCTCTATAAGTTGTCCTGTATGATGCTGGACATGTCTTATCATATGTAGATACAATTCCAATCTATTAAACGGCAACCACTCAAACCCGGATTTCGCATTTAAATCATCTTGAGCTATTATATTTGGTGCCTCTCCCTTAATCTTTTCAATATATTCAATAAGGTCTTCCTTTGTATAGGTGTGTTCTATTCTCGGTGTATAATGTGGTGGCCATGGGACTGGTCCCATAAATTGATATTCATTTCTTGCTTTTTCCCAAGGTTTAAACATATTTTCTGAAGTAGTTAGGTATAGATGTGTAAAGAATATGGTGTGATAAACAATGTGCCAATATTTGTTTTCGTACCCTTGGTGGTCCCACAAATCATCTGGACACGTATTGATTGCTTCCTCTAACATAGTTAAAGAAGCTAGTAATTGAGGGACAATTGCTTTCTTCATGGAGATTCCTCGCTTTCCGTTTTCCCATTTTTCATCCAATTATAACACTAAATCCTTCCTATTATATAAATATGATTGTCGGGGATCCACTATCCTGCCCGTTACTTCAATGACAAAGAGGAGCTGCCGCGAAGCAAGCTCCTCAAACTATTGTTCTCCTATAGTTTTCTTACCTTGATTACAAAAGTTACAGGAAGCATCTTCGCTTTTTTTGCAAAATTGTCGCTGTTAGCCGGCGATTGCATAATTTCATCATCAGATTCCTCAATCAATTGCTCAATAACAAATCCCGCTTTTGCCAACGCATTCACATAGGTTGATAGTTTACGGTCCGATAATGTTAGCGTACTTCCGCCAAGAGATAGCGAATACCAAGATTCATCGAAATAAGATTTTTTGAAAACAAGCATATTATCTTCTGCAGCAACACATTTGTGTATAGGGTGTGACCAGCTGAAAATAAATACGCCGTCTTTTTTTAGGTAAGAAGCAATCCGGCGAAAAGTACCTTCAAGGTCAGTTGTCCAGCCTATTGCATAAACCGAATAAACAAAGTCAAAATAATCCTCTGGTATACCACATTCTTCTTCCATGGGAGAACAGATTAATTTTGCTGAAAGACCAAACTCCGTCAAATGTTGCTTTGTCTTTTCGAGTTGGTTTTCTGAGATATCCATACCCCATAGTTCAGATGCTTTGCGTTCCCCCACATATTGCAAAGATTGACCGCTTCCACAGCCTATTTCCAGTATCTTTTTTCCTGAGACATCACCAAAAAGCTGGCATTTTTCTTCTGAGACAAATGCTCCATAAAGAGGAAGTGAGGTTGCTCCTAAAACATCATTTCCTTTTGTATCCCAAAATAAGCTGTTTGTTTCATGAATATCACTCGTATTCATGTCGTCGACCGAGATGACACCAACCTCACTACCGCCTATAATGCTTTTCCCATAAATAGAATTCTTGTCCATGCAATCACACTCCCCAAAAAAAGATTCACTAAATGTAACAAAATAATCCAACCCAAACTCTATATTGGGATATATATGCAAAATTATCATATCGCACGTATGTTCTTATGTAAATGCCCTCTATCATGAATTATTAAATTAAGCAAATCTGCCCGTTAGCTGAGCGCGCCCTTTTAATCTTGTCGGCAATCGGACAATGTTCTTGTCACAAATCGGCAATCGGATCAAGTTCTTGACATCGCCAATTGACAAGAACTTGAGCCGATTAATTAAAAAGCCCGCGATTTACGCGGACTTGATTCGGACTATGTTCTTGTCATCCGACAATTGTCTAATGACACAAATGTGCCTACATTAATGACACAAATGTGCCTACATTGAGAAAATGCTGCAGATGGCTGCAGATGCAAGTTTAAGTCCTGCAAGTCCTGCAAGTTAAGTCCACCCGCCCCCAAATAAAGGCGCGCCCTGGGGGGCCAAATCCAATAAATCAAATATACTTCCAAATAAATAAGTCTTTTTTTACTTCAAATTCCTTTTCCCAATTTGATCTGTCGAGGTGCAGGCTGTTGCATACCGTAGCGGATATCGAAGTTTCTCGTTTTCTCTTTCGTCGGGAAATAGAACGGCGAGATGGCATGGCCGATTTTGACTTCTGCCTCATCTCCTACGTATTCCAGCTCCGCGTAGACCTCCACTTTCTCGCCTTCGGTGTATACTGACTTCTCGGACACGAGGCGATAGACGAAATCCCCTTCAGTCACTTCCGTCTTATATCCAATCGCGGACTCTTTTACGTTTTGCTCGTCAAGCTTTGCATCTCCTGAACATCCTGACAACAAGACTGCAAAGGTGGAAATAATGACCAAAAACTTACCCAACCCTATTCACCCCATACAATCTTTACTTTCCTATCGTTAATTTAACATGTTAGAATACCAGGAATACAAACAATTTGTTCCATTCTCTTCCCGTTACTTGAATAAACAAAAAGAGGAGCTTGCCGCGAATCAAGCCCCTCAACTATAGTATCCGTTAGCGCAATCTCCTATGTATGGCTAGTTTCGTCCCACGATTTAAATGACCTTATAAATATTATTATTAATATCTTCGACGGGGTCACTATTTCGCACTAGCAAGTAAACCGCATCTGAATTAAATTGAAGTTCCCTCAATCTGCTCAACAATCTAACAATGAACTCATCTGTTTTCAGTTCCCAAATGTCCAGATGCAATAGTGAATTAATTAGTATTATTATGCTAGTTCCTTGATAGTCTTTCTGAGCTTTCCTATTTGCGTTCTCAATCACCTTTTCCATATAGTCATTAGCTTTTGTTTTAAGATCTCTCGTATCTCCGATCCTCATTTCACTGTAACCACGTTCGTTTATTTTTTTCGCATCCATATTTTCCTTATGGCCATCAATGTACTCAGTAATTTCAATTTTTTGAATGTGTCCGCTTGGTAACTTTAAAAGGCCGTCATATCTTTGATTACCAACAACTAATCTTATCTCAGAATCCGAAGAAACATATTTAGTTTGGCTAAAAAGATACAAAGGGTAAAACTCCTCAAGGAACTCCTTATATCTTCCCTTTTTAAGCCTTGCTAATTTGACATATTCCTTATTATCAATAATCTCAGTACGCTTCATTTCAAAATAAACTCTCATTTGAGCGGGATTACGATATATCTCCAAATCCTCAAAAAATTCATTTGAATTTTGCATCTTTCTTATGTCCTTTCTGGAAATTCTACATCTCGTTCAGGCTATCGTCTTCGTTAGTTTAATGTTTTTTTACATTTATCTTTAATCTAAGCTTGTAAAGAAACCAAGATGTAAAAAGTGACTCATTTGCCTTATGACATGAAACTTTATCTATAAAGTAAAAATCATGAGGTTCCACTGTAATTCTTGTAATTGGTGTAACTGGTGTTCTGCTAATCCATTCATCAAACGAAACAATTGAACTATTTGTATTTTCAAAAGATTCTTGGGGTAGAAAATATACAATACCGTTCGTCCAAGGGTTTTTATTCATTGTGTTCTGAGTCAATGAGAAGAAATAATATCTATTTTTGTTTTTGCGTATTTTGAAACAAGCGTTTCTAAAATTATCAACTAACTTTCGCCGATCAAATACAGCATAAAATAAAGACCAAGCTCCATCTTTTGTTGCAAACACCGCCTCAACGTATTGTCCATTATAAAGCGTCTGTCTTCTGGTTTCGAATTCTAGAATTCCCTCATTGTTTGATCCGTGCATTATTACTGGCTTGGATGAGGAAATGTATTGGATAAAACGATATTTTGGATAACTGCTTGAATATATAATTTCAGAATGTTCACTAATAGCATTCGAGTAGATTTTGTCGTATTCCACGACTTCATGAGGTGAAAACTTTAGTGAAGAAGACCGATAAAATAAAAGTCCCATAAGCATTGAAACGAATTTATTTATCATTTTTTCTCTCCTCAAGATTAATGAAAAAGGGTTCACTTCACTCTGTGTTATAGGTATTCAACGTCTTTAATAATTCCCCTTTATTCTTAGTATCCTGCCCATTCACAATAGGCCACCGAGTTTATCACCGGCAGCCTGTTTGATCTTTGTTATGAAGCTATCGTTTTTCGTTAGCGTAACGAATCATTGATTCATTCTTCGAAAGCCTACAGGTTCTTTCGCTTAACGTATCGCACGACCCAGAAAATTGCTGCATAAACCGTGAAAGTAGTCACCGCCAATATGGGATACACGTATGGATCAATATGTATCACGACGAAGTAAGAATCGTGATATTGAAAATCTTCTGGAGGCCCCTGCACGTTACCGAGATTAGTAATAGCTACAACCGCGAAAAACACGATCATCGGTACAGACAAGGATAAAAGTATCCCGGCAACCACGCTTTTCCTACTCATTCAAATCTTTTCCTTCCCTCTAAATACCTGCAGACTCTATTTGTGTGAATTGATCTATCGTTCTTCGTAAGTGAAGTATAACCCCTGAAAATATGCTGATGCAATTACTACTCAGCACTCCCAAGAAGAATTAATAATTAATAACTTTCCCTAATCCTTTTAATGCCTCAAATATTTTAGTATCGTCTCTAGGATCCTGATTTTTTCCATATTGTATTTTATACATATCGTTATCGCTTCCTTTATTCCACACAGAAGAGATAATTGGAATATCAGGATTAAATTGAGAAGATAAATAGGACCAAAAACTCCCTAGATATATTCTTTCATTACCAACAACTACAACAAAAGGTTTGCCACTTAAAGATACCTTCCCATCTAACTTTTCCTCTAAACTAATGCCTTCCTTCATTGTGAATTCATGTTCTGTCCAATCGTATGTTCTAATTTCCTTGTCGGTAAGCACAGGTATAGTTTCTAATGGAAGATCATCAAGCTTTTTACTCATGGCTTCAGTTGTAGATAATTCTTTAACCAAATAGATTGAGAATTCATTAATAGCGCTCTTATTGCCATTATTACAACCAACAATTAGAAATAGTAGAAGATTCAGAATTGCAAATAATTTTATTTTAGATAATATCATAAGACCCCCTCGGAACCCCTCTCTTTAATTTAGACACTCATGACAGTATAGACGTGAGATATTTATAAAGGTTTAATTTTATGGTATTTCATCCAATATTAACTTTTCTGTTGCTCAACTATACTGCCCGTTACTTTAATGAACGAAAGTGAAGGAGCTGCCGCGATGAAGCTCCTTCACTTTCGTTCTAAATGATGGATTATCACGTTTTCCTTGAAGTTTGTTATTGCATTTCATATTCTTTGAGTTCACAATTGCCTGTGTAATATAAGTAGTATTCATCGTTAGATAGCTCATTAAAATAGGTATTGATCACTCTACACACACTGCCATGAGTAACAAATAAAACGTTTTTTGTTGAATATTTTTCTCGAATATCTTCTAGTAAGCCATATACTCTATGTGCAACTTGGAATAATGATTCGCCTGTTATAAGTCTGCTTGGAAACTGTTTCCTGGCGTATTTAAAATCCACTGAGTCCCGAGATATTCCTTCAAAACCACCATAGTTTTGTTCAATAAGTCTGTTGTCGATAACAACCTTTTTATCAATACAATCTGCAAGGATTTTAGCGGTTCTTCTTGCTCTTTTTAATGGTGAAGATAGTATTAAATCAATGTCATAATGTTCAATTCTAGTTGAAAGTTCCTTTGCTTGTTCTATCCCTCGTTCAGTTAAGTCAATATCTGTTACTCCACAAACTCTGTTTTCAGCATTCCATTCAGTTTGACCATGTCTTGTAACATATAATTTCAAGTATTTATCTCTCCAAACAATACTATCTCGTTAGTAAAATCACCAAAGGTCATATTTTTCTTTTTTGATTCAACAACCAAGTATATAGTTCTGCATTATTGAATGTTTCGTGCATTACTCGGTGATCGTGCTTTAATCCAGCATAGTAAGTAAATTTTACATTCCCACCAATACTTATTAAAGCGTTAACCATATCCTTTGTTCCTGAAACAGGGACAATATCATCGTCTACACAATGAAAAGCCCATATAGGTATATCTTTTAGTAACATAGCCTTATCCGAATCGAACCACCCTGAAATTGGAACTATAAGCCGAAAATAGTTCCGGCGATCTTGAAGCGAAATCCCATGTACCGTTTCCACCCATACTAAATCCAGTAACATATATCCTGTCAGAATCAATTCGATAATTTGTTATTATTTCATTAACCAAGGCTGTGATCGAATGATATTCCAACGCCCAATTAGAATCGGATGGACATAGTGGAGTAGCTACAATAAAAGGAAAATCTTGTTTACTTTCTGCAATCCAAGTAAGCCCGTAACCTTCTAGCACACTAATATCCTCTCCGCGTTTTTTAACACCGTGAAGAAACAAAATTAATGGATACTTATTGTCTGTTTTTGATTCATAGTCATGAGGTAAAAATAATTGATATTTTACACTCATTTTCTGAGGTGATTCTTTGTGAAACTCATAATTATTAACTGCCATTTAATAGCCCACCTCTAATGATAAATTGGGAGAATTATACTTCTATCTCAGAAAGGAGTCAATAGAATTATGTAACAATACTGCACGTTAACGTAAAACGTAATGGAGGTTGCCGTTTGTGCCGGCAGCCTCGTTTAGTTCTGTATTGAGCTATAGTTATCCGTTAGCTTAATTCTCTGGCTGACATAAGACAGTTAGTAATAAAAGGGTCAACGATGCAGTGTGTTGAATTAGAAGTGGAACTTAATTGGGGAACAAATAACGTGCCTATGAAGAACTTATGCTCAGGTAGTTCAATAATTCTTGGGTTGCCAATGTAATCCGTTCCGACTATTCTTAATCCGGCTTCATGAATTTGTTTTTCATAATCCGAACTAAGTCCATAGTTACATCTGAACTGTTCAATTACATTTTCAACTTGATAAATATCAAAGATTCTCGAGGTTTTCTTTACTATGAATTCACCTTTTTGGCCGACTAATGAGCAAGCCAGTTTACTAATAACTATTTGATTTGCGTGTGGATCGCGTTCTTCGTGCCCAGCATTATCCAGCATCATTTTGTTTCTTGCATATTCCATAATGATGTATTGAAATCCACCGCATATCCCTAACAAAGGTATATTGTTTTCGCATATAATACGGAGCTCGCAATCCCGCGTGGCTCCGTTGTTTTTGTTTCAAATTAATTGGAATTTGCATTTTGGCGTATTCCGATTACGCTTCTGTTTCAAAATTATTTGCAACAGAAAATACTGCTTTTATGCAGTATATGCATAAATATTCACGCACTTTTTCGACAAAAGTTATAGTGTATCGTTTGTTATTCAAAACATCTTGACACAGTGAACAACAAACGACTTATATTACTACTCACGAAGTCAAAAAGCCTACAAAAAAGCCTGTTGAGGCTTCAACAGACCATTTACATATTCATGTATATCCATTTTTTCTAAAAGAAAAAAGTAAATGAGCTTTGAGTCTAGTTACTAATAATTACTTATTATCAATAAACTTTTGTTTCTTTCAGCTTCATGCAATTCACCGGTCTCCTGTAGTACATAAGCCGGAAAAGAAGGATACCCAAATTCCAATACATCTGCGCAGCAATCACATATTTTTTCTGAGATTTGCTTTTCCGCAAGATTGCAAAGGAGACATAATAAATTCTGATTCAAATGAATTCACATCCTTCAGTTATGCTTTTCCATACTCTCTCGGAATTCTATGGGCAACTCCGGTCTGAATAGCTGCTTTAATTACGCTGTCCCTTATGAGTTTTACTACATCCTGGTTAAACACACTTGGAATAATATATAGCTTATTAAGAGCTTTATTGGGAATTACTGATGCTATAGCATGGGCGGCAGCAAGCTTCATTTCCTCGTTAATCGTTGTTGCCCGGCAATCAAGCGCCCCTCGAAATATACCAGGAAAACATAATACATTATTTATTTGATTTGGATAATCGGATCTACCGGTTGCAATTACTGCGGCAATATCCTCTATTTCTTCGGGAAGAATTTCCGGTGTAGGATTAGCCATACAAAAAACAATGGGTTGTGGCGCCATTTTCTGTACATCTTCTCTCTTTAAAACTCCGCCGCGAGATAACCCTATAAATACATCAGCGCCTTCAATCACATCATGTAATGAACCCAAACTTAGATTGCGGTTTGTATGTTTGGCATACCACTCCCACATTGGATTTATAAATTTGCCGCCTTCAACAAGGGCGCCTTCCCGATCAACGCCTATTATTTCCTTTACGCCTGCTGCCAATAGTATTTTGGTGCAAGCTATTCCGGCAGCTCCAATACCGCAAACAACGACCTTCACATCACTTATTGATTTACCAACTATCTTAAGAGCATTGATGAGTCCTGCAAATAAAACAACTGCTGTTCCATGCTGATCGTCGTGAAAAACAGGAATATCGAGTTCGTTTCGAAGCCTCTCCTCAATTTCAAAGCATCTGGGCGAGGATATGTCCTCTAAGTTAATGCCGCCGAATGCAGGCGATATATGTTTAATAGTAGCTATGATTTCTTCAACATTCTGTGTATTTAAACAAATTGGAAAAGAATCCACATCGGCAAACTGCTTAAACAACATAGATTTCCCTTCCATAACAGGCATAGCCGAATATGGGCCAATGTTACCTAATCCCAGGACAGCACTTCCATCCGATACAACAGCAACAGTGTTTCTTTTTATAGTAAGGTTATAAGCATTTTCTTGCTTTTCATGAATAGCCATGCAAACCCGTGCAACGTCAGGCGTATACACACGCGATAAATCTTCCCGATTTTGAATAGGTACTTTCAATTTTGTTTCTATTTTCCCGCCCAAATGAAGAAGAAATGTCCTATCAGAAACATGAATTAGTCGGACGCCAACTAAATTTTTGATAGCAATAACAATTTGTTCGATATGCTTTTGATCTGAGACTGTAACTGTGATATCACGAATGGTTGAATCTTCTCCCATTTGGATAACATCAATAGCTATTACATCTCCACCATTTTCGTTTATTACTGTTATGACTTGTCCGAAATTAATTTGCTCTGTATAGAGTTCCAATCTTAAAATAATACTTTTACCGCCAAAGTTATTCATCCCAATTACCTACCCTCAAAAAATTAACTTTCAAATTCAGTCCGATAATTGCTCTCACTGTTCATCTGCGTTGGATCTGGTCAGATACGCTCCACCGATTAGCAGTGCACTGCTGACATAAAACACTGAGACAAGCCCAACCGACGAACCTACTAAACCGAAAAAGAGTGGGGCTATCAATTGTGATAGCCGGTTCGACGCTAATCGGAGCCCTAGAACTTCGCCTGTTCTCATTTTTGGAGAAGCATTGTAGGTCGTAGTCATCGAAAGCGGTTGACCGCACCCCAGACCCGCACCCATCAATGCGCTCAACACACAGAAAAAATAAAAATGACTTGTAAATGGGACCAGGAAAAATGAAATTCCTGCAGTAAAGATGGAGGCTAATAAGATTCGGTTCCGACCAAAGATGATAATAAGTTTAGGCAAGAAAAACCGGACTGCGACCATACTTATCCCCTGAATGGCTATAATCCATCCAATAACACTCGGTAAAATATTCTGTTGCTTAGCAAACAACGGAAAATATGCTACGAAAATATCTCGAGAATACAAAACAAGTGCACTTGAAACCAAAGCTTTCCTTAAAATTGGTATTTTCAATAAACTCATAGAACCGGAAAAGGCATGATCCGATTGTTCGTTCTTTCTAATAATGACAGGTATAAAGAATGAAATCGCAATCGGTATCAATCCAGTGAACATAGAAACGAGAAAAGCAAACGTATAAGAAAAATGTTCAACCAGATATCCTCCAACGACCGGACCTATGACGCTACCCAATGACATCGCCATGCTAAATATGCTGAAATATTGATCTCGATTCTTGGGGGTTGCAGCGTTGCCTAGCACGTTTTGGAGTGAAATATTTATAAAAAGCTGCGAAACGCCTATTATGGCTTGGGATGTGTATAGTGACCACATGGACGGATAACAAAAAGGGAAAGCCATCCCTACCGTCATACCGACTGTGCCCAGAATAATTGGTAACCGATCGCCTACATAATCGGAGATTTTACCTGCATAAATGGCGAAAAATAGCGGAAAGAATGCGTAAAAAGCTGTTACCATACCAATTTCAAATGTATTAGCGCCCAAATGGGAAGCAAATAAGGTGACAACAGGTCTGGTGATATTCAACATGACTTGAAATCCTATTGTGATGATGATGACAACTCTTAATACCATATCGTTCACCTTTACTTCTAAGCACCTAACACAGAGGCAGGTACATACGAGTATCCGTCCATTAGCCTTCTTGCGGTCCTACCACAAGCGGCGCGGACCACATTCCACACTAAGTCCTCGTACTCCACTTTGGTCTCGACGTACATTGTACCTGATGGGTGTCCTATCCTTACGCTGGATCTCGGGGGTGCAATCTCGAAAGGAAGAGTTCCCGGAATTTTACACGCAGTTGCTAATGCCATAGCTCCGCTCACTGCATGTGCTTTATGCAAAGCACCCATAGTCATATACCGAGAAATAATGTCGACTTCCCCCTGTTTAATTTCTCTATTCGTCAGGGTTACATAATCTGTAGCAGCAGTAACCATGATGATCTTCGGTAAGGCGTGAGTAGATGGTTTAACGACCTCTCCCGGTTTAATGAGCCCAGCGAGGATGCCGCCCTGCACTCTTATTTTTTCTAACGTATTCAGCAGTTCCGTGTTTTGATTAACCTCTTGCTGCAACTCCGTCCCCTTGGCTCCTACATCCTCAGCCCTGACAATGACAATCGTATTGGCGCAATCAACAATACTAACTTCAAATCTCCTGCCGTCGTCAATTTGAACCGTATCCTTAACATTGCCTGTTGGTAAAGTATTTCCTGTAAAGGTACCTCCCGAATTCAAAAAGTTCAGCATGATCTTCGAGGATACGCCAGGTACACCATCAATGGAGAAATCCCCATCATAGATGATTTGTCCATTAGCTACTGGTATTTCGGCTACAATGATTTTATCGATATTCGTATTATAAATATGGACCGCTGTAACAGGTTCCGTTAATGGGACAAATCCTTCTTCAGCAGCATAAAGTCCAACTGCCGTAACTAAATTTCCACAGGTCACTCTATAATCGATGACATGGTTTTCGACACTGACTTGACCAAAGGTATAATCGATATGTGCTCCGGGCCGCGAAGGCGGACCTACGATCGCTAGCTTACTCGTCAAACTTGTTCCCCCGCCCAACCCATCGATTTGACTGCTGTCCGGACTACCGAACATTCTCAAAATCAATTTATCCCTTTGGTCCGGATTGGAAGGGAGATCGTATTTTCGTAAGATCAGACCTTTGCTTGTACCTCCCCTCATGATGGTTGTCGGGATTTTTATCATTTGTCCGAAATCGTTCATCACGTACCACTCCTTAATAAAACATTTCTGTTTGATAATTCTTTTGACTTACAGAATTAAATGTATTAGAACAGTAGAAATAAATAAAATAATGTTTTTTTATAATATTCAATAAAAAATATTGATTTCTAAGTTTAAGGAAACATTACTTAATATGTGCTGCTCGGTATTCTCAAGTAATTTCATCTTAGAAACCCTGATGTGGAAATAAAAGTAATAACGAATTGGAGCTAGGCTGACCCAAAAAAAGACGATATAAAGCTCTACCTTGCTGCAGCGCTTTTATATCGTCTTTATAATTATTTCACAGTTACTGACGATTGTTGAACCTTTATCGGATCATCACTGTTGATCTCGTCCAGATTACGTTTATTGGTCTTAGGACCGAAACTAAGTGCCACGGCTGAACCGATCCAAGTGGCGGCGATTAAAGAAAAGACACTCATATTCCCTAAGTGAATGATAAAATAACTTATAACGATTGGTCCCAAAACATTTGAAACTCGGCCGATACCATAAGTAAAACCATATCCTGTAGCTCTTATCTCAGTAGGGTATAATTCGGAGGTATACGTGTATAAATTCGAAGAGAATACTCTCTCCACTAGATTAACTAAAAATCCAAATGATATTAGAAACACAGGGTTAAAAGTCATTCCGTATAAAAGGACGCAAATTGCAATTACTATGGACGATACAGCCAAATTCCACTTTCGTTCGAAACGGTCTGAAATAAAAGCGCCTACTAAAGCGCCTAACGGTGCACCAATCGTAATTAATGAACTGTAAACTAATGATTTGTTCAATTCGATACCGTGCTGTACGAGTAGTGTTGGGACCCAGGAGGAAAATCCGTAGAAACCGATAGTTTGGAAAATCCACGTTAAAGTCAGAATCGACGTTCTGCCAAGGTATTTCCCTTTAAACAATTCGATAAGAGAACCTGTTTTCAATTGTGCCTTTGGCTTAAGGATAACTTCAGTAATAGGAGGCAATTCCCCCTTTTCCAGGCGAACAGTATCCTCGATTCTCTGCATAATGGCTTCTGCTTTTGTAAAATCTCCGCGGGCAAAGTGCCACCGGGGTATTTCTACAAGCTTACGAAGAAAGAAAATTGAGAATAGCCCTAACGCACCCCACGCGAACACGTACCTCCATCCATCCGGTCCTAAAGTAACGAAATAACTCGAAGCCCAAGCAGTTAAAGGAATTCCGAGTAACCCCACCGCAATCGTTATGCCTTGGTATTTGCCGCGGGAAGCAGAAGGGAAAAATTCACTGATATACGTATTTGCGTTTACAAGAGCGGCTGAGGCTCCCATACCTGTTAAAAACCGCAAGACGCCTAGCGAAACCGGATCCCAAGCAAAAGCTGTTAGTAAAGAAAGAATAGAGAAAAAGACAGTGTTTGTAATAATGGCATTTCTTCTCCCAAATCTATCGGCTACCCATCCGCCGAATGCAGAACCAAGAAACATTCCCAAAAAAGAACAAGATGTAACAATGCCAATCGTGCTTACGGACATTCCCCAATGTTTTTTTAATGCAGGTGCAACGTAAGAAAATGTATTTAGGTCAGCAAACTCAAAGAAATAAACAATAGCCAGTGCCGCTATAACTTTTTTATGAATACTTGTAATCGGTAGATGATCTAGACGGCTTGAAATATTGTTTCCGCTTTCATTTTGGATGATATTCAATTTTCTTTCCTCCATCGTGTCATATAATTTGTAGTCTAAGCCTTCAGCATTCACCCCGGAGCAACAACTTAACTTTACCATCAGAATTGATATAAAAAAAATATGTATATTTTATCGAGTATAATAGAAATTTTTGATTTCTAAAATTCTAATTCTATGGAATCCAAAAAAGTTTGCAGATTAAATCACTTTAACTTAAAACGTTCTACTACATGATGCATATTCTCAGCCATTTTGGTTAAAACAATTGAAGTAGAATTCATTTCCTCCATTGAAGCAATCTGCTCCTGGGATGCAGCTGTCACGTGTTGGAAGGAGTCCATCGATCCTAATTTAATCTCGGTAAAGGCTTCTCGCGCTTCCTCAGTAACCAGGATCCCCTTTTCTACTTCTATACTTACTTTGTTTCTCATAACATCAGATACACTTCTGACTAAACCTGTCATTTTAAGGATAATCTCCTGAATTTGCCCGGAAGTACTTTGGGATTTACAATGCTAGCTTCCTTACTTCAATGGCAACCACTGCAAAACCTTTTCCTTGCACCTGCTCTTACCATTTGAATTGCCGCATTTAAAGATAAAAGATTCCAGCAACAGATACCGGCAATAAAGCCAGTGCCTGAAAATAGAAATTCTTTATGAGTTCAATTCTTATTTACAAAAGTTAAAAGACCGCCTACTACGCGGTCTTTTAAGGATGCCCGATAATCGGGATACGATCACCCGAACTCTGTTGAACTGTGATCGGTCATGGAAAAGCTAAGTTAGGTAGCCTTGGCTGTTTTATTTAACTGCATCAGCAAATTTATTAACTACAACTTTATCAAAGGGGATATCAATACCTTCAAATGTAACATTCATCTCATATCCTTTTTTTGTAATCGCAGTTTTTTTTGCAAAGGCACCATAGTTGTTTTCAAACGCAACATCAAATACTTTTGCATCAAGGTCGCTAAATGATTTCCTTAGAATTTCTTTAGCCCCCATTTTATCCTCAGCAATGTACTTCTCAGCCTTCCCAATCGCATTCGTTATTTTTTGTACCAATTCAGGATTCTTAGCAATAAAGTCTTGCTTAGCTAAGAGAACACTATGAGAAAATCCATCTAGTTCTTTAACTTCACCCTTCGACAAATTAATTAGCATCATCCCAATATCAGAAGAGGCAGCCGTATCAGATGTGGGAGATGAAAAACAAAACGCTTGAATTTGATTATTGGCAAATGCAGGAAAGAAAGCCTCTGCATTCCCGAGTGGAACCAGATTGACATCTTTATCCGGATTTATATTCTGGGATTTTAGTAAATAACGCACTAATTTGTCATTACCACTTCCTGGCGTATTAATTCCTATACTAAGCCCTTTCAGAGCCTTGATCTTCTGATCGATGGGTGAATTTTCATTAATACCCAATTTTGCAGCTACATCTTTGCGAATGACGATATTGGACGCGTATTGATTGATTAGGGAAGCGAATGCCTGGATATTTTGTCCTTTTCCGTTAACATCCATAACTACCGAGAGTCCAGTTGCACCAATCTGCGCTCCCCCGCCCGCTACCGCTGAAATGACCTTAGGGGACCCCCCTGCAATAGTAACCTCTACATCAAGTCCTTCTTCTTCGAAAAAGCCTTTTCCTTTAGCCACATAAATAGCTGAGAATAAAAAGCCAGCGGTGGATTGAACTAATGTCACTTTTTCTTTTTTTGTTGAAAGACTAGAAGAGGAAACTGGAGTATTGTTAGGTAACGAATTTGTTTTGGAAGGTGCATTTCCACAAGCTGATAGCAATAAGATGCCAGACATCAACATAAATGCAAACTTTTTCGTTATTTTCATTTCTAATCCCTGCTTTCTTTGAACTCAATTTTTTAATTCGGACTCGGGGTTTTCCAATGAAGAAAGCGCTTTTCAAATAAAGATAGAATATAATTTAAAAAGCTGGAAACTATGATAAGAGTGATCAAGGCTGCAAATGTGCCTGCCGTATTAAATTGTCCTGCCGAATACTGAATCAAGTAGCCTATCCCCCTATTGGAAGCCGTAATCTCTCCGACAATTGCACCAAGTAAAGCATAGGGCACAGATAATTTGAGTCCGACTATGATCCAGTTCAATGCGGAAGGAAATACGACTTTGGACAATATTTGTCTTTCTGTTGCTCCCATAATTCGGATGCTTTCTAACTGATCGTTATCTACATCCCTCACACCTGCGAATGTGTTAATGAATACTAAGAAGAATACCGTGACTGCTGACAACATAATTTTCATCTCTATCCCGATGCCAAACCAGAGAATAAATAAAGGGGCCAAGGCTACTTTAGGTAAACTATATAACGCCATAATGAATGGCTCGAAGATTTTGGCACCAAACGTCCATCGCCCCAGAAAAAAACCAACGATACCGCCGCTTAAAGCGCCGATGAAAAAACCTAGCAGGGTCTCCTCAGCAGTTATTCCCAAATGGAAAAATAACTCCCCATTGACAATCCATTTTTGCAGCGCTTTCATGATATCGAGTGGCGTACTAATCCAAAATTTATCAATGAATCTCCCAGATGCGTACTGCCAACTTCCCAAAAATATAATTAATAGTACCAGGCGGATTAATGATAACTTAAAAAATTCAACACGTTTGTTATGCTTTAATGATTTGCTAAGTGGAATTTCAACTCCAATTCGGCTATCTGACACTCTTCCAGCATTCATCTCAGCACCTCCATTTCAAATTCATCTTTCAATGCAGTCCAAAGCTTTGAATGCGCTTTCGTAAACTCGTCTGAAAAGCGTGTATTCACAACATCTCTGGGCCTGGATATGTTGATATTCTCAACAAATTTAATGGTTCCGGGACGTTTGCTAAATACCGCTACTCTATCACCCAAAGTCACCGCTTCATCGAGATCGTGTGTAACAAAGATGACTGTTTTTTGGGTTTCTTTCCAAATTTCCAACAATTTATCTTGCAAAATCAAGCGCATCTGAGCGTCCAATGCCCCAAATGGCTCATCCATCAATAGGGTCTCTGGATTGTATGCTAATAATTTCGCTAAACTTGCCCTCTTCCGCATTCCTCCTGAAAGTTCTTGGGGGTAATGCTTTTCAAATCCTTTCAAACCTACCATTTCGATATAATGGTCACATATTTTCTCTCGTTCTTTTTTACTTATGCCCTTTATTTCTAAACCGATCCCAATATTATTTTTAACGTTGCGCCAAGGAAGAAGATTATCTTTTTGAGTCATGTAGCCAACTTTTGTGTTGATTCTATCTACTTGCTTGCCACGATACGTGATCGTTCCGCCGTCGGCCTTCATAACTCCCGCACACATGTTTAAAACCGTTGACTTCCCACAACCGCTTGGACCGATTACGGTAAGAAATTCGCCTTCGTCAACTGTCAAATTAATGTTGCGTGATGCCCAAAACTGCTCTCCATTACGTTCGAACCGTTTGGATACATTAGAAAACTGTATTAAGGCCATTGCTCCCCCTACTTTCTTCTCGCTTGAATTAGGATTGCTATAATAAGATGATGCTTGCTAAAAGCCATTTGTGGCTCTGTAAAATAAAATTACCATGTTCCATGGAATAAAACAAAGTGTTTAAATTTATAATAATCGATAAAATTATTTGATTTCTAACTCTAGTTGTGCTTACAATTAAACTAACCTAATTTCATGAAATGAGTGATTTTATTATGGAAGAAAGAGACTGCATGTTATTACAAACACTTTTCGAACACCAAAATTTAACAAAAACTGCTGAGCTTTTATACGTATCTCAACCTTCTTTAAGTTACCGCATTCAACAATTAGAAAAGCAATTTGGGATCAAAATCATGCACCGGGGAAGAAGAGGTATAGAATTTACGCCTCAAGGTGAATATTTGGTAAGATATGCAAAGGATCTTCTACAGCAATTACAAAAAACAAAAGAGCATTTATTAAGTATGGATAATAAAATCTCTGGCACATTAAAAATCGGTACTGCAAGCAGTCTAGGACGTTACAAACTCCCAGGAATGTTAAAAAATTTCCATACTGAATACCCCGATGTTGAGTTTAAAGTAACTTCAAACCGCAGCTCAGAATTAATAAATTCGGTATATAAGCAGGATGTCCATATCGGATTTATTCGAGGAAATTATAATTGGCCTGAAGAAAAACATCTAATTATGACAGAGAATATTTGGATTGTATCGAACAGAGAGATCTCATTAAACGATCTGCCAAAATTACCGAGAATCAGTTATAAAACGGACTTGTCCTTAGAAAATGTATTTGATAATTGGTGGAAGGAGACGTATTCAGTACCACCGACAGTCACAATGGAAGTAGATCATATGGAAACATGCAAAGAGATGGTATCCAGCGGATTTGGTTACGCGATACTTCCCAACATCGTCTTAGGAGATAATGAACACTTGCATCGTATACAACTAAGGACTAATTACGGGGAGCCTATCTTGCGTAAATCATGGATGATTTATCGAAAGGAATCTTTGCAAATATCACTAATTAATGCTTTTGTAGATTTTATACAGAATATGAAACTGATGTAAGGGTAAATTCATAACAATCCCATCACCCACATATAAAATCAATAGAAAACAATGTTTCTTATTAATTTATATAAAAAATTATTATTTCTATTTATTGCGTCTAACTCAACCTGGAATTTGCTATACCCACCGTAAATGGAAAAACGAAACGCCACTTCTCATTTTCTATGAATGAGTGGCGTTTCATTTTCTATTATGACATTTCATCAATTACTCAAGCTCGATACTGATCATTTGATGCCCTTTAATTCTAACGGAAAGGTTTGTTAATAAAGCGGTATGTACTCCTCTACAACCTCTAGTCGCTTTGCACTTTTGACTGGTTTAAGGGTAGCACCATAGTTATGCCTGTTTCTCTCTTTAACATTTCTCTGGTGAAGTCCCAGATACTCAGCATAGAGTTAATCGATGTATATTCATGCATTTACTTGCATATCTTTATTTTTGAAACAAAAACTACAACAAATTATGAAACATTTACAGTTATTTATGAAGAATAACAACAAAAAAACTGTGAATGTCTCATAAATAAATGCAAATTGAATAATGCTAAGTACCCCATCAACGGAATCTGGGAACTCGAGGCCTATCCAAAAACCATGATAGGTTTCATTGATGGTATTAAAGTTGTTTAATTTTGGTAGCTGTAGGAATCCACTCATATTCGATAAAAATTCCTAATTTCCTAGATGAATGTATAAGTGCATCGTTAGTAGCAATCTGTGATGGATATTCTGGACGAAAGTCACCAACAATCCCAATTTTCATTTTGTAAGCCCCCTTCAAATTCAACTAGGAATTTATACCATATGTTAGCAAATGTTTCAATGAGATTATTGAGATCGCCTGGAGCAGCGTCTAAGCTAGCCCCTTAACTATAGTTTCTCGTGAGTTAAATACTTAATTTCATTCTTTAGTGAATGAACTATTTTAATAAGGCTTTTCTTATTATATTTATCACATAGTAAGGCTACAGATCTGTCCATCTCCCAATCATCGAGTAATAATTTCTCCTCGAGTATTTGTATTTCATTTTTTAGTTCTAACTTTGTAGATTGAGCCTCAGTCTTATTGTACAACTTTATATTTTCAGTAAACGGCATTTGCATCATATCGCGGTATTCATTCAAAAAGTAAATAATATTAGGAAATTCCATAAGATCACCAACCTTTATATCTTTATCCATATTTTAGAATAAACCCTTGAATTAAACTGCCCTTAGTTGAGAAAAGGCAGCCGATCCTGAACTGCACCTCCAATAGTTAGATGGTGTCTAACTATTGGGGTACACTTCACTTCTAGACGGCTGCTTTCATGTCTTTATGAGCTAACGTTCGCCGTTAGAATTCCTGTGGAACGAATTATCTGGAGTTTGCATAAAAAAGAGCGCCTCTGTACGATGGGAGTACGTAACGGGTCTACAGCCCTTAAAATCCCACATCAGGAGGTCGCTCTACTATGAAGTTTAAAGCACAAGATAAACAAAATCAACTCATTGAAAACATTACCGCTAATCACCTTGTTGTCGGTGTAGATATCGCTCAGGAGATCCACGTTGCTAGAGCTGTTAATTTCCGTGGTATTGCTTTGGGTAATCCACTGGAATTTAGTAATGATGAAGTCGGCTTCCGATCACTTGATCGCTGGATCCGAGACTTGCTAGCTTCGTACAAGCTAAGCCAAGTAATCGTCGGTATGGAGCCAACAGGACATTACTGGCTTGCCCTTGCACATTGGTTTAAAGATACCGAGATCGAGGCTGTACTCGTAAATCCTCACCTAGTCAAAAGGAATAAAGAAAACCGCGACAATACACGATCTAAAAGTGACAAAAAGGATGCGCTTGTCATTGCTGACATGGTGAAAAACGGCTACTATTCCCCTGTCCGTTTTCATTCCACAGAATACGAAGAGCTGCGAGTCCTTATGGCAAATCGGGAGACTGTTATTAAGCGGCTTGTAAGTGCAGTTAATCAAATTCACCGCTGGGTCGACATTGTGTTTCCTGAGCTTAGACAAGTCTTTAAACTCTTAACTTGCAAAGGTGCATTGGAGACTCTTAGGTTGTTTCCTCTCCCCGCCGATCTATCTAGACTAGAACCTAACGATGTGATTGCGGGATGGAAAAAGTCCATGAAACGACACTCTGGTGTCCGTAGAGCTAAGTTGCTCATCGATCTTGCCAAAATGAGCGTTGGGTCTACCCAGGCAACATATGCTTACAAACTCCATCTTGAGCATCTTCTTGAGGAGTATGACTTAGCAAACACACAGCTGCAGAGAATCGAAACTGAGGCCAAAGCCGTACTTGAACGAATCCCCTATGCGGTCAAAATCCTAGCCATTACTGGCATAAGTGCGATTGCTTTAGCGGGTGTTTTAGGGGAGTCAGGTGATCTCAGCGGTTATATCCACGGAAACACATTGCTGCGTCACGCAGGCCTTAATCTGACCGAGGCAAGCTCTGGGAAATGGAAGGGCCAGATGACCCTCAGTAAACGAGGACGACCACGCCTGCGACACTTCCTCTACCTAATCACGATGTGTATGGTTATGAATAACAAAGAATTCAAGGCTTTGCATCAACATAATGTTCAGGTAAAAAAGCTAAAAAAAATGAAATCCATCATGAAGTTATGTGGAAAGTTGGCTCGACTTTTAGTAGGCCTGGCACGCAGTGAAGAAGCATACAACCCAGTGAAAGTCTTTGCATTGGCAGCTTAAAAACTATGCATTACTAACGCAAGTTGGCGTATTCGCAGGATGACAAAGAAAGCACGGAGTATCGGGATACGTTACGCAAAAGGGCACTGACCCGTTCCGTTAGAAAAACCGACCTCCACCACTTAGATAGATGTGACGAAGGAATGAGAGGGCTTAGACCCGTTGAGACATGGGAGCGAAAATCGCTAAGGGCCATATGGAGAATACGTGCAACAGATGGTAAAAATTAGGTGATGTTACCCCCACCTCTGTTCCCGCATGCCTTCTAACGATTAGGCCCTATCAATTCAACTCTCTTTCCTTTATCGTCCGATATCAAAGAGGATGAAATCCTGCGAATACACGAGCTTGCGTGAGAAAATCAAATCATACCGAGGGAGTTTAACAATGGATGTCTTCCATATTCAGGGATGTAGTGGGGATAATTCCATATCAATTTTATCTGTAATTAGAGTGTAAAACTCTGGAAACCTCGGATCTGTGGAACTTGGTATTTCTTCAAATGTCCGTATAAATAACCCCATAGTCCCAATTGCAGTTAAAATCTCACCGACTGTCCAACTTCGTACTAAAGTCTTACCTAATCCAGAGCGTTCCTCCTCAGGTAGCAGCTTAGCAAAGGCAACTTCTCCTTCCTTAATGCTATCGTCAAAGTAATTACCAGTTGGCTGTTTTAAATTGTATGTGTTCATCCATGCACGTGCGAAAGGGTGGAAGTCAGTCAAGATAAACCGACCATTTTTCCCTAGTCTGCGACGAACCACAGAGAAAATAGAGCTGAGATCTGTGAAATAATGCAAAACTCCAAACTCCATCAACACGATGTCAAATTCGCCTAGTGTCTCTTCGTTCGGGATATTCAAGACGTCAGAACAGATATAGTCGATTTCCACACCCGTGGCAGTAGCAGCCTGCATCGCGTACAACCGATTTTCTTCAGATATGTCCACCACCGTAACATCAGCACCTAGCAATGCTAAAGAAATTGCCTTTCGACCGTGTGAGCCAAGGAGATTAATAACTCGCTTGCCTGCTGGATCACCAATGTACTTTAGCCAGTAACGCAAGTGATGCCTATGTTTCAGCTTCAGTTCTACCGCAAGTTCTTCTGGTGTTCCATACTTTTGAACCCAAGCCTGATACGCTTTCGTTTCCCACGCAAGCTTGTTCGCAATTACCAGTTCTTCTTGCATACACATACCTCCCAGATTCATATGTCAACACTAGCTGGTATATAGTACCATTTTTGTGCTAATTGTCAACATTTTTGTAACTCTACTGCCCGTTAGCGTGGAAACGGCAGCCGATCATCATGGCCGGCTGCCGCAGTGCTTTTATTCAGCTATCGTTCGTCCCTCGGAATGAAGAGCGCCACGCCGCAACCCTTCAAATGATTTGTTATCGTTCTCGTTAGAAATAAACTTCAAGTCATTTATCTTCGCGTACTGGATCTCCGCCATAAAATAATTGAAATAGTAATAGATGCTAATGCACAGATAAGGGCAGGAAGATATATAGTAACGCGAATAATGTTATTAAAAGGGTCAATAAATGCGAAAAGGAAGCTAAGTAGGCTAATGAGATTTAGAATCGCTTGTGTAATTCCTTCGCGTTTCCATGAGATAACGAAACTTATTAACAAACCTAAACCTCCCAACGCTATCCATAGCATAAAAATCTCCTCCTGTAATTATTTACATCGTTGTTGTTTCCTCCCTAGAACTAAATTGTTGTGTTTATCGAATCTACAACTTCCCCTGTTGTATCCAATACCAAATTCGGTAAGACCCGAAAAGTGCAATTAACAACAATAAAATAAGGATAACAAACCATATTCCAAGTCGATTGATATCATTTAGCAATTCTGAATTCGCAAATACAAACAAAGAAAGGCCCAAGAAAAAAATGTACATTAATATATTTGGAATAATCCATGCCATTCTTAGTCCCATTTTTGGTTTAGTCATGCCCCACCTCCACCGATGGTGTTAATAATTATACGCTTCCAAGTATTGTAAGTTCCGTTATTCTGCCCGTTACTTGAATGAACAAAAGAGGAACTGCCGCGTTGCAAGCCCCTTCACTATTTATGCTAGGTAATTTTTCTTAGTTTGTATCTACTTTCCAGCTCTTTTGTAGTTTCCGAATATAACAGATTTGACCAATGTGATATGCATTATGAGTTGACACATTTCCGAGTATCTCCCACCACTTGGCAGTCTCTGGGAAACCATTTACATCACTTTCGACTTTTTCTTCAGTAAGTAGATCTTGCCATTGTAAAAGCACCTCTAATAATCGTTCTTTTAAGTCAGTGAATTTTTGATCTTTCGGGATTATAAAACTTTTATTATTATTTCCTATGGAAGGCACAGCATTGACATGAGATTTTTGGTACCTGGTTTGCCAAGTTTCATTCCAATAAAGTAAATGCTGCACAATTTCAGCGATACTATTACTATCTTCACTAGGTTTCCAAAACGCAACTTCCTCTGACAAATTTTCAACTGCATCTGAAAATGGTGGGTACCAACTAGGGTCATTAGCATTTGCTAATAACTGATCGGATAAAATATCTTTTACATGAAACATACTTTCCACACTCCTTCTTAATGATATGCGGCGGAGCTAACGTATCCGTTAGCTTAACGTTGAATTGGACCAATCAGTCTAATATTTTATTTGTACACTCTAATACAATATTTTTTCAGACTAAAGTTTTTTACCTGTACACCATTGATCGGGTGGGAATCTTTTGTTGGACAATAATCCCGTTATCTTTCCTGATCAAAAAACATTAAACAGAAGTTATTAAAACTTTTCATTATATCTTGCCAACAATTCCACCGCTTTCGGGACATTTGACTTTAGTAAATGTGCACAGACTAAAGGAAAATAATCATGCTTATTTTGTAGAGATTCAAGAATCTGAGACATTACATTGTATGCCTCATCTGAATAAAATTCAATTCCGTTATCTCTCAAAATAAATTCTAAGTAAATCAAAAGTGTATTAGGATGCTTTTTTCCAATCTCATTTGTACTGATCTGATAAATAATATGAGCATTTCTAAGTCTAACATTTCTAGTTGTAATAATCAGACTTACGAATTCTTCTATCATAGGTTCTAAAAAAGGTAACCATTCAACTATTTCACTTAATTCATCATCACTAATAACTACAGGTAAATTCTCCAGCCGATTCTTTATATAATTATTTATCCACTCTCTCCATGCTTTTTCTTTAGCTGATTCTTCAAGCTGTTCAAGGTAATTTGTAAGCTCATTTGTCAATAAGTTAAATTGATTTTCACTGCCCGTAGTAAAAAAGTGTTTTCTTAAGGGCTCGTTAAATTCTGTTGAGTAAAATAGTATTGAAGCACATAAACGATAAATACTTTGTTGAGTCACTGTATTCATTTCGATAGCAATCGGTATTATTAATACTAACTTTGAAAACAGACTCTCTAGAATTCGCTCGTTCCATCTACCACCATAGGCATAACCATTCCACGCCTTTTTCGCCATTTCTTTATCATGGTTGGGATCAAATAAAGGAATTAGGTTCTTTTTGCTCCAATCTTCGTCAATAGTTAAGAAAATATGTAAACGGTTTGCTAATATTATTTTACCCATTATTGATTGTTCATCAGTCCGGACTATCATTTTGGAAAATATACTAGTCTTAATCTCATTAAGAATCTGTTTGTTAGCCTTTTCATCGTTGAAGACTTTTATATAGACATAACAAAAAAATTCGGTAAACTTTCCAATTGGATGATTTATCGCCTGGGTTAAGGCATCCTCCGTAGAGGAAATATCAGAGGTCCGAGCAGAACTGAATATTTTATGAAAGATTTTTATTGCTAAATTAATACTTAACTGAAAATCTATATCGTTAGTCTTAGTTGCTTTATCAAAAAGATTTGCTATTTCGAAACGAAACTCATTGAGATTACGATGAATTATGAGAACATTTAAAAACTCTACCCATTCCTCATTCTTTAATTTAGCTTCTTTAAATCCATTAAGTATAGCTTTCCATAGATCCGTCTTCCACTTCTTGGGAGGTGTAATTAAACGCCTTAACAGTTTCAATCCCCAATCAAGTTCCGATTCAATTGCAGAACTAACAGCATCCAAAAAACCTTCTCTTTTTTCAAGCATGTAATTTTCGTCTTGATATGTCATAAGCCAGTTTAAATCTTTATCAACGCAAGGATCTTTTGACAATATTTCTGTAATAGTTACTTTGCTGGTTACCGGTGAAAATCCGCTACTTGAAGACCAGTGCGTAAAATCAGGATATTCGTTCCTAACCTTAAACCGCTTATTTTTCTTTTTAGCATTCAGAAAAGCTCTCTGAGCTAACCGACATTTATCGTCTGATTGTGTTAACCAATAGTAGAGATTAAACTCCTCATATTCAACATTTTCTTTAATTAAACTCTCATCCACACTTCTCTTTTCGTATTCATCATTAACTTGTTTTAAAAATGTTCTTTTACTTTTTAAACTTAATTCTGGATAGATATATTTAATATATTGATATACCTCATGTCTATAATCGGATAAAAACAGTAGATTGTTGTTAACCAGCCATACTATTTTCTCATCAACCGTTATTTCTGTAATAAATTTATAACTATGGATTGAAATTCGCTTTAATAACTTACTTTCACTCAAAAGACATTGATTAATTAAAGATTGTGCTAGCTTACCATCATGTTGGATGAGATACTCAAGCACATCTCTACAACCATCAATTACTAAGTCCATACTATCAGGATAACGATCTTGCTCATGAGGCTCTATTGCAGAACGAGAGAAACTAAGGGGATCCCAGTTCCCATGCCCTGTTCCTTTAAGAAGAAATGTAACCATCTGAAGTTGATTGATAAAAATATTCATTAATGGCACTGCATAGTACTCTAAATTAGGTAGTATTGATTTCCTCCATAATTCTCCAAGCGAGTACATATCACCTTGAATTTCAATTTCAACATCAACTAATTCATCATAACTACTCTCTGAGAGGGAGAATTTTTTCTTATATTTTGTCAATGGTCGTGTAAGATATTCAAACAAAATAAGTATGAGTTCCTTGTTCTTTGGGTACTCCATATCATGAGAAATAAGCTCTAAGCCGTCTTCTTTTTTATGGTAATTAACATGATCTAAGAATACTGGTAACCATTTTCCAATTGATTTTGGTGATAATCCATCTTGCTGACGATGAAGTTCCCTGATAATATATTGTTTTAAATAATTACTAACCACACCTTTTTCCATAATGATCTTCATCATTTTCTCTGGTTCATTCGCCAGAAAACTAGAAAACCACATTGCTTGTAAATGTTTATATGGAGTTAGAGTGTTGTCCGAATTAAAGAGAGTATCCAAACTTTTATTATTGTACATCCACTCTACCCATTGAAAATCTTTGGCAAACTCAAAGAAATGTTGGGCACCCAAGTGATCTTTCAATTGGTGTGAGATATAGCTTTCTTCAACCTCATTGTATTCCGGAGGTTTTTCAACTATATCTTTAATTAACATTCTTTGCTCAAACACACCCATTTGAGTTCTAACGACCCACGATCCAATTGCTTCTTCTAACAAATCATGCCTTGATCGAGGATACTCAATGTAATTAATCTGCAAGTGATTCCAGTGATCATGCTGTCCTTCTTCTGTAAAAGCATACCTATTCCGGTTATTCGAGCCCAATCCCCGAGCTATGTACTTAATAACAGGATCATTCGCACTAAAACCTATAAAAAGTACCACATAATTAGAAAACATACCTCTTAAGAAATTTGTAGCCCAGCCATCAGTAAAATAAGCTCTTCCAAAGTCGCTGTCGGTTAATACTAAATCCTGAGGCCTTTTTGTGACGCTCCCATGTAAATGAACAACGCCTGTAAAATCCCGTCCCAATGGCAAAGCCGGTGCTGAATAATAAGGAATTTCTATACCTTCAGATGCATTTTTAAAATGATCATCAAAATTTGTTGTTACTATTTTGATTTTATCCTTATCAAACAACTTAAATATGTTACTGTGATAAGAGCAAGGTTTGGAATTGTGTAAAGTAAGTAGTTCGATAGTCTTCTCATGAACTTTTATTCTTCTGTTCATTAGCTTCCCCAAAAAAGTATCGATTGAAATAGTGTTATCAAATGGAACAAAATCATTAGCTATAGCAATAGCCAACTTTTCGAAGTTTGGTAAATTAGATGGTGGTGGAGTAGATACACCGGCTCCAGCGAATATAACAAGTTCCCCTTTTTTTTGAGCATCAATTATCTCGTCTGGTAACTTAATGTCTTTCGTAATCCACATTAATTTTGCACTCCTTTAATAAAGACATTTGCAAGTCACACTAATCATTGAAAATTCGATTATTTCTGTATCGCGTACCCCAGCAACCAAGAGTGCTTCCACGGAATCCTCACCCATTTCATGAACAAGATGCCCAGATTGCATACAACCTGTTTCTATTTGTGTATCGTTCCGCGTTTAATTTAGCTACGTTAGTTAGTGTCACTTTCGCTGAGATAAGTAGCTAGTCCTAAAATATACTTAAACTCACGTCGTAGCTTAATCTTTTTTAAACCTTGTTTGGAATCCCAAATGAATACAGTTTTCCAAAGCCATATTCTTATATAGATCGAATGAAATATAAATAACGTTATAATTCCTTTCTGCTCAATCTCAGAACCATCCTCAAAATATCGTTTCTGTTCGGATTCTCCAGGTATTTCTTACACCTATTTCGATATAATTCAAACGAGCTTACCTACTTCTTCGCAAAAATCTATCATTTCTATATTAACACATATTGGAAGTATCCTGCCCGTTAACGGGGAAAAGGCAGCCGCATGATTTCGGCTGCCTTCACAAGTGTTGTATGAAACTATCGTTTCTCTTTAGCGTAATAAAGTAAACGCATTGTATTATAATAAATTCTGCAATATTGTCTCTAATTGCATACCCCTCGATCCCTTCAGCAGGATTACATCGTCTTGCTTTACCATGTTTCTTAATTTCTTAGTTAACTCTTCTTTGTCTGGAAACGCCTGGACGCTACTTTTGTGAAAACTTTTTTCTGCTTCTAATGCGATGTGCTTACCGAGAGTGCCGACCGTATAAATAAAATCAATTTTAGTTGGATTAATATTCCTCCCTATATCCCGATGAAATCCTTGCTCATGTTCACCTAGCTCAAGCATGTCTCCTAAGACTAAAAATTTCCTAGCATAACCGGTTAATTCTTCAAAGGTCTTTATTGCAGCGGTCATGGAATTTGGGCTTGCATTCCAAGCATCATTTATGATGGTAAATCCATGGGGCGAGACTACTTTCTCCATTCTCATACCGGTTATTTTCAAATCTCTAAAGCCCTCATGCATTTCTGCAGGACCTATGCCTATTATTGACGCTACAGCAATTGTCGCAAGTGCATTTGAGACATTATGTTCACCAAGTAGGGGAATGTAAAACTTATCGTCACCGACTGTAAAAAAGGACCCTTCTGAGTCTGTTAGAGTTGTTCCCACACAATAGTCATTAGTATCGCCTTCACCAAAGCAAATTGCAGAGATCGGATTCTTAGCTCTAATTTTATTAAGACCATTAGTTAACAGCGGTTCATCCCCGTTGTAGATTAGAACTCCCTTATCTTGCAAGCCATTTACAATCTCTAATTTCGCGGCAGCAATTTCTTCCCTTGATCCAAGACTCGATAAGTGAGATACACCAATCATTGTTATGACAGCTATGTCTGGCTGAGCGATTCGGGAGAGTCGATCGATTTGACCACGTTCACTCATCCCCATTTCAATTACAGCAATTTCTGTATTCTTATCTATCTCTAGTATGGTCAAGGGAACTCCAATTTGGCTGTTTAAATTACCAATTGTTTTATGAACTCGGTATTTTGTCTGCAACACAGAATTTATCATATCTTTTGTGGTTGTCTTACCATTGCTACCAGTAACACCAATTACTTTTATTGATAATTCCCTTCGATAATTAGTGGCGAGTATTTGAAGTGCTTTCAAGCAATCATCAACATAGATTAGCGGTAAATGAACAGGTGGATTGGGATGATCCTTTTGCCATAAAGAGGCTATCGCTCCTTTGGATATTGCTTCTTCCACGTAATCGTGACCGTCCAATTGTCTTATGATTGGGATAAATAAATTACGTGTCTTTATTGTTCTAGAATCAATGGAAACCCCTTGAATCATAAGGACATCAAATACATTAGATAGTCCATTTCCTTCAGTCATCGTTTCAATAACTTTTAGTTTATGGCAAATCACAGAACCACCGCCAATCAATTTTATATAAACCGAATTATTAAGTTCCCTTACAATAAGGATATTCCTTCCAGGGTAATACTACACAGAATCATTTTATTTTTTCAAGTATACTCCCGTTACTTCAACAAAGGCAGCCGATCGTGTGCCGGCTGCCGTCATGTAATGATTGAACTATAGTTCTGCGTTAGCGGAATGATCAACCTTTGGAAAATGAACAAATTTTCCTAATTAACTCCTTTAGCTGATTTTAATAATCCTTTATTAGGAGTATCACTACAACTTCGAAACATTTCTAATTGAGGTGGACTATTATAAAAAAATATATTTCCACATTTATCGCATTGATACACTAACTTAGTAAGATTAATTGCTATCGATCTAATTCTCATTAATGCTTTTTCTTTGTCTTCTGGAGTTGATCCAGTTTTTTCAATTGCATTATCAATTTCATCTAAGAAACTAAACCAATCTTGGTCTGATATTAAGTATGCCTTATAGGATAAGTAATCGGTTTGATCATATATTGCATGACCACACTCACACAAGAATTTCATCCAATAACCGTCCTTTCGTTATAGTTGATTCACTTCAGAAATTTCATGCCCAATCGTAACGAAGGTTACCGACTCAAAAACTTCCGGCAGCTTCATAATTCTCTCGTTTCCGATAGAGCGCTGTAATAGCGATTTGTATTCTACACCATTTGTCGTTGCTGGAGGAAGCCGTCATACGCATGTACAAAGGCGGAATGAGTACTCGGGATGTTGCGGGCTTTATTGAAAGCATGTTCGGGGCTCAGTACTCGCCAACGACCGTAAGCAACATAACGGGAACCGTTCTTGAGGATGTTGAAAAGTGGCAAAAGCGTCCACTCGAGAAGCGTTATTCCGTTATTTATCTGGACGGATTATACGTCAAGCTGAAGCGCAGCACGGTTAGCAGCGAAGTCATTTACTATGGGAATCAATGAACAAGGCTACCGTGAGATTCTTGGATTTTACATTGGTGGTCAAGAGAGTGCAAATGGCTGGAGAGATGTCCTGAAAGACTTATACCGTCGTGGCGCAGAAGAAGTTCTTTTAGTCGGATCGAAAAATCTTTATAATAGAAAAAGGCATGAGTATTGTGGATAACATGAACGACAAGGAGTCAGGGGTTGAAGTGTGAAAAATCATATACGAGTAAATGGAAGGTTACTTCAAACCAATAAGAAGTTTTCCGCTTTAAAACTAAGACAACAAGAGTGGATCGCTTCCTTACTCAGAAGTAAAACGATCACTCTAATACTTGAACATAAACGGCAATTACAACGTCCAGAACGCGAACAGGTTTTACAGGAGACTTTAATCGCGATAGAGCAAAAGGGAATTTGGATTCCTGATTGTGAAGTCCGTCGTTATTTTGAAAGCAGGATTCAGCGTTATTATAAATCATATTTCAAACATCAGGCCTTATCTCAGGATGATTCTCCATCCAATTAAAAATGAAATACGAATTACAACAATCCGATCTGTCGATCGATTCAGGTAACTTTCATTAGTCAAATACTATTCTTCTCGTAAATATAGTGAGGCTTCCGATGACCGGACACCTTACTTGATTGTTTCACTATCGTTCTGCGTTAGCTTAATTCCGAGACCCCTCGGGCAGACCGAGGGGCGATAGCCCCAGTGCATTATTATGGTGTTATCTGATGGATACCAGACCAAGGGGGCTTGTCCCCCGCAGCGCGAATACTCTGTTATGTGATGTCACAGTCCTCTTCGATAAACCTTATAAAATCTATTCATTCCACATTCTTGTTACTTCTTCTAATTCAAAGTCCTCGAATTGCATTTTATAGATATCTGGTTTCATTAATTGATTCAAAAACTCCAAGCCAAAAGCTGGATCAAAATGATTCATCATCAAAGTCATTACAATACCATGAGTCCCGATTGCTATTTTCTTCCCTCTGTGCTCCTTTAATATGGGTTCTAGAACCGAGATTGCTCTTTTCTGACAATCAGCATTAGACTCTCCACCCGGCAAGGTATAATTAGGGTCATTAAAACTCTCCCTGATACTAGACATTAACTCTGCATTTTCAATAATATAAGATGAAAAATGACGTTCTCTAAGATCTTCAAACACTTTAATATCTAACTTTAAGTGCTCGGCCAATTCCTCAACACTAAGAATTGCTCGAGTATAAGGACTTGATATAATCATGTCTATTCCTTCACCTATAAGTAACTTCGTTACTTTTTCAATATCGATCTTTCCTTTTGGGGTAAGCCCTCTTGTTCTTTCATTTCCTTCATTGTATGGTGATTCTCCATGCCTGACCATATAGATAATTGTCTTCATACAGGCCTCCTTTAGATTGCTTTCATTAAGTAGCACACTGTGATTTCACATAAACGTTATATTCACAAAGTTTATAAAATTATCCAACTCAGAAAATATTCGAGAAACAATTGAGACTATCCTGCCTGTTACTTCAACGGACAACGGCAGCCAATCGTGTGCCGGCTACCGTCGTGTTGGTTATGGAACTATCGTTTCTTCGTTAGCCGAACAGCCTGCAGGATCTCGCCGGCAGGCTGTGTAATTAACAGGGTTGTCGCGATCTGATCGAGAATGGCTTGCTGCGCGGTGAGCTGCACCTTGCGATTAATCGTTAGATACAGATTCTGCCCCTTGACCGGCTTGGTCAGCTTCATGTCGCCGACGATCCGGCTCATGCTGTCGATTTGATAGGATTTATAACCGTTAAGCCCCCGCATCTCCTTCAGATACATCAACTCGATGCCGTCGTAGCCGACCTCCTCAGAATCCAAATACTTAAGCGTGGGATCCGATTGATCCGCGTTGATTTCTTTGTAAAAGTCCAGATTCTCCTTGGCTCCCTTCATATAGCCGACCAATTGAACTGCGACTCGGTCGGGACTGTACTGGCGGATGCGCTCCTCCACGATCTCCATGTCCGGATACTCGTCGCGGTGCTCGCTAAGATAGGCGATCTCTTCTTTTGACAGTCCCGATTTGATCCGTCGTTGTTGGAATGGCAGATGCGTTCTGCCTTTGATGTCCATAGCCTCGATAACTTCCTCAGTCGTCAACGGCTTGGAATTCGCTTCGCCTTTTTCGTTAAACAGCTGCACGAGTTTTGCAGCCAGCGCCTCCACCGCTTCTTGCTTAAAGCCTGTTTTGAAAGTAAAGTATAGGGACTGAGTTGAGATCGAATATGCGATCTGCTATCCCGCCGAATCGCAAATATTGCCGCGGATGGGCGGGATGGATACGCCCTTCGTGATCATGCTTGTCTGGCGGAGGTTCAATCTTTATCCCTGCACAATAAGAATAAGCAACCTTACGGGAATGGCGGGTATCCGAACTCAATACCAAGTTATTTTTCAAAATTTACGCTTCCGAATCCATGAGACCGATGAATTCCCGGATCGGCTGTCGTCTATATAAACGAAGGCATAAATGAACACAAACTAATTTGACGAAGAGGTGTTTTGAAAATGGCATTAACGTCCGCATTCACGAGCTTCAACCTGCCTGTAAAAAACGTAGAACAATCGAAAGCGTTCTTCACCGGACTCGGATTCGAGCTCAACCCGCAATTCCCCGAGAACGAGAATTCGGTAGCCATCGTGATCGGCGACAACCTGCAGGTCATGCTGATCAATCAAGCATTCTTTAATACGCTCACGGAGAAGGAATCCGTCGATACGAGCAAGTATGCGCAGATGACGATCGCATTGGCCTTCGAGAGCCGGGAAAAGGTCGATGAAATCGTGAATACCGCGGTCTCCTTGGGCGGGAAATTGCACGCTGAACCTGAAGATCATGGGTTCATGTATCATTGGGGCTTCGTGGACTTGGACGGCCATCTGTGGGCCATTAACTACATGAACATGGATGAGGCACAAGGTTAAGGCTAACGGAGAGCACGCTCGTACTAGGGTTCAAAAAGAAAGACGCCGGGCATCTTCCCCGGCGTCTTCTTCGCGATGATTAGTTTTGTTCGGTATAGGCTTTGAAATTGTCCATGATCGCTTGCCAGCCTGCTTGCTGGAACTCGACGGGATTGGAGCTTTCCGCGTCGAACGTTTCAATGACCTTCGTCTCATTCCCTTGATCGACGAAAGCAATATCCACTCTTCTTCCGTCTTCCATGGTGTAGCCGATCGCCTCATGCCGATTCACGACATCGTAGACGCCGCCAAAATCAAAGCCCATGCTGCCATCCTTCGCTTCCATTCGTGTCAGAAACTTGCCGCCGACCCGCAGATCGTTTTCGGCTCTCGGCGCATGCCAGTCCTCGGACGCTTTATTCCACTTCGTGATGTGATCCGGCCCGGTCCAATAGCGCCATACCTTCTCGACAGGGGCTTGAATGACGGCTCGTGACTCGTTTCCATTTTAAATTGACACCTCTCTCATGATATTCGTCGTTTGGTTATTCTCAATGATATAGACGTAAGCCAATGACGAAATTCATTGGTCAATTCGCTCAGGCAGCCCAAATCGCGAAAATAATGGCGTATGAATGAAGTTTTGAACGTGCAGGATTTGATTTTCTTTGGTTTCGATGACGTGGATGCCCCAGGGTACCAGGCCAGAGCCCTCTTTGCCCGGCATATACTGGGCCAACGCCGGATAACCGCCATTCACCGTAATGGGCACAAATCGCGAACCTTCGCAATGCCAGCGAGTAAGCGAATAGAAAGCGGACAAATCTTCCTTGCCGCGGATCCACATCTCGAAGGGCGGCATCGACATGCAGCCTTCCTCGTGGAACAACGCGACGAGCGCAGCAATATCGAATTGCTCGAAGGCCTCCACATACCGGGACAGCAGCTGCTGCTCCGGTTGAACGTCCATGCTGCTGAGCTCATCCGAGCGAAGCTGCGCCCGGTCCATCGTCTCTCGGGCTCTTTGCAAGGCGCTGTTCACCGCTGCCGGCGACATCGCCAACGTTTCCGCGATCTGCTTGGAGGACCATTCAAATACATCCTTCAATATGAGTACCGCGCGCTGCCGCGGAGGCAAGGTCTGCAGGAGAGCGATGAAGCACAGTTGAAGGGTATCTCTGCGGACGAGCCGATCCTCCGGATTGCCCCCAAAGTCGGGAGACGGCCAGATCCAGGCAGAGTCCGGCAGCGTGTCGCGCGGCTCGACGATGGCGACGGCCGGGTCGAACAGGTCAACGGGAAGCGCGCGACGTTTGGATTGTCTCAGCTTGTCCAAGCACAGGTTGGAGGCAATCCGATAGACCCAAGTTTTGAACGAGGAATCCTGTCTGAACGTGCTCCAGCTCTGCCAGACCCGAATACTCGTCTCCTGAACGGCATCGTCCGCATCGTCCATGGAGCCTAGCATTCGGTAACAGAACGAGGTTAAGCCCGGCTTCAAGCTTGTAAATAATTGTTCGTCAAATGCGTTCTCGTTCATCGCGGCCTCCCTTAACGATCTCCCCGAAGGGCGGTACCTTCAAACCCCCTCTTTCGCAGAAAAACCATACTACACATTTTACGCTTCCAATACTTGGATAGTTGCGCTAAACTGCCCGTCCCTCGGTTTTAAGGATTTATCTTACATTTACTCACTCATTCGCAGGATTTCGTCGCCATGTATAACAGCTGTGCTCCAGAAAGTAAGCTTATTAGACACCGTCGTTCCATGTTTGGATATGCGGGAACAGAAGAAACGTGTGGAACATTTCTCCAAGTGCTATTCTTCTGCACGCATACTCCACTTTCTCCTTGGTGTTCACCATCCCATGGCTCAACGGGTCTATGCCCTTACATTCCTTCGTTACACCTGACCAAGGCGTGGAGACCGATAGCGTTTAGCGGACGGGTCTGAAGCCCTTGCCGGGCAGTAGCTCGGTTCTCCGTGCTTTCTTTTTTGAAATCCTGCGAATGAGTCAATCTATGTGATCATTAAGTTCGTTTTAAGCAGCTTGCGTAAACGTTGGAGCAGCTATCTCAGGAGAAAAAGTTTCTCCTTTTTGAACAATACTAATGATGATTCGTGCCAGTTTTCCAAGCAGTTTAAATACAGACTGTTGCTTCTTCATATGCTTGATTTGAACATTATTCTCATGTAACTGTCGGAACACAGGATTATTCCCTACGAGCTGGATCGTGGCTAGATATAGATATTTTCGCAGTGTAGCATCACCTCTTTTAGAAAGCACGATCTGTCCTTTACGTTTTCCCGACGTGCTTTCGGCTAGGTTCAAGCCTGCTTTACGTAATAATTGGCGCCCATGCGCATACTGTCTAAGGTCACCAGCACCTGAAAGAATAGCTGCCGTACAGATTGAGCCTAGTCCTTTGATAGATCGAAGCTGATCGGCCATAGGAATTTCACTGAGCAATTTTTGGATATCTTTTTCAATTTCATTTAGTATTTCAACAATCCGTTCGAACTCTTGCAAGAGTCGGTGTAAATCCTGATTCGCTTCATTGAGAGCAGTCTTGTCGCCTACACTTCGCTTAGCTAGAGAGATAAGTTGCGCAGCTTTCTGCATGCCAGTGGAACCACCGGCTCGCTGCATATGCGCTCTCCAAGCGGTGATCACCTCAGATACGGACAGAGACTCTATATCCTGCGGAAATGGGAATTCCTTAAGCGTAGCCAAGGAACGTTTGCAGGTCCAATCTTTAAACACAGAAAAATACTCAGGGAAGCGAATATCTATCCAGCGGATGATTCGGTTCTGCAGCCGTACACTATTTGTCACCCAATATTCCCGATCACTCATCATTGTTCGCAACCTTTGAAAGACTGCAGCTTGTCGAGAGTATTCATAGTAAAATCCTCGGCTGACCACGTCGGCAATGACAAGCGCATCCTTCGGATCATTCTTAGATGGACTATTGTCGCGATTCTCCTTGTTTCTTTTGGTGGTGGCCGGATTCACCATGACAACGTTTATGCCTTTGTCAGCAAGCCAATTAGCCAGGTTTGAACCGTAATGTCCAGTCGGCTCCATGCCAATGATGAGTCCCTGTAAACGGTGTTTCTGTTTCAGTCCATCGATCCACCGTACTAATTTTTCGAAGCCTTCAATTGTATTTGAAAATGTGAGATGACGCTGAGAAAGTACGATGCCGCGAAAATTAGTCGCTTGTGCGACATGAGTTTCCTTCGCAATGTCGATGCCCACAACAAGATGAGAAGTGGTAATTCGTTCAATACGTTGATTTTGTCCGTCTGTTTGTTTAAACTTCATAGTGAGAGCGCCTCCTTGATGGTATTGGGTTATAAACCCGTCGACAAACCCATCATACCGAGGCGCTCCTTTTTTGACAAAGGCTATTTCTTAGCCCTAACAGGAATGTTTAGGTGAGCGAAAGGCTGCCGATCGTGCCGGCAGCTTCCCATTGCTGTGTATTGAACAACGTTCTTACGTTAGTTCAACCTAATAGTCATTTTCCATTACTTGTATCAATTTTAGCCTTTTCAATTATTTGTGTTATAAAGGGATGTTTAGCTTTCGTATATGCAGCTCTATCATTAGGATATTCTTCAGCAAGCTTCTTCTTCAAGCTACAGTATTGTATTAATACATCTGGATGCGTTTTTAAATAATCTCTAAACAAAATATTATTGTCCCAGTCTTCACCACCAAACTTATACATATGCAGATGATGTGTGCCAGCACCTCTTTCTCCTTTTCTAAAGAACCTTCTATTTGGAAGTTCCTTGTGAAAAACGTGCTCATAGTTAATTCTGTGTAATGGTTCAATGAATTCATCTACCTTGTTTAAATCACTTACTCCAACCATAAAATCAATAATCGGTTTTGCGCCTAATCCTTCAACCGATGTACTACCAATATGTTCAATTCCAAGAATTCTATCACGTAATACTTCTCTTACTTTCATAGCTTCTTTTTGATATTGAAAAAACCAATCCGAGCTATACTCCTCAATAACTACGCTTTTCTCCATACACGCCTCCAGAAAAATGAATATTTCATTTATTTTAACACTTTATATTTCTATGTGTTTGAACTTAACTGCCCCATTACTTCAACGAGGCTGCCGAAGTGCCGGCAGCCTCGTCTTGGTTTCTAATTAAACAAACGTTCTGCGTTAGTTGAATCGTGTTAGACTCCGTAGAAATCTTTTAACTTTAGCCATGTCTCGTCTCCAAATCCAAAAGCAATAACTAGACTGTCTTTTCTATACTGTTCTTCTTTTGTATCTGACCACTCTGCCTTGCCAACCGAAAATCTTTTTTTCAATATTCCTTATCTCTCCCTTTTCAGATTTGTCTGCTCTCAGCCTGCTCATTGTTTTCTGCCGGAAGTCTGTTATTTGTGTGATATTGTTTCTCGTTAAGCGTAGTGAAGCATTCGTGTGAATTTCTATTCATTAGGATTCTAAAGGGAATACCTCATACATTCCAGCTAGCATTCTGCCAGTTAGTTTTCCATCAATTTTATTATTTTCTTTTGATATTATTTGTTCTAACAGGACCCATCTTGGGAGATCTTCACCTTCATTTTCTAAATCATAATCCCCACCTGCGGGGTCATCTAATCTATACAATACGCTGTTCAATGTCATTCTCGAAATCCAATATGCTAGAATTCCGATAGATTCTGACTTTACACCAGCACTAATCATTTCATCAAGTACGCCTGATAATTTACTATTCCTTCTAGTCATCTCGTTTTTTATCCAATTTTCATGGCTATCTAAGTAATTGTCTAATGATTTTTGGAATGGTCTTAAAAATCGAAGCATTGCAAGTGTCGCATACTTTTTGTCGGATATTTCTTGGTCCGACCAATACTCTGCGTTTTCAATGTCCATTTTTTCCATAGTCTCAATCAACTCTTGTTTATAATCCATTTGTTGTAATAGCCCCCTCTCAATTTTCATTGAACTACTAAATAAATATCCATATAAGGAACCAGAATCCCTACTAACTTACTTGTTACTGTCTCAGAAGTCAGCGATAAACTATTCTGAATAACAATAAGTAAACTCTTGAGCTGGGCCTTTGTTATCTTTTCTCCTGATCTCATAATACTGATCGCTTGTAAATTCCTTAATAACTTTTCTCCAAAAGATTTGTGCGGGAGTATTCCAATCGAATTGACTCACTCTCCATTTTCCCATATATAATTTAAATGCCTGTATAGCTGCTTGCTTTCCAATATTATTTCTACGATTTTTCCTCAAGATAAAGAAGTGATTGAGGTAGTACACTTCTTCCTCTAATAAATGCTTTATGATAACAAATCCTGCTAATTCTCCATCAACTCGAATAAAAAATAAATCATAGTTTGGATCTTCATACCAATCTCTGCAATTGAGAATCGAGATATACGATCCTTTTTCATTAATGTTGGAACTATTTAATTCTGAAAGATCATACGCAGCAAATTCAAAGAGATTTTTTAAAGCATCTAATCCTTCATCCGTAATTTTTTCCAATACTACAATCAATCTGTCACTTCCTAACCTCGGCAATTATGATATTATTTGCAACGACTTCTTATAATTGATTACACTAAGTTCGCCAAAAGACATGATATACCCTTTGTCCAAATAACTATGCTGCCCGTTAGCCGAGCGGTTAGGATTATTTTGTTGGCAAGTGGATAATCTCTTGAGTGATTCGATCCAAAAATTGATCTCCTAAAATGTAGGTGATTTTGTGTCGCCAGACTACAATGTTGGTACATTTGTGCATTTTTAGATGACACAAATCCTCCTACATAAAAATAAATAAGCCTGATTCCTCAGGCATTTGCATTTAAAATTATGTAGGCACATTTGTGTCATTGGACATCCTCTTTTTTCTGCAAAATTACAAAGCTGATCTCGGCTTTTGTCACCTGAACCAGCTACACAATGATGAGTTCACTATTGTCGGACATTTCATTTTGACAAGAACTTGATAACATAAAACAAAAAAGCCGCAATATATGCGGCATGTTACTATGTTCATGTCACCCGACATATGATGTGTCACATTATATACTTTGTTTCTCTTTGCTTATCCATCTAGAAAAAACTAAGTAAGCCGAGATCAGCTTGATCTCGGTTTTTGGCTTACGTTTTGTTTCTATCTCCCCCAAGTGCCTTCAATGCGAGAGCCGGATCTTCTTGTTCAGAATCGATATAATGATGTGCACCAAGATGGCGAATTCCTTCTTCTTTGTCCCTGCCGCGCGAGAAAGTGGTGCAGCTTCTAAGGCGGACAATTCATCCGGTATACGAGACAAACTTTCCTCGAAGGCCACCATGTATTCATCGTAATCACCGTCAATAGTCAGTCCTGTTACGTGGTTGTCTCCTCCATGCCATCCAATCTCGATACGTTCACCAATCTTCCACTTAGGGCGAGAGCGGCCGGCTGTATGGTTGGAATCAGACCGACAGCAGAGTGTTTCTAACGCCTTCGTACCTGCCGAGCAGGCGGCGTAAAGACTCCACGTGCATCTCGTCATACGCCAACTTCTGACGTTTCTCGAGGTCCTGCGGCTTTGAAAACCAGTAGCCGGAGATATCCTTGAGTGCTGGATCGCTGGCGAGCGCCACGATATTCATCGCGGACTGCGCAGGCGTGATCCCGAAGAGGTTATACATCACGCCGGCGATCGCCCTGGCAAAACCGGGATGCGCGCGAGTGATGCCGGTATCGCGGACCAGACCCGCGACAGCGCCACTAATGGCCGGTCCGCTCGGATGTTCGGCCGCGTACATCTGTTCATAGAGCACGCACGCAGACTGATTCTGCGCGATCGCGCGCATGGTGCTGAAGTTCTTTTCGAGCGAGGGATCGTCCTCGAACAACTGCGGCTTCTTCGGTGCTTGCGCGCTGACGAAGACCACGCGGCCATCCTCGGACTTTGAGAGTTCCGGCGTAAATGCCTCGGTGAGGAGATAGCGGCCCAGGAACTGCGTCGCCCAGCCTTCTTCCAGTCCATCGGAGCTCACCTTCCTTTTGGTGCCAACTACACCCATCGAGTGAACCAGTGCATCCAGCCGCCCGCCCAGCTGCGGCCTGAGGGTGCATACAAACTGCTCGATGCCGCTGAACAGCATCACGTCCAGCTGCAAAAATGCGATCCCCGCCGAGCAGTGGGGCCGAAGCCGCTCCACTGCGGCCGCGCCCTTTTCGGCGTTCCGGCCCACGATCCAAACCTTGTAGCCCTTCTTGCCGAGAGCTTCAGCGACGGCCAAACCGACGCCACTGTTGCCACCTGTCACCACTGCAGTCCGCGGCATGCCCTTACCCTCACTCATTATGATATCCTCCTTGATTGAATGCCGCAAGAAAATGAAACATCTCGCGTGATTTCGTCAATCCGTATGAATCCACGGCTCCATCTGATATGCTCAGTCATCTTGCATCCCCCTGTGATCAAATTGTGCTTAACATAGATGATCGTCCTGTATTGATTATCCTTTGTTCACTTGCTCCTTCGCGGTTAACAGCTGCTTAGGGCTATTTTCCTTCGGCGCATGGGTGCGCTTAATGAAGAGGCTGATGACCAGCGCAAACACCGCCAAGATCAGGCCAAACATGAAAGAGTCGTGCAGCCCCGCGACCATCGATTGGAGCGCTTCATGCGGCGAAGCCGGGTCCGGTGATGTTTTCATATAATCTTTCGCGCCAGACGACATGATGCTGATGAACAAAGCAATACCGATCGCACCCGCAACCTGCTGCAACGTGTTCAAGATGGCGGTGCCGTGCGCATAAAGGTGGCTAGGCAGCTGATTCAAGCCCGTTGTCTGCGCGGGCATCATGACCAGAGACATTCCGATCATCATACTTGATGCCTAACTGCTGCATAAGGCGCAGAACCTTCTTATGGTTAACAATAAGATTATGCTGACGGTATAACTCATCTCGTATGCGACGGTATCCCAGAATCTTATCTCGTTCTTCATAGATCGTTTTGATTTTGAGTTTTAGTTCACCGTCCCGAACTTCCTTTCTGCGCCTCACATAGGCGTAGTAACCCCAAATAGCCACATAGTTCCTTAACACTTCTGGTTTTCTTTAGCACATCAATGATCAATGACGTCGTATCTGTCCTGCAATCCTCCCGTTTTAAGATTTGTATCCACTTTTTTAAGATGTCTACCTCCAACTGCAACCGTCGTATCTGGCGTTCATGCTCTGTCTCTATTGTCGAAGGATTCCCACGTTTATCCTTGAAAGCATCGATTCCACTTTTGCGATAGCTACTCATCCACCTCTTCACACGATCTTTATCCCGTATTTCTAATTGTTCCGTTATCTTTCTGTAGCTCCAGCTTTCTTAAACATGCAGTCGAACTGCCTCGATTTTCAATGATTCTGGATAATGTTTAAACGTTTGTCCTTTAATCGCCATGAAAAATGCACCCCCTATAAATTCATCGGTTTACCCAGGGGGTTTATCCAATGTCTATTATAGGGGGTGCACTTCAACCTCCAGAATGGAATGTTTATTTGGCCTTATATGTGGTTTTCCCTTAACTAAATATTGGTTAATCAACAGGCCTACATTTATTCCTTTTAATAATTAAAAATTATTGTAACGCTCCCCCGCTTAGTAGCAGTTGCTGGCCGCTCACGTAAGAGCTAAGTTCGCTAGCGAAAAATTCGGCGACATTCGCTACGTCTTCTAAATTGCCCAGCCTCCTCATGGGATGGCTTTGAGTAAATTGCTTAATAAATTCCGCGCGTTCCTCCGGATTGGAAAATGCTCCCGCACCTTCTATGCCCGTCGGCACGATTGAATTGACGGTCACTCCCCTATAGCCGATTTCCTTCGCTAACACCTCTACCTGGTACATTGGCGCGATTTTGCTACTGGCATACAAAGCTGCTCCGGGCAACGCGCTGGCTGTAGTGCTAGACGAAATATAAATTATCCGTCCATTATCCGCAACGTGCTTGGCCGCTTCTTGTAAAGTAATAAAAGTACCTTTGGTGTTGATTCGGAAAAACTTGTCGAACTGTTCCTCCGATATGTCGACCGTCGGAATTCGTTCCGATTCAATACCCGCGTTGGCAACGACAATGTCGATTTTCCCGAATTCCTTCAAGGATAATTGAAACATTTCTCGGAGTTCGTCCGCTTTGGAAATATCCGCTTGAAGCATTATAGCTTTAACGCCATATTTTAAAACATTAGCCATCGTTTCCTCAGCCGAAGCTTTACTGCTGCTATAATTAATGACGATATTTGCACCTAGAGAAGCATACCGCTCGGCGATCGCCTTACCGAGACCGCGCCCGGAGCCGGTGATTAAAGCAACCTTATTTTTCAAATTGGTCATAGATGTTTAGCCCCTTACCTGCTGTTATGTCGAATCAAATAAATGAATAAAGCGTGAACTGTTTTAGCAAGTTAGTTCCTACTTCGACAGGTCACGCTCGATTTCAGTTTTTTTTGATAAACATGTACATTAAATCAGATACCCATACCGCCGGATACTTCGATCCGTTGCGCGTTCACCCATCGATTCTCTTCCGATACGAGCGACGCGATCATCATGCCGAGGTCTTCGGGAAGCCCGGGACGACCAAGCGCGGTCATATCCGAGACCATTTTGTTTACTTGCGGATTATCGCGTACCATTCCCCCGCTGAAGTCGGTTTGAATGGCGCCCGGAGCGACGACGTTTACTTTGATGCGGCGTGGTCCAAGCTCTTTCGCTTGATACTTCGTCAATACTTCGATCGCGCCTTTTACGGCTGCGTAAGGAGGGCTGCCGACGATAATCCGGGTCAAGCCTGTAGAAACGTTCACGATTTCGCCGCCGTCGTTCATAATCGGAAGCAACTTTTGAGTCAAGAAGAAGACGCCTTTAATATGAATGTTATATAACGTATCCAGTTCTTCTTCCGTCGTGGATGCGAATGTGCCGTGATGGGCAGTGCCCGCGTTATTGACCAAAATATCGAAACGATCTTTGCCCCATGTAGCTGACAACGCCTCTTTCACGCTCGTAACGAAAGCGTCGAATGTGGAGGTATTGCTTACGTCCAGCTTTAACGCAACGGCCTTGCGGCCTGATTCTTGAACAAGTTTAACTGCCGTATCTGCTTCCTCGCTGTTGGTGTTATAAGTGAGGATCGTATCAAAGCCGCGGTTTGCCAACGCAACAACGGTGCTGCGACCAATGCCTCGGCTGCCGCCGGTTACAATAGCGATTTTGGACATGTTTAATTTCCTTCTTTCATAAATGTGTTTTCCGAACATATTATCATTCGGTCGAGTAAACTATATACCTAACCAAACGGTTAGTAAGATATATTTTCTTTCCTTTGAACCACAATCCCGGCCTCTCCTAGTGAATCCGCATTGATTTCGCAAAAGGAATACAGTCTGACACAGCAATTAACTCTGCTTCAACCACTTGCAGTTGTTGGCAAGCAATGTCGTATTCGGCCAAGAGCTGCTTTAGATGAAGTTTGTACACAGAATTACCTTGTTTAGTTTCAACTGAATGAAGAGAATGACTATAAGGCGCTCCCGGAATTTCCCATCGGTAAGCACTTGTTTATAGCATCTCGAAGTTGTTCAACCGATGGCGTTCCCGACTACAAATTCAAGCCAGCTTCAGACCATGCGATACGCTGGTTGACTTCAGGCCTGTCTTCCGAATCGCCTGCCCCAATAAGCGGTACACCGTTGGACAGAGCGAATTGTACGTTCCCATATTCAGTGGCAGGAAAGCGTTATAAGGCAAATATTTCGCAACGCGCACTTTAGCTGGCAACTCCCAAATCGACATACAGGGCATCCTTCTGTGCTTCATGACAACGACAGAAGCATCCCATATATTCAAACCAAATCAGAATTCGGTAACATGCAGGTTAGATGCCCATACCACCTGAAACTTCAATTCTTTGTGCATTTATCCAACGATTCTCTTCAGAAACGAGAGAAGCGATCATCATACCTAAATCTTCTGGAAGTCCAGGGCGGCCAAGTGCAGTCATATCCGATACCATTTTGTTTACTTGCGGATTATCCCGTACCATGCCTCCGCTAAAGTCGGTTTGAATAGCACCAGGGGCTACAACATTCACTTTTATACGACGTGCCCCAAGCTCTTTTGCCTGATACTTCGTCAGCACTTCAATCGCCCCTTTTACAGCTGCATAAGGAGCGCTGCCGACAATAATACGAGTCAAGCCAGTCGAAATGTTCACGATATTGCCGCCGTCATTGATTAGCGGTAGTAGCTTCTGGGTGAGGAAAAATACGCCTTTGACGTGAATGTTATATAAAGCGTCTAACTCTTCTTCAGTCGTGGAGGCAAAAGACCCATGATGGGATGTACCAGCGTTGTTTACAAGAATATTAAAACTTTCATGCCCCCACGTTGCCAATACTTCCTTCACGCTTGTAATAAAGGGGTCGAACATGGCTGTATTACTTGTATCCAGTTTTAACGCAGTTGTTTTGACGCCTAATTTTGTAACGAGTTCAACTACCTTTTCTGCTTCCTCGACGTTTGTGTTATATGTGAAAATTGAATGAATTCCACGCTCTGCTAGTGAAAGTACGGTGCTGCGGCCAATCCCTCTGCTGCCGCCAGTTACAATCGCGATTTTTGACATTTGAAATTTCCTTCTTTCTGAAGTTTTGTCCGGGACTCATGTCGACCGGATGTCTATAATATATAACTAACTATATAGTTAGGTCAATGTAAAAATTAGGATTGCATTTTTGATAAAAAAGCACGAAAACCACCGTTTATGGAAAGAGCCCCTCCTATCTTCAACTTGTTAAATTCTGGAGTCAGCAGCGACGGCACTAATTGACTGACGCAATCGATCTATATCCTGCGAAACAATTCTGCGTCAGCGGACTTCATCAAGTCTTCATTGGCATAATTGGTTTAGAGCACAAACCCGCGACAGCAAAAGAATTAACGACCTCTCAAAACAACTCCGGATTCGGGGAGATAATCCTAATTTCGTATATAATTGACTAATATGAACCGACAATAAATACAAAATCATCGTCTGGTCATACTACTTTTTTGCATGAGCGATTATTTTGAAATTTTCATAACTGACTTTTTAGTTATATCAATAATAGAGCTATGTAGCAAAAAATCAGAATAAATGAAAGGGACTGAGTTAACATTACCAAAATTGCTGTTGTTTACTGGTGGAAGCCACGGCATTGGCCAGTATTGTTCTTGAACTAGCTATAAGAGGGGTTGATTCAATCTTCACCTACAATTCCAATCGAGAAGAAGCAGAGAAAGTCGTCTAGTATGTTGAAAAATCAGGCCGAAAAGCCATTGCCTTTAAGCTTGATGTGAGTAAAGAGAATATCTTCGATACATTTATTGCTATCGTAAAAGATGCCCTGGCTTCTACATGGGGTACGGACCACTTCGATAATGTCGTCAATAAAGCGGGCACAGGACCAAATCCTATATTTGCTGACTATACCAGTCGCTGAAGATGAAATCGGCGACCAGTCAGCTGCTCTGAGTTATCATACTTACTACTTTTGATACATAATCCCGAATTTCATTATAATTATTGCTGGAAGAATTAGAATCAATAAACGGTCCAAAGGGGTTCACTGTCGTCCATGCAGTAGCTATCGACATTACAACCGTTAATAGGAAACCCGGTGAAAATGCTTGCCCCACTTGATCATTGTTTTGTGCTTCTAACAATGCTTGAACTTTCGAGTTTTGGGCAGTATCTCTGTCAACCAGATGTTCGTCCTTGTTTTCCAAGCTAAACCAAGTCATTAAGCGCATCAGATCGGGATTAGCCATGGCGAAATCAAACACTTGTACGGCAAAGCCAGGGAGATCTTGCGGAAGGAAAGGTATTTCTTCATATACGCGTGAAAGATGTTTCTTAAGGACAGTAGTAAAGAGCTTCTCCTTACTTTCGAAATAGATATAAATCATATTTTTATTGCAATCTGCTGCTTTAGCTATACGATCTACACGTGCCCCTGCTATTCCAAAAGATGAAAACTCTCTCATTGCGGCTTCCAGTATTCGTTCTCTTGTCACCTCTGCATTTCGCATTACATCTTCCCCTTTTGTCTTTATTTAAAATAGACTAAATAACTTGAATAAGTTATTTCATTATTGACCAGATGTTTATTTTATAATACCTGTCAATTATACATAAATGCAAAAAAAAGAAAAACGAATACTTCCCGTTTGAATTATAATACAAGAATTTAATCCTGCAAATTAACCTAAATTTACGAAACAAAAGATATATTCCGACAATCTGGTAATATTAATGTTGTGTTAAATTTCTAATTTAATTTTTAAAGAAAGGAGCTCAGTTTGTAAGATGATGAAACATCAAAACATAATCCTTGAACGTGTTGAAAAATGCTTCCTCAAAAGAATAAGGTAAAAGACATCTCACAGCCAAAGCTTCAAAGTTGGTTAATGTAAGTTGAATATGTCGTCGACAAAGAACTGGTTTACATGCATCTTTTGGCACCACTAATACGTTATATCCCAAATCACCCAGAAGATAAAAATTCGTTGAAGAAATCGTCACACAAGTGCAAGTCAATATTCATGCAACAACGACTAATATTGAAGAAATGGCGATGGACATCGTGCAAGGCTGTTCGATGCCGATCCATAGCTCTTCTAATATGACGATTTTATTTAAAACAACTGCAAAAAACGGCCGACAGGCCTCAGCACCTGAAATTGAATCACAGATTATCGGCCCACAGAATGCCTTCGTAGAGTCCATTGAACAAAATTTGCAAACTATTACCCAACTGCTCCCAGACCTGTACACCAATTTTTTCTTCAATTAAGATAATACGTGCTCGTGTTGTGGCCTCAAATACTTTCCCGGATTTTGGCTTTGTTTTTCTGAACTGCGGTCATTTCACATAACGTTACTGTATTCACGACGTCAAAAGACTTAAGGGACAGATTGGATCGGCGCAGCCATCCATCACACCGGTTCGCGCAGCGTAATTAGTCTTGCAGATGTGTCCGGCTGCTCCTGCCTCCCCGAAAATCCTCGGCCGGACCGAGGGGCGGATACCCCGATGCATGAATACGTTGTTATCCGATGCCTTCGACCTCTTGAACAACCTTCGAATTCTTCTATTTCCTTCCCCTACCCATTAATATTTTATCGCGACTAGCTTGATTCTTTCTTGTTCTGCTTTTTATTCTTCTAGTTTCTTTTTCCAACATACAATTCCATTGCGACTAGCTTCATTCCATTCTCTTATTCTTTCTCCCTTAGATATTGGTAGTATATACCACTTTTTGGTTTCTGACATCATTAAAAAAGCGCCGCGGCGGCGAAGGGGGTTACCCAATTGCTCGCTTGCTGGCGCGTCTAATTTATACGGTCTGTTCTTCTTGGTTTTGTATGGTTAATATCGTGTCTTCAACATGCTTTCGAAGGTTTCGGATAACGTCATATTCACGAACTTCGTGAATACCTCCATCTTACGCAAATTGCTGAACTTCGTAAATACAAAACTGGAAGGAAATTACACGGATCACCTCCGCCTGGGACTCCGTCCAGGCAAATCAGATTCAGCACTTATTCGCCTTCGGGTGCCCGGCTCTTTTTGGCGTACCACATCCGTTAGAAAATGCTGGCATCTTGCCATAGAGTTGCTATAATTCCTGATCCCCGCCGTCTCCCAGTGTTAGCCAGCTAATCAATGGATCCAATCCCGGTCAAAATTGAACATGTCATCTTCGTGTTGATGCGATACATCCTCATTGACCGATCCGAAAGCGAACCAGAGCACCTTCAATATCCTGTATGACCTGAGTTTCCCGAACGGTAATACCTCTGTCATGACGCTTGTCGGGAATGAGATCAAGTTCTTGTCAAAATCGGGAATGAGATAAAGTTCTATCATTAAAATTTGACAAGAACTTTATCCCATAACGCAAAAAGCCGCGATCTACGCGGCTAATAAAGAGATAATGTTCATGTCACCCGACAACTTCTATACAAAAACGACAAGAACTTCTATACATTCTTCTATACATTAATGTTTCTGTTCCGTTCCCCCTCGAAAAAAAAATCAGCGTTACCAATAACAACAAGTTATCGGCAACGCTGATAATTTAAATTCTTAATCGAGCTACATACTGGTCTACGTATTTTATATATTGTTTGTTCTCACTGCTTGGATTTGAATACACATCGCTCTTCTGCCTGCCTTTTAAGCATTCAAATTGAGAATAATCCTCAACTGCGGACAACGATACATGTTCTTGTCCTAAATCGGCAAACGATATATGTTCTTGTCACTGGCTTTTGACTTATCGTTAAAATGAAAAAAGCCGCAGATATGCGGCTTCATAAGCGTATATGTTCTTGTCACCCGACATGAAATGAGTTATCATCGCTTCCCGCAGTTCTGCATAAACGCCCTGAGGTAGGCTTCGTATGGCGTATCTCCCGTCTTTGACTAGCTGTGCAATTACTTTCGCGTCCTTAACGTCATTCTTCGTTGGAGAATTGTCGTCCAGTTCTTTGCTTTTCTTCACGTGCAGTGGATTCACCACACCGTACCTAAATCGCTTTTCTCTTAAGTAATATGCAAGATTCAGCCAGTAGTGGCCTGTCGGCTCCATGCCGACAATTACGTCCTGGAATCCTTGCTCCGTTGATATCTTTTGGTACCAATTAACAAACAATTCAAAACCTTCCCGGTTGTTCTCAAACGTGATTGGCTTCCCGAACTCGACTCCGCGGTAGTCTTGGGCTCGAGCCACATGTTTGAATTTGGCGATGTCGACACCGACAATTAAGGTAGAAGAAGTGATTTGATTAATTCGTTCATTTTGAGTAGAATGCATCTTGTAGTCTCCTTGGTTTGTTTTTGGATCCGTTAGCTGGCCAGCATCGTGGACCCATAAACATCATACCAAGGAGCCTTTTTGTTTCTCAAGTCTCGTATTTCTTCATAATAGGAATGCTGCCCGATAGCTCAACAGGCTGCCATTGATGCTAGCAGCCTGTTGCCCTGAAGCTCCGTCTCCGTTAGCGGAATCTACTAAACTTCTTACGCTCCCGATCCAACCGTTCGCGCAACGTCTTCAGACTTTCGGCCACAGTTTGGTGAGCTGTATCGATGACGATGTGTTCACGTTCCCAAATATCGTACTGTCTGTTCCTGACTTGCTCCCATGTAGGTAAAGCAAAGCCGGGAATATCGGCTACACGCGTTTCGATTCGATGCCTATGTTCACGATCGTCTGAGCAGACTACTTCGATTTCCACAAACAGAGTTCCAAGAGATTCCGCCACGTTGCGCCAATCTTGGCGCGTTATTTCGATGGGATTGACCGTATCTGCTATCACATCGAGTCCCAGTCGGAGATTCTGCGATGCAATCGCATAACACACGATGTAACCCGCGGGTCCATCTGCCCACGTCCCAGCAACCCGCATAGCTTGTTCCACGACATCGACCCGGAGATACGTAGCCTGAAACTCTCTAGCCAAAGCCGATGATAACGTGGACTTCCCGGTGCCTGGCAACCCGCTAAATATATAGAGCATAAAATTCGCCTCCTTCACAACCAAGCCGCATATATTAAGCGGCCCGCCGTAATAAATACAGAAAAAGCGATGGATCGATTCTATCGCTGAGCTCTTGTATCCGTTAGCTCAATAATGACCACTCGAAAATACATTTTTGCCTCTCTCCTTCAAGGTACATGTCATTATGTGGAGGGAGTTCAACAATTACATTCAATTTAGCTCCGATGTACTCACAAGTTTTTCTCGAAGGGAAATTATCTGGGTTACATGTAATAATTAATTTCTCCATACCATGTGCTAGTGCTACTTGCTTGACTAATAAGCAAGCCTTTGCAGCGAAATGGTTCCCTCTAAATTTCTCTGTTATCGAATAACCTATATGTCCACCATAATAAAGATTTTCATTGCTACCAATCCGAACATCTATTTTACCTGTGATTTCATTGGAACCAGCTCGAACGATGTTGTATTTATATGCAGGAACAAATCCCTTCTCTTCATCACCTGGAACTTTCTCAGAGATAACTAAGTCAACTTCTTTACCAGGAATAAATTCTAAATCCAAGAATGCAAAGCCCACATTAATCTCTCCTTCCTCATCCACTAAAATATACCATAAATATTCATTAGACAGTTGCATTATTCTGCCCTTTAGTTGAACACGCCTGCCGATCTTTGTCAGCAGCTGCACTACGTCGTATTAGGCTATAGTTCACCGTAACAAAAATGTATTCGACCGGGGATCCGTCGGGAATGAGATCAAGTTCTTGTCAAAATCGGGAATGGGATCAAGTTCTTGTCATTGGTTTTTGACAAGAACTTGATCCCATAAAATAAAAAAGCCGCGATTTACACGGATATTAATGAGATAATGTTCTTGTCACCAGACATTTCGCGACACAAATGTCGGATGTGTCGGAGGACAAGAACATATATCGATGATGTATTGGCGGGATGATTTCGGGATACATACCTAGATTTCTTGTAAATCCTAAATATCTTCCCTTCCCTTCAAATTCCTCATAATCATCCCATGATGTAAATGATTCATTTCGAATGGAATACGCAATGTATGTGTGAAAATCAATTTGTATTATCGGGGAATTTTTATCAATATTTATTGAATACGAATCTCCAAAGTTTTTCTCACCTTATAATGAGCGGTTCAGGCGTATCACTGATATTGCTTCTGCTAAAATAAAGCCTTAATACGTTTATCTCAGGCTCTGTAAGACCAAGGAAGAATACATCTTTCAGTTCCATTAATTCATTATACTTCAACAAGAAATCCTCCTCTCCACAAATCAGTGTTCACTCTATATACTACCATGATATATTGCGCTTATGCTCCTCTATCCTGCCCGATAGCTTAACGAGGCCGCCGAATTATTCCTGCGTTAGCCTCGTGATGTAGTTTGAGCTCTTGTATCCGTTAGCTGAATTATTTTTGCTTTTTATGAAAGAGAACATGTTTATTTAAAGGACTATCTTTCTCAACTTTCGGGTGACTGAACATTTTAATAAAACTCATACCGATTTTTATCATTACTTTTTTTGAAGGATTATTAATGAGAAGGATCGGCTGCCGGATGACGGGAAGGTGCTGTTCCGAAGCATAATTAAATTTCACGAGAAAGCCTATCGCCGCTCATAATCCTGAACTGCCGGCTTCCCGAGAAATGCAAAAAAACCTTGAACGACAAGCTCGCAGCTGTCTCTTCAAGGTTATTTTGTTGTATTTAAGCCTGATCGGCAGCACGAGGAGCACTTTCAAACTTGCCTTTGTGTGCCAAATCACAAAACGGTTTTTTATCGGATAGTCCGCAGCGGCACAGAATAAAAGATTCCGGGGTCTCAAAGCGATTCCCCTCTGCATCCACCATGTCTACTTTTCCCATGATCCGTAAAGGACCGTTATCATTGACTTTAATCGTTAAATCGGACATACATGCCAGACCTTTCTGTTTGTGAGTTAGTTGTTAGGTTCAAAAGACGAAGCAATCCAAGTCGCAGAACCCGCTTCCGTGATGATGGCCGCAATGATGCGCATGCTGCGGCCGATGTATCCACGGACCACCCCCGCCTCCATCATGCGGGGCTTTACAGTATCCGCCATAGTAATTGATCGGCGACCAGTCTGGACTTGCTTTCGGAGCTGGAGGCGATAATCTGGCGAATTCACTAGCGCCATAAACAATCTTACCGCCTACGACAGTCAATACGGACTCAATGCGTTTGATTTCTTCCTCGGAGACACGGAAGAAATCATCAGAAAGGAGTGATATGTCTGCGTAATAACCTACCCTGATTTGGCCCTTTACATCCTCTTCCTTCGAGAACCAGGCATTTCCGGCTGTATACATGCGAAGAGCTTGGTGCCGGTCGACCCGATTGGAAGAAGGGTACAAGCGCAGTCCGCCAAGCGTTTTACCGGTAATTAGCCAGTACAAGGAAACCCAAGGGTTATAACTGGCTACCCTCGTAGCATCCGTACCGACGCCTACATGCAATCCATGTGAAAGCATCTTAACGACAGGTGGAGCGTGCTTAGCTTCTTCAGCTCCATATCTGTCAACGAAATATTCTCCTTGAAACGCCATCCGGTTTTGAACGGCAATGGATCCGCCTAACGCGATAACGCGTTCCAGATCCGGCTCGCGGATCGTTTCAGCATGATCGAAGATCCACCGTAGATCTTTAAATGGAACTTCCTTATTTACACGTTCAAACACGTTGAGGAAGCGCGTGATGTCCTCGCCATAGGTTGCGTGGAGTCGGAAAGGCCAGCGCTGTTGAACCAGCAGCCGGACAACATTATATAAGTCGCTTTCCATGACAGCGGGCAAAATCGGGCGAGGTTCGGCAAAGTTTTCGTAGTCAGCTGCGCTGTATACAAGCATTTCACCGCCGCCGTTGTGACGATAATAAGGGCTCCCCGTATAAGGCTTCGATGTAGCCGTCCATGTTTTAAAATCGTCCAGTTCGTGGCCGGGATGCTGCGTAAACAAATTATATGCCGTTCGAATAGTGATTTCTCCGTTCTTGTCGAGTTCCTCAAAGACTTGATAATCTTCCGGGTAATTCTGAAAGCCGCCGCCGGCATCAATGACGCTGGTCACGCCAAAGCGATTCATTTCACGCATGAACAGCCGCGTGGAGTTCAACTGATCTTCATGTGATAGTTTAGGCCCTTTCGCTAAAGTCGAATATAGAATCGTTGCGCTCGGCTTGGCTAATAGCAGCCCGGTCGGATTGCCTTGGCTATCCCGTTGAATTTCACCGCCTGGTGGATCCGGCGTATCCTTCGTAATCCCAACCGCGCGCAAAGCCGCTTTGTTCAAAAGGGCTCGTTGGTATAAATGCAGAATGAACACGGGCGTATCCGGAGCTATACGATTGATTTCTTCCAAAGTGGGCAATCGGCGTTCCTTGAATTGAAACTCCGACCACCCCCCGACGACGCGCACCCATTGCGGTGGTGGTGTACGGTCTACTTGTTGTTTTAATATACGCAAACCGTCAGCAAGCGACGGCACTCCATCCCAACGCAGCTCCAAGTTATAGTTCAATCCGCCGCGTATTAGATGAATGTGCGTATCATTCAATCCTGGAATCATAAGGCGCTTGTTAGCATCCACAACACGAGTCTTTGGTCCTTTATAGCACATAACATCGGCATCTCTGCCCACAGCAATAATACGGTCTCCCTTAATGGCAACTGCTGTTGCGATGTGTCTGGATTCATCCATGGTTACGATGTTAGCGTTATAAATGACTAAATCAGCCTCTGGAAAATCAGGCTCAAGCCGCATACCTGTACGCCTCCTTTAGTATGACAATTCCTTACATCACTTTATTCATTAAATTGGCAACTATGTATTCAGCCCATTGTACCCATGGTTATAAATCAAAAACTCCCTAGTTGGACATGGCCGCCAAGGGAGTTTTCATGATTATAGTTTTTTATTATCCAAATAAGGGCGAGGATCAATATAGTTCATTTTATTTCCGGTAATTCCTGTAGCAACGGCAAAATGCAGATGGGGACCTGTCGATTGCCCATCATTCCCGACAACTGCAATGGTTTGCCCGAGTTTTACTTCCTGACCTACGGATACGTAGATCCCGGCTCCAAACATATGGCCATATACGCTCATTAAACCGTTGGAATGTTTAATAACAACCCAGTTGCCGAATCCGTTCGCTTTCCCGGCGTAAAGCACAATCCCGTTATCTACCGCAACGATGGATGTTCCGATCGGTGCACCGATATCGATTCCCGCATGAAATTCTTGTACGCGCGGGCCAAAATCCGATGTAATCATGTGGGAGGAAGGAACCGGCCAGTCCCAAAAACCGTCACTCCATACCTTATTTTGTAAGACAGCATTGAGCTGCGCCTCAACCTCAGGGGTAAGCTTATCGTCAATACTCGACAAGTCTTCTTCTACTTTATGAGCAGTATCCACTTCAGCCTGACTTTTCTTCTGTAACTGATCTAATAAAGCAATCCGTTGATTGATCTTTTCTTCTTGTGCAGCCTTTGCAGAACTTAATGTATTCCGCTGTGCCAAGAGCAAACTTTGTTGTTGGTCAAGCTCATCTTTTAATTTTGTCAAATTTACTTTGTCCTGCGACATGACTTCGATCAATTGCTTATCCGATTTGATAACCATCGTCAGCATACTCACCCGATTAATAAAATCGCCAAAATCCGTAGAACCCAAAAGCACTTCAATAAATGAAACCGAGAGATTTCCGCTTGTATACATATTATTAAGGCGATTTTTCAATAACTGATTACGATAGTCAATGTTCTTCTCGGTATTGCTGATATTGATTTGTATGGATTGCATTTTCATTGTAATTTTATCGATATCGGGTTGCAGCTCGCTAACCAATTGATCATATTCATATATTTGCCGGTTAATCGTAGAAAGCTGACCTTGAATCTGTTCTTCTTGATTATTAAGCTGTTGAATGACTTCCAGACGTTTATTATAATTATCGATCAAGTCTTTGACCGCCAGATTGGCATCATTTTGAGCATAAGCCAAATTCATATTGGAAACCATTAACATCACGGTGATGATGAAAGGTATAACACGTTTTTTGGATTTCATCCTATCATCCCTTCTAGTTGTTCTAAGAAGTCTCGATGGCAGGTGAAATTAGAACTGCTCTATAGATAAGTATATAAGCTGAGCAGGATGAATGTCATTGGAATCTTGTGGCACAATCTTTATATATCTATCTACACGACGTTTTAACTCTAAAAAATGGAACTAATTACTTGAATAATGCTACCTCAACAGAATCATCTTATGAATGGAGGTGTTTATTAATGAAAAAGTTGATATACCCTATTGCTGGCGTCATGTTACTATCTGCTTTGACAGGATGCACAGCTAGAGGGACCAATCCCAATTATCAAACAAAGAACTTTCAGGCTAACACATTGACTGACGGCCAAGTCCCACCCACTTATGTTGCCCGAACCGCAAGTGATACGGTTCAACCTTATGCAGCAAGCGGGGCTCCACAAACAGAATTTAACTCGCTTGCTACAAAGGTTTCAGAAGGGGCAGATATTAGAGCGAATGCCACGAATGCATCACCGGGATTGCTGAGCCCAACCGATCACACACTTTTATTAGTTGACCATCAACCGCAAATGGCATTTGCAACGAAATCCCATAGTTTGGAATCCGTTCGAAATAACGTAACTGGGACTGCTAAATCCGCGAAATTGTTCGGAGTGCCGACGATTCTTACGACAGTGGCATCCAAAACGTTTAGCGGTCCGATCTTTCCGGAACTTCAAGCTGTGTTTCCCGATCAAGCGCCAATCGATCGTACAACCATGAATGCATGGGAAGACCAGCGCGTCGTAGATGCAGTTAAGAAGACAGGTAAAAAGAAACTTGTCATTGCGGGGCTTTGGACAGAAGTTTGCGTTGTCGATCCGGCTCTTTCGGCAATCGATGCGGGGCATCAAGTATACATTATTACGGATGCTTGCGGAGGCGTAAGCGAAGAGGCACACGAGAGGGCCGTACAACGTATGATCCAGGCCGGTGCCGTACCTATGACTTGGCTGCAATACTTGCTCGAGATGCAGCGCGACTGGGCGAATCAAAAGACTTATAATGATGTGCTCACGATTGCCAAAGATCATGGCGGCGCTTATGGACTTGGTGTCATATACGCCAAGGAGATGTTCGGCGGCAAAGAAGGAAAATAATCTTCAAACAAAAATGACCGCCGAAGCACCTTTAGCGGTTTTTTTATGTTGTGCTAAGAGCTGCCGCGAAGCAACCCCTCAAATATAGTTCTTCGTTGTAGCAATATCATGAGTTAAATTCTTATTACAGGCGGAAGTGCTGGAATAGGATTAGCTTTTGCTGAGCGCTTTATAAAAGCTGGAAATAAAGTCATTATTTGTGGACGACGTGAACTAAACAGGAAATACCAGGAAATAATACTAACGTTCTGCGCTAGTTCAACCATCTTTTTCTTGTTTAGCCCTTTGGGATTCTCTAAATGAACCGAAAATACCTGTAATAAGCCCAATTAACCCAAAAGTAAATCCATATCCAGAAGAATCTTCAAAAGACAGCAAAACAATTACTCCGAACAGTATAATAATGACACCTAAAAGTTGAACTTGAAGAGCGCTTGGATTGATAAAGTCCAATAATACACATCCATAAAAGATCGCAACAGCTATTAGAGTTAGAACGATTAAACAGATTAAGGCAAAACTCCCCATCTTGACCTCCTCTAGATTTAAACAAATGCTTTCGACCACAGAATTTCCCTAAGCCATCCTCTTTAGTATTTCACTTAAATTAACTTTTTTTCCTACATATTGTATTTTGAAATACTTTCAACCTCTACCACGCTAAACTGCCCGTTAACATTCCTGTAGGTGTTAGTAGATTGAACTTGCAGAAAAAAGGACGCCTCGCTAGGATGAGTATATACTGGGTTGCAGCCCTCAGAACTCACCTTAGGAGGCGTTATCATGAAGTCTAATCTAATTAATTCTCAAAATCAACGTGTATAACGAATCTCCACTACCACTCTGGTTATAGGCATCGACATTGCCAAGGAGAAGCACGCTGCACAAGCCATTAATTTTCGAGGTGTTGTCCTCTCCAAGCGCCCTATTCTATTTTCGAATGACCTTGCTGGCTTTGAGCATTTAGAACACAGTATTCGGAAATTACAGAAGATGCACGGCATGAATGACTTCGTTGTGGGAATGGAGAGCACCGGTCACTACTGGTTCAATATTGCCAACTGGTTGGTGGGTCAAGGCATTGATGTAGCTCTTGTCAATCCAATGACAACCAAACGCAATAAGGAAACAGAGATAACTCACCTTCCAAGAACGACCCAAAAGATGCTCTGGTCATCGCCGATGCGGTGAGCCGTGGGTTCTACACGCCCTTCTCTCCAAAGGATGAAGCATTCCGCCGCCTACGGGTTATGGTTACAAACAGAGAGCACTGGGTTGTTAAATCAGGAAGGACTAAGAATAGAATCCACCGCTGGCTTGATATCCGGTTTCCAGAATACAGACAAGCATTTGATGATATTTTTAGCGATCGTTCGTTGGCCACTTTGCGCCGGTTCCCAGCCCCTTCTGACCTCTTGCAGCTAACTCCGGAGCAAATGGTACAGATCTGGGGTGAGTATATGGCCAGACCTGGCGGGGTGCGAGGTAAGAACAAGGCGTTGGAACTTCAATCACTCGCTAGACATAGCGTGGGAGACACTACTGCCCTTGAAGAAGACAAATGGGAGCTAAGGCACCTCATCGAAGAGTATGAAAGAATCTGCCGAATTATTGACGAAGCGGACGAGATGATTGAAAAGATACTGCCTGAAATTCCTTGTTCTGATCTCGTTCGATCTGTCGGTGCTTCCGTTCCTGCAACGGCTGCCATATTGGCATTTGGGGGGGGACTTACGTAATCTGTCTCACGGAAATCAATTACTACGCAAGGCAGGATTGAACTTAGCAGAACGAAGTTCAGGCAAGTATAAGGGGCAAATCAAGCTCACCAAACGAGGCAACTCACTACTGCGCAAGCATCTCTACTTCACTGTGTTTCACCTGTTATCTTTCAATGGAGCGTTCCAAGCCATGCATGCGCACAATACCGTCGTAAAACGAATGACGAAAATGCAGTCCATGATGAAGCTCATTGGGAAACTGGCCCGGATGCTTGTAGCCATGGCAAGAGAAGGACAAACATTCTCCATGGATAAGGCCCAGCTACCGTTAGCAGCATAAAAGTAAATCGTAACCCTGACACGTAGATTGGCTCATTCGCAGGATCTCACAAAGAAAGCACGAGTACCGAGATTTTTCCGCTTTAGGGCATAGACCCGTTCCGTTAACGATGATCGGACTCCACACCTTGGAAAGATAGGACGAAGGAATGTGAGGGCAAAGACCCGTCGAGATTTGGGAGAGTGAATCCCCAAGGACCTTGTGGAGAGAAGCGTGCAGTATAACTTTTTTATGGAAGATGTTGTAAAAATGATCAGCACCTTCTGTTCCCGCATGCTCTCTAACGGAACTGCCTGCCACATACTACCCAAACACCTGAACCCCTATTTAACATGCATATTGAAATCCTGCGAATGAGCGAGCATTCGTGAGAAAATCCTTATTCTCTGAGGGAGTTGAACAAAATCAGCCGATTATGGCCGTTTATCCTTTGTATTAGTTTGAGCCTGTTTTTCGCATCGCTATGTTTCAATATTAACATGTAATGAAAGCCGAATTTTAGGATATGAAGATGTATTGTATAATGTTAAATAGACCACTAATCTGTATCGTTTAGCAACTAAGGGGAAGGTATCAACTTAGTGTCCTTTATTGGAAAACAATACAACTTCTTGTCTTTTAGAAAAGACAAGAAGTTGTATCCATAAAATAAAAAATCCGCTCAAATCACGGATTCAAATGGATATATGATCTTGTCCTCCTACAAGTGTTCAAAAGTCATTTCATATTGAATAGCCAGCCTTTTTCTCTGGCTCACCTCGTCTTGGGTCATTGGGATGAGCGAAATGAACAATATCCCATACCGCCCATTCAATTTCAGGATATCGCTCAGAAGGAGCCTCCTGTTGGTTGGAATGAAAGCCCAGGGATCGTCAAATCTTTTTTCTTGTATGGCATAACTGCTTTTTTCGCTGCGATCATAACATCGCTAGCGTTATACTCTTTGTTGAGACAAATGTGTGGTTTACCAATGACGGTATCAGTTGCTCTATGGATAAAGTTCTTGTCAATTGGTCGTGACAAGAACTTTATCCCATAAAACAAAAAAACCGCGATTTACGCGGTAATTAATGAGATAATGTTCTTGTCACCCGACAGGAATGGGGATTCTGACCCCGCCAATTTGTCAGTGATGTCTGTCATTTCTTTCTTCAACAATGTCACCGTTCGCTGACTTCCTCCCTTTCGATTTTTCGGTCTATGGGATGGGGTAAGGTAAAGAACGCCGTTTTCGCCTTACCTCCCCTTTATTTCTCGGTTAAATCCACTCTTCCATGTTCTTCATCAATAAAATCATTAATTCCTGACTCTGTCTTGCAGTATTACACATGAGATGCAGAACGGCTGAGCCAATCTTGGAAACGTGTCGTAGTGATGCGTACGGGTCTATCGCCATTTGGAACGAGAGATTGATCATTCACCTCTACCGATCCGTAGTAGAGCGCATTGTCGTCTGTGACCACCTGACGTTTGTCTTGAGTTGTGCTAAAGTATTGTCTAACGAATTCGTCCATACGAATCTGATCTGGACCAGCCACATCGACAATGCCATTCACTGGCGCCCCAAGTGTGAAATCGGCCAACGCTGCTGCAACATCATCCGAAACGATAGGCTGCATAAGGGCGGAAGGCAAACGAACGGTTTCCCCTTCTGTAGCCACATCGGCGATGCCGCCGACGAATTCGAAGAACTGCGTCGCGCGGACGATCGTATAAGGATTCTTGGAATTCTGAATTAGCTCTTCTTGAGCCATTTTCGCACGGAAATAACCACTTTGGAGAAGGCGTTCGGTACCAACGACCGACAACGCAACATGATGACTTACTCCAGCGGTTGCTTCAGCAGCAAGGAGATTACGAGTAGACGTCTCAAAGAACTCCAAAACTGCCTGGTCCTCCCACGAAGGCGCGTTTGTCACGTCGACGACAACCTGTGCGCCGCTAAGCGCTTCTGCCAGCCCCTCACCAGTGATCGTGTTGACACCTAAGGAAGGTGATGCTGCCACTACCTCATGGCCAAGCTGACGAAGGTTGTTTACAAGTTTTTTTCCAATAAACCCACTGCCGCCAATAACTACAATTTTCATCTTAATTCCTCCTAGTTTTGTAGCCCATAAATAAGGGCATGTAATGTTTTTCTTTTTATTTCTAAAATAAGCTTTACTGCTTTTTAACTTAGGCCAGCTTTGGTCAATCCAAATGCAGCATCAGCAGAACCCGGGACAGTTTTAAATGCTATATTTATGCGGTTCCAAGCATTAATCGCCATAATCGAGAAAGTCAGGTCCGAGATTTCTTTTTCAGACAACTGTTCGCGAACACGATTATACACGTCGTCGGGTACACCATGCTCAGGGAGCTTGGTCAGGATCTCGGTCCATGCCAGTACAGCGCGTTCACGCGGAGCAAACAGGGTCGATTCCCGCCAGATCGAGATGTGGTGTAGGCGAAGCTCGCGCTCACCATGAATCTTTGCTTCCTTCATATGCATGTCCAGGCAGAATCCGCATCCATTCATTTGTGATGCTCTGATGTGAATGAGATCGAGGATCTCCTTTTCAATTGAGCTTCCCTTCTCGGCGTTGCTAAATTCCATCATTTGTTTGAAAAATTCTGGTGATTGCTGCATATAATTTACATGTTGTGTCATAACTGTTGTACCTCCTATTTTTTTGACACTATTAAGACAAATGGCGATTTCAATGTGTGACATAAAAACTATTTCTTTTTTTTACCTCAATAAGCGCTTAAGTGTTAACTATGCCAATACAACGATTAGCTCAAACCTGCATTCGTCAATCCAAATGCTGCGTCAGCCGAACCCGGAACAATTTTGAAGGCTACGTTGATACGATTCCATGCATTAATTGCCATAATCGAGAAAGTCAGATCCGAGATTTCTTTTTCAGACAACTGTTCGCGAACACGATTGTACACGTCGTCGGGTACACCTTGCTCAGGAAGCTTGGTCAGGATCTCGGTCCATGCCAGCGCAGCGCGTTCACGCGGACCAAATAGCGTCGATTCCCTCCAAATCGAAAGGTGGTAGAAGCGAAGCTCGCTATCACCATGGATCTTTGCTTGTTTAACGTGCATGTCCAGACAGAACCCACACCCATTGATTTGCGAGGCTCTGATGTGAACGAGATCGAGGATCTTCTCTTCAATTGCACTTTCCTTCTCAGCGTTACTGAATTCCATCATCTTTTTGAAAAGCTCTGGTGATTGCTGCATATAATTCATACGTTGTGTCATAGTTTGTGTACCTCCTATTTTTTTTGACACTAATATGACAATTGGCGACTTCAATGTGTGACATAAAACATTTCTTTTTATTTTCCCCTTACTCATATCTGCTATCCAAAGTTAAGTTTTACTCATAAAAAAAGCCGCAATGTATGCGGCCACTAATCAGGAAGCACCCTGCCTTTATATTTTCCGGTTTGCATAATTTTCACTTTGATATCAATCTTATTTAAGATGTCCTCTTTTAAAACCAAATGGCCTCCGTCGTTTAAGCGATGCCATTCTTGGGGATTATTTCTATAAATTTCTCCAAACAAATTCAACAGGTCCGACTGCGTGGAAAGGCCCTTTCGATACGTCGTTAGGATTTCATCTCGAACTACTTGTGCAGCTTGTTCTTCCATTGTCTTCACAGAAACATTTTCGGTCATTTCTTCAACTACTGCACGAGCCTTTATGTATATGTTAAAGCGTGCTTCATCTTGATCAATTAGCGGCTGTATCCTATGATGAGGTTTAGTTAATACTAGCGTTCCTTTCGGTTTTTTGTTATCGGGTATTTTAACAAGAACGCGTTTCGATTTCTTATTAAACCATCTCACTCCTTTGAGATCGTCTTCTGAAAACCATCCCATCAATTGATGTTCGTGCATTGCGTATGCACCGTTTATTCTAAACATGGCCTTCTCTTTTTGATCTTCCTGCCATTCTTCTTTCGTGATGGAGAGCGTTGGAAGTATTACCGTTCTGCCCTTTTCGTTAAGTTCGGCAACCTGTTTGTAACCATACTGAGGCTGAATAAAGGATCTTTGCGCATAGGTTTCCTCAGGTGTATCCATGATCGTATCCAGCGGTGAAAGATTAAGTAGTGATTTTTGTGTTAAGATTTCGGAAAAGCTTTCTTTTGTAGTAAACAGCAAAATATTATATCGGACTTCATAGTAGCTTTGATATGCCCCCAATATACTCTTAATTGCGAAGTCGCATAAATCGAGTTTAAAGCTTCAATAACCGTCATCCCCTCTCCCTTGCCAATCCATACGGGCACATTTTTACCAATTTCTATTTTCTCGCTCTTTGCCACATTCGAAAAATTAAGAATCTGTATATACGCAATATAATGTCCATCCTTATAATCAAGCCCAAGAGCCGTAACATAAGCGATATTTTGAATTGTTTTGGAATCCCAACATCCTGGTATCACTAAAAGTACAGTCAGAACGATATACGATTTAATGATTACTTTCATGCGGATCTTCCCCTTGCTTATCAGAATCTAAGGTGTTTAGGTCATCAGGTCTTTTTTTATATTGGCTCCATGGAAGTCGTAAAATAGCTCTTGCCATCTCTTTAAACACCGGGGGTGACAGAGGCGACATGTAAGGAACTCCGAAGGAGCTCAGTTTGCACATATATCCAATAAACAGCACAATACTAACGATTAACCCAAACATCCCAAAAACAGCAGAAATGAAAAAAACGCAAATCGGAGGACGCTAACGGCTCCGCTTAAATTTTGACTGACTAAAGTTGAGCCCGTCACTGCTACAATGGCCCCAACAACGATGACACTTGGGGAAACGAATCCAGCTCGAATGGCTGCATCCCCAATAATTAACCCGCCTACAACGGTCAATGTTTGGCCAATGGTACTTGGGAGGCGAAGGCCTGTTTCTCTAAAAATCTCCAACAACATCAGTAATATCAACATTTCAATTTGTCCAGAGAATGGCAGACCAAGTCGTGCCGTGGCAATGGTTGCCATCAAACGAAAGGGAATCTGATCCGGGTGAAACGAAGTGAGTGCTACCCAAGCTCCCGGCATTAAGACTGATAAGAGAAAACTGATTGCACGAATCAAACGTGCAAACGAAATATACTGGAAACTGAAATAGATATCTTCAGGTGATTTTAGTAAAAGTAAAAATGTCCCCGGCCCAATTAGAACCATTGGATTACCGTCCACGATAATGACAAATCTTCCGTTCAGCAAACTGGTAACTGCCTTGTCCGGTCGGCCGGTATAATCAAATAAAGGCATAAGGGTGTACGGCTTATCGGCAATCTTCTTCTCTAGTTGATTGATGCTTTGAAGTCCGTCGACATCAATCTTACTCAATCTTTTTCGAACTTCGTTCAACACGTCGGAAGAAATAATATCCGTAAAATATAACAAGCCTACCTTTGTTCTTGTTCTCCTTCCCAACGTAAAAGTTTCATAACAGAGGGAATGGCTGCGAATACGTTTTCGAACTAAGGCCACATTGACACCGATATCTTCCACAAATCCATCTCTTGGTCCATTGATGGAAATCTCCGTGCTTGATTCCTCGGGTGTACGTTCTGGACGACTGGCTATACACATTCTAAATAAAAGGTTCGTCTGTGAGAACAACAGAAGGAGATCGCCTTGAAAGATCCATTCAGATATTTGCTCCTTTGAGGCAGTGGCTTTTATCGCTGTTAACGGCAATGGAATGGACATATGATCCAATTGCAAATCACATAACCTTTGTTGCCGGTACAAGCTTTCCAGCTCTGGAAGAATGACTTTTGCAATCTGTGAGGAATCACATAATCCTCCGCTATAGATGAGAATAACTTCGGCAGTGCTGCCCTCTTCAAATCGATATTGCTTTATTTCAACGTCCGCAGAGTGAAGAAATTGTGCCTTGATTTTCTGCTTGTTCCAACCTTCTACTGGTTCAAGTTCAGTCCCAGTCATGCAGTTTCCTCCTTGAACTTCTTGGAAAATAACGAGATCGATATACAAACTATCGATACGAACAAAGCAACAACTAGTTATCCAAATTCTAGCGCTTTTAATAAAGCTGCTAGTTCCGTATATACTGCGTTTGGAGTGAGAGCACGAAATCTTGTTATTGCTATTACCGTGTTCTTTTTTCAAGCGATAGAATGAGATCCCTCAATAATCTCTTGGCCGGAGTAAGGGATTCCGGAGCTGCCCCCATACTTACATGCTGACATGATCCCTGACTACACATTGTGATGGTGATTATTTCTTTTTTTGTCGGTGGAAATTGGCCAAGTTTGAATTCCAGTGGTCCCTCCTTTAATTCGACGTAACCAAGTGGCTCAACAATACCTACTAGGCAAACAGGACAATTGCTCAAGGTGTCTTCCTCCATTTCTTTTCTGATTGTTCAAACTCTGATAGCAGCGTTATTTGAAAGCAACTAGAGAAGAAAAGCCTTTTATTTCTCCAGTTGTTTGTTATTTTTGTTTACACTAATAAGGCAATTAGCGATCTAAATATGTGACATAGTTCAACTAAAATTCCAAAGTCTACATAATCAGACATGGGGGTGATCGACCTTGAGTTTAATCAGTAGGAGTATTGAAGTGAATAATGCCTATCTCGGAGATTCAAAGATTGCTAGGATGTTGATGACTCGATTGCAAAGCGTAGAGGATAATATTCTGAAGCCGATTTTTTTCAGCAGATTACCGCAAGGAATAGATCGACGTTGTATCCGGATTGATTCTTAAGGTATTCATGAACATAAGAAAGGGCCGAGAAGCCCTTGTTACAGGTGCCCCCAGCCCTACCTATATAACTTGCATCTTAAAAAGCAAATTCTTCTTTATTGAAATACTTCCAATTCCCCAGATCGTAACCGTATTGGAATAAACAGGCGTCCTGTACTCTCCATCCGTCGAACATGGAAATACTGGTTGCCTTATTAATTCTGGAGGTCCTTGCTATTAAAACTTTCGAGCTAATTCACGAGCTTGTTGAATTGATTTCTCTTTAATTGCCGGTGCTTGATCGGGCGTTGCTGCGACACCTTCTATAAAGATGCCTTCAAATGAAGGAACACCTAAAAATTTCATAATCATAGTTAAGTGACGATGACCAATTTCAAAGTCTGCAAATGGACCCCCTTGAGCATAAAAGTTACCAGCTGCTTGAATATGCACAGCCTTTTTATCGCCAAGTAACCCAACAGGACCTTTATCCGGAACATATTTGAAGGTTTTTCCTGCAACACATATAGAATCAATGTATGCTTTCATAACTGGTGGGAAAGAAAAATTCCACATTGGATTGACAAATACATATTTATCAGCCTCTACAAATTGGTCTACCAGTTCACCCAGACGATTTACTTTTTCTTTTTCTTCTGTGTTCAACTGATTAAAATCAGTGCCAGAACTTAATTTTCCCCATCCGCTAAATACATCTGCATCAATTTGTGGGATGTTCATTCGATAGAGATCAAGATGCAGTACTTCATCGTTGGGGTTAGCTTCCCGATATGCATCTATAAATTCTTTTCCAATAGATAAACTATAAGAATTCTGGTGATCATGCGGATGAGCTGTAATATACAATACTTTTGCCATTTTAGTTAAACTCCTTTATTTTGTTTTTTTGGACATTAATAAGACAATTAGCGACCTCAATGTGTGACATAAAACAAGTTTTAATTTTATGGCTATTTGAGAATGATAGTTCAACCGGTTGTTATTCTGCCTCAATCGACAAAGAATTATCACTTCTCCTGACATAAGAAAAGAAATTGTATTCCTAAAATTTTTTTTAGGCGCGGCGGATTCGGCCGGGGACGGGCTGGCCGTACCGCCAGGCTCACTGGGGTCCTTATTCGAACCGCATGGCGCGAGAACCCTCGAGCACGATGATCATTAGAACGAGCAGTAATGGTTTTTTCATTTTCGTATTCTCTCCTATTGTGCAAAATCGATTTTTTTATTCTTCCTAGTATAATGGTAGGATTTTGTCAAAAGTAGTTTCGGGTCGAAAATCAAAGAACCCTTGCTTCGCAAGGGTTACCATGATGTCACATACCTACCTTTCAAAACGGTCCTCTCCGTACCGGGTTTGCTTATCTAAAGTAAGGAATGATTAACGCCATCACTCCAAGACCAATCGACCACCACGCAAGTCCCTTTTTAGGGGTAGCCAAGCAAATGAGTCCGAGGATAACGGCAATGCTGCCCATCCATATGGGTGCATAGAAAAACCCGATAATAGCTAACACGATGCCGATCCAGCCAAGCCATTTTCCTGTCATTTCATTCATGTTCAACATCTCCATCAATTTAGTTTTGTATAATCAAGCGAGTGCTTTCGAAAAGAAAGTTAATTAATTTTTCTCTTCGGGAGTTCATTCCAAAAAAAACAAAAAGGTAGGTATGTGACTTCATGGCAACTGTACTGTACATGCATTCAGTTCAGCGAACAAGATTGTGACCAACATTAAGACTAGTACTGTTTTCGCTTTTTAAATAATACTGATTAATTAAGCTGTTTACTCATCTCGATAACGCGTGGATGTTGTAGGTTAAATTGATTCTCCTTAACAACTTGTCCTAGATGAAGTCGCAACAGCTCAACCTGTTCTTCAATATTCAATCTTAAGACTTCGATCGTTGTTGGAATTGACATAGTGACACCAAAAATCTCTGATTGTTTTAGTAGACAACCTGCCTAAAATGGTGGAAATGATGAGCATATTAACCAAAGCTTACGAACTCGCGCAAAGTGTGGCCACAGACAAAGTACTAATCAACGATTTTGCCGAAGGTATTGTTGAATGAAGGATCCTGAAGTGCAGAAAACACTTCGTTTCGCGCTCAAGCATTTTTGAACGTACTCGCTGAACACAAAAATCAATACGGACAAGGGATGATATCAATGGCTGAAGCAAATACTTATTCTTGGCGGCGGTTACGGCGGTCTTCTAACCGCATAGACAGCACGTAAACATTTGACGGCTGAAGGAGCCACCATTACGATCATCAACCGTTTTAACACATCAAATTATTACAGAAATTGCATCGTTTGGCTGGAGGCACCATAAAAGAGCAAGCCGTTTCGCTTTCGCTTCAAAAACTGCTTGGCGACAAAGATGTGAATGTCGTTGTCGACTCTATTAAAGAGATTAGCCTAATGAGAAGCAGGCCTTATGCTGATGGAATTCAGATATTCCCGGACTCAAGCATCCGTTTTACGATAAGGGTATCCCTTTATCGTTATGGGAAGTTGATAGCCGCGATTTGGACGCTTTGGGCCGGTTTGTTCTCATGACGATATCCAACACAGGGTTGGTTATACTGTACAACGCTTTTTCATCCAAATGATGATGCAGCAGATGTCTTTTCTTCATCCATTTGCCCCAAGGCGTCAAAGGTTTGATTGGGCGATGGGAGATATAGTGCTTCCATTGATAATAGATTTGAAAGCCAGATGCACCGAACACGACGGCAAAAGACAGATGCCAATCATACCCCGTCACAATAAACGCCGCCCCAAAAATGACCAAATACGCACACATATCGAAAGAGACTGGTCCGAACAAATATTTCACGTCATTGGGAGATTGATGATGGGCAACATGCCCCTTATATGCAAAGGGAGCAATCCGCGGAAATTCATGAAGAATGTATCGGTGAACCATATATTCGATAAAGATAACAAAAACGGGGCCTACGCACATTGCTACCGCCGTACGGATACTGCCGAAAGTCGCAATGACCCCGCAACAGCTAAAGAAATAAACAGAGAATAGAAACAAAATAAGACGCTGTCCCATAAATTCTTTTACATATTGCATAAGGGGCGTTTCCGATCTCATAACCGATCACCTCCTATTTACTTAATGTTGATTAATGGTCACACAGCTTATTATAATGAGATGGAGGTTAAATTCAATGATCAAGATACCCGCAAAAGTCGCTTACCCGACACGCTGCTTAAAGGATGTTCATTAGTTCACTAAATAGTTACCCGAGAGGCGGAAGAACATGCAGGACAAGACGGATCCTAGAATCATTCGAACGAAGCTGTTGCTTAGAAATGCCTTAATCGACTTAATAGACGAAAAAGGCTTCGAAGGCACTACGATCCGGGATTTGATGCAGAAGGCCGGCTTGAATCGGGGTACATTTTATTTGCACTACCGCGATAAATACGATCTACTGGAACAGAGCAAAGAGGATATGCTCAAATACATTCTAAAAATAGTCAAGAACATCGACCCTATTCAAATAATGAAGTATGCCGCACGTAACGAGCCTCATCCGGTTTTCCTGGAATTGTTCGATTTTTTTACATTGCATGCTGTATTTTTCAAAGTTCTCTTGGGACCTAAAGGTGATCCGGCTTATCCAGTCCAAGTGAAACAGATTATGCAAAAGCATATTTTTAATAAGCTGTCCTTGCATCAGTCCGAGCATATACCGGTGCCGCGCGAGTTCATTATTGCTTATTTGGCATCCGCAAATTTGGGTGTCATTCAGCACTGGTTGGAAAGCGGTATACAGCTTTCTCCTCGAGAGATGGCCTTGCTGATAACCCGCATGACCACCTTCGGTCCCTTACAGACCTTCGGACTGAAGGGAGAGGCATAAGTTATCAGCCAACCATATGTAAATTCTAAGACCTCTCATCCCTGGATTAAGCGCAAAAATATTCGCAAATAACGTAGAGTGCTTCCGTGCCATAACTAAAAAAGCCCGCCCCAAGGTTCGCTTTAGTTTGACCGTGAATATTGCCATAGCGCCTGTGTGCAATAGGCCTTTATTTCCTGATTCCCATTTCCGTAAGATTCACCTTAACGTTCAATCTAACGTTCAACGTTCGATATTCTTTTTTCCATTCCTCTTCGTTCCAATTTCGCGTTTTGCTCCTAACAAAATCCCCTAATCCGAGCGGGTCGATCCCTTCCTTTTTAAACAATTGAATGAGATCCATTCCAGTTGTGCTAAGATCATTTTCGAAACGGTCTTTTATTCTCTGCAGCTCTTGTATTGGAAAGTGCCGTCCCCTTCACCGTTTAAGATAAGGTTTATCGTCACATTTGGACTTTTCGTATCTTTGCTGACTCGATTGCGGCCATATTTGATTTGATAATTGTTCGGATTTGAACAATAACAATGAAATGAAAACAACCATAAGATAATACAAGGTAATTAATGTAATATTTCGTGTTAAGCTAAACATACAAATGCCCACGATAACTCGAAAACCTCCTGCAACGATGTAATAAACAAGCAGGAGCAAAACCAATGCCAACGGCCATGTTTCAAGATCAGGAAGTAGCCATACTTGTATGATTTCTATAAATAGCCGTATTTGAAAACTTGCATCGAGCAGGAAGTAAACGATAAAGATAAAGTTAAGACCCCTTCCCGCCCATATGCGCTTTCGTAACCGACTTATTTGGCCTTTCCTTGATGTAAATCGTGTTATTGCTTTTACCGGGTTCTTTGGCCCAGAGTTAGAATCAGATCCTTTAGTAATCTCTTGGCTTGAGTAATGGATTCTGGTGCTGCTCCCGTACCTATATACTGACATGGTTCGGTATTACACACCAACAGGCTCAACAACACCTACCAGGCAAACCGGGCAATTCCTACTGTTCATGCTGACTTCATCCCTTTCTGTTCTGTATTCGATTCAGTTTGAAAATTAATTCATTGTTATTTCCTCATGCTTTGTTCAGACACGAATTAGACAATTGGAGATGTCAATATGTGACATCTTCAACTTCATCAGAACTCTCAGGTACTTTGCTTCGTTAAAGTGGTTCAACTTCAAGAAAAATAAATTAGGGAAAATACAAATATGATTTCTGTCACACATTGAAGTCGCCAATTGTCTTATTAGTGTAAAAAAAACTACGTTCCAGCTGCGCGGTTCTGTCATTCGTCGATGGCGTGTCTTGGTCTGACGAAAAAAACGTTCGTGGTCGTTGTTAGTGCGTGGAACATGAGGATGGTCATAACAAGTAAAGAGTCCCTTCCAGAACCCCTTGGTATAACTTTTGAAATTTAAAATCAGAGGACGATCATGCTCCTCAGTGTATGTGTGCTCCAACCCCTACATCAAGTATTGCATATGGAGACGTACTGACGAGCTCGTTTGATCGACGTCTGGTTCAAAATGTTAGCGACAAGATGCACTGGCTACATCCAACGTTTCACTTCTTGGTACAGTTCACTAAACTCATTCAGTTTCTCTGTTGGATACTAATAAGGCAATCGGCGATATAGATCTGTGACATATACCAAGCATCTACTTTTTGGATATTGGAGAATCATAATTCAACACTCTGCAGGGTAGCATAAATAGTAGCATGAGCTGAAGAAATAGAAATCATCTTCAACGTGGATAAAGATAAAAGTACTTGTCTTGATATAAGACAAGTATTTGTTTCTGAAAAACAAAAAAGCCGCAATCAAGCGGCACGTTATAACACTATTAACCATGGATTCAAGAATTGGAAGATTATTTCCCTTCGAAGAAATTGCAAGAAGCCGCGCGGTTTATCGAGGTAAATCTAATTCAGTTTAAGAGCTGTAATTTATCTGGATTCACAATAAAGTAAATTCGTTGAATGGTTATCGTTTGGACATCCCATTCAAAACAAATGACCCCGGTTGGAGTGCCCTCTTTTGTTAACAATATCCCTGGTTGATCATTGACCTCGACCAGCTGTGCCTTTGATTCGGGAAATTTACTTGACGAAAGAGCCTTCAATATCTTGAGTACACGTTCCCTGCTATATATAGGATTGATTGCGGCGGAAACTTTTCCTCCACCGTCGGCAATAAATATGACATCCTCTGTTAACATGTCCACCAGTGGTTGAATGTTACCATTCGAAATGGCAGAAATGAAGCGATTCACTAATTCCTTTTCCTCTTGAAGATGCAATGATAGTTTTTCATCTTTTTGGGAGGATAAATCTACTTTTTTCTTGACACGACTAAAGATCTTACGGCAATTGACTTCTGATTTGTTGACCATTTCGCCAATTTCACTATGTTCATATGCAAAAACTTCTCTTAAGATAAACACAGCTCGTTCCAATGGCGTAAGTTTTTCCATAAGAATAAGAAACGCATAAGAAATCGTATCATGACGCTCAACGCTATCTAACGGACTATGATCTTCGAATTGCACTGTTGGTTCTGGAAGCCAATTACCTACGTAGCTTATTCTTTTTTTTCGTGCAGATTTTAATTCGTTTAAACATCGATTAATCATCATTTTGCTTAAGTACGATTTGATATTATTAATATTGTCATTTAGATATCCATGTATGCTTATAAACAAATCTTGAACCATATCCTCTGCATCTGATCTAGAACCAAGCATACGGTAAGCAATTGAAAATAAATGAGGCTTGTAGGTTTTATACAAATCTTCAATGGTATTAGATGATGAATCAATTGTATAACTTTGCATAATATCCGCCTTTCTTTGAATTCGAAAAATCTCGCCCATATCTACTTATTATTAATAAACAGATCGAAATGATTCATTTTATTAAATAAACTTATCTAGGTAAAATAAATACTTTCGGAATTGCAGATTGGAAATCATTATGTTACTCCATTGTTGTTTTCCTCCATTTTTTGTTTTTGTCACTTATAAGACAATTAGCGATGTCAATGTGTGACAAAAATCTGATTAATTCTGAATCAATTCATTCAACATAAACTCCTTTTAACGTTGAAAAGGCAACCAATTCAACTGGCTGCCTTTTCCATTAAATATTAAGCTATTGTATATTTCAATATTCGCTTTCCATAAGTCAAGCTATACCGAGTCCGGCGTCAACTCCGATAATTTGTCCTGTGATCCAACCCGATTGCGAATTCATCGCCAGTAAAAGCAACGAGCGAAATAAAGAACAGCAAGGAAATAAGAACAAATTTTTGTGAGCGTGATGAAATCGTAATGCCCCAGCTGATCAGGAATGCCCAGAGGCCATTGCTGAAATGGAATGCTGCCGACAATACGCCGATGACGTAAATGATAAAGAGCACTGGATTTATGGCAATTTGATGCATCGTCGAGCCAAGATCCTCATGCGTAATATTACCCAAGTAAACTTGAAGACGAGTATTAAAAAAATGCCAGAAAACGAAGATAAACGTAAGAACCCCAGTAATGCGTTGCAGAGTGAACGCCCAGTTACGGCCGTACGTGTATTGTCCAGAGTTCAGATCGGACTGATAGGCCATGTACAGTCCATAAATGCCGTGAAACAAAATCGGTAGGTATATCCCAAAAATCTCAAGCAACGGCTTAAGCGGCAGACTGTTGATGAAATGCACGTAGTTAGCGAACCCTTCTGGTCCGCGTTCAAACGCTTGAAAGTTGATCGATACGTGCACAAGAATAAAGCCTCCGAGAGGAATTACCCCGAGTAGCGAGTGCAGTTTGCGCCAGTAATATGAATTTCCTATCATTTTTGCACCTCTCTAAGATGATTTACTTCCCGTTTCGTATGATGCCGTGTAATAAATCGATCATTACAATGGGTACGAAGGGAATAGACCGCATTTGTATTCATTTGAGCTTTTGCGTTAATTAAAGTTTTTCATAATGCCTTGTGGGTATGTCTCTTCAATTACGGTTTTCTTATCATACAGTTGAAACCATGTATCAGCTACAATATCCGGATCGAAACTGGTTCCTCTTCTTATCAAAGAACTAATGGAAAGATGGCCTACGTATATCCCTTTCGGCGACAATTTGTCATTTAGATTGAGGACGTAATTTCGTAGACCCGCCATCGCGATCCCAACATTTCCAAAAATAGGACTCGGATGCATCGACGACAGGTCTGTTGTAAATAACAAAGCCCCTCTCCCTCTCTCTATCATTCCAGGAATGACCTGCCTCGCACTATTAATGGCACCAATAACAAGGTTGTTGTAAGCGTGTAATACACTTTCATCTGTGGTATCCAGTACCGACGTGACCATATTTCCACTATGCGGACTATATTCCAAAACATCAATGTTACCATAGGTATTATTAATGCGCTGAAAGGCCTGTATGAGCTGCATTTTATTGGTTAAATCTGCTGCAAAACCTTTTGCTTCAATTCCCATTTTGTTTAATTGCTCTCTATAAAGATCTAGCTTTTCCTGAGTTCGTGAGACTAGTGCTACTTGAAATCCATGCTGCCCAAACTATGACCAGGTTAGATCCAATTTCGAGAATGATCGAGTATTCATTTAACTGTTGTGTCAGACATCCATTGATAATGAAAGCTGCCTTCTTCCAGATAACATTTTAGGGTACGTAGCGTGCATGGGTTCGGTAGGATTGGAATCGAGCCACCATTGGTATCCTCCTTCCGCCAAAAGACGATCGGACGCAACGGGACCGAAAGAACCTGCGGGATAGATTTTCTTTCAATGCATCCTGAATCGGTTGAACCAATTGCCAAGACAATTCTATTTCATCCCAATGGGCAAAAAAAGTAGGATTTCCGAGCGGTTCTAACTTATCTTCAAGCTGAGCATCTTTGCTGATTAGCTAGCGTAATGCCCTCGTTCGGACCGATTTCCAGCACCAATTTTTGAATAGTTCTGGTGATTGCTGCATAAAATTATACGTTGTGTCATAATAGTACCTCCTGTGTATTGATCTTTTTGACACTAATAAGACAATTGGCGACTTCAGTGTGTGACATAAACCAAGTATCTATTTTATGAATATTTGAGAATGACAGTTCAACGGGCAGCAAGGTAACTTAAAAAGTCGCTAAATCTGAAGAGTAATTGAAATTATAGATCTTCAAGATTTGCAGCATTCGATTTTTCTGCTCTTGGCCGGAGTAAGGGATTCCGGAAGTTGCCCATACTTACATGCTGACATGATTCCCGACTACACATCGCGATGGGTATTGTTTCTTTTTTTGTCGGTGGAAATTGGCCAAGTTTGAATTCCAGTGGTCCCTCCTTTAATTCGACGTAACCAATTGGTTCAACAATACCTACTAGGCAAACAGGACAATTGCTCAAGGTTTCTTCCTCCCTTTCTTTTCTGATTGTTCAAGCTCTAATAGCAGCAGTAAATTGAAAAGCAACTAGAGAAGAAAAGCCTTTTATTTCTCCAGTTGTTTGTTATTTTTGTTTACACTAATAAGGCAATTAGCGATGTAAATATGTGGCATAGTTCAGACACTTTTTGGTGTCGCGTCGACAACATTTTTAAACTGAACCTGTTAAAGAAGTCTCAGTGCGATATTACACCATACTCCGCGTTCCCTCTAATTAAATGTACTAAATCATAAGTTCCTCGTTACTCTCGTTCGTTGTAAAATAAAATTCTAGACTGGAGTTGTTGATCCTTCGCGTTTTTTAAATTAAAAATTCGGTAGACTTCGAATAATAAGATTTAGACTGATCAAATAAAAGAAACAGCGGCAAAGCTTAGACTGGAAAATAAAGTCCTAGACTGCCGCTGTTTTGTTCGACTAATGTACCGGTTCAATAACGAGCCTTTTTGCTCCCTATCTCAGAAAGCGCTACAAGTGCGATGAAACCTGCGGGGCCACCTGAGAATAACGAATCACATAGATTTTGTTCATGCTAGTGCCTGACTCTTCCGATACAACTCGCTCACCCGTTCGATCTGGGCGAGATGGACCCTTACATTATTGGAACTAATTGCCATTATCCAGTCTTTTATTACTCGTTCTTCTGTGCCAACATGTTCACAAGAACCGCTACAACCTCTGCTCTTGTTGCATGATCTTGTGGAGCGAATCGGTTATCGCCTTTCCCTTGCACAATACCTGCTTGTTTCACGTAAGCAACGCTGCCTTTCGCCCACGCTGGAATGTTCTCTTCGTCCGCGAAGCCGGTTATAGCATTCTTTGCGATAGACTCATCCAAAGCGTTTGCGATCATCGCCGCCATCTCAGCGCGTGTAATTTCGGTATCCGGACGGAAAGAGCCGTCCTCATAACCGCTAATGATGCCTGCTTGCACCGCTTGCGCGATTGCTTTCTGCGCCCAAGCTCCGATCTGCGCTGTATCTATGAAAGTAAGCGCCGCTCCTACTCCTTGCGGCTTAACCGAATTCATCAGCATGACCGCAAATTCCGCGCGTGTCACGGCCGCATTCGGCTTGAATGTTCCGTCCGAATAACCGCCGACAATTCCGATGCTTCCCGCTTGCCTAATCTTGGCTTCCGCCCAGTGCCCGGAGATATCAGAAAACACGATAGAAATTGGCGGAATTGTTGGCTTTGCGGTAGCCAAAACAGCGAACTTAGTGAAATGATCGACAGAACCAGTCACTGTGGCATTAACTTTATCCACTTGGATGTTATCTAGCAGAATCCATTTTTGCGTCTCTTCGTTCAACCAGTAGATGCCAACAACTGATTTATCGAAATCTACATTTTTAATATCAAACGGCAGTGTGATAGATACCGCTTTAGTAAATTTACCGTCTAAGTCATTCTTGATTTCAAAAACATCACTAATCAGTTTCGATGTAGAATTCATTGGTAGGCTGGATATATGGGTTACTTTATCCACGGTAACCTTGAAATTGCTGATATTACCTGCAAGAGCCTCCGCCGGAACGGTAATTACGGATAATACGATAAAAGGTAAACTCATAAAGAGCCAAAATCTCATTTTGGATAGAATCGCATTTGTTTTCAGCCAAAAAATATTCCACTAAATGTTAAGCTAATATCGCCTTTACTATTTATAACAAGAATGTGAAGGATTTCATGCAATATAAAAACAAAAACTATGATTAGGATAAGGGGCAATTCTTTGAGATGAGAGAACTTACTTATATTAGAAAACTCTACCCCGAACCAATTTGGCGTTAGAAAGAAAGTAATTTGCAATAGATAAACAAACTTCATATAATGCTTTCTAATCCAATTGTTTCGAATAAAAGGAGTCCATTCAGACAAATCCATACTTATCTGGGGCAAATGTCGAAACCATAATATCAACTCTGGTCCTCTCCTTCCCTATAATCCAACCCGGAACATATTATACCATATATTGGTAGTCGCATGCGTTCGGGAATGTAATACAGGATGAGTTCTTGTATCAACACTTGGATCCTGCCCGTTACTTCAAGAAAAAGAGGAGCTGCATTGCTGCAAAGCTCCTCCACTATCGTACTCCGTTAGCCATCCATGCATCCCTCGAACTGCACCACAGAGCATGAAAGTTAATTCGTTCTTTCATGGTAGTTGAACGAATAAGGCTGCTCATGAATTAGTTAAGCCATAAACATATTCATCATAGCGTTGACCCTTAGTAAAAACCATATCTCTAATTCTTCCTTCTTGAACGAAACCAAGATGCTCCTGCAGTACAATAGATCTTTCATTAAAGGCATAGACATGTGCATTAACCTTAAGGTATCGTAATTCCTCAAGATAATAACGAAGTAATATCCTTATGACATCTGAAGCATATCCATTACGCCAATGTTCACGAAATATCGAGACTCCGTATTTAAAAGTTCCATGCCGAAAGTTACAACTATTTGTGGATATGCTTCCGACGAGCGTGCCTTCAAGCGATTCAATTGCCAGGAATACCTTACCCCCATTTGATGAGTTAGAGGCTTGGTGTTCCGCCCACAGCCTGGTTCTTCTGATCTTGGAAAATGTATTTCATCACATAGCCTAGCGTTATCGGAATCCAAATCGTTTTTATGAAACTTATCCCAATCCGCTGGCAGGCCATAATGACCTCTGGCGAGGCTTGGTACTAATGTTGAATAAAGATTAACCCATAGGAGCAGGATAACGTTCTTGTTAAACGAACAAAAGCAGTGCATGGCTGAGACTGGCCATGAACTGCTTTTGTTGTTGTTAACGGAAAAACTCGTTAAACAGATTAATGGTTTCTTGCGGGTTCTCCTCTGAGATCCAGTGTCCGGTTTTATCAAGTTTCACCAATTTCGGGTCTGTTGCATACTCACGTAAAAACGCATCAAGCATTTGATAACCGGACACACCCCCAATACCGAGAACTGGCACTGACAGCTTTTTATAAGTTTTCAGATCTTCAATATCTTGCCTGAATGCTCTATACCAATCATTACCTGCGCGAAGCGCCTCAGGTTTCGCATATGCCGCAATGTAGATCGCTCTTTCTTCTTTGGTTATGGAGGCGGCTTTGTCATAAGCCAAATAATCAAAGAGCCAATTGAAAGCGATATCCAGCTGTTTTCCCTGCAGTAATTGCTCCGGCAATTCTGGTATGGTATTGAATGCAAACCACCAATAGAACTTAGCACGATCAGGATTACTCACATCGTACACTCCGGGTGGCGGCAAGATCGGGATTTTTAGAAAGTTTTCGTTTGGATGAGAAGCATCCAGCAAGGCTAGTTTTTTCGTGGCTTGAGGATAATTGGCTGCAAAAGAGTAAGAAATCGTGGCCCCGATATCATGTCCTGCTATATTAATTTTCTCATAGCCAAGCTCTTTGACCAAGGCATAAATATCTGAAGCCATTGTCTTCTTATCATAGCCTGATTCAGGCTTGTCGGAACTGCCCATTCCACGATAATCAATGGAATAAACATGATATTTCTCTGCTAGAGCCGGCATAATTTTGTGAAACGCATACCATGTTTCCGGCCAGCCGGGAAGAAGGAATAGCGGTTCACCCTTACCACCCTCAACATAGTGAATCGTGATTCCATTTACCTTTTTGTAACCGTTTTGGAATCCTGGAAGTTCTTTGACGAGCTCCTCATCAGAATAAGCTTTGTTTGCAGCCTGGTGAGCCTGATCATTGCCTGAATTCGCAACCGTTTCATTCGGATTTTTATCGGCTGCGTACTCCCCAATTTGCCGATTGTTGTTTCCTGCACAAGCTGAAAGAAGCATTAGCGCCATAATCAGCGTAATAGACATGAATTTGGCAAACAATCTCGATTTTCTTCCGAACATAACAATCCCTCCATTGTAAATTCATGTTTTGCACTTTCTTCGTAACGGAATTCAACTGAACTGGAAGTTTCTGAGATCAATAGCAGCAGATCCTGGACTGGCTCAAGATTGGGTCCGATCATTTAATAATCCTCCCATACATTTTTAATGCTTCTGCTCGCTAAATTGCACGGCATAAACGCCATATCCTCTTTTTTCAAGATCAGCTTTCGGAATAAATTCCATGGTGGCAGAGTTCATGCAGAATCGCAGTCCCGTTGGTTGAGGTCCGTCTTTGAACACGTCGCCTAGGAAGGAATCAGCATTCCGGCTTCTGACTTCGGTTTGCGTATAAGCACAATGTTGTTTGACACCAATGGCTTTGTAAAACAAGGCCAGCCTGTACGAGCATCGGATTTGTCCTTCGAGCTAAACAACGGCTCACCCGAAACAATTAACTACGTAGATACCCTCTGCTTGGTTATCCCAGTATTCGTTATTAAACGGCTGTTCGTCCATGCCATGCTGAGTCTAACACATAAAATTTACGCTTTTTTAAATTCATTCCCACATACTCCTCCGCGGATACTTTTAAGGATACCTTTCCCTTACACTTGGATTTTAACATAAAGCGAACGGGAGCAAATCTGCGGGAAGTAATGAAAAGGCGCAACTTTTGACCGCATGAAATATGAAAAATTTCATGCCTTATGCCAAAAGTCATGCCTCGTGATTTGGAGATTGCGAACTGAAAATACCGCAGCTTGCTTTCTGTCGCGCAGCCCAAGCTTGGCTATGAGATTTGAAACGTGATTTTTCACTGTACCTTCCGTAAGAAAAAGCGAGCTCGCAATTTCTTTATTATTCAATCCTTGCCCCAATAAAGTCAGTACCTCTTTCTCCCGTTCGGTCAAAAACCCCAATCCTTCATGTTCATGATGACTTAAGGGGTGTGTCCTCTCCGGGTTCTTTTCGGACATTTTTTTAAACTCGTTTAGCAGCATCGAAGTAATAACGTTTTGTAGCACAGTCCCTCCATTATAGACCGTTTGAATAGCGCTTATGATCGCCTCCGAAGGCATATCCTTCAATAAATATCCATGGACGCCGTTTTCCAAAACTTGCATAATCAATTCTGCGTCATCGAAAGTGGTCAGAATCAATACCTTCGTTTCCGGAAAATGCTTGAGTATCAATTCAGATCCTTCAACGCCATCCATTCCCGGCATTCGAATATCCATCAACACCACGTCCGGTCGATTCAACCACTTTGGTATAGGCATCCCTCCCATCCACTGCTGTTCCAACCACTTCCATGCCAGGTTCCATGCCGATAATGATCGCTATTCCGTCTCTCATGATCCGTTGATCGTCAACAATAAGAATCCTCAATTCTTTTCACGCTCCGTATTCGTCAAGGGATAAGGGAATGTGACTTCATTAGCGAAGCCCGTGATGGGATCCATCCTAAAAAGCATCTTTCCGTTCCACTCCCGCACTCGCTCTTGCAAATTGATTATTCCAAATCCCGGCTTTAGTTCTTCAGGCACTTCTCCGTCATTGCTTATGCAAAGAGAAAAACCGGTGTCGGAATAAGACAACGAGATTGCAGCTTTTTTCGCATGTCCATGTTTCTGAGCATTCGTTAGCGATTCCTGCACGATTCGATATGCGGTCAATTGAAGATCGCTAGTTATTGCGACGGGTATCCCATCCGCTTTAAAATCAGTTTGAACTTCTGCAAATTTGGTAAACTCCTCTGATAGATTTTTAAGGCTATTATGTAAAGAAGTAGATTTAATAGGTTCATCTCGAATATCCCTTACCGACAGTCGGACCTCTTGTAAAGAAGACCTGATTAATCCCTCGCATTCCAGGTAGGCTTGCTCGCTGCGTATGGAATCTACTGCACTTAACTTGCGTGCCGCTTGCATTTGGACCAACAATGCCGTCAGTTTATGGCCTACCGTATCATGAATTTCTCGGGCAATTCGCACTCTTTCCCTCGTTGCCGCCCACTCTTCCGCCTTGAGCGCATACTCCTGCAATTGTTCATGGGACTGCTTCAATTGCTCGTACAGCTGCAATGTATCCCTGCGTGCCTTTGGTAGAAATTTATTAAAGCACTGACGATGCATGCGAAAACAATAAACGAGCAGGTAATAAAATAGTCGGTTTCATCAAGTCGTTTATACAAATACCAGTCAATGCTGCCCATCGTAACAACATAGAGTAACAGCAACAATATGCAAGTGAGAATGAGTAAACGGGTATTCTTTAAAAACATTAAAATAGCTAATGCCGTTATCCCGTTTAAGCACAAGCTGCCACCGTGCTATACTGCCCGTTCGTAATAGGCCGCCGAGCAATCCTCGGTAGCCATTTTTTTCTTATTGTTTAACTATCGTTTTTGTTGAAATATTACCTATAATTTGATTCCTAAGCGTTCAAGAGCTTTATGCAGTACTTCAATATTGTTGTCATAACCATTCTGACATTGTTGCATCCAGGCATTATCAGCATTGAACCAATCTACGCTGTTTATCTCCTCGTTTTGTGCTTTGAGAGCCCCCTGAGAAGCCTCGACCAAAAAATAATGGATTTCTTTATTTACTAATCCATGCTCTGGATGCTCATAGTTATAAAAGATAATTGAAAGTGGCTCAATTATCTTCCCAATGATATTGGTCTCTTCTGCAATCTCACGGAGTGCTGTCTGCTCAATGGATTCACCGGATTCCATCTTTCCTTTAGCAAAAGTAATCTTACCATACCGGTCTTGAATAAGCTGAATCTGAAAATTGTTTCCTAGTTTACGGTAAACAATTCCACCAGCTGAAACTTCCCTCCTAGGCATTTAAAACTCCCTCTCAATCCTGACATCCATCAAAATCCAGTATTTTTCAGATGTACAAATTCAGCAAATTGGAATCTGTTTAACTACTAACCTCCAAAACAAAATTAAACATACGTTCTGCATTAGTGCAATAACAATTGACTTTAATCTATTGACTCATCGACTGGCTTATCCGTGGATTACTTGATATCATCGCAGCAGTAAGGGATTTGCCCAATCCGAACGGGACTTAGATGCTTTACATTTATTATTCTAAAAACATAAATTTCCATAACAACAAACATATCAAAGTAGATACCCATGAAATGAAGCCAAATATCATAACAATTTTGTTTTCACTCCAACCATATTTCAGGCTAAAATGATAGTGGATAGGTGCCATACGAAAAATACGAAGTTTGGTTTTTTTATAGTACCAAACCTGTAAAATAACTGATAGTTGTTCAGATAAATATATAAAAAATAAGATGGGAATTAATATCTCAACTTTTTCAATTATAGCCATAAAAGCTAAAGAACCACCAATAGCCAAAGAACCAGTATCACCCATAAAGGCTCTAGCAGGATATATATTATAGAAAAACAATCCTAATAAACAACCAATCATTACCAATGAGAATGTTTGAACGCCTATTTTGTCAGAAATTATAAAGAAGAAAAAATATGTTGGAATAGCTACAGAAATAAGTAAACCATCTAATCCATCGGTAAAATTAATCGCATTTGCTGAACCGACAATAAAGAGCACCATTATTATTAAGTAAAATAGAAAGGGAAGTTTTAATGAATAATCACCAAATATTGTTATGTTCGGACTAAGGGAATATGTACTAATCAGATACCAAAGGAGTACACCAGTAAAAGTAAACTGAAGGACTAGCTTTGTTTTTCCTGAAACACCAGAAGGGTCTTGAAAATAAGCCTTTTTAAAATCATCAATAAACCCTATTATGCTGAATAAGATGAAGGTGGTATTAAGGAATAATGTTAATGGGTCTGGTCTGGTCAGAGTGGTTACTAATATGCCTGTTAAAAGTACAAGACCCGCCATTAACGGAGTTCCACGTTTGGCTTGATGGTCAGGAGGTAATTCCGCTCTAATTGGTTGGGTAAGTTTTAACGTCCGTAGCCCCCAAATAAGAATGGGACATAAAAGTGCGACCATAAAAAAGGAAAGTGTAGAAATACCTAAGGTTGATTGTAGCATGATTATCCCCTATCGTTTTTTGTACAGGCATAGGATATTATACATTAATTTATTGGACAAATATTCCTGTAGAGGAAGTTTAATTTTTTCAGTCCTCCTTTTAATATTCGTTTTACAACTCTTACGGATTTCTCGCAATAACTTAATGTTACATGAAAAATATGAATAAAAAAAAGAGAAACTTCAAAGGAATATATTTCCTATTTTATTGACGACTTTCTCTCAATCCCGAAACTATGCCATGATTCCTACACGTTCTCAGAGCATAAGAAAAGCATCATCGTTTGATGATGCTTAGTTAGTCGCTTGATTGTGCCTTAAATGAAACTTCTCTTTTATTCAAACAAACCTTTGCATATCACATCATCCTATATTGTTTTAAGCAAACCAAATTAGATCGAAGTAGACTGGTTAGCCAAAAAGTTTAAAATTTGCTTCTCAGTTTCCTCTGTTTCTTCAGAAACTTCATCTCCACACGCTCAATAAATTCAGGTCTGAAAATCGTATCTCACATTCCTCATCGCGAAGCTATTCTGCATTATATTAATGGTTTCAAGTTATAGACGTTTTGTGTATGGAAGAAGTTAGTATATGTGCTTGCTTTTTATTCCACTATCCTGCCCTTTAGCCTAACGAGGCTACCGTGCGATCCGCGGCAGCCTCGTGGGTAACTAGTTACTCATTTTGAATAACCCGTTCAAAAATAATTTCATAATCTGTCGGTTTTCCATGACCATTATAATGTGTCGGTAATACCTGCACTAATCTCCAACCGTCTTTCGCATGTTCATCTATTGTGTCTCGATGTGTTGCGGATGAGAAAAATCCACCTAATGAAGTTTCTACATATTTGTACTCGTACAGGCTTAGCTCCACCCTTCATTCAGTATGCTTTTTAATTACGAGTTCTTGTCAATTAACGTTTCAATTATCCTGCCCGTTAGCTCAACAGGCTACCGACCTGCCATCAACCTACACAGATTAATTGGAGCTATGGGAAAACAACGATGTCGTATTCAACAACTCCTTGATACCATCAGCAATTTTTTGGACTCCGATGCCGATCATTTCCTCCTCCACTTGAGAAACACTCAATCGAATTAACGTTTCTTTTTCAAATTCAGGAAGATACATCTTTTTTGCGTCGTCCAAGTATACATTTTCCTTGTTCATATGCGTAATAAATTGCTTTGCATTCAGTGGATTTGGTAACCTGATTGTCGAGTAAAAACCGGATAGGGAGCCCGAATATGCAGCGGAAGGCGGCAAGTACTCTTTATAAGCTTTTTGCAATAATGTTGCTTTGTTGCTGTAGATCGACCTCATACGTTGAATATGAGCCTTAAACATACCGCTTTTAAGATAAATTTCCAGAGCCCCTTGTGTGAGCACCGGTGTATGTAAATCCGTAGCAAACTTGGCGCGTAAGAACGACGCTCGCAAGGAATCCGGAATAACCGCGAGACCCAGTCTCAAACCAGGAAGCATCACTTTGGAAAAGCTTTTGGTATAAATGACTCTTCCTGATGGATCGTAAGCAAACATGGGGTCCTGCTTCATGTTGGAATCAAGGTCCCCCATGTAATCATCTTCGATGATATAGACGTCGTACTTTCTAGCCAACTCCACGATTTTCCGTTTCTCCGCGTTCGAGTAACTATATCCGGTTGGATTTTGAAACCTTGAGACCGTGTAGAAGAACTTGATATTTTTGAATTTGAACAGATTTTCCAAGCGCTCCATGTCTATTCCCTTCGAAGTTATTTCAACCCCGAATGCCGTGACTTCTTGAAGCTTGATTGATTCGATTAAGCTGACGTGAGTGGGCTGTTCGACACAGACATCTCTTTTTCCGTTGGGGAAAGGAAGCATAACAAACAGATGGAGTGCTTGCTGCGAACCGGAAACCACGCATATTCTTTCGGGTACAGTAAAAACCTGAAGATCTTGCAAATGCCGGGCTAGCTCCGCTCGCAGCGAATATATCCCTTGGATATCCGAATAAGTGAACATCTCTTCTTTATATACTTCAATGGCTTGATTGATACAGTGTTGATAATCTCGATAGGGCATCGCATTCTTGTCAGGACCGGCCGATAGAAAATCAATGGTTCTCGCATCCATCTGACCGGGTTTACGGGAATGATAACGTTCCACAACATAATAACCACTCTTGGAAACGGAATAGATCATATGCTTCTTTTCCAATTCGGAATAAGCTTTTATGATCGTGTTATTACTACATGAGAACTGATCGGCCAGAGCCCTGATAGACGGCAGTTTGTTCCCCGGTTTTAATTCGTCTTCCTCGATTTGTTTTTCAATATAGTTCATGACCACGGCATAGATCAATTTGTTCGCTCCCCCTTCTATCTGTACAGGTACAAACCAAGAAAAACTTGATTTACAAGTTATACCGATTTAAGTAGACTCATGGTTACAAGATGCATGTTGGATTGGGGACCGTGTTGTTCGATGGCCATCGAAATCTTTCCCGAAAAATTTGATACTAATAGGAGTGATGTAAATGAAGAGGTTAAAAGGTCTTTTGTTTTCTGTTGCTACTCTACTTACTGCCGTATTCATCACGTTCACGACGAATGCCTATGCAGATCCGAAGATCATCACTCTTGAACTGGAAGATGTCTTCCATGCTAACCAAGGGACTCTAGTAATCAAAAACCTGAAATCAGATAAAGTATATGCTTATAATCCGGAAAGAAGCAAGGAGCGATTCACCCCGGAGTCAAGCTTTAAAGTTCCGAATGCGTTAATCGGACTGGAAGTGAAAGCCGTAGCCGATGAATACGACATTAAGAGATGGGACGGTGTCGAGAGAGAGTTCCAGGTTTGGAACCGTGATCATACGCTGGGTTCCGCCATGAGACATTCTGCTATTTGGTATTATCAGGAGTTAGCCCGCGATATCGGCAAAGAAACTATGGAGGATTATCTTAATCAAATTGATTACGGCAATCGAGACATAACAGGTGGAATCGATACCTTCTGGCTGAACACCAGCTTAAAGATCTCCGCTCAGGAGCAGGCAGCATTTATGGAAAAACTGGTGGAAGAGGATTTACCTTTTCAGAAAAAAACAATGAAGACGGTCAAACGAATCATGATCGATGATGAACAAGACGAATATACCGTACATGGCAAAACAGGTACAAGATTGTCGGATATGGGCTTGGGATGGTATGTAGGATATATTGAAACAAATAAGGATACCTGGGTTTTCGCGACTAATGTAGCCGGTAGCGGAACGAAGGCAAAACAGCTGACGATGGAATCCTTGGAAAAAATGAAGATCATCAACGAGTAAATGCAATAAATAAAAACGCCCATCTTCCTTATATCCAGGAAGTGTGGGCTGTTTACTACGGAGCCTTCTTGTATATGGCGTAATTGCTGTATAGCTGTGAGAGTATGAGTGTCAAAGCATACTTTCTTGTACCCCGTTTAATCACCCCCCGGGTTGACTGACTTGCTTCCATACGACTAAGGACTTCCTCAATACAAGAAAATATAATAAGCGTTCACTCCATAGAGTGAACGCCTAATTTACTTCAAACTATCGGTAACAATAGGTAAGCGTTTGATGCTATCTCCAGCTTTTTCTTCGGGTAGAGAGGCCACCCAACTGGTGGCCCGAACCCCCACAGAACCCGGCGTGCGGATTTCCCGCACCGGGCTCTTCAGAAATGGTTTCACAGCATGGCGTAAGATTTTATCCGATCAGACGGGATAAAAATCTTCGGTCGCAACAGTGGAAACTTCAACTTTAGTTGATCGAATTTCTCCCAAGATACATAACTTTTCTGGCTTCGACTGCTTAGCATTCGTCTCCAGTAGTTATCAGTTGCTTGGTACACTTTGATAAGGCACCTTATGTTACCTGTCATACCGTAATATGCATAGTGTCCTCGCAATATTTGGTTAACCTTAGCTGCTTGGGTCTTCATAGGTTCATGACGAAATGTCCTCATGGTTTCCTGCACTTTCCCAATACTTCGCTTCAATCGCTTCTTCTCTGTTTTACGTCCCACCATAAAATTACCTTTCTGGTTTCGCGTGCAATAATGCGTAAATCCTAGAAAGTAAAGCGTTTCTGGCTTTCTCTTACTCTTTTCCTTAGCATGTCTGCTTGCAAACCGTCCAAATTCAATTAGCCTGGTTTTGCTCGGTTCTAGTTGGAGTTTGAATTTGCAGAGCCTTCTCTCAAGTGCTTCCTGAAATCGGATAGCGTCTCTTCGGTATTGGAAACAGACAATGAAGTCATCAATATATCGTATAAGATAGGCTTCACCTTTTAAGCGGGGTTTTATCGCTTTCTCAAACCAAAGATCCAGCACGTAGTGTAGATATAGGTTACTTAATAGAACACTGATCGAGCCTCCCTGTGGAGTTCCTTCTTCGCTAGTATGAATGACTCCGTCTTCTAAAACACCGACTTTAAGCCAACGCTGAATGAGACGGAGGATTCGCGGATCACCGATCCGATGTTCCACGAATTTCATCATCCATTCATGATCTAAGCTTCCGAAGAAGTTCTTAAGGTCTGCCTCGAGTACCCACCCTACTTTCTTTCCGCTTATGATCTCGTTTAACGTCGCGAGAGCGTTGTGTTGTCCTCTCCCCGGTCTACCTCCGAAGGAACAATTCAAGAAGTCCTGTTCATAGATGGCAGATAGTACCTCGGCTGTGCATCGCTGTAATGCGCGATCAGCTACAGCCGGTACACCTAACGGCCGCTTCTCCTTTTTTCCCGGTTTCGGTATCCAAACTCTACGTACAGCAGGTGGGCGGTAGCCCTTTCGATGGATGGTTGTGAGCATTTCATCTCCCCAGACCTCAAAGGTTTTCATAGCTTCCTCTTGAGTAATTCCATCTACTCCCGGTGCTGTTCGTTTGGGAATGTGTCGTAAGCAGTCCCAGATTCGTTCTTTAGAAATATGGTGAGTAAGAGAAGTAAATTGAAGTGACGCATTTTCTCGTGCTTTTGCTGTTATTCTTTCCAATCCCGTTGTCATGACTAGGTATTCCCTTCCGTTGTATGAAGGCCTGAGTCCTCCCTTTATATGGAGCCCATGTTGCCTTAGAAAGATTCCATTTCTGCTGACCGCTTCCCCATGTAGTAGGCTCTCCCTACCTCGGAGTACTATCAGTCAGTAAGACTTCCGGCAAGTCATCAAGTATCCCTCGCTTTGTAGGCTTGTTCAACCCTATCCGCACATTGGTACGGAAACCGCCGGACCTCCCTTGTTCCCAAGAAACCCGTTGGTAGCATGCCGTAGGTACGAACCCCGGAAGCAACAACATTTCCTCACCATTAACGGAAATGTTGTTTCTGCCTTCTCCAAAGCAGGATAAGATCGGCTGCTTCGATTTCGTGTATTTCGGGGCTAATTGTCCTCTTCACTTGATTCCGGCCTACTCACTTCCTGTCTACGCTTCGTCGTACATGTTACCATGCACCACGCAAGACTCGGTGCAGAACTGCTGGTTAGGCTTTATTCTGGTTGCCTTCTCAGGCAACACGTGTTTCTTGAGCTTTCAAGGCGCAACCTGCTCCACACGGAGCGTACTGTAGAGTAGGAAGCCAGCGAGTTACCACCCGAAGATAGCACTTTTCCAACATCCCCTCCCAGAACGGAGCATGCAAGTTTCCTATGCACTCCGCTCGCCAGTAATTATAAATCAGCGATTTTCTTTCCTTGGTATTTACCTGAATGGATTAAAATGTGGCATGTACCACAAACTGCTAGTGTTTTCCGACTCATAGCAATCATACGTTTCATCCATTCTGGTTTATCTTTTCTACCATTTTGGGCTAGGTCTTTTAGTTTTCGAATATGATGTATCTCAATGTTTCCTTTCGAACTGCAAAGTTCGCAAGTGTCATTAAGAAGTCGCTGCACTAACTGGCTTCTCTTCACAAAGATTTTGCCAATCAATGGGGCATCTTCAATACGAATGTCTTTCTGGTAACCTAACCTGATGCCTCCAAAGTATGCTTCTAATGGCTTCTTCCCTTCACGGTCAACAACAACCTGTAGCACTTTGTATTCACCATCTTTGGTCTTGCGATATTTTCCATACTTAGCAAAGACTTTATTAATAGTGGTTCTATGCTTGTTAGCTAACGTGTAAGCAAGAGAAAGTTCCATCGTCCGTTTTAACTTCGCGAGTTTATGGGCATTGTACGCCAAGAGGTAATATTGAACGAAACCGCGGAATTCAGATTGGTATTGACTGATAATGTCGAAATCCCCGTTAATAGTTCGTTCTTTGCGGTGTGTTGCTCTCCCATTGGACATATAATTCTTAGCCTTGTTTCTAATCTTTTCATCTGGAATACTTAAGCCAATAGCGCCGTTTATACTACGCTGTCCACGATCGTCATGTTTTGCATCACAATGCAATACGTGTACGTCATATCCAAGGAATCTAGCCTTTTCAGTCTTAGCGTGGGTGATCAAAGTTTTCTCCTCGCTAAGGGATAGTTTCAAGTTTTTAATAAGGAATTCACGAATTCGCTCTTTTATCATTATCGCTTCTTCCTTACTTCCTGAAATTCCTAATAACCAGTCGTCAGCATACCGTACGTAGTAAAGTCGCTTAAAGTACGGATCGTTCGGATCTTTGGAAGGCATAGCCTGAAACTGTTTCCTTATGTGCTTTACCATTTGCCAATCTTTATGTCTTTGAAATTTCCTGATTTGGTTTTTCAGTCGTACGTACTCTTTGTTCTCAGTACGTTTAACACCAACTGTAAACTCAGGCATTAGCGTAGTTTCAACAAATTGGTCTAAGCGATCCATATAGATGTTAGATAGTAATGGACTAAGAATGCCCCCCTGCGGTGCGCCACTCAAAGTGGTATGGTGTTTAAATTCCTCTATGTATCCGCTTTTCAATAGGTTGTTGATTAATCTAAGGAATCGATTATCTAGAATCTTTCCGCCAATGATCTGAATGAGGATATCATGATCTATGCTCCCGAAACAGTCACTAATATCCCCTTCTACAAACCATTTAACACTTTTCCAACCGTTAGTTCGAATTGTTTCGAGTGCGGTTTGGCAACCTCGGTTTTTACGAAAACCATGCGACCTGTCGCTGAATTGAGGATCATAATAAGCATCGAGAATCAATCGAATAACTTCTTGTAAAAGCTTATCTGACCATGATGGCATACCTAGCGGACGCATTTTTCCGTTCTTCTTTGGAATAAAAACTCTTCTAACTGGCATCCATTTGTACGTTTCCATTTGGAGTCTTGATATAATGTCATCTATTTTCTTTAGTGACATTCCATCAACGGTCTCACTGTTGACTCCTTTGGTCATCGCACCATTATTTGAATAGATGTTATGGTATGCAATTAGATAAAGTTCTCGATTAAAAAGCATGCGGTAGATTCTTTCAAGTGGAAGGTTCCTTTTACCTCTGTCGCTGATGATATTCAAAACTTTTTCGGCTTCCTGCATTTCGCATACCTCCAAGAATTGATATCATAATTACCTGTCTCCCTTCCCCTACTCAGTAATTGAGTCAATGGCACATATTACAGTCCATCTGTGCAGAATCCATTACAGACCTACATTGGGTACTACGGAAACTCCGTTCCCATAGGAGTCGCCTCCCTTAGGGAATCCCATGTTCTTCCTATCCGAAACGTTAGTACAACTTAGGTTCTTCACTCATTACCTTAATTGAGCTCATTGCTCAACGTCCCGCAATCTTGGATTTCCTCAAACGAAACTAGTATTTGAGTATATTGGGGCAGGGAGTATTTAAGCTGTGTATCCCTGAATGTACTGTTCCATCACTGGTGATTGAAGTTCAAGCAATTTAGCTTTAACCATATTGTACAGAACTAGCAAAGCAATACCTTAAACAGCTTTCAAATATTCTCTGCGTTCCCTCCATGCTCTTGTCCCCTCGCCCTTTCGAGTCTAGGTAAGGAGGTTGTTCTCAAAGCACTTCCAAGAGCTTTGATCCGATATTCGAATAATTCCAGGTCAGGAATGACATGGCGCACAATTTCCCAGCACTCCGCGTTCCCTCTAACTGACTTTACTAGATCATAAGTTCCTCGTTACTCAAGGATATGGACCGTTAAGTCATCCTAGTAGCTTGCACTGTGGCATCCATTGATGTCCCCACGTTCCTACCTGATCGGTGCAATTCACGCTTGGAAAACAATCTTTCTTTTCAGTTAGACTTGGGGCTGTTCCTCCACTCCCATTACAGGAGTTTCACCAGTCGTGCCCCTGCCCTCACAAGGATTAATGTATTTCGGCATGTGCCTTATAACAACCGTTTTGGGTAACAGCCCTTGTTGCAACGTCCCTTGCTTTCCAAGTCCCTTACATCCTAGCTATTCTTTCTGGACTTAGGTGCTTCCTCTAAGCCTGTGAGACCAATGCCGCCATTGTTCAGCATAGCGTATTTCATAGGAAAAATTCTTACTCTACGCCGCTCACCACATCGTTTGATGGTGCATATGTTTCCATATGCTCTAACTTTAGACCTGTACATTCGGAAGTTCGTCAGTTCAGTCTGTTTGAACATTCTCACCATATCCAGTTTTTCAGCCGCGCGGCATATCCGTTGGCATACCTTTTTTTTTAGAATGGCTCCAGCCTTCGTTCTGCCGAATCTACCTGTACTTCACACCATATGACCTGTTAGTCATGAAGCGTGCAGGAGTATTGGCGGGATGGTTTCGGGATACATGGTTCCGTCATTCCCATCCTCGGTTGTAAAGTTAAGATTACTCATTGTAATCTCCTGCTTTTCACGCTGTTAGGCGCTTATAGCAGAACTTGTCATACTTTTCCGTTAGCTGAATAAACCTTGTAAACTCGATTCAATATGGGTTACTAATGTTTTCAATGGATTTCCGATTTTCACACCACCCATTTCACACTCAATTTTTTCGGCAGTTTCGACCATAGATAATTGAGCGACAGAGACGATCTTGTTTTGATTAGAGATAAGCAAACCCTTAATATAATTAGATAATTCGTTTACATATTGCTCTTTTTTCCCCTGCATTATTAGCTCGAATGTATTCTCTATGATTTGTACGTCGATATTAATTGGTTTAGCATGTGTAGTTGCAAATTCATTAAGCCTTTTCATCGTTCCTTCGACTGTTGCTGGATTAGTAAATAGTAGTACTTGTGGCTCTGTTTTACTGCAAACATAATGGAAAAACGGCTCGTCAATTTTTATGATAGGAATTGATGTCTTAAGTTGTTCATCGTCGAGAAGAGCAATGTAGTTAGTACATGTAATTAGAATTGCATCAACCTTGGTACTGGCTATCCATTCAATCTGCTCATTTACTTTGTTTTGGGCTTTTGTTAAATCAAAAGTTTCATCTGATGCGATTCTACTCATTAAGCCTGGGTCGACAAAGTGTACTAACTCCAAATCATTTGAAGCAATAGCTTTTTGAATATACTCAATATTAGAGTAGTGGGCATGCAAACAACCAATCTTTCTCTTCACTTAATAACCACCCCACTTAAATTTTCCTTATACTATCAGATTATTCTTTTTTTATCCAGAATAATTTGTTATAGATTTCTGCTCGTTGCATCAATGATCAGAAGAGGAACCGCGAGCGAGCCCTCCGCTCAACTATAGTTCTGCGTTAGCTTAATGTTATTTATCTGGAACTTGTATACTATGCTCTTCAATTGAACCATCCGTAAGAATTGCACTTTTGTATCGAATAGTCCAAACCGCTGATTTTTCATCATAAATCACATTTTTGATAACAAGTATTTTTACACTTGAAATATCCTTATTTATAAGTGCTTTACGTATTACTTCCTCTTGAGATAAAGTTGCTTTTTTAGGTTTATATATTTTGGAAATGTTGACCTTCGACGCCTTTCCTCCAGCTGGGTAAGAAGCAGCCAGAGCACCTTCAAACCATACATTAACGTATTGTCCAACCTCTACATCTTGGGGCATATTTGAAACCCATATTGCATCGTAGAACTCTTTTATCGTTTGATTTATTTCTTTACTTATCGGACTAACCACTAAGGCTCTTTGATTTTCAAGCTTGGTAATATAACCTACAAGTTCCGCTGAACTGGATTTATTAGTTTCCGCTAATGGAGATTGCTTAGGTTCGACTTTGTTGTTACAAGCATTAAGAAAAAGTGATGCTATTAACAGGAATAATAAACAAAGTTTTTTCAATTGATAACCTCCTTTACGTCTTACATAATAGACGTTTGTAATCATTTTAAAGGTTGCAAAGTTTTTTCGCTATCCTGCATAGTTTGTTGAGCAAATCTGCCCGTTAGCCGTTCATGCAGCGCAAGACCAGCGCTGCACCACAGAGGATGAAAATGGATAAAATCTGTCAATACTTCTACTATGGCTTGGAGAAGAAGGTCTATAAACTATGGTGCCATTAGAGCCCAACCGTTAGTCTGACTCCAACCGTCACGGTGCATCACAGACTGTAGCACCCAATATGGGTAGCACTTATGAGAGATTAATCCTTTTTGACTGGTTGCACCAGCCTTACCTTTGTTTTTCGAAGAAAGTCGCTTTACTACCACCCAACTCCATTATGATCGAGCAGAGGCTCAGCCTTTTTTTAAAAAGTGTTTTCCTGGGTCTGCTTTAATTTGCCGTTTTTTAAGAACCAGAGCTTTTTAATTTTCATGGGAGTTTAGAAATCGGCAGCCATTCCTTTGGCGATAATAAACCAGTCGACATTAGGATCGTAACCTAAGGGGGAAATATGGTATGGTGGTGATGAGATAACTTTTGCTGGAGGGTTGCCATTGAAACGACTTACGGGTATTTCACGACTTGTAGCTATGATTGGCGCTTTGACTGTCATGGTTGTGATTGCAGTTATCATTTGGTATCATCGTGCAGACCCGTTGAATGATAACGGTTTGACCGTATATACGGACCCAGTCGGCAATTTTAAGGTTTATACCATTGAAGTTGTCAATAGGAGCGAATCGGATATCGACATTCAAAGCGTGACTGTCAATAGCGAGAAGATGCCGAATCGCGTTCAACTTGGCATTACCTATAATTCCGGCCGCCTTGTGCAATTTTTGGGGGATCAGACAGACCCTGCGACTAAACTTATGGATTTGCATGACGCTTCTATCCAATCGCAATTATCCGATCAAGAGATTCGAACCATTCTTGCAAGTAAAGTGAATTCGAATAAGCAAACACCCATCCATTACGGAGTCGTCGTTCGGTACGACGAAGAGCCCCTTCAAGAAGTCACGATTCGGTATACCTACCTAGGTTTTACCAAAGTAAAACGTGTTACCAAATGGTTCGACTTCGGTGAAACTCCATAATGCCACAAAGTAATGAAGCGTTGCGGTCTGATGTTCATTGCAAATTAAGTATTACACTGGATGGCCATTTAACAAGACATAATTCGAACTAACCTGCCCTTTAGCTTAATCATTAAGGTCACTGCAATCCGTCGGGAATGAGATAATGTTCTTGTCACACGACAAGAAACTACATAGGGTTTGTGTCACAATCAAGCGGTCCGCTTATTCTTTACTCCCTACCCCATAAAACGAAAAAGCCACAAACTCGTTTTATATCAAAAAAACCCATGTGAAATGAACTCTCACTCAGATGGGTGCGGCAGTGCTTTATAGTTGCTATTCTCATCGGTTTGTGTGCTGATTAACCAACTACGTTAGTTACTACTTCGATATTGCCACGGGTTGCTTTGGCATATGGGCAAACCAGATGGGCTTCCGCGACGATTTCCTCAGCCACGCTTGTTTCTACGCCACTTATAGTGATGTCCATATTCATGGCTAGTACATAGCCGTCGCTCGCATCCTTGCCAAGCGTAACATTAGAAACGATTGTTATACCTTCCGCTTTAATATTCTTTTTTCTAAGAATAGTACCCATCGCACCTTCAAAGCATGCGGCAAATCCTGCGGCGAAGAGTTGTTCTGGGTTTGTTCCAGCTCCGTTACCCCCTAATTCCTTAGGATATCTCAAGTCCAAGTTAAGATTGCCATCGTTGGAAACAGCTTTGCCATCTCTTCCGCCTTTAACGTTTACAGTAGCCGTATACAATTTCTTTTCCATTTTTACCATTTCCGAAACTCTCCTTTTATTACTGGATTATTTTATACTTTTTGTGCGCTGATAAACCAACTGCGTTCGTTACTAATTCGATATTGCCACGGGTTGCTTTGGCATATGGCAAACTAGATGGGCTTCCGCGAACGCTTTCCTCAGCCACTCTGGTTTATACGGCCTCTGATAGCGATGCCCATATTCATGGCTAGTACATAGCCATTCGCATCCTTAAATATAGTACCCATCGCACCTTCCAAGCATGCGGCAAATTATGCGGCGACAGTTGCTCTGAATTTGTTCCAACTCCAATAGCTGGTTTAACTACTCTACCGTAAATGGAGTAAATCAAATTTCGAGAGCTGTTTTTGGTTTACTTATTATTTTTTGTTGCAGCAATTGCAGCATTGCGGCGACGACGCCATTTTGATTGGATAAATGCACTGCAGCCGTGAGCATCAGCTCTCCAAAATTTCCGGTTTTCTTGAAGTTTTCTGGTACAGGCTCTTCCAGTCTCTCTTTGAACGTATTGTACAGATATTCGTGTTGTTCTTTCAACAGAGCGATCATCTCATCCCACGCAGGCAACAGCGACAGTTGCTCTTCATTCCTAGAACAATGCTTTCATTGCAAAAACGAGGCAAAATTAATTGTCTTCGCCATCTAGAAGGTTGATTTATTAATCGATAAAGCCAATTCACATTTAACTTCTTCTTTAACTGGTGCTCTTTTTACTGTCCCGGCAATGATATCGAGACTTCCTCCAACGCCAATAGCAATCCTAACATTTAATTGGTTTTTAAACTTATGTATCCAAAATTCAGCTTTTGGGGCTCCAAGTGCAACTACTAATACATCGGGACTCCAGGTCGTAATCTCATCTGCAATTTGCACCTCATTGTTCTGATCAAAAAAGCCATGCTGTCTACCCAGAGCAGTGGATCATGTTGACAGGACATGGTGATTTCTGGATTTAGTGTTACCCCATGGAACAGTTCCGCTTTTTTCCCCACAATAAGCTGCCACGCGGTAGCTTATTGATAGGTTAAGCCCTGTTTCCGTTTCCCCCAGGCTTGTTATCGTATTCCCAATTTTTTATAGAAACTTAGTAGTCCTGTCAGCATTATCCGCTGTATGCTTAACGTTTTAACTATTCGTAATGGTACCACCGTTAACATGAATCATTTGTCCCGTTACATATCTGGAGTCGTCGCTTGCTAGATAAACATAAGCAGGGGCCAACTCCGCCGGTTGGCTGGCCCGTTTCATCGGAGTTTCGTAACCGAATGTCATGATTTCCTCAACCGTATACCCTGCCGATACATTCAGTGGTGTCCAGACCGGTCCCGGGGCGACACCGTTCACGCGAATGTCCCGATCAACCAAATTCAAAGCAAGCGAACGGATAAATGTTACAATGGCGCCTTTTGTAGCAGCATAGTCAATCGAATCGCTCTTCCCGAGATAGGCGACCCTGGATGTCGTGTTAATAATCGAGCTTCCCGGCTTTAAATAAGGCAGGACGGCTTGTGATAAGTAAAAGAAGGAAAAAATGTTCGTTTGAAACGTTCGTACCAACTGTTGAGGATTTATCTGTTCGAAGCTCTTTTGAATATGCATTTCCGCACAATTGTTTACGAGAATGTCGATTGACCCGTATGTGTTCAGCGTCTTATCTACTACAAACCGGCTAAAACTTTCATCGCCCAAATCGCCAGCGATCGCCAAGCATTTACGCCCTAATTGTTCAATGCGTTGTTTCGTGTTTTCGGCATCCTGATGTTCATTTAGGTAAACAATGACGAGATCTGCCCCCTCCTTGGCAAATGCAATGGAGACCGCTTTGCCGATACCACTGTCCCCGCCGGATACGATAGCTGTTTTTCCCGCCAGCTTCCCGCTTCCTCGATAGTTGGGGTCTTCCGAAACTGGTAGCGGCACCATCATCCATTCCAATCCTGGTTGAAACGGCTGTTGCTGCGGCGGGAATTGGATTGGAATCATCTCGACTTTTTTAATGTATCCATATACTTGTCGCATATGTTTCTACTCCTTGCATTCGGCATATATCAGTTTATGCTCTGAAAATCACTTAGGCTACACAAATTAAACGGCACCATCCTGTATAGGACCGTGCCGTTCCTGAACATCTTAAAAAGATGGAGATGAACCAAGAAACTGCCATTTCTCACCGCCATCTGTAGAACGATACAATTCACCTAAAGCATTATCAAAGATCCATAAGGTGTTGAGATCATAAGCGAAAATTGAAAAACTTACCTTATTCCGCCCCACTGAAGGTTGCTTGGCTGCTATACTTTCATAAGTCGAAATCTTACTTGTCCAGTTAATTCTTTCACAGACACTTCCAGTTTATCTTTCAACGTCTCATGTATCAGGTAACGTTGTTCTTTCAGTTGAGCGATTAATACCTCCCAGGTTGGCGGTTCTTCTGTCCAATCCGAAGTTTTGGTACGGTGTGCAAACAAGTTTTGATAGTTTTCCGGAAGAACTCGAGGTAAGTCTGCAAGACCAAACACATGGAACTCAGTAACGACAAGTACATGCCCGACATGCCATAGAAGGTTAGTTTTAAAGCCTGCAGGCACAACTTTACGTTTGTCTAATGGAGATTTGTTAACTAAGTCAATAAATGCGTCTTGTTGTTTGTTAAATGAATGGAACATAAATTCTTCTCTCATGTATAACCCCTCCAGATTGAAGTAATTGTAATTATTTTCTTACCTTATATGAAAACCGAACTCATCATGACTGTTCATCAAAAAGCTTGACATACGCACCGTAGCCTCTTTCTTCAAGTTCATGCTTCGGTATAAATTTTAAAGCCGCAGAATTAATGCAGTATCGTACTCCCGTTGGTTTGGGACCGTTATTGAACTTGTGGCCAAGAAAGGAATCGGCATTCTTGCTTTTAACCTCGGGAGCTACAGACACAAAGCCATAGCTATTTTTCACAATCAGATTGTTGGGCTCCAGTGGTTTTGTGAAATTTGGCCAGCCTACACCTGCATCAAATTTGTCCTTCGAGCTAAACAGCGGCTCGCCGGAAACGATATCCACGTAAATGCCTTGCTCGTTGTTGTCCCAGTATTCGTTGTTAAATGGCTCTTCGTCCACCCCATGTTGAGTGACCTCATATTGGAGTTTGGTCAGCGTTTTCAGCTTTTCTTCCTTATTAAAACCTTTTTGAATGTTCACGTTTCTGTCACTCCCCCAGATTCTTTCTAAGCTTGCATCGCGGCCGGAGCCGAGCAAATTGATTTTGAAACTGATCGGGTTATTCATGAAAAAGTTTTGATGCTCTGCTTCCGCCTTGTAAAACGTCGATTCAGATTCAATCTTCGTTATAATCGGTTTTTTGAACCTTTCTGAAGCTACTAAAGCATCTCTAGACGCCTCAGCCAACTCCTTTTGTTCATTGTTTTTATAAAATATGGCGGTTTGATATTCGCAGCCGCGATTAGCAAATTGTCCCTCTGCATCCGTTGGATCAACGTTTCGCCAGAAAATTTGCAGTAGTTTATCATACGAAATCTGATTCGGGTTATATCGAACTTCCACCGATTCGAGATGTCCCGTAGTTTGAGACCCCACTTCTTCATAAGTAGGATTTTCCTTATGGCCTCCCGTATAGCCGCTTTCAACGCCTAACACACCATCAAGCTTCTCAAATACCTCTTCCATCAACCAGAAGCAGCCACCTGCAAAAATAGCCGTTTCGTCTGGCGTGTTCGAAATTTCATTCGTTGTTGTCATCGCATCTTGAGCTTTCACGATGTCTTTTTTGTGATTTGAACTGAAAAAGGAGTAACCAAGAAAGACAAGCAGAGTTATGGACAGCGCCAATAATTTGCGGTTTGTTACCTTCATGTTCCCTTACACCTCCGCGGTACATATTGGGATAGCGTACACCCCAGTCTCTTAATAGTTCAGAAAACAATTTACTTCATACAAAGTTCCAACCACTAATGTAATAACAACAACCACAAGGACGAATCGAACCGTTAAGCCAAATTTTTTCACGCCTATCCTTCTTTTGTTTTCATTACTTGGATTTTAACAAGAATAGCGCGCATGCAAACCTGTGGAAAGTCATGTCTTTACATCAAAAAGAGCACAACATTTGATCGATAAAGCATGATAAATTTCATTGCTCTATGCCAAAAGTCATGCTCTTTCAATTATAATAGACAATAACGCAGCAGTAAGTTTGTAATAATTATAATTCTCGTTTTTAATCTCAATCATGTTTAGAAAATCGAAACCACATTTTTGTATTACTCTGTTCGATGGTATGTTACGTATTATAGCTATAGCGTTAAGTACCTCAATATTGGTGTTCTCAAACAAATAATTAATAATTCCTTGTGCGGCTTGGGTGGTGTAGCCTTTGCCTCTATAATCTTTTGATATCGCAAACAAAAGAGGAGTTGCCGCGAAGCAAGCCCCTCAACTATAGTTTTCCGTTGCGTAACGAAGGTATTGATTGCCAGATTCTATCCACCGAATGAAATTCTATATCCATCTGGATCTTTAATCGTAAATTCACTAAAAAAGTCATTTAAATCATGTCCTTTAACAATTTCTATTCCTTTTGTTTTAAACTCCTCAAGAATTCGTCTTACATCTGTATAACAAAAAGCGTCAAAGTATAATCCACCTTCGACCGAGGAAAAGGGCTTAACATCACTTTTATTCTTCGCAGGATGTAAAATGAAAGTAACCGCGTCTCTACTCATATGGACATGTTGTACATCAGGTCCACCAATTAGTTCATACTTGAATCCAAGTTTCTTATAATATTCGATTGAATCTTCTAAATTACTGACAAGTAATACCATGGTGGGTCCTTTTATTTTGATTTCTTCCATAGCAATACCTCCAATTGTTTTTACATAAATCCTAAAGATATATTCGACGAGCAACCACAATTACCTTTTTATGTAATTTGAATGATGTGATTAACTCTGCTATACTGCCCGTCCTCAATATAAAAATGAGGAGCTACCGCTAAACAGGCTCCTCAACTATAGTTCCCCGTTAGAGATACAGCAACCTAAACCCTTTAACATTATTGAACTATCTGCCCGTTACTTGAACAGGCTACCAGTATGCTAGTATGCAGGCAGCCTGTTTTATTATTGTGCTATCGTTTCCGTTAGTTCAATCATTTTCTTCACCCTTGGTTAGATTGAGATACAAAAACATCGCTCAATCTCTGCTAATCCATAATCATGTCAACGACTTGTTTCGCGAACGCAGCATAGGATTCGATCAGGTCCGGACTTCGATCAATAGCCCACCTGAGGTTATCGAACGCTCTCAATAGCAGCAAATGTCTCATATCAGCAAGGTCTTCTTCACTTATACCGTACCCGTCTAAAAACGCTTTGAATTCCTCAATATTTGGGCTTTCTTTCAGTCCCAGTATTTGGTAATGCATCAATTGAATAACAGCTCCATGCGGTACCACGCTTACTCCTGCACTTTCCCAATCCAGCAATATAACTTGGTTTTCCTGATTGACAATCGTATTCTTTAATGAGATATCTCCATGGTTTAAACCGAAGCGGAACGTTTCTTTCTTCAAATTCTCGAACAGTTTTCTTACTCTCTGCGATTTCATCTGAGTGATTACTCCAAGCTCAATCAACCGATCAGACTCCGTCAAACTATTGATATTATACTGCACATACCCTTGCCAACTGCCGTCCGATCCTGCATGAGAAGGTGAATGAAACTCACCATGGACGGGATCAATCAGATTTTCCCCATACCCCTTCACTGGGATAGAATGTATAAGTTTGGCGTATTTTCCAATCTGCCACCAAACATCGGACTTGAGAACCGTACTGTCTGACCCGTTGTCTCCATCAACAAAAGCTTGAATCATATATGCGGTTTCATCAACTATACCAATGGACAACACCTCAGGTCCTGGAATGCCGATCGCGGCTGCTTGCTCGATACACCATTTTTCCTTCATATAGCTTGGATATGTATCTTTATTGTTCATGCGGACAACAACTTTGCGACTCTCCGTCTCGACTACGCAAACCTGATTTGTGATGCCTTTACCTATGATCTGATATGAAGTTTTTACTTGTTCCAGATGAAAATCGCCTGCAATTCGTTCTGCTTGTATAACTACAGAGTCTTCCATAGTTTTTCTTTCATCCCCCTCAAGTGTCGTGCTTCGAACAGTTTACCACACACTTTTTTGGAAAGTACGTTTATAACTAAACTATACTGACCGTCCCTCGGTTTTAAGGGTTTATCTGTTATAACAACCGTTTCGGGTAACAGCCCTTGTTGCAACGTCCCTTGCTTTCCAAGTCCCTTACATCCTAGCTATTCTTTCTGGACTTAGGTGCTTCCTCTAAGCCTGCGAGACCAATGCCGCCATTGTTCGGCATAGCGTATTTCATAGAAAAAATTTTTACTTTACGCCGCCCACCCCATCGTTTGATGGTACATATGTTTCCATATGTTCTAACTTTAGACCTGTACATTCGGAAGTTCGTCAGTTCAGTCTGTTTGAACATTCTCACCATATCCAGTTTTTCAGCCACGCGGCATATCCGCCCACATACCTTTTCTATTCGAATGGCTTCAGCCTTCGTTCTGCCGAATCTACCTGTACTTCACACCACATGACCTGTTAGTCATGACGCGCGCAGGAGTATTGGCGGAATGGTTTCGGGATACATGGTTCCGTCATTCCCATCCTCGGTTGTAAAGTTAAGATTACTCATTGTAATCTCCTGCTTTTCACGAAGTTAGTCGCTTATAGCAGAACTTGTCATACTTTTCCGTTAGCTCAATAACTTACCCCTTATACTAAGGTCTAAGGACAGACATTAATACAAGGAGTTCATATCCATTGCCCTTGAAGAAACTATCCCAGAGTCTTCCTTCATAAATAAAACCAACTGATTCATAAAAATGCATGCACGTCGATTAAAATCATTCACATCCACCCATATATGATGTGTTTCGGGGGACAAAAGCTCACTTAATAATAATATTCATGGCTTCTTTGCCATACTTTTGATCTTATTCGTTATGCGTTTTACGCAAAGAGCCTTGTTGGATCTAATATTTTCTTTCATCAATAACGCCCCCATCCGACTGGGAAGAGGTCTTACTATTCGGTTTCTAACATCTCATGATCGTACCACATGCCTCTTATATTCTTTGTGTAGTTGATCATCGTATTGTCGATCCGGCTCCGTAGGTAGAGGTCCCGGTCGATTCCCATATATATCTCGGTCAATCGGTACTGCTCCTTGGCATCTTTTGCAAGCTCGTTGTAAACCTCCTGCTTCTCCACTTGAAAGCTGGTATCCAACAGATAAAAGCCAAGCGTATCTTGTACTTGAAAATCGACTGTAGAACCGAATCGCAGAATCATCAGACGCCCATCCTTATCCGTAAGCTGCCTCAAGCCCGGATTGTTCAGGCCTTGAACAATGATATCAGACTCGTTCAACACATCATTAGCTAGGCGAATGTTACCTTGAGCGTCAAGCAGTGCCAGCTTACGTGTACCTCCAGAAATACGTCCGCGCATGACTGCTTTTCCGTTACTAATTATCCAGAAGCTGCCGTCGGCATTCGGAATGACTCTGTCCGGAATCTGCTGAAAGGACTCGATATCCTTGGCCTTGCCGTCCCGGATCAGATAAAGGTGATCATCCGACATGTTATGTCCAGCTCCGAAACCGATTACCTTGCTTACGGCTAGTAGCGACATCTGTTCCGTAAGCTTGTAAAGTGTAGCCGATAAACTACTGAGCGTCGGATTCCCCGCCGCGTTGGAGTCAACGGTAATCTCCTCCTTGGTCAGCAGCTTCATGCCTTGGTAATAAAGCCCGTCTTCCTTTTTATCGAGCCGGGCGGATTGACCAGCATACTGATCTAGCAACTTTTTGATCGCGGAGTTATGCTGCTCCGTCTCCTCCCAGGTCATCCATACGGGCTTCTCCTCCAAGGTCTTCTTCACCTTGATGCTTCCCAGCGATTTATTTGTTACCAGGTTAGGGTAGAAGTATAGATAATCCTTATCATCATAATAGATGCGATCCAATATCTGCTCCTGATTGCCAATAATGTTCAAGCCATTGACAGAATCCCAGAGAATGTCCAGTTTCAACCATTCATGAACATAAGTCCAGGTCAGCGGCATGTAAGTAACGTCTTGAAACTCCAACAGCGGAAAGGTCTCATCCCAATTGTCGATGTAATTATCCGTAATGATAATCGGAAAGCCAGGCATCGATGCGGTATAACTGCGGGACAAGGAGTTAGATGCGGATAGATCCTGCTCAAACTTCGTCAGCTTCAAGCCGTACCATCCGCCGCTATGAGACCCGCCTCCCTGCCCTATCATCAGGCCATTCTCGGAATCAAATGCAATCTGAATGCCGAGTTCTTGCGTATTATCCCAAGTCAGCGGCATGTAAGTAATATCTTTATATAACAGGAACGGATATTTGCTTTGCTGATTATCGATGATCTGTCCATTTATCTGAACCGGGAAATCAGGAATCCTTACTTTTACCGTATTGCTTGCAGCTTGCACGCCTGATGTAGCTGAAAACGGCTGCAACAGGCAGAGTAACGACACCGTTATATAAATATTTTTCCAGTTCACTCTTACACATCCTTTTGTTTTTATCATTTCTTACAATGATGTAGACGCAGTGATTTGGAAAATGTTTCAAGATGGGATATATTTTTACGGTATCTTCTTAGCAGTTAACCTTAAGCTCAGATAGGATTTTGCTCATAGGAACGTATGAAGACTCCGATTTTTTCTTCGTTCGGGGGCGGCTGCATGCTGCTCACTCGGTCCTTATGGATCTCCATCGTTGGCAACCGGTCCCTCGATTTCTTCCAGATTTCCATCGACAGACGTCGCTCCGGAAGCGCCCGGCCGAGCGCGGTCCTTATTAGACTGAATGTGTTTAGTCCTCATGCTTTTCCAATCATAAAACCGCCGTCAGACTCAGTAAAAAAAGTATTGAAACAGCGATAGCCATGGATGAGAAAATAAAGTCCTAGACGTACTTCAATGAAACGAGGGAAGCAGCTGCCGTGGTTATCTGCTCCCTCTTTATTCCACTATCGTTCCTCGTTAGCCATACATGCAGCGCAATATCAGCGCTGCACCACAGAGGATGAAAATGGATAAAATCCGTGAATACTTCTACTACGGCTGGGTGAGGAAGGTCGATCAACTATGGTGCGTTAGAGCCCATCCGTTAGTCTGACTCCAACGACCACGGTGCATCACAGAATGTCGCTCCCTTTCGGGAAGCACGCATGGTAGATTAATCCTATTTTGGTTTTTGCACCAGCCCCAATATTCAGAGCCGTAGAAAGGATTATTTCAATGGATATTATCATTGAGCGAGCATGTGGTATGGATGTACATAAGGATTCCATTACCGCATGTACGATGACACCTGAAGGAAAGGAGATTCAAACTTAAAAAGCATGGGTGTACCCACGTAGCGATGGAGAGTACAGGCGTTTTCTGGAAACCAATTGTTAACCTATTAGAAGCTGAAGATATTGAGTTTCTTGTCGTGGATGCTCAGCATATGAAAGCTCTCCCAGGACGTAAAACAGATGTCAAAGATGCTGAATGGATCGCCCAACTTCTTCGTCATGGACTTCTGAAAGCTAGTTTCATTCCAAACCGAATTCAACGAGAATTAAGAGAACTAGTTCGCTATCGCCGAAGCATCATTGAAGAACGAGCCCGACAACATAATCGGATTCAAAAAGTGCTAGAGGGAGCAAATATCAAACTGGGATCTGTGGTTTCAGATATTATGGGGGTCTCGTCTAAAGACATGCTTCACGCCATCGCAGACGGTGAAGAAGATCCTGAGAAATTAGCAAGCTTCGCTCGACGCACTATGAAAAAGAAAAAAGAAGAACTCGAACTTGCTCTTCGAGGCTACGTCAATCCTCACCAACGCTTGATGATTAAAACCATTTTAAGCCATATTGACTTTCTGACTGAACAAATTGAGATGTTAGATCAAGAGGTTGCCCAGAGAGTCATCCCAGATCAGGAAGACATAGAGCGATTAGATTCTATACCTGGAATTGCCACTCGAATGGCTGAACAAATCTTAGCTGAAATAGGAACAAATATTAAAAACCAATTTCCAAGTGCGGCTCACTTCTGTTCTTGGGCAGCACTCGTACCTGGACATAATGAGAGCGCGGGCAAACGGAAGTCTTCAAAGGGAAAGAAAGGAAACAAATATTTAAAATCTGCATTAACAGAAGCTGCGCATTCCGTAGGTGCTTCCAAAAACTATCTTGGTGCTATGTATAGGCGAACATTAGCACGAAAAGGTAGGAAAAGAGCAGCCATTGTTGTAGCCCACGCCATGCTAAGAATCGCTTATTATCTGCTGACAAGAAAAGAGATGTATGTAGACTTAGGTGAAGATTATTTTGATAAGCAAAAACTTGGAGCTATTGTACGGAACTCAGTTCGAAGACTCGAAACCTTAGGCTACAACGTTACAATTTCAGAAGTCTCCTGATCTACGAGAATACCAATATCCTAGGCGTTGCATATTTTTAAAAAATGAATGAGCCGCGTCTTCTTTAGTGCTGTTCTTTTTCATCGACTGCCAGATTTTTAATTTTCATGGTAGTTGAGAAAAGGCAGCCTATCACGGTTGCCTTTTCTTTGTAGTCGTTTTGCTATTGTTCGCCGTTAACGCAACGAAGCCACCGATCGATCTGCGGCAGCTTCGTGGTGTTGTTTATTGAGCTCTCATCTCCTAAGTTGCGCTGTGTATTTTATTATTAATATTGAAAACTAATTGCCGGGCAGTTGGATGCCACGCCAACCGCTTACATCGCATTGGCCATATTCATTATCACCCACAGCAACCACCGTGCCGTCCGATTTAAGGCCGAGAGTATGAGCGCAACCCGCCGCAACCGCCACAATATCGCGCCAGCCACTTACATTGCATTGGCCATGCTCATTCCAACCCACAGCCGCCACAGTACCGTCCGATTTAAGGCCGATGGTATGATTACTACCCGCCGCTATCGCCACAATACCGCGCCAGCCGCTTACATCGCATTGGTCATGTTTATTCAAACCTACAGCCGTCACCGTACCGTCCGATTTAAGACCGATTGTATGAAGATAACCCGCCGCGACCTCCACAATATCGCACCAGCCGCTTACATTGCATTGGCGATATCGATTATTACCCACAGCCGTCACCGTGCCGTCCAATTTAAGACCGATGGTATGCCAGTCACCCGCCGCGACCTCCACAATATCATGCCAGCCGCTTACATTGCATTCACCTTCATTATTTCGGCCCACTGCTACCACCGTGCCATCCGATTTAAGCCCAATGGTACGACGCCAACCCGCCGCAACCGCTACAATATCGCGCCAGTCGTTTACATAGCATTGGTCATACTTATTCCAACCCAAAGCCGCCACAGTACTGTCAGATTTAAGACCGATTGTATGAGCATTACCCGTGTTCGTCGCCATATGAACATTACCAGCCGCGACCGCCACAATATCGCACCAGCCGCTTACATCACATTGGCCATATTTATTATCACCCACAGCCGTCACCGTGCCGTCAGATTTAAGCCCAACGGTATGACGACGACCCGCCGCTATGGTATCTTTAGGCCACCGTTTCACCTTTAACATCGCTTCTTTCAGTGAAATGTAATCCATGTTTTACCTCCTTGAAAACAAGACCTATATTTTTATATACGTTTCATCGTGGTCAACTACACTGTGAGAGTTGTACGTTCCATCAAGAGATATTACCACGAACTGTGACTCTTGGGTTTCTTAACCTGCCCTTTAGCTGAATAGGCTGCCGGATTTATTGGCGGCAGCCATTCTGTGTTATTTGTTCAATATTGATCTGTTGGTTTAATGTTTAGAGTCCGCTTGTTTATTTATAAAGAGATAATAATCACCATCTGGATAAAAGGAAATAGTACTCGGTGGACCCAAATGAGGATTATATTGAAACGATTCGTGTTGCCAGTCTAAGGCATACAGATATTCGTCTGGTTCAGTCACTGCTTTAAGGCATGCAACACACTTTCTCTCTAAATCGTCTATGTCATCGTCCATGTAACTAGTTATTTTATAAGTAATGTAAGGAGATGGTAAACTAAAGGAAGGCCAATCACTACTATGAATACTAGGTTTAAAATTGAAATGTTCATAAAATTTATCCCATACTAGCCGATATAGTTCACTTGATAAAGAAACCCAATTGTCCATTTTGCACACCTCGGATATACTCGCCATTTAAAGAGCCTAATTCAATACTACCATAACATGGGCTTTTTTTATGGGTCTAATTTCCACGCTCTACTGCCCAATAGCTTAATGACAAAAGGAGCAGCTTCCGCGGCTCCTTGTTTCGTTTAACTATCGTTTCCCATTAGCTCAACGAAATGCTGCCGTACAACAGCATTTTTTATTATTAAACCGCTAGCTATTTATAGCCTTCTCCGCGAGATATACCTCATCCTTTTTGACATAGATGTCGTATTGGCTGTTATCATTTCTGCCTGAACCCACTGTACCCGTGTCATGACTTGTTATTCGGCTGCGATAGGAAATGCCATGACTTTTTAATTTATTTACCGCATCATAATATTTCGATTGATTGAATGCAGTAAACACTAAACGCCTATGCTTGGAAAAAAGAAACATGATGATATTCATAATGAGTTGCTCGATATTCCCCATATTAATCATCACCCCCCTAACATTTTTCAGATACTTGCGAAACCGTTTGTCAATATCGTTGGTTGCCGTTTTGTTTACTTACTTTCAGGCTAGGTTTCGTTATTATTTTCCATTGAACCACATTCCTGTAAGTTACTAATATTATTTAGACGTTCAACACTCACGAAAGTTCCATAATTTTACAGAATTCCAGTCTTTATATTCCACTCTACTGCCCGTCCCTCGGTTTTAAAGGTTTATCTCACATTTACTCACTCATTCGCAGGATTTCGTCGCCTTGTATAACAGCTGTACTCTAGAAAGTAAGCTTGTTAGACACCGTCGTTCCATTTTTGGATATACGGGAACAGAAGAAACGTGTGGTACATTTCTCCAAGTGCTATTCTTCTGCACGCATACTCCACAATTTCCTTGGTGTTTACCATCCCATAGCTCAACGGGTCTATGCCCTTACATTCCTTCGTTACACCTGACCAAGGCGTGGAGACCGATAGCGTTTAGCGGACGGGTCTGAAGCCCTTGCCGGGCAGTAGCTCGGTTCTCCATGCTTTCTTTTTGAAATCCTGCGAATGAGTCAATCTATGTGATCATTTAGTTCGTTTAAGCAGCTTGTGTTAACGTTGGGGCAGCTATCTCAGGAGAAAAAGTTTCTCCTTTTTGAACAATACTAATGATGATTCGTGCCAGTTTTCCAAGCAGTTTAAATACAGACTGTTGCTTCTTCATATGCTTGATTTGAACATTATTCTCATGCAACTGTCGGAACACAGGATTATTCCCTACGAGCTGGATCGTGGCCAGGTATAGATATTTTCGCAGCGTGGCATCGCCTCTTTTAGAAAGCACGATCTGTCCTTTACGTTTTCCCGACGTGCTTTCGGCTAGGTTCAAGCCTGCTTTACGCAATAATTGACGCCCATGCGCATACTGTCTAAGGTCACCAGCACCTGAAAGAATAGCTGCCGTACAGATTGAGCCTAGGCCTTTGATAGTTCGAAGCTGATCGGCCATAGGAATTTCACTGAGCAAATTTTGGATATCTTTTTCAATTTCATCTAGTATTTCAACAATCCTTTCGAACTCTTGCAATAGTCGGTGTAAATCCTGATTCGCTTCATTGGAAGCAGTCTTGTCGCCTACACTTCGCTTAGCTAGAGAGATAAGCTGCGCAGCTTTCTGCATGCCAGTGGAACCACCGGCTCGCTGCATATGCGCTCGCCAAGCGGTGATCACCTCAAATACGGATAGAGACTCTATATCCTGCGGAAATGGGAATTCCTTAAGCGTAGCCAAGGAACGTTTGCAGGTCCAATCTTTAAACACAGAAAAATACTCAGGGAAGCGAATGTCTATCCAGCGGATGATTCGGTTCTGCAGGCGTACACTATTTGTCACCCAATATTCCCGATCACTCATCATTGTTCGCAACCTTTGAAAGACTGCAGCTTGTCGAGAGTATTCATAGTAAAATCACGGCTGACCACGTCGGCAATGACAAGCGCATCCTTCGGATCATTCTTAGAAGGACTATTGTCGCGATTCTCCTTGTTTCTTTTGGTGGTGGCCGGATTCACCATGACAACGTATATGCCCTTGTCGGCAAGCCAATTAGCCAGGTTTGACCCGTAATGTCCAGTCGGCTCCATGCCAATGATGAGTCCCTGTAAACGGTGTTTCTGTTTCAGTCCATCGATCCACCGTATTAATTTTTCGAAGCCTTCAATTGTATTTGAGAATGTGAGATGACGATTTGAAAGTACGATGCCACGAAAATTAGTCGCTTGTGCGACATGAGTTTCCTTTGCAATGTCGATGCCCACAACAAGATGAGAAGTGGTAATTCGTTCAATACGTTGATTTTGTCCGTCTGTTTGTTTAAACTTCATAGTGAGAGCGCCTCCTTGATGGTATTGGGTTACAAACCCGTCGACAAACCCATCATACCGAGGCGCTCCTTTTTTGACAAAGGCTATTTCTTAGCCCTAACAGGAATGTTTAACTGAGAAGGCTGCCGATCAATTTGCTCGGCAGCCTATTCCTGATGATGATTAAGCTATCGTTCTGCGTTAGTTCAATGGACTGGGATTCTTAGACCCACATATGAGGAAGTAACAATCTAAAGCACTTAATGAATGTATGAGGATCTTCAATGGCTAACAATCCCTTAAAGAGTGGTACCTTAAACGTTTCATTTTTTGTAAAGGAGCCAAAAAATTTTCTAGCATCATCAATCACATTATTATCTAGGACTCCGTTAAGACTGATTGCTCCATTTAATTTTTCGTCGATGTCTTTAAGTATTTCTTCATCTTTTCTTTGAATAATTTGAATTTGCCACGCAACAGCTAATTCAGTCCAGTCACGTCCTAAAAAGTCCATTATGTTCCCTTTCTAAAAAGGCAATTGGTGATTGTGCTATTGTTCCCCGTTAGAGCGGTCAACAGAAATCAAAACTCACAATAGGTATATTCGAAAAGAAATGCCTATGTGAGTCGGTTCTGGTGGAAAATTAAAAACGTGTGGTTTTGCAGAATCATGAGCGAAACATACATATTTCGAAAAAAACTTATTATCTCTCAAATTTAGAGAGATAATAAGCATATTCCATCGGTCTACTATAAATTTTGCGTTTATAACACTTAAGGTTTTCGTATATATCTTTTTGGGGTTTTCCGTTAAGTTCAATAATCCATAACTTTCTTTGTTCGTCTAATACAAAATCGACACTCAATTCTCCCAATGAACCCATATGACTTTCTGCTTCTTGTGCGGCCTTTATACTTATCTCATTCAGAGATCGGAGGATTTCATTGATTTTTTCCGGCGAAACTAACCGCGGAAGAATTTCAACAACATCATAAATGGTTTCACACATACTCGTGTTAAAGTAATGTTCATAAGCCACTCTACATGTAATGGTTGAAACCGTCCATTCTCCAAGAATACCTTTTTGGACAAGTACCCGGATATCAAAATACTGATGATCAAGTTGACTCATACGAATCCCCTGCTGAACCATGTATTTCTTTAGTCTGAGTACATCCAATTTTTCCTGAATGCCTTCATTTTTTCTGCAAATATATCTTGGAGCCAAGCTGTTCAAAGAGATGTGACTATCTCCATTATCCTTTAGTTCGACCCGATACACAGACTCCCCCTTAGATCCGTAAGAAGGCTTAATATATACTAGTTTATATTTCTCTAATAGTTCTGATACATTCACTTCATTATAGATAAATGTATCTGGTACATAGGGTTTAAGATTTGACTGTTTTAATAGGTTATAGAGATCCCATTTATTAAAAAAATTGATATTGTTGAAACATTTGTTTCTACCAATCTCCTTCTCTAGTCGTTGAATGGTTACTGATTTTTTGTTAAAACAGCGGTTATAGACGACATGAGGAAAAGGAAACGAACTTTGTTTCCATACGCCTTTTTTCAGGCTAAGTCCAATAATACGTTGTTCCTTCCAAAGTATATCTGCCGATGTAAAGGCGTATAGTTTCAGGTTTAAATTGTGATAACGTTGATAAAGCTCCAAAATTCTTTTTCTACTGTTCCTTTTAGTTACCATAATACCTATTAATGGACGATTCACCACTCTCATCTCTCCCTAGCCATCGATCTCTTTTATTATCTAATGCCAGAATAGACATATTGCTATGGGACAAGAACATAGATGAGTAGAAAATCAGCGAATGTATTACTCTATTAGCCTAAATTTCAGTTGATAGGTATTTGGTGTGTTTATCTTTTTTTGTTTTTAATATGATAAATTACATTTGATAATAGGGAGATGAGACTATGGGAAGATGTAATTGTCCACCAGGACCTCCAGGACCAGAAGGACCTAGAGGGCCCCAAGGACCTCCAGGACTAGAAGGACCGCAGTTGCTTCAAGAACTTGGAGGAGCAATAGCAGCAGCTGGACCCACTGGAACTGCAGGAGCATTAGGACCAGCTGGTCTTGCAGGACTTGTAGGAGCAATTGGCGAAGCTGGACCAGCTGGTCTTGCAGGAGCACTTGGACCAGCTGGTCTTGCAGGTATTGCAGGAGCACTTGGACCAGCTGGTCTTGCGGGAATTGCAGGAGCAATTGGACCAGCTGGTCTTGCGGGAATTGCAGGAGCAATCGGACCAGCTGGACTGGCAGGAATTGCAGGAGCAATTGGCGCAGCCGGACTGGCAGGGCCAGCAGGGCCAGCAGGGCCAGCAGGAGCAACAGGACCTCAAGGTATACCTGGTCCAATTGGAGCTACTGGTCCGGCAGGACCACCAGGAGGAGGATTAATTCCATTTTCAACGGGTATCATCATAAGTGGTGCTACAGTAGTATCAGCTGCTCCAATTTTAATGGGTTTTGGTAGTCACACGGTTGAAGTTATTGGCGCTACTGGAGAATCAACGATGCCACCGGAAGCAGGTGGTTTTGCTTTCCCAATTCCCTTTGCGGGTACCGTTCAAAATTTACAAATAAGTGCAGATTTATTGGTTGCTTCTGTGACTTCTATTAATACGCTCGGTCTTCAATATGATTTTACAGTATTCCTCGCACCGTCAGTTCCTAATAATGGGATTGATCATAGTTCTTCACCTTACGTGACAACTCCGCTGACTAGTTCGGTTAGATTCGGATTTCCGAATACGGTCATTATACCTGGAAACCCATCCGGTTTCCGAACCGCAACGAATATAAATGTTGGGGGTTCATTAGTAGTTGCTGCGGGTGATCGTATTGGTATTCGTGTAAGGACGCTTGCTGAAACTGATCCCTCAGCAGCTGATATCACCCAACTCTCATTTAGCGCCAGTTTATCTTATACTCCTTCTTAATAAGCCTCTAGAATTGTAATCCGCCATTTGTTTCATGGGTAGGTGAACGATTCAAGAAATGAACCGCCACCTGAAAATATTTCGAATTAAGGAATTACACTCTGAATCATGTCCACACTGCCTATGAATTGCTTGGGAACCGATGCACAAGAAGTATTCCATACCAAAGTGGCTTTAATAAGCAAACAGGTTTCTGAATGGGTAGAATTAGCAGTATCAACGGATATAAAAGTGTAAAAAGCAAGTCCATATAGAAAGTGTCCTACTGGGCCACTTTCTTTTCATTTTTTCGGATAGATTGCTTGATACAGGGCTTCTATCAAAATTCAAATTTGAGCGGAACGGTTAAGATAAATTAGTGAGAGGCTTTACCATCTTTATGGAGGGTATTTGACTTTAGAGAAAAGGATTCCTCACTAATTCAGATGCTAACTTGGCGCGCCCCTCTTTCTCTGCTTCCATACTGTCACTGACCATTTGTTTTAAATACGGATTTGAATGAATAACTGGTACAGTAGAACGATAGTCTTCCTGTTGAAGTACAATCGTAAATTTTCCTTTTCCCGGAATAAAGACTTGGCATATAGAATTCTCTTTACTCATGTTTGACAACTGTTCCAATAAATCTTTTGTTGTTCGAACTTCTATCATATAAATCACCGCCTATTTAAGATCATGACCAAGGCTCCCTACCTCGTTACCTGATGCCCAAGGCATTCTACGGATTTACTCCAATGGCGAATGGACGAGCTCCCACCGGAACGGTAGCGATAACCGTATTGGTTACTCCGTCAATCACGGAAACAGTATTATCATCCTGATTGGTTACATAAATACGATTGGTTATTGGATTGACGCCTACGCCATTTGGATTATTCCCGACTGGAATCGTAGCAATCACGGTATTCGTTAATCCACTAATGACGGAAACATTATCCATATCCCGATTTGGTACGTAAATCGCATTCGTAGAAGGATTAACCCCCACTGCACCCGGAGTAGTTCCAACAGGAACGGTAGCAATCACGGTATTGGTTGCACCATCAATTACTGAAACCGTATTACTGGTGAAATTGGATACATAAATACGGTTAGTTAATGGATTTGCGCTTATCCCCGTTGATAAATTGAGTCCGGGGATGGTTATTGTAGCAACCACCGTATTGGTCAATCCGCTTATCACGGTAACGTCTTCAGTTAATTCCATTGAATTAAAATTGCTGTATAAATGGCATTCGTAGCACTATTGACCCCTGCGTCCCCTGATTCATCTCCGACTGGAACGACAGCAATCACCGAATTGGTTACTCCATCAATTACAGAAACATCATCACTGGCCCTATTTGCTACATAGATTCGGTCCGTTAATGAATTTACGTCTACTCCCGCTTGATTACCCCCAACAGGAATAGTAGCAATCACCGTATTCGTTGCTCCTTCAATCACAGAAACATCGTTATTATTGAAGTTGGCTACATAAATGAAACCTTCAGGTTCGGGAGGCCCGGGTGGTACATCATCTGTAGTACCTGCTGATGCGATTCCACCGAAGCTGATAGGTCCATCGAGTGTAATTCCTGCTACAGATGCACCCACAAACATGGTATAGCGAATTTGATCAGTTACTACAACTGAAGGAGGGAAGTCATCTGCATGGAATGTAACAATGCGATTTAGTGCATCAGCAGCTAATTCAGTAACTAGTATATCAAGGTGCCTGAACCAGGTGTGTTGCCACTGTTTCTTTCAACAGTGATTGTAATAGAGCCTGCACTAGAAGCACTTACTCCAACTGTTCCCCACAAAGCTACTCGTACACTGTTTTGATTCGATGTTCCAACAGCAGCTGCCGTTTGAAGACCAATATCTCCAAAAAGAGCAGGTGTGATAGGGACTGGAGAAACACTTGTGCTACTATTACTAGCTTCAGAGATTCGTAAATCAAGAAATTGATTTGACATTGCTTGCACCTCCTTTTTCTTTCTATCAACAGTATATGGTAGACAGGAAATATGGCGAGGGTGTTTACCTTCCAACAAATGCACATACATAAAAAGAAAAACCATCTACTCTTTTTTTAGAGTTTAATGGTTTTTTTCTTTACAGAAATTTTTGCGGATGATGGTTTGCTTTTACGCTATCGTTTCTCGTTAGCGCAATGAGCCTGGTGAATTCACCTTTACCCCTGATTTGAAGTTAAGTTCAACAATCAAATCTTCAACTTCTCCATCTAGTTCCTTCTTATATACATCCTTACTGTTTTTTCGAGTAGTATTTCTCAAATGGACGCTGGATGGATGATTTTAGGTGGATTTGTTCATAGAAAAATGGTAGTTTATTCTATGGTTAATACCGCAGAGTGTTCGTGTTCGATATGTGTTATTGGGATAACGCGCAAGTCGGGATATACGTTTAGGCTCATATTATTTATATCTTTGGGGAGGGTGTCTGCATGGACAATAATTCTGTTTATAGAACAAACATTATAGGCGCTGGCGAGGTTGGCGTCGCCATCTCCGTCGACATGGATAAGAAAGTTATTCATAAAACAAACAGCTTATTTTGGGATACAAAAGGAAATGATGTTTTAGGAGCAACCGCACTTCCTTTTTATGGAGCATTTGTCTCAGAAGAAAAATGCCAACTTTTTGGCGATGTTTCAGGAAAAAAGATGCTGGAGATAGGCTGTGGAAGTGGTCAATCTTTGCAATATCAGGGGGAACGCAAAGCATCTGAACTATGGGGTATGGATATATCAGAAAACCAAATCGAAAAGACACGGTAATATTTGACGGCGTGCGGTCTTTCAGCGAAATTAATCTGTTCTCCCATGGAAGAAAAATGTGGCATACCAGAGGAATATTTTGACTTTGTTTATTCGATTTATGCCATAGGCTGGACAACCGACCTTGAGGGTACTTTTTGCCGGATTACATCTTACCTAAAAAAAGACGGCGTATTTATTTTCAGTTGGTCTCACCCTATACACAAATGTGTTGTTGCAGAAAATAATATGCTTGTTTTTAAAAAATGTTATTTCGATGAATCTTGGTATTCGGTATCTCTTGACGAAAGTACGCTAACATTATCGGACCGTAAACTATCAACCTATGTGAATGCGTTGGCAAAAGCGGGATTTGTCATTGAGCAAATGATTGAGCAATCTGATGATGAAATTATGCAATCGCGGGACGATAACAGCGATTTTGCAAAAAAAAGCAAAGATGCTTCCTGTAACTTTTGTAATCAAGGCAAGAAAACTATAGTATCCGATAACTTAATCATGACTAGCAAATTTTTAATACATCGCCATTCAAATTCAACATTTCCATAGTTCTATCTCATCTTTATCTGAGCATCCAATCGAAATATTATAAAGATCATTGATTTTCTTAATAACCATTATACTGCGTTCGATGATTTGACCACTTATGACCATATTTTAACATAAGTAATTGAAGATAACTGCCCGTCCCTCGGTTTTAAGGGTTTATCTCACATTTACTCACTCATTCGCAGGATTTCATCGCCATGTATAACAGCTGTCGTCCAGAAAGTAAGCTTATTAAACACCGTCGTTCCATGTTTGGATATGCGGGAACAGAAGAAACGTGTGGAACATTTCTCCAAGTCTATTCTTCTGCACGCATACTCCACTTTCTCCTTGGTGTTCACCATCCCATGGCTCAACGGGTCTATGCCCTCACATTCCTTCGTTACACCTGACCAAGGCGTGGAGACCGATAGCGTTTAGCGGACGGGTCTGAAGCCCTTGCCGGGCAGTAGCTCGGTTCTCCGTGCTTTCTTTTTTGAAATCCTGCGAATGAGTCAATCTATGTGATCTTTAAGTTCGTTTTAAGCAGCTTGCGTAAACGTTGGGGCAGCTATCTCAGGAGAAAAAGTTTCTCCTTTTTGAACAATACTAATGATGATTCGTGCCAGTTTTCCAAGCAGTTTAAATACAGACTGTTGCTTCTTCATATGCTTGATTTGAACATTATTCTCATGCAACTGTCGGAACACAGGATTATTCCCTACGAGCTGGATCGTGGCCAGGTATAGATATTTTCGCAGCGTGGCATCGCCTCTTTTAGAAAGCACGATCTGTCCTTTACGTTTTCCCGACGTGCTTTCGGCTAGGTTCAAGCCTGCTTTACGCAATAATTGACGCCCATGCGCATACTGTCTAAGGTCACCAGCACCTGAAAGAATAGCTGCCGTACAGATTGAGCCTAGGCCTTTGATAGATCGAAGCTGATCGGCCATAGGAATTTCACAGAGCAATTTTTGGATATCTTGTTCAATTTCATCTAGTATTTCAACAATCCTTTCGAACTCTTGCAATAGTCGGTGTAAATCCTGATTCGCTTCATTGGAAGCAGTCTTGTCGCCTACACTTCGCTTAGCTAGAGAGATAAGTTGTGCAGCTTTCTGCATGCCAGTGGAACCACCGGCTCGCTGCATATGCGCTCTCCAAGCGGTGATCACCTCAGATACTGACAGAGACTCTATATCTTGCGGAAATGGGAATTCCTTAAGCGTAGCCAAGGAGCGTTTGCAGGTCCAATCTTTAAACACAGAAAAATACTCAGGGAAGCGAATATCTATCCAGCGGATGATTCGGTTCTGCAGCCGTACACTATTTGTCACCCAATACTCCCGATCACTCATCATTGTTCGCAACCTTTGAAAGACTGCAGCTTGTCGAGAGTATTCATAGTAAAATCCTCGGCTGACTACGTCGGCAATGACAAGCGCATCCTTCGGATCATTCTTAGATGGACTATTGTCGCGATTCTCCTTGTTTCTTTTGGTGGTGGCCGGATTCACCATGACAACGTATATGCTTGTCGGCAAGCCAATTAGCCAGGTTTGACCCGTAATGTCCAGTCGGCTCCATGCCAATGATGAGTCCCTGTAAACGGTGTTTCTGTTTCAGTCCATCGATCCACCGTATTAATTTTTCGAAGCCTTCAATTGTATTTGAGAATGTGAGATGACGATTTGAAAGTACGATGCCACGAAAATTAGTCGCTTGTGCGACATGAGTTTCCTTTGCAATGTCGATGCCCACAACAAGATGAGAAGTGGTAATTCGTTCAATACGTTGATTTTGTCCGTCTGTTTGTTTAAACTTCATAGTGAGAGCGCCTCCTTGATGGTATTGGGTTACAAACCCGTCGACAAACCCATCATACCGAGGCGCTCCTTTTTTGACAAAGGCTATTTCTTAGCCCTAACAGGAATGTTTAGCGTAGTGGCAACTGCCATAGCTATTTAAATTCACTAGTAATATAGCTTACATTCGCAGTATATTCTGATGGCTTTTCTTTTATTGAATTATCTCTTACAGCAACCTTCCAATATACACCTTTTTCATCTAAAACAATCTTTGTATTCTTTACCTCAAAATACCCTGCCCCTGTGTGAGCTAGAGCTTTTTGTCTCGCTTCTCTTTGCGATATAAGTGTCCATAATGAAAAAATAACCATAAAAACAAGAAAATATATTAGTAGTCTCTTCATTAATTCCTCCAAATTCTCACCTTAAACCCTTCTAATTACATTTATGTTATACATTAGCTATGTTCCATTAAATCTATAAACGCAAATTCGGGTGCCCGTTAGCGGGGAGGAGGCAGCCGGTTTCAATCGGCTGCCTCCTCATGCTGGTTATTGAGCTATAGTTCCTCGTTAGTTCAATGGGCAGATCCTTTCTTCTTTAATTCAGGGTTATTCTGAACCTGATTAATTACAGAACCAATGAAGGAATCAACGATGCAGTGTGGGGTTTCCGAGGTTGATTTTAATTGTGGAACAAATAACGTACCGATGAAGAAATTGTGTTCTGGTAATTCAATTATTCTTGGGTTTCCCATGGAATCTGTTCCAACTATTTTAAATCCAGCTTCATGAATTTGAGCTTCGTATTCTGGACTAAGTCCATAATTACACCTAAACTGCTCAATTACATTTGTTTCTTGATAAATTTCAAACACTCTCGAAGGTTTCTTTATTATAATTTCGCCTGTTTGACCAAATAATGAACAAGTAAGTTTACTAATAACTAATTGAGCTGAGTGAGGATCTCGTTCTTCGTGTCCTGCTTCCTTCAACATCAATTTGTTTCTTGCATACTCCATAATGATGTATTGAAACCCACCGCAAGTTCCTAACAAAGGCACATTGTTTTCGCGAGAAAATTTAATAATACTTAATACCCCATCAATAGAATAAGGGAAACCGGGAGCTATCCAAAAACCTTGATATGTTTCTTTAATGGTATCAATTTGTTCAGAAATAGTAGTTGTAGGAATCCACTTTTGCTCGATAGAGACTCCTAATTTCTTAGATGAATGAATAAGTGCATTATTTGTAGCGATCTGCGATGGAAATTCTGGATTATAGTCACCAACAATTCCTATCTTCACTAGACATGTCCCCTCTTAAAGTTAACTAGGCTGCCTATCGAAATCCGCGCTGCCTCATGGTGTAGTTTATTGAGCTCTTGTTTCTGCGTTAGTTCAATTTTTTGTTACATTGGTTCGTTTATCTAATCTTTCTTTTATATGAATGCACTTTTTCAAGTGTAAGAAAATGTGTCTTGTTGCAGGCATAAGCATTAGACCGGCTATACTCTTTTTGCCCCAGTATTCAGCCAACCAATTAGCACTTGCAGTAACTGCATTTTCATCAAACAATCGTTTGATTCTGGTTTTTTCAACCTTCTCTTTTAACTGTCCGGGTGTCATCGTGGACACGATTTTTCGCGTTTGCTTGCCAACGGCTGTTCTATAGGCTATTAATGACTCGAGATTTATCCTTGAACTGAGCTCTGCAATGTCCTCTTCGCTCATTTCATTACCAGAGTGAGTGAAATTTGTATTGATTTTTTCAAACCAATTTTCAGAATAAAGAACTTGTTGGTCATTAAGCACCAAAATATTCATAGTCATATCCTCGATTCGAGTTATGTGCCATAGGTGCCATGCAATCGAATTTTTTGTATTAGGGAGATTTACTGGATATTTTCTAAAGGTGTTTTCATCCAAGTTGCTTAAAATTGCATCTTCCAATGTTGGTTTATCCGTTTGTTCAACCGCTGAAGAATGTATCCAGGCATGAAGAGAATGAAATAACTGAACCGCTTGATAATGTTCTTGGGGCTTTAATATGATTTCATTTAATGCCTTATGGTTTTCGCCCCAAGTCCTTTGTTCTTCCAAGTCCATATAATCATGGCTCCTTATATAATTTTTCTCCACATGCGAAATCCCTTTGCACTCTTCACATATAACACTAACAGGTCCAAAAGTGTTGTGGAACTATTATCCACAATATCAAACGTATGTTCTTGAGTCAATTATTATTAGAAGCATTGAATCTTTTCAACTAAACTGCCCGTTAGGTGAACGAAAGGCTGCCGATCATGCCGGCAGCCTTGGTCTTATTGAATGTTCAACTATCGTTCTGCGGTAGCACAATAAGCATTTATTTAGTTTTTAAGTTAATCAACTAAATATACCTTGTCACCGACTTGAATTTGTCCCGTCCTCTTAACTGAAGCATAGACGCCTGCGTTTAAATTCATCTCCTCATTTACTTTCATTAACAGAGAAGTATCACGTTCAAGAGTATCAGGGTCGATTGTAATCATTGAACAACGCTCACAATAAATATCAATTTGTAATTCTGCACTACCCACTGATAATCGCCTACCTATCCAATCGCTTTCATTAAATGCATTTTCGTCTAATGAAACAATTAAGTTTGCTCTAAGACGACGTTTATCTAATCTCTTTCCCCATATCGCTTCAAGTTTTCGTAATGTAGCGTCTGTGATAATCAGGACACTAGCCATATCGACAGACATAAGTTCAGGATTTTCAGGGTTTGGTGCTTTGTAGCTCATCATTGACATTTTTCTTTTGGAGTATCTTTGGATTTCATCTAATAAATCTTCATTCCAGCTAAAGGTTTGTCCATCAGGTGATGTTATACTTACTACCTCGTCGACAAGTTTTGTCTTATATGTAAGCATGTTTGGAATATCTCTAGCGGTAAAAAAGCTTTCCCATCCTTCTTTTGTTTCATCATAAAAGGCACAATAACGGTCGCCATATAATCCATACGTATCAATTTCGCAAGTTTCCAAACTCTCTCCTGCAAACGACTTTATAGGATATCGGTATATTTCATTGATTTCACCAACTAATTTCAAAGTGACTACCTCTTTTCAATACATTAGTAATAGTAAGCGATTCCACATCTAAAATACATATTATCATATTTGCACATTTTTGCCCGTCCCTCGGAAAGTTGGAGGACAATAAGTTTTGAAGTGAATGAAACCAGCAAGCTCAAGGGATTGCTGGTTTCATTGTGAAAATAAAATACAAATATATTTCTGAAGTGGTTGCTTGGTACAAAAAGGCTAAAATACAAATAAGTTGTGAAGTAGTAGTTACAACTATGTATTTATAGGTCTCACTCAACTAACGTTCTCCGCTTAGTTGAGCGGAAGCGTTTAATCAGTTAGAAGTATACTTTTGCTCATCTTCACTTGTTCAATCATATGCCCTATATTTCCTTCACCTGCAAATAGGGTCATGTCGAAATAATCTTGATTCAAATCAGACCAATATAATTCATTTTCATCCCCTGAGACCATGACGTTACTCTTCAATTTGCCGACATAAACTTCAACATAGCAATGATGCAAATAGTATTTAAAATCCATTACATGATGCAAAGTTACATCCTCTCTTGAAATGCTGGTTTCTTCAAATAGTTCTCTGTAAGCAGCTTCAATCCCCGTTTCTCCACTCTCGATTTTCCGCCAACCAGATTACTTAAACCTTTATAGGGGTTCTTTAATCGTTTGCACATTAGCAGCCGATCCATATCTTTACTATATATCATAAGAACGTTATACCCTTGCATGAGCAGATCCCCTTATTTGTATAATTTCGAGTATACATTTATTCGATAATCTTGTTATCGGCAGCCATGTCGTCATTGCACTATTGTTCCTCGTTAGCTTAACAAGCCTTCTTTTAAATAATCTGATTTGACCATTCCGTAAAACACTAAATCTTCGTAGATTCCCCACTTCAATACATGCTGAGGGAAAGTGCCTTCTTCTTTCATACCGATTTTTCTCATTATCTTATATGACCCAGGATTTTTTGTCATTGCAGCGGTAAAAATGCGATTTAAGTCTAAATCTTCAAATCCAAATTGAATGATCCTACGAGCAGCTTCTGTTGCAAATCCTTGCCCCCAAAATGGTTGACCTACCCAGTAAGCAAGTTCAGCACGTTTATGCTTTCGAGATACTCCCATACTCATATTGCCAATCAATGATCCATCTTCCTTTTTTATCATCGCAAAAGCATAACTATCCCCTTTTTCTGAGGATTGACGAACATTTTCAATCCATTCTTCCGCTGCACCATCTGGGTAAGGATGAGGAATTGCTAGAGTTGTGCGTGCTACTTCTTCGTTGCCTGCTAGTTGTTGAACCATTCTTGCATCAGATAACTCAAAAAACCTAAGTAATAAACGAGTTGTTTCAAAATTTAGTGCCATATTTTGTCCTCCATTTTTCTCTTATTATATATTGTTAGTTTAGTATTTGTATAAAATTTCCTTAAATCTACTGCCCGTTACTTGAATGAACAAAGAAAGGAGCTGCAGCTATGCAAGCTCCTTCACTATCGTTCCTCGTTAGCTTAATCGTGTGTGGAATCAGAAGTAATTTCTTCAATGACAGCAATAGCCATAGATTTCGATAAGTTTATGTATTCGATAATGTCATCAAAATTATATACTTCAAGTTCGCAATCCTTATTTTTTTCTATAATTTCAAAATCTCCGTACATCTCTTCAATAAATTTTTGTAAGTCGTCTTGAGTTACATAATCTATTTCTCTCGGGAGAGCATCAATCTCCAACCAATCTTTTAGGTATCCCATATCATAATGGCAAAGTAATTTTGTATTCATTTTTCTAAAATCTGAATGCCATCTTGATAAAAAGGTCGGGTCTAAGTCTTGCTTCTGCTTCAATTCATATGGGTAATAGATATACTCCATCCACACGTTATCGGAAATTAAATGAGTCAAATATCCTAACGAGTAGTCATCCTTTATATCAGATAAGTATGTAGCAATGTATCTTTCATAATTTACTTGCCTAGTTCTTTTGTCTACATCTCCTTCGAAATAATGTGTAATAACTTTCCTTTCAAACGAGAAAGCAGCATCAGGCGCAATTGAACCAATTAAAAAATCTCTCTTGTTTCTTACAGCAAGGCTAGAAGCGACCATCTCACCAATTATTAAATGCATCAACCGCGAACCCATAAACCCCCTCCTTAATCCACATTTTACCATGCGATTTGAGTTATAACTAACCTGCCCGTTAAAAGTAAGTCCAGATTTCAGCTATATTTTAACCGACCTAACCTCCTTTATTGTCATCCGTCGGGAATGAGATAAAGTTCTTGTCAGAATCGGGAATGGGATAAAGTTCTTGTCATTTGGTTTTGACAAGAACTTTATCCCATAAAACAGAAAAGCCGCGAATTCCGCGGCCATTAATGAGATAATGTTTTTGTCACCCGACAGTTGTCGGATGACAAGAACTTTATCTCATTCCCGCTCGCATAATGCCTTTAAAAAAACACCGCCTTTTTTTCGAAATTTACAAGCTGAAAATCACCGAATTTATTATCGCTTTTTATTCCCAAATCTTCATTGTTAATGCTCCTTTGCACCGTCAAACTCGAAACTTTTATGCCCGTTACTTGAACAGGCTGCCCAGTATCTCAGTATCTCGGCAGCCTGTGTTATTATTGTGCTATCGTTTCCATTACTGCAATAAATTTACTGCCAATTACCTAACTAAGATGGGTAGATAAAAGGACGAACAGGGTAACCGCCCTTTTATCCATGACAGGTTGCATTTAATGCCGTCCATTATAACAGAGGCTCTTACTTGACGTATTCAGCCATTACAATATTTCGATATACCCTTCTGTTCCATGCACGCGAATTCGTTGCCCATCTTTTATCAGTTTGGTAGCATTTTCTACTCCGACAACTGCTGGTAAGCCATATTCACGTGCGATAACTGCTCCATGGGTCATCAGTCCACCAACTTCGGTGACTAGTCCTTTAATGGATACAAACAATGGTGTCCAGCCAGGGTCAGTAAAGGAGGTGACTAATATATCTCCATCTTCTAGATCAGCATCTTCCATGTTTAAGATGACACGTGCTCGTCCCTCTATTACTCCGGAAGAAACAGGCAGACCTACAATGGCTTCCGCCGGAAGATTTTCTCGTTTGTACTTACCCGCAATGATTTCACCATCAGACGTGATTACACGTGGGGGAGTTAGTTTATCAAAAAATTTGTAATCATCTTTTCGTTTGCTGATGATTTGATAATCCAGTTTGTTTGTGCGTACGACTTCGTGAAGTTCTTCAAAAGTAAGGTAGTATATATCTTCTTTTTCATGAATAACGTTGGCTTGTACGAGTTGTTCGGCTTCTTTCAGTAAAGCTTGCTTATATACGAAGTAGCGATTAATCATGCCGTATTTTGGATATTCCCGATAACCGATGAAATTCCGGATTAGGCTGATCACTCGTTTTGTCTCGTTGGCTTTTCGATTACCATCCGGTAATTGTTTCAATCGATCTAATAACTCTTGTTCTTTTCTCAAAGCTTCCTGTCGCCCTTGCTCAAATTTCCGATTGCCAGCATTAGGCTCAAAGTTTTTGATGTTACCCAGAATCATCGGGACAAGTGTAATTGGTTTTTCACTCCAACGAGTTTTAGTCATATCGATTTCTCCGGCACATCGCATGCCGTATTTATTGAGATACGCATAGATAGCGTCTTGAGTTTCCTGTCCACCATCAAACTTAATCAGTTCATCCAAAAAGTTATCATCTTTTATATGCTGTAAAAAATCAATGACTTCTGGATAAGGACGAATCACATCTGCGACATCCAATAGCGCCAATCCCATTTCCGAAGTAATATTATTTGGTACAGATTGAGAAAGGGTATCTGCTACGTTTTTTTCACCTAACCACTCGTTCATTTTTTCATTGATCCATGATGAAGCATTCATAGCAGTCATAAACACAGCCGAACTTTGTGGGTCAAATAAAATCTTTTTTAATTGCTGGATATCTTCTAAAATAAAATCCAATAAATTTGATCCTGATTTCGTTTGGATATTTTGTTTTAACTCTTCTATCGATGTTTGACTACTCTTAATCAAATCAGAAGCGATTGTCGGATCGTTTTCGATTTGTGCTTGAAAATCCGAAGACGATATATCTTCATTGCTTTTAATGGAACTAGGTATTTTTTTACCATCATCTGGTGACGATTTTATAAAATCTTCTCGCTCTACGATGGTCATGAGTGCGTCTTTTATGAGCGGATCGGATTTTCCCGAGGCATCTATGATCATTTGTCTGCTGACAGGTGAAGCAAGCATATGTGTAACATCAACAAACAACCTTCCGCCAGCTCTACGCATGGGTGCACGAGTCGTTAACAGGTAAAAAGACAATCCCAGTGGTTTCATAGGATCGGTCATCATTTGTTGATGACCAACAGATATATAGACGTGATTTTCTTGATCATTCGCTTCAGGGATGGGGAATAAGGTCGTGATTGGCCGACTCTGGACAATATAAAATGTATCATCAACCAAACACCATTCGATATCTTGTGGGTAACCAAAATATGCTTCGATCTGTCTTCCGATGCGTGCCAGTTGTAAAATTTGTTGTTCAGTAAGTGTTTGAGTCTTTTGCTGATCAGGATCGATCTGCTTTGTCTCAGTTCCGCCTTCTTTTCGTCCATAGATAGCCAATTTTTTGGTTGCAATCCTCTTATTGACGATTTCCCCATCCTGTACTTTATAACTATCGGCAGATACCAAGCCAGAGACCAGCGCTTCTCCAAGTCCAAAACTGGCATCGATTGATAGCAACTTTCGGTTGGAAGTAATTGGATCAGCGGTAAATAAAATCCCTGAAGCCTGTGGGAAAACCATCCTTTGAATGATAACGGATAAATAAACTTGACTGTGGTCAAATTCATTTTGCATACGATAGATTACCGCGCGATCCGTAAATAGGGAAGCCCAACATTTGCTGATATGCTGCAAGATTGCTTCTTTGCCGATGATATTTAAATAGGTGTCTTGTTGACCAGCAAAAGAGGCATGTGGTAAATCTTCAGCAGTCGCACTAGAACGCACTGCATAAGCATGTTCATCACCAAACTGGGAGAGATAGTGAGTAACTGCTTTCACAACATCGGAAGGAATTTCTACTTCCATAATGATTTGTCGAATCTTCTTGCTGATTTCACCAATTTGAGCTCGATCTTCTACTTTTAGTATTGTTAGTCGATCCAACAAAGCAGGATACGTTTCGTTTTGTTCGATGGCTTTTTGATATCCCACTGTAGTAACACAAAATCCTTCTGGTACTTGTATTCCTTCAATTTTTGATAATTCCCCTAAATTTAACCCTTTTCCGCCAACGAGCAAAAGCTGCGTTTTTTCCATTTCCTGAAAACCGAGAACCAAAGAACTCATTCAATATCTCTCCTAACCATTAAATTGAGAAAAAACATTTGACAAGAGTTTACCGGCATGGTATTATTAAAGTGTAGGATACAATAATTATGCCCATGTAAATTGTCAAAGTCGTAATTTGATTATATCATCGTGTCTGTTTATATGCAATATAAAAGAACCTGATAAAGCTACCCAGGTTCTTTTTTGATTTCCCGCTATCATTAGTCACATCAAAAACCATGGTTCGAGCCGAACTCCTCCACTGCATAGTTCCCTAGCGGTCCTATGCAGCCTAAGGAAATCCTGAAGTTGCGTCGGGTTCTTATTGAGCTAACCTCCCGTTGAAAAAAGACTGCCACAAGGCGCCTTAATGAGATTTAACTATTGTCTCCCCTTAGTATAAAGCCACTCCAATGACATGGAGTGGCTTCTTTGAATTGTGCATTAAAGCCCCGACTTTTTGCGCACCGGGTATAGCATCGTAAAGTCGAATGTTTCGATTTCCGTATAGGGGATTGTGAGAGCGTTCAACGGTTCAAGCGGAACCGTCTCCATCCCGAGTACTCCTTCACGCCGATCGAGCTCATAATCGGGCGACTGCTCTAGCCACGCAAACATCGCATCATATACAAGCCACATGTGTGCCTCATTCCCGTACACGCGGGCGCTCGCACAGAGCCCTCCACTTACCTCCAGAGTCTCAATGCTATCCTGTACATCTCCGAACTCGCGAACCGCCAGTCCGACCCAGAGCGTATCGACTTGCTTGCTCCATTGCTCCTGCGGAATGAGCACATACGCTGAGGGCACATCAGTGAGTCTCTCATCCCTAATGGGGACCTGCGCTGTAAGCGTACTCCACGCCACCCGCGTGCCGCTCTTGTCAGGTGTCATCCCCGTCCGTACTGCCAAGGCCTTGAAAGGCGCCACTTCAACTAACTCAACCGCTATCTTCTTCTGCAAAATACCCTCTCCTCTCTTCACGATTATCCATGATGAAGACATCCTGCTAAATATATTCACCGGTTTCCAGAAAAAACCTTTTTTTATAAATAAGATTAAGCTATCCTGTCCGTTTAATCTGTAAGGCCAGATTCCGTTTATCCACCTCATTCGCATCGCTTTGTTTGTTTGGCCAAATAGTCTTTTAGCAGATTTAAAGATATCTCCTCTATTTCGAGATTACCTATTTCGCGGATCAACATCTTAACTGAAGATAGTAAGCTTTAAGCTTTTAATGTATGTGGACTGAACCCCAATGTTCGTTTATCAGCTTCATACAGCATCCATAACTCGTCTAATTTCATAGAAATACCCTCCCAGTTCATCTAATAATTTTAGCTTTACTAGAATCTGACTCGCATTAGTTAAAAACACCGTCCCTTAATCAGGACGCCGGAAGGTTCAACTTGATCTGCGTTAGTTGTTTTTGATAGAGTACATTGCTCTCATATCGATCTCTCAGGGTATCTGTGCTCAAAATATAATGCGCGTTCGCGCCGACTCCCCAGAGCGTTCCTTCCTGCTTAAGTATCAAGGATTGACGGTTGCCAGCTTCCACAGCCTTAACTGATCCAAGATGCGGCACCTTGAATGGCTTAGTTGAGCTATACCCGATCTCCAAGCTTCCAAGCTGCCCGTACTCGTTACTACCCCACGCAAACAGATTTCCATCCCGGTCTACTGCTAGAGCATGATCATGACCGACATCGACCTGTAAGATATTCGCTAGACCTTCCACACGCAATGGTTCGGGATTATCGGCATTTCCTATACCAAATACGCTTTTGACGCCCCATGTCCAGACGGTGCCATCGCTTTGGAGAGCCACTGCAAAATTATTATTGTTCGAAACGGCAACAATGTCGTTGAGAGTGCCGAGGTGCTTCAATTCGGAACTTGTCGGCTGAGTCTGCCAGACCGTGCCGTCCTTCTTGAGTACCACCGTAAAGTCAAAGCCAGGGCTGGCGGAGCGGACATCCGCCCATGAGGTCTGATAAGGCTTTTTGTAGATGATCTCGTTCAACTTGTACGCTTGTCCTAATTTGCCATTGTAGTTTGATCCCCACGCGAATACGCGTCCGTCTCGGCCAACCGCGAAAACGCCGGAATGAGCCATCTCCACAGATGCAATGTCTCGGAGTCCCTCTACTTGCCTGGGGATGACGGTCGTTTCATATTTTTGTTCACCGGTACCCCATAAGGCGGCATTGTTAAAGCCCCAGACCCATACGGTGCCATCCTTCTTTAGAGCAATGCCGGCATCGCTATCCACTTTTGCCTCCACAACATCCTCCAGAATCCGGGTCGGCCTCTCGTAAAATTGCCCCCATGTCCATAAAGTCCCTTCATCAGTCACCACCACCACGTTGGTGGTAGTGATGTGCATTTTGCGTATGGAAGGTGGAAGGGACGTCTCGTGCTTTGCCCAATTGCCCACGTTATTCTGCGACGCTGCGTTCTGCAGCAGGGCGAATTGATTCTTTAATCCGTCATTTTGAAGATCTAGGCTTATCTCCGCATAGCCCTCTTCCACAAGCTTCGCATTCAAAAAAGCTCCGTCCTCCAAGTACACAGCCGCATGTAAATGCTTGTTCCGGTCACGTTCACCTCGGATTTCCATAGATACTTTCGGATCATCCTGCAACAGCGACCTGATATATGCAGTCGCCTCTTGACCGTTATGAATGGGGGCAATACCGGCAGACAGCAAGCCTCCCTGAGGCACGCCTTTTGAAGGTATTCCTTCCCCCTCGATTTCAGCTTTTAGCATTTTAGAGATGCACACTAAAACCTGTCTATCCTGAATACCCATATTCCAAAGTTGCTTCCCGAGCAAAGTATGGTTGACGTTGTCGAAAAACCCCAATATGTCAATGTCGACTACAAAATGCATCGACGCCTGATTGATGAGAAATTGAACTCTTGCCATGGCATGGTGTGTCGATCGAAGGGGTCTGAAACCATAGCTATAGTTGTAAAATTGGGCTTCAGCTATGGGCTCAAAGACTTGCTTGAAGCACTGTTGAATGATGCGATCGAGGATGCAAGGGATGCCAAGCGGTCTCCATTTGCCGTTGTCTTTTTCGATAAGTTTCCGTCTGACTTTCTTGGGACGGTAGTTTTCTAGTCTGCTTTGGATTTCACTCACTAATTCGTGTTCGGGTCGTTGTTCGATGTCTTTAATGGTTAACCCATCTGTTCCTGGTGTCTTTGATCCTTTATTGGATTTCATTGTGCGGTAAGCCAGCAAGATATTTTCTCTAGATGTGACGATCTCGTAGAGGTGTGAAAAGGTTTCTTTGTTTGCCGCTCTTGCATACAACTCCGTAAATGATTCCGTCATGCCGTAATACTCCCAATTTCGTAAAGCTTGCACTGTGGCACCCCTCCTTGACGAAGTGATGTTCCCACGTTCCTACCTGATCGGTGCAATTCACGTATGGAAAATGATCGTTCTTTTCAATTAGACTTGGGGCTGTTCCTCCTCCTCGATTACAGAGGCTTCATCGGTCGTACCCCTGCCCTCACAAGGATAAATTCATTTCGGCAAGTGCCTTATTGCAACCGTTTCGGGTAACAGCCCTTACTGCAACGTCCCTTGTTTTCCAAGTCCCTTATAACCTAGCTATCCGTGCTGAACTTAGGTGCTTCCTCTAAGCCTGTGAGATCCATGCCGCCATAGTTCGGCATCGCGTATTTCATAGCAGAAAGTTTTACTTTACGCCACTCACACCATCGTCTGATGGTACATACGTTTCCGCATGCTCTAACTGTAGACCTGTACATTCGGAAGTTCGTCAGTTCGCTTCTTTGCGAGCATTCTCACCATATTCAGTTTTTCAGCCGCGCGACATATCCGTTGGCATACCTTTTTTTTCTCAGAATGGCTCTAGCCTTCGTTCTGCCGAATCTACCTGTACTTCACACCACATGACCTGTTAGTCATGACGCGCGCAGGAGTATTGGCGAGATGGTTTCGGGATACATGGTTCCGTCATTCCCATCCTCGGTTGTAAAGTTAAGATTACACCTTGTAATCTTCTGCTTTTCACACTGTTTGGTGCTTATGGCAGAACTTGTCGTACTTCTGCGTTAGCTGAATAGCCATTGACTATTTTTCTACATATTCATTTGCTTTGACAATGATATTGATAAAACACAAATATGCTTATAGCTACTAGCAATTATAATAAAGAAATCTTCTTCATAATTTCATCATCGAGCACACAATTTTCACACAGATTTAATTGGTCAGTCTTCTTATGAATTCAAGCCTGCATACCGTATGTCTTTTGACGCTTTTAAATAAGAACGCATGCGGTAATATGGCTCCAGCTAGGGGTAGTCACCGCCGGCGCCCTCCTCCTCCCGCTGGATTCGCAACTTCTTGTATAAAATTTTTTGGGTTCAGTGGTTCTTGTTGTAACTTTCTGCTTCAATAGTCGAATATGCATTCGAATATGCATCCATATAGTTTGTTTTTAACCAGTAAGCAGCACTGAATTCAACTTTTTTTGATATTCCTGCGTATTTTACTACTGTTGGTACAACACTGTTTAGCGGAACGGTTTTATATGCATAAGGCAATTGCTCATTGTAATCATAGGTGAAAGTAAACGGTGTGCTGGGCGGGTTCGTTTTACTCATATTTTCTACCCCGACGATATGTGAAGACCAAGCCCATTTCCCGATTGTTGATTTGTCATACCAAGTGATTCCCTTGGTAAACAAATTATCACCATTATTGTCCCAGCTGCTTCCTATATAAGATCCGCTGCTATTTATTACTTTTGAATTTACAATTAAACTATGGTTGATCGCATCTTTAAATAACTCATTAAAAGGTGCACTCATATTTCCAGTATCGTCACCTTGACGTTCTGCACCTATCAGCGGTTCATTAAAAGCATTATAAACATTTGTATCTGCTGCTATCGAAGCACCATTTCTTGCATTCACTCCACGTGATAATGTATCTCCGCCATATTTTGAGATAGCGTATACACTATCCATTACATTCTGATGCGTCGAATTATCAAAATAATTATTAAATACATGGCCAGCTCCTTGACGAATCATTGGCAAACGTTGTCCAACATTCGTATAACGATTGTACGCCATCGTCAATCTAAGTCTTTGATTTCCATCTTTGACCTCAACTCCGGTAGGACTAACATAGTTCGTATAATCCTTATCGCCGGAGCCTACCAAATGAACTTTAGAGTGATATGCTGCATAAGCCATAATCTGATTTTTGGTAGCGCCTTCGTTACGCATTTTATAGTAAACGCTGGTTGATGGGTCCAATGCACCTGCTGCATATTTTTGCTCCATATATTCGATTGACTTATAAATAGAACTGCCCTTATCTGGATCTTCAGTTGCTTCTAATCCGAATTCATTCCAAGAAAATGTTACATTGGATGCACCGTTTTCCATGTCAATCATTCCATCTGCCGCTATAGAAAACTTACAGTGGTCTATCCATACATTGTTAGCGCCATTCACCTTGATAAATGACCAACCTACCTCTTTATGCTTTCCCGAGTCGTCCCATTGCCACATTTCATCAAATTTGAGATTTCTTATGACAATATCGTTAGATGAACCCTGCAGTTTTATTTCCGCATGCTTAATGGTCTTGCCTGATGTTGAGAAGATGGTTAACCCATCTACGTTTGAAATGCTTAATTTAGTTACTCCGGAAGCGATTAACAGTGGATTCGTGAATCCGTTCGATGGTTTCGGATAATTTGTAATGAAACTATACTTTGATTTTTCAGTTGAATCTAGAGCTAATTCAGTCCATCCTAAGTTAATATTATCCGTAACTTCAATTACTTTAACAGTACCTTTACTCGCATCCAGAATTGCCTGTAAAAACTCTCTTCCATTACTAATTGTACGATAATAGGATGTTCCCACATAACTACTTCTATCATTTACTCCTAAAGAAGCATAGCCAGGAACGGATAAAAAGCTAGTATCATAGCTCTTTTCAACCTTAATCGTATTAGGTATTGAAGCAATCACGGCTGCCTCTACTTTACTACCTGCAACAATATAAGATGAAGTCACCAATAGACTTCCCATCACCAAACTACTTAAGACTTTTTTCATCATAATAAAATCCCTCCTTCAAATAGTAACTACACCCCGCAATCCCATTATCTAACACCTATTATCAATGTCGCTTCCCCCCTCTTATAAAAACGCTTCCAATTTCCCTAAAGATAAATTGATTAATCGGAGTTATGTGCATCATTGGGAAAAAAGGTAATAATTACTCGGATTATAGCATGGCGCATGGTATGGATCTATGGGGGGAAGCGCTCATCCTGTATATCGAGCTATCAAAAGAACTAATTTCTCGATTAATTTGAATATTTTCTCACTTATTTTGAAAATAAAATTAAACTGTTCCCTCCTCTTGTTGAACCACAACTGGATAAATTAATTCAGGGATCGTGCCAACATTTTAACGAAAATATACGCTAAGACTTCGATCATGTCCGGCTTTGGCGTTATCGTCGTTAGTTAATTATGCTATCGTAGAAAAATATACGAAAACATCTTGATTTCGTTGTAGCACATCAGTAGTGGCGCAACGCCATTTCTATTCGCCGCCTCTCTACAAGAAAGGTAGTAGTTCTTTCCTGTTGGACGAATTACAAACCGATTACACTACGAATTTCCGCGATACGTAAATTGTTTAAACAACGCCTTACCATGCTGCTGATACAATACACCACGAGCAAAGATGCCTACACGGGGAGCCGTGAAACAATTGAAATTGGCAAAATGCTCCGGATACAGAAATTCCGCTGAGACGAACAATTCCAGCTCCCTATACTCTACCCCTTCAACCGATATGGCGAAAGTGAACTGCTGACTCTCTGCATCAAGCTGGGTTCTCAGCCATAAGTCCGCTCCCGGTTCCATATCAAGCTTCTCCCGATACAGCATATGTCGATGGCATTTCTCCGAGCGGTCAATCTGTACATAGAGTCCATCATCCTCCTGCTTCTCGTGCAATCGGGCGGCATCAAACTTTTGTCCTGCGGTTTGGCCGATTCCATAACGGACACTAACAAGCAGCATGGCATCCATGTCGCGGTACAGGACCAGCCCTGCTTCGTCGCCCAACGACTGGGGTACAAAAGAAAGCTGTGTGTGCGCCTCAAAACAGAAATGCTCCCATCGGCGAGTTAGGATAAGGGTCGACCCGGGGACATATAACGGGTAAGGTGCGCATTCCAGCTCAAGCCCGTTTCCCGTTAACGTATAGCTTCCTTCCAAGGGGTGACGCACCCACTCCCAAACAGGAGACAACTCTGGTTCGTCGAAACGGTCTGTTTCGGCCTCAACCAAGATGGGTTCCTGCCCACTTTCGAGCAGCACATGCACCCGCTCCTGCGGGCTTCCCCCGTCTCCTACCTCAAACCAGCCATCGTCTGTCCAACGAACTGATTCAAGGAAAGTCTCACGCCCTAAAGGCGTACTGCCATTTGGAGTCAACGGACGCCCTCCAAGGTGCAGCATCCACCAGTTCCCTTTCGTATCCTCCACCAGCTTACCGTGGCCTGCCTTCTGTAGAGGCTTGCTAGGATCCGTCTGTGTTAGCACTGGATTGTGTGGGCATGGCTCATAGGGTCCCCAAATCGAACGGCTGCGGGCCAATGTTTCCATGTGTCCAAAGCGCGTCCCTCCCTCGGCCAGCATCAGATAGTAATAGCCATGGCGCTTGACGATATGCGGACCTTCAGGGTTGTTGCCTCCAGTCCCCGGCCACACCTGCTTGGCATCTCCAATAAGCTTGGATCCATCGGGATGAAGCTCCTGCAGCCAACCTCCGCCAAAGGCGAGGTAACGACGACCGTCATCGTCGTGAAATATGGATGGGTCTATAAAGTGATGATTCAGTACCACGCCTTCGGAATAAGGCCCTTCCGGGCGTTCTGCTGTGAACAGCAGGTTTGTGCAACGCGGCTGTCCGTGAAAAAAAGGAACGACCACCCAAAACATCCCGTCAGCATACGATATATCGGGAGCGAATACGCCATGAGAATCCGGTACCCCGGTCAAGTCAATTTGGCTGTGTCGAGTAATGACGTGCCCAATGGGGCGCCAATGTATCAGATCACGGGAATGGTGCACCATGACGCCGGGAAAATATTGAAAGGTAGAGGTAACAACATAATAATCTTCACCCACCCGAACTACCGAGGGATCTGGATGATCCCCTGGAAGCACTGGATTAGGAACGGAATGAACGTTATGCTCAACCATCATCTGATCGTCACCGCTTTCTGCTTTTATCGTTTCAGGTATCGGTCATAAGAGGCTTGTTGGACTTTCAAGACTGCATCTATGCCCATTTTATCAATCTGTTTGACATAATCGTCAAACTTGCTGATCGGCTCCGAGCCAATAATGAACTTGTTCATCATCTCGTCTTTATACGTCGTAATCTCTGTAAATTTGGAGTTAAGAACATCACGCTCCTGCTGCTTGAAGGACAAGGCAACTGGATACTTAGGTTTAATAAAAGGCGTAATCGAATCACGAATCTGAGCCAGTTTAGGTGAAACCATTGCGTTCTCGTAACGAATGTCCCATTGATAAGCAAACTCCCGGTGTCCAAGCTCATACATTTTGATCAGAGGCGCATTATTTTTATCCTTCATCACGAGATCCGTGTATTTCGGTTCATTATTTTCCATCGTATACGTTTCGCCCAGCTTACCGAAATTCATCGCCAGCTGTCCTTCGGGGCTGTAAAACCAATCCTGTACCTTAGCAATTTCGGTTTTGAATTTCGATTTGGAGCTGATACCAAAACCGTTCTTGATCAGGTTTTGCTGACTTTTGGTAAATGGAGCAATCCCTGTTGGGCCTTGGAGCGGTGTCAAACCAGTTAAGTTGACCTTCGGATTGGCCTTGCCAACCAGCTTCTCAAGAGCCTCGAGTCGCGGGAATGAATCAAAGGTAGCACCCGATACTTCATTCGTGAATCTGGACTCCCAGACCTTTTGATCATTCGTTATATATTCCTTATCTATCAGGCCTTCCTTGTACAGCCTGGCTGTATATTCAAGCGCATCCTTTAATTTGGCATTGGTGTACGTGTATTTCACCTGACCGTTTTCCACATAAAAATCCTCTTCAAATGATACGCCAAAAGGCTCGATGAATGGCAGCAAACCCTTCATTTTACTTCTTGTTGTGAAAGGAATTTCATCATTCTTGCCATTTCCATTCGGATCTTTTTCTTTAAATGCCTTCAGTACCTGGTACATTTCTTCGGTTGTCTTCGGTGCCTTCAACCCGAGATTATCCAGCCAGTCCTGACGGAAGATTTGCAGGTTGATCGTTTTGACGGCTGAGATTTGAGGGAAAAAGTAAATGTTCCCGTCATCGGATTTGATATCCTTCAAGATCGCTGGATTTTGCTCGATAATCTTTTTAAAATTAGGCATATTCTGCTCGATCAGCTTGTTCAACGGTTCAAATACGCCATTCTCCCCGCCTTTATTTAATAAATCCAGTGGTGCCTCCATTAGATCTGGCAGCGTCCCGCCCGCCAGGGTCAAATTGAACTTTTCGATGTAATCGTTGACGTCTGCAGGTGCCTTCAGCCATTTGAAATTGACGTTGGTTTTTTCGGAAATCGGCTTCATCCATAGTAGTTCATTGGACTCCACTGATTCAGGTCTCGGCCTCATATAGACACTAACCTCGATCTGCTTATCCAGGATCTTTCCATTCGCATTAACAGGCTTATTCGCCTCGCCTGCCTTGGCCTCCGGAGTCGCCGCAACCTTCTCTTGCCCGCCTGTTTGGCATCCAGCCAATGTAACCGATACCAATATTAAGCCGGTTATTCCTTTCATCCAACTTTCTTTTTTCATGTTGACGCCTCCTTTAAATTTGTGTTTTAACCTTTAATAGATCCCATCATCGACCCTTGGACAAAGTATTTTTGAATGAAAGGATACACAATAAGAATGGGTAGTGTCGCTACAACCAAAGTCGAATACTTAATCGATTCGCTTAACAGGTTCTTGTCGTCAAAAACATCAACCAAAACCTGATCCGTCTGATTCTGAATCACGATCGCCCGAAGCAGGATTTGCACTGGAAACAGTTTCTCATCATTCAAATAAATCATAGCTGGGAAAAAGCTGTTCCATTCGTTAACCGCATAGAATAAGCCAATCGTCACCAAAGACGGAATCGCCAACGGCAAAATAATTTTGACCAGTGTTTGTACCATCGAGCACCCGTCTATTTTGGCGGCGTCCTCCAACTCGACAGGAATTTGCTCGAAAAATGTTCGCTGGATAAATACATAAAAAGAAGTCACCGCCGCCGGAATGACGATCGCCCATATCGAATCCCGCATCCCGAGGGCATTCACGACGAGAAAGGTGGGAATTAATCCGCCTCCGAAGAGCATCGGAATCAGCACGATCGTGGTCATTAATTTACGGCCTTGCAAGTCCCGTTTGGACATCGGATAGGCGGCACATACCGTTAACACCAGGCTTATTGCCGTTCCAAGCGCCGTATATAGGATCGTATTCAAATAGGATCTTCCGAGCATCGGAAACTCAAGCACTCTTTTGTAAGCCTCTAATTGGAATCCCATCGGTATAATACCGATTCTCCCCTGCTGAATGTACAATTGCTCACTCAATGAGGCGGACACGACATAAAGAAACGGATACAAGGTCATAACGACAATTAACCCCAGAACCAATGCATTGATGCAACTGAACACCAATCCTCCAAGCGTCATACGCCGGAAAGCCATACCATTTCCTCCTTAACGCTTTCTGTGTGGAAAGCATGCTTCTTTGTTGGTTACAAATCACCACAAACTCGTTTCCGAGTACTTTTTGGCCAGTTTATTGGCGATTACGATCAGAATCAGCCCCATGACCGACTGAAACAGTCCGACTGCAGATGCGAAGCTGTAGTTAGCATCCAATATTCCCCTCCGGTATACATAGGTACCGATGACATCTGCAGTCAGGTACGTATTCGGGTTGTACAAAAGCACGATTAATTCGTAACCGATCTCCAGCATATGACCGATTTTCAGTAACAGCAAAATAATAATCGTAGGGGCGATACCCGGAAGCGTAATATGCCAGGTCTGATGCCAGCGGTTCGCACCGTCTACTCTTGCAGCTTCATACAATTCCGTATTGATGCCCGTTAAAGTGGCAAAGTACAGGATTGCCGACCATCCGAGTGTTTTCCACAGATCCATAAAGGTAAAGATTCCCCAGAAATAATTCGGATCCAGTAAAAAATTCGTCCGTTCCACACCGAATTGCACTAAAATATTGTTGATTAATCCTACGCTGGGCGAAAGAAAGGTTACCGCCATACTCGCTACAATAACCGTCGATACAAAATGAGGCAAATAACTGATCGTTTGTACCATGCGTTTGATCAGCGAGTTCCGAACCTCATTTAATAAAAGGGCAAAAATAATCGGTGCAGGAAATACAAACACCAAGCTCAGAAGGTTGATCATCAGTGTATTGCGCAGCAACCTACCAAAATAAACAGAGTTAAAAAAATCGATAAAATGCTTAAATCCAGCCCATTCACTCCCAAGAATCCCCTTGTAAATATTGTAGTCCATCATAGAGATCACGACGGCCATGACGACAGGTACATATCTGAAGATCAGGTAATAAATCAGCGGTGGCAGGAACATCAGATAGTACGGCAGGACTTTTTTGAAAGTGCTTCGTCTGCTTGATGTTTTCTTGTATCCTGCACTTATGGATGGCGGGCTCGCAGCAGTCATAGTTTGCTTAGCCAATGGGTAAGACTCTCCTCTCAACGTTTCGTGTACTTCGCTCGCCTACTCAATGTATCCCCTTACATGAATTTCGTATATCGATAATTCTTTAGATACATCTACTTTTTTCATGATCATTGCCAAAAACCGCCAGGAATCAGCTCCTGACGGTTAGTACTGCTTCGTTATCTCCAATAAACCCCGGTCGCTCCACTCTTTAATCACCAGTCTTCTAGAGGTCTTCCTTCGTATGCAATTGCCTGAATTGTCCCGGTGTAATCCCTTCATGCCGCTTGAACACCCGGATAAAGGTATTGGAATTCGTGAATCCCGCCTTCTCGGAAATTTCAAAAACGGTATCCTGGGTTTGCTGCAGCCGCATTTTAGCTTGTTCAACCCGCCTTGTATTTATATAATCAACAAAATTCATACCCGTGACTTCTTTAAAAATACTGCTCAGGTAAGAAGGCGATAATCCGATATTCTCCCCGAGAATCGTTAACGATAAGTCCAGATGATAATTTTTTTCCACATAGTCTTTAATTTGATTGAATAAAGTATTATCCTGCCCCTGCTTCTTGTTTTGAATCCAGTCACTGATGCTCTGGAACATCCATTCAATAAACTCCTTCTTATCCTCCAAGCGTGATTGCTGATTGACCTCTTTATATAAATCAAAGGATTCGCTGAATATTTCCCCGGTCGTAGATAGGACTTCGTAAATCGTCCGGATTGCGGTGCCTACCAGAGCCTGAAACAGGTAAGTAATAATTTCCGGCGTTATATCCCCTTGCTTTAAATTATCTCCCCATACTTTCTGCAAATGTTGGTGCAAAGCCACATGGTTTCCGGTCTTCACACAGTTGATGATATGCTTCTCCACTTCTATCGAATAACTGAAGGAGCTCTCGGGCAATTTGTCAACCTCATCAATAAAGATCACGCTGCCTTCTCCCTTGACGATCTTGTACTGCAAAGCGGACAAAGCTTCTACATAAGAGAGGGGCACCTCATCTATCGTGCTGTAAATATTGCCGATCCCCACCGTGAAAGTCCGGGAATACTCCTGCTCGAAAAAGGAGATGACCTTTTGGATAAAATCGTGAATCACCTCCGGCTTCGAATTGGGATGATCGAGATTTAACAGGGAAATGATTTTGTCATTGCGCTTGCGGATCGATCGTACACCCAGATGTACGTCGTCCAACTCACTAACCATCCCATCTACGATTTCCAGAATATCCCGGTAACGCAGATTGATTTTATCCTCTAGAGAAAAATCGACGGTTTCAAACACAATCACTTGATACGAACCATAGTTAAACTCCAATTGAATTTCCTCTGCAAGCTGCTGTACGTTGGCCGACGATACTCTGCCATCAATGAGGTCGTAGAGAAATTTTTGCTGAAGTGCCGGAAGGTTTTTTTCAAAAGAGCCCCTTAAGCTTTGATTCTCATAATACACATAATTAATAATTCGATCGATAAAGCCAAGTTCATCTTCCTTGGAATTATTGTCCTGGCTGGAGAGAGGGGTGCGGCCCAATACATTGATATATCCGATAATCTTGTTGATGGGACGGTAAATTCGGTTGGTCAAAAAATAGGACAAAATCAAGCCGCCTATCAGACAAATAATAGCCGTTACAAATGTAAATTGACGTATCGCATTTGCCTTTTCCGTGATAAAAGCCGTCGGTACCACGCTTATATACTTCCAGTCATTCACCTTCGATGAAGTAAACAAAATTTGATACGATTTACCCGCAATCGTCTGCTCCAGATAACCATTACCAGCATTGATTCCTCTTACTTTCTCTGTAATGGCCCCTTTGACAGAATTAATCAACTCATCCTGATCGCTGCGAATTTTGCTGTTAAATACAACCTCTCCCTTGATGTCCAACGCATAGATGAATGCCGGATAAGGATCACTGACGCCTTGAACCCTGTTGGAAAAATCATCCGTTTTGATATTCAGGTACAAAGCGCCCATAGGCTTGATTTCGCTTAGAGGAACCGTTCGCGCAAATGTAATTACGGATGAGCTTATTCCATACGAGTTTGCTTGAAATCTGCCGATAGAATTAAGCCCATGGTGGTTTTGACTTGGAGTTGTCCAATCTGTTGACTGCCCGGTTTTGTAAATATCCTCATAATAATAATCAAGATTGTATTTGGATTCCTGATTCAATACGATCGGGTAGCGGTAGAACTGGATCCATATATCCGAGATCAATGTATTCGCCTGCTTGACGCTTTTTAAATATTTAATAATATCAAGAAACAGCAATTGGTCAAGATCCCATGTGGTTTCCGATAAATACAGCGACCTTCGGATCTGCGATTGAAGTGAAATCTGAAAGGACAAATTATCCAGGGAGGTCAATGTTTCATCAATGTTGTCTCTAGCCTGCTCGATATATTTATAGTTCGATTTCACTACTTCCTCAACGAGCAGAGAAGAGGATTGGGTATACGAAACATAACCAAATGCAAGAATAGCGATCAGAATGAAAATATTAAACAAAAACAACATTTTCACAAAGATACTCTTTTGTTTAAATACCTTTAAACTTTGCGGGATTAATTTCAAAGCGTACCCTCCTTTTGAACAGTACCTTGCCTTGAGTATGTAAAATATATTCGTATTATGAGGTTGACCAGCTAAATCTGATACGCGAAGCTATGGATGTGCAATGGTTAGTGGGATCCGGGCCATATTTATTTGTGGAGGGTATTATGATTCCTGTAGTCGGTAATGCATGATGAAAACGGTTGCAGAAAACTTTAATTTAACTCATTTCTTAATTTAATTGTATACTTTTTATTGTCTTGCGTGCGCATTTGTTTTTATTAAAATATAAAAAGTGCCCTTCCGGGCACTATTATACTTTATCCTTTTTCTGAGCTGCCAGCCAAACCTTGAATCAAGAAGCGTTGTCGGGCTGGATAAGAACCCGGATCAGGTTACAGGTGCAGGGTTGAATAATGCCAAATCGTTGTATAGTCCCCAATGATCCGCCCATGTTTTCTTGCGTCCGCTGGCGACATCCAGGATCAAGTGGAAGATTTCCCAGCCGATTTCCTCGATGGTGGCCTCTCCCGTTGCGATTCTCCCCGCATTCAGATCGATCAGATCATGCCATTGTTCCGCCAAAGAATTTCTTGTCGACACCTTAATCACCGGAGCGACAGCCAGACCGTAAGGCGTCCCTCTCCCCGTCGTGAACACCTGCAAGTTGATACCGGAGGCTAGTTGCAAAGTGCCACATACAAAATCACTAGCCGGCGTTGCCGCGAAAATCAGTCCTTTTTCGGCAGTCCTTTCACCGGGGGATAGGACCCCAACAATCGGGCTGGTGCCTGATTTCACGATTGATCCGAGCGACTTTTCAACCACATTGGCGAGACCGCCTTTTTTATTGCCCGGTGACGGATTGGCGCTTCGGTCGGATTGACCATTCTGCAAATAATCGTCATACCATTTCATCTCACGAATCAAGGCCCGGCCGACTTCTTCGCTAGATGCCCGCGGTGTTAACAGATGAACCGCATCCCTCACTTCAGTGACTTCGGAGAACATGACCGTCGCTCCGGCGCGTACTAACAAATCGGCGGCATAGCCGACTGCCGGATTGGCCGTAACCCCTGAGAACGCATCGCTTCCACCGCATTGCAAACCGACGACCAAATCGGAAGCGGGGCTAGTGATGCGCTTTCGGCGATTTAATCGATCGAGCCGGGCTTCCGCCATCTCCATGATCGATTTGACCATAGGAATAAATCCGTGATGCTCCTGCAAGGATATGATCTTACCGGAGTCCCCTTCCGGCACCAAACGTTCAGGATTCAGCTTCTCGCAGCCCAAACCAATGACCATGAGTTCCCCACCAAAGTTAGGGTTCTGGGCAAGATTTTGAATCGTGCGAATCGGAATAATCGCATCCGGCGCATTGATCGCAACCCCGCATCCATAAGTATGCGTTAATGCTACGACATCCTCGACATTCGGATATTTCGGAAGCAGCTCCGCTTTGATTCTCTTTACCGTATATTCCAGTACGCCGGCGACGCATTGCACGCTGGTCGTAATCCCAAGAATATTTTTCGTTCCGACGCTGCCATCTGCATTCCGGTAACCCTCAAACGTATAGCCCTCAAGAGAAGGCAACAATGCCGGCACGTTGCTAGCTATCGATAGTTCCTCCAACCTCGGTGGTGTCGGAAGCTCAACCAACGATTCGTCGATCCAATTGCCTTTTACAATCGGTTGAACGGCATGCCCGATCACTTCTCCGTAACGTATGATCGCTTCGCCTTTATTGATATCAGTTAGCGCCACCTTATGTCCTTGAGGAACATGATTCGTTAGCTCGAGCCCGCAAGAAAATACCGTTCCTTTAGGCAACCCGCCTTCATTGACAATAATCGCAACATTGTCGTTGGGATGTACTTTAATATAAAGAGGAGTTTCATTCCGCGTTTGTTTCAAAGTCATGAGTATGACCTCCCCATCCGGATAAGTTAATTTTTATTTTATGAATTCGCCTTTAATTCAACGCGTTTAATCTCGCCGACAATGAGCAAATAACACAGGATGACCATAAAGGCGTTGGCCCCGACAAATATTAGCGCTCCATTAAACGAGCCGGTTGCTTTCAAAATATACCCGATAATAATGGGAGTCGTAATTCCGGCAAGATTGCCGAACGTATTGAACAGACCTCCACTTAACCCGCCGATCTCTTTCGGGGATGTATCCGAAACGACCGCCCAACCCAATGCGCCTATGCCTTTTCCGAAGAAAGCTAATGCCATAATCGATACGATAAGCCAGTCGACCTTTACATAATTACAGATGATCATCGAAGTCGATAAGAGCATCCCGATCACGATCGGCGTTTTTCTGGCTACCGATAAGGATTTTCCTCTCCTCAGCAAGTAATCGGAAATGAGTCCCCCTAAGATCCCGCCCATAAATCCGCAAAGGGCTGGCAGCGAAGCGACAAATCCGGCTTTCAGAATGGACATCCCCCGCTCTTTAACCAGATAGACCGGAAACCAGGTGAGAAAGAAATAAGTAAGCGTATTTAAACAATACTGAGCCGTGTAGATTCCTACCGTCATGCGGTTTGTCAGCAGCTGCTTCAAGTAGCCCCATTTCACTTCAGCGTTTTTCGCGCTTCCTTCTCTCGCCTGATCCAGATTCACCAAAGCTCCGCCTTGCTCTAGATAATCTAATTCCGCTTGATTCACCCGCGGATGATCTTTGGGGCCATATATTGTCTTTACCCATACCCCGCACAGCACAATCCCAATCAAACCCATAATAACAAATGCGGACTTCCAACCGTAAGAGCTGGTAAGCCAGCCCATGATTGGAGCAAAGATGACCGTAGCGAAATATTGAGCCGAATTGAAAATCGCCGATGCCATTCCGCGTTCCTTCGTCGGGAACCATGCCGATACGATTCTGCTGTTCGCTGGGAATGAAGGCGCTTCCGACAAACCGACCATAAAACGGAGCACGAACAACATGGTTATTGCGATACCCGTACTGAAGAAACCGATAAAACCTTGCGTAATCGTAAAAAAGGACCAGAAAAAAATGCTGAGCGTGTAGATCAACTTCGAACCGAAACGGTCGAGAAACCACCCGCCCGGTAATTGGCCGATCACATAGGCCCACGAAAAAGCTGAGAACACATAACCCATGGAAACCGCATCCAAGCCAAGCTCTTTCGACATCGGTGTTCCCGCTATCGATATGACGGCGCGGTCGGCATAATTTATCGTCGTTATGACAAACAATACCAACAAAATCATATAGCGTACCCGGGTTTTTCCTGCAAACGCTATAGCTGAAGAAAGATGATTCGAAACTTTAGTGCTATTGACATCCATCTCATTTTTCCTCCTTCATTTGTTTGCCTAACAACCTCAATATCACTTCATTAATCATTTACAGCGCTTACATTCACATCGGAAAGCGTCCTCGATACTTGTTATTTTCCCAAAAACATCGTAATCTGAAATTATAATAAAGTAAAAGTGTAAATATTTAGATTTCTCTAAATAAATTTAAGAGTAAGGAGGCGAATTTTCTTCGAATGGATTTAAAACAGTTGGATTATATGATTAAGATAGCGGAAGAAAACAATATAACAAAAGCTGCGGAAAAGCTTTTTATCACCCAATCTGCCTTAAACCAGCAGCTTTTAAAACTTGAGAAAGAACTGGGCACACAGCTTTTCGTACGTTCAAGAAGCAATTGGCACTTGACGCATGCCGGGAAAATTTATGTCGAGAACGCGAAAGAAATCGTACGCATAAAAAAAGAAACGTACAACCGGATTAACGATATTCTTGAGATAAAAGAAGGAAAATTGATTGTTGGATTAACTCCGGAGCGCGGTATTAAGATGTTTGCGGCTATATACCCAATTCTCTATAAAAAATATCCGAATGTAAAAATTGAGCCTATTGAAATGTCCGTCAAAAAACAACAATACGAAATCTTTCAAGGTAATCTTGATATTGGATTTTTAACTTTGCAAAACTCCCAAAAAACGAATGATCATTATATCCATATCTGTTCTGAAAAGATTATTCTAGGTGTTCCAAATGCTCATCCTCTTGCACACTTGGGAGGAAAGCTTGGCGAACAACTTCCTGAAATAAGCTTAAAGCGTTTTGAAAACGACTCCTTTGCCACTATGCAAAAAGGCTCGACCCTTCGCGAAATCTATGATCATCTGATCAACGAAGAAAACATCAGTCCTGACATTTTGTTGGAAACCAGAAGCTGCCAAACCTTATTCAAAATGGTTGCGGAGGGCATCTGCTGCTCCATTTTTCCGATTACGTACGCCAAGCCCAGCACGAACGTCTCCTATTTTTCGATCAAACAAAATCCGGAATGGGAAGTAGCAGCCAGTTATAAAAAAGGCAGCTACCTATGCAATGTAGCCCATGATCTAATACGAATTTCTACGGATTACTGGACAAGAAAAATGATGAATTACGGATAAAAAATTTAAGCTTGAACTTCATCTCCCCAAGACTGGTAAACATCGCGTACCTCGCGGTAGGATTGCTTCGGCTTACGGTATTCGTTCACCAATCCCTTGTTGTTAAAGCTGCGTGCCCGGTCGCGAAAGTATTTGCCGCTGCTCTTCAGATCGCCGCTGCCATTTTTGAAATTTGGCGACTCTCCAATAAATAGAAAAAGGATCTTCCGAAAAGCAAGCTCCTCCTCTATCGTTCTCCGTTGAACCAATGAAAAATTGGTGAGCCGACAAGCTATTCATCCCTTAAAAAGACAGCCACAATCATACAAACAGTTGCAAAGATTATAAAAATAATATTGATGTTTTCCCGTCTTCCCCATTTTTCTCTAAAATTTCGTGATAAAACTCGCCCCTTCTTAAGTTCTCCCTTTAATTTCTTTGTAAAACGATACAGTTGAATTAATTGCATTACATATATTATCAAGGCAACTACACTTAATGTAATTCTTAAAACGGTTTTTAGTTCCAATTATAGTTGTCGTCCTTTCAGTGTTGACAGTTTAGATCAAAAGTATAGTTTGGCCTTATGTCATCTAGTCTTTGCTTGAGATTGTATTTGAATCTCTGCTGAATAAATGATTTAATTTCATCTTTTGATTTATTGTTACTCGCTAGAAAGACTACACAAGCTACGGCTTGAGCACCAATGATACCTTGTCTATGATTGTGGGTTACTAATGCTGATCTTCTGGACTCAATCATCACTTCTTCTAAAGAGCTAAAGGCAAATCCTATCGGGCACACTCTCATAGCCGATCCGTTTCCATAACTTCTGTATGGTTGGGGTTGTTACTCAAAGCCCATTCCTCAAACTTTTGACCATACCCAACGTTAGGATACCATCTTGCGTATTGCCTTAATTTATTAGCATATAATCTCTTGCTTGCGTAATAATGCTTATTACTTTGTTTTTTCTTGTTTAGAATAGCGTCTGCTATAGCTACTGTTAAAACAGTATCATCTGTAAATCTCGTGAACCTATCATAGAGTTTAAACTTAGTAGACTTGGTATTATGCCACTCAAACACTGAACCAATTACATCCCCTATAACAGCACCTAACATAATTCACCTCTTGCCAAAGCCATATTCACTTTCGCCATATTTCTAATATTCGCGATGAAACTAATTTTTTCCTTTTTAGACCCGACTGCTATTTTTCATTCATATAAACGAATTTCAGCCTATAGCAGCTCTCTGATATTAAACTATCGTTCTGCGTCCCTCGGTTTTAAGGGTTTATCTCACGTATACTCACTCATTCGCAGGATTTCATCACCTTTAAAATCAATATCGTTCAGATACTAAGTTGGTTAGAACCGTTGGTTCATATTTTGGGCATACGGGAACAGAGGAACACGTGGAATATTTCCCCAGTTCATACTCTACTGCACGCATACTCCACAATTTCCTTAGAGGTTCACCCTCCCAAGGCTCAACGGGTCTATGCCCTTACATTCCTTCGTTATACCTGACCAAGGTGTGGAGACCGATAGCGTTTAGCGGATGGGTCTGTGCCCTTTTGGAGAACGAACTCGGTCCTCCGTGCTTTCTTTGTGAATATCCTGCGAATGAGTCAATCTACGTTATCAACAATAAGTCTTAGGCTGCCGGAGCGTAGTTGGGGGTAGCTTTTTCAGGTAAAAATGCTTCTCCTCTTTGAACAATGCCAACCAGAATTCGAGCCAATTTTCCAAGCAGCTTAAAAAGGGACTGTTGTTTCTTCATTTGCTTGATCTGAACATTATTCTCGTGCATCTGTCGAAAGACTGGATTCGTTCCTACGAGTGTGATTGTCGCCAAATACAAATATTTGCGTAACGTAGCATCTCCCCGTTTCGAAAGTTTGATTTGTCCCTTGTGTTTTCCTGACATTCTTTCAGCCAAGTTTAGACCTGCTTTACGCAATAACTGACGTCCATGTGCATACTGCCTAAGGTCGCCAGCACAAGATAGAATGGCTGCTATGAAGATTGTGCCTAGGCCTTTGATCGATCGAAGCTGATCGGCAATAGGAATTTCTTTTAGCAATGCTTGAGTGTCCTTTTCAATCTTTTCTAGTATTTCAACGATACGCTCAAACTCTTCTAATAACCGCCTTAAATCTTGCTTGGCTTCATGAAGAGCTGTCTTGTCTCCTACACTCTGCTTAGCTTGTGAAATAAGCTGCGCAGCTTTCTGAGTACCCGTAGAACCACCAGCTCGTTTCATATGCCTTCTCCAACTTGTAATTACCTCGGATACGGACAGTGACTGAAGATCTAGCGGTGAGGGTAAATCTTTAAGAGTAGCCAAGGAACGTTTGCAGGTCCAGTCTTTAAACACCGAGGTATACTCGGGGAACCGAATATCTAACCAACGGATGATCCGGTTCTGCAGCCGCACACTATTCGTCACCCAAAATTCCCGGTCACTCATCATCGTCCGCAACCTTTGAAAGACGGTAGTCTGTCTCGTGTATTCATAGTAATAGCCTCGACAGACGACGTCTGCGATAACAAGGGCATCCTTAGGATCACTCTTGGACGGACAATTATCGCGGTTCTCCTTATTTCGTTTGGTGGTTGCTGGGTTCACCATGACAACGTTTATGCCTTTGTCGGCAAGCCAATTAGCCAGGTTGAACCAGTAGTGTCCGGTTGGCTCCATACCGATGATTAGGGTATTCAATCGGTGTTTCTGTTGCAATTCATCCATCCAACGTTGTAATCTTTCGAATCCTTCTAAGTCGTTCGTAAATGATAGATGTCGCTTGGCCAGAACGATACCCCGAAAGTTAGTAGCCTGCGCGACATGAATTTCCTTCGCCATGTCGATACCTACTACAAGATGCGAGGTGGAAATTCGTTCAATACGTTGATTTTGTCCATCGTTTTGTTTAAACTTCATAGTTAGAGCGCCTCCTTGATGGTATTGGGTTTCGAACCCGTGCACAAACCCATCATACCGAGGCGCTCCTTTTTTGACAAAGCCCATTTCTTAGGCTATACAGGAATGTTTAGCGTAACAAGTTACACTATGACTTGGCACTAATCCTTGTTAAAATATTCAACCACCAACACAATCAAGCCAAGAACAAACAATAGAATACTATCGCCTAGAAGAAAAGTTAAATAGAAAAAGTCGCCGCGCCGCTATGCGCCATCACATGTCCAAAAATGACATCAACAACGGCTTGTTCGCATGCTTTTCCAATTTTTGAATACATTTAAGTATTCGATAAACAGGAGGACACAAGTCATGTCACAACACGGGCAATCGTTCATGAGAGGTACGCTGGTCTTGTCTGTCGCTGCTTTCATCAACCGTATTCTCGGTTTTATCAGCGGCATGTATATCGCTCGCGTACTGGGCGCAGAGGGAATCGGCATCTTGATGATGGCGCATCCGCTCGTCCCGCTCGTCATTACGATTACGGAGCTTGGATTGCCGGTGGCAATTTCAAAGTTGGTCGCAGAGGCCCACGCTCGCGGCGAACGGATGAAAGTGAGGCGCATCCTGCATGTCTCGCTCGCTGTCACGGGCGTCTTGAGCGTAGCGCTCACGACCATATCGTTACTTGGATCTGAGTGGATCGCATCCATTCTGCTAAGCGACCAACGCGCTTATTACGCGATGCTGGCGATTACGCCGATCGCGCCGATCGTCGCTGTCTCCGCCGTATTAAAGGGATATTTCCGCGGCATGCAGCAGATGAAGACCATTGCCGCTTCGGATTTGCTGGAGCATACGGTGCAAATCGCCTGTGTACTTGCGCTGGTCCACCTATTGCTGCCTTACGGCGTCGCTTATGCGGCTGCCGGAGCAATGGCTGCCTCTGTTGTCAGCGAAGCGATCAGCCTCCTATTCCTGGTGACAAGCTACAAGCTATACGGTGAATCGAAGATGCCGGGCGAGACTTGGGCAAGCCACCTGAAACAAGGAAGAAGCACACTCGGCGAGCTGCTGCAGATCGGACTGCCGACGACCGGGCACGGTGTCATTCATTCGTTATACAGCACCTTCCAGCCGCTTCTTATTACAACCAGCCTGGCGCTGGCCGGCATCGGCACGGCGTTAGCCACGAAGCAATTCGGCCAGCTGGCCGGCTATGCGTTTCCGCTGCTTTTCATGCCAAGCTTTATCACGCAGTCCTTGTCCACCGCTCTCATTCCTGCGATTGGCGAGGCAGCGGCGAACAAGAACAGTCTGCTCATACATGAGAGGATGAATCAGGCTATGATCTTGGGACTCATGATCGGCGCGCCGGCAACCGTTATCTTGTACGAGTGGGCAACTCCACTAACGACACTTTTCTATAATGCACCTGAAGCAGGATTGCTTCTGAAAATACTGGCGCCGATGTTTTTCCTGCATTATTTCGACGCTCCGCTTCATGCGATTCTGCTCGGGCTCGGCCGCGCGAAAGCTACGCTGTGGAATTACGTAATAGCCACCGTATTCAAGGGTGTCTCGATCTTCGTATTCGGCAGCCAATTTGGTATTATTGGCGTTGCGTACGGCATCGGTATCGGCATTGTGATGCAAACACTGCTGAACTTCTTTTCCATCTCAAGCTCGATCGGATTTTATTGGAGTATTCGTCCTTATGTCAAGGTTGGGATCTGCATGATGCTGATGGTGATATGCGGACACTGGACCTATAACTATGTTGCCAGCCATGGTATGCCGCAGTTATGGTGCGTAATCACTTCAATCGTCTGTTCCTTGTTTCTCTATTTCGCCGCACTCGTATTGACGGGTACGTTGAATTGGAAAAGTACGCGCCACAGATTTTCGATTCCATGGTAAGTTTACATGAAAGAGAAAAAGCAGCCATGATCGGCTGCTTTTTCGCTGCTGGCTTAAAGCGTAATGTTCTTTTTCCATGTTAATTTCATTGCCTTGCTCATTACCACTGAATAATTTTCCCTTCTGAATTGAACATAGTGGTCACAGAATGGTGTTTATCGGCAGTAACTGGATGTGTTGATCCCACACAACGCGGCTGCCGATCTGTGCCGGCAGCCGCGTTTTAGTTATTAATTGAGCTATAGTGCTGCGTTAGTTGAACTATCTGATGCCAGTGCCTTCTTGAGATACATTCAAAAAGTTGTATTTACTCTTTTCGAATATCTAAAATATAAAATGCATATCATTCCCACAATAATTATAAGAGTTGAATCAAGAACATCATATAGTGTTCTATTTGAGAAAAAGAAATCAATTATTTTAAATAATATCGCTATTAATTCAGTTATGATTGTAATCAATGGTCCATTCTTGTTCTTCTTTAATAAATTAAAAAGAGAAATGATAAAAATTCTAGTAAAATATAAGAACCAATAGCATACACTCTTTCAACATCCCATTCTAGTACCTCTTCTATCATCTTGAAAATGTAATATGGATTGATCGAAACTCCAACAATTGAGTAACTCACATAGAATAGAAGCCAGCCTCTGATTCCCGCTAGGTTTTTCTGATTTTGCACGAATGTTGCCACCTTTTTTTTATGAAACTAAAATTAGATATTTTTAATTATGTGTAAAATTCAAAAAAATGTAATGGCAGTTAATGGATCATGTGTTGTTGATTTTTTACCAAAATAAAAACCATCACCTCAATGGTGGTGAACCAGCTATTTTTATTTAACTAACGTTCTGCGTTAGCGTAATGTTTCAAGTCTTTCTATCATCATTCATCATTTCATTTATACTATGGATTTCTTTTCGATCTGCTTCTGGTCTGCAGTTAAAATAGTTATCCTCACTAATAATCGAAAGTTCGCCATTTCTAAGGAAAACTTTTCTGGACGGCTATAAAGGCGAACTCGGATTTCGTTGAAGAGCTTGTCGCGTTTCCATTCCTCCATAAGTATGTGTCCGGAGAAAGTTTCGAGGAGTTTAATGTACTCTTCAACATGATAAATGCGCTCCCAATCGAAGTGTCAAACGTGAACAACCTCAAACAGCCCGCTTTTCTCAATCTCATCTCTTTGCTCGTGTAGTTCCCCTGGTCGCGGCCATTCGTTGTTGTCTACCGAATTACCCTCGCCGATCTCATAGTAAACGGCTTGAATTTCACGGAAGAATGGGTCCCCACCGTCTGGAAAAACGTGATCTGCGTTCCAAAATGCCAGATGTCCGCCTGAACGTAGGACTTGCCATGCCTTGATGTATCGAACTTCGGGATCAACCCATTTCCAAGCGGTTGCAGCGAATACCAAATCAATCCCTTTCTCCGTCTCTGGTTGCCAGTCTTCGAAACTTCCCGTGATTATGTCGACGTCCATTCCGACAAGGTTTTTGACGGGCAACTGCAGCGAGCTCAGCGCCAAGTTCTACGCACGTGATTTTTAAATCCGCGCTTGGTTAACGGAAGAGTAGCCTTTCCTGTAGAGCACGACCCACTTCCAACAAACGATCACCTGGATGCAAATTTGTCGCATGAATTAAATCATCGAACAATTCTTCTGGGAAATCCGGACGCGCCTGTTGATAAAGGCTCGCGGATTGTTCAAATGACTTGCGCAATATCTTATAGTCATTCTTCAAGTACACTATCTTCCTCCTTATACGTTACTCATCATATTCTTTTGCTTATATCTTTATACTGTGGGTTTTCCGCATAAAATTCTTCTTTCAATCAGGGTATCCTGCCCGTTCGTATTATGAGATTAAGACTAACTCTTAACAGCATATCCACTGGAAGTATCCACCACGCTCTACTGCCCGTTACTTGAATGAACAGAAAAAGGAGCTGCCGCGAGGCAAGCTCCTTCACTATCGTTTCTCGTTTGTTCAATAACCCTTCAAAGGTTTGTCATCCCAAATTTGTACTTCTATATATGGCTCTGGTCCTTAATTTCCCTCTGAATTCCACTCTTGTGGTAATCCGTATTCATTTATTACAAATCTCATCCATGGTGTAGACCTGACCTCGATACGGCTTATCATCTTTGAATCTCATAGTCGGGAATAAATCACCATAAGTAAAACTAACGTTATGCGATTCGAAATCTTTCATTGAAATTTGAAGTTTCCCACCCTTTGGATACCAATCCAAAAACCAAGGACACTCCCCAATAGTCATGTAATGGGGATGATTTCGCGTTGGCTTCCCACCTTTTAATATAAACAATTCCCTTGCCATTATTTCAAGATTACATCCATAGAGCGTTTTCTAGCGAATCCTTTCTTTTGAAGACGGATATTGTTGAGAACTCGTTCAGCTTTATCCGCTTCTAGATCAGATAAATTACGAAAGGGACCCGTTGATTTATCGTAATAGTAATATAAGAATTCTTCCATATACACTCCCACATCCCAACATACAACTATTCTTTAACGTTAGTAACCCGTGGTTTAAATTAATTTTTTAGTCAGAATGATTTCCATCGGCTCATTTTCGAGTAATAAACATCCCGCATCCCGATATCCTAAATTTCTGTAGAAGTGCTGTGCCTCCTCATTAGCCTGAGTAGACGTCATAACCAATTTAAAGCCATTTTGTTTCATTTGATCTTCCCATAAGAGGACAACTTGCTTGCCTACACCCTTGCCTCGATATTGTTCGTCGACCCAAATCATATTCATGAAGGGGGTGTTATCCCAGAAATACCCGTATCTCATCCATCCAATATTACTTTCATCTTGGTTCCGTAGTATGTATATTTCATTTTTCTTTATTTTTGGCAATATTAAGTTCTCTAAAATATGATGGTCACGTTCTCGTATGTATTCATAGTCTGAATCAGTTGCAACAACTATCTTCATCATCCCCCTCCTTGATGCCACAGTAATCAACTAATCCATCTTTTGTAAACTGCCAGTTAACAGAGTGAAAACTGCCACACAGCAGCCCTTCTGATGTTTAACTCGTTTCTCGTTAGCTCAATCAGTACCAGCAGAGCAATCAAAAAGTCCGCTTTTGAGTTGCTCATGAGTGAACTCTGTCCATTTCCTTTTACTTCACAATGCCGCAGCTCATGTTGTATTACATATCGTTCGGCATCATTTGATCTGTACTTTTCAGAATCATTGACTTTTTCTTTGGATCATATCGGAAGTGATAGACGTTAATGAAATCCTGTCCCGCCGCGTATCCGCCGGTAACGATGAATTCTCCGTTGGCAACCTTTAATAGACGGTGCGGCATTTGGCTTATAGCCATCCAATTCACTCCGGGTTTTATCTCAAGCGATATCGGAAAAGCCTTCCCATTACATACTCCGAAAAGGTATGTTTCGAGACCATGACAATCTGTATAACGAGGAACATAGGTAAATATATCCGTATCTTCAAAGGTAAATGACTGCATGATGACTGGCGAATCTTTTTGTTGTACAATTTCGAAGTCAATTGGAAATGTCATAATTTGTGTTAAGTTTTCCCCAGATTCCCATACCATGTCATAGTCCCCTGACCAACGGAGATCAGTTTCAACCCCATAACAACTAGGTGCCCCTAGAGGGGCTACGCTCGCTTTGTTCGCAGGTTTGACGAGAAGTCGCCCATCCGAATGCGTCCCTATTGCTCTAATTGATTTATCTTCTAATACTAAGTTTGCCTCTGTAGCTGGTGGAGACGAAACTGGCATTGAGCTGTGAGGAAACTTAGATACAGATGCCATTGTGGTATCCGACAATACTGTCGAAGAGGTACCATTTTCAAGGTTCGCCATCCTGTCACCACATCCCGTAAGCACTAGAACGAGCAATAATATCCCCAGCGGAATAACGTTTTTCACTCAGATAGTCTCCTTTTTGCGGATAGATAGCTTTTCTAACGCATGCGAAATTATAATACTGAATCCACTGATTAATTTAATAACATCGCACAAATAAAAGGTGTAAAAAATATAATTTTATAGCTAAACTCCCGTTAACTTAACAGGCAGCCGATCAATTAGAGATTTAGGCAGATCTGATAGATTCAACAGGATTTTAGTTATCAATGAACGGATTCGGGATAAAATCTTTTACCCGAATATACCCTATTTGTCCTCCTGGACCAATAATTTGATATACAGAACCGATCTTATCTATTTGCGTCTCTGCCTGAATAAAGACCGAATTGACCCACTCTTCATCTTTAATATGACCGTGTTCATCATAGATGGTCGAGTGCAGCGCAAGTCTACCCTCCTTGGCATTTACCGGATCGTAAACATGTAAGGAGGACTTTGGCACCCACATATCTGCGCCATATTCCGCACCATACTGTACGATACGCACAGCCACCCAATCCTCATAGGATTTTTTAATAAGGACCACCTTGCCAGCCCATAAGTCCAAATGCGGTTCTTTTGCTTGCTGTCCAGGAGCAGAAGACACTGGCACTTCCTTCGCGACGATCATCTCATAAGGGGCTTCCGTATGAATATTGGCGGCTTTCTTGCTGAAATAGAACGCGGGAATCCAGCCTCTTAGATCTTGGGATTCGACTTGGACGTAATCGTCTTGTGCCGCTAATATGCGAAAAGCATCACCTTTGTTCACTTCAAACACCGGTCTAACCCCACAGGCCATATGCCGGGACAGATACTTCGGGGGCCTTCTTTGAAACTTGAGTTGAGGATGTAGTTGCGTCCGTAACCTCGTAGGTGGAGGCATTCTGCTCTTTCTGGATTTTTTCCGGGATAGCTTCGAAGGTCGAAACAGCCATGGACGGAGTTCTATCTTGCTGGCAACCAGAGGCCATGATGTCTCCACAAAGGAGTAGCAGAACGGAAAGTATTCTCATCTCTGGATCTCCTTTCCCTTCTTTTCTTTTAGTTTCACGATTTAAAGTAGCACATTCTGTGTTGGATCGATTATTGGTTCGGTTGTTTGGTTCGTTGTTTCGTTTGTCTCAATTTTTTTTTTACACCTATTACTACGCCTTCCTTTTATGTATAGACGCTCTAAACTGGGAATAGTTACCTAATGACAAAAAATGATTACTAATAATTTGTAAATATCCTCAGAAGTGTTATTGCGTAAACCTGCCCAATAACTTAATGAGATATTTGGATTCATTTTTCCCAAATCAACTTGATGTAACCTGCCCGAAAGTGAAAAAAAGGCTGCATTGTCGGCAGCCTCAAGCGAGCTATCGTTCCCTTTGACGAGAACCAAACTTCATCGGATACTAATTGTCTACATTGGCAGATGACACTATTCTAAGTCATTTCGAGGATGCGGATTAATCGGCGGATATAAGAATTGATTATCGAATTGATTATCTTTCTTCGGATCATGATCATCAGGATTTTCGCTTTCATCTGGCATCTCAGCATCAGTCATAGCCGACAAAGCTTCAAAGCTGATGAAGTCTTCGACTTCATCAAACTGGTTGTTTTCAGTCATTGCAAGCCTCCTTAAGGTGGATTTCATTACTAGGCAATTATTCGCCTTATATTTACTTTTTATTCAGGAATTCAAGGAAGCAAAGTCCTCCGTCTAGATGGACCGAGTATGACCGATGTTGGCAACCTTTGATGAGCACTTGTTATCCGTTGAAAAACCTCTAACCTTTCATTTCAATCATTGCCCGCGTCAGTGTTATTTGTATTTTTCTTTTCTTCTCTGTAGAGTCCCCAGGTAAGAAGCGCTATTATAACGCCATAAAAGGGAAATAAATAATGTCCCATAGAGGAGTACCGACAAATCCCATTTATTTCAACGTCCCGTCTGCACAATAATTTAGTTTATTATTACCACTTGATTCCTTTTTCACTAAACTGCTAACGAAGCAAGGCTGCAGTTCATGTGCCGACAGCCTCGTTTCGTTCTGTTTGAGCTATAGTTTCCGTTAGTTGAACAGGCTGCCAATTTGTTCGGCAACCTGTTCAACTTGGCGCTATCGTATTTGTTATCATCATTATCTTAGTCCAGCTCTGGTGGCTATAGCATTAACCAATTCTTCAACCGCCGACTTCAGAAGTGTTACCACCGCTTCATCAGTGACATTGCCGTCAGCATCTATTTTCGATGAGACATGGTTTACGTAAACCTCCGGTCTGCTTATCGTTGCAGCATTACATCTGAACAATACATCCCTAAGATGCATGTGACTTCGAACCGGCCCGAACATTCCCCGACTAGCACCAATAATAGCAACAGATTCGCCTCATGATCCTGATTATAAAAGGGTAAAGATGTGATATTGGCTTCCTGGTAAACGATTTGCTCTGGAAACAGACTTGCTGCTGTGTGTAGCAGCATACGATTATAAGAACCTTCCCTAGTACCTCCGCAGACGCCAACGATATGGATTGCTTGATCATGGTTACTCATGGATAGAATCCCCTTCCAGGTTATTTGCCGCCAGTTACACGAATTATTTCGCCATTGACGAAAGTGTTTGCGGTTGAACCAAGAAACGTGATGAGGCTTGCTACACAATCTGGCGTTCCTAACCGCTTGGCAGGTATGGATGAAGTGAAATTTTGCAGCATTTCAGCCGGAAGATCCCTCAAGTTGCGTTCCGTCAACGTTAGTCCGGGTAAGACTACATTGGAAAATATCCCTTCACTCGCAAGCTCGACGGCAAGCGCCCCATTGAAACCGTGTAATCCGGCTTTTGTCGTCATATAGGAGGATGCACCTGCTGCCGTCTTCCGCTATCTCCGACGAGACATGAACAATTCGTCCCCATGGACTGCCTTTCATGAACGGGAGCACCATTTTTGTTACAAGGTATGTCGCTTTAAGATTGTGGTCAATCATTTGAAGCCATTCCTCTGAGTCACTCTCTGCAATACGAACGGGATGCCGGCCGCCGGTAACGGCATTATTGACTAGAACTGATATGGCGCCATATTTCTTTCCTACTTCAGTTATGGCCTCCTGAATGGAAGATCTTTGGGTTAAATCCATCTGTACGGCTTCGCCTATTCCGCCACTTTCTCCGATTTCCTTCAAAACCGTTGACGCAGCACTCGAATCGTTAGCAGAAGTGAAAACAACTAAGAATTGCAAGTGATTACGGTGTCCCATCAAGTGTAGTCGATTACTACGAAGATCCAAACAGACAAGTTAATATAAAACAAAACTTTGATAATTTCGAATTGAAATCATTTGAAAAAGTAGAAAAAATAATACATAGCACTAGAAAAGGATAGATGATAAAAAATTAAAATTGAAACTACCTAGTATTAAACCCAAATTTCGCTGTTACTTATGATAAGGTTCCCCGTATCACTGCAACCGCGAATTTTCATAGTAATCAGAAAAACAATTGGATAATGCTTAAGCGGTCGATCATTACCAAGAATAACAATGCTCTCTCAGAGAAGATCATTTAAATATGGAAATCTCGAAGCTTGGCTTGCGGAGCAGGCAAAAAGATAAAGCCTCTATTCTGCCAATCAGAATAGAGGCTTATACTTTTCACACTCAAAATAGCTGGATCCCGGCGAAATGACACAGACCACAATGGCTGGATTCCTCCACTTGCGCTTTTCCTTACTTTAATATTCTCCTTTAATTACAAAAAACGAGCCCCGAATTGTTCCGGCTAGCTTAGACTTCTGCCTAGCAAACTTAAACTTCTCTTCTAACTCCTTTGGTACCTCCATCCCCTCAGAAAGCTTAAAACCAACGGCCCGCTTCTTAGGGTCATCCACCGTATACATGACATTGAGCGCAAGCCCGTCCTCATAAAAAACATAGGCAAATTTGATATTTTCCACTTGAAAACTCGACGTTTCTAAAGGTTTGGCCGCAAACTCAATATCACGTTCTTCTTTCAAAATTCGGTTCACATAATCAAGGCTCTCCTGACTTTCGCTAGCTGGTACAACCGTAAATTCATGCTTGTATTTGTTCATAAAGTAACGGGCTTCATTAGCACGTAAACCAGCAAGCGCTTCTACTACAGGTGAAGACTCTAAACCAACCGTAGACACATCTTTAAAATCAACGATATAGGACATTTCCATTCCTCTTTTCTCTCTTTATTTCCTACCAACAGGATTCCACAGTTTATTAAAAACTAATCCTCTTATCTACCAAATATTATATCAAAAATGAAATGATTCAAGAGAAAATTTTAACTAACGAATTTGTGTCGATGATTTTGAATATCGCTGGGCTTCGTACGGTTCTCCGTGACATTAATAAAGCGAAATAGAACAAAATCGAACGGCCTCTCTTTTATGAACTCGCAAACCATTTGCGCTAATGACTTATCTGATCTTACTTATGAGGTTAAGGTTATTCTGAAAAACAAAAAAACCGTTTCTTAGTAAATAGAATTACCTATTTACGAAAGAAACGGCTTTTACATTTTGCTCAAGGAAGCGGCGACGTCCCCCTGTCCAGCTTCTCCTTTTCGGGATCCGCCATCAGTTCTGAACTCCTCGATTGTCTCGGGTGTCCGCCTTCTTTTCGCCTTAATTATAGACTACTTAATAACAACGTATTCCAAGTTAACCAGCTTGGCGTAGGTCACGATTTGGTCTGTCGTCAGGTTCAAGGAAACGACGGTATGGTGGCCGCCACCATTCTCTATCCAGGCTTTCACCCCATCCTGGAAGTTCGGCTTCACGCTCCAGAGTACACGAGCCACGGGAAGCTTAGGAGCCGGAACCGTCGGCTCGAATGCGGAAACCTCGTTGATCAGCAATTTATAATGAGTGCCGAAATCCGCCATGGATACGACGACGCCTTCGCCAGCTTTGCCGTCGAATACGAGACGCGCCGGATCTTCACGATCGCCGATTCCGAGTGGGGAAACAATGATTGTCGGTTTGTTGCTTGCCAAGGTCGGATCTACCTCGAGCATATGGGATTGCAGGATGGCTTCCTGACCGGCCGCCATCTCGTAGGTGTAATCCTCCATAAAGCCCGTGTTTTGATTGCGGCTCATCACTTTCAGCAAGCGATCGAGCGCGGCCGTCTTCCAGTCGCCCTCGCCGGCAAAGCCGTAGCCCTGCGCCATCAGACGTTGGACGGCAAGACCAGGAAGCTGTTTCATTCCATGCAAATCTTCGAAGTTCGTCGTGAAGGCATTATAACCTTTCTCATCCAAGAAACGTTTGATGGCAATTTCATAGCTCGCTTGGATTCTGACGCTCGCTTCCCAGGCTTCTTTACTGTTCGTGCCATAATCGAATTCGTAGAGCTCCGCATACTGGCCCATCAGATCATCAATTTCTTGCTCTGTAACGGCATTCACGTATTGCACGAGGTCGCCGATGCCGTAGTAGTCCACGGTCCATCCGAATTGAATTTGAGCCTCGACCTTGTCCCCTTCCGTTACGCCAACGTTGCGCATGTTGTCGCCGAAACGGGCGACTTTGATGTTGAAGCTTTCGTTATAGCCAACCGCAACGTCCATCCAATCCGCAATCTGCTGCTGCACTTCCGGACGTTCCCAGTAGCCTACGACGATTTTATTTTGTTTCTTCAGACGGGCATTAATGAAGCCGTATTCGCGATCGCCGTGAGCGGCTTGGTTCAGGTTCATGAAGTCCATGTCAATCGTTGCCCAAGGAATGCTTTCATTGAACTGGGTTGCCAAGTGAAGCAGAGGCTTCTGCAGCAGTTTTGTACCGCGAATCCACATTTTTGCAGGCGAGAACGTATGCATCCATGTGATGACACCCGCCACTTCATCGCGATAGTTGACCTCTTTCATGATGCTTGTAATTTTATCCGCGCTTACTGCCAGGTCCTGCAAGACAAGCGGATAAGGGAGCACACCGCTATTATTCAAGGCATCAGTCATCGTCTGCGCGTGAGCTTTCACTTCAGCCAGCGCTTCTTCCCCGTACAGATGTTGCGAACCTACGACGAACCAAAACTGTTTATCTGTTGTTTTTGACATCTTAATCATCCTCTTTTCTGTATTTAATAATGGGTAAGGCTATTACTTCTGCCCGTAGTAGGCATCTTTCCCGTGTTTCCGAAGATAGTGTTTATCCAGAATGCCTTGAGGCAGTTCTTTTGCAAAATGATTCAATTGCCGCGCATACAAATTCATTTTGCAAACTTCCTCCAGCACGACGCTGTTCACGACCGCCGATTTCGCGTCTTTCCCCCAAGTGAAAGGCGCATGTCCCTGGAGCAGGACGGCCGGGATTGCCATGACATCCAGCCCGCGCTCCTCGAACGTTTCGATGATGACACGGCCCGTCTCCGCTTCGTACCCCCGGTCAATCTCCGCTTGGTTCAAGAAACGGGCGCAAGGCACGGCGCCATAGAAGGTGTCCGCATGCGTCGTTCCCATGACGGGTACATCCAATCCCGCTTGCGCCCAGATGGTTGCCCAGGTCGAGTGGGTATGCACGATGCCGCCGATTTGCGGATAGTGTTTGTACAACACGGCGTGAGTCGCAGTATCGGAGGAAGGTCTCAGCTCTCCCTCGACCACATTACCGTCGAGATCCACAACGACCATTTCGCTCGCTTTCATCTTTTCATAGCTGACTCCGCTCGGTTTGATCACGAACAGGCCGCTTTCCCGATCGATGGCGCTCGCATTGCCCCAAGTAAATTTTACGAGTCCGTGCTTCGGCAAATCCAGATTCGCTTGATATACCTCTTCTTTCAGTTGTTCTAACAACGTTAGTCCCTCCCGTTCTCTAGCAGATGGTCTACTGCGGCCTGTTCGATGGCCAACCCTGCTTGGTATCGTTTGATGAATGCTTGGAACCCTTTTACATCTGTTGCATCCGGAGCAATCTCCTGTCCTTCGACATCTTTAAAGACCTTCTGCTCGAGGAAGTTATCCAGACTCTCTTCTTGATCCTTGTTGATCATATATGAAGCCAGAAGCGCCATGCCCCATGCCCCGCCTTCGCCGGCCGTGGACATGACCGAGATCGGTATGTTCAGCGCGCCCGCTAAGATTTTTTGTCCGACGACAGGAGTCTTGAATAGGCCACCATGAGCCAAAATGCTGTCAATGGCCACTTGTTCGTTTTCGGTCAAAATGTCCATTCCGAGCTTCAATGCTCCGAAAGCAGTGAATAAGTGCGTTCGCATGAAATTAGCCAGATTAAAGTTGCTTTCTGGCGAGCGAACGAACAACGGCCGGCCTTTGTCGATTCCCGTAATATTCTCGCCCGAGAGATAACCGTAGCTAAGCAAACCTCCGCCATCCGGGTCGGCTTCCAATGCCTTATTCAACAGCACGCTGAACAATTTGCCGGAATCTACGCCATATCCCATGGCCTCGGAGAATTCACGGAACAATCCCATCCAGGCGTTGAGATCGCTGGAGCAGTTGTTGGCATGCACCATGCCGACCGGACTGCCGTTCGGCGTCGTAACCATATCGATCTCCGGATAAACCTTGGATAATTCTTTCTCCAATACAATCATCGCAAAAACGGAAGTGCCCACGGAAATGTTACCCGTACGCTTCCTGACGCTATTCGTCGCAACCATGCCTGTGCCGGCATCGCCCTCTGGAGGACATAGCAGAATACCAGGCTGCAGATCCCCGGCCAGGTCCAGAATGCCGGCTCCCGTCTCCGTTAGTTCACCAACTTGCTCGCCGGAGAGATATACTTTAGGAAGAAGATCCTCAAGCTTCCACGGATAGCCTTTGGCTGCGATAAGTTCATCGAATTGCTTAACCATCGATGGATGGTAATTACGGCTTGCTTCATCAATAGGGAAGATGCCGGAAGCATCTCCGATGCCGATCGCTTTATTGCCGGTCAGCAGCCAGTGAATATATCCAGCCAGCGTCGTTACGAAATCAATGCGAGGCACATGTTCCTCTTGATTTAATATCGCTTGGTACAAATGAGCGATACTCCAGCGCTCGGGGATATTAAATTGGAACAAGTCCGTTAATTCCCTAGCTGCCGCGCCGGTTGTTGCGTTGCGCCAAGTCCGAAACGGCACCAGCAACTCACCCGTGCTGTCGAATGCCATATAACCGTGCATCATAGCGGAAAACCCGATCGAACCCACGGTCCGGAGGGTGACCCCGTAATTCCGTTCCACTTCCTGCTTCATTTCACGATAAGCGGTTTGGAGGCCTTTAATAATATCCTCCTGGTTGTACGTCCAATATCCGTCTTTCAACAGATTTTCCCACTCATAGCTTCCCGATGCGATGGTCTCGAAACGACGATCGATCAACACCGCTTTGATCCTCGTAGATCCGAATTCGATACCTAGCGAAGTTTCACCCTTGGTTATCGCTTCTTTCAAGTCTACATGATTCATAATCACGTATCTCCCCTCTCTGTTCGTGGCTTAAACCCAAACGATTGCGAATCGTATAATAGCCTGATTCCGATCGAACCGTTCACTCGATGAGACAAACGGACGATTTCGATCGAAAGAAGGCGCTTTCTCTTACTGACAGCCTTAGTATATTTTCTGTACGTACATTTGTCAATATAGTCTAATAGTTATACTAACATAAATTGCAGTACCATCCATATTCGTCTCCTCATAAGTGTCACCCTAAGGATAAGTATGGAATTTGTACCGCCGAAATCATAAATATGTATCACTTCATTTGCATTTCATGCAATTTATGTTAGAATGTGTACGTACAACTTTTCGAACAACGATGAAAGAAGTGGATGGCATGAAGCCAAAGTACCAGATCATCATAGATGAGATTAAAAGTTATATCCTCTCGGGAACGTACAAAGCAGGCGAGAAAATCCCTTCGGAATTCGCTTTGCAGGAGGACTACAACGTTAGCCGGCAGACGGTTAGAAAGGCTATTTTGGGGTTATCGAACGAGGGTTTCCTAAGAAGCGAGAAAGGATCCGGCACGTACGTCAGCACCCAATACCGGTCCAGAACGGGTGGGAAAGCCATGAATAAAACGATTGGCGTCATCACGACCTATATCTCGGATTACATCTTTCCCTCCATTATCCGCGGCATTGAAAGCCGATTAAATGAAGATAACTATTCCTTGCTGTTAGCCAGTACAAATAACGATATCTCCCAGGAAAAAAAGGCGTTAGAAATGATGCTGTCCTACGGCGTGGATGGACTGATTATAGAACCTACCAGAAGCAATGTATACAACCCCAATATCGCTTACTACCTGTCTTTTAAGGAGCAGGAGGTTCCGTTCACGATGATCAATGCCTATTATGAAGAGTTGGAGGTTCCTTTCTTCTGTCTGGATGACGTGCAGTCCAGCTATCTAGCAACTCGGGAGCTGATTGCCAAAAGACATACCCAGATCGGCATCATCGCGAAAATGGATGATTTGCAAGGGAAGTTTAGAATGAAGGGATTTATCAAGGCTCTTGGGGAAGCCAAATTACGGTTCCAGCAAGAGCATGTGCTTTCTTTCGATACGGCGACGAAGTCGGACCTGTCCGCTAACTTGGAAGTGTATCTGAACGACAATCGGGATGACTTGACTGCGCTTGTGTGTTACAACGACGAGGTAGGCTTGGAAGTCGTACATGTCTGCAGAAAACTGGGTATCTCCATTCCAGACGAGCTATCCATCATTGGCCAGGACAATTCATATATCGCCAAAAACGCGAATATCAAACTAACGACGCTGACCCACCCCCAAGAACAAATGGGACGCGACGCAGCGGACTGGGTCATTAAGAATTTACAAGGCAAAAAAGACTTGCCCACCAACACCTACTACCAGCCCGTATTAATTGAGGGCGAAACCGTAAAAGCGATCGAAGTGGAATAGTCATGGACTGTGTTATTACTTATGGTACGGTTCACCTCGATTGATCTTCAACAAAACTGCCAGTTAGCGGAGTGAAGGGCTGCTACGCGACAGCCCTTCTGATGTTTAACTATCATTTCTCGTTAGCCAACCATGCCCCTCATCGGGCACCACGGAATAATGAAAATTCGCATATTGATCGGCTACTTTCAGGGTAGCGTAAGAAAATCATAGAAGGTTAGCTTTAAATTCCAGTTGAATACTCGGCTCAGGGCCCACGTTATGTCTTGAAACCACTCCATTAAATAAGGTAATGCCGATTTATTGGCTGGATAATCAATATTTCCCAACACAATAGCGGCATTATCCCAGCATTTTTTACTACACAAATCATTTTGTTTAGCAAGAGGAATTACATCGTAACCCTTTAATTTTGATAATAAGTCTGGGTCAGAAAACATCTTCTTTACTAATGGATACAATTCCTTATCAGGCATTATCTTATCGTCACTTAAAAAAGTGATTTCTTTAAGTTCCTCAAAAACCAATATTTTTTTGTCTAAAGACTGGGCTAATTCCTCTAGTGTTAATATTGCCCTTCTATATGGACTTGAGATGAACGTATCTATTCCTTCACCTTTCAATAGTTCAGCTACGATCCTGGCATCTGACCTACCCTTGTCAGTGAGCCCACGTGCTCTCTCGATCCCTTCCATTTTAGGTGATTCACCGTGCCTGACCATGTAAATAAAGGTTTTCATACATTACCCCCGTAGAATACTCTTACTCTCAAATGACCACTCTCAACCATTCCGACGTGTTATTTCCAACCGGCAAGTCTCAGTATTTCTTTCACAAATTCACTCTTAGCATTTGTGTATGCCGAACGCTCATTGCGAAATTGTTGTGTAAGTTTTAACTTCAAGTCACCGTAAATTTTCGAGTCTTCTGGATGAGCTCTTAAATAATCTCGAAATAGGATATGGCGTTTATATTCGGCGTTTCTTCCGTGCACACATACAAGTGATGCCAAGGTGTATTTTTCGGGGGGATGTACCTAAATCACCTTCATGGGCGCTAAACCAGGTACTGATGTACTTCCGACGTATTCTATCGTAACTACAAGGTCGGTTAATACCGGACGAACAAAGTCTCGTAACTCTTCATACAATCGAGCCCACTCGGGATCATATTGTATAACTGTTATATTTGAGCCCATATAACCATCTCCATCCCATGACATTTATTATATTCATTCGCATAGTTTTTTCATTTTCCTGCCGTGTTTCCACGCTATACTACCCGTTCGGAATAAGCCACCGAGCGAAGCCCGGCAGCCTATGCAATACAATATTATGGAGCTATCGTGCCCGTTAGTGGAGTCCTACAACTTTTTCTTCAACAAGAGCTCATCATCCTGATGATAGTTGCATTGTTCATAGGTTTTAAGCGCAGCATTGTTTCTTCTTCCTGTTAGTACTTTAACACTTTTCACTCCGCGTTTTTTTAGGTTTTCTTCCAAATAAAAAATTAATGAAGTGGCAATGCCCTTTCTTCGAGCAGCTTCCGCAACATACAATTCGGTAATCTCTCCTTGAAGTCCGTTATAACAGAATGATCGAAAGCTCTGAGTGCAACCAAAACCAACGACTTTGCCACCTATTTCTGCTACAGCAATCAATTCAGCACTGTCATTTAGGCTCTCAATTATGTCCATTGGCAGCCACCACTTTATATTAAATGCTTTATGCATCACATCTAGGTGTGCACCTAGCGTTATCCGTCAGTTGAATACAAACAATGATCTAATTAAACATGACGTACAGTTTCTGAGCTGTTTCTACACCAATTATAACGGCATGAGCGTATTCCACCTAACTCCGATTAGCGTAGCGACTTGAATGCGGCGCGGAGTTCTGCAGTGAAAAGTTCTGGCTGCTCCCACGCCGCGAAGTGTCCGCCCTTGTCGAGCTTGTTGTAATACATGAGTTTGGGATACGCCCGCTCTACCCAACTCTTCGGTGCTTGATAGAGCTCGTCGGGAAAGACGCTCACGGCAACCGGGATGGAGACGCCCTTGACGGTGAAAAAGGGGTACTTGTTCTCCCAGTAGAGACGAGCCGAAGAAATCGCCGTGTTAGTCAGCCAGTAGAGCGTGATGTTGTCGAGGACATCGTCTCGCGTAAGGCCTCCGGGGTGTCCGGCAAAGGCCTTCGAGATCAGCTCCAGACTACGCGCGTCATGGTCAATCATAAAGGCTGCCAAACCGACGGGCGAATCCGCCAGTCCGGTCAGCGTCTGCGGGCGCGTCCCCATCAATTGGGCGTAGCCGCTGTGCTTGTAAAAGAAGTCCATTTGCTTGTACGCGCGCTTTTCGTCATCTGAGAGACCGGAGGGCGGCGGGCTGCCGCACTTGAGCGCCTTATCAATATAGGCCGGAACCGTGCCAGGCATGTTGGAGTGAATGCCAACCAGTCCCGGAGGCGCCTGTACAGCCATCAAATCCGTGACAAGCGCACCCCAGTCGCCTCCCTGCGCCACATACTTTGTGTATCCAAGGCGCTTCATCAGCTCTGCCCAGGCACGTGCTATGTGGTCGGGATCCCAGCCGATCGTGGTTGGCTTGCCCGAAAATCCGTAGCCAGGCATCGATGGAATCACCAGATCGAAAGCGTCCGATGCCTTCCCGCCATATGCCGTGGGATTGGTAAGCGGTTCGATAATTTTCAGCAACTCGATGATCGAGCCGGGCCATCCGTGCGTGACGATGAGCGGCATAGCACCTTTATGCTTCGAACGAACGTGAATGAAGTGAATGTCCAGACCATCGATCTCGGTGATGAACTGCGGCAGGGCGTTCAGCTTCGCCTCGATCTTGCGCCAGTCGTAATCTGTCGCCCAATAGCGCGCGAGTTCCTGAATCGTCGCGAGCTGCACGCCTTGCGATTGATCCGAGACCGTTTCCTTATCTGGCCATTTTGTCGTGTTTATGCGCCTGCGCAATTCAGTAAGTTCCGCTTCCGGAACATTCACATGAAACGGACGAATGGCGTTCTTGTCTGTAGGTAGCTTTTTTATCTCCTTTTGATTAGTGTTGGAATTTTGGGGATTTGCTTGCGGATTCCCGCCTTTAGCATTGGCATTAGTACCGCAGACCGTCAATCCTAGGGACAGGACCAAAATCATTGCCAAACGAAACCAGTATCTGCTGCTCATAAGTAGTAACGCTCCATTCGGAAAGTTTTTATGGATACCCTTCCGTTAGATTCCATCCGAAGTGCAATTCTTATTCCATTTTTCGGAGTAAATGCTGAAACACCCAGCAGTCTAATACTTTATTTACCGAGTTTATCAAGAGATAATTTCAAAAAAATCAATAAAATAAGCCATTTGAGCATATTGGTCATGTATAATATGTCAAATAGCTTATTTTATTAATTGCTGAATGAACTAACGTTCTTCGTTTAGTTCAATCCGTAATAAAAATAGAGGAGCTCCATCGATGTAAGCTCCTCTGCTATCGTTCTTTGTTAGCGTACTCCCCTACTTTTCTTCAGATATCCTAAGCTACCGTCACGATGATGGGTTGATTTCGTCAAGGTTGTTCCCTTGCTGCCTTCGGGTGATCTTGCGGACTTTCTCTTTGTACTTCTTCACTTTTGCGTCCGGCAAGACGAGGTGTCGATACCTAGTACAAGATGAGTGGTGGTAATTCGTTCAATACGTTGATTTTGTCCATCGTTTTGTTTAAACTTCATAGTAAGAGCACCTCCTTGATGGTATTGGGTTTCTAACCCGTGCACAAACCCATCATACCGAGGCGCTCTTTTTTGACAAAGTCCAAATCTTAGTCCATACAGAGGGAGGAATGTTTAGAGCTTAATAACCCCTTCGTGTACGTATTAAACATTCTCCTTCTTGGAAATATATAGTTCATGAATCATTTTTTCATTTAGGTGCGATTTTTGAAATGAGGTAGCCAAATGTATAATCAAATTATTCAATGGTCTGTTTTTGTTCTTTCTTTAATTAGTTTACTCATAATCTTAAAGAAATCATCACTTATCGGAGATTGTTTATACGTATATCTAATTACCGTATTTTTTAGCAGTTTTATTCCCGTAATTCTAATTGAACAGCATTATTACGAACATCCCGTCCGATTTCTCAGTCAATACTTCTCATCAGCGGTTTTGTTCGATTATCTTGCATTCCCAACGTTAAATGTTCTCTTCAACCTAACAACGAAACGTTCGAAACTTGTCGGGGTATTGGCACAGGCTGTTTTATATAGTGCTCTAATGACAACAGTGGAATTCATTTTAGAAAGGTATACCGAATTAATTAAATACTACAGTTGGACCTGGATGCACTCTTTTGTAACCTTAATTGCATTTTTTTTGTTCGTGAGACTGTTAATGTCCCTTATCCGAACAGCGGATGAAAGAGAAAGGAGCAGAGGAGTGGGTTGAATCAGCCAAACCCCTTTGGCGTGGAAGCTCATGTTACTGGAGAGTTTCAGCTTCCGCAAGATATTATACCGATAATAGACCGCGATTTTCGCGGTCTATTATCGGTAAAGATTTATGACTCTCGACAGACTTATATATTAGGTGGTGTTGTCGGAGGACAAGAACATGATTTAGCCGCGATTTAAACGGCAGGATTTAGTACTAGATTTCCGTTATCCTATAGGCACAACGACTTCCGCCTGACAAGAGATACTCTACACGTTCGACAGAAACATGATCACCCAGTACCGATTGAAAGAGTTCAAGCTCGTTGCGACAAATACCGTTGCATACGCTGGCAGCCTCGATGATCGGACAATGCTTCTGTATAAATAAGTAACTTCCGTCTTCCTGCTCCTGTACTTCTGCGAAATACCCCTCGTTCATGCGCATCATGAACAGCTTTTGTAGCCTGGCCTTCAGATTCGTCGCATCCAATAATTGCTCTTGATATTGTTTCTACTGTGTAAGATTTTTGACCTCTAGTACTCTCTCAATCCCTTCTTCTCCGAATGACGCTCGGATCGATTGGAGCAAATCGACCGATAACTGCAAATATCCGTTAGGAAACCAACGATTCGCTACGGTCGTCAGCCTCCATATTTTAGCAGGTCTGCCCATTGGGCGGGCTTCTTCTTCATATTCAACGACCTGTTGATTCTGTAGTTCATATAAATGCTGACGCACTGCCATCCCCGTCAATGACAACTTGGACGCTAATGTAATGGCATCCATAGGTCCGTGCTGTTTCAGCAACGTAACAATCGCTCTTCTGGTGGATGTTACGGATGCTTGGTCTTTCTTATTCATCATTTCACTGCCTCCAATGGCCGGCTGGGTCCGAGCAATAACCGGAAAACCTACGATCACCGTCGGATCAGTAGGCCTTGAAGAACTCATGAGTTCATTGATGCAAGGGAAAGAGACCCAGAACACCAGCATTGAGGGCTTGATCGAAAGGCTCGATCGTAACGAATTTGATCTGGTGGCAGTCGGACGCTCTTTGTTGTCAGACCCTGCATGGGCCATGAAAATCCGGAGTGGACGGTTTGAAGAACTGAAATCTTTCACCATCGATGCGTTGAGGACCTTATATTGATGGTTGTTTTTCCAGTCGAATTTTTTGTACTAATGACTCCCTGCTATCAGACAAACATTAGTCCTTAAAATTAAAAAGCCACGCAGCAATTACTGCCTGGAAAATGTACCCCTTTCTATTTCTGTGGAACGGCTGTAAAGGTAATGGCGAGTTTGCAGAACAAGCGTTCTCCAGTCTCGAAGTGTAGCGTGTTTTGACATCTCGCTTGATGTACTTGCCGCTGAACTTATTTCCTCGAAGCTAAATTTTACAGGTTTACCTCCGACTTGCATTTCAACCTTATGCGGTTTGCCGTACAGAAGCTATGCCATTTCCGCCTCGGTGTAATCGGCCAGCTTTTTGTCGTTATCAAACAAACCTGACTGGGTACAAATGTTCCAATCCCAGCTGTCAACACCATTCTCTGGAAGCAAAATGGCGCCTTCCCTAAGTGATTTGGACTTGTCCAGCGATTTTTCCAAATCCACTCCGAGCTTGCAGCCGACGCCATTGCATTCCGGGCACATGCCTTGCTGGTCGTTAAAGGAAAAGGCGTGGCATTACCGGCGTAAGGTTGACCTACACGTGAGTATAACAGCCGCAGTATAGGTGCAGTATCGGTAATCGTGCCTATGGTCGAATGAGCGCCGCCACCCAAGCGTTTCTGGTCGACGTTAGCCAACAAGTTGATTTCAAAAGATTTATTAATCTCTGTTGTTTTAGAAGAGGATCATTTTTACCCCATTTTCCGTATTCAAGTTACGTTATCAAGTTGACTTCTCAGCATAGTTGTTTATATTTACATTCCAATCCGTGATTCTTGGCATATACTAATTTGACCAATAATCTTCATGTTAGAAATGAGGGATCACCATAATTAAACTGGACGATACCATTAAGCGAAAAATAAAAGGGAAGAAACACATTGGCTCTGGTGGAACGCGAATTGTGTACGATTTAGGAAACGGTTATGTTATAAAGATTGCCAAATCAAAAAACGGGATTAGTTGTAACCATATTGAAGTAAATATTTATAATTCCTTATTGAAACCAATTAAAAAATATTTAGCTAAGATTAAAGAGTACCATAAAGAATATCACTGGATTGCCATGAAAAAATATGATCGTAAATTTCCAGTTTCTTCAAATTACAAGCTAAAACTTAAGAAATTGGTAAAAACGTTTCGGGCAAATGGAATTATTCCTTCAAAGGGGATACGTCACTATTATAAACCACATGCACCGAACATTCGGTTAAAGCGGGGTGGCCAGATCGTGATCATTGATTATGGAGGTTTTAAATATGACCGTAAATAAAAAAATATCATCGGGTCTGGATCGAAACGAATTGCGAAGTAATCGATTATAGGAATGGATATTGATGGGTCAAATGGATAACATATCAAAACAATCCTTCATCTCAAAAAATATCTTCGGAAATTAGATAAACTAAGGGATTTTTTTGGCAAAATGACATTCCATATGAAATTAAAAGTAAGAATACAAATAAACCCAATTATAACACCGATCAAATTCCTTCATCGCTTAAACAATCTTCTTTTCATTACCAAGTAAGAATTCCAGTGTTAATCCCATTAACGTCATCCCTACTTCTCAAATAATTTGGCACACATGATACGATTCCTGGGATTGCCCGACGTACCGCTGAACAAATATTAGCCGAAATTGGGCAGCCTACCTTTGCTCATGGATCGGTCTTGTGCCATGCCACAACGAAAGTGCTGGTAAACGAAAACCCTCGAAAACTCGCAAAGAAAACAAATATCTCCGATCTACACTTTTTTAAGCTTCACAATCCGTATGCAGATCTGACAATTATCTCGGAGCCCTATACAGGCGAATCGCAGCACGTAAAGGTGGTCGTAAAGCGGCTGTTGCTGTTGCACACACCAAAAACGAATGCAAGGTGTCATCGTCAAACAATTCATTCGTAAGCTAGAGAACCTTGGTTTTACAGTAACAATCGCTGCTCCCGACGCCTCATAATAACTCGCTCATATTAAAACACGAGACGCAGCCTTTTTAAAAAAACGTCATAGCTGCGCCTAGTTTCGTATTGCCATTTTCTTGTCCCCGACCTTGATGTTTGAACACTCGAACGTGTTTCCTTCATCCACATCTCGTTTACGCCTTCACCAGTTTTCTCTATATCTGTGACTCTCCCACTCGCATCGCCTTTTCCAGAATCAATAGCAGTAATCTCAGCGCCTTCCCTTTATACTCAATATCAGCATTATCCCGCATTTCGTACCAGACAGCATCTGGCATTTTCTTATCTAGATTTAGGAATTTGTCGGGCGAAACGACTAGAAACCTTCCATCGTTGTCGATAGCGTTGATTTTTCTACTAACCCTAGCATTACAGCCTCACTGTAATTCATATATATACCCCCTTCTCCTATTTTTATAGGACGTATAATAACAAGTATGTTGCCTCTACCAGGGTATAAAACAACCGGATTTGGTACAAAGGTTACATGCCTATTTATTTATATCTAGGGTGCATACCCAATCAAGCATTTATGGACATACGTATCTATGTATCAGTGTAAATGAACTCATGGCATGAGTTAGAAAGGGGAAACAAGATCCCATGCAGCCTGAGGAAGAGACGAAACAGAGAATATTGGAGACTTATGGGCTTCCTATAGTGTTTGTTCCCAATGGTGGACAGTTCAATGATGCGGTTCGGTTCTATGCGGAAGGCAAAGAATTTTGTTATACCTTTAGTCAGGAACAAGTAGGGATGACCTTCTTTGAGTTTGATCCTAAACTATCGTTTTTTCATAAACCGAGTCTGGCTCTGCGTTTTTTGAATGCCCGTTCTGACGTGACCCCTGAAGGAACATCACCGGAAACAGGACGCGGTAGCGATCCTAATGAACATTATTCGAATCTCCCCATCTATCGGGAAGTCGTCTACCGGCAGATGTGGCCTGGCATTGATGTGGTATTTCAAGGACACGAAGGGAATATGAAATATGATGTGATGCTGCAGCCGGGTGCCCGGATGGAGGATATTCGGTTCATCTGTGAGGGGGCAGACGAGATCCGGATCGATGATTCCGGTAATTTATTGATCGTTACCCCCTTCGGGACGTTCATGGACCTCAAACCGGTGGATTATCAGAAAAAGGATCACATCCAAAACCCAGTCGAATACCGGTTTGTAATTAGGGCCGAAGCGGATGGAAGCCAAAGCGTTGGATTTGAGATGACCGAAGGTTATCATACAGGTTATTCTTTGGTCGGTAACGCATACGTGACTGAAGACACTAATTCCGCCAATTTCCCCACCGCGCCCGGCGCCTTTGCCATACGAATTACCTGCCCCGTAATGCAAGGACCAACGGGACTTCTAGGGGAATCCGGACCTGTCAGTTTACCAGATCCTCAAATAACCCTAGGACTGGAAGGCTACCCCGAGCCTCCTGAAACGCAAGGATTACAATGTGAGCCTGGACCTTTCGGGCCGCCGGGTTCTCGAAAAAACAATAAACGAAAACGAATAAGTAAAACGAATAGAATAACATGCAACCAATCACTGAGAGCAGATCTTGTATCATTAGACAAAAATATCAAAAAAATGATACAAGGTAAAAACATTATCGGTTTGGGTTCAAGACGAGTTGTATATGATCTGGGTAATGGTTACGTTCTAAAGGTAGCCAAGTCTAAATATGGGATAAAAAGTAACAAGAAAGAAGTAACAATATGCATGACATCCCCAACCGATATAAAAAAACATCTTGGCCACATCCTAAAGCACGATGATAGATATAATTGGATAATAATGAAAAATTATAAAACAAATTTCCGGAGAAATAAGGAAAACATGAAAAAATTTTTTAATATGAAAGGGAAATTTAGGAGAAATCGAATAATTCCTTATGAGATTTCAGGTCGTGATGGACCCAATTATCAAAACTTGCGTCTTAATTCTGACGGGGAGATCGTTGTGATTGACTATGGAAATTTTAAATATCAATATTAATTGTGCGTTTTGTTCAACTAGCGGGAGTGATTGTTGAAATATTCAGTAATACCAGTCGATGTCACCACACCCATCCGCAGTGCTTACAAAATTTTTCCTTGGCCACCACTCACCGAAGCCTAATTATGGTATATTTTGTAACTTATTATCAATGTTGAATAGAATAACACGACACCTTTTGACGAGAGGGGATCATTGTTACATGAAAAAGAAGATTAAAAAAATGAAAGTTATCGGGGTAGGTAAGTGGCGAATAGTATATGATTTGGGTAATCGCCGTGTAATAAAAGTGGCTAAATCTAAAAATGGGAGATTAAGCAACAAGAAAGAAATAATTGTATATAAATCAGCTCCATCTAGGATCAAAAAACACCTGGGAAAAATCACAACTTATGGCTATGGATATCGCATTTTAGTAATGAAAAAGTACAGTCGGATGTTTCCCAGATCAAAAAAATATAAACGAAAACTATTCTCTTTGAGAAGGACATTCATGAGGAATGGAATCATTCCTCATGATCTTAATTCTAATAACCTACGTTTAAAAAGTAATGGACGAATCGTTTTTATTGATTATGGGAATTTTGAAAACCGCCGCAAAAAGTGAAATGCACACGTATTTTTAAATTCTGGGAGGAGATATCGTGAGCCAAAGAAAGCGGGGAATATCGATCATTACGTGTACGAATAGGCCAAGTTTTATTGGTAATGTCTTGGAAAATTATAAAAGACAGCGTTACCCGATAAAAGAATTAATTATCGTATTAAATAAAAACGGCATGAAATTATCCAAGTACCGCAAAAAAACAAAAGACCATAAAAATGTTTCCGTTTACAAGAGGCGGGAAAAAGTTTCTTTGGGTGAGTGTCTGAATTACGCAATAAAACGGACGAAGCACCCCTATATTGCAAAATTCGATGATGATGACTACTACTCCAAATATTATTTGACAGAGCAGATAAAGGCAATGCGTCGTTCGAAAGCACATGTTGTGGGAAAAAGAGCTTATCTGGCTTTTATCAAAAGGAAAAATCTGCTCATCCTCCACTCACCCAAAAAACAACATAAATACGTGAAATGGGTGACCGGTGGAACCATTTTTTTTAAAAGGCGTGTTTTTAATAAAGTCCGATTTCCAAAAGTTTCACTAAATGAAGATGTGATCTTTGCAAAGAGATGCAGGATTAATCACTTTAAAGTATACTCCTCAAGTCCTTACAATTATGTAATGATCCGCAGAAAAAACAAAAAAGGCCACACATGGAAAGCCAGTGACGACCATCTTCTATCAAGAAGCCAGATAGTTGCAAAAACCAGGGATTTCCGAAAAATGGTCACCCGAGCAAAATAAGATATTTCAAATCAATCTAACACATATGCACCAAATTCCCCACTTTCCATGACGACGTCGAACGTATCTCCTAATTCTTTAAAGAAACCAATACCCCTTTATTTCGGCGCTCCACCCTTTTTAAAAATGAATGAGCTGCATCTTCTTTACTATTTCCACTACACAATTCTGCCCGTTCGTATTATGAGGTCACCAGATCTTTCTGGTCGACCTCTTTTTTGTAAGGTCGTAAGATAGCGGTAGCCGGGGATCGCAGTGATTTCCTAGGCGTAAACGCCATAGTAAGACGAATAAATGAGGGTTTTCGCATCCATCCAATGGATGGGCTATTGCTCAGGCTCTATCGTGGAATAAAAACATCCTCGATGACAACAGGTCCCTTCCCTTTTTGCTCCAAAATAAAAGCGTAGCTTGTTCCGTCAGACTTCTGCTCCCCACCGAGCTTTCCCCCTCTGGGATGAGCAATCGAGGCGCATATTCCTGAGCCTGTTCACCGTTAGCTGAACAAACTCTTTAATCCACGCCTTTATATGATTTACTTCTCGTTACAATCGATATTTCTGTACTTGCTTTTTCAATAGCATCATCTGCCCAATATGGTATGCGTTATGGATACACAAATTTGATATCACACCCCACCACTGAGCATTGAAGTAGGACGGTATTCTTTTTTCCAGTTTAGAATCGTCACAGTTCGTAATAACTTCTCGCCATTGTACAAACCCATTACTTAACCTCCGAATGGTCTCATTCCAACTTGCTTCATTCTGCTTCAAGTGTTCCAATTCAAAAGTTTCATCGTTCGTTATATTACTTTTTTCAAATAAATCATCGTTAATAAACCGATTTAGCCACTTTTCATTCCAGAAAATGAGATGGTTCGCAATCTCACAGATGGAGTGAGGATAGTCATCTGCTTTCCAGACTGCATCATTTACAGATACATCATTTAAAATCGTTTTAGATGGTTTAAACCAACTTTCATCATCATGACAAGCGGCTAATTGATCAAGTAATACTTCCTTCACATTAATCAGCATTACCACCTCCAAAGTTATAACATTAGGGATCCAAGAATTGGAGAGAAATGAAGTAGCAAGAACGTTTTTTGAAAAGCTGACTGAGTCTAATAAGAAAACTCTTTTATTGAATGGATTGAAGTAGCCCAGAAACAAGTGACAAGATTAAGACGAATGAAGTTTTTTTGGAATTATAATTGACGAATCTGTAACATTTTTGAAAGAGTTCTATCTGAATAATTAAAAATTGAACTATTGTATTCCTTTTTGATTTTTATGGAGTTAATCTGCCTGTTAGAACTAAAGGCTGCACGTGGCAGCCTTTAGTTTGTTCAACAATAGTTTTCCGGTAGTTGAATCCATATATCGCATAATAATTTTGTGCAATCGTTTATAAATGTCATTTTATCTTTGCAAATATGTATGTATCCCTTAATTCAATTCCATCAACTGAGAGGTCTTCGTTCTTAATAATACCTTCGAGGTTAAACTTCAACCGTTCAGGTATCGCCTTGCTTTTCGTATTTTTAGTATCACAGCGTATTTCCAATCTCCGAGCATTCAAATGATAAAATGCAAAATCACAGATACCCTGAACTGCTTCATTCATATACCCTTTTCCGCTATAACGTGTATCAATCCAATAGCCTATTTCAAATTTGCGTACATCCCAGTCAATGTTATGTAAGCTGGAAGAAGCTATAAACTGCCCAGAATCCTTCAGAAATACAAGTAGTCTTAGGTTCTCTCGGCGTAAAAACCTAATGTATGCCTCTCTTATCCCAACTTCTGAATCATATTCGGAATGCTGAGCCTGCGCCCACTTCATCCAAGGCTTTAACTCTTCAATTGAAGCATTGACAGCCTCACTTACAACCTTACCATCCCCTGGTTTTGGCATTCTAATCATTAGTCGTTCTGTATAAAACTCGTCTGGAAAATCAATCATAATCGGATTCATATCATAGCCTCTTTTTTACTTCTATCATACAAAATAATCCAATTTATTAAAACCAAAAGGTTGAGTTACATACTGCCCTTACTCCTTCATTAAATTGTCCAATGTAAAAAGGGCCATTTCCGTTATGTACTGCATATACTCGCTGTCCAATATGATCACCTCAATAGAAATAGACAAATTCGCATTCGGTTAGGTTCCATTTTTTCCGCAGGGATGATGAAAAATATTCTCTCTGTTCTAGCTACCCCATCCCTCTCCTCTGAGACGGAAAAAAGACCTTTTCTCCTAAGTAATAACACATCAGAATAAATATCGATGTTTTTCTCTTCAATATTTTAAAGCCTCTGAATTCGGCTTGACCAGCTGGCCGGATATTTTCTGAGCGACCGCATCGGCGATCGCTCGGTAGCCTGCTTCATTTGGATGGATTGTATCCTGCATGAACGGATGCTCCGGCCGAACCTGACGTCCAAACACGAGGCTGGGGACATCGAGAATATCGACACGCGGATCATAGTCCCGGAAGCTATGGTACACGTCCCAAAGCTGATCGGAGTAAAGCTGCGCGTTCTCAATATCTAGATGAATATAGCTCCAGCGATTCACTGACAGGAATGGATTCGGTATGCGTAGCAGCACCCCACCGTGAGTTTCCTTCAAGAGCCTGTCCACGACGAGCTTCAGATCGGCTTTAATCTGCGTAGGGCTGCTTTCCCGAATGTCGTTGATCCCATATGACACGACATACAAGTCTGCCTGGTCTTGAATCACATTGTCGAGTGTATTGTCGTGGGTAGCGATTTGGTTAACAAAATGATGCAGCGTATTGCCGCTGGAGCCGCGGTTGCGGATTCGTGCCCCTTCCAGAACGCCTCCGGGAGCCCCATAGATCTCGGCCAGCTGTTCATATAGTCCCTGAGCCGCTTCTGTCGTACTATCGCCGACGAAGTTGATGAGCTTACCTGATTTGGAGCTCTGATAGAACGTTTGAATCGATTCGTCCGTCTTCCCGGAGGACGAAACAGGTAGCGGAAGCGAGAAGATCAAGGAGAACGCCAAACCGAGCTTCCACGAGTTCATTCTGCTATGCATCATCCTGATCATTCCTTTCTAGGCAAAAGTTGAAATGTCATTATATTACTTATGCAAATCTGTTTCCTCACTCACTAAGGTTCCCTGCGTAAGTCACTTCATACACTTCCGGTGTCCTCGTGTCGGGCCTTCACAAGGCTTCACCACCAGTAGACCGAACAGCTCTCACAGCAAAAACTATTGTGCGCTCGCAAAAAAAAAGACAGCTCCAAATGTATGCAAGGGTAATTGTTTAAAAACCGTAATAAAACGTTATTTATTATTCATCTGGCATTAATCAGCGAGGGTTATAATGGGGACCCAGACCACTAATGAGAAGGAGTGAGTTTATGATAAACGCTGTAAATACAACGGTTGAGGACTATCAACTTGGTACTGAGAGTGAAGAGGTCATCTGGATCAAGGATAGAGCTTTCGTAGTTAGGCCAGCTACAAACGAAGATATTGAGCGAATTGGAAAAGGGTATTTTATTTTGGATTATCCAACAACATTCGAGGAAGATATGAAAGTGGCCAAGGATAAGTAATTTACCTTTCAAAAAAAGATACATACAAGTTCAAAGGAAGTCCAATATAGCCATTAAAAATAAGCGATTGAATACAATGTTAGACATTTTATTGGCAAAATAAGAATGGATAGAGTTTTCAGAATACATCTGAATCCCTATCCATTCTTTTGTTCATTTACAATTACATTTTGACTTGTCAAAAAACACTATTAATTGCTATCGTTCTGTGTTAGTTGAATAGATATCCCCGAACGGATTGATAAGGGCCAGAACCTGATGATCCACCAGCACCCCGTTGATCTTGACGTTGCTTCACTCACGAAATCGAAGGATTTGTAGATTTTCATACCTAATACTGAACTACACTATTTTCAATGTCAAAATTGCATTTAAAAGATCAAAGATCGTTATTTCCGCCACCCCATGCAACACTTCAACAAAGTCGGATTAAACTCATCGAGAAAAACCTTTGTTAAATAAAATTAAATTTCATGTATATTATTGAATGTTGAAATATTATTTTGTATGCTAAAAGCAGCCGAAATTTTTTATAACATTTGCCAAGAGAAAAGAAGAAAGGAGGACACCCGTTTATTCGGCTTTCATGTAAGCGAATACATAACGAGAAGGAAGTGAATCCCATTGAAGAAATCTGTTCAAAGTCGCACAGCATTAATCCCTTTTACCATGGTCTTATTATTGTTCTTGAGCACAATCATATTCGGTGTACCCGTTGCTAGCGCGGACACGGAGGCTGCTTTGAGCACAGATGTGCAGGCGTTAGCCGGCATTCAGGCTGCCGCCGGTGTGGAAGGCTTTGAGCAAACGGCTAATCTCTTCTCGTCCTCGGCGAGGGCGACTGCAAGCATCGGACTTATCGGACGACCTGAAACGATTTATTACGGCTATCATGTTATTAAATTGTCCTACGATTTTACCGGTACGACCGGAACGTCGGCGGCTTACGTCAACTTCAAGGATCCGGACGGTACAACGGGCAGAACGCTGCAGGGACTTCCGAAGAGACTCGGCCTCTGGGTGTACGGCGATGGCAACAACCATTGGCTGCGCGCTCAAGTCAAAGATTCGGCGGGAACTGTCTCAGCGCTTGACTTCACCTCCAGCAACGGGCTGAACTGGACCGGATGGAAGTACATCACTGTATCCGTTCCGAGCTCGCTGAGAGCTCCGATCAAGCTTAATCAAATCTATGTCGCGGAGACAAAAGACAACAACAAAAACAAAGGTGCGCTTTATTTTGACCAGTTGACGGCGTTTTACACGGATTCGACTGTTTACGGGCTCGATTTAGTGGATCTGCCTCTGCTTCAGGTTGGGGAATCGAAGAAGGCGCAAGTATTCGCGACTTACCAGAACGCAGCGGAGCCGGTCCCCGTTACAAGCGGGCTATCTTTCCGTAGTAGCAACGAGCAGGTCGTAACCGTCGACGCAAACGGCACAGTCCGGGCGCTGCAGTCAGGCACAGCGACAATCTATGCCTCCTATGGGACGGCTCCTGAAGCATCTTACGTGCTGACCGTCTCAACGAGCGCAGCCGTGCCTTCTAGAATAGAGCAATCTTCCTTGGAGAAGCTGGAATCGGGCTCTACGAATAAAATTCGCCTGTACGCAGTGTACACGGATATGACCGAACCCGTTACCGTACTGAGCGGAGCAACATTTGAAAGCAGTGCTCCTGATATTGCAACCGTCGATGCCGATGGCTTAGTGAAAGCCGTAAAACCTGGAACGACAATGATCACAATGTCCTATAAAGGCGTCTCAACAGCTTATACGCTGAATGTAAACGCCCCTGTACCGATATTGCAGAGCATCAAGCTGACTGAGCTCCATACGATGACGGTTGGCGATACCTTGCAGGCGAAAGTGCTTGGCACCTACACATGGCTTACGGAGCAAGTCGAGCTGACTAGCGGCGTTACGTATACGAGCAGCAACCCGGCAGTCGCTGCGGTGGGTGTAAGCGGTGTTGTTACGGCGCTGAAATTCGGCACCTCCCGGATTACTGCGACGTATGGCGGGAAAACGAGTGATTTCTACTTGACGGTGAACAAAGTGGCCGCCATTCCGAAGTCCGAGCTCAGAGCAGCGTGGATCGCTACAGTCGACAATATAGACTGGCCGAACAAAAGCGTAACGGACCAGGAGCAACAAAAGCGCGATTTCACAAAGCTTCTGGAGCAGCTGCAAACTACGGGGATCAACGCTGTCATCGTGCAGGTAAAGCCGACTGCGGATTCCTTTTACCCTTCCCAATTCGGTCCTTGGTCGGAATGGCTGACGGGCGTGCAGGGCAAGGATCCCGGCTATAACCCGCTTGCGTTCATGATGGAGGAAGTGCATAAACGAAATATGGAGTTCCACGCTTGGTTCAACCCGTATCGGATCAGCCTGCAGGATCGTCTCGACAAACTGGTGCCGGATCACCCTGCACGCCAGCATCCGGACTGGGTCGTTTCGTATGGCGGGAAGTTGTATTTCAACCCGGGAATTCCGGAAGCGAAGCAATTCATCATGGACGGCATTATGGAAGTCGTGAAAAATTATGATATCGACGCGGTTCATTTTGACGATTATTTCTATCCGTACCCGGTCAGCGGTGTCGACTTCCCCGACCAGGATGCTTTTCAGAAATACGGCACGGGCTTTGCAAGCAAAGCGGACTGGAGACGTAACAACGTCAATTCGTTCGTACAGGAGATAGGCACCAGAATCAAGCAGGAGAAAAGCTACGTCAAATTCGGTATCAGTCCGTTCGGCATCTGGAAAAATAAAGGGGAAGATCCGGCAGGCTCCGATACGAACGGTCTCAGCAGCTACGACGCCATCTATGCGGACTCGAAAAAATGGGTTGACCAGCAGTGGATCGATTACATCGCACCGCAAATCTATTGGTACATGGGCTATTCGCCGGCCGCCTACGACAAGCTGATCGAATGGTGGAACGGCGCGGTTGCCGGCAAAAACGTTCACCTCTATAGCGGCCAGGCCACCTATCGCATCGGCTCAAATGATCCAGGTTGGCTGAACCCGAACGAAATGCGGGACCAAGTAAGCTATAATCGCAATTTCGGTAACGTCAAAGGAAGCATCTTCTTCAGTGCCAAATGGCTGCCGGCGAATCCGCTGGGCTTTACGGACCGGTTAAAAACCGATCTCTACCGCTACCCTACCCTTGTCCCTGCGATGCCTTGGCTCGACGATCAAGCCCCGAACGCCCCTGTTCTCGCTTCCGCCTTCCGCAAACCATCCGGTGTGGAGCTGACTTGGGCGAATGGTCTAGCAGACGCAGCCTACAATGTCGTTTACCGTTTCGAGGGCAATACGGCAGGAAGCTTGCAGGATGCGTCGAAGATCGTCGCTACCGTCCGCAAGCAGGAGGGCGCGAAGGGATCGTTCATCGACCGGACTGCCGTTGACGGCGCGCGGTATACTTATGTCATTACCGCTGTGGACCGCCTCCACAACGAAAGTGCGGCCAGCAACGCGATTGCGATAACGAACGTACTTGATGTGACAGCACCTGTGACGACGGCAACCATTGAAGGAACGATGCATAACGGCTGGTACGTTTCGGAGGCGACCGTGAAGCTTACGGCGACAGACGACCTGACCGGCGTCAGTTCCACGCAATACAGCACCGACAACGGCGTAAGTTGGCAGCCGTACGGCGGGCCTGTTACCGTTGAGGCCGACGGAGTGACCCCCCTTCTTTACCGGTCCGAGGATGCCGCCGGCAACGTGGAAATAGCGAAAAGCATGGAAATTCGCATCGACCGTTCAGCCCCAGTGATTCAAATGGGCGGCGGGACCACTTTCTCCGTAGACCAAACCGTTCAAATAAAATGTACCGCTTCCGATACGGTTTCTGGCCTCGTCTATAATCCGTGCACCGCGAACCTTGTCGATGCTCCGGCCTATGAGCTGGGTCTTGGCTCGCACGTCGTGACCATCGACGTTCAGGATGCCGCCGGCAACGCAGCATCTGCATCGTTTACATACACGGTGCAGACGACAATTAGTTCCGTTGCGAACGTAACCCGTACATTTGTGATAGGACCGGGTGCAGTCGGGGTTACGAACTCGCTTGTGAAAAAGCTTGAGCACGGTAATTACGATGCTTTTATCAATGAAGTGCAGGCACAAACCGGCAAAAGGCTGACGATGCAACAGGCTGACGTCTTGATCCGTTTGGCGGCGTCTCTGCAATAAATCGTAATCTAGTTAAAAACTCCCTTGTTCCGTCCGGAACAAGGGAGTTTAATATTCGAGGTTGTATCTTTACAAATGAATCTTCGAAAGAAAAAATATTTAACTAGATCATAACCTTTCTTTAATTACCTGTCATACACAACCTCACCCAAATCGTGATATTAAATAATATTTTTTGAAAAAAATGTACTTCATCTATAATTTAACACAAAATTTCCGTTTATTTGGTAATTATATTTAACTATCCTACCCGATCAAATTGGCAGAAACGGGCTTTTTGCCGATTTCACGCGCCCAAACTGACAGTTGCCCGATATGGTGTATTTCATGGGCGATTACATGACGCATGACTTCCCCCCATGCATAAGATGCGCTGCTACCATCTGGCCTTATGTCAGTAAAGATCTTTTTTTCCAATTTCTCCTCCCAGTTCCGTACAAATGGTCTTACCTCCTCTTGGAATTCAGCATCTAGCTTGCGGACCATCTCCAGTCTATTGTAAACTTCAAAGTTTTCTTGGAAATCTTGCTTCCCTTGCAAAGATCGAATCCAGCTCCACTCTACGTCAATGATATGGAAAAGTGTACGCAAAATTCCCCCTGCCCCTCCGATTCTATCCCGAAGTAACTCCTCTGGTGAAATATCTTCACACCACCGATACCAATCTTCCCTGACTTGCCAATTGTAATGGAACATGGTTTGCAATACATTCACTCCATTCTTATAAAGGAATTTATCTAAATTCCAATTAAGTATATGATAAGCATATACTCGATGACTATAGAGAAAATGGTTTTAAGTAACACTGAGCAAGAATAAATAAAAGCCTAGCCTTCGGGGAGAAGTCTAGGCTTTACATTTATGTTTTGGATTTTTCTTAGGGAAAATTGAAATAACGTTTATCGTTAGTTTAACTAAGGATGCTGTTGGATCTCCTAGCAGCCAATCAACAATAAAGCCCTGAGGTTCATTTGGCCGAGATATCAATAGTCTTTATTGAATTGTCTCATCTTCTTGCTCATCGTATTTGTTAATATGAGCTGTGATGGCTTCTACCGCTTCATTCACATCAGTTGTGGCAGCAACCTCTTTTACTTCATCCTCAGTTTTGTCCAGAAAGTTTGCTTGATCGGCTTTGATTGCATCTAAGCTGTTACTCATAAAATCCCTCCATTATTAAGGTATGGTTGATTCTTCAAATCCAATATAGTTTTTGCTTTTGGACCTGAAATTATACCAAGATATGGACGTCAAAATCAGTGATTCATACTCTAATAAAAGCATTTCTACGAGATTCATTTACATAGTTCTAGCAATCGACGAGCTTTAATAAAAAATATTAAAGGATGCCAATGAATCATTCTTTTTGTTTTCGATTTTTCAACTGCCATCATTGGAAATTCTTCATCGTAGTCTAAACGTAATGGTGTTATGAACTCAAGTGAGTTTCCATCTGGATCATCAAAATAAATCACCGCATGTGCTTGTGGGTTATTTGGTAGTACAAGAGGTTGTTTTTCAGGGGGATTACAACAAACAAATATTACTACGCTAACCGACATCTTTTGGATGTTGAATGTAGGCAATTTATCAACTAACCTGTCATTTAGTTGAATTGTAACAAAGAGACCCACAGCAATGGGCTGAGGTCTGAGTTTATATATTTAAATGCGGGGCGAGTTTTATTATAGACTTGATTCTACAGAGGGGGCACGCCTTGTTATCTCCTATTTTGTGAATTAAGGCTTCACCGTACCTTCCGTCGGAACCGCTTGAAGCGTGAGCGGAACCGATTGGTTCCCGGCCGCATCCACTGCGGTTACCGTGATGTCATTCATACCCGAATGCAGCGGGATCGGCGCCGAGGTAAAGCTCAGATTGCCATTCACCTGCTCCTGGACTCCATTCACCCTTAACTCTGCCTTCTCGCTTAACGTACCGCTCAAGGTCCACGGTGATTTATCGATGTTATAGTGATTGCCTGTCTTCTTGCCAAACGGCTGAAGCGTAATCACCGGCGCAATCGAATCCTCGACTCTCTTCACATCTCCCGCCGTTAAGGATTGACCGGACGCCGATTGCGAGCCACTGCCCACGACTTTTACATAGACCCGTTTCTCAAAGTAGCCTGTGCTGTTAGCGCTCTTGAGCAAATTCAGCGGCCAGGAACCTCCCCAGCTGTACCCGTTGCGGCGCTCGGCCTCGATCTCCAGAATGTTATGCTTGATAATCCCGTCACGGCCGGAGAAGATCGGCAGGTTCGTTCCGACTTCATAGAAGCGATACCATGATGTGCTCGCCGGATCCGGTACGAAATATACATTGTTCTTATCTCCGGAGACGTACTTGATACCGGCTAATTTATTCGCATCGAACCAAGCCAATGCGCTTTCCGCCGCTTTTTTCACTTCCGGCGTCTGATTGGGAAGCGCTATCAAATACTTGACAATATCCACCGATTCCGAGCCCGAGATGGACGGATGCTCATATGCTCTGGCCCCCCTCGGCTCATAGGTCACCGGATCATGCTGTGCACACCATGCGGTCAGCACGCCGTTAACGGCAATCTGGGACTTGAGGATATAATCCAAGCCCCGGTCCAAGCTGTCCTGCAGCTTGACGGCAATGTCTTCCGTTTCGATATCGGTATTAAACGGATAATTCTTGTTCTTGGCCATAGTCAGAACGTTCATCACACGCATCATGGCATTGTCGTTGTATGTCACATAATCGGAATAATTCCCACGCACAGGATAGACCTGCGGCCAACCTCCGCTCGGATACTGCATCGTCAGAAGGAACTGGAACCCTTTATCTACAGCCGCCTTGTAACGAGGGTCACCGGTCTGCTTGTACATCAACGCGAGGAACAGAATTTCATTCGTTGTGGCATTATTGTCGATCGTTCCGATATCCTTTCCGTCTTTGGTTCGCCAGTCCGACTTTATCTCTTGGCCGTCCCAAGCCCGACCGTATTTGTCGCTGATACTGTATTTATACCAGCCTCCTTCCGCTGTCTGCCAGGTTAACAGGTTGTCCGCCTGCTGAATGTCTTTCGCTGCGTCTCCCGTATAATAGGCTGCCTTCTGAAAAGGAACGCTCTTCGGATTCTCCGTGATCGGCGGGGTGATCGTAGCATCCGGATTCATCGCCTGCTCCGTCTCGAGCAGGACCGTTGTCCGGCCGTCTGCATTTGTTTCCTCCGTCACCTTCTTAATGGTGAACGTCTTTGTCAGCTTAGGATTGAGGCTGTACCAATCGCCCAAGGCCGCATCGAGCTCCAGGTCGTCGGGATTGAAGGTGCTCAGTTTGCCGTTGAAGGTAACCTTCACCATGGTAGGTGTAACAGCCTCCGCCTTGACAATCTTAGGAGCTTCCGCACCGGTGGAATCGGCTCCTAAGGCCGCGGGACTGATAGAAAGCATCAGCATTCCTAATGAGCACACCGCCGGGAGCAGCATTCGCTTCTTCACTTTATTCATTAACATAGATGTATACCTCCTTGTAAGTGATGGGATGAGTTTTTCAAAAGCAAGCTTGTAATCCTTGGCGGAATGATGTAAGCGATTTCGCGAGGATCTGTTTATTTATTGTAATGGATAATCTGATCGAATTCTTGCTTCAAAATTGTCATTTTACCCCTTTTCTTTAATCTATTTGTCCAAAATAAGAGATAAGGTACAGTTTCATTATTTTGAACAGGCCCGGACAATGGCTTACTCCTCTAAATGCGGATTTCATTGAAAATATTCCAAGCGCTAATCCCGTACCATTAGAGAAAAGAAGGGCAAACTTGAATCCTCGCTTAGCTAAGGCTTAAAAAGCAAGAAAGACACTAGTCACAGTTGACTAGTGTCTTCCTTCATTATTAAGCCGTCCTACCTGCATCTGTAATGAAGCTATCGTTTTTCGTTAGCTTAACAGAACGTTCAGTTTTATACTCGTTCCAGAGGACGAAACGGTTCAGGAGACAGGACAATTTGGATTGAGTCCTCAACCCGTATTTCTCTTGTCAATTTGTGAACAAGGATTGCGAAGTCCTGTGATCTCAATAACTGCGGTTTCACCTATAAACAGCTTTGTTCCTGTCTCTCCTAATTCCCTTATTATTCTAATTCCTTTGATGCCTTATAAACATAAACAACGTAGTCTAGTCCCTCTCTTACAAGCAGCAATTCAGATTGCATTTCACCCTGTATCGTATATACTTTCGTTCCTACTGGTAATTTCGTAGACATATAATCGTCAAAGGCGTGCTTTGCGGTATACTTCTTCTTTATTTCACCTAATTCATGGTTGATTTTCAAGCTCATTTGTGTGTACTTTTCCTGATTCTCCGCGCGTATATAAAACCGCGATCCGTAAACACATATAATGTCAGCATCCTTGTTTTGATTCAATATCCCTTCCGAAGTTTTTGTTCTTTCCATTTGGCTTATCTTTTTTGCCCCTTCAACTTTAGGATCTTTATAACATCCAACTAAATTAATCAGCAAAAAACAACTTAAAATTATCTTTGTGATTCGTGGCATTACCCCATCCTCCGTTATTCGCTCTGATTAACATGAATCTTATCCTCTAAACCTTTAATCAATATGTAACGCATGTACATCAATAAAATGTTATTTACCTTAAAGGGCGTAGGAGTGTGTGCAAAATCATCTCTATGTTGGTTAGATATCGCTTTAGCGGAGAAGGCTAACCTCGATAAATAAATACAACTAATTATTTAGTCTTTCCACGCTTTTTTGCAACTAAGATAGCAGTAATGTTAGTTAATAATATAAAGCCAAAACAGATAGCATAAATAATGATTTGTATAACTTGACCCAATCCATCTGGTTCAGTTACCCACCACCAAACAGTACCTATAAGCAAACAAACAATATTAATAACTGTTGCGATTGAAATTATAGTGGAAAATTTTTGGTTATTATTTAGCTTGATACTGTAAAACAATGAAAATAACAATGAAAGCACTACAGGCAAGGCAAGCTTAAACATTAGTTTAATAACTCCCTTTTAGGTATCTTTTAAACAGATTATAAGGTGTTTGGGTTTATTTAAGTAGTGCTATCTTCTTCTAGTACCTGATTTAATAGCGCACTAAACTGCTGCACTATAGCTCAAGAGGCTGCCGATGATTGGCAACCTGTGTCGTTATGTTACCCTCGTTTACCGTTAATACAAACATCGGCAAGAGGTAAACTTAATCATCAGACTTTAAATAAATAATCAAGTAAATAAACGCTAAAATAATACACGGTAAATAAAAATAATGGGCAGAATCTTTAGATAACCCCCACCAGATATGGTCACCACTAGTTATTTGCGCGGTTAGACCGACAAAATATATTGCCAAGAGTATACAGGACACCATTATAAAAACACTGAATTTCCGCATTATCTCCCACCCTTTTCCAGATATTGTCCCCCTGATATAGACTCCCTAAGTATTAATTTTGTTGCAAGTGATCTGCCCGTTACAATGAAAAAGGAGCTGCATCCCTGCTAGCTCCTCCATTATCGTTCTTCATACAAATAGTATAACAGAAGAGTGTTGGCTGTGAGATTCAACAGCGGTTGGAACCCCACATCCATCACTCCCCACGCTCAGCCTTTTATAGAGCCAATCAATACGCCTTTTTCAAAGTATTTTTGTATAAAAGGATATAGGATTAAAATCGGCAGCGTAGATACGATGATAACACCATACTTGATTTGATCCGCATATCTTTGCGCATAGCCTCCCGCATCGCCGCCAACGCCTGCTCCACTCGCAAAAACCTGATTCGATAAAAGAATATCCCTTAAAATGATTTGCAGCGGCTGCAGCTCATTTTTTCTTATATAAATTAAAGCCGTGAAGAAATCATTCCAGTGTGCGACCAAGTAATAAAGGCCGATAACGGATATAAGCGCTTTGGACAAAGGCATAGCCACCTGTATAAAATACTTGAAATGAGAACAACCGTCCATAGCAGCTGCCTCGTGCAATTCCGATGGCAACGTTTCAAAAAACGTTCGCGCAATAATGAGATTGAACACATTAACGGAAAATGGCAAAATGAAAACCCACATCGTGTTTGTCAAATGCAGCCCTTTCATTAATAAGTAAGTTGGAATTAAGCCTCCGTTAAAAAATAGCGTAATGACGAAGATCAACATTAAAGCACGTCTAGCCATAAATTCTTTCCTTGATAGCACATAGGCTGCCGGTAAGGTGAACAGCAAATTTACAAAAGTTCCGAGAAATGTGTAGACAAGTGTATTACGATAACCGACCCAAATTCTAGCGTCTTTAAAAATTTCCTGGTATCCAAAAAAACTGATGCCTTTCGGTATAAATAAAACTTGACCGGTTGAAACAAGGGTAGAGTCACTAACAGATGCAATAATGATAAAATATAAAGGATATGCAATGAGTAGAAAGATCAAAACACATAGCACAAATAGAATAAGACGGAATATGATTTCATTGCCATTCTTGCTTAATAGACTCAAGTCCACTCCTCCCTTCGACATCCAATTACCATAGACTCATATTTGAAAATCTCTTCGAGATGGCGTTCACGGCAATCAAGAAAATAAAATTAATGACCGTATTGAACAAACCAATTGCCGACGAGTAACTGAATTGATTAGATACAATACCGATTTTATATACATAAGTGGCAATAACCTCGGAAACAGGGAGATTTAACGCATTTTGCATTAAAAAGATTTTTTCAAAGCCGGTACCGAGCACATTCCCCATGCTGAGAATAAACAAAATAATCATCGTAGGAACAATAGCTGGTATATCCACATAACGTATCGTTTGCCATCTGCTTGCCCCATCAATTTTGGCGGAATCATACAATTGCGGATCGACAGTGGAAAGCGCAGCTAAATAAATAATGCTGTTCCATCCGCAATGCTGCCAAATATCGGAAAGTACATAGATGGGCATGAATGTATTTGTAGAAGCCAGCAAATTAACATCGCCCATACCAATGGACTTCATCAGGTATCCAACAATGCCGGTTTCCGGCGATAACAAAACATTTAGCATCCCAACCAATACGATGGTCGAAATAAAGTGAGGTAAATACACAGTCGTTTGTAAGGTTTGCTTTGCTCTTTTTCTTCTGATCTGATTCAGTATCAATGCCAGAATAATAGGAGCGGGGAACCCGAATACAATCGACGCCAAACTTATGGTAAACGTATTTTTCATTAAATCGACAAACAAATAGCTGTTCATAAATTGTTTAAAGTAGTAGAGTCCGTGCCATGCTCCTCCTGTGAGCCCTTTGGAAAAATCATAGTCCCGGAAAGCAAGTTGAATGCCGTACATCGGTACATAATTAAAAAGTAATATAACAGCGATTGCAGGAAAAATCATAATCCACAATTGGTGGTCGCGTTTGAATGTGCTTACGACAGTCGGTTTTCTAGTTAATCGGATACTGACCGTATGTTTATCGATTTCGCTTATTTGAGAGCTCATCCAGGCATTCTCCCTTTTGGATAGATGCTATACCGTCCACAAAGATGGTATAGCATCTATCATCATGCTATATTATTTGTTCTTACTCATGAAGCTATCGTAGTATTTTTGCATAATATCGATATTTTGCTGCAATCCGGCTTTTTGGCATTCTTTCACATAAGCATCCCATTGGGATTCAATGCCGCCTTTGGTAACCCATTGCGCAAATTTGGGATTCGCCAAATTCATGAGATTCGTGTTGTTCAAGCTTAATGTGTTATTGTCCGCAGTCGAATATTTGATAAACAAGCCAGGGAATACATCCGACTTTGTACTCACATTCAGAGCGCTCTTTAGCGATTCGGATTGTGTAAGAACCTCGCTCATATCTTTGCCAAGACTCAATTTTAAAGAATCTGAAATATATATAGGTCCGTTATCTGCCATCGTAGATGTCCATTTCCATGTGCCAGGATCCATTTTGGAATCTGTCGGAGGCAATACGCTGTAACTGTCATCTCCATTATCTTTAATATTCGAACCTAGTGAGCCAAACAAGACCTGCATGCTGACTTTAGGGTCATACAACTGATTGATGAATTTCATAGCCGCATCTTTATTTTTCGTTTTCGCCGACATGACAACCATGTTGCTTCCAAAGTTTAGGGAGTTGTAGTCATAGCTCCAAGCTATTTTAGAGTTAGAGTCTGCTGACATCTTTAATGGAGACATGGATGTATATTGCGGAGCCAATTGGTCTCCGAATCTGTCCGAAGCGACCCAACCCCATGTGAATCCGACTTTCGCCGTATCTCCCGTACCGCGGGCAATTGACTGGTATTTCGTGTAATCGTGCGTAAATACTTCTGGGTTAATCAATTTGGCTGCGTAGCATTTATTCAAGAATACGACTAAATTTTTAAAACGTTCATCGATCAGGAAGTTTTTCACTTTCCCGTTTTCTACATAATAACCTTGGGGGCTTCCATCGGATAAAGTAATGCCTTCACTTCCCAAGAGAACAGCAGGATTGAAATATCCGCCGATACCTCCCGGCCAGTCCATGGGGATCTCATCATTCGGATCGCCGTTTGCATTAGCATCTTTTTCTTTAAATGCTACCAGCACATTATATAATTCATCCCATGTTGTTGGCATTTTTAATCCCAGATTGTCCAACCATTTTTTATTGATAAATTGTCTTGTAGCAGAAGCGGGCCAAAAGCGCTGGTATTTGGGCAACCCATAAATTTTTCCATCAGGCTGCATGGCGATGTCTTTGGTTTCGGGCTTAGCTTTGAACATCATTTGAACATTCGGAGCATCTTTATTGACCAAATCGGTCAAATCTTGGAACAGGCCTTGAAATTGCGCGAAATCGGCGTCTGTAATGACATTAGCACCAACAAATAAATCCGGAACATCACCGCTGGCAAGCATAGTACCCTTCTTCTGTCCCCAGTCTGCCGTAATTTCTTGCCACTTGATTTCAACGCCAGCTTCTTCTTCCACCTTTTTCAGCCATTCCATTTCTGCAAGCGGGTGTTTGACCATTATGTTTTCGTACCGCTTTTACCTGCATTTCCCGAACCCGTTTCGCTAGTTCCTTCGGTTTTGGAGCTGGATTCGCTGCAGCCTGCCATTACTACGGCAGAAACCATAAACAATGATAGTACAACTGCTAATTTTTTACGCATTGCCGTCATCACCCCTCAAAAGTATTGGTTATGCACAATCCTTGCCGATTCCACCTTAACTGTAATCTTCGTTCGAGGAGGCGTAAACGATCAGTTTTTGATGAATCCCCATTTTTTGAAACCGCTTAACAACGGTATTCCGAAAGCGCTTGCAGATGCGTCCTATAGACGGATTTCAAAAATTGCATATCTTCAAAAAATGCATCTTTACGAAAAAAAACGGCTACCACGCTCTCTACAACGGGTAGCTTACTTTCATTTTTTTGAATCCCGGTATTGGCCCGGCGTAATGCCGACCACTTTTTTGAAGGAGCGAATAAAACTCGACGTATTCGAATAGCCGACTTGCTGCGCGATCAATTCCAGCGTTTCATCTGAGCTTCGAAGTAATACAAGGGATTTTTGGATACGAAGCTGATCGATATATTCCTTGAAATTTTGTCCCATCGTTTTCTTGAAGTGATAGCTGAAGCCCGAAATCGACATGCTAAAATGATCGGCAATCAGCTGCAGCGAAAATTCAGGATACATGCCATTTCCTTCAATGAACGCAAGGATGTCATTCTGTGACGCTGTCCTGGAAGTTGGCTGTGAGCTGCGAATGAGATCGCAAAGCTTACAGCAGCTTTCACGCATAATATCGATCATCTGCTCGATCGTGTAACGATGAAGGTAAGAGACGCTGGTCAATTGCAGCAAGCTTTGGTCGCCCTGCCGGAAACGCTGCAATCCGTTGAATATGACGATGACCGTGTTCATATAAACAGCTCTGACCATATGCGGCGGCGTACCGTCGTGCCCGATATATGCGATGATGCGCTCCATAACCGATTCAACTGCGGAGACGTCGTTTTTTAAAATGAATAGCTCTAGTGATTGCAGTTGTTCTGCAAAATAGGAAACTGCGCTGGTTTGCTGGACTTCGATTTCGTCGAAAACAAGAACCGAGTATTGATTCCGGACCCGAAGATGCTCGGCAGCGCGAATGGACTGCAAATAAGAGAGGTGAGCCCCTTCCGGGGATTGTCCCGGTGTTCCAATTCCGATCAGTGTACGTATGCCGGTCCGTTCGAGCAGCTCCTGCTGAAGACCGCAAAGATACGCCTTCAATTGAAAGTTCTGATTGTGGGAACCAACAAAGACGATCTCTTGATTATAAATGCTATTGAAGAAGTAACCTTGAAGTCCTTCAGGCAAGCTGTTCTCCTCTATCCGGCAATATTCAGCAAACGCTTCGATGCCGCCTTCTTTTGTTTCGCAAGAAAGGACAGCAACCGCAATATGAGAATAGTTGAAGCAAACTCCGTACGGATCGGCCTCTTTTTGAAACGCATCCCATGTCGGGTAACGGTCGCATATCAGCTCGAACAACAGATTATCACGCATAACTGGTAGCGTACTTTTTACCCTCTCGTCTAGCCTGCTGTTGGCGGAAGAAAGTTGATCGAGCGCATACCGTATCGTATCGATTTCGTTCATTGTTCTCGGCTCTCTTAGCGTAAACAGGTTTTTAGCGAAATGGACCAAGCCTTTGATCGGATGATAATTTTTACGGATGGACACATAGATGACAATCACTTCGAGCAATAAAATCAAAATAAAAAGAACGACGGTGTTACGCTGGATCAATCGGATATCTTGCAACGTTTCAGACACAGCCATCAGAGTGACATATTTCCAGCCGTTTTTATCCGATACTTCGTGCGAAACGATAAAAGATTTGCCGTTGATCTGATAAATACCTGATCCGGACCGACGCTCACCCAAGCCGGACACCAAATCTTTGAATTCACTCGAATTACTGTATGAGGTTTCGTTTGAAGCGACCAAACGATTTCCCTTTGGGTCAAAAATAAAGAAATCACCAGTAAAAGCTTCGGTAACCGACTTCATCAGCCGGATAATCGTTTCCTCTTTCACCATGATGAGCACTGTACCGGGCGAGTTGAGTCCGCCTAACGGTAACGGCGATAAAAAAGTCAACATTCGCATCCGGTTATTGCCGGATACGATGACGTTTTCCGCCGGCCGAACCGTTGGTGAAGTCAAGTTGTTCAATTCCTCGAACATGGCTTTATGCGGCCAATTTTCGTAATAATATCCGACTCCTGGACTCTCGAAATCGTGAATACTGTAGGCACTTCCTGTCTTGGCAAACAGAAAACCGATGCTTTTAACATACAAGAAGGTGTTGTCGATGAATGCATCCGTCGCATTGTATTTCCGCATTTCGTTTGCAATGACGACTCTTTGATAATCGTCGTCCCCAGCCAAGTACAACTTGATCTCCTGGTTGTTCACTAGCTCCGACGGGAGGTTGTACACATAACGGGTGAAAATATCCATCGAGTTCATGAACTGTGCGGTGACATGAGCGTTCCAGTCCATTTCCTTTTGCTTCACAACTTCCGTTGAATTCGGGTAATAGTAGAATAGAATAACGATGACGGGAAACAGCAGCACTAATATATAGGAAATCAACAATTTGGCCAACAGGTTGAACCTGTTTTTTTTCATAAGTGTCCCCCTTCTGGAATAGGCCTCAAAATGCAGCATTCAAAGTAAGCGGTTACATGATGGGATAAACCAATGTTGAGGAAAACACCGACTTCCCATGGGCTTAGATATCCTTTGCTTTGAATTATAATAAAAAAAGGGAATATGTAAAGATAGAGAATTGAGCTATTCTTTCCGTTAGTTCAATGATTTGTGGTACGGTTCTCCGTATCACTCTAACGGTGAAATTTAACAGAACCTTATCAACTATATCGATCACCGGCAACCGGCTTTTCAATTCACCATTCCGTTACGAAGCGCTGCTACAACAACTTGCGTTCGATCTTCGCATTCAAACTTTTGCAGGATCCGGTGGACATGCGACTTTACGGTTCCCTCGGTAATGAACAGTTTTTGGCTATCTGGTCATTTTACGCAGTCCATAGGCCATTTCTTGCAGAATTTCCTGCTCCCGACCCGTCAAAGGCTTAAATAAATGCGATTCTTTCCCCTTTTCAGGAACAATGAGGCCGGAGGCGATCACTTTTTAAAGCGCATTTGCAGCCAGGCTTGTTTTATATACGTCTTGTGCGCCGTCTAAATCGTCTCGAAACGTATATCGAATGGAGGCTGAGGTTTCCATCCGGGAAAGCAATGCTTTCAAGGGGATGATCCCGGATTTCGATCGATCGTCGGCAAGGTCATACACGGAAGAGCGAATATCGTGAAGTCCTTGCCGGGCTTCGGCCAACATCCCATCGAGAGTCCCCTCCGCTTGAACCGGATCTTTATGGACCATATAGCGCAAGGCCTGAATCTGGATGAAGTTATAGTTTTAGAATTTGTTATTGTCCTCATACCCATCGATCCAAAAGCCATTAATTTTCTAAAATATCCTCTTCAGTTAATCGGCCCAATTTCATTTTAGCAAGGAGAACGAGTTCTTTAGGACCTGTGTACTCAAAGTCCTTATAGATCTCCTGATTCTTTTTATGGAATAAGTGGATTTGCTCAGAAGTTCGAAATATGGCAATGTCCCTTGTTTCCATTCCAAAAACGATTGATACAATGGCTCCAAGGGTTGTTCAGTTACCAATTTGTGATATTCATCAAGAAGTTCGCGTTCTTGCTGTCTTTTTTGTTTAGAATTAAACTTGCTCTCAACCTTGTTAATCTCCTTATTCAGTATTTACCTATCGTTTCCGTTAGTTGAATATCATCTGTCTGCTCACTTCTTTGTAGCGATAATTAATCCGGTTGACCAATTTAACTTAGTTATAACTAAATCTTCTCTGTTGTCTAAGTAACTGATCAAGTCTTCCACTTTTTTTACATGCTCTTCAGGCCAGGATGGGATCGGTAATAAATCATCAATGATATAAATCCCCCCCGACTTTAGTAAATCTAAAGTTTCATCTAGAAAATAAAACTTCCCAGGCCAAGTATCGGCAAAAATAAAATCAAACTTTTGATCTCCTAATTCTTTTATAAAATCTGCTCCATCCATTGTGAAAAATTGTACTCTTTTATCTGAGCTTAAATGTTTCTTGGCTATACTTTGGACAGCTTCATCAAGTTCAACAGTCAATACAGATGATACGCGATCCATACCATCTAATATCCAACTTGTCGAGATGCCCGCTCCAGTACCTAGTTCTAGTAACGCCGCATTTTTACACGAACCGGCTAGAGTCCTTAATAAAGAAGCCGTTTCTAAATCGCACGACATTTTAAACCCCATTGCTTCAGCATCAATTGCAATAATTTCACTTAATTCAGGCTTCCTAACGTTTTGTAGTAACATTTAATAACACCGCCTCGTGTGTATCATTTTTTATGACTAGTATAATTGTACTTCTTTATCAAACCAATGGTTTCCTCCTTACTTTTTGTGCATTGCATTACTGCCCCCTCTTGTTGTCTACTAAGCTCTCGTTTCTCGTTAGCGTTGCTAACCGACGCCCCACCACCTTGGCCTTTGAGGGTCTGCCTTAAAGCAATGCAAGTGTATTGCCTGATTCCTCATCCCTAAAAAATCTTCTTAGTTCCCGAAGTCGTCTCTATCAGGAACTCTAGATTCTTCATGTACTTGATCTATATAAAAGCCAGCTTTTGAAAGTTCAATCAGTATTGTGCTAACCTTTCGGATGACTAATAGCTTCTCTTCATAAAAGCAAATCCCATATGCTCCTAAATGCGGATGCCATTTTTCATTTTCGTTCAACACAAACACCCCACAGGATTTTATTCCACCCATCTATAATTTCTTCAGGTTTTTTCCATTATCCTGCACGTTAGTTTAATCGCACGAGCTACCTTCCGGTGTCCACATGTCCTTAAATAAACACCTAAGAATATTCGTTCGTTCACATAGTCTCCTCCTCCATCCTTAAAATAATAAGCGTTCACCCAAAAGAGTGAACGCATAACCACTCCATTGACGAATGTTCGGATATCCGTCCAAATGAGATACGATGTGCGTTGCGGCGCTAATATCCTCGATTACCTGTACCAGAGAGCTCACGAAACGGAAAAATTCGTACGCCAAACAATTCATTGCATGAATAAACCGGATCAACCTCTATATTTACAAGGGAATCCGGTTTTAGTAATCACAGCTAGATGAAGTTAAACTAACGTTCACCGTCCCTCGGTTTAACAATCAATAAATATCTTAGTTACTTGAATTTGAAAATAAAGTTTTAAACTGGAGCTGCTGATCCCACGCGTGGTTTTAGAATTACAAATCGGCACCTTCGTAAAATAAGTTTTAGACTAACCCCAATAAAAGAAACAGCGGCAGCCTTGGACGAGAAAAGTCCTAGACTACCGCTGTTTTATTGATTTATCGTTTCCCGTTTGCCGTCCATGCAGTTCTATTCTAGTGAATTAGTCAAAGAAATCACAGCCATCTTTGGACTAGATCTCAGCACCAACCTCTCTCTGGCCAATCATCCCCATAAATCGTTGGAAACATTGTTATCCCCTCCTTTTGATTATAGTGGCAATACGACATTCCCTATCCTTATAACAAGAAAAACTGAATAGAGCAAAGGTTCAATTCAGTCTATGTGGAATATTTTAACACAAAAGGGATGATCATGAAAACCCATCAATCAACACGCAAATCACTGTATATACCTCAAACCTTCCGCCTGAAGCAATTATGGCAGATAAAACGTTTGGAAGTTCTCTGATTCTCTTCTACTATTAATAAGTCGGAGGATAGTCAGATACGACTTGCTGAAAAATACCGTCTTGAAAGCCACCCACTATACGTGTCATATATAAATCTACCCAGTCTCTATTTACGTCTTGAAAGACGGTATTCGTACTGTATTCCCATTGAACCACGGTGCCATAGGAATTTGATTTAATTGGAGTAAAATCATACCAAGAATATTTATTTGGAGGTGCTGTAGGTGTGACTGTATTTTGATCGTTAGTTTGCATTGACCAACTCGCGCCAAGTGCATTTTGAAAGGCGTCTTTTATTTTTTGAGTTAATGTTAGATTTACTGTATACGTATAGTTTTTGCTAATAACATATATCGTTAAAATGAAAAAAGCCGCAACTGAGCGGCTTTTCTTATTGCTTTACTTGATAGTAGACAGAAGGCTTATATTTGCAAAACCAGTTTTCCGACCGTGTTCTTCTCTTCCAAAAGTGCAAGTGCTTCTGCGGCATTTTCCAGAGGATACACGCCTTGAATCTCCGCATGTATTTCTTTTCTTGCCAGCATACCTAACGCTTCTCGCGCCGCTTTCCCAGTCTCCACAGGATTACTGTCGCTGTATCCGCCTAATGTAAAACCTGCGAACTGTTTGTTGGAAAACCATATTTGATTATAAGAATGTATAACATCCTCTTCTCCGCTTGCGTTTCCAACTACAACCAATTTCCCTAACGGACGAAGCACCTCTAAGCTTTTTTTGCGCATATTCCCTCCGACAGGATCAAAGACGGCATGAACGCCTTTTTGTCCGGTTGCTCGTAGGGTTTGCTCCACAAAATCGGATCGGACAAATAATTCGTCGTATCCGAGGGATTCGGCCAGCTTTACTTTCTCGGCGCTTCCGACGGTTCCCAATACCTTGCCTGCTCCCAGACGTTTCGCCATTTGCCCCAGAAAACTGCCCAGCCCGCCAACCGCTGCATGAACGAGTATGCTGTCACCCGTTCTCATTCTATAAACATCTTTTATAGCCAGATAAGCGGTTGTCAGATTTACAATAGAGGCTGCCGCTGTCGCTAAGTCGAGGTCGGCTCCTAATTGATCTAACGGAACCGTCAGTTCTGGCCGTACATTCGCCATTGATGCAAAGCCGTTAAGATCATGCAGTGTCATCGAGGCAACGGGTTGACCAACGTAGAAGCCATCTACCCCTTCCCCGATGGCACGTACATATCCCGACACTTCCAAACCGGGAGTAAGCGGCATCGGAAAAGCGGAAATGAATTCGCCACGGCTAAGCAACACTTCGAAATAACCTACTCCAGCATAAGCAACGTCAATGGTCAGCATACCGGGGGCCGGTTGTAGATCTGGTTTCTCTCGCAACTGCAAATTTGCAGGTCCTCCTGGTCGATCAATTATGATAGCTTTCAATTTGTGTAACCTCCTTGATTGAGAATAAGTCTATTATATTCGACGACCAAGGAGGCAACCTGTTTGCAGTTATACAGGTATCCAGAGTAACAGGCTTATTTGCGAATATGTACTAATTTTTGCTCAGTGTCGGTACCTGCAATGGGAGTAAATACACAGCAGTGTAGGTTTTCATTGCCGTTAATATTAGAAAAGGTGTTCAATTGAAAGAATAATCGCCCTGCGACGAGATGATCAAACGTGTAATGTATGGCTTTCTTTAGGTGCACATCATGCAAACGCCATAACGTGAGAAACTCCTCGCTTTCCTCGCACATCCGCCGCACGAATTCTTCATACCAGAGATCGCCCGCCTTTTGGTCAAAATACATACGAAATACCCCTAACGTAAAATCAGCAAATTCCTTCCAATTCACCAATTGCTTGCGCAGGTTTGGATCGGTAAATATCAAATGTGTCATCACGCGTTTCTCAACGGGTATCGCATCGAAGTCCACAATGATTTCAGAAGCCATTCGATTGTAGGCCAACACTTCGGTTCGATTGTTTGCGATGATCGCCGGATAGTTCAATTGGTCGATAATGTTCTGAAGCTCTGGATCTATTTCCTTAGCGTTCGGGTAAGAGTCCCCGTCTCCGCCATAATTTGCCAAACGAAGCAAATGAAGATGTTCATCGGAAGTTAATTCCAAGGCTTTACTGATGCTCTCGATCACTTCTCTTGAGGCGGTGACGGCCCTGCCTTGTTCCAGCCAGGTATACCAGGTGATGCTGACTCCCGCAAGATGAGCAACCTCTTCTCTGCGTAATCCCGGCGTTCTTCTTGTTCCAAACCGACCGACAATGCTGACATGATCAGGCTTGATCCGTTCCCGACGGGATTTTAAAAAGTCTCCGAGTACCTTGATTTTTTGGTTTTCTGAAGACATTCCACAACCTCTTTCTTCGCGTTCAATTCAATTTATCAGCTTGAGCATTTTGAATTACTCCCACCTACAATCTCTACGTGTCAGTTTCAATTATACAGATATTAATAAAAAAACGACACCTCTGTCGTTTCGCTTGTTGATATGGTGGAGCGTGGGGGATTTGAACCGCCGACCCATTCACTGCCAGCGAAATATTCTCCCACTGAACTAACGCCCCCATTTTAGGGTTTTTATGAAATAGCTTGCCATTCGATGGTTCAATTAGGCAAAGCTACAATTCCAGGCTGTACTGGATCAGGTTTTTTCCAGAGTATCGTGTCCACCTCGTTTGTAAATACTTGGAAAACTCCAAAAAAATCCTTCAGTATTTGCTGAAGGATTGGACTGGCGGTTCTTGGTCTCCGGTTACGTGACTACAAAATATGAAATAAAGGCTTTTCCCTTATAAAATGAACGGGAAGGCCGGGGAACTGTTCCCGCAATCGTTCCGCCAATTCCTTCATGCCGGGCTCTTCGCTTTCCGCGTGACCCAATGCGATGAATGCCTTGTTCTTGCCTTGATGAACAGCGTCGCGAATATATTCCGGCGTTTCCCATTCCGGCCCTTCTCCGACGACAACCACGTCAAGATTGTAATCTTTCAGCAATGGGAGTGCCAAGGATGCCCCCCCTCTGTAGCCTGCCAATAGTCCAATGCGGGTGCAAGGCATCTCTATGTCCCCCACTACGCGCACGAATGGTATTTGAAGCTTTTCCTTCAAGTATTGCACCGTTCGTTCAAGGGTCATGCAAGGAATTTGCACAACTGTTGCGGCGGGCAGATGTTCTTCAACGTAGGGCGCCCAGCCCAGTGCATTTATTAACCCCATCATAATACCGTCCGTTTTGTAACGGTGAATATGATCGTGATAACGATAAATGGCGATTCCGGTACGATCAAGCAATTCACGCTTTTCGTTGATAACCGGATCATCCTGCGCCCCTTTCATATCCTCCTGGTGGCGGTAAAACGCCCCTTCGTGTGAAATGATCAAGTTGGCTCCTAAAGCCGCAGCCTGCTCGATCACAGCCTGCGTGGCCATAAAAACAACGACAATTCCCGTTACTTCCGTTTGGGCCGATCCGACTCTCAATGAATCCACAGTGGGCTCGTTTACTGGAGCCTGCTCTAACAATCGATCAATAATCTGTCCAATTGTAATCGTCATCCAAACCATCCCTTATTTAAATTGATCAGTAAAATAAAGACGGGACTGTAGACAGACACCGGTGACCACGTCATCTTGTTTATCCCGTCTTCCATATATTAATTTATAATACGGCCGTACTCGTCAGGAATGCCCGATTTGCGGAAGAAGTATGTATTGATCTGGTCGCGCCACTCCTTCGAATGTGCCGCTTGCTCTCGCAGTCGGCTCCTCACATCTTCGAAGCGCTCTGCATCTATTTTCCCCTCTAGCGAACTCCAGATCTGGGTCAATTCCTCCGCCTGAAGAACGCCGTCGAAGTGGGTATCGTAGATGTGCTGGATGACCGTCTTACCCGTCTTCAGTTTGTGCGTATAGGGCACATGATGGAAAAAGAGAAGCAGTTCATCCGGACATAACTCCCTCGACTCGTACCATTCCGAACGCGGCGCAAAGTATTGGGATGTGTACCCTGTTCCCGATTTGACGGTTCGATCTACGCCGATGCCGTGGCAGTCGGCAAAATGGTATGTCCCCCATCTCGAATATTCGTAACCGTCTACGTTCGGACCATAATGGTGACCCGGATTGACCATCCATCCTACGCCAAGAGGAGCTGTGTAATTTTCATAGATTCTCAACGAATCGAGAAGCATCTTCGATACACTGCGTACTACATCGGGGTCAGAACCGAATGTCATGTAGATCCATTCTGACGTGATTTGCTCAGCTGTTAGCTGTGGATTCCAAGCAAGCCTTCCAAAGCCATATAAATTGGCTTGTGCAAGCGTGTGTCCGGTCCAATTCGGGTTGTCTCCGATATTCGATACCGCCGCAATGCCCCCAAGCCGTCTCCCGAACAACTGGCCGCTTGCCGCTTTCGCAACCGTACTTCCGCTCCCATGGGCAAACGTATCGAAATCGAGAACCTCTTTCCACTGGGGGATCAGGTAGCACAGATGTCTCTGCTGGCCCGTGTACTCTTGCGTAATCTGCAGCTCCAGCACCTGATTCGTCGCTGACATCGCTCCGAGAAGCGGAGAAACCGGCTCACGGACCTGGAAATCCATGGGTCCGTTCTTAATCTGCAGAATGACGTTATCGCGAAACTTTCCATCAAGTGGTGTAAAATGATCGAACGCCGCTCTCGCCCGGTCGGTCTTGTTATCGCGCCAATCCTGTTGACAATTGTATACGAAGCAGCGCCAAATGACGATCCCTCCGAAGGGCTGAAGCACTTCTGCCAGCATATTCGCACCATCGGCATGGTCACGCCCATAAGTGAACGGCCCGGGTCGCCCCTCGGAATCTGCCTTTACCAGGAAGCCGCCAAAGTCCGGGATATCCCGGTAAATCTCCTCAGCTTTCTCCTTCCACCACTGTCTGACGCTTTCGTCAAGCGGGTCTGCGCTGGTCAGGCCTCCAAGCTCTAACGGACTGGCGTAGTTGACGCTTAGGAACGTTGAGATTCCATAGCGCCGGAATACGCCGGCGACCCGGGCGACATCCGGTAGCAGCTTATCCGTAATCAGCAAGGATTCTACGGAGTGTACGTTCACGTTGTTGATCGAAATGGCATTGATCCCCACCGATGCCAGCAAGCGGGCATAATCACGGATTCGGGACATGTCTCGAACAATCTCATTATTTCGGTAGAATATGGATTTTCCCGCATAGCCCCGTTCAATCGAACCGTCCATATTATCCCATTGGTTTAGCATCCGTAATCCGTTCGCAGGCGTTTCCGTTATCGCAAGATCAGCCAAACTCTCGCCGCATTGCATCAGCCGCAGTAGATGGAAAACCGCATACAAGGCTCCTTTAGCCGAATGGCCGGCAACCACAAGCCTTGATTGTCCATCTATCGATACGTTTCTGATCACGTAACTGTCCTCGGATCCATCCTGCCAACTTAACTTTGCATCAAGATCCTGTAACTGCCCGCGAACGCCGATCAGGATGCAGGCGCTCCCATTGGAAGCCGTTGAACGGAGGGGCCTCACTCCAAGCATGGCATCGAGACCATCCATTAACTCCGCGACCGCAGTCTGAAGCACCTCTGATAAAGGTCCGGGCACGGCGATCTCTCGTGCCCACTCCCGATATTCCTCTACCCTCTTATCATCCTTTATCGGCGCATTGCGCAACCAGCAGGCATATGCGTTCGTGATGTGACTCATCGTGATACCTCCGCTAGTTTATGTTCATTCAGGTAAACGACCTCTCAAATCGGAACCAACCGAAATCGAAATGGCTTCCCGGCAAAAATAGGAAGGTTACTTTTTGGAGGCCTGTTATTTTTTCCAATTCAAATACCCGCTCTTCGTAACCATCGGACTGTGTAAACTCGATGAGTTGATTTCCCTCACCTTCCAGATTAGAGAAACGAATATGGATGGTATTTTTATCAAGAAGCGATCGGCCATAGACGACAAGCTGCGTTGCCCCTAGGCTTGTAAAATCCAAGTGGTCGAATTCCAAGGAAACATTATTTCCTATCCCTTCAACGCTGGCTTCCGAGATAGTAAACGTATCACCATAAATGTGGTCGCATTCCGTGGCGTAATTTTTCTCGAAGGCTCTATTCTGCTTTTGGAACGAAAAACCCTTGATATGCACCTTCTTCTGAAGGACGAAGCAAATGGAAGTGATCCCGTAAAGACGCTTGGATAACCGATAAGTTTCTTCTTGATACACATTCCACTTGGATGGTTTCTGATAGATGACATCCGCTAGGAGTACACTGTCCTCTTCATCCGGCATGCCTTCCCAAATTTGCAGGGAATACTCTTCACTGGACAAGGCGAAAATCGGAATCGTAATCAGATCGGACCCATATGAACCGAAATCAATATCACGGAATCCGACTTCAGTTTCACCATCCCGGCTTGTAGCTACGCCTCTCTCGTTTCCGTTTCCAACTTCCCCTTTACTGTAATCAAAAAGGCCGGCAGAGATAAATCCATAAGGATCCTTGTAAGCTGTGCCGAGTCCCGCTGCTTTAAACTCCAGCTGGGAGATGAGCTTCGTCTTGTTCGTACCGTTCTTACTCATACAGCGAAGCCGGAAATCGCCATCGCCCCACGCGGTAATTCTCGCTTCATGACCGAATGCTTCCACTTTCGCAAGGTTGGAGGCAATTCCCGCATCATTCACTACAATCCACTCGACCTCTTGATAGGAGGTATCTGCGGGGTACAGGTAGGCTTGCACCGTCATCACTTTTCTCGATTCGTCGAACATTTGTCCGGACGGGCTTACGATTTCAATCTTGCGTAATGGGATTTCGTCTACGGTACCCATGACCGGTGGCAGCTCTTGATTCTTGGTATGGGCGGAAACCCCATCTAAGGATGTTTCTTTCCATACCGGAAGATTATCAAATTCCACCGTCTGACTCTCTAAACCGACGGAAGAAACCACAACCCGAATCTTGCCGGGCTCCAGGGTAGCCCCGATGATCGCTATAAGTTTGCCACTGAATAGTCTTCTGCTAATCCCTTTATACGGATCATAGTCCGTACTGTCGCCATTATCCAAACCAAGCAAACGGCCTGCCCCCGTCACCTCGACACGAACCCGATTGCTTGCATTCTCCACTGGATTGCCATCTGAATCTTCCATATAGATTTCCAGGAAGATCAAGTCCGTACCATTGGCCATCAGGCTCTCTTTATCCGGCAGCAGACAAATCTTCTTTGCATCCCCAAAGGACCTTCTTATAGCCGTCGCAATTACACGGCCCGTTACATCATAGGCTATTGCTTTCAATTCCCCTGCTTCATAAGGAAGCTTCCACCAGCCGACCAGCTGAGTTCCATGCTCATGATTGATATCAAAAGTTCCCACGATAGCGCCACCCAATTGCAATTCGATTTTTGGTGCATTCGAGCACACTCGAACATCGATCAATTGGCCCGGATTAAAGTCCCAATAGGGGAAAATATGGACCATCGGATTCGTCCTGTAGTCGGTCCATGCCGATTGGTAGATGGAATACGAATCTTTCTTGAATGTAGCCGTATCAATCTGTCCGAGATAAGAGTTTTTAGTATGATAAGGCGTCGGTTCCCCAATATAGTCGAAGCCGGTCCATATGAATTGCCCTAGAGAGAATGGCGCCTCTCTTTCCGCGATAATACAGGCCTCGACTGACTTGGCTCCCCAGCTCGTCGCACTATTTCCCAGAGCCGAGCACTGCTCGTCGTCATCGGCAAGAATGGACTTCTCGAACGGGAATCGATAGATGCCTCTGCTTTGAACGAGAGAGGCCGTCTCGCTGCCGTAAATGATCCAATCGGGATGCTCCTCATGGTGCTTATGGTAATATTTCTCCGCGTAGTTGTAGCCGGCAACCTTCACGATATCCGCACATTTTTGCGCATTCTCCCAAGGCATATAATTGGAACCGATGGTCACTCTGCCGTTCTGCTTCGGATCGTATTTCAGCACTTCATCAATAAGCATTCGAGAGATTTCTTGCCCTCTAGCATCTGCATGAGTGTCGTAAATCTCATTCCCGATGCTCCACATCATCAGGCTCGGATGATTCCGATCCCGCTTGACCCAGCTTTTCACATCAGCCTTAGCCCAATCCTTAAAAAATCTCGCATAGTCGTAAGGGGTTTTGGATCTTTCCCACATATCGAACGCTTCCGAGACGACCAGCAACCCCATCTCATCCGCTAGATCCATAAGTTCTGCCGCCGGCATATTGTGAGCGGTTCGAATGGCGTTAACGCCCATTTCTTTCAATATCCGAAGCCTTCTTCTCAGTGCTTCTTTATGGAAGGCTGCTCCAAGCGCTCCTAAGTCGTGGTGCTCGCAAACCCCGTTCAATTTCATTCTTGTGCCGTTCAAATAAAAGCCCAGCTGAGGGTCAAGTTTGATCTCACGAAGCCCGAGATTCTGAGTGATGCTCTCTACGACTATGACTTCCCGATCCTCTGCAGCACGCTGCAATTGGGTGACAAGCTGGTACAGATGCGGCTCAGCCGTGCTCCATAAATGAGGACGATCTATCGATAGCGTCTGTCGATGAAGAAAGCCGCCTGCAACGATCTTATCTGTCGCACTCGCCGCAATTTCACCCTTGTACAGGATCGTATGCGAGATTCGGACGTCCTCATGAAGGCTCAATTCCGTCTCAACTTCTACCTCCCAGCTATCGTTGACCCTTTTCACAGCAGCATAGATTCCGTCGGTTACAATGTGAGTGAGAGCTCTCGTCTTTAGCCACACATTGCGGTAGATGCCGGCCCCCGAATACCACCGGCTATTCGGACTTTGGTGGACGACCTTCACCACGATTTCATTTTCCCCTCCCACGATCGCATCCGTGATCTCGTGTTCGAAGGAAGAATAACCATACTTCCATTCTCCTATATATCGCTTATTCACATAAACGGATGAGTCCATATAGACCCCATCGAAGCTTATTAGAATTTGCCGATCCGCTTCTTTGGCACATGTAAATCTCTTCCTGTACCAGCCGATACTATTTTCATACAGATTTAATGTATTGTAGATCAGCCAATCATGAGGGAGATCTACCGGCTCAAATGTCAAACCGGCGCCATCCGTCACATCCAGGCTGCTCTTGGCAAATTCCCATCCACTATTAAACAGTGTCTTCTTATTCATCGTTTACTCCCACGCTCCAAGGTATCCTGAAATATGTATAAAATGACTTATAAGTCATTAAGAGAGACTTGATCCTTATCGATGTTTCATATATAGATGACTCGGGCTAACGCCACGATTAATTTTCATAATTTAAAATTCTGGATCTGCGACAATGTCTATTGTCGCAGATCCTATAAGGGCACTATTTGTTATGATTAATATCCAAGCTTGCTCTTCGTCTTGTTAAAAATATCATTTGCCATTTTGATATAGCGGGAAGCGCCGAGTGCTTCGACCTGAGCCACATAGGCATTCCAATCGTTTGCAATATTAGCTTGGCCGGTGACGAACTTCAGGGTCATCGTATCCACATAATCCATCAGCGGCTTCGAGATCAGGTTCATTTGTTCGCTTTCGTCCGGGGTACCCATGATTGGCGGAGCTAGCGTTCTCGGTTTACGATGAGTCTGAATGCGGCTGAGGTAGTCTTTCTCGCCTTCGGTCATTTTGGACATCCGCAGTTTAGTGGAACCGCCGTACGCGAAGTTGCCGCCGCCGAAGCCGAAGTCGACGTTTAATTTTTTCGTAGCTGTCGGGTTCATGCCGTTAAAGGAGATATCCGGTTTGAGCGTGATGTTGCCGCTCGCATCCTTCGTATAGGTCTCGCCTTCGACGCCCCACAAACTGAGCGTTTGGCCTTCGTCCGAATACCACAGCCAGTCAACAAAGCGAAGCATTTTGATGAAATTGTCCTTGCCGAGCTTCTTGAGCGCATTCTGGCTGATCATAACTCCGTTCTCGAGACGGGACGTTTCGATTTGAAGCATCCCTTTCGGACCGCCCGGTTGAACGATCATATACAGATCGGTATTCGGCACCTGCATCTTGGTCTTGGAATCGGCCAGTATCTGGTAGTTGGCGTTCATGACATAAGTATCGCCTTTATAGAACTTGGCTTGTGCGGTTTTATCGTCTTGGGTGAAGGACTCCGGATCGAGCAGCCCCTCTTTGACCAGCTTATTTAAGAACGTCACATATTCCTTGAACTCATTGGTCGAATTTGCGAATTCGAACTGTTTCGTCTGTTCGTTGAAGCGCGTGCCATTGGCAACTCCCCAACCGCCGGTTACGCCGTATTGAGCTGCCGTAATATTCAGCGTCGATTTTCCGGTGAATTCATCGGACATTACGTACTTCGCACCGGTAAACTCTTTCACTTTCTTGAGGGCTTGATAAAAGTCTTCATAAGTCCATTTGCCTTCCTGACCTTTGACGTCGACTCCCGCTTTTTCGAAAATGTCCTTGCGAATCATGTAGGAATATCCTGCGCCCGGCGATTCCCACAGCCCTGGCAGCACGTAATATTTCCCGTCCGATTTCAGCTTCTGCTGCAGGTCTCTTTCCATTCCCCAAGCTTTTACAGCCTTCTGATAGTTCGGCATGTACTGCACCCAATCGCTGATCGGTACAATTTGGCCTCCGGCTACGTAAGCGGATTCGTCATAAGTTTTGGGAATAATAAAGGGAGCGTCGCCGCTGTTGACTAAGAGCGACTTCTTGTTCTCGTATTCGGTAGCAGCCACTACGTTTACGTCAAACGATACGTTCGTTTTCTCTGTGATCGCGCTCCAGAGCCGCCATTCCTTCTTATACGGATAGGTCGGTTGATCGCTGAACATAATCGAATAGTTCACAGGATCATTCGAACGGAACGTTTGACCTTCGCCAAAGGTGTAATTCTGTGGTGCTGCGGAGCTCGTGCCTGGGGATGCGCTGCTGGACGATTCTTTCGTGTCGCTATTCGTACATGCTGTCATGCCGACGGCCATCATAACCGCCAATGCGATCCCTACTGCTTTTGCAGATCTTTTCATTCAGTGCCACCCTTTCAAATGTATTTATTTTATATAACAGAAACGCTGCCATATAGATGCCTATTAGTAACAACCCGCGATTGCAGCCTTTCCGAAACAAACATAACGCGTTTACCCTTTTACGGAACCAATCATCATACCTTGTACAAAATACTTCTGCACGAAAGGATAGAGACAAATAATCGGCAAAGAGGTCAACACCATCGCAGTGGATTTAATGGTTGCCGCGATCTGAGCGGTCGCATCGCTGCTAAGTCCGGCTTCCGTCGGATTAATCGCGCTGTCGATGATCTGCCGCAAATAGAGGGCGACCGGCCATTTATCCTTCGATTCCAGGTAGAGAGAAGGGCCGAACCAGTTGTTCCAGATGGAGACCATGCTGAACAACACCATCGTTGCCAGGATCGGTTTGGAGAGCGGAAGCGTAATCCTTAGGAAGATGCGGTAGACGCCTAGGCCGTCGACCTTAGCCGCTTCTTCCAATTCGTTCGGTAAGCTTGCAAAGAAGGTCTTCATTAGGATGACATTGAAGGCGCTGATGGCGCCGGGTATGATAATAGCCCAGATGGTATCCCTCATGTGCAGCGTTTTGGCGACCAAGATATAGTTCGGGATCAGCCCGCCGCCAAAATACATCGTGAACAAGACGAAAGGGATAAAAAATTTGTTAAGACGCAACCTATCCTTCGACAACGGGTAAGACATAACGGCCGTCGCCGCTACTGATATCACCGTGCCTACAATGGCATACAGGATCGTATTGCCATAATATTTGAAGAATTCAGGTCTGCTTAGCACGGCTCGGTACGTTTGGTCCGTAAAGTCAACTGGGAATACGGTGACCTTCCCTGCATATACGGCAGCCTCCGAGCTGAACGACTGAGCGACTAGATATAAGAACGGATACAAAGTCATGACGACGACAAGGGCCATGATGAATCCGTTAAAAATCTGAAACATACGGTAGGACGCTGACTCCTTCATCTGAACTACTCCTTTCTACCACAAGCTCGAATTCGTTGTTTTCTTGGAAATGTAGTTCGCCGACGTGACCAGAATAAGACCGATGACGCCTTCGAACAGACCAACTGCAGTGGCATAACTGAAGTTCCCGCCGGTGATCCCCATCCGGTAGACGTAAGTGGAGATAACATCTGCCGACTCATAGGTTAATGGATTGTACAAGAGCAGGATTTTCTCAAAATTCGCTCCCAATATGCCGCCAATATCGAGAATGAGCAGCGTCATGATCGTCGGCAAAATACCTGGAATCGTAATGTGCCATGCTAGCCGCAACCGATTAGCCCCATCCACTTTGGCCGACTCGTACAAATCGGTATTGATGCCGGTCATCGCCGCCAAGTAGAGAATGGTGCCCCAACCGAGCCCTTGCCAAATGCCGGACGTCACATAAATCGTCGGGAACCATTGCGGTAAGGATATGAATGCCATTTTCTCCAAACCCAGATTGGTGAGCAGTGTGTTAATCGGCCCGGTCATGGATAGCAATTCTTTGGTCATGCCCGCGACGATGACCATGGAGATAAAGTGAGGCAGATACGATACCGTCTGTACGAATTTCTTGATGCGAATCCGCCGCAGTTCATTCAGCAACAGCGCAAAAATCAAAGTGAGCGGGAAACGAATGACTAAATACAAGACACTTAAATACAAATCGTTGCGGAAGGCTCTCCAAAAGGAGGGATCCTTCATGAACATGGTAAAGTAAGATAATCCTACCCATTCCGTCCCGAACAAGTTAGTTCCGCCTCTATACTTACGGAAAGCGATTACATTACCAAGCATAGGAACGTACTTGAAAATGATAAAGTAAATAACGGGAATAATTAGAAAGGAATATAACTTCCACTCCTTCCTAACGTGTCTCAGAAGAGGGGTCTGTAAAACCGCCTTATTCGCAACTGACATACAATCACCTACCACTTTCTATTGGAAAATTGTCCCCTAATCACACCAAAAAAATCTTCGTAATCGCGCTTCATCACCAGCCGTTTGGATTCGTATACGCTTTCAGAAACCGCATACAAGCTGAACCTCAATTGCCGTTCCCCGCGTTATTCGAGTCATAAAAACCTGTAATTATTAAATATTCCAATCGCAAACTGGTGGGGTTTCATTTGTAGCATGACACCATTTATTTAATATTATTTTACAAAATAGCCTATTTTTTTGCCATAGAAGAATACAAGAAAAGTTGTAATTATTAAATATCTTTTTAAGCGCCATATGGGCATGTTATGATGGACATAGTGCCTCCTTTCCCGAGAAAGGAAGCGATCCTGAATAATCCCGGAGCTGATCTTTGCTATGGACTTCGAGCAGTTCGAATCAATTGTCCCCGAGGTTTTCTTATTCGTCGACCGCCGCTGTTTCCCCGAATGGGAAATCATCCGACAAGAAATCGATTTTCACGACCTGACGTTCATCGTCGAAGGAAAAGCGAATTATTTTGTTAACGGCAAGAAAATCACGGTGGAAGCAGGGGATATGCTTTACATTCCCCAGGGAAGTATCCGCGAGGCGCATACCTTCAAAGATGATCCTATGCATTCCTACGCCTTCAACTTTACTCTGTTGCAGCCCTACGGTGAAATCCGATTTCCGTTCGAAACCGTAACCAAAAATCGAATCTCAAGCGAAATCTTAAACTACATCCTTGAATTTAATCGCGTTTGGAGCGGCATGCAGCCCGGATATCGGATGTTCGCGAGGGGCATCTTTCATTTGATCCTCCACCGGTTGCTGGCGATTTCCTTTCACCATTCCCCGAAATCCCATTTCGATATCCGGATCGACAAAGTCAAGGAGTTCATCATCGACCACTACTCGAATGAGCTGGATTTGGCGACCGTCGCCAAGGTGGTCAATCTGCACCCTGTATATCTCGGTAAGCTCTTCAAAACCAGCACGAGCTTCAGCGTCAAGCATTTCATCAACATCATACGGGTCAACAACGCAGAAATGATGCTGTCAGGCGGCGGGTTTTCCGTCTCGGAAGTGGCGGAACGCTGCGGGTACAAAGACATCAGCTATTTCAGCAATGTATTCAGATCCATTAAAGGCTATCCTCCGTCAAAGGCGAGCATGCAAAAAAGAACCTCAGAATGAACCGGGGTACTAGTACAATAAACAGAAGGCAGTCGTTTTATGGCACATTGTATACTGAGCGAGCTTCCAAGGCTGAAACATAGCTTTCAGTAAGGCACCCCTTTTTGCCAGTTCTGCCATTTGAACGGCGGAGGACAGCTCGAAACAATGCCGTTAAGAAAAACCGTCAGGAAGATCATCCTGACGGTCCTTTTAGGTTTGAACAACAACTGAGGCTTCTTCTTTTTGTTTTTTATTTTCTTTCTTCCCTGTGAGATCTCCAATCATCCTCTCCAAGCCCCCCCTCGTACGCTGCATATTTTATCGTTAGTTTGCCCTCTTCTAGACAGTTCCCCCCTTATTTATTACTTACTCTAAGGGTACATACTTAATCACATGCTTCTTTGTATAATCATGAATTGAACAAACGCCGATATTCCTGCGGTGTCAATCCGGTGTGCTCCCGGAAACGCGCAATGAAGTAGCTACTCTGGTTGAATCCGGTATACTCGGCCACTTGTTTAATAGTCCATCTGGTAGACACAAGTTGCTGTTTCGCCACTACTAGACGACATTCGAATAACCATTCCATCGGGGTGCGTCCCATGTTGGAAGGCAAACGACTTGCGGCAGGAAGTCTGATTATCCCTCCTTACGGTGTTAAGGTCTTGTCTTTGGATTAAGACTGAATCATTCAACGTAATAAGGAATCTGGTCTAAGAACGAGGCCAATGAATATGTTCTTTCGAATATGGCCCCCTTTCTGTACAATGAAATCAAGAAGATCGCCAACCACCTAAACAGACAAGTGGGATAGCGATCTTCATTTTTTGTATCCAATTTTCTTCTTTTCGTTCAACCGATAATTAGAGTTCCCCTTCAGTAAATGTTAGGATTAGCAGGATATTCTAGTCTTGTGAAGTTCTCTTGTATTCTTGGATGGAAACTCCCGTTACTTTTTTAAATCGGTGGCTAAAATAATAAGGATCCTTTATCCCTACTTTCTCCGCAATCTGATAAGCTTTCCAGTTCGTCTCGTTCATGAGCTTAACGGCTTCATCAATACGAAGTTTTAGCAAATAATCGGTAAAGCCTTGCCCCATTTCCTGTTTGAAGATTCTACTTAAATAACTGGAATTAAGATGGAACTTTTGGGAAACGGAACCCAAAGAGACTTCGGGGTTTCGGAAATCATTTATCATATAGTCCAGTACATTATTTACAATCTCGTTCCTTTTCTTAATTCTTGTACCATGCACATAATCCGCCGCATCTTCAGGCAATTTGGACAAAAGCTGAGTCAATTCGCTAATATTACTACAACCGAACATTCGACTATACAAAGTTCCACTCAACAAATTCGAACGTAACTTAGTGAGGCCCAATTCCGACATTGCAAGTATTGGCTTTCGGTTTTCGTACTGTCGCACGCGGCAAGCGACACCGTTAGGACAGTAACCAAACTTAAACTTTCCATCTTACTGAACAACTTCATTTCTTTGACCTCCCTGTTCTTTATTTATTCGCTTACAATATAATATTACGCTAATCGAAGCTGTCGAAAAATGTAACCGCTTTACTAAAAGATAGAATCTTTTTACTTTAATCCCTTATCCGTCTCGGATCTTGATTGACAGTTTCCATTTTACTTCCTACAACTACATTAACTAATCTGCCGGTTAGGTGAGCAAAGGCTGCCGGCATGATCGGTAGCCTTTGAATGTGTTTATTGAACTGAATTAAATATGAAAGAAAAGATAGTTGATACGTTAGCAGTGAGACAGGCAATTGCACCGTTCCAATATTAATATTTATAACACCGATGGATAACCATTTAGTTGTTGATATAGCGTTCGAAGATGTAACCGAAATCCTTAATCTTTAATTCAGAGTGCTTACCCTTCAACCAATTGTAGGTTGATTCGTTGATTGCATCGAATTGGGCTACTGGGGAAGTAGTTTGAGTTGTGATACGACCTGTCGCTTCCTTAGCAATAACTATGCTTTGCTTCGCGTAACCAAACAAGTCCTCGTTATGTGCTACTGTCTCGGAAATATTAATTAAGGCTTTATACAAGTCTTTGATCTGCTCAATTTGCTTCTTGTCCACATCAATCGAGAAATTGACGTCACCGATTAGGAACTTGATCTCGACGTCAAGATCGATAGTTCCTGCAGTTTCCATATAAACCTTGGAAATTGCATTTGTGTGGTAGCTGTAACGTTTTAGCATACGCTTGCTGCTAATAGCACTATCTCCATCAAGGTGGATTAGGGCAAGGTTGGTAAAGCAGTATTCGTCCTTCTTCGACTTGATGATGAAAAAAATCTTCTCGCCATCTTCATGCATGACATAATCATCTGAATCTACCTTGTCAAAATCACTCGGACTAATTACCTTACCGATATCACTTAAACCTAATGCATCCGCCGCAAACTTCTTGAACAATGGAATCATCCTCTCATTTAGAGTACTAGTTATTTACAACCTACAGTGTAAGGATAGGTTACGCTACAGGTTTGGAAATAAAGATAAATCGGTATCCAACTCGGGATTTAGTAAAACCTAACCTTAGTAAAACCCTATTATACATTACTGGTAGAATTTACATAAGATGTGGTTTTGTTTAAAGAAGCGAAATAATAAAGCCAAATACAATTTTGCATCTGACTAGTAGAGGTTGATGAAACGAAAAAAACAGTAGCTTACTTACCATTCAAGTTTATCTTCCTCCGAGGTGCTGATTATTTTGAAAAACGACAGCAAGATGTCATCATCAAACAATCCGTTCGTAAGCTAGAGAATCTTGGTTTTACAGTAACCATACTGCCTTGAACTGTGAAGTTCCGTTCTATGTTCTCATTTACACTTTTTTAGCCATTAAAGCATCATAAAGCTCTTTAGGCAAGTAACTGGATGTTGCCGTTCCGGATTTCTCGCAATACGTATATAAAGAGTCTAATTCCTTGACGACTTTCATTAGCTTTTTATCAACCAAGCCTTTCGCTGCTTCAAGCTGAGCGCCTTCTCCTTCCGCTTTCATATATGGAATACTGTCCTCATAGCCTTTGACTTTAAATTTCTTACCCGCTACTAGCTTAATGATGTCATCGTCCACAGGAATCACATATTTAGCGCCATCCGTCGTCACCGGCACCTTCAGATCACCAAGCAAAGAAAGAAGTGTCTTGGAGCTTTCTTCCTTAGGAACAATGGTTTGAGCTTTAGCTACAGGGATATAACCGGAAGTACCCTTTGCTTGCAGCTCCATGGGCAATCCTTTGTATTTATATTCTCCGGAAGAATTCGTTATATCTGAATACTTTTTACCTAAACCGATTTCATCCATACCTAATTTAAAAAAGGAGTACTTAAGAATATGGTCTCTTTTCAGTTCAAGGTTCTTGGAAAGCTCAGTTAAAGTTGCAAGGGAACCTATTTCTGTCCATTTGCTGGCGTCAAACACATTGGGAACTTCGTTTTTGGTAATATCCAGAATGGCTTTAAGATTTTTCTCTATGTTGTCCTTTTCACTATCTTGATCCAGTTTACCTCCCAATTCAGTCAATTTCTTAAATTTGTCATTGGTCAAGTTGCCGAAATATTCGCCATCGAAATCGATGTCATCTTTATTAGAGGTTGGTTCTGCACGAATGGATGTATTCGGTCCCATATATTGATTACCACCCTGCCATTCAAAAAATGATTTCCGAACATCCCCAAGTCTTATATTGTATACCTCTTCGTTGTGCCCCCTGCTTTTGTCCAATAAGATTTGTCTATACTCTTCTCTTTTATCGTCTGAATCTTCCACAACCACTTTCAGATTATCTAACATATTTTTCGTTAGCTTATCCGGGATTGCATGCAGCAACACATCTGTATATGGCGTACCTTCTCCAGCTTCTTCTTTTTCTTTCAATTTTTTCAAGGAATCTTCTAATTTGGAGTGAGCAACAATATGATGTGCTGTTAAATCCCACCCTCCGAGCGCCCCGGCTTGTGCATGGGGATTCTCTCCGCGCAGCTGAACTACGTCCGTTTGCGCACGTTCACTGCCGTTGATGGCCGTGGCTGTCTCTACAGATTTGAGCTGCATCGCCTTCGCGCCCATCTGGTCGGCTTCATTCTCCAGCCCTGCATCATCATTAATCTGTACATGCTTGTTCATCTGGAGGGTTGGCTTGACTCTTCCTTGCTTCTGCTGTGCAATATGCCAAGCCTCATGCGGCAAATTCTGCTCCTGTCCGGGTCCTACATGAATATCCGTGCCTTGAGCATATGCGAGAGCTTCTAGCTCTGCTGGTTTGGCAGAATTGTAATGCACCTTCACATCATCCAACGATAAGCCTGAGAGATTCTCAACACCACTCTTTAGCTGGTCTGGCAAGCCGGTCTTATTCTCTTTGTCCACGGCTCTTTGAATCGGCAGATCAGACTGGAAACGAGATTTCACCCATTGCTCGGTCGCCCGATTTCCGTATGCTTTCTGAAGCTGCAAGATGTTCGAAGGCAAGACAGGTGAAGAACGTTGACTCTTAATCTGTTGCAATTGCAGCGTCTCATTTTGATTTAGGGATAAACTTTCCTTTTGTTGTGAGTTCTGATTATTATTATTCTCCTTACGTTTATGAGATTGATTCGATTCAAAGACGGGCAAAGTATCGCGACCTTTCTTCTTAGTTTTGAGGGAATCTGGTGTCCACAGCGTGATTTCCCAACCTTTGTGTTTCCGCTGAATCGGCAGTGTGAAGGATAGTACAGGTATTTCTACCTTTATTTTGAATTCATGCACTTTTTCTGCCAAATTCTTGCACTTTTGCAGGTTTTGAGTATCTCAACTCGCTGGATGAACCTCTTTGCGGAGAATCCATGCAGTGATCTAACCTGATAGTAACTATCTTTCTAAGATATTTCGACGTAAACTGGACGAAACCTCTTCTCCATACTTAATTCAGTGCACAATTTTACAATCGAATAAAGTCACATTTTTATGTGTTCTACTGCCCTTTACATGAGAAGTATCAAATGAATTTCCTTAAAAATATCGGTATTTTTCAAGTCCATGGTCGCTGTTTGCTTCATATGCTTCTTCCTCTTCACTATTGATTCCATTCCTTCATCGTGATGGCTTTCAATTCTTTTTCCAGTTCCGGACCAAGATATGCTCCTCGACTGAATACCTCACTTCCGGCCATATACATTGTCCTTACTGATGTGCCATCCTGTAAAATGAATTCCATAAAATATTGGAAAGTAGTTTTAGGTACACCGCGTCTATAGATTTCTGGAAGGCTAATTAGTTCACACTCCAGGAACAAATTCGTGATTCTTTCTACTTTTGTCGGATCGATCGTTCGAATGTCCTGATCATGAGTATCGCGGAAGATGATGATTTTAGCCACTTTTCCTTTGATGTCATATAGGTCTTCAATGGTTTTGGCTTTGTGGTTTTCTGTAACTTCATATACTTTACCCCCTGCCATCACACGAAATTTCTCTGAATATCCCTGGATCTCATAAATTTCCGTTCCTTCCTGTAAAAATGCAGCATCCCCATTCTTAGTCTGGTAGTCGGTGCACGTTACATTATCGGCCACTCGGTATTGAACTTCACCCAGCTTCTTCCCCTTTTGCATTGACTGATTTCCGATCTGCTGTTCGGCTCCATAATGAATATCGTTGATCATTAAAAAATCAACCCAATCGATAATCCCGCCGCAATTTGAACTAACGACTGGCCGTAAGATATTCTTTGCTTTTTCAAACGGAGTACAGCTTGTTAGCAAGATTAAAAAGATAACAAATAGCAACTTTCTCATATTTAATCCTTCTTTCGACTAATTCTCATCACTCTCACATCAAAGGTATAGACGGAGTGTGCTTGTAATTGTTTCACAATGGATATTAGAACTATAAGGTGTACGCCGATTTTTATTTTTCTCTAACTCATCGTTCGATAACATCTGCATTAACTAATTGTAATATATATATGAAATAACAATAAATGTATCGATTCGATTGAGGGAGTGGGTTTAGATGTCCCGAAAGCATGTGCCTTTCCTTTTAGCCGCGTTAACTGCATTTTTGCTATACGGTTGTCAAATAGAAACACAAGCGCCGGCGTATACTCCTATACCAACTTTACTTCCAACTTCAATTGCCTCACCAGAACCTCAACCCCTTCTGCAAGAACCAATAACGATCCTATATGCGGGAGACGCTATGTTTGACTGGTCTGTTAAAGAAGCAATCGCCCAGCATGGCCCTGATTTTCCATTTGTGCATGTTAAAGTAGAAGTAGAAAAAAGCGACTTCGCATTCGTCAATCTGGAAAGCGCAGTTACGCTTGAGAATGACAAAGATAGCAACCAGATTTATAATTTCAAATCCAATCCGGAATCACTTATAGGGCTAAAAAATGCAGGATTTGACATGGTTTCGGTCGCCAATAATCATTCGATGGATTTTTTACTGAAAGGTTTCCTGGACACACTCGATAACCTGGACAAGGCGGGATTGCTCTATGTGGGGGGCGGTCTTAATGCCAAAGAAGCATACAGCGCGAAGAGCATCATTCTAAAAGGAAAAAAGGTGAAATTCCTGGCATTCTCTCGCTTCATACCAACAGGAGATTGGTTTGCTGGGACGAATAAACCGGGGATCGCCCAAGCCTATGATAGGAAACCAGTGCTGGATGCCATAGCCCGTGAACGTGAGGACGCAGATTATGTGTTGGCTTACATCCACTGGGGGGTGGAAATGAAAAACCAGCCAGAAAAGTGGCAGCGCGACTTCGCTCGTCAAATGATTGATGCTGGGGCCGATGCGATCATTGGCAGTCATGTGCATGTGCTGCAAGGGTTTGAGTTTTACAAAGGGAAGCCTATCGCTTATTCCATTGGTAATTTCCTCTTTCCTGACTATGTAAGTGGTCCGAAGGCGGATACGGGACTGCTCTACCTAACGCTGAACGGCGACCGTATCGACATGTCCTTTCACCCTTATTACATCGAGAAAAACCAGATTGTTCCTAAGGGGGATGCGTATGTGAAAAAGCAGCAAACATATCTGGAGTCGATTTCCTACGGTGTAACCTTGGATGGACCGAATGTACGAATGCAAGAAGGAATGGCAAGCCTACAACAAGCAAGTACTAAATAAAGTTGCTTAAGCAAATAAAAGCCCACTCACATCTAATTGTCAGACAAAGAGTAAGTCTTAGACAGGGATCATTGATGTGATCAACTTTTTGAAATACTAAGTGGTCAAGTTTGGTTTAACGTCTACACCTGGACCTTATTCTTGAGGATAGATTAACACGGTAAGCACCAAGTTTTTGTACAAATCTAATAACTGTGGTAATTCATCTCGATCAATATCTAGAGCTTCCTTGGATTCAAAAAACAAATTAAAAATAAAAGAATACGGAGCGGAAGAGCCGTGCCATCATCTCCTTAGGGGGTACTATGATGATAATCCATGACATTAGTGGTATAGTCAATTGCATCGAGTTCTCTATCTCATTCTATTGCAATGCATTCAGGTCAACTAATAGTATGACGACTAATTGACTAACGCTTACACGACTTTTTGCATACAAAAAGACCTGCTTGATCAGCAGGTCTTGAAAGTTAACTATATTTTAGAGAGCGCATCAAAGCAAATTGCTTGGCCAAAAAAAGCGGCGTATACGGCATATCCTTACGAAGCCAAGCAACGATCGTACCGATCAAGGCTGAAGATCCATACCAAATGGCAATATCCTTTTGAATACCTGCTTTGGAAAGGAAAGATTCGTTCCCCATTCTCTCTATTCTTGCGGTTACCAATTCCGTCAGCAGCTTTAACAATCGATCCGTAAAGATCGGGGTACGTTTCGACGCGAGAATGACTTTATAAAATTTAGCATGTTCGGCGATATGTTCGAGTAAGTTCATCAGTAGCGGCCAACTCTCTTCTTCTGTGGGATTCTGATTTCCAGGCGCGCATTTCAAAATTCCATTAATGTCCTCGATCATATCATCCGCCATCTTCTCCAGCATATCCGGAATGTCCCGATAATGAAGATAAAAGGTAACACGGTTGATAGTGGCGCGTTCAGCGATGCGATTTACCGAAATTTTCTCGATATCCATTTCCTGAAGCAATTCCACAAAAGCGTCTTTAAGTAATTGACGTGTGCGGAGTATGCGGGGATCGGTGCGGGGCGTTCTATTATCCATATATCCCTTTCCTGTCCTTTTATTTAGTAAGCCAGATATAATTTATATTGTGTAAAGTATAATACACATTGTAAATTTAGTCCACGATAAACTTGAAAGATTAAACAGGTGAGTATAAGTATACATTAGAATGCAGTTCCATAAAAAAGGAACCCATCCACTTCTATGTCCTTCGGGATAGCTCCGAACGCGAAAAATACTCTCCATAAATATCCTTTTCCTTTCCTTTACAAAGTAGGCTACAATTTCCGGTCTTACGTCGTATTTTTTCAAGATAAACTACATAAAAGTTTTCCGTATAAACTAATTTACACTTTGTCAAAGTATATCGCTTGTAAACATACTATTTCTGGATATAATTTAATTTACAGATTGTTTATTATATAACATACTGTAAATTATTTTATAGACATTTCGGAGGTGTAATTTCTTTATGTACAAAGAACTTATTTCATTGCAAGACATCACAAAGTTTCAAACGAGATCTGAGGAATTTTTTCCTCTAGATTGGTACAAGAAGATGCTGAGTAATGACCCCGTTTATTTTCATAAAGAAACAGATACCTGGAATGTTTTTAGGTATGATGATGTCAAACAGGTATTGAGCAACCATGAAATATTTTCAAATGAAGGCTCAAGAACAACGGTAACTGTTGGTGCGAAAAATAAAGAAGGAACGGCCTCAAGTAAAATAATGATTTCGAGCATGGACTCTCCCCAACATCAAAAATCTCGTACGCTGTTGTCAGCAGCTTTTACACCACGCAGCTTAGTAAATTGGGAACCACGAATCAGGCAAATTGCGAATAAACTTGTAGATGACATGGAGGCAAATGCCATTGTCGACATTGTCCAAGCACTGGCAGGGCCCTTACCTTGTATGGTAATGGCCGACTTATTTGGTGTCCCCTCAAAGGATAGTTTCTTGTTTAAAAATTGGGTTGATATTCTATTTCAACCTAATATCAAAGAAAACAAGGATGAGATCGAATATAAAAAGCAGTCTGCTGCCAAGGAGTATTACCAATACCTGTATCCTATTGTTGTTCAAAAAAAGTTAAATCCCTCTGATGATATCATCTCGGACTTATTGAAAGTTGAGATAGAGGGTGAAAGATTTACGGAAGATGAGGTCGTTCGAACAACCATGCTTTTGTTAGGGGCAGGCGTCGAAACAACAAGTCACACGCTTTCAAGTACCTTTTATTCGCTTCTGTACGATGATAACACGTTATATGAACAATTAAGAAATGACTTGGAACTCGTTCCAAAAGCAGTTGAAGAAATGCTTCGTTACCGGTTTCAGATCTCAAAAAGGCATCGTACGGTTAAAGAGGATAACAATATTTTGGGTATTGAATTAAAAAAGGGGGATGTTGTCATCGCGTGGATGAGTGCAGCCAATATGGATGAAAATATGTTTGAGAATCCGTACGTTCTAGATATTCATCGTAATAATAATAAAAAGCATTTAACATTTGGAAATGGACCGCATTTTTGTCTTGGCGCACCTCTTGCAAGATTAGAAATGAACATAGCCTTAACGGCATTCCTACAAAAAATTTCTCGTATAGAACCAATGGAGTCATTTGACTTGGAGAATAATTTGACTACTTCTGCTCCAGGCCAATCATTGATTCATCTACCGTTGAAAATATATAAATAAAGAGGAAATCCTGCGAATGAGCGTGCATTCGTAAGAAAATTCACCATACCGAGGGTTCTATAATAAACAGCGGCAGTCAAGGACTGATATGCTCCCCATGCGGTAGACAGGTGAAATAACAAAAAGCCTGATACTGTGAGGGGAGCTTTTTCATGTCTAGAGGAAAATATAATGCTTTGGAGAAACTCGCCATTCTCGAGGAAGTATCGAACGGGGAAATTGGTTTTCTGGCAGCTGCGAAGAAATATGGGATTAATAAGACGACTCTAATGAAATGGCAGCGTCGGTACAAGACGTATGGATATGAAGGGCTGGAGCGCCGTACGCATCTTCAAAGTTATAGTACTGAGCTTAAGTTCCGAGCAGTAAAGGATTTCCTTGAGGGGGGATTGTCTCAATACCAGATCATCGATAAATACAAGATTGCTAGTACGAGACAACTTTTTAATTGGATTAAGAAGTATAATGGTTATAGCAGCTTAAAAGCCTATAAAGGGGAAGCAAAAGCTATGACACAGGGTCGCTCTACGACATGGCAAGAACGGATCGAGATTGTCCAGTATTGCCAGACCAATCAACATGATTACCATAAGACAGCGGGACAGTTTCAGGTCTCCTACCAGCAAGTATACCAATGGGTGAAGAAGTTCGAAGATGGCGGTCAGGATGCGTTAAAGGATGGCCGAGGGAGAAAGAAAGCCCCGGAAGAGTTAACGGAGGCCGATCAACAGAACCTCAAGATGAAGAAGATGGAGTACGAAATTGAGCGACTTCGGGCGGAAAATGCATTCTTAAAAAAGTTAGAGGAACTCGAAAGAAGGCGACGCTAAATCAAACACGGCAGGAAACGATTTACCTTGCCATCCAGGCGCTTCAAAAGGATGCGTCAATTAGCGTTCAACTCCTATGCGAAATTGCAGGAATTGCACGCTCAAGCTATTACAAGTGGCTCAATCGCAAACCCAGTTCTCGTGAGCAGGAGAATGAGCAGTTGACCCAGGTGATGATGACCATCTATGAGAAAGTGGAGCGTACCTTTGGATACCGTCAACTAACCCTGCATATGCGAAAACAAACCGGAAAAACCATTAACCTTAAGCGTGTAGAGCGGTTAATGAAGGTAATGGGAATCCAGTCTGTTATCCGGAGAAAGAAAAAGAAGTACACGAACGCCACGCCGCAGCAGGTGGCGGAGAACCTACTAAACCGTAAATTCCATGCTGATGCTCCGAATGAAAAGTGGCTCACCGATGTAACGGAATTCAAGTACGGCAATGGCCAGAAAGCGTATTTAAGCGCTATTCTCGATCTTCATGATAAATCCATCGTCTCCTATGTATTAGGGCGTTCCAATAACAATCCACTTGTATTCCAGACATTGAAACTGGCCTTGCAAGCAGCCCCAGAAAGCACCGCTATGCTTCATAGCGATCGAGGCTACCAATACACCTCCTTGGGCTTTAAGAAGCTCTTGGATGAAAACAAAATGATCCAGAGCATGTCCCGTGTTGGGCGGTGCATCGATAACGGTCCAATGGAATCTTTCTGGGGGACCTTGAAATGTGAGAAATATTATTTACACACGTACCATACTTTTGAGGAACTAAAGAAGGACATTGAGGCCTATATCCACTTTTACAATGACGAACGGTTACAAGCAAAACTAAACGGCCTCAGTCCGATGGAATTTAGGACCAAGGCCGCTTAATTGACTTTTATTATTTGTACTGTCTACTTGACGGGGTGCAGTTCAGACTTTATTTTTAAGCCCTAGACTGCCGCTGTTTATTTTATTTGGATCAGTCTTCAATAATCTCGATTGCATTGTTTTACCTTCATTTTGGAACCCGCTTTGCCAGTGTTTACTTTGATATACACCTCTTGACGGCGAATAAGGATTCGGTCTCGGGACGGCAGTGGCAGATTTGCTCCTTGTTTTGTTCGACATAGTTTCCCGTTAGCCATCCATGCCCCAAAATGTAACCCAATTAGAGAACAGTACTTCGAAAAACCAAAACTTTCAGGTTATTTTAAGGTTGTTTTCAGTAGATTTTCAGATAATATTGTTAGTATAAAAATCAAACTTATCAACACTACACTTTATAGTGTCGATTCATTATTTTTCGCACTAAAACACTACGTTGTGTAGTGTTCAAGAAGTGGAGGTAGTGTTACAGAGGTATTCCTTTTATAAAATAGTATTTATAGATTACATCCACATGGAGGGATAAAGATGAAACTAAAACTAACGACGTTGGCTGTTGGAGCTTTTGTTGTAATAGGTGGAGCTTATTATGCTTATGATTACTATGCCGGCAATCATGTGACCATTCGGGAAGTTATACCTGTGAATAGCTCTTCTACTCAGGTCAGTACAGCTGCTGCTGTTAATACAGGAAAATTGAACGGGGACTGGAGCATTCAGCCAGATTCTAAAGTCTACTTCTCAGTGACCACATCCAAGGAAAAAGTTAACTTTGAAGGCAGCACAGTAACAGGAAAATGGGCATTAAACACCGCTGAACTGGCCAAAATGAAAGCAGAAGCCTTCGTTGGTATCGATTCGCTGCAATCTGGTAATTCCCAAAGGGACGGCCACATTAAAGGTCAGCAATACTTAAATGCACAAACGTTCCCTGAAGCCAAGTTTACGCTCAAATCAATCGATAACTTTCCGAAAGAATGGAAAGAAGGTGAGAAAGTCTCCTTTGACATGCTAGGAACTCTCACAATTAAAAATATAACGAAAGACGTAATATTTAAGACCGATGCTGTTTATAACCAGGATGTTATTAATCTTGGGGGCAGTACCTCTGTGACTTTTGATGATTTTGGGATGAAGAATCCACATACCGTTGTTCTGGACACAGAAAATAATGTATCAATCACTCTGAGTCTGGTCATGGGCAAGAAGACAACTTCTTAATCGTCTTACTCTTAAAAAGAACAAAGCCGCATTTTCTGCGACTTTGTTCTTTTCATTTGTGATTGTGTCGGTTTCTATCCTTTTGCGCTATATAGCTGTTTGAATTCAGATGGTGTCATGCCTGTATGCTTTTTAAACAGTTCACTGAAATGCGGCCTGTCTTCATATCCGAGTGCTTGCGCAATTTCTTGAACTTGTTTGCCTTGGGCGAGCAAGATCTTGGCCTGCTCCATCCGCTCTGTTGTCACAAACTGAACGACGGTCATACCCGTGACTTTCTTAAACAGATTGGCAAAATAACTGCCGCTCAAATATACCAGCTTGGCATAATCATTAACAGTCATGTTCGATGCCACATTTTGACGTATGTGCTCAATAACTTGTTCCACGACTTGGTTTGCATCTTCCACATGTCGTTTTTGAATCATTTCGCAGCCGATCTTGCACAGTTCCTTGATGTTTTCTTGGAGTTCCTTTAGCTTATAGGATGAAAGATTTTTGAAGTACATAACATGACGTTCGACCTGTTTCATTTCTTCAAACGTCAGTTTTTCGGAGAAAACACGATTGATCAGAAAAGCCAACTCATCGCAATACCCCTTAACCGCCTCGGGAGCTGGTGGCACGGAAACAGTAACGGTTTCCTCAAATAGCTCGTCCACAATAGCACATGCTTTATGCAAGTTTCCAGACCGCAGGCAATAAAAAAGTTCTTTTTCCTTTTCTGGAGAGTAGCGCGGCGCTGTCTGGTGGATCGGGCTCATATGTCGATAACTGTACACAGTATTGCCGCCAGTATAGAAACTATAAGAAAGGGCCGCGAGTGCTTGCGCATAGGAGTGCGAAATTTGATGTATCGCCTTTACTTCTTCTCCAAGACCCAGGGATATGGTGTATCTGGAATACTTTTCAACATTTTCACGGCACTGCTCCGAAATGGCTTCCACGCTAAGTGAATCCGGCGGATTGAATATGACTACAAACCGGTTCGTGTTATCACGGAACACAAATCCTTTGGTGAACCGCCTTAAACTTTCTTCCAAAATGTTTTGCACAGTAAACCGGATCAGCTCTACCTCTTGCACAGGAAGAGTCTCGGTTTGTTCAGTGAACTGATCGATTTCCGTCAGCATAACAACAAAGCGCTCCCGCTCCAGTCCGATGTTCAAGAAGTCCCAACGTCTGGCCGCTTGTTCGGGTGTCGTTCGAAATTGCAGCAGCAGTTGAAAATATTCCTGTCTTAAATACGGCAAGCTCTCCCGCAGCTTTCTTTCCATCTCATGATAGCGCTCAGTCTCCCCCATTTCCTCTTCAATCGACTTTCTCGCCTTTAAGACCACTTCGATAATTTTTTGCGGCGTATACGGTTTGACAATATAATCGAATGCTCCGAGCTGAACAGCCTGCTGCGCATACTCAAAATCGGTATAGCCGCTTAAAAAAACAATTCTCGTACGTGGAAACTTTTTCAATACCTGCTTGGTCATCTCCAAACCGTTTATTTTGGGCATCCGAATATCGGTCAAAACAATATGGGGCTCCGTTTGATGGATGAGTTCAATACCTTTCTCACCGTTGCTCGCTGTTCCTACAATGCGAATGCCGTGAGACTCCCAATTTATTTGGTCCGAGATTCCTTGCACTACGGTCTTGATATCATCAATTACGCACATCCTAAGTTCTGTCGTCATCGTTATATCCCTCCCCTGCTAGTGGTATTGTTAGTGTGACCGAGGTAGATACATGGGGTTCGCTGCTCAAGTCGATATCAGCTTCACTACCGTAATGAAGCCGCAAACGTCCATAAACGTTACGGAGGGCATAGCTTTTTTTCAAAGATTGTTCTATCCGCATGTCAGCCTTTACTGTTTGGACGTCCATGCCAGCACCGTTGTCCTCCACACGTAGACGCAGAGTATCGCTCAGACATGTAATTGAAATCCTAATTTTTCCCATTTCCTCCATTTCTTCAAATCCGTGCAGTATGGAGTTTTCCACTAAGGGCTGCAAAATAATTTTCAATATCGGTTTCTCCAGCAGCGAATCATCCTCCAGCTCAATCGTATAATCGAACAGACCTTCATAGCATTTTTGCTGAAGATTTAAATACTGCCTAACATGATCAATTTCCTTGGCTAGTGTCGTTAACTCGTTCCCACCGTTGAGTCCCAATTGGAACAGCAGTGACAGTGAGGTGATCATCTCCGTGACATCTTGATTCTGGGAGGATTCTGACTTCCAAATGATCGTGTTTAATGTGTTATACAAAAAATGGGGATCTATTTGAGCCTGCAGTGCTTTGACCTCCATTTTACGTTTCTCAAACTCGGCTTCCTTGACGTCATCAATAAGCGAAGAGATTTCCTCCAGCATACGGTTAAACTTTAATCCGACCTGTGTAACCTCATCCTCATATTTGCTGGTAAACCGCACATCGAGGTTATTTTGCTCAACCTTCTTCATCAGCCCCTGCAGTTTGTGCAGAGGCTTCAATAATAAACTCGAGATAACATTAGAGAGCAAGAATGCCAATACGGCACAGCACAACATGATCAATAATGTGGTCGTTTTGATATTGTTCACCTGACGAAGCAATTCCGACTGTGTTTGAACGCTGACCATCGTCCAATCATCCACCATGGTTAGCCTTGAATAATTAACTAAATAAGAGTTTCCCCCCATGTTATATTTGAAAAAGCCTCTGTCTTGGCCCTGCAGCAAATTCATGAATCCAGGATCATGTTGAAAAGAAGATGTCTGGGAATTAAGCGGAAGCACGGCGTCACCGCTCCTTGACATTAGAAAATAGTTGTCCGCAGGATCGAGCAAGTCGTCGGTGACAGCTTTACGGATTACGTCTTCCTTTACATTAACTACAACATAAACATCTTGAACATTAAATTCTGTTATCGGTTTCATGATCAAAGAAATGACCCTCTGATTTCCTGAAAAAAGCGGATCCTGATGATCTTCCACCCATATGACACGCTCGGGCCTATCTAGATAACGCGAAAATATCGTATCCTTGAATCGGTTCTGATTGTTACGGAGATCGGTTGTAGCATATAGTTCGCCTACAGGCGTGTAGATCAAGACAGATTGAATGGAAGGCTCAATCAGTTTCATTTGTCCAAGCGGCGTTTGCAGAGATGACAACCTTGTATAATAAGATCCCGAATCGCTCGCGTACACGTCCTCCATAGCCATCTTGAACGAATCACTGAGCATCATGGTTGAAGCCGTCACAACGATATGCCGAAGCTTTTCGTCAAGCACGCTCGCGGATTTATTAAGCGTATTCTGACTGGATAGAAACGCTTCCTTTTCTGTCGATCGAAAGGCAATCCAATAAGACATCGTACCCGTTAGCGCGATTGAGAGAATAGTCAGCATCAGAAACGAAATCCACAACCGGCGGCGGAGCGAAAGCCGGTAAAACCATTTTTTCAAGCTGCCCCCACCCTTTCTAAAGAGAAGAGACGCGCTGCTTTCGGCTGCGCGCCCCTTGCTGTATTTGACCTTATTTTGCGAGGCTGCCCTGCAGCTTATTCGGATCAAAGCTCGGATTCGGTTTCATCTTCGTATCGCCAGCGGCACGTGCTTTTTCAAGACCTGCATTGTAGCGGGTTGTCAAGTCATTCAGCACTTTGTCCACATCTCCGCCTTCCATCATATATTTAAGGATGGCGTTACCCGACTTGTTGCCTTCTACCTTTGCCTCCGTCACGGATAGTGGAGTAGGGGCGTATAGCGCGTCAAATTTGCTTGGCAGGAAGCCTTCAATGCCCGGGATGGACGGCTTTTTCGCACCAGAGTTGACATCCGGCACAATGGAGATCCCGAACCCTTTCTCATGGTATTCTTTCTGGAAATCTAAATTATAAATATATTGCAAGAATTTCCAAGCCTTGTCTTTATTTGTTGTGTTTTTGCTGATGCCAATATAGTTACCGGCAATGACGGATACAGTTCCCTGTTGGCTGCCATCGATGGTAGGAGGCAATGCTGCGCTCCAGTTAATTTTTGTCGGGAATTGATTTTGGTACACACCCGGCTCGCCGGAGTGGTTAAAATACATGCCGATTTTCCCAGCGGCGAACTGTGCACGCAGCGGATCGATATCGAGAGATTCAACGCCCGGCAGCATGCTGCCGTCCTGCTTCATCTGACGAAGCGCCTCGGCAATTGGCTTGTACACCGAGAAGTCGAATTGGCCTGTTTTGTAATTGTATCCGTCTACCTCGGAAGTTCCGCTGAACGATCCGATTGGATTAACGATCCGAGCGAAAGCCGAGTTGGCGTTTTTGAAGTTTTCCGCGAAGCCGTATGCGCCAATATCTTTACCGGCTTCCGTAATTTTTTTAGCATCTTCAACCAGTTCTTTTACCGTTTTCGGCGGATCTTTGATTCCGGCTTTTTGGAAGAGATCGACGTTATAAATCAATCTCCAATATTGCCCTGTGTGCGGCAGCGAATAAATTTTGCTATCTACCATATTCAGTTCTTCCACAAGCAATTTATCGTACCTTTTCTTCATTTCGTCCGTCATCATATCGTTGATCGGTTGTAAATAGCCCTTCTTCACAAACCCGGAAAAATCATTTGTTCTAAAAATGTCGGGCGCTTGATTGCTTGCAAAAGCGATATCGATCGATTGGTTAAAGTTATCGGCAAGAACCGTCATTTCAACTTCAATGTTATCCTTATTCGTTTCGTTGAACTTCTTGATGACATCCTTCATGTAATCGGCATCGTGACGGTCAACCGTCCAGTAAGTCAGCTTCGTCTTTGGTCCTCCTGCTGCAGCGGAAGTAGCCGCAGCTGTACTCTTTGGCTGTTCCGTTTGTCCACCGCAAGCCGCTAATGAAGCGACCAGCGTAACGCCAAGCAGTGTGCTTAACACCATTTTTTTCTTCATGTTGTAAAACCCTCCTAATTTAGTTTACCTTAAGACTTGATTTATAACAAAAATGTAACTGCTTTCATCATAATTCCTTAACACTTGGTACCGTGAAGGACAAATCAACTTTTAATAGTGGGATAAAACACTTTCCTGCGGTATCCGCAATTCAGTTATCCTTTTACACTCCCCGCTGTTACCTGTATAAATGACTTATTCGCCAATACGTATACAACTAGGATCGGAAGGAATGAAAGACACGCGCCCGCCATCATGAGGTGTGATTCAGCAGCGGCACCGATCCCGTAGCGTAAATTTGCCAGCCCCACCGTCAGCGTTTGCAGTTTCGGATTCGTCATTGTGAACACTAGAGGCAAGATGTATTCGTTCCATGCGCCGCGGAACGTAAACAAGGCAGTAACGCCAAGTGCGGGACTCAGCAGCGGAAGAATAATCCGCCAGTAAACCGTATAGAAATTGCATCCATCGATGTAGGCGGCCTCGTCCAGATCTTTGGGAATCGCCTTAAAAAAGCCGATCAGCATAAAGTAGACCGTGGCATGCGCGCTGATCAAGATGATGATGACCCCCCAGAGCGATTTGTTCAAGCCAAGTTTGACCATCAGATCGAACTGCGGCCTCAATACTACTGCACCAATAGAAATGAACATCGTACTAGCTTGCAGGATTACGTACAATCGTTTGCCAGGGAATCTCGTGCGATCGACAGCATAAGCGGACATAGAGGCGATAAGCAGCGTGCCGATCGTCACAATTGTACTGATAAAGAGGCTGTTCCACGTAAACCGTGCAAAATTCGCCTGCTTCCAAGCCGTTGCGTAATTAGAGAACTTCCAGACAGAGGGCAACAGGGTTGCTCCCGTTGTTAACTCTGCATTCGTTTTAAATGAACCCAGAATGGCCATAACGATTGGAAATAGCGTAAAGAAAGCTATAACCAGCAAAAATACCCATTTCAAGGTTTGTCCAGTGAAATGACCGCTTCTGATAACGCCTAATTTCGTATTTGTATGCATCATGCAGTCCCCCTTTTTAATCCCGATTCAACCGTTTGGACATATAGAAATAGACGATCGTAATTAATCCGACAATCAAAGCCGTTACAAACCCCGCTGCGCTTCCGTAGCCGATTTGTTGCACAGTTGCCGTAGAAGCCGAAACCGGGAAAAACAATTTGTACACGTATAGGTACATGACATCGGTTTTACCGAAGGGACCGCCCTCGGTCAGGACCATAATGCTCTCATAACCTTTGAGTGCTGTGATGATGGCGAGCATTATAATCATTTGTAGAACGGGCCCAAGCATAGGAATCGTAATGCTCCAAAATTTTTGCACCGCATTCGCTCCATCGATTGATGCACTCTCATACAGATCATCGGGAATGCCTTGCAGCCCCGCGATGAAAAGCAGCATATAGTTGCCGATAGCACCCCAGATAGCCGTAATAATCACCGTCATCATAGCGTAATTCGGTCCCAGCCAATCCACCGCTTTGGAGATCAAACCATATTTGATCAGAAATTGATTGAGTAATCCGTTATACGAATTAAATATGGTGAAAAATACGATCGACATCACCGATGTACTGATAATGGTCGGCATGAAGTAGACGGCGCGCAGAAACACTTTGCCTTTCAGTCCTCGATTCAAAATGACGGCAAGTACAAGTGAAATCGGCAGGACAATGATAATTTTTCCGCCCGCATAAATGAACGTGTTATACACAGAGTGCCAAAATTCCTGATCGCGCAATAATCTCGAAAAATTATCAAGTCCAATAAATTTCTTTGCTCCGAACCCCTGATAATCGTAAAACATATAGCTAAGCGCCCATACAATCGGATAGATCCCAAGCGCCAAAGTCAAAAATAGACTAGGAAAAATGAATACATAGGAATTAAAAAGAGAAAGCCTTTTTCGCATCGTGCATCTGCTCCTTTTGGTTTTTGTATTCCAAGCATAGTACAACCTCGATAAGGTACGGGAGCGGCAATTCAACTGTGTCCGTAGGACAATTCAACTGTTTTAATTGATGAAATAAGCTACCTCTCTATCCTCGGCTAACGGAAATAAGCCGCAAAAGATTTCTCTGCGGCTTATTTCCAATATGATCAAATACGAAAAATTGGTTACCTGCGAATCCAGTTAATTTCATTGCAATCGAGATAAATATCCAAACTTCCATCTTTATCTGTAGTTGAGATCGATACATCTTGCCGGATATGGTCAATATCCAGCCTAGTTATGAGTGGCGGTACCGTTTCTTCCTCTAAGTCAACCGGTGTGCATACGGTCACAATGCCCATTTTACCGGTCATTGTTCCTTTACCGACAATTGTGGATGTTTCCTTTTTGACTCCATATACTTCAGATACCCATCCTTTTTCGCTGACAATAGCAAAATCACAGGTAGGATCGCTGCTTGTCTTCCAATGCATTTGTAACTGAATGGTTGAGGAATAGTCAATAGTTGACTTCAGTATATCTGTATTGCCTTCATCAGAGATTCGAACATTCGCAGAGGGAGGAAGTTGAAACCTCTGTTCAATGTCATGTACCCCTTCGGCATCCAGCCAATCCACGATGATCATCAGACTGCTCTTTTTCCAAAGCAGCAGCCATCGGCGATGAAGAACTGGGGCATCAAGCCTCATGTAACCATTATGGGAGGCATCGATAAAATCATACTCTTCCCCCGTGATCCATCGGTTCGTCACACATTCCGCTAGCGGCGTTCCCCATTCCTGTGAGGAAACATAAGGCGTCTGATCCAGTCCATCCACTGTAACGGTATTGTGTGCCCGAGTGCTCTTGAAATAACGGCGCCACTCCCCTTCTTCGTAGGTATACCTACCTGGATCGAGAAAGAGCAAGTTACGCTTCCACATCCATTCCAAATTTAACGCATCAGCATGTCCATGGGCCCCTCCCATGGAGGCGGCGTCAAAGAACAAATAGTTTTGTTCATCCTTTGTGACATAAAACCCCGTTTGAGGGAAGGATACTGTAGTTGGAAGCGGCGGGTTGAAGGATTGCTGTTGTTTTTTGAACGTTTCATACATCTCACTACCGAACATCCAGAGAATTTCAGCGCTAATCTCGCCCATTGAGATAAACTGCTCATCTTCTAGGATCGCACCCAATAAGGCAAGACGCTCCGTACCGGAACTTAACAGGTCGGAATCACCTGCAGCTGTAGACCCGTGATCGGGTCTGATCAGCGCATGTGTGAATGCCCCCATTCTGCGAAGGTTGTTCGCATACCATTCCGACATCGGATAGCCGGATACCTTCCCGAGCAAATAGGGAGCACCAAACATTTCAATACTCCCATTATGATAATGCGTCGTTAATTCGCATTGCACGCCATCCGGGCCAATCTGATGAACCATGCACAACTCCAATCTCTCGGTTGCAAACTGCCGCCAAAATGCGGCTCTTGGATGGTCATGATAAAAAACGCTTATTATAAATAAGCCCTGCATATGCATGATGGCATGATTGATTTCCGTGCTCCCCAAATAACTAGTCAAATAATTAGCATGCTCGACTAGTGCCAATAGAAACTCTTCTCTGAAGCTATCTGAGATAACTGGACTCCCTTCCATGTATTTAAAAGCGGATATCCATGATTGAACACGCAAGCCCACCTCTAATAAGCGCCAAGGCCCCGGTTGTTGAAAAAAAGTAGCTTTTTCGTAGGTAAGAAATTCCGGGACAGGATTTTGCAGCCTCCAACCACGCAGGTGTTTAATAAATGTGTGGACGTACTCCTCTTTTTGCGTCATCAAATAGGCTCTGCCCAAATCCAGCATGTACCAATGCCGATTGAGTACCCACGTGAATTCGAGATCGTTAGAAGGATTATATAGCCAATCTATGGGATCCCCCATGTAAACCCAATGATCCATGTCCATCGTATAAGGAACGCGAAACATATTCTTACAGGCTTGCTCCGCTTTCTCAATGGAAGCCTCCGCAAGCTCTGGATACTCTTGAAGATAGTGTTTTCCAGCATCCACTAATTCCTGATTCGTTAAATAATAATTCATTTCTGTCTTCCTCCTCTTAGGTTCAAAGAGTTAAGAAAAGTGCGTCGAAATCCTTCAGCGCATCTGGTTCTTAGTCTCCGATTTCTCTATATATGAACATTATAATGGAGCGTAAGAATCGCAAGAGATAGGCGTTTCAACTTTCCTAAGGGGAGAATGATACTTTTTTTCTCGCATATTACACAATTCATGCATGCAAAAGAGACAGAGGAATCATAAGTCGATTCAGCCTGTCCCTATTTTTTGGTTACTATTCTATTGTTATTATTCAGATATTTGAATATTGTTTCCTGTTAGGTTATTTCTGGATTAACTTAAAATCATCATAATGGAACCCCGGTGCAACAACACAGGAGACAAAAACAGGCTCGGTTCCTATCGGTTTTGCCGTCTGCCAAACGTTGGCCGGAACTAAGGCTTGTGGACTCTGTCCCTTAAGGACATCTGGTCCTAGAATGATCTCTTGTGTTTCCTCGGGCTTGTCTTTTGTACCTCCAAGTGTTAACAACAGTGGACTACCTGAATGCCAGAGCCAAAGTTCATCCGATAAAACCGTATGCCACTCTGAAAACTCATCTGGATGAAGCACGAAATAAATGGAAGTAGCCGCGTATCGGGAACCTGTGTACGCTTCATCAAGCACCTCTTTTGGAATCTCAAAGGAAGCTTTCCATAGCTCCTTGTACCACCCGCCTTCAGGATGAGGCTTTAAATCTAGTGCTGCTACTAATTGTGATAAGGATTTTGTTATCATATGATTTCTCACTCTCTTTCTATTTCTATCTCTATAAAATTCCTATTATATTATACACTTAAATCAACTTCCTACCCCAGTTTTTCCAATTAGGAGACGAAACAGCAGCCGATCAATTAGACCGACTGCCGTTTCAGGGTTTCACTTCTTAGCATATTTGTTTCATTCAGTTATTGACTTTAAATCACTTACTTTTAATAGTGCTTCTCTATTCGTATCATGATATATAACCCTAACTTCTAGTTCATAGTTATTATCCAACTCGAAAGAAAGGATGGTGCATTTCCTACCACGATTCTTCGTCTTTCTTGGATTATCTGGAGCAAAAACATAGGAGCCTCCAATAGTAAGATTAACCGTATCACTCATTACATCTGCAATCCTCTCATGCTGTATTTATGTTATTCTCATTCAATTTTGTTGTATTAGAATTTCAGTTCTGCAATTGCCTTCTTATACTTATCAATCCTTGCATAGTCTTTATCTGTTGGGTTAGGAATTCGACCAATATCACTGTTATCCTCTAGATCCAGAAGCTTCACTTTCCTCGCTAGGGGGTTTAATTTGATCCTCTTGATAAAGTCTTCATATGATTCATCTGCTCTTTTTGTAAGGCAATCCAGTGCTTCTATAATATCTGCGCTAAAACCTGCATTCTTTAAATCAAATAGAGTAGTATCTGAATCTTCCACAACATCATGTAGCATTGCTACAATAGATTCTTCTTCGCTGTTGGCTTTAGTTGCTAATCTTGCAGGATGTAATATGTATGGATTTCCACCTTTATCTGTTTGACCATCATGAGCTTTCGCGGCTATTAGTATTGCTTTAGTTAAAGTACTCATTTTCACAACTCCTCAAATAGTTCTGCTATATTCTTCGTATTAATTGACCATAATACTAGCGGCAAGATTCGCGATCCCTTCCAGCCAGGCGGAGCGTCTGCGGCTCATTCGGTACGCGTCAGGCAAATCATCGCCCTGCGTCTGCTGCAGAAGCGTAAGCTGCTTATGGATGAACAATAGATAAATATACATGTTATTTTCCCTATTTTATAAATGCTCTGTTAATACCGGAACGGGTTCTCCGGGGGTATCTTACCCGAATGATACTGTCCTATTATCAACTATTTTAGCTCGTTGTTCTTCTCGATACAACATCCAACCTACAACAAGTCCATATACCGCAGTAACAATATGAATCCAAGAAGGTGTTTTATCTACTGCATTCATTAATACCAATATTGCATCTACTATAGGCATTAAGATAGAAGTAAACATAACAACAAGTAATGCTTTTCTCATACGAAGTACCATCAAGGCTAGAAGGAAGATACCAATAAACAGATCACGATCTGCTTTTATATGAACAAGATATCTATCCGCAGTGTCATGCAGTGGTATACCAAAATCTCGAATTGCTGCTTCTGGCAGGATAAAGCCTTTTACTCCTAAAAACAACATCAACAACGTAACTACACCCACTAACCAAAATGTTACTGACTTTGGTCCCCAATAATTTTTATTCATTTGTCTGTCTCCTTTTTCCATTTTATTTGATTGACTTTATTGTATATCGGTAATAATATTTTGTTAAGAACGCACTTTAAAGTACGGCACTTACTTAAAAGTAAGGGAGTGATTTACCAATGATTCATCAACGCGAATGTCCAATTGAAACAGTCATTCATGTTTTAGGTGGAAAATGGAAGCCAATGATTTTATGGCATTTGATGGAATCAACCAAGCGTTACAACGATCTGGAAAAGCTAATCCCTAATGTCTCCCAAAAAATGCTTACGCAACATCTTCGAGATTTGGAACAAGATGGTGTGATCGATAGAACGGTATACCCCACCGTCCCTCCAAAAGTAGAATATTCACTTAGTGAATATGGCAAAACATTGATCCCTGTAACAGAAGTGATGTGTGCTTGGGGAGAAAATCACAATGAGCGAAAACAAGAAGAACCAGCGTCTTAGAGCTGGTTCTTCTTGTTTTCACGACTATAATCTCTCCGATGACACTTCGCTGTAAATAAATACATGGTAAAAAGGAGGCGGTTTCCCGCCCCCTTTCCTTAGGTCAATCTGTTCTTTATCCGCTCAAGAATGTTGCTGTTTCTTGCTCTGTAAACGCCAAAAATAACTGATCCCATGACTGCTGCCGCGGCTGCAGTTGATGCAACGACCATTGTTTTATTTACCTGACGCATTACGAACACCTCCACATTTTTATGAGCGAACAACGCTTAGTTTGCCTAAGTTAATGAACAAAAATTCAAGGTCTGGTTTATTAGATGATTAAATTGATACCCCAATAATTTGTAAGGTCTAAAAAATAATTCCGGGTCTCGATATTTCTACCTTCACATTGGGTTGAATCGTAATAAGCGGATAGGTGCTGTTCCAATCCATAGTCTTCCAATAATCAGGATGGAAAGCTATGATCCTTCTCCCTACTCCAAAGACGTCGCAATTGGCCATCTGCAGCTTCTGAATGACCTTCTGAGCTTCCTGTGTTAGCTCTTTTGAGAAAAACTCGTTCATTTTGGAAACCATTCCGGTTTCATCTAGATGATCTGGAGAGAATTCTTCCGCTTCTACCTTCAGCTGCAGATCGATGGTGACCACGACCTTGCCATTTATTATATCAACATCTAATTTCCGTTTTGTATGAAATACACGGAATGTCATTTTGCTGCCTATTTTCTTCGGTTTATTAGGAATTGGTAATGTCAGGCTTGCCTTTTTACCCATTCGATTAGCCATTAATAAACAGAGTTTTGACTCCTTAGTGTCTAGAGTCCCTGTTAAGGATTTACTGTTAAACAATGCTATTCCCTTAATAAGAGGGGTTCCTTCCCCCATTGCCAAATACGGCAAAATCACATCTTGTCCAGGATCGAATAAAACTGTACAAATCGATTGTATATTTTCTTCTGGAATGATCGTGAATGCTTCTGCACTGACAATTTGCTTATCCAGGTTCAAGATGAAATTTGGCTTTTTCATGTAGCCTGTTTGCAAAAGTGATTCGGCGCGACCTTCGACAACTCCAATTTTAGCGTTTAAAGCACTTTTCGGATCGCGGTAAAAAACATCCAGAACTGAATAGATATCAACCTTCGCCAACTGCTCTCCAATCATAAGAAACCGGTTCTTGGCCCCGTCCGGAACCAAGGTTAGTTTTTTTCCTAAGTTACCTCTTGCTTCTCGAGCAGTTTCACCAGTAACCGATATGATTTCGGGTGCATTTCTCTTCTTATCCGAAACATCCGGTAAGACAAAGGTGACTAGTACATTTTCACCTTCTGCTTTGTCAAAACCTATCCCTAGAATTAAACGAACGTTTTTAAATAACGTTTGATCCCAACAACCGGTTAAGAGACTCATGGAAATTATGACGAGTAATATTGGCCGGATTCTTTTCATTCTATTGCTTTCCTCCTTCCCCTTAGGATGGTCATTAGTAATAACGGTATGGGTATCAAATAGATCATGACCAAAGCGAAATAAGAAAACCATTTATTGAGCTTGCTGATAAACAAAAAATTATGCGGTAACAGCGCAAGCAGTAAGCAAACTGCAACGACCAGCAAAGTCACCTTAGAACTGTTATCTATTTTCAATATTTGGGTTATCCCTGTTGAAGCTAGAAAAACATAATTGACAATAGACGTCATGACGATCACAACCCAAAGCGATAAAAACAGTAAGTCCGATCTTTCTACAATCCTGAAAGAAAATGCCTTAAGCATGTATAGAACAGGCTCTGGAATGATTTTGAGCTCCAAAGGACTGAAAAACATAAAGCATGACAGGATTATTATTACGTAAAAGAGGGTGACAAAAGTGTATGATATTAACATCGTTTTTAATATTTCTCCGTCTTTCCCCTTGACTTGAGGGTAAACCATGAGCAAAAGCTCAAAACCGGCAAGCGTAATAACCGCTTCTCTCATACCTTTCATCATATTACTAAGCCCGGATTGACCGATGGGGAAAATATACAAAGGGTTTCCTTTGCTAAAAGGGAAAATGATCAAAATGATAATAATGATTAGAAGGATAGAAACCAGCGTTTCAAAGCGGGCAATTATTTTCAATTTTTCTTTTGCTAGATAATAACTGGTAACCATCATCAATGTCATAATGACCCATTTCGGTGTCGTCGGGAAAATCCAGGCATTAATTATTCGGCAGTAATTCATAAGGACCACGCTTGCTATTCCAATAAAATAAATAATATAAAGAACACTAATAAGATGACCTGCAAATTTCCCTGCCATCTGGGGGAGAAATTCGATCATCGTCTTCTTTGGATATGTCCTGCAGATCATCCATATCAAGATAATGGCCAGGTGGCTCGCAAATCCCGCCAGCAGCATGGAAATCCATCCATCCATCGATGCTTCAGAGTAGACACTATAAGGAACAGTTAACGCTCCCTCACCTATCGCTGTTTGTATAGTGAAAAAAGCCAACTGTTTTTTGGAGATCCTATCTTTTTCTACGCTCATGCTTCACCCATCCCCTAGAAAATAATTCTCGCAGCTTTTTTTGGGGAAGACTGTCCGCAGGACGCCGGTTCATTTTCCATATGGGTAACCGGACGAGAGAGTCTTTCAGATCCCTCCATTTGAATGGAGATAAGGGGTAAAAATAGGGCGTTCCAAACCCCTCTAACTTACACAAGTGGATCAAAATACATGTAAATCCGAACGTAATTCCCAAAAAGCCGAAAGTAGCAGCCAAAAGCATCATCGGAAAGCGCAGAAAACGCACTGTCTCTCTGAACTCATGGGATGGCACAACAAATGAGGCAAGGGCTGTCGATGCTACCACAATAATCATGATATTGGACACCAGCCCCGCTTTCACGATGGCATCTCCAATAACAAGCCCACCAACAATACCGATTGTTTGCCCTACTGCAGTATGTAATCGCAATCCTGCTTCTCTTAACATTTCAATGGTTATTTCCATCAATAGAGCTTCAATAATTGGAGGAAACGGAATTTCCAGTACAGCACTTTGCATGAGAAGCACCAATTCATTCGGGATGGTCTCAAAATGAAAAGAGACAACTGAAATGTATCCAGCTGGTAGGGTAATGGCAATGAAGAAACTGGAAACCCTTAACAAACGGAAGAAGCTTCCGTTAATCCAACGGGCATTGTAATCATCAGGTGACTGATAAAAAGCAAAGAAATTGATTGGTAAAATGATCGCTTTCGCTGAACCTTCCGCTAATACGGCAATTCTTCCCTCCATTAAATTGGCTGCTACCCTATCCACTCTTTCGGTACTTAAAATTTGCGGAAATGGGGAGAAAGGGGCATCCTCAATGAGCTGCTCTACAAAACCTAATGAAGCAATATAATCGATACGGATCGATGTTATTCGTTTTTCTAACTCGGTCACAATTTCCGGATTTGCTAATGACTCGATGTAAACCATCGCCAAGCGTGTGTTCGTCTCCATGCCCACCATCAAATAACGAATCATCAAATCCTTGTTGACCACTTTTCTTCGGATTAGATGAAGGTTCGTAGTTAACCTTTCAATAAACCCTTCATGCGAATCTCCGAACACCTTCTCATTGATCGGTTCTGTGATGCTCCGTCCAAACGAAGAGGATGCATGAAAAATGTAAAAATCGGTCTCACCCTCACAATCGACGACACAGCCGCCATTCAAAAGGGCTTCCACTGCTTGTTCGATCAAGCAAGTAATTTGAAGCTGTCCCAGAGGGATGACGTCTAGAAACTCGCCTTCATTGATTCGCTTTAATGGAAAGATGAGCTTGTCTAGGATCGTATCTTGATCTGTTAAGGTTACCAAATAAATCAAATTGACTTGTCGTTGATTCCAATTCAATGTATGTATGACCAAATCTTCCGTATTGTTTAAAAGTGTTTGAAAATAACTTTTTCTTTCTTGTATCGACGAGAGCTCCATTTCCTTAATTTCTGGATTTTTACCCAATATTTCATCACGCTGCCCCTCAGTTCAAAGGTTATTTTCTCCAGCTGGATAAAAGAGTATTCATGGATTCTTAAAAATGCGTATACCTTTATCGAGGCATTCAAAGGTTGCTTTCATGGAACAACGAGAAAAACGGCCATGTTCGCATAGATTTCGCGATAGGGCCGTTTTTGTTTTCTAGATGTTTTTTGTGTTGGATGAAGGAATTACCATACAAAAGCTGATGTGATGATTACCAAAAGAATAAAAAGAACCAAGATAAATGCACTTGAACGTCCATAACCCTCACCATAACCTACTGCTCCCATGTTTACTCATTCCCCTCGGTGATTTTTCACTACGGTATATTCATATGTGCGGTACAAAGTGCTTGCTTGGACGTATGCCACTGGGAGGCACTTTTTTACACATTCTCAAGGGTTTTTGCTTTTCTTGAGGCCATATGCTCCATTAGGAATGAAACATACGTTTCGTCTCGAACTAACCAAGCTGCATAATCCCTTTTTACATATCGCTCTGCTTCTTCGAAAGTAGAAAAATGTTGGTTGGATTCGACCCCATCCACATCGACTTCCCATCTGTCTCCCGAAGGAAAAATAAACACTTGTTGTTCATTTCTATTCTCATAAAGTGATCCATAAACTGAATTTTTCATGTTAAATGTATTTTTATTCGCATCCGCGCGAATGGGTTCCATCGGGAATGGTTTAGCTACGTACCACTGATAGGCTTCTTCTGTCATAGAGCAACCGGAAGCTTTAGCATGGCCTCCTCCTCCATAAATACCCGCAATTTCCGAGACGTCGATGTGTTCGTGAATCGTTCGAAAGCTTATCTTTTTACCGCCCATATTCATGATTGCGATGTAATCCAGATGAGGATTTTCTTTGCCCAACTCGTTTCCAAGTTCAGAATGATAAGATTCCGCATGAACGATGCCTACATGGTGATCATCTATTCGGGAGTGGATAATTTCTCTCTTTTTTCTGCGGACATAGCGTTCGATTTTTTCTTCTTCCATATCCAAAATTTTTTCTTCAAAGGGATCGAATGCAAAGTTCTCGCCTTGCTGAATGCGAGCCACCATTTTTTCCTCGAATTCTTCGATGGAAATTAGATAGAAGAGATCATTTAATCGCTTGGCATTGTTGTATTCATTCTGTTCCCATTCCCATGTATCATACTGACGGACCATTTCCACGAATTCATCTAAACCCTTCATTGGCTTCAACAAACCATTCTGGATCAGATACTCATAAAATAGAGAAGTTGCAGATGCGAGCTTTCCATTTTCATACGCAATCTGTACCATTCCCCACGGATACTTGTTTAAATGAAGCGAAGTTTTATGATGATCAATAAGTTTAACTTTTCCTCCCGATTTCACAAACTCGTTAAGTCCCTGTTCATTCGTTTCATCCACGGATAAGTCAGTGATAAACAAATAGCTCTTTTTTCTTGATTTTTCTAAAAAGCGTATTACTTGTAGATTCAAGCCTCCGACAGAGTTATAACGGATTTCTACCTTTTCACCAAATGCTAATCGAGCTATTATACCGCAACCTACTCCATCCAGATCATTATGAGTATACAAATGATACAAGGGCACATCCTCCTGTTAATGATTTCCATTATGGTACCCTTAAACAAGTCACTTTATTCGGAGAATAACCCCGACAATTATAATCAATCCTCCGATCAATCTTGCGAAAAAGACAAGAACTTAGATCCTAAAAAGACCGCCGACAAGGGCGGTCTTCAAAGTTATTATTGTCGTGTTTTCCGTTACTTTTTTTCCTATCAAATATTCAGATTAAATATTGAGATTCAAGAGTCGTAGCGATTTTTTTGTTGCAATCAAAATGAAAGCAAATTACAATTCAAAAATAATAATGATTATCAATGCAAACTAACAAACGAATGGAGTGTGCCGTTAATTGAGTATTCTAGAGGTACTAAAAGCCAGAAAAGCAATTCGAAAATACAATCCACGTGAAGTCGAAGAGGAGAAAATCTTGAAATTACTGGAATCTGCCACATGGGCTCCTAATGATAGATTACGTGAGCCATGGCATTTTTACATCATACGTGAAGAAGCAAAACAACAGTATGAAAAAATCGCCTTCGATTTTTTAACTGAAAGATTCCCCTCAAAACCTAATCTAGTTCAAGAATCAATGAGTGTGATACAGAGCACCCCCCTTCTCGTCGTTGTAACCTCGGATATCATCCCAGATGATGTAGACTCTTCCGAAGATAACGAATATGCCGTTGCATGCGCAATACATTCGATGTGGCTTATGGCAAGTGAGCTTGAATTGGGATTGGTATGGCGGACGCGCGGCGTTGGACTCATTCGTGATGAACGGTTATTTCGGTTTATCGGTTCGCCAGAAAACAAGAAGATCATCGGAACCCTTTTTGTCGGTTATCCGGAATCCGAAACACCTCGAACAACTCGTACCTCTTTTTCAAACAAAACTACGTGGCTATGAAAAATTGGGGATATTTCCTCGGTTGACTAATTAACTATTGACTTTCACCCATATATAGGATTAAATTCATCATAGTTAGAACAATATAGTATAAACATTCTAGGTGCCCTTGTGAGAGCAAGGGGTAACAGGGAATCGGGTGAAAATCCCGAGCGGACCCGCCACTGTAAAACAGAGATCTCTTTCATACTGCCACTCAATCATACTTTTGGGGAAGGCGAAAGAGAGCGTTAATCTGTGAGCCAGGAGACCTACCTAGTTTGAACACCATCATACATAGCCTTCGTGGAATAAGGTTCGGTGTAAGAAGAGGTCCCTGTTATTTTCTACAGGATGAATTTCTCGTAATTTCTTACCCCAACCTATTAGGTTGGGGTTTTCATTTTTCTATGAAAAATTTAGCCATACGGGGGATATGTTTTGAAAAATCTTTCAGAGGAGGTGAAACAATGAATATCGCAATTCAAAGACTTACTTCTATATCAATTGGACAAAATGTCGCCAAAATAATGTTTGTTTTACAGTGGATTTTGCTTCTTTCTTGGATTCCATTGACCTTGTACGGATTATTCTTCACACCGATTATGTCGTTACATGATGCTGTTCATCCTGCACGTCACAGTGTCACCATAGTACCTTGTCACTAACGTAATCACCTCTCCCCCGTGTGGCTAAATTTTTCAAAGACTATTATTTCAAGGAGGACAATAATGAAGTTCGATCTATTACGTTTTCTGATGCTGCTCATCTTACCTGTACTTATACTAGGTACTTTTGTATTTGGAGTTGCAATCTACGAAAGTTATGAAGAAAAAGGGGATTATTTAGTACCACAAAATCCAGTTGCACATGAACCAGCCAAATTCTCATATCAACTTACCAATCCTGTAACCAAGGAACCCTTAAATAACGCTAATGTCCAATTAGAAATTGTTAAAACGAAGGCAACAAATCCTTGGTTCAATGTGGGTTACTTACGTGATGATAATGAAGGAACTGGGCTTGTTTATAAAATGGATTCGATTTTGTATGACGGAAAACTTGAGATTGAGTCTATTTTTTGGGACGCTGGTTCATACGAAGCAAAAATAAAAGCAACATCAAATGAAATAGAAAAACCAATTGAAATTACCTTACCCATTAAAGTAGATGTGCCTCTTGGGCAAATCGTACGAACAATCGTTTTGTTCATAGCAATCTTTTTGTTAGCAATGCTCAGTGGAATTTTTGCTAAACGATTGGAAAATCCATTTAAAAAACAATCACAATATAAAAACCGTTATTCATCGTCAGCCGCAGCGTTACTCTTAATTGCAAGTTTATTAGTTGCTGGTACCCTTTCCTCAACTTCATTGGCGCACGAAGCGACTTCGGCCAATCATATTATGGTAGTTGAAAAAAATGGAGTTAAAGCTGAATTAAAGTTAAACCCTATGGATCCTGTTCAAAAGGGAGAACCCGCTCATTTTAATGTTACTTTTCAAGATTCAAAGACCGGTCAATACATCCAAGGGATGGATACTTCCCTATCGCTTTATCACGAGGACGATAACATAACTATGTTTTCAAATCGGACGCAGATTCAAGATGGAAAGTTAGATTTTGACTATGCTTTTCCAGATACAGCTAATTTCCATCTTAACTTTCACGCTTCACCCAATGGACAAAAATCAACTCTGACAGCGCCTTTGGATGGTGTATTCGCGTTTGAAGTTCCCCCCGTACAACCAAACTTATCGGCACAATTAAGAGCTGGGACATTAATGCTAATTGTTTTGATATTGGGTTTTGTTTTGGGGTTAGTTGGTACAAAAAGAAAACCATCCTTTGCATAAGAAGGGACGGGAATTAATTGCAGAATCTGAACACAAAATTTCAAGTTTTAGGACAAGTTTTAATTTGTGCTAATGGATGTTGCTGCGGTCAAACGAACTTGGGAGCTGCCGAAGTCCCCGTTGAATGGCTAAAAATCAATTGGAAAAATGATAAACTATCAAAAAAAATGCAGCTCTCATTTACGGGTTGTTTAGGACCTTGCGATGTAACGAATGTGGTTTGTATCCTAGGTCCTACAAAGCAATATTGGTTTGGCGGTATGACTGCACAGAATCATTATGAGACTTTGTATGAATGGTGTAAGTCTTCTGTTGATACAGGTTACTTCCTCCCACTTCCAGAACTTTTGGAAGCACGTATATTTGAACGTTTTATAAGTTTATAACTTATTGATAAGCTTATGTGCCTTAAAAGGATACATAAGCTTATTTCTTGATAATAAGGAATTACAGATATGCATAGCCAGCCTGGATGTTACCGTATCCGGTACCCATTCGTCCACTTCTAAGAGCGGTACTGGAACATACACTATTTCGGGTAACACAATGATTCTCAAGCGCGCCTACTGAACGAAAATCAAAAAGAGCCGCATCAACACGGCTTCTCATAGTTCTTGAAATCCAAAATGCTGTCTTGCTAGCTCTTTGAATTTATCGTTGTCAATCTGTTCTTTTTTCGATTTCCCATTAATCCATTGTGTGAAAGAAGTATCGGTTAACGTTACATTTCCATCGCTTGTAAGTTGGGTAATCAGTGGGGTTTTGTTGAATCGTGATTCTTTGTGCTGGACTATGATTCCTTGGACTTCATTCAATTCAGATAAATTCTCTAATGGTCGTTTAATATCAAAAGCACACCCTATTTTCCACTCTGTATCTTTATATTTTAGTTTCATTTCAAGAATATAGTCCCCATAATCACTTTCCATTGCTTTGGCTCGAAATTCTCCATTCACAGAGGAGGTAGTTTCTCCATTTAGCGGCACAGGTTTTAGTGGTAGGTTTCCACCAAATCCGGTATCAACCAAGTACGTATGACCTTCATGCTGCACTAGAATAGTAACATGAGTTCTTCCAAGTTTTGACCAGTCCTTCGTTGCATAATTGTATACTTCTCCACGAACTAACGCTGCATTAAACCCATTTTCAATTAAGAAAAAAATAAAGCAGAGGATTCAATTGATAGCATAGACCACCTTCATTTTTTACGAGCATTTTGGTAATCAAATCCTCTTTTGTTATAGCACTTGTTTTATTTGAAATGATACTTAAATTTTCAAAAGGAAGGGCTGTTGCTGTTTTCCTAAGAATGATATCTAATGTTTCAAATGTAAGTTTTTGATTCTCTGGAATGTCAATTCTTTTACGAAATAATCCATTCAACTCATCCAAAAGATTTCCCTCCATGTTTTTGATTCAAAGCTTAATTATCTCAGAGAATGTAGGTCATCAATTGCTTGGCGTGGCGTCTCATATCTTCAGGACGTTGCCTGAAAGCGCTGTAGGCGATATGGTCGAGGCTGATGTGGATGAGACAGGAGAGAAGACGCTCTTCTGATTGTGTAGGCCGTCCCCCATGTTTGTCCCAGTGATTATCTAGAATTTCCTGCAAGTCAATCTCTTGCCATTCCGGAAACCAAGGCCACCAATAAAGAAACAAAGCGTTATCGTAAAGAGGATCACCATAGAACGCATTTCCCCAGTCGATTACCCCCGTTAACCTCCCTCCGTCCACCAGCACGTTTCGATTCAAGAGGTCGTTGTGGACGATTCCTCGATTCTCTGGAAGCTGTGTCACGAACTGACGCAGCCTTTCTACTCCAGCATCGAATACCAGTGCCTCCTGAGGCGAATCGTCAAGTCGCTCGCGCCAGCCCGCTAGTCGATCCCTGGGTTCAGCTACAGAGAGAAGCTCATCCCCCCAACTCAGACCAGTTCCATCTGGACGCCAAAGGCCAACCCCCTCTGTGTCTGTGAGGTCAAGTTTCTGAAGTTCATAGAGTGCGTCAAACAATTGCGGCAGGACAAGTTGTATCTCAGGCCCGTTCAGTTCATCGAGATGCTTTCCCGAAACTCGCTTGGATACAGCGAAGAAGCCGCTCTCCGTCTCGCCAACCTCAAGAACCTTAGGAATCGGAAGTATGTCCGAGGAAAGTGTACCCATCACACGGTCCTTTTCAAAATCGTCCACATAGGAACCGAAGCGGATAACCATTTCATGCCCGTCGAGCATGAAGGAATAGGCTTTCGACCAATCACCAGCAGCGAGGGGCATAAGATTTTGGGCACGGTCACCGAAGTGTGCCTTCACAAAACGGTTCGCCATTTGATTGAAATCCTCCATAGGTTCCTCCTTGTATGTTCTAATTCCATGATAGATTGGTGAACTGTAATAAAATAGCGTGTTACTGCATTCTACTTTCCGTTAGCCGTTCATGCAGCGCAAGACCAGCGCTGCACCACAGAGGATGAAAATGGATAAAGTCTGTCAATACTTCTACTATGGCTGGGAGAAGAAGGTCTATAAACTATGGTGCCATTAGAGCCCAACCGTTAGTCTGACTCCAACCGTCACGGTGCATCACAGACTGTCGCACCCAATATGGGTAGCACTTATGGGAGATTAATCCTTTTTGACTGGTTGCACCAGCCTTACCTTTGTTTTTCGAAGAAAGTCGCTTTACTACCACCCAACTCCATTATGTTCAAGCAGAGGCTCAGCCTTTTTTAAAAAAGTGTTTTCCTGGGTCTGCTTTAATTTGCCGTTTTTTAAGAACCAGGGCTTTTTAATTTTCATGGGAGTTAGAAAGACTATCGATTCATTGCTATCGGTAACCTTCTGTTATTTAAAATGGATAACGATTGAATCCATTATCGTTTCATATCCAATTTGAAAATAAATTTTATTGGAAGTAGGATTACTGAGATCAGTATATAAACTTGTTGTTTTATAACCACGATCTAACAAGAACTGAGTGAAAGCTGAAACACAGTCAGAGGCATACCCCTTTTTTCTTTCGCTAATTGGGGTGTAAACATAGCTGATTGTAATATTATTTTGGGTTGGACGTGTTGAAGAAGCCATGGAAACCAATTCTCCTTTCACTTCCCATGCAACTAAACTTCCTTTATTTATCATTCTTGCAGCTCTTTTATCTGCTTCTTCTAAACTTACAGGTTGGTTAGTTTCATTACAAAACTGATACACCCACTCTTTAATTGTGTGATGATCATTTTCTATAATTCTCCGAAGTTTTCCATTTGTAGTTGTTTTTTTCTTTACTTTTTCTAATTTATAAATTTTTTGGTCCATTAGGACACTTGATTGAATCCCTTTTACGTTCGCAATATACATAGCTAGCTCAATAGTTAATTTCTTTTCACCTATTAAGCCAGGTATATCTTGGATTGTGTTAATTAACTTTTCTCCTATAACGTGTATTTCCTTTGATGTTAAAGAAACTGATTTTGATAAAATAATTTGATTAGGATGTGTTTGAAGTAAGACCAACCCAATGTCATTGTCCTTTATTACAGTAGCCATAAAAAGAGGAATTTCATCATTTTCAGATAAAGAATGTAAGATACCTAATACTAAATTGTTTTCTACTTCAAATTGTTCTAAAAAAGAAATAACATCTTTCTTAAATAATGTAAGATCATCATATTTCATAAGTCTTATCAAACAAACCATCCCCTTTGGTCAGTTAAGTTGCTTTGGAAATGTAACGTTAATAAGATCAAGGTCTTCTTTCTGTAACTCCCATCCTAATGCATCTACATTATCAATCATATGTTTCCTATTCCAATCTTATCTAAAACATCACGTTCACTTGTGCCAACCTCAGGAAAACCAGCCATTCCAAAAATATGTGGGGCATAACCAAAAGGAGAATACCCCATTATAGTAATTCCTTCTTGCTGGCAATAAGGCAGCTCACTGCTCTCAATACGTCTATCGTTCAAATGATAGGCAACCTGGTTACAGACTAATACCCAAACATCTTTGGGCTTCTTGCATAAGTTCTGTTGTAAAATTACACTTACTCCAACAAACTTTATTAACCCCTGTTTAATGCATCAATTTCTTGTGTTTCATTCTGCTTAATTTCACCAAACTTCCAAGTCCCTTGTCCGATTACGGGTATGCTTGCGTAAGATTTGCCTAAAGTCCGATACAATATAAGAAAAACCTCCTAATTGGTCATTAAATTAAAAAAGCCGCATTATAAGCGGCATGTAATGTTGATTTAATTCAAATACGGTGTTGCAAGCTTCCTTATACGCTCAATGCCTTCCCACATATCGCCAGGTCCGTCATATACAAGAGTTATAGGACCTTCATACCCAGCTTGCTTGGCAACTTCCATACAGCGATTAAACTCAGCTTCATCCGGATATCCATCCGCATTCGTTTGTGCTTTGGCATGGATCGACTCACTGTGCGGAATCATTTTGACAAGTTCACCATATTTCCCGTTTCCTTTAAAATTGCCAAAATCCGAGGTTAGTCCAAGGAGCTCCCCGCATCCTTCCAATAAAGCAAGGCAATTATCCGCGATTGATGTGAGTGAATGAAAGTTTTCTGTAACAACGCGTACTCCTTGCGCAGCAGCATAACTACTTAGTTCTAGAAGTGCATCAACTGATCTTTCCAAAGCTTCTTGATCCGTAGGTTCCGCATCACCGGCTATCACGCGTACCCTTTCAGCTCCTGCTCGTGCAGCAATATTGATCCATCCTTTGATCCATGCGATGTCCGATTGTCTGCGCAAATCATCCGAGTTGGAAATATCACCGTATTCAATTAGCAGCGTGTAAAACTGGAGACCCGCTTCCGTGAATGCGTGTTTCAATTCTTGCAAATAGGCTTCACTTGTATCCGGAAAATGAAAATGACACACTTCCAGTGATCTAAAACCTTTCTTCGCAAGAACCGCCGGTAATTCAAGCAGAGAGATGAGTTCAGGTTGGTCTTGGGTAGCCGTTATTTGAGTACGTGCGTTCTCATCCCAGCGGGTCCACCGCAAAGGTCCCAAATTCCGATGTAAGCTCCAACTCGTTAATGATAAAAATGGCATATCTTCCACCCTTTCGTCTCTACTGTTTGAATTACTATGAATTATAAATCTTTGTTTCCATCTATGTATTTTTAGTTAAACTTGAATTTATCAATTCTCCATACGTTTTCAATTTGTGTCAAATGAAAATTGTATGACCCAACAAATATTCTCACATTTTGGCCGGTCGGATTAGGTAAATAGTGGCTTGCTGTCCCATAGCAAAATAGATCTGCTTCATTTCCTGACACGTCCACAATATAGTTACCCACTGATGATGGATGGCTTGAAGCTTATTCAAACCTTCTTCCCAACTATCTACAATTTGTTGAGCACTTATAATTGCAGGCTGTCCTGCTCCCATGGAACTCATGTCAAACAATACTTCTACAGCTAGACACTTCTTGACTTCTACCCTAGTTGATATCATCAAAAGGTGAGATAGTTGTAACACTATAAAATAGAATGAGAATTTCCTCACTTGATCAAATATACAATGAAGGCTAATACAGCATATGGGGAAACAAAGATTAACATTCTGCTTATGAATCTGTTTCTCTCATTTCTGTCTTTGGCATCTTCTGTATGGTAATTTGCTCTTATTCTATCCCCACTTAATAAAGCCCCAGATAATATTGCGGATAAGACTAACGTGCCTAGTACGATGTACATTAATAATGTAAATAGCTTATTTACATCAAGTATTTTCCATGTAATTAAACTGATTATTGTGGCGGAGATACTACCCCATAGAAGTGTTTTGTTCACCATTACCCTCCATAATTCATCTTGGAATACGGTCAATAAACAATTCGAGTGATCCATCAAAAGGAAACGTTTTTTTTCTAATAAGTTCCTTTAAGCCTATTAACTCTTGCCTAGCTTTTTGAATTAGAGCTTCTGGATATGCAAATTTAAATGCATTGCTCTCAAACTCATCTTCGTCAACAACTTTCCATTCACCGCTTCTTTGTACATAATCTAGGTCTAAATCCACAAAAGAAACAATGTTACCATTAATCTTCGCAGGTTGGTTTATATTGCAATAATATTGTTGTATTTTTCCGCCAACTACATCGGCACTAACAGTAAACCATGAATGAAATGAGAAATATTCAATAGTCCAAGCCTCTATGGTAAATACCTTTTGCTTCGTGTAATGATTTAATTTTCTTCCGTACTCGCCTAAGACAAAAACGTGTGAATCAGTCTTCTCTAATAAAGTTGTGTTCCATTCATAATGTAGTAAATCTCCATATTTTAAAGCCTGAATAGTTATATGATTATCCATTGTATCATCCTTAAGGTTCTAATATTCAAACGAAATTTCGTGACATATAAATAAACTCATAACTCTTTTGTCATAAATACACTATTTGGGTCCTCTATGTAATCCGAAAACGGCTTGCAATATTGGAACCCAAAACTTGCATACAGTCGTCTAGCTGGTTCGAAAGCATCCATTGAGCCCGTTTCCAAACTTAGTCGTTGATAGCCACGTCGCTTGGCTTCTTCAATGATGTGTTCAAGGATTCGTCTTGCAACGCCTTTTCTTAGGTGTGATGAAGAAGTTCGCATTGATTTTATCTCTCCGTGTTGACTATCAAGTTCCTTAATTGCCCCGCAACCAACTAATTCATCTTGTTCCCATCCACTCCAGAAGGTAATTTCTGGTTTTTTCAATTTATCAAGATTTAGGGCATGTGTACTTTCTGGCGGAGATAAAAGTTCCATATTCTGAAGATGTTCCCCGATTAATGCAATCACTTTAGATCCAGTTAAATCATCTACTTTAATATCCATAAAAATCACTCCATTATCTCTATTTTTTTATCATTATAATAGATGAACATTGCTAGATAATCAACACGTTTTGATTGCTCTACAAATATCTCACCCGTTTAATAGAAAAGAGGAGCTGCTGAAGCAAGCTCCTTCACTATCATTGTACGTTAGCTTAATCTAGAACACTTAAAATTTGCTTTTTGTGATGATCATCGTGCTCAGTAAATTCTTGAATTATGTATAGCAAAGAGTATGGCGTACCAGTTTTAGGGCAATTTGATACACCGTTTGCTGTTACTTCTAGCAGTAAATCCTCGCATTTCATGCTCTTTAATAGATCCATCAGTTTCATTCTATCGCTTGAGAATTCTTGAAGGAGTTGATCTTTCGATATACCCGAATTTGCGTATTGATAAGCTTTGCTATTGAAAGAATTGAAATCGGGAAACTCCATTCCTTTGCCTTCCCTGATCGAAGGAATGACTACGTTCATTAGATGAAGATCCCAATTTCTAAGATGCGCAATGATTTCGGCAATCGACGCCTTTCCTACTTGAATTGGGCTATGCCAATCCTTATCACTTAGTTGGTGCAAAATATTTGTCCAACTGCAAAATTGTTCGTATTCGCTGATTGTACTACGGAAATTCATTAGATTACCTCCTAGTCATAATGGATAGATCATAGCACAAATCCATATACAGGAACATACATTCTCATTATTAGGCCAGTTTGATGTCCTCATACAGATGGTATTTGTTGGGTTGTACTTCTTTATAAACTCTGACATAAGAGACTGTGAATGTTGGAAAAGGAGCAAGGACATATCCCGCCTCAGATTTCATTTCCAATATTTCTGATTCTTTCATCCCCCAATACGTTTGCCCCAAAGTCAAATGAGGAGTATAAAGGTCCAATTCAGCATAGTGCTGCATAAGTTCATTTGATGGTGCTACTACATTCACTAACTTTTTGTGAAGCTCTAATAGTTCATTTGATTGAACACTGAGGAAGATAACTTGATTTCCGAATAAAGCAGGTTCGGAAAGCGACAAATGAAACTTTGAAAACGATGAGCATACAACCTTTACCTTTTCGAGCCAAGCCATATCTAGGGTAAGCCCGCTTTGTGCTTTAACAGTCACGTGAGGCTCAACGACATTCGGAAGACCATTACTCAACCAACGTTTTTGAAACGCAACTACTCGTTCTAGATATTCGTCGGGAGGAACGATGCCTATGAAATACTGCATTTATGACACCAACCTTTCAATCCTGATGGAACAGCTATTGGAAAGAATCATTTGAGCTCACATGGTTTTCTTAAACTCAAAAATTTGTTCCATTTGGCTGCTCCTAGTTTTTAATTGTGGTTGTTTAAATATTACCATGGATTGGAAATTTGATGAACATCGCCGATAAGCGATGTATATAAAGAAAGAGGGCTAGTTATCCTAGACCCTCTTTTTGCGTTTTAGATTATCTAATCGACTCTGTAACAATGGGGCAGGTCGATCTATTTGTGTCCCATACAAGTCAACAAAGAGCCTAAAATGGCATGCAAAAAGACACACATATCGTGTGCCTTGAATGTTTAGAAAAAAGCTAGTTACTTATAAATTCCTGAACCCACTCACCATTATAAAAGACAACACCAATTTGGGTGAAGTTGGGGCTTAGAATGTTTTGACGATGACCCGTGCTGTTCATCCAAGCTTTCATGACAGCTTCAGGCGTTTGTTGACCTTTTGCAATGTTTTCACCTGCATAGGAATAGCGAATGCCGTATTTGCTCATCATATCAAAAGGAGACCCATAGGTCGGAGAAGTATGATCGAAATAACCATTGTTGTACATATCCTTCGCTTTGTCCAAAGCCATTGCGGTAAGTGCGCTATTGCTGGTTAATGGACGCAGTCCTGCTTTAGATCGTTCCTGGTTAACTAAGTTAACGACTTGGCTAGCATAAGTTGATTGGGATGGCGCACTCGTAACTGGCGTTTTGGTACCTGCATTTGTGCTCGTGCTGCCAGGAATGTTGAGGCTCATACCAGACCAAATCACGTTAGGATTGGCAACCTGAGGGTTTGCCTTAATAAGCGAAGATAAGCTGATGCCATACTTCTTGGATATTAACCACATGGTATCATTGCCTGATACTGAATGGGTTGCTGATGCGGCCATTGATGCGCTCGAACCTACGAGGACGCTCAATCCTATTGCGCCGGTAACCACAAGCTTTTTGTAACGTTTCAAAATAAACCTCTCCTTTTTGCGGCCTGCGAGGTTAGCTGTCGGATTCGGATCAAAGAGTAATCACCCGGCCGCTGACGCGGCTTCACCCCAAATAATGGGTCCCCCGTGCTTCACATGAAACTTCGGCCTTCTGAGTTATTTGATCCACATGGATCTCACAAATTGTAACATGTGAAATCATAGAGAACATGACTCAAAATTTTCCAAGAGCATTTTGTAAGTGGCATTAGTCGTTTCTTCTTGTCCAAAACAAGTGAATTCCCATCACCACCAACCTCATTCAGTCCCAAATTTGAGGCCGATCGATTCCAGCCGTTCGCATATAATCTAGCAGTTGCCCGGTGTGAACGGATTCGTGGTATGCGATCCTCATTAACATATCTCCTAAACTTCGAACATACCCTACGTCACTTCGATTAATTTTAATATTTGACAAATCCTCAGGAGTGAACAATTTAACGGTATTCAAGAATTGTTCTCTGTACACTTGTGCGAATATCAGTTCATCCTCCACCGAAGAAAATTCCCGATTGTCATAAGGAGAATCATAAGAAGGCAAACTTCCACAATTAAGTAATGCAAGATGATAATAATGCTCGCCATCCAATACGTGTCGGATCATTTCTTTCATGCTTAAGGCTTGTGCATCAGGCCTCCAATCCAGCATAGTTAGAGGAATAACGCTCCACACTTTTATACTTCTACGTCGGACTTCTTCCAAGTTCAATATAACAAGTTCTATCCCGTTAATGATTAACACTCCTTTTAATTTCTCAATAATCCATACCTATTTGTTTTATATACATGCAGTTTTCTCATACGAACAAATATACAGTACATTTGTTCGTATGTAAATAATACCTTATTCAATTAGCCTGCCCAGTTAATCTATTTTGGCGCCATAAAATGTTTCATTTTGTCGACAAATCCGCGTAAATAAAGATTCTATAACACCCTGACATCGCTGAGGCTGATGGCGTAAGGACGGTATCGTTCTCTTCTAGTGTTTGCCATGGCACCACGTCTTGAAATACTTTGCGAAATCAACTCATTTATGTTATTGCTAAACCCAGTTTCTTGCGAAACCTCGCCAAACGAATGTCGCATCAATTCGATGATATGAATGGCGGCCAGTTTCATGAATTGTTCTTCGTTTTTGCAAAATGGCGTACAGTCAACTGCGAATCTGGCTTCAAATGAACGTACAGCGCCAAGCGTTCCATTCGTAATCAGTTACGTCATAAGGTCTTCCATTGCTTCCGAAACGCAAAAGAGCAGCTTTTGATCGATCCAAACTTCGTGTAGCAATTCCAATTATTTCCGCTCCGGCTTCAATGGCTGAAGGGAAAATATTCGTTGATGCATGAAAACCCGCACCTATTAAACAAAGTCTGGATTTGTTCATATAAATCGCTTCCTTTTATCCAAAGTTTATGCAAAATCTTCGTTAACATAGAAAAAGAAGGATGAACCCCGTCAAAGCTCCTCCTCCTTTTTCATTCAGTCCTGTTTCCTATTTTATAAACAACTCCATTATCTTGCCGCCTGCATAAATACCTACAATGCCAAGAATACCCGAAAGTACAGGCGGTGCGGGCAAAGGCAGCTTCAACACCTTGAATAAAACACCGATAATTAAACCTGCTCCTAATGACAACAGAAGCTCCTTCATACTTTAGACACCTCGATTGTTAGACTGCATCCTTAAAGTCGATAGCTTAATTGCTTTAGCATTTAACTGGCTACTTTAGCTCGATATTTACGTAATTGGGAGGCCGAATGCAATAGTACTCGGCCGCACATTCCATATCCGATAATAACAAACCGTCGGGTAGGTACAATCAAATTCGTCGTACGCACAAAACCTTCGACAATCGTCTGTCCTACACCGTGCTCGTTCTCAATAATTTGCTTCAAATAGCTGTCATTTATTACAATAATCGGAATAGAGATTGTTAAATCAGCACCATTTTCCATTAATAGCTACGGCTTATACTGTAATACACTGTGAATATTGCGCTCATGCTCTTCGCGGCCATCGGATCTTTGACCATATACCGTAATCCCTTGTGACCTGCTTGGCTTATGTTTAAGATAGGATATTTGAAAGTAGGGTAATACGAGGGATTACTCCCTCGGACTCCCCGTCAAACCGTGAATGCGGATTTCCCTCACACGGCTTTCCTTCGTCAGTTCCCCATCTTTAGGAGTGAGTTTTCTTCATCCGTCGCCGGATTGCGCCTATTTCACTCCTGAAATAGGAACGTGTGGTGAGTAAGTTTGTTAGAAATACCATTTCCGCCGATTCCAATACTTTGTTAGGAATCAGCCAGTTAGAAACCGTAGATTTCTTTTGACGCATAAAGGCACGCACCCTCATGCGAGTCCATTCGTCTAACCGTTGAAACTTCTTCTTTATGCTCCAATACTGACAACAACCAATAGAAAAGTAAAACAAACAGTAGACTTATTCAATAGTAAGGTGATAGATCACCAGGAAAATGAAGAACAAGGAATACTTGATAGGAAAAAGTTTATACAAGTTTTAACCGAGACTAATAGAGGTCTAGCTAGGCAAACACTATTGAATTTATTGTTTCGTTATGAAATGTTAATCCACCTCGAAGAATCAAATATTCATGATGAAAAATGGGAAAAGGCATCAGATGAAAAATGGGAAAAGGCATCAGATGAAAAAGTAAGAATTGAGAATCTTCTTATAGATGAAATTGTTTATGGATATAAGGAGACAGTTAAATTGTTAGACATAGATGATAACCATTCATTGAGTATGTTAGTAGATTTTTTCGAGGAAAAATGAACATTATTTTACGCCAATAAATCTTTACTATATTAAAAGGAAATAGTTAACAAAAAAACCTTATTAAGTTAGGCTTTTTTTGTTGTGTGCAGAATCATCACATTTTTGTCGTCCATTGTGCTTTACAGTGTAAAAAAATAACTTAACAACACAAAGCCTTCATACGTAAGGTTTTTTTCGTTGTTTACTTAACAGTTGCCTTACAAAAACAGAATTATATCTTAACATAACTTAACAGCAGAAAGCGGTGATTCGATGGGTAGACAGAGCAAGATTGAGAAGTTCGGGCTAGAGAAGTTGATCACCGAAGGGCTCGCTGCCGGAAAGTCTTCCAGACAGATTGCTGAGCTTTGTTCGAAGAAAGCAAAGCAGGCTATTTCCCATGTGGCTGTGAATGAGTATATCAAGACCATCGACTTAGTGAAGAAGAAGGATGTAGTCGTTAAGGAGCATTCCCGGGTCGAGCGTATAACAAACTTTGATTTAGATATCATTGAGCTCCAGTATCAAACGACACCCGTTTTATTGGAACGCTTCGAATTCATTAATAAGCTGCCAGAGATGTTTGAACAGCGGTTCGCAGCCATTCAACAGAAGCATGAGAAAGATGGGGCCGAGGCTGATTATCTGGAGCAGTGGAAGCAAGGGTTTGTTATTGAGCTCAGGCGAAACATCCAGAACATCACCTCATTGAACCGTGAGCTCAGAGAGAACAGCAAATTCATGGATTCTATGAGATCGAAGGCATTCGAGTTTGATCTCATTCAAGAGAACTTGTATTTGTTCATGGAAGTGTTCAGGAAGGCTGATCTTGAGGCCTATGAGATTGCTTCCGCTCAGATCGCGGCTAATCCAAGGATGCTGAGGATCGTTGAGCAGCAGCAGCAGCAATTAAGGGGTGGGGAATTAGAATAGGCCGCCCAATTGGACGGCCATTCAGGCACAGAACTAATTCGATAGATATACTGCTAGTACTCCGACTATTGTGCTAATTGCCGAAGCAATTGCAATAACGAAGCGAGCTGAGATTTCTACTGTTTTTTCCTTTGTTCTGTACTTTAACATAAGCATCTCCTCCTTAACAAAAGCTAAGAAATGTCGATAGGAACCTCCGTCATGGGTAAGCCATGGAATCGGTCCTACGAAATAGCAATTGGGTTAAGGGTAGTGCTTACTTCTTATTATTTCCCACTCATTTTTAACTTATACATTGAAACGGAGGGACGGCCGATGTGCTCGCTAAAATCCATGAGTCTTTGACGAAGCACATTCCCTTTGCCTCTATCTTCCCTCTTTTGAAGTGGGAGCAGGTTATGCGACTCGCGTTTTTTTCCTCCAGACTGTTACCTGCTTTCATCGGCTCGGACTTACTCACTACTACGGAACGATCCTCCATCTCGCAGCCCATCGATTCGGCTTTCCCTTTAAGGTTATACCTCCCCTACCTTATCCACGTTTGCGTCAAGGAAACTACGAGACTTCCCTCAGTTATCTGTACATTCTATTCCATCCATCCTGACCCTACTCACGTCGATGAGTCCTGTAGGTCATATCCCTTTGTTTGTTTTCCTACAAGATATACTTAGTCGTATAGGTTTCCCCGTTTTGTTGGCGGGTCACCCAGCATCGCCGCCACCTCTGGTTCACCACATTCCGGGCTGGACTTTGCCTGCAGGCCCTTCGGATTCCCTATCAAGAGAGACACCCTGCCAATCCTACTCATATTCGAGTAGGACCTCTACTTCGGCTACGGCACTTTAAAGGGTAAAGTTACCGAGTGGATTTGAACCACTTAGATTGTACGACTGTGAGGCGCACAACAAAAAAAGAACATGTGTTCTTTTCGAATCATATTTTCTAATAGTTTGGCTAACTATATGATCAAGCTTTTATCGTGGGTAGCTCCCGTTCCATTAGCTGTCGATTTTGTTCGGTGAATGTAATGCGATGTTTTGTTATAACAGCGGATTCTGCTGAAAATCAAAGTATTTAATCTACTCATAGAAATAACGCATCATCTTATTCCGAAGGGACGTTAACGTATTCTCCTTGTTCACAAACTACATCAATAGAATAGTAGTAACGAACTGTCCAATATTCAAATAGATCCTGCCCGTCTTAACGATTACCTGCCTTTCGATATTTCTTCCCCTCTATTCGTCTTGTCCGCTGATCTGGATGTGAAGGAAGCTGTGAATCCAGCAGCTTTCTAGAAGCAGAATGTTGTAATTGCTCTAAGTGGTTTGGACTATCTGCCCAATCAACAATCTCCCCACGATCCATGACCGCTACACGATCAGACAAGTAGCGAGTCGCCTTGATATCATGAGAAATAAAGAGGTAGGAAAGTCTATACTTCATCTTGAAGTGTTGCAATAGCTCAAGAATTTGTGCCTGTAGGATCCTGTCGAGACTACTAACCGCTTCGTCTAACACAATTAACTTTGGGTGCAGAGCCAACGCACGAGCAATGCATAATCGCTGCTGCTGCCCCCCGCTAAACTGATGCGGTAGTTTGTCCGCATCTGATGAAGCCAAACCTACTGCATCCAGCCATTCCAAGCAAACGAGATCCAGCTTCCGAGCCGAATATCGCTCATAGTTGAGCAAAGGTTCGGCAATGATTTGACGAGCTGTCATCCGGGGATTCAAAGCATCCGAGCAGTTCTGAAACACGGCCTGCAAATTCCGGCGAAGCGCATGGGCATCCCTAGCAGATTCATTCAGCCAATCCCTCTTTTGAAATAGGATTCGCCCTTTGTCAGGTCGTACCAAGCCGAGCACAAGCTTGCCTAACGTGCTCTTGCCCGATCCGCTTTCCCCGACGATACCGAGACATTCGCCTTCCAACATATCGAAAGAAATATCGTGCAGGACCATTGAGTGGGTTGTTTTCCCCCATAAGGTGCGTTCAGACTGGTAAGATTTTGATACTCCAGACACCTCTAGCAAGTTCATTCGGATCCCCTCCCCAATCTTTGACGTTATTACTGCGAATTAACAGATTCTAGTATTTACGAGTAAATGGGCATATGGATGTACAGGATTGTTAAATAACTGATGGACCGATGCTGTTTCCACAATCTCACCTTGATACATGACCGCAACATCATCGGCAATTTCTGCGATAACGTCTAAGTCGTGTGTCACGATGATCAAAGCAGTACCGGCATTCCGGCACAACTCTCCGAGTTCGCGCAATACGAGCAGTTGACTCCCCGTATCCAAAGCAGTGGTGGGTTCGTCTGCGATTAGAACACCAGGGCGAGCAGCCATCGCAATAGCAATCATGACTCGTTGAAGCATGCCTCCGCTCAATTGGAAGGGGTACTGATTCATCAGTAGTGCAGGTCTAGGCAGATTCAACTGCTCTAATGAGGTTATTGCCAGCTCCCAGGCTTCCTCCCGACTAATCTTCCCTTGCCCCCTTAACGTTTCGACAAAGTGGTCGCTTATTCGGCGTATGGGATTAAACGCGGCCATCGGATTCTGCATGATCATGGACAAACGTGATCTTCGCAGTGAACGCCACTCTTCCTGTGCGAGCATTGTCAACTCCCGTCCAAGAAGTGCGATACTTCCTCTGCTTATCATCGCATTTGGTGGTAATAAACCCATGCAAGCAAGACACGTAATCGATTTGCCACTACCGCTCTCCCCGACGATTCCTAGCACTAATCCTGGTTGCAACTCCAGACTTACCCCGTTGATTATACGTGTAATGCCTTCCGGTTTTCTGAGATCTATTGTTAAATCACGGACTGTTAACACAGATCGATTCGCTTCCATACGTTCACCTTCCCTTAGGATCGTAGTAGTCTCGAAGCGACTCGCCAAGCACATTGCAAACGATCACGACGAACATGACAGCAAGACCGGGGATCCACATCATTTCGGGATGTTGACGAAGCTGCTGACGCGCTTCGTTCATCATCATCCCCCATTCCGGCGTCGGAGCCTGAACGCCTAAACCGAGAAATGAAAATCCGGTTACTTCGAGGATAACCGTACCGATTTCAAGCGCGGCCAATACAAGAATCTGTGTAGAAATGTTAGGAAGAATATGACGCCATAAAAGCATCCAGCGACGTGTTCCATTTACGATTGCCGCCTGAATAAAACTTCGTGTATGGATAGAGAGCACCATCCCCCGTACCATGCGAGCGTAATACACCCATTGTGATAAAACAAGAGCCATGATCAAACTCTTAACCCCCGTTCCAAAAATGCCGAGCAGCGCAAACGCAAGCACGAGCGTAGGAAAAGCAAGCAGCAAATCACACAGCCTCATGAATGTCGCATCAACCAAGCCACCTTTGAGCGCTGAGAAGGTTCCCACTACCATTCCGATCAAGAGGGTAAATACCATCACAGCAATGGAAATACCTAGCGAGATCCTGATCCCAATAAGAAGTCTTGACAGCACACAACGACCAAGATGATCCGTTCCAAATGGATATTCGAGAGATGGCGAAGCAAACTTATGCAGCAGTTCTACGTGGTTCGGATCGTGCGGAGCGAGCCACGGAGCGGCGATACCTGTTAAAGCAATTCCTGCTAACAAGACTCCGCAGCCAATTTGGAGTCCCTTATATCGAATTCTTGGGAGAAAGCTGTTGTTTCGAAGCGCACCAATCATTGTCTACACTCCTTCCTTAATGTTCAAACGTGGATCCAGGATCCTGTACAAGATATCAACAATAAGATTAATCGTAACAATCACAACGGCCATCAGCAGCACATAACATTGAATGACCGGATAATCCCGGTTCAAGATGGACTCTATCAGAAACCGACCAAGCCCCGGCAAACTAAAAATTTGCTCAACAATGACCGTTCCGCCCAGCAAATGGCCAAACATGACTCCAGTCGCTGTGATAATGGGAAGCAGCGAATTGGGAAGAATATGACGAAATAAAATGACTGACTCACGTATTCCCCTTATTCGTGCGTATTGTACGTATGACTCTTTCATGTTTTCAAGCATACTGGCGCGAAGCAGACGGGAGAGGAAAGCAACCTGCGAAAAAGCAAGTGTGAGTGTAGGTAAAATGAGATGCTTCCAGCTATGGTTCCCCTGTGTTGGCAGCCAGTCTAATTTCAGAGCAAACCAATAAACAAGCAAAAATCCTAACCAGTAGCGAGGTATGGATATCCCAATAAAAGACTGAAGTCTGCAGAGCTGATCGAACCATCCTCCTTTGTACAATGCGGAAAAAGCTCCGAGCGCAATACTAATGAGCAGTGACAGTCCAATGACTGTCACTGCAAGCCTAAGCGTGGCTGGGAATTTACCAATAACATCACTCCAAACCGGTGTTTTGCTGACAAACGAATTTCCAAAATCAAATTGAGAAGCCTTCCATAACCAATTGGCAAATTGCACCGGAAGAGAACGGTCCATTCCTAGTTCATTGCGCATGGAGGCGACTGCTTCTTCGGTAGGTGTCAAATTTGACATTCGAAGTATCACCTCGGCTGGTTCAACCGGAACGAGCCGGACCAGGATGAAGGCAAGCAGTGAAATACAGAACAGCTGAACAGGCAATCCCGCCAGACGTCTTAGCACATATCTTAGTACTGAACTACTCATTTAGTTGTAATATCCAACGTACCAAAAGGGAAATCATATTTGGTCGCGTTGAATTTAAGGCCTGTTAAGTTTTTATGATAAACAGTTATCATGGATTCGTAAGCAGTTGGATAGAACACGGCTCCCTCGTGAATCTGAGTCAAAATAGAGCGGTATAGCTCTACTCGCTTTTTCTCATCGGTACTTGCCAACACTTCCTTGCTCTGGGCATCGATTTGCGGTTTCGTCGACAATCCAAGAAGCGCTTCGTGTATGCCTGTTTTCGCTTGTGTACTCGTTGTAACAAAATTATGCGGATCATTAGGTACCCCGTAGGTGCTCCAGAAGTTCAAGTGGTAATCACCCGACTTCAATCTTCCATTGCCTACCATCAGTTCTTCGCCCTTGACCTGCACTTGAACACCAATCTTTGCCAATTCAGCTTGAATGATTTCAGCCATCGGCTTTTGGATCGCATCGGTACTTACATACACAAGGTCAAGCAATAGTGGTTTGCCATCCTTCTCTCGTACTGACTTACCTGAAGGAAGTTTCCATCCTGCTTCATCTAGCAGCTGCTCTGATTTCTTCGGATCATAGGCATATGGCTTTAGATCAATATTCGAGTAAGGGAAATTACTAGCCATGATCGTATCTGCCTTCTTTTCCAAACCTAAAGTGACGCTTTGGATCATCTTCGCTTTATCAATTCCATGCTGAATCGCCAGTCGTACATTCATCTCCAAAGTTGGCGCTTTGGCACTATTCAGGATAACTGACCTTGTGGTTAGCGGTTCTGAAGCGCCTGTGTTGTATTTACCTGAATCTTTCAAGTATTTAAAGTTGTCCATGCTAATAATGCCAGCACCAACTATCAAATCAATTTCATGCTTCTCGAAAGCAGTTACAATCGTTTCGGAATCCGGGATGATGAGTACTTTTACTGAAGCAAGTTTGGGCTTTATTCCCCAATAGTTCTCATTGCGACTAAATACAGCATACCCATCTTTCTTATATTCAGATAACACCCAGGGTCCGGTTCCAATCGGCTTCACGATCGCCTCCGAAGTCTTGCCATCCGAAGGAAACCCAGCATCCCCCAAAAATCGGAATGGGCGAGCAAATGCTAGTTCCTGGAGCAAAGGATAGTACGGCTTCGTTAGAATCAGACGAATCGTATAATCGTCGATTTTTTCCGTTCTATCGAGCACAGTGACAATTCCCATCCAACTGTGCCGCTGCTTGTTAGCCATAATGGCGTCTATATTTTTCTTTGCATTACCCGCGTTAAATACAGAGCCATCGGAATATTTTACATCTTTCCGAAGGTGGAACGTATACATGAGTCCGTCATCTGAAACCTCCCACTTTTCGGCTAAACGCGGAACGATTTTGCCACCTTCCACATAGTCAACAAGTGGCTCATACACCATAGCTTGGGCAAACACTTGACTCGGACCGTATAAATGGGGATTAAGAGTTCCAACATCTGCATTCCAAGCCATCGTAATCATCTTCGGAGTCGTCTCTGATTGTTTCTGGGTGTCAATATCTCCTGCTTTCTTGTCAACACTTGTTGAACAAGCTGTTAGACTTATGGCTAAGATCAGCATAAGAATAGAGGGTAACTTCGTTTTTATGTATGAAAACATGGGATAAGATCTCCTTTTTTAATTTTGGTTACTTGGAGCAATGAAACGGAATATGTAGGCTTGCTCGTATTCGAACAACATGCGATCTTCAATGCGACGGAACCAACGATCATTTGAAGACAATTCGGTATAATTAGTTGGAATCATACGTCGGATACCCACTTCGAATCCTTCGCTCCAGAACGCTCCAGCAATCTCATCCAGTGAATGCAAATTCATCGGGACAGCACCACTTCTGTTAATTTTATCCTTAATATCCGGTAAACTTGGATTCCCTCTATAATCTGTGTACGTAGCGTAATAGATGCCCCCAGGATTCAGTGCTTTTTTTATTTTCCTGGCGTGCTCTTTCAAATCGGAGATCAGATAGATGACAGAAATGCTGAAGGCAAGATCAAAGCGATGTTCGAACTTCTCCGGAGTGGATGTTGCTTCATAATGTAGCGGTAAGCTTCCTTTGCGTGAATTAGCCACCTCAATCGATTGACGTGCAAGATCAATACCTACTCCTTCCCGGAACGGGCGCTGCTCGTAGAGAAAACGAAGGAAGCCCCCTTGATTACATCCAAAATCGAGCACATCGCTTCGTTGCAAATCTTCCTCTTCCACAAATCCTAGCACTTTCTTCCAATGGCGAAGATGCTCTTCCTCCATTCTTTGTTCGCCTTCCGCCTTTTCCTGCCACCATATGTCGTACAATTGATCCTTGCTCATTTCAATCTCTTCTCCTTTACGTACTGTATTAGTAAATTTTACGATTATTGGATGCGTCTACACCTTTCTATCACACATCTTTTGCTTATCTTCTCCCTTAGCAGCATTCGGCGAACGTACAAAGCTGCCTTTATCGTCTGCGTCGTAGGTATGTGTATGTTGTTCCCCAATTGGCTTCCCATCGAGTAGATGTTGGTTAACAAGAAGCCGTCCTATCTCAGGTGTAACGTCCTTGTACCAAACCCCTTCGGGGTATACAATGACTACGCAGGCATCTTGACACCGTCCGTTGCAGTGAGTCCTGCTCGTGTGGATGAGCCCGTCAGCCCTTCTTCGGGTAATTTCATCTCGAATTGCCTGTGTGACCTCTTCCCCATGCCTGCGCATACAGCTGGCGCCGTTGCAAATTAGTACATGATGGCGCGTTTCTGATAAGTCCCACGTTGACAATAGTTTTCAACCCCCCTGAATTTTATTGTAAAAATTACGATTAAAGTCAACATAAAACCAAACACCCCTATTAAGAACGGCAATTATCTCGTTTCAAATTGAGGATTGCGCTTTATAGCTTGGAATTGTTATATTTAATAGTAATATTTACTAATAACAAAATTGATTTTACTTATACAAACGTATATTGTCAATAGCACTTTCCCACCCCTTCTCGAGAACACCAGTGATCAGAGGTGGATTTGAATATAAACACCATGATACCTTCGTTTTAGGAAACCGACTTTTTTTTGCCTATCTTTGAATATCCTATAAGGATTGCTATAATAGGTCTGGTTTAAAAGGTTCTCTATCATCAGTCTAAAGAGGAGTATGTCTAAATGACTAGTTTCAAGTTACGATATCATAAATGGCCATAAATGGACTAAGAATAAGGGATTGTTGGTTTGAAATCATCCGAGACACCACCTGAAATTAGTTAATTAAATTATACAGGAAAACAGGGTACCTCTCCTCAGAATTGTGATAAGGTACCCTGTTTATATGATTTGAACTTTTTCAGCGGCCTCGATAATGCCGGCAGCCTGTTGTTATGATGCTATTATTTACAGTCGGAGTAATTACCCTAGCTGAAATGTCTAACTCTTGACTGCTGCGATCAAGAGGAAAATGGGACGACGAGTTTCGTCTCTCATTTCTGGATACTTGTCCAATGTTTCTTGATTTGGTTGAGGTTCAGATATTTTCATAATCCTAAATCCTGAATCAATTAACGCATTAACATAGGTAGCGATAGTCCGATGATATTTGACGACATCATTGTCCAGAAATCTCGCTTGCCGTAGACCTTCTTTCTGGTAGTCGTCGACAGGCCAGTGCAATCGCTCGCCCTCCGTACCATAATGCCAGTCTTGTGCAGCAATTGCGGTAAAGACCGGATGTTCAACCGAAAGTATAAAAGTTCCTCCTGATACAAGACAATGATGTACTTTAAGACAACGCCAACCACTGACCGTGCTTGCTGTTCTCGTGCATATTGGCAATGCCATCCAAAGCCGCATCCAAGGTCAAGAACTCTTTTATCTCGAAGCGCGGGAATCATCGTACGGAGTACGGGCCATTCCCCCGCAGCATTTAGTCCACCAATCGAGCGAGGCATCTCACTGTATTTTTCGAAAAATCCAAGATCATCATATTTATTCTGTTTCATATTAACCCAAGACTCCTAACTTGAACTTATTTTCTCACCTTGACAAAAGATAATTTTTTTTGATTAACGGTATTTAGAGTTTAACATCAAACTGTGAAAGTCTTTATTGAAAATTTAATTTTAATTAAACACTCCTGTCTTTACTCATTAGCAGAAAAGGCTGCCGTTGTAGCAGCGGCAGACGGTTTCCTTGAGCTATCATGATACCTGAAAAATAACTATTCTACGCTATTTATTGCTTTTTGTATTTTTTCACCATATTTCGTTTCGCTCAGCTTTGGAGTTGCAGTTTTTGAATTATTAACGTTGCTGTAATAAAGAACTAAATAATTGCTCGTCTGATACACGATTGGTGCATAGGAGCTAAGAAGCTGTTGATGTTCTTGGAAACGTTTCTTTCCAAGTTCTCTTTTTTCTTTCGAACCAAAGTCATAAACCCTTATGATTTCATTGTTATCGAGTTTATAACTTAGGGGGTTGGTCTCATTAAGTTGAGCTTCCTGGGGTGATTCAATTTGAGTGATATTGATTCCTTCGGACTTAATGGCTTCGATAACGGAAGTATACTTTTGTTGAGATGAACACGCACTCAACCAAAACAAGCTTAAAAACGCGACGAATATTAATTTTCTCATGAATCAGCTACACTTCCTACTCTTTTCAAATTCGTATTTTTTTCACTTATATCCTTAAAATAATTAATTACTGTCCCCGCTTGCTTAAACTCGTATTCACCCCTCTTCTTATAATTAGTTAGACGTCAATTAATGGTTATAGTTTCCACTTTTAACGAATTATATTTAATGTCATTAATAACAAAAAAAGCCGCGATTTACGCGACTTTTCTCGTTATATTTACTCTTAAATGGTAAATACGTGATTACCAATAGTAATCTTGGCGGTTCTTTTTTTGCTCCAAGATGCTTGGGCAATATCAGGATTGTAAAAAAATAGCGCCCCAGTTGTTGGATCCAAACCATTCAAAGCGGCTTTTGCCGCGCGGTAGGCTGATAAATTTGGATTAAGATTAAACTGACCATCATCAACGGCTGAAAATTGACCTGGCTGATGAATAACCTCAGTGATGGAATCAGGAAATTTTTCGGACTGAACTCGATTAAGAACGACAGCTCCCACGGCAACTTGTCCTAAAAAGGACTCCCCTCGTGCTTCGGAATGAATGATTCGCGCCAATTCTTCTAGTACCGACTGTTTGGGTGAAATCGTTTTATTGAGTTTAATCAGAGTTAAGGAATCGGCTTCACCATCAACTGACAAGCCATAACTGGCTTGAAATTTCTTTACAGCATCCTTAGTCTGGTTACCGTAATAACCGGTAATTCCTGTTTTAAAGTAACCGAGTGCGCTTAATCGTTCTTGCATATCCAATACTTGGTCACTTTGTGTGCCCTGTCCTAACGATTGAGCACCAACTGGTGCGGCCATCCCCATTACACCAAGGGAACAAACGCAGATAAGAGCCTGTAGTTTCTTCTTCATGTTTCAAGATAACCTCCTCTTCCTTTTACGCGCCGCACATGGCAACGATATGCAGCATTACAAATTTAGGGGTGTTGATCCGACTCTAGATGTCGCCTTACACGCTCGAAAAATAGGGAACAGCACCAGGCTGTCCCTATAAACTTCGGAAGAAACATTTATTAAGGGTCGCAAATCACAAAAAGGAGTTGCTTTCTGTTTATTTTCTTTGTCTAAGTCAAGCTAAAAAGCACAATGGATCAGGAACTATTTTCTCCTGGTTCATTGTGCTTTTTTAATGCGAGGGAATCCAACCTATGATTTGTAATATCGTTAATACAACCTCAATAACAATAAGAATCACAACGATCCACTCTACGAATAGCCCTCGAATGGAATGACTGATATTTGAAAAACCTTCCAAGATATGATATAAAATATCCGTTTTGCTTTTCAGTATTTTAAATCGATCGTTCAATTCAAAAAAAACCATCATCCCATCGTAAAATTGGCTAGCCGTACTGTTGGTCCAAGTCAGATCAGGTTTATCCAAAATCATGATGTAAGCAAGGGTGTTGTACTCATGACGTACGATTTTTGCAGTCGTTCTTGCCAATTCTTTGTTGCCGACACGAAGATTTCCTTTTTCAAGTCTTTCAATCATAATTTCGAGGCCATCATGAATTTTCCCAAGCTGTTCCTCTATCTTCTCAAGAGCAACCGATTTGGCAAGGACAGTGGAGATTAATTCTGGGTAAAAGGATTCATACTCAGTTACAACTACATACTTGTCAGTTAACTCCATGCTATCGATTTCTTCGATGTGAAGACTGTAATCGTCCGTGTATCTGTCAGCAGGCTGGAGCTCAATATCTGGTTCGAAGGATTGGATGAATTTCAAAAAGCCAGTGATCTCATCCTTGTGTGTGTGATTTACAAAAACTACACTGCCAAAAGAAAACACCAACACTTGTTGATAGGCGTCAATTTCTTTTTTTAGGATCGATTTAAGTATATCGCCTCTTAGGATTAAAGGCTGTTCCCATGTGTATTTCTTGGGAATGCCGCAGTGGATGGCGATTTTGTTCAGATCAATTTCATTTGTGACGGCCATAGCCTTAAAAGTAATATCTTTCATTTTCACCACTCATCCTGCTTTATAAAAGTCATGCTAACTAGTCTTGACAGAAAAAGTGGGCTTCAATCCTCATGAATAATAAAAGACGGGGCAACCGTCACTGTTTACTACGTCATTTCTGCTCTTCAATGTTTAAAATTTCAAGTTTCATATAAGCATACTTAGAAAAATCACCTACCTCACCAGCTGCTACATATTTTATTTCACCCATACTTATGGTTCGTTTTTCATCTGAAGATCCATATTTGGTTGAACCTAAAGCAGACCCAATTAATTCATTATTTTTGTCATAAAAATTTAGTTTGAAATCTATTTTGTACTCTTTTTTTATTATCAGCTCTTCTATGTCATCTAAGGATAATAACCCCCTTATACCTGTATAACCTCCATCCAAGTAAAGATCTATAAGGCCAAAATGGATATTTGGATACTTATTATCTGTTAGTAAATCCATGCTTGCTGGAAAATGATTGACTTTAATTTCATTATTTTGTTCATTGTAATCCACAAATGCCCCCATATTTTCGGCGATGAAACGGATAGGAACATAAGCATGCCCATTGTAATTTAAAGTTGAATATTCCTTTTCCATTTCTTTATTTTGGCCATTAATTTCATATCTAACTGGAAACAAGTACGTCTGAATCGTGTCCGATGCATAAACCGCAGTTGATGCTGTTATAGTGATTCCACATATCAATCCTAAAAGAAACTTTTTCAAAGTGTTGCACCATCCCAATTCTTTCAAATATAACTCCTTAATTTAGACGCAACTTCAAGGTAAATGTTTCCATTTATTTCGTGAATTTCACAAGAAAAAAAGCATGCTATCGCACTATGTACCTGCGGCAGCTTGCTTCCCATATACTCAACTCATATTTCTCCCACTTACTTAACCCAAATCTACACAAATATTTATTTTTTGTTGGTTAATCGACTTACTAACATGTCATATAAATGTATCAGTTCCTCGGACGGACGAATGCCAAGCTCCCTGCTGAGAAGCCGAACATAATCGGTATACAGAGCGGTCAAACCTTTTTTGTCCCCGGTCATCTCGCGTATCGTCATAAGATGACGTATCACTGATTCGTCCAGTTGATTGCGCTCGTTCAGTTTGAGCAGCAGCTTCGACGCGGAAGTCGTATCCCGCAACGAAATAAGCACTTCGGCAAGCCGTTTTACGAAAGAGGTGTACATTTCCGCATAGCGCACCATTTCGTGAATGGCCCATACATACGCCTTGTCACCGAACAGATCGCCCGTATACTGCCGTTCAATGCGCAGCGCCCTCTCCACATTTCCGACGTCAATGGATGGCATCTCCTCTACTTGCTTTTCGAATTCCACGTAATCGATAACGGAATCCTTTAATTCAAGCGCATAGCCATCATTCTCAGATCGTATGACCTCGCGCATGCCAAGCGGTTCCAAAGACTTGCGCAATTGATAGACGGTCGTATTTAAGTAGTTCTCCGCATTGGTTTGGTGCATCCCTCCGAAAATATCCATAACTAACCTTGAACGGGGAATTCGTTTGCCACGATAAAACAGCAAGTACGCGAATAGCTCCGCACATTTCCTCGAGATCCACTTGACACGGCCCGCATCGTTGCTCACGACGACATCACCCAGCATCGTTAGGACGATCCTGCCAGAGTTTTCGGAAGCGGGAGCAGACAGCGACGGTGAATGAATGCCCCGTTGGCTCGCCAACGCACGATTTACCGTCCTCTGCAATCGTTCCTGGGAAACGGGTTTGACCAGGTAATCCACCACAGATAGTTCGTAAGCTTTCAAGGCAAATTCTTTGTGTGACGTGACGAAGACGATTTGCAGCGGAGAAGCCAAAGCTTCCATCTTGGCGGCGAACTCCATCCCACTCCCGCCCGGCATGGAGATGTCAACAAAAGCCAAACCGATGTCGGTGTTGTCATTTAGAAAGGAGGCTGCGGACTTCGTATCCGTAAAAGCGCCCGCCACGTGAACCTCTGGCAGCTTGACCAGCATTTTACGCAGAATCAAATGCATCATCGGCTCATCGTCCACCAAAATCACTTTCATAAACTTCTTCCTCCATTCCTCCGTCGTCGAACGCTTCCCGCACACCAGCCGAGCCGGGTAAGGTGAATGAGAAGGTCGTCCCGATCCCAGGCTCGCTCTCGAACCAAAGGCTGCCACCATGGATACGAACGAATTCGCGGATCAACGCCAGTCCGAATCTCATATCCTCCGAATCGTCCCCGTTCACCATTACCTTTAAGAATGGCTCTTCTAGACGCAGCAGATCTGATGTTTTAACGTCGATTCCCGCACCATTGTCGCTTACGGACACGATGATCTGATCGCCTTCAAGAACGGCCCCGATCTCAATTGCCCCACCAATTCCTGTAAACTTGATCGCGTTCGAAAGCAAATTTCGTAGAATAAGATCCAACATCTCTTTATCCGCTCTAACCGTTAGCTTCTCGTTGATCTGCTCTGTCATCCGAATTTGTTTCATGCCAGCCTTCGTGCCAGAAAGCAATAAAGCCTGCCGGACGACCTGCTGCAAATTCCAGCCTAACGGACGAAACACGACTTTCCCTTTCTGGCTGCGATACCAATCCAATAAATTTTCAACGAGATGGAACGTGCTTTGCACTTGTCCTTTAAGCTCTCTCACCAATTCGGCGTGCTCAAAGTCGGCGGCGGTTAGTTCATCGCCCAGCAGCTCGGTCAAACTCACGAGGAGTGCGATCGGATCGCGAATGTCGTGTGCCACGACGGTGAAAAGCTTGTCCTTGAACGCATTTAGCTCAGACAGTTGCCGGGCGTTCTCACGCAACCGGGCTTCGCTCTCCTTCATCTCCGTAATATCGTTGAACATCAGAATCTTTCCGATCAGGACATTGCCCGAATCATAAATCAGTGACAAACTGCAGTTGTAGTGCTTGTTACGGTGTGCATGGAATCTGTGAAACGGGAAGCGTTCGTCCCTATCACTAGCGGCACGAATACGTTTAAGCAGTTCTGGACTTTCTGACAAAACCTTCTCCATACCAATGGGGTAACGTTTCGGCAAACCGAGTTCGGGAAGGACCTTTTCGGCTGCTTCGTTGTAACTAACGATTTGATCCTCATAATCGAACAGGACGACTCCATCCCGGATCGTTTCGAACACTTTAGCCATCGCAAGAGGCGTTAATCGAAGAAAATTATACCGCAAAATCCCCCATACGTAGGCGATCCCCGATACAGCGAATCCAAACGGCGTCAAATCAACGTCCATTCCGGACCAAAAGAACAAATTGAACACCATAGGCGCGACTGCGCCCAAAAGGAGGATGACGATTTGCTTTCGCACGATCGGTAAAGCTCGCCAATACATGGGTATAAACAGTAACATTCCGCATAGAAGTACGGAATAATTATAGACGGTATGCACCTTATACCAAGGCCCCTTGACAGTCGTGTACAAAGGAACCGAATCGCTCACATTCCGAATATAACGCTCATAGATTAGGTGATGCCAATCGTTGGTCAAATGGAGAAAAAATACCGCTGCGGGGACAACGAACAGCACTAGGGCGAGACGCTTGCGGTAGCGAGCCGCCGTCCCAGTAAATTGAATGACCTGAAAAAACCAGAGCGTAGTAACGAATGGAATGCCCAAGTATTCGATTTGAAGCGACAGCTTCACATCGTTCAGGCTTCGGCTCAACACCTCAAACGCGTAGCCGAACGCATAGCAAGCCGCTGCCAGCATGATCAGAACCATCGTTTTGGCAACAGGCAGATAGCGTTTCCGGTAAGACAAGAAAGAGACGAACACCATCAGCGCCGTTGCGAGAAAAAGTGTTACCGACATCCATTGTCTTGTGTCCACGGCTGCATCTCCCTTATATCAAATGACTTTCGAACCGCCATTCGGGCCAGTTCGACAAAAGTCTACCTAAATAAGGATATCATCTTCTCTAATTTGTGTCTTTAAAATTATGATAGTTAATTAAATACCTTCAAATTTCACGGGTCTCATAAATAATCTTATTAGTTGTTCGTTTGGATCATTACCTTCAGTGAGTACTGAATTAACAGCCTGGCAAATGGGTAGCTCCACATCATATTTAGTGGACAATCGTAATAATGCTTTTACGGTTGCTACTCCTTCAGCTAGTTTCTCGAAAGGTTCCTTTTTTACAAATGCCTCACCAAAACGTCGATTATGACTATGATTAGAGAACACGGTCGCTTCGTAATCACCAAGATGTCCTAATCCGTAAATGGTTAATTCGTTCCCTCCCATTGCCTTGACTAATCTTGCAATTTCTTTTGTTCCTCTAGCCATCAAGGCTCCTTTCAAACTTGTATAACCTAATCCATCCAACATACCTGCTGCGATTCCAATTACATTTTTCGCTGCAGCACCTATCTCATTGCCTAACAAATCTTGCCCATAATAAAATCTTATAATCTCACTTCCGAAGCTGTCCACAAGCAATTTAGTTATGTGCATGTGATCTGAATCAATAACCATACAGTTTGGAATGTCCTTAACAAAATCTTGAACATGCCCAGGTCCAACCCAAATTGCTAAATTTACAGGTGATTGTATCCCTTCCATAAAAACTTGTGAGAGTCTTTCTCCAGACTCCATTTCAAGTCCTTTCATACATAAAACAAAGATCTTATTTGTAATTCTCATGGTATTTAACTGCTTTGCAAAACCTCTAAGTTCCTGAGCACTAATAGCGATAAAAATGATTTCGGCAAACCCAATTGCTTCAGCAATTCTATCTGTTAAATGTATGTTTTGGGGTAATTGTAAATATTCATTTGTTCTACTATGAACTAATCTTTGATAATTTTTTGATTCTTCTCTTCCCCATAACATGACGTCATGTCCTATTTTATTTGCATACCAAGCTAAAAAAGATCCCCATCTTCCACAACCTAAAACAGTAACCCTCATTAAGTAGCACAGCTCCTTTACATACTGTCTATTTAATCTTTCAAAGCTAAATCTACTGCATATTCAGCATGGATCCTCGTTGTATCGAATATAGGCACCCTGCAATCCAGTTGAGATATTAATAAGGTGATTTCTGTGCAGCCAAGGATAACGGCCTCTACCCCATCTTGGACAAGACTATTAATGATCTCTAAGTAGGATCGTTTAGAATTTTCTTTAATAATTCCGAGACAAAGTTCTTGATAGATGATATCATGTACAATCTTCCTTGCGGCTTCATTTGGAACGATAACATCAAGACCAAATTTTTCAATCAGTCTACCCTTGTAAAAATCTTGTTCCATTGTAAAAGCAGTACCGAGTAAAGCGACTTTTTTAATTCCACACTTAACAATTTCATTTGCCGTTGCATCAGCTATATGCAGTAATGGTATTGAGACCGATTCTTCTACTTCTTTTGCCATCTTGTGCATCGTATTCGTGCATATGACAATGAAATCTGAACCACCAGATTCGAGTTTTTGTGCTGAATCAATCATGATTTTTGTGGCTTCATCCCATTTCCCTTCATGTTGAAGAGTCTTGATCTCATGAAAATCCACCGAATACATAAGACTTTTTGCGGAATGATGCCCGCCTAATTTCTCCTTAATACGCTGATTGATGATTTGGTAATAAAGCAAGGACGACTCCCAGCTCATTCCACCTATTAGCCCAATTGTTTTCATTGATAAACACCTCGGAAATAACTATTTACTACATAATAACAGAAAATCGATATTATTATTTGCTCCAAAGAATTTGTCCGGCCTTTACCTTCGATAGATGACTCCATTCATAACTTTGTCCTGTTTCTTTGGATTTCTTACGGATTTCCGCAATCTGTGTCTCTGTAGCTGGTTGGTTACGAATAATGGCGTCTAGGTTATCATGTGCAATTTTTCGTGCTAGCTTAGGGTCGTCAAGCTTATCTAATAACTGATACATCGCACCAATTGCAGCCTCCTCACCAATATCAAATCCAGAGTCCGTACTCAACATAAATTGATCAGGAAACTGCTTCATCACAGGTATGAAATCATCCAACTTATTGGCACTACCTGGATTGAGTGCGGTGAAACCCGCATAAAAATCCGCGTACAAATTAGGGTGCTTTTCGAGTAGTTTTCTGATATTTTCCGGTGAATTAAACGCGTTTGCGTGTGCGAATATGATTATTGTGTTTGGATGTTTGTCTAGCGCCTCTTCTAACTTATCTATAACAATTCCGTTTGGTGGGTCAATATGCAACAGAATGGGTACTTTGTATTTTGCACATATTTCGTATATGTCCGGTAAATAGCCGTCCATTGGGCTTTCACCCTTCCATGCCACTTTTGATACCACAGGTGAATACATAGAAGCAGCTGCAATTTCACCTAAACCAAAATATCCTTGTTCCAGGTTATGTGTCACTACATCGAGACTCGATTTATCATGCATATCGAAGCCTGAAAAGTAAGGAATAATTACATCAGGGTTATCTTTGTAAGCCATCCATGACATCTGGTCGGTCATTAAAGCGCTTGGCTCAGATATATCTCCAAAGAGAACAACTTGATTAACGGCATTACGCTTCCAAACTTCCAGCATATTTAGATACTTTGAATCAGATGCATCATGATTGTGGGCATCGATAACTTTTAAATGACGGTATTGCTCGACTAACTCTTTAAGCGTTTTCTCAGTCGACTTCTTAATCGGTGTTTCATTTATAATTACTGGTGTGCTTGGATTGAGCAAATCTTTTTTAACGGGGGTATCTTTTACTTGATCAAAAGGGAATAGCCCCAAAACAGAAATTAGCCATATCCCTATGGCCGTACTCACTGTCACTATTAAAGTAATAATAATCTGGTTTTTCATTCTTTGACCAACTTTCTTTCTTGAAATTACTCCACCTTCGAAGTCCCGCTGCCTCAATAACTTATTGTTAAGTCATCCAATCCGAGAAGAACCAATTGACGAACAATTGGTATAGCGCCGTTGAATTGTCCGTCAGAACTTAAATATGGAAACTAATTCAAAGCCAATGCCACATACCCTCTTGCATAACGGGATATCGTTTCATCGATTACTCCCTGCGTTTGTTTTGCCTCAGCATTTTTACCCTGACTGCGAACCAAAAAAATAGCAAACTCTTCTTTAGTCACCTCTCCACTAGGATTGAACCGATCTACGTCTATACCATCAGTAACACCTGCTTGGCGAAGTGCTTCTATAAAGGGGAGCGCATACCCATATATCGGATCGTCTGCTTTCACATCGCTGAAACTAGAAGTCTTCAATGTGGTATCTATTTCTACTCTTATTGAAAGAGCCACGATCTTCGCGAATTCAGCACGGGTAATCGTTTCATTTAGACCGAACCAGTCCTCCGACACCCCTTGTATTAACCCTGCTGATAACCATTTGTTTACTTTGGCTTTCGTCTTATCCGACCAAACAATATTAATTCGAGGAACTCAACAGAGTATCCTTTATTTTCCATTGGTAATTTTTAGATTTATTGAACCAGCTTTCTTATGGAGCTGGCCGAAACGATAATTCTTCCTGTTGCTTTCTCTTTTTTAGACACAAGAACATTATTATGTATTATATAATATTTTAAATATATTTTTATACATACTTAAGCAGACTCTTCAACTGCAAAATATGTAATAACTGTAGTTTTGAACTTGTAGAATAAGGTAATATTTTGCTTTCTTATAAGATTGTTTATCGAATCACTTGAAATATTATATACAACATGTTAAACATATTAATACAAACATGTCATGACATTACAAAGCACGCTACTCTTCGAAGAAGGAGGTCAAGTCGAAACAACAACAGCTTCGCTGTAATTAATTCCTAAATGAGGTGAGCAGATTGATTGGGAAATTAAGAATTTTATGCATGGTATTAGTATGTGTGACAATGCTGCCTTTCAGCATTTCCGCGACTCAGGCTGAAAGTGTGACCCCCGATGGAATTAAATGGCCGAAAAATCAAGCGCTTCCAACGTTTAATCAACCCAAGTATTTGGACGTTGTCAATGTCTCTAATGCACCTGGAGACGTCAAACTGCTGATGGCTACTCTTCAGGGCATTGTGAATCGAGAGAACCCGCGTATTTATCTGATTCAGAACAAGGTTGACCCCTGGTATAACGAAATGACCATGCCGCATAAGCTCCACGATAATAGCATGGATGTCTTCGATTTGTATAAAAATGAAGTAAAAGGAATCATCATTTACGATCCAAAAAATCCAGATTCCATAAACGTCGCGACCACGTTGGCGGGACTCAAGAATGCCGTTGTCGTCAGCCCTGAATTGGCGGGTAAGCTAACCGCAGCTCCCTACCAATTGAAAGTGATCGAAGATTTCCGGGGCAAATTCAAAAATAAAATTGATGCATACACATGGCAGTACGAGCACTTATGGAATCAGACGACCCAACGGATGTTGATTGGGCTAAGTCCGGACACATCGATCTCTCTCCCACCGGGTCTACCCGAATCCTTCGTCACGATTGCAGAAGAGAAAAGGCAAATACGTGATGCCAGTAACCGGGGAACGTATGAATACGACCTTTCTTCGTTTTTAGGGAAAGAAGCGGTTTACGTTCGTTTCGACGACTCCTTCACGCAGGACGGATGGGGACCGGCCGTTCATGCCATCACCGTAAAGGCAGACGGGAAGGTAATCGCTCAATTTGATGCCGGTACACCTGATGAAGAATTGTACTTATATGACAGACAAAATTCCAAGCATTTACCGGGTGCAGATCACCGCTTCGCAGATAATGGAAGTTACTTCATGTATGAATTTAAACCTACTACAGGCACGCAACAGTTGACGATCTCTGTGGAGATGTGGAATCAATACAAAGTTTCGGTCGGCAATATTCGCCCTCTCTCTTCAGAGCAGAAAGAGCCTTATGGATATTTACGAGACTATGCGGTCGCTAACAAAGCAATGGTTTTCTGGCTTTCGACGGATGTACCGGATCAGCGAGCACTCTTAGAGAAGATTCTGTCCGATGTAGAGCCAGGGACACCTTATCTGGGCTGGTTTAGCAATGACTTCGAAGGCGAAGCCGCCTCCGTTGACCTACTCTCGAGGTATAGCGTCTTTGTATTGGCTGCTGATTGGTTCCATAACATGACCGTCTTCTCGGGAACGAAGGTGGAAGCGGCCCCTAAGATCAAGCCCAACCCGCTCAAGCTGGAAAACAAAATCTATGTGACGTTCACTTTCGGTGAAGGAGACAATTTGCAATACGATTTGAATCATATGCGCGAGATACTATGGGAAGATCCTGCACGCGGCAAAGTACCCATTAACTGGACTTCCAGTCCATTACTCTACGATGCCGCTCCAATGGTTCTTAATTATTACCGGAAAACGGCGACAGAGAATGACCTGTTGGTCGCCGGACCGTCCGGTGCTGGTTATTTCAATCCACATCCATGGCCGGAAGAGACGCTCCCGGATTTCCTGAAGGATACCTACCGATATCTCAAACAGACCGGTATGACCATTCCGATGGTGATAAACCGGGATGTCACCAAAGACATTCCAATAAGCGCATCCGAAGCGGCCGCATACGAGCAAAATTATAAAGTTCCCGGCATCCTGCTTGTAAGCGATCAATTCGGCATCGAAATCATGAACGGCACGCTTCCGGTATCGATGATGCGAGGAATTGGAACGGTTCAGGATGGAGTTAATATGCTAGCCGAGGCCAAGAAAAGCTGGGACGGTAAATCGCCGTTGTTCCTTTCCGTCGGGGTTAACGCGTGGGGGATGAGACCCCACGATATTTTGGCCATCTCCGAATCACTCGGAGAGGAATATAAAATCGTAAACGCCGAACAGTATTTCACACTTATTCGTGAAGCTTATGGATTGTCCAAAAAAGAGTAAACTCATTTAAAAAGAATCGGATAGCGAGCAGTTTAAAACTGCGCTGTCCGATTCTTTTTTTCTAAAGATTTCCAAAGTCCAAATCTTAGTCCTTACACGAATATTTAGTTAGCGATTATTGGTTATAGGTTCTTGGACATGCTTCGCACGGGCGATGTGCGTAGCTTCAACCATGTTGCGCAGGGAATCGACAGTTTCTTCGACTCCACGAGTTTTAAGTCCGCAATCCGGATTGATCCAGAATAGCTTCGGATCCAGCACACGCAAGGCACGTTCGATCATACTGGTCATTTCCTCCACGCACGGAATACGCGGGCTGTGGATATCGTATACGCCTAAACCTATGCCCAGTTTGTATGTGTTCAATTCGAAGCTATTGATCAGTTCACCATGACTGCGGGATGTCTCGATCGAAATTACATCGGCATCCATCGCTTCGATCGAATAGATCATGTCATGGAACTCGCAATAGCACATATGCGTGTGAATTTGCGTCGTATCCTGTACCGTGCAAGTTGTCATGCGGAACGCTCTGACCGCCCACGACAGGTACTTCGCTTGGTCATCCCCCTTGAGCGGCAGCCCTTCGCGAACCGCAGGCTCGTCGACCTGTATCATGCCAATGCCCGCCTGCTCAAGCGCTTCCACCTCTTGTCTAAGCGCATAGGCCAGTTGGTAAGCAATTTGTTCGCGTGTGATGTCCTCACGAACGAAGGACCAATTCATTATCGTAATCGGGCCAGTCAGCATCCCTTTAACGGGGCGTTTGGTCCGCGTCTGAGCATACTTTGTTTCTTCGACGGTCATCGCCTCTTTGAACGCTACGTCCCCAAATATAATTGGCGGTTTAACGCAGCGAGAACCGTACGACTGCACCCATCCGTTCTGAGTGAACGCGAAGCCCGCGAGTTTCTCACCAAAGAACTCGACCATATCGGTTCGCTCAAATTCGCCATGCACGAGAACATCCAGTCCGATTTCCTCCTGAAGTTTGATCCAGATATCGATCTGTTCTCGGATGAAGTTTGCATACTGCTCATTATTCCATTCACCCTTGCGCCACTGTTGGCGGGCTTTGCGCACCTCTGGGGATTGTGGAAAGCTGCCAATTGGCGTTGTCGGTAAAATAGGCAATTGCCATTTCTTCTGCTGAGCAATATGACGCTCTGAAAAAGGTCGACTGCGCTCAGGATGTTGAGCGCTGATGGCGGCGACCGCATGCTGAATGTCGCTTCGGTTACGCTCATCTGACAGCTTGAGTGCCAGTAAAGCACGATCACGTTCTTCCAGTTCGCCTGTGACTCCGCCCCCGCCTCGCGAGACAGCTTTCGCCAGTAGTACAAGCTCATCCAGCTTCTCATCTGCAAATGCGAGAGCACCTTTTAGTTCAGTTACGAGCTTCGTCTCATGATTTACCGATACCGGAACATGAAGTAAACTGCATGACGTCTGCACGATGAGTCGCTCAGCCGTGACGATTTCAGCGAGTTCTTCTACGAGTGCCAGTTTCTCGCGCAGTGGCGCCTTCCAGATGCCACGACCGTCAATAACCCCTGCGCCTAAAACCTTGTCCGCCGGAAAGCCTAGCGCTTTAATCGACGACATATTGCCAGATAAACCGTGCACGAAATCCAACCCTATTCCTTTGACGGGCAGCTCGACAATATAATTGTAGTTCTCTACCGATTCAAAGTAGGTTTGCAGCATGATGTTCAGGTTCGGTACTGATGCGGTAAACGTCTCATAAATTGTCTTTAATCGCTGCACGTCAGCTGCGCTTAACTTCGTTACGAGAATCGGTTCGTCTATCTGTACCCATTGAACCCCTTCTCTCACAAGCTCCTGAAGTATCTGTACATAGAGCGGAAGCAAACGTCCCAGCCAGTCGTCGGTCTCCGAAACACTGTATCCTTTTGACAGCTTCAAGAATGTCAGTGGTCCTACGATAACAGGCTTGCCCTCGATACCGAGCTTCTCCTTAGCCTCCCGATAAGCCATAAGCGGTCTATTTTCGGTAAGCACCGGCGATGCCTCACCCAATTCCGGTACTATATAATGATAGTTGGTATTAAACCACTTGGTCATTTCGCTAGCCGTTGCATCCTTCGTCCCACGGGCAATACCGTAATAAACAGATAATGGTACCGTGCCGCCCTTATACGGAAAGCGTTTCGGAATAATGCCGAACATTGTGGAAGTATCAAGAATATGATCGTAATAACTGAAATCATTGACCGCGATGAAGTCGATGCCCTTCTCCTGCTGCTTACGCAAATGATTCAAACGGATCTCCTGCAACTGACGGTGAAACTCTGATTCTTCGAGCTTGCCTGACCAAAAAGCCTCCAGCGCTTTCTTCCATTCCCGATCCGCACCAATACGCGGATATCCCAATACACTGCTTTTCATCATCTTGTAAAACTCCTCTACAAATTGTTACAAGAAAGATATCACGGATTGGTCGATATAGTGTAACTGGAATAAACTATATCTAGTCATAGCTAATGGCTATAGCAAAATATTATTGGGATATCGCCTGCATAAGTGCTTGTATATATGCCGCTCCTAGCTTGGATAGTGAAGCATTTTTATGGGAAATCCAACCGACATTGATAGTTTCCTCACAATCCAATGGTACGGGAATAATTTCATTTCCATTCAAATCGGCGCTTAACACCCCTGTCGATATGGTATATCCGTTCAATCCGATCAGTAAATTGAAAAGCGTCGCCCTATCATTAACACGAATGCTTTTTTTATGTGACATCGTACTGAGAATCTCTTCTGAAAAATGAAAGGAATTATACTCCCCTTGATCAAAGGACAGATATGGGTAATTCTGAAGCTGGTCGATAGTTACGATCGATTGCTTTGCCAGCGGGTTCTTACTACTGATGAAAATATGCGGCTTAGCTGTTAATAAGCTGTTGAATTGCAAATTCCCGGTTTTGAGCAACTTGTTGATGACTTTCCCATTAAACTCATTTAAATATAAGATGCCGATCTCGCTGCGTAAATTTTTGACATCTTCAATAATTTCGTAGGTTTTGGTCTCTCTCAAAGCTAGCTCATATTCATCTTGGCCATACTCCCGGACCAGACTCACGAATGCATTCACCGCGAAAGCGTAATGCTGAGTGGAAACAGAAAAATGCTGCGGAGAAGGCTTAGCATTGAGGTAACGGCTTTCTAATAATTCCGCCTGCTCAACTACCTGTCGCGCATAGCTTAAGAATTCAATACCCTCTTTAGAAAGTGAGATCCCTTTATTAGATCTTTCAAAAATCGCAAGCTGCATTTCTTCTTCCAGATCCTTAATAGCATTTGAAAGACTAGGCTGAGAAATAAACAACCGCTTGGCAGCTTCATTAATAGAACCCCGATTTGCAACCTCAATAACGTACTTTAATTGTTGTAGAGTCAATGAAATACTCCCCTCTAAGTTGTTCCTTACTAGTCTTAAGTATATCAATATATTTGACAATAAACTTTCTTTCTTTTTTTGTTCGGCGACATTTATTAATCGATCCCTAATACCTTACATAGGTAATTCCCGCCTTCATTGCATGCAAAAAAGCGCACACTCCATCAGGATTGTACGCTTTTTTTGACCCTTATTTCAAATAATCTCGAAAAAGGATATGACGCCTATATTCGGCGTTTTCAACCGTACATACGTAAAGGTGATGCAAAGTTATGTCATCGGGAGGAATAAAAGCCTCTCGCCCTGCAGCTCCTAAATCACCAAAACAACTACACTGGCGCCCATAGAAATCCTCCTTCTTTCATTTTCAATGGCTTTTTAATCGCAGGACCTCCTCTTCAATCCGACTGACGTCAATCCTTTGGAACAATACTTCAACTTGTGAAAGTTCTCTGCCGGCCGGGCTCTCAACATAGTCCCAGAAAGGCTCTAACAAGCCTAGAAAACCTCGTATCTTCTTACAGGAAAAAGGTACAAAAGGTTCCAACAGCATCGATAAATTCGCAATGACTTGAACACAAGTAAATAGAGTATTGCTACAAGAGTCCACATTTTCTTTTATCTGTATCCACGCTTTTTGTTCATCAAAATATTTATTACAGCTTCTAATGAAAGCAAATACGATCTCCAACGCTTCTTTCAGCATACCTTGTTCAATAAGGTTTCCACAAAGGTGATACAGGTCTTCAATTTGTCGTTTAATTTTTAAATCTATCGCACCATTAGGGATTTTCCCTTCATAAAATTTTTCTATAAATACCAAACTTCGATTCACAAAATTCCCAAACGCTCCAAGTAACTCCCCATTATGGCTGTATATAAACTCTCTCCAGGAGAAATCCGTATCACGATTTTCAGGTCCATTTGCGATTAAAAAATAACGCACAGAATCCGCTTCATACTGCTCTAAAATATAGGGCACCCATACTGCCCAATTTCGACTTGTTGAAAATTTCTTGCCTTCTAAAGTAAGGAACTCGCTAGAAACGATTTGATCTGGCAGGTGTAGATTCCTTATACCAAGCAAAATAGCAGGCCATATTAACGTATGAAAAGGGATATTATCCTTACCATGGATATAGTAGGCTTTGACACCCTCTTTCGTCCAAAACTTTTCCCATGATTCACCACACTGATTTGCCCACTGCTTACTAGCAGAAAGGTACCCACTAACAGCCTCCACCCAGACGTAAATTTTTTTCCCTTCAAAACCTTCTAAAGGAACATCTACGCCCCAATCTAAATCCCGGGTAGCAGCTCGATCCTGCAGCCCTTCTGCTAAATAGCGCTTGGTTAGCCCAATGGCGTTCTCCCTCCAACCGTCCGCCTGATCAACAAAAGCTTCTAGCTCATTCTGAAATTTCGATAGTGCCAAGAAGTAATGTTCTGAAAACCTTGAGGATGGAGTCCCGCTGCATAACTTACATGAACGATTATGAAGGTCCAGAGGATCCAATATAGTCGAACAGGAGTCGCATTGATCACCACGTGCTGCACTTCCACAGTGAGGACAGTTCCCCTCCACATAGCGATCAGGCAAAAAGCGTTCGCAGCCGTCACAATAGGTTTGTTCAACTGCTTTTTTATACAGGACACCATTATCCAGCAATTGAACAAAAAGCTCTTGTACGACTTCGTGGTGGAATGGGTGATCCGTCCGAGTATATAGATCATAGGAAAATCCAATTTTACGGAAACAATCCAAAAATTCATTATGGTACCGATCGGCAATTACTTTAGGGGAAACACCTTCATTGTTAGCTTGAATCGAAATAGGCGTACCATGACAATCACTTCCTGATACATAAAGTACCTCTTCTCCCTTTTCCCGAAAATAACGGGCGATTACGTCACCAGGAAGTAAGCTCGCTACCCGCCCTAAATGAAGTGATCCATTTGCATATGGCCAAGCTCCTCCAATAAAAATACTCATTTCCAATTCCTCCCTGTTAAACGAATAAATTTTGAAAACAAAAAAAGCCCCGTCCTATAAAAGGACGAAAGCTATCGCTCACGTGTTTCCACCTAAATTTACCGATCCCTCACGGTTACCGGCCTCTACAGGTACGTCACCAAATGAGATGATTATACCCTGGCACGTTAACGGGTGCGCCCGGTGCGGCCTACTTCCTCTCAGGAGGGTTCGATGCACAGCTCTGAGACCATATTCGTCAGACGTTTCTTTACTCCTTCTCAGCTACCGGAGTTCTCTGCCCAAAGAACGGGATCCAACTACTCTTTCTCGTCGTTGCTTTATTAGTATTCCTTTTATATCCATTATAATTATATAATCCCAAAAATCAATTTAATTTTTTCAAAGAAAAAAGACCCCTTTCAGGGTCCTTTTCGACGGTGATAGGATTGATGGTACTTTTGCCTTGAACCTTACTTAGCTGGGTCTCTACCTCATCACATTCCTGTAGTACACGACTACATTAATGAATCTGCGGCACATCTCCTCGCTTCTATATAGATTCAATAACAACTTCCCTGGTAGTTCGCTGCATGATATGCGACACAACACCTCGCTGAATCACCGTCGTAAAGTAATATGTCCGATTTCGAAAAAGTTATACATCTAGGAACGCATTTGGTTGACGAATTTATTTGCTAGGAATATAATTGCTATAGCAACTAACTACGTGGGGTGAATGATTTTGGGATTAGATAACTCATTTGGATTTATTTTGAACCATGCCGGTAGACGTTTGACACAGTTATTGAACAGCCATTTTCAGCCCTATGATATGACAACAGAGCAATGGGTTGTACTCAATCGTTTAGCTGATGAAGATGGCATTACGCAGAAGTTGCTGGCGGTCCGAGCTGAAAAGGATCAGACGAATATCACGCGAATCCTCGATCAATTGGAGCGCAAAGGATTTGTGGAACGACGGGCCAATGAGACGGATCGAAGATCGTTTCTTACTTTTATCACAGAGCAAGGCAAAGCTTTGAATGATATCCTGACGCCAATTGAGCAGAAAGTAATCGCCTCGGTTCTTAGCGGTTTCACGGAGGAACAAACATCGATTTTGCGGGGAATGCTCATCCAATTGACCAACCAAGCCAATGCATGCATCAAGGAATTGGAGGAGTCACAGTGAATAAGGATCAAAAATTGTGGAATCGTGATTTTGTTGCTGTCTGTGTCAGCAGCTTTTTTTTATTTATGACCTTTTATATCCTCGCCGTCACGCTGCCAATCTTCGTCACTGATACGCTGCACGGCGGACAACAGCAAATTGGTCTGGTCATGACCGTTTTTATTATTTCAACCGTCATTTTACGGCCTTTAACTGGTAAGTGGATGGATGAATGGAACCGGAAAAAGATCGTTCTTTTCTCGCTGGCGCTTTTTATGATTTGTACGGCGTTGTATCCACTCGTTCATCAATATACTTTTTTGTTAGGGTTAAGGTTTGTTCATGGCATAGGTTTCGGGATGGCAACAACGGCTGCAGGTGCAGTTGCCATCGAGCTTGTTCCTGAGCGGCGCAAAGGTGAGGGAATTGGGTATTTCAGCCTTTTCATGAGCTTGGCTATGGTTGTTGGTCCCTTTCTGGGGCTCACCATTATGCAAGCTCACAATAATAGTCTTCTATTTGGTGTGTGCATTGTGTTCGCGCTTCTCGCTTTCTTGTTTGGGGTGACCATTCGTATTCCTCAAGCTATCTCGAGAGTGGCCGTGCAAACAGAGTCTGGTTGGAGAAAGTTCATTGAGCCGCGGGCTTTGCCCATTTCTCTGGCAGGCAGTGTTTTGGCTTTTTCTTATGGAGCTATTACTACGTTTCTTTCCGTGTACGCCAAATCCATCGGGTTGGATACATATGCGAGTTACTTCTTCATGGTGTTCGCTTTGATGATTGTTATATCCAGACCTTTTACAGGTAAATGGTTTGATCGTTCAGGTCCTCATTTATTAGTGTATCCCGGGGTCTTCCTTTTCACATTAGGAATGATAACCCTAAGTATGGCGTCTTCTCCTATCCTATTTTTAGTCGCAGGAGGTATGCTGGGCCTTGGATTCGGGGCGATGCTTCCCAGCTTTCAGACGATCGCTATTCAAGCCGCGCCGTCTCACCGCAGAGGGCTTGCGACAGGCACTTATTTCTTACTTTTCGACTCCGGATACGGTATTGGCTCCTATGTGCTTGGTGCAGTTGCTTCAAGAACGAATTACCATACGATGTACTTCATTGCTGGGATGGTTGTCGCATGCTCTGCCATTCTGTATTACGGACTTTATCATCGAAAAACAACTTCTTCCCTCAAACCAAGCCCAACCACAATTAAATAATAATCTACGCAAAATATCTGGTTCCTTTGATGGATAAAAAAATGCACCCGGCTTTCAACGAGAGTCGGATGCTTAGTTATTCAGAGGCTTCAGGAAATCCTGCATATAGCATCCTAAATGAAGAAGAATATATGTATGAACCTTAACTCGTTAACCACCCAAAATGGTGGTTTTTTTCTATTTGTGTAAGAAGACAAGAACTTTGCCCTTTCCTATCCTTACGATCTATTTCTCCGATCAATTTGTAAATTTATATATCCAATTACCTCATCATTTTCTTCATGCTTCTTCCCATATGTTAACTTTATATTCAGGATACTGAAGATTGATTCATTATGCCTTCTCACAACTGGTAGGCATAACTCCAAAAGTAGATTTTAGAGTCATTTAGCTTTCGTGAGGGTAGATGAGTTATAGTAGTTACCAATGTTTAGGCAGCAATTGTTGCACTTTTTACAACATCATTCAACCGCGAATATGGATTCATTCATCCAGTAACCTCAATTGAGCATATATGACGATTGATCCCGATTTAAGACATCTCCATGTAGAGCAAGATTGGATGAATGAATCCACGGTCTCTTTAGTCTAATACTTTAGCCTGTCTAACGGGTATTGAGTCTGTTCTCCTCTTATGGATCAATTGTTTCAAGCTGTCCAAATTAGCAAAAACCGTTCCAGTGATAATCGTTATCACCCCTATTGCCGAAACCCAAGTGATCGTCTCGCCATATAAGAGCACTCCGAATGTGAGGGCAATCGTCGGCGAAACATAGAGCCATGTAGTCGGAAAGACGGGATTCGTTTTGGCGACGAGCCAATAGAAAAGACTATGCCCTACCATCGAGCCAATAACGATTAAGTATAGAAGAGATCCGATCGCCCTTGCTGACAACAAGCTATTGATGTCCACGTTTTCCGTGAATAAAGACAGAATAAGAAGCAGCAGACCTCCATAAATCATCTGAGCCGCGTTAAGCGCAATGGGCGATGCTTGTGGGAATCGCTGAATGACCCGTTTGGAATATAACGCACCCGAGGAATAGAAGATCTGTCCGACCAAAATAGCGACACATCCGATTATCCACCTTATATTAGCAGTTATTGTAAGGTGTGGAAGCAATAACAATACGATTCCAACGAAACCGAGGATGCAACCGAATGCAGATCGTGACGTTGTCTTCTGCCGCAGGACAAGTGTTTGCAGCACAAGCATCATCATTGGAGCCGTAGCTGATAAAACGGCAGCGAAACCGGAGGAAACATATTGCTCGGCCCAGTACAATGTCGAGAATGTACCGAAAGTCAGGCCTATTCCCGTGAGCAGCATTTCTTTGTGAATTAATAGCGATAAGTTGGCCTTTTTCTTCCATACCATCCAAAAGAACAGTATCAGACCTGCAACAAAGAACCTTATTCCCGCTGAGAAGAAAGGCGGCGTTGAAGCGTCGACACCTACCTTTATCGCTAAAAACGTCGTGCCAAAAATGAGACATACGAGCAAGTAATTGAAAATAATCATGGATGTTCCCCCTCTTGATATGTATTATACAAGATAGGTAATAGAACAGATGAAATATAACAGAACAGATTACTTGGGCATGATATATAATAAGTGAATTAGGGAGTGAACAAGGTATGAAGAATACGGACACATCGACGAATGATACCAAACTACTTTTTAGACAAACATACGATTATATCGTCACCAGAATCGAGCGTGGAGAGTTAAAAGCACATGACAAGCTCCCTTCGATTAGACTGCTTGCCCAAGAGCTCCGGGTGCACCGACTAACGGTGTTTCGAGCGTATCAGTTGCTTAAACAAGACGATAAGGTCTACGTAAAGGAGAAATCGGGTTATTATGTAAGTCCAGAATTCACGGAACATGTTATTTCCGAGTATACGGAGAGAAGCCCCATCGCCTCTTCCGGCCACTTGAAAAACTCCTTATCTGAAATTCAACAGGTACCCGTTAGTTATCAATTTTCCCAATCACTGATCGATCCGAATTTGCTGCCGAATCTTTACCTATCCGAATATGTTAAGAAAGTTTTCGACATCTATCCGAAATTAATGGGAACCTACTCCAGTGTACAAGGGGATGAAGAACTGCGTGAATTCCTTTGCCAGTACATGAAGCGCCATCATAGTATTCAACTCACAGTAAGCGATCTATTGATTACGACTGGGGGGCAACAGGCGATTGACCTAATTTCTCGGGTATACATCAGACCGATGGATTTCATCTTGGTAGAAAGACCGACATATAGTGCCGCGCTCGATATATTCCGCCAACAGGGTGCACGGTTTATTCCTGTCGACATTTCCCCCGAAGGCTATGATTTGGAGAGAGTCGAAATGCTAATGAAACTGCACCGACCCCGTATTTTTTATATGAATCCTACCTTTCATAATCCGACAGGGTATACGGTTCCCCCAGACCAACGCAAGCAGCTTGTCGAACTGGCTGAACGATATTGCTGTTTACTAATAGAAGATGATGCCATTCACGAGATGTATTTTGATCAGCCTCCTCCTCAGCCCTTTTTTTCTTACGATACAGATGGGTGGGTTGTCTATCTCCGCAGTTTTAGTAAATATGTGGCACCTGGACTACGCATTTGCGCCGTCATCGGTCGGCCGTCCGTGATAAAACCACTCATTACCGCAAAATCGTTGGCTGATAACGGAACTCCTCTAGTCAACCAGAAAATTTTTCTACACTACTTCGAGTCTGAACGGATTAGGCAACATTTGGAGAAGCTGCGCATCGCCCTTCAAATACGAAAAGAAATTGTAGAGGAGGAATTGTCCACTACCGGATGGAGTTGGGTCAGTCCAAAAGGAGGCTTCAATTTATGGCTGAAGCTTCCCGAAGCACTTCCTGTAGAAGAGCTTTTGAAAGAAAGCGTCCGGCATTCGGTCTCTTTTGTTCCGGGTATCATCTGTGATCCGCTCAGAGAGATGCGGTCCTGGATCCGCTTAAGCTATTCGTTCGTCAATGAGGGGCAATTGCGGGATGGAGTCAGGCTGCTCGCAGATATTGCTCGTCGATTTTGATCCCAAAAATGACTAAACAAAAAATCCCACCCCCAAGACTAAGCTATTGGGTGGGATTCATCGTCGTTGGTATGCCAGTCCCCATGCGTTTTCAGGATGGATGCCGGAATGCTTGGATCAACACCGTTAAATACCTTAGTGCCTGCATCAATAACCGCTCGATCCGCAGAGGGTCTGCTGACGATTGTTGTTTTCACGGTTAATGCGCAATCTTCCAAAGCATGTGCCCCCAAGCTCACTTGCATTAAATCACCAAATATATAGGTACCTGGACGAATTTCTGTGATCCCGTTCATTGTCAGAGAAGCGGGAGATAGGTACCGGTGCTTATCACATCTGCACGTAAGCCGCTGTTTCTAAGCAATTGAGCGGTTGTACGCGCTGCATTCCCTTCGGCAATGGCAAACTTCTCCATTTCAAACACATCCTTGGTATCATAAGAGTGACCCGCAAATGTTATCAAACCACGAAAGACAAGACCAGAGAGCTCAACAATCTGTTTGGCCAAATCCACGACAGGCTGACCTTCCGGGACGCCGACACATCCCGGCAGGAAGCGTATGGACATATAAAAATGTTTTAAGTTACATCAATCAAAAGGAAAAAAAAGGAAATTGGAGGGATTTAGAGAATAGCTTATCCTAACCTTTCATTACGCATTACCTCCACAGCACATTGTGTTATAAAATATATCCCACATACTCAATATCTAGTCAATTCCCCTTCTTATAAAGGGTGGGACCGATACGGTCTATTTTATCCGACAAGGAGTGTACTTGTGAACTATTCAATATTAACGAAATTCTTGCCTTCTAGATTCAATCGATTTCATGTAATTCTTATTTTTATTACCACCGCATTGCTTGTCTCGTTAATTGGATATAATCAAAGGGATATTGCGAATCCCCGTAATTACCATTATGAAAAACATAAGGCTTCCAATGGCGTCGTTTTGCATACAATTCGGACTACTCCGGATAATGTTCGACTGCAGGCGATCGATATGAATGTAACGAAAACTCCCTATTACGGTATTAATGGAGGCTTTTTCTGGGAAGGAGCTCTGCTAAGTATCGCAGTTATCAATGACCAACCTTTGAAAGGAATGCCTGGCGATTACGGATCTGGCTGGTACAACACTGGCATTGACACTAACTTAAAGCGTGGAACGCTTGTTTGGGATGACGTCACTAAACGCTTCTCGATTCAAGTAGTCACGCATGCCGGTGAACTGACCGTAACAGATAAGCAGCGTTATTGGGCACAGGGGGGTGTCAGCATGAAGCTTAACGATAGCTTTGGCTCGGAGAGTGATATGATTTTGGAGCAAATGCCAGCCTATAACGAAGGTCATATGCGTACGGCAGTTGTTTATGATAGTCAAGAGAACATTTATATGATTGTAACACCTTCGTACTGTACCATTGAAGAGTTCCGAGCAGCCATTCTCGATAGCTTTAGCGATCGAAGGCTGGTAGACGGCATCTATTTGGACGGAGATGGTTCCTCCCAGTTGCAGTGCCGCTATGTTCGTCTGAAAGGAGATCAACGCCAAGTCTATCAGATGCTAACCTTAATCAAATAAGATGACCCAATTTAAAATTTCAATAAAGCCCTTTAACCATAAGTTAGCTCTTGCTCATTCTTAAGGCGGAAACGAGGTATAAAAAAAGGACTACACTAAAAAAGTTCCAAATACTTGGTATTGACGCGACAGATAAATAAAGACCGTAAGGCAACGACCAAGCAAATACAATGTACATTAAGATTCGATTTCTCAAAAATGAGGTTATGATGCCTAAAAATGCAGGGAGAATCAACATTTTTTAAACATTACTGGTTCGACATTTACCCAATTTCCTGTTCCAGGCTCTTCAAGCAACTGACTTTTTCCCGCTTTAGGTCGAACAATATTTTCAAATATAGTTCCTCCCATCTGAATCATATTAACAGTTACATCCGAGAAATAGATATGTTCCCACTTAGAATTCACAAAATTCGTATTAGCAAATGAAGTATCTCTCATATCAATATTATTAAAAGAAGCCTCTTTGAAACAGACCCTATGTATTTCTTCGTTTCTTAAATCTTGAAATTCCAACCCATTGTTTGAATCCAATACTTTCTTTTCTGTAAGTGGCACTGCAAACGTCCTTTCTTACTGGATTATTTAAAGCGTTTTATTCAACTAAGATATACTATTCGTTAAAAAATACAAACTACCTTTTTATGTAAAAATATTATCTATTTAATTTTATTATGCTTTCCCGTAGCCTCTCCTATTGTTATTGGACTATTGTTTCATCTCCGAAATGGTCGGATACGAAAACCCTACGTACTTTAGTACCGTTTTCCGGGCAAGACGGCGAAATATGACAGACATTTCAGGACTTTTAGTTTATAATTGATACATTATGTATCATACAAACCACTAAGGAGGAAACTATGTTTAAATCTACAGTAAAATTGGCGTTATCTTTTGCATTATGTTTTGCGATTATGGTACCGACAGCGTTTGCACAGGAACAAAAATCTCTTGTTGCTCTCGGAGATTCCATCACTTTTGGGTATAACTTAGACACAAAAAACAATCACCCGTCGAAAGAAGCATTTCCGGAGTTATCAGTGGAAGGCGAAAAGTACCGTGTGCGAAATCTTGGAGTTCCGGGAGATACGTCATCTAACCTCCTAACTCTTCTTAAGACTGAAAAGTATCGTCAAGCAGTTCGTCATGCTGATGTGATCACACTTAATATCGGCAGTGCCGACTTTTTAAAGGGTGCAAGTCCGATTATTGCCAAACTGCTAACGATTCCGAATTATCAACCTACACTCGAGGATGTATCATTAATGCAAAATATCACGATAAATCTTGTTACAAATCTACAGCAAATTGTTTTTGATATTCGCACTTTGACAGATGCACCGATTATATTATATACAATTTATAATCCTTTTTATGGAATGGATGCACAAGCCGGTGCTTTGCTATATGGAGCAAACGTAGCGATCAGTTCTTTTAAGGCAGATCCAAGCATCAAAATTGCTGATGCGTTCACAGCGTTTATCGGGAAGCAAAATCTCCTTATTCTTCCTGAAGATGTTCATCCTAATTTGGAAGGACAACAACTGCTCGCGGACTTAGCTGCTAATGCCATCCAAGAAGTCAACTAACAAGCAAAATGGATGAATAAATGTTATAAAAAGCTGGTAGATGTTCATGCATGCAAATCTGCTCATGAAATGTACCAGCTTAATTTATATTAAGCTCTCGTGTCCCGTTAGCGGAATAACGTTCTGAGGTTCACTAATTAAAGGAATATATAAATCAATACTGCGATAACTAGCTCACTTTTCCCTTACACTCAGAATAACCCCAACAATTATAATCATTCCACCGATCAAATCATATATATGCAAGACTTCATGTAGGAATACGGTTGAGAATAACACGCCAAAAAGAGGAACGAGATTCATCAGCGCCATTGCAACACCGGAACTGAGGTTGCGCAGCCCATAATTATAAAGCATAAAGGCTGCTACTGAGCAGAAAACCCCAAGATAGAGCAGCATCCAGAGAGAATCTACACTAGGCATCTGCCATCTTGACCGCTCAATCAGTGCAAGCGGAATGAATGCAAGCGTCCCTGCAATCGTCTGGTAAAACGAAACGGTTACCATTGAGTAGTTTCTGACAACTTTGCGAGTTGTAAAGTTATAAGTTGCAAAGACAACGCCCGCCAGGATTAGAATTAGGTTACCCGTCAGCTGTCCTGAACTCTCCTCCGAACTGCCGCCCGAAATCTGATACACTCCGACTACTGCCATCACAATCCCAAGCCCCTTCAGCCAGGAAATTTTTACTCGAAAAAAAATGAACTCAAGCAGCGCTGTTATGGCCGGGTAAGAAGCGACGATCAGTGCGGCACTCGATGCCGTTGTCAGTTCAAGCCCGATATTCTCCAGCGCAAAGTAAAGAGTCGTTCCCAATATTCCGCTCAGCGCCATCAAACCCATATCCTTCGGTGCAGGCCTTATAAATTCTTTTCTAGACAGCATAATCACTCCTAAAATGAAGGAAGCAATTACAAAGCGTGCCGCCCCCAATGTGAGAGGTGGAAAGGAATTGTATGCAATCTTAGTCCCAACAAACGAGGTGCTCCATAGCAAAATGGCAATAATGACAGCGAATAGGTAAAAGCTGCTGCTTTTTTGGGCCTTTGCTATTAGCACCTTTTGGATTTCATTTGATGTATCCATGCTGTACCTCCAAGTAATTCTAAGGAATTGAATGTAGTAGCTACTTTTGTAGCTACTACTATTCATGATACAGCATTGGCACTATCGTCTGTCAAGTGTAATAATGGAGTAGATCAGATAAGTGAAAGAATAGGACTTATGTACGACGCGGAGGGTAGGAGGTTAAAAAATGAAATTAGAAATCATTAAGATGTTGCAGGATTTGAATTTTACCGAATATGAAGCCAAAGCGTACCTAGCCCTTCTGGATAAATCTCCTTTATCAGGGTATGCGATTTCTTTGAACTCGGGTGTTCCGCGTTCTAAAATTTATGAAGTGTTAAGCGGAATGGTGGAGCGCGGCGAAGTTATGGTCAGTCACGAAGATCCTTCGTTGTATACGTCACTGCCGCCTCAAGAGCTGATCCGGCTGAAAAAAAGCAAAATCGACTCCTCATTCGAAGCTGCTGAAACTGCGCTTGCCCACTACTCTTATGTATCCTTAAATCGGGAAAACATTTGGAACATCACCGGGTTTGAAGCCATTTTGAGCCGGGCGGCGGAAGCGGTTAATCGGGCAGCTGGGCGTATTTTGCTAGAAATCTGGACAGAAGAAGCCAAGCTACTGGAACCGGAACTGCGGAGGGCTGCGGAACGAGGCGTCGAGATTCTGATCGTCGTATATGGAGAACTACAGTTCGATTTTGCGCAAGTGTACCCGCACGATTCGAGTGAAGAGATTACACGGGAATACGGCGGCCGTTGGATTGTGGCGAGCATAGACGACAGCGAAGTGGTAGCCGGTATAGTTTCTCTTGGAACGGACAGCCGCGCCGCTTGGACCATGCACCCCGGTCTCGTCATGCCGATCACCGAGGTCATCATCCATGACCTATACATCCATGAGATTATGCAAGCGCACCGTGAAACGCTAGAACAGACATTCGGACCCAATCTGATCGAACTGCGAAAAAGGTATAACTTCGGGCCTGCTGGCTACAGCATGGCGAAGAAGCTAGGCTTTGGAAATTAACTTAAAAGCAAAGGAAATTTTGAAGAAACGCCGTATCTTACCTCAATGGTTGATACGGCTTCTTATATCAGCTTTCTTCTTTAACTTTTCCTCACCATTTTCCATTGCAATTCCCAATCCAACATACTCCAACATGTCGATATCGTTACCACCTTCACCAAACGCGATTGCTTCCGACTTGTTAATGTTTAAATAGTCCAATACCTTCTTAATCCCAGCTCTTCTGTAAGGGTACTCATTTTCTGGGGATATTTTGTAATATTCAATGTCTCTTTTAATGCTTTCATAACCCGCTCCAAGTTTTTAGTAATGTTTTCAAACGCTCTGCCGTAGATGGAGATGCCGTGTAAATCATAATCTTAAGTTCTGGATTGGTCGGTGGCTGTAAGGTCACATGTTCAAATTCCATCTCCCCAATAAAGGGATCGTTCCATCGTTTGTGGCAGTCAGCGACGGTCTGAACATCATGTTTTGGCCAAAAAGAACGAAATAATCCACTTACCTCCATAAACTCCTCAATTAACCCCTTAAGCTTTTCGTCGTTCGAGAAAAGTGGGTAATCCGCACGAAACCGCGCAATCATGACCTTTGCTTTAGCTTCCCAATCCAAATTATTCGTTTGTAGAGTCGAATCCGTCAGAAAACGTCTCAACCAATTAGGGCGCTGCTGTAATTCCTTTGAGAATGTCGGTAGTCGAAATACAAGTTCTGCCGCTCGATTCCACATCAATAAATCCCAACCTCTTCCCAAAATGAAAGCTGGATTAGGTTCAAGAGCCCTCACCGTTTGCTCCAACCCAGTACTCACTTCTTGTTCCTCTTCTACCTCCAGTTTCGCTGGCATTGCAAGCATATGGAGATGGCGGCACTCATCAACGGATAACCGTAACGCTTCCGCCAAACTATCTAATACTTCCTCTGAAGGATTTACATCTCTCCCCTGTTCCAATGAGGTATACCATGAAATACCAATATGGGCAAGTTGGGCCACCTCTTCTCGCCGAAGCCCTGGCGTTCGACGCCGACCATAAGACGGCAACCCAACTTCCTCTGGAGTAAGACGCTCTCTGCGTGCCCGCAAAAATTCACCCAGCGATAAGCTGGAAGAAAACTCTTTCATAGGCTGCTCCCCTTATCCTGACACTGCCAATCCTACGTTTAACACAGGAAGGCTGCTGATTCCAGTTTCTGTAATACTGTTAGTATAGCATTGACAAAACCGAGGAGGTAATCGAAAATGAATGTTTTTTTAACTGGGGCAACAGGAAAAATAGGAAGCCGCTTTGTACCACGTTTGCTGCAGCACGGGCATAACGTTAAAGCAATGATCCGAGATGCTTCAAAGGCGAGTACGTTTCAACAGCTGGGTGTTGAGGTTATCGAAGGTGATCTTTTGCAGACGGAAAGTCTAGCAAGTTCTTTACAAGGCACTGACGTCGTGGTGCACCTGGCCGCTCAGTTTCGCGGTGTAGATGAAGCTACGGCGAAACTGTCAAACATCGATGCCAGCATTGCTTTAGCAAGTGCTGCCTTAGATGCAGAAGTTCCAAGATTTGTGTTTGCGAGCACCAATTTAGTATATGGTTCTGGAGCTGGAGCTCCTAACAGACCGAGCCGCGAAGAGGACGAATTACGACCTGGATTCCCTTATCCTCAAACCAAAGTCGCAGCAGAAGAAGCCTTGCTCCGTCTTCATCGTGAGAAGGGATTGGGGCTTCGTATTCTGCGGTTTGGTTTTGTCTATGGTGAACATGATCCCCATGTCACAGAATTTCTGCCAATAATGAGCAAATGGAACCTCGCTAAACGGCTTCATATGGTACACCATGCGGATGTAAGTCAAGCTTTGTTGCTTGCTGCCTGCATGCATGGAATAGATGGCAACATTTATAACGTTGCTGATGATTCCCCTATAACGGTTGAAGAACTATTTCGACTCCATGGTTTTACTGACAACCAATTAACAGAAGCCATGCAGCAAGAGTTCAATCCATGGGATATGATCGTAGATACAACACGCATCAGAGAAGAATTAAACTATCGACCAATCTTCCCTTCGTTTTATTCAGCTAGAGATGCAGGAGCATTGTAATCTCATGAAAAAAAGACCATGTCGATGACATGGTCAAATAAACAAGAATTAAATAGTCCACTATTTATCGTACTTGTAGAGATTAATTTCGTGCTTCACGTAATAAAGATCTCCGTACTTATCCGTTGTCAGCAGCGTCACACCTGCCCCGATTAAAGCAACCGCGTCTTTGTTGGTAGAATTAGCGTCAACTGCGTACAATTTCGCACCGATGCTCACATAGACGTTACCGTCGTTGCCGTTAACCATCTTGCCGCCTTGCCAAGACACGGGGATTGAGCTGAATTTGTCGGGATATACTGTCGTATGAGTAGCATCTGGATTATTCGGATCGATAATAAACAAATCTGCGGTCGTGTCGTGGGACGAATTGCCTGACGAGTTCCCTTCCGCAAGTTCCCTTTTTTTCCCATCCGGACCAACGATGAGATCTGAGATGACTTTTCTTCCTGGGGCTGGGACGAATTGAGGAACAGGTGTCGAGTTGGCGCTCGTTATATTCCAAACGAACACTTTTCCTTCCGTCGCATCAACCGTGCTGCTGATTCCCCCGTAAACGGATGTGCCGCCAAAAACTTTATTGTTCTTGTATGCAAGTGAAATAACACTTTGATGGTAGACAATATCGTTAATGGTCGTGACTTGTTGGGAAGTAGACAAGTCATAGACGGTGAAGGAGCCTTTATTATTCCCGGAACTCGCTACTGAACCGACATAAAGCCGATTCATTGAGGGTTCTGCTAACATGCCAAACGGACGATCCTGTTGGTAAGGGGCGTCGTCGATATCCTGGAACAGGAGCGAAGGATTCGTAGTATCATTCCACGTCGACGTTGTATCGTATTTTTTGATCCACGCGCCGGGATATATGCCTAGATACAGATTGTTGCCCATTGTTGTCATGTTTTCCGCTTGGCCTGCGCCTTTATAGCGCTTTTCTTCGGATGTGTCCGGATTATAGATGCCCATCCCTCCAAGCAAATAGCCGCTTGTGTAAATATTGTCGGATGGCCCCTTGACCAGTGACCGGATTTTGGTCACAGATTCTGGAATTACGAACGATGTCGTCGTATCAATTGTAGGCGTTGCTGCGAGCTTATATTTCAAAATTTTTCCTGATTTAAGCGCAGCATACAGATAAGTGTTGCCTGCATCGGTCAAAAAAGTATAACCAGCTGCGCTTCCTCCTACATCGCCCAGATTTAATTCTGCTGCTGATGAAATATCGTAGCTGTAAAGATTATTCCCTTTCGTGTAGAACACTTTGTCATCCGAAGGGTGTTTCATCGATACGCCACGTGAGTCGATATCGCTTAAGGAAGAGGCAATCGCACCCGTTGTGCTATCCAATACCAGCGTTGGACCCGCCGATAGCTGGGCGAACACCCTCGACGACGATCCGTTCGAAATATAATCGAGTCCATGCACAAACTTGCTGCCATAATTTGATGGGGAAATGGTGGTTTGAGTTCCATTCGTCGGATTAAAGCGAATGATTGTCGCATTCGAGGTCGGTCCCTTGCCCATATAAACCTCAGTATCGCTCGCATAAGCGATCGACCTCACGAAATCAAGGCCACTGACGATGGGTAGGCCACTGTTTAAGACGACAGTCCCTCCGGTCGGATCGTACTGGTACGCTTTGCCGCCGGTGGAAGTTCCGCCGTAGACTTTTCCGCTGCTTCCCGCCGTTACATCCCAAATAACGTCCATTCCGGTTGGTAGGGTGATTGGCAGTAACGAGCTGCCTGTAATTACTTTTATCCCATTGACCGTGCTAACTGTGCCGGGGAGATACCGAAACATCGTTTTCTTGTTAGCCGTTCCCAAATAGACGGACTTATCCGTAGCCACCGTCATTCCCCAGACTGCTTCTATCTTAGTGTTATTCGGATCAACCATGAGATCTCGATCATCCAACAGCTCACCCGTTCGGGCATCGTAAACCACCAACTTGGACGGAAACCCGCTGGAACCGACATACATTAGATCCGTGTTACCACTTGCATCTTTGCCGAATACAGCGACGTCGAGGGGATTGTTCTTTATTTGAGTGCCGAGATTGTATTCAATCGGACGATCCAGCGTCACATCATCGGCGTAGGCGACCATCGAAGTTGTCGTCCCCGTCGTTAGATATACGGAGACAGATGCTGTGTCTGTAGGGGCGGTAGCGGATACAGAAACCGGGGTCCATTGTGAAGCAATACCGGTGAAATCGTTTGCAGCATCTTTAAGGACCGTTCCAACGGAATTCTTGAAAAGAAGGTGGATGCTCAGCCCGGAGCCGCTGGACGGGTAGATTTTGGCCGTAGCTCCGACTCTTGTGCCAGAATAAACCGTTACATTCGAGCTTTCCGCATAACTTGCAGTGGATGAACTGGAATCGTCCAGTTTAAGACTGTAGGTTCCCCCTGTCTTCTGAACTGTCGAAACGGCAGCACCAGAGGACACTGTCCAAGTACCGCTTAACGGGTCTTCGAAGCCTGCATTTTTAACGGTTTGGCCGATTGAAACATCGTCAATATAGGCTGTAGTAACAGCCGCTAATGAGCTGTAAACCATGACCGCTACTTGATTCGTATCAGCAGGAGCTTTTGCTGTAATAGTTCTCTTCGTCCATTGATTGAGCGTGGGCGTAACGCCACCAGTGGGTGCAATAATCGTTTCTGTAGTGCCGTTATAGAAGATCAGCCAAACATCAATCGATCCTTGCTCAATATAAGCAAAAGTAGAAGCGGTATACTTTTCATTCTGCGTAATACTAACCTTTTCGCTAATCCGTGCAAGTGAACCCGAAGTACTGGTGTCCACCATTTTCATACTGTTCAAGCCAGTGTAAGCTTTCTCACTCGAGACAGTTGCTGTATTTTGGCCGTACGTGGGGTGTGTGGTCCAATGCGGTATGCCGGTTCCGGCATCCTCGAAAGAAGAGTTGAGGATAGATATCGTGATGCCAGATGCGCGAGCATCGGGGTTCTGGAAACAGCTGATGATAAGCAAACAACTAAACACCATACAAACGAGGCGAATCCATATGGAGCGAAACGTTCCTCACACAAAGTTTGGCTGCGGTCAATCGTGAAGCTGTCGATACCGAATTGCGTTTACGAACTCCTTTCCTACCCAATTGGGCCTATATTCGTCAAGTTCACCTCCCTTCCGTCTTTAACATTCGACTGGTTTCTGTGATGGATCAGCGAATGTCAATACCTGATATCCTGGATTATCTACTCTCATTTTAAGCCCACGCGTGCGTTTAAAATATGTCATCATTTCTAGAAAGTGTGGACAATTTCAAGAAAAAGTGTATAAAATTTCAAGATATAATTTACTGATCGGTCAAAAATTATTCAAAAAAAAACCCTCTGTATTTTCATAGAGGGGATTGATCCAAGTGATAAATTTCTCAAACATTAGAATAAGCCAACCTCGCTCCACTTTTTGTATCATCTGCTCAGTAGTTAACAAAGCTCTATCTCAGGAATTCCTTCCGTGCTTTCCTGAATGTCTTCAAACAGTCCGTCTGCCCGCACCTTCGTGTAGTACTCATATTGTCCGATAACCCCATAATCCCCTTGCATGACACCTGGATAGGCTCGGTTTACCGAATAGATTTGACTTCGATGTGCATGAAGCGCACGCCCTTTTGTTTCACGCTGATTCACTATGTTCACTTTTCCAGTTATGGGGACTGCACCGGTTGGTGCTGAATCTGCGCAATAATCATAGTAGTGAGGAATCGATGCGAAAAACAAGGTGCAATACTGAGTAGGCATCAATTTCTCCTCAGATTGAAGAACCGCTTGCTCTGTAGCCTGGGATATGGCTATATGATCACGATGTCCCGTCACTCCGTTTGGAGGAAACGTTACGATGACGTGCGGCTGCAGCTGCACAATCGTGGATTCAATTTTTGCGGCCATTTCGTTGATATCCTGGTTAATCAAACTTCCATCCGCGTAATGAAGTAAATATAAGTTAGTCACGCCTATGACGTCGCAAGCCTGTGACAATTCCTGCTCCCGGAGTGTGGCGAGTTCCTGCTTGCAGGTTACTAAATACTCACCAGACTTTCCCCCACAACCAGAGGTTGCGCAAATCAAATTGACGTCGTGACCGGCTTCCCTATATTTGGCCATGGTGCCGGCGCAAGCGAAAGACTCATCATCAGGATGGGCAAAAACGAACAACAGCCTTTTTTTCATAGGATCCCTCCATTGGACCAATCATCCATCATGAAACTTCTGATAGTGATCTAGAGCCAGAGTCATCATTCCGTATATAGGCTCCTTATTCTTGTTTTCGATTTGTCCGGATGGCGCAAAAGAGTTGAATTCGTTCGTTACATATTCCCTCACAAACACATTGTTTTGAAGTACGCCGCCTTGCAAAATGATTTGAAAAGGTTGTCTATATAAATTTATTCGCTCAATAACTGCCTTAGCACAAGTAAATAATTGTTCGGCTGCTTGAATCATAATGGATTGAGCCACTTGATCGCCCTGCGATTGAGCTTGTGAGACGAGACTGGACAATTCAGCTACTTTTTCCACAGAATAACTCGAGTTGTATGTCCAATTAAACAAATCCTCGGGATCTTTCAGATCCAAATAAGGAAGAATATGCTCAGCCAACTTGTTGGGTGCCTCCCGTCCATCCATAGTTTTCAAAATGTGAATGATCGCTTGTTTACCGATCCAATACCCGCTTCCCTCATCCCCGACTCGGTGTCCCCACCCTCCTGCTCTGGCAACCACGCCTTGATCATTAACGCCATAGACGATGGATCCCGTTCCAGCAATCATAAGAATGCCTGGCTGACCATTCGTTGCCCCCAGTAACGCTGCGAAACCGTCATTTTCAATAATTAAACGTTTGGCACGTATACGTAAATGCTGCAGCGCCTCTTCGACCAACGCTAGGATGATCCTGCGGTCATATTCCGTATCCAAACCAGCGATCCCCAATGCGGCACAATCCGTTTCTAGTTCTGTTTCGCCAACCTCCCCATTCCCTACTAATTTACCGTCCTCCAAAGCATTTTGAATCGCATGGATAAGCTCCCTCACGGCTGCTTTTTTACCAACCCCCTGATAATTACAAGATCCTGATCTGCCCTGCCCTCGAATCTGACCATGCTCATCGAAGAAGTAACATAGGCTTTTTGTTCCTCCTCCGTCCACAGCAAGAAATGGAATCTTTTTTGCCGACATTATGGGTTCCCCCACTCCCTCATGACTTCATCCAAAATCTGCAGGACGGTTCGGCTTTTATGATCCGACTCTATTAACCATTGATCCAGAGCTATTTGTTCCTTACAACGTATCTGAATCATTCTATTCATCTCTTGGGGGCTTGGTCCTCCTGGCAAGGAGCGTATTTGAATAAAGTTCTCAGGGTCTAAAGCTTGTGCCAAGGTGTCTATATCCATCTTCAAATTACGACCGATGATCTCCTTAGCTGCTTCATTGACGAGTTCCCATGTAACTTCGTTCGCTGCTAACCCTTCCGACATTGCTCTCTTTACGACTGAACTTACGATATGGTGGGAGGTTCGGAAGGAGAGTTTGTCCGTTCTAACCAAGGTATCCGCCAGTTCGGTAACGGTAGCGAAACTACCTTCTGTCCGTTTACGAAGCACCTCTTTATTAACATCCATAGTCCCCACTACGACGGTTAGAAGTCGATAGATCTTGTCCATGAGTTCAAGAGATTTCCACGCGTAAGGCTGCATATCGTCTTCGGTATCAACAATATCGCCGAAAGGCGTATTATGCATCATCGCAAGCACTGAATCCGCGTTACCTACGCAGCTAGAAAGAAGTGCGCGCATGTGTTCTAGAGAAACAGGATTTCGCTTTTGCGGCATGATGGAACTGATCTGTACATAAGGACTGGCTACCTTGATAGCGGCGAACTCCTGTGTACACCAGAGCAATAAATCCTGAACGACTCGACCCAGGTTGATAGCTGCAAGTTTAATGGAAGTAGCAACCTCTCCCAAATAATCCGCTCCTCCAATCGCATCATAGGAATTCTCTACGAGCTCGTCGAAGGCTAGAAGCTCTTTCACTCGGTTCCGATTAATAGGAAAACCCGACGTTGTAAGCGCAGCAGCTCCCATACTACTGCGGTTGCAATTATTGTAAGCGGCCGTCATCCGGCGAATGTCTCTCGTAAGCGAGTCAACAACAGCCATGATGTAATGAGCCATGGTCGTTGGCTGCGCCTGCTGAGTATGTGTGTAGCCAAGCATCAACGTATGAATATGCTCCTCTGCGAATTGCAGAAGCTGCTTACGTAACAGTAAACCGGATTGCATCGTGACCAGAAGCTTCTCCCTAAGTACCATACGGTAAATAGTAACACCCATATCGTTACGGCTCTTCGCTAGATGCAAATTTCCCGCAACATCGCCTGCGTGCTGTTGCAGCTGGCTTTCCACCTGAAAGAATAAATCCTCAAACTCACCCGAATAACTAGAGTGGCGGAGAAGATCAAGGTCAAGATGTACAAGGGCTTTCGCAATCTGGCTTGCCTCATCCTGTGAAATCAACTGCTGCTCCTTCAACATGATCAAATGAGCCTTATTGATGGCCATCATGGCATCCAATAAGTGTTGCTTAGCTTCATTGTACGCAGGTTCTAGAACAGCTTCCGTATACGTTTTACCAGGAAATACCTTACCTTCACTTTCCATAATAGACTCACGATTTCCCATCCACTTGTTCACCTCCGTCTTTCATTACTGGTTTCTGTAACCAGTTTTCAAGTAATTGATGTAAGTTGGTGACTGCTTCCGCTATAATCCATTCCCCTGCTTCTAATGATGTCTGTTGGACATGCCCCGTGTAGCCATCCCATCCTGCTGGACTGCCTTCCACCAATACATAAGGTAGATTCGAAAGTGAATGATTTGCTGTTAGTTCTACGTCACTGTCACTTACATGAACCAAATCTGGACGAAATGCCTTGACAACCGACATTTCATAGGGACCTCCATGACCTCTGCCAGTTGTTCCTGTAAAGATGCCAGCTTCTTCCGCACTTTGCGTTGTTACCATTTGCCACCAGTTCACTAATAGAACACTAGCTTTCTTATGGGTTGCTGTAATGGCTTCTGCTACTGTTCTGGAAACACCCATATTCCCATCATGCGCGTTTAACAACAGCACATTTCGGATACCCAACTGACAGATCCCATCAACAATTTCATATAAATAATCGGTGATGACAGACGGACTCACTGAGATTGTTCCTGGATAATGATGGGTCTTTCCAGGACAAGCCGTATAAGGGATGACGGGATAAATGAGCGGCTTCAAAGCAGGATGGAGACGCTCAGCGAAACCATTCGCTAGAATGACATCAGTACCGAGTGGTGAGTGCGGCCCGTGATATTCGATTGATCCGAGCGGCACGACTGCAAAACGGACTTCTTCTAATACAGTTTGTAGATCACGACCGTGTACTTCCCTAATATCCATGGGCTTGATTCCCCCGTTTGGTAAATCGGGAGGCCCGTCTAGGCCTCCCTCTGTAGTTATTTCTATTGCTTTAAGCTGATCATGTTCACGAAGAGACGAATAGAACCAGGGACAAGGTTCGGAATTTCACGGTACCATACAAGCGAACTGTAGGTGTAGGTTCCCTTACCGTATTTAGCGCTTAGGAACGTTCCGGTAAATTCCTTCTCCCCTGCATCGCCGTTAGATATGAGCTGCGTGTACTCTTTGCCCCACACAGACGGGTTGTAAGCCGATCGATCTTGAATCCAATTGTTCCAATCTGCTTCTGTAATCTTATTTGGCGTCGTAAAGATTGGATGATCAGGCGCTAGCATCGTTACTTTGGAATTCTCATCTGTGACACGCCATTGAATTAATGGCTCCCCAATTTTTATCGGATAAGGGGCAAGTTCAGGTTTCCATTTATCTTCCGGCTTATGATATTGAACGACTAGATTTCCGCCATTTTCCACATAAGAGAGAAGTCTCTGATTGCTCGATAACAGCTCTGGACGGAAACCATATGCCCGAATGCCCAAAACAATCGTGTCATATTGAGATAAGTCAGCTGATTGGATCGCTTTATCGTCAAGTTTCGTTACGTTTACGCCAAATTGGGTTAAGTACTGATCAATATTGTCGAATCCACTGGATACATATCCCACTTTCAGACCTGTAGGCACCTTCAAATCAAATGCCTGAATCTTTAATTCTGCTGGCTGAATCAAATAGGTTTTGCCGATATGTGGATAGTCGATAATTTGTACGTTTTCCTTACTGGTAACATTACCGCTTGTTGCTACCGCTGTTACCGTATATTTGCCAACTGCTGTTCCAGCAGGAGCTTTGACTTGGAACGTAACCGGCTTCGTCTCACCTTTTGCAGCGAAATTCTCTTCTTGAGATGCAGGGGTTACATTCCAATCCTTAGGGACGTTCAAGGAAATGGACGTTTTGGCAGCGCCTGGCGAGTAGTTGCGAACCGTAACCTTGACCGGAAGAGGCTCTTCGGTCTTCAATGTGTTAAGTACCGTAGCCTCAGGGCTCAACGACATAGCGAAAGCCGGGAGTACAGCCACTTGATTCGATGGGGTAACACGTATTTTTCCTGAAACATTATTTAACTGATACAAGACATCCGCACTAACTACTGATGGTTGATATACTTGGAACTCAACGGCATTCTTAGGGACTTGAACCTCGAAAGTAGCAGAAACCGTCTGATTGTAGCTTAGCTGGTCAAACTTTGTGTTTCCGACAGCTTTCGCCGTCCAGCCCTCAGGCACATTCAGTTGGAGCCCAATATTTTTCAGGTTGTTCTTGCCGCCACTGTAAGCGGAGACGACCATTTTGACCGTTTGACCTGCAACGATTTCGCCGGTTTCCGGTTTTACCTTCACAACCAACGACGATGCTTCCATGCCTGCTTTATTCAATTGAGCATCCTTCACTTGGAGGCGATATAGCAAATCGGTCTTGACGCTTGCATCTAGTGACGATGCCTTCACATCGCTCACGGCAGTTTCTACATCCGCCTTCATTTCTTGTACCTCTCGCGCCACTTCAGAGAACACAGGGTATGCTTTAACGACTTCTTCCGCATCCTTATTTAGGGCTCGCAAATCTTTGATCACTTTGTTATCTTGGCCCTTCGCTTCTATTTCTTTAGCCAAATCGTCGAAGGAGAAAGCTATGCCATCGAAGAAATCATTCTCCTTTTCAGATTTAACCGATAAATTTAATTTGTAATAGTTGAAGCTCGAACCTTCATCAACATGTCTTCCCATCCCTTGGCTCTTATGCATAAAACGGGATTCTTCTCCCAATTGGACATAAGAAGCGCCGTAAATTTCGTCGTAATCTCCTACAGGTACAGCCACATTATAATCCTTATCATTGGCAGGAAGGTACAGCTTCTTTATTTGCCAAGGCTGTAGGCCATTTTTCAAATGTTCTGGAAACACCTCGGGGTTAGCTGCATCCTTGAACGCACGAACGGTTATGACGTTAATGGCCCGATGATGACCATGTGTCGATTCCTCGTTGAGGAAAGAAGGAATGACTACGTCTGGCCGCAACTCCCGGATTTTCCGAATAAGTCTTTCATAGACCACCGAATCTCCCCACTTTTGCAGTGTTTCATCGGGGCTTTTTGAAAAACCGAAGTCAAAAATTGGATCATTAATTTGCTCGCTTAACATACCCAACGTGACATTCGTGATTTTGGAAGCTTCCTGCAGTTCGCGTGAGCGAATAATGCCTAGCGCATTACCTAGTTCACTGCCGATCTCATTCTGGCCCCCTTCCCCACGGTTTGCAATGACACTTAACGTATTGACTCCTTTTCCTAATGAAAGATAGGCAAGCATAGCGCTATGCTCGTCGTCCGGGTGAGCTCCTGTATTCATAGCGCTCGCGATGGTTGTGAGAGGTTTAATCGATTTCCAGAGATCAATAACGCCTCTGTCGGCGCTGACCGGCTGCGCCATGCTAGGAAACAGCAAGGTACCTACAACGGCAACGCTAGTAATACTCGTAAACACTTTCTTCCAAGTACCTTTCTTCACTTTAACTCCTCCTTATTCACCTTTTATCATCAAGCAGCGGTCTTGAACCCTAGAAGTTCCCGCGGAATGATCAACCTTTACACAGCTGTACCCGCTTTGTCACCGGTCAATTTTTTAGAGATAAAGAGAACAATGATAATGAGGATGATCTGAAGCACGCCATAGGCGCAAGCGGTTCCGAATTCAAACGCATACATTCTTTGGAAAATTTCCACCGAAATCGGGGCTGTTCTAGATGTAAACAACAGAATCGATGATACGAATTCACCGATACCTGTTACGAAGGCCAATAAAGTTCCCGCTAAGATCCCACTAAGCGACAAGGGAAATACGATGCGACGAAAGCTGTACCACCAGGAAGCTCCCAGATTACGGGCTGCCTCTTCGATCGAAGGATCCATCTGCATAAGCGTAGCCGACGTTGAACGGAACACAAGTGGTAAATGACGCACAAAGTAGGCTAATGGCAAAATCCAGAACGTCCCCACAAGAACTTGCCCAAAACTATAGGCAGACGGTGTACTGAAAGCTGTAATTAAATTAATCCCTACAACCGTTCCTGGTAATGCCCAAGGGAGCATAATAAATACATCAAGCAATGTCTTCCCTTTAAATTTAAGGCGAACGATCGCATAAGCAGCAGCAACACCGAATATCACATTGCCAACCGTTGCAACAAAGCTCATTTTGAAGCTGTTCGCAATAGGGCGCCACGTTTTGCTGTCCGTAAACAATTCCACATAATGACTAAATGTATATTCTGGCGGTAGTATTTGTGTCGTCCATGTACCATCAGTGGAAAAGGATATGAGAATCAATACCAGAATAGGCAGGAGCAGAATGACGACGCCTATCGTGGAGAGGAACATAGCTGTATATTTCCCCCATGCACTCTTGACCTCGGTCCGATGGACACTAACTCCTTTGCTCAAGTTCTGGTAATTTCGCAAGCCTTGATACCAGCGCATAATGATGAGAAACAGGATGGAAACAATGGATAATAAGGTAGATTGCGTAGCTGCCATATCCAAATTCCCGTTTGTTCGGGATAAATAAATTTGCATCGTCATCGTTCTGTCGATTCCGAAGATGAGAGGAGCCGTATAAGAAGCCATGGCAATCATGAAGACAAGCAAGGACGAAGCCACGATAGCTGGAGTGAGCATGGGTAATATGATTCTCCGCCAGATATAAAGACGTCCGGCTCCAAGACTTGCAGCTGCTTCCTCCAGTGAGGGATCGAGCCCCTTGATCGCAGCGGAAGCGGTCATATAGAAATAGGTGTACATCGTAAAGGTGTGAACCATGAGAACACCCCATACACCTTTTAGCGAGAACGGCACGTGGTCCATCTCAAACCAAAGCTTGAGCGTCCGCGGAATAATACCGCTTTCTCCATATAGAAAAGTGAATGAAAGTACGCCTACTAGCGGTGGCAGCGCCATGGGCACCATGGCAAGAACTGTCAGGGCCTTGCGGCCAGGAAACTCATAGCGTTCCAATAGAAAAGCCATGGTAACTCCGACTATCGCGCATGTTACTACACTTAGAACGGAGATATACACACTGGTCCAGAGGGCTTCCAAATTGGCGGTATGCTCCAAGCTGAAGAACCGTCCATAATTTTTTAAAGTAAGATTACCTTCCATTTGAATGCTCTGAACAAAAGTCTGATACAGCGGGAAGAGAACATAGGCCAGCAGTATCAGAAACAAGGGAGCAATTAATACGTATACGAAATGAGGCGAAGAAGTGATGGATGGCCGTTTGGTCACAGGTTGATGAGATACTGGTTTCTTGAAGGTCATATTCTCATCCTCCGCCTATTCTAAAAAGTAAATGCTTTCCTTTGGTATATGCATCGCAAGTGTATCGTCACGCTGACGTACTTGATGTCCCTGATTGACGAACATCGCTTTCAAAGGCTTATCGGCTACATCTGTCAAATAATTGACATTCACCCCGGTGAATTCAGCGATGACAACTTTCGCTAGGAATGTGTTCTCCGATTGTGAAGATTCTGAATGTGCCTCGCGTACCGCCTCAGGACGAATAGAAAGAGTGGTTTGAGCGCCCACTGCCAGATGACAATTAGGTGCTGTATGATTCACCAACCCGCATAGAACTAGATCGGGTGAAACTCTGACATAGGCCAGATCTCCTTCTATTCGCTCCACGGTTCCGTTCCACAAATTAGACTCGCCTATAAAGGAAGCGACAAAACGATTAATAGGTCGGTTGTAAATTTCTTCCGGCCTTCCAACCTGCTGTACAACGCCGCCTTGCATGACCATGATCCGATCCGACATCGCCATGGCCTCAGCTTGATCATGCGTCACGTAAATGGTTGTAATGCCAGATTCAAGCTGCAGCCTTTTAATCTCCAAGCGTGTTTCTTCTCTCAGCTTGGCATCTAAGTTGGATAAAGGCTCATCTAGCAGTAAAATATTCGGTTCAATCACAAGTGCTCTGGCAAGCGCAACACGCTGCTGCTGTCCGCCAGATAATTGGTCAATTCGCCTATTTCCGTAACCCTGCAAATGTACTTGCTGTAACGCACGCTCAACTCTTTGGAGACGTTCTTCTTTGGGCCGTTTTCTAACTTGGAGACCAAAGGCCACATTCTCAAATACCGTCAGATGAGGAAATAAGGCATAGTTCTGAAACACCATTCCCGTATTGCGTTTGTGGGGCGGCACTGTCGTTACGTCTTGATTGCCAAATACGATACGCCCAGAGGTTGGATAGTAAAAGCCGGCAATCATTCTCAAAGTTGTTGTTTTTCCACATCCGCTAGGACCAAGGAAAGTAAAGAATTCGCCGGGCTTAATCCGAATATGCACATCCTGAACGCCCGATACTTTCCCAAATTGCTTGGTTACATGTTCTAGAGCGACTTCGATCACGTACAGTACCTCCCTTACTTTGAGTTCGGGCAGTGGAACTATCAGGTGCTACCTCTACCCGAACGGATGTTACGCTTATTTCGCGCCTTTTCCTTTAATGCTCTCATCCCAATACTGCATCCAATCTTTCTCTTTTTCAGCCATGACCGTCCAATCAATATTCATTGGTTTCAATTCAATGCCTTTCAACCAAGCTGGAAGTGAATCTTTGCTGATATCCGTACGCGTAGGGATCTGAAATAATTTCTCTGCCAGCTCTACACGAAGCTTCGAGTCGAAAAGAAATTCATAAAATTTCTTCGCCGCTTCTTTGTTCTTGGCATTTTTCACCATACCCACGCCGTCCACTAGGATAGGTGCCCCGCTCGTTGGATAAATAAAATCAAACGGCTGATTTTTCAAATGCTTCTGAATCATAATGTCCTGCAAGTTCCATAGCGAAAGTGTTCCTTCTTCACGGGCTAATTTTAAGTAAAGGTTGGTAGGATCCTGCGCATATTCCTTCGTGTTGGCATCCAGCTTCTTCAGCCAGTCATACCCTTTCTTAGGATCGGCGGCACCTTCCTTGAAGATCATGGCGGAATATATCGTTCTCATCGTTCCCGAAGCAAGCACGCCCCGAATAATGATTTTGCCTTTATATTTCGGATCAAGAAGTGCGTCCCAATCTTTAGGAGCGTCTTCTTGCTTAAGTGCTTTGGAATTGTACATGATCACTTCGGGCAGCAGCATTTCACCATACCAACGATCCTTAGCATCTTTGTACAAAGCTGGTATGCTGTCTGCGAAACTTGGCTTGAAGCTTTCCAAGAGATCTTCGTTCGCCGCAGTCATCAGACCAGATTGGGTGCCACCCCACCAGAAATCAGCTTGAGGATTGGCCTTTTCTCCCCGTACACGTTCCAGAATCTGCTGCGCTCCCATCGTTAATACCTCGACTTCAACTTCCGGATGCTTCGCATTGAATTTTGGAATAATTTCATCGACAACACTTTTATCTCTAGCCGTATAAATAACAAGCTTTTGCTTCTCTGCGGATTTAGGCGCCTCCGTAGCTGCCGGTTTGTCAGAAGGCTTCACCGTGGGTGCTTGACTAGCATTTCCAGAACTCGGCGTGGAGCCTCCGCAAGCTGTAATCACAACCATCATGATGCTGACTAGAGTGCCTACGAGCATTCTGGATATATTCCCCTTACTTGTTCTCATTCACATAACCTCCCGAAAGGTATATTTTGTTGGAATTTACTACGGGGAAAGCTTCTAGGACGCTGTGAATCGCCCCGATGATGCCTGCTTTGTAGCCTAAAGCCGCCAGCTTGATTTGGGGTACGTACGGAACCCATTCCATCAGCATACCTTGGATCTTCTCAACACCGCTTTCCTCGATGTCAATCATCTCCCCGCTTAAAATCAACAAATCTGGATCGAGTATACTGACCATATTCGCGATTCCGTAGGCCCAGTGTCTGTAGATGTCATTTAATAATCGCCCTGCCTCTATATGCCCATCTTCCGTATGGCGAATTAGTTGTTTAATCACACCCAGCTCTTCTACAAAGGAAGGCAGCACTTTTCTGGCTTTCTCTTGGATGACTGGGACGGAGTAATTCCTTTCAAAAACGCCATATTCACCCCGGTTCAGCTTCTTTGCCTGACCCACCATCATATATCCGATCTCTCCGGATGCTTCACGCGAGCCTCTATAAAATTGCCGATCTAGGATAATACCCGCACCGATTCCCGTCCCTACATACATATAAATCTGATTCTTAACTCCGTTACCGACACCCTTATGAAACTCCCCTAATGTCATCAAATTAACGTCATTATCAATCACAACAGGCAGACCTAATCGCTCTTCGATCTCCTGTTTCACCGGTAAACCCATCCATCCTGTGCTTGGCGCATAACTCACGGTTCCATCGCGACGCTGTGTAATTCCGGGTAAACCTAAGCCAACACCTAGTAAGCGAGATTTCTCGAACCCGCTCTTGCTAAGCAAAGTCTGTAGACCCGATTCCAGACAACGAATGGCCATAGCTCCATTAGTTGGTTGCTGCAAGCGAAAGTTGTAATCAACTAACAAATCTCCACTTAGATCAGCGATAGACATATACAGCGTACTGCCCTCAAAAATGGCCCCAACTACTCCATAAGCTTGAAAATTATATTCAAGCAGGATCGGCTTCCTTCCGCCCTTGGACTCACCTACACCAACTTCATGGATTAGCCCTTCCTTCATCATTTCATCGACCAGCGCAGATACACATGGACGGCTTAGCTCCGTTAGCTTCGCCAAATCTGCTCTGGAAACCCGCTTATTTTCCCGAAGCTTACGCAGGATCTCCTGTCTGTTCAATTGTTTTACGAGCTTGCTATTTCCAGTTTGATTGCGACCAAGCACCTTGATCACCCCCTTTGATAGTTAGAATGACTAACAAAGTTTTCTAATACGATACTTATTATGAACTTTCTGAATTAAGTACAACTTCATTTAAAAATGAGATCGTAATCATCTATCCGCGCATGAATGGAAAAAAGACTGCCATCTGGCAGTCCTTCTGAATTTGAAACCCTCTTTCTAAAATAACGTAATAAATCAATAACAAAAATTATTTCCTGCCAGCAAAATACAGATAAAGGAGAGATGCTAACATGAAAAAATGGATGTTACTATTATTAATTCTTTCAACTATGGTGTTGAGTGCGTGTTCTCTATTAGAGGGAGCAAATAACTCGATAGACTATGTAAATCAAGCTACGCAACACATTAATAAATTGAGTAATTTTGCAGAACAAGCACCGCAAATGATAAAAGATGCCGCTTCGAACCCAGAAACAAAACAGGAACTTGAAAATCAATTAAACGAATTAAAAAAGGAAATAGAACAATTTAATCTGAAAAGTGTACCTTCATTTGCAAAGGATATTCATCAACAATTGGTTAACAAAAACGAAGTATTATTACAAGAGATAAATAAAGTGGTAGAGAATGGTCATTTGGCACTGGATAAACTTCAAAATTCACAAATCTTAACTACAATTAATGATATAACAGGCTTAATCAATCGAATTAAAAATTTAGGCGCGTAAGTTCTTATAATTGACGAATCATGTGTACTTGTTCCACAAATGTAGTAAATCCTAAACGCTCTAATAATCCAATGAGCTCCTTGTTGGAATCTCTTATGTTCATGGTTATACGCTTACAAGAGGAAGACAAAGGTGCGTATACTACACTTAATGCTGCTCTGAGGATATCTTCTGCATCTACCCGGCCCGGAATCGATTCACATTGGTAAAGAGCGACGGTTGCCAGGTTACCGTCTTCTCCGAAAATACGTTTATAAAGTGCGTAGCCAACTATCTCATCTCCTTCATCGGAGACGATTATACATTCCCCATCTTTCATACTGGCCCATTGTGTTTGCCACGCTGACAAATGTCTGTAGAATGACAGTCCTTTGACTTCAACAAGCAGTCCTCGTTTCGTAACATATCGCCTAGGAGAGTTTGACTGCAGGAGACTTGCGTCCAAAGCCTCTGTATGTTGTAAACTGATTAGCTGCTCGGTAATACCATAGCCGACACTTTGATAGAGCTTTATCGCAGCTTTGTTTTGAATGAGTGCCTCCAGTAAGGCGATATCCACACCTTGTTCACGATACAACTGGAGGTTTCTTTTCATCAGTATTTTTCCGATCCCTTTGCCCCTTTGTTCAGGCGCAATGCCAGTGCCCCCGTTCCAGGCCACTCTCTTTCCTTCTATGCCACGGAACCCATTCATCACGAAGCCAATAGGGGCACTATTTTCATACATGACTAAGGAATGCTCTAGTGAGAGGCCTTCGTTGACAGTTCTTGAAAGAAATTTGTCCAAGCTCAGTGTACTATTTATGAAATATCCTTCGAATCCCTTATTCCATAACGAAACCATGTCTTCAGCCGACAATTCGCTCATTTTTTTGAAAATCATAATCCTCTACCTCCATAGTGAGCTATCCTATGATATAGCGGAATACCTTCTTTTCCATCTCATTAATCATGGACTTATAGTCGGTTTCCTCACCGCTAAGCATAAATTGCAGAGTAAGGCCATCCCTAACTGACCAGAATAAAAGGGAAGCTGCCGCAATATCAAGATCGGAACGGAACTCGCCAGTCTTTATGCCACCCTCCATAATTTCCTGCATGAACAATAAAGCCTTACTCGCATACTGGTTCCATCGTTCCGTTAATTCCGGTTGGCGTGCTGCATACAGCATAAACTCCAAATGAAAGGCTAGCCATTTGCGCAGCTCGTCAAGCGATTGTTGACGGAATCGGTCAAACATATAGCGGATTTGATCCGCCGCACTTGGCATATTTTTGAAATGTTCACTGGAGTTCTCCACCATCGCATTCATTTTATCGTCAGCCATTTGGATATACATCTCTTCTTTACTGGAAAAATAACTGTAAATAGCGCCTTAGCTCATCCCCAAATGACGTACGATATCATCAATAGTCGTAGCTTGAAATCCTTTTTCAATAAAGCAATGGGAGCGCTCCCTCAAGAATTATTACTGCCCTTTTTTCTTCTTTATAAGCTTGCGTAACTTTAGGTGACATTCAGCATTATTATTCCATATCATGCCAACTGTCAAGAAATAAAAAAAGGAGCCTTTCGGCTCCGATCAGTTCACATTTGTTTTAATACGTATTATAAATATTTTCGCACTCTTTTCCTAATGGTTGATAGAAGCAATGCTTTTTATAACGCCCTACTAAAGGCTGATTATACCATGTAGGAGGGCAATCACCTGGAGGTCTGAAATACCACAGACTGAATTTTGCAGGCCAAAGTCTCTCTCCATCGATCGACCTTTTAGCAAGCCGTTTTTCCCGTTCTCTCGGTTTTTGATAAAAGTATCCGTGTAGGTAGCTTCAAAAGCATGTGCCTGCAACCATCATCATTCCCGGTTCGCCTTCACCTTCGGCTTCAGCACGAAGCAGCCTTGCCAAAAGAGCAACATCCTGTTCTCTGGCTTTAACAACTGCCATATTTTCACCTCTACTAGTTTCTATCTTATTTCGTTGCAAGGGAATTTAAAATAATAAATGATCCATAGTCATTTGATAGTGTAATGTATGTTTTATTGGCCTAATTAGTTAAGGGCGGAATTTTAATGGCAAAAAACCTTAAAGCTCTAGGCTTCAAGGTTTTTTGGATGATTTAACTTGTACAGAATTCATACCATTTCCCCTACAGTTTCGCCACTATGTCCCGTAAAAAAGCGATGGACCGCTGCACGTCCTCAGTCATCGTGCGCACAGGATTCGTTTCCGGCGGATGCCATAGCTCGAGCGCTATCCAACCGACATAGTTTACATGGGCTGCCGCTTCTATTAAGGCACGCATGTCAATTTCCCCTTCGATCACATCCTCCACCGGAACGCGTCCACGCTGATTGCGCAGGTGAAATGCTTTGATGCGTTCAGGATATGAGCGCACCCAAGCAACCGGATCACAGCCTGCAACATGCGCCCAGCCCGTATCAACGCAAAGGCCAACAGCTTTGTCAGCGAACTGAATGACAGAGCGCAAATCAGCCTCGGCATTATGCCGATCCGCCGCATGATTGTGCAGGGAGAGCTGCAGTCCAAATGGACTTAGCTTGTCAGCAAGACGAGACAAGTTGTCCCCTTGACGCTGGACAAGTTCCTCCGGCTTTGGCAGCGGATTCTTCCAGCCGCCGTAAGGGTCAGCGTTGACGAGAAGATCAGTACCACCTGCAGCTGCGAGCCGTTCTGCGTAAGGAAGAACTTCCGTTTCGAGGTCTGCATAATCGCCATGAAGCGAAAGACCGAGGTAGGAGGCAGAAACAGTTAGTCCGTAAGCACGGACAAGTGCCAGCTTCTCAGGCGTTGCATCTGTCTCGACAGCGTCAAGACCCGCTTCAGCGCACGCACGGTACAGATCGTCCCATACTGGCTCCTTTCCATCTGACTTCCATCGTTCAAACCAACCATACATGTTGCTCGAATAGCCGCGAATATTCATTCAGAAGCCCCCCTTGAATTCTGTTGCCGGTGCTACAGTCACAAACTGCTTTTCTCCGGAATCAGCACATTTATATAAGGCGCCAATACATAGGAAATGATCGACGGCTCTCCGACCTTCGTTCGCATGTGTTGGCAAGGCGTTTACTTGGTTATAGAAATGTACTAGCGGGTGATCCATGACGGTGTAAGGTCCGCGAGGCCCCGGATCTACAATCTCTTCCACAACAACCCATCACGGTCTTTCCTTAAAAAAACCGGTTGACGCGAATCGAATGGCGTCCAGCGCAAAGCGCCGAGTGTGCCTTCGATTTCGCCAATAAACTGCTCGCTCCCGTGCGTGCACGTGCCTCTTTCGTAATTAATAGCGATTGGAAGGGCATTCGAGCGAGAACGAAACGTCAATTGCGCACCCACATGGTGCTCAACATCGTACACGACATCTTGAGGATCCGCGGCTGTTTGGGGCTTCGCCATCCAAGCGCTGCTGACCTCAATTTCAGCAGGATCCAGCACATCGATTAGGGTAGCGAAATCGTAGGGTCCCCAGTCCATGAGAATGCCGCCGCCACTCTTGCTTTTGTCAAGAAACCATCGACTTGCTGGTTGGTACTCGACTCCTGCACGGCTGCGCGTCCATTTGTTAACGAATGTTGCGTGGTAGATATTGCCAAGCGCGCCAGATCGTATGACATTCTTAACCGCTTCGTTATGCAGCATGCCCTTATAACGTACACTGCAGCAGCCAAGCAGCTTTCCTTCTGCTTCTGCCAAAAGAAGCATCTCTTCCGCCTCTTCATCGTTCATTGCGAACGGCTTCTCACATAGCGTATGCCGACCTGATTTCAACGCAAGACGCGCCCCCTCCAAGTGGGCAAATGGAGGCGTAGCCACGATCACGATATCATCGTCAAGCGGCGTTTCGGAGGATAGCATTTGATCGGCATCCGCAAATGTACTGCTTTCTGGATAGCTGCTTAGAAATGACTTTAGCGCTTCCGCATTCGGATCGGCTACCCGAAGCCGGGCAGCTTGTGGAAGCTTGGCCGCTGCCTCCGCATGCGTACGTGCTATGACACCTGCTCCAATTAAGTACAATCGCATAAAGGTTACCTCCAATTTCGAATATGACCCTAATGTATCACATCACGAAATCGCGATTCTCTTCAAAATGCGCAACAAACTTGTCATTTTGTCCACGAACAGAAAAAGGTATAATGACTTGGGGGGGGGGATTAGGATGTATGTAGAACAGCTGCGGCTTTCACGCTCTTTTGCTTTTAGCCGTGTCTGGGGATCAGATGAGGAACACGATCTGCATGTCCATGATTGCTTGGAAATCGGCGTGCTGCTCGAATATGAGTTAGAGTACCGATTCGGCGATCGCATCTATCACGGTCGACCGGGAGACGTGTTTCTGTGTCGACCTTTCGAGCCGCACTGGAGCTATGCGCATCCAGATAAATCATTCGAAGCCATCCTTGTGCTTTTTACACCGTCACCAGTATTGAAGCTTCCCGATGGCAGCCGGCTGCTAATACCGTTTTATACTGGGCGAGGCATGTCCCCACTCATTCCGGGGGATACGACTTACGCCAAGGCAATTGCGAAAGCTGCGCGTTCCGCAGCGGAAGCACAGGAGCAAGGGCAAACGTCATGGGTGACGCGTCAGTACATGTACTTGATAGATATTTTGTTACAAGTGGACGGGTTCTTTAACGATCAAATGAAGCAAGCTGCGCCGAGAGGAACGAACACGATAGCGGAATCCGTTGGGTATGTCCTTAACCATTACTTGGATGCAATAGACGGCGACGAACTTGCCCGTCGGGCGGGTGTCGGGCGTTCGTTCTATTATCGCGAGTTTCGTGCACTAACGGGCTTGTCGCCACATGATTTTGTGAATCAGTTGCGCGTTCAGTCGGCCATGGATTTACTACGCATATCAGAGAATTCAATCATCAGATCGCTGAAAGAAGCGGTTTTCAGTCATTGAGCTCATTTAATAAGCAATTCAGAGCCCACGCCGGCTGCTCTCCCCGAGACTATCGAAATCGGTATCATCAGTTGACTTAAGTAAATAGAATAAGGTCGATCTGCTGCGGCAGACCGACCTTTTTATTATTCAACAATCGTTTATCTAACTTTTCCTAGAATCGACTTAGGTTCCTCTTTGCCGAACGAAACGTTCTGTCGAAATTGAAGTTGTATGCTTCCATCATAGAACGTACATATTAAACTCACGCAAAATGGCGCTTCCACGTATCTTAACGTTAACAAGAGTTTATTCGAATCCTGCCATGTTGCTGAGCCGACTGCCACATTTTTCTGTCTCATATGCAGCGTATATGTTCCCTCACACCATTCGTTTCTACCAAAGTAAACCGTATGTATTCCGGTGTTATTTTGAATCGTAACGTTGGCGGATTCCTCTGTAAAATCAATAGAAAATGTATGAATTTGTTCCTCATTTTCTTCTAACTCGAACTCGATTCCCGATAGGCCGGTCTCCAGCGTCGAGCTTGAAAGAACTCGTGGCGGTTCCAAGCTCAGTCCATGCAGCACTTGGGTTAGCGACTCGGATGCTTCCTTGTCCACAGGCAGCTCTTCAGATTGCATGGCAGGCAGCAGATGCTCCCAAATCGTATCAAGAACGTCCTGCATGTCATTCACTCCGGACGTTATCGCGATGACGGCATTCTGCTCCGGGAGAACAATGCAGAACTGCCCGAAAGCTCCGTCGCCTCGATAAGCGCCGTGACGGCATCTCCAGAATTGATACCCATACCCTTGAGACCAATCATTCTTGGTACTGGAGTCATTGGAAATTTGCTTCGATGTCGCTTCTTCTACCCAAATCTCAGGAATGAGCTGGTTCCCATCCCATTGACCTTTTTGTAGATATAGCTGTCCAAACTTGGCAATATCTTCGGTTTTGATCTTCATACCCCAGCCACCAATGTGGATGCCTCGGGGGCAGCTTTCTGAAGTGGCACCTTGAATGTCCAGCGGTTCCAACAGTCGAGGCTGCAGATATTCAAGTAACGTTTGTTCGGTTACCTTCTGCAAGATGGCCGAAAGCATATACGTGGCCCCACTGTTATACACGAAATGCGTACCTGGCTCATGTTCTACGGGAAGCTTCAAGAAATTGTTGACCCAGTTATCGGTTGACTGCATCTTTCCGGTCGTATCTTCCGCATGACCTGTACCCATCATCAGTAAATGTCGGATGGTCATCGCAGCTAGATTTGGTGTAACTTCTGGCGGCATATCCTCAGGGAAAAAGGAAACAACCCGGTCATCGAGCGAGACTCGCCCTTCTCCCACTAACAATCCGATGGCTGTAGAAGTAAAGCTTTTAGTTAAAGAAAACAGCATATGAGGACGTTCAGGCAAATAAGGTGTCCACCATCCTTCCGAAACAACATGCCCGTGTCGGACGAGCATGAAGCTGTGAAGCTCTAGACTGCGGTCTTGAACTTCTTTTAGAAATCTCGTAATCGAGGAAGACGCGATACCTTGACGCTCAGGCTGACTTCTTGGTAGGGATCGAATAGCACTCATTCAATGTCTCTCCTTCTACACACCAGAATATGTAAATCAACAAGACTATTATATCACTTACACCGTATACTATTACAAATAATAGATTACAAGACTACTAACAACATGCAATCGACAGGAGCATATTACCTGCAGACCAGGCAGGGATTAAGAACTTGCTTCAAAGATCGGCTTTCAAGGTTATTCAAAATCAAATACCGATCGCCGAATTCTTAATGAGATTCCCCTTAATCGTAATATTTCGAGTATGTTTCCCGTCGAAGCCTGCGGATTTGATGCCAAACTTTAGATATCTGACAATCTTTCAATTTTGCCAAACAAAAAACCGCTTCTTCCCGTAAGGAAATGAAACGGTTTCTACCCTCTTCAAAGTCTTTTCAGTCTAGCCTTTGAGCCGACATGCATTAAATTTTTACCCTTGAATTGTAGGGATTCGTTTACTTATATCTTAGCCGATCGAAGTCCTAACGCGTCGACATGATCTCGCATCGAACTTCCTTTGTATCCTTTTTTGCCAAAATACTTCCATTGCATTCTTTATTGCTTTGTCTACGCAACAAAAAAGGCAACCTTGAAGGACGGTTGCTTAATTAAAGAGGGTATTATTACTATTAATAACTTTTGGCTAATTCGCCTGCTTGTTGCATTGCTTTTTCTTTAATAGCTGGTGCTTGATCCGGGGTTGCAGTCATGCCTTCATCTCAAAGTCTGCCAAAGGTCCACCTTGCGTATAGACACTGCCGCTTGCTTGAATATGCAAAGCTTTTTTATCTCCAAGTAAGCCAACAGGTCCTGTTCCCGGAACATATTTAAAGGTTTTTCCTGCAACTCAGATGGAGTCAATGTATGCTTTCATAATAGGTGGGAATGAAAAATTCCACATTGGATTCACAAATGGTATACTTATCTGCCGCTACAAATTGGTCACCAGTTCGCCGAGACGGCTTACTTTTGCTTTTTCTTCCGTGCTTAACTGATCAAAAGTAGTGCCTGAACTTAATTTTCCCTATCCGCTAAACACATCTGCGTCAATATGAGGAATTTTTATTTGATATAGATCAAGATGCTGAACTTCATCATTGTGATTAGCTTCGCGGTACGCTTCAATAAATTCTTTTCCAACAGCTAAGCTGTATGAGTTTTGATGATCATGAGAGTCAGCTGTAATATACAAGACATTTGCCATTTTAGTTAGCCTCCTTTTTCTTTCACTCTTACTATTCCTAATAGCATTTTCAGTTATTCATAAAGCCCGCATCGCATATCGTAAATGGTTAATTTATGGTTCACAGCTTCAAAAGCTTTATCCAACTCCAATTGTCTCTTTTGAAGCTCTAGCTTGTGATTTTCTAATATCTCTTTTCTTTCCCGTAGGGTTGAATCACCTTGAATGGCAAGATCAACGATTCGCTTTAAAGCTGTAACCGTCATTCCTGTCGTGCGGAAACAGGTCATTAAGTATATCCAGTCTAAATCTTTTTGCTCAAAAATTCGGTACCCATGTTGATCTCTTTGAATAAAAGGAAGTAATCCTTCTTTCTCATAAAATCGGATGGTATGCGAGGGTAGCCCGAGACGTTCAGAAGCTTCTTTAATCGAATAGCCCATTATTTACACCTTCCCATCTAGATGCTTGGATAAGTAAGATCCCTTGTCGATTAGTTTTACCTTAAATTTCTGGGGTATCGTAACCTAATATTGTTTTCGGTTCCACATAGGCTTCCAATCCATAGGCTCCAAATTCCCTGCCGATCCCGGATTGTTTAAAGCCGCCAAATGGAGCTTTGGGCTCATCATGTAAGCCGTTAATCAAAACCCTGCCCGAAACAATTTGAGAGGCAATATGATTAGCTTTCTCAAGATTGGAAGTGCTGATATATGCGGACAACCCGTAAATGGTATTATTAGCGATGTCTACAGCTTCTTCTTCGGTTTTAAAGGTTAAAATAGACAAAACGGGGCCAAATATTTCTTCTTTGGCAATAGACATATCCATGGTCACATTTGCAAAAACAGTAGGTTTTACAAAATAACCATGTTCCAACCCTTCCGGATTCCCCTCACCACCGATAACTAGTTCCGCACCTTCTTCAATGCCGAGTTTAATGTATCGCTGAACCGTGTCATATTGCTTTTGACTAACCATAGGACCGATGAATGTCCCATTTTCCAATGGGTTGCCAACCTTAATCGACTCAACCGTTTTCTTTACAAGATTTTTGACTTCTTCCAAACGTCCTTCCGGAACAATCAATCGTGTTCCCGCATGACAAGCCTGACCACTATTACTGAATCCTGTCATGACAGCTAAAGGGATAGCTTTGCTAAAATCAGCATCATCAAGAATAATGCTTGGGGACTTTCCTCCGAGTTCCAGCGTTAATCTCGTCATCGTCTCGGTTGCATCTCTAGCAATAATTTTCCCTACTTGGGTAGAACCTGTGAATGAAATCATTGCAACATCAGGGTGACGAGTTAATTCGGAACCCACAACATCGCCTCTCCCGTTTACGAAATTGATAACGCCAGCTGGAATGCCTGCTTCATGGAAACATTCAGTTAGCAATTGTGTTTGAATTGTGCTTAGCTCACTGGCCTTAATTACAACCGTACAACCTGCAGCGATGGCAGGAGCTAACTTCGTCGAGATATGCGTGTAATTGGCATTCCAAGGGGTAATTAGGCCAATGACTCCCAGCGGCTCAAGAACCACTTTGGCTTTACCGATATATTTAACAAATTCATATTCTTCCATTACTTCTTTGTTGTAGAGAAAATTTTTAGCTGCAAAATGCAACCGCGCCGTAGTTGCGCCTATAGGAGCGCCGTATTCTTCAACAGCTGCTAGTACAAGGGCATCTGAATTTGCCATGATGACATCATGCAGCCGCTGCAGCATCTGACCGCGCTCTTCGACAGTCGTTTTGGAGAAGGTCTTGAAAGCTTCTTTAGCTGCTGCTATTGCATCTTGCGTATCTTTAACATTACCCAAAGTTACTTGGCCAATGATTTCTTTTGTCGTAGGATTAATAAGGTTGTGTACTTCATTACCCCTTGGCTTCACAAATTTGCCGTTGATATAAATGTGATCGATTGTTTTCATTTCGTTTTGCCTCCTCCTCTCGAAAGCAATCTTACACCTTAAAGTTAACTTTAAGGCAAGCGATAATTTAAATTTATTTTCAGACAAAAAAAATAAGCAGGATCGCTAACAGCGAATCCTGCTTATTTGTAATCGATCTGCTCATTCAATTCATTTACCAATGGTAATACTCGCGGTTACTTTCGTGCTCTCTACTTGGACTTTCTTTGTCCTGATGGATAGCCTCTTCATAGCTTAACGAATTTTGCAAGTATTACGGCCAAGCATTTGATTAATCGCACATTTTTGCGCTATCCCTGTAATAAGGAACGGAAGTGAGATCAATCCTGATAATTTCCAGTAACCAGGAAAGAAGTAGAACAACGACAGTAACGCTACACCTAGAATAATACGAATTACACGATCAGTTCCGCCCACATTTTTCATAATCTATTACCTCCATATTGTATAGGTTTGTTTTATTGTGTTTCTGATTACGATCATAACAGAAGCGTTTAGATAGAACCGTAACTTTGTCACATAGCAATAAAATGAACGTTTGGAGGTAAAAAGAGCTTCAATTATAGTTCTATATATTTTTTCAAATCTTGGCGCAATATATGAGAAATTTGGCCTCTTGATAATTGCAGCAGCCCTTCTTTCTCGAGCGACTTCAGCGTTCGGCTGATTACTTCGCGTGCCGTTCCCAGCTCTATGGATAAGGTATCATGCGTAATGGTAAGGTTATCTCGTCCATCCTCGGTCATTTCAACCAGATATTCCGCTATTCGGCCGCGGATTGATTTGAAGTTGATGCTATCCAGTAAGTTGGACATAATGATAATTCGTTTGGCGAACATTTTAAAAATAAACTGTCGAAAGCTTTTGTAACGGTCCATCCAGTCTTTAAATACGTCAACTGGAATAGCAACTACTGTGCAAAGCTTCTCGATACAGGCAGAAGCTTCATATTCGGTCTCGCCGAGAATGCTGGACATCATGAGGGGACAGCATTCCCCGCCATTGACTCGATACAAGGTAATTTCTCTTCCGCTGCCGCTTATCTTATACATTCTTACGGTTCCTTCCAGAATTAAAACGGCATGCTCCAAGAACTGGCCCTCTTCAAATACAAAGCTAGGCTGTAAATTTAACATTATAATTCCCTCATCGCTCCAGTCCTGTAAGGAAATATCGGACAAGCTAGGGAAGCACGATACAATATGCGGGACTTTATCAAGCATAGCAGAAGACATTGGTTGTATCCTTCCTTGTGAAATGGTAGGTTTTAACAAGCACAGTATACCATTAACCAATCCAATGTTCGATCTAACATCTCCTAATACAAATAAAAAAAGTGACAGCAGTCAATATCTGACTAGCTGTCACTTCTTATATTCCGTAATTAACTAGTTAAGCCTGCTTTAATCGCACGAGCTACAGTTACCGTACGCTTCGCTTGATGCAGTACCGTTTTCTCTACATCTTCAACCATTTTGCCGGATTGATCAACAGTCACACTCGTACCGTAAGGATTACCGCCGGAAGAGAAAATGACAGGATCTGTATAACCAGGCGCTGCAACAATTGCACCCCAGTGATACATAGTTGTGTATAAAGATAGAATGGTTTGTTCTTGTCCACCATGCGAATTTTGAGCCGATGTCATTGCACTTACAACTTTATTAGCCAGTTTCCCTTGGAACCAAAGACCGCCTGTTGTATCCAAGAATTGTTTGACTTGACCAGGCATATTGCCAAATCGTGTCGGGATGCTGAAAATAATGGCATCTGCCCAATCTAAATCGTCTAAAGTGACAGTTGGGATATGCTTAGTTGCTTCAACGTGAGCCTTCCAAACTGGATTAGAATCAATAGCTGATTGTGGAGCAAGTTCAGGAATCTTTAAGACTCTAACTTCCGCACCTGCTTCTCTCCCGCCATCAGCTGCCCAATTGGCAAGTTGAAGGTTAGTTCCTGTTGAACTGTAGTAAATGACTGCAAGTTTTACATTCGCCATGTCTATTCGCTCCGTTTTCGTCGTATTTCCAAAAATTTTATCAAGAAAACCCATATCTAAAACACCACCATTATTTTATTTACAAGAATGAACCTCTGATACCAGAGAATCATTACACAAACTGTGTTGGTTTTTGACCCTTTTTGAATAAAGAATCAATTGAGATTACATAACTGCCATTTAAGAGAAGATAAATAGCGGCACCAATCATTGAAAGATCCAGCTCGTATCCAGCCATTTGACCATTTCCGAAGAATCCGACGGCTAATTTTACTTTAAAAGTAGCGACTAGAAGGATGATAACCATTAGTGCGGATACAATACGTGTGCCGAATCCCAGAATGAGTGCAAGGCCCCCTATCAGTTCGATCGTTGCAACGACATAGGCCATAAAGCCTGGAATACCAATACTGTCAAACCAACCTGCTATATTGCCAATACCTCCTTGATACTTAGCGACCCCATGAGCAAAGAAGGTAATTCCTAACAGCACTCTTATTATTAATGCGCCAATATGATAATTATTTTTCACTTTTGTGTCCTCCTTTCTTTACTAACTTTTTTGAAGTCATAAACTTTATGTTCGTATGATACAGTAATTTACTTACTTATGTCAAGCGGCTATAATTAATTTATTATTGTACTTATTAGGGGTTAACGTAAATAATCACGCCTGCTCCGGCAGCCGTGATTGAAATTAACAATAATCATATTATAAAACCTTGCCAATCTAGCTTTATTTAACAATGTTCCACCAATTACTTTGATTTTTTCTTGGCTGCGGATCTTCCTTGTTTTTCCGGATCATTTGATTTCTCGGCATGTTGAGACCCGTTTGGTTTGATTGGACCGTTGTCACCCATGTTCATTGCTCCTTTCCTTAGCATCTTGTTTAATTATTTACCTACAAGTAACGAATTATGCCGTAATTATCAAAAGTCAAATCTCATAATTTGTTTAATTGGATGTAATGATGTTCAAATCTTGTATAGAAGTGCTCATATGACTTTTTGTTTTTTCATAGTGAGACCTAGCCTTATTTAGTTGTTCATTGGTTAAGCGGTCCATTGAAATAATCTTGAATTGCTGCCAATTAAGATCATAGTTGTAAGTTGGAAGAAAGCTCGGCTTGCTTAATTTAATTGTGGATTTATCTAACATTTTGGTTTTGATAACTTCTATGGATGCCATCCCTCCAACTTTTGTATATAACTCGCTCTGACCAGATAGAAAATTTCCGAGTGAATAAAGTACTAAGGTTTCATTTCCGTTTTTTCCTCTTACCCATGCTGGAGGTTGTAGAACATGAGGGTGATTACCGATAACAATATGAACACCAAGATCCGCTAGTTTTTGGGCGAGACCAATTTGAGCTTTATTCGGGAACCGTTCATATTCGTTACCCCAATGTACAGCAACCACAACGACATCGGATATTGGTTTGGCCTGTTCCACATCATTATGTATTTGGGTCTCGTTAATGATATTTACCAAATAAGACTTTCCTTTGGGAAGTGGAATTCCGTTGGTACCGTAGGTGTAACTCAAAAACGAAAATGTAATATCATTCTTGGTTATCGTCCTAATCCTGTCATGATCAATTTGTGATTTGAAAGCCCCTGTGTAAGGGATTCCAAGTGTGTCCCAGTAAGTAAGAGCACTTTGAATAACCTTCACTCCTCTATCAAGGGAATGATTATTAGCAATAGTTACAAGATCCACTCCTGCATCTTTCAATGCATCTCCAACTTCATGCGGGCTGTTGAATGAAGGATAGGTGGAGAGCCTCAGCTCCTTGCCTCCAATCATTGTTTCTTGATTAGCAACAAGAATATCGGGAACTTGTAACATCCGTTGAATTTCTGCAAACATTTTTTTAAAGTTGTAAGTTCCATCTCTTTGCTCTGCATCGGCGTAGACGCGATCGTGAATCAAAATATCACCGATTGCTCCTAAAGTGACTTTGGTTACTACCGACTCTTTTTCTCTAGATGAGATGGGTAGTGATGGCTTGATAGGTGGCAAGGTCTGATATGCTTTTGAATTTATCTCGTTAGGTTTTGTGAAGCTATGCAAGCAGCCGGAGGCCAAAAAGAGGATTGAAACAATCACAGCAATACGTAGCATCACGATAAACCTCTCCTGTTGAGTAGAATGGTGATTGCCCCGTTAGTATTCCCCTACCGCGGCGTAGTTCATGATTAAACCTTGTCATGAAAAATAAAAAGCTTATCCCATTTGGAATAAGCCGCCAATTTTCCATCCATGTCATCGCCCTAAGCATCCGTATTTAGACTGGTTTTTGATGGTTGGTGTAAACCCCGATTATAGATAAGACAGCTGCTACGCCATTAGCAATCGCATTCATCTCATCGTCTTGAATAATATCTAGTCCGTAAGCGTTCAATATCAGCTTGGCTGCTCCTAATAAACCCAAAGTTAACGTATAATAGTTCACTTTCATTTCTCTCACCTCCTATAAAAATAGGATGATATATCCTATGTGAGAGATTAAGAGTCGGACATATCCAAATGGTATGGTTCCGAAAGCACAAAAAAGTGCCGCCACCCTTATTCAGAGGTTGGCAGCACTTTTACTTTTTACTAGATCAGTCCGAACTCCTGACCGACCTTCTGCATTCTATCTAAGGCAAAAGATATGTCTTCCTTTGTATGCTGAGCCGTTACAATAAGCCGCACGCGGCCTTTATCCATGGCGACCGTTGGATAGATGATTCCTTGGGCGAATACGCCTTCTTCCAGCAAACGATCCGAAAAGCGCATTGTTTGCGTGGGATCGCCTATGATAATCGGTATGATAGGTGTCTCACTAGCGCCGGTATCAAAGCCTAACCGTTGTAGAGCTGCTCGGAATCCATTAGCGTTATCCCAGAGCTTTGTTACTAAATCCGAGCTTTCCTTAAGTACTTGAATAGCGGCCAAGCATGTTGCTGCAACCGCTGGCGTTTGCGAGGTACTGAACAGAAACGGCCTTGCCGTATGAATCAAATGCTCTTTCAAGAGCTGGGCACCGGCAACATAGCCACCAACGGCTCCGATTGCTTTAGATAAAGTGCCTATTTGAATATGCACTCTTCCATGAAGACCGAAATGGTCCGTCGAACCTTTACCGTTGGTGCCAAGGACTCCGCTCGCGTGGGCATCATCCACATACACAATAGCGTCGTAGGCTTCTGCTAATTGTACTATGTCGGGCAGCGGCGCGATATCGCCATCCATACTGAAAACGCCATCCGTCACAACGACGCGTTTACGATGCTTTTGCGTTTCTTTCAAAATGGCTTCAAGTTGATTCATGTCCTTGTGGGCGAAAATTTTGCGGCTCGCTTTCGTTAAGCGAATGCCATCAATGATACTCGCGTGATTCAGCTCATCGCTAATCACCACATCATCGGGTCCAAGCACCGCTGACAATGCGCCTTGGTTCGTTGTAAAACCGGATTGAAACACAAGGGCCGCTTCAGTCCCTTTAAACTTGGCAAGCTCGATCTCCAGTTCATCGTGAATATCGAGAGTTCCCGTAATCGTTCGCACCGAACCGCTGCCAACCCCATACTTCTCGATAGCTGCGATCGCAGCTTCCTTGAGCTTCGGATGATGAGTCAACCCCAAATAGTTATTGGAAGACATTTGAAGAACTTTCTTACCATTTAGGTACATCCAGGAGTCGGAACCGCTCTCCCATACTTTAATCGAGCGGTATCTTCCTTCTCGCTTCCACGCTTCGATATCCGCTGCCAAATCGTTCAAATAGTTCATGTGAACCTCCTAAGAGTTTTGCGGAGCAAAACTTACTTCGTAAGCATCCGCTTTGGAGTTTTACCCTAATGTGTAAATACAATTTTGCCGCATTGACCTTGATCCATTAACCGGAACGCTTCCTCATACTGATCTAGTGTGAATCTATGTGTAATAACCGATGCCAGATCAATTCGCTTCTGGTTCAGTAATCCCTTCATTTGATACCAGGTTTGGTACATCTTTCGTCCAGTAATCCCTTCAACGCGCAGCCCTTTAAAAATAATTTGATTCGTAAGGTCAAGGCTCACCTCTTTGGTTGGAATACCGAGCAAAGACACTCTGCCCGCGTTAGCCGCAGCTTCAAAGCCGTCTACGATGGCTTGAGGATTTCCGGACATTTCAAGAACAACATCAACGCCTTCTCCATCAGTCATTTCTCGGAGAGCCTTGGATATACGCGTTTCCATGGCGTTAATCGTATAATCCGCGCCCATTTGCAGAGCGAGCTCCAAGCGGTTAGGGTTAATGTCCGCGGCATATATAGCTCCTGCTCCGCAAGCTTTAGCTACTTGAATGGCCAATAAGCCAATCGGGCCCACACCAATAATGGCAACCGACTTTCCTACAATGTCGCCTGACAGTACCGTTTGCACTGCGTTACCAAGCGGATCCTGCAAGCAAGCGATTTCATACGGCAGGTCAGCAGCATTATGAATGATGTTGGTTGCCTTCACAACGGCATATTCGGCAAAGCAGCCAGGTGCTGTAATCCCGAAGCTTTTGGTATTCGGGCAAACATGCGCATTTCCCGTCCGGCATGCTTTACAGCTACCGCAAACCATGTGGCCCTCCGCAGAAACATAATCACCGATTGCAACACCCATGACCCGTTCTCCGACTTCCATAACAATGCCTGCGAATTCATGACCAAAGACGTTCGGCGTTACGACGGTTTTGTCTGCCCAAGCATCCCAATTGTAAATATGTAAGTCTGTTCCGCAAATTGAAGTTGCTTTAATGCGGACAAGAACCTCATCGGCTCCGCAAGTCGGAATAGGCACTTCTTTCAAAATGGCACCAGGTCCCCTGTGCTCTTTGACCAATCCAATCATGGTAGCGCCCATCATCGTTCCCCCAAGTAAAGTTTAATATAATGCACAAACGTGCGTTTTATCATCTATATACCATATTATACAAATGTATGTTATATTGTAAATAGGCATTTTCACTAAACGGAAAATAAATATTGGGGGACCTGAAATGAACGAACCGATTCATAAAATGGTGGGTCGAAAACTGTTAAACATTCGCAAAACAAGAGGATTAAGCTTAGATCAAGTCGCTGATCTGACTGGAGTCAGCAAAGCGATGTTGGGGCAAATTGAACGAGGAGATTCGAATCCGACGATTTCCGTACTTTGGAAAATTGTGAGCGGCTTACAAATTTCGTTTACAAGTCTAATCGAAGATACTGAACCGAAGATTACGGTTGTCCGCGCAGCCGGGCTTTCTCCCTTTGAAGAGGAAGATGGACAGTATCGCGCGTTCCCGCTCTTCCCTTTTCACCCTCAAAAGAGCTTTGAAATTTATACGGTCGAAATGGATCGCGACTGCAGCCATGCGTCCGAACCTCATAATGAGGGTGTTGAAGAATACATTCTCATGGTAGAGGGAAGTCTGGATCTAACCATTTCCCAGGAAAGCTATACGCTCAAAGCTGGCGATGCCATTCACTTCTCAGCAGATCGTCCACATACGTATACGAATACATCTGATGCTAAAGCCGTATATAAAACCTTAATTTACTATCCGCCTTCTTAATTTTTATGAGCTACGGTCCACCTATATCTATAAAATAACGCAAGCTGCCGAATACCAAGGCCGCTTGCGTTATTTTCACATTATACTTTGACTAGTGTCTTGTAAAATTGCTCGATTTCAATCGGCTTTCCGCCGTTCAAACGCGATTCCTCAGCAGCAAACGCCATCAGATGGCTTCGCACAGAAGCAGCCGCGGAAGATTCACTTTCTCCCCCTGCATACGTACGAACCTCGCGAAGAAAACTGCGCACGATGCCCACATCGCCGCCGCTGTGTCCTTCTTCGGATGCATGGACATGAATCGCATTCTGCTCATTCGTCACAAAATCATGCACAGTGAATGTATGCTCTTCCATGTTTCCTCTGATTTCACCCTTCGTTCCCATGACTTGCACAATGCGCGTATTATCCCGCGTAAACCCGCACATGCTGAACATCGCGGTAGCCCCGCTGGCAAATTCCATATTCACTACCTGGTGGTCAACGACATTGTTATCGCTGCGGTACACGCATTTGCCGTATGGCGTTGTGCGCAGCGCCTCAAGTATGCCCTCTAAGCTAGTATCTGTTGTGAATTTTGCTGCCCAGCCTCGGCCGGAGCCCAAATAATATTTGGGCGCATAGTATTGACAGGTGGCTTCTGCTGGACAGCCGTCAAGACAACGTGCAGGTGAGCCTTCTGGTGCGTTCTCCTCATTAAAATGCATTAGTGAGCCGAATGAACTAACACGCTCGCAAGGCTCCCCCATGATATACGATAAAATATCCATATCGTGGCACGATTTGGCCAAGATCATCGGACTGGATAGGTCCGAGTTATTCCAGTTGCCGCGTACAAAGCTGTGCGCCATATGCATATTGCCGACATTCTCATTGAGTTGAATGGAGACAATTTGTCCAATCTTCCCTTCATCGATGACACGTTTCATCGCCGTCCAGAACGCCGTATAACGCAGTACATGGCATATCGTCAGCAAGCGATTATGCTTTTTAGCCATAAGCTCCATTTCGACGCATTCCTCTGGACTTGGGGACATCGGCTTTTCGAGAAGAACATGATATCCAAGCTCAAGCGCCTTAAGCGTCGGCTCATAATGCATTTGATCCTGCGTACAAATGATGGCAATATCCGCCAGCTTCGGCTGCGCCAAAAGCTCTTCCCAATCCGCATGGGCATGCTCCTGTGGAATTCGGTGAGCAGCAACGAAAGCTGCCCTCCTATCCTCATCCGGTTCCGCTACCGCGATAATATCAAGCTCGTGAGGATAATTAAGCGCATAAGGCGCATAAGCATGGGCACCGCGACTGCCGGCTCCCAACAGAATGGCTGTAACTTTTTGCATAGTTGGTCTCTCTCCTTATGATGTCTGTTAGGACTTACTGCCTGTAAAAGCAATCCCTTGAATAAATGAGCGTTGGAAAATAAAGAAGATAATAATCATAGGCAAAATGGCCATCATAGAGCCTGCCATAATAATCGTATAATTCGTTTTATGCTCGCCTTGGAGGAACGCAATACCGGCTGACAGCACCATTTTGTCTGGTGAGCTGTTGACGATAAGCGGCCACATCAGATCGTTCCACGACCACAGCATGGTGAAAATAGTAAGAGCGATCATCCCCGATTTTGCCAAAGGCAGCATGATCTGCCAATAAATACGAAATTGATTGCAACCATCAAGCTTCGCGGCTTCTTCCAGTTCGTGCGGCAATGTCATGAAAAATTGGCGCAGCAGAAATGTGCCGAAAGCGCTGAATAAGCCTGGAACAATGAGTGCTGTAAGCGAATTGAGCCACCCTAAGTCTTTCATAATCATATACTGCGGAATGAGGAATACTTGACCCGGCACCATAAGTACGGACAGCATCAGAATGAAAAAGAAATGACGCCCCGGAAAGCTGATTCGGGCAAAAGCATAAGCAGCTAGCGAGCAAATGATTAATTGACCGATTACTTTTATCACCGTTGAAATAAATGTATTCCAGTAAAAAGTGAAAAATGGCAAGTTCAAAAATACCTTCGTATAATTGCTCCATTGAAACGTTTTAGGAAGAAGAACCGGAGGTATCACAGTTGACTCTCCTAACGTTTTCACCGATGTAAGAAACATCCAGATGAATGGAGTTACCATGATGACAGCACCTAGGATAAGAATAAGATGAATGAACCCGGTCTGAACCGATTTTCGTTGATGGATTCTGGTGTTCATGCAGCCGCCCTCCTCATTCGTAGTGAACCCATTTCTTCTGAATTTTCATTTGAATATACGTAATGATCATAATAATAGTAAACAGCAGGACAGCGATTGAGGACGCGTAGCCCTTGTTATTTTTCAAGAAGCCGTATTTATAATATAAGAACACAATCGACTGCGTAGATTCCATGACGATATCGCCTACCATCATATATATGAAGTCGAATACCTGAAAGGCGCCAATCAGTGAAGTAACCAGTACGAAAAATATGGTTGGCGTCAAGAGAGGTATCGTAATACGCATAAATTTAGTTACAGGCCCCGCACCGTCAATGGATGCGGCTTCATAGTAGGAAGATGAGATACCTTGGAGTCCGGACAGAAATATAATCATGTGGCTGCCAATGGAACACCAAATGGCAACAATAATAATCGATAACAACGCTGTGCGATTATCCGTCAACCAGTGAGGCCCAGGAATTGACAATAAACCAAGTAAGTAATTGATCAAACCGAAATCAGAGTTGTACAGCCATTTCCAGACCATTGCGATCGCGGCTGGCATGGTTACGACCGGAAGAAAATACATTGTACGGTATATGGACAACCCTTTGACCTGCTGATTTAGCAGAACAGCCAGCAGGATGGACAGGATGATCCCGATCGGCACAGCTAGAACGATATAAATACTTGTATTCCGGATAGCTTGAAGCAGCTCTTTATCCGTAAACAGCATCTTGTAATTCGCTAAGCCAGTCCAGGTGTATTTCCCAAAAGCCCCCCATTCCGTAAAGGAAAAATAAAAGGTTTGGAACACAGGCCAAATATAAAACACCAGCAAGCCAAGCATTAGTGGCATAATCATGATATATGCCCACTTCCAATCGGATAAACGCTTCGAGCTGAATCGCATGTTTACTCACTCTCCTATGAGTGGAATTGGGGAAGGAGATCCGTTTGGGCACGTTGCTTTCCGAAACGGATCCCCGTAACCTTATTTTTCTGCTGCTAATGCTTGGTTCATCTTAGCTCCGAGCTCTTTGGCCGCATCGGCTACAGGTTTATCTCCCGTCCATGCATTTTTCAAAATTTCTGTTTCGTAAGTATTCCAAACCGAAGTATTTTTGGACACAGGGTAAGGTGTCGCATACTCTGCCATGTCAATGAAAGCTTTTGCTTTATATTGCGGGAATGTAGCTAACCAAGAAGTCTCGCTGCCCTTGTAAGCCGGAATCGCTCCACCTTGTTTCGCAGCAATTTCAGCCGCTTCCTTGGAGCCAAGGAATTTAACGAATTCCCATGCTTCTTTCGGATGTTTGGAGTTCGCGGATATCACATGACCCAAACCGTGAATGACAACACCTTGCTTTTTCCCTTTTGGCAGCACGGCTACGTCTGCCTTGTTTTTCATATCGGCGTTTTGATTGATAGTAAACGCTGCCCAAGAACCGTCAAAATACATAGCGAGCTTGCCTGAGGTGAACATATCCGCTGGTGCAGTTTCCGTCATCTGAGCTAATGTCGGAGATACTTTATGAACTTGAATCAGATCGGTCAAAAATTTCAAACCTTCAATCGCTTCCGGTTGATCAAAACCTGATTTCTTATGGTCATCAGAAATGACAAAGCCGCCAGCTTGAAGAATCGTATTGTAGAAATCCTCCTGATTCATCATTGGAGCAGCGAATCCGTAGGTACCTTTTGCAGGGTCCGTTAATTTCTTAGCCGCTTCCGTCAGCTTGCTCCAATCCCACGTGCTATCCGGGTAGGAAATTCCTTTATCATCGAACAGCTTTTTGTTGTACCACAAGCCAATCGTGTCAAAGTCTTTAGGAATCCCATAATTTTTGCCTCCTAGGCTATAGAGCGAAACCAGCGAGGTTGGATATTTGGTGAGGTCTAACTGATCGGTCTTGATCGTCTCAGTCAAATCCTTTAACATGCCATTACCTGCATACTTGACGAAATTAGGACCATTCATCCAAAGTACGTCTGGCATCGTCCCGCCTTGAGCGGCCGTTTCTAATTTGGTGAAATATTGTTTGTACGGCGTATTCTCCGCTTTTACTTCAATATTCGGGTGACTCGCTTGGAACGCTTTGATGACATCGGTCATCGTATCCATACTCCAGCCGCCATAAGTAATGGTTACCTTTTCTGCTGATACTGCAGCTGTTGCTTTCGCATCGCCTTTGGGAGCTGCTGTGGATGTAGTACTAGATGAACCAGAATTACCGCAAGCGCTTACAACAACCATTGCCGACATGAGCGTTGTGATGAGAACAACCTTTTTTGTTTTGTTGACCATTTCGCTATCACCCTTTTTTCTTTTTTTAGGATCGAAAATGCAAATCGTACATACGCCGAAAACCTATTTCACCCCCCTTCAGTTCGTCCAATGTTATTGGCACCAAACACTGGACAACGTTATCCAGTAATCCAAAAAAAAATTAGTTTCTAGTAAATACAGATGATTGTCTCACAATAAGTCGATGCGGAAGCAGCACTTTGGAAAGCTGCGGTTGCTCGCCATTCAGCATATCCAACAAGGTTGAAGCTGCTGTTGTGCCTATTTCGACCTTTGGTACATGAACCGACGATAACGGCGGTGTTGTATATTGGGCAAAATCAATATTATCCATCGAGATGAAAGCAATATCCTCTGGAATACGTAATTGGTTCTCAATGACAGCTCGCATAGCAGGAATCGCTAATTGGTCGCTCGCCGAAAATATCGCCGTAGGCCGTTCCAGGTCTGTTCGCTTCAAACGCTCCATGATACTCTCATAACTGCGGTCGATTTCCCACCGGGTGTCTATCACCCATTCTTTGTTTAAAGGAATACCCGCATCGTATATGGCAAATTTAAAGCCTTGAAATCTCTCTTCGCTATTTAATTCACTTGTATGACCTGGCCCGCCGACAAAACCAATCGATTGGTGCCCTTGCGCAATGAGATGATCGACAGCTGACTTCGCGGCGTGAATACGGTCGTAATCAACCATGGTAATGTCCGTACCGTTCGTACAAATGCCGATCAGCGCTAGATCCTCCGCTTTTAGCAAATAGTCAACGATCTCGGAGCCTACTTCGCCAACGATAATAATGCCATCGACTTGTATGTCATGTATGCAACGATGAAGCAGCGCTTCGTCTTTAAGCTCATCAGAGGTATGCATGAAACCCAGTGAATAACCGGATTCCAATATTTTCTTGGTAAACGCAGTAATGATTGGAGAGTAATACGGGTGATCGTCGTTCAGACGAGCCGTTTGAATGATACAGCCAATTTGCTTCGTCTGCTTTTTCTCCACCTTTTGTTTGTTTACAAGGTGACGCGCCGATTCATTAGGTGTGTAATTCAATTGACGCACAGCCTCCCAAACCTTGGCCTTTGTCTCCGGGTTGATGTGCCTGCTGGTATCATTTCTCACTACGCGTGAGGCTGTTGAAATGGAGACTCCGACTAAATCTGCAATATCTTTGAGAGTAGGCAATTCATACAGCTCCTTCTATCTAAACCTATATCCAACTTTTGCCCAAACGTTATCCTGATGTTTGGGGCAACGCTTTCTTACAGAATAGTTCATCTCTTTATACGTTGTCAATACGTTTGACACCTTAAATCACAAAAAAAGAGCTGCCACCTTTTACTTCAAAGGTATGCAGCACTTTTTTTCAAACTAGACATTTATTTCGAAGGAGCAGGTTCAGCTGTTACCTTATACTTAGAAGAAATATAAGTGACAGTTTTCGCTTCCGTAATCACCTGAGCGTACATCATATCAGGTTTCGGGTCGAGCAATGTATACGTAATGACAGCCTGCCCGTCTTCGTTAAACTGGATCGCATTGACTTCAATACCGTAGCCTGAGTTAGGTTTATCACCTCTGGACAGTGTAACCTTGTTAACATCATCATTTACTTTCTCAACCTTTACCGCTACTTCTTCAGTAGGAGCCGGTTTTTGAGTATTAGCTTCCATTACGCGTATAGCGTTATAGAGCCAACTTGCTGCTTCTCCACGCGTAAGCTCACTTTTAGGATTAAACTTACCGTCCTTATCAAGGGTAGTAATTTTGTAAAGAAGCAGTCTCTGTAAAGTGCCTTGATAATCAAGCGTAATTTGATCCTCATCCTTGATTATGATGAACATTTTGACCAGCGGGAAATTGCCTTTCTTTTCTAAGGCACGAACTAATAAATCCCCAAATTGTTCGCGAGTAATCGTCGCATTCGGGTTCACATCCTTAGGAATCTGCAATCCGTGATAATGAGCAATGATAAAAGCGTCCGCATACCAGGCATCATTGGAGATGTTCGAATACATGTCCGTTGCTACAGGCTGTTTTTTGAACTTCATTAAATCTAAGTTCAGGTCCAAGCCTTTTACAATCATTTGCACGCTCTGTGCATAGCTAATTTTCCCTTTAGGAACAAAGTGCTCGTGATCGATCCCACTTACGACACCACGGTCTTTTAAGGCCAGAATGGATTCTGCTTGTCCTTCGTCTAAATCCGAAAAAGCAAAAGCTGAACCAAATGTCAAACTACTGCACAATAAGGTTGTTAACGTTATAGCGGCTATTTTTTTCATCAGCTCTGTTCTCCTTTGGGCATGTTTTTGTATAACCCGTTTTCTGAGTTACTTACATAACGTTGAGCAGTCAAATTATGTTGCAGATGAGCCAAAACAAATAACCAGCAGCCTCTGGCTACCGGTTTAATCGTTTCACGTCTTTACAGCGTTGGAGCATTCAAAGCAGTCTCAATGTTCTTCAAGTCGAATTGAATCTGCTCCGTAACGCCAGAACCGACCTCTTCCACGATGCCCATAGGCTCGTGTCCGATCACATAGTCTTCCTGTAAATTGGGGATCATCCCGTGAATCAAGTGCAAATCAGAACCGCAGATCGCCGTAGTCGTCATTCGAACGATCATATCGTCGGCTTTCTCAATCTTCGGATCGGGTACCTTTCACAACGACATTTTTGATTGAAACGTAACAGCTTTCATGCTTTATTTCCTCCAATCATGTTATTGATCTGGTGTCCGATCAAACATGCCTTTACGCGAGGTGTCGTCTGGAAACAGCTTCATTTGAGCCATTTGAACCGCATTAATCGCCCCTAGCTGATCTAGTTTAAATTGTTCGTTGAGTTTATAAGGATGGAACCATTTCTTCCTCATCATAAGATCGGATACCTCTTGATGCAGTGCTATACCTTGATGAAGCTGGCTGCGGAGGATCGCTCTTGCGCCCTCAGACGCCGTTTCCGTTAAGGCAATCGCGGTGTTCCTAACTCCTTCTTTGACTCGGATGAGAAAATCCATAGCAAATGTCATGTCGGCCATCTCTGGCATGTTGAGAGCATTCTCGGGTCACGCAAAGTGTTTTGAAATTGAGGATTTCATGCAATTCCAGGGACTCATGCGCTGCAAATGTGGGTTGATTTACCATAGGGTCACCTCCAATGGTATGTTGTCCTTGAAATGTAAGGTTATTCATCAAATTGCCTCCCACATTATTCAATTGGTATGAAAGTACTTTCATTGTTAAGAAGAGATAAATTTACCTGTCAAGGAATTATTACTCATCGAATTCTAACGAAATTCTAATAATGGTGAATTAGGCTAGGACGATATGGCTTTCGGCTCTATTCGGTAAATTTTAGGGATTTTCAACTGTGATAAAGTGATAGTAGGTGCAAGATACACCTCAGCTTTTAAACCAAAAGGAGGAAGTTAATTCATGAAAAAAATGAATAAGAACTACCTTGGAAAAAAGACAATATTATCTTTAGGCTTAGCGCTCACCATGTTTAGTGGCTTTTCTACTAGTGCTCTTGCTGCCCCAGTAGCAACAGCCACCGTGAATAAGGGTGTTAACTTCCGAGCCGATCAGAGTACGAGTGCACCCATTTGGGGATTTATTAAACAAGGCACTGTACTGCCTGTTGAAGCTGCCAATGACTACTGGGTTTTAGTCGATTACAATGGAAAACAGGGCTATGTTTCACGCTCTAGTGTAACCGTACATGAAAATAAACCTGCTCCTACACCTGCGCCTGCACCTGCCCCTTCTAATCCGGCTAATGGCGGCAGTTTAGCGAATAAAATTATCAAGACAGCTTCCTCATTTAAAAGCCGGGTCACCTATGTATTTGGTTCGAGGGATCATCAGCGTTTGCGTTTAGATTGTTCTTCCTTCACGCAGTATGTATTTCAACTAAATGGCATTCAAATTCCATGGGGATCTAAGGCTCAAGCCAAATTGGGCACATACATTCCACGTAATCAGCTCCAACCGGGTGATTTGGTATTTTTCAGCGTAAGTACACCAGGCCAAATTAACCATGTGGGCATCTACATAGGTAATGGTCAATTCATTAACAATTTACCGCACAAAGGTATAGTCGTCGGTGACATCAACAGTTCATATTGGACAAGCCATTACATCACAGGCCGCAGAATCTAAGCCATTAGATCTCTATTATGTAAATAAGAACCCTTCCTTTTCTTAAAGGTGGGTTCTTTTTCATTCATCTCCTTATCTCCTTATGAAATATTTGGTTTATTTTGGTAGTAGACACATATAATGATCTTAGCTTCCGAAGGACAGGCATGAGTTATACATGAGAGGACAACCATATATGCAGGATTGGTTCATTATTTTCATGTACAATTTATTCACGAATATCGATAACGCAATTATGATCCAGCTTTCTCTTCATAAATATAACCTCCGAGGTAAAATTAAATTTTATATTTTTATGCTCCTCTGCTTGCTTCGTATTCTATCTATTGCTTGTGTACAATCGATGTCAGATGTGCCCTACATCAATGTTGCAACAGCCCTCATTATGTTCTTCTTTGCCATTCGGATGGTTATGCCTAAGAAAATGATGAGAAGACATTTTACCTATCTGTTCATCTTCAGCAGTGTTGCAGCCTTAGATTTAATCATGAGTATCGATAGTATCTTGCTGACAGCAAGGCTATCAGATAACTTATTATTCATCGCAATGGGTGTATTGCCAGCTTTATGTCTCATCTTTTTATTTTCCTCTAAAATGGAAGAATTCATTCAAAAAATGCCCTGGATTGAAGTCGCCATCGCCGGCTTATTAGCCCAATTAGCTGTCCTACAGTTAAAAAAAGAACCAGATATCCTACATTTGCTGCAAGAGGAATGGTTCGATTTAATGGCCATCACCGCCATGTGCATAATCTGTAGTGTGGGTTGGTTCAATCTTTGGAGGAAGACGTATTGACTTCAAACTAATTCCCCATCAGTACCAAAATCAAGCCACTCGCGGTTGTCAATGCACCTTCCGCATGGGATGATTGACCGCTAGCTATGGTCTGATTCCCTTCGGCATGCGATAAATCCCCCAATGCCGATGTCCTCTGCCTCAGAGCAAACCCCCAAAGCTTGCGCCCCACAAGCCATTTCTATCCTCTCCTTTATAGTGATTCCGAATATATATTCTGTTCTACTCTGTATCTGAAATTGCCGGTCTTCTATGAGATGGGTTATTTTTGTGAAATTTCAGATATAAACCTAAAACTTAGCGATCAGACTTGCGCGGCGCGACGAGCTGTAAGCGCCTTTTCGGCGCTTATCGGGTTGGCTTGTACGGCGGTGGTAGTGCTGGTTCGAGCCTCACAACATATATCCCTTCCATTTTCTTTCTACAACACTTATCCGCAGATCGGTTTGTACACAAAAAGCAGAACCGAAGGTTCTGCCTAATCGCACTTAAAATAAAAGGTCAATCCCGAACATTTCTTATCTCGTCCATGCTTATTTTAGCTCTGCCGTTGAGCGATTTCTTGTCTTTTAAGTTATATTGATTCAGCTCATGTCCTGGGTCAATAATCAATGGTTTTGAAATAACATCTTCTAGAATCTTATAGGTAAGTTGATAGGCCGAATGCCTTATTTCTCTAGAAACTACCTTCTTTGAGGATTTAATTATATCCATAAGTTTTTCGGCATACATAAGTTTAACGATACTATCGGCTCCCATAATATGGCGCGAAGCAAAGGCAATCACAGTGTCAAGAATTCGAGAATCCTGATGATATTTTGCTAGTGACTCTAAGCTTGTGATTGCATCCCAGTCTCTTATCGATAGATGCTTTGTGCAGTTATCGATCCATTCGTTGTACCAGTCAATTTCGATTTGACTATTTATTTCGTATGTCTTATATTCTTCGAAAACACCATCACGATGCATTTGAAAAAAATGCCCTCGATACAAATCGAATAATTCTTTTGCTCTCAGCCGTTGCTCCTCCAAGTATCTCACCACTTTTATCATATATTCTTTGCTAAATCATAATTATGGAAACAGCTTCATTAGCGCTAAAGCACCTTCATGTTCTGGAGCTAATTCTAGCGTATTACGAGCAAAATCCCTAGCAGCAGCATCTTCTCCTACCTCGTAATAGCAAATAGCCATCTCATAAAGCACAGAAGCGTCATTCCTGTACTCGTTGTTGGTCCGTTCGTAGAATAACAACGCATCCTTGTACATATCCATTTGATACAATATCATAGCGCAGTCCAAAGCTAAGTCACGGTTTAATTCCATCGGATAATACCCATCCCACATCAGAAGTATACCTTGTCGAATGTCCGACAATTCTTCTTCCTCGCATTCGGGAATTAGATTCGAGAGGCGCTTCGCGCTTTGGAGGAACAATTGAGCATCATACCCACCCAAGCGCCAAAAAGCTAAGAGTTGGTTTATTTCCATGAGATCCAAATGCGAATCAAACCATTCTTTGATGCTGAAAAAATCATCTGGACCAAATCGCTCGACAAACCGTCGATAGGCTAAGCGTGTAAGGCCATAACTTTGTGGATTCGGCACCATAAGCATACACCCTATATTCAAATGGTTATAGGGATGTGATGTGAATAAGCTCATGGCACCCCTTTGCTCAAATACATACCCGATGGCATGATAATTGGCTGTCAGGGAAAAGCTTCCATGATGAATCAGCTTGGGAGGTTCATTATATTCCCAGTTCTCTATTCGGTGGTCACCTTTATCCGCAGTGAGCAGGATAAACCCCTCTTGCGAGAGCTGACTTAGTCGTTCCAAACATTGCAGGCCAACGGCCGGAAATAGGATATGGGAATCCTCCAGCTTCTGCGAATACAGCCCTACTACCTCGCGATACGGGGACGATTCCTGTTCATATTCATCCGCTCTTCGATAATGATACTCGGGAATGACGTTCTTCAGCATATCCGCAGCACTACATTCGGCATCACCTTTCGGGAAGTGCAAAGAAACCATGCATTCATAAATTTTGTTTTCGTCTACATAGATCAGTTCTTGCGGAATACTATCAAAAAAGTAATTCGCAATAACCAGCAGAGGCTGCTGCAAGTCACCCGTTCTAATTCGATCACCAGATTGCGTCAAATGAAGCTCGGTACCCTGCACAGCATCAAATTGTGCAAAGTCCAGAACCCCTTGTTCCACAAAGGGAATTAAGCTGCGGTGCTGCTGCCAAAAGGCGATATTTTTGAACGCCAGATCACTCATGACATAACGAAATGGAGGAAGTGTTATACCTGAATAATCCCTCAGCTCACATAGTTCCTTTACGATATGATAGGCTAATCTGCCCGATCCCGCTCCAAGCTCCAGTATCGTCACCGGTTCCAACGTGTAACCAAGCCTCGCTCTATCTTGAAGAAACCCAAATACGATCTCGGCATACGCAATCGCAATACTTGGGTTACTAGTTATGTATTGTGGAACCTCTTCACTCTGCCATGCACCAATTCCCTGTTCCTCATAATATGTTCGCTGAAGCTCCCATATGGGTGCTTCACTGAAACGATAAATCTTCTGATCCCTATGTGTCATCGACTTGAACCTACTTTACTCCATTTTATGAAAAAACAACTCCCATCTTACCATAAAGTACCTCCTAATCAAAAATAGAAAGACAGTTACCCCATTTCTGGTTAACTATCTTTCTACTACCAGGATAAGAAAACTGATTTCATTTATTAAAGAGAATGCAATTCTTGATATGTTGAATGTTGTAATGCAGCTTTTTCTCATCGGCCGTGATTAGTTCTGCAAATGGAAGGTCCAGCTTCTGCAGCAAGCCAATTTTGTTGGCATGTAAACCTGAGTCAAAACAGACGATTTCACCTTCCAAATCTTTCAGCAGTTGTTCAAAAGTATTCGGGAGCAAAGCAAAAGATGGATCAGGTGAACTAGGTGTAAATTGAGTTAGTACTTGTGAATAAGGAGTCTGATGGTTTTGATATGGACTAATCCATTTTAGATGAAACAAAGGAATGTACATGATCTGGTAAAGGGGTGAATGAAACACCAAGTAGTCATGAGAAATATGTCTCACATAACCGTGGATTGATTGATTATTATTGATATAAATTTCTACGAAGCGATCGATCGCACTGCTTAAGATTTGGTGGTAGGTGATCTCACCTGTTTGCAAAGTGAGGTCAGGTGGAGAGTCCGTGATCGATTTGTCTAGGTTTAGTGTGATATTTCTAATATGAGCGATAGGAACATATAAGTACTTCTTTTCCATGTAAATGACAATGATATCTGGACCTACATCGATTAGGTAACCAATTTTATCCCCATCCCCAATCAACTCAATCTGAACCATCTTTCCAATATACGTGTTGAAAAACATCATGGTTGATAACCTCCTTATCTAGCATTTTTTTAATAAATCCAGTAAACCCAAAAGGTAAGACATATCAATGTGAATATTAAAGCAGGGGGTATTGTTATAAACGTGACCTTACAGTAATCCTTCCAATTCATTTTCACTTTATGCTGTTTAAGGATATGGAGCCAAATTAGCGAAGCTAGCGTTCCGATAGGCAGTAGCAAAGCCCCTAGATCACTACCAACTACACTGGCTAAGTAGGTTACTTTTAAAGTTAGTGGGTCTAACTCCATACCGGTTAACGTTAGTGTTCCAATCATTAATGCAGGGTGATTATTTACTAACATAGATAGGAGTGTGACTAGTGCTCCCATTAGCAAGCTCCCGTTTAATAAGTCGCCAGAAACTAATGGTTTAAAGGCACTAACAAGCATTTGAGTTAAGCCAATATTATTTAATCCAAATATGATAACGTACATCCCAAAGGCAAACACGAAAATATGCCATGGTGTCTTCTTTACCATATCGATTGGAGATATTTTGAGGTAAAACCAGCGCCAAGCAAGTAGAACAGTTGAACCTAGCACGGCTACGATACTTACAGGTATACCATAATAGGAGGCAATAAATAGACTTACCCGAACCATGAATACGAACAGTAATATATTTCTCATGAATTTTGTTCGATCTTGAATGGCTGGCAGCGTGTTTGGAAGTTTAACGTTGTTTAAGGGATGTTTTCTTGGTCCTATCGCGTTTAATGGTAATTTCTTTGGAAGAATGCGGTAGAAACAGAGGAATAATAGCAATAAAAATACGATTAACCCCAACGTTGATGGGATAAACATCATTAATGTGTGCATATATAAATCCATTCCGACAATTTTGAGCGCAATAAGATTAACAATATTACTAACTCCTATAGGAGCGCTAGAAGCCGTAGCGATTAGCGCACCGGAAAGTAAGTAGGGTATTTTCTGGTGATTTTTTAAACCTAGTTTCTCTAGAACAATGAGTAATATAGGCGTTGTTATCATAATACTGCCATCATTGTTGAAGAATAGAGTCATTAAAAAACAAAGTAGATTAACGTACCAGAATAGACGGATCCCTGATCCTTTGGCTCTAGCCATTAATCCTTCTGCCGCCCATTGGAAGAAACCAAAGCTTTCTAATACAATCGCCATGACGATAGTTGCCATAATCGTGATAGCGGCGTCACTGATGGTATCTATAATTTGAAGTAAATCAGCGAGAGAAACACTTCCGCTTAGAAGGACAAGGATAGCACCTCCCGTTGCGGGGATTGCTTCGTTCATGTCCTTAGGACGCCAAAGAATAAGGATAACAGTCATGACAAATGCAGCTATCGTAAGGGTTACCGTTGCGGAACCAATCATAAATTTTCACCCCGCTTTTTAGAAAAAGTCATCTTACTGTAATTCTGAGTCCTATGTGTCATGCATCTATTCTCTTGATGTAGGCAATTTCCGGTATACTCAAATCTACGGAAGATACATTTTCATAAACGACTTCTATCTCGGGCTGTAAAGGCGGTTTAAGTAAAAAGAAAAGTAGAATCCCTGCAAATATAATGATAAACATGACGACCATTGTCATCCCCTCCCTTCTACCATCTACCACCATCTATCATTAGTAGATACTGATACTGTATGTATACGGGACCTGTACTCATCTTGCTATAAACGGTTACCCCCTCTTTCAAATGTTCCACTCTTGTCTAGTAAAAGAGGAAATGGAACAAATGGAACAACAAAAAAACCAAATGCTATGGAGCATTTGGTTGGCTAAAGCTTTTCCATTTCTTGCTTAATAATTTCCCGCCTTTCCTTAATGTAGTTCATAATGAATTCAGGCTCACCTCTAAATTCCGAATAAGGCCACTTACGATTATGATCATTCAGCATATAAGGGGCTATCGTACCGTGTAAATGTCCAATCATCGGGGATATTTGTTTCCTTGTAAACGATGTACGAAGAATGGAGGTAAGAATTCGTTTATAACGCTGCCTAACACTCTTGAAACTCATCAATTTTTCGGTCAAGGCATTGTAGCCCTTAATTCGTACCAAATCACTGCCGCATACTTTCCCGTAGCAATTTCTCCCCCAAGTACCTTCGTAATCCCAGGGGATGATACGATATAATTTGGAAGGCTTATGACGATAGATCGCATAATTTTGATCAAACCCATCAAAGTTTCCGGTGAAAACGGCTCCTGCTAACCATCGCAAATAATTATCAATATCCAAATGGGATTGCAAGTATTGAGCTAATGGCTTCCCAGACAGTTTATTGATCTTGGAAATGAATGCGCTCAGTTCTTTTCTTTCGGTGCTTAAGCCCATGATTTGCTCGTACCCTTCAAACATCGTCCTCTTATTCCTTTTTGTTTCCGGGTGAAACAGTTCAAAATTGGCATCATCATCCACAGCATAGAATAGGGATTGCGCACTAATCCTCCTTTTCCTGAAGAAGTTTTTATCAACAGCTTCTATTTCTAAATAAACCCCCTGACTCTCTCCATTTAGCTTCAATTCAAAATGCTTCGTTTGTGGACTAGGCACACCAATTCGTTGGAAAAATCGAAATGAGAGCGCATTCCGTATCATCGAAGGATCGTCATACTCCGCATTCAGATGGTAAGTCTTACCTCCGCATACAATTTCATACGATTTCTTCGCATACTCTCGCGTGTGCCCACCCCGATAACGGACTTTAATAGGAAGATGTTTCCCTTTACTAATAAGTACACCGTTTACGAATTGCTTACTCCAAACATCTTCATTCAACTTTCTAAGCTGCTGATCCTGGATTACGATATGTCGAGTCGGTATCATGGCACACCGCCTTTTTACATAATAAAAAGCCTATCTATAGTAGATAGACTTTCATTCTAGATTAATTTATTCGTGATTATGAACGATTGCCACGGCTCTTGTTACCTCTTGTTTTGTTTCCACGAGTCTTGTTGCCCCTTGTTTTGTTTCCACCACTTTTGTTGCCTCTTGTTTTGTCTCCACCACTTTTGTTACCTCTTGTTTTGTCATTTTTTTGGACATTTGTTCTTTCAGTTTTGGTGCCTCTTGTTTTTTCATTTTTTTGAACATTTGTTCTTTCAGTTTTGGTGCCTCTTGTTTTTTCATTTTTTTGGACATTTGTTTTTTCAGTGTTTGTGCCTCTTGTTCTGTCGCTTTTGTTGCCTCTTGTTTTGTCGCATTTGTTACCTCTTGTTTTGTCGCTTTTGTTGCCTCTTGTTTTGTCGCTTTTGTTGCCTCTTGATTTGTCGCAATTACATTTGTTAGATACAATAACCTCCATCTTCAAAACCTCCTTATAGTTTATAGTGCAGTCTATGATAGGAGATTTGAATTGGATAGAGATATTGGTTGATATAGAAAAATTAATTATTAGTAGGTTCGTTCTTTTGGTGGAATTATTGCAAAAATAGATTCTAATCTAGTACCTCATCTCTAACGGATACATATACTTATATTACAAATGAGCAGCAATGACATTGGTACAGGAGGTGAACGCAAACTAGTAACCGCTGCTTATATCCAAACTAAACCACATTCCTGAGAGGGGAAATGACAAAATGAGTTTAAACTATTTAGGTTCATTAATTGGCACTGAGGTTAAAATCAATCGCGGAGGACCTGATTCTATCGTAGGTAGATTACTATCCGTCCATCATGATTATTTAGCAGTCCAAATGAAAGATGGCACTATTGTCTACATCCAATTGCAACATATCAAAAGCATTAGTAGTACGAACAGTAATGTAAGCAGAGGTAACAAAAGTAACAGAGCTCCTCAACGTTTTGAAAATGCGTATACCTTTGAAGGTCTCTTGGGTCAATTGAGATACACAAATGTTCAAATCAACCGCGGTGGCCCTGAGAAAGTTGAAGGTCTTGTTGTACATTCCGGGGATAACATCTTGCTGCTTGTTGTAAATAATGAAATCATCCGTATTCCAATTTTCCATGTTAAAAGTATTAATGCCCTTAACAAAAATAATAGCAAAGGCAACAAATCCGATAGCTCCAATAAAAACAATAAAAGCAACAAAAGCAACAAAGCAACCGCTGCACAAATCGTTGCGATTAAACTTATGTTAAAAAAATACCGCTCTCGTTAAATTTAGTAGAACTTGCTACATGATACCCATATCCTATAACCCCAATCTCGTCGCAGGCGCGCTGATTGCTACGGCATTCAGCGCGCCATTTGGGTTATTTATGTACTAATTCATTAAGGATCAAGCAGTTCTACTAGATTGAAAGGAGGTGCAAACTGTGGAACCTATGACTAAGCTAATTGATAAGCAAGTAGAGATATCGTTATCGGGGATCCAACAACCCTTAAAGGGAGTGCTGCTTGAGGTAGGCAGTGATCTTATCGTGATCTTCAATGAATTTCATTTTTACTATATTCCAATCATCCATTTACAATATTTAAAGCTCGATACCTATGCAAGCTCTTCTTCCATTGACCCACCTACGGAATATCCTTTTGATCTTCAGTCTGCCTCAATCTCTTATCGAAAGATGTTGATGAGCGCTAAAGGGATGTTCGTTGAAATATATATCACGGGCAATCAAAGCATACACGGTTACTTGACCCATATCATGAATGATTATTTCGCCTTCCACTCCCCTGTGTTTCATACGATTTTCATTTCGATGAAGCACGTCAAATATGTGATCCCTTACCATCCTAATACGACACCTTACTCAATGAAAATGGAGCATTTTCTCGTCCAACCTTCTCAAGTTACGTTTTCACGGACGTTTGATCAACAGTTGAAAAAGCTGGAAAGCCAGTTTGTGGTCCTGGATCTTGGAGAAAATCCGAGCAAAATTGGGGTTCTTCATACAGCGGACCATCCTTTTCTCGAGCTTCATACAGCTACCGGGAAATCGATATTGCATAGTGAGCATGTGAAAACGATTCATTTACCTTCTGTTCGCAAAGGCGACAATTTGGGAGGACGCATTTTCTAACGTTGACGTCCAGGTTGGACGTCATTTTGCTTTGTTGTGGCAATTGGGCCTTCTGGGCATACACTAACGCATAAACTTCGAGAGGAAGACCCTGATGACTTATAATTATGAAAACCTGCCGCAACCACTCCAATCTTGGACGTTTCAGCATCCTAACCAACCCCCAGTTCCTCATCCCGTATGGCCTTACATCGCTCAGGCTCCTTGGGCTCAGGATTTAGAACATGATTTCCGTGAAAGAGATCAGCCTCTCACTTTTGTTCTGATTCATGGCTCGTGGGCAGATGTAAGCTTCTGGTCGGGGATTGCTGCTGAATTACGCAAAAAAGGCCATACCGTGTATGTTCCTGAATACCCAGGACATGGCGCTGACCCTAACAAGGCTGCTACACATGCGATGATGACAAAATCCATCGCCGATTACGTAACATCACACAATTTAAAGAACATTATTTTGGTTGGACATAGCTTCGGTGGCAGTTTAGTCCCAGAAAGTAGCAGAGCTTATTCCAGATCGTCTGAAAAGACTCGTTTTTTTGAACGCATTTGTACTTAAAGATGGAGGAATGCTTGCCGATGAATTTCCTCCCCCTATGCAAGCGATGTTTAAGCAGCTCTTAGAAAGCTCTAAGGACAATACAGTGATGCTTCCGTTTCCTTTTTTTAGAGAATCCTTTGCAAATCTAGCAAGTTATACGCAAGCTCAACAACTCTATAAAAAAGTCACACCTGAACCTGCCCAGCCCTTATTCGAAAAGCTTGACTTGAAGAAATTTTACAGCCTGCAAGTACCCAAAAGCTATGTCCATCTGATGGAAGATACGGTTATACCACTTGGCAGTCCAGATTTCGGCTGGCATCCGCATATGTCAAAACCGGCTGGGATTATATCGATTTATTCAAGCACACGGTGATCATATGTCAACAGCACAATTCGAGCCTAAACTTATTGCACGAAAGATCTATGAAGCGTCTCGAGACTAACAAGCTACCAGTATTTGATAAGTATTTAATAATTCGTCCAACTCACCAGATAATCGCAATATGAACTCGGACCGCAGCTCGTACATGTTTCCCGCATGGTTAAGCTCATCTCTTTTAGCTTCTAATTTCTTCTCTATTTCAATTAACGGGTCCATATGCATGACCTCCAATCAATAGTCTATTATTTATATATTTTATACAAATATTGTTAAGGAAATATGAGTTTTGAAACATATACTACAAAAAAGCGCTGTTGTCAAAAAGACAACAAGCGCTTTTTTGGCTAAGAGCAAGTTGACTGACTTTTTTGCTTAGGATTTGAACGCAACCAGTTCAGCATATCGTCAATCGTTTGCACGGGTACAATAAGAAGCCTGGGTGCTCCTCGTCTTGCTTCTGACTCATTTAAAGAGGGAACAAAGAATACATCGGCATCCGTTCTGCTGACGCTATAGGCTTTCTGCTCTAAGCCTCCAACAGGACCGATCGAACCATCGGGCTCCATGGTTCCCGTCCCTGCAACGCGATTGCCATAAGTAACACCGCAAGGTGTAAGCTGATCAATCAATGTTAGTGCCAGCACCGCCCCATGTGAGGGTCCTCCCTCATGCAGTAAATAGTTATGATATTTCACCGGCTCTGGAATATCATATTGCACCTCATTCGCAACTTGAATGCCGAAGGCAGCACGACTCGGATCGTCCGGATTTGCTCGTGTCTTAACCGAAAGACTAACTTGCTGTCCGCCGCGCAGCACCAACACCTTCACCTGATCCCCCGGCTTGGACAATTTCATGCGGGCTGTCAGCTCTTGAACCGTTGTAACGCTATAACCATTTACTTCCACGATTACATCGCTTAGCTGCAAGATACCATTGCTAGGGCTATCTTTCAGAATAGCCGTTATACGAACACCGTGCGAGGTGATCCCTTTACCCTTACCTACTTTCTGATAAGCAATTGCACTACCCGCGGCGTTCGCATCCTCCTTCATCGTACGTACTTCTTGGTTGTACTCTCCCAAAGACATACCGAGATTCTTCGGTTCAAATGAATACTTGGCAAAAAGCTTCGCGTATAGCCAATCGATTGGGAATGCTGGCCGCTCAAAGACAAGCACACCCGAAATTTCTCCATGAACATTTCCCCCATTTGCCTGTGCGTAACGATTCATGTTTAAGGTCAATCCTGGGTAAGTGACCATGGAATTCGTCGGCCAGAACATCACAAGCAATAGTAACAAAGTGGAACCAAACAAAGTTATACTTTGACCAGGGATCTTGCGACGCATCCGTTCATGGAAAAATAAATCTATAAATACTAGTAACCAAGTTATAAGAAAAGTACTCACCGAAATTTCAACCTTTTTCGGAATCGTGAGCAGGATAATTACACTCGCCAAGGAAGCTACGATTATTGCGATACAACGAACGCGAACCCAGACACTTCTTTGCGAGAACATATGCCAGAGTGCTCCAGCCATCCAAATTATAGGAATCAAGGCAAGAGCATAGATCAGCAGATCAATCGCATCTATCCAATAAATCCTTGTACCCAATCGCAAGGGATCTGGCAGCCAAATTAATTCCCCTGTTACAGCTAATATCAGGGCTAAAACCATACCCAAGTAGTAAAGTCTTTGCCAGCGTGCCATCCCTCAAACATCCCCTATTTCACCGAATTGTAAATTTACTCCATTCATTGAACGTACAACTTTAATAATAACGTTTAATCTGACTAACAACAATTGGAGTCGATCATCTAATTAAAAATAGCAGACACCCTAATCATAAGGTATCTGCTGCTTTTAACTAAGTTAACTCGTTCATATATTTCACGACTTCATCATAAGAAAGCTTGCCACCGAAAATGTCTAAGGCACTACCAATGGTGATATCAAGCTTTCCACTGGATAATTCTTTGAAGAGCTCAATATCCGCGAAGGATCTTGCTCCTCCTGCATAGGTAGTAGGAATTACAACCCATTCTGCCAATGTACTGACCAGGCTTTGCTGAATACCGTTTTGTTTGCCCTCTACATCAACAGCGTGAATCAGAAACTCATCACAATATTGTTCCAGAAATCGAATATTTTCTTTATTCAATTCAAAGTTACTCAATTGCTTCCATTGGTTTGTAGCTACGAACCATTTGCCATCCTTCTCTTTACAACTGAGATCTATGACCAAATTGTTTTTCCCTACCTCAGCTACGATTTGTTTGAGATTGTCCATATTCAGCTGCCCATCGCGGAAAATATAGGAGGTCACAACGACGTGTGAGGCACCTTGCTCAAGATAGTAGCTAGCATTCTCCGCATGAATACCACCGCCAATTTGTAAACCGCCGGGATACTCACGCAGCGCGTTCACGGCTTCATCCCTATTCCCGTCACCGAGCATGATGACATGTCCTCCAAGTAGATGATCCCTTTTGAACATCGTGGCATAATAGGTAGAGTCAAAAGAGGAAACAAAATTTTCTATGATTTCCTTTCCCTCCGTACTTAATGTCTCACCTACGATTTGTTTAACTTTACCGTTGTGTAAATCGATACAAGGTCTAAATTTCACGAAAATACCCCCACTAGAATCAATTGCTGCTAGATCAATTTTCCATCAATTATAGCACAAATAGCCCTCTAATGTTGCCCACAATGTCACCTCTATGTTATCGTTATGTGGTTAATAATTCCAATTCGATTTGGAGCTGATCAAATGAACCTATCCGATAAAACCTACAAGAATTTTCCACCGCACTCCTTGAAACTAATTGTCTTGTTTATTAGCTGGTACGGGTTAACTTTTGCGTTCGCAGCCCTATCCTACCCTATTTTTTCAAGTGTTCCTTATGACAGATCTATCACGAAGTCAGGCTTATACTATGGCTTTCTCTTTTCCGTAATACCTTATTTTTCGATAGGCAGTTGGGTTCGGAAACAGTCTTACTCGAACTTAATCTTTGCTTGGTTCTCCCTACTTTTCATTTTATTCATTGATAAATTTGTTATTATTTATATGATTGGAATTTTTGCGAATCTTACATCACTCAGTCATGACTTTTTCTTACAGAACGCATATGATTTAGCTTGTGAAGAACTTCCTTTCTATTGTCATCCGATGATTTACCTTGCATTCGGTACACTTTTAGCAGCCGCTTCTTATTTAACAGCATTCCTAATGAAAGAAAACCCCATCCGTAGATGAGGTTTTCTTGATTTATACCAATAAGATTTACTTTTTGGTGAATCCTTCTTCTGCCAGATACTCTTGAACCTCTTCATAGGTTTCAAAGGCACAGTCTAGATTGCTGCCTGCATAGATATACCATAAATCTTCAACAAAAGTTACGACCAAGACATGGCCGTCTTCATCTATCCAGTGCTCTTCTTGTTGTTCTGTATCCATCTTGGGAAGCTTCTTGGATGTCTTACCTGTTAAAGAATGAATCGACTTCTCGATAATGTCTCGCAGCTCTTCCGCGCTGAAATCACGGATATTGATTAACCCTTTGTTGTCCGTAGCATATCCTTTGATATATTCGGCGTAAACAAATCCATTTCCGTTTGGGTGCAGGTGATAAACAACGGTCTTCTTATCATAAGCACTATCTTCATAATGAAAATTGATCCGTCCAAGTGATACATTTTTCCGCTCTAACTCGGGAAAAGATTCCACGATAGCTAATTTTTCTTCTAAACTAAGCATACAAGCCTCCGTAATTTACTCAATAACCTGGATTTTAAACACGTTCTCCAATTTTCCATCTGATCTTTTTTTCAAAGGCACTTTAATGTCTCTTCCGAGTTCTTTGAAAAAAGTTTCGACATCACACTGTACATTGGAAAGGATAACTTTGAATGAACCGTCTTCGACAATGTTCTGATTAGCTTCTGCAAGGACCTTAACATCTACCGCGTATTTCTTCGTTAACGTGTTGATGTATCGGCTGAAAATTTCAATTAATTCCTCATTGTTAAAATTTTCAATAACCAGTTTTCCCTTGTTCGTAAAATTTAAATGAACGTTCACTTTTAAATGTCCCCTTTTCCTTTAAACCGTTTATTTTCTTGTGGGTAAAAACATGCTGACCGTCTGGTTCTTCCTCATTGAAAAGGATCCAATCCCTTGTTGGCATCGTTGGCACTACATCGATCAAAAAATGCTTCTCTTCTATTTTACTTGTTTTTATGGGTATGAAGCAATACAAAAGCCAAATTCATTTTTTAAAATAAAAAGAAGCAGGTCATTCCCTGCCTCTTCTTGTCTTATATTGTATAATTATAACACACTTTTATGAATTCTAAGCAAAAAGGATGGAATCCCAATGGCCTTTGGCATAAAAAGAGAAGAACTTCAACGATGGAAGGCTGCCGTAAGCCGCGGCGAGATTGCCTTTTTGACTCATTACTGGCTGGATAAACGCTTTGTTGGCATTCGAACCGTCACGAAGGTGGGCTGTTCTGATTTGGATCGGTTAACCAACTGGTGTGTGTCACATGGACTCAACCCGCAATATATTCACTTTAGCCCTTCCTATCCCCACTACGACCTCTTTGGCCCCATGCAAAAGCGAATATTAGAACTCGAGAATAAGTGGGACCAGATAGAGAGATTCAAACTCTAAAAACGTAAAAACTACCTTTACCGCTGCGCATGTTCAAATCGATGAATGCCAAAATCTGAGAGCGTTGAAGCAAGAATGGCTTCTCTGAGTTTAGTTAATCTCGGCGTAAATCTCACTTCAATATTTAATGCCATTAATTGATCTAATAAATGACTAATGGGCAGCATGTCTAATGGTCTGACCGTTTGCTTAGAAATGAAGTAACCAGCGGTTTCGTCAAACCGTTCAAAGCCTTCCCTTGCAAATGTATACCGATATATGGTTGTCTGACTGACCTGTGAATACCAATCGTTCTCCATCACCATGACCGTGTCAGAGAAACTTACTCCAAAAAATAGTCGCTCATCCTCTTCACTCATCGATTCAGACCTCTTGTAAACAATGCGCGGACAATTCCGTGGAACGTAAAAAGTAAAGGCATGCTCAGGGTCTATTGCCCATACAACCGGAGGCATATCTGTACGATTTGCCTTTACTCTCGGGATGAATACCTCAATATCGGGCTCATGGCTAAAATGATATAATTCCATCGGATCACCTCTTCATGATCCATAATTCTAGAAGCATGATGAAATACCTTTATCTAACATTAAGTCTCGTATACATAAATAAACCTTATGCTATACTAAATATTTGTAAACACAAAAAAATTGTAAATATGGAGTACCAGCCATGATCCCAAAACTTAAGATTACGTTCGTCCTCATTCTTTGCATCCTTTCACTTATATGCTTCTCTTTAGTTGCTACCTTCGTTCAGGGCCAACAGATCGCGCAATTCGATCATAATGTGATTACCCTCATTCAAGGTATGGAATCGCCTGGACTCACCTTACTTATGAAAGTATTCACTTTCATAGGTTCAACCCCGATAGTGGTCGTACTTGCCCTCTCTGCCATGCTTTTTCTTTATTTTGTTTTACATCATCGCTTTGAGCTCATTTTCTTTATCATCATAGTTGCTGGTACTGCCATTATTAATGTTCTGCTCAAATTATGTTTTGTTCGTCAAAGACCCGATCTGCATAGACTTATACAAGAAACTGGCTACAGCTTTCCAAGCGGACATTCCATGGAAGCCTTCGCACTTTACGCGTCTCTTGCTTTTCTACTTTGGCGGCATCTCTCTACGAGAATCGGAAGAAGTATCATCATTATACTCTGTGTCGTTATGATCATCCTTATTGGGATAAGTCGGATTTATCTGGGGGTTCATTACCCTAGTGATGTCATTGGCGGATACTTGGCAAGCGGGGTCTATTTCACATTAGGGGTATGGCTTTTTCAATGGTACAAAGAATATCGAGCTTACACCAAGACACTTAAGCAAAAAACCTCCTAACCGTACGCCATCAGTCGTGGAGGAAAATTTGCTAAGTATTCTCGCTAATTTTCCTCAATCTCGTTTCAAATCGACTTATGAAGACAATCGTATACTCGCCAATTGCTGCGATTTGTTCACGGACAAGCCCTGGAAAGTCTGAATGATGGATATCAATATAATCATCCAATTCATTGTACCAGGGCAATAAATTCATTCTGATAATTAACACACGTCTTTTCACCTTCGAATTCCACCTTTACAACGCCATACTAAAGTTTATTCGTATCGCGCTGTTTGTGTCCTAGTTGAATAAGCCAATTATAGTAAGGTTAATCCCCATTTCTTCTATTTCCTATGTAATAGCCCTACAAAAGATAGGGCTAAATTTATTGAAACTTCATCGGTTTAATAGAAACTTAGCATATTGTAATGGTGTCTCATACGTATTATTAAAAGTCTGATGCATTTTTAATTGCTTGAATTCATATCTTTGATCTCTTCCATTCACTTCAATAAGCTTAATTCGCCCATCATCGTCAACGCCAACATCCAATCCGACATCTGCTATGGTTGGGATTCGCTCACTCAGGTTTTCAACTATCATCAGTGAAACTTGCTCAACAGCAGCCTTCATGCGGTAAGGATCAAAGCCGCTAGCCCGAAACAATTCTTCACAACGCCTAGCTTCTCCGCCTTTAGCTAGATTCGTAACATGTCTACCTGATGCAGCAACTTTGCCTGCAATACCCGTTATCTGCCACTTCCCTTTATCCCCGCGCTGGGCAGAAATCCTAAGATCATACGGTCGACCATGATACGTTGCTAATGCAATCGCCTGTTGAATGAGATAGCTTTGTGTTCCAACCTTTTCATCGATAAAAGTTTGAGCTTTCTTTTCACTTAGCATTTTCGGTTCGGTATTACTCCAGCAAAGCTGCCAATCCTCGTTTTCCTTCTGAGTGACTTTAATCACCCCTTTACCAATGCTGCTATTCGTTGGTTTTACGTAAAGAGATGTATATCTTTCCATAGCGTCTACCAGTTGTTCTCGTGAGTAAGCCATAGATTCAGGAAGATACTCTCGAATTGATTTATTTGTCATTAGTAACTTGTGAATACGAAGTTTATCATGGCGATTTTGCCCATTGAATACAATACTTGATTTGGAAAGGAGCATTAATTGCTTTTGTAAATACGGCGTCAGCGTCATCGCACGGTTATGAGTGACTTTAGGAATAGGCACCCTAATAAGTCGATACTTTTTATTTTCATAGCATAAACCTAGAACAGACTTCTCACTAATATGCTGAAGGCACATGTAGAAAGGCGTCATCCCTAGATTTTCAGCTGCTTTATTGTAAAGATCGATTCGCTCATATCCGGTCTGCTGCCTGTGAATGCCTAAATAAGTTCTTCGATCTAGAAGAATTCCAACCACACTGCGCACGTCATCACCTTCGTTTAATAGGATCATCTTTTACACTGTATGCAGTCAGAGTTCTCCTGGTCCAAATCGCTGCAAAAAAGAGCCGCACAATGGCAGCTCCCCTGGTTGCATAATCATTATTACATTTTAAACTATTGCTCCTTATACATGTAAACCATCATTTCCTCATCATAGCCCTGACCCTCATATTCCAAAGCATTTCGTTCAACACCATACGTCTCAAAGCCTAATTTGCGGTAGAGCTCAATAGCTGCTCCGTTCGTGGTTACCACACAAAGGGTCACTTGCTTCAAACCTTCTAGTTGTTCCCCTCTACGGATCACTTCAACCATTAATTGTTTCGCAATCCCTTGCCCGCGGTAGTTCTCTGATACGTATACTCCCCAAATGAAGGCCTTATGTTTCAGCTTTAGACTTTGCTCTCTTTTAAATCCAACTGTCCCAATAATCTGACCTTCTGTTGTAAAAGCACCCAATATATAATTGCTGCTGTCCTGACCAATTCGTTTCTCCACTTCTTCCATTGGCAGCAAGACCGATTCTTCATAAGCAGCGCCGAATGCATCAGGATGTTTTTGCAGTGCCTCAAGCCGCAGCGCCCAATAGTCCTTCGCTTCTTCTACCCGAATATTTCTAATGTCGATCTTAGCTCTACTCATATATTCACCATCCTATACTCTCAAACCAGAGTCCCGGTTGTTTCTTCTCTAAGGCAACCCTAATATAGTTAACCATATTGTCAGGTAGCTCCTTCAAATGAAACCACTTCAATTGCTCGCACTTTTCTGGCTCTTTATTCGTAATCTCACCTTGCCAGCTATGTACGCTTAGAAAGAAGTCCACCCATTCCGACGATGTATTTTTGCGATGCATAACACCTATGATTTCAATATCTGTAGGCTTGATGACAACCCCAGCTTCTTCTTCCGCTTCTCTTATTGCAGCTGCGATAACTTCTTCATCGCCATCCATCCTGCCTGCAACAACGCTCCAATTGCCGTCTTGAAACCCGGTATTTTGCCTCTTCAATAATAAAACCTTTTCGTTCCGATAAAACAATACGTGTACGGAGCCATATAAAATAGGCGTTCTCAAAATGATCCCCCTTGATTGCTTCTTATTCATTAACATTCAGACTCTGATAGGACAAAGCAACATCCAATTGGCCATCATCATTCGGTAACATCGCGATATCAACTTTCCCGTTTCCATCGAAATCAGCAACGGTTAAGCGTCCATTCGTTCGGCCCCAAGGTCCAAAAACCGAGAGCAGCTTGTATTCATTCTCCGTTGTCTGTAGATACACACGGTTCGTAAAATTTTTGTTGTCAGAGCGCAAAATATCTTCCTTCCCATCCCCGTTAAAATCACCGAATCGGACGCCGCCGAGCTCATCGGGAATGTTAAGTGATACCTTATTAAGCTTCCATTGCATGCTCGCTGTATCCAATTCAAATTCCACGCCTTGGGAGGTATTCTCTTTAAATAAAAACAAGCGCTGGCTGTCCTCATTTCGTAAATTTCTCACAAGTAGATCCCTTGAAGAAGTTGACCTGAACGTGTAGGGCTTAATTTCTTTAACTTTTCCTCCATGCATATAGACACCTAGAAGTTGACTTCGATCTTGCGATTGACCAGTAAGGATACAGTCCCCATTGGGCTGACGCAATTCATACAAATCGTACCAACGTTTAGCCGGAATCGTCCAAATTTGTTGTTGCGCGAACGTAGTCCCATTTGAAGAGTAGCTCTCAAGCTTGCCGGAAGGTCGAACGACCCAAAGACCCTTTTTATTCCGATCATTCATCCCATTAAGTGTAAATGATGAGCCATCTGCATACGGTAAGGACGCCCAAACCTGTGGTGCAGGTTGGTTTTCATTGCGTAATCCTTTGTACTGAGCTTGAATAACCGACAAATTGGAGGTCTTCTTATCCCATGTCACAATGTCATTTTGATTCCTGCCTGTTACGTTGCCAATTTGTACGAGCGTAGATTTCGTGTTTCCAACCTTCAGACTCACAGATGGTGTAAAGGGAACGTAATCATGTATGGAATAGAACGGATAACCCTTCAAGTGAATTTGTGTGACGAGCCTTTGTAACACACTTTTATTTTCACCAGCGTATTGATATTGCGGTAAACCGTCTTTCATCATCTGTTCACCCCAATCATCCACGACCGGCACCAGATGGCTGAACTCCAAAAAAGGATGATAGAAAAAAGAGTTAATTCGCTCTGTTTTCCCCATTTGATTAAGAATAAACTTCTCATCTTTCCCACTAGGTATATAAGAAAGTGTTGTCGGAACGAATACATTACCAAACGACGTATTGCCAAAGCCCTTATTTTGAGTATTCCTATATTGAGCTGCAGGTGGGTTGGAATCGATCGTAACATCTGGTTGATAAAAGAGGCCAAAATAAGAACGAAACACCTTATCCTGTTCTGGCGTTGTATGATAATGCGGCGCTTCCCAGAAATGAGGCGATAAATTAGCAAGGCGAAAACGGCGGTAACCTTCTTGAACACGCTGTTCCGCAAAAGCAGTAGTCGCAGTTTCAGGTTTATCTAAGACATTAAATTCGTTGCCTATACCCGAGGCTTGATGTCCATCCTCACGAAAAACATCTCCCACCTGATGGGTATAGCCATGCATGCCGATAGATCCGCCATGCTCCACAGCGTCGCGTAGAACTCGATCAAAAGCTTGAATATACTCGTTATCCAATTGATCGATAGCACGATCATAACGTGTACCGTCTTGACTTATATTGATCCAACGCGGGACGACCGCCATACTGTAGTGAACATGCTGCTGATGCAAATAGTCAAAGACGGCTCTTAGCTTTCCGAGCCCTTCAGGTGTACTATAATAGCCACCAGGACCTATGTCCTCTAACCGAAGCATCATGAATCGCGGATTATTGTCGGCTCCTTCAACGGTGATGATGTGAGTTAAACCGATGTATAAACATAAAGAAACGATGCCTGCTATCACATACCGCATCCAATTGTTTTTCTGTAATAAGATCCTCAACATGCAAACTCCCCCCAAGGATGCTGGATCATTTTTCTAAACCAATCGTTTCACAAACACTATAGGTCTATTGGACTATATCCATGGAAAATTGTCTACTATAAGTTATTACGATAATTTTTGGTGCTAATAATTGAAGTGCTTATACCAAATACCAGCATACTCAGGTACCACATGCCAATTATTTGCCCTTACTTGATTTCCGAAATCCTCTCCAAAGAAATACGAGGTTAACTGCGCAGCCTCATTCACATCTTTGAACTTATAATCGGTGGCTAGTGAGGTGTGTTCAAACCCATATTCGGTTTCTAATAACTGATAATAGGGAGCCAAATAATCATATCTCGTCGGTTCCACAAACCCCGTTCCCAAAGTCTCCAGAATAATCACCGTTCCGTCTGGTCTAAGAATCCGTCTAATTTCAGACATCATTTGTTTCAAATTATACTCCCAACCCTCATTATTCGAGCTAGCTAGATAACATAAGCTCCACCCTGCTACGACGAGATCCTTGCTAGCGTCCTCAATTGGCAGTGCTCTATGGTCGGAAATAATCGTTCGCCAGTTAGTTTTACTAGATAATGTCGTTAACTTTTTTTCTAACACACTCAGCATGGCTTTGGAACTATCCAAGCACCAAAGTGAATTGGCATCTGCGGCCAGAAACATGGAAAGCCTTCCCGTTCCTGCCCCTAAGTCCACCACATCCAAATGCTCGTAAGGCCTTATCTCATGAATCACCTTTGCTAAATTTGGTTGCTTACTAATTAATAGGTCGTATGTTTCTGTGTTATCTTGATAAATGTTATTGTCTCGAGACATGCTTATTCCTCCTTCAAGTTTTTCTAAGAATAAACCTTAACCTTAGGTTAAGGTCAAGCGTTTGAAGGAGTTGGTGAAGGCGTGTATATTGAATACGCTTACAAGAGTGACTTCACAAATACACACCAATCTTATCACGCTGTTCATGATTTGAAAATAAAAAAGATACCGCTTTCAGGTTTGACTCAGTGGAACTGAAGTGCTACAATTCAAGCAAATTTGGTTGCAAATCATGATTGGAGGAATTGCTCCTGCCTCATTTTAAACATAAATGGCAATGGACGATTTTGGTCTGGATCATTCTTGGGTTGTTCGTATTTCCTTTGACACCGCCAATTTCACATCACTATTCTACCGATACTGATATACTCGTTCTATCCAATACGACCCATGTCTTAACCGTTCAAGATCAACCGCCTACCAAAGAAACAATACAAGCCCATGAAGACAAGATTCAAAGACACGAAGATTATGATAAACAATATGAGATGACTGTATTTGTTGTTTTTATCATTTTTATATTATCCAAAATATGGGAGATATTAAAAGGTATCTTATTAGCTTTTCTCAAATTCACATCGGGTTACACGGGCCTCATTCCTTCATTTTTCATTAGAACCCAACTGAATGAAATGTGGAAAAGAGGAATCCTTCATGTCAAACTTATCGGCTGGAGCTGAACACGCACGCTCCCAACATCAAAAAATAACCCGCATTAAATTTATACGTAGAATTTTTTTCATGCTCGTTGGATCTGCCTTATTTTCTATTGGTTTGGAAATTTTCTTAGTCCCCAACAATATTATTGATGGCGGCGTTGTAGGGATTTCAATCATCGTCTCTCATTTAACAAAAATCCCATTAGGCGTATTTCTCGTTATTTTGAATTTACCCTTCTTACTTTTAGGTTACAAACAAATCGGCAAAACATTTGCCATTTCTACCTTGTTCTCTGTTGTCCTTATGTCCGTAGGAACCTCTCTACTGCATCCGGTACAAGCGATTACCATCGATCCTTTGCTAGCCGCAGTTTTCGGTGGAATCATACTTGGTATCGGTGTAGGATTAGTAATTCGCTCAGGCGGTTCGCTCGATGGAACAGAAATTGTAGCCATTGTATTTAGTAAAAAATCGCCATTCTCGGTCGGCGAAATCGTTATGTTTTTCAACTTCTTTATTCTCGCCAGCGCAGGCTTTGTCTTCGGTTGGGATCATGCGATGTACTCGCTCATTGCGTATTACATTGCCTTCAAAATGATTGATATCACCATCGAAGGCCTCGATCAATCCAAAGCTGTCTGGATTATCAGTGATGAATCCGACAAAATTGGCGAAACTATAACATCCCGACTTGGGCGCGGCGTAACCTACCTTATGGGTGAAGGCGCATTTACAGGAGATGACAAGAAAGTGATCTTCAGCGTCATCACCCGACTGGAAGAAGCCAAGCTAAAGTCCATCTTGGACGAATTGGATCCTAAAGCTTTCCTTGCCATAGGCAATATCCATGATGTAAAAGGCGGAAGATTTAAAAAGAAAGATATTCATTAAAGGGAAATAGCAAGAAGAGGTTAAACAGGACATTCTGTTTAACCTCTTCTTTGATTTTTTGCACGATAGGGATTTAGAATTCGCCGAGTTGGGCGATTCTTTATGAAATGCATTAAAGAGAATCCTGCCGGCTCGGGCCTCTTAAGGTTGATTTTTATAATCAACAAGTTCCTCTGTCAACTTGCGGGAACAGCACACAAGCGTCCTTAGTTCCAGTAGTTCCTCAGATCAACCTTCTGGCCAAGCTTTGCACTATCGAGGGCACCAAGCACCATCGCCATGCTCTTGATGTTGTCGCGGCAGTCCGTCTCCGCGCGGCGGCCTTCTTCCAGCGCCGCGAACATCTCGTCCAGACTGCCGGCGTGGCCGCTGCTGCCGGGCCAGTTCACATCCGCGTCCACTCTCGTGTAGTCGCGGATGAACTTGCCGGCTTGGTCGCCGGCGGCGACGATCTCGGCGTATGGTGCGCCGCTTCCGTCCCACAGAGCAGTGCCCTGCTCGCCAGTCACACGCCAAGCCGCCTCCCAAGAGGTCGGCGCCCCTTCCGCGCACCAGGAGCCGCGGTAACAGAACACAGAGCCGTCTGACAGCTCATAGATGCAGATCGCAGAGGCATTCCCGGCGTACCACGAGCCAGGCGGGTTGAATTCCTGGCAGTACACCGAAACGGGGTCTGCCCCAGTAATAAACCGAGCCTGATCGAAAGAATGGATCGCCATGTCTAGAATGAGCGGGCTTTCCATCGCTTCGCGAAAGCCCCCAAAATGCGGCCCCAAAAAGAAATCGGCGCCGACATAACCAACGCGGCCGATCGTGCCCGCGTTAATAATCTCCCGCAGTGCGCGGATGTTCGCGTCGTAGCGACGGTTCTGCATGACGGAGAAGGATCTTCCCGTCCGCTCCGCCAGCTGCACTAGCTCCCGCGCTTCCGCCATCGTGGCGGCCATCGGCTTCTCACCGAAGACGTCACATCCCTGCCTGAGTGCTGTACCGCACACCTGGAAATGACTGGACGGAATCGTGATGTCCAGCACCAAATTAGCACCGCTTTCCTGAATAGCTTGCTCCAGATTGGTGTAGACGCCGCAGGTAAGACCATGGCGGTCGGCCATTGCTTGTGCGAATTCCGTCTTAATATCAACAAGCGCGACAATGTCGCTATCCTCACGTTTTAACATATACTCAACCCATACATTCGCCATGCTGCCGCAACCAACGACCACGATGTGATACTTACTCATCTCGCACATTCCTCCAATATCATTCCTAAATTGCGTATAGCTACCTTGTTACGCTTTATTTTATCCCTTTTCTTAGGGACATTCTCTATCCAATCTTGTGAGAATAGGGTCAAATATTGTGCCCAGTAATTAATCTCCTCGGTATGGCTCAAATAAATCAAACATAAAGTGCATGGCCTCTTCCTCATCTTTGCCTTTTGTGAGCAAACGAAGTGATGTTCCAGCTTTGATCGGGACTAGAAGCATGCCCAGTAGGCTTTTTACATCCACAATGTGGTGCTTATGATCAAGCTCAAAGTCTATCGTAATGTCCGAAATAAAATGAGAAGACTTTGCAGAGATGGCCGATAGATCGCCTCGTTGTAGATCTGAAAGGATCTCAAATTCATGTACTCTCATAAACAAACCTTCCTTTTCTATAAATTTCGGTTTAATTGCTCTTTCTGCGGTATTTCTTCCATTTGCGATAGCTTCTCCGAACAACATTCAAAGCAAAGTCGGGAATGGGCATTTTACGCACCCACGGATAATAGAAACGATCATACGCATTTTTGAGATCGTCCCACATGGGACAATATTCACTTTTCATAAAGTCAGACACGTCGACTACTAATCCTCTGCCATCTTTCATCATCACATTTTTCCCATGTACGTCATGAGGATTTAAGCCCCTGCTAACTGCGTAAGCGAGTGCTTCATCTATGTCTATAATGACTTGTCGTGGAATCGGAAGCCCTCGATGTAAGCATTTGTATAAAGTAACTCCAGTCAAACGGCGCAATACCAAATAATTATCCCCCGCATGCAAGCATTCTGAAAATGCGGGATGTTTCCCTAGACGTCTGTATACTTCCTTTTCCTCCCCAATTCCCGGTCTGCCTGGCGCATATACTTTAACAACGACCTCAGGGTAATTCGGATGCGCAAGTACGGCTGCATAATTACCAGAACCAACTAGCTTCCATGGCTTAGGTATATAGTGTACAACAATAGGATCGTAAGGTTGTTTACTGTAAAGCTCCAGACTCGGGAGCAATTGGTGTTCAATTTCAATCAACCAAGGCTTTAACATAGATCTATTTCTGCTCCCCTTCCATCTTTTCTTTACCTACGAATAGGCGAAGGAAAAGTGGTTTGTTAATTGCTGCTATGTGTGGTATTATACAAAGATATTTGTGTAAAGTGAAGTGTTGAACATGCCCTATAATAATTTGCTAGATTCCCATACAAAAATGAAGCTAATCCCTTGACCCTTGGTCAAGGGATTTTTTTTCCTTGGGGAAACACTTCTGGAGGAGGTCATCATTGATGAACAACGACAACAAATCATCATTTTGGGCGATATGGCTATCCTTAATCAGCAATATCATTCTCACCATCATGAAAATCGTCATTGGTTTGCTGTTTCATAGTGAGGTTTTATTAGCTGACGGGGTTCATAACGCAGGTGATATTATCGCCACGATCGCTGCACTTAGTGCAATGCAAATTTCCAAACTTCCAGCCGATGAAGACCATCCCTATGGCCATGGCAAAGCAGAGGTGTTAGGTTCTGGATTTGTAGCTTTTATCCTTGCGTTAGCTGCTATTTATATTGCTTATCATTCGACAGCCGCATTTTTCCACGATCCTCTAACACCTAGCTTAATTGCCTTTATTGCAGCAGCTGTGTCTATGGTTTGGAAATACGTCCTCTATGTATATACGATGCGGATTGGCAGCAGAACGAACAGTAAGGGGCTAATTGCAACAGCCAAGGATCACTTGGCCGATGTCTACGCCTCACTGGCGGCAGTTATTGGAATTGGATTGGCCTTTGTTGGTAAAACTTATAACATACTCTGGTTATCCTACGGAGATGCAGCGGCGGGAATTATCGTTTCATTATTGGTTTTGAAATTAGCTGTGGAAATGGGCAAGGAAGCCTTTGATGTCCTGATGGAGAAAACAGTGGATCAACAAAAGCTGCACCAGTATACGCTGTTAATACAAGCGGTTCCACAGGTGAAAAGAATTGATCGTATTCGCGCAAGAGAGCACGGTCATTACATTTTAGTGGATGCCAGGGTTGCGATTCACGGTGAGCTGACGATTCAACAAGGTCATGATATCTCCCGTGCTATCAAGAAATCCATCATGAAACAACATAGCGATGTTGTTGAAGTGCTTATACATTTGAACCCATGGTACCAAGAATAAGTCTCAATTTTTCATTTAACAAAAATAAGTTTATAATGGGCTCAACAACATGAAAATAACAGAAAGCGGTGCTGTAATGTCAAGCAATGCTTATTATTTAATCTTTTCTGTCATTTTAATAGCGGCAGTCTTATTTACAGTGATCATTGGTCACTCCCGAACAAATAAAGACGGCAATCCCGAATATGACAACAAAACCAAAGGTAATTGGTCTCGACTTACGTTCTTCTATGTAATTGCTATTGCCCTTGGAGTGCTTGCGCTAATTATCTATGTAGTCAACCGTACATCCACGTGAATTAAAAAGACGCTAGCCAGGATCTTCATCCTGATTAGCGTCTTTTTTGTAGAGCATAGCTGAAAGGTCTTACTTCTCCTCAAAAAAACGAAGATAAGCGCCATAGCCTTCCTTCTCCAGATCTCCTAACGGAATAAACCGAAGTGCAGCTGAATTAATGCAATATCTAAGACCATTAGGTCCTGGACCATCATTAAAAACATGGCCTAAGTGGGAATCGGCCTCATGGCTTCGCACCTCTGTACGTACCATGAGATGACTAGTATCCGTTTTCTCTTTCACACTACCTTCAAATACCGGTTTCGTGAAGCTAGGCCAGCCACAGCTCGAATCAAATTTGTCGTAAGAGCTGAATAATGGCTCGCCGGAAACGATATCCACATACAGACCCTTCTCATGAGAGTCCCAGAACTCATTCTCAAATGGACGCTCTGTCCCATTATTTTGCGTTACTTCAAATTGAATTGGTGTTAATTTTTGCTTACGTTCCGCTTTATCCTTGGCTGTGTTCCAATGCTTCTCAATATAGGAATCACGTCCTGATCCTTTGCGGTAGGCTTTGTAATGCTGTGGATTTTTGTGATGATAGTCCTGATGATAGTCTTCCCCAGGATAAAAAGCTTCAGCATCAATTCGAACGATTTCTGTTACAATAGGACGATCAAATCGGCCGCTATCCTGAAGGGCTTGCTTGGAAGCTTCGGCCTTCTCCTTCTGCTGGTCGCTATGGGCAAAAATGCCAGTCCGGTAAGACGATCCGCGGTCATGGAACTGACCTCCTGCATCAGTGGGATCAATTTGACGCCAAAATGTATCAAGTAATCTATCATAAGGATATAGTTCGGGGTCAAATGTAATTTGAACAGCTTCTGCATGACCTGTTGTTTCCGAGCATACTTCTTTGTAAGTCGGATTACTTGTGTGACCGCCAATATAACCTGACACAACGGATATAATACCTGGCAGTTCCTCGAATGGTGTCACCATGCACCAGAAACATCCACCAGCAAAAGTTGCCTTTTCATAATTGCCTTGCTGAACGTTATCAACCATTTCATCATCACCTCTTCCTTTCGTATCCCTTCTATCATACCAAAAGATGACCAAACAACCAAAAGACACCGTTCATCCAGAACGGTGTCTTCGTAATAAAGCTGAATCTTACAGGTTGTTAAAGATATCCGTAAGAACAGGTACGATTTGAGATTTACGTGAAACAACGCCTTTGAGCAGCGCTTTGTTGTCTACAAGCGTAACATTGTAAGCTTTCTCCACAGCGTCTGCTTTACGTCCAAGAGCAAGACCGACGGAATCATTGTTAAGAATGTCTGTCACAACAAACAAGAACAAGTCCAGGTTTTTCTCAGCGATGATGGCATTAAGCGCGGTTTCAATCTCAGCTTGCTGGGAAAGAACATCATTAACATCAACCGCATTCACTTGTGCGATTTCGGCTTTGTAGCTGCCCATTTGGAATTCTTTTGCGTCCAAGGAAATCAATTGTGCAACTGTTTTATCACTTAGATCTGCTCCGGCTTTCAACATTTCCAGACCATAAGTCTCAGCGTCAACGCCAGCAATTGCTGCAAGTTCACGAGCAGCGGCAACATCTTGCTCCGTGCAAGTCGGGGATTTGAACAACAAGGAATCCGAAATGATAGCTGAAAGCATCAAACCTGCGATGTCTTTGTCGATGGAAACTCCGTTTTCTTTATACAATTTATTTAGGATGGTTGCTGTGCAACCAACTGGCTCTGCGCGGTAGTAAAGCGGGTGGCTAGTCTCGAAGTTAGCAATACGATGGTGGTCAATTACTTCCACAACACGTACTTGATCGATGTCTGCAGCACTTTGTTGACGCTCAACATGATCTACCAAGATGACATTAGCTGCTTCATTCGCTACAGTCTCAACTTGACGAGGTGCTGCAACTTTAAAAGTATCCAAGGCATATTGTGTTTCACCATTCACACTGCCTAGACGAACAGCCTCAACCTCTTGGCCTAATTTCGTTTTCAGTGCAGCATAAGCAATTGCTGATGTGATTGAATCAGTGTCCGGATTTTTATGTCCGAAAATTAGTGTTTTTGACATTGTACGACTCCTTAACCGAAATAGTGTAGTAAGAGCTTATAATCTCTATTTACGATTATACTAAAAAATCTCGGTAAATCCACTACTAAACCAAAAGCTTTAGTGTGAATTAAAAAATGGACTGAAATTTGTCTAGTTAGACTTGTTGATCCAGGGTAAACGGCATATGCTGTGTTTTGGGATGCGTGGATTTGTTAAGTTTGATATGCTTAGTAAGTCAAATTGCTAACGTTTACTTTGATCTTCAAGTTGTTGTATTTTTTACAACAATAGGCAAGCAAATCCGCGTTATCTACGCGATTGTTGCATAAAATACAACCTTTTCTCCCAAAAGTAACTCTATAGAAGGAAATAAGGCTTATTTGTTGTACTGCATACAACATTGATAGCCGTCTGAGAAGAAACCCACGATAATTGTTGTACGATGTACAACATCACCTCAAATATTTTGGTAATGCGTAAGCCTCTTACACGGTAGTTTGCTTATACTCTACGGATCACTTTTTTGTTTTTCCATTTTTAAATTATTTGATTGAGTGTTACCTGCGATCCAAAAAGGAGTTCGAATGAACGCAAAGTGAGGTAATATCTTAAAGTTTGATTAATTTATTTTCTCATCGAATATACTAATCATTTAATCCCTTTCCATTGCGAATTTGCTGCATACATTTTTCAACCCTTGACTCTCGAGTTTTGGATTGTTTGGGTTCAGAAAAATAAAGAATGTATGCTCTTTGCCGTCCCGGGGTCAATTCTTCAAAAGCAGTTTTCAAGTTAGGGATTTCATCGAATTTATTTTGAAGTTCTTCAGGGATTAAGAATTCTGTATTCTTCTTAAAATTCACTTCCAAACCGGCTTTTTCAACTTCAATGGCTTCATGGATATAGGCTTTCAAGATGGTTTCCATTTCAACTATTTCTTGAACATTGGTGAACCGAATCTGGCGCGCCGCCTGTACATTCTCCGTTTGTTGGATTAGAATCCCATGGGCATCCTGTAACAAGGCACCTTTGTGAAACAGAAGCGCACAATATTCTTTAAATCCATGTATTAAAACTATGTTTTTTTTCTCAAACGTGTAACAAGGATGCATCCACTTAAATTCTTCGGTCAGCTCACAGTCAAGAACGATATTTCTCAACTTCTCATATTCTTCCTTCCACTTTTTAGCTTTACTTAAAAATTCATCAACCTTAGGATTCATTCTACTATTGGTCATCAAGGAATACCCCTCTTCAATTTTTCGATTAGCTAACAGTCAAGAATGATCATTCTCAATTTCTCCAATTCTTTTCTGTCACTTTTTGGCTTTACTTAGTTCAACAGTAAGCCATCCTTCGAAGTGTTACATTCGTATCCTTGACAGAAAACAGGCATGAAGAGACTAACATATTCTTTTAATTCGACGTTGTGTTTTCGTACTCCTTGCTATCAAGGTAACGAAACCATGCCAGGTAATGCTCCAAATATTTTGTTGCAACCCCATTAAAGCGGTCCATCCATCTCTTCAGTCGACTATGGTAGCTATTCGCATTCTGGATATGGTAAATACCCCTGACTCTTGAATTTCATCAATCACACGTATAGGAGCTGTCGTACCCTTGGTTCGTGACTGCAAATAGAGAATAAGCTCTTGTTTGCCCTTATTGTCCAAGTCGCCGGCAAGCTTCATCAGTCCCTACAAATCCATACAGTAATCAATATTTTAAGAAAAGGCTGCCAAACTGGCTTCCTAATTCTCCTTCTAACCGTGTACAAGAAACATTCTAAAAATTCACTTTCACAATCTCACTTTACCAACTAGCAGACTTATTGATCTCAACGGGGATAACATTACTTCCTTCGTCCCGAATATAAAAGCTTCTGAACCCAAGTAGCAAAATCATCTTCGCCATGAACGACAATTCGACTTAGTTCATATGGCGATTGGTTCGATGATGCATACCCCTCCTTCGTTGTGAAGGCATAGCTGTATGCCTCTTCTTGTAAGATTTTTAACGTATCTTCGTTGTACTCGCCATAAGGATAAGCAAAAACATTTGCGCTCTTCCCAAGCGCCTGCTCAATACGTCGGCGCGATTCCGTGATCTCCTCGCGCTGCTGTTCTATGCTGAGCCGCGGGAGATGCGGATGTGTCATGCCGTGCGGCGCTATGTCCCACCCCGCCGCGCTCAGCTTTTGCACTTGTGGCCAGCTCAAGTAGCCTGGCTGGCCAATGAATCCTGGCGACAGGAACAGCGTCGCCGGAAAGCCATGTCGTTGGAGGATCGGCATCGCCACCTCAGCATTGTTCGCGTAGCCGTCATCGAACGTGAGCAGCACCGGCCTCTCTGGTGACGGCTGTTTCTTCTCGATGATGCGCGCGAAGTCGCCCAGCGTCAACGCGGTGTAGTGATGCGAGGCCAAATAATCCATTTGGCGCGCGAACTTATCGGGGTGGAGCACGTACGTGTTCCCTGGCTCCACCCCGATGCTGTGGTAGTTTAGCACGGGAATTGCGATCCCGTGCTGCTGCTCATCCGCCGCGGCTCGGGACGCGGAAGCTCGGGTTGCTGCTGGCGCGAAGCATCCCAGTATGAACCCCGCGAGCACGAAGACAGGCGAGTACATTCGCACAATTCGCAAATATTTATTAATCCACATATCATTCATAGTCCACACATCTCATTCAAGTATTCTCCTACACTTCGCTTACTTCTCTTACAACTCTCGCATACTAAACACGAAATCGAATCGCATAACCCCTGCACATGTCAACTCAGCTTCTCCGTCCCCTTCGGCTAGTATGTATATATTCCTACTATTACAGTCAGTTACTCTAAATGATAATTGACTTTCTCTGGATCTCAGCCGTCCCAAACAATCCCGCTTTATGCTTACGCTCTATGCCTTACGCCCTACACCTTCCGCTTATTATAACCACGATCCTCAAATGGCTGGAGCTCCTCAAGCCACTTCTCTTCCAGCTTTTTCAGCGCATCGTTTTCGTCGAAGTAACCGGTCTCCTTCACTTTGAGCACTTCTAGAACCTCAAGCACGAAGGCATCGCCACCGAATTCGTTCCAATCCTTCTGAAGTAACTGGTTCCGATGCGTGCCCATTTGTAATTCCATTAGCTTTCCATTCATAGATTTTAAATTCTTCGTGCTTATAACCCACATCTTGCCATTCATCGTATTCCGGACTTGAAATACACCGGCTTCCTTCTTCGTTTCTTTATATTGCTGCTGCAGCTCTTGTCTACGATTCATCTCGTTGATCTCCTTTTTACTCATGTTGTTCATATTCATCCTTTCAGCCAATATTGACTTCCGTCTGGTTGCCGATCGAGAAAGCCATATTCAATCAAATATCTGCGTATTTTCACATAATCGTGAAAGACTGGCTTGATAATCTCGTTTACTTCCTTTTCTCCATAAAAGCGATCCTGTTCGAATCGTTTAGCGATTTCACGCAGCACAACGATTTTATGCTTTTCTTGCTGTGAAAATGAGACTAATTCGCCTGACGTTCCATTAGGGAAATACTTCTTAACGATCTTCTCGTACTCATCTTGCGTAATATTGTAGCGATCATCTACCATCTTAGCCGTTTTGTGAATCTCTACAAAAGCTGGCGCATGCTGGTCCTTCTCTCTCAACAGCTCCATCATCGTCACGAAAATCTTGGCTTGGCGCTCTTTCTCCTTCAATCCAAATCGATGATTCCGTATGGTTGAGGAACTGCCAATATCCAACTCCTTTTGGATTTCACTATCGCTCTTTCCTTCATAGAAAAGCTGAAGCAAACTATTCTGATGATCGGTTAGACCTGTAAGCTTTTTATCCAACCCGATGAAATATTGAAAGACAGAACCATGCGCATGCTGAATATGCCATTTCAGATAACGCTCTGCCTCATACAAGACACCATCCTGGGGATAAATAATTCCCGCTTCAGTTCTCTTGCCGCAAAGCAAACAAATGTAACCATCATCTTCCTGTATATAGCCACATTTCCACTCATCGAGTGAGGCTTTCCAGAACATTTCTGACATTTCCAAAGTAAACACTTCCTAATAAAGTTTATTATATAATAGACATTATATTATTTTGTTTACAAAAATGTCAAACCTAAGCACAAAAAAGAATCCCTTTCAGATAAAAGGATTCCTTGTTTCTCTTCCTATTTGTTTCACCCGCGAGAATTTCTCATCGCAAATAATAACTTAGGACCATCTTCACGCCCCGTACCTGCTTCAACGAACTGCTGGTAGGCTTCAGATTCCATGGGGTAGATCGCAATTTTGCCCTCTTCATTGTAATGCACACCCCAACCGTGCTTTTTTGGAAGCATGGATGCTCTTAAACAAGGGTGGTTTTTAGAAAAAAGCTCCTCACGAATTTCATTACTGCGGGCTTCGATTTCACTCTGAGGGATTTGCTTATGTTGCAAATAGACTTCATAAATAAGCTCGCCTTGTGTATATTTGTATGGGTTCTGAGAAAGAAGCTCGTATTGGATCAAATGAGCGGTTTTACTATCCTTTTTCATGGAAGGTACAATTCCTACTTCAACTGGACAGTCTGCAGAAACCTGTATAAATGTATCCTTATAACTCATATGTGCGTCATCATAGGCCATTTAAGTTTAATTCCCTCCTTCTGCAAGTTGAATCAATTTATTCACGGTCTCCCAGTTCCTTGTTGTCGCGGATACACCTAGCTTCTTTTCGATGAAATTGTTGCTGAACTTTGATTCTCCGTAGTTTTTACGAATGAGTAAATACACGGTGAGCCCTCTGACGCGGAACTCGTCCACTTCATTTTGAAAGGCTTCTAATTTTGCGATAGCCGCATCGGTCGCTGATTGAGATAAAAAGGTTATATATCTTTGCTCATTCGCTTCTGCATTGACTAATTGGTAAGGGGTGTTCTCTACAACCTCATGCAATTCTTCTAATGTTCGGATGATAACAGGAATATCGAAAGTAAGTTGAACCTTCAACTCGTTCACAATTCGATCACGCACGACCGCAGGGTCTTCTTCCTCGCAATCAAAAATAACGTTACCACTTTGTATATACGTAATCACATTTTTATAATCCATGGATTCAAAAATGCTTCGCAGCTTTTCCATCTTGATAATCTTCTGACCGCTGACATTAATTCCCCTCAAAAGTGCAACATACTTCGGCATCGCATACCTCACAGCATTTTTTTAATTCCATTATACACCAATTAAGACTTATTTACTTTCATACTAGCCTTAATTTCGTTGGTTGGTCACACAATCTTGATTTGAGCAAAACTAAACAACCTGAGTCCAACTAAATATTGGGCTCAGGTTGCATCAAATCTATTTAGTAATATCTATTATTTATTTTCGAATAAAAAAGCTTAGTACCGTATTCCAGTTCCTCTGTTCATAATAGTTGGCTCCAAGGTCTATGTTTTCGATCCAAGTTTCAGCGTTTGTGCTATGGGGATCGGTGACCATGACATTTGATTTGCTGCGATTGGATCTAATCCATGCCAATTGGTGTGATGGTAGAGAAATGGGATTAAAATCACCGTAAGTATCGGAAGGCTGCGTCACTAGTTTCTGTTGTTGACTCTTCAGCTTCACATTTACCAAAAAGGGAAACTGGCGTTTAGCTGGGTCAGTCGACCACTCCGCTTCTTTGGATCTTGAAGTTACGATATTCCGGAGACCATACCAAGTGAAGCTTTGCTCGACGTAACCCTTGGGTGTGTAGGGAACAGATTTCCCGGCAGGAATCCTCATAACCTTCAAATGTTTATTCGTTGTAGCTTCTCTTCCCACACCTTCGATATAGGCAAGTGTCTCATCTTTGCTCGCCCAGTCAAACCACATCTCGTTGTTAACCATTTGATCGATTGTTTTGAAAACAGTACCGTCTGCGGATAATACACACAGTGTATTGCTATCGGCCGACAGCGATGCGGTAGGCTTAGCCAAGAAAGCAATCCATTGTCCGTTTGCTGACCATTTGAAGATGCTGGTGCCCACAGCAAAAAAAGCGTCAGATTGTTTTGGCAGCACATACAACGTCTCAAAGCGGTTAGGATCGGCATTCGCGGTTAATGGTATTTTCATTATTCGTATCTGTGACCATCCGTCGTCTAAAAGTTTAGCTTCCGTTGAAACTATTAAACGACTTCCATCCGGATACCAGGAATAATTCCCGATACCCTCTGCAACTTTCACCGGTTTTGAAAATTCATCTGAGTCTATCCAATTAAGCTGCTGCGCTGTTAGAAATGCGAGAGAATTCCGATTAGGTTGCCATTGAAAGTTCCTTCCGCCTTCCTGTGCAACGAGATGATTTTGTCCAGTTTGAACCTGTAATAGCCACAGTTCCTGCTCATTTTCGCCCTTTGTGTAAGCTATCCACTGGCCGTCATAAGACCATTTCGGGTTTAATATGTATGCTCCTCGGGTTTGTTGTCTTTCGTTGTCACCGGCTTTAATCCATAGGTCGCCATTTCGAACGAATGCTGCTTTCAGCAGTTCAGCGGGCTTATTTGCATAAATAGTCGTGCTGTTCGTTATGATGAGTATTACAGCGGATATGGCAAGAATCGTATTTCTAAAAGCTCTCATGATTTTCCTCCTTATGGTAACTTACCATTTACGATTTCCTTTTGTTGTTAAGAACATACGGTGACATGACCTTTTGTAGTAGGACGTACACCAAATGTACTTGACATAGGATTTTCAAAGGAATCCGTGATATATTATACTTTTGGCAAATACTTTTTCAGGAGAGAACAAACCATGACGTATCCTGCTGCTACGAACTACGAAATTGCACAAGTTTGTTTACTAGCTGGTAAAATCATGCTGGAAAACGGTGGTGAAACCTACCGTGTCGAAGACACGATGACTCACGTCGCTGAAGCCTTTGGTGTGTCGAATTCCCATAGCTTTGTAACGCCGACTGGCATCATTTTCTCCATAGATGGGCCTGAGCAGACCACACGACTTATTCGTATATCCGCTCGATCGACCGATCTTCGCAAAGTCACGGTTGTGAATGCTATTTCGAGACGAATCAGCCAAGGGGAATTAACACCCGAAGAAGCTTATCGGCTGCTTGAGGAAATTGATGTGGCCCAGATGCGTTATCCCGCTTGGTTTCAAATACTATCCGCTGCAGTTGCAAGCGGTTGTTTCTTAATCATGTTCCAAGGAGAATGGCATGATTTCTTACCTGCATTCGTTGCAGGCGGGGCTGGTTTAGCATTCCTTAACTATTTTAACCGGTTGGTTCCGATTAAGTTCTTCGCTGAATTTCTGGCTTCCTTACTCATTGGAACCATGGCTTTCTTGTTTGTCAAAATGGGGCTTGGCAATGAACTTGATACCATTATTATTGGCTCTGTCATGCCGCTTGTTCCGGGACTTCTTATTACGAATGCCGTACGCGATTTAATGGCAGGCCATTTCGTTTCAGGGGTTTCCAAAGGCGCTGAAGCCTTCTTAACTGCTTTTGCCATTGGAGCCGGCATTGCCTTTGTACTTTCTTTTTATAATGGGGAGGGAATTTAGGATGATGATGATTGAACAGCTCTTAACGAGTTTCATTGCAACTGCGGCATTCGCTATTCTTTTCAATGTTCCAAAGGGCACACTTTTGCAGTGCGGCTTCGTGGGGATGTGCGGTTGGATGTTATATGTTTCCATTCAAATGATTCCTTTAGACCCAATTCTGGCAACGTTGATTGCCTCTTTTTTCGTAACTGTTATCAGTCAATTTTTTGCGAAAATATACAAAACACCTGTTATTGTATTCAGTGTATCGGGTATTATCCCGTTAGTTCCTGGGGGCCTAGCCTATGATGCCATGCGTAATGTCGTCCTCAATCACTATGATCTGGCCGTACAGCTAGCAGCCAAAGCCTTCCTGTTATCTGGTGCAATCGCGATCGGACTAGTCTTCTCCGAGGTTCTTAATCAACTGTTTCGTCGAACAAAACATTGACCCTATTGAACTATTAGTAATAGTTCATGCCAACTTAATAGTTTATACCTATAAAGATGATCGGTTTTATATCTTAGATTTTTCCTGCTTTTCCCTTTAAAATAAGACCAGGAAGTAAAAACAGCTAATCTATGTAATGGAGTTGATCAGCCAATGAGCGAGCAAGCAAACCAACAAATCACAACAAAGTTCAACGAAATTGCTGACAAATATGATAGCCAGCGGAGAAAACTGATTCCTTGTTTTGATGATTTTTACCACACAGCATCTTCACTTGTACAGGCCGATCATGCATCTCCACGTATTCTCGACCTAGGCGCAGGCACCGGACTCTTCTCTTCTTATGTTATTAACCAATACCCTTATGCGAAGCTAACGCTAATAGATCTTTCGCAAAGCATGCTCGACATCGCTAAACAGCGATTTGGAGAAACCCAAGGCAACGTGACATACATAGCGGAGGATTATAGTATATTTGAGACTTCAGAACCGTTTGATTGCGTCATCTCATCTCTATCCATTCATCATCTTGAAGATCAGGCTAAGCATGACCTGTATGAAAAGATTTTCAAGTTGCTTAAACCAGGCGGGGTCTTCGTTAATGCAGATCAAGTCCAAGGCAGCAGCCCTTTCCTTGATCAATTGTACCGCTCTGATTGGGTAGCTAAAGTAGAAGCCACTGATCTAACTCGTGAAGATCTGCAAGCTGCCTACGAAAGGACGAAGCTGGATAAAATGGCTCCCCTTGATCAACAGCTGAGCTGGCTTCGAGCTTGTGGCTTCATTGACGTTGACTGCGTCTACAAATATTACAATTTCGTCGTGATGTACGCTCGAAAGCCAGTTGTTTAACCTTTTTACCAAAGGGTCGGTTTGGCCACCATAAACCACATCATCGACAGCGTAATGATGACATACCAGATTAATGCCTTGCGCAGCTTGTTGACTAAGATATCTCGATTCTCGTGTGGTGCCTTGAGCTGACGAAGCAGGGGCGAGAATGCACGGGCAATAAAGTACAATGAAGCAACCATAATGAGAACCGTGACGATAATCCAAGATGTTTTCCACGTCCATGCTGTTAACCACGTGAGTAAAATCCCTGTCGCAACAAGCACGTGGCCTGCATGCTTGGTAAACCGAACCGTAATGCGAAATGGCTCAAGGTAGACTGGCAATTGCTCGAATGGCGCATTACGAATTCTAGCCAATAAAGGAAACAGGATAAAATAAGGGCCTATACTTAAAACAACACTAAATATATGGATATATAAAAGCAGTACGTACCAAGACAATACCATCATCCGTTCTATATAAGAATTCAGCAAAACAGTGTAGATCCTTAGATCCACACTGTCTTTGTTCGTACTTATTCAGCCTTTTGAAATTCGTGTACCCATACTTTCATATGCGGCAGCCATGGCATACCTGGATGCATAGCTAAAATACTATCGCGGTACTCATCAACGGTCGTATGACCTTCTGCTTTTGCATGTTCCACAGTCAATTCACCCAAAGCTTGTTGATAAACGTTGGTAACTGTAAACGCTGTGCCTTGCAATTCCATCGTTTCACCGATATCTGCATAGCGTCCATTACGTCTGCAAGCTGTTTTCTCACCAGCAAGCACTTTGCTAACTTCAGCTTCTTTGGTAACGAGTCGGTCGATCGAACACGTTTTTGGTGGCAATGTTTCGTTCATATTAGTTCCCTCCTTTTGGCAGTTCTCATTATAACGAATGTAACTAGTTTTGTCGAACTACGCGGCAATCTTGTTATAATCATCTATTCTTACTTATATTTTGTCATGATCTCGGCAATCATCTCTTTCATCGCATCCACCAATTCCGATGGACTCTTTACTGTCGCCTCATTTCCCAAACCAAGAATAAACTTTGCGAAAAACGGGATGTCACTCTTCGCAATGTTACCGTCTAGCCAACCTGTGCCATCGTTACGAATATGTAATTTTGATACCGTCCATAACTCAGCCTCGCACTTCTGGACACCTTCTTTACTCAATTTCACATTTAAAATAACTTCCTCCTCTTCCGCCTTGTTAAGTGATTCCCTATTTCCAAGATGAACATGCCGTAGATCCATTGGTTTGGAAGCAGAAGAAGAAACTGCTGAATGAATTCTGTCACATCGGAATACACGAATATCGCCGCGAAGAAAGCAATAAGCTGGACAGTACCATAAGCCGTTGCTTGCATAAATGCCAATCGGCTGTATTTCCCTACTAGATATTCCTTCTCGCGATTCATAATCGATGAGAATGACCTTTTGATCGATAGCCCCTTCCAGTAAGATGGATAAGAAGGGGGATTCCGAATGTCTTGACGGCGTTATAAAGTCAACCCGGTTCTTCATTTGATCAATACGATCCCGGACATCTCCAGACATGTAGTTATAAAACTTACTCAATGCCGAAGAAGCTTCCGTCTTAAAGGGAAGGTCTGCGTAATGCCGCAAGGCATGACAGGCAAAAAATATAGCTATGGCCTCTTCCTCGGTAAAAGCGATGGGTGGCAGGATTCTTTCATTCAACACCTGATAACCGCCGTGAGGTCCCACTTCCGAATATAAAGGAACCCCTAACTCACTTAATTCCTGTAAGTCTCTTAAAATTGTTCTCGATGACACCTCAAACTCTTGGGCAAGTTCCTTGACAGTAAATTTCCTTTTGCGGTTAACGGTCATCATCAAAGCCAGGAGCCGTTTCGATTTGGGCATAACAATTCTCCGTTTTTTTATATATTTATGACAACTACTGTCACTATTATACGTTATTATTGACATTGAGCCCACAAGAATTTCTGAACATCATACGAAAGATGGTTTCGGATATTTTTCCGGGTCAATCCCATCCCATTGGCAATCAAGTTACCATCTGTATAACAACTTCTGAAAAGGAACAAGCGAAGCAACTATATAAATCGTTACGACAAGACGGCCAAGTAAGCTTGGAACTGCAAGAAACTCATTTTAGCCCTGCTTACGGTATGGTCATAGACAAGTTCGGTGTAATCTTTCAAATTTTCACTGCGCGTCAACGCTAACGTATTTGTTAAAGCAACTGATTTTCATCCATGGAACAATGGCAAAAAAACGGCTCCGTCCGCAACATTGCGAATGGGCCGTTTTCATTTTAATGAAATATAATTGACTGAATTCACGAAAACCTTCAGCCCGCCTGCTCTTCTAAAGGCGAAACACATTTTTCCAGCGGTAGGCGGAGCGTGATCCGTGTGCCCTTTTTACCGTCGCTCTCGAAGAGAAATTGCGATTCCTTGCCGTAGTACATGATCATCCGTGTGACCACATTTCGTAGTCCGAACAGGTCCTTTTCCTTTTTGAGGTCCGTCGAAACACCTTCTGCTGCTAGCTTAGAAGCTTCCTCTAGTTTGCTGCAAATATAGGCGAGCCTTTCGTTATTTACTCCTACCCCGTTGTCGCACACTTCGAGCACAAGCCGATTACCTTCCAAATACGAGGAAATGAAGAGTTCTCCGCCCCCACTCTGTTTTTCCAGTCCGTGCAGCACAGCATTTTCAACAAGCGGCTGCAAGAGTAGCTTCAATACATGATAAGGAACGCTTTCCTCGGCGATGTCGTACCGAACAGTAAAATGATCCAAGAACCTCAACTGTTGGACTTTAATGTAATATTTCAAATGTTCGATTGTCTCCCCGACTGCGAACGTTTCGTTTCCCTTGTTCAGGCTTAGCCGGAAAAATTTCGACAGATTAAGCACCATTTCGCTGATTTCATCCGCTTCATAGTTTTTGGCTGTCCAATAGATGGAGTCTAGTGTGTTGTATAGAAAATGCGGGTTAATCTGCGATTGCAAAAACTTAAGCTCCATTTTGGACAGTAAAAGCTGCTTCTCATAATGGTCACGAATAAGTGTCTTCTGGTTCTCAGCCATCCGGTTGAACGATTCGATAACGTACCCCAGTTCGTCTACACGCGTATCTTCCAGTTGGATGGTGAAATTACCTGTTCGGAGCTGCTTCATCCCATAAGCTAGCTTCCGCAGCGGAGCGGAAATCCCCCTATAGATGATCCACGAAATCCAAACGGCTAGCACCAGACTGACGGCTAAAATCCCATAACTAAATACCTTTAAAGAGTCGGTATGGCTGCGAAGCTCCTCCAAGGGCTGCTCCATCATGAGCGACCATCCGGAAAACTTCGACTTCACGCTGATCGTAACCATTTCTGTACCGGTTTGCTGCGACTTACGGATGGACCTAACCTCGTTCACGGTGTCCCAGACTTGGGGATGTACACTCGCTCCCGTACCTGTGATCGAGCTTCCATCGCTGCCAAACAGATAGATGTTCGCATTTTTAGAGGGAAGAAGCGGTTTCGCCAATTCGATTAAGGCGCTTTTTTTGACAGAAAGCACGAGCAGATTCGGATTAATGAGTGTCCTGTTATAAGGATCCATCGTCCGGATCAGATGAACGCTGTCTGCATCAAAGTAAGATTCACCCTCCTTCGGCGTAAAAAAAACCGTACCCCCACTCGATTCCATTAAACGCTGGTACCACTCCTGCTTCTCCGCTCCTTCGGGCAGCTTACGCCCCCCAAGTTTAGTAGAAATGACGGTACGTGACGGCATATGGATGATGGTTATTTGATCCACAATCAAATTGACTGTCGTCATGTTCGTTATCTGGTCCATCACTTGTGCAAAATGAACGAACGACTGTTTTTCCGGCTCCTGCCCGACGGACTGCAGTGTCGAGTTCATGTTCATATCGAAAGCGATCAGTGAAGAAAGCTGTTCGAGGTTCTGCAATGTCAGGTCGATGTAATCCGTCATCGTATGCAAAGCCCCTTCTGTCCTCTCACCCGTTTGTACTTCTAAGACTGTCTGTGATTTTGCGATGGCAAAAAGACTGAAGCCCGCGAGCGGAAGCAGAATCAGTAAAAAGTACCATGTCAGCCGAATCTGAATATAACCAGCCAGTATTTTGCGCACTTTGGGCAGGATTTCTTTTAACATATGGGTATCCCTCCATTCGTGCCTGTCACTTTCCGGCTACTTGCCGGTTTCGCGCCACCATTCGTTCACTTCTCCGGTTATTTCATCACCGCCAGCATCCTTCCATTTCTTCACAAAGGCATCGAATTCCTCGATGGGGCTCATTCCCGCGATGATTCGCGTAAATGTCTCTTCTTGCAGCTTGGACAGCTTGACGTGATGCTTGCCCATTGCGGGTGTCGGCGGACCATTAAACCGGTCTTCCATCAGGTTGCTTTCGATCCGCTGCAGGTTTTCGTATAGATGAAACTGCTCGCCGAGTGCCTCCAGCCGATCCCGAGTTATGTCCCGCTCTGCGGTATCGACCAACGACCCATAGATGCCCCGATAGCCATGCTTCGTGTGCTCATCAAATCGGATAGAAAGCTTTCCGTTCACTCGGGTCCAAATTTCGTTTTCAAAACCGAGCTTCAAGCTTGTTTGACCGGGTCCTGCGATAAAATCGAGAAATTTGACAACCGCTTCCGCGTTTTGACTCTTGATGGGCACAACATTGTAAGAACGGACGTTTGAAGTGCTGTAGACTCCGTGTTTGCCATTAGATCCGATCGGAAAATCAAGCGGGATCCATACCGCTTTCGGGTCGTTATTGCGGTTAGCTGCTATGTGGGTGCGTGTGTCAGACCAAGCCGCGGAATATAAGCCGACCTTGCCAGTCGCTATCTTTTCGCCAAGTACATCGATTTTATTGAGCGGGAATTCCGGGTCCAGAATATTCTGGTCGTACAGGCTATTTAGGTAAATGAGTGCTTCTTTCATTTCTGGGAGGATACCGGAGTATACCAACTTACCGTCCCGCTCATACCAGGCGTTCATTTGTACGCCGAAGGCGCCAAGAAATGGCGACGTTCTCCTGAGACGTTCCAGGATCGAGAGGCCAAAAGTATCCTTAATTCCATTTCCGTCCGGATCTCCTTCGGCAAAACCCTTCATCACCGCCGTAAACTCTTCGATTGTTCGCGGAGGCTGTAGGCCGAGCTTGTCCAACCAGTCTTTTCGAGCGTAAACGATTTCCGTTCCCTTCACTTCGTTCAGACTAGGTATTGCGTATATATGGCCATCGACGGTTACATTGTCCCAAGCTTCTTTTGGGATTTTGGCTTTCAGGTGCGCCCCATACTTATCAATATAGTCATTTAAAGGCATGAGCGCCTTTTGATTCACGAAATTGATAAACCAAGAGGGATTGCTCGTGTTCAGCAGATCCGGAGGCTCCCCAGACGTCATAATGACGTTTAGCTTTTCATCATATCCATTCAGCGGCGGTAGTGTCACATACACCTGTACGCCGATGTTTTTCTCGATATAGTTAAGGTAGGGGTTGTTATTCTCATCCATACCTTCCGGAAAGTTCATGCCCAGGCTGTTCACTACGATTCTAATGACCGGTTCCTGAACAGCCTCCGAAACTTTATCTTGATTCTTTGACCATTCCGGAAAGCTGCATCCGACGGTAGCGAAGCATGTGAGTAAGGCGAGAATGGCTGCGCTATTTCTTTTCATTACTCAACCACCCCTTCAGGCATAATGAAACCGGCATTCAATTGGTCAAAATCTTCTGTAGGACTGGTGTCAGCCCATTTGCCATACGCAAAAAGCCAAGGTCAGTCGGATGGACTCCGTCAACGGTACATTCATGCGCATCCTCACCCAGCAGGTTAGATCCGTCGTAAAAATAGATGTTGGCATCGCCCAGTTCGCGCCGCTGCTCTACGGTTCGGAGCTGGACTTGTTTGCGGTTCGCCCGATCTTGCGCCATTTGATCATGAAATTTTTCCTTCGCATAAGTGATGCTCGAGATTACAAGGATCGGCGTCAACGGGTGTTTATCTCGGTAGATCTGTATGAACTCGGGCAGTGTTCTCTGAAGCAGTTCAGTAGAAACACAGTTCGCCTCATAATCCAGGATCAGACATGCAGGGTCCGAAATGTTAGAAAGTATTTGAGCCAGCTCAGGTTCTCCCTTACCGTTGCCGGAAAAGCCCAGATTGAGAAACTCCCTGTTGATACGTCTGGATAGTATGTTTGTATAAGCCATACCTGGACGGGCTGCGCAGCCGCCTTGCGTGATTGATGTGCCGTAAACGATGATTTTCCCGCTATTTTCGTAAGCCGGTGGCGGGGCGATCTGCGCTTCCCGATCCAAACCGATCCAAACTTCCTCTACGCCTTGGTAGAGCGGAAAATTCAGCGTAATGATCCGGCTCTCCCGCGCCATATCCTTAAAGAAAACGGCTTCGTATTCGCTCAGCGTGTGATCATAAACAGTTGTACCGTAATATAACTGCTCTCCCGGTCCTCCGATGTAACAGTCAAACCCGCACTGCCCTGTAGCCGTCATATGATACATATTGGCAGTTCCTGTCAGTTTTACTTTAACGCTCAAGGAAGTGGCATACGTCTCGAAACGGATTTGACCGCCAGCCGTGCAGTTGGCCAATTGGTCTACCGCCTCTGAGAGTTTCCAATCTGGTTTTGTCGGCAGCCGGCGGTAAAGCTTTTCTTCGTACAGCCAGCCGAAACCGGCAATATGGAATGGCTTCTCTAGCGGTGAATACCAATTAAAATGATTGTCGCCGGATTGCTGAATTCGCATGTTTGCGTCCAATTGCACGGCGTTAACAGGTTGTTGTTGATTTTGCATCTTACATTCCTCCTCTACTTACTCCTTAATATCCACTCACATTGTAGGGCTTTGTTATCCATTTTCGACTCCGATCCAGCAATCCCTTTTTTTCATTGCCAATGGTTATTAAAGTACCAAAAGAAGTCATGGTCCTCCGCTGTGGCCTCGTTCCCGCTGTATTACAATGAGGATAGCCTGTGAAATCCTGCAGGCTATGAGGAAAAAGGAGGGAATATTTCCGTTGGTACACAAGAACAGCAACCACAGCATTCAAGAATTCCATGCCGATATCGTCGTGATTGGCGGGGGAACCGGCGGTTGCGCAGCCGCGCTTGCCGCTGCCAAATCGGGCAAGATGGTGATCATGACCGAGGAAACCGACTGGATTGGGGGGCAATTAACGAGTCAGGCTGTTCCTCCAGATGAGCACCCTTGGATTGAGCAGTTCGGCTGCACCCGCACGTACCGGCAGTTCCGGGATGGGGTGCGTGATTATTACCGGCGCCATTTCCCCCTTACCGAAGAGGCACGGTCCCGCATTCATCTTAATCCCGGGAACGGTGGCGTTTCGCGGTTGTGCCATGAGCCACGCGCTGCATTGGCCGTTCTGCAGGAAATGCTGGCTCCTTATATTCACAGCGGTAGGCTGCAGATTCTTACCCGGCATCGCGCAGAATCGGCTTACGTGGAAGGTGATGACGTACGAACGGTAACGGTACGCAATTTGCTTACTGGGGAACTCGTGGAGCTATCCGCCGCTTTCTTCCTTGACGCAACGGAATGTGGAGATGTTCTGCCGCTAGCCGGTGCGGAATATGTGACTGGGGCGGAGTCCAAGACCCAAACCGGGGAACCACATGCCGTGGAAGGTGAAGCTCTTCCGCAGGACATGCAGGGCTTTACATACTGCTTTGCGATGGATTACATCGAAGGCGAAGACTACACCATCGACCGTCCAGAGCGCTATGATTTCTGGCGGCAGTATAAAGCCGATTTTTGGCCCGATCGGCTGCTAAGCTGGTCCGGCGTCCGCCCTCATACGCTAGAGCATGTCTCTTATGAACTTTTTGAAGGGACGGAAAAGTACTCTCTGTTCTACTATCGGCGCATCATCGACAGCAGAAACTTCGAGCAAGGCTTTTATTCAGGGAGTATTACACTTGTCAACTGGCCGCAAAATGACTACTGGCTTGGTTCAGTCATCGACGTGAGCGATGAGGAAAGAGAGCAAAATCTGTGGGATGCGAAGCAGCTAAGCCTCTCCTTGCTCTATTGGTTGCAAACGGAAGCGCCTCGGCCTGACGGGGGTTTCGGCTATCCGGGACTTCGTCTACGCAAAGACATCGTCGGCACCGAGGACGGACTGGCTATGTCGCCGTACATGCGGGAGTCACGCAGAATCAAAGCTGAGTTTACCGTATTGGAGCAGCATGTGAGCACAGCCTGCCGACCCGATGGTAAAGCAGAACAATTCGCCGATTCGGTCGGTATCGGCTGCTACCGAATTGACCTGCATCCTAGCACTGGAAACCGTCATTATATCGATGTCTCCTCCCTGCCGTTCCAGATTCCACTGGGCAGCCTGATTCCTGTCCGTATAAACAATCTGCTGCCAGCATGCAAAAATCTTGGCGTCACGCACATCACAAATGGCTGCTACCGGCTCCATCCCGTTGAATGGAACATCGGCGAGGCTGCTGGCTTTCTGGCAAGCCGCTGTATCGACCGTGAACTCCTGCCCCGCGAGGTGCGCAGTATGGAGTCTGAGCTTCGAGACTTCCAGAATATGCTTGTAAGCTATGGGATTGAACTCGCTTGGCCTACCATTCATTCGGTATAAAAATAACCATTCTAGAGACGAGGAGTTTTTCAAATGAGCAAAGTACGTATAGCGGTCATCGGAGCAGGTTCCATTTCCGAAATGCATTTGAAGTCATACCAAAATAATCCAAACGCCGAGCTTTACGCCATCTGCGACCTGAATGAAGAACGTGCTAAGGCGAAAGCTGAAAAATACGGCATAACACGCATTTACACGGACTATAAGGAATTGCTTGCCGATCCGGGAGTCGATGCCGTCAGCATCTGCACATGGAACAATAGCCATGCGCCGATCTCTATCGCCGCATTGGATGCCGGTAAAAACGTGCTTACAGAAAAACCGCTCTGCAAGACGGTGGGCGAAGCGCTAGCTGTGGAGGAAGCGGTCCACCGATCCGGCAAAACACTTCAGGTTGGTTTCGTCCGCAGATATGCCTCTAACACCCGCATCATCAAATCGTTTCTGGAAAACGATGAACTCGGTGACATTTACTACGCCAAAGCTTCGTGCATTCGTCGTCTCGGCAACCCGGGTGGCTGGTTTTCCGATGTCGAGCGTTCGGGCGGCGGTCCACTGATCGATGTAGGCGTCCACGTCATCGACCTATGTTGGTACCTTATGGGCCGGCCGAAGGTGAAGTCTATTTCCGGCAACACCTACAAAAGACTTGGCAACCGCGCCAACGTGAAGAACCTTGCCTTTTACAAAGCAGCGGACTATGACGCTTCCCACAATACCGTAGAAGATATGGCGAATGCGCTGATCCGTTTTGAGAATGGCGCCTCCATTCTTGTAGACGTAAGCTTCACGCTTCATGCGAAGGAAGACGAGCTTACCGTGAAGCTGTATGGCGCTAAAGGCGGGGCCGAACTGGAACCTCAGCTATCCATCGTTACGGAGAAGTACGATACCATCTTGAACCTCACGCCGCAGATCAACAATCTGTCTTTTGATTTTGTTGCCGGGTTTCAGGATGAGATCAATTATTTCATTGAAGTATGCCAAGGCAAAAAAGAAACCATTTCTCCTGTTCAAGATGGTGTTGAAATGATGAAAATTCTTTGCGGTATCTATGAATCTAGTGAAAAAGGCGAAGAAATACACTTCTAAATAAGCAGCTTACGACAAAACTCAAATTGCACCGGTTTAAAACTAGCCCTATCAAATGAATGGAAGGATAGTGAAACCCTTTGAATAAGTCGAAATGGTTGTCTATGACCCTATTGCTCACAATGATCGTTTCCCTTTGGTCCACGACCGCGGTTGCTGCGGAAACCGTCTCTGGCTCCGCTGCCACTGCCGCTGCTCCGACCGCCGCCGATTACATTGAAGTAGAAGCCGCTCCGGTCGACATTACCATTGATATTGAAGGTCCTCGCAAGCAAATTAATGCTGTTGATAAGGATGTAAGCGGCATCACCGATTATGTAGCTTTATTCACACCAGAGTATGCACCTCAGATTACGGTTGGAAAAACTTCCGTCGGCGTTGTCGTCGATGGAGCTAACCAGGTCACTCGGGTGGTAAACCCTTCAGTGAACGGCGGAGTGCCTGTCTGGACAGGGCCTACTGACCTAGTCATCCCTCAAGGCGGTTACATCCTAGTTTCGAATGATGACAGTTGGGCGAACAAAACCTACAAGCAATATCTCGCGAAAAATTTCAAGGTCGGTGACAAAATCAAGCTGCGCAAAAACGGTGAAGTCATCCCTGTCTCTGAATTAATGACAGGACAAGGCCTCAAAGCTCGGCTTAAGCTGAACAACGATGAATGGTTTACGGTAACCGAGCCGAAAACAGTGGTCTCCGGGAAGCTGGAAAACCTTGAGCAAGGTATCCCCTATTCGATTCGTGTGAACCAATCCACGATTGCCTTGCAAGCGAACGGCACCTTCCAGATCGAGGTTGGTCTCACGGAGGGTGTCAATTATCTTGACGTCATCGCCACCAAGAACGCGACGGAAAATGATCGCAAGACGCTTGTCGTGTTTTATAAAAAACAAACCGGCGCCGCGAAGGAAGTCGTCCTCTGGGTCGATCAAGGAACGAATATTTTCAAGTTGCAAACGCCTGAAAATGTTCACGATATGCTGACAAAAGCAAAAGACGCCGGAGTCACGGCAATAGCACTAGATGTTAAAGGTGTAGAAGGCTTCGCCAACTACAAGAAGAACGACCTGACCGGTCGTCCGCATATCTCCCAGATGACCGCGCCGACCCGCGCGGGAGCGAATCCGAACCTTGACATGCTGGAGGAGTTCATCAAGTACGGGCATCAGCTCGGTATCAAAATCCACGCAGCGTTCAATGTCTTTGCCGAAGGCTCACCTGCGCATAACGAATATGGACTGCTGAACCAGCACCTCGACTGGGAAGAGCATGTGTACCGCCCCGAGGATGGAAGCCAGATTCTGCGGCTGCGTGAAAGCAACTATTACAAAACGGGCAAATCCCTCGTCGCTTTCGTTAACCCGGCTAATGATGACGTAAGAGCCTTCGAGTTGAAAAACATGGAAGAAGTCATCAAAAACTACGATGTCGATGGCGTCGTGCTCGACCGGACCCGCTATGACAATGAAACTGCTGATTTCAGCCCGTTAACCCGCTCAAAGTTCGAGGCGTTTCTCGCTGTTCGCGGTAAACAGCTTACAAATTGGCCGGCCGACGTTTTCACTTACGTGAACAATGTCCGGCAATTCGGACCGCTCATCAATGATTGGTGGGAGTTCCGCTCGCAGACGATCAAAACGTTTACGGATGATGTCCGCTCGCTAACCGATCGCTACACGGCATTGAAAGGCCATAGGATCTACTCTTCCGCCTATGTAGGCTCCTGGTTTGATTCTTACTACCTGAACGGCGTCCACTGGGGCAGCCCGAACTTCAAATACGACAGCCGTTTGCAATTCCCGGCGGACAGCCTCTACACGGACTCTTACGCACAAACCGGTTATTCGGGCAACATCGATTTTCTTATGATCGGCACGTATCAAACAACGCAAAAAGAAATCGAGCATCACATTACGCTAGGTAATATTGTGACGAACGGTGAAGTTCCGATGTACGCTAGTATCGCGCTGGCGAACATCCAGGATCCCCCTCTGCAGCGGTCGGTGTTCCAAGCTGGCTTGTCGCAATCGAATGGTCTGATGCTCTTCGACTATTCGCAGGTTAACTGGTCGGTCGTGAAAGCGTCGCTCCAGAATGTAGAATACGTTAAGGATTATCAAGTAGGTTCAAGTGTTCCTGGCAATCAGGAATCGTTCCTTGAAGGCGATTTGTACAATGTGAGCCGGAATGAGAATAATCTCAACGTCTATACAGATACGTTCGGTCTAACGACAGCCACCAGCACCTTTGGTGTCGAAGCGATCGTGGATAGCACCGGAATAGTCACTAAGGTTGTTAACCAACAACAGGCGCTTAGCTGGAACTGGACGAATATGTCACCTAATAACAGCATCATTCCGCAAGGTGGCTTCGTCATCTCTGCTCTGGATGCTTCAGGCGTTCGGACGAGACGACAGCTGGTCGCCAGAACGTACAAGGTCGGCGATGCTGTCAGATCGGCCGTGCTGCGAGGTCACCTAGCCTATGCAAACACCAGCACACCACTGAAGAATCTCGAGATCAAAGGCAATGTCGAAGTGCTTGGGTCGGGAACGGCTGATGTTCGTTTGAACGGCGTTCCGGCAGCGCTGGCTAGCAACGGAGACTTCAGCGGAAAGGTCTTGCTGGAAGTAGGCCTCAATCCCGTAAAAATCTCCGTATACGTTGATGGCCGCAAAACGAACGAAAAAACCGTAACCATAACGCGTACGGCTCCCGTCATCACAGACATTGAGCTTGACTCTGCCGCCTACCGTCTAGTAGCAGGCGACAAGCATTCAACTGTTACGACAGCCGTTTACTCGGACGAAACGAGAGCCGTAGTAACCGGTGCTGTGTTCAGCTCCAGCAATCCTGAGGCAGCAGCCGTTGCCGCAGACGGAACGGTTACCGCGCTGAAGGCTGGAACTGCGGAAATCACCGCTGTCTATGAAGGAAAAACAGCCAAATCAGTCGTTACTGTTGTCGAACTGGCAAGTCTCTCCTTTGAAGAGTCGAAACATAGCCTAGTCAAAGTTGAGACCTTCAATGTACCGCTCCTGGCAACCTACTCGGACGGCATAATGGCGTACATCACCCAAGGTGCGACATTCATCTCTTCGAACGATAAAGTAGCTTCTATTGCTGCTGATGGCACTATTACAGCTGTGAAGTCAGGTTCCACAATCATTACTGCCTCTTATCGTGGCAAACAATCAGAGATTAAGATCAAGGTGTTCAACACTCACAAAGATAAGATCGAAGATAAAGAGAACGATGATAGCGTGTACGACGAAGCAGCGAACGATAATAGAGAGAATGAAGTTGGAGATATGGGTTAAGGTTTAGCATCGGATAACATCACATGATTCAAAAAAAGCATCCTGTTCCTTCTCAGAGAGAAGGTCCGGATGCTTTTTGGGCAGTTCTGTAAATGAGCCGATCGGTTAGAATCGCGAGTTGGTACTCGCGGGCATTTAGCAGTATTTTCGCAAAATAGAGGTACGTCGTTCCGCTTAACCATAATATCAGCTATTTGCAGTAATTTAGCGCATCGTCGTTCCCCTTAAAGCTCCCATCTCCGTTTACGGCAGCTCCAACCACTGATAAGGCGTCTTCGCGGCCTTCATTCCAAATTCCAGAATTGTCGCAATCGCAATCGTTTCTGCCTGCGGAACCGGAGGCTTACCCGTCTCGAAAAAACCGATAAGATTCTCAATAAACGTCCCAAAGAAATCCGACTCGATCTTTAGAAACTTCGATGCCCCCGCTTCATAACTGAGCGCCATGCTGAACGGGCATTCCCATCCATATTGGTTGATCGTTGCTTGGCGGCCGTCCGCATACCCGATCAGCAGCGCTGGCGTGTTTGCCGTTCCCGTCCACATCACCCGTTTGACATCCGTCCCCATCATCGTGACGATCGGCTCCACCTGGTGAATCGAATAGTTCTCAAATTGTCCTGGTCCTAGACTGCATATGGACTCTATCCCCTGCTTTTCTAGTCCTGTATACTCTGAAGCGAACCGTAAAGCCGAAGTCGAGTACATGGGGGTTCCATGTTTATCTGCGAGTTCGAACATCCGAAAAGCCGCTGCCCGGTTAGGCGCGAACGTTTTATCGATATAAATAGGCTTGCCGGAACGAAGCGGAATCAGCGACAATTCTTCATGGTACTCGGGATGATCCGGCGACAGAACAACCAAGTAGTCACTCTGTTCCACAACCTCCTCGATCGAGTCAAGAAGCTGGATTCCCTTCTTCTCGCTCCATTCCGCATTGCTGAGCTTTCCTTCGATATTAGACTTGCCATAAGCGTATGCGACCTGCATGCTGCCACTCGATGCCTTTTCAATCCAACCAGGATATTTCTCCGCATGCCACTCGTCTAGGAAATAGTCAATAAATCCGATCTTTTTCATCCTTTTCTCACTCCCTCAGAGAAATAAAACCCCCACGGCGTGAACCGCAGGGGAATATTGCGCCTTAAAATTACTTCTTGTTCGCTGCGTACCATTCGTTGACAGCTTTCGTCATTTCGTCCCCGCCATCTGTTTTCCACTGTGCCAGGAATTTATCATAATTTTCGAGCTGTTCTGCACCTGTGATGTATTTCAGGAAGGTGTCTTCCATCAACTTTTGCAGTTTTAAATTGTATTTACCGATTGCTTCAAGCGGAGGTGCAAAAGAGAGCGGATCTACGACGATGTTGCCTTTGGCAGCTTCCTGATTTTTGTTAAATGCATCGGTCAAGATAGGATCTTTACGAACGCGCGCCTGCCAGTAGATCGGGTAGTTTTTCTCATCCACGCCTGTGAGAAACGAAGAAGCATTGTTATACTGGTCGTTGAAAATCGGCAGAATCGGGAAGTAGTTGCCGTTTTCCACTTTGTGGTGAACGCCTTCTTTACCGATCGTTGCTTCCTTGTGAATGTCTTTGTCGAGCTTCAAATCCAGGTATTTGATAATCTCCTCCTTGTTTTCGGCCCATTTCGGAATACCCACATAATAACTGATACCTGCGGAACCCATAACTTGTACTTTGCCATCATCGCCTTTCAGATAAGGAAGGCTTGCGATTTTGGCGTTAGGCGTGTTTTTTAGAAGTGCATTCTGTACGGTAGGGGCATTGAAGTAGCCGTTCGAGATCATAGCTGCTTTGCCGCTCGTGAAATTCTCGATAACTTTGTTCGCCTGATTGAGAGACCACTCCTGATCAATCAATTTCTCCGAATAAAGCTTCTTCATGAACTCTAAGTATTTTTTCATGTTCGGATTTTCTACCACATTGACCAGTTTGCCGTTAACATCCTGCCAGCCGGTCGTTGCGGTCGATTGAACCAGCGTGAGTCCGAAGGTCGGCATGATTTCAGGCACGAGCGGAGATTTCCCGCCGGACAGCGCCATAACATTCTTCTTCTCTTTGATCATTTTCATCACGTTGTACAGCTCATCGCGTGTTGTTGGGGCCTTAAGTCCGAGTTCATCCATCCAATCCTGGCGCACGATCAGCGCTGTGTTGACGATTGTACCTGAACCGGTCTGTGGAATACCATAAATTTTACCGTTCAGCTTGGCCCCGTTCCAGGAGTTTTGGGAGATAACATTTTTCATGTTCGTGCCATATTTGTTCACCAACTCATCAATTGGCTCCAACGCGCCAGAAGATGAGAGCCTAGAATACTGCGGGCCACTGAGCAGCATGAAGCTGTATTTCTCTTTGTTGGCCATGAGCAGGTTGAGCTTATCGTCTGGGTTCTCGACCGGTAGCATATCGTAGGTAACTTTGTAGCCGGTTTTTTCGTTCAGAAACTTCGCCACGACTTCGGCATTGGGATCAAAACGCGCATATTGCAGCAGCGCCTTGAATTCCGGCTTCGGCTTGTTGGTATCTGCAGTTGCGATTGGAGCTGTTGACACAGTCGGTGTTGTGGAACTGCTTGCCGTTTGGCCGCTTCCGCCACAAGCGGTGATTGACGCTGCCAAAGTTGTGATGGACATCAGAGCTAAAAATTTTTTCACCATGAAAGAGCCTCCCTTTTTCGTTCTTTGAGTATGGAGAAGTGCGTAAAACCAAAATTTCATGGAACCATCTTTGAGCCTGCCCACCACCACCCTTCAAGTAATGTTTGTTTGTAGATTCAGCCTTTTACGGAGCCGACCAGAACACCCTTCACGAAATATTTTTGCAGGAACGGATACACGAATATGATCGGCAGTGTCGCCAGAATGATGGAAGCCGCTTGGATCGACTGCGGTGAAACGTTCAGCGATGCGTCAATATTGGTCCGCATGAAGGCATCCGTCGACGAGACGAACAATTCCTTCAAATATAGCTGCAGTGGTTTCATTTCTACCGAGTTGATATAGATAAGCGACGTAAAGTAATCGTTCCAGAACGTAACCGCGTAGAACAACGCAATGGTTGCCAGCACTGGCATCGACAGTGGCAGAATGATGCGCACAAGGATCGTCATATTGCTGGCCCCATCCATTTTCGCCGATTCTTCGAGGCTGTCTGGCAGGCTTTCGAAATAGCTTTTGACAATGAGCATGTTGTACACGTTAATCATTAATGGCAGGAAGAGCACCGGCAATTTGTCGATAAGATTAAGCTTGTGCATGAGTAGGTAAGTCGGGATCAATCCACCGCTGAACAGCATAGTAAACAGGTACATGATGATAAAAAACTTGCGTCCCCGCAGCCTCGGCTTAGAAAGCGGATAAGCGGCTAGCGTCGTCATGAATAAAGCGAGCAGCGAACCAATCAGCGTCACAGTAATCGAAACCATAAACGCATTCAGGAATAAGGAATTGCTCGCCACATACTTGTAAGTCCCTATTTGAAAATCGATCGGGTACAAGGTAACCATCCCCGAAACGACCGCCGCCTCGCTGCTAAGCGATTTGGCGATGAGATTGATGAACGGAAAGATGGTGGAAAGTCCCATCAGGATAAAGAAAATATGATTGACCACTGTGAAGATTTTCTCGCCACGGGATGTTGGGATGAGTCCAGACCTTCTAACGGCAGGTGATTGTAAGATGCCTTTTATATGCATAGCTGATCCTCCTTTATTCGCCGTTTACCAGATACCTCGTCCGAAAAACTTACGGGCCAAGCCGTTACCCGTTAAGATCAAAATAAACGCGACCACGGATTCGAATACTCCTACGGCGGTTGAGAAGCTGTAATCCTGTTCACCGAGACCTATGCGATACACATAAGTGCCAATAACGTCTGCGACGTTGTATACGCTTGGGTTGTACATCACGAGAATTTGTTCAGTTCCCGCCTCGAGCACATAGCCGAGACGAAGGATGAACATGAGCAGGATGATCGGAACCAGACCCGGCAGCGTGATATGTACGATTTGCTTCCATTTATTAGCACCATCTATTTTGGCCGCTTCGTATAAGCCGGGATCGATACCGGCCAAAGCCGCCAAGTAAATGATCGTGTTCCAACCAGTCTCTTTCCAACCTGCCGTGCTAATGAGAACCGAGCGGAAAATATGGCTATCCAGGAAGAAACGGATCGGTTCGCCGCCCATAGCGACGATTATTTTGTTGACGATACCGCCGTTCGTGGAAAGCAGATCAATGAACAAACCACTGACGATAACCCAAGACAGGAAGTGAGGCAGATAAACGACGGTTTGCACGCTTTTTTTGAACGCCATGTTCTTCAATTCGTTAAGCAAAATGGCGACCACAATCGGGAGAGGAAAGAGAAATACGATTTTGTAAATAGAAATGATTAAGGTGTTCTGGAACACCTGCAAAAAACTGGCGGAGGAAATCAATTTATCGAAATGCTTCCACCCGACCCATGGACTTGCGGCCATACCATCGAAAATATTGAAATCCTTGAAAGCAATGATAATCCCGTACATCGGCGTGTACTTAAACAGCAGCAGAAATGCGATGCCGGGAATGAGCGCGAGATACAAATCCCAATCTTTCCTGATATCAATCAACAATTGTCGTCTATAGCTCTTTTTACCATTTTTCTTTGTAGATATGACAGTTTCCGTCGTAGTGGTCGTTTCTCGCAAGGTGTTTCCTCCTTCTTACCTGTCTTTCTTAGATTTAGTTTATCACCCACCGTTTTTTTGCGAATTAGAGGAATATTACTTGTTTTGGTACTTTCATAACTTCTCGCTCACATCTGACATACAAAAAAACCTTCCCAGATCAACTGAGAAGGCTGCCAAAAGGCTTGCAAGGAATTCAATGACGAACTTCCCCGGGCGTCACGCCCCAATATTTACGGAATACTCTTGTAAAATAGCTCACATCCCTATACCCGACACCAGCTGCGGCGTCGTATACCCGTGCTCCCTCTTGCAGGATTGCCTTGGCCCGCTCCATTTTACGTTCCAGTACATAGGTGGAAAAAGCCTTGCCTGTTTCCTGCTTGAATAGACGGCTAAGGTAGGATGAGTTGACATACAGCCGGTCAGCGACAGCATGCAGCGTCATTTCCTGATCGATTTCATTTTCGACGAGACTTAATATGGTCTTGATCATGCCATGACTCGTCGATTTCCGCCTCTGGCTGGCATAGGTTAAATACGCTCTTACCATCCGCTGCAGCCAAAATAGAATTTGTTCCTTTGCGGCCAGCTCCAAATGATTATGGAAATAAACGTAATCCTCACCGGCCACTTCCCGTACTGGCCAGCCTTGTTTCTGGATCATGCAAATAAAGAGACTTGTGAAATAAAGGATATGCTCATGCATGTCTTCAACCGTTTCCGCTTTGGCCATGCCACCGTCCCAGAGAGCTGTTAACGTTTCAACCGCTTTGTCGCCGTCCCCCGTTTCGAGTGCGATCTCCAGCGCTTTCTCCAGGTTTGGCTGAAACGAAAGTTCAGGTTCTCTCCCCTGCTCTTCCCGATACGGGATCGTCAGATCATAGCCCAGTACGATCCGATTCTGTAACGCACGAACCGCCTGTACGTACAGCTTGTTCAGATCCTCTTGGCCGCCTGTTATCCCGCTAATCCCCGCGCTTGCACTTAGCCTAAGACAGCTTCGTATAGTTAAAAGCAGCTTTTCGATCACTGCATTGATTTTCTGGAGGGCTACTCCAGACTCTTCATGTCCATCCAGCTGGAACACGACAACCGTGCAGCCCGCATAATCGGTAGACACCCAACAAGGTGTTGCCAGCAATGTTTCCTTCACGATACTGCTCAGCGAAAATTGGAGCAGCGAAATATCTTTCTTGCTGAATCTGGTTTCATCCTCCAACAGCGGGTCCATATCGACTACGGCAACAGCATATTCGGCATCTTTTTGTAAATCCAGTTGAAGAAACTTGCTTTTCTGTTCAAGCTCCCAAGGTTCATACTTTCCGTTCAGCCACCCCTGGAAGAATTCATTGATTAGGTGTGGAAGATGCAGCTTCCATTTTAGCTTTAGCTCATCCTCATTATGGCGCTGCTCAAGCTCACTCTTCAACCGATCGGCCGCTTCGAGCACCGACTCCAATATCTCCTCGTCCCCTGCCGGTTTTAACAAATATTTCATAACACCAAGCCCCAATGCCTCTTGAGCGTATGCGAAATCATCATGTCCACTGAGAACAATGATTTTCAACAAAGGTTCGGTTTGGCGAAGTTGTCTAGCTAAAGTCAGCCCGTCCATCTCCGGCATCTGCAGGTCCAGCAAGATGATCTCAGGCTTTTTGCGGTCGATCAGCCGCAGCGCTTCCATTCCGTTTCCAGCCTGGCCGACGACTTCTATTCCGTGCTTGTCCCAGGGGATGTTGTTGGCTAGTGCGTTTCTGAGGCGGACTTCATCTTCCACAATTAATAAATTCATAGTCGGAATCTCCTTGATGGATAAGATGTATTCAGAACACCTTCGCTCATGACACGGTATTTTCCTGCCTTGTCTCTTCTTTGAGTGTTGGTATAGAAATTATCATATCTGTGGCAGACTTGATAGGGGACAGTGGTTACTTTCTTTGGTATTTTGACATGAAAAAAAAATCTCCTGGCGATTTAAACCCTCACCAAGAGACTTCTTCTTATTGTGATCCCAGATAAGCTTAATGATTACTCTCTCAACGCTTCTTTCAATTTCGTAGACATGCTATCCATGGAGCCCGAAGACGGACGCTTAACTCCACGTAGTTTCGCGATTTCTTGTTTCAATCTCTCGGTTTCTAATGTCAATTTTTTGATCTGATCTAGAAGCTGTTCCTTTTCTGAGCCGTCATTATTTTCCACTATGTATCCCGCCCCTTCCTTCCGGATAAAAATACCCCCTCGCCGCTAGCAGATCATCACCTTGGATTCTCTCCATGCGTCAAAGGGACTTATATAGGGATCTTTGGTCGGAGATCAAAGTCTCACCTTTTAGTTGTTCAATTCAATCGTATAAAGACGTCCTGTTTCTTCCCAAATTTCGCCTGGCTCCAAGGAAACCAGTCCAATTTGATCAGCCGGGAGATCTACGTTCGGTGCATTTACCAGATTCATTTGCGGCTCCGGGCAGAAAAACCCTTCAGAAGCGCCATTATTCCAGATCATCCATTGCTTGTAGGATGTCCCTACATCATAAACCAGTTTGATGCCTGCACGTGAATCTGTCAACTCCATATAGTTGCGGCCATTTTGCGGCGAGGTTGTGTAATGATTATCCATGGATTCAAAGAACGGCGACAAGCCGCCTACTTTCATCTTCTCTTCGTCAGCTGACAATGGCTGATACTCACCGGTTGGCAGCATTCTCTCACTCATTTCCCAGCGATTGCCGATCGTCATTTTGAATCCATAATCAGACGCCTGACTGTTCGGCGCAAAAGGTGCATTGATCGTCGTATGATACGCCAACAAGCAAGGCATAGCCTCTTTGCCTTCATTATGTACGGATACATGCTGATGCAAACCGAATGCATTCAATGTGTAAGTCAAGCTTATCGTAAACTCATGCGGTAAATACGCATAAACCGAATGCCCTTCTCTTACGCGCAAAGCTAAGGTAACTGAACTCTCAGTTTCATCTGCACGGAATTTCTCAACAGCCCATGGAATATTGTGTACAAAACCGTGTAGGTGATTTCCCGTTTTCGGTTCATTGATCGGAAATTCATAGACTTTGCCTTTCCAAGGAAACTTCCCGTCCTCATACCGATTGGGTGGAAATAATACCGGTATCCCGTGGACGATTGGACGTGCTTTAAAATCTTCCATCTCTTCCATTGCAGGCTCACGCAAAAAGCGGTACTCTTTTTCGGTATCTCTAAAAGCAATTAGATTAGCGCCAACTTCCGGTAAAACAGCTGCTTCATAACGTCCAGCTTGTAACCAAATGGCTTTCTCTCCTTGGTATGTTCCTTCAAACGCTTTCGTCGTCATTTCGCGTTAACCTCCTACATAGCTGTGCCTTTAATTTTGGACAGGCTTATATGAATTTACTCTAAAGCATGTGAATCAAGGAAGTCAATGGATGAAAATAACGCAAACAATGATAAATGTGACTTTCGGAAAAGTACGAATAAGACTGTATATTACTTGTACGTACAAGTTGGCTAGACAAATTTTTATGACTGTTAAACTCGGATGGTTGACTCTCTGACGATTAATTCTGGTTTGTAGACTTTCCCTGTTTTACTTCCATTTGCTCGTTTATTCTGTATCATATCAATCAATATCTCTGCTGCATCCGCGCCCATTTCCGTTTTGGGATGCGAAAGTGTCGTCAGCTTGACCTCTGTTGCGGTTGCTAAAGAAGAGTCATCAAAACCGACCAGCGAGATATCCTGTGGCACTTGAAGACCTGTTGTACGTACAGCATCAAGCAGATGAATAGCTATCTCATCATTGTAGCAAATGAAAGCCGTTGGCCGCTCATCTACCTGACCTAGCATCGCTTTTGCGCTTTCATAGGGTTTGTGTCTCTTCTCCTCCGTCGTATAGTGAATGACGAATTCCGGTAACAACGGAATTTGATAATGATGATGAGCACGAATAAACCCATTCAACCTATTAACCCCTTGCAAGTCATCGGTCTTGAAGAACCCAACAATGCGGCGATGCCCAAGCTCAATTAAGTGCTGAGCAGCCTTGAATCCGCCCTCTTCATCATCCACGACCAAAGAAGGACAATTCATCTCCGGATACCGCTCATTAATCATCAAATAAGGAATATGTTGATAGTCTAAGGAAAGGTAATAGCTTAAATTCGGATTGCCTTCCGCGCTTTTGGTCGGTTCAATAATAAGGCCGCTTAAGGGCTGACTCATCATCATGTCGAGGCTTTCCTTCTCTTTTTCCTTATCATTGTCTGTGGATGACAAGAGCAGTCTGTATCCTCTCGCACGTAAGGCAGACTCCGCTCCTCTTACGATATGAGGAAAAATATAATCCGATATATAGGTTGTCAGAATGCCAATGGTTTGCACATCTCGACTTTTTTGCGTTTGGGGCGTGGAAACGAATGTCCCTTTTCCTTGCATCCGGTACAACCAACCTTCTTGCTCTAACTCCCCGAACGTCTGACGAACCGTTTGACGGCTCATCTGAAATTGCTCGGCTATTTCATTTTCCGATGGCATTTGATCATTCGGTTTCAGCTTCCCGGTATGAAGCCACGATAGGATTTCCTGTTTCAACTGTAAGTATTTCGGCATTTGCTTTTCTTTCATGATTCACCTCAGGTTATTGATTCTGACCGTATTATATCATTTGCTCAACTTGTATGTACATATACGGTAGAAGAAGGGTTTGGAGGTGTACAATACAATCAATCTATGAACACTCGTATATGCTGTATCGCATTATAGCCATAACCTTTTACATTCCAATCTGCCATTTCGCTTTGAATGTTACCTGTTGCATCCTTAGCTCTGACTTTAATGTCGTAAGATCCGGATTCAGTTACCGTCCATTTCCAACACCAACGCCTCCAAGAATAAGCTTCTTGTTGATCCAACCAAGATGCTGCCAGCCAAGTGTTTCCATTGTCAGTACTTATCTCTACCAGTACTACTGGAACACTACCAGATATTGCTGTACCCCATACCCAATTCTCCCCTTTTGCCAATACCTCTTGGTCTGTTGGTCGGGCAATGGTCGAATTGAGGCGAATAGTAGTAACCGGTTCGGAAGAGGATAGAGTTAATGGTTTTCGATCATATACATAATCTACGACTTGGAAAGGTCCTTGAAAATGTTCCTCTATCACGACGATACGGTGAAGCCATTTGACTGAAGCCATTCCATACCAACCTGGAACAATTAATCTAGCTGGATAACCGTGACGGTAGGGCAGCGGTTTACCACTCATGTAAAGGGCTACAATGGTATCGGGATGCAGAGCGTGTTCGAGAGATAAACTTCTTGTATAGGAAAACATGCCAGGCATATCCGTTCGAACTCCCTTATCCATGCCCTCGAACGTCACTTCACGTGCATCCCTTTGAACGTCGGCTGCATGCAATAAATCTTGAAGCCGAACCCCTGTCCAAACAGCATGACTAATTGCCCCTAGTCCCCACTGCTCGCCGCGGGTTTTCGGATGAAAAAACGATCTCTTATCTCCAACACATTCGAGCGTAACCGGGAGTGTAACTTGAGGCATATTCAAGAGATCATGATAGCGAAAATAGATTGGTTTGTTTATACATCCTTCGATAGTAAGCACCCAAGTGCGCATGTCCACATTCGGATATGGAAAATGGTTTCGGATATAAAACAGATGTTCTGGCGTAATACGACTGGATAGTGACAGCATTGGGAATTCTTGATTTTCCGGCATGATTCTTCGTGTAATCAAATGAGGCGAATACAACAATTAAATCATCCTTTCGTAAGAACAAGATCTTACTAAAAGATATGGACCACATGTTGAATTGAGACTCATGTTTCACCTTCCACCCTATTCAGACACGATCGCTATTTAAAAAGTAAAAGGGGCTGTCGATTGACAGTCCCTTTTTATATAAGAATTTTAGTCCACACATTTCCATACATTAGATTATGCCCTTTACTTGAAAGGAGTCCTTCTATGTGCAATTATCCAGTTAATAAGTCGGCCTCATTTTCTCAATATAAATGCCCACCTACAATAGAAGTCCTAGGTATAGGAACAGCGGCTGCAGCTCCCGACAGGGCGATAGTGGTGATAGGAGCCATAATCGAAGGTCCAGTCTTACCTGCTGTCCAAACCGAAAACGCAAAAATAGTAACCACTATCATTCAATCCTTATTAAAACTAAACATCCCCCGGGAAAAGATACAGACGTATGATTTTGGAATTGAAATCCAGTACGATTATCAAGATGGTAAGCAAATTTTTCGAGGCTATAAAGTAACCCATCTCTTGCAAATCACCAACGATAGAGTAGAACTGACAGGAATTCTCGTTGATACCGCCGTTTCCAGTGGTGCCAATAACATCACCGACATTAAGTTTACGACTTCACAGCCAGAATTTTACGAGAATCAGGCCTTATCGCTTGCCATTCGAAACGCCCGTCAAAAGGCAGTGACCATAGCAAATACACTGGGAGTTACTCTTGTCACAGTCCCCAGCCAAATTCAAGAAATGACCGGAACCTCCGAACCCATCCCCTATGCAACCACCATGCTTTCCAAAAGTACAGTTACCCCGATCCAACCAGGACAATTAACGATTTATGCTAAAGTACGTGTGTGGTATCTGTTCGCCGACCGATAATTGAATCTTACTGAATCTCTAACTAGGAACTTGTCACTTCAATCCATCTCGCTACAACTTCTGCAAGCTTCTCTTTCTTATCCTCCACATCGCTCATATCGGTTAATTTGACAATAGCTCTATCATCGGCAACCCAATCTAATAAGCCTGTTGTGTCGTCAAAAAGTGATCCATTCCCTGCATGATCTTTTACCTTGACTCCACAATGAAACACAAGCATAAAAAATCCTTTCCCTTGCAAATTAAAGGTCACCCGATCTTCATTATTAAAACAGAAACTAGGTGCATTCCATTTAATATGTTCCGTAATGTGTTCATTAGCGCTTAAAATGATTTTTCGAACTTCTTCTATTTCCTTCTTCAGGGGATGTTCAAGATTGTTCAAAAAATCAACTGCTTTTTGATGACCGGATGGTTTCATTAATTCCACAACCTCTCAACAAGATTTAATTCCTTTTCTTCAAACTCTAGTCTATAAATATCAGGTTTAGTGGTCTGTTTCCAAAATTCGAATCCGTAATTAGCATCAAAATAATTTAATATGATCGTCATTATATTTCCGTGTGTACCTACAGCGATTTTCTTGCCTTTAAAGTCAGATAGTAATTTCATAATTAATGGTATAGCCCGATCCTGCGCCTGTCTTGTTGTTTCTCCTTCAGGCATACAAAAATCAATATCGATAAAAGATTGTTTAATGCCAATTAATAATTCCTCTTCGGATACTGCGTAATTCAAGCTAGCGATTGGTCTTTCGATTAGCTCTATGTATGGAATAATTTCTTTCTTTAATAGCTCTGCCAATGGACTAACTGTTTCTAATGCTCGAAAATATGAACTAGAAACAATTACATCAATTTCTTCGTTACTCAATATCTCTGCCACTCTCTTAGCGTCTAACTTCCCTTGTTCAGAAAGACTAGTGCCACCAGTTCGTTCATGTTCAATTGAAAATGGGGCTATCCCATGCCGAACAAAATAAATATAGGTTTTCATTATTTCTCCTTTCACTTTACTTTTATGTATTTAATTTTTTGAATCATAAGGAGGTGCGTTACTAAAGTGGATAAAAAGAGTACTTGTCGACTTATCCGTCCATCTCGAACTTATCATGGAAAACAAGGGCTTGATTATGCCGAAGCCATATCAAAGGAAAGCGTTGGTGCTCAAGGGATCTGTATGCATTTATTGTCTATACCGCCAGGAAAAAGAGCAAAGGCTCACCTTCATCAAGATCATGAGACAGCCATTTATATGCTTCAAGGAAAATCTGCAATGTGGTATGGTGAGAAGATTGAACAGCATATGGAATTAGATGCGGGGGACTTTCTTTACATCCCAGCGGGGATGCCCCATCTCCCCTATAATCCGAGTGAAACTGAGTCCTGCACGGCTCTGATTGCCCGTACGGATCCAAATGAACAGGAGAGCGTCCTAGTCCTTCCCGGGCTCGATGCTGTTTGGCAAAAGAAACAGTTGTAAGCAGATTAACGGAATAGAGGTTGCAAATCAGTTGTTAGTCTACAATAAATAATTTCGCTCCAGTTTTCGTATAAGATCTATGTGGATTTGCATCATCAGCCACTTGATAACTGACTCCTGGCGTGAGTTTAAATTCTCTTCCATCTGAAAGTTCAGTATACAATTCTCCTTCTAGAACTAACAAAACGTGGCCTCTGTTACACCAATGGTCAGCTATATAACCAGGCGTATATTCTACCATTCGCACCCTTATGTTTCCCATTTCAAATGTACGCCAATAAGCACTTCCTTCAATTCCAGGATGTTGAGTAACACTTATTTCACTCCAGTCAATTGTACTAAATGGAACATCCGTTATTTTCATAAAATGGTCCCCCCTACATAATTTGGTTTTCATATGTTTCCATATATTAAAAATAAGGTTGAACACGATATGTGTCCAGCCTTATTTCCATTTTTTCCAATAACCTTATTAATCACTTACTGTGTTACGGTAATAATCATAGCGGTTAATCCCCTGCTATTGATAGAAGCGTCTGTTATTCCGTTAGCTGAACCTGTGATTGCGAACGAGTAAGTATAGGTTCCTGGACCCGGATTATCCACCCAAGTTAGAGTAGTCGTTACAGCTGCTTGCGGAAAAAAGGGCTGATCCTGATTTTGGATCATTACAGCATTATCCGTTGTTACTATTTCCCCTTGATTTCTGGATATAGCGCTATCCACCGAATAATTTTGAACAATGATAAAATTAATATTCGCAAATGCATCTAATTTGACCACCTGATTAGCCAGCAATGTAATTGAAGGTAAAATTAACTCTGCCATAGAGCCTCCCGATCCTTGGATAATGATAAATGGGATAGGCGTGTTGCTTCCTGCGAATCGAACATCGACAATCCCAGAAGGTCCCGTCAACCCAGTCGGCCCCTCGGGACCTTGCGTTCCTTGGAGTCCTTGGGCACCTGTTGGTCCTGGTACTCCAGCAGCCCCCGTAGGGCCTTCCTCTCCTTGTGGACCTTGTAAACCCTGAAGGCCTTGCGGACCTTGAACTCCCGCTCCCCCTTGGTGCCCAATCGGTCCCTGCGGTCCGGCAACGTCAACCGCTTGGTTTGCAGCTGCTGCGACGCCTAATGCACTAGCACTAATTAATTGCACAACGTTTGAAGTGATATTATTGACGACGCTGGGAGCAAGTTTGTCTAGTGTGATGGCCCTCCTTGCTATCTTAGCTCCACCAACAGATCTTTGAGCAAGTTCCCTGCTCGTTACCGCCCTCCTTGCTAATCTGTCTGATGTTATGGGTTGTTCAAGCTTCTTAACATCTCTCTTCAGAGCTTGTATATCATTATCTACACTTGATAACGTTCGTCTTCTGACCAATGCCATCTTCCTTTCTCATATCCTTCTAGGTATAACAAGCTACCCACATTATATGAGGAAGGCGATATGACTTGGCACGATGTTTGTCTTGGTTCATTCATCTAAAAGTTCAAGTCGTTAATTTAGCATATACGCCAAAAAACAGCGTCACTTCTCCAATAATCATGTAATTTGGTAAAAGAAAAAACAAATCCACCGCGAAAAAAATCCCAAGTAATCCTACTAATAACACTAAATGATATATACCTAGTCTTTGATGTGCGTGTCGATATTTATGGAAAACCAACGTGGTTGAGAAAAAGTAGAGCAGTACAGATCCAAAAATAAAGCTTAACATAAATGAATAATTTAATTGTTTCAAAAATAACAATTGGATCGATGCTGCAATCATACACATGGATAAATAAATGAATAAATGGCCATAAATGATAGTTTGCCCCGCAGTTTCTAATGTCTTATTCACTTTCTTTTCAACATTGTCAAAATATTGCCACCATATAGCAATAATTAATAAAAAAGTCATTGACGCAAATACAATAGATTGCCACGTCCAGTCGCTAGACTGCAAGACTGCAAGTATACTGATTACGGATTCACCAAGAAGAATGAGTGTAAACAACGAGAAGCGCTCTAATAGATGATGCGTATTTATGGGGCTTTTCACCAAGTAGTGCCGACCGATTAATGGGAGAAAAATGTCTACTGTTATTCCCGCATACAAAACTGCATAGCGAATCCATGAGTCGAAAAAAAGTGAGCAAGAAGAAATCACCAATCCAATCCAAAAGCGGCTTCCTAAATAACGGGCAGTGATCTTTCTATGTGCTTCTTCTTTTTTATGTACCGAAAGATATTGGATGGCTGTCATCGCTCTTAAACCAATATAGCCTATTAAGAATGGAACATAGTATTGGTCAAAATTAACCGATAGACTGGCCGTCATTATGAGCACAAAAAATAATTGCAAAATCAGAAATATTCGGTGTGATAAGATATCTCTTCCAAACCGGTTTACAAAGAGGGATTGCCCAACCCAAGCCCACCAAATCGGAATAAATATGAGGACGAATTTGGCTAAGTATTCAACTGGAATGGATCCATTTTCGACATGTAACAAGACATGACTCGCTTTTGAAACTGCCGCTACAAAAAGCAGATCATAGAAAAGTTCCAGCCAGGTAACTTTCTTCTCAGCAAATGCTGTGATTTGTTGTGATCCCGATGTGTGTTGATTCATCATTCTGCTCCTTTGGTTTGGATGTGATTTAATAAAATGCTATCCACATTTTAGCATATAGGCTTATCAAATGATTAAACTTTCTGGTGTTTCAATGTATTTCGCGCTATTATGATTCCCACAAATTGGAAAGTAACAAACACTCTTGCAGCTGCGTCTATATAATATCAAAGAAAACTTAGTAAGGGTGTATGAACATGAAAATTAGAAACAGCTTACTTTACGGGGTCACATTTTCCATGCTGACCATGATGCTAATCAATGCAACGTCGGTACATGCCGAGGTTAATCAGCCGCCTTCTGTACTTCTGGATGGGCATCAACTGTCCTTTCAGACTCCTCCCGTGATCGAAAACGGCTATGGCCTCGTTCCGATGCGTCCTATTTTTGAGGCTGAAGGTGCAAAAGTTTCTTGGGATGAGAGCACACAAACGGTTACTGCCATTAAAGAAGGCGTCGTCCTTACATACCGAGTCGGAGAAACAGCCGCTTATAAAAACCAAGAACGGCTGGAGATGCCCGTGTCAGGCAAAATTATCGACGGGTTTACCATGGTTCCGGTGCGATTTATTAGCGAAGCGCTAGGCAATCTCGTGAAATGGCATGAATATTCCCGTTCGATTACCATTTCATCCGCTCATGACTATGAAACCACTATCGAATACGGCGTCAACCTGCGTGACTCTCCAGCAAAAGATACGGATACCCGCGTCCTCCGTGTACTTCCGAAAAACGAGAGAATCCACGTGATCCGAGAAATCGATGCAAATTGGCTGGAGGTGCAGACCAAAGACGATACAATTGGTTTCATCTCGGCTACACCAATGTATACCGATTACACGAGCCCGGCATTCGCCGAAAAGAAAGCGGATGAGTTGCTCGCTTTCGGGTCCAAATTCCTGGGAACACCTTACGAATTCGGTGCAACTTCCGGCCAAACCAATACGTTCGATTGCTCTTCTTTCGTCCGATATGTTTTTAACGAAGTGCTGTCCATCGATCTGCCGCGAGTCTCCTACGACCAAGCCCAGAAAGGGAAAGAAATCGGAATCGACAAAATACGCAAAGGCGATCTACTGTTCTTCAGCGCTCGCGGGCTCGATATCGGCCACGTAGGCATCTATGCGGGAGACGGGAAAATCCTTCATACTTATTCGAAAGAGCTCGGCGTTCACATCGCAGACTTCGATGAAAAATGGAAAAAACGTTTTGTTACGGCCAGGAGATTATTCTAAATGAAGGTGATCCCTTGTGTGAGTTAATCAAATCATTCCGATGAACAAACAACGAAAATAAGCCTAATTAGTTCAGCTAGTTCAGAACTAATTAGGCTTAACTTTTCCCAAAACCGTCTGGTGATGTGCTATTTCGGTGCTAGGAGAGGGTTCGGTTTCTTTTTTCTGGCTAAAACCGATTGGTAATCGACTTTCATGCCCTCTATCGGTAGAACAGAAAAGTGTTCGATGTCAAATACTTCTGTTACTTTTCTCTGAATGTGCTCATCTTCGTAGAAGGCGAAAAAGCGTTGAGGTCTGTACGCGTCATCCTTCCAAATCCCTTCGCTTTCATACCCGCCATAAAGGCCCATGTACAAGAAACCGTCCTGCTTCAGCACTCTCTCCAAATTGACCAGAACTTGCAGAAGACTATCTTTTGGCACATGTAGCAGGGCATTCATCGTCCATATCGCGTCAAACGACTCTGGCTCTAAGTCCAAAGTGTAGAAATCCATGGCGAAAGCTTCAAGCCCTTTTTCAAGGCAAATGTTCACCATTTCTTCGGATAAATCAACGCAAGTGACATGGTATCCATGATTTTTCAAATAAATCGCCTGATGGCCAGGACCGCTTCCAAGATCTAAAATCCGTAGTTCACTACCCCTGTCAGCTGCCTGCAGCCTTGCCAAAAAACGATCCATCTCATCTACTTTCCACGATTGAACTGTATCCCCATCCCGCAATCGAGCATGTTGATCATAGCTCATCTTGAGCGTTGCCTTTACCTCAGGATCCATCGGCGTTTTCTCCTATCGAAACGATCGTTATGTAAGCTGCATGTCTTACTTCACTATGGTTTTTTGAGCTGCGTCCACGAGCATATCAAACCATTCGTCGTCTTCCAGCAAGTCTTCAACAGCTTCAATATCCTCTTCTTTTCCTGATTCCTGTAAAAAGTGAAGTGCGTAGCTCCAGTCATCTTTACCCCGTTTGCTTTGCAGGGTAATTTCGTACGGGTGCTCGTGGCCTTCCACCTTGAATTGAACTTGCCCGAGGTAGCCTTCTTCTTTGCTGTGTTCCATGCTCGCTTTTAAAATTTCAATCATGTTCATCATCCTTTTCTTTTCGTTGTAACCAAGTCCAAATCGTGTTCATCGTGGTTTGCAGGTTCGTTGCTTCATTCCATATATAGGGATTGTGATCTCTGAAATAATCGGCATGTCCACCTATTAACGGTAAAGTTTGTCGATGAGAAGGAGCATGTTTCATGCCATTCCAACGGCGCAATCCCCAGCGCGTTCTCATCCAGCCACCCCATGTGCCCAGTCTCGGTACGGGATCATTGGATTTATCCAACTGATTAGCAGCATTTAGATAAAGAACACGGCTCTTTAACGATGGAGGAATTGCACATTTCGGCGATCCAATTTGGACCACACCGAGGATCGAAACCCCCTCTTTCATAAGGGCATCAGCCGCCAGAATAGAAGCCACAGCCCCTGCACTATGCCCAATTAGCAGCAGTTGCTGTCTAGGGACCAGGTTGTCGTTGATCAACTTCAACAAGCTTTTGCCACCATAGTGAGACCTTTTCCGATGTGCATTGTTCCATAGATCACTGGTAATTTCTCGGAGCTGCACTTGCTTTCGCCGCGTCCAATCGCCATATGGATAATGGATAACGACTTGGACACGTGAACCTGCTTGTTCAAAACGAGCAGCCAGTACCGCGGCGAAAGCATCTAGGAAATAAGGCGCTGTGGCAAAACCAGCAGATACATAAATGACGAATTCCTCCGGTTCGGAGTGGATTGTCATGGCTTGCTCAGTTCCCTTCTCGTGCAAATTAGGTTAGGAACGCGGTTTAGCTCGATTTGTAGGCATCGCCGCCATCGGATCGTCCGGCCAGTAATGCTTGGGGTATCGGCCTTTGAGATCTTTTTTGACTTCGAAATAAGCATCCCGCCAAAAGCTCGCCAAATCTTTCGTCACCTGCACAGGACGCTGAGCAGGCGATAACAAGTGCAACGTAACCGGCACTCTTCCCTTTGCGATCCGCGGGGTATCGGCTAAACCAAACATCTCTTGCAAACGAACCGATAAAGCAGGCGACTCACTGACGCTATAATCAACGGGAATTCGGGAACCGCTTGGTACCTGAATGTGCGTTGGCGCCCATTCATCTAACCATCGACGCTGCTCCCATGTTAGCATTTCTTCTAATATGCTTGTCAAGTTAAGACGCCCTAAAGCCCCCATGCTTTTCAAACCGTAAAGATGGGGCCCTAGCCAATCCTCTAAGGAAGCAAGCAAATTCGCATCCCCCATATCTGGCCATTCTACATCAAATCGATGCAAAAACATAACACGCTGTTGAAGCTGCCTCGCACTCCGAGTCCAAGGCAGCAGCTCCAAGGATTCTGTTTGAATACCGGATATCAAAGCTTGCAGCACCAAGTCTGGGTTTGGATCCTGCAACGGGTTTTCTTTGAGGATAATGGCACCTAACCGAAGACGCTGTCTTGCTTTAACGGAAGCCGTTGCCTGTTCCCATACCACTTCTTGCTCTTTGAGCAAGCTGCCTTCAAAGGCTTCAAACAGCTCGTCTTCCTGAATCGGTGCTGCCAAATAAATACGGCTCTCCGCTCCGTTATCGTCCAGCTCGGCGGCGACGAGATAACGCTCGTTCGAGAGCGGCTGCAGCTCGGGCAGCACAGCACCGCGCCCGCTGCTGAGCAGGAACCGCCCCGTCGACCGCCGCTGCGCGACGCGGTCGGGATAAGCGAATGCGAGCAGCAATCCGCTCGCATTCGCTTTATTCCCGCTCGGCCGGATGCCGAGCTGCTGCATGAGCACTTTGGCTTCCGCCGCGATGCGCCGGCATAAGCCAAAGTCAACGTCTGCGCGCTGCTCGCCCTGCGCAGCGCGCCAGAGCACTTCGATGCGGGTGCGAATATCCGCATCTCGGCCCTCAGAAGCGCGCATGAAATCGCGCTCGCTCAGCATTACGGCGAGCTCGCACGCCAACGCGCCGAGCTCAAGCGCTATGGCTTGCAGCACCATGTGCGCAAGACGCGGGTGCAGGCCTAACGACGCTAGACGCTTGCCGTGCGGCGTTAGGCCTCCCTCATCGTGCAGCGCTCCCAGCTGCACGAGCAGTTCCCGCGCCTGCTGATACGCAGCAGCAGGCGGCGGGTCTAGCCAGACCAGCGAAGCTGGGTCTGGCACGCCCCAGGCGGCCAGCTCCAGCGCGAGCGGCGCCAGATCCGCTTCGCGGATCTCTGGCGTGCTGCTCAGCGGGAGCTGCCGCTGCTCGGTCTCGGTCCACAGGCGGTAACACACGCCTGGACCGAGCCGACCCGCGCGGCCTCTGCGCTGATCCGCAGAGGCGACAGACACAGGCACCGTCATAAGACGGGTCATACCGGTGCGTGGTGAGAAGCGGGGCACGCGCATAAGCCCGCTGTCGATAACGACAGTGACGCCTTCGACGGTCAAGCTTGTCTCGGCAATCGAAGTGGCCAGCACAATCTTCCGGTGCCCTGGCGAACTTAAAGCCAGCGCTTGGTCCTGCGCCTCTTGGGAGAGATTACCATAAAGAGGTGCGATCTCTATCTCTTTTCCTAATTTAAGCGCAGCAAGGCTATTAGTAACACGATGAATTTCAGCTGCTCCCGGGAGAAAAACGAGCAAACTGCCTTCATTCATTTGCAAGGCGCGTTGGATGCTTGTTACTACCGCCTGTTCTATTTTGCTCGTAATTTTCGCATCCAGATAATGAGTTACAACAGGATAAGTTCGCCCTTCACTTTGAATAATCGGTGCATCATCAAGCAAGGCCGAAACCGTGTTGGCCTCAATCGTAGCCGACATAATAAGAATTCGCAGATCTTCACGAAGCAAGGTTTGTGATTGCCTGCTAAGCGCCAACCCCAAATCTGCATGTAAGCTGCGCTCATGAAATTCATCAAAAATAACAGCCCCCACCCCTTCCAGGGCAGGATCTGTTTGAAGCATGCGCGTAAGAACACCTTCCGTTATCACTTCAATTCGTGTGTTCGGTCCAACCCTCGTGTCATTTTTCACCCGATAACCAATGGTCTGCCCAACTTCTTCACTACGAAGTTTAGACATATAGCGAGCAGCCGCACGAGCTGCCAATCTTCTAGGCTCAAGCATGAGTATCTTTTGATTTTGCAGCCATGACTCTTGCAGAATAGCAAGCGGTACTTGCGTTGTTTTGCCTGCACCAGGCTGAGCGACCAATATTGCGCATGGATTTGTTCGCAAAACATCTTTCAATTGAGGAAGTATGGATTCAATCGGTAAAGAGTTCATTAGTTTCACTCCGAGGCTTCTATCAGTCTTGTTATCGCTTGCTCCATGATAGGATTTCAAATCTGGACCCCCCATTTAATTAATGCCATTAATTATTAGTGAGGTGAAGTTTATAATGTCGATTATTGTTCGGATTTCCTCTTGCAAAAACTGTTCCTCACCTATTCAATCGTGTATACTAGATTAGAATCTGGTCACTAAAGGAGAACTTGAAGATGAATGTACATGAAGCGATAACCAAACATTCGAATGCTCAGCACCTACATCTCGTTAGGTTCGCAGAGCTAGATGCGCAGCGTGAGCAAGCAATTGACGCTGCTGTAGATCTGTGCAGAAGCGGGCTGCCTTTTAACGTTGATGCGATCAACGCCATAACAGCCCAAATCATCGCCCATGCCAAAGAAGGTATTTCTCCGCTCCGTTCTTATGTATCTGAAGACATGGTGCGTGATTACGTAAACAAAGGTTAAGGAGATAAGTATCGATGGGTGTTCTAACTTTTATTTCATTGCTAATTATAGGATCAGCATTTAGTGCCGGATTCTTGCTTTTGTTTAAGCGGAAAACAGCTCTTGGTATTGTCTGTATCGGACTTTCCATTGTCTGTTATATCGCATATGCTTACATAGCGAACAAGTATTTCGTCTAAAAAATGATATGTACGCAATGAGAACCGATTGGGTCACCCGATACGGTTCTTTTTCATTCAGACCATCCATTTTCCCGTAATGTACGAAACACAAGATCAAAATAAGCGACTGGATGCGGCACCAAATGATCTAGGGACAGAAGTAGATTTGTTTGATCTAATTCGCCTTCGATCCCCATTTTATAACCACTTGCCATTATTTCTTTTGTTTCTTGATGAATTAAACGCTCAAGATCTACGACACTTACTGCAAACAGACCGCTTACCTCATCTGGCTGCAGCATATAACGATTCAGTGGTTGGTCGCAGCGATATATAAACAAATGACAAAACTCACGATCAATGAGTTTGTCCGAAATCAGATCTTCTTCTGCAAACACCCCGCAAGGGATTAAATCACTGTAATCGACCTTCAGCCCAAGCTCTTCCTCTAGCTCTCTCACACCGTCTTCTGTGGTTTCTCCAGCTGCGAGATGCCCGGCGCAAGAAATGTCCAGCAAGTTCGGAAACAGATCCTTCTCTGGATGTCTTAACTGGAGCAGGAGATTAGGTTCCTTCCCTTCTAGGCTAACGATCCAACACTGAAAAGTGCGATGCCACAGCCCTTTCGCATGCACTTCTGAGCGCGGAGCCACCCCAAGCCTATTCATCTTTTCATCATAGATATCAAATAGCTCTTCGGACTTGTTCAAATTATTTGTGTTCTCCCCTCAGAACCTTCTATGTACTGCTACCTTCGTGTTGTTTTTTTCGTCATTTTCATGGCATAGAGGTCTTCTTCCAATGAACTCATTCTTTCCATCAATGTCTTGCCAGCATCTTCTATAGCCTGGTTATAAATAGGCGCAGCCAATTGTTGAAGCATATAATCGATTAATTGTTCTGAGGCCAACCGTCCTAATTCAATATTATGGTCCAACTCCAGATGGCCTTGCAAATCCTCAATCAACAATTCCTTCTCTTCTTTCGCTAATTTCAATGGTTTCATAAGAGTACCTCACTCAAAAATAGTCAAATCGATTTCTTGAAACCGACTTACTTCTTTTACCCAACGTTCCGCAACATAATGAGTATGTACCGGATGAACATTGTAAGCTTCATATGCCGCTCTATCTGCAAATACCATTGAAAACCCATAATCATAATCTGTCTTTGTGCTAACTTGACGAAACACTTCAAATTGCTCAACCCCAGGTATTGCCGCAAGTTCTTGAGCACTGCTTTTTAGAAATTGTTCTGCTTCCAGCGTATCTTTTCCTGCGTGTAAATTAAATACAACCATATGTTTGATACTTGCCTGAATCATAGGTCTCTCTTCTCCTTTTTTCTCCATCTTTCTATCCATTATAGCGGATTTTGTATCAACGAACTATACAACCTCTTTACTTCTTCCATACCCGACTCCGCCTTGCTTAAAGCTTGCTCTAACTCATTACACAGTCGATTCACTTCCATTGATTTATCTTCAACTTGTTTGGAAGTTTCGTGAATCTTACCTTGAACCAACCAGTCGGTTAATAATCCGTCAAAGAAGTAATCTGAGAATTTGAGAAATCCGCTAATATGGCTAGCTATGAATAAAGTCACACCAACATCCTTAAGCTCCTTTTCAAAACGGCTTAGACTACTCTGTGCAGTGCGCACATGATCTATGGCTTCATCAATTTTGCCGTGTTTGATATGCGTAGACAGCATACCGCCGCCGAGCATATCATAAGCACCCCAATTGCGTGCAGAACGAAGTGATTCAGCTGCTAATTGCAAATGTTCCACGACCGATTCCCCTACACTTAACGCCTCTTTAAGCTCTTTGGTTTGTAATTGAAACTGAGCTATCCGTTCAGAGAGCTCCCGCAGCTGCCTGCTCTTCCCAGAGTCATTAGCATGAATATAAGATTCAATTCGGAGAGTCAGATCTACCACTTCTATGTCCCAAAATCGCACGGAATGGAGCTTATTCCGCATCTCTTGTATCTCTTGCAAAAGATTATCCCTTCGACGAACAGCTTCATTATATCTAAATTTCAATTCCAGCAGTTCTTGTTCCTCAACAGTTTCTCTGCTTTCTTGTTCATTAAATCATACAGAAAGCTGGTAAAGCTGTGAGTTTTCAATTTTTCTACATCTCTTTTTTCTTTGATGAGCTGTTCTTCCCAAATGACAATATGATCTTTTGATTTACTCCATTCTGTTCTAAATCCGCTAACCGGGCCGACCAAACTGCTTGCAAGCGGCCATTTTCTTTGGCTGCTGCCAATCTTTTCATAAGCTCTTGAATCATATTCCACCATCCCTTACACAATTCATCTACTCTACTAGACGACGCCCAGCTTTCATTGCTTTCATTAACTTTCCTATTTATGGAGAATAAAAACAACCACAACTGTACACGTTAAAGCTGAACGTTAAACTGCCCTTGAAAGGAAGAACGACATGGAAAACGAGAAGCATAGAGGCAAATACAAAGGCACAACGAATATGAATGCGAAAAATCAAGATATGGCTTTCGTTAACGACACATTAGAAAATGCACCTGACACGACACCTATCAACATTGCCAAGGACGACATTAGCGAAGGTAACGAAGAACAACAATTGAATCAGAAGTAAAGGTCTTCTTAGATTCAGAGCAGCCTACTATTTCCTACATCAATGGGGTAGTTGTCTGCTCTTTTTTGCTTTGCGCAACTTGGCATCTCCCTCAGCTTTGCGATACTATGGAATGAGTATTTAGTCTTTGGGGAGGTTGTCACATTGGAACATGTCATCGTTATTGGTGCGGGTCCTTGCGGATTGTCAGCCGCTATCGCCTTACAGCGCGAAGGCCTTTCACCTTTACTTATAGAAAAAAGCTGCATCGTAAATGCCATTTATTTATATCCAACCTATTTACAGTTTTTCAGCACGCCAGAGCTGTTAGAAATTGGCGGTTATCCATTCACAACACCTCATGAAAAGCCATATCGCCAAGAAGCTTTAGTCTACTACAGAGAGGTTGCGCGTAGAGAACAGCTGCGAATTCAATCCTATGAGGAAGTTGTTTCTATCGAACGATTAGAGACGGGATTTACTGTACATACGGAGGATCAATTCGGAAAGAAAGCCGCATATAACACGCGCAATGTCATCGTAGCTACGGGCTACTTTGATCATCCTAATTTGCTCGGTATTCCCGGTGAAGAACTGCCAAAGACAACGCATTATTATAAAGAAGCCCATCCTTATGCAGGGGCAAAAGTAGCCGTTATTGGCGGAAACAACTCCGCGGTCGATGCCGCTATGGATTTGCTTAGAGTTGGTGCTGAAGTTACGGTGGTTTACCGCGGCAAGGACTTCTCAGCCAACATTAAACCGTGGGTTCGTCCGATATTTGAAAGTATGGTAAATAAAGGCCGTATTCACATGTGGTTCGATTCCCAAGTTGAACGCATTGATGAGCATACCATTATTGTGCGAAAAGCAACCGAACACGTCACTTTAGACAATGACTTCGTACTTGCCCTAACCGGATTTCGACCGGATCGTGGACTTCTGACTTCCATCGGTGTACAATTTCACGAAGAAACAAACGCTCCTCTTGTTCAACCAGACACGATGGAAACGAACATCCCAGGTTTATATGTAGCTGGTGTTGTCGCTTCATCTAAATATGATGCGAACGAAATTTTCATTGAAACAGGTCGTATGCATGGTCTGGCAATCACGAAGCATATCGTTTCCAGAACGAGCCTCCAATCCAATTGATTGGAGGTTTTTTCATATGAAAATATTTCCCATTTTTCATAGATTCCTCTTCCATTACGAACATTTGTTTGCTATAATGAAAACAAGAACAAATGTTCCAATTAGATGAGGAGGTTGTTAACATGATGAACACCAGTCACAATTTTCGTTTTATTGAGAGAGACTATTGGTACCACAAGGCATTGTGTGACACTGACCATCTTCTTCCCGGACAGATTGACGCCATGCTTGACGAAGCACACACCCACTACGCCGATTATACGTTCAAGTTTTATGACGATGGTTCGGTGACAATCATAGATAACGACACAAATAACCGCATTAAGCCTCGCGAGCTAACAGGAGCCGTATATGACTTCTACATTCGCAAGCGTATTTATTTAATTAAAACCAATCTAATGGAGAAACAACTCCAATACGCCTGATTGAAGCACAAAAGGCCACCTGATTTGGACAATTGTCCTATCAGATGGCCTTTTCTCTTTATTGCTACTGGTCTCTACGGTGTTATGTGATGTCATGTGCATTCGTGAATTAAGGCAGCTTGCTACCGGGTCCTACGGACTTCGCCAATGCAGGGTTGTCTGCAGAATTATCTTTCTCGAAATCCCTATTGCAGACCAATGCGCGTTTTGCCCCTCAGCGGGAACACCGTTGTTAGAGGATGTGGTGCCTTTTTCGATTTTACTAACAAAATTAAGGTTTTTTAGCTTTCCATATGTATTTATATTCTTTCAATCCAAGTTTTCCGTTTATAATATTCTCTTGAATCCTTAATTCTAATTCCTTTTTTAACTCTGGAGTCGTATAATCGGGATTTCCAGGTATTCCTGAAATAAATTTAGCAAATTCAATCTCACTTGGGAAAAAGATAATCGCACTATTAAATTCTTCAATTTCAATGTTTATAAATCCATTACTATTTAATCTGTCTTTAACAGTTTCCAATGCTCCTGAGTGAATTCCGAATACTGTACCTCCAGAAAAAAGTATTCTACTATGATTTAATATAGATGTTGGTCCTCTTCTGTCATAAATTAAATCAAATTGTCCATCACTAAAAGGTAAGTCTGTCTTAGTCGTAGCGCATACAAATCTTACATTTTTCACTTTACTTTCTTCTAAAATTGACTCAGCTATCTTTATCATTTCAACTGAGTTGTCAAATCCTATTATCGATTTAGCATGTCTCGACACCTTTAGTGTAAAATCTCCATGACCGCACCCAGCATCTAAGACTGAATTGAAATTAGTTATCATATTCATTAGTCTTTCTTCAAATATCTGCTCCGCTGAAATTCCCTCAATAGTATATACGGCATTGTTTTTATAGCCACCATTTCTTCTAGCGATCATGTCATACCATTCGACTCCCATGAATTAACCTCCCATAATAGGTGTTTTAGTCTTTAATATTTTTGCAGCGTTAATGCCTCTTCGAGACTTCTAAACATTTATTTATTATTCTTATTTGTATTGATGTTCTTATTAAAAAGGTTCTTAATACATTGTTCAAAATTTATAGCGTCCTCTATTGAACTAAATGCACTCTTCTTTGGGATTAATAAAAATGTACTATTCTTTAACATAATCACTATAAAATCCACATTTGAGTCAATGGTTTCAACCCCTATCCACCTATGAAAAGAGTCATTTATTAATGTACTTTCCCTGAATCCATCCTCTAATATTTCAATTGTATGCTCACCAAGTATGCCATCTCCCTCTTGGAATCTATTCATAACGCGTTTTTTTAATATACTTCTATTGTAAAAAAATATTGGAATATAAATCGCAAAAATCATAATTTCAATAAAAATCAAAGGATATTCTTCTCTATAAAAAAGGACTGTGGTGATAATGGATAAAACAATAGTGTATATAGTCATCTTTTTAATTGATTTCTTAAATCTGATTTTTTTCATTGAAAGCAAATATTCCCAAAAATCTTCTTGATTCAGTGAATAAGTTATTATCATTCATCTGCCCCCAGTTAAAGCTTAAATTGGTATTTCAATTAACTTTTCCATCGCATCGCACCTTCCATTGTAGCATCCATTCAAAATATTGGAAATTAAAAAAGGGAGGATTACAAAGTCTTTGAAGACTTTGTACCCTCCCAATGCTTTTGGTACTAAGGAACTTTTGTGTCATGAACAGCTATTTATATCGAAAACAAGTTTGGTTGTGATCATTCACCATGCCAACCGCTTGCATATAAGCATAACAAATCGTCGAACCTACGAACTTAAATCCGCGTTTTTTTAAATCTTTGCTCATAGCATTCGAGATTTCCGTCGTGGCAGGCACCTGACTCATATCCGTCCAGTTATTGTTGATTGGCTTCCCGCCAACGAACCCCCAAATATAGGAATCAAACGTGCTAAACTCTTCTTGTACCTTTAGAAAGGCTTTCGCATTCTGAACAACAGACGCTATTTTCAAGCGATTGCGTACGATCCCTGAATTCTCAAGAAGTTCGTTCAGCTTCTTATCGTCATAATTCACAATAAGCAGCGGATCAAACCCATCGAACGCTTCACGGTAGCCCTCTCTCTTCTTCAGAATCGTATACCAGCTAAGTCCCGCTTGTGCGCCTTCCAGATTAAGCATCTCGAACAAATGGCGATCATCATGGACAGGAACCCCCCATTCATGATCATGGTAATCGATATATAACGGATCTTCATTAACCCAACCGCATCTAATAGTCATTTTAAACACTCACCTTATCTCGAAAATCGAACATGTGTTCTGCATTATTATAAAACCTATACGAATAGATGTCCAGTTAGATTTAATTAGAATAAGCGAAGTGAAGGAATACCGTAGAATTGTTTGGTATTAGACAAAAGCGAATGTGCTGCTTCTTCCACTGATAGTCCTTTTAGAAGAGCTATCTGTTCAATGACAGCATGGATCATACGCGGATGCGTCTGCTGCCCTTCAAAGGGGCCTTCGAAAGGCCATGGGCCATCCGTTTCGACCATTAGCTGCGTAATCGGATACACGCGAACAAGTGTGCGTATTTCTTCTTCATAGACAACATCCGGTGTTATGGAAATGTAGTAGCCTGCTTGAATCATTCGCTTCACCGTTGAATGTGACCCTTTGAACCAGTGAAAATGCGCCTTTTTAATACCATGCTTCTCAAGTAAGTCGCACACAACGTCAGCATCTTCGTACACAGCGTGCAAAACAACCGGTTTATCCAAATCCGCAGCTAGCTTCAAGAAGCTCTCAATCAATGCAATATAAGGAGCTAGTTCAAAGACAAGCCCCGCAGATTCAGCTTCCAGCCTCATATAATAAGGCAAACCAATTTCACCTACAGCGACCATGCTAGACGAATGCTCCCGAATCCATTCGATTAAATCATTCAACTGATTTTCCGTAGGCAGCTCTTGTTCAGGATGATAACCATAGGCGGCAAAAACTTGCTCTGGGGCTTGCATTAACAGCCGCTCTGTTGCCTTACAGGAGTCCAGGTGCCTCGACACTGCTATAAGTGCCTCAACGTGGCACTCAGCTAATTCCGCTAACAGAGTTCTTGCAGCAGTTTCCGTGTACATATCGAGATGAATATGAGCATCAATGGCTTTTATCATACGTAATCTCCTGACGCAAGAGCCCTTGAATAAACTGACGAAGCTCTTGAAATTTCGGTTCAAGCATAACGGACTCCTGACGCGGCCTTGCAAACGGAATAGCCAGCTCTTCTATGATCTTCGCAGGTTTGTTAGAGAGTACATAGATACGATCGGATAGAAACAGCGCTTCTTCAATGCTATGCGTCACAAATAGAATGGAGCGCTTATTCTGTTCCCATATATTAAGCAGCCATGCCTGCATGTCTTGCCGAGTAAGTGCGTCTAAGGAGCCGAACGGCTCATCCAGACACATAAGTTCCTGTGGACTAAGCAATGCTCGCAGAAAAGAAACACGCTGCTGCATCCCTCCTGAAAGTACATGCGGAAGCTCTTGCTCATAGCCACCTAGTCCAACCTTGGGCAGCCATTCCCTTGCTTTGGCTAGCGCGTCTGTTCGCGTTTCTCCTGCAACTTCCTGAGCAAGTGCTACGTTGGACTCAATAGAACGCCAAGGAAACAAGGCAGGCTGCTGCGGCATGTAAGAGATTAGGCCTTTAGAGCCGGTCACATTAATGCCATCCAGCCATACCTCTCCTGAAGAAGGTTTTACTAGCCCGCCAATAATGTGAAAAAGGGTGCTCTTTCCGCTACCTGATGGGCCGATAAGTGAAACGAACTCCCCCTCTTTAACATGTAAAGAAATATCCGCAAGCACGGATACGCGCTGTTTTTTACCAGGGAACGTTTGATGAATGCCTCTAAGTTCTAATTTACTCATGAACTCATCTCCCCTTTCTTAAGACGACCGTTTCGCGTTCCATCGAATGACGAGCTTCTCAAGCCCTGCGATGAGCCAGAAAAAGAGTAAGCTGAGCGTGACAATCATCAGAATAGCGACAAATTCGCGATCAGCGCGGAACGCTGACTTTTGCAAAATCATATAATAGCCCAATCCAACGCCTCCACCAAGCCATTCGGCAATCACGGCCCCCATCACACTGTATGTAGCCGATATTTTGAGTCCCGTGAAGAGAAATGGCAAAGCATGCGGCAGCTCTAATTTATAAAAGATTTGCCGTTTGCTGGCGCCGATCATCTGCATATAGTTGTACATACTGCGATCCGTTTGCATAAAGCCGTCCAAGGTAGACATCGTCACAGGAAAGAAACAAACAAGTGAAATTAATAAGATTTTAGGTAAAATGCCAAAACCAAATAAAATGATAAGCAGCGGCCCCAGTGCAATGGTCGGGACATTTTGAGATAAAATAAGGAGCGGGTAAAAACCAGCCTTTAACGCAGGCACACGATGTAAGCAGCTAGCAACAATCACGCCGCCTGTTACACCAACACTAAACCCAATCAACATCAAACGCAGTGTGGCAAATGTGTGCATCCATACTCTGGGCATATCCGTAGTGCCGTCTTTCCATATTTTGAGCGGACTAGGCAGCAGCCAGCTTGCTGTACCTCCCCAAGTCACGGCAAGCTGCCATAAAAGCAGCAGAAGGATGACCACAACAATTGGTGGCCACCCCGCTTTGAACCAGCGATGCTGTTTCATTATCTGTATTTCTCCGTCAGCTTGTCCATAGAAGCACCCGACGGGTTGAAGTATATTTTCACCTGCGAAATAACGTTAGTGCTGCCCATCTCAATCATCGCGGCATTCATGTCTTGAATGATAGCCAGAAGTTGGTCGAGCTCCCCTTCCATCGTCGTCTCCAGCGGAGATACGAAATACTTCACGCCAGACTTGGCAATAACTTCAATCGCACGGTCTACATAGGGGATGACATCTTCATTGTTTTTCGTTTTCGGAATGATTTGAATACTAACAAGTGCGTTAGCCACTATAAGTGCCTCCTCCAACAATTCGTGTTATTTAGAGCTTTCCGGTAAAAATTTGTTCGTGAATGCAGCATCTGCATCGATATTTTTCTCGAGCAGCTTATGATCTAGCATCCAGTTCGCATAATTTTCCCAGACGGATTTTTTTTGTTCGCCCCAACGAGCAGCATCATCTTGATAACGTGGGCTGAGCCATTTTTGACTGGCAAGCACAAGTTTTTTATCTAGATCAGGAACCGCTTTGATCAAAATATTAGCAGCGTCCTCAGGCTTGCTGATAGCAAATTGATACCCTTTCGATGCAGCAGCCATGAAGGCTTTAACGAGCTCAGGCTTCTCTTTGATCATTTTCTCATTCGTCGCAAGAACCGGTGTATAGTAATCCAGTTTATCCGAATATTTGTTCAAATAAATCATGTTCAGCGGCTCGCCACGCAGCTCGGCATCTACACCTGTCCAAGCATAGTAAATCCAAGCGAAATCAATATCCCGTTTCACGGCTGTGAAATAATCGGCATCACCGATGTTCACGATCTTCACTTTGCTCGGATCCGCTTTTTCGGACTGCATAAGCGAGTCAATCATTGAGCTTTCTACCGGAGCACCCCAACCGCCATACGTTTTCCCCTCGAAATCTTTGGGCGACTTGATATTCTTTGCTACCGGCGAAGCAAAACCGGATGTATTATGCTGAATCACCGCTGCAATGGAAACCAACGGAACACCTTGAATTCGTCCTTGTGTAATGCTTTCTTGATAGCTGACACCGAACTCCGCAGCTCCTGAAGCAACCATTGCATCGGCTCCGCCTTCACCAGGAGCAATAATTTCTACATTCAGTCCCTCTTTTTCAAAAAAACCTTGATCCTTCGCGACGTATAACCCCGTATGGTTCGTATTTGGCGTCCAGTCCAGAACGACCTTTACGTTCGTTAACGGCTTTGCCGTTTGTTTTGCCGGCTGTTCTGCCATCTTATTACCGCAACCTGCCAAGGCGACTGTTAAGCTAACTAGCATAAGTGGTGCAATTTTCTTCCATTTCATTCTTTGTTTCCCCTCTCCACATCTCTATTTAACCACAAGAAAAAGCCCCCGTTATCCGGGAGCGCCATGAGTAGAAAATGATAAACCCATTCGAAACAGATCGAATGAACGTGCATTTATGTGAGTCTCTACGCTGGCATTACCCAGATCAGATTAACGGTGAGTGACAATGACGGTCACAATCTCAGCCTGACTTCTCAAGCTCCCGTGGGTTCTTATTGGTTTGATAATACCATACCTCATGTTCGTGTTTATTGCAAACAGAAATGATAGTTACATTCCTGCTGCATCCCGCAAATATGGCTTCTGTTGTTATACACTTTTGATGCTTGTTGATAACTCTCATTAACTTCTTCAGCAGACCCAACAGCCTTTCGTAAGCAAAAAGGCTATGTACATGTAAGTGGGCATCCCTGGTTACTGATGTTGTATTTTCTGAACATTTTCCACTCCCAAAGGCTATTTTGTAAGTTTGTGCAATATTTTTAACCCATTTACGCAAAAATGACCTGTAGACAGTGGCCTTTATTAATATATCTAGTTTTTCGCAAGCGTCAATTGCCAAGTAACGCCAAAACGATCACCAACCCAACCAAACTTTTCGCTAAATGGGTAGGCAGCTAATGGCATGAACACGGTGCCGTCTTGCGCTAACTTCTCATACACGCGATCAATTTCCTCTTCACTATCACATGTGACATACAATGAAATCGCAGGTGTAAAAGTGAAATCATGCTTCACATAGCTATCTATGCACATAAATACCTGTCCATGAAGTGAAAATGTGGCGTGCAGAACACTTCCCTCGACGCCAGCTTCACCCGCTCCATAGCGCTTTATGGTTAATATCTCGGAATGGTCAAATAAAGAGGTATACAAATTCATGGCTTCCTCAGCTTGACCGGTAAACATTAAAAACGCAGTAATTTTTTGATTCGATTTTTCCACGTATACAGCTCCTTACGGTCAACTAAGTAACCATTCTTTCATCTGTGATCCCATTCGTTTCGCATCCTGATACCCAAGCTCGTGCAGCGCTTCTAGTTTCTTAGGATCCTTTTCCATACGGCCTACTACTACTTTGGACGAAGGTCGTATAATGAATGCACTTCCATCCGCTTCCATTCGTTCAATGGTTTCTAAGGTTCCATTATAGATTTCACTTCGATTAACGAGTACATTTACAAGGCCGTTATAAGCCGGATAGAAGCTTTTAGCTAGCCACCGCTGCTTAAAGGGACTCTTGCGATACCCCTGTTCTTTGGTCAACACGATGATATGCTTTTTGTTCCCATCAGCAAGAGACTTTTTCACAGGAATCGGATCTACTAAGCCGCCGTCAAACAAGATCCGACCTTCATAATGAATGGGAGTGGCTACAAATGGCAATGAACTTGATGCTTGAATAATCGGCATGGTTTGCTGCATGAGTTGATGCTTCGTATAATAAATGGGTTCGCCCGTATGCGCATCGGTTGTACCGATGGCGAACTGCTGTGGCGAGTTATAGAAAGCATCGTAATCAAACGGCACCAACTTATTTGGCAGCTCATTAAAAATGAAATCCATCCCAAAAATGCTTTTATGACGGAATAAATTGCGATAGCTTAAATATCGGTGATCCCTAATATAACCAATCGTTACTTTTTTATTACGCCCGGGTTGTTTGGAAATATACGAAACTGCATTGCATGCCCCTGCAGATACACCAACCACATAAGGAAAATATAAATCCTGTTCCATAAAGTATTCCAAGACTCCTGCGGTGTATACGCCTCGCATACCTCCGCCTTCCAGTACGAGTCCAATTCCTTCCATGGTCACACCTTCTTTCTCCTTCTCTCTGTCTCTAGCCCCTTTCTAGCATACAGGAAATGTCAATTAAAAGAAATGCTCCTCCATCTCCGTAAAAGAGATAAAGAAGCAGATTTCATACCACTTTATTAGACGGATTCAGGAATTACCCCTGATAATCCACGTTTTTGACGAATTTTACGGATGATCAGTCCATTGGTTGGCGACAATAGGAAAGCAATAACGAACATGACCCCTGCCACACTAATCATACAACCTGCAATGGAAGCGTCGAGTAAGTAAGCTACGAAGTAGCCAGCTATTGAACTGATAACCCCTACAGTCACACTCAATACGATCATAACACTAAGTTTTTCAGTTAAAAGATAGGCTGTAGCCGCAGGTACAATCAACATACCGACAACGAGAATCGCACCCACACTTTCGAATGAAGCAACTGTCGTGATGGATACTAAACCCATTAACAGATAATGAAATAACAAGACTGGAATGCCCACTGCCGCAGCAAGTGCTGGGTCGAATGAACAGAGTTTAAACTGTTTATAAAAGAGCCCAATCACAATACTGCTAAGAAGAAGAGCAAAACCTACTGCCCATACGGCTTTTGGTCCGATACTCACACCGCCAACTTCAATGGTATTCCATGGCACATAAGCGATTTCTCCATATAGTACACAATCCAAATCCAAATCGATTTGTCTTGTATACAAACTGACAAGTACAACGCCTATAGAGAACATAGCTGTGAATACGACACCTATTGAAGCATCAGACTGTACACCGCTTTGTTGAAAAAGCTGAATTAAAAATACAGTTATGAGACCGATAACCGCGGCACCGATAAGCATAAAGATAGAACCTCTAGAACCGCTTATCAGGAAAGCAATGACGATCCCCGGAAGCACCGAATGACTGATCGCATCGCCGATCATGGCCATTTTACGCAAAACGAGGAAGCAGCCAACCAAAGAGCAAGCAGCAGCGACAAGAGCAGCAGTTAAAATAATCCACAGATCATTCAATCTGGCTCACCCCTTTTGCCTTGACGTAGTGCTCAGATTCTGAATCTTTTTGAATTTTTTGTTTCATGGAAGACTGCCTGATAAGTTTAATAATAAGTCCCCGTTTCGGAGCGAAAAAGAGGGAAATTACGAATAAGACCGTCGCCGCGAGCACACTCAGTGGACCGGTTGGCAAATTACTTCCCATCGTACTCAGATATGTCCCTACGAATCCGCTAAAAGCCCCAAATAGTCCAGACAAGATGACCATTAGGCCCAACCTCTCCGTCCAATATCTAGCCGCAACAGCAGGTGTAATCAACAGGGCAGCCATCAAAACAACGCCCACCGCTTGAATCCCCACAACAACGGCAACGACAATAAGAAACATCATGAAGTGATCCAGAATCGCCACCGGAAAACCTAAACCTCGCGCATATCCAGGATCAAAGCTCAATAATTTAAATTCTTTAAAAAACAACGTACAAATACCTACTAATAAGAAGGATATGATAGCCATTGTAATGACATCGGAGTTAACCATAGATGCCGCTTGACCGAATAGGAACTTATCTAAGCCGCTTTGATTGCCACTTGTACTATGCTGAATTTGTGTCAACAATACAATACCTACCCCAAAAAACACGGATAACACGATACCTAAAGCCGAATCCTGCTTGATTTTGGAATACCGTGTGATCCATCCGATACTCAGTGTAGCAAGTAAGCCTGCCGCAGCTGCGCCAATTAAGAAGAATAGGATCGATTTGGAGCCCGTAATCATGAAAGCGACACAGACACCCGGAAGGGCCGCATGGGACAAAGCGTCTCCCATCAACGATTGTTTGCGTAAATAAGCAAAGCTTCCTAACACACCGCTGCTTAGTCCTAATAATGAGCATCCGAGTAATATCCATCGCGCATTCGGATCTAACCATAAGTGAAGTAATGAATCTAACATGTTGTTCACCTCGCTATCCTATTTGCATCCCGGCATCTTCCCGATCCCAGATCGCAAGTTTACCGCCATACGTTTGCTGTAATTTCTCCTTCGTAAACACTTCATTCGTAGGTCCTATGTCCACAAGGCCTACATTAAGCAAGATAACCCAATCGAAATACTCTTTAACGGTGGATAAATCATGGTGGACCACCAATACCGTCTTCCCTTGTTTCTTGAGTTCTCCGAGCAGCGTAATAATCGCTTTTTCCGTAGCAGCATCTACACCCACGAAAGGTTCATCCATAAAATATAAGCTAGCATCTTGCGCGAGTGCTCTCGCTAAGAAAATACGCTGCTGCTGACCACCAGAAAGTTGACTAATTTGTCTATCTGCGAAGTCAGCCATCCCAACTTTCTCTAAACAAGACATAGCGATTTGTTTTTCTTTATTCCCTGGTCTGCGGAACCAACCCAAATGACCATACCGCCCCATCGTTACAACATCGAGAGCATTGGTTGGGAAATCCCAATCAACTGATTCACGTTGAGGCACATAACCAACAAGATGACGCTGTTCTTTATAGGGCTTTCCATATATCTTCACTTCACCGGATAGACTTGGAATCAAGCCCAGTGCTGCTTTAATTAATGTGGACTTCCCTGCTCCATTGGGACCGACAATTCCAATCAATTTACCTTCCGGAATGGTTAATGACACTTGCTCCAGAACGGGTTTTTTATGATAAGCAACGGTCATATTTTGTATCGATAGCGGCGCGTTCGTCTTTTTCATATTCAAGCCTCCTAAGCCATTCTGTATGCAATACATTCTTAGCAGCGGCTGCTATTTCAGAGCGTTGACAATGGTATCTACATTGTGACGAACCATGCCTACATAAGTGCCTTCTGGGGTTCCTGTTTTACCCATGGCATCAGAGAACAATTCTCCGCCAATTTGAATTTGGTGCCCCTTTTCCTTCGCTCCTTGTATGACCGCTTCAATCGATTTTTTGGGAACACTGGATTCAACGAATACCGCTTTCACCTTTTTCTCAACTAGGAAATCTCTAAGCTGACTTACATCCTTCGAACCATACTCCGATGCTGTACTGATCCCTTGAAGTCCCTTAACTTGAATGTGATACGCATCTCCGAAGTAACCGAAAGCATCATGCGCAGTTACTAGAACTCGGGACGCCTCTGGAATTAAGGCGATTTGTTCAGTCGCATAGCGGTCTAATTCTTGAAGTTTTACAAGGTATGCTGCTGCGTTGTTCTTGTAATCTTCTTTATGTGCTGGATCCAACTCACTTAGGGAATCTCGTACTTGCTCAGTTGCCTTCATCCAATGCTTCACATTAAACCAGATGTGCGGATCGTACTCCGTTTCCATTTCGGCCCCGGACCGCAATGCTTTGCGATCGATTTTATCCGACACGGCTACGGTTGGTTTTTGCTTACCCATCTTTTCCAAAATCTCAACCATTTTTCCTTCTAAGTGCAGTCCATTATAGAAAATGATTTGAGCATCATCTAACTTTTTAATATCACCTTGTGAAGCTTTATATAAATGAGGATCCACCCCAGCATTCATAAGTCCAGTTACTTTCACATGAGTGGAACCAACATTTTCAACAATATCTGTAATCATTCCGACAGTTGTTGTGACTTTAATTTCTTTCTCCGTTGAAGTTGAGGTTGATGCAGGTGTTTTTTCATTATTCGCACACGCTGACACGGTCATCATAACGCCTAGTAATACAACAGCAGCACTCTTTTTCCAAAACCTTCTTACAGTCGTCACGTTCATATAAATATGTCCTCCCCGATTCGTTCATCTTTACTCGTTATTATCATTAATTTGTACAAGCTCACATTTGTTGACCAAAGGCAACTCTCTCTAGTACATTATTACCCAAACTCACAAATGTTGCAATAGGGAAACACATTTTCCTCGATACATTTTTTTTATCCGAACCCACCTTTTCACAAGCTGTCGTTTATCAATCTTTCTACGCAAAACAAAAAGCCCCTGTCCAAGGACAAGGGCTCCGCGATCAATTAGGGTCTGGTTTTGCTAGTAGAAGGCTATTCGCATATTATGCTATTCAGGTAATTAATGCCGTTAACGCTGTTCCTTGTAGAACTCTTTGATTACCAGGAACTCATCCAAATGCTTAATGAAGAGATCTACGATCGCAGGATCGAAATGACGTCCGCGTTCCGTTTTAAGTAAATCCATCACGCGACCAAGTTCCCAAGCTTTCTTATAAACACGATCACTGCATAGAGCGTCAAATACATCAGCTAATGCGGTTATACGACCATAGAGATGTATCTCGTCGCCGCGAAGTCCTTGGGGATACCCTGTTCCATCGTAACGCTCATGATGCTGCTGCGCGATGATAGCTGCGGCATTTAAGACTTGCTTGTTCGAATGCTTGAGCATTTCATAACCGAGATTCGAATGAGTTTTCATAATATCGAATTCTTCACTTGTCAGCGATCCAGGCTTATTTAAAATCGCATCTGGTATGCCAACTTTACCAACATCATGCATCGGAGAAGCCAAGCGGATGACTTCAGCTTCCTGCTCAGATAATCCATATTTGATGGCAAGTAAACGGGAGTATTCGGCAACTCTTTTCACATGGTGTCCCGTTTCCTTGGATCTGGTCTCCGTGATTTCGCCCATCGTATAAATAATTTCTTGCTGTGTGCTTTCTAGCTCTTCATTTAAATAAATATTTTCAAAAGCCACAGAAACATTCGCACAATAAATATCAACTAAATAATGCTCCCATTCGCTGAGTGCTTTGAATCCATTCATATAGATGACATTTTCCATCCCCATCTTACTTTGAAAATAAATCACAAAGCGATCTGATGCAAAGCTGCTTTTTTTGGAATGGAAGGCATGTTCAATCTCTTCGAGCACATCAGTAGGAACAACATCCCTGGCACGTTCATCTTGATTGGATGCATAATCCCCGCTCGCTGCTAGGATATAAATATCTTCGACACCTTTGGTAACAGCAAAGCTGCAATGTAGCGCATTTTTATGTAAGTTAACGATGGAGGTCATTTGTGATAAAACACCGGATGCAAATTTCTTCATAGATTGCAGCTCGAATAGCGAAGCAGATGACTTAATAATCTCCTCCAAGCCTGATCTGCTTTTCTCAATTGTTTTAATATCACGATAGGAACGCAGCGCCGTAACCACAGTGGTGAACAGCTTCTGTGTTGTGAGTTCTGTCTTTTCTTTATAATCATTAATGTCGTAATCCATTATGACCGTGCGTTCAGGTGCTTGACCTGGTTGACCTGTACGCAAAATAATACGTATCGCCTGATTATTTAATTCTTCGCGTATGTACTTAACAATTTGAAGCCCCGCATCATCTTGCTCCATGACAACATCTAAAAGAATTAATGAGGCATTCGGCTGTTGTTTTAATAGCTGTTTGGCTTCTAAAGCCGAATAAGCACTATGGAATTCCAACTTCTTACCATCAAATTCGAAATCTTGTAGAACCATTTTCGTCACTTGATGGATTTGTTTCTCATCATCAACTATGAGTACGACCCAAGGGTCTTGTTCGATCGTAACTTCCTTAGCTGAAACGGTCTCTTCTTCCTCAGCAAAAAGAAGCTCATCCTGGTCCATTAACCCATCTTGTCCTGTCATTGCACGGCTTCCTCCTCTTTCGGAATTGTAATGGTAAATAAACTTCCTTGTCCCAAGGTACTGGAACCCTCGATGGTTCCATTCAGTGATTGTGTAACGAGATTATAGACAATATTCATCCCTAACCCTGTTCCCCCTTTGCCGCGGCTCGTCGTGAAGAAAGGATCAAAAATTTGATCTAGAACTTCTTGCATCATCCCTTTACCGTCATCTGTATAGGCAAGGATAATATAGTCTTGATGATTTTCAACACGGATGGTTAAACTGCCTTCTTCCTCTATCGCATAGGCATGGTTCAAAGAATTCATAACTAAATTCGTAATAATTTGTGATAAAGCGCCTGGATATGTATAGAGAATCAGTTCATTATCGCAATAAACATCTACTCGGAGTCTTGTTTTCTTGATCGTAGGTTTCAAGCTTGAGATGATCCCCTCTAAATACTCCTTCAAATGAAAGGTGCGCTTAACTTCAACGCTTTGATCAACAGAAATTTGTTTAAAACTGCGTACCAAGGAAGAAGCGCGTTCCAAATTGGACTGTACCATGGCATTCGTCTCTTGAGTAATGGATAGGAACTGTTCAAGGTCAGACTTTTTCATTTTCCCCGTCTCATACAGGCTCTTAAATTCCTTCGTCTTCTGATCCAAATAACTAACTGCTGTTACACCGATCCCGATTGGTGTATTGATTTCGTGTGAGACGCCGGCAACCAGATTACCCAAAGCCCCCATTTTCTCTGATTGGACAAGATGGTCCTGTGTCACCTGCAGCGTTTTTAGTACCTGTTGAAGCTCATGGTAGCGCTCATCCAAATTTTTGACCATGTCATTAAAAGCTTCAGACACTTCAGCAATTTCAGGGGAAGCTTTAAACTGCAGCGTTGGAAGGTCCCCTCCTTGCTTCACAATAAGCGCGGCTTCACGAAGCCGACTTAATGGACGAATAACAATTCTTCGTAAAATAAGCCATAGCAATGTTGACATAACAATAGCAACACTAACGCCTACAATCAGAATAAGATTCGTTCGCTTCGTCAGTAGCGCAGCTTCCTCGGAGGAATCAAAAATAACTTCTACCGCACCAACAACAAGGCCATCCTCCTGAAGAGGCGCCGTTAGACGAACAACCGGTTTATCCGTTTGCGCCATAGGCACACGATCGACAATTGTTTGATCTTGCTTAGGAATGACTACCCTAGAGATAGGCATATGATTACTTACTTCAGAACGATTGGAAGCTGCGAGAATAACGCCTTGTTTATCGTATAACTTCATTTCGAGAACACGCGTATTTTTGTATTGAATATAATCAAATATTTGCTGTACATCTGTAATGGAACGAGATTCTTCATAGCGTCCATTGATGGCAATCGTCATGCCGCTTATTTGACTCACATAAGCTTCTCGAATGGATTGATTTAAACTTATAGTATCGAAGACCATCATTGTTGAGAGCATACTAACCGTAACGGCAGTAACCAGGAAAACAATTCTTTTCTGTAAGCTCAATCTCTTTGGTAGAAATAGCATGGGATACTCCTACTTCACTTCAAACGTGATCGTCTTGCTTACATCGTAAGGCGTATGATCGTTATTATGTAAGGAAATTTTTAACTCGTGAGTACCTTTACTTAAATGCTCATAATTTTTTTCAGTGGTCGTCATGATTTCTTTTTCTGCTTTGTCCAAGGAAACATGAACGTGCCCTTCCCCTTGCTTGCGCTGTTGATCATAATGCTCTTTGGAAAGCTTAAGGTCCGTTGTAATTCGAAGAGTTGCTGCATCTCCATTAACAATAGTACTTGCCTCTAAGGTAGGTATGTACGAATTTGCCGGCGCTGTAGTGGTTTTGGAAGACCCACACCCGGAAATACTTAATGTAACAGCTGCAATTATACAAAAACCTTTCCATGTTCTCATCATTTCATCCCCTATTTAGACCCTAATTGTCTAATCATGTCAAAAAAAAGCTATCTTCTCTAGCTTATGAATATTCAAACAGTTTGTCTACTTTTATTTTGGAAACAATAGCCTTTTTCAATAATTGATTTTGTATTCGAAATTTTCTGACTTTTCATGTCGAAATATCATAAGTGCGCTCACATTTTGCGCTTCCCCAGGAAATAATTTCATTTCCCAAACGAAGAATGATTTCCCCAGCTTTGGAGCAATTTAGTAAAGTCACTGTTCTTTTTTAACCAACAACCATTATCCTTAGGAGGCACTCCCCAATGACAGAAACCCGTCAGCATCAACAGCCGCTTCAGCACGCCATTGACGCAGCAGATCATGCTATACTCCAAGCTCAAGACGCTGAGCATCAACTGCAAGTAGCCATTTCACAAGCCAACCCTCGATCTATACAATCTGCACAAGCAGCGCTTACAGAGGCTAAGCAGCAAGTACACGAAGCACATGAGCAGCTTCAAGCTTTTAATAACGATGAATATGGGCAGCAGTTAAAGCAAACCATGGAACAATTGATGCAAGCTTCACAAGATATCGAGGCCAATCAAGAGAAGTTCCATACTCCGAAGCAAATTAGATAAGGCTATTATCTAGGCAAAAGGTGATCGAAATTCGATCGCTTTTTCTTTTTATACGAACATTATGTTAAACTACGAAGGAAGGTTTTCAAGTTATTTGGGGAGGCACTACATTTCATGCTCGTTATCGGAATTGCCGGTGGTACCGGTTCAGGAAAAACTACAGTAGCTCGATCCATCATTACCAAGCTGGGATCCACGAACGTGACATTAATTTCACAAGATAATTATTATCTTCATCATAGTGGTCTTACTTTAGAAGAACGGGAACGTATTAACTATGATCATCCGCGTGCCTTCGAGAACGCCTTGCTTCTACAGCATTTAAAAGAATTGAAAAGCGGTAATGCGGTGGACATTCCGGTGTACGATTTCTCACAGCATGCTCGCTCAGAAGAAACGATCCGTATCGAGGTAAAGCCGATTGTGCTGCTTGAAGGCATTCATGTCTTAACAGACGAAGAGCTGCGCGGTGCTTTGAACATCAAGGTATTCGTTGATACAGACCCGGATGTTCGTATTCTCCGCCGACTATCCCGAGATATCAATGAACGTGGACGTACACTGCAATCTGTCTTTGATCAATATTTGACGACCGTTAAGCCGATGCATGACGCATTTATCGAGCCGTCCAAGAAATATGCTGACATTATTATTCCTGAGGGCGGAGAAAATCAAATTGGCATTTCTATGTTGACTATTTTGACAGAGCGGTATATGACGGATCAAGCTGCGAGCTATGAAATAGGCTAATAATGGTTTGCAATTGAAAAGGACACCAAACCTTGTTTTTAGGTTTAGTGTCCCTTTTTTCATACTGACTGACGTCGAAAAGTAAACCCAGATAGGGCAAATAAGACATAGATAAGGCTTATCAAGTAAAAAATACTCGCCGTGCTTATATAGCGTATAGCTAGTCCTCCCATTAAAGGGCCGGCTATACTTCCTAAGCTATACTGGATTGAAGCAAGTACATTCGCAGTAGGTACTAAATGTCTGGGCAGTATGTCTGCCGCATAGGCCAAACCTAGTGAGAAAAACGAGCCCACCATGCCCCCGGCAACGCCGAAACAGAGTCCAATCAACCAAAGATTCGAGCCCGCGAACGGAATACATAGAAATGCAATGGAGCCAATGAGACCACTCACAATAAGGATACTTCTCCGCCCTACACGATCACTCCAAATCCCTAGCGGCAGCTGCATAATGAGACCCCCAACCCCCATAATGGGCAGCAGAACACCAATATTAGATTCCGAGAGACCTGCACGCAGTCCATAAATCGGAAAGTTGCTGTTCATCGAGGCTTCCATATAGCCATATAGTAAAGAGGTTATGAGCGGGAACCAAGCAATTGCCAACACTTTTGAAGCACGCTTATGTACCGCCTCCACCTTGTCCAGCTGCTCTGGCTTTTCATTGGACAACTGAAGTACGAGCGTCAGAACGATTATGAAGAAACAACTGGTGGTCAAAAAGGGAACCCAACTACCTGCTTTGAGCAAAGTAATTCCTATAGGTCCCAAGCTAAAACCAACGCCATAAGCCATGCCATATAAAGAGATATTGCGTCCTCTACGTTCTTTAGGGCTTGATGTAACGATCCATAACTGCGTCGCATAATGCAGGGCGCTATCCCCTATCCCTACAAGCAAACGAAGTACAAACCAGAAACCAATCTGCTGCCATAACGGGAACAAACAAGTTGCCATGATGACCAGTCCCATCCCGACCATGATGACTGGCTTATATCCGTATCTTCGCACAGGCCTTTCTATGAAGAACATCGTGGAGAAAATACCAATATAAAGCGCTGCCGCATTCAGACCATTGGCTTCCGTTGAGACACCCGAACGATCCAAAAGGATCGTTAGCAGAGGCAGGAGCATACCTTGACTCATCCCTGCCACGATAACGACCATAATTAATATGATTAATTTGTTGTTCGAGATCCGTTGTTTAATAGCCGTTTCCAAAATCCACAGTTTCCCATCTCTCCGCGTATTCATTCAACTTACCATGGAGAGGGACATGGAATTGGCTGATGATAACGAGTCTTACTTTTTTTATCCATTCTTTGAAGGAAGGATACGTAACGAAAAGATTCGCATAGCGATCACTCATGCACACGAAATGGGGGCTTGGCGTTTTATCCGTCAAAAATTTCAATGATGTATCGATCGGTGTGTATTTTTTACGCTTCCCTTCCCACTTATCCAAGTCCAATTGAAGGGTGGTATCCACTTGTTCCAGGAGGTTTTCCAAATGCTTAACACGGGCATAATAGGGCTGCTGACAAGGTATGTCCATTCTCCGAAGCGTTTCCTCATGCTGGGGATAAAAGATCACTCGAACGAACTTTCTTTCCTCCGCCCATCTGGTAAAAGCGTGCAGTTCCGTCTCCGTCCAGTCTTCAAATGTTTCAAATAATAAGACTGTTCCTTTATGAGTCTCCGCCGGAGGTTCGTACCCGAATGGTACTTTAATCTGATCTCTTGCCATTGCGTCCTCCTCTAGTTGTAATTTTCTGTTGTCTGTCATCCTTGATATATTGTAGCATACCCCACTAAGTTCCACGAAATCATTCGTCCTTATTGGCTTAAGAACGCCTGTTGCGATATAATTTGTAAGTACATATATTCACTTAAGGGAGACCTATAGAATGAGAGATCCAAGACTTCAAACTTTTGCCCGAAATATTATTAATTATTCAGTTAGTCTGGGGCCTGGTGAGAACATCCTGATTGAAATGATTGGAGTCAAAGACCCCGAACTCGCCAAATGTTTCATTGAAGAAGTGTATGCCGTAGGTGGTAAACCTTTTATCGAGCTGCGTGATCCAGCCATCATGAGAAGCTTACAGATGACCGGTACGCAAGAACTATTTAGCCAATGGTCCGAATTTGAGCTTGCGCGGATGAAGCAGATGGATGCTTATGTAGCCGTCCGTAGTGGTGATAATATTACCGAATCTTCCGATGTACCCGATGATCAAATGAGGCTCTACCTGAAATACTTCCAGCGTCCTCTCTTCGATGAACGCATTAACAATACCAAATGGTGTGTTATGCGTTATCCGAATCCCTCTATGGCTCAACTGGCCGGCAAAAGCACCGAGGCTTTCGAAGATTTCTACTTCAATGTTTGTAATCTCGATTACAGCAAAATGGCTGTCGCTATGGAATCGCTTGTCGACCTGATGAACCGAACAGACCGTGTTCGCCTTGTTGCCAAAGGGACTGATATTAGCTTCTCCATCAAAAATATTGGCGCCGTCCCTTGCTCTGGTCTAAGAAATATTCCTGATGGTGAAGTGTACACCGCGCCTGTGAAGGACTCTGTTAATGGTGTAATCAGCTATAACACACCTACGATATATTCCGGCACTTCTTTTGAAAACATTGTATTACGATTCGAAAATGGTCGTATTATTGAAGCTACAAGCAATGATACTAAGAAATTGAATGATATCTTGGATACCGATGATGGGGCTCGATATATCGGCGAATTCGCAATTGGCGTAAACCCGTACATCCAACATCCAATGAAAGATATTTTATTCGATGAGAAAATTGATGGCAGCATTCACTTCACCCCTGGCCAAGCTTATGAGACAGCGGATAATACGAACCGCTCCTCCGTTCACTGGGATATGGTGCTTATCCAGCGTCCCGAATATGGTGGCGGTGAAATCTACTTTGATGATGTTCTCATTCGCAAAGACGGACGCTTCGTTATCCCTGAACTGGAAAAACTTAACCCAGAAAACTTAATGTAGTTAATTTAAAAAAGCAGCTACTGCTTCCGATTAATCTTCGGTAAGCCTTGGCTGCTTTTTGTGAGGTTCACAAAAAATAATAGGTAATGCCATTAACAAAAGGTGATTAACCAAGCCAATGAAATAGCTGTTCAGGCGATTCATCCAAAGATGGCAGCTTATTTGGAATCAGCAATAACGTATCCTTTACTTGGTCATTATGGACCGCAGCCCATTTGGTAGGATTTATTTGAACCACTGTGCCCTTAGGAACAAAATGAAATAATTGCTGCACATCCGGATTCGTTAGTCGTATACATCCAAGCGATTGATCCGTACCGATTGAGCTCTCATCGAATGTTCCATGAAGCGCGATCGCTCCAAGTCCCAAACCGGCCTCCCCATAAACCTGTGCATGTTTCCCTTTGGGCTGCTGCACGCGATCCATCACTCGAAAATCTCCTTGGGGTGTGCTCCCGTTGGCGCCAAGACCAATATCTTTTACCCACAATAAGTAGCTGCCGCTAACCAGTTTCAATTGATGTTCTGCCTTATTGATTTCAATATGCACAGGCTCATAGGGTACTCGACCAACGCCTGCTGCGTTCGCATAAAACATCTGCTCGACATCAGCCGCGTCGAAATTATATACCCATCCGCCTCGCCCGTTAAACTCCGTGGAAATGTCATTGGAACTTGTGACCACTTCTAATGGAATGAAGCTCAAATAATTATTTGGATAATCTTGCAGGAGAGCATTCAGATTTGCCGGAGCTATTCCATAATCTTTGCGGTACGATTCCAAAGCTGTACGAACTAAATTAGCACCAATCGCACTAAGCGGTTGGTGCTTTTCAAATTCGGAATCCAGAAAACGAATTCTCACTGTACGATCCGTCGCGGGATGATATTGAGCGATAACAATGGCGCTCTTCGTCAACTCATCATTCGTGAGAAGCATCGTTTTCCCTTTGTTCACGTTATCTTGTGAGACGATGCCATAAATAAGAATGCTGGCATTCGGCATCTCCTTAGCTAATTCCAAAGCCTGCTTATGCAGCGCTGTTTCAATATCTTCATTTTTGGTGTCAGGATCAAGGTACATGATAAATGGGACATCCATCGTCTCATAAGTAACGTCACTTCCAACGCCCCAGACTTTCATTTTCGAAATCGCTTTATAGATCGGGGCATCTCCAACAAACAAGAAGACTAACATCAAATTAAGTACAAAGAGCACGATAAGCATTGTTTTCATAAATGGAGGTAACAGCCGCTTTTCTGCCTCTGGGAAAGCCTTTTGCATACTTGCTGCATGTTCCGCTTGTTGTTGATCCAATTCATGAATGGCTCGATTAGCAGCCGAATAGAATGGCGATGGATACGTTCGAAGAACCTCTTTGTAATGAAAAATCGCCCTTTTTAAATTCCCTTTTAATTGGAACTTTTGCCCGATCTTATAATGAGCTTCCGGAGAATTAGCATCAATATATCGGATCACTTTCTCATAATATTGTGGATCAGAAGGGCTAATGAACAAGTTCTTATGCAGATGAATCAGATTATCGTCGAGATGGTTACGAAATCGTTGGCTTCTGCGAATCATTCGGCTCCTCTCCATTCAATAGAATAGCTTGTCCATTCTAGGTGTATGATACAATTAGTATCTCTGATACATAATGTATCACGCGAGAGATAGAAAGACAACTATTTATTACCTTTTACCTTACTGAATGAACGATAATCATTTAGCAAAAGCTGAATCAACGGAGGTGATAAATCATGAGTGGAAGAAATAATAAGCCTAAGAACACTGGACCTGCAAGCAGCCCTTCTCGCTTAGATCAATTCGGAGAAAAAGCGGTACAACAAGAGAAACGAGAAGCTAAGGAACGTAACAAACCTACGTGCTAGACTTAGATGAAATTCATCGTCTCAGCTGCCATAACCAATTTATGTGAAAAGACGCAAAAAAGACGTTCCCACCACGCCAAACGTGGTGAAAACGTCTTTCCTATTATCAAACTTAATGCGCCACTTGATTATATGTCATAATCCAAATCGAACCGGCCACGATCGTCAATAAGATGACAAGTCCAAAGATCAGCGCCATGATATTCCAGCGTGCGTTCTCGCCCTCTTTCACATGCATGAAGAAGAACAATTGAACACCGAATTGCAGTACAGCCATGATGAGGATCAAGACAATTGTGCCTGTTTTGCTCAACATATGGTTCATGACGGCAACGAGTGGAATAATGGTCAGAATGATCGAGAGCGCAAAGCCAATGATATAAGATTTCAATGAACCATGTGCGTCATGGTTTTCATGTGAACCTGTATGCGGTTGACTCATCCTACATCACCCCCATCAAATAGACGACTGTAAATACGAAGATCCAAACTACGTCAAGGAAATGCCAGTACAAGGAAATGACAGCCACTTTGCGTTTGGTTACTGCTGTGATGCCTCGGCGTTTCAATTGCAGCATCAACCCGACCATCCAGATCAAACCAACAGAAACGTGCAAACCGTGTGTACCTACTAATGCAAAGAAAGCTGATAAAAATGCGCTCGTACTAATTGTTGCACCTTCATGATTAACCATGTTAATGAATTCATATAACTCGAGTCCAACGAATGACGCTCCCAGAAGCACAGTTACGGCGAGCCAGCCGATTAACTGCTTCATGTTCCCTTTGTGCATGCCAAGCACGGCTAAACCGCTCGTGAAGCTGCTAGTAAGCAAGATAAAGGTTTCCGCAATGATACCCGGCATCTTGAACAATTCTTCCGGGGTTGGTCCCCCGTTCGTATTTTGATGAAGAACCATGTAAGTAGCAAATAAAGATCCAAATAAGATACAGTCCGTGATTAGAAATATCCAGAATCCGAACGTTTTGAGCGACTCGTGATCATGTTCATGATCGTGAGCATGATGCTCACCTTGCGCGGCTGCATGTGCCATTATACTTTCGCCCCTTTCAATGCGGCTTCCGTACGTTTCACTTCATCAGCAGGAATATAATAATCCGTATCATAGCTGAACGAACGTGCAATCATAGTGATCGCGACACCAATTAAGGCTGGAATCGTCAGCCACATCCAATCAAATACAAAACCAAATCCAGCGAAAAACCATAGAGCAGACATTAGGAATGGAATGGAAGAATTCTTAGGCATGTGAATCGGTTCATATACAATCTTGGCTGGTTGCTTGGTAGATAAGCTTAACTTCTGCTTTTGTTCCCACCATGCATCTGCCTCGCTTACTTCTGGCAATACAGCAAAGTTATAAATTGGAGCTGGCGAAGGAATCGACCACTCTAATGTTCGGCCATCCCATGGATCCCCGGATACATCCGGTTCTCTGAATTTAATCGAGTGAGCAATTTGCCAAACTTGGAAAATGAACCCGACACCCATAAGAAAACCACCAACTGTTGAAACTAGATTTAACGGTCCCCAGCCCATATCGAAATCGTACGTGTACGTACGACGAGTCATACCATCTAAGCCTAAGAAATATTGCGGCATGAAACAAACATAGAAGCCAATGTTCCACAGCCAGAATGCCCATTTACCTAAGTGTTCGTTCAGCTTAAAGCCGAACATTTTCGGCCACCAGTAGTAAAGTCCAGCGAAGTAACCGAAAGCTACGCCACCAATTAAGACTTGATGGAAATGCGCAATCAGGAAGTAGCTATTATGAAATTGAAAATCAGCTGGCGCAACAGATAACAATACCCCTGTCATACCCCCAACAACGAAACATGGGATGAAGGCAATCGTCCACATCATAGGTGTCGTAAAACGAATCTTACCGCGGAACATCGTGAATAACCAGTTAAATACTTTAGCTCCGGTCGGTATTGCAATCAACATCGTACTAATAGCGAAAAAGGCGTTAACATTTGCGCCGGACCCCATCGTAAAGAAGTGATGCGCCCAAGTAAAGAAGGACAATAAACTAATAATCAGCATAGCGAAAACCATTGATTTGTAACCAAACAATTTCTTTTTGGAGAAGGTAGAAACAATTTCCGAGAAAATCCCGAAAGCAGGAACGACAACAATGTAGACCTCAGGGTGACCCCACATCCAGATCAAATTGATGTACATCATCGGATTCCCGCCGCCATCTAACGTGAAGAAATGGGCGCCAAGGAAACGGTCAAGGAATAATAAGGCTAACGTCACTGTAAGGATCGGGAAAGCAAAGATAATCATAATACAACTTGAGAATACGGACCATGTAAACATCGGCATCTTCATCAACTTCATGCCAGGCGCACGCATTTTCAAAATGGTCACGATAAAGTTAATCCCTGTTGCCAAACTACCGATACCGGATATTTGAATCCCCCAAATATAGAAGTTCTGTCCGACACCAGGACTGTGAGACATTTCCGAAAGCGGCGGATAGCTAAGCCACCCTGCATCCGGTGATCCACCGATAACGAACGATACGTTGAAAAGCATAGCTCCCCAGAAGAACATCCAGAAGCTAAGTGAGTTCAAGAACGGATAAGCGACATCTCGAGCTCCGATTTGAAGTGGGACTACAATATTAAATAGACCGAACATCAGAGGCATAGCCATGAATAAAATCATGATCACACCATGCGTTGTGAAGATTTGATTATAGTGCTCTGCTTGTAGAAACTCGCTGTTTGGCATCGCTAGCTGTAGACGCATTAGAAGCGCATCCACACCGCCGCGGAACAGCATCATGATCGAACAAATGATGTACATGATCCCGATTCGTTTATGGTCAACACTTGTTAACCATTCACGCCAGAGCCAGCCCCACTTTCTGAAATAAGACAGTACGAATATCATAGCGATCATCGAGAGTCCGATACTTACCTGAGCGCCCAGGATGAGTGGATCGCCCGTTACGAAAAACTCAGATGCGAATTGCTTTATTTTATCCAACATGAGCAGATCTCCCTTTCTCAAAAGCTTTGATCGATCATTTTGTCATTTTCATTTGACTGTGATCATTATGGTTCATAGGGGCATTTTTGTCCGTTGCTTGAGGCTTACTCGTCTCTTTCACGGATTCTGTACCGCCATGACCACTGTGAATGGATTGACCATTCGTATATTTCGTTACAATCTTTTCGAAAAGTCCATCTGGCACCGAGGAGAAGTATTGAACACCCGACTTACCAGGCTTTGCTAATGTTTCATAGCTTTCCATCGTAAGTTTTGTCTGAACCTTTTTCGTTTTGTTTACGAAAGCATCGAAATCGCTCTGAGATGTCGCATTCACATCGAACGTCATATCCGCGAAATGTGCACCGCTGAAATTCGCTCCTGTTCCGAAGTAATGCCCGATCTCATCGGCTTGCAAATACAGGGTCATCGCCATACCTGACATCGTATAGATCTGCCCACCCAACTGCGGGACCCAGAACGAGTTCATCGGAGCATCTGAGGTCAGCTCAAACTTAATCGGTGTATCCTCTGGAATTTGCAAATAGTTGACTGTTGCTATGCCCTGCTCTGGATACGTAAACAACCATTTCCAATCCAGTGATGTCACTTGAATGGTGACAGGTGGTTTATTGGATTTCAACGGCTTAGAAGGCTCTAATGAGTGCGTATAACGAATAGTTATGACAGCTAAGGCTGCAATAATAATGATGGGAACTGACCACCAAACGATTTCTAAGGTCGTGCTGTGCGCCCAATTCGGCTTATAAGATGTTTTATTGCCTTCTTTATCACGATACCGCCATACGATCCATGCAGTAAGCGCAAGAACCGGAACGAGGATTACCGTGCATAGAATAGTGGAAATCACAATCAAATCTTTCTGTTCTGCACCCACAGGTCCTTTGGGATTCAGTACCATAGCTTGATTACTGCAGCCTGCCAATAAAACAATGATGGCGACCATCATAAAGGGCAACATAGCTTGTACGAGTGTTCTCTTCTTCATCCTACTTAACCTCCCTATCAACAAATCTTATCTAATATCAAGATATCATCTCGCTGATAAAAGTACACAGTCGCAAACATAACTTAACAAATACGTCAAAGGATCGACGTTTTACTGTAAAACAAATGTCACAGAACGTTTGTTGACTATTATAAAAATGTATGAAAAACGTATGAAAACGAAAAAGCCCTTCAAGTTGTAACTTGAAAGGCTTTTTTACTACTTATAATGTGTTATTGTTCATTCCGTCTTTGAAGCTGCACGCGAATGCACCAAGTGAATAGCCGTCCGGATGACATAAATGTGCACACTACCTACCATGAAGCCAATACCAACCATCAAAGAGGCATTACGATCACTAAAATGATCAATATTCAACAAACTTAATAGTAATCCTATGCCAAGCAACGCCCATGCCGCTATTGTCATCATCTTGACTAATGGCATCACATCGCGCTCACTGCGCTCATTACTACTGATCAAAACGGCTCTATTTGCCATAATTATCACTCCAAACCTTCAATGTAAGTGCTTTATAAACATAGTATATCACAAATCCAAAATTTGTTCATATTTTATTCACACGTTGATCAAAATTTGGACAAAATTAAGTACGTCGGATTCACAAATTAATTTATATTGACTTTTGGTTATTATTATGGTATGATTAAATATTTGTTTGACAACAACAACCCCTTCTGGGTATGATAGCACTGTTCTTTCACTATCATTTCTCTTTGGAGGGATTCGAATGCAGATTGCGAATGGTATTTACATGCTTGAACTGTCAGTTCCTGTCATGGGGCGTATCGATGTCATACACCCAACCCTTATTTCCGATGATGGAGGCGCCATTTTGGTGGACACTGGATATCCCGGTTTATTGCCGCTTATTCAGAATGCCATGGAGGAACATAACGTTCCATTCCGTCATTTGAAAACGATTATTATTAGCCATCAAGATATAGATCATATAGGGAGTTTACCTGATTTCATAAGCAAATCTCCGCATAAACTTGATATTCTGGCCAGTGAAATAGAGAAACCTTATATTCAAGGTGAGAAGATGTTGATCAAAATCACGCCAGAATCGATCGAACAAGCGGTCGCTAGCTTACCTGCGGATATTTCACCGGAATGGCGAAAAGCTTTTCGTTCAGCTTTGGAGAATCCGCCCAAAGGACCGGTCAATGGCATTCTTGAAGATGGACTCGAACTTGCCAACTGTGGTGGGATTATCGTCATACCTACTCCAGGTCATACACCGGGACATGTCAGTCTATACCACAAACAGAGCAAGACATTGATTGCGGCTGATGCCTTGGTTGTTTCAGATGGTCAACTTCTCGGACCCATACCGGAGTACTCCGTTAACTATGAGTTAGCGATGCAATCAATTAAGAAGTTCATCGAATACGACATTGAAGCTGTTATTTGTTATCACGGCGGGTTGTACACTGACAATGTAAATCAACGTATTGCTGAATTGGCAGCTTCATCTATCTGAATCATCATCGTTTCGTTTAAAATCGAAAAAGCAGGCTTGCACAAATGGCAACCTGCTTCTCATATGTACGTCCTGCTACTTCAATAACGTGTAGCCCCCGATAAACGGAAGTGGTTTTACTTGACCTTGAGCGGCGGCTACAATGCCTAGAATAGCTAAAGCAAACACGCCTAAATTCGCTAAAGGCAGCAGAATCCAACCAATAATTGGGATGAATGGCAAAACAAAATTCAAGATGACAGCGGCCAATAGTAATGTAAGGCCTTGGTTAGCGTGGTACCCTGCAAATTTGGAGTCCTTTGCTGCGATAAGCGGGATAAAAAACAAGATGTATGCAATGATGGCCATTCCCTTATTACTTTGAATATCCGAAGAATCGTACATGGACAGCACCTCTTTCTTTTTCTCAAAGTATACTATTCCATTATATTCGGTGTTTTCAATCTATTCTATTGAATTTCGCACATTTCGAAAAATTATTTTCCAGACGAAAATCTCCATCAATTGCTTAAATCACGCCATAGTCGAAGCAGTTCTTGTTCGCGCGAAGGGCTCATACCTGCAAGTCGCTCTGTATCTGCTGATCGTCCTAAATCCCAAGCCAATGTGTCCTGGACCGTCTCGATTAACGGCCTAGTTGTTAGACCCGATTCGAAGGCTTTGGCATTGTCTAACATTAACATCCCGGCTAAACTATCGCTCTTTATCCAAAGTGGAAGCTCCATCCACTCCCCCACTTCGTGTGCCACTAAGAACGGTTCCGATACCCATGAACAAGATGTTTCAATTACACATACACTTTTACATGCTTCAACGACTTCTTCCATTGTATATTCGCTGCCGCTAGCATGAATGGTGCCTGTTATGTCTTGTTCAACTAACCGAATAATCCAGCCTGACAAATCTCTTACATCAATAAATTGGAGCTTCCGTTCTTTCGGTAAAGGAACTAGCACGTCACCTCCCCGATGAAAACGAGATGGCCAATAGGTAAATCGATCTGATGCGTCATATGGACCAACGATGAGACCTGGACGTATAACTAGTGTACGGTCAGGAAATGATTGGTTCACCGCTTGCTCACAAAGGGCTTTTAGCGCACCGTAACGCCGCCCTGGATCAATTGTTTCTATCGATTCCAATTCAGCCACTGGTGCCGACTCATTCAAATTTACTATCCGAAGATCGTCATAGACGGAAACAGTAGAAATGAAGGTAAAGTGCTTCACATGATCCTTCAACAGCTTTGCAGCTGCATCTACAACCTCTGGCTGATATCCACTCGTATCGATTACCGCATCCCATTCGTGTCCTTCCAGTAAGTGTAAATCAACGTTCCGATCTCCAAGGATATGCCGGACCTGTGGAAAGGCAGTAGCATCGTGTAATCCCCGGTGAAATAAAGTTACTTCATGTCCCATTGCTAATGCAGCTTCTGTAAGCGCTCTTCCTAGGAACTTCGTACCGCCTAGAATTAGTATATTCACGGACTACCTCCAAACATCAAATTTAACAAGCTGCATGCGTGGCAAGCATTTACACGCGATATCCCAGAAGCCAATCCAACTGCTTCATTTGAACATTATCAGGAAGAAGTCTAAGCACTTGATTACGCAGCATAATAGCAGCCGGATTGCTCATTTGCACAATGCGTGCCATTCGTCTGGATTGACGCACAACTTGATTGGCTCGGGATTTTCGATTACTTTCATAGGAATGAAATGCGGCTGTAACGCTGCTTAATGAAAGCATTGAAATTTCCTCTAGACATCTAGCTAATACAAGAGCATCCTCCATTGCCTGAGCGCCTCCTTGCCCGAGATTAGGCAGCATAGGATGAGCCGCATCACCAAGCAGTGTTACTCTCCCTCGGCTCCATCTTTCAAGTGGTTTACGATCATGAATGTCATGCATTAAAATTGACCCCTCATCTGTTGACTCGATAGCCCGCTCAATCGGATTATGCCAGCCCTCAAATTGCCGGAGAACGTAGTCCTTCTTACGATCCATACCTGTCCCTAAAGCTGCGTTGATTGCAGCGAACCAAAAAACTTGTCCCTCGCCAATCTGGGAAAAACCGAACCTCCGTCCTCTTCCCCATGCCTCAAATCCACCACCGATCTCAGGAATATATCGCTTATCCAAGAACGAAGTAATACCTCGGAAAGCCCTAAAACCTGAATATCGCAGCTGTTCTAAGCCAAATAGTAGATGAGCCACTTGTGAATGAATGCCATCTGCACCGATTAAGATATGTCCGGTATCTTCTGTTCCATCATCAAAATGCACAATAACCTGATGTGGTTCCTGTTCAAAAGTTATTAGCTTTTTATTCATATAAACGGTTGTTCGTTCATTTAGTTGTTGAAATAAAATCGTTTGAAGCTTCGCGCGATGAATAAGGTAGCTGTAAGTTCCATATTTAGCGGCTTGCTTTGCGACAGGAACTGAAGTAATCGGTTTTCCATCCCAAGAGTGAATTTCAGCCATGCCAACTTTAGCGCCGGTTGCCCTCACCTGTTCAGCCAAACCAAGCTCCGTTAATACATGCATGGCATTCGCAGCTAACACAATTCCTGCACCGAATTCGGATAGCTCTTTCTTTTTCTCGTAGATGACAACTTCCCAACCTTGCTTTTGCAAGTAAAGCGCTGTCGTTAATCCACCAATTCCAGCTCCTAGGATAATTGCTTTCTTAGTAGAAGGTAAGATATTAGTCATGTTTTCCCTCCATTACTAACAAACCATTTCCATCTACTGTAACATAATCCAGTCAAGACAAAAACCTCCTAAAACCAAGGGTTAAAGGAGGTGCGTTATTATGAGAGTATGAAGTTTATATTCTGTTATGTTGCAACTAATTGTTGTTTAACCTCAACGATCTCAAGATTCGAGAAAAATCGGCTTAACTTCATCATTTTCTCATTTGCTGCCAATTTAGAAAGTGGCGGGCACATAGGCTTTCCTCTGTAACATACGATAAATAACAAACTCATCACCTACTCTTCCATTGAAGAATTCACTTCTCTAATTGATACATAACGTATCATACAATAATTTTACTCGAGATACAACAAATAGAGATAAATACCGTCATATTTCGATAGTATATGTAATTTCACAGGACTTTATAACCAATAAACTCCTACATAATTCGAAAGACCCCCTCGGAATGAGGGGGCCCTTCGATATTTTTAAACGATGACTAATTCGGAAAGCTTGGAACGTACCTGCTCAACTAATTCAATCGCATCTTCTGAACGATTCACAACATCAACACGATCCATATCTACAATCAACACTTCAGAGGCATGATAATGATTCATCACCCAGTCATCATAACCTGACCAAAGCTGCCGATAATAATCAACCAAAGATTGATCTTGCTCGAAGCTGCGTCCCCGCAGTCCGATGCGGTACATAACCGTTTCGAATGAAGCTTTTAGATAAACCATGAGGTCCGGCGCTTTCTTAGGAAGCTCGGCAAGCTCAGACATCATATTGTCCGCAAGCCCCTCATAAACATCAAATTCCAGCTGTGAAATACGGCCTAACTCCCGATTCACTTTGGCAAAGTACCAATCCTCATAGATACTTCTATCCAGTACATTTCGATTATGTACTAACGCTTGTTTAATTGCCTTAAATCTTGTATTCAAAAAGTGCAATTGAAGTAAAAACGGATATCGTTTCTTCTCAATTTCTTCCGGAGTTGCCGTGTAAAACAGCGGAAGTATCGGATTATCATCGACACTTTCATAATAAACATTTGAATTTAATTCTTGTCCAAGTAAAGTCGATACAGAAGTTTTACCTAGCCCAATCATTCCCCCAACCACGATCACAGCCATTGACCCCTTTCTCCTTCTAACCCGTCCTAATTTACCGTCTGTCAATTCTTGCAAAGCTTCCCTATTATACAAGGAATTCATAGTGGTGGGAACCCTATTTTTTACCCTTATCTATCGTTTTCTTCTTCTCTTGTAATCCGCTCAATGACAGCATGGAGATCATCTGGTCTTAGCAATTCAACCGGTGATACGCCTTTTTCAAAGTGTAAATACTCGCCTTCAATCAGGATGACGTACCGTTCACCTTGTCTGGCAATGTGAACTTTGCGCCCATAATCGGCAAGCTGCGCCTTCACACTAATATGATCAAGCTTGATGCGCATTTCCAGATCCGGCTTCTGTTCAACCAAATAATTGGCGGCATCCATGACCTGAGTTGGTGTCCACTTCTCCTGCAGCTCTCGCTTTTCACTGGCTGCCCAGATTTCCAAATCCTTTTCTTCTTGCTCACGTTCCTCAGGTTTATGCTCATAATCCCTCTCCAGCTGCTGCTGAACGAGCCCAAGTACTTGATGATGCAATATTTCCGGCATGGACTGCTCATATTCTACATATTTTAGGAAATCCTCAAAGTAACGAGCATGTGAAGCTTGGTGAATTTTGAGCTCCGCTGGTTCTAACATGCCTTCCTCTGGCATAAACGGATATAGGATCGATTTCATATTTTTCGCATTAATCGCCATTTCCACTTGATTCAATAAGCTCTTTTCGTCGGTAATCCGTGCAATTTTCGGTTCAAAATCACATTTTAGAATAAATACAAAAGGATCGTCGAAATATTGATTGAGCTTCGCACTTGCGACAAGAAAAGCTCCGCCCCTGACTGCGCTTGTATTTAGATAAGCATTCAAGAGTTCGTCACCGACATTAAGAAAGTCCTGTTTGTTCTCTGCGAAGCGCAGACGCGCGAATACATTATAGTTCGGATTGCTTTCTAATTCGAAGCCTGGCTCGGTAATGAAACGACCTATCTTCGTTGGCACCTGCTCAGCTCTCGGGTTTCGTTCTACTTTGCGTTTAGCAATTCGCGCGAACTCACCGTCTAAGAATTGTTGTAAAGCACTGTCTTCATAATCGGTCTCATCCAAAGTCTGATAATGTCGATAATTTTTAGCCGATGCCGCGTCGGCACCTTCCCCTTGGATCACAAAAAATGATATATATTGAACTGCGAATTTCATGCTGCTTCTCCCTGTCAATCGTATTCAAAATTGCACAACTTTGATTGTACTTGGTATAAAACCGAAACGCCACAAAAAAATAGGAAACAGTTTGTGATTGTTTGTAAGTTCATGCTGTCACTAGTAATAAGCGCTGCTTTTTCAAAATAATAAGACAGAGGTGTGAAGATGATTTACGGAACCAAACTACTGGAAACAGATACAGAAATTTTCATTGCCGCTCTTACAAAAACACCTGTTTATGTTTGGTCGTTAGATTCATTAGGCGTTTATTATCAGGTGAATTCGGGTTTTATCGTAAAATATACACCTGATGAAGTACAAATTCATTGTGAACAGGACTCCACTATGACTAAATGGCATTCAAGAGAGTCGAATGAATTTAGTATCCGTTTTTAGAAATGAATAAACCGCCCGTTCCTGTACTTAACAGGTCTGGCGGTTTTTACATTCATGCTATTCGAATTCACTCATGTCATTACCAATAGTCTGCGTCGGCAAAAACACATCAATAATGGTTCCTTCACCAATTTGACTCTGAATCGACATTGTGCCTTTATGCGCTTCAACGATCTTGAAACACATCATTAGACCAAGCCCTGTACCCTTTTCCTTCGTTGTATAGAAAGGTTCACCTAATTGCTTTACCCGCTCTTCTGGGATGCCGCATCCATTGTCCTGAGTCCTCACTCGAATCATCCCGCTTCCCTGCATGGAAACGGTAATTTTAATTTGTCCATCCTTCGTAATGGCTTCAATCGCATTTTTCACCAAATTAATAAACAATTGCTTAAGATGCATTTCGGAACAAATGAACTCCGGAATATCAGACTCAAACTCGAGCAAAAGCTGTACATTGCAGAGATTAGCCTGTGTATCAAGTAAGGCAATCACGGTTTGTAATATATTTATCAAATCACTTCTTTTATATTGAATAGCTTCCGGTTTCGCAATGACGAGGAATTCGCTAACGATGAAATTAATCCGATCCAGTTCGGACAGCATGATGTCAAAATAGTGCTGTTTTCCCTTCATATCGTTCTGCAGCAGCTGCAAGAAGCCTCGGAGTGACGTGAGCGGATTCCTGATTTCATGAGCAAGTCCTGCGGCTAGTTGGCCTGCGACGGAGAGTTTATCGGATTTTCTCAACAATTCCTCCGTTCGTTTCCGTTCTGTAATATCTCGCGTAATACCAGCGAACCCGATAATTTCATGCTTCTCATTCTTGATCGGCGTTTTGGTCACACTTACGTGAATGAGCTCTCCATCTTTACGAACTCGAACTGTCTCTAACCCAGAAATTTGATTACCTGATTTCAGCAAGTCATGAATTTCTTTGCGATGCTCTTCCAAGAAATCTGGATATATCGGCAATGGTTGGTTTAGTAGCTCATCCTGATTCCAACCAAATACTTTCTCATACGCGGAATTGACAGAAATAACCTTAAACTGTTGATCAAGTACGCAGATGGCATCTGTTGTATTATTTATAAAAGATTCCAGCAGCTCCTTCGTTTCTCTAAGCTCCGTTTCCATTTGTTTACGTTCCGTAATGTCCACACATGAGCCTATTACTTCAATCACGCGGCCATTTTCAAAAATGGGACGTAAAGATGTCAAATACGTAATCCCCCGGAATGTGGCTTCATACATGACATTTTCTTCCCCGGTCCATGCCCTGCGGTAATACTTGTCGATAATGGTAGCCATATAGAATGGCCATATCTCGTATAAGCCGTTGCCAAGGATATGCGATGGCTTATAGCCGAGCCTATACAGAAGTTCACCATCACATAAGGTATGTATGAATTTCCCTTGCATTTGTCTGAACTTCATGGTCATTCCTTGCTGTCTGCGAACAGTGTCATGCAGGTCCTGCTGCGCAACTCTCAATGACTCCCGGTCTTTATTATGCTGGGTGATATCTCTAGCGATAATATATACGCCTTCCGTTATCCCATTCACAATAATTGGCACATTTTTTAAGCCTAATTCGATCTTTTCGCCGCTCTTATGTGTAACCCGCAGCATATAATTATCCGTTTGCAAGAGCACACTATCGGTCGGGTAACCTGCTTGATCCTCAAGTTCCTCTTGTTCCCAGAAATGATGTATTGAACGTCCCACCATATCCGCTTTCGTATAACCCAGAATCCGTTCCATAGCTGGATTCACACTTTTGATCAAACCGTTCAAATCACTTGTTAAGATCCCCGCGGGATTATGCTCAATTAATGAATTATACCGCTGCTCACTCTCCGCAAGTTTACGTTCCATCTCGGACTTTCTCGAGAGATCTTTCATCTGAGCCATATAATAAAGAGGTTCATTGTCAGAGTTTCTAATTAGCGAAATTCCGCATTCCACCCTTATAATTGTTCCCTCTTTTGACTTCATGCTTTGTTCGATCTGAACAGAGCGCAAATCCCCAGACAACAATTGATCTAAAAGTCCAATCAGTTTGTCGGTCTCTTCGGGCAAAAAGATCGTAGTTATATCCGTATATAATAATTCTTCTTCCGAGTATCCTGTAATCGCACTTAGGCTGTTATTCATCTTCATCCATTGTCCATTTAGCGAAATAATCGCCATGCCCATTGTTGTGAACTCAAATACCGTGGCAAATGACGGTTCCGTTCTCGAAAGCATATCCATTCATTTATCCTCCATCTTAAAAATACATGGATGGTTTCCATCACCAAGTGTTTGAATTCGACGATTTGAAGATTATTCCTTCCATAGTAGCTCTTGGCTGATCAAATAGTTCATGAAATGTGCCCTTGAAATTCCTCATTATGATAAAATATAATGGTTCTCTATGTATGATCTTCGTGCATTATAAATAAGGAGGGGCACAATTGCCTAACATCTGGACACATCTGATTTTCGGTCAAGAATTAATGAACCAATTGGGGCATGCCAATATGCTTAGTGATAAGCAGCTGCGACATGTTTTCTCACTTGGCTGCCAAGGACCCGATTTCTTGTTCTATCATAACTTCTTACCTTGGAAAAAAGACAAGAAACTCAATCAATTGGGAAGTCTCATGCATACAAAAGCATGCGGTCCGTTCCTGCAGGATCTACTTTCCCATATGCAAGGCAGAGGCTTGTATAATCCCGCTGTTGTTTATGCACTTGGATTCCTTACACACCATATTCTCGACCGCAACATGCATCCCTACGTTTTTTATAAATCAGGCTTCAAGAAATGGGATCACCAACGGTTTGAGATTATTATGGACACACTCATTGTTCGTCGCAAGCTTGGTTTACAGACATGGAATACGCCCGTATGGAAAGAAATATATGTTGGAGAAGCTCTGCCCCTCGGCATTGTTCCTGCACTTGCCCACGCTGCTGCCATTCACTATCCTGACCATGCATCGCAGGTTACTGACAAGGATTGGAACGATGCTTATATCGACATGATTCGAGCTCAACGCTTGTTCCACGATCCGAAAGGAATCAAACGATTATTTACCTTCGGTCAAATCTCACCGTTGGTATATACCAAGCATCCGGCTCCGCTTGATTATTTAAACGAAGCCAAGACGGTTTGGAATTGTCCTACATCATTAAATGAAACATACACATACAGCATTTGGGACTTATGGGATATCGCGATGGAAGATGGACAAATCGTCCTCGAAGCAGCCATACAAGCCTTACAACGAGGCTCTTCCGCTGATTACCAAGCCTTAGTAGAAGTTCTCGGCAATCTCTCCTATGAAACAGGTAAGGACTGTGACAGCGGACTGCAAATCACTCATGTCCAGCCTATGATTTAAAGTTTACCATCATCAACCTGATCAAGCCATGCATCGATATGACCAATTACCGAAGCAACACAACCATCTTTGAAAGGTGAAATTAGCTTCGCGACTTGGACAAGCTCTGTGAAATTCAGACTTCCGCCTTGTTGACAAAGTCTTAAGTAATCATCCCAAGCTAACTCCGGATTTTCATTAGCTCGTTTCCAGAATTGAAACGCACACACTTGCGCAAGGGTGTAATCAATGTAGTAAAACGGGCTTTTGTAAATGTGGGCCTGCTGCTGCCAGAAGCCCCCTCTTTCCAAATAGTCGTTATCCTCGTAGACACGATGCGGCAAATATTTGCGCTCAATCTCGCGCCAAACTAGCTTACGCTCTACAGGTGTCAGTTCCGGCTGCTCATAGATCCGATGTTGAAACTCATCTACCGCAACACCATATGGAATGAATAAGAGCGACTCACTAAGATGCTTGAATTTATACTTATCTGTCTCTTCCCCGAAGAACAATGACATCCAAGGCCAAGCGAGAAACTCCATGCTCATGGAATGAATCTCACAGGCTTCCAAGGTTGGGAATATGTATTCAGGTACTTGAAACTCTCGGCTGCTATAGCCCTGGAAGGCATGACCTACTTCGTGCGTTAAGACATCAATGTCACCTGAAGTTCCGTTAAAGTTAGAGAAAATGTACGGTGCTTTGTATGTACTAATATAAGAGCAATAACCACCTACGCGTTTTCCCTTCTTAGCCACTAGATCCATCAAACCGTTATCGATCATAAAGGTAAAGAACTCATCCGTTTCCTGGGATAGCTCTGCATACATCTTACGAGCTTGTTCCACGATCCAATCCGCATCGCCTTTCGGCGTCGCATTCCCTGAGGCGAAACCAAACTTGTCGTCATAATAGTGCAGGGAGTCTACGCCAATTCTGGCTTTCTGCCGTTCCTTCAGTTTGGTTGCCACCGGTACAATGTGTTCAAGAACTTGATTCCTAAATACTTCCACGTCTTTGGCATTATAGTCAGAACGGTTCAAACGAGCATACGCGAGTTCAACAAAATTGTTGTATCCGAGCTTCTTAGCGATGAGCGCACGAATCTTGACTAATTGGTCATACAGTTCATCCAATTTCGCTTCATTCTCTATAAAAAAGCTATATTTCACATCATTCGCTTCTTTACGGACTTTTCGGTCTGTTGATAATTGAAAAGGCACGAGTTGGGATAAATTTCGTTCTTCCCCTGCATAAATTAGCTTCGCAGAAGCGAGCAGCTTCGAATATTCACTGGCCAGTTTGTTTTCATGTACGAGATCTTCAACAATTTCCGGCGAAAACGTTTTCAACGATAAGGAGGCAATCGTAAACAGCTGCTTCCCCCATTTAACTTCCAACTCTGATCGATAGGAGGATTCGATGAGTGATTTATAAAACTCGGTAATCAGCCCTTGATATAAAGGCTCAATTTCATCGAAATACTCTTGCTCAGCTTTGTAAAATTCATCGTTTGTATCCACACTGTGACGAATCCGCGCAATAGATTCCATAGATTCCAACTCACTTCGCAGGCTAACGATCGCTTCCATCGCTTGGTCCTGATCACCAAATGAAGCTGCTAGTTTAAATACTTCTAAAAGCTCCTTAAATTTAATTTCAAAAGCGCTAAAGTCGGGTCTTTCGTACTTAAATTCTTGAAATTTCATTGGATTCACTCCTTTGATTTTTCGCCAGACAAACTGGCAGCCTAATTACATAACTGCAATACTGTAGGGAAACAATTCACTGGTCATAAGTTGATTAGCAACAGCAGGGTCTTGTTCCATGATCAGTGTAGCTTCTAACTCATTATCCACCCTCAGGATAACAATGCCAAATGTTTTTTCATCAAAAGTTTGTGTTCTTCCTGCTAAAATGAGCTCCCCCTCCTCTTTCAACTGTAAAAGGTATTGAAAGTGCTCTTCAACAATTTTATCTTCTTTTTCGGTCCAAATACTGCGGTCTAGAAAAGCAGGTTTTAATCGTAAGACATAAATAAATTCTTTATTGTCGCTCATTACTCCCGCTCCTTCACAAATAAATTTGGTATTTGCCAATCAATTTCTGAACTCCCAAGATCTCTAAGATAGGCATTCGCTTGCGAAAAAGGTTTACTGCCAAAAAATCCGCGATACGAAGAAAGCGGACTAGGATGAACTGATTTTATGATAACATGCTTCGTTGTATCAATGAGACGCTGCTTGGCCTGTGCATGACTTCCCCACAGTACAAAAATGATCGGCTTCTCCCGATCACTTAACGTCGTTATGATTTTGTCTGTAAAACGTTCCCAGCCTTTTCCCTTATGCGAATTCGGCGTGTCAGCTCTTACCGTTAGAACCGTGTTCAACAGCAGCACGCCTTGTTCGGCCCAAGCCTTCAGGTAGCCGTTATCAGGGAAACAGCAGCCAAGATCAGACTGTAATTCTTTATACATATTTTGCAAAGATGGCGGTGTCGGTATACCCGGTTTAACGGAAAAACTGAGGCCATGGGCTTGGCCACTACCGTGATAGGGATCTTGTCCCAAAATAACTACTTTGGTATTCGCATAAGATGTTAAATGAAGTGCACTATAAATCTCACTTTGTTCTGGAAAAATGGTTTGTGTCGTATATTCAACATTGAGAAATTTTTGCAAAGCATGGAAATAAGGCTCTTGAAATTCTGACTCCAACAAAGAAGCCCAGTCATTCGTTAAATGGCTCATCATTCACCCCTCCTATCACTCCGTCTCCGTACCGAGCTCTCCCGTGTCGATGTTTCTCAACACGATTCGTCCATCTGCCGCAGTACCATCAGCAAGTACGAGCTTCAGCTTCGTCGTTTTCCCTTTATTAACGAGCGCCTGAACTTGAGCGTCCGTTAAATTCCGGCCAAAGCTTTCTTTCCAGATGACGAATTTGCAGCCTTCCTTGTAGTGCGAGCAGCCGTAACCTTTACGTCCCATGAAAAGGGAGCCTCCGCACCCTGGTCTTGGACATGTCGCTAGGAACGTACTAGCTCCATCTGTTTGTTTAGCAGGAGCTGCCTTCTTAGCTGCAGCTGCTGTTTTGGTCCCACCTGCAGTTGATGCCGCACTCGATCGGGCAGAACCGCGTTTGGGTGCACTGGCAGGAGGCGTTTCGCCTTCGAAAGCTGTTTTGGAAGCTCTAGCCTGCACGCGAACCTTATCAACGATAAGGGTTGCGAATCTTTTGACGTTATGCATGAACTGCTCGTCCGAAGCTGTTCCTCGGGAGATTTCATTCAGCCTGCGCTCCCATTGCCCAGTCATCTCAGGTGAAGTCAGCAGCTCAATGCCCGCGCCGCGAATTAATTCAACAACCGTTCGCCCCTTCTGGGTCAGGACAATTTTTTTGCCCTGCATGTCGATGTAACCAACCTTCTTGAGACGCTCGATGGTCGCTGCACGAGTAGCCGGCGTGCCGAGTCCCGAATCTTTCATCGCATCGCGGAGCTCCTCATCCTCAATCTGCTTGCCGGCGCTTTCCATGGCTTTGAGCAGTGTTCCTTCGTTAAAATGCTTAGGCGGCTGCGTATCTTTTTCCTTTACGATCGCATCATGGCAAAGGACATTACCTTGTGGATCAATTGAGAAAGGCTCATTTACTTCAACCTCTTCGTCTTCTTCCTCATCCTTCTCCTTGCCCTTCGTGCTCTTCGCCTTTTCTTTTTTCTGATCGGCATAGATGACCTTCCAGCCTAATTGAAGCAGTTCTTTAACCGTGGTCTTAAACATTTCTTGTTCAACCTCGGTCATAACCGTATGAACCTTATACTCAGCTGGTGGATAGAACTGGGATAAGAAACGCCTTACAATCAAATCGTACAATTTCTGTTCATCCGGACTCAGTCCCGATGCTTTGCGATTCGTCGGAAGGATCGCATGGTGATCCTCAACTTTGCTCGGATTGCAAATAAACTTGTTATTTTTGTGCACCAGATTTCGGTTTGCCCCTTGCACAAGCTCATGGTAAGCCGTTCCTTGTAAAGCGGATAAGGACTTGTGCATTTCCGGAATATTTTGCTCAGTCACATAGTTGGAATTCGTTCTAGGATAAGAAATGACCTTATGCTTTTCGTAGAGTGCTTGAGCCGTATCCAGCGTCTTCTTCGCTGAGAAGGCGTATTTCCCATTCGCCTCACGCTGCAGCAGCGTCAAATCATACAATTTGAACGGGTATTCCTTCGTCTCTTTCACTTCATAGGAAATAATCCGTGCCGGTTTCCCTTTGACCTTGGCAGCAAGTGCCTCGACCTTCGGTCCGTCCGTCAAGCGCTCTCCTTGCCACATGCCTCTATACGTCGTCTCGCCTTGTGTAAAATGTCCCTCCAGCTCATAAAATTTGAGCGATGAGAAGGCTTCAATCTGCTTCTGTCGGTCATAAATGAGCGCTAGCACAGGCGTCTGAACACGGCCAACGGAAAGCAATACGTTATGCTTCGTTGTGAATGCGCGAGAGCCATTCATGCCGATTAGCCAGTCAGCTTCACTGCGAGAGCGCGCGGCACGCGTTAAATTCTCGTATTCAGCGCCGTCTTTCAGTGTAGCGAAGCCATTTCGAATTGTCTCCGAGGTCAAATCGGAAATCCAGAGCCGCTTGACAGGCTGTTTCAGACCAAGATGCCGCTGAATAAGCGAGAAGATGTGCTGCCCTTCCCTCCCAGCATCACAGGCATTAACGAGCTGGTCACACATCTTAGCTAGCTCTGCAATCACCTTAAGCTGTTCATACGTTCGTGGGTTTGGAATCAGCTTAAATTCATCAGGAATAATCGGTAGGTGGTTAATATTCCACTTTTTATATTTATCATCGTATTGATCAGGTTCAGCCAACTCAATTAAGTGTCCAATCGCCCAGGTGATGATGTACTGCTCACCCTCTAGATGGGACCTGAGATTTTTGGCTTTGGGCTCTATTGCGGCGGCTATATTACGTCCCATATCGGGTTTTTCCGCAATAATTAATGTCTTCAAGAGAGTATCGCTCCTTAATTGAACTTTCTAAGTAGATCAGAATCTGTCGCCTCAGTGTATCCCACTTTATAAATGCCTGCAATATGGTAACGATCGAAAAATTAAAATTAACCTAGTAGACTTTACTCCAAGTCCCTTCACTTCCTTTGAATATGATAACTTGAAACATCAAATGAAGCCAAGAGGTGAAGGTTCTTAATATGCATATTCTGATTATTGCTCCTGAACAAATCCCCGTCCCTCCTCCCGTCGGAGGCTCTGTGGAACATTGTATTTACCAAATTGCTAAAAAAATATCCTCCAAGTATACAGTGACCATTATAAGTCGACTGCGCGCCAACTACCCGAAGAAAAGCAAATTAGGTCATATCACGATTCTTCGCGTACCTGGTGCCAATAAGCAAGCTTACTTATCTAATGTAATTAAGACTGTTAAAGGTCATCGTTACGATAGGATTCAAATCGATAATCGCCCTAGATTTGTGCATGCCGTGAGAAAAGTATTCCCACATACACCTATCTCTGTTTTTTTGCATTCAAAGACATTTATATCCCCGCCGATGACATCCAAGAAACAAGCAGCAAGTGATCTCAGTGGTGCTAATCGCATTATTGGCAACAGCCTTTCGCTGCAAAATCACCTGAAACGAACTTTTCCAAAAATCAGCCATAAGGTTCGTTACGTTCATCTAGGCGTTGATCTCGCTCAATTCCGTCCTCGTAGAGGGAAAGAACATTCAACTGACGGTCACCGTCCATTTGTCATTCTATTTGCAGGCAGGTTGATTCCTAAGAAAGGAATCCCCGTACTGATGAAAGCTACGAAGATCGTTATGAAGTCCATCCCTTCAGTAAGGCTTCACATTGCCGGCGGGACCGGAAAGCCAAGCTACAAGAAATACTTGAAACACCTAGCTTCATCCCTTCGAATCCCAGTATCCTTCAAGGGTTACGTTTCACGAAGTCAAATGCCTCGATTCTATCAATCAGGTGATTGTTTCGTCTGTCCTTCTCAAGGTCATGAAGCGTTTGGCCTAGTGAATGTGGAAGCCATGGCATCCGGCATTCCAGCGATTGCCTCCAGAAATGGCGGAATTCCTGAGATTATACGGCACAAGCATAACGGACTTTTAGTAGCGAATTATCGAAGTCCTAAAGCTTTTGCCAAACAAATACTTAAACTAGCCAACGACCCTTCTAAGGCCAAAAGACTAGCCAAGCAAGCCCGACTAGATGTAACGAGAAAATTTAGTTGGCGAGCCACTGCAAGCAAATTAGAAAAGATTTATGCGACGAAAATTTCCACGTAGAGGTGCTGTTATGTCAATGAATCGAGGTCGTACAGTAGGCAGCAAATGGGTCAAGACGAAAGTTCTCTTATTAAATAAAGAACTTCGCAAATTTGTTCCGGAAACAAGAATCTACAGTCAAAAGAACCTGCTTGCCATGCTAAATAAACATAAGATGGTTTATGTCAAACCCATCAATGGCACTTCCGGACAGGGCATTATTCGTGTAGAGAAAAATGAGACTTATCGATTTCAGTCCGGTAAAGCAGCTAAATCCTTTCGAACTTTTTTAGGTTTATTCGGTGCTCTAAACAGAGCCAAGTTAAACAGATCCTATTTGGTTCAGCAAGGCATTCATCTCTTAACCCATCAAAAGAGAATTTTCGATACACGTATAATGGTACAAAAAAGCCCTAAGAAAACTTGGGAAGCTACTGGTTATATTGGCCGAGTTGCTCATCCACACAAAATAGTAACGAACTTTCATAATAGCGGCAAACCGCTCCCATTAGAATTATTACTTGCTCCTTACTTAAAGAATCAGAGTAAAGATGATTATATCAAAAGCTTGCGACATCTAGGATATCAAATCGCAACGCATTACCAGAAGGTTTATCCGGGATTTAAAGAAATTGGTGTTGATATCGGTATCGATAAAAAGTTAAAACCATGGGTCCTAGAAGTAAACACAGCACCTGACCCCTTTATATTTAATCAATTAAAAGATAAAAAAATGTTCTTCAAAGTACTGCGTTATTCGAGAGCGAACGGCCGATTCTTACCTGTAAAACGTAAGTAATTCGAGGTTCCTAAAGGTTAGCAAAAACCTCCAATCCCACTTGAAATGGGACTGGAGGTTTTTATGCTTTATGATGTTAATCGACGCTGGCGAACCATCATCTTAGTTAATAAGCCGAGACCTATAATAACAACCGCGACAACAATCCATATTGGATGATGGATTTGTGTATAGATGTGGTGCCACGCTTTACCAAGCTTTTGACCAAGAAGAACAATGACCAAAATCCAAGCCAATGCGCCAATGTATGAGATACTCATGAATTTGGTGAATCGTATTTTCGTAGCCCCAGCAATGAAAGGAGCGGCATGTCTTAACCCAGCTACATAATAGCCAACTAAAAGTAGAATTGCACCATGCTTTTTAAAATGTTCAGCCCACTTTTCTAATCTGTTCTCAGAAAGCTAACCTGCTCCAAGCAGAATAATCTCAATCGGAAGCGGTATGCCAACGATGCCAATGAAGAGTAACAAAAATATACCCGGATAGCCATAATGGGTGATTAAATTGATCATAGAATGATGATTCATTTTTGTTCACCTGCCTCGTAATGATCGTACCATAGGAATGTGAGAAATGGTTTTCTAATAAACCCCAGTCAAGCCTGATTTGACCTAGTATTCCCCTATCGTTGGAAATCTATATGTCATGTTATCGCTACAGTAAACAGTACCTTGGCGCGAGCTACAAGTTTGGAGCACAGAATAGCAGTACAAGTTCATTTGACTGCACGTCTTTTACACAATATGTACATGGGAAGAATGGAATCAATTTGCCCCGTTCATCCAAGCAGCAATCACGATTTCAGATATGAATTCCGGTTGGTGGAGCAAAAATTACAAAACAGCGCGCCGCATGATTAACTAAGACGGATATTCACTTAGTGATTTTTTTAGTTGATGTCCTCCCGTCATTCCCCGCTTATCAAAGGAATGCATGAATCAAAAATAAAACAGCAAAGATTAGCCCTAATCGCAAATGATGACAATCCCGAGATAAAACACGTACTCCGCATATGAAGCTAACAAACGCATAATTGGGTTTAGAGCGGGTAGACTATTCCCTAATTGATTAATGAGTTGAAACCAATGATAATCACGCTGAGTAAAGCTCATCTTCATCATCCTTTATTTATACTGAATGCTCTAACTTAAGCATTTAGATTGACTTTACTTGATGAAGATGAGAACAAAATGAGAAATGTACCATCCGTTTCATCGATAACTCCCTTGTCTCATTATTCCTCTAAGCATAAGTTAAGCAGATTAGAAAATAATGAGAATTTCCCCTGTAATCTGTCACTACCTAGTTTGAAGAACAGGATATTTTCTTATTCAAAAGCCCCAGAAATCTGGGGCAAATTAATCATGCAGTGAATTTGATTGGTTCAAGAGAAACTTTGCATATCGCATAGGTGTTTCATATGTGCGATAAAAAGTCGTATCTAGACCTGCTTTTTTAAAGGTGTAGCGTTGATCTCTGCCGTTTACTTCGATCAATTTAATCTCGCCATCCTGATCAACGCCCACATCTAATCCGATGTCAGCCATATGAGGCAATTTTACGCCAATATATTGGGCAATTGCCAAAGATACTTGCTGTAAATCTTGCTTCATTTGGGTGGAATCAAAACGACTGGACTCAAACAGCTTCTCGCACCGTTTAACTTTCCCTCCCTTTGCCACATTAGTCACATGACGGCCAGAAGCTGCGACTTTCCCAATCATTCCGGTAACTTGCCACTGTCCGCTGCCTCCACGCTGCACCGATACACGTAGATCATAAGGCCTTTCCTTATAAGTTGCTAACTGAATCGCTTCCTGAATCATGTAGTTTTGTTTACCCACTTTCTTCGCAATGAAAGAAATAACTTGCTTCTTGGATACAAGCTTTGGTTTCCCTTTCATCCAATACAGATTCCAACCCCCGTCTTCCTGCTTGGATATTTTAATAATCCCATCACCTATGCTGCTGTTTGTCGGCTTGATGAACAGCGAGGAGTACTTCTTCATGAAGTCTTCTAATTTTTCCCGCGAATATTTAAAAGAATCAGGAAGATACTTACGAAGCGAATGATTGGCGTATAAGAGCTGATGTATGCGATGTTTGTCGTAACGATTTTGCCTGTTGAAAATGATGCTCGATTGGGAAAGCTCTTTTAACTTTTTTCTTAAATAGGGAGATAAGCTAATGGCTCGGTTATGTGTCACACGAGGAATTGAACGTCTAACGAGCCTATACGTATTATTTTCATAGTAATAACCCAAAGCAGATTTACCTTTTACATGCTGTAAACACATATAAAAAGGCCTTAATCCATGCATCTTCCCTGCTTTGTTATACAGGGCTAAGCGTTCATTTCCTGTTCTTCCTCTCGCAATACCCAAATAAGTTTCCAAGTCCAATAGGACACCTACTGTAGTACGCATCGAATCACCGCCATTCGAATAATAGAACTATGACAGTGTATGTCCCTCTTACTCTTGCTAACACGGTGAACACCTAAGCAAACTAAGGAAATGACGCATTAAAGAAGAAGGAATTATTTGCCATCTGTCGAAATTATCTTAGGAGTATGATTAAAGGAGGGCACGTATGTCAAAGCGCGTTCAACTGCTGGTCGGCACCAATAAAGGCATTTTCATTTATTCCTCAACGACTGAAAGACGGAACTGGTCCATGCAAGGACCTTTTTTACCAGGATGGGAAGCTTATAGTGTTCTTGGAGATACACGTTCAGCAAGTACGTTGTATGCCGGAACCTCTCATGCCGCTTATGGTGCGACCATACGAATGTCCAGCAATGGCGGTGAAACGTGGGAACAGATTGCGGATAGTCCAAGGTACTCCGAGGAGAGCGGGTTTTCACTAAACCGTATTTGGCAGTTGGTGCCTGGTCTTACGTCTCAGCCCGAAACTCTTTTTGCTGGTGTCGAAGAAGCGGGATTATTCGTTAGCCGCGATAGCGGTCAGACGTGGCAAGAGTTAGATGGTTTAACGAAGCATCCCACTCGTCCGGAGTGGTTTCCCGGAGCCGGCGGTATGTGCTTGCATACCATTCTTATTGATCCAAGGAATTCGCAGCGTATGTGGATCGGAATATCCGCTGTTGGCGTCTTCCGTACACTTGACGGTGGGATTAGCTGGAAGCCCTGTAACAACGGACTAAACCGAATACCAACAGGTCAACCTGATGAACGTGTCGGATACTGTGTGCACAAGATGGTGCTCGACCCGGAAAACTCCGATGTCCTCTATATGCAGGAGCATAGCGGGGTGTTCAAATCCATCGACGGCGGCGACAGCTGGCATCCTATCGAGGAAGGCCTTACATTACGTGACGGCGATGCCCCGTTTGGTTTCCCGATTAGTATTTCACCAACAGGTGATTTATTTCTTATCCCGCTGGAAAGCAGTGAACAACGCTCGATGCGTGACGGCAAGTTAATTGTTTACAGAATGGCACGCGGTGAAAATACCTGGAAGCCTATTGGGGATGTTCTCCCAGAAGAAGAACGACATGTCAGCGTACTGCGAGATGCGATGGCTGTGGATGCTCTTGAGCCTTATGGTCTTTATTTTGGAACAACCTCAGGTGAAATTTACTGTTCACTGGATCGTGGAGAAAGCTGGGAACGTCTGCCTGGACAATTATCACGAATCCTAACTGTGAAGCCAATTATTTTGGAGGACTAGCATGCTTATTACCGTCAGCGTCCCCTCCTTGCTGCGTGATTGTACAGGGGGAAACGTCAAATTTCAATTGGATGCGCTTACGTTACAGGAAGCACTAAATCAACTTATATCAAGCTATCCCCTGCTGCGTGTTCATCTTTGGACCGAAACCGGGCAAGTCCGCAAGCATGTCCTGCTCTATTATAATGACACGAATATCGCTTGGCTGGATGACTTAAATATAATGCTGCAGCAAGGTGATCAGCTTATCGTTTTCCAAGCTGTCTCCGGCGGGTAAAGCATGTTTACTCATTGTCGGATACTAAACCTTGCTGTCATAAAAGAAAAGCTCTGCATGAATGCTATCGCCTAGCTCGATGATGCCGTAGGAGTACTGCGGCTGCCTTCTTTTATCCGTAGGCGAGCCTGGGTTAAACATGAGAATTCCGTTAATCGTTTGCTGGTATGGAACATGGGAATGTCCGAAGATGACGATATCCGGCCGCTCGGCCTGGAACGCTTCTCGGGCTCTTTCCTCTGTCGTTTTGCGAAAGCCGTCTCCATGGATAAGACCAATTCGGTAGCCGCCGAGTGTCAGTATTTTCCTCAAGCCGAATCGTTCAATGATGTCAGATCCGTCATTGTTACCGGCCACAGATTCACAGGGTGCGATTCGCTCAACCAATTCAACAACGTGCTCACTCACCCAGTCTCCGGCATGAATAATAATATCTACACCTTGTAAACCTGCAAGTAACGCATCAGGTAATTTTTGAACCCGAGGTGATAAATGAGTATCCGAAATCACACCAATCCGTATATGGACCACTCCTTCGTAAAATCTGTTAGCCATGAATTCGTTCAAATTAACTTCCCATTCCAATAGTAGCTGTCCTCCCGGTATACCCGAAAAGCTATCTCCACCTCAGGAATGCCAAGCGAAAGAACGTGTTTGGTCAGTACGCTAGCATACTCGTCACGTGTTTCTTGCCCTCTCTCGAACCAACCTACTTCAATAAAAGGATAGGTATTCACTTGCTTCCCTTCAAATATAGAGACTGTGGAGAGACATTCTAGCATAAAATTGTCCGTTCCGCACGAGCATACTTGAGCTAGTTCTTCAATTAACGCCGTACTAATAGATTGAATTTGAGGAACACTAATTCCTCTAACGATCATTTGGGGCATGGGTAACGCTCCTTTGTATTTTCTTGGAAGACTGAAGCTGCAGGCGCAGAGTTAAAAGTAGTGTAGACACTACAGGTCTTATTGTAGCATATTCGATGTTTACCGGGCAGTTTGATACAATATAAACATACGAGCTTTGATTACGCCAAGGGGGACAACAATGTGAAAGAACCCATCGTCATACAGAACAAATTAAGAGAAGCTATGGGTCATCTCGAAAAACGGTTCATGGAACGGGAAGAGCTCATCCGTGTCTTACTGCTCGCTATCATGAGCGGCGAACATGTCTTATTGGTTGGACCTCCCGGTTCAGCCAAATCTCAATTAGCAAGAGCCGCTGCCGAACTATTCGGTAACGAACCTTATTACGATTATTTATTGACCCGATTCACAACACCGGACGAATTATTCGGGCCTGTCTCCTTACAAAAACTTAAAAATGATGAGTATGTAAGGCTCACAGACGGCTACTTACCAAGCGCTCGCTTCGCCTTCCTCGATGAAATATTCAAAGCGAACAGCGCCATACTTAATGCGCTCCTTTCTGTTTTGAATGAACGTGTCTTCTTCAATGGACGGCATAAGCAGCAATCTCCCCTTCTATTCTTAATGGCAGCATCGAATGAATTACCCGAAGATAACGAACAATTAGCAGCGCTGTATGACCGTTTCCTGTTCCGATTTGAAGTTGAATATGTTAAGCAAATATCCAGCTTTGAGCTCATGTTTCAGGCACCAACCGCACCTCTCCCTACCCTCTTGTCAACGGAATTGGTGAAGCAGTTGAAATCACAAGCAGCTGAGGTTCAATTACAGGATGCGCTGATTTACATGCTTTTTCAATTGAAGACAGCGCTAGAAGAGAAAGAATATGTGCTTTCGGATCGCCGCTACCACAAGATTGGCCATACATGGAAAATATCAGCGGCTATCCATGGGCGCAGCGCTGCCAATGTGTGGGATACCGTACTAACCCCTCATATGCTATGGGATTTCCCCGAAGATTTGGTAGAGCTCAAAGCCATCTTCGACACCTTATTTCAGGACATGCTCAAACGAGAAATGGAACAAGAACTCCCGCTGCTTCAATATAACTTAACGGTTAAGAAATGGTTGGAGAAAGAAGATGAATTACATGCCTTCCAATTTAAAAAAGAAATCGGCGGCGCTTTAAACAAGGATGCTGCCGAGCGATTGAAAGCGACTTTGGAAGATTGCCGAACGGAACTGGAAGAAACAGCTAGAAGCCTACGCGGCAGACTTGTCCCCTGGCAGGAGAAAGAAAAGAAACTGCCGGAATGGATTGCATCCCAATCTATCTTTCTGCAGCACCCTGAGCAGTATGCCGTTAAATTCACACACCTGCGCATTCAGGGCGAGCGCATATTACAATCCATCCAAGGCTTATATCGCACTCTGTTTGACCGGGAAATCCCGGGAATCATATACGACTATACGTTATAAGAGGTTACCTATATGATCATACGCTGCACTCGGGTTGACAGGTATGTGTTCGAGGGCTACGTACACTCATCGCGCGTCGCACAAGAATGGATGCGCGAGGCCGTAAGGCAAGCCCCTTGGTTTACACTTGAGCTTTTTGCTGATTTCTTTATGTGCTTCTATTTAACAAAGCCTGAAGTGGACGGCACTGTAGAGGAAACCCCCTTCCACCGCTGGATGGTCTTAACGCTGCGCAAACAGTACTTCTATGTGTCCATTCATCCTCGTACGATCGGACAAGTGAATGCTTCATTCAAAACTGCGCTTAAGGCGCTAATGTGGCTAACCGAGTCCTATGAGAAAGAAGTCAAACGCAGACAAAAGGAACAGCAAATGAGCGGTTTCGGCTTCGAGAAGAAGCAGCAAACGAGCGGACAAGAGGAAAAGAGCGTCAGCGAGCGACTCACCGAGAAGCAAATCGAGAAACTGAGACTCGTTGGCTACACGCTGCAGCAAGGTAAACGTGCCGTCGAAGACAAGCAGGAAGCTGTCGATTCGCGGCCGCTCATTGCGGAGGAGATCCGAGCGCTGAAACAGCGCATCGCGGAGCTGCAAAGCGAGATGCGCACTGAATTCATGAAGCGCGATAAGCTGAAAGCGAAGCTGCGAAAGGCGGAAGAGGAACTCGAGCGCCGCGAGCGGCAGCTGGACCGCATGAGCGCGCGTGACCTCGCGGCCATGAAGGAGATTGAGGCCGAGCTGGGCGACTGGCTCGGTCAAGCATTAAAGGATACGTTGTCCCTCGAAGAGGTGGACAGCTTTAATGTGCACGAGCTCGTGCAAGCAAGTCAGCGGCTCGCGAACCGGCGCTGGGGCAGCGAGCTGGGGAAATTGCGGCGGCAAACGTTCGAGCACTATGTGCAGTGGATTGAGAAACTGAAGCGCAGCAAGGATCTGGTGTCTTTCCTCCAGGAGGTAGGACGGAACATCCATCACCTTCGGGTGCAGCGTAAGAAGCTGCGCTCGCCTTATGTCCCGGAAGCTTACGATGATTTACGCCAGTCTGGCGACATCGCGCATCTGCTTCCGAGCGAGGCCAGCTTGCTCGCTGACGAAGACTTTGAGCCTTATTTTCTCGTCAAATGGATGGAAAATAAGCTCATGACCTACAACTACACCGGCTCTGTTGAAGAGCCGCAGAAAGGTCCTGTTATCTGCATGCTCGATACCTCCCACTCCATGCGCGGCAGCAAGCTGCGGCTTGCGCAGCTGTTTACGGCGACCTTCGCCTCCTTCTCCCTCTTTGAGCGGCGGGACTTCGTCCTGCTCCTGTTCGGGGCGAAGGGCGAGCTCATCGAGCATGTTCTGTCTTATAAGCGGCCGGATTGGGACCGCTTCTATGGTCTGGCTCAGCTCGCTTTCGGTGGTGGCACGAACTTCGACGCGCCGCTGAGTAGAGGCATGGACATCGTACAGCACGAGCGGCAGTTTCACGATGCCGACTTCGTAATGGTCACCGATGGTGTCGGCCAAATCTCCAAAGCAACGCTGCAGAAGCTTGGCGCTCTTGGTCAGAAGAAGCAGCTGCGGCTGCATTCGCTCATTATTGGCTCTGCACGCCAACATCTCGTACAGAAATATGAAATTGTCGGCGTTTCTCACCAAGTTAGATTCGCTACAGCCTGGGATGTTCAAGATCCTGTGAAGGATGAACTTCTGCTGGATGTGTTTGCTAAGCGATTGTGACAGCTCCAAAATAGCGTGAAAGCCTTCAATCCCACTTGGGAATGAAGGCTTTTTACTTATTTGCCTCAGGTACTTCGTGTCGAACCAATAAATGTGCGCCGTGAGGATTTGGGTACGGTTGTTTTAAATTGGTTCATGTTCATATAACACGATTGGCCATCGTTTTCATATTTGACCATCCTGAAGCTACATGAAAGGGAACGTCGATGCGTTTAATAAAGGCGGATATTTGGACAAATAACGCTTCCTAGTTCCTTTAACTAGTTCCTAGTCTTTATAGGCGCAGTCAATTGATAGACTTCCAAATAAAAAACCATGAAATCTTCAATGAAGACCCTCATGGTTTTTGTCGTTTTCTATGTATTCAAGCTCTCATAAGTTCTTTAATCGTTTTTAAAGATACACCCGTTTGGTGGTAGACCTCAATAAGTGAGGCACGCGGATGGGCCAGAACGAAATCTTTCACTTTGTGCAACTCTTTCAAATGAAGCTGGGAGCAAGATTTACAATGCTTTTCAAATTTCGAAATATAAACTTGTCCGCATGTTTCACAGTTGCAAAGTGACATTTCTCCACACCTTCCTGATCCAAATCTCTCTAATAAAGTATTCGAGAAGAGGCGCACACTTCTGGGGGTACCTTATAAAATAAATGTAATTAATTTTGAATCTCGACCAAGTCACCTGGTTTTATTTCACCTGGGCGTTCCACGTAAGCGACAATCCCTCTGCTTTGTTGTGCATGTTTGATAAATTGTTGAGTTAGGCTTCTATCTCCGTAATAATTGGCAATCTGCTTACCAGGACCTGCACACGGCTCGTTCTCACCTTCGCAGACAAGTCCGCCGCCATTTGGCAGAATCATTCGGATTCCCATAGGAAGCTTGGTTAATTCAGGAGCACCGCTCACTACAATATTTGCACCCAACCACTCAGGTTTAATTGTTTCCACACCCAGACGCTGAGCAATACCTTGCAGTTCCTCAACGGATACAATACTGAGTTGACGACGATTCATAATCTCTTCGCCTCTCTTGTACATGGGCTGCCGAGAGTCCGCCTTAGCGAATAACCCGAAGTGACGATCGCCTTCAATGCCCCCAAAACTTAGTTCGACACCGTCGATTTCTCTCGTTACAAACGTTGAAGCGTCATCCGCGATAAGAACAGCTTCAATTTTAGCCATAATTGCCATGAAGTCGTTCACCTGCCTGTCCCATATTATACCACTTACTGCCCCTATTCTTCCAGTACCTTCGTTAGGTCCTGCTCTGGCCACAACGTTCCATCCTGCCAACCAAGCACAAAAGCTTCCCATCGACGATTTTCCGGAAAAACATCAAGGTCACCAAAGTATTTGGCAATAGCTACATGTTGGGTGGCATGAGCCCGCAAGGCTGCTGCCTTTATCGGCCAACCAGCCTCTGTATCTACTACTATCGAAGGCTTGTGACCTTTAGCTCGTAATGAAGCCGCTGCTGCATAATATAACTTGCGTACACTGGGACACTTCCCGCTCAATACAGCCGCCGTTGTCGCCTTGGAGATGGTGATATGATCGGGGTGACCATTGCCCCCATCCTCCGGAAATGTGAATAGAACCTCGACCTCATGCCGCTGAATAAAAGCGATGACACCTTCAACTAGAGCATTGAAATCAATCTCTGCAAGCTGACCATCCGGCCAGCCCAAATGCTCCACGTGAGACAAGCCCAACACCTTGGCGGCTTCATCCATCTCTTTCTCTCTCAATTTAGCTAGTTCTAATCTATTTGTTGCCCGCTCTAACCCTTGTCTTCCCGCATCACCTCGTGTTGCCAACAACAAAGCAGGATTTTCCCCTTGATCGGCAAGTTTACGAATTATGCACGCACTGAGAAACGTCTCATCATCCGGATGTGCATATATAAATCCATATCGGTGCTTCATTTCTTCACTCCACTCTATATTATGTAAAAGCTGCTGGCGGATAAATCTTTTCGATGCAATAAATGGCTTGATCCATCGGCATCACTTTTTCATGCAGATCTAGCATATCCATTAACTTCACTTGGTCAGTCGAGCTTTCATCCAAGCCAATACAGATGATAAAGCGAATCCCAAGCTTAGTTGCAGTAGTTAGCTGCTCACTCACACCCAACTTCTCATCAACCATCTTTAAGCCTATACCAGCTAGTTTTAGCTCATTTGTCATCCGACATGCAGCTTCAGAAGCTTTAGGATCAAGAAGGATTACCATAGCTTGTTCTTCTAGCTGCTTTCCATACGAATCATCTGAACTCCAACCTACATTTGTTCCTTCCACTTTTCGCATACCATCCACCCTTCCCATTCTTACGAGATAAAAAAACGCGCCGGACCTATGGTCCTGCGCGAATTGCTATCCCGCAGGGAGGCCAACGCGAAATGCGTTAGCCCACCCTGATATGTACAGGTGTGTGCTAACGCCTATAAAAATAATGAATTTGTACGAACCAAGCTGTATTTTTCATATGATTCGTCTCCTTCAACTTAATGATTATTATGATTATAGCGAGCCGCTGTCGTAGATGCAACAGCTTTTTTATTTATCCTATGTTAAAATTGCTTCAATATCCGGAGCGATAGTCGCTGGATCCGTACTAGCGCTGTACTGCTTAACAACAATACCGCTTGCATCAACCAGGAATTTCACGAAATTCCATTCGATTTCTCCTGTACGATACGGTTCAGGTGTATGGTTTAACAAGTAAGTATATAAGGGATGAGCATTTTCGCCCTTCACATCGATTTTATCAAATAACGGGAATGTCACTTTGTAGTTGAGTTCGCAGAAGCTTTGGATTTCTTCATTTGTACCAGGTTCTTGACCGCCAAATTGATTACAAGGGAATCCCAGAACAACTAATCCTTTATCTTGATACTGCTCATATAAGCTTTGGAGCCCTTTATAATGTGGTGTGAGCCCACATGCACTTGCTGTATTTACAATGATCAGTACTTTTCCTTTATATTCGGAAAGTGACTTCGTTTCGCCTGAAATCGTTTGAACCTCAATATGATAGATGGACATAGCTCCGCACTCCTTCAAATTTATAATAAGTTCCCGTCCATTATAACATTCTTTCTTAGGTGAGCCCAAATCACAAGCTTGACAGTTTAGCTTCCCATATACTGACAGGTGTGATATATTGTTTACCTGTTTATTTCATCAAATAGACAACATCTGATCTTAGGAGGTAACTGATCTTGGACACAAAGACTCAAAGTGCCTATCAAGAAGAATTACAACAACTTGAACAAACGAATGCGGAAATTGACAAACAGCTTGAGCGGCTTAGGTCGACTCCTGTTTATTACGGTCCGGATTTAACGGAGCAAGCGTTGGAGGCAGCTCGCGAGAATGGCAGACACAATTTAGCTAAAGCCGTCGATGAACCGTATTTCGGCCGCCTTGACTTCCAAGAGACTGGAACGGCTTCCACTCTGCCCCTTTATATCGGTAAATCAGGTGTCGAGGACGAACGAACAGGGCAATTGCTTGTCATTGACTGGCGGGCACCAGTCGCTAGCCTTTTCTATTCATTCACCGGCGGACTGGACCCTGCTTCCTATGACTCACCAGACGGCCTCATTGATGGCCTCGTTTATCTAAAGCGCAACCTCGTTGTCCGGAAACAAATTCTCCAGCGTGTCGTTGATACGTATGACCGCAATGAAGACTCTCTGGCTGTCGGCGATGAGTTCTTACTCTATCGACTTGGCGAAAATAAAGACAATAAACTGCGCGACATTGTATCTACAATCCAAGCTGAGCAAGACCGCATTATCCGCGCAGCGAAGAATACAGCACTGATTATCCAAGGGGTCGCAGGAAGCGGTAAAACAACTGTCGCCCTTCATCGACTTGCTTTCTTACTCTATCAATACCGTGAACAGGTTCGTGCAGAACGGATGATTATTTTTGCACCCAACTCCATGTTCCTCGACTACATTTCCGGCGTACTGCCTGAACTTGGAGTCGGAAATATCCAGCAAAGCACTTTCACAGATTGGGCAATTGACGTGCTCGACCAAGAAGTTAAGCTAGCGGATCAGGCACTCGTTCTTCAAACTTGGTTCTCGCTTGGCAGCAAAAGACCTCCGGTAGATGATCAAGCGCCGGGACGATTTAAAGGGGCCATTGCTTTTAAACAATACTTAGATCACTGTCTCACAAGGTTCGAGGAGTCTTATGTACCTACTTCAGATTTCACCCCGTGGGAGGGTATCAAGCTTCCGATTGCTTCCATTCGTGAATGGTTCTTCGTAGAGAACAAGCATTATCCGCTTGTCAAAAGGCGTGAGCGTGTTATAGCTCGGATCAAACGCTGGATGGAAATTCAGCTCGACAAGATTTGGGAGCAAAGTCGGAAGAAAGAGCTGAAAAAGAAAGCTTCTCAGCGCCTGCGTACATATCTGACAGGATGGCCCGATCATTCGGCATTCAGCTTCTACAAAATGCTTTTCTCAGACAAAGGCCGTTCGGACAGCTTGCCCGTTGACTTACTCAACCAAATACCAGAACCTATTGTCACCGCTTCGCTGAAGCTTTTCAAGAAAAAAGAAGTGCAGCTCGAGGATCTTGCTCCTCTTCTTTATATTCATACACGCCTATTCGGCATTCCCTCAGAACGGTTATTCGACCATGTCGTGATCGATGAGGCGCAGGACTTTTCACCTTTCCAGGTGGCTGTCCTTGATTCTTACACAAGGAATAGTTCGTTCACGATACTAGGCGATTTATCACAGGGAATCCACGCTTATCAAGGCATTACGGATTGGAAGGAATTTTCCAGTCTGTTTGAGGTAGACGAAACTGGTTATTTCGAACTTGAACGCAGTTATCGCTCCACCATGGAAATCATCCTGTTTGCCAATCAGGTCCTGAAACGAGGCGTAGAGAATCCCCTCCTAGCTGTTCCTGTGTTCCGAAGCGGCAACAAAGTCCGTGTACTACAGACGGACATCAAAGGCCGATTGCCTCTACTGCAGCGTGCCATCACGACCTTGAAACAAGGAAGCTCGAGCACAATCGCTGTTGTTGCCCGTACGGAGAAGCAAGCACAGGAGCTGCATGATGCGTTGACAGATGCTGGCATCGAAACGAATCTGATAACTTCCAAGCAGCGGGTATACCGCGGTGGCATCTCGGTCCTTCCCGTCTTTTTGACCAAGGGACTTGAATTTGATGCCGTTCTACTCATGGATGTTACTGCCGGGCATTACGAAGCCACTTTTATGGATGCCAAACTGCTGTATGTAGGCTGTACACGCGCCCTTCATGAATTATGGCTAATGGCTCCAGGCGTGCTGTCCCCTCTAGTCTCGACGGAAGATAAAGAGATTGTTGAAACTCATTATCCTGAATAGTTTCAAGCAGTAAAGTAAATCCATAGTTTCCTACAATGAATAAAGACGCCTGTTCACCGATCATAAGGATCGAGTAAATAGGTGTCTTTTCTTACATTTTTAGTAAGCGATCAGTACGCCGCCTTCACCAGCATAAGTACCAATAACCGTGCCCATGTTAGAGAACAGCACATTGCGGAACGGATATTTATCCAGTAGTTGGTTCAAGACTTCACGCGCTCTATCCTCACAATTACTATGTGCGATGGCACTCACATCTCTATCGAAATCGTGGTGAGTTTCCCCCACTTTGGTGATTAATCGTTTCAAGGCTTGTTGGGTGCCGCGGATTTTCTCTATTACTTCCACGGCACCTTCTTCACTGGCTTTCATTAGGAGCTTAATATTCAAAACAGATGCAACTGCTCCCCGTACTCGGTCGAGCCTGCCACCTTTGATTACATTTTCTAACGTATCCAAAAAGAAATAAGTGCCTGAAGTCGTTACGGATTGACCTATCACTTCTACAATTTGTTCAAATGGCACATTCGCTTCCGCCAATTTGGCTGCCTTATAAACGAGTACGCCAAGTCCAAGTGAAGTTGTTTTCGAATCAATAACCTCGATACGACCTACATAACCTTCTTCGAGGAGCATCTCCTTCGCCATGACTGCATGATGGTAGGTACTGCTAAGCGCCGATGAAAGACTGATCACAAGAATATCTTGATCTACTTGGGTCTTCTGATACTCAGCGAGGAATAGCTGCGGGGCCGGACTTGACGTCTTCGGCAGGGCGCTCTCCTTTTTCATTCTCGCATAAAAATCAGCTAGCTCCATGTCAGGTGGCATGCATTCCTCTCCAAAATGTACGGATAATGGAACAATCGCAATCCCTATCTCATCTACGATCATTTCGGGAAGGTCGCAACTGCTATCTGTGATAATCTTGATTGTCGTCATGGTGTCCACCCATTTCTTATTTTTTGGCGAAAACAATACCTACTGTATGCGGTCCGCAGTGGCTGGTAACAACGCAGCCCGTTTCAGTTATATAAACATGTTTCACATTCGTTTGTTGTTCAATTTGTTGTTTGATGTAAGCGGCTTCTTCTGCTGCCGAAGAGTGAGTGATGAATAAAAATTCCGCATCCATGTCATCCTTTTTCGCTAAAGCATTATCAAGAAGCTGCTGGAGTGCTTTTTCCCGTTTACCTCTTACCTTATCCGTCGATATCATAGCCCCGTCAATGACTTTAACGATCGGTCTTATTCTCAACAGACTCCCAATAAAATGCTGTACACTTGAGCACCTTCCGCCTTTATGCAAATATTCCAATGTGTCAATGATGAATTCAACTTCCATTCGGGTGATTAAAGGTTCAATCAATGATTTTATTTCAGCGCTGCTCCGACCATCCTCTGCCGCTTGCGCAGCTTTTAAAACTAGTAAACCTATCCCTGTTGATAGATTTCTTGAATCAATAACCGTTACTCTACCTTCCGGAAAGCTCGCAGCGGCAATGGTCGCATTCTGAATCGTAGATGAGAGCTCAGAGGAAAGACCAATAAAGACAATGTCTTCTCCTCTTTGAATAATGGGTTCAAACGCTCGTTCGAAATCAATAGGAGATGGAGCCGCTGTCTTAGGCAGCTTGCCTGTTTGGTCTACTAATTCATAGAGTCGATCAGGTTTTATCGTAATGCCATCCTTGTAGGAATTGTCCTCAAAAATAACATAAAGAGGCACAACTTCTATTTGAAAGCTTCGATAAAGCTCTTCGCTTAAGTCACTTGTGCTATCTGTAAATATACGAACCCGAGACATTACGGTCATACCACCTTATCTATGCTGTCTGTCTATTTATCTAATTATCTATCTACCTAACTTGAACCCACAACAATCTATCAAATGATTGTGTAAAGTATAATTGAACTAATCGGAAAGCTCAATCCTACAAAATTAAGCAGTTCCAATTAGAAGCCGTAAATGGTCATACCACCATCAACGAACAGGGTCTGACCTGTCACATAATTCGCCGCATCCGAAGCAAGAAATACAGCGGGTCCAACTAACTCCTCAAGCTCACCCACACGCCCTAGAGGTGTACGCGCAATAATCTCTGCAAGGTACTCTGGATTAGCAAGGATTTTCTCTGTCAAAGGCGTTTTGAAATACCACGGTCCGATACTATTCACATTGATCCCATATTTACCCCATTCAAGTGCTAACACCTTCGTCATTTGGATCATCGCAGCTTTGGTAGCTGCGTATACAACACCTGTTCGAAGGGCAACCTGTCCAGCAACAGAAGCGATATTGATAATTCTTCCATATTCCTTTTGCTGCATATGACGACCTACAATTTGTGAGCACAAGAAAGCAGATTTAAGATTCGTCTGCATGATCGTGTCCCATTCTTCATCCGTAACAGCCAGCGCTTGACTGCGAATATTCATGCCCGCATTGTTCACTAGAATATCCAGACGACCCGACTGTTCAATGATTTGTTGGACAGCTTCCTCGATCTGTTCTCTATTCGTGACATCAACCGTAAATGGATATGCCTTTCGTCCCAAGGCACGAATTTCATGGGCTACTTCCTCAATATCACTTGCTGTACGTGCGAAAAGAGCTACGTCAGCCCCCGCCTCAGCAAGGCCTATCGCAAGTGCTCTGCCAATGCCTCTTCCTGCTCCTGTGACTAAGGCAATTTTATTATGTAATTGAAATGAAGGTAAAAACATCTTTTCATCGTCTAATCTATAAGGTAGTAGGATATTTAAGAGCGAAAGAAGGGTTATCTATGGACTATTCCATTCGAGAAGAGAAAGCCAACGCCATCAGTCACGGCATCGGCGTGTTATTAAGTATCACAGCGCTTGTCCTTCTCATTGTGCAAGCTTCCTTACATGGCACTGTTTGGCACATTGTTAGCTTCAGCATTTTTGGTGCAGCATTAGTCATACTTTATACTTGTTCCACGCTGCTTCACAGTGTGAGCCATCCGCGATTGAAGGATGTTTTTGAGCTTCTCGATCATTCCGCCATTTATTTGTTAATTGCAGGCAGCTATACACCTTATTTACTCGTCACATTGAGAGGGCCATTTGGTTGGACCTTCTTGGGAGTGATTTGGGGCTTAGCGCTTGCCGGGATCGTCTTGAAAATTTTCTACGTGAAACGATTCATCTTGGTTTCAACTCTTTGTTATATACTCATGGGTTGGCTAATTGTTTTCGCCTTTAAACCACTATACATGAACCTTCCGTTAGACGGTATCGTATGGCTTGTCGTAGGCGGACTGTTTTATACGTTCGGTTCCATCTTTTATGTATGGCGGCGCATCCCTTATCACCATGCCATATGGCACGTTTTCGTGCTCGCTGGTAGCGCCTGTCATTTCTTCTCTATATTCGGGTATGTTATATCGGCTTAATTATACAATCAATTGCTGGAGGTGTTGGAGTGAAACCGCATTCTCCACTTGACGCGCCAGTTCTTCATAACCAATTTCATTGGGGTGGATAGCATCTTCAGATAAATAACGGCTATCTTGCCCTACGAAAGCATCATACACTTGAACTACAAGAATATGTGGCTGTTCTAATTTGCGCAGAAATAAATTAAAACGCTGTACCCAATAAGCGGCATCCGGTACCTGCGGCAGAGGATTGTAAAGACCGACTAAAACGATTAAGAAAGGCTCCCCAACCCCTTGCCGCAGCGCCTCTATTTCTCCGATCAATTTCTTATAGTTGGATTCATACGTTTGAAGAGCAGATTTTAAATAAGCAGGATCTCCCTGATAAAAGAAAGGAATTGCCGCTTGGATTAAGTCATTGCCGCCAGCTGTGATCGTGATGAGATTCGCTTCTCTTATATCCCTTTGGATCTGCGGATCGGACTCAAGTGTGTGAAGCAATTGACTAGTCGTAGCACCATTCTTGCCTGCAGGCTTTAAGTGAATAGGAACCTTCAGCAATTGCTCCAACTTTTGCCGATAGATAGATACGAATCCGTGACCATCCGGAGCTCCGAAACCAACCGTTAATGAATCTCCAAATGCCAAATAATTGATCGTCTTTTCCATTGCTATCCTCTCCCTAAAGCCTGACGTATAATACTATATGCGCCAGCGCCCAGTTTGGGAAGGGACACTCTCACCAGTTCTTTCGTCGTTTTTTTATACGTTTACATGCTGCTTAACATAACTTTCGATTTGTGCCTTTTCCGAGTATGTAAATTGGAATTCACAATCACATCCCTCGTCGTGAAGGACAATTTGAACAATTTCTCCATCTAGATTACAAATAACGAGTATAGAGGGATCGATTAAATCCTCCGGAAACTCCTCGCCAACCTCTTTATGAATACCTAAGAAAATGTCTCTCCATTGCCCTCTTGTCTCTGATTCCGTGAAAGATAATGTAAAACGGTGTTCTTCGTGTTCGGCTCCATATTTCATCATGTGTGAGTCCCCCTAAATATTTCGCAAAAAATCTTGTTTCGTAAGATTACGGTTTTCAACTCTTTTGTGTTCATTAATTGTAACCCAGTGGGCTGTAAAGTGGTAGTTCGCCTTCCTTTATACTACAATGGAGCTAAGAACCATTCAACAAAGGAGCCTTCCATATTATGAAAAAAACCATTACGCAAACCATTGATAACCATGCGGACAGATTCAAAGCCATATCCAACTTTATTGGGGCAAACCCGGAGCTTGGGCATGAAGAATTTCAAGCTTCCGATCGCTTAACTGAAGAATTGGCCTATCACGGCTTCCATGTTGAACGCGGTGTATTAGATATTGCAACCTCTTTTATAGCTACCTATGATTCTGGTAAAGCTGGCCCAGTCGTGGCCTTCTTAGCTGAATATGACGCATTGCCCGACCTAGGTCACGCTTGCGGTCACCATCTCATCTGCATGATGAGCATTGGCGCAGCCATTGGCCTTAAATCGGTCATCGATGAGACAGGTGGCAGTATCCGTGTATATGGAACACCTGCCGAGGAAACCAAGGGCGCCAAAGTGCCAATGGCCGCGGCTGGACTATTCAAAGATGTGGATATTGCTCTGATGGCTCACCCGTACTATACGTATGAAAAGTCTGGCGAATCACTAGCTATGGACGCTATACAGTACGAATTCTTTGGTCGTTCCGCTCATGCAGCTGCTCAACCTTATGAAGGCATCAACGCACTTGATGCTGTCCTTCAACTGTTCAATTCTATAAATGCACTGCGCCAACAGACCAAGTCTGATGCGCGTATTCACGGCATTATTAGCGAAGGTGGCAAAGCTCCAAATATTATCCCTGACTATGCCGTCGCTCAGTTCTATGTCCGCTCAGCATCTCGTACGTATACGAACGAGCTCGTCCAGAAAGTGCTTCACTGCGCTGAAGGCGCTGCCCTGCAAACCGGCTGCACATTGAAGACTTCCTTTTACGAATATTCGTATGACGAACTTCGAACCAATGAGACACTATCAGCCGTCTTCTCTGATCAGTTAATAGCAATGGGCATTGACCCGAAAGAGATCGAAGTTGGCAAGGATCACGGTTCCCTCGACCTAGGCAACGTGTCTACCCAATGCCCGACGATTCACCCTTTTGTCAAAGTTGTAGATGAGAGACACATGCTGCATACCAAGGAGTTCCGTGATCTCGCGCTGCAGGAACCCGCTCTTAATGCCATGATTTTTGCGGCAAAGCTGCTGGCTTTCACGGCATATGAAGTACTTGCCAGCCCAGAGCTGTTAGGTAAAATCAAAGCGGAATTCGCCGCAGCGAAGAAATAACTCCTCCCCATACGAAAGATCAGCCGCATGAAACAGAGCTCCTGCTCCGTTGATGCGGCTGTTTCAATTGTGGCTTATTTGATTCCTTTGTTTATGCCGAAACGCTTGCAGAAGAAGCCTGGTGACTAACCTCCGCCTTCACTTTACGCTCTTCTAATTGCGCTAGAATCGCATAGAACATGATCATGCCAACGAAGCCGCTAAACGCGATAAGAGATGCCATCAACCACGAAGATAGCAATCCGCCAAGCATGACACCGAAACCTCCTAAAAGCATGGCTCCTTTATACACCATTCCGAATAATGCCATATAAGAGCTTCTTGCATGATCAGGTGCAATGTTACCAAGATAGGCTTGTTTAATCGGTACATACATAAGCTCTCCAACCGTTGCAATGAACATCGAGACGAGCAGCAGCCATGGTTGATTGCTATAAGCCAGATAGCTGTACCCCAATATGTAACAAGTGTATCCAATGAACAGTACTTTGCTATCGGAGAATCTTCGCATCATAACCCCCATGAAGACGGAGAGTACAACGACAAGCACCGTATTTTCGGTCCGGATAAAGCCTAACATTTTCAACCCATCAATACGCCAAGATTGTTCATTCCATGGGAAGAATGGCATATTCACCATCTCTTTTTCGAGCCTTACACCCACGTAATTACCAAGATGAAACTCAACAGATACAAGCAGGAGTGATGCCAGTGTGAAAATCAGGAAAGTTTTATCTCGCAGTACCATCCGATAATTGGCCCACATCGACGGACTTCGACTGCCTCTATTCTCTCTAGCAGCTTGCGGTTGATAGACTTCATCAATAAAGAAATAAGTCACGATCAGAGTGACCAAGCCAATAACGGACAAGCCAATGAACAGCTCGAACAAGTAAGATTTGAATAAGAAAGCACCCGCAAGTCCTGCAATTGCAAAAGATAAATTGTTCATCCAGTACATGATGGCATACATAAATTTCCGTACATCCGGAGCTGTTACATCCAGCAGCATGGCTTCATTGGCAGGACCATGAATTCCCCAGAACATACTAACAAATATCATCAGAACAAAGGTCATCCCCGGAGATTCAAGCCAAGGCGAATTGGTCAGCGCCATTCCAGCGAAACAAAGCATCCAACCTAATTCTGCAGTGAGCATCAGCTTTTTGCGCCCAATTCGATCTGCATAGTAGCCGCCTATTATTCCCGCGATGACACCTGCAAGAATGCCAAGAATTACGACTAGACCAGCACTTGTATCTCCTAACTTTCCAGAAAAATAAATCGACATAAAGGGAAGCACCATATTATTGGCGGTTCCGGATAAGAAGGAAAGCCCGATTCTTAGTTTGACATTACGATGAAAATCACGAAATCTCACGATATACCTCCGCGTATGAGAGCTTTTGACAACCGTTTTATTTAACCCTTGTTCAATAAATAACGAAAAAAATTACTCCTTTTCATTACTGCGTAAAAACATGCCCACGCCAACTAACAGCAAACAACCGGCTAGCAGTTGAATGGTTGTGATCGTTTCTCCGAGCAAGAAGTACGCTAATAAAGTTGCACCGAGCGGTTCCCCTAAAACGGTCATTGACACGGAAGAAGCCTTCATATATTTAAGCAGCCAATTAAATACATAATGACCAAATACCGTAGGAACAACCGCCAAAAGCAAGAATATCCCCCACTCTTTCGCTGGGTAAACGGTAAATGATACCTCTGTGAAAATGTTGGTGACAGCAAGTACCAGACCAGCGAATAAGAACACGAAAAAACTATAAACAAAAGCTGATATATGTTCTCTCAAGCTTTTGCCTAAGAGCATATGTAAGGCTACAGCAATCGTTCCGACTAGAGATAACAAATCCCCTTTAAGCGCATTACCGGAAAATTGAAAATCTCCCCATCCGATACAAATGGCACCCACAATAGCAATGCACATGGCAATCAAGGCCGTTCGACTAGTCCGATGTCCATAAAGAAGAAACGCTCCGAGCAGCACAAAAATGGGCTCTAACGTTAAAATAGCTGTCGAACTCGCTACTGTCGTAAAATGAAGGGAATCCATCCAAAATAAGAAATGCAAACCAAGCGATATACCAGATATGGCTGTTCTCAGCCAATCTCTTAGTCGAATTCTAGCAATCTCTTTCCTATAATTCCACAGAAAAGGCAGCATTAAGGCATTCGTCATGAGAAGCCGGTACATCGCGATGACAGAAGCAGGCGCATCAGACCACCGAACAAAAATCGCTGAGAAGGAAATGGCAATAATGCCGATCAAAAGAAATATGGAGATAGGTACTTTGGTTTTATTCATGGCATTCATGATGAGAAACTCCTTGAGAGGTTGATATCTTATAGTTGCCAAATAAGTATATAGGAGGAAGATCGGCTTGCCAATCTTTTTTAAACTTTGTTCAATTAATTGTAAAACATATACTACAAGTAAAACGTAAAAAAACCTTAGCTATACCTATATTCATATAGGCAGTAACTAAGGGCATCTTTTGAGTTGGATTATAGGATTAATCTAAAACAGCTGTGATATGTTTGTTTGTAACGGACCAGTGAGATGTATTCCAGATGGATTCTTTATCTTTAAAATAAAGGATTTGCGGGGATGCGTGTTTGATTCCTAGATCCTCCGCAATTTGATTCGACACTGGACGTGATTCGATAACTTTCACTAAGAAATAATCCACATCCGCATTTGGTTTACCGGACAGATATTCCTCATATTCATCAAGTGCGCTTGCACTTACCGGACATGTTGTGCTGTGCTTAAGAACGACAGCGGGTTTCTCGGAGGAGCGATTCAGTACTTCCTGCCACTCTTCAACTGTAGTTAATTCTTTCCATGCTGACATATGAACATCTCCCTTCCTATCTAGTTAATAATGATTATAAAGTAAGCCACAACCATATGCAAATCACACAACTCGCAACCCCCTCTATCTTACTGGTATAATAAAATTGTAAATATTCCTAGGGAAGAACAGGAGGAACATATGCAATCACCACCCCCGATCTCAAGACGCTCTTTTCTCAAGAAAGGTACTGTGCTTGCAGGCTCTTTCATCGCTTCCGGAGGTTTACTTGGCAGTTATGCTAGTTTCTTGGAACCCAAGTGGGTCGAGATTACGAGAATAACTCTGCCTTTCGAGCGACTCCCCAATGCCTTCCATGGTATTAAACTTTTACAATTCAGCGATATCCATATTGGTCATCACTTTGATCTTCAGGATTTAGAACGTGTCGTGAAACTCATTCAGAAAGAAAAAGCGGATATCCTTAGTTTTACCGGCGATTTATTTGACGCCAACATAAGTGAAGATCCAGATCTAACCAGTCAATTGCTGGGCAGCTTAGAGGCACCTTTGGGAAAATGGGCTGTACTTGGCAACCATGATAAGTGGATTGGGTACAATTACACTCTCCCGATCCTGCATAACGGAGGCTTTCAATCTCTCGTTAACGCTTTTCAGACGATCACCTATAAAGGACAAACCATACAAATCGCAGGCGTTGAGGACATGCTGACGGGTAAACCGGATATTGCGAAAACCTTACGCGGGGCCAATGCCCAAATATTTACCTTGCTGCTATCTCACTGCCCTGATTTCGCGGATAAGGTAACTGAACACGCCATCGATTTGCAATTATCCGGCCACACACATGGCGGTCAGATACGGTTACCAGGAGTTGGAGCTGTCATCACACCACCGCGCGGTAGAAATTATGTAATTGGGCTTAGTGAAGTGCCTAATTCGAAAATGATTGTTTACACCAATCGAGGCATTGGAACAACGACACTCCCCTTTCGCCTGATGTGCAGGCCGGAGATTACCGTAATTACTTTGGAAAAACGAAAACCCTGAGCGCTTAAGCGTCTCAGGGTTTTATGTTTACTATCTAACGTGTAAAAATTGGCGGAACAAGAAGACCGCCTTCAATTTTAATAGATCGTTTACTTTTTTGAAATCAACCTGTAAGAGATCACTAATTTTCTCCAAGCGGTACGTTACTGTATTCCTATGAATAAATAATTGCTTTGCCGCTTCGCTTACTTGACCATCATTACGTATGAACACCTCTAAAGTGCGAATCATTTCTTGCGAGTACTCGGCATCTTTTTCGAGTAACGGACGTAGAATTTTGGCACAGTAATCTTCCATCATAGTGGAAGACACATTTTGGAAGAGATGCGCGAATTCAATGGTTTCATAATGAAGCACTCGATCCGGCAATCCAAGCTTAGACGCCATACGCTGCGTTTCCAAACATTCCATATAGGCTTCCCTTAACGCTGTTGGCTTTAATTTCATAGAACTTGTATAGAAAGCCATTTCACCGGCTTCTTCGATACATCCTGAATCGCCTGCATACTTGGTCAGAAGTAGTGACAACTCTTCCTCTGGAAACCCGTCTACCTGATTCGTTGAATAGATCGAGAACATCATATCCTTGAACACAAAATGGTGCCCGGCCAGACTGCTTGATTTCGGATGTGATTCCATAAATTGTTTTAGGTTTTTGAGCTTACCTTGGGGCTGCTCATCCTCGAGTTTTTCCGGCTTATTTTTGCTAATCACACATTGATAAGCTCCGGTAAAGATCGATAACCCTCTAGCTTCCGCCTGTTCAAGGAACTCCTCTAGAGAGGTTCCTTTATCCAAGTAGCGCAAGAGATTGTTTTGTAAATCGCGCTGTGCGGATGCTTCAACATGCGATCGGAACGTATAACACATATGGAAGGTCAGGATATCTGCAGCTTGCTGGAATAAGCCTTCCTCCACGTTTGCGAGCAGAACCGCATCCGGTATAATCAACAAATGTCCAAGAGGCTCATCGTCTTGCTGATGCAGTCCTACACGATAAGCGCGTTCCTTACCTGCGTATACCCAGCCTGATTTCCGTTTCCACGGCCAATTCTGGGATAGTTGATCGGGACTCCATGTGCTTGTGTTATATAAAATTTGTCCTCTAGCTCCCACTACCGCCATAGGATAACCAAGAATATCACTTATTAATTGGAACATGGAAAGCATATTATCCTGTTTCAATCCGAATTGCATCAGTTTCTTCTGTTTCTCAAGAACAGATTGCAGCAGCTGTGTATTGCGGCGGTATTCTGCGTTAAACAAGGCATTCATTTGATCAGAAAACGTGAATTGAAAGGGCATCTCGATAATCGGGAAATGCAGCCGATCTGCTTCATCTGCGACAATCTGCGGCAGCTCCGACCAAAAACGCCCCAGCTTGATACCTAACCCAGCAGCTCCGCGATCATTTAATTTACGAAGTAAATTAACCGTCTCTTGCGGACTATCCTTCATCGCGAAAGCAGTGGTGAAGAGCATCTCACCTGATTTCGTCCAATCCGCAATATCAGGAGCGTCCATCACATTGACTGATTTAACGATGCGGGAATCACCTTGCTTGCCTGCTACTAACTTCGCTTCTGTTAAAGGATATATGGATAATGCTTCACGAATAGTAAGATGCATCGTTCTCCCCCCCTAATGCCTTTTAAATGATTATAGGATGATCTTGCCATTTCAGTCAATGAATTAGTGTTAACTTATATGACATCACAGGAAATTTTATGAACTTTTTATGACTTTCTCTATTTTTATGTAAGAATACATAACATAACACATGGAATCTAACACTCACGACAAAAAGAGGCACGCTTAACACATGCCCCTCCTTTTACACAACTCAACCCTCAAATCACTCGAAACGTTCCCGTTCCAATCGTTCCCAAATTGCCTTCACGGTCAACAACACGACCTTGCGTAGTTATCATCTTACGGGATTGATGAACAAGCTCAGCCGTCACTAACAAGCGGCCCTCATAAAGCGGAGCTACGAAATGAACATTTAAATTTGTCGTTACAACCTTATCCTCCGGCCTGGCCATCATCACAACAATCCCCATCGCATTGTCCAGTAAGGAAGATAGTACACCGCCATGCACGATCCCTATCGGGTTCAAGTGATGCGTTTTGGCTTCCAAAGCAATCGTGATGATGTTGTCTTGCACACTCACAAATTCACAGCCAAGAAAGCCCCAAAATGTAGGCTCCGCTGATGCTGCTAATTGCTGCAGTCTCTTATTCATGCGTTCGTTAGAATCGTCCATAGGATTCCCTCCACTCTTCTTGTAAAGGGCTTCCCCTTAATTTTTAAACAGGAAAAGGCTCTTAAACCTTCTTCTCTTCCTCTAGTAATTGCCTGCGCAGCACCTTTCCAATCATCGTCTTCGGCAGAGACTGGCGGAATTCGACTTTCCGAGGGACTTTGTAGGCAGCCAAGCGCTCACGGCACCACAATTCTAGCTCCTTTTCTGTTAACGTCATTCCCGGTCTCAGCACTACAAATGCTTTCACCGTTTCTCCCCGATATTCATCCGGTACGCCTGCAACAGCGGCCTCCAGAATTGCCGGGTGCTCGAAGAGAACCTCCTCAATGTCACGCGGATAAATATTGTAACCTCCGGCTATAATTAAATCCTTCTTGCGATCAACAATTGAGAAGAAACCATCCTCGTCTATACGCCCCATGTCGCCCGTATATAACCAACCATCTCTAATGGTCTTGGCCGTTTCGTGCTCGCGCTGCCAATACCCTTTCATCACTTGAGGCCCTTTAATGATAATTTCGCCAATTTCCCCAATCGGCAGCTCTTGACCTGAATCCGAATCAACAACTTTCGTATCTGTATCTGGAAAAGGGATACCAATTGAGCCTATTTTCCGAAAACCCCAAATGGGATTCGCATGCGTAACAGGGGATGCTTCCGTCAACCCATAGCCTTCGATTAATCTACCGCCTGTCAATGCCTCGAAGCGCTCTTGCACCTCTAACGGGAGAGGCGCTGAACCGCTTACACAAACATTTATAGAAGAAATATCTACTTCCTTCACGCGTTTATGATTAATTAAGGCAATGTACATGGTGGGCGCACCTGGGAAAATCGTTGGCTTCAGCGCATGAATCGTGTCTAAAATCAAGTTGATATCAAACTTTGGAATGAGGATCAGCATCCCCGCCCGATACATAGATTGATTCAACAAGACTGTCAAGCCAAAGACATGGAAGCAAGGGATAGCCCCCAAGAATCTTTCTTCACCTAACCGAATACGATAGCACCAATGACTTGTTTGGTACGTATTAGCAATCAAATTGGTGTGCGTCAGCATGACACCTTTGGATATTCCTGTCGTTCCTCCGGTGTATTGAAGAAGAGCAATATCCTCGTCAGCTTTCACATCTACACAAATCGGGACGCGCGAAGCTGCTCGGAGCAGCTTTTTATAAGAATAAACACCTTCCCCGTAAGTGACAGCAAGGTTTGCACCATCTTTTTTCATTTTAATCGGATATAAGACATTTTTGGGAAAGGGCAAATAGTCCTTAATTGAAGTCACAATAACATGTCGAATCGGTGTTTTCGCTTTCGCCTTTTGCACTCGATCAAACAGCAAATCCAACGTCACAATAACGGTTGCTCCGGAATCTGAGAGCTGGTGGACCAGCTCTCGCTCCACGTAGAGCGGATTCGTCATGACGACGATCCCGCCCATCATCAGGGTTCCGAAGTAGGCAATGATGGCCGAAGGACAATTCGGCAGCATAATCGACACCCGATCCCCCGGGCTGACACCCAGCTCTTTTAAAGCATTGGCAAAACGATAGGACGTTTCCAATACCTCCCGATAACGCAGCGTTTTCCCCAAGAAATACAAGGCAGGTCGGTCCGGAAACTTATGTGCGGAATCTACCAACAAACGTGCAAGATTATGCTTCGGGTACTCGTAAGTCGGCGCCACTTCAGACGGATAATGGCGCAGCCAAGGCTTTGCCTCATTCATACAAAACCATCCCCTTCAGGTTCTTGACATCGATGACTATACGATGAATTTCTCACCCTGAATAACACGTGCGGCGATGTCGCGCTTCAAACCAACCGTATTCACACTGCTGCGTCTGGACAGCTTTTTCAAAATAGACAATTGAGTCCGAAGAACATCTCCTTCTTCCATCGTACTGAGCGCTTCCTTCGCATATGCCTCAATTTTGTCAAATGCTTCATGAACAAAAACCGTCGTGATTTGGATCGCATTCTTCGCCTTTTCTTCCCCTGCTTTTTCAATCAGCTTTTGTGTACGAAGAAGACCGCTTTCAGCAGCGAAAATTTGGATCATGATGTCGGCTAAATTACTTAAAACCTCCTGATTTTTTTCTAGCGCCATACCATACTTCTGTACCGCAAGCCCACCAACCATAAGAAATACCTTCTTTGCCATCGAAACCAGATGCACCTCTTCGGCTAGCGTTCCTTCGAACGTTTGGCCTGGAACGATAGAGAGCAGTTCCGCTTGCAGCGCTTGAGCTTTTTGCAGCAAAGGCAGTTCGCCTTTCATCGCTTTCTTCACTAAAGTACCTGGAATGAGCAGGCGATTGATTTCATTCGTTCCTTCAAAAATTCGGTTAATCCGTGAATCCCGGTAAATACGCTCCACTTTGTACTCCTGGATAAAGCCGTAACCGCCATGAATTTGCAAACCCTCATCCGCTACAAAATCCAACACTTCAGACGCGAACACCTTATTAATGGAGCATTCCAGCGCGTACTCGGAAATCCCTTTCGATGAATGTTTACCGGCATCAGGGCTCGTATGGTCAATATCTTTGAGAATGGTATCGAACAATCCAGTCGTTCTATACACCATGCTCTCCAGCATATACGTTTGAATATTCATTTCCGCCAGCTTTTTACCAATCAATGGAAAACGTGAGATAGGCGTATTAAACTGTTGGCGGGTATTCGCATATTTCGAAGCTAACTCAATCGTCTCCTTGGAAGCACCCAGACAACCGGTAGCCAATTTGTAACGGCCAATATTTAGAATGTTAAAAGCAATCAAGTGCCCTTTACCGATTTCACCCAATAAATTCTCGACCGGCACACGGACATCTTCAAAATAAAGCGGACGCGTCGACGAGCCTTTGATCCCCATCTTCTTCTCTTCCGGTCCCATCGTAAAGCCAGGATCACCTTTCTCCACGATAAAGGCTGTGAAATCAGTTCCATTGATTTTCGCATAAACGATGAAAATATCAGCAAATCCGGCATTTGTGATATACAATTTGGAGCCGTTTAAGAGGTAGTATTTTCCATCGTCAGACAAACGAGCTGTCGTTTTTGCCCCCAAAGCATCCGAGCCGGATGTTGGTTCCGTTAAACAGTAGGCCGCGATTTTCGCGCCTGTCGCAAGGTCGGGTAAATACTTCTTCTTCTGTTCAGTTGTTCCAAAAAATACAATCGGCAGCGTGCCAATCCCGACATGCGCCCCAATGGACAAAGCAAAGGATGAAGCACGGGCGAGATTTTCACTAATCACAGTGGAACTTACTTTATCCAACCCTAGTCCGCCATAAATCTCAGGTACATCAGAGCCAAGTAATCCGAGATCACCCGCGCTGCGCATCAGTTTTACCGTTAAATCATAATCGAGTTTTTCCAAATGCTCATCATTCGGCATGACTTCCCCCGTTACGAAATCACGCGTTGTTTCCGCAATCATGCGATGTTCTTCGGTAAAATCCTCCGGTGTCACAATATCATGAAAATCCGTATCTGAAATAACAAAACTACCGCCTACGACTTTCTCCGCCATGGTTCATCTCTCCTCTAAATTAATTGTACAAGGGTAAATATTAGGATTCATGAGGGCCTAGATAGACTCTCATGAATCCGTTCTTTTTCCATTTATCTGCTTCAATTAAACGGGGTGCACTTCAAATACTCCGGCGGCTCCCATCCCGCCGCCGATACACATGGACACTACACCATAGCCGCCGCCACGACGCTGCAGCTCATGAATTAAGCTCGTTGTCAGCTTCGCGCCAGTACACCCGAGCGGATGCCCGAGGGCGATGGCGCCACCGTTCACATTCACCAAATCTTCATTCAAACCTAGCTCGCGAATAATATGGACACATTGCGAAGCGAACGCTTCGTTGATTTCAAACAGTTTCACTTGGTCTTGCGTGATACCTGCCATCTGCAAAGCCTTCGGAATCGCCTTCACAGGCCCGACGCCCATAATTTCCGGCTCCACGCCGGAAAGCGCGAAAGCCTTGAATGTCGCCAGCGGCTTCAGCCCGAGCGCTTCCGCGCGCTCGCGGCTCATCAGCACGGCCGCCGCTGCGCCGTCCGACGTCTGTGACGCGTTGCCCGCCGTCACAGATCCACCCAAGCTGAACGCAGGCTTCAGCTTGGCAAGCCTTTCCACGGATGTATCTGGGCGAACGCCCTCATCCATGGCAAACACGAACTTCCGCTCGAACGCTTTACCGCGTTCGTCAACGCCCTTCACGCTCGTCTCTACTTTCACGATCTCGTCTACGAACTTGCCGGCTGCAATCGCGGCAGCCGCTTTCTGATGGCTCCGCGTTGCGAAGCCATCCTGCGCTTCGCGCGAGATGCCGAAGCGCTGCGCGACTTCTTCGGCCGTGTGGCCCATGCCCATGTACACCTCGGGCATGCTCTCAACCAGCCCCGGATGCGGCGAGAGCTTGAAGCCCGTCATCGGGACGTGGCTCATGCTCTCAACGCCTCCGGCGACAATCACCTCCGCGTGGCCAAGCATAATGCGCTCCGCCGCATAAGCGATGGCTTGCAGCCCGGAGGAGCAAAAGCGATTGACCGTGATCGCCGGCACGGTCACAGGGAAGCCCGCATACAACGACATCGTGCGGGCGAAGTTCAGCCCTTGCTCGCCTTCGGGCATCGCGCACCCGATGATGATGTCCTCGACATCACCTTTGTCGAGTCCAGGAGCACGCCGCACCGCTTCTTCTAATACGGCTTTACCCAGGTCCTCCGCTCTGGTTTGAGCGAAGCTGCCTTTCTTCGCGCGACCGACTGCCGTGCGCGTTATCGATACAATGACTGCTTCTTTCATCGATTTCACCTCATTATGAGTAATAGGCATACACCATTCGGGGCTTTCTAATTAGAATCGCAAGGTCTTCTCCCTTAGTTCCGCAATGCTTTCCCTTTGGAAAGCATGTATTGCATGCGCTGCTGTGTTTTCAGCTCTCCACAAAGACTAAGGAAAGCTTCACGCTCTAAATCAAGCATATACTGCTCTGTGACTAACGTTCCTGCTGGCACATTACCTCCTGCAAGCACGTGCGCAAGCTTATTCGCAATCAATTGATCGTGCTCGCTGATATATCCGCCTTGACGCATCGTATAGGCAGCAATTTGCATCACCGCTTTGCCATTCTCGCCAACGACGCGGATTTTCTCTTGCACAGGAGGAGTATATCCCGCTGCTTCCATGCGAAGAACCGCTTGCTTCGCTTCATAAATACGATGATCCGGATGCACAACGACCGTATCCCCAGCACGCATATAGCCAAGTCGTTTCGTATCATGCCCGCTCGTCGACACCTTTGCCATGGCCACCGTTTCAAAAATCGCATTGATCCACGGCTGAAGATCGACTTCCGGGTCACGAACCTGTTGACTTGCCAGAAGTGCTAACTCTTTACATCCGCCACCGGCTGGAATTAAGCCAACTCCCACCTCAACGAGTCCATAATACGTTTCTGCCGAGAAAATAATTTGATCTGCCGGCATACAAGCCTCAACTCCGCCACCAAGCGTCATCTTATGCGGCGCAGCAACAACTGGCTTTTCCAGCCTTTTGAGCTTCAGCATGGAGTTTTGGAATAAACGAATGATGCCGTCTACTTCATCCCACTCGCCATCCTGCGCTTCCATTAACAACAGCATCACATTGGCGCCGACACAGAAGTTTTTGCCTTCGTTAGCGACAACCATTCCGCGATAGTTGCTGCGTACTTCGTCCACGCTTTGCTGAATCATCGTGAGAATATCGGCTCCAATGGCATTGTTTGGCGAGTGAAACTCTAAGCAAGCAACCCCGTCTCCAATGTCTATCAAGCTCGCGCCGCTATTGGAACGGATGACTTTATTTTGCTGTTTTAAAGATGCAAGTGAAATGAGTTCTGGCCTTGTTTCAACGCCGCGAAACTCATTTTTCAGATAGTAAAAACTTTGGCCTTCCCTGTTCTCATAAAAGCTGTCATGACCCGATGCAATCCAATCTTTTACCCATTCAGGTACCTTACTCCCTTCCGCTTCCATTCGTTCCACAGAACGTTTCAGTCCAATGGCATCCCACGTTTCGAAAGGACCGAGATCCCAGTTAAAGCCCCATTTGAGCGCATTATCAATCTCGACGATTGAATCTGCAATCTCATCTAATTTTTCAGCGGAATAGAGGAGCACTGGCTTCAAAATGTTCCACGCTAAATCTGAATAGCGATCTTTGGCTCCGAGCAAAGCCTTTAACTTCCCTACCGTACCTCTGGCCTGCTTCGAAGCTTCCAAAGAGCCTGAACTGATTTTGCGGCTTGCCGAATATTCCATGGTGTTTAAATCTAGGGATTGAATTTCTTTGCCAGCTTCGGACTTCACTTTTTTATAGAACCCTTGGCCCTGCTTCTCTCCGATCCAGCCTTTTTCTACCATCGTTCTTAAGATGGCCGGTGTATTGAAAACTTCCTTCTCCGCAGGGTCAGTCACAAGATCAAACACGTTATTAGCCACATGGACGAATGTATCCAGACCCACCAAGTCCAACGTACGGAACGTCGCGCTCTTAGGGCGGCCCATTGCCGGGCCGGTTACAGCATCCACTTCTTCGACGGTATATCCATTTGCAAGCATTTCACGCAAAGTAACCAATAGCCCATAAGTACCAATGCGATTGCCGATAAAATTCGGCGTATCTTTCGCTTGAACAACACCTTTTCCAAGCTTTTTCTCACAAAAATCGGTCATAAAAGCAACAATTGCAGGATCTGTCTGTTCATTTGGAATCACTTCCAATAATTTCATATAGCGAGGCGGATTAAAAAAATGAGTGCCTAGGAAATGCTTTTTAAACTCAGGGCTAGCGCTTTGGACCATGGCATTGATTGAAATGCCCGATGTATTCGAGGAAACAATCGTTCCCGACTTCCAAACGGTTTCAATACGGCTGATGAGCTGCTTCTTCGCTTGCAAATTTTCCACAATAACTTCAATAATCCAATCCACGCTTCCAAGCTTCGCTAAGTCATCCTCCAGATTGCCGGGTGTAATACGTTCAGCGAAAGCTTCACTATATAGGGGAGCTGGGTTCGTCTTCTTGAGCTTATCCATCGCATTAAGAGCAAATCGATTCCGCACCTTCGGATGATCTAACGTAAGGCCGGCAGCTTCTTCTTGCGGCTGCAGCTGGGAAGGCACCATATCGAGCAGTAACACGGGAATACCTACATTTGCCAAATGGGCAGCGATACCGGAGCCCATCACACCGGAGCCGATAACGGCCGCTGTACGAATCTTTGTCATATGGAAATTTCCTCCTACATGATTTTTTCAGTTTTCGCATCAACCTTGACAAAAACGCTCGCCCTTAGGGCGACGGAAGTCGTTTATCCTAAGGCGTTCCAAACACAGACAAGGCAAGAATTTCAGCGATATCTCGCGCTTTAACCTGTTCCCAGGCCTCCTTAAGCTTCGTTCCATCCTCCACCATCGTTAAGCAATAAGGACAGGCAGAACTGATAACGGTGGGCTTCACACTTAAAAGCTGTTCCGTGCGCGCTACATTAACGCGTGTACCTGCGGTTTCTTCCATCCACATCATGCCGCCTCCGGCACCGCAGCACATACTGTTCTCGCGAGAACGGTCTTGCTCAACCAACTCAACCCCTGGAATTGCTCGCAGTACATTGCGCGGCTCCTCATACACTTCGTTGTAGCGGCCTAGATAGCAAGAATCGTGGTACGTAATACGCTCTCTAACTTCATGTTGCGGCTTAAGACGCCCCACTTTCACCCACAGATCCAACAGCTCGGTGTGATGGAAAACGTCTGCCTTAAGGCCAAATTCGGGATATTCATTTTTGAATGTATGATACGTATGCGGGCACGTCGTTACGATTTTCTGAACCTTATACTTTTGAAAAGTCGCAATATTGTCCGCACACAGCTGTTGGAATAGAAATTCATTGCCCATCCGGCGAGGTGTGTCCCCGGAATTCTTCTCCTCATTGCCCAAAATGGCAAAGGAGACACCAGCTTCCTTCATCAATTTCACAAAAGAATGCGTGATCTTGCGGCTGCGATTATCGTAAGCACCCATGGAACCCAAGAAAAACAAGTACTCAAATTCCGGATTTTCCTTCACCGTACGCACGCCGAGTTCATCATCCGGATCTACTTCTTTGACCCATTTCACGCGATCATTCCGGCTAATACCCCAAGGGTTTCCTTGTCTCTCGATGTTTTGTAAAGCCCGCCTGCCATCATGAGGCATACTGCCTTGTGTCAGGACAAGATGTCGGCGCAGATCGATGATCTTATCCACATGCTCATTTCCTACAGGACATTGATCCTCACAATTACGGCAGGTTGTACAAGCCCATAGCTCTTCTTCCGTTATAACGCCGCCAATGAGCTCAACTTCAAGCGGGTTATGGGTACTTGGACTAGCGAAAGCAAAAGCTGGCACCCATGGTGATTTGGAGGTGATGGCTGCGCCTTTTTCCGTCAAATGATCACGAAGCTTCGTAATCAAATGCATCGGCGATAGCATCTTTCCAGTTGTATTCGCGGGACAAACATTCGTGCAGCGCCCGCATTCTACACAGGAGTAGAAATCAAGCATCTGCTTCTGCGTGAAATCCTCGATTTTACCTACACCGAACGACTCAGCCTCTTCATCCTCCAAATCCAGAGAAGCCAATTTACCGACAGGCTCTGTACGACGCAGCAAGATATTGATAGGTGCTGTAATAATGTGAAAATGCTTCGACTGCGGCACATAGATCAGAAATGAGAGTAGGATCAGCAAATGCATCCACCAGCTTATATAGAAACCAACCGTAGCCGCTGTATGCGACATACTGCTAAATGATGCTGCGAACAGAGATGAAATAGGTGCAAATGCGGATGTTTCCATCCCTTCCTTTACCCGTTCAAACCCACCGCTGACGACGACAGATAGCATCAAGAAAAAAATGAAGAATATAACGACACTAGGCTTCCAACCGCGTTTCAGCCTTTTTAGCTTTTCTACATAACGTCGATAAGTCGCATATCCCATGGCCAGAAGAATCAGCGCTACCGTCACTTCCTGCATCAATGTAAAATAATCGTAACCTGGTATTGGTAACCCATGGCCAATTAATCCCTTCAGAATGAGATCGAGCGCCCCAAGCTGCAAAATAATGAATCCATAAAAGATGACAATGTGCATAATGCCACTTTTCTTATCCTTCAACAGCTTGGTCTGGCCAAATACCTGAATCGCAAACTCCTTCAACCTTGCTTTCGCTTCCTTTTTCAAATTCACAGACTTGCCAAGCCTAATGTACAAATATCGGTGATATACAACACGTACAAACAAATACACTGCAAACCCCGTAACCGCCAGAAATAATAGAAACTGAATGAGTGAACCGGTCATTGAGGACCCTCCCTAGAGTTTTGCTTTAGCAAAACTTTCTTCATAAGCATGTTCTGCGTTTTCGTAAGATTTCGTATGAATGGGCTTAGCAAGTTCCCTTAGTAAGTCCCCTTTCTTATCCATTCAAAATCGACGAAAACTCGATTGTTTTGAGCGATTACCAGATAATAAGAATCGAGCGAATCACACCTTGTTGCTCGAAATTCAAGTAAATAAGAGCCTTTAGAGACTGCTATTTCCACATTTTCTATGACTTCTACAGATATAGGAGTCTTTGGGGACTCTTATTCCACATGAATCACTCCATCTTGCTTGAATCCAGATAAATAAGAGCCTTTAGAGACTGCTATTTCCTCATTTTCATCGCCTTCTAAGGATATAGGAGTCTCTAGGGACTCTTATTCCACTTGAATCACACCATTTTGATCAAAAACCTTATAAATAAGAGCCTCTAGAGACAGCTATTTCCTCATTTTCATTGCCTTCTACAGATATAGGAGTCTTTATGGACTCTTATTTATTCCAAGCTAGCCAAGATCCTGCTCGAATCCAACAATAATGAGCCATAACATCGCCCCACTTTCTACTGAACTCGGATCCCCACATGCCAAATAAAGTAACCGCTTACATTCAAATATCGTAAAAAAGCAAGTTCCATTTGACCCTATTTCCAGAGTTGAAAACTGCTTCATTGTGAAGTGTAAGCCGGCAAACCTTCCTACTTGCTTTAATAAGCTGAATAAGTCGTTGACAAGGCGTACTGCGTATTTTATGATGAAATTACGAAAATGAATGAGTATTCATTCACTGATATTTGTATTCTAACACCGAGGTGATCTCCTTGACAAGTGGCAAAAAACCAGACAAGTATTACGCAATACTCGAAGGCGCTCTGAAAGTATTTGCTGAGCACGGCTTTCACAAATCCCAAGTATCCCGAATCGCCAAGGAAGCTGGCGTGGCCGATGGCACCATCTATCTTTATTTCAAGAAGAAGGAGGATATTTTGACCAGCCTGTTTCAGGAGAAATTAGGCGAGCTTGTAGAGAAGCTCAATAATGGGCTGAATGACCAAATGACAGCTAGAGAAGCGCTGCACAAAGTATGTGAGATTCATTTCAGTGTACTGGAAGGGAATATTCATCTTGCTTACCTCACCCAAATCGAGCTCAGACAGAGTGATCTCGAGCTTCGCAAAGAGATTGGCCTTGCACTAAAGAGATATATTATCCTCATTGAAAATATATTAGAAAAAGGAAAGAAAGACGGCAGTTTCCGTCCAGATTTTGAAGTGAAGCTTGTGAGGCTTCTCATTTTTGGCGGCATGGATGAAGTCGTTACTTCTTGGCTCATATCCGGGCAGAAGTATTCCTTAACCGCTCAAGTTGGGCCTACCATTGATTTTTTCATGAAAGGCATCGAGTCTTAAGGTCTGTATAACATGTATATTCAGGAAGGAGCTTGACTATGGATATTTTTGTATTGTTGAAGCAAACGTTTGATACGGAGGAAAAAATCGTCCTGCATAACGGGGCCGTTCAAGAGGAAGGCGTGAAATTCGTCATCAATCCTTACGATGAATATGCGGTTGAACAAGCGATTCAAATTCGAGATGAGCTGGGTGGCAAGGTCACCCTCCTCTCCGTTGGTCCCGAACGTACCGCTGAAGCTCTACGTACTGCTCTGGCGATGGGGGCTGATGAAGCCGTTCTTATCTCCGATGAGCGCATTAAGGGAGATGAGTTCGAAGTGGCTGAAATTTTGGCCAACTATTTGCGTGGACAGTCCGTCGATCTACTATTAGGCGGTAATTTCTCCGTCGACAATGGGGCTGGGCAAGTCGCTATCCGACTTTCTTCCCTCCTAGGCTTACCTCATGTTGCCTCTATTACGAAGCTGGAAATTACCGGAGGAAAAGCGGTTGCTCACCGCGATGCAGAAGGCGATATCGAAGTGATCGAGGTGCCTCTCCCTGCTCTGTTCACAGCACAGCAAGGCTTGAACGAGCCACGCTATCCTTCACTTCCTGGGATTATGAAGGCAAAGAAAAAACCGTTCCAGCACTTATCGCTTGATGATATTGAGGGCGCTGATTTTGCAGTCGCTAAAACAGAACGCACGGAGTTGACCTTGCCACCTGAGCGTAAGGCAGGCCGCATTCTAAAGGGCGACCTTCCACAGCAAGTTACTGAACTCGTGCAAGCATTACGCAGCGAATCCAAAGTGATCTAAATAAAGGGGAGGCTACATTTATGAGCAAAACATTTCTCGTTGTTGCAGAAGCACGCGGTGGCAAGCTGCGGCAAGTATCTTTTGAAGCATTACGCGCAGCGCAGCTTTCCGCAGCTGATGGCGATGCTATCGCCGCAGTATTGATTGGCGGCGCAGGAAGCAAAGCGCTTGCTGGTGAGCTTGCGGCTTATGGCGCAGACACCATCTATGTCGTCGAAGACAACCAGCTGGAGAGCTACAGCTCGGAAGCCTATTTGAGCGCTTTGCTGGCTGTCACGGATACCGCCCAGCCAGGCGCGCTCTACTTCGGCCACACGGCAGTTGGCCGAGATCTCGCACCGCTGGCCGCGGCGAAGCTCGCAGCAGGCCAGCTCTCTGACGTTACGGCTATCTCGCGCAGCGGAGATAGCGTGCAGTTCACTCGACCGCTTTACGCAGGCAAAGCCGTCGAAAAGAAAGCGTTTACCGACCCGGATGGCACATGGGTCGTTACGATAAGACCGAACAACATCGCAGCCTCCGAGCCTGACGCATCGCGTCAAGCTGAGGTCATCGATGTTGCTTACCCCGCTCCCTCCCTGCGCAGCATCATTAGGGAGGTCGTCAAGAAAACGTCCGGCACCATCGACTTGGCAGAAGCCAAGATCGTTGTCTCCGGCGGACGGGGCGTGCGCAGCGCCGATGGCTTCCAGCCGCTCGAAGAGCTGGCTGCCGTCTTGGGCGGCGCTGTCGGGGCTTCCCGCGGAGCCTGCGACGCGGGCTACTGCGAGTACGCGATGCAAATCGGCCAGACCGGCAAGGTCGTGACGCCGGAGATCTACATCGCGTGCGGCATTAGCGGCGCCATCCAGCATCTTGCCGGGATGAGCTCTTCGCGCGTCATCATCGCGATTAACAAGGATGCTGAGGCGCCGATCTTTAAAGTCGCCGACTATGGCATCGTCGGCGATCTGTTCGAAGTCGTGCCGCTGCTGACCGAGGAATTCCGCCGTTTACTCCAGTAACAGCAACGAAAACAGCCTGATTACAGATCATTAAAAGATCTGCAACCAGGCTGTTTTTTCTATCCTAGAATTTCCGCATCACCATTTCCAGAGGTCCTCGCTCTTAAATTTATGTTTCCAGATACCGAATAATTGTAGAATACCAAGCACCATAGCGACATAAAAAAAGCAAAAATCTCTCTGAAATGGACCAGCGAGGTTTCGTTTTCATGTACAATATGGGTAGAATCAATTTTGTGAAGAGGTGCCCTATGACTACATTACCATCAGAAATTGTACGCCAATTTTTCGAAAAAGTTCGCTCCGGTCTTGCGCCGGATACAGCTACTCTCTACATGGCCGAGCAGGTGCTTGCTCATCAAATGACCGCAGAAAACGAAACCACCGTTTGCCGAACACCAGCCAATTATGCTGACCACGTTAGGGAAATGATCGCAGCCTACGGTGATTTCCACCTGGAAGTACAAGAACTAATTGCACAGGAAGATCGTGTTTACGTACGCTGGAAACAGACTGGCACTCACATTGGAGAAGTCGACGGCTTTCCGCCAACTGGTCAAACCATTATTGAGATCGCCAGCGCCGTGTATCGCATCGAAAACGAACGTATCGTAGAATACTGGATTCAAATCGATCGTGAAGGCATTCGCCTGCAGCTTCAGCGAAACGCATAAGTCACTCCTCTTATTCACTTAAAAAGCAAAAGCTGCCCCTCACTTATAGATTTCTCTACAGTAGGAGCAGCCTTCTATCTTTTAGTCACTTCGTTATTTTAACCCCTAGACGCAACCTGCTCATTCAGCCATGCTGCAATGTCATCCATGACTTCATCCCGATTCACTTCATTCAACATTTCATGTCTGCCGCGGGGATAAAGCTTGCTGCTAACGTTTTTAAGCCCAAGTTCCTCGTACATGCTGAGCAAGCTGCGTATCCCTTTACCTCCACCAACTGGATCATCTTCACCTGCGAATACGTATAAAGGCAAATCTTTACGGATTTGGTTCACATGATTAGCTTGATGAATCTCCTTAAGTGCTCTAAAGAAATCTCTGAAATAACCCGATGTAAACGTAACGCCGCAATAAGGATCGTCTACATACTTATCAACTTCACTTGCATCATTACTCAACCAGTCGAATGGCGTTCGGTTCGGTGCAAATCTTTTATTAAATGCTCCAAATGAAAGAGACGTAACAAGCTTACTCCGGTGATGATCTCCACGAATAGCTGCTTCTGCTGCAGCAATAGCGATTGCTGCTTGTAGAGCTGCACCCTGTTTGCCATTGGAGCCTGACAAAATAATTCCTTGAACGTAGTCCGGATGCTTTGTTAGGTACGATACCATGTAGTGCTGCGTTAAGAATGAGCCCATACTATGGCCCATCATAAATAATGGAATATGACTTGGATACCTTTTACGGATCTCACTAGTGATCTCCCCCATATTTTTAACCATGCCATGAAAGCAGTCTTTGCCAAATTTACCTACGGCTTCAGGTGATCCTGCTGTTCGTCCATGCCCCAAATGATCGTTTGCATAGACAGCATAACCTTGGCTCGTTAATAAAGCAGCTAGCCTCTCATACCTAACGGCCGTCTCGGACATGCCATGTGCGATTTGCACAACCGCTTTTATTTCACTGGTCTCATCAGGCAGCCATTCATATACATAGTTATTAATCTGCTGAGAGTCTTTCCATATAAAATGCTGCTTCTGCATAAGGTCCCTCCATTAACTTTCCATTTCACTCCAAAATGTTACGCCTGTTCTTCCTCATTATACGGCTTCCGCTACATGAAAACAGCCCCCTTTCCGAAGAAAGAGGGCTTGTAGACCACTTTTATACTTAACCGCTTTATGCTAACCTTTACTCGTTTGTTTGACTGATTTTACTGCTTGCAGTTGGGATTGCGGTTGAGATGACGCGTCGAATCGTTTTCTCTCTGTTTTATCGATTTGAGCAATTTTACCATCGTGTACGACGATTTGAACGGAACCGTATTCCAACCCGTTTAACATTTGTTTAATTCTATCCACCCAAACATCGTCTAACTCTAGTGGTTTCGCCATTCTATTGCCTCCGCTTCCATTAAATTGTCCAATCGTTCCAATCTTTTTTCTGCTTTTGAATAAAGGTTAACCAGTTCCCTGTTTTCTCAAAAAGTTCTTTCGCAGAACCTGTTGTTGAATAAGTATGATCTGCTTGATAAACAAGCTCGAGTTCGCATTGCCCCTCTGATCGCATCCAGAACATCTTCTGGTATAATGGCGCATAATCGACTGGTATTGTATCGTCCGCAGTACCGTGAATAACGAGGACATCGCCGTTAAATTTACGCAGTTGTTCAAACGGTTGATGCTGGGATAAAGAATCAAAAAATTGACTTGTCAATACATAGCCATGATGATCGATCGCTCCACCTATAGGAAGTTTCTCGTATTCAGATTTGCTTACAATTCTTACAATATCATTGTGTGGATGAGCGACAGCTGACCATAGCACGAGTGTTTTCACACGATTATCTCTCGCAGCCGTTAAAACTGCAGCCGCACCGCCTAAGCTATGACCCACCAAGATCACACGACTAAGATCTACACAATCAATAGTTGAGGCATAATCAATGACACTTCGCGTTTGTTCAATCAGAACATCCAGCCCGCCGGCTCCATAGTCGCCAGTGCTCTCACCGCAACCACCGTAATCGAAACGGAGAACCAGGTATCCTTGCGAGCTAAACTCACGAGCTGCTTTCACAAATAGCCGATCCACCCCTATCCGGCTGCCAATAAAGCCATGACAGATGATAATAAGCGGCCAACGTTGACAATCAACTTGCGCGGCTCCTGATTGATTTGTCGGGTAATGCAACGTTGCGGCCAATTCGACGTCGTCGCTTTGAATTGTGATAGCATGCTCCATGATGTTAACTCCCTTTCGCATTTGCATATAATTCCGATAAGTTTAGTGTGGATTAGGTATAAACCAATATTAGCATCACCTAATAGAGGTGTCAATCCTATTTTTTACATATTTCCGGCAATTATCATTTGCCCTAATTAGATTTTTTGACTTCATTATGTGGATAGAAAAGACTCCCACCTTACTCTAGTGAGAGTCTTTCCATATTTAGCTTTCATTAACCGCGCTTCACTCGCCGTCTGACGATGAATTGCTTATACTGATAATAAATCGTACATCCGATGCAATAGCCCAACAAGGCTGCGCCTGCAGCTAAGAGTAAAAAGCCAGTGAAGATATACCCCACCATACTCCAACCGATGGTAAAAGAAGCAAGTGATAAAGTAAGGAATAATACAGCCAAAGCATTGTTAAACCTTGTCAACTCTGCGGCTTGTGTTTCTGTACCGATTCGAGATAGAAACTGTTTAGACACTACAACGAACAGATTCCATTTCCCACCACCTACAAAGCCAAGCAACTGAATCACCCAAAGCAAGCCAACTAGCCAAGTCCATTGAAACGCAAATGCCAGTAGGACAAAGACAACAATACCCGTTTGATTAGCCTTTACATAGGAAATTGGAACTTCTTTCACCCTCATCCCCCCTTGGTCAATCCTATTTCACTAACCAGTCCGTTATAACAAAATCTTTCTTCGCTAATCCTTGCTCCACAAGAAATTTCTTCGTTTCTTCTATTAGCTTTAACCCATCCGGTGTGCTTGATTCAACGGGCCACTGATCGATTTTGAAGGATGCTTTCACAACGTCCACTGGATAGCCGGATGCTTCCGCATAGAATTTGAAAAACTCTTCACTGTTCTCACGAATTTCCTTTACTGCTTTCGTGCGAAGATCGTTCCAGAGTTTAGGAAATTGAGGGTTCTTAGCCAAATAATCTTCCGTAACTACGGTTAGACTTGAGCCTTGTAGAACCGGATGGTTGGCCGCTTCATCAATGGCAACATATCCTTTTTTCAGAAGTAAAGGCCCGAATCCAGTTGGATAGCCATAGGCTGCAATGTCACCGCGGGATAATGCAGCTTCGCCATCAGCAGGTAATAAATGCAGGATCTTCACATCTTTATCAAGCCCTTGCTCCTTAAGCAAGCTAGTTAAATATCGGCTCATATAGGAGCCCTGGGAAGTAGCTACCTTTTTACCTTTGAGCTCAGAGAGCGTCTTCGGACCGTCTGCTTTAGCTACCAGCCAAGCATTCATCTTGAATTGCGTTTGGTTAATCAAACGAGTCTTCAGACCTGCAGCTTTCCCATTAATTGCGGGAGTATCCCCATAAATCCCAACATCCAATGTTCCCGCGGTAATCGCCTCGTTCAAGTTAGGACCATTCGGGAAGTTGAAATATTTGAACTCCTTAACGCCGTATTTCTTGAGTTCACTTTCCAAGTAACCTTTGGATTGCGCCCAGCCTTCCGGTCCTGTGATGGTCTTATTATTATTCGCCGAAATAAAACCGATACGAAGTGTTTCAGGCAGTGTAATTTTTGCATCTGATGCTATCGTAGTGGTGGTTGCTGGAGCCGTTGTTTTCGTCGATTTTGTACCGCAAGCCGCTAAGAATACTGTAAATAAAGTTAAAATAAGAGCAATACTGAGCACTTTCAATGATCTCTGTGTCATATGTCTTTGGACCCCCTGATAGTTATGTGAAATGGATAATGAACGAATTAATGCGATGCCCGCATACGTTGAAAGATGATATATGAACCGTCTGAGGAGGCTGTCGATTCTCTGCCTTTCCCCCAGCCTATGTTCTCTTTGTAGCTTCCTAATAAACCTTCTTGAACTAACTCCCCTTCGTCGACTGCAATAGTTTGTTCCGCTACCGGAGATACGTAAAGAGCATCCGTTGGGCAGTATAGCTCGCACATGAAGCAGCTTTGGCAGTCCGATTGTCTGGCGATGACCGGAATATCTCCAACTACGGATTCGAATACATTCGTTGGGCATACGGATACACACTGATTGCAGCTAATGCAGCGATCCTTACTGAGCAGTTCAATCATTACACAACAGCCTCCTTTTTGACGCTTGAAACGGATTGATCAATCAAAGGCTTAGCCCATGTTGTATCCAAACCACCGCTGATGATGCGATATTGCTGATCTTGATCAACTCGAGGGAAATCCTCCCGGCGATGCATACCACGCGTTTCCTTTCGTTCCAAACCACTGGTGTACATCCATCTGGCTGTTGCCGTCATAGCAGCTGCTTCACGGACTCGAACAACATTCCCATCACTTGCTTGAATGCCTTGCTTCAGCTCTTGCCAGAGATGATTCAAGCGTCCCAGCGAATCTTGCAAGCCTTCACCTGTACGGAACCAATTGCGGTCATACGGGAATACTTCGGCTTGAACTGCTTTGATAATTTCTTGCGTATCAGGAGCATCTGATCTTGTCGTTGCTTGTTTGGGTACACCTGTTGCCTCGGACAATCCTTTAGCCTTCCTATTTGAAGCTCCAGCACCCAGTTTTAGCGCATATTTAGCCGATGCTTCACCTGAGAAATACCCTGAGGACATAGCCCAAGCTGCGTTGTGACTTCCACCGCCGGTAAATCCACCGCAGATTAGCTCTCTTGTCGCTGCATCTCCTGCTGCATAAAGACCAGGCACTTCCGTCGCACACGTTTCGTCAATGATATGGATACCGCCTGTGCCTCTTACCGTCCCTTCAAACCGCAGGGTGACAGGAAACTTTTGTGTGAACGGGTCAATACCCAGGCGATCGAATGATAGAAAGAAGTTAGGCTGCGCCTGACGCATCGCTTTTTTGATGATATCATCAGCCTTATCGATTCTGGCGAAAACTTGCTGAGTCAGCAGCGTTCGAGCAATCACTGAACGCCCCTTTTGCGAGCCCGCGCCTTCTATTACACTGCCATCTTCATAGTAAAATGTTGCCCACGTGTAGAAGGCAGACTTCGTTACAGGAGAAAAGGCCGGCGCTAAGGAATACGCAGTGGAGAATTCCATGCCTGATAAGTTAGCTCCCGCTTCAGCTGCGAGCAAGTACCCATCACCTGTCAAGACATTCGTCCCTAGAGCCTTACTAAGGAAAGCACATCCGCCCGTTGCAATCACGACTGAGGTCGCATCCACACGCCATGTATCTTTCGTTTGGTTATTTACCCCAGTTGCCCCTGCTACACCATGCTCATCAGCTAGAAGTTCTAGCGCCGGGCTGTGGTCCAGGATGCGGACTCCTGCTTTCTGCACTTGCTTGCGCATCAACTTCATGTATTCAGGCCCTTGCAAGCTCTTCCGATGCGAAGTTCCAGTTTCATCGAGCGGGAATGGATATCCCCATGCAGCAATTTGATTCGTATTGGTATACGTTTGGTCTAGGACTTTCTTCATCCAACCGCGATCAGCTAAATAACCGCCTAGCGCTTCCCTGCTCTTCATGGCTTCTTCACGCTCATCCGCATTGGGATTCACGTACCATAAGCCTGTGCCAGATGGTGCCGTAGCACCGCTTGTTCCGCAATATCCTTTATCAACAAGAACGACTTTCGCTCCTTCTTTCGCCGCTGTTATGGCCGCCCATGCACCAGAAGGTCCTCCACCAATAATTAGTACATCCGCTTGAAGCTGCAAATCAAATTGAGTCATTCCTAAGTCCCCCTTTAATTTCGTTCTTCTTTTCGTTAAATCGAGAATGCATCTGCCGCAATTCTTACCTGCTCATACGATTGCTTCACAAGAAGCCTATCCAAAATGGTCTTCTCATAGTAAGCAAATCCACTATCATGTTCTCTAGGTCGAGAAAGTGAGATCTTTAAATCCAGCCCAATTTTCCCATCTTCGATAATGATGACCCTGTCAGCTAACGCTACAGCTTCACTAACATCATGCGTGACCAACAGGACCGTGAATTGCTTCTCCAACCATAGCTGCTCAATAAGCTGCTGCATTTCAATCCGAGTTAAAGCATCCAAAGCGCCTAACGGTTCATCTAAAAGCAGCAGACGCGGATTACCGGCCAGCGCTCTTGCCAAAGCAACTCGCTGCCTTTGACCACCGGAGAGAACAGCAGGCCAATCATCCCGCTTATGTTCAAGCCCAACTTGCTGGAGTGCTTTAAACGCGACTTCTTTGTCGCCGGATTTAACGCCGATCCGCACGTTATCGATATTCTTTTTCCACGGCAGCAGACGGTGCTCCTGAAACAGTACCCTCGTATCTTCGTGAATACCATTGATCGCCTGAGCATCTAATAAGATGGCACCGCTTGAAGCTTCATCGAGTCCTGCAATTAAACGAAGCAATGTACTTTTTCCACAACCACTGCGACCCACTATTGCTACAAATTCTCCCTGTTTAATCGATAAATCAATTCCAGATAACACATGTGTTTGACCAAATGCTTTGTTTACATTCCGGATGTGCAGCTGAGTGCCTCCGCTTTTAATGCTCATGACTTTTCCTCCTTCTCTATGCTTTATTCAAGTAGTTGTGATGCCATTTCAGCCAACGATTTTCAAAATACTTTGCAATTAAATCAGATAATTTCCCCAATAAGGCGTACAAGATCACACATAACACGACAACATCCATTTGCATAAACTCTCTGGCATGCGTTGCCATATAACCAATTCCGGAATCCGCAGCAATCGTTTCGGCTACAATTAAACTAAGCCACATGATGCCTAAAGAAAATCGGATGCCAAGCAAAATGTTCGCTAATGCCCCTGGTAAAATCACTTTCGCAAATAACGCGAATCCTTTAAGGCCGTACACTTTACCCATTTCTACTAAACCTGGATCGACGGATCGAATCCCGTGAAACGTATTAAGGTATATGGGGAAAGCAACTCCCAATGAAACGAGGAACAGCTTTGATGTCTCACCGATACCAAACCACATAATAACAAGAGGAATCATCGCTAGGTGGGGAATGGTACGAACCATTTGGACAGAAGAATCAATATATCGTTCGGCTATTGGGAATACCCCATTTAGCAAACCAATGACGAATGCAATGCTCCCTCCAATCAGGAACCCAAGAAAAGCCCGCTTCGTGCTCACTGCTACGTATTCAAAAATAGATCCATCCTTAATTACACCGTATAAGGCAGTTAAAACCTCCCAAGGCGTAGGCAGAATGCGCTCAGATAACCACCCGGATAATCCAAGAACTTGCCAGAGAAACAAAATGAGGATCGGTATGACCCAAGGCTGCCAAAACTTAGATTCAGTTAATGATGAAGTGCGATTAGCTAGCATGCGAATCCCTCTTTCTTCTCATAAAGTAAAGTGGCGTTAGAAAACGGAAAAGACTCCCGATTCATGCCTCAAAATACGAAGCAAGAATGGGAGTCTCCAGTCATCTGGTCGACTCTTTTATTTAATTTTATAATTCATACCTTTTTACTTGGTTTTAATATGTTTACTATACTATCACCAGTTTTTGACTGCGTCAATGACTTTTTCTGCATACTAAAAGACTATTCCATTAAGAAATAGGTTGCTTTCAGACAACGATTATTCATTCTGAAATATTCCTTCATTAATAAGCTAGTCTTTTAACATCGGAAAATCATGTGCTAAAGTCGTATTATAGTCTTGCAAATCAAGCAATATCCGTTGTGAATGTATTTAGCTAAAAAAAATTTCATCTTTCTTGCATAAAAAATGAGGTTAGGCGTATTGACAAATTAGAACGATCGTTGGTATAGTCAATTTATTATTCCGAGTAAATAGCTATGATTAATAAAATTAGGTGGTGTAATGTGGGGAATAAGGTGTTTAAAGCTACGGTTCGATCTGTGCTTATTGGCTATTTGATTGTACTTCTTGTCATCCCAATAGGTTCCATCTATTTGAAAGGATTTTCCTTAGGATGGGATCCATTTTGGAAAGAGGTTACAGGACCTTTAGCCTGGAAGTCCATTCTGCTAACTATTAAGCTCAGCGTTGTCTCAACCGTCATTCAAGCGATTGTAGGTACCATCATTGCATATGTCCTCGTCCGCTATACCTTCCGCGGCAAAAGCATTTTAAACAGCATGGTTGATCTTCCCTTCTCGCTTCCGACTTCAGTAGCTGGTTTAATGTTCCTAACCCTATTAGGACCTTCAAGTCCACTAGGTGTCTGGCTCGACCATTTGGGAATTAAGCTGCTTTATAATCAAACTGCTATCGTGATCGGCCTTGTATTTGTTACCTTTCCTTTTGTTATTCGAACGGTTCAACCCTTGCTTGAACAAATCGATCCAGCCGAAGAACAAGCCAGCTTTACGCTTGGCGCGGGTAGATTTTACACTTTCTGTAGAATCGTTTTCCCAGCCATCTTCCCAGGTATCATTGCCGGCAGCATGCTCGCCTTTTCTCGATCACTTGCCGAATTTGGAGCCATCTCCCTTATATCAGGCAATTTGCCCGGTAAAACGATGGTGGCGTCGGTCTATATATATGGTGAAACACAGAACTTTAATCCTGAAGGCGCAGCAGCTATCTCTCTCGTGCTCCTTACATTGTCCGTCCTTATTCTCTGGATCATCAATGTACTGACACGTGGAAAGGGGCGCCTAGCATGAGAAAAGTATTGATCAGTATTTCGTTTCTCGTTATTTTCTTACTTATTATGTTACCTTTTCTTGGTATTACCTTTGGTGCTTTTGAAGAAGGTCCGCAAGCTTTTTTCGACGCTCTTGTACGACCTGAAGCCTTGCATGCCATGAAAATTTCTTTAATTATCGTAGTGATTGTAACCATTCTTAATGCCATAGTCGGCATTTATGTTTCCTTAGAAATTGTCAGAGGTTCTTGGATCTCTCGCTGGTTGAAACCTGTAATCAATGCACTTATTGATCTACCATTTGCGGTATCTCCTATTATTGTTGGTCTAATGGTTATTTTGATTTTTGGTCCAAATACAGCGTTTGGCACCTTCATGGAAGATCATAATATGAAAATTGTCTATGCTGTACCCGGTATGGTCTTAGCAACGATGTTCATTACGTTCCCTTTGATGGTACGTGAAGTGGTGCCTTTACTTGAAGAGATTGGTACACAGTCAGAAGAAGCTTCTGCTACTTTAGGGGCTGGCGCCTGGCGTACATTCATTCAAATTACATGGCCAGGTATTCGTTGGGGCGTGCTATACGGTCTCATCCTAACGATCGCAAGAGCACTTGGTGAGTTTGGATCAATCCTAGTCGTATCCGGTAATATCATTAATCAAACGCAAACAGCTACAACCCTTGTTTATCAAGATGCCGAACAATTCCACCTCGTGGCAGCGAACAGCGTTGCTTTCGTCCTAGGTCTCGTATCGATTTCTATATTATTAGCACTTGAGTGGTTGAAAAGAAGAAGCGAAAAATTGAGAAGCCATTAAGGAGGAGCCCCAGCATGCATATCGAAGTCAAAAACCTAAATAAACATTTCGGGCAGTTTCATGCCATCAAGGACGTTAATTTCAGCATTACAAAAGGTCATCTGGTAGGTTTGATCGGACCAAGCGGAGGTGGTAAAACGTCCATTCTTCGAATGTTGTCGGGATTAGAAAGCCCAACTTCTGGCGATATTTACTTCGACGGGAAACTAGCAACTCATCTTCCGGTTCAAGAAAGAGGAATTGGCTTCGTGTTTCAAAGCTATGCCCTTTTTAAGCATATGACCGTGTTTGAAAATGTAGCTTATGGCTTAAAGGTTCTGAAAAAGCCAAAGGATTTCATTCAAGATCGGGTTACTTACCTTCTAGGTTTGATGGGGCTTGCCGGTAGTGAGCGTAAGTACCCGCATCAGCTCTCTGGCGGTCAACGCCAACGGGTTGCCTTCGCAAGAGCATTAGCACCCGAACCTCAACTGCTCTTGCTTGATGAACCTTTTGCAGCCATTGATGCTAAAATTCGTAAAGAGCTGCGTGTTTGGCTCAGAAACCTCATCGATGAGTTTAAAGTAACAACCCTATTCGTCACTCATGATCAAGATGAAGCCATCGAGGTTGCGGACGAAATCATTCTTGTTCAAGGCGGAAAAATTGAGCAGCAAGGAAGTCCTTGGGAGATTTACACGAAGCCTGCTTCCTCTTTTGTGGCCTCGTTTATTGGAGAATCCAACATCATTTCGCAATATACCCCACTAATCGGGTTTCCTTACTTAGAAGAGTTACAGAAGGATGGTCAATGGCTTCCAGACGTTAACGTGATGATTCGACCAGAATCCATTGAAGTTCGCAACCGTGATGTTTCTCATCTCGCTACAGCTGGGGAAAAAGGGAAAGTAACACATGCTCATTTCCGTGGGGATTCCTGGTATTTGGAAATTGATACAGGGGCTATCAAGTTATTTGCTTACCAGTCTGTGAAGGAAAAGATTTACCAACCAGGAGATGAAGTAAATATCCTCATCCATCACATCTCCGTGTTTACGAAAACGGACAATAAGTTGATTGAGAATCAGGCTAAACAAGATCCGCTGCCTGTTTTTATATAAAAATTGTGTATACATTAGAAGGGGAGTTGTAACCATGAAAAATTTCAAAGCGCTTGGCTTAATCACAGCAACACTTTTCACAGCAAGTATCGCACTTACAGCTTGCGGTACTGGCACGAAATCCGCAAGTACACCTGCGGCATCAACAGCTGCTGCAACAACCGCGGCAAGCGCTTCTCCAAAGACTGAAGGAGGCAAAGTGACGATTACACTTGGAGCCTACTCGGTCGTCAAAGAATCCTTCGATCTCATTATTCCAAAATTTAAAGATCAATGGAAAAAGAAGACAGGTCAAACTGTTGAATTCCAAGAATCCTATGTGGCTTCTGGTGCGCAAGCTACTGCCATTATCCAAGGTTTTGAAGCTGACATCGCTCCACTGTCTTTGGAAGGTGATATTCAAAAGATTGCTGAGAAGGGTTTAATTACGCACGATTGGAAAAACAATCCTTACAAAGGTAATATCACAGCTTCGATTGCGGCAATTGGTGTTCGTGAAGGCAATCCTAAAGGAATTAAAGACTGGGCTGATTTGACGAAACCGGGTGTTGAAGTTCTGATTCCTAATCCGAGCACTTCCGGCGGTGCCAAATGGGATATTAATGCCATCTACGGCGCAGGCTTGAAAGCTTCCGAAGCTGCAGGCAAAAAAGACCCAGCTGCAGCAAAAGATCTCGTGAGTAAAGTATACAAAAACATAAAAGTATTAGATAAAAGTGGAGCAGATTCCCTTACTACCTTCGATAAAGGTGTTGGTGATGCGATCGTAACTTATGAAAATGAGCTTCTGGCTCGTATCCAATCCGGTAAAAAGTATGTTGAAATCATCCCACAATACACAACATCAATCGAGAATCCAGTTGCCCTTATTGATAAATACGTAGATAAACATGGTAATCGTGAAGTAGCGCAAGCCTTCCTAGACTTCTTATATACACCTGAAGCACAAAAAGTATTCGCAGAAAAAGGCTTCCGTTCCGTTCTTCCTGAGGTTGCTAAGCAATACGAGAAAAACTATACTACGCCTGCCGGCTTATTCAACATTGAATACCTCGGCGGTTGGGATAAAGTGAACAAAGAGCTTTATGGCAAAGGCGCAATCTGGGAAACCATCCTTGCAGAAGGTGGAACCAAATAAGAACATAGGAAAAGCCCGGTGCGAATGCGAATTCGCTTCCGGGCTTTCTTTTTTTGTTAAACGTCGTTTGTGCGATCCTTATCTTCCGTCTCCATCAAGCAAATTACCAAGACCGCCTAGGATGCTTCCCTCTTCTTTCCTTCCTCCCGCTCTTGATGCTGAAGCCATACGGTCCGCCAGCCTGCTGAACGGCAAGGATTGGATCCAGACGCGCCCAGGTCCGCGTAACGTAGCGAAGAATAAGCCTTCGCCGCCGAATAACGCAGTTTTAACGCCTTTGACCATCTCAATGTCGTAATCTACTTCTTGTGTCATAGCCACGAGACAACCTGTATCCACGCGAATTACTTCTCCTGGACGAAGGACGCGTTCACAGATGGAGCCACCCGCATGCACAAAAGCCAAACCATCGCCTTCAATCTTCTGCAGGATAAAGCCCTCACCACCAAAGAAACCAGCCCCTAGCTTACGCTGAAAAGCAATACCTACCGAAACACCTTTCGCTGCGCAAAGGAAAGAATCTTTTTGACAAACTAGCTTTCCACCAAGTTCTTGTAAATCCATCGCTATGATTTTCCCAGGATACGGTGCAGCAAAATTAACCTGTTCTTTCCCGTGCGAGCTGTGATTCGTAAAAACAGTCATGAATAAGCTTTCACCCGTTAATAATCGTTTACCAGCTCCAAGCAGTTTGCCCATGAACCCTTTATTATCACTGCTACCGTCTCCAAAGACAGTCTCCATCTGGATGTTTTGATCCATCATCATCATACTTCCAGCTTCAGCTACGACACTTTCTCCCGGATCCAACTCGATTTCTACGTACTGCATTTCATTTCCTAAAATACGATAATCAATTTCATGTGCGTTCATTAAATTCTTACCTCCTATTTATTTTCCATAAGGACATTGACATATAAATTAAGCCATTTTAGATGTTATACGATGTATTTGAGGGTTGGTTTCAGGAAACCTCTTCACTTATAATTTTTCTTTATTAGTTCTACTGATTCTCTTAAAGATGTACTAGTCTTTACTTCAATCACAACGGACAAGTCATAATTTTTGGCAAAAAGAAGTCGATCATTAATCGGAACATTACCGCTGTATAAGGGCTGATGGTCAGATTTATCGTTGCAATCATGGAGATGCATATGCTTAATGCGATCAGTAAATTCCCGAAACACAACCTCTTCCTTAAAGTTAACTTTAGCATCATGTCCTACATCCCATGTGAGATAAAAGTTTTCGAACTTCCTTAGCATTTCAAGAGCCCTGCTGATGAATGGAATATGAAAGTTACATGTATTTTCAATCGACAAAACAACATCTAAAGAATCAGCAAGTTGATAGAGTTGAACATATGATTCATAGAGTAATTTATTAAATTCGGATTCGTATTGTTCATTAATCCACACTCTCTCATGGGGTAGTGTAAAGTAAATGCCATTATTTACATGCATATTCAGAGTTTGTATCCCTGCCCTACTAGCCCATTCAATTGTTTCTTTACATCTCTGTAAATGTCCCATTCTTATTGAAGGGTGAAACGATGATAAATCAATTTCTTCTGGTAAATGAACAGTAAATTCGATGCCATAGTCTTTCTTAATATGCCTTATTTCCTGATGACTTAAATTCTCAGGTAGACAAATCGGAAGATTCATATTTAGTTCAATGAAATCAAGACCTAATTCTTTACATAGGTCAACATTTTGTTCAATTGTTTTAAATTCTATTAAAGTTGGCATTCCTAATTGCAATTTGGACAACCTCCCTTTCCTTCGAACTGGCTAACGGGTGATCTTATTATGTAGTTCAATTATTGGTTTTGTGTAGTTATCGAATTTATAATTATCACTTAGTTCTATCCATGCTATATCAATCAGATCACTATTATATTCTTTCGTATTATCAAGATACATCTCTCCACCTATAATCTGAGCTCTAAATGTGTACTTGTTATTACTGCTATATAAAAACTGTTCGATCTTAATATCAAAACCTGTTTCTTCTTTAGTTTCTCTTATACATGCTTGCTCTGGTGTTTCATATTCTTCTATACCGCCTCCTGGGAAATTCCATACAATATCCCCTCTCTGAACATATTGTTTTACCATAAGTACTCTATTGTCTTGTATAATCAAAGCTTGTGAAATCAATTCCGATCACCCTTATACTCTTTGGTAACTTATTATCACAAATGTGATTGCTTTGTTATTTCTTGTACTATCACTTTAATGATCGTTTCAATAGGTAATAATCCATCAACGATGTAGTCCGAATTAGGTCTTACTGTACTTTATGACTTAAGGTGAGCTAACGTCTTGATTTAACTTGTCTGTAAACTAAAAGAATTAAAACGAGCACAAGTAGCAACCCACTAATAAACATATAAGCCCAAATGCTCCCTTCCTTTTCGTTCTCTATTGTAATATTATTTTTGACCTCTATTTCTTGACCTAATAAGCCTAGTTCACTCTTGGCACTCAGATATTCCAAATTTCCTGTGCAAAAATTAGTCTCTAATTCACCGTCATTTCCTAAGTATGAATATACCAAATAAGATTCGTTACCCTTGAATTTGTATCCACACGACGCTCCGTCACCGTCATAACTATAAATTGAAATATTTTTAGTTATTTGTCCTTTCCAAGCTTTATTTACCTCAAAAGTATACTTCCTAAGTTTTCCTATATCACCGTTCTTAGTTCCACCAACTTCTATTACACGCCCTGTAAAAACGGCATCTGATCGTTCTAACTTTTCAGTAATGCTGCCACCTACACAACTACATGCATAGACTTCATTTTCTGTAAAGTTTATACAAGTAATGATTAGGAATACAAAAAGTGTTACCAACATTTTTCTCATTTTTGGCTCCTAGTCGTTAAAACTGCTAATCTTTGCTTTAGATTTATAATCTTTTTAAAAAAGTATGTATTATTGGTTTATCTGGAGGACTAATATTGTCAGGTATCTCTTCTAACGCAAAAAATCTAATTTCTGCTACTTCTGATTCATCTTGATTGATAACTCCATCAAACTCTTTACATATAAAAGCTGCCACTACGTTATAGACCTCATCACCGTGAGGATATTTGTAATACAGCTCTTGTCCTGAAAATACATCTAATAACTCAAGTTTCTTAGCTTGTAAGCCGGTTTCTTCAAATAACTCTCTTCTTGCTACCTGTTCCATTGTTTCCCCAGGCTCTAAGGATCCTCCTGGCAATCCCCACATGCCGTTATCAGTTCTTCTCTCAAATAAAATGGAGTTATTATGAATAACAACGACACAAGCACCGGCCATAATTAATGGCCTTGTTCCAACGATCTTTCTTAAATCCATAATGTAACCCATAGTTATATCACTCCTTTCTTCGACCGATATACAATAAATGAGAAGACACTCCTAATATGTGAGGATTCTCAGATTCTTTGTAAATCATATTCATTACTTCTTGAAATTCTTCTTCGCCACGAGAACGCCAATATTCAAATTGCTCTGACTTAAATGAACCCGCTATACTAGATGACCCAATCAATTTGAGGCTTTCAAATCCATGTGATTCCATGAAAGGATTAATGTCTTCTATTTTAAAATAATATGCCCCTGTGAATCTTCCTTCGTCCATATGATTAAATATGCCGGTTTCTAAAAATGAGTTTATATCATCTATGTTATCATTCGGTTTCCAGTGTTGAGGGAATAATAAGGAAGTCGTTAGATGCCGTATTCTTGTCATAAATGCCACAAATACAATACCATCCCGCTTAGTAACTCGATGCAATTCTTGTACGGCAGAATCCCGATCCGCTGGCGTCTGTAAATGATATAAAGGTCCTAACATTAGAGAGGCATCAAATTGCTCATTTTTGAAAATGTCTAAATTTCTTGCATCAGCAATATGAAAACCTTTGAAAAATTCCTCTAACTTCAATTCGACTGCCTTCTCACCAGCTATTTCCACTAATCTCGGGGTAAGATCCGTTAGTGTAACATCATAACCACATTTCGCTAATTCAACTGAGTATTTACCCGGTCCAGCCCCGTTATCTAAGATGTGCCCTTTCTGCGGTAGCAAACTCCTTATATGGTGCCAGTTAACTATAAATTCAATAGGTTCTCTATCAAGACGGCCCCATTCGTCAAATCTATTATAATAATTAATCACTTTATCCATGTATATCCTCTCCTTCATATGCTTTTAATAGACAGAGGAATTCTTTCATTCAAAAGAAATAAACCTCCTTTCTTTAATTCAATAAATCCCAAAATATCCCTCTATTTCATACGAAGAGCAAAACAAAAAAGGGGCAGCACCCCATTGGAGTATCTGTCCGCTTTTACTGTCACATTGACTATGAATCTCGCAATAAAATTTTATAAAGTTTAATGATACTTATATGCATGCCTTCATGGTATAAATTAAAACTAAGAAACTGCTCAGGAGTTTCCAAGGTCATTCCGGCTGAAGTTGTGTAAGGTGGATCAATTTTCTCCTGAAATCGAAGACCAAGCACATCACGTATCCGCTCTTGCTGATCTTTCAGCAAGTTCTCCAACTCTTGTAAGGTAGGGACTGCAACGGAATTGAGCCTGTTTAAAGGTGTAGTACCATACTCAAACTGCTCCTTGAACCCATCTGGCAATCGAAGCGGAAGACCCAAATACTGAAATGCGAACCGTTCAAGCACGACATAAACGTGACCCAGCTGCCAACGGATATTATTTCGAAAGCCATCTGGGATTCGGTCGGCTGTTTCTTCAGTAACTCCATCCATCAATTTTAAGGTTTGGCCCCTCACGAAAGCCAGCTGTTTGAACAAATAGTGTTCTATCGTCCTCACTCCTTCAAATCATTGTTTATGGCATATTATACCATAATATCAAAGCGATGGCTAAAGAAGTCGAAGTTATTTCCTCCTAGCATACAAAAAAGACAGTTCCTGTTAAGGAACCGCCCGACGTTTCAGAGGACATATGTACTTTCGATCAAAAAGACTACAAGTTTAAATTACGCTCTTCTTTGCGAAGCTTGCGCGCGGCAAATCGAGTTTCGGCTGTTTCGAACAGGCGTTTTTCTTCATCCGTTTCAGGAATGATTTCCGGCACCGGACATGGTTGTCCATTATCATCTAGCGCCACGAAGGTTAGGTAGGCCGTCGCAGTACGCTTCTTTTCGCCTGTCAGAAGGTTCTCCGACTCGATTTTCACATAAACCTCCATCGAACTTCGATGCGTCCACGTAACAAAGGCCTCCAACTGAATAGCCTCTCCTAGTTTGACAGGGGCGAAGAAGTCTAAGCTATCGCTAGATGCTGTCACGACACCTCTGCGCGAGTGGCGCATAGAGGCAATCGTTGCTACCTTATCAATATATTGCATCACGCGGCCGCCAAACACGGTATTGTGATAATTCGTGTCTGCCGGCAAAATGATTTCTGTCAAAACGGTTCGGGAGAGTCTTGCTGGTTTAGCTTCCATTATGCTTGCCTCCTGATGATGACTTAACTTGGTTAACCTAATCTTATTCGTAGTTGAGTTTAAGCAATCCTGCCGCTTGCTTCGCAAGGCTTCGCGCTTCCTCTACCGAATCTGCACTGCTCAGTGCAACTGCCATGCGGCGTCCCACTTTCGTCTCCGGCTTACCAAAGACGCGAACCTGTGTATTGGGTACGGATAAAGCTTGCTCTAACCCGCTAATTGTATACTCTACCTGTTCACGATCCGCTTTAAGGGTATAGCTAGCACCTGGCGTCAAAAGACGAATACCTGTGATAGGCAGTCCCAGAATCGCTCTAGCATGCAGGGCGAACTCGCTCAAATCCTGTGTTGCCATCGTGACCATGCCTGTATCATGCGGTCGCGGTGAAACTTCACTGAAATAAACGCCTTCCTTGGTCAGGAACAGCTCAACCCCATAAAGACCAAAGCCTCCAAGTGCGTCCGTAATGGTTTTGGCCATGTGCTGGGCGTCTAAAATTTGCTGCTCCGTCATCGCATGAGGCTGCCATGATTCGATGTAATCTCCATCCTTTTGAATGTGTCCAATCGGCTCACAATACGTAGTACCTGAAACTGAACGAACAGTCAACAACGTAATTTCAGACTCAAAATGAATGAATTCTTCCACAATTACACGAGCGTTTTTCGCGCGGCCGCCTTCCATGGCGATGTTCCACGATTGTTCCACTTGCTCAGGTGTGCGGCATACACTTTGACCTTTACCCGAGGAGCTCATGATCGGCTTAATAACACAAGGTGTACCAATCTCCGCAACAGCAGCATGTAGTTCTTCTAGGCTATTTGCAAAAGCATACTTCGCTGTCCGCAGCTCTAGTGTTTCTGAAGCAAGGCGACGAATCCCCTCGCGGTCCATCGTCAAACGGGAAGCTGTAGCTGTAGGAATGACACGGTAGCCCTCCTTCTCAAGCTCAACAAGAACAGGCGTAGCGATAGCTTCAATTTCAGGTACGATAAGATCCGGACGTTCTTGCTCAATCAAAGCTCTAAGCTGCTCCCCATCGAGCATATTAATGACATGACTGCGATGTGCTACTTGCATAGCTGGCGCATTCGCATAACGGTCAACAGCGATTGTTTCAATCCCTAGGCGCTGCGCTTCGATAACAACTTCTTTCCCAAGTTCTCCGGATCCAAGCAGCATAATTTTCTTGGCTTTGTTCGATAATGGTGCTCCGTACATGAAATGAAATCCCCCTTATGTTATGTCGAAATAAGCTAATAATTGGTTGACATGTATGTAAGTAAAGAAAAAGATAATGGCGATAAGCAGGGCAATTCCTCCGCAATGAAGATAAAAATACCCTGATCTATTGTAAAGGATTTCGACATTAAAAGATAGATTTGAGCAGAAGTTTGCGCAAAATGGGCACCAACTGTTCGGCGAGCTCCTCCACATTGGGGACAACAATGCTGCTGCGCCCATACATGTTGCGCATTGCAATCCGCTCCGTTTCATGAACAGCGCCACTGGCCAGAAATACGCTGATGACCTCAATACCTTGACGCCGAGCGTGCAGCACGGCTTCATAGGTGTCGAGGATACCGACATCATTGTAATTGGCTGCCGAAGGCTCGCCATCCGAGAACACCAAGAGGATGCGCTGCCGTTCTGTGCGCCGCAGCAGCCGCTCCGTCATGCGGCGAATCGCGAAGCCGTCGCGGTTATCTTGCTGCGGCTCGAGCTGCAGCAGAGCCGCGCCGCTTCCGGACGCTAAGGAGGAGCCGAAGTCGACCGCAACCTGGAACAGGTTCGGCGCTTCCTGCTCCGTGACGCGATCCGCGTCCTCCCAGAATCCCACGATTTCGTGCGGGATTCGTAAGGATCGGAGGGTCTCGTGGAAGAGCACGAGACCGAGCTTGGTTTCGTCCATTTTGTCATACATGGACGCCGAGCAGTCGACGAGCAGCGCGAACGCCGCGTCGAGCCGGGGTACGGGTGCGCGCTTCTTATAAAAGAGGCGCGGCATCTCTTGCGTCACGGCTCGCGTCAGCCGCTTGTCGAGCCGCCCGAACAACCGATCGCCATCCGGGGCGATCCGCTTCTGCTCCAGCGTGCGCCGAATGGCACGCTGCAAAGGCTTCGCGAGCGGCGCTGCGCGCTCGCTCAGGCGCCTGTACCCGGCCTCCTGCGCAGCAGTCGGCCGTTCAGGCGCCAGCCACGTCGCCGTCGCATACGCGGCGACAGCGCCCTCCCCGTGCCCCGCGGCGGCGGGCACGGCAGCACCCTCGCGCCGCTCGCCGGAGGCGGCGCCAGTGCGCTTGGCGCGCACCGAGCGCCCTTGGGCGATGGCGAGCGCCTCATCGGCTGCGTCGCCCTCGCGAGGCGCAGACCCCTGCGCGGCTGTGCGCGAGCCGCGCTCCAGCTCGAACCGCAGCAGCCCCGGGCTGCGGTCGCTGCTCTCGCGGTGCCAGGTCGGCATGCGCTCCTGGCCCGGCAGTTGACGCTCCCCCTCTTGCTCGGGGAGCACATCACCACCCGCGAGCCGCTTCGCACGCTTCAGCTCGCCCTTATACCCCGCAGGCAGCGGCTCCGCCACTCCGCTGCCCGGCTGCATCCAGAAATATGCGGCTGTCGCATCTCTGTCTAGCCAATAAGACAGCGAGTCCATCATCGCCTCGCAGCAAGCTGCAACCTCGGCCGTATGTGCGGCTTCCTCAATCTGCTCCAAAATCGGATACAGCTGAGCTAACCGGCCAGAGAGTCCAGCACCAGCCCCCTCCAACCCTGCATGCCATTCCGCACCAGTAAACCACCCATACACCAATAAAAGAACAGCGTCTGCCAACTCGCCTTTGCTCAAGTGTGTGCGCAGCTTATGCTGAAAATAGACCCTAAATATGCGATGCCGATGTGCAAAGACGCGGGCAGTCCCCGGCCTGCGAGCTCGACAAATACGTTCTAACCTCATATCCTCACATAGAGCAAAGAGTGAATTAGCCAGCTTCGGTAGACTCGTACTTTGGCAAAAGTGTAGATATGACTTAACCGCATCTGCCCCTGTGAACCAAGCACTACCGATACCGCGCAGGTAAACATCACTCTTCATACCTGCCGTTTTATCAACCGGAGGATAATCCCACCAAAACTGACTCACCGTTATACGAGCGGAAGCTTCCTCGTAGTCAGCATGGAACGCCGCTTCCACCTCAAGTTCTTTGCGCTTGGTGAACATCCGGGCCAAATCTACAAGCTGCATTTGCAGCATCGCATCGATTTTATCCTCTAATAAGCTTAGCTTTCCTACAAACATAGGCTCAGAATAACGTCTCGGCTGTATTGATCACGGCTGCACGCTCCCTTTCATCCTCCAATTTATCAGCAATAGCCCGCGCAATTGCCCGCATGGGAGGAATATAAGCCGTTAAATCGCAAGCATCCAGTAAGGCTCGAATCGATCCTGCTTCATCGGGCAGCTGCCCCATTTCTATAAGGGATAGTAAATCCGCAGATAATTGTACGAATGTTCTTAACTGCTTTTCATCCCGTAAAACCGATTTACTCTTTAGCAATTGAAACAGTGTCTCTCCTTGCAAATAGGGGACATCAATCGTTACAAAACGATTTTTCAAGGCTTCATTGAGCGGTACTGTACCAATATAGCCTTCGTTAATTGCTGCAATAACTCGAAAGTCCGGATGTGCTGTAATGACGTCCCCTGTAAAAGGGTTCGTAATCGATCTACGATGATCCAGAACACCGTTTATCAAAGGTAAAGTTTCCGGCTTGGCCATATTTATTTCGTCAATGTATAGAAAATGTCCCTTTGTCATGGCTTTCATGATCGGACCGGGAATGAAGGCTATTTGAGTACGACCCTGTTCATCGTGCGTTAACGTTTTGAATCCAAGCAAGGCTTCAGCATCGAGATCGGTCGAACAATTTACGGCATGCATGGGCTGATCAAAGAACGATGAAACATGTTCAGCCAGCTTCGTCTTACCCGACCCTGTTGGACCCTTCAACAAGACATTTTTGCCCAAATACAGAGCAATCAGGGCATCCGTTAAAATGTCTTTACTAGGGGCTTCGAAAGCTGCTGTTCCAATGAGTTTACGATCTTCTGCAGTATGTTCTGTCTGTCTTTGCTGCTTATTCTGCTCTATATGCTCACGCATTTCTTGTGGTAAAGTGTCTGTCATCATGACTTTGATGGTCCTTTCCTGATCCCTTTGTCCTCTTACTATTTATCAGGAAAGCTTAGATTGTCAAGCTTTTCAGGGCAGCCACGGTTCATCAATAATCGAGTGAGAATAAAAAGCCATCGATTCGCCGCATTTCGGACAACTCGGTTTGGAAGGAATATCATTATAATACAGCGCCAAACCGTATGCGGTTTCAAAGTTAATCGCTTGGATCACATCATCCTTATGAACATAATCACACTCTCGCGAACTACAATAAGCACGGACCTTATACCGATTACTCATTCTTTCTTACAGACATACCTAGCACTATAAATACAGCTTCTGGTATCATCGTCGAGCTCCTTTTTGAAATCTTTCATTTGATGTGAACACAAAAATATGCGACAAAACCCCCAGCAGACAGCTGAGGGATTGCAACTATGGAATCGTTACACATTTTGCCTTTTTCAAACATCCTTAAGGTAAGACGTTTCTTTGCCCCGAGGAGTAGGTTGGGAACGCATATTGGACCATCGTGTTGAATTCATTCAAATACGTATCCATTCGTTTATTATTTCGCTGCTGCGTATCATAGTACAACATTCGATTCACGAAATATGGATTCGACGAGATGAAAATATTCGTTTCCGGATAAATACGAGTTAACAAATGTCGAATGGCATTGGAACTTTCCGCAGGAAGCGGTTTGGCCGAGAGCCAATCCATCTGTCCGCCAACCCCTGAGCCGAATAAGCCTGCTTCGTTTCCCGGGTCGTTATTTTTAGTTAACATTTTAACGCCATCATTGGCGCCCATAGCTTGCATCCCACCCATATCAACAGCGACATAAATATTGTTATCAGTTACGGCAACAGCTGTAGATCCTAGGTGCGCCGCTTGAATAATTTGATCCGCTAAATCCCGATTCAGTTGCAAGTGTGTGTTGATATGTGCTTTCACATTATCAATCGTAGGTTGAAGCATCGTAGGCTGCGGTGATTGATTGACACTCTTTGCACCCATGGAAGGATTTTCATTGTTTCTTAATCCTGTATCCCAACTGCCAGCACTCGGGTTGGAAGAGCTTGCGCCTGCTTGATTTTTGGGACTCGCTGCTGTACAGCCTGCTGACAGGCCGACGAGTATTGCGGTCACCACGATTTTGAACATCATTTTTTTCATATAGGCCCCCTTTCTAATAGCTCAAACTTTACTTGCTCTCATCATCTTCTTGCGTATAAGCAATCAGGGCGACCTCATACCCTAGTTCATCCTTCATGCGGGACTCGAGCCTGCGCAGATCTTCCAGCAAATCTTCACGTGTGCCAAAGTTAGCAAAACGATAGGACTCTGTATCCATGATTTCTCCCTCCTCTCCTAAGCAAAAGCCATTAGTGTTAATATGGACATTTATCCTGAATTTTACTAAACAAAAAAAGCCCGCCGCCGAATCATCGGCAAGCTGGCTCTTGTAGAAAAATATGATAAAGGCATTCAATCTTGACTATTCCTTTTTATTGCGTGTTTCATCCAGTTCTTCAAGCAACTTACGAACCGCTTCCGGATCAACATTCCCATTTTCACGAAAAGCTCTCAGCTTATTTAATAGATCCTGTGCAATAGCATCATCCTCTGTTTGCTGCAATTCATGTGATGGGTCAAACCAAATGTAAAATCCCTCTGGACCATTTCGTAAAAATGATTTGTGCCAATGCTCTGGATAGGCATAACCCTGCTCCCCAAATATCAAACCTAGCACATCATCACTGTCAATTGGCAGCAAGTAGTGAAAGGATTCCGGCTCACCGGTGTTTGTAAAATCTCGATGCATGTAGGCATAATGGAGATAATGTTCACCTGTCTCTACATCCTTTGACACCTCATACATGTCAAGCTCCGTTTGCAATAATTCTTTCACTGAAATAATTCGCGATGCAATCGTTTCTGCCGAAATCTTTTGCTGCTGTAACAATGATGTTTCCATTTTAACCAACCTCCTTTCAAGCTTTAGATAGCTCGATGCTACGAATCGGATCTGCGTGTTGCCTCAAGAGTGGCACCCCGTAAGGAACGTTTGGGCAGTTTCCATTTATAAAAGACCGATAACATTCTTAGAACCACGATTAAAGTAAATAGGACAGCTAACTGCCAAGCGCCTTGCGTCCAACCAAGTCCAACTAACGCGCCAGCTAGCATACCCCAGACAGCATAAATTTCATCCTTGAGCACGAGCGGCTTGCGTCCCGCTAAGACATCACGAACCATCCCGCCGCCAATTCCCGTCAGTACAGCGGCAACAATAATGGCACTAAGCGGATGTCCCATATTCGTTGCATACAGCGCACCTTGGATGGAAAAAGCAGCCAAACCAATTGCATCAAAGAAAGCTTCCCAAGTTTTCCATAGTCGGATGAATCGAACAGGCATAAAGAACACAAATGTCATTGCAAACAAGGCTATTTGAAAATATAAACCTTGCTCCCATAACAGCACGATCGGTTTACCGATCAGTAAGTTTCGTATGACTCCTCCGCCAAAAGCCGTAACAAGTCCGAGTACATAGACGCCTAATATATCATATTCTTCTTCCATCGCAACTATGGCTCCACTCACCGCGAATGCAATCGTTCCGATGATACTAAATAACTCCCAATTCACTTCCTGCAGCCCCTGTCTACTCGATGTCCCAGTCCAATTTCACTTCATTACCCGTTTGCGACGAACGGTAAATCGCATCCAAAATCAAATTATTCGTATAGCCCGTCATGACGGAAGTCAACGGTTGCATGCCGCTCTCAATACAGGACAAGAAATGTCTCGCCATACGGACGCGCGGTCCTTCATCGAATTCAGGTACAGTGATGTCAATGTCAGCTTCACGATCAAACATTTCTGCGAAGAGCTTCCCTTTCGTCCCGCGAATCGAGGCCCCACCTTCGCTACCAAGCAGCTGAACGTAAGGTTGATTGTCTGTTTCAATGAGCGCTGCCCAACTTACATCCAGAGATAAAGTAGCTCCATTGTCAAATTTAATCAGAGCTGTTGCCAAATCCTCCACATCATATTGACCATCCCAGTTGGGTGCTCCCCATGATCCAATTCCTTTTTTACGCGGACCGAATTCAGCGTAGGTCGCTCCATAGACCGATACTGGTTTCGGATTCCCCATCAAATATAAAGATAAATCCAACATATGCACACCAAGATCTATCAGAGGTCCGCCACCGGATTTCCCCATTTGAGTAAACCAAGTTCCCCAACCCGGAATCCCTTTGCGCCTTAACCAGCCTGCTTTTGCATGATAAATGTGGCCTAGTGCACCTTTCTCAACCTGTTGTTTCACAGCTAGTGATAGGGCATCCCAACGCAGTTGGTGCGGAATCATCAGAACTTTACCTGCTTTGCGCTCCGCTTCAACAATTTGCCTTGCCGACGCGAGATTTAGTGCCATTGGCTTTTCGAGCATGACGTGCTTACCGGCCTCTAACGCTTGTACAGCAATAGGTGCGTGCCATTCATTGGATACTGCAATGATGACCGCATCTATGGATGGGTCAGAAAGCAGTTTGTCCGTACTCTCATAAACACGTTCAATGTTATGTTCTTTAGCTCTAGCTTCAGCAAGTGGCAAATAGACATCCGTGACGGCGGTGATTTCAGCCTCCGGCACCTTTTTCAGCACTTCCATATGTACATTTCCGATATTTCCGGAACCTATAATACCTATACGAATTGGCTTTCCAGCTGTCATTTCTATATCCTCCAAACGTGTTAGATTTCAATCTTTCTTATTATAAATGTGGTTATCTTTCCCCGCAACAGCCAATCTCTTGTGTTTAAATTAATCTTTAAGGAACTGGCCCTCTAGAGCTATTCTTTACATATAATAAATTGCTAAAACTTTTTTAATAGTTTGACCCTAACATATCTAACATTTGAAATGTATCCTTAATGTGTAGACCAGACGTAATGAATGCGTATGAGGTTAGTTTTCCCAAAGGAAGACTCGAAGGAGGGCTTAACATGCAAGCAATAACCATTAAATTCAAAAACAAAACCATCCCTGTACTTAATTTCACACATAAACGATCCCATATGGAACTGTTGTCCAGTAAACTTAAGGAACTTGAGTTGAATTTTGAATTTCGCAAAAAACTAAAAATGATCTCGATGATCGAGATCATTGGTGATGTCGCCATTTTCAAATATAACGACGGCACGAAATTGTATCTGGAAGTTTCTTAATCTTTCGTTGGAAAATATTCTTTCTGTAACTGATCAAGCTCCTGCAGAGAGCGTCGGGCCCACGCTTCCATTTCCGACAGCTTACTGATTTGCGCCTGTAGCGCTCTCTTCAGAGAATCTTGGTACTCCGGAATCTGACCTGCATAAGGACGTATGGTGGATATAGGCATTAAGGCAATTTCTTGATAAGACAACGCCCGTCGTTGATGAAAAAAAGCTACACTTGGATCCATCGGGTTATGTAAATCCCCCTGTGTCGGGTGCTCCTTTACAGCTAGAATGCGGACTGCCGCTTTCATCGAACTGCTTACCTCCACAACCTCACCAAAATAAGCACCTGTTTTATACTCAGCAGTAACACGATCCCCTATTTGAAAACTACTCATTATTTCAACAACTCCAGTCTTTTCTAATTCACATGCGGTTAAGTGGCAGCAGTTTACGATACAGCTCATCCACCGATTGCATGCGGTATATAAATTCTTTCTCTTTTCCCTGTTCTATGATGACTATACACGGTACACTGCTAATTTGCCATTCACGAGTAATTTGCGGAAGAAAGTTAATATTACTCTTTACAAGCGGTAAGAAAGGCAGCATTGTCATAATGATATCCAACATTCGCTCCGTCACTTTGCATGTACCGCAAAAAGGAGTGTATAAAAAAACGGCAAAAGAACCCTCTTGCGTTCTGCTTAGTCGCTCTAACAGCTCCTGCCCAGTTAATTCCTGCATACTAGCTCCCTCTTTCATCCAACCAAGCTAAACTATCTACCGCATAAGCGATGAGATGAGGGAAATCATCAATTTGACTTTCATCTACTTTGCGTCCGAAGGATAGTGTAATTTGATTATGATAGAAAATTGGATGTAGGCCATATTCATAAGAAAGAAGCTGAATGACTTGAGGACGCTGCTCCCAAATGGCACCTAATTGCTCTTCGATATAAGGGCACTCGATATCTGGGTTTTTAACTTTGGTAAAAAGCTTAATGATCAACGTACAGCCTGGTTTGGCTGATGGATTTTCTAAAATTTCAGCGGCTAAATCACTCAAATGAACATGCAGGTTAATTTCGGCTTTGCTTGGTTTATCGATCTTTCGGGCAAATTCAATCGCATAAGTGCGTGACATCGAGGATAGATCAACTTGATCTTGCCGCCGCGTAATGATAATTTTACCGTCCAAATCCAAGTCATAGACAGCTCCCTCAAGCACAACCTTAATATTGTCATAGATCGTTGGATCAAACATCCCCTACACCTTCTTTCATCTTTTCTTAGATTCGATTATACTAAAAGCATACCACGTAAAGAAGGTGTTCCTATGTCAGACAAGCCTGAAGATCAACTGGGTGAAGAACAAGGCCCAAAAAAAGTTAGTTTAGCTGATGCCATTAAGCAGAAACTTGCCCAGAAGAAAGCGGATCAAGCCGCTGCACGCGCAAACCCGAAACAAGCTGGAAACAATAATCAAAGCGGCAAAAGTCAAATGACCAAAAAAGTAAACAATCAACGCCGTCGTACTGGCGGCAGCTAAACGTCGCTTTGCGTAGGCAAAAGCGCCCTGAGAGTAATACGTCAGGGCGCTTTTCATTTATCATTATGCGTATTGCGCTTCGCGTTGTTTTTGCACATCTTCGCTTTCTAGGTATTCATCATAGGTGAACATTTTATCGATGAGTCCTTTAGGCGTGATTTCCATAATGCGTGTGGCAATCGTTTGGATGAACTGATGGTCATGGGAGACGAATAGAATCGTTCCGTCGAAGTCAACAAGACCATTGTTCAACGCAGTAATGGACTCCAAATCCAAATGGTTCGTAGGCTCATCAAGAATGAGGACATTGGATCCGCTTAGCATCATTTTGGAGAACATGCAGCGTACTTTCTCTCCACCCGATAGCACGTTTGCTTTCTTCAGCGCTTCTTCGCCTGAGAACAGCATACGGCCTAGGAAGCCGCGCAAGAAAGATTCATCTTGGTCTTTGGAGTATTGACGAAGCCAATCCACCAAAGTTAAATCAGAGTTGAAATAGTCTTGGCTGTCTTTAGGGAAGTAAGCTTGGGAAGTTGTAATCCCCCATGTGTACGTACCCTCATCAGCTTCCATTTCACCCATCAGAATTTTGAATAGCGTCGTTTTGGCGATGCCGTCCGGGCCTACAAAGGCAACTTTATCCCCTTTATTGATGGTGAACGAAATGTTGTCTAACACCTTTACGCCATCAATCGTTTTGGACAATTTCTCAACAGCCAGCAGCTGCTTACCCGCTTCACGCTCACCTTTGAAGTGAATGAACGGATATTTACGGCTGGATGGTCTAATATCTTCAAGAGTAAGCTTCTCGAGTTGTTTTTTACGGGATGTAGCTTGCTTCGATTTAGAGGCATTAGCGCTAAAGCGTGCGATAAAGGCTTCCAACTCTTTACGTTTTTCTTCGGTTTTCTTGTTCGCATCTCTCGTCAAACGAAGTGCCAGTTGGCTGGACTCATACCACCAGTCGTAGTTACCGACGTACATTTGAATTTTACCAAAATCAATATCCGCAATATGAGTACATACTTGGTTCAAGAAGTGACGATCATGGGATACAACGATAACAGTACCTTCAAAGCGGGAAAGGAAGTTCTCCAGCCAACGAATGGACTCTAAGTTCAAATGGTTGGTAGGCTCATCCAGCAGCAAAATATTCGGATTGCCGAACAAAGCTTGCGCTAAGAGAACACGTACTTTCTCATTGCCATCAAGGTCTTTCATTTTCGTGTCATGGATAGAAGTCGGGATACCAAGACCGATGAGTAGCTCAGCTGCATCCGATTCTGCCTGCCAGCCATCTAGATCCTGGAATTCACCTTCGAGTTCAGCCGCTTTCATGCCATCTTCTTCTGTAAAATCAGCTTTGGCATACAAAGCATCTTTCTCTTCCATAATTTTAAACAAGCGAGCATGACCCATCATGACGGTTTTCAAAACTTCGATTTCGTCAAACTCGTAATGGTTTTGTTTCAAAACAGCCATTCTCTCACCAGGTGTTATGTTGACTTCGCCTGTGTTGGGCTCAATCTCACCGGAAAGAATTTTCAGAAAAGTTGATTTACCGGCACCATTTGCTCCGATAAGTCCGTAGCAGTTACCCGGTGTAAATTTGATATTGGCGTCCTCGAATAGGGCTCTCTTGCCGTAACGAAGCGTCACGTTATTAACATTAATCATGTTTAGTACATACCTGCCTTTATAGTAGTTTGTTCTATCATAACATAATATAGGGATCTTTGATCGAAGATTAAAGTCTCACCTTTTTGGGATCTTTGATCGAAGATTAAAGTCTCACCTTTTTGGGATCTTTGATTAAAGATTGGACTCTAGCTTACTTGTTTCGTTCTATTTCCTCTAGCAACTCGGATAAATAAGTCCATCTTTCCATCGCCGCTTCCAAATCCACTGCGGTTTGCTGCTCTTGCTCATACAGCTCACGAACTCGGTCAAAGTCACTGCCAGCCGCTTCAATTTGTTTTTTCAAACCAGCCGCCTTGTCTTCCAGAGAAGCTATCGTACTCTCAATTTCGTCCCATTCCTTCTGTTCTTTGAAAGTTAGCTTCTTCGGACGGTTCGAATTCGATGTGCCCCCTGCTGCCGCAGGACTGCTAATATCTGCTGTTGAAGCTGTGTTAGAAACACCACCAGACTTGGCAGAGCTCGCATTACGCATCACTTCTTTCCGTGCCTGATCCGCTTCTGCCTGCTCCTGCTTCTCTTCCAAGTAATCGGAGTAGTTGCCAATGTAAGGCTCGATCTGGCCTTTGCCATCAAATGCAAATAGATGCGAAACCGTACGATCCAAAAAGTATCGATCATGGGAAACCGTAATAACGGCCCCAGGAAATTGATCCAGATAATCTTCCAGTATGGTCAAAGTTTGGATATCCAAGTCGTTGGTCGGCTCATCCAGAAGCAGTACGTTCGGTTCTCCCATAAGTGTGCGGAGCAAATAAAGTCTGCGCCGTTCACCGCCGGAGAGCTTTCCGATCGGCGACCACTGCAGGGTTGGCGAAAAGAGGAAGCGTTCGAGCATTTGCGACGCCGAAATGGTCTCTCCATCAGCTGTGCGGATCTGCTCCGCAGCCTCCTTGATGTACTCGATGACGCGCATCTTCTCATCCATCTCGACGTTCTCTTGCGTGTAGTAAGCAAGCTTCACGGTCGTGCCGGTCTCGATCGTCCCGCTGTCGGGCTGAATACGCCCGGCCAGCATGTTCAGCAGCGTCGATTTGCCGCTGCCGTTCGGACCGATGATGCCGAGGCGGTCTCTCGGCATCACGATGTAGCTGAAGCCGCTCAGCAGCGGCTTCCCGCTCTCGAAAGCTTTGGTGACGTCTTCCAGCTCCATCACCTTCTTGCCAAGACGGCTGCCAGCCAGCGCCATGTCAAGCTTCTCCCCGGGACCATCCACCTTGCGGTCCCGCAATTCCTCGGCGCGCCCAATACGCGCCTTCTGTTTCGTCGTGCGCGCCTTCGCGCCGCGGCGAAGCCAAGCCAGCTCGCGGCGCAATAGATTCTGCCGCTTATCTTCGCTGGACGCTTCTGACTCCATCCGCTCCGACTTTTTCTCGAGGAACCACTCGTAGTTCCCCTCGTAGCTGTAGATCTTACCCCGGTCCAGCTCCAGAATGCGGGTGGTTACCCGCTCTAGGAAGTACCGGTCATGGGTAACGAGCAGCAAGGCTCCGCGCCATTTGCTGAGGAATTCCTCGAGCCAGATGGCCGTCTCGTTATCAATATGGTTCGTCGGCTCATCGAGGATGAGCAGGTCGGCGGGCCCAATCAGAACGCGCGCCATGGCAACGCGCTTGCGCTGACCGCCGGACAGCTGGCCGACGGGCTTGTCGAACTCGCTGATGCCTAGCTTCATCAGCACGGTTTTGGCCAAGGTGCTGGCTTCCCAGGCACCTTGCTCATCCATGCGCGACTGGGCGCTGAATAGTCGCGTTTGTTTCTTCTCGTTGGAGGCATCTAGCGTAAGTTCAGCAAGCGCAAGCTCATAGTCGCGAAGCGTCTTCATGAGCGGCGTATCGCCGTGGAATACTTGCTCAAGAACCGTAGAGTTCGGATCGAACTCAGGGTTCTGTGGCAAGTATTCCACCCGAAAATGGTTCGCGTGCACGAGCTTGCCGCGATCCGCTGTTTCCAGCCCCGCCAGCAGCTTCAGCAGCGTGGATTTGCCTGTTCCGTTCACGCCAATGAGACCGATGCGCTGCTTCTCGTTCACCGTGAACGAAATATCATCGAACAGCACCTTTTCGCCGAATGTCTTCGTTATATTAACTGCACTAAGTATATTCATGCGCGGACCGGCTCCATGATATAAGCCGCAAGAAGGGCTGCTGTATTCACTACAGCATCCATATGCGTTCTCTCCATGCTATGTGACGCATGAACGCCAGGTCCCACCAACGCAGCACGAATATCGCGTCCACCTCTAAGCGCGGCAGATGCATCAGAACCGTATCGCGGATAAATATCAACGGCATAACCGATTTCCAGTTTCTCGGCTAGCTCAATCATTTTCGAAGTCATCTGATAATCATAAGGACCCGAGGAATCCTTCGCGCAAATCGATACATCGCGCTCGCTTCCGCTCAAATCATCACCAAGAGCACCCATATCCACGGCAATAAAATCCGTAATATCTTCAGGAATAAAGGAAGAACCATGACCTACCTCTTCATAATTGGAGAAGAACAGCTTGATCGTAAATTCAGGCTTCAAGCCCTCATCTTTGATCAGTTTTAAAAGCCCAAATAAGGAAGCAACACTCGCTTTATCATCCAAATGACGCGACTTCACGAAGCCATTTTCCTTCACTTGTACACGCGGATCGAACGAAATATAATCCCCCACTCGAATGCCAAGATCCTGAACCTCTTTTTTGGACTTCACAAGCTCATCAATACGTACTTCCATATTGGCTTCATCCCGTTTGTACTCTCTGGCGTCTTCATATACGTGCACAGATGGTCTCGACGTCAGAATAGTCCCATCATAAACGCGTTCATCACGCGTATGAATTTGAACGTATTCATTTTCAATAGCGCCCATCATAAAGCCGCCCAATGAAGTAATTTTCAAAGTGCCATTTTCTTTGATCGAACGCACCATAGCACCGAGTGTATCCACGTGAGCAGAAATACCAATGACACGGTCTTGGCTGGTACCAGGGATCGTTACAATGCCGCAGCCCTTATTCGTATATGTAAGCTCGAATCCGAGCTTATTCACTTCTTGTTCAACTTTTTGCATAACGTGATGCGTGTAACCAGTTGGACTTGGAGTCCGCAGCAACAGCTCTAGAATTTCTGTCATATAAGCTTTATTTAAGTTTGTTTTCACTCGGGATTCCTCCCTTTTCTATATTATTAGATTTCCTCTAAAGACATAAAAAACAGTGCAGCCTAGGATTCATACACAAGTTGATGACACAAGTCACAAACAAGTCTCTTCTAGTGATACTACACTGTTCCCCTATGTTTTTCAAACTAGATTAGCTTACAAAATCAACGCAAATGGACGTTCCATCAAGGACTGTCTTCATATGGGCTTTCACTTCTTCATGAACGGGATGAGTGTCATACACCTTGAGATCCTCTAAAGAATCAAATTTGGTAATCAAAGCAATATCATACGAACGTTCCAGATGCAAAATGTCGGTCCCAACCTCAATATACCGCAGGACCGGAATTTTACCTTCCATGTTCGTAAGTACAGCCTTTGTTACTTCAACTGCTTCTGGACTGCGATCTTTGAGCTTAAAAAACACAACGTGAGTTAACATGAATGATTTCCCCCTAATTGGTTACTTTTGCAGACCATTCTTCAACATCCCACACTCTTGTTACCCAACCTTCATAAAATTCAGGTTCGTGACACACGAGCAGGACGGTACCTTTATATTCTTTCAAAGCCCTTTGAAGCTCTTCTTTGGCAACAACGTCCAAATGGTTCGTAGGCTCATCGAACAACAACCAGTTGCTTTCTCTCATAAGAAGTTTACAAAGCCTTACTTTCGATTGTTCACCACCGCTAAGCTTACTCATAGCACGTGTGATGTGCTCATTTTTGAGCCCTACCCTTGCAAGTGCCCCTCTGACCTCATTTTGAGTCATCGAAGAGAACTCGTTCCATACGTCATCGATCGGTGTCATATTCGGAGCTTTAATCTCTTGTTCGAAATAGGCAGGACTCAAGTAGTCTCCACGGTACGTTTTACCGTTGAAAGGCTCCAGCTTACCAAGAATCGTTTTGAGAAGTGTAGATTTACCTACACCGTTGCATCCGACAATAGCAATTTTCTCGCCGCGCTCAATCGTTACATTCATCTTCGGTAAAAGAGGACGATCATAACCGATTTCCAAGTTTTCCGCCTCAAAAACAACTCTGCTGCTTGAGCGTGATTCTTTGAACACAAAAGTCGGCTTCATAGCCGTCTCTGGACGCTCAATTCGGTCAATCTTATCAAGTTGTTTCTCCCGGCTCTTGGCACGGGTTGAAGTTGACGCCCGCGCTTTATTACGCGCGATGAAATCTTCCTGTTTTTTAATGTACTCTTGCTGCTTTTCATAAGCGTCAATATGCTGTGTTTTGTTCATTTCAGCCATATCCAGAAATTTCTCGTAATTCGCCGTATAACGTGTCAGCTTCGTGAATTCCAAGTGGTATACCACGTTAACGACTTCATTCATGAATTCAGTGTCATGTGAAATCAACATAAAGGCAAACGGATAATCTTTAAGGTACATTTTCAACCATTCAATATGCTCAACGTCCAAATAGTTGGTTGGCTCATCCAAAAGAAGAACAGTCGGTTTCTCCAGGAGCAATTTAGCCAAAAGAACTTTCGTCCGTTGTCCACCACTAAGGGAAGTAACATCACGGTCTAAACCAATGGCATTAAGGCCAAGACCGTTACCCATTTCTTCGATTTTCACATCCAGCATATAGAAACCGCCGATATCCAAACGCTCTTGAATTTCGCCCATTTGCTCCAGAAGAACCTCAAGCTCTTCCGGTGTGGCATCACCCATTTTCTCGGTAATCGCCATCATCTCCTTCTCCGCTTCAAAGAGAGGAAGGAAAGCATCGCGCAGAATGTCGCGAATGGTTTTGCCCGGTTCTAACACGGAATGCTGGTCCAAATATCCGTAATGAACGCGCGGCGTCCATTCAACCTTACCTGTATCTTTCAGAACTTTCCCGGTCAATATATTCATTAACGTGGATTTCCCCACACCATTAGCTCCAACAATACCAACACGCTCTCCAGCGAGCAGTCGAAAGGATACATTTTTAAATAACGTACGATCTCCAAAGCTATGGCTTAAATCTTCAATTGTCAAAAGACTCATCTCGTAATTCCAAACTCCTGTCTATTTCGAAGATAATCGCTCATACTCGCGACTTCTTATTATAACACTGCTCATGCAAGACAGGAATAGGTAAATTCATCTGGGAAGCGTATTCATTAGCTTTTATACAAAACTATGCAGAAAAACGTCCCATATGGGACGTCGCAGATCAAGCCAAATGTTAGTAACTTTGTTTTAACTTTTACAAACGAAATTTAATCTCCTGCCGCACAATTCGTATCTCGTCTCCATCCTTCAACGGGTAGGACTGATAAGTAACTAATGGTTCGCCATTTAAATAGGTCCCATTCGTTGAACCTGTATCTTTAATCATAAAACCCTCTTGATTCTTAATTATTTCAGCATGTATCCTGGAAGCTCCCGCTTCTTCCAAAACATAATCGACCTTCAAACTGGCATCGCCTCTGCCCATAGTAAAATGATCGTTATTCAAAGGAACAGTTTTAGTAGTGCCTTCAATTTGCCACTCAATCCTGGCTCCTAACGGTTGATTCATTTGTCTACCAAGGAAAACCGTAGCGTTTGGCTTCTTATGATTGAGCAAGGTCGTATGCATATGTAAATTTTGATAATAATTTTGGATATTGGTCGGCTCAATTGATAGTGCTTCTAACTTTTGATCCAGCTGCTTTTCTACAACCGGAAAGATGGGCAGGTTAACGCCATTGCTTCCTTTTATGTATCGTTGAAAGCGCGGTAATCCTAAAAATCGAATAACAAACCAAACATTCATGAGTAAAATCGATATTCCTACGGTTATTTGCATAATACCTGTAGATGGGTAGGTGAAATAATTCTGCCATAGAAACGCGGTTAGCAGAATTACTACAGCAAGGACTATCGTTCGTGACCGCCCCGATATAGAGATAAAGGATATTGGATTTCCCTGTCCTTCTTTCATTTTCGGAACACTATTGGGCTGCACTAACTCCTCTACTGAGGTATTGATCTGAACTTGCTGCTGACCCTCATTCCGATTCCAAAGTGGCTTGGGCAACCCATTTTCTTTTACTGGAGGCATTTGCATGTTGAGAGGTTTTACTGTGTCTTGTTCATCATTATTATGATTAGATATCAGAGAAGCTGCTTTCAGGAGCGGTTGTTCGTCCATTAGCGCTAGAAGATTCTCCTTATATACTTGCAAGCTCTGATTCCGCGATAATGTTTCCATCCAGGAAACCACCGCGGTCCTCTCATCATCGCTCAATTTCTGTGAGAGTTGTTTCATCAAAGACTCAAGCGATTTGAAGACGGAATCTTCATCATTAATAGGTTCAAGCGGCACATAAGTCAGAAATACATCCGACCAATCACTGCCAATGAATATGAAATTATCCTTCAAAACGTATCCTGATTCAAAAAGCATGTAATTCTTACTTTCACCTAGGGCACAAACAATGGCATACATGAGCTTTGCAAAATGTTGTTTAGACAACCCTTCCACCTTCAGAACATGGGCCAGCATTCGTTTAGCCGACAAGTTATACAGTAAACTTATGCGGAAATCCACCTCTTGTATTTCTAACGGCAGAAGGTTCGGTACATCATTGGCTTCAAGCATCCTGACCTGCAAAGTTGAAAGAGTCTTTGAATCCAAACCATCTTCCTTATACAGCACCATATAATGACCATGTCGATATACAAATTCATAACGAAGTCCAAATACTTCTTGCGTCATGGATTCACCTCTCTCATAAAAACGAATAATACCAAGTCAATGCAACTCCCGGTACAACTGCATACATAAACGGAAATTTCATGTTTTTTTGATTTTTCATTCCTAGCATACTGCCCATGTCATGACAAACAACAATAGAAACTAGCCACGTAGCAAGTTTATGACCTGTTTTTATCATCTGTTTACGGATAAAGAGTAAGATAAGTCCGATAACGCCAGCACATAAAATGGCATAAAGCATCGATTGAAGGACGAATGTAAATCCCATTATCGCCCCGATTGCAGCAAAAAGCTTTACATCACCTGCACCTAGTGCACCGAAAAAATAAAGCAAAAGAAGAGCCGTAAAACCAGTAATTGCACCAATCACAGCAAAAAACACACCACTCCAACCCTCCGTAAATGCGTGGAATACGAAGCCAATCATTGTTCCACAGAAAGTAACCTTGTTTGGGATCAGTGATTTACGTGCGTCAATTACAAATGCAATGGCTATCAGTATAAATAAAATCAAATGAATCAAAGGATAAAGGTCCCTCCTAAAGTTCTGTTAATGTTCTTAGGCGCCTACCCATGCCCGCTCAACAGCCTTCTTCTTTAATATTATCGTATGACTTATAAACGGAAGCGGAAGCTTGTAGGTCATTTGAGCTTCTATACCAAAAAAGGCATCGCCACCGCTTTCCATACTCGGGAGGGTCACTGAAATGACCTTAAATTTCTCTTTCTTCATGATTGTTTGATTGCAAAATGCATAAACAATCGGCGTGAAAGCCGCATGAATGCGCGGTTTAACTTGACTTTCGTAAAGCTCGTCCAGTTCTTCTTGAGCCTTCCCCTCTCCTAATTCACGCTTTTCTTTTTCCCATTTAACAAGCTCCAGAAGTGAATTCGGAATGTAAGCGGCGTACTCATCAGCCAGATTCTCAGTGTTCTTCACTTGATCTCGAGCCGTTTGTACACGATCTACAACTGAACTCATCATTTCAGCTACGTGGCTCTGATCGAATTTCGATTTGGCTTCTTGGACAAGGAGCCGTACAGGGTATAATTGACCGGCAACCGACTTTGTTGCCTCCGATACCTCTGCTTGCAGCTCCATTTCTAATACGGCAATCTGAATACATATGATTAGACCAATCACAAAAGCTAAAAAGAAGGGCAGCACCAAAGAAGCCTCCAACACCATGCCACCTTTCTGCTCATGGTGAAACTTTCTAAGCATAAACAGCCCCCTTTTCTTCAATAAGCTACAGCTGAAGTACTGCTGAACCGGCACCGGTTCCCTTGTACTTTACACCCCAGTAACCCAGTTCCATCTAGCAGCTTCATGATTTGCGGGATAAACCACAACCTCACTTCGCTTGATCCGTTTCCCTGAATATACGTCGTTTCTTGAACCAAATTCTTACCCGTTTGCAGTTCGATAAGTGCCTGCATTCTAGCCATAAGTTTCGTATTATTACTGTGTAAAAGCAGAAAAATGCGTAAATAGTCTTTGTACGTCAAACTTAAAGCTGATGTTGTGATTTTCGCAGATAACTCTACAGCTTCACCTTTTGTTAATTTATTCATGTCTTGAAAAGCTTCCAGCGCGCCTTCCGCGGCAGCGGCCAATAGCACGAGTAAAGGTGAGCCTATACCGAGCAGCTCTTTTTTCGGATCTAGGAGTGCCTCTACTGTACGGATCGCCATCCGGAATCCAAACATTTCAGCATAAGCGGACGAAATATTAGCCCCGCAGGAAGAGAATCCATATAACAGATACTCAACCTCTTGATTTGCCAACATATGCGAACCTGGATCCACCAGCTCATTGGACAATTTGGGTTGACCCGCAGGGTCTTTTTCCAATCCATATGTACGGTAATTAAATTTCGTAAGGGCAAATTCATTCACATATAGCTCATTTCTCATCGATTCCGCCGCGTTATTAAACGACTCAAGCATCCCCATCGCTTTTAAGCTTACAGGTTCTGGTTTCTCTAAATCATAAGCAATCTCGCTGCCTACTATCGTATCTTGAGCATTAGCTTCTCGATACTTTTGGTACAATCCTTTCTCACCCGCTTCATGTCCGGTATCCCCCTGAAGGCGGTTGTATAGTTCAGTGTAGCTACTCTGAGTATTCGGCAAACTGCAAGAACCGATTGATTGTTTCGCTTGATCCAAAACGGCTTGTATCTTGTTTTTTTGCTGACGCTTATTCGTTGCCGTTGCCTCATTTTTGTCCATTCTTGTCTTCTCCAAAATACTTTGCTGTTTATTGAATTCACTAGATTCAGAAAAATAAGCATTATTCGCTAGGTTTGCTCTGCTTGTATTATCAGATGTGTATAGATATACGGAATTAATAACTTCTTGGAACGCAGTAAATAACGCAGTTATGCTGGCTATGGCTGTTTGATATCTGTAGAAATAATCATCACCCATAACAGGAACATTTTGAAACACTTCATAGGCACCAGAGGCTCCACCTTGTGTTCCACTTCCCGAACCTTGATTTATCCCATTTAACTTCGTACGTATCTCGTCATTTCGATGCTTTGCTAGTCGTAGAGCTGGTTCAATTGTTTGCTGTAATAGCTGGATTTCTCTACCGTTAGCCGGAATCTCCAGCTTCGTAGCAGCTAGGAGTGCTGCGTACTTAATGATCAGTTGCAACAACGCTTCTAGCTCATTTAACTTCTGGGTTAAGACCTGTGCCTGAGATCCTAATATTTGTTTAGAAGCTGCGAGGGATTGTATGCCAGCCACAGCGCCAGGTCCAGCTTGGCTTAGTGCTGCTATTGACATATCCAGATCCCGTATGGAATCTTGAATGGATCTCAACTGATTCTTCACTTCTACGATTTCACTTCTCACTTCATCTGCTGTATGAATGCCGATTTGTGCAGCTAATTCGTCTAATTCGGTGATGCGTTTTTGATAATAAGCATGATACTTCGATATTTTTTCAATCAGCTCTTCGCTGCTCTGCCAAGCTTCATCTAGCGCGCTTTCTCTTTGATCAATGAGTTTCTCAAGCTCCGCCGCTTCTTTCGAAAACTGAGACCCAAGGTGAAAAGGGGCTTTCGTCCCGCTTTTCCGAAACTTATCGGTAATCTCAAGTGTGTACTCGATCGGAGCCTTGATCTTCATATCCTCCAGCACCTGCCGCTCAAAAATCGTATGACTTGCCAATGTGTACACCGGGGTAACACGCATGCCATTCTCTACAGGTCTTGTATCCACATAATGAAATGCTCCTGGCGATACTTGACCTGACAAATTACTTGCAAAAACCTTCCGGAATAACGCCTCCGTTTCATCCTGCGAAATGCCAAGACCATAGAGTCCCATCGCTTGCAGCTCTGTATCGTAAGCTGACATAACCGATCGCGCTGCAGCTTTGACCGCTGATTCCGTCTCTTTTTCAGCCAGCTTAATTCTTGCGAAATCAATGAGTACAGCTTGAAATAAGAAAATCGGCACAATAATGAGAATCAGATAGACAGAAACTGCACCTCTTTCTGAACGAACAAATTTCCTCAAAAACTCCCCCCTTTCTAATTATGGATAACAACAACTATCCCTTTGCGCTCAAGCTCCTTACGAAATGAATTAGAGGGCATTCCTTTGCCGCTAGCATCTTTTTTGAAAAAGTGCCACACAATGCCTTTCACTTGTGACCTTTCATCGAGGAGCTCTATATCCTTAGGCAGCTGCTCGGTACGAAGCTGAAATTCCGTCATATTGTAAAAAGCCTGATGACCAATACCTCGAGCATCCAGCGCATCGATCGTTCTGCTTTTTCCTGATGTTGTCGTCAAAATGACCTCAGTGCCCCCAACCAGTGATTTCAAGTATGCCGCGGCTTGACGCTCTGATTGGATCGACACACTAGGTCCAGACAAGTTATCTTGAATAGGTTCTACGAGTGCCTCTCTCGCCTTTTGAGGGGAAATTCGACCTTTAATCGCTTTGAAATACGTTCGTGTAATATCCGTTAATCGAATGAGTTCTACCGGTTCCACAACATGTGAAACGGCCCTGCCAGTTGTTTGCTCAGAATCCAACCATCTCTTTAGCTGCTTCGGCATAAGAAATGACTTTTTCAATTTCACCTCAACCTGATGATCAAAAAGATAGTTCGCGTATTTTGCAGTTCCCGTCACTCCCTGAGGTAGTAAAGCTGAGGATTTGGCAAGTTTATTCGCTACGTGACCACTAGCACTGACCGAGGGAATAATGACTTCTGTTGTGCCACTACCACTCAGCATTCCGAATAAATCTGTCACACTATCATGTGTAAGTCGCCAATAAAGGCCATCTGTTTTACTGGGGTTAAAGTTTCCTGTCACCAAATCTTTGTGGCTATTATTCCACGTAAAGGCAAGACGCTCAGCCGCAGTCCTCGCAAGCTGCTGAACAAATACGTTCTGGTACGCATACATGCCCACAAAAAGAAGCGTAACCGTGCAAAGTAGAATCAGCGGAAATACAAGAGAAGCTTCTAACGTAAAGCTTCCCTGCTCACTAACGCGAAGACTCAGTAAACGCCTATGGCGCACAGCTAGTTGTTGGACTAGGCGCACAAGGAACTACTGCACTGTTGTCTTTCAAATCAGAGTTGGCATCCCCAATTAACTTCTGAAACCACGAGACGATCCATTTTCTGAAAATGATTGCAATAGCTACAAGCACAGCAACGATCAATAAAATCTCCAAAGTGCCTAATCCTTCTTCATCTTCCCAAAACTGTTTCAGCCAATCTAACGCCGTTTTCATCTCTACATACCTCCATTATTGTTTCATCATAAGTAAAGCTGGGGCCGCAACAATAACCATCACGACAACGAAAATGAGCACCATGGGAAATACAAGCTTCGATGATGCTTCCTCACCTAATGTTCGTGACACCGACTTCCTTCTTTGCCAAAGATCCAACGAAAGTGCGTGAAGCGCGACAACAAAATCACTACCACCTGATCCAGGAAAATAAAGTTCGTTATTCAATGTCCGGTATTTAAGCGGTTTTCAAGATTGTTAACACTCAAAATTAGTTTGTTACTCAAAGGATTTTTTCAAATTGAAATGTGACAAATGTGGAAAATAAAGATCGTTAGTGATATTCACTTTTGTAAAACATTCACCTTTTCAAACTAATTTCAGATTCAAAATAACCAAGACCTTTCCTTATTGTCTTGGTTATTTTTTATAATTTATTTTTAATTACAAAAAATCATGTTTTTGTTTCGCTCGTGAAAAAGCATATCTCTTCTTAGTCACTATCAGAACAAACGTTCACGTGTATTAATCGACGGTAAATCCTTTCCCGAATGTCTAAATACTTGCATTAATCTTCTTAGTAGGCAAATTTTCAAGTGCCCACTCAGGATCCAAAGTCAAGATTTTTTTATAAACATGAGAGCCTAGAATCTCTATTATTTTTGTTCGATTTATCTCCGGATGGTTTTCACGTAATTTTCTGACTTTCTCTTTTTGAACTCCCAGCCACCATTCAGAATATTCTTTGCAGACTCGTAAAGTCCTAAAGATTTCAAAAGTGTTATTTTTATAATATAAATTAACATACCTTTTAACCAGATGATTTTCTATTCCTAACCTCCTCGAAACTTCATTATAATTTCTACATTCTTCAAAAATTTCGATAAGACTTTTAAACCACTGCAAATCCTTGCTATTTTTCCTGAGATTGATATTTTTAAAGTCAATTGATTTTCGATAGTTTTTTGTTTTGCCTATTGTTCTAGTTATATCCGTTTGATTTTTTTTAAAATAGTGACGCTTCCACGAATCTCCCACCTTGATTATAGTTGTTGAGTTGGCTATTTCTTCACCATCTTTGAATCCTTTTACATAGGTCAAATCACAAATGGCACATTTAAATGTTCCAACATACCTCTTAGTGGTATGACAATATCGCCTAATACAGTACTTTATTGCGTTTTCACCATAACTTGAGCATACCTCATTAATACAAATCCAAGGACCGTTACCAAAAGGAATAAGTGTACTGATTTGAGGAACATTATTTGATTTAATAAAATTCAAACAAGATCCAGCGAATATCCTCATTACTAATACTTGCGTGAAAACATGAATCATATTAGAACTGAATAATATTGAACTAAAATGCTTTGGATCATTGAGAAGAATAAATTCCTTCTCCTCAAAATCGCATCTCTTAATCAGTGTTTTTAATTCACTAATTATATCCATGTTATTAAACCTATGATTTTTTGAGTTAACCAATCCTTTTGACAGTCCAAATAATAGAAATCGATCACTTAAAAAAACCTTAGATTTATTAGGGTAAGAAGAAAATAAAAATATAATTTCTTCCGCTATAGAACTAAGTAATTTTATTTGCTCCGTGACCATATGGCACTGACTTAGATAGAACTCGCTTACATCGTTAAAACAAATGGAGCAATTTTTAGTTACTATTTGGTACTTATTAGATATAGACAATACCGATTCGCAATACGGACAAACTGAAATGAGTTTTCTATTGTGTTTAGAACAAACACTTATATTTCTTAATTGATGTATACGATGTATATATGCCTCACCAAATGTTTCATAATCTTCACTAATACATTCAGGACAATACATAATTGAACTTTCTAACAAAGAATGGATAATCAACTGCCTACTAAAGTTATTCGTTAATGTATTTAGCAATAGATTATTGTAATCAAATGGGTTTAAAAACCAATTTAGAAGCGGTAAATATGTATGCTCCTGAATTATTTCATCAGATGAAGTTGAACAAATAGTAGAAAAGTAATTAATGTTTTGTGGTAAAGCTGAGTTAACTACACTTCTCCTTGAAAATAATCCAATATTGGTTGACAATATTGGATTACCTTTCCTACCAGCCAAAAAATGATATCGAAGTACAATGCTACGTATGTCTTCGTCTGGATGAAGCAACAAATTTTTGATAGCCATTTTTTATTTCACCTACCCAATTTACGTATTAAATATACCCTAATTCCTAATAATTTGCTTTTGGAGTAAAAGTGAACCAATACCACTTAATACCACTTTTGAGACATAGCATAGGGTATGTCTTCATCTTCATGCATTTATAAAGTCATAATTTTATCCTTCGATTACCGAGAAATTGAAACTTAAGATTAATTTACCCATTTAAGCACATTTAAATCCCATTCATTACCACTTTTTCCTGTAAGCCGATTATTTTACCGACAACAGCAAGTTTATACCGAACATAAAAAAGGTCAACCACAGATAGGTGGTTGACCTAAGAATACGAACTATTGGCACCATGGTACTTCCTTAATTCCTTACCTTAAACACTGTGTATTGCTAAAACATCTTTTTTAATATCAATATCACTTAGGTCAGTTGCTATTACTGGTTTACTTTTATTTCTTCCTCTTTGCTTACGCTCAATCGTCGATTTTATTTTAGCATAAGCTTGAAATGCTGCGCTTTTTAATTCAGGAAGAAGGATGTTTTTGTTCCCCTCAATTAATGATTTTACAATCAAATCAGCCTGATTCGCTGGAACCTGAGCTTCCATTAACCATTTAGTTGCTTCATATGCTATATCTACTTTATCCTTCGATTTGCTATCAGTTTCGGCATTTGCAGTCGTAAACTGTTTCTTAGCTAATTCTGATAAAGCCTTATCAAAAAACTTATCAATCTTCAAATCCTTTATATAAATATCTTTTAAAGACTCAAGCTTTGCATAATCATTGAGTTTGAGCGCTAATAGTACTGGCTTTAAAGCACACAATTCATTATCAATTACATCTCGAATTATTTGAGGAGTAAGATACTCTGTTTCATGATTGATAGCCCTCCACTGAGCAACCATAAATAGCTTAATGGCGATATCCGTAACTCCCTGGGAGTATTCATACATAGCATGATTTAACAAATCATCTATTTCAATTGGGTTACGAGTCCACTGATACTTCCATAATGCAGTTAGGAAAATTTTCCATTCTATACCAGCTGCGGAATCAGATGGTGCATCAAGAGGTCGAAATTCCATTCGCTCCCAAAATACAACTCCAAAATGCTCACAAGCCCTACGAAGCTGTCGAAACTCTTTGGATAACATTTCCCATGCTTTATTGGTTCCAATCAGCACGACTGGAATACCCAGCATATTTTTTAACGTTACAAAAAAATTAAGCATATGTTCTTCAACATCCGTATTTCCACTTAGATGTTGAATCTCATCAATGATTAAAACACCAATCATGTACGTTGCACACATTTGAGCCATGACAGGGATCATTTGTTCTACAGTACCCTTTATAATAAATTTATCGTAGTGTTCATCTCCAACAAGGTCTTTTAGAACTTGAAAGAAATTTAGGCATAACGCCTTAATCGAACCCTTTGGTGGGCATTCCAGCTTTAACCAAACTATTTGTGTTGAGTTGATATTTCGCCCTTTATATTGACCATGTCGAATAACCTGAGCAGGATACATTGTCATTAGGATGTTATTTATCGCAGTCGTCTTCCCCATACCAGAGACCCCGATTATTGATAACCCTCCTCCTGAAGTCTTATAGGATTTATTATCAAATGAAACGGTTTGAGAAGTTTTCTTTGATTGCTCAAATGCCTCCATCGCCTTGGCGACATTATCGGCAGCCTCATTTCGTAATCTAACACCATTCACTGTGAGAGGATTTCGGTCAACATAACCATCACGTATCAAGATAGACAAGCTCTGCTCTATACGTAGATGGTTTTCTAGGGGTTGAACGAGCCGCGGGAGATCGTAAATACAATGAAGCCTGAGTGTTGGGTTCTTTGATCTATCCCTCTCATGGAAAGAAACTTTCTTGGTCAGTTTCTTAATTACTACAGGAACATCGTGTATTGGCTGAAGAGCTTCGATTAAAGGGTTGTCACGATATTTAGCAATCTTTGCTCTTCTATAAGAAGCCACAACATCTCCACCTCTAAGAAATGAAAGTCGTTCTTCAATAACATCCATATTATTCACCTCGTCATTTTACTGGCTCTGCGCCGCAAGTAAAGCTTGAATCCTAGAATTTCCTAAGTTTTGATTTACCGGAGCTTTCGAAATTTCCTCTGCCGGTTCTTCGGAGCAATTACCTTGAACTTCTTGCAATTCACTGTTATCGTTAGATAGGAAATTTTCGGTTAAACGCATTTTTTCCTTTTCTAAAGCTGTACGTTCCGCGATACCGTCAATTAGCATAGCATTGCTTAACCCACTTTCTGGTTTTAGTGCTTTTGCCATTTCAACAATATTATCTCTGCGGTAATCCTTCTCAGCTTCCGCTTGCTCTTCAATTGGCCTATATTGTTCTCGTTCAAGTCCAAGAACTTCTTGAATATGCTCGTATTCATCCCATGACTTATCAAGAGCACTAGGATCCGAATTGATCATTCTGAGCTCAAGGTAACCGTCTCCATTATCTCCTTTTAAAACGACTTTATCTCTAATTCTGGGATCATATGCGATGTTTAACTTTTTTCCCATACGTGGATTACCGTCTACGAACCACCCTTCACGTATAGCCTGTTCGCATTTAAAATGTAGTCCCTTAAACTTAATGCCCAAATTCGTTATTCTACCTGACTCAGTTGGTAAAAGGTTAATTTTTAATGTTTCTTCATCGAAGCTTCTGAAACAGTGCCCTTTACGTTTCATCCCCCACTCCAGCAACTCACGTGGAATAGGCTTCACTCCATCAGCTATCATATCGTCATCTAGAGAATAACCCTCCATATAATGATAGTTGTTATGCCAAATGGCTAAATCATACATGATTTGCGAAAATTCTTTAAGTGTTAATACGGCCTTTGTTCTAGGATCTGGATCTCCTCTACGCCGCATTTCAATTGAAACCTCTCCTGGCAATCTGGAAATAACTTCGACATTATAGACATTAAAAAAACTTTCTACAAGCGCTTTCCAATCTGCGCGATACGGAGCCATGTACTCAATATCAACACCCAGAATATTTCGAAGACCAGTAATTTTAGTATTTAACAATTCACCTCTATCTGCAGTAAATTGACGAGGCAAGCAAGCCAATGACCATTCATCTGGCTTAATTGTCATACCACTACGTTGACATAAATCTACCTTTGATGAGCCTGTGTTATATATGGCCATAGCAGCCCCGATATAGGATCTCTCAAACCCTATATAAAGCCCTGCAATATAGTGGCTAAATAAATCAATAACAGAATAAATTACTGGCCTTCCAATGGGTAAGTAAGCGCGATAGCTACTTGCCAGATAAGTATCCGCTATAGTTGAGTCAATATGAAATATTGAACCTGGAATCAAAGCTTGTTTCGTTTGATTCCCAATTTTAGCTCTCTTATCAAGATTGTGCCTCCGCTCTCCAATCAGGGCTAGTGAATTACCAATAAAGTTTGCATTTTTAAATTTATTAACATGGTAATAAAACGTTTTAAACAAAGGTCGTTCTTCTTCAGGTAAGAGATTCGGTTTGGTTTGACCATTGTTCTCCTCATAATGACTAATAAAATAGGTTCTAAGCATTTTTTTAAAGGCTTTCCTTAATGAAAGCTTTTCTCTAAGGTGGAATTGTCTATATGCAATCAACATATATTTATGAATGGTTGCATCTGTATTTACTCCGACTTTTTCAGGTTCAAGCTTTGTAATCTTACGTTTTCGGCCTCGTTTTTTTGTGGTTTCAGTAGCCAATTTATCACTACCAGGTCCCCCACTTTTGTCGTATCGATTAAGTAATCCAATTTTTAGCTTCCCTAATTTCCAATATCTTTTTAGGAGCCGATGCACCTTAGGAATAGAATATGAAGACTTGGCTTTGCATTCTGTTACCATAGGTCCGCGATACTCACTCATGAAGATATAAGGTTCGTTTTCAAGATACTCCTTCAGGAAGTTCCAGGATTCATCTATCTCTCTTTTTCTTTCATCAGGTAAGAGATCGTATGATTTCTTTTCTACTTCTGTGATATACTTGACAATTCGTGCTTCACCATTTTTTAGTGCTCTTGTTACAATCTCTATCGAACGTTCAAATGGAAAGTCATCCTTATTTAAATCAATCACATGCATTCGATCAGTTTTATGCTCTAAATATAGAATACGCTCGAAAACTGAATTATTTGCTTCAAATGGTGCCCATTGAACAACTTGATTAATAGTCACAATTTGCATTAGAAATCCCTCTCTTAGCTGGTAATGAAATGTTGACTTGTTTACATGGATTAAATAGTTGATCCATATCTATCATCAATCGCTTATTTGCAATCAGATGCATCAATAGTGTAATACTTGTACTTGCTGAAACATTGAAATGTTTATCCATTGCATCCGTGATATCAGCTAAGATTTTATTGTTTCCTGGCAACAACTTTATCAACTTTTCTTCCATAGTCTTCAAAAATGACTCGTCAACATTCGGAAATAATCCGAACTTGCTTCTTAACTTATGAAACATTTGTACATTTTGAATTTTGGGAATGTGAATAGAGTTTTCTGTCACAACATTCCACTCCACTCCTCTTCTTGACCAATAAATCTTCTCAATCATTTGCTTCTCAGCATTCCTTCGCTTTTGAAGCGCATCTTCATATTTAATTGATCGCGCTTTAATAACTTGACCAAATTGAGTTTTCTGAGTAATAACATTATCGGTCGTCATAACTATTTCAACCTTTGTTTTTGGGTCAGTTGGATGCTTAACTCCAAGCTCCGCAGCTATTGACTGTGTTTCTTCTCTTGGTAACAGCGGAAACTGTTCTCTGAAATCGAGGACTTCGTCATCCCATTCCAACAAATAGAAATACATTGCTTCTAACAATGATAAGAAGTGATGGTCGCGTCCTACTGTCCAGCTATATCGAATACTTGATTTGCCAATAGAAGGAACCTCGTGTACAAGAATCCACGGTTTATAGTTTGTACCTATTCCGCTTCCTCTTCCTTCTTTCAGTCGCTTCGCTATGGTATTCTCATCAATTGCATACTTGAATTTAGCCATATTTACGACACTCCGTTCGCTTCGATTTTGCAATTGGCATATTTTTCCCAAGCAAAAAAAAATTATTCTTTTTTAACAACTTTCATCGTAATTCTGGCTCTTGACTCTAACTAACTCTTCAACCTTCCACTCAAGCGTTCGCATGTATTCAATCATTTGTGCCAATGTCTTTTGTGTTACAAATCCAGGAGCAACTGACTTTTCAAAGGATAATTTTTTTTCGAAATCATCACACTTCTTATGAAAGTCGAGTTTTCGCTCACTATTAAACTTTACAAGTAGCTTAAGAAATTGTTCCCAGCATTCGGCTTGACTGTGTAAGAGAATTAATTTGTAGTAATGATTACAGTTGCTTGTAAATGGGTAATCAAAATACTTTTTATTTCTACTTATATTGGCATCCATTATCTTTATTTTTTCTTGTACTACATTCATGAGTTCTTCCACTACCCTAACTCCCCCAATATTAAAAAGTAAACATTCAAAGCAGCTAGGCTGCAATATCTTGCGACTTCCTTTTACGTTAGATTTTTTCTGCTTTTTAATAATCACTTCATTATTCCGATTATTAAGCCTCTTGCGAAATTCAGAAACCGGTTCAATAATTTGTATAAGAAAAGCTGCAGTTTTGGGGAGCCGGGATAAATTCTCTTTGGGGGATCCTATATCCAATAGCTTCTGAAATTTTATGAAGGGATAAGCTTGCTGGTTAATCCATTAACTTTCTTATTCGGATGTTCGCTTCCCAAACGAGGTCATGTAATTCTTGATCTCTTTGTTCCCAGTTTAACTTCGGTTTATTTCTCCATTCTTTTCGGGCTTTTACTGCTATTTGATTGTTTGTCTTAAATTTAAAAATGCTCCAAATTTACTTCCTACAAGATGAATTGTCTGCTCTTTTAGCTCTATTAGTGAACCAAATAGGAAATTTTTTAAGAGGATATGCTTTAAGGTGTACTATGTAAACACACTGAATATACTCGCTCAACCATTTACTTGTTAAGTTGCATCCAATTAGCTCTAGAAAAGATTTTCTATAATACCTTTCAAAAAAGTTTTTTATTTTATCTCAAGTGCTTTTGTTCAGAAGAGAAGCCAGTAGAGACTAATTGTTTTCTATATGCGTTTCTCCAATTGCCAAATAACCACTTTTCCCAAAATTCTTGATTAATAAATAGATCTTGTATGCCCTTGCTAAGTTCTATAAATTCTGATTGATGCTCACTAATGCGACTACTCCACCCTTGATTTTGAAAGAACAAATCCGATCGACAGTTTGGACAATATTGTTTCAGAGCGCGAATCTTATGCTGATTAGGAGTAAATTGAAAATCGTACTTTTCGCAGCCAAACGATAGAATCCTAAATGCTCTAAACAATAATGGCTGCCAGGAATTTGATGCATGCGACGCCAATATGGCTCTCAGTGATTCTTTAGATCAAAATAAATACAATCAGAAGTGAATTAATTTTTATTGGGAGGTCGTGTGCAAGAACAGCATTTGCCCCAAAAATATCCATCATTGTTTTTTGAGCATTAGTATGGTATTGAGCGACTACGCTATATAACAATTCATCCGGATAGGAGGCTGGAAAAAAATCATGGGGAATAATCTCCTTCGTTATGAGATTTCCTTCGCGATTGAGCGGAAAACAAATTCAGCAATTTTAGTTGTGTCTGGAACTATGGCAGCAGTAAAGATTTCACCGTTGTAAATGACCCTGATTGTATCCCTCACTTCTTTTGTTTAAATTACCGGTACCATCCATACTCCGCGCACTGCAGCTTGATTAAACCATTGTTTTTCAACAGCTTTAGCACATGTGTAAAACGAATCATTGATATAAATACCCATTGTTGTGACTAATGCGAATGAAAAAATTTTCGTCATCTACGATCCACCTCACCATGAAATTTAGATTCTATTAAACTAGTAATAGTTATTACCAAAATTACAGAAATAATACTTTTGAATAGTATTTATAATTTTGCTATTTATACGGTTGTGTCTCATTCCCCCCTCATTGTCTACACTTTAAGCAGAGGTGTTAACAATGGGTGACATTCTAAAAGTCGTTGGAGCTCGAGTTAGAGATTTCAGAAAAGATAAGGGACTTACACAAGAACAATTAGCTGAAGTGTCAGGGTTCCATTATACTTACATCGGGGCAATAGAACGTGGGGAAAAGAATATTACTTTGCTTAATTTAGAGAAATTAGCAGTTTCATTGGATACTGAGGTTCAAGAGCTTTTTAGATATGCTGAAATTGATTTAGGTAAAGAAACGAGTAAACAAAGAGATCTTCAAGAAGTGCTCGATCTCCTGATTCGTCAGTCAAGTGAGGAAATTAAACGAGCGAAATTTATTTTGACTGAGCTTTACAGAAACAAATAATGTATCTGTATATACACTAAACAAGGCAGCAACCCTAAGGGTTGCTGCCTTGTTTAGTGTATAAATGTGGTTAAGCTCATGAGTGTATGAGCAAGGTGCCAGAAATTTTAGAACCGGATAGTTTTAGCTGTTGTGTACATCGTATTGAGGTGGACTGAAAATTGATCTAAAAGTTTTATTGCCATGATGAGCAACCTTGAAAAATGCATCATTTTACATGCAAATTTGTAACTTAACCCATAAGTTTGCCGTTTTGGAATGCTTATGCTTCCAATTTACCACGGCAAACTTATGCTTCCAAATAATAAATCAGATATGATATTCAAAGACTTCTATGTAGTTAATTAGATAATTCATTTGTTATTTACATTTTTTTCTATATATGTTCTAATCTAAATAGATAATAAAGAGACACCATTTATAGATTGTTCAATGATGGATACATTCTGGAGGGTCTTTAGTAATGAATAAAACGTTGTCTACCGATATAGAACTATTCGCCGCAGCATTATCACAAGTATATGTTGTTGTAAGCAAAGATGAAATGCTCGACAATGCTGGAATTATTCGCGAATATTGCAAGGATTTCGTGAGAGTCGGAGACTCATGGTTCGCTCGAAATACGTATCAATTCAATGTAATAATTAAATAACATATAACAGTAGTCTATCATTATAGCATTGAGCTAATCGTCGCCCTCTTTGTCTTGAGTAAAGACAATACATTTATTAGGCTTAAAAATAACGACGATATAATTCTCTCCTACGCTCACCGCGCAGTTGGGCGTAAATTTGAGTTGTAGATGCTTTCTCATGTCCGAGCATCCCCTGAATAAATTCTAAAGGTGCACCGTTATCTAACAATTGGCAGGCATAAGTATGACGGAATCGGTGTGGATATACATTCGCAGTAATATCACCACGTTTAGCAAGCTTTTTCAAAGACCAACGTATCGTTGGAATCGACAATCGACGGACAGGATTCGTTTCGGTGACAAACAATGCTTTACAAGTATCATTTCTGCTTTCCATGTACCTCTTAAGCCAAACCTTACACTCCGTAGTAAAATAAACCTCTCTTTGTTTGGATCCCTTACCATTTACAATAGCAGAACAGTTTTCCCAGTTGATATCTTCAAGGTTTATTTTCTGAACTTCTCCAACGCGGCATCCTGTGCAATATAGAAACTCTAATAATGCGTGCTCTCTATGAGATCGACAGGTAATCTTAAGATGAATTACGTCCTCTTCAATCAGAAATTTCGGAATTCGTTTGTCCATCTTTGGTTCTCTCAACTTAATAGACGGATTCCGAGTGAGATGTCCTTCTTCAAATGCAAAACGGAAAAGGGAACGCACAAATCGAATTCGATGGCCTAAACTACTAGGTTTTAATCTCTCTGATACCCTAGCCAAATAGTCTTTAAGTAAGACTAGAGATATTTCCTCTAGTTCAAGATCACCAAGATCAAGAACTAACATTTTTAATTGTAAAGCGTATGCTTTCATTGTGTGCGAACTAAATCCCAAAATACGTTTATCAGCTTCGTACAGCATCCACAGATCCTTCAAATTCATAATAAAAACCCTCCCAAGTTTTGTTAACTCTAGTTTTGCTAGAAATAGGAGGGTTTAATCTTATATTCAATTTTAAACTATCGATTACCGTCATCCGACTGTGCAACAAGTCAGCGAATTTTATTGAAGTAACGTTCTGCCGTTAGTTGAACGATTTTATCAGAAATATTTATTGTGATCTTTGCATTCTAAATCGAACAGATTCAAAAGTCATTAATAATGCCGCAATTAAAATAAACATAGGAATTATCGCAAGAAGTCCCAAACTTCCCATGTTCGGCTTCCATAAGGAAACTAGAGGCAAACTCAGAAGCAAACTAATATACATAAAAAATGCCTTCTGAGTGACTGATGAGATTATTGACAGTAAGCCCATAGGAATCAAAATTGCTGGAAGACCTCCTAAGTCTGACCCATTTTGAATCCTAATGATAATAAACAAAAATATTGTAATAGCTGAAGCAAGAAATCCAAAATATGAAGTGATTTTATTAATATTTATTTTACTCATCAATCTACACTCCTTTTTAACAATAATCCCCAAATAAATGACGCGTTTATACATATATTTGTTGCTGAAACCTGCCCTTTAGCGCAATGACGGCTGCCCTGCGGCAGCCGTTTTGTGTTGAAATATCTCGTATCCGTTAGTTCAATGCCAATCCCATTCCGAGTAATGGTGATTATTAGGCCCTGTTAGAGCCTCGCGAACGTGATGTAATCGACTTGGACTGGCTCTGCCGATTCGATCCGAAGTGCCCGGTTGAACTGTCCCCGGTGATATTGCCCATGTAAGAGGACCTGCAACAGGATGTCCCGGACGGACGTTCGGAACGGAACCCCGCTCTGGTTCGCATAGTCGATCATCTCGTCCAACTCGGATTCCTCGAGCCCTTCGATATAGACGCGATATTGCTCGGCGTTTTCTTCGAACATCGTCCGGATCTCCGTCAAGTCTTCCGCTTCCTCCCACAACGAATGCGCTGCCCTTGCCCTGCAATCGGGACAGCCAGACTCGTTCCGCGACCGCGACGTGCCGAACCAGTTTCAGAAGGTCCTTGTTCTTCGTCTCACTCTCCTCGAGCGCGTCCAAAATGCGTCCATCCGCCCAGTACAGGTGGTCCATCATGCACTTGATCGTCTTCATTGCGGTTTCCCCCTCTTCGTCTTATCGATTACTTGAACCTACTGTGTTAGTTAAGCAAACGTGCGGTTTTATCCTTTTCAAGCCCGTTATTTCCTTGCTATTATCATGAAGCGTTCCGTATTTGTCCTGATTCCCTTCTCTGTTTGATTTGATTCAATAAACTTTTTAAGTATTTCGAAATCATGATCAGTTTGCCCAAAGTTAGGAATAACAGGGGTGTATTTCAAAAAGAAGACCAAATCCTCGTAAGTTTGGAAATACTGCGTTGCATCATATTCAAAAGACTGAATATCGATAAAACCAGCTTCAGCTATCTCTTTAAGGTATTTATCTTTTAAGATACCTTTATTAGTTCCAAAACCCTGTCCTCTTCCGAAAGCTTGTTTAATGTTTAATTTATCATTTTCGCTTACCTGTTGAGTTAAGAATATACCATCATTCGCTAACACTTTTGAAATTTCATTTGCATAAAACTCACTGTGCCGACAGGAAACCACATTAAAAAAGGACATAGGAAAAGCAATATCTTCAGCTTCCATTTGTAAGAAGCGAATATTACCTTTATTTGATTTTTTTAAGTTTTCACTAGCTGACTGTATCATTCCTTCTGAATGATCAATGCCAACAAGAAGTAATGCAGCATCGGCAATAGATATTAAAGCTTCTCCACCACCTGTACCAATATCAAGCAATAAATCGGACTTATTGCATCTCTGAGTAACTTCATAAAGAAAATCCCATTGTTCCCCTTCAGAAGTAGTTCTTAATTTACTAAAGTCCCAACCGTTTAATTTTCCAACCTTGTCGTAAAAATCCTTGTACTCAGACCTATTCATACTATGTCCTCCATCTTAAAATGAGATAATAAAAAGCCAAGAGCTGGTTGTGATTGAATAGGAGCAAACGAAAATTCATTTGTTCCGTCATTCAATCATTTCAAGTGCCCTTGGCTAAAATATTTTGGATATCAGCCCGACACCGTTCAAGCATTAGTTTCATGAGACCAAAAGGACAGAAAATCCCCTTTGGTAGCTGGTACGCGTTTTACCCAGCCCGCAAACTAATTACTTCGAACGATACGGAATGACATCCATTTCACCTCATTTGGAAGATAATTCAATTGTAAATGTTGTTCACCCTATATTCAAGCATATATTCAACATAACTGTCCGTTAGTTGAGCAAAGGCTGCCGATTTTGCCGGCAGCCTTTGCTTGATAGTGTATGTAACTAACGTTTCTCGATAGCTCAGTATTCCCAGAATAGCGTTTCGTGATCTAAGAAGGCTTCATTCAATTCGGATTCCCTACGATTCCTTATGTTTATAACCGTCCACTATTAAATCCAACTTTCCTGTTTCCGGGTCGATTACAAGGCCATGAACTGGAATGTGTTTTGGCAGGAGGGGATGGTTCTTGACCGTTTGCACGCTTCCTTTGACGGAATCTTCAACACTATCGAAACCGTGTAGCCACTGTTGCAAATTAATTCCGGAACTTTCGAGGGTGTCGATAGTTTCGGAAGATATGCCGTTCTCCTTCATTTTATTAATGGTTTCGCCAGGGTCAATACAGCTCATCCCGCAATCATGATGTCCTACCACAAACACTTCATCGGCATTTAATTCATATACAGCAACAATAACGCTACGCATAACGCTGCCAAATGGATGCAAAACAATCGCTCCAGCATCTTTAATGATTTTGGAATTTCCATCCTTAATATTTAACGCTCGGGGAAGAAGGTCGGTAAGCCTTGAGTCCATACAAGTTACAACAACCATCTTTCTATCTTTGAATCTAGAAGCTTTATATTTTTCAAATTCCTTCTTCTCTACAAACTCCGAGTTAAAATGTAACATATCATAAAGTCGGTCCAAGCTTCTCACCTCAATTTCTCTCTTGATATCTTATAATCTTATCATAACCTACGAAGCACCCTCAACATCCCAAACCTTATTCTTATTAGATGGTTTCGATAAATGAATCTAGTCCTGCAACATCCATGAAAAGAAAAAGAACCATCAGAAGCGCTACCAATACGCAACTGACGATACTGTCGTAATAATTGGTAATGTAGGGTTTTGAACCCCTGTCCAGTACTTTAATGTTGTGGTTTTGCAAGACTAGGGTTCAAAAAAGTGAACAATAGCTTGCCAAAACCACAATCCCTCGTGAAAGACCATAGGGGCGAAATAATTCCACTCTCCGAAATCTGGCAAATCGAACCTGCCGACATTGCAAGTAAATGTTCTATCGTAATGAGGGATTTCCAATCATTCTCCTGAATACCGATCAGGTGTCTGCTCTCTTAGCCATCATTCCATTATTGTCAATCATAGATCACACTCCGCTTTGGATATATTTACTCTATTCTACGTCATAACCAGGAACAAGGTAATGTTCGATTTTAACAGTTTGTTGGTCTTTGTCTCTCCCTACAAGCTACCATGCCATCATAAAATCTGTCATTCGTCACAGTATGCTACCAGTTAGCGTAACAATAATGCTCTTGCAATGGCTCTATCGGGAATGAGATCAAGTTCTTGTCATTGGGTTTTGACAAGAACTTGATCCCATAAAATAAAAAAGCCGCGATTTACGCGGCAATTAATGAGATAATGTTCTTGTCACCCGACAGATCATCATCATAAGTTCGAAATTTAACGGTAATACTTTTAATATAAACAAAAAAGGACCTGGATGTCCTTGCTTTCCTCACTTTACTTACTTTAATTCATTACCCCTTTGTGTTATAATTAACTTAATTATTCCAATTGAAACCAATTCACATATTGAAAAAGGTCTCATTTCTATGATGAAACTTTTTTAATATGTGAATTTTTGTTTTCTGGGAATGATCAGTTTAATAATAGGTGACCGTCAACATTTTGACGAAAATATACGCTAAGCCTTTAAACATGACCGCCTTGGCGTTTTTTCATACTCTAAGTCGAAGGGTACGGGCAGCCTTGGGTCTGAAAGAAGCTTTAAATTAAGCTTAGCGCCACCAAATACTAATAAAAATAAAGATGTGACCACATCAGAAAAGCGGTTTTTTATCAAAATAGATACACATGATTCGAACGTTAGTGTTGTTTTTTCGAGCATTGATGACATTATTAATTTTTATTCCAACAAACAGAGTTTACAGAGCAAAGTGGACGATCTGAACAATTTAAAAGGGTAATTCAGAAGAGTTCGTGGTTGATAATGACTTCCTGCATTTTTTCTTCATTTATCTATACTATTTGGGGTGCATGCCTTTTGCTCGCCTGTCTCGTTTACTTGGCCATATCAAAACGAATTCGTTTTGATATGTAATAGCTCAATAAAGGATATCTGAATAAAACACCCAATTTTGTGTCCATGTCCACCAAAAACACATCACCAAACGGACAAAAAAGGCCCTTTAAACTATTTTCCCTTTTCAGATCGTTAATGAGCCTACAAATCGAAACAGCGACAGCCAAGGACGAGAAAATAAAGTCCTAGACTGTCGCTGTTTTATTGAACTAACGTTACCCGGTAGTTCAATAAACATCTAATCATAATTGCTGCGTGCGATTTAATTTCCTTCTTCTAAATATCTCGACATAGGAACTAATCAATAATGTTAGCAAAACTCCAATAGTAAACGTGAAGTAGTTAAAATATAGTGTATTTGTGTATTGATAAAGCGGCCAGGGGAATGTAAAGACATCTTGGGAATTGCAGCGGTGTCTTTATTAACCTATAGTTTCCGTTAACATTCCTGTAGGTGTTAATAGATGGAACTTGCAGAAAAAAGGACGCCTCGCTAGGATGAGTATGTACTGGGTTGCAGCCCTCAGAACTCACCTTAGGAGGCGTTATTATGAAGTCTAATCCAATTAATTCTCAAAATCAACGTGTAGAACGAATCTCTACTACCACTCTGGTCATAGGCATCGACATTGCCAAGGAGAATCATGCTGCACAAGCCATTAATTTTCGAGGTATTGTCCTCACCAAGCGCCCTATTCTATTCTCCAATGACCTAGCCGGCTATGAGCATCTAGAACACAGTATTCGGAAATTACAGAAGATGTACGGCATGAATGACTTGGTTGTGGGAATGGAGAGCACCGGTCACTACTGGTTCAATCTTGCCAACTGGTTGGTTGGTCAAGGAATTGATGTGGCTCTTGTCAATCCAATGACAACCAAACGTAATAAAGAAAATAGAGATAACTCACCTTCCAAGAACGACCCAAAAGATGCTCTGGTCATCGCCGATGCGGTGAGTCGTGGGTTCTACACGCCCTTTTCTCCAAAGGATGAAGCATTCCGCCGGATACGGGTTATGGTTACGAACAGAGAGCACTGGGTTGTTAAATCAGGACGGATTAAGAATAGAATCCATCGTTGGCTCGATATCCGTTTTCCAGAATACAGACAAGCATTTGATGATATTTTTAGCGATCGTTCGTTGGCCTCTTTGCGCCGGTTTCCAGCCCCTTCTGACCTATTACAGCTAACTCCGGAGCAAATGGTACAGATCTGGGGTGAGTATATGGCCAGACCTGGCGGGGTGCGAGGTACGAACAAGGCTTTGGAACTTCAATCACTCGCTAGACATAGCGTGGGAGACACTACTGCCCTTGAAGAAGACAAATGGGAGCTGAGGCACCTCATCGAAGAGTATGAAAGGATCCGCCGAATTATTGACGAAGCGGACGAGATGATTGAAAAGATACTGCCTGAAATTCCTTGTTCTGATCTCGTTCGATCTGTCGGTGCTTCCGTTCCTGCAACGGCTGCCATATTGGCATTTGGCGGGGACTTACGTAAGCTGTCTCACGGAAATCAATTATTGCGCAAGGCAGGATTGAACTTAGCAGAACGAAGTTCAGGCAAGTATAAGGGGCAAATCAAGCTCACCAAACGAGGCAACTCGCTACTGCGCAAGCATCTCTACTTCACTGTGTTTCACCTGTTATCTTTCAATGAAGCGTTCCAAGCCATGCATACGCATAATACCGAAGTGAAACGAATGACGAAAATGCAGTCCATGATGAAGCTGATTGGGAAACTGGCCCGGATGCTTGTAGCCATGGCAAGAGAAGGACAAACATTCTCCATGGATAAGGCCCAGCTACCGTTAGCAGCATAAAAATTAAATCGTAACCCTGACACGTAGATTGGCTCATTCGCAGGATTTCACAAAGAAAGCACGGAGTACCGAGATTTTTACGCTTTAGGGCATAGACCCGTTCCGTTAACGTTGATCGGACTCCACACCTTGGATAGATAGGACGAAGGAATGTGAGGGCAAAGACCCGTCGAGATTTGGGAGAGTGAATCCCCAAGGATATTGTGGAGAGAAGCGTGCATCATAACTTTATTATGGAAGATGTTGTAAATACATCAACACCTTCTGTTCCCGCATGCGCTCTAACGGAACTGCCTGCCACACACTACCTAAACACCGGAACTCCTATTTAACATGCATTTTGAAATCCTGCGAATGAGCGAGCATTCGTGAGAAAATCCTTATTCTCTGAGGGAGCTTAATAGGACATTATTTTTTATCTTTCGGTTTTAAATAAGACTTAATAAATATTTGGTCTATCAACTCCAATATAAGCTAAAAGTGCCAAGCCTTCTCTAACTATTCTGCTCCGTTACTTTTATAAACCAAAAGAGGAGTTGCCTCTCTGTAAATTGGCATCTGCTTTTAAATTTCAAACCATTTATTCGAACTCTGTTTCGTTTATAAATAAAGATCGAAATTATTTTAGGAACAGGCGGCGAAGGTGGATAACTTGTAAAACATTTAAAACGAAAAAATGAAACCAAATTTGGTTTCATTTTTTTATATGGCAATTGTTGCTTCAATGCAATCATATATAAAATGGAGTCGAAGCTTTTCCCAACTTATTTTATCAACGCGTATTTGAACATCATCGGTCCAAAATCCGCGATTATTTCGAATTAAATCCATTCGTGACCGACCGTATATATGATTACGCTTGTGTCCTTAATCGCTGTGCCGTTTAAGATTCTTGCTCACCATTGTCCCGAAAGTTCTTGAGAAATTCCAATAATGCGATGTTGCTTTCTTTCTCAAGATACCACTCTTGTTCCCTGAATTTGCCATCTTAACGATTTCGATTTATTCTGTATTTAAATTGCCTATATTGAAAATATATAAGGCAGCCTATACAAAAGCCGCAAACAGATAATAAAGCTGCAACTGCAAACATATTCGCAAACAAATAACCCGCAACTTTCCAATGTAATGAAAAACTCAGTAATGAAATCGTAAGAAAAGTCATACCCAAAGAATTATTGAATCGCTGCAACTCAACAGCCTGAGTTTCAGCTCCCGCTATTTTTTTATGGAGAAAGGGTTTAGCGATCTGTATAAACAGGCTTGCTTTGGTTCCGAATAACAATCCTACAGCTTGAATGATCCATAATAGTAGAAGCAATAGCGGTTGTTGAATAATGGTAGCCAGTACGATAAACAAAACAACACCAACCTGATTGCTTTTAACCAAAGGCATGGGTATTTCCTTATTCATAACTCACTACCTACTTTCATCTGTTATTTATTACCATGATTATGCATCTTCCTAATCAGGTTAGCAAGATAATTTTAGAATTGCTTATCAACCTATGTTATTATTCAACAGCCGCTGGTAAAGCTCTCTTTAGCATGTTAGCCGTCTTTGCTGAGTTTGAGAGGAATATTATAGTAGAACGTACTAAAGCCGGATTAGCTGCTTCTAGGGCGCGAGGACGTAACGGTGGTAGACCAAAGACAGATACTAAAAAGGTAATACAGGCAATAAAGCTTTATGATAGCAAGGCACATTCGGTAGCTGACAAAACTTAGCGATTTGGCATTTTGGCTTCCAATGCCGCCATGGTTCGGCATAGCGTATTTCATAGAAAAAATTTTACTTTACGCCGCTCACCCCATCGTCTGATGGTACATACGTTTCCGCATGCTCTAACTTTAGACCTGTACATTCGGAAGTTCGTCAGTTCGCTTCTATGCGAGCATTCTCACCATATCCAGTTTTTCAGCCGCGCGACATATCCGTTGGCATACCTCAGCCTTCGTTCTGCCGAATCTACCTGTACTTCACACCTCATATTCTGTTAAACACGACGCATGCAGGAGTATTGGCGGGATGGTTTCGAGATACATGGTTCCGTCATTCCCATCCTTGGTTGTAAAGTTAAGATTACTCCATGTAATCTCCTGCTTTTCGCGCTGTCTGGCGCTTATAGCAGAACTTGTCGTACTTCCTCGTTAGTTAATAAGGCAACTGTACGCACTTACTGACCAAATACAACTACACTAATAAATAGAATAGCTCCAAAAAAAACCGAAGTCGCGAATATGAGAACGTCACTTTTATCTTTGTTTAGAATTGCTCGAATTGCAATTAAGAAAAACAACATAAAGAAAAAGGAAAGTAAAGCTAAGGCAATATCCACTTATTTCATCCCTCCGTTCTAAGTATTACTTCTACGAAATCAAAAAGGAGTCTACTTCAATGCAACTACCCGTTAGTTGAAAGACGGTATCTGATGTCAATGCCTTCCTAAAGATACATTCAAAAAGTTGTATTTACTCGTTTCGAATATCTAAAATATAAAACCCATAATATTCCTACAATAATTATAAGCATTAAGTCAAGAACATCATTGATTTCTTTATTTGACAAAAAGAAATCAATGATTTTAATTAGTATCACTATTAATTCAGTTTTGATTGTAATCAATGGTCCATTCTTGTTCTTCTTTAATAAATTAAGGCTATGTTAAATCTTAATGTTGATTTTTGTTCAAAAGAAAATCGCCCCTCTGAAAGGGCGGTTATTTAACTCTCGTTCCCATGTTGGTAAAGAGGAGTAATCATAATTGCTGTGCCTGACGTATCTTCCTTCTCCTGAATATCTCTACACACGAACAAATCAACAATGTTAGCAAAACTCCAATAGTAAACGAATAGAAGTTAAAATACAGTGTATTTGTATATTGATTTAACCAGCCAAATCTATAAATCACAGAATCTGGGGAATTTGGTCCCCCTCCCAGGTGATGGAGTAGAGAATGTATTAGATAACATTCACCATATACAGAAAAACAAAGTAAAGACAGTAAAATTACAGACAAAGTAGTAATGTTTTTTCGATGACGATAATATGACCCACCGACTTTATAAACGAATATTAACATGAATAAATACACGGGGACGGCAGGAAAGATGAAGAGTAGTCCTAAGTTTCCATTCCCTGAAATACCGTAACCTTCTCCTCTATATTCCAAGGTAAATAGATTGACGAGAAAAAATAAAACAATGGCTAGAAGCAAGGCTGAGAATAGTATTATCAAGTTAATCTTGGATTCTCTCCGCATATACATGACACCCCCTTTTAAAGATAAGTTCTGTTAAACTTTGTTGTTGATTACATTCAACTAACGGGCAGAAGAGTTTAACAAAGAGGGAGTTTTTAGGGGAGGATGCCATGAAGGTTAGGGATGCACGCACGGCGGCAGTCGATTGGGTGGCAAGCCACATCAGCCGAGAAGCAGGATACATGGGAGCGTACTTCAGCGGCTCGACAGTAGGGCTACCGGACGACACGGAGATGTCCGCCGGCTCCGATATCGACGTCATGGTCGTGCTGGACCGGAAGGACCTTCCGCTCAAACCAGGGAAATTGATCCATTTGGGAGTGCTTGTTGAGATCTCCTTTCTGTCCCGGCATCAGCTTTCGTCCGCTGAGGACGTTCTGACATCGTATCACCTTGCCGGCAGCTTCCGGACGGACACCATCATTGATGATCCCACGGGATATCTGCGAAGTGTGCAACGGGAGGTATCCCGCCATTTCGCGGAACGGGCATGGGTACGCCGTCGCTGCGGAAACGTGCTTCGGTCGATCGAGAGGGGGCTGGGGTCCATCGACCCCTCCGCGCCGTGGTACGACCAGGTTACGGCATGGCTTTTTCCGACAGGCGTAACAACTCACCTCCTCCTTGTTGCTGCGCTTCGTAATCCGACGATTCGATTGCGTTATCTAGCTGCACACCAAGTTCTTCAGGCGTACGGGCGCACGGACGATTATCCGCACCTGCTGAGGCTGCTCGGATGCGCCGACTTAAGTCCTCAGCGTGTCGAAGTGCATCTGAATGAGCTTGCCAGTACCTTCGATGCAGCGTCAGCTGTTGCAAGAACGCCGTTCTTCTTCAGCTCCGACATTACGGCCGCGGCAAGGCCGATCGTCATTGACGGGAGCCGGGAGCTGATAAGATTAGGCTGTCACCGCGAAGCAGTCTTCTGGATGGTGGCGACCTTCGCAAGGTGCCACAAAATTCTCGCTGCGGACGCCCCGGAACTGCAGCCCGTGTACGCGCCTTCCTTCGACGAAATGGTTGCCGATCTCGGCATTCGATCATGGGACGACATCCGGCAGCGCGCCAAAGATGTCAGCGATTTTCTTCCCAATCTTTGTGAAGTCGCGGAGGAAATTCTGTTGGCTATCCCGGAGGTAGAATAGCGTCCATGTGAAATACCATTTCAGGCACGAAGGTTCCCGACTCTCGTCAAAGAATTTCTTCTGGTTAATAAACAAATAACGAGCCATCATATGAATCGGTTATCCCGCTGCGCTAACGGGCACGAGTTGAATGACAGAAAAAAGCAGGCCAAGACTGTATTGTGAACTGTGACCCTAGTTGTGGACAGTTTATAAAAAACGACTTAGGCTTAGCCAGCAAGGAGATGACCTCTGAATTCGTCGGGGGTCATCTTATTTAACGTCCACTGATACCGCTCGGAGTTGTAGTAGGCTATGTAGTCAGCAACACATGCCTTTACCTCCTCAAAGGTCTGACATGCTTTGAAATCAACATCATCTTTCATATGCCCAAAGAATGATTCCATCGAAGCATTATCCCAGCAGTTACCTTTACGGGACATGGATTGCTTAAAACCGGCCTTCTTGATTTGAAGACGAGTTTTGTTGTGTGTGTAGTGCATGCCTTGATCGGAGTGAAAGATGGCTTCGGGATGTATGTTTCCATCAAGCCGTTCTAACAGGCGTTGAATCGTTTGTTCGACGAGCGGTAGCTCCAGTGTAGCAGCGAGGCAGTCGGCAAGAATTTGTCGGGTAGCCCCGTCTTTCACACACGAAAGATAGGCCCATTGTCCGCTTCCATACCGTAAGTAAGTGATGTCGGTGAGGAATACTTTTTCTGGTTCACCCTGATCAAACTGGCGCTCCAGAAGGTTCGGGAATGTCTGATGCTCCTGAGTTGCCTTGGCCATCTTCCGGTACGGATTGGCTTGGCGGATCCGTGCAACAAGATTGAACTTGCGCATAAGGCGGCGGATCTTCTTGTGATTCATGATAACGCCACTAATTTGCTCGAGACGCATCTTAATCACCAGAGCACCAGCTTTACCCCGCAGAGCGTCGAAGTGCTGCTTAATGAGAACGATGTCGCATTCGTCAGTCACTGTACGAAGCTGCCGATGCTGTTGGGTTTCCATCCACTTGTAGTAGCCGCTTGTACTTACCGCCGCGATCGCACAGAGATAGCGCGTCATACGCTTTAGCCCATGCGCTCGGATAGTATGATTGATGATCTCGTGGCGCTCGGAGGGCCTTAATGTTTCTTTCTCTGCCTTTCGAGCGCCTCGAGCTTTTTTAGAAGGTCTACCTCTGCTTCCAGAAACTTAATCTTGGCTCTCGCCAATTTCAATTCTTCTTCTGCAGACAAAGCACCAGTCTTCCTTCGTCCGGTACTGCCTCTGCCTCGCCGCTCTTCCTTGAGTCCCGACTCTCCAAATGTAGCGTAGGTATCGCGCCAGCGTTTTAAACTCTGCTTGGGTTTTTTATGACCAATGAGATCCAAGTCAAAACCAGCCTTAATGAATATCTCCGCAGGTGTTTCCCCTTCTTCATAGGCTTTAACTGCAGCTAATTTAAATTCAGGCGTATATGTAATATTCGTCTCCGATACATGCTGCACATTTGAATTTGTTTCTAACCTCCGCATGTTCTCTTCTGTGAATAACGTACGATTTAAATTCCCCATTTTCTTATCCCCGCTCCCTCACCATTACTCTGATTAAAACACAAAAGACCCACAAGAGGGGCACTTTTTTCAAAGTGTCCTTCTTGTGGGTCACAGTTCATTGTTCCAGTTTTGGACTGCTTTTTATGATGCTCCCACAAGAATACATTGAATACATGTAAACAATGTGCAGAGCCTTATATTTCAAGGGTTTTTCACGCGCTCGTTTAGATAACTGACACCACCCGCAAACACATGGATAAAAATGTAAGAGCCCTCCATGTCTGGAGAGTTCATTTTATGAGTAATAAATATTAAAATTGCAGCCTACCCTCCATAAATTATTGCTGTTCGAAAGACATAAGAACGTCCTTCAAACGCTCATCGAATGCAGCATCAAACGACGGAATTAATTCATCAATTCGTTGCTGAAATAGTTTAGGATCCTGAACACCAAGCTCCGCTCTTAATTGTTTTTCTTCTGGCGAACCATTATCATTCAATATCATGGTCAGTATTTCCGCATTAAAGAATTTGCTAGGAGGCAGAACCAAGGAATTCATCAAGAACTGTGTTAGATAAAATTTGCTATTACCATTAGTTCCTAATTCCATCGCTTTTTTTGTGAACAAGTCGATGTATTTCTGGGCGAATGAAACCCCCTTTATAGGCGTTGCATCAATATGCTCGACACCCTTCCATCGCAAATCAGCAATAGAGCTCAGCCACCAAGCCGGGTCGATGGCTTCTTGCATCCGATGTAGCACATGTCGCTCAAAATATGGCTGTGAATTGCGCCTCTGCTCTTCCAGACAATTTGCAATTGTTTCTGCTTCAATTGCAGCTACCGTCATTCCTTGTCCATAAATGGGGTCAAAGTTACAGAACGCATCTCCAAGAACAAGCAGTCCCGACGGCCAATTCTCCATTTTCTCGAAATGCTGCCGAATAGATTCAGGTGTACGATATCCGCGAGGGCCTTGCAAAGGTTCTAAATTACTTACAATCTTAGCAATTTCTGATGCATTTAGGTTTTTGAGTTCCTCTTGGAATTCATCCGGTTTAGTGGGAGGATAATGCTCACCACCTGCGCTAAACAGTAATGTTCCGGCTATATTATCTTCAATGCGCAATAGCATACCAGTACTTATTCCTTTAGCAGGTTGTGCCTCAGATATAACCGATCTCCACTCTTTATCCGCTTGCGGAGGAATTTTGTAGTACTGGGTACTATAGCCAAGAGATACCTTCAGCACCTCTGGATCCGGTACAGTATGACCGAGCGAATTCAACCATTTGATGACCTTTGAAGAGCGCCCAGCAGTATCGATAACCATGTCCGCTGTAAGCATACCTTCCTGTTTATTCTCGTTGCGCTTTTTTGTATATATGCCAGTAATCGTTTGACGGTCTTCAGAAGACATTAAACCTATAACCTCTGTATTTGTTAGGAAGTGAACATTATGGATGTTTTGTACACGGCGACGAAGCACCCATTCTAACAAAGCCCTGCTGCTCGAAGCACTGTTGATTAGAGGACGGTTTACAAGTGTACCGAACTGATTAACAAGAACCATCTCTTCGGCGTCTGAGGGATGAGCACCGTGGTCTAACAGATCATTCGTATAACCAGGGAAGTAGCGCTCTAGAATCATGTGACCGCGTGGCAGTACACGATGAGGATGGAAAGACTGTGGAGTACCTTGCCTATTGGCTGGTGCTGTCGGTAATTCATCGCGTTCAACAATATATACCTCTTTATAATACTCGGATAGCATTCTTGCCGTTATCAGTCCAGCGATTCCTGCCCCAATAACTACAGCTTTGTTCATGTTTGACATGATAATCATCCTTCCATTGTATTGCCAAGGGTTATTTTTCCTTCTACTGCTAATCTTAAAAAGGAACTCGGTATTGATCCTCCGTGATTTAAGGGGTATAGGGGGCATTGGGACAGAAATTGTTGTCAAAATCCTTAAAATCAAGGTAAAAGAGTTTTGATTCTCCCCTTACGCTGGCCATTTTTTGGAGATTGCATCAGCTATTCTTCGTTCAAGTGCTCTTTGAGTAGCTGAAGGAATAGATATTTTTTCAAAATAATCCGACCTGAATTGTTTTTTGCACTTCATTTGCAGGCGCCCCGCTGCGGGGCGCCGAGAACATCGACTCCTACTCATGTGAGTCGATCTGCGACGAGCCCGAAAGCGGTGTGGTGTCGAGGTATCTGACCTCGTAGACGCGCTCGGCGAACTTCCAGCCGTCCTCTGTGCGCTGGTAGCGGTCATGGTACACGGCGTAGTTCAGTCCGCTCCTGCCGTCGCGCAGGCGCGCGAGCTCTGAGATGTAGGCACGGCCGACTGCGGTATCGCCCTCGAGCTGGATCGTGCCCGGGTGCGTGGTTTGCACGAAATAGTCCCACTGACTCTGTAGCTGCTTGCTCCCGGCGCGAATCTGCTCCCGGCTAACGAATTCGACGACTTGGGAAATCCGCCACACGCCGTCCTCCGTGAACAATGACGCAAGGCGGTCGGGGTCGCGCATCATCACTGCGTCGGTGAATTCGCCGCGCAGCGCCTCGATCTCGAAGCGATCAACAATTCTTTGATAGTCACTCATTGGTTTTTCCTCCTCTGTATGTGTGGTTCACTGATTTCTCCGCTTTGTTATATGATTCAGTAAACGGTCTGCAGATGGGCAGCCAGTCTGTCAGATTGCGTTAAAAGATGATACCTCTTCTACTGGGAATCGGAACTTGCGCTGCTTCGTCTCCACCGGGGAAGGGCCGACGGCGATAATTAAAATGGGCTTCAAGTGAGCCGGGATGCCGAACGTCTCGGAAACTGCAGCCGGATCAAATCCACCAATGGGATTTACCCCGTAGCCGTGTTCAAATGCGGCAAGTTGAAAGCCGTATGCCGCAAAAGAAGCGGCAATGATTACTTCCTCTTTGTACTTGTCAGGTGAATTTACATCATAAGAGCGAATATTATTGATCGCTTTTTCCTTGTACGCTTCCGGAAGATACTGTTTTGTTACGAGATCATTCACCATTTGCTCAGCACGCTCATAAGCCTGCAAATTCGCCAACACAATTACAGATGCCGCAGCATCTCTAATTTTTTGCTGGCCGAAAGCGGCGGTGCCCAAGGCTTCCTTCTTATCTTTGTCGTCGACGATAAGAAAGTGCCAAGGCTGAAGGTTAAAGCCTGAAGGCGCCTTGATGGCAAGTTCGACAAAAGAGGTCAACTCCTCTCGGGCAATCCGGCCTTCGGGATCGAAAGCACTAGCGGAATAGCGATTCTGTAATATTGAAGTTGTTCCCACAAAGATCAGCTCCTGTTCATTTCAACTCAATTTGCATGCCGACGGCTGAAAAACGGTTGGTTATAATCGCCAATAACACTCCTTTCTTTTTTATACAACTGATGTTAAGTCAATCATAATTAACAAAATGCATTTATACAAACGCATTTAAATTCATAAATTCATTGATTTGAACGAATAAAAGAAATCGAGCGTTACCTGAATATAGTGCTACAAGATGTCAAGACAGTTTTTAAAATTTTTAAGGTGTGAAATTTTGCACATCGCTCTTTTTTGTTACCCCTAAGGGTTCGGTTGTTGATAAAACTGAAGTGGAAATAATGGTATGTATCTCCATCGAGATGGTGTCCACAGATGGAGGACATAGGCCAAGCGAAGCGCGGGAGAAAGCTTTTTCTTTTGGGTGTTCGTAGTAACGTGTTGAAATCCCATGTCCGAATCGCTATGATCAGGGAAAATAGGAGATGCAATGCCACATGATTTGGACCGCGGAAGCGCTAACGGCACTGGGGCTAGACGAAGACTAGGCGTGGGAGTGCTTTCTGTCCTATCCGGACAGTAGCAAGGAGCATGACCTGAAGCCTGGAAAGCGCTGCCGTAATAAAATAGGTCTTGTTTGCAAGGAGGTAAACATGGATAACATTCCACCGAAAGAAGCGGCGTTAAAGGTGAAACGGTGGCCTAAAGATACCATAGCGGCAGGTCGTCGTCATACCGTTGGTCTTAAATCTAACGGCACGGTGACGGCTGTGGGTGATAATAAATATGGCCAATGTGATGTAAGCGGCTGGCGCGATATTGTGGCGGTTTCGACTGGTAATGTTCATATGGCGACGAACACGGGTAATGCTCATACAATCGGTCTGAAATCTGACGGTACTGTAGCGGCTGTGGGTTGGAATAAGCATGACCAATGCAATGTAAACGACTGGCGCGATATTGTAGCGGTTGCGGCAGGTTGGCGTCGTACCATTGGACTTAAATCGGATGGCACGGTGGTTGCTGTGGGCCGAAATAATGAAAGTGAATGCAATGTAAGCGGCTGGCATGATATTGTGGCGGTCGCGGCGGGTGACTGGCATACCATCGGTCTTAAATTGGACGGCACGGTGACGGCTGTGGGTAATAATCGGTATGGCCAATGCAATGTAAGCGGCTGGTGCGATATTGTGGCGGTCGCGGCAGGTTATCTACATACAATCGGACTTAAATCGGACGGTACGGTGACGGCTGTGGGTTTGAATAAACATGACCAATGCGACGTAAGCGGCTGGTGCGGTATTGTGACGATTGTGGTGGGTAGTAGTCATACCATCGGCCTTAAATCGGACGGTACTGTGGCCGCTGTGGGTTGGAATGAGCATGGCCAATGCAATGTAAGTGGCTGGCGCGATATTGTGGCGGTTGCAGCGGGTTGCGCTCATACTCTCGGTCTTAAATCGGACGGCACGGTGGTTGCTGTGGGTGATAATGAATATGGCCAATGCGATGTAAGTGGTTGGTGTGGCATCCAACTACCCGGCAATTAGTTTTCTTTTAAACATTGGCTTGTGGATATAGGTAAAATTAAATGTATTGAGGGCTGTGAGAATGCTCTTTTTTGGAGAGCAATGCAAAACGTCTCCCAGGATATGTAAAAGCAAAGGGACTGCCCCTAGCAGTTCCTTTGCTTTTTGTCAAAGTCGCAGGTATCTCAGTATCGTATCATCGTGACTTATCTCATTCACAAGGCTTCTTGTAGACGGAACCCACAATGCGGCAAATGCTCAAAAGTAACCGCCACTCGAGATGCTGCAGGATGCAGCCAAACGTATCGCTTCCTTCTATTCGTTCAAATCAATGGATTTATGAATATAAATGCGTTTGTATAAATGTAACTTGTTGAATATGATGGAGGTGTAGTTGGTAAATTTTTGGGAAAGGGGTTTTTATCATGTACGAACAACTATACCTGATTGATTTTGCTGTTGTATTCCTGTTGGTTGTGTCATGGGCGATTGCAGCCAATCGTTTGGGTCGTCTTCCCTTCCGAAATACAAAAAAAGAATTTAAGCAAAGTGTAAAACGTTTTACCATTTTATACGTTATTGCTCAAGCGTTGGTCGTTGCAGAGTTAGTCATCCTATTCTTACTAGGTACTTATGGTTGGGAATTTATGAAGGAAAAAGTATTACTTTCCATGCCATTGCTCATCCCTTCAGCATTCTCGACACTTGTAACCCTTAAGATCCTGCGAAAGATGAACAGTCGAATTACTGACGATTTACAATCCACTGAAGATGAGATGGATCGAAAGTTACTTACCTCGCCAAAATTCATTCTTCCCATTCAGGCTACTCTGATCAGTTCCTTTGTAGATTGGTATTCGTTCTATTTTGTTTACCCTTTTGAATTAAATGTTGTAAATGCTATTCTCCTATGGATTGTATTCGCCTTGATTCTAGTTGCATTATGGCTTCGACAAAAACGTCGCAGTGTAAAACTGCTACAAACCAATTATGCGAATACTACATCTACAAGACTTTTACGTGCTGTGATTTCCTTTGTATGCCTTGCCTTCCTCATTGGCGTCTGGTATACCTTGTCCGTAAAAGCATCTGTTCTTCCAGATCAAATGAATATGGGAAGCATGGGAAGCATGAATCATCGTGAGATTACTATGCAAATGATGAACCATTCTATGAACGAAAAAGAAATAAGTGTAGCATCATTAACGGGTCCTCAAACCGAGAAAGTAGACCGACATTTTGAACTAGTTGCCCAGAAACAACAAGTAAAATTAAGTTCCGGTAAGACCATGGAAGCCTGGACCTTTAATGGAACCGTTCCCGGTCCGGAATTACGAGTGAAGCAAGGTGAAATTGTTGAAGTTGTGTTGAAAAATAAAGATATTGAAGATGGGGTTACCATTCACTGGCATGGGTATAACGTGCCAAATGCAGAAGATGGGGTTGCGGGAGTTACACAAGATTCCGTGCCACCCGGAGGAATACATGTATACCGTTTTCAAGCCAAACAAGCGGGAACGTACTGGTACCATTCCCATCAACAATCGGCAAAACAAGTCATTAAAGGGTTATTCGGTTCGCTCATCGTTGAACCAAAAGATCCACCAGAGCCCAATACGAAAGAGATCACGGTATTAAGTCAAGCTTGGCAATTGGCAAATGACCGTTCATTAACGCCCACGTACGGGTTAAATGATACGCTTGATCATCAAACAATTACGTCGGGCACAATAGTCAGACTTCGAATCATTAATGCCCAGAACTACCCGCAATCTTTCCAATTGTCAGGAGTTCCATTTAAAGTGGTTGCAATCGACGGAAATGATATTCAGTCGCCCGCCTTATTAACGAATCAGAGACTATTTATCGCTGGCGGTGGACGATATGATGTTTTATTCACAATGCCACAGACACCAGTAAGGTTGAGCAGCCAAAGTGATGCAGGTGTAACTCCCGGGATTGTCTTTAGTGAGACGGAGACCAATTCAACCTTAGCTATAGATGAGCAATATCCCGTATTCGATCCGAGTCAATATGGAGTAAAAGAGCAGACCCCTTTCACTATCAATAGTAAATTTGACCGCACCTTCAAAATAGTCCTTGATAGTCGAGCAGGGTTCTATGATGGTAAACTATATCCTTTATATACCATAAACGGACGCGTTTTTCCCGATACTCCTATGTTAACGGTCAAAGAAGGTGATCTTGTAAAAGTAACTTTTTTCAATCGCGGTTTGGATCATCATCCGATGCATCTTCATGGGCATACGATGCTCGTTCTCAGCCGGAACGGGAAACCGACTACAGGAAGCCCTTGGTGGACGGATTCACTAGATGTAGCTCCCGGTGAAGGTTATGAAGTTGCTTTTAAAGCAGATAATCCCGGGATATGGATGGACCATTGTCATAATTTATTACATGCAGGAATGGGAATGACCATGCACTTAACCTATGAAGGAATCAGCACCCCTTTTCAAACAGGGAAGAAAACAGCCAACCAGCCGGAATAAACGATCGCATCCATACATGTTCAAATTTAAGGACTATTCCATAAGATGAATGGGATAGTCCTTTTTCCACAAGATGATCGATGATCTTCCCATCGCGAATCATGCCGTTATCTACATGTTATTGTTTTGTGCAATTCTCTGAAAGTACTCGATGACAACTTGACGAAATTCCTTTGCTGCACTTGATAAATAGCGACTCCGGTGTCTCGATAGTCCAATCTCCCGGTTACACACGGGCTCCTCTATTTTCAAGGGTACAATATTTCCCGGATGCCCTACAACATATAATGCAGTCTTTGGTATAAAGGAAATTCCTAGTCCTGCTTGTACAAGAGAACCTAATGATGCCGGTTCATCACCTTCATACGCGTTGTTGGGTATAAATCCAACTTTCTCACAATAAGAATCCATCAAGTCACGAATTCCATAACCTTTTTTCAAACTGACAAACCGTTCTTCCTTAAGTTCGGATAAACGAACTCTGTCCCTATTCGCAAATCGATGGGTCGATGGGACAATCACATAAATCTGCTCTTGGAAAACGATATCACAGACAAGTTCACTTCCTTGAATGGGTGGGGCAGACAAACAAAAATCCACTTCACCCTTCTTAACCCAAATTTCCATTTCATGGGTCCTCAATTGCTGGACATGAAACTGGACGTGGGGAAGAATTTCCCGAAATCGATGAAGGATATCCGGCAACATATAAGCAGTGTTAACAGCCAGTGATAATGTACCATAATCAGCTCTAGTCAAATCGACGATTTCACGTTTTCCTTCCTCCAATTCAAACAAAGCCCTTTCTACACGCTGAAGAAAAGAACGACCAAACTCATTCAGTCGTAACTTGCGACTATTTCTGTCAAATAATGAGACACCTAAGTCCTCTTCCAACAATCGAATCGTCTTACTGAGCGAGGATTGTGTAACATGTAATACCCCTGCAGCTTCTGTCATGTGTTCCAAACGGGCTACAGTACGAAAGTACTCGAGCTGAAGAAGTTCCACCTTGTTATGCACCTCACATTCCATTTTCTCAATCTTATTATAGACAAAAATAGTATTGTGTGGGATGGTTTGAATCCTCTGTGACGGAAAACGGTTTGGAGGTATGAACGATACTCTGAATATCTTCTTCAGCTGTTCTGGCAAAAGACCAGAGTATCTCTTAATCCAACTGGTCCGATTCCATCCCGAGAGCTTGAACAGACTTCACAAGCTCCTTTTTCACTTTCTCAACTTTTCGGAGTTGAGTTATTTAATACTTCACTAATGGGTAACGATAGTTGAATGAATATAGGATTTTAAGCCATTCAATTGAGTGGCTTTTTCTTTGGGTGAAAAATCAACAATGAACTTTAACAAAGCCTAAATTAAAAAGAGATATGATTAAAAGAACTTCTATTAAAATGTAAGAAACAATATCGTATACACTTATAACATTCCATTCTAGTTTCGTTGGACACTTATCCGCGTTGTTTATAGCTGCTATATTTTCCCGGTTATTGAATAGTTAGAGTAGTCTTCCCTTTCGGCTATAATTACTTTGTTAATCCCATAGAATTGTCCCTTCACTCTGCAGCTTCTTTTCGTGGCACGAAGGGCAAGGAATCGAATCCACCACCCGAGGATCGATGAAACTCATGAGCCGTCTGCATTTTGAACATCGAAAGGAAGTCTCGTAATGTTGGTCTTTCCCGTAATGGATCGCTATCCAAGGACGGCAAATTAGAGACTTACAATGGGAACAGTTGGCTAGCACGTTCGAGAAGTCATAATTTTCGACTTTTTGATCACTAATTACCTTTTCAATTTTCATTCTTGTTTTCGGGTGGAAATCTTGCAAACAAAGCTCTAAATCGTAGTGCATCATGCCGCTGCCAGTAAAAAAATCATTCCGGTACGAACAAGTTGTACACCTCACAGAATAACCGAGCCCCATAAGGACCTCCACTTACTTATTATCGTCATTTTTATCATCCGAATCGGAAAACAGCTCCTGCAGGACCGTCTTTCTGTTTTCAAGAAACCGTCTTGTGATGATGTAATGCAACGTGTCCTCATATCTAATTTCCTCTATGGGATGTACATCAAAGTTAATAATCTGTGCATCTGGAAATCCGAGAAGTATCGGAGAATGCGTTGCAATGATGAACTGAGCTTCTTTCTCTAAATCCTTGATAACCCTCATTAATGCCAATTGCCTTGCAGGGGATAAAGCCGCCTCTGGTTCGTCGAGAAGGTAAATCGCCTTTTTTCCAAAACGATGTTTAAAAAGAGAAAGAAACGCTTCACCATGCGATTGCTCATGTAAAGAACGACCACCATAATACCTCAGGCTTTCGGGCAAAGTATCCAAATGGGATGCAAAGTGATAAAAAGTCTCTGCTCTTAGGAAAAAGCCATTCGTGATTTTAGGCATCCATGAAAGACGAATGTGATCCCCCAGAATTGAATGCGAAGCATCCACATCATAATTGTTGTTCTTCCCTCCGCCAGCCGTATTAAAACCGCTTTGATAAGCAATTGCTTCAAGGAGCGTTGATTTTCCCGAACCATTTTCTCCTAACAAGAAAAGTGACATTCGTTCGAAAAGAAAGCGAATTTAATGATTTCACAGCAGGTATGGAAAATGGATAGGTTTTCGGATCAGTTTTATCATTCCTCAGAATCTCTAGGCTTCGCAAGTACATTAATTTCAACTCCAAACAAAACTACTTTCATGAACCAAATACATATTGTTATTTTAACATAACCTTTTATTTTCACTTATTCAAATCATCTTTTTCTCTGCTTATTTCAACTATTCTGCCCTTTAGCTTAATGATAACAAAAAGAACGGCTACATTGTTAGCCGTTCTCGAAGTGATTACCACGTAAATTTAACTAACGATTAAAAAAAACATCGGGCCCCCATCCTTATCGTATCGCCTTCGATCCGCGACTGCGGAACCCTAATGCCAGCAACTAAATCCTGCTCTGCACGACGGATAGCCACTGCCGTGCGATCAGATCGTGTCCCGCCGCCGTCGGGTGCACTCCATCCCAGAGCCAGTACGATGCATCAGCTCTCTTGCAGGCATCGTATAGTACAGCTTGTAGCGGAACAAAGACTGCTTGAAATTCGTTGGCGAGTGTCCGGACGGTGTCCTGATAATGGGCGATCCGTTCCTGCCAAGCTTCCCATTTTTCCACGGTTCCGCCGGTATGAACGGCTCACACAATATGAGGCGGGCGGCTGGAAGAACCTCTTTCGTTTCCCCCAGCAGGTGACGGTAAGAACGCTCAAATCGGTCAGTCGCACCGCCGGGGTCGCCATTTACGATCCTTCCTGCATCATTGACCCCGATCAGTATACTGATCTCATCGGGCCTAAGACTGAATGCGTCCTCATTCCAACGTGCATACAAATCCGATACCCGGTTCCCGCTGATACCCCGGTTAATAAAAAGTGGCTGTTTCTCCGCCAGTTCATTCCCAAGCTTGCTTGCGATAAGATATGGGTAACCATGCCCCAATATATGATTGAGATCATCATTGCGTCCTCTTGCCCCATCTGTAATCGAATCACCTTGAAACAATATCCTTCCTGCATTCATCTTGTAGCCTCCTTCGAATAGCAATATATTCACATTTTAGATGAGAAATTAACAAATAGAAAGCACGATCTGCGGTATTGTTCAGCAGGTTCTATAGCACCTTCTTTACATAGGGTCTCGCCAACATTCGTTAATTAACTAAACGAGCGCGTGAAAAAACCTTGAAATATAAGACTCTGCACATTTTTTACATGTATTCTATGTATTCTTGTTGGAGCATCACAAAAAGCAGTCCAAAACTGGAACAATACAGTCTTGGCCTGCTTTTTTTCAACTATCGTATCCGTCCCTCGCGAAGTAGATGTACCATCTAATAAGCTTTTGCCGAATAAGTTATGTAGGTACATTTGTGTCGTTGGACAGTGTGCAGCAGCACAACAACAACAACACAAATCAGCAAACGTTCAAATGTCGAATGACAAGAACTGACAAGAAAGTCCCACTTATGACTGAAACTTGAAAAATCATGGGCTTGTTTAGTTTTTTTGGGGATATTTTCGTTTTTTTCATTTTTTTGCGACGGTGACCTTAGCACAGTAACCATGGAGATGGAGATTCGACTACACTAGGTGCCAACTTTCTTCGCGGTTCCCCCTATTGACCAAGTCCATTCTATTTAGTTTAAATACGTCCAGGAGGCGAAGAATATGGTCTTGACGATATGACAGGGTGTTCTGGTAAGGTCATGAATGACCTTGCCGGAACACCTTTTTTTTGTTTAGGGATTCGCTTAATTTCAGATTGGGCTTTTTCCATTGAAATTCACTTTCTTTCAGAGTAGATTCTCTATAATATTTAATCTCGTAGACTATGAAATCACGGGAGGAAACGACTCTGAAAACAATCTCTAGAGTTAGTTTTGTTTTCATTTTACTTATTATTTTTACATTGCAAGTCCCAACAGAGACAATGGCAGCATTTGGATCCTCAACGCTTAATGGACAATCATTACAAAATCCAGATTACGTAACTGTTGCGAAGGTGACCCGCTTAACCGCTCCCGTTCATATAAAAGCCCATTCCAGTTCCCAAACAATTGCTGTTCTTAAAAAAAATCAAGAATTTCCTATTATTTTGACGGCAAAGTATTATTATCTGGTTCAAATGCTCGATGGAAAGAAGGGATGGATTCGTAAATCGTACACGTCCGTACGTAAAGCGAATCGTTATGTCGCAGGGTGGAATTACCTTGGGGGTTCCGACAAATTTAAGGAGTCTAGTACTAGTAGTAATCTTGATATAGTCATGCCTCGTTGGTATAGACTACAAGAAGAGGGGCTCATATCGACTTCTCCTGACAAATCTTATGTAGATTGGGCACATGCCAAAGGAAAAAAAGTCTGGTCAATGCTCGGCAACGGGTTCGATATGGAACTAACGGATCGTATTCTTTCTTCTCCGGCTAACCGTGTGGAAGTCATAGGTAAGATTAAAGACTCGTTAATCATTAATGAAATTGACGGACTTAATGTTGATTTCGAAAATATGAATATGGAAAATCGTGAAGACTTCGTCATCTTTGTTCGTGATTTAAAAAAGGCCTTAAGCGAAAGCGGAAAGATTGTTTCCGTTGATGTAACAAGAGAAAATCCAGATCCGAATTGGTCAGGCAGTTATAATCGCGCCGGTCTGGGCGAGGCTGCGGATTTTGTGATTATGATGGGCTACGATGAATACTATGAAGGACGCGGTGTTTCAGAATCTGTCGCATCACTGTCATGGGTTGAAGATGGTTTGCGGAAATTACTTAAAGATGTACCTTCTCATAAGGTGCTCCTTGGTGTTCCATTTTATACTAGAGAGTGGATAACTCCTAGCGGTGGAGGCGGGGCAACTGCTAGAGATTTCACTATGAAGGATTCTGTAAACTGGATTTCTCAACATGGGCTCACCAAGAAATGGGATCCCGCCGCAAAGCAAAATTACGTAGAATACACCGATTCGGCAGGTCGTCACCAAATGTGGTTGGAGGATCAAACATCCATGACTGCACGATGGAACCTTGTGAAAAAATATTCGCTGGCCGGAGTTTCCGCGTGGGCAATCGGTCAAGAGTCGACGGATATTTGGAATGTTTTTAATAAATAATAATTGTAATACATTACGGAAGTCTCGGTGGAAGAAATTACGTCTTCATCCGCATACTAGTTGTCAAGGATGGCGGAGCATAAATTTGGACCCGGGTAGATCGCTATCCAGATATCCTAATACGGGTATAAAATCTTAATGTCATATCAAACACCCTCCCAAGGATTCTATTAATTCTAGTTTACTAGAATCCATAGATTTAACCCACACATAGGATGTGAAACTAACGAAAAAAGGACTCTTGCAGAGTGTTACAGCCTGCTTAATCCTATTCCAATCTTGTGCGTGTATTGGCTTGTCTGTCAACTGGCGGCTATATTCAATGCTATGCAAAAGAAATGCCGCAGCCTCTTTTTGAACATGCGTGCTGCCCTCGCGCAGATTCACGTTGACACCGTAACCTTATGTGCTGTTCGTACTTCGGATTTAAATTTAACCATAAGTTAACCGCCCAATGAAAGGCAGTTAATTAAACTATCACACCGAGGGAGTTGAGAAACGTGGTAATTATATCGCTTTCTCCATAACTACAGTCTTTACCGGGAAACCATTGGATTATTACCATTTCTTCTTTTGCAACAATAAATCCAACTGATTTGTATAACTGTATGTTTTGTGGTATTGACATCCGAACCCTGCATATAATCTCCGATTCCCGTTCTTTGGAACATCAATATTTCAATATTTCATAATTATTCCATCTCGAATTCCGAAATTCCTCCTTATTATCAATACAAGTTACTCCAGTAATCTGCCCTTTAGCTTAATGATAAAATCAACATCGAGTTTTAACAGAGCCAAAATCAAAAAAAGCCTTCCAGGGATGCTTTCCCATACAAGGCTTCTTCGACATTATCGAACTGTTTAGGTATTAAAGATATCCGATACTCCTCTCGTCTCCAATATACATATCCACGTATCAAATAATCAAATTGTCTGTGGTTATACTAACTTTAGCCTTAGGAGGCGATTGACTATGATAAGAGTGCTCAATGTTGATGGCCAAAAACTAACCCCATGTTTACTTCACCGGGCTTGGAGGGAAGTTAATCGAGCCCGTGCCGTCTGGATCGACGAGCAGACAATCCAATTACTTTACAACCCATTTTCATTTCGAGACTATAGAAAAGCTGCATTAAAACGGGATCATTACACTTGTTTGTGGTGTGGACGTCCCGCAACGACGGTAGATCATATTGTCCCTTCAAGCAAAGGAGGCTCCGATCTTCCCAAAAACTTAATCGCTTCTTGCATTGAATGCAACACGAAACGAGGAAACCGTTCAGCGTTCTCATATCTTTTAGAAAAAGTACTTTCCGTGCCGAATTCTATAAAGCTCTGTTACCGCATCATTAAAGCTAAACATAACCATCGTCGAGCGAACTGATGTAAGTACTCTTCACCGCCTTGAGGCGGTTTTTATCTTTTGCTTGAGTGACAAATTACAATAAAGTATTGTTCTAAACAATAAAGTGTTGTTCTGAAGCGGCCAAACATACTGAAGAGCTAATTGCCCCTAAAATGTCCCGATGATTGTTGCCATCGGGACATTTTTAAAGGAGGGATAGCTACAAAGGAAAACAATAATAAACTTAATTGAGTTCCCGATATTTTTGCAGAAGACTCCATTCCTATTCTCCTTCGGAAGCATTTAGCCCAGTTATTCCCTCTTTTTCATTTGCACATACCCTAGTTTGGTCCCGCTCAACTCCATGGAAAAATCCTCTCTATAGGTAGCAATCAGCCAGCTGACCCGATGCAGCCGGGTATAATCCATACGTATCGCAGACCGTCCGCGCGTCTCATTAGCGATCCGTTCAGCAGGAACATTCTACGACAGGTAAACATTATAGACAAAATGAACATATATTGTTTACAAAGTATTTAAACGGTGTTATGATAAAGCTGTGCTCAGGAAGGAAGCGAATAATAAATAAAAGAGAGCAGACCAATAAAGTAAAAAAATTTCTCAGTTCATTGTGAGAGGAGTGTGTTTCTTGAAAAGCTCAAAAAGCGTAGCATTGTTAACCATAATTGCATGTCAGCTCATGATTGTTTTGGATGCATCCATCATGATTACAGCCTTACCTGAAATCGGACGCACCTTACAGCTTTCGACTACGACTTTAACTTGGGTCCAAAATGCTTATATCTTGGCATTTGGTGGTCTGTTACTTTTGGGGGCAAGAGCAGGGGATATATTTGGCAGAAAGAACGTTTTTATGATTGGGATAGCGTTGTTTTCGGTTGCGTCTTTGCTTGTTGGACTAGCCAATTCCACCGAATTCCTATTAATTTCTCGTTCCCTTCAAGGAGTAGCTGCAGCATTAGCAACACCATCTACATTGGCATTACTATCAGTAATCTTTGTTGAACAAAAAGAAAGAGCAAAGGCCATCGCACTATATAGCGCAATTTCTGGAATTGGGGGAAGTGTGGGACTTGTGCTTGGCGGTCTTCTAACGGATTTGATTTCTTGGCGTGTAGGTATGTTTATCAATGTTCCGATTGGAATGATATTACTCTTGTTAGCGCCAAAATATTTACCTCATACAGAGAAGGTATCAGGTCGATTTGATTTCGTTGGTGCATTTACTTCTGTTGTTGGGATGACGGCATTGGTTTACGGGTTCATTCAAGCAGCAGATAAGGGATGGGGAAACCTAGTGACCATCATTTCCCTGATGATTGGTATCGTCTTAGTGATAAGTTTTGTATTTATTGAGTCACGTGCAAAACAACCAATCACGCCGTTACGTTTATTTATTAATCGTGAACGAACCGCTGGCTATTTAGGGAGGTTCCTTTTCGTTGGTGGCATGTTTTCAATGATATATTTCCTTTCGCAGTTTTTACAGATTGTGTGTGGGTTTAATTCATTTCAAGCCGGCTTGGCATTCGTTCCTATGACAGCAGTTCAGTTTGCGATGATGTATGTCGTGCCGAAATTGTTAGCCAAATTTGGTACGTCAAAACTATTAATTTCAGGAATATTCGTCGCTATCGTAGGTATGAGCTGGTTAAGCAGAATCTCTCTCGAGACAAACTTTTATATAGGTATCTTAATTCCAATGGTTATATTAGGAATTGGAGCAGGAATTGTTTTCATTCCATTTACTACACTAGGTCTGTCTAAAGTTGAACCAGGTGATGCTGGAGCAGCATCTGGAATTGTTAATGTAGCCCATCAAATCGGTGGATCTGTGGGGTTAGCTATTTTGGCTACAGTCTTTGGAGCATACAATTCTTCAGGCAATGCTTCAAAAATTGAGTTCGCAAACGCCATTTCAGCAACGATTACAGGATCAGCATTCCTCTTTGTTGCTTCATTAGCAGCGGTAACTATCCTGTTGCTTCTCCGAAGTCGCAACCCGGAGCTACACAAGATGCCGGCATAAATCATTACTAGTGTTAAACAAGAAAAACACCAACAATATTATCTAGAGGAGAATGATATATATGCAATTAGAATTAAAAGGGAAACGCGCATTAGTTACTGGTTCCAGCAGTGGGTTGGGTATTGCTATGGCGAAGATGCTGGCAGCAGAAGGTGCAAGTGTCATTGTACACGGAAGAGATGAAGCTCGTACCCATGCAGTTGTTGAAGCCATTCGCGCAGATGGAGGTTCAGCATTACCGGCACTTGGCGAACTCACTACAGACGCCGGTGCAGATGCAGTAGCAAAAGCAGCTTTAGCCGACGGCCCTGTGCACATACTGGTCAATAATGCCGGCTTCTATCGCCATCTTTCCTGGACGGATGCAACCGCAGATGAATGGTCTGAAACCTATAATGTCAATGTGGTATCAGGAGTTCGTATGATTCAAAGGCTTGTCCCTCAGATGCGTGATCTGAACTGGGGACGAATTATTACAATTGGTGGAGGTCTAGCGCTTCAACCGATGAACACCCATCCGCAGTACAATGCAACACTCGCAGCGCGCCATAATCTTGCGGTGTCGTTAGCTCGTGAGCTTAAAAATACTGGTATCACATCGAATGTTGTCTCACCCGGAGCGATACTGGTAGACGCGGTTAAGGAATTAGTCGAAAGCATTGGTCCATCCAGGGGCTGGGGCGAAACATGGGAAGAGATTCAACCCAATGCAGTGAATTCTTTAATACCGAATGACCAAGGACGGTTTGGCTATCCAGATGAGATTGCGGCTGCTGTTGTCTATTTATGCAGTAATTATGCCCAATATATAAGTGGTGCCACGATACGTGTTGATGGAGGTTTTATTAAGGGGGCTTTCTAAAAAAGCGAAGGTTGCTATTGTATCTGAAATGAAAAGGGGGCGTCCTAAAGTCATTGTAATGGACTTATGGGACACCCCCATTTGCTGGAAACCGTCAAACCCAAGCTCGGGCAATATATACAAAATCAGTGAAAAACATCTATTTTGCTTTCAATGTTTATAGAGTTGGTAATTTCATGTATAATAAAAGGATAGCTTGCTCGAAAGGAGGAACATCATTGACTACCGGGATTCAGCTGGACGAAACGAAAGTACAGCTGCTTAAAAAGCTGATATCATCTGTCATGAAGGATGGTTTTCAAAGTTTAAGGATGGATGATATTGCAAAACATATGGATATTAGCAGAGCTACGATGTACAAACATTTTTCTTCTAAGGAAGATGTTATCAAAGGCGTTGTTCGCGTATTTGTTGATTATATAAATAAACTTGAAGACCCTGCGTTAGACAACGATGACAAATTTTTTGGCATTTGGTTCCAGCAAATGTTTGAACAATCCGTGTCTCTTGTGGGAAAAATAACGGATGTATTTCTAAAAGACCTTCAATCCGCATTCCCCGATTTGTTTGATTTGTTAAAGAGCACTTTAAATAAACGCGAACAGCAAGCTCAGAATTTCTATCAATTTGGAAAAGATAAAGGGATCTTCAACCCAATTAATGAGAAATTCATTATCCTCCAAGACGATTTGTTGCTTCGTGAGATTATTAATATTAAGTACTTGGTTTATAATCAAATGTCTATTCAGCAAGTTTTACACGACTATTATCAATTTAAAAAGTTTCAATTATTCAAACCTGAAAAGATGTCGGTCATCGATGACTCCAACATCATTCCTATCATAGACCACATTGTTGAAAAGTTTAATAGGACATTGTAACAATTCATGTTTGACTCTATAGAGAACCGAAGCTGAGTAGATGCCGAGTTATTACCCGACATGTGCTCGGCTTTCTCTCATGTAGCTAGCCCCGCAGGTGCCTATGAATAGTACTGCTAACGCATAGTCAACTACCTTGGGAACAAAACTTTAATGTAATGGACAAACAACGAGATGAAGGTCAAAACGAAAATGCAATTAAGAACAAAACTTTATTGTAATTTTGAATGATTCATATCGATGAAAATCCCTTTAAAGATAAGGTGTTAGAGGACAATACTTTATTGTAATTTATCATTGAGGAATTTATTGTTTAGCGGATCGAAACCTACCTTTAAAATCAAGGTTTTGTTATTCTATAGATTAGATTTTCAACAAAACGAAAAACTGCCTCTTGATAAAGGCGGTTAATTGAACTCTCGTTCCTCGTTAGTTGAATACCAGCCACTATAAATCTTCAAAACCCGCCACCATAATAATAAGTGCACTGACAACTACAATATGAATAATTGAGAAAACAATATGTACAGAAATAACGCTCCAATCAGTTTTGGATAGTTTAGAACTAGTGCGTAATTTATATACGGAATAACCAAATAAGTTAGTAACAATGAGAGACTGTACTAACCATTTTGAAACGGTGATGAACGCTGGAGTGTTATTTACATTGGGAATTAAAAACCAACTAAATGGCTCGAACGCTAACGAACAAATAATGATAACCCATGCCATAAAATGAATCGGAAAAGCTATTACAATACTGTTACTAATAGTAACCATCCCCTTAACTTTGATCGAATATCCTGTTTAAATGCCATTCTGTTTAGACGTAAACAAATTAATTAAAGTTTCACAATCCTGCTCGTTATTTCAACAGACAACGGCAGCCGATCGTGCGCCGGCTGCCGTCATGTCGTGATTGAACTATCGTTTCTCGTTAGCGTAATGAACTTCGGACGGAACAAGAGGCGAATGACCCGAAGCGTGAATATGGTGTTATCTGAAGGAACCGACTTCTTCGGAATATCATTCAACACATCCAATTATTGTCGTTTAGTTATACTCTCTATTGCAAAGATGGATGAATCTCTTATATCCCGAATCTTACTTACTGATAACTCTCCTAATAAATCTAAGTCATCTTTATTGCCTATGTAAGATAACGTAGAAACGGCGTAAATAATATCATATTTATTCTTTTTTATATCTTCTTTGTATCTTAATAAAATGTCTACAATCACTTTTCTAGCTTCTGGATTTCTAGATTTTTTAAGTGCACCGATTGCAGAATGCCGAATTGTCCTGTTTTGATTTTGTATGTATTGAACAATTGGTTCTATGTCTACAGTTTCAGGTTTCTCTAGTTCCGAAATCCGATCTAACAAGCTACTGATTACATATCTATCTGATTCAATTTTGACTTGATTTATAAGGAATCGAAGTGCTTCTAGATTCTCATGTTTTAATAGCAACTTTGAAAGAATGAAGTATGCATCTCTCCTGGTTAAAGTATCCTGAGACCTATTCGGGTTATTAATAAGATCAATTACTATCGGTATCATTTCTTTATCATTTATTAATTCGGCTTCTCGATGTGCTCTAAAACTAACTGAATCATCTGAACTCTTAGCATTATCAACTGTAGACATTCTATTAATTAGATTAATGATGTATTTTTCTTTTCTTCTATTATTTGAGAAAATTTTGAGGAAATTAATGATATTCCATGTCATCTAATCACTTCTTTCGCTTTACGGTTCTTTCAGATAACTTCATATTTGCGAACTTCGTAAACACCTTTACATATTCGTGATCCGATTAAACTATCCTGCCCTTTAGCTTAATGAAAAAAAGGAGCAGCTGCCGCGGCAATCTGCTCCCTGGATCTGTTCAACTATAGTCTCCCGTTAGTTGAACGACTATCGCTTTCAAGTCATCCCTTGCGGAATGGACTTTTTCCTGAAACAAACCGATGGTGGACCATCGGTTCCACCATATACAAAGTTGCATTAAACTGCCCGTCCCTCAATAAAAACAAGAATCAGCTGCACCAGCAGATCTGCTCCTTGTTTTGTTCAACTATAGTATCCGTTAAATTTGGGTAATTTTTAATTTTTTCTCTATTATATCTGTTTTCACATTCCTGCCTAACATATCATCTCAAAAACAGCCTCTAATTCATTCTCTTATTTTTGCGATCCAAGTCGTGTCATCGTCTAGATAAACGAGCACATGCATGGCGTCGATCCAGTGATTTGTCCCAAGCGGATATATGTTGGCTGTGCCTTCTGGTTTTCCGTATGAACTCATAGTTGATGAGGCGGAATCTATGATAAGCAGTATGTTATTGTCCCTATAGCCTTTTGTTTTATCTATAACCTCTATGCCATTGCCGTAAAACGCATACTTTGCCCCATCCGGAGACCATTCACCCGCTGTATTGAAAAAGTAACCTTGCGGAAAGCCAGCGACCATCGTTTCCTTGCCATTTTCCACGTTTAACAACCATAAATCTTTTTGAACGGAAGCTTCCACTACCTTTCTAAAAAGGACCTTTGCCCCATCAGGAGATATAGCGATTGACGAACCGTTTACCGGCAACTCTTTAACTTCTCCACTTGTAGTGTTTACAATAATTAGAGAATGTTTATCGGTTTCGGCAGCGACTAAATCTTTTGCAGTACCTACAATCGTCAGGTTGCCGTACTTTTGAGAATCAATGAGTAATTTTTCATTACTACCATCTTTATTTACAATATAGACGCTTTGCCCTCTTTTTACCGAGAGAATTCCATTTCTATTGGATACAAATGCGATTTTCATCCCGTTCGCCATCGGATGCGGATCCGAACCCCAGTTCAAACTATATTTGCTTTCCCCGGAGTTGGCTTTGTCCGTTTTGACCTTAATGTTCAGTTCATCATAGCCTTTAGTGCTTAAAATGGGATTTGCTGAATTGCCGTCCTCCGATAAGAGCCATAAGTTTTTTTGATCTCCATCACTTCTAACCAGACCTCCACTTGCCATTTTCATCGACATTCCATCTGCTGGAAACAGTTGATTCTTTACCGTAAAACCCGTGCCCATAGCTAAGGGTTTCATCGCTATTTCGAGTATCTCGGGGCTTGAAAATTGTTGGTCAGAATCCCGCATAAAATAGGCGGTAGTCGTCCCCAAGGTAAAATCCTTTCCATAATGTCCTTTTAATCCAATATAGGTGATCGGTTCTGGATATAGAATGATTCCATCTTTGGTGTGAAAAACATTAAGATCACCCTTCCCTATCTTTTTCCATGTCCAAGGGTGAAGAGGTTCAACGGAATTTGTTGGTATCGAAGTTAGTTCAGTACTGGGAACCGGTGTAATAATGGGTGAAGGGAGAGCCGTATTTTCGTTGCCCTGTTTAGAATCGCATCCGGTTAGAGTGATGCATAATAAAACACAGACAAGTAAATAATTCAAACTTTTCATAAGCAAACTTCCTTTCATTACATTTAGTTCGAGCTGATAATGGCTAACGATCATCGGATGCTAAGTTTCTTAAATACGGGATCTTCGAAACCCATATATTTACATATATTAGACGTAATGAGTTCTGATTTGTTGCAACAAGGGGAAAAAGTATCATACCAAAGAAAAATAGCGTATGAAGGAATCGCAACCTGCATCTGTTCCGTTCTACTGCCCGTTTACTTCAACGAACAAGAGCAGGTCGCTTCCGCGCCTGCTCCTGTTGTTATCATTTCACTATCGTTTCCGTTACTTCAATAGATCTTGGTAATTGGGGGGAAAGTCGTCCTTATTCGGTCCTCTAAGATGTTCAAAATTTTTCAGTTCGACCCCAGCAGCCGAGATCCTATATGTAAAGACATCTTCACCGATTGGGATATGAGGGCCAACTGTTGGGCGCGCATCAAGTGTAATTAAAAAATCAAAACCACGGAAACCATTTAACCTTTCGGTGTGCGTCACATCAACAAAATAAGGATAAATATCTGGTGATCCCGGTGCTGAAAGTACATCTGAATATACTTCAGCAAGCTTCTCTCGCATTTGCGGTAGTAAAAGCAACACCAGCATATCTTGAAATTGCAGCTCCCTCGAGTCCTCAATTGGCTTCTCACCAACTGCAGTACAAAAAGTGGTTTGTGTTCCGACCATTGAAAGTAGGATCACAAAGCAAATTAAAACCTTCAAGATAATTCCCCCTTCCTATACCTAAATCCAATCCACCAATCACAACTTAATCTGTCCAGGTAAGGGAAGAGTATTCAGTGGCGTAATCTGCCCGTTACTTCCCTCGGACAACGGCAGCCAATCGTGTGCCGGCTACCGTCGTGTTGGTTATGGAACTATCGTTTTCCGTTAGCGCAAAGATGCCACCGATCTGCGGCAGCTTCGTGGTGTTGTTTATTGAGCTCTCATCTCCTAAGTTGCTTTGTATTTTATTATTAATATTGAAAACTAATTTCCGGGCAGTTGGATGCCGCACCAGCCGCTTACATCGCATTGGTCATATTCATTATCTCCCGCAGCAACCACCGTGCCGTCCGACTTAAGCCCTACGGTATGGGCACAACCCGCCGCAATCGCCACAATATCGCGCCAATCACTTACATTACATTGGCCATACTCATTCCAACCCACAGCCGCCACAGTACTGTCAGATTTAAGACCGATTGTATGAGCATTACCCGTGTTCATCGCCATATGAACATTACCAGCCGCGACCGCCACAATATCGTGCCAGCCGCTCACATCACATTGGCCATATTTATTATCTCCCACAGCCGTCACCGTGCCGTCAGATTTAAGGCCAACGGTATGACGACGACCCGCCGCTATGGTATCTTTAGGCCACCTTTTCACCTTTAACATCGCTTCTTTCGGTGAAATGTAATTCATGTTTTACCTCCTTGAAAACAAGACATTTTTTTTATATACGTTTCATCGTGGTCAACTACACTGTGAGAGTTGTACGTTCCATCGAGAAATATTACCACGAACTATCGTTCTTGGGTTTTGTTAACCTACCCAATAGTTCAATGAACACAAGAGAACTTATCCTCACCATCTGCTCCATGTAATGCTTCGTTTTTCCGCCAGTGCCATACAGAACTGCATATTAATTAGAGGTACTTTCCTCATATCCCCAAAACTCTAAAAGTCGTTTATTTTCTTTAATATCATCCTCGGATAAACGGCCCAATTTCATTTTTGCAACTAGAAGGAGATTTTTATCATCTGTATAAGTAAAGTCCTTATAGATCTCCTGGTTTTTCTTATGGAATAGATGAATTAGTTCAGTTAGTTCGAAATATGGCAATGTCCCTGATTTCCATTCCAAAATAGATTGATACAAAGGTTCCAGAGCTTGTTCAGTTACCAATTTGTGATACTCGTCAAGAATTTTACGTTCTTGAAGTCGTTTTTGTTGCTTAGGAGTTAGTCTGTTCTCCAAGTTATTTTCCACCTCTTGTATTGAACTAATGACTATATAATGACATATAGCGTTCCAAAATCCAAAAGAAAAAGTTGTTAAAAAAACAGCCTTTATGCCGGCTGCTGTTTTTCGAAGTTTATTGAACGCTATCGTTCTCCCGTTAGCGCAATGATCAATTTTTTTTGTTATGAACCGTGATTGATACTAAAGGCAGTCGTAATTTAATCCAGCACATTAATTGTTAATTCAGATTGGATAAAAGTATCCGTGCCTGATTTAATACCATAACCTAGTACGTCGTTACTATCCTTGTTATCCACTTTTAATTGATCAGCTAAGTTAAAGCTAACATTAGCTGTTATTTTGTAAGTGCCTTTTGGAAGTAGTAAATCTTTTTCTTTATTAAACTTTTCATAAAAAGCACGATTAGGATCATCAGTAGAGTAACCTCCTGATTTTACATATTCTTTCCGATAATTAATCCCCTTCTTTAATTGAGAAATGTGAGGCATTAAAGTATCACCCCCAAACCATTCAAACCATCCATCCAATTGTTTAATGCTAAAAGTTATATAGTCACTACCGTGTGAAATCACTACCTCTTCTTGGTTTCCGATATATTTAAAATTTGCAAAAACTTTAATCGGTTCGTTTGATTTATATGTCTCTTTGTCCGAATAAAGCTTTAGATCAAAATCGTTCTTTATATTATTAGTTATTTCTTGATTAGTTGCAGGCGATGAATCTTGTAGCGCATTGGTTTGAGGTGGTTGTATTTTCATTGGATTAGCAATGTATACTGATAGAGTAATTAGAATTACAAAAAAAAGTATTCCAAATTTTACTTTCATGCAATGATGCCCCTATTCTTAGTTGTAATTTTGTTATCACTATTCGGTTGGAAAATAGAAAATCCTTTGTTTATCCGTGTGGGAATTTATTGAAAGTATTCTTCCCGTTACTTGAATGAAAACAGGGAGCAGCTGCCGCGGCAAACTGCTCCCTGTTTATTGTGCTATCGTTCACCATTAGTTTAACGAAAAAAGGTATTTATCGTGGTTTTAGAATTCTGTTTCGAATAAATACATAAGTCATTAATATTGCTGCAAGTAAAATAAACATTGGAATTATCGCAAGAAGACCTATACTTCCCATGTTTGGCTGCCATAAAGAAACAAGAGGTAAACTCAGAAGCAGACTAATGTACATAAAAATTGCCTTTTGAGTAACTGATGAGATTATTGACAGTAAGCCCGCAGGAATCAATAGTGCCGCAAGTCCTCCTATGTCCTCTGACCCATTTTGAATTCTAATAACAATAAACAAGACAATTGTAATAGCCGAAGCAATAAATCCAAAATATGAAGCAAATTTATCAATATGTATTTTACTCATCACTCAAAACCCCTTTCTTTACAATAATACCCATATATATTACGCGTTTATGCGTATATTTGTTGCTGGAACATACCTAATAGTTAAACATAAACAGCTGGCTACCACCACGCTCTACTGCCCGTCCCTCGGTTGAGAAAAGACAGCCGATCAACTGCCCGGCTGCCTTCTTGTTTTATTGATTGAACTATCGTTCTCCGTTAGCGTAGCAGTACATGCAGCAATAATTGCTTATACTCCGTAGAAATCCTTTATATTTAACCAAGTTTCATACCAGAATGTTTTTTGTTTATTTGGTTTCAATATCTCGATTTGTTTATCGTTCCTTATTATAAACACTTTATCATCTATATTTTTTAGGGTATCACCGAACTGAAATACAATATCTAAACAATCCTGTCGATACTGTTTTTCTCTTGTATCTGACCACTCTGCTTTTTCAGTGGAAAATTTTTTTCTAATTTTTTCCTCGTCCCTTCTAAAAAACTTTAAGTTGTTAGCCCGTTGTCCTAGGCTATCGTTCTGCGTTTGTTTAATCGCAAAGATAGCGCATTTTCATAAAAGGCTTGATAGGTTTTCTCATAATCATTAGGCAGCCAATGCATATTATTACTCCCAAATCCCATACCTTCAAATAAATAAACTCTGTTATTTTTGATGATACAAACACTATTAGCATAAGTAGGGGAATAACCATTCGTGGTATTTCTTAACAAGACCATTACCTTGTCTCCCTCTTTAGGAAAATCGAATGTTACCCATCTATGCATTGCATCAATGTCTCGCTTCAAGACAATTTGGTTCTGATTTATATCTCCTTTTAAAACAGTATCAATTGAGATTGTAACCTCCCTGTGATTTTCTGTGTAATCCCAGTTCTTAATAATTCCAACCACTATGTGGTCTGATTTCCCAATCATATCTTCTGGAGAGATGACAGACATTTTAGCGTTTAACTGAGGTAGCAATGGATTTAAGAATGTTAGACAAATTACTATCACTACACTTATTCCAGTTCTTCTCATAGTTGCACTCCAATCAATGGGCGTATAAACGTAATATTTCCATTAAGGCTTACAACTAACCATCTCACGAATTCTGCCAATTAGCTGAGAAAAGGCTGCCGATTTGCAGGCAGCCTGTTGATTGTTGTACTATCGTTCGCCGTTAGCTTAATTCCTCCAGTTATTGAATTACGTCACGGAGTGCAAAAGAATCTTCTACTGAAAGCTTTATGTACAAATTTTGAGCCTCAATATAAACTTCCGCGAATTCATTCGTAAACCAAACATCATACCAAACAGATAATGCTTCACTACCATCAGTAGGTTCGAAATAAATTTTATAATCGGGCGGTATAGTCATGCTAATCTTCGATTTTTTCCAATCCCCTTTTTTTAACACTGATTTGATGGCTAGAACTGTATTCTTATCTGTAACCTCTTTGTGTTTTTCGTGTTTGTTTTCTGTTCCAGAGCGTTTGAGAACTACCAACTTGTCATTGTTTATCTGCTGTTTGCTTTGGCAGCCTACACATATAAGCATCATTGAAAAGATCAAAATTAAAATCGATCTACCCATTAAATCCCACCTCCTGTATTAATATATGAACGAAATCTATTAGCTAAAAGTTACAAAAGCTTTTTCGGGAAATTGTTAAACTAGTCTGCCCGTTAGCTCAATCGTTGCCCCTTTCCAGCTTACGTTTTAAATTCATCTAATTTAACCTGTTGTTGATAAAGGTTTTCAGTTGCGCATAACAATACAAGTTCTTGTCATCATTCGGCAAACGATATATGTTCTTGTCATTGGCTTTTGACAAGAACATATATCGTTAAAACAAAAAAAGCCGCAACTACGCGACTTTTAAGCTTATATGTTCTTGTCACCCGACCTGCGTTAAAGGACAAGAACATATATCGTTAACCAATCGGTCGCCTCTTTTACGCTTTTTCTAAGAAAATTAAAAACGTTGCCATCAATCATCCTGGCAACGTTTATTTCTAAAACCTTAGTCTTGATACATAATGATCAACGTAATTCATTAGCGCGATCTCGCGCGCCTCAGCGGTCAACTGCATGCCCTTGTTAGGCGGCGTTTATGACTGGGACTTGATCACCGGACACTCTTGACCGCAAGATACTCCGAATGGAGTCCATTTAAACTTAAAAGCACGGCTTCTGAGCCACACCTCAACTACGACAACACAATGCGCGCGACTTCCGTCGGGTTCTCGACCGACGAGAAATGACCGGTGTTCTGAAGCGTAACCATGCGTGAACTCTTCAGCAGGTCCTTAGTGCGATTTCGTTCGGGGACTCGTGACCAGTCCCTGTCGCCGTAGACGAGCGTTACAGCCGCTTTCACCCCCGGATAGCACTCACGCGCCTTGCTCCAAGAGCGCCATGAGGCCAGCACCTTTCGTTCAGCGTAGTGAAAGTTGGGATTTCGGCCCGCTCTATAGAAGGTGGCGATTAGATCGGCGGGCATCTTACGTGGGTCCGCATAGCCGCCAGCCATGATTTTGCCGATGATCCATGAGTTCGCGAGAGAGGCACCGATCGCTCCGACTACAGGGAATTGCAGGCTGCCAATAATCAGGTTCGCAAACCAGTTGCCGCGCCGCATGCCATCGCCGTATCGCGTCTCGTAATCGTAGGTATTGAACGCGTATACGGCCTTGATACGGTCAGGGATAACAGATGCCACCGTTAGGGCTAACACAGCACCAATGGATTCGCCAACCAAGGTTACCTCACGCAGGTCCAGGGCCATCAGGAAGTCGATGACGCCCTTGCGAAGGTATGGCTCATCATACTGGGCTGCTGTGTCGACCGAAGAAAAGCCATGGCCTGGAAGATCCACGGCGTAGACGGTGTACTTCTTCGCAAGAAGCGGCACTAGCGCTCGGAAATACTCAAGCTGGGTGCGGATTGTGTGAAGGAGAACCAGAGGGGGGCCATCGCCCGACTCTTGATACCGGAGGCTGATCCTGTCGGAAATCCTGAGATACCTGGGATCGGCCGAGGGTGTCTCCCGGTTTTGACTTGATTCACTCATTGCAGTTTCCTCCTCGATTGTGCTTGGTAAGTGCCGTGTTTGTCAGCCAATGCGCTCTGGCCTCGAGGTTGCCCTTTGCGACCCTCCAGGAGCGCACCTTTGTGTTGGAGCGTGAGCGGCTGATCGACACCGCCACCTACATGGCGACCGGCGTTGGCTGTGACGAGACAGCTTTCTTCTGGTAGCACATTGATACGTTGGCCCGGCGCTTCAAAAGGCGCCTGCGCCCGTTACTCCGCGGAGTGAGCCTGACTGCCAGTCAGGGGCAGAGCGCGCTCATGCAGGCCGTCACCTTTCTCCAAGACCTCTTCGCCCGTGATAGGTCACTCAGCCAGGTGAATGCCCAAACGATAGTGCAGATCACCCAACATGGCACCACGCGGCGCTGGACGCTCCAGACCTCCAAAGCGCGCGATCCCATCAACCACGCGCTGTTTGAGCACCTGCTCTAAGTCGCGCTCAATGATGTGCTGGCCCTGGTCCATACGCGGTGTGGCTTCATGGACGCCTTTGCCCGAGCAAGATCAGGAACGCGTTTCCTTCGACTCGAAAAATTGACGGTGTTCACCTAGAATGCGCTCGCATCAACAGGCTGTAATTCAATCGTATTCATTCATTTTGTCCTCCTGACCCAGACATCATATCGTTGAACTGGGTCACAAAAGCTCCTTCGTTCGGGCCCGGGTTATTTCGAAGCATTTTCGCTTCTTCCACCAGAACCTCGTCTGCATCCGTACCAAGTACCTTCATCGTTGCTTCAATGAATTGCGTAAGCGGCATCGCGTGCGGATTGTTGAGATCCATCAGATCCGTTTGAACCCCCGGCGGCGCCATTTCCAGTACTTTTACCGAAGTGTCTTTAAGCATGTACCGTTGAGAAAGCGTGTAGGAATGGAGCGCTGCTTTCGTCGCCGAATATACAGCGGTCATCGCTAGCGGCACGAATCCAAGTATCGAAGTCGTGTTGATGATAACCGCTTCTTCCTTGGACTTCAAATGCTCTATTAACGCAGACGTCATTCGGATTGGCCCAAGCAAGTTTGTCGTGACAGTCGTAACCAAAACATCTTCGTCGATCACGCCCGCCGCGTCATCGAGCTGCATAATGCCGGCGTTGTTAAACAAGACATTTAAATCCGGGTATTCTTCGATTAACTGCTTGGCGACCGCCTTTATGCTGTCAGGATCCTGTACATCCAGCTCCACTGCGGACATTCCGGGATTCGCTTTAATCGTTTCCTCCAGACGCTCTTTACGCCGCCCGGAGATGATCACTTTGTTTCCAAGTTTGTGTAAAGCTTCTGCTAGACCACGTCCAATTCCCGTACCGCCGCCTGTAATAAAAATCGTGTTTCCTGTAAGCTTCATTTGTAAACCCTCCAAAAATTAATTTAGTTTACCTCATTGTTTGCGATAACGCCGCCAAAATATTTCCCATAATCGAATTGATGCGCCCAAGAGCAGGGTACCTGAATAGTCACTGAATATTTGCGATTTGATCAGACTCCCAGATCGCGTAGGGCCTAGCTTGCTTGCTCACGGCGATCAGATAAATCGCGTAGGCAACTTGGCCTGCTCCAATCGGCTTCTTTATGTTTGGCCGCTGAAAGTTCGCATCATGTTAGATATTGACATGTTCCTCCTGGTTTTAAATCGGTCAAATTTCAAGAACGATCATTCTACAAAACGCGCAAATAATTAATATACAATAAAGCAATCATTTTTCTAAAAGCTTTATCGATATATCGGTAATACGGTGAAGTTTTTCTTTGGTAATCGAGGTTCTTGCCATTGCCCTTAAGCCAACCAGTACATTATGCAGATATTCCGCCATTTCCCCGGCATCATAATCAGTGGTGAATTCACCGTTCTGCTGCCCCCAAACAATTATTTCCTTGAGTAGCTGCTCTGTTTCTGTGAAACATACAGTGGACTTTGTATCAACATCGGCATCGCGCGCTGCCAATTCCACCGCCGAATTCACAATTAAACAGCCGGCCTCTTCTTCGCTAATCATGAAGTCAGAAATAAACTTAAGAGCTTCCGCTGCAGACTTGGAGCGTTTAACTCCTCCTGTAATCGAGGCGTTGACTTTGTCAACATAACGATTATAAGCTCTCAGAAACAGCGTATGTTTGTCGCCAAAAGTGTCATACAAGCTTCTGCGATGGATTCCCATATTCTCGACCAAATCGGTCATGGATGTCTTCTCGTATCCCTGTTCCCAAAAGAGCCTCATCGCTTTTTCCAATACCGCGCTCTCTTCAAACTCTTTGCTTCTGGCCATCCCATTTCCCCCCGACAACAATATAACATATTGAGAACGATCGGTAAAGAAAAGATTTTTGCATCACATAGGGATTACTGAATTGCCATTTTCGGATGACCCCCCATTGTTTGAAGCCATTTATGTATAGGGGCTCTCCAACAACTAACAGTTCCTTCAAAGCTTTTTGGTTTCCGGTATTGACGACAAAGAGTGTTTCGTTTGTAAATCCATTACCGGTTGGATCAACATGATAAACCTCAATGCCTGCAATCGCAGGCATTCGACCGGTACGCATTTAATGGTTTTCCCTGAACGCGGCAAAAGATGCATGTTCTTGTCCTCAATCGGGAAACGATGTAAGTTCTTGTCCCGACCCAAGGACAAGAACTTACATCGATAAAATGAAAAAAGCAGCGCTGTGCGTGGATTCGAATGATTGTATGTTCTTGTCCCCCGACATTTGTCGACCCCTTCCATTAAAAGCAATAGCTTAGCGATGGCGATGCCTGCCGCTCCCGAACCGTTGATAGCACCTCCTGCTAAAAGACCAACAGGATCCCAGTCATTAATTACTTGGGTTAGAAACTCTATATCTATGTTCACCTTTTTATCACCTTCTGATATTGGTTATATGCTCTAATTATCCCTTCCGTTTGCTCAACAAAAAAGGAACAGCTGCCAGCCGCGCGATATGCTCCCCATACGGTATGGAACTTCAATCACTCGCTAGACATAGCGTGGGAGATACTACTGCCCTTGAAGAAGACAAATGGGAGTTAACGCACCTCATCGAAGAGTATGAAAGAATTCGCGGAATCATTGATGAAGCGGACGAGATGATTGAAAAGGTACTTCCTGAAATTCCTTGCTCAGATCTCGTTCGATCTGTGGGTGCTTCTGTTCCTGCAACGGCTGCTATTTTGGCATTTGGCGGGGACTTACGTAAGCTGTCTCACGGAAATCAGTTATTACGCAAGGCAGGATTGAACTTAGCAGAACGAAGTTCAGGCAAGTATAAGGGGCAAATCAAACTCACCAAACGAGGCAACTCACTTCTGCGTAAGCATCTCTACTTTACAGTGTTTCACCTGTTATCTTTCAATGAAGCGTTTCAAGCCTTGCATGCTCATAATACCGAAGTGAAACGAATGACGAAAATGCAGTCCATGATGAAGCTGATTGGGAAACTGGCCCGGATGCTTGTAGCCATGGCGAGAGAAGGGCAAACATTTTCAATGGATAAGGCCCAGCTACCATTAGCAGCATAAAAAGTAAATCGTAACCCTGACACGTAGATTGGCTCATTCGTAGGATCTCACAAAGAAAGCACGGAGTACCGAGATTGTTCAGCTTTAGGGCATAGACCCGTTCCGTTAACGTTAATCGGACTCCACACCTTGGAAAGATAGGACGAAGGAATGTGAGGGCATAGACCCGTCGAGATTTGGGAGAGTGAATCCCCAAGGACCTTGTGGAGAGAAGCGTGCAGTATAACTTTTTTATGGAAGATGTTGTAAATACATCAGCACCTTCTGTTCCCGCATGCGCACTAACGGAACGGCCTGCCCCACACTACCCAAACACCTGAACTCCTATTTAACAAGCATATTGAAATCCTGCGAATGAGCGAGCATTCGTGAGAAAATCCTTATTCTCTGAGGGAGCACAACAGGCCACCGAGTTTATCTTCGGCAGCCTGTTTGATCTTTGTTATGAAGCTATCGTTCTTCGTTAGTTTAATACGGTTGTGATTAGTCATTCATGTTTTTTCCACTCTTCGTTCAATCTTGAAAAAGCAACCCAAATCCCTTCCCAATCATTTATATCATGTGGATAGATACCATCTACTTTTGAAACAATTTTGCTCAATTTGGTAATATGTGTTTTATCTTCAGATGTTAATGGACTAGATTTATCAAGTATGTTTGCTACCTTAGTCCACCATTCAGAATATTGAAAACTGATATCATTCATATTCTGTCTAGACTTAAAAGAAACAAGGGATTGGAAGTCCCCCAATGTTGAGTTTGTATTGATTATACTCTCATTTGTGTAAGATAACCAAACACGGAGGAAATCTCTTGTTCTTATGTTGTCCCATTCATTTTTATTATTAATTGATTCAATAGACTGCTGAATTGTGTGAAAAAAATTGGCAGTACGAAGTGCCGTATGGGCTATATGAAGTTTTTCTGCCTTATGCTTCATACTCAGTTGATAACTCTGCCAAACTGCAAAACCAATAACGATGACTAGAATCAATAAGATTAATCGGTTATGTTTTATCACATTAGTTCATCCTTTCAAACTCCTTTATAAGAAGTCTTGCCCTCTATATCCAATCTTAACAATCCTGAGGGAGCGGAATAGGCCACCGAATTTATCACCGGCAGCCTGCTGGATCTTGTTATGAAGCTATCGTTTTGTGTTAGTTCAATGATGTAGGGGTGTGGGACATAGAAATAGTGGATATCAGGTACTCCAATGAACCAATGCACTGTTCGACTTCATCTAAATGATAAAACGTACTTGTCGTACCAATATCGTTGATTTCATGTGTTGAGGAGTATAAGTATATTTTCTTTTTTGTTCCTAGAGCAATTCCTAACTCCACATGGCTGCCTTTCCCTGCAGGCATCATTATAATTACAACATCTGCATCCAAAACTCCTGCGACTTCCTCATTGCCAATCTCTCGGAGTTTCGATATTGAATCTACCTTTGAGTGCGTTGTCCAATCGTAAGTTTGTGCAAACCCACGAGATTTTAAAACCTCTGCAACGTCCCGAACATTACCTACATTTCTGAGACTGGATGCTATGTAAAATTTCATTGTTTTCCCCAATCCATTAAACTATAGTTCTCCGTCCCTCGGTTAACAAGTACTTTATTTCAAGTTGGCACGAACATGCTTCAAGCCTAAAAATTCCCTATAAGTTTTACCCTCCAAATTAGATCCAATTAAACGTTAACACTTTCCTCCGTAGGCGAATATCATATCCCGATAATATTAAAGGAGGGATAAAGTGTTACCAATTTCTAACCCAGGTATGATGGATGTTAGCCCATCCATGATGAATTCCAAGTCAGGTATGACAAATGTCTCACCTATTGGTGGAGATATGAAGTCCTTATGTCAGAGGTACATGAATTATCATGTAATCGCACAAACAACTAGTGGACAGCAATTTGATGGGATTATCGATGGTATGGATGACGAAGGCATTACTATGTTGGTTCCTGAAGATGTAGACGGCGATGAACGCCAATTTACGAATGGGTACGGTCAAAACGGATATGGTCGAAGAAGATATCGAAGATTTCGCCGGCAGCGGTTCCCGTATCAATTCCTACTTCCGTTTTTAACACCGTATCCATACTATTACCCGCCCTATCCTTATCCATATCCTTACTATCCTGGTAATGGGTACGGTGGAGGATATTAAAAAAATGAACCTTATGGGGATTTTTCCATAAGGTTCATTTTTTCATGTTGAACTTTTTATTACTAACGTTCCTCGTTAGTTGAATCAAGCAGTTACCTCTACTAATTACTACTATATTTATGAATATTTATTAGCTAATAAGTAGTGGAGATTTTCTTTTACATTTGGCCATTCTGAATCAATAATGCTATAAAAAACATTGTCATGAATTGAACCGTCCGATTTTATTCTGTGATTGCGAAAAACTCCTTCCTTTTTGGCCCCTATCCGTTCAACAGCTCTTTGTGATCTTAAATTTTGGCCACTAACAGAAAACTGCACTCGGATAACCTTCAGTTCTTCAAAGCAATATTTAAGCAGCAGATACTTACATTCTGTATTTACACTTGTTCTCCAAAAATCGGGAGACAGCCACGTCCATCCTATTTCGACATTCCTATTGATCAAATCTATATCACCAATACGTGTTGTTCCTATAATCCTTCCAGAAGCTCGTTCAACTATGGTAAAAGGAATTTGTGAACCTTTGCTTTTATTATCTAATGCATTAGTTAATACTTGATCTATTTCTTCGATTGTAGTAATTGTTCTCCATGTAAATTCCCATATTTCAGGAGACATCAACACATTAGATATCTCTGTTTTGTGACTATCCTCCATTGGAACAAGATGAATGGATTTGCCTTCCAAAGTACCATTGGTACTTGTTTGCATCCCGATCTACTCTCCTTTAGTTTAGCTTACCTACAGCTTGCTCCAAGTATAAACCACCGCAAATAGCAGATCAAATATAAGTGCAGTTTTACTTGTTAATAATTTCAGTAAATGTCTTTTTATAATGATGTAATCTTACCGATAAATAAGCTGTTAATTTGCCTTACATCTAATACTTTCACATTTCCGACTCCTCACCAAAGGCACCTCGGCAACGGTAATTCTACTATAATTTTTCTGTTTATCTACCACGTTATCCTGCCCGTTACTTCAATGAAAATCAGGGAGCAGTTGCAGATGCAATCTGCTCCCTAGTTATTACGATTACAGTAACTTGAAATTAGATTGATTTTACGTTAAAGTTTCAGGTGATTGATTTTACTAGGCTTATTCGAAAGGAGCAAACCATGAGATATACTCACATAATCATAATAATTCTATTATCCTTTTCTTTCTTTTTATATGGTTGTAGTAATAGGGAGTTGGATCCTGCAATATATGGGCTATTAAGAACTCCAGAAGGTATGCAGTTAGCTTCTATAGCAGATCCGGACAAACGATTGTTAACCATTAAGGGTATAGCCGATTCAATAACAAAAGATGATCAGAATATTATTTGGGTGCCAATTCAAGCCGAAAAGTTAAGCGGGGAATCGGATAAAGTCGTACTAATAAAAGGTGATAAAATTATACACACAATTAAAAATTCGATTAACAGACCCATCAAAATTGTTGAAGGACCACCTCAATTTAACTTGAATGCAATCATATACTTGCATTCCGGACTTGATGGGAAAATCGTGTTTATTGATAAGAAGACTTATAAAGAAGAAAAAACTATTGATTTAAAAGGATATTTAACAGATGCAATCTTTGATAGCAAATATTTATATGTAACAAGTGATAATCCTAATGAAAATCAAAATAGTACTATTTATAAAATCAATCTGAGTAATTTCAATATTACGAGCGTAAAAATTGAAAATAGTGTGAGATTAACATCTTTGGTGGAAGAGGGAGACTTTATTTACTCGGCCGCCGCTGCTATGCTGGAAAAAACTGCATCCGATGGCAAGACGTATCTATTCAAAATACGGAAGGATAGCTTATCGATAGTGAGTAAGTTTGAAGTATTAAGATCTCCAATCAATATTCAAAAACACAAAAATAAATTATTTATACTTCATATGTCGTATGGGGATAGTCCTATGTGGGGCGGTAAAGTTTCTGTGTATCATTTAGATACTGAAAAGCTTGAAGAAATAAATATTCCCTATGTTGCGGACAAAATGTTGTTTCATGATGATAAAATTATTTTTTCATCCAGCGTTTCTGATGGTTCGAGAATTCCCGAAGTGTTCATAGAAATGGACACTTCGAATTACTCTTATAAAGAAGTAAAAGGAAAGAGGTTTTTTACAAATTTAGTGAAAATCACTTGATTAACTTCGCAGTTGACAACGCCTGACTGATGACTCTGCATAATTGAAGGGGCTTGACTCTGTATTCTACGGAGTTCTTCAGGAAATCAGTTTAGTTCCCCCGTCAATTTACAATAAACAAGAACACCCGCTTGTTACTAGGTGTTCTTGTTTATGTAGAATATCGGGAGGTTTCAATGCTAATAGTGAAAATCAGTTCGGAAGAAGTATCCAAGTTGCTTATTTCGTTTTAACTTCAGAACAGCTCGAGAAAATGGCTTTCTCCAATTCCGGAAAACAGTAATACGTATCTCGCTTGTCTGCGCGAGATTTCCGGAAGCTGCTCGCCAGATCTTAATCACCTGTAGCTCAACAGGCTACCGACCTGCTCTCAACCTACACAGATCAATTTAATGACAAGTGTATAGGTTTGTCGAATTATATATAATTTTCATTAATAATGAAATACTTTACCAATTATATGTAGATGCAAGATAAAATCCAGCGAACCCTATTCCAAGCATTCTGTCTGTCCCCTTTTAAGCTATTTTTCTAGTTCATTACAATATGTTCTTGTCATTTTACAATGATGTAGGAAGGTACAATTCAATCATCTACCTTTTCAAAAGATTTACCCGTTACGAGATACAAAAAACTAAACCAATGCCTTCTCTTGCTACTTATTGTGCTATCGTTTCCGTTAGCGTAATGGTTGCTTGATCTGCTCATCAGCCATTATCCAGAAGTGGTTAAGAAGATTACGAGTTAATATTACTTATTCGCTTTAATATAGTTATCATACCATTCCCTACCAGAGGCCCACTTTTTAGATGCAGTATCCTCTTTTAGTATTTCAGAACAGGCGATTGCCATAATATATTCTTCTAATCCATTTTTATCATGATTAGCAAATTTGTTGAGCATATAATTTAAAGACTCTTCTCCTTGCAAAACAATGTATTTGTAATCCTTATTACTATCTACACCTTTAATATAGTCATATGGATTAGAGGATACGTTATAATCCTTTGGATTAGTAATATTGTTAAGTTTTCCATCGATTGTTTGCTCAAAGGTTATATCCGTTGAAGCTTTCTTTACAGTATTACTGCAACCAATCAAACTAAATACGAATAAAACTGCGAGACATATAACCATCACGTTAATTAATCTTTTTCTCATAAATTTCTCCTTTTTTTAATTCGTCATAACATCTACAAGTGTTTACTAACGTTTGATAAAGTAAAACACAATTCCTGTAAGAATAAAACCAACAGAAAATCCAATTAGACATTGTTTTTCTTAAGATTCTTCAAGTTATTCATTATTGCAGCTTAAGCAACTATTCTTTTCGCTATCGTTTTGCATTAGCTTAATCAAATATTGAGGTCATTGTTGCATTGTTATATGCAACTTGAACAATCTGCTTTTCACTATTCTTCTCAATAAATTTAAAAAACTGCATCCCGATTTTCTCTGCGACTTTTAGTGAAGGAACATTTTTTGTAGTGGTATACGAAAATATACTTGGATAACGTAAAACATTAAATGCATATTCTTTGCAGGCAAAAGCTGCTTCAGTTGCATAGCCTTTATTCCAATATTCTCTATTAATATGAAAACCGATCTCTGGTACTATTTCATTTTCGATATTTTGCATCGTTATACCGCAATCCCCAATAAATTTTCCGTCTTCTTCTAAAATTACAGCCCATAGTCCATGCTTATACTTCCTATAGTTTTCGATGTTCCATCGTATCCAATTCTCCACTTCCTCTTCGCTAAATGAATGAGGATAGTATTGCATGGATTCCGGATCAGAAAGAACCTTCGATAACTCATTCTTATCACTTACCTCGAGTTCCCTCAAGTATAATCGTCCCGTCTCAAGTATTCTGATAATTGATCACCTCTCCTAATATTAGAGAATAAAGTAATTCCATTCCAATATTCAACATTCCTGCCCGTTAGCACAATAGGCTGAACGTGGCAGCCTTTTTACGTTTGTTCAACTATAGTTTTCCGTTAGTTCAATGATGAAATAGTCGAATCAAAGTTTAGATATCGTATCTACTATTATTCAATAGGTAAAACCCGTTAAGAACCAATACGACGATTTCAGCATCCTAGCCGTTTTCAATTAACAACCTGTATGGTTACATACCGGGATAACGTCCACTGAATACATTTGGACTAACTATCCCCTTTATCTTACTTAATAGGAATCTGCACCGTGTCACCCGTTTTCTTAAAGATTAGCTGCAAGGAGTGAAGATTTTCCGGGAGGGCAGGATACTGCAGTGAAAATTCTTGGGTTCGGTGCGATACTTCGCTGGTGATCAGATGTACCGATTCTCCATTGGCGATCAGATCAATTTCGTTCAGATCGACCAGTCCCGCTTGAAGAGTACCTTCAATCGAAGTCATCGTCGGAGTTGCGGTGATTGTGCCAATAGTTATCGTCTGGCCATCAACGGTAACATTTACGTCCTGTTTGATCTTGGTAGTCATTGCTTCGTCCGGGTGGTACGGGAATGTAATATGCTTCTCCCGTCTTTGATCTTTCTCCGGAAGCTCATCCCAATACGAAAGCGTTAATTTCTTGGCAAGCGGGCTGACCGGCTCGAAAGTCAAGAATCCTTTGGTCTCGGTTTGCCCTTCGATTGGCCCGGAACTATCAGATGTAAATCGGGAATCCGTTCGAAATCCTTTGATCCGAATAGGAATTAAACTGTCGTAATTTTGAAATCCATTCGGATTGTTCAAGGTATAGAACACTATAATCTGATTTTCATCCGACATAAGGCCATTGATGGTAAGTAGTGTTCCGTTCGCGAGTTGGATTTGCTCGTTCAAAGTTTGACCTTTTCCCTGCTTGTTCAGCTCACGAAGTGTGCCGTTTGGGACTCCGTCGAAGCCCAGCAGCGTCATGCTATAATAGGCTAACGCATGATATTGGTTGCCCGCGAACAGCATAATCGCAAGGACGGCCACCGCGATTCTCCAACCGCTTTTTACATTCCGTATCGTTTTTCTCCTGGGGACTGCGGCATTCAGTGCCTTTCTCAATCTTGCTTCCAGCTCTTCGGGGACGGGAAGTTCGCTTAGGCGCACTTTCTCATCCAACAACCGATCTTCAATGTTACTCATCTAAATCCCTCCCATATAATATTCTCAGCTTCTTCAATCCTTCGAAAATTCTTGATTTGACAGTTCCCGGTGAAACGCGAGTCAACGTGGCAATCGTCCCATAATCTAGATCAAGATAATATTTGAGACGTATGGCTTCACTTTGGTCATCGTTCAATTGAACCATCAGCGATTGAAGATCCATTTGCTCTTCTACATGCCGGTAATCAGACATCCCTGCGTGTCTGCTAAATCCGTTACAATCTTCAAGCGGATTTTCAAACGGTATGACCTTTTTGTTTTTTTTCAGCGCCTGCTTGCATCGATTAACCAGAATGGTCTTGCTCCACGAGTAAAAGGATTCTTCTTTCTTTAATTGACCAATTTGCTCGTAGAGCTTCACGATCATATCCTCCAGAACATCCATGGCGTCCGCTTCATTCCTCATATAAGAAAAAGCAAGCCGATAATACGCGTCTTTCTCGGCTAAGATTAACTTCAGCAAAGCCTCCTTGTCCCCTTTTTTTGCGTTTTTAACCTCGTTTACCACTAGCATGTGTTCACCTCTCTTTTGTCTAAGAGTATCGGGCAGCTCAAATGGTTCATTCCACAAGGAAGGAAAGTTTTGTTAGTCATAATAAATAAGTTAATTTATAAGCGACGATCCGTGAGATCGATCAACAGCACACCTTAGAAACTAGGTTAAAATCAGAATTTGCACGATAACAAGAACTGAACTTGGATCAATTTAATGGGTCAAAATGGGAATGAGATCAAGTTATTAATTTCGACAAATGATAAGAATTTTATTCCAAAAAAAAACCGTTCCGAAAGGCACGGTTAATTTGTATGACAACATGATTTATTCCAAAAAACTTATACAAAGACTCTCTTGTCCGTTTGTACGAGTTTTCCAGATTGTTCTTTAAGGCTTGCTCACAACATATACCTGTCTGTCAGGATGAATCTGATGGGAAATAGAGTTTTCGTCAGGGTAAGCCTTATGAATATTTTGTATAGAACCTAATCACCCTTCCCTGTGTAGCGTTTACAGCAAAGATACTGAACCAATAACAATAACAGCTGCGGATATCATATACATCGTTTTCATTTGAATTTCCCCAAATTGGATTACTGCTGTTATAGACGTTTGGGAGAACAATATTGTTTCTTAAAAGTTGGCTATGTTATTTCCTAATGTTGATAATTGAATAATACGAACTATTGTTCTACAATTATAGGTATAACGGTTGTTCGGAGTTGATTAACAATGGATTTAAACGAAATCAAGAAACTTGCTGAAACCTTAGATTATAGCGGTAAACAAGAACTTGTTTATTTCTTACAGACTAGAATGAAACCTTTGTCTGCTCCAATTCGTGCGATTGACGAAATCCAAGAGCAAAAGCATAAAGATGGTCTTGTTTGCCCACATTGTGACAGCCATTCGGTTGTGAGGTTCGGGAAATACGTTATTAAAACCCGTGCAGGAGGAGTTAAACGACAACGTTATCGCTGTAAAGCCTGTTGTCAAACGTTCAACGACCTTACTAATACCCCTCTGCAACGGACAAGGAGACCACACCTTTGGGTTCGATTCATCGAATGCATGATTGAAGGCTTTTCGCTGAGAAAATGCGCCGAAATACTGAACGATGAGGTTTCGTATGTGACCCTGTTTTACTGGCGGCATAAGATACTTGCTGCATTGAAGCAAATTCCAACCGAAACATTCCAGGGTATCGTCGAAATGGACGAGACCTATTTCCTCTACTCTGAAAAGGGCAGACGGAACATATCAGAACGCAAGCCTCGTAAACGTGGTGGCGTAGCTAAATACCGTGGAATAAGCAACGACCAAATATGCGTACTGGTTGCTCGTGACCGTCAGAAGATGACTTTCTCTGGTGTTCTTGGGCGCGGGCGTATTCGGACTACAAAATTGGATGAAGCGATTGGCGGTCATTTATCAGATTCGAATGTACTTTGTACTGATTCATGGCGGGCATTCAGTTCCTACGCCAATTCGAAAGGGTTAGACCATTACCGCTTCAAGTCCGATGGGAAACAGCGTGTGAAGGGCGTTTACCACATTCAGAACGTGAACAGCGGCGTTGCAACGAAGTATCTGCAACATTATTTGGCTTGGTTCCGCTATTTAGACAGCAAGGAATATGAGAATACGACGTCAAATAAGAAGCATATGTTGGTTAGCTCTTGCCTGTTTACTGTAAACGAGACGAACACAAAACTTCGGCGAACCGCTTTTTCATGCTAAACATTAGAAAGGTGTGACGATTTGAAAAGGAACTTAAGTTTAATTGCCGTGCTTACGATTTTGATTTCCATTGTAATATATGGAGTCGTTTTGGAAACCAAGCGAGACATATTTAATGGTACAGCCGTACATCTGATAATTGGACCTTTCGCCCCTCTAATTTTTGGAACGCTCGTAATCTTTTCAAGAATGAGTTTCTGGAAAACATTTTTACTAAGTTGGTTCATCACCAGCGTATCCTATTATGCATTACTTAAATTAAGCATGTTGCATTATTCTGACTCATGGCAGCCAGAATGGGTTGTTTTTTGGGGTGTCCAATCTGTCATTTTATTGATTATTCATCTTTTAACAAACCTACGTCGTAGCATTGCAAGGTAGAAATCTGTGCAGTTAACCGCCTATTTCTGTTGGCGGTTTTCTTTTGGGTCCAAAATCAACATTAAGATTTAACAAAGCCTAAAAGTTTAGAGGTAATATTTGGGATTGCAAATTAATGGCTATTAGTCGAGAATCAACCAAATGTGCCGTTCAATATTTGATGTGCATGTCTGATACTGCCTGTTAGCGTAATGAAGAGGGCTACCACATGGCAGCCCTTTCGATGTTCAACTATCGTTTCCGTTAGTTCAAGCGTATTGAAGAACCCATTTTTTTATCTGAGCTGCTACATCAGCTACGTCGGCTACAGTAGTATCAACAATCGGCATTGGTGGGGTATATTCCTTATCCGCATTTTCAAACAACCAATTTGCAAATTTCTTATAGTCTTGAATCATTTCTTCTGGCCAATTTCTTTCACGTAATCGTTTCTCACGAGTCTCATCATCACAATGTAAATTCAGGTAATAAATATGCTTAAAATAAGGAAAGTCAATACATTTTTCAATATCCCAAGTCATTGCTGTTCCACATATTATAGTCATCCGTCCACTTTCTGCAGTATTTCGCGCAACACGAAGCCAAACGTTCCGTATTTGTTGCTCGTCTGAAATACCTACCTCGCGGAGATTATCGATATCAAAGATATCAAAATCTGGCAATATTCTTCGCAGTTCTTTGATAACGTAGGTTTTTCCCGATCCACTAGAACCTGTTACGATAAATAGGGGTACCTTTTGCTCCATTATAGAAATTTCATTACCCATTCGTAATCATCCCTTTACTAGTCAATTTATAATCGTATTATTCTCGATATTCTTCATCAATCCTGCCCAATCGCTCAACGACAATTTCAGTACATAACTTATCTTATGAACTGAAAAAACCAACCCGTAAAACGGACTGGTTTACACTCCATTCATTCAACTATCGTTCTCGTTAGCTTCACGACCAGGAGCATATTTCGGATTGTCTACGTCTATTGTATATTAAAACCTTCAATAAATCGCAATGCACATTGGGAATGATGATCGGCTAGACCTTTTGCAAATTGTTGATCTGGAAATCCTCTATGAAGCAGCTTCAAACCACCCGAGGTTAACGATAAATGGTGGTGGAATCGATAGAACAACATTCTGTTAGGATCGAGAGTATCGTTCTTTAGATACCGATAGAAATCCCCAAACCGTAACTCTAAAAAACTGTGTTCATGCTCAATATCAAAGAACATAGCCCCTTCGATATCGATCAAAAATGGTTCTAGTTTGTCATTAACCAAAACATGGTCAGGACCCAGCTCTCCGTGAATAAACCCATACTGCGTTCTAGGTTTAATTCTTGATTCAAGCTGATACAAAGTATCGAGTAGTTTGCTTTGATTGGACCTGATGCTCTCAATATGTTGGGAGGCATAAGATAACTGCACTTTTGCATTTTCCATTTGCAAGTGATGACAATTTTCTGTGTTGATCCCGCTATGATTTGGTTTCCCATAGGTATGTCTTTTGTTGGTATGCATACCAGTAAGCATATCCCCCAACCGCTGAAACACTTTATCTTGAACTCGTGAATCGGAATGATTGAAATAGACTTCTGCCTTATGTCCATCTAGATATTCAACGAGGGCATAATCAAAAGGGTAACGGTTTCTTTCCTTATTCAGATCATAAAGAAAGGGGGTCTGAATTCCATGATGTGTTAAATATTTGTTGTTTAATTCAAATAGATCACTTCCATAGGATTGTTCATTTATATCTTTGTTTGCTATTTCTTCTTGAAAATAATTCATGGTAAGATCCCACACATACAAAACGCAGGAAAATCCATTGCTGCAGTCGATCTTGTAGACCACCTTTTGTGCACCGCCATGCATTTTCGATACACTAGCAACTAAATAACCGGTACCAAAAACCTTCCCCATATAATCCTGTAAATCAGCTTGATCGAGGTGGCAAGTAATATCCATTGAACAACACTCCATTTTTTAAGTTTTTGCCGGCAACCCAATAGTAAATAAAATTTTACCGAAAGTATAGACTTTTTCTTTATGAATTGTTAAGATGTTGAATAAGGTCTCGAAAAAAATAGTCATACAAAAAGCCTTTGGATTTTATTCCAAAGGCTTTTTTTTGATGAATGTCATAGGCTACCCGATATACCTTCTAGTTATTTATGAGTGTTCAACTATCCTGCCCGTTACTTGAATGAACTAGAAAAGAGGAGCTGCCGCGATGCAGTCTCCTCCGCTAAAGTTCTTACGATAGTTGAGCGGAAAGTGTTCAATCAGTTAGAAATACACTGTTGCTCATCTTCACTTGTTCAATCATATGTCCTATATTTCCTTCGCCTGCAAATAGGGTCATGTCGAAAAAATCTTGATCCAAACCTGACCAATATAATTCATTTTCATCTCCAGAGACCAAGACATCACGCTTCAATTTACCGACATAAACTTCAACATAACAATGATGCAAATAGTATTTAAAATCCATTATATGATGCAAAGTAACATCTTCTTTTGAAATGCTAGTTTCTTCAAATAGTTCTCTGTAAGCAGCTTCAATCCCCGTTTCTCCACTCTCGATTTTGCCGCCAACCAAATTACTTAAACCTTTATAGGGGTTCTTTAATCGTTTACACATTAACAGCCGATCCATATCTTTACTGTATATCATAAGAACGTTATACCCTTGCATGAGCCGATCCCCTTATTTGTATAATTCTTCCGAGTATACATTTATTCGATAATCTTACCAAACTATCCTGCCCGTTAGCGTAACAAAGGGCTGCTAATCGCGGCAGCCCTTCAAAAAAGTTGCCCGATCCGAACGGAACTTAGACTGAATAGCAGCTCTCTATCCTGTAATATTAATATAAGCAACGCTCATGAACCACAAGCATAGTGGGAAAAGAGGGCTTGCGATGGTTAGTTTCAAATTGAGCGGTTTCTTCATGTTTATAGCAAGCATAGTATCACAAAGTAAGAAAAGGAAGGACGCTAAGAGGCTGATGTACAGTAAAATAAGCCCGAAGGCGCAATGAAATATCGTCGAGACAGTCAGCCGCAACCATTGGCGGTGGGTAACAGCACGTGCGATCAGTTCACTGATCAGTGAGGTAGAAATTCCATAAATGTAAATTGCGGGTGCGGCATACAGCATATAGACGTTGATCATTCGAAATGCTTCACGTGAGTGGTCACCAATGGAATATATGCTTCCGACACCGAATAGATCAGGCTTCAACCAAGCGTAGATGATGGAGAAAAAGAAGGTCGCTATTGCCGCACTTATGATTTTTCTCATAAATAGTTGTTTGAATGGATAGTCCATAGACTGTAAGCTCCTTCCCAGCTAAAGAATTTTTTTCTTTTCATTTCTTCTTCATCCACCCCACGATTTTCCCTTTGATTCTATCTTTGGATACATGTTCATTAAAGCCACTTCTCCACCAAACATCACCAACAAGAAAATAATGACCTTCTGTGAGTTTCACTTCATCTATGGAATGCGCCTTTTCAGTCCCGTTGATAAAACCACTTGTGTAATATTCTTTCCCGTAGAATGTATCTAGTTTACGATTATTGATAAATACTTGACCTTTCTGTATGGTAACCATTTCACCAGGAAGTCCAATGACTCTTGCAATATCGTATTGCGTTTGGTTACCATTTTTTATTTGTTCATCACTTGCCTCTGTATCAAAATAAACGACGTCACCTCTATTGATTCCTTTGTTATCGTAAAAACCTCGGTCAATCACCAATTGCGAATTGCCGCTATACTGTTCAGAACGGTACATGCCATCACTCTTTATGACATGTATGATCTGATTGGAATCGAGCTTTTCGGTAATTGGCAAATCGTACTTCGTCAGTTCATCTGTAATAGGTTGTTTTTCACTACACCCCGTTAACAGAACGAAAGCTAAAAAAATCATTATATGTGCAACTTTATTCATAAAATCCCCTCCTTTCTTATATTACTCGAAAAAGAGAAATAAAGCCTAAAAAATTCCAAATATATCGTGAATTTCACATTAGGTAAATAATATCCTTTTAGCGTATCAATATCATAACGACGTTGTTTAGCATGCATAGTTTTACTTTTTGCAAATCAATTTTTAGGCTAACACAGAACATATGAGGAGCATGCTATGCGGCAGCTCCTTTTTCATTTGTTGACGGATAGCCTGTCAATCGTGCTGTCAAATTCCTTTTATACAGGAAATAGAACCTGGTCAAATGACCAGGCTTTTGGTTATAACTCTCAGGGATTTATTGAATCTGCGTATCGGTGTGCTTATCTCACAGGTGTTCCTTTTCTTTATGGCTATGTTAATCTATATGTTCCCTTCAACTATCGTTCCTCGTTAGTTTAATCTTCTCAATATGTCGCTTTAATTTCTACTCTCTTGGCATCACGAATTGGAGGGTTAGAATCCTTTTGTTTGTTTCCTGAAGTAATCTCAACTTTCTGTCTTGGCTTTAGTTTGCCATAGGTTTCTTGGTCAACGACATACCATGCAACATTCATTTCCTGCATAGCTTTATTAAGTATTTCTTCGATTGATTGATTATTCAATTCATCAGTAGTTATGCCTGTTACCATTAGAACACGGTACGATTGAGTATTCACAATTTGTTTATCAACAATAATTCCTTGGCGTTTAACATCTGAAGTCTCGGGTATGTTCGTTTCCTCAGTTCGGTTCGCCTTGTTATTAGAACATGCGATAACAACCATGAAAGAAAGCAATATGACAATAAGGCTTTTCATTTTATTAATAATATTCAACCCCTCTTATATTCGTGGTAATCCTTTGGTTTCTACTCTACATCATTAATGATTATGTTGCCCGTTACTTTAATAAACAAAAGAGGAGCTGCCGCGAAGCAAGCCCCTCAACTATCGTTCTTCGTTAGCTGAATCTGAGAAGCGAGTGATGTGATCTACCTTTCTAAAATGCCGCTGGATGTAACTCATTATTTATGAACTTCAACATTTTAGGATCAAACTTATTGTTCAAGTCATTAATTTGATCATTTGATAGTTTACCTTCAATCTCGATTACTTCCTCTTTTGCATTCCAATGGGCAGAGTTAATATTCGTATTGTTCTTGTTCCGTATAGAGAATAAGTAAACACTTATTTCTGTTGCCATATCACGAATAAATTTTGGTTTATATTTTGCTTTCTTAAATACTACTTTTTTTCCGAATTTCTCTTCTAGCTCTTTGCGAATTTCTATCATTTCTTTTGTATCTTCTTTGTAGACAAGAAAGACCATTTTGGGGTTATTTTCATCTTCGTCTTCGTAATAACACACTGCCTGCTCGTCAAACGCATCAAACGCATTATCATTATTCGGAAATTGTTTGTTTATAGCAGTTTTTAAAATTGGCGTAATCTCGCTTTGGAATGTTTCCATTGGACTCATCTGATACACTGAAGAATCTGTTTCTAATCCTCCCCTACAAGCGGTTAGCATCAACAACATGAACAGGCATATCCAAATCGTTCTTATAAAGATCAATTCTATCTCACCTCATTTTATCCAAATAACTATCAATTGATATTAGACGCAAAATGAGTCAATATGTTGCAAATTTATATAACCCCAAATAGTGGGGATTTGTATGAGTATCCTGCCCGTTAGCGGAGTGACTTCAGCGAAAATAAGCATGCTGTGTTCCTAGCATGCCTCCCTTTGGTACTTTCAAAGCAAAAGAATTATACCACCAATTCTACAGTCAAGATATCGTCAAATGGTACCCAATCAGTACCATTTTCGTGGGATATCTTCACGCTTCTTATCTCTTGATTAATTTTGGTTATTAGGCCTGTAATTTGCTCATCACCAGTCTCATTATAAATCTTTACAGTAATAAATTGCTGGCTTAGTAAGGCATTAGTCATTACATTGGCTATCATTTTAATCTCTCGATTACTATTACTCATTATTACTCCACTCCACTTCCAGAACAATTGTTCTGAAATCATTATACTTTTAGTAGTATGAATGGTAAAGAGTTAGAGGTCAATCCATTATTCTCACCATTAGCACAGAGGGCTTCCGATTAAAAGATCGGTAGCCCTCTGTGCTAATGAACCATTGTTTCTCGTTATTTGAATTGCTTGATCCAATCAAAAAAAGCAACCGCATGGATTGTGCCGGAACCCGTTTAGTTGGTTACCACAAACGGAGAAGGATAATTTGTTTGATTTTACTAGTATTTGTCGCATTTGCAGACATGCCTTAAACCATGCAATACTAATGCTATAAACGTAAAGGAGATGTGGTTATGCGCAAGATTATCGTACTATCAACTCTAGTATTTGTCATGGTTTTGTCCGGATGCACCAAAGCTGCTCCGGTCTCATCAAATCAAACCTCAACATCTGTAGCAACTATTCAGCCTGCTCCTCTTGCAGCTACCGACACAACTACTCCGAAGCCACTCGATTACTCTTCTAAAGCAGATCAAACAACACCATCAAATGATACCAAATACTATTTTACTCAAGCAGGACAGCATCCTGAAAAAGCATTGATCGATGTTATTGATTCATCTAAGGAATCGCTCGATGTTGCAATTTACAGCATAACTCATCCCGACATTGTCAACGCAATTAAAGCTGCTAAGAAGCGTGGTGTGTCCGTTCGTATTATCACTGATAAAATAGAATCAAAAGGTAAAACTGAGTTAGAGGCTTTAAAACTTTTGGGAAGTGCTGGTATATCGATTAAGATAAATAAACATAGTGGACTCATGCATTTAAAGGTGACTATTGCAGATAAAAAGGTAGTAACCACCGGATCGTATAACTATTCAAAAGCAGCCAGTACAACGAATGACGAAGTGCTGGTTGCAATAAGTAATGAATCAGTAGCGAAAAACTTTTCAGAACAATTTGACCGCATGTGGAATGATACGAAGGGCTTTGAAAAATTTAGTATAAGCATCGCGAAATAATATTAACCCTGCTGGGTTTTTCGTGTCCAGCAGGGTATTTTTTTAAGATTTAAAACACCCCTTTATATAACACCTTCGCCAGTATTTATTGCCTCATTTCAATACTTCTCTTTTACTTTTCAAAATTTATTAGGCAGCAGATCTTTTGAACTAACGTTCTTTCGTTAGCTTAATCATCTAACTTCAATAGCAAAAACTGATGATGTATCACCTTTCGAAAATTTACCATCATCGGTTGTCCAGAATGCAAAAATACTGTAGTAATAAATACCTTTTTCTTTTGGGGCATTAAAAGAGCCATTCTTCAAAGGAATTTTTATTGTTTTTTCATCAACGAATTGCTGAATATCCAACCCATTAGGTGCTGGTTTATAAGCAAACGAAACTTTAATGTCCCCTTCAGGAGTTACAGCAGTAGGAGTGACCCCTTTTAACATTGCAGTTCCTCCAGCATAATCTGCACATCCTAAATTGCCCAACAATAACTACTCTGGATAACTGGAATTTGCGTTCGCCCCGAAGTAACACTGGGGAGAGGTGGGGATTCTTTTATAATTCTAATACCAACGCTCCTAGCGTATCCTTCAAATCTTGTATTTGCTACGAAATTCCCTGCAAAAGGAATTAAATAAATGAACACTACCAGTAAAGCTAAAAATCCCGTAACAGCTATAATGAATGTTTTTTCGCGGTCCATTCCAAGCCCCTTCAAAACTAAATAAAATTACCTATATTAGACGTGATAATACCGTAATAGTTACATAATTTCGCAAAAATGTATTAAACTAATGTTCTTTCGTTAGTTGAGCGAAAGGCGGAGTATAATATTTATCTACTTGGAATCTTTTCAATAATTTCGCCATTTTTAGAAAGCCCCATAACTGTGGCACCCAATAGTTCTACACCATCTGTTATTAAGAACCATAACCTTGCGCCATTATTATATTCAATTATTTTTGCTGAATATTGCTTTCCTTTGTTAGTTGTAACAAGTACGCTTTCAATATCTGAATCGAAAATTTTTCCATATATAATATCCGTATAATCTGAAAACTCTCCCTTCAAGTTACTAAAAGACCAACCTAACTTATAATCCTTTGGAGTTTGCGAAGTTGAGCCGCCATTAAAATGCCAACCAAAAAGATTTTTCTTTAATATTGCCATACCAAAATACTCTCCTGGTGCAGTACCCCATTCATAAAAAGCGATAGCTTTCTTATTTTCTAATACTTCAATATGAGCAAGGTTTGTCATAGGCTGGTTTAAAGAAAGAACAGCTTTTTCAATTCCTCGTATATCGTCTTTTAGTCCGATGCTCATAATTACAATGAATATCGTAGCAATGGAGAAAAATAAAATGATTTTCAATTTATTTGACAAGAAAACCACCCCCTCATTAAAACACTTAAAAAGAGACATTGCTGCAGCTTTAAACTCAAACATTTATACGTTACCAATGTATGGAAAGTTACTGCTTAAACTGCACCAATGTTAAGCATAAGCAATGCACTTGACTCCTAGACACCATCACGCTATCTGCCAGTTTGTTGAGCGAATTACGAAATAACCTAAATAAGCGATGGATCGGTTCCATCGCCGCGCTATCGTTTCCATTAGGTTAATGATGTGTACGATTTTTCCGCCTACAAAACAAAATTGCGATAAATATCCAAACGATAGCACCCATAATAAACGGTAAAAGTCTAAAGTTATAATTAATCACATCATCCATTCCTAAAAGCATTTTAATGGGGAATTGAATGTTTGAAATTAAGTTCGCGTATAATTGGTAACTTCCTTCTGTTACTCCCTTTTCCCATCAGATATCTCATAAAAATGAACTCCTTACTTATAGCGTGCTATGAAGCCTTACAATATTATAGAGCTATAGTTTTCGTTAGTTTAACAAAAGTCTGCCATGGATTGCCCGCTTCGCCTACTCCTTATTCCACGGTAATTGTCGTGTGTACTTCACCGTTATAATGGCTATCTATAACTTTCTCTGTTAACGAAAATTCACTTCTGGCTGTGATTAGGTAAGTTCCTGCTGGTAGTATCAGATCTTTTTCTGCATAAAATTTCTTCCAGAATCCCGCATCAGGGTCATTAGCGGAGTAGCCACCGCTTTTGAAAAAAGGATATTCGCGTGTTTCTCCTTGATTCAATTTCGTAGCGGTCAGTTCTGCCGTATTCACGCCCTCCATCTTAATTTTTTTGCCATCTGTCACGGAAAACAGAATGTAAGTATGACCGCCCCAGATTAAGATTGAATTGTTGTTTCCAATGTAAGTGAGCGATGCAGAGTAAACGATCGGTTCGCCTACTTTGAATTTCGTCTTCACAATGTTCAGTTTCATCTCGAATTGGTCATCTTTGTGAATAAGCTTTGGCCCTGCCATCAATTTCTTAGTGGCGGGGTCCAATGTTGATGGCTCCTGCGTCTTACCATTTTTTGCACCACAGGCGGTAAATAGAAGGGTTACTATCAGAAACACAATCTTCACCTTTATGTATTGTTTCATTAACAATCACCTCCTAGGTGCTTATTATTGATCATTGATTATTAGACGTCATAGGGGGCATGATTGTTCCAATAGATATTGTAAACTGTCCGTTAGCACAATAAAGCCGCCATCTTGGCGGCTTTCGCTTGATATTGCGCTATCGTTTTCCGTTAGCGTAATCTATTTTAGGAGACAAAGGTCATCTAACCGACTGGTAAACGAGACCTATGGCTCCAGAATCAAAGGTCTTGTTTTCGATAAGTTTAAGATTGACCTTCTCCTTGAGACCTTGGAATAACGGCAACCCGCTGCCGATCAGGACGGGAGAAACCGTAATTTTATACTCATCGATTAAATCAAGCTGCATAAGGTGGTGTGCGATCCTAGGACTGCCGAGGATGACCATATCCTTGCCTGGCTGCTGTTTGAGGTTCTTGATCTCTTCCTCGACATCTTCTTTCACCAGTCTGGAATTGTTCCATTCGACTTTGTCCAGCGTCGTGGAAAAAACGATTTTGGCTGTCTTATCGATCCACTCGGCATGATTCCGTTCATGCTGCGAAGCTGATGGGTTCGAAGGCACAGATGGCCAATAACCGTGCATTAATTGATAAGTCCCTCGTCCCCAAATGACGGTGTCGGCAGTACTTAGAATTTCTTTCGCGTATTTCTCTAAATCACCATCGTAGGAAATCCAGCCAATGTCCATTGCACCGTTTGGCCCTTCTACAAAACCGTCAAGCGATGCGTGCAAAAATAGAACGAGTTTTCTCATTTTCAGTGCTCCTTTGTTCATGAGGGATGTCTACATTTAGTTACATTTTAGCACATTTCAGCTTGGATTGTTTCTTATGGATTGCTAAGCTAAACTGCCCGATAGCGTAACGAGACTGCCCTATCATTCACGTGGCAGCCTCGTGGGTGTTTTATTCAGCTAAAGTTCCGTTAGTTTAATGACTTGCTCATATTAAATGGGATTTCATTTTTATAAGCTTTTGTGTATTTCTTAATTAGTTCTTTTTTTGCTTCTTCATTGGCAATTAGAATGTCGCCGTATACAGGTACTAAGGTATTCCAATTCTCTTCCTTCAAATGTTTCGTTACAAATAAATATGATTGTCCCTCGTGAAGTAATTGGTCATTTTCAATTAGTATTAATTCATTTCTTTTGAATCCACCTTGTTGATTTACGATTACTGTACCGTTAAATATACCTTTTACATTATCAGAAACTTCCACTTTAAATTGAGTTTCAGGAGCTCTATCTAATGATTTAGTACCATCCTGTTTTATAACTTTACCGACAAATACATTATCTGCCCACCCGACAAGTCTGCGTGTATCGGTTACATCAAAAGAGTTGGATGATGCGATTGTTCTGACAACAGGATTTTCCGGGTGATTGTTTGTAAAGTAGTTAGGTGCAAAAATCGCTAAAGCAAAAGAAGCAGCTATTATAGTGACAATAACAAATAACCACCTACGTTTAAAATTTCTCATCTCTAATTTTGCTTCGGTTACCCCTATTTTACTTTTTTCATATGGAATTTCAATTGTATTCAGTCCTTGTTTAAATTTATTGCTCATCTACACCGTCTCATTTCCTTTCTATACGGACTTTATTAAAGCTCGGTATAAAACTGTTTCCACATAATCCTATTGATTTATACTTATGACTTGGAAGGTACATTCAATACGTGTGTGGTTTTATATTTTCAGTGCTACTTCCGTAGGAAGTTAAGTCAACCACTTAACGGCTTATTCATTGCAAGCATCCACCACGCTTTACTGCCCGTTTAATACACAAATAGGAGCTGCTGCAAAGCAGGCCCCTCTAATGGTCTTGAAATCACTGATAAAGATATCATTCATTCATCTGTATTCATCTCAGGGTCCCCTGAAAGCTGTATCATAACAACTTGCTTATTACTTAAATCAACGACTAATGTTATACAGTGGATAAAGGTTGCAAAGAACCTCAATGCTTTCGATTCTTTCAATTCATCTACAAGTGTCCAACCAGTTGGGATAAAGCCAAACTCCTCACCTAAGTCAAAATATCCCTTTGTGAAAAAATCCTGAATGTCATTTGTATTGTCAATAACATACTTATCTAACTCATTGAGTTTAACGGAGTAACGAGCAAGTTCTCTTTTTTTACCATCTGTCCATATACTCATGTCATTAGTTCTAAATAAGTCATGTATAACCTGAATTATTCCGTTATTCGTGCTGTCAAACATTTTTTTTGATTCTTCCTTAAGATATTGCATATTAATAACATCAATTTCATCTTCAACATAAACAATTTTTACATCTTCAAAATGAGGCGCAATGTCATTCATTATTAAATAACGAACAGTTTCATCTTTAGCAGAATAGACATTCATCATATTGTCCGCAAGAAGCGCACTGCCAGCAGAAAGCAATCTTGCTAATTCAGACATAGATGCAGGAGATTCAAGTGAAACCTTTTTTAAATTAAACCGCCTACCAAGAACTTGCTTCATACTTCTGTTGGTGGGGATAGTCTCCTCAATCCAATCAAACATTTTTACCATCCTATGTGTAGTTTCTAATTTTCTAAATTATACCATATAATTTCATCGCTTTAATAATTACTCATGGACTATGGTGTCTCATACTATTGTGTTAATCTGCCCGTTAGTGGAGTGAGCAGATACACGGGTCAAGTTCATTCGCGATTATGCGCATAAGTTTGTGTCGCCGGACAAGAAGATCCTATTGGGCCTTCTCCCTTGGCATTAATCTGTGAACCTGTACAGTTGTTCCCTTGTAAATGTCCATTCCGGGGATTTCAACTTCCCCTCGAACTCAGTGGAATACCAAGGATTCCCCTCCCCGTTATCCTCATTCTCCAGAATGTGTATGTCTTGCGCAGGCGTGTAGCCCTGAGCTAAGATAAAGAGCTTTTCACCGGTCTTGGGGTTCTGAGCCATATCCAATACGACGATTGCATGTCCCGGCGTGCCCCCTTCCAGAAACACATCTCCAGCCTGCATCTCTGACAGCGGCACCTGCTTCATTTCCTTCGACAAGGACAACGTTCCCGCGTACGCAAATACCATGTTCAGATAACTTCGAAAAACCTCGTAGCTGTCGGAGGCCGCTCCCCGTTTGGTCCATGAGACCTTGTTGCCGGATACATCAATCCGATTACCTTTCCTCCATGTTGCATAGTCAGCTTTAAAGCCATTTGTAAAATTGAAGTGAATCTTATCATACTTGCCACTGCCATACAGGTATTCCGCCCGTAGCCTCATAACCGCATCGGCGCACTGCTGCAGATCCCGCTCCCCTACATCCACATCGAGCACAGCTTCGTAAACCTCTTTAGCCTTAAGCTCCCCATTAAACAAATGTACCTTGGAGCCATGGGACTTCAGAGGCAGATTCCGCAAATAATCCCCATATGACGCATCCTCTACAGGAACCCTCTCATAACCGTTAGGGACGGCTATCCGTTCCATCACGTTTGTTCCTTCCGCATGAATCAATTGTTGTTTGTGGGATTTAGTTCCCGAAACAGCATCAGCGGCTTTCGACCGCTCCTCCCCTGCGGCGGAGCAGGAACTAAGCAGCAGCGCAGAAAGTGCAGTAACCGTTATCCATTTTTTCTTCAACAGCAGCAGCTCCGTTCATGGACCTTTGTCTATACTCTCTATCCATTGGAAAATAGAGGCGTCGTTAAATAGACGACCTCCGGAGCGAATAGTTGCTGCCTGAAGCCTGATCGAACAGAACTTTCAGCTGTGCAGTGCGGCTCCTTCCCTAACCGACTTAACGTCATATATTTCCATGTAGTAAAAACATTCATAATGAGTGCAAGTTGCTATTGGGAGAAAATTTTGAACAATAACAAAAAAATAAACCAGAGTGGTTGTCTGGTTTTAGAGTAATCAAATTTAAAATTAATTCTTGCCTTTTTTTGACTGAGAGAGCACTGAAGCAGCTAAAGACTTTGTTGTTGCAGAGTATTTACTACTTTGTAGAACTTTTGAAGCCTTTGAAGCCATACTGTCTGAAGATACTTTACTTTGCCCTTTTGCTGCCATAGCGGAATCACTTCTCTCATTGGAATTTTTTGGTACTACTCTAGTGTATATCACTATATATAGTATGTCAAATATCATAAAATACATCATATTGTATATTACGCATTGAATATTCAATGTGACATTGATGCCGCCTCCACTGGTAGTGTGGAATAGACTGGTGTCCAGAACTCGTCATCTGAACTAGAACTTTCAATAGTACTTAGCAAAGAACCCTTATTAAATGTCGTCTTTCCTTAAATTAATTGCTTATTCAGTATAAGTATCCACCGCGCTCTACTGCCCATTAGCTCAATGAAAATAAGGAGCAGTTGCCGCGGCAACGTTAGTTTAACAGTGTCTTTTAGTAGAAAATAAAAGAGACGCGTTAACGCGCCTCTATGAAACAAGGTATGAGGTAATTTAGTTAAAAGTAACTAAACTTCTTTTTGACTTGCTCCAACATCTCCTTACGGGTTTCATCTGTAGCTACTGTGGTTACTCCCCCAAACAAGAACTGCTCCACTACTACTTCGATACCGCAAAATTCGAAAATACCGCCACTAGAAGTTTTTTTAGCGATGTATTCATACCTTTCATTGAACGAAAAAAGGAGCTGCTTGGCGAGCTTCTCTTAGACAGGGTTAAGAACGACGATACGCTTTTTCATGGAGTCGAGTAATGCTTCGAAACAGCTTCTTCCCATCCTCGGGCAACCGATTAGTCTCTTCGAAGTTCAAATACATCGCCTTATAGGGCTCCGGCACCCAAATGTACTGATGAACATAAGCAGTGAGATGGAAACCGTTTGTTTCCCAGAAATGGATTCGCTGGCTGTTTTCCTCCGTCGGTTTGGATTCCACTTCGACGATGATCCCTTTGCAGCCCGCAACAGTGCGTGTCCATTGCTTGATACGGTCCAGCAATAGTCGGCCGTATCCTCTGCCACGAACATCCTTACGAACTGCTATATAATCAATTAGCAAAGCTCCAGCTTGCTGATCGATTCCGGTCAATGCCATCCCAATAATTTCTGAGCCCTGGGCAATTGTATGTAGCTGGCACATACGTTTTTCAAACATGTGACGAACGATATCGCGGCTTTTCTTGCCGTCAAGGGGAAACGCTTGCTCGTAGATTCGCTCTACTGCGTTCCAACTTGCTTCATTCCATTCATCGGTGATGTGATATTCCAAAGTCTCCAATGATGTTCACCACTTTCGGAATTTTAATCCATAAATATCCTATCTTCCATGAAGTATAGCACCTATAAGTAAAGATTACAGCTCGGTAGCTTTAAGACAAACAAGCGGTCCACAGGTGATCGGTTGCCTTCTCTCTGTTATAACTCTCGTTCCCGTTAGCGTAATGACCAACACTCTTATATATGATACGTCACCGCCCTGTCTGAAACGGCAAGTTTTGACGAAAACTTTGTAACATCTCGTACATTTTATTTTTTAAACTCGAAAGTGGCTTTTATGCCTTCAATGTCCTCCCACATAGATGCGTAATCAGCCGTCATCTTCTTATCACTTGGGTCGACCTGCACGTCAGTTGGGGTACTTAACGTATAAATCTTGTCTCCCTTTTCTCCTATCTTTGATATATGAATATTTTTCGCAAGTTCTGCCCCGTCTGTACTCCATTTCTCTTTAGACCATATTGTTATAGAAAATAGTGTCCCATTTTTATTTGCTTTGTAGACAAATCTAAGACCATCTCCATTTTCAACAACATCGTATTTCCCGTCCCAACTTTTGGGGATTTCGAGAATGAAATTGTATTTATTGTTTTCATAAACTATGCTCTCGGTATCTTTCGTTGGTTGTTGAGTTGTTGCTGGTGATGTTGTATTAGAAGTACCGACAACGACAGGTTCAGTTACGGGAATATTTGTTTTTGGCGTCTGTTCTTGGGTATTATTTGGAGATTGCGGTAGGACGTTATCTTTAGAACATGCGGATAGTGAAACGATAACAATACAAACCAAAAATAAAAGCTTTATTTTTTTCAATTTTAACTCTCCTCTTTGAGGTACTGAATTGGTATTGTATTTTTATTTCCAAATATTAGACGGACTTAGCTAAACAAAAGTTTCATTAACTACCTTCTCATAATTTCAATTCTCTTGCTGTGCTATACTGCCCGTTACTTGAGAAAAGGCAACCAATCCACCTGGACCGGCTGCCTTTTCATGTTGTTATTAACCTATAGTTATCCGTTAGTTTCACAACGGGTTGATATCTTTCAACAAACTTAGTCGTGTCCTGCATTACTAATATCTATAATTTCAGTGACTGTAAGAGTAACGGAAGAATAGTTTTTCAGTGAACCTACATTAACTATGACGGTTTGGATATCACCAGACTTCATCAACTGACCAGTACCATCTCCTTTTTCAATTAATTTTCCGTTTTCATCATAAAAAGACAATTTGAAATGTACGGAAGACAAAGGATAAGGAGAATCCTGAAGTTTAAGTTGTGCGGTTACATAATTTGGGTAATCATGCACGATTTTTTTCAATTGCAAATTTCCGATACTTACTCGATTTTCCTTTGGGTCTTTAATTAATAATCCGCTATCGGTTTGATAATACGATAGATGAATCCATGGAGGCGTGCTCCCCTCCGATTCTTGGTAAGTTACAGTCGCTCCCATATTTTCAGCAACCCAACGAAGAGGTACATATGTGTGACCAATATGATTCAAAACAACATATTCATTATTATCGACTTCTATGCTTTCCCCATTTAGCATGATTTTAACTGGAAACAAGTACGCTTGAATTGTATCAGAGGCATAAACGGCAGTTGTTGCTGTTAAACCAATTCCGCAAATTAGACCTATAACAAACTTTTTCAAATTCATCACTCCCGATATTAATTTCTAATGAATTAGACGTTGTGACAAGTAAAAAGTTTCCATTTAAATTGTAATTTTTTACATTTTTTATGAGTGTTATTCCACTCATCTGCCCTTTAGCTTAATCAAAAATCAACAAAGTTTAACATAACCTACGCTTAACGCCTCATTTACTTGCACGTTTACAGGGCGAGCAACCAAGGCTGAGCAACGCTTGTAAATCCTTCCACGTCTGAATAGACAAGCTGGTAAATGTCCTTGCCGCCTTGCTCCAACGTCATCTTGGCGTATCCGTGCTCGTTGACAAAGTCGATCAACTTATATTCGGCATGAGCCTCTCCCAGGAGCAAGCGCAACCGATCGTTCGCTAACTTCTCTAACGCGCCTGCATCCTCGTATGCGAGCGCTTGGTCTTTCGCCCCGCCGAAACCGGAAGCCATCAGCATCTCGCCGTTGTCCGGATCGATCCGCACGTCCGCGAATGCGCCTTCGTTCTGTCCTTTCGGCCGCAACATAAGCATCCAGATCGTGCGGCCGTTCGAGGCTTTCGCTTGTTTGGCCTCGCTGATCTGAAGCGTGCCCGTCGGCGTGCCATCCGCCGCCTTGAAGGCTGCGATCGCGGCAGTCACGCCCGGGTTAGAGGTAATCGTTGCCGTAATTGGCATGTTCTTATACACTCCGATGATAACGGGGGGAGTCAGGTTCGGCCCCTCGATATGGCTGACGACTTCTTCGTCCGCATTGCGCAAGACGGCTTGATCGCCGTCGTATCGCCATGGAAACCGATTGTTTTCCCATACGATTACGCCCGGACCAGGAGTTATTCGCTCGGTTAGCCCGGCGAAAACGGTCAGCTTATCTCCCGCCTTCAGTACCGTTCCCTCCGAGAATACGTAGCCTTCACGTTTATTCGTTCCCTCCAGTCCCCAGCCCGTTAGATCGACGTCGCGATTGCTCTGATTCTCGAGAACAGCTGTCTGTTTCCAGAAATCGACGCTGACGAGTGCGACTCCGTCTTCGTTGTTCGGCCGAGAATGCAAGATGTAATCTCCGTTTCCATCGGAAAGTACGGCATATTTACTGAGCTGTTTACCTTTGTCGTATGCGTCGCTCATGCTCGATTGGCCGGTGACTGTGACGTTCGTCGCGATTCGGGTGCCTTCGTTATCGAGCTTGTCTCCCAACGCGACTAACCAAGCTTCGTAGGTAAAGCCTTCGTAATTTTCGTCTTTATTCGTATCGCCGACGTAACGGTCGCGCGCCACGAGGTACAGCTTGGCTTCACCGAAGCTGCCGAACTCGATTTCTTCGTACACGACGGTGGTATGGTTGCCAATTAAGGGCGCGGGCGCAACCGTTAGATCCCCGGTAATCGGCGTGCTTCCATACTCGCACGGACATGGGTTGTGTGCATCGTTGGGTGCCATCACTTTCCATTTTACTTCTAGATCCTCTAGTGCAGATGCGTTATCAGAAGGGTTAATAAGTTTGACCGGTTCGTCGCTCCGCAGTTCGTCTGCAAGTGTTGCGACACTCGCCTGTGGGGCGTTGCCCTCGTTCTTCTCGTTGTCCGCGTTTTCCGACGTGCATGCTGCAAGCGCAATCGTCAGCGTTGCGACTGTACAGATTAAGCCAATTTTTTTATGTAATTTAGCGATTAGTAACATGGTCATTATTACTAAAACAACGTATACTCCTTTCTTCATAAGAACCCTCCTAATTTACAGTTTATTCCATTAATATGACGCATAAATCTCACGATAAGTTGCGTTATCCTGCCCGTTAAGCTAATACTTTATTTTCTTTCTACACTTGACCCTGTTGTGAGTCTTTTAATAACATGGATGTAAAACACTCTCCTCAATTTTTGAAACGCTAGCTAGTTAGTAGAATATCCCGTCTCTTGTGCTTTTTTTAATTGTAAACCGAATTATGAACCCCATCATTGCTTGATAGTGTTTGACCACACACATTTGAGGACCAACCCATGATTTCTACTGTAGTAGTTCACTTGGGTTTAAAGCGAGAACAATATTCTAAAGAAGACGACGAATTCTAGGGGAGGTCGGGTTGGAAATGTTTGCATCCTATCGAAAAAAGAAAAGGTACAAAGAAATTTCAAAGCTAACAGAAGAACTGAAAGCAATAAATGACAACAGAAATCTCGATTAGAAAAAGCGATATCGTCTAGTGTTAGATAATATTTCCGCTGTACAAAAACTATTAGCCCAAAAATAAAAATGACACTTCCCCTTGTCTGGAAAGAAAGTGTCATTTTTATTTATCTACAGGGAGGTGGGTGCAAAAGCAGGGGGAGCACATAGGGTTCTCTCATCCCATCGTTTCATACATCTGGTGGTTTCACCTACGTTTTATTTACGAACTTCACGTATTCGTGAAGTTCGCTAAACTATCGTACCCGTTACGACTGCTCGCTCACATATTCCATTCCTCTAGAGGTCATTTTATATAATTCAGGATTTTTGTTGGGTTGGTATACAATAAATTCTAGATGCTTATTATCAAAAGTCACAACACCATTCATGACCTGATTAAGATTTACGCTTTCAAATTTATTGCCGTTTACTTTTATTATTTCAGTTTCTGGAATCGTTCCTCCAGCGGATGTGATCAATTCTTTTTTACCATCACTATCGATATCATATTCTTGGCAGTATTTTTCCATTTGAATAAATGATATAGGGAAGCTATTTTCAATTTTAATGTAGTGGGTAATCGGGGCGGATGCTCCTTCTGATCCACGGATTTTAATGAGTGAAATGCCGTTGAAATAATTTCGGGAAATTTCGGTCTCGTCGGGATTTCCATATCCAATGATGCCCTCGATTTCGTAAATCTTGTCTCCAGTTTTAATACCAGCGTAGATGGTTTGAGATTCGCCACTCTTTTTGCTATATAGAACAACCGAAGCATCTTGTAGTTTTACTTCTTTAAGCTTCTTATTGACTACGTTCGTACCAATGGGTGATAGGCTAATAGTAGGTAATGTTACAGGCATATACTCTACTGGAACGATATTTTCTTTCTCAGGCTTAATGACAGTAGTTTCTTTTGTAGGTTCAGGTTGTGCGGATGACGTTATTTTTATGGTGGGTGGTTGTGATTGTTTTGGAGCGGTACAAGCGGTTAAAACTAAGCAAAGAAAAATCACGGAGAGTATCTTTTTTATAAATACTCTTAAATGGTTAAGATTGTTTGACATTTCGGTCCTCCACCCTCGATTTTTTGAACTTCCTGCATCATTTCATTTACTTGACCATTGTTTACAATTGGTTAGTTATGACTCTTCGTTGCTAAAAAAATATAGTTGTGTCCCTAATTTGTGAACTTGATTGACTTCCTTTGGAATCAATACATATTCTGACACTTTGTTGTTTCTTGTATCAATGATTTTCCAATTCTGATCAGGAAGATGGATCAAGTATTTGTCTTCCCCGATTTCATACAGAGACATCCACTCTTTAAATAATCCGAGAGAGGTTTCCATGAGTGGAGTTTGTTTGCCTGTGAACGGATCGGAACGAATCCATTGCTCCTTACCATTCACAGGTAGTTTTTGAATCCATAACGATTTCCCATTCGATAATTCAAAGATACGCTTATTATCGTCATCCGAAATCAGATGTTTTAGGTCCTCTTCCTTCTTCTCCCCACTGGCCAAATCTATTTTGTAAGCAGACCATTTAGGAGTGTTTTCCTGATCGCCATAAACTTCGTAATACATTTCGTCTTTTTTGACGATCCGATAACCAGGGGCAATGCAGGGTCCTTCGTAACAAGAAAAGCTGCCCGCGGATTGGATTTTCCTTGGTTGGCTGTCACTATAATCTGATAAAACGTAAAGATCATAGGTGAATCTGCCATTATCGTCGTGCTTACCCCAACCGATCACTGTCGTTTCTGATGTAGGATCATTGTCTAAGGAGACGATTCTAGCATTTTTTTCTTGATTTGGAGCTGCCCAAGTGACCTTGGTATTACCGCTAGGGAGGTCATAAAGCATCACATTGTTTTTTTGCAAATAGATCAGTGCATTGCCATTTGGGGACCATTTGGCAAGACGAATCTCGTCCATACCGAATGATTTTAATATTTTTCCATTCAAATCGATTACAGAATAGGCGTAAATCGAATGCATTTCATTGTCTCCCACTTCTGCTGCCAATCCATACTTCCCATTGGGGGATACATCAATTTCATTATAATGAATAGAGGAGGCAAACAAGCTATCCTTCTTTGAAGTTGCAAGGTTGATTCTATAAAGCGCCTGGGCAGGTGCAGGTTGAAAACGATGTTGTTTACCGGTTGAGAGCGTATATCCTGCTGTGTTGCGAACGCCGTTAAAACTCAATCCAACAGGAGCTGCATTTGCCTCATGCCTGAAATCTATAGAAAGAATAAAACTCCTATCATTCTCCCAGTCCAAACTTACTCCCTGAAAAGCATTGTTTTTGAGGTATTCTGTCAACTTGTGTTGAACGCTCTCCCGATTCACATCGTGCGTAAATTGGAATCGATACTTATATAACTTGCCTGGCTGTAAATGGCGAACTGTGTTCATCCCTTGTTCTAAATATGCGTCGTATTTCGCAATTTCCGGATCATCTTCAGATGTAACTGTATAATTGAACGGTTCGGTATAAAATAGGGTAACGATTTTCTCTTTTTGTCCGTCCATAGAAACGAAATGGATAAGGAGATCCTCTTTAGGAGCATCAATCAATTGCAGCAACAACGGAACTACGTTGGAATCTCCGGATTTTATCGGATCGACTGAAAAACGAACTTCCTTTTTTATATTCTTAGAAATGATCTTGATTCTATTAGGAAGTTCGGATATGACCTCTGGCGTCAAAGGCATCATCGTTTTCGGAAAAAACATGATGCCTACATCAGGCTTTGAAAAGAAAGGGGTCTCTTTGGCCGTATAATCGGACATAGATCCTTCAAAGATACGAATAGATTGAATGTCCTCTTCGATTATCCCATCAACAACCGATGGTATAGGTTTCATTGAAAAACTATCATTGGGTTCAGCAGTGCTTTGCTGAGTTGTGCCTTGTGAAACTGAGCCCTTGCTTTCGTTTGCCAATCGAAAGCCAATCCAACCTAATCCGCTTACCATGATGATGGCGATAATAACCGCAGCTGCCTTTTTATTTACAACCATTTTTATCTTACACTCCTCCTCAATATTTTTGGAGAAACTGATTCACCCGATGAAAACATAAAGGTCATTATTACTAAAATAACGTATACTCATTTTTTCATAAGAACCCTCATAATTTACAGTTTATCCCATTAATAAGACGCATAAATCTCATCATAAGTTGCGTTATCCTGCCCGTTACTTCAACAGGCTGACTATGATTCCGTCAGCCTGCCGACATAATACTAACGTTTCCCATTACTATTTAGTCTATTAAACTGCATTCCAGTTAATATCAATCCTGGTATATTAAAAATCATTGATAAGATTATTAGGGTTGTCCCAAAACGATTATCAGATATTCCATAATTTATTCCAATCCCCACCAATAAAAATACATTTCCTAGCATTAAGAGATTAAATCCAACTGACTTATTCATTATTTTCTCCTTTGAATATTCCATAAGTTTTCTGTGTTTCACAGTTTTGTTTTAAATTATATCATAATATGGGTTTTCGAAAATGTTATTCATACTTTACTAAGCGTTAACAAAATAAAGCCGCCGGTCGTTGTTGCGGCAGCTTCATGTAATTATTTATTGAACTCTTGTTTCCGTTAGTTCAATATCCTTATAAGATACTACTTACGAGGCTACCCCGAGATCGTTTAATATCTTCATGATTTTTAATTGTAAAACGTAACAATTACTGTCTAGTAGGGGGGTAATTTTACGAATAATACTAATCATTGTCGTCTTCAGTATTATTTTATCAGCATGCGGAAGCAGATCAAGCATGTATCTAAACGAAGATCAACATTGGGAAGGACACGACATGAACAGCTTTAAGACGTTTCATGTCGCACTTCCGTTACAGAAACTTAAAAGCTTATCAAATAGTCAAAACCATCCATACCTTGTTTTTGCAAATCCTGCACCACAAGCTTCGCAAGGACAGTGGCGCCCTTGCGATTAAAGTGCAACCAATCACCAGTCTTATAAAGAAGATCCGTTTCTGCCGGCCCTATCGAAGTAAAGTAAGCTGAGCTTAGAACATTAAGATCCACAAGTCCGACATTTTGTTCTTGCGATAAAGCAATGGTCGCGTGCCTATAGGAATCATCTTCGGCATAGTGCACCAGGTTGACTCCATCCGTAGTCCAGCTTATGGCCCGCCCTTGAGGGGGCACTAAGACGACTGTCGCCCCTTTTGCTTTCATCGCCTCAACAATTTGCCGCATATATATTGTGAATTGACCTTCAGAATACTTTTTCTCATCATTGATACCCATTTCAAACAGGAAATAATCGCCCCTTTTAATGTATTTCAGGATTGTATCCAGCGATCCGCCTTCCAAGAACCCTTTCGCAATTTGTCCGGCGGAAGCCATATTTCTAACCTGAAAGGTCTCCGGATTCACAAGCTCCGTAATGATTTGTCCCCAACCGACGAGTTCATCGGCATCCTTGGGATAATAGTTGGCTACCGTCGAATCTCCGCCGATCCATACCGTTCTGGGCATAACAGGATATTTCGACACTTTGGTGATGATGAGGGCGGCTATTGTATGGGCGTTGCCCTCTATGCCTGCAGTTACAATGAGATTCAATTGTCCGTCTGTAATGGGAATAAGAAATGAATCTTCAGGAGTGATTCCTGTTAAATTTAATAATTGGTAGACACCTTCAGCCGCTACGCTCGATCTCGATGTGTCCCCTAACATGACCTGAACCTGATAAAGACCCTTATCTAAATCAACATTGAATGTGTTAGCACTAGTTACCCCGTATTTTACAAACTGAACGGCTGTGCTTCCCACGCCTGTTCCGGATGCTGCGACATTTATTACGTCTTGAGGTGTATTAAAGCCGTACCCTTTATCGGGAGTATATGCTTCAGAAGCGTTGACTTGAATATAATCACCCGGTACTTCGGATCCTGCGCCAAAATTAAATTTGTAAACGGTTGGTGTTGACGCAGATACGGAACCGCCAATCATAAAGCTCAAACATAAGACAACAGTTAATACAGTCAGTAATACTTTTTTCATCAAAAATCCTCCTCTTCCCAGATAAAATAGGTTTCGATCGAATAGCGTAACAAATCATAATTCATTACAATAGTTTTTTCACTATCATCACATCCTCTGTGTGTGGGACGATTCGCGGAAAGCATTAATGTATGCGCTTACAATATTAAGTATAGTTGGTTAACGCAAGGAAAAACGATTGAATTTACCGTCTTTTTTGTTAAAAATTCAGAGTAAAGTTGGCCGCAACATCTTTATTTTCTTTATATGTAGAACTGGCAGGTTGTTGAAATCATTAAAGTGGCTTTTGTAGCATTCACGGAACCCGGTCTCTTGGAGGATCGAAAGTACCAAATATATCCAAAAAACTAAGAGAGCATCCTTCAGATAACGACCATTGAATTTGACCTTCGGAAACCCTTAGTCCACTTTGGCGCTTGCGGAACCTTCGCAAATTTCACCAGCTTGAGATCGTGAATAAACAGTTTTGTTTTCCACTATGAAACACCCAATTGAATGATCTGCCAGTTAATTGAGAGAACGGCAGCCCTTATGTGATATGCTCCCCATGCGGTAGACAGGTGAAATAACAAAAAGCCTGATACTGTGAGGGGAGCTTTTTCATGTCTAGAGGAAAATATAATGCTTTGGAGAAACTCGCCATTCTCGAGGAAGTATCGAACGGGGAAATTGGTTTTCTGGCAGCTGCGAAGAAATATGGGATTAATAAGACGACTCTAATGAAATGGCAGCGTCGGTACAAGACGTATGGATATGAAGGGCTGGAGCGCCGTACGCATCTTCAAAGTTATAGTACTGAGCTTAAGTTCCGAGCAGTAAAGGATTTCCTTGAGGGGGGATTGTCTCAATACCAGATCATCGATAAATACAAGATTGCTAGTACGAGACAACTTTTTAATTGGATTAAGAAGTATAATGGTTATAGCAGCTTAAAAGCCTATAAAGGGGAAGCAAAAGCTATGACACAGGGTCGCTCTACGACATGGCAAGAACGGATCGAGATTGTCCAGTATTGCCAGACCAATCAACATGATTACCATAAGACAGCGGGACAGTTTCAGGTCTCCTACCAGCAAGTATACCAATGGGTGAAGAAGTTCGAAGATGGCGGTCAGGATGCGTTAAAGGATGGCCGAGGGAGAAAGAAAGCCCCGGAAGAGTTAACGGAGGCCGATCAACAGAACCTCAAGATGAAGAAGATGGAGTACGAAATTGAGCGACTTCGGGCGGAAAATGCATTCTTAAAAAAGTTAGAGGAACTCGAAAGAAGGCGACGCTAAATCAAACACGGCAGGAAACGATTTACCTTGCCATCCAGGCGCTTCAAAAGGATGCGTCAATTAGCGTTCAACTCCTATGCGAAATTGCAGGAATTGCACGCTCAAGCTATTACAAGTGGCTCAATCGCAAACCCAGTTCTCGTGAGCAGGAGAATGAGCAGTTGACCCAGGTGATGATGACCATCTATGAGAAAGTGGAGCGTACCTTTGGATACCGTCAACTAACCCTGCATATGCGAAAACAAACCGGAAAAACCATTAACCTTAAGCGTGTAGAGCGGTTAATGAAGGTAATGGGAATCCAGTCTGTTATCCGGAGAAAGAAAAAGAAGTACACGAACGCCACGCCGCAGCAGGTGGCGGAGGAACCTACTAAACCGTAAATTCCATGCTGATGCTCCGAATGAAAAGTGGCTCACCGATGTAACGGAATTCAAGTACGGCAATGGCCAGAAAGCGTATTTAAGCGCTATTCTCGATCTTCATGATAAATCCATCGTCTCCTATGTATTAGGGCGTTCCAATAACAATCCACTTGTATTCCAGACATTGAAACTGGCCTTGCAAGCAGCCCCAGAAAGCACCGCTATGCTTCATAGCGATCGAGGCTACCAATACACCTCCTTGGGCTTTAAGAAGCTCTTGGATGAAAACAAAATGATCCAGAGCATGTCCCGTGTTGGGCGGTGCATCGATAACGGTCCAATGGAATCTTTCTGGGGGACCTTGAAATGTGAGAAATATTATTTACACACGTACCATACTTTTGAGGAACTAAAGAAGGACATTGAGGCCTATATCCACTTTTACAATGACGAACGGTTACAAGCAAAACTAAACGGCCTCAGTCCGATGGAATTTAGGACCAAGGCCGCTTAATTGACTTTTATTATTTGTACTGTCTACTTGACGGGGTGCAGTTCAATGTCGGCTGCCGTTTCTTCATGTCTATTCAGCTATCGTTCTGCGTTAGCTCAACAACACTTTGTATGGGCGTCATTGAATCTCCCCATCACAATGGTGTTATAGTATTCACCGTCGGAAAGAATTTTGTCTTTTTTTAATATGCCTTCGATTTCAAAGCCAAGCCTTTTATACAGTTCAATGGCTTTAGTGTTGGTTTCCAAGACATTCAGAGTTATCTTTTTGATGTCATTGGAGTCAGCCCAAGCAATAGACTCTTTCAGAAGATTTTTTCCGATCCCATATCCCCAAAAGTCTTTAAGTACGCATACTCCAAATTCGACTTTATGGGAAAATCTCTTGAGATAAGTTCCTTCGCATCTCGAGAACCCAACAATACGCTTATCCGCGACAGCAACCAAAAATAAGTTTCTTGGACTGAGCGTGTCCGTATGTATTAATTGTTCAAATCCAGATACATCAATGAAAGATTCGCCTCTTTCTCTGTCCAGATTCTCCGTCTCTCCATCAATTTGTAGTCTTAATTCGGATAGATCTTTCGCATAGGTTTCGATGGTAGACCTAATGGTGTAGTTCAGTCCATTCACGTGAAATTCTTTATTACTAATTATCACTTGTTTGCCCCCTATACCAATTTGAAAGAATAGCAGATGTTATATTGAACCTTCCTGCCCGTAACGTAATGGAGGCTACCGATCGTGAGGCAGCCTCCTGGTGTTATTCAACTATCGTTTCCGTTAGCGCAACGACTTACTCTGTTGAATTTCGTGTTCCTCAACATAAAGCGGCATCAGAGAAGGCGAATCGTACCTTATCGCGGCCTTTAAACGACAAAATGGTGCCGATAGCCATAGCCCCATAGCTGCAACGGAATAATGAGCCTAATCCGACAGTGCTCGCATGATGTTGGATTTCGCCTCTGCCGCAATCGCTTCATTCCCGTCATCGACCGCTTGCATCAAGATCAGTACGGGGATGTATACCGCGATCAGCCGCGCCAGCAGCTTCGTTTCCTCGTCCGCTCCTCCGTAAGTTTCGAAAAACACGCCGCGAGCGTAAGGTGGTAAAAAGCTGTAAGCAACGCTCAAATCGCAAGCCGGATGGCCTACGCTCAGATCGCCCCAATCAATGATGCCGGAAACGATCCCGTTCTCATTCACAAGCATATTTTTGAAATGAAGATCGCCATGTAGCAGTGCATTCACCGCCTCGACACGGTCCGTTTGCAGCCTGCTAATATACGCTTCGATCACACCGGACTCCTCCGGCGACAAGTGTTCAACCACCTTCGATAGAAAGCCCTCCAATTTCACTTTGCGCGATGCTATGTCCGTCAAGCTTCGATGATCTTGCTGAACTCCGCACTTCAGCGCCGCCTGCACCGGAAACTCATGCAATCTCCGCAAAAATTTCGCCAGCGTCTCTGCCGATAAAGCCCGGCGTTCTTCCGTCAAACCGATGGGGAAATCTCCTGGCACGTAGGCATAGCCAAGAAATGGTGCCGGGTATTCGTCACTTGCTTCGCCATAAAACAACGGTTTCGGATAGGGGATGGTCATATATGCCTCCAGCTTCGGCAGCAGCTTCCCTTCCATACGAATCGAGCCAACTGCAATCGTTCTTCTTGGAAACCGGAACACGTACTCGTCACCGATGAGAAAAACCGTATTGTCCCAGCCCCAGCCCAATCGCTTCACTTGCTTCGATGACAGCTGAGGGAATTGTCTGCCGATCAGCGTCCGCGCCTGCTCTTCGTTAACCTCCCACTCCGCATCCCATACATTCGTTCCTCCCATGAAATATCTGCCTCCTCGTTCCTTACTTTATTTAGACGTTTACATTCCCTGGAAGTTACGCATAACTGCCCGTTAGCTGAGAAGGCTGCCGTTATTATTGCTGTCGGCAGCCTTCTCCAAATGTTTATTAAGCTTATGTTCCGTTATCACCGATTATTTTCTTTAAATAACAATGCTTTCATTGCAAAACGAGGCAAAATTAATTGTCTTCTCCATCTAGATGGTTGATTTATTAATCGATAAAGCCATTCCACATTTAACTTCTGCCATATAACTGGTGCTCTTTTTACTGTCCCTGCAATGATATCAAGACTTCCTCCAACGCCAATAGCAACCCTAACATTTAATTTTTTTTTAAATTTATGTATCCAAAATTCAGCTTTTGGGGCTCCAAGTGCAACCACTAGAACATCGGGATTCAAGGTCGCAATCTCATCTACAATTTGTGCCTCATCCTTATGATCAAAAAAGCCATGCTGTCTACCCAAAACGGATACATTTGGGTATCTCTTACTTATTACTTCTGTTGCCTTTTTACTAGTCATCTCATTCGCGCCCAGAAGATAAAATGACCAATTTTTTCTGTTCCCTATCTCCAATAAATTAAATAGAAGATCACATCCTGTAACACGTTCGGGAAGTGGATTTCCCTTTAAACGAGAGACCATGACAATGCCTGCACCGTCCGCGGTAAGGTGACCCGCCTCATCATTATGGTACGGAGCAGTAAATCATGTTGACAAGACATGGCGATTTCTGGATTTAGTGTTACCACATGGAACAGTTCCGCTTTTTTTTTCGTTATTATTTGGTCAATAATATGGACTGTATCTTCCATAGTTATTTTTGGTACTGGAATTCCCATTATTTGCGAACAGTTCTCCATAGAATCCACCTTAGGCTTTTAACCACATTTTAACATAAAGGATTACTCCAAACTATCCTACACTTCGTATTCAAGGATAACTCTTAACTGCCTCACCGTTGGAAGTATACACCACGCTCTACTGCCCGTTAACGGAGTGAAGGACTGCCACGTAGCAGCCATTCACATATTCAACTATCGTCTCCCGTTAGTTCAATGGAACGACGATTTACTTTTCTCTAAACGTCAGTGCACGAATTGCAAATTTAGGTAAGATCAACTGTCGCTTCCATCTTGAAGGTTGTTGAATCAACCTGAAAAGCCATTCTAAGTTTAGCCGTTTCCAACTTTCTGGAGTCTCTTTTACTTTTCCTGCAATTACATCAAGACTACCTCCAACACCAATAGCAATCTTCGCATTTAATTTTGATTTATTATTATGAATCCATCTCTCTGCGAATGGTGCTCCAAGTGCAACCACTAATATATCAGGCTTTAGGTCTCCAATTTCTTCGATAATCTTATCTTCTTCAGTTTGCTTAAAGAAACCATTGTGCCTACCTAATATTGAAAGGTCAGGATACTTATTGCGAATAACCTCACAGACTTTTTCATTAGTGATAGGATCTGCACCCAGAAAATAAAATGACCATTTCTTTTGATTACCAGAATCAAGTAACCTTAACAACGTGTCGTACCCAGTAACCCTTTCGGGAAGATTTCCGCCTCTTAAACGAGACACCATTACAATTCCAATACCGTCAGCTGTAATCAGACCTGCTTCATCAACTATTGAGCGTAACGATGTATCTTTTTGACAAGCGATAACGATCTCTGGGTTAACCGTTATTACATGAAAGAGTTCGGATTTTTTCTCTTCAATAACATCAGTAAGAACCTCTATAGTTCGGTCTAACGTCATTTTTGGAAATTTAACTCCCATTACTGTAGCGTATTTCTCCATATTGGTTTGTCACCCTCATTAAGTATGTTAACCACATTTTAACATGGATTATATTACCATGCTATACTCCCCGTTACTACAACGAACAGGAGCAAATCGCCGCGGCGCCTGCTCCCGTTTATTGAGCAATTGTACTTAGTTAGAGCTTAAAAAGCACGGTTAATGTCCTTGCATCACCCAAGACCCGATCTGAAGCAATATAAATGCCCATCCAGTATACAAAACGGTATACAACCCGCCATATGCAAGACTTAAGCCAACTCGATTACGGCACGCCCTCCCTTTTAGAAAGACATATCGGTATGCCCTATAAAACAACCAATACAGCATTACACCCATGAACACGATAATCCCCCAGAGCATGTTACCGACCAAAAAAATAAGAATGAGCATCACAATCGTAATTACGATCCAGGCAATAACTGTAAGTGCGATCCCAAATAGGCCTTCTCCGGGAAACTCTACCGGAAACAGGTCGCCCGCCGAAGCAAAATCCAGTACATCCCACTTTCCAAATGGTTTCCACCCTTCCTTATATAAGGGATCATTCTGTAACCTTACTCCCCTGTACAAACCAAAGGACAGGAATGTAAAGAGTACTACAGCTAAAACGCCGGTTGTGATCTCGAGCTCTATTAAAATTGAGCGATGGCCTATGGAAAATACCAGGAATAAGGTAAGGACCATGGCAGAAAGGGATAACAGCGTCGCCATCTTCGCATTAATCACCTTATAACGTTTCAAAGATTGGCCCCCCAGTTGTTTTTTTCATACCATACGAAGCAAGCATTCACTCAGTTTCAATAGCTTGAGTTCTGCGTTAGCTTAACCGAAACGCTTTTTTAAATCAGCTAATTTCGAAAATCTCCTATCGTAATTTTGTCGTTCTAGAAGGTTATTTAACCAAAATAATGCTCTTTGTTTTTCCCCGTTTTTAAGAAATGTTTCAATGATTTTTTTAAAATTACTGCTATATTTGAATTGCTCATCTGATACTAATTCCAGTGATTGTTGGTAAAAATTTGACGCTTGATTAAATTCGTTCATTTTTGAATACAAAATCCCCAAATAAATCAAACCACTTGCCTTTTCTTTTTTAGAAAATGGTTGATTTATTGCATCCTTCATTGTTTCAATTGCTTTTTTCTTAAGAAAGAGCTGTTCATAAAAAGATGCCCTATCAACATAATGTACATATTTTTTCAAAGGTCTTATCAACGAAAAAATGCCCATTTATTAACCCATCCCCATATTAAATTCTCCCGTAATTATGTTTATGTTTTCCAAATCCTTTCTTAACTAACCTGCCCGTCCCACGGTTATTCTATATTGTTGATTCTCAACCAAAAGAAAAACCGCCTCATGATAAGGCGGTTAATTGAACTATCGTATTCGTTAGTTTAATCCTTACGCTTTGACCCGACAACCTCTCCTAAATTCGTAAGCCCCCACACTTCGGCAATCCGTTGGCTTTCCACTCGAATAAGTTCAAGAATCATTGGTTGTTTTTCAGCATCTGCTGCGGTTATTCCCCGTATACTAGTGCGGCTTGCGGCTTTTTCGCCTTCAACAAGCAGGTCTTCGACAACCACTCGAATATCCGGGAATCGTTCGAACATCGAAACCCATGTCTTTTTAACGGCTTCAAGCCCAGCTTGTAAGGGATGACTGTAAAAGTCTTGTGTAAAAATATCATCTACTGAGTTTATATCTCTGCTATTGAACGCTTCGTACATTCGATAAATGACCTGTTCCATTTCTTCTCTCGTCAATGAAATCCTCTCCGTTTCTCTAACCGGATACCGGTTAACTCATTCTGCTTCTGGAGTGAATCCCATCGCAATCGAAAGCCGGTTCCAACTATTGATCATCATGATTAACATCGTTAGATTGATGTACTGAGTTTCCGAAAAGTACTTCCTAACCTTTTGATACACATGATCCGGCACTTTAAGCGAGGGCAATAATGTTACATGCTCTGTAAGTTCTAATGCCGCCTTCTCCATTTCCGAGTAAAGATGGCTTTCTTCCCATGCACTGAGACAATAAAGCCTCATTTCGGATTCCCCTAATTTTCGCGCATCGGCTGCGTGATAAGAAAGGCAATATACGCAGCCGTTGATTTGCGATGCCCTGAATTTGACCAGTTCGCGAAGCTTTGGATCAAGATCAGTCGACTTAGTATACGCATCCAGCTCGCCTAGAAGCTTAAATCCTTGCGGCACTAATTTCATCACCTGATAAATATCAAACCGTGCAGACATGGAACGATCCTTCTTTCTTGATTGAATTTTAGTATTTTGCTCAGGCATACGGTTTCATCCCTTTGTCAATCCAGTCTTCGCGAGTGGGCCCCAACACAGGGGGGACTCGTAAACCAGCTTGCCGCATCAATACCGTCAATTGGCCGCGGTGGTGAATTTCGTGTCGCAATGTAAACCGCAGTGAAGCTCCATTCCGCCAATCTTCACCGGCCACGTTAACGACCTGGCCAAGCGATTCATCCGTCCATTGGCTTCCTATAGCACGCAGCATAGCTTTTCCAATACGTCGATATTCACTTGCAATCTTTGCCGCGGATAGAGGCGCGGCCTCCTCTGCCAACGGCTCGTCGAAGGATAAGCCCAGATAGGTGAGAAAATGAATAGAGCTTACGAGATGCCAAGCAATCTCTCCAAGGGTCCTCTGATTGTCCGAGACAATTTGGGTGAGCGATTCATCTGTCAGCGTATTTAGCACCCGTTCCGTTATTGCGGACTCCATTTCGAACTCCTTTATGAAATCATCGATTTTGGTAAACATTCCTGTTTCCCTCCAAGTTCATGATTTTCCTTTCTCGCTAATCATATCTCGCAATCGCTGACAGTTACGGTCAGTATTTCTGTACAGGTTTTCTTTCGGCCGCAATAAGAAAAAAAGAAGGGGCCGCTCCTCGACAGGAACTACCCCTTCTTTGCATGAACCTGACTTTAGATCCCTTTGCCGCCGACCGGCCGCAGCTTTATCGGTTCTGCGCCGACAATCAACGGCATGCATTTCTGGATCAATGCCAATACATTCTCATTTTGAAGAGAAGCGGCATGTGCTTTGGCGTCTCTCCAAAGTTCCGTGATCCAACCGACGTCCGGATCGTTTTCCGTCACATTGATGATATACAATTCGTAGCCTTCCATAGAATCAAACTGATCGGCCGCTTCCAGCATCGTCTGCACGAGCGCATCTCGCTGGCCCGGGTGGGTGATCAATTTTCCATACATGGCGAATTTGTTCATATCGTTCATCCTTTGCTTTCTGGGATTCGTACCGATAGCGTCGATTCGTAATGTGCCGCAATATCGCGGCTTACTTCCACAAGCCTTTCAATTAGCATGTCCGGTTCGAGAATGACCAGCGATTTCCCGTAAGGGAGAAGAAAGTAAGGAACATAGGACTTCAATGAAGGCAGGCTAAGCCTGAATAAGGCCTGTCCCTCATTACGTTCGACAAGCGTATGGCTGAATAGCCAATGCTGGCATAAGAGATCCAGCGCCTGCCCATAGCCCAGGATCTTTACTGTTATAAGAGATTCCGAATCCGAAGCGCCGGGAAGTAAGTTGAGCAGCAGAAAATCTTTTGCAGAGAACTCGGAAGGCCGCTCAAAATAACGATCGCCTGGTGCGATTCGGGAAATGCGATCCACCCTGAAGCTGCGTATCGCCTTCCGAAGGTTGCAATACCCGACGGCATACCAACTCCCTTTCCAATGTACAATGCCGTAGGGGTCGACTTCACGAATGCTGGGGGTCTCCCGCTTGCCGTTGTCGTACACCATCTCTACTGATCTGCCCCAAGCAGCTGCCTCTTCCAAAATCCGAAGCCAATCCCTTTGCTTCTCTTCGATCGGCGGATTAATGATGGAGATGCCTTCCATATGGCGCTCGATTTGATCGAGTTGTTCTTCATTCGTGTAGCGCTTCAGCTTATTAATCGCCCGATTGAGTTCTTCTTTGAACGGGTAACCCGCCTCGTGGGCGAAAGTTGAAGCGTGAACTAGCGCCTTCTGCTCTTCCATATCGAACATCAGGGGGGATTCCGTGAACTGATTGAGTATCCGATAGCCTCCGTTCGGCCCTGAGTCGGCTATAATCGGGACCCCGCTGGCGCACAACGAATCGATATATCGGTATACCGTGCGAATATGGATCTCCAGCTCGTTCGCGAGCTGCTTAGCGGTTATTCGTCTACCCGACCGGAGTAGCCACAGAATGGACAGCATATGGTCTGCTTTGGACATCGTTCGCCATTCCTTCCTTAGATGAGCTGGGTATGTTAAGGAGATGAAGGATAAATTTTTTCGCCTTTCTCAAGCATCTGGATGAACTGCCGGATCCGCTTATCTCGGGTTTCTTGTTTTTTGGCGTTGTGAATTCGAAATATGATTGCGTATTTATTTTGTCTATCAAGCGTATCGTAGAACGCCTTAGCTTGGGCATTGCGCTCCAACTCGATCGTGAAGTCCTCAGGCAGCGAGGCGATACTTTGCGATTCGTAGGCTTTATCCCAGTTCCCGTTCTTTTGGGCCTCTTCAATTGCCTTATATCCGGAAGTCTTCATTCGCCCGTTTGTGATCAGCTGTCCCGCTTTTTCTTTATTGACTTTGGACCAGATACTCTTGGCTCCGCGCGGAGTGAACCGCTGCAACCATGTTTTCTCATCTAACGCTTCTTTCTGACTGTCGACCCATCCGTAACATAAGGCAACCTCGAGCGCTTCGTTATAGGAAACCGTAACGACGCCTGAATTCTTTTTCGCAATCTGTAATCGGATGCCGGGTGAGGTATCACAATTATCGTCAAGCCAACGCTCAAAAGACAGTGGATCGGCAAAGGACATAATCGGTAAGTCACTCGATTTTTTCACCACATGAATCGCCTCCTGATCTAAGTGTATACAATTATTGCTGACAATTACAGTCAGTGATTTTCAACCGGAGATATTGGAACGAGAGCCCTTTTTTGATCAATGCTCGTAAGGGGGTAGCCCTTGGTCGCACTCTTCAAAAAAGCATATGATTATTCATAAAATGCGTGCGAGTGGGATTCAATCAAGAAGCCGAGCGATGTAATTAACCTGTGTGCCGATTGATTCTCCAAGTACGGAAAGTAGACAACACTCGATCGGCGCTAAGTTGAGTATTTTCTGTAAGAGTTCTTAATTCTTAATTATAGTAAGGACGATCGCCAGCAAGCTCCTACTCCCAACTGAGTTAAGCCTCCTCTATTCAACTATCCTGCCCGTTAACGATCGATCATTAATTAATGCTATTTATTCTCAGTACGAAAAAAAAGGGGTTACATATTAGTTATGTTTAATATGTAAACCCTTTTATTTTAATATATTTTTCTCAACTAAGGTCTTGATAATTTTCAGTCAAATACTTTATTTTCATTGAACATCTGTTGTTACTTCCCCTTCATGCCCTAGTGAAAATAGCCGTTTGCCACCACGCTCTACTGCCCTTTAGCTTAATGACAACAATGAGCAGCTGCCGTGGCGATCTGCTCCCAGGTATGATTCAACTATCGTTCCTCGTTAGCTTAGTCGGATTTTGAATTGTTGAATGAATATTCTACAGATCAATCTCCTCATCTTCAGTCCATTCTTTACTTAGCTCCGCCTTTAATTCTAAAGTAGGCTTACAAGAAACTGTAAGCCTCGCCATTGCGGTTAATTAGTGTAACCTCGTGAGCGATTTGTTTCAGAGCATATTCGGTAAGAGCAGTAACATTATTTTCACGTAAACACTGATAATAGAATGCTTTGTCCTCCACTTTGATAACAAATGGAGCAACATTTTGTGCGATAAGCACGTGGTTCATCAGAAGTCTACCTGATCGCCCATTGCCATCCAAATATGGATGTATCTTCTCATATCTCATATGGAATGACACTGCAGCTCTTACGATGTCTTCCATATTTTTCGCATACGCCAACCAACCATTGTAAAGCTGGTCAATTAAGATATTCATCTCCGTTGGAACTGAAGTGGGATCAACCGTGAGTTCGCCACCAACCATATTTTTCGTTCTTTTAAATTTACCTGATTCTTCATCGATATTCTGCATGATCTTCCGATGATATTCGTGCATCAATGAAATTGTAATGGGACTTTCTGATGTCACATCTCCCATCATGAAATGCCAACAGGCATTCAAGTTCGTGAGTTCGTGAATTTCACGAAGTGTTACTTTTCTCTTAAAATTAGGCATGATACCATCAATAAACATGCTTTTCGTTTCGTCAATTGTTACCGTATTTCCTTCTATCGCGGCGGAATGATAAATCATCCGGACAATAAGATCGTCAAAATATTCGATATCAGCAACCATCGCCTTGACAATACTGTTCATCTCGATAAACCCCCATTCCCTCTCTACTCCTAATTTTAACCATCAAACACTACCGAGGGTTGAAATAAATTTTCAATTATCAAACACAACGCTTTACATAGCCCAATCTAAAAAACTACTCTTAATGATTATCGTAGGCAATTCGATTAGGATCCTTTGTGTTCGTGCATTTGTCAAAGTGGTTAGGGGCAGAGGTTTTAATCTGTTTGTATTGAACTAGCGTTCTGCGTTAGTTTAATGGATTACTCTGAAATCAAGATACGTTAACAATTATTTTTTGATCCTATATATTATTCAATTTATACTTCGTTTTCTCTACTAGCCTTATCTTGTATTTTTTATTTAGATATCTTCCTATTGATTTCCCATCTCTGTTTAAGCAATGTGCAAATGATTAAATTTCATTTCCATCCCGTAACAAAAAGATATATTCATCCTCAGCCGGTCCTTTCCCTAAACGGAAAGTAACTGTTCCAATTTTTTGTATCGTGACCGATGTGATTTGTTGAATTTCATCAACATTGAATTCACTGACCTTGCAGAAAAAAATATATTTCGCTAACAGTCCACCATGTAGTTTCCAGTAGTACCCCTTCATGTAAAGCATGCTAATAATAAAGAACACCACGAAGAAGATTAATATAGGTTTGTTGATTCCAATCATGAAATGAACAATTATTAAAAAGATTAGAAACACCAATGGGTAAATTATAAGAGTCTTCTTGAAATTAAATTCCATCATGGAATCCCTCAACCTCATTAGTTCAGCCCCCCATTCTGAATCGATACTTTATCCATATGTTACCACATCCACATCAATTCACTTAAGATAACTGCCGTTTAGTTCAACAGCAAAAAGAGACCCAGATTGGTCGCAAGGTGGTTTGACTTTAGTGAAATAATTTATGATGCAAAAAAAGTTCTGTCTGGGAATCCTTTCCCTTCTTTATAGCATCTTGCAATAGCAGAAACGGCCCTCATGAATGTATGGTCATTTTTTGTATTAGGTACTTGCTCTAGTTCCCTAAATTCTTCAACAACCTTGTCAAATTCAATTCTTCCCATTCGTTCTTCCGTTGGACCAAATTTATAAATTACCTTCTCTGCATCATCGTACTCTTTGATCAGTATTACATATGTCGCCAAATTCCGAACCTACCTTTCGATTATCAGTTACATAATCCAGGATACGTACTTTTCCATTATCTTTTAAATATAGATGCCCGTTAGCACAAAAGGCTGCTCGCAGCAGCCTTTTTAGGTTTGTCCAACTATCGTTTCCTTTTAGCGTAATGCAGTATCGCGGCTTTATGCTCGTGTACCATAATGAATTTGTCTTTCAAGCAAACTTAATAATGGTACTTCAGATATTTTTAGCTTTTTGGGTGGTATTGGGTCGGATAAACTAATTAAATCGTTAAATGAACAAATGCTTTCCAAATGGGTTGTTAGATTGCCTGAAGTAATCAGCTCGACTAAGCCTTCGAGACCTTTTCTTGCCCCTATACGTTCGTATTCGGATATAAAACCACAACAAATAACATTTTCGAAATCATCTTCATCTATAATTAAATACTTCTTCGCGTCATTACTTACTAGAATGTCTAATTCCAAGTCTAAATTATAGAGATTCATCCCCTTATTAAAACAAGGAGAACATATATCACAATTAAAACTCCAATTAAACGGTCCTTGTTCATCAATCAAATTACCATTCTTATCAAGAGTAAGGTTTATTTCGAACCATTTATCATAAAAAAGAATAATGCCTAAAGGTAAGATTGTCACCAGCTGCATCATGGAATCTAACCTCGTAAACTATAACTTTGTCATCCCAAACTCGAATATTAGCTCTAGGAATTTGAAAGATTCTTACCTCATCCGGTAAATGGAGATTATGAAATTTTATTATTTCACTGTCCAAGAATAACAGCCCCTTGCATCATTAAAGATGGTAATAAATGCCATACAAATCGTATCAGAATCTAATTAAAAAACACAACATTAATTCAATAAATCTACCCAAAAGCAAAAAAAAGGTTGGTAGCTTAACACAAGCTACCACCACGCTATACTGATCGTTTTACGGACAACGGCATCCTACAGTGTGTCGATTGCCGGATGTCATGTTTGAACTATCGTTCTGCGTTAGTTTAACGATCAATGGTTAAATAATACAATATTTGTCTAAATCATATTTTGTTGTAGATCTTACTCTTTTATTGAATTGTAGTACCCTTAAGCTCAAGTGATTCCTGCATAGGTTAAAACTTTCTTATGGTTCCATATCTGTGCTTCAATATAAGGTAATGTCTCTTCTGAGAAAGTCCACTTTTCGCCAAGAAGATCCGTAATATTATTTATTAACTTTGCCTTGGCTTCAGAAAGAGTAAAAACAAGACCATGATATTCAGCTTGATAATGAGCTGCAGGTTTATACTTCCAAGTCGAGTAGGATACCATACTGTCTGGATATGTAAATGTAATATCATGCTCATCGAAAATTGAAATAGGTATGCTAATCCTGTCAATATCAGTACCATAATTTAACGCATTTTTCTCTATCAAATTTGAAGTTCCTAGCAATGTATATAAGGGATATACAGCTTCTGGTCGACCACCCTTTTCAATAAAACTATTTCTTAACCATTTTTCTGTTTCCCTTCTATCTTCCATGTAATTAGTAGGCTGTTTAAATCTGGAAAGCAAAGGCGAGTCATCGCAGAGATTCTCCATTATTTTTAGAGCTTCTGATTCGGTCAGCGCAGATAAACTACGAAAAGGCAAAGTTCCTTTTATATAATAGTGAGTTATATAATCCAAGGTGTTAATGCACCTCCACAATGAATGTTACTCTTCAAAAATCTTTTGCCCTATAGATGAAAGAAGCCACCGATATTTCCGCCAGCTGCCTCGTTTAGCCCTTGGTTGAAAGAACAGTAAAGGTTCTGCACCTTACGACCTTAATTGTTACGGATTCTTCTTCTAACTTCATCCAATAGTAAGGCTTTCTCCGCTTCGGAAGTGGCATCCGCTGAAAGCTTCCGTGCTGCAATAGGTGCGATCCAGGGCTCGATATCTGCGTATCTGATGCCAGATAGCCGTTCGTACTCCTCTAAGAATATGCTGATGGTGGTTTCCCTAATTGTGTCTAGAAAGATACTCAGTTCAGTCGGCAGGTACGGGGGCACGACCGTATATCGGAGCAATATTACGTATTCCGCCAGGTCTGCTTCCGGGTTCCCGATTGAAGCATCATTCCAGTCGATGATGAAGGCATCATGATCTCGCAGCAGGATGTTCCCTGGATTCGGATCTCCATGACAAAGTTGCTGCTTAATGGGCTGTTGATCCAATAGGGCGATCAGAGTTTCTATTTCTAGGTTAGTCAAGGATGGTGCTCGGCGAATATCATTTCTGATTTTTTCCCGCTGGCACGATAAGCGTACGGAAATCGTATGAGTTTGATACAGAAGCCGAGCAGTAATCCGGGCGTTTAAATGATCTTCCATCAAGTCTACGGCTTTCTCTCGGTTATTCAGCCCTATCAATTTGTTTACAATACGGTTTAGGATCGAATCACCGTAAATGCGTTCAAAAACAATGCCCGGTCTCCCTTCTACAGTAACCAGGCCGAATGGCTCGGGAACAGGCAACCCGCACTCCCAGGCAGCCCGACAATGCTTCCATTCTCTTAATAAGGCAGCGGAGCTTGTGTTAGGCTTTGCCAATTTGACAATTTTGCTGCCGTCTTCCCATTCGAATACTTCCGCACATGCGCCTTCTCCCAGCTTTCGTCCTACCGAATTCGTCATGCAAGCACCCCCTTAAGTCATAATAACCCTTCTTTTCTCGTAAGCATTTTGTACATTTCTTCTAGCATCTCCGTGGCCTCATCAATATCCAACTCGATTGTATTTGTGTTAATCCTAGTCCCAATACCTAACCAATACGTAATCACCTTGAAAAAAACGGTTTTGGCCTTGCTCTCTTCAAGCTCACTTAGCCGGTTATCAATCTGCAAAAAAGCAGCAAATAGTTCCTCGCTAAGCTTGTCTCTGTTCCGCTCTAAAAATTGTCTCCTGTAGTCAGAAAGATATAGCGCTTTGAACAAACCCTTTTCTTCTTGTGCAAACAAAAGGCAACCGATAGCCAAATTCATGGCGGCAGCGTTATTTTCGTTGTGGTACTGTTTCATGCGGGCTAGAGCAAAATCAATAGCTCGGTTAAACACATCATCTTTTACCTCTTCCATGCTTGCGTACATACTGTAAATTGGCTGAGTCGAGCATTTTAGTCTTTGGGCAATGCTTCTGGCTGTCAATACCTCAATTCCTTGCTCCCTTACGATTTCAAATGCGGCGTTTAACATTTTCTCTTTCGTTATTACTACTTTCGGGGGCAATTTGTCATCTCCTAACCATTACACCAGTTATATAACATATGTTATATTTAATTAATGAGGATGTCAATGTGTTTTAGGTAAGAGTTCCAACTATCCTGCCCGTTCGGAGCGAAGGCCATCATTGGATTCGTTGTGGCAATTACTTCAACAAAAAAAGGAGCCAACAAAGTAGCTCCCACCACTATATATTCCGTAAAGCCCTTTGACGCTTTTTTATATTGGCAAATCTAACCCACATACTTGTGGTCTATCTGATTCAAAAATTTATGAATAGCCTTTATAAATTTTTCTTGGTCAGGTTCCCATAAGCAATGACCGGATTCCTCAAATACAACAACTTCAACATATTGAAGTTTTCTTTTGTAGATTTCAGCTTCTTCTGCACTTAGGAATGACCCCTCATTACCTCCACGGAGGACTAGTACAGGGCAGCGTATTTTCTCCAGCTCATCCCAAAGCGTAACTTCCTTAGTTTCACGAAACAGTCCCTTAGCTACGTGAGGCTTGATATTTGGATTAGCTAAACTTCTTTCTAACCAACTGGAAGTAAAATTTTTGTAATGAGCTGGAAAATCACAGATTATTATCCCTTTGAGTAGATCAGGTTGTTGAGTTGCAAATCCTAAGGCGTAAGCTGCTCCCCTTGAGAATGCCATCAAGCAGAAATTTCCAACTCTTGAGTCAATCAGTACCTGTTCAATATCTTTTACATGATCCTGAAATGAATAACCTCTATCCGGTGCATCGCTTTTACCGCGGCCTCTTAAGCTAATAGAAATATTTTGCCTGGTTTCAAATGACTCAAATGGAAATTCTTCGGCGCTACCAAGCATACCTGGGACATAAACTAAAGGAGTATTCTCACTTACTTTACTACTAATCAGGTAATTAATTTTGATTCCATCATTTAGTGCAAATCGTGAATCCATCAAACTACCACCTCAAATTCATTATACTAATCACAGAGTACCATAAAATGGAATATTAATGTGATATTAATTCTTTGTTGAGCTATCTGCCCTTACTTTAACGACCAAACAGACTGCCTCGGCAGTCTGTTCTGTTTAACAATCGTATCCGTTAGCGTAATGATGTTCGGTTCGAACCGAGGGGGGCGAATTCCCCGAAGCGTGAATATGGTGTTATACGCAGTTACTGCCTTCCAAATTCCTTACAAAATTATGTATTGCCCATCTTCAATCTTCAATAAATCTTTTCCTATTTCTTCTTCATATGTTCTTATCTCTTCATGCTTATCAATATAACGATTACAATGAGGCAATATTATTTCGTCAATGATTCCAACAGCTTTAAAATCAATCATGTCAATTGTGTTCCATTCTGGATGTAGTAAGTTTGCATGTGATATTGTGTTCCCCATTACAGCTGCTCCCGAACTATGACCAATAAATATTCGACCTTCATTATAGAGGTCTATTAATATTGAATCTGTTTTTGATTTCTTAATTTGGTCTAATAAATAAAAAGGATCCCCTCCCTGAATACAAATTAATGGGAATTTTCTAAGCAGTTCTGGATTTTCAAATTCAATATCAATGAATTCTAATTCTTCAAATCCTGATCGCATTAATAACTCTTTAAATTGATTTTCATATCTTTTTCTTTCTTCCTTATTTCTTTGAGCTGTCGTAATCGAAATCATTCTCTTGCTGAATCTATTTATTTCTACCCACGCAAGAAACTGTTCAAAGACATCCTGATCATATAAGAATGCTTTAGATGTTAAAAACACATTCATCTCTGAATTCCCCCTCAGTTTATGTTTCTGGCCGATTGATGCCAGCAGCCTCGTCCTGATTTTTTATTGAACAAAAGTTTCTCGTTAGCGTAATGATTTCACTTATTGTTTTTATTAGTTTCCGTCCCGTTGTTTTATACTTTCAATAGCAAATATAGCCGATTCTCGAACATCACGAATATTAACTTTTGATAATTCTTTTAATATAGTTATATCTTCGATTACACCAATGTCTGATAAAACGGAAGTAGCATAAATAATATCATATTGGTTCATCTTAACTTCATTAGATCCATTAGTTATAATTTCTAACACGACTTGCTTGGCTCTTGGATTTTTTGACGCCTTAAGAGCTCGGATAGCCGAGTGGCGGATTTGCCAGTTATCATTCCTGGTTAACTGTATTATTGGTTCAATATCCATAATATCAGATTTTTCTAAATCGGAAACGCAGTCAAGCAAGCTACTGATAGCATACTTATCCGATTCTTTATGCAATTGATCGATTAAGAATTGCAATGCATTTGAATCTGAATGCTTTTTTAACAACTTCGAGAGAATAAAATACGCTCCCTTTCTAACGTTCAATCCATCCAATGACTTGTGAAAGTTGACAATCTCGATAAGCATCTGAATGAAATATCTATTATTTAATGCATCAGCTTCCCTATATGCTTTGAAACTTATTGATTCATCAGAACTTTTTGCATTATCACGGAAAGACATTCTGTTAATTAATTCGAGCAAATATTTTTTTCTTCTTTTCATATACATCGTTTTAATAAGTGAAGATACATAGCTTTCCTTCATTAATTCCCAACTTTCATTGCATGTATAGTTTCATTTAATTTACTACAATCTGGAACAAACTTGTTATTTTTTTACAAAGAACGAATGAGAGCTATCCTGCCCGTTAATAAACAAAAGAGGAGCTGCCGCGAAGCAACCCCCTCAACTATCGTTTCCGTTTAATGACTCAGGTATTGAATCTATTCTTTTGCAACCATTTCCCCGCAAAATCAACACCTGCTTTTATATTAAATATTCTACATTTAGCATTTCCAATTTCACCTAATGTAACGTTACTATTTTCGTCAAATGCTTTTCCAATCTGCTCAAAATCCTCTGCATCATAAGCATAATCGTCAAACCATTTCCAAAATCTTTTATTATTTTCTATTATTGAAGCTCCCATTTTCTTTCTTGGCATTTTTCCATTTAATGCTTCAGCAAGATGAAAGCTTGTGCATGAATCATAGTTGACACCTAATAAAAGAACTTTTGCATTTAATTCATACAATTTACCTAATGGAGTATTCATCCCAAATTGAGGTGTTAACTGATGATTATCTATTACCGCATTTGCATATTTTCCACTTGCAGAAAAAGATACTTGCGGATGGTTGGACCTGATTGATTCTGGTAAAGTCCTAAATAACTCTGCAATACGTCCCATTCCCCTTGTTGGCGAAAGATCTATATCAAACGCTGGCATGCTTTCATATATCTTTTCTATCCATTCCTTCGGGACTGGAGGATTACTCCACTCAGTTGGGTCAGAAATTTCTCCACTATGTGAGGGCATTACTAAAGTCCCACTTGTGCCTACAGCTTGTTTAAGAGCCATTAGTACAGCCTGAGCACCTCCACAAACCCACCCTAAGCTTGAAAGAGAAGAATGTACTAATAATATATCCCTCTTTCTAACGCCAAGTTTTATTAAATCATTATATATAGAATCTAAAGTATTCATATTTTTTGTTAATTCAATTGTTCTTAGCTCACTCAATGTTCTCATCTCCTTATAGTCGAAATTGTCCTTTGTTCAAAGCAGGTCGCCATGGCGCCTGCTTTATTTGTCTGTCTTTATTCAGCTATCGTTTTCCGTTAGCTTAATGACCTGGCATATCATTTATGATACGGTTCACCGTAACATTATCAGGGGCAAACAATCAAATGTAATCAAGATTGAAATTTAAAAGAGACCATAATAGATATAGAAAATTGGGAAGGGTGCAAAATATGCACTCTTTCCAGTATAGAGTCAAATAAAATAGAACCATCCTTTGATGGTTCCCTTGTTAAACTATCGTACCCTATAGTTTAAAGAGCTTTTTGTAATGATTTTTTCATTGCTTCTACAAAGTTCTGACGTGTCTCTTCAGATAATTCTAATAAGGAAAGATAGGGATTTAAATCTTCTAATTCGACTAATAGAAGCTCCCCTTGTTCGCTTCGACAGGCATCCACTCGTTGAATTCCCCAGTCAAGATTATTCCAGTCGATGAAACGTTTAGCAAAAACTAAATCTTCTTCCGTAGGTACATACTCTTTCAATTCCCATCTTTTATCTTTATCTGGTGCATAAAGAGCATACTGAAATTCTTTGTCAATAAAATAAAATGAGACTTCATATTCAAAATTGATAAATGGTTGTAACAATGTATTTTTCGATTCTGAATTAACTTTTTCACTCAATTCATCTTTTGGAACAAATTCCATCCCGATAGAGTCTGCTCCATCTTTCGGCTTTACGATATAAGTGTCTACATTAGGGAGTTTATTTAGGGAATCAAGGGTATCAATCGTTGGAATAACAGGAAAATGAGCATTTGTTAGTTCAATTAAATATTCTTTTCCGTTCATATCAGCCTTCCCATCAAACGAATTATATGTGTTTAAATGTTTAGAAACAATTCGGTTGCGGAATGCTTCATATTTGTCTTTAAAATTTGCGACTGGACCTGCATTTCGGAAAACAATTAAATCAGCATTATCTTCAAATGCTTCAATATCTTCAGGATGACAGATAACCAAATTAAAGGCTTCTCTAAGTTTAGAAGTTAGAAATAAATCCTCTTCATAATAGTTTCTTCCTTTTGCTTCATAATATAAATCTGTTACAAATAGTAGCGTCTTCATTACTCCTTCACCTGCTCTTCTTAAATTTTTATTGTAAAAACATCCAAATGCTATGAGGAAGGAAAGAAAACGTCTAAAAAGGTTATAAACGAATCAGAGCCTTTACCGATTTTGGAAGAGGTCTCTACTATGCAGGTAGGAGAATACGTAGCCTGGTGTAAGAAGAATAACATTATGCGTGTGGAAATTATACAAACAAAGGATTAAAAACATGCAAAACAAATCTTGTTAAGGCCAATTATGCAGAAAATTATATTTTAAAAGAAATAGAAGGATTAGTAAATAACCCAGAAATCGTAAATTCTATCGTTAAAAAATTAAAAACAGAAAATGACATAGATACTAAACCAATGAAACAGGAACTAAAGAAAATAAAAAAAGAGCTTGAAAATATCCAAGCAAAAAAAGAACAGAACTTATTATTAGAACTTGAAAACAAAATTAGTATAAATATTTTAACACAAAGAATGGAGTTCTTGGAAGCTCAAGAAAGAGAAACAAAGGAAAAAGTATTTAGAATGGAAAGCGAAATCCATAATATTGAATCACAAGGTCTATTAGATGCAGATTTTATACAAAAGGTTCTTCACCAATATTCAAGCAATTATTTGAAGTAGCTGATATTAAACATAGAAAACAACTTCTACATTCGCTTATAGATAAAATCACTGTTAATGACGGAAGTACAACTGATGAACGCACCATAAACAAAATGACATTAATCTTCGAGCCTCAAGAACTTGAGGCTCTTTCAAAAAACAAAATGTTTGTCCCTACTTATGACACGGTTCACCGTAATGTATCCTAAACACAAAATACAGTTTGACCATAAAATATACATCAGCATATAAAGACAAAGCCACTCCTAACAAAGGAGTGTTTTTCTTTGGATAAACTTCACTTTTATTTCATCTGTTGCTTCCTTTAATTGCTTTATATCTCTCGTCCGTCCAAGGAAAGTCTCTTAAGGATACAACGTCAAATTTATATTCGTGTAATAGCTGGATAGATTCAAAAGTGAAATTATAGCCTATAGCAAGTTTCTTAAATTCATCATTTAGATTTAAATTTACCTTTTTCAAGGCTTTATTTACAACTGATGAAAGTACAACTTCATCATCTTCAAAGATAAATCCATTTACTACACCTGTTCCTTTAGGAATAATGTGTTTATATCGAGGAGACACAAGTTTTTGTAATTGCTCATAGGTTTTATTCACAAACGTCTTGTACTTGATTTTGCTGCTTCCTTCCTAGTATCATATCGTGTTTTCATTTTCATCCAAGCGATATCTCTATTGCCTAATCTTCTATTCTTGGGTTACATGGCGACAAATACATATCTTCTCTCTCCGTAACTTTACCTCTAGCTAGAACATACACCTTGAAACAGTTATGACTCTGTTTGTCTGCAGAATCTCTAATATACAATAGACCATACGAACCTTTTGCTTGATTTCCTATGTATTCAAAGATGGTGATTGGATTATTTTTTGCAATTGGCGTATGGTTATCATTTCCTGAAAGACTCATATGAAATTCACCATTAACAGCATATAAATCAAGTTTTCCTCTAACCGAATCATTTAATTTTTCTATATAAGCCCTTATATCAGCTACAACTAAAAGCAAGCTTTCCGTTTCTTCTTCATAAGTATTTTCACTTATTGTCAGCCATCCATGATATTCGTACATAATTAAGCCCTCATTTTCGATAAAATCATTCTTTCATCAAGTGTATTTGCACCTCATTATACCATATGTTGGAATTTACATTTTGACGTATCGCTTCATATTTTACACATAAGTCGGTCGATGGAAGTACATAGCCTAATACTTAATTGTAGAACACATAATATGCTGTTAACCATCCCCCTCAAATTCCAAAGAAACCACTCCATCGGCAGAAGTGGCTTTGTCTTTATATGCTGACATATATTTTGCTGTCAAAATGAACTTTGTGTTTAGATACATTTCTGTGGTCTGTATCACAAACAGGGAGCGACAATATTTAGCCGTTCCACCACGCTCTACTGCCCGTTAACATTCCTGTAGGTGTTAATAGATGGAACTTGCAGAAAAAAGGACGCCTCGCTAGGATGAGTATGTACCTGGGTTGCAGCCCTCAGAACTCACCTTAGGAGGCGTTATTATGAAGTCTAATCCAATTAATTCTCAAAATCAACGTGTAGAACGAATCTCCACTACCACTCTGGTCATAGGCATCGACATTGCCAAGGAGAAGCATGCTGCGCAAGCCATTAATTTTCGAGGTATTGTCCTCACCAAGCGCCCTATTCTATTTTCGAATGACCTAGCCGGCTTTGAGCTTTTAGAACACAGTATTCGGAAATTACAGAAGATGCACGGCATGAATGACCTCGTTGTGGGAATGGAGAGCACCGGTCACTACTGGTTCAATCTTGCCAACTGGTTGGTGGGTCAAGGAATTGATGTGGCTCTTGTCAATCCAATGACAACCAAACGCAATAAGGAAAACAGAGATAACTCACCTTCCAAGAACGACCCAAAAGATGCTCTGGTCATCGCCGATGCGGTGAGTCGTGGGTTCTACACGCCCTTCTCTCCAAAGGATGAAGCATTCCGCCGGATACGGGTTATGGTTACAAACAGAGAGCACTGGGTTGTTAAATCAGGACGGATTAAGAATAGAATCCATCGTTGGCTCGATATCCGTTTTCCAGAATACAGACAAGCATTTGATGATATTTTTAGCGATCGTTCGTTGGCCTCTTTGCGTCGGTTTCCAGCCCCTTCTGACCTATTACAGCTAACTCCGGAGCAAATGGTACAGATCTGGGGTGAGTATATGGCCAGACCTGGCGGGGTGCGAGGTACGAACAAGGCTTTGGAACTTCAATCACTCGCTAGACATAGCGTGGGAGACACTACTGCCCTTGAAGAAGACAAATGGGAGCTGAGGCACCTCATCGAAGAGTATGAAAGGATCCGCCGAATTATTGACGAAGCGGACGAGATGATTGAAAAGATACTGCCTGAAATTCCTTGTTCTGATCTCGTTCGATCTGTCGGTACTTCCGTTCCTGCAACGGCTGCCATATTGGCATTTGGCGGGGACTTACGTAAGCTGTCTCACGGAAATCAATTACTACGTAAGGCAGGATTGAACTTAGCAGAACGAAGTTCAGGCAAGTATAAGGGGCAAATCAAGCTCACCAAACGAGGCAACTCGCTACTGCGCAAGCATCTCTACTTCACTGTGTTTCACCTGTTATCTTTCAATGAAGCGTTCCAAGCCATGCATGCGCATAATACCGAAGTGAAACGAATGACGAAAATGCAGTCCATGATGAAGCTGATTGGGAAACTAGCCCGTATGCTTGTAGCCATGGCAAGAGAAGGACAATCATTCTCCATGGATAAGGCCCAGCTACCATTAGCTGCATAAAAAGTAAATTTTAACCCTGACACGTAAATTGGCTCATTCGCAGGAACTCACAAAGAAAGCACGGAGTACCGATATTTTTAAGCTTTAGGGCATAGACCCGTTCCGTTAACGTTGATCGGACTCCACACCTTGGAAAGATAGGACGAAGGAATGTGAGGGCAAAGACCCGTCGAGATTTGGGAGAGTGAATCCCCAAGGATATTGTGGAGAGAAGCGTGCATCATAACTTTATTATGGAAGATGTTGTAAATACATCAACACCTTCTGTTCCCGCATGCGCTCTAACGGAACTGCCTGCCACACACTACCTAAACACCGGAACTCCTATTTAACATGCATTTTGAAATCCTGCGAATGAGCGAGCATTCGTGAGAAAATCCTTATTCTCTGAGGGAGTTTAGCGGTTAAATTTTATGTGTCGGCATTCGGACAATGTTCTTGTCACAAATCGGCAATCGACTCAAGTTCTTGACATTGTCAATTTACAAGAACTTGAGCCGATAAATAAAAAAGCCCGCGGTTTACGCGGACTACTGCTCACCATTACTTAGCACATTGTTTGAATTAAAATATAACTCCTAAACGAAACAAAATCAATTCCAACCATTACGTTTAGAGGATAAAATTCTGACTCTTACCTTTATCGTACAAGCATGTTCCTATGGAAGATGTGTCAAAAATATTTGATGCTGCTGCAAATCCTTTATTTCTTGCTTGAGATGAAACTGATGCTTCTATTTGTGATACGGTTCATGTAATGTTCTATTTGTATCGCCTCCAAACTTACTATAGTAAAAAGCCAGCGTAACAAATCGCTGGCTTTTCAAATTGAATATGGCTGGAGAATTCATCTCATCATCAATAATTCATAATTGACATTATTTATTTAGGTTTTACTACAACAGGAATAATTATTTTAAATCCATCATATTCCGCAAATATCACAGCTGCTCCTTCTGATTTCGCTATGATCTTATGATCAGCGGTCACTTCAGCTACTTCCGGATTAGACGTACTCCATGTGACATCAGCCGTAACGACTTTTACCGTTCCATCGCTAGACATTGCATTAATGACTACCTCACTTGTTGAGCCTGCTGAATTTACGATATAACCCGGCGAAGAGCTTATCCCCAATGTAAATGTAGGATACTTTGCTACGACTTCAACATTAATTGTCGTTGACATACCAAAAACAGTAGCAGTTATCGTCGTTTTTCCAACAGCGTGAGCGATGATATGTCCATCAGCAGAAATCGTTGCAACCGATTCGTCCGCCACCGTCCATTTTACTAGGCTAGTAACATCAAAACAATCACAATTACCATCTCTGCCCGGATGACCAAAGAAAGCAATTATAGACACGTCCGTCGACTTATTAGGTTCTAACATCACATTGCGGGGAAATGACGTTAAAGCTACAGGCTTTGTGTTTCTTACCCAAACAGAATCTCTCAAACCTCCATAATTGAAATAGATGTATGCTTCACCAGGGCCGACCCATCTAATGACCCCGTTCTGATCAACAGTTGCTACTTTCTCATCGGAAGATTCCCACTTCCCATCAGTATCAACCTGAACTATATTATGATCTGTATATTCCGCAAAGGCGTCCACATCTACAGGAGCTCCTGCCTCAGGCTGTATTAGCATTCCCAGTATGTTTTTAGTGATTCCGACTAAATTAACTGGTCCCTCTTTTTCTGTTACTTTTACTGGAATTTGAATAGAAGGGAAACCTTCAATTGTTGCACTAACTTTCGTTTTACCAATTTTCTTTCCAGTAAATTTCCCGTCTGTAACACCAGCAACATTAGGATCCTCTGAAATCCACTGGATTGACTTCGTAATCTCTTTTTGAGTTCCATCATTGTATTGGGCTAAAACATGTACGGGATAAAGCTTATCTTTTTGAACAATAACATCCAATGAGGATACAAGCAATGATTCTATTTTTAAATCCCCCGTAGATGCATTATTTTCAGAAAGGATTGAAACCTTCAAGATTTCGGTGCTTGTCCCGTGATTGATAAGGACCTGAGTTGTACCTGGTGCAACGGCTGTAAGAACACCATTCTTAACTGTAACAATGCTTGGGTCTAGTGATGTGAATCTTGAATCTGAAGTGACGTCAGTTGTTGAACCATCTTGATATTTTGCTTTTACAGAAAACGAATGCATGCCCTCGGCTAACCGAAAGGAGATGTTAGTTTCACTAGGAATCAGATCAACAATTTTATTCACTAAATCTTTAGAAGGTTCTTTTGAAACGACAATAGGAACCTGCTTTGAGTAACCGGAGCTATCTACGGTAATTATGGCTGTACCAGTACCTACAGCAGTAAGTAGGCCATCCTTATTCACTTTAACAACATCAGGATTAGATGATTTATAAACCGCAGATGGAGTCGAATTTACAACAGATTTGTCCGTATAGCTCGCTTTTACCTCCAATTGCTGCTGTTGATGTACCACCATATTTTTTATATTTGGTGTAACAGAAATCGATTCAGGGGTTGGAGCCTTCTTCTGACCGTCTTTATCCGCGACAGCCACCGGGATATCTACAGTGTGACGACCATTAGCATAGATAGCATGCAAAACGGTTGCGCCACTCAATTGACCAATAACCTTTGATGTACCACCAAAATTTTGCTGAACTGAAGCTACGTAGAAATTGTCGGAGTACAATTGAACGGAAGCTGTGACATCCTCCGTGCTCCCATCACTGTAAATCGCTGTTATTGCAATTGGCGCTTCATCACCTACACCTATGGAGAGGTTTGATGGAGAAGCAGCCAAACCAATAACTCTTGGAGTAGTAAGCTTATTGGTGACAGTAACCTCAATTTTAACTGGAGGAAGAACATCTGATCGATAGGAAGCTGTCACAATTGTTTTACCTGTCTTACCTCCTATGATTAATCCTGAATCCGTTACCGTTGCAATGCTGCTATCTTCGACAGTCCACTTCACTTCACTTGGATTTACATTCTCTGACTCTCCGTTATTGAATACTTCGGTTAATTGAATCGGCCAATTTGCACCTGGCAAAATTTCAACAGCAGGTTCATCAATTACAAGCTTCTCCGGCTTAACAACATTAACAAGTACAGCATCAACCAATTTATCGTATTTAAAATATATATATGCTTGGCCTATTCCAACTGGGGTAATCAGACCATCTTTACTAACTGTAGCAACATTACGATCTGTCGTTGTCCAACTTCCTAAAGAAGTAACCTGTCTACTCTCGGGGTCCCTTGTAAAGGCAAATACTTGAACCGGCTTATCAGAGGTTTCTAACCTCAACTTGCCAGCCGAAAGTAGAAGCGCCGTTACATTTTCTGGAACATCTCTTATAGAAGCAAAGAAGTTTATCTGTGGGAAAGTTGAGTAGGTTACTCTCAATGAAACATCACCTGGTGATATCCCTTTTAATACGCCATTTTCAACCTTTGCAATCGACGGATCTCTTGATTCCCATTTAGCTAAATTAGTTACGTCTTCCATCGAACCATCGCTATAAAGTGCTTTCAAAGCGATAGGACGCTCTTCCCCTTCATCTATGAATGTAATTCTAGGTGCAGCTAAAACGAGCGATACAATTGTTTTCCCTTCTGCCTTTACTGACTTTTCAGGCGAGGCAGAAGCCAAACTACTAAATAGAGACAGGATTACTATAAAGATGAGAGTTAATACTGTAATTCGCTTTGTTACCTTTGTTCTCATTTGCCAACCTCCGTATTTTTTATAGCAATCAGCCTTTCAACCTAATATTAGACTATAAAAAATGTATATCATATAGAGCGATAGTTTTGATTTTTCAGAAATATAGCATTGATTTCCACTCATCTGTTTTGTGACTTTTCACATTGATTTCGACATTCATAAAATTAAATTCTACTGGAATCGATCCGTATCAACATAAACGCCGTTAGTTTGCTTACTGGCATGCTTATCCTTTCAAATTAAATAGTCCTTGGGGATCAATGACTATTTAACCACTGGTCAATTATATCAAGTTTTTATCCCTAATCGTATTGCCATACAAGCTGTCCCTTTCTCATTTTTGCTGCATAGATGATTTGCCCCGTATGATGCTACATATTTAAAGCCCACGACTACTTAGGTGGATATGTTCGAAAAAAAGATAATGTACTTGTTACATTTTATATTTAATTAATTGTATCTAAAAAACCCCTTCAGTTTCTTCACTTCTTCACTGAAGGGGTTTTTTAGATACATATTTAAGGATCGTTAGTTTCTTATTAGGTATTAGTTATCTATTAAACTACTTTTATAGAATAAACTAACTTTGTTGTCTAAATATTAACTTCTTGTAACATAGGTGTAAATATCACATATAATTGAGAGACTTGAAAAACTCACAGGACTTATGCAGTTCGCGAGATTAATTGGTATTTGTGAGAATCTATGTTTGAGTAAACCGGCCATCACGTCATGAAAAGTTGGGGAGGCCAGTAATCCGAAATAAGACTTGCAAAGCGGCGTGCTTCTATGTCAAAATCGATGAAGATTCGTTCAGACCCTTTGCGGTTTCTGCGACGGACCTGACAACGAGTGTGGAAGAGGCCACGAACCATTTCGCCGTGGGTGTAGCCTTCATCATCACTATGTTTTTTTGTTGTTTAATTGCCATAACGCATAGGTAAGAAGGGTTTCGGTTGCAAAAAGTAATTCCATATGTGCATGCTGGTGTGCCTCGGATTTGGAATGGCAAGACTCAAAGCCGAGTTCCTGCTTAGCGACCCGGAAGAAAACTTCGATGCGCCAGCGTTTGCCGTAGACACTTCAATTTGGTAATTTGAACTCGTAGAATGCGAACGGCTATATCATCATTATGTTCAAGGAAAATAAAGTAGACTGAAAAGACCTAAACTTAAGAAAATCAAATAAAAAAAAGGGTTCTACATATTATGTATGACTAATATGTGGAACCCTTTATGTTTAACTATCGTTTCCGATAGTTTAACAGCCAACTCTCCCTCATACTTAAATAAGTGTCTTTACTAGTTTTTGTACCAAATCGGTATGACGCTTTCGAAATTCTGGTGATCGTTCAGTACCGTACGAATGCGGGCCATCATTGAATCGAGTTGTGCCGGCACGACTTGGAGCGTCCAAGTGATCGTCCCGAACATAATCAGCGCCGAATATAGCGCATACAGGTTCCAAAAATTTTCCGGAATCTTTCCATCAAAATACCCGTCGATTTGCCCGATCGAGAACGGAATGCTAATTTCGCGGCTGAAGTATGCAATTTTAAGAAAATCATGATACGGGTCTCCCCAGTCGTAACGATTGAAATCAATCGCCGCCGCATAAGTGCTACCATGCACGAGCAGATTTCCAGGATGAAAGTCATCGTGCTGAAACCGGTTCGGGCGACCTTCTACCAGCGGCAATTGCCCTTCAATAAAAGCAACAATAACATCCTCCTCAGGCAGCTTAACCTCACAGAGGCAATATTCCGCAAATTGACGGTTGTGCTTCGCAATTCTTCGCATTGACCATGCTTCCAAGTCCCCAGGGGCTTCCACTTCATGCATCATAAGCAGCTCCCGCCCAGCTTCAACGCCCACGCTGTACTGTTCGTCAGCCGACATAAGCGGTAGCCTTTCGGAAGCGTCCTCCCCTTCAACATAGCGTAAAACTATGTAACATAAATCAAGCGCTTCGACCGTGCCGAATGCAATGGGCTCAGAGGTTCGGACACCAAGGCCGTGTATACGACCTACCGCCTCAAACTCCCGGCGTTTGCGTTCGGTCTGCTTAAACGTTGCAGTGCGAAGCACATAAGCCGGTTTGTCATCACCTTCGTAAACTAGGTATTTCCCGTCATAAGAGAAGCCTTTATGAATCTTTAAAACAGCCGTCGCTTTTCGCAACTGAGGGATATATTCTCGAACTTCGGTTATTTGCATCGTGAAGCTCCTCTCGAGTATCTTGTTTTTCTATATTAAAAACAGACATCCAGAATGCAGAGACTTATGAAAAATTCTACACGATTTGAGGAAACCCTACCAACTACAATGACAGTTATTTCAACGGCAAGGAACAGGTGCCATTGCGTCTGCTCCTGTCATAATCATTCCACTATCGTTTCCGTTAGCTGAACGTATATTGATTGAATTCGTTATGACACAATGGATAATTCCATAAATATTTCAGCAATATCATTATCATTGTATTTTGGTATCTCATAAAAGCCAAAACTTCGAAACACTGACATCGCTTTATAAGATTGTTTCTCAGTGTCCAACCTCAGCTTTTTTAATCCAGCTTGTCTTGCAAATTCTATTATTTGGCTCATCATGCTTTTGCCGTAACTCTTATCTTGATATTCAGGTAAGACGAAGAACCTCTTTATTTCACCAATTCTGTTTTCAGAATCAATACCCTTTAAACCAATAGTCCCAATAACGCTCTGTTCTTCCTTCAATAACCAGAACCCGCCTCCCGTCTCAAAATATAGCAGTTCAATACTTCTAATATCTGAATGCGACCCTTCAGGATCAAAGACATATCCTCTGGAAACATACATAGTTTTCATAAAATCCTCCAATTGATCCTGGTCTGATCTAATGTATCTCTGCAGCAATAAGCATTCCCCTCTCTCGTGGATAGAACTTCTTTACTCTCGTTATCCGTTAGCTTAATCGATTGTTGCATTTATTTTCCGTATTCAGTCATTTTAAATGCCTGCTTTAAGCAATCAAGTTGATCTAATTTAACCCCCATTTTTCGTTGAACACACTGTAAATAAGTATCGCTAAGTCTCAATGCACGCCTTTTGAACGTGCCCTCTACATGGAATTTCATCAATACACACGCCCCGGTTCCCAATCATCCGCTGGGTTATCACCGGTTATCTCCTCGATCTCGTCGAGGGTCTCATTTATCAGATAAAGCGCGCCGTGACTCTGTGCTAAGTGGTCTCCGGTAATAAATGGACCAGTCGGCGTTACCTCGATCGTTTGGCCGGCGTAAAATGCCGCAATCCGTACTACCGCTTCGATCGCTTCGGCGTCACCAGTGAGCTCGCCGTCTTCTGTCCACGATACGGAAACGCTACGATCTTCTAACGTACCGTGTACTGTAAAACTGTTCATTCGCCGATCTCCTCCATCACGTTCTCTTAGTTTCGTTTAACTAACGTCTCCCGAGGGAGTTTAACGAAGTCTTATTAGATTGACGCTTGTAAAAATCCTATTTTTCTATTTTGATTTTTTAAATTTCAATAAGTTATCAATAAAAATAGCAAGGATTACTGTAAAAAGTGGGAAAGGTGGTAATAAAACAGGGTACAGATAAAGCGTCATGATAAAAGCTTCTATGCTGTCTGTTTCCCATAAATAATATAAATACCAAAGGAAACAAACTATACCAAAATAGTAAGTTACCAAATATCCATGAAAACCGAAAAAGGATACAACTAAACAGAATAGGCTCAAAAAAATATAGGGGAATATTGGAAATCCAACATCGAATTGAAAAATAACACTATTCTTAATCCACAATATTAAGGTGGTTAGTATAACTAAACTATTTAGATTCAAAAAATTTATTTTGTGTTTTTTAGGCATAAAAAAAGGTCTGATTAATTTTTTCATGATTCCCCCAACTGCTAGCTACTATCAGATGAATATATTGCGTAAAGGTTTAAAATAGACGCTATAACTCTTATTATAGTTGCGTTATACTGCTCGTTAGCGCAATGACGGCTGCCCCGCTGCAGCCGTATTGGTGTTGAACTATCGTTCACCGATAGTTTAATAAAACATGTCATCGTTGTATCTTTGCAAAAATGTATGTGTCCCTCAATTCGCTTCCATCAACCGATAAATCTTCGTTCTTGATAATACCCTCAAGTTCAAATTGTAATCGTTCAGGTATTAACTTACTTCTAGTATTTTTAGTATCGCAACGTATTTCCAATCTTCGGGCATTCAACTGACTAAAAGCAAAATTACAAATACCTTCAACTGCTTCAGTCATATACCCATTGCAACTAAAAAGTGTATTTATCCAATATCCAATTTCAAATTTCCGTACATCCCAATCTATGTTATGTAAGCTTGATGTAGCAACAAATTGCCCCGTTTCTTTCAAAAAGACAAGGAATCTTAGATTTTCACGACTTAAAAATCTTACATGTGCCTCTCTAACTGCAAGTTCAATATCATATTCGGTTTGTTCATTTTGAGCAAACTTTAACCAAGGTTTCAACTCATCTATCGAAGCATTAACGGCTGCAAAAACAACCTTACCATCCCCATGTTTTGGCATTCTAATTACTAATCGTTCAGTATGAAACTCATCTGAAAAATCAATCATAATTGGTTTCATAACATCACCCTTTGGTTTATTTCTATCATACAAAACAACCATAAATTAATGCTACCAAAAAATAACCTGTTACGCATTACCAAATCTGCCCGTCCCTCGGTTTTAAGGGTTTATCTCGCATATACTCACTCATTCGCAGGATTTCGACTACCACTGTTTTATTGAGCTATCGTTCCCCGTATAATGCTTATCACTTTTTTGTCATTCGTTATTTTTAGGCTTTTCCACGAGGAACTCGATCTCTGCGTTCAAGCGAAGACTTTCTTGGCTCACCATCGAGTCGTTTAACGGATCGAAATTAGCCGATCCAGATACCTGGTAGTCCCCCCAAAGCAGCGTGTCTTTTTTTGATGACTCCCACACAGCTTTGATGAAATCGACGTATTCTTTCGGATCTTCCGGGCTATATCCGCCACGGGGCGCAAATCTCTCTCTCAGCGGCAGTCCCTTTTTTAGGATCGTCATGCGTGCAGGCTGTCGCATACCGTAGCGGATATCGAAGTTTCTCGTTTTCTCTTTCGTCGGGAAATAGAACGGCGAGGTGGCATGGGCGATTTTGATTTCTGGCTCGTCTCCCACGTATTCCAGCTCCGCGTAGACCTCCACTTTCTCGCCTTCGGCGTATACCGACTTCTCGGACACGAGGCGGTAGACGAAATCCCCTTCAGCCACTTCCGCCTTCGACCCAATCGGGGGCTCCTTTACGTTTTGCTCGTCAAGCTTTGCATCTCCTGAGCATCCTGACAACAAGAAGACAAAGGTGGAAATAATGACCAAAAACTTACCCAACACTATTCACCCCATACGTTCTTTACTGTCCTATCCTTAAATTAACATGTTATGAATACCAGGAATACAAACAATTTGTTCCATTATCCTGCTGCCCGTTAGCGCAATGACGGCTGCCCCGCGGCTGCCGTTTTGGTGTTGAACTATCGTTTCTCGTTAGCTCAATAAGCAATAAAAATTATAAAAAGCGGGATGAGCATCCGAATATCTGATAGGTGATTATGGTTCTATAATGTCCTTCAAACCCAAAACATTCACAAGATCTAAAAGATTTCTGATATTATATTTGGTATTAATGTCTTTAGATACCTCTATACTTTGGCGGTTGTAAAAACAAAAATCGATTCCTGAGTTCATAGCACCATGATAGTCATCTTGTAAAGAATCCCCAACAAATAGGACTTCATTGTTACTTAATTCAAGGTCATTTAATGCAATTTCAAAAATTTCTCTTCTAGGTTTCCTTAACCCTACTTCATCAGATATTACAATGGATTTAAACATTTCATCTATCTTTCCAGCTTTTAGCCTCTTTCTTTGAGATTCACTTATTCCATTTGTAATAATACCTAGTTGATATTTATCTTTAAAAATAGACAGTATTTGTTCTGCTCCATCTTCAAAAATGCAGGTATTACAAAAATAACCCCAATAAGTGTCTGATAATTTACTGTGAAATAACTCCTCTTGATTCAGAGTGTCTCTGAATGAAAATCTCAAAACATCACCTATTGTTTTTACTTGACCACCATTTACAAAATCCATCCAATGACGAAAATTATGTTCCGAAAAAGATTTCCAAAACAAGTCCCATCCGATAACGTCATCAATAAAAAGATTATGGTCATTACAGGTTCTTCTCATTGATTCAGTTTCACAAAGACTAAAATTTAATAACGTATTGTCTAAATCAAAAATAATTGCTTTGTACATGGTTTTCATCCTCGATTATGTAGATTTGCCTTTTCACAGAAAAAAAGTGTTAATGATTTTGTAAGGTGCTTTTGAAGTAGTTCTTATGATGTTAGCGTTTCTCGTAAGAGTTCAAACAATCCTAATAACGGAACGATTTTGCTATAAAGTTTAAATTTTTATCATGCGTTTCAGTTCAAAATCAGATAGCTCACCAAGACTAATTAACTTGGTATATGGCTCCCCCTCTAACTGAAAATATTCGCAAAATGCAGGCTCGGTTTTCATACCTTGTTTTTTTAATTTACGGATTCCATCTTTCGCTTGCTCCCCCGCTATCTTCAAGAGCCTTTTCTCTATTTCCATATGTAAATAACCGTTTTGTTGGAAGACTGATATTGGTTGACCAAAAATCTCAATCGGTAACCCATTGAAATTGAAATTACAGACGACTGAAGGGATCTCTCTTATTCTTGTTTTCCGCAAAGTAAAGCAGTCTTTCATGGAGTAAAGAGTTGTCAAACGCCCAATGAATTCATCAGGTTCTAGAACTTCACAGATGATATCCAAATCGCTTCCGCTAATATCTATATCTATCGGTATTGTGCCAATCAACAATGGTTTATAAGTTTGTAGATCGTCAAACACATTGAGTTTCGTTAGTACATGAAAGGCTTCGATTTGCTTCATTGTTCCGTAGTTCAAATATTGAATGTCGCTCCACATTTCCCTAAATTAACCTCCAAGATTCGGTAATTTATTCTCACCAATACATTCGTGACTAACCTTATATTTCCTCTTGTTGCTGAGCAATCCTGCCCTTTAGCTGAGAAGGCTGCCGATCAATTGATTTCGGCAGCCTTCACTTGTTGCTTATTGAGTTATAGTTCACCGTTTAGTTTAATGCTTAAGATAGATGGGTAGCATCTGATACCAAGTTGCCGAATGTCCGGATGTCTTCGAGATAATCGTAATCCACAGGATTAATAAGCTGGTTATACATACGTACTGCTACCACATTATAGTCCGGAATGACCAACACGGCGCATCCCGTAATACCGAGTGCTTGATACGAGCCAACAGGCACGAGCTTACCAATTTGGTTTAGCGGCGTGCCGTGCTGCAGCCACCAAATATAACCGTTACGTGGCTGCTGAGACGGAACTCCCTCAGGCGTTTGGAGAGCCGTTACACGCTCAAATACGCTATGTGGAAGTACTTGCCTGCCGTCCCATCCAGCTCCCCAGCGAAGATGAAGATGTCCCCACTTTGCTAGGTCGCGTGCGCTGACAAAAAGGTTACTTTGGTCTCCAGCTGTGCTGTCGTTTGGACCGACCCAGTTATTTGGATGCGAGTAATAATTGTATATCAGTTGTTCGTTTTGGGTGTTACGCCAACCTGTTTCACGCAAGCCATAAGGCTCGAAAACGGCTTTAGTCAAGAATTCACTCAATGTCATCCCGGTAAGTCGGAATACGATTTCAAATAACATTGCAATGCCGACATTACGATATGCCCAACCACTGCCAGCAGTAAACTCTTGAATAAGTTTTCCTTGTCGTTCCATAAGTCCATGTGTATGCGTCAAGAGGTGGCGGAGCGCCACGTCATGTGTGCACTCAGGTAACTTGTCAAGATACCGAGATACCGGATCGTCTACGCTCCCGATCCTCCCCTGTTCTATAAGCAGGCTGATGGCTAGTGCAAGATAGGTTTTTCGTACAGAGCCCACATTAAATTGCGTATATGCGTCAACACTGCGCGAACGCTCGTCTTCATCATGCTTGCCTGAATAGGATTCGTGCACAATTCGGTTGTTCTGCAGGATATATAGCGCTGCCGCTGTCGCTCCTATTCGATGTTGCACATCATAAACATAATCGGCTAATTGCTGAAATCTTGAATCCATACTTCTCCTTACGTTTGCCCCGTTGCTTGAACCGTCATAGGCAGATGTATTTGATGTTTTTTCCCTCTTGAAGAAACGGCTGTTTACCGTGATATATCTTTCTGATACAGATCTCCTAAGCCATAATTAACATCGATTTCGCCCATCAATATGAAATCCAACACTAAAAGCTTGATTCACTTTAAATCACTCCATATTTTTATTATGACGTGCGGACCGTAATCTTGGGGGTAAGATATCAAGGCAACGAATACTGTTAATAACGATACTATTATCCATTTCAGCATGAAATGTGGATATTTTAATGTAGCAATCCAAGTCGTGCCCATAATAATAATTACCCCATTAAATATTATTGTGAATGGTAGGGTTATGATTCTTCCAAGACCGGTGTATGGATAGAATTTTAACAACAGATATAAAATTAACATGGTTGGTAAGGTTAACGAGAGGAATACCAACAACAATCGGATAATACTTACCTGCATAATATCTACCTCTTGATTTACAAATTTACTATTGTCCTATAACAAGAAGGCCAGCTTGAATGGCCGGCTGCCTCTCGTTATGGTAATCTTGCTATAGTTTCCGGTTAATCCACTTAAAGTGATAATTTAATTAATCTCAAGTTTAAATGCTCCCCCTAATCCTCTCCGTCCATATTACCACATTTTGGAACTAATCTGCCCGTTACTTTAATGAACCAAAAGTGGAGATGCTCCACCAAGTAAGATCCTTCATCGTAACTACTCGTTAGCTATCCATTTCCCTTCACAGAACACCACAAAATAATGTGAATTTAATTCGTGACTGGCAACTTCCAGGGTAGTGCAATAAAAAATTGTTGTGATCAAAAAAAAATTAGTATAAGGTAAAATATAAATATAAATAAATTACAATTTAAGGCAGGGACATATTATGAGTGAGTTTACTTTTGGTAATATAGTTCGCACTGTAAATAGATCAATTATATGTGAGAACCTTCCCTCTGGAACTCCTATTATGCAGCTCAATGAAGAATGGCTCGCTTTTTTCACTGAAAATGACGGTGAACAAAGATCGTCTGATCTAGCCGAAGAAATTTCAAAACACTGTCCTATACTTTATTTTTATAACCTTGAAGATCATTGCTGGGGTTATGAGATATTAAATGGAGGTGACGTATTATCCACATTTCACTTTTCTTATGAACTAGAAAGTGAACTTCTATTTGATATTGCTTCAGATCGATATCCAGATATTAAAAGAATAACAACGTTTTTGTATAACACAGAGGAAGGAAAGAAAGTTTTAGACGAAATTCAATCGCAACTTCAGGACCCGTCATTCTTAGAAATCGAAGTAAGGAAACACTTTGAATCTGTGAATGTTGATGATTTTAAATTTTTTGAGCTAGAAGGTGAAATCATAGATGAGTTACGAAAACTATTGATAGCTGATACTTATTTAAATGGAGAGTATGACGCAATCGATAGATTTAAAACATTACTTGATATCGAGAAAATGTGCTGGATAAGGTATGATCGAACAGAAGATAGAGAAGATATTGAGTACATTTAGAGTATTATCCTTAATCGACGGTTCTGCTTCCTTAGCAATCTGGGACAGTGCATTTTTGAAATAAACCGCTTCCCACTATAAGAGGACTCTGCGATATAATTCACGGGGTCCTCGCTTTTATGATGTTATCAATCAATTTCTCCTTTGTGTTATTCAACTATCGTTCTGCGTTAGCGGAATGACCTATACTTTTACCTCATCGTAACTTCTTCTCTAACGATGTTGATGTATGAAGTATCTTTATGCATATCTAGTAATTTTATCAGGGTTTGTTTCATGTCTTTTCTATGAACTACTTTATCTACTTGACCATGCTGTAAGTTGAATTCTGCTGTTTGGAACTCTTGTGGTAATTTTTGACGAATAGTTTGTTCAATAACGATTCGACCCGCGAAACCAATAATTGTTTCAGGTTCTGCTAATATAATATCCCCAAGACTAGCGAAACTCGCTGTAACTCCACCTAAAGTTGGATTTGTCAATATGGAAATATAGAATCCACCTTGCTCACTGAATTTTGCTATTGCAGCGCTTGTTTTTGCCATTTGCATCAAACTCAAGATACTTTCTTGCATTCTGGCACCGGATGCAGTTGAAAATATTATTAGCGGGTACTTTTTCTGAGTTGCTTTTTCTATTGCTCTAGTTATTTTTTCACCCACTACTGAACCCATGCTGCCTGTAAAAAAATCAAAACTCATGATAGCGATTACAACTGGTAGTCCTCCAATCGTACCTTCACCTGTAATGACAGCCTCAGATAAACTCGACTTTTTTGTTTCTCTTTGTAACTTCTCAATATATCCTTCAAATTCTAGTGGGTTTTCAGAAATCATGTCACTATCATATTCGAATAGTCGCCCTTCGTCCAAAGTAATCTGAGCTCTTTCTCTCGCATTCATTGCAAAATGATACCCACAAGTTACACAAACGCTCAGATTTTTTTCTAATTCTATATTAAATTGTATGGCATTACATTTTTTACATTTACCCATTAATCCTTCTGGTATCTCGCGTTTCGGTTTTTCTCTGACATTACTGGGGCTTAAAGTTGCATACTTCTTAGGTTTTTTTTGAAAAAAATCTTTAAACATGGGTCGTAGCCTCCTCCAAAGTACAATATAGCTGGAACATAAGCTAGAACACTGATGTACTTAAAATATTCTTGGAACGAACTGTAAATCCCTTTTTTTAGGAATACCAGATAACAATTATCATTTTCCTCCGTGCTAAACTGCCAGTTACTTCAACGGACAACGGCAGTCGATCGTGTGCCAGCTGCATTATGTCATGATTGAGCTATAGTTCTCTCGTTACTTCAATCTAGACCTATTGCTATATCAGAGTTCTCACTCCAATCAATTATCTCTACATTTTCAATATCAACTTCTCCTCTAATAAAAATATGAGGAACAAAATGATATAAACCAAATTTATTTCCTAAACTTAGTTGCTCTCTATAATAGTCAACAGTTACTTCCGGTAAGCTATCAAGTTCTCTATATCTATGGATGTCTAACAATTGTATTTCGGAATTGTCGATTTCATTAAATATTCCTTTGAATTTTTCTTTACTATATTTATAAATAGCAATGGTTGCCTCCTCATCAACTTTTGCAACCGGTATCTTATAAAATAAACGATTTGATGTAAATTCAGGTTTTCCACCTGACTCAACTAACCCTTTGTAAACTAAAGTGGGGTGTATTGGGAGAAAATGAATTACATCATTCCATAAACAGTTTAATTTAGGAACCATTCTTTCCAAGAGGATTAGTCTGTTAGGTTTGTATTTGGTTATGTACTGTTCGTAGAGTTCTGGATTTGTTTTTTTTAAAACATTCAAAGACTTTAACTTTTTACCAATCATATTATTTGGGACCGCATGATATATGTTCATATTCACTTCATCTCCATTTCACTTCATTTGATTAGCTCAGACTTTAAGGGATTTTGCCATAAGAATATTATATTCTTTATCAAATTTGTCTTTCCCTTTATTTGGAATATAAAGACTTTTTTTCTATAGCCCATTCTTACTTAGGAGGTTGAAACTAACCTGCCCGTTACTTCAATTATATCTAAAAAGGAGCTACTCAATGTTGCTCCTAAACTATAGTTTTCTGTTAACAGAATATTTTAAAAGTTAATATGATTTACCCCAATTTATAAACTTTTCCCAGATAAGATTATTAATTACTGACTCCTTGTCAAGGCTATAATGCACTCCAAGTTCTTTCCATTCTTGAAAACGAAAATCAGAAGGGTATACTCCGATATTTGTAAGTTCAATTTTCAAACCTTCATATACCATTTCATATTCACCATGACTAAAATAATGTAGTATTTCGTTAATACTTTCACTATCCAGTAGTTCTTTTGAACAATCGATATATCTCAAATAGTTTCATGAGTTACCTCCTTTATCAGAGATGATTGGAATCTTACACCATGATAACCATATTTCTGTTGTGTTTTATTCAACTCTACCGCCCATTATTTAGAAGAGTCCCCTCTAATGAAATTCACATTCATCGATTTGTCTAGTCATTGAAAATGCAAAATAATGTATATACACGGCTAAAATCTTGGTAAATATTATTAAACAGAAATATGTTATTACTTTCATTAATTGACCAAAAATCCAAAGTATAATTTTCTTGATTTTGGAAATTACTAGTTTTATAGATTCACAGACAAAAAAATAGAGCAATTAGTTAGGGGGTTAAATTGATTTCCACACATTTCATTAATGAAAATTATAAATAAAAATGGATTTTCTAATTTGACAGGTAACGTTGTGAAAAGAGATCTAATTTAGAATGGAGGTAGATGTCTGTTGCTTAATTTTTTCCCGAACGCCTATCCTGATGAGGATTTTGGAAGTATTGTCTACCGGTATTTTAAGTTATCCGGTAACCCTTATATGATGGAAATCATGTATAAGTTATTCCAAGTTAAAACGGTGAGGAATAGATTTATTCTTCCTAAAAACCTATTGACTTTATTAAATAATATACCAGGTAAACACTCTTATTCTTTAGATAGAATAGTCAAAGAACATTCTTATTTACCTTTAATGAAACCATTTTATACAGATAATGAATTTCACAACATTATTGAAGATATTGGTATGACAAAAGGAAGGATTGTAATTGGTAGCGATCAACTCAAGCATATGATTTCAAATCAAGTTCGATATTGCCCCATTTGTCTCTTAGAAGATTATGAGAAGTTCGGCGAGTCTTACGTACATAGAATTCACCAATATAAATTTGTTCTAGTTTGCCCTAATCACCATACATATCTAATATCATCGTGTCCAATGTGCCAACAACCATTTTTATATCATAATAGAAGACTGTTAGGAACACCTTATTGTAGTAATAAACATTATCTGCCGTCATTCGCAAAACATAGTTTATACACTAGTACCTTAGAGAAGTTGATACATCAAGTGGCAGATGATACAAAATTTATTATCCATAATGAAAAAAATATATATATTGAATTGATTAGACAAAGATATTTAGAGCATGCCTTAAAAAAAGGGTATTTTTCACCAAATGGATTAATGCAAAAAAATAAAAGTCTTATAAAAGATTTTTTAGACTCTTTCTCAATTGAAAATCTAGAAGTTTTAGGGATAAAAATTAATCAAATACATAGAAAGTTTGCACAAATCTATTTGAATCTTCAAGGTAATCATTACAATATATTGATTCATATTTTACTGATGATTTATTTTTCAGGTTCAGTGAGTAATTTCCTAAACAAAAAAATTATAGATACGGAACCTTTTATCCCTTTTAGCCGAGGTCCTTGGGAATGTCTTAATGAGTTATGTTCAAAAAATAAACAGAAGTCAATAGTAGTTTGTCAAAGATATAGTTTCAGAGATGTAATTTACGGAACATTCAAATGTGAAAATTGTGGATATACCTATACAAGAAAATGCAACAGAGAAACCTTACAAAATATGGACGGATTTCATGTAAAGGATAAAGGATGGCTTTGGGAAAGGAAAGAAGAGGAAATATTTAAGTTATATGAGTTGAAAATTCAACAAGCTCAAAAAGTTAACAAAAGGAATCGTTTACTAGATAAAAAAATACAGATACCCGAAAGAAATTCTTTCGCTTGGATTAGCCTTTTATTTCAAGTCTATTCGAATGTAAAAAGTTATAAAGAAACTGCTCGAATCCTAAGAACTACAGAGATACATGTAAAAAAAATATTGATAAGACATCAGAAAAATGTTGCACCATTTAATAAGTCAGAGTCTGTAAAAAATATTGTATAAACCTCCAAAGATCGATCAATCATACGAAAAACGAAGTAACTAAGAAAGCTATGAATGACGGAAGATGTAATGCCTGGCAGTTGGTCGTTCAGCTAACGAAAACAAGTTTATAATGATCAGGGAGTAGTTTGCCGCGGCTGCTACTCCCTGTTTTTTTGAAGATTAGTGAGATAAATATGGTTAGAAAAGTACTCGATGTTGAAAGAAAGTATTTAGTTAGATCAAAGTTCAGATGTTGGATGAAGACCCGCTAAATTGCAATGGCGCTAGAGTATTTACAGTTGAAAAATTTTTAAGAATTCATAAATTCCCTCAAGATTAAGTGGCAATTGATTACTTAAATGAGTTTGCTTCTCGCTCCCCATTCGATCAGAGAATTATTTGCATTCTTATTTCTTTTCTAATTGTAAATTTTAATTTAGTGAAAGTTTTAAGATTCTTGATTTTTAAATGTGGCAGCAATGTGAGATATATGCAATGTAAATAGCAACTATTATATAACAACAAAGGAAGCACCTCCTTTTGAAGTGCTTCCTTTGTTGTTATATTTATAAAGATTTTTATTTGTATTTAGCTACGATGGAGCCCTTAACTATTTTTCCTTCATCAATTTTTTATGGCTGTCTAACATTCATTAAGAAATTGAAAAATCAATATCAATCCAACGAGAAAAATCCCTTATCAAGCACAATTTCCATTCATTGCATCTTATCTTGTCTTCTACGACCTCTTTAGTATTCTCTACAAATTTATTCTGTTTACATTTGTAAAATTCACTAACGAACTCTATTTTCCAGTAACACACTTTATTTTCCACTAACGATCTTTATTTTCCTTGATCACCACCTCGCTTATAGTTCAGCAGAAGTGTAGAAGTAAACAATGACACTTCATGAAGTGCGCAGCGTTTGCTAAAATCCTCCATTACTTTTGCAAAGGACACATTCATCTCCAACTCATGAACGGCTTGTGCCAGTTCTTTATACAATGGTGTTTGTGCTTTGTGCGGTCGGGCCTCTACACAGCGTATCCATGCCCGATTTACGGTCTCTCCTGCGTTTACGAGCAGCACGATTGTACTCAATATTTCAGGCAATTCAAGGATCATCAGCTGCTGTTTCTTGCGGATTTTCGCATCTAAATCACGTACCATGATCAAGGGAATAATGGCAGTAGCTAGCAAACCAAACCCGAACAGAGAACTATCTCCTCCGGCCAGAACGGATAACAGAATTAGGATTAATAAGCATAAGGTCGATCCTGAGATAAGCTCAGCGAGAAACCATTTACTTCCATGCGCAGCGAAGCTTCTCCCATGAAGTGTGATTAATTTATGATGTACTTTTGCCGTAAAATCGGGTAATTTTTCCATCAAATTAAGCTTGTCTATGAGTAAATAGCTGTAAGGCAACAGCAGCTTCATTTGGAACGGATACGGGTGAGCTTTGATAATCTCAGCATATTGCACTCGCCCCCATAGGAATAACAGGATACAACCGGCAATCAGAGTAATAAACACTATTGTGTTCCACATGCTACACCTTGATATTCATGATTTTTTGAGTGAGTACATAGCAAGCACCAAGCAGCAACAGGCTTGCAGACATGATAATTACACCGCCGCCTGTGTAAAGAGGAATCATGTACTCCGGTGAAGAGAATGCAAGCACGGCAACAATGACGATCGGGGCAAAGAGCAGCACCCTAGATTCAAAACGTTTCTGTGCGATCATTACGGATATATCCTGTGAAATTTCAAGCTTTTCGCCAATCACCGTAGCAGTTCGTTTCATGACCTCCACCAAATTGCCACCCGTCCGCTTACAAGTTAAGAAAACGTCTGTGAAACTTCTTACATCTTCTAAATGACTGCGATCCGCTAAATTTTTCAGAGCAGCTTCAATGGGCTCCCCATTCTCTACTTTTCGGCAGATAATACTAAATTCAACGACAATCAGGCAAGCGGGATCTGGATACAGCATTTTCAGATCTTCTAATGCCTCTCTAAACGCTGTTTCAATCGACTTTCCAACCGTCATGGAGGAGGATAGGCAGCTTAGTGCTTGTTTAAACTGTACATACAGTTTGTTTTTACGTAATTGAATTAATTGCTGCTTACGTATACGGGGAAATGCGAAGCCTATCGCAGCCAATGCCGCTGCAAGTACGAAACTTTTGTAGAAAATGTAACCTACAATGAACGCTGGTAAGGCAAGCATCAGGATAGCATTTACTTTTTCCTTGGAGGTTAACTGATAGTGATTATAATCAATCAAATGGTTAATCGTAGATGGTTGCTGGATGGGCTGAGATTCAGCTCTCTTAGATGATCCTTTTCTTCGTTCCAAATACAAAAGAAAAAACCAGCTGAAAGCTCCACAAATGAGGAGAAGCAAAACAATCTTCATCCTGCATCACGCTCTTCCTGAACATGTGTAAACCAATCTGGCAGCTTCTTGCCGGCCATTCGAATTTTGTGCATGTTATGCAGCCTGTTTCCGGTATATGCGAGCTCACCAATTACCTTTCGATCCACCGTTTCCCCTTTTTCATTAAATATGAATAGTGGGTGCAGCTGGACCTCACCATCCTTCACACCTAACACCTCATGAATTTCTGTGACTCTACGGGTACGATCACGAATTCTACTTACATGAACCATAACATCCAGCGCTAAGGCAATTTGCTTACGAATGACGTCTACTGGAAGTGGGGCTCCACTGAGCACCATCGTCTCTAATCGGCTGAGCATATCCACGGATGTATTCGCATGCCCTGTGCTTAAACTTCCGTCATGACCAGTATTCATCGCAGATAGCATATCTAACGCCTCTGCACCACGGACCTCCCCAACAATAATTCGATTGGGACGCATGCGCAGCGAAGAACGAATAAGCTCTCTAATCGTAATTTCTCCTTTCCCTTCGGTATTGGCATTTCTGGTTTCCATTCTCACCAAATTAGGTACAGTTTGTATCTGAAGCTCAGCAGAATCTTCGATCGTAATGATGCGTTCGTGCGGGGGAATCCAAGCACTTAATGCATTTAGAAATGTGGTTTTCCCTGAACCTGTTCCGCCACCAATAAAGACATTAAAGCCTGATTCAACCATCACTCGCAGGACTTCTGCTGCCTCCTCCGAAATACTTCCCATACCAATCAAATCCGCCATTAGTAGGGGCTTTTCCGGGAACTTACGAATCGTCAAGGTAGGACCACTCAAGGAAGCCGGCGGAAGTACAATATTGACCCTCGACCCATCAGGCAGACGCGCATCGACAATTGGCGTTGCTTGATTCACTATCCGGTTTACTTTAGAAACGATCATCTGAATGAGATCCTCTAGCTTCTCTGCACTTTCCAACGGATACGGATATCGTTCAACGGCGCCCTTCCTTTCAAAAAAGATGCACGCGTGCCCATTGACCATTATCTCTGTCACGGATGGATCATCGATCAGCGGTTGAAGGATATCCAAGCCCCGAAATGAATCAAAAATTCGCTTTACTAGAGCCTGCATCTCGCTTGAAGTCCAACCGTGCTCTCCTGCTGCGTTGAATACGGACTCCTCAATAAGCTCAATTAATGTGACATCGCTGACCGTGCTGGAAAGATCAATCTTCTCCTTAATCTGCTGCTTCAATGTGAGAAACAAATCATGATTCATGAAGCAGCAGCCCCTTCCCTATCCGAAGAAGAATGTACTTTTCCCTTATTTATAGCAGTGAACATGTCATACGTCTGTTCTGAAAATAAACCAGATTGCCAGATCTGCTCTGGAGTATTTAACACTTTCCACTCGGGGATATATGGAAGCTTATACGTTATTTCCTTGCCCAAACATGAGAAATCATTTGTTTGCTTGCCCGTATATTTATTGATTACGAAATGTACATTCTGCATGGAACCCATTTGCTTCTGGAGTGCCTCTGTTTTATATAAATCAATCAAATCGTCCCTCACAATCCAGATGATATAATTACTGACATCCAAACTTTTTATAATTCTCGGATGCACTGTGGCTTCTAAATCAACAATGATGAAGTCATACTCGTTCAACGAGATCAATGATTCAATAAGCAGACGGACATGCTCGCCGCTCATTTCTTGCATTTCCCTGATTTGATCTTTAGGAGTCAGATAATCGATACGCAGCCTAGAATCGTGGGATTTGAGCAGCTGCAGCTTAGGTCCCAACAAGTCAGGCGTGCTTTTCATGTAGTATAGAAGCTGTGAAAATCGTCCTAAATCACCCTGAAGCCACTGAGAGGCTGAACTAACTAACTCCATACTAAGATAAAAAACTTGGTCCCCACGAAAAGACAACTGCTTCGCCAAATGAACGGCGGTCATCGTTTTTCCACTATTCCCGCTGCTGCTGTACACAGATAGAACTCTAGTTCTTTTCGTCCCAGGACCCACATCAAATCTATGCTTTTCCGTATAAAATGCCTGAAGGTGCGATATTAATTGGTGCAGCGATTGAAAACGATATAAGAACGGAATCTTCGTCTCTGCTTCTTTGGAATTAGCAATCGTTTCACTCAAAATCATTTTGCATAAGGATGTACTCCGATTCATCAAAAAGGGGTAATATGCCTCGGATAGTAATAAAACACCTTCTAATTGCTGATTCTCAAGCACCTCTAAGACCAATTCTAATTTCGAAAAAAGCTTCACCTGTATTCTCTCTGCGAACTCAGAAGACCGTATGAAGGCAGCAAGTCGCTCTGCGTAAACGATGTCATCATCTAAGACGTAAAGCTGAATTTTATTCATTCCTACCTCCCTTTCCTTATTTAAGTCATGAAACCATGGCATACACGCCACTAGCGATTAAGACAAAGCTAATAACGGTGAGCACAATGGCAATGCGAATGGTCGTCTCAACCTTCATGCATCAGCCTCCTTCACGATTCGGAGAAAACAAAAAAAGCACGCGCCGATTGAGGAGATATGATCTCCACGATCAGCGGTGCTTCCGCTTGTCCGATTTAATTTATCCAAATTGTACCACATTTTAACAGAAAATCAATCCCTTTTATTCCCAAGGGTATTTCATCGTGAAGAAGCTGGCCAGCTTCTTACTTTCAACTCTTCGTAGACGTCTCATTTCTGCTCGGTGTGGCGCCGATTCATGCAGCTTCTTCTCTTCTTCCGTTTCTGGAACCACATCTGGAACTTCAACCGGAACTTTGTTGTCATCGAGTGCAACGAATGTCAGGAAAGAGGTCGCAGCAATTTTTCTTGCCCCTGTCTTCAAATCTTCTGTTACGACTTTGACGAAAACCTCCATCGAGCTTTTGCCTGTCCATGTCACGAATGACTCCAAGCAAACCGAGTCTGACGTATGTATGGGTGACAAAAAGTCAACAGAATCTGTTGAGGCTGTCACGACAGACCTCCTGCAATGTTTATGTGCCGCAATCGATGCAATGTCATCAATATAGGACATCAGCTTTCCACCAAAGAGCGTGTTATGATTATTTACATCGGTCGGAAAAATTCGTGACGTCTTGAAACATCTGGATTCTCTAGCAAATCGTTGTTCCATATGTATTGCCCCCTCTATCTGCTACTAAATGAAATATGACTCATCATAACACAATTAGGGTCGTTTGGTTATAACTTGAGAAACGATTTACAAATTAATTAAGGGAGCTAACTATGCTTTTTGAATCGTGAGAATAAAGATTTACTCCCCTTCAAACTGCTTTTTTTAACCGTTTCTGCCGGCAGAATCTCTCTAAGTAAAGGGATCAAAGCATCTTTCAACTTTTCCAAAACCTCGGTCTGATCTTGGATACATTCCCCTTTCCAAACAGCACGCATAACTTCAGCACGCGGAATTTCAGGCAGGGTACATAACGGTGCCGCTGGAAGCGAATCTACCCATTCGCTCCGGAAATGTCCCGGTATTGAGCCATTAGCCACATAATGCACCTTTTTACCACGCTGTTGATACCTATCAAATCCTTTGAAATGTGCTCGTGAACTTGGGCGATTACACTTTCCAGGAGAAGCGTCTATAACTACAATGATCTCATCCGCACTATGACAAAGTTCTTGAACGGAAGGATCTTCCCAATGCGTGGATACGTCCCAGATGACGATCGGTTTTTTTATCGTATGTAGAAGTTTGAAGGAATCCGCAGGATGCCATGAGCTTTGAAATCCCTCAGGATGAAGAGGTACCCATGTCGTAAAACCGTTGGTCCATGATGAAATCGTTGCTGACGTTTGGTCACTAATGAGATTCGACACGAATGGGTAATCCTTAGGGGCCTTGCTATCGCCGTAAAGGAGCATATACAAATCAGGTTCAATTGTTGGCTGCTCAACTACCGCGTTTGGGATGTGCAGAGAATGAAGAATTCTTGCCAATGTAATCGCCATGAATGTAGCACCTACACCAGCAAATAAACCGCCAATAACAATTAATTTATCAGGTGTTGAAGTAATGAATGGTGTTTGCAGATTTAGAGCTTCTGGGGCTGCTGTTGATTCGGAATAAATGGAACGAAGTCTCATTTTTACTTCCATGGCAGATTGACAGCGGTTTTGCGGGTGCTCTTGCAGGAGTAATCGTACCGTTGAGGTTAAGGCTTCTGGTAAATCTGTTCGTATCTGTTCCAACGGTTTTTGAGTGATATACGCATATTGGCCGCCCGATAATAAGTAATACAGCATGGAGCCGAGTGTAAATAAATCAGTGCGCGCATCTGTTTGTAAGCCCAAGAACTGTTCGGGAGCCGCAAAGCCAATCGTACCCATTTGCATGGTGTCGGATTGTTTACCATGTTTGAAGTGTCGGGCAACGCCAAAATCGATTAATCGGACTTGGTTGTGCTCATTTAACATCACATTGGAAGGCTTGAGATCGCGGTAAATAATCGGGCGAGGTTGAAAAGTGTGCAAATAGTGAAGTAAATCGCACAGCTGAAAGGCCATATGAACAATTTTCGCAACGGGAAGCTCACGGCCCTTTTCTTCAAATAAATCTTGCAACGTTGGCCCTTGAATATAATCCATAACCAAGAAGCCTTTTCCATCCTCGGTTGTAAAATAATCAACTAACTGAGGCAGCTGTGGGTGTTGGAGTCTAGCGAGCATTTCCGCTTCTTCTAGGAAGAATGTCATATCATCGGCTTCTACAGGCAAACATTCTTTCACTGCCCACTTCTTCCCTTTCAGCTTCAAATCTTCTGCTAAATAAACATGACTCATTCCACCTTGACCGAGCAAGGTTTCAAGTCGGTATCTTCCCCCTATACATGTTCCAATCCAGCTTTGTTTATTCATCAATAAATAAATGACCCCCTTATCAGGTAAGATTTACCTTGATTATAAGAGGGCCATCTTTAAAAATCTACATTTTTTTCCACATTCTACGTCTTTTGCAAATAAAGCGTCAATTCTTCCCGATTGTGAAACAATTGCTTGGCTTTAAGCAGAAATAACGACGGCTCCAAAATCTTCAAAACATCACGAACCGTTTGGAACGGTTTTTTGTGCATGAGTTTGACCGTAATGATTGCCGTTCCCCCACTTTGTAAGGAATAGAGCAAATCAGCGACTAAACGACCCATTTGACGTGGATCCCAACTCATATCACAGACAAGCAAATCAAACTCATTTTCCCGCAGCTTCACATCGCCAGCATTTTTCTTAAGAATCGTGAGAAGTCGGTTGCCTTGAAGTCTGGGGCTCATGGATGCAGGGTCAATAGCCGTAACACGCAAGCCACGCTCCAAAAGTAACGATGTCCATCCACCAGGGGCCGCGCCAATATCTAGTGCCGTACGAGCAACACTGAAATCAATATCGAATCGCTGTTCCGCTTCCAAAAGCTTAAATTTAGCACGCGAGATTTGATCCTCTTCCTTCATGAATCGGATCGCACCGCCTGACCAATCAGACAAATTGTCGGCAGGCTTCGATAGCCCCACGAATAGCTTCTTGGCGCTAATATACACGGAAATGATTTGATCCGCATACCGAACTACGGGTTCAGCCTGAATCTCAGAAACCAAAATTTCATCTAAAGCTGCCTTGACGGTGAAAGGTGCATAAGGTACATCCGCCCGCTCTTCTTTGCGCACTTGGGTGGCTATTTTCTTGCCTGAACCAATAAGCCCTGAAGAAATGGCTTCTCTTAGCCAAGCCTTGAGATGTTCGATATCCGCATCCGTACGGCTCAAATCCCATTCTTGACTCACAGGCTGAACATGCCTAAGAAACATAGGCTCCGTCTCTTTAAGCGTTGTGATCATATCTTCTATACCCTCGGGCACTTCAAATATAAACACCTCTGTCGGCACCAACAAAGTAAACTTAGTTAAGGGAAATAATTTACGAATTTCATCTTGTGCATATTGAGCGAACCCGTGATTCGAGGTACCAATGTATGTCGTTAAGTGTGTCATAGCCGCATCCTTTATGTAATCTACTATCTTGATTCAATAACCTTAATCCATGGTCGTTCTTGGAACCATTCCAACGTGATATCGATCCCAAAAGCTCGATGAATATTTTCTGGAGTCAGTACCTCTTCTTTGCGCCCTGCAGCAATGATTTCACCTTGTTCAATGATAGCAACATGCGTAAATAAAGGGATTATTTCTTCGATATGATGCGTCACGTATACAACCGTAATGTTTTGCTTGCTAAGGTCGTTGACATCTGTAAGAAAACGTTCTCTCTCGTATAAATCTAGACCGGCCGCCGGTTCATCCATAATGAGAATGGAAGGCTTCATCATGAGCGATCTGGCAAGCATGACTTTTTTACGCTCTCCTTGCGAAAGACTTCCTAAAGGCTGATGAGCCAAATGAGGAATGCGGACACGTTCCAACATGACTAGCGCACGATCTTTCACCTCTTGCGGTATTTCCTGATAAAACCGGAGATAGGCATACTCACCTGTAGAAACAACCTCGAGGACGGGGTCATTTAAGTTCAATTTTTCGAATAAAGACTGTGAAATATAGCCAATTTTCTTGCGAACTTCCCTCACATCACATTGACCATATCGATTGCCCAGCACGTCTACCGTTCCCCGACTTGGGAACTCGTATCCATTCATCATTTCAAGCAATGTTGTCTTTCCTGAACCATTGCGGCCTAACAATACCCAGTGTTCACCTGGCTGAATGTGTACATTCACATCCTGTAAAATATGACGTTCTCCTCTAATAAAATGAATACCGGATAAATGGATCATTTGCTGTCGATTCCTTTCTGACTACGGCTCACTCTTATAAGTCCCATGTGCAATCTGCATAAGCAAATCGTCAGGAATTCGGTGAGGGTATAGACTCATCCCTTCGGGTTTGGCCGTGTAAAGCGTTTGGTACATAGCCGTACAAGCCGAGGGACTGGAAGTATGAATATAAATCGTTTTGGGAAATTTGCGCTGTTGAGTCAACCAAATGACGACATCCATGCCTGTCTCCATCGTAGACCAACCCAAATCATGATCTAACGATAAAATATCAACATCAAACTCTTGGAGCAGTAAAATGCATTCTTTGACATCTTTGGCTAAAGTAAATCCTTGGGGGCAAGGGCGCAAGTCATCTAAGTATACATGAATCATGATCGGATTTCCTTTCCTGTTCATGATGGAATGAATCAAGTACTAGTAAACAAAGATTTCACCAGTGCAATTTCCTGAGCATGTGTACCGTCACTGCCTGAACCTGTTTCAAGAACGATTGGAATTTGCTTCAAAAAGGAAGAGGCAATCATCTTCTGTAAATTCTCAAGGCCAATATAACCGGCCCCAATATTCGCATGGCGGTCTCGGCGGGAACCATAAGGATGAACAGAGTCATTCAAATGAACAGCCTTCAGATGCGGAAAATAGTCAAGCTGTTTCCCCTTTGTCTCAAGCTCTAACCAGTTATGCCCTTGCCATAAGCCACTTGCAAATGCATGACACGTATCCAAGCAAAATCCAATCTTGTCTGGAGCTTCACTAAGTTTGCGCACTTGAACCATTTCTTCCATGGTTAGCCCCAGCTGAGCACCTTCCCCAGCTTGATTCTCAAGCAGAATCAAAGAAGAACCCTCATATCCCTGAGCAGCGTTATTCAAACATTGTATTATATTTTTATAGCCTTGTAACGGGTCTTTTCCAATATATTTTCCAAAGTGCACCACTAACCCTACCGAACCGCAGGCATCCGTAATTTCCAAACCATTCCTCAAAAGCTTAATCATATGCTCGCGTTCAACCTCATCAGCCGCAGGGTTCAGAGGATACGGAGCGTGCCCAATCGACAAAATGCCGTGTTCCAGGCAAAATTGCGCGCATGCACTTGTATCTCTTTGATTAACTAATTTGGTAGAAAGACTGCGCGGGTTCATAGGAAAGTATTGAAATGCATTAGCACCAATAGACAGAGCGGTTTTGGCCGCACCTAAATAGCCGCCACGCGTACTAACATGAGCGCCAATAAACATCAGGAATCAGCCCTTTCACGCTTGACAATTAGCACAGTAGAAGCATTTGCGACTCGAAACTTCTGTCTTGATTAGCGGATGTCCGCAGCGCAAACAAGGCTCCCCTTCTCGATCATATACACGACACTTAGCATCAAATTGCCCCGTCAAACGGTCCCCAATAAATAGAGGCTCGTCTATATATCCACCGAATTGAATTGCTTCGAGAAGAACCGAGCGCATGGCTTGAAATAAGCGATTTTGCTCTTCTTCAGTCAGTGAGGACAATTTGCGAAGTGGGAGAATACCCGCATAAAAGCATATCTCATCGGAATAGCAGTTCCCAATCCCTGAGAGAAACGATTGGTCAACAAAGGATAATTTCAAGTTGCTTTTCTTACTTTTCAACACCTGCTGGAACTGTGGAAAAGTAAAGCTGGAATCCAATGGCTCAGGCCCAAGCTTGCCTAAGAGCAGATCAACCTCAGGCAGTGAGTGCATGTGTAAATATCCTAACCGCAACCCGATGAAATATAAGTGCTTCGTACCAAAATGGATCACAACTTGCGTTGTCCGGTCCGGCTTCTCATCCTCCGTGCCATAGAACATCCAACCACCAAGCATTAAATGCAATAACAAAACTTCACCTGATACTAAGTGAAACAGCAAATGTTTAGCTCTGCGATCTATCCGTATAATACGGTTTCCAGTTAGCTTACGAATGAAACTATCCGGTTCCACATTCAATGATTTCGGACGCGTAACTTCCGTGCCTGTGATTGGCGCACCTTGAATTAATCGCGTCAACTGCTGACGATACGTTTCCATTTCTGGAAGTTCGGGCATGGCACACTCTCCTTGCCTTTTTCTTCCTTGTATATCCAAATGACTGGGAAAGTAAACGGAACTACCTTACACAAACTTCAGGATGGTGCTGGAGAGTTCTTGGGGCTTTGTAGTGCTGCTTAGCTCTTCTTAATGCTTCTTTGCTTTAAACTAGGCGCTCCCCTGAATTCCCTTTTGACAAAACATAGATGCTCCCTTCGACATGAAATTCAAAAATAAGAGCCCCTATTATTTCAATCATAATCGTATGAAAATGAGTAATAGCAGTCTTTAGGGACTTCTATTACTATGGAATGCTATCGAAACTGATGAAAATACTTAAATTAGGAGCCTCTAGGAGCTTCTATTTCTTGTTCATTGATGAAAAATGAAATTTAGCAGTCTCTAGAGGCTCTTATCTAATGTGTTGAAATAACTAAATTTGGCGTCCATCCCCATTAAATTAGGCCTTCACTAACGTAAATCGGCTTTATTTTGCGTGTCTTGGTTTTCTCTTTCGATGTGTTCTTACCCTTCACAGCAAGTGAATTCATCTCAAACGGATGACTTTCTGCTTTCCTCAACTTACCTTTCAATCGATGGATACGTTTCTCTAGTGCTTCCTCGACTTCGTTTTGACGTTTATCTCCACGGTGAAGTGAACGGCGGCGCCAGAGCTTTGCCCAAACCTCCTCAGCGTAAAATATCGCCTGAGCAAAGTTCTTCTCTCGATGCTCGTAATACATCGCTAGCTCCAAATAAGGCTCCAAATGAAGTGCAATGCTCGCGTTTTTGATGACAATCCATCGTTTCCACAATTCAACTGCGCGAAGATATTCACCATTTTTCTTATAAAAAGCTGCTAACAGAAGAATGGCTGATTCTTGATCAGTTGGATTAGATGCTTCCAGATCATTCATTAACCTAGCAAACAATATATCGAAGTAATTGTCTGCAATTGCAGAACGACCCATTTTGTCTAGCCACAGTCCTGTTCGAAACATTTCTTCTAGTTCGATTACGGGTTCGGGCTCGATTTCGATTTCTCCACTCAGCAGTTTGCCAAAATGTATGGCAAGTGCACCTAAAGTAACGATATCGTGCTCATTATGAACGAAAACACCCTCGAGTACGGATGGATTTTTCTCGGCCAGATATTGAAAATATAAAGCGGGTGCCATGGATCCCGGCACATCATCTACTCGCTCAAATCCAAGGCGGCTCTCTTCGACTTTGCTTAGACGACAAGATGGCAGCGTGTTTCGCCACAGACTTCGCGAGGGGTAAAGGAGATCAAGCTGAAGCAGCTTCGCATCATTCAATTTGAGTCGATTAAGTACATAGCGATTCTTTAGAATAGGCCAATCGAATGTTCGGCCATTGTAGGAAATGATATGCGTGAAGCGGTCGAGCAGTTCTTGCAAATAAACAAGCATAGCATGCTCTTCCGCTGGGTTACGAATCAAGAGCTGTTCTACCGTGAACAGCTCACCGGTATAAAAGCCGATGCCGACCATGAACGGCACGTTACCTGCACCGACGCCGAGTCCGGTCGTTTCGGTGTCGAAGAAGAGCAGCTCTTCGAGCCGGACGACGGCGTCACGGTCGTGAAAGCAGGACAGCTGCTGCGCAACATCGGCCAGCTCACTCAGCCGATACTTGCCGTGCACGCTGTCCGCGCCGTACACACGGCGCCGCATGACGAACGAGCCGGCCGGGCTCGTTTCTACATGGGCGCCGAGCTGCGCCCACTCGCCGTCTGCCGCAGGCAGGGTCGGCGGTGCAACCTGAGCCGCCGAAGGTCCCCGCAGGCGGCCCAGCCTCTCGCGGAGCCCGCTCATCGGGCACCGCCTTCGAGCTGCGCAATGCCGAGCAGCACATGCTGCTTATCATTGGCCGAACGCCCCGCCGACATCTCCTCGTCGACGGTAAACCAATAAGATCTCGTAAGCAGCTCTTCTTCGGGCAACCGAATAGTGCCAGCATCTATGTTCTTGTGCGTTCTCAAACGAAATTTAATGTAGCAGGGTACAGAACCACGTATTTTCATATTACCCCCAACAATTCTATACTTTTTTGTTTTGCGTTAAGTCCCTCTATTTCCGTACCAATACATGAAGGGCAGCCGTCTTCACAGAGACATTTTCGTATTAAATTTCTTGCCGCAGCTTTTATATCGTCAAAACGCCTATAAACGTCTTCGGCAAGTCCAATGCCGCCGGGGTAATGGTCATATATGAAAATCGTAGGCAGCTGCGTATGCTCGGCCCTTATTTGTGAAACTACGTGTATATCGCTTCGGTCGCACATTACATGAATTGGTACTATATGCCTCAGTACATTGGAAATTCCTAAAAGCAGTTGTTCCAGCGTTTTCGCCCCTAATGTCGGGTCTACCTCTTTTAACTCTATCCAGGTCGCGCTGGTATGCAGTTCTTCTTCGGGTAGGTTAATTGGACCGTATCCGATATTTTCGAAACTGGTTAAGCGTATTTTCTTAAACAGTGTTGGCATCGCGTTTACTCGAACATCGCCATAATGAAGTGATGTGGTTCGCCTGTTTTCCGTCCGGTCAACTTCTAATACTATAAGCTTTACCGCTAGGTTTGCGTCCGTGTAATATTCTACATCGACTTCCCGTACGTAGGCCTTCTTATGCTCCCAGTCCAGCTTCTCAACTTGAAACTGTACCCCTTCATGAAGATAAATAGCTTCGTCATGTAACAGGGTCATAGCGCTAAATCTGTCCATTTCCCCAATAATTTTTACATTCGCTACGTCCGACTGGTCGATTATGACTACATTTTCTTGTGCTGCCGAACGCAGACTTACTTCGCTTGCTGGGAAAGACTGATTCGCCCAGAAAAAAGAATCCCCCGCCTGATGCAGTACCCTTTCTTCTACCAGGTATTCCAAAATGTCGGCTATCTCTAAAGGCCCGAATTCTTCCCCCTTTTTCATTGGAAGTTCATAAGCAGCGCAGCGTAAATGATCAACAAGAATAATTAAATTTTCCGGGTTAATTCTTGCTGATTCCGGGGAACGGTCGAAAAAATATTCAGGATTTTGGACTATGTACTGGTCTATGGGTGTATTGCTTGCTACCATTAGGACCAGGGCTTCCCCATGCCGTCTACCTGCCCTGCCTGCTTGCTGCCAAGTACTTGCTACACTTCCAGGGTAGCCACTCATAATGCAGACTTGCAGTTGACCTATGTCTACACCCAATTCTAAAGCGTTCGTGCTTACTACGCCTAAAATTTCCCCGTTCCTTAACCCTCTTTCAATTTCCCTCCGCTGACTTGGTAAGTAACCGCCCCTGTAACCCCTTATAGATTTTGCCCCTAATTCATTCTTAACCAGTTCTTGTATGTGGCTTAAGATTATCTCTACTCGTACTCGACTTCGGGCAAAAACAATAGTCTGTACTTTATTTGCTAAGAATTCCCTGGCTAAATGGTTTACTTCTACTGTTGCGCTTTTCCGAATGTTTAACGCCTTATTAACAATTGGCGGGTTATAGAAAACAAAATGCTTCCTTCCCCTAGGAGCGCCGTTATCGTCAATTAGCCGCATAGGCTTTCCTGTAAGCTGTTCTGCTAGTTCCTTTGGATTTGCTATTGTCGCAGAAGTACAAATGAAAAGAGGGTTGCTGCCGTAAAATTTGCAGATTCGTTGTAATCTACGAATAACATTTGCTACATGGCTGCCGAAAACGCCCCTGTAAGTATGTAGTTCATCAATGACAATGTATTTAAGATTACTAAATAAACTTACCCATTTCGTATGATGGGGAAGGATTGCAGCATGTAACATATCTGGGTTAGTAATTACAATATGCCCTACAGTTCTAACAAGCTGCCTAATTGCTGGGGAAGTATCGCCGTCATATGTGAAGCTTTTTATATCAATGCCCATTTCCGTAATGATTTCGTTTAATTCGCTTTTTTGGTCTTGCGCCAGGGCTTTCGTTGGGAATAAGTAAAGCGCGCGGCTTCCGTCGTCTTCGGCTACTGCCTGTAATACAGGAAGGTTATAACAAAGTGTTTTACCCGAAGCAGTTGGGGTAACAGCAACAATATTTTCACCTTTACGTACAGTTTCATAAGCTGTGTGCTGGTGAGTGTATAACTGTTCTATTCCTCTTTGAGTTAATGCGGCCTTTATTCTTAGGTCTACGCTTTCAGGCATTGAACGGGTCTTTGCTTCTTGCGGTTCAACTTCATGCCAATTAACTATATTTTCATTACTTTTTAATCCTTGTATTAAATCCGATAGGGATTTTTTTCTTATCATATTTTCACCACTCCGCATAGAACGATTGTTCCCCTATTATAAACGTCTCACATAAAATAAAAAAGCCCCATTTATTTACTAGGGCCTCATTTTGTAACCTACTATTCATTTTTTCGCTTCGGTTTCCCGCCGCAGCCTTACAGAATATACGTTCGTATGTCTACATGAGATCGGATGAATCATCATAATCATACCGAATTCCTTCATGTTCTATGGTTGCCTGTTGAGCATTGACGGTGAGCGCCTGCTCCACATTCTCTTGCATTTTGAGCAAAACTTCATGATAATCTCTTGAACGATGCTCTTCCCTATCATGTTTCATCGCTGTTCTTAGCGCTCTTTCAATTATAATAACATCATGACTAGTAAAATTCACGGTTTCTCGCACCTCTTCTTGGTCCATCATTTCATAACCACTAGTTTTTCCATAATCATGAAAAACCATACCGTTCAAGAGGATTTTCAGAAACTCGTAATCGACTTTGAAATCAGGTAATATAAGGAAGATTACAAAATAAGGAGGAATTTATCGTGACAACTTCTTTACCTGCTGAAGTCGAATCCAATCGTCAACCTGACCACGAAATCAACCCTCAATTCCTAACACGTTGGTCGCCACGCTCCTTTACCGATCAAGAAGTGACAGAAGATGTTCTCCTTAGTCTTTTTGAAGCCGCAAGGTGGGCACCTTCCGGAAGCAACTTGCAGCCATGGCGCTTCATTATTGCCCGCACACCTGAACAGCGAGCTAAATTTCACAACTTCGTTATGCCGGTCAACCGGGAATGGTGCGAAAAAGCCCCCGTCCTCACCCTTGTCATTTCACATACCAAAACGCCTAAAGGCGGCGATAACCCAAGTCACGCGTTCGATGCTGGTACAGCTTGGGGTTACCTCGCTCTAGAAGCCAACAATCAAGGTCTAATCACTCACGCCATGGGCGGATTCGATCGGAATCAAGCCCGCGAAGCCCTTCAAATCCCTGAAGAGTACGATATTCATGCTGTGATCGTCATTGGTTACCGCGGCCCTGTTGAAGCTCTCGACGAGAAGTTCCAAGAGCGCGAAATCCCATCAGGCAGACGAGAGTTAAGCGAGCTTTTATACGGTGGAGAATTTGGTCAGACGCTTTAAGTTTATGAAAAAAGAACACTTCATCACGAGTGTAAAATACCGTGTCATGAGGTGTTCTTTCTTTTTATATGAATATTCAACCTTATCCATTCATTTCAAATCTATCAAACATACGGCGGGTCCCAAGCCTTCTTATCCCAACCGAGCGTGTCGCTGACCACGTTCATGTCCCGGTCCAGCAGCACATTGACGCCGAAAGGGAGCTTACGTTTATGCCAGAATCGCACATCGCGCCACTGCACCTCATAACCATCGTTCTTCTCTTTCCAACACACGTGAATCCGTTGTGCGAAGTGCAAGAAGGCACGAACACCATCCGTGGCCATGGTTGCCTGAACAATAGGATGTGAATCGTTCTGATTGTAATCCGCTTTACTATACTCCTCCTGAATCAATACGTGACCATGTCGGATCTCACCTAGATAGAAACATGTGTCATCCTCAAGTACGAATTGCCATTGAAACCAACTGAGGCTAGGAATGAGATGACAGATGCCATCTGCGAGGTTCAATTTACTTTTTACGAGCTTAACGAAACGATTGCGCTGCGAGGTTCTTATTGCAATATAGAAGAAGGTTGCCGCATATATCAAAGCGAATACCTCTCCGATATGGCTGCCACCATTTCCTTGCCAGATGAACAACCATAGTAGGACACCAAGGCCATGAAGAACAAATAAGAATGGTTCATAGAGACAGAGGGTGTCGAGATGGAACCATTTCTGCGAAAATGGACGGAAGCACTGGACGCCATACACATTGAACAAATCTAGAAATACGTGGAACATTACAGCTGCAAAAGTCAATAGATATAAGCTAATCAGATGCTCCCATACACCAAACAAGGCAGCAAGGGGCAAACTTAGAAGGATGGGCCAAATGAACAAAGCCGGCAACGAATGTGTGATCCCTCGATGAACGCGAACATAGTTCGCATATCCTCTCAGACGTGCAAAGGTGTCAAAATCAGGGGCATGCGAACCAATGAGTGTTCCTGCAAGTATGGCATGGGCCAGCGCTGGTTCCTGTGCAACGGCCGGTTCCAAACATGCCAATCCCGCTAACGTGACGCCGAACAATAAGTGGCTTCCAGTGTCCATGTGTCGATCACCAATCCTTTTGGTCGTTGTGTGAGTCATCCTGCTGCTTCCGTAGTCAAATCTATACTTCCGATCACATCGTTACTTGTGTTATTAGCAGCTGATGATGGGACCTTCTCCCACCGTTCATGAACATTAAACCAATAAAACCATGCCGAAGGCTGCTCACGGATCACACGCTCCATGAACGCATTCAAAAGCAAGTTTGCCTCTGCACGTTCTGAACGTCCTGAACGTCCTGTACGCTCAAATTGTTCGTGTAAATGCATAGGAGATCCAAAAACTAACCGATGTTTAAACCCTTTGACGCGATATCCATAGAAAGGTACAACTGGCACTTGATGCTCTAGCGCTAACATGGCTGCACCTTCAGGTGTACGAGTCAGTCGGCCAAATAACCTCGATAAAGGAAATGTCGGTCTCCAGAAGTCACCGAGGATGAAAATAACTCCGCCGCTCTGCACGTGCTTTTTCAATGTACGATACAGCTCCAACGGGGGGACACTGTCGTAATCTAAGCCATTACAACCCATAGCGGCAAACTTCATATACAGAGGTTTAAGTTCAGGACTTCCAGCTGAAGCCACTGTTAAGCAATCGAACTTCTGAGTCAAATACCAATAATAGTTGAAAAAGTTGCCAACATGAGGTGCATAAACAATGAATCCCTTACCCTCCGCTTGATGCTGTGCTTCTTGTAGATGTTCCTCACCTTGCACATTAAAGTGACTAGCATAAAGCTTTTTCAACCGAACAGAAAGGAAAAGAATTTCATAAAGTGTATACACGACATTTTGAACATAATGCTTGGAAATAGCCTTTAATGAACTCTTAGGCATTTCACCTAGTAAGTCTATTAAATTGTGTTCCACTCGCTTTAGAAACCCTTTTCGGAATACCCGATAAAGCACAAACGCTAACATAGAACAAGCAGCCGACATCATCCACATGGGATAAACACAGAGCACTCTCTCGATGCGATGCAGCCTACGTTCATTCAACGTCAGCTTGGCAATCCATTCATACAAGGTAAGTCCTCCTTACCTGCTTAAGTAGTCAGAAAGTGGCGTTTATAACGACGTGTAACCCGATCTTTTTGTAAAATAATAAAGAAATCTACGGTCTCAAATAGCTCATCATATGCCGGGTCTCCGCCAATCTCCGCTCCGAGCCATTGATAGCCTTTCATCAGAGGCGGCAGTTTACGGAACAGCTCTTTTTCATTGCTATCGATTTCCATTCGAGTAAGGCCAGGGATTCGATGCGTAGCAAGTGGTTCAATACCGAATCGGTCTGTTATCACTTGCTTCTGGCGCAGCATCGAGTAGATCAAATTGAGTTCCTCCAAATTGCCCACATGCACACTCGCACAACCAATTAAATGCGTATAATTCCGCTCGCTAATATAACCAGCAATGCCTTCCCAAAGGAGTTGAATCGCTTTTCCACCACGATATTCGGGAGCAATACAGCTCCGTCCAAGCTCCAGCGTTTGACTTTTCAATTCTGAATAGGCCGTAAGATCAAATTCAGTTTCGGAATAAAATCCGATCCCGCTCAAAGCTCGATCCCCAGGCAGTAACCGATAAGTACCGATCACTTGCTCGGTTTCGATATCTTTCACAATGAGATGATCACAGTAAGCATCGTAGACGTCTTTCTCAAGCCCCTGCTCATTCAGCATCCTCATGTTCTTCTCTTCCTCGACGAAAACTTGATACCTAAGTCGCATAGCCTGCTCAATCTCTTGTGCGCTGCTTGCAAGCCTAACCGACAGCTTGGCATGCTGGGGCGCCGTATTCAGAAGTGGTCCACTCATCTTCCTCACGCCTTTCAACTGGAGTCTAATAACTCAAGATTAGCAGAGGATTATTAAGTGTTCGTTTTCGTGTTATTAAGAATTTGTAATATTTCGTGAATACTCTTTACGTATTTGTGGCTAAAAAAAAGAACAGAGCTCTTATTACGAGCTCTGTTCCTCAACATGCACGGCACTATTTTAACCACATGTAAATGGGTATAAATAAAATCGAAGTCATAATCCCACAAATCCCCATGGATAATCCAGCAAATCCACCCTGCTGTTCAGAATCCTTGAATACTCTGGCTGTTCCAATGCCATGAGCCGCTGTCCCAATTGCAATGCCAATCGAGATATCATCTCTAATTCGAAACCAACTCAAGATCCGAGTACCAAACATACTGCCCATCAGCCCAGTTAAAGTGGTTAATACCGCTGTTAATTCCGGAATCGCGCCTAACCGCTCGGCTATTTCAATTGAGATGGCCGAGCTTACCGATTTGGGAAGCATACTTAGGATAATGGCCTGACTTCCTCCTAATAACCCCACAATGGCTGCACTAGCTGAAATGCCTGTAATTGAACCCGCTAAAACACTTATCAAGACACGCGCCAAATTTCTACGTATTAATTCTTTATATTTGTAGAGAGGTACGCCTAACGCAACTGTAGCAGGCCCTAGTAAAAGCGTCAGCACGTCAGCCCCTCGTTTAAAGTCCTCATAAGGAATACGAAAGCATACTAATACAAGGATAATGAACCCCGTACAACTAAAAAGAGGGTGCATAAACCGCCATCGTTGGTACAACAAATTGGCTAACGCATAGCTGATTACACTTAGAGAAAGACCAAACAATGGATGCTGCAGTATGCTATTCGCCATATTTGTTACTCTCCTGTCCTAACTTTGACGATACCCAACCCGTTACTACAAGAACAGCCACCGTTGCACCAACAGTCCCGCCGCAAATAGCAAGCCAATTAGCTCCAATGATCGGAATAAAGGCTAGAATGCCAACCGTAAAAGGAATAAAAAAGAGCATCATATGCCTCGTCAACAGCGAAGCCGCTTCTTCCACCCAAGCCAGCTTTACGAGCTTAGTGAACAAAGCCGCGGTAAAAAGAATGAGCCCGATCACGTTGCCTGGCAGCGGCAGGTGCAGGCTCATCTGAATCACATAACCTAAGAAATTAAAGCCTAGTAATATAGCAAAACCGAGCATAAAATTCTCCAATCCAGCTGCGAGCAGCACTATCCTGAGTCTCTGTAATAATTTCGTATTTCCCTAAACATAACACAAAAAATCGAGGACATAAAAATAGAAAGCAGCACTTCGGCAAGTGTAATTTCCATATGATCACCTCGGTCAACGTGGGATTTTGTTTATTGTATGTGGGAAATCAGGGAAATTGACTTCTTAAACAGTGAATAATCTTATTCACCTTGTGGAATCGTATAACAGGATGTCAATCTATCGCCTCAAAGGGAGGGAAGAAATACTATGGCAAAGCCAGACAATCGTGAAGATAATCCAGCCCGTTTGCAGAACGCCATCGACCATACGATGGCTAATTTGCGCGAAGCTGAGGACTACTTGGACGAACATGCAGATGAAATAACTGCCGAGGAAAAACAGAGCATCGAATCCAAGAATGAACGCCGTAAAGAAAGCATTAGCGGCTTCATCGAGGAGAAAAAAGACGAATCGAACAGATAATTAAAGCGAGAAGCCACTTCCAAAATTCGGGTGTGGCTTTTCTTTTTTTACCCTTTGCGCGGCACGTCAAAGCCCCAGAAATCCTTAGCTATGTAGCTATTGATGTGAATCTTTTGAGCCTCTTGCAAAAGCTCCATTACGGCATCCCCCTGATATCGCGAGCTAATATGAGTCATGATCAGCGCATTCGCTCCCGCTTCCTGCGCAGTTCTTGCCGCGTCGATCGAAGTGGCATGATCAAACGAATACGCAAGCTCCTGCTTGTCCATGGCGAATGTTGCCTCGTGCACAAGCACATCAGCGCCTCTTGCCAAGTGCTGAGCCCCGCTGCAGTAGCGCGTGTCACCAAGAATAACGACGATGCGCCCCGGTATTGGAGCGCCTAGAAAATCAGTCCCATGAAGCGTACGACCATCCTCCAACTGGACGGATTGGCCTTGCTTCAATTTACCATAAAGCGGACCCGCCGGGATGCCGAGTTCCGTTAGTTTTTCCTGCATAAGCTTGCCGGGTTGATCTTTCTCTATCACTCTGAAACCGAAGCATTCAATGCGATGCTCTAGTCGTGCCGTCTCGACTTGGAAGGTTTCATCTTCGAAAATCAGACCTTCTTCCTCAATTTCCACGATTTGCAGCGTATACGTTAAATGAGCCCCGCTTACTGAGAGGGCCGTCTCAACAAAGCTCTTCAGACCCCGCGGTCCATATAGCGTAAGAGGTGTATCTCCTCCTAAATAGGAACGACTCGTTAACAAACCAGGTAGACCGTACAAATGGTCCCCATGCAGATGCGTGATGAAAAGCATCTCCGTTCGTCCCAATTTCACTGGAGAATTCAGAATCTGCTGTTGCGTCCCTTCTCCACAGTCGAACAGCCAATAGGTTCCACGTTCATCCAGCAAGTTTAATGCTATTGAGGTGACATTTCGTTGTTTGGAGGGCATACCCGCCCCCGTACCCAAAAAATACAAGTCCACGATCTAAACTCCATTCTATCTAAAATCACGATGCCAAAATGTAAAGCGAGGACGCCGACGAACCATGTAGTTCGTATAAGCTGCCTCGCTTTATACATAAGCTTTCTATCCTACGTTGAAGTAACGAGCTTCCTTATGGGCAAACACGATCGCTGAAACTGATGCTTCCGGCTCCATCATAAATGACTCCGTTAACTCTACGCCTATATCCTCTGGCTTCAGCAAGTTGAACAATTTCGCTTGGTCCTCGAGATTCGGACATGCCGGGTAACCGAAGGAGAACCGTTGTCCGACATATTTAGCCCCAAATCTCTCCTGCATTGTCATATCTACTCGATCAGCTATCCCCCATACATCTCGCATGATGTGATGAATCCGCTCGGCAAATCCTTCAGCCATTTCAAGTGCCGTGGCCTGAAGGGCATGGGATTTCAAATAATCCCCTTTATCCCGCCATTCTTTAGCCAATTCATTTATATCATGCCCTGCCGTAACAAGTAAGAAACCGACGTAATCCATTTGTCCGCTTTCTACTGACTTTAGGTAATCGGATAAACAAAGATATGGTTCTTTATCCTGACGCGGGAAAGTGAAGGTCTCTAGCACTTTACTGTGATCCTGCGGGTCATACACGATGACATCGTTGCCGCTGGATTGTGCTGGGAAGAAACGGTACATCCCGTGGGCTTTGATAATCCCATTATGCTGAGCAGCATATAGAATTGAATCCACTGTATCTCTCAACTGAAGGGCTTTCGTATCTTTATCGCTAAGCAGCTGCTCTACTTTACCTTTCAAACCAAGATGATGTCCAAGCAGCATCTGCATGTTGACATAAGGCATCAGATGGCTAATCGGGTAATCCCTCATGATATGGCGTTCTGTATCCTGCGGCACTTGCACAGGAAGATCCTTGGAAACAGCAGACGAACTCACGCGTGTGAGCTCCGGCATTTTCTCTTCCTTCTTACCGGTATCCATAACATCGGATTCCAGGCTCTCTCTCAGCTCCTGAATGAGTCGCTTGCGCTGCTCAGGATCACTTAATCGGTTCGCAATATCTAAACCGTCCATCGCATCCTTCGCGTACAGGACAACACCCTCGTATTCAGGCTGAATACGCGTTTTGGTGAATTTACGTGTTAGTGCAGCCCCACCAACCAGAATCGGCACATCCACACCAGCCGTGCGTAAATCCTGCGCGGTTATGACCATTTGCTGCGCAGATTTCACGAGCAAGCCTGATAAACCAATTGCATCCGGCTTTTCTCTTCGGTAAGCTTCAATAATTTGTTCCGGAGGTACTTTAATCCCAAGATTAATGATTTTATAACCATTGTTCGATAGGATAATTTCGACCAGATTTTTACCGATATCGTGGACATCACCTTTAACGGTTGCTAGAATAATTTTCCCCTTAACCGCTGTTTCGGATTTCTCCATGAATGGTTCCAGGTAATTAACTGAAGCCTTCATCACTTCCGCACTTTGTAAAACCTCAGCCACAATCAGTTCATTGCCATTAAAGAGGCGTCCAACTTCCTCCATCCCCTTCATGAGCGGTCCGTTGATGACTTCAAGCGGCGAATAAGTCTGTAAGGCAATTTCCAAATCAGGGATGAGCCCTTCCTTGGTCCCCTCCACGACATAAGAGCCAAGTCTTTCTTCCAGAGACAGATTCGAAATCTTCTCTTTCTTCTCCACTTTTTTCTCACGGAAATGGGCAACGAACTTTGCCAATGTCTCATCATTCGTATTGTAAATAAGCTCTTCAGCTAATTGGCGTTCTGTATCCGGGATGGAAGCGTAACGCTCCAGTTTCTCTGTATTCACAATAGCATAATCTAGGCCTGCCTTCGTACAGTGATACAAATAGACGGAATTCAGTACTTCACGCCCAGCGTCAGGTAAACCGAAAGAGATATTACTTAAGCCAAGAATCGTTTTTGCTGCAGGATATTTAGCTTTAATCAGCTTGATGCCCTCAATCGTCTCTACGGCGGAACCGATATACTGCGGATCCCCAGAGCCTACTGGGAACATATTCGGATCAAATATAATATCCTCAGGATTCATGCCATACTTCTCTGTCAAAAGCTCGTAGGACCGCGTCGCCACTTCGATCTTCGCTTCACGCGAAACGGCTTGGCCTCGTTCATCAATGAGAATACAAACAACGGCAGCCCCGTAACGTTTGATTAAAGGTAAAATCCCTTCGAACTTCGTTTCGCCATCCTCCAAGTTAATGGAGTTAATGATCGCCTTACCTTGGGAGTACTTAAGTCCAAGCTCAATGATGTGGTCATAGGTCGAGTCAATCATTAACGGAACTTTGACTTTCTTCACAACCTGCTGCATGAACTCTTCAACAGCATAAGCCTCGTCAATGTCAGTATCCTGCAGGTTAATATCAATAACATGAGCGCCGTTCTTAACTTGATTACGTGCAATTTCAGAGCCCTCTTCAAACTTCCCTTCTTTAATCAGGCGTTTGAATTTTCGTGAACCTGAAATATTGGTCCGCTCGCCAACCATGATAGGACGATTTTCTGGCTCGATAAATAACGTTTCAATCCCTGAGACAGCAGGTAAATGCGTACCATATTGCGTTCTTGGCTTATACTGAGATAATGTCTCGGCCATTGCACGAATATGTTCTGGCGTTGTCCCACAACAGCCCCCGGCAATATTGAGCCAGCCTTGCTCAGCAAATCCGGCCATCTTTTTAGCTAAAGATTCGGGAGACTCGTGGTAATGTCCGTTCTCGTCCGGCAAACCGGCATTCGGATAACAACTAATCGCTGTTCCAGCAATATCAGACAACGTTCGGATATGATCCCTCATAAATTCAGGGCCTGTAGCACAGTTCAAACCCATTGAAATAGGCTTCAAATGTTCCAAAGAAATATAGAAGGATTCAATATTTTGACCGGCTAGCGTTGTGCCCATCGGTTCAATGGTACCCGAGATCATTATCGGAAGTTCAACACCTAATGTTTCATACGCTCTGCGAATTCCGATACTGCCTGCTTTTACGTTCAGAGTGTCTTGCGAAGTTTCCAAAAGAAGTGCATCCACCCCCGCTTCAACGAGAGCTAACGCTTGCTCGTAATAGCTCTCCTCTAGTTGAGCGAATGTTACTCCACCGGTTACCGACAACGTTTTGGTCGTAGGACCCATGGCTCCGATAACATAACGAGGCCACTCAGGTGTCGAATATTTATTCGCTGCCTCGATGGCAATTTTAGCTGCAGCAAGATTTAACTCGCGATGACGGTCTTGCAAATCATATTCAGCTAATACCACACTCGTAGTCCCGAATGTATTCGTTTCTATCATATCAGCGCCCGCGGCGAAGTAAGCTTCATGAATTTTGCGGATAACGTCCGGACGTGTTACACATAGAATTTCATTACACCCGTCTAGATCATCGCTTCCGAAATCATCAGCGGTTAAGTTCTCTTGCTGAATCATTGTACCCATGGCACCATCTAGGATCATGATCTTCTTTTTAAGCTGCTCTTGTATCGGTGTTTTGGTCATTGCATGACTCCCTTTCAACTTATCCTAAAGCAATAGAGAATAAAAAAAAACGACAAATTATGTTATGGTTTAGTGTAACAGAATCCGGCTTCTATGAAAAGAATTTGAATTATCACTTTTACCTATAGGCTTTATCGGAAATCCTTATGTTCAACCATCGACAGCTGGCTACATTTCCACTATAATACAAGTATATTTTCTTTGAAAGAGGGATGCAGTATGGCACAAATAAGAATTCGCAATACCAATGAACGTATTGAAGGCCAAGAGCAAGTCAAAGCCTTCTTGGATAGTCAAAATGTTGTTTATGAACACTGGGACGCTAACAAGCTTCCGGAAACACTGCGTGAGAAATTCATTCTAAGTGATGAAGAAAAAGCTGAAATTATTAGTACTTATGAAGAAGAAATTCGTGATTTGGCTGCTAGACGCGGTTATGAAATTTGGGATGTTATCGCGCTTTCCGATTCAACGCCTAACATCGAAGAGCTCCTGAAGAAATTCGAACAGGTGCACACACATACGGAAGATGAAATTCGTGCCATCGTTTCTGGACGTGGTATTTTCATTATCAAATCCGAAAGCGAAGTTGGCTATTTTGACGTTGAACTTGAACCAGGCGATGTTATCTCAGTTCCTGAGAACACGAACCATTTCTTCACACTAATGGATAATCGTGAAATCGTTGCAGTTCGTCTCTTCATTGAAAAAGATGGCTGGGTTGCTTATAACATTGATGATCCCGAATTTATTAAAGCCTAATATTTTATATGAGAACAAAAACCCAACAGCGCTGGACTTAACGTCCTAAGAAGCCGTTGGGTTTTTATTTATTGTATGTTATCCATTTGTAATAATCGGCAAAATATCCTGAAGACGGGAAACCTCATATACAGGAACAATTTCATCTCCACTTTGAAGCCCATGATGATTAATCCAAATGTTGCGCATGCCTACGCTGCCAGAACCAAGGATATCGGTTGTCAACTTATCTCCGATCATAATTCCTTCCTCTGCTTCTATCCCAAGTAGTCCCAGCGCATGATTAAATATAGATGTCGCTGGCTTACCTACACCAAATTCGCCGGAGATCACAATATGATCAAAGTATGGTGCGATATTTGGAACACCTGCTAATTTTTCCTTTTGCAGATCTGGCGAGCCATTCGTTAACAACAACAATTGATAGCTACCTTTCAAAGCGTCCAATACTCGGAACGTTTCCTCATATACGTAAGGACGGCGTCGGCGTTCTGCTGGAAATAGTTCTCCAAGCTTATACCCGAGCTCACGATCCTCTATCCCCAACGCCGCAAGCCCTCTTGTCCAAGACTCAGTACGATATCCTGGCGCTAGTTTCTCAAGCTTACGAAAGTTCTCATTCTCACCTTGTGTGAAATTTGCCCATAAGCCTTCGAAGGGATTAATACCAATCATTTTGGTAAATGCAAAGGTTTCAAAAGATTCATATAAAGAACGCGCTACTTTGCGAACAGAAGCTTCCAATTCCTCGGGATTCACGGCAACGTGTTTTGCAGCTTCAGCACATGTCGCTTCGAAAGCTTCCTGCACACTGCGATCATCCCACAGCAGCGTATCATCTAAATCAAAAAGTACGGCTTTCAACGTCATCATTCATTTCCCCTTTTGAAAGTTGTATCTATGTGAGCAGCAATTACTCTTCGTCCGTAAACTTGATGGAATCAAGTTGAACTTTAAGATTGCCACGGAATGCTTCAATATACTTCTTTCTGAGTTCATTGCGTTCATCGATTTCCGCATCTGTTAAGCCAACTGTTTTCGCTTTACGAGCAAGCTCATTAATACGTTCGATATTCTGTTCCATGTTGTCACTCATAATGATCCTCCCAGTCAAAAATTCAATATGAGTACTACTTTGCCATCCCTATTAAGGAATGTCAAGAGACAACAAAAAGAGGCATAGGAACATGTCCAAGCCTCATCGTATTTAGAGTCTATTAAAAAAGCATGGTGAAATTAAGGAAGCAATAAAACCTGTCCTTCTTTTAAGGAGCTGGTGGTTAAATGATTGATTGTCTTTAATTTATGCATATAGGAACGAACGTTCTCATCTCTTTTTTTATGTGTGGAAGCAACATCCCAGAGTGTGTCTCCTCGTTGAATAACGATTTGAGCTTGTACGACTGCTTTCGAAGTAATGTTAGTAGGCATCACGGAAACTGGGGTTGTTGCGTTTGCAGCCTCATCCCCTGCATAGGCTTGAACAATAGCACCGAATGAAAACACTGTACCAAGAATAATTGCTAATAAAATGAAGCGAACAATCGCTTTTGTATAACTAGAATTAAATGTCATCCCTTTGGATGTGCTAGCAGATCTATGAGGTGTGTGTGTTGTGTTAGTGTTTGAATAAGTCATATACATGAGTAATCATCTCCCAAACATTTGTTCTGGTATTAGAATAACACGAACACATGTTTGAGTCAACCCTTTTCTCGAACTTATGTTTGTACGAACTCGGGTTCTATGTTATACTTTGGGTAATGATTCCCAGTATTGGAGTGATAACTATTGAGTAAGATTTCGCAGCGTCAACAAGCTATATTGGAATTCATTAAGAATGAAGTGAAAGATAAGGGGTACCCGCCTTCCGTTAGAGAAATCGGCGAAGCTGTTGGACTAGCTTCTAGTTCTACCGTACATGGTCATTTGGAGCGTCTTGAGAAGAAAGGTATGATTCGTCGAGATCCTACAAAGCCTCGTGCTATTGAAATTCTAGGACTTGACGGTGCTGAAACGCATTTTGCGGTTTCTGTAGCTCGCGTGCCTCTCGTTGGTAAAGTAACTGCCGGTGTGCCTATTACAGCAACAGAGAACATAGAAGACTACTTCCCTCTTCCTGTCAGCATGGTAGGAGATAACAATGTGTTCATGCTTAGCGTTATGGGTGACAGTATGATCGAAGCCGGTATTCATAATGGCGACTATGTCATCGTTAAGCAACAGCAAACCGCGAATAACGGAGACATTGTTGTAGCAATGACGGAAGATGATGAAGCAACGGTGAAACGCTTTTACAAGGAAAAGGATCACATTCGACTTCAACCGGAGAACTCAGCTTTGCAGCCTATCCTTTTGAAACATGTTACGATTCTTGGCCGCGTCATTGGTTTGTTCCGGGATATGTAATAGCCCTACAGCCCTTATTCTACATACAATACCAATGAGAAAGAACCGAGAGGACAATAGTCCCTCGGTTCTTTTCGATGTAAACAGCCTTGGTCGTATGAAGCTACGGATCAAATGGGTAAACTTAAAGCATAGATGAGCATCTGATCCAAGTATAGATTTTCAAAGTTTATAGTATAACCTCTAATCCCGTCTTAACCAAGAAGCCGAGCTGGATTCAGATAAGAGTCTTAATAGACTGCTATTACGTCATTTGGATCGCATTTTGCGCTTTTAGAAGTTTCTATTGGCTTCTATTAGGCAATAATCGGCCCCTACTTACTTCAGTTTAAAGGAATGGGGCTGTCCCAAAAGTCATATTTGGAAAATTCAGCTCCCACTTTATGAATTTCGCATTCTGCCTGCTACTTCCATTGGATTAATCCAGTGATAGTAGGGATTTGGCGGCCTAAAAGTCAATTCCATTGGATTATTCCAATAGAAACACGAATTTTGTCTTCTATCTTCTATCTTCCGTCATCCATCTTCTATCTGTTCTCTATGCCCTTTAATAAACCCATAAGAACTTCCACCTTAGAAATCAAGCTAAAAAACCAGCTAATTTATCAACTAAAATGCAAGCGCCCAATTTCCACGACGGAAAATAGGTTCAACGGTACCATCACCACGGATACCATCGATCTCAAGATCAGTCGTCCCGATCATGAAATCAACATGAATCAAACTGGTGTTCCCACCTCGAGTTTTTAGCTCTTCGCTTGATAAAGATACGCCATCCTGCAAATTGATCGGGTAGCAGCTGCCTAAGGCCAGATGGCAGGATGCATTCTCATCGATGCCCGTATTGTAGAAAATGCGGTCAAGATTAGAGATCGGCGAATCAAAAGGTACGAGAGCAACTTCTCCCAAATACCGTGCGCCCTCATCCATATCTAGCAACCTAGTTAGATGCTCATAGCCGACTTCTGCCTGATAATCCACAACTTTCCCGTCCTCAAACTTGAACGAAAACTGATCCACAAGCGCCCCATTCACATTCAATGGCTTGGTGCTTGACACAGTCCCATGAACTCCTGTTCGCTTAGGCATTGTGAAAACTTCCTCGGTCGGCATATTTGCTACGAATCGTATTCCACTTGCGTTCTCCGTATCACCGCCAAGCCAAATGTGGCCCTCCGGCAGTTCAACGCGCAAATCTGTTCCTGCCGCTCGATATTGAAGTGCCTCGTATTGCTTCTCATTCAACACGCTGCGAACGCGCTTCAATTGATCCATATGAACTCGCCAAGCCGCTACCGGATCATCTTCATAAACGCGGTTTATCCGGAAAATGGCCTCCCACATCGCATCGATCCGCTGTTCTTCAGGCAAATCAGCATACACTTTGGATGCCCACGCCACCGTAGGCGCTTTGATTAAGCACCAACTGAACTTGCTTGTTCTCACATATTGTTGATACTTTGATCTAGCCGTAGCCATGGCTTTGGATGCTCTAGAAATCAGACTTGCATCAATACCCGCGTACAAATCAGGATCCGGCACTTTGATATTCAGTAAAGCTCCACCGTTTTCTACAAAGCGTTCTAACATACTCGTATACCACTCTGGGTAATAATCAAGCGCTTCCTCATTGGCATAATCGAATCTACTGCGAGTTATCACATCATCCTGCCAGTGCACTTGGACAAAATTCGCCCCCGCCTCATAGGCTTTCTTTACGATAATTCTAGTCAATTCTAGGGATTCAATCGGTGACTCTATCATCAGATCCTGGCCTTTGTGGAGATTAACCCCTACTTTGACTACAAGTTCAGCATACTTTTCCAAATTAATTTGAAAGTTGTCCAACATTCTTATGATCTCCTTCGCGTGAAAAAGCCCATCAGTTCAGAAACATTCCTGAAGGCTGACGGGCTTTTCGTATCTAATTGTTGCATCCATATCAACTTACTAAGCGATTAATAAAGGGACAGATATTGATCTCTTTCCCATTGGTGAACTTGTGTACGGTACATATCCCACTCGATTTCTTTAAGTTCATAGAAATGAGCCAGAGCATGTTCGCCAAGTGTATCGCAGATCACATCATTGCGAAGCAGCTCGTCCAAAGCTTGTTTCAAGTTCAATGGCAAAGTTGGGATGCCATCGCTCTCTCTTTCCTCTTCGGTCATAACATAGATGTTACGATCTGTAGGAGGAGGAAGCTGCATTTTGTTCTTAATGCCATCCAGTCCAGCAGCAAGCATAACAGCAAGAGCCAAGTATGGATTAGCAGCCGGATCCGGGTTACGAACTTCAACGCGAGTGCTTAATCCACGGGACGCTGGAATACGGATCATCGGACTACGGTTACTTGCCGACCAAGCTACATATACAGGCGCTTCATATCCAGGTACGAGACGTTTGTAAGAGTTAACTGTAGGGTTCGTAATCGCAGCAAAAGAACGTGCATGACGAAGTACACCCGCCATATAATGTCTAGCCACATTACTTAAACCTAATTTATCGTTCTCTTCATAAAAAGCATTTACATCACCTTTGAATAACGATTGGTGACAGTGCATACCGGAACCGTTCATGCCGAACAAAGGTTTAGGCATAAAGGTCGCATGCAGACCATGCTGTCTAGCAACCGTTTTGACGACGAGCTTAAAGGTTTGAATTTGGTCAGCCGCTTTAATCGCATCTGCGTATTTAAAGTCGATTTCATGTTGACCTGGCGCTACTTCGTGGTGGGATGCTTCAATTTCAAAGCCCATCTCTTCAAGCGTCAACACGATATCGCGGCGACAGTTTTCGCCCAAATCCATCGGAGCCAAATCGAAATAACCACCTTGGTCATTCAGTTCCGTTGTTGGATTGCCTTTTTCATCCGTTTTGAACAAGAAGAATTCTGGTTCCGGACCTACGTTCATTGCCGTAAAGCCCATCTCTTCGGCTTGTTTCAACGCTTTTTTCAAGATGGCACGCGGATCACCTGCGAACGGTCTGCCATCTGGCATATAAATATCGCAGATTAAACGTGCCACTTTGCTCTCGGTTACCCATGGGAAAATAACCCATGTATCCAAATCAGGATACAAATACATATCAGACTCTTCAATACGCACATAACCTTCAATGGAAGAACCATCGAACATCATTTTGTTGTCGAGCGCTTTTTCGAGTTGGCTGTAAGGAATTTCTACGTTCTTGATGCTTCCCATCAAGTCTGTAAATTGCAAACGAATGAACCGAACATTTTCTTCTTTGGCAATGCGTAAGATGTCTTCTTTGGAAAAATTGTTGTTGTAGCTCACGTGTGCAGTCTCCTCTCAATTTACAAGCGATTAAGTAATGCTATTTATAAAATCGGGAAAGCTGACCTTGAATCAGGGAAACCTGATCAGGGCGTTTACCTCCGCCAATCAACTGCTGCTTAAGCATTTTGTGCAGTTGGGAGTCGGTTAATTCTTTACGCTTAACTTCTGTGTGTTCATTCAAAATCGTTGCATCTTCGGAATCTTTATCGACAGGGATAAGAACCTGCTTGATCCCAGCGATGTTCACACCTTTTTCAATTAAATCTTTAATTTCAAGAAGTCGTTCTACATCATTAAACGAATACAGACGTTGATTACCAGCTGTTCTAGCTGGAATAATAAGTTCATGCTGCTCATAATAACGAATTTGTCTTGCGGTTAAATCAGTCAGCTTCATGACGATCCCGATCGGGAATAACGCCATATTTCTACGTATCTCATCACTCATGCTAATCACTCCTGGTCAGTAAATACCTCAATCTTATTGTACCTTTGTAACAAGAATGTGTCAAGGAGTGTCAGGTTTGTTCACAGTCTTATTTTTCATAACAATCCCTTGTCTTCCATATGCTGGATTGCTGTTAGTACCCCTAACTTACAGTGTGAGTAGGTAAGCCCGCCCTGCAAATAAGCGATATAAGGCTCACGTATCGGCGCATCCGCGGACAGCTCCAGACTGCCGCCTTGGATGAACGTCCCGGCCGCCATAATGACGGGATGCTCATAGCCGGGCATATCCCACGGCTCCGGCACAACGTGCGAATCCACGGCAGCCGCCTTCTGGATGCCCTGCACGAACGTGATCAAGTGATCCGCTGACGTGAAGCGGATCGCTTGGATCAGATCAGTTCGCGGCGTCTGCCAACGCGGATGGCTCTCGAAGCCCAGCTCTTCGAACACCGCGGCGGCGAAGACCGAGCCCTTGACGGCTTGCCCCACCAAGTGAGGGGCAAGGAAAAGCCCTTGAAACATCGCTCGCGTGGCGCCGAGCATAGCACCGACCTCGCCCCCAATACCGGGGGCGGTCAGTCTGTAAGCGGCGAGCTCCACAAGGTCGCGCCGCCCGGCAATATAGCCTCCGGATGGGGCGATACCGCCGCCGGGGTTCTTGATAAGCGAGCCGGCCATGAGATCAACGCCAACCTGCGTCGGCTCCTGCAGCTCGGTGAACTCGCCGTAGCAATTATCGACGAAGACGATCAGGGCCGGGTTTACTTCCTTGACGAATCGGACCATTTCACCTATTTGCTCCACCGTAAACGAAGGCCGCCACGAGTATCCGCGCGAACGCTGTATGCCGATCACCTTCGTGTTCGGCTGAATGGCAGCCGCGATGGCCGACCAGTCTGGCGCGCCTTCCTCAGTCAGCGCAACCTCGCTGTACGCGATGCCAAAGTCCTGCAGCGATCCCATACCGTCGCTAGGCTTTCCAATGACCTTATGCAACGTATCATAAGGCTTACCCGTTATGTAAAGTAGATGTTCGCCTGGTCGCAGAACACCGAACAAAGCTGTGCCGATCGTATGCGTACCTGAGACAAAGTGAGGGCGTACGAGTGCTGCTTCTGCCCCCATCGCATCCGCATAGACAAGATCGAGCACCTCTCTGCCGCGATCATTGTAGCCATAGCCTGTCGAAGAAGCAAAGTGGTAATCACTTACCTTATGTTTTTGGAAAGCGCTAATCACTTTCCATTGATTAAGGTCAATCGTTTTCTCTATCTGGCGAAAAGCGCTCTCTATCTGGCGTTCTGCGCTCTCCATTAATGCCATAACTTTATCCCCGAATTGCATAATTAGTAAATCTCTCCCTCACCATCTTGAGCCTCTTGCTGAGCATGTTGATCATAAGCCACTAATTGATAGGCCAATTTGACATAATCATCCTTGTTCACACGGACCTTGAACAGCATATCTTCCCCGTCCACATCCGTCTCCAAGACATCGCCAATTCGGTACATAAGGGAAATGATGTCTCCCTTGTCAGCCGGAATGCGGAACTCTTTACTCTCACCCATCAGCTTCTCTTGGATGGCGACTCGCAGGCGTTCTAGATCATCAGGGTTATACGCACTGATTTTCAAAAATTCACCTTCGGTCGAAAGCATTTCCACATCTTTTTGCGTGCAAAGATCAATTTTATTGTAAATGGTTAGCTGTTCTTTTTGATGTGCACCCAACTCTTCTAAAACTTCAGCGACAACGCGCATTTGCTCATTTCTCATGTCCGTTGAACTATCGACGACATGAAGGATCAAATCGGCCTCGTTGGCCTCTTCCAGCGTAGCACGGAACGAGGCAACAAGATCATGCGGCAGGTTCTGAATGAAGCCTACGGTGTCGGTGAGAACAATCTCTTTACCGCTTGGCAATTCCATCGTCCGCGAAGTCGAATCCAGCGTTGCAAACAACTGATTCTCAATATAGACGTCAGCTTGAGTCAATTGTTTCAGTAAAGTTGATTTCCCTGCATTCGTGTAACCAACAAGGGCAACTTGAAACACACCGGTCTTCTTACGGCGTTCACGATGCAAAGTCCGATGACGGACGACCTCTTCCAGCTGTGCCTTCAGCTCGTCAATACGGCCGCGAATGTGCCGACGATCTGTCTCCAGCTTCGATTCCCCGGGACCTCTCGTCCCGATACCGCCACCAAGACGTGACAAGTTCTTACCTTGTCCGGATAACCTTGGTAGCAGGTAGCTAAGCTGCGCCAGCTCAACCTGAATAATACCTTCACGTGTTTTGGCACGCTGGGCAAAAATATCCAGAATCAACTGCGTCCGGTCGATGATTTTCACATCTAAGGCAGCCTCTAAGTTACGGACTTGAGCACCCGATAGCTCTTGATCGAAGATAGCCGTATTCCCGCCAAGCTCTTCTAAACGCAACTTTAGCTCTTCAACTTTCCCTTTACCAATAAACCATTTGGAATCCTTCGTTTCTTTGTTCTGTGTCATCGTCTCCAAAACAAGCACACCTGCTGTTTCTGCTAACTTAACCAGCTCTTGCAGCGAGTATTCTGCTAATAATTCATTTTTCTTCTGTTTCTGAGTGACTAGACTAACAAGCACCGCGCGGTCATCGATTTCTTTCTCAACCATATGTGAAGTAGTTTTCATAAGTTTGTCTCCTTTACGCTGCATTCAAACGATCGAAATAGCCCCCATGTGGGCGTATTCCTTCATCATTGTGTAGGAAATGCTTGGGAAAGTCAATTTGCAGGAACGGAAAATTCGATTATAACGGTGTTCCCATCTGAAGACACAAAAATACCGAAAGACCATAGGCCTCTCGGTAGCTTTCCACCTATTTTAAGTAAATAAACTTTGTCCTAAATATGAACCCTTAGATGGAACACCCGGCAGCACAGCGAAATAGCCGCCACCCGTTGTGTCCGTATAGGAAAGCATTTTGTCAGGAAGTTTCGGATTCGTCAATCTTTTCTGAATGGATTCAAACTGCGTTTGGATATTCCGATTGAAACAAACGAATAACAGACCAGCATTGATTCGGCCAACGTTATCGAGGTTATCCATGAAATTATACCCGCGGCGCAAAATGCGTTCACGCTCTGAATTCTCTCCCGTGCGTGGATTTGAAAGGCGGATATGAGAATCGAGTGCTGTAACCTCCCCTTTGCTATCGTCAGCGAAATTAGGCTTGTCGAATTCTGCATGTCCATCCATCGGTGCTCCGGAAACCTTCTGACGTCCAATAATCTCTTCTTGGTCCGAAAATGGTTGTTGATCCCATGTTTCAATCCGCATATGAATACGGCGTACAACCATGTAGGTGCCTCCAGCAAACCAAGATGCACCGTCTCCCGCCTCGACCCAAACATTATTCTTCATAAATTGTTCATCTTGCAAGTCTGGATTAGCCGTACCGTCCTTGAAGCCGAACAAGTTCCGCTTCGTCCCTTGGGACTTTATGCCCAACTGTCCGGTCTGCTGCCAGCGCAAATGAGCGACGCCACGAGCAGCTTTGGAAAAGTTGCGAATCGCATGGAAACAAACGATCGGATCATCTGCACAAGCCTGAATGACAATATCTCCATGTGTTAATTGATCCTGGAGCGAATCTTTATGGAAGATAGGCATTTCCGTGAGACCAGCAGGTTTACGAGAACGAAGTCCGAATCGATCGACACCATCTTTTTCAAACAAAGACGCACCAACAGCGAAGGTAATCGTTAATTTACCCGTATCGAGGCCCATTTGCTCCCCTGTATCCAACGGTGGGAATTTACCCTCCTGAGGCTCAGTCGCAAGAGGCTTGCCTTCCATGAGAGTCGCTGCCATTTCGGTCCATAGCTGCAAAAGCTCCTTTAGCTCCTTCACATCCTGCGTGGTCACATCAAATGCAGCTACATTCGCAAAGTTCTGGGCCGGAGTCACAACACCGGTTTGATGAGCACCATAAAATGAGATGGTTTCATCCGCTGCGCTTGCGGTTGCAGTACCTAGTTGTTTATTCGAAGCTGTAGGTATCACTTTCTGTGCCTTCCCAAGCAGATCCCCAATGACAACGCCTGCAGCACCTGCCGCAGTCATTCCTAAGAAAGCGCGGCGATTCATTTTATCCCCCATACCGTTGTTCTCCTTTCCATTCCCTTATTTACTTAACGTTCCTGGCATTTTCACTAACGGCTCAGCAAGTGCTTCCAGTTTATTTTTCAAATCAATTTGTTTGGCTTGTTCCATTTTGCCGAAATCGTTCCAGGTAGCACCAACAGGTGAAAGTGTGTTCATGGTTTCGATAACCGTGGCTAAGCTTTTGCTGATTTTCTCATCTAGCACGGCGTCTTTCTTCTTCAGCTCAACTTTTATTAGATCATAGATGGCTTGCGCGCCTTCCACATTAGCTCGGATAACAGGTATAGTAGCTCCACTCCAGCGTTCTTCTTCGCCTGTAATTTTGGTGGCTTGTGCTTCTTCCATCAATTCGCCGACACCCGCGATAAAATCAGAAGGTTCAATGGTAGTTGCCGCGATTGCTTGCTGCATCTTCTTGCCGTCTTCTAGTAAACGTGAGGAAAAAGCTTCAGCTTCCTTCACATTCTTTTTAACAAACAACAAATACTCTATACGATGATACCCAGTGAAATCAGGATCCTTTTCATTCTTAAAATCATCCACACGAGCATCCATTACACCATCTAGTTCGCTAAAAGTCTCAATAATAGGCTCAATTCTCTCATAAGGCATCCGTGATTGTCCATAGGATTCTTGTGCCTTTTTCAGATCGCCGCTCTTCACAGCAGCATCCAGCTGTTCGAGTCCAGCGACTAATTGTTTCCCTTGTTCCTGAACATATTTATTATATGCTTTAGCAGCCTCTTGCAGCTCTTTGGATGCGGCGATGACATCTTTATTAACTGCACCTTTATTATCATCGAGTGAGGCGCTGAGCTCCGTTATTGCTGCTTTCAAATTATTATTTAGTGCAGTTAATGTCGCATAATCCAGCTTGTCTTGTTTCAATCCTGCTTCTAATGGAGTGAGAAATTTCTCTACTTTAAAATACAGCTCTGGAAATTTCGGTTTTACTTCATCTTCGAAGCTAGCCCACTGATTCTCAAGTAGGGTGGATTGCTTCTTCGGATCTTTAACCTTACTTGTGTCCAGTTGACCCTTCAACTGATCAAGACTTGTAAGAAGCGCTGCTGAGCCTTCTTTGACTGGTACTTTGGTCACTTCCGTTGTTTCTGTTTTACCGCAGCCTGAGAGTACAAGTGTTGTTGCAGCTGCTAAAATGATAAGTTGTTGACGTTTGTTCATGGGGTAGTTCCTCCACTTTTCTCTAATTTATGATTTAGATAATGCCATATTTCTCATTTGAATCGTTTTACGACGGTCCCAGATGACTGCGAACAACGCGGATATCAGGAGAATAAATTGCGGTATAGCACTCTCTAACGTTGGATACAGCGCGATAAAGTCCCAGCTTGGCAACCAAGAAGCTGTCGTTGCAGGTAAATAGCCTGCCAATTGAAGCCCGTGTACACCCATCCCCGCAAATTTAAAGCAAAGATAAAATACGAAGAAGCTTGAAACTAGAAAGAATGGACGCATTGGAATGCGCAGGCCAATTTTTAATATTAAGAAAGCTACTATTAGCAGGATGACAACACCAATCCCAATGCCTCCAACAAGAGAGCTTAAGGAAATCGAAGACGCCATACCGATCATGAAGAGGACCGTTTCTGTGCCTTCACGGAAAACAGCAAGAAAAGCAAGCAAACTGAGAGAAACTAGACTTCCGGTAGCCAAAGCTTTTACACTTTGATCCCGTATGTACTTTTGCCAATTAGAGACACTAGATTTGCTGTGCAGCCAGTAGCTCATATACAGCAGCATGACAGCGGCGAAAATCCCCGTACATCCAGCAATTAAGAAATTGTTGTTCCCAAATGCACTTGCGGAAAACAACTGTTGAACGACAATACCAAGCGCCATACTAACGAGCAAGCCTCCGAGTACGCCATACCAAATCCATTGTTTCTTATCACCATGACCCGATTTATTCAGGAAACCAAGTAAGGCAATCACAACTAACAAAGCTTCCAGACCTTCGCGGAGCAAAATAGTCGTCGCATCCAGCATGGTGTAGCTTGTTTTGGCCGCTAATGGCTGCAAATCAGCGTGCATTCGCGCAATTGTTGCGGAAGCCTCACCAGCTTGAACAGGTACAGCAGACAGCTGCGCGTAAGCAGTAACCATGTCTCTTTCCATCGAAGTGTAGACAGATGAGGATTGTGTAAGCACAATACCTTCGATTTGCAACCAGGAATTTCGAAGCTTTTGGATACTTGCGGATGCACCTTCGATATCATTCTGCTTCATTTGGTCCGCCGCTTTCTCCAGCAAAGCCACCAATGAACCCACAGTTATATCCCCACTACTCTGAGCCACTTTACCGAAAGCATCCAGATTGCCATCAATGAAACTCTTGTTTAAATGATGAAGATCATTTAAACCCGCAACCAACTTCTGAGAATCGATTGGCTGTTTGAGTGTTTGGAAGGAAACTTCACCCATTGCTTGCTCAATCTTCTGATAGGCTGCCAGCGAGCGCTCCTTAATCCCATCTTCATAGGACAACCAGTTAATTTGAAACGATTCGAATAATTGGGTAGCTTCCTCCATCTTGCCGCTTTCTGCAGCTTGAATGGCGCGGACAATTCCTTCATCAGCCTTGGCCAGATCATCCTCTGCCTTAGCACTTACTGTTAAAGGAATAGATAGCAGCATTAGCAGCGCTATCCAACTCACTAAGATGACTTTACGCATGAATCACAACTCCCTATCGGAAAATAAAACTTAACTTCCATCTCGTTAATATTGATAATCATTATCATTGAAATTAATCACTCTGTCTATTCTACTCCGTTCAACCAATCTGTCAATCGTTTTATCCAAGAAAAAAAAGCCATTTAACTTAAATAAGTTAAATAGCTTTATAAATTTCATTTAAATTTCATATCTTCCGGTCTTATTGACATCAATTCTAATTTGGAAGGTGCGTTTACATATTGACTGAGCAGCCTTACCGCTTGATGCCGCATCGCTTTCTCCAGAATGTTTCGAACATACCTAGCATTACTAAATGCACGCCATGTGGCGGCTTTCTCATCAGTTAAATGCTGTTTTAGCTTCACTATGGTTTGAGGAAGAAGAATATACTCTCTGTCCTTAGCCATAAGCTCAGTAATCTGAATCAATTGTTCAATCGGATAGTCCTCGAAATCAATTTGAATGGGAAATCTTGAAGGAAGTCCCGGATTCGTAGCCAGAAATTGCTCCATTTCGTCGCTATACCCTGCTAGAATAAGGATGAACTCATTCTTCTTGTCCTCCATACCTTTGACCAGTGCATCAATGGATTCCTTGCCAAAATCCTTATCTCCTCCACGTGCAAGACTGTAGGCTTCATCGATAAAAAGGATGCCGCCCATCGCCTTTTTCATCAACTCGCGAGTCTTAAGAGCTGTATGTCCAATGTATTCTCCTACCAGATCTGCACGCTCCACCTCAATAAAATGACCCTTACTAAGAACACCCATGGCATGAAACATGCGGCCCATCAGTCTAGCCACAGTCGTTTTACCCGTTCCGGGGCTTCCTTTGAAAATCATATGGTACACGTGCGCATTGCTGAGCAGGCCGGCTTCTGCGCGAAATTGCGAAATTTGTAAAAGCGCATAAATTTCATGTACCAGCTCTTTGACATTATCAAGGCCAATCAGTTGATTCAGCTCTTTGAAAACATCCGAAAGCGGACCCTCGAGAGGCGTCTTCTTTCCTGTGAGCTGCGGCTCGGCATCGGCTAGCGGCGAAGCGTGAGTCTGGCTGCCTACTCCATCAACGGCTCGCCTATGCATGCCAGGCTCTGGCTGCCGTAAGACGATGTTGATCTGTCTGGATGGCAAGCTTCGACCACTCATGAGGATCACCTCGTTTACAGGATGGTTTGATGGTTCGTATCAATCCATCCTACGCTCGTTTGATGCATTTTAGACCGCAACAGCCGTTAATGATACTTTTGTGACAGCGTATAATGCTCGACAACCGGGAATGGGTCATAGAAATGATGCAGCAGCTTTCGCCATTCTTGATACTCATCAGAGCCACGGAAGCCTACGGTGTGATCCTCCAGAGTTTCCCAGTGAACGAGCAGCAAGTATTTGTTGCTATCCTCGATACACGTTTGCAGCTCATGAGAAATGTATCCTTTCATCGATGAAATAATGGATGACGCTTGGCGAAACGCCGCTTCGAACTCCGCATTTTTCCCTGCAATTACAGGAAGGATGGCAACTTCTAAGATCATAAATAATTCCTCCAGTTGATGTATGTTAGAAACCAAATGCTTCATCTTGAAAATGGGACGTATCCCCGTGAAGCCGGATATGAGGCTCGTTATCAATCATTTCGACAAGACTTAAGCAAGTAGGATGAAAATAGGGCGGGTTCCACAAGTCTGCTAGAGCTCTTCGCTCGAAGTAAGCCATGATAATTTTCAACGTGACTGTGTGTGAAATTAAGCCTATTGTTTTGCCCGCATGTTCCTTTAGCAGCTGCACAATGGCTGGTATAACGCGAGCCTGTAAATCAGCATATGACTCACCTTGCGTTGGTCTATACAGTTCAGGCGCATGCCAGAATGCATGGAAGTTGTCAGGATCCAAATCTGCAATTTCTGCCGAAATCCTCCCCTCCCAAGCACCCAGATTCATTTCTTTCCACTCATCCGAGGCATGTATCACCAATTCACGCGAGCCTTTCACGATATTCGCCGTTTGCAATGTACGACCGCTGCTGCTCGCATATAGAACATCAAAGTGAACATCCCTCAAAGCATTTGACAACCAGGAGGCTTGCTGCTCACCTAAAGAAGAAAGTGGTGAATCCAAGTGACCTTGCATTCGGCGCTCCACATTCCACATCGTTTCCCCATGTCGAATTAAATAAAGCTTTGTCATCGGAAGCCCCCCCTTCTTGCACTAATTTAACATCATTAAAGCCACAAAAGACTCCAAGTCCAGCGAACCAAAGTAACGCTGCAATTCCACACCTGACAGCCGTTCTCGTACGGCAGACTCTTCATACCGCGAACCACGCAGCGTTTCCTCTAGTTCTGCTACATCACTAGCTCCGAAGAAGTCTCCATATATTTTTAAATCATGTATATGACCTTCTTCAATAGCTAAACGCACATCTATTGTACCAACACCTTCGAAGCGTTTGGAGTTTTGCACTGTACTTTTGGGTGATTTCCCGTAGTTCCAGTCCCAGTTCCGATAGCGTTCCTCAGATAGTTCGTGAATAAGGACCCAGTCCTCCTCAGAAAGCTTGTACATGGGAACTTCCGACTCCTCAGCACTGAAAATAGTTACAAGCAGCTTATTTCGGAATTCCTCCATTGTAATAGGTTCGCTCAGGAACTCTATTATGTTAGCGACCCGGCTGCGAATCGATTTAATGCCCTTGGACTGAATTTTATCAAGATTAGCCTTAAGGGCAGATACAACGTTTTCGATCTCAGAATCGAAGAGTAGTGTTCCATGACTGAACATTCTGCCCTTTGTAGCAAATTGTGCATTGCCCGAAATTTTGCGCTCACCTACTTGGATATCATTGCGGCCCGTTAAAGCCGCTTCAACACCAAGCTTCCGCAGTGCTTCAACAACGGGTTCAGTAAACTTTTGAAAATTGTGAAAAGAGTTCCCGTCATCCCGTGTAATGAAGCTGAAATTCAGATTGCCCAAATCATGATACACGGCTCCGCCACCCGATAGTCTCCGAACCACATGAAGGTTATTCTCTTTGACATATTCGGGATTGATTTCTTCGAGTGTATTTTGATTTTTGCCAATAATAATGGACGGCTCGTTGATGTAAAAAAGTAAGTAACTCTCATCATTAGGGAGTTGTCTTAAGGCATATTCCTCAATGGCTAAATTAATGCGGGGATCTGTGATTCCTTCATTATCGATAAATAGCATAATCATCCTCCTTCATTTATGATCATATCTCTGTCGTCATGGTGCGATTTAAGGTAAACATCCCTAAGGATTTATAAAAAGCAATGGCACGCTCATTAAATTCCCATACGTTTAATTCAAGTGAAGCAGCCGAACGCTCCCTAGCCCAGGCATTAGCTGCTTCATATAGCTTTGTACCAATGCCCTGACGCAGATAGTCCGGTGAGACGGCCAGTTCATTTAAATACGCATAGGTTCGAGGAACTAGTGCTTCATAGGTAGGAGATTTCTTCATTTCCAGCATAGCTGCCCCAATGACCAAGCCCTCTTTCTCCGCGATTAAAATCACTTTATTCTGTTGATCTGAAAAACTTCGGTACCAACCCATTGCAACAACGTGATCTAACCTGGCAAAACGCTCAGGCAATGCATCCGCATGTTCTTCCTGCCCTACTCGAATGATGGCATTCACGGCTTCGTAATCTTCTAATTGTGCAGTACGAATGATAAATTCCAAAAAAATCCTCCTCCTGTTGTTTCATAGCTTACATCAAAGGATGATATTTTTCCACTTTGGCGGAGCACGATTTTTATATACATAACTCTATAAAAATATTTATAATATTGGAAACTAACCTGTGGAGGAGAGCGCTAGAAATGAACGAAAAAACAAACTTTTATATCGCCATCGATACGGTGGCTTCAAACACGTGGCCTGCCGAGTCTTCCACTTCCATTGACAATTGGCTTCTACGGGCCTCCCGAGGTGTCACTAAACGTGCAAACAGCGTGCTTGCCATAGGCGAATATCCAAATGATCCTAATTGGCTTGCGAAAATAGAGCAATTCTATCAAGAACTTGGTTTACCCGCAATTTTTCATATTAGCAACGCTTCCCCTGAAGGTCTGGATGAATTTCTTCAAACAAAAGGATATGCGATTGATACACCATGTTTAATGATGACCGCATCTGGTCAGCAAGTATCGGAAAACGCACAAAATAAGATGATGCAAAATAAATCATCTATTCAGATAGACTGGGCAGAAACAGCAGATGCAGAGTGGCTTGACTTATTCCTCATGCTTGAACAGTTTCCCGAAGAGCGCAGAGGTTTCTATAGCGGTCTATTTGAGCGAATGCCTGCTCCGAAAGGGTTCCTGAAGCTGAAACAAAATAACCAAATCATCGCGTTAGGTACAGCGATTGTAGAGGGCGAGTGGGCAGGTTTTGTAAACGTCGTTATCCATGAAGACCACCGTGGCAAAAGACTCGGGTACGTCCTCATGCACGCACTAACGGAATGGAGTTTGGAGCACGGAGCTACCATGCAGTATTTACAGGTTGTTACTTCCAATAAACCAGCGGTAGCATTGTATGAAAAGCTTGGTTACCAAGCCAGATATGACTATCATTACCGAATTAAGTATGATTTGCAGCCCCTTGTATCATCCTAACAAAGAATTTGCCTAGGATGAAAGGAGCAACAACACATGGCAACAGCAACAGAAAAGAAACCATCATTTCCGCCACAGCATCAGAACCAGCAGCCTGGCATTGAGTCGCAGATGAATCCTCCTCCAGTCTTTGAGCATTCTGGGTATAAAGCAGCCGGCAAGCTTAAGGATAAAGTCGCCCTGATTACAGGAGGCGATAGCGGAATTGGCCGCGCGGTCGCGATTGCCTATGCCAAAGAGGGTGCAGACGTCATATTGGTATATTTGAACGAACATACGGATGCGGAGGAAACACAGCGTCATGTGGAAAAGGCAGGACGAAAGTGTCTGCATGTCGCGGGAGACATTGGCGATGAGAATTTCTGCAAGCAAATCATTGAGCAAGCTATTGGGAAGTTTGGCAAACTTGATATCTTAGTGAACAATGCAGCAGAACAGCATCCTCAGCCTAGCATCGAGAATATCACTTCGGAGCAGTTGGAGCGGACGTTTCGAACCAATATCTTCTCTTTCTTTTATTTGACCAAGGCTGCACTACCCCACCTGAAATCCGGAAGCGCAATTATCAACACGGCATCTATTACCGCTTATCATGGTCATGAGCAGCTGCTCGATTATTCCGCTACGAAAGGGGCCATTGTCACCTTCACACGCTCTCTATCTCTTCAGCTGAACCCAAAAGGCATACGAGTAAATGGCGTAGCTCCAGGTCCGATCTGGACGCCTCTCATTCCTTCTACATTCACCGCAGAGGAAGTTGCCACGTTCGGCTCAACTACACCAATGAAACGTGCAGGTCAGCCAGGTGAACTCGCTGCCAGCTATGTTTTCCTTGCAAGTGAGGATTCATCCTATATGGCTGGTCAAATCTTACATGTGAACGGTGGAGCCATTGTAAACGGATAACCAAGGCACAATAAAAAAAAGCATGACCAGCAAGTGGGTAACTCCCGCTTACAGGTCATGCTTCTTTGTTATCTCATATGCCTGCCATCAACAACAGCTTGGTCAAATACCATTTCGTATAAGCTAGCGTTTCTCTCGCTTCATGGTATGGCATGAAGAGCACCTCTGACTTCATTGATGAAATGAGAGGCTGCTTCAAGCCGATCGTTTCCGCGATATCGAGTGAACGAGAACCATGAAATTGATGGGTCATAATAATCGAACTCACAAGACCTTGCTCGTCCATAATTTGCTTGCTGTAAAGCAAATTCTCATAGGTACTTGTCGCCCGCGGCTCTATCAAAATGCTTTTGGCCGGAAGCCCTTTTTTAACCAAATAATTACGCATTCCCTCCGCCTCGGTTAGTTTGGATCCGTTATGATCCAGACCTCCGGAGACGATCAGTTGTTTGAACCGTCCCTCTTTATAAAGATCAACAGCCAAATCTAGACGCTCCTGGAGACCAGGACTCGGGATATCTTTGCGCAAGGAAGCGCCTAGAACGATACCAACGTCAACTTGCTTAGGCAGCGTTTGATCAGGAGCGATTTGAACCTTCCACTGGATATAGACGATCCAAGCGACAAGCAAGAGGAAAACGGTAACCACGATTCGGAACACTTTCACAAGCACACGGTTGAACGTAGATTTTTGCTCAGTTCGTCGGCGTTTTTTCGGTGTTGGAGTGATGGCTCTTTGTTTCTTATTCATGTTTGGCTGTACAGTCATCCTTGCTACTCCTTATCCAAAAATGCACTAACTTGACGAAACAACGTGCCTGCATCCTCACTCAGACATATCAAATGATTTGATCTGGAATGCCAATGGAGCTCGCGCTGTCCTTTTAGCTTACTATAGATGTATCGCGCACTTTGCGGATGAATAACTTGATCTTTTTCAGACTGAGCGATGAGTGTTGGTATGCTTACCTGACTTAGTTCTGGTTTCAAATGGCGTACAAGTCGCGTAAACTGCCAGGTAGCTCGCAGAGGCGTGGCTTTCGCTTTAATAAAGCTGATTTTCCTTTGATATTTCCATTCATCTCGAATGACATCCAGCATTCTTCTAGGGCTAACATAAATGACTGCCGTGTTCAAAAGTATCAGTCTACGAACCGGATATCGTACGGATAAATAAGCGGCCAGCAGACCTCCCATCGAGAAGCCTACCATATCAAATGATCCATACTGGATCATCATTCTCTCTGCATGCTTTTCAGCTTCGCGTACCCAATCTTCCCAATGTCCTACTTTTAATTGATGACTGGATTCTCCGTTCCACGGAAGTCGCGGAACCTCACAAAGCTGCCCGCGTTCACGTAAATGCCGTGCTAACGGCTCAACCTCATAAGGTCCACCGGTGAATCCATGGAACAATAAACATGGTTGTTTCACGCGGTTTTCTCTCCTATCCATCCTTCACTGTTTAGAATATGATATTCTATTTTTCTTTAATGGCGATTGCGTTAATCGTTACTTTTTCTTTTGGCTTGCTTGGTGAGGATTCGCCACCCATCTCAACAGGTGTTTCTGCAATTTTAGCTATTGTTGCCATGCCCTCTGGTGTCACTTTGCCAAAAATCGAATAGTTAGGTTGTGGATTTAAACTTTTCGCACAATCTTCTCCCGAACAAATGAAAAACTGACTGCCATTCGTATTGGGGCCAGAATTCGCCATCGCGACAATGCCGGGTTCATATTTATGCGAAGTTTTCAGCTCATCTGCAAACTTATAGCCGGGACCGCCTCTGCCTGTTCCAAGTGGATCTCCTGTTTGAACCATGAACGTTTTGATAATGCGGTGAAACGTCACATTGTTATAAAAGCCTTCTTTGGACAGGAACACAAAATTGTTAACGGTCTTCGGAGCTTCCTTTGCAAAAAGATCTATGGTAAATGTTCCCTTGGACGTTGTTACTTCAGCTTGATAAGTTTTGTTCGGATCGATCGTCATATCTGGCGCTTTGCTCCATTGCTTAGGAGCTGCAGTTGGCGATGCCGCTGGGGATGCTGCAGAAGAAGCAGCAGGTGCCGTAGCGCCGCTCTTAGGTGTTGCTGTTCCGCCGGCAGATTCAGTAGGCTTGTTGCCGCAGGCCGATACGAATAAAGTTAACGCGATCAACGTGAGCGGGAGAAGCTTAGTTGGTTTAAGCATGTTGAAATGCAAGTTCATTGAAAATTCCTCCGTCAATAGTATGTAGGTTTAGTGTGGGACCCGCGGAATGCGGGTCTAGTATCGTTTTACTCAGCAAGATTGAGCTAAAAAATACTATAACTTCGGCACAATAATCGGTCCCCCGTCTTGCTTGCCATCCTTCGGCTTTTCCTCTGAACCATCAACCGGCTTATTAGCCGGAGATGGGGTAGGGGTAGCACTTGGACTGATGCTGGAACTTGGAGTCGGACTTGCGCCAGGCTTATTGGTGCTTCCTGGCGATGGCGTAGGCCTCGTACCCGGTGAGAGCGTTGGCTCTAATGGATCCTTACCAGGTGATGTGGACGGCGAGACCGATGGTGAAGGTGACGGCTTGGTACCGTCAGGAAGTGCGCCATCCTTCGGTATTTCGACAGAAGCTACATTGGACTTGGCTCCCTCAGTATTTGAATCCAAATTAATCGGTACAACGTAATATTGATATGTCTCTCCGCTGTTCATGGAGGAATCATCAATACCAGCTGTTGGCGTTTGGATCAACATCTTCGGCTCTGCTTCACTAGCTCCTTTCCGGAATATTTGATATGCGATCTTTTCACCCAGCGATGTCCATGTTAGTTTAACCATCTTTGTTTCAGATACGTATAAAGCTGTTAAATCCGTAATCCCTTTTGGCGGTTCCGTTAAATTAGGCACGCTATCAGGCTTCACGAAGTTCGTCACAGGTCGACCTTCCAGCGACTTCGACATTACTTCCTTAAAGATAGCCGACGGGCTTCCGCTGCCGATTGTAACATAGTGCTTCGCATCTACTTTATCAAAGCCTTCCCAAACGGCTGCTGTCCACTCCGGCGTATAGCCGACAAACCAAACATCACGATCATATTGTTCAATGCCCTTGATGTCCAATCCAGTTGTACCCGTTTTGCCGGCTACAGGACGATTGAACTTCGCTTTGGTACCAGTACCCCCTGGTTCTACAACGCCCTGAAGCAGCAACGTCATATAGTAGGCTGTTTTAGGTTGGATAACTTGTTTCTTCTCTGGTTTATAAGCGACGATTTCTTTATCATGCGCATCCGTAATGCGTAGAATCGCATGCGTTTTATTTTGCAATCCTTGGTTAGCAAAAGCTGTGTACGCTGTCGCCATTTGCAATGGAGAAACGCCATCCGTAAGTCCGCCCAATGCTATGGATAGGTTATTATCTTTTTGCTCATTGATGGGCGCGCCAATTTTTTTAGCAAAGGCTCTGGCCTCTGGTATGCCAATTTGATCTAATAACCAAACAGGGGCCAAATTATAGGACTTTTTAACCGCCTCAAACATCGGTACTTGCCCATGCGTCACACGGTCATAGTTACGGGGGGAGTAAGTCCCGTTACCAAAAGACGTCTGCGTGTCATCCATCATGGAGTACGGAGTATACTTCCCGCTTTCCAGCGCTGGACCGTAAGCCGCTATTGGCTTGAACGAAGAGCCTGGTTGTCTTTTGGAATACACTCGACTGAAGCCTCTTTGTTTGTAATCCCGGCCGCCTATCAATGCCATCAACCCGCCTGTTTTGTTATCCACAATAACCATGGAGCTCTGAATCTTTTGGCCATCAGAAGCATCCTTCTGGAAAAAGCTTGGATTCGCATAAGTCTGCTCCATCACTTTTTGCGCTTTCGGATTCATTGTCGTATAGATGCGGTAGCCTTTAGTCAGCAATTCATCTTCTTCGATGCCATACATACTTTCAGCTTCATCTACAACATAATCCAAGAAAGTCGCGTAATCTTTCGTGCCTTGACTAGCCGTTGCAGGCGGAGCGTAATCCACAGCTGCTGCTTTCGCACGCTCAGCCTCTGTAATATAGCCTTGATCGGTCATCAGCTTAAGAACAACAGCACGGCGTTCCTTTGATAAGTCCGGATGCTGCAATGGCGAATATCTCGATGGCGCTTTTGGCAAAGCAGCTAGCGTTGCCATTTCCCATACCTCTAATTCGTTCAGGTTGGATTTTCCGAAATACACCTTGGCTGCCGCTTTAATGCCATAAGCGTTACTGCCGAAGAAAATACGATTTAAATATTTTTCAAGAATTTCATCCTTACTAAACCGTTCGTCCAAAGCAAATGCGATCGACATTTCCGTCCCTTTACGAAAAGCTGTTTTTTCGGAACTCAGGAACACATTCTTAGCGAGCTGCTGGGTAATTGTACTTCCACCCTCTACAGCGCTCATATGAATAATATCTTTGACAAGCGCACGCCCAATGGATCTTAAATCAACGCCCGCATGCTCGTTAAACCGACGATCTTCCGTTGCAATGAAGGCTTGCTTTAATCGCTCCGGAACATCTTTGATATTTACACTTTCTCGATTTTCACCTTTATAGATTTTACCAATTTCCGTTGCAGTCTTATCTTTTCCTTCTTCTTGCGCGTAAATGAGCGTCGATTCACTTGCCGTATCAATCTTATCTATGTTGTTATCGAGAATCTTAAAGCCGTTCATAATAACGACGATATAAATACCCATTGCACAAATTATAGCCAGAATGGCAGCAATAATCGAACCCATTATAAATTGACGAACATTAAATCCCTTTTTTTTCGAGCCTTTGTTGCTTCCTTGTGATTTCGTCTTTGTATTCGCAGTTGTTTTCTTGTTCGTAGGTTTCTCCAAATCCATCGACTCCCTCGTTGTTCATTTCTCTATTGTAGTAACCAACAAAAGAACAACCTTAAACAAGGTTGCTCCCATAAGTATCTATTCGGTTAGACGATTCAGTCCATAAAAAAGTTGCAAAACAAAACATACGAGTACGGATTATTCCGAAGCTTCAGCAGCCGCCATTAAAGAAACAGGTCGTTGCGGCGTAAAGGTAGAGATGGCATGCTTGTAAACCATTTGTTGACGGCCTTCACTGTCAATGATGATCGTGAAGTTGTCAAAAGCGCGAATTAGTCCTCTGATTTGAAACCCATTCGTTAAATATACGGTAACGGGAATGCTTTCTTTACGTAGTTGATTAAGAAAATTGTCCTGAATATTAATGGATCTGTTCATCAGTGGTCCCCCTTAATGGAATGAAACTATCGCCAGAAGGCGCTATTTTCTATTGGTGTATTTGTTAATTATATTCAATTTTATGTACAAACTTTCCTGCTAGTATATCATTAATAATTTGGAAATGGGCAGAAAAATTTGCTGATTCCGTCACATCCACCCAATGAATGTCTTTCATATGCCGAAACCATGACAATTGGCGCTTGGCAAATCGGCGCGTATCACGCTTGAGCAGTGTTACCGCTTCCTCTAAACTCAATTCGCCTTCCAGATAACTGACGATTTCTTTATAACCGAGAGCTTGCATGGAAATCGCTTGCTTTGGACAGCCTGCGGCTAGGATCGATTGAACTTCCTCGATAAGCCCCTCCTGCATCATCGCGTCGATACGTTCCTCAATACGCTTGTACAGCTGTGCCCGATCCATGGTCAGTCCAATGATACATAGTTCGTAGGGAGACTCTTTTTTCTGGGACGCCAAATGGGATGTCATCGTTTCACCTGAGATATAGTAAATCTCAAGAGCTCGTATTACGCGTCTACGATCATTGGCATGAAGTCGGTTAGCGCTCTCAGGATCAATATCACGCAGCTTCTGATGCAGCGCCTCGTCCCCATGCTCAGTGGCGTACGCTTCCTGCTCTTGGCGGAACACTTCATCCATACTAACTTCCGTAAATTGATAGTCGTAACACACAGACTCAATATAAAGGCCTGTACCTCCAACAATAAATGGAAGCTTCCCACGCGAATGAATGTCCAGAATCAGAGCCTTTACACGCTCTTGAAACTCCGCTGCCGAAAAGGGATAGGAAGGATCATGAATATCAATCAAATGATGCGGAACAAGCTTCTGCTCAGCTTCACTCGCTTTGGCTGTTCCAATATCCATACCTTGATACACCTGCATGGAATCTCCGGAAATAATTTCACAGCCAAACTTCTGAGCGACTTCTAAACTTAACTTGGTCTTACCAACTGCCGTGGGACCTAGTAGCACGAGTAATTTCGGCTTGGCTGATGGGGCTAACACAGTCGAATCACTCCATACGTTGTTTTGGTCGTCGATCGCAATACATGCTCGAACCCGAGCCGGGCAAACTCTTTACTGTCTCTGTTTTCTTTGAGCACAATGCTCTTGCGTGCAACTCTTTTAGCCTCATCGATAGATGCCAAACTGACAGCTTCATCGTTCGCATTGCGTCTAAGATGAGAGATCGCTTGAGATTCCTCAATCGGACTGCGAAACATCGGATCAAAATAGACAACATCTACGCTCTGCGGTGCCAATTGCTGCAAATACGCGAGGTGATGTGTCTTTCTTACCGTGATACGCCTCATAGCCTCGTTAAGCTCGGGAATTTCCGATTCATAAACGGCTAAACCTTCTTGAATCAGCATAGCTGGAATCTTTTCGCTTTCAAGTGCCGTGACGCTTCCCTGTGGGCCCACAGCAAAGGAGAACACGATAGAGTCCGACGCTAAACCTGCTGTACAATCCACGATATGATCGCCAATTCCTGTACCGGAAGCCTCAATTAATAAATCGGTCTCGCCTCGCTGCATACGTTTGACACGAACGAGGGCCATACTTGGATGAAAAAAATACGCAGGTTGGTCATCTCCATAGTACCTGATCTCATCCCTGGTCACAAGCAGGAGGGAATCATCCTTATAATTATTCCTAAGATGTTCCAAAGAATACTTTCTTCGGGGCACGACTCGGCCGTCATACACAACAGCCAATCGCGCTGCTTTGTCCAATAAACCACTGGACGGATTATACGAAGTTGTCACTAACACGGGTTTACATCACTCTCTTAAACATTTTTTCCAGTTCATAAGTCGTAAAACTGACGACTATTGGCCGTCCGTGGGGGCATGTGTAGGGATTACGGCAGCCTGATAGACGGTCGATCAGCGTTTCCATCTCAAGAACACTTAGTCCTTGATTCGCTTTGATCGATGCTTTGCAAGAGCACATAATAGCCGCCTTTTCTCTAAGTTTGGCGATGTCTACAGCTTTTTTCTCACTGAGGACCCACTCACACATGTCTTCAACGATCCCCTTCTCTTCTCCCGAAGGAAACCAGTGTGGATGCGCACGGACGAGAAACGTATTCCCTCCAAAAGCCTCCATATACACGCCTGCCTGCTCAAAAAGAGACAGCTTCTCAGCAATAATTCCTGCTTCTGAAGGTGTAAACTCTAAAGTAATAGGAACGAGTAATTCTTGGCTTGCCTCAGCAGGATTGCCAAAACGCTCGTAATAATATTCATAATTAATTCGCTCATGCGCAGCATGCTGATCAATCAGGAACAGGCCTTCTTCGTTTTGGGCGACCAAATAAGTGCCATGCATTTGACCGATCGGGTCCAATCTTGGAAAAGCGGGAAGCGTGGGAGCCTCACCTTCCTGTTTGGAGGGCAGTAGGTCCATGAACGCTTCGTTCGTCCGGCGCTGCTGTTGAATGGACGTACTTCTGGGATTGCTTCCAGCAGTAGATGTGTAGCTGTTGTTTGATGGCGATGATGGACGGCTCGAATACGAAGTTCCAGAAGTTGCAGGGGCTGTCGAGCTTCTTTGCGGCTCTACGGCTGGTGGCCGGGAAATTGACACCGATTCTGGTCGATACGATGTTCCGGCCTCCTTCACTTGCGGCAAAATCGTGCTCTCTGAATCCACGGATACACGTTGTATCGTAGAATCAGGAAGCGGTATAGGTATCGCAGATGAAGCTGCCGGAGTAGATGCGCTTGAGCCAGCTGCTGGCTCAACCGTTCTTGTCAGGTCCAGCTGTTCCTGTACGTATGCGCCCTTAGGCGCTGCAGGCTTCATCCCTTGCGGGATCAGCACCTGCCTTCCAAATAGTCGCTTCACTTCGGCTTCGATTAACGCGGTTAGCTCCGCTTCTTTACTGAAGCGGACCTCAAGCTTAGATGGATGCACATTCACATCCACTAAGGCAGGATCCATCCCGATGTGAAGAACAGCCACCGGGTAGCGATTGATTGGCAGCAGGGTGTGATATCCCTGCAGCAGCGCTTGATTCAGCGCGAAGTTGCGCACGTAACGGCCATTCACAATGGTCGAGATGCCGCCACGGTTCGCGCGGGTCATTTCGGGCTTCGCCACGAAGCCCGTGATCGTATAATCCAAGCTTTCCACTTGGATAGGAAGCATTTGCTTGCCAATTGCCGTACCGTAAATGCCGGCGATGACCTGTAGCAAGTCTCCGTTGCCCAACGTTTGAAGCAGGAGATTGCTATTATGTTTCAACGAAAAGGCGATACCAGGGTGAGCCAGCGCTAATCTATACAAATAATCAGAAATATGGCCAAGCTCGGTCTGGATCGTTTTCATATATTTTAACCGCGCCGGTGTGTTATAAAATAATTCCCTCACCGACACCTCTGTTCCGCGTGAAGCAGCCGTTTCTTCGACACTGCGAATCGTGCCGCCTTCAATGGAAATTTTCCGCCCTAGTCCATCGTTCGTAGAGCTAGTGACGCACTCTAGCCTAGATACGGACGCTATGCTCGGTAAAGCCTCGCCACGGAAGCCTAAAGTTCGTATCGAGAATAAGTCTTTACTTGTTGAGATTTTACTCGTCGCATGACGCTGGAAAGCTAATTCGCAATCTTCCAAAGCCATTCCAGAGCCGTTATCGGACACCCTAATCAGCTGAAGACCGCCCTCTTCAATCGTCACATCAATCCGAGTACTACCGGCATCCACCGAGTTCTCGACGAGTTCTTTCACCACAGAAGAAGGTCGTTCAACCACTTCCCCTGCAGCGATTTGGTTCGCAATATGTTCGCTTAAGAGCTGGATTTTGCCCATAATTCTTAGTTCCCCTTTACAGCACGGATGGAAACATTCTCCCCTTGATCCTTCACTTGCAGCTGTGGAAAATAATCATCGAAAAGATCAACATTGACGTAGCTAGTCCCATTTTCAATGATTAGCTTGTCAGCCTCTACAGGAATGGCATGCGTTCCTTTATTATCGGAAATATCGACTGTGCGTGTCGCCTCGTTCCATGTAATCGTAGCGCCAACAAGTGCCACTAGGCCGCGCGTTGATGCATATAATTTTCCGTTTTCACGGAAATTACCGAATCCACTTCCTATTTCCACGCCATTATAAGTCACACTGTGCTTGGAAATCTCAACGTTAATGTCTGTGATCCCAACTGTCTGTAGAGCGGTAATCAGTTGGGCAGAAGCCCCGTCCACCTTAATGTCCGGTGTGATCCCAACTTTGTTCACTTTACGCTTATTCGGCGTTAAGTACTCTTCAACCGTCACTTTCAGCGCACTGTCTTTATCCAATTGATAAAGCTGTTGTACACTTCCTTTGCCATACGTTTGCATACCGATCACTTTGGCAACATTGTAGTCCTGCAGAGCGCCTGACAGCACTTCCGAAGCGCTTGCGCTATACTCATTGGCTAAAATGTAAACAGGAATAGACAATTCCGTTCCGCCCGTGATCAACACCGGATCATCCACACCATTGCGGTCTCTTGTATGAATCAGAACGCCTTCTTTGACAAAATGCTTGGCAATGTTCTGAGCCGTATCCACAAGACCTCCTGGATTATTACGAACATCTAGTATCAAAGATTTCAAACCTTTTGCCTGCAGATCCGTAAGTTGTTTACCAAAATCCTCGTCCGCATCGCTTGAAAAATCCGTTATTTGAATGTAACCAACACCATTCGTAAAGCTCTTGCTATACACTTCAGGTACATTGATCCCTTTACGAGTAATCTCGACGGTTAATTCTTTGTCGCCGCGTTGAACGGTAACTTTAACTTTCGTCCCCGCTACACCAACGATTTTGTTTCTGACATCATCAATAGAGGTTGTAGAAGCAGGAGCCCCATCCACGGCACGGACATAGTCATCACGCTGCAAGCCGGCTGATTCAGCAGATGAACCTGCAAAAACCTCGGATAAATACACGCCTTTGTCATCAATTCCGATTCGAGCGCCCATGCCAACATAATTATTTTCTAAGGAGCTGGAGAACTGACCGTACTCTTCTTGGCTGAAAAAGACGGTATATGGATCTTTCAGACCTTCTACCATTTGCTTAATGCTTTGATTAGCTAGCGCTTCTTCCGTTACACCACTCACATGCAGCTTGCCAATGATTTCTCTGACTTGCTGTGTTTGTAAATCTTCTTGTGCCAACGCATTCAAGGGGAGAACCGTCATAAGAGCCGACGCCAGTGCTAGGGTAACCTTCATTGTTTTCATTCTTGGTTGATCTTTCATGTGCGTCTCTCCTCGAATATATATGATTAGGCTGTAATGTTGCAAAAATGCTGCGAAACCAAAGAACGTACGAAACAAGCTATTGCAGCTTTTGCTTCCATTCATATACTAAATTGAGCGCCTGCAGAGGCGTCATATTAATTAAATCTATCCCTTTCAGCTGATCAAGCACCAGCTGAGACTTGCCGTCAGGCTGCTTCTTCTTGACGGCCGTGTTTGCCGCGCTGTCCTCCGCGAAGAGGGACAGCTGCTGTACGGGAGCTGCCGCCGGTTGGACGGCAGCCGTCGTTGCGGCGATCTGCGCAGCGCCCGCCGCCCGCTCTTCAAACCCATTCAGCAGCTCATAGGAGCGCTGAATGATAGCATCGGGCAGCCCAGCGATTTCGGCACAGTAGATGCCGTAACTCGTACTCGCTGCCCCGGGAATAAGCTTGCGCAGGAAGGTCACCTGCCTGCCGCTCTCTTTCACAGCCATGCAATGATTGCGCAGATGCACGAGGCTTTCTTCCAGATGCGCAAGCTCGTGGAAATGCGTCGAAACGAGCGTCTTGCAGCCGATCCGGTCATGCAGGAACTCGATGACCGCCTGCGCAATCGCCATCCCTTCCCCGGTCGAGGTGCCGCGGCCAAGCTCATCGATGATGACGAGGCTCTTGCTCGTCGCCTTCTCGGTCATCACTTGGATGTCCATCATCTCGACCATGAACGTACTCTGACCGCCGATCAGATCATCGGCAGCGCCGATCCGCGTGAAGATTCGGTCGGTGACCGGGATGCGCGCAGATCTAGCAGGTACGAAACAGCCGATCTGCGCCATCAGGCAGATCACGGCGACCTGCCGCATATATGTACTCTTACCGGCCATGTTCGGTCCGGTAATAAGCAGAATGCGGCCCTCATCTAGCAGCAGGCTCGTTTCGTTCGCGATGAACGAGCCGTCTTGAATGACCGCCTCCACCACAGGGTGGCGGCCTTCTTCAATCTCGAGATCGAAGCCTTCGCCGATCTCCGGCTTGCGGTAGTGATGCGCCGCGCTGACCGTGGCCAGCGACTGATAAACGTCGGCGGTAGCGATCACTTCCGCCAGTTTCTGTAATCTGGAGATATGTTCAGAGATCCGGTCGCGAAGCTCCGTGAACAGCTCATACTCCAGATCAACCATTTTATCCTGCGCTTCCAGAATGAGCGCTTCTTTCTCTTTGAGCTCCGGCGTTACGTAGCGCTCGGCATTCGCAAGCGTCTGCTTGCGTTCGTAGCGGCCTTCCTGCAGCGCGGACATGTTCGCTTTGGTGACCTCAATAAAGTAACCGAACACTTTGTTGTAGCCGATTTTGAGCGACTTGATCCCCGTCGCCTCCCGCTCCTGACGCTCGAGCTCCGCGATCCACTGCTTCCCGTTCTTACTTGCTTCCCGAAGTTGATCCAGGTATGGCTGGTAGCCTTCGCGGATCATTCCGCCATCCCGAATGGATACAGGAGGCTCGTCCTCAATGGCGCTAGCAATCCACGACATAACATCTTCACAGGCATCCATATTTTCGACGAGTTTGCGAAGCGTCTCGGAGCCGGAAGCTGCACATACTTCTTGAAGCAGCGGAACCTGCTGCAAGGAGTGCTTGAGAGCGATCATATCGCGAGCATTCGCATTCCCGTAGGAAATACGTGCAACTAAACGCTCCAAATCGTAGACTTCCTTCAACGCTTGTTTCACATCTTCTCTGATAATGAGCTGATTGTAGAGTAGATTGACAGCTTCCAGACGCTCTTCGATGCGTGATACGCTCATGAGCGGCTTTTCGATCCATCGGCGCAGCATCCTAGCGCCCATCGCTGTTACTGTTTTGTCTAGCAGCCAAAGCAAAGAACCTTTTTTCGCGCGTTCACGTACCGTTTCTACGAGTTCAAGATTTCTACGCGTAAAAGGATCCATCGTCATGAATTGATCGGACTCATATACTCTGATATGCTTCACGTGGGTCAATGCTCGTTTTTGCGTTTCTTTTAAATAAGCAAGCAGCAAGGCAACGCCTTGACGGTTCAAAGCGGATAAAGCAAGCAGTGCGGCATCCTCAGCAAAATGCTCATCCAGCAGCTTTTCATCCGCTTGCGTCCATTCCGTAAGCACCGTACTGCGCCCCCAAGTGAGGCCAGTTTCCCGAATTGTCGTTAATAAGTCCTTATCCGTAATGATCTCCGAAGGGTTGTAGACATTGAGTTCATCTACGACGAGTTCCCATGAGTTAGAAAGCTGTGTTGTATATAACTCCCCCGTTGAAATATCGCATGCCGTAAAGGCATAACCGTGTTCCTGACTCACTAGGGAAACGATGTAATTGTTGCTCGATTCGCCTAACAGCTTGCTATCCATAACGGTCCCGGGCGTAACGATACGAACAATCTCACGCCGCACGACACCTTTGGCTTCAGCGGGGTCTTCAACTTGTTCGCATATGGCGACTTTATACCCTTTCTCGATTAACCGAGACATGTAATTGTCCGCCGCGTGATGAGGGACACCGCACATAGGGATTTTCTCGTCGCCGCCGCCTTCTCTACCTGTTAACGTAATCTCCAACTCTCGTGAAGCATTGATCGCATCATCAAAAAACATTTCATAGAAATCACCCAGACGAAAAAACAAAAAAGCATCCGGGACTTGCGCCTTCACGGCCAAGTATTGCTGAATCATCGGCGTATATTGGGCCACCTTGCGTTCCTCCAACCAATCACTATATTCATTGTCAACATCTATGAAACTACCAAACTTCATTTTCATAAGTGTGCAAAAAAGAATTTGAAGCTTCTAAAGACTCTTATCTCAACAGATACGCTCCATTTTCCAATGATTTCTCGATATAAGAGCCCCTAAAGACTGCTATCCATCTACTTGCTTCACTTATATGTAAAATAGCAGCTTCTGGAGGCTCTTATCCAACTGTAACTGAAGCATCGAAACGTGAATTCCCATGCACAGATTAAAACCATTTCAAATCTCTTATAGATACACTATTATAACATGATTTGTTCTTCAAAAGCTTCTTTACGATGGTAGGGTGCAATTTTCCAAGCTTTGCGAAAATCAGCTCTTTCGTTCCAGGGCTCCATTGATATGATTCTTACTCGGAGACGTTCCAAAACGGCGGCGAATAGGTCATAGCCCTTCAACTGCTCAAGATCCTGCCAAAGCTTCTCAACCGTGGCTTGAAGCCGCTGCTTATCCCCACGATAGTAGGCCGCTTGAATATCCGGATCCTGCAAGGGCTGCCTAGGCAGCAGCCAGTAGTTGTCAGCAATGAGCGAGGCTAGCGCGAACACACCGCGCGTGATCTCAGGCGACTGCATCCAGCTCGGCAGGGTGCGGTACTCGAAGCCCCCGTGCGACTTCTTGCGGAAGTCGCCAAGGAAGCCGTACCGAGGGCGGCGCTCCCGTGTCGTATCGCCCTCGATCAAGATCAAGGGCAGCGCGAGGTAGTTATCGAGCGCGCGCAATAAATGCCCATTCAGCCAGCATCGGCTGAAGTGGATATGTCCGCCCAGGGGGTAGCCCCCCACCGGCATGCCGCCCGAGAGCCAAGCGAGGCTCTCGTCGTCGATCTTCCGCGCGGCGAGCTGCATCGTAGATCGCAGGTTCCTCGCCAGCTCGCGCGGGTCTGTGCTTGGCTGCGGGCGCAGCTCCGCCAGCGGCAGGATCACGCGATGCCCGCTGAGTACGACGGCATCGCAGCCGACCTCGCCGTCCCGCGTCAGGAAGCGGTCGGCGAAGACGACCTTGCCCTGCGGGCTGAGCAGCAGGAACTCGGGATCGCTGCCGAGCATCGCCCGCTCCTTGCGCCGCAGCTCCTTCGCGATGGCGATCTCATAGCGATCGATCGCCTCCGCGAACACCTGTGCCAGCTTCCCGTTCAGCTTCGGAACGGGATCCACATCCAATACCAAGGTGTGCCCGCTAGGCAATACACCTATGGTGACAAGGCCATAGTCTAGGCCGAGCGCATAGACAGCTTTTACAGACTCACGGCTAGCCCTTCGGACATGAAAATTGGCACGATCTGGCGTAATTTCTATGTAAGCCGAACTGGCATTTAATTGTCTTTGATCATAGAGAGCTTTCTCCGACAACAGAAGCGTCTCCTTCTTCTCATAAACAACCAATGTCTGCAAATGAAATACAGCTACCTTATATTTATGTGTGAATGCCAATCGCTCATCCTTTGCACTTCGGCCATTATGCCAAGCTACAGTCTTGATGCCGTGCAAATGGAGCAGTTCTTCCCGCTTCAAACGCATCTGAGCCCTAAGAATCGCCCTGATCGGCTGCAGCGCCGGCTTCAGCGGCCACTCATCATGAGCAGCTCCCCAATGAATGATAACCTGGCCTCGCCAATCGACCGGCAGCCTTGAACCACTGGGTATGCGGATGAGATTCGCTAGCTCCAGCGCCTCTTTTTCCTGTGCGTGCAGTAAGAATGTTTCCATCCATTTTGCCCCTTCTCCGTTCTCATTCCATCCTCACAGTCCTTGCATCTGATCAATCTGCCCATTTATTAAAATAAAACAAAAAAGAGGGCAAATGCCCTCTGCCGAACCTCTTTCACCTGCATACACTGGCGTATAGGATTCCTTAATCCAATTCGTCCTCAAGCAGATCGGCGTCCAGATCCTCGAAATCTCCATCGCCGTTGTCATCGAAATCTACATGTTTGTCGTCGAAGTCATTGGGGCCGTAGGGGCTAACAATGACGAAGACTTTCGTTTCAGCGACCAACTCAACTTGGAACTCCCGTTCCACCCGAATGACTACGCTGTCGCCGCTAGAAGAGATACTTGCTTCCACACAGTTCGGCTCTTGCGTTGCGACAGCAGATACTTCAGCAGTTGTTGGCCTATGTTTTTTGTCCAGATAACTTAGTCCAACAATTTCTACATAAGAAACGGTTTCTTTTGCTACATCTGTTTTGGTGTTACGATCGTAAGAATACCAGATGTTGATATCATAAGTACCAACTACCTCTACGCCATCTCCGGATTGGATCGCCTCGAATTGGTTATTAATAATCCAAGCGCCCAATATACTGGTCGGAGAAAAGGGCGGAGTCACGGTATGACTTACATGCGAAAATTTGCGACCTTTACCGCAGACAGCTTTTGTAATGATCTCTCTGCTTTGCAAATCTTTATCTAATGACATCCTTTCAACCTCCTCCATACAATCATTCATTACAAGTGTATGCAGGACAGCAGTCTAGAGTGACAATTATTTTATATTATTTTTACGATATAAAAATACTCATATCTTTAAGAGTCAACCCGCCTCTGGGCGCTGTTTTTTTTGCTTTCTGGCTATAGATAAATATTGCATAAGCTCCCTGTTAAGCTGTAAAATGGCAGATCTCACCTCGAATTCTTCTCGACTTTCCGGCAACGGCAGTTGTTTATAACGAGCATCCAGAACTTGCAATTCTTTCTCCGCATCACCAGTATAGTAGTCTTCCTTAACAGTTTGACTAATATCTTCAAGAATCGCTGCCACCCACTCCCCCTGCGGCAAAGTTTGATACACTTGGGCAACGAGATCGATCATCCGGTGGATCGACTCCAACTGCTCACCCCTCATAAAGAAATATACCTGCAAGTAGGGGTCTCCTCCGAAAATGAGTGTATTCTCCATAGTTCGTTTAGCAAGCCCTGCGCCTTGATCAATCTCTTCACTTACTTCCAAAAGCTCCTTGCCATCCCACACAACTGTATTGTCTCTCAAATGCTTAGCCATGTTCACGAAAATATCCGAGAATAGCGCCTCGATTTTTTGCTTATGCGCCTCGATCGCTTTATCTGTCTTAGGCATGTAGGCAATATTGATGAGTGTCGCTGTACCCAATCCAATGAGCAGAAGATGCATTTCATTCAGAACCGCCGTCCACCCGGCAGTTTCATAGGCGAAGAGATGCAGCATAACAACGGCCCCGGTCACAGCACCCTCTGTAATCCGCAGCCGATGCAGGATGGGAAACACGACGAGGATGAATATACCGACAACCCACACATGGAACCCCAATACCATAAAAAGTAGAGAGCCTGTAAGAAGCGCGAGCATGGAAGCTCCGATCCGATGAAGTGCACTTCGAATCCCTTTTTTCTTCGTCACTTCTATACCTAGAATAGCAAGAAGTCCAGCTGCGGCAGGCGATTTTATCTCGAATACGTGAGCTAGATACATCGCTATAACGACTGCTAGCGCTGTTTTGAGCACACGAAAGCCCATAGCTTTTTCACCTCTTTGTTGGTTTTAACTATGGGCTCATTATTTCATTTTGGGCAAAAAGTGGCAAGCCTTATCGATGTTTTGTCATTCTTTTTTCCAAATTGGACACAATTTGATACATGACTGTAGCCACAATCGCAATGACGAACAAGGTAGAGATAACCAGCGTAAAATTAAATACTTGAAAGCCGTATATAATCAAATAACCAAGACCCATTTGCGATACAAGGAATTCGCCTACGATTACACCGATCCATGCCAAGCCTACATTCACTTTCAAAGTCGAGACGATGGCGGGGAATGATGCGGGTAGAATGGCCTTTAAGAACACTTTTCGCTGATTACCCCCAAATAAAGTGACGACCTTCACATAGTTCTGGTCCACCTCTTTGAAGCTCCCGTACACGACTAGGGTTGTGATTATAACTGTTATCGATAGCGTAGTTGCAATAATCGATAGCAAGCCTGGACCCAAACCTACGATAAATAACGGTCCAAGCGCTACTTTAGGCATACTATTCAGCACGACAATATATGGATCAAGCACGCGGGAGAGAAACGGCGACCACCAAATCACAACAGCTAACGCCGTACCGAACAATGTGCCTAACACAAAGCCGATAATGGTTTCAACGACCGTTACGCCCACATGCGGAAGGAGGCTGCCATCAAGGAGTTTATCCCAGAGCAGCTTAAAAACTTTCGTTGGATAACTAAAAAGCAGCACATCGATCCATTTTAATCGGGCAGCCATTTCCCAGAAGGAAAAAAACATCAGTAGGATGGCTAGTTGAACAAGCCTTACATAGTTCGTTTTCTTTTTCCTTGCAGCTAAAAAGTGCTGATGAACTTGATTTATAAGCGTATCGTCCGCATTTTCGTTGAGACGCGCCTGCTGCTGACCATCACTCATGATGCACGCCCCCAAACTCCTGCCAAATCAATCGAAAGAGTACATGGAAATCGGGAAGTTCCCGCGCTGCGAGAGGGACGGAAGACCGAATTTCCTGCGAAATTATAAATTCTTTGCGAATTCGACCCGGATTAGGATCCAGCACAATAATACGATCACTCATCGCAATTGCCTCTGAGATATCATGAGTCACGAGAAGAGCTGTTTTCTTCTTCGCACGAAGAGTCTCTACAACCAAATCCTCCAACTGAAGCTTGGTTTGATAATCGAGCGCAGAAAACGGTTCATCCAACAGGAGCAGTTCAGGCTCTGTGGCTAATGTTCGTACTAATGCGACTCGCTGACGCATGCCCCCGGATAGCTGAGCGGGATAATAATCTTTGAAGCCGAGCAGCCCCATCTCATCCAATAAATGAAGCACACCCTGTTTCTTCTCTTTGGTTAACGTTCCTGTAATTTCCAAGCCCATACAAGCATTATCTTCTATTGTCCGCCATGGGAATAAATAATCCTGCTGAAGCATATAACCCACCCTTGTCGATGGACCATTTACGATCCCTCCCGCAACAGTTACAGTACCAACTGTCGGACGAATGAGCCCGGCAATGATCGACAAGAGAGTCGTCTTCCCACAGCCGCTTGGACCGATCAGACTAACGAATTCACCCCGCTGAATGGCAAAATTGATTTGCTCGACAGCAAGTGTAGCTCGCTCCTCGGTAACATAAACTTGCGTCACGTCTTTTACAGTCACAGCTGTATCCATGTTGGTACTCCCCTCTTGTTCGATTCACCGACATGCCTAATACTGATTACTATGGTTTTACGTTCGATTTCGCTTTCTCTGCATAGGTATTGTTCACTAGCTTTTTCCAAGCTACCTTTTCTTTCAACTCACCGGCGGAAGTCATCACGTCTAGCAAATTGTTCCATTCTTGTTCATCCACAATGCCATCCGTCGCGAATGATCCTTGATCCTTGTAGCGCTTGACAACACTTTTTACAATTTCTACATCGATATCTTTAAAATATGGCAAAACCGCATTCGTGATTTCATCGACACTTTTCGCTGCAACCCAAAGCTGAGCACGTTGTACCGCATTCGTGAACTTCTGAACGGTACTTGAGTTTGCCTTCATGAAGCTTTGTTTGGTCATAAATACCGTGTAAGGCAGGTGTCCGCTCTCCACACCGAAGGAAGCCATAACGAAGCCCTTGCCTTCTTTTTCAATAATGGAAGCTTGCGGTTCGAAGAGCTGTACATATTCCCCTGTTCCCGATGCATAAGCGGATGCGATATTTGCAAATTCGATATTCTGAATGAGCTGGAGATCCTTTTGTGGGTTGATGTTGTGCTTCTTCAACGTGAATTCGCCTGCCATCTGAGGCATGCCGCCTTTTCGCTGACCGAGGAAAACAGAGCCTTTGAGCGAGTTCCAGTCGAACTTATCGACTTTCTTCCGAGCAACTAGGAAGGTACCGTCCGTTTGTGTCAGCTGAGCAAAATTAATAACCGGATCATCCGAGCCTTGTTGAGATACGTAGATCGAAGTTTCCGATCCAACTAAAGCTACATCAATGGCGTTTGACAGTAAGGCCGTCATTGTCTTGTCGCCACCTGGTGTGGTGGTCAATTCAACATCTAGCCCTTCATCCTTGAAAAACCCTTGCGATAAAGCCACATACTGCGGTGCATAAAAGATAGATCGCGTGACTTCACCAATTCGAACCTTTGTTGTTTCTTCGCTTTTCGTTCCGCACGCCGAAACGATTACACTGAGCAGTAGGACGGCGGATAATGTGAATCCCCATCTTTTCCGATTGTTCATGGACGTCCCTCCGATAAAAGTAGTAATGTATCCTATGCAGGAGCCCAGAAGTCGGTTAATATTGTTTTTTTGATTACACACTATATGCATTTTGTGCTTCAAAATTATGTGCGAATGTGCTTTGGAGAGAATTACCTGCAAATTGTGCAGCTATTTTAGACTCAAAGGGGGCAAATAGACCATATAAAAAAACAGCACCCTAAGGCAATATTCCTGCCTCAAGATGCTGCTTTAGATCAATTAAATACCGTAAACCGTTTGGTACTTCTCTTCCAAGTATTGAACCAGGTACTCGGGATTCAACTCTTCACCCGTCACTTCGCGAATGATTTCATTCGGTGTCAAAAGCTTACCATGTTGGTACACTTTGTCCGTTAGCCATTCCTTGATCGGCACCAGATTGCCTTCTGCAATCAAGCTATCGAAATTCGGAAGCTCTTTGCGAAGGGTATGCGTGAATTGCGCCGCGTACATATTACCGAGTGCATAGGACGGGAAATAACCAAATGCACCGCCAGACCAGTGCACATCCTGCAGTACACCCTCGCCGTCATTCGCAGGAACCACACCCAAATACTCTTCGTATTTGGCATTCCAAGCTTTAGGCAGATCAGCTACGGCAATTGTACCGTTGAATAACCCTTTTTCCAGCTCATAGCGAATCATAATATGTAAGTTGTAAGTTAATTCATCGGCTTCAATACGGATTAATGAAGGCTCTATATGGTTTATGGCGCGATAGAAGGAATCCACATCCACATCATCAATTTGTCCGCTAAATGTCGTTTGCAGCTCGCTATAGTAGCGATCCCAGAACGCTTTACTGCGGCCGATTACATTTTCCCAGAAGCGGGATTGTGACTCGTGGATCCCCATCGATGTGCCTGTGCACAGATTTGTACCAACTAAGTCTTTTGAAATGTTTTGCTCATACAGTGCATGTCCACCCTCATGAATCGTTCCGAACAAAGCAGATGTGATGTCATTTGGCAAATAGCGTGTTGTGATCCGAACATCACCTGGATTCAGCGCTGTCGCGAAAGGATGCACCGTTTCATCTAGTCGGCCCGCTTCAAAGTCATACTGCATTTGCTTCAAAATGGAAAGTGAGAACTTCTTCTGCTTGCTAATTTCAAATTGTTGATCCAAAAAGGATCGATTAGGCTGATTGGCTGAAGCTTGAATACGTTGAAGTAAGGGAACCGCTTTTTCACGCAGCGCACCGAATACTTCATCTAGTTTCTCAACTGTCATCCCAGGTTCATACATATCTAGCAAGGTGTTGTATTTATTGCCTTCGTAGCCCCACAGCTCGATAAAATCTTGAGTTGTAGCTACGATTTTCTCCAAATATGGTTGGAACGAATCCCAATCGGAGTTATGCTTTGCATCTTCCCATGCGGATTCCGCTTGAGAGGTAAGGACGACATAGGCCTGATATTTCTCGGCCGGTATTTTTTTACTGCGATCATATTCTTTTTTGCATTCTACGACCATTTTTTTGGAAATGGCATCTAGCTTCTCCAGTTCGGAAGGCTGCATGAAAAAGTCCAAATAACTTCCCATCTCATCGGATGTAGACATACGGAAAACTTCGGTAGATAGCTCTCCAACGACTTCAGAACGAGTTTCTATTCCTTTTTTTGGAGCCCCGGTACGCATATCCCAATAAATTAAGGCGATGGCCTCCTCGTACTGCTTCATTTTGCGGACATAGGCCTTGAAAGATTCCAGCTTTGCTGGGGCTGCTTGCACACTCATGCTCTAATCTCCTCCCAAAAGTTTCTTATTTTATCATACTTCGTCCCCTACTCAGAATCAAATTTATGCTGGGGTATGATAGAATAATAATAAGCTTAGGCAAGAAACCTATTTGTGCAAACATTTGAAGGAGATGACTTTTGTGAAAATCACGTTTACCGATACAGCAATTCATAGATTGACACCATTTACTTCTGACCAGAATGAAGCTATCTTAAAGCTAGTTTTTGATACAGAAGACTGCGGCTGCTCCGTTAACGGAGTACCTACCCTTTGGTTAGTTTCCCAAGCAAATAATGATGATCTTACCGCTGAAACTGATACTTTCAAGCTCATTTATAAAGCCAAGGATGAGATCTTTTTTGAAGAAAACATGAAAATCGACTACCATGAAGGACATAAATCCTATATACTTAAGAGTAATAATCAAATTTATAATGCGGGTATGAGCTTAGTCGACAAAAGATAAAGCTGCTAAAAATAGAGACAAGCAGCACATCAACTTACCTGGAGGGAAACCATGTCTTTGATTAGCGAAATTTTGCACTATAATAAGGAATTCGTAGAAACGATGCAGTATCAAGAGTTTTTGACTACGAAATTTCCAGACAAACGGATGGTCGTTCTTACCTGTATGGATACGCGGCTGGTCGAACTGCTGCCCAAAGCCATGAATCTCCAAAATGGTGACGCCAAAATCATTAAAAATGCGGGAGCGATTGTCTCTCATCCTTTCGGAAGTGTTATGCGGAGTATTATCGTCGCTGTCTACCAGTTAGAAGCGGATGAAATATTCGTCATCGGGCATTATGATTGTGGGATGACCGGACTGAATTCCGCCGATGTCATCGCCAATGCGAAAAAACGCGGTATTTCGGATGACGTTATAGAGACACTCGGCCACTCCGGCATCGACTTGTCCCGTTGGTTGACGGGGTTCAAACATGTACAGGAAGGGATTGAGAAAAGCGTTAACATCATACGAAACCATCCCTTACTTCCTAAGAATCTACCTGTTCACGGTCTCATTATTGATCCGGAAACAGGCCGTCTCGACTTGATCTCGGATGGATATAAAATGGATTGATCCTAATTTCCTAAAACAATAAAAAGGTGCCTACCCCTTATTACGGGTAAGCACCTTTTTATTTTTCATCTAAGCTTTACGCTACATTTTCAGCGTTTTGACTAAACGTTTGGCGTCACCATTCGGTGTTGCAACTACTTCGTACAGATTTATGCTTATATCAGAACTCAATTGTTCCGATTTGATCGTGCCGAAATCAATAAATTGAACGCCGGACATAATCTTCTGCTGCCCTGTAAAACTCATCGACTTCGAGCTAAGCAAGCGCCCTTCTGAGTCAACAACCTCGAAATCAAGTGTTGAGAAGTTTGCATCCGTAATGACCTGATCTTGCCTATTGACATCCAGATCCACACGCAAGCGATACCCATAGGAAGAATCTTTATTATACGTGGCACTCACAGAATAATCCTTCAAGTCGATGCTGAATGGATACAAGGATACAGCGCCTGTACTTGGTATGGGTTGAATAGCCGTTTTGTAGGAACCCACTGCCAAGCGGTTAGCATCGTAAACGTTAAGTGCAAGCTGATCAGCTTTCTCACTAGCAGGCAATAGGTAAGAATAACTCAATACATAGCTTGTGTTCGGTGCAATGGTCTTCGCGACCGCCGACTGCCGGACACCTGAATAGGTGTAGCCTTCAGCGCTGGTCAGATCCGTTTGGAAGTCCGGAATCGTTAATGATGAGGTTCCTTTATTCGTCAGCTTATACTTGGCAACAACCGTTTTGAAGCCGAAGTCAGAGTTCTCGCTCATCCCGAACTCAACAAGGGAGAGATCGATATTGGAGTCAATGAGATTACTTGCTGATAGCTTAAACGGAGTGCCGATCGTATACGCTTGCGCAGCGGCATAAGATGAAACTTCTCCGCCATCTCCAGCTCCGGCAAGTGTCGTAACCGATACTGGCAGGGTTGACGCTTGTTTGCTGCTTGTATCTGTAGTGCCAGTCGCATTGCTTGGTTGTGTCGTCGTAGCAGCGGCCTCCTGTTTCTCAAGTACGACCAACTGCAGGGCATCTGTGTTCAGTCCCGCAGGCAAAATGCCGGAGAAACGGAATGTCGTTGACTCATTCGGTGATAAATAAGACGTGCGAACTGCATTATCACTAGAGCTCACGGCCACACTGCCACGAAGGGCTTGGAACTCTGCCGATAAAGTGGGTATGGTCACAATTCCATCGCTTTGATTCGTTAAGGTCACGTTGGCTTGCAAATGCAGTCCGTCCGATTGCTTACTTGCCGCTGCCCATGAAGTTGAGATCGCTAGGCCGTTAACATCCAAGTTTGGGTACTCCGTCTTGTCACCGATTTTGCCAATTGAAAAAGACTTCGCAACATTCAGTGAACCCAAAACGGTTGTCTTCACCTTACCTTTTGGAGAGAATAGCAATGCCAAATCTTTGGTCTCAAGTGCTGCTGGAACCGCTGCTTGTAATGTGGCTTTAACAGGCTGTTGAGGAAGCAAGGATTGCCCTTCCACTTTGGCAAACTGGGCACTGTATGTCAGCCCTTTACTATCCTGGAAATTGTATTCAAGCCCATCTGGCAGCTTAAGAGTTGTACTACTTAGATTTTCAAGAAGCAAGTCGGTATACACCATCCATGCACCGTCTTTATAAACTTTATAGCTATTGCCTAATTGGGCCGTTACTAACGCATCATCAGCAAGTGTAGAGTCCAATTCCTGCAAATTAAGAACCGCTTGTTGAAGCACGGATTGACCCGACTCCGCCAAAGCAGCCTCTACGGACAAAGCACCAATATCTTCCATCGCGTTATAGTTCCATTCGAAAATATCGACCTTTAACTGGGACGGAGTCAAATCCGCAGGAATTTCAGAAGTAAATTTGAACGTGCCGGTTTCTCCCGCTTTCACACGCGCTGTTACTTTCTCACTCAGCTTCGCCGTGTAAGACACGCCGTTCGTGTCTATAACTTTGACTCCATAGTTATTGAAATCAACCGGAGAGCTGCTGTTATTGTTCAGGCCTAATGAGAAGCGAAGTGAGCCATCCTCAGCCCCCGCAGACAGGGTAACTTTGTCCAATGTAAAGTAGACGGAATCACTGAGAAATACGCCTTCCTTCCCAGCAAAAGCCGATGTTGCAAAGGGGAATGTTAGGAAGCTTGCTGCGGTTAGCATTAAAGCCGAACGACTGAGCAAGCGTTTCATCTTTCGTTGTTGGTTCACAGGTAGTCCTCCTTAGAGTTTTCGTAGAAAACTTACTTCGTAAGCATCTACTGAGTTTTGCTTTAGCAAAACTGGCATCGTAAGCATAGTCTTGAATCTCTCAAATCAATCAGATCGCAACGCATCAATTGGTCTTAATTTAGACGCTTTATTCGCTGGATACAAGCCGAAAATAACACCGACAAGCACCGAAAATAAAAAGGCATACAAACTAATATCAAACGACAAACTGGTTGTTTGCTTCGGGCTAAAATAAGGCAGCGCATAGGATAATCCGATGCCAAGCGCAAGTCCGATTAATCCGCCCATACCACTGATGACGACAGCTTCGACGAGAAATTGCAGCAAAATATTTCTGCGTTTGGCGCCAATCGATTTGCGGATCCCGATTTCACGCGTTCGTTCACTCACCGTAACCAACATAATATTCATGATTCCGATGCCACCGACGAGTAAAGAGATTAGCGCAACAGCCACTAACTGATTCGTAAGTGTATTCGTTGCTTCAGTCCGTGCTTTAAGCAGCTCATCCTGATTCGTTAAGACGAAGCCTGTATCGCTTTTGAATTTGTACGTCAAATACTGCTTCATTGTATCTTGAGCGGTATAAATATCATCCTTCGTTGGCGCTTCAACGTAAGTAGTACGAATTTGTCCCAGCTTGAATTGCCGTCTCGCTGTTTCCAGAGGCACAATCACTGCACTATCGACGGAAGCTCCGCCAATATTGGAGCCCTTCTCTTTCAGAGTTCCAATCACATTGAACACGACACCGTCGATATTGATATCTTCACCTACTGGGTTTAACTGACCAAAGAACGTTTTAGCGACTTCACTACCTAATATGGCGACATTTGAGCGAAACTCTAGATCAGCTGGTGCGAGATTCCGCCCCTTGTCAATATTTGCTTTGATAATGTTAAAATAGCGATCGTTCGTTCCAATAACGTTGTATTTCTCCTGCGTACGATCATACTTAACGTTGGATCCATTCTTCGTCATCGTTGGCGCAATCGACTGGAACTCCGGAAAATTCTCGAAATTCATCAGCTCATCATAATTCAATTGCGTTGCACGTCCGTTCCCGGTCGCGGTGACAACAAGCAGATTCGTCCCCATGTTCTCGTATTGCTTGGCGATTTGCTCTGAAGTGCCTTGACCTATCGATACCAAGGTTACGACTGAGCTCACTCCAATAATGACGCCTAGCATAGTCAAAAATGTTCGCAGCGGACTCGATATGATCGTACGAAGCGACATTCGAATGAGTTCACTTAGCTTCATACGCTCACCTCATGCTGTGCGCTCATCTGAATGTTATTCCGGTAGTCATCAATAATAACGCCATCCTTAAGGGAAACGACACGTTTGGCATTGTCGGCAATGTGATGATCATGCGTTATCAATACGATGGTATTACCTTGCGCATTCAACTGCAGGATTAACTCCAACACTTCTTCGCCTGTTCTGGAGTCCAGCGCACCGGTTGGTTCATCCGCTAAGATGAGCGAAGGTGATATCGCAAGCGCCCGCGCGATGGCCACACGCTGCTGCTGGCCGCCTGATAGTTCACTCGGCTTATGATGACCACGCTCTCCCATCCCGAGCATCTTCAACATGTTGTTAGCCCGCTCCCGCCGTTCCTTCCTTGGTATGCCAGCATAGATCATCGGTAGCTCTACATTTTCCATAGCTGACAAACGAGGCAATAAATTAAATTGTTGGAAAATGAAGCCGATCTTCTGGTTTCGCAGTTCAGCAAGGGCATTATCACCCATATTCTCGGTCACAACGCCATCCAGCGTATAACTGCCAGTCGTAGGCACATCCAATAATCCAATCGTGTTCATGAGTGTCGATTTCCCTGATCCACTCGGTCCGATAATGGCGACAAAATCACCCTCGGCAACGGAAAGCGATATGCTGCGCAGAACATGAAGATCTTCTTCCCCGCGTTTATATGTTTTGGTAATCTCTTTCAGTTCAATGATATTCATACCGCAATAACTCCTTTCCCGGCCGTATTATCTGGTACCGCCACCGCCGTTAGTCCGAGTAGCTCCCGTATTGCCCCCAGCACCACCGTTACCGCCTGCACCTGCTCCACCAGCTCCGCCTTGGAATCCAGCACCACCTGCACCGCCACCAAATCCACCAGCGCCTCCAGCGCCACCGTTTTGCTGGAACTGCTGTCTCAAACGATTAATTTCATCCTGGCTTAAATTCTGCTGTCTCTTCACGACAGGCAGAACAACTTTATCGCCTTCTTTAAGACCTTCGGTGATTTCGATTTGCGTTTTGGAGCGAATTCCAATTTTAACCTCGTGTTCATTATCAACCGTACCATCGGCTTTCTTCAAAGAAACGACACGCTTCCCTTTTTGCGATTGCAGCGCTTCTGGCGGTAAATAAATCACGTCTTTTTTATCTTGAATTAAAATTTCGCCAGTTGCCGTCATCCCATATTTCAACATGTTGTCTTTATTTTCAGCGGCTAGGACAACATCATAGAAGGTTACGCCATTCGTTGTCGTTCCCACCGAAGAGATTTGCGTCACTTCAGCCGGGAATATGCGTCCAGGGTAAGAATCAACCTTGATTTCAGCTTTCATCCCTGTCTTAATATTGGGTAAATCCAGCTCATCCACTTGCACGGGCAGCTGCATTTTCGCTAGGCTAGCAACAGCTCCGAACTGCGTGCCACTGGTTACCTTACTGCCGACCCTGAAATTACTCAAAATATCATTTTTCTTATTCACAAAGTCGGTTGAAAATACGCCGTCAAAGGGAGCAACGATTTTGAGCGAATCCACCTGCTCTTTAGCCGAGTCTACCTTAAGCTTCTGCCGTTCAAGAGCAGACTGTTTCGTCAGAATATCATCGTCTATTGTATCATTCGCGAAGGTTGCGATCGTATCTCCTTGATGTACCATGTTCCCAGTTTTGAATGGCAATTTGGATATATTCCCCGTCGTTCCAGCCAAAATCGTCGTCACCTTCAGATACTCCAAGGCCCCCTTGCCTTGTGAATCGATGGTTCGCCCACCGATAGTAACCGAACCCGATACATTCGTTCCTGCATCCATGGAGTTGTCATTCGGGACAGAAACTTCGATGTCGATCAGTTTACCGCCTTTTCCATCCGATTTTGGATCTTTGGAGATACTTTGAATCGATCCTGTTTTTGTAATCATAAATCCATCTAACGTAATATCCACCGGATCTCCCTTATGAAGCTGAGAAGCATCTTCCACAAAGAATGGAAGTGTTACGGTTAATGTACTTAAATCACCAATCGTGGCAATTTTGGTCGATTTATTGATTGTCGACCCTAAATCGATGTTATTCGCGTATGTAAGTTTACCAGAAATAGGTGCTTTAACACCCATTAATCCTTGCTGCTGCTGTAAGGAATTCAAATCTTTCTCAAGTTGTTCATAAGTCAGCTGGGCATCTTGCAAGTCGCTTTCCAAGCTTGTACTCGTTAGTTCAATTAGCACATCTCCAGCTTTAACCGCTTGGTTTCGTGTTAAATTAATGGATTTAATATTCGCATTTTCTGTGGATGAAATCGTTTGTGTATCCTTGGGCTCGAACTGTGCCGTGCCAGAGACGGAGAAGCGGATATTCCCTTTTTTGGCATCGACCGTCACCTCTTTAACAGCAGCAGCCTTTGCTTTCTTCCCTTTCCCACCGAAGTAAGCATACGAACCACCTGCACAAACGCTTACTGCAACAATCACAATGAACCACTTACTGCGATACCATTTCATGAAGTGACTTCCCCCTTAGAGTTTTCGCCAGATAACTGGCTTCGAAATCATATGCTTAACTTTTTTGCTCAACCAAAACTTGCAGCGTAAGCCTTGATTGTTCCTTCATCACTTGCTACTTAAATTTAGTCATGTTTGGACGTAAGCAGCTCCATTAACTGCTGTTCTACACTGATTCCCATACTTCTTTGGTCAAAAAGCTGAAATTCACCGTTTCCACGGTCCGTCATGCCTGCTTCAACCTGGCGCTCCGCCTTTCTTTTTTGAATAAACGCATTGACTCGCTTTTCCCGTTCTTCTGAGGACAGCTCTTCACCCAGATTGTCCATCCGCGCCGCAATACGCTTCTTCATTTGTTTGGATTGTTCATCCAGAAATGTTCGCTGCGGAAGCGTTAAGCCATTGATTACTTGTTTTTGCTCGGACTCGGTAATGCTTCCTTCATCCATACTTTTGCGAACAAAGGGCAGAATAGCCTCAGCCTGCTTGGCCGTTATGGTTAGGGAGTCAAGCCGATCCATTCGAATTAATCCCTGAAACAACATAACGAGCTGCATCTCTCTAAGATTTTGGACATCTTCAGCGGGGGGTTCTTCCTGCGGAGTTGTCCCAGATGATGGCGTAGGCGATGCCAATGCCGAAGTGCTGTCAAGCAATGGCATATGCCCACTGCAACCACTTAGCAGGAAGGAAATGAGCGTTAAACACAGCACCATTTTCCGTGTGTATTTCACCTTACATACACCTCCAAAACAAAAAATCCTGTCCAACAGCAACAGGATACGAAATAATCATGAATTAAGTTTGCTTTAGATGTAAAAAAATTGTGAAAGATCTACGTAATACGAGGAAAAGTAACACGAAATTCGGTCCCTTCGCTCACTCGACTGCGAACATGTATCGTTCCATTCATGCCAGTAACCAAATGCTTCACAATCGTAAGTCCAAGACCTGTTCCTGTCTTAACGTCGGACCGCGAAGTTCTAGCTTCATCTGCTTTATAGAAACGATCCCAGATGCGTTCTAACTCGGCATCAGTCATCCCTTCCCCTGTGTCACGAACATACATATGAACCTCGCGCTCCTGCTCTTCGAGAGCTACCGTTAGCGTTCCGCCCTTTGGTGTGAATTTCAACGAATTATAGATTAAATTCTGTACAATTTGGGCAAATCGATCAGGGTCTAATTGAACCTGGGAGGGCATCTTATCCGGCTCAGGAAGAATGAGGTGAAAGTTTATTTCCTTCGCTGCTATCGGTGCCTTCAGCAGTTCCAAGGATTCTTCAAGTGTTTCTGCGATAGATACAGGCCTAAGTCGGAACACATCGACCCCGTTTTGAATCTGCGCCAAATCTAATAGATCGGTCACAAGACGCTGCAGCCGCTGAACTTCCTGATCACAGATATGCAGGTAATGCGAATATTTCTCTTCAGGAATGACCTTATCATTCATTGCCACAATAAAACCGCGAAGTGTAGTTAACGGAGAACGCAGCTCATGGGATACATTCGTCAAAAACTCCTGTCTTGTTCCTTCCCATTCCTCCAGCTGTTCGACCATGAAGTTGAAGCTAGCAGCAAGCTGCCCTACCTCATCCTGTGAGGTGACCGGAACCCGTGTCGTGAAATCACCATGCGCGAGCTCAAGTGCGGCTCGATTCATCTGTTGAAGCGGACCTGCGAGTTTGCGAGAAATGAAAAACAGAATGAACCCAACAGCTACCAGTGAAAATAATAGGGGGACCAGAATGTTAACGCGAACTGCGGAAATGGCTTCACTTATATCACCAGCCGGAAAATGAAGAATGATGACCATAGGTTGTCCGTTTAGTTGATACGGGGCGTGATACGTAAACAGATTTACATTTCGTCCATCAGGTGTTGGTAAGCCAACCATTCCATAGCCGGTATGACCGTGAAGACCATCGATAAAGAGCGTATCCATCTGTTTAGGAATAGCTCTCCCTTCACTATCCGAGGAGCCATTCAGAATATTCCCCTTGTCGTCAACAAGCCAAACTTGTCCATTAATGCTTCTAGCTAAAATACGTACCGTATATTTCAGCTCTCGGGTTGAGATCGTTCCATCCTGTAAAGAATTCATTAAGCGAGTAACTTCAACATTACGCTTCTCCATCAGTTCGATCTTATCTTTATAAAATAAATCCGTAAAATAGTAATTCCAGAACAGGAAAAGACCAGCAAAAAAAAGCACGCAAGTCGCAAGAAAAGACAGGAAAATTTTCAGATATAAGCTGTTGCTCTTTCCCGTCAACCAACGTTTAAACATGCTGAACCACCTCAAAGGAGTAGCCAATTCCCCACAGGGTCTGGATGCACCACATCTCATGCTGTCCTAGTTTTTTACGCAAGTTTTTCACATGGGCATCCACTGTGCGCGTACCGCCTGTAAAATCAAAATTCCACACATAACCGAGAAGATCCTCTCGTGTAAATACACGGCTTGGATGGCTGGTCAGGAAATACAACAGCTCAATCTCCTTCGGCGTAAGCTCAACCCGTTTTCCACCGACTGTGACCCGATACTGCTCAAGATCGATAACTATATTGCCGATCTCCAGCCATTTGCGGGATGAATTCTGGGTTTGAGACAGTTCCATAGGCACTTGAATCGTGCGGCGCAGCACGGCCTTAATACGGGCAATGAGCTCATTCGGATCGAAAGGCTTGACCAAATAATCGTCAACCCCCAGATTAAACCCTCTCAGCTTATCGATGGACTCCCCTTTTGCCGTGAGGAAAATGATTGGCGTTTGATGAAAGGGGGCCTCCATTTTGCGTATTTGCTCACATAGCTCGTAGCCGGATATATCAGGCAGCATGATATCTAGTAGGACCAAGTTTGGTTTCTCATTTATAATCGTACGAAGCACTTCCTGCCCTCGCGGCAATATAATCGCCTCATAGTTTGAGTGCTCCAAATACAGTCTGACGACTTCAGCAATATTCGGCTCGTCATCTACAACTAGAACTTTGCCATCCGAACTCATCTAACGCCACCCTTTTCCTTACGGATCTGTTGCTGCCTTGCTCTTTCATTGATTACCTCTGAACGATCTCTCCGCGTATGTTTTTGGATGAGCAGCTCATCTTCCATCAGGCTTGGCTTCTGCCATATCAGCCCTCTTCTGTCGCACTCTTTTAAGCAGAATTCTATAAGTTCCGGGTCAGTAATAGGCAAATTAATATCCTCATAAAGAAATTCATCTTTCTCAATAGAAGACCAAACCTGGTTAAGAAGCTCTTGAAGCTTCTCGGGGTTTAGCCCCAAAGAAAGGACATGAGGAGCTTCCGCATTCCTTCCCGCGCTTTGCAGCATTTTCACAGCACCATTGCGATTACCTCTGCGAATATGATACATACCTACAGCAATTTGAATAAGAGCCACATAGGTTCTGCTGCGTGTATCCCCAAGATGCTCCTTCCAGAACTCCTCCATCACTTCATGGCATTCAAAATAATCTCGCTGTGCATGGAAATAAAGTAAATAATCGATATATGCCCCCGGATACGGCTTCATGATTGCTTCCCCTCACCTTGTTGTGATCACGGTAATGTCTAATTACTTCTCATGTTACTCGAAAGTTGTGCCATCGTCCAACATCAATAAGGGACTACTAATTTTCATACATTTTCCATCGCAACCAAACTATCATATCCTACGTCCAATTAAGTAGTTTACTAGAAAGAGGCGTGATGGATGAAAATTGGGAAATGGATGCTCACAGGCACCCTATTATTATCAATGAGCGTACCAAATGCTGTTCAGGCAGCAGGTATAGTTCAATCAAGTTTGGACAAAACAACGAAATATCGCGTCTATCAATACAATCATGTACTCATGGAATTTGCGGCTTATGGGCAAGCAGAAGCATTTGCAAAAGGCTTTACGAATAGTCATGTCGAAGAAATTAGCACTCGTAAATGGCTATGGAACAATTTCCCTCGCTATCAAGTTTTTCAGTTGGATGTAACATTGCCTGAATGGCAATTTGCCTCATTGGACACAGCCATCGCTGAAGCAAAGAAATGGTCCAATGCAAGTGTTAGGGACCTGCAATCCACTGGTTGGGTGTGGAACAACTACCCTAATTTCCAGGTCTACCAAAATGAGATCACGCAGGATTCATGGAAGTTTCTAACACTGAACGAAGCCGTTGCCGAAGCGAAGAAATGGGGCGGCGCTCATATTATTGATTTAAACAGTAATAAGTGGATTTGGGACAATATTTCAAGCGAGGAAAAGCAAGCACTTCGCACTGGCGAGCTTATTTATAAGGTGTTTCAAGGTACATTTTCAGCAAATAATTGGGAATTTGCATCCTTAGAGGACGCTATTGACGAAGCTCTCAAATGGGGAAATTCTTCCGTCGTTAATAAAAATACGCAAAAAACCGTTTATAGCAATCTTAAAGTTTATAAAGTATTTCAGAATGATACGTTTTTGCAGGACTTTGCTTCCTTGAATGAAGCAGCAGACTACGCACGTCTATGGGGACACAGCTCCATCTTCATGGATGGCCGCAAAATTTGGAACAATTACGCCTCATATCAAGTGTTTCAGAATACAGCACTCATTGGGGAATTCAAGACGATTCCCGAAGCTTTAAGTTACAGTGTGCAATATAGTAATTCTTCTGTTCAAACGCTCGATCATCGCTTCCTATGGGATAATTTCAAAAAGCTGCAGGTATGGGGCTGGAACGGCATGGCCGGTGGTGATGCGATTAAAGCGCATCTGAATAATACGGTCGGACTTGATGTTGATTCTCCGAGCTATTTCGAGCTTGCGGATGCAGCAGGTAATTTGAAGGATCAATCCAATGCCGATACCGTCAAATGGTTGCAAAAGAATGGATACACCGTTTATCCGCTAGTCAGCAACCAATTTAGCTCAACCTTGACGACTCAATTCCTTGCGGATAGCGCTGCCCAAGACAAATTCGTTAAAGCCTTGGTAGACCGCTCTGTCCAGCTTGGCGTTCCGGGCATTAATGTGGATTTCGAAAGCCTGGCTGGTTCGGATCGTAATGCTTTTACAGCCTTCATGACCAAATTGACCTCCTACGCTCACTTGAACAGCTTAGTTGTATCCATTGATCTGCCGCGTGGTAGTGTTAAATGGAACCATCTTTCTGCATTCGATCATGAGAAGCTGGGGAGTCTGGTAGATTACGTCGTCATCATGGCCTACGATCAATTCTGGCGTGGCAGTACATCTGCGGGGTCCGTTGCCGGGCTTCCTTGGACGGATGGCGGTATTCAAGAATTCCTTTCCTATGGCATTCCACGGGACAAAATCATTCTAGGTATCCCTTACTATGTGCGTGAATGGAAGCTGGATTCAGCCGGTGCCTTGCAAAGTAATCGAACCTTGTTGATGAAAGACATCCCAGCTTTATTGGCTTCCAAATCAACCAAACAAACTTGGGACAAGACCTTCGAACAATATCGGATCGAGTACCAAGAGGATGGGTTCACCTATATCTTCTGGTTGGAAGATGAGGCTACGGTCAAAGCTCGTCTGGACATGGCGAAAAAGTACGACATCGCTGGTGTCGCTGCATGGCGGCTTGGATATGATCAAGCGGACTTATGGAAATTGATTTTGCAGAATAAATGAATGAATACATAAAAAAATAGTCCAAAAAAAATTAGACAAAAAATTAGACCACAAACAGATTAAACCTGCTGTGGTCTTTTTTTATGCAGATCAGATAAGACCCCATTCGCTAAAAATGGTTTCAGTACCGCAGCCCGAACAATACTTGGCGTCCGGCTTGTTAACTTTGTAGCACCCTTTATGCAGCAAGGTTTTCTCTTTGGTACACTTATTCTTAAGCGGTGCTCCACAACGAATGCAGTAGTTATCTTCTTTATCCGCGACATATTTACACCTAACACATTGTTGCAGCTCATCCTTAGCCATAGGTTCAACCCCTTGAAGTTTGTAGCTACTCCATGTATATGTGGGTAATCATTGCTAAGGTGAATAATAAACCCTACCAGCTATGTATAAAAATAGGCCTCTTTCGACCACCCTAATTAAGGAGAGACTTTGTTCTCCGAACAAAGATTCCAAAAAGGAGAGACTTTGTTCTTCGAACAAAGATCCCAAAAAGGAGAGACTTTGTTCTTCGAACAAAGATCCCAAAAAGGAGAGACTTTGTTCTTCGAACAAAGATCCCAAAAAGGAGAGACTTTGTTCTTCGAACAAAGATCCCTATATTATGTATTGGAGGTGAAAGAGGCATGGCTAAAGATGTTCTTTGTGAAGTGAATTCCTGCAAATATTGGGCTAACGAAAACAAATGCAATGCGAGCTCGATTTATGTCGTGAGTCACCGCGGCAATGACCAAGCTCGTAATTCTGAGGAAACGGATTGTAAGACGTTTGAGTCTAAGATTTAGAGCGAAAGATTTAGTGCGTTAGAGTTAGAGCGTTAGAGCTAGAGCGTTAGAGCTAGAGCGTTAGAGCTAGAGCGTTAGAGCTAGAGCGTTAGAGCTAGTGCGTTAGAGTTAGAGCGTTAGAGCTAGAGCGTTAGAGCTAGAGCGTTAGAGCTAGAGCGTTAGAGCTAGAGCGTTAGAGCTAGAGCGTTAGAGCTAGAGCGTAAGAGTTAGAGTGAAAATCCAGAGCGTAAAAAGAGGCCCTGTCGGGGGCCTCTTCTCTTTTTTCCTTGCCCTTATTCTCATTGTAACCAATAATGATAATTATTATCAGTGTTTCGAGGAGAGATTTTCGAGCTCCTCGAGATCCTGCGTCGGCGCTTGGCAGGCGAAGTTCTGGCACACGTAGGCCGTAGCCTGCCCTCCAAGCGGCAGCTTGTCTTGTACCAGCGGAATGAGCTTGCGCACTTCTTCACCCGCCGCTCCAGGCGGATGAAGAATTAGCAGCGCATTTGGCAGGTACTGCCGCTGCACCGTGCGCAGCATGAGCTGCGTCTCTGGCTTCGCCGGATCGCCGGCGATGACGATTTCGCTGGCTTCGCCATACACGAAGTCGAGCGCGGCCAACGTGAGCGCGTGGCCCGGCGGGTAGGACGCGACAGCTCCGGCGAATGCCTGGAGCTGCTCATCTGCTGCCTGCGACAGCTTCGCGTCGTAGGTCAGTCTGGACAGCCGCAGCAGGTTCAGCGCGGCTGCAGCGTTGCCCGACGGCATTGCGCCGTCGTAGATCTCTTTGGGGCGGGTGAGCAGCTGCTCGGCGTCGCTGCCGTAGAAGAAGAGCCCGCCCTTCTCTTCGTCTCCGAAGAGACGAAGCATCTCTGCGTTCAGCTGGATCGCTTCACGGAGATAGCGAAGCTCGAACGTGGTCTCGTACAGCTCGATGAGGCCCCAAACGAGGAACGCGTAGTCGTCCACGTAGCCGAGGAAAGCCGCTTCGCCATCGCGATAGCGGGCGAGCAACCGCCCATCCTCGCGGCGCAGCTCGCGCAGGAGGAATTCCGCAGCTTTCGCAGCTGCCTCCGCGTAAGCTGGCTTATCCAAGGCGCGTGCTGCCTTGGATAGCGCAACAATCATCAGACCGTTCCACGCGGTCAGAATCTTATCATCCTTGCCCGGATGGATGCGCTGCTTGCGATGCTCGAACAGCTTGACGCGGGCAGCCTCGATGCGCTGCTTCAGCTCATCCAGTGGGATTTGCTTACGCTTCGCAAAAGATTCCATCGTCGTTCCAATTAAATTCGGGATATTTTGCCCCTCAAAATTGCCCGACTCCGTAATGTCGTACAGCTCGGAATATAGATCGCTTTCCTCAATCCCTAATATGTCCTCCACTTCATCCGGCGTCCAGACGTAGAACTTGCCTTCCTCCCCTTCCGAGTCGGCATCCTCCGCTGAATAGAAGGCTCCGCCCTCATCCGTCATATCCCGAAGAACGTAAGTAATGATCTGCTCAGCGACTTCTGCATACTTTGCTTTACCGGTCACCTGAAAAGCTTCTATGTATGTCATAATTAACAACGCATTGTCGTACAGCATCTTCTCAAAATGCGGCACTAACCATTTTTCATCCACCGAATAACGGGACCAACATTATCTTAGTAAGAACTTAAGTTATTAATTAATAAAACATTATAATAAAAGGATCATCTTAATTTTTGTCTTTTAATTATTAATTGAAAAAATTGATGAACAGGCAGATATACAAAGTTCTGCATATTCATGCACAATTCGATATTTTTACAAATATTCGACTTGAACTCCCTGCCGTTTCATTAAACCAAAATCATTTTCATTCGTATTTTTGACATGTATTTCATCAAGTGTTTAATAACTCTTGTAATTCCTCGATTTTTGAAATGGGAGACATTTATCCTATAAAATAAAATTTACAAAATTGATATCGAATATTATATTTTACGCTTCCATTATATGTTATTATTTTAATAGATTAATTAAAAAAGGGGAGCGAAAAATGATAAAATTAAAAAGGGTAACTTTAAATAAATACAAAAGCGTTCAAAAACCTCAGACCATAGACATTGATCCAGCGATTACAACAATTGTTGGGATGAATGAATCAGGAAAGACCTCATTCCTTACAGCTATGGCCAAAACTAATTATTTCATTTCGGACAATGACTTTAAATTTAACATTATAGATGATTATCCCAGAAACGAACTGATTGACTTCCAACATAGTGAAGAAGATTGTGACATTATCGAATGTGAATATGAAATATCACCCGATCTAATAATGTTAATCGAAGATGATATTGGAAAAGGAATTTTCAATACCAAGGAGTTTTCAATTACTCGTAAATATAAAAGTGAGTCAAACACCTTCGGTGGAATTAACGCCAATCAAAATGAATTTGTAAATCAAAAAATCAGTAATTTAATTATTTCAGATGAAACTAAAGCAGAAATTAAAAAAGTTGCATCTTTAAAGGATATTGCTGCATTAGTCCCTTCTGAAAGTGATGAGGACTTGGTGCCTTTCCAACATGAGATTAAAAAAATAATTGATGGGGCTTATACATCACCGAGTTGGGACAATCTTTTGGAATCATACATTGCAAAAACATGGATACATCCAAAAATGCCAAAATTTTGGTATTTCGACGACTACTATCCTCTTCCCGGAAAAATTAACATTAACAAGCTTCATAACGAATCGCCAAATACTGAAAAAGATAAAACTTCTAAAGCTCTATTTGAACTTGCAAGGATAAAACCAGAAGAAATAATTAACTCTGATGAACGAGAGTATGAGAAGTACATTGCTCTTTTAGAAGCATCCTCAAATAAAATTACAAATGAAATATTTAAATATTGGTCAACAAATAAAAATCTTGACATAGATTTTAAAATTCAAGACATAACAAATCCCCAAGGCGAACGAGAAAAATTTCTTGATATTAGAGTAAAGAGCCAGCGACATAAAATTTCGCTACCGTTAGACCGTCGTAGCAAAGGATTTAATTGGTTCTTCTCATTCATTATTTGGTTTAGTAAAATACAGGCAGATAAAAATTCAGATTATATTTTATTACTTGACGAGCCAGGGTTAAACCTCCATGCCTCTGCACAAGCAGACTTACTGAATTTCATTGAAGACCTTTCAGATAAGTATCAAATTATTTATACAACTCATTCTCCATTCATGGTTAATTCAGTAAATTTAAATAGAGTGCGAACCTGCTTAGAGACAGTTGAAGGAACGAAAATTTCGGACACAATACAAGAAAAAGACCCAAACACCCTATTTCCCCTACAAGCAGCATTAGGCTATGATATTGCTCAAAATCTTTTTGTATCAAAAAATAACTTACTTGTTGAAGGACCGGCGGACTTAATTTATCTAACAGTCCTTTCTAATATTCTTGAAATTGAAAAAAGAACTTTTTTAAACGAAAACATTACTATAGTTCCTGTTGGAGGTCTAGATAAGGTTACAACATTCATTTCTTTACTTCGTGGTTCAAAGTTAAATGTTGTTTGCTTACTTGACACATTTACAGACCAAAAAGGTAAAAAGAAAGTGGATGATCTCATCCATCATAAAATCATTAAAGAGAAAAACATTCGGTTCTTTGACGAATTTACTAACAATGGAAAAACGACAGCAGATATTGAAGATATGTTTGATAAGAATGAATATTTGAAGCTTTTCAATGCAGGCTTTGAGAATGACTTTACAGAAATTAAAGTTACTGATCTTGACAATTCTTTAGATACAATTATAAAACAAATTAATAAAATAATTGCTCAAAATAGATTTAATCATTACAGACCAGCGAATAAACTAAACCAATTAGGAGTGGATAAATCTTTCTTTTCTGAAAAAACATTGAGTAACTTTGAAAAAATGTTCTTTGAAATTAATGAATTGTTTAAATAAATTTACTCAATTTTCAAAGAAACTTCCACCAAACATTATTTTATTTTCCACCTTGAGAATATTAAAAATTTTAGTTTTACGAGTTTTTTATAGAATAAATACTCATTTATCATTCATTTAGAATTTTGATATCAAATGGTTAATTGCTAAAGAATAATTGGTCTCACTTCCTAACTATTCTTTTAACCTCCCCATAAAGTACTTCCTTTCTCAATGTTGCAAATACATTTATTACTTCAAGTAAAATAGGCAATCTCAGTCGAGATTGCCTCTACCTCTTATATTTTTTAATTTACCTTTTCCATCAACTAATGAGTTCTTTTAGATCATTAGCAAGAGATTTAGAACCATTTAACCCTTTTATATATTTTAATGGGCCTTGGACTGACCAATCAATACCACTTAGCTTTTTTACCCCTCTATTAATCCCCGCATAATCGAATTGTTTTTTACCCTCCGTGGTGCATTTTGCTAATATTGTAGAACCAGTGATGGATAAAGCATCAAGACATACGATGTGTGTAATACGGTAATCGCTATAATCAAGCCATTGATGTGGGAACATTTCCTTTAATGCATTGTAGTATGTTAGAGCCATATTCAATTTTTCTTCCTTCGAATAGGACAAAAGCAATGGATCTTTTATAAGTAAGTGCAGTGTTCTATATAAGTTTTGCAATGTAATATGACGACCCTTATTTCTTAACCCTACAATACTGCCGATATTATAAAAGGGACTTTCAGAATTCACCAATAATTCAGTTGCAATCCAACTAATATCATCGGAATCCCTCCTAAGAAATTTGCTTAATGAAGAACCAATTCCTCTTGCTTTGGTATTGATTGTATCAAATAATTGAATTTCTTCATCTTCGTCCAGGCAATGAAAGGCCAGAAATGGAACAATAATTTCAGAGTTAGTTTCTTGGATGTATCTTTTAATCCCTCCAAGACGATGTTGTCCGTCCATAAGGGAAGCTTTACCTTTACAAATCAATCTTCCGTATTGAGGTCTTTGCTTATCGTAAGAAGTAAATTCCCACAATGATCCTGCATTCAATAAAATAGGGGTAAACAGTGCATCTTGTCCTTTAGAAAGGTACACTGCGAAATCATTGCATCGTTTTGGATTGACTGGTCTTTGATAACCCTTTCCAGAAGGATCATTATATGGTTTAACAAAGGTTGCATTTAATGCAATTGTTGCTGAGACATTACTTTGATATGCTACTTTACCTCGCATTTTGCATTGAATTACATTTTCAATCACAATTGGACTTGGAAGTATATTATTCATAAGATGTATTCTCCTCTGTGATTTGGTACAAGGATTTTTAAATAAATTTCAATACATTTTCAATATTAGGAAAAGGTCGAATTATTAGGTCTAATTTCAGTTCATTTTCATTCTCTAACACTTCAATTACAAAACCTAAATCGATAAATAACTGAATGACATCTTGCATACTTCTTGGATAATAAAAACCGTTTTTTTCTAACCTATACCTTACGTTCACTTCTCGAGCATAATAAAGATTATACTCGCTCTTTTCATAAACTGAGTTAAATACGGGCTCAGCATCACGTAATTTCCAAAATACCTCTTTATCATTATTTCTAATTAAATAGTCGATAATCCGTTCTTTAGAGAATTCTAAAGCTATGCAGTTGCTAATTTGTGGAAGTGTTATTATGTTAACTAGTGGAAGGCATGATAACCAACCATAATCATAAAGACTTTGGGGCATAATACATTGGCCTTCTGGTATCATTTTTATTTGGGAAAGTAGTCTTACTGTTATTTCCCCATTATTCATACTTGGACATCACCCCAATTAACTTATTAGCATCTCAAAAACAATATACCACTTATAAGGTATATTTTCAATGTATACCACTTATAATGGGGTTTATTAACATTTAGTTCTTGCCTACTCTTGTAATGAGGTGGTTCGATGTCGTATTTAAAACAATTAGTTGGTAAACAAATAAAAGAGCTCCGTAAAAACAAAGGACTTACCCAAGAAGAACTAAGTGAAAAGGCCCAAATAAAATACACATATTTAGGAGACGTTGAAAGAGGGGTTAGAAATATTTCTCTCGAGTCCCTAGAGAAGATCATGAATGCTTTAGAAATTAGACCCGGGGATTTATTTGATTATCGAGAACTTAGTCTCAACTCCGATGAAATTGAATTAGAAGCTGTTCTTGAGATTCATCATAATTATTTAAAAACTAAAAGTGTTAAAGATGTAAAGATGATACATAAAGTAACACAAGAGATTTTCAACTCTATTGAGAATAAGTGAGTAAATTTTTAGTATCGCATTCTAACACCTTCGTATTCATTTCCCTCACTTCTTGTCACAAAAACAGGCTAAGTCATTGTTAGATAACATGACTTAGCCTTTTGAAACATTCTTACTCCGCATAATAAACCGATAAATATAAAATTAGGTTACAGATTATTACTCAGAGTTTATCGTACGTTCTCCTCGATTTTTAATAGTCCCCCTAAAACATTACATAAATCACTCATTGTAAAAGTACACTTAGGTGGTATTGAATTCTCTCCGTGCGCCTCTACATATCAGTCATCCCATCTTCTGTAAATTCTTTACTTAACTCCGCCTTCAGTACATCTTGAAATCTGATCCAATCCCAATCCTCTACCCGCGCTGAACGGATCAATGGTGTCCAAACGAAATTCTCCTTGCTTGCTGCGTGTCACTACACCCGAAACAGTTCGTAGCTGGTATTTGTCATATATCATGATTTGAACAGTTCTTTTGTAAATTTGGGATTGGCTAAGCGTAGCAGAAATGAAATGAATCTCTTGCTCATCGAGTGCTTGTCTCTGAATGTATTGCTTTTCTTTCTGACCTCTAATTGCGGAATCTTTATGTTGAGGCAGCATCATCCGACTTGATTCCCATAGACCGTTCATTTCTAGTTTTTTGCTCATCTAAAATGCCCCCCAATTTTACCAGCCCTGTCCGTTGCTAGTCCTGCCTTCATGAGACTCGAAGCACGAATGATTGCTGTGTTTCCAAAACGATCCTTTAAACCGTCCACCACACGATCCAGCTCACGCAATTTCGTAACATCTAAGGGATCACCGCTTGAGCGGTTGCCGAGATCCCTTTTTAAGTATAGTTCTCCGTTAGTTGAACGACGGTATCTGATGCCAATGCCTTCTTGAGATACATTCAAAAAGTTGCATTTACACGTTTCGAATATCTAAAATATAAAATCCATATCATTCCCACAATAATTATAAGAGCTGAATCAAGAACATCATATAGTGTTCTATCTGAGAGAAAGAAATCAATTATTTCAAATAATATCGCTACTAATTCAGTTATGATTGTAATCAATGGTCCATTCTTGTTCTTCTTTAATAAATTAAAAAGAGAAATGATAAAAAGAACTTCAAGTAAAATATAAGAACCAATAGCATACACACTTTCAAGGTCCCATTCTAGTACCTCTTTTATCATCTTGAATATGTAATATGGATTGATCGAAACTCCAACAATTGAGTAACTCGCATAGAATAGAAGCCAGCCTCTGATTCCTGCTAGGTTTTTCTGTTTTTGCACGTATGTTGCCACCTTTTTCTTCTGAAAACTAAAATTAGATATTTTTAATTATGTGTTAAATTCAAAATAAATGTAAATGGAAGTTAATGGATCATGTGTTGTTGATTTTTAACCAAAATAAAAACCACCTCAATGGTGGCGAATCAGCTATTTTTATTCAACTAACGTTCTCTGAGGGAGCTGAGAAGTCTATTGAGCTATAGTTTCCGTTAGCGTAACACATAAACATGCTTTCTTGTTACTTTCCTCCACCATGAAACACACCAATTACGGTTTCACCATCAACGTCATACAGCGGAATATCACGCACACCTGGCGATTTACTGTTCTGTATCGAAATGGCTTCCTCTGGTGATTTTGGTAGCTCGCCGTCTATGTCTTTTTTCAGCAAATAGCCTTTTGTGCCATTCACACCTATAGCACTGATTAATTCAGGTTCCATTTCTGGAGAAGTAGCATCTAAGGCAGAACCGTATGTCTGTCCGTTTTATTTTTAGGATAGTTCGTGTTCTTGGCACTAATTCTATTACCCCACCATTGACGAAGATAGCTTCGTTATCAGTAATTCTTTCAACTTTATGTTGGTACAATTTCTGGTCATGTTATTTGTAGTTCAGGCACGAAAGATTCGCGGTTGTGAGTATGGTAAATATAAACTAAAGGTTTATTTTTCAAATCGAAAATAATATTATGCTTGGCTTCCTGAAAAGAAGGTTATCCAAGTGATTAGGGACAAGCCGATAATTAACCCGGAATCAAAAGATTTTTTTTATTGTGTCTCCTTCTTGCTTGATGGACCAATCACCGATCCGCATCACCTTGCCGATTTGCTTCCCAATCATCTCCGCTTTAACGGTTTCACCCGCTTTCGGGTTTCCATCCAGACGGCACATCCGTTGAGAATTTACTCCGATCGATGCCTTTATTAATCTGTATGGAAGTCACCTCCAAGCTATGAACCACTTCATTTTTCTCATTGGTCCCAATTACTTTTAACAATATCCCCGTCTCTGAGTCCACCCATATTTTAAATTGGTTAGCACCAAAATTTTTGGGGAGATCTTCGTTTGGATTGCCCTCGATGATTGTAGCATCCCGTTCCAAATATTTTTCCTGCCTGACAATTTTTCCATCCGTCAGCATAAATGCATAGTTTTCAGGGAAGGTAACCCAAGCTGATGCTGCACTAGCAGGGTCAGGTCGGTGAATGTAACTCGTGGTCCCATTTTCGTTTCTATAAATACGGGGTCCTTTCACTGGCTCTGGAGTTGGGTTCACAAGTTTTCGAAATGTCTTGGACTGATGATTTAAATTAAGGACATTGACTCCATCGGAAATGATCTCAACAACTTGTCCGGTGTTTTCAGTTATCTTGGTGTAACTACCCGGAGAATCGCCTTCGGCGACTTCAAATTCAACCCTTTGATTGCCTATTTTGTATGTACCCTTGATGTCTTTGTAGTTATCGATTGCGTTCAACATTCGGACTTGAATGGTTTCATAATTCGGGATGTTCTCATTATGATTAGTTGAAGTTTGATGATAGGTATCCGGTAATATAATGCCTTTCTGAATAGAGAAAATAATCAATCCTGCGAACAATGCACAACTGCCAAGCCAGTAGAGCCAACGCGCAACCGATCGCTTCGATTCCGTTGAAACTGCCTTATGTTTGATGCTCGTCGCTAAGTCGTCTGTGAAGGTACGCTTTTTAAAAGGTTCGCCCTGCAACATTTTATACCAATCCGGTTTAGACTCTCGCACTTGCGATCTCCTCCTCTTTAAGCATGACTGACAATTTCGCACGTGCCCGGAATAATCGTGATTTGATAGTTCCTTCCGACACGCCCAGCAGTTTGGCGATCTCCATCACGCTGAGTTCGTACTTAGCATCCAAAATCAATACTTCCCGGAATTTAGCCGGCAGATTCAATACCATTTCCCAAATTCCATTTGCGATTTCATGATCTAGAAAGGTATGTTCCGCTGACGGCTGAACATCTTTCCTCCCAATGAAACCAAACAGCGTGACTTTACGGAAAAACGCTGTATTTAGATAGTTGTAACTAATGTTGCGCGTAATTTTCAGCAACCATGTCTTGACGGTCGCTTCGCCCCGGTATGAAGTGATATTACGGTAAACGTTCAGGAATACATCCTGTGTGATGTCATCCGCCATTTCATAGTTTTTGACTAAAAAATATGCATAATTCCACACATCCTGTCCGTACTGTTTCATAAGATCATCCAATGTAAAAATATCCATTTGAGACAAATATTGCAGATACTCATTAACCAAAAATTATCACCTCTATTAAATAGACAAAACAAAGAGCTTCCAGGTTCCAATTTAACACAACATAAATACTGTCCGATAACACCATAACATCGATGAAAAAGAAGAGCCGCCATGGGCTATCAAGACCTACCTAAGTTTAATAAATTCATTAAAAACAAGGTGGTGTTACATATTAGTTATGTCTAATATGTAACACCACCTTGTTGTGTAAAATCTTTAAAGTTCTGCGTTAGTGTAACAATCGGATTTAATTAATATCTTGTTGTATTCGTTGCTTTATTACTATTTTTTGCTGTTTGAAACAACTTAATTAGGAAACTCGAACACGCATATCCAATTGAAAGCCCAATTGTATTAAGTATTATGTCATCCACATCAGAACTTCGGTACGTAAAACCAACAAACAATGAAATAATTGCTTGAGTTAGTTCAATAATAAATGAACTCGTAAATCCTACAAATACAGCTCTCTTCCAATAAATCCCCCCCCATATCAAAGGTATAAACAAGCCTAATGGCATCAACAAAAGAATATTTCCTCCGATATTTTTAAGTGCGACCATGTAATAACGGTTATGGAGTACATCTGTTATAGTTTTAAATGGTATAAAGTTATTAGTTTGATGAAGTCCTTTTATTATTACATGCTCGATAAACCTATTATCGATTGGAATCGGAAATAACGTTACCGCAACGACTGCCAATATGTAAACAAAAAATAACAAGTTTAATGCTAGTTTTCCTTTTAAAATAGCTCTTTTTCGGTTCAAAAACCAAACGGCTAATAAATACATAATCATTAGTAACAAGCCAATTGACGTAAATTTTAACATTATTTATAGCTCCTTTTGTTCACAAACGTACGCACATATTTTAACATATATTGCTTAGCATTACTGCCCGTACTTCAACGACAAACGGCAGCCGACCGTATGAACTGGCTGGCTGCCTTTATGTCTTTAGTCAGCTATCGTTCAATTTCTTTTCAACGCCCTATAAATGTCTTGATATGTTTGAGTCTGAATAATGGTACAACTCCCGTTACTGCCTGCAAGTCCTCTGAACCCTTCCAATACTCGTACTGACGAAGTTCCTTATAATTAAAGATTCTTTCCCAACTTTTTTCTTTACTCATGATTATGTGCCCTGATTCGATTAATAGGTCTTCTTCTTCAGTTATGGTTAAGAATTCATTAGATAATACAAGGTGCCAGGCTTGGAAATCGGAGAACAGGATATCTTCCGTATTCAAATCTGCTTCAAGTAAAACTGCTTTCTTCCCCCTGTTGATGTGCCTCATGTATCTTAAGTCCGGTCTATTTGTCCACAACCAAACCGGGTATTCACCTTTATAATTGGGTAACCTCTTTCTCATTTGATCCATCATCCAATGGTACGGATGAATAAACTCTTCCCAGATAAAATTAGTGTTTCCGACCAAATAACCGGTGGCCACGGCTTCTTCCCAAGCTTTATAAGTCTGAATTGTCCAAAGTTTCATGGTACCTCCCTCAAACTATCTAAAGCTCTAGGGATATCATATCACAATTTTTTTCAAGCCCACTATAATTAGGAGCCAACATTAGCGTAATTTGCCCGACCCATACATGCCGCGCGAGCGCTGTTCAGAAAACGGCAGCCATGAATCAGGCTGCCGTTTCTTCGTGTTTATTCAGCTATCGTTCCCCGTTAGCACAACGTTTGATCCGTTTATCGTGAATTTATTACGGTTCTTTTCAGCTTCTTATCTAACATGGATTTTATATCTCTAACCAGTTGTACTGATGCCTCTATTTCTAATTTCCTTGTTGAGACACTTTCAACACTACATCCAACAGGGATTCCTTTTTCCAGTGCGAAATCTAATATATCTTCAAAAATTGTTTGAGACAATCTTATTGATTTTTCCAGTACATCATTTGAGTATTTTAAGTCATTTTCTAACCATGTTGGTATACTAATCCCTAACCATTTCATGAATTCCAAAGTTTTTTCAGAGCCACAGGGTGCTAGATTGAATAAAATGGGTACCATCTCTAATCCGTTATTTGTACAGTAATAAAAGTAATCCGATAAGAAATTTTTCGATGCCTCTACATTATATGTTGCCTGTGAAACGAAAAAGGCACATCCGTTTTCGATCTTGTTTCTAACTCGTATGTGCTCATCACTCTTTTTCATATGTCTTTCAGGTATGATAACTCCCCCAAAAGTTAATTTGCTGTTTAATCTCTTGCTTAATTTAGAAGCCTCTGAAAGATCTAAGTTAACCGCCTGCTTACTTGAAGAAGCACCTACGTATACTGAATATCTTTCTCGTTCTACATCAGCCTTTACCCAATTCACGAACTTTTCTTCACTATATTTACCCACGCAACGATATATAATTTTAGGAACTTTCAATTGGTTTAAATATTCATCACTATATGTTGCAGGGTCAATAGTTGGCAAATACGGAAATGGTCTTTGTTGTTCAACTCGTTCAGCTTCTTCCTGAACATCATATAGAATTAATGCATCTATTTCGAGACCATTTATTCTTTCAACTTGCTTCTGTGAAATCTCTGCTATCTTTTCTGGGGTATTAGCTACCTTAGGCGGCGTTATACCATATGTTAAAATCCCAGCCTCTTTACTTAATATTTTTTCTAATAACATATACTCTTCAACCTCCAGAACAGTCAGTACTACACCTAACCTATTAGGCAGTTATGACAGCAACCACCTGCGACATCCAGTCGGCATGAGCTAATAACTCCTTTACTTGTTTAGCGTATAGTAATTATAGCATTGCCGATCGGCTAACAGGTAACTTCTAATTCCTATATCCTGCTATAGCCTGTAGCTATAACTAAGGCTGGAGTCAGTTGCATACAATAAGCCGATCTATTGCGTGATCGCCCGCTTGGATGTTTCGATAAGGGCCGTTCCGAGCTTGAATGAGGTTGTGGAGAACGGTCCAACCTATATAGATCATGCAATTGATTTCACGTTTCAATAAAGGTCATTAGACGACATCGATTATGCTAATCTGACAATCGTATTATGAGGTCACCAGATATTTTTGGTCGACCTCATTTTTTTGAGGCTGTAAGATAGCGGTAGCCGGGGATCGAACGTATCTGCCGTGGGACTTGGATCCCGAGAGCTATTCAGTTCATCCCCCCTACTTGTTCAACCATGGTTAGGCTGGTTGGGACATGGATCCCGTATTACATGCGATAGTGTGGAAGACAAGAAGGTTAGGGGTTGCCGGTGAAAATACTCAGGGAGTGATGTCATGAATCCAGTCATTGGTTTGGATGTATCCAAGGGAGAAAGCCATGCACAAGCATTTTTAGATCGTGGAGTACCTCATGGAGTATTTGGGGTTAATTAATTAGTACTATTTTCTTCTAGTACCTGCTTATATGTATCACAAAACTACTGGCAGTATCAACCACGCTCTACTGCCCGTTACTTGAGAAAAGGCAACCAATCCACCTGGACAGGCTGCCTTTTCATGTTGTTATTAACCTATAGTTCTGCGTTAGTTTAATGACCGTGATTCTTTAGGCATGTAATTTATCTTTTAATTTTACAACAGCATTATTTATGATTAATTCAAGTTCTTGAAGTGTGGTACTTACATCTCTATTCTCCAATATCATTTTTCTAAACGCATCCTTTACAAAGCCAATCACCTCATATTCGAAGATACTTTTATCGATAACAGGTTTAGCACTTTTATTTATAAACAATGCTTTAATATTTTTGTCTTTAAAATGAGGTAGTTCAGAAGCATACGCTTCATTAATAACACTATTTTTTAATGAGGAAACATTGCCATGTTTGGAGTTATACAACTGGTGCTCCTGCGAAACCAAATAAGATATGATTTCAAACGCTTTTTGTTTATTTTTGCTAAAAGGGCTTATTATTAAAAAGTTACTATTGGGTGCTGTTGGTTTGATCATTGGAAATTGCTTGAATGTCGGATATGTCACGATATCCCAATCTATCTCGGGTTCAGTCAAGCAATTCGCACATATCACTGCCATTGCAACATTCTTATCTCTAATAAAACCGCCATTGAACCTAAATAATTGTTTAGGATCGGGAAGGTTCCCTTGAATCGTATAAATGTCCTTCATGGTTTCCGCAACCAATTTCCAATGTTCATTATTTACTATCGCGTAATCCGTTACAGGATCAAGATAAGTCAATGATAATTGATAAAGTAGCAGAGCAAAGTCAGCTATATCCAACCCCCTGTAAAAAATACCGTCAATTTCTCCAGTTACTTTTTTGGCTATTTCAATGGTTTCTTCCCAATTCATTCCGTCTTGCGGGTAAGAAACTCCGAATTTATCAAAAATTTGCTTATTATAAAATAGAGGATGTTCAGTTCGGTCATATGGTAATGCATAAACATGTCCTCTCTTTCCGAAACAAAGAATTTGCTCCAAACTTCCTGGATCAAATTGACTTAAATCACATTGATTCTGACTATTCAAATCATTTAAATCGTATTGGAAGTTATTCTGAATAAAATTCGGTATCACAAATGTTGGACTAGACATCAGCAAGATATCTGGTGAAGTATCGGTTGAACGCCACCTCTCAATGTTGTTGTTGAAAAATGGTTCTTCATTCTTATAGATTAATTTTACCCATGGAAATTTTTTGTGAACAGGTTGTGCGATTCTTTCTTCAAAATAATGTTCTGGATAAGAAGTATTAAATGAGATTGTTAATCGACTTGAAGTTTCCATAGAAAATCTCCCTTCTTAATTCAGTTGAATGACTCATTAAATTCCTCCATCTATTCAGATTGTTGAAACTTAAAATAGGTGCAAGAAAATTTTATCGTACATTTGTTCTTGTGAAAATGGGTGTATTCAATCATAATTGAACATACTTTATTAAACTATACTGCCCGTTAGCTTAATGACCCGACCAGTCTAATACTTATTTCCTAGTCTACGACCAAGCTCCTGTAATGAAGCTGTGGCGAGTATGATGGGCATAAAAAAGCACCATCAAATAATGATGCTTGATGGTGTTGCACCGCGACTATGTAAATGGAACTTCTCTTTTATATGAACCCTGATTTCAAGTTCCACGAGTGACCCACACCTTATATATAAATTTGCCTTCAGACCAAACTTTGTCAGCATGAGCATGGAATCGGTCTATGTTAGCTAAGTAAAAAGCCAACACATATGCGACTTTCTCGTCAGGAGTTGTATATCCATCAAACGCACCCATATTTATGTCATTGCTTATAGAATGCCCCCCATTCTTCTGCCTCCCAAAGAGTATCAAAAATCATGGTGTCTTGTTTACAGTTTGATTCATGCCAAATGGTACTCAAATTAAACCTCCTTCAAAACCTGAACCTCTCATGAAATCCATGTTTTATTTACTTATTTGATTGTATTTCAATTTTTACCACTGAAGCTTGACCAGGGTAACTTAGAAAGGTAATACCCACTGACCATGCCTTAACCTGTTGACCAATGGATAAGTCGCTAAATACCTGTAACTGTTTACTATCCTTTACCACTATTTTTCCATCTTCAGTTAAAGTGACCCAAGTCGCATCTGGATTATCACTATTCCCTACCTTCTTTTCGTGATTTTCAATAAGAACTTTTTTATTGACCTTATCAGTTTTGATGATTTCGCCTATAATATTGGCTTCATGTCTACAACATTGAATAACTTCAAGTTTCAAGGGAAACTCCTGACCAACAAATTTAAACAGTGATTTTTTAATTGAATTTATTTCTTCCCCAGACAGATTCTTTTCAAATTCACCAAACTTTCTAAACTCTACTTCAAGATGTTCTTGCGTTGTACCAACAGACATTATCCTAATGGAATATGTTCGCCCTAATTCATCCCAGTAATTTCTTAACTTTTCCTGAATTACTCGCAATTCTTCACTTGTAAATTCTTTTTGTTTTGTGGCTACACTTTCAGAATTACAAGCTAAGAGGAAAACAAAACAACACAAAATGACCAACAATCGTTTCAAGATTATCCCCCTTATGTGCTAACATTCATTGCTTTATCCTGCCCGCTACTTCAATAAAATCGTGCATTGATTGTAGGCTCTTGTTTCCTTAAAAATGTTGATAAAGATGTGAAAGAATTAACCAAATTATATTGGAGGTGGTTATATAATTAACAGTGTACGAAAACAGAATGGATTATTACTCAATAGGAACTAAATGCTTCAAATCAGACTTGGCTTTTTGTTGTTCTACATCCGTAATTCTATAACTAAATTGCAATATGTGATTAGGTCTATGTGCAAAATACACATATTCAACAAATGGTTCATCTTTAAATACAACTACAGCATAAAAAGGTGGTAGTTTTATTCCCCACACTCCCTTAACAGACTTTATTTCCTCCGTTCTATACCCTTTTTCTTCTATAAGGTAGTTTGTTACTCTGTAATCATAAAGCATTTTATTTATTGCTACATATAAAAAGGGAGTAGCAATAAGTCCTAGTGAAAAAACCCAAACGCTTATGATAATGATTTTTTTCACTTTACTCATACCTTAACCCCCTAGTAGCTACAATTGATACAATATTCCATTTAATTGATATAGGATGGTATATTACCCCAGCCATTACCCCAATAAAATCGTTCTTTCATTATTCTCTCCAAATGAGTACAGTCTTGCCAGACTGCTTTTCAGCTAAAAGGAAATCCGTTTTCCCGTTTTCCATCTCTTCAATCTTCAAAGTATATGGTAACATCAATTTCTTCCAATCTTGTTCAGAAGTTGATGCTATGGAACTTTCAAGATAAGTATCAATAACCTGTTTTAGTCGCTCGTTTGTTAATATATTTCTGTCAATTGCTATCCCTATTTTGAATACCTTTTTTTGGGGGTCGCTTGAAATACCAGACTGAATGATACCTGCCTCTTTGTTGAGTTGTTGCAAATTATTTGCCAAAGCCTTATTAATCTCCGAGAATACTATAGTGTCACTACTACTCTTACATGCTCCACAAAGCATAACCAGACTAAATAATATCAAGAAAGTCAAGCATTTAGAAAAATTCATTCTCAACCTCACTTTCTAAATACACACTTCATTACTTAATAATTTATAGTTTTCTTTTCTCAATTATACCATATAATGGGATTCCATTCTTTATCGCTATCGCTTCAAAAAATGCTCATGGTCTGTCTGCGGAAGCGCTATGGGCATATTCGCAAAAAATAACATCTAAATGATGTAAACCACCCTACACCCTTTTACCATCGATGATGATGATGCTTTTGTTCATGTTTTTCCCCTCTGTTGGAAAGTATAACTTTGAGGTGATTACATGAGAAAAACCTTTATCATATTCATACTGTCATTGATTATGGCTACAACGGCAAGTAATGTAATTGTCTATGCTGAACCACAAGAAAAAAAGGAAACGAATTATCTACCTGATGTAGACTTAGGTTTCGATGTGAAAGACCCTAATTTTAAACAAAAGGTTATTGAGGATGTTATAGCTAGTTTTTCCAAGGACTTAGCACCTCTAGTAAACAAACATAATGTTGCTGAATATACGTTAAATGATTTACACAAAGCAACTATAGCTATCGGCAAGAGGGATACTCATTTGGAATCATTAATATCCTTATTTATAGGCACAAGTTATGGGGAAAGAAGATTGTATATTATAAGTGGGCAACCTACTACCTTCAAATATAAAAACAGCTTCATTGGATATTTTTTGTACAAAGAAGTTGATGGGACTAATGTACTTAAAATAATAAGGCGTGGAGAAAAAGTATGGGAAGTGGATGAGGTAAAGAAAATGAAAGCTGAAAAATGACGATTTATTCTATGGATTAGAAGCCCACGCTCCCCTCAATCATCGCTCCACAAGCCATCCTAGAAGCTCTTATGAACATAATAAAAGCATCATCTTGTGTGATGATGCCTTAATGATGTTTCACCGCGACATGCTATGTATATGGAACTTCTCTTTTATTAAACTAACGTTTTCCGTTAGTTTAATCATCAGAGTTTGGCACCGATTGTTAACGGTACATTTGAACAAACCACATTTTAAAACCATGCTTCTCATAAAAACCAATTATTTTTTGCCACTGTTTACTAGCAGAATAAATGACAGAACGAGTTATGCCGTTTAGTTCCGCTGTTTGGAGAAGCTCATCGACCATCATATGTCCAATATTTTCATTTCGATATTCTGGATGAACGTACACCTCATCAACCTCAAGGTAACTCTCGCCTTTCTCTATAACAGCCAACCCATCACTATCATGAATGCTGCCAGTTATATAACCTACAACTTCAGAATTGATTTCTGCGACCCAGAAGTATTCTCCGATACAGTTCCTTAACAATTCTTCGGTATTTGCTCCTAACCCGTAGGTTATAGCCTCTGCTACCCATAATTCAGATAGTTGAGCCACTTTTGAAAGGTCGTTTTCAGTTGCCATTCTTACAGTAACCATTATATCCACCGCCAATATTATTTTTTCGCTATCTCACGTTTTACTTTAAGTTACAAGCCATTTTACCGCTTCTAAAAAGTCTGCTGCAATAAAGTCAGGCTCCACATCCCGCCATGCCGATCACTGTACGGCTGCCTCGTATGTTGATGAGCTATCGTTACCCGTTAGCTTAACGAAGCTGAGTGTTCTTAACGAAAGCCTTAATTGCTTCTGCAAAGGATTCTGGTTCCTCATGACGAGGCATATGAGCTGAGTTGTCAAATATAATTACAGTCCTATTTTGTACCTTATTCAAAAATTCTTCTGTTTGAAATTCACTACAAATCGGATCATACTTGCCTTTAATCAACAAAACTGGACAAGTGATGTTTGTAAGTTTATCAAGGATTGGATGTTTGAGAATCTGATCGTTAATTTTATTCTGAAACATCATCTGTTTTTGCCAATCGTAGTGCTGTATTCCCGACTGTTCCACAATATCATTGAAAAAATTGGGGTTTAGAGAACGAATGTAAACTCGATCACGCTTCTCGGAAATTTCACTAAAAATACTAAATAGTTCCTGTTCAGAGTAGGTGTATGCGTCCCTACATCGATCAGCAAGTTTGTCATGACCGTCTTCTCTATATAACTTCTCAGCCTTCTTGACCACTGACCGTAATGATTCGAGCATATCGAATGTTGGGCATTCCAAAACCACCTGTTCAATCACTTCAGGGAATTGGTAAGCATATTCAATAGCCAAAAAACCTCCAAAGGAATGCCCGATAAGCCCCCACCGATTAATTTTAAAATGATCTCTTATTGACTCGAAATCATCTATTAGATTTTGTATAGAAAAGTCCTCGTTATCTTCAATAGCATCAGATCGCAGACAACCTCTTTGATCAATGGAGATTAAATGGATAAAAGGGGATAGCCGTTGAGCCTGAGTAAGATTGAAGTCATACGAACCAACACCAGGTCCTCCATGTAGGTACAAGAATGTTGGAAGATTATTATCACCGTACTCCTCATAATAAATCTTCTTATTTTGTAACGAAACATACCCGTTCATCTTGTTCACTCTCCTTTAAGAATAATTTACTAATTTCTGTTTACACAAATCATCTTACAATATATTCCAATGCCCTGTCATTAAACTGAACAAATAAAACCAGATACCAAAGCTACCCTTATTACGCAAGAAACGAATACCTCAAATTAATTACTATTTCTTCTCGTAACCCAAAACCATCCCCCACACATTATTAATGGACAGTTGTTCAAATAAATTACTGTCTAATAGCACATGCCACCACCACGCTAAACTGCCCGTTAGCACAGCAGGCCACCGAGATTATAATCGGCAGCCTGCTTGATCTTTGTTATGGAACTATCGTTCTCCGTTAGCTTAATGAGATAACGCAAATTCTTATTTATCATCTAACTTAAAGTAAAAGTCTTCTAGCATTATCGTATCTTTAAAATGTAAATACCACGTGTCTTCCTTCGCATTATAATTAACAGATTTCACTGCAATAATCTTGTGCATGTCCGTCTTTAATTTTTCATCTTGAAGTGCCCTTTGTAGCATATATTCCTCTGTACGATCGGCTCCTTTAGGACGAACCGTAGATTGTTCTATCACTTTGTGGGCAATTTCCCTACCTGGGTAAGGCGCAGTGTAATTTCCACGCTCAGCCCATACTTTAACTTTATCGCCAATGACTAGTGTATCTGAAACATTTGAGAACCAGATTGCATTGTAAAACTCTTGACCCTTGCCGTGACTGTAATCTTTAGCTTCACTACTTACGACAAGTATTTCTCCCACTTTCTTATCAACAATATAACCTTCAATTTCAGGTTCACCCAACCGATCCATTGCATAGAGGACACTTTCACCAACAGGATCGGTTACAACATTATCATAAGGCTCTAAGTCTGGTGCATCGCTCCAATATATAACCGCCAAATTCTTTTGAAAAGTGACCTGAGGTTGAGCAGAGAACTTGACTATATCCTTAATTTGATCAAAAGCCTCGAGTCCTATTTTCCGTTCCTCATCTGATTTAAATTCATAAACGTAGAGGTTTTTCTTTGGGTTCACTTCTTCATGGAACATTAATGATGCTGTAAATATTGAAGGCTTTACCCCCGAGAGAATAAACATCTCGTGATTCCCCTCTCCTTTTGATGAAAGAAGCGTACCTTCTTCTTGCATTACTTGTTTAAAGTCGTCCAATCTCAAAAGATTAACTGGTTTTTCACTTACCTTTTCAGCTAGTTGTTCATTAACTACCGCTTTCTCACCACAACCAGCAGTTAAAAATACAAAAACTATCGGTAAAATCCATTTTATTAGTTTATTCATATTGTTTCCCCTCTAAGTTGTCAATAGATTATAGAGTAATTAGAATTACAAAAAAAAGTATTCCAAATTTTACTTTCATGCAATCATGCCCTCTTCTTAGATGCAATTCATCACTTATTCGATTGGAAAATAGAAAATCCTTTGTTTATCCGTGTGGGAATTTATTGTAAGTATCCTGCCCGTTACTTCAACAGGCTACCGATGATGTCGGTAGCCTGTTGTTGTTTTGTTTTCCGTTAGAATAATGATTATTTTTTATTCAATAATCTTTCCAATGAAATAAGAACAAGTATTGATGCAATAAAAATAAGAGAAGGTATATAAGGAGATGCATTGTAGAAATAACTTTCGTAGATATAAATTAAGCTTATATAGACTATAAATGAAGTACCATATTTGATAATCATCTTTTTCACATTGAACCACCCTTTTTAAAACCTTTTCTAATCTTAACAAATAATTTCTCCCATTAATTTAGGAAATATCAACAAATCCTTCTTCCACTAACCTGACCTTTTGTTGTTCAACTATAGTTACCCGTTAGCGGAATCATTCTTCTGGGACAACCCAAAATGGCTGGGACCATGCAATGCGGTTACCTCTCCCCAAGCACTCGATACGCACATATAATGCTTCACTAAGATCTTTCTTAGGTAAATTGGGATTCTCACCTAATTCCTTTATAGTTAAAGAGGAAGACCCTCCATTTACTTTTTTCAATATAACCCCATTTCGAGAGATCCAATGAATTTCATCGCCATCCGAATCTACTGAAATGCACTGATTGTCATCACTTGTTTTAATATTTGAAATCGATACTCCAGTTGAAGCATAGAAGCGTCCTTCTGAAAGCGCGGCGATAATTCCCTTCGGATCAATGGCTAGTGAATCAACCCACTGCACACAGTTCCAAGCAATAAACTGATCTCTCTGATGGTGCTGGTCATCCGTTCCATGACCAAAAACCTTCCAACCCTTACTCAAAAGATAGTCCCATCGATCAGTTGCTAAAGCCTGTCCGTAGAGTCTTTCGATAACCCCAGTATAAATTTCAATTCCTTTAATTCCTTCCATTGAATCGAGCAATTGATCTGTTGCATAATCTTGAAAGGGCTTCCAGTTCGGATGATCGAAAATGAAAAGCCCTCCACTCTGATGAACTCTATCCATAATTTGCTTGGGTGTCCATGCCCGTACAGGAAGTATTTCGTCAGCTCCAAGATATAGAAGAGTTTGTTTATCTTTAGCTGTGACCTCAATGGCTGGGATTACACACATCTTGGTATAGGGCTGTAGTTCTTCACGTCTGAGTAAAAAATCATGTTCGGAAAGAGCGAAGTAATCGTATCCAGCTTCCTCATAGGAACGAATAATTGTTAATGGTTCGTCTGTGCCATCCGACCTTGTCGAATGTCCATGATGATTGCCGCGAAGCCATGTGAAGCTAGTGCCTGACCCTAAATAGGGCGATATGAATTTATGCTGCTTCAAGGTTAGCCCACCTTTCTAATAATAAGAACTAGCGTTCTTCAATAATACCATAATAATCCATATCAACAATGATATATTAGAGAAAACTGCCCGTTAGCTTAACAAAAACAAGGAGCAGCTGCCGCGACAGAACTGCTCCTTGCTTGTTTAACCATAGTTCTGCGTTACTTAACGACCTGACTTCCATTAATGCTAGGTTCACAGTAATGTATCTAAACACAAATTTGTTACTCTAATACCTTTGTGAATTGATTCAGTTTATAGCTGGCTTATAATCCTTTAATAAATATCATTTTTTTCTTTGCGAAGTGTCAAAGATACTATTATCCAGTTGTGGATTTACCTCGATTGAAGTAACCTCAATACCTTCAACAACATTACCATTACTGTCATAAGTTTGTTTTTTTAGAACCATATTCGTCTCATCATCTACCCACACCTTATATGTAACGGCGTGCATTTTTTGAGCATTATAAGAAGGTAACTTCCCTTCAACAACTTTGACGTTACGACCTAAAAAAGATTCATCGCCTATGATTGACCACAATTTTAAGTCAACCACCATCCATCCAAGATTACGTAAAGGAGCAACTATATCTGATGCACTTCTAGTCCAAGCTGGGTCATTAGGTAAGTAATAAGATGGATTTCCGTCTGTAGAAGATACAAATGTTAGATTTGGTTCCTTTTCTGGATTACGTGGCACAACACGTAGTACATCATCTTCCTTACCATCGTTGAAACGTGTCCAACCATAATTATTATCATTTGTATATTCACTTCTAGTCCCATCAGGTTGAGTGACTACTTCGTATGAAGCTGGATTCTTGCCTTCACGAATTTGAAATTCAACCTTTGAAACAAGAGCATCCATATTTATTTCAGCTATTCCTTTCAATGTTTTAATATTTTGATATGCATATGCCATCTTTTGTATAAAATCAGCTTTTTTTTGTTCCTCTTTTGGAAGTTGCTCTTGATTCTCAAATACTTTGTTTCTTGGTGGATACTTGACTGGTTCATAAGTTGTCGGCGTAGCATAAAACCCTAAAACTTCACTCCAATAAGGTATCAAATCCATTATCTTATCATTTTTTACTACAAATATTCCTACAGCTAAAACTATAACGGATATGCTTCCGACCAGAGGTACAACACGATTAAAAACTCTCCTTTTTTTGTTCATAATTCGGTTTTTAACATCGTCCATCCATTCATTAGACGAATTTTCACTTGAAAGAGGAGGAGGTATTAAATCTTTTTCCCAATGATACTTAAACTTCCTCACAAATCCCACCGTTCCTTTCATTACAAATAGTATTAACTTTTTTTCTGGCTCTGTGAATCCTTACTTTTACTGCCGATTCCGAAATATCTAACAATTCACCAATTTCTTCAATAGACAGTTGATGATGGATGTATAACACCATGACTTCTCGAAGTTTCACAGGTAAAGATAAAACGACTTGCCAAGTATCCTTTATTAAACAATTTTTGAAATATTCTTTTTCAGCAGATTGACTAGTGGTTTTTTCTGTTATGTATTCAACAAGGCAAACTTTACGAAGAAACATTGATTTTCTATAATCGAATGCAACATGACGAGTGATTGACAGTAACCATGTTTTTGGTGAGGAATCTCCACGAAACGTTTCAAGTTTATGGAAGGCTTTCACAAAAACATCTTGTCTTATATCATCAGCAAGATTGCGTTGTCCAGTCAAAGAAAAAGCAAAGTTCCACACATCTTGACCATATGCCAGCATTAAATCATGAAGTATTTGCTTTTTGTCATGTCCTTTAGACAAATATTTTAGGTATGTAAAGTCCAACACATTCACCTCTTGGAGAGTAGACGATTCAATCTTAAAAAGGTTACATTTATTTTTGAGATTTTTTAATGTAAGAACTATAAAAACCATTTCAATTGTAACGTTATCGCTCCAAATTTCACTCATAGTCGAGCGGTGGAAGTGCTATAGGGGTTTCACCATTCAAACAACATCATTTTGATGTAACCCCTCCAACATAACAACATCAGAACTCCTAGACCAGCCTTCTAAGGCTTGTTTGAACGCCACGCAAAACGCTTCCCTGACGCATATCAAAGCCGTTCAGAAGCCTACATAGCCCTTCTCCTACCAGTATTTTCATTGTCAAAAAGTATATTTATTGAAAATGCTGTTTGGAGAAAGAACATCAGCTGTTCAAAATCTTAGATTTGTGGTTTGAAATGTTTCAAATTTAGATCAACATATTTTGAAATATAAAATTAGCCAACAACTCAGTACGGTTGTAGGCTAAATTACGGTGAACCTTATCATAAATGTTACCACGCTCTACTGCCCGTTAGCACAACACTATTTAGGTTTGTTCAACTATCGTTACCCGTTAGCCATACATGCAGCGCAAGATCAGCGCTGCACCATAGAGGATGAAAATGGGTGAAATCTGTCAATACTTCTACTAGGGCTGGGAGAAGAAGGTCTATGAACTATGGTGCCATTAGAGCCCAACCGTTAGTCTGACTCCAACCATCACGGTGCATCACAGACTGTCGCACCCAATATGGGTAGCACTTATGGGAGATTAATCCTTTTTGACTGGTTGCACCAGCCTTACCTTTGTTTTTCGAAGAAAGATGCTAAACTACCACCAAACTCCATAAGCATCAACATCAGAGGCTCAGCCTTTTTTAAAAAAGTGTTTTCCTGGGTTTACTTTAATTTGCTCTTTTTTAAGTTTTCGAGCTTTTTAATTTTCATGGGAGTTTAATCCCCCATCACAAACGAGTTGTCTTCACGAACCCAGCTATTCAATGGATAGAATTACTGCGTTCTCATCTTTATTCATATGAAACCCGTCAATCACAGGAAGTTGAAATCTTTCTATAGTTGTTGCGTTAAATTGTAATACACATATCGCTTTATGCCCTTGTTCAATCTTATCCACGGGTAAATATACAAGAGGGTTTATAATTGTACAAATTCTGCATTCAATTTCTTTGATTGCATTGGGATTATTTCTATACCAATAACGGTTAAATTCTTGACCAATATCAATATCTTGTTCCACAAATGAGACAAAAGCATAAATCAAGTTTTCAGCTTCATAATCCAATTTTAAAAAATCATGGATAACCTTATCCCATTCTTCATTTATTCTATCCTTGAATCTATTGATTTGTTTGAAAACTAAATCTGTTTTATAGGTACTTATAAACTCTGAAGGGAGCATACCCTGAACTGTAATGGTAATCATTTTGACTCCTTTCTATTTATAAATTCTAAAACTTCAATGGAAAAGGCAGCCGATCTAATACCATCTGCCGTCATGTCATGAATGAACTATCGTTCTTCGTTAGTTCAATCTGGTTCAATATTCTAATATGTGTAATTAGGGTTTTCATTAACGATGAGTTGCATGATACTTTTTATAAATTCAACAGATCTCTTATTCTCTCAAACAACACATATGAATTTACCTTCTCGTAATTCCACAACATGATTATATTCACTTTTTTCTCAGGAAATTGCCAAACGTCTGCTTTATATCCCGGAGATCCTCCAGGAATCCACCTGAAATTTTCACCCAAAAACCAACCATAACCATACTTAAATTTAGGGTCAAAATCTACAGATGCATATGGTGTAAACATAATATCTCTAGAATCTCCTGATAGAATTGTTTCGTTTAAAATAGCTTCACACCATATATTGAGATCCCTAACAGTTGAATATAATTCACCTGGTGCTTCAATTTCAACCAATTTATCGTAATCTGCGTTCCTAAATTCTCCGCTTTCAATCGTGTATCCATACGCCCGATTAACAACAATTTGTCGGGGATTATGAAGCCCGGTACTATTCATATTTAGTGGATTAAAAAATATTTCATTCAGTAAGGTTTCAAATGTTTTTCCTGTAACTGCCTCAAGTATATACCCCATTATAATAAAACCTGTACTGTTATATTTCCATCCTACACCTGGGACAAACAGTTGTTCCTGATTACTCAAATAATTAAGAAAATCACCTTTTTCGTTGTTCAACTTGCTCATTTCATATCGAATGTTCGGTATCGCATAAATATCATATAATCCAGAGGTGTGAGATATTAGATGGTGTAATGTGATTTTATGATGCAAATGTTTGAGCGTATCAATATAAATTCCTGGATGTGCATGTAGATTAATTGAAGATTCTTCATGAAGTTTAATAGCAGCGGCAGCTATGAACATTTTTGTGACTGATGCAATAAAAAATTTCATCTCCAGAGTATTTTCAACACCGAACTGCATATTAGCCTTACCATATGCTTTCTCAAATAATACTTTACCATCTTGTGACACAAGTAAAGTGCCACTCAAATGGTTTTCTATTTTATAATTTTCAACTATCTTGTTTATTTCATCCCAAACATTAACCATATAAATACCTCCATTTATAATGATTTTCCAATCGCCTAGAGACTTATGTAGAGTATCATGGTCAAAAGTAATGTACTCCGAACATACTTTATACAGTTCCGAAATCACTGTAGTCTTACCAACTCTAGAAGCCCACTCACCAAGAACAGAGGTTTTTCTTAAATAATTAGCTCCCATAAAAATCACATCAATAATAACATACCATATTATGGTATGTTTTCATCCTCTTTATTGGTAGGGAAAAAATATATACATATAACTATTCTGCCCGTTAGGTGAGCGAAAGGCTGCCGATCGTGCCGGCAGCCTCCCGTTACTGTATATTGAACAAACGTGTCCCGTTAACTTAATCTTTTCCCGCTATTCTAACCTAATCAATGTCAGTAATTTTCTAATTTTCTAAAAAGCAATAAAAACACATAAAACAACATATAAATACAGATTGTTATAGCTCTTTGGGGGATTAGCGGTTGCAGCAAGTGTTTACCCCGATAAGTTATAGATAAGGCAGGATAGTTGGAAAGCCCCAGCGAATTATCTACCAGATGTTTACTTTGTAAAATGGACCAGAAACGAACGGGGCGAATTAAATTGGATATAGAAATAAAGGAACTTGCTAAGACAGATATGCATGCAGCCATGAGAAAGGCAATTGAAAAAAACGAAAAGTTAATTACTGAGTATGGGATAGTTAAACGTTCCACATCTCGAATAGATAAAGATAATGTCTTCTTACTTATGGCACGAACTAATGCCATTCGTCATTTTCTCAATCTTGAAAGCTTAGAACAAACACCAGAAAAGTTGCGTGCTAACGCTCCAATGAGTGAAGAATATTCAAATTTAATGCATAAAATTGGTGCGACTAGCTATCCATTAAAAATAAAACGAGAAGCTGAACAACAATTATACTTCGACTATACACATGCAGATTATAAAGGTGTAAGGCATTTTATTAATGAGGAATCACCTCAAAAACCCGAACCTAAGTTTTGGGAAAAATGGGGAGAGGTAATTTTTGGCTGGGTTATAATAGCTGTCCTATTTAGTTGGGTTCCAGGACAAGTCTGGGATTTTTTTACCGACGAAAGTTCAAATAATCACCGTTCCGTAGTAACAACGGGCAATAATACGTTCGGGCAAGGTGGCGTTTCAGGTGGAAATTCATCTAATAAATCAGTTTCTGATATTCCACAAGTACAGGATGGCTCAAAGCAAGTGGGATTTGGGCATGGAGGAAAAAGCGGTCACGATTCATCTGACTCCACTACTCAAACAAACAAACAAAATGTTGCTAGTAAGAGTACATCTGCAAAAACAGTTACTCCGACACTTACACCGGCTGCAATATATAAACTAGAGGGAACAATGTATTCTTTGGATGGTAATGAGGAGATGTTAAAAATCAATGATGGTGAGTCCGTAGGTATATTGGCAGGTCAAACCGTAGAAATTGAATTTGGACTACCAAAGGATAGCGGAGCCGTTTATAAGTTGAATTCGAAAGAAGTACAGCCAACAACAACACCAATGGGTATTATAAAAACGTGGTTTGAGTTTGTGGCTATTGAAGGCGAGAACGAAGTAACGGTTGATTTAAAAGGCTACAGCTATCACTATAAATTTCAAGCATATTCAACTGAGTGTTTTAGAAACCAATGCGTTGCTTTTGTCGAGACCTAATCTCCCTAATCGTCACAATACCCGATATAAGGTACATAAAAGAAGTAACTCCAAACAATTTAAAAATACTCGGGCTCATCGTCATATATAGGCTAATAGGAAGTGACCAGACAAATGCAATAAACATAAGAGATGGCTTTTTGATAGTGGATGCTAACAACGCTACACAAGCTGGAACAAACAGTGTAAACAATGTGTTTATTATAACGTCATTCTCAGCACGTTCATGAATGTATGGATTTAATAAAACTAATATAATCCATAGTATCATGGTGCCAATTGAAGATACTACTCCAATACGTTGTGCTATTCTCATTACCATCCCTCCTCGTGTTACTTTACCATAGGTATGGTAAAAATAAAGGATTCATTAAACTATCCTGCACGCGGCAGCCTGTTTAAGTTTGTTCAACTATAGTACCCGTTAACATTCCTGTAGGTGTTAGTAGATTGAATTTGCAGAAAAAAGAACGCCTCGCTACGATGAGTATGTACTGGGTTGCAGCCCTCAGAACTCACCTTAGGAGGCGTTATCATGAAGTCTAATCCAATTAAGTCTCAAAATCAACGTGTAGAACGAATCAGCACTACTACTCTGGTCATAGGCATCGACATTGCCAAGGAGAAACACGCAGCACAAGCCATTAATTTTCGAGGTGTTGTCTTCACCAAGCGCCCTATTCTATTTTCGAATGACCTTGCTGGATATGAGCATTTAGAGCAAAGCATTCGGAAATTACAGAAGATGCACGGCATGAATGACATCGTTGTAGGTTTGGAGAGCACAGGTCACTACTGGTTCAATATTGCCAACTGGTTGGTGGATCAAGGAATTGATGTGGCTCTTGTCAATCCGATGACAACCAAACGTAATAAAGAAAACAGAGATAACTCTCCTTCCAAGAACGACCCAAAAGATGCTCTTGTCATCGCTGATGCGGTGAGTCGTGGGTTCTACACGCCCTTCTCTCCAAAGGATGAAGCATTCCGCCGCTTACGGGTTATGGTTACAAACAGAGAGCACTGGGTTGTTACATCAGGACGGATTAAGAATAGAATCCACCGCTGGCTCGATATCCGGTTTCCAGAATACAGACAAGCATTTGATGATATTTTTAGCGATCGTTCCTTGGCCACTTTGCGCCGGTTCCCAGCCCCTTCTGACCTATTGCAGCTAACTCCGGAGCAAATGGTACAGATCTGGGGTGAGTATATGGCCAGACCTGGCGGGGTGCGAGGTAAGAACAAGGCGATGGAACTTCAAGCACTCGCTAGACATAGCGTGGGGGACTCTACTGCCCTAGAAGAAGACAAATGGGAGCTGAGGCACCTCATCGAAGAGTATGAAAGAATCTGCCGAATCATTGATGAAGCGGACGAGATGATTGAAAAGGTACTGCCTGAAATTCCTTGTTCAGATCTCGTTCGATCTGTCGGTGCTTCCGTTCCTGCAACGGCTGCCATATTGGCATTTGGCGGGGATTTACGTAAGCTGTCTCACGGAAATCAATTATTGCGCAAGGCAGGATTGAACTTAGCAGAACGAAGTTCAGGCAAGTATAAGGGGCAAATCAAGCTTACCAAACGAGGCAACTCACTACTGCGCAAGCATCTCTACTTCACTGTGTTTCACCTGTTATCTTTCAATGGAGCGTTCCAAGCCATGCATGCGCACAATACCGTAGTAAAACGAATGACGAAAATGCAGTCCATGATGAAGCTGATTGGGAAACTGGCCCGGATGCTTGTAGCCATGGCAAGAGAAGGACAAACATTCTCCATGGATAAGGCCCAGCTACCGTTAGCAGCATAATAAGTAAATCGTAACCCTGACACGTAGATTGGCTCATTCGCAGGATCTCACAAAGAAAGCACCGAGTACCGAGATTTTTCCGCTTTAGGGCATAGACCCGTTCCGTTAACGATGATCGGACTCCACACCTTGGAAAGATAGGACGAAGGAATGTGAGGGTAAAGACCCGTCGAGATTTGGGAGAGTGAATCCCCAAGGACCTTGTGGAGAGAAGTGTGCAGTATAACTTTTTTATGGAAGATGTTGTAAAAATGATCAGCACCTTCTGTTCCCGCATGCGCACTAACGGAACTGCCTGCCACACACTACCCAAACACCTGAACTCCTATTTAACATGCATATTGAAATCCTGCGAATGAGCGAGCATTCGTGAGAAAATCCCTATTCTCTGAGGGAGTTGAATGAATCTTCCTGTCTTTACACCAATTCACTTCTTCGAATAGTTATACAAGTTGTATCCTGTGTACTTTATATAAAATCCATTTTGAATACGTTTTTGGTCTAGAGGTTGTATGCCAAAAGAAAAATCAGCACCTGGCCCGATACCTTGCTGTCCTAATGGTATCTTGTTTCTATCCTTATCATAAATAGTTATTTCTCCTGGTGATGGAGATGAGATAGTACCATCTTCATTAAAAATTCCATTATACAAAAATTCTCCCGCCTTATATTTCATGTTAAATTCTGCATGAAAACTAAAGTAAATGTCATTGCCTCTGTTCCATACATTGTTTAGAAGAATAGTTGTGTTGTGTGTTTCAAGAAGCTTCTCATTTAATTCTTTTTGCTCATTTGGTTTAAATGGAATCCACTCAGGTTTAATAAATACCTCTATTGGTACTTGTTCTTGTTGATTAACCAATGTGTATCCATCACGGCTTGTAACGTTATCTAAGATGGCTTGCTCGGTATACTTTAAACTGTAATACCTGTAGAACATTATAAGCATGGCTACTAATACTAAAGTAACTGCAAATAATTTTCTTCTTGTATTCATGCCTCCTCCTCCTATCTAAAAGACCGTCGTTTCCAATTATACCCTATACGTCATTACAATGAATTTGTTATCCGTTAGTTGAATCCACCCGTGGAATGTAATACTTGGCCGGTAATCCACTCCCCATCATCGGTGGCTAAGAATGCAACCAGACGAGCTGCATCCTTTGGCAATCCTACTCTACCTGTTACAAATTGCTTAGATAGCTGCTGTCGTAGGTCAGGAGTCATCCAGCCAGTGTCAGTGGGTCCAGGATTAACCGCATTGACGGTGATGCCTTTCGGTCCCACCTCTGCTGCAAAAGTGCATGTGAAAGCATCAATTGCCCCTTTCGTCGTGGCATAAGAGATTTCACCAGCCATGGGACCTAGTGATTGGCCCGATGTCATATTAATAACTCGGCCACCTGCCGATTGCGTAAACCGTCTAGCGAATTCCACACTAAGCATAGTTACCGCCCTAACATTAATTGCGTAGTGTGCATCCAAAGAATCTGGGGTAATCGTGGTTAAGTCATCGTTAACTGAATAACAAGCATTGTTGACAAGAATGGAAGGTTCTCCTAGCTTCTGCTCAACGTTATTTAATAAGTCCACAAAGCTTTCAGGTACAGAAAGATCCATCCTTAGGTGTTCGCAACGAACGCCCATGGAGCGTATTTCCTCACAAAGTTGCTCATGCTCCTCGTTATTGCTACCCCAGGGCATCTGTTGATCGTAACTAACCCAGTGTGTAAAAAATACATCAGCACCTAGATAGGCCAACTCTTTGCAAACTGCAGCACCGATTCCCGCGCTTCGACTTGCACCTGTAACTATTGCGATTCGACCTGTTAATCTGCCAGGTGTAATATTCATGGGTCTTTTCTCTCCCTTTTGTTTTGAAGGTGCATTAAATTGCGGTGATTGTTGTGCAAATTTGCCCGACCGTACCGGCAGCTTCGTCATTCAACAAAAGTTTCTCGTTAGCCAACCATGCCCCTCATTGGGCACCACGGAATAATGAAAATTCACATATTAATCGGCTACTTTCAGGGTAGTTTAATGATTAATGCCATGCCGACCTTCTACCTGTGATACGGCTCACAGTAATGTAACCAAACACAAAGTGCAATTTGACCACAAAGTATATATCTGTATCATTCACAATTATTCAATATTCATCATATTTAGGACTATAACACTGCTGCGCGGCAAGCTCCTCCACTATAGTTACTAGACAAATTAACTTATTGTTGACCCCTTATTATCGTATTTGGTTGACGAAATGCCCTTTAGAGAGAAGAAAGCCACTCCAACCAATAATACAGCCGAACAATAATATAAAGTAGTTAGACCAAAATACTCATCAATGGGTGAAGCTATTAAGGGACCAAGAGCCGCACCAAGGTCTACCATTATAATATATGCTGTCATTGTTGAAGCTCTATCTTGAGGTAGAGCTGAAGCAGTATCTGCCGCTAAGGCATCAGACATCGTTGATGATATTGTGGATGTAAGCTGTAGAAGAATGAGCAGTGTTACCCATAAATAAAATGGAAGTTGCAATGTCACAATAATTAAGAGTACCACTGCGAATAAAATCCCTACTAGAAACATGGGTTTTCTACCTCGTTTTTCATCAGTGTATTTACCAATACGCGGTGACAAGAATGGTTCCCAACCAGACCTAAATGCTTGTATTACACCCGCTATGGTTGCCGCACCTAAAGCAAACCCCCATACTGTAAATTGATTTGGTAGATGCGCCTCAATCATTCGACTAAGCGTAAAAGCTAATATACCAAAAAAAACCATATTAACAAAAAAACCAGTTAACAAGACTATGGCAACTTGCTTGTTCTTCATTAAATCTATGATTCGTGTACCCGATTGTTTATCCAGAGGTTGCGTAATGCCACTTGGGATATAACGAAATATGAACGGAACACAAAGTAGAGAAAGTCCACCAAATATAAGTGATACTGGACCAAGTCCGACTGCTTCAACAAGCAGACCACCCAAAAGAGCACCACCGAGATGTCCTAGCCCCCATAACCCATTATATAATCCCATCATCTCGCCACGATTATTATCATTTGAAACATCCAAAACAGTTAGAAGACCGCCTAGCCTCAGAAACGACCAAGCAACGCCCCATAAACATCGCACAATGAATAGTAAAAAAAATCCACTTGTATAACCGTATGAAATTGTGCTGATTACGGCTAATGAAACTGCAATAAGTAATCCAGTCCGCTTATCAATACGGCTGTAGCACCAATTGACAATGGGACTTAGTGGCAGACGTAAGAAGCGATTGATAGAGAGCAGGACTCCTGCTTGCCAAAGTCCAGTCAGTCCAAAATTTTGCCAATAGAGCGGCATTACTACATAAAGCATGGCATTACCTAAGAGACAAATTGCGGTTATCAAAGCAATTACAATTACAGCTCTTTTATTTTCTCTATTCGGCATTTCAAAGCTCCTTATCATCTACATTTGCAGTATTTATACACAATTTTTTTATTATCTTCACCTCGACATTGTACTACAATATGGAAATAAATAGTTATTTTCGATAAAAATTTATATGTCACAAATCCAGACTATGTCCTTATTAATTAAAAATAGGATTCCTTATATTCTCGTTATACTATAAATAGCAGACGTTGTTGTTACACTATGCTGAGGGAGCGTAACAAAAGGCTGCCAGCGGCAGCCCATATAATATTGAACTATAGTTTCCGCAATGGATCTTTAATAGAAGTGGTTCTTTATTCTGTACCTAATTGCTCTCTAAAATGTAAATTAAGTCCCCAAAGCTCTTCTAATGGTACTGCTTTTTTTGAACATTTTTCAATTCCACTTTCCTTTGCTTCATTAGACCAAAGATAGGGGTAAATAGAAATGCCCTGATTCCCATCCAGTGTAGGAACAATGGTTTCCCATTTATTCCATCTAAATGGTTCGTAGAATCCCGACAAATCCCCCGTACAAGACCAATTCAGAAAATCAGTATACCCCATCTCTAAACTTTCCCACGCTAACGTATCAGGAGCAAGATAAAAAATTTCTCCTTTACCTTCATCAAAGAAACCGCCATTTAAAGCAAAGAAACCGCCAATCACATCATCGGCAACCAATAAGGCATTGTCCAACTTGCATTTTTCAGTCCATGATGTAATTGTTCTTGGTAAATTATCATGACCTGAACCTAAAAAACGAAGCCATCCTTGTTGAAGTAAAATACCACCTGTTGAATATGCGACCGCACCAAGGGTTGATTTTGTTGTTACTTGCAGGCGAAATAATTCTTTTTCGCTTTGTTCTTTTAGAGAGGGGAGAATAACTGCTCCATTACAATTGTTAGATTCAAAAATCCATTGTTTTATCATGAAAAGTGCTGATTCATCTTCAAATACAAGTTCATTTAGCGGCTTCATGAGTAAACTCCTCTAAAATATTTTCATTCTTTAATACACAAAACAGACAACTTATTTAATAATAACTTTATCTGCCTCTTACTACACTAAACCCCCGTTACTTCAACAGACAAAGGCAGCCGATCGTGTGCCGGCTGCCGTCATCTCGTGATTGAACTATCGTTCCTCGTTAGCTCAACGCAGACTGCCTCGCACCAATTTTTCCTTCTCCATGCTTGCACTATTTCCCTCATTACTAACGGTACGGTTTATATCATCTCCTAACACACCTAATAAATGGAGTAATTGCAAAACAATCCTCTAAATCCTCATTTTCTAGTGACCAATATAATATTGTATTTGTATGGATAGATATATCTTTTAAAAGTAGCTCTTTTGCTTTTCTCAATATTGATTCATCAACATCACCCTTTTCAATAGCATCATTGAGTGAACCAATAATTATGATCATCAAAGCAAATTTTTCTTCTTCGTTAAGACTTGAACTTTCATAAAAAGAAAGAAATTCATCTATTCTTGTATCATCTGCCACTTCGTATTCCCAATCTTGGGTAAATGATCCTGGTTTAGGTAAACTCAATTTTTCAACAAGATTTTCAATGGCTTCCCTCGTTACGTACTTTGGATAATTTTCCAATTACTCTCCTCCTACTAATAAAAATTCGTTTGGATATGAGAATATTCGGGTATAATGGCACCCCATTTGTTGGCTCTTAGTACCATTATTATACTTCACTTTTTGAGCCAATCACCACGCTAAACTGCCCGTTAGCTGAGCGAAGGGCCGCCACTCTGCAACCCTTCTGGTATTTATATATCGTTCCTCGTTTGTTTAACAACAAAAGGCTACTTTTGAAAAGGTTATGTCAAAGAAATCTTTTATACCAAGTAAACATACGGTCATAATAATCAATTAAATTATCTTTACTCCATGTTCCTTGCCAGTGTTCCTCATCATAAAGCACCATCTCAGCATTTTTATTTAGTCTACGTAACGCGGAAAAAATAGGTCCTGCTTCAGTGTTACATAAAGAGTCCCGAGTTCCTTGAAAAATTAATACTGGAGTTTGAATTTTGTCAAAACTGAAAAGAGGAGAGTTTCGAATATAACGTTCCCTATCTTGCCAAAGCGTTGCTCCCATATTTCCTTGACCATCTTCTGTCCATCCAAACCTAAATTCGGGTGCTTCGGAATTAAATTGAGTGTAAAAACTTATTAGACTTCCAATACCTGCTGAAATTACAGCTGCCTTAAAATGTTGGAGTTTTGTAATCGCCGCTAAGGCTGAATAACCACCAAATGAGTGTCCAATAATTCCAATACGATTAAAGTCTATGTCAGGGTGTTTAAAAAGTTCATTTAATGCATCCTCCAACACCTCTACTAACTCATTTAGTGGCTCATGTTTTCGTTCTAGAGGAAGATCGGGGAGATATACAGCATATCCTCGCGATGCAAATAATTGATGATTATCAACTGTACTACTACTTAAACCAAATAACCGCAAATTTTTCGATTGCTCAGCTCCGCCATAGACTCGGACAATAACAGGAACTGGTCCTTTTATTACAGGAGGTAATAAAAGCGCCCCTCTGAGTTTCTTTTCTGCTTTAACCCAGGTAAGCAACTGTGAATTACCCAGTTTAGTTTTAGGTACTTTGGACAATTCAACTAGAGAATTATGGCGAAGAGTTTTATAATTGAATCCTCTTATTGACGGTGGTTCATTTGCTGATTGTGCTACATACACAAGAAGATTTTCACCAATAGTCGCTCCACCTTCGAACCAAGGTAAGTGCTTATAAGGTTCCTCAAACACTCTATTTATTACTTCAGTCTCAAGATTTATCATCCAAAAGCCGCAAATGTCATTTGAATTTTCAATGGTTTGAACAACTATGCTATTCGTTCCGTTCGACGTTAGTGGCATTGCAGAAATAATCTCACGCTCGATATTTTCTCCTATTTTTTTAACACTTTTTTCTGTCCCTCTATAGCGCCATAACGCACCTTTTGCTACCATAACCAAATCTCCATTACTTAAAGATATAGGACTATCATATGACCGTCCAAAGCCAGTTTCGGCAAGAAGCCTAATGGGTTTTAACGGATACGCAATATTTACTGACCATAATTCACCCTCTGTTTTGGGACCGCTGGATGTGTAATAGACAGAGTTATTGTTTATCGCCCAAGTGAACGTCAATCCATACTCCATGCGAATTTCGCTGACTGCACGAAAAGGTTTTTCCAAGTAATCATCAATTGGGCAGACCCACAAATCATAAATCATTTGCTGTGTATCTTTACTTTCTTGCCCTATACAATTTGTAAAGGCAAGATACTTTCCGTCATTTGAAACAGCCATACCAAATGGTCTTAAGCCGATACATAATGGAACAGACCTTCCGCTATTAATGTCAACTTTTACAATGTCACCACGATATCGTTCGGTCCAATTATGTTGGTCATTATTCTCAGGATTCTCTTTAAGTGTAGAATAAACAACGACTCTAGATTTTTTTTCTTTACTTTCATTTGATTTTGACATTGATGAGGAAAAATCGAATCCATTTATATCTGCCGTCGGCTTAGATTTTACGAGTATATACCTACCATCCAATGTCCATATTGGTTTTTCAAACCCGAAAAATGGACATACAATATCCGTAGACGCGCGTTTTAATGTCCTTGTGATAGTAGACCACAGCCATAGTTGCGCAGCACCATCTATGTCGGAAAAGAATGCTAAAGTTTCCCCATCTGGGGACCATTCCCCAGACCAACTACTATTGGCTGTAGGAGCAATTGGAAATGCTTCTCCAGTGTTTAAATCGCAGACCCACTGAGAATTCCCCTGAACTGCCATTGATACGCCTTGAGAGATTTTTTCATTACTTAACCCGTTTAAAGTAAAAGCCAACCAACGACCATCGCATGATAATTCCAAAGGTACTCTGTCTGCTAGTTCTTTAATATTTAAACACTCTTCAACCGATATAAAGTTGGACATGAAATCCTCCTTAAAATGGTTCACCAATTATTAGCGCATAGCAAAGAGATTTCCTCACCATATTCTTATGTGTAGTTCTATTATAATAGCCCATAGACTATTTTCCAGTGAGCTCTCCATTGAACTCGTTCTTTGCTAAAGTTCTTCGTTCATGAGTCTATAACTTTTTGTCCTTTCCTTCTTTTGCGGCAGCCTCATTTTGTAGTTATTTAACTAACGTTCTGCGTTAGTTGAACGGTCTTTCAAATAACATATTCAGTGTATCTATTGCATTTGTAACAACTCCCCTAATTTGCTCTTCTGGACTACCTTCAGATTTCATCATGTCCAAAATATCTTTGCTCTTTCTCAGTAAAAGCACATCAGAGTAAATATCGATGCTTTTCTCTTCTAACAGGCTAAGTGGCCTTATTAATTGATAGCCCTCCAAGATTTGATTATAAATTCGTTGATTAAAACAAAGCTTTGTTACGGCTAAATCATGTATCCTCCATCCGTATGCACAGTGGTCGAAATCGAAAATTTTAAAACCATGTTCTGGACTATAGTGAACGTTAGACAGATTTAAGTCTCCATGAATTAATCCAAATGCCTCATTGCCTGAAGGAAGTTGACTTAAATGCTCATGCATGAGTTTTGAACGAGTTTTGAAAAAGGATATATCGGATAATTTTAAGATTCCGATATACTTTTCCAAAGTTTCTAATGGCTCCTTTATCAAATAAGCTTGATCAATCTTAATACGAGAGTTAATCCAATAGTAAATCCATATCCAGAAGAACCTTCAAAAGCTAACAAAACAATTACTCCAAACAGTATTATTTGAACACCTAAAAGTTGAACTTGAAGAGCACTTGGATTGATATAGTCCAATAGTACCCCTGCATGAAAGATTGCAATAAATATTAGAATTAGAACGATTAAACACACTAAGCCAAAACTAACCATCTTGACCTCCTCTAAATTCAAACAAATGCTTTCAACCACACCATTTCCCTAAAAATCTTCTTAAGTATATTCGTTTAAAGTATTTTTTTCCTACATATTATTAATTTGTAACAATAAAAGCCACATGGATGAAATACTCCAATGTGGCTTTTACGATTTTAGATATTAGTTCAAAACAGGATTAATCAAATCTACGGTTGGGTATTCAAAGCTATTAGTCCCCCCACTACTAACCTCAATGTTTAACTCAGTAACTCCTTTTACATTTATAGTAATAGCCTCTTGAATTGAGCCTTTACTTAATAAAAAAGAATTAATAACCTTACCGTCCTGATTTGTGAAAGCTACAGTCCTTGATTCATCTGATTCAGCTTTTACATCATCCATACCAATGCTAAATGTCAGCTTTGAATATTGTGCATTTAGATTATATGTAAATTTCAAATTAAGATCTTTAGTATCATGAAAATCATTATGCTCTGTATAAAACTTAAAGCCTTTCGAACCGTATGATTTTCCATTGATGGTCATCGGTTGGTTTTGTGAAACTGCATAGACAGCATAACCCTCATTTCCATTTTTCACGCTATTTGGAACTGAAAGAGGGGTACCCTCAATTTTCCCTCCAATAATAACAGCAGTATTAGCACCATCCCAATTTACATCTACACCAAGTAGATCACCGACAGCTTTTAGTGGCACATATGTACGTCCGTTTGCAATAAATGGTTTTAGATCATCCTCTTGTGGAGTCTTATCAATGCCATTTTGCATAAGCTTAACACCGAAAAAAGCATCTAGCTTTACTGCATCAGCGGCATAAGCTATACCACTTGTTAAGAGCGCACAGCAACTAAAACCTAAAACAAATCCTTTCATACTCTTGAAATTACCTTTCATTCAAACATCTCCTAGTGTAGTTTAGTAAATATGTCTCATATTCTCTTCTACATAATACAAACACTCTCCTGCATTTTAGTTATGCAAGGTTTTGTGGTGCCGTTCGGAGTATCGTTTCTCCGTTAGTGAAGTTGTGAATTTTTTTAGATATACAGAATATTTTTTCCACCATAACAATTTATATCATATATTGGAAATTATTTTATTATACCTCTTCAAATTTTCAAACTTAGTTGGGGGAGAGGAGGTGCATACCCCTTTTCCAAGAAACTAATTGACCTTTTTGGTGTAAACTACCTCCATTACCCACTTAGACAACCAAAAAACCACCATTTCTGGTGGCTAATCTTTAAATATGCGTTCAACTGCTTTCTACTTATCTTCCACACTAGGCATACTATAACGTAGAATCATATCCGCTGAATTTTTTGAGTATTCCCAATAATATGTTAATTTTCTTTCATCCAACCACCTTGAAGCCAATCATAAAGTTCTGGAGATTCTAAACGAAAATGCTTTGACTCATAATTGAAGACGATTTCGCCATTAGCTGGTGTACATCTTTTCGTGCCATAACCTTTATCATCCTTTTTAATGTCACATTTGTATGCAGGCTCAACAACAGCTATTTGCCCACTATTCAAATAGAAACTCAAAATATTAGGATAACCGTGTTTTCCCCAATTAGTTTCTCCATCAACTATTTCAGATGAATTTAACCAACCCATAACTTTGGAAATAACCTTTGTTCCCTTCACTTCCTCTTTCCTAAATGGGTTCAGCTTCTCATTACTCGGTAAACCACCTTCTACTTGTAGCGAATTAACTTTATCCTCATTTAAAAATTGTTGAATTGGTTTTGGCTTCTCATTAGTGCTTACTACTAATTGAACTGTCGTTGTATTTTCATTGGTCTTTATAACTGCTGCTGGAGATTGCGATGTGCAAGCAGCAATTACGGAAATAGACAAATAAGCTAGTAACGTTTGAATAAGGTACTTCATTATAGTTTTATCACCCCAAAACAAGTATTTTTATGCTAGGTGTTTTCATTCTCCTTTTATCAATATATGAAACTAACATAAATAATATTGCATGTGTTTTGTTGTCACGCTTTTCCCCCTATTTACTTAATCCATGATAGCATTCCCAATACAACATAAAAAGGGAAACCGTTATATGTTCAGACGATAGTCACCCTCGCGTTAATATCTATTTATAGAGTAAGGGTAACTGTTTTTTAAAAATTAAACAGGATAAACATAAAAAGCACAACCGATTAGATTGTGCCGTATTTCTATTCAATTCTTATTTAACTATTTTTCATAACCATCTTTTTTCTAATGGTTATTTGTTATTACACCTAGCAGAGTTCCGTTAAAAACACAGATTGGATTAAGTTGTAAAAAAAACATTGCAAAAAGCCACAACCCTTGATTCCATTATTTTAACAAGTTTTATAGGTCCTTGTTGTCTTGTTTCATTCCTTAGTTAAATCAGCTATTGCTTTTGATAACAAATCTACTGCTCTATATTCTTCTTCAAGGCTATTTTCTGGACCACCTATTTCAACTAAAAGAGAATTTGGAAAAAGATCCTGATTATATGATAGGCTTGATTCCGTAGGAGCATCTTTTAATGTTACCTGAGAGGAAAGACCTTGGTATAATGATTCTAATTGGTCATGAAGTTTAGAAGCGAATTTTATATTCTCTTGATAATGTTTATTTGAAATGGATACCACGAATTGGATTTTCGCTATATCAATACCATTAATCTTGGTCGTAGTTTTTTCACGAGGTAAAGAACTTCTATGAATATCAAACACCATTTTGAGTGCGGGATTTGATTTTATAGCGCTAACCATAGTTTCCCTTGATAACCTATAAGAATCTTTATAACTAAAGTTAGGTTCTGAAGCATAATCAGTGCGATCTACAAGCGCTTTTATATTAAAGTCCTCCAGTTTTTCACTGAGATGCTTTCCTACGGATGTAATATTTTTATTAATATCAATGGACTGGGCTTCTTCAGGTGATATTGATTGTAGTTCAGGCACAAAAGACTCACGATTATGAGTGTGGTAAATAAATACTAATGGTTCATTTTTCGCCTCAGTAATAACAGTTTGCTTGGGATTAATTATATTGAGTCCTGCATGAATGGCTGTATTCATTTGATGGATTCCCGAAAAAAAAGTTATCCAAGTAATTAGGATCAAGGAGACTGTTAACCCAGAACTTATAAGATATTTTCTGAAATGGATTGCCTTGTTTCTATTGTTATTTACTATGTATTTCAATTCTTGTCTGGTTTTATGAACAAATTCAATACTTGGATTCATATCTGGAGATTTCTTTAAAATATTAATAATATACTCTTCATCTGGTTGAGTCATATACCAATTTCCCCTTTCATACTCATTGTCAATAATTTTTGGAGCATAGCCACAGCACGATGGTAATCAACTTTAACCTTTGATTCAGAACAATTTAAGATTAAAGCTGTTTCCCTTATTGATAGATCGTTGATAGCCCGAAGAATGAATACTGATCTATAATTAGGTTTTAATTTTGTTAAAGATTCTTGAATAATTTTATTTGTTTCTTTAGTATCTAAGTTTTCTTGAGGTGATCCTGTTTTGGCAACCAATTTGGTAAAAAAGTTATCATTAAATAAGGAGTAAAATTTTTTTCGTCTATAATGATCAATAGCAACGTGCTTAGCAATTGACAAAATCCATGACCGTAATTGAAAATAACGGTTAAAATTAGCAATAGATTTAATAACTTTTATAAATACCTCTTGAGTTAAATCCTCAGCATCACTTTTATTACCTGTAAAGCAAATTAAAAATCCATACACCGATTTATAATGCTCTTCGTAGATGCTATCAATGGTTAGTTCTGTATCAATTTTTCCATCTTTCAATAAACAATAACTAACAGTCTCTGTCTCCATTCAAGTAATCACCTCCATTTGATTTTCAATATATATTCGGATAGGTGGTCTAAAAAGTTACAAATAGTTTAAATTAATATCGTTAGATCGATCTTAACTCTGCATATAACCAATAGCTACAATAGATCAATAGCTTGAATGGGCTTCATTTATTCAAATATGAGCATAAGAAAAGCACAACCGATTTGATTGTGCATGTATATGAAACTTCTCTTTTATTGAACTAACGTTCTGCGTTAGTTTAATGTCTTGCTCATATTAAATGGGATTTCATTTTTATAAGCAGTTGTGTATTTCTCAATTATTTCTATTTTTGCTTCTTCATTTGCAATTAGAATGTCGCCGTAAACAGGTACTAAGGTATTCCAATTCTCTTCCTTCAAATGTTTGGTTACAAATAAATATGATTGTCCTTCGTGAAGTAATTGGTCATTTTCAATTAGAATTAATTCATTTCTTTTGAATCCACCTTGTTGATTTACGATTACTGTTCTGTTAAATTTACCCTTTACATTATCAGACACTTCCACCTTAAACTGAGTTTCAGGCGTGCTATCTAATGATTTAGTTCCATCCTGTTTTATCACTTTCCCGACAAATACATTATCTGCCCACCCGACAAGCCTACGTGTATCGGTTACATCAAAAGCGTTGCTGGATGCGACTGTTCTTATAACAGGATTTTCTGGAGGATTGTTTGTAAAGTAGTTAGGTACAAAAATCGCTAAAGCAATAGAGGCAACTATTATACTGCCTAGAACAAAAGACCACCTACTTTTTGAATATCTCATCTCTACTCCCCCCAGAACGACAGAATATTTCCTTGCTCTTATATTACCATAATTAGGAATTACACGTTACTTCAATAGGCTGCCGCGGATGCTGGTTTGCAAAGAAGTGGTTCTGACTACCACTCTAAACTTCACTTGATTGTAGAGTAGGGGACTGGTTTCCCAGTCCTCCCTCATCAAACCGTACGAGCAGTTTTCCCGCATACGGCTTTCCGATGTTCTTCACCTAGCGCAGTATAGCTGCCCCAAGCACTGATTCGTTTCAGTCCCATACGACCGAATACCTCCGCGACCCTCCTCGGGTGCAGTTGGTTTCGCTTGTGTTTCTTGTTCCAGTACAGTGTCAGTCTCCGGATAATATGCCAGTCAACTTTTGACAGAAATTTGTTCGACATGCCAGGATCTACGCTGCCATAATAGTTCTTCCATCCCTGAATGATGGGATTGAGCTTGTCCATCATCTGCTTTGGTGACCAATAGAGTCGCGCACGTGGTGCAGTTATTTCCTTTATCTTGGCACGCATCTTCTTCATCGCCTTCTTGGATGGAATACTCCGTAGGTCATAAAATTTTCCCGACTTAAACAATTTCGGCATGCGGCGGTGATGGAATCCGAGAAAGTCGAATCCCTCTTTATCCAACCACAGGTTCACAAGCTTGGACTTGTCCGTGTTCATCGTCAATTCCAGTTTCCTGAAAACTGCCTTAAGCACCTGAATGGCTTCCATAGCGTGGGGTTTATTTTCACATAAAATAACTAAATCATCAGCATATCGCACCAATGTGCCAATATGAGAAAATTGCTTTTCCCATAGTGTATCGAGATAGTTCAGGTAGATGTTCGCGAGTAGCGGTGAGATGACTCCACCCTGAGGGCTTCCGATTTCCGTGTTATAAACCTGTCCATCTTTCATGACACCGGCTTTCAGCCACAATCGAATAAGTTTCAACACTCTTCGGTCACTCACACGTTGTTCTACGAGTTTGAGCAATTTGTCATGCGGGATATTGTTAAAGTACCCGGCGATGTCTATATCTACCACCCAGTACACTCTCCCGTAGTTCACCGTCTTGTGTATCCGCTCTATCGCCTGTTTCGCGCTTCGCTTCGGTCGAAACCCAAACGAACAATCTTTGAAATCCGCCTCGAATATTGCCTCAAGGACGATTTTCGTTGCCATTTGTACCAGTCTGTCCTGGATTACGGGTATTCCGAGCGGACGTGTTTTACCATCGCCCTTCGGTATATCCTTCCTCCGAACTGGTTTAGGGCGGTAGACGTTTTCCACCAATTGCCGATGCGTGTCCTTCACGAATTGCTTTTCTCCATACTCCTGTACAATGTGCTGAATAGTCACACCATCGATGCCGGCGCTACCTCGATTTGCTTTGACCCGTTTCCATGCTTCCCACATGACATCTATTCTGTACACTTTGTCGTACAGAGCATGAAACCTGCGCTTGTTACTTGCCTTAGCCGCAAGGTAGAGGGTCCTTTGAAGTTCTTGAACTTTTACTTTTGTGTAGTTAGCAGATTTCACTGCATTCACTCGCTCTTACCTCCATTGTTACCCGTAAACAAAGTAAGGGTGCTTTCCTCCCGCAGGTTATGTTGTCCTGCGTTCTCAGGTACTACCACCCTCTCCGACTCCCTTCTCGCCGCTTACCACTTCACCCTCCGGGCTTATAGGTTTGCGCTTTACGTCATTGTCGTGCGAGGTAGGGTCTCCCTAGTTCCAGACACAACTGTTACTACATGCTGTTCCCCATACACCGGAGGATTCTTCCGCGTTGCTAATCCAAGTTCTTCGCGCGTTCCATGGCCTTCACCGTAGAACACGGGGTTCGGCTTCCTCTTCTCCCTTTCGGGTTGTTTATGACGATGCGGCAGGATTCACTTCATGTTACAGCCTGCAGTTTTGCTTCACCCAAGCTAGGGCTTTTCACAGGGCTTCATCCTTAGGATCTCGCCACCAGATGCCTGCTAGCTACGAGGCGGCTTGGTCCCTACCTCGGTTGGACTTTCACCAACTAGTTGTGCCTAGCTTTGCTAGGCGCACTGTTCCGCTAATCTGCCCGTTAGTTTAGCAAGAAGCCTTATTAATCAAAAACAACCCAACAGGGAAAAGTAATGGTAATCCCATGTAGATGAGGTGTAAGTAATGAGAAAATCAATTATCGCTCTTATTCTAGCCATCACACTTATTATTCCTATTCAAAATAAAACCGTATTAGCAACCAAACCAACCCAAGACTCAACACAGCTTAAGTTGCAGGATATGCTAATGGTATTTTTAACACCATATATTTATAAAGATGTGAGTGAATATTATAAATCGTCATTAAAATTCAATCCGATTATTGAGCCGTGGCGGATTGATGTCATACAAGCTAAAAGAGTCACTGGTTTTCGAGGTTTTGATTTTTCATTAATAATTGAAGTAGAACCTACTGTGGGACAACATGTGCTCGTTGGGAAAGATCGAATTGAATACCAATTATCTTTTGGACCATCTGTTAAATTGATAAAGTTCACCCATTTAACGACATATGAATTGCCTCCAGATTTGAAGGATATCTTGCGGTAGTCGAATAACACACAGCAAAAGCTAAATTGGCTGGTACTGTGTGTTATTTGCCATCTACAATTTATTGTTCAACTGCACTAAATGTCCCGTTAGCACAAAAGGCTGCACGCGGCAGCCTTATTACGTTTGTTCAACTATAGTTCTGCGTTAGCTGAATTAATTTACGAAGCTCTTGCTGTTAATAAGTGATAATAATTAATTATTTTCAGTCCTTTTGAAGTAGCATATTTATTAAAAATTCCCTCTACATCTTTTAAGCATTCCTGCCAAACAACTTCTCTTAGTTTTTGGCTCTGTCCAAAGCATTTTTTAATAAGAACATCTTCTGGTGTAGAAAGGTATTCAATTTCTTCAAGTAGCTCTACTTTAATATCCGTTAAACCACTTTCATGAAGATTAAGTTCACACAATATGTCATTTGCTTCTGGCTTTGGTATTTGGGAATATAGACCTGGGAATAGCTCTCGTAAAGCACCGTGACTGCCAGCATGGTAGAACCCTAAAATTACCCCACCTGCTTTAACAATTCGATTGCCCTCGTGATACCAATCTCTTGGTCCTTTTTTTGTATATGCTACATCGAAATAATCATTTGGAAAGGGCAAATTACCATTTCCATCAATAATCAAAAAGTTGATGTTTTCTACTAATTTAGCTTTGTTCCCCGTTTCAATAAAGCCCTCTACTACATCAATCCCGACAACCTCTCTTGCATTTAATGCAAATTGTAACGCAAATTCACCGTGACCACATCCAACATCCAATAATCGACCTTCATATAAGTATGAAGTTATTTTATCTGCCAATATCATTTCAGCTCTCGGTTCATCAAACGTTGACTTCCAAGGGTATTTATATTCCCCCACTTCTTCGAACAATTGTTTATACCACTCTGGGCTATGGGGTGCTACCCATTCGGGGTGTTTCATTGGGTCAAAAAGTATTTTTTGCATGCCGTCTGACATCTTAATCCCTCCTATTTGAGGTTATTCTTAAATATCTCTTTCCTTAATTACTTTCTGGAACTTTGTGGGAAATCCTTCTGTTGTTTCAAGAATAATTAATTCAGTCATTTCTGCCCAATACTTCAAAGGTACGTAGCTTTCCGCCACGCTCTACTGCCCTTTAGTTTAATCGATCGGGTAGGAGGCTACCCATTAGTTGAGTAGCCGACCTCCCACACCACCGTACGTACCGTTCGGTATACGGCGGTTCCTTAGTTTACGCAGTAACTTGTCGATAATAGTCTGAAAAGAAAAGGAATCCTAAACCTTTAATGGTGTTGTTTCCGAGGGATTTATCGAGGATTGGGCTTTTGGATGTTCTCCAATAGCTCTTTCTTGTGTTTGCAAACTCCCATGCTTTCTGTAGCTGTACTCCGAGTGTTTGCAGCATGTTAAATCTTGTTCTTACCCGTTTCCATTGCTTCCAGTAAATCATACGAATCCGCCTTCTCATCCATTCATCCGTTATTTGGAGAAGTTTCTTCATATCCGCTATTTTAAAGTAGTTTACCCACCCCATAATATAACGTTTCAGGTTTTCTGCTCGTGCCGCATTTCCCATTCCATTGCTTCTTGACGTTAGCGCCTTTATTTTCGCTTTCATCTTTGCTATAGATTTCGGGTGTATTCTGACTCTTGCTTTCCCTCTGTTACGGTAGAATGAAAACCCAAGAAATTTGATCCCTTTCGCTTCATCCACTGTTGTTTTCTCTCGATTCACTTTAAGAAATAACTTCTTCGTGATGAAAGGCAGTATGTTCTCTAATGCCCGTTCTGCACTCCTTCTACTTTTACAAAAGATGAGGAGGTCGTCCGCGTAGCGTACGAATTTATGTCCTCTTTTCTCTAACTCTTTATCCAATTCATTCAGCATGATATTGCTAAGAATTGGACTTAAGTTACCACCTTGCGGTACGCCGACTTCCGTTTCCTCAAAGCGTTGCTTCACAATAACTCCTGATTTCAGGTACTTGTGTATGAGTGAGATGACTCGTCCATCCTTAATGGTTCTCGATAGTACCTCGGCGAGCTTACTTTGGTTCACCGTATCGAAGTATTTCTCTAAGTCCATATCCACCACATATTTGTACCCTTCCCCTATTTGGCTTTGGCTTTTCCTAATCGCATCGTGTGCACTTCTTTTAGGGCGAAAGCCATAGCTGTTTTCAGAGAACTGCTTCTCGTAGATTGGCGTGAGCACCTGAGCGATTGCTTGTTGAACAACTCGATCTACCACGTTTGGAATTCCAAGGTTTCTTTTCTTTCCGTTCTCTTTCGGTATTTCTACCCTTCGAACGGGGCCAGGACGGTATTTTCCATCCAGAATGGATTGCTTGAGTGCCTCTCCGTTTTCTTTGAGATGTTGTAGAAGTTCTTCTACTTTCATCCCATCAATTCCATGAGAGCCCTTGTTTGCTTTGACTTTTTTGAACGCTTGGTTCAAGTTTTCCCTGCTCACAATCTGCTCAAGTAATCCATCCTTCGACTCGTTTGCGTCGGTGTTGTTGTTTTCAGTTATCCTTACAGGACTGTGCACTCCCGCATATCCTTCGTGTTCCGCACTATCTTTCTGCGTGGAGCCTTCCAGTGGAAGTTGGCTGCCCTTTTTTCCTGTTTTGGTAACATTCATTGACTTAACACCTCCTAAAGTTCGGCCCTTCCCTTTTGTCGCCTAGCTACATCAGGTACTATGGCTTCTGCTGACTTCTCATGGCAAATCTTGTTTCAACCGTGATTCCAAATGATCTCCTCACGTCCATGAGATCTCCCACGGTAAGACGATTCACTTTCCTTCCATGTACCCGCATCATCTACATAGGTATGTCCGTGTAGTTTATTGGACTTCATTTTGTTTGGCAAATTTGTCCCATATCCTATGCCTTATGGTGTTCGTGTTCCTCGGGTCGGAAGTTTGCCTCCTGCTTCCTTCAGATTCCACCTCGCGATGGACACCCTTGCTCTTGGCTAGTGGTTGGCAACTACAAGCCTCCACAGTGGACTTTCACCACCAAGTTAATCGCCATGCGTGGCGCACCAAAAGAAAAGCACCATCAAATGATGATGCTTTTTACTTGTTCTAATGACTGTTTAGAAACAAACTTTCTAGAACTTGTTGTGATATTCCAGGATCAAGCATAATCCCATTGGCATTATCATGCGTTCCAGGACAGAAGGAAGCTGTAAAACTACGTGTAAATGGACTTTTTTTATATTTGATAATCACATCGTAGATATAATCTGGAGGAGGACAACTACGTGTGACTTTCAATACATGGAACATATTGATTTCATTTATAATAGGATTCATCGCTTCATCTTTAACTACGACACTTTCTAGCACACCACCTTGAATTTGTTTCTTTACAATGATGATATACAATGGGTTTGGGGCTAAATTAGATACTTTAACACTTGGTTGTTTCGCTTCTACTAGGACAGGCAACATTCCTATTTGAAAGAAGAAACAAATTACTAATACAATTGAAGTTCTTTTCAAGTGAAGTACCACCTTTTTTCACAGGATGGCTTAGTATTTCCAATATCAGTTAGTTAAATACAATCTATGACCTTTAGAACCAGATAAAGGAACAACTGTATTGTTCCCCCTACTTCAACGCTTTCATGAGCATAAGAAAAGCACCATCGTGTGATGATGCCTTAATGGTGTTGCACCGCGACATGCTATGTATATGGAATTGCTCATTCATGTTAAAAAATTTAATTCTACTCACTTAATGGTTTATCTATCACCTTTACTCCCTCTAAAGCACGATGATTATTGGGTTCAACCTCCAAAATCTTATCGAGCCACTTTAGAGCCTGTTGGTACTCGTTCAATTTGAAATAGGCATATGCCATTTCATTCAGAATTTCTGTATCATTAGGATTATTTTCGAAAACTTTTTCAAACAATGGGATTGCTTCACCAAATTGCTTAAGCGAGCATAATACGTACCCCTTGTTCCACAACGCATCCAAACAATCATTATCGTACTGATAAGCTAAGTCAAACTCTTTTAAGGATTTCTCATTATCGCCTAGATTCCAATACATTTTCCCCAAATTCAAATGTGGTTCAGCTTGTTCATGATTGATTTCCAATGACTTTTGATAATATTGTTTTGCCTTTTCATATTCATCAATCTTATCGTAATAAACTCCAAGATAGTAATAAGAATCTTCATTATTGGGATTAGCCATAATTGCTCTGTTTAAGTAAGCAAAGGCTTCTGTATAATTACCAAGCTTTAAGTAGGCACGACCTTTATTAACAGTAATCTTTCCCATAAAGGACTTATTTTAAGTGCTTTATCTAATTGGATTTGACAACAAGCCATATAATTAAGACAATCAGCTTCGTTTTCTTCCCCATTTCTATAAGCTAACTCAAATTTTTCATATGCTTCTTGATAATATCCATTGGCAAACAGTTCATCGCCTTGTTCATATAAGTTCAATGTATTTACCACCTATACATATTATCATTCTGTATTGACCGCCAAAACAATCAAAGTACAGTACACACTTCGTAACATAATACTTTATAGAAAACTATGTACTGTTGTTTGCTCCTAACAAACATTATTCCGTATATTGGAATTAACATACTTCCGCCACTTTTTACGTCATATTTAAATAAGAAAGCACCAACCAAAGAATGATGGTGCTTGCTAATGTACCATCAATTTAGTCAAAAGGATTTTAGACCATGTGCTAAACTGTGATACATCCTTTAGTTGGGGATTCTTTTCAACAAGAGAAAGAAGGAAATTTCTGATGCTTTCAACACATCCAATTACGAAGTCTTCATAATTGACGATATTATTAAGGGATACTGGTATTTCTTTAGAATAGGACACTTCTTGGCCATCATACCAACGAGGTTCTTTCCCTGCTTCGAAATCGTTACGAATTGCGAATGTAACATTCTCACCTTTTTCATCTAAAACACATACAATCGTATTACTAATTTGACCTGTATATTCTTCAATGATTGCTGTTTGTTCTTCCTTCAAAATCGAAAGGACTTCTGCAATTGCTTCAATCATGGGAATTAGAGGAATAGACAAACCTTTATGAGTGTATTTCTTAAAAAACGATTGTCCATCAATCAGAATGTCTAATCCTCCCCAAAAGGAATAATCAACATCGCCTTCTTTAAACCACATCACAATGTCATGCTCTGATTCAGGTTTAAAAACAAGTTCGAATTTTGACATGTCTTACCTCCAAGATAAAATCGTAGTTTGAAACACAATTTATCGACCCTGAACAGTACATACTTCGTTACTTAATACTTTATAGAAAACTATGTACTGTTTTCCACTCTACTCACTATTTTACCATATGTTGGAATTTAGTATTTATCGTTATCGTTGAAACAAAACCAAAAAGAGTATCACTTACCACATCATGAATTTTTTTAGTTTTCGCCCCTGATAGGAGATTCTTAGTTCTTGCCCTTCCACCAGTATATGATATTGAAAAACACTTACTTCTAACTCTATTGCACCTGCCACATAAGTTTGGAATAAGACGAAGTGCATTTTATGGTCAACGGAATCAGGAAGTGGTTTAAAACTCTCAATCCGCTTTGAAATAACTGTACATTGAACATTAGTAATAAGAGGGAATGTATTCTTTCTTGTACCCACAAATTTAGTTGCATAAGCAATTACAAATATTCCAAACATTACAGTGAATATTTTCATATTAAAGGAGTAATTCAACCAATCGCACTCTCCTTCATAAAAATGAATCGTATGATGCCCATTAGATTGTATAAGTATTCCTCCATAATGTTACTTTATATTCATTGGAAAGATAATCGTATCGCTTCAAATTTTACTCCATAGTCGCTGGCTGTATGGGCATAGCCCATATCTGAAATCCAAAAACATCAAAATGGTGTAAACAATCCCCCCCACCCCTAATGTAAAAAAGGCATCCACATTGGATACCTCATTTTCAAAACGATTAATGTATATCCTGTTTCCAACTACCATCAATCCAAATTACCAGTTCATCAGATGTAAGTCGAAATGAATTGAATGATTCATTCCTATGAATGCTCACCTGTACTTGGTCTTTAAGTTTTTGTCCTTGTGTAAGTACACTTCCATCCTCAGACTTTGTAGTGATTGCATCAATAGCTGGCTCGATTTCAATTGTATCACCATTTTTCATTTTTATGATGAACTTAGTAGGATTCCAACTAAACGCACCAAACTGATTTTGCTTTTCCCCATTGTTTACAACATCAGATGCTTTTACTAAATCTAAGACTTTTTCGATAATAGCGTTTTGTGTGGAATTATTCACATCTAAAGAAAATGAATCAGCCCCAAAACCTCCATGCTCAGGAATCAGTTGAGCAGATTTAATTTCATTCAATTCAGGAACATCAACCTTTTCGCTACAACTAATTATCGAAATTGTTGTAATAACTAGCAACACCAATTTTATAAGTGGTTTCATTTGTACCATTCCAATCCAATATTCATACTTCATTTCACTCCATTATAACGTATCTTTTCTTCATTTCGCTTATGGTATTTTGTGTTACTTGATTTCTGTACAACTGTCATCGCTTCAAATTACACTCATAGTCGAGCGGTGGAAGTGCTATACCCCTTCCACCATTCAGATAACTTCATTTTGATTTAAAATACCCCCCACCCCTTTTGACCCTTTCTAACTATCTAAATTTGCTTGTAAGCTACTTCCCTCTGTATTCACTCCATTCCCCAACAAAAACAAAAAAGCACCGCTTGGATGCTTCTGATGCGTTCAGCTATTCTATGCTTGTTCTTGATATTCCTTCACAATTTTATAAAACGTATTCTTTTTCAGCTTTAACATATCAATGAACTGCACTGCGGTTATCTCTTTGTTTTCCCACTTTGAATAATTAGTATCCAGTATCAGCTTCTGTTCTTTGCTCAAAGTGTCAATGTTCATCTGTGGTCTTCCTAGATGCTTGCCTTTAGCCTTTGCAACCAAGATACCTTCCATTTGTCTTTGCTTGATGTTCTCACGTTCACGTTCAGCAACGAATGAAAGCACTTGTAACACTAAATCACTTACAAACGTCCCTAACGTATCCTTATGCTGTGTACTGTCCAGTAAGGGCATATCAAGCACTTTTATATCTGCCTTGACCTCCTGTGTAATGCGTTCCCATTCTTTCTTAATCTCTTTGCTGTTACGTCCAAAGCGGTCAATGGAAAATTTTATGTAGAGTAAATCACCTTGTCGCAAGCATTGTTTTAATGCTTGATACTGTGATCTGTCGAAGTCCTTACCGCTTTCCTTGTCAATGAATATGTCACGCTCACTAATACCAAATACGTTTATAAACGCAAAGTAAGATGAAGTAATTACTGTTTTAACTTGGGCTAATACTTATCGTACATCACTCATTGTAGAAGCCCCATTTAGGGCTTTTAATTCTATGCCTATCTCATCATAGTTTGTCGATGATTATTCTACATTTTGTTTTAATGCCAAATCATTGGGCAATAATGGTTTGTATAAAATACTAGTTTAAGGCGTGAAAAATAATGGTAAAGTTATTTATAGCCCTATTAGCAGGAACACTAATCCTGTTGGGTTTTAGTTACAGTCAAAATGATAAAAAAGAACATATTCCATCACAAATAAAACCTAGCTTGTTATCCAGTCAGGAAGTATATTTGTTGGAGTCACTCGTTAATGCAGAAGGAAAGTCAGAACCGCATATTGGTAAGGTGGCAATAGCGGCAGTAGTGCTAAATCGTTTAAAGAACAATAATTTCCCAAAAAGTGTGGAAGCAATCATTTTTCAACCAGGACAATTTTTGTCTGTGAACAATGGGGAGATTTGGTCAATTCAGTCAGAAGATTCTGCAAGAAAAGCAGTAATAGATGCAATTAATGGACATGACCCAACAGAAGGTTCTGTTTATTATTATAATCCTGAAGTATTCACAATGCCTTCCACATACTCACCAGTAAAACAAATCGGAAAGTATATATTCTGTAAATTGTCAACTAACAACTAGCCCAATAGGGCTTTTTTTCTTTAGACCTTGATTCATCGTGGTTTATCGTCGAATTATCTTGTTTCCTTCGCTTTGCACCATGTTACCTTGTTATAGTCACTATTGCTTGATTTTTAGTCAGAACCACTAAAACGACGACAAACGTCATGTATTTGTTGGTGCAATCGGTGAATACAATTTGTTTCGAGTGATTAAAAAACGGCATCGCGTGGATACCGTTAGGAAATTTTTTAATATCTTAAACTTTCAAGATGGTTTTTTAGTCTTGTTATTTCGAATTTTCGCTTCTTAAACCATTCTTGTGACCAAATCCTATAAATTTTCCAACCAAGGCCTTCTAGAACTTGTTGGCGAAGTCTATCCCTGTCACGAGCAACCTTAGAACTGTGATAAGCTTTACCATCACATTCAATCCCGAGCAGGAATTTATTGTTATCTAAAGGATCAACAACAGCTAAATCTATACGGTAACCTGAACAGCCCACCTGTGTCTCAACTTTGAATCCCAAATTGGTAATAGCCGTGTAAACATCTTCTTCGAATGGCGAATCAAAATCCTTCTCTGAATGTGAAGTCATACTTACTGGCAACTTGCCATCCATTGCCGTTTGCATATAGTCCTTCAACAACCGCAATCCAGTATTACTACTGATTTTTGTATCCGAAAGATCCGTTGGTCTTAGTGAGCTAATTAACTTCATGTGGTACTTAGCGCGGGTAATAATTGCACTTTTGTATTGGATAGTCCAAACCGCTGATTTTTCATCATAAATCACATTTTTGATAACAAGTATGTTTACACTTGAAATATCCTTATTTATGAGTAGTGCTTTACGTATTACTTGATCTTGAGACAGGGTTGTTTTTTCAAGTTTTTGTATGTAGGAATTAGCGACCTTCGATGCTTTTCCCTGAGCTGGGTATGACGCAGTTATGGCACCGAGCAAATCTGCCCGTTAACGTAACGAAGCTGCCGATCGTGCCGGCAGCTTCGTCCATTGATGTTTATTCAACTATAGTTCGCCGTTAGCTCAACGTTTCTTTACTTTATGTTCTTAAATTTTTCTTCATTAGCTTTGTCAGTAAATTTTATCTGATCAAAAGCAATAGTTTGTAAAGGATTATCACCATCTGAAGAAACAATCTTCAGGATAATTCCAGCTTGGTTATCAAACCAAATAGTTAGCTTATTCCCTAGTTTCTCTATCCCCACTTTACGGTTTATAACTATAACTGTAGAATCACGATCAAGGAGCTTTTCTCCGCCCTTTAACGTGGTTTGACCATTACTAATGGCATCATAAATAAACATTCCTGGATTCAGTAATTCATTTACACCACCGATTGGTAGAAGTACTCTATTATTTGCTGGAGATAATTGACTTACTTCACCATCAGTTCCTTTAATTTGAACATTTGTTCCGTCATTTATTGACTCTTCAAATCGATCCGGTGTTTTCGAATCTAATATGTGCTTCACGTAGAATCGGCTTGGCTGTTCGATAACAAGTTCAACTAGTTCCTTTTCTTCAGTAGCCTCTAATGTTATTATGATCTTTCCTTCTAAAGCTGAGTATTTATGATTCACATCCAGGAGTTTATTGATAATTGCTGAGATATCACTAACTTGTTCTTTTGTCTCACCAATTTGAACCGAATTATTGGGTTCAGTAGAAGCCAATAAATTTGGATTTGACTCTTTTATTATAGATGCGTCTTGTGTAGCCGTATCATTATTCTTTACGTCGCAACCTACCACCATTAAAAAAATTATTATTGTGAGCAAAAACCACCTATGCTTCAATTGAACTTCCCTCCCCATATCACTATGTCTATGTCTGATCTTCTCAGCATCCTCACTTAGTAAAAAGCAAAAAGTAACCATCGGGAAAAAAAATGTTCTCTTCTTCAATGAGCATAAATCATCACTCCTTCCTGATTAAATAACAAATATTTCCAAATGTTTAGACGATGCAAATACATTGATAGTTGCGTTAAACTCACATACAGTTGAAAAAAGTGGTAGCTTAAACTCAAGTTTCCACCACGCTCTACTGCCTTTTATAGTTCACCATTAGTTGAACAAGCCCAGTTTTTAAAAATATCAATGATTTCATTTAAATTTAAAGGTCCTCCAGCTCCAATACTGCTGATTATTCATACATGAATTCAGATGTCGAACCATCTTGATTAAGATGGTATGAATAAGTTTTCCTATCTACATCAGTAACCGAACTAGTGTACCAGAATTCAATCTTTTCTAATTTGCCTTCGTTAGACCAATTAATCAATAATTGTCCCCGTATCTTTCCTTGTCCGAGACCCTCAAGATCAATATTACTTAAATTGCCATATTGATAGCCTTGAGTTGACATATAATCATATCTCCATACTGCTTGCTGATTATCTTCATTTGTTCTTTCTACTACTGGCTCACCAATAAGTTCTTTAACATATTTTTGATCATTACCTATATTCAAACGAAAATGGATTAGCCAAACCTTTTTTGCAAATTCGTCGATGTTTGTAGGTTCATTCATGATGGAAATAACCTTATCTTTATCTATATACCTTATACCTACTCCAAGACTCTCGGCAACAAAACGAACAGGTACATAAACATGACCATTATAATTTAATGTGGTATAACTGCTATCTAATTGTTTAGTTTGACCATTAAGTTCGTACTTGACTGGAAATAAGTACGCTTGTATCATGTCAGACGCATAAACAGCGGTTGTTGCGGTTAAACCAATGCCGCAAATTAGACCTAAAACAAACTTTTTCATACTCATCACTCCCAACATTCAGTTCTAAAGAATAAGACGAAGGGAACAAGTAAAAAGTTTCCATTTATAACTTTCTTATACGCAAGCTATTTCAATAATCTGCCCTGTTAGTAGGGCAAATAAAATAGCTGCCGAAGCAGCCATTTTTCAACTATCGTGCGTGGTTTTTAAAAGTGAATGTCATTAGTTATTTTCTACCAGGAACGGTCATCAATCCATTTTCATGCTTAAAAATCTTGCTGCAAGACGCTGTGCCTTTTGTAGGAGAACCTGGAATTGCATCAAATATACAAACTTGTTTCTGTACTTGATACTTATCATCAACTCGAACAACTGAATAATCTACTGAAGGCAATTCCATATTATCATCTTTATACTTCAAATCCACCGATACTTTGATATTTGCTGAATCTGAAATGTCCACTTTTCCCAATGAAAAAGCTACTAACGGGGTTACTCCACCAGCGTCACCTTCCTTAATAATGGCATTAAAATAATCTGTAACGATGCCCTTAGCAGATTCTTCAAGATTTTGTTGTTGCACCTCCTGTATTGGTCTGCTCGTTTTCTCTTCAAGCGACCTATTATCTTGTAACCCAGCTGCACTGACTATCCCAGCACAAGTAACTAAAAAAAGAACTGTCAGGATAGAAGCAAATTTAGACCTTTGTCTCATATAAAAACTCCTTTTTGTTAATTTAATTTTCCACAAACACCATGCCCTTTTATCCTTTGTATTTATTTTTTTCTCAATACCTCTTTGTCTTTGTCTTTGTCTTTGTCTTTGTTTTGTCTCCTTCCAGTAAGTTTTAACTACTCAATTAGACGTTCAATGCTCACAAAAATTCCATCATTTTACAAATTACACTTTACTGCCAGTTACTTCAACGAGGCTGCCGTTTCATGGGCCTGTTGACAAAAAGGGAAGGAATTGTTACCTACCCTTTTTGTCAACAGGCCCTGATTTCGGCAGCCTCGTCTTCGTTTCTACTTGAACAAACGTTCTGCGTTAGTTTCACAACGGGTTGATATCTTTCAACAAACTTAGTCGTGTCCTGCATTACTAATATCTATAATTTCAGTGACTGTAAGAGTAACGGAAGAATAGTTTTTCAGTGAACCTACATTAACAATGACGGTTTGGATATCACCTGATTTCATCAACTGACCAGTACCATCTCCTTTTTCAATTAATTTTCCATTTTCATCATAAAAAAACAACGTGAAATGTACAGAAGACAAAGGATAAGGAGAATCCTGAAGTTTAAGTTGTGCAGTTACATAATTCGGGTAATCATGCACGATTTTTTTCAATTGCAAATTTCCGATACTTACTCGATTTTCCTTTGGGTCTTTAATTAATAATCCGCTATCGGTTTGATAATACATTAAATGAATCCATGGAGGCGTGTTCCCCTCCGATTCTTGGTAACTTACAGTCGCTCCCATATTTTCAGCAACCCAACGAAGAGGTACATATGTGTGACCATTATGATTCAAAACAACATATTCTTTACTATCGACTTCTCTACTTTCGCCATTAAGCATGAATTTAACTGGAAACAAGTACGCTTGAATTGTATCAGAGGCATAAACGGCAGTTGTTGCTGTTAAACCAATTCCGCAAATTAGACCTATAACAAACTTTTTCAAAATTCACACACTCCCTTTATTTACCAATATATAATTTAAACGGTACGATTAAGTAAAAGTTGCTCTTACTATTGCAATCCTTTTACAAAACTTCTACACGTCAGGAATCCGTTAAACTGCCCGTTAACGTAATGAAGCTGCCGATCGTGCTGGCAGCTTCATTCATTGATGCTTATTCAACTATCGTTCTTCGTTAGTTTAACATCCTTACTGTTTCGAATAGACTATACAAAACAAAACTTTATTCGATATTTTCTTCGAGAACAATTGACCAATCACTTCCTTTTTTCTCTAGATGGGCTATATGTATCTTACCATCATGCTTTTCCCAAGCGATTTTCGCTTTGTTTTTATCTTTGTGAAGCAAAACGCAATCAAGAAAATCTCCCTTTTCGTATGCTTCCTTTGCTTGAATAGATACTTTTGAATAGGCTGAAGCTTCTTGGCCTGATAACATGTTTTTGAAACGAATATCGATATCTGGACCAGCAATTAGTTCCCAATCTTTTTTATCGAAATCTTTTTCATATTTACTAATAATTCTTTCGGTAGCTTTTTCCCATGTTTTGTACAACTTATCATATACATCTTTATTTGCTGTTTGAGCGTATTCTTTATGATTAGTTATATGGGAATTAATTGCATTTTGTTTAATGAATTCTTTTTCAGGTGATATTGAAGCGTTGGTAGTATTATTTATGTAAACAACGCTACAAATTACCAAAGCCGTGGCAGTTAATACGGTAGCAATCATCTTTTTTCTCATATTCATTGAGTTACTCCCCACCTACTCTCAGTAATATTGTGACCCCTTCTTCCATAAGCATATAAAAATCAACACTCCGTCTCCAGAGATAACAAATAATCCCATATAGTAAGACGCTGGAAATACATTAAAAGTTGCGCAAAACTGCCCGTTACTTGAATGAAAACAGGGAGCAGCTGCCGCGTTGATATGCTCCCTGTTTATTGTGCTATCGTTTCGCCGTTAGCTTAATCAAAACTCTTCAAGTTTACATTAAATATCATTGAATTCCCTATTTCATCATTAATAATTAACTTGTTTCCGTCTTCCCCAGTTATTTTTAGTGATCCACCAGATGATTTTGGTTTAATATTCTCAACAGATAATGTACCCATGTACTTATTTCTCATTTCTAAAACAAGCACTCCCTTTTGAGAATCAATTAAAGCACCAGCATATACTTGAATATATTTGTCACCAAGTTTACCCTGCCAGCGGTTTTTAATACTAACATCATGACTACCTGCTGGAACTTCACTATCTTCAATTATTCCAACCTTCCAACTACGTTCTATTTCAACTATTTGAGCATTCAGATCTATTGGTTTCGGCTGTGGGTTCTGGATTTTCGGAGTTTTTGGTGCATTTTTTCTCACTGCTTCTTCTTGATCTAACAACTCTTTTTTTTCCTTCGGCAAATTAATGCTAATACTTTGAAACGCATTTACTGATATAGGAGCCAGAGTAAGTAAAGCGATTAAAGCTATACCACCGACTTTCAACAACTGATTCTTTTTCATGTTGCCCGTCCCTTCTTGAATTAAACTCCTTCATCATTAGGGTCGACTTTATTAATTGCTTTTAAACTAATCTGCCCTTCGTATTATGAGGTGAAGTAAACCTTATAAGGGGCTAACCGACCGCAGTATCAACCACGCTTTACTGCCCTTTAGCGGAGAAGGCTACCGATCCATTGCTATTGAACTATAGTTAAATGATGCAATAAATCCAACGAGCACTCTATTCTTAAAATCTTCGTAGTTTGAGAAGTGAAAACACTGATAAGACAAGCCCAATAATCAAAAACCACATCCAACCCTCATAAGCAATCATTAAAGTAAGTTCCCATGTGTTTGTTGGGCCTGAATTGGGACCATCGCTGTATGGATATGCAAAGATAGATGGAAAGGCTCCAAAAACAATCAGAACCGCTCCAATTATCAAAGTAATTTTAGTACTTAATCGCTTCTTATTCATATGATTCGCCTCCGACTGATGATAACCGATTAGGATACTAATATTCCAGATAACAGGTCTTTTAGGCTACTCTAACCAACATGACGCATGATATAGACTGAAGTTGCACTATCCTGCCCGTTAGCACAACAGGCTACCGAGATTATATCAACGGTAGCCTGTTGTGGTATTCTTATTCAACTATCGTTTCCGTTAGCGGAATGACGGTTTGTTTATTACTTCAATTCTCTTCTTTGTTTGTTGCATTGCGTAAAATCCCTACAAATAACAAACCAATAACAATGAATATAAGAATAACAATAAAAGTAAATAAAGCAGGTTTTTGTTGTCGATATTTCAAAAAACATCGGTATTGGACCATGATGTATTTCCCTTTCCAAATCAACAATAACCCAAATTTCATAAATTTTTGCCACGATGTAACCTACAACTAAGCCAACAAGTCCACCTAAATAGTAATAGGGATGAATCCTTTCTGCCATTGAGCACCTTCTTCCCAAAGATTGGTTAAATAGATAAATTCTCCGTCAGTTCTTTTCCTCATACTACCACAATTGGAACTAAACTGCCCGTTAGCGGAGCGAAAGGCTACCACGCAGCTGCCATTTCGAAGTTGAACTATAGTTCTTTGTTAGTAGAACAAAAAAAAATTATAATCTACGGTAATTTAGTGAAAAAGATGCATTTTTTGTAAATATTTTTTGAGAGTTCAATGGCTAATTGCTCTTGCTGATTTACACCTCTAATTGCAAATAAATTGCCTCCACCATTCCCAATTATCGTAGGTCCTTCAGATGTATTTCTACCGACTTCACCATTATTGGTTGGGTACGGACTAACTTGTTTATTCACTACACCTATTTTCTTATCAATCTGATCTATTGGTATTGACTCATCAGCCAACTCGTAAATATTGTCATTCCACGCCAAACTTAAGCGTACTGATTTACCATACTCCAATTCATTTATACGGTTCTCGGCTTTTGGGGCTGAAGAACAACCTGAAAGGATTATTATTAAAGTTACAACAATGAAGAAAAACTTCCTAATCATGTTCTCACCTCTAAAGAAATAGTCGTTACTTTACAAACAAAAGTTACAATTTAATTCTTAAGTCTTATTGCATTAATCTGCCCTTTAACTGAGAAGGCTACCGATCCATTGATGTCGGCAGCCTTCTCCTGATGTTTATTGAGCTATAGTTCTTCGTTAGTGCAACAACCTGTGCTGTGACTCACTCAAAGTGAAAGACATTTATCCCATCTTTATCATAACCCGTCAGGATGAAGCCAGGTTGAGAATAACTTTTTTTATCCTGCAAAGCGAACCATAATCTATATCCGTCGGGTAATTCAATTATTTCTGCGTTTTTATCAATGTGTTTATCAGGACTTTTGTGCTCGATGTGGAGCCTGATAATCTGCGCTTCATTTATTATGCCGTAGTAAAGCCAGTAATGCTTTTCTTCCTCATTTTTTGTATTGAGGTCCAAATTAACCGCGCCCCACGTTACATCCCCTTCATTTGGGAATGACACAGTACCTCCGCCAAATCCCCATCTATATCTATCACTATTTTTATATACAATACCAGCATCGATTCCTCCGTTCGGATTCTCATAAAAAGTAATGATGCCCTTGTTTACTTCGTGCTGATGATAAATTTGTTTATACTTTATCCCCCCCTGTTGAATTGCCTCCTCGATGGATTTGTATCCATTGTTCGTACAACCTGAAAACACTAGCAATAAAGATACCAATATAAGAAACCTTTTAGCTTTTGCCAAAACAATTCCTCCTTCTGCGGTAAGAAGTACATCACCTTATTTAACGTCTCATTAAAGCTAACTGTTGCAGTAGCCTGCCCTTTAGCGTAATGAAGTCTGCCGAGGATTTCCTCGGCAGACTTGTCGTTTTCTTATTCAGCTTTCGTTCTAAGTTTGCTGAAGTAATGTGGGAATGAAGACCAATGATCATAATCAACAGAAGGGCCCTTTATTTCCATTAAGTAGAACATGAACCGATAGACATCACGGACGGGAGTTAAGTCAGGGAAAGGTAGTACCGAACTGTACCCCGTTATAAAGTTATCCGCGCCGAATTGATCTAGGGAACATTCCAAAGCGGAGAGTTCGAATTCTCGCGGTCCTAGTACATAGGCTTCAGTATCAACTATTGCACTCACTCGCTCCTCGTCGGCAAGAAACTGTCGTGGATCCATATCCAACATTATATATGAGGCACTTTTGGGGACGGGCAATTTAGTGGCTAATGAACAGTAATACTCTGTCATTTTGGTAACAGCTTCATTGGACAAGTAATACCTTGAGGATAGGTTACGTATAGCGTTTGTCAGTTTTTGAGGGAAGTCCCTTAAGGAATATCGAAAGGTCCCGTTTGGAGCGCCGCATTCATTAAATTCACGTGCATGAATTTCACCAATAGATCTACCAAATTCTTTCATCATTTCTGCCGGCTTATTTAAGAAGTCGAGCGGTGAGCCCTTCACTTTTTCTACAATTACAAATTGTCTTCCGTCAATTAATCCCTTTGAAATTATTTTAGGTACACAGATTTTAGTTGTTGTTTGCTGTAAGAAAAGGTTGATTCTTATAATATCATATGTGTGACTTAATTCAATTCCGAATAAGTTCCTACAAACCCACAGAAACGGAGCGTCCACACTTTCATCCACTCCCGATGATCTTACAACGTATTCACCTGAAATTGTATCTACAAGCCATACATCGCTTGCATGACCACCTAAGGAAGACTGTGAAAGGACTTGTTCTAGGAAAAGTGACTGTAAATTCATGCTATCACCCACTTTAAAGTTTGAGTCAATGGCTTTTATTATTCGAGAAAAGCACTAATCTTCCTCTTTTTTCCAGCCTGTATTATTGATATACTTTGCCCCGTTAACGGAATAGACCACCGAGCGACTCAGCGGCAACCAGCTTGATCTTTGTTATGAAGCTATCGTTCTGCGTTAGCGGAATGATCTTGGAGCATATTAATATTAATCCTACTACTTAACCCATTTCAAAATCTTTCTTGAGTAATGCATAAATGACAGTATCAACAAACCGATTCCTCCAATAAAAGTGTTCCTTCAATATCCCTTCTTCTTTAAACCCAACTTTCTCAAGTACCTTTCTTGATCCAATATTCACTGGTTCTACAAATGCTTCAATTCGGTTTAATCCAAGAGTGTTAAATCCGAATTCATTGATCTTTGGAATCACTTCAGTCATAAATCCTTGCCGCCAATATTCTGGTGATAGTTCATATCCAACTTCAATTTTACAATGATTTTTTGCCCAACCATGAAATCCGCATGTTCCAATTAATCTGCTTTCCGAACGCAAAGTGATTCCCCAGCGAAATCCTTGATTATTTTCAAATCTTTGATTCCATCTACGAATTAATTCTTCTGCTTGTTCGATTTTCGTGAAACTCTCCAAATCATAAAATTTCGTGACTTCATCCATAGAGAAATATTCAAATATTTCTTTTGAATCTTCTTGATTAATCTGTCTAAGTACAAATCTTTCTGTTTCTAATGTAGGCAATTGAGACATGTATTTCTCCTTCCATGGTTTAAAATAATCGCACTCAATTGCCTGTTACTTCAATGAGAAAGGGAACAGCTGCCGACCGTGGCAATCTACCGCCTGGTTCAACTATCGTATCCGTTAGTTTAACTGCTATTGCTTTAAATTATCTTCTTAAAAATTATTAGACTTCGTAATTCATGTTATAGTCCATTCAAAAATTCATTTATTGCTTCTATATATTTTCCCTCGACTTTTGTGAATTTGTTCCTTGTTTGGACTACAATCTTTTGTTGTGTCACCCACAAATCTAGGGTTTCTGATCCAATTCGTTTTTTAACTTCAAATCTGAAATATCTCTCGCCTTTATCAATAAGTGCATCTGCTTTTGGGTCGGCGTGGTGTTGGTGAGCAAAAGACCTTTCTAAAGACCTTATAAAAGCTTTCCTTTCTTTATCTCTTGGAATCGTAACTATATGCTTTAATCCATTAATTCCATCAGGTTTATAAATTGCTATCGATACAATTTGGTTACTGTAAATCCTGAATATCAGACCACCAATAACTATGACAACGAGACTTAAAAGTAACCATTTGGATCTCCTCATTTGGACCCTCCGTAAGGAAATTTTAACATTAAAATCTACTCGTTACATTAATGAAAAAAGCAGCCTATCATTATGGCGGCTGCCATCATTATGATCCGCTATCGTTTCCGTTAGCTTAATTGCTTAATCAGGCTTACTCGGATTACTTCATCCCAAATCGGCCCACGTCGAACCTCTTGATACCCAATTTTTTTATTTAGCTCGATGACATGATTATTTGTTTCTTCTGTATGTGTATAAATTAAATTAACTTTATGATTTTGAGCTTCTTCCTCCAACTTGAGTTTTAGCTTAGTCGCTAATCCTAATCTTCGATAACTTGGATTTACCCATAATTGAAATATCTCGATAAAATTCCCATCAATTTGAAATAGGTTTCTGTCTAACTCGTTGTAAATTGTTTTCCACGGATACACGGAATCCCTATTTACTATGGAATACATTTTCAATGCAATTGGTTTGTTGGAACCAGAATCCTCAATAACAAACGCACCTTTATCTGAGTCAGTGAGATACCCTTCTATTTTCTTGTAATATTAGATTTTCGTATGTTTAGCATTCTTTCACCCCCGCTATCGTTCTGTTTTAGCTTACCGATTCGAAACATAAATAATTTATTGATTACTGTTAAACGGTGTTATCCAAATCCTATATATCATCTTCCCAACCACTAAATCTTTTGAAGTATTAACATTAATCCTTATATTGTTGTTGCTTGCCCATTTTGGAAGTTGCATATCCTACGTTAACTCTTAGACCCTCCTGCAAAGTCAGGATAAAGTGAATCAGCCCATTCATAAACTTCCCAAGTTATCCTGCCCGTTAGCTGAGCGATAGTCCTAGTTTTTCAAATGGATGTTCAAATAGATCTAGCTCGGTTTCTTTTACTTTAAAAAATGAAGCTACAATGAGATATCGAATGCCTCTTGAAACAATTATGGTTATCTTTCGATCATTTGATGGTTCACCTAATTTGTTATTTACATAAATGATTTCTTCATTAGTTGCATCATCGAGCATAATTTCATCTAAAAAACGTGGTAATTCAATGTATCTAATATCAAAAAACAAGATATCTATATTTTTTTGGGTTTCCTTACTTTTGGGACTACGAATAAGAAGTTCTCCATGACTCACTCTGTAAAACCATAATTGAAATTTTCTGTTATTAAACCCCTTTGGTAGACCAAGCATTGTCCCATCCCCCTAGAGCATATTCTCTTTTATTATAACAGATATTGGAAGCATCCTGCCCGTTACTTCAATGAAAAACAGGGAGCAACTGCCCGCGACAGTTAGCTCCCTGTTTAATCCACTTTTTTCTTAGTTCCAGTAATTATTAAATTCTCCACTACTAATTCACTGCCGAAATGCGGCGAGCCTAAAATTATTTCAACATAATCAACGACTGCTCCATGCTCCACATACCCCGTAACCTTTACATTAAAACCACCATGACCATCCTTTCTTACACCAGCTATTTCATAGGATGAAGCTCTAATGTTCCCGAACTTCAAAATGACAGCCTTTTCTATTCTTGAATAAAATTCGAACAACATCGCCTCTTTCATCAAAGCTATGTTTTCATGGGGGGCAACATACGGATCATATGGGCTTATTTTCTTCAATTCACCTTCGCTAGGAGCTGCTATCACCGAATTTTCAAATACTGACATAATAGCAATAAATACAATCAGAAATACGCAAAGCTCTAGTCTGATTGTATTTTTTAATCCCTTCCAAAACATAGGAACCCCCCCTTCTTTTCAAGGTATTTTTCCCGAAAGATTATTCAATTATCCTGCCCGTTAGCTCAATAGAAACAAGGAGTAGCTGCCACGGCATAACTACTCCTTGTTGTGTTCAACTATTGTATCCCATTAGTACAAAGAAGGTTGGGATAGATTCAATTCTGAATTGAATAATTTGTTTTTCTTTAGAAATGTCTTTAAACTGTGGGTTTTAACATGGACGGCAACAAGACCATTTTCTTTTGTAAATACAAGTAGAGTTGGAAAATAAGTTTTGGACGGACTAATAAACATCACTACTTCTGTAACCGTACCAGTAATCCAACCGTTATTAATTTTGTAAGGGGGCATAAGCGAAATCTTAATGGCTATACCATCGTTTGGTTCGATTTTAAAGGATTCTACGGCACCATTTGCAGAGGACAACAATTCTTTAACCTGGTTCTGCAATGAATTTGAGTTTCTAATTGTAAGGATTATCTCACCTTTCTTAATATCGAACACTTCTGCTCCATCTGATGCCCTAACTGTTTGAGCAAGAAGGAGACTAAATGCAGTCACAAGTAATAACATTCGGACTAGCGTTTTCAACAATAATCTGCTCCAGATAACTTCGAAAAAAGGTAAGGAACTACTCGTTGTACGCGAAGAATGTCCGTCTTCATTTCTTCACCACACCAAGAACCTTACCCAGTATATTATCTTTTGGGATTGTTCCAAAATGTCTGCTGTCCGCACTACGAAACCAATCGTCTCCAATAATGTAATACTGACCCTCAGGTACTTTTAATTCTATCTTATTGGTTTCGTCACTTTCCTGAATAAATTTTACATTCCCTTTAAAATTTTCGCGGATATTATCAGCTAAATCAGATCGATTTGCTGTCACTTGCAATTCTTCAATGTTCATTCCAAGTCTGTGTGCTTGCCCGTAAAAGGTATCAAGTTTTCTTCCGTTTATATAAATCTGACCTTTATCAATGCGAATTTTCTCTCCAGGCAAGGCGACAATTCTTACAATTTCATTCTCGCTCAAATTAATTTTGGAGTTCTCCAACTTTGGATTTTTATAAAATACGATTTCCCCTCTTTGAACGTCATTTGATTTGTAATATGTTTGATCGACTACAATATCGATGCCATCGAACTCATGATGACCACGATCCATGTTATCATAACGGTGACTGTAAACATTCATACCTTCAACGGAGTTAATTATATTAATATCCTGTTTTGTTACATTATCTTTCAGCGGCTCTACGGTGCAAGCTGTTAGTAAAACAGTAATTAACAAATGAAATACGCTTAATCTCATTAGCTCACCTCCAAAAGTATCCTATAATTATTATACATCAAAAGGATAGTTCATCTTCCATATTTTGTGAAAAATAAACGAACACCTGTATTAAATAAATGATATCCTTTAGCGTAAAATGTTGGTCTGTCAATACTAATCGTTGAAAAGACGTTATTTCCAGAGTGCCCCACACTAAACTGCCCGTTACTTCAACAGACAAAGGCAGCCGATCGTGTGCCGGCTGCCTTCATGTTGTGATTGAACTATAGTTCCCGTTAACGACGATACGATTATTATTATGGTTCTCGTTCATAATAACCTAATCAATCCTTTTGTCTTTCTATCTCACCAGCTACAATTTGAGGGGGATCGGATTGCATTACAATATATTCGCCTTTGTCATTAGTTTTAGGAGATACATTAACTTTTTCGCATACCCTAAGCTCGTTGTAGAGTTGGGAATCTTCTACAATATAATAGACTAATTCGATATTACTCTTTTTGAAGGTAGCAAAGGTCTTACTTTCTGCATCCTTTTTAGAAATTTGCTTCGCCACTAAGATTCTTTGCTCTTCCTTTGCAATAATGTAATTCCCCTTTTCAGCTTCAGACGAAGCACTACAACCACTAAATGCACATACGGCAAGTGTTAAGGCTACGCCTAAAACTAACTTTTTCAATATTTTCACTCCTCCTGGTAAAAAAAGTATTTATCCTACCCACTTTATTAGGCGAATCTCTGGTAATAATTTGTTGCGTTAAACTGGACGTTACCTGTACAGGCTGCCAATAATGCTTGCAGCCTTTTGTCATGGTGTTATCGTTTTTCGTTAGTTTAAAAAGACCAGGCTACATTGCCGTACTCCACTTTCTTTGCTTGATACATCTTATCCTTGTATTCATAAATAATCACAATCGAACCTATGAAGGTCCCTGGTGATATTTGTCCTGGAATAGAAGCCATTAATTGATTGTCAATAACACTAAATTTAACAATATTACCAAAAGCAATATCAGGAAATAGGTTCTTTTGGTTTATTTGAACTCTATCAATATTTTCTGTCGTTTTCTTGTCTCCGATGATTATTTCTGCTACATGCGCTGTTAATCTTGTTTTGACGTTCTTTAATATTATTGAAATTGGTTGTCCACTAGCACTTCTTCATAACTTTCATCTATGTTAGTCTGGATTGTTTGAAACACATGAACCTCAGTATTCAATACTCCTGTGCCATAGTCCTTTGTTAATACGATAACGAATTCTTTTTTACCATCATGATTTATGTCGTTGAAAAATAACCTGGGGGCGTATGTAGGGTTATCTACGTTTTTCCAATCAGGAAAATAACGAGTAAATCCATTCATTTGTAATTTAAATTTCTCATAATAACCTTCTCTGTTTGTTGCATAAAGATTGGCTTTCGCTTCCGATAAAGTCGCAATAGCTATTTGTTTTGACTCAGCTTTAATCGAACTAGGGGTTATGGCAAAAGTAACAGGAACAATTGATAAAAGCATTATAAATGTAAAAGTGAGTGCCAACCACCATTTTTTCATCGAAGCAAACAACCCTTCTTTTTAAAGTCTTTCCCTTTAATTTCCTTACCTAGGTTGTCATTTGTGTTGTTATGCTATTCCGCTCTTTAAAATAAAAGAGCAGCTGCACTCGGCATACTGCTCCTATTCTTGAACTAAAGTTTTCGGTTAGTTCAATAAAGGTTCGGATAAATTCAACTCTGGATTGTATAATTTATTCTTCTTTAGAAAGTTCTTTAAACTGTGGGTTTTAACATGAACAGCAACAAGACCATTTTCTTTCGTAACTACGAGTAAAGTTGGAAAATAAGTTTTTGACGTACTAATAAACAAAACTACATCTGTAACTGTTCCAGTAATCTATCGTTATTTACTTTGTAAGGAGGCCTAAGCGTTATTTTAATGGCTATGCCATCGTTTGGTTCAATTCTGAAGGAACCAACGTTGCCATTAGCAGTGGATAACCATTCTTTAACCTGGTTCTGCAACGAATTTGAATTTTCGATTGCTAGAAGTATCTCACCTTTTTTAATATCAAACACTTCTGCTCCATCTGATGCTCCGACTGTTTGAGCAAAAAGGAGACTAAATGCAACCACAAGGATTAATATACGATCTAATGTTGTCATAATAACAACCTCCATGAGAAGGTAGTATTCCCATTACAAAGAAATCAATTAACCTCTTATCACTTGAACTATCCTCCCGTTAACGGAATAGGCCACCGAATTTATCACCGGCAGCCTGCTAGATCTTGTTATGAAGCTATCGTTTACCGTTAGAGCGTAGCAATGTTGCTGAAGAGCATCTAGCTAGCTACTATTATTCTCTTCTTCCCAACCATCACTTAACCATTTGCACAGTTCTGGTGATTCTGCTCGAATCTTGTTCGAATCTTTACTTATAACGATTTCATTTTTAGCTGGGGTGCAGGTCTTTGAACCACTGCCATCGGTATTTGTTTTTGAAACACAGTCATACGCAGGTTCAACAGTTATCATCTTACCGTCATTCATCTTCAAGCTTACTACCATTGGGTAGCCATGCTTTCCATATTCCGTTTGACCACGGATAGGTTTTGAAGCGTTTATCCAACTAGCAATTTTTGTAACGGTAGTTTTCCCATTTCCATCAGTGTTTTGAAACAAAGGGGAATGTTTCGTTCCTGGCAAACCCCCGACAATCTGTAATGAAGCTATTTCTTCTGTCTTAAGCAACTGCCTATTTGAAGCACTTAAATTTGATTTACAAGTAGACATAACAATTATGATCAAAACAATTAATGGAAAAACAACGATTTTTCTCATTAGTTCCCCATATAATACACATTCTCTTTCACTTCACGACCAAGTTCAGTAGAGCTAATGACATCTTAAAATAGACGAAGTAAAGCTCAGGTAAGTTCCATTATTCTGCCCGTCCCTCGGTTTTAAAGTAATTGGAGGCTGCCGTTTGTGCCGGCAGCCTCGTTTCGTTCTGTATTGAGCTATAGTTCCTCATTAGCTTAGTCGGATTTTGAATTGTTGAATGAATATTCTACAGATCAATCTCCTCATCTTCAGTCCATTCTTTACTTAGCTCCGCCTTTAATTCTAAAGTAGGCTTACAAGAAACTGTAAGCCTCGCCATTGCGGTTAATTAGTGTAACCTCGTGAGCGATTTGTATCAGAGCATATTCGGTAAGAGCAGGAACATTATTTTCACGTAAACACTGATAATAGAATGCTTTGTCCTCCACTTTGATAACAAACGGAGCAACATTTTGTGCGATAAGCACGTGGTTCATCAGAAGTCTACCTGATCGCCCATTGCCATCCAAATATGGATGTATCTTCTCATATCTCATATGGAATGACACTGCAGCTCTTACGATGTCTTCCATATTTTTCGCATACGCCAACCAACCATTGTAAAGCTGGTCAATTAAGATATTCATCTCCGTTGGAACTGAAGTGGGATCAACCGTGAGTTCGCCACCAACCATGTTTTTCGTTCTTTTAAATTTACCTGATTCTTCATCGATATTCTGCATGATCTTCCGATGATATTCGTGCATCAATGAAATTGTAATGGGACTTTCTGATGTCACATCTCCCATCATGAAATGCCAACAGGCATTCAAGTTCGTGAGTTCGTGAATTTCACGAAGTGTTACTTTTCTCTTAAAATTAGGCATGATACCATCAATAAACATGCTTTTCGTTTCGTCAATTGTTACCGTATTTCCTTCTATCGCGGCGGAATGATAAATCATCCGGACAATAAGATCGTCAAAATATTCGATATCAGCAACCATCGCCCTGACAATACTGTTCATCTCGATAAACCCCCATTCCCTCTCTACTCCTAATTTTAACCATTAAACACTACCGAGGGTTGAAATAAACTTTCAATTATCAAACACAACGCTTTACATAGCCCAATCTAACGTCTTCTGACTTTTAAGGTTCTGATCCTGATAATCTGTAGCATACTAACACTAGTTTAAAGTTCCCATACCTGTTTAAAGTCAAAACCTTTCAAATCAGCCTTTATCTCACTTTATCTTTAAAATCATCTGTTACAAACGTAACTGTTGAATATATCCTCTCATTTATAAACACTTTGAAGATATATTGATTGTTTAATTTTTCTGGAATAAATCCATACTTTTTAAAACCAACAGTTAAGCCCGTGCTCAATATTTCCAGCTCTGAGTGTTCGTAGTCAATAGAATCTAAAATATTGGTTACTCTTAAAACATAATATTGTTTATCTGTATAATTTAACGGAAGTGGAAGTATATCGCCCGAATTTGCTAGTATGATAAAATATTGACTGCTCTTTCACTGAATACAGGAATTCCAGATCCAGCCCAAAAATGAGGGAAGTCTCCACTAATTCCATCAGACTCATATTCGTATACAATAGGAGCCACCCACTTTTGAGGGAGCTCTGGATCTTTAAGAAAGTTCTTTTTAAAATACTTCTCATGATCTTCTTTAAAATTTGTAAGCTGAAGACTCTTATAATCGTGATTGCTTTTAACTTCCCAAATTTTCATGGTGTCCCCCTAGCGGCTTTCTCAAGCAAAACCCAATTCGACATTTAATAATTAATAAGTCAGTTACTCAAGTCCGCCATTAGAACTGATGTAGCCTTTTCCTGAAGCTATTAAGCTCTTTGTTCCTAGTTAGCGTAACATCTTTTGTTGTATCTCTTGTTCTTCGACATAATTGCGATACTTATTACCACTGTAAAAATCAACAATATCTTGATTAATTTCTGGGTACAGTTGAATCGAATGCAACTCCGAAATCGGAATCCATTTAACATCTGATTGTTTAGGATCTGGGTTTTGCGGAAGTTTGGGATATGAACCTGGTTTTAATTCACATTCAAATGTAATCCCAACAGAATGAGTGTCACCATAAATATAATTGTTTTTAGTTGGTTGATATTCGTAAATAAAGGCAACAGGACCAACTTCCACATCGACACACGCCTCTTCTTTTGCTTCCCTTTTCACAGCTTCAACAAAGGTTTCGCCAGGCTCAACACCACCAGCGGGAAGATTGTAATGGACACCGTCACCATCATCATTCTCGTACTCGATAAGTAAAATGGCTCCATTTTTAATAATCAATGCACTCGCACGAAGTCGTATTTTTTCCAATGTAGTTCACTTCCGTTCTCATATTGTACCCACTTGGTATATTGTACTATTTCAGATTGATATTTAGGAGGTTCATTGCATTAAACTGCCCGTTATTTTAATGAACAAAAAAAAGGAGCTGCCGCGAAGCACCCCCCCTCAACTAACGTTCGCCGTTAGTTGAATCCCGAAATTCTAAACGCTTCAGTTGACCGAGGATTGCTTTATTTGTTGTATTATTTCCGTGATAGTATTGGGATCTTTTATTTCAAATAGATAATTAGCTTCTTCTTTACTAGGTGGTATTTCTCCCGAATTTCTTTGTCGCTCCAACACTTCTAAAAAGCTCGATGCACTTCTGAAAATTGCCTTACTCCTTTGTGTTTGTTCAACTCGTGCTCTCAGTATTTCAATAGATAAATTAAAGTAAACAATACTACTTTTAAATCCCTTTTCATGAAAATATCTGAGTACATTTGTTCGTCCTGACTTATTTAGATTACAATTGCTTAATATGATGTGTAAATTACTTTGCACCGCAGCATATTCAACAATCGCATTGGTAATAGAGAATTTTAGTGTGTTCGGTCCTTCTATAGGGAGAAGTTTCTTATAATGACTATTAATAAATTCAGCATGATTATCCTGATCAATGACTACAGCTTGTTGTAAGACAGATTCCAATTCTTTAGCGAAGGTAGTTTTTCCACTATGTGTTATTCCAACCGTCATAATTACTAGGCGGTTCATATAGTTAATCGCTCCTTTATGTATTAGGTCGTACTTTCAGATAATGTGATATTCAGAAAGTTCGTAACTACTCCATCCCGAAGTGTATTCGAGAAACGATTGAATTATCCTGCCAGTGCAATTCCTCACAATATAATTATAAAAGCCTGAGTAATATTGGATTAACCTTATAGATACTTTTGATAAAAACCATAGTTTGTCCAATACTCAATTTTATCTACAATTGTTTTTGTATTCCTACTTTCAAAATATTCTAATGGTTTTTCCCAATTATAATCGTTAATTAAGAATAGTTTATAAGTACCGTTTTTATCGCTATCTGGATACCAACCCAAATCGAGAATAAGATTATATTTACTATTGGTAAGTTGCAATAGATCTTCAACAAAATATGCATCAATATCATTGCAATTCTCAGGTTCGCATTCATAAAAGTTATTTAATTCTACTGTCCATCCTCCCTGTAATCTTAATGGTTGAATTTCATATGGTTTATTCATAAACTGCACCTCTTATTATTAATTTCACTAAGTAGTTGATATTTCCTAATTCCATTATCTTCCCGTTACTTGAGAAAAGGCAACCAATCCGCGTCGGTTGGCTGCCTTTTCATGTTGTAATTGAACTATTGTTCTTTCGTTAGTTCAAAGCTAAAATCCAAATAGATTGGATTAGTCCAGTACCAGCTTTTTGGTCGAGGTTATTTCTTCAAAAACTTTTTTCTTGAATAGAAAATCACCACAGTAATTATTGATGAAAATAGCGAAAGAATTGGATTAGTAAACAGAAAAAAGAACATTCCATAGCCTTCTTTTGGCTCGGTGTATATGAATCCGTAAATTTTTCCAAATAAAATATAATAAATTACAAACAGCATTGGTACCATGAGACAACCATTGCGTATTGACTCATTTCTCTCTATATTTGAGTCCATGTCATCACCATTCTCATTCATAATTTCCTGCTCCCTCAAGGAATATTATTATCAAACTCTTTTAAACTGCTGCCCGTTATTTCAATGACAAAAACAAACCGCCGCGGCTGGCTGCTTAACTTCACTATCGTTCTCCCGTTAGTTTAGAACCAATGAATTAGGAGAGCTCATTTCTTAGTAAATCTGTTAATCCATTTGGATAAAGTATCTTATTCCCTAATAATAATTCTTCTTTTGAAACCCATTTTGCATATGTAACCTTATTCCCATCAAGTACAGTAAACTGTTCTTTCTCATATAAGCTTTTATCTTTAAAGTCTACTAAATATATTTGAGTTATCTCGTGTCCTATATTATCATCTATTCTGAATATATTTTCTAAACAGGTGATGTATCGTTTTATAATTACTTCAACGCCCATCTCTTCACAAAATTCTCTTATTAACGTCTCATCTGACCGCTCTCCAAGTTCAATTGTTCCACCGAGTGGACGATAGTAAACACCTACTCCTTTTGAATGTTTACCTTCCTGCTGTTCTAGAAGAATTTGGTTATCTTTAATTATTAGACCTAATGTATTAGCTCTTGGATACATTTGCAACGCCCCCTCTACTTCCCAATATATTTCTACTAAGATATCAAGTACCCTGTCCATAGGTGAAAAAAGGCTGCCAATCATGTGGCAACCTTTAAGATGCTTTATTGAACAAACGTTTCTCGTTAGCGTAAGGCTAATCTAGATTGTAAGGGTTTTTTCTTATGATTAGAGTAGCTTGCTACACTGTCGGCTTCTTTACCTTTATACTCAATGCACTAATTGAACCAAATACCCAAATGAAAGCTATTAGATAAATGATTTTAACTTGTGTGTCTTCATGAAAAAGCATAATACAGTAGACAAGTATAAGTCCTGCAATCATTTGAATAGGAATCATAAATCTTCGCAAAAGGATTGGCACGAAGAAACATATTATACACGCAAGAAAGATAAACGGTTCTACAGCCACTTAGCTTATACCCCCTGTATTTTTTCAAAGTCCAACTCAATAATACCACAATATGGAATTTCGAAAAGAAATATGTTTCCACGCTAAACTGCCCGTTTAGCTGAGAGACTGCTGCCACATGTTAGTCAGCAGCCTCTCATGATGTTTATTAAGCTATCGTTCTGCGTACTTCAAAGAAAACAGAGGAGCTGCATCGCTGCAAGCTCCTCTACTTTCGTTCCTCGTTAGTTCAATGAGCCCCTCGAATCAGTTTTCTACGGGGGGCTGCTTCTTCAAGGCTTAACTGCTTGATAAATAAATTTCTTATTACCACTGGTCGGCATTTTTCCATCCTTAAAATCTGCACAGACGGTTACATTTAAAAACCCAATGTCTTCAAGAATGTAAATAAACTCCTCAACCCCGTACCAGCGTAGTGCAAACCGCTGCAGTTCCGTTTGAACCAATGCTCCATTACGCCACTTTTCATATTTTAAGTAGTTGACACGATATTGATTAAAGAATAAGTCAGCTTCAACACACTTGCTTTCCATCGTTATTATATCCCCATTAGGCATGTGGTGTGTTGAAGATCCGCGCCATCGTCCAAGATCGGAACTGTTGAAATTATTGTCTGGCAAAAACAGATCGAGGATCAATCGACCTCCAGATTCCAAATGATCATACAATCGATGTAAAGCCAGCATCGATTCTTCCCGTTTTTCAATCAACAAAAATGAGCCCGCAGGAACAATGATAGCCTCATACTTATGCGGCAAAGAAAGCTCCTGTAAGTTCGACTCATATAATTCGGGTCTTAATCCACGCTCTTCACATCGTTTTCGGCAAGAAGCTAGCATTTGAGGGGAGTAGTCCACGCCATCCACAATAAGTCCTGATTCAAGAAGAGGAATGATAACTCGCCCAGAACCCACCATTGCCTCTAGAATACGCCCATTGCAATGCCTAAGCTTTTCGCTGTAATACTCAATATCTCCGTCGAGTGATTGTCCAATTTTCTTTGTCAGATCATAGACCTGCGTACAAAGTTCACCGTAATTATTGAAAGACATATATGCTTTCCCTCCGTTATTGGGCTTAACACGAAAGGGGAAGTCAAAGAAATTATCCCTTCCGTGCCTCGAAAATAATAGCGTCTCCAGCAAATTTAGTGCTTCTCATCTTAATCACTCGCTCTCTAAAAAGGATATTTTAAGATACGACAGGGAAATATTGGGCAACGGAATGTTTGTGTTTAGTTAAATATTACTACCGCCCGTATTAGCGTAATCTGCACGTTAGGTTAGAAAACGGCAGCAGATCAAATAGACCTGCTGCCGTTCTGGTTATGATTGAACTATAGTTCTTCGATAGCTTAATTAAATTATATAAATTCTTATTTATCATCTAATTTAAAGTAAAATTCTTCTTTATCTTCATGCAATCTCGCATCTTTAAGGTGTAAATACCACATGTCTTCTTTCGCATTATAATTAACAGATTTCACTGCAATTATCTTGTGCATGTCCTTTAATTTATCATCTTGAAATGCTAATTGCAGCATATATTCCTCTGTACGATCCGCTCCTTCAGGATGAACCGTAATTTGCTCTATCAATTTGTGGGCAATTCGCTGGCCTGGGTAGGGCGTTGGATAAATTCCATGCTTAGACCACGCTTTTACTTTATCACCAATGACTAATGTATCCGAAACATTTGAAAACCAGAGCGCATCGTAATACTCTCGATTCCCTCCATGTCCATAATCAGTTGCTTCACCACTTACGACAAGCACTTGCCCTGGTTTCTTATCAACAATATAACCTTCAATTTCAGGTCCAGCTAACCGTTCCATTGCATAAAGAACACTTTCTCCAGCAGGATCGGTTACAACACCATCATTGGGATTTAAATCTGGTGTATCACTCCAATATATGACGGCTAAATTTTTTTGAAAGCTAACTTGAGGTTGGGCAGAGAACTTTATGGTCTCATTAATTTGATCGAAAGCCTCCAGCCCTCTTTCCCTTTCCTCAACTGTATTAAATTCATAAACATAAATATTTTTGTTTGTTCTTTTGTTTACAACTTCTTGGGAAATTAATGACATTGAAAACATTGAAGGCCTGGTATCTGAAAGCACAAACATCTCGTGATTCCCTTGACCTTTTGGCGAAAGAATAGCACCTTCTTCTTGCATTACTTGTTTAAAGTCGTCCAATGTTAATAAATCAACTTTTTTTTCATTTACTTCCGCTTTCTCATCACAACTAGTAGTTAAAAATACCAGAACTATCGGCAATATCCATTTTTTTAGTTTTTTCATATTGTTTCCCCTCTAAGCTGTCAATAGATCATCCTTACGGATGGCGCAGAAACAATGTATTTGTTTTAGGCGATTCCACTTTAGCATGTAGTCACTGTGATTGAATACATGAATCATTTTCCACTATACTGCCCGTTACTTCAATAGAAAACGGCAGCCGATCATAAACCAGCTGCCGTCATGTCGTGATTGAACTATCGTGTCCCGTTAGTTTAATCGCAAAGATAGCGCATTTTCATAAAAGGCTTGATAGGTTTTCTCATAATCATTAGGCAGCCAATGCATATTATTACTCCCAAATCCCATACCTTCAAATAAATAAACTCTGTTATTTTTGATGATACAAACACTATTAGCATAAGTAGGGGAATAACCATTCGTGGTATTTCTTAACAAGACCATTACCTTGTCTCCCTCTTTAGGAAAATCGAATGTTACCCATCTATGCATTGCATCAATGTCTCGCTTCAAGACAATTTGGTTCTGATTTATATCTCCTTTTAAAACAGTATCAATTGAGATTGTAACCTCCCTGTGATTTTCTGTGTAATCCCGGTTCTTAATAATTCCAACCACTATGTGGTCTGATTTCCCAATCATATCTTCTGGAGAGATGACAGACATTTTAGCGTTTAACTGAGGTAGCAATGGATTTAAGAATGTTAGACAAATTACTATCACTACACTTATTCCAGTTCTTCTCATAGTTGCACTCCAATCAATGGGCGTATAAACGTAATATTTCCATTAAGGCTTACAACTAACCATCTCACGAATTCTGCCAATTAGCTGAGAAAAGGCTGCCGATTTGCAGGCAGCCTGTTGATTGTTGTACTATCGTTCTTCGTTAGTTCAATAAGTGATTAATCCCAAATCGCCCTATTGTCGCGACTATCGTAAATGAATACTTTGTTTATGTACCAAGAGGTACGAGCTACGAAGCGCCAACGCCTCTTACATGCTCATCAGTGGCTGTGATAGAAGAACTTTAATGATCTGCAGATTGAGCTTCATCCCTTCACTGAGGAAGATTTGTACACTTGCCGAGGTATAACAGCATGAATCTTTTGAAGAGTAAAGATGGATATGCAAGGTTCATCACGAAGCTGCCAAAGCCTGTATCCAGAAATTTGTAAACCAAAACTTTATGTCATCAATCGAATAGTAAAAATAAAAGCCCGGGGCACCTTGCTCTCGGGCTTTCTTCAAAGGATTTATCTTCTTCCCTTCATAGCAAAGTAAACTGGAAATGATACGGCCGTTGCAATACCCATCGAACAAGCAATGAAACGTGGCAACGATATTAATGACTTCTTTTTCATATGTAGACCAACCTCCTGAATTCCTTTGATCTCTTGAAAGCTCAAGAGGAGGAATTCTTGGGCTATTTCCTTCAAGTACCATTAGTCACGAAAAGCTCTAAGGTGTAACATTATTATGGGTGATGAAGATAATGTTTATTCCTCCAATGCTTCTCCAATATGCCAAAAATAATGAACCGATTGACGATTCTTCCACATTTACCGAGCTTAAGTGGGATGGCATAAGATTGATCGTTTCTAATATGGATGAACTAAACCTATACACAAAGAACACAAATGCTACATCCAAATATCCGGAGCTGCACAATCCGCCGATCCAAAAAGGGACTATCCTCGATGGCGAGGTTGTGGTGTTAGATGAACACGGTAAAGCTGATTTTGAAGCCTGCAATGCTCGTTTCAAGTCCAGCAAGGTCAAGCATAAGGTTGTCTACTTCGCATTCGATATCTTGTACCACCGCGGCGTGGATGTGACTGGCTTGCCATTGGAAGTTCGCAAGGGATTACTAGAAGAGGCTGTCATAGAAAATGACCACTATCGAATAGTCCGGCCAATCAACGGCAGCGCGACAGATTTCTTTAACATCGTTTGCCAGCACGGTCTTGAAGGGATCGTTATCAAGAAGAAAAACTCCAAGTATGAGAAAGACACGCGATCCTGGTCATGGCAAAAGGTTATCAATTACCAGAGGACAGAGGTCTACATAACGGGATACAGCAAGAAGGAGCATTCATGGCTTCTTGGGTATTCAGATGATGGCCGCATTCGACCTATCGGTGCTTTGGAGCTAGGAATTACCCAGTCAGCCCGCCAATCGATGTGGCCTGTATTTCAGGCATATAAGAGCGGTGAGAGCAAAGATCATGTCTATGTGCAGCCGTTAGTTCGCTGCAATGTGAAGTATCGAGACTGGTATAAGTCGGGAGCGATGAGGCTACCAGTGTTCGAGGAATTTATTGTTTAGGGGATGACATCATGGAATATCGCGTAAAGCATAAAGAGACAGGCGAAGAGAAGACGCTAAGTCATACAGAAGTGAATGACATGGATTATGGCTATGATGGACAGATAGTCGTTTTTGACACGAAGATGGAAGCCTACTTATTGATCGATGAAGAAGTATAAAAGCACTCCCGAAGAGAAGTGCTTATGTGGAATTATTTTTTTATAATCTTACTGAGATCATTGTTAATCTGATTGAAAATTAGATGGTGGATCCACTTGTCATCGTCAATATCTGTATGTGATGCTATAAGGCGAACACTTCCCTTACCAAGGCAATTCACGGTCTTAATTTTACCGTCCCAGGTTTTTAAAAAGTTTACTAGAATTGGTCTTGCTCCAGTAACACTTTGATTGCCACAGGAAATACCATTAATAGCTGGCACACAAGGTATTTTCCCCAGACCAGTGCAGGGTTCCCCACCTATTACACCATTTTTTTGATACCAATTATTTATTGTAGCCCCTCGGGGTGCGTTACCAGAAGTAAAAGTATTAGAGGAACCAAATACCGGATCTATAAGCCCTATAAAATTGGGGATTTTTGATGTATTTCTTGATACTTTACACGCAGCCCAGCCTCCATAGGAATGACCAATGATGGCTAAGTAACTAGGCTTCATGGACCTTTTATTAATTTCTCCTAACAAATCATTTAATAAGGGTGCACCGGAAGGATCAGAGTCTCTGTTCTTATTCCAACTTCTATGAAAAATGTTAGCAGGATTAACACCATAAGCTGATGTAAGCCTGGTACGTAAAGTATCTTGTAGTCTGGTCATACCGTTAGGACCAGCAACACCACCTCCACGACCGCTAATACAAACTATGACGACATCACCTGACTTATCCGGAGTAAAAGGTTGAACACATACATTACTATGGATATTTCTAAATGAAACGGTTGCGTAGCCTGAAGGCTTGTCAGGAGGTATAAATATCCTTTTTCCTGTTACAGATAAAGGGGTAACGATATCTTTGCGCATATAAAATGATTCAAAAGATTCACCCGGTGGGACATTTACCGGAGTATTAACTCTAACCCAAGATAAATTACATCTTGATATCTCTTCAAAGATCTGTTGGATCCTTTCAGGAGAGTTCTGGTTTATCCGAAACTTTCTTACTACATCGACCTGTTTCTTTAATAATGGCTTACTTATTCCAGTTCCTTTACGTTTAGCGATTAATTTTTTCAAAGAGCTCTCTCCACACCTCTTAATAATAAGATGTTGTATAATATGGGGCATCCAAATAGGGGGAACGGAGGTACATGCGGAAAATGCTTTCATTTTGTATAAAGACGTAGAAAAGCCCGGGGATGCTTTCCCTCGGGCTCTACTTGTCCGGTGCTTCCGGTACGAGACTTATCTTACCATCTATTTCCAAACTTGTCTATTGTTTTTTATGCGTTTCGTTAATCTGTCCAATAGCGTAACGAGGCTGCCGATCGATTCCCGCGGCAGCCTGTGGTGTAGTTACTGAGCTCTTGTACCCGTTAGCGTTAAAACCTTAAGAGTAGTTCTCGAATAATAAACCCTAATAAAAGACCATATACAAATTGCTTTCCTAACAAAAATCGTACTTGTTTGTGGTTCAGACTTATTGGTTCACTATTTTTGGGAACACGTCGAAATAAGCTCATAACTCTTCCCCTTTGAAAAATGTAGAAACCACGACAATTCCACTAAAGTTTCCGTTAGTTTAATGATTAATGCCATGCCGACCTTCTACCTGTGATACGGCTCACAGTAATATATCTAAACACAAAGTGCAATTTGACCACAAAGTATATATCTGTACCATTCACAATTATTCAATATTCATCATATTTAGGGCTATAACAATGCTGCGCGGCAAACACCTCCACTATAGTTACTAGATAAATTAACTTATTGTTGACCCCTTATTATCGTATTTGGTTGACGAAATGCCCTTTAGAGAGAAGAAAGCCACTCCAACCAATAATACAGCCGAACAATAATATAAAGTAGTTAGACCAAAATATTCATCAATGGGTGAAGCTATTAAGGGACCAAGAGCCGCACCAAGGTCTACCATTATAATATATGCTGTCATTGTTGAAGCTCTATCTTGAGGTAGAGCTGAAGCAGTATCTGCCGCTAAGGCATCAGACATCGTTGATGATATTGTGGATGTAAGCTGTAGAAGAATGAGCAGTGTTACCCATAAATAAAATGGAAGTTGCAATGTCACAGTAATTAAGAGTACCACGGCGAATGAAATCCCTACTAGAAACATGGGTTTTCTACCTCGTTTCTCATCAGTGAATTTACCAATACGCGGTGACAAGAATGGTTCCCAACCAGACCTAAATGCTTGTATTACACCCGCTATGGTTGCCGCACCTAAAGCAAACCCCCATACTGTAAATTGATTTGGTAGATGCGCCTCAATTATTCGACTAAGCGTAAAAGCTAATATACCAAAAAAAACCATATTAACAAAAAAACCAGTTAACAAGACTATGGCAACTTGCTTGTTCTTCATTAAATCTATGATTCGTGTACCCGATTGTTTATCCAGAGGTTGCGTAATGCCACTTGGGATATATCGAAATACGAACGGAACACAAAGTAGAGAAAGTCCACCAAATATAAGTGATACTGGACCAAGTCCGACTGCTTCAAAAAGCAGACCACCCAAAAGAGCACCACCGAGATGTCCTAGCCCCCATAACCCATTATATAATCCCATCATCTCGCCACGATTATTATCATTTGAAACATCCAAAACAGTTAGAAGACCGCCTAGCCTCAGAAACGACCAAGCAACTCCCCATAAACATCGCACAATGAATAGTAAAAAAAATCCACTTGTATAACCGTATGAAATTGTGCTGATTACGGCTAATGAAACTGCAATAAGTAATCCAGTCCGCTTATCAATACGGCAGTAGCACCAATTGACAATGGGAGTTAGTGGCAGACGTAAGAAGCGATTGATAGAGAGTAGGACTCCTGCTTGCCAAAGTCCAGTCAGTCCAAAATTTTGCCAATAGAGCGGCATTACTACATAAAGCATGGCATTACCTAAGAGACAAATTGCGGTAATCAAAGCAATTACAATTACAGCTCTTTTATTTTCTCTATTCGGCATTTCAAAACTCCTTATCATCTACTTTTGCAGTATTTATACACAATTTTTTTATTATCTTCACCTTGACATTGTACTACAATATGGAAATAAATAGTTATTTCCGATAAAAAATTTATATGTCACAAATCCAGACTATGTCCTTATTAATTAAAAATAGGATTCCTTATATTCTCGTTATACTATAAATAGCAGACGTTGTTGTTACACTATGCTGCCCGTTACTTTAATAAACAAAAGAGGAGCTGCCGCGAAGCATACCCCTCAACTATCCTTTAGCTTAATAATTTGTAGATCTGGGTTGAATAATCAAGAATTAGTTCCTTCATTACAAGTGAATCCACCCAACGCTGTGGAATACATTCTAAACCGTATAATGCCCCAGCTAATTGGCCGTATACGGCACCGGTTGTATCAGCGTCGTTACCAAGGTTAACTGCTAAAAGTACCCCTTCTTCGAAGCTTTTCCCATGATAAAATGCCCATAACGCCGCCTCCAACGATTTTACAACGTATCCGCTGCCTTGAATCTCTGGAGGTTGCAGTCGCTTGTATGACCCCTTATAGACTTCATTAATATTAGCACCTAGTGGATCCTGTGCCCACAAGAAATCGAATGTCTCTGGATGTAACAACTCATCTTTATTCATACCTTTAGCCGCAGCAGCAATCATAACACCGAGCAGCCTACAAGCATCAATACACTCCTTAGCTGAATGCGTAGTTTTAGAGCTGATACCAGACCATTTCGAAACCTCATAAAGACTATTAGAAAAAAATAACGGAACGGGAGCAAGTCGCATGATCGAACCATTGCCTGCTGAGTAACGGTTTTCAGACCCACTAAATGGTTCACCCGTACGTTCGAACCTTCGAAGAGCCTCAGCGGTAGCATTTCCAATGTCAAAGCATTCTCCAGTTGAACTTAGATGTCCGGTACGATACCATTTCAAATACCGCTCCATTTGATCCATCGGATCAAACCCCATTTTTAATATCAGACTTTCAGCCAAGCATAAGGCCATGGAGGTGTCGTCGGTCCAGCCACCTTTCGGTAGTTCGAATACACCTCCGCCAATCATTTCTGTGACTTTCGAAAATGTCCCGGGTTCCTTAAACTCGACGGTCGTACCGATGGCATCGCCAATTGCTAATCCAATAAGGCTTCCTTGAAAACGATTGGTCATAATGAACCCCCTAGAAAATGCTTAATAGACAGATTGTATCATAAACATTACCGAGTTAATCGCTCGTTAATTCAACGAAATTCAAAAAGGAGCAGCTTCAAAAGCAAGCTCCTCAACTATCGTTCCTCGTTAGCCAACCATGCCCCTCACGGTGCACCACGGAATAATGAAAATTCACATATTGATCGTTACTTTCAGGGTAGTTTAAAAAGACCAGGCTACATTGCCGTACTTCACTTTCTTTGCTTGATACATGTTATCCTTGTATTCATAAATAATCACAATCGAACCTATGAAGGTCCCTGGTGATATTTGTCCTGGAATAGAAGCCATTAATTGATTGTCAATAACACTAAATTTAACAATATTACCAAAAGCAATATCAGGAAATAGGTTCTTTGGGTTTATTTGAAATCTATCAATATTTTCTGTCATTTTCTTGTCCCCGATGATTATTTCTGCTACATGCGCTGTTAATCTTGTTTTGACGTTCTTTAATATTATTGAAATTGGGTTGTCCACTAGCACTTCTTCATAACTTTCATCTATGTTAGTCTGGATTGTTTGAAACACATGAACCTCATTATTCAATACTCCTGTGCCATAGTCCTTTGTTAATACGATAACGAGTTCTTTTTTACCATCATGATTTATGTCGTTGAAAAATAACCTGGGGGCGTATGTAGGGTTATCTACGTTTTTCCAATCAGGAAAATAACGAGTAAATCCATTCATTTGTAATTTAAATTTCTCATAATAACCTTCTCTGTTTGTTGCATAAAGAGTGGCTTTCGCTTCCGATAAAGTCGCAATAGCTATTTGTTTTGACTCAGCTTTATTCGAACTAGGGGTTATGGCAAAAGTAACAGGAACAATTGATAAAAGCATTATAAATGTAAAAGTGAGTGCCAACCACCATTTTTTCATCGAAGCAAACAACCCTTCTTCTTAAAGTCTTTCCCTATAATTTCCTTACCTAGTTTGTCATTTGTGTTGTTATGCTATTCCGCTCTTTAAAAATAAAGGAGCAGCTGCCCGCGGCATACTGCTCCTATTGTTGAACTAAAATTCTCCGTTAGTTGAACCAGGATAGGACTCACTTTTATTCATCATAGCTTTTTCTTATAACTAAATGGGATACTGTTACCACTCTATCTAAAAGAAAATCCAATATACCTTCTGGATACAACGGTTTTTGTTTCAATTGCTCGAAGGTACGCCAAGTTAATTTTATTTCTTCTCGCTCGTTATGATTTAAATTTTCATGAATTTGAGCATCATTAATTGAACCCCAATGTAAGATAGTGCAATCATGTCTCTTTTTGCCGTCATACTCAACAATGCTTTCATTAAGACACGCAAGTGACCCAATTTCCGATTGTAAATCAAACTCCTCAATTAATTCTCTTTTAATAGCTTCTGCGGCAGTTTCTCCGAATTCAACATCTCCACCAGGAAAGCGATAAAATGATTCTTGTTTATCACATTGAACTAATACAGCTAATCCATCTTTACGGATTACTATTGCTTCTGCTCTTAGTATTGGACGGTTCAAGTTAATCCCCCTTTATAGAATACTCCTTTAATACAAATTATTCCATACTACATTCCGTTATCCTGCCCGTTAGCGGGGTGAAGGGCTACCTAAACGCGGCAGCCCTTCAGATGTTTAACTATCGTTTCCTCGTTAGTGCAATTTTTCAATTCTAAGTTAATTGCCCACCATGGAAAATTTTTAGGATAAAATCCCGTTCAGGTACCTGCAGTCGGTGATATGATTGGAGAAACTCTTTATTTTCGTAGGGGACCTCAATTAACTCTTCGCTGATCGCATTCTCCGTTAATGTAACAATGCCGTATCTTGCGCGCGGTTTATCGTAACAGCCTAATGCACCAGGATTAAAATAAGCTCTGTCGCTTGATATAAAGTGGTGAACTAGATGATGATGACCAAAGCACACCAGCTTATTCTCCGATTCTTTGTAGATATGATTTAAATTCTCTATCGTCGGGTTCTTTTCAATAGACAAAAACCAACCATCTTGATTAAGATGATAATGAGTGAATAGCAACTGTTTATCGAAATGATTAATGAATAATTGTTTTGACCATTTACTCATCTCGTCAATATATACAGGGTTGATTCTTTCTGCCAACCATTCGTGGTGGTGACGTTCATTTTGGTGCCCTTTGGGAGCTTCCACGCCATTAAAAGCAGCCATCACCGCTACATCATGATTTCCTACAACGAAAGAAATATCAGTTCGTGACAATAATATTTCAAGGACTTCATTAGAATCGGGTCCAATGCCGACCACATCCCCCAAACAATAAATGTGATCAAGCCCCCTAGAAGAAATATCATTAAGCACTGCCGCTAATGCGGGGCTGTTTCCATGAATATCGGTTATTACCGCTATTTTTTTCATATGTACCTCCAACACTAGTTTGCTGTATTGGATTCGAGCTCAGTGCAACAAATTCCTTTAACATCCCATTTATTTAAAAACTCGTCGCAATAATGTCCACTACTTCAACAAAATAGGGAGCAGCTGCCGATCTCGGCGACCTACTCCCTATTTTAAACTATCAAGTTCACCGTTTGCTCAATGATTTTTTGCTTAAGCTGGCTAATCTCTCTATAGCCTTTTGACGAATTTCTTCATCTTTATCTTCCGAAAGAATTATTAATACTGAATGGGTTGCTTTTTTGTTCATCACTATCCTCATCCTCACAGATGAATCGCTGTCTAGTGCCATTTTGAGTTGAAGCCGTTCAGCAAGCTTATTCTTTGAAGCGACCATGAACCTTACGCGATCTGACGGATCCTCAGCAAGAATCTCTAAGACTTCAGCAGGTACCATTTTGTTCTGCGCAACCCAAAACCTCATATCTGGATAATTATCAATTATTTCTAACCAAACCTCTATAGGAGCTTCATCCCAAGCTGCACGTAGATATTCATCTTGATTATCACTCAGTCTTAGTCGAACAAACTCCTCTGCCGAACTTATCAAATAACCAACTCCGTTATTTCGAATAATTTTGAACTATCATTTTCCGTCAAATTAGTCATTAGAAGCAACAATTTCGTCAAACCGAGCAGCTAGCTTGAGGAATTTTTCACCCCAACCACTATCAATTGATATTTCTTGGAATGATCCAGTTGGACCAAATAAAATTATTAGTTCAGATATTGCTATATCTTCTCCAAGTTTAAGCTGTTGTTTGAATGTGTCTATGGTCATTAGAACATCCTCAACAGTTTCGAAACGTGACCATGTGACATCAGTATTTGGAGAGTCGATCAAATTCCTTAGTTCAGTTAACAAATCCAATAAATCATTGAGATAGTGCAATTTGTATCACTCCCCATATTCGGCATCCTGCTGTCATTATGCTATCGTTCTCCGTTAGATTGTAAGGGATTTTTCTTATGATTAGAGTAGCTTGCTACACCGTCGGCTTCTTTACCTTTATACTCATTGCACTAATTGAACCAAATACCCAAATGAAAGCTATTAGATAAATGATTTTAACTTGAGTGTCTTCATGAAAAACCATAATACAGTAGACAAGTATAAGTCCAACAATCATTTGAATAAGAATCATAAATCTTCGAAAAAGAATTGGCACGAAAAAACATATTATACACGAAAGAAAGATAAACGGTTCTACAGCCATTTAGCTTATCCCCCCTATTTTTTCGAAGTCTACATAGAATAATACCACAATATGGATTTTAAAAAATGAAATGTTTCCCCGCTAACCTGCCCGTTAACGTAATGGAGGCTGCCGATCATGCCAGCAGCCTCCCATTGGTGAGTTTATTGAACAAACGTGTCCCGTTAGTTGAATCTTGAGACGTTATGGTTAGCAGTTCTGTTTGATTACTGCTACTCTCACCTTCAAGAAGTAGAACTCAGAATATAACATCTTCGTATTAACCTGCTAACACCTTCGAGACTAAGTGGTGGTTACTTTTGGCAGGAAATCTTGAAGTGTAAAATTCTGCTTTAGATCTTTCAAAGAGACGTGGACTTGACCAATGATTTTCATCTTGACCAAATGCCTTGCGTAACCCGCTACCAATGCGCCATCACCAATTAAAATCTGTTCATCACAATCACATTTTTGAACGGGAACATCAGTAACAACTAATGTGCCCCTCTTAAATGGACGTTCTGTTGAAGTAGTTATATGTATATTTTCTCCTTTACACCGGTCACAGTGAGACATACAAGCATCCCCTCCTATAACCTTTATTTTATCATGGGTTTGATATTTCACAAAAGGTTTAGTAATTATCCAAATACTGTATTAATATGACGACTAATCTAACCGATAAATTATTGTATATGATGTTGTTATAGTGGTAGTAGTGTACGTAATTCTTATTAAGATACGAGAGGTGTGGTGAGATGAAGGGCGGTCTAAAGTTATTTGCTATGTTAGTATTCCTATTTGGTTTCCCAGCGATTATTGCACTGACCGGCGTATTTGGCCTTGTGATCGGGATCTTTTCTCCATTAATTCTTAGTTACATTTTTCTGGTCAAGCGGCTTGAAAGTCGGAGACAAGCTTTGGGAGTTTTGGTAGGCCAATGCCTATTGGGTGCGTTAGTATTAGGCATGCTAATAGGTAAAGTGTCAGATAATGGGCTACTTGTTGCCGAAGGTATTTATGCTGTAGCGATGGTAGTATTTAACTTCGTAATGAGGAATCCTGCTCCCTATTGGAAAAAGAAGTGGAAGGATTATAGAAACTAGTGGGTATAACATAACTCAAGAATAACTAATAAGCTGGTGTTCCGACTTGATGGGACGTCAGCTTATTAGTTATGTTTGCGTTAATTGTAAATACAATTATAGACTGAGCGCAATAGCTGAGTTCGTTGTTGGCTGCCGATCGTGGCCGTAATAACCTGCGCATCTGAAGCGTGTGTGTATTGCGGCACATATCTGGCTGCCTTCGCTTACACGTTGATGTTCCCGATCATTACAACACTTGTTCGCCTCCAAAAGAGAATCTAGCCAGTCTACAGCTATATTCTTTGTATATCTATCGTCATCTCAAAACGCTTTCTATCCCCAACTTGAGTGAAGTCGAATTTTCCACTTTACAGTTTTACTAACAGCAAGCAAATGCTTCAAATTAAGAAAGAAATAGTTCAAGTCACACCGGCCCTGATAAGGGGCTTTTTTTATAGGTTCATAAACTTTTCTTATATGGATATAATTTACTTTTATCGAACGAAAAACGTATGGATTTAGACCACACGTTTCACTGCTGTTTCCGCCGTTAATCCTCAACTATTGTTTTCCGTTAATTTAATAAAAATGTTTAGAAAGAAGCACCACAGACCAGTTGGTTCCATACTACTATTTCCGAGATTGAACCGGGTTTTGTTCCTGAAGGATGAACAGCACAAATTTGCTTAGGTTTACCTCTTGAACTGAATGTGAGAATAGCCATAACTTTCAACGGTTTTCCATCAACCTCGATAGTCAGATCTGCATGCCCTGTTCCGAAAGTTCCATCGTCATAATCGGCTTTTACATTTTCATATGCCAGGAGTTTAAATCCTTCTTTCTCATGCAGTTTCTGAATTTCGTCCACCCAGGTATTCTTATCTATCGACCCGTCAAACAGTCTTTCAGCTTCCCTATACTCTTGAGTCTTAATTGCATTTAAGAATGCAACGGTTTTCTTTTGTATTGCTAACGGGTTCCACGCCAAGGTAGCTTGATAGACCAAGAAAAACATGAACAGCAAGAGCATGAAAGGAATACCTATTTTCAACACGAACTTCATTGTCATTTTGGATGACCCCTTCATTTAATCTTCTAGCATCTAGTCTATTATCCATATTATACCTATATGGTCAATCCAAAGCAAAACGAAAGTCTGTTATTGTTTCAAGCTAAATATAGTAGCAAAGTTAGCATTTTGTCAGGAGTCCGTCAAATCCTCCTTAATTCACTATCCTGCCCGTTCAACGGACAACGGCAGCCGATCTTGTAGCTGGCTGCCGTCATGTCTTGATTGAACTATCGTTTTTCGTAAGCGTAATACTTTATTTTTTTTAGTCCCAAAAATTAAAGATGACATCTCCGACGGTTTTAGGTTTCCAAAGAAAAATTCGGCTTAATTCCGCTTCATTTAGGCTATTTTCGTTTAACAAGGTCAGAGTTCTTTCATCTAGTGCTAATTGTTGATTTAATGCGATAACAGACAGTACCCTGAATCCGTCATTTAAAACACATACAACATTAGAAAGTGAATGATCGATAAATTCAATTTCGAAGTATTTTACTGAAGAAGCGAACGCTACGAAGGGATATGAACAGTTTAACAAAATGATAATGCTTTCGTTATGTATACCAAGTTCTGTTTTATAGTTTGTGTTGCATGTGGTTCTTCAAAGGACAGGATCTTCCCGTTAGAATAGTTTGCCAATGAGTAACAGAGTCTTTTGAATTGTAAAGAATCGATCTCTGGCAAATCATCGACAAGAAATCCAGAGATACCGTTTAGAAGTAACACTGCGATCACCTACCTCTTTATCCGTCTTCTTCCCGTTACAGCACTGACAATTTAATTTTAACACAAATTGGAAGCATCCTTCCCGTTACTTCAATGAAAAAAGAGGAGCCGTCTCACGGCATGCTCCTCCACTATCGTTCTGCGTTAGTTGAATCTTGGATGAATTTAATACGCACAACACCTTATAAAAAATAATCTTAATTAGGAGATAACGACCTGCGTCACGAACTTCTCAAAACCTATTAAGTCATACCCGGCGAACCAAATCTTAACTTGGTTCCCCACCTTGATGCTAGTGAAATTCGAACGAGCTCCCTTTTTCCATACTTGTGTGAATTTAAGCAGTCGATATTTTACCCCATCCACGTTTACGTACCAAATCTCGTTAACACCCTCGCCGGTTCTCTCTACACCTGTGACTCTCCCTCTAATATCACCTTTACCAGGATCAATGGCAGTAATCTCAAATCGAATACCAAAAGCTTTTCCAGGGTAAGTAAATAACATATTACCATCGCTCCACACCTTAACAGTTGATCCAATTTTTACGTTTTCGGCTTTAAACGCTTTCCCTTTATACTCTATATCTGCATTCTCCAACATGCTATACCAAGCGGCTTCTGGCGTTTTCTTATCTTGATCTAGGAATTTGTCAGATGAAACAATTAGAAACCTTTCTTCGTTGTTGTCGATAGCGGTGATTTTTCCAATCATATTGGGTGGAGTCGTATTTTTTGAAATATCCGCATTCTCATCACAACTAGTAGTTATTGATACCAGAATTAATGGAAATATCCATTCTATTAGTTTTTTCATATTGTTCCCCTCTAAACTGACCGTTACAGTGCTCTAGGCGATTCCACTTTAGCATGTATTCACTCTGATTGAATACATGAATCATTTTCCACTAAACTACCCGTTAACGTAATGAAGGGCTACCAATGGCGGCCCTTTCGGTGTTTAACTATAGTTCTCCGTTAGTGAAACGATCTGGCTGTTATTCTTTGATTTCTTCTTTTTCTTTTATTCTTTGTGATTCACGTCTTTAGTTATAGGTTTCATCATCGTGAAACTGTGTTTTTCTCCAACTTTTTGGTAATAATGGTTATGATTCGTGAAAAACACTATTTAGGATGTGAATGCATGATGCTAAAGCTTCTGGTACCCCTTCTAATAGCAGGAACACTAACTCTTGTTGGTTTTAGTTACAATCAAAATGAACAATCGCAAATCCAATCTAATCTGGAAACAGCACAATCAACTTCTCCCCAGGAGAGTAACAACCCTAACCAATTGCTCTCCCATATGGATCTTAATTTATTGGAGTCATTTGTTAATGCTGAGGGGGAAAATGAATCACAGATTACAAAATCGGCAATAGCGGCTGTAGTTATGAATCGTTTAAAGAACAATAACTTCCCAAAAAGTGTTAGCGGAATCATTTTTCAGCCTGGGCATTTCACATCTGTAGGTAATGGGAATATTTGGAAAATATCGTCTGATGATTCAGCTAAGCATGCAGTACAAAATGCAATTAACGGATTTGACCCAACAGAAGGCTGTTTGTATTATTACAATCCTGAAGTATCAACTATACCTGCAACATACACACCAGTAAAACAAATTGGAAAGTATATATTCTGTAATTTTAACAACTAGCCCAATAGGGCTTTTTCTTTTGATGTCTAATGATTTCAATATTACTTACGTTTCAGTTAGAATCTCCAAAAGACCGACCAACCAATTGCATTATCCTGCCCGATAGCTTAATGAGGCTGCCACTCGTTTTCGCAGCGGCAGCCTCATTTTGTAGTTTATTGAAGTAACGTTTTCCGTTAGCGTAACAACTGCACAAACGTGAGTGTTTCGTACAAGTATTTATTTCCTTATTAAGCCATGTAGAAAACTGTTCCTTTATTTCATGACTGACTCAAGAGGATAACCGTATGCTTGGCTTCGTTCCAATTTACTTGTAAGCCCAATGCCTCTGCGATAAATCGTACCGGTACAAATGTAACATTGTCTACGATAACAGGAGAGGCCTCCAGTTCGAAGGGGGAACCGTCAATCTCGGCTTGAGTCTGATTGATAGACATCCGAATTATACGGCTACCTTGTGTAATACTGACTTCCCTGTTAATCCCGTCCCAATCTACTTTAGACTTAAGCTGCTCGGAAACGATTCTTACAGGTACTAACACAATCCCATTTCGAACAAAAGGAGCATAGCTTCCCTCAGCTGGAACCCACTTATGATCTATTTCGAGACGCGTATTGGAACTATGCATCACCGCAACATCGACCTGATTTCCTGCCAACTCCTGCCATAGGAGAAGTTCTGTATCATATTGCTCGGGACTGATCATAACGTAATGTAGTGACCTGATATCTTTTAAGACTTCATAGTTGATTACTTGCACGCCGTTCAAATAGACTGCTTGTAGAATAGGAATTTGTTTGAGAAAAGTAAGGTCAACAACCGGATTCATTTTCAAAGAGACGATATATAATTTCGGAGAATTAAGAAGTGGCTTAAAATCGAAAATTCGATTGTTGTCGAGAGTGACAGAACGTAAGTCCCGGAGCTTGGAAAGAGACTCGATGCTCTCGATTTCATTTCCTGATAAATCTAGCCACTGTAAATTGTCCAGTTGCGATAAAGGCGATATATCTCGAATATCGCTATTGGTGATAAACAAATTTTTAAGCCCATTTAAGTTTGCGATTGGGGTTAAGTCTTGGACAGATGTGTATTGCAATGACAATGATTCAAGATTAGGCAATTTCTCCACGCCTGCTATAGTTCTAATCTGTTTCCCCTCAAGTCGAAGTTTCTTTACAGCCGCGAGGTTTTGCTCGGTCAAAACTGAGTTTACCGGAATTCTTAACTCTTGTTTAACTGCACTTTGGATCTCTTGATTCTCTATGAGGCCAGGCTCGATAACGGTTGCTGCGTGCAATCTCCAGTTGGTGGTCAATAGAGTGACAAAAGCAGCAGCACAAATGAATATTACGATAGCAGATTTGTTCAAAACGGTTTACTCCCTTGTCTTATCTATAATAAACAATAAGATTGTTAGTTATTGGATACGATGAAATATTTCGGTGATAACATAAAATTACCTTCGATAACTCGACATTATGATTATTTTACACATCAGACAGATGTGTAAAGCAAAACTTTATTAAGAAATGCAAGCTCTGTTTTCTGTTAGTTAGTAATGTGTATATTATGTGCAAAAAACGGAACACATTTTGCCGTGTTTTCATACAAACATTAGCCTAGTACTCCTTTTTAAATAGAGATATCCTAATTCAAAAGTCATGGAATATTAAGATCTTCTGCGCGTTAGCACGATGACGGCTACCCTGCGGTAGACGCTTTGTGTTGAGCTATCGTTCTGCGTTAGCTTAATGACCTGACTTCCATTTATGCTACGGTTCACCGTAATATATCCGATTGTTTCGTAGTTCAGCTGTCTGATTTCATATTTCAAATGGTGGTAAATCAATTTTGAAATATTTCAGAAATGCTAGGCGAAATTTATGACACATGCATATATATTTAATTCGTTTCTCTCCCTAAAAGTATACTTTTTGACAAAGATAAAGATAGTAGGAGAACGGCGATAGGAGTGCGGGAATGCCTTTGGGTGGGATGCAAACATGCCTTAGAAGGCTGTCTAGGAGTTCTGATGTTGATATTTAGTTATAGGTGGGGGGTGGTTTACATCGAAATGAAGTTGTTTGAATAGCGAAAGAGGTATAGCACTTCCACCGCTCGACTATGAGTGAAATTTGGAGCGAAACGACATTATATTAATCCCAATATATGGTACAATAATGGAGGTGATATTAGCGTTAAATCCAACCGCTGATAACAAAATGATGAAAGAAGGTGAGTTTTTTTGAAACTGCATTATGAAAATATTGTCCAAGAGATGCTCAAAGTAATACCTCAACTACAACAAACTTATAGTAATGAACTTGATGAATTGTGGAAGGAAGAAGGGGAAATTCCTCCTCACGTAGCTTTTGGTAATATATTAAACCCATTTTTAATTAATCTTTTAGTTGATGGAAAAAGCGAAAAAGATACACAATTCATATTGAACGTATTTGGATTCATTGAAGAAATGGCTAGTTGTGATGATATAGAAGTGAGGAATGTAGTATCAACAACAATAATGGCACGAATTGGTGATGATTTTACCATTCTGAAACAAGCGTTGAAATACATGGGTAAAGAAACAAAAAGGCTTGCCCTTGAAATTGAAAGGTTTTATGGAAGAAAGGACAACGTTGAACTGATTAAACAAAACATGGATTCCGCATAAGTAGGTGACATTTACAAATGCCAAAGATGCTGTGTACTTGCGGTAATGTACTGAGGTACGGTGATATTCCTTGCAAGATCGAGTACAAATTCATCTCTGACGTTGATTATGATAAGTATGACGCACAGATAGATAGCGAAGAACTGTACACGAAGATGCAAAGTTTTTTCAAATGTCCTGACTGCCAAAGACTATGGATATTCTGGGATGGATTCGATAATGAACCACAGGAGTATTTACATGCAACTAAATAAAAAGAAGTTCTATACAAAGAAACCACTCCATTGTCAGGAGTGGCTTTGTCTTTATATACTGATGTATATTTTGTGGTCAAACTGTACTTTGTGCTTAGATACATTACGGTGACCCGTATCACAAAAGGAGCGATGATAAATAGTCGTTCCACCACGTTCTACTGCCCGTTAGCGGAGTGAAGGGCTACCTAAACGCGGCAGCCCTTCAGATGTTTAACTATCGTATCCGTAAGTTGAACAAGATACGCCTAAATATAAATGGAGTATGTCGGTTCACCGTATGTAAGAATATTCTCATCGGTAAATCCAAGCCTCGTGTAGAATTTTTTGCCTGCATCGTTTTCAGGATGTACAGTCAAGCGAATGCGATGGCAAAAAAGATGGGTGTCTTTGATGTGCTTAATCAACACGTCTATCGCAGCAGACCCTAATCCCCTTCTTTGAAACCTTTTATCAATAAAAAAATGAAAAAGCCAATAGTCTTCTTTGCTATCAGGTGTATAGTGCAGATTGAAGAAACCCACCATGATATTCTGCTGGTATACCCCATAAGGATCGACCATCTTGCCGTCTGGTCTGATGTACGCCTTGGCAAGAGCAATTGCAACAGGAGGTGTGACAGCGGCTACAAACTTTTGCTGCTCAACATTTACAGAAAGTCCAATTGCTTCTCGCTAGTTTTCAGAAGTTATTTTTTTCAGAGTTACTTGAGACATGAGTGGTACCCTCCATTTCTTACATTAGGAATTATACTTTCATCTTTACACGAATCATTCTTTTAATATAATACATTAAACTCTTATTATTTTTTTCCTTCTTCTTAAACAAACCTGCCAGTTACTTTAATGAACAAAAAAAAGGAGCTGCCATTATCAAGCTCCTCCACTATCGTTCGCCGTTAGCTCAGGAATAGGATTTCTCCGCAGTAGTTATATATCGTTAGGCTTCACTTGGTTTGTACTTTTCAGAATCATTGACTTTTCCTTTGGATCATATCTGAAGTGATAGACGTTAATGAAATCCTGTCCCGCCCCATAACCGCCAGTCACGATAAATTCTCCGTTGGCAACTTTGAATGGATGGTGCGGCAATTGGCTTATAGAAGCCCAATTCACTCCAGGTTTTATCTCAAGCGATATCGGAAAAGCCTTCCCATTACTAACTCCGAAAAGGTAAGTTTCGAGACCATGACAATCGGTGTAACGAGGAACATAAGCAAATATATCCATATCTTCAAGGGTAAATGGCTGCATGATGACTGGTGAATCATTTTGTTGTACAATTTCGAAGTCAATTGGGAATGTACTAATTTGGGTTGCAATTCCCTCAGATTTGGATTCCCATACCACCTCATAGTCTCCTAACCAACGTAGATCAGTCTGCACCCCATAACAGCTAGGTGCCCCCAAAGGGGCTACGCTCGCTTTGTTTGTAGGTTTGACGAGTAGTCGCCCCTCCGAATGCGTACCTATTGCTCTAATTGAGTCATCTTCTTTCGCTAAGTTTGCCTCTGTAGCTGGCGGAGACGATACTGGCGTTGAGCTGGGAGGAGACTCAGATGCTTCAGGTATTGGGGGAATGGACGATACAGACGTATATACACCATTTCCCCTGTCCCCACATCCTATGAGCATAAGGACGAGCAATAATATCCCCAGCGGGATAACGTTTTTCATTCTGATAGTCTCCTTTAGCTGCTGGACGCATTCAAACTATTTTTGCTTTACTTCATTTCCAATTTTTGATAAGTTAAATTGCCAGTATCAAAAACCCAACTTTTTAAAAATAATCTGATGTCCGATATAGTCTTTTTATCTTCTAGCGTTCTTATCTTTTTAGTTAATGGCGAGAAAACATAAATTTTCGTCATAGCATGGCGATGATCTACCACATTCCATACATGTTCTCCGCTAGTGAACTGACCGAGATAGATCGCCCGATCTTCTGAACGCCAAAAAGTACTATTGTTAGTATCCACAAAAAAAGGAATTTCTGGAGCGGTGCAGCAAGAATAAGTTCTTACTCTGGATTTGGTTGATGATGTTAGATCCTCCAGCTTAGTAGGGCTCAGTGTCTTCTGAACTCCCGTTAAAAGGTTCATTAATTTATAGTTAACCTTCGTTTTTTGGTCATCTTCTGGCCGGCTTCGATCGATTTCATAATATTGAATAACTGCTGCTTGTTGTTCAGAAATCCAGCCTACTAGCTCGAGATGAACCTTAGGGTCATTTGTTTCAACCTGCTGAACTATTTTCCCGGTCCGATCATTTATGGTTAGGCTTTGCGGTGTTAAAATGCCGTTTTCTCCGCCAGATAAAAGATTTTCTGGTTTATCATCGTTTGCAAAATGACGAACTGTATAGCGACTATCGGGACTCCAGTATAAACCAAGCTCAATTCTACCCAACGAATTCGGGGCATAGATCAATTGGCCTTGAAGGTTGTATAGTTTTCCGTGATACCAGAATAAATTGCCGTCCGGTGATGGGAACAATGCAAATTGAGGCCATGTATTTTTGAACTTCTCTTCCAGTTTAATTACATTATGATTTAATAGTTCGAACACCCATGTAGTTCCTTCCTTGAAGCTGTTTATGACAAGCTTTTCTTTTTTATCGTTTAACCAGCCCGGCATATAAAAGTCGGGAGACACATTGTCCGGCTGATTATTAAAAAGCACTTCCATTTCCCCGCTATATACATTCATTTTTTCAATATTGTAGGTTGTTGGTGTATCCTGATCTCCATGAATCGCGGCATAAATAATATGTTCTTGATCTATAAAGCCGAGAACTTGGGTTATAGAATCTGTAGAATATGAATCCGTTGTATATCCATTCATTAAGGTGTAGATTTGAACTTCTTTCGTTTCTGGTTTAATAAGTACTAGGTCTTTACGAAACCATGCGTCATTCGCTGTACTCTGATCCATCCTTCTGACAACATGTAAAACAGCATCACCTCGTGGCGTAGGTAATGTTTGCATCACATAAAATCCAAATGTTTCGTCGTGATCAATACGAAATCCTTCCTTTGTGCTAGCCAAAGTTATTTCAAGGTTTTTTGAAGCTAACGAAGATACCTTTTGTTCATTTTTAACGGGAGGTTCAGAAGTATTAGATATGCTAGTAGGCGTAGATGGGCTCATTACCTCAGATGAGGAACCGGGAGTAGGAGTGGTCATTCCATTTGGTGTATAAGTTGCTGATGGTGCTGTGCTCGGAGTATTTTTGCATCCTGTGACAAACAGTACTCCGGATATACTCGATATGAGGACTAAAATTAACCAGATCCGTGACACCCAGAACACATCCTTTTCTACTGTGTACTTAAGAAAGAACAAATTTGATTCCTTATTATTCCAATTATACTTCTTAGACGTTTTAATGGTTGTCTTTGTTTCGAAAATATCCACTAACGTTGATTTGTCGCATTAAAATACCTCCTGTAGTGCCCGTTAGCTTAACGACGATACGATTATTATTATTATGGTTCTCGTTCATAATAACCTAATCAATCCTTTTGTCTTTCTATTTCACTAGCTACAATTTGAGGGGGATCGGATTGCATTACAATATATTCGCCTTTGTCATTTGTTTTAGGAGTTACATTAACTTTTTCACCTACCCTAAGCTCGTTGTAGAGTTGGGAATCTTCTACAATATAATAGACTAATTCGATATTACTCTTTTTGAAGGTAGCAAAGGTCTTACTTTCTGCATCCTTCTTAGAAATTTGCTTCGCCACTAAGATTCTTTGCTCTTCCTTTGCAATAATGTAATTCCCCTTTTCAGCTTCAGACGAAGCACTACAACCACTAAATACACATACGGCAAGTGTTAAGGCTACGCCTAAAACTAACTTTTTCAATATTTCACTCCTTCTAGTAAAAAAAAGTCTTTATCCTACCCACTTTATTAGACGGATCTCTGGTAATAATTTGTTGCGTTAAACTGGACGTTACCTGTACAGGCTGCCAATAATGCTGGCAGCCTGTTGTCATGGTGCTATCGTTATCCGTTAGTTCAATCATCCTCAACAAAAGGATGACATTTCTATTCCTGCACTTTAACAATATTTCATGCGCCGGTAACGTCGTGCAGAAGCACTTTCTTTTATGTTACTTAATATGCCATATTTCAAAAAGAATTTCTCCAGTTTTCATTTGACCATTTTCGAACCACTTTATTTTAAGTGTTGCTTGTTTATCGTTATCAGGTATCCATTGACCACTATCTCTTATCATTCCATTAGGCTCCATTACTTTTGCCTTAGAATAGAATGATCCTAAATATACTTCAACATTCTCTAATGTAATTTCACTCATATTTATTATACTTAAATCATATGTCCATTTTTTTACTGATGCATTAAAAACTGGGGTAAATGATATTTTGAAATTAGCTAAATTGGTCTTAGAGACCTCATTTAACTCTATACTTTTTGGTTCATTTTTTTCAGAGCAACTAGTAATAATACTCATGCAAAGTATCAACCACATAAGAACTTTCTTCATTTATTACACCTCCTAATATTTTGAAGCACTCGTTATTTGCCAAAACTAGAAGGTTCATTTTATTTACACAAAAAAGGAAGGACCCTATTCAGCTCGTTGTCCTAACTTCCTCCGAGTACATGGGGTCTAACCATAATTGATACTTAGTACGAGCCATTCTACATTATGCCTCTCACGAAGAAAGCACCTTGAGTGTTTTTTGCGAAAACTACACTATTTATTTTACCATAAATCGGAAATTATTTATTAAGCAAATCTGCCCGTTTAGCGTGGGAAAAGGCCGCCAGTTCAATCCCGCGGCGGCCTCATTATGTTTGCGCTGAACTATCGTTATCCGTTAGCTTAATGATTCAAAGCAAAAACAAAAAGCAAAAGAACGAAAAAGATGATAGGCGCTCCAGTAGCGTCTTTTTCGCACATTTTCTGCTATCCTGCCCTTTAGCCATCCATGCATCTTTTGCAATGCACCACAGAACATGAAAGTTAACCCGTTCTTTCATGGCAGTTGAATCGAATCCATGTTTTATCTAAAATGTCGGATGTGGAGTAGGGTCAACTATAGGGTTATTAAGAAGATAAACAGTTATTCCACCAACAAAAACAGCAAGAAGAGAATCATGAAAAGCTTATCAATATAGTCTTCATAAGATTCAACTTAGTTTGGATTATAGATTATGCTTTATTTGCTACGATACGAAGCATCCTAGACGCTCTGATGAGCATAAGAAAAGCACCATCGTGTGGATTATTCTTGTAACGCATTATCTAATTTATTTCTAATGATTAACACGTGTCTGTCCGCTTTCTCAAATTGATTTCATCCAATCAAATAATTGTTTAGAATATAATGTCTTTGTTTCTTCGCCCTGCTTGTATGTGATGTAATCGTCAATTCGCTTACAAGTGTATTCTGTTGAATCAACATTTCTCCTTACTTCACACTTTTGGGCATATGAAATATAGATATTCTCGCCATTTTTAAAATCAATTCGCAAAAAGTCTGGATAGCCATACACAACTGTATCGTTCTCTATGTTATTTTCTGTGGCAATATTTATCCAATTAACTACATTGGTTATTTTGTTCTTTTCCCAAAACCTCTTAGCCTTATATGTTTTTGTGTATTTTCCATGTAAACCCTTGCTAATTTGAATTGAAACAACATCAGCAGTATTCAATCTTTGAGGACTTTCGATGTTTGCAGATATAACCGAATTAGGCAAATTAAACATTAAAACAACAATCACTAAGCAATGTAATTTCATATAATCCCACCTATAACGCTTTGTATGTATTATTCCATTTGTGAAGAAAAAGGAAATAGAACTGACTGGTCTAGTATATGGAGATATAAAAAGAATGATACCATTCACCACCATTTTGTTGTTTAAGTGTCAGGAGAAGGTGAAAACATCAGAGATAGTATTAATGTAACTCGCAGGCATGATGAAAACCATCCTCAATAATCTGACGATGGTTGTTTGTCAATTGAACTTCTCTTTTATTGAACTATCGTTCCTCGTTAGCATAGTTACAAACGCTTATTTCTCTTTTCATCTAGATAAATATCTAGTGCCGCAATTCCTCGAATAGCCAGTTTGATGAATAAATAAAGACTATATATTCCAAGTAAACTGAATAACCCATAAAAAATTAACAAGACCGTAGGTAACATAGCGAACATTGAAGATTCATTAAAAGGCACCACTAAAACACCTTCCTCCTTTTATTGTATATTTATGTATATGATACCACCTTTTATTTTACATCGAAAACATCCGTTTCTTTTTCTAACTATCCTGCCCGTTAGTTCAGTAAGAAAAAGCTCTATTTTGTTGTGTTAGTATGTTCCAGGGTTTTGTATTCACTATTAGTTAGGTTGTATTCTCTTAATTCATGACCATGACCATAATCTATATAAACACATACATTATTATCGTTGATTATTTCTTGATATTCAGAAAATGGTACATTGATAAGTTGAAATTTATCATTATCACCTTCCTGGTAATTGAAAAGATTTTTCCTTATGTAGATTTGTTTTTTATCTCTATTTACAGCAAATTTGGTTATGTTTTTCCCTACACTGTTAGCGATGAAAAGAGTTTTGTCTTTATCTATTGAAATACCAATACTCTGATAAACTCCATCTTTTTCTAAAGACACTCTATTCGTTCTTTCGTCTAATACAACATCAAATTCATTTTGCATTACACTTGGTAGTTCATCAATAATAGGAAATTTATCTTTAATGAATACAAAATAAATAATTAATATTAAGGCACTTAGAAGGATTACTTTTTTCATTTTTTTCAAAATGCTCCCCCTTTTTTTAAGAAACACATGATTTTAGAACTTATCTTAGAGGCAGTTCATTGAACTATCGTTTCCGTTAGCTTAATGACCTGACTTCCATTTATGCTACGGTTCACCGTAATGTATCTAAACACAAAGTACAGTTTGACCATAAAATATACATTAGTATATAAAGACAAATATATAAAGACAAAGCCACTCCTAAACAATGGAGTGGTTTCTTTGGATAGAACTTCTCTTTTATTGAACAACGCTTCTCGTTAGCTTAGCGCCGTGATTGAATATCTGTATCAGTTTCAGTAGGAAAACAAATCCCTTGTTAAAATGCTGTTGGTCCACTATTTCCTGTTGGAGCATCTACTTTCGTTATATTGACAAGTTTCTTATCGAACTTAGCATAGATAGCTTGAACTTGCTCATCAGTAAAAGCACCTTTTATTTCAATACGTTGCTTATCAAGATAATAACCACCTTGGTAGTACATTATTTTTGGCATTGTTGAGAAGATAAATTCTGTTAACTCATTACTCATTGCGTACATTTCTAAAGTTGTTTGAGTGATTTTGGACTTAACAAACTTAACCTTTGAACCAAGCTTCTCTTCCAACTCTTTACGAATAGCCTTCATTTCTTTCGCATCTTCTTTGACTACCACAACTACTACTTGAAGATTGTCATTGTCCCAGTACCAATCTAGTTGTTCCTTATATTTTAATCGTTCTGCATCTGTAATAGTCTCAGTAATTTGATCTTCGTTATGAAAATACTTCATAACAGTACCTTCAACAACTGGTCCTGCTTCTCTTTGAAAAGCAAGTACCTGATCGTACTCGGCTTCTGTATCCATCTTATTCTCATTTGCACTCTGTGCGCTAGCCACTGCTATTGCAGATGCTACTAATACTACCGATAAAACTCCTATCATTCGAATTTTCATTTTCATATTCCCCTTTTTTCTAGATGCTTTATATAGACGTTCTGTTTGTAGAGAATGTTTCGTTCACATTTATGGAAATTGGAGGGGTATCTCCTTTGTTTGTTAAGCTATACTGCCTGTTAGCCAATAATACCATATGCTGGAACAAACGTCTTTAACGTATCGCTTCAAATTTCACTCATAGTCGAGCGGTGGATGTGCTATGACCCTTTCACCATTCAAACAACTTCATTTTGATGAAAACTAGCCCCCCTACCTCTAACTACAACATCAGAACTCCTAGACAGCCTTCAAAGGCATGTTTGAACCCCAAGCAAAGGCTTTCCCACATCACTATCAAATCCGTTCAGAAGTCCACACAGCCGTTCTCCTACTATCATTTCCTATGTCAAAAAGTATACTTTTTGACACGTTGAGTTGTGTGGACTTCTAGCAACACTTGAAGGATTTCAGCCGAAGCATCATCGGAGCATCCAAACGTACCTTAGAAGTCCAAATAGGGGGTCTGATGGTGCTAGTGGAGGTGGGGGGGTGGTTTACATCTTTTTGCATATTTGTTGTTCTTAGAATGGGCATAGCACTTCTAGCGACCGACCCAAGTAGAATTTGAAACGAAGTAATAACTGCACTCCTAAAATATGGTACAATTTGTAGAAAGCTATGGAGGGGGATTATATGATTACGTTGCGACAAATGGCAGTAGCGTTTCTATTTCATGAAAATCAAATGTTGTTTATGCAAAAAGCAAATAATAATAGTTTCGTTTCAGGTATGGTTATTCCTATTGGGGGTCACCTAGAGCAACATGAAATCAGTATGCCAAAAGAAGCATGTTTAAGAGAGATCGTAGAAGAAACTGGTCTAACAAATGATGATTTGTCTGACCTAAACTTGAAATACATAGTCCTGCGGATAAAAGATAACGAAATTCGAATCCAATACGTTTATTTCGGAGATGTGAAACACACTAATGTAGTCGATAGTGAAGAAGGAAGGCTCTTTTGGGTAAATTGTGAAGAAACTGGTACGTTGAATGTTACAGCAACAACTAAGTATATTTTGGAGCATTATTCAAACACCTCAAAAGGCAGTTCGGATGTTTTTATTGGTACAATGAAATCTAACGATAGTCAACCTGAAATAACTTGGGCTTTATTAGAAGATTGGGAATTGACTTCATCAAGTTTAATAATGCACAAATAGTAGAAGAAGGCGGTGTACTATGAAAACTTTAATATATATGGTAAGACACGCTGAATCCCCTTTCAAATTCGGAGAAGAAAGAACTAGAGGGTTATCAGAAAAAGGAATGCATGATTCAATGAAAGTTGCTAACATATTAACTGACAAAGATATTGATGCTATTTATTCCAGCACATATACAAGAGCCGTTCAAACTGTTCAAGAACTTGCTATCCGAAAAGGAATAGTCATTGAACAGTATGATGAATTAAGGGAAAGACCGATAAAAGGGCTAGATTACAAACTGCCAGAACACGAAATACTACAAGCTATTGAAATGTCTTTTCAAGATAAGGAATTTTGTTTAGACGGAGGGGAATCAACAGAACAGGCTCAAAAAAGAGCAATTCCATTAATAAAGAAATTATTAAGGGACTTAGAAGGGAAAAATATTATTGTTGGAACACATGGAAATATTATGACCATAATAATGAATTACTTTGATGAACAATATGGATTTAGCTTTTGGGAAAGTACGTCAAAGCCAGATATATATGAATTAGAATTTGAGAAGGAAAGATTAACAAACGTTAAAAGATTGTGGAGTTGATGATATAGAAGTTCACTCCAAAGAAGCCACTCCATTGTCAGGAGTGGCTTTGTCTTTATATACTGATGTATATTTTGTGGTCGAACCGCACTTTGTGCTTAGATACATTACGGGGACCCGTATCACAAATAGGGAGCAATAATTAATAGCCGTTCCACCACCACGCTCTTCTGCCCGTTAGCGGAGCGAAAGGCTACCACGCAGCTGCCATTTCGAAGTTGAACTATAGTTCTTTGTTAGTAGAACAAAAAAAATAATAATCTACGGTAATTTAGTGAAAAAAATGCATTTTTTGTAAATATTTTTTGAGAGTTCAATGGCTAATTGCTCTTGCTGATTTACACCTCTAATTGCAAATAAATTGCCTCCACCATTCCCAATTATCGTAGGTCCTTCAGATGTATTTCTACCGACTTCACCATTATTGGTTGGGTACGGACTAACTTGTTTATTCACTACCCCTATTTTCTTATCAATCTGATCTATTGGTATTGACTCATCAGCCAACTCGTAAATATTGTCATTCCACGCCAAACTTAAGCGTACTGATTTACCATACTCCAATTCATTTATACGGTTCTCGGCTTTTGGGGCTGAAGAACAACCTGAAAGGATTATTATTAAAGTTACAACAATGAAGAAAAACTTCCTAATCATGTTCTCACCTCTAAAGAAATAGACGTTACTTTACAAACAAAAGTTACAATTTAATTCTTAAGTCTTATTGCATTAATCTGCCCGTTACTTCAATAGACAACGGCAGCCGATCGGGTGACCAGCTGCCGCTATATGAGTATTCAACAAACGTTCTTCGTTAGCTCAACAAGCTTTTAACCCACTCCGGTATTTGTTGCCTTACCTTTGTGAGATAAAACATATTGGATTCTTATTTCGGTATCCTTTATCCTTAATATAATGTATTTCAACTCCAAACAGATTCATTTGTCACTGCGAACTATTATCCTAGGATATATTTATTGAACCACTGTAGTACACGAGACAAGTAATCCCTCATATTTTCTTCTTTCCAAGTCCCTTGCCAATGGTCTTCCCCCTGATACAAAACCAATTCCGCTGTTTTACCTAACTGTTTTAATGCTGAAAACATTGGACCTGCTTGAGCGAAACACAGTGGGTCGCTTGTTCCTTGAAAAATGACTACCGGAGTCTCAATACGGTCAAATTCAAAGATAGGAGAATTACGAATATACCGGTCCTGATTTTCCCAAATGGTACATTGCAGCTTACTTTCCATCCTATCATGAAATCTACCGAGGGCTTGCGGATTGAAATGCGTGGCAAAACTAATTAGGTTGCTATACCCGGCAGAAATTACCGCTGCACGAAACTGCTTTAAACGGGTAATCCCCACAAGACTCATATACCCTCCTTCTGAATGTCCAATGATTCCAATTCTTTTTGAATCAATTTCGGGCTGAGTCAATAATGCTTTACTTGCAGCATCTAATCCCTGGGTAATGGATTCTGCTGGTTCATCACCAGTTATAGGTAAATCGGGTAAAAATACAGCATATCCTTTTGTTGTAAATAAATGATGATTATCTACTGCACTTCCAAAAAAGTTACATCCAAAACTTCTCATGTTTTGAGATTGCAATCCCTCATAGACTCTAATAATAACTGGTGCAGGGTTTATATGATTAGGAGGTAACATAAGAACTCCGCTCAAAGTTTGTTCAGCAATTTTCCACTTTATTAATCTTGTTGTACCTAGATTGTCCTTTGGAAAATCAGGAGTGAAGTCGTAAATCTTGATGGTGTGTTTTGTTCCTACATCTACTGAATATAACGCTGGAGGTTCATTCGTCGATTCTGAAAGATAGAAAATTTTATTAACGTTTCTTGATTTTGAAAATGTAGCAGCTCCCCAAAACCACTCGGAGTGTTTACGTGGTTCTTCACATAATAGTTCTATTTTACCACTGGTTACAAAAACTCTATAAAAACCGCTTAACATCTCATTTGGTTCGCGTGTTTGAACCACCACCGATTGCCCATCATCTATCCGCTGAGATAAAGGTAGTATTGCAATAACTTCGCGATTCCAATTTGGAACAACTTCAACGATATCCCTAAATTTATGAATATACCGCCATAACCGTCCTGTTGACACTAAAAGAACATCCCCTCCTTCTAATGCCAATGGTGGCTCGAATGGCGAATGGTATGAAACAGATTCATTGGTGGATAAAGGATATGTAGAACGTTGCCCTGTGATATCTGCCACCCATAATATTCCGTCGTCCGAATATAAAAGAGTGTCATTATCAAGCCAAGAATAGGATGGTCCATCCATTCTAATTTCTTTAGCAATACATTTTGGCTCGAAATATCCCGTTGGTAATACAGGAGTAACCCAAAGTTCAAAAATATAATTCGGACTTACGTTTGTAAACGCTAAATGAGAGCCATCGGGAGAAAGGTACATGCCAAGAATATTAAATCCTTTTGCAAGTTGAAATGATTCCCCTGTTACAGAATCAATCCGAACGATGTCTGCCCGGTAACGATTTACCCAAGATACAGTGGTAATGGCACTTTCTGTTTTATCCACAGAACTATATGCTGTAACAGGCTCTTTTATTTCAGATGTATTCTCTGGAAATACTTCGAAAATCGAGTCATCCACTTCTTCATCAGGCATTACCTTAACGATTAAATATAGACCATCAGGAGTCCAAATCGGGGATTCATTCCCGAAAAATGGTCGAATTACCTCTTTAGATATACGAAAAGGTTCCCTATCCGGATACCATACCCACAGTCCAGCCTCGCCGTCAGCATCGCAATAAAAGGCTAATGTATTTTTGTTGGGAGACCAAACTCCGGACCAACTGCTTGTTGTTTGTGGAAGAATAGTATATTCTCGTTTATTTTGTAAATCATATACAAATTGTGCTTTTCCAGCGACTTCAGATGAGACCCCCTTTAATGATTTGCTGGGTGTTTTGCCTTCCATTGTTAGGGCTAACCATCGACCATCTGAAGATACTGAAAAAGGAAAAAGCAAAGCTGGTCTTCTTATCCTTAATATATCATCAATAGAAATTGCCATAGCAATATTCCTCCCATTAATGTTCTCTCTCTAATAATACGGTAAATAAAATGAGATAGTACCCTGACATTTACTCGAAGATTATTAATTATACATATTATGATAATAAAACTTTGCTATTGAAAGTTACCCTAAAACGCACAACCCCCGAAGTTATTGTGTTATCCTGCCCGTTAGCGCAACGAGACTGCCGGTACATTTCGGCAGCTACACTTTCTCTGGATGTTAACCAAAAAACGAATAGTACACAAGACCAGCAACTATAACATAATATATAGCTTCGAGCCAAATGGAAGTAGGCCGATGCGATATGATAATATTCATTTCACGGTCCCATGTAGTCTGTCGTAGTTTATTCTTCAATGTTTGATAGGCAGACGCGTGCGTAAATAGGTAGATTACTGGAATGCCAGCGGCCTCACCACGCCACCAGACAAGAAAGCTCCTCTTGCAAGCTTGACGTAAAGAAAGCCTAGCGCCATCTGGATTCCTCACCTTTACACCAAATAAAAATTTGCCAGGTGTTGTTCCCACTAGCGACAGAAGCAGAGATTCGAGAGGTATCCAGACCAGCAAAAGAATAGTTGTCATTACGTACTCCTCTGTCCCTGGTATTATAAATGGCCCATACATGATCCAATCTATAATTGGAGAAACAAAAGGCACGGACGATCGATCCAGTAATTGAATTAAATACACAAACAATAAAGAATCCAAATATCTAGCCCATAAACGGAGCCATGGTCTAACCTTCGTTTTTTCTTCATTCCATTCAAATTCCGTATATATTTCGGCCGCTAACCATTCCCCAAACTTATGTTTCCTTACAAGAGTACTTTTCGTAATGCGCCCTGCCCTTATTAGTTCCATCAATTCCTCCACAGTAAAAGGACCGTGGATTTCCTTTTTAATTTTATAGAACCATTCAATCAATTATATTTGCCTCGTTTCTCTACCGTGATTATTTAGCATATGCTTATATAGTGAAACACTATTTTTCTTGCATAACCACAGGTAAATAAATACTTTTCATCAGGTATTTTATTGAAGAAAACTGCCCGATATCTTAACGACAGAAGGAGCAGCTGCCGCGGTGGCAAACTGCTCCCTGATCGCTAAACTATCGTTCTTACGATAGTTTAGCGATTTGTACAATCTCCCGAATAGATTATAATAGTCAAACTATTCTTCTTTTATCCAGCCTTCATTAAGCCATTCGTACAGTCTTGGAGAGTTAACACGTGTTTTTATTAACTCATTGTAAATAAAGACTTCTCCTTCAGCAGCAGTGCATGTCTTTGTACCACTCCCATCTGGATTTGTTTTAGAAACACAATTGTATGCAAGCTCAATATATGTAGTCCTACCGTCATTTTTATTTATTTCTATAACCATCGGATAACCATGCTTCCCATATTGTGTTTCTGTTTGATCATTTACGGGCTTTGCAGAAGATAACCAGCCTATAATTTTTGTAATAATATCCTTACCCTTTGCATCGTTTTTTTGAAATAATGGAGAACCCTTTGCACCTGGTAAGCCGCCAACAACTTGTAACGATTCAACATTTTCAATAGTTATCAGTTCTGACACCGATTGAGCAGTCAGTTCCCGTGGGGTTTTCTCCTTGGAATTGTTATAACATCCAGTCAAAGCAATAAAGATTGTAAATAAGAGTAAGAGTGCTACAAATTTAATTTTCACACTTAGCCTCCATTGGTCTTATTCAAGTTTAGAAGAAAAGTTCACATTCGAAATATCGTTCTCCGTCATTAGTTGAATGCTTTCATTTGCTTTTTTAAGATATCAACTCCGACTATTTTCAAATCATCTGCATCTACTACTAAGAGAAGACTAGGACAGAATGATGCAAAGAAGCGAAGCAAGACTGACTTTTGTAATTCGTCCTCTAATACCCATCCAGTAGGTGATAAAGCTAGTCTTTCATTCGGTTGTTTATACCCATCTTCGATCCATTTCATCAGAGAATCTGTTCCAGTTAAGTTCATAGGTTCCAACTTATCAAATAATACATTAAAATACCTGCAAGTTCTTCTCATCTTATGAGGACCAAGCAAGTTCCTTTCACTACTTCGATAAAAGTCCATTATTAAAGGAGACAGTTCGCCGCTTTGCTCCATAGATCTAAATAACTCTACGGAGTCATTCTTCAACTGTTCCATCATTATGGTACTTATCCGATTATCAATTATAACAATTTTAACTTTCTCATAGTGAGGAACTAATTCCTTTAGAATCAAATTATGGATCTCTTCATTCTCAGACTCTAGTTGGACGGATGTATTCCCTGGCAATAGGACACTGGATGCATTAAGAAATTGAGCAAAGACAGTCATATTATAAACAGAATCTTTTGCTTCCAACTTTTCAATTTTAAAAGGTACATGGATTGGTATTGCGTTTTCATCGTCATTTCCGAATACATCTTCTTTGTGGATTTCTTTTATCCAGGAAAACATGTTACCCTCCTCTGTTAACTGAGAAGTCTGCCAGACCTAAGTTGTCTGCTGCCTCATTATTTTGTAATTGAACTATCGTTCCTCGTTAGCGCAGCAGGGATGCCGAGATTCTCGTCGCTGAAATGCTCCAATGTGTGGTGCACCATAAGACTCGATTTATATCCTCTTTGAGTTACTAAAAATCTTCTTTATTTATCACATAAGTTCACTCAATATTGTTGAGTAACTTGAAAATAAATCGATTTCTTTATCTAATGTACTTTTCATTTTGGTTCCACATTTCTCACTACATATTGCAAAAATCCCATCGATACCTTGTTGTTTAGCTTCTGACCCAATTGCTACAACAATAAATGGTACACTTGTATTTCTACTCGTTAAGTTTAATGAAATAATCTTTCCTTCATCTTCATTAATATCTATACCTTCTTTAAATTTAACATTTAGACCAAAACAAGGTTTGTCTTCTTTAATGTTTTTCATACACCAAGAGCATCTTAACGACATTACTTATTCTCCTCCCCACAGCGGCTAATCCGACTATAGTTATCCGTTTGTTCAATAATCTTTATTGCTCATACAAAGACATTTCATACGGCATATTTTTAGAAGGTTTAAGTTCCATTTTCATACCTACGATTATTTTTAGACAAATAGATTAATATATTTAGGATTGATAAAGCTACAATAGCTAAAAACATAAAAAATGAGATTTCATCTCCGCCCAAATTGTATTCATCTACAATGTAGCCACTTGCATAAATGGTTAATGCAGATACAGAACAACAGATGCTTGATATGAACAAAACTGAAAATAGATTTAATAATTTCTTCTTTTGGAAAACAACAATAACCATCACTACAAGTAATGCTAAAATAAATGTAACAAACACTGGTCTTAAAAATATAAACTCTGGAAATACATAACTTCCCACTGTTAATTACCTCACTTTGCAATAACGTAACTTCTTCATCTGCCACGAACCAATCCTTAAGTAGCGCTATCCGTTAGATTACTCGTTACACGGTGTTATCCAATTCTTATGAATCAACTTTCCATCCACTAAATCCTGAGAAGTATTAACATTAATCAGAATGCAGTGAATCTGCCCATTCATAAGCTTCCCGAGTAGAGTCAATTATTTTACTTGCTTCCTTGTAACTCTCATTAATCCATTCAATGTCCATTCGGAACCCTCCGCGACATTCGTGAGTTGATTCTAATATACCGCCTTGAACTATCGTTCTGCGTTAGCGTAATGATGCGATGCGGTTAGGTGGTACAAGGTCGTCTGCCTGACTCTTATTCACTGAAATGCCTCGGGCAGACCGAGGGCGCTAGCCCGAAGCGTGAATACTGTTATCAGATGCCAGCCGCCTCATGAATTTACATTCAAATCCCTTACGATTATTCATTCCATATGCCTTAAAGGAAATTGCTCATTCAATCCAGCTATAATTCTTCCTGTAAATTCTCTTTCCTCTTCATCTTTTAATTCCATTAGGACCCAGCTCGGAAGTACCTTCCCTTGATGGTTCAAATCAAAATCTCCGCCTGTTGGATCTTCAATCCGATTTAAGACTTCATTATACGCTTGACTAGCTATCTGATATGCAAAGTAGCCTATTTCCTTAGGTTTAATTCCAGCTTCTATCATCTTCTTTAATATCCGACTAAGTTTATTTTGGTGATTGGAACTTTCAATATTTTGAATCCATGTTTGATATTGTTGTGAATAAATATCTAATGAGCTTTGAAGTGGTCTTAAAAATCTATAAGCAGCTAACTGAGCACATTCATCATCACTAAATTCACTTTCTGTCCATCGTTCAGGTTCTTCACATCCTAGGCTTCTGAAGTCTTGTATAATCTCATCTTTTGATTTATTCATTAGTTTTTATCTCCTTAAATGATTTTCTATGTTCTTGGCTGGTTTCTGATAACGTGTTATTACGTACTTTGCAAATACACCACATTTGAAGAATTCGTGAAGTGATTAAACAATCCTGCCCGTTAACGGAACGAAGGACTGCCACGCGGCAGCCCTTTCGGTATGGAACTATCGTTACCCGTTAGCTTAGAGGTCAAAAATTATCCATTCAAAAACTCGTTCGTTATTTTGACTGCCCGACAGCCGTATCCATCTCAGGAAGATTTAACCAGACTGGCCCGAGCCACGATTCGGTGCGATACCAATCGCGCCACACCTCATTCACTTTTACTTTTTGGGGGCTCAACGCTGCACCTGTTTCCAAGCCAGAGGGGGAACGAAGCAACTTTGTCTCACTTTGGAGTTGAACCTCACGCCTTACCTCCTCCACACCGTACAACGATTCGTAGCGTGGAGCGATCCACCTATCGCCGTTCTGCGTTTCGATCAGATAACGGTCTCCCCATTTCGACTTGACTTTGACGGTTTGTGGGGCTAATTGAATCCAAGTCGGCTTAGTAAGGCCCGGATCGAAGTATATCGGCTCAACACCGAATAATTCAAGATTCGCTTGGGACGGAACTTGCTCTCCAAGCGCCGCATTGAATGGCATAATCCACGCCTTACCGACCCAAGTAGAGATCTGGTAGATAGGCACTAAATACCCTTCCCCATGCCCTACTCTTCTTTGGCTTGTATTAAGTATTGTAACCGTTTGGGGAGCCAGTATCCCGAGCGTAGTCCCGTTATCACTGAGCAGGGTTGTGTTTTCAAACAAGGTAATAGTGTTTTCTTTCGGCGTGTTCATCTCGGTTGACATGGCAAAGGCTGAGTACTTCTCCCAACCCAAAGTCCCTACGCATAAAGCCAGAGTTATTACAAGTACCAACTTCTTTTTCATGATCAGCTCACATCTCCCTTCACCTTGAAAGACTGTTCATTTTGCTTAATAACGCTAAACTGAATGAAGATTTGATAAGTCGCTCCTCCACTAAAGTATCCGTTAGTGGAATTGTATTATCCATTTGAATTTCTAATCTTTATTCATACCCCCCCTCTGCTTTTGGTAATTGTTTATATGCATCCTTACCCGCAACTATTTGTTGGATGAATGTCCGTAATTCCAATAGTTTCTTTGCATCACTCGTTACGTCACAATTTTTATCTGACCAAGTAATTGTTTTTATTTCTCCAGCCACACTAATTTTCCAACTTTCTTCATTATAGGGGATACTAGAACAATTCATGTTAGTTGGTACTAACTCTTTCATTCCAAAGACATTAATCTCTCTCATTTTTTCATAAATGCTGCGGATCTCTTCTGTGGTGAAAGTTATGTTTGCTTTTGCAGTTCCTTTCATTATCAAATCTTTTGTAACCGTATCTTGATAGGTATTAATTTCATTCTTAGTAACCTCACCATAGCCGAAACGAACCATGAAATCGAAATCGTTTGGCACTACTTTTGGCATTTGATTATTTTGCTCAACGACTTCCTTTTTCTGATTCTCTATACCAGAGCTTGCCTCCAAATCTGTTTCTGTACCACAACCAGTAGTATTAAATATTAATAAAAATAACAATGAGCATAATCGTTTCATTTCAAACACCCCTAATTATTTCCATGTAAAATTATAGACGAAAGTGAGTGGCATTTGTTGCGAAATCCTGACCGTTAGCGTGGAAACGGCAGCCGATCGATCATTGGCAGGCTGCCGCGGTCTCTCTATCAGCTATCGATCCCAGTTAACTTAATAATCGGCCACATTCTCCGAATAGTTTCCGTAAATTTTACAAATAATACCAAAAAACCTAATTTAGAGAGGATGATTAATTTTTGAGAAAATCATTATTGATGCTGGTTTTAGCCTTTCTATTCCTTAATTTAGCCCCTAATACTGCAGAAGGCAATCAGAGTAATCCACTCACTCCTGAAGAGAAGTCTTTCCTGTGGTATAAAGATTTTGTAAGCTCGTGTCTAGGACCGAACATTATGGAATCGATTAAAATGGAGTATAACATCTCTCAGGGGGGCTACGGCTATGAAAATAGATATGAGAAAAATAAAATAAGTTACGGGCTGCAAGAGGGATATGATGGATTTGTTATTGTTGTTTATGTAAGACCTAACGATGTTGATCACCTTGATCGATTAACTTTTTATGTAAAACCCCAACTAATCCAATATGGAAAAGGTATCAAATTATTAAAGTATGAAAGAGCAGTCGATTCGTAATAAATTAAATAAGTTCAATCGAGAGAGTAATATCTTTTATTGCTCGCTTTAACGAAACCAGGTAGCAACTGCCGTGTGGCGAATTGCTACCTGGTTATTGCGCTAACGTTTTCCGTTAGTTCAATAGAAGGTAGCCATTGTAGTTAATTATCACTTAGAAGATTACCGACCTTATCATAATATTTATAGTTAAATTCAAGGGTATCATCTTTAGGTAAATCAATCCAAGTAACAAGCTTTTGATTTACACTAAACTCTTGTACAATTACTTGTTTATTTACCTCTAATTCCATTTTTGCAATATTATTTTCCTGATTAGTCACAATCATAAATTTTGAATTGCGGGATTCATCATCCGATATGTGAATTAAAAATGTAGAAAATGATTGACCTGCGTGTTTTTCAATATTTCTCCATTCATAATTGCCTTTTTGGTTTTTAGTAAATTGAATACATGCTGGATTATTATTTGATAAGAAGCCAACTACTCTTGCATCATTAATATCTTTAATCTCCAAAATCTCAACTGATTCATCCTTATAGCCATCAATAGACTTAATCACTTTTTGTATGGATTCTTTATCATTTCCATATAACTTATTTGTACTTTTTGAAAAATAAATAACAAACATTGCAATTAAAATGACTGCGATTACAACATATACTATTTTGTTTTTCTTTGTTATATCCATATGCCGAATCCCCCCTTCTAAGATAACTTATAACATATATGTAGAGTAGGGGACTGGTTTCCCAGTCCTCCCTCATCAAACCGTACGAGCAGTTTTCCCGCATACGGCTTTCCGATGTTCTTCACCTAGCGCAGTATAGCTGCCCCAAGCACTGATTCGTTTCAGTCCCATACGACCGAATACCTCCGCGACCCTCCTCGGGTGCAGTTGGTTTCGCTTGTGTTTCTTGTTCCAGTACAGTGTCAGTCTCCGGATAATATGCCAGTCAACTTTTGACAGAAATTTGTTCGACATGCCAGGATCTACGCTGCCATAATAGTTCTTCCATCCCTGAATGATGGGATTGAGCTTGTCCATCATCTGCTTTGGTGACCAATAGAGTCGCGCACGTGGTGCAGTTATTTCCTTTATCTTGGCACGCATCTTCTTCATCGCCTTCTTGGATGGAATACTCCGTAGGTCATAAAATTTTCCCGACTTAAACAATTTCGGCATGCGGCGGTGATGGAATCCGAGAAAGTCGAATCCCTCTTTATCCAACCACAGGTTCACAAGCTTGGACTTGTCCGTGTTCATCGTCAATTCCAGTTTCCTGAAAACTGCCTTAAGCACCTGAATGGCTTCCATAGCGTGGGGTTTATTTTCACATAAAATAACTAAATCATCAGCATATCGCACCAATGTGCCAATATGAGAAAATTGCTTTTCCCATAGTGTATCGAGATAGTTCAGGTAGATGTTCGCGAGTAGCGGTGAGATGACTCCACCCTGAGGGCTTCCGATTTCCGTGTTATAAACCTGTCCATCTTTCATGACACCGGCTTTCAGCCACAATCGAATAAGTTTCAACACTCTTCGGTCACTCACACGTTGTTCTACGAGTTTGAGCAATTTGTCATGCGGGATATTGTTAAAGTACCCGGCGATGTCTATATCTACCACCCAGTACACTCTCCCGTAGTTCACCGTCTTGTGTATCCGCTCTATCGCCTGTTTCGCGCTTCGCTTCGGTCGAAACCCAAACGAACAATCTTTGAAATCCGCCTCGAATATTGCCTCAAGGACGATTTTCGTTGCCATTTGTACCAGTCTGTCCTGGATTACGGGTATTCCGAGCGGACGTGTTTTACCATCGCCCTTCGGTATATCCTTCCTCCGAACTGGTTTAGGGCGGTAGACGTTTTCCACCAATTGCCGATGCGTGTCCTTCACGAATTGCTTTTCTCCATACTCCTGTACAATGTGCTGAATAGTCACACCATCGATGCCGGCGCTACCTCGATTTGCTTTGACCCGTTTCCATGCTTCCCACATGACATCTATTCTGTACACTTTGTCGTACAGAGCATGAAACCTGCGCTTGTTACTTGCCTTAGCCGCAAGGTAGAGGGTCCTTTGAAGTTCTTGAACTTTTACTTTTGTGTAGTTAGCAGATTTCACTGCATTCACTCGCTCTTACCTCCATTGTTACCCGTAAACAAAGTAAGGGTGCTTTCCTCCCGCAGGTTATGTTGTCCTGCGTTCTCAGGTACTACCACCCTCTCCGACTCCCTTCTCGCCGCTTACCACTTCACCCTCCGGGCTTATAGGTTTGCGCTTTACGTCATTGTCGTGCGAGGTAGGGTCTCCCTAGTTCCAGACACAACTGTTACTACATGCTGTTCCCCATACACCGGAGGATTCTTCCGCGTTGCTAATCCAAGTTCTTCGCGCGTTCCATGGCCTTCACCGTAGAACACGGGGTTCGGCTTCCTCTTCTCCCTTTCGGGTTGTTTATGACGATGCGGCAGGATTCACTTCATGTTACAGCCTGCAGTTTTGCTTCACCCAAGCTAGGGCTTTTCACAGGGCTTCATCCTTAGGATCTCGCCACCAGATGCCTGCTAGCTACGAGGCGGCTTGGTCCCTACCTCGGTTGGACTTTCACCAACTAGTTGTGCCTAGCTTTGCTAGGCGCACTATTCCGCATAACTGCCCTTTAATTTAATAGAAATAAGGAGCAGGTGCCTTGGCAGAACTGCTCCTTGCTTTATTCAACTATAGTGTCCCGATAATGAATCATGAGGAAAACTCTAACGACGGCTTGCCTGCATGTGAGGATTCGGAAAAATTTCCATTTGAATATTCTTGAATCACCTTCGTCCAAAAGGTCTTCGCTGGCAAGTTCTTTTCAAGCCATGATACACTCCAATTGCCCTTAAACATCTTAAATACCGTATACACTGCTTCTTTACCGATTCCATGCTGCCTGTACTTTCTTAATATGAAAAATTCTGCAATTGAAAATTTCGTTTTCGCACCTTCTGTAGTTTCCCGAACTAAAACAAAGCCCGCCAACTTACCAAACTGCATAATAAAGAAGGGGTAACGTCCTTCTTCTGTCCAATAGTAATCCAGAAACATGTAGTCAAAGAGACCGTACTCATTTACATCATCTTCGCCGTCGTCTTCAAAATCGCTCATATCGTACTGATATAATTCCATAAGATTGCGTAATACCATTTTCTTTTCGAAAGAAACTCTGATTAGTTCCATATAATCACCTTTTTTGTTCTAATCATACCACATGTTGGAATTAAACTGCCCAATAGTTCAATGAACACAAGAGAACTTATCCTCACCATCTGCTCCATGTAATGCTTCGTTTTTCCGCCAGTGCCATACAGAACTGCTTATTAATTAGAGGTACTTTCCTCATATCCCCAAAACTCTAAAAGTCGTTTATTTTCTTTAATATCATCCTCGGATAAACGGCCCAATTTCATTTTTGCAACTAGAAGGAGATTTTTATCATCTGTATAAGTAAAGTCCTTATAGATCTCCTGGTTTTTCTTATGGAATAGATGAATTAGTTCAGTTAGTTCGAAATATGGCAATGTCCCTGATTTCCATTCCAAAATAGATTGATACAAAGGTTCCAGAGCTTGTTCAGTTACCAATTTGTGATACTCGTCAAGAATTTTACGTTCTTGAAGTCGTTTTTGTTGCTTAGGAGTTAGTCTGTTCTCCAAGTTATTTTCCACCTCTTGTATTGAACTAATGACTATATAATGACATATAGCGTTCCAAAATCCAAAAGAAAAAGTTGTTAAAAAAACAGCCTTTATGCCGGCTGCTGTTTTTCGAAGTTCATTGAACGCTATCGTTCTCCCGTTAGCGCAATGATCAATTTTTTTTTGTTATGAACCGTGATTGATACTAAAGGCAGTCGTAATTTAATCCAGCACATTAATTGTTAATTCAGATTGGATAAAAGTATCCGTGCCTGATTTAATACCATAACCTAGTACGTCGTTACTATCCTTGTTATCCACTTTTAATTGATCAGCTAAGTTAAAGCTAACATTAGCTGTTATTTTGTAAGTGCCTTTTGGAAGTAGTAAATCTTTTTCTTTATTAAACTTTTCATAAAAAGCACGATTAGGATCATCAGTAGAGTAACCTCCTGATTTTACATATTCTTTCCGATAATTAATCCCCTTCTTTAATTGAGAAATGTGAGGCATTAAAGTATCACCCCCAAACCATTCAAACCATCCATCCAATTGTTTAATGCTAAAAGTTATATAGTCACTACCGTGTGAAATCACTACCTCTTCTTGGTTTCCGATATATTTAAAATTTGCCAAAACTTTAATCGGTTCGTTTGATTTATATGTCTCTTTGTCCGAATAAAGCTTTAGATCAAAATCGTTCTTTATATTATTAGTTATTTCTTGATTAGTTGCAGGCGATGAATCTTGTAGCGCATTGGTTTGAGGTGGTTGTATTTTCATTGGATTAGCAATGTATACTGATAGAGTAATTAGAATTACAAAAAAAAGTATTCCAAATTTTACTTTCATGCAATGATGCCCCTATTCTTAGTTGTAATTGTTATCACTATTCGGTTGGAAAATAGAAAATCCTTTGTTTATCCGTGTGGGAATTTATTGAAAGTATTCTTCCCGTTAGCTTAATCCAGGAAACCATAAGCTTTCTCTGATATTTCACAGAGTTTCTTCGTTCATAAAATGTTAATACGCATGGAGATTGGGAATGATATCCACATAACTAAAGAAAGGGTTGGTTATGTGTGCGAATAAATAAACTCACCTGTATCATCTGTCTAATTGTCCTTTTCTGTGGGCTAAAAACAGCCACGGCACGTCAATCAATAATCCAAGATAACCCGTTCTTAATCAACAACGGAAAATGTCCGAATGCGAATGAATTAATCAATAACCCAACAAGCGAAGGAATAAAGGAAGCTTTAGAAAGAATTATTCCTAATGCGTACAATTGGGACAAGAAATATAACGAGTGGAAAGTCATTCAGATAACTCCACTGCCAACAACATATCCTGAATCCTATTACGGTATGGGTAAACACTATTGCGGTGAACAAGTGGCAAAAAATTCTTGGTTTGTTGAGATACTTTTCCCTAAATTTTTGCCAGCATATGATGCCTCTCATGGTCAAATTTTTGTAGCAAGGGATAAGGAAAAAGGATGGTTCGCTTGGTTTAGATTTCACTAATAAACTGTCAAATAACATCATTCATAATTCCATGATTTAAGACACTAAATTTATATTAATGGTGCGTTAAACTGCCCGTTAAGCTTAGACAGGTGTCGATTTTTATCCATGAATACTGAAATAGACACAGGGTATAATAATTGGCAGGAGGTGGGTACTTGAAAAAAATAACAATAATGAGCATCCTAATATTCGTTTTTATTATGCCATTAGCCCAGGCAGACGAGTTTGAAAAGTATCCTGGAAACGCTGATAAAACATTCCTTACAGCAGACATTTATTATCAGCAAGTGAATCGAAACGAATATACTGAATATCCCGATTCCGTATTCAAAATTAGGGAAAAGATATTGTACAAGGATATTAATAATGTCTTCTCCCTTGTACCTAAACAGTTCGGAACAACAACTGATGTAAGCACCGATGGTTACAATCCCGAAAGACAAGTATACGTCTTTATTTCCGCCAGATATGTAAATAAAAAGTCTTTTTCTCAACACGCTGTCTTTGATGCAGAGACGGGACGAATGATTGCAGGAGCCAAACAATTACAATAGTTGTGAATATGAATAAAGAAGGAGCTGCATTGGCAGCTCCTTCTTTATTCAGTTAACGTCATCCGTTAGCGTAATGTACTTGGCTGGGAGTCGGATACTAAACTCTAATCAACCTATTGCAGCCAGTAAATCATCCTTGTCGTCTTTTTTCAAAAGAGTCACATTGCTCTGTGTAACCCTAAATTTCCAAAAGCTACTTACTCTTATATCATTCACCTTATAGTTCCAATCTTTGATAAGGGTAACTTCGTACGTTTCTATATCAATCAATTTAACACTCGTTGTTAACTTTAAATTGGTTGTATTTCCATACATACCACCTATCATGACCTTCATATTTCTGCTTCCATTTCGTTTTGGAAAATCAACATATAAATGAGGGTCATTTAACTCATGTATCTTGACTAAAGTATATTTTACGGCATCCGATTCACTAAACGAGTTATTACAAGCTATTGATACAAATAAGCTAATAACAGTAATAACATACAACGGAATTTTCATTTAGTTCATCCCTCTCCATACATTCTCGCTTTTCTATATGTATGGACAGGACACTACATTTAACATATTTGCATGGAATATTCGCTTTCTTCAAAAATGCATTAATTAACTATAATCCCGTTAGGTGAGCGAAAGGCTGCCGATCATGCCGACAGCCTCATTCTGGGTGTTATTCAGCTATCGTTTCCCGTTAGTGCAACGATGTACTTATCTCAGATGAATGCTTTTCTTTTTATGATTCTCGAAATTCGACGAGAAAAGGATGAGTTTGATTATTTAACGCCATATCTATCCTCTCAATGAAATTACCCCAAGTTATCATTTTCCTTGTAGACTCAGTGATCCGATCAATGCGAATACAGCCAATTTATTCTTCAATCCCACTCCCCCTCATATCAAGCATTACTAATATTGGACGAATTTGGAAGTCGAAAATTGCAAAAATCCACTTAAAAAATCTGCCTACACCTGTTATTCTAAAGAATCTCGTTGAACTTTTCTGCCCCTTAGCCTGAGAAGGCTGCCGTTCTATGCTGGGCCTGTTGACAAAAAGGGTAGGTAACAATTCCTTCCCTTTTTCTCAATTTTTTGTACTGGATTGGGGTGGTTTCGTCCTAATTTCTTTGCTAGTTTAATGCTTTCACCATTCGTTTTAGGTTAATGGCCAATGCCGAAAAGAGACATTGTTCTTGTATTTTTACAATGCCCCGCTTATATGTTTTTCTTAAGTTATGTTTCTCTTTAAGCCAACCAAAGGTTCCTTCACACCATACTTTTCGTTGTTTCTGAATCTTTTTGTATTCTTTCGTCCGCGAACGTTCCTCGTTCTCAATCCCCAATTCATGTGCGATAGGTTTGTTTATTTTTCGACGATTGGTCTTACTCGAAAAACATGTAGATCTCAGCGAACACTCGTTGCAATGTTTTGCTTTTGCGGTATAGGATTTATAGTACGTCTTTTTATTTGTATCCCAGGTTAGATGTGTGAAGGGGAGCGTATGGTCTTTTGGGCATGTGTAAGAATCTAAATTTTTATCATATTGGAAGGTAAGCCCATGTTCAGATGAGCTTCTACTAGCCGAAGTTGCTATGTACCCTTTGATATCTAACTGATGAAGCCCATAATGAACATGTGTGTAGTCATAGCCCTTGTCCGCTCCGACCTTCTCAAGTGGTAGCTTCAAATCGGTTTTTTGACGAGCAAGGCGTGAGACAAAGGGAGCATCATCTTTTAGGTTCCCTGCTGTTGCAAAGATGTCTGTTATGATACCATGCGTAGGATCTACGCTAGTATGCGCCAAATAATGAAATCCTGTCGGCTTTCCGGGGCGGTTCATGAAACCTGCATCTGGATCACTGCAGCTTCGTTTAACCTCTTTACTTTCCTTCTGTTGTTGCTGCCGTTCTTTCCCTGGTTTCTTATGGCCACGTTGCTCTCGTTGTTCACTCATTTTCATTTCCAACTTTTTTGCTTCTTCTTCTAAACCTTTGAGATACTCAGCAGGTTCCTTTTCGACCTGTGCCATGGTGAAATAATATGAAGATGCACTCGCTTTGATATGAGTAGAATCTGTTACAATAACTTTTCCCGTAACTATGCCTTTCTCGATGCATAAACGAACGACATGGTCAAAGATTTCTTGGAATGTCGTATTATCCTTAAATCTTCTTCTTCGGTTTTGGCTGAAAGTAGAGTGATCCGGTATAGGGGACTCTAAGTCCAGGCCCAGAAACCAACGATAGGCTATGTTTAAACGTACTTCTTCTTCAAGCTTTCTCTCCGAATCGATACCATACAAATAACCAATTAACAACATTTTCATCAGGAGGACAGGATCTATGGATCTTCGACCAAAAGGCGAATACAAATGTGAAACCTTCTGATAAATAAATGAAAAGTCTACTAGCTGGTTAATTTGTCGTAACAGATGGTCATGTGGAACAAAGTCATCCAAATTGACGTAGACAAATCGGTATTGTGTGGCAGCATTTATACCCATCATCACTATAAACCCCCTCAACAAAAAAGAACCATATAGAGTATTTCTACATGGATCTGTAAAATCTTGCTTATACTATTTGTTTGTCAACAGGCCCCTATGCTGTCGGCAGCCTTCTCCTGATGACTATTGAGCTCTCGTTCACCGTTAGCGTAATGACGTATTCAAATTGTCTGCGCTCGACCGACAATTGCAACCTAATTAAATCGTTCAATTTTATCTCGCTCATTCACCTATCTCCTTTTTTAATGTACTCCCTCGCCTGAGCCGCGCAGATCTCCAACATGTTCTCCTTAATTAAACGGGATAATAAATATATTATCTGGAAAGTTTAATTTACAAATGAAGATTTAACAATATGAGGAAGGGGTTACTCTTACATGAAAAACGGAAAGAAACGGTCTATTTGCTATCTCGTAATAATAATGATTACAACAATGATATTAATCCCATTTAGTGTAAATAGTCAGGTCATAGACCTCATGTATCCTGCTAATAAAAATGAAAATACAGCTGAAATCAGTTCATTTATTAATTCAGTTGATCCAAGTGTATATACCTTTTCGGATGCAACTATTTTGATTCAGAAAAAAATACTCTATAAAAATGTTGAAAGTGAAATTAAAAATGAAATGGGAAAATACGCAACAAAGTTTACTTCATTAAACAAATATCCACATTCAAATGTTCATCCAGAAAGACAGATATATTTATTTCTAGCAGTTAGCGATGAAAAAGACAGTGTAAGCACTAAATACGCCATCTTTGATGCACAGACTGGACGTATTCTAACTAAGGGTAGTAATAGACAAATCAAACAATAAAAATGATGCAGGTCTGTACGCATCACTTTATTGTTTGATTGTTAATTTGTTTATTAATTGTACCCGCCATGAAGTATGATGAATCTTTTCTCCACGTACATCTTGACTGAGAGTATAGGGGGTTTCAATTATTATGTTAGTGAAGTGTAGTACAGGGGATTTAAGATAAATTCAAATTCAATTTCGTGGCGTACAGGTATGCCATCGAATCCAACTAGTGGTATTGAGGGCTTAATTTTTCTCGCTTCAGTAATGACATCTTGATGAACTGCCTTTATATCAAAGCCTCTTTTTTGATAGAATCGAATAGCCCTTATATTATCATTTGAAGTAATCAACCATACACGTTCACAGTTACTTTCCCTTGCTTTTACAATAACTAAATCAATGAGTTTAGTTCCAATACCTTGACCCTCTAACTTACTGTCAAGGGATACAATTTCGCAAGCGCCGTCGCTTATATTGTAAGTTATGATTCCCGTTATTTTGTCACCAATTAATACAGCATATCCTGGTAATGTATCTAGTGAATGTACCTGACCTCTGGAGATAACAATTGATCCTCGAAAATCTTTAATATCCTCCCTGAGCTTTTTATCAATTTCTTTTATTACCATCAGATTTATCCTCCATCACTCGGATATAGCCGGTTAAGATCCCGTATCAAGAATTAATAAAATGATCAGCACCTTCTGTTCCCGCATGCGCTCTAACGGAACTGCCTGCCATTCACTACCCAAACACCTGAACTCCTATTTAATATGCTTATTGAAATCCTGCGAATGAGCGAGCATTCGTGAGAAAAACCTTATTCTCTGAGGGAGCTGAGAAGACTGACGTTCTATGCTGTCGGCAGCCTTCTCCAGATGTCTATTGAGCTATAGTTTTTCGATAGTTCAATAACAAAAAACATTGACTTCTCTTTTGATTTCGATAATTTTCATCCTAAAACAACCAACTTATAGGAAAAAACAGCCAGTAATCATCAATTGTTGTAATGCTAACAATCCAAAGTAATATTCCAATAACTATAAATAGTGCATAACTTGAACGCTTCTTAATCAAATGGAAAGTTTGAGCAAATCCCAACGTCCATAAAACAAAGGGAAAAATAAGTAGATATAGTCCAATGGACATACTCCCCAAAAAGCTTGCGAAGTACCATAATATGCCTGCTAACCAACATAGTTTGGGTTTCACAGTAATCCCAACAATAGTCGTCAAAATCATCATAATCACTGCAAGAATAACCAATCCATAAAATATGATTGTAAACATTAAGGTTCACCCCAAAACCATTATACCATAAATTTACAAATTATCCCCCTAAATTACCCAGACATTAATGAGCATTACTGCCCGTTACTTCAATAGAAAACGGCAGCCGATCATAAACCAGCTGCCGTCATGTCGTGATTAAACTATCGTTCTTCGTTAGCGGAGCGATACAATAATCCGATAGCGTCAATTTCGTTGCAAAGTAATCGGTATTTTACTTACAAGCTTCCATTTTCTCTCTGTTCCAAATCCCCCCTCTGGGGGCAAATAAACCTCCACATAATAAGTACCAGCGGACACAGGTTTAAAACTAAAATCACTGGTGTTCCCTGGAATTGAAAGATACTTGTTCTCAACGGTTTGAGCAGGAGCTAATTGCGTAATACTGTCGTCAAAGGTACAGCTCCTCTTCTCTGACCTCATCACCAGCTCAGTCTTCTTATTTTTATTAACAATTCGAATGTCGATATGTGTAGGACAGCTAGAACTTCCAGATTGATATGTGAACGTCTCCTTCCCTTCATTTGTCAACTTAGCGTCTACCTCGATTACTTCATCTAAACCAAATTGGTTTTTATCTAGTTTAATTTCATATCCTAGACTAGCAAAGCTTTCTACATGATGGATAGGTAGGATTGGTTTATCTGTCTCTTTCATCATTACAACACTTGCTATAACCGAAATGCACAAAACACCGACAAGACCATAAATAACTCTCTGTTTCAACAACAACGCTCCACTCTGTTAACAAAGATAGTTTTATTTCTTGGTTATTCTAACCATTTTCCTAGTATGTTATTAAACTGCCCGTTAGCGGAATAGGCTGCCAAGCGAATCACCGACAGCTCTAGATAGTACAATATTATGGTGCTATCGTTTCTGTTAGCGTGACAAAGACTGCCTCTAACCGCTAGAGCGCAATAAAAGTGCTGTCTTTGTCAACAGCACCCCAGCCAACCCTAATCACTTTGTCTTTCGTAAATTATGCCTCTAATTCGTTCTTCACTTAAATTGAATATTGCAGCCAGTTCCGCTATAGTTAACCCTCCATGGTATTTCCTTGTTATATCCTCATTTCGCTGTTCCATTTCATCCCGAATTCCAGTTGATGTCCCCCAATCTTTCCGTTCAGTTTGAGGAATATAGATATGCTGTCCTTTTACATACTTTTGTATTTCTTTAATTAAACTCTCTGGCAAAACTTCTTTGGCATTTACATACTTTTTCATAATTTATAATCCTTTTATACACTTATATAAAGACGGATTACATTAGCATCTTCTAAGTTTTCATTATGGAATCCCTCGGTAACCATCGCTGCAAATACATCAAAATTTTTCAAAGTGATTCGAGTAATAACATGATATAGATTTAATTGTTTCATCGAAATTAGGGAACCTTTCAGAAATCTTCTTATTTCGTCTAGATTCAAAAGATACTTGGGTCTAATATGAAGTCCGAAAGCAGTGGCATCTAAGAATTCATCTTCAGAACCTCTATTGGATACGACAACCCTATAATAAGCGATACCAGCAAATTCATTGGATACTTTATCTCTAAGTGTAAGTATTACTTGATCTGGATTTTTGCTTGGGGAGTATTGGTTTTGAAATAATTCAGCCATTGCATCTTCCCCATCTTCAATAAGAATTTGCTTAATATTATCATAATTCATTTCTATGGCGGGCTCTATTCCAGTTACGTCCAAGTCTTCAGGTTCTTTCCATTTTCTTAAATCCAGTAATGTTGTGATATATGCATATTCATCTGAAGTAAAACCCAGCTTCTCCCATAAAGTAATTCCCTTATTTCTAACTTGCCCGAACTTGGTAGATGCAAATGTATAAATTTTAGCCCCGTCTCTTTCCTGAATAAAAGACATGCACTTACTCAATAATTCATCAAGTATACTCTCATAACCATCCAAAAATCCACATTCAATATATCCATTCTTTGTTACATTTGAAGGAAAAACTCCCATGAAAGCTAATATTGTATTGTCTTTAACAGCAATAAAACCTTTGTTTGAAGAACTCGGATTACAATATTGGTTTTTTAATACTTCTCCGTTTACACCATATACGCTCTTTTGATCACCGGAAATTCGTTGAAAAGTATCGTTAATTAATTTATAGATTGCTTCAAAATCATCACATTCCGTCACAGCCCTTATCTGAACCAAATTCATCATCCCCTTTATTCTTGATACTCTTATTATGACTTGAAATTACATTGGATAAAATATCGAAGATTTTTATAAAAAAAGTCAAACAGATGATCCTTCTCGTTCCTTCACCAACAGAAAAAAGCCCAACGTATTTCAATCACAAGAATCTCCTTTGCATCAGAAGTTTTTACTGGATTATTTCGGTAGATATTCGCTATCCCTTCTCCACAAACCTGCCCTTTAGTTCAACGAAAAAGCAGCCGATCATTCTGGCCGGCTGCCGCTGTGTTCGTATTAAACTAACGTTTCCGTTAGCTCAACGAGATGCTGCCGTACAACAGCATTTTTTATTATTAAACCACTAGCTATTTATAGCCTTCTCCGCGAGATATACCTCATCCTTTTTGACATAGATGTCGTATTGGCTGTTATCATTTCTGCCTGAACCCACTGTACCCGTGTCATGACTTGTTATTCGGCTGCGATAAGAAATGCCATGACTTTTTAATTTATTTACCGCATCATAATATTTCGATTGATTGAATGCAGTAAACACTAAACGCTTATGCTTGGAAAAAAGAAACATGATGATATTCATAATGAGTTGCTCGATATTCCCCAAATTAATCATCACCCCCCTAACATTTTTCAGATAATTGTGAAATCGTTTACGAATATCGTTGATCGCCGTTTTGTTTATTTACTTTCATGCTAGGTTTCGTGATTATTTTCATTAAACCACCTTCTGTAAGTTACTATTATCATTTAGACGTTCAACACTCACAAAAGTTCCATCATTTTACAGAATTCCAATTTTGTTTATTCACTCTCCTGCCCGTTACTTCGATGAAAATAGGAGCAGCATCGCGGCAAGTTCCTCCACTATCGTTTCCCGTAAGTTCAAGGGAATTTTTTACATAAATTTGCTTGTAAAGAAGCAACATATCCATGAGGTGGTTGGATATGTCAAAAATAAGTATAACTCTCTTCATGTTATTTGCTTTCTCCGTTTCCTATACAACCTGTTATGCGCAAGAATTATCAAGTCCCCAAATAGGTAACTCCGATCAGCAGGTTGAAGAGTTAGAAAGACGTTTAGAACAGCTTGAGCCACCTAAACCAATTACAATTGTTGAACCACAAGAAGAAGCAGAAGCCAAAAAATACTATCCCACCGACACGATTCCTATTTCTGAAGTAATAGATAAAGGAACAAAAATTCCATTCAACATAATAATGAATGATCCTAACTATAAAAGACCTGTATATGAAGAACATTGGCACAGTACATATTGGGGGGGCAGATGGAGTTACATCCCAATGCGAATACAATACGCACTCCATCGGTTATTTACCACTTACGACATTGGAATTTCAGGTGAGTTAAACTTCAAACAAAACTTAGGTATTAATTTTCCTATGTTTCAGAATGACACTGCTCTTGATTTATATATTGTTGTTTTTCAAACGAAAGTCACCGATGTTTATACAAAAGGAAACCAAGTGGTTGTCGCTGGCACTCCGAATAGAAATGGTGTGCAAGTCTTGACCGTTAAAACAGGTGATATACATCCTACTGATTTAAGGAAATCGTTACTTATTCAATTAGCAACTTCTTGTGGCCATGAAATTGATTATTCACTTATTGCTTACGAACCACCAGATTTTTGGTTAAAGCAAAAACTAAAAGCAAAAGAACGAAAAGGATAATAGGCGCTCCAACCAGTTACTTCAGCAGATCCATAATCCGAGATGTTGAAGTTGTATATTATAGATTAACCTAAGGAAAATGTTTGAGTGTTCTTTCATTAAATAAATGTAAAGGGTGAATGATATGAGAAGATTTTTCATAATGTTTCTTTTGACAATGATGATTTTATCTGGTTGCTCTGCTTCTAAAGATATTACTATGCCAATGATAAATGACATTGATTCTGTTCAGTATGTTATGCCCCTTGAATCTATTCAAATTCCGCCACTCAATCCAGCTGAGAAAAGAGATAAAGAAATTATTGAAAAAATTCTAGTTTGGTTAAGCAAATCCAAGGTATTAGGATATAAGGAAAGTTTCCCTTCAAAATCAATATCACCAAACTATTTATCAGTAAAATTAACCAACGGTAAATTTATCAAAATATCCCCAGCAATACATGGAAAAGAAATAGTTGAAGTTACAACAACTCCTGAAGTGTTTCAAGTGCTTGCTCCTGAACTTAATGATTGGATTCATATGGGTTGGAAGCAAGACCTCATATCCCAAAAACAATGAAAAAGCTGTAATCGGGTCGTTTTGTTCTCAATAGCTAAGTCAATGGCATGCTGCATAAGCTTCCGACCTACACCCAAATTCCTATGTATAGGCGGCTTCTATGGGGCAACCCTCTCGGTATTGAACTATCGTTCCTCGTTAGCTTAATTGCTTAATCAGGCTTACTCGGATTACTTCATCCCAAATTGACCCACGGCGAACCTCTTGATAACCAATTTTTTTATTTATCTCGATGACATGATTATTTGTTTCTTCTGTATGTGTATAAATTAAATTAATTTTATGATTTTGAGCTTCTTCCTCCAACTTGAGCTTTAGCTTAGTCGCTAATCCTAATCTTCGATAACTTGGATGAACCCATAATTGAAATATCTCGATAAACCGCCCATCAATTTGAAATAGGTTTCTGTCTAATTCGTTGTAAATTGTTTTCCACGGATACACGGAATCCCTATTTGCTATGGAATACATTATCATTGCAATTGGTTTGTTGGAAGCAGAATCCTCAATAACAAACAAACACACCTTTATCTGAGTCAGTGAGAAATCCTTCTATTTTCTTACTATGTTCCTCTTTATTTTGTTCTGTCATATCAACTACATCCGAAAGTGTGTACCCATCATTTTTTAAATCAATTAGAACTAAAAACTCCTGGTCAGTTTTATTAGATTTTCGTATGTTTAGCATTCGTTCACCCCGCTATCGTTCTGCGCTCGCTTAAAGATTCGAAACATAAGAATTAATTTCTTGATTACTCGTTAAACGGTGTTATCCAAATCCTATATATCATCTTCCCATCCACTAAATCCTTTGAAGTATTAACATTAATCCTTACATTGTTGTTGCTTGCCCATTTTGGAAGGTGCTCGGCTAAATGCGCGAAAACTTTATCATCTGGAGTTGCATATCCTACGTTAATACCTTTGGTATTCGTGAATTGCTTTAAGTATCCTTCTGTTACTTCAATGAAAATAGGAAGCAGATGTTGCTGCAATCTGCTCCTTGGTTATTCCACTATTGTTCTCTCTCCCGTTAGTTCAGGATTTTCACCAACTGAATTGTTCCACTCTGCCATAGCTCAGTGTATTCCTTTTCGATTTTAAATCCATGCTTTTCATAGAATTGAACAGTTTGCTGATACACTGGCTTCGAGCTTGGCGGCACCGTTAAAGCAACAATTTTATTAAAGCCCATCTTCTTTACGTGTTCCAACAAATGCAATAACAATTTGGAACCGATCCCTTTGCGATGGTATCTCGGGTCAGTACCCATTAATGAAATAGAAATTGAGCCTTCTGCACTCGTAAAGACTATAAAAGATGTAACTTGTCCATCACTCTCAGCACACAGTAAATCTTGAAACATTAAATCTTTACATGTGTCTTCTGCAACATCCTCTGTAAACCAAATACCAGTCAATGAATTTATTAATTGATTAATCTTTTGCGTAATAGGGTCACCAATTCTAGTAGGTCTCTCGTATAGATTTATTGAAAAATCCATCTTTTGCAATCCCCCTCTTCTCACAAAAATTCGTTATCATTTCATGTGACATTGTAACACATATCCAAGAAGAGAATCATTGCGTTAAACTGCCCGTTAGCGGGGTGAAGGGCTGCAACGGGGCTGCAACGGGGCAGCCCTTCACTGTTTAAATTATTGTTCCTTTGTTAGGTTAACAAATACTCTTACTTAACATCATTATCTTGAATTACACCGAACATTCCTGTCATTCCTTCATGCTTTTTAAAGCCGTATTTATTATAAAAAGATTCTTTACCTTGTGATGCAAACAAACCGATAAATGATTTTTCAGGAGCATTTTCCTTTAAGTATTCTTTGATAGTTTCCATTATTAATTTGCCTATTCCTTTGTTTTGATGCTCAGGTAAGACTACTATATCTTGTATGTAAAAATAGATTCTCCCGTCGCCAATTACCCTGCCCATTCCAACTACTTCTTCTTGGTATTGGACAATTACACCAAATAAATGATTGGTTTAAAGATTCTTCTGCAACTTCGAAATTCATATAATCTTTCCAGCCAACCGCACAACAAAGTTTTATAAATTCTGCTATCGTTGGAACTCTTTTTATAACTGAAAGATTGTTTTTCATGATAACTCTCCTTTCGTCGGAAAAAGAACTCATTTGAGTATTCGATGAAACCATTGAAGAAACCTGCCCGTTACTTTAATGGCAGTGTGAAAAAATTCAATACAAATCAGCGTTTAATTTCACCGTGATTATGCGTATAAGTTTGTGTCGCAAAACGATTATGTAACTATGCTTGTTTCGTGGCCTCGAAATAGAAAATCCCCGATTAACGGGGATTTGTAAGCACTAATGTTTGTGTTCGTCGGACAGCTTATATCGGCTTCTCCTTAAATCAATCTCTTCATACCCCGCAACCACTCATAAAAACCATCATCGAAGAAGAGATCGGGGATGTACGTCTGAGTGTAATTGCAATTAGGGCAAAAAAGAACCAACCCTTGTTCAAGAACCTTAGGGTATAATTTCTCGTGCTTACTGTTTAGTCCGCAAGTGAGAGGTTGCACTCCATCTACCTGCTGGTAATCTTTAATGCGTTGCTTGACATCTTCTTGGTTCATTTTTATCCCCTTTATTTGTTCAGTTCAGAATTATTATACAAGATGTACTCATCTACAACACTAAAAATAATCTAAGCGCCCATTAGATTTCTACTAGTAATTCCATGTTAACCTGGCCGTTACTTCAATAGAAAAGGCTTTGTTAAATCTTAATGTTGATTTTTGAACAAAAGAATACCGCCCACAAAAAAGGCGGTTCGTGATCTTACTGTAATATCCCAATTAGCTTCTCCGAGTCATCTTTTGAAAGTTGCTTGTAGCTTGGAATGTCTCCAAAGAATATCCTTGCATTTCCATCGGTGTAAAAAACTTCATACACAACAGGTTTTGCATCTCCACCATCTGTACGTTGGAAATAAAATTTGTAGTTAGGAGATTTATATATGTCAGTATGTTTGAAGTCTTTTTTCCAATCCCCATTTGTTATCATACTCTTAACTTTTGAAACCGTTGTGTTGTCTGTAACTTCTTTAAAAACGTCAAACTTGTTTTCTGAGCTAACAAGCTTCAAAACAATCAATTTATCATTATTTACATCTTCGCTTTTCTGACAGCCGACCGATAAGACTGTAGAAATGATGATAAGAAGTATGATTAATGTAAAATTTCTCATATTTCACCTCCATGTGCTGGTTTAGGAAGAAAATGATGCTTGCCGGAATTTAGTGTTTGTTTCATTTACAGTAAACAGGCAAGAGCTGACAAGCATATCCTTCTTATTTGCCGCCGTATTCTCATATTGCTTGCTGTCTAAATAACGGAACCAGGCTAAATAATGTTGCAGATACTTCGTTGCAACGCCATTAAAGCGGTTCATCCATTTTTTAAGACGGCTATGGTAGCTATTCACGTTCTGAATGTGATAAACACCTTTCACACGCTGTTTCCCGTCGGACTTGAAGCGGTAATGGTCTATGCCTTTCGAATTGGCGTAGGAACTAAATGCCCGCCACGAATCAGTACAAAGCACGTTTGAGTCTGATAAATGACCGCCAATCGCCTCATCCAACTTTTTAGTCCGAATGCGCCCACGACCAAGAACACCAGAGAAAGTCATCTTCTGGCGGTCGCGGACGACTAATACGCATATTTGGTCGTTGCTGATACCGCGATATTTAGCTTTACCGCCGCGTTTACGAGACTTGCGTTCGGTGATGTTTCTTTTACCTTTCTCAGAGTACAAGAAATAGGTCTCGTCCATTTCGACGATGCCTTGAAAGGATTCGGTTGGAATTTGTTTCAAAGCAGCAAGAATCTTATGCCTCCAATAAAACAGAGTTACATGCGTCACCTCATCATGCAACATCTCAGCACACTTTCTAAGTGAAAAACCCTCAATCATACATTCAATGAATCGAACCCAAAGATGAGGTCTTCTGGACCGTTGAATTGGGGTGTTTGTCAAGTCGTTGAAGGTTTGACGGCAGGCTTTGCAGCGGTAACGCTGACGTTTGACCTCTCCAGCGCGTGTTTTAATCACGTATTTTCCGAATCTAACGACAAAATGGCTGTCGCAATGTGGACAGACAAGACCAGCTTTATGCTTTTGTTCCTGAATTTCATCAATTGCACGAATAGGAGCCATCAGGGGTTTCATTCGAGACTGTAAGAAATATACAAGTTCCTGCTTACCGCTTTCATTTAGTGCGTCAGCGAGCTTCTTTATTTCCTTTAACTCCATGTTAAATCATCTCCGAACCTTCATTATATCTTTTATTATGCCCATATTTGTTCGGAATATTCAATTATCAACAATTGGATTTAACATAGCCATAGAAAAAGGAAGCAGCTGCCAGTCGCGGCGAGCTGCTCCCTGGTTATTTCACTAACGTTTCCGTTAGTTCAATGATCAATGCCTCATAATGCAATTTATGATACGATTTCTTTTATCTCTAATGGTAAGTTAAGAAATGCCATCCTTCAAAGAATGGCATTTCTTAAAAATTTTCCAGCTTAACTAGCGTTTTCCGCTAGCGAAACTCAATCGACTTAAAATAGTTCACCATTTCCTCTTCTGAAAATGGTACTGCCTTATGCTCATTTACCCCTGATGCAATTGAGTTGATCACAATCACCCAATCATCTTTTTCATAATATGCTGTAGCTCCATCGTATTCACGAATACTTATAACATTTATTTTAGATCCATTTAGTTCCTTTTCGCTTACCTTGGCATCTTCCGTCGATTCTGCCCACATCTCTGGTTTTATATATTGTTTAAAACTAGCATTAACTTGAATCATTCGGTCATTTGTACGAAGTGAATAGGAATAGCCAATGAATTCTCCTTTCATTTTTGCAACAACGTACTCTTTGCTAATTGCATCGTCTTCCATGGCTAAAAACTCGATTGGAAACGCAAGTTTTCTCCCAGCGAGTTTTTCCGCCTGGTTTAGGGTTGATGTAGAAACTCTCGTATCTTCTACTGAATTAGTTAGTGTATAACCAAAGGTGGCATTCTTGGCATTCTTAATAATCGTGACATCAATCCAAGACTGAATTGCCGCACGTGCTGGGGGTATAAACCCTAACGCCATGCAAAGAATCAGGAGGGATGTGATAGTTGTTATTCTCATTTTTTTTGCTTTATTTCTAAGACTATAGTTCTCCCAAATTTTCTCAAAGGTCAAAGGCTTCATGGAGAACCCCTCCTTTTTCATTTCGTAGGAGCATTAGCGCTTTGTGGAGTCTGGATTTGCAAGTCCCAACAGGTACATTTAGTATTTCAGCCATTTCACTGATCTTTAGTTCTTCAATAAAGTGCATGACTATCACCTCTCTTTGTTTTTGAGGTAAACGACTGATCACTTCTAGTAATTCGCGCTTAGAGGCATCCTTTATTACAACACTTTCAATGATTTCAGGGCTCGGGACATCTGGTATCATTCCAAAAAAACTCAGCCACTTTTGCTTTCGCAACATATTTCGTGTGGTGTTAAGCGTCAGTTTGTAGATCCAAGGTTTTATCGGTTTTGCAGGATTGAATAGATGATATTTATCAAAGATTCGAATAAACGTCTCCTGAACGATATCGTCTGCTAGTGAATTAGACTTAGTCAGCATAAGAGCAGCATGCCTTACATAGGACACATGTTCATTAAATAGATACTCTGCTTGCTTTTTGTCGATCCTCAAAATACCCCTCCTTTCCTCCTTCTGCTTTCACTGTTTATACACAGTCAGATAAATAAAAGTTCATTTTTTTACAAGCAATGGGCATTGTACACCTTTGTGTTGTCTGAAATCAACTTGCCCTAGGTCAATAAATACACTCATCAAATACCACGCTCTACTGCCCGTTAGTGGAACAGGCTACCGAAATAAGTCAGCGGTAGCCTGTTGTGGTATTCTTATTCACCTATTGTTCCTCGTTAGCTCAATTGTTTGGATTCGAGATAATGTAACCATTATTCGCTCGTGTAAAAAAAAGAAACTGGATATCACGTTACCCTTGCGGAAATCTGACTATCGCTTGCTCACTTATTTTTTTTTCAAATCCTCCCTAATTTTCTTTACCTCATTGTAAATTTTAGATATCTGAATCCACGAATAGATAGAAGTGAGGAATATGAGCAATACAAGAAAGTTTATTATCGCTTGTATTGATGGCAAATTAAGTCCTCCTTTCCAGATTTTATTAACATCTTAGACGCAATAAAATTATCATAGTTGCATAAACTGCACGTTACTTGAATTAACAATAAAGGAGCTGCCTTGGGCCAAGCTCCTTCACTATCGTTCCCAGTTAGTTCAATAATGGAAATAACGGATAAAATAACAAGTTGCCTACATATATCACCATTAGGAATCCAATTAAAGTGCCTAAGCAAAGAAAAATAATGCTGTGTACTTTGTTTTTTATCCAACCTAAAGAATAGCCAATAGCCAAAGTTAATGGTATAAAAGTTAAACCAACTGTCAGTTGCCCTATAGAAAAACCTGCTAATAAACTGAAAATATAAATTCCGATGGCAGAAATCCAGTAAAGTTGATACTTACCTTTGATAGCCAAAAATGATGACACAATTGCTACAATCAAGGCAGAAAATGCGATTACAGAAAAAATCGGCATATTATTCCCCCTCCCTCATTACCATTATTTTACCATGATCTCCATATCCCTTGTTAAACAAATCTGCCTGTTAGCTGAACAAAGGCTACCGTTCGTTCACGCGCAGCCTCAAGGTCTAATCTATTGAACTCTCGTTCGCCGTTAGTGAAAAACACTATGCCCTAGTTATTCAGACTTGAATGGGAGATGAGTTCTAACCTTCCCCCAGTATTAGCATCAATAACAACATGAGAATCTACGTAAACAAAGGCAGTTGAACTTGTTTTATCATCAGTAACAATGGGTTTTGGACCATTCCCCTGAACATGTACACCTTCGAATGTTATTACCCATACAGGATAATCCTTTAATATAATTTTCGAACCTGGAAGTTGGGGTGCTTCCTTGCCAGCGGTCGCGTAGATGATGCAAATGTTGCAGCAAAACTTCTACTCGACGAAAATGTTTCCGACTTAGAGCTTAGATATTTTATCAATAAGAATGAAATGAGAAAAGAAATGACCGCCGCGCAGCTTCAACATGCTGAGGATCGAATACTTTCTGAGGGATTAAACAAGAAAGCCATTTTAGTGGTTTATGGGGATTTTCACGATGGTATTATTGGTATTCTAGCTGCAAAACTCACGGAGAAGTACAAAAAGCCATCAATAGTAATTACAGCCTCGGGTAAGGGATCTGCGCGGAGCGTTCCTAATACCAGTTTTTCAATCGTTGAGGCAATTGAAAAAGCTTCTGGTTATTTAAAATCTTTTGGAGGTCACAGAGCAGCAGCGGGACTTACGGTTGATATGTTCTATCTAGATAAATTTTTAGAAAACGTACAACCTTCTAATGAGCAATCGGCAAATTTCAGTCATGTTTCTAATTATGATTTTGAAATGCCGCTAAACAAGTTTTCTTCACAGTTATTTGATAATTTAAAGTGTATGGAGCCTTTTGGAGAAGGTAATCGCCCACCAATTTTTCGATCGACTGAAAAATTCCAGCATATTATTCCGTTTGGAAATCAAAATCAACATGCGAAATTAGTTCACAAAGAAAAAGAAGCATTACTTTTCGGTAGATGCTCCTTCGTGATTAATTCCATTAAATCGGATTTTGAATACTTATATTCAAGCTCTTCCAAGAACCAATTTATTATACAAGATATAAGAATTAATAATAATGATCGACTTTAGACACCGCCCGCCCGTAAATAGTTAAACCAATTTACTGGTATTGTTAAAAATTATTCTTCATAATTCTCTGTATCTATTTCCACATCAGCATATTTAGTGTCACGCTCTCTTGCAAACTCAGAATTAGCAATTACTTTATTGAGCGCATTAATAAATTTAAGTACAAACGCACTGTGTTTGTTTTTAGTCTCTATTGTTAGTTGCTCATCATTTCTCATTTTCAAAATAACTTTATGAGTAAATTTCCCGTTTTCAAATAATGAATTGTACCAGTGTTCATTTGAAACGCTCTCAATTTCAGATATGTGAAAACGTTGAAAGCTGTTATTAACTACTAATGTATCCTGCATTTTATGCTCTCTATGTGTAATACTGATCAAAATCTTTTCTGTAAAAGCATACATATTTACTGTTAAAGACTCCGACCTGCCGAAATCCCCAGAAATAATATAGTAATTTAAAATGTGATAATTGGAAAAAGTATTTTGCAGGTAATTTGCCAGTTTTAAATCTGTAAAATCCTTAGCAAATTCATCTAGATACGTTTTTGTTTTACCAGCAGCCAACACCATATTTTCAAATTCATTTACCAATAATAGCCCTCCTTAATCCTCCGAGATTTCATTTTCAAATAATTTATAGGTTCTTTTGCATCTTTCTATTTCTAACGAAAATAATTATATTTCCTATTAATGTTATTAATAATAAATTCCAAAGAAGAAATAAAAAAGGACTCATGTGGAAATCTTCTGCTGCACTTAAGAAATTTGGAACATATATCATAGCGGTTATTATCAATCCACCAATAAACAGAATTATCCCATTTATTTTCTCAACTTTTACATTTTCAACTTTTAATTTTACTAACAGTGCTTCTAAGAAAATCAAAATAAATCTTCCACCATCTAAAACAGGAATTGGAATCATATTAAAAATTGCAATTAACAAGCTCAAAATTGCAAAATATTCTAAAGGTGTACTTGAATTAACCATATCATTCATAGCTGTAATTTGGTTCTCAATACTAGCTTGTTTGCTAAATAATTGATCAATTTGGATTGAACTTAATAAATTATAAATAAACATTGGAATAGCCGTTGTTGATCTGTATACACCATAAAAAAAACCATGTTTGCTCAAGAGTCCAGAAGCTATAACGAACGAAAGAAGATTCAAGAAAATTCCCGCTAATATATAAATGCTTTTTTGTAACAGTGAAAAATTCTTATAGTCCTCTTCATTAGCCTTTACAAATCCACCTAATGGGAATAGAAGTCTTAGATTATACTGAGTTTCCTTTATTTTCACCCCCATTATCTTCGGTCCAAACCCGATTGCGAACTCCTCTACTTTTCCGCCAAAAAAACGAAATGCAGCAAAATGACCAAACTCATGAATTCCAATAATAAGCATGAGAATTACTATGCCGATTAAAAACTCCATCCCTTCACAACCTTTTTTCTTTTTATTACAGTGTATTTTGAACCATTTTATTTTAGGACAAACGATTTACGTTTGGAAAATAAAGAAGGAATTATGAATTATACTTATTTGTCTTATGAAAAAATCATTCTCAAGAAACTAAATGATGATGAAAAAGTGCTTTCCTACTTTATTGTTTTTCGCTTCATTCAATCCATTTATATATATATCGCCATTGATTTTTTGCCTTCAGCATATATTTCTAGTGCTGAATGTATAAGTAGAATCAATGATATTATCATATTTTCTCACTTGAAATCATAAAATTAAAAATGAAATATATCTTTTCCTATCTTGGAAAAGATAATCAACATGAGATACAATACCTAAACTTTGGGAGGTTATCTCAATAATGGTTATCTGGAGTTTATTAACGGAGAGTGAACGAAATGAACTTATTGCTGAAAAAATATTTAAATGGGTAAAAAAAGGGAGTCTCTGGTATGAAGACAGTAATATCCTTGGTTCTGCTACTGAAAATCTTCCAAATTATTTAAATGATGATAAAGCGGCACTAGAAAAATTAAAAAAATATAATAGTTATCAACTAACTAAGATGTTTCCATTAAAGTATCGAACCATTATAGAATCTAATGAAAATCGCGCTTATTCAGACAACATGAATGAATCAATATATAAAGCTATTCTAGTAGTTTCGGGTATAATTAAAGCCGAATAATACACCAAATAGGAGTGCAATTTGCGCACTCCTTTTACTTTTCCAATCTAAAAAACAATGTTTTTTACTCTTCCTTCCTTAAGATGAGGGCTTTGAAGTTGAAAAACCTGGATTTTTTCTTTTTGATATTCATTTTTTTTGACAAATAACTTTAAAAAATCTAAATCATGCGTTGAAAATATTAGTTGTTTTTCAAGAGAGCCCAACACATCACAAATTGAGAATTTATTAATGTCATCCATATTCTGAATTGGGTCATCTATTGCAACAAATTTGAGCTTACTTAAACCTTGAGAATCATTTGTTGCTAAAAAAACGGAAATAGCTAGAATGTTTAATTGAGCTGAGCTTAATGTATGTCTGGCGTTTGAGAGATAAGTCTCGTCCTTTCCTTGAACTGGGTATAGTATCCGAAGTTCACCATTATCTACTTCAAATTGTAGCGAATCATTTGTAGGTAAAGGATTTAAAAACCTATAATATTTTTGAATAGAAGATGATGGTGTATTTAAGAAATTCTCAGCATTACCACCTAAAGCCGAATTCATCTGCTCTAAAAATGAATTAATTGAACTGAAAACAGAATTACCATTATTTAAGTCCCTTTGAATATCATCAATAGATTTATCATATTCGGTTAATTCTTTTTTGATTTTATTATTTAATTCCATATTCGATTTTACTTCACTTAGATTAGAAACCATAGATAGTTTCTCTTCAATAAATAATAATTTATTTTCAGTATCAAGTATTACTTTTTGAACCTCCAATGAACGTAACTCTATTGGGATGTTATTTATTTTAGTGTTATTTAAGAACATATTATAAGTATCATTTTTTTGATGTCTTGTTTTAGTAAGTCTTTCTATGTAAGAATTAATTCGTTTTGCTGCCTTATCTAAGTTTAATATTCTTTTTCTAGAATTACTTAATAATTCGGTTGTGAACTTTTTCAAACCAATTTGATCTAATAATGATGTTAATTCCTTCTTTTCAGAACTCAACGAAAATAATATATTTACACTTTTCTCTATCTTTTCGATATCAATTGAAATGATTTTCTTTTTATTTATCAATTCTTCTTTCTCATATGAAGCGAATAATGTTTTATCAAACAAATCGTTCTCTTCGATGCTTTTTAGTTGCTGCTTTGCAGCCTGATTCTTTAAATTAAGTCCTTCTTTTTCCACATTTAATGTTTTTAGGCTCTGCGAATTGATTTCAAATTTCTTATTTATAAATTTTTCTTTATTCAGTAACTTATTTGTTCGATTGGTTAGATAAATTAATTCATTTTGATATTGCTTTAACGTAACTTCGATTTTTCTTTCAAGATTATTTTCGTGTGTAGCAGAACAAACAGGACAAACTCCATTAACATCATTTTTTTTTATATAGTCATAAATATTAGTTACATTTTCATTTAATTTAGAGAGCTTCCCTTGGTTTGTTATGTTAAGCAATTCATTAACATTCGCTTTTAATTTTTCAAGCCTTATTCTTCTTTTAGATAACAATAATTCTTTATTGAATAATTCATCACGTTTCTTTATAAAATCGATACTAACTTGATTATTATTGATGTATGAATCTTTATATAAAATTGCAAATTCCAATTTCGATTCTCTGGTCCTTTTTGAAATTAAATCAGTTTGTATTTCTTCTATACTAATATCATTCATTAGTCCTATAGTTTTTATTTGTTCGGATTTCTCAGCTATACTTTTGTTTAATTTTTCTGTTATTGAATAGGTTGTAGCCACTTCCGTAAGATTAGATTTTAATTTTAGCACTCTGTTATTGAGGGTGCTTAGATCATTGATTTTTTGTTGCAGAACTTGATTTTCTACATCAATGTCCTTAATATGTTTAAACCCTTCATTAACGAATTTATAACCAAGCTCTTTGAGATTTAAAAAAATGTTCAGAATATTATTTTGGACATTTTGTTCATTTATTGTACTTCTTTGAAGTTCCTGTATTGAATTAATTGCATCCATAAAGTTAATTGTAAATCCAAATTTTTTCAAATTGCTTTCAATATCTAAAATATTTATATTTATTTGATCATTTTTACGAACTTCTTTTAATTCTTTTATTTTTTCAATTTTCTCAAATAAATTCTGATTATGGCTTTTCACTTTTGATAAAACTTCTTTTGCATTAAAATATACTAATAAATAATTCTTCAATCCCATAATATCAGCTAACGCAAAGAATCTATCCTTTGGATTATCTTTAGAAATAAAATCATTCACCTGATCCTGTGATAAAATAAATGATTGTTTGAATAATGGATTAAAAATATCACCTGATGGTTCCTCGTTAAGGAATGCATTCACATTTTTAACTCCACGGATAATACTACCGCCATTTGGAGTTAATTCAATTTTATTATTACTTACTTTACCAGACTTAATGCTAAAGCTTCTTCTCAGAATGTTTCCAGCAAATTCAATTTCAACTGAACATTCATTACTATTATCTAATACTTTATGATTTATTATATCTCTATCATCTAATGACTCGTGATTATCATATCGACCAATGTTTCCATATATACACCATTCAAGGGCATCAAAAAAAGAACTCTTTCCATAGCCATTAGGTGCATATAGGATTGTTATTTGTTTTCTCAAATTAAACTCGTGTATTCCTTCATAATTTCTAAAATTCTTAATTTTTATTCGATCAATATTCATATATTATCCTCGTTCCGTTAATACAAGTTTTAACGCTTCGTCAATCGCTTCTTTTTTCAATTTTTGATTCTCCCCATTATTTCTTAAGATAAATGAGTACAAATCCAAAACAAGTTTATCACTAAGATCCAGTGGATCTGGCAGCAATGGATTTTGAGGATTAGAAATAATAGTGTCATCGAGGAAAGGTATACGTTTCAAATCAATTTCTCCACGAATTACATATTTCCGAAATGATGAAGTTTCCCGCTCCATAGCATAAACTGTTTCAATTGTTTTCTCTTCATCAGTACACAGGATATAATAACAGTTCCAAATATTAAAACTGGATTCCAGTAGTGTCTCCCTTATTTGAACGCATTCGTTTATTAGCTCTTCCACACTTAAAATATAATCCCAATATTGTAGAATGACCCCGATCGATCCGTTGTAAAAAAAAGTAACACCAAAATTTTTTAATACTTCCAATTCCTTTTTTTGAAATTTTTTACTTATTAGCCGTTCATATGTGCTAGTGTATGATAGCATTATTGACTCCCTAATTTTGCAATAAATTTTTCAGTTAATTTTTCACGTAACTCTTTTAAATCATTATATCCAAATAAATTACGATATAATTTCATTACTGGTTCTCCAGGAATCACATCAATTGCTACTACAACTTCATCTAATCGTGCAGTCTCGTCCAATTCACCAATATAGGGTTTTATATCTTTAATAAATAATTTACGTAAGGGTTCATCATTATCTAAAAAGTCTCCAAGTAGGATAGTTTTAGGAGTATGTATCAAGAATTCAAGTGATGCCCCATCTCGATATTTTCTTGCCAAAATCTTTTTTAATTTTTCTAAAGCTTGATCTAACGTTGCAGGCATAGAAAGGCTTAAAAACGAGAAAAAAACTTCATTATTTATTTCTTTTACAAGTAGTTTAGAATAATTGCTAGAAAAGTTTGTAGTAGCATCATATATTATCATTAGAATCAAATTAATTTTAATCAAATTAGTTAGTTTAGTAACAATATCACTTTGGGATAAGGAATATATCGCATCAGAATCTTTCCATCCATCAACAAGTCTATTCACAAGTTCTCTTACTGTACTTGTTCCATCAGTCCATTCTAATAAATATACTTTATAGTTCTCTAGAAAGTGCTCTATTTCCAAGTAAATTTGGTTTAATGAAATTTCATTTCTTATTTTCCCGAAAATTTCATCAAAAATTGATTCCGCATTATATTTAGCCGTATACCTTAATGTTTCAGGAACGACCCGATCTTCAATTTTCCCGAGTAAGTCTTTAGCTTCATCCTTCGTAATAAATAACACAGTGTTATCTCCCTTTTTCGCACACCTTTGCATCAATTCACCGATTAACATATAAAAATCATCTTCATTAACTCTCGCTCTACGATGAATTTTATCACCCAAGCTTTGCATTAACGCTAATTCATATTTACGAAAATTTAGTAAGTCAATTTCTTTGCGGATAAGAAATCTTGACAACAATTCTTTAAGATTTTCTCCACACTCTTCCTCATAAAAAAAAGGGACTTTTTCTTTTTTTAAATAGACATCTTTTGAAAGATAAACTAAAAGCGAATCATCATCCTTAATAATTTCACTTTTTTTTATGAATCGATCATAATTGCTTACGTCTATTTCGTTAGTTTTTGTTAGCACAAAAGTTGTAACTAACTCAAATTCTGTCAAGTAACCATCCTTACTTTTAAAATGTTTTGAATTAACTAATAATTTATCAATCCAAGAATCACTTACCAGTCGTTTTACTCCTTCTATTTCCTTTTTTGTCCTTGTAATAGTACCAGAAACAGAAAGCTCAGTTTTCTCGCTTGTTTTAACTTGAATAAATTTAATATGTTTTTCTTTTCCCACAATAATATCTTCATGAAGTTCACATGCTACATAATCCCATTTCCCATCCAACATCTCTAGTATATATTCAATAGTCACTAAAAATTGAAAATAGAAGCCTGCTAAAGCCGTTCTACCTCCTACATCCTTAGGATCGATCGTATATAATTTTTCAATTGCTTCAACTTTATTAGCATTTAAAAATGTTTTTAGCAATTCTTGTTCTTCTGGCAAAGTTTCATGTTCTTTATTAAGTAATATTTCCTCTATCTTATGTTTTTCCATTTACTACTCCCTTTTTATTAACCTAACGAATTGGGCTATTATGGAATTAATTATAAATCTTATTAGTCATATTATCTATATTTTCTCGACTATCTTGACGAAAAATCATAATATATGACTAGATATGTCTTTTTTTTCCGATGATCCCCCCTTTTCAAGAATAACCACCATTTTCCACATGCAGTTGCATCTAGCTTGTTTCTTCCATTATATAGATAGCAAGGAATATGAGAATACCGTATCGAAAAAGAAAAATATGTTAGTCATCTCTTGCTTGTTTATGTAAAGGAGACGAACAGCAACTTTCGAAGAAAAGCTTTTTCTTGTTGATTAAGGGGGATCGTGAAGTATGTCAGAGGACATCTTTCGATATAATCAAGTGAAGATTATTTGTGCAGAAGATTGTGGAAACGCACCAAAAAGAACTACTTAGAGCATTCAACGTTGCCTTTGCTTGCAAAAATGTCGGCTTTATCATGGAGACCATCTCGGAAGATATCCGCTGGTATTTTATCGGTGACACTGTATTACTAGGTAAGGCTGAAGTTTTCAGAATGCTTGAACAACTGATTGACAAAAAAGCAACTGAAATGGTTATCAGCAACATAATAACACACGGAAATTCTGGCTCCGTAAATGGTGTCCTAAACCTCGAAAGCAAGATAAGCTACGCTTTCTGTAATGTAGATCGATGCTTGGGCAAAAATGCAAAAATTAAAAAAATAAGTTCGTTTATAATTAACGTTTCAGAAAATGAGAAGTGATAGCTAAATTAGCCGCCTTTCCGTTAGGCGGTTTTCTGATTATTAAAAATCAATATTTTCTTTAAAATAGCCTAATAATTAAAAAAACAATTTTGTTTAAGGCTTTTCAAATAAAAAAAGGAGGCAATTTCCCCCTTCCTTAACAAAAACTGCCCTCTTTAAGAAGGCGATCCGCTCACATGATCTTATTCTCTTTAAAATACTTTTCAAAAAAATCAAAGACCATTTGTTCTGCTGACGTTTGGTTAATAAATTCCTGTCCTCCGAAGCGAAAAACTTCATATCCAGCCAATCGATACATTCGATCTTCAGTAACCATTTGAGCATAAAGCCTGCTATTTGCAATATTGCGATTTGTTGCAGGATCTGAAACCGAATAGTGCTGGATTCCATCAATTTCAAAAATCGAACGCTTACGCGGCAGGAACATGAGAAAATCCATTCGTTGGGTAATTCGTCTTTGCATGCTGAGCTGCTGTATAGTTTTCGGGTCATAGTTGAAGTGTACTTGCGGGATGAGTGCTGGTAATTTCCCTCCAAGTAGTGGCTGAAATTTCTTGTAATATGTAAAGTAAAACAGACGCTCGGGATCGCTTTGCAAGGACTGATACATTTGATTTAGAAGTTTGATCTGATTTCTGTTTTTATGCTGCCACCAATCCTCCAAATCTTCTAAATAAACCCCCTTATTGCGGATAATTCTCCGATCATAAACAAGGTTGCCTTTGGGATCAACAATATGAAGTTGATTATTGACCAAATCAAAGTAAACATCTGGCTTTTGATTGCCACCAAAAATAAGCTGTTCAACAGGTCCATATCCGCCGAGATGGGCTTCAACTTCTAGCTCTAACACCGCCTCATCTGTATCCCCGTAATCCACTAAAACCTTATCAGCGATATCCAGGAGTTCGTCTGCGGTTTTACCATAGAGCCGATTTCTCGAATAGACCCTTTTGCTCTGGGAAGGGTTAACATCCGTCGGGTTTAACCCTAAATCATTACACGCTTGCTCTATCCTATAATCTTTTAATTTAACCGCCAGCACCTCTGCTATGGCGTTGATAAGATCTTCTTTGGTTGGCATTTGTGTAATTTCCCCCTATAAAGCTTTTCCACCATTATATTCCAACGGTTGGGTGATATACAGAAAATAAAGAGCTATGAGATCCGCTCTTTATTCATTAAGGTGCTGGTGGAGTGATGCCACCATAGGAACTCCAGTTAAAAGAGGATACAAATGGAAGAAGAAAACACTCCCGATTCGAACTATTGAGATCCATTAGCTGGAATCATTGTATCCCTTTTAGTTCTTAAATTACATCTTAACATTCAATTAACGTTTGCCGTTAGCTCAATAGATTGTTAAATCTTCCTCCAGAAGTGTTTGATTAAATCCTGATATCCTGCCTCAATCATTATTGAGTTAATTACTTCTCTTAATGCTTCATAAACTTGTTTTCCTGCTAACCATTGCTCACAGAGAGACACGATAGTCGCCCCTTGTTTGTGACTCTTTATCAACCAAATACTTTTCCACTTCGGATAAGGGTATGGCTCTCCCCGTGAGAGAAAAGGTAAAGCCAACGCCGCTTCGATTGTTCTGGTCATCATAATTGTTTTTCCCAATGTTTCTCGCGATGCAGAAATTGTTACTCCTGTGCGAATATCTTTGTAACATTGCATGATAAGACCCAAAGTTATTGACCGAAATCGCCTGGTCGCATCAGTGAGAAGTTGCGAAAGGATTTGTTCACTATCCTGAATAGAAATAGCATGTTGGTATATCCAAAGAACTTCAGGATCACTTCCATTCAATCGGTTTTGGAGCCAAATCAAAGGTCGGATCTTAATATCTACTAAGGGGTGATAATTCTCATCGTGAACCCATAAATGTTGGACCCCACCCGCCATTTCGACTAATGCAGTGTGCAATACATCGGGAATTATAAATTCAATATCGAGGTCCGATGATTCGTTAGACATTCCAAACGAGTAACTGCCAGTTACTATTATTAAAGCTCTGTCTAAAGCTTCTGAAAGAAAGGGGTAAATGCTATGTTGTTTTAACGGACCATTAAAATAATCAGACACCAGTTTTTGGACGTTCGAATTCATATTTGTACTCCCCTCCTTAATTGGAACCCATAAGGTAATATTTTCAACATATCATAATTTTTTTCCTTTTTAAGGATAATTCATCATGTTATTCTGCCCGTTAATTGGGCGAAAGAAAAGCGGATGCTTAAGCACCCGCTGTCTTTTTCCTTTAATTTTAATAGATTACGAAGCTTTTGCAGATAACAAGTGATAATAATTAATGATTTTCAGTCCTTTTGAAGTTGCATGTTTATTAAAAATTCCCTCTACATCCTGTAAACATTCTTTCCAAACAATTTCTCTTAGTTTTTTATTCTGCCCAAAGCACTTTTTTAAAAGAACATCTTCTGGTGTTGAAAGATATTCAATTTCTTCTAGCAGTTCTACTTTAATATCATTTAATCCACTATCATCAAGTTTGAGTTCACGTAATAAATCATTTGGTTCTGGTTTCGGTCTTGGGGAATATAAACCAGGAAAAAGTTCCCTTAATGCACCGTAACTACCTGCATGGTAAAACCCTAAGATAAGCCCACCAGGTTTAACAATTCGATTTCCTTCATGGTACCAATCTCTTGGTCCCTTTTTTGTATATGCTACATCGAAATAATTATCTAAAAAAGGCAAATTACCATTTCCATCAATAACAAAAAAATAGGTGTTTTCTTTCAATTTGTTTTTATTCCCCGTTTTAATAAAACCCTCTACCGTATCAATCCCAACAACTTCTCTTGCATTTATTGAAAATTGTAACGCAAATTCACCATGACCACATCCGACATCCAATAACCGTCCATTACCTAAGTACGTAGTTATCTTGTCTACGAATATCTTTTCCGCTCTCTCTTCATCAAACTGAGACTTCCAAGGATATTTATATTCTCCAACTTCCTGAAATAATTGCTCATACCATTCTAGACTATGTGGTTCTACCCACTCAGGATGATTCATAGGGTCAAAAAGTATTTTTTCCATACCGTCGGACATTTCTTAATTCCCCCTTTTAGGTTGTATGTTAATTAATTTATTAATTTCAACCACGTATATGAAAAATGCTTCCATGATGATTCAATTTAATTTCACTGCGCGTTCAATTCAGGCTGCCGCAGCACCTATTCTTGTTTGCTTGTTAATTGTTGCCTGTTACCTTACGTGTTAAACCAGACGGGAATAATTTTCTCAAAGTTTTGATGATCTTTCAACACAACATTTATTCTAGCTAACATTGATTCGAGTTGCTCTGGCACAACCTTAAGAGTCCAAGTAATTGTTGGGAAGATAATCATGGCTGTATATAAAGCGTACAATTTCCAAAATTCTAGAGGAACAATTCCATTAAAGTAACCATGTATTTGCCCAATGCAAAACGGAATACTAACTTCTCGGCTAAAGTATGCGATTTTCAAAAAATCATGATAAGGGTCTCCCCAATCGCATCGGTTAAAATCGATTACCCCCACATAACTGCGATCATGAATAATAAGGTTGCTCGGATGGAAATCATCATGTTGGAATCGATTTGGACGATTGTTAATGTAAATTAAATTTTGATTAATAAAAGATATTATTATATCCTCCTCAGGAAGCTTAACTCCGCAATTTCTGTAACTTTCATATTGATGATTATGTTTTAATAATCTTCGTTCATACCAACTTTCCGAGCTAGGTTTTGTTAATTCATGCATTTTTCTTAGTTCTTGTCCAGCCTCAATTCCGATCTGGTATTGTTCGTCATATGATAAGGAAGGTAATATCTCAGATGCATCATCTCCTTCAACAAAACTCAGTATCATATAACAGATGTCTAATGATTCAATCGAACCGAATTCAATCGGTTTTGAAGTTCTGACCCCCATTTCATAAATGTTAGTAACAACTTCAAACTCTTGTCTTTTATGCTGAATCTGTTGCCTAGGTGAAGTTCGTAATACATATTTGGGTAAATCACTTTCCTCGTATAAGAAATACTTACCATCGTAAGAGAATCCCTTTGAGACCAAAGAAATTTCGGATATATTTGTCATGGATGGTATATGTTTTTTAATGTCAGATAAGTTCATAGTAGTGCCCGCCTTTGAGATAACGATGTAATAATCGGAAACTATTTCCAGTTAATTATATCATAAAAAATCAGCTAATATTTCAACTATTCTACCTGTTAGCTTAGCAAAGGGCTACCTCGCGGCAGCCCTTGACTTCAAACAACTCAATGATAAGGTTCTAAGTCTATAATTGTTTTAAGATAATTCTAAGACGATTTCTTCTAATTTCATACCCCTAGAACCCTTTACCAAAATAACATCCTGTGGGCTAGCAAGTGAGCGTATTTCTTGAGTAACAGCGTTTTTATCCTGAAATGCTTTAACACGACTATCATCTTTAAATTTCTTTTTGGCTTCAACAGCTATTTCCTTTCCCAGATCACCAATGGTAAAGACGTAATCGATTTTACTTGGGTCGATCATTTGTCCAATTTCCTTATGAAAATCCTTTTCGCGATCTCCAAGTTCAAGCATATCACCTAATATTAAAAATTTTCGAGAATATCCTACTAATGCTTCAAAAGTCTCAATAGCAGCAATCATCGAAACAGGACTTGCGTTCCATGCATCGTTGATCAATGTGAATCCGTCCTTAGACTTCACTTGCTCCATTCTCATTCCAGTCATTTTCAATTCTTCTAATCCTCTTTTTATTAACTCTTCTGATACCAACAGCTGCTCCGAGACGACAATAGAAGCAAGTGCATTTAAAACGTTATGTTTTCCGATCATCGGAATACAATACTGCTTTGTAGATTGATTTGTAAGAAATAAAGTTTTTTCTGGTTCTTGTTTGATTGAATTAACGAAGTAATCGTTCGAATCATTTGCACCGAAATGAATGATCCGATTGAAGTCGACTTTTAATAATGGCTCATCGCCGTTAAGTATAAGTACGCCGTTACTTTTTAAACCTTTTGAAATCTCCAACTTTGCCGCCGCAATTTCTTCTCTAGACCCTAGTGACCCTAAATGTGAGAGACCTATCATTGTTATTACAGCTATATCAGGCTCAGCTATTTGTGAAAGTCGTTCTATTTGCCCTCGCTCGCTCATTCCCATCTCAAGAACAGCCACTTCCGTATGCTCTTGTATTTCAAGGAGAGTCAAAGGTAATCCGATCTGACTATTTAAATTTCCCTTTGTTTTATGGACTCTATACGTAGTTTCCAAAATTGAGGTGACCATGTCTTTTGTTGTAGTCTTCCCATTACTACCAGTTATCGCCACAACCTTGATAGAAAGTTGGTTACGATAAGATTTCGCTAACAGTTGTAAAGCGATTAAGCAATCATCAAAAAATATTAATGGGATATCGCATGGTGGATACGGATGATCATTTTGCCAAAAGGCTGCGATGGCTCCATTTTGTATTGCTTCTTTAATATAATCGTGCCCGTCCTTATCTCTGACGATGGGCACAAACATATTGCCAGGAGCAATAGTTCTAGAATCAATCGATATCCCTTGAACGTCGATATCGTAAAACTTAATGTCTAAACCGTTTCCTAAAGCCATTTGCTCAATTTCCTTAAGAGTTCGCCTAATCACAAGTTTCCCCCCCCAAATTGATATGCGCATATTATTGATCACTGACTACATGCAGCATGAATGTCATTCGCTATTGCTGTTTCATCATAAACAGTTGGCATATGATTTGGGCGAGATGACGAATTATACATTCTTCCAATCGCTAGCGCTTGTTGACGTAAAAGAGTATCTTTTGGGTTTTGCGATAATTTAAGAAGGGCTTGTTGGTATTTTTCATACATATCTGCTTCTACTTCTTCATTAAGATTTTTAAAATAAATGTTTTTCAACACGAAAACGCAAATGAGTAGAAAAATAAGCATACCAGCTATAGTGCCTGGGTCTGTTTTTTTGATAAAAATATATGATAATACAGCTAAAGTTACAGCAATGCCTAAAATAATTCCGATAGATCGTTTTTTTACTTATTTTTATAAAGCTTTTTATAATAGTCTTTTTTACCCCTTGCTATTTTCTCTTCGTGTAAGATCTTTTTAATTTCTTCATTTTTTTCATTCATCGGATGAGCCCTCCTTTGTTAATTTTCTATTTTATCCCCAGTGATGTTATGTAATATTAGAAAATCACTTTTAAGCCCTCATTAGCGAAGAGAAGGGCTGCCACGAGGCAGTCCTTGGGTATCTATCGTATCCCTTCATACAACAGCCTCTTTACATTTACTTGCTGTCTAATCTCAAAAAAAGGTAAATCGTTGGGAACTTGGCATTAGCATAAAGCACATATCTTTTAAGGCTCATTTTTTGTTTTAATGATTTAAATATATTGGTGTTCTCAAATATATATTCAATCGTCGATGCTTCGTCTTTTTGGTAGTTAGTGTGGGGATATGCAATATAATCAGCTGGTTTTAAATCTAATTGTTTCTTTAGCTCTTCTTTCTGAGGCGTAGTTAAAAAGATGGACCTATATATCTTCATATCGCCGTTATAGTTAAAGAATTCTTTAATGGACGCAGCCTTATCATCTACCATTTGTTCGAGTTTAACTACGTCACGTAGAAAAGCATCAGCCAAATTTATGTGCCTGTTAAATTTTTCTTTCTGTATACGAAGTATGATTTCTTTTTGACTTTCTTCTTGTCTAAGTTGTTCCCGATGTACTTCGAACCTTTTTTGCGACTCTCTTTGTTGGCGTTTTGCTTTATTTTTAGAATCCACGTATTTTGAAATTTCATTTCCAAGGAATCTATTGAACATGTATTTCCACATTTTACCATTCCCCATCTGCACTATATGGTTAATTTTACCACAAATAAGACTGGATTGTATTAAAGTTTAACTGACTCTTTTCCACATTTCTGTCCGTTGCTGCTCTTTAGTGAAAGTAGAGTGTAGCTTGGGTAGTCCAGTGTGTTCGTTGATGTAAATGATTCTTTCAGTGCCATGAAAGGATAACCAAGAGTGAAGGTTTCCATGCCTTCATTCTTTTTTATTTTAGGTATAATGTCATTGTACATGGAACAAAATGTATATCCGACTCGTCAATAATGTATAAGATTATAGGAGGTTTTAAAATGCTCAAAAAGTTAATGTTATTTGCCTGTGTAATGAGCCTTATGTCAGGCTGTCAAAATATAAAAGCTATCGACCAACCTAAAGGTTCAGAAATTAAAAACAATGCTGACGTTGTTGATATCCACGGAAGTGTTACTAACCTCTACAAAATGGATGACTTTGTAAAAATGGTGAAAAACAAAGAAAACACTTCTATTCGTCTCTCTCATTATACGATCGAAGGTGACCCTATTTATCACAATATCAAGTACCAGGATGGAAAATTCGAGCTTCAATATGATACTACGCAAGATAAATTTGGGGCAGGCAAAGTTACAACATACTCCTGTGAAAACTTTGACAAAACAGAAACGAATACAGAAATGAAATATACCTTAAACGGTTGTTCTGGCGAAGCGAAAAGTATCGATGTTTTATACCTTTCATATGACGTATCGAAACAAGATTTGTTCCAATTTCAACTTAAATATGGTGATAATCAAGCAAATGAGATTAATACGATTGATATGAAATTGGTGAAAGACCTAAAAAATGGTCAAATGCTAGGTGTTAGTGATTTTCAGCTAAATAATGAAGAACGACAAAAAATATATAAAAAAATGGTGCTATCCAATTTTTTGGGTGAAAAGAAATTTGTAAAATGTACTGAAAAGCCAGAATTCTATTTAAAAGTTAAAATCAATGGAGCGGTTCGTGAATATAACTGGTCAAGTTGCGCAAATAATGAGGACAATAATATAATGACTGATTTGGCTAAAACAATTATTGAAATTGTCAATACGAATCAATTTTATGGTACGTCAAATACGAAAATAATGACTAAAGAACATGCATTGGAATTGGGAAAAAAGTTAGATCTAAATAGTGCTGATAAAGCCACATGAAGTGCAAAGTTATTTGAAATCAAAGAATATGAAATCAACAATCAAAAGGAACAACATACCGTTTGGGTGGTTGAAGCGGTGTATCCATTAGGAAATAAAATGGTTGTTGATTTTGACGCTTATTCGGGAGAACAAGTTGTATTAGGAGAAATGGAGGCTATAAACTAGATAATCAGTTAATCGAATTCAAAATTAAATCACTTTTAAAAGATTAAGTATATTTCACTTTTCAAAACCAAAAAACCCATGAACTGCTTTTGCAGGACATGGGTTTTTTGAAAACCATTACAAGTGCCCCTTCATAGAATACAAAGTCTAAGTTTATATGGAGGGAAGAGATTATGTGGATATTCCAATAACAGGTTTTATCATGCATTCCAATGACGAGGACTCAAATCACAGCCATAAGTTATTTATTACTACGTGGAATGGTCATCCAGTTCATGCTCATCCCTTTTCGGGATTACATCTTTTGATTTCATTATTGATTTTTTTTAAACGAATTTATAGTGTTAAACAATTTTGCGCTTTCTTCTTCAAACGGGTCTCGAACCAAAGGATAATCGAGGAAGTGTAAGGAATCATCGTCATCATTAATTTTATTTACAGCTCTTGCAGCTTCTTTAAGATTACAATAAAAATTCTTCATTGCGATTGGCTTTTCAAGAAACCGAATAAAATCTTCTACCGAAGGATAGTCCTCACTCCAATCAATCGATGAAGCTGAGGATTTAGCAAAAAGCATTCGTCCCAAAGTAAATGTGAAACCTCCTCAACGTGAGGCATTAGAAATATTGTTCAATAAATAAATATATAAAAGGGGCTTTCCAATGGGAAAGCCCCTTTTATATATAAACTAAAAATAATAAAAAATGTTTATATTCCAATGTCCAAATTCAGCAGATTTTATTCTACAATTTTGTATCGATTTCTCCTAACTTGCTCAAACTACCTTTGAAGTTATTGCTCAGAAAGGGGGATTTAACATGATCAAAATAAAATATCGATCATTTGAAATAACAATGGAAGTGACCTTCGCTCCAATATTTCTAATTTCGTTACTCTTTAATTAATAGTAACCGTTTAGGAACCTTGAAAAAGGCTCCTAACTTAAGAAGATAAAAATAAATATAATTATAACTTCAAAGTGATAATTTAATTTCCAGGTCCCCATAACATAACTGAAACACCAACTACACAAATACAAGCCCCTATCCAATCATATGTATCATGCGTTTTCTTATCAACAAACCAACCCCAAAATACAGCTAACACAATAAATACACCCCCGTATGCGGCATACACACGACCAAACGACGGAAAAGTTTGAAGCGTGGGTAAGATACCATATAAAACTAAGATGATACCTCCTACAATCCCGTACCATATTGGTTTGGATTCCCGTAATCAAAGCCAAACCAGATAGCCTCCACCTATTTCAGCCAATCCAGCAAGAATAAATAATGTAATTGCTCTAGTCATATTAAAATCCACTCCCCCTTTTTTAGCAACAAGTACCGTCTAATTTTACTTTAACAATTACACTTCAATCCATTATCCAAGATCTGAAGCATGGCATCGATTTGCAATTTTTTCTTTACTAATTCAGCTGTTTTCTTCTTTCGTTTATACTTAACAGGAAATGACCAAGTCAGAGTTTAATACAGCACGAATTTAATATTGCGTAAAAAAATGCCCTGTTTCAATTTAATGAATCAGGGCATTTACATATATAGAAATCTTTAAACAAACAATGCAACGCAAGAAGAGCGCTTCGCCTCAGAAAACATTAAGACCATCACTAAAACCTCAATTCCTTGACTTTTAAACCAAGAAAACATTCGCTTTTTTCATGGCGATCCATAATAAAACTTTAACCTGTAAAAAACGCAATTCCAGCGGCTTTTACAGGTTAAAGTTTTATTAATTGTCTGTAATCGATATATTTATTATCTTGAATAATTAACTACTCACTGACATCCACGACCACACTCCCAAACAATTTTTCACCTAAATATGCATTAAGGCTCCACTTCCCTGCATGCGAAAATTCCATTCCAGAAGGTATTTGTAATGCATCACCTTGTTTGTTTGTACCACCTAAATTATCAAATCCCCAAACATATTTTTTATTTCCAGTTCCCATGTTTTCAAGTAATACTTGTTGTTTTTTGCCAGTCTTCAAGTCAACGGCTTCGACTTTGAAAGGAGTCTGTGCTAACTCTTCTTTGGTTCCCCAGAAATGCCACATATACTTATTTGGCTTATTAGCTATAAATCCACCAGGAGCCAATATGCCGATTGTCCCCTCTATCCCTTGTAACTGGTAATTCCCACTTTTAAATAGAGGACTTACTTGAACATCAACCTTTTTTACAGACGTACAACCAAATGAAAGTGAAGTAAATAAAAGCAGAATAAGTAACAATTGGATTCTCTTCACTTTAAAGCCCCTCCCAATTTTTTTTCATTATTGACTTCATTGAATCTGCTTACTAGACCAACTTAATTTCGTATCTTTTTCATTTCATGAAATTATACAAGTATTAAATTAGACGTTTGGCGCTCTAAAAAGTTCCATCATTTTACAGAATTTCATGTAATGATTATTCCACTCTACTGCCGCGGTTCAACCCTTTATCGATTGCGTACCAGTGAGCGGATAGCCTGACATCAATGACCGTCAAAGGCTGCAAATTGTTGATCAATCCTTAATCTATCGTAGTTTAAAATCCATTCATTATAATCTCTATATATGTTTTTTAACGCTTCTTTTGATGTAGCGATTACATCACATCCCCTGTCATCATAAACATGAAATATGGTTCCAGCAGAAATATTAACAAAAAAAACATCATGATAAATCGAAGGTTTGATTGCAACATCGTTATTACATATTGCCTTAATCAAACTTCCATACTTAATGTCCCTTTCATGACTTTTTAATATAAAGCGATGTGTTTCAAAATCATCTATCTCATAAACATCACCAAAAACATATGGGATTACTGTGTGCTGCAAACCTCGTAATACATCTTTTTTGTTTATATATCTTCTGTAAACCTTGGGTTTTCGTCTTATTGGATTCGGTTTATCAGCAAAATGTGCATTTGTTACAATAAATATTTCATCATTATCTTTATGTAAGTACCTGTAGAGATTAATCGCCCTATCATAAACTTTTTGCATATATAATTCTTTATCAACCTTAAACATCGGTGGGTTTCCAAGTTCAAATCGAATGCCATAATCCCAATTATAAAAAAGAGGCGGACTAAGCTTTAAGTTGGGAAAATACTCCTGTAAATAGTCATCTAAATCCATCTCACACCTCATTCGTTTAGCGAAATGAAACTTCATAAATCTTTGTAGCATCGCCATTAAACATATAGCCAGTAGTTAAATGAGTCCAACCATTTTTCTCGTAGTAACCATTTAAATCCGTACATAAATAAAGCTTGCCGTATCCCTTTTTTCTAGTCTCACGCATTGCGTGTTCTAGCAATTTTGAACCTATGTCATTCCCCCTTAACTGGGGAACAACATATATACAAGCGACCCACGGAAATAAATCCTGACGACTTATTAAATCATTTCGTAATAATGCATAAGTGCCAATAATGGTTTTATTTTGGATCGCAAGATAAAAACGGGGTAAGTCGCTCTCCGAATTACACGAGTTCATCATGCAATCAAGATAAAACTTATAGTTACTCTGACTTCCCCATTGATTCCAAAATAGTTTGACGGCTTCATCAAAATACGCCATTTTATCCTGCAATTCGAATACTTCGAACATCAGAAATCCCTCCAGTTTGAGCTTTCTTCCTCAATATTACAATATATCCGAATTAACCTTATAGATAATAATTCGATATAACCAAATACCACTCTCTTTGAACATAAAATTTCACCTTATATGAATGAAAAAAATAGCCACCACGCGGCAGCCATTCATTGTTTAAAACAAACTTAATAATACTTTTTTCGGGTAATAATAGCCCCATCGTTATCTTGGATTCTGGTTTCATACAGCGAGAATTTATGTTCATCAAATTTATAAATGTAATGGTTATGCAAAGAAAAAACAGCATTAGGGTGAGAAAAAGCAAAAATCCATTGTATGGTTTCAATTCCACAACCTATATTTTCATAATGAATTACATACTCAGAAATCGGATCAGTTTTTAGACTCATCGTTCTCAAGCGTTCTTCTGAAAATTTGAACCTTGAAATATCAATAACTCCAGACAAATCTGTCCGTTTATCATAAAAGCGAATTCGGTTGTTTGTTAGATATTCATTACTAAATCGCTCGGTTTCATTATTATCGTGTGTATTGCTTGGTTCGTTGAAAATTGAACTCCATTTACTATTGATCAGACTATAAACATTTAATCCCATTGCACCTGCGCTACCTGGTGAATATTGATAAAAAAAAACCTCATCTAGTTGATCATTCGTCACATCACCCAGCATGATCCTACTCGTGAAATACCTATTTTGATCCACTAATTTATCGTCTATTTTTAAAAACTTACCTCTTTTAATACCTCCGATGAAAGGACCAAATAGTTCAGCTTTATGAATTACTTTCTTGTCAGGCGATGAAAAATTAATAAACTGGATCTGTTGGTAATCATCTGTTGTTAAAGGCACTAATTCGGCAGAATTACATACTGAGTGAAAAGTGATGCTACTTGCAACAGATAAAAGTATTGTTAGTATCGTTTTTTTCATGTTTTTCTTTCTCCTTTGGAAAGCATAATATATAAAGTTTTCCAAAAGATGAACTTGTATGCAAACACCTGTGTCAAACTGCTGCCTGTTACTTGAATGAACAAAAAAAGAGCAGCCACGAGGTGAGCTCCTTCAGTATCGTTCGCCGTTAGCGTAATCCCCACCACTATCCCCTCAATAAAATCATTCTTTCATCACCATATAGCTTTCACTTAATTATACCATATGTTGGAATTTATTTGTGCGTATGCGACATTTTGAATACCATATTAAACAATTGTTCTATAATTAAAGAAATTGAAGCACAAAACTTTGAAAATTATTGCCGTCTTTTTAATGAATCTAAATTTGAGCGTGACAAAGATAGTGGAGAAGGAACCACATTAGATTTGGGTATTCATATTGATCTAAATTCGGGCTAACGAATCGGGGTTCGGAAATACGGCGAGGTATTTTTGATTCAAAGGGACGATAACATAAACCGACTAAATATAAATGACTTTAAAACATCAGTTCAATATTATATTTCAAACAGTGCTTTGAGTGAATTTTACAGTCTGAATTAAAAACATTACGTCTGAAGATAACCTTTTACCAAACCTCAATCAAAATCAGCAACCATAGCTAAAATAAAAAATCTCAGCAACTATGTCGCCGAGGTTTTTAGTATTTCTTCCGCCGTAAGATTGATCATTTCACTGCCGTTCCAGAATCAAAATAATCGTCTTGAATAATATGAGTGAAAGTAAGAACCATTTCTTCTGGAATTGAAATGTCAGTAAAGAATGCTATAGTGTCAGAGCCACCCCAAATTTGCTTGTATTTGTAAGGTAGTGCACAAGAGGACAGATATTCTTGGCTTGGTTACTTTTCCTTGAATTCTATATAAAAAGATGTAAGCGTTATTTTATTCTCATATGTTTTACCATCATGTTCAAGTTCCGAAGTTACAAACATTCGATATACACCAGATTTTTGAAAATCAAGACGTGCTGAAAAACCACCATTTATCATCAGTGCTTTTATTGTTGTTACTGGTTTGAATATACCTAAATCCCAATACTCCATTGAAATGGTAAGGTCACTCCCTACTGCATCAGTAACAATCCCTTCTAGTTTATATGAGGGTTCGTGGACCAAATTATAAACGAATGTAGGTGCATTTAAAGATATATTACTATAACGTAACAGTTTAGGCTCTTGTGGTTGATCTACAATTAAAGGATACATTTCATACATTTCAAACGGTCTTTGTTTTAAAGTAGCTGGATCATATGAGCCTCCAACCCCTTGTGGACTTGGGTACAACATATCTTGTTTTGCTTTAAGATTTTTGATGAACGTAACAGCTTCAGCCCGTGTTACTATATCATTGCCTTTAAAACCTTCAATACTTTTGTCCGTTTTCCCTTCAGCTAGCCCACTGTCCAATACAAAACGAATGGAGTCGTCAAAATCGTAGTTTCTGCCATTAGCATTGGTAATTAACTTAGCTACATACTTACGAGACTCAGATACGTTGTTGAAGTCAGTATTTAATTTACTTGAAGGAGGAACGACGATGCTGCCAGCCCATCCCATGTTATACGCATGTTTAATATATGGAGCCCCCCAGTTGCTACTATTCCCTTCTGGTAATTGATCCTTATTAAGATAGGCACGAACAAGCATCGCGACGAACTCTGTTTGGGTAACAGTCTGTTCTGGCTTAAATGTGCCATCTGGATAACCATCAACGACTTTTTGTTCTGTTGCCCATGCGATAGAGCCGTAGCCCCAATAATCTTTCGAAACATCAGTAAATACATTACCTTCTCCTTGGGCTGTAGGTGGGAGTATTCCTACAATACAAAGTAATGTCATACTCATAATTGCACCTTTTTTAAATTGCTTTTGTTTCACAATGCATTCCTCCATACAAATTTCTTTTATTTTATAATAATCAGTAATTTATCTTTGTCAAAGCAAACTTCAATTATTTGTAATCTTATTAATCTGATCTTGGCTTAACTCGACATCCCATTTTTTGAACTTTGCAAAATTGTTAAGTGTCTCAGTAACAGCTGTTCCCTCAATATTATATTTCAACGCATTAGGAACGATAATACTTACCTCATATTTGCCAGGTGTAACTGGTAGACTGTTTTGATCTCTTAAATCCCAAGCAGGAAGGTAAGCTTTATACCATGACATAGCGGGAATTTCACCCTTGAGATCAGATAGTTTATAGCTCTTGACGATTTCCTTTCGATCTCCAATTACTTTGTTAATTTGAAACTCGATGGAGAGTGGTTCGATATTTAAGTCATTTTTGCTTTGATTTTTAAATTGGAGACCAGAAATGAGAGCTTTTTTGTTTTCATCTATTGAAGGTGGACCAAATGAAATGCCAGCAACATTATTTATCATTCCATCTGAAAAATATTCTAAATTGGTTAGTCCCCACGAATCTTTGACCACAACTTCAAATGAGGTTGGTGTCCCTTGTGGAAAAATGGGTGCTGAGAACTTCCGCGTACCTCCAACTTTTGCCAATGAGCCCCCCTCTATTGTTATCTCCGCACTGGAACCAGTTACCTTCTTATTTGAATCTAAAGCGTGTATCTCAATTACTTTTCCCTCTAGATCTTTGTTTATTGTTATTAAACCTGATAATGAATAACTATTAGTCCCAGATGGGCTGCTTTCAAGATTGCTGATGGAGACAAAATTGTCATGGTCTCGTATCACATTTTTATCATCATCGTTCAAATAAATATCGATAACATTTTTCCCTCCACTTGAATCAGAGGGTGCTGAGTAAATTACCTTCGCATTTAACGTCTCTGAGAACAATCGTAAGGGTATATAAGCTTTATTATTATAATTAATTATAGGATCATCATTGCTAAATGAAACTTCTGTAGTTTCACCTTTATTATGAAATGCAACTTTACTTGGAAAAAAGAATGCTTGTAGACTTTCAGATGCGAATGTAACTGTATAAGCTGAAATTCCAATACCAACAATAATTCCAGAAATAAACTTCTTCATAGTCACGGCTCCTCATTTCGGATTACACTTACTCGATTTCGCCCCACATAAACGAATAACTTTTTTTCTAGTTCATTACGTAGTGAAAGTCCAACAGCTCTTACTTTATGTTTAAATCAAATAATCAATTTTCAGGAGTAAATTTCGTCACCTCTAAACTCATATAATCATAGCTTCTAACATCTCCATAAAGTGCAGTGGTAAATTGTTTGATCTGACCGTTTTGTATTGTCTCTGGGGTTCTTTCTTCATACCTCGCTGTACCTAGGAGTGCTTTATCTTTGTTATAAAAATTAAGGTTGAACTCTAATATCTTTGCTTGATTATCACCCGTAATATCACTAGCGATAACTCCCGATATAACCGATTGATTACGGTTTTGAAGAATATCTATGTTTCCAACATGTATATTAGGGCGATTTTTATCTGTTAAAACGGGTTTCGTTGGTTCTAAGTGGAGAATACCAATCCGTTTGAAAGCAGATCCTTCACTATACTCGACGTACGCCCCCATATTTTCCGCTACATATCGGACAGGTACATAGGCATGCCCATTGTAATTTAAAAGAGCGTACTCCTTTCCATCTACATTTTTTACATGTCCATTTATTACAATGTCTGCTGGAAATAAAAAAGCCTGAATTGTATCAGAAGCATATGCAGCTGTAGCACTTGTCACACCAATCCCTATAACTAAACCCGTAATAAACTTTTTCATTATATTTACACTCTCCTTTGAAATGAAATAGCATCTAAAATAGTTTTATATTTCCTTGCACGCTGAATGAAATAGATAAAACGAGTGGAGTTTACACAGTTGCTTTTAATATACAGGACAAGCAATATGGTTTCTCAAATTGAAAGGATCGTTTTCATGTGATATTCATGGATTTTCTGAACAACTTGATCCTTAAAATATAAAACAAAATTGTTGTTACATTGCGCCATATTTCATCAGTAGATCTCTTATTTCTTGCCCCAAGGAAGCAAAGAAAGCAGGTACATACTGAATAATCTGTAATGGTGTGTTCCCTTCATTATCTTTCACATCAACAATAGCTTTAGCTGCAAGTATGTTTTTAACCGTTGAAACTGTCTCTTCCTTATAATTCCCATACATTGGTCTTAGTGCTGCAAGTAACGCTGTATAGCCAGAGTCATTTCTTACATTGACGTCTGCACCGCGATCTAACAGCAACTGAACCAATTGGGGTGAATTTTTGTTTGCAAGTTGAATTAATGCAGTTGTGCCATTTTTCGAGCTAATTTTTACATCTGCTCCAGCAAGGACTAATGGCTCTATTAAATTAGTTGCCCATTCAGCTGCATAGATAAGTGGTGTATAACCTGTTACTTGATCTTGTACATTGAGATTAACGGGTTGTTTTAATAGATGTTGGAGGATCGTGAAATTGATTTCTCTGGAGTTACTGATGGAATTTTCCATGAATTCAATAAATAAATCATTTAATTTCTCTGCTTGCACTGTCGATAGAATTTGATCTATTTTTAAGTCATCCTTATTTATTGCTGCCGTTTTCAGGCTGGCAAGTACATCTTGTAGTGAAAACCTCATACCACTTATCATTAATTTGACAGAAGCATAAGTCGTGATATTACCATTCTTTTGATCAGTTAAATTATTAATTCCTGAATGATAGTAATTATTAATAGCTATACTGCTAATTAGTTTGTTTTGCTGATCAAAAAACAGTAACTCTCCTTGAATATGCTGTGATTCCGTTGAAAGCAAATCTAACTTTCCGCTTATGTTGGTAAGATCTGAAATTGCATCATAGGTAAGAATCAGATTTCCTATAGTGACTGTCTTAATATTCGGATCTTTTATATCCATTTTTCCGTTAACAACCAAAATAGTCTTTGTTGCATCATCATACTCAACATTTGCCCCTGTATTTTCAGCCATATACCTAATTGGTACATACGCATGACCATTATAATTTAAGATTTGATAATCTGAACCTAATTCTTTTATCTCATTATTAATTTTAATCTTTGCATTAAATATTAGTGCTTGTATGCTCTCTGAGGCAAATGCAACCGTACAAAATGACACCATTACACCTATGATTAGACCAAATACAAATTTTCTCAAAAAAACCCTCCTCTTAGTACGCTTGTAAATTAGACAACCTACTTCCAGTATAAAATTCAAATCACTTATGCTCACTCATTTGCAGAGGACAAATTGCCCTGCACTGCTTTAAAATTTTATGAAAAAGACGAATTTGGAGAAATCCTAGCTCGTCTTTTTATTGTTGATTCTTCGTTATTTTGCTTCATATTCCAAGAGTAATGATTGTAATTGTGACTTGATATCTTGAACAGGCACACTATCAACGATTTGTAGTGGTGTACTTCCATTTATTTCTTTCACATTTATATTAGCCCCTGCATCTAGTAAATATTTCACTATAGAGACCGTATCAGATGTGTAATTCGCAAACATTGGACGAAGTGCAGCAAGAAGGGGAGTGTAACCCCTAAAACCAATAACATTTGGATCAGAACCTTTATCTAAAAGAAGTTTAACTAAATCAGGCAAAGGCTTTGATGCAATCATTAGCAATGCTGTTGATCCGTCATTCCCCTTGATTTTCACATCCGCCCCAGCATTGATTAATGGAGTAATTAGATTTGTGGAAAAGATACTTGCATATAACAAAGCTGTATAGCCATTTGTATTATCTTGTAGATTCACATTTACAATTCGCTTTAAAATAGAAGGGAGAATATATTCTCGTTCTTCATTAGTATATGGAACTGACCACTTCATAAAGTCTAGCAATAGGAAATCATTATTTGTTGTTGGAATGGAATCGATAACCTTTTGGATTTGAGGTTGATCTTGAAGTTTCGCAGCTTCAAAAAGTGAAGTAACATAAGACTTCATGGCAGGATGAACATCCTTGACTTTCAGCATTACGCTTGAGAAATTTGTTATATCCTTTTCGCCGCTGCGAATGTCTATATTATTTGTACCTGGTTGAAAATCGTCTTGAATAGTTGCAGTACCCATGAGAGTATTCGCTGCGTCATAAAATTCGAGTACGGCATTAATGTAACTGGGTTCTTTCGTGTTCAGAGAGAGATGTCCTGTCACTTTCGTGGAGTCTAAATACTTGTCGTAGGATGTTGCAATCAGGTCTGCCACATAGACATTGTTGTTACTTTTATCCTGAATAGCGGCGGTGTTTCCATAGGCAATAAATATCGTTTGGCTATTGTCATCATAACCAATATTAATTCCTAGATTTTCAGCAACATAACGGATAGGTACATATGCATGACCATTTACGTTAAGTATCTGATACTCACTATCAAGCTTTTTTTCTTGCCCATTAATTTTAATCTTTGCGGGAAAAAGAAGAGCCTGAATACTATCCGATGCATAAACTGTAGTGGAAACTGTTAAAAATATTCCAATAGCGATCCCAAGCAATATTTTTTTCAATTCGAACCTCCTATTTATATTTGATACTGTAATGATTCAAGGTTACATACTCATTGCCAAGTTGTTTTTCTTGTCCGTAAAAACCAAGTGTGACGGAAACAAGTATGCCTGGATAGTGTCGGATGCCGATATCGTTGCCCCCATCGATATCAGTGCCCCAATCACTATTCCTGCAATTAATTTTCTCATTAAATTCTCTGATCACAATTTTCTTAGCACACTGTTCACCCTATAAATTCAAGATGACCTCTTCAATTGTTAGATCGTGTTTAATATGGTATTCATGGATCTTTTGGTCAACCTGGTCCAGATGATATAAGACAAAATGATCAACCACAGGTAAAGCTGAATCACTATCTGCTTTCCAATAAATGAATAATTGCGTTCGTAGTGAACCATTCATTAAACCTTGGAAATCTACATTAACATTACTTATTTCAGGAACTGAATATGTTGAGAGAACTTTATCATCATACTGCCAAACAGTCATTTCTGAATTCAAACTTGTGATAGTTCTATAATTATGACCAAGATCATTTACAATATTGTTCTCGAATTGTCCGATGTTAACGTAAGCAAACGTTTGAGGTAGTAATTCATTATAAATAAGAACTGTCCTTGTATAGTTAATCCAATCAACTTTTGCACCTAACGCCTCACTAACAAAACGTAAAGGTATCATTGTTTTATTATTAATAATTTCCGAAGGCAGTTCTAACTTTACTACAGATCCGTTTACAATCGCATTCGTATCACCCACGGAGAGTATGATTGTCGTGTTGCCTTTTGTTGCTGTTACTGTATCCGTATCTTGATTCCATTCAACTTTAGCTCCTAGCGCCTCAAAGATTACTCTTAGTGGGATTAAAGTAACACCATTTTTAAATATAGGAAGTTGTTCATTCTCGAAATTCATCTGGTTGCCGTTAAACTTAACTTTCATTGGTATACGTTCAGGTTCTTTTGGAGATGGAGGTGTACCTTTTGGATGCCCACTATTCGTGGCATATATCCCTTTTTGAATGGGGGTTAAAAAGGCATTCGTAATGGTCCTTAATTTATTTTCAGCAATGCTTTGTGATCTTAATGCATTAGCTAAAATTTCACTACGATAGTCAAGTTTCAATATTTCATCATTTGATAGACCTTTAGAGACAAGAAGAATGTTGTTTTCCTTCATTGTCGGGCTGAACAAATTCTCTTGTGCCGAGGAAAAATTAGAAAACAAAAATAATTGAAAAATCATAATAATAATAATTTTTTTTTTCATAGTCCCCACTCCTATCTTTAAATCAGTTGTCTTCTTGTACATTTAAGTAATTTCTCTAGACATCCTAATATTTTTAGACGTTCTAATTTGGGAAAAGTTTCCTATTTTAAAAATATTTCCGATCTTTATTAAATAACTTTATAAGTGCATTATGTTAACCTTCCGTAAGTTAACAAAAAAAAGCAGCCGATCATTTTAGTCGGCTGCTGTCGTATCATTTTAATTTATCAACTCCCGACAGCCCACCAAGTGCGTGGTATTGATAAAGCGTTTGGGAAGCTGCTTACAAACTACGATCGATTCCGCGATCAAATTATTGAGGGAACTTAATCTACTTCAATCCTATCACTTTCACAGTTTGGTTGAGATAACTCATGGAAAGTATTTCAGAAATAACTTATCAGGGACCCAGCGATGTTTTGACTTATCATAATAAATTTTGTCATCCATAGTTCTTGTCATACCATTCTTGAAATAAAACATAATTTTATTTGAATCCTTTTCAAATAAAATGGTATATATTTCACCTGGTGGTTCAGAGTCCCCAAAACCACTTATTTTAGATGAATTCATTAATTTGAGGAATTCTGAAATTTCCAAAGCATCATTGATTTCGTTTACTGTTTCACCTGACTTTTGATCTTTTATCGTAATATGCTCCACAGTATCATTGAACGGAATAGAGGGGCTATCTCCATTACAACCTGTTAGGGTAAAACAACAACAAAATATTAACACACAAATACTATTCAAAACACTGAATTTACGCAATATTCCCTCCCCTTATTTTCACTTATTGTTATTCTATTTTAGACGCTTCCGATTATCAATCGTTGCGCAAATCTGCCCATTTGCTGAGAAGGCTGCCGTTCTATGCTGACGGCAGCCTTCTCCTGAAGTTTATTGAGCTATAGTTACCCGTTAGTGTAACTCAATCGTCTTATATTCCTTCCAATCTGAGAGGAAACAAAGGAATTTATCGCTTATATCTAACATGCCATGATGAGTTCTCCAAGATCCTCCACCATTAAAAAGATCAATTAACGTTTTGAATAGATCATTAAATTGAATTGCAATTGGATCTCCTTCATTTGCTAATGAACTCCAAATAACATGATTCACGCATAACGCTTGATTTACTCCATTTGGTGCTGTAATGAGATTGGGACATAACTCAAAAACCTTATCATAATCGATCTTACTTTCCTTATTGATCAATTTAACAGGATCGATATATGGGTATTTTGATTCCACTGAAAGAAAATCAAGAAAAAGAGACAATCGCTTGAAAAACTCCTTGACAAAAAAAACGTCCATATTACACTCTTCTTCGGTTCTTTCATGATTATTCATCCAATTAATGGTATTTATATTTTCAATTGCTTGATTTAAGAAAAGACTCTTCATTTTACTTTTCTCCTCTTTCTTGCAATCGATTATTAGTAATTTGACTAGAAATCTGACTCAATACATTCGCTATCAATACGTTATTACCTTTTTTGTAACTGTCCTGCCCGATAGTTGAGCGGATCGCACAGAAACGAAAACAGGCGATGGATTGGTTCCATCGCCACGATATAGTTTCCGTTAGAGTTGAACGAGCTTTTTGTTCATTTTAAAAAATAGTCCTTCACTTCCTGCCAGTTATCAACTCTAAAATATCCAGTTTCATAAATATTATAAGGATTAGTAAATAATATTCCCTGACCATCAAACCTTTTAAAGTGCCTAGAATTATCATCAATTAAATAATCTGCTTTAATAATGCTTTTATCCCCACAAAAGACAAAATTCCTCTCATTTAAAAAATTAAAATGATCTTTTAACCACTCATACTTTGATGTAAACGATGGTGGAATTTCCATTGCAGCGGTAACGATAAAGATTTCATAATGTTGGCTTAATTCCTTTATTACTTCTTGACTTCCTTCAATTACGTCTAAATCACGAAAAAAAGTTGGTTCAGTATATATGTTCATTATTTCTTCTTTTAAATTGGGTCGTATTTCTGTTAAATATTTTCCTTCCAGGTCTTGGATTGTAATATTCTCATTGTATGTTTTATTAAAAAGTGCCAAGTGTTTAGATAACGGGTTCGCTATCACATCGTCCATATCTATCGCAATTCTTTTCACAATAATCCCCCCATTATAAAACAGACCAATATAAATTAATCATATTTCAACTATACTCCCGTTACTTCAATAAAAAAATAGGATCTGCCGCGAAGCAGACCCTAAACTATCGTATCCTGTTAGTTTAACGAAGCGGAGTGTTCTTAACAAATGCCTGAATTGCTTCTGCATAGTATTCTGGTTCCTCATGACGAGGCATATGAGCAGAGTTGACACAAATAACGACCGTTCTATTTTGTACCTTATTTAAAAACTCTTCTGTTTGAAGTTCACTACAAATCGGATCATACTTACCTTTAATCAACAATACAGGACAAGTGATGTTTGTAAGTTTATCAAGGACTGGTTGTTTGAGAACTTGATCGTTAATTTTATTCTGAAACATCATCTGCTTTTGCCAATCATAGTGCTGAATTTCCGACTGTTTCACAATGTCGTTGAAGAAAAGGGGATTTAGAGATCGAATGTAAACCTGATCACGTTTCTCGGAAATTTCACTGAAAATACTAAATAACTCTTGTTCAGAGTAGTTGTATGCGTCTTTACACCGATCAGCAAGTTTGTCTTGACCATCTTCTCTATATAACTTCTCAGCCTTCTTGACCACTGACTGTAATGATTCAAGCATATCAAATGTTGGGCATTCCAAAACCACCTGTTCAATCACATCAGGGAATTGATAAGCATATTCAACAGCCAAATAACCTCCAAAGGAATGCCCGATAAGCCCCCAACGATCAATTTTAAAATGATCTCTTATAAATTCGAAATCATTGATTAAATTTTGTATAGAAAAGTCTTCGATCTCCTCAATCGCATCGGATCGCAAACAACCTCTTTGGTCAATGGAGATTAAATGGATAAAAGGGGATAGCCGTTGAGCTTGAGTAAGATTGAAGTCATACGAACCAACACCAGGTCCTCCATGTAGGTATAAGAATGTCGGCAGACTATTATCGCCATATTCCTCATAATAAATCTTTTTATTTTCTACTGAAATATATCCGTTCATCTTGTTCACTCCATCCCTTTACAGCATCCATTTAATGGTATTATAGCAAAAAAGGATCATTTCTTCAGCATAAACTTATTGAGCTATCGTATCTCGTTAGTTTTGTGGCAAAACATTTACAAACAGAGCAGGAAACCCTGCACGACTCCATAACCAAAGAGGTGTGTGAACATCAATTGGTGCTAACCCACTACCGAAAAGTGACTTCTCCCATGCCTCAGCAACCACCTGTCTATCGTCAGCCGAGCCATTTAATACTTCCGAAGAACACAGTCCTAACTTTACGGTTGCCTGTAAAATGTGTGTATCAGGAGCTACCGTAATAAGTTCACGAGATTTCCACTTAACCGCTGTATAAGACTCCAATACATATAACCAGTAATTGAAGATTTTGGGTCCAGAAAGATAGGGGAATTCAGACTTCCTCTTGATTTGCATGATCGCTATTAAAGCCGAAATATCAAATTGAACTGAATCTAATAATCCCAATACATCTCCCCTTGGAGAAGATCTATTGATCCCCTTAGAGACACTTTTCCAAATTTCAGGGTGACGATTGGGTTGCAGAGCAACACGGTGATAAAGCAACACACTTCGTAAATCGTCTATGTTGCTCTCACAGACAGCACTTGGATTGAATACCCACCGTGTACTATTATCGGTATATGCTTGTGCAATTGACTGCCATAATGTGTATGAGTTTCTTTGATAATTTAGAGCCATTCCAAGTGTCAACACGTTCATTAATTCTTCCTCAGGAACAACACCCAAAAGAACATCCTCAGGCATTACTTCACCACCAAGATGTCCCTCGGAATGCATTTGTATCAATAGTTTTACGTTCTCCAGAAACTCTTTTTTGACCATTGCATCTTTCCCCCATGTATAAATTCATAATTAATATCTTACCATGAATTGTCCATTTTTTGGGATTAGTCTTAGAAACATACACATCCGTCAATTACGCAAACCTGCCCTTTAGTTGAATGAAGTTCTTGTTTCATAGGATATTCCTTCATAATAAACTCTTCATCCTCCTCCGTTTTCAACGCTGCAAGTAAAAACAGATGCTCTCATGGGCATAAGAAAAGCACCATCGAAGTAATGATGCTTTAATCGGGGCGAAGTGCTTTTGATGTATCATTCATTTCTTAAAGAAAAGGAAAACAACTGCAAGTAATAAGAAGCTTAAACAAAAAATTGAAACACCAAATAAAGCCATCTCTCTATTTTCAGGCTCATCTTTAGTTTTTAAAAACGCACCTATACAAATTAATGGTAAGCCAACGAACCCATATAAGGGTAGTTGTTCAATCAGCTTTATATGCCACTTAATGTCAAGTAAATGAAAAATCCTTACTACACCAGCAAGAATAGCTGTACATGAAACAAATACCATTCCAATGCTTAATGTCACAGTATATCGTTTCATGTTTCTTAAAAAGTATTGCAACATAAAAAAGCCAAGCACTAGGGAAATCAGAAGGTAAATAGGAGAAGGCAAATTATTATAAAAGTTGGTCATCTAATTATCTCCACTTTGAAAATCGAAGAACACCATATTCAACAGATAGTATAGTATTACCTGTTAAGGGGTTGTTTAACATTCACAAGCATCAAAAAAAGCACCATCGAATGATGATGCTTTTCGCGGTGATCTGTGTTTGGATGAAACTTCTCTTTTATTGAACTAACGTTCCTCGTTAGTTCAACGATATGAAACTTCAAAAGTATTTTTTTGATTACTCGTCACACGGTGTTATCCAAATCTTATGAGTTAACTTCCCATCCACTAAATCCTGAGAAGTATTAACATTAATCCTTAAATTGTTATAGCGTGCCCATTTTGGAAGGTGCTCGACTAAATATGTGTAAACCTTATCATCTGGAGTTGCATATCCAACGTTTACTCTATAACCTCCTGCAAAGTCAGAATGTAGTGAATCTGCCCATTCATAAGCTTCCCGAGTAGAGTCAAATATTTTACTTGCTTCCTTGTAACACTCATTTATCCATTCAATGTCCATTCGGAAACCTCCGCAACATTCGTGAATTTATTTTAATATACTGCTTTGAACTATCGTTTTCCGTTAGCGTAATCCCAATTTTTGAACTCAATAGTACATAGTAAGTTTTAGTTAGTTAATTCCTTATTCAACTTTTCCTAATCGCTGTGCATAAGCAGATTCATGTGGTTGCTCTAAAAGTAAATATTTTTTCTTAAACTGATTCAAAAATAGAACGGTTAACCTGTGATTTTATTTACCAGTCAAAACCTTGTATAGCATCCACCCCAGAAATAAAGCAATAAATATCCCAATAACTAACAATATTTTAATATTTCTGGATAAACCAAAACTCCCAAGTTCTCCCCATAGTTCTTTAATGTCTCTAGGTAAAATCCCGAAATTCAACATGAATATGAGAAACAGAATGAAAAAAAAAGCTATTATTCCAAAAATAAAGCCCATAATAACTCCCATACATACACCCCTCCATAGTTCCCTTTTAATTGGTATTCCCCAATTAACATTGAAAGTATCCTGCCCGTTAGCGTAATGAAGCAGCTGATCATTGTTGGTCGGCTGCTTCTGTTGTTTCATTGAACTCGTTTCCCGTTAGCCATCCATGCCCCTTGCGGAGGGCACCACAGAATAATGAAATTCAGGATCATGATCAACTACTTTCAGGCTAGTATCAGAGTTTGGCACCGATTGTTAACGGTACATTTGAACAAACCACATTTTAAAACCATGCTTCTCATAAAAACCAATTATTTTTTGCCACTGTTTACTAGCAGAATAAATGACAGAACGAGTTATGCCGTTTAGTTCCGCTGTTTGGAGAAGCTCATCGACCATCATATGTCCAATATTTTCATTTCGATATTCTGGATGAACGTACACCTCATCAACCTCAAGGTAACTCTCGCCTTTCTCTATAACAGCCAACCCATCACTATCATGAATGCTGCCAGTTATATAACCTACAACTTCAGAATTGATTTCTGCGACCCAGAAGTATTCTCCGATACAGTTCCTTAACAATTCTTCGGTATTTGCTCCTAACCCGTAGGTTATAGCCTCTGCTACCCATAATTCAGATAGTTGAGCCACTTTTGAAAGGTCGTTTTCAGTTGCCATTCTTACAGTAACCATTATATCCACCGCCAATATTATTTTTTCGCTATCTCACGTTTTACTTTAAGTTACAAGCCATTTTACCGCTTCTAAAAAGTCTGCTGCAATAAAGTCAGGCTCCACATCCCGCCATGCCGATCACTGTACGGCTGCCTCGTATGTTGATGAGCTATCGTTACCCGTTAGCTTAATCCATCTAGATAACTTTTAGGACGAAATAATAAAAAGCATCACCACGAGATTGGTTCTCTACATGTTCATCCATCCACCATACTCCGTAAGAATAAAAATAAGTGCCTTTCTGTGTAGGTGCATGAAAACTATTTTCTTTTACCAAAACTTCTGTAAGTTTACCATCATTGATTTGCTCGACATGGTATTTGTTCGGTTGCGACTCATAATTCATAACGAACTTAATAACTTCACCAGGCTGTACTGAAACTGGATTCTCGCCTTTTAAGAGTTCAACTGGACCAATTGTATCCACACATTTTCCTTGATTTTTTGATTTCCAGCAATATGTGCCGAGTTTCGTCTCATACATTCGGTTACCAATCCGAATCTCAGCCTTAGGCGGTTGCTCACCCTCAAGTTCCTTGTCTATTGGCTGTTTTGCACCATTTGACTGAGCACCAGAACAACCAACTGAGCCCATGAGCACTAGAGCCATCACGAAAAACAATAGAAATCTCATCAAATCCAGCCCTTCCATTCTTTATAACGACGTTTATTGTTCAAACGAAAGAATAAGTAGTTAGGTTGCAATCAAAAATACAGGAAATTAGCGAGCAACATTTATGGCTCGCCTTTTTCATAATTCCCGTAACTTCATTGAACAAATCTGCCCGTTAACGTAATGAAGCTACCGATCGTGCCGGCAGCTTCGTTCATTGATGTTTTATTCAACTATAGTTATCCGTTAGTTGAAAAAGAAAGGTAAAAATTAATCCTTTATTTCATACTCATATATTGGATTTATACATTTCAAGATAGAGACAACAGCATTATTGTATCCAGACAATTTCTCTATTTCGTTTCCATCTGTAATTTCATTTTCTTCAAATTTTATTGAGATTTTCATGATTATATCTAGATACTTGTTTACAAATTCGATTTCCTTCATTTCATTAATATCCATCAACATTTCATTATAAGCCTGTAGTTCACCTTCATCATTGTTATAAAAATCTGTTTTATCAAAAATAGTATTTGTTTTTGTGAACTGTATTTTCCTTTCAATAACATCAACCAATGTAAATTGGTTCAGTTTCTTATTATCAATTTTAATCCCCCCATTTTAAATTATTAATAATATTTTAGAATTGAAATTGCATTTTACCAGTAAATGTGTTAAACGCTATCCACAATGAAAATAGGAGTATTAATATCACGATTACAACTATTACTGCTTTAAATTTGGATAAACTTTCTCTAAGCAAGGTATACAGTTCTTTGACATCATTGGGAGTAATACCAAAATTAATGAAAATAACAAACATAAAAATAATCACCAATACAACCAATAGTACAAGCACACCAATTATTTGTCCCATAACTTTTCCCTGCTCTTTTTTAGGTAGTTTCTGCCGATTGAATAAAATTGATTCTTTCTGCTGTAAACTGCCCTTTAGTTCAACGAAAAGCATCCGATCATTCTGGCTGGCTGCCGTGGTGTTCGTATTGAACTAACGTCTCCGTTAGGTTAATATCCAGTTAGTCCAATAATCCCAAGTCTTTGATCGCAGGGCCTTTCCGACCTCTATTTTCCACTAACGATCTTTATTTTCCTTGATCACGACCTTGAAAATTTGCACCATGCCGAATGACTATCCATTCATCGACTTCGTCCACTTGATTGATAAACAGATATCTTTGTAGTAGTAGTAGTAGCGAAAAGCAGTTAGAATTACCTACTTTAATCCTGCGAGGAGGCAAACCTCCATTCACTTTTGAATGAAAAACCACCTTTTATATGATTATTCATTTGTATAACATATGGTATTTATGCTCAGCAGCTCTAACTGAATTTTCTAATAACATTCAGCCAATTTTTAATAATCATACTCATTTTGTTTAGTTTTCAAATTCTTCTTATTAGCAACTTTGAGCTCAAGTACCTTTCGCTCGTTATCATCAATATTATTAAACTTATATTTTCTATTATATAACTCATTAAAGAAGGCCATTGGATCAACAAATGTTTTTTCAAGGGATAGAGAAACAGCCTTTGACTTTGTTTCCCCAATGGTAATATTTCCGCTGTCGTCTTGATGACCATATGCAAATAGAGAAAAAACTAAATTCTGGAGTTCTTCATTCCTTCTATTTAACTCAATATTAATTGATTTACTCTCGTTTAGTTCCTTATTTTTATTTTCCATTTTACTCTCTAACGCTACAATTTTACTCTCAAGTCTTTTAATAATAAGATTTGTTGGAGATACTAGTTTCTTTAGAATTTCCTTATTTACCCCGCCATGTTTTTCAACTGCATCAATTAAATCTATTGTATCTACGTTTTCACTTTCACTTACTCTTATCGTATTTATCTTTACTCTGTTAAATTCATCAATTATGGTTTTGCCTTTTGTTTTCCACCAACTATAACTAGGTGATTTGAAACCCAAATCTTTTGTATTGGACAGCATTTGAAAATAATCACTTACATCCTTAATTGCAAGCTTAGATTTCATATTGTGGTTTTCATCAAATTCAATAATTAAGTTCTTTATGCTTTCAATGTTTGAATCACTTACTATCGGTTTAGCACCTCTTTTCATGATGATCTATTTACTCCTATCATAGATATAATTTTTGCAATACTTAATATTCCATCTTGGACTTCATTTGAAGCAACTGTTAATCTACGTCTATTTTCCAAATCGACATCACCAAACTCATTTAGATTAATCATTAAAAGTGACTTCATGAAATTCACTTTTCCTCTAAGTTCGTCATAAAATAAAGAAATATCCTTAAGAATTAAATCTCTCTTTTTTTCTAAATCCTCTGTTGAAATACGCCAGTATTTACAAAAGTAACATCCACTTACTTTCCAATTAAAAGTTGGGCAAGGCATGGTTTCTTCAGAACAAAAACCGATTTCTAGATTTTGCTCTTCAGGAATCAAAGAAACTTCTGAATTTAAAAAAGCCGAACGCTTAAACATCTTATTGTATAAGTTTACTGCTTTGGGATGAATCGTCACTCTATAGTCATCATAATTAGTTAATTGATAATTGTTTGATGAAAATTCCAAAGCAAGTTGTTGTATCTGACTATCAACCCATACCTCCATATGCCTTTGGTAACCAAGTTGAGTTGACTCATGAATATGTCCGGCTAGCCTTTGTATCTCAACAGGATCATAACCTTGAAGGAACATATTTAAAATAGCAATATGTCTTAAGTCACCTGGTTTTAACACTCGTTCAATAAAATCAAATGATTCAACATGGATTAGACTTTCACTAATACTATCTTTTCTATAAGTAAACATGATGTTTTTATAATGGCCTGTAATATCATTAATATTTACTTTATATTGTTCATGAATGATCTGTTTATAAAATTTAGATATAAGCTCAAATAAGTAATGAATCGAAAAAACTTCTTCATCTTCATAATTAATGGATACTTCCCTAGTTGATTCCACAAAACTGTCGAAATTAAATAAGAAATCAGATAATTCATTTTTTTCTGCGAGTTTTATATATTGTTCGATTCTATTATAAACTAGTTCTGGAATAGGCAATGTATCAAATGATTCATTGACTCGATTTTCACCTTTTCTACGTTTCTTTAGTCGAGGAAATGTTATATAAAACAAGTTATCATCTTTATCTAAGCAATTTTTTCTAATCGTACAAAACTCAGTTGGTCTCATTGGTATAATGGTAGTTAATTCCCACCATAAATAGACAGGGAAGAAACGTATACATTCAATTAAGTTTTCTCTCTGAAATAATTGTTCAGCCCAAGTATCAATATACTTTTTGAATTTAATAATATCACTATAAGATGGAAGTTCACGACTTTTATCCTCAATCTTCAATTGTGATTTTATTTTATTAGTTTTATTAATGAAATCAAAAAATTGATTATTATCATAAAACGAAAGAAAATCTATTATATGTCTGCAATAAATAGATAAAGTAGTATCATTTACTTTCGTCAAGGAATATTCTTTTTCACTCCTATCAAACCGATAAATCATATTATTTTTTAAGTTATTGAAAAATACTTTGAAAGTGTCCTTCGAGAAACATTGTGTAGCATAAATTGCAGATACGATGTCAAAATAAATTGCTTTAACATTGTCAAGTCCATTCTCATCTAGTTTCAATACTATCCAGCATTTAACAACATCTACAAATTGTTTTTTGTTTTTTATTTTGCTAAATTGAGTAATATTAAATATTTTATCGAATTCAATCTTTAAATACCTTTTGTTATATATTTGTTTGAAAACCCATAAATCGTCATCAAATGATGCACTAATTACCTTTACTTGATAGTCAAAGTATTCTTGAAGTTTACTTTTGGCTAATGGGATTTGTACATTTAAGTTAATTTGAGTGTTTTTATTTTCATTTATAGTCAACTCATCTACATTTAAACTTAATGCAAAACTCTCTCTCATTTTACCACCTCGTATTTATTTATTAACTTAAGAGATTGTAGAAAAACCGATAATATTTTTTCCAGAAACCAAGTTCCCAAGATCTTTTATTTTTGCAGTTCCACCTATTACCAATCTATCAAGAACATTTCTTCCAAATTTGTTTCTTGCTTCATTAACTACTTGGTACAATAAATGAAAATGGTTTGCAAGTTTTCTTTTTTCTCCTAAAGGCAGTTCATCATACTCAAAAGCTATTTTATTTAATAAGTCAATATAGACATCCATAAGTTGAGATAATGCGTACACATTAATTATTGCTGCACCACATGATATACAATCTGGCTTTTGACCAAACTCATCAATATACTTACAACTAGTGTACAAACATTGATAGTACCTTTCTTTAGCTGGTAGATTCCCTACCATAGAGTTATTATACAAGTTCCATAACTCGTTAATTTCCAATTTTTCTATGTATTTAATGACCTCTTCTTTTTCTTGAGTCATCTTACTAATAAGCCCGCTAGTTGCTTCAATTTTCACTGGATTCCCAAAGTTTCTATTGATTGAAACAATTCTTTCAGTTTCAATTACCTTATCACTTTCTACACCAAATAGAATGTTGCTCAATGTTTGTGTTACAAACCCAAAATTGTTCCGTTCAAAAAGTTGAGTTACTAAAGCATTAACTTGCAAATCTGTTAACAAAATATAATGGTCGATTGTAGTTTGTTGATCAATATGAGTCCTGGACACTTGAGATTCTTTTAATCCTCTCCCAATGTGTCTAAGAACTGACCAAATCAAAGTTGATAGTGTTCGATTCATTTTTCTATTTTCAAAAACTATAGCCTTCGTAAATTCAGAAAAAAACAATTGGTATGTATTGGTCCGTGCATAAAGCCTTGTACTCAATAAATTATTACTTAATGTTAAACGAATCAAGACTATACTATCGTTATCAAGTATTCTTTGTCTTAACTCACAAATTGCTACAGCCGTAGCAAAAGCAATTTTTAATGGCTCTCCAATATTAAATGCACCTTCACTATTTGTTTCATTCTTATGAATATGTTGAACATATCTTCCAATTTGAAAAACAAGATCATTTGCTTCTTCTAGTGAAGGAGAATTATTTTCTAACCACTCTAGGCTCGATATCCTAGTATTAGATAAATCTAAACGAGGAATCTGTGTAATCACGGTACTATGCCGCCAGTTATTAGTTAATTGAACTAAAACATATAGCCAATAACTATCGTATTTCTTATATTTATAGATTTTCATTCCTTCTTCAAGAGTCTTTAAATAAGCTTTAACATCAGATAGCGCCCTTTGTTTGTGAAAGTCAACTCGATTACAATATTCATATATTGAATGGTATTCATCCAATGAATACAGCGACAAATCTTGTTCAATTATTTTATCATATTCTAAAGGATCGTTTAGTTCACCAATTTGGAAAGGCATAGGCTTATTTTGCGAAAGAAACGCTTCATTTAGTCTCAGAATGAAGTTGTAAAACTGTTTCTGATGATTCCTTGGAATTGTTCCATTCGGATTTAAAAAACATTCATTTAATTCTATTGAAGTATAATCAAATATCTCTTTTTTAAAAACTTCGACAAATCGCTTCGTAATTTTTACAAAGACATGGATTAATTCTCTTTTATTATTATTCCTTGAATTAATCAAGACTTTTTCTACATTCTCATACCAAAGTCTTTTAGTTAGTAATTGATCTTTAGAAAAATTCATTCCCAATAATTGCTCTACCTTATAAATAAATTCTTCATATGGATCGTCCATAGTAACCGAATTTATTATCATCATTTCATTATATGTATCCCAGAAATTATCGACATCTATTTTATTATAAGCAAAAGCACCATTTGTTTTTAAAGATTTGCTTAAATAATTAGGAATTTCTTTTATACCAATTACCACTTTTTCAGTAGGTCTATGTCTCAGAACATTAAAAAATCTATTATGGTATTTATCCTTTATTTCTTCTGTTGTATAGTAACTTTCATAGATCTCTTCTAGCTCAATTTGCATTTTATTATGAAAATCATCAATGACTGTCTTTTCAAAAAATGGCGCATTAGTACTAAATCCAATAATCGGAAAAATAGTATTTTCTAATTGTAAAAAGACTTTTCTGTTCAAATTTAAAACTATCATTGCCTGCATTCTTGTATAATAAATTGTTTCTTCCTTAATTATTATACCTATTCGCCTATTTTTTATTTTTTCAATATCTCCTTCGACCACGTCCACTAATGTTTGATAATCCTTTTTTGAGTAAAATTGAGCATTAGGACTTTTGCCTAAAACTATTGTGTTTATTCTTAATTCTACAAATTGCTTATTCATGTTTTTTTCATTAACAGCTATGCTCCATAAATCTTTTATTTCTTGTTTAGAAATATGTGTATTAAAAAAATTTTCAACAGCAGATCTTGAATACACAGTATTTATATATCGACCAGTCTTCTTGTCATGAAACTTACCAGTTAAGTTAACTGCTTTAAAATTAAAATAACCTTCTGATAATTTTTTAATATTACTTCTCAAATCTATTATGAAATTCGGTGTGCTTTTTTGAAAATAAACCTCTGCAATTTCATAAATTGATACATATAAATTCATATCAAATAGTATTTCTTCCGCCAATTTTCTAATTTCTTTTCTTGGATAATATTTTAAATCATTAGAATTTCCTAAGACAATCATATTAATTTTGAATAATTTTATGTAACCATCAAAAGTTTGTAAAGAAACTTTTACCATCTGTATTGCATCATTTCTCGAAATGTAATCTTTAATAAAAAGTTTTAAGATGGCATGATTATAAAAGACCTTCCCAGTACCAATTTCATTTATTTTTAGGTTAGGAATTGAGAGAAGATATTTTGCAAACCTATATTTACTATTATAATCTTTTAATAGCTTCGGGTCTTTACCAAGTAAATCGGCAACTTGAAATATGGTTAAACTTTCTGTTTTAAAATCTTCGTTAAGATCCGATAACAGCTCCATACTTTTCAACCTCATTCCAGTATTTTTGGTACTGTGGTACGTTTAACTTAAACAATCCTTCTGCATTCTCCGGTTCCAGAAAACCTAAAGCTCTTGTAATATTGTACGTAGCTGATATTTGATCTTTGTATGATTCCATAGACATTATTGACTTATCGCCTCTGAGAATTGCAGTTTGTCTAGCAGTAAATCCAACATCAAGACACATATTGGTGAATGCACCTCTACCAATATGACTAGACCAATTAGTTTCAACAAAGTCGCGGTAATCTTGAAATCTCCCCTTAGTTGCTAAAAGCACACCGTGATAGGTACTTTGCAGTTCTCTATATCTTTTGTAAAATGACCTATAGGACATTGGATTACCTTCGCTATCATAAAAAAGTGCAGTACTGCCTTTATTTTTTTTAGTTGCTTTCATAACCTTATTAACATGTTGTTCGTAAATTAAACAAATAATTGGATCTATTAGAATAGATTGGTCCCTTGGGTTCTTCACTTGTTCTTCAGCAATAGATTTTTTATTTTTAAAAAGAATGTTTTGCCTGTCTCTTATCAGTACAACCATACCTCGTTGTCCATACTTAGCTCCTTCTAATGTTCTAATTGATGATTCCTCTAAATTTAAGACTTCACCTATTCTTAATCCACCATAAAATTGTAATGCAAGTGCAAATGCAATGTCTGGAGCAACTTCCATCGCAATTAGTAAAAATTCTCTAATATAGTTTAACCTGATAATCTTCCTATCTTGATTACTCTGATGTTTTTGCGGAACCATATCTTTTCTTTTTATTTTTACTCTCAATAAAGTTTCATCTGTTCTAGTATAATTAAAGTCTAATTTATAATAAGTTTTCACCACATGACCATATACATATTTACTTTCTTTAAACTGAGGGTTCTTTTTCAAAATTCTGTTGTCATCTAAATATTTAAAGAAAGCAGAAATATACATTTCCTTTTTATTTAGGGTAATTAATTTATTCGCCTTAACTTTCACACAATAATCCATATATCTATTTGCATGTTTTAATTCAAGAGAACTAAGTCCTAAAATCCCATTTATCTTATGTTCAGTATTTAAATTTAATAATGTAAAGTTCAAGAAAGAAACTATTATTTTAGCAGGACTTAATTCTGTATTTATTGAACCAGAGTTTTTATGAAACTCATTAAAAATAAATGAGGATATTGGAAGGGGATAATCAATTTTTAATTCTTCATCTCTTAAACAGATTAAGCTACAATTGGCTTCAAAATGATAACCACCTTGTTCTCTAAAGTATTTTCCATTACAAACTACAAATCTGTACCTTAATTTACTCATATATTCACTCCTACAGTTAAGTAATGAATAACTATGTATATTCCTAATTATTATATTTCTCATTATTGTACATTTATAAAAAAAAGACAATAAAAAAGATAACCATTTCACCTTATATAATAAGGTGAAATGGTTATCGAACTCTATTCTACTAATTATTAACTTTTTATAGTAAGATATGAAACCAAATCCGATGTGGTCGTACATGCCTCCACGATGCATAGCATCCAGTGTATTTTCAACAATTTTAAGCGCACGTTCGTTGCCTGTTTTATGATGATATCTAAGTAAAAATGATAGATTATGAGAGGTTGGAAACTTTGGTGAATTACCGAATCCACCATGTTGAGGATCGAACATGCTTTCATAGATTCGGAAAGCTTCATGCAAAGTCTCCTCGGACACCTCACCACCTGTGCGGTGCTCAAGCAATCGACTCGTTGTTTCTTGGATAACCTGCTCACCCACCTCGCGAATGCGCTCCGCGTCTTCCTTCCACTTCGTTGCCATCTGGGCTACGATCTCTACCATCCCTGCCCGATTATATTTCCGGCTGCGCGGGAAGTACGTCCCTGCAAAGAACGGCTTCTTCTCAGGTGTCAAAAACACCGTAAGCGGCCAACCCCCTTGCCCTGTCATCGCCTGACAAACAGCCATATAGATATGGTCGACATCTGGACGCTCTTCGCGGTCCACTTTGATCGAGATGAAATCTTTGTTCAGCATGTCTGCAACGGTTTGGTCTTCGAATGATTCGTGTGCCATGACATGACACCAATGACAACAACTATATCCGACACTTAGAAATATGGGCTTATTCTCTAGTTTTGCTATCTCAAAAGCTTCACTATTCCACGAGTGCCAATTGATCGGATTGTATGCGTGTTGAAGCAAATAGGGGGATTTTTCGTTTATAAGTAAGTTTGGTTTCCGTTTAGACATTTTACATTTCCTTCCTAACTTTTGGAATGTTATTATTATATTCCTTTTACAATAGAAATGAAAAAACGCCTTGCAAGGCGTTTAATACAAAAAAAAAGGCAATTTCTATGTAACTTCCCCCATAGGTTCAACCCAATGAAACTTCTCTTTTATTGGATTATCGTTTCCCGATAGATAGCTTTACAAGTACCTTCGTTCTATGCAAGCTATTAACATTTTTCATTTATAAAATCTGACATAAAACAAATTGCAAATACATATAAAATGCCTATAATGTTTTTTAGCAGTAGCTGCGAGGGAGGAATGTATTTTGGTGTTTAAACCACATCCCAATAATACCGCCATTGTAATCACAGACCCACAAAATGATTTCATGAGTCCTGGGGGGAAAGGCTATCATCTAACAAAAGATAATATTGAGCAAAATAACACTATACAAAACCTCGAAATATTAATGAGAACTGCTTTATATAAAGGATACCAACTTTTCATATCACCGCATTATTTATACCCTCATGATTATGGCTGGCAATTTACTGGAAATGAACAAAATATGTTATTAGGACTTCAAATGTATCAAAAGGCAAATGCGTATACACCACCTTCTCCAGGAGCTGATTTTGTTCATTCTTTAAAACCTTATATTTTTGATAGGAGAACCGTCGTTTCAACTCCACACAAAATTGCTAGCCCACAAACAAATGATTTGGTATACCAGTTACGACAACATAGAATAGAGAAGACGATTCTTGCAGGAGTACTTTCAAACATTTGTGTAGAGTCCCATATGAGGCATTTAATCGAAAATGGGTTTGAAACGGCTGTTGTATACGATGCTACAGCAACGCTAAGTGAAAGGGATTTTCAAGCAGCCGTTACGAATTACAAAGCTTTTGCCAGTGCTACTTGGACAACACAGGAAGCTCTTTCACACTTATAAAGCCTTGACAATCCTCATCAAATATTTCTTGTATAACTTGACCAAACGGTTCCCCGAGTTGGTTGCTTTTCAGAATAAGGACTTGGAAAATCGAAAGTTAAGGATATGTGTATGATGTGGGCGAGGTGGCTGATTACGCCGTAACCCCTCCGATTTGTTCGGAGGGGTTAATTGCATGACGCTGCTAGTTGCTTTTTCGCTCGTTTGCTCAGATATAGGATATCGTATTACATTATCATGCCCGTTAAGCTTAATGAAATCCATGTTATTCTATATGTTCGCCTGTCTTTAGTTCACCCTCAACCTCTACAAGCAAATCGCCTGTCATTGGAGCATAAAGTCCATCAATATACTTGCCATAGGTCTTTATTTGTTTAATGAAATATTTTGATGTTAGAGAATCGTTATTATCTAAATAGAGATATTCACCAACAAAAATATCCTGCAAGGCTCCACCCCTTACCCATATCTCCCCATCTTTTTGGACAACTTCACCACCATCAAATGCTTGGTTCAACAACTGTTTATCCTCCAATACATGAAATTGCTATGCTAACCTACCTCTTTAATAAAATCGTGCTTTCAGGTGGATCGGCATTGATACGCATAAACTCAATAACTAGCCCCTCAAGAGACATTTCATATTCGCCATGTTTATAGTAGTGCTTTACCTCTTCTAATTCTTCAATTGGTATTACCTTCTCTGATGAACTTATATATTCAGACAATCGCTTTTCAGCATTTTCAATCATCATATTCTCCTAGCGTCAGACATGCTTATAAAATTACTCATATATATAACATCATAAGCTTAATCTTCAATTGTTGGGTTACAAGGCGACAAATACATATCTTCTTTTTCCGTAACTTTACCTCTAGCTAGAACATACACTTTGAAACAGTTATGACTCTGTTTGTCTGTAGCGTCTCTAATATACAATAGACCATGCGAACCTTTTGCTTGGTTTCCTAATTCTCTATATAAGCCCTAATATCAGCTATAACTAAAAGCAGGCTTTCCGTATCTTCTTCATAAGTATTTTCACTTATTGTCAGCCATCCATGAAACTTAGTATCAGCTACATGTGCTATTGCATGTCTACTTAATGGAGATTTAATTGCTTGACCCAAGATAAAACTATCCAGAACGAAGTCAGTATAGAAAACACGAACAGCATCATCAAGTGAAAATTCTCCATCTTGATCCAGCAACTTGTTAATAGACTCTATCAGCTTTGTTTGCTTGGCAAATCCAGACAACTCACTTTTTTCACTAATAACTCCCTCGATTTGAGGAAGTAGTGTTGAAACCGAAGCAAAATACATTTCCATAACATGAGCACTAATAGCTTCCTTTAGAATGCCATATCTGTGTCCTAACCATGTAATTGCAGCCCACTCGTTGCGCTTTGTCAAATGCTACTTCACCCCAAGGGAACCATTCCACTGGATTGTGAGCATGTTGAAGTAAGTATGGCGATTTCTCGGTGATTAACCTATTGGGTTTGTTATTCGTTGTCATGAAACATCACTTCCTTGGTTTTTAGGATATTTTTGTCGGTATAACGAGATTAGTATACCTTAGAAAAAAAAGAAAAACCCATGTCTGTTGACATGAGTTTTTGATTATGCTGCTATCACCTTCACAAGAATGTCATTATTCATTATTAAATCTTTTACCAGAAATCCAAAAGATCGTTACAATGATTGTTAGTACAATCCATATAAGTACCACTAAAACATTCCATATTACACTGGGATTCACTGCTCCTGTAATTAATACTTCCATGGCATGTTTACTCATACTTGCTGGATTCATAAAATCTGTAACAGAACTCAAACCTAGTACAATTCTACAGCCTAGTAGAATTACAATTGAAATTAATGCAATAATGCCTTGGCTATTAAAAATAGTACTTACCATCGTAGTGAAGGATACCATAAACAGAACCCATAACAAATAAAACAACGAAGCTATTATCGCGTCCACAAAGTTAACATTTGTAAACAACAAATTAACATACACATACGAAATCAAGTAACCTATCACTACAGAACAAGCAACAAATATGTAATTAGCAATTATTTTCCCACCTATGTACGATACTACAGTGACCGGTCTTGTAAGAATAAAAGCTAGCATACCGTTGACTTTATCTATCTGTAAGATTCCCATCATCGAAATTGCAATAATGATAACTCCTAACTGATCAAATTGAGCAGCTAAAGTACTTGCGAGTACTTCACCACCTTGTTGAGCAGCCATGCTAGGATCAATTGTGATACCTTGTGCTCCACCGAGTGATTTTAATATAGAGGGTAAATAATGACTAACAACTGGCTGAGTTATTCCTAAAAATATAAATACTAGAGGCAGCCAAATAACTTTAAATTCACGAACCATTTGAACAAATTCTTTTTTCATTAGCACATTAAAATGATTCATTTTTCCACCACCAACTTCATGAATATCTCTTCTAATGTATCGTTATTGATTTCAAACTTTACGAGGTCAACCTGATGTTCCAGAGCACTTCTTAGTAACTTATTCTTATTCAAGCCTATATTTTCAACTTGTATTTTTATTTTATTTCCTACTGCCTCTACATTTTTTACATAGTTCAAATTTTTCAAAACTTTCATCCATTCTTGATCGATAGACGTAACTTCAAAAATCATTTTATTTTGGCTATTGCTGTTTAACAAGTCGGAGATGGTTGTATCTTCAATTTTTTGCCCATTTTTGATGATAATAAATCTTTCACAAATTTCTTCAGCATCACTTAATATATGCGTCGACAATAAAATCGTCGTCTCTCTCTTGATTTCTTGTATTAGATTCAGTACTTCTCTTCGACCAATTGGGTCTAATGCCGATACCGGCTCATCCATTACAATCAATGATGGTTTGTGTAACAACGCCTGTGCAATGCCAAGTCTCTGTTTCATTCCACCTGAAAATGTTCCAACTTTTGAATTCTCTTCTCCACTTAACCCTACTTTCGATAATATTTCTGGGATAGCTTTTGATAATTCTTCTTTACTTAATCCTGATAGTTCTCCCATGAAAGCAAGAGTTTCTTGTGCAGTCATCCAGTGATAAAAGTTAGGGTACTGTGGTAAGTAGCCAATTTCCTTTTTCAATTGCGAAATTTTCTTTCCGTTAAGCAATACTTCTCCCGTTGTAGGATTAATAATATCTGAAATAACTTTGATGAGTGTCGATTTACCAGCCCCATTCGGGCCTATCAATCCCACACATTCTCCAGATTGCAGAACCATTGAAAAGTTATTTACAGCCGTTTTTGTTTTATATGTTTTAGTAACATTTTTGACTTCTAATTTCATACACTTTCACGTTCCTTCCTGCCAATAACAAAGTACAGAATCGGACCAAACATGTTTAGAAAAATAATAATGAGAGTCCACAGCAAAACATTTTTCCTCGTTTTTCTGTGCTTGTATAAATCCATTAATGCTATTAGGATCAAAACCATTCCTACAGCTAAGACCGGTAAAATAACCGGCAACACAGACATGAAATCAAATTCTTTTAATTCGTTCCACCCATAATGCATTTGCAAATTAACCATCTCCCCTAAAGTCATTATCAACAACTTTTGTTATCATTATCGATAATGATAACATAAGAAGGTAAAATGTTACACTTATTTTTTTTCTTTAAAGAATGTTGTTTAAATTCTCATTGTTATTTACAATGAGAATATTATCATTATAGATAATAACGAGATCTTTTTATGATTGGGGAGAACAAAATGGTTAATAAAGCTGAAATTATCCTACACCCAGTAAGGATGAAGATTTCTCAAGCTTTAATGAGAAACAAAGAAAATGGACTGACTTCACTTGAAATGGTAAAAATCATTAAAGATGTGCCTCAGGCAACGCTATATAGACATATACAAGTTTTGTTAGATGCTGGAGTTATCCGCATTATAAAAGAAAAAAAAGTGAGATCCATTTCCGAAAAATACTACACATTAAATGAAGAAGAAGCCCGACTTAGTGCAGATGATTGGAAAAAGTCTTCTAATAAGGAAAAGCTGAATTATATTTCGCATTACCAATTATCGCTTATGACTCAATATCAAAACTATCTTACCAAATTAGAAGAACAAGATTGCTCATATGATCGTTCTACTTTTTCACTTGTAGAATTAAAGCTTGATGATGAAAATTTCAAAAAGTTTCAAAATGAATTAAACGACCTAGTGATAAAATACTACAACACTGCTAACGAAAGTAATGACCTGGATGCACCAATTCGAACTATTGCCTTTACCATTATTCCAGAATCCTAAAACAGAAAATTCAAAATATGTTGATTTCTCAGCGATTAGCATGCCTTACAACAAAAAGAAAAACCCATGTCTGTTGACATAAGTTTTTATGAGCTTGACAACACCACTTATATAGACTTGGCAAGGCGGAATCCAAGGTCATCGATAGTAAATGTCGGGTGACTGCGACGACGACAAGAAGCCCCACAACCTCTGGCCTCTTCAGCCCAGCTGCCACCGCGAAAAATTCGGTAAGAGCCGTATACGTTCTCATCGTATAAATCCCAACACCACTCCCAAACATTCCCTAACATATCATACAGCCCCCATGCATTCGGTTTCTTTCTTCCTACTTCATGGGTCGTGCCAGCTGAATTTTCATTATACCAAGCAATTTTTTCAAGTTCTCCGTATCTATATCCTGTAGTTCCTGCTTTACACGCGTACTGCCATTCCGCTTCGGAAGGGAGGCGATAGCCATCTGATTCCCAATCACAGATGATATTTTCACCATCATTACTTATCGAATAACACTCCTTCAAACCAGCTTTCTGAGAAAGTAGATTACAAAAGGAAATCGCATCATTCCATGATATATTCACAACCGGATTTTGATCTGCGACATAAGAAATAGATGATTTTTGTGAAATGGCAAAATAAAGTTCCTTCGTGACAGGATACTTGGCAAGTAGAAACGGTTGTATGTTAACCTTCCATTTAGATCTTGTTCGATCGTCCCTTAAGTCTATTTCTCCACCAGGAACATATTTCGTTGCTTTCAACGACGGCAATTTCTACATCGTTCTTTTTGATTGTAATTATTTTCATATTCGTCCTCCATCCGCGTTCAACCTTTAATTAATTTTCTGACATAATCCTCACAGATAAATCGATTATCCTCATTATTCAATGGAGGGATATTCGCTACTCTAAAGAAGCTTAATCCAACCACCATCGCCAGAAGGCCGTAAGCGGCGCTTTTGGAGTCGTCCACCCTCATTTGCCCCGACATGTTACCGTAATCAAAGATCCTTGCAATGCCGTGAAGATCTTCCATATAGCTCTTGGATACTACCTCTTGTAAATTGCGATCCAATACAGCTTTGGAAAAGAACTGAAGAAAAAGCTTGGCTTGATCTTCATGCGGGATAAACATCCTCTCAATCCCATCAAGTTCCGAAACATTGACCGTCTTTTGTATATCATCGCTATATGGCGGGAGGATGTGCTTCAGCGTGACATCGATCATTTCCTCAGCTGTCATCGTTTTCTGGATTTCTGATTGGATCTTTACACCATAATAGGCTAAGAACGACTTGAATGCTTCAATGATCAAGTTATCTTTATTCTTAAAATAATAAGTAACAACACCCTTTGAGCAGTCCGCATACTCAGCGACCTTATCCAGAGTCATACCATCAATCCCGTGTCTGCTGATACAAATTAGTGTGGCGTTAATGACGTCAGCTCGACGCTTTGGCTCCATTCCTACTTTAGGCATTTTTCTCCTCCTCGTTTATCTAAGTTTTTTTATACCGTACAGTCGGAATAAATAAAATATATCTATAATTTTCCTTTATGTCAAACCAGGATTCGATTAATCAATTTACCTTCATCACAAATACCGAGCGATAATCCGAACCAACTTTGCAGGCAACTCTGTCGATGAAAACCACTATAACCAAAAAAAAATCCGCGCTGGGCGCGGATCTAGATATATGTTCTTAACCTCCTATACATATGTCCCTGAGGTTATTTCACATTTTCATCTTCATACTCTTCGTAATTGTTAATGCCTTGGTCGTGAGGTACCTTGACCGTCGCTGTTGCAATAGCTTTATTCCCCGCTATGTCTGTAGCCATATACGTTATGGTATAAACCCGTCCCGAACTTTTACCTGTTCTTTCGGCGCGAAGTCTAAAGGACGTGTCAAAAGTGCCATAATTTGCATCTTGAATATCATCCAGTTCTACCTTCTCGTTGCTTGTAATAGAAGTCAGCACGATGGAGTCGATTTGGGACATATCATCCAATGCATAAACACTGGCGGTAACTGTAACCAGCTTTTTATTCGCAGGCCACAAAGTGGTCTTATCCAATGCGATACTTAGCGTTGGGGTTGCCTTATCAACTTTCAGTGATATCGATTTTACAGCTTCTTCATTTCCAGCTTGATCGATACTCTTGTATTCAAGTGAATGGACGCCGTAAACAGACCAAGTAACGGGCTGAGAATAGGTAGACCAACCAGATCCGTCGATACGATATACCGTTTGAGTGACCGAGATGTTATCAGTTGCCGCGAGCGTCACCGTCGGATTCGAGATATACCAGTCGTTCTTTCCGTCAATTGGACTTGTTGAAGCGGTGGTAACCGGTGCCTGTGTGTCTAATTTAATGGTCGTTGACTTTACTTTACCAGGAATTCCTTCCTCATCAACACTGCGGTATTCAACAGTATATGTACCATCCGTATTAACATTAATCACTGAATTGTATGTTGTCCAAGCCCCTTGATTTATACGGTATTCGATCTTGTTGTCTTCGGGTATTCCGTTCACAGCTTCGATGGTAACGTTAACCGGATGCATATACCACCCATTTTGTCCGTCAGGTTGCTCAGGTGACACTTTTGCCTCAAGTTCCACAATAATGGGTTCAATATGAAATGTGGCAGTGGCAATTGTGTCGGCATTTTGTCCACCGACGGTTACGTGATACGTTCCAGGAACTTCTTGGCTGGTCTTATAAGTAAACTGGAAAGCTCCACCTGGACCACTCCTACTTTGGTTCAAATAATCCAATTGATTCAAAGGGCTTCTGACTTGAACGCTAACGATCTGCCCTTCCTCTGAACCTAAATGGCCTGAAATCGTTGCGATTCGGGTAACGTTATCAAACGATGCGCTTACCGTCAACGATGCAGCTATCGCGAACGGAGCCATCATACCTAAGCATAATAGGAGTGATAGTATGATAATTGACCATCTTTTCAATCGTATTCCTCCTCATCTTTTAAGGACTAATGATGGTGTTGGAAATTGGCGTGTTATCAGACATTTTTTTAAGTGCAAATGCCTTCACTTTGTATCCGGCGATATCCTTCGGCACATTCACAACCGCCTTGATTTGTTTATCCCCGTGTCCAGAAATCGTTTGAGTGATGAAGGAATATTTTACCTTCCGGTCTTGTTGGTTATAAAGGGCGATTACAAATACACCGCTTTGAGCGACTTCGGAATTGTTATGAACAGTCACAGTCACCATTGTATCCTGTGAGCCGCTTAAGCCTGAAAGTTTGTTTCCACTCAAATCGCTTAAGGACAACCCCGAAAAAGCAAACAGTCCGCTGCCCCAATCTTGAACATAGGTTATTGAATACGTATTTGTTGAATCAATACCGTACTCATCAACAGCATAAATGACGATTTCGTTTGGACCTTCCTGCAAGTTTAACGGAACGTTAAACGGTTCGTTTGCCAACTTGTTAGCTTTATCCAGCACCGTATTTCCGTTTATTTTAACCGTCACACTCGAGTTTCGGCTTACGCTAGCCAATAAGTTAAAGTCGGCAGCGTTTACGGTCGCAGGTATTTCACTTGTAATGACAACCGCGGATTTGTTGTACGTTACCGTGATTGTTTTGGTATTTATCACATCGCCAAGAATATCACTCTTCGCAGAGACTGTGATCGTGTTTATTGCATCAACAAGTTGAATTTGATGCACAAATTCCGATCCAGCTTCTGTATAAACGGCGTCGACAACAGTTGTTCCATTATTAGCAACCGTCAATTTAGCACTATCGATCATATTCCCTTTAATCGTGTAAATAGGAATGTTAACTGTTTCGCTGACCGCATTGCTTACGGTAAATCCGGCAGATCGGTTAAAACTCACATTAGAAAATGTGGCGGCTGTTAAATAATCAGAGTTGCTTGTCGCTTTACCTGCATCAACAGCCATACCGACATAGACCTGGTCTGGCAAATTCACATTTGCAGAGTCGACCAGTGCCCAACTATTTTTGTCCGTAGACACAAATCCGGAAACAACATTCTCATTTCTTACAATTTTCAACCAGAATGGCGCTTTAAGCGTGCTTGATGTTACACCATTTGTGCTGTAGCTTCCACCCGCTGTGCTCCGGTTCATAAAGAGAGCTTTTCTTCCGCTGGTATCGATGGTTTCGTTCGGTTCCGGTGTTAATACGATAGCTGAAGCGGGAGAATCGGCTGCAAGGCTGTTACGAATCATTAATCCGGCTTTAGCCGTATCATCAATCTCAGAATCGAAGTTTACATAGGCGAGCATCTCAAAGTTCCCTTGAACTGGTTGGTACACATAGTGGAATGAATCCTTGCCGCTTCTCAACTCTCCGGATCCTTTTACTGTATATGTCGTTCCTTCCAAGCTAGCGCTCCCAGCAATCGCTACTTGGCCAATATCCTGTGAGGACATAGGGGCTGTATTGTTTGGCCCGTTCACATAAATAATGCTTACAGCGGACAAAGTCATATATCCTGCATTGTCTATCGCCTTTGTATACATATAATGCTCACCCTCCGGCGCATTTTCCCAAGTGAAGGAATACGGTGCCGTATTGTCCTCACCAAGCTCTTGATCACCGGAATAAAACTTAACCTTAGCAATTCCCTCATTATCCGCTGCATCAGCAGTGATCGTGATGGGAGTTCCAACTTGAAACGATGTTTGGTGATTAAGACTTGATGTCGTGATAGTCGGATTATCTGAAACCGAAACTACCAAAGAATTCATATAATTTTCCAAGTTCGTGTATCCGTTACTAGCGATCAATACACTGTCCGTACTAACACTCGGATTTAGGCCATTTCCCATTTCCCAAGTATCCGCGATTCCGTCGTGATCGTTATCCTGAGGTGCAGGCACCGAGTTTAATTCGGGCAATCCCCCGTCACTCTGGATCGAATTGGTAATTCTCCCAGAACCATTTCTGACATCATTCATAATCCTAGCATCCAAAGAATCCCTCTTTGGCAAAGAGGCGCCCGCACTTTGCAGCACTTTCTCATAGGCGACTTGCGCCGTGTCCGTAGTAACGGAACCACCGATAGGGTCCGATGCGTCTGGAATTACCATCGGCTCATACTTGCGAACTAAGGGTCCTTCAGGGCTGATTGCTTTCCATGACCCATTGCTGTTTGTAACCCAGTTATTTGCCGAAACATCAGGTGATCCTTCCATATAGTTGCCGTCGATGTACCATGTGCCGCTAAAAATTGCGCTGGAAGGCGCGACAATCCGGCTTTTTACGTTATCAAAGGTACTCGGACCTGGCTTGTAGTAGTTGTTGATCATGTTGATGCCCGTTGCCTGCTCGCCGCCGTACGCTGAGTTTGCACCCCAGTTATAAACAAGGTTATTGCGATAGTCGATTTTGGTCGGGTAATTGTCCGGATCTGTTTGTCGGTCGAAACGCGGGTTTCTACTGTTATGGTTGGCGATCAGGTTATGGTGATAGGTCGCATTCGTTCCTCCCCATATTCCCCCGTAACCATGCGCTCCTTTGCCATGAATCGACTGGTTCAGGCTGTCGCTAATGATACTCCACTGGACTGTAAAGTTTTTACGATTTTTCACCGTGAACGTCTCGTCTGTGCTCCAACTGAAGGAGCAGTGATCGACAATAATATTGTTGCCCGAAATGTCAGCTGTATCGCTTAACACGTTAATGCCATTTCTAAAACGAATATATCGGATAATAAGATCTGTTCCTACATCGTTATTTCCGAACTTAACCATATAACCGCTTACAGCTATACCGTCACCCGGAGCAGTTTGCCCTGCAATAGTCAGGTTCCCGGAAGTAATATCTAGTCCTCTCTTCAGGTTAATCGTACCGGACACTCTAAACACTACCGTCCGATTTCCTATGCTCACGGCATCTCGCAAAGAACCCGGAATAGCGGCTTCGCCCTTCGAAGGGTCATAATCCTGTAAGGTCGTTACTTCATAAACCTGGCCCCCGCGTCCACCTTTTGCATACATGGCGGCTCCTTCAGCCCCCGGGAAAGCCGGAACTCTTGTTGAGGCAGCCGGATCGATCTTGATTGTCAATGGTTTTACAACGCTCGCATTGCCTGCTTTGTCGACAAAACGATATTCGATCATGTTCGTACCTGTTTGGCCAACCTCGAATTCAGCCGTATAGGCAGCCCAGTTTCCGCCATTTATCCGATACTGAACCCGATTGTCCTCTGGAAGCGCTCCGTCCACTTCCATATAAACCATCACAGGTTTGGTATATGCGCCATTTTGCCCGTCTGGCAACGCTGGAGAAACAGCAGGAGTAAGTTTTGGAAATATCATTGGAATAATGACCGATTTACTTGGATCCCATCCGTCAAACATGCGCGGAATCGTTAAGGCACTAGCCTCGTCAGCTGTCATTTGTGTTCCCATGACCCGCTTATCCGGATTTGCACCCGGACCGGTGCTGTTATATTCTCCGTAGAAGAAAGACGGAACTTGCATGGTCGTCCATCCTTCAGGGTGTATATGACTATCCATCCAGGTATTGATGTAACGTGTCGACGGCTTATCCTGCCATGGCCGGCCCAAATAATGAAGGCCATTTGTGGAATTGTCTTTCAGAAGCCTTGAATTGATAAACACAAGTCCAGGATCGGTTTCATTTTTTGTTGCAGCCGCCGTAACATAACCGCCCGAGTCCGATACATTGATGCTGACGGCATCGACATGATCGAATACGGCTGCGCTGGCCGGACCATAAATAAAGTCTGTACGCCCCATAATCACACTGTTGCGATAATACTGTCTGCCAAGTCGCGGACTAGCTGCTCGGATACCCGCGTACAGCGTATCTTGGTAGCCGACAAGCTTCACATTCTCAAACACGGCTTGGTCTGCGTTAACCGATAAGGCCAGAGCCTGACCGTCGCTCGGCTTGGAGTCATTTTCAATCGTCAGATTAGCTGCAGTAAAATAATCTCCGCTTACAGCTACGGTTGCACCATTTACAGCTTGGTTAGGCATATCTGCGTTTGAAAGGTCGTAAACGATTTTCGTATCATCCCGTCCAGCGCCCACAAGGCTTACATAAGGAGCGGTTACGATCGATCTTTCCCGATATGTACCCTTTTTGATATAAATGACCGTACGGACATTATTGTTAGCTGGAATGGTTGCAAGAGCATTAGTCACGTTTGTGAAATCGCCGCTTCCATCCTGTGCTACCGTAACAACCCTAGCAGGTGAGACAATTAGCTCATCTGTATGTTGGCTTTCACCGCTTGAATTTACAGCGGAGACGACATAATAATACTGCTTCCCGTTTGTAACCGTAGTATCCTTATAAGTTGTTGAAGTCAGACCACTGCCAACGGCCGTATACGGTCCTCCGCTCGTATCGCCTCTTTTTAAAGAATAAGAAGCTGCTCCAGGAACTGCCGTCCAGGATAATTCTACGCTGCCGTCGTTTGCTGAGGCCGAGAAATCAACAGGAACCGCAGGAACCCCCGAAATCGGAGTATATGGAGCTGCTTTAGCCTGATTCGAGATCATGCTCTCCATTGTTGAGCCGACAGCCGTCACAACGTAGTAGTACACCGTGCCGTTTAAAGCCGAAGTATCCGTGTAAGATATAGTTGAAATGTTACTTGCGATCGTATCATATGGTCCGCCGTTTATCGTGCTTCGTTTCACCTTGTATATCACGGCACCCGATACTGAATTCCAGGCTAAAGCAACCAGATTATCACTTGAAACCGCTGTCAATCCTGTCGGATTCGTGAGTACAGATGTTGACTGAGCCGAAGGAGTCGCCGTTGAAGCATCAGCATGTATGATGAGCGGGAATATGTTTAATCCAAGCAAAAGGCACATCCCTATACTCAGGGCTTTCTTCATTTGTTAACCTCCCTCAATAATCGATTCCTCGGATAAAGGCTTCATTCCGTCCAAACTGTCCCAAATAAACGCTTTTAAACTGTAGCCGTTCACTTGTGTCGGCAGCGTAAATCCGGTGCTCAACGTTTTTGTTTCTCCAGGGGCAAATTCTTCAATAAGCGTCGAAAAATCCACCATTTTCTTGTTCGCATCAAACAACACAACAAACAACGTAATTTGCTTTGCATTCGATGTGTTGTTGGTTATTTGCTTCTGAGCAATCAGATCACCTGATGAGACTAGCGAATTCATCTCTGTTTCGTTTAAATCGTAAAAATCCGGCTTTCCTGCCCAGAACATGTAATCGATCGAAAAGGTTTTCGTACTTTCGTTACCTGCAGCGTCAATTGCGGAAATCTCAATTTGATTCATTCCTTCCGACAACTGCACCGGATAAGAGAACGGAACGTTACTCGATGTATACACCGAATCTGCAACCGCCTCGCCATTGTTCTTGATCGTCACTTTTGATTCCTCATTTACAGTTCCTTGTACGTTATAAAGAAAGTCTTTCACGGAAGTTGGTGGCACAGTCATATGAAGTACGGGTGCAACAGGATCGTAATGAACAACGCCAGTGATTTTATCCGAGTAAGAACTGCCAGCTCTTCTTGCTATTAATTCAATGTTATTTACGCCAGGAGCCAACTCGACATCGACAGAAAATTGATTTTGCGCTAGTCTGCTGTCATAGACAAGAGTTTGATTGTTATAAACGGCCAAGGTTACACTAGTTTCATCCAAGGAACCCTTCAATGTGTAATTGGATTTATTCGTCCAAGGCACAAATGAATCCGCCTTCAAACCAGTCGGAACCCGCTCAGCCATGACGAAGTAACCGGCGTTTTTGCCTGCATTATAATCAGTTACATTATTGAGGCCCATTGTAAAAGTCGCTCCAGAGGCAATATCTTTTTGATAAATTTTGAACGTATAGGAAAGTGCCGTGTCAGCCAATTGTATGATATCACCGGTATCCGTCCATCCTGAAACTGATGAAAGCCATGCAGGCGGTGTTTCCCTTTGATCCATTGCCACATAAATCGAAGCCTTGTCTCGGACCGGAAAGGTAGCAATCTGCATGCCAGTGGTACTTCCCGTATATCTCATTGTATCTGCATGCGTTTTGATCCAGTCCATGCTGCTATACTTCTCTGGAAGAACAGTAATCTTAAGTGCAGACGTTCTATCTGCAAATGGCTCGTCACCAACATATAGCCCGGAATTGATCGACCATCTGTTTGCATTGTAATTGTTGTATGCCGTAACGGTTCCGATCACGTTAGTGTCAGGAGTTTCGATCGGCGTAACCGCATAGGGGGTGGCAGTAAATTCCGTAATTTCACCCTCATAATCTATTTTTGCTGTTTCATCCCTGGTAATTACGGCAACGCCTACTATGTACGTCTTGCCATTCGTTAAAGCAACAGCCGTATTGGTCACAGGGTCCCAAACTTTGCTAGCCGAAGGAGACGCATATGGCGGAATTGACGTAGGAATAGATGTGTAGGTAGCTGTTGTATACCAAGGATCTTCCGCTTTCTCCTTTATTTTTATACTATACTTGGAAGCCCATGCATCCGGTTCTATCCACAACGCAATTGATTTATCCCGCCCAACCCAGTAAGCGATTTCAGGCTTTGCTGGCTTATAATTCGGGGGAGTATGCGTAACTTTTATGCTGCGGACATAAAGCTCGCCATTGCCCGCTGGAGTGCCGATCGAGATCTTTTTCACATCAATGGCATCGTTTGTATTTTTTCTGGCAGAGATAAGCGTACCGTCGAACCACATGTTAAATCTCTTCGTCAGTGTATTTAGTTCAACTTTTATCGTGTGCCATTTGTTCAATTGATAGGGTGTTTTGAGATCGACTGGTGCTGTATCAGGCCAATAAACCACACCCTTCGACGAATCCAAACCCGCAATCACCAGCGATTTTGTGCCTGCAGCATTCGTGAGATAAATAATCTGGTCCTTGGCTTTGGAAGTACCGGGCTGCATAAAAGTTATCTCTGCTGTTACAGTACCGGTTTTTGTCTCGCTGAAGGTTTTATTGATCAAAAATTGGCTGTTACCCGCACTGTTAACAGTAAGATGCAGCGCTTTTTGTTTAGCTATCGGATCAACCTCAACTACTGCACTGCTCGTGGCGCCTGAAGGAAGCGTGGAATAATCAAAACCAAGCTGTGAAGCCGACTGTCCTTCTACTGCGCTTGAAAAATCTTTGTCCAGTAGAGTGGTTGGTTCGACAACTGAATCTGCGGCAGCTGCGGGAGCAGGTTGCCCCAACATTCCGACGCCTACCAGAACATGAAGTAATAACGTGAAGCAAAGTATTCGTTGAATTTGAATACGCAAATTTATACACCTCCAGATGCAATATAGTGAGTTTTTACTAACTTCTCAATGATCTACAAGAAAATTCAATGATTCCCCCCTTTCCTAATATGGATATGGTTTTTGATAACGCTTGCAATTACTTGTGAATCTTTGGTTCACAAATCCGATCTCGATGCTTTGACTAAAATGTATAATATTATAAGTGCAGCATCATAGGGCAATAATTCCATAATTATAGGTTGTTATATCCATTTAAACGTCATCCGTAATGATCCCGACAGGTCCGTATAAACCGCCGGTGGGGAACCATTCCTGCCAACCAAGCTCATCCTCATTCCGGTCTCGGTTCCAATAGGTTACGTCAGGATTTCCTCCGACAAGACTTGTTGGCTTGCCGATTTCGTAGTGTGTGCCGAGCGTGTTAGTCACCCGGATCCGAAGCCGATGCTTACCTTCGGGCAATTTGGGCAGTGTGAATTTATATGGTCTCCAAAGCCTCACTCCTAATGGGATGCCATCTAACCAAACTTCCGCGGTCCCTCTGACGTGTCCCAATTCAAGCTCGGCACCCTCGAGCGCAGAAGTATCAAAAACAGTTTCGTACTCCACCGCACCGCTATGATGGGGCAAACAAAGAGAGGTCCGCCAATCGCCTAACGAACCTAGTACAGGTATCGTCTCGAAGCGAATCGGTGCAAGAAGAACGGCCGCTTCCGTAATCGGTCCACAAGGAGTTATTCTTACGGCCGCTAAGGCTCCAGCTGGCTGTGGCTCAAACTCCATATTGCCGCCATTTGCTGCGATTTCTGTGCCATTAATCCAAACGCGCATCTCCCCTTCGCATTCGATACGCATTCTCTTCGCTCCTACGGGCAGCGGAAAGCGCAGCCAAACGGGTCTTCCATTGCAGCTAGGATCAGCAGTGAAAGAGAGCGGCTTCGGCTCGGGAACAGATTCAGGCATAAGCCAACCCACCAGCGGTAGCGGATGCGGCCTGGCGGAAATCCATAACGACTCCGTTTCTGCAAATTGGAGCACGGAGAAATGATGGATACCCGGAGCATTCCCTTGTTCGTCGGACCAATTTTCCCCAGAGAAGAAAGTAACGAATTCACCATTCTGCAGCTCAATGACTCCGTCTATAAATACTTCGCCTTTCCCTTCGGGTAAAGCAACCCTGACTTCATTCATGCCGTATTGCCAAAGAGCCGTAACATCTACTTCTTCCTGGCCTTGCCGGATATAAGGGTTGAAATCCCCATGTTCAGTCACATTGATTCCGTTCACATATAGCACGGCTCTCCCGCGAGCGGCAAACACGATTCGAACCCGCTGAAATGGGTGATCGCGCCTGCTTTCGATTTGGTTCATCAAGCTGGATTGCAAATTAGGACGCTGGGCAAACAGCCATTTCGGAAGTGGCAGACGCGCGATCGTGTTCACTTCGATGCCTGCCCTTATAACGCCGTTGCCGATAGCTTGAGCCCTCAATAGCAGTTCATTGCTCCCTTCTTGCAACTCGATCCATGCCGTTTGCTCTTCGGGTCCCCCGCTCCATGCAATCTCCTTGCCATTGATACGTCCAGTGATGTTGGAGTTACTTTCCGACCGGATCCAGTAGCGTCCACCAGAAGGTGCGATCACAAATGTTTTTGCCCAAACGAATTCTCTTTTTTTCAATTCACCCAGATTGAGAAATCGACGAGGAACACGACCCATCCGGCCGGCCCAAGAACGCATGGCGAGATCTCCAAACACGTTGCTGTACACTTTCTGAACAGAGCGTAATTCGTCGAACTCTTCTCCATGGCATACATGCCAATAAGAGGATTCGCTCCATAATCTCGTTAGCCAATTGGATTCATCCAAATCGGGTTTATGCCAGCCCGCCTTCTCCCCCTCCGTCTCTTCCCTCTCTAAGCGCACACTCATCATGCGGCGTTCTATCGGTAGAAAGCCGTTAAGTTCGCCATGCAAATCAAAATCCCCATACCGGTTGTCCAAAGTTGGCTCCACTTGGATTCGCCAATCGCCAGATGTCAACTCCAGCCTTTTCCCACTCGCTTCCAATTGACCGATTTGGGCTGGAAAGGGATACATTGGGGAGTTTTCATGATTATATTCTGCAGCCGTAGAAGCTGCATTCTTCACTGTGCACACGATCAACGAAGCAGGCCATGATGTGAATGGAGCTTGCACTTCAATCCATTCGCCTTCCCGTTTATACGGAATCGGCTCCATAGATCCATTGACCGGATCCCAAATCTGGGGCACACGATCTGTTCTTAATCGGTAAACGGCAGACCCAGGTAAAACGGTATCCGGACACGCAGGTTGATGCATGCTTAACAAAGCTCCGTTCTCTGGAAGCAGCAAGAAAATATCGGCATCCTCAATTTTGCGGTGCAAGGATTCACCTGGACCCTCCACCCTTTTCGGAATACGGGATTCCACCAGTGCTACTGCCTCTTCTGCTGTATCGACATATATGGCGCCAGCCATATCTCGCTCATCTTCGGGTACAGCTACAGCAATCACAAAACCGCCTTCACTCAACCAAGCCTCGGTTCGTGTGCGTGCTTCTTCATCCATAACGGTTGTTCCACACAAAAGTAAAACGGAAAAGCGCTCATCCGCGATTTTAAGTTTGCCCTTATCTGACGTCGCCTTTTGCAAAGCACTATCGTCTGCAATATCGAAATCTAACTGCGCTTTCCTTAGCGCACCAGGCTGCTTGTGATCTCTGCGGCTCCAACTGCCTGTTATTTTCCTATATACGTTTTGGATATGGGCTACTTGCTCGTTCGGCTCACGATTCGATATCCCCATCGGATGTTCATTTGTTTTCCCATCCGCCAAAGACAAATATCCGCATACCGCATAAGACGGGTAATGGACAGCAACGTCGCAAACATGCGTCCCCTCACTCAGTAAATAACAAACACGGCTAATCGTGTCAGCAAAAACCGGATAATGCTCGAAATAAGGCTGGCGCCATCCCGTATCGGGCGGAGCCCACTCCCACCAACCGCCACGGGTGCTATAGTAAACGGCATGGGGACTATATACGGTTACTCCCGCTTGAAACCATGGGATCAACCAATGCATCGTTTCCTCCAATGTCCCGCCCCAACCACTGGAATGGAATGCTTCTAAGAATACTCGTGAACCTCCGTGTAAATGTGCCATAGATGAATGCGGCTTAATCTCGCCATCCATGTCACTTCCTGATGCGTTATACCATCTATGTGTCCGAAAATAATCCAAATAAAGCCTCTGCGCCCCGTTAGGATCCGCTCTTCTCGCTGGTCCGGCCTGATCGCAGCAAATGAGCATTCCGCGCTGTCGGTGCCATTCACCGAGTGGAATAAAGAACGATTGTTCCGCAAGTTCAGCAGCAAGACGGTATACACGACGACGCACTTGTTCAGAACCAGGAAGCGGATCATACAATGCGGGTAGAAGAGGCGTTAAATCCTCCTTAAACCTTTCCTTGTAACGATCCGTCAACTCAGGTGTCCACAGTGGCAGCGGAGGCAGTTCGTCCTGAAAGCTTCCCGCAATCGTCTTGCCGAGATCATAAGGGAAGCGGCGCTCCATTTCACCGTGAATCCGGTCAATCAATTGTCCCGTTGCCTTAGGGTCGAGCCAATTGAAGCCCTGACGTACCGCAGCATACACATATTCGTTTGTTTCATAAAGGACTTCCGAGGACTTTGGCATCTCCTCGCCGTGCATGAATCGGCGTAATTGATACCCGGACATTTCCGGATCCTCTGTAACAATACGAGATGGCATGTTGGATCCGGAAAAGCCAATTTGGTCATAAAACCAAAGATACATGCCTAATCGCTCCGCTTCACGCAGAGCAACTTCAAACATGCACCACCAATCTTCGCTTGCAAACACGGGAAGATCGCTCACGGAACCGTACTGCGGTCCTGTAGGGGCCAAATTAATAATGCCGATGTTGCGCAGCCCTCCGTCGCGAAACTTTTTCATTTGCCAGCGAATACGTTCCGCCGTCACCTCTTCAGCACTCCACCACCAGAAAGGGACAGGTCCGAAACGCGGATCTGCTTTAGCAAATTTTTTTTGCAATTGGAATAAGTTCATTTGTTCCTCTTCCTCCCTAGCTTCGAGAAAAAACTCCAGTCCTCAAACTGGAGTTTCGACGAAAAAAGTTATTTGGCGGCTTTCTCTGTTTGAATACCTTTGGTCGATTGTTCTTCGATCATCCGCAGCGCGGTCATCGAATCTTTGGATTCTCCAAAAATCAAAGGAGAGAAAACATTGTGCAAAGGCACATCAATATAGGTTAAGCCTGCAGCGCGTGCAGCCGGAGGCATCGCATTTTGACCGTAGAATATCGACTGAACGTGCTTTCCTTGCATTTGCGGCAGGTTTTTCCCAAACGCTTCTTGAACCGCAGGGGTCTGCAACGAGCCGATGATGCCTTCTTTGGCTAAATTGACTTGCATCTCTTCAGAAAGCATGTATTGGATAACTTGAAATGCCTGATCCTTCTTCGTGGATTGCTTCGTAATAAACGCCGCATACATGTTCGGCATGGCTTTAGTCTTTGGCACATCGGCGAAAGAAGGCATGGCTGCGATATCGAAATTCAAGTTTTTATTTTGCTCATACCATTGAACAATTTTCTCCGAAACATGGACGCTCATCGCCATTTTTCCTTTGGGGAAATCGTCTACCGAAGTAAACTGATTAGCTGGTATCTCATAGAAACGTCTTAGGTTGTCTACTTCTTTCTTCCATCCGTCCGTTGCCAATACAGCCTTGTCCTCCGTCAAACTGAACGGCGATAACCCTAGTTGGTTATAAGTCATATACAAACCAGGATGCTGCTGATAGCCCTTGTACGTATTTTCTCCTTCTACACGAGTCAGCTTTTTGGCCAATTCATAAACTTCATCATAAGTCATACCATCTTTGGGATAGTCGACTCCGAATTTATCAAAAATATCCTTGTTGTAGAAAAGTACGAAATCGCTCAATTGGTAAGGTAAACCATATATTTTTCCTTCAGGATTCGTATTTTTCATCTTCGCCATGGCTGCAGGATTCAATTTTCCGGTGTCGAAATTATATTTTTTGATCAAGTCGGTCATGTCGTACTGGAGATCATTCTTAATGATATTCTTTTCAAAATTGCCACTTGAATTCTCGATAATAATATCGGGAATCGTGCCGGCCGCGATTAAGTCCTTATATTGCCGTCCCGGGTTATCCCAGTGAACATGTTTAAAGGAGATATCAGGAAACTTTTTCTTCAGGTATTGTCCAATTTGCTTTTCGTAATTTTCTTCTTTCGCGTAAAAGGCAGGGTACACCGTATAAATGAACAATTCGTTATCCGGTGTTTTTGTTGATTTTTCGACTGCTGGACTTTGTGCTGCAGGTGTTGATTCACAGCCCGCAATAACGGTGATTGCCGTCGCAATCAACAAGGATGATTGAAGATACTTTTTCATACTTCTTTGAACCTCCTTAGAGTTTAGCATTAGTGAAACTTCTAACTTCGTGAGATTTACTTAATCATTTCTTTAATCTTACTTTAGTACGAAATTGTAACGCTTTCATTGGGCGGTATTTCATTTATATAGGCCCATCATACTTTCAGTTTCTGCGCTGCATTAAATTTGATGTAGCGTTTCACGATCTGGGATTATGTATGCTTTTGCATCCTCAACCCCTCCTTCAACTCACAAAATCGCTCCTAACAGGTTCGTAAAGCTTGCCTTTCTCGGCAAGCCATCTATCCACATCAGGCAGATCGAAATATCGGAGCATCCCTGGAAAAATAAAGCTTAAGGAGTCCGTTTCATCGTAAAACGGTTCCTTGATCCAATCAGAGATACTGTACATGCGGTTCTCCATGCAAACATTCTGGACGCGTTCATCAAGCAAAGCCGCCAATCCGGCGTATATGGCATATCGTCCGTTTCCATATAATCGAATGTCCGTAGGATCAATATTGCTTGATGCAGATGCAAGCTCCACGGCTCGCAACACATCGTATGTCCGTACAGCGGCCATACTGTCGCCCAACCACATCAACTCGTCGGTATATCTGTCCATCATCCCGAATCTTTTGAAGGGTTTATCCGTTGGTGAATTCAAATGCGGAAGAAGCGGCCCAATCCCTGTTGGATTGAGTACCATCACAAGTCGACCGGAGGCGCAAGTTTCTTCAATCCACTTGGCATGCGTTTGAAGCTGGTTCGATCCCCCGTCCCAGACGGCAATGGTTACCGGGAGTTTATGACCCGCAAGCTTCGAATCGAAAAATTGTAAACAATGATTTAATAATCCTGTCTGGCTCCACCAAATTTTGCGGATTACCCACAAATTCGCTACTTCCCCTCCCCCGGAAGGACGCGGGTTAAGGTCGCAAAGCTGTCTGCCCGAAAACACACGCTTTCGAAGCCATTCAATCGATCGCTTTTTTCGATCGTCTTCTGATAATACTTGGCGTGACCTCTCAAATATCGCTAGCCGTTCTCTATTTTCAACATGCGTGCTTTGGGCATCCGCAAGCTCGCCGATGACCTGACCGCTTTGTGTGCACCATAGCTGCTGGGCAGGGATCAGTTTTATATCTTCGATGCCGATTTCATCTGTACGTCCGAGCAAATGCTTGGAGAAAAACTGTGCCGCCGCACGTGCCAATGGAATCGTAAATCGATGTACGTTTTCATCTTCGAAAATGTCCAGATCTTCACCTCGGCCAAACATTTCCCAAAATCTGCGATTTACAGCTACCGTATGCCTGGGACCTTCAATCGGGACGGAATCATACGTTGTAGCAAGAATACGCACAGGCCTTGGAGCCATGGCTAATACAATGTCTTCATGATCGAAACCTAGCGCGGAAAAACCTGGCCATTTCTGCTCGGCATCTTGGGCTTTGCCAGTAAGTAGAAAGTACGGCCGATTCATAATAAATCCGCCTGGGGCTGCTGCGGCAATGCGTTGATCGTACATCATAACCAGCGAAGTCTGCGTTCCACCGCCTGAATGGCCTGTCACTCCTATACGGCACGGGTCGACCTCCGGCCGGGTGCATAAATAATCTATCGCCCGTACGGCGTCATGCAGCATATAGCGGGCTAAACTATCCCCTAACGGCATACACTGCCGCCCGACATTTTCATGTTCAGTAACGCTAGTCATCGGTGCCTGTTTCGAATCTGGATCATAAAAGCCGAACCGCTCCCCCTGGCCGACTGGGTCAAGCGACATCACGACAAGACCGGAATGAACCATATAATGACAAACCGTTTGATATTCATCACAATGTTTAGCCTGTTCTCGATGCCCGCATAGTAGCAGTACCGCTCCACGGGGCTCAGTTAACCCGTCGGGAACATACAAATTAGCAGTCGCATATACATGAGGCCTCGGTTCGAAAATGACTTTTTCAACGCGGAAACCGTTCCCTTCAACCGTACCTGTAACTCTTGGATTTAAAGGTGCATCCGAAGAAGGCATGCCGCCGATGCATCGTTCCAGCCCTTCACGGATTTCCTGCTGCCGTTGCTTAAGCTCTGACTTATCCTTGATGGCTGAACGTGCTTGTTCGCCCTTCTCGGCTGCGCGCATAGCGGATTCGTAAACCCAACGCGGAAGCTGGCTTTTTACATCAAAGTGGGCAATTCCCACACTCTCTAAATTCTCATACATGCAGTCATGTCCCCTTCTGTCCTATCTATCAGTTCGGTAAAACCAACAAGTCGGCTATGCGGATAGGCAAGCCTGTTTGCACTGACTTCCATATCGCTTCCCCTGTCAATACCGAGTCAGCTCCCGCTTCCGCTCCAGCCATAATCTCATAGGGACGGACCGGATCTGGTCCTAAGAACAAATCTTCCAAAATGAGAGGATCCCCTCCTCCATGCCCTCCAGGACGCGGAACAACATGGATCGTTTCTTTGCCGCCGAACAATGGGAAATAATCAATCGTTTGCTCAGGTGCTTGATGCGTTACTCGCTTGGACATTACTTCCTGGGTTTCGATTCTCCCCTTTGTCCCGTTAATAGCCAGTCGATATCCTTCGTAAGGCAGCGAAAAGTTAACGGAATAACTCATCATGGCCCCCTTGTTATACTTAATGGCTGCAACGTAAGTATCCTCAATATCGATTTCCGAATCGAAGATACAGCCATCCGCGCGATACCCCGTATTGCTGGGCTTTACATCCATATTCGTCAAATGATCGTCTTCAGGTACAACCTCCTTGCTCCGTGAAGACCATCGCATGAAATAGGCGCAATTCTGCTTGACTTGGCATGTTCCGCAGTGCCTTCCGTCTTCCTTGACAGGATTGAGTTCGCCTTCTGGACCGAAATAATTCAGCGCACCGTATGCAAAAGCCTCTACCGGCTTTTGATCGATCCACCAATTAACAAGATCAATATGATGGGTGCTTTTATGTACAGACAATCCGCCGGAATGGCTTCTTTTACGGTTCCATCTTTTAAAATAGCTCGCGCCATGATAAGTATCGAGATACCAATTCAGATCAACCGAAGTAACCCTCCCGACTTTACCTTCAAGGATTAGCTCCTTAATTCTCGTGTGGATCGGAGAGTAGCGGTAATTGAAGGTCACGTACAGCTTCCCGCTACTATTGTTCTGTGCATCCAAAACACGTTTGCAATCTGCCCCGCTCGTGACCATCGGTTTTTCCGATATAACATCAAGATGGTGTTCCAATCCTTTAACAATGTAATCCGCATGGGTATGGTCCGCACCCGCGACAATAACGATGTCGGGGCTCGTCTCCTGGATCATCTGCTCGAATTGATCGGGGAGATAAACGGGCAATCCGCTCAGCGTCGGGAATTTCTTGAAACAATTCGTAAATCGTCCGGGATCCGCGTCCAGCATTCCAACAATTTCACAATGCGACTGAAAAGTTTCCAGCATGTTCTTGATAAACATGCCGTTCGCTCTCGTACTAACTCCGCAGATGACATATCTTTTTCTTGCCAAAAGTATTCGCCCTCCAATCTTAGGTTAAGTATACAAATTAGCGAAGCGCAAAGAATTAGTAAAAACGATCTTGATTATAGGTCGATCCTGTCGCAGCTATGTAAGAGAGAAGGGTAAAAAACCGTTCAGAAAAAAGAAGTCCCTGCCGAAAAAGCTGGCAGGGACAATGGTTAATTCAAGCTTCAAGTTCTACGATAAACGTCTTATACTGGTCCTGTGAAACAAAATTAATAGTAAATTGCTTAATGTTATTCGCTCCCGAACTACCAACACGGGTATATGTTACTTTAAAATCAGAACCAATAGAGATCATATCTTGCTTTTTCGTATCAGTCTCTGTGTAAACAATGTCGCTGATCCACATCGTCGTTTGGAGAATATTATTAACTGGAGTGATCTGATCCTGTTGCCCTGTAAGACAAGTAGTCGTATTAACTGTACATTTTTGATTCACGAAGCTACCGTAATTGGTAACGGCCTGAATTTGGCCCATCAGTCTAGTGTCCCAAACAAAGAGACCATTTAGATTCGTTGGGACAAATGTCTTGTCAGGCAACTGAGTTTTTGGAACCTTTATCGGAGATTTATTATTAATCTTAAGATCAGACACATCCATAGGATCGGCAGCGATCGCATATTCCATACTGAGATCTTTCTGTCCTAACGGAGTGTCGAAGAAAACCTTCAGGGTGGTTTTTCCCCCGTTGATACCGATGAACCTAGGTGTCTCGCCTTTGTTAAAGGCGTCTTTGTTAAAGGCGATAATAGTCGGATCGCTAACGGCTAGCCACTTGACCTTGGGGTTATAAGCGACTTTATAACCTGAGCTATCTTTGGCTACTACTACAACATCTTTGCCAGGTACATTATAGCCAGGGTTGCTGAATAAGTAGGTCGCATCCGTAACGCTTTTTGTGTTTCCCCAATCATAGAATAATTTTCCAGCCGCACTCAAGCCATCGCCTATGTCTAACGAATAGACCAGATCCGCTTTTTTGATGTCGACCACATTTAGCGACACTGACAGGGTGTCCAAAGTTTCTAAGGTTTGCAGACTTTCGTCGACTTGAACCAATGTAGCGGTCAATCGGTAACTTCCCTTCCGCGTTGAATCTGGAGTGACAGTGATAGCTCTATTAGCTATTTGATTAATATCTCTCAGTAATTTCGGATTCGCATCGGAGAGTACCACGCCTCCTGAGGAAGTCGTTCCGGAGATCGCCCCTGTATCACCACTGATTTTTTCGAGTTTCATTTCAATCTTGTAACCGGTTTGGTTCGAATTATATTCAATGCCGTATTGATCATAAATTCTGAAGAGCGTAGTGGGCTTGATCCCACTAAATAATGTAACACTCACAGTACTTTCAGTATCAAGTTTAAGTGAGTTAGGCTTGCGGGGCTTCTCTATATTGATGGGCAGCGTTACCAATTCATTAAGCGCATTCAATCGAACATTAATGGAGGCAGGACCCGCAGCCTTCACCTCTTTAACACGAATTTGCCCATCCGTGGACCTTATTGCCACTTGTCTACCTCCACGTGTTAATGTATCTGCTTCCAGCACGATACCACCTGTAGCATAAACTGAAATTCTCCCCGACGTCTCTGCCTCCACAATCTCGGATGTACTAAACTCGTAACCCGTTGAATCTTTAATAACTAAACCGAAAAACTTCTCTCCGTCACCTTCTGCCGCCGGTTCTGTTAAGGGTTTTATTACGACGGTTGCAGGTGTCTTTAAGGCTGTTACATTAATCGTCGTAGATACCTGCTCACCAGCACTAAACAAATTGACAATGACTTCCTTATCTCCGTCTAAATCCGTATTGGCTTCCATTTGCATTTCCGGAAAACCGTCATTGTCAAAATCGACGAAATCATTTCCACCTGTTTGATTAATGACGTTCCCCGTTGCAGTAAAAGATTTATGGATTCCCATGTTCATAATCTCGGAATCAACGACGGGATACCCGTGCTGATCATAGGCTTTGAATTTGAGGTAGGCTCTGACACCAGCCTTAAAGATCAACTGTCCTCCGGGGATCTTCAGTTCTCCGATTTCGATCTTCGACACAATAGGAATGTCACCAACGATAAACGTTTTGCTGGCTGTCTTGAAGCTGCGCTTTTCTAATAACGAAACCATCACTTTGCTATCCATTAATTCTTTGCTCAAATCAATGGTAAAAGCATTTTCACCGGGATAAAAGTCTACTTTTCGATTTTGAGCTCCAATCATAATATTCAAATCGCTTGCCGATAAGATCTCATTCTCACCATACTGATTTGTCGCTTTGAATTCGATTCTTACTTTGGATTTAGCAAGCTTTTCCGCAGAAGTAACAATCTCCAAATTTTTGATCTTTCCAACTTCAGAGATGAATTCGATTTTACTCTTATCCATACTCCCAACATCCAACCCTGATAATTCAACTGTATATTTGCCATACGTTAACGTATCTGTTTCGAGTGTGGCGTTTCTATTGTCATCCGCCCATTCGGTGCTGGATGGCATCGCCGTATCCGAACCGTATTTCGTAATGTTCAATATGGCCTTGTCGATGTCGACATCCCGATTAAGTCTTACGGATATTTTGCCTGTCCCCGTTAATGTGACTTCGGCAATGGAAGCTTTTGCAGGCTTCGCAGTTGTGAAATGCTGCTGCATGGCTTCATAAGCTGCTAGTGCAAGGGTTTCTCTTGAAACAGGGACATTTCCTCCGAATTTTCCATCAACTTGGTTAGTCATGATTTTTAGCTTAAGTGCGTAGGCAACGTAGGTCTTATATGTATTGTCTACGGTTTCATCCTTGCTAGGAGTCTCATTTTTCACCTTCTCATCCAAACCGAGTCCCTTTATCAGCAGCATGGCGAGTTCTTGGCGGGTCACTTGCCCGGACGGATTGTACTTATCCATCACACCGTACGAAAGAGCCGAGTTCTTCAAAGCCTCGATGTAAACACGCGCAGGGTCATCCCATTTGATGTCGGAGAAGCTTGATACAGTAACCATTCTATCAATGCGTATGCCTAAAACGATTGCAACTGACTTCGCCAATTGGGCACGAGTGATCTGTTGGTCCAAACCGAAAGAATCTGCTGACGCCGTGTCGATCGCTTCCATTTTCAGTAAAGAGTTAATCTTTTTCTTGTCGTCCTTCGAAACACTTTTCAAATCACCGAACTGGTCGGCCAGATACGTGTCTGAAGTTACCGACGATGATGGAGTTACTGTTGGAATTGTTGACGGCGTGGCTGTCGTCTGCGATGTTTGCGAAGCGGCATCATCCGCATAGGCCAAGGGAGCAAAGCAGTAACACAATAATAAGAACGATAAGAAAAGCGAAATTTTTTTATTCATATGATGCCTCCCGACAAGCGAATACGACCTTGATTAAAACGCTTACATTTTACGTGAAATACCGTTGTCTCTCTGATCACATCAACCCACTCTCCAATCTTAGTTTACTTGCATGACCTAACTATATGGCAATAATGCGAACTTTTCATGGGGGCTTTTATGCATCTTTATAGGTTGTTTAATTCATCATTATTCTGGAGGCAAAAGTACGATTCTCCCCTCCTCCAGCGTAACTTGAACTTTATTCGTGTTTTTCACTCCGATTGATTCCAAGTAGTTTGGAGGAATTTGCAACCGGCCCGCTTGGTCCAGCACCGCATATTCGACGTGGGATTCTTCTTCCTGCTCTTCGATACCATGCACCGATTCAAGCAGTTCTTGATCGAACGATTTACGACGCAATATTTCCGAAGACGTTTTCCCGTCCCGAATGGCTACTACGCGATCCACTTTTTTGGCAAGCAGCGGATCGTGCGTAACAATAACGACTGTTAGCCCCAGACTCCGGGTCAAATGCCGGAACAAATCAAGAATTTGATTGGCCATGTTCGAATCGACGGAGCCGGTTGGTTCATCCGCAAGTAAGAGTTTCGGATGGTTTGCCAGCGCTATAGCGATGGCAACACGCTGCTGTTCACCGCCTGAGAGTTGGTTCAGTCTGTTTTTCAACCGGTGGCTAAGGCCTACGGCTTCCAGCAGTTCCATAGCCCTTTCTCGTTTGCGCTTGCCCTGAAGTAAAATAGGCAGCTCTACATTTTCTTGTGCTGTCAGGTAAGGAATTAAATTCCGTGCATTGTTCTGCCATACGAAGCCTACGGTCTCCCGTTTGTAACTTACGATGTCTTTCTCCGACATACTCAGCAAATCTCTGCCCGCCACCGTTAGACTGCCAGCCGAGGGGCGGTCAAGCCCCCCGAGCATATTTAGCAGAGTCGATTTACCACTTCCGCTGTTGCCGATAATGGCCATCAATTCACCAGCCTCCACGTGTAAATCCAATCCTTGTAAGGCGACTACCTCCAAATCGGCAATTTTATAAATTTTGACCAGATTATCACAATGAATCATCCTAATCCTCCCCCAACTTAACAGCTTGATGAATTCGAATTCGGGATACGAAAGACCCGAGTACTCCCAATCCAATCGCGATCATCATCGTGACAATCCAGTACAGCCGAACTTGATCCCGAGGGTCAAAGGTAACTTCGAATGGCGGAACCTGTGTTTTCGGATCAAACGACAATTCAAATAAGGGTACGAACAAGTGACTCGCCACGTTACCAGTCAGAATTCCAATGAGGATCGCCGCACCCGAGATCAAGATTTGCTCGCCAACAAGCATAAGAATCAACTGGTAAAAGGAAATGCCCATAGCTCTCAAAATACCGAACTGAAGCGTCCGAGCGAATAAGGATAGAACCCAATATAACAGGAAGCCAAAAAAGCAAATAAATATAGAAATCAGAAAACCAAGCGTCATCACACCATTAATGGCCATCTGGAAGGGATCCTTGATCGACTTAATCTGTTCCTGTTTGGCATCCCTCAAAGACTCTATCTCATAGCCATGATCGACGATTGCTTGATACACCGCTTGACTGCTTGCCTCTGGATTCAGCTTCAACCAAACCTCATAGGGCTCAAGTGCCAGATTGTTTTGAATATATGGCAGTTGGCCGATCACGAGATTTGGCTTCTTCAATTTCGTGGTGGAACCCTGCTTCGTTGTGGTTGTTACTGTATCATTTACACCGGGGTTTGGATTCCAAGATGGCCAATAATCAATTACCCCATACACGGTAAATTGGGCTCCTTCTACACCTGTCCAGCCTAGCGTCATCGTATCGCCAGGTTTCAGACTATATTCTTCGGCCATCGATTTCGATATTAAAACAGCAGATGGATTGCGTGCGATCAAGTTCAAATATTCATTGATATGATGATCAAGCAGTCTATCACGCATCCAAGCGGTTTCACCAAATTGTTTGCTTTCGATCCCCATCAACTGTATATTTTCAGTTGACTTTCCATGGATATATATCGCATCTTTTTTATTAAATACCTTTGCTGCTTGTTCCACGCCAGGCAGCTGCGTAAAAGGCAGGAATGACGGTTCCGTATATTGTGTCTTTAAAGGAGCTTCGGAAGAAGCTTCTGACTCAGCATCTTCCTCTTCAGACTCTTCCATTAAACCGGTCAAGATTGCCGGAGGGGCGTCATTCTCCCAACGAATCTGCATCGTAATATCAGCGCCTGCAGAGTAAAGGATTTTATCAGTCGTATTCTTATTGATCGTACGGGTTGCACTTGCACTGAATAAGCCTGTGGCAATGGTGATGATCAGAAAAACCATAATAAATTGATATTGAATGGTCGAGCGGCTAACTTGAATAAATGTGCTGTACAGAGAAGGTGGCCACCAACGTCTGCCAACCTGAAACACCAAACGCATAAACCAAGGGTAAATTCGAAGAATGAGCAGACCCATACCCAAAATAAAAAGTGCCGGAATGAGAAATAACAGCGGATCTACCTTTAAATCACCGGATTTTAAGCCTAGCGACAGCAGCTCTTTGATTCGCGTTTTATAATTATTCAATCCATATAGTGCTACCCCAATCAACATGACATCGATGAAATATTTGTGCCAGAAGGAGCTTTTTTCCTGTCTTGCCGACTGCTGTTTTTGTCCGACAATAGTAACCCTCATGGCAAGGAATACCGGAATCAGCGTCATCACAAGTGAGCTGGCGACAGCAATCAGCCCATACAAAAAAGCATCCCGATTCAGTTCAACGTCAAGCTTAGCCCGCTGTACGAATTCAAGAAAACCGCTAGATGCGCCCAATAGTTTTGTCAAAAAGGCCCCGAAATACGGTCCAACCAAGAAAGCAATTGCACCGAGTACTAAGCCCTCCACGACATAACTGAAAATAATTTGCAAGCGACTAGCACCCCGACTGCGTAATACGGCGATTTCAGTTTTCTGGCGTTCCGTGATCAGGTTTGCAACCATATACAAGTAAAAGGCAAGCATGAGCATAACAGGCACATTTAACGACCAGAGCATGAGCCTTAGACTTGCTTCTTTTACGTAATATGCACCCAGAGTTTGTAAGGCAGGAGCATTCATATTGTGAGTTTCGTACCGTTTATCCATATGGGCCGTGATCGTGCGATGCGCATCAATGAAATCGTTTGTGGATACCAGCGACATTTTGCTGTAATCAAGGGCCAAATACCAGTAGCTAGACTGAAGATTTAGCTTGCTGCCTGCTGTGAATTCTTTTTCAAATAAATCAAAATTGATCAGAAAGCTGTTCTTATAGCTGCTTGGGATGTTATACCAAAATAGATCCGTGTAATCCTTACGATCGAATACACCTACAGGCTTGACGTAAACCGGTAGTTTCATCTTCTCATCTTGAATTGTAAAAACGGTATTCAGCACCATGCCGAGTTCTGTCAAAGCTTCTTTTACAACAAGCGCTTCATACACCCCATTAATCGGCTCTTTCTCCGGTAGACGTCCATCCACTAGCCGAATGTGTCCCTCCATTCCATCAATGGCAGAGAAATCCGCCGACCGCTGTCTGTTGATATCAACTTTGTCTGGTTCGGCCGGAGCAAGTCCGTATCGTTGCGTTGACCTCTCACGGACGAGTTGCTGGACAGGGAGGCCAAAGCGATGGCTGGCTTTGTTCAGAAATTCATCGGTTTCAGAAATTTTAGTATTCTTTTGCTCATCTTCCGGAACTAAATTTGCTGATAACCAATAGATGCCGGGATACTGACTGCTAGAGGTTTGCAATTGCTGCAGCTCCTGAATCAGTAATCTTTGCAAGATCGCGTTTGTATAAATCGGCATCGTACTCGTTAAAGCCACAGATAACACCAATCCGAACAGCAGGCTAAGCTCCAGCCATTTATTATTGATCATTTTGCGCAAGATCATGATAAATAATGCCAATCCCTTAACCTCCTAATTATTCAAAATAATCTTCTGCCCTTCGGTAATGCCTTTGCGTATCTCCACTTCCCTAGCCGCTACAATCCCTTTCTCCACATCGACCTCTTTCCTGCTTTCTCCTTCCATGACCTGTACATAATCGCGCCCCATATAACTGCGCAGCCCCGATCTTGGGATGACCCATACATTCTCTCGCTTTTCTGTTACAATCGTGATATCTGCTTGGGAACCGATCGTCACTTCTGTCGGTAATTCCTTCACGTTAATAAAGAGAGACTTCGAATTTTTATCCTGTACCGTTTTATTATCACTAATCGGTGCGGTCATAGGCGTTTGAACGACTTTCCCTACATACGTCTTGTCTTTTATTTTCACATTGACATCCATGTTGATTTCAACGCCAACCAAATCGTTCTGACTGGAGGCTGTATAAACGAGTTTCATCTTATTCGGGTCTGAGATCGTCACCAGCTGTTTATAAGCCGATACTTGATCACCCAGTTTCATAGGTTCAATGTAAGTTACGATGCCGTCGACCGTTGCAACGAGAGTCGTTCTATCCAATTGGCTCCGCAGTGATTTCAACTGAATTTGAGCGCTTTCATAATCGAGCATTTTCAAACGAACCGCAGGATCATCGCCACCCTTATCAGCTATTTCTTGCGCCATTGAAATTTTGATCTTTTCGAGCGTAATTTCTTGCAAACGAATTTTCATTTCAAGATCGCCTGTTTCCGTTGAAGCTACGACATCACCTGCATGTACTTTATCTCCCAATTTCACATTCATTGACGTCAATCTGCCGCCCGATTCTTTATAAAATAAGTAATCCATTTGATCCGATGCAAACGTCGCGACTCCCGTAATTTGCTTGGCTATATTGGCTTTCTTCACCTCAAAAAGCGTTAAGGATTCTGTGAGTGGTTGAACAAGCGGCGGTTTCAAATCTGGTTCTTCAACCGGCAGCAAAGAGCAGCCTGCCAAAGTCCCAGCCATGCACCATAATCCAAGCATCGGGAACAGCATTTTGCTAAGCTTGTTCGACAATTTGACCATCCTCCAATGTGTAAACATGATCGGCTACGCTCATAATTGAGGGGTCATGAGTCGTAATAATGATGGTCATCCCCTCGTGTTGAACCAAATCCTTGAATACCTTCATGACTTGAAGCCCCATCTTACTATCCAGTTCTGCAGTTGGCTCGTCAGCTAAAATCAAAGAAGGCTTATGAGCAATCGCTCTCGCAATGGCAACCCGCTGCTGCTCTCCCCCGGACATTTCGAAGGGCCGATGTTTCATTCTAGCTTTCAACCCTACGAATTCGAGCGCCCTTTCTGTATACTCCTTATAAAGTACGGATGGAATGCCCGCAATTCGCAAACCGAATTCCACATTCTCGTAAGCCGTCATCAGTGGAACCAGAGCAAAGGATTGGAAAATCAACCCCATGTGTGCACGTCTCAACTCGTTGCGTTTCTTCTCTGTGAATCCACTAATTTCGGCATCATGAAAGTACACTTTGCCTTCCGTTGGCCTGTCAAGGGCACCAAGCATATTCATTAATGTGGTTTTGCCGGATCCGGACCGCCCTTTGAGAGCGACTAGCTGCTTTGCCGGGATCGATAAGTTGGCTCCTTTCAGGGCGTGAACTGCGGTAGAACCGCGTCCGAATACCCGGGTAATAGCTTCCGTCCTAACAAGAGCTGAGGTGCTTTGCCTTTGTTGCTCGATAGTCATGAATATTCACACTCCTAAATAGGCAGGTTGCGTCTTATCATCCGAAGTTTTTGCAAAAAAAAGAGGAAACATGGTTGCTTCCTCTTTTTCTTTTTCAAACATAGATGATTACTATTATTGAAAGGCAATATTCTCAATTTTCGCTTCACCGTAACCATAATTCCAAGCACTGACATCGACATAGAAATAAAGCGGGCCAGAGTATCCGCCCGGCAGGTCGATGACCGATTCATAATCATAATCACTGCTGTCATTTTTCGAAATGTTGAACAGCTCTCCTTCATACGTGGACACCGTTACCGTGATATTAGCGTCTCTTTCCACATAGTACGACCAACCAAAGGAAAGCTGGGAAATATTCTCAACGTTAATTTCGCTTTTGGATACACCCGAACAATTTTCTTTATCACTGTAACCAGCTAAAGTTAAGCTGCCGTCACCGATATTAGCCGAGGAATAACAATGATTATAATGAGAATCACTGCTTGTAATGGTCGTAGTCCATTGTAAATTAGGAGGCGTTTGCGCAATTGCTGGTTGTGTTAAGATAAACAATAAGCAGATAACGGACAGCATGCTAATAAGCTTTATCTGTTTCATTTTAATCACTCCCTGAGATTTCATGTAAATGTTAGGAAAAAACTCCAGTCCATAAACTGGAGTTTTCATTCTCTGAAAGGATATTAACCGTTTTGCAGCGTCCATAAAACGAGAGCATCCAGAAGCTTCCATGCATTGTCAGTGACCGATTCATGGTCCCCACTGTAAAAGAAGTACGAAATTCGTGCTTTTACGGCATACCCATTATCGGCTTTCGTGCCTTTATCATAGTAATAGATGGTCCCCTTTGTCTTATCGCCTGGAACGGTGGCAATCACTTTTGCTTCCTTGCCCATAAGACCGTAACCATATGATCTTTTGGGGTCAGCCTCATTAAATACGTCCACATTACCGGATAATCCGCTTGCAACCTTATGCTTACTGTCTACAATACTAATCGATTTACCATTTGCAAATTCTGCGTTTTCCTCGATTGATGAAAGACCGAGATAGTACATGCCATGGTTTTTTGTATATACGGTTGGAATTGCAACATCTTTCATAACTCCACCCTTAAGATACTTGGCGTTCAAGGTATTGCTGATATAGATCAAATCATATCCTTCCGTTTTTTCCGCAGTGAATTTTCTATCGATAATATTGGTCACCCTAAAACCAAGAGCCTTCAAACGATCTTGAACTAAAACGTCCTCTTCAGGTATGCTAGCTGCGTCCCTTCCTACAAATAGTACTTTTTTTCCTTCTGCGGACACTTCACCAGAAGGTGTCGTTGGCGTACCAGGCTGCGTAGCCGGAGTTCCTGGCCCAGTAGTCGTGCCATCCCCCTCGAAGAGCTTCTTCGCTTCAAAGCTTGCGAGCGCTAACATTTTCCTTGTAGCCGATTTCGTGCCTCCAAATTTACCATCATCTTGGTTCGTCATGAGATTCTTTTCGAGCGCAAGCGCGACATATCCTTTTGCCCAAGCGTCCACAGTGTTGTCCGTAACAGGCGTGGCTTTTTTTTCATCTTCCTCCAAACCGATACCCCTGATGAGGAACGCTGCAAGCTCTTGCCGAGACACTGCACCGGACGGTTTATAAGTTTTCCCCTCAGCGTCATACCCGTTTGTTAGTCCTGCTTTCTTCAGCGCCTCGATATAGGGAAGTGCATAGGAATTTGCCGGATCATCAGCGCGAACATCGGTAAATGTAGAGCTTGTAAGCGTTTCATCAATTGTCAATTTAAAAATAATGCCAGCAACTTTGGCGAACTGAGCGCGATTCATTTCAGCATCTAAACCGAAAGTATCTTCCGTCAATCCGTTAAACACGCCGCCTTTAATCAGCGAATCAAATTTGTCCTTCACGTCTTGCGGCAAATCCTTCAAATCCTTGAAATCATCCACGGATTTAACGGCAGGAGTGTCGGCCGAATCGGTACCCTCTGCAAAAGCCAATGGAAGCAAAGTGAATGATAAAAGAAGAACCATTAATAGCGTTGATATAAGTTTTTTCAAACAGATCACCATCCAATATTAGATTAATAAAGAAACGAGCATGCGGTCAGTTAAGTAAATAACAGGTATTACTTTACACGACTTACTTTTTCACCTCCTCATTAAGGACATCTTCGCACTATCCCTACTCTATTACGAAAAGATGAATCGAATATAGGGGCTTTTACTCATGTTTATAGGTCTTTAAGAGGTTGATTATTTTTTTATAGATTTGTCGAGTGCAGCCTTTTCAGCCTTCTTTGTTTCAATTCCTTTCGTTGATTGTTCTTCAATCATACGCAGCGCTGTTACGGAATCTTTGGACTCTTTGAAAATCAAAGGTCCGAATACGTTCTGCATCGGAACGTCATACCAGGCTAAACCTGCTGCGCGTGCTGCCGGAGGCATAGCTGTTTTGCCGTGGAAAATAGCTTTCGTGTTCTTACCTTTCATTTGAGGCAAGTTTTGTCCGAATGCATCTTGAACCGCTTTGCTTTCCAAAGGCACGATTACACCTTCTTTTGCCAAATCGACTTGATGCTCTTCGGAGAGAATAGCGGCCATAACTTGAAAGGCTTGATCTTTTTTTGTCGATTGTTTCGTTATGTACATGGCGTATAGGTTCGGTTGATACCTAGTATCAGGAACATCACTAAACGAAGGTGCTGATACGACATCGAAGTTCAAGTTTTTGTTTTGTTCATGGAACGAAACAATATGGTCCACTGTTGCCACAGCCATGGCGATATTTCCTTTCGTCGCGAAAGTTTCGACGGTATCAAACTGATTGGCGGGAATATCATAGAAACGTCTCAAGTTGTCTACAATCTTTTTCCACTCTGGCGTGTTCAAGCTTGCCTTGTCTTCCGTTTGGCTAAGCGGAGAAACAGAAAGCTGATTGTAGTTCATATAATGGCCAGGGTTTTGAGAAAACCCTTTATATGTGATTTCGCCTTCCACACGGGTCAGCCTTTTGGCCATCTCGTAAGCTTCATCGTAGGTCATGCCGTCTTTCGGATAGTCGACGCCAAATTTGTCAAAAATGTCTTTGTTATAAAAGAGAACGAAATCGTTATTATTGAACGGCAAACCGTATATTTTCCCATCCGGCGTCATATTTCTCATCTGGGCCATGTGAGCCGGATTTAATTGGTTTGTATCGAAGTTATACTTTTTGATCAAATCACTGATGTCATACTGAAGATCGTTATCCATAATATATCTTTGCACATTCATACGGGTGTTATCGAGGATAATGTCCGGGATGGTGCCAGCCGCGATCAAGTCCTGATATTGTCTGCCCGGATTATCCCAGTGCACATGCTTAATCGTCATATCTGGAAATTTCTTTTTAAGAAATTGGCCGATTTGTTTGTCGAAATTTTCTTCTTTTGCATAAAAGGATGGCCAAACCGTGTAAATAAATAATTCGTTTGCAGGCGTTGATTTCGCCGGTTTGTTAGTTGTAGTGACAGGATTTGAATCAAGACTACTTTCACAGCCTGTCAAAATCGTGAGCAATGAAACGATAAGTAAGGAGTTCTTTATATATTTTTTCATGGTGTTAAGTACCTCCATTGAAGAATAATTTCCCTATACGATTGCTCCAGCAATAATTAGCCGTTTTGCAACGTCCATAGGACGATATTATCCCAAAGCTTCCAACCTGCATCAGTGGAATTATCCTGCATCCCGTTGCTCCAATAGTAGAACGATACTCGCGCTTTTACCGTATAGCCATTATCGGCTTTCGATCCTTTATCGTAATAGTAGAGCGCAGCCTTCGTCTTATCTCCAGGGATCGTTGCAATCACTTTCGCTTCCTTGCCCACTATTCCGTAACTAACACCGTAACCGGTGTCAGCTTCTTTATACACGTCCACTGTGCCTGACAATCCGCCAGCTACCTTATGCTTGCTATCAACGATATCGATCGATTTAATTTTTTTAACCGTGGCTCCTTCCTCGAGCGAGGATAAGCCCAGATAGAACATACCGTGGCTTTTCACATAGACGGTTGGAATCGCGACATCTTTCATGACGCCACCCTTCAAAAACTTAGAGTTCACCGTTTGACTGAAATAGAGCAAGTCATAACCTTTGGTTTCATCGGCAGTGAAATCTTTATCGCCAAGCCTCGTAACAATGAAGCCCATGCCTTTCAAACGATCGGCCATAACAACATCTTCTGCAGGCACAGGAACTTGCTCCCGTCCAACAAAGAGCACTTTTTTCCCCTTTGGTGATATTTCAGGCTGCTGCGTTGGTTCGGGTTTGGTCTCAGGTTGTGTCGCTGCTGGCGTAGACGTCACGGAAGCTTTGGGAGAATCTGCAGGTACAGTCGTTGCCGAAGCCTTGGATGAATCTGTTGATGCAGGTGTTACTGAAGGTTTGGAAGATTCCGTTGGTGAAGGAGTTACCGAAACCACTGAAGTAGCTGTTGGTGTTGGTGTTGGTGTTGGTGCCGTAGAAGCCATGGAAGAATCCGAAGGCGCTGGCGTTATCGATGTGGTAGCTGATGCTGTGACTTTTGGCGAGACACTCGCCTCAGGATTTCCTTCGGATGACGAGCAGGCGATCACGGTTAATGTCATCAAAGCGATGACGAGCAGGATGAGAAAACGTTTCATTAACTAATTCCCCCTAAATTCTTGATTCAATCCCATCGGATACGATTTTACTTGGCAGCTTTCTCAGTTTGAATACCTTTAGTCGATTGCTTCGTGATATAAGATTCTTCTTCATAGCTCGCCTCCATTATTCGCCATGTAAACGCTTCTATTTTTAATAAAAAAATGAAGCGAGAACCGGCAACTTCGTTTGGCACTCTTATATATCCTTACTTTATTACTAATTAATTGCGCTTACATTAGGGGGGTAGTTCTATTTTATAGGTTGTTTGTTGCATCTTTCCGTACGGTGATAACCCTATTGGTATTGACTAGTTCCGCCATCTTTCTCAATCGCTTTCGTTTCTTCTATTGCTTTGTTCATGGCATCATTGGTCATGCGCAGTGCCGTTTGGCTATCTTTGGATTCTTTCGCAATTAAATTCCACACCATATCCGTATTCGAATCTATAAAGGTCAAACCCGGTTTACGAAGAGCAGGCTTAGCGCCGTTTAAATAAAAGAGTGATTGGAGATGCTTTCCCTTCCACTCCTGAATGCCTTGCCCGAATACCTGTTGTACAGCCGGATCTATTAGAGGAGAAATGATTCCTTGTTTGGACAGTTCGATTTGAAACTCTGTCGACAAAAGATAAGCAATGACCTGAAATGCCAGATCCTTCTTTTTGGATTGATTCGTTATAAACATACCGTTCGTGTTGGGCTGAAATTTAGATTTGGGTGCCTCCGGAAAAACAGGAACAGAAGACACATCGAAGTTTAAGCTTTTGTTCTCGCTAACCAATCTCACCGCATTTTCCAAGGAGTCCACAATCATCGCAATATTACCCTTAGAGAAGGCATTCGTTTTGACTAACTGATTTCCGGGAATTTCATAGAATCGCCTGATATTGTCTACACTCTTCACCCATTTATCTGATACCATGGAAGCCTTGTCTACGTTTGGGTCGAGTCCAGGTTCCGATAGCTGGTTAAACTTCAAATAATGGGCAGGATTCATCTGAAAACCTTTATAGGTGATTTCTCCCTCTTGACGCGTCAACTTTTTGGCCATCTCATAAGTTTCATCCCATGTCATGCCATCCTTCGGATATTCCACACCGAACTTATCAAAAATATCTTTGTTATAAAACAGCACCCACTCATTCGAATTAAAGGGCAGCGAATAGAGTTTTCCGTCTGATGTATTAATTGAATGCTGCATGTCTGCCGGGTTCAGTTTGTTAGTATCAAAATTGTATTTTTTGATCAAATCGGTCATGTCATATTGCATTTCGAATCTTCGAACCTGTCTGTACGTGTTGCGGCGTACTTCATCAAATACAATGTCGGGAATAGTGCCCGCCGCAATCAAGTCCTCATACCGTCTGCCCGGACTATCCCAATGGACATGCTTGACATTAATATCTGGGAACTTCTTTTTGATATATTGACCGATTTGCTTTTCAAAAATTTCTTCTTTGACGTAAAATGCAGGCCAAGCCGTATAGATGAACAATTCGTTCTCCGGCGATTCCGTTGATTTGTTGGCTACCGGAGTTTGATCAGAACTTGCAAGTTCTGACTTACAGCTAGTCAAGACTAAAAATGCCAGCGCAAAAAATAAGGATGATAATAGATACTTTTTCATTCTTTATTGAACCTCCTTTAAGATTCCCGCTTTCACGGAAGCGCTTTCTAAATAACTTTAATAGGAATGAATCGTGCTTTCATTAGGGGATCGTTCATTTTTATAGGTTGTTTATTGCATCCTTCCGTAAACGATGATAATAAAGAAAGGCCTCTCCTGAACGGAGAAGCCTAAAGAATTTGTTCCTTATAGATCGAGTATCACTTGCTACCGATCGCCCATTTCACGGCAGCATCGAAGAGCTTCCAGCCATCGTCGGTCTGGTTTATTTCTTCTCCGTTTACCAAATAAAAGTACACTTGACGTGCCGGTACAGGTTCGTTATTCAAGTTTTTGACGCCTTTCTCAAACGCGCAAATAACGGCTCTTTGGTCATCATCGGGAGCTGAGGCAACAATGACTCCCTCCTTGCTTGGTATGACGAAACCGATCTTCCCGTCTAGCTTATAGACGTCCACATTGCCTTTTAACCCAGCTGCCATCGGATGGTTGCCGGCTTTGATTGTAACGGTCTTACCGGAGTAATCGCCATTATCAAAGTCAGTCGATTTACCCGACAAAGCCACATCTCCTATATTTTGAGATTCGGCATAAATGACGGGTACTGGAGAAGCAATCAACTTGTTGCTAACTCGACCGGAGTTGACGGTTGAACTAATAAATACCAAAGCATATTTCAGCGCTTCGTCGGCGGTAAGCTCTTTGTCCGTAGTCACCGCGACTTCAAATCCGAGTGCTTTCAAATGTTTAATTGTAATTGCATCACCACCGCTCTCCCTGCCAACAAAGAGTGCTTTTTTGCTTTTTCCAGACACTTTCGGAGCATTAACCTCTTGGCTCGCATCAGGATTTCCCTGTGTTGCTGCTGTGCAAGCCGTAGCGACAATTAGAATCATGGCAATAATGAGAAGGCTCAATAATCGCTTCATGTAATATCCTCCCTAATAATGAAAGCTACTTTTTCCCGGTTGCCCATTTTATGGCGGCATCGAACAGTTTCCAACCACTTTCGGTTTGATTGATTTCTTCCCCATTGAACAAATAGAAGAACACTTCGCGCGCGACTACGGGCTGGTCCTTTGCGTTTTTCACGCCTTTCTCATAGGCGAAAATGGTTGCTTTTTGCTCCTCGTTCGGTACTGTAGCCACAACAATAGCCTCGGCGCCAGGGGTGGCGAAACCCATTTTTCCGTTAGCTTTATAGACGTCCACCTGGTTCTCTAGCCCTGCTGCAAGTTGATGCTTACTATCCTTGATTTGAATCGTTTTTGCCACGTTCCCTGCATCCAATTTACCGTATCCATCGGTAACCGTCATTCCTGTATCCGAGGTTGATTGAGGCTCGGCATAAATGACGGGTACGGCAGCCTTTACGAAATTGTCTCGGATTTTTCCGGAATTAACGGATTCGCTTACAAAGATTAGCGTATACCCATTCGCCTTTTCGGGAGTAACTTCTTTGTCCGCGATTACCGTGACTTCAAAGCCATGTACTTCTTTTAAGCGTTTGGTAACGATAGCATCTCCGCCGCTGTCTCTTCCGACAAATAGAACTTTTTTCCCATTACTCTGCGTTTTGTTCGGAGCTGTCGGTTGATTGGTCACGGAATCCATTTTGACCGGTACAGATGTACAAGCCATTAGCGCCATAAACAGCATTAAGACAGTGATCATGTTCACTAAACGTTTCATGAATCAAATCCCCTTTACCAAAATAGTAGTAAACGCTTAAAAATTACTTTTTCCCATTTTGTGCAGCCCACTGAATCGAGGCGTCTAAAAGCTTCCAACCTTCATCGGTCTGGTTCATTTCTTGCCCGGCAGGCATAGAAAAACACTTGACGAGCCGGGATCGGTTCATTTTTTACGTTTTTCGCCCCCTTTTCATAGCCGAAAATGACAGCTTTCTTATCGTCGCCTTGAGCCGTCGCAATAATGACCGCTTCTTTGCCCGGAATTGCGTACCCCATTTTTCCATTGCTGTTATAAACAATTACACGATCCTTCAACCCTGCTGCAAGTGGATGTTTGTTGTCATTAATTTGTATGGTATTCACATCATTCAATTCCCCGTAATCCAGAATTCCCGTCAAACCGGCAATGCTGACCGACTGAGTCTTGGCATAGACAACGGGAACAGTGGAACTCTTCAACTGGGCATCTATTCTGGAGGAGTTGACGGAATCGCTTATAAACACGACGCCATAGCCGTTTGCTGCATCCGCTTTAAAGACGCTGTCCGTTGTATCCATGACTTGATAGCCAAGCTTTTTCAAATGACTAATGATAATGGGATCGTTGCTGCCTTCGTTCTTTTTGACATAAAGCAATTTTTTGGCATTTGAGGGTGCAGTAGCAGTTTCCGTCGATGAACATGCCATCATAGAAACCAAAAGTATGACGATAACGAATAAGGCAGTAACTCGTTTCATTTTCCATAATCCTCCTTTAGCTGCATTGTCCTACTCTACCAAGCCCGTTCTTTCCACGCCCTCAACGAACCAGCGTTGTGTAAATGTATACAAAAGCATCGGCGGTATGATCATCATGAATGTTGTAGCCATCCTAATTGCTTCATCATTAACAGACGGTCCATATTGTTCTGCTTGCTGCCGCAGCGCAGAGGCAATGCGCGATATCCCCATCGAGAGAGGCGCCGTTTCGATATCGGACAAATACATGCTTGGCAAATAGAAGTCGTTCCAGGTCCAAACGAAGGAAAACAAAAATACGACGAGAATGGCAGGTTTGGCAAGCGGCATCATAACCTTGGAAAATATTTTAAACACATTGGCCCCATCAATTCTGGCCGCTTCCTCAAGTTCCTTCGGTTGGGTGGAGAAAAATTGACGATAAATAATAACGAACAGCGCCCCCTTTAAACCGAGGCCGAAAAAAGCTGGCACAATAATGGGATAAATGGTATTCAGAAGGCCCAGTTCCCTCGCATAAATGATGTTCGGCAAGATCGTAACCTGGATCGGTACAATAAAGGTCAACAGCAATAAAAAAAACATCAACCTCTTAAAAGGGATTTTCAATCTTGCGAAGGCATAACCGGTCACAGCACAGGAAAACGTTTGCAATATAGCCACTGAAAGAGAGAGCGTTAAGCTGATGCTGAAAGCTTTCGGATATTTCAACCAATCCCAAGCTTCCTGGAGGTTTCCGAGGTATAACGTACGCGGAAACCAGTTAACAGAAGGATCGAGCAAATCATCTGCGTTTTTGACCATAGTGGTTATCATATGAAGGATAGGCTTCAAATAAATGTAAGCCGTATCCAGCAATATCAAATAAATAAAAAATTTAAACAGCATCCCTTTATCTACTTCTCTGCCTATAATCGTATAGCGAGCTTTAGTTAACCACAGTAGAAACGATTGCGAATGCTCTTTCTTGATTTTTAATCCGATCATAGCTTCACCCCTACAATAAGTTTTTTGTAGTTCCAATTTTAAACAGTCTCTCTTTGAGACTTAGTTACCCTGCTGAAAATGATGAAAATAATCGCTAGGAAGAAGCTGATAATGAGGAAATAAATCCATACCAGCGCGCTTTGCTGGCCATACTCACTTTCTCTAACCTTTCCCAATATGGGGTTAGTCGGGAAGGTAAACAAGTCAACTACGGTATAGATCATATTAAGGAATATAAATGGTGTCATCGCTGGCAGTGTAATTTTCCAGAACGTTTCCCAAGGACCGGCGCCGTCAATTCGCGCCGCTTCATAGGCCGAATTCGAAATGGTCTGCCTGCCACCGAGGAAAATCAAAATTTGTACCCCTGAATACCACAGGATCAGCACGAACGAGTCGAGAATCTTGATGAGTGGATCTGACCACGTCGACGAAAGATTGGCACTTATGAGGCCGGAAACATTGTACTTCGACATAAAGCCCAGGTCACCCTCACCTTGTGTCAGAAATTCCGCTACGACTTGACCCGTCGCTAAAATGACGGGAAGAAAGAATATCGCGCGAAAAAATGTTCGGCCAGCAAATTTTTGGTTCAGAATGATGGCAATCATCAAAGCAAATAGGACGATAATAGGGATCATAAACAACGCTTGCCTAAGAAACGGCAATAAATCGTCGTACAAGAGTTTACCATTCTCAAAAAGGATATACCGGTAGTTGGTCCATGCGACGTACTCGGTTGTCGTTTTCGTTGCCGTTATCGTCACTTTTTGAAAGCTCATATACAAGGAAAATCCAATTGGGAATGCCATGAAAATTAGAAAACCAATAAACCAAGGGGCAATAAAGAGCGTACCTTCCAAATATTCGACTAGGGACGAATTTAATCTCATCTTTCGTTTCATCGTTTTGCCCCTCCTCGAATCACAACGAAGTTTTGTGCTGAAACAGCAAGATCGCCACTGCGGTACGGCTCCAAATTATAGTTCACAATGACCCGTGTACCATTCTCGTAGGTTGTTTCCTTTACACCCGGGGCTAGCGTCTTGTGATTGGCAATAAACTGATCCTGCACACCCCCGAGCGCTTCGTTGTATCGCTTATACTGCTCCACGGCGAAAGTCTCCCAGTAGGGAAAATAGGTATTGTAGTATCGTATGCCGAAAGAATTCACATATTTTTTCGATTCCGCCTTTGTGAAAATAAAGGAAGGCTCTGCGCCATATTCAATATCACGCAAAAAGTCGTGTACGTCTTCTTGCCGGTTATTCACAAATTCCGATGAATAAGTGACTAAACCGTGGGTAGCAATCTGAACGAAAGGAACGGCTTCGTCCGTAAATAAATCGTAGGAATGATCGTAAACCAGCGTTTGGATATAATTCATATGAGGTAGTGTATACAGATTTGCATATTTACCTTCTACGCCACCTAATGATTCTTTTATCGTTTTTAGGATTCGTTCCTGAACATCCCGAGCTTCATCCCTGCTCGAACCGAACCCCGAATTATAGTCACTGAACAGCCTTTGTCCAAGTATATTGACAGCAATTCCGTCAACACCCATTGCTTTATATTGATTCAGGTCTTTCTTAACCATTTCTTCTGCAAATTTATAGCTGACAGCTGGTGTTCGCTCTCTGTTAAATAAAGCACTAACCGTTTGATTACGCCCGGCCAAATTGACGATGGCATGATATTTCTCATCGAAACCTGCCCCCCCCGTGTTGTTCAACGCATATTCTGCCTCTAAATAAACGGGTAAACCGTAATTGTGGGCATTGTCAATGAACGCTTTCATTCCTTTATCGCCGCCGATACGGGAATCAACCGGGAACGTGTTCCCAAAGGCGCTGTAGCCACCCTTCTGCCAACCTTTAAACGTAAGAGACATATTGGTTATACCTTTGTCATGTAAAGAATTGACCATTTGAGTGGCGTCGTCCGTCGTGGTCAAATTGAGATATCGCGAGGTAACCAAGCCGTCTTCCTGATCCGCCCCGATGAAGTTTACGTGCATGGGTATATTGGGATTGTTGACAGAGACGGGCTTCGCCCCCTTTTCCTTCATCAGATATTGGCGATAAGTTTGAGCCATACCCACATAGTCTGATTTTTGGCTGTCTAACAGGTAGTAACGCACGATACGGTCACTGCCGAACACTTCATCTCTGTTATAATCGATAAACCCCCATGAATCGGGGACATTCGTATTTCTCGTTGTAAACTGCAAGAAGCTCGATCGGAAATTCATTTGAGCCGTCACCCAGTTATAGTTGCTGAGTACTCCTGCTGGCGCAGCAACGATGTTGGCGTATTCGTCTCCGTCGTGAACGATTGCCACAAAACCTTTGGAACCCGTCTTCATACCGAAAACCGGCATCACAATTTTGTTGCGATTGTTGCTAAGACCCGCGAATGTGTTATCTTGACCGTATACAGCTTCATCGTATATCTTGTTGACGTTCAGTTGATTATCTTTAAACCGTACCAAAGCGCCAGCGCCGTCCGGTATGAACATATATCCGTCCTGCCCTGTGGCGGTATATTCGGCTCCAAAGAATGGAAACAGCCTGACCCAGACGAGACCCATGTTCGCTTCCTTGACGCCTTCGCGTATGATCTTCGTTTCTACATAATCGTGTTCGATTTTCACCTGGATCGGAATGGTAAAACCTGTGGCAGGCAGTTCATAAATCAATGAAAAGCCGCCGGGAATCGATTGTACCTCTTTGATCCGTCCTCCATCCGCAGCTAAGTTTGTTTCTTTCGCTTGCAGGATGTTTTTCGAGAAATCGACGTATTGAACCATTAACGGCGAGACCAAATGCTTTTTCCAAGTCTCGGAGATCTTTTCTTTAGCCCAATTTTCCGGATTAGGAAAAGAACGGTAGACGTTTCCGTTCCGTTTATCTTCCACGATAAAATGACCTGTGTTTTCATCCATTTTTAAACGAAGTACATCGGTTTCGGCGACATTTTTAAAGTCGTTTTCTTTAGGCAATTCGGAGTCGATGCTCTTCGCAGAAGCTGTAGAGCCTTGCACCGTTGCAGGTAAAGCCACACGATTTTCCGGAGCTTTGAACTCAATTTTGACATTAGCCACTACTAAGTAGATGGCGACCAAGAGCAGGATGGTAACGACTGCTACGGTTTTACCCCGTTTGTTTATCCTTATCATCTCAAGATCACCTCCTGGTACATTTCATAGATTAATGAAACCAAATCATTGGATAGTCCGGCTGTAATAAAGAGGAGAACGCCAATGACCAACATGGTACAAAGTGTAAAGATGATGTTCAATGCGGTTTCTCCTACGCTGTAATTATGAATACACTGAATTTTCCAGAATATCAATAAACCGATCCATATAATCATCCCTTGTGCCACATAATGGTAAATGGTTGACTCGGACATCGTCATGATGTTCGAAATGAAGGCAAGTGGAATGCCAATAACCAGATACGGTACGAGCGCATAGGCGCTTCCGATAAATATATCTCTAAACCTGCCCTCTCCTCGATAAATGGAGCCCACGAGATAATTCGCAACGACCCACGCAATCCATACAATGAAAAACTGTGTAAATATCGAGTAAATGTCGATATTGGTCGAAGAATCAAAGGAAAAGCTGGTGACAAGCCTTTTGATCACCAGGGATGCATACACGCAAAGTAAGATGATAATCGCACTCAAATAACTGCCTTTGCCCTCATAACGTATGGCGATAAACCCATCGATCGGATGTTTCATCATGTAAAATATATGTTTAAAATTCATTAGGAAGCTGTTTTGTGTCCGCCTCCTATTGCGCCATTTATCACGAAGCCTACTTTTTGAGGTCCATTTATTGATCAACATGTATACAATTCCGCTGAACAACAATAGGCTTGCAATCCAGGAGAAGTTCTGTTGTAACCATTTCATCCTGATTTGCCAAAAGGCGTCAGAGTACCCTTCCTGGTTCCCTGCCTCTTTAAACAGTTTTTTCGCTTCTGCATACTGTTCTTTTGTAAAAGCCGCTTGAGCCAATCCTATAATGGCCGGAGTAAATTGGGCATTCATACGAAGCACTTCCTGCCACGATTTTTCACTGTCCTCGTAATAACCCGCAAGAGTCTGTTGGTTCGCTTGATCCACTTTTTGGCCAAACTCCGATAAACGGAATACTTGAACGATATTTTCCTGATCGTCCAAAACGAACAATTCGTTCCTGGCATTCACATCGAGCGCCACTGGGCTTTTCAAAAGACCCACTTGAGACGATCCGACCGCCGAAGCGCCACCCCAAAAGTACAACAAATGGCCTGAAGCATCATAATGACTAATATATTTAAATTGCTGATCCACCACGATCATATTGCCGCTTTGGTCAACGGCCACATCAATCAGCTGCGGACCTGAGGTTATAGGCCCTATCGGAACATCCCCAGGAACGACTTCCCCGAATGTTTTATTGGAGCTGCGGAGTAAATTATTCCCTTTAATATTTAATTTCTTTAATTGGTCGCTTTTGGCCATACCACCAGTGACCGTATATATATAACCGTTCTTATCCGTAGCGACACTGTTTATCGTCTCCGGTCTCTTTGCGACCTCATTGGCATACATTTTCTTGGTGTACAACATGCGCTTTAAAGCATCTAATGGAGAAAGCGCCGTTTTGTTTGCGCCAAAAAAACCCTGAAATTTACCTTTCGGGTCAAGCAGCACGATCCCCTCGTAACCGCCATGCACAGCAATGTACAGGAACCCTCGTTCGTCCACCATCACTTTTGCCGGATCAAAGACGAACGTCGCTGGGATGTATTTGGAGTCCGGTCGTTTGAATTCAGTTTGCAGCTTTCCATTTTTGTCCAGCTTAATCACTCTTTTGTTCCCCGTGTCCGCGATATAGATGTCGCCTTCTTTGGTGACAAATATGCCTTCGGGTTTGTTGAGCGGGCTTTCTGGGAGCGTCATATAGCGCAGCAGTTGTCCCGTTTCGGTCATATGGACAATCCGGTTGTTGCCCGTATCAACGATGTAGACTTCGTTCTTCACGTCGATAAAGATGTCTTTTGGATTTCGTAACGGTGAGGGCGTTTTAATGGATGGCTGCTTAGGATCCGTTGTATACAGATCCTCTCCGATTACACCGAGTGGGAAGTAAGCCGGTTGAAGCCATATCTGATTGTTGTAACTATCCTTTGTATAGGTAGAATATTTCACTTCGGCGTGCGTAGTTGCGGGCAACAGCGCGGTGCACAAGATGATCAAGGAAAGGAAAAGCCTCCACCCATGGCATCTTATTTTCATGCTCAAACCTCCATTTCTGTCTCTTCATTCAATCAGATACGGTACAGCTTGATTTGGTCAAACAAACCGTACGAGCGCAGCTTATATTCCGGCGTGTAATCGTCGCCTTCCTTGCGGAAAGTGGCCCAATTGGTCGTCGACGTATCACCAGCCGTATGATGAAAAGGGCCTAGCATGTTGCGCGGACTTCCCATCACCTCGATTTCAACCTGGTTATCTCCATCGTGAAGATGCTCTGTCAAGTCGAGGCGGTTTGCGGCCCGCCAAGGCACATGCCCTGCCGTTTTGCCATTTACCCGCACTTCAACCGTTACCGCGGAATATTCACCGAGCTCCAACACCGTCCGGCTTATTGCGTTGTTCTCCACGATGACATCGAAATGGTAGATCATGCTGCCGCAGTAATGGAAATAACCTTGCAAGCACCAGTCTCCGAACTTCAATGTTTCAGGCTCTGTCACAACCGCCCTGTCGACATCGACCCCGAAATCGCCGATCAGGTAAATATCCTCCACTTCCAAGTGGTTATGGTACTGGCAAGATAAAAACAGCTCATTCTCTCCTTCCTTTAGTCCGTGAAGAAGCACCTTATCAAACGTTCGATCGAGAAACCAACCTACTGGAAGATTCGAAATCGTTACGCCATTGAGCTGAATGTCGTAATATTCCGCGGACTCCACGATGAGATAAACGTCATTCGTCGGTATGACCGACACTTGGAATGTGAATCTGAACACTGCCGACGTGCCGTTCTCCGGATGAGGCTCGTCAATCCATTTATACCTTTGCTCAAGCCCGTTGTAATAAACCTGTCTCATGCCTAAGGCGTCCCGAATGGCTCTTTGGGCTTGCCATACGCCCGTTTCTTCCGACCAGCCGCCATCCCCGAACCGATATGAGCAGGTATCAAGGGTCAATACGTTAGGCATCGTGCGCGTGAACCGGCAAACTGGACCAAGCTCTACAACCGTCACGGTAGTCTCATCCGCACTACTGCGGCCTGGTACCGGATGGCTTTCTGCCGATTTATCTGCATTCATGATATATAGCTTGGAATCCGCAGGGCCGAACACGTCCTCGAAATGAACGTATCCGTCACGGACGACGATCTCAACGTTCTTCACTTCTCCTGTCAGTGCATTCCATTCTTCCACGCTGCCGGTGCCTTCCATGGTTATGCTTATCCGATGCGTGCCCTCTCGATCGTTATTCACAACAAATAATGCGCGGCAATCTCCTATGTCTCTGAGCATATACAACATTTCGTGCGCTTCAATCGATTGTGTATTCGTTAAGCTGACTCGCCGAGGTTGTATGCGTTCCAGAGCTGGCACCGCGTCTTCGATGTCCATGACAACGGTCATGTTTGCATGATCGTAAAGTTCGGACAGCAACTCCGTCGGTCTGCCCTCGATCATCGTCGCACGCGATCCTACGGCAATCACTTTCCCCCCTGCCTCCAGAAAGTCTGACAGCAGCCGAAAGGTGCTGCTCAACATCGTCTGGATTGACGGAATGACTACGATACGATATTCCACCAGATTCACAGCCAGGTTACCCCCGCGTATTTCCCCCGTTTCCGCCAAGATGATCTCATCGCCGAGATCGAAATCGTAATGCGCCCTGAGCAGTTTGCCAAGAAACGCATTGAATTCGTGGCCAAACGTATTGGTTGCGGAGACATCCCTATCCTTACCTCGAGCAGGGAAACCATACGGTCCCGTACCGACCATGCTCCAAGCAGTGGAAGAAGGATGCAGGACAAGCACATCGCGGATTGGCCTTCCTTCCGTCAAAACCGACGACAATCTGGCAAAATAATCTTCCATCACATGATTGTATTTCCACCAGCTCGTGTTGTAGTTAAACACAGGGGGATAGTCCCTCTTCCGGCACCCTTTGATCGAATAAAGCGCCAAATGCTGCGACCTCAAATTGACACCGAGCACATATTGAAAATCTCCCATCCACTTTTGTCCCTCGAAAGTGAACGCCCAGCCGGTGCATCCATACGTTTCGGAGAGAACGAACTTTCTACCGTATTGGTTCGCTACGCTGGTGCATTGCTTGACCGTGATATATTCGTTCGTCTGCTCGTTTAACATATCGATTCCCGGAACCTGCTGATACCGGTAGTTAGGCATAACGGCTCCACAGACGCGGGTGGCAGTGCCCATATTATTTTCCCAGAGATAATGGCCGGTGAAGTCAATACCGTTATTCTCACACCATTCACCAAGCTGTTTGGAGTACGACTCGCTGAACCTCTCGGTAAGCGTCCACCAGTAATCATGACGGGCTTGTGAGGAATACACGCCATTGAAGTACATGTAGGGGATGACATCGAAGAGATCGTATCCCCGTCTTTCTTGAAAAAAGTCAGGAAATGACCAACTCCACGGAAGCCACCCGCGGCCAGCTGTAAACTTGCAGTGGCTGTCGTGCACGCTAGGTTCATCCGTGAATACGCCGCGGATGGTTTTCCCGAAATGCTTCCCAACCTCTTGCTTATAGGCTTCATAGGTGATGTCAATAAAGGCCTGCACCGTCTCCGGATTCAAATTATCAGGCGGCGCTTCGTTGTTGAACCAAGCACTTCGCTCGGAAATTTCTACGCGAAAGACCAACAGTACTTCATCTTCATTCAACGCGATAAATCGGCCATCATGCAGTCTCTCGCAGCGGACCAAGTTTCTCTCATCAATGACGGCCTTAAAGAGCGCCACACTATCTGTCAAATCATCCGAACCGATCCGCTGGTATACCTCCATCGTCAAACCTTTGGCGCGGAATGCGTCCCCGCCTCTGTCTTGCACAAGTCCTCCAGCGAAGCCGGATGGCCAGCGGTCCTCGTCGTACAACCATACATGCATGCCGAGCTCTTCAGCGGTTTCTACCGTCTTCCGGGTGTATGCCATCCACTCGCGACCCATGTAAACGGTTTCCAATCCATCTCGGGAATGGATGAAAAATCCGCCCATTCCCTGTTCCTTCATTTGATTCACTTGACGGACCAGCTCTTCTTCTTCTAGACGATCGTTCCATGCCCAGAACGGCACCGACCTGTATTCGACCGATGGATGGTCGAATTTTCCGCGTAATTGTTCGCTTACTTCCATCGGCATCCGCCTCCTTCACTGAAACCATCTTCTATACCATGTGTCGCCAACTAAAAATTTTTATGCCTGCAGGATCATGATACTCTTTGGTTCGAGCTCGATATCACCACTAACGCTTAGATCACTCAGTAACTCCTGCTGCACACTCTTTCCTACATTTATCTCTTGAATTTGATCGCTGTGGTTCATCACAAAAGTAAACCGAACTCCTTCTTTTTCGCGCTGCGTGACCTCAACTCCCGGCGGTGCCTCGTACAATTGGGAAATCCCTTTGCGTTCGCATAAAGCCTTTATCCATTGCTGCATAAATTCCCGACTTGGATCGGTGGCTGCGTACCACGCCTCTCCATTGCCGAAGCGGTGATAGGTCAAGGCCGGCGATCCACGGTAAAAATCGCGGCCGAACTCTGCGAGCGCTTCCGCTCCCTCTAGATGAACAATTTCACAAACTAAACCACATTCATACGATCCTTGAAGTTGTCCAAGCTCCTGCTTCATGACCATAAGGTTTCTTTGCTCCGGAAAAAGAGCGTCGATCTCCTCCACCCAGATGCCCAGAAGCTTACGAAGCTCACCCGGATAACCACCCGGTGTAACCAGATCATTTTCATTCGCTATCCCGCTATAAAATGAAGTTACAAACGTCCCGCCATCCGCCACAAATCGCTCTAGCTTTTGAGCGTAACCAGGTTTAACCATATACAAAAGAGGGGCCAGAACCAGATCGTATTGACTTAAGTCCGTATTGACATGTATAAAATCGACTTGGATATGATTCTCGTAAAACGCGTCATAATATTTCTGGATTTGATCCAAATACTTGATATAGGTTGAGGGTCCGCCCCCAAGCTCAACAGCCCACCAATTGTCCCAGTCAAACAGGATGCCGATTCGGCTCTTCACACGCGAGTCCAGTAGACGATCACCCAACTGCTGCAATTCCTTGCCGAGCTCCGCACATTCTCTAAAGACTCGGGTGTTCTCGTGACCCGCGTGATCAATGACGGCTCCATGGAATTTCTCATAAGCGCCAAGGGAACGGCGCAGTTGAAAGAACATCACCGACTCCGCCCCGCGGGCAACGGCCTGATAACTCCTGAGCCGCATGACGCTAGGTCTTTTGACGGGATTCACCGTTTTCCAGTTAATCACGCTCGGACTTTGCTCCATCAGCATAAAGGGAGCACCGTCTTTCATGCCGCGCATGAGATCGTATCGGAGCGCCATATAGCTTTCTGGTGTATGGTTCTCGGTATAAATGTCCAGCGCCGCAATGTCCAAGTGGGGCGCCCATTTGAAATAATCCAGCGGCTTGTAAGTCCCGTTCCCTTGGAAGTTGGTCGTGACGATCGCATCGGGTATTTCCTCTTTAATGGCGTTGTATTCGATGAGATAACAGGCCAGCCAACTATCGGAATTAAATCGATAAAAATCGAGTGTAATACCTTGAAAAGCCGTTTGATCGGAATTCCCACCCGACAAACCTTCGCTTAACGCGCTGGGGAGTACAATTTCATCCCAATCGTAAAACGTATGTCCCCAGAAACGGGTATACCATGCCTCGTTCAACTTCTCCAGCGTACCGTACCGCTTCTTTAACCAATCCCGAAACGCCTCTTCGCAATTGTCACAGTAGCAGCGAATCCCGATTTCATTATTCACGTGCCATAGAAGAAGAGCCGGGTGGTTCTTGTACCGCTGCGCTAACTTCCTCGCCATGAGCCCGGCGTAATGACGGAAGGTTGGACTGTTTGGACAAGAGTTATGTCTTCTACCGTATTTTCTTCTTTTTCCATCGGAGGTCACGGTCAGAATGTCCGGATATTTCTTCGCCATCCAAGCCGGATGCGCAGCCGTACTCGTACCCATGCATACGTGGACTCCGTTTTCATGCAGCTTACTCATCATTTCATCCAACCAATCGAATCTGAAAGTCTCCTCATCCGGCTGATTCAAGGACCAAGAAAAGACATTGAGCGTTGCGATGTCGATTCCGGCCAATTGAAACAGCCGCATATCTTCATCCCATATTTCCTTCGGAAACTGTTCAGGGTTATAATCACCGCCAAATAAGAATTTCGGAAACTTGCGGCTGATCATAGGTTCACCTCCTGTTTCGATTTCGGTACGGAATGCTCACGCACTTCCCTTTTAAAAGGCTCCGGTTGTCGTAAACTCAAATTCATCGGCGACCGGTCTCTTGTGGAAAAAGGCTTCAGCCGCAATGAGAACATAGTGTCTACTGGATGAATTAAATACTTATCGAGCGGAGGAGCTTCTCCGCAGCTGTGATTGCCGAGCGGTGCTTGCTGATAATCCATGTTCACAATGGTTTCGTTCAGACGGACTAAATCGAAGTTATGCTTCGCTTTGGTCAAATTGTCGGTGGAATAATGACTCACGCTGACATCCAGCTTCGGCATTCCACCAATAAATAGCCCAGTTCCCAGAACGTTCGTTACTGCAGCCCAACGCACATCCGCTTTATTGCCATTTTCCTGCGGCTTAATATATGGGACGAATTGATCTTGTATCGATCCGCTGTACACGCCGAGCCGCCCACTCTCTTTCCGATCGATATAACACTCGTGTGGGCCAAGGCCGAACCACGAAAATTGATCGAAACCGACAGGCATAGCCATTTGTAATCCCAATCGCGGCAGTGGAGGAAGTCCTTCCCGTGGAACGATGCGGGTCTGGATGATGACATCACCGGATCCGTAGATCGTATAGGTCATCCATGTTGTAAAACAGTTTCCCAGACCAGCCGCGCCAAGCGTCGATTTCACCGTAATTTGCGCAGCATGGTTTTGGAGCTGAAACGACATATCGTGCATACGACGAGTCAGTGCATCCAATCCAGCCTTCTTCCACTCTTTCGATTGGCGTGAGTCGTTATCGATCGTCGCCCGCCAAATTTGAACTTTCGGACCGGCTGTTAAAAGCGGTATGCCGTTATATTCAAACACGGTTAGTTCACCGCGAGCTTTGCTCCATTCCATGGTAAAATCATTTCCTTTAATCCAAAGGAGCCCATCCGTTTCGGAAGATTGCAAGCTAGGCATCGACTCCAACTTGATGGACGGGACAACTTGCCGTGTGACGGGAATCGGCAGATCGGCCCAAGCAATTTCATGCCCTTGCGTCGCCCAACGCGTAGCTTCCCGCAAAGTAAACCGGATATGGAGCCAGTACTCACCACTTGACTGCCCGAAAGTCATTTTCCAAGGGATAAAGAAGGTAGCCTCTCCTCTGGCCGGCACATCAAGTTCAGGCAGTTCACCCTGTTCCACAATTTCTCCATCGCACAGAAGCGACCAAGAGCCGACAAGATGATCAAGGGAAATAAAATCGTATCGATTTTGAATTTTTACGATTCCGGCCCGTACATCGACCGGCTCTACTTTCACTGGTTCGATCACTTTTTTAAACTCAAGGATCGAAGCCTTGATTTTCCTGTCAGGGAATAACAATCCGTCTATACAAAAATGTCCGCTGTTCGGATGATCATTGAAATCACCGCCGTAAGCGTACCATTCTTCCCCCGAATCGAGCTTTTGCCGGATTCCGAGATCCGCCCATTCCCAGATCAGGCCGCCCAGCAATCGTGGATATTTGTAAATAGCATCCCAGTATTCCTTCAAATTGCCGACGGAATTCCCCATAGCATGAGCGAATTCGCACATCAGGAAAGGTCTGGGATCGGATTTTTCCCCCTCTTCAATTAAAGCAGCCAATGAAGGATACATGCAGCTGACAATATCGACGATCGGAGCATCCTTGGCTCGTTCGTAATGTATAGGCCTTGTAGGATCGGCCTGACGCACCCATTCGGCCATGGTATCATGATTCGGCCCGTAGCCTGACTCGTTCCCGAGCGACCAAATGATGATAGAAGGATGATTTTTATCCCTTTCCACCATCCGTATGACGCGGTCAAGGAACGGCTTTTCCCACTGAGGGTCCTCGGCTAAATGGCTTTCGTTGTCGATAAAATGACAGCCGTGGGTTTCCAAGTCCGCTTCGTCGATCACATACAGCCCATAACGGTCGCACAGATCGAGCCATCTCGTATCATTCGGATAATGGGAGGAGCGAACTGCGTTCATATTGTGTTGTTTCATCAAGCGTATATCTTCGATCATGGATTCGTAGGGAATGGCAAACCCGAATTCAGGATGGAATTCGTTGCGGTTGACCCCCTTCAAGATCACCGTCTTGCCGTTGATGAAAAGCTGACCATCCCGGATGACGATGTCTCGAAATCCGACAGCCACACTCCCTGCCTCCAGCAAATTCCCCTGATCATCCTCCAACTTTAACAAGAGAGTGTATAATTCCGGATCCTCAGCCGACCATTTACGCGGAGCTGAGACCGCAATTTCCAAATCAAGCACGTTCTCTTCGTTCGCTCTCATCAGAAGGGAAGAAATGACGGTTTCTTCATTAACGGATTGTCGAGCTACGTCCAAAAGCGATATCCGTAATGTATGTTTACCGGATTCTAAGTCCGCATAATTTTTCACGGTAAACCGAAGACCCAATACAGCATCTTCTAAATTTTCACAGAAACGGGTTTGCACCACGATATTACGAATATGGACATGAGGGGTTGCTTTGACATAAACGTCCCTGAAGATGCCGCTCAACCGCCACTTGTCCTGATCCTCCAAATAACTGCCGTCACTCCATTGGTATACCTGCACAGCAACTATATTTTCTCCCGGATGAAGCAGCGAGGTGACCCGAAATTCCGAATGCATGTGACTGCCCTGTCCATACCCAGCAAATTGTCCGTTCACCCATACATGAAAGGCCGAGTCGACCCCTTCGAAGACAAGAAATAGTTGCCGGCCATCCCACGAATCGGGAATAATAAAACTTCTGCGGTAACACCCAACCGGATTATCATTCGGCACATACGGCGGGTCGATCGGAAAAGGATAATAGCTGCTGGAGTAATGGGGACGGCCATATCCATGCATCTGCCAATTGCCCGGCACAGGTATGGTATTCCAGTCATCTGCCGAGAAGGACGAATCGTAAAAAAATTCAGATGCCTGGGATGGGCTCTCTGCATAATAAAATTTCCAGTTGCCGTTCAATGATTGGAAATAAGGCGACGCAGCCCGTTCGTTATCGAGCGCTGACTCCACATCGCCGTACGGAATGAATCCGGTATGTGGTGGTTCCGTATTACGCCCAAGAATCTCTAGATTTTCCCAATCCGGAATGGCTCTATCGTTCACGTGATTGTCCTCCATTCTTCATCATCATTGTGCTGCATCTTGGAATCTTAAAGCATTTTGAAGAACAAGCGCAGTCACCCAAGATGGATTCCACTTGTTGCTATGTCCCCGGTGATGCCAATTTGTTTGAAAAAAACCTTCTCCCTGTTCGCCAGCCACGGTAAAATTCCATTCCCCAGGCTTCGTACATATTCCCTGCCCAATGGCATCGAATACCATTCGTCCTAAAAGCTCATATTGCGTTTTGCCAGTTAACCGACCGAAATGCCAAAATTCGAAGGTCGGAAAAAACACGTCAAGATGATGATTCTGCACACTGACGCCCGGCCATCCGGTGGCGGTAAACCCCGCGTTCCTGAACTGTGACCCCCGATCAAACACCGGATTCCACATATAAACATAAGTAAGGAGCCAATCCCCCGATATTTCGGCCCATTCACAGTAACGTTCATTTTCTGTTAAGACAAACAATTCATAAGCGGCCAGGAAGAAATACATGCCAGCTTCCTTATCCTCGCAGTTCGCATCAAGCGTTGAGCGTGCAAACGGCCGTTCGAATGTCTGGGCGTGTTGCTCATAATAACGCTGCATCGTCGTTTCGGCAGCATCCAAGTACCGCTTTTCACCTGTAACCCGATAAGCCTTCACAACAGCGATCAGGCACGGTAGGCCAGCTGCTGTAATCCTATCTTCCGCCGAATTTCCATTCAGCAGCCATGCTGCCGGATAAATGCCTGTCGGCAGGACGCCAGCGAGGAAGAAATCGGCCGATTCATGAAGAGCCTCCAGCCAGTAAGCCGGAACTTCCCTGCCCATTTCCCGAAACAGAAGGATGATTTCCGCTAAATCAGCTATGGTTTCCCCTAGAGCACGGCTGGAAACGACAGCCTGCTTATTCCAGGTGAAGTCATCCCATTGCCCGTCCGCGAGCCGATACGCTCCATGTCTAATTCCGGGAACGTCGGTACGGCTTTCGCGCAAATAAAAATCGACGGCCTGTTCGCAATGGGAGATCCGTTCTTCCTGTCCGTGGGCAAACCCTAACTTGGCGTCGCACCATGCCAGCTTCAAGCATTGTCCTGTCCACCCGTACATATAGTGCAGCGGACGTTTAGAAACGTTGCCGAACTCATTCGAATCGGAAAATTTCACATATCCGGCGGCGCCATGTTCATCAGTTCTCCATCTATCGTCCAAAGCGTTATTTTTCAGCTGGATTATCTCTTCGAGTGAGTGCGGCTTTGCCCCTATCGGCGCAAACAGCGCCAAGCCTTTGCGAACGATTTCACGGAAGCCCTGCCCGGGATTAGCAACAGCTCCCCAATCCAGAGCGTATTGTTTGGTTAATGACAAACCGGGTGTGATGTCCAAATAACCACCGTGATAAGGTCCTGTTTTGTTTTTACCCACATAATACATATCCTTCTCGCCATTAAACATCAAGACTCCGCTCATCGCTGCCAGCATAGTTTGGTGTTCCTCTTGGATCGCTCCAAGCGACCCGTAGTGCACAACGCCATCCGCTGATTCCATGTATGCAGGTACCGAAAACAAGGAGATGAAGCGGGCCTTGGCAGCTTCCGTCCACTCCACATTCACACAGGGGATCGGTAATCGGTGTTCTTCGCAAATAAATCCTTTGTCAGGACCTAGTCCAAGTCGAGGGACAACCCGGCTCGGATCAGCGGAAGGATTGTTGTTGTAAATCATGTGGGGAATCGTAACCATTTCCTTGCTCCGCTTTGGCAGTACGAACAAGAGTCCCGTAGCAACATCACGCAGCATTTGATCCGTCTGATTTTCCCAAGTCGCGTTTATTTTCAATAAATGATGCTCGTCGAAGGCTAGCTCTATCATGAAGGTTAACGCTTCCATTTTCCCGCAAATTCGGATCAAGTCCGACTCGGAGGAGATTTGTACATCCTCTAACCGTACAAAATCTGAACGCCACGGTCTTCCGGAGGAATAGATTAGCATCTCATCCAAATGTCCCGCGAAATGAGGGGATTGCTCGTTCTCATTTTGCAGAATTAGCTGTGTTCCTTTACTTGTGTCCGCTATTTCTGCCCGTTTTTGCTTGTCTCGGCTAACAATGGCGTACAATTGTCGTCCCCTCCTCTCTCGTTCAATAAGGAAATCAAGAATCGATCCAGCGTTGGGTTAAATCCCACTCTACCCGACAACGGTAAGCATACGAAGAAGATTTGCCCTTCTCCGAGCGGTTTCAATCCCACTACAGGCAGCTTTTGTTTGCCACTCGGTTCACCATGAGCCTCGTAAGCGAATACAATCGGTTCAATCCCTTCTCCTTGCAGGTAACAATTAGTTATTCCATCTATCCTGTCGTTCGTCAAATGATAGAAATATGATAAATCGTCCGCTTTCATCCACTGCAAGTGCGGGTCTTCGGTTTGAAATGCCAACGTGTACATCCCACGTAATTTGACCGTTCGGACCGTCGTGTTTTCGATATCCCACGAGTTACTGTCTGGCCCGCGTAATATCAAGACGGCTGTAGCTCCATTACGGACTTTCTCGAGGATGGATACCTGATGGCGATCAAATGCTGCCTTGGAAGAAACAACAATTGAGCCCTCCTTATGCGTATCTCCGTCATAAGATTGTCCTTCTATGTTTAGCAGGGAACAGAGTAGTTCCGATTCTGCATCTAGAAAAGCAATATTCTGCGATTTCGGATATCTCGTTTTTGCAAACGCCTCAAAAGAAAATCTTTCCTTATTTATCAATTTACCGTTTTCATCCAGCAAGCAGGTATCCATGTACAAGTTCTGTCTATCTGTTATCGATGGTACCGAAAAGCTGATCGTGCCTGCATATCTGGACATCGCCTTAGGCACAAGGCCTGTAATTTCATAATTGCCGTAATCCCGGGTATCGTCTCGAAGAGTAGCGACGACACGACACCGGTCATAATCCTTCGCTGTATCATTCAAGAGCCACGCTTCTATTTCCAGCGTTTCCCCTTCATATACCTTCCACCTGTCGCACCTTAGATGAATGCGTACCGGTTCCAGACATTCCTTATACGTGAAGTATGCCGGTTTCGGAATCCGGTCAACACCAACGAGTGCTTTCATCCAGCCGGCAGGCCATGCATCAATGAGCAGGTGAATGGCGGTGGAAACCACCAAATCGGCCCTTCTGCGCCATGCGTCTGTCATGAGCTTCGTCGCCAAACATTGGTGCCTTTGGCTCGCCTCGACCCACTCATGAATCGTTTGCTGTTCGGCAAACCAATCTCCATGCAGACCGTAGGTTTGAGCTCCATGGATTTTGTTTGGCAGCCAATGCTCCTTCTCAGAAGAGGGAAGCCATTCTTTCGGATAACGGTTCATCATCAATTGCACATGATCCAAACCTTCCGTGCCATACTCCCCGCATCCCGCCTTCCATCCCGTCCTAATCGAGGGAAGAAAACCTTTATGCATTTTACCTACTGATATCGTATTGTTCGTATACCACATGTTATAACAATGAAAATCGGGCAGTCCTTCATGGGTAGGAGGATTGTAATCCCCGTCCGCGTTTTTGACTACACGATCTGGATTTTCAATGAAAATCGCCTGTCTGGCGGCAACGAAGAAAGCTTCCAATTCGTTTCGGTGCAAATGGCGGTGCCCTTTTCGCCTCTTCTCAGTTCGCGAAGGCTCGTTAATTAGTGATACCATGACCGAAGATGGGTGACTGCGGATCAGTCTCTCCATCTCCGCCGCCTGCCGGACCCCCTCGACAAATTGGTTGCGGCGGATAAATCCAAACGTTGGAAGATCGCATTGATGCATCATGCCGAGCATATCGAAATAGTCATAAATTTCTTCCTGAACAGGACGCTGTGTGATGCGGTAAAAGTTCAAATGAGCAAGTTTCGCGATCAAAATATCGTCCATTAACTGCTCGAAATCGTTATTCATGACACATTGCTGCAAGTGCCCCATTTCATTGGCGCCTCTTAATATAATCGGTTGATTATTGAGGTACAGCGTTCCTTTCGGTGTGTCCTTTTCGTCCATATGAAATTTTCGCATGCCGAAGGTGCGGTCTTGGATATCCAAACATTCCGTACTGTTCTTTACTTGAACGCGAGCTATATACAAAAAAGGAGTTTCCGGTTCCCACATCCGGAATGACAGAAAATCCACCTTGTAGCGATAGTAATTAAGACCCGGACCGGCGTAAGCCGCTTGAAACGAGATGGGAACGCTTCCTTGACCGGTGAAGTTTTTCGGCATGATTTCAAGAATCAATTCGAAGTTTTCTTTCAGCTTATTCGTCGTATTATTCACATCAATCCATACTTCCACGAAGCCGTCATCAATGTTCGGCCGAACAAAAATGTCCTGAATAAACAACGTCGACCGCTCTTCCAAATAGACCGAATTGTATATGCCGGCACCCGGTGGGCAGTGGCTCCAGCCGCTGAATGCATCGTCCCATCCTGGGCCAGTCGCCGCGTACATTTTATCTCCGTCCAGCTTCGTACCGCCTACCCCCATCATCGGATAATCGTTTAACACTTCAACGACCAGCGTATTGAGTTCCTGCAGCAAGTCAGTCACGTCGAATTCGAAAGGAGCAAAGAACCCCTCATGGCTGCCTATACACTTGCGATTGAGATATACCGTCGCTTTATAGTCAACCCCTTTAAATACGAGGTAGACTCTCTTTCCTTCGGGAACGGGACCATAGGGAAATTCACTGCGGTAAAATCCCGTCCAATTGCCGTTTTCTCCCGTCGGTCCGCGGAAATCAGGAACCATCACCGATTCCCAATCCCCTGCTCCTTCCAGCACATTCGTAAAGTTGGCGTCCTCAGACGTTTGATAGCGAAATTGAAACTCCTTACATGCCTGTCGGTTGCGGCGCAGTGTGGAGGACGGAGCCAAATTTCTCATAAACGGGCGGTACTTCTCGCGCAGCAGCTTCAACTCTTCATGGAAATATGCGATTTGTTCCTCGTAGGTGTGATAAGATACGTTCGTCGCTTTTTCCGATCCCGGCGTGAAATATTTTTTTTCGTAAGCCACGGGAGGAATCTCCCGCAATTCGTCTTTATTTCCGGGATGTTCACGAAAGGCAATCTCCGCAAACGGATCCTGATGTTTGATTTGCTCCAAACTTATCTCCCCCTCTGCCGAAACCCTACCGCTTGGATTCGTTTCATACAGCTGCGATTTCAAAATCGAGTGTATACCCGTCGCTGTCCTTAGGGTACATTCTCACTTCTGTCGTGCCGAAGCGCTGCATCCAGCAGCGTTCTTCCCCCAAAAAGGGTTCAACGATTTCTTTCACTCGTTCATCCAAAAAATCGTTCGTGACGATCCACCTTCCGAAGCCCATTTTTCCACTGTTCCTTAGCTTTTCCGGACAATCAGGAGGCAGCAGCCATTCTGCGATCACGACGACTCCCCCATCTTCCGCTCTTTTGATGATAACAAACAGTGTTTCGGCGGAAAGGGAGGAGCCTCCAACCATAATCAATTTCGGTCGTCCCAGAAGTTCTGCGCTGACTTGATCGTCAAATGCAAGGACATTTCTAACCGGATAAAATAACGGATGCACCCTTCTTCCGTCGCTTGAAACGTACCCTTGTTCTAACGGAAATTGTTCGTACGCTACTTCTCTTTTCAATTCGTGTCTTGGAAAGTCGTAGCCTGGGATATGCATGCAGCTGCCGTGAGCAGGTATTGTTCCCCGGCTGAGCAAATGCCAGATGTGAAACACGCTTTGGGACCCGCCTACATCAGCGAGTGTCCGATTACCGAACAACCTTTCATTCTGACCATAATTTCCGTCATCCGAATGAATGACCGCGATATCCGGATTCGCCTGCGAATGGTGCCAAGTCAACGTGTGATCAGGGATAAATTTACGGACGAACTCTTTCCATACTTCGCCGAATTCGGTTGCTTCAAATCCGATTGAGGTATGTTTGAACAGAACATCGATATTTTCCACGAACAAATGTGACGGTCCCATCAAGTAGCCCATCCTCAAAGCTGACTCAAATTCTTGAGGAGAGTGCCCGGGAAATCCTTGAAAACGGGTGAACCACCTTCCCGTATCCGGACCCCACAAATCGGCGCAAATCCATAGCGCTTTGTCATATTGTTTGGCCGCTCCCAATGCGGTAGATAGCTGCAAGGATTGAAATGATTCCTTCATAATCTTGGGACAGATGTCCATTCCCGCTCTGGCAAACGTGTGGAACATGGTAGGAAATACATGCTCCGCAATCAAAGGCATGGAAGTGCGGGGTGATCCGGTTTGCTCCAAGACGCTATGTACGTGCTGGACACGGGACAAAACCGACCGCTCCACCTTGCTGCGCGACTCTACCAAATTCATATCATCGGTGCTGCCCCAATGTGGGAACCACCCGTCATGGCGATACTGTCCGGCATTAATTTGCAAATGCTCCGGCTCATCATACAACAGTCCGATGCACCGACCCGAACTTGCGGCCTGCACAATCGCCTCATCAGGCACGTCGTACCTGTTCGTTCCTTCCGTCCAGGGCCCGTTAATGTTTCCATATTCGTTGCCAAGGCAAATGTCTAATCCCGCACCCGCGATATCTGCCAAGAGCTCTGAATACCCTTTCATTTCTGGAATCACATGATGAACATAAAAGTCCGCTTTCAATTCGCGCAAAGCATGTAGAAATTCATCTGGATCAGGCTTTCGGTCTTGAGACGGACAAATACTCCCCGTTCCCGTCCGCATAATACGCTCTGAAGCATCCCCTGCCCACGAATCCTGCCATGCGACAACAGGGCCCTGTATTCCCAATTTCGGTTTATGCGTCATAGACATCCTTCATTCACGTCCTAACTGCGCTTTCAAAGGATTTTCGGATCAAATCCAAACATTCCGCTACTTCTTCCGGCTTTGCATGCTCCAGAATCAACGGGACATCCGGCAATCGACTGCCAAGCAGCGCTGCATACACATTCCAATCCGCTTGTCCCCCCCCTACCCGAGGCGTTGTAAAGCCTTCATCTCCATAGAGTGCATCTTTGGCATGCGCAATCGGTGAATATGGGGCAATGCAGTCGAATATGTTCGCCATTGCTTCTTCTTGTCGGCTTAAATCGTCCTGCGTCAAATAATTGAAAGGATCCATAATGAGCGCCAACCCTTCGGTTCCGAGCTGTTCCATCAAACGGACACCCTGTTCCGGACTCGCTAGCACATTTAGCGCAAATCCTTCGATCAATAATACGGCATCGTTCTTCACAGCTCGGTTCCGCAAATGGTCGACGATGAATAATAGTTGATCCCATGCTTCAGGAGTCCTGTTTCCCTCAAAATCTCGCCAAGCGTTGGTAGGGTGAAGACTTCCCGTTTCCGTCGCGATATACCGTGTTCCGTAAGCCGAACATAGGTCGATCATCTTCTCAAGCTGCTTCAATTTATCTTCTCGCTTCTGAAGGTTAGGATTCAGTAAATTGGTGTATCCCGACAAACCTACGACGGAAATCCCTTTATTCTCGAAGATGGTACGGATTTTTTCAGCACGAGTCAGTGAAAACAGCTCATCGTCCATCACCTGCATAGCTTGCTTAGGGTCGATCTGCACATAAGCCAATCCGTGTTTACTTGCGTCTTCAGCGATTGCTTCCGCGCTCCAGCCTAGATATATGTAACTCATAAAACCGAGTCTGTTCATCATTGATCGCTTCCTTTCAACACGCCCGTTCTTTCCACCACGCATCCTTCTTGACTAGAAATGACCATTGCTGTCGTCAAGGCGACAGTCTGCAAGTTATCTTCCGGAGTAACCGGCGGACGCTTGCCTTCCTCCATCGCGGTCATGAATGCGATCATGGAGCCTGCGAAGGCGTCCGGGAACCAAGTTCCTTTCAGCTTGATCTCGTGCACGACGTTTTTGTGCTTGTTCAGCGCCATATAGAGAGTTTCTTGCGTACACCAGAGGCTTCCTTCTGTCCCGTCAATCCACCATGTGTTGCTATGGGAACGGCTTGCTTTGGCAATATTGTTAAAATGAAGTGAAGCCATGAGCGGGTTTCGTCCGCCTTTCGGACCAAACTCAACGTTCGCCGAATAGATCAGCGGGTCAATCGCGTTTTGCTGCTTCAGCTGCGCTGTCGTGCAGTGAACCCGGGACCACTCTTCTTCGGGATTAGGGTTAAAATATCGGCACAAATCCACATAGTGGACCCCGTGATCGACAATATTGAAATTTTTCATCTTCGTCCACCACCAGCCGGCTTGGTCTTGGAATGAACGCATATCATGGTGGATGCTGTATACCTCACCGATGAGATCCTGCTCAAGAACCATCTTCAGCGCTTTGTGAGCCGGAGCCCAGCGAGCCTGTTGGTTCACGCCTAGCACGATACCCAGCCGGTTCGCCTCTTGACTAAGCACCTGAGCATGCTCCAAATCCAGCGCCAACGGCTTCTGGCATAAAACTGGCCGAGGCGCTTTGCCGATCAGTTTCAGCACTTCCAGTCTCGGCTCAGGGTGGATTGCTAAATCGATAATGCCTACTTCATCATTTTGCAATAGTTCATTAACATCGGTCGTCCAAAACGGAATATCAAACTTTTGTGCTGTAGCACGAGCCGCTTCCTCGTTGACGTCGCAGACAGCCGCAATAGGCAATCCATATTTACGATAGCCGGGTAAAATGCGCCGTATTCGCAATGCTCCCGCAGCCGATTAAGCCGATTCCGTATTTCTTCAAGTCCGGTATATTTTGCTTTCTTGGCAAATAATCTTCAGGTCTAATGAATTCCATGGTATCACCTCTTAATTACTACATTACATCACTACGAAAAAACATTTATAGGGTGTTCATGCTTTTTTTAGGGATCATTCGACCACAATGATTGAATCATTTGCTGGTATAATATGAGCCTATCAGGAGTTAGTTGAAGGAAGGTCTAGAGGGCTGTTACTGTAGTTTCTCCGTGCGCACACAACAAACAAGGCAACCGATTATGGTGACCTTGTCAGCAATTACCTATTCCAAAAATAGATGATGTTTCAAGTAGCAATAGATTTCAGCTTTGTGCTATATCATTTCAATAGATATACGGTTGTGAAGCACACGCCGCTGCTCAGTTTCAGGTTATCCTGACTGGGGAGCGGCTTTATTTTTTCCTAAGGAGGTATGGTGGTTGAAGGCTGTACTTGCTTATTCAGAATTTATACGACACCATGTTAAGTCGCGGCAAGGCGAAGCGCGGAGGCGTTAAACAGAAGGACTCGGCCATGCGGAACAGTTATTTTTGCAGCAAGTATGGTGGCCCGCCTTCTCAAACTTTGACAATCTGGTACCTGAATATGAAGTCCATGACTTCCGCGACGGAACACGATTTATCGACTTTGCGTTCATTCGCGGGCACGTACGGCTAACAATCGAAATCGACGGTTAAGGTCCGCACTTGCAGAAGATTTCACGCTCTCAGTTTTCCGATCAATGGATCCGACAAAATCATTTGATGCTCGATGGCTGGAAATTGCTCCGCTTCTCCTTCGATGATGTGAAAGACAAACCGAGAATGTGCGAGCAAATGATCCATCCATTCATGGGAAAATGGTTTTGAAGCAGTCACTCCGGTCGGTACAGCAATTGTTCTATCGAAGAACGTGAGATTATTCGTATGGCGCTCCGCAGCAATAGAAAAGTAAAACCGAGTAACGTATGTACGGAGTTAGATGTTGAGCAGCAAAAAGCGCGCAACCTGCTCCGCAGCTTACTCTCAAAGGGAATACTTATCCCTGGCGCACGCGGTAAGCAACGAATGTACGTCTATCTCTTATCACATTCCATAACAGCAGAATTTGCCGACCTGTGACACAATGATGAAAAGTATCGTTACAGCATAGAAACGAAGATTGGCTTTATTGCAACAATGTAAAACATCGTTCCATCAACTTTTTATGATCTGTTATACTCCCACCCCCCCTCATAACGATGTAAACCATCGTTGCAGGAATTGCATCGCTACCTCAACTTGAATCTTAAGATGAAAAACATCATTGCAGCAAAAAAGGCTGTCCAAAAAGTCGCCGAAGATGACTGAGAGATAGGCTGTACGACAAACAAGGCCACCGATAACGGTGGCCTTGTGCATGATCCTATTTCCAACGCTATATGTTGGTTACCATCTTCGCTTCTTCAAGCTGAGTCTGCTTCCTTGCTGTGAGCACGTACGTCTTACCCTCAACAGCGTCGAACTTGGTCAAATACTCCGAGGTAATGGTTTCAACCGGCGTCCCATCCATTTCCACGGTAAGTGACGATTGCGGGCGCCTGCACGTTACGGTGCATAATTGGCTTTTCGTCGCTTTAATGACACAGCGGGTTAGCTCGCCTTCCTCCCATTCCATCTCGATCTCGAAACCGCCACGGGCGCGAAAACCGCTGATTTTACCACGCATCCATGCCTTCGGTAAGGCAGGAAGCAGTGCAATCTCCCCACGGTGCGATTGCAGGAGCATCTCGGCAATTCCAGCCGTTCCGCCAAAATTGCCGTCAATCTGAAAAGGCGGATGATTGTCGAACAAATTCGGTAGTGTCGAGAGGGAAAGCAGCAAGCGAACATGCTCATAGGATTGTTCACCGTCCTCCAAGCGCGCAAAAAAATTAATGATCCAAGCACGGCTCCATCCCGTTTGGCCGCCCCCGTTCTCCAACCTGCGTTCCAGCGTCCGTTTGGCCGCTTGCGCCCATTCCGGTGTATGCCTCACATGAATGATTTCTCCAGGATGGAGCGCGAATAAGTGGGAGATGTGGCGGTGACCCGGATGCACTTCATTCCAATCCTCCACCCATTCCTGCAGCTGCCCGTGTTTGCCAATTTGCGGTTGCGGCAGCTTGCGAAGTGTCGTTTCCCATTTCTGCCGAATCGTTTCATCCGTTTGAAGAATATCGGAAGCCACCATACAAGCGCTGAATAATGTATAGACGATTTGAGTATCCATGGAAGGACCTATACTCAGACATCCCACGCTTCCGTCGGGACCGATGAACTTATTTTCGGGAGAGGTCGAAGGACCCGTAACGAGACGTCCCTTTTCGTCTTCAAACAAGTAGTCCAAGAAAAATTCGGCTGCTTCCTTCATAACCGGATACGCCCGTTCACGGAGAAATGATTCATCCAAGCCGAACCGGTAATGTTCCCAGAGGTGCAGAGATAACCAAGCGGCACCCATCGGCCAAATTGAACCTGGTATATGATTTCCCTCTATTTGGGTTGATCCCCACATGTCTGTATTATGGTGAGCGACGAATCCACCGCAGCCGTACACCTTTTGCGCCGTTTTCCTGCCATGAACCCGCATGCGATCGATCAAATCAAACAATGGTTCATGACATTCAGACAAATTGCAAACTTCCGCAGGCCAGTAATTCATCTCCGTGTTAATATTAATCGTATATTTGGACTCCCACGGCGGAGTGAAGCTTTCATTCCAAATGCCCTGCAAATTCGCAGGATTTGAACCAGGGCGGGAACTGGCCATAAGCAAATAACGGCCATATTGGAAAAACAGCGAAATGAGCCCGGGATCTTCCCCGCCATCTTTGTATCGTTGCAACCTAGCATCGGTAGGTAGTAATTCGGTTTCACCCGCATCTTCGGGACGGCCCAGTTCCAGCTTTACACGCCCAAATTTGGAGGCATGATCTGTTACGTGATCCTTCTTTACCCGTTCATATCCCTTGCTTGCTGCATGAACCAGCTGTTGAATGCACTCGGCTTGAGGGTCCTCATGTCGAAATGTTGTTGCAGCCGAAAGATAGATGGTAACAGCTTCCGCCTGATGGACAGTGAGGAAATCACCGATGGCATTCACCGATCCGCTCTCTGGAACGACTTTCACAGCCGTGCAGTACGTCACCCCGTTTTTTCCGCTTTCTCCGCTCATCATCAAAGTATCATTGGCTATCCTTTGCGTACCCTCGTCAAACGGTCTTCGGCTCAAATGCATCCTGAGATTCAATGTTGCAGGCCGATTGCATGTGATCCTGATAACCATCACCTGATCGACCGCACTGCTGAACAATTCCCTCTCATGCTGAACATCGTTTAGGCAATAGCTGACATGGGCGATACCCTGTTCAATGTCCAAATCCCTGTAATAATTGGAAATCATCTTTTTTTCCCCGTCGTGGTAGAAATGCAAATCACCCAACGGTTGATAGGGTCGCATGGATTTGGGATTGGACATTAACCCCATTTGTGCCAGCTCTTCTGCTTCAATTTGTTTCCCTTTACTTAATAAACGCCTTACTTCCGGAAAATATCGCCGACCCTCCGGATTGTCTCCGTTCACCGGTCCGCCGTACCAAACCGAGTCTTCGTTCAATTGCAGCCGTTCTTGATTTACTTTTCCAAATATCATCGCACCTAGACGACCGTTGCCGATCGGTAATGCCTCATTCCACGTTTTTGCCGGTTTTTCGTACCAAAGCTTTGAATTTCCCGTTAATTTCCGCAAATGTTCCAATGACATCTCTCCCTGATTAAGCTATTGATAAGACTAAACGGTCATTTTTCGAATACGCAGCGCGTAATAAAGCTTTGCAGGCAAATCAATTCGGAATCGACCTTCATATGTCCCAGAAAGCGGCGTGATGGTCATGTTCCATGTATCGATCAGATCAACTTCATATTTCCCATCTGGCAGTGCAAATTCGCGGAATGCAAACCGATGTGGGCCAAAGTACTGTAAATAGTATTCGCCCCTCAACTCCAACGTAGCGGCATCGAGCCGATCACTGCTGTATGTCATATGCTCCGGCGTATCCTGAAGAATGCCACGCATAAATTCGATTCTCCGAACGCTTCGTCCATGAAGTTCCCCTCCATGCGACCACCAAAGAACTTGCTCCGCATTCAAATACGTTTCCCCATGAGTGACATAGCCGCCACGGCAAATCCCTTCCCAAATCCGGCAAACTAACTCTTCAGGGGTCAAACTGCCCCACTTGGTATCCAGATTTCCCTCGTAACCGCATTCATCGATAATGACAGGTTTTCCATATTGTTTGGTGCATTCAGAAACAACTCTCACGTCGGCATGTTGGATACTCGCATGCGTCACCCATGGAACACCGAAGTCATACCATGTTCGACAATTATGGATCGAGCGCAAATGTCCGCCATAATCATATTCCTGAACAATACGAAATAAACGCTTCCAATCTTCGAGACTTTTATGGTTCATTAAATCGTATTCATTGGCGAGCGACCACCAAACGTTGTGGTAGGCACCAAGTCGTGCGATGACATAGCGTAGATAACGATCGTCTTCATTCGAAGTCATCTCATCGAAACCCCAGCGTCCCTCGTCGTAGGGATGAAACAAAATGAGGTCCGCCTGTATACCCAAATCTGCCATATCCTTTACCCTCTTCTCCAAATGGGCAAAATAATCCGGTCGAAGACGGCTATAATCGAATCCCTGTTCTGACGAGCCTTCAAATGGATAGGCATCCGGCTCAGCGTTATTAAACACGTAATTTTTCGGAAAAACACACATGCGGATTTTGTTAAATGGCGATTGCTGCAGCGTATGCAGCGTTTGCTCTTGAAGTTGTTCGCTTTGCAGATGCCATACATAAGAGGTCGTGCCAATCGGTATGAACCGAGTTCCATCCGCATACTGAAAATGAACAGCATTCTTTACCCGAACGGGTCCGTGATTGCCGGCTGCTGGGATGGTGCAGGTAAACTCTCCAGATATCCCGTCCAGATCCGAACAATTGCTTGACGTTGCATACGACCATACGCCTTCTTCCTCCGGCATAAACCGGATACGGTATTTCCCGCTGCCGTCGTAAAATCCTTCTGCTTCAGCAACATGCAGTTCCTTCTTGAATATGGCGCAGAGACGTATGTCAGTGAACGGGATTCCATCTGAGGGACCTTCCAGTGTCAGCTCAAACACACCCCAGCGTTCAACTTCCTTGGTTACTATCAGTCTGACCTCCTCCTTCCGGGTTTTCTACTCAAACCTTCAAAATGCGCAATGCGAGATTAGGTTTTCCGGGGAGGTCAACCCTGCTTCGTCCGCGAAACGTGCCTTTAACCGGTGTAATGGTCATGTTCCAAGTATCAATGATCTCGATGTGATAGGAAGCATTTTCAGGGAGGTTAATGAACTTATAGGCATGCTGGTGATGACCGAAATATTGAAGCCCATACGTTCCTTGCTGCCAAGCCTTCATCCAATCTGCAGGACCTTGCTCCATAATTTTACGCAAAAAAGTGATTCTCTCCGTACTCTCTCCGTACAGTTTACCTCCAGAGGATATCCAGGCCCTTGTCTCCCGATCGATGAACGATTCACCATGCCCGACAAAACCGCCTCGTGACATGGCTTCCCAGAATCGGTGGGTCATTTCCTCACCGGAAATATTGCCCCAACGTCTAGAGCTGTTGCCTTCATAGGATATTTCATCAATGACGATTGGTTTGGGATTCGCCTCCCGCCAGCTTGTCGTAAGCTCCGCATCCCAGTGCTGTATGCTTTGATGAGTAATCCAAGGCTTGGAGAAATCGTACAACCAGGAAGATTTGTACATCTTCGTACCGTTATGGATCGAACGAAGATGTTGGTACGGGTCCTTATGCTGTACGAATTGAATCAGCCGATCCCAATCTTCGACCGTTTTGAATGTATTAAAGTCGTACTCATTGGAAAGCGACCACCATACGTTCCGGAATGCGGAAAGGCGTGCGATCACGTAGCGCAAGTAAAAAGAATCGGTTCCCGCATCCATGTTATCGACGCCCCAAAACCCTTTATCATAAGGATGGAATAAAACGAGATCGGCTTCTATGCCGAGCTGCATCAAATCATCGATCCGCTGCTCCAAATGGGCAAAAAATTCGCTATTGAACCGTGTTTTATCCACATCTTCCGGACACGTTCCCTCGAAGGCCAACTGAAGAGGAGGTTTCATATCCCGTGTGGGTAAAAGACACATCCTTACTTTATTGAACGGAGAATCTTTCAACGATTGTAGTGTAAGCTCCTCAAGCCGCTCGTCTCTGTGATGGGTCCAATGATAGCAGGTAGTGCCGAATGGCATATACGGTGTACCGTCCTCATACGCGAATAAATAATGATCCTTCACCCGCACGGGACCATGGTTCTCGCGGGACGGCTCTACACATACGAATTCGCCGTAATGACCATCAAGATCACCATGATTGCTGCGGGTAACATAGCGCCAGACGCCAATTCGATCAGGCATGAAGCGGATCCGGTATGTTCCGTTTCCATCGTAAAAGCCATCAGGCTCTATAATGAGGTTCTTGTATTGAAATCGGGCGGATAGCTGAACCTCTTGAAACGGATTTCCTTCGGACGGTCCTTTTAACGTCAGCTCAAACCGTCCCCATTTATCCACTTCTCGCCCGTTCTGTTGAATGCCCATCGGTACGTTATCCCCCCTCAATCCGTTGTGATCATTACTTGATACCGGAATGTGCCATTGTCGCGATGACCTTACTTTGGAACGCCAAAAACATAATGAAATTCGGCAAAAATAGGATCATTGCAGCCGCAGCCGCAGCACCTTGCCTTGACACACTGTTAGCCAAACCGGAGGTCAAGGTCTGCACATAGAACTGAAACGTTTTCAATTCCTCATCCTGAATAAAGTTTTCCGACGCTTCCGTGCTGAGCCATGCTGAGTTAAACGCGATGATGCTGACCGTCATAATCGCAGGCATAACGACGGGAATAACGATTCTTAAAAAAAGCGTAAACTCTTTTGCCCCGTCCATCCGGGCAGAATCGAGCAATTCATCTGGAAGTTGATCGATAAACTGCTTCATCAAAAAAACACCTGTCGGCACGGCAACGAGCGGAAGGACATGTGCCCAGTACGTGTTAAAAATGCCCAATTGGCTGATGATCAAATATCTGGGAATTGAAACCGTTTCAGGAACGAATAACAGTGTCAAAAGAATCGTCGCGAATATCATCTTGTGCCCTGGAAATTTATGCTTGGAAATCGCATAAGCGCACATGGCGCTTGCAATTACGATTGCAATAACAGCCAGTACGGTAGCAATCACGCTGTTAAACAAGTAGCGCGTGATCGGAACCGCCGTTCCCTTCGTTATGGACGCTAATTCCATAAAGCTTTGAAAAGTAGGATGCCTTACGAATATGTTCGGCGGATAAATGAACAATTCCTCATATGGCTTAAAGGCATGATTGAATATATAAACCAACGGCAGCAGCAAAAAAATACTCATCAAAATTAGAATGAATATTGATATTTTTTCCATAGGACTGAATTTGCGGAGTCTTTTGCGTATTCGCCACGATTTGAAGTTTCGAAGAGTACCAGCGATGCTCATTTATTCGCCCTCCTTCGTTCCGAACAGCTTCTCGCATAGCTTATTAGCAAAGTAAATAAATATAAGCAAAAGTACGGATAACGCTGTCGAATAACCGAGCTCAAAACGGGTGTATCCATAGTCATGCATATGGGTCAGGAGAACATGACCCGAATATTGTGGCGTCGGATTCATGCCCGAAAGTGTCTGACCGATTTCTCCGGATTGAATCGCACCAACGATAGCCATGACGGCACCGAACAACATTTGCGGCTTTGTGGAAGGGATCGTGATATACCAAATTTCTTCCAGCCTGCTGCGAATGCCGTCAATTTTACCTGCTTCGTATAGCTCTGGATTCACATTCAAAATACCGGCCAGCATAGCTAGGAACCCTATTCCCATACTTTTCCATAGCGTGACAAAGACCATAGAGCTCATCAAATACTCTTTGCTTGTAGCCCACAATATCGGTTCGCTAATGAGTCCGAATTTCAGAAGTACACTGTTCAAGTAACCAATTCGGTCGCTTGATAACATAGGAACCCATATAATGCCAATCGCTATAGTGCCTGCCAAAGAAGGCGTATACATAGCAAGTGTAAACCATTTGCGATAGATGCCAGGCAGGATCGAAATCAGCCAAGCCAGTAAAAAGGCTGCCATATATCCACCTGGTCCGACAAGTAACGCAAATGTAATGGTGTTCGGCAGCGCGTATTTGAGCAGAGTCAAATCCTGTGACAACATGTAACGAAAATTGTCCCAACCGACGAACCTGGGAGGCTCAATGGAATTATAGTAAGTAAAACTAAGCACAATCGCGGAAAGAACAGGAAGAAAGATAAAAAGAATGAAGCAAATCATAAATGGCGCTATGAACAAATAGGACACTCGGTATGACCAAATCGTTTGCAATAACGTAGGTTCCTTTACTCGGTTTGTGGCCTTTTTAACCCTTTGTACACTAGGCAGCACAATCGGCTCACTTTTTAACATACTTTTCCACCCCTTCCCACGGCTTTGTAATAATCGGCAAGTCCAACGACCGAACCATTTTCCCGTTTCCATCGATAAATTTAAATTCCTGCAGTTTTCTTTGGATTTCCCGATCCAATTCTTTCGCAGACAGTTCGAGCGAAGTCCGGTAGTTCATCCCGTCGATCACGGTTCGGTTCCATGCGTTTTTCATTTCGCGCTCCATTAAATAGCTGCCGCCAGGAACGTTCGGAACTTCCCTGTACCATTTCCATTGCTCCAATATCGCTTGCAGATCATCTTCCTTCCACGGCAGCTGAGTGAACGCATCCATATTCGATGTAAACCAGCGGAACGTCACGCCGTTGAGCGTTTCCAAATCTGTACCGAACCTTTCCTGTACTTCCGCCGAAGTCCACCATTTCAAAAACTCCCAGCCTTCCTTCGGATGTTTGGCGTTTTTCATAATCATCGAAGAATACATGTTTCCACCCATCCACCTGGCTACCGTGCCATCATCCTGCCGTTCACCGGGAACAGGGGCTACCCCCCACAAACCATTCAGTTCTGGAGCCGCTACATTTAATTGTAGATACGTATTCAAATCGGCAATACCTAGAGGATAGGACCCTTCCCTGAAATGCTGGTAGAAGCTATCCATTTGTTGATCGATCGCATATTTGTTTTGCAGCTCGGTCCATTGTTTGAATGCATTGAAGCTTTTCTCCGAAGTCAGCCCCGTTTTCGAGCCGTCTTGCAAATAGTATTCCGCTCCATGCATCTGCAGGAATATGCCGTGATCATTAACCGGCGTAAAGTTCATACCGTTCTGCTGCAGCACAGGCAGCATCTTGTAAAGATCATCCCATGTGTCCGGAACTTTCAGTTCCAATTTTTGCAAAATATCTTTCCGGTAGTACATGACCCGGAACTCCTGTGTTTCCGGTACGGCGTAGTAACCGCCATTATAATAGAACGCTGGCCACGTACCCGGGGAAAACTGCTTATAGTACTCGTCGAAGTCCGGAAATTGCTTCAGATTATAGATCCCACCGCGAATCGCATAGTCGAACGGAATTTGCTGCTGCAAGCCTAACGCGACGTCAGGCGCAATTCCTGCGGCATTCATCATAACAAGCAGCTTCTCATCTTTAAGCAGATTCACTCTGACTTTGATTCCGGTTTGCGGTGTAAACATTTCATCCGCCAAACCTTGCAGCATATTGACGTAATCCCGTCCTCGGAGCATCCAAACATCGAGCACCATGTCTTCCTTGTTTGTCGTTCTTTTTGATTTAAAGGAATCAATGAAATTGATGACGGCCCCTTCCCATTTTTCATAAAAGGTAGGTAATATCTTCGGAAGCGGTTGTTCAATGGGCACGACATAAATACGATCCAACTGAAGAGGCTGATAGGTGAGCTGCTTGATTTGTTCGGCCACCCGGCCTTGCAGCCTGTTCAAGATGCTTGCATTATACGGAATTTCATCTGGGTTTTTCAGCAAATCTTCCATATCTTTCTGCACAGTAACAAGTGCTTGCGTAACCGCATCCGGACGGCCATTAATTACTGCCATTCGCTCGCGAACTCCGTTCAAATCATCATGAACGCCTTGCAATTGTTCGACAAAAATGGGAAGGTCATTCTTGAAATCCCACGTCCGGTTTTTGTCGTCCACCCCGCCGGTCAACGTTCTTAGATCAGCGGAAAGCTTCGACAATTCTCCTATGGTATGATCCAAATCGGAAGCTATCGAACTCAATGGAGCCCATGTGACGCGCATCGAGATCGTATTAGTCCCTTTTTCCAAATAAAATTCGTACGGATTGTCCCGATCGTCGGCCAGTGTAATCCCCTTCCAGCCTGATGCGTACATAAAACGATAGGCTTTCAGCTCAGCAAACGGCACTTTGCCGTTTATCTTTATCTGACGGAACGACGAGCGGTTAGATACGTACGATTGTTCCGCGCGCATCGCAATTTTGTAGTATCCGGTCTCCGGTACGTCGATGTTCCAGCTAATCTCTTGATTATTCGACGACCACCGGGAACCGTCTATTACATTGTAAGTAATATGGCCGCGTACACTGGGTGTAGAAGCAATATCGTTATCGTATGCCAGTGATATGGATGAATCGTTTTTCCATAGCAGTTGTTCCGCTTCGATCACGATCGGATCCGCCTGTACAGCAGCTACATTAGTTGGCCACATACTTCTAACGGTTTTATAGTCGGTTGTTTTGTGCGGCGCTTTAAACGTTATGGATTCAAGCGCAAACGGATCGCTGCCCGCCAACCGGATTCTGTGCTTCCCTGGTTTCAAATACCAGGTTAGCGGATCTTCGTATACGCCGGACAAATCACGCAGCTCCCAAGATAACCATCCGGATTTATCATCAGCCGTTGGGCGAATCTCATCGCCTTTGTCATCTTTGCGAATCGGAAATTTATCCTTCCAATGTCTGTATAACTCGACCGATTTCGATTCCAAATAGGGGCTTGAGCCATCTACGGTCAAATTTAACGCAATCGGCTTGCGGTATTTCGTACCGACGAACGGATTGTATGACATTTCAATGGTATACAACCCGCCTTGCGCCACATCCACCTCGTATTCGATCCATTCATCCCTTAAGGCGGTCCAGATCAGAACGCCATTTTTTTCGTTATAGGGCCCTATAGTAACATTGGCGTTAGCCGACTGACTGACGAGCTTCGAGCCGGGGATGCTCATTGTCCCATTGTGATCGGTCGAAGCTCCTTCCTTTTTCCACTGATCAAGCTTTTCAAAATAATTAGGATCCAGTTGCTTGGATGAATTCGCCTGGTTTTCCATCCTCGTTGTCTTCGAGTCTGTCCCTGATGAAAGGCTTGTATCCGCTAAACCGGGAAGCGTTTGACTGAGCATACATACGAGCGCCAGCATCGTTGAAATCCATACCCGGGTTCGAAAAAACACCTTCAACTTCATCCCTCCGCTGTATATTTAATACAATAGATTGTCCTTTGAGTCCTTATCGAAAAATAGTGCTTTCTGCATATCGAGTGATAGAGCAAGCTTCTCGTTTTCCTCAAAATTGTGATCGGCCCGGGTTCTAACAATCAGCAGATTGGGCATGCCGATATCCATGTATAAATACATGTCCGCCCCCATCAATTCGTTAATCTTTTGAGTCCCGACGATTTGTGCATGGTTGTGAGCATCATTCACTGCCGGGTTTACATGGATATTCTCGCAGCGAATTCCTAATACGACGGTTCTGTTTACTTTATTTTTCTTCTTTAAAATGTTCGATTGATTCGCGGGGATTTCCAAATAATACCGGTTGGTGTGAAACTCCAATTTGCCATCGGTGCTTTCCATAATTTTACCCTCAATTAAATTGATCGGCGGCGTCCCGATAAATCCGGCAACGAACATATTTCTTGGATTATTGTAAATCTTCTGCGGTGTATCTACTTGCTGGATAATGCCGTCTTTCATGACGACGATGCGATGACCCATTGTCATCGCTTCCACCTGATCATGCGTCACGTACACCATCGTCACGCCAAGCTGCTTGTGAAGCTTAATGATCTCCGTTCTCATTTGAACTCTCAGTTTAGCATCCAAATTGGATAGTGGCTCATCCATTAAGAAGACTTGGGGATCACGGACAATGGCTCGGCCGAGGGCTACACGTTGACGCTGACCGCCGGATAGCTGCTTAGGCTTCCTGTCTAGAAAAGGTTCGATTTCTAGTATTCTTGACGATTTTTTAACTGCTTGATCGATCTCGTGTTTGGGCATCTTACGCAAGCGCAAACCGAACGCGATATTTTCGTACACGCTCATGTTCGGGTATAAGGCGTAGTTTTGAAATACCATCGCAATATCCCGATCCTTCGGCGGCAAATGGTTGACCAATTGATCTCCGATATAAAGTTCTCCCGATGTAATATCCTCCAAGCCGGCGATCATCCGGAGTGTCGTCGATTTACCGCAGCCGGACGGACCTACCATGACAAGAAATTCTCCGTCGTGTATTTCCAAATGGAAATCTTTAACGGCATATCCGCCATCTTTACCATATCGTTTTTCCACGTGATTCAAAAGAATGCGCCCCATTGCGGCACCTCCTATAGTCTGTTTCGAACTTCCCGATGATAACGGTTTCAGTTCATTATACATCCATCGACTTTCTAACTTATAGGTGATGATGGCTTACTCTATAGGTGAATCATGCTTTCAACTGCCGGGCTAACCAATCGTATGATTTTCTCCCGGACACTTCATGTTTTCCTGGAAAAAGATCAACTTCGAACTTTCCTCCGATTCCCTCTGTATGATATATCTCCTGGAGTTTGACGCAAGCTTCCTGTACAGAGGCGACCGGAAATAAGGGGTCTTCGATTCCCGATTCGACAAACAGCGCTCTCGGTGCGATTAATCCAATCAATTCAGGAAGATCCGCGTAAGGAAGAATCGAAGGCATATAATTGTCTATGCAATGATTCATTGCTAATAAGCTTCCTCTAAACGTGCTTGTAAACGCACAAATAACGGTAGCCTTAATACGTACGTCCAAAGCGGAAGCGAGCGAAGCAATCAAACCGCCACCGGAAAATCCCATGCATCCGATCCGTTCCAGATCGACATCCTCTCGAGTTAACAAATAATCAAGCGATCTGATGGCTTCATAAATCCGCAGGCCGGCTAACGTTTTTCCATAAAGCAGCAAGCGGGAGGCAAGTGAAAAGCAAGAACTGTTCTTCTTTGGATCCTTCTCCTTATCAGCCGACAGCCTACGATCACCGAACCCGATGATTTCTGGCGCTACGACGATCATACCCCTTTGTACAAGCTTCAAAGCAAAATGCTGATGTATGCCGGGAGCCCCATAATCCGTTGTTCCGTCTGGTTGCAATCCAACGATCTCTCTGCTCCCATATCCATGTCCGTGCCATGCCAATACGGTCGGCGCCCTACCCGTGAGCCGTTTCGGAATTAGTACGAATGCAGCAACCTGAAGGTTTATATCTGTCGTATAACTAACACGCTCTAGATAGTGATCTCCTTTATCAATTCTCTCGCGTACAACCGGATTCAATTCACTTGACGTTTCGGGGAATTCCCCCAAACTTTCAAGTAGTTTTGACCGCACCTCAGCTTTTCTTTCGTTCCATGGTTTTTTGAGCGCTTGGCTGGTCTCATCGTTCAGGTTGTTGTATAAATGATTCAAATAATCATCCGGATTCAACATTCGTTATTCCTCCACTTCAATATGTAAAAAAAAAAAGCTGTTCCATTGCTATGGTCAGCCCCACACATATTAATACGTTATAGCTTTATCTTCGAACTCTTGGAAGTTTTGTCGATATTGTCGAGGCGTTACCCCCGTTTTTTTACGGAATAGGGCATGGAAAAACTTCATATCCTGATAACCGACTTGATTGGCGATTTGGTAAATCGGAATATCGGAAGATTTCAAAAGTTCGCAGCATTTTTGAATGCGTACGTTTTGCAAGTACTGCGTGAATGACAGACCCGTTGATTTTTTAAACAAGCGTTGAAAATGGCTGGCGCTTAAAAAAAAGTAATCCGCCACATGTTGAACCGTAAGGTTTTGCGTGTAATGAGATTTGATAAAATGTACGACTTCCTCCAACATCCTAAAAGGAACAGCCTCTGATTCATTTTTCAATTCAAAACGCTGCAGCATCACCAGCATTTGGATCAGCAAAACGGTCAGAATGGTCTCAAAGCCGGTGCTTCGCTTCAAATATTCCCGGTACATATTGTCAACAAGCGTTGAAAACGTATCGTGCTTATCTTGAAAATGCAGCCACCGCTCGGGACACTTGCACGGAAAAGAGATGGAATTGTAGGTGTGGGATTCTTCCTGAAGAAGATGCATCCAGTTCTCCAAGAGCCCTACTCGGAAAATGCAGTTATAAATGACGAGCATTTTATCCTGCGTCGGAGAGGATGGCCTAAACACATGTGATGTTCCAATTGGAATCACAAACAGATCTCCCTGTTTAATAGGAATCACTTGATCTTCAATATAGTGATAACCGCTTCCTTCCCCCACATAACTGATTTCAACGAAATCATGCGTATGCTGGGAGGTTGTAAACGATTCCAATTCACGATTTATGAAAATATCCATTTTTTCGTCAAAAAACAAGTCTCCACTTAAATGATCTATTCTCCCATTCATGACCATCACCTCCGTCACATGCCCTCTTTAACCCATTCTTCCTCTAGACAAACATATTTGATTCCTTTGCGCAAATACGAAAAAGCGATATGAATCTTTCCGTCACGCGTGGAGATAATCGAAGGATATGAATATCCAATTTCAGTTTCTTTGTACTCCAAATCTGCCATCTGTACGTTTCTGAAATAAGGCCATGTTTTTCCTTCGTCTTCCGAAACGGCTAACGTAAGTGGCGTACGAAGCGGCTTTTTGCGGAATTCACCCTTTCTTTGGACCCACCGGAATTGGTCACGCTCCATCGTGGAGTTATTATAGATCAAGGCCAGATGGCCATTTTGCATCTTAATGAACTGCATCGAGGAATTGTTGTTCGGCAGTTCACTCTTGACAGGAACTGTCCAACTTTTTCCATTTTCGCGAGAAAAACTTGTATAGATTCGGTCCGCCTGGCGGCTCCGGAACATCGCGTAGAGCGTACCATCGTTTAATTCAACAACGTTCATTTGAACCCGGTGGGTGCTGCCCTGCACTTCGAATTCTTGCCATGTTTTCCCTTGATCCGAACTAATTTGCACAACACTGTAATGCCCGTCAAGCTTACAGTAATATGTCGGGAGCAGCCAATCGCCATTTTTGAGCACGAGCAGTGGATGCCTCAGAAATATGCCCAAACCATCAAACAAAACTTCAGTCGGACTCCAAGTAAAGCCTTGATCTTCCGATATGCGGCAAACAACCCTCGATGTTTTTTGGTTATGGGGCTCGTTAGACGTATGGAACAGCCAAAGTTTGCCATTTGGTGCTTGATGCATGATCGGATTTTGCTCGGATCGTTCGGGATCACCCGAAAGCTGCATGGGAGAAGTCCATTGGTTGGATCCAGCAGGTAATCTCGACATCAACACATTTGTATCGGGATTTCCCTCCCCACTACCCGAAAACCACACGCAGAGCAGGTCGCCGTTGTTAAGTTCTAGTAAATTAGCAGCATGGTTGTCATTCGGATACGGAATGGGAAGGTAAGCTTCCCGTAGATGCGGATCCGTCTCCGACTGTACAACAACTCCATTGAAACGTTTCATTAGAACACACTCCTTGTCCGCTTAGTACACTATCTCACTATAAGGCCAGTTCCTTCCAAGTTAGCTCTGTTCGACAAAGCGTATGGTTTGAGAAAATAAGTTTGCCATTTACGTATAAACAGTAGCCTTCCTCAACATTCAGAAGATCCGATGACACACTTGGTTTCCTGTAAGTAATCCGTATTTCCGTGCCTGCCACCTTCACGCGGTCCAAGCAAAAATAATCCAATCCTGTATTCAGAGGATCTAAGATAATCCCCTCTTTTTCAATAGACAATCCCGCCACATGTGAAATCAACAGATCGATATAATACGAGTGATTGTATTCTTGTTCGTCGCTTAACGGTTCACCCGTTGCACTGTTGTAATGCTCAACAAGACCAGGCTGGTTTAAATCCCTTTGCATAAAATGGAGAAATGAATATTCGCGCAGATAATAGGCAAACTGACGATCGAATTGATGATTTCTCCGTTTACTCTCCTTTGCGAGTGCGTCGAGCGCAATCGAATTGGTATAAGGCCAGGTCGGACCGTCCCAGACGCAGCCATTCCTTCCTTTGACAAAATGGCCCATCCAGCCCCCTTCTTTCGAATAGGCTGGGCAATCGATGGAAACGGACGGGAACGGACACTTCGTATGAAATTCCTGCTCATTAAACAGATGCTCGATCATCCCATTGAAACGCTCATCAAGGATCTCTGCCCAACCAGGATAAAACCCGACAATATTTTTGACAAACGCTTTCTCGTCTGTTTGATAATGAAGATCGTAAAAGAACTTTGTATCTTCATTCCACATTTTATCAAGAATGTCCTGCTTGATATTCTCTGCTTGTCGATTATATTCTTCCGCTTCCGGATCGCCCGTAACCTCGCACAATTTAGCAACGCCGAGCGTGTTCAAGTAGTGATAGACCGCACGATCCACCCTCTTGAGATGGGTGTAGGTTTCCTTGTCCTTCGGGTTCTTAGGAAATTGATGGAAATACCAATAACTTGGCTGGTATTCTTTTCCCGTCCTTGTATGTTTGTATTCGATCATCAAATGGTCCTGATCGTTGCCGTTTACACGGTTCCATGCCGAAACATTCAATTTCATGGCAGGCAGTATGTCGGATATCATTTCGATGTTTCGATGTACGAGATACAGCTGATAAGCGGCCCAGCAAGAGAAGTTAGCAAACGAATGCATGATGGTATCTACCGTCAAGCAGCTGAACATGCCGTCTTCGCCTGGAGCATTCTTCATGTTTCGCAGCGGTCCTTCGCCATATACCGGATCGTGGTACCATCTGGCATCCATAATATGCAGAGGAACGGACAGATTAATCAGCTTGCTGAACTCCCACCCCCCTTTACTGAAGGGCTTTTTACTTTTTTTATGAGATCTTCCCTCGTAAAACAATGGATAGGACAAGTGACCGTACTGTGGATCGGCCAAATTGTGCCGAAGCAGAAACCACCGATAGGTCCAAGTCTTGTTTAACACAGGGTCGCTGCTGGTAAATGTCGGTGTTTTTTCAAACCAGATTTGATACTCATTACTCTGATTTTCTATGATCTGGTCGATTGTGTAAACGCTTTCCGCATACGCCGAAGCCCGATCTTTCAGCATGTCCTTGTTGTCCTGACCGGAAATCCCAAATGCTGCCGAGACGATAATATCTTTGGATTCTCCTGGTTTCAAACGCAATTCTTCGAACAATGCGGGATCGCTGACGGCAACTACACCTGCGATGTCAAAGCTGTAATGCTCGATGTTAAACATTCCATGTAGATAATTCCCTTTGCATTCCGAGAACGCATCACCATACGTCTCCAATCGTAATACGAGCTCCTCGCTGCTTCGATTCGTCCAAGTCTGACAGGAAACTGCACAGTCGTTCCAAGAAATGAACTTGCGTTCAACCAATGAAAGACGATTACCTGTATATGCCATGAGCAAGTGACTCGGAAACCATTCGGTCTGGCACGGCTCAAAGCTTTCTTCCAAATTGTTCGTTATCTTAAACAACAAAGGAATATTGACTTTGTGAATAAAATCGAACCGTCCGGAAAAACCAGGTACGGGATCCAAATAATCGGCCCACAACCGCGCTCCGGTCGAACCGAGCAAGAGTGCACCGGGGAGCGTACGAAGCGCTTTTTTTCCCGCGCGCAATTTTTCGTCCAATCGGCTGCCAGCTGGCATGGATGACCTCCCATCCCATAACTACTTATGGGTGTATTATATTACCATGTCTATTATATCGAAGTCATCTGAGGGATGGATGGTGGTTATCGTCTCAATCTATAGGGCATTCATGCTAAATCGGCAAGTGTGATTTTCCAGAAGGCAATGCGTTCACGCTTCCAGGTATAGGTCACATATAGGTTAAGGCCGCTTGCAACAATAGCGGGATAGGAATACTGCTTTTCTCCTTCATCCAACAGGAATTCATTTTCCCAAGTAAGGCCGTTGTCCTGTGAAAGCCGGATGACGAGCGGTGTTCTCGGTCCTTTCTTCTTCCCGGTTTCCGGACGTGTTGGATTGTAAATCAGCGCGATTGTTCCGTTATCCAGCTTCACCAAATCGATTCCACTGTTGTTGTTGGGCAATTCGGTGGGATATGCCGGACACCAAGTTCTTCCCCCGTCCACCGAGTCGCTGCGGTATATAGCCCCTTCGATGCTTCGAGTGAACATATGCACGTATCCAGGACTAGATTCCCATAAGGTCGGCTGAATAATGCCTGAGCCTATCATTCTGCTGCGGTCTAATGGGACGGTCTCACTGCGATTCCAGGTCTCGCCTCCGTCGGCCGAGAGGTCAACGAATACATCCCAAGCTGGTTCCAATGAAGCAGGGGCCGCAATCGTTCCGTCGTGCAGCACAATCGGCTTGTTTTTGACGGGTCCCCTTCCTCCCTTATCCCCCTCAACCAAAGGAATCGGAGGCGACCACATGTATCCGTTATCCGTAGAGCGAATAACCATTGTTTCCCATTCGGCAATACTAGTTCCGACTTTATAATATAGAAAAAGAACGCCCTCATTGTTTCGGAAAAGGACGGGATTCCAATGGGGAACATCCTCTTGATCCGCCACTTTCACGGGTGGCGTCCATCCCCCATCTCCCCTGTGTGATACCCAAATCGCAACATCCCCGGCTTTCTCTCGTGTTCCGCCGAACCATGCGGCAATCACATCTCCCCCGGGCAGCAGTTCCAACGTGGATGCGTGACAACTCAGGAAGGGTCTGTCGTCCTCAAAAATGAATTCCTTAACGGTATTGACGTATTTCATCTTTTAGCCTCCAATACGGGAACGATTTCGTAACAGAATCCCTTGCCCGTTTCAAACACCGACTTGTCATTAGACGAACGGTAGATTTGTCCATTCAGAAGGACTTGAACCGGCTGAGCGGTCCATAGCCGGCACTTTTTGCCGGCAATCGACTTGATGCAAGCGCGTGATAGTTTTCCATCCTCCCAGTCCATGTCGATTTCAAACCCACCTCGGGCTCTCAATCCCTTCACGCTACCGCGCCTCCACTGGGGCGGTAAGGCCGGCAGGAGCTGGATCATTCCTGCATGGCTTTGCAGCAGCATTTCCGCAATGCCTGACATGCCGGCAAAGTTACCATCAATTTGGAAAATACTCATCTTCACCTTCGGATGCCGGTGAGCATTCATCATATTCGGGTGTAAACCAGCCAGCAAGTCGTTTAAGAATCGGCGTGCTTCTATCGGTTCACCCAACCGCGCCCAAAAGTTGACTGTCCAAGCGCAGCTCCAGCCCGTGTGCGCTCCGCCATGGTCAAGACGGCGTTCGAGTGTTTTCTTGCAGGCGTCGAATAGTTCGGGCTGTCCATGACGTGTTACTTGATCCAGTGGATGAAGAACGACCAAATGCCCAATATGTCGGTGGCCCGGTTCCAACTCTTCGAAGTCTTCGTCCCATTCCTGCAGCTGCCCGTATTTACCGATTCGGAAGGGGGGCATTCGGCTCAATGCCTTTTCCAGTTGTCCCCTAAACGTGTTATCTAGGTTTAGAATGCGGCTGGCTTCCATGCAGTGGGCAAACAAGCCTTTGATAAGCGCCAAATCCATTGTCGTTCCTTTTGTTACGCTGCTTCGCTGCCCGTCCGGGGTAATGAAGAAATTTTCTGGGGAAGTGGACGGACAGGTGACCAAATAGCCATCTGGGTCCTCGATAAGCCAATCCAGACAAAACAGCGCGGCTTCTTTCATTGCCGGATACGCTTGTTTGAGAAATTGTTCATCCTGGCTGAAAGCGTAATGCTCCCACAAGTGTTGGCATAACCAAGCGCCGGCCATCGGCCAAAATGCCCAACTGGGCGATCCGCTCACCGGTGTCGCGGTACGCCACAAATCAATGTTGTGATGAGCGGTCCATCCCCTGCTGCGGTAATGGATACTGGCCACTTTCCGGCCTGTAATCCGTAAGTCTTCAATCAGATCAAACAGCGGGCGGTGGCATTCTGCAAGATTGCCTACTTCCGCCGGCCAATAGTTCATTTCAATATTAATGTTTGTTGTCCAGCTGCTGCACCACGGTGGTTGGTTCTTATCGTTCCAAATGCCTTGCAGATTCGCCGGTTGTGTACCGGGACGGGAGCTGGATATAAGCAAATATCTCCCGAACTGAAAGAACAGTGCAGCGAGACCAGGATCGTCATTCCCGTTTTTAACCGCTTGGATGCGGACATCCGTAGGTAGAATGTTTTTGTCTTCCCCTCCGTCACCAATGTCGATAGAAACTCTGTCGAATAGTGCGGCGTACTCGCTCATATGCTGCTCTTTCAGACGATCGTACCCCAACCGTACAGCATTCGTAAGCCATGCAACACACAAGTCTGAAGGATCTTTGCCCAGTACGACCGGATCTTTCTCGAAGCCGTTGTAGCTGGTAGCGGCGGCCAGCAGCAGAGTAACCGATCCTTTCCCGCTGAAGCGAATCCGCCCGCCGCTGACTTCCACCCTTCCGCTCTCCGATGCTGCTTGAAGGTGGATTTCGAAGCCGATTCCTTTTCCCTCGGCATAGAGGATGGGATCGGATGATTTGACCGTGTTAGGCAAAACGTGATATGGGCAGCGGCCGGAGAGCGTCACCCGATCTACAGAAGTTTTGCGTACGGAAAACTGCAGCGGGCTGTGAAGCACGGCGGTAAAACTGGTTTTTTTCTCGCTGTGCAAACGTATCGCCATCACTTGATCAACGGCAGATACGAACACTTCACGGGTGAACATAGCGCCATTTTGACAGTAACGCACCCGTACAACCCCATCATCCAAATCCAATTCCCTGTGATAATCCGATATTTCGCCATCTTCGTCGTAGATAAGTTCCAAATCCCCGAGCGGCATGTAGGACTCAATATCCGGCCCTTCCATGTACTGTTCGATCATCTGTTCCGCTTCTGCGTACTTCTTCGAAAATATCAATTCACGAACAGGATCCAAATGCCGCTCTGCATCATAGCGGACCGTCTCCCGGGGTTCCCCCGACCAAAGCGTGTCCTCGTTCAATTGAATGTGTTCCCGGTTCGTGCCGCCATACACCATCCCGCCAAATCGGCCATTGCCGATAGGAAGCGCTTCGAACCAATCCTTGGCCGGCTGGGCATACCAGAGTGTGGATCTCTTATCAGACATAGACTCTCTCCTAATCTGTCGCTTGCTTACTCGTACAGCCAATCCAATGTGTTGATGCCATCGTTTTTGTGCTCGACATTCCTTGGCCGAATTTCTAGATCAGCAGGTACGACGCCCAAAATCAAGTAAGCTCCCATGCCGAAATCTAGCGAATGCCGTCCTGCTTCGTATCGAAACGTATGGATATTTACAGATGGATACGCGTACAAACGCAATCCTTTTTGCAATACCGGCGCATACCCGCCTAAGTCGTCCGCGTGTGTGTTTTCCTCCAAGCTCGGGACTTGAAGCCACTGCTCATCCTTCGAATTGAAATATCCGATCAACACCTTGGATGGCTGCTGCAATTCGATATCGATCGTCACTCCGCTCAAACCTGCTTCCATTTGGCTGAATCGGATTCCCGTCAAACCATCCAGTTCTTCCGCACAACCGACAATGTGAATATCCCCATCCACAAACACTTGCGCTTCCTTCTCAACGCGGTATGTTTCCGCGTTTTCAGACAGCAAGGTGAATGGCACTTCCTGGTACGGAACAATCGGTTCTTTCATGTTTTTCAGTGCCTCAGGCAGGGTGCCCGTCTTTAATTCATCGAGATGGAATTGGAAGCGTTCCAATTCTAACTCATAGACTGGCAGACACTCCGTCCAGTGCTTGAATTCAAGACCATTACGAATCGGCACTTTCCGCTGCGGCGTCTGCATACTGTTGGCGAATAAATACGTCTTTTCCGTCAAAAGCGTTAGCTTTCGGTAGCTATTCAGGCCGATCTCAAGCTGTACAGCGGCTTCTTCCAAGAACTCCAATTGCTTGAAATACTCTCCACAGACCGAATGCTTGTAGATCAAAATTAGCAGCGACGCCCGGACTTTATGCACATACACCTGCACCATATGATGAATCGCATGCATGTCATCGAACAAGCGATCAAATTCATCCCAGTTTCGTTTCACCAACTTGCGCGCTCTTTCAATCGCTTGCACCGCATCTTCCGCATGCCGACTGACATCAGCAATAATGTCCGGCGGCGTCTCTCCGACGTGCGGTTCGCCTTTCAGCTCCCGGATCACATACTCCTCCAGCCTTTCACCCTGAGGCGACTGGGATTCCCATAAATCTGGCCACGGCATGTGCCGTTCCGGATTCGTCAATTGACTCATGGTCATCCCCAGGCTCATCGTTTGACGGTTGCCTTCGGTAATACCGAACCGCCGCAGCAACTTGGGCGCACATTCTCCGGACGCTTCGTATGCGTCCAGTATCGCTTCGCCTGCTTCCGGGCTACCGTATCTGTGTCCAAGCACTTCGATCCAGTAATGCCGTTCGGCTGCTGGATCGCGATCCGGGTTCCAAGCGTAACGGAACCAGGCTGCGAACCAAATCCAATCGCGGTCCAATTGTTTCAGCCTTGGCTCCGCCAAATCCGGCGAAAACGGCCAATCCCAGAAAAACAACGGATACAGATGCAGTCCGTTCGCTTTCAGCCGATATTTCGCCGCCTGCATACATTTTTGGATAAACGAAGGCGCCCCGTAACGGAAAGGCTCCAGGTTAGCAAGTATATGTACATTGACGATATGAATCGTCTTCAGCGAACCGAGACGGTTGTGAATGTCCTGCCATTTGCCCCGAGGCGTATACGTTGTCAATGATTCACCGTTATATTTAGCTTCCGTATACAGATTCGGATACAGAGGCAGCGCCGCCTCAATGACTTTTTGTGGCTCTATCGCGTGTGAGCGTAGAATAATCGGCGGCTTTTCCTTCACATTTGAATCCTTAAGCCCTTCCAACAAGCCTGCGAGAATCGTTTCGTTAAACCATTCCACTCCGTATATCTGCCCCTGCAGCGCTTCCCCGAGGCAGACCATCATACCCACGTTAGGGAATGATCGAACGAAAGTGGCGATCGATTTCTTATAGTAATCGCTTGTTAAAGGCAGCGGCTTCGGTTGATGCAGCTTCAATCCATGCTTCTCCGCAAAAGGCAGCGGAATATGAATGTTGTAAAACTTCAACACGAGCCAAATGCCTCGTCGGTCCGCTTCCTGCGCCACCCAACGAAACGTTTCAACGTTCTGCGAAAACTCTTCTTCTGTAACTTCAAGTGCCTCCGGGTAATCATCCAATCTCACTAGCGAGGAGAAGGGATGTCCAGCCCACAAATAGACGATGTTGCACCGCTGCTCCAGCAGCATATCGAGAAATTCCCGCCACAATGCCCGGTCATAAAACCAGGGAAAGCGTGAGGGGGTAATCGGATATTCATACGTTTGACGAGGCGGTTCGACGGTTGTTTTCTGCAGTCCAATCGCCGGCCCCCTAAGCGCGAATCGCGGAGCGTCACCGTAGGCGATATCTTCGGGCAGAAGCCCTGCAGCGCGAACTCGCTGCGCAAGCTCCATACAGCCGTATAATATTCCGGAATCGCTGCCCCCAGAAACCGTCATCAGATTGCCCGGGCAAGCGGCGATATAAAACCCTTCTCCCTCAGGAGCTTCCGTGTGATACAAGAGTACGTCACGTTCTTCCAACTGCCGAAGCAAGTCAGATTCATTGCGGTTTCCCACAAAGATTTTTCTTTCCTGTGCGGATCGATAGCTGTCCCACGTCCAGGACACTTCTTCAACTTTCACATCATATCCGCAGTCCAGCAGCGCTTGTTTCAACAGCCGGATGCCATTTTCCACCCGCGGGGCAGGATTAGGTGCGTATCCAAGAGTGACGGCTTTCATCGTTATTACCCAACCTCCATTCTATTTTGCTTTATTTTAAAAACAGTTCAATGACCGGCACCGTAACATTTGGTTTCTTGACTGGAAGCGATAAAGTCACTGTATGGTCATCTCGCCCTTCCTTGAAAGCTCCGTTTTCAATACCGCTTGGCACAAAGCCTTCTTTAAATCTGATTTCCGATGCGTCGTTTAGGAATTGGGCATACTCCACTTTTCCGGCGAATCCGTGAAGATGGATATTTTTGAAAGGCCAGCTGTACACATGCAAATACATACGGTTCGTCTGAGGATTGAAGGTTAAACGGCAATCTTCGGGGCATACGAATGATTCCGGGGCTTGTGTGCATCCGTATATGGAGCGATTGTGTCGCTTCATCCATTCCCCCATTCCCTTCAACCGGTCTACGGCACGCTCGTCGAATTCACCGCGTCCGGTTGGGCCGACATTCAATAATAGATTGCCACCCTTACTCACGGTATCAATCATCATTTTGATCAGCAATTCGACGCTTTTCCATGACTCTTCTTCCCGGTGATAGCCCCATGAACCACTGAAGGTATGGCAAGTTTCCCATACGACGCGCTTTCCGTTTACCTGGACCCATTTGGTCGGCATATACTGTTCAGGGGTTGTGATATCGCCACCCACCTGCAAGCGGTCGTTCAATAAAATGTTCGGCTGTAAGGTGCGGATCATTTTGACTAGCTCTTCACTGCCCCAATCTTCCTTGCCTTTGCCCGCCAAACCGTTTTCTTCCGGGAACGAAAAATCATAAAATAACAGATCTACTTGACCGAAATCCGTCAGCAATTCCTTCGTTTGTCCATACAAATAGTTCCGGTAGTTGGTGAAGTCTAATTGTGTATTCCCGGCAATATGATTGGGATCAAAGCGAAGCGGATGTTTAGGATCGACCGAATAATGGGGATGATGCCAATCTAGCAGGGAATAATATAAACCAACCTTCATATCGCGTTTACGAAACGCATCTACCATAGGTCTTAGCACATCTCGCCCAGCCGGAGAATTCGTCGCTTTATAATCGGTAAGCTTGCTGTCCCATAAGCAAAAACCCTCATGGTGCTTCGTCGTCACCACGAAGTACTTCATGCCTGCGTCGGAGGCGAGTTGTGCCCAAAGATCGGGATCGTACAAATCCGGATCGAATCGTTTGAAATATTTTTGCCTGTACTGTTCCCCGCTCAATTTTTCCCGGGATTGCAGCCATTCATGCCTCGCTGCAAGTGAATATAGTCCCCAATGGATAAACATGCCGAATCGGTCATGTGTAAACCATTCACTGTCGCCTGCGGTTTTCTCAACTTCGAATGTCATAGTCTCTCTCCCTTGTTATGATTAACCGTTCGATCTTTAATCGAAGACCTGCAGAACAGACCTGCCTCCGTCCACAACGAGATTTGCTCCAGCAATGAATCCGGCTTCATCAGATGCAAGAAAAACGGCCGCATTCGCCACGTCTTCCGGCTTACCGAATCGCCCGACAGGGTGTGTTGCCAGCATGGCATTGCGTTTCTGTTCCCGGTTTGGATAGGACTGCATGTAGGTCTCGGCAAGCGGGGTTTCAATAAACCCCGGGCTAATGGTATTCGCACGGATTCCCTGACCTCCGAAATCGACACATATCCCTTGCGCCATCGCAAGCATGCCTGCCTTGGAAGAGTGATAAGGGAAATGATTTCGCTGAGTACGGATAACATGAGTCGAGCCGATGTTGACTATGCTGCCACCACCCTGTTCCATCATGAACGGAATGGCGTGCTTGCAGCAGTACCAAGCGCTTTTCAAATTCAAATTCATCACGTGATCCCAAGCTGCTTCGTCAGCTGTCACGACGTTCGCACTACAAGTAACCCCGGCGTTGTTAACGAGAATATGCAGGGCGCCGAAATATGTTTTGGCAGCTTCCATCAATGCAATTACGCTGTTTTCGGCGCGAATATCGGCGTGGACAAACAAGGCGTTCCCACCTGCCTCTACGATCTCTTCGACGACCCGAACTCCCTCTTCGGAAATGTCATTGACGATAACGCAGGCTCCCTCTTCGGCGAATCGCCGTGCAACAGCCTCTCCAATACCGGAAGCTGCACCGGTAATAACAGCTACTTTACGCTCCAATCTCATGCGTGACATTTGTCTCCGCTCCCAGACACAATCCGACATCTGTCCACCGAGAAACGAATGTGTAACTTCCTGAACCAGCGCTGTAAATGGATTTATTGTTTTCCATTCCTACATAATGCAATCCCTCGGTTACGTGCCCATCCTCATTCAGGACGGCACCTGGCACATAGATCGTGGCGGTTGTGTTCACAGGAATTTGGACTTTCAAAACGAACCACGACCGCTCCAATTTCCACTCTACTCGGATCCTGCCGTAAACAGAATGAAATTCGCCCTTGGCGAAATGGAGCCCGCCCCCTGGACGGGGATGAATCACAATATGCTTATATCCCGGTCTGTCCTCGTCTGTGTTGATCCCCATAATATTTTGATACATCCACTCGCCGACTGAACCCAACGAGTAATGATTAAACGAATTCATACCCGGATTCTGGAATCCGTTTGTTTCTGTCCAGGCGTCCCACCGTTCCCAAATGGTCGTAGCTCCATGCTTGATGGAATAAAGCCAAGAAGGGAAAGTACCTTGATTGAGCAAGGTGTAAGCAAGATCTTCTCTCCCCCCTTCGGTTAAAGCAGGAAGTAAATACCCGACGCCGAGAAAACCTGTCGTCAAATGATTGCCGTGCAGCTGGATATTCCCCGCCAAATGTCGAACCGCAAGTTCGCGCTGCTCTTCTGTCAGCAGGTTCATCTTCAGTGCAAGCACGTATACGGTCTGCGTATCTCCTTTGATCCGTCCGGCCTCATCCACAAACGCATCCTCGAAAGCTTGTTTGATCTTTTCAAACAAATCCGCGTATTTACGTGTATCTTCTTCCTTGCCGAGTGCCTTCGCAGATTTGGACAACAGTAAGGTGCTGTAAGCGAAATAAGCAGTATCGAGCACGTCCTTTGGCGTGTCCGCATGGATGGAGAGCCAATCCCCATAATTCGAGTAACCCGGTCGGATCAAGTCCACCGTGTTCGCTTGCAAATACTCCACCCATCTGACCATCGCCGGATAGCATTCCTCCAAATTTCTGTGGTCGCCATACACCTGGTAAACGGTCCAAGGAATAATAACCCCCGCATCACCCCATCCGCCATTGTCGGGAGCATGCCAGTTAAGTTCCGCATGATTATGCTTAAACGCTTCCCAGCCGGAATCCGGCGCCACATCTGGAAAAGCTCCGGAGGGCCGTTGGGCATCGATAACGTCGATCATATACTTATTGAAAAAGCGTCCGACATCCATATTAAAACTGGCCGTACGAGCGAAAATTTGCGCGTCTCCCGTCCAACCTAACCGTTCGTCACGCTGCGGACAGTCCGTCGGCACGCTGAGAAAATTGCCGCGTTGTCCCCACTCAATATTGCTAAGAAGCTTATTCAGCATGACGTTGGAAGTTTCTAACCAACCCGTTTGCTGCGTCGCCGAATGAACCACTCTACCGATGACCGTTTGCAGCGTGGGTGAATTCATCAATCCCGTTACTTCCACATACCGGAACCCGTGAAAAGTAAAGTGAGGTTCCAGACATTCCTCCCTTTCACCACTTAGGATGTAGGTCTCCTGCTGAACGGCTTCGCGCAGATTTATGGTGTATAACGACGTATTATCGTCATTCAACATTTCCGCGCAGCTGACGGTAACCTTCTGACCTTCTTGCCCGTCTTCAACTTGAAGACGAACCCAGCCAACCATATTTTGTCCCATGTCAAATAGGTAAGAGCCTCGCGGTGTTTTCTTCATGCTGATCGGCAGCAGTTCCTTCATGACTTGAACAGGAGGATCTACTTGTGCCGTCAGGACCCCATCGTAGCGTTCCAAAACAACAGGCGTCTCCCAAGAGTCATCGTCAAATCCCGGCAGGCTCCATCCCTTCGGTTCCAGACGGGCGTCAAAGCTTTCGCCTTTTAGTAAATCCGAGTACAGGATAGGACCTGCAAACGCTTTCCATGATTCATCGGTCACAATAATGTCAGAGGAACCGTCCTCATATTCGATATGCAGTTCAAGGAGCAAGTAAGGGTTGTCTCCGTACCTGTTCGGACCGAACATGCCCACGTGACCGGCATACCAACCAGTGCCTAGGATCGCTCCCAAAGCCATACTTCCGAAACTTCCGGTACCCAGATGCGCCGTTACGTCGTAGGTCTGAATCTGTACCCTAATGTTGTAATCTGTCCATCCGGGGGCAAAATAATCTCGTCCTACCCTTTCACCGTTAATATGCAGTTCGTACAAGCCCAATGCAGTTGCGTAAATGAAAGCCTGGCGGACCGGCTTTTCGATTCGAAATGTTTTTCTCATATAGGGAGAAGGCAAAAGCTCCGTATTCTGAGGATTGGTTCTGCCAATCCAACGTGCTTGCCATTCGTTTTGGTTTAGAAATCCCATCGACCAGTGAGCTGACCTGCTCCATTCAGACACCATATCGCGTTTATCCCAAACCCTGACCCTCCAATAATAAACCCGCTTAGATTCTAGAGGTGCTCCTTCGTAAGAGATATGGATAGATTGGCCGGACTGAACCTTTCCACTGTCCCATAGATCGCCCTTATTCTCATTCAACAGCTCCGGACGAGATGCTACCAATACGTGATAGGCCGACTGGACCTGACCGTATTCTTCCGATTCCATGATCCAGCTTAAGCGGGGAACGGTTGTAACGATACCTAACGGATTTTCGATGTATTCCGTTTTTAGATCAGAAACTTTCATAGTCCTCTCCTCCTATAGACAGACTCCCTTCACCGGGATGCTTGAGTCAAGTGTATCTAAAATTCAACTTTCGTTTATAGGGCGAATTCACCTATTTTATAGGCGACGCCTTCCACCTCTCCATGAATCTCTTGAAAAAAGTCATGAAAAAGACTGCATCCATCGTGAATGGCATGCAGTCTGAATAATAGCCAATACTAATTCCTATTGGGGGTGCCCGTAACCGCCTTCAGCCAAGTTGTGGCCATCAGCATATCTCCAAGCGTGTTCATGTGAACGCCATCGGTCGTTAAGTCCTGACCTGTTTCACACTGTAAGAAATCGATAAATGCTTCATGCGTCGGCACAAGGATGCCATTAAATTCTTCCGTCAGACGGTTAACAATATCCACGTAAGGTTTCAGTAACTGGGTCCCTGTAGAATCAGGATACTCCTTGATTACCGTAGGCTGCATGAGAATCGCACGACAATTGGGTAATTGTTTTGCTTGTTCCAGCAGGCTGCGATACACCGCTTCGAACTTGTCGGGGTATACTTGTTCCGCATCTGGCGAATCCAATTGCCGCCATACGTCATTGATACCGATAGAAATCGAAATCCACTGCGGTTGGTGATCCAGTACATCGATTCTCCATCTTCTCTCCAAATCAATCACGCGGTTTCCGGATACACCTTCATTGATTATTTTCAACGACAGCTTCGGATATACCGCAGTGAGATAATCGTGCAGCAGCCGAACATAACCCGAGCCCAGCTTTAAGGGGTCCTTTTTTCTTCCCTTGTCCGTTATACTGTCACCGATAAATACGATTTTGTCCTTTGCTTTAAATGGCACTGTAACGCCCCCCTCGTATTTTCACTCTGCTCAAACGCTTACATTCGATTTTGTTATAAACTGCTGCTTGAACAATTGATACAGTGAATTGAGCTGCTCCACTTCAAACCTTTGGTTTTCTCTGAAAGCACTAGAATCTCTGGTGCGGCAGTGTATTGCTAGGGGTAGGCCTATTTTTCGCAGATGATATTTCGCATTGACGGGATACATCTGCAGTTCGATCAAGGACGCCGGTCCGGCAAACGCTTGTATCATTTCGGCCGTATTGGTCTCTATATTCCAACGCTCCATCAAACGTACATACAGCTCGGGATGAAAATTGGCCATTACGCCGCTGAAGCCGGCCGCGCCCAAACGTAACGATTCAAGCAGTGTTGCGGAATTAGCATTGAATATTTTCAATGGACTTCCTTTTACCGCATCGAGCTTCTCGGCAATATGCTTAAGATCGCAGCTCGTGTCCTTGAGAAACCCAAACCTGCCCGTATCCGCGCACCATTTGAGCAGCTTCGGGGTCATCAGCCTTTTATAAGGATATGGGCATTCGTAAATACCAAAAAGCACATCCGGCACTCGATCCAGCAGCTCCATTGCACGGGTCAACCATATCTCGTCCGATTCTTCCGGCCCGGCTAGCCGGTTGCTGACCAACACGACCGCATCAACTCCCGTGTCAGCCATCCGCTGAAGCTCTTCCACCTGTTTATCGAATCTGTCTGAGATATGGCCAGAAGTGATCACTGGCACACGGCCAGAAGCCTTCTCCTTAACGAACCGCGCGATCCCTACTCTCTCCTCCAAAGACAAGTAAAACATTTCACTCGATTGGCAGACCGCGAACAGGCCGTGAACGCCTTGGGCAATATACCATTCGACTAGTTGCCCTAATGCGCCATAGTCCACTTCGTTGGAATTTGTGAACGGGGTCAGCATCGTTGGCCAAACTCCATTCGGAATGTTTACATCCTTCATCTTCAACACCTCATCCTGATTATTTTATGACGCCTTCGCCCATATATCGATCCATCACAATTCTCAGCTCCCCTTTGGCTGATGGAGTGAGCGATTGAACCGGCAGTCGCGGTTCTCCCGCAGGCAAACCGATCATGTTCATCACTTCCTTCAGAACGGACGGCAGGGTTCCCAGCGAGAACGCACTGCGCAGAGCGCGCAGCTTTCGCTGTGACAATTCGGCTTCTTCCGGTTTACCCTGCATCCATAAATCGTAAATGGAGCTGACGACCTCCGGGAATACATTGGCTGTTGCTGCGATGGCTCCGTGTCCGCCAGCCATTAGTGTGGGCAATATGAGCGAGTCTGTCCCTGCCAATACGGCAAAATCCGGCTCGCACAGCTCTAGAATTTGCAAAATGTTATCAAAGCTTCCGCTGCTGTCTTTGATTCCAACAATGTTAGGCACTTTACTTAACTCCATGACCGTCCGAGGTAAAAGAGAGTTGCCAGTCCGCGCCGGAATGTTATACAAAATAATAGGTAGTGCCGTCGCTTCCGCAACCGTACGGAAATGCTCGATCAGCTCCTGCTGCGTAAACGCCAAAAAATAGGGAGTTATAATAGATAACGCATCGGCTCCCATTTGTTCCAGGCTTGCGGCCAACTGGGCCGTTTCCTTCGTTCCGACACACCCTGCGCCCACATAAATCGGAAGCCTGCCTTGCGCTTCCTCTATGACGATCTCGGCAACTCGCAACTTTTCTTCGATCGTCAAAGCAAAGAACTCCCCATTGGTACCGAGGCAAAACAGACCGTGAACGCTTGCATCGATGAACCTGCGGACTAATTGTCGTAATGCGGACTCATTGATGTTTTGAGTTTCGTCAAAAGGGGTAATCATAGCGGGAATAATGCCGGCGGGCTTTAACATCGTATCTCTCCTTGTATGGATCGGATAGTAGAATACATCGGTTATATGTTTTGTGAAAGGTTGTCAATCCGTTTGGGCGCAAGCTCAATCGCAGAGCGGATCGCTGCCAACATACTTCGTTCATCCGCTTTACCTGTACCGGCAATGTCAAAGGCCGTTCCATGATCGACTGAGGTGCGGATGATGCCTCCGTTCAACCCGATCGTGATATTCACGCCTGCTTCAATGCCGAGCACTTTGATCGGAACATGTCCTTGATCATGATAACAAGCCACTACAATGTCAAAGTCCCCGCGAACAGCCCGATAAAATAGTGTATCCGCTGGATAAGGGCCGGTAACGTCCACACCTTCTTCCGCTGCCTGCATGATGCCGGGAATCAGTTTCTGTTCTTCCTCCCCGTTCCCAAACAAGCCATTCTCCCCTGCATGCGGATTAATCCCGCAAACGGCGATACGCGGTCTATCATTTCCAGCCCTCCGTAACGTTTCATGCGCCAGCTTAATCACTTTGTATGTCCGCTCCGGGTCGATCATCTCGATCGCCTGAATTAATCCGACGTGTGTAGTCAAATGTATGACCTTCAGCTTCGGGGCAGTGAGCATCATGCAATAGTCTTCGGTACTCGTCAATCCTGCCAATATTTCCGTATGACCCGGATATAGGTGACCACCCTTATGCAGAGCCTCCTTGTTTAACGGGGCGGTGCATATGGCGTCAATTTGCCTGGCTAACGCCAATTCCACTGCTTTCTCAACGAACTTATAAGCGGCGTGTCCCGCATCGGCGGATACTTTACCGAATGGAAGATTCGGTGGGAGCAGACGTATATCCAAGCAATCGATGCTGCCGTATTCGTAACGCCCCTCTGATGATCCTGACACTGTATGTATGGAAGCCGAACCTCCCACGATCTGAAGAGCCCGTTTCAACATAACGGGGTCGCCAATCACGAGCGGACGGCAGGTTTCGTATACCGGAGCATGATGCAGCGCTTTCACGATTATTTCAGGTCCGATGCCTGATGCATCGCCCATTGTAATTCCAATAATTGGTTTCATATCCCGATTCCTCCATTCAATGACTCCAACGCTCGCAGCAGCACTTGATCCGATCCAAATCCTCCCGCTTTGGTGACCGCCGGAAGCGGTTCGTCCATCATGAGCAGTCCAATCGGCACACCGCTTTCCACCTCGTCAAACACACGGAATTCGATCGCTTGGAGAGCTGAGCAAACATGTTTTGCAGTATCGCCTCCAGTCATGACGATCCCTCCAACCCTAACTCGTCTCAGTACACGGGACACGGATTCCCCCAAAGCTTGCGATACCGCGTTGCTGACTTTTTGCGCATCCATGCCATTTCGTACTCCAGCATCCTGAGCGAGTCGTATGGCTTCCCGGTCACCTGACGAATATAACACCGTATGAAGGTTTGCGCTTAAGGTCAACGCTGCTTCTTCCTCCGCTTTCGCCAATTCCTGCTCCCTTTCGGTTTTGCCCGATACGAGCTGGTAAGCCTCCATCCGGATGCCCCGTACTTCCGGATTACTGAGAAGGACATCCAATTGGCGACGCGACCGAGGACTGACGCTGCCAATCACGATAAGTATTGGTCCGTCCGTTTTGCGACATTCCTGTGGCGAGGGCTGTGTTAAAGACGAATGTTGAATAGCCAGTTGTCGCGCCAAGCCGGCTGAACCGACCCAAACGACTGCGTAAGTCGTCTCCCCGATCAAGGAAACGATACGCCGCAGGTCTTCATCATCGGCCGAATCTACTAGTAAGTAGCTGACTCCCCGAGACATGCAGCTTTGCAAAACCAGTTCTATAGAGCTTTTCCCTTCCGCTAATATCCCGGATGGGATGACTTCAAAAGGTTGCTTCGTCTGGTGCCGCAGCAATTCGGGGATATATGATTCGGTGACCGGCGTTTTCGGATCGTTTGCGAACTCGGTTTCATGCAGCGGTTTTCCATGAACATACAATCTGCCTTCCCGAACCAGACGGCCGGTTTCCGGATAGGCAGGGGCGATGACGACGAAATCGGGACGAAATGTGTCGTAAACGGCGTCAATTTCGGACCCAAGGTTCCCACGCAAGGTGGAATCGATTTTTTTAAACACAACATCCGCCTCGAAAGCCTGAGCGCACCTCGATGCCTCCGCAGCTCTTTGGTATGCCGATTCGGCATCTAGGGAACGGCTGTCGGTATCCAGTACGAGCACATCCCGCTCTGACACCGCGCATGACTCGGACACAAATTGCAGAAGCACGGATACTTGCAGCCCACGTTTGGCAAACTGTACGCCAGTATCCCCCGCTCCCGTAAGGTCATCAGCTATGACGGCAATTTTCAATTGCGGTTTCCTCCTTAGCGTTTTGCTTTAGCAAAACTTACTTCGTAAGAATTAGCTGAGTTTTCACTAGAAAACCTACTACGTAAGCACTCACTGACCTTTTCTTATCAAAACTTGCTTCGTAAGCATTCGCTCAGAAACGACCAACGACCAACAACTAGAACGCTTTCTAAACAAATTTTATCTGGTGAGGGGCATTCTTGCGAATAAGAGTCTTTAGAGGCTGTTAATTTGCCATTTTTATCACATTTAGTGGAAATAGGAGCCCGTAGAGGCTCTTATTCTTAAGGCTTTTCTTCATTTCGGTGAAAATCAAACAGATAAAGGTCTTTGGAGACTGCTATTTTAAGGATCCGATCTTATGACAAAGAATTAGAAGTCCCTGGAAGCTCTTATTTATTGAACGATGGCTCATCCGCTCATCTCGCTTTGATGTTGATGTATATAGTACTCGTTTTATAATTTTGGGAACAGTTTCCAGTAAACCGACTTGATCGATTCCAAGTCCATTGGCTTCGGATTATTATTTAAAAGCCTGGTGACCTTCGATGCTGCGATCGCCAAATCATCCACATCCTGTTCCGTAATGCCGAATTCACGCAAATTTTGCGGGATATGCATCTCTGAAGTCCACTCAAAAATCTGCTCGATCACCCGTTCAGATGAGTCCTTCCCTCCCCCTTTTTCCACCTGTAGTCCCATGGCATGGGCTACGTTTCCAAGCCGCCCAGATATGGCATCCATATTATAGGCCATGACATGCGGCAGCAGCATTGAATTGGCAACTCCGTGCGAAATGTTGAACTTGCCCCCGAGCGGATAAGCGAGCGCATGTACGGCTGCTGTGCCTGCCGCACTCAATGCCATGCCGCCGTACATCGACCCGAGCAGCATTTTCTCCCTCGCTCCGAGATCCGAGCCATTATGATAGGCATGAACCAGACTGTCTGCAATCAAGCGTATTGATTCCAAAGCAAACATGTCGCTTATCGGGTTGGCCTTATTGGATATATACGATTCTAAGGCATGTGTAAAAGCATCCATTCCCGTTGCTGCCGTAATCGGTTGCGGCAGGCTTACCGTCAAAACTGGATCGATAATGACCAGCTTGGGTAGCAAATGCCTGCTAATTACACCGACCTTCAACTGTTCTTCGGGAACGGTTACAATCGCATTGGGCGTCACTTCGGAACCGGTGCCCGAAGTCGTCGGCACTAGAACTGTCGGGATGCCCGGTTGCGAAACGAGATCGGTGCCGATCAAACTCTGCACGTCCGTTGGATTAGTCAGCAAAACGGAAAATATTTTCGTAGCATCGAGAACGCTTCCTCCACCAATACCTATCAACAAATCCACAGGTTCTGCGGATATATTAGCGAATACTGCGCGTATATTGTCAACGGTCGGTTCTGGCTTCACCTCTGTTATACAATGGCTGGATATACCCGCTTGCTTGAGCTCGACGCCGATTTGCTCGATAACCCCCAGCGCTACTATAGAAGGCTGTGTAACGATCACCGCATGCCGAAATTCGCCGAGCAACTTGATTCGCGGAATCAGTTGGGCGATGGTATTACGTCCGGCGACAATGCTGCCAGCTGTCTGAAACATGTACGGATTGGATACATAATCGGCTTTCACTGTAGTCCCCCTTCCGAACGAAACTTCCACAATTTCCCCTCATCCTACGCCCGCTTACAGGCGATGTCAATGCAGCTGTAAGTTGAAGATTCAATCGCCCTATATATCGGATTCAATCCCCCCCTCAGTAGGAAGATGTATGATAGTAATCTTAAAATAAGTTACATCTGTCACAAGTTCTAACCACAGTTGAGGAGTGTGAAAACGATGAATATTGCGCCCTATGTAACACCATATAAATTGGGTAGACCGGTGCTTGTCGGATCCGGCGTCCCCAGTCATTTTGATGAACGTGCTGTTGATTGCCCCTTTGTCTTTCAGCATAACGATAAGTTTTACATGATGTATGTAGGGTTTGACGGTACGGGTTATCAAACAGCCTTGGCCACAAGCAAAGACCTGTTACACTGGGATCACCTAAGTGTGATTTTACGACGAGATGAAGGTTCAGGCTGGGATTCGAAAAATATAGCAGGAACATGGATCTTGAAGGAAAATCAGATCGATGCTCCACCATTGCTCAAGAAATGGAACAACAAATACTGGCTGCTCTATCACGCCTATCCTGAGTTCGGGTACGAAGAAGGTTCGGCAAAAATCGGAATCGCATGGACGGAAGATGAACAGCTGCTGGAGTGGCACAGATACTCTGATCCGATTCTAACCCCGGAGGCAGGTGCGGATTGGGAAAAAGGCGGTTTATACAAGGAATGCCTAATTGAACATAAAGACACTTTCTATTTGTTTTATAATGCCAAAAACACGAATAAGGGGAAATGGATCGAACAGACAGGCGTTGCTCTCTCCACTGACCTGATGCATTGGCAAAGATACGAGCAAAACCCCATATTATGTGTCTCTCCGGAAAGATGGGACTCTGGTTTTGTCAGCGACCCTTGTGTTTTACAGGATAAAGACCAATGGGTTATGTATTTCTTTGGCTATAATTACAAGCAAGCACAAGAAGGGATTGCGCTTTCGAAGGATCTTTTACATTGGGACAAATATCCCGATCCGATCATTCGCGTTGGAGAAGAGGGAACCATCGACTCCATTTTTGCCCATAAGCCTTCCGTCATTACGCATAATGGCGTGCTATATCACTTCTATTGCTCCTGCAGACCCTATAAGGATGGCGATCCGACAAAAAATTACGGTAAAGAGTTCCGAACGATTAGTGTGGCCGCCTCGCAAGATGTCTTTCGTCAATGAATTCCTATTAGAGGATGGTTAAAAGGAGACTCAAACCGATGCACCTGGATGAAATGTTTGTTGAAAGCAAAATATGCCCTATTGGGGTCGATGTCACACGCCCTGCTTTCGGCTGGAGCTACAAATCCGGTCTCATTCGCTCACAAATGCAAACAGCCTACCGGATCGTGGTGTCAACCGAAGAGGAATGTGTGCAGCGCTTCCTATGGGATAGCGGGAAAATGGCCAGCAGGAAAAACGTACATATTCTATATGAAGGCCCTCCGCTACAGTCCCGCACTCGCTACTATTGGAAGCTTCAGTTTTGGGATCAAAACGATCAGATGTCGGAAAGTCCGGTATCATGGTGGGAAATGGGACTTTTAAACGAGAATGATTGGGCAGCCCGTTGGATTGGTGAACCTGACGGAGAGCCGCAGGAACGTGCTTCGCTTCCTTTGTTCCGATATGAATTCAACCTAGATAAATCTGTGGAAAGAGCAAGAGCTTACATATGCGGTTTGGGACAATACGAGCTTCGGTTAAACGGAAACAAGGTCAGCGATCATGTGCTTACGCCCGGATGGACTAACTTTGACAAAACTTGTCTCTACTGCGTTTACGATGTGACTGACGAAGTGAAAAATGGCGCTAACGCGGTGGGCGTTATGCTCGGGAATGGATTTTTCAACGTGACGGGCGGCCGTTACAGCAAATTCAAACATTCCTTTGGTACCCCGAGATGTCTGATCCAGCTCGAAATCACGCATACCGATGGAACGACCGTCACGATTGCCAGTAATCAGGACTGGGAAACCTCTGCGGGACCGATCACCTTTTCATGCATATATGGAGGCGAGGACTTTGACGCACGCCGTGTGCAAGCGGGTTGGGATTTGCCCGGTTTCACGGAACGCGAAGCCTGGGGATACGCTGCCGAGGTTGCCCCGCCTGTTGGAAAGCTGAAATCACAAGCGCTTTCTCCTTTGAAAGTCATGCAGACCTTCAAACCAGTGAGCATATCGCAACCTACACCAGGCGTGTATGTCGCCGATTTCGGGCAAAACTTTTCAGGATGGGTTGAAATATCCGTTGTTGGTCAGGAAGGTTCCAAGATCACCCTATCCCCAGCAGAACTATTGAAGGATGACGGTACGGCCAATCAAAAATGGACCGGTTCCCCATACAGATTTTCCTACATCCTGAAAGGAAACGGAGAAGAAATCTGGTCGCCTCGGTTCAGCTATTACGGTTTTCGTTATGTACAAATCGAAAGCGCTATTCCCGCAGATTCGTCCGGGTCCCCTACGGATTACCCCGTTCTTGTCACCATTGAAGGACAGATGATCTACCCAGATACGAAATTTTTAGGAAGGTTCGAAAGCTCGGATACTATGCTGAACCGGACGCACAAGATTATTAATCAAGCGATTCTTAGCAACATGAAAAGCCTGTTTACGGATTGTCCCCATCGAGAAAAGCTCGGATGGTTGGAACAAGTCCATCTGATGGGCTCTGCCGTAGCATTCAATTATCAGATTGAACCCTTGTTAACGAAAACGATGGAAGACATCAGAGATGCCCAACTGCCCAGTGGGATGGTGCCAACGACGGCACCCGAATATGTCGTGTTTTCCGATAAGTGGCGCTGTTTCCGCGATTCCGTTTCGTGGGGCGGTGCGTATGTGCTGACAGGATGGAACCTATTTCGTATGTACGGCAACACTCGGATTTTGGCCGAGCATTATGAGGGTATGAAAGCGTACATCGATTACGTGACAGAAGGCTCCGATCATTTAATCGTCAGTCAAGGGCTTGGTGATTGGTATGATGTCGGGGAAAAAGGACCCGGGTTCGCACAAAAGACACCAGTCTCTCATACTGAAACAGCGATGTTTTACCATATCGTAGATATTTTCGCACAAATCGCAAGCTTGTTAAACAACAGCCAGGACGCCGTCAACTACGCAGCCCTGCGGGAGAAGATCAAATCGGCGTTTAATGACGCATTTTTTGAACGGGAAACATCCCGTTATGCGACAGGCAGTCAAACCTCGAACGCCATGCCGCTTGTATTGGGGCTTGTCGATGAGCCGTATAAGGAAACCGTACTATCCCGAGTGATCGAAGACATTCGTCTGCATGGTTATCATACGACAGCGGGCGATGTCGGGCATCGTTATGTGCTGCTTGCACTCGCGCTGAATGGCCGTTCGGACATCATCTACGAAATGACTCGACAAACTGATCATCCGAGCTACGGATATCAAATCGCACACGGTGCGACGACGTTGACGGAAGCGTGGGACGGTCCGACCGTTGGCAAATCGCAAAACCATTTTATGCTCGGTCACTTGGAGGAATGGTTATACGCCGGTTTGGCTGGAATCGATTATCGATATGACCCTGACTTTGAAAGTTATAAGGTGACGATTAAACCGGCATTCCCCCAAGGATTGGAAGAAGTCAAGGCTGAGCACCAGCTGCCAATTGGATGTTTGCGTGTAGTTTGGAAGCGAACTGATCATAATCAGTTGACGTTAAACGTGGTCATTCCTGCAAACTGTTCAGGAGATGTATACGTCCCGGCGATATCCATGGACGCGATTACAGAAAACGGATCTATGATTGAGAAAGTACCGTGCGTCGAGATCATCGGTTATGAAGCCGGGTATGCCGTCCTTCGCGTATCTTCGGGACAGTACTGTTTTAATAGCGAAATATAACATTTTACAGGTCCGCTCTTTTCTCGTCTGTAAGATTGAAAAACATCGTTACAAACCCGCTTCCGCTTTCCCAAGCATCTGGAACGATGAAAAACAACCTTACAAAGAGGCTCTTATTCTATAAATCTCGCTGAAAATCAATTAATTCGACATATTTAAAAAGCTTTTTTGAGACTTATATTGATCGACAGTCTCAAAAGTACAATGTTTCGTGTCGATTTCGCTTCAAATGGGCAATTTCAACCGTTATATTACTTTTGGGAACCTTCAACAACAAAAAAAAGAGCTTTCGACCAGTGTAGGACTACAAGGTGGACAGCTCTTTTTCTACTTACATAGGATCACGATTTAGACCGACTCGATGACATAAGCCATTCCGGGGACCGTCTTAAACCACACCACTTGATCCAATAGCGAATAATCTTTTAAGAGTTCAGTTCCAACTATACGAACTTCGACACTCGTTCGAAGACGACAAATACCACCGAGCTGCGATCGTACCTCGGCCGTTTCGAGTTTTCCGCTCCTCCATTTGATATCCACCTCAAAGCCCCCTCGTGCCCTCAGTCCCTTCACTTCTCCGTCCGACCATGCCATTGGCAGCGCCGGCAGCAAGTGAAGTTCTCCGGCATGGCTTTGCAGCAGCATTTCGGCGATGCCCGCAGTTCCCCCGAAGTTGCCATCGATTTGAAACGGAGGGTGGTTATCAAGCAGATTCGGCAGTGTCGATTTGCTTAGCAGAGCCATGACGTTCTCATATGCGGCCTCTCCGTCTTCCAGACGAGCCCAGAAATTGATGATCCACGCCCGGCTCCAACCGGTATGCCCGCCTCCGTGTGCAAGTCTGCGCTCCAACGTTTTGCGCGCTGCCTCGGCCAATGCCGGTGTTTCCCGAACGTTAATTTGACTGCCGGGATGAAGTCCGAACAGATGGGAAATATGCCGGTGTCCGGCCTTCTTCTCTTCGTAATCCTCGAGCCATTCCTGCAGTTGGCCGTAACGGCCGATTTTCGGCTCCGGAAGCCGACTGCGGACATGAATCCACTCTTCCCGCAGCGCTTCATCCGCTTCCAACAATTCGCTTGCCCGAATACATCCTGAGAACAAAGCATGTAAGATTTGATTATCCATCGCCGGGCCCATAGTGAGGCAGCCTCTTTCCCCATTTGGCAGCACGTACGTATTTTCCGGCGATACGGATGGGCAGGTCACCAGCCTGCCGTCCGGAGTTTCTATTAAATAGTCAAGAAAGAACAATGCCGATTCTTTCATCGTTTCATAAGCTCGCAGCAAAAATTCGCGGTCGCCGCCAAATTCGAAATGCTCCCACAGGTGCAAACAAAGCCATGCAGCGCCCATCGGCCAGTACGTTGCCGGAATATATATGTCCTGCGGAGAAGTATCGCCCCAAATATCCGTATTGTGATGCGCAACGAATCCTCGGCAGCCGTACATGATTTGTGCGGTCTTCCGTCCGCGCTCGCGCATCCGCTCGATCAGGTCGAACAGTGGCTCGTGGCACTCCGACAAATTACATGTTTCCGCAGGCCAATAATTCATCTGAGCATTAATATTGATCGTATATTTGCTGTCCCACGGCGGCTCAATTTTATCATTCCAAATACCCTGCAAGTTGGCAGGCAAGGAGCCTGGACGGCTGCTGGATATGAGCAAATACCGACCATATTGAAAATAGAGCGGGATGATCCCTGAATCTTCGCCGCCCTCGCGAACCCGCTCAAGCCTCTTATCTGTTGGTAAATCCTTAGCTTCTTCCGAAGGGGGTTCCAGCTTAAAGGAAACTCGGTCAAACAGACGTCCGAAGTCTTCCTGATGGTCGTCCTTCAACCGCGGGTACGTTTTCGATACCGCTTCCTCTACCCGTCTGACGCATACTGCCTCCGGATCTTCGTAACGGAATGAGGTGGCTGCCGCTATGTAGAGTGTCAAACTGTCGGCTCGATCCACGATCAAATGTTCACCGATAACGCTGACGGCGCCTCCTTGAGCCTCCGCAAACAATACGGCACAAAATTCGGACCCACCGCCGCCGCAATTGCCTCGGATCGCAATACTGTGATCGGACAGCCTGCCTATTTGTTCTACATACTTATTTTTCTCGCCCCGCATCAGACGCGCGGTTAACGATAAGGCGCCAGGCCTGTCAGCCTCCAGCCGAACCGCCAACACCTGATCGATGTGACTTGAAAGCATCTCGCGTTTATAACGAACACCGCCCGTTCGGTAAGATACGGATGCGATGCCAGTACTTAAGTCAAGCTCCCTCAGATAATCTTCGACCTCATCTTCGTGACCGGTAAACGCCAGCGTCAAATCGGCGAGCGGCATATAGTGGCGCTGCCCCTCCGGGACGCCAGAAAGCGCCATTACCGCAAGCTGCTCCGCTTTGCGGATTTGCCCTTCCGCGATCCATTGACGGATTTGCGGAAGATGCTGCAGGGCATCCGGATTGTCGCGTTCCTTCGGTCCCCCATACCAAACCGAATCCTCGTTCAGCTGAATTTTTTCCTTGGCAACCTTGCCAAAAATCATGCCCCCCAGCCTGCCATTCCCAATCGGCAGCGCTTCGTTCCATTCGGCAGCCGGCTGCCGAAACCAAATTTTATCCATGAATACCTCCCAAGTATTTATGCAATACCACGACCTTCGCCACCCGAACGTCATACCGCATAGCCATGCACAATTTTTACAATGACGTGCCAACTCTTACCTTCTCAAAAAAATTCTCACCACCGACTTGCCCGCCTTTCAGTACAAGCTCCAGACCGTCAAACTGCGCCTCTGTCGAATATGCACGGCATAAAGGTCCACCAGGCTCCAGCGCCGCCTTACAGGCTAGTGCATAAATACCCAACTCACGGGTTATATAGCCTGATGTATCCCCGCCAGCGATAAGAATGCGAGAAAGACCTGTCTCTACCACTAATTCTCTGGTCAGCATACCAAGCGCCTTGCCCAGCAGACGCCCGCTGTCTTCGGCCTTAAGCCCTTGTGCAGCAAGCGTTTCACGAATGAGAGCAATCGTCTGGTCTTGTGGTCCCGAGGCTGTATACAGTACCACACTTCGACCGCTCTCCAGCACCGATCGCGCCTCTTGCTGCAATCGCAACTGCGCTTCCTGAGCCAGCTCCGGTTGGATCAATTCATTCATCGGAACCCGAATTCCGGTGAATCCTGCCTCCAAAGCACGCTGAATTTGTTTATCTGTAACTGGTGAGCAGCTGCCCGACACCACTAAAAGACGATCGACAGATTCAACCGCAACTACATCTTGCTCTGCGGGTGCTAAGATACCATCTGCTTTCCAGCAAGCATTGAGCGCGTATTCAACACCTGATGAGCCGACTACAAACAATCCCTCGCCATCATTCGCTTCCTGCCAGATCGAACGGCCTACTTTTTCTAATCGAGGCTCATCCAGAACATCGAATAACACGACATCAGGCCGTTCGTTTTCAATTAATTGCTCTAATTTCCCATGCACCTCTACATCGGGTCCTTCAAGCGCTAAAATATCAAACAATGAAGTTTGCATTTTCGTTTGCTTTTGCAAATGCTTCCGTATATCCGCTTCTACCATCGGAGTCACGGGATGCTGCGACATCGTAGGATGGCGGTCGAGCCTATGTATGCGCTCTCCTGCTGCCGCAAAATGATTGCCAAAGAGTGTATACCTTCGTAAATAGGGCACGCCCACTAATAAAGGCACATAACGTCCACCGAATACATCCCTGCCGATCTCCATCGCTTTTCCGATACTTCCGATATCAGGTGAAGAATCAAACGTTGAGCATATCTTATAATGCACAACAACCGCTCCGGTCATCTTCATCGTTGTAAACAACGGACGTAATTCCTTCTCCATCTCTCCAGGTGATAAAGACCGTCCCACACCCGCCACCCCATAACAATCCACGTCTCGAAACTGCTCCCGCAGCATTTCCGGTGAAGGTGGCTCCAGAAACAAGATCGTTTTCAACCCTGCCTGAAACAAAGCTTCGAGTACATCAGTTGACCCGGTAAAATCGTCACCATAATAACATAACAATCGCTTAATCTGATCTTGAGCCTCATCCTGATTATCGACTAGCTTCATCCCGTTCATAGGCGCTTCAACCTCTCCCGTATTTCTCTATCGCACGTTGAAGCGGCGGGTGCTGCTTAGCATAGCTGTCAAGAGAAAATCCTTGTACAGCGGCCTCCCAGCCGAGCTTCATGCTCTCAAATCCTGCTGCTGGACCATCTGGATGTGCGAGCATGCCGCCACCGGCCAAGTGCATCACATCAACGGAACGTGTAGCCTCATAGGTGACTGGAGCTGTCCCCGCCCACTGCATAGACGAAATGACAGGCATCGAATGATACCCGCCTAATAACGGCGATGTGCAAGCTTGAATAGAACGCAATACGGATTCGTTGCTTTCATAGAATTTGCTGTTAAAGCCATTGACATGAAGATGGTCGGCACCTGCCAGACGGCATAACTTTTGATATGCGGTAAATTCTATGCCGAGCAGGGGGCTCCTTGTCAGCATCCCCCATTGATTACGATGACCATGAATCGGCACTTCACTGTACTGGTTCAAGTAAGCAAGGCCGCTCAGTCCCACACTCAATATGCTGACCATAACGCATGTGCCTCCTGATTTCACGACGAGATCATGATTTCGGCGAAGCTCGTCAATGTCACCTGTAATATTAAAAGCATACATCAGCTTCTTACCGGTAGCGTCCGCAGCTCGTTCGACGGCTTCCATAACCGCTTTTACTTTTTGCTCCAAGGGAGCACACGGAGGATTTGCATTCAACTCGTCATCTTTGATAAAATCCATCCCTGCTAGAGCAAGCTTCTTTACGAGTTCTGACAATTGTTCCGTAGATAACCCTATACTGGGCTTAATAATTGTGCCTAGAATGGGTCGATCATACACCCCAGTCAGCTTTCTAGTGCCTGCAATGCCAAACTTCGGTCCAGGATAGCGGGTCGTAAACGATTGCGGTAAATCCAGATCCAATAGACGTAGTCCTGAGAGTTCCTGGAGTTCATACAGATTTCCGGCTACCGCTGCAAGCAAGTTAGGAATCGAAGGGCCAAAATTATGCAGCGGAAATGAGACCGTTACGCGCCCTTGACGGTACTTGCCGTCATGCCCAGCGGGCGGCTTCGCTCCCGGTAAGGAAGGTATATCTACTTCTGCAAGCTGTTCTATATGTTCAACAATTGCGCCGTACTTCGCTTTTAATTCATCCGTTTCCCCTGGGACAGATGTAAAGGTACCCGTTGATTGTTCCCCAGCAATCGTCGCTGCTGCACGTTCTAAAGAATATGGCGTTTCTACCAGATAGGTAGCCCTAACACGTTCTTGATTCATCCTGCCTCTCCCCTCTGCTATGCTTGCTACTGTTATGCTTTTTCCAGCAAAGCTTTAACTGCTTCAACGCCCATTCGAGGAGAAGAGAGCACCGGTTTACCGGTTAATTCTTTGAGTTTCTGTTCCATGCGTGCCATCGAACCCTGTGCTAGTACAAGCACGTCAGCCGCATCTGCAATCCGCTTTGCCGTCTCCAACAAAATGCGGTCGTGTTCCTCAGGTTTACCGCCAACAAGCGCATCAAATGCGCCTTCAGCAAGTCCATTGACGAGCGTCACTTGTCGGTCAGCTGCCTCTGCTTGCTTCTGTATGAGCCGCATCGTAGGTTCTAATGTTGATGGCAGAGTCGCCAGCACTGCGATACGATCATAGCTAACAGCCGCTGCTGCCATGGATTCATCAATTTTCACAATGGGTACACCGATGAGTCGGCGCGCATCATCAACAACTTCGCCTACGGAGGAGCATGTATTCAGGATCACATCGGCTCCAATTTCTTCTCCATGATGAAAATACTGGATTAATCTTCGTGCCACTCCCGGCGGAACATGCCCTGCTTGCACCACATCGCCAATCAGGCTATCATCGATAATGTTCACAAGCCTGCAATCCGGGAGCAGTTCCTTAAACACCGCTTTGAGCGGGTCGGCCAAACCTTGGCCGGTATAGACAGCTACAACAGTCTTCATCATTCTTCCTCCTCTAAAATACAACCTCTACCACACAAATTCTTTCTCCAACCTGCGGTAATCGCCTTCACGCATCGGTGCCTCATTGTATACTTTACGACCACTGTAGAGCGGCTTCTTCTCGCCTTTTGGCGTAATATTCACGACATCATCACCGCGCCATTCCGCTTCGAACGTCTGACCCACGGCGTTTTCCAATGTTTTGCGGAAGCTGAGAGGGAAAGTTACCGTAATTTTTTCCCCGGCAGTTGCTGGACCTAGCAGTAGGAAATGCTTATTGACCCATCTGCTCTCCTCGCTACCTTTTCCTTCCGTAACCTGACCATGAACCTCGCGAGTAAAGCGGATTTTCGTAAAACCGGCCCATTCCGGAATCCGAATTTGAAGTCGTGGCACATCCATATGAACATCAATAATGACTTTGCCTTCATGCGGCAAATAACTGCTCACATCAAGCCATTTGGAGCCTCGGTTCAGGAGGAAGTTGATGCTGATTGCCCCATTTTTCTCGGTGATGCTGTTGCTCCAGCCCATGAACAGTCCGCGCGTGCCTGAACCGAGACAGCATAATTGCAAATCGCTCGTATGTCCCCGGCCTTCATTTACATCGCTTATGAAATCGTTAGGAGCTGAATAGCCGGCAAAAGATCCCCGTGTACGCTCGGCCACTTTGTAAAATGACTTGTTAGCTGGAATGTCATTCGATTTATCATCTGTCTGTTCAACCCAATCCAAATCCAGAAGCTGTGATTCCGTCAAATGGTTGCGCAGGAAGCGCTCTACCGTTCCCCAGTACTCCACGTAACCGCTCTTAGCCAGGGTTATTCCTGTCGCAATCAAATCCACAAGGGAGCAAGTTTCATGCTCATAAGCTTGTTCATGCAAATCTCCAGGCGTCCAGCCAAACGCCGTGCATTTGGTTAGCGCCCAATCGTAGCACTTCTTCACCCAACTGATCATCGCCGCATCGCCCGTGAAGGTACCGAATCGGGCAATTGCATCGAGTGTGCCCAGACGCGTATGGAAATGACCGCTGCGGTAAGCCAACGAATCGTTAAAGCTGCCATCCGGATGAAAGACGCCGCTGCGCTCTATGATCAGAGCCGTGAAAAACTGACACAAATCATAAGCATCCTGATTCCCTGTCAATTCGTGATATTTCAAGAGCGGCATGACCAATCGGCCACAGAACGCAGCCGGATCTGGAGCGAGCCTCAGCTGCACGCCATTGGCGGAAGGCCAACCTGTTTCTTTGTATTCGGATGCCGGATAGTACCACACATCGCGCTCTTTGATAGCAATTCTTTTCAGCGCTGCCACATGACGGTCTGCTGCTTCCTTTACTTTCGGGTCACCTGTTTCCATAAACCATGTCGTCAAAGATAAAATAACGGCACGTTGATCGATCAGATTAGCGTTTGGCTCCCAATTACGGGAGGGATTAATTTGGCGGTAGCTCATGCCATCCTCTTTAAAGAAGGAGAGCAAGTTAGCACGGTAATGCTCCTCTACATCCTTACCGAATGTTTCCCCCGACATATGTCTTGCAAGAATCAATCCATCGATCATCCTGCCATGCGAAGAGCCGTAATCCCAATCACCATGTGTCATAAAAGCAGGCTTGTGTAACAGATCCGCATTAAAGAACGGAATATAATTGTGATCCTTGTCAGCCATCCCCACCATGGCATTAATAGCATGTCCTGCTCGTTCTTCCAGCATCAGAGTATCGGGAATAAGTCGTCTTACCATCTACATTCACTCCTTAGTCATCAATGATTAGCAGTTTCGGCGGCTATCCGATATTTACCAATGGTCATGCCTGTTTTTTTCTTAAAGATTTGACTAAAATATCGGTAGTCCTCGTAGCCAACCATTTGCGCAATCTCGTAATTTTTATAGGTAGACAATTTCATCAGTTCTTTCGATTTATTAATCCGGAAATCCGTCATATAATCAACAAAATTGTGACCTGTCGTTTTTTTAAATAAACGGCTTACATAATCCGTGTTCATGTAATGACTTTCAGCAATCTGATGAAGGGAAAGCGGCTGATCATAGTTATTTTCTATCATATTCTGAATCATACGGACAATCTTCTTGCCCTGCTTTTCACGCGAACGTTTGTAGTACGCGAGCACAGAGGGAATGATCTCTTCATCGAAAATCCGTTTTACGGATGCCGCATCGTTCCGGTGCTGGATCATCTCTGTATACATCTGCGGATTTTTACCGCATACTTCCTCTAGCCGATTTTCCGTTCCTCGAAGCTGTTTCTCGATAGAGTGGACGAGCAAAAAGGCGCTCCTCTGTAAATGATCTACAGTCATTGAATCCTCACTAATTGCGGCAAACAGCATGTCTGATTCTTGCTGAGCCCCTTCCTTATTGCCCATTTGAAGGGAACGGAGAAAAGCATTTTCCTTCTCCTGAGGATAATTAACCCGTTGCTTACTCATGTCATTATCAGCCCAAAGGACGGTACCTGACACACCCAGCCTTTTCTTTTTCAGTGCTTGCCCGGCCTCCAGATAAGCACGCCGTAAATAGTGGGCATCCTTTTTTTTCAAGCCGATGCCCAAGCTGTAGCTGCCCATTTCCAATTGTTTGAGCAACCTTTGGATGAGCTGACATAGTTTATTCATTTCCTCTAACTGCAGTCGCTCACCGACGATAGTGATAACGAATTCCCAATTTGCTTCCGGTGAGGTTGTTACGACGAAGTTCCATTCTCCCCCGAACAAGAATGGTTTGTTCCGGTTTAACAGTTCCCGCAGTTGCCCAACAAGTTTGTTTGACTCGCATCCATCTCGAAATGTATCGCGCTGCCCGACCATCACATAGGTTTCGCCGCAAGACCAACCTTCAGGAAGAGGAATTTCTTCCTCATTCTCATGAGCTTCTACATCTGTGACCGCATGGTACAAAACTCGTTGAAGCCAGTCTTCCTTACTGTCAAACTGCCATGTGCTCTTCTTTTTTTCCTGCTGTTTCATCTTTGCTACTGCCCTCTCCAGCACAGAGACTAGCTCATCTTTTTTAACTGGTTTCAATAAATAATCAAATGCTTTCTGTCGGATAGCTTCTTTCGTATATTCAAAGTCGGAATACCCGCTTACGACGATCGTTAATAAATCCGGTAAATCACGATGCAGCATTCCGAGCAGTTGTTTGCCGTCCAGTCCAGGCATTCGCATATCCAGAAAAAGAAGATCCGGTTTCTCGGCAAGAGCGATCGTGTGCGCCTCTTCCCCGTCTCCTGCCTCTCCAACAAGCCTGAGACCGAAACGATCCCAGGGTATAGATTGAATAAGTCCTCTGCGGATCCATATTTCATCGTCGACAATGACTACCTTTCGCATGGACCAAACCCTCCCGATACTTGATTACACCTATTGTTATCCCTTCAGAGAACCAGCAGTCAAACCATCAATAATGTACCTTTGCAGAAACAAATAAATAAGTAATATCGGAGCTACGACGACGACCATAAAAGCGAACACAACGCCCCAATTCGTGCTGTACATCGTAACAAAATTAAAAATTTGGAGCACAATCGTCCACTTCGTGCTGTCTGTCATCAAATAGAAAGGGCCGAAAAAATCGTTCCAAACCGATACCATGACAACGATCGCGACCGTTACAAGCACAGTAATAATGAGCGGAAGAATGATTTGAACATACAATCGGAAATAACCGCAGCCCTCCAGAAGCGCCGCTTCGTCCAGCTCTCGTGGGATTGACTTCATGAATCCTACTAGCAGAAATACTGCAAAGGGGAGCAATACGGCCGTGTAGTACATGATTAGGCTGAAGTACGTTCCTCGAATGTGCAAATCACCCATTAGCTTGATGGTCGGTACGATGGAAACAGGCACGATTAGGCCCATGATGAATAAATAGTACGCCGTACGCAAAAAACGGTCGTCTCTTCGTTGAATAATGAAAGCAGCCATAGATGCAAACACATTAACTGAAAGCACCACGCAGCCCGAAATCAGGAAGCTGTTCATGAACCCGCGTACAATATGCGCCTGAACAAAGATTTCCTTATAATTGCTGAAGTGCCACTCTCGGGGGAGGGATAAACCAAACAGCGCTGATTCGCGGATATCTTTGAACGAGTTGACGAGGATCATCAGAAAGGGGATGAGGATCATCAGTGCCAAACAGATAGCCACCAATTCGAGCACAATAAGCATGTTGCGCCGTTGTCTCACATCTCCACCTCCCGTTTCTTCATCCTCATCAGTACCGGCACACCGATACAAGTAACTAAGATGAACAACACGACGTTAACCGTTGTCGCATAACCGAACTCTCCTGAACTGAACATACTGCGAATATAGGTGTAAAACACTTCTGTCGTATATCCCGGTCCACCTTCTGTAAGTACCATAACCATTTCAAACACTTTCATAGAACCAATCATGGAAAGTAATACATTAACGGTAAAAGCTGGTGCCAGCAGCGGGAAAATAATATGTCGGAACCGACTCCAGTATTGCGCTCCATCCATCGAAGCGCTTTCCGTTAAATCTTTCGGAATGAACTGAAGTCCCGCCAAATAGACGACCATAGAAAATCCAGCTACACGCCATATATCCGTCACAATAATGGAAAACAGCGCATACTTCGGATCGTTCAGCCAATCATGCGCAAGTGCGGCAAGCCCAACCTGCTCAAGAATCTGATTCACAATCCCATGCTCAGGATGATAAATAGCACGAAAAATATAACCAATGATGATCGGAGCTATCACATAAGGAAGGAAAAATATCATCCGCAGCACATTGCGCAGCACAAGAGCTTCATTGAGAATGAGCGCTAAGCCAAGACCACATACGTTCTGCAGTACCGTTACAGCAGCCGCAAAGATTAACGTATTGAACAAAGCGGTTGTAAGTCTCGGCTCTTGAAAGATCGCCGCATAGTTTTGAAAGCCTATAAACCGAATATCCTTGGCATTGATGTTCCAATCGGTGAAGCTGTAATAAAACCCAATGAGGGTTGGAGTTATAAAAAACACCAGAAAAACAGCCAGAGCAGGAAATGAAAAATAGAGTGGATACTTGCTTTTCCCCAATGCCTCCCCCTCCTTAAAATTGGCGTTATTCGAATCCTGCTAAACGTTTGGACTTACCGTCTTTTTTATAATTGGCATCGAATTCCTTTACTGCCGCATCTACATTGCCATTAATGAAGAAGTTTTGCAGCGTTTTTTGGAAATCAGCAAATGTTGGCGTTAGACGGTTTTGGACGTTGATTTTTGCTTTTCCAGTATCAATTAAGCCTTTTACCGTTTGTTGCACAGGATACAATTCACTTTTAGCATCTTTAAAGATCGGAATACCAGGCGCTATTTGGTAGTACAAATTGACCATATCCGGAGTAACCATGAACTTGATCAAATCGACAGCCTCTTTCGAATGTTTCGCTTTCTCAGGCACCATTAATTGGTTCGGAGGCGTGATCAACGCTGTACCTGCATCATTCGCCGAAGGGAATGGAAAGAACCCCATGTGATCTTTCACAAAATCTTTGCTGAATTTTTTCTCCAGTTGTGGAATAATACCATCGAGCATAAACACCATGGCTACTTTACCATCACCTATCTTGCTTTGCATTTCGTCATACGTTCCCGCCATCAAATTATCTTGATATAAGCCGAGATCTTTCAATTCTTTCTGCTTTGCAAATAAATCTTTCACCTGCGGAATATCCGCAAGACCGAGTTGATTTTTTTCCAGTTTCTGAACGCCTTCATCGCCAATAGCCGGATCTACGCCCGATACCCAACCTGTCAAATAAAAGATTTGCGCCGGCCATCCATCCTTCACTCCTTCATAGAAAGGTGTCACGCCTGTAGCTTTTATCTTCTTGGCTGTCTCAATTAAATCTGCATAGTTTTTAGGCGGCTGAACGCCAACCTTACCAAATACATCTTTGTTGTAATAAACCCCCATCATCCCCGTAGCCCCGAATGGAACCCCATATATCTTTTTGTCCGGCGTTGTTTGGAATTCTTTCATCGATGGAATGATTCGATCCCATACAGTTGTATCTGCACTCCATTCATGAAGCGTTTCCTCGGCCCTTAATTTGACGTTCTGCTTCGTACCTGGCTGCATCAAAAATAAATCAGGGAAATCGCCTGTTGAAAACCGCGTTTTCATCATATTATCGAAGTCCCCACCAGGTAAAGCTTGTAATTCGACCTTATTGCCAGTTTGCTTTTGATAAGCTTCGAATATTTTGTTAAAAGGAACAGCATCCACTGTATTGGGAATTACAAACGTAAGAGTGACAGGATCTTTCGTCGGAGCTGCTGTGCTAATTGGCGTGTTCGTCGCTGCCGCTGATTTGCTTGCTTCTGGTGTTCCTATAGTGCCACTGTTACTACTGCATCCTGTAAATGAACTAGCTGCCAGACAAACCGTTAACATGGACAAAGCCGTTTTCATTTTTCTCATTTTTTGTAGTACCCTCCTTTAGGAATCGCTTACAAGATAATTATATGAAAACGCTTTCCATGACACTATTCACGATTTCGACTAAAAATGTTTAATTTTCTTACCCTAAGAGTTTTAATTATTCGTCCTCAACAAGTTCCATGATGAAATCATGAGGGTTACACGGGTCCCTTTTCCCGCTTCACTCTCTATTTTACATTCGAATTGCTCGCCTAAACGGATTGCATACCTGGCGTACACATTGCGAATACCAATGCCTCCGCCCGCAGCAGAAACAGGCATATCTTCTGACAATCGCTGCTTTTTCAGCTCGTTTCTCAACGCCTTCAGTCTCTCTGCCGAAATACCGACCCCATCATCACTTACTGTAATGAGTAAAGATTCACCTTCTTTGAGAGCAATCAATCGAATCGTGCTTTTCCCAATCTTCGGCTCCACGCCATGGAACACGGCATTCTCCACAATAGGCTGCAGCGTCATTTTCAACAGCGGGTAATCGAGCAACTCGTCCTCAATTTCCTGGATATAGGTAATTTTGTCCTCGAAACGGATTCCCTGAATCTTCATATAAGAATCAATTTGTTCCAACTCTTCACGTAGGGTAACCATTTCATCCTTATTTTTGATATTGTAGCGGAACATATCTGCTAGTGACTGAGCCATGTCTCCGATTTTCTCGACCTCATAATAATCGGCCATTGCCTTAATGCTATCTAACGTATTGTATAGAAAATGCGGATTAATTTGTGAATAGAGCATAGCAAGCTCGACTTGCTGAAGCTTAATTTGGTATATATATTTGGATTCTATTAGCTTTTGAAGTTCTACCTGCATGTCATTAAAGTTCATCGCGATTCTTCCGATTTCATCGCTTCTCGTAACTTGGACACGAACCGAGAAGTCGCCTCTTTTCACTCGATTGATCGTTTTATATAAGTCCAGTATTGGATTAGTAATTCGTTGTCCGAACAAAAAGGAAATAAAAATAGTGACTAAAAAGGCTATCAGCGCTGTAAGTAGTGTTGCCGTTTTGATTCGATCCAGAGAACCGAATATTTCCTTCTTAGGCATAACAAGTACGACTTTCCAATTGGAATAATCCGACTGTGTATACGTAACAAGCAAGTTGTCCTGCTCGCCACCATACCAGAACTTTCCACTGCCGTTTGTGATACGTGATAGTATCTCTTTAGGGAGAACAGGCTCAGACTGCTCAAAAGAGGCGTATATGGGTTGATTATTTTGATCTAAAACAAGCAATTTGCTGTTCGTGGAAAGACTATCATTCTGACCAATTAGATGAAACAATTCAGCATTGTATTCCGCGCGTACAACAATAAAATAGTCGGGATTAGCAAAATCTCGAATTAATATGGACGATGAATAAGCGGTATTATCGCTTCCAGAAATCGCTTCCTTAGTCGGACCGTTAAAATGCACACGGCCATCATTGTCTACCGTCTTGCGGAACCAGTCGGATTGCTGCACTTCTTCGGCATTCCAAGACTTCTGATTATCCGATGCATTCAACATTTCTCCGTTACTGTAATAAATTTGAAATCGGATAAAATCCCTGATTGGTGTGATGTTGAAGCTTTTCAGAAATAAGTTTTCAAGCTTTTGCCTAAACAGGAATTGATCCTGTTCATCCATTGTCGCATAAGCATTAATCCCATCTATATATTCCGTACTGTAATAAGGGGCCAGCAGAAGGTTCCGTTTGTTTTGAAAATCATTATCCATGTTTTTTTCTATTTGTCGAACGATTTGAAAACTTGACGACTCTACCTGCTCCAACACGGAGCGATAAGAAATATAGAAGGAAATAGCTCCTACCGATGCTATGCATATAAGAATAATAATGAAATAACTGAAGAGAAGCATGATTCGGATTTTGGAAAATAAGGATCGGATTTTCCCGAAAACCACCCATAGATTACTTCCACGCATGAGACTGACCTACCCTCCACTAAACGTATCAACCAGGATTGGGAATATTCTACCATACACCTCTTTGATTGGAGTAGGTTTATTTCAGTTCTTTTTATATTAATTCTTAACTTTTCCCATAAACAAAAAAAAGCTGGATGACTTCGAGTTTGGAGTCCCTGCCCGTACACTTGCTTCAACCGACCTAAAAATAATTGGCAGCCCATTATAGGGCTGCCATTAACTAAGAAAAATCACCTAAAATGATTCGCTAAATTTTCGCTTTAATTTGGCGGCCAGTTCGTCGTCTGAGAGCGGATTACGGTGCGTATTTTCCAAATAAATATGTTTTTCCGTTTCAGGCATGAGGAATTCCTTATACCATAAGAAAAAGTCCGGACTATCTCCATGCATCCGAAGAAACCGTCTTAACGTGTCCACATTTTGGACCGTACTCTCGATGTTGGTCAGCCAATCGGCCTTGTAAAAGTTTTCCCATTTGCCCTGCTCCGATTCCCGCAGCGCCTGAATTCCCTCTTGATAGCACCACATGGACTGTGACGCATATACAAACGCCTGCGGATACTGCCCCTCAACGTACGCCTCGTACGCACGGCACAACCAGAGGAAGCCCTCGCAGCCTGTGCGGTTCAGAATTCCGTGAAAGCGAAGCTGATCGATGACACGCTGTCGGTCCTCCGCATTGTTCAGCTTGGACAAGAGCTCGTCGCATCGGTGCAGCCATTGATTCCAGCCTTCCAGTCCCTCTTCGCAGCACTTCTTAAAGAAAGAGACCTGCTGGATAAATGGTACCTCTCCTGTAGCCCAAACTAAGCCTCGATGGGATTGCTGCCCCTTCCCCTGAAGCCAGTGCCCGACGATTTTCCTAGCAGGATGATGGTAGAACTCGTCCCCCGCCAAATCATCCCCGTGAGGGCCGTATGGAATGGCTGCTTCCGTATACGAGCGGTACAGCTCAGCGATTTCCTCATGATGGGAGGGAAAATACCTGCAGACAAATTCATTCAAATGCTTACGGGTATCTACCATCCCCTTTGACCACAGCTCTCGAATCAAATCCAACATATAGACATGTGGACGGATGTTGCCACAGTTAAGCAGAACATATTCGTTTGCTCCAGCCTTGATCGCTTGCTCCACTTCTTCCTTCATAAATGATGCCGAACCTGGGAACATCGTCAGGTGATTCGATGCCTGCAGGTCATGAAACGTGACGTGATAATAGATGCCGTGCTTTCCAGTATCCCTCGGCTCAGGCAGCGCTGGCACCCTGAGATTGATACTGCCATGTCTTCGTGAAACCATTTTGCCATAGCCGTTATCCGCCCATATTTTGATCACATCTTCCGGCAGGTCAATATAGCCGCCTTTATATAGCTCCGCTATTTCCCCATACAGTGCCACGCAACAGACCGGCCGTTCTACCGAAGCGCCGATCATATCGTATTGCCTTTGGACAACCCTGCTGATCATCGCTCCGCGCTTTTCCGACGTATCAAACGAAGGATCGTTTTCCCAGAACGGCCTGTCGCCCTGCCCACGGAATGAAAGTACCCAGACGATGTTTTTATCCTTTTGCTTATCGATCGCCTGCTGCCATAATGCTTCGAACAGCTCTGGCTCCTGCTGGTAACTGGCGATCCGTCCGGGATACGCGCGCAGGAACATCTCCGCCCCTAGCGGCTCGGCATGGTGATGCGTCACCCACAAGCCCATCTCAGCGGCAACTTCGGCATGAACGCCGCTCTTCGGTAAATCCGTTCCTGGAATGACCATGTTGCCCCCGCAGCGAAGCAGCGCCTCGAAAACAGGCTCCCACACCTCACGGGAAGGCGGATACGGCTCCTTCCATCCGATGAGGTTTACCTCATCATTGACGAACCAGCCCCGGAATCTGATCACAGGCAAAGGCGAATTGTAATCCTCAATGGGGATAATAAGCTCGGGCAGCTTGTTGATCGGCTGATCCGCCCAAAACCAAAACGGGTCGATGCCTAAATATCGCCTGCTAAACTCCAGAATGCCGTAAATAAGTCCCAGATCGTCGACTCCAATGATCTCCATATGTGTCTGCTGACAATCGGCGCCACGGAACCGAAAGCCATAAGCTTCGGGTCGGTTCTCCCAGCCATCTTCCGCTCTAGCATAACGGATGACGAGGTCCACAGCCTCCTCCGCCTGCGTTGTCAAAGATGGAAACGCCTGCATAACATTGGACCAATCTCTCAGTAGGATACGCAGCGCGTGCTCCACCGATAAACTTAGCGACTCAGAAACACGAATGCGGATTTCCCTGCTGAGCCGCAATTGACTTTCTTTGCTTTCCTCCACTTTTCATAACATCCTTTCCTTCGTCGTTCCGCTTTGCGGCATCAGGATGGCTCCCGGTATTGCCCCGGCGAGATCCCAACCATCTTTTTAAAGATACGGCTAAACGAAATGGCATTGGCATAGCCTGTTTTCTCAGATATATCCTGCACGGTCTCGTTTGTTTCCTTCAGCAGCTTTTTGGCGTAGTTGATTCGCAGCGTGATCACGAAATCACTGAAATTTTCGCCGATTTCCTCTTTAAACAATTGGCTTAAATATTTCGGATTGACTTGAAACAGGTCGCTAAGCAGCGTGAGCGAAAGGTTAGGATCCGTAAAATGCTCAGCTACGTAATCCCGAATCTCCTTCATCAGAACGTTGTGCCTGCGATTTTGTCCAGCCACTAGAAGATGGTCCGTCAATTGCTCAAACGTAAGGCAAAAACAATCCTCCAACTCTGCCAACGTGTCGTTTTTATCGAGCGTTTCAAGCAATTCAGGCTTTACAGTTTGCTTCCAAAACTTCGCTGCTTCAGGTAACCAACTTTCGAGCTCCCGTTCCAAATGAAAAATGAAATAATGGAGCAATCGGTCGACATCGTCCTTTTGCAGCCTATGCACAACCATGTTGCTAAACAACTGCTCAAAGTCGTTTTTCCACTCCAATTCGCCCATACGAAGATGACGAACGGCGGTCTGCATCAACTGCAAATATAAGAACCACTCGCCCGACGTATTTCCCTTGACTTCTACCGCATCAATGATCTGATTGACGCCGAGCGTAACCTTATGACTTACCGCCTCCGCCGCCTCCTCAAAAGAACGGCTGATGCCAGCTACCTCTTCAACAGCCGTTCCGATGCCGATAGTAACCGTAAAGTCCAGATGAGACTCAATCCAAGCGCGGATCTGCTCGGACAGCTGAAGCAAGTGATGCTCGAGATCGTTTCCACTGCCAGAATTGAGCAGAAGCACGAGTTGATTTTTGGTGATCCACTCGACAATGACCTGCTGGCTGATTTGCTGAGCGATTTCAACCGCTACGCTGCTGACAACAAACTTGAATAAGGACTGATCCTTCTGATTATATGTCAATCCAAATTGAACATAGTGATCGATCTCCAGCAGAGCCACGATAAAACGACCATCCGAGAGTCCAAAGTGATGCCTTTCCTGCTCCCACGTTTTCCCATCCGCTACATAATCTCCGCTCAAGAGGCTCTGCAGAAATTGCTGTCGACGAATAAATAGATGTTCCTGCTGTTTTTCCTGAAACTCCATATTGTTGGTGATGAGCTTCTCAATCGCCTGATCGATGAAAGCGAATTCGTTCTTATCTTCCCTGAGCTCGTTTTCTTTTACGGTCGATGAAAACCGGTTAATCCGATGGATGATCGCTTCAATTGGCTTGTAGCTGCGGCGGGTCACATAGAACATGGAGCCAATGGCGAACACGATGGCTCCGAGACCCAGCATGATCCACATGACACCCCCCTGAAAAAGAATGCTGAACAGCCTACCGCCTTTGATGACCGTCCGGTACGTCCAGCCCGTATAATCCGAAACGATACCGGCATGCAGCCCTTGCTCCTCCGAAGATTCTTTACTCTCTTGAAAAAACGGTTTCCCCCCCGCGTCGAACAACTGTGCTTCCGTCACCTTCCGGTCAACCATCTGATCCATAAATTTTTCAATGGAGTTGACCCGAACATTAATGACCAAGTATCCGAGGCTTCCTGTATCCAATGGAATGTTCCTTCCCAAGGAAACGACCTTCTCTCCGGCTCCCGTGCTGCGTTCTCCCTCCTTGCTTCGTGGGGAAGTCCAGCTGCCGTTGATAGGCTGCTCCAAAGCTTTTTGAACATACGAGCGGTCGGGAAACTCTTCGATCAGACGGAGAGTGCTTTGATCGAGTACTCTCCGGTCCTTTGCCCGATACAAATAGATCGAATCGATAAAACTGTACTGGACCATCAAACCGCTAAGTGCATTGGAAGCGGCGAAATCCAGCATCCGATCCGGTGGCCCATCCAGAAATTGCTGCAGTTCCACGCTTGTCTGGATCAGTTTACGCGAATCGACGTCAATGCTTTTTAGTGTGCTATCCAACATGTTAGCCATATATTCAGTGGTTATCTTGTTCGCCTTTATCGCATTGCGGACGTTCAATTCATTCATCATCGCGAAAAAAATGAAAATCAGGGCACTGATCGTCAAGAACAGGATGGGGAGATACGAAAGCAGCATCCTCGTGTTGTAATTGTTCGTTTTCATTGTCTCGCCTCCTGCCCTTGAAAATGTAGACAAACCCCTTGAATTAGTTAGGGGTTTGACTTGCCATCTGTTACTTTTTCTTCATTTCCTTGTAAGCCGCTTTCCGCTCATCAACGACCTGCTGTCCGCCAATTTTCAAATACTCAGCCACACCATCGTCAAATATTTTATTGAAATCCGCTGGCTTAGCCAAGATACTTTTAACGACTGTCTCCTGCGCCTTCGCTTCAAGTGTTTTGCCGTACTTGATGTCCGCGTCGATCGGACGGTCGAATCTCGGCAGCGTATAACCATCTATCAGTGCATTGATAATATTTTGCTTAGCAAGCTCCTTGTAGTTCGGATAAGTCAGCGCTGCGCCCTCGATATTTTTCTCTTTGCTGTTGAAATCCTTACCGTTCACGACGATCGCGATATCCGCGTTATTGTAGAACGTCTTCTTAGCTTCATCCGTCGTAATTGGTTTCGGAAAGCTGTTTTCCATCGTGTAGTGCTGGCCTTCAACCCCGTTCGACAACTTGAACAGCACATCATTTTGGGACATCCAGTCTAAATATTTAATGGCTTCGACGGCATGCTTGCTTGATTTTGGAATCATCATATGGAGTCCGGTCGGTTCATAAATTTGCTTCGGACGTTTGCCTTCTTCGTTCGTGAACGCATCCATTGAGACATACTCAGCTCCCGGAACATTTTTCTTCATTGTATCGAAGACGTTGCCGGGCAGCATCAGGTTCTGATGCGCGGCAATCGATGTAAATGCTCCAACATATCCATTAGCTACATCAGCCTCAAACTTTTTCATATCCTTATCGAGCGCAAAGTCAGGACTAATGAGACCTTCTTGATTCATTTTGTTCAAAAACTGAACGCCGTCTTTGTAACCTGGCATAAGTATATCAGACCAGGAGGGTTTGAAAGCAAAGAAATCCTCCTCCGACGTCTTTTTAATGAAAGAGCCCAAGAATTGAGATGAGCTCACGTAGTTGCTTCCGTTCATCGCAGCGAAACCGTAAGGCACGACCTTGCCTCCGGTTTTTCCCGGATCCTTTTCCTTAAACATTTTCATCGCAGCGTAAAATTCTTCCTTCGTTTTCGGTACTGGCAGCCCTAACTTATCCAACCAATCCTTGCGGATCATCGAGGCATGGGCGAACTGCAGCGTCCGCTTCGCGGGAATGGTGTACTGCTTGCTGCTGAACACGCCATAGGCGAGCGTTTCTTGGCCGAGGAACTTTTTCAGGTTTGGTCCATGCTCGTCAACCAGCTTGCCAAGGTCAGTCAAACCGCCGCTTTTCACATAGTTGAAAATGGTATTCATATCATACGTAAACACGATGTCAGGAGCATCACCGGTCGTCATGAGCACGTTCAGCTTATCGACCTCCTGATTGCGTGGCACCGGAATGAATTGCAGCTTGATGTTGTTTTTATCGCCGAATTCTTTCTGAATCCACTGCGTCCAATAGTTATTGTCCACAGGCCCGGCGCCGGAAGGCGTATTACCTCGGTCGAACATTTCGACCTTCAGTGTCACTGCTTCCTTAGGCACGGTACTGCTGGAAGCGCCTCCCGATGCACTCTCCTTCGCAGGGCTTGAGCAAGCGGCTAACGATCCGGTCAGCAAGCATGCTGCTACCGATAAACCGATCCATTTCATTTTTGTTTGTTTCATTTAAAGCACCCCTTATCATTATCATTATCATTATATAGCTCAATTAAGAGATCAGCTATCATCCTTTAACTGCTCCGATCATGACACCGGAAACAAAATACCTCTGAAGCCACGGATATACAATCAAAATCGGCGTGGTTGCAAACATGATGCTAGCCGCTTTAAGCCCTTCGGGAACGACCTCCGTCTGCGAAGACCCTTCCTGAGCGGTCAAATCCGTCACCATGCTGTTCATGACGATTTGGTAAAGCTTGAGTTGAATCGGATACAGCTGCGAATCGGTGATGTAAAACAGTGCATCCATGAAACCGTTCCAGCGGGAAACTGCATAGAAGAGGCTCAAGGTTGCCAGTACCGGAAGTGAGAGCGGGAGCACGATCCGCGTCAGAATGCCGATATGCGAGCAACCGTCGAGATAGGCAGATTCCTCCAAGCTAGACGGAATCGTGGAAAAGAACGTTTTCAGAATAATCAGGTTGAACGCGCTAATCATGCCCGGAACAATGAGAGCCAATAAGCTATTCAGGAGTCCAAGCTCTTTCACCAAGAAATACTCGGGGATTAATCCCCCGCTGAAAAACATCGTGAAGACGATCAGCAGCATAAATAAGGTTCTTCCCTTTAGCCGCTCTTTCGTCAGCGGATAAGCCGCGCAGATGCTCATTAGCATACTAATTAAAGTAAACGTGACTGTGAGTATGATCGTCAGTCCCATCGATCTAAGCATTCCGGCATCCAGAAAAACGATACGGTACGCCTCCAGATCGAATCCACGCGGGAAAATCGTGACTATATTCGATAATACGGCTTGTTTTGAGCTTAATGAGATCGATACGATATGCAGGAAAGGTACGAGACATACGATTAATACGATTCCTACGATCAACATGATGACGACATCCGTGACCCTCTGCTGCAATATTCCTTTTGTCATGCCGGCTTCCTCCTTACCATATGCCTTGCTCACCGAAGCGCTTCGCGATCGTGTTCGCCCCAATGACGAAGACCAGTCCAACTAACGCTTGGAACAAGCCCATCGCAGTCGCAATCGAGAATTGCGCCGATTGGAGACCGGCCTTATAAACAAACGTACTGATGACTTCTGCATAATCCATTACTAGCGGGTTGCCCATCACGAAAGGCCGTTCGAAGCCGATGGTCATAATATGTCCGAGCTGCATGATCAGCATGACCACGATGGTCGAACGAATTCCCGGCAGCGTAATGTGCCATATTTTTTTGAGCCGCCCTGCTCCATCCACGTCTGACGCTTCATAAAGCTCTTTGTTAATTCCGGTTAGTGCAGCGAGGTAAATGATCGTACCCCAGCCAGCACTTTGCCAAATTCCTGTACCTAGGTAGACGAGCACCCAGTTGTTTTTATCTGTCAAGAACGGGATCGACTCGAACCCGAGGGAATTGACCAGGTTGTTGACGAGTCCGCCCGTGTTGGAAAACATCTGATAAACAAGTCCGCCGATAATGACCCAGGAAATAAAGTGCGGCAAGTACAAAATCGTTTGTGCCGCTTTTTTAAACCAGGCAACCCGAAGCTCGTTAAGTAAAATCGCGAGGATGATCGGTGCCGGAAACGAAAACGCGAGGTCTAGTAAATTGAGCAGCAGCGTATTGCGGACGACCTGATAAAACTGGCTCATCGCAAACAGCTGGCGAAAGTTATCGAGCCCCACCCATTCACTCCCAAGGATGCCTTGAAAAATGTTAAAGTCTTTGAATGCGATTGCCACTCCGTACATCGGAACGTATTTAAAGATAATAAAATACAAAATCGGCAGTAGCATCAGTAAATACAGCTGGTAATCCTGCAACAATCCGGATATCCGCCGTCGTTTAACCAGCGCCCGACTTGGCTGCGAGGCTGTCGTTTGAGCTGGGTTCCTCTCCATATGCATCACTTCCTTCTGTGTCTTTCTCGGGCGGTCGCTGCAGCTTCCGTCCCCATTGCCCTTGTCTTTCGGGTCGGTCAACAACACTATACCGAGGCATGTAGAGACCTGCAATAAACTCATTTCAGCTGCTTAACCTCATTCCGTTTCCTTGAACTGACGGGCTTTTTTGAGGCATCAAGCAAAAAAGAACGCCCGGAAAAAGTATCCGGGCATTCTTCATAAAGAGCATAGTTATTCAGGCTTTCCGTTCGAGGGAACTACGTTATAGCCAACGGGATCTGCTGCATTCCCTGCCAAATCGTAAACTGTTACTTGAATTTGATTCATACCCGGTTTCAGCGGAACGCTGGCGGTAAATGTAAGATCTGCCTGAACCACAGCGCGCATACCGTTCACATAGACGGCTCCCGGTTCGTTAATCCGGCCAGTGACCGTTAGTAGGCTCTTATCTATGTTATAATGGTTGCCCGTTTTGGGGCCAGGCATATTTAGTACAATGACAGGTGGGGCTGTATCCAGAACGAGATGAAGGATCACTACTTCGGAGGTATTTCCGACAAGGTCTACCGCTTGAATCACGAATGTGTTATCTCCGGGATGAAGTGTGACGTTGGTTTCAAAGCTCAATTCACCCGTAACGACCAACTCTACACCATTAAGCTTTATGGTGGATAGCTCGCTGACAGCACCTGAGAGAACATATACTGCTTCCCTAACCGTACCGCTTGTTTGATTCAGTTTGACAACCGGGACGATCGAATCGACGAAGTAATTCAGTACAATCGGAACGGCCTTCTTTCCGGAAGCGGCGATCGCCTCGATCACAATCGGATTAGCTCCCTGCTGCAGCTCAAGCGCAGATGTGAAGCTCAGGTCTGCCGCTACAGGAACGATGATGCCATTGATCGTAACGGCAGCCGGGCGATCCAGCTTACCGGAAATGTCAATCGATGCTGAACGGATGGTACCGCCGCTTTGATCCACCGTGAGCACGGGCGGAGGGCTGGCCAGCGTCAAGACGCTTACTGTCGTCGATTGAGCGCGGGCTACCTCTATCCCGCTAACCGCAGCGCTGTCGTAACCCGGTTTAGATGCGGTAACCGAATAATTTGTCGCCGGTATTACGTCGCCAAACAAATAGATTCCATTCTGATCGGACGTCGTACTGCGCAAACTGCCGTCTCCGGAGTTTAGCACGACCTCAGCCCCGGAAAGAATGCGACCCTCCGAATCTTTTACGATGCCGGTCAGCTGGCCGTAAGGATTTAACGCCCGCTTCACGATCACGGTATACGTGGTGATGGCTGTCCCGTCCGCCGAAAAAACGACGACCTCAATGGCATTATCCCCCTCGGCAATGGCAATCGGTGCCGCTGGTTGACCGCTGCTAACGGAACGGCCCTTTATGGTAATGTCCGCAAACTCGTAGCTAGCTGTTGGCGTGACGGTTACATATTCCGTTTCATAAGCAGCACTTACCGAGTAACTGGTTACGTCTTTATCAAATGAAGGCGTTAACGTGCCGGAACTGACAGTCAGCTGCTTTAACGAAGAATCCATTGCAGGCGAAAATCGGTTGACTGTGACTTTATAGGATAGCTTCGTCGCTCCGTCTTCCGCCGTGACGACTACTGGGATGATGGTCTGATCACCAGTTAAGTGAATCTCAGCCGATGATGTTCCGCTGGCCGTAGGGATTCCATTGACCAGGATTGACCTTGCGAAAGGACTGCTCGCCGTTGGCGTGAGCGTCACGCTTTCCACAGCGCTTGGGACTTCGACAGCAAATTCCGTTTCGTTCAAACGGTTTAATACGCTTCCGCTGCTCGTCAGCGTAACCAAGGACGCATCATTTTTGGCATAACCGATACCTTGAGTAATACGTACGTTATCGATATGAACGCTGCCATAGTTGGAGCTGTTCGCATAGAAATCAACTCTGGTAATGTCCGGCATATCTCGGCGGAAATTAGCATCGTCGAACTTGAGAATCCCGTCGATATACAAATCAAAGGTCTGATTGACGGTATTGACGACCATCCGGATGTTATACCATCGGCCAAGGGCATAATCCATGAGCTCGGTGTCGGATGTTCCTTTGTATGCCCTGATTTTGTTTTTACTGAGAGCAGCACTGATACCTGGACTAGTGCTGCTGGTGCTGCCGTATACATACGGCACGCCAAACCAGTTGTTGCCGGAGACGTAAGGATCGTTTCGCATGACATCCGCCTCGATGGTCACGAACCCTTTCAGCGGAGCGGCAAAGGTTTGCGCCAGACTAGTGCTGCCGCTGTTTGTCGTTCGTGTCAGCTTCACACTCTTATCTTCTGCGCTGGGAAGCTCGACTACTTCGACCTTGCCACCGCTAGTGCTTACGGTTAGGCTGTCTCCCGGAATCATCGCTCCTGTCGCCAGGAGATTAAACGTATGATCGTGCAGAACATCGATCGTGTTGCTTGCCACAAGCAGCTTTTTCAGGTCAGTCACGCTGGCTGGCGAAACGCTAACATTCTTTCGTTCCGTATTTCGGTAGTCTGTCCTGGAGATGATGACGGTATAATTTTCTCCAATTGGAACTTGGTCGATTTGGAAGACTCCGTCGCTGCCGGATATGCCGGATGCGATCGTTTCCGTTCCATACTTGACGATAACCGCCGCTGCCACTAACGGGTTCGCCCGTTCATCAAGTATTTGTCCCATTAGCCCGCCAAACGGACTTGCCGAGGTTATGATTAAGTCTTGTGTCGTCGTATTTGGCGGTTGTATGGAGATAATCGCCGATCCGGCGCTGTAACCATGCTTTTCCGCAGTAAGCGTTAAATTGTTCCCAAACGGAAGATTGGATATAAAGTAGTACCCTTTGGCATCACTCAAGGCCGTATAAGTCATTCCGCTGCTCATCAAGGTTATGGTGGCCCCCGCCACGGGCTTGCCGGCTCCGTCCTTTACCTTTCCGTTCACGGATTCTGTCAGAGAGCCTTCCGATGTATAGTACTCGAAAGCTCCAATATCCGACTGTCCGTTATATAGCTCATTTCCCGTGTAATCCTTCCCCCCGTGATTAGCCATCGGTAGGCCTGAGTTGATCGTCATGGCGCCCGATTGTGAACGGAATCCTAGCGCCGAGTCTAGCCTTGGCCCTGATTCAACCGTTCCGGAAGGGCCTACAGTCGTACTGACGAACTTCGGGTCCACCTGAAGCGCCAATGTATCGCTCGCTGGAATTTGCAATGACGCTCCATAGTAGTTGTTATTTTCGTAATTAATGGTGCTGCTTGTCGTCAGCGTGGCACTGGACCGCGTTGAAAATATGTTGTTATTCCGTATATGATATTTCGCATTTAGCGAACTGCCGTAGCCATAAATCAAGTAATTGCTTTTATCGTTGTAAATCGTATTGTTATACACCTCCGCAACGGCGGCCGTATCCGAATGCAAATAGATCGGATAACGGGTATTGCTTTTAATAACGTTATAACGGATTACCGTATTTCCGAAAACAAATTGGCAGATGAGAATGCCGTCGCCGTTATCGTGGACATAGTTATATTGGATGAGGATGTTGGTCGTGCCTTTGTCCGGATCGATTCCGTTCGAGTCGGCGCCGCCAGCCTTCTGCTGCGTTTCATATACTTCATTGTATTGAATGACAATATCGTCCGCATAATAGGCCTCAATCCCTGAGGTTCCTGTTCGGTATACGACATTTTTCTCCACGACGCCGCCACGAATATTGGTCAAGTACATACCATTGCAGCCAAAAGCGGTACCCTCCTGGGTAATGAAATTATTCCGGATCACAATATTCGTATGTGGCGTAAATTTAGGATCAGAGGCGTTCACCCTCGTCCCCCAACCGGTGGCCGTCGCCATACTGTTTCCATTCTCATCTTTATCGTCACCGGTATATTGTTTAAAAATGATGCCTGCAAACGACGTATTTTTGATCGTTGAGTTTTCAATGATGACGTCATTGATCACCGTCGCTTGACCTGGCGGATTCAACAGATCCGGTACCGTTGTATCAAATACGATTCCGCCTGTTTTTTTTGACCCGTCCCAGCCCGTTTTAAAGCGGATGCCCGGCTCCGGCAGGTTCGGCTGTGTTCCGCTGATCCAGTTGATTTCGCCGGTCACATCATGAACATCAACACCGATGATGCGAAAATAGTGAAGCTCTCCGCCCAGATCCCCAGATACATGAATTCCGCGATAATCGCCCAAATTTTCGCCTGGTGTGGCGGTAGACGGCTTCGCGTTGGAGATATCCAAATTGTGAACTTCCCAGTAGGACTGATTGAACAGACGAACCGCATCATTTATCAAGCCTTTACCATTAATTTTCGGCTTGCTTCCGGCCCCGTATTTGTCAATAACAATCGGCTGTCCTGCACTCCCCGAGCCTTTGGGCCACAACTGGCCGTCCCAACTTTCACCAGCCTTCAGCAGGACGTTATCTCCCGGCTGAAATACGGTGACATTTACCTTCTCCAGCGTCTTCCAGGCTGCGCCTTCACTCGTTCCGGAATGACTGTCGTCACCTAAGGTCGCATCGACGTAATAAGTCGTTCCTAAACCCACAGCCGCCTTAGCGACAGGAGCCGGAAGCAGGGGGAGCCATATGCCGAGTAACATAACGGCTGTCACGATGGCCGAGACCCAACTCTTTCTTCCCTTGCTGCGCATATACTTCATTCAATCTTCCTCCTCCGTATTTGTTTCATTAAATGCGCTGTCATTTCACTGCTGACTAACATCACTCCTTCAACATATACACTATAATGAGGCGGAGAAACTCCCGCAATAAACTCATTTCCGCAGCTTAGCCGGATTCCGTTTTTCGCTCGGAACGGTAATGATCGACAATCTTTCACAATAATTTGCATGAGAAAAGATATATGCTGCGAAAAAACCACATCTTCTTGCGATGTGGTTTCCCTTCTTAATTCTTATCATATAATCCGATGTGTGTGTAATCCCCTGTTTCATATCGTGATTTTGCAAATAAACGGTATTCTTGAACAGTGTGCATAGCAGATAAGGCCGTGGCACTATAAAGTTATTATTAATTAAAACTAAGTATCAGCACGCACAAAAAAAGAGAACGATTTGCGTCAGTTTCTCTCCTCAATCTGCTTTCAGTTAAGTTTTCCTGAGCGAGCATACGTAAGCTTTTCTCTGCCTAATGCGCTGCTAAATATTTCTCGATACGGCGCTCGTCTGTAATTAGCGGACAGGTGTAGCAGTATCGATCACCGCCGGGTAAGCAGTAATTCAGACAGCATTTTTCACGCAGCAAAATATGCCGGTCGTCATGCATCGGAATTTTGACCTGACGAAAACGGCAAATAAGCGGATTTTCCGCTTTCTCTCCGAACCATAAGTATTGGGATTCCTGACTGTCGTCCCCTGCCAAGGTAATACGATGGCGGTTTTGCATAATGCTATTGATTATGATAATCATTATCAAAATAGTTGTCAAATAATCTCATCTCCTTTAATTTTTTTTTACTTCCTACTTTGTTCCATAACCTATTAGAACTTCGAATACATCAAACCATTTCATTCATATAATTTTTATATTTGTTCATCCGCAGGTATATTGGTTTTAGAACAGCTAAATGTTACAATATGGAAATGATAGACCACTTAATCTAAGGAGTGAATTTAATGGCTATTGATGTATATCTTAATTTTAATGGAAACACTCGTGAAGTCATTGAGTATTACGCAGAAGTATTTGGACTAGACAAGCCACAAATCATGACCTTTGGAGATACTCCACCCGACCCATCCTTTCCTCTTCCTGAGGAAGCCAAAAATTTAGTTATGCATGCACGCCTTAGCATTTCTGGAAGTACAGTTATGTTCTCCGATGTTTTCCCGGGAATGCCTTTCGTTGCTGGTAACAACATTAGCCTTTCCTTAGTGAGTAAGGATATCGATGAAGTGAAGTCAGCCTTCCATAAGTTGAAAGAAGGCGGCAAAGTAGGCATGGAACTTCAAGAAACATTCTGGAGCAAATGCTACGGCAGCCTAGAGGATAAATTCGGCATTCAATGGCAGTTTAACTATGACAATGGTGAATCGGTTTATTAATTAACCTTTTTAACAATACAAAAAGGATATTCAATCTTTCTTTCTCAAGAAATGATTGGATATCCTTTTTTTTCATAGGCTACGCCTTCACTTACAATATGGGAGAAACCAATTTCGATATGGACTCCAGAAACCGAATCCGTAAGGAACGCTTATCATATTCCTCTAACGTCAACTCCATACAGCCCTCCATATCCTTCCAGAACGTATTTTCCAGCTTCTTCGCCGTCTCCGCATGATACATCAAGGCGTTAGTCTCGAAATTAAGCCGGAGGCTGCGAATATCGAAGTTGGCCGTCCCAACAGAGGCAACCTGCCCATCGACGATGATCGTTTTCGCATGAAGAAAGCCTTGATCATATAAGTAGCATTTCACTCCAGCTCGCAGCAATTCTCCTACATAATACAAAGAAGCCCAATGAACAAACAAATGATCTGCTTTCTCAGGGATCATGATTCTAACGTCAATGCCTGATAGAGCAGCAATGCGCAGCGCATTCAACATACTTTCTTCAGGGATAAAATAAGGAGTCTGCAAGAGGATTCTGCACTTCGCCATGTGAATCATTTTTAGGAATGTATACACGAAATGCGGCCATGCTTCATTGGGTCCACTTGCCACAATTTGCATGGGCACCTGTTCCAGGCTATTGGCTTCCGTATTATCGGGAAAATACTCCGGTTCAACTTCCATTTGCTGCACGGATGCTAAGTTCCAATCCAGAATAAATCTAGACTGCAAAGCGCGAACAACGCTTCCAGTTAAACGAAGGTGTGTATCTCGCCAGTACCCAAATCTCGGGTCTAAACCCAGATATTCATTACCAACATTGAATCCACCCATGTAGCCAATCTGTCCATCAATGATGACCAATTTACGATGATTGCGATAATTTACCCGATAGTTAAGAAATGGAATTCGCGATGGGAAAAATGCGGCTTTTTGCCCGCCAGCCTTTAGGAAATCACGAAAAAAGGAATCCTTCAAGGACCTTGAGCCAATATCGTCATATAAGAATTTAACATGGACACCCTGCTCCGCTTTCCTCGTGAGAGCTTCCATGATCTTCTGACCCAACGAATCATTCTTAACGATATAATACTGCATATGTATATGGGACTCAGCAGCTTCTATTTTCATCAGTAAATCACTGAATTTAGCCACACCGTCTGTGAAAATATGTACGCCATTATCTTGCGTGAGGAACGCATCATTCGTTGCGACATTCAGATAAATCAAATCTCGATATTGACTTACCATTGGATCAATATAGGGCAGCGTCCCGTCGATCAGCTGTTCCCGCTGCTCTGAAATGACGGTTTGTACTCTTTCCAGCATACGGCGGTTCCATTTATAAAGCTTTCTGCGGCTCAAATTTTGTCCGAGCATCACGTAGAGCAGGAATCCGAGAATCGGAATGAATAAGAGCACCATGAGCCATGACCAAGTTGCCGCCACATTTCGGCGTTCTAAGAACACAACCGTTATGGCGAGTAAAATATTGATCACAAAAACGACAGTTAGTACATGCGATAGCCAGTCCATAACACCACTCCAAACCATTTATATCAGCTCTTCACTATTATACCTGAATTTCGACAAATTAGGAAAAGACCCCCTATTCACAAGGTGAATAAGAGGTCATTTACAAGCTATCCTTTATGCTATTTTCTTAATTAGGCACAGTTTTCGCAAATAATAAACGCCGCCCACTTTAATGACATCATCCGAATAAGCTTCAATCAATGAACCTGCATCTTCCAATTCACCATCAAACCACACCTCTACAGGTGTTTGAAACAACATGCAGTGGTACATATCTGCATCCGTTAAACATACCTCAGTCCGGCTCATTATGAACAACTGCCTCTCCTAAAAAATTTCACCCGGTAATGTCTTTATCGACACGTTTAGAGATAAAATGAAGAGGAACTAGATAGAAGAGACTGGAAGCATCATGCCTCCAGTCTCCTTTTAATCGTTGCTACTAACCATTTCTTTATAAAGTGCGATATACTGCTGGGCTGACTTTTTCCAGCTGAAATCGCATTTTTTCATATTTTGCTGAATTTTCAGCCATGCATCTCTATCATTCTTGTAGAAAAATACAGCACGGCGAATGATATGCAGCATGTCATGCGCGTTATAGTTGCTGAATGTGAATCCGGTTCCCTCACCCGTGAACTCATTGTAAGGCTGCACGGTATCCTTCAGTCCGCCTGTTTCTCTGACAATAGGTACAGATCGATAACGAAGTGCTATCAACTGCCCAATCCCACAAGGCTCGAATTGTGACGGCATCAAGAATAAGTCAGATGCGGCATAGATTTGATGTGCTAATGATTCATCGAAGTAGATTTGAGCAGACACCTTATCTGGATGTGTCTGAGCCGCATAACGGAACATTTGCTCATACCCATAGTCACCAGTACCGAGAACGACGAGTTGAATATCCAAAGCGAGAATCTCTGAAATGACATGCTGGATGAGATCAAGCCCTTTTTGCTGCACCAAGCGAGTGACCAACGCAATCATCGGTACATCTGCATTGACAGGCAGACCCAAGCGCTCCTGCAGAGCTAACTTATTCTGCTGCTTCTTCGGTAAGGAATCTCGATAATTCACAACTAGATGTGAATCAGTCATTGGATCGAACACATCATAATCAATGCCATTCACGATGCCCGTTAACTGATCTTTGCGATGACGCAGCAGGCTGTCCAGAAATTCACCATAAAAAGGTGTTTGAATTTCCTCCGCATAGGTCTGACTTACCGTTGTTATTTGATCTGAATAGAGGAGCCCGCCTTTGAGAAAGCTTGCGCCACCATGCAATTCAAGCGCAGTTCCTGAGAAATGATCGTCTGATAAACCGAACAAATCTTTTAATAAGGATTGATCAAACACACCTTGGTATTTCAAGTTATGAACGGTAGACATCGTCTTCATCTCGCTATAGAAAGGGAAATGTTGATAATGTGCCTTCAGCAGCACAGGAATCATACCTGTTTGCCAATCATGGCAATGAATCACATCCGGCTGGAAATCAAGTAACGGGAGCGCCTCAATAATCCCTCTGCAGAAGAACCCAAAACGCTCCGCCTCGTCACCGTAACCATAAATGCCTGGACGCTTGAAATAAAACTCATTATCCACGAAGTAAAAGGTGACTCCATCAAGTTGAAGCATCTCTATTCCGATGTATTGCTTTCTCCAACCGATGTAGACATCAAATGCGACTACCTTCGTCATTGCTTCCCGATAAACAGCAGGGATATCGCCATACTTAGGTAAAATAACCCGTACATCCAGTCCTTGACGAGTAAGCTCCTTAGGCAACGAGCCAATTACGTCAGCTAGACCGCCTGTTTTAATAAAAGGAACAGCCTCAGATGCGGCAAATAGTACTTTCATCTTCCTACTCCTCCAATGGATGTTTGAAAAGCCACCTTATGCAAAACGAAGCTTTTCAGAATGATTGGTCGGTGTCGAAGCTCGAACAAATGCCAGGAACTCAGGTAATCGTTCAAACTTCTAGGCTTCTGAAAGCTGACTTTTCAAATTTATTTGATCTAGATCACTTTTGTTTTCGCAGCAATGAATGGTGCTTTGTTATCTCCCGTCAAGACACGTCCACGACTAATGAAGACATCCTTATCCAGGATTGCATTCTCAATGATCACATTCTCCTCAATCTCACAGTTTTGGAGAATGATACTGTTCTTCACGTACGCCCCTTTCCGGATTTTCACACCACGGAATAGGATACTATTTTCCACTTTACCTTCGATGATACAGCCGTTTGCGATGAGCGCGTTTTTAGCTGCTGCGGTATCCAAGTACTTTGCAGGCGGTTCATCTTTAACCTTCGTGTAAATCAGGTTTTTCTGGAAGAAGAGCTCTCTCCAGATCGCCGGATTAAGCAGCTGCATACTGTGCTTGTAGTAGCCTTGAATCGAATTTACAATTCCTACATGGCCTTCGAATTTGTAACCATACACGCTTAGCTTATCAATGTTTTTCATAATGCCATCGCGAACCAAATGATCGTAACCTTGCGCTAAGCAAGATTCAACCATATCCAGCAGCAGCGCTTTGCTCATGATGTACATTTCCATTGAAATGTTGTTTGTACGCAATCTTCCTGTGTGATCCTCCATAAGAGTCACTTGCCCGCTATCCTTGACAGCTAGACGACGGAATTTCCCTTGAATATCCTCATCTGTTTGCTTATAGATAACCGTAATGTCTGCTTGTGTATCCTCATGATAACGCACAGCGTCACGCAGATCGAGGTTGCATACCATGTGGCTTCGTGAAATAATGACAAGCTCTTCTTTACCACGATAAAAATAATCTCTATGGCTATAGAACTGGTATAAATCGCCACGTGAAATGCCAGTTGGTTCATTGAGCACAGACGGGAGCACGAACAAGCCGCCACGCTTCCGGTCCAAATCCCATTCTTTCCCAGAACCCAGATGATCCATGAGTGAACGATATTTATGTTGAGTGAATACAGCGACATTATCAATACCTGAATTCACCATATTTGACAATGTAAAATCAATTAATCGATAACGGCCGCCGAACGGCACGGATGCTGGGCAACGAAAGTAGGTCAGTTCCTCCAAATCATCCGGTTCATTCACTAAATTAATGACACCCATCACATGTTTCACTCGACATCATCCCTTCTGATTGGCATTCCCTGATATCCGCTCATTGCCACCAATAAGTACAATTTCCCCTTTGCCATCTACCACAGCACCGTCTTCAACGACCGTGTTTTCGCCAATAATCGCTTTATTAATTGTTACGTTATTACCAATTTTGGCATTAGGCATAATGACGGAATCGCGAATCTGGCTTCCTTCGCCAACCTGTACACCGAAGAACAAAACGGAATGATCGACATCCCCGAATATCGCGCAGCCTTCATTCACGAGGGAACGCTTTATATTCGCAGTTGGCGCCACATACTGAGCCGGCTGGTAAGGATTTTGGGAATATACCCGCCAGTCCTTATCATTTAAATTAAGCTCATTATTGTCGTCCAACAGGTCCATGTTCGCTTCCCACAGACTATCGATCGTACCTACATCTTTCCAGTAGCCTTCAAATGGATAAGCGAACATTCTCGCCTCATCTTTCAGCATCATTGGAATAATATCTTTACCAAAATCTTTGCTGGAGTTAGGATTTTCTTCATCCTCGAGCAGATAAGACTTCAATACGCTCCAATTAAAAATATAAATGCCCATCGAAGCCAAGTTACTGTTCGCTTCTTTCGGTTTTTCTGCAAATTCAGTTATTTCTTGTTTGTCATTGACGCTCATGATACCGAATCGGTTCGTTTCCTCCCATTTAACTTCAATGACAGCAATCGTTGCGTCGGCTTTCTTCTCTTTGTGGTAAGACAGCATCAGATCATAGTCCATTTTATAAATGTGATCACCCGAGATGACCAAAACATATTCGGGATCATATTGCTCAATAAAGCCGATATTGCGATAAATGGCATTCGCGGTTCCTTTATACCAATCCCCGCCTTTTTGTTCCATGAACGGAGGCAACACCGTCACACCGCCATATTTGCGGTCAAGGTCCCACGAGCTTCCAATCCCAATATACGTATTGAGTACGAGAGGTTGATACTGCGTTAGAACACCAACGGTGTCGATCCCTGAATTCGTACAATTGCTGAGGGTAAAATCAATGATACGATACTTCCCGCCAAAATGAACGGCTGGCTTGGCTAAATTGTTCGTCAGAACGCCTAATCTTCGTCCTTCTCCTCCAGCAAGGAGCATGGCAACACATTCTTTACTGCGCATATCTGATTTCCCCCTTCAACTTCGTCAATCACAGTTTGGAATTCACTCACACATTTTATATAAACAGCCGCAAGCGGCGGAATACACAACGCTAAACTATTCGGCTGCCCGTGCCATGAACGCTTTTCACTGGATATAGGCTCTGAGTTACCTTGTCCAGAACCGCCAAACTCGTGTGCATCGCTGTTAAATACGACTTCGTACACACCATGCCGCGGAACACCAATTCGGTAATCCGGGTGTACCACAGGGGTGAAATTACAGACGAGAATCAAGTCATCCTCAGGCAATTTCCCTTTGCGCATAAAGGTCACAACGCTCTGGCTCTCATCATGAGGGTTGATCCACTCGAACCCATCCTGATGATGATCCAACTGCCACAACGCCGGTTGGTCCAAATAAAATTGATTAAGTGTCTTTACATAATGATGCATTTGACTATGTTTTTCGTATCCTTCAAGTAAAAACCAATCAAGCTCCTCTAGATCCTTCCATTCGTCGAATTGCCCGAATTCACTGCCCATAAACAGCAGCTTTTTACCAGGGTGACCTGTCATATACCCATATAGAACGCGCAGGTTAGCAAATTTCTGCCAATAATCGCCTGGCATCTTATGAAGGAGTGAACGTTTACCATGCACCACTTCGTCGTGCGAAAGCGGCAGTACATAATTTTCACTAAAGGCATACATGAATGAGAACGTGATCAGCTTGTGATGATACTTGCGGTTAATCGGATCTAATTTCATATAACGCAGCATATCGTTCATCCAGCCCATATTCCACTTATAATTAAATCCGAGTCCCCCATCGTGGACAGGCGCAGTAACGAGCGGCCAATCGGTAGAATCCTCAGCCATCATCAGCGCATCAGGGTAGAAGGAGAAGACGGCCTGATTCAGCTTGCGCAGGAATGCGATCGCTTCGGGATTGTCATCCCCACCCCATTGATTCTTGATCGGTTCCTCGCTCCATCTGCCAAAATTCAAATGCAGCATAGAAGCCACAGCATCTACTCTAATCCCATCAATATGATACATGTCCATCCAAAATACAGCATTTGAGATTAAGAAACTTTGAACCTCGGGTCGACCAAAATCGAAAGTAAGTGTACCCCATTCCAACTTCTCAGCTTTGCGAGGGTCTTCATATTCATACAGCGGCTTCCCATCAAACTGCCTGAGTCCATGACTGTCCTTACAGAAATGGCCAGGGACCCAATCCATTATGACCCCGATACCCTTCTGATGACACCGATCAACGAAATGCATGAATTCCTTCGGAGTACCGTGGCGGCTGGTTACGGAGAAATAGCCTGTTGCTTGATAGCCCCAAGAGCGGTCAAACGGATGCTCCGCCAACGGCATTAATTCAATGTGCGTATACCCCATTTCAACTGCGTAATCCACTAGCTCTTCAGAAAGCTGATCATAGGTATATAAATCTTCACTATGTCGGTCCTTTTTGCGCCACGTACCCAGATGAACCTCATAAATGGATAGTGGCTTATTGTAAGCGGGACTTTCCTTTTTCTGCTGCTGCCATGCCTGATCCTTCCATTCGTAACCTTCTAGATCAACAACACGCGATGCGGTACCCGGACGTAACTCCGAATAAAAGGCATATGGGTCTGCTTTCAACAAAATCTGGCCTGTCTCGCTATGAATTTCAAACTTGTAATAATCGCCTTCACTTGCTTCTGGAACGAACAATATCCATACGCCAAGTGTACTAAACTTCTCCAAACGATGTGTCCCAGATTGCCAACTGTTGAAATCACCAAGCAAGTAAACCTGTTTGGTATGAGGTGCCCATACGGCAAAACGAACTCCCTCTTGCCCTTTTGTTTTGCTTACATGCGCCCCTAAGATGCGATAACTGTGGTAAAGGGATCCTTCATGAAGCAGAAACAAATCTTCTGAGCTAGGTATACCAACATTTGCCCCCACGTTATCCCTCCTTAAATCGACCTGATTTCGTCAAAACTGGATTTTACTTATAATCACCTTACGTAACAAATACAACAAGCAAGCAAAGAATCCTTCATTTTTACATTAAAAAAAAAAGGAAATTACTCAACCGTTGGTGAATTATTTGAGGGACATTATATCGAGAGGTGGAACACTAATAATGAAAGATAAAGTAAAGGGACTTATCGTTGGTCTAACGATCGGTTCCGTATTAAGCGGAACCGTAGCATTCGCAGCAAACAGTCAAATTGAAGTAGCATTCCGAAGTCTTAAGTATATGTTTGACGGTGTTGAGAAAGCGCCTTCCGAAGCTAAAGGATTTATTTATGAAGGTTCTACCTATGTACCCCTTAGATTTGTAAGTGAAGCTCTTGGGAAAAAGGTTGAGTGGGACGAAGAAAATGAAACCATTTGGATCGGCAACAATCCTAGGCATGTGGTTGCAAACTACAAGGGTGGAATCGTGACCAAGGGTGAATTTGATACTTTCTTTGCTTTGCAAGCGCTCTTCAATGGAGGCCATGCTGCCTCTAAAGATGACCCAGAGTACCAAAAAAGTGTGATAAGACAACTCATTCAAAACCGAATTCTTTTCGGTAAAGCATCTGAGGCAGACCAGAACGCTGCCAAAGACGGTGCTGTTAAGCAAATCGCTGCTTGGAAAAACCAATTTGGCGAAGCGAAGTTTCAGGATGATTTGAAAAAGGTGAATGTAAAGGAATCGGATCTTCAGTACTTTTTAGTGGGCAGCATCGGTGCACAAAATTACATCAAGTCCAGTATTTCCGATGCCCAGTTAAAAACTAAATATGATGAAACACTCAAAGTAGATAAAGATGCTTATACCATTGCCTCCGTGCGTCACATTTTGATTGGATTGAATGACCCATCAAGCTCAGATAACAAAGTTCTTCGTACGAAAGAGGAAGCACTTAAACGTGCTAAAGAAGTTCAACAGAAATTAAAGAACGGTGAAGATTTCGCCAAACTGGCCAAAGAATTCTCAGATGACCCAGGTTCTAAAGATGCTGGTGGTCTTTATGCGGATGCCGATGTAAGTCAGTGGGTACCCGAGTTTAAGAAAGCAGCTATCGAGCAAACGATCGGAACAATTGGTGACCCCATCGCGACAGATTTCGGCTATCACGTTATTAAAGTAGAAGCCAGATCCGTTAAATCTTTTGATTCTGTGAAAGAACAGCTGAAAGCTGCGCTTGAACAACAGCAATTTCAACAATTTGCAGAAAAAGAACTGAATGATTTGATTGAAAAGATCGATTTAGGTCAATAAATGGTGTACAATGAATGTTTGTTAAAGTATACAAGTTGAAGGATGGAATGCAGCATGTTTTATGCAAAAGACTGGGTTGATTATGAGCTCCTCGATACAGGCGGCGGCGAAAAGCTCGAGCGATGGGGCACGATCGTCCTGAGAAGACCAGACCCACAAATCATTTGGCCGTTACAAAAAGAAACGCCGGCATGGCGTCAAGCTGACGCCCATTATCATCGCAGCTCCAGTGGCGGCGGACAATGGGAGCAGCACGCAGAGCTTCCTGAGCGCTGGACGATTAACTATGACCAGAAGTTGTCCTTCTATATTAAGCCAACCAGTTTCAAGCATACGGGCTTATTCCCTGAGCAAGCAGTCAACTGGAAATGGATGATGGACAAAATCCAAGGAGCCGGACGTCCCATCAAGGTACTAAACCTGTTTGCTTATACAGGTGGAGCTTCACTGGCCTGCGCTTACGCAGGTGCCGAAGTTTGCCATGTGGATGCCTCCAAAGGAGTCGTTCAATGGGCTAAGGAAAATCTGCATCTGAGCGGCCTAGGCAGCCGTCCTGTTCGTTTTATCACGGATGACGTATTCAAATTCGTACAAAGAGAACAGCGCCGCGGAAGCAAATACGATGCGATTATCATGGATCCTCCCTCCTACGGACGCGGACCCAATGGTGAGACTTGGAAATTAGAAGATGACCTCTTCCCTTTCATTGAGACTTGCCAATCGATTCTGACGGACAATCCGTTGTTCCTGTTGATCAACTCTTATACAACGGGTATCTCGGCCACTGTGCTCCAGAACATTTTAAGCATGGCGATGAAAGCCAAGCATGGCGGCACGATCTCCAGTGGCGAAATCGGCCTGCCGATCACCCACTCCGGCTTGATGCTCCCTTGCGGTATTCTGGGACGCTGGGAGGCGTAACGGTGGCAGCATCTAGAGATGGCTCGGGAGCATTACAAATTCCGATACTGTTCGAAGACAACCATATTCTTGTGGTTGAGAAGCCCGTCAACATGCCTACGCAGGAAGACGATTCACGCGATCCTGATCTGCTGAATGTGCTGAAGGCAGATCTGAAGCACCGTCATAACAAGCCCGGCAATGTATACCTCGGGCTTGTACACCGGCTTGATCGTCCCGTTGGCGGCGTGATGGTATTCGCCAAAACGTCAAAAGCCGCGTCCCGACTATCTGACGCGGTAAGATCGAGGCAGCTCGACAAGACGTACGTCGCCGTCGTGCACGGCAAGCCGCCACAGCCGTCCGCTACGCTGCGCCACTTTCTTTGGAAGGACACGCGGACGAATACCGTCAGCGTGGTCAGAGAAGGCCAGCAGGACGCCAAGGAGGCTGTGCTGGACTATAAGCTGCTCGGCAGCCAAGAAGGGCTCAGCTTGATCCAGATCAAGCTGCATACCGGGCGGCCGCATCAGATCCGCGTGCAGCTGGCAGCCATCGGCTGCACGCTCTACGGCGACCAGCGCTACGGCAGCGCGGTCAACAAACCCGGCCAGCAGCTAGCGCTGTGGGCCACGGCTCTTGCCTTTGAGCATCCAACGCTCAAAGAGACGCTGCGCTTTCGGTCGCTGCCGCCGATGCAGCGGCCATGGAGCGCATTTACACTCCCCGAGTTGTAAATTCGTCTCAAACCCTTGGGTCGCTATTAATTGGCGACCTTCCCAAGCAAATAAATAAGCAATTTCTGATTATGGGCGGAAACGCGGCTCAGGTATGAATCCAAAAGATGTTCCCGGATTCTCATACCTCTCTCGCATTCCGCCTTTCCTTTGTCCGTGACGTTGACCCAAACGATACGGCGGTCCTTCTCATCCCGCTCTCTTACGATCAATTCACTTTTCTCCATCCGATCTAATAGTGTTGTCACAGCTGCAGGCGTTGTGGATAAATATTCGATTAAATCAGAAGGCTTCATCCGTTCATTCGTCATAAGCAGCTCTAACACGTTAAGCTGTCCTTCCGTAATGGTAGGTGCTAAACCTACCTCCATCTGGTTTTTCAATTCCTTAGACAATTTCAACCATAGCTTCCCAAATTCATCGGAATACAACCTCATCAACTCGCTTCCAACATCTCCTAAGGCAAGTATAGCATGCCTTTTCTTTGGTTTAAAGGTTAATGCCATTAATATTTTCAGACAAAATCTGCACCGTTTGAGACATGCTGTGGCTTGCTGTCGATCCCTCCATTACTTTGTCCGATTAACAAGAAATCGCCCAAGCTTCTCGACTTCTTTTAACACCTCGCCCACTTCTTACATATACTGTGATGCAGGTATGTACATTTTTTACTAACGAAAACAGTTTCTATGGCTTCGTAATTATCACAAAAAGTCTATCTTACGAGGCTAGTTTTCTTAGAAAACTCAAAGGAGTGGTTTAAGGTGGAAGCTTGGAAAATAGAGCTTGGCAAAAAGGCACTGGAGGCTGGCATAATGAAAGACCCACAGTGGCTGGATCGATTAGACGAACCAATGCCCCTGTGGGTCCTATTGGAGTTAGCTTTTATGCTCATTGAGAAGCTGGATCCACCTACAGTCAGCTATGATTGAGGGAATCTCAGGATCTCTACGATCGCATCTGTTTTGGAAACAGGTATAAGTTGTTTACCTTGTGCTTTTCGATCCTCCAGAGGTGCTGTCTCTGTTGAGAAACGCAGCTTCTCCCCATTACTCATGACGGCAGTAATGAGATAATCCATTTTCACGATAAATGTGCGAATTAACGCTGAACCATTAGGTCTCACACGCTTGCCTTCTTTAAATTCGAAGGTAAGTATGCCCTTCCCGCCGCGTCCTTGGATCGGATAGTCCACGACTAGGGAACGCTTCGCATACCCGAGGTCCGAGATGACCAACACTTCTCCCTCATCCCCATAAATCCACTCGGCTGAGACGACTTCATCGTCATCCTTGAGTTGGATGCCGCGCACACCCGCGGCCGCACGGCCCATCGGGTTCACTTCCTCCTCACGGAAACGGATACTCATGCCCTGCTTTGTGACAAGCAAGATTTCCTTCGTATTGTCACTTAGATGTACTTGAAGGACTTCGTCATTCTCACCGATTTTACAAGCCACGATTCCGTTTGAGCGGTTCGTCATATATTCTTTCAGCTCTGTACGCTTCACTTGTCCTTTGCGTGTGACGAATACAAGCGACTTGGTCGGATCCTCAAAGCCCTTGACCGGAATAACGTTAACGATGCGATCTTCCTTGGCAATAGGAATGACATTCACAATCGCGGTGCCGTTCTCTTTCCACTTATACTCAGGCACTTGGTGGACAGGCAGCAAGTAATATTGCCCCTTCTTCGTGAAGATCAGCAAGCTTTCGATCGTATTCACGTCGAGCAGGAAGCGCAAGTAATCGCCTTCCTTCAGTCCTGTATTTTCGAGTTCTCCGCCTGATCGTGTGAACGAAAGCTTGCTCGTCCGTTTCAGGTAACCTTCATTGGATAACGTAACGAGGACATCTTCCGCGTTCACAAGTACCTCGAGATTAACCTTCAACTCTTCCACTTCACCCTGGATATCCGAGCGGCGGTCGATGCCATATTTCTTACGAATTTCACCCATTTCATCTTTGATAACACCTAACAACTTCTTCAAGCTGCCAAGAATACCACGTAAATAGGCAATCGTTTTCTCTACATCTTTCAACTCTTTTTCAAGCGTTGTAATTTCTAAATTCGTTAATCGGTATAATTGCAAAACAAGAATAGCATCTGCTTGTCGCTCTGAAAATCCAAACTTCTCAACAAGGTTATTTTGCGCATCTTGCCGATTCTTGGAAGCTTTAATCGTTGCGATAACTTCGTCCAGAATGTTAAGAGCTTTGACAAGTCCCTCTAACACATGTGCGCGGTCTTCGGCTTTCTCGAGCTCGTATTGAGAACGGAACGTAACAACTTCCTTTTGATGACCAATGTAAGCTTCAAGAATTTCACGAATACCTAATTGACGAGGCGCTTTATTCACAATTGCAACCATATTGAAATTGTAGGTCACTTGCAAGTCTGTCTTCTTCAGTAAGTAAGCCAAAATACCCTGGGCATCGGCTTCCTTCTTAAGCTCCACGACAATACGTAACCCATTACGACCGCTTTCATCACGTACTTCGGCAATACCTTCGATTTTCTTCTCAAGCCGAATGTTCTCCATGGCAGTAACCAGTCGAGATTTGACAACTTGATAAGGAATTTCCGTGATTACAATCTGTTGTCTGCCGCCGCGCATATCTTCTATCGCTGTTTTGGAACGTATGTAAATACGGCCTTTCCCCGTGCGATAAGCTTCGCGAATGCCATCTTCACCCATGATAATGCCGGAAGTCGGAAAATCGGGGCCTTTGACGATCGTCATTAATTCTTCGACTGTAATCTCAGGCTTGTCGATCATGGCTGTGCAGGCATCAATGATTTCACGTAAATTATGAGGTGGAATTTCCGTTGCGAACCCAGCCGAAATCCCGCTAACACCATTCACGAGTAAGTTCGGATACCGCGCAGGGAGCACGACAGGCTCCTTCGTAGAATTATCGAAATTATCCTTGAACATGACCGTACGTTTCTCAATATCGCGCAGAAGTTCCATTGCGATCTCAGAAAGTCTAGCCTCTGTGTAACGCATAGCTGCGGGCGGATCATCATCTAGTGATCCCCAGTTTCCATGGCCATCCACAAGTGTATGGCCCATCTTCCAAGGCTGCGCCATACGAACCATACCATCATAAATGGAGGCATCTCCATGCGGATGGTAATTCCCCATGACATCACCGACGGTTTTGGCCGATTTGCGATAAGGCTTATCAGGGGTATTGCCTGAATCGTACATCGCGTACAATACACGTCGTTGTACAGGCTTCAAACCATCCCTTACATCTGGAATCGCGCGATCCTGAATAATATATTTAGAATAACGCCCGAAACGATCGCCAACGATCTCCTCCAGAAAGGCAGGTAAAAACTCTTCTAATATGTTCATCTTTCATTCACCACTCTTTTTGGTCTACTCTACATATTCGGTAAAATCGACGTTCTCGATAATCCACCGCTTGCGTGGATCTACCTTATCACCCATCAATGTTGTTACTCGTCGTTCCGCTTTAGCGGGATCTTCAATCTGTACTTGCAGCAAGGTACGGCTTTCCGGATTCATCGTCGTTTCCCACAACTGCTCCGGATTCATCTCACCAAGACCTTTATAACGCTGCAGCTCGGTATTCTTACCAAGTTCTTTGACAACAACCTGTAGTTGATCGTCGGTCCAAGCGTACTTGTATCCACCATTCTTGCCTTTTCTAGTCACTTTATAAAGTGGTGGTTGTGCGATAAACACTTTACCCTGATCGATCAATGGCTTCATATAGCGGTAAAAGAAGGTCAAAAGCAGGACCTGAATGTGCGCACCGTCTGTGTCTGCATCTGTCATAATAATAATTTTGCCGTAATTCATCTCTTCGGATTCGAATTCAGAGCCAACTCCAGCCCCAATGGCGGCGATGATCGCTTTGTATTCATCATTTTTCATAATATCGAGAAGCTTGGATTTCTCGGGATTCATCGGTTTTCCTTTGAGCGGCAGTATTGCCTGGTGCTTGGAATCACGTCCTTGCTTCGCTGAACCGCCGGCGGAATCTCCTTCGACAATGAACAACTCATTGCGTTGCAAATCCTTCGATTGTGCAGGGGTTAGCTTACCATTCAGGTTCGAGCTCTCACTCTTTCCTTTTTTACCGCTGCGAATTTCTTCCCGCGCCTTACGAGCAGCTTCCCGTGCTTTGGAAGCTTGTACAGCCTTCTTCAGCATCATTTGCGCAATTTGCGGATTTTCCTCCAAGAAAACAGTCATTTTATCAGAAACAACCGCATCCACTGCACTTCTTGCATTAGCGCTTCCAAGCTGATCTTTCGTTTGACCAACGAATTCGACATCACCCATCTTGATATTGATAACAACCATCATACCTTCACGAAGGTCGGTACCATCCAGATTTTTTTCTTTTTCTTTGATAATGCCCCCTTTACGGGCATATTCATTCATGACACGTGTATAGGCTGTCTTAAAGCCGGTCTCATGCGTACCGCCGCCGCGAGTAGGGATTGAGTTTACGAAGGAAGCAATCGTTTCCGTGTAGCCATCATTGTATTGCAGGGCCACCTCTACTTCGATTTCATCCTTTTCTGAAGCAAAGTGAATCACAGGATGAAGAACTGTTTTCTCCTCATTCAGGAATTCAACAAATTGACTCGCGCCACCCTCATATTGGAAAGTGTCTAGCTTATCAGACCGTTCGTCTTTCAAGTTTACGAGAAGTCCTGAGTTGAGGAAAGCAATTTCTTGCAGACGTTCAGCTAAAGTATCGTAGTTTATGGTTGTTCCGCCTTGAAATACGCGTTTGTCAGGCTTGAAAGTTACTTTCGTTCCTGTGCGATTGGTATTTCCTACGACCTCAAGTCCGGTAACCGGTTCACCCACGTGCTCGATCCCTGAATCGTCGACCCAGTATTCAAAGCGCATTTTATGCACCTTGCTATCTCGGTAAATTTCTACTTCCAGCCATTCGGATAGAGCATTTGTTACCGATGCGCCAACACCATGTAGTCCGCCAGACTTCTTATAGCCTGTTCCACCAAATTTGCCGCCGGCATGTAAAATAGTAAATACAACTTGTGGAGTTGGCACGCCGGTCTTATGCATTCCGGTTGGAATCCCCCTACCATTATCCTGAACCGTAATGGACTGATCTTTATGTATCGTCACATTAATCTTGGAACAATGTTTGGCAAGATGCTCGTCAACCGCATTGTCCACGATCTCCCAGATCAGATGATGTAGACCCGATGCACTTGTACTACCAATATACATCCCTGGTCTTTTACGAACCGCTACAAGCCCTTCCAGGACTTGTATATCATCAGCCTCATAATTCGACGTTGGGGCTATTCCTTTCGCAAATTCTAGCTGCTCGGACATTGAAGCCCTCCTTTATCTAATATAACCGTTAATTCAAAACATCTTTTCGTGAAAATACCGTAAATGAAACAATAAGTGAAGCGATCGCCCACACACTTAAAACGCTAAGTGAGAAGGTCAAGTCCATCCCTTTAATTGGCGGAAGGCCTCCTGTTAAATATTTAGTTAAGTCCAAATTGACCATAAACAAATATTTCGCAGTTTCCCAAGACGACACCATGTTCGAAAGAATGGTTCCTGATATTAATACGGCAAGCATGACCCCCATACCTGCTGCTGTGGAACGAATGAGAACGGATAGCATTAGTGACATGAGTGCTACGACTAATGCTGAGAACCAAACCAATCCAAACTCCATGATAAGAAAGAACCATTGATCAACTGCACGTACAAGACTGAAATCCACTTCCGTACCTGTCAGCTTAATACCTGTAAATACCGGCATCGTCCAACCGTTATAGCCGAAAACAACCCCAGAAATCAAATAACATAAGACGCCAGTGGACAATACCGTTAGCGAAGTAAAGAAGACAACCGTAATTAATTTACTCAATAGGATTTTCCATCGCCGGACCGGTCTTGTCAACAATAATTTAATAGTCCCCGTAGAATGCTCAGATGATACGATGTCAGCGGAAATGACCATGATAATGAGCGGAATGAATAAACCAACCGCATTTTTCACAAACTCGCGTGTAAAAGTAACCGCATTCGGTGTACTCGGATCTACATCCTTTTCAAGATAATAGTTAGCGATTTGAATTTGCACTCTAAGCTGTTGTTTCCACTCATCCGGCGTTCGTGCTGAGCTTAAACGCTTTTCCCAGTCGGCAATTTTCTGCCGTTGATCCGCCTTCCAGTCCGTCGTACCAAACTGCTTTTGTGTATTTTTGGCAACTCGCATTTGAGCATAAGTGAACATAGGGATTAATGCAAGAAGTATAAGTAGGATAACATAAAAGCGTTTTTTCTTAATCATTTTAATACATTCATTCTTAACAAGGGCATATAAAGTAAGCAATTCTTTCACCTTCCCCTATTCAATTCTTTCACCTTTGGTTAGGCTCAAGAACAAATCTTCCAGTGTTGGATTTTTGATTTCTACAGCAAAGAGGCTAATTCCTGCTTCCATCAAATGCTGACTTAGCTGCGGGACGTTTTCCTTATCCATCAGTGTAACGATTTGTTTTACCGCCACGGGTAAGCCTATTGGACTTTCTTGAGAAATTTCCTCAATGGCATGCACGAGTGGCGACGCCTCTAAAAGCCCCTCGGCCTTGTCGGCCGGAGACACGGTCCACACGACTTTGCCGCCTTGAGCGACCAAATCATCGACGGCTCCCACTTGTATAACTTCACCATGACTAATAATGGCTACGCGATGGCACATTTGCTGAATCTCACTAAGCAAGTGACTGGACACGAACAAGCTAAGTCCACCCGCAGCCAAACGCTGAATGAACTCCCTCATTTCCTTAATCCCTTGTGGATCAAGACCATTCGTCGGCTCGTCCAATATCAATAAACTAGGCCGTCCAAGCAGTGCCTGTGCAATACCAAGTCGTTGACGCATACCTAGGGAATAAGTACGTACCTTATCATGAATACGTTGATCCATGGAGACGATCTGGGCGACCTCTTGGATCCGTTTCTCATCGACATTAGGCAGCATTCTTGCAAAATGCTCGAGATTTTCCCAACCTGTCAAATAGGAATACAGCTCGGGATTCTCGACGATACAACCGACATGGCGCATCGCTTGATTATGCTCCTTGCGAACATCGTGCCCACAAATCTGAATAGACCCTTCAGTCGGACGTATTAAATCAACGAGCATGCGAATCGTCGTTGTTTTACCTGATCCATTGGGTCCTAAGAAACCAAAAATCTCACCCGCGTATACATCAAATGATATCCCTTTAATAATCTCTTTATTTTTAATTCGTTTTTTTAAATTTTTCACAGATAAAACCGTTGTTGGAACCGCTGCTACAGCCATCTGCTTGGCCTCCCCTACTTCAGAATTTGTACAATCCGATCGGCAATGCGCTCATAGCCGTCCCCGTTAGGATGAAAATGATCGGCTGAAGACAAATATTTGATCAAATTTTGTTCAAACAAATCATAGGTTGGGACAATAGCCATTCGAGGATAACGATTCATCATCTCAAAGACACTGTTATTCCATCGCTGTACAATAAGCGAACCTTCTTTTTTGGGATCTAAATCAAGAAAAGGATGATATAAGCCAACATACAACACAGTTGCATTCGGATTGGCCTTATTAATTGCTTGAATAACCTTATCCATTTTGGCCAGCGCAGGTTCTACGCGTTTCAGCGCACCCTCGGGGTTAAACTCCGTCTGATTTTCTCCTTTAAAAAGCCCGTCCCCGCCGGCAAAAATATCATTTCCACCAATCGTGAGTAAAATGATATCCGCCTGAGCCAGTGCGTCCTGCGTCTTTTTAAGCGCTAAATCAGAGAGAAGCTGGTCACTCTTATAGCCTGGAATCGCCAGATTATTAAGTACGAATACCGGCTTACCGCTTTCCTTCTCCAGCTTTTCGCGGACACGTCCTACGTAACCCTTGCCAGTATTGTCGCCTGTTCCTGCAGTCAATGAATCACCAAGAGCAACAATCTGAAGCTTACTTTTACTCTCAATCATTGTTTCTTTCTTTGGTGTAGTCGCTACAAGATTGAGGTCTCCGGATGCTTTGGGAAACCATATTTGATTCGCCGCGTAAGCAAAGCCTACTGCGAAAACAATCGTAGATATCGAGGCTGTAAGGCCAATTGCGCCCCACATAAAGCGTGATGATCTCAAGGAAGTCCCCTCCTGCGAATAAATGGCATAATTCACTCTAAGAGTATAGCTTCTTGAATAAATTTGCAAACATTACAATACGGAACGGACCCAAAAGAGATCTTTGGGTTAGCACTTTCATTTATTTTGAAAATGTATACTGGTTTCAAAAAAGCTGGCTGTATTATAACAAAAATGCGGATCAGGCAGAGCCAGTGCTGTCTGAGACGTCCATTTGGGATGCTCTTGGCAGTTCGATACCGTATTGGGTGCTGAAACTGCTAAAAGTATGCTAAAACCATGGCTAGACTGGTAAAGGTAGGCTGAGAAGATGTTATCCGAGCTTTCAGTTGAGTCAGGAATGATGCATTGGCGCATAGGCTCGGAAACTGAGCTTTCACCCGCTGTTTACCGAGATAAGCTCGAAAACCGAGCCTATTGTATACCAAAACCATGATGAGGCTGGTATGCGTAAGCTGAGTAGCCTTTTTCATCAACACCAGACATTCACTTCCGTGCACAAACTTGCTGTATTCACCGAAAAAAGCCGTTTAACCGCCGCAGCAGTTAAACAGCTTTTTCTCGGAACGTTAAACCGCATCCTGCAAAAATTTGTATTGGGCTTGAATAAGTCCAAAGTAAATCTTTTGTTCTTTCATGAGTTCCTCATGATTACCGATCTCCATCATACGCCCATGATCGAGCACTACGATTTTATCAGCATTCCGAATCGTAGAAAGTCTGTGCGCGACGATAAAAGAGGTTCGACCAGCAAGCAGCGTTTTGAGAGCTTCCTGAATTTTGAGCTCAGTATCCGTATCAATACTAGCTGTTGCTTCATCCAGGATGAGAACACGAGGATTCGCAAGCAGTGCGCGAGCGAAGGAAATCAACTGACGCTGACCCATCGAGAGTACGTTACCGCGCTCTTGAACCTCTGTATCATAGCCACCTGGCAAACTCATGATAAAATCGTGTGCATGAACAGCCTTAGCTACAAGCTCAATCTCTTCATTCGTAGCATCTAGTCGACCGAAGCGGATATTCTCCCGAATCGTGCCAGAGAAAATAAACGTATCTTGAAGCACGACGCCGATCTGAGACCGTAAGCTTTGGATAGTTACATGACGAATATCTTGGCCATCGATAAGTATTTTGCCTTCATTTGGGTCATAGAAACGGCATAATAAATTCATAATCGTACTTTTACCCGATCCTGTATGACCAACCAGCGCGATGGATTGACCAGCCTGTACATCCAGATTAATGCCGTTGAGTGCTGGTCTCCCAGGCTCATATTCAAACACAAGATTCTCAAACTTCACATTCCCTTGGATACTTGATAGATCTTTAGCACCCTCGATTTCAGCCACAGTAGGTTCCTCATCAATAAACTCGAAGATCCGCTCCGCTGAAGCCATAGCAATGAGCAGTTGCGAATACATTTGTCCTAACCGCGTAATTGGTTCCCAGAAATAGCCTATGTAAGTAGCGAAAGCAACCAACAAACCGACCGATATTTCTTCCGTTTGAATTAAATGAGCGCCTAGCCAGAACAGAATGCAATAGCCAACAGCTCCCGTAATTTCAATGAGAGGACCAAACGATTGATTGAGCATCGAAGCACGGTTCCAAGACAAACGATTGACCATATTCATTTTCGTGAAGAATTGAATATTTTCTTTTTCTTGTGTATAGGCCTGTGTAACCTTGATGCCTTGTATACATTCATTTAAATGCGCATTCAGACGGGATTGCTTCATCGTCACGTCCTGCCAAGCACGACGAATCTTTTTCCGAAGCTGAGTCGATATGAGGAACATAATTGGAACCGTCACGATGATCGCTGCGCCTAATTTGAAATTAAACGTCAACAAAATAATAATAATGCCGCAGAGCTGTACAACATCAATTAATAAGTTAACAACACCGTTCGTGAACAAATCTTGCAAAGAATTCACGTAGTTCGTTACTCGAACGAGCACCGAGCCTGCCGGGCGTGTATCGAAGAAACGAAACGACAGCTTCTGAATATGACTGAATAAATCATGACGGAGATCGTAGATGACGCGCTGACCAATCATATTCGTATATTTAATACGGAATGTATTGGCTAGCCATTGAATGACATATACGGCAAACATGATCCCAACAATTAGGAAAAGTAGATTCTTATCCTTCGGAATGATGGAATTATCAATGGCTTCACGAATGAGCAGCGGAATGGTCAGCTTGGTGATTGCTCCTACCAACATCATAATGATGATAATAGGCAGCATCTGTTTCTTATAAGGCTTCATATAACTAAATAAACGTTTTAACTGACCCCAATCAAAAGGCTTTTCAATCAGTTCATCATCTTGATATACGAATCGTTGCCCCGCTTGGGAATCTTCTCTTTTGGCAGATGCCTCGGTTTGCGCCGAATTAGTACTCAATGTGCTAACCTTCTTTCTTGCGATGGAGAATGGTTTATCGTATCCAAATCCGGATCCTTTGTTGCCGCAGCCTGGCTGCTTGCAGCCGATTTCTGAGGCCCATCCGCATACTGAATATGATAGGTTTGACGGTAAAGACCTTCCTGCTGCAGCAGGTCCTGATGTGTGCCTCTTTGCACAATCCGACCTTTATCCAGAACAATAATTTCATCGGCATGCTTCAAGGAAGAAATCCGGTGAGCAATGATGAATGTTGTACGCCCTTTCATAACCTCGCCGAAGCCTGCTTGAATCTCATGTTCCGTTTCCATATCAACCGCGCTTGTCGCGTCGTCTAGAACGAGAATTTTAGGATCCTTGATAAGCGCCCGAGCGATGGCAATCCGCTGCTTTTGACCGCCAGACAAGCCTAGTCCGCGCTCGCCAACAACCGTGTCATACCCTTCCGGAAGCTCCATAATGAAATCATGCGCTTTGGACAACTTAGCTGCTCGAATAATGTCATCCATCGTCACATCTTTACGTCCATAAGAGATATTGTTGCGGATGGTAGATGAAAACAAGAATGTTTCTTGGAAAACAGTAGCAATCTGATTGCGATAGCTCTCTACTTGTAATGAGCGAATATCTTGACCATCTAACATAACCTTGCCTTCTTTAACGTTATAGGCCCTCATTAGCAAGGAAATGACTGTTGTTTTACCCGAGCCTGTGCTGCCTAGGAGACCTATAACAGAACCAGGAGGAGCATCAACTGAGAAATCATAAAGTGCAGGCTGTTTTTCCGGATAAGAAAAAGTGACATGATCAAAACGCACATGACCTTGTACATGTTCACTCTTCAAAGCAATCGCATCTTGTTGATCTTTCACATGCATGTAATGATTCAAAACTTCCAAAATTTTCTCGCCAGAAGCTTTGGTTTGTGTAAAGTTATTGATATGAAAGCCCAGACCCCACATCGGTCCAATAATGTACCAGATGAGACTGAAGCAAGCAACGAGTTCACCTAGTGTTATGGTATTCTCGATCACCATGTATCCGCCAACTCCGAGCAAAGTAACGACACTTAAATTCGCCAAAATCTCCATGATCGGAAAATACTTCGCCCAGATCCCTGAGGTTTCGATATTCATGGCCTTATAATCCTCATTGCGTGCTGAAAACTTCGTTACTTCATGAGGTTCTCGTGCAAACGACTTCACCGTTCGAACCCCAGTGATATTTTCTTGTACCGCAGTAGTCATCGTACTGAGAGATTGACGTACCATCCGAAAAGCCGGATGAATTTTACCTTCAAAACGAATTGCGGTAAATGCCAGAAAAGGCATCGTTATCATCGTAAGTAAAGCCAGCTTCCAGTTAATCGAGAACATCATCCCCATGCCGAAAACCAGCATCAACATCACATTTAGGAGCTGAGCAAAGCCGAAGCCGATAAACTGTCGAATGGCCTCCAAATCAGCAGTCAATCTAGACATTAAGTCCCCTGTTCTTGCCTGATCATAGTATTGAAAGGATAAGTACTGAAGCTTGTTGTACAGCGCATTACGCAAATGATACGCGACGCGGTTACCTAGACGACCTCCGCATAAGCCATGAAGAAATTGAAACATCCCCTTCATCGAAACGACCACTACGACTACAAGTGCTAATCTGGGAACGAGTTCAAATTGTTTCTGCGTGATTACGTCGTCGATTAAATACCGTAATAAATTGGGATAAACGAGACCGAGCGCGGTTGCCACCGCTAAACATGCAATTGCTCCAAAAAATAATTTTTTCTCTGGCCAAAAATACGGCTTCAGTTGCCTGAACACTTCCACTTTGGGGCCCCCTCCTCAAGAAGGATAAATTGGAAAAGCTTAGAAAGCGTTTTATTACCTAATGAATCTTAACACCATCCCTATTAGCGAGCAATCAGAGGATACGAGGATTTAAACGCTTAAATGCCCATAACTTCACAAAAACTTGCAGGAATCCACCCTATTCTTTAAAATCATCCCGATAACCATCGATGTAAGCCCTTACATGGCAATACGCAATAAAGGGTTGGCCAAGTTCAATAGAACCCGACCAACCCTTTTGTTTAACCATTAAACAAAAGCCTTTAATTGATGCTGTTTGGATATAAGTTCGTTCAAATCAATCTTCATTTCGAGAGCATCGCGAAGCCCTTCAGCATGTTCATTCAGCTGTTGCAGCATCAGATTTTTCTGAGTTGCAAGCCAGTTTTCCAACTGATTCGCATAAGCTTGTTCAAGCTCCATTGTTTGCTGATCGATAAATTCTGCCACTGGCGTGTTCATCCGATTTTCCAGATCTGCTCTAAGCTTGCTTTTGCCATCACCTTCGAAAAATTGCTTCGCATTTTTGAAATGACTATGGAGCAGCTTCAAACTTACATCTGGAACTTCTAGTTTAGACGTAATTTCAGGTGTTACGAACTTACTTGATTCATACGTTCCACTTTCGAATCCTTCCATCAACTCACCAAGCTGCTCTTCCCACCTCTTTACACGGCTGCTGCTAATCACATTCATGCGATTTTCGACCCGGAGCGTTGTGGCCAACACCTCTTGGGATAAATCGTAACCGATCATTCGCAGCAGCTCACCCCACGCAGATTGCATTGCTTGCTTCGGATCTCTGGCATCATCCCTGAAGGTCGAAGGATTAAAGGCATAATTGTATAATTCACCGAAGCGGTACATCGTGCGCTGCTTGACGTAGTATAAAAGCTCCTGAATTTCTTTCTTTAATTCTTTGAGCTCCGCGTCATAAAGGGTATTTTCCAGAAGCTCTGTTCCAGCATGCTCCGCTTGTCCGAGCTTGGTCAACTGAATCTTCCGTTCTTCCTCCCCAGACTGCGCACGCTCCAGCCATTGCTGCATGGTAGCAATCGCTCGATTCAACTCCAAATTAGCTGAATGGATTGCGACATCGCTAAGCTCATTGAACGTAAACTTCACGAATTCTTGCTCAAATGGCTGAATGCCAGATTGGGTAACCAGATCTTCATTCCCTGTTATTTTGCCCTCTGCAGCCAAATAACTGGAAATTGGATAAATACGCGGATTTCGGATGCCGTGCTGCAGCAAATTCGTTTCCACATGTTTAATTACACCATTTAATTCTTCCGAACTAGCGGCAAGATCAGCTGCATTGACGATAAAGAACATTTTATCCATCTCAAAGCTATCCTTCACACGACCGAGCTGCAAAAGAAATTCACGGTCTGCTTGAGAGAAAGCATGATTGTAATAAGTAACGAAAAGAATAGCATCCGCATTTTTAATATAGTTAAAAGCTACTCCAGTATGGCGGGCATTAATGGAGTCAGCCCCTGGTGTATCAACGAATATAATGCCTTGTTCCGTCAATGGATTGGAATAATATAATTCGATAAATTCAACAAAACAGGACTTAGATTCGTCTGCAACATAGCTTGGAAACTCGTCTTTGGTGATTTTTAGTTCGGTGCCTAAATGATCTTGGGCAAGGGCCCAACCTTTCTCCACTGCCTTCAGGAAGGAATAGTGCGGCTTCCCTTTGGCCGTAACGTCCGATGGAGAAAGTGCGCTTATGCGTTTGAGGGCCGATGCCATGTCTGTCGCCTGCACGCCGAGTATGTCCAAAGAATAGAGTACGTCCTGCAGAATCGCGTCCGTCTTCTTCATCTTGACCTTGGCTGTGCCATGCGGCCAACCTTCCTGCGGCGGCATGATCTTATTGATGGCCGCCGTCGTTGGGTTCGGCGAGACCGGCAGCACTCTTTCGCCAATCAACGCATTGGCGAAAGAGGATTTGCCGGCGCTGAAGGCGCCGAACAGCGCGATCGTGAACGTCCGCTGCCGCAGACGTTCCGATTTCTCGCGCATGGAGCGCGCGATCGACCTCATCGACGGCAGGCCCTCGATGAGGCTTGAGGCCGCCTGCAAATCGGCGGCCTTGCGCTCCATGCGCCTACCGTGTTCACCCGAGGTGAACGCGGTAGGCATGGCAGCTGCCTCCCCTGGGGCAGCTGTAGTGCCTGCGGCTGCCGATGCCGTGGCAGCGGCCTGCAGGATCGTGCCCATGGAGGTCACGTGCAGTCCCCCGCTAAGCGGGGCGGCTGCCGTCTCCTCCATGGCCGTGTACTGCTGCGCAGCCGGCAGCGCCGGCGCAGGCGGTCTAGGCCAGCTGGCCATGCGCAGCAGCTGGGCCTCTGCCTCCGCCTCGGCTTCCTCGAGGCGCTGCAGTTCCCGGCAAGCGCTGAGGCGGACGCCCAGCGCTTCGAGCTCTGCCGCAAGCGCGTCAGCCGCTTGCGCACCCCCTTCGCGGACTGCAGCCGCGAGCAGATCAATCACCGCAAACGCCTGTTTGCGGTACTGCTGTTTAATATCGGAAGACACCTGCTTCATGTAGTTGAGCGTATATTCGCCGCCGAAGGTTGCGCCAGCATTCACTTGAGCAGCAAGCCACTGTATCGTCACGTCAACCTTCAGCGCTTCGATTTGCGCTGTAAGAGCAGGATCATGCTGCCCTTGCTCCTGAGCAGCCTTTTTCAAAGCATCCCTCAGATGCCAATCCAGCTGCGCTTCTACCTGCTCAGCCAAATCCGCCTGAAACGTTCCCAGGCGTTTCTCCGTCTCCAAAACTGTTTGCGCAGCTCTAGAGAAAAAGCCTACCTTGAACCCGGGCTTACGGCTCTCCAAATACGCATGAGCCTGATCCCTAGTCAAGGCTGGTGTTATATTGGCATTCTCGATAATCATGCCAACTTCCTTACGGAGGGCCGCCGTTAAAGCTTCCGGCCGTCCCTTCACCGCAGCAAGCTCTTCCTGCTTCGCTGCAGCTTGCGCCTGAATCTCCTGCACGTCACCTTCCTGGCTGATTTGCTCCATAAGCTCCGCTTTCTGCGGCTCATGCTGATCAGCCAACCACTTGCCGTGCTCTGCTGCAAGATAACGCGCGGATGCATCGATGCTGAAGCTTCGCAGATCATCACCTCGCTCAATTAAACGACTTAGGAGCCATTGCAGCTTCGCATACTCATTATGCGGATGGTTCGGCTCCTTCATGGTCACGAACAGCAAATCATCCGGCTCGATGCCCCAGCTTAGAAAAGCTTGCTTCGTCCCCTCCTTATACTGTGTAAAAGGAAGCTCCCATTCTTTGTGCTTATCAATCATATTTACAACCAAATAGAGCGGCTTTCCCCACTCCTTCATCTTCTTCGTAAACGCGAGATTGACTTCGGATTGGACATGGTTGTAATCCATAACATAGAAAACTACATCTGCTAGATGTAAAGCCGATTCCGTAGATTGATGATGAGCATCATCCGTAGAATCAATTCCAGGAGTATCAAGCAGCGCCGTTTGACTGCCCAGAAATGGAATCGGATAGGAAATCTCTACCGTTTCAATGTCGGTACCATTGACGCAATACGCTTCTAATTCTTCAAGCGCAATCGTTTTCGGTTTTCCCAGATTATTTGCTGTGCTATCCTTCACGCGATGCGTAACATGAGCACCTGGTGATCCATTACGAATACTCACGATATTTGCACTTGTTGGAATCGGGCTGGATGGCAGCAAGGCGTGCCCACAAAGCTGATTAATCAGCGTCGATTTCCCCGCTGAGAAATGACCGCAGAACGCTATATTCATCTGTCCAGCGTCTAATTTATCAAGCAGCTGACCTAGCTTGCTTGCATTGTCGTAATCCCCTTTTGTTTGCAGATTAACCTGCATGTTCCTGATCGCATCCGGCATGACCGAGATGCTTATATCCACCATTTGCGTCATTCGTCCATTCCGCTCCTTATGATCCGTTCTTCTATTCAAACATAACAGAAAAAAATCTCCCAAAGGGAGATTTAGGTTTTAGGACATAACTGCTTTTTCTTTTTCCGGCAAGAAAATCTCAAAGACATCGCGATGCTGCAAAATCGTAATGTCGGTGTCTTTAACTTTCATAACTACGACTTCGGATTTCGTTTTCATCTTGTCTATGTAATTCTGAGGAACTTCACCGGATTCACTGACTGTTACACCTTCAATGACTTTTTCCTCATTATCGGCTAGGGGCGTGTTAATTACTTGCTCATAAATATCAGAGAACAGTTCAAAGCTATTGGTGTATACGGCGATGCATTTCATTTCAAATCCCATCCTTTGTCTGCATATCATTTGTTTGTAATAGTTTTCCTAGTTGCACTTGGTTTCATACGTTTCTTACCCTCACGGCAACTGTCCAACAATGGACATATCGTGCATTGCGGGTTCTGAGCTTTGCAGTGATACCGACCGAAGAATATAAGACGATGATGTGTTTGTGTCCACTCTTTGCGCGGAACCTTCTTCATCAGCTTCTTTTCAACTTCAAGTACCGAATCGTCCCAGCCAACTAATCCTAATCTTTTGGAGACTCGCTCTACATGGGTGTCTACCGCAATAGCAGGTACCCCGAAAGCGTTCGATACGACGACATTTGCCGTTTTACGGCCTACACCGGGCAGTTCGACCAAGTGTTCGTGCTTCTCTGGAATTTCGCCTTCAAACTTGTCCAGCAGCAATTGACACAACTTTTGAATATTGCTTGCCTTATTTCGAAATAATCCTATCCGTCGAATGTCTTGCTCCAGTTCCGTAAGTGGAACGGCCAAGTAGTCTTCAGGACGCTTATATTTCTGAAATAAATCCAATGTCACCTTATTCACGATTTCATCGGTGCATTGAGCCGATAATAATACTGCAATCGTTAACTCAAACGGATTACTGTGGCGCAACTCGCAATGTGCATCCGGAAAGAGCTCACCGATTGTATCCAAAATATGCCTTACTAACTTCTGTGTCATGTCTTTACTTCCTTAGGGTCGTAATAATCTCCAGTGTAGCGAATTGTGGCGTTAGAATCAATGCTTGAAAGCGTCAAAATGCGAACATTTTCTAAATAATTGCCATATTTATTTTATAAATTAGAAAAAAACCGCCTGTCTTAGAAGTCAAGCTCCTAATATACAGACGGATGAACTTATTTTTCGTTCAAAATTATTTCTCAATCTCAACAATTTTATCGTCTAACACATAAAGAGTTACTTGATCTCCAGCTGCAAAGGATGATACCGACACAACGTCTGTTCCCTTATGGAAATAGGCTCTTGGGAAAATACTATAAGCGGTTTTTTCTCCGGAGCTTATAGCTTTGAAGTAAAATTGGTTAACGACATTATTATAATTATCCACTTCCCGCTTAGATCCCACAGCTACTTGAATAAGCATTTTGTCATTGGCGTCTTTCATCACTTGAACACGATCGCCCACTTTGATGGAAGTGAAACTCCATGCTACGCCGCCATTAAGCTTAATGTCATAATTGCTGCCTGCGTTAATCACTTGACTTTTGCCTGAAAAATCTTGAACGGTTAAACTTGTGCTAGCTGCATTCACAGCTGTAACCTTACCGCGTACAGGACTGATCAGCTCTGCTTTTACAACAGCTAAACCTTTGAACGTCAGCTTGACATAATCATCAAGAGCAAAATCTGTAATAGAACCTACACTTTGATCCGCTTTAATGATTGGAACGCCGTCCAGGGAAATGACATACGAAGTGTTCGCCTCATCCGTCACGGTAATTTGCTTGCTGTTCACGTTAGATAAAATTGTTTTATAAAGTGCCGTTTTACTCGTCACGATTTTTGTGACAATCCCCTGATCAAAGCTTAGTAATAGACTTATATTGTCCCCAACTTTTAGATCCGACAGTGTACTGTTAGGCTTATTTGCAAGCTCAACCTGTGGAGCGTAATTAAGCTTGAACGTCAAGCTTTGACCGCTGTCCGTTTTCAATGTTATATCATTTGTTTGTAAATTTAATTGCGTTAATGCGCCATCCAGTTGGGAGGACATTTGAATTTGAGTAACGTTATCTTTTGACACAAGCAAATCTACATATTTACCGGCCGTAAATGTGCTGCTAAAGTTTGCAAAAGGAAGCTTCATTCCTGCATATGAAATGGAAACTGTATCTTTTAAAATATAAGCATGCGGTTTACCTGTATTATCTATAACGGTTAATAATTTCGAAGCTTGATCGTATGAAATAATTTTTGCAAAGTATAAGTTCTCAATTGAACGGTTGGTTACTGTAATTAAAGTCACTTTGTTATTCAAAACATCTAGCTTGAGCTCATCACCTGGAGCAATATCATAAATACTAGCCGTGGCTAAACCATTAATTCTGACTTGCACGTTATCGCTAAGAACATAGGATGCTAATGCCCCGCCAGCTGACTTAGTTATCGTTAAATATGTTTTGTCATCACTCAAATCTTTGAGTGTCCCCTCAACACTTACACCGACATCCGCTTGCTTTTTAATTACGATCTTCACTATTTCACTATTCTTGACCGTATACTCTACCGAATCTCCAACGTGAAGAGAATTGATATCTACGAGGCTGTTATCTGGTAAAGTCGCAATCAAATTACTTGAGAAACCATATGTTTCAGGCTGCCCAGATACGGTGTCAAGAAGCGTAATTTGCATGGCATCTTTATTAAGCGTTTGAATCGCGCCTTCTGCTGTTTTATTAACAGGTACCTGTTTAACTATGATGGACGTGTATTTATCGGTTTTGACAATCTTGCTTTTACGCAATTGAATCGTACTGCCATTTACGATAGAACCTAGGCTCAGGCCACGTCCTTCCGTATCAGTTACAGCGACATCCGGTGCTAAATCATAGCTCTCAAAGTCATCCAATGTGGCCTTGAGACTGCCCATATTCAATTTCAATAATTTACCCTCATGAATATCCAGCTGAAGCTCATCGCTAATAATTTCAACATAGTAGGCTGTTCCATTCACTTGTACGAGCGAAACCTCAAACGTTTCTTGCAGCGTTTTCGCAGCTATTGCCGTATCATTTTTATTACCGTAGAACACTGTGTTCGGTGAAAGTTTATATGTACTCGTATTGCCGTCTCTATCCATAAGGCCAATAGTGCCGCTTGTTAAGCTTGTCATGTACCCTTTCACAGCACGTGAAGGCAATGTAGCTAACTCCTTTTGGGAGCGACTTAAAAAGGCTGCCATTTGAGCACGCGTGACCGCCCCTTTAGGTTGGAACGTGCCATCTTCAAAGCCATCAACAACTTTCAAAGCAACTGCTGCATTAACAAAGCCCAATGTTGAGTTGCTAATGTCATTATTATCTTTGAAAGCCGTTGGTGTTGTCGATAAGCTTTGTGCGGTGGTTGCCTTCCCTATAGCACGAATTACCACTTCAGCTACCCATTCTCTCGTTGCCTTCCGCTGGCCCCATTTATCTTTGGACTTATCGCTTTGGCTTCTTACTTTCTCTTCCTCGTTGGAGATTAAGCCTTTCTGCAGAGCAATTGCTACATAATTACGCGCATAGTTATCAACCAGCATGAAATCAGGAAACACCGTTGCAGTCGTCATAGCATCTACATCGCCTTGCAAGCCCATCATACGAGTAGCCATAATAAGGACATCTTGCTGTGAAACCGAGTTCTCTGCTCGATAAGCCCCATCCTCGTAGCCTTCAATAATGCCTTCCAAAGCAAGCTTGGATATATGTCGAATGCCCCAATAGTCCGATTTTACGTCAGGGAAAGAAAGCTTAACATTACTTGTTGATGTCGTATTAACTGACTCTGCTGCCAAAACGGGTATCCCCGCCAGGCTTGTAATAATTAAAGAGCTAACAATTGCACTTGCTAATTTCTTGTTTCTCATCGTTGATTTAGACTCCTCTGCTACTACGTTTAATTAGGTCGTTTAATTGGGTACGGAAGCTCTAGATGCCCCATTAAGCTATCCACTTGTTTGCCGTTTTTCAGCACATATAATGACTTCACTTCTGGAAATTGAAACACGGTTTTCTTCAAAGCTTGCAAAAACAACTCCTCACCCGGAGCGCCTAATTGCGTTTTGGGGCCAAATTTAAGATCTATCTTTAATTCTCCCTTAGCTTTATCAAACGAAGCACTTGTGAAAGTAAGATCATCAAATAAAGGAATCGCTTTTGGATCATCACTCTTTTTGAGTGCGTTAAGTGCGGCTTCATACACGTCAGCATCCTGTTTATAGCTGATTGTGACTTCTTTTTCTATAAGTTTCATTTCGTCCTGATCACTGTAAAAGGCTTTGATCTTTTTTTGCAATAAAGGTTCTGGTGTTGGTGTTGGCGTTGGTGCAGGACTTTGAACCACAGTTGTAGGGGTCGGCGCAATTGTAGCTTGCGGTGTTGCACCACCGACGAGCTGACCTTTCTGACCGCAGGCGGTTACAGACAACGTGATGGCACTTACAAGAAGCACCCCATGGATTAGGCGACTTGTTTTGGTCATCTCATTCACTCCTTAGCGTTTTGCATAGCAAAACGAACTTCGAAAGCATACGCTTAAGGCTTTCGTCTCTTATTTGAGGTTCAGGTATTCTTTGATGGCAGCAACGATAGAAGCCGCTACTTTGTCTTGAAAAGCTTCCTTGTACATGGCAGATTCATCGTTCTTATTGGACAAATACCCCACTTCGACTAGAACAGCCGGCATTGTCGTTTTCGTGATGACCCTGAAATCAGCTTGGCGTACCTTGCGATCAGGAAATCCAGCAGCAGCAACCACATTTTTGTGGATGACATTAGCAAAAGCTATGCTTTCCGGTCTGTTATAATACGTTTCCGTTCCTGATACCGAAGCTTTTGCGCTATTTCCGTGGATCGATAAGAAAAGATCAGACTGATTGTCGTTCCCAAAAGAAACCCGGTCATCCAGTGGAATGAACGTATCATCAGAACGAGTCATAAGGACATTAACCCGCTTGTCCTGAACAAGAAGCTTCTCTACCTTCTTCGCTGTAACGAGTGTAAAATCCTTCTCATGCTTGCCAGTTATGGATAATGCACCAGGATCATTATCCCCGTGCCCTGCATCAATCACCACGGTTAACTTATGCTCTACTATCGCGGCTGTCCATTGATTCGGAAGCTTAGACGGCTGTACGCGGTAGTCAGCTGAACCTTTCAGATCCAAAATAATTCTCACCGTAGCCGGGTTATCAGAAAAGTTAGAAAAGCGCACTTTCTCAACCAGAGGATGTATAGAAGGCAGCTCCCCTGCATTATTTACAAGCAATTTTTGGAGAGATGGATCTAAAGAAGTGTTAGGGAAGTCAAAAACGATGCGATTCGGGTTCGATAATTTCATCATAGTCGGAACTAAAGAACCGTCTTTCGCAGCTACGGCTAACTCCTTCTCAGAAAGCACAATCGAAGTCAACAAGTGCACATTTGGATCGGGTATATTCGTTCCTGGATTTGTGCCAGTGCCCGGTACTGGCGGTTTTGGGGGCGTTACTTCGCCATGATTGTGATCATCTACAACATCGATGGGTCCTGTGACTGGTTTGGAATCGGAATCATCCTTTTTGAACATATGAACAGAAGAGGTTAAAGAGTCCCACTTAAATTCAATACCCATAAGTTGACCAATGAAACGAAGTGGAAGCATCGTATTGCCTTTTTCGATGATTGGCGCTACTTCTAAGCTTTCCTTCTTACCTTTAATCAGGGCCGTTTTACTGTCGATAACCAATTGAATGTTCATATCGTCTTTGACGATGGTTACCATGCGTGTGGATTCATCCCAACTCACCTTTGCACCTATTTCTTCAACGATAATTCTTACAGGTACAATCGTATTGCCACTTACGATACGTGGCTGGACTTCGTTAGACACAAGCTTTTTTTCATTCATATAAAGCTTAATTCCGCTGGTGGATTCAGCTCCCATCGCATAAGTAGGGAGAAGCAGCATGCAAACTAGCAGCATTAAACAAAATGCAGGAAATTTCATCATTCACCTCTATGTAATGTCGGAATTGGGGTCTTAAATTCATACTCTTAAAATCTATCTTTTATAAACTAGCAGCAACGTGTCCATTTTACCAAAATAATCATATGCCCGACAGCAAAACCTCCGTCCAATCGACAATCTAGTAATCTATTAGACGCGGAAAACTGCCAAAAGTTGCAAAAAAAGAAGAAGAAAAAAACCTAGCCAAAAGCTAGGTCTGAATTCTTGCAACTTGAACAAAAAAGACGCAACCAATGCAAGAGCTCATTGGATTGCGTCTTCTATGATCACATTTTATTTATAAGCCAAACGTTTTTGGTGAGCTTGTTCATAAGCTGTGATTTTCTCTTCATGTTGAAGTGTTAAGCCGATGTCATCCAAGCCTTGCAGCAAGAACTGACGACGGTGCTCATCCAAATCAAACTGAATTTTTAAGCCGTATTCATCAGTGAGAGTTTTGTTCTCAAGATCGACATTCAGCTTGTAGCCTTCATGCTTCGCTGTACGGGCGAACAAATCATCAACTTGCTCTTCCGATAGCTTGATTGGCAGAATGCTGTTTTTGAAGCAGTTGTTGTAGAAGATATCCGCATAAGACGGAGCAATAATGACGCGGAAGCCGAAATCTTGAATAGCCCAAGGTGCATGCTCACGGGAAGATCCGCAGCCGAAGTTCGCTCTGGAGAGCAGAACGGAAGCTCCTTGATAACGATCTTGGTTTAGTGCGAAGTTCTCGATAACGTTACCCGCTTCATCCCATCTCCATTCAAAGAAGAGGAATTGACCGAAACCGGAACGCTCAATTCTTTTAAGAAATTGCTTAGGAATAATGGCATCTGTATCTACATTCACGCGATCTACAGGACCGACTAGGCCTGTATGTTGTTTAAAAGCTTCCATGTTTTCATTCTCCTTAAAGTTTTGCTTTAGCAAAACTAGCATCGTAAGCATTGCCTTAATCAGCCCAAATTAAGCTTTTTGGTATTCTTTGATTTCCCAATCACGAACGTCGTAGAAATGACCTTTGATTGCTGCAGCAACAGCCATTGCTGGAGACACGAGATGCGTACGTCCACCGCGGCCTTGACGACCTTCGAAGTTACGGTTGGATGTCGAAGCACAGCGTTGACCTGGTTGCAGAACGTCTGGGTTCATGGCCAAACACATACTGCAGCCCGCATCGCGCCATTCGAAGCCAGCACCCTCAAAAATTTTGTCCAAGCCTTCTTTCTCAGCTTGAATTTTAACGCGTCCGGAACCTGGAACTACGATAGCTGTAACGCTTGGATCTACCGTATAACCTTGTGCAATTTTAGCAGCTGCACGAAGATCCTCGATACGTCCATTTGTACAAGAACCGATGAAGACATAATCAACTTTCAGTTCTGTCATTGGTGTTCCTGGTGTTAAATCCATATATTCAAGCGCTTTTTCAGCAGCTTTACGTTCATTTTCTGTTTCGAAGCTTTGCGGATCCGGAACTAGTGCTGTAATACTCGTCCCCATTCCCGGGCTAGTTCCCCAGGTCACTTGCGGAATCAAGGAATCAGCATCAAACTCCAGCACCCAATCATACGTAGCGCCTTCGTCTGTAACAAGGTTAGACCATTCTGCGACTGCAGCGTCAAAGTCAGCACCTTGTGGAACGTATTCACGACCACGCAGGTAGTTAAATGTTGTTTCGTCAGGTGCAATAAGACCTGCTCTAGCTCCACCTTCAATGGACATGTTACAAACCGTCATACGCTCTTCCATGGAAAGACCACGAATCGCTTCGCCGGTATATTCAATTACATAACCCGTTGCAAAATCTGTACCGTATTTAGCAATAACGCCAAGAATCAAATCTTTCGCAGTTACGCCTGGTTTCAGATTGCCTGTAATGCGTACTTCCAATGATTTTGCTCTGGATTGTTGCAGTGTTTGTGTAGCAAGAACGTGCTCCACTTCACTTGTTCCAATACCGAAAGCAAGTGCGCCGAATGCGCCATGTGTCGAAGTGTGGCTATCTCCGCAAACGATTGTTTTACCTGGATGTGTAAGTCCTAGCTCAGGTCCCATAACGTGTACAACACCTTGGTCAAGGCTGTCTAGGTCGAACAACGTAACGCCGAAATCACGGCAGTTTTGCGAAAGTGTATCAATTTGTTGTTTGGAAATAGGATCAGTGATATTGAAACGATCCTTAGTAGGTACGTTATGATCCATCGTCGCAAACGTTAGGTCTGGTCTGCGAACTTTGCGACCCGATAAACGAAGGCCTTCGAAAGCTTGCGGTGAAGTTACTTCATGAACAAGCTGCAAATCAATATAGATTACGCTGGGCTTGCCTTCTTCCTGGTTAATAACGTGATTATCCCAAATCTTCTGAAACATTGTCTTTTTACTCATATCCAGTCACCTCTTGTCATTATCCGCTCTAATTGTTAATGTCTTACCCTCATAACGTAGTTTAACACGGATAACGTCATAGCTCCAAGATATAATAACTATAAGCTTCATAGATTATTCCTATAGGATGATTCGAATTTGAAAAAAGGTGGTTAGTATCTTGCATAAGCAATTATCACATTTTGAAAAGGATGTGCTACTATGCTTTGGACCATTTTTGTTGTTATTCTCGTCTTGTGGGCTTTAGGAATAGGGTTTGATATCGGAGGGAATTTAATCCATCTTCTGCTCGTTTTAGCCGTCATATCTTTGGTATTCAATTTGGTTACAGGTAGAAGAGGTAATTAACATTACTTTACAGATGAACCTATATATTAATTCAAAAAGCAGTTTGTGGAATTTGTCGAATTTGTCCGCAGACTGCTTTTGCTTGTACCTCAGATGATTGCTCATCGATGTGAGAGTCCTCGATCGAGGTTTTCTCATATCAAACCTTAAAATCTGGTATATTATCTGTATGCTTTATAGGCTGTATCAATAATACAAGCTAAGATTATTACATATCAGGAGATGAAATCTACGATGGAACTACGTCAACTTCAATATGCGATTCAAATCGCGATCGAACGCAATTTCTCTCGCGCCGCGGAGAAACTTCATATTGCACAGCCTTCCCTAAGCCAGCAGCTATCCAAGCTAGAGAAAGAAATCGGCGTCCTTCTTTTCCAGCGCAGCACCAATTCAGTTGAGCTTACTCATGCTGGGTCCCTTTTTGTTGAAAAATCCCAAAAAATCCTCGACATGGTCGAGCAGCTGAAGAAAGAAATGGAAGACATTTCACAAATGAAAAAGGGTCGCCTTGTCGTAGGCAGTATGCCAATTACGGGTTCAACGATCCTGCCTTTCGTTGTTCCTGTCTTTCAAGCGGCATATCCGGATATTGAAATTACACTCGTTGAAGAGACATCCTCTAACTTAGAAACACTTACGATGAATGGACAAACCGACATCTCGCTGCTCTCATTACCATTACGAGAGGATTCTCTCGTTTATGAGACTTTACTGGAGGAAGAAATCGTCCTCGCGGTACCTCCACTGCATCGATTAGCAGCAAGTAAAGAACCTATTCGAATCGAACAATTAGAGAAGGAAGCTTTCATCGCTTTGAAAAAAGGGCAGGGATTTCGCAAGCTAACACTTGAACTATGCCAAAAAGCTGGCATTACCCCTAATATTGTCTTCGAATCCAGCAATATGGAAACGGTTCAGTCCCTCGTCGCTGCAGGCATGGGAATCGGTTTCGTCCCTTATTTAATTTCAAAAAGAAGCTTCAGTGAATTATCACCCATTCACCTCACCCTTGAAGGCAGACCTACTCGCACACTCGTTATTGCCTATCGTAAAGGCAGATACATTTCTAAAGCTGCCGAAGCTTTCGTTTCCACAATGAAAGAGGTTATGCGAACAATCGGTTAGCACAAGGAGGTTTAACCTGCAATGAACAAAACTCAACGGTTAATTCAGTTGATGATGGCAGTAAACGAACGTATGCAATTCACCACGAAAGAGATGGCCGATGAATTCGGCGTCTCGGAACGTACGATGCACCGCGATTTACAAGAGTTGAGCGAGCTGGGGATGCCGCTATATACCGAATTTGGACCACATGGGGGATATCGCTTATTAAAGAAGCGGATGCTCCCTCCGATTCTATTCTCCGAACAAGAGGCTGTTGCGATGTTCTTCGCCTTTCAGTCGCTCCAGTATTATGGAGCGCTCCCTTTTGCTGCGGAATCGACTTCGGCTCTGAATAAGTTCTATCACTATCTCCCCACAGATACGAAGGTGAGAATCGATGCACTTAAGGATCGAGTATCCTTCTGGACGCCTACGCGAACGCAAGGTTCCCCTTTCTTGGAGCAGCTTTTGGACGCTTCTATTGATGAAACGCCTTTACGCATAACCTACGCGTCCAAAGATGAGACCACAGAGAGAGTCGTGCAGCCAATTGGCATTTACGCGTCCAATGGTTTTTGGTATTTTCCCTCCTATTGCTTTCGAAAAGAAGGATTCCTTTTATTTCGCGTAGATCGCATACGCAGCTTAGAACGAGCCGAATCCGCACTTCCAAGCAAAAGCTTCAAACACTACACAATTGGTGATTGGCTGTTAGCAGGGCAAGAGCGTGAGGCAGGCCAAATGACAATGAAGCTCCGGGTGAAGCTGACTCCAGTTGGTGTTAGAACCTATGAACGTAACAATGGACTGGACGGTAGCGTGGAACTTTATGAAGATGGCAGTGGCCTATTAGTGACAGACATGCATCGAAGTAATTTATCGTACTTTTCGAAGTATTTTCTCAGTTTGGGTGCCGACGCCCTAGTTGAAGAGCCCTTAGAAATGGCGAATTGGATTCGGGAGCAAATTCGTGCTATGCAGCATGCATACGGCAATGAGTTGACTTGAAGAGCGGATTCAATTTAACCGTTGCAATGGTAGGCACCTTGAATTTTGATGCAAAAAGTGCATATATTTCCCACGATTTCGGCGTATTCAAGAGAATACATGTAAAAAAGTACATCTAAATGAACGGATATATGGAAGTTTCCTCGAAAACGGACATATTAGATGCACAAAATACATCAGTTCTGCTCAAATAGATTAATTAAGAATGATTTGTGTACTTTTTACATCAATTATCTTGATACTCTACTCAACCTACTTACTTAATCATCCTCTCCTTGAGTCGAGCGATACATCTCTTCATTACTATAAATACTATGACAAGAATTGTCATGGATTCGATGTAACATTAAAACTGAGCATACAAAGTTAATGATGCTGCTAGTTGTTTATGGCGAAAAAAGCTATGTTCATGCTTACGATGCCAGTTTTTCTGGCAAAAAACTCTTAGGAGGCAAAACAATGACTTTACAAAACCTGCAAGGACGGGTTGCCTTGGTTACCGGTTCCAGTCGAGGCGGCGGCCGCGGCATTGCCCTAGCACTTGGGGAGGCTGGGGCCACTGTCTATGTGACAGGACGCAGTACGAGAGCGAAGTCCACGAGAACAGATCTCACGGGTACGATTGAAGATACCGCTGAAGCCGTTACGCAGCGCGGTGGATTAGGAATCGCCGTTCGTTGTGACCATACCATCGACGCTGATGTCAAAGCTTTGTACGAACGTATTAAACAAGAACAAGGAACGCTCGATATTTTGGTTAATAATGCCTGGGGCGGTTACGAAGACTATGATGATGTCGATTTCTCCGTTCCCTTTTGGGAGCAGCCGATGTCGCGTTGGGACAAAATGTTCGAGGCAGGACTGCGTGCTCAGATAGTTTCAAGCCGGTATGCGATGTCTACCTTTTTTCTCGAACAAAATCGTGGTCTTCTGATTAATACAGGCGTCAACTCTGATATTGGCGGCGACTACCCTATCAATGTTTTCTATGACACAGTGAAAAGAGCGGTTGCGAATATGACACGCGCTATGTCTCAAAATCTAAAAGCAAACCATATCGATGTAACCGCTCTTACTTTAGCACCTGGCTGGATGCGTACGGAAGCCGTTTATAAGCATTATGGCTTAGAACCAGGTGATCCGGATTTCATGAAAGTCGAAGCACTTCATACGACGGAATCTGTGGAATATATCGGCCGTGCAGTTGTCGCGTTGGCATCCGATCCTCAAGTAAGTCAAAAGGCAGGTCAACTTCTCGAGGTAGGTGCCCTAGCGGATCAGTATGGCTTCACGGATATCGATGGCAGACAGTTGCCGCCGTTCCGGGTTTAGGTCATTCAAATTCGATTACTTCATAAACCATTTTTGAATAAAATTCGGCGGTTGGATGCGGCAGTTGTGAAAAGCTGCAATTTTCCAATCGCCTTTTTCTTTGACAATCACATTTGTATTGATGGAATCTCTGTTCTTTGGCGCTTTTTTCTGCCAACTGAGTTTAATAGCACCAACACAATGAGCAACAGCCATATCGGGAGATAGAAATCGGATCTGGATTGAACCGCCATCCACCATTGATGAACCTCTTAACACACCATCAAACAGCTTCTGATGAATTTCCGCTATGTCTTGTCGCCCCTTTATATGCTGTCCGTTGAAGGTCACATAGTCAGCATCTACTGTAAAACATTGGCCGAACGCTTGCCCGTTATGCTCATTCCAAGCTTTGCCAAGCACCTCGAAAATAGCGAGTATCGCTTTCGTGTCTTGTTCTTTAACATCCACCATATCAGCCTCATCCTCTCTTAAGCGTTATTTTCGCGGTTACTGAAACTTTTGCATACGGAGGGAACGTCATTCCGTTATTTTTTTCGTTTTACCCGATTAAGCACTTTCGCGGGACATCAATCCATTATTTCTTTCGTTTTACCGGATTATGGCGCTTTCGCGGAACGTCGATTCGCTATTTGTTTCGTTTTGCCCGATTGCGGCACCATTGCGGAACTCATTCCGCTACTCCTTAAAAACCGAAGTATTTTAACCACTCATCACTCCACAATTTCAATTTTGACATAATTACCTTTTCAATAAATCGCACTGGAGTAGGAAATAATCCCAGTCCACAGACCGGTTACATACCAAATTGATTAATTTCACAGATCCCACTAACCCTTTGACCACTGAACGCATACGATATATAAATAAAACTTATCCATTCCCCAATAATAAATGATAAAAAGATAGCATTAACCCAGGAGGCGGAAACCATGACATTATTAAGAGCAATTGAGCAGACATTCTGTAAATTGCAAGAACCCTCACTAGAACAACTTAAAGAAGCCCTACAATCCTTAGACAACTCACTTCATGAGGTGCCTGTTTATAAAACAGAGCCTAAACAACTACCCTATGGTCGGAATGTCGTTTATAGCACGAAAGATCTCGAAGTTATTGTGATTCACATACCTGCTTCGGAGGCAACGGCGATTCATAACCATGGCTCGTCCATCGGCTCCGCTTGTTTAATTGAGGGAACGTTAGTCAATACCAAGTACCGTCTGGACTCCGAAGGTTATCCCGTCGCCCACACAGATGACTATATTGGGTCAGGTGAATATTTTGAAGCTCCTTGCGAGCAAATTCATCAGTTAAGCAACCCTTTCCACGAGCCTGCTGTTTCCATCCATGTATATAGCCCGCCTCTCAAGGGCGTAACACGCTACGTACCTTACAGCGAAATCTTGGATTATGTCATCTAAAAAAAGCCCCCTGTAATCACGTCCATCGACGTTCTCACAGGGGGCATGGTATTAAAATTGAAGTGAATTCTCAATGAATGCTTTTAATTCGGAAATTGGGATCCGTTTTTGTTCCATTGTATCACGGTCACGCACCGTTACTTGACCATCTGTTTCGGACTCAAAGTCGTATGTGATACAGAACGGTGTACCAATTTCATCGTGACGGCGGTATCTTTTACCAATAGAACCTGTATCATCATAATCCACCATAAAATGCTTCGCTAGATCAGCAAATACAGCCTGCGCGCCTTCATTCAACTTTTTGGAAAGTGGGAATATAGCGGCTTTAATCGGCGCCAGTGCAGGATGGAAGTGCAGAACCGTACGACTGTCGTCACCTTCCAGCTTTTGCTCTTCGAAAGCATCGATTAAAAGCGCTAACGTAACGCGGTCTGCGCCAAGAGAAGGCTCGATGCAGTAAGGAATGTATCGTTCATTTGTTTCTGGATCAATGTAGTTGAAGTCCGCACCAGAGTGCTCCATATGCTGCTTCAAGTCAAAATCCGTACGATCCGCGATACCCCATAGCTCGCCCCAGCCAAACGGAAATTTGTACTCGATATCCGTCGTCGCATTGCTGTAATGGGACAACTCATCGTCGTTGTGATCACGAAGGCGAAGGTTATCCGCTTTGGCACCTAGAGACAACAGCCAGTTATGGCAGAAGCTTCTCCAGTACTCGAACCACTTCATGTCCTCGCCGGGCTTACAGAAAAACTCAAGCTCCATTTGTTCGAATTCACGTGTACGGAATGTAAAGTTACCTGGCGTGATTTCGTTACGGAAGCTTTTGCCGATTTGGCCGATACCGAATGGCAGCTTTTTGCGCATCGTGCGTTGAACGTTTTTGAAGTTAACGAAAATACCTTGTGCTGTTTCCGGACGTAAGTAAACCACGTTAGAGCTAGCTTCCGTTACACCTTGGAATGTTTTGAACATCAGGTTGAACTGACGGATATCCGTAAATTCCTTGCTGCCGCAATCTGGACACACAATGTTGTGCTCTACGATAAGCTTCATCATATCGTCAAAAGTCATGCCATCAACGATGATTTCGATATCTTTCTCAGCCAGTTTATTTTCAATCAATTTATCAGCACGGTGACGAGCTTTACAGCTTTTGCAATCGATCATCGGATCGTTGAAATTTCCAACGTGACCGGATGCTACCCATGCTTGCGGGTTCATCAAAATAGCCGCGTCAAGACCCACGTTATACGGGGATTCTTGAATAAATTTTTTCCACCAAGCACGCTTGATATTGTTTTTCAGCTCGACGCCAAGCGGGCCGTAATCCCATGTGTTAGCCAAACCGCCATACACTTCTGAACCTGGGAATACAAAACCTCTGTGCTTCGCTAATGCTACAACTTGATCCATAGTAACGCTCATTGTTCGTTCGCTCCTTCAGCTTCTCGTTTATAGGTCAATGACCTTTGACGACCATTTGGATATGAGCAGACGCAAAAAAAGCTCAACATCCAAAGGCATCAAATAATGCCTAGGGACGAGAGCCTTACGCACCCGCGGTTCCACCCTAGTTGATACACCCATAGAGCAGTATATCCCCTTTATCGTATTGGCTCCGGATAGCCTTTTCCTTGAGCTTCAATCTGGGCTTTCACCGTCCCCAGCTCGCTGAACTTGAAGTTGTTCAAGTACTATTCATCCTTCACAGCCACAATTGATCATTCAATTGGCTTTAGTTTACAGAAAAACCGACAAAAAATCAAATAGGTGCAGGTACATTTTTATTTAATCTAATACAAATGTGGACGACGGTCTTCAAAGACCGGAATTTTAGCGCGAACACGCACAACTTCCGTCAAGTCGATGGTAGCATGCAAAATCGCTTCACTCTCATCGCCTTCCACCAGTACTTCGCCCCAAGGATCAATAACCATCGAGTGCCCAAAGAAATTCGTTGTTCCACTAGTCCCAACGCGATTACAGGAAACGACATACATCTGATTTTCAATGGCTCTGGCCATGAGCAGTGTACGCCAGTGGTGCAAACGTGGGTGCGGCCATTCCGCAGGTACGAATAAAATCCGTGCCCCATCCAGCGCTAATTTGCGCGCAAGCTCAGGGAAACGAATGTCATAGCAGATCATCGCGCCAGCCGGAACGCCTTCAAGCTCAAATCGGCCAAGCTGATCGCCGCTATGCAGAAACTTTTCCTCGTCCATAAGACGGAACAAGTGGATTTTGGAATACTCGGCTGTTTCCGCGCCTTCGCGATCAAAGGCGTAAATCGTGTTCAGAACACGATCGTCTCTTTTATCAGCAATTGATCCGCCGATGATATTGACACGATGGGTCCGGGCAAAATCACTTAGAAAGGCTTTCGTCCTAATACCGTTAGGATCAGCCAACTGCTGAATCTCGGTTAAGGCGTAACCTGTATTCCACATCTCGGGAAATACGATCACATCAGGCTTTTGATCTCCACTAACCGCTTGATGCAGAAGCTTCTCCAATTGAGCAAAGTTCGTATCGGGTTCACCGATCTGAATATCCATTTGAATTAGTGCAATGTGTAGTAATTGTGATTCGGACATACTAGGATGACTCCTTTCGGGCAGCAGATTACCAATATCTCTCTATAGTAGTCTAATATATATTTGAACTCAATGGAACTCATGAAGGTTTAAATGCTTTGGACTGTCCTCTTGCTATACTTAAAGTCTCCCAATGATGATTCGCCCAATGTTTACTGAGCAGAACGATTTGCCCTACATGGTAGCCATAATGAGAAACTTGCCGCTGAATGGCTTGAAGCACAGAATGCCCTTCGCCTCTAATTTGGATAGTCCTAAGAACATCATTCGGAGTGAGTGCGTGCAGTGTATCAAACAGTACCTTCCAGCCTTCCTCCCAAAAGGAGATTAGCTGTTCACGCGTGTATTGGCTGCTTTCAAATTCACCGTCACGCTGCCGTGTTTCCTTTTCCCCATCCGTTGTTAAGAAATCAGTCCACCGTGACAGCATGTTCCCGTGCATGTGCTTAATCAACAATTCTAACGAATTCGACTCCTCATCTAACGTTAGATAAAAATGAGCATCTTCCGTTTGATCGAAAGCTTTATCCGCCAGCTTCTTCATATTTTCAAATGCAAGTATGGATTCCTGCAAAAAAACTTGCGCCACTAACTTGTTGTCCGACATGGTCTTCATCACCTTTCCTTAACTAATGAACTAACTTTATGATATTGACCGCTCGATGTAAAATCGATTATTTTCATCACTATGAAAAAAAGTTTAATCATGTTACATTAAGGTTATTAATTAAAATCCCGACCTCCGGAGTGTGAATTAAATCGTGACAAAAACATCCCCAACAACAAGCCCATTTACGATTCAGCCTGCTGAACGTATGAATGGACTTCCAACTCAATTTTTTGCATCACTCGTACGCAAAGCCAATGAGCAAATTGCTGCGGGTCATGACGTCATTAATCTCGGCCAAGGGAATCCTGACCGCCCTACGCCTCCGCATATCGTATCATCCATACAGGAAGCAGCTGCTAACCCGTTGTATCATAAATATCCGCCCTTCAGCGGATTTCCATTTCTGAAACAAGCTATTACTCAGCGGTATAAGGAAGATCACAACGTAGATCTTGATCCTGAAACGGAAGTAGCGATTCTTTTTGGCGGTAAAACAGGACTGATCGAAATAGCGCAATGTTTGCTTAATCCAGGCGATGTATGTCTCGTTCCTGATCCTGGCTACCCGGATTATTGGTCAGGGGTTGCTCTCGCCGGAGCCGAAATGGCTTTCATGCCCCTGCGGGAAGAAAACAACTTTCTTCCTGACTACTCACAGCTCAAAGAATCCGATTTGAACCGCGCGAAACTGATGTTCATTAATTATCCGAACAACCCAACAGGTGCTACGGCTTCCGCTTCCTTTTATGAAGAAACGGTCGAATTCGCGCACAAGCATGGTGTTGTCGTCGCAAGTGATTTCGCTTATGGTGCGATAGGCTTCGACGGCCAGAAACCGGTCAGCTTCCTACAGACACCGGGTGCCAAAGAAGTGGGTATCGAGTTCTATACGCTCTCCAAAACATACAACATGGCTGGCTGGCGCGTAGGCTTTGCCTTAGGGAACAGAGAAGTTATCCGCCTTATTAACTTGATGCAGGATCATTACTACTGCTCGCTGTTCGGCGGTATCCAAGTGGCAGCCGCAACTGCTCTCACAGCCTCGCAAGATTGTGTTACGGAGCTGCGTGATGTTTACGAGAGCCGCCGCAATGCCCTTTATACTGCTCTTGCCAGTATCGGCTGGCATGCACGCCCTTCGCAGGGGTCTTTCTTCTCTTGGCTGCCCGTTCCAAAAGGACACTCCTCACAGAGTCTTGCCGATTTGCTTCTGCAAGAAGCAAAAGTTGTCGTCGCACCAGGCGTTGGCTTCGGAACGCACGGGGAAGGCTATGTAAGGCTTGGACTCTTATCCACAGAGGAAAGATTAGAAGAAGCTGTACAGCGAATCGGCAAACTGAATCTATTTGTTTAAACGGATAAAAAAGAAGCTCGTCATGGGCTCAACACTTGCTCGCCTATGCAGTCTAGGCTTCTGCTTCTTTACAAACGCTTGTACAGCGTGCTATTCTAGATAGAACCAAAAAAGGAAGTCCTCAAAAACTTCTATATCGCAACGTAATGATGGGAATAGTAGGAACCGTTAAGCACGTAAACAGAGAGTAAGCTCCATAGACTGAGAGAGCTTGCCGTGAACCGACTCCGAACCCGCCCCTGAACAGTCAACGATGAGTTGAACAGTGCCCTGCTGTTATTTAGGGAATCTAGAGTTGGGTGCAGCCGCCATCGGTGTGCGCCAATCTAAGGTGGTACCGCGGAAGCTACAGACTTTCGTCCTTATGTTATGAGGACGGGAGTCTTTTTTGTATCTACATACATGTAAATCAAAGGATGGGATCGATATGACTCAGCGAATCGTCGTCAAAATCGGCAGCAGCTCTTTAACTTCAGATACCGGGGGCCTCAATCCGGATAAAATACGTTTTTTCGCGTCGGAGCTGGCGCAATTGAAGCAGGATGGTCATCAAGTCCTGCTGGTTACCTCCGGCGCAGTTGCCGCAGGCTTCACCTCCCTTGGTTACCGCACACGGCCCAAGGTGCTGCACGAGAAGCAGGCCGCAGCCGCTGTCGGCCAAGCGCTTCTCATGCAGGCGTACCACGAAGCATTTGCGTACCACGGCATCAGCGTGGCGCAAATTTTGCTCACAAGGTACGACTTCTCTAACCGCAAGCGCGTGCAGAACGCTCTGATGACGGTCGACGAGCTGCTGCAGCGGGGCGTCGTACCGATCATTAACGAGAATGATACCGTCGCGGTGGATGAACTGAAATTCGGCGACAATGATACGTTGTCGGCCTTGGTAGGCAATTTGGTCAAAGCGAACAAATTGATCATTATTACGGACATGGACGGCCTGTACACGGACGATCCCCGCAAAAATGCGAACGCGCAGCGTATCGATCGCGTGGACGCTATCAGCGATGAGCTGTTCAGCTTCGCTGGAGGCTCTGGCAGCGCGGTCGGCACCGGCGGCATGCGCTCGAAGGTCGAGGCCGCCCGCATCGCGATGCGCGGGGGCGTGCCGGTGTTCATCGGGCGCGTACTCGAGCCCGGTGATTTGCCGCATGCCGTGGATGGCTGCGGCAAGGGCACGTACTTCGACACGGCGCTGAACAACCTGCCGGTGAAGAAACAATGGGTCGGCTTCCACTCGCTGCCCCAAGGGCAAATCATCGTTGATCAAGGCGCCAAAGCGGCCCTGCTCAGCGGTGGCAAGAGCTTGCTTCCTGCAGGCATCACAGGCGCGGCAGGTGACTTCCACCCCGGTGACGTCGTCGAGGTGCTCAGTACCGAAGGCGCACTGCTAGGACGCGGCGTCGTCAACTACGCGGCTTGGCAAGTGCAAGCCGCCGCAGGGCTATCGACCGATGAGGTCCAGAAACGTGTGGAAGTTGCCCGAATTGAAGTCATTCACCGAGATGAATGGGTTCCTTTAACCTAATGAAGAAAGCGAGGCTCTCCCAACTATGAGACAACAACGATTGCTTAACCCAACTCTACGTGACGTTCCGGGAGATGCAGAAGCCGCTAGCCATAGACTGATGCTGCGTGCGGGATTAATACGACAGCTCTCCAGTGGTATCTACTCCTATTTACCCTTAGGTCTTAAAGCCCTGCAAAACATACAACAAATTGTCCGAGAGGAAATGGATGCAGCCGGTGCACAGGAAATGCTAATGCCAGCTCTTCACCCTTCCGAATTATGGAAAGCCTCTGGCAGATGGGATGTCTATGGCCCAGAGTTGATGCGTCTGGAAGATCGGAACGGCCGAGAGTTTGCACTAGGAGCTACCCATGAGGAAGTCATCACGACGATCGTGAAGGACGAGATTCATTCCTATAAGAAGCTGCCTGTCACGCTATATCAGATTCAAACGAAATATCGCGATGAACGTAGACCTCGGTTCGGTCTGCTCCGCGGACGAGAGTTCCTCATGAAGGATGCCTATTCCTTCGACCGTACGGAAAGCGGACTAGATGCAAGTTATCAGAGTATGTATAACGCTTATGATAACATTTTCACACGATGCGGATTGCAGTTCCGAGCGGTTGAAGCCGATTCCGGCGCTATCGGCGGGACAGATACCCATGAATTCATGGCCCTGGCTGATGTAGGTGAGGATATAATCGTCCACTGCACCTCCTGCCAGTATGCAGCGAATATTGAAAAAGCAATCGGAACGCTACCAGAACAACAGAAATCCAAGCGAGTGGATAACATTTTACCAACTTCGCAACCAGTGAAAGTTCACACGCCGCAAGTGACAAGCATCAAACAGCTTAGTCAATTTCTACAAATAGATGCCAATCAAATCATTAAATCTGTTGCCTTACAAGCAGATGGAGCACCCCTTATTGTCCTCCTGCGAGGCGATTATGAATTAAATGAGATCAAGCTGAAGCAAGCTATTGGGGCTGTTGAGGTCTCCATGCTTTCCGAAGTAGACATAGAGAAGCTAGGATCCATTGCCGGTTTTATCGGTCCCATTGGACTCCAGAATGTGAGAATCATCGCTGATTCCTCTATCAGGGGCTTGAAGGATGCTGTCGTAGGAGCCAATGAGTCCGATTATCATTTGGTTCATGTGGAGGTCGAACGCGATTTAGGAACGATATCTTATCATGACGTACGCAATGTCGCCCAAGGTGAGTTATGTTCCCATTGTGGGCACGAGCTCTCTTTTGCGAAAGGGATTGAACTTGGCCACGTATTTAAGCTCGGCACCAAATACAGCAGTTCCCTTGGCGCAACGTTCAGCGACGAGAATGGGGTCTCCGAGCCCATCATTATGGGCTGCTATGGCATTGGTGTCTCACGTGTGCTAGCTGCCATTATCGAGCAAAACTATGATGAACGAGGCATTATATGGCCTGAATCCATTACACCATTTTCCATTCATCTTCTGACCGTTCATGTTCAGGATGAAGCTCAAATAAAATTATCCGAAGAGATTTATACAACGTTAGTTAGGGCAGGCTACTCCGTCCTATGGGACGATCGGGATGAACGTCCTGGCGTTAAGTTCAATGATTCGGATCTACTCGGCTTCCCTTTGCGAATAACAGTCGGCAAGAAAGCAAGTGAGCGAGTAGTAGAATGTAAGGAGCGCAGAACCGGCAGTCAATATGAACGATCTGTCGAGCATATACTTACGCATTGCCATTCTTTATTCCAAACAGGAGGTCGATCTTCCCATGAGTGAAGTCGTTCAAAAATCTAAATTAGCCAAACAAGCTGCCCAGACCATGGGTAATCTCACAACTGAACAAAAGAATGCGGCACTACTTCTTATGGCAGATAGCCTTGTAACGGAGCAGCAAGCGATTATCGAAGCGAACGCCAAAGATTTGCAGCGAGGCAAAGAATTAGGCACAAGCGCTTCCCTGCTCGACCGTTTAGCTCTAAATGAATCCCGCATCGCAGCGATCGCTGAAGGTCTGCGCCAAATAGCCGAGCTCCCAGATCCTGTTGGGGATACATTGGAAGCCTTTGAACGTCCAAACGGGCTGCGCATTCGTAAAATCCGTGTGCCCCTTGGTGTAGTCGGCATTATTTATGAAGCAAGACCTAATGTGACCGTTGATGCTGCAGGTTTGTGTCTAAAGACAGGCAACGCAGTCGTTCTGCGTGGCGGTTCTTCCGCTTTATTTTCCAATGAGAAAATCGTTGAAGTTCTGCACGGTGCATTAGGCCGTTCTGCCATCCCCGCTGATGCACTTCAACTGATTCTAAGCGCAGACCGCAGTTCTGTGGATGAAATGCTGAAATTAAATGGACTCATCGATGTGCTTATTCCAAGAGGCGGGCATTCACTTATTCAAAATGTTGTCAATAACGCCTCTGTTCCTGTCATTGAAACAGGTGCGGGTGTATGTCATACTTTTATAGATGAAAGTGCACAGCTCGATATGGCCGTTCGCATCGGGATCAACGCTAAAGCTCAGCGTCCTTCTGTTTGCAATAGCATGGAAACACTACTTGTGCATGAGTCTATTGCAGAAAAGCATTTAAGTGCCATAGCAGAGGCCTTCAAAGGTGCTCATGTTGCGCTCAAAGGTAACGAACGAGCTCGTGAGTTAGTACCTAGTATGCAAGTTGCCGAAATCGAAGATTGGAAAACCGAGTATGGGGACTACATTCTTAACATCAAAGTTGTGAAGGATCTCGATGAAGCCCTTGCTCACATTCGTGAATACGGCACCATGCACTCTGAATGTATCGTGACGGAAAATGCAGCCAATGCCGAAAGATTCTTACAGGAAGTAGATGCAGCGGCTGTTTATCACAATGCTTCGACTCGCTTCACCGATGGTTTTGAATTCGGCTTCGGAGCGGAAATCGGCATCTCCACCCAAAAGCTTCACGCTCGCGGACCGATGGGTCTGCCATCGCTAACTTCAACCAAATACCGCGTTTATGGAAGCGGACAAATACGCGAATAACCATTTAAAATTCAAGGAGGAATGTACGATGTCCACTACTTTATCCCAAACCAAAATTGCTTTTGTCGGCGCTGGTTCGATGGCGGAAGCGATCATTCGCGGACTCATTGAAACCAAAGTCGCTGATCCCCAAAATATATATGTAATGAATCGTTCGGATCAAGACAGGTTAGCTTTCCTACGTTCGGAATACGGTCTGCAGGCAACATCTGACCCGTTAACGAAGGAAACCTTTCTACGTGAAGCTAATGTCGTCGTACTCTGCATGAAGCCTAAAGATGTAGAGAATGCCTTCGCCGAGCTGCAGCCGCTATTGAACGAACAACAGCTTCTCGTTTCGGTCATTGCTGGGCTCTCTATCGCGAAAACAGAAGCTCTGCTTCAAACCAATATGCCGATTGTTCGCACAATGCCGAACACGTCCAGCACAATTGGTCTAGGAGCTACAGGGATGAGCTTCTCCTCCAAGGTCAATGCTACATTCAAGCAAGTGGCTACGCAAATGTTTGAAGCTGTTGGTATTGTAACGATTGTGGAGGAAGAGAAATTAGAAATTCTGACAGGCGTATCCGGCAGCGGTCCTGCTTATGTCTACTATTTCATGGAAGCCATGATCAAAGCTGGCATTGATGGTGGCCTTTCCGCAGAAGATGCACACCAATTAACACTTCAAACAGTGCTCGGAGCCGCGCATATGGTTCAGCTTACGCAAGAAAATCCTGCTGAGCTTCGTCGCAAAGTTACATCGCCAAATGGGGCAACGCAAGCTTCTATTGAAGCGTTGGATCGCTTTCAGTTTAGCGAAGCTATCTCACAAGCGGTATTTCGTTCTGCAGAGCGAGCCAAAGAAATGGGCGAACAAATTGCTGCGCCAAGTCCCGTAGCGAAATCCTCTTAATATCATGAGGTCTAATTCTATTTAAAGCAGGTGAATGTTTACGATGAACGCATATTGTCTAGCCACCTATCGGAGTTTCGATGAGAAAGCCGATTTTCATAAAAAAGCAACAAGCATCGCTGTCGGCCTTACGGTTGGCAGCTGGACCGAACTGCCGGAAGCGCAAAAAGCGCAAATGGAGAAGCATTTAGGGAAAGTCATTTCGGTTGAAGTGCATGAGCCCGCTCATGGAGAACCAATTTCACACCGTTATGCCGATATCACAATCGCATATCCTGATATTAACTTCAGCAGGGACATCCCTGCCTTGTTGGTCACTGTATTCGGAAAGCTGTCGATGGACGGCAAAATAAAGCTAATTGACTTATCCTTCTCATCTGACTTCTTATCTGGCTTCTCCGGTCCCAAATTCGGTATGCAAGGTGTGCGAGAGCTCCTCGGTGTGCATGATCGCCCTTTATTAATGAGTATCTTTAAATCCGTTGTCGGGTATGAGCTTCCAGCTCTGCGTGAACAATTTTATTTGCAAGCAGCCGGCGGTGTGGATCTTATTAAAGACGATGAGATCCTGTTTGAAAATCCATTAACACCATTGGAGAAACGGATCGGGATTTGCCTGGAAGCAGCCGCACAAGCCACGAAGGAAACAGGGCAAAAGCTGCTCTATGCTGTCAATTTAACCGGTCCTACATCCAAGCTTGCAGCTCAAGCCAAGAAAGCAATCGGTGCTGGAGCTAACGCTTTACTATTTAATGTATTAGCTTACGGTTTCGATACGCTGCATGAATTAAGCTCCGATCCGGAAATCACGATTCCCATCATGGCTCATCCAGCCATGGCTGGTGCGACTTATCCGTCACCGCACTATGGGATATCTGCTTCTGTGCTGCTTGGCAAGCTCATGCGTTTGGCCGGAGCAGATTTAGTGCTCTTCCCTTCTCCTTATGGCTCTGTCGTTATGCCTAGAGAAGAGAACATGGCCATTAAGCATGCGCTTCTAACTGATGATTTACGAAAAGATTACACCTATAACGCTCCTGCCGATGTACAATTGAAACTAGCTTCAAGCTTTCCGGTCCCTTCCGCAGGCATTCACCCTGGACTTGTACCGCTTATTCTGCGTGATTTCGGCAAGGATGTCATCGTCAATGCAGGTGGAGGCATTCATGGACATCCACTCGGTACGATCGCGGGCGGGCAAGCCTTCCGTCAGGCAATTGACGCAACTATGCAAGGAATTACACTTCAAGACTACACCCAAACACATCCAGAGTTACAATCAGCTATTGACACATGGGGGACTCCCGAATGAGTAAGGAACGCATTATTTTTTGCGACTTTGACGGTACCATTACCGTGAACGATAACATCGTTGCCATCATGAAGCATTTCAACCCAGCTGGTTGGGAAGCTATCGTAGACCGAATTTTGGACAAAAGTATATCCATACGTCAAGGTGTTGGTGAGATGTTCGCCCTCCTCCCTACTTCCCGTAAGGATGAGATTGTCGAATATGCGATCAACAACGCAGTGATTCGTGATGGATTCAAAGAATTCGTAGATTATTGCAAAGAACAGAATATTAAGCTTTTGATTACGAGCGGCGGCATTGATTTTTTTATCTATCCACTGCTGAAGCCCTTTGCAATCCCAAGTGAACATATCTACTGCAATGCCAGTACTTTTAAAGGAAACACCATTGAGATTTTGTGGCCAAACCGATGTGACGAGCATTGTGCAACAGACTGTGGGATGTGCAAAACAAGCATTATCCGCTCTTATGACGCTAATCGATATGAGCGAATTATTATCGGTGATAGTATTACGGATTTCGAAGGCGCTAAGCTGGTTGATACGATCTTTGCTCGCTCTCATCTCATCGATATGTGTAAGCAGCTAGACTATCCGTATCACCCATTCGATACTTTCTTTGATATTATGAAGCAATTGGAGGCTGAACCTGTAGTATGAGTATTTTACTGGAAGAGAAGCAGCGTGCATTCGCTGATTTGCGTGATATTAAAGCTAATTTAGCGGCCAGAGGATGGTTTCCTGCAACAAGCGGCAATTTGTCTGTTCGTGTGGGCGGCTTCGAGCCTGACGCATTCACTTTCGCTATTACATCAAGCGGTAGAGATAAATCCGTGCAAACACCTGAGGATTTTCTACTCGTTAATGAGAAAGGCCAACCGACGGAAGCTACAAGCCTGAAGCCATCGGCAGAAACCTTGATTCATAGTGAAATCTACCGCTTAACAGGCGCAGGCGCCATTTTTCATGTACATACGATATTCAATAATTTGATCTCTGAACTGTATTGGGAACGTAAAAGCATACCCGTAGACGGTGTTGAACTTATTAAGGCTTTCAATATTTGGGATGAAGAAGCTCAAATCGATATTCCCATTTTACCCAATTATGCTGAAATCCCTCGTATCGCCGAGCTGGTGGAAGGTGCGATTGTTCCGAGAATTCCAGGTATCGTGCTTCGTAAGCATGGCATTTATGCTTGGGGAGCAAATGCTTTTGAAGCTAAGCGCCATCTCGAAGCATTCGAGTTCCTTTTCGAATATGTATACCGCTCGCACTTGCTGCATAAAGGCAATGAATAGCTTTATTTGAATAAAAAAGTCAAAAAGTCAGGTCCTTGCCCAAATGGGCGATGTTCTGACTTTTTTTGTCTCATAGAATCACTCAGGATGGGTAAAACTACTTTTACTTGTTAAATCCGTTTGCAAAGGAATACAAATACGCCTATGTTCTCAGTCATTAATACTAGTTTATTTTTACTTCTATTCATCTCTTATGTGTATATTAAAAAAAACATGAATCTTTTTGAGGTCTTTGTTTATTGGTTTTGGGTCTCACTATTCGGGGAAGATTTTTCTGAAATTGTAGTAAGGAATTTACAGCTGATTGTACCTTATCGCACTTACCAAATATTCTGGGATACCATGTTCTATTATTTATTATTATTCCCTATGTCCATGATTTGGTTTCTGCACTTTTATTTAAAAATGAGCCGTAAGGGGCAGCGCGTGATTCTCACTAGTGTTTATACCCTAATATTAGCTAGCATGCATATAATTATGGAGCTTGCCGGGTATGTATATGTCGTGCACTGGAAATTTTGGTGGTCTTTAATAGTGTGGCTAACTTTTATCGTTTCTACTGTGGGACTCATGTACGTACTTCGTTGGTTGAAAGGTAGGGACAAACAACCTGTATGATCTTAATTCCACCGATTCATTTTGACGCAAACGAAGGCTTTGCTACGATTATTATGATCGCTTTGATCCTGATATATTGCATGCTTCCTAAGCGAATTCCACTTCCCATCGCATTGCTCATTATGATATTCAACTCCTATTTGGGACGAGCCGTCGATAATATCTTATCTTCCTCATACCCTTATAATGTGTATGATATTATGGATACCTCAAACTATGATTTGTTCGATTTTATGCTTTACACGATTCCTTTTCCTCTAGTTGGCTATTTCTATGTGTATTTCTATGACAAGTATCCAATTCGTGCTCCTTTTCAGTTTATACATATCCTGGTTTGGTCGATTGCCTCTGTTGGCTTTGAAGCTCTTGCTGTCACCTTTTCGGTGTTTCAATATTATGGTTGGGAGCTTATCTACTCGTTTCCTGTCTATCTCTTAACCTTTGGTCTGAACACACTTTTATTTAGTCTGGCTAAAAAGCATTACAAAAACTGGCAGCCCCAATGAAAAAACGTCCCATTTTCTCCAGTTGAGAACTGTGAGAAGATGAGGACGTTTTTCTAATTATCTGGATTGCCTGAATCGTTGCGAATATTCCTTTGCTTGGTCCACAGTCGCAACTCGATTGCGGCTCCATTCCAGTAATATCCGGTCAATGTATCGGAAGTGTACTTTACCTGCAAATACAGCTTCTTTGAGAGCCGTCATAATGAGCTCTTCTTTGTACATATCCTTATCCAACCAACCGCTGATTGTTTCCAGCTCCATCGGAGTTAACGGACGTGCAAATTCTTTTTCAAATGTTGAATAAATATTTTTGGCACTCTCATCAGACGGAATGGATGCACGGATCGTGCTTAACTCTGCCATCTGCTGCTCGGCCACCCGTTTGGCTAATTTTTGGTATAACGGCGTAAGATTGTATCGCTCACTGCGTATCCCCGTTATTTCTGCTGTATCCTCATCGATCGCGATGAACTGCTCATGAATCAATTTCTGCAAGCTGGCAATGACCAAATCTGGTGAAGCCGACATACGGAATTGAATCTCATCCGTGGTTGGAAAATCGTTGTTTTCTTTTTCCAGAAATGATATCAAATGAATCAGTGTCATGACTTCAATTTCGCTCAACTGAAGGGCGCGGTAATTTTTTAGAAGAAGGCTTGGGACTCCGACATTCCCTTCCAGAAAGCCGGCTACAAGGACAGCTTCTATCTGCTGCTGTGTACTAGATTGCATTACTTATCCGATCCCCTTTCTACCGATGGTCGATAAACCCTTTTACGGGTACAGACGATATAAGAGACGAGGAAATGGAATCGTTTCGCGCACGTGATCCAAACCACAAATCCAAGCAACCGTACGTTCAAGTCCAAGCCCGAAACCGGAGTGCGGCACGGTGCCATATTTCCGAAGATCAAGGTACCATTGATAAGCTTCTTTTGACAGCTCATGCTCCTGGAAGCGCTGCTCCATTAGCTCGGGATCATCAATCCTTTGGCTGCCTCCAATGATTTCTCCATACCCCTCAGGCGCAATCATATCGGCACAAAGCACGACTTCCGGACGGCTAGGATCAGGCTTCATATAGAACGCTTTAATTTCTGTCGGCCAATGCGTAATGAAAACCGGTGTTTCATATTGAGCAGCAATCGCTGTTTCATGCGGAGCACCGAAATCCTCGCCCCATTCGAATTCATGACCGTTCTTTTGTAAATAGTCTACAGCCTCATCATACGTAATTCGCGGGAAGCTGCCTTGAATTTTCTCCAACTTCGTTGTGTCTCTCTCTAAGGTTTCCAGCTCTGTTGCACAATTTTTGAGCACGGTTTGAACGATATAAGAAACAAATTGCTCCTGTACTTCCAGGTTCTCGACATGATCGACAAAAGCCATTTCCGGCTCAATCATCCAGAACTCGATAAGATGTCTGCGTGTTTTGGACTTCTCTGCACGGAATGTAGGGCCGAAAGAGTACACACGTCCAAGTGCCATCGCGGCTGCTTCCATATAGAGCTGTCCGCTTTGTGTAAGGAAGGCATCCTCATCAAAGTATTTGGTGTGAAATAAATTCGTTGTTCCTTCGCACGAGGAAGGGGTTAGAATCGGTGGATCGACTAAATGGAAGCCACGCTCATTGAAAAATTGCTGTACGGCTTGAATAATTTGAGCGCGAATTACGAGAACCGCACGTTGGCGCGGACTCCGAATCCACAAGTGGCGGTTATCCATCAAGAAATCAACGCCATGTTCTTTCGGTGTTATCGGATATTCTTCCGTCACTTGAATGATTTCAATACCTAGGACATCAAGCTCATAGCCGCCTTTACTCCTTGTATCCTCTTTCACTTTTCCTGTTATGTAAAGTGAGCTTTCCTGCGTAAGCTTAGAAGCGGCTTCCCAAACTTCTTCTCCTACATCACTTTTGACTACGACACCTTGTATATATCCGGAACCGTCTCTTAGTTGTAAAAACTGAATTTTACCACTTGAACGTTTCTTGTTTAGCCAACAGCCAATGGTGACCGACTCGCCGACATGATGTTTAACTTCGTTTATCGTACATTTCATTCCCTTTTTAACCTCCTTAAAGTCATTATATTCAATAAAATTCCAAACCTCGGCCTACCAAACACTTCTTTATTGTACACTATTTCCATGAGAAAACCTCTATCAAGGCTGTTCAAAATCAGACGGTTTGTGATTGGATAAGTCCATAAGTATCTCGAGCAATCACCCACTCCTCATTCGTTGGGATCACAAGCACTTCCACTTTGGAGCCTTGCTTCGTAATCCGTCGCTCCAGGCCTCTCCCTTGGCGGTTCGCTTCTTCATCGAATTCCACACCGAGGAATGTCAGGCGTTCGCAGACCGTTTTGCGAAGCAGCTCGGAATTTTCTCCGACGCCAGCTGTAAAAACAATCGCATCGACGCCACTCATCGACGCGGCGTAAGCGCCTATGTATTTGCGCAGCCGATACTCATACATCTCAAAAGCAAGCGCGGCATTCTTATCGCCCGCCTCCAGTGCTTCCACGATCTCCCGCATATCGCTGGAGATCCCCGAGATCGCCTGCAGCCCGCTGTGCTTATTCAGCATGGAGCTGATCTCGCCAAGCGTCAAATCCTCCTTGCCCATCGCATAGGGTACGATAGCCGGATCGAGATCGCCGCTGCGCGTGCCCATCATCAGCCCTTCGAGCGGGGTCATCCCCATGCTCGTATCCACGGACTTGCCGCCCATCACGGCGGCGCAGGAAGCTCCGTTACCGATGTGACAGGTAACGAGCTTCAGCTGCTCCAGCGGGCGGCCTAGGAAGGCTGCGGCACGTTCACTTACGTAGTTGTGCGAGGTGCCGTGGAAGCCATAGCGGCGCACCTTGTGCTTCCGGTACAAGGCCATCGGTACCGGGTATAGGTAGGCATGCGCCGGCATCGACTGATGGAAGGCGGTGTCGAAGACGACGGCCTGCGGCACGCCGGGCATGTTCGCCTCCACCGCTGATATGCCGAGCATATGCGCCGGATTGTGGAGCGGCGCCAAATCGAAGAGCCGCTTGATCTCCTTCTTCACCTCGTCATTAACGAGGACGGAGTTCTTGAAGGATTCGCCGCCGTGAACGACTCGATGGCCGACGGCGTCGATATCCGACGTGGACACCAGCACGCCGTGTTCAGAGTGCACAAGCAACTCCAGCACCTTGCGAATGGCTGTCGTATGTTCGAGAATTTCTCTAACCTCATGAACTTCGGCTTTCCCCGTCGGTTCATGCGTCAATATCGCCGTTTCCATCCCGATTCGCTCTACCTTACCCTTGGCGAGAACAGCTTCATTTTCCATTTGGAAGAGTTGATATTTAAGCGAAGAGCTCCCTGCATTTATAACGAGAATATTCACAAACGGTCACCATCCTTATCATAACGGAAAAAGCCTTCTCCGGTTTTGACTCCTAGATGACCCGCTCGTACCATTTGTTTCAATAGGAAGGACGGACGGTATTTCATGTCTCCATAATCGCGAAACATGCCTTCAAGCGCCGCATGTACGGAATCTAACCCGAATCGGTCACACATTTCCAGTGGACCATATTTGAAATCATAGCCGATCCGCATGGCGTTATCGATATCCTCAGCGGAAGCTACTCCTTCGGACAGTGTGTGCAGCGCTTCATTGATCAATGTACAAATAAGCCTTGTTGTAATGAAGCCAGGCGACTCCGTGACTTTAATACTTTTCTTTAAAATAAGCTCGTCCACGAAATGGCGGGTTTGTTTGAAGGTTTCGTCCGAGGTTTTCATCGCTCGGATAATTTCGACGAGATCAATTTTCGCCACGGGATGCAAAAAATGAAGTCCAATCACGCGTTCGGGATTCGTGGTAACTGCCGCAATCTCCGTCACGCTAAGAGTGGATGTATTCGTTGCTAAAATAATGGCTGGTGAACAAATTTGATTCAGTTGGAAAAATACATGCTTTTTAGCATTCAAGTCTTCTGAAATTGTCTCTATAACCATATCGCAAGCAGCCATATCTTGCAGTGAATCGGCTTTTCTGATTTTGGCTAAAATCAGCTTTTTCTCCGCTTCTGTCAATGACCACCGTTCTATTTGCTTATCTAAGCTGACCGTAATCTGTTCAATTGCGCGTTCCAGCTTATCTGTTGTTTTTTCAACGAGTAATACGTCCAAACCGCGGGCAGCGAGCATTTCAGCAATCCCCTGTCCCATCGTTCCTCCGCCGATTACACCAATTGTTTTGAATACCATACCATGTTTCTCCTTCTCTCACGCTGCGTCCTTTACCTACTTCTTATTATTCACATTCTCAATGAATTCTCTATCCAACCTCGTCTTGAAAACTCAATCATATCATACAATTTTTGTTCTCCAATTTCATTAGTATACACAAAACATTCGCGAGATTATCTCAGCTTTGACACAATTCCTGTTCGTATGGGGGAGTAGCTCAACTTATCCACAGTTAGTTAATGGGCATAAAAAATCATACCCGCTCCCTCTTTTTCCGATCAGTTCTGACTCACCAAAGATGGATAACGCAAATTCCATCAGCAACACGAAAAAACCGCTGGCTCAGGGGCCAACGGTCAACTTATGCACTTTTCGAAACAGAAGCATCAAACAGCTTGCGGAACGTGTCACCAGAAAGAACTTCTTCTTTCATCAAAATCGCAAAGGAATGTTCGAATACACTATGCTGCTGCTCTAACAGCTCCTTCGTGCGAATCATGAGCGCATCAAGGATGATCGTATTCTCTTTCATGAGCTGATCCTTCGTCACCATATCACGGTCAATGATCCCGAGGGAAGTAAGTCCGGAATCCATCATATTACGAACCATGGAAAGTGACTGCTCAAAATCGTTACGCGAACCTGTACTGCGTCCACCATAGAAGATTTCTTCAGCCGCGGCGCCACCGAGAGCAATCATGATTTGCTGCTCAATATAATCCTTGGTGTATAAATAATGATCTTTCGGTGGATTATGACGCACATATCCGAGCGCTTTCCCCCGCGGACTAACAGTAACCTGAGAAACAGAGCCAGGACGTACAATTTCAGCAACAATAGCGTGACCCAATTCGTGATAAGCGACGCGCTCTTTTTCCTCTTGCGCCGTTTCTTTATCCGTTCTTTCCCCCATCATCACTTTATCAATGGCGGAAGCTAGATGGTGCTGTTCGATAGCCAATTTATCTTCTCGCATGGCATAAATGGCGGCTTCATTTAGAACGCCCTCTAGCTGTGCGCCAGAGAAACCAAAGGTTTGATCAGCGATCATATCCAAAGAAACGCCTTGAGCCAGCGGTTTATTTTTTACATGAATATCGAGAATGGACAAACGACCTTTCTTATCCGGTAAGTCCACTTCAATGTGACGGTCGAATCGTCCTGGACGCAATAATGCACTGTCAAGAATTTCTTTACGGTTCGTTGCTGCAATGATCAAAATACGGGGAGCATCATTCGTATGAATGCCATCCATTTCAGTTAATAGCTGGTTCAGCGTCTGATCGTACTCACGATGTTGACCGCCATCCCGTTTACCGCCAATAACATCAATCTCATCAATAAAAATAATCGCATTGTCTTTGCCTTCTTTAACAGCGCGTGTTCGAGCTTCCTTAAAAAGATCACGTACACGACTTGCACCGACACCGACATACATTTCAACAAATTCACTACCTGACGCTGCCATATAAACAGAATTCGTATAGTGTGCGGCAGCTTTAGCCATTAACGTTTTACCTGTTCCAGGAGGGCCAGTAAGCAGAATCCCTTTGAGCGGACGAATTCCTAATTTCTTAATTTCTTCATGCTTGATTAGAAAATCAAGAGCTTCCATCAATTCTTTCTTAGCGCGATCTTGTCCACCAATCTCATCAAACGTCAAATATGAAGGTGTACGATTCTTGCTTTTACGATCACCACCAGCAGATATCCCAGCACCGCCGCGGCCTTTAATCATGTAAAACAAGGAAACACCCAATACACTAACAAACAAGATAGGTATCACATTCACACCTAGAAAAGCTAAAAAGATCAGAAGAACCGGTATAAATCCAATCCCAATTTCTTTATATATTTTACTCATTCGGCCACACTCCTATCTGGGATGTTCTAGGTAGCATGATGAATTTAGTGGCATCACCATCTGTCAAACGAATATATACATAAGTTTGGTCCATTTCACTGTCTACTTTCATATTTGGAACACCCTCAGCATATTTCTGAAGAGTTGTTGGAATATCTGCATAATGCTTCGTTTCCATCGCTTGTGCTACCTCAAATAATGCTTTAGACCACCACTGATCCAGTTTCTCAGACGGGTTGCTCTTCACATCGATATTCACAGAACGCTTACCGATAATGGATGCACCATCCTTATGAATACGTTCGACAACATTTCTTAAATTGGCGTCTGGGTTTAGTTTAACTTCTATATCAACTTGGTTATTGTCCAGTTTCATCGTTGAGCTTGCCACACCGGGAACCTTGCCAATGATATCAGATAATGGATTCTCCATAGCTAAACTTGTATAAGCGAACCAACCACCGAATAAAACTCCAGCAGAGATAATAACACTCATGACGACAGGTAAGAGACGCAGCTTCATCAGTCAACGTCCCCCTTTCTATACGTATTTTATTGCTTCAATTGCTATACGATGAGTATATCACTTGATACATACATTAGCTTTATGAAATGAGTGGAAACAACAAAACTCAGCCTAATGCAGGCTGAGTCGGTACGTATCTATATAGTGTCCATCCTTGAAATTGTAATAATCATAGAAATAGCGTGTACCGCTGTTTTCTTTCTTTTTATAGAAGACTTCCCAGACATATTCGTTACCAAGCTTGCCAGGCAGCACACGTTCTATTTCAATCTCTGGAGCTTTTTTAAGCACCGTGTCTCGTACTTGCGTTTCAGTGAACGATTCAGAAGTCATCTCAGCATGTATATCTTTGTCTGAAACCCAAACGATAACGCCTTGACCCAGCTTGTCTTCCCCATAAACGATTTGAAGCGGCTCATCTCCATAGAAGAAATCCACCTTGGTTGCTTTCGTCATAATACTTTTCTCATACGCTGTTTCTACCGCTTTGCGCTTATCGTCCCAGTGCTCATTCTGAACGTTTAAATAAAAGCGGCTAAGCACTACACCAAGTGTCAAAATAATAAATACACCGAATGTTATGATCCTTGTTCGCTTTGCATTCATGAACGCCGCTCACCTCCCCAGACCAACTTAAAAGGCATTCACTTAGCCGATGAGCTTATCAAAGCATTGTTCAAACTCACGCTTAATTTTTTCTTCATCAAGTGTTAAACATTCACCCTTGCGGACAATCCAATTTCCGTCTACACACACATCCACTACATCTTTTGCACATGCAGAGTAAACAATATGGGACACGAAGTCCGTTTTCGGGAGGAAATGAGGTTGGTCGATATCCAGTGCGATGAAGTCTGCCTTCATACCAGCCTGCAGTAAGCCTACATTGTCTAACCAGATGGATTCTGCACCCATTTTCGTTCCCATAAGAAGCGCCTCTGCAGCAGGCACAGCTAGAGGATCGCCAGAAACACCTTTGTGAATCAACGCGGCGAGTCTCATTTCTTCGAACATATCCAAGTTATTATTGGATGCCGCTCCATCCGTTCCAAGCGAAACCTTCACGCCAGAACGAAGAAGTTCAGGAACTCGGGCAACACCACTAGCAAGCTTCAGATTGCTTCCTGGGTTGTGGGAAATACGAACATCATATTGCTTAAGGATACTGATTTCTTCATCTGTGAGATGTACACCATGCGCAATAAGCGTCGGTCTGCTGAACACGCCATGCTTTTCTAGATGAGCAACGGGTCTTAAACCGTATTGATCAACATTTCCTTGAACTTCACGACTGGTTTCTGACATGTGGGTATGGATAGGTAAGTTTAAATCATGGGCCACTTGAACAATCCGTTCTATATACTCCGGTGGACATGTATAGGGTGCATGTGGAGACATCATGGTCGTGATTCTTCCATTCGCACCGCCATGCCAGTTTTTAGCAAACTCGGTGGCTTCTTTCAATTTAGCATCTTGTACTTCCGGTGGACAAAGACCTATAATTCCTCGGGTCAAAACACCGCGCATACCTGACTCTTCAACGGCTTTAGCAACTTCGTTCATATGGTCATACATATCCACAAAAGTTGTCGTACCACCTTTAACCATCTCTAGAATCGTTAACTGTGTCCCCCACTTCACATCTTGGGCGCTGAATTTGGCTTCCATCGGCCACATTTTCTCTTCTAACCATATTTGGAGTGCAAGATCGTCACCGTATCCACGTAAAAGCGACATCGCTGCGTGACCATGCGTATTCACAAGACCCGGCATATAAAGCTTGTTCGTGCCGTCAATCACTTCGTCATAATTTTCTCGGGGTTCAGGTATTTCCTCACCGATGTATGTAATCTGGCTGCCCTCAATAACCATACAGCCCTTTATAGACGATTTTGCTTCATTATTTGAAATAAAAATACCGTTCGTAATTAATGTTTTTTTCATACTAAAAATCCCTCTCTATGCTCATTCTATTAAAGACATTGCTTTTTAAACTTTACATCTTCGGGCTTGTAAAATCAAGGAAGCCAAGTGATGTTAAGAAATTGTTAAATGTCACGGAATTTTCGTTGCTTTCGATGCAATTGTTATGATACTTTTAACTTTGTGAGTTTTTTCTACCATTTGGTCTGTTTATCTTATATATTCGATCAAAAACTAGTACATATAGTAAAATATAGGAGGATTATATGACAACGTTATTCACGAAAAAGAACGAAGTCGATTTCTTGCAACTTCTCATCCGTGCTGCAGAAAACGCATTGCAAACTGCTCAACTATTTCGCACAGCCATGATGGGTGATAAACCGCCTATTGAGTATGTAAAAGCGATTAACGATTTAGAGCATGCAGGCGATTCCATTACTCACGAAATTTTTAAAGGTTTAAACAAAGTATTTATTACACCGATTGATCGTGAAGACATTATGGTTCTAGCCTCCAAAGTGGATGATGTAACAGACGGTATTGAAGCTACAATTGCTCGTTTCGACTATCTTGCTGTATCCCATACAGATTCTTATATGAAAGAGTTTTCGGCTGTCATTGTAGACTCTTGCCAACATATGCTGGATGCATTCAAGCTTCTGGCGAAGAAAAAATACATGCAAATCCCCGAGCATACGGTTGCTATTAATTCCCTTGAGAATGACGGAGACCGTTTGATGCGCGAAGGGATTCGCCAAATTTTCATCACACGTAAAGATGTGTACGAAGATTTTAAACTAAAAGAAATTTATGAGCGTTTGGAAGAAACAACGGATGCTTGTGAAGATGTAGCCAATATCCTTGATAGCGTTGTACTTCGCTATTCATAAGGCACATTCGTGTCCTATGTCTACGAAGAAAGTTTTCCAAATGGAAAACTCTTAGGAGGAAATCATGTTAACTTATTTAATCGTTATCGTTGTGCTTGCTTTACTTTTTGATTTCATTAATGGATTTCACGACACGGCTAATGCGATTGCAACTTCCATTTCCACACGTGCATTAAGTCCACGTGTAGCCATCGCCATGGCCGCCACTCTCAACTTTGTCGGAGCCATGGTTTCCTCTAAGGTTGCCAAAACCGTTGGAGGCAGCATTGCTAACCCAGCCAAAATTGAAAACGGCGTTGAAATCGTCATCGCTGCCTTACTTGCGGCCATCATTTGGAACTTGTTGACCTGGTATCTGGCGATTCCTTCATCTTCTTCGCATACACTCCTTGGTTCTCTTGCTGGAGCTGTTATTGCTGGAGCTGGGGTCTCTGCGGTGAATTGGAATGGTTTTACTCAAATTATTATCATTTTGGTTTTATCGCCCATTATTGCTTTCGCCCTAGGTTACCTAATTATGATCTTGATCAAGTACATCGTTATATGGTCTGGGAACACTTCAAGATCGAAACTAAATCGCATATTCCGTACCTTGCAAATTTTATCCGCGGGATTACTTTCATACTCCCATGGTGGAAACGATGCACAAAAAGCAATGGGAATTATCGTATTTGGTTTAGTCGCAGCCGGTGTTCAAACAGACCTGGAAGTACCCGTATGGGTGAAAATTGCTGCCGCTCTGGCCATGGGACTTGGAACATCCATCGGTGGATGGCGAATTATTAAAACCGTTTCCGGTAAGATTGTTAAAATCGAGCCGATCAATGGCTTTGCCTCGGACTTAACGTCATCACTCGTTATTCAATTCTCTACTCATTTGGGTAAACCATTGTCAACGACCCATGTTATTTCCTCCGCGATTATCGGAACAGGCAGTGTCATGCGCTTCCATGAGGTTCAATGGGGCACGGTTGGCCGCATGTTGATCACTTGGATTATTACAATCCCAATCAGCATCGTGCTTGCATTCTCGATCTATTTTGTTCTATTCAGATTCATTTTCTAAAAATAAAAAGGCACGACCCAAGCTTTGGGTCGTGCCTTTTTCTAATCCAAATAATAAGCTAAACTTTGCAATTCTGTTGTAAAATCTGCATGATGCACGCGCACTTCGGGAGGAACCCTAATAATGACTGGAGCAAAATTCAATATCGCTTCGATTCCGCATTCAATGAATTGATTGGCTACATTTTGAGCTTCGTTCGCAGGAACCGTAATGATGCCGATGCGAACGCCTAATTCAGATAAAACATTCTTCATCTCATGCATCGGTTGAACGATTAGATTGTTGATCGATTCCCCTGCCTTACTTGGCAATGCATCAAATACTGCGACAATTTTCATATCATTCCGTAAATAAGTATTATAATTGCATAAAGCGCGACCTAAGTTACCTGCTCCAACAAGAGCAACTTGAATATGGCGATCCAACTTCAGGATCTGTCTGATCTTCTCAATTAAGTAAGCAATGTCGTAGCCGATTCCCTTTTTACCGAATTCCCCGAAATAAGCCAAATCCTTGCGAATCTGTGCCGGATTCAGATCGAGCTTTTGACCCAAATCCTGCGAAGATACCGTCGAAACATTTTTCATTGCAAGTTCATTCAGAAAGCGTAAATAAATGGGCAGCCTCCGGACGACAGCTTCCGATATTTTTTGTGTTTTCAACTCTACGCCTCCCCCATCCACTCTTCAATCCTAGGTAACATTTGCTCGGTCGTCATATGCTCAATCTTCGGACCAGGCAATGAATAAAGGAAGTGCTTGCCATAATACGTATCAATGACACGAGTATCATAGATGATTACGATGCCTTTATCGGATGCACGTCTGACAAGTCGGCCAAAGCCCTGCTTAAATCGAATGACAGCCTGCGGCACAGAAAATTTCATAAATGGATTCTCGTTGCGTTTCTTAATATTTTCACACTTAGCTTCAACAAGTGGATGATTGGGCGGTTGAAACGGCAATCTGATAATAGCTAGACAGCTAAGGGCATCTCCTGGAATATCGACACCCTCCCAGAACGAGCTGGTGCCCAGTAGGACGCACATTTTGTTATCTTGGAACATCCGGGTCAGTTTACTCCGATTACCGCTGTCAACCCCCTGCCCGAGCACGGTAATCCCATGTGGCTTCAAGAGATCCTTCATGCCGGCATAAATTTGCTTAAGCATGCGATTCGAAGTACACAAAATCAACATACGTCCTTTGGTAATTCTCGCAACATCACTAAGTGACCCAATAAGTGCGTTGATAAAAACAGGATCACCGGCACCTTTGATCGTCGGGAAGTCCCGAGGAATTACGACGAGAGCTTGCTCTCTGTAATTAAATGGAGATGGCAATTGAACGGTTTTCAGCTTGCCCGATTCTTCGTCCTCAGGGATAACTAACCCTAATTGATCCGCTGAATATTGAAAAGATTTATTAACAGATAAAGTCGCGGAGGTCAGGATAATACTGTCTTTGGTCTCAAAGAAATGCTGCTGCAACAGCCCACTTACATCGGTAGGTACTGATACAAGCTGCAGCGATTTCGATTTGGCATAGGTGCCCGCTTCCATCCAATATACATAACCCTCATCGGCCATTTTCATAAAAAAGTGCAGGGCATCCCGATGATTGTACAGTTCCTTTACCGTGCCATTCAAATCGGTGACTAATCCTTGGACCCCGAAAACTTCCTGCATATCCTTCACTTCATTTAACAATTTATCAAGTGTGCGGAGTAAATCATTCGCATTCAAATAAATATTGTCTTCCATAATCAGAAGCTCTCGCCATTCGGGCGGAAGTGTTTCGGGCTTCATCCGCAGCACGAACTGTGAGTTTTCCGATTGCGAAGGATCGCTCCTTGAGGATAACAGTTCATAGAGCGCTTCGCTGAGCCGATCCCAATCCTCTTTGATTTGCACGATTTTGGGATAGAGCCCGTCAATGGTTTGACTCCAAGAGGCCGTGCGTTCCTGCTGCTCATCCGATTTCTGCAATCGAAACCGCAGCATTGGTAATTGGCCACTGCGATTATCTTTATATAGCCAAATCAACGAATGATAAAATGCTGAAGAATGCAGCTCAATACCAAGATGCTTACTTGCCACTTCTTCGAAGTGATGAGCCTCATCAATGACAAGGTGCTTGTAAGACGGTAGAAGGCGGTTTTCAGCCTTCATATCCGTGAAGAGGAGGGAATGGTTCGTGATGATCACATCGGCCGTATTGGCATCATTCCGAGCGCGGTGATAGAAGCATTTCTTATACCAAGGGCACATGCGATTCAAACAAGAATCTGTGTCGCTTGCAACTGAATACCAGAACTGCGCACCCTTATTTCCAAAATGCAGCTCCTCTTCATCACCATGCTCCGTTTCACTAAGCCATACAACCATCTGCGCTGCCGTTATCGGATCTTCCTTGCCATTCTCGTAATCACGTGATGTTAGCTTTGTCTCGAATTTACGCAAGCATAAGTAATGACTTCTGCCTTTGAGCACAGCAGCTTTGAAAGGGATAGGGAAAATCTCCTTTAAGAGTGGAATGTCCCGCTCACGGAGCTGTTCTTGTAGATTAATCGTGTGCGTAGAGACGATCACTTTCTTCTCATACTTGATGCCATAATAAATGGATGGTATCAAATACCCTAGCGACTTCCCTGTTCCTGTCCCTGCTTCAATCATCAGATGCTGATCATGCTCGAGTGACTTTTCAACTTCACGAATCATCTGCTCTTGGGATTCACGGTCTTCAAAGATCTCGAATTTATCCCGTAAGGCTGTTTTTAAACCTTGATGGAACTCTGTAAAAGAAGAACCTAAACCATCCGCATCGGAGTCTTTGCGCGTATCATCCTCATCGCCCCAATCGGTGACATTGATCGTAAATTGACGGAAATATCGATTCGTATCCATATCCACACTGGTGATAGACTCTTTGTAGATGCATATTTCATCGAGGAACCAACCTAAATCACTGTTGCCGTTTTCGAAAATATGCTGCAAGCGTTGAATCGTAAGAAGCGGCAGACCCAGCAATCGTTCCATACAAATAATCCATATGGCTGCCGTTACTTCCGCATCACTATCCGCTTGGTGTGGCCTTTCATGATCGATACCGAACAATCCGGCCACCATGCTGAGCTGAAGACTCGAAATAGATGGAAATAGGATGCGCAGCAAATCCATCGTATCCAGCACACGTCCTGTGAAAGGCGGGTATCCTGTATTCGTTAGTCCTTTTTGTAGAAAGGATAAATCAAAAGCCGCATGGTGCGCCACAAGAACACAATCAAACAAGAGCGGAAACATATCCGCCATGACTTGGTCAAGCGGGGGAGCATCCGCAACCATATCTTCCGTAATCCCTGTAAGTGTTGTAATCGAAGAAGGTATACTTATCCCTGGTTTGACCAGAGAAGTATACCTGTGAGTAATTTGAAATTGATCTATAATGACGAGTCCAACCTGAATAATTTCATCCGCAGGCTGACTTCCTGTCGTTTCAAAATCCAAAACTGCAAATTTCATGACGTGTATCTTCAATCCTTTCGTCCTGCACTTCTCCTAGCATACCAAATCTTATTAGGAAAAGGGAATACCCAGTTAGCCGCTTCCGTTTTAGGATTCGTCCAAATTGATCAGCGGCTCCATGCAAGAAGGATCAGTGTGATACGCTTTTTGAAAATATTCAAAGGCTTTTTCCATATTCTGATTTTGCACTTGTATGCAGCCCATTGCGTTGTAGGAAATGGCCTTCATCTTGGTATTGTCGGTCAAGGGCAGAAGGAACTTGAAGTGTTGATACGCTTCTCCAAACTCCCCTTTGCGCAAATGACCCATCGCTAAATACACTCGAGCTAGCAAGAAATCCGGCTGCCTTTGAATCAGCATTTCGAATTCTTTGATCGCTTGATCGTACATATAAAGTTTGTAAAATCCCTGGCCCCGCATGAATTCATCCGTCTGCTTCCCGGACACATCTAGTTCCATCAGCTCATCATGTAGGGTTTGGGTGCTCATTGGTACGGCCCCATAAAACTTTCCCAACTTCTCCTCAAAAAGCAGCCACGCCTCGATGAACTCATCGCTCATCGTCTTCAACACCTGCAATTGTTCGTCGAGCTCAGCTTTTTTTTCCACGTCACTATTCGGATATTCTTTTTGGATTTCTTCCAAAACCTCGTTCATTGTGGAAAATAAATGCTTAAACATTTGGCATCCCACCTTTGCTTCGAAAGCTTATCCTCATTCTTTGTAAACAGAGCCGATTTCATGCATGGAAGTGATCCCTCTTAAAGGATGGTGGAATGCTCTTCTTCTTTGAGAAGCTGCGCAACTTTATTATTTTCACCCATAATGGCAATCGTTGGTTGATGCTTCTTCGCTTCTTCATCGGTCATCATCGCATAAGAAATAATAATAACCGTATCACCCGTCTGAACTAGCCTAGCTGCAGCCCCATTTAAACAAATCACACCTGTGCCGCGCGGCCCCGGAATAATATAAGTTTCGAGACGTGCACCATTGTTGTTGTTCACAATTTGCACTTTCTCATTCGGCAGCATACCAACTAAATCGATCAAATCTTCATCAATCGTAATACTTCCGATATAATTCAAATTCGCTTCTGTTACGGTTGCCCGGTGGATTTTAGCTTTCATCATCGTTCGAAACATGAAGGTCACTTCCTTACTTGTAAAATTAAATTATCGATCAAACGCGTTTTGCCGAATTTCACGGCTAAAGCAATGATAATAGAAGGGGTAAAATGGCTATTTTCAAAAGGTTCTAATGTCGGATAAGCTAGTACCTCTACATAGTCAATGATGGCTAAAGGTGTATTCGCAATATGTTGGCTGACCAAGCTTTCAAGCTCCTGCGGGGTGAAAGTTGCATGTGATTCCACAAATGCCTTAGCTTTCTTTAAGGATTGTGACAAAACTAAAGCTTTCTTACGCTCTTCCTCAGAAAGATATACGTTACGCGAGCTCATTGCCAGCCCGTCTGCTTCACGCAATATAGGACAAGGAACAATCTCGATGCCGAGATTGAGATCTTGCACCATTTGCTCAATGACAGCAACCTGCTGGGCATCCTTTAAACCAAAAAAGGCTTGATCGGGCTGCACAATATGAAACAACTTGCTAACAACAGTTGCGACCCCATCAAAGTGTCCAGGGCGCGACGCTCCGCAAAGTCGGGAGGTAAGACCTGTCACACTGACCGTAGTGCGCGTCGGTGACGGATACATTTCGCTTACAGATGGCATGAACACCAGATCAACGCCCGCGGTTTCGGCTAATTGCAAGTCCCGCTCCGTATTGCGCGGGTATCGCTCGAAATCCTCACCTGGACCGAACTGGAGCGGATTAACAAATATACTTAGCACGACAAGTCCACTTTGAGCACGTGCTTTGCGTAGCAAACTAGCATGACCTTCGTGTAAATAGCCCATTGTGGGTACAAACCCAACAGATTGGTCGTTCTTGCGTCGATAGTCTCTTATGCGAGAACGCAAATCAGCAATTGAATGAATCACTTCCATTGTCTGGATCGCTTCCATGCCTCTCACTTCTCCTTAACGCCATATAAGTATTCAACAACATCGTTGTCCATATGAAACGTATGCTCTGGCGCAGGGAATGCCCTTGCTTTCACTTCTTTCACATACTCCCCAATACCTGCACGAATAGTTTCCCCTATATTCGCGTACGCTTTTACGAACTTTCTGGCAGCACTGTCAGAACCATACTGGAGAAGATCGTGATAAACAAGCACCTGGCCATCGCAATGAACCCCAGAACCAATTCCAATCGTAGGAATCGATAGCTGCTTCGTTATCCATTCGGCCAGCTCATCAGTTACCAGTTCTAAGACCACCGCGAAAGCTCCCGCTTCCTCAAGTGCTTTAGCATCACTGAGCAATTTCTCTGCTTGTTCGGAACTTCGTCCTTGTACGCGGAATCCACCAAGTTGATGAACAGATTGCGGAGTTAAACCCAGATGTCCGACGACCGGCACACCAGCCTCCGTGATCGCTTTGACGGTTGCCGCAATCTCAGCTCCGCCTTCCAGCTTAACCGCTTTTGCTCCACCCTCTTGCATTAATCGAGCAACACCTCGAAATGTCGTGTCCAAGCTTCCATGGTAAGTCAAGAAAGGCATATCCGCTACAATAAACGTATTTGATGCTCCACGCACCGCCGCTCGCGTCTGGTAAACCATATCATCCAGTGTGACAGGCAGGGTTGAATCGTAGCCCAGTACTACATTCCCCAGAGAATCACCTACAAGGATGACATCAATGCCAGCCTCTTCCGCCAAGCGGGCTGAGGGATAATCATAAGCAGTTACCATGGTAATGGGAACTCCATCTTGCTTCATTTTTCTCATCTTAGCTGTCGTAAGCGGCTTACGTTGTTCCATTGATATCCCAGCTTCCTCATATAAAATAAAAAACCTTTTAGCTAAGAGCTAAAAGGATCGCATGCAGAAAGAATCCAATGATCCCTCTGTCTCGGTCCCATAAGGCTCAGAGCAGAATCCAACATCTTGTTTCAAGTCCTATTCCATTGTAACAAACTACCATCGTCAATCTGCAAGTGCAGTTCCTTTAAGGATACCGCCTTGTCTTGCTATTATACCAAATGTTGCTTCCATTTGATACCTTTACTTCAGTTCAATATCTCCGGAATAGATCTTTATTTTCTCTCCGGCTTGCGTTATTACTGTTAATGCACCTGAATCATCCAACGAGTCAGCGACTCCTTCAATGACTCCTGCAGGTGTATGCGTGCGGATTGGACGCTTCAAAGTTACACTGAGAGCTTCCCATAGCAAACGGATTGGGGCGAAGCCTTTCTCCATATAAAGTGCATAGAGATCTTCAAATTCTAAAAGAAAAGCTTGTACCAAACTTTCTCTTGGGATGTCAGCGCCCGATTCAATCGCTAGTGAAGTCGCAATATTCCGCAGTTCCTCGGGGTAATCCTCCGTCTTCAAATTCACACTGATACCAATCCCTGCAATCACATACTTGAGCCGTTCATCTTCGCCACTGCTTTCTAACAAAATGCCGCTTACCTTCTTGCCTTTAATTAGAAGATCATTAGGCCACTTGATGCCGATGTCTACCTGGCAAACTTTCTGGATAGAGCGACATAGCGCTACCGCACTAAGTAGCGTTAATTGGGGCATGAAAAAAACAGGAATACGCGGCGTTAACACGAGACTCATCCAGATCCCTTTACCAGCCGGAGAATGCCACGTACGCCCCATTCTGCCTCTCCCTGCTGTCTGTGCCTCTGCCAGCACAATCGTGCCCTCAGGAGCTCCCGAGGCAACGAGAGCGTGTGCAATTGTCTGCGTTGATTCAACTTCCCCGTAAACATGAATCTTTTGACCAAGCACTTTGGTTTTCAATCCGCTCAATAGTTCGTTCACTTGCCATGAATTAGGTTTGCTCAGCAATCGATACCCTTTGCGAGGCGCTGCTTCAAATTCATAGCCTGCCGCTCGAAGCTCTTCGATATGCTTCCAGATCGCGGTGCGGCTAACGTTAAGTCTTCGGCTGATTTCCTCCCCGGAAACGTATGCTTCCGGGGACTCTTGGAACAGCTCTAATATTCGTTTGTTCATACGATTTCACTCACGATCTATCGGGAATTTATTTTGAGACCGATTCATATTGTTTTGCTGCAATTGTTGTAGTTGTATTAGTTCGTGCTAACTCCAAAAAGCAATTTTAGAGTCGTTCAGCAGCTCGTGAAGGTAGATGGGCTATAGTGTTTCAGGAATGTTGTAGTTTCTACAACATCATTCAACCGTGAATATGGATTCATTATAAAAAAAACCGCGCTGCGCTGCTACTTCGCAGCACGCGCGGCTTGTAAAAGTGATTCTCGCTCGTTCCGAATTTCACCGAGCGCGGTTCGTTCAAGCAGCTGCTGCAGCAGTATGCCCATCCATGGGCCCGGCTGCCGTCCAAGTTCCTCCGCCAAATCCGTGCCGGATATGGCGAGTTCCTTCAGGCTGAAGCAGGGAACCTCCTTCAGCCAAGCGTCCCCGCGGCGCAGCAGCTCCGGCGCGGCGGTTTGCAAGAAGCGCGCGAGCTCGCCGCGCTGCTCAGGGCATTGCGGCAGCACCTGCAGCAGCCGCAGCAGAGCGCGGGCTGCGGCTTCGCCGCGGCGCACCGCGCCAAGCTTCCAGACCCGCTCCAGCGGAGCCGGGTCCTGCACTAACGCGGCGTTCTGCGAAGCGCCGCTCGTAAGCTGCGCGGCCACAGCCTCGCGCAGGGCCAGCACCGCCACGACCGCTTCGCAATCAGCGCGGGAGAAGGTCAGCTCCTGGAGCGCCGTGCGGACCGTGTCCGCCGGCATCTCCAGAAGCATCAGCAGCATAGCCCAGCGGTCATGCTGCCCTTCCAGCGCGCTGATAGCATCCAGCGCATCATCCCACGCGAGCCAGCGCTCAAAAGGCAGCGGCAGCTGCTTTTTGAGGTGCGCCGTGAGGCGGCTCGCCAGCAGTAACCGCACAGCCCGTGCGGGGGCTGGCCCTTCGACCATGCGCTGCAGCTCGCTGCGCACGCGCTCCATAGCGATGTGGCGCAGCAGCGGAGCTTGCGCAAGCAGCGCTTGCCACGTACTCGATTCGACCTCCAGTCCATAGGTCGAGGCAAAACGGACACAGCGAAGCATGCGCAGCGCATCTTCGCCGAAACGCTCCTCCGCAGCCCCTACGCAGCGGAGCACCCCATCTGCAAGATCCTTCTGCCCGGCAAAAGGATCCAACACAATACCCGCCGCGTCCATAGCCATAGCGTTCATCGTAAAATCGCGCCGCTTCAAATCCTCCGTCAAATCCGAAATGTATTCGACAGATGTTGGGCGGCGGAATCCCTCATACTCCGTTTCCTTCCGGAACGTCGTTACCTCATAGGTCCCTTGTGACAGGATGACGGTTACGGTGCCGTGCTGCAGCCCTGTCGGCGCCGTCCGCGGGAAGCAGGATATCACCTGCCCCGGCAATGCTGACGTCGCAATGTCGATGTCCTTGATCGGTCTGCCAAGCACAGCATCACGAACACAACCACCTACAAGAAACGCCTCATATCCTGCTTCTGTAAGCTTAGAGAGAACTATGGAAGCTCCACGATCTATCACTTTTATTTTAACAACATCCGACATGTTACTCCTAACCTGCTAACATCCTTTTATTGACAGGACGAAGCTGTAATGCGATGAGATTCTGGAAGCTCTCTTCCCAGCACGCGATAATAAATTTCCTCATATTGAACCGTAGTTATATCATTACAAAATGTATGCCGAGCACGAGTCAAGCAATTCTGCGCCACTTGTTCGTACAATACTTGATTACTAAGCAAGTTTACGACATATTCGGCCATTTTATCAGTATCTCCAACATCTGCTAAATAGCCGGTTTCACCGTGCGTAATAAGTTCGGGAATCCCGCCGGCATTGGAGCCAATCGTTGGCACTCCGCATGCCATCGCTTCTAGGGCAACTAGACCGAAACTTTCTTTTTCCGAAGGAAGCAGCATTACGTCGGCAAGGGAAATCACCTGTGCGACATCATCCTGTTTACCACAGAACGTCACCTTATCTGTAAGGCCAAGTTCCTTTACCTTAGAAATCATTTTGGATAAATCAGGACCTTCTCCCACGAACAAAAGCCGCGACGGAATCTGCTTGCTGACTTTTGCAAAAATATCAATAACATCCTGCACACGTTTAACAGGTCTGAAATTAGAAATATGAATAAGAATTTTCTCTTCCGGCCGGGCAAACTCGCCTCTAAGCTTCGTAATATCACGCGGGTAATACACCCGTTTATCGACGAAATTATAAGTCAAATCTATGTCACGGTCGATGTCCAATAATTCTCTTGTTTCTTTAATTAAATCTTTCGAAACCGCTGTAACCGCATCGCTTTCATTAATCGCATAGCGAATTAAGTCGGAAATCGATTGATCCTGTCCCAGAACGGTTATATCCGTTCCATGGAGTGTCGTAACAACCTTGAGCTTACTACCAACCATCTGTTTCGCCAGAAGTGCACATACAGCATGAGGAATGGCATAATGAACATGTAATAAATCTAACTCTTCCATCTTGGCGACCTGTGCTAATTTACTGGCGAGAGAAAGGTCATAAGGCGGATACCGAAAGACATAATATTGACTGACTTCCACTTCATGATAAAAAATATTTTTATGAAATTTACCCAAACGAAAAGGCATACTGTGTGTAATAAAATGAACCTCGTGTCCTTTTTCGGCAAGCAGCTTGCCAAGTTCAGTAGCAACAACACCTGAACCGCCTAAAGTCGGATAACAGGTAATTCCAATCTTAAGTTTATCTTTCATCATGCACCTCTTTTCCGATCAAACGAATTGATCTACCACCAAGGGCAGCTTAGAAACGAAACCTTCTGCATAAGTTAACAAGCGCTTTTGACCTAATACGCGATCTCGAGCTTCAACTCGTTCGATATAGCCTTGATTTAAGGGAGTGGCTACGGTACCTTGACCCGTTATAAATTGAGAGCGATAAGCGCTCAGTGCTGCAATTTTTTCATCGTAACAATCGGTTACATCCACCATAAGATCAGCTTCGTAAACGTCATTTATAAAATAAAAGTACATCTGTTCCACGTTCACAGGATCAGAATCCGGCAAATACTTGCGAAGCTTAGCGTTAAAAACAGCTTCCTGGACCAACCCCGAACAGGCAACATGGTCTGGATGCCGATCCTGCCAGTAGGGTGCAAAGACGATTCTCGGCTTAAATTTACGAATTTCTTGCGTAATACGCTCAATATTTGCCTGTGTGACAAATAATCCTCGATCCGGTAATCCCAGATTCGTACGAACCGTCACGCCTAGAATACTCGCAGCCAGTTCAGCCTCCTCGATCCTTGTTTCTACTGTGCCATTAGAGGACATTTCGGCATAGGTCAAATCACAAAGACCAACCTTAAGCCCACACTTGGTATGTTTGGCAATGGTGGCCCCCATTCCAATTTCAGCATCATCTGCATGTGCGCCAAATATAAGAATATCGAGAGATTCGCTCATCTTATTCAATACCTGGCTTGTATTTATGTACTAACTCTCTCCAACCGAAATCACCGCGATCAAGCGCTCTGACGAGTAGTTCTGCTGTTGCTACATTCGTAGCGCAAGGAATCCCCTGAACATCACATAGTCGCAGAAGAGCAATAATGTCCGGTTCATGTGGTTGAGCCATTAATGGATCTCGAAGGAAAATAATAAAATCCATCTCATTTTCTGCTACCAATGCGCCAATTTGCTGGTCTCCCCCAAGAGGACCTGACATAAATCGATGTACGTCTAATTTCGTGCCATCCATAATCCGCTGTGCTGTCGTACCTGTTCCATATAACTTATGACCCTCGAATACATGTTCATACGCTGTAACGAAGTTCACCATTTCATCTTTCTTACGATCATGGGCAATTAACGCTATCTTTAACATCTTGTCTTCCACTCCCCTAGGGCTCTTTAATCTATAAAATGCTCGAATCCATAAATCATTCCGCTATATGTCATCACTTTACGCACAGCGATGGCAACGCCCGGCATATAGGCTGCACGATCATAAGAGTCATGTCTAATTTTGAGCGCTTGGCCTTGTTCCGCCATAATAACTTCCTGCTGAGCAAAGACGCCAGGCAGTCGAACGCTATGTATTCTAAATCCATTGTAATACCCACCGCGTGAACCTTCAATTGTTTCTTCTTCTTTCGGATTGCCTTGACGCAGCTCTCCTCTAACTTCGGAGATAAGTTCCGCGGTTTTCACTGCGGTTCCTGAAGGCGCGTCCAACTTTTGATCACCATGGTACTCAATGATTTCTAGATTAGGGAAGTATTTAGACGCTTGAGCAGCAAATTTCATCATCAGTATAGCCCCTATTGAGAAATTCGGAGCGATTATTCCGCCTATTCCGCTTTCTTGGCACTGCTTGTCCAATTCAGCAATAGCTTGCTGCGTAAATCCTGTTGTTCCCATGACAGGGCGAATTCCTAGGCGTATAGCCAAGTTTGTATGTGAAACCGCTGTTTGCGGTCCAGTAAAATCTACTAAAACGTCTGGCCTGGATTCTGTTAGAGCCTGTTCCAAATCATTGCTCATTGTAACTCCACATTCTTCAAATCCTACCATCCTTCCCAAATCAATTGGGCCAGAGGAGCGGTTAACCCCCGCCACCAATTCCATATCGGACTCTGTGAGTACGGTCTTCACGACCTCTCGCCCCATTCTTCCACTTGCACCAATAACGGCTACTCGAATTTTACGATCCATGTCAAGAATATCTCCTTTTTGTATGTTTCAAGCCTATAATTTCATCTTTTGTTGATAGAGCGCCGCATGCTGTTTCGCAATTTCATGATGAGGCTCCAAACGAACCGCTTCCATAACGGTTTGATAGGCTCTCCCATAATCTTTTCGAAAAGCAAAAGCTTCTCCTAGAATAAGATACGCTTCAATAGCCAGAGGATCAAGAGTAATCGCTTCTTTTAGTAAGAAAATCGCACGTTCCTCATGCTCAGACTGGGCACTTAGCTGTTTTTGTGCTTTTTCAACTAATTCTCTTGCATGCAGCACTTGCAGATGATAACGATAAACTTCATTATCTTTAACCAACTCTAGTGCCCTAGAAGCATGCTCAATGGCTTTAAACAATTTGTTACTTCTTGCGAAAGTAATCGATAGCTTGTAGTGATAGGCAGCATTGTTTGGTTCTTCAGCTATCGCTTTTTCAAACCATTCAATGGCTTTTTCAAAATCATGACCAAGTATGGATTCGTACGCTTTCTGTATTTGAGTTTCTCCATTCATCTGCCCATCCTCCTCCACCCGAAATCGAGTCTCCCGTTATTGGGGATGGTATAGTTTATGAAGCTTATGTAGTTTCGGTGTTAATTTTGGTCCATCGACCCGCGTCCCGCGTGTTGAATTTATGCATGATTTTATCGTGTGCTTCCGTCAAATCAATGCCCAAAGAGTTCGCGAAACAGATGGTTATGAAAAGAATATCACCGAGTTCGAGCTCAATCGAATTATCTGCTTCCGTGCTTTTTTTGGGCTTTTCACCGTATGTGTGATTCACCTCTCGGGCTAATTCACCAACTTCCTCTGACATTCTGGCCAGCATAGCTAAAGGACTGAAATATCCTTCCTTAAACTGGGAAATATAAGTGTCAACCTCTTGTTGTATATCTTTAAGAGTACGTTCGGACATGTTCACCCTTCTTTCCATCATCTTCACCGAGCTATCATTACTATGTTAAACTATAGAAGAAAAGTTGACAAATTTTTTTGGCGATATCATCAAGTATTTGGAGGAACAGGAATGAGATTTAAGGAACGATTTGCTGATCGATTTACGAATGTTGTTGCAATTATGATCGGCACGGCTATTTATGCGTTTGGTTTGCACTATTTTGTTATTTCCAATGAGTTAATGGAAGGCGGGGTTACAGGTGTTTCATTGCTGCTCAAATATGTACTAAACGTGCCGCCTTCCCTATCTACGCTATTAATTAATATTCCTTTGTTTTATATCGGATGGAAAAATTTTGGAAGAGGACAGATGCTATACACCATCTTCGGCGTCGTCTCGTTGTCTTTCTTTCTATGGATCATGGAGCTGCTCATTCGAAAAGAATGGCTTATCCCTTTTCACACCACTCAGGATTACTTTCTAGCGACTCTATATGCAGGTATTACTCTCGGGGCTGGACTGGGACTTGTCTTCCGTTTCGGAGGTACTACAGGTGGCTCTGATATCTTGGCTCATATCGGCAATAAGAAGAGAGGTTGGAGTGTTGGCCAAGTCATCCTCATTATTGACGTCATCGTCATTGGCTCTTCGTTAATTTATTTACCAAAAGAGAAGGTCTTATATTCACTTGTTGCCGTCTTCGTAAGCTCTCGTCTCATTGATTATATTTCCGAAGGTGCTTACGCGGCCAAAGCATTTACAATTATTAGCGATCAAGCAAGTCAGTTAGCACAAGCCATTACGTCGGAACTAGATAGAGGAGTGACTTTATTCCCAGCTAGAGGTGCCTACTCCGGCAACAATAAGGAAGTTGTTTATTGTGTGGTCTATCGTCACGAAACCAGAAGGCTTCGTGAACTCATTCATTCAATGGATCCTAGCGCATTCATCATTATTGGTGATGTGCATGATGTTATTGGTGAAGGATTTAAACAAAAGTAACAAAAAAAGTGGGCCCAGCAGCTGTATAAGCTTGCTCGACCCACTTTTATGTTTCACCTATTTTCACTTTCTCTCGTATGCTTAATCGGAACAATATGCCGTCCTGATTGGTACATTCTCCATCCCACGAAGGATAGCACACTGACAATAATGAGACCAATGCCTAACGACCAGATGATTGGCTGTCTAGGGTCTGTAATTGGCACGAAAGCGATCGCATCCTTGTTCCTCAGAAACAAATCATCCAAAACGTGATTTAGATGGTCAAGCCCTGATTCCAATTGTTGAGTCGACATAGGCTGACTATTCAAATTCGTTCGGATAAAAGCGAGCAGCGAATCAAGCTTTTCGACGGAAGCAGCATCTCGGCTAATCAGCAAGGAAGGATGAATAATGGCAATATGCTGCGAGAGCTTACCGAAATTCGCCAACGCCTCCTTTTGTTTATTCGCTTTAACGTCCTCGTTCAGGTTATTTGTATCATTTTGCAGTACTTTATAATATTGCAGCCACATAGGCTGGTTCTTATGTGTTAGCGCATCCGTGGCTAGACGAATTTTGGCGACAGCGACCTGCCCTTCTTCCGGTGAATAGGCAGCGGCATTATAAACTCTTTTCGCTTGTGTAATCGTCTCCGTTAAAGCATTTAACCCCTCAACAGATGTAATCCCCTCGAAATGAATCTTAGGAATCTGATCAGACATTTGCATCAGTTTATTTCTCGCTTCTGTTACTTGACCATCCATGGTTTGTTTGTACATATCATCGGCAATTTGGTTCAAAAAGGCTATCCGCTCTACTTGTTCAGGATCTATTGGCTTAGCGGCTTGTCCGTTTGTACTCGTGCTAACTCCGCAAGCTGAGCTTATACTTATAACGGCTACCAGCAGAAGTGTGGTCGTTAACCATTTCATACCGGAATAATTAAACATGGGACATCCCCTCCTTCACCATCATCATATGGAGGTTTGTCCCAATTTAGACCAGCTGCTATGCGGTTATGTACTTCTTTTCTTACGGATAAGCAGGCATACAACTGCTATCAAAATACCAGATATACTTAAGGCTACTGTGAACCATTCAATCGCAAGTAGATTGTCATCAAGTTCCCGAGGTAATCGCGGAAAAATCCCTCTTTCATAATCCATGAAATCGTTCCAAAATGTCCACATAGCGACAATAATAATAGCCGTTAGCCTGTATCTATACCATCGAACAAATAGCAGCGCTTCCACAGCCATAGCCAAATGGGAACCTGTCAGCATCCAACCATCCCAGCCGACGGGAACTCCTTGCCAAGCACCTGTCCAAATCATGGCAACTGCCCAGATTCCATATTTAAATGAAGTAATCAATGCGAATGCTTCAACAAACCCGCGAATGGCACGATAGAGCTTATTAGGTTGCTGATCCAAAGAACGGTCCATAAGCAGGAAGCCGATTGATAGAGTGAAAAACAAGCTGGCTGTTGGGCTGTCTGGGACAAAATATACGTACCAAACAGGGTAATTAGCAATCGTATCGACCATTTGTGCCCAGTACCACTCATAGCCATAAACAGTTCCTAAAAGGTTTGAAATGAAAAACGCCCACAACATCTTTTTACTGAGCAGAAAATCCTTGCTCCAAAAATAGGAAACGGACAACCCTTGCTGCAAGTAAGCTCCTCCTCTTGTGTGAACTTATCTAAAAAAACCTGACCGCTCTCGCGATCAGGTTTCCTTGTTTATTGAACTTTTTGTTTGGATAACCATTCAGCAAGTTTATTAATATCAGCATCGCTTAAGCCTTTATCAATGTTAGCTTGATATTGTTTACCCATATTGCCTTTACCGTTTTTGATAATGCCAAGAATCTCTTCTTGAGGATGCTTATCACCAACACCAAGTAAGGGAGGTACACCAGAAGCCGGCATTCCTTTAAGTCCAGCACCGTGACAAGATAAGCAAGTTGCTTTCTTGTAGATCTCTGCACCAGGATCATCCGCTGCAACGATAGCTGCAGATTTCTTCGTTTCCTTCGCACCGCCGCCACCAGCAGCACCTTTGTTCGCGTGCATCTCTTCCTCACGCTTAATGTGCTCTGGAACGATGTTTTTCTCTTTCAATTCTACTTGGTAATGAGACCAAGATGTATACGTCAAATACGTACAAGCAATAAGAGATAAAATCATCAAACTTGAAGCGATTGGTCTTCTGTAGAAACGACGCTCTTTACCTGTATCCAAGAACGGAGCAAGAAGCAAGCCACCGAACAGTAAACCAGGTACAACAACTGCTCCAAGAACAACATAATCACCAGATGTATATGGATATTTCAACAATTGATACATGAATAAGAAGTACCAATCCGGCATCGGAATGAAAGCTGTGTTCTTAGGATCCGCAGGATATCCTAGCGGAGCTGGATCCGACATGACCAGTACTAGCATACCGACCAATACGACTACACCAACCATCCATTCTTTCAACAAGAAGTTTGGTATGAACGCTTCTGATTTCCCCGGATATGCAGAATAATCTTTAGGAATCAGACGTTGCTCTTGTGATTTCTTTATTACGCGGGAATCTCCCACATAAACGATTTTTTCGTCAGACTTATGACCATGCGCCACGCTATTTGCCCCTCCTTCAATTATAGCGGTCCGGAAATACCTTGTTTGCGAATCATGAAGAAATGTCCAGCAAGCAAAGCTAGCAGAACGCCCGGCAGGAAGAATACGTGGATGGCAAAGAAACGAGTCAATGTTTGAGCGCCAACAATGCTTCCACCTTGCAGCAATGTTTCAATATAAGGTCCCGCGAACGGTACCGCTGCTGCGATCTTCATACCTACTTGTGTAGCGAAATACGCTTTGTTGTCCCATGGTAGCAGGTACCCGGTAAAACCAAGACCTAACATAACGAAGAAAATCAACATGCCTACAACCCAGTTCATTTCACGGGGTGCTTTATAAGAGCCTGTGAAGAACACGCGCAGGGTATGTAAGAACATCATGACGATTACTAAGCTGGCTCCCCAGTGGTGCATACCTCTGACAATAACACCGAAAGCCACTTTATGTTGTAAATAGTCAACGCTGGCATACGCGTTGATAATATCAGGAGTGTAGTACATGGTTAAAAACATCCCTGACAAAATTTGAATAACCGTGATGAAAAACGTCAATCCGCCGAAGCAATATACGAAAGCGGAAAAATGATGAGCAGGGTTTACGTGCTCTGGAACCTCGTGGTCTGCTACATCCCTCCACATTGGCGTAATATCAAGACGTTCGTCAATCCAGTTGTATACGTTTTTAAACATCTGATGCTGACGCCTCCTTATACTCTTGTGTTAGCATGTAGTTGACCCACATAAACGAAACCATTCTCTACTTTGGTCGTATACTCATCCAAAGGCTTTGGTGCTACAGCAAGGTTCTTACCATCTTGCGTATAGTGAGCACCGTGACAAGGACAGAAATACTGATCTTTGTAAGCAGGATTATCGTTCCAGTTGACTGTACATCCAAGATGCTTACAAGTTGGATTCAATGCAAAGAGCTTGCCGCCGCTGTCTTTGGAAATCCATGCAACCAGTTCAGCATCGCTTTCGTACCAGCCGTCAACCTGATGGATTTGGAACGTAAACGCTTGTGGAACATTTGTAATTTTACTTTCTTCGACAACTTTAACCCAATCCGAAGCACTCTTCTTTTGAAGGACAGGATCAACAGCAAACCGTATCATCGGTATAAGAATACCGGCTCCCATGAATCCACCAGCGCCACCAAGGGTGTAAGAAAGAAATTGTCGACGAGACATTTCGCGTTTGGTCCCGGGTTTCTTCCCATGCTGTTCTTCTTTGTGATTGTTATGATCACTCATTCTCAGGTCTACCCTCCTACATTGGCCGAAGTCCGAACCCTCTCGGACATCAGTTACCTCTATCACGTGTCGTTCGACATTACACTACATAACTAGGACATTACTAATAATAGCCTACGTCTACTAGGTCGTCAAGAATCCATAACTCCTTTTTGGCGGTTGAAATCCGAGCCACTGGACAAATTTTAACGAAATTGTCACAACTTTTTGGCAGCTATAGAAATTAATTTCTCCCCTTATCCTGCACAACTTTTTTTCCATTAATACGCTTATCCGTTTAATGTTAATCGTTCTGCTGCCATAGTTCTTGTACTTGTTTGGAAATACTTGATTTGATTAGATCCGATTGGCTCGTCCACTGCTCCATATCGACAATAATCAGCAAATCCGTTTGCTCTGCTTTCCAAAGTGCTGCCTCTTTATGTATGGTAAGACCGATTACATAACGGAACCCCGTTCTTTTTAAATGAAGTGAGATGGCATTCAATTGTTCTCTCATAACCGTACCCGTTATGTAGTGAAGCGCTGGATAGGTTACTACTCTGCCCTTGTAAGGAATTTCAACCGTTTCCAGAGCATCTCGAAGCTGTTCTAACGCGAGTGTCACTTGTGCAGGATCTTCAAATCCAGTCAACCCCGTCAATGGAAGTAAACAAGTGTCCAAGTACGGTTTCAATTCTGGCCAATCTTGTTTTGATATATCATTAAACTTCAACGAATCGTCCTCCCCTATTGTTTGCCAAATATATGCTAGCTATGTAATGTCATGAATCTCATCTTGTACTTTAATCCGTCCTTAATTGACTGTCAATCGGCTCACCCGATTGTTGACGACGCAACGCTCCAAGCGCTTCCTCCAGATCTCGCTGATTCACAACCAGATAGGGACTCTCCCATTCTCCTTTTAATTGGATGTAGCGAACGGTTGCCGGCTTCAAGTCACGGTAGGATTTCGTCAATGTACGAAGCTCATCGGCTGGAATATCCGTTTTAATGGATCCTCCAATGATGTCAAGCACACCCGCCCATGCGGTCAAACCATTCAATGTGGTTAATTGATCTAGTAACTGATTAAGTACTAACTGTTCTCTTTGATTCCGCTCCATATCAGAGGATTCTGCAGTGCCTAAATTGGATTTGCGGTAACGGATAAAATCTAACACTTGCTTGCCATTCAACTGCTGTTTCCCTTTATTCAGATGAATATCCGTTCCGTCACTTTCGTCCTGATAGCGCATATTCATATCAACTTCGACGGTCATTCCCCCTAATTGATCGATGAGCTTCCGAAAGCCTTCAAAATTAATAACGGCCATATAATCTATTGGAACTTGATAAACATCACTGAACAGTCTTTTGGTTTCATAAAGGGCCGTGTCTTTATTTTTATTGTAATAATAAGCATAGAAAAAATTTGCCTTGTGTGATCCGTCTAATCCCGACTTATCAGCTTCAATCTCCAAATCCCTTGGAATGGATACCACCGTTCCTTGATGCGATTTTGGATTAATACTGAAGAGCATCATGACATCTGTATTCAGCGATCCCTCATTACCTTCTCGTTCATCTATAGCCGTTAGGAGGAACGTTAGCGGCTTTTCTATGGGATTGGTTGCTTGCGTAACAGGCGCAATGCTTTCGCCATTTAGATTTGTTGCTGTAGTGACTTCAGGCGCGGCAATATGATCGAGCGTCTGATTCAATTTGTTATATAGAAAAGCTGCATACACTGACGCAGCTCCTACAATTAGACCTGTGATTATAAGAACGGACGTCAACACTTTTCGAATACGGGAGTTTTTTATCATTTTTTTCATTCGTTGTCTCCTTATGTTTTGATATAATGCTCTTTTAAATGGACGCGTGGGTCGTCAAATTAGTTCTTTTTTCATCCGATATACAGCAAAAAAGACACGTGAATAAGATTCACATGCCCTTTTGGCCGCCACCAAATAATTAGTTAACCCAAAGATTGTAAGGTTTTAAGCTCAGATGTAAGAGCTAGGAACGTAGTTTGATCTCCCTTGGCTAAAGCGCGGTCAATCTCTTTATAGAGATTTTCTTCTTTATATTTGCGTATGGCATTATCCCAAACCATTTCCGCGAAAAGTGCCAGCAGCGCATCGTTAGATACATTCATTTTTCCCATGAGACCTACCTCCAAATGTTGTCCGCGGTTTGTCAGGAGCTTCTTTTTCGCAAAAACATGTAAGTCTGTTTCTTGGTGTATGCCAACCCCTTGTTTATGCCCCTACTCCATCATATTCACTCGGTACATTAGCGCTTCATTCAATCGCCCGATTCAATAGGAATGTGTCTTTACCTATCTACTTTACGTCTTCTTTGAACCGTATACTTTCTTTATCCATAAAGAGGACAACCTTATCTTCTTCAGCTACAAATGTTCCTTGAATCACTTTCGTTCCGAGCTTGGTGACTTGAATGACAGCTCCATACTCCTGATCTTCCCCGATCCGAATCAGACCCAAATGCATCATCATTTGTAGAATACGTTGCTCCACGATCGATTCTGAACTATCATAATAGAAAGGTTTAACAAGCTTACAAAGCACTCCTCCTAGTGAAGCCATGGTCACCCATTGCCCACCTAGACGATCAATCCAGGCCACAATGCTTTGGACATTCGGAATCGGATTTTTATAAAGCCGCAGCCAGAACTTATACACTTCTGCTAGGTTTTCTTTCTTGCCTTCTACCAGCCGTGCTTTTCCATCTTCTGTTAATCGAAGTGTTTGAGAATGCTCACTAATCAGCTGCCTGTAATAGCAATAATCATAGATGAAAGAAAATCGGTTCGGATACTCTTTAAACATGCGGCCATAGCCGAATCTCCATGTCCCTTTAGGTACCATCTCTTCTTGAACCGATAATCGATTGAGAATCTGTTGAAGCTGTCTTTTGTAAATAGAACCTTCCGCTGTGAGTGCTATTTCCTGTTCTTGAGAGATGAACGTCAAGAAATGAAAGATGTCATCGACGATAAGTAATTGCTCATCACGGTATACATTGGGTTCATTTGTTGTTTTCAGGCTTTGTTTGAACTGACCGGTTAAAACATCACTAAATCTACGTTTCAGATCTTGCGGGACATGAAACAAAAACTTCGTTTGCTGTGAATAGCCGTTAAACAACCATCCAAGCTTCTTGAATTTAATGATCATATCCCGGGGATTCCATTCCTCCGAATCCTCCTTCTGAAATCTTGATTGTTGAACTCTAGCGATAAGTTCTTCAATACTGAAAGCATTGCGAGGATCGAAAAGCAGCGAATTCAAAAACCGAATATCCTCTAAGGCTAAACCTTGAATATGCTTCTCGAAAATCTCTTTGCGCAGCGCTGTGCTCAAAATCGATTGAATCAATTCATTCTTCGAATGACCATTACACTCACACTCGTAGGTATGAGCAATTCGGCCTAATTCATGGATATCGGCATAACTGAGCATATCCGCTAGGTTCATTTCCATCCTACATCCCCCATTTAGCGAAGCTTTCAGCTCCGAGGTTTCTAGTAACCATTATGGGATTTTTCACCGAAAATATTCCAATCCAAATAAAAAAACATGACACTTTCAAAAAAGTCATGTTTTACTTTATAGCCATTATTCAGTTATAGATTGTAAGTGAGTTAAACAATTATATAATTGAAGCTCCCAGCCCTCTTCTTGACGAAGTAGAATGGTCAGAGATGTATTCTGTAGAAAATCTTCACTATCCATGCGAAGAACCCTAAGAATCTGTACGATAAAACCACCATGTGAGATCAATAATATTTTCCCATTCGGATAAGCCTGAATCAATTCTGCTTCTAGCTCTGTCCATCGTTTCCATAGATCATCATCCGACTCCTGACCTAGTTCTTGAAGCTTCCAATTGGGCCCCCAGCGCTCTTCTCTTTCTGCAACGGTAGTTCCTTCTACCTGCCCATATTTACGCTCCCTTAGCCTCTTGTCCGTACGTACAAAGGGTATTCCAGATAGATCCGCAACGATTTGTGCAGTTTCTCTTGCTCTCGTCAGATCACTGCTTATAATGCCGTCCCAGGTTTCTTTTGCTAATCTTAGTCCAAGTAATCGAGCTTGCTCTCTGCCTTCCTCCGTTAATTCCGTATCAAGCTGCCCCTGGAGCTTACCAAGACGATTCCATTCTGTACTACCATGACGTATGAATCCGATTGTTGTCATTTTCTTGCCCCTCCACCATCTCTATAAAATAAAAAATGCTCCAACAGGAGCATTATGCTTTTGTTCGTGACAACCAATTCATAATAATGATTGTGGCAATTAGTCCTAGTATCGAAACAACCAGTAAGTAATGTGGGTATGAGTGAATAGGTCCTACGTGGAAGCGTAAAGGTTCCATGAAACTAGGATTCAGACTCGCTACCGCGTCTCCCATCTTATGGCCATTCATCGATTCAGCATCGCTGGTCTTCAAGGCTTGTGGTGCTTGTAGATCAAACAAGGAATTATCCGCAGTTGCTATTGAAGATTGTGGCGTACCATCGTAAACGATTGCAAATAAGAAGCTGAATACGAATAAGGCCAAACAAAAAGCAATAACAGCGGTAAGATTCCGTCTAAGCGTGTAAGAGATTGCATACATACGTTCAGAAACTGGAATTCGCCATGACTCATTTTCGTAAATTCGATTCATAACCTTGCCCGAAACCATTGGCTCATAATCAGGCAGCTCACTCTCGATCGCTGCAGTACGAATGAGTATCGTACTTTCTTCCCATATTTGAAATTCTTCTACACATTCGGCACAAGTTGTTATATGCTCATCTACCGCGGCACGACGCAGGTCATCATTCGGCAAATCCCAATATACTCCAAATAATTCCTGGATCTCACTACACTTCATGCTCTTTCATCCCTTCGATTCTTCGAATATCGGTTCACTGAAATAAGGATCCAGTTGTAATTTAACGGATGCCCTTGCTCTAAACAAGAGAGACTTCACCGAGCTTACCGTTTGGCCTAAAATGTTCGCGATTTCCTGATAATCCATCTGATCGTACTCTCTAAGTATCAAGGCCGATCGTTGTTTCTCTGGTAAACTATTAATTGCTTCACGAACCATAGACACTTTCTCATTACGCAGCATAGCTTGCTCTGGCATGGCATCAAAGGATGCATGTGGCGTCAGTCCACTTTGTTCCAGCGAGACTTGAACACTTTTATTTTTGCGCAGCTCACTCAGAACCGTATTACGGGCAATGGTGTACAACCAGGTTGAAAAGGATGCCTCGATTTCACGGAAAGAGTGCAAACTGCGATACGCTTTATAAAAAGTTTCGTTACACAGATCTTCAGCAATGGCTTCCATCTGCGTATTCTTTAACATATGAAAAATAAATGCAAGGATTTTACGCTCGTAACGACGCATAAGTTCATTATAAAGTTGAACATTTCCATCCTTGATTTCTCTGATCAATTGGGAATCGGTCATTACGTGGCGGCCCTCCTAACGATCCCGGGTACCACTCCAACTGCTCATACATGTTGTACTGCGGCAGGAGTGAAAAGTTGCGGTTATTTGTAAAAGAATTATGAATTTATGTACGAATAAAATACGAGCCTATAAAACCTTCTTGATTCATCACGAAATTCCTGCTAGATTCGACAAATTGTTCGATAAAGTTCAATTCTCAGCGTGTCTGATGCAAACAACAGACTGTCCCTTCCCATTATATAATAAATTCAGAAAAATATGGTACATAAGCACAAAAAAAAACCGCCGAATCGGCGGTTGCACTTATGGTGCGATTATCGGATAGGAGTGGAGAGAAACCATACTGTACTTTTATTATATGTATACGGTTTCATTCTGTCAATACATATTTTGAAAACGTTTACTAACTCGTTTTTTTAAGATTGCATAGGTTGTATTTGATGCCTTTTGGCTTGTTTAATCAAATTGTTTATAGAATGTACTCGGATGAATGGACTGCCTGCATTAATCCGTGGGATTTGCATGGGATCCGTTTCCTTCGTAGTTATTCCTGATTTAGTCGTGAAGGCATACTTAACTCCAGCTTCCAGAAGATACGAAATCGTATGATCATCATAGCTGCCAAAAGGGTACGCATAAGAATCGACGGATTTTGAGCCATTCAATTCATTAAGTTTAGTAAGGCCCGTACGCGTATCGGTCAGAACTCTTTGTTTGAGTTCATCGTCTGTTTCTGTTATGCCATTTTGTGTTATTTTGTTAGTCAACAGCGGTTTGCCATTGCTCATCGCATGCAGCCCATCCGAATGACATTGAAAATCTACTCCAGCGAACTCTTTTCTCATTTTCTTAATCTCTTCTCTTGTCAAGGAAGGCAGAAGTGTTCCTACAGGGTTGTCCAGATCTTTGGTAATAACGAAATTCACAGCAGGTATTCGCATTTTTTTAAGAATCGGAAAAGCATTCGTATAGAAGCTTTCGTAGCCATCATCAAAGGTTACAAGAACAGCATTGTCAGGTATTGCTGTCCCCTCTGACTTGAAGCTTTTAAACTCATCCATGCTAATGAAATGATAGCCTTTCCGCTGCATAGCCTCCAACTGCTTTTCGAACAGTTTCGTTGATATCGTCACGGAGCCCTGTACTTGATCATCAATATGGTGATACACCAGTACAACAACTTCATTTGAATATACAACCTCATTTGCTCGCACTAAGGAAGGTAAAAAATTCATGAAAGCGATTAACACAATAAGCAGACTTTTCCCTATCAATTGGATCTTCATCACGTTCGCCCCACAATAAAAATATGTAATATATATATGAATAGATGTCATTATATCACGAAGCTTTTTCTTTGAGAATCTGTTAACAAAAATAAAATAAGCTGATCCCTTCCCTCTTTTTGAATTGTCCAAAAAAGGAAAGAAAACAGCTTATTTAACATACAATTTTGAGCGTTAAACATGCACTGCGTATGGCCCACTCAGCAGCTCAGATGCCCGATCGGCGTCTTCCTGATTTCGAAAAGAAAGACGGAGTACACCGGGAACATCTTCACGGCTTTCAATAATTTGAATGTTGCTTAAATTTATTCTAGCGTTACCAAGTAAGGTTGTAATTTGGCCAATGATACCAGGATGATCGGGAATATCAACATAAATATCGAATAAGGACGTAATCATCCCTTTTCTACGTTCAGGCAATTGACTGCGGAACTCACCAGCAACACGGAATTGTTCAGCGATCCCTTCGCCGTCACTTTGTTCCAGCAACTTAATAAAGCGCGACATTTCTAGATTCCAATCCTTGAGCAGTTTAAGCAGCACGTCTTTATTGTTAACAAGAATATCGCGCCAAATCATCGGTTCACTGGATGCGATACGTGTGATATCCCTGAAGCCGCCAGCCGCCAGATTTTGATACAGCGGATTCGTTTCGTTATAGCCTCTTACTTGATTAACCAATGCAACCGCGATAATATGCGGTAAATGGCTGATCGCTCCTACGATGTCATCATGTTCACGGGCGCCTACTTGAACAATTTGAGCCTTCGTTTTCTTGAGCAGCTCCGTTAGACGATCAACCTCAGCTTGCGGTGTACCCTCTGCCGGTGTCAGGACATAGAACGCATTTTCAAAAAGGTGCGAGGAAGCTGCCTCCACCCCATGACGTTCGGAGCCAGCCATTGGATGTCCGCCGATAAAATAGACGTTTTCCTTGACAAAAGATGCTGCACTTTCCGTGATTGAAGCTTTGGTACTACCGACATCTGTGATGATGCAACCGTCTTTTAGAGGGAGCTGCACTAGCTGCTGGACATACTCCTCTAACATACCAACTGGCACGCATAGAAAAATGTAGTCCGCTCCTTCTACCGCTTCAGCCATGCTAGTTGTAGCCCCATCGACAACATTCCGTTTTAGAAGCTTTTCAACTGACTTCGGATTCGGTGAGTGACCAACGACTGTAAATCCAGGTTTTCCTTTATAGCATAAGGCGAGTGATCCACCGATCAGCCCTACACCGAATATCGCAATTTTCGTCATGAAATCAACCTTTATGATTTAAATTAGGCCTTAACAGCAACCTCAGCAAGCACTTGTGTTAGAGCGGCAATGAATTTCTCATTCTGTTCGCGCGAGCCAATTGTAACCCGAAGCGACGTTGGAAAGCCCAACATATGACCTCCACGAATGATGATGCCTCTGCGAAGCAAACCATTAAATACATCTGCTGCTGGCCGGCCAACATTCACCATGATGAAGTTACCGTGTGCTGGAAATGCCTGCAGATCCATCTTGTCAAACTCATCTGTTAAGTATTGTAAGCCAGCCGTGTTCGCTTCTCGGCAGCTTTGGATAAAATCTTGATCTTTAATTGCGGCAAGCGCAGCGGCTTGAGCAAATCTGGTTGTGTTAAAAGGTTCCCGCACTTGATTAATCGATCGAATAACATCAGGATGTCCGATCCCGTAACCAATTCGCAGGGAAGCCAATCCATAAATTTTTGAGAAAGTACGCAACGCTATGACATTGCGGTATTGACCAATTAGTTCTATGCTATCCGGGAATTCCCCCGTTGTATTGTACTCGCAGTAAGCTTCATCAAGAACGACTAACACATGATCTGGAACTTTGGCCAAGAACGCCTTAATCTCCGCGTCGGTATTCATCGTTCCTGTCGGATTGTTCGGGTTACAAATCCAAACGATTTTCGTACGTTCCGTAATCGCAGCAAGCATGCCATCCAGATCATGTGTTCCATCTTTCAAAGGAACTTCAATGGACACAGCGCCTTCGATTTCACAGTTATGCTTGTACTGAGGGAACGTGTGTGAAGCCATGACGGATTCGTCGCCTGGAACAAGGAAAGCCCGCGCGAGCATCAGAATAACTTCATCAGATCCTGCGCCAAAAATAAGCTGATTCATTGCCACACCAAGGGATTCAGCAACAGCTTCTGTCAATTGCACAGCTCCCCCATCAGGATACAAGCTGATGTTGGATAATTCCGCTTCAATTGCTGCTTTTACTTTGGGCGAGGAGCCGAAAGGGTTCTCGTTAGATGCCAGTTTAATAACTTCTGTCAAACCTAGCTCACGTTTCACTTCTTCAATAGGTTTACCTGGTTGATAGACAGGTAAATGTACAATCGTTTGTTTCGGTTTCATGATAGTCACCTCGTCAATTATATGTCCGAACGTTTTAATTGTCCCACAAAGTTACGAATTTGCAAGAGTCCTTCCGGGTGTGCAGCATTGGCCTCAAGTTGAGGCAGTACGTTCTCAATCGTTCGTACTATGGCACTTCCTACAACGACTCCGTCACAAAGCTTCTCAAAGCGCTTAACTTGCTCGCGATTCGAAATACCGAAGCCGACGACAATCGGAACACTTGCAGCTTCCCGTACGGTTGCAAGGAAATCCTCAATGCCTCCGAAGAATTCGGCGCGCTCGCCTGTTACACCTAATGATGATACACAGTAGACGAATCCGCGAGCTCCAGCTGCAATTCGCTTTACGCGTTCATTGGATGTTGGCGCAACCAACGGAATAAGATGAATCCCATTGGCTTCAGCAACCGCTCTTGTCTCACTATCTTCTTCCAACGGAAGATCAGGAATAATAATGCCGCTGATTTCATTCTCCTGCATCGCTTTGAAAATGCGCTCCAGTCCAATTTGTAAAACTGGATTATAATACGTAAAAAGAATGAATGGCAGCTTAGAACCTCTGCTTCTAGCCTGACGAGCTACATCCATCACATCAAAGATTGAAATTTTGCGCTGTAATGCACGTTCAGAGGAACGTTGAATAACAGGACCATCAGCTAAAGGATCGGAATAAGGAACACCTAGTTCAATCAAGTCGGCACCTGCGCGTTCCATTTCCAGGATAAGCTCAAGGGATGCTTCAAGGGAAGGATCTCCTATGGTCAAGAAAGGAATCATCGCTGTTTCTCCGCGCTCTTTGAGCTCGGCAAATCGACTATCAATACGGTTCATTGCTTATTCCCTCCCCAAGCCGAGATAGCTCATAATGGATTCAACATCTTTATCGCCACGTCCAGAAAGACTTACGATAATAATTTCATCCTTGGACATGGTAGGAGCTACTTTAACCGTTTGAGCAATGGCATGTGCACTCTCTAAGGCTGGAATTATTCCTTCCGTGCGGCTAAGCAGCTGAAGTGCATCTAGTGCTTCCTGATCCGTGATCGGATAATATGTTGCTCGTTCAATATCTTTGAGGTAGGAATGCTCCGGACCTATACCAGGGTAATCCAAGCCTGCTGAAATGGAATGGGCCGGCAGTACTTGACCATACTCATCCTGCAGCAAATAGCTAAGTGAACCTTGGAAAACACCTGGAGTTCCCTTGGTCATTGTAGCTGCATGTTCCTCGGTATGAATACCGCGGCCAGCCGCTTCCACGCCAATGAGCTTCACGGATTCATCTTGGACGAACGGGTAGAAAATACCCATGGCGTTACTGCCTCCGCCTACGCAAGCAATTACAGCATCAGGTAATCGGCCTTCGGTTTCAAGGATTTGCTCACGTGACTCATCGCCAATGACACGTTGGAAATCACGCACCATCATGGGGTAAGGATGCGGTCCTGTAACGGAACCTAGGATATAATAAGTATCCTGAACGTTGCTAACCCAGTAACGAAGCGTTTCATTACAAGCATCTTTCAATGTGCGTGTACCAGACGTAACAGGAATGACATCAGATCCAAGCAATTTCATGCGGAAAACATTTAACTGCTGACGCTTTGTGTCTTCCTCGCCCATGAATACTTTACACTCAAATCCCATTAACGCAGCTACCGTTGCTGATGCAACACCATGCTGTCCAGCTCCAGTTTCCGCAATAATCTTCTTCTTCCCCATTCGTTTCGCGAGAACCGCTTGTCCAATGGTGTTATTAATTTTGTGAGCACCCGTATGGTTCAAATCCTCACGTTTCAAATAAATTTTAGCTCCGCCCAAAAGCTCAGAAAGTCGCTCTGCATAATAAAGCGGTGTTGGCCTGCCGGAATATTGCTTTTGTAAGTAGCGCACCTCGGCAATAAATTCAGGATCATCTTTATATTTTTCATAAGCTTCTTCAAGCTCAATCAAAGCATTCATCAACGTCTCAGGAACATAACGGCCGCCGAACTTGCCGAATCTGCCATGCTGGTCAGGTACTTGCGTCACTTTCGAGTCACCCTTTCCACAAATGCTGTAATTTTGGTTATATCTTTTACGCCATCGGTCTCAACGCCGCTGGAAACATCTACGCCATCGGGGTAATAGGCTGTTACTAGTTGATCAACATTATCAGGTTGAAGCCCGCCTGCTACAAGCAGCGCCACTCCTGCTGAACGCGCCCACTCCTGGTAAACAGGAATGCAGTCCCAAGCAAAGGTTTTGCCTGATCCTCCCCCGTATACAGGGTCGAAGGTATCCAGCAAAACGGCATCGACCGTCCCTATATAAGGGTCAAGCTGCGCGGCTACATCCTCCAAATTGGGGATTTTATTTTCTGTTTTGGAAATCGAAACGGATTTGAACACTTTTACCTGAAAATGTTCACGAACCCATCGGCAAAAATCAGGTGTTTCCTGACTATGTAACTGTATGACATCAAGTGGAGCCACCGCTAGAATATCGGTTAACTGTTCCTTGCTCGGATTAACGAATACCCCTACAGTTAATGGGACAGATACCCCTTTAGCCTCTTCTGCTTTCAAAAAGGAAATCAGTTCTCCGGCCTTCTCTGCCGTAACTTGCCGCTTGCTCGGTGCAAATACAAAACCGATATGTGCTATCGGCAAATGCACGATTGATTTTAACACTTCAACGCTTTGAAGTCCACAAATTTTTACCGTTGGAACCGTCCCCACAGCCATCAAATTCGCCTCTTTCTCCTTCAACTACTTCGTTGTCTGAACCCTCGTCCCCATCAGATCATGAACAGCCTGCTCAACAATAGGTTGTCGCATGAAATGCTCGCCGATTAAAACAGCTTGAGCACCAACTTGCTGTAAATAAGCCATATCTTTGACAGTAGCAATGCCACTTTCACTGACGACAGTTTTCCCTGCGGGAATGAATTGAATCAGTTCCTCTGTCGTGCCTAAGTCGGTAACAAATGTTTTCAAATTCCGATTGTTGATGCCAATCAATTGAGTATCCAATTCCAGCGCACGTTCCAGCTCCTCACGATCATGAACCTCAACGAGTGCATCAAGTCCAAGATCACTTGCTAACTTGAGATACTGCTTCATTTGATCTGTCGTTAAAATGGCAGCAATCAGCAAAATAGCATCGGCGCCAATCAAGCGCGCTTCATAAATTTGCTTCGGATCAATTGTGAAATCCTTACGAAGCAATGGCACATTCACCGCCTTACGAACAGCTTTCAAGTACTCGTTACTACCTTGGAAATAGTCCACATCCGTCAGAACGGAGATACAATCTGCACCTGCTCTTTCATACGCTTCAGCTAAAAGAACCGGTTCAAAATCATCGCGAATCAACCCTTTGGACGGGGAAGCCTTCTTCACCTCGGCAATAAGACCCATCGCGCGGTTTTTCCGTGTAGTTAACGCTTGTTCAAACCCTAAGCAAGGAGGCAGGTCCGAGATTAACTTCTCCGCATCCTTGATTGAAAAGCTGCTCATCGCTTCAACCTCTGCCCGCTTGGTGGCAACAATTTTATCAAGAAACATGGCATAGTTCTCCTGTATATTGGATTAAATCGTTCAATTTTTGTTCCGCACGGCCTGAATCAATGACATCAGCCGCTAATTTCACACCCTGTTGAAGGGTTCCGACTTGCCCTGTCACATAGAAGCAGGCCGCTGTGTTTGCAAGTACGATATCGCGATAAGGCCCCTTCTCACCAGCAAAAATATGACGAATGATTTCAGCGTTTAGGATCGCATCTCCACCCGCTACATCTTTGATGCTATGTGCGCGTAAACCAAGATCATCCGGAGTAATGGTGTAAGTGCTAATGGTGTTTGATTTCAGTTCCGTTACTTTCGTAGGTGCCGAAATGCTGAATTCATCCAATCCATCCTCGCTTGCTACAACCAATGCTCGTTTCAGTCCAAGGGCTTGCAGAGCTTGCGCAATCAGCTCTGTCTTCGTGCTGTCGAATACACCAAGCACTTGACGGTCAGCGCCTGCAGGATTGGTTAACGGTCCAAGCAGGTTGAATACGGTTCTGAAGCCTAGCTCGCGCCGAGGTGCCGCCACATGCTTCATAGATTGATGGTACGCTTGGGCAAACATAAAGCAGATGCCTGTTTTCTCTAAGCATTTAGCCGCTTGTTCACCGCTTAACGTTATCTTCACGCCAAGAGCTTCAAGGACATCTGCACTTCCGCTTTTGCTCGACATCGCCCGATTGCCATGTTTCGCTACGCGAATCCCACCAGCAGATGCGACAATCGCTGCCGTTGTGGAGATATTGAACGTCTCTGCGCCATCTCCGCCAGTTCCGCAAGTATCCAGCAGATCATTCTGCAGTACGTTGACCTGAACGGCTTTGCTCCGCATCGCTTCTGCGAAGCCCGTAATCTCCTCCAGCGTCTCTCCTTTGATGCGAAGTGCTGTAAGCAGGCTGCCGATTTGAGCAGGAGTCGCCGCACCGTCCATGATTTCAGACATGACGCCGCGCGCTTCCACCCGCGACAAATGACTACCGCTAATGACTTTCCCGAGCGCTTGCTGTATATGAATAAGTCCACTCATGACTAGAGTCTCCTCTCCTTCTCTCCTTAAGAGTTAACAAAGTAATCTTTGTTAATATCGCTAACTGGTCTAGGCTCAGGACTGAACATGGCCTCTGCCATCCGAATTGATTTCAGCAAAGCTGTCGCTTTATTAACCGTCTCCTGGTATTCACTTTCAGGAACAGAATCCCATACAATACCGGCTCCGGCTTGCACATAGGCTTTGCCATTTTTAAAAATAATCGTACGGATCGTAATACAAGTGTCCAAATTACCCGAGAATCCTAGGTAACCAATCGCTCCAGCATAAGCACCGCGAGATTCTGGCTCCAGCTCAGCAATAATCTCCATAGCTCTCAGTTTCGGCGCTCCAGACACCGTCCCTGCAGGCATACAGGAAAGAAATGCATCGAAGAAATCTTTGTCTTTTGCAATTTTACCAGAAACGTTCGAAACGATATGCATGACGTGTGAATACCGTTCAATGTCCATGAATGTATCGCACTTCACAGTTCCGAATTCCGATACACGCCCGATGTCATTGCGACCTAAGTCAACCAGCATCAAATGTTCAGCGCGTTCTTTCTCATCTGCGAGCAATTCTTTTTCCAGTGCAAGATCTTCTTCTGGCGTCTTCCCTCTTGGTCTTGTACCAGCAATTGGGCGCGTCTCAACTTTTTCTTCTTCAACGCGAACTAACAGCTCCGGCGATGTGCCAACGATGACTTCATCATCCATTTTAAGCACGTACATATAGGGTGATGGATTCATCGTACGCAGTACTCGATACACTTGCAAAGGCGAAACGGTCGTTTCCATTTCAAAACGCTGCGACAACACAACTTGGAAAATATCACCAGCTCGGATATATTCCTTCGCTTTATTCACGTTGGCAATATACTTTTCTTTCGTAATGTTGGATCGAATATCACCGAGATCCGGTTCGGACACAATCGGATTGTGAGTCATCGTCTCTGAGCCAAGCGGACGCTTGATCTTCTCAATTGTGGCGTCGATTTTCTCACAAGTCGCATGATACGCTTTTACAATGTCAGCATCCGTAGCAAAAGGCTGTACATGCACATTGGCGATCACTTTGATCTGCTGTTTGAAATGATCGAAAACAATGACTTGATCGCAGAACATGAATTGAATGTCATTCATTTGTAAATCATCAATTTGATGAGCTGGGAGATTCTCATAGTACTGAAGCAAATCGTATCCGAAGAATCCGACAGCACCACCTGTAAAACGCGGCAAGTCCGCAAGCTGAGGACTGGAGTAGGATCTCAGATAGGCTTTCAACACTTCGATTGGTTTCTCGTCCAAAACCTTATTCTCGGATTGTGTTTCTACCATGGTTTTCCCATGCTTCGCTTTAATCATCAAGAAAGGATCGCTGCCGATAAAGGAATAACGGGCCCATTTCACGCCGCCCTCAACACTTTCTAAGAGGAACGCACGCGGTTCTTGGTAAAGATGTTGAAATACACGTATTGGGGTTTCAGTATCTGCTAACAAATGACGCACGACAGGAATGAGATTATAATCTTTAGCCAAACGAATAACTTCTTGAATTTCAGGTGTATACATGGAAACATCCCCTCTCAGCTTGTGCGACTCGTCGATCTCAGTGGTGCACAAAACTCTATTCGAATGACAAAAAAACCTCTACCGAAGTAGAGGTTGACTTTAGTTAAAGTAGAAGTTCAAGAAGATATGATAAAAGAAGCCATGGCTACGTATGAACAAACAGACGCCCTCGAATAGAGTCGTACTTATCTTCATACAAACCTATGTTACCTTTTCTCATCTCAACTGGGCTAAGCTCTACTCGACTAAATGCTTCTCTACTTACCTAAACTCATCTACTCACACTATACTACCGTGTTGCTTCATTTGTCAATTTAACAATATCAGGTCGAAGCGCTTTAGCTTCCTTCAAGTAAATATGGTTGATCTCTGCTTGGCTTTTGTTTGTGTTGACCTGCACCATTAATCGGATACATTTGGGCAATGAGTTCTCAACCGGAACTTCTAGAGAACACATTAATGGAACTAGCTCCCAACCGACTAACGTACGAATTGCACGTGCCGGGAATGTAGCGGTAATATCCTCTGTGACCGTAATGAATACCGAACAAATATCTTCCGGACGAAAATCATTCGCCTCTACGATGGCACGAAGCAATTCACTGGTAGCAGTTAAAATTTCCTCTGCCTCGTTGTGTTCAACCGTCGTCGCACCACGAATTCCCCTTAAGAACATCGGTTACCTCTCCCCTTTTAAAAGCTCGACAATTTCTCTGACTTGCTCTACCTTAACATCCTTACGGATTTCTACTTTGCCGATCTCCGTCGGGATGATGTAGACCATCGTACCTTCTTTGAATTTCTTATCGTGCATCATCGCACCCAAGATGCTGTCCGTATCCAAATGTGGTGGAATGCTGATAGGCAATCCGTATTTCTCGAACAGACCCTTCGTCACCGTATGGATGTCCTCGGCATAACCGAACTGCTGAGCTAACTTAGCAGCCCCCACCATGCCAATTGCAATCGCTTCACCATGCAGCAGTTCGCCATAACCGGCAACTGCTTCCAAGGCGTGACCAATCGTATGGCCGAGATTCAAGATGGCACGTAAATCATTCTCGCGCTCATCTTGAGAGACAACGATAGACTTGACTTTACAACCTATGTAAAGCGCGTAACTGAGCGCTTCCGGATCTAAGGCAAGCAGCTTCTCCGCATTGTCGTCGCACCACTTCGTGAATGCAGCGTCCCAGATCAAGCCATGCTTGATCACTTCCGAGAGGCCCGCCTTCACCTGGCGGGGCGGCAGCGTTAGAAGCAAATCGATGTCGAAGAGAACGAGCTCGGGCTGGTGGAACGCCCCGATGATGTTCTTCGCCATCGGATGGTTAACCGCGACCTTGCCCCCGACGGAACTGTCGTGGGCAAGGATCGTTGTCGGGATCTGCACGAAGCGGATCCCGCGCATGAAGCTCGCCGCAGCGAAGCCGGCGAGGTCGCCGACCACGCCTCCTCCAAGGGCGACGATCGCAGAACTGCGATCGAGGCCCGCCTGGAGGGCGGCGGTGACAATTCCCTCGAGCTGCGCGAGGGATTTGGAGGTTTCGCCTGCGGGCACGACGCAGGCCGTGGCGGCGAAGCCGCCATCACGGAGCAGCGTCATGACGCGCTCCAGATGCAGCGAAGCCACCGCATCATCGGTGACTACGAGTAGTGGCGACTTGCGGCTAAGCTTCGCCCGGTCAAACAGAGCCGTGATATCGTTAAGAATGCCTTGGCCGATATAAATAGGATAAGACCGTTCTCCAAGATCTACGGTGAGCTCTCTCATATTAGTAGCTCTCCACTTGGGCTAAGAAGTTGGTTAAGTTCGCACGAATTTCCTCAATCGAGTCGCCGCCGAATTTATCCAAGAAAGCATTCGCTACTTCCCAAGCAATAACATTCTCCATAATCACGCCTGCAGCCGGAACCGCACAAGTGTCAGAACGCTCAACTTGAGCCGTGAATACTTCCTTCGTATCAATATCAACGCTTTGCAGCGGCTTGTAGAGAGTCGAGATTGGTTTCATTACACCGCGCACGATAATTTGCTCGCCCGTTGTCATACCACCCTCAAAGCCACCAGCGCGATTCGTTCTGCGACTAAAGCCATCTTCTTTTGTGTATAAGATCTCATCATGAACATTGGAGCCTCTACGCTCTGCAGCCTCGAAGCCGATTCCGAATTCAACACCTTTGAAGGCTTGAATGGAAAGAACCGCTTGCGCAATTTTACCATCCAGCTTACGATCCCATTGTACATGGCTGCCAAGTCCTACAGGAACGCCTTCAATGATAACTTCAACGATCCCACCTAGTGTATCTCCATCTTCCTTGGCTGCGTCGATCGCGGCGATCATTTGAGCTTCAGCCTCTTTATCAACCACACGTACCGGTGAATCTTCCGTGATTCGAATAAGCTCATCCAGTGGAAGTTCTTGACGCTTTGCTTCTACATCACCGATTCGGATAACTTGTCCTGCCACTTTAATGCCGAACTCAGCCAACAATTGGCGCGCTACAGCTCCTGTAGCTACACGCATCGTCGTTTCACGCGCACTTGAACGCTCTAGAATGTTACGTAAATCTTTTTGATTATATTTGAGGCCACCGTTTAAATCCGCATGTCCCGGACGAGGACGGTTTACACGACGTTTGCCTTCATTATCCTCTTCTACCGGCTCAATCCCCATTACCGTTGTCCAATGCTTCCAGTCGTTATTAACAACAACAAGCGCGATTGGAGCTCCTGTTGTTTTACCGTGGCGCACTCCGCCTGCAATGGTTGCTGTATCTTTCTCAATCTGCATCCGACGACCGCGACCATAGCCTTTTTGACGTCTATGCAATTGGAAGTTCAAATCTTCAAAGTTGAGAGTTACATTACTTGGAAACCCTTCAATAATCGCAGTGAGCTGCGGGCCGTGCGTTTCACCTGCTGTTAAATATCTCACAATCTGTTACCCCCTATGAGTTTTGCGAAGCATCACTAGCTTCGTAAGCATACACTTTTGAGTATTACGAAATCATACTAACTTCGTAAGTATTAACTATAAAGATTTGCGTAGCAATACTAACTTCATAAGCATCCGCTTTTGAGTAGTTGCTTTCTTAAACACTTTAGCGCTTTGACGCGCGATTATCTTTTGTCATTATAGTATAGCTACTCGGGTTTGGCAACAGCACAAACGCAAAAACACGCTTCGCACGTAAGGGAGAATCCCCTTTGTGAGAGCGTGTCTACATCTAGTCAGGAGCAAAGATTACCCGTGCATAGGCTGCTTTTGGACAACTCTTGGGAGTTCGGAGAGCTGTGGATCATTCATGAGACCCACGATTTGTGATGAATCGACTCCCAAAATCTGCGCACATTCCTGAATGGAGATCATTCCCCTGCGATAAGCGGTAATCACTTTGCGTTTGTCCATAATTGCCTCCTAAGAGTTATTGCCTTAGCAATAACTTGCATCGTAAGCGTTACTGAGATTTCCGTAGCGTGAAAACTAGATTATAAGCATAAGTTTCTGCTACATCTTAGTATTGGAATATATGGAAGATCTTATACACCCTTTTTGCGATAAAAGAAAGTATCAGCCGGTTCTAGCTCATACTGCCCTGGGGAGAAAATTTGCTCTGTAGAACCAACAAACAATAATCCACCTGGTTTCAATGCTTTTGAAAATTTTTGGTACAGGACATGCTTTGCTTCTTCCGTAAAATAAATGATCACATTGCGGCAAACGATGAGATCATAGCCGGTATCAAATGTATCAACAAGCAGGTTTTGCTTTTGAAATTTAATGGATTTTTTCAGATCGTCCGTAATATGATACATCAATTGTTCTTGTCGGAAATATTTCTTCGCATACTTTTCAGGCACATCTCGCAATGAACGATCGAGGTAGATCGCTTTGCGTGCTTTTTCCAAGGCGCCATCATCAATATCCGTCGCATGTAAATGAGCTTCATTAAGTGCTCCCTGTTCTGCCAAAATCATCGCTAGTGTATAAGGCTCTTCCCCCGTAGAACAAGCCGCACTCCATACTTTCAAGCGTCGGTTCTTCTTCAACATCTCGGGTACAAATTTCTGCTCAACAAGCTCCCAACGATTCGGATTCCTCCAAAACTCAGAGACATTAATCGTCATACGATCCAAAAATTCATAGAATAGCTCTTTATCCTTCATCATCGCATCAAAAAAAGCGACGAACGTATTATAACCACGCTTCATCCGTAGAGTTGTTAGACGTCTTTTCATTTGCGCTTCTTTATAAAGAGCAAGATCAATGGACGTGTGTTCTTTTACTTTTTTTATAAATAACAAAAAATCTTGATCTTCCATGCTGTCCACCCACCTTGGTCAATTTCTGTTGATAAGAAAGTATACGTTTTATACTTTTGCTTCGCATCAACCTTGACAAACGCGCTCGTCCCTAGGGACGACGAAGTCGTTTATCCTGGAGTAACATACATTCTGTAAGCAAATACCAAAATCCTTTATAATACGACAAAAAAAGAACCCGCATCCGTTTAGATGTCAGGTTCTTTGTTTTTTTGAACTAGATCCATTGCTGAATGACTTTATTATATTCAAAAAGCTCGTCCGATTTAAAGAAATTGCTAATTTCGCGCTCAGCGCTTTCAGGTGAATCCGAACCATGAATGAGATTTAAATGCGTATGAACGGCAAAGTCACCACGTATTGTTCCCGGAGATGCTTCAAGAGAATTCGTTTTCCCAATCATCGTTCGGGATAATGGAATGACTTGATCCCCTTGCCATACCATCGCGAATACAGGTCCAGACGTAATAAACGTTACAAGTCTTTCGAAAAAATCTTTACCTTTATGCTCCGCATAGTGAAGTTCGGCTTGCTCCCTTGAAATAACAGTTAGCTTGCTGCCGATTAATTGAAAGCCCTTCTGTTCAAAGCGTTTTACGATTTCGCCTACAAGGCCGCGTTGTACGCCATCCGGTTTAACCATCAAGAATGTTTTTTCCATGTAAGGACTCCTCCTTATAGTTTCCGTAAGAAAACTTGTGCATAAACTTACTTAGGTTCAATCTATGTATTCTCCACTAGTTTACACTTTTTGGCAGCTTTTCTCAAATCGAAGAACAATACATTAATAAGAACGATTTCCGATAAAATGTGCAATTTCAATGAGATCTTTCTTGGCTTGAACATTTGGCAGCTTGTCCAGAGAAGCTATTGCCTTATCAAGATACTTCTGAGAAAGTACCTCAGCTTTATCTATGCCTTCACTGCCACGGATCATATCCAAGAATCGACTTACATCCGTTTGTCCATCCAGCTTATGTATACGGTCTAATTCAGACAAAATGAGCGGCTTCAAGGATGGATCCTGCATCGCGAGCAGGACAGGTAGCGTTATGTTTCCTTGTTTGACATCGCTGCCCGGCGGTTTCCCTATTTGCTTTTCTGTACCGATTAAATCCAGAATATCATCCCGTATTTGAAACACCATACCTATGTTATAGCCAAAAGCATACAGCTTGCTGCTTACCCAGTCGGGTGCATCCGCCGCCATCGCCCCTAGTTGGCATGAAATGGCAATTAGAAGAGCCGTTTTACGTCTAATCCGTAATAGATAATCTCGAATTGTTTGCTCTGATTGGAAAAAGAAACGAATTTGTTCCATTTCTCCAATTGACATCTCTACGATGGCTTTAGACATAATTTGATGGACTGCTGGCTTATGAATTTGGGTTATGACTCCTAAAGCTTTGGCAAAAATATAATCTCCTGTGAACATAGCAATCCGATTATCCCATTTGGATCGGACCGTCAATTGTCCGCGTCTAGTGTTTGCATCGTCAATCACATCATCATGAACAAGCGATGCCATATGAATGAGCTCGAGCGGTACAGCGACGTGCTTCATCGTTTGGAGCTGATAGCTCCCAAACTCGCCAGAAAGCAGAACAAAGACGGGGCGAATCCGTTTCCCTCCCGCTTTCAGTAAGTGCATTGAAGTTTCTCGAAGCATCGCATGATCTGTATAGACGCTTTCCTCGAGCTCTTTTTCAATTGCAGCTATATCTTTTTTCTTTCTCGTATAGATTTCCATTAAATTTTTCATTCCGTCACCCGTGCGTTCTTTTTCTCTGACCATAACCCAATGCTAACCGGTTTCGGCAGGAAACCAAGCTCATAGCAGTACTTGTAATACGTAGCAAGACCTTCCCATTGTTCCGATCCAAAATCATAACATAGCGTATGAAAATAATGATGCCAAAATGGAGATGTCCCACCTACCGTACTTTGTGCCTCGCGTATCATCTCTTCCGGATTTCTGTGTGCCTTGGCTTTACTAGCCATGAAGGCCTCAAAAGCCGCTGCAACTAGTTCCGGATACTTCTGGGTTGTCTCTTTACGAATCGCCCATACGGCAAATGACATCCACTGTCCTGTCCATTTGGCCCATTCTTGCCCAAGATCTGTAATCATATACGTTTTATTGCGCCAACTCTCTTTAATCGCATCGTCTCCGATCAATAAAGCGCCGTCTGCTTTTTCCATCATCTCTTCTAAATTGGGTTTCGCATATTCATAAGTCGGATTCCCATTATAGAACTTTTGGAGAATGATTTTGAGTAAGTTCACCGACGTAGCTGAGGTTGTTGGCAACACAATATGACCATTCGCAATTTCGCGTAACGGCTTTTCATGGAACAACAGTATGGAATTCACTTCTCCATAAGCGCTAACTGAAAGATCCGGGTACAGCACGTAATTTTCAAAGGATTCTCCGTAAGCAAAGGAAGAAATGGGCCCCATATCGATGTTCCCAGCAGCCATTTCTTGATTAAGTGAGGTTGGGACTTGTTCAATAATGTCGACCTCAGAGCTATTCATAAGTTCGGGAAAGTAATAGTAGATCGGCCAAACGTTTGTATAATTAATCCGGCCAATTCGTATTTTAGGGTCTAGGTTGCTCATTGTTATCTCCCCATCTTCGGTACAAGGAATGTTCAATGTCCATGCTATCCAGCACTTTACCCACCAAAAAATCGACCATCTCATCGATTGAGCGCGGACGATTATAAAAGGCCGGCATAGCTGGAAGCATGCGCACGCCCATTCTCGACAAGGTCAACATGTTCTCCAAATGTATGGCGTGTAATGGCGTTTCCCTTGGAACCAGGATTAATTTTCTTCCTTCTTTGAGCATGACATCCGCTGTTCGCTCCAATAAATTATCAGATGAACCATGAGCGATCCCTGATAAAGTTCCCATTGAGCAAGGAATAACAACCATACCCTTGGTCCGAAAAGATCCACTGGCCACGGTTGCCCCAATATCAGCAATTGGATGATAGTCAAAGGAACCAGCGCGTCCGCCAAAATGTTCCTGCAGCATTTCTTGGCGTTTACTTACGCTCCAATCCAATTCATCATGCAGCACTCTCCAGCCTGCATCCGTAACGATTAGATGTACGCGTAAACCTTGATCCAGCAGCACTTGGCTGAGCCGCACGCCATAGATTGCACCACTAGCTCCAGTGATTCCTACTACCCAGTTACCGCTCATGAATGCTGACTCACAAGCACATCAAGTAACGTGAAAGCAAACATCACTAGGCTCAGTACACCGTTCATCGTGAAAAACGCTGTGTTCAATTTGGACAAGTCTTGCGGTGAGACAAGTCTATGTTCTTTATACAAAATAAAATAAGCGATAACGAGGCCAATTAAATAGAACCAACTCAAATGTGTGATGAAAAACAAAGTGACTAAACCAACGGCCGTAAGAACATGTAGGACACGAGCGGTATTCAAGGCAGCCTTGATCCCGAATCGGCTTGGTAAGGAATGCAGACCTTCATTCCGATCAAACTCGGCATCTTGACAAGCATAAATCAGATCGAAACCAGCGCTCCAACATACTACCGTCAAGTAAAAAATAATAGAAGACCATGTAAATTGACCGGTTACGGCAACCCAGCCCCCAAGTGGAGCTAACCCTAATGTCAAACCTAAGACAAAGTGGCAAGTCCATGTAAATCTTTTGGTGTATGAGTAAAAGACAAGAAAAAACACTGCAATTGGCAGCAGTTTCATGGATAAAGAGCTTAAATTTGAGGTTGCCCAGAAAAGCATTGCAAACGAAATAATAATATAAATAATAACCTGCTGAATGGAGATAAGCCCCGCGGGAATGGCTCGATTCTCCGTCCTTGGATTTCTTTTATCAATGGCTTTATCAATCACACGATTCAAGGCCATCGCTGCTGTTCTCGCTCCAACCATAGCTAGTGTTATCCAACCGATCTGGGCCCAGCTAGGCAGATGTCCATTTAATACGACTGAGCCTAGAATTGCTCCCATGAACGCAAAAGGCAATGCAAACACACTGTGCTCAAATTTAATCATTTCCAAAAATATTTTCAATTTAGTAAACATATGCTGACTACACTCCTGATTTCGTTTTCCCCTTGGTTCCTATATGCAATGCTGCAACCCCACCTGTTAATGGGTGCGCCTGTACATGTTCCAATCCTTGGTTCGTAAAAATAGCGGCTAACTGTTTATGATCTGGAAAATGGATTAATGATTCCGGCAGCCACTTGTACTGCTCGTACTTCTTTACTATTAGCTTGCCCAAAAAAGGTAGTACACGCTGAAAATAAAAATAATAAATGGACTTGAATGGCTGCCAAGTTGGCTTAGAGAGCTCTAAAGACACAACTAGCCCTCCTGGCTTAACGACACGCTGCATTTCACGGATGACCTGCTCCAAATCAGGAACATTACGAAGAGCAAATCCGATCGTTGCATAATCAAAAGTATTGTCGTCAAACGGAAGACTCATCGCATTACCTTGAATTAGCTCAATCTGCTGATCCAAGTGAAGCTGCTTGATTTTCACTGCACCGTAATCCAGCATGTTTTGGCTAAAATCCAGCCCAACCATCTTTCCGCTTCCACTCGCCTGAGCAAGACTGATCGTCCAGTCACATGTGCCACAGCACAGATCAATAGCTGTCTCTCCAGGCTGCACATTCATCTTCTTCATTGTGAATTTACGCCATGCTTTATGCCTACGGAAGCTTAGGATACTGTTCATAAGGTCATATTTGGGTGCAATACTTTCAAAGACAGAGTGAACGAATTCTTCTTTGGTTTTGGTTGTATTCGTTTTGCTATTTGTTTTTGTCATATTCATCTTGGATGTCACCTCAAATTTCTTCTAGCACTTTGGGCTGCTTCGCTGAGAATCGAAGAAACGGCTCCCCAATGTGAAACAGTTCACTTATTAGTTTATCCGATTCAAGTTGCTGTACTTTGGACTGTAATTGCTTAGTATGGGAGTCCAGCATCTGATACAGCTGCGAAGTAATATTATATTTATGAATGAGCGTACGAAGTCTGGCTTGATCGGACTCTTCCGCATGCAGCTGCTTCCGTTCTTCTTTCGTACCATGCTGCAGAATGTGCCAGAATCCCCAGCTGTCCCTGAAATTCGCTGCAGATTCGACGCGGAAAATCTCTTCAAATATAACCTCACACTTTGCATAACTTCTCAGAATATCAGGCCATGCTTGGTCATAGACCTCAGACATAAATTCAGAGAAAGACAAAAACAGCTGAGATTTAATTTCCACGGTTAGGTGGATGTAATCTTCTGCCGTCAATTTCAATTGCTTCATTTTCATGTAGATATTCATCTTGAGACGGTTGACTTCACAGATTGCATTCGACAACTGTTTAATCATCTCGATCTGGCCTGCCTGAGCAAGGAGATTGTAAAAGCGGGAACTGAAATAATCCCCTGCAAGAACTTTTAGCTGTCTTGATCTTGCTGCCTTTTTCTCTTTGACATCATTGGAAGCTGTAACCAAATCATGGGTATCGAGTGCAAGTTGAACAAGCGACGTAGCTAGCGTATACAACTCGCTTGAAGAACTAAACTTACTGTTTCCGTTCAAGAATGCAAACAACAGACGTGTGCGAAGCTCCGGAAAATCGGGCAAGTCTGTGTGATTTTGAATCATATCATACTCTGTGTATTGCTTAGCGATCTCTGGGATCCGATAAGAATTCATGCAAAAGCCTCCGTAACCGTGTGCCAAATCATTTATGTTCTAAACATGCTCAATTCAAATCATTATATCATAACACGTACATAGAAGCACATTTAATTATAAGGGATATCTTTGCTGCCATTTCGAGGTGTATGTGATACGAAAACGGTTTTGTAATTGCTGCTCCAGTTGAATAAGGCTGAGTTCATTCGCATTCTTCTCCATATCCTTCCCATATTCGCGCTCTGCAACCATCGCTAGCACAAGCTGTGTAGATGTTGAATCTGTAACACCCGAATAATCGATGACACGAACCCAAATTTGATTTACATTTTTCGTTTTCGTTATCATGGTTTGTGCGATTGTGTACAAATCTCGATAGACGGCTGCTGAATCCGCGTTTTTCGGTAAGCTCAAATCAAGAGACATGCGGGAGTTGCTCAGCTCGACTTTGCGAATCCGCAGCTGAAGTGGGACTTGCACCAGTAAATCAACCATATTATTATTTGTGAGCTCTCCTGCACGATTGCTTGACCAATTATAAGGCGACCCTAACCCCGTGGAACGATCCATCTTTGGAAGTACAGATAGACAGACGACCATAATAATAGATAGACCTAACGTTATCACAATACGCATCGACCATTTCATTGAACAAGCACCTCCTACACTTTGCAAGCACAAACGAATTGATTAAGCATTCGATAGTTCCAAGCCCTATACACCATTGTACAAAGAAAAAAAGCAGGCTATGCCTGCTTTAACAATTATAAATTATTCTTCTGTGTCAATCGTACCGTACTTGGTCATAATAAGCGCCTTGCCTCTAACCTTTACTGCAGATGTATGCTCCGTGAACTGAGCAATCATGACTTCACCCTTGTCCAGCTTTTCTGTATGATGAAAGCGAGTATCTTGACCACGAGTTAGACCAATGACATGTACACCATTATCCTTGGCTTTAATAACGAAATATTCATTGCCATTCGTATTCGGATTATTTGATTTATTCGATTGTTCCATTTCCATCCTCCGTTCTTGCCCTAAACTACAATCCTAACCTTCATGATGCCAAAAAAAGCATCGGGAAGTCAACCAGCTTTAAACTGTTAGTTCATTGGATGCTGCTTTCGTTCCTTTTTGGTAAAATTTCTTAAATGTAGTTGGCAGCATATTTTTGGATCCTAAGCGAATGAGAAAATCAGATAGCTTGACTGTACCATAAGCAAATAGCATCCCAGCGAATACATCAATCAGCCAATGAATTTGTAAGTACAAGGTTGAGAAAATGATTGCCGCGCAGTATGTGACCATCATTGTTTTGAATATACGGTCTTTTTCTCGTAGGGCCAGAAGAAGCATAGCAAAGGAGATGGATGTATGCATACTAGGGAAACAGTTCATCGTTGCCACGAGTAAAGAGTTTTCATCCGTAAAAACTCGGTGTAATAAATCAGGCTGCTTATTAACGTACCAGACTTCACGCAGCAAAATTAAATTGTAAAAAGGCAAAATAAGCGGGAATTGCAGCATGTGACCGGATAATGCATAAGAAAGCATCTTTTTAATACTGCGTGTCCAGAAGCTCCGCACAATACAGATCCACAAAGATAAAACAAAGCCGTAATTATAAATCCATACCATCGCTCTATCTAGAAAAGGGGATGCAATCCATCTCGCCCATCCGCCCGTATTCAACGGGATTGCGTTCATATAATCATCCCAATGCCACGGATGGCGGTTATTCTCAAACATCCAATTGGCGACTCTCCACCAGAAACCATTTCCCGTCCCGTAGAAGTAATAAAATACACCTAGTAAAGGAATACCAAATAGGAAGAATCGTTTCCAATCCACGTCAACCTGGTCTTTGCGGACACCTAGCAAACAAATTAACAGCAGAATCCAACATTCCTTACTCCAGTTCCCAACCGTCCCGATGCGCCAAACCAAGTAAATAGAAGCGATAATGCCAAACATCGTCCAATCTTGCGATTTCACGAGCGCGTTCAGTTTCAACTTATTCAAGACCGTTCCCCCTAAATCTTCTAAGAAGTTCTATCTGTTATGGAACAAGCCTCTTCATGAGAAAAAGACATCGGATGACGATGTCTTTTTCATAATCGGAGTAACACGATTCGAACGTGCGACCTCACCCACCCCAAGGGTGCGCGCTACCAGGCTGCGCCATACCCCGTTTGTAACTTAGGTTACTTATTCACTTTTGTAATTATAGTAGGAGATTTTGGAATTGTAAAGGCATTTTCTATTAGCAATAAATAAAGCCGCGACAGCTATTAGCGGTCACGGCTTTGTTGTTATATAACGTTCAATAGTATGTAAAACGCAATTATTGAATGCCATCTTTAAGTGCTTTACCAGGTTTGAAAGCTGGAATTTTGCTTGCTGGAATTTCGATTTCATCACCAGTCTGTGGATTACGTCCTTTACGAGCAGAACGTTCACGAACTTCAAAGTTACCGAATCCAACTAGTTGTACTTTATCCCCGCCTTGCAGCGCTTCGGAAATTGCATCAAAAACAGCATCAACTGCTTTAGTTGCATCTTTCTTGGAAAGCTCAGAGGTTTCAGCAACCTTGTTAATCAATTCAGATTTATTCATGCCATTCACCTCCCCCCAAGATTTCTCACTTCCGTTACTTCCTGTTTTCACCGTTTCTTCAGAAAATATACATTATCTAATGAAAAATCGTTGATTTTCTTAGTAAAAATGAACTTCGAAAGCAGACGAATAAATTTATAGTAATACACTCCGACAGCAATTTCAAGTATCGCTTTCCAATTTATGTAGGTATTTTTGCTATTAAACGACAAAAAACACTCATTTGAGTGTTTTTTGTCTACATATTTACAAAATTATTGCAATTAAACCGCCAGATCCTTCGTTAATAATTCGGCCAAGCGTCTCCTGCAGTTTATAACGGGCATTGTCCGGCATCTGGGCAAGTTTCCCTTGAATCCCCTCACGAACGATCGAATGAAGCGATCTACCGAATATATCGGACTCCCATATTTTAAGCGGATTATCTTCGAAATCCTGCATGAGATAGCGGACAAGTTCTTCACTTTGCTTCTCCGTACCGATAATCGGTGAGAACTCCGACTCCACATCCACACGAATCATATGGATAGACGGCGCTGTAGCCCGTAAACGGACACCAAACCTAGATCCTTGACGGATTAACTCCGGCTCATCCAAAGCCATCTCAGCGAGCGTCGGAGGCGCTATGCCGTAGCCTGTCGTTTTCACCATTTCGAGCGCCTCGGCGAATTGATCATATTCTCGTTTCGCATGTGTGAAATCCTGCATTAACTGAAGCAGATGATCTTTGCCGCGAATTTCTACCCCGACCACTTCGACCAGAATGCGGTCGTATAATTCATCAGGCGCAAACAGGTCAATCTCCGCTACACCTTGCCCCATATTAAGTCCGGCTAAAGCGGCTTTATCAATGAACTCATATTCGGCGAATTGACTGACGACACGATCAACGTCGCGCAAGCGTCTAATATCCTGAACCGTATCACGTACGGAAGCTTCGAATTGAGTCCGCAGCCAATGATTCTCGTCCAGAACCATCACCCAGCTTGGTAAGTTCACGTTCACTTCATGAACAGGGAACTCATAGAGCACTTCACGCAATACTGAGACCATTTCCTCTTCGCCTGCGCTTGCTACACTCATTGTCACAACAGGGACGTCGTAGCGGCTTTGCAGCTCGCTGCGCAGCTCAAGCGCAGGCTCACTATTCGGTTTCTGTGAATTAATGATGACAATGAACGGTTTGCCTACTTCTTTCAGCTCATTAATGACTCTTTCTTCTGCCAACACGTACGAAGACCTCGGAATATCAGAAATCGTACCATCGGTAGTTACAACAACACCGAGTGTCGAATGTTCCTGAATGACCTTGCGTGTTCCGATTTCAGCTGCTTCCTGGAATGGAATCGGTTCATCGAACCAAGGTGTATTGATCATCCGCGGTCCGTTCTCGTCTTCATAGCCTTTGGCGCCATCGACTGCGTAACCTACACAATCAACAAGGCGAACATTCACATTCAGCCCTTCAGCCACCGAAATTTGGACCGCCGTATTCGGTACGAATTTTGGCTCCGTTGTCATAATCGTGCGGCCAGCAGCGCTCTGCGGGAGTTCATCGGTAGCCCGGATCCTATCCGCTTCACTTTGAATGTTAGGAAGCACTACAGATTCCACAAAACGCTTAATAAAGGTTGATTTTCCTGTCCGGACCGCTCCGACAACCCCCAGGTAAATGTCCCCTCCCGTTCGCTCTGCAATGTCCTTAAAGATATCCACTTTCTCCAAGAGAATCCCTCCTACAGTTTGGTCGTCAACTGACTCTTGTGACGGTAACAATTGACTACTCGTACATTCATTTGGACTAGTAAGAAATATATGTACTTTCGATAGAAATATGATAGATGCGTATAATCTTTTTTTGCCGCTCATATTTTATGAAGCACATACGGCTTTCCTTATAGAACCATATTTAGTGGACCTTTGACGCTAGATCAAAGTCTCACCACATTGAAAAAATATATGATTGACTTGTATGGGTTATTCTGAAAATCTAAAAAAACCTCTTACAGATTTCTGTAAGAGGTTGTGTCTATTGTTTATTTTGAGGCATAGGCTGATTATTTTGCCATAAATACAGGTAGCTGCGTATAGGCACGAAATAAGATTTATTCACGAGAATCTCTCGCAAATCCTGATCCGACTTCAATGAGCTTACTAACGAATTGCTTTGGATAAGCTGCATAATGTCCATCGCATAATCAATCGCTACATCACCGGTTTGTTTGTTCACCAAGTAGGTAATGTAATTTTTGCGATTGTAAACGGATTTGATCTCGGGAGATTTCATGCCAAGCTTTTCAAAATCAATATAATCAAAAGCTTCATTAATAGCAATGCCCGAGGGCAGTTTACCATCATGCTTCACCTTATAATCATTGATTTTCTTCTGGACATCCTCGACACTTTGATATGCAGATAAATCCATCAACTTAACTAACGGCTTTGTTTCTACATCGACCAGCACGTAGATAAAAATGCCGCCGCTTTCGAACGCATTTGCCGGAACCGTACTCAATAGATTGGTTTTTTTCAATTTGGCAAAATCGATCACATATTTCTCATATAGGGGTGTTGTCATATCACTATTCTTGATGGGAAGGACGCCGTTCTTTTCGTGGTAGAGATCAATGGCCTGCTGAACAACGGTAATGAACTCAGCTGGGTTAATTTGATTCTCTTTACGCATCTCCTTAGGGTAAGCACAACCACTGAGCAGCATGACTATACAGAGAGTGATACCTACCCATCTACCATGTAAAAGGCTTCGAGCTATTTTCACGACATAATCATCCTATCTTTTTTTCTAAAATAAATCATTTTCCTCCGCCTGCCTCGCAAGTTGGGCACGAATGGCTGCCTTAAGAGGATCTTCGGGAATAGTGACCTGAACAGAGCCAATCACACGGGCCTGACAAGCAAGTCGAAAGCCCTCGTCAGCCTGAGTGCCTAGCTTTAAACGTTCATTCACATTCATAGGTGCAAGACCACTTGGATCACTAATCTTAACCTTACACATAAGGCAAGCGGCCTTGGCTCCGCAACGGGTACGGATGTGAACCTTAGCTTTGCGCCCTGCATCCAGCAAGGTCATTCCAGGTCGAACACTTATTTTTTTATCATCGGGCCAAAAATGTACTTCGGATACAGTCATCGTGTCCACCTTCTGATAGGCTATCTTCCTGCTATTTACTTGAATCTATCAACCGTTTCAGCTTTCGCTCAAACTCGTTTCCCCAGCGATTTCTTTGCATTAAATCACTTAACGCCTGCATATGCAGCTCTGGAAAAGTTTTCATGGTCTTCGCAATAGCCTCATAACGATCAGGACGATTACGAAGTAAATTAAAGAGAAGTTCATGGGCTAACGGCATCATTTTAACTTCCTGTTCGTCGATCGTGACCGAATGGCTATGATTTTCCCAAAGAAACGAAGCTTCCACCTGATAAAAAGATTGCAGGGCATTAACCCTGAAATCACCAACGACTTCCACAGTATTTCCTTCGATAAGGTAATGACTTAGGATTGAAGCATAAATGGGGGTTTCACTATAAATCGGTGCATCCACCGAATAATTGAATAAGGAAGTATGTACAGCAGTTACATCGTGGTCATCTACATAGATGTCCAGATCTCTTGGACTTCTTCCAATATCTACGTTTTGTAAAAGCAGTCCGCAGCTTCCACCGATGAGCCATCGTACGTCTGGAACTTGCAATAATTGTGTATGGATGGTTGTAATCGTTGGTAGTAACGGCTCCAGCAGGACCAAGATGCCCACACCTTTCAGGCAGAAATTTTAGAAATAAGGCTTATGCGTAACGGAAATATGACCGGATTGCTTTACTACACACTGACAAGCTAATCGATAGCCCTGCTCGATCTCCTCAGGCTCCAGTCGGCTCTCTTCTTCATCCGAAGGCATTGACAGCAGCTCTCGGCCTGAAGCTACATAACAACGGCATCTGGCGCAAGTACCCCGTGTACACGAAAAACCCCAATCCAAATCTTCTTTGAGCGCGTGGTCCAGAATCGTCAATCCGGTAACCGACTCTATCGTTTTCTGTGTTTTGCGTGTTTTTAATTCTAACATCGATATCTCCTCCAGGTTGCTAAAACAAAGATAGCAGCATGTAAAGTAAAATCGGAATAAATAGGAAAAAAGCAATCACGGATAACACAACACGAAGAACGCCTGTGGTTCGAGTTCTAGCGTAAGAAATTAATAATGACGCGACGACCATGAGTCCGATCGCCACGAATGATGCCCACATTTTGTCTAAACTTGACATAATCTTAACTCCTTATGTATGAAACATTCAAATTGATCACCAGTAAGTATAGCATAGGATGAGAAAAAAAGCATAAAGGGGAACGATCTCCCCTTCATGCTTTTTATTTCTTACCCATCATCATGTTCATCAATTGCTGCATATTGTTGGAATCCAACTTACTGCTTTTGACCGCCTGAACGATATCATTGATGGTTTCTTCTGAAACCTTCACGTTCACTAAACCAGAAACTTGTTTGATGAGTTGGCGAAGTTGAGCTTCACTTTGCAGGGTAGAAGGTTTCACACCGCTGGCTAGTTTCTCAATATCTTTAGAAGTAACGGATTTACCCGTTTTCTTTTTCACCACATTTAATACGTCTTTCGAGATATCCTTATTCGACAAATGTGCCGCCTCCCTATACCTTGGATGACTGGATCTTCTAAGGTATAGTATGAATGCGGATAGGATGTGGTGTAGGCTACTTCAATACATTTGTTACTGAGACGCTGGCTACCTCTTCAATTTCATGGGTTCTGACGCGCCCCATCAGATCTTGTGCAGCTAGCTGAGGCGACTTCCCATCGAAGAGAACGTTGTATAACTCATCTGTAATCGGCATGGTTACGTCAAATCTACGGGACAACTCATAGGCAGCTTTGGTTGTCTTCACGCCCTCTACGACCATTCCCATCTCTTCAAGAACCTCGCTTAGGGGGATACCCTTAGCTAATTTATTGCCGGCACGCCAATTCCTACTATGCTGACTCGTACAAGTTACGATCAGATCGCCAATCCCTGCTAAGCCGGAAAATGTAAGCGGATTGGCTCCCATTGCCATGCCTAGACGAGCAATCTCGGCCAAACCCCTCGTCATTAGAGCAGCCTTTGCATTATCACCAAAGCCTAGACCATCGGTCAGCCCTGCGCCTAACGCAATAATATTCTTAAGCGCCCCTCCAACCTCAACACCGGCAACATCCGGATTCGTGTAGACGCGGAAGTAGGAGTTAATCAGCAAATCCTGTGCGGCTTCAGCCGCTTCCAAGTCCTGGGCAGCGACCACGACAGTCGTCGGACATTTACGGATAACTTCCTCGGCATGACTTGGGCCGGAAAGTACGACAAGCCGCTGCGGATCTATTTCTGGAAGCTCATCGGCAAGAACCTCAGTCATACGTTTTAGCGTTCCCGTTTCAAAGCCTTTGGTAGCGTGAACTACTAAAGTATCCTTCTTCAAAAAAGGACGCATCCGTGACGCTACTTCGCGCATACCAGATGAAGGTACGACCATAATGATCGCATCTGCATCCTCTACCGCTTCCTGCAGCGAGTTTGTCGCTATGATTAGCGGCGATAGCTCCACATCTTGAAGAAATCGACTGTTACGATGTTTCTCATTTATTTCTATAACCTGATCCTCATTACGAGACCATAAAAGCACTTGTTTCCCATTATCCGCCAGTACCGAGGCAAGTGCCGTCCCCCAACTTCCAGCGACTAGGACCGATACTTTGTTTGACAAGGTTACCCCTCCTAAGAGTTTTGCTTTAGCAAAACTGGCATCGTAAGCGTTACTGAGTTTTGCTTTTACAAAACTGACATCGTGAGATTAGCTAAGCCCTTTTCTGGCCCAGCTTGTTCTCTTTGCCTTGAATAAGCTTCACAATATTCGTACGATGACGCATAAAGGCAAACGCACACAGCAAAATGCTAATCCACAAAATTGGCAAAGGTCGGTCCATCCCCCAAATAAGGAAAGGTAAAAGTGCAGTTAGAATAAGGGAACCGAGCGATACAAATCTGGTGACCGCAATGATTACAATGGCTGTTAAACCTGCAATTAACGTTGGAATGAAGCAGAGTGTTGCCATAACACCGATGGTGGTTGCGATACCTTTACCACCTCGAAAGCCGAAGTAAACCGGCCAATTATGCCCGACGATGGCTGCAAGCCCGCATAGTACACGAATCCAGATGTCATCGGGTCCGGGAGCTGCCCATGTTCCAATCCACACGGCAGCAACTCCCTTCAAGGCATCAAGCAAAAGAACTAAGATGGCAGGTCCCTTACCCAGAACACGAAGCGTATTTGTCGCCCCCGCATTGCCACTCCCGTGCTTGCGGATATCAATGCCTTTGAACCATTTTCCGAATAAATAACTAAAGCTTATGGAGCCTAATAAATAACCCACTACAATTGTTATTATCGAAAGCAATGCACAACATCTCCTATTCTTTGTCCGATGATTTCCTACGGCTTAAGATGCGAATCGGAGTACCTTCAAATCCGAAGGCTGCACGAATCTTGTTATCCAAGTACCGTTCATATGAAAAGTGCATGAGCTCAGGCTCATTCACGAAGAGCACAAAGACAGGAGGCTTAACAGCAACTTGTGTCACATAGTTAATACGAAGGCGTTTACCTTTATCCGTAGGAGGCGGATTGTAGGCTACAGCATCCGAAACAACATCATTGAGAAGATGTGTTTGTACACGAAGAGCATGATTTTCAGCAACTTGAACAATGACAGGCAACAGTTTATGCAAGCGCTGCGTTGTTTTGGCTGAAACAAACACAATTGGAGCATAGCTTAAGAACAAGAAGTGATCACGAATGGTTTGTGTAAAATGCTGCATCGTTTTATCATCTTTATCGACGATATCCCATTTATTTACGACAATCACTATCGCTTTTCCTGCTTCATGTGCATAACCGGCAATATGCTTGTCCTGCTCGATAATGCCCTCTTGACCGTCGATGACGACGAGTACAACATCAGCACGCTCAATCGCTTTCATGGCACGCATGACACTATATTTTTCCGTGTTCTCGTAGACTTTACCTCGCTTACGCATTCCTGCCGTATCAATAATAACAAACTTTTGTCCATCCCGTTCAAATGGGGTATCGATCGCATCGCGCGTCGTCCCTGCCACTTCACTTACGATAACCCTTTCTTCTCCAAGAATGGCATTCGTCATGGATGATTTCCCAACATTCGGGCGACCGATTAACGCAAATTTCACAACTTCCTCGCCGTACTCATCATCTTTTTTGTCAGGGAAAAGTGTACAAACAGCTTCAAGCAAATCCCCGATTCCTATACCATGAGAGCCCGATATTCCGATTGGATCACCGAACCCAAGAGAGTAAAATTCATAAATATCATCTTGACGCGCAAGGTTATCTACTTTGTTAACAGCAAGTACGATCGGCTTTTTGGAGCGGAATAGCAATTGGGCAACTTCTTCATCCGAAGGTGTTACGCCCGCTTTGGCATCCACCATAAAAACAATGACATCCGCCTCTTCAATAGCAAGCTCCGCTTGAATACGAACGGATTTGAGGATCGCATCCTCCCCCTCAATTTCAATACCGCCTGTATCAATGACACTGAATGACGTATTAAGCCATTCTCCTACGCCATATAATCGATCACGTGTAACCCCCGGTTTATCTTCCACAATCGCAAGACGATCTCCTACGATTCGATTGAAAATGGTGGACTTGCCGACATTTGGTCGGCCAACAATTGCAAGTACAGGTCTAGCCACTACTCATTCACTCCTTCGAATTCCATGATCAGCCATGGAAAAATACGCAACTTACATCATAACAAAAAAGACACGGCTTGGCTAATCTCATTTGAGACTCCACAAGATACCAAGCGGGCACACCAGCTATTTCAGGTATGCCTGACCAAAATCATCGTGCCATTTTGCAAATCGTGAGCGTTAGCATCCAATATCTTTTCTAGAGAGAAAGAGACCTTTTGGAGCTCATCTTCCTTATCCACAACGAAGATTGGAGCACCTCCACCTATTCGTTCCTTCGTCAAGGTTACAATAGCTAGGATTTGCGACATCCTGTTTTAGGCCTCCTTCTTTTTGTTTACACCCGCTTCAGACGGCATTCGAACAGCGCTTTCCAATACGGGTACTCGATGAAGAGCAATATATGTTTTCTCAACATCTTTCTCCTGTAGGAGGAGCAGAACGGCTAATGTGCCGGTATTCATATCCAGCTTAGCCATCGGACGCAATGAAGGCTCTCCTTCATCTCGGTAAGCACCAAACAGGGTTGAAATATCATGAAGAATAGCTTGTCTTTGGCCTAAATGAGCTAACGTTACGCGGGCATTGCGATTTTTGGGTTTAATTAAGAAACCAAGCCCGTGTTCAAGTATTTTGTCACGGCTGTCTGCGAGTCCAACGTTCATGATATAAACCGAGCCGACGAACAGATCTGGTCCATCCATCCGAATATCAGCAGGTTCGATGTCTGCAATTTTCGCTAGCTTGTTACCTGATTTAAAATAGTTAGCAATCCAAATGGACACAATCCCTGCAACGATCCCCCAATACCAAGCAAACAATATACTGAATAAAGACGCAAGAAATGCTGAGAAAATGACGAGATAATTCCTTCCCTCGAACACCATTGCTATCCCCTCAATATATGCCGCTCCTCTTGGAACTAACTCTAACTCATCAACCTTGGATAGACTTTGTCTTTCCATATTGCGCACATCACGAAACTGTTGGGCGGCTAACGATAAGAAAGTGACTGCCGTATAATTTTTGTCCAGCAAAGCAGGGACAGCCACGGCTCCTAGTCCTGCTGCGATGACACCAAGGGAAATATGTATAATCTTACCGTGAGGATAGGTCGGATATTGCCTGTAGTCCGTTCTTAACATATTCAGACGTGCCAGAATGCCAAAAATAACCCCCACGACAATACCTATCGTATAACGGTGCGAATAGAACCAATCCATTACTTCTTCCAGCCTCCTCTTCGGTCCATCCAGCTGCGAATGATATTTCGGCAGCCGTTATAAGCGGATTGAAGGATGATGGTCATCGTTCTCGCCGCAAAAACAGAAAGCCACCATTGGTCCTGAAATGTCGCCTTACCGACATGATGGTAGCCATCTACTGGATGAATTCCCGCCTGATACATATCTCCTAGTAAGTAGCCAATCGAGAGTGCCGCGATCTGCTCCCATGCACTGCGCTGTAAAACGAGAGTTACAACGGCAAGCAATAAAGCCGTATCCCATTCCGAGTTACGAACGATGAGTATGGGGTCCATCTCAAGCAGCTGCTGCAACAAGAAATGAAGGGAACCTAATAAAAGGCCGATGGAAAGTAAATGAAGCTTATGTATGAATCCTTGTGTCTTATAGAGAATACCCAAACTGATGAGCAGAACCCAGACATAAACGAGCCCCACTTGAACATGCTGGATCGTTACGGTAAACCTAGAAAAGACAATCCAAGAGACAAAAAAAAGAAGCATGCCCTTGTGCGATATACTTCTGATGTACAGTTCTTTCCATCCGCTGGCGAATAAGATCAACGTGATACAAAGGAGAATTAAAGACAAATAACCGGAGTTCATAATCGGACCACCCTACCATGCATAGGCGATCAGGTGACATATGCCACCGACCTGCCTGCGGATCTTCAGGCAACCACTCCAACTTAACGAGGGAAGCACCACCTGATTCATAGTATGGCAATATTTCGATTATTTACTCCGATTGGCTCTTTCTGCATATGAAGTTAAGTTAATACCTCTAGCCCTGCACCATTCAGCTGTTTCGCCCATGATGACAACTGGACAATTTCCCAATGCCTGAATCGTATTAGCGCCTAGCGCTGTCATAATAAGAATAAGTCCTTGATGAAGCTCATCAGCAAAATGGTGGAGCGCATCGACTCCCTCGCTGCGCAAAACCCTCAAGAATGCGCCAGCCATGCCAACCGCTGAAGCGCCGAGCGTTAGCGCTTTTGCCGCTTCCAAAGCGTTCGTAATACCGCCTGAGGCAATAACTCCGCCTCGCGGATAAACTGAGAGTGCCTCTAGCAAGGCAATGCTTGTCGGTGTGCCCCAATCGTTCAGCCAATCCAAGGCGGCTGGACGTCTGGCATTCTCAATGGCGGCGAAATTCGTGCCACCCGAGCCGCCGACATCCAAAAAGCGTACGCCGATGCTCTGCAATTGTTTGGCGTTATCCTTCAGGATACCAAAGCCAACTTCCTTCACGATAACAGGTACCTGTACATGCCGAACAATCGCTTCAATGCGGCCCAACATGCCCACAAAGCTGCGATCCCCTTCCGGCATAATGAGCTCCTGCATCACATTCAAATGAATTTGAAGCGCATTCGCTTCAATCATATCGACGGCGCGGACCGCTTGCTCGGTCGTCGCCTCGCTGCCCAAATTCGCGAACACGATCCCTTTAGGATTTTCGCGGCGAACAACTTGATAGCTCGAAGCAACCTCACTGTTTTTAATTGCTGACATTTGGGAACCAACGGCCATAACCATGCCCTTTTCCCTTGCCAAGATGGCCAATTCGCGATTAATGCTTTCCGTCTCCTGAGCGCCGCCCGTCATTGCATTAATTAAAATCGGCGAACTCATAATGAGATCGCCGATTTCCGTAGTTAATGCTATTTGATCCGTCGAAGTCTCAGGTAGACAGTTATGCACAAGCTTGATATCCGACAGCCCTTGCTGCCGTGATTGGCCAAGCTCCAGCGCGTAATGGACATGCTCCATTTTGCGTGAGATGCGCATTCTTATGATCCCCCTAAGCGTCGTATCATTTACTTTTTGAATTTGGAAAGTTTATCGCCAAAACGCTCGCCAAGTGTCATGGACAGACCTTGATTGCTCAAGGACACGTTCTCATTGCCGGCAATCTCTTTTTGGTGACTTGCGCTGTTTCCGCGGTCACGATCGCCTCTTGGTTGTCTTTCTCTGTCTGGTTTACCAGCAGAAGGAGCAGCTGCACCAGCTGGAGCTTCAGGAGCTTCTTCTGTATCTTTAATGCTTAAGCTAACGCGTTTCTCAGCCGTATTGATTTCCAAGATTTTCACTTGAACTTCTTGGCCTTCTTTCAATACTTCATGCGGAGTACCGATGTGACGGTGGGCAATTTGGGAAATATGCACAAGACCTTCAACACCAGGAGCCACTTCAACGAATGCGCCGAAAGCTGCAAGACGTTTCACTGTACCTGTTACGATATCGCCTGCTTTGAATTCACGCTCCACATTGGACCAAGGACCTTCTTGAGTCGCTTTGATGCTCAAGCTTATTTTATCATTGGAAGGATCAAGCTTAAGGATTTGCACCTTCACTTTATCGCCTTCTTTGACTACGTCAGAAGCTTGTTCTACATGGTGCCAAGCTAGCTCGGAGATGTGTACAAGTCCGTCGATACCACCGATATCAATAAACGCACCGAATTGTGTTAAGCGTTGAACAGTACCATCCAGTACTTGACCCACTTGAAGGCCTTCGATGATTTTCTTTTTGTTAGCTTCGAATTCTTCATCTAGAATATCTTTTTGGGACAGGATCACTTTGTTTTTCTCGCGATCGATTTCTTTCACACGAAGACGCAAAGTGCGGCCTTTGTAAGAGGAGAAATCTTCAACGAATTGACGCTCAACCATGGAAGCAGGTACGAAACCACGTACGCCGATATCCACAACAAGTCCGCCTTTTACAACTTCAGCTACAGTAGCTTCAATGATTTCTTTGCTATCCAGCTGACCTTGCAGTGACTCCCATACTTTGCTGTTGTCAACAACACGTTTGGAAAGAACCAATGTTTCTTTCGCATCGTTGATTGAAACAACTTTTAATTCAACTTCTTGTCCAAGCAGTGTTGCTTCTGCATCGGTAGAAAGCTCACGAACTGGAATAACACCATCGTATTTGTAACCGATATCCACGAAGGCTTGATCTGCGTCTACCTTAACGATTTTACCTTTAACGGTAGCGCCTTTCTTCAGCACAGCAACGTTATTAAGAGCGTGCTCAGCTTCTGCTTGCGATACGGCTGTTTCTTGTGCTTCTTGTACTTCTTGCGTTTGATCTTCAACTTTTACTTCATCTGACATGGGATTACCCTCCTCTAATTACAAACAACAAAAAATAATTTATTAGTCACAAAGCAGCAATGTAAGCTTCTACTCTGTTTCAAACAAAACAATAACTTCCATTCGCTTTAAAGATAGTATAATTCCAAGCTTTCGATTCCATACATCCTCGTTAACCTTTGCTATAAGCAGTATGTAATCGGCGAATTTCTTTCATAATAGCTTCCGTTGCCTGCTCCAAATCTTCGGAGCTTGCACCTGCATAAGCACTTATATCAAGCGGTTTTCCATATACAATCGTCATGCGGCGGAATAAGGAATAATTGCCTATAATAGCCACAGGAACTACAGTTGCTCCAGATTTCAGTGCAAGACTGGCTGCGCCCTTCTTGCCCATGCCCCCAGCGTTGTTCCGCGATCCTTCTGGGAAAACGCCCAACATGTTACCATCGCGAAGCAATTGTACGGCAAGTCGGATCGATTCTCTGCTAACGCCACCGCGTTTCACAGGGAAAGCACCTACTCTAGAAATGATGGAACCAAACACAGGGATATCAAACAGTTCGGCCTTCGCCATGAAATAAACCATACGCTTAAGCGGGGTTCCTAACAATGGCGGGTCCAACAAACTGGTATGATTCCCACAAAGTACGACTGCTCCATGTGTAGGGACATTCTCCATACCTAAGGCCCTCATACGGAAAAACAAGGTAAAAACAAAACGAAATAAGGCCCTGCCGATGCGATAAAGCATCTTATTTGCCACCTCCGACTTTGTCTTTGCAAAGCCCAAGTATTTCGTCCACAACTTCCTCAATGGTCATTGAAGTACTGTCCATTAAAACAGCATCATGAGCTTGTCTAAGCGGTGAAATCTCTCTATCCTGGTCCAATTGATCGCGACGAGCGATGTCCTGTTCAAGTTCAGAGAGCGTAAGGTTGCAAGTCCCGCTGTTTTGCATCTCTTTGAATCGACGCTCTGCTCTTTCCTTTACGCTAGCTGTCAGAAATACTTTGATTTCAGCGTCTGGCATAACATGAGTACCGATGTCGCGGCCATCCATGACTACGCCTTTGGTTATGGCCATTTGCTTCTGAAGTGTAACCAGAAGCTGGCGTACAGCTCCGTAGCTAGCAATTTGGGAGACATGATCCGTTATGGTTGTCGTACGGATTTCTTTGGTCACATCGACGCCATCTACGATAACCTGTTGTCCTTCCTCGCGAGGAATGAGCTCAATCTGCATGCGATTCGCCAAGGCAGTTACTTCTTGTTCTTGATCAGATTGCAGCCCTTCTTGCTGTACTTTCCACGTTACTGCCCGATACATGGCTCCTGTATCCACGTAAACGAAACCAAGTGCCCCAGCAACTAGCCGTGCAATGGTGCTTTTACCGGCTCCAGCAGGACCATCTATGGCAATATTGAACTTTTCCAAGCTGCTGTTCCTCCTAACAATACCTCACAGTACCTTACGAACAAAAAAGCAGGCACTGCCTGCTAATTAATTGAAATTATAGCACATTAAAAAGGCATATGCAAAACATGGACGCATATTGGATTGCTTTTAGATGTGCTTAAGAGCGCTCTCCCTTCCCATTTTGAGGCCATACATAGGGCTTTCCCTCTAATGGTTCAACACGGGTAAAATGCTTACGTATGTAGGGAATTTGAAGCATGGCTTGAGCACATATAAGTAAAACGAAAAATACGAGCGTTGTCCGAATGATCATCTTTTCTACCTTTGCAGAAAAGAGGATAAACAGCTGCTCGTATGACTTATTCTCCTGATCCCTTGACATGATGCCCCACCTACTCAAATAGACATATTGCTTGGTAGTATGCCCATGCAGGTGAAATCTCATGCTTACAAGTAGAGAGACTTTTGACTACATCAAAAGATCCCTACATTATCGTTTACGGAAATCCATTTGTCTCTCGAAGCAAAAGCGAATTAGTTTCTGACGTTCACGATCGGCTATATCCGTAAATCTAATCATTGCCAATTGCTTGCCAGACTCAATCTGTTTAACACGGACAACCTCGCCAGTAAAAGGAATATGCTCAATATTACCATTCTTGAAGGGTGCAAGTACCCAACAAGAAATAATAGCATTCATTCCGAGTGGGATATGTCCCTCACAGATAAACGAAATCCCGCCACCGCCGACATCTTCTGTCACGCCAATGAATTGAATTTGATCCGACAATTTAACGGCAATTTCAAGTTCGGCCAAAACCCTTAGAAAACTTCTGCGTTGAACTTGCGTAATGGCTTCAGGCTTTGGTTTACGCAGTTCCACTAAGCGAATCACATCTTCTCTGAAACCTGTAACCGAAGTTGTGAAATAGTGCTTTACGCCACCTTGACCTAAATAGAATGTGCTTAATTCATCACCTTGATAAAGCTTCTTGAGTCGGCCTGTTTTCTCATTCAGCGGGAGCTCAATGGCAATCACACTATCCGTCACGTCAGCAATTCGCGACTTGTACTCAATTTTGGACTCTTCATCGTCGATGCTATTCACTTGCATATGTAATATCTGGTTGACTTTAGGAAGCAATTTCTGCACCTCCGAGACGTAATATATCTTAATTATACCAATGACCTATTAATTATGATAGCAAAAAAAAGAAGCTAGGATTGAACCCGCTTCTTCTCTATGATTATTTCTTTGCTTCAGCTGCTGCTTCAGCTTGTTCGGGGCGAATGGTCTCAATTTTCTCTTCCATCCCATTCTCACTATTCATATAAACACGATAAATATTGTTGTTCATCTTCCCGATAAATTCATAGCAAAGCACTTCTTCGTCTAATTCATTTTTGATAATCGCCAAAGACTCGCCAGTCACTTCCATTTTCGGGCTAAGATGCTTACGTGCTTCGGCTGCCGTCATTTTGGGCTGACCAACCGTCCGCTGTTTTTGACCAAATATATAGTCTGTTGCCTGCACGCCAGTGACTTCAAGAGTGTCTAAAGCTACTTTAACGCTAACCTGCTGAGGATAAATCGTAACATCCTTTTCTCGCTTAGCGAAAATAATGTTAGCCATATTTTGATATTGATCATAGCTAACTGCGCTCATATCTTTATATTCATGTTGATCTAAAAACTCATTAGCTATATCTCGCGCCTGTCTAAGATCAAACTTAGATTCTTTTATGGTTCGCGGCTTCATAAAATAAATGAGCTGACCGCCTTTTTTGGTGAAATCCATCTGAATATCATTTTCACTGCCGTTTCCGCCTGGAACCACAACGCTAAAGCTTTGATATTCTGGCGCACTGCCACCATTCTCAACTACTTTCATAGTAGTAGTATCACTCACCCCCAGAAATTGCGCTGCTTTTTGTTTAATTTGATCAGCTGTCATGTCATTCCCGGACAAAACGCTAACATCATTTTTGGAAAAAATGTTCAAATTTCCAGGTCCCCAGTTTAATTCCTCGTAGGCTCCAACTTTTTTGTCAACGGTAGAAAAGCCATCAATGATCGCATTATCATGTGTTTCATTTTCAGAAGCTAGGGCGACTTCGACGTCCATCCATCGCAAGTTTTTGGACAAAACCTTCTCCTGAACACCGCGTATTTCCTTCGTTATCTCGGAGGAATGATCATAAAGAGCATTCAACGTTTTTATTTCTTGCTCATTTAAAGGCTGCTTCGTCATGTCACGAACGGACATTCGGTATGAGAAATTAGCCATATTAGCTAAGAAATCTTCCGTTTTGTTGAATGGCAGCAGTGTTAGCGGGAGCTGCGTAATATCGCTTTGCGCTTGGCTCGTTAGCCGCCATACATTAACTAGCCCCTTTCGGTAAGAAGGCTCCGAGGTTGCGTTAACAGCCAACGTATTACCAAGCTCTGTATGAAGCTTATCCACATGGAAAGAAAGATCATGGAACGCACGTTGATATTGATTCTCTGCTTTGATCAAAATCGAATTCTTCTCCTGGTGTTCCAAATATCCCCACACTGAAGCACCAATCAAGGCAATCAAGAGGAATGGAAACATGACAATACTTAATCTTTTATACACGCGACTGCTCCTTTCGTACCCAAACTTGCGCTTAGTTTTTACGTGGGGAGGCAGGTTTATACAAGATTGACAACAAAAAGAGGCCAATTCTAAAAAGAATGGCCTCACGCTAATCTTCGGTCTCTACTTCAAAGTCTTGCTCATTGCTGCAAATGCACTGGCGGAATCCCGTTTCAATTTTACCTTTTTCTTTCTTGCCTTTCAGCACAAACTTTTCACCGCATAACCGGCAGCGGATCTTTACTTTGACTCTTGTCGTGGACATGTACACCCTCCCGGTAGTTCCGGACTTACAGCCAGGAATCGCCATCTATACTGTCCATTATGACCTATTTCAGCTCACTTTAATCTTCTCATCCGCTGTCGCGATGCGTAGTGGGGAATGAGCATTGGCACGGTCAACCCGCCAAATTGTGCGAATCCATAGAAAAGACATGACTGGAATCATGATCCAAACCCAGTTCGTTTTGAAAAAAAGCAAAATATAATCAAACAATCCATGCCACAAAATAGGCAGCAGTAAGGAAATCCATAAATACCTTTGCGCTTTGTGTGGAATGAATTTAGCCTTGCCCAAGTAGTAACCCATCATGACACCGAACAATGCGTGCGCTGAAACAGGCAGCAGAGCGCGAATCATCAGCGCAGAGAAAGACGATGCATTAAGGAAAGCATAAATGATATTTTCCAAAGTCGCATAACCTAAGCTTACGGCCACTGCGTACACAATTCCGTCATAGGGTTCATCAAAGGCTTCATGCCTAAAGATCAAATGATAGAGGATAAACCATTTCAGAAACTCTTCAACGCCACCAGATAGGAAAAAAGCCGAGATAAAAGTACCCTTTCCAAACTCTTCAATCAACGAATTCTGCAGTACCATCGTAGGGTATACAAGCAGAACACCAAACAAGAACATTCGAATAACTAAATGAATCGGTTCCGTTTCGTATCGGTCCTTCAAATAAAAGTACGTTAGCAATGAGAGACCTGGCGCTACGGCTGCCATAATAATCGGCAGAATTTGCAATTACAGCTCCCCCTTTTCGTTCAATAGCATTTAGAACCACAGCTCGATTCCATGCGTAATATGAATATTATAGTCATTTTCAATAGACTTTTCTATGTCTTATTCGGTGAACAACGCACGATCATTATGGAAAATGAGTGGGATACTCCCTATTGTGCCATTTCGATTCTTCTTCAAGACTAGTGATATAGACTGCTGTTGATCCTCTTCTGTTTCATTAGGCTGCATAATCATGACCACATCCGCTGAAGCTTGCACATTGTCAGACACGTTATCTTGCCCAAGCTCTAATGCGGTAGCAGCGATAATCGGGCAATTCCATTCTCTGGACCATTGTTTAAGCGTATAGGCGATAGCAGCCTGCTGCTGCTCCCAAGTTAGCGGTGTTACCCCTTTAGCTGCTGGAATACGCTGCAAATGATCAATGAAAATCACGGGCTCTTTGCCAACAACAATTGCAATCCGTTCAATGGAAGCGGCTACTTGATCGAGCGTTGTATCCATCGTACACTCAAGCATCCAAAGCATTTTACTGATTTTTACGTACTGCTTGTTAGCTTCTGCTACCTGTTCAGGCTCAACTTTGCCCCCGAGTACTTTCTGTGGAGCAATCCCAATAATCCTTGCAATGCTGCGTGCCCATAGTTCGAAATTCGTCATATCCCATGACACAAAAATAACCGGATTCTGCTGAAAAGCAAGTTCATCAGCTATTTGTTTAAGCAGCATGCTCTTGCCTATGGAGCCTGAACCTGCCAGTAAATACAAGCCATTTCCAAAGCCGCCGAAAAGTAAATGATCCAGCTTAGCAAAACCAGTGCGGATACTAGCGACTTGGCCGCGGAACCGTTTCATATATTCTTCTAAATAAACGGTGCTATTTTTGATATCTGGAGCTACAGGGGCTAGCCTTGTTTCCTCAACAGTTTGATTCACTAGCGCAAGAAAAGTCTCAACCGGATTCTGAGCTCTAATGAACAGATCGTTAATATCTCGAATTGTTTCGGGCAAATTAATAATATACGTCTCATTGCCCTGTTCCCTTAATAAGGCTTCTATGCGTGTAGAATCCCTTCTTCCGGTCTCATCATTCCCCATGCAAATATAAACGCGTTTACCAGCAAATAATGACATATGTTGTTCTTTAAACATACCGTTATCAGGTACACAAACAGCAGGCATTTTGGCCTGAGTCAACGTTAGGACATCAAATATCCCGTTGCAAAGAACAACTTCATCTGAATCTTCAAGTGCTGAATAATTAAATAGATACTGATCTAAACCATACAGGGGTTTATATTTCGGCTCTCTATTGTCTATCGAGCGTCCGATTAAGTCGACAATTTCGCCGTTGTAGTTCCGAATAGGAACAATAACTCTATGCTCGAAGTAATCACCTAGCTGATTCTGATCAACATAGAATCCTATCTTGCCAATTTCAAAGCCAATACGGTACTGTATAACCGTTTCTTCCGTTATCCCTCTTTTTTGTAAATAGAAATAAGCCTCCTCGCGGAGCTGCTTTTGGTAATAGGCCAATAACCCGTCCAAATCAACAGCAGCCAGAGTAGGCGCCAGTCGTTTGCGATCTATGCTAGTCATCTAGGTCTCCCCCATTATCTCTTCGCTACGTTGATAAATGATCACGAATAACCAACAAAACAAGCATCCACAAAAACAATCGTTTTTGAAAATGCTTGTTTCATTCTACATCAAAAAGTAAGGAAGATGGCCTTATTTGAAATGACGGCAGAGCACCTTAACTGCATCATCTGCAATGATTGTCTTCCCATACTCTTCAAGCACAGCTTGTGTAACGGAAGCGGCTTCGCCGAATTCAGATAAGACAGCAATTAATGCCTGGTATTTCGTTTCTTCGAGGTCAACAGGCTCGAGTTGTAAAATATATTTCCCTTTGTATGAATAAAGGGTACCGCCTTCCATGAGAAGGGGATTAATTACTTTGGATACACGCACAAGATCTTCAAAATCACGGAAAGCATAGGAGACTAAATCGCTTTGTTCAAGCGTTACTTCCATTTCATACACTTCTTCAGCTTCGTGATCATCATATGCATCTGAGTTTGCATACAAATCAAGCTTACCTCTGGTCACAATAACAACCATTCCTTGTGCCGGGAGTGCAAACACCTCAACAGCAAGCGGGCCGGACGGGTCAAATCCGAGCTCTGAATAGGCTTGATCCATCATTTCACTAAATAATTCGTGTACTTTGGGAATTTCTCTCCACATGTCGTCTTTTTGAATACCGCGTTCAGTTAAGTCATCGAATGTTAGGAAAATCCGTATCTTATCCTGACTTAAGCGTTCTATTTTCATGATAGGATCCTCCTTTGAGCCTTCCGACTGGAAAGCTTGCATCGAAAGCATGGTCATCTTATTAAAACAGAATATGATAAAAAAAGAAAAAGGTGAACCTTTGAGAACGAAAATGGACATGCATCTTGCTTTCGTTTTCACCTATCATGTTAACATTAATTGCGTGCAATTGCACGCGCAAGTTATGTATAAAAAGAAAAGCACAGCCAGCACCTTGGGGATGCCAGACTGTGCTTCATACTTAGGTTCATTGGATAGTCGATGAACTTTCTTTATTTTCACGCATGATTTCATTGACAGTTGCTTTCAAATGAGGATCTTCTTTCACTATTTTTTCAACTTGATTCAGGCCATTCGAGTTTGAAGTCGAGAAACTTTTGGACGTTGAATCTCCAAATGATTTGTTCACCAACGAGTCCTTTGCTTTATCAACAACTTTACCCATAGATTCACTGGACGAGCTGAATGCTGAGAACAACATTGATTTACTTTTACGATTGAGATATATAACCGCCGCCGCACCGGCAATACCGCCGAGCAAAAATGTGCCTATCTTCATTGGGTCTCCCTCCATGTCAAGTAGTATGATTCCTTCATAGGTTGCGCGAGTTTCTAGGAGGGCATACGTTAAGACGGGAGGAAAACAAAGGAGATATGTTATCTGCGAAATGTGGTACTATAGGAATGACCTACAAGTATAAAGACCTGAGGAGAACGAAGGATAATGAACAAAAAAGCCAGTGTACTAATGATGAGTGTCATGATCTTATTAGCTGCCTGCAGTGCGAACCAAACAAAAATAAGTCCAATCGAAACAACGAGCTCTACACCGGTAGCTGTCGCCACAATTACACCAAGTCCTGTACCTTCGGCAACACCCGCGGCAACACCCGTTCCAACTCCCGTCCCTACAGCGACAACGCCAGCTCCAGAAGTCGTCAAAAAAGAATATCATATGAACAAAAACTATGATATTGTACCAAACGATCCCAATGGGAACAAAAAGATCGTCCTTTTAACCTTTGATGACGGTCCTAAGGAACAAGCCATGAATCAGGCGTTAATCGACATCCTAAAAAAGCATAATGCCAAGGCAATCTTCTTCTTGAATGGATATCGAATCAAACAAAAGCCCGAACTTGTTAAACTCATTCATAACAGCGGTAATCCCATTGGTAATCATGCCTGGGACCACGAAAACTTGAAAAGCATGACGAATGAAAAGATTGATCAACAAGTTGATGATGTCCAAAAAATAGTAAAAGAATTGACAGGGCAATCGCCTGAATTTTTCCGACCTCCTTTTGGTTCTGGCAATGATTATTTGAAAACCAAAGTGAAAGACAATAAGATGCTTTATATGACATGGTCCAACGGTTCGTTAGACTGGGATATGACTAATAAAAATAACGATTCCGGTAAAGTGATCGAAAATGTGATGAAACAATTACATGGCGGTAGTAATATTTTGATGCACGAGCTGCCTTGGACAGTGAAAGCCTTAGACACACTTCTTACCCAACTTGAGGAAAAAGGATATTCTTTCGTAGATCCGAATGCCATTGAGCTAGAAATGAAATAAGAAAAGAGCCTTGCATCTCCTACACGTCAGGTGTCGGTGCTGCAGGGCTCTTGTTTTTTAATAACTAATATTCACTGTTCTTGTATTTTCCTCATAGGTCACTTTCGCACCAAGAGTCTCGGAAAGCAGCCGAACCGGAATCATCGTTGTTTCATGAATGAGCTTAGCAGCTGATTCTGTTGCATGCTCTACACCATTCAAACTATACGCATTTCGGTTCGTATAAAAGATAATCGTCTTGTCTTTCTTTTTGTAAACAGCAGCTTTCTGGTTATCGTCCCATTCAACAGTTGCACCTAGTGCCGCGGCCAAGTCTCTAATGTAAAGGTATGAAGTCCCATCTTGAATATATGGCTTTTGCTTCATAGGATAAGGGATTAAATCAAGTAGATACTTGTCCTCATTCAAACCAAATGAAACCAAGTGATTGCGGTTTAGCCCGAAGTTAGCCATTTGCAGCGTGTAAGCAACAGCATCCTTATGAAGTTTAAGTACACCAACACCAACCCGAGGTTCTGTGCGGAATGTCCATTCTTTCGAATAGGGTCTAGTACTCCCATCTTCCATGATTGCTGTCAATTTGATTTTGGCTTTATAAGTTGTATCTAATTCCAGTGGTTTCGAAGGCATCACAATTACTTCAGTTTCCAAATGATCATCTTTACCCGGCTCGTTCTTCAGTAGTGATACGGAGTTACCTCCCTCGTCTTTTAACTCTGCCTCCTCCAAACTTACCTTCTTTACTCCGGGCCCGTTTAAGGAAGCCATGATCGGATAACCAACTGGATATTCCGCCCCTGAATGAAAGCGAATCGGATCCGGGGTCTCATGACCATCAAAAAGGGTTGGTACATACACATCATTATTTCCTGGAGAAACGACTAGTTCTGGTGCAATCCCGTCTGAGAAACCAAATTCGATAACGTGATAATCACCATCTCTAAACACACCGATTTCCACGAGTCCTGGCACCATGAATGGTGAACGATGATAGGGAGCATCAAATAGACTATCTATAGCTTCAACTAAGGTAACCCGATTATAAGCTACATCTTCACTGCTTGAACGCGAGTAACCGATAAATTGTACCCGCTCTCTTAATGACTTGCCGATATAACCTGGCAGCGCTGGGTCCTCATCATGCAAAGAAATAGACGTCCGAATAGGATCGATTTTATTTCGGGATAAATACTGCGCATGCTTCTGAGCCGCTGTATTCAAAGCATTATTGAATTTGACCTTCGACAGCCCTAATTTAGCCCGATAATCATTGATCGCCCGAAGTCCATCCTCCTGCTCTTTAGTCGTTTCAGACGTTAACGAAACCGCACCTTTAATAACCGTAAATTTCCAATCAATTGATATAGGTTGATAGCCATTGAAAGACAGCACTAAACGAGCATTATAGTTCCCAGGCAGTAAATCAGCTGTAGGACGATATATAAATTTAACCGAAACGGGATCATAGCTAACATTTAATTCCTTATCGTTTAAATAAAAATGATAGCTTTCCGGCGTTTTTCCTTCACTTAGCTCAAGTGTTACTCCAATGTCTGGACGCAAGAGTCCAACATCGCCTTGCGGATAAGACAAGCTTCCATAAGACAGAGCATAGGATGGTTTCGCTGACCAAAAGATACTTGAAAATAATACAAATATAATAGCCATTAATTTCACATTAAAAATCCATCTTGAAGTGTGGTTCGCCAACATAATCGCTGCATCCTCCTGGTAAAAAAACTATGATAAAAAATGAAAAAAACTATGAATCTATCATAGCTTCTCCACTTCTTTTACACAACTTAGGTTGATTGGTATATCTGAATCGTCTACGAATAATATTTAATGCCCCAAACCGTTAAACTAACCACAAGAATAATGAATAACCACAGTAAAGTTAGATAGAATATACGCGTCCACTTTCCTCGCTCAGAGGGATGCACAGCATTACGCGGCGGTAAGTACGTATCGTCTTCCTTTACCTCTATTGGCCTCCGATCAGACCGTAAAGGTGATCTTTCCCCTACACTCATGTGACCTGTTCTTCCTCCTTGCTGTAACGAAGTATGCAGCCCATTACAAAATCAATGATAAAATGAGCGATTATCGGAGTCCATAGACTCCCAGTTTGAAGGTAAATCCATCCCAAACCATAGCTTATACTGAAAACCATTCCTGTCATTAACCAATGCTGCAAATACCGAATATGGATCGCTGCAAACAAGATACTAGTCCAATAAGGGCCCCATGCATGCTGTATCGCCCCTCGAAACAGCACTTCTTCACAAATCGCTACGATGAGCGAAATCAATGCAATATGCCATAAAGGTCGCGTCCCGAATAACATTTGATTAATTCCACCGTCGTCTGATACTTCCTTGGGCACCCATCTAGAGATCAAAACATCGATCCCGAGGACAAGTAGAGCAAACAAACTTCCCCAAATGAGAATCTTCAAGCCCCCATGAATGGTAAACATGGAAAGAATCTTATGATTGCTCTGAAAAAATAAGATGATAATACCGATAATAAGCGTAAGCAGTTGGGTTATGTAAAGATTAAGCAATAATGTCCGGTCATTCAATTCACTCATATCAACTTTTCCGAAGCGAATGTTCTTAAAATCGAATTTTTTCAAGGAAGCAGCCTCATTTCCTCACATATTCCCTTTTATGGCTATTTCCCCTATACTAAGTTAAAAGAAAAAGAGAGAATAAGGAGCTTTAATTATGGATAAACGTCTAACCCGCACTGATTATTTATTCGCCCTCATGTTTATCTTTATGCTTGTTTGTATACTTGGCGCCTTTTTCTACGGCTTAAGAGTCGGCCAGGAGAAATCAGATCAAAAATACGATAAAATATTGCATGCCGACAAGGCTGTCGTTCAGGAAATTGGAGCCTACGACCAACAAGTACTCGTATCTTATTACCATACCATCTTTTTGCCCTTTAGGGAATTTCAGAATAAATGGTTTGAGTTGATGAGTCAAATCGAACTTGGCAACTCTACAGTCGATGCCTCTGCCGTTCTTAAAGAGTTGTACAAGCTCGCTGATGAGAAATATAATGAGCTGCTAAAAAAGAGCATGCCGGCTTCATCCCCGCTGCTTGTGCAGTCTCACCAAGGTTATCTCAAAAGCCTGAAGCTTTTTGCTGATACGTTAAAAAGTTACCAAAACAAGGCCAACGGATTGACAAGCCCACAATTGCTCGATGTCATTCAGAAGGATGCCTACATCCTGGAAGCGAAAACACAAGCATTGACGGCTCAGAAAAATTATTTCGATTCCATCGTTGCTTGGAACGGAACGATCGATCATGATATTGAGAATTTCGATCCAAACAATAATGCCAATTTGGATCAATGGCGTGCGATGAACATAAACGTCAAAAATCATTACATAACAGCAAAATTACTTAAAAGTAAAGCATTTGCTCCTTTTTACCCACAGGATTTGACGATACGTATTGATGAATTCATTGCCTCAGGTCAAGCTAAGAAAATGAATGTGAACGATGTTAATCAAACGATGGATCTGCTGCTAAGTACAAATGCCGTTCGTCCTGGAGACTTTGTCAAAGGGAAATCAAAGTGGTATGCCAACGAGCTGCTTCCACAGCTTCCATTTTTCTCGGATGTGAATTAAAAGAAAAAGCCGGGCGCAGATGCGCTCGGCTTTTCTTTTAATCATATTGGAATCCGCGAAGCATGGCGACCGCTGCCATCCCTCCATCTACATTAATGACCCGGTCAAAACCGTTCTCCAACAAATACTCGGCAACACGATAGCTGCGCACACCATGCGCACATACGAGATAAATATCCCGATCATCTGACAGTTCACCCATTCGATGAGGGATTTGCTGCATTGGGATAAGCTGTGCTTCTTCAAGATGATAAAACTCCCATTCATGAAGTTCCCTCACGTCGATAATGATGCTATCTTTCAGTTCCTGCTGTTCCAATGCTTCAAGGAATTTATTTGGATGAATACTCGTTATGTCGATGTCGGCACTTCCTTCCTTACTTGCTGCAAGAGCAATATCTATTTAACGAGTACAATAGCGAAAATCAGACTAAAATACAAGTGAAATAGCATTGCTTTCTAAGCGTCCTTGCTTTAAAATAAACGAAAAGCTTAGGAAAATCTCTCGTTCAAATATCAAATATGACTTTCATGTGAAATTGATTCGACATGTATTGACACGATTTCAAACGCATGTTAATCTAATGAAAATTCTATATCACAGTACAGCGTTGACGGAGCCAAGCAAGTAAAGTAGCTTTCAGAGAACCGATGGTAGGTGCGAATCGGTAGCGAACATTTTGCGGAGCACTCCAGAGTTATTGCATTGAATAAAGTAGATGCAATCGGGATAGGAACACGTTACAGTTCCAGGTCGCAAGACCAATTGAGGCTTCCCGTGTGAATGGGCAGCGAACTAGGGTGGTACCACGAAAGCAATCTCTCGTCCCTTTGGCTACAGACATACGTGTCTGTACCTGAGGGTTGGGAGTTTTTTTATGTTCATCAGAGGAAGTCTTTGAGCCAGCTCAAAGGTCCCAATATTAAGGAGGAACCGAATTATGTACAAAGTTCTAGTATCCGATCCAATTAGTGACATGGGAATTCAAATGCTTTATGATGCAACCGATGTAGAAGTAGTGAAGCAATCCGGCCTATCTGAAGATGAGCTCATTGCCATCATCGGTGAGTATGATGCCCTTCTAGTTCGCAGCCAAACGAAAGTTACAGAGAAAATCATGAATGCTGGAACGAAGCTAAAAGTTATTGGCCGCGCTGGTGTTGGTGTAGATAATATTGATTTGGAAGCAGCAACAAAACGCGGTATTATCGTCATCAACGCACCGGACGGAAATACGATTGCTACTTGTGAGCTTACATTTGCCATGATGATGTCGACAGCACGTATGATCCCGCAAGCATATAAGAAAACAGTTGGCGGCGAATGGGATCGGAAATTTATCGGTGTTGAGCTTCGCAACAAAACTCTCGGTATTCTCGGTATGGGACGTATCGGCAGCGAAGTAGCCAAACGCGCTAAGGTATTCGGCATGGAAGTTATCGGATATGACCCTTTCTTGACGGAAGAACGCGCTGAGAAAATTGGCGTTAAGCTTGGTACTGTCAATGAAATTGTTGCAAAAGCAGATTTTATCACGGTTCATACGCCACTCACACCAGAAACGCGCCACCTGATCTCCAAACCGCAATTCGATATTATGAAAAAAGGTATGCGCCTTATCAACTGTGCACGCGGCGGTATTATTGATGAAATGGCGATGGTTGAAGCGATTGATCAAGGGATTGTAGCCGGAGCTGCTTTCGACGTATTCGAAGTAGAGCCACCACAAAAGGATCACCCTTTCTTGAACAACCCTAAAGTCATTGTGACCCCTCATCTTGGTGCATCTACAATTGAAGCTCAAGAAAACGTAGCGATTGACGTTTCTGAAGAAGTTCTTCATATCCTACGTAATGAACCGTTCAAAAATGCAGTTAACTTACCGCCTGTACCAGCCAATGTATTGAACAAACTTCAACCATACTTTGGACTCGGTGAAAAAATCGGCTCTATCCTTGGTCAAATCGCACAAGGCGCTGTTTATGAAATCGTTGTAAACTATGCGGGTGATTTGATTGATGTAGATACAAGTCCATTAACACGTTACATCGTAAAAGGTGTGTTTGAGAACCAATTAGAGTCCATTAATATCGTGAATGCCATGCACTTGGCTAAATCACGTGACGTGAATATCGTTGTTCAAACGTCAAACACATCCAACAGCTTTACAAATCTTGTAACTGTTACTGTAAAAACGAAGCAAGAAGAGAAAACACTTGCTGGTACTTTACTAGCTGGCTACGGAGAACGAATCGTTCGCATCGATCAATATCCGGTTGATTTCGCAGCAGAAGGTAACTTGTTGTTGATTTCCCACAACGACAAACCAGGTATTATCGGCCGCGTTGGTACGCTTCTAGGAAGCAACAATGTGAACATCGCAACGATGCAAGTAGGACGTAAAGTCATTGGCGGCTCGGCGATCATGGTCCTAACCATTGATAAATCCGCTCCTGCTGAAGTACTGGCTGACCTTGCAACACAAGCCGAAATCGTGAATGTTCGTGCCCTTACGGTATAATCGAATAGCGACTAGGTAACAAAGTGTTTCACGAACAACAAGATTTTGTCTGAATATTCTACAAATTAAAGGCGTTTGCTGTGAGTTTTCTCAGCAAACGCCTCTTCTTATGTCGAATTTCGTTATTTATAGCTTATTAAGGCTCACATGGTAAAAGAATTGTAAAGGTTGTTCCCTGTCCCAAAGCACTTTGTACGGTCACACTGCCATGATGTGCATCTACGATGTTTTTCACGATGGCGAGTCCAAGTCCTGTACCACCCGAAGAACCGCGTGTTCGGGCCTTATCCGCCTTGTAGAAGCGTTCAAATATGAACGGCAGATCGTCGGCAGGAATCCCCTGCCCCTCGTCGGAGACCTCAATGCGGATCGCCGGCCGATCCTTGTAGACGGCGGTCTCTGCCTTAATGGCAATACGTGCCCCTGAGGCCGTATGCCGAAAAGCATTGTCGAGCAGGTTCGTTAACACCTGCTCAAGCCGGTCCTCATCCCCCCGTCCAAGGATGAGGGGCTCCTCAGGCAGCGCAGCGCTTAGCATGATGCCGCGCTCTTTGGCCATCACCGCAAATTTGCGGTGCATGCGTCTCACCAGGGAGTCGAATTCGACCTCCCTGAAGATCAGCTCGAGATGGCCGGCTTCCATCCGCGCCAGATCGAGCAGGTCACGGACGAGGCGCCCCATGCGGAGTGACTCGTCGTGAATGACCTGCACCAACTCCACGCGCTCCTCCGGCGTGGAGGGGATGTCATCCAGCAGGGCTTCGCTGTAGCCCTGAAGCATCGAGATCGGCGTGCGCAGCTCGTGCGACACGTTCGCCACGAAATCCTTGCGCAGCTTATCGAGGCGCTCCTCCTCCGTGACATCACGGAGGACAGCCACTGCGCCGCGCACTTGATCGCTTGTGTATAACGGTGTCATCGCGACGGACCACACGCCGTTTTGCACGTGAAGCTTCGTAGCTGCTTCCGACGATTCGTCCACGACCGCTTCGAACAGCGGAACCAGAGGCACAGGGATCGAACTCGAGTAGGGATTGCTGTAGCTCATTAATCCCCAATCCCCGAGTGCTGTATCCGGTTTGCGGAAGCGTCTCGTCTCCTCATCATCCTCTGACCACTCAATCGTGCTCCACTCCTGCACAATTTTCTCACCTTGCGGATTGGTCAGCATGACAGATCCATTCACATCGAGCGTGATGACCGCATCGGTCATGCTTCGTAAAATACTAGATAAATGCTCTTTTTCCTGACTAAGGGCTCGGATGCTTTCCTGCATCTTCTCGCCCATGTGGTTAAACGTTTTGGCCAGCTCGCCAATTTCATCCTTGGACTGAATAGGGACACGGGTACCATACTCACCCATAGTGATGAAATCAGCCGCTTTCTTCAATTGCTGAAGCGGTCTAGTAATCCGAGAAAACAAGAAAAATGCGAAGAAAGTCGTCATAAGGAAGCCGACTATGGACACATAGATAAACAATCTCAACATGTAGGACTGCGTTGCTTCTAACGATTGCAGAGATTGATACAGCAGCGTTGCGCCAACGATGGTGCCTTGAAGATTTATTAACGGTACGGCTACAACGAGGTACTCATCCCCCGTCTTAATTCGTCCTGTACCGGACTTATTGACTTGTTTGTCTTTCGTCTGACCTGCGAATACTTGTCTGAGCTCCGCTTCCGTGTAAAAATCGGTTACATGGAAACTGGCTAACTCGCTCCCTTGTGTAGAAGGAATAACCATTTCCTTCATATCGGTGGAGATCACCAGCATTCTTGCATCTTGGAAGCTTAGCAGTTCATTACTCAATTCATAAAACTGCTCATCATACATATGATGCGAAGCTTCTTCCGAGAATTTGACGGCCATATTCTTCATATTTTTCGTTTGATCATTCGCTTGAGCGAAATAATTTTCCATGTAATTGACAAGAAAAAGACCTAGTATGAGCAGTACAACCCCAACTAGGCCAATAATCGTTAACCAGAGCTTACCTACAACACTTCTGAAAATAAACACGTTATTTGGGCACCTCTAGCTTATAGCCTACTCCCCATACGGTCGTGATCATTGCCGCAGCATCCGGGGATACTTTGTTTAATTTTTCACGGAGTCTTTTTACATGAGTATCTACGGTACGTAGGTCTCCAAAAAATTCATAATTCCAAACATCCTTAAGCAGTTCCTCACGAGAGAACACTTTATCCGGAGATACGGCCAAATAGTGCAGCAGCTCATATTCTTTCGGAGTCAACGCTACTTCCTGTCCACCTGCGGTTACCCGGTGCGCATCATGTTCGATGATTAGGTTAGGAAATACAATATTGTTGCTCGAACTCGCATCCTTGGACAAGTACGCTGTCGCAGAAGAGCGACGCAGAATCGCTTTAACCCGGTAGATGACTTCGCGCGGTGAGAAAGGTTTGACGACATAGTCATCTGCACCTACCTCAAATCCGCTAACTCGGTTCGTCTCTTCGCCTTTGGCTGTCAGCATAATGACAGGCGTGGACTTTACTTGACGAAGCCGTGCGCAAACTTCAATCCCATCAATACCTGGCAGCATCACATCGAGCAGCACTAAGTCATAGTCCGTATCTGTGGCCATCCGCAGCGCGGTCTCACCGTCTTCTGCTTCTTCAATGATATAGCCCTCTTTTTCCAAATACATTCTGAGTAGTCGACGAATGCGTTCCTCATCATCAACAACGAGTATGCTAGCTTTCATTTCCATGGAGCTTCACATCCTTATCTATTTAAGTTCGAATGATTTATACACCTGCATAGGAGTGAAGACCCGCAATGACTAGGTTCACACCAACTAATGTAAACATAACAACAATAAATCCAATAACAGTCAACCAAGCTGATTTCTTACCTTGCCAGCCCTTGGAGAGACGAAGGTGTAAAAACACCGCATAGAACAACCAAGTAATTAAGGCCCAAACTTCTTTGGGATCCCAACCCCAGAAACGGCCCCATGCTTCTTGAGCCCAAATCATCGCAAAAATCAATGCGCCTAATGTGAAAATCGGATAGCCGATCGCAATGGCACGATAGCTGATTTCATCCAGATCTTCCGGGTCCATTCCTTTGACGATGGGTCCAATTGCTGCTCCTAATGGCTTACGCGCAACAACACGTGCGAGTCCATAGAGCAGAAGACCTCCAAGTATCGACCAAATGACCGTATTCAACTTACGCCCTGCACTTGCCCCTTCCATCCAAGATGGAGCTGTGAACAAAGGTTCAGACATGCCTAGGAAAGGCTTCATTTCTACAAGCTTCGTATCATAAGGCTTAACAATTGGAGGCAATACATAAGTTTCATTATGAATGTTCGTCTCTTGTTGGCCTTGTGCATTGGTCACGATGACTTCTTTGGAGAAAACGGCTTTATAGCCAGAACCATTAAATGTAAAGATGGAAGCAATGAAGGCGATTAACATCAGAATGAAAAAGATCGTAAGTTCCACGCCTCTTTGTTCACGCTTATCTACTTTGGATGTTCCTTTGTAATCGACAGCACGGAGCAGATACATCAATCCGCCGGCAAAGCCGACTCCGAAGAAAGCTTCTCCTGTAGCAGCGGTTGTTACATGGATCTTGAGCCAGTAACTTTGCAACGCTGGAATTAAGGGTTGCACTTCGCTCGGGAAAACAGAAGCATAAGCAATGATGATAAAGCCAATGGGTAATGCGAATACCCCAAGGACAGGTGTGCGATAAATGAGATACACGATCAAGAAAGCAAAAATGATCATCATACCTAGAAAGGTCATGAATTCGTACATATTCGATGTCGGGATATGATTACCTTCCGCCCATCTAGTAAAAAAGAAAGTCACGTGACACGCAAATCCAACTAGTGAAGCAATGAAAGCAACAAAGCCCCATCGCTTCGTATGTTGTTCGGGGTCCCGATTACTCCATTTCCTACCGGTTATCGAGAGGACAAACAACAAAAATGCAGCGAGGTAAACGAAAAAAGCTATAAGTAAAAAGGTGCTGCTCAGTGAGTTAACATTCACCCCTGGTCCCCTCCAATATCTAATGATTTCGGTGAAACTTCTATATTGTTCTTCTTGAGTGCTGCTGTTACTTCATTCCGAAGTCCAAACCAGTTCTTATTTGTATGACCGCCCAAAGTTAGCTTCCCGCTGTCAATTCGAATCCAGATGCGGCGATGCTGCCAATAGAAGCCCATAATCACGCCAATCATGAATATCGCAGATCCTACCCAGATATAAGGCATAGCCTTGTCTACGCGAATGTTCAGATAGGTTGTGTAATTGGCAAATTGAACACCTTCCATGGAGCCGACAGCAAGCTTCAGCTTTTGACTTATGGGGCCATTAATTGTATCTTGTGAGAACGTTTCTTTATCTATTTGTCTTGGGAAGTACAGGTAAGGTATACCGTTAGCTGCTAGATCGGGACCTGTGATGCTAAATATAAATGCAGGTGCTTTGGGCTCATTCGACTTGCTGATGGGCTGTCCCTTTTCAAGACCAAACTCGGGGAAGTACCCTTTCAGCGTCAGCTTGTAAGGACCTACTTGATATTCATCCTTAGGATTATTCATTGGCAAATCAAAGCTTCCATAAGACTCACTTGTAGCGGGATTGCTAAGTGTGGGCTTCACGGAGATTAGCATTGGTGTTGATTTATAATCGAATTGATAAGCTTGTAGGCCTTTGTAATCAAGTGGATGATTCACGATAATGTTTTGTTTGTGTACTTCAGTAAGTACCGGTTCTTTGGATGAATCGTCACAATTCGCGGAACAGTGATACAAAACTGCCTGAGTTTCATAGGTTTTCGGGACAATTTGCCCCTTAGCCTTAATACTTTCTGGCAAATCTTTCTCGTCATACAGCTCCAACGTGAACTTTTCATTTTTGATGAAATAGGAAGTGTGAGGGATTGCCTTGGTTTCCCCTTCCAGAATACCCATGTACTCATCCATATGCCAGCCTGGAATGCTTCTCATTAACACACCGATCAGAAATATAATGAGACCAATATGATTAATATAGGGGCCCCAGCGGCTAAAACGGTATTTCTCAGCCAGAAGCGCTGCTCCATCTGTATGTACACGGTAATTTTTTTTACGCAAAAGATCGCCAAGCTTATTTGTCCATGCTTCCTCATCCGTACCCGGCGGCAGATCGGCGACAAGCGTCACTTTCTGTCTCGTGAGAAAATTCAAGTGTTTACGAATTTGCTGCTTAGTTAGCGCGCGATATAATGGCAACACCCGATCCAAACTACAAATGACTAGAGATGTTCCTATCATGAACAGCAGCGTGATGAACCACCATGAACTAAACGTGTGGGAGAAGCCCAGAAAGTGATAAATGGTCCCCAGTGTACCATAATTTTGCGAATAATACTGGGCAGGATCCATATCTAAGAACGTATTTTCTTGTGGAAAAATAGTGCCTACGGCAGATGCGACGACCGTCCAAATAATGATCCATACCGCTATTCTAACCGAGGAAAAGAAATTCCAGACTTTATCTAACAAAGAAGGGTTCGATTTCTGAGAGCGACGGGCCATACCGTCGTATCGCATTTCCAGTATATCTCTGCCCTCCGTGTCAATCAGCGGATTACCACAAGATTCACAAAGCGTAGTACCTGTGGGATTCTGATGCCCGCAATCGCATTTGGTGTTGTAGAACATGATGACCTCCTGAAAACTTTAAGCATTCGTTCATTTTAAGACTTGTCAACCAACTTAGCGATCGATTCATCGATAAAAGACTCTGTCATCTGGCCGATTTTTTTGATACTCACTTTGCCGTCTGCTCCAATAAAGAAGGTTGTCGGATAATCCATGACGCCATACTGCTTACGTACGACTTCTTTGGCATCCAGAAGCACAGGCATATTCAACTTATACTGATCCATGAAGCTTTGAACCGTTACTTTATTCTTATCAACGTTGACCTCTAAGAAAACCACACCTTCTTTGCTCCATTTATCATATTGCTTTTGGAGAGCAGGCATTTCTTCTTTGCACGGCGGACAAAAAGTTCCCCAGAAATTAATCAAAACCGGTTTGCCCTTATAATCCGATAATTCATGCGTTTTACCATCTAAGCCGACTAAGGAGAAATTCGTCGCTTTGTCGCCTGTTTGGGGATACTTCTTGCTGTCAGAAGCCGACAAATTGGTAATAATGGTAAACACGCCAATAATAAGCACGACCGCAAAAATCCCAATCTGTACCCATTTCTTATTTGAACCCACGTATAATCACCTTCGCTTTTTTTGACAATGTTAGTATTTTCACATAGGTTTATACCTTATATTATAACGAAAAGAAGGCCAATTCTTATTGGCCTTTTTGAACGTTATGTGTCTTGAGAGCTTCGTTCCTAAGCTCCTCAACCTCTTTAGGCGTCAAGTGACGATACTTGGCTCTTGGCAGGCCAGTTAAAAAGATTGGACCGAATTTAATTCGTTTTAATTTGATCACTGGAAAGGAGATTGCCTCGAACATACGTCTGACTTGTCGATTCCTGCCCTCGTAGATCGTAATTTGAATGATGGACTCATTCTTCTCCATATTCACATCCGCATATTCAACCTCAGCCGGAGCCGTCATGCCATCCTCTAACTGTATACCCGTTTTTAGCTTGTCTAATAACGTTCCGTGCGGTACCCCTTTTACAGTGGCTTGATAGGTTTTGGGCACGTGATGTTTAGGATGCGTGAGTAAATGGGCAAATTCACCATCATTCGTCAGAAGGAGCAACCCTTCCGTATCATAATCCAATCGTCCGACCGGATAAACGCGTTCTCTAATCCCAGGCAAGAAGTCTGTTACTACTTTACGGCCCTCTGGGTCCGTTGCACTTGTAATAACACCCTTGGGTTTATTCAAAATGACATAGATCTTCTTTTGTTGACCAATAGCACGTCCATCAACTCTAATTTCATCTTCTTCCGTGTTTACTTTCACGCCAAGCGTGGTGACGACTTCACCGTTCACTTGAACACGTCCTGCTGTGATAATTTCCTCACATTTCCGACGGGATGCGATCCCCGCTTCGGCTAATACTTTTTGCAGTCTTTCCATGATCCGCTTTCACCTCAAGCTAATGATAACGGAGTTCCATATAAATCTCAAGAGCGAAGGCATATTGAGATTAACACGTGGTTGCAAAGCACGTTAGAATAATCATTCTAAGTGAATACCAAAAAACAGATGATGATGGAAGCTACAAAGCCGACCAAGTCAGATATAAGTCCTACTTTTAGCGCGTATCCAGCCTTCCGAATGCCAATAGCACCGAAATATACCGTAATCACATATAAAGTCGTGTCCGTACTCCCTTGAACCGTCGAAGCAATGCGGCCAATCATGGAATCCGGGCCAAACTGCTCGATAAGATCTGTTGTAAAAGCAAGCGAGCCCGCTCCAGTAATCGGACGTAGAATGGCCAATGGCAGCACTTCGGTTGGAACCCCGATGCTTTCAAAGAATGGTCGCATCCAGCCAATTAATAAATCCATCGCACCGGAGGCACGAAAGACAGATATGGCTACCATCATACCGACTAAATGAGGGATGATTTTGATAGCTGTATCAAAACCCTCTTTAGCTCCGTCAACAAACGATTCATAAACGGGCACTTTTCGATAGGCCGCGAATAAAGGAATGAAGACGATCATGATAGGGATAGCCCATGCAGAGATGAGTGAAACGAAGGCATACATACGTAATCATCCTTTCAAAGGAGGGATGGGTGAGCGTGACCTTCGATACCATCGATCCACAAAAATAGCCGCGGCCGTCGAAATGACAGTGGCAATTAGCGTTGTGCCGACGATTTCCGCAGGATTTAAAGAATTGTAATTCATGCGAATGGCGATTAAGGTTGTAGGAATAAGTGTAATGCTGGATGTGTTAAGTGCTAGAAGGGTACACATAGCGGTGCTAGCCGTGTCTTTATCGGGATTCAACTTTTGCAGCTCCTGCATCGCCTTAATTCCCATAGGTGTAGCCGCGTTCCCAAGACCAAGGATATTGGCACTCATGTTGGACATGATGTAGCCGATGGCTGGGTGATTCTTGGGAACACTTGGAAATAAAAAACGAACCGCTGGCTGCAATAATCTTGCAAGTTTGCTAAGAAGACCAGCATCTTCGGCTATCCGCATCATCCCCATCCAAAAGACCAGCACACTAATTAATCCAAAGCAGACCGTTACTCCGCTCTTAGCACCATCGAAAGCTGCTTGTGTGACAGTTTCCACATTCCCATTCAATGCCGCCACGCCGAAACCAACGACAATAAAAAACAGCCAAATCCAATTCACCATATCAAATGGCCTCCTTAGAGTTTTGCTTCAGCAAAACTGGCATCGTAAGCATAACCTTGAGTTTTGCTTCAGCAAAACTGGCATCGTAAGCATAACCTTGAGTTTTGCTTCAGCAAAACTGGCATCGTAAGCATAAGCTTAGTTTAATCCGCCCATTGTGATTCTGAGACTGTAAACAGGCTCTGTACTAACAATCTACAAATGTATCCGTAGTGTGAAAACCATGTTTCTTTATACGCATTACCTTCTTTAAAGGAGAATGTGGACTGACTGGTCGTTTGCAGCAACGGACTTGTTGAATCATAGATGGGTACTGTTTGAATTGATTTCTGATTGAGTGAAAATTGCACCGTCCCTCGTTCTGCTAACCGGTATTCCATAGAAGCAGGATCGACTAGTACTACTTTCCGAGTTAGTTGCGCGGCTTCACCTTCAGCCAATGGATAGGAGAACGACCTCCCCACGACCCACGGAGTGCCCTCCACGGCATCCCCCTTCTTGACAATCGTTTGTAACGGATAATATTTAAACCCATATTGAAGTAACCGAGCGTGATCCCCCCAGTCATCCGGATCATTGAGCGTAACAACGGCGAGATGCTGGCCGTTTCTGGTGGCTGATGAGACCAAGCAGCGCTTGGCTAGCTTCGTATAACCCGTTTTCACACCGTCAGCACCTTCAAAGAGAGACAGCATCTTATTCTTATTAAGCCATGAATAATCCCAAGCTTCATTCGGGTTCGGCACTTTCTTGATTTTCGTGGAAACAATATCTTGAAATACGGCATTTTTTAGGGCATAAGCCGTCAGCTTAGCCATATCGTTCGGACTGGAGCGATGACCTTCTCCCTCATCGAGGCCCGAGGGATTCGTGAAATGCGAATGATCCATACCGAGCATCTTCGCTTTCTCATTCATCAAATAAACGAAGCCTTCCACACTTCCTCCTATATGCTCGGCGATAGCGGTTGCTGCATCATTTCCAGAGCGCATCATCAGACCGTACAGCATGTCGTGCAGACGCATTTCTTCACCAAGCTTCAGATAAATGGAAGAACCTTCTTTGCCAAACGCATTTTTACTAACCTTGACTTTATCCGTCAATTTACCTTCTTCAATCGCAATGATCGCGGTCATAATTTTGGTCAAGCTGGCTATTCGCATAGGCGTGTCCCCTTTTTCACTATAGAGGATACGGCCTGACTCCACATCAATAAGGGAAGCACCCACAGCATTCGTATGGATGCCAGGCGGTGCTGCCTCCACTTGTCCAAATGGTGCCCACAGTAAACTAATGATCGCAATCCATAATAGGATAAACCTGACTCTTATCTTCATCGTTTTCCCCCTACACAAAAGAACTTGTACCTTTTTGACTAGACAAAACTTTGTACAAGTATATGCTTATGGAATGGGGATATGTCCAAGTCTTCTTATTTACAAAACAGAAATCAGTCGGTATAATGAGTAATAATTTAATACGGAGATCATCGGAGGAGCCTGCCACTGCAGGCTTCTTTTTGCGTTTTTTGGGGTTCTCCTTGAAAATGGACATAATAATTTTTACTTACTAAGTCAGTAAAGCAAAAGCTTACTGTGAGGAGGAAAACATGCTAACTTGGGTTGCCTTAATTATTTTTGTATTGACTTATGCGCTTATTATTTCTGAGAAAGTCAATCGAGCGGTCATCGCCTTACTCGGTGCTGTGATCATGGTATTTGCCGGTATTCTAGATGTGCACAAAGTGTTTCAACAGTATATCGAATGGGAGACCATCACTCTTCTTATTGGAATGATGATTCTCGTAGGAATTACGAATCAAACGGGTGTATTTCAGTTCGTCGCCATCCGCGCCGCGAAAGCTGTGAAGGGGGATCCCTTGCGTATATTACTCGTACTGTCCGTTTTAACTGCTATTGGCTCAGCCCTCTTGGATAACGTGACAACCGTCTTATTGGTCGTCCCTGTCACCATTGCGATTACTCGGATACTGGAAATTAATCCCGTCCCTTTCTTGATGTCTGAAATCATTGCTTCCAATATAGGAGGTACAGCTACACTCATTGGAGATCCTCCCAACATCATGATTGGATCTGCCAACCCGCATTTAACCTTTAATGCCTTTCTGCTCAATTTAGCGCCTATTACGATCCTTATTTTCGGTGTAGCCCTTTTCATGTTGTATATGATGTATAGAAAGCAACTGCGACCTAATCCTGCTCTGCAAACTAAACTCTTAGAGCTGAATGAACGCGATTATATCAAGGATAAGCTGCTCATGAAAAAATCTTTACTTATTTTATCACTGACTATTATCGGATTTATGCTTCATGCTATTATTCATGTTGATGCCGCAGTTATCGCGATAACCGGTGCTATTTTGCTCATGCTTTTCGGTCTCAAGGAACACGATGTCGAAAAAGCTTTTGATTCTATTGAGTGGGTAACGATTTTCTTCTTTGCTGGCCTTTTTAGCTTAGTCGGAGGTTTACAAGAGGTTGGATTAATTAAATCTCTAGCCATGAAAGCTCTAGATGTAACGGAAGGAGACATCACCACGGCTTCATTATTGATTCTCTGGGGTTCTGGTCTTGCATCAGCGACCATTGACAACATTCCATTCGTTGCTACGATGATCCCCTTAATTAAAGACATGGCCGTGGGGCTTGGACTTGCCGTTGATTCGGAGCCTATCAATATCCTATGGTGGTCGCTTGCTTTAGGGGCTTGTTTAGGAGGAAATGGCACAATTATCGGCGCTTCCGCCAATGTTATCGTTGCCGGACTCGCCGCCAAAGAGGGCAAAGGCTTCAGTTATATGGAATTTCTGAAGGTGGGGGCTCCTATAACCCTTGTGTCTTTGGCATTGGCTCATGTTTATATTTATATTCGTTATCTGCTGTAGGGGAATAGAACATGAAAAAAGCTGCCCACAAAGGACAGCTCAAACGAAGGCCAATCAGCTACACAATGAAATTTTGATTCTCGATATTGGTTACATTTGTTCCGCTCGCGCCTACAGTACTGGCAGGTGTCTTGGCTCCAAAGCCTTTGATCATGCTTTGGATTTTGTCCACTACTTGGGGAGCGGAGTCAATGAGGCGTTCAAGAATATGTGTCTGGTTGTCCAGTGGAACAACCTTCACGCCATTCTTGCCTACGACGAGGAATGCAATAGGTGTAATGGATACCCCGCCGCCGCTGCCGCCGCCAAAAGGTAGAGCAACCCTTGAATTCAGTGCATCGCTTTTACCGACAGAGCCGCCTTCGATTTCAATTTCAGAATCTGTCACGAATTCGCTGCCGCCTGCGGCAAAACCGAAACCTACTTTGGATATCGGCATAATAACACTTCCGTCCGGCGTTTCAACAGGATCACCGACAATCGTGTTAACGTCGACCATTTCTTTAATATTTTCCATGGCGACTTTCATGAGGCCTTGAATCGGGTGTTCGGACATGATCGTATTCCTCCTTAGAGTTTTTAGCCAGATAAACTGGCATCGGAAGCACAAGCGTTAAAAAGCAATAATGGTTCATTTGTAGAATGCCCTTAGTGGAATATCGTTATGTACACTTTAAGAAGCCGTTTTAACTCGCGACCTTATCTTCAGTGTCTTCAAAACTATTTGAATCCATGTACGAATACCACCTTTTACTTTGGCCGCTCTGCTAATCAAACGCACTCCTGCAACGACTACAAACCATACACGGATACGTCCTGCAAAACGAAAATCGGTAGTAAACTGCTTCTCATTATATTGCGGAATAACATCGATGTGCGGTTTCGCCGTTAAGTTCACATAGCGAATGGAAAAGCCAAGCAGCGAAGATTTGATTCCCCATATTGCCCCTGTTGTAATCGCTGTTTCAGGAGCATCACCTATGCCTATGCGAGTTATCCATTTCAAATCGGTACACTCGACTTTCGCTAATGTCTGCTTCATCCAATCATAAAGGTTTAAGGTATGTACAAGTGCTTCCTTTGCTTGTTTGTAAACGGAGAGTATTTTTTCTTTCGTGATATGATCCCTGGTTTCATCTTTAAGTTTGGAACTGGATTTGGTTACAACTTCCGATTTAATCAAAATCCCCTTCGTAAAGCCTTTGAATTGTATGATTGGTATGACGTAACGATAGCGTATAAGCCCGAATAACGCCCGCATTTCCACTGATAACGTATCGTTGTCTTTCACTCTGGAGAAATTTAACTCTCCGCGAATGAAACTGAATAAGAAAACGATGATCGCAAAAATGACAAAAAGAATGACAATCCCCAGCCATAACAACTTAGAATCCCTCCTAATATAGGGATCTTTGAGCTTAGCTCAAAGTCACTCCGCTTAGGGATCTTTGAGCTTAGCTCAAAGTCTCTCCGCTTTGGGATCTTTGAGCGAGCTCAAAGTCTCTCCGCTTAACAAAAAACTCCGCCTACAAGACAAATATCTTCTCGTAAGTGGAGTTAGTATGACCTTAAAAAGGAAATGAAATGCATGTGTGCGGGTTCTTATTCAGTTTCATCACTTACATCTTCAAGAGTAATCTGCTTCTGATCCCCGCCTATTCGGTCAAATAATAGACGTGTCTCTTCTTCCAAATCGAAATTCCCTTGAAAGCTTGCCGAATCCGGCAGCTCCGTAATCGAACTAAGCCCGAAATATTCTAGAAATTGCTTGGAGGTTCCGTACAATATCGGTCTACCTACCGCATCGGCACGTCCAACTTCCGTTATCAAGTCTTTACCGGTTAAGGTTGCCAAGGCCCGATCGCATTTCACGCCGCGGATCTCCTCAATTTCGACTCTTGTAATTGGCTGTTTATAAGCAACGATGGATAAAGTCTCTAACGCCGCTTGTGATAGGGATGATCGTGAAGGTGAATAAGCTAGTCGTTCAAAATAGGGCGCATGCTCAGCTAAGGTTGTTAACTGATACGCTCCAGCTACTTCGACAATCTGAACGCCACGACCCTTTCGTTTGAACTCCGTTCTCATATCTTTGAGCAGATCACGAATCAAATAAAGATCAAGCTCCATGACTTCAGCTAATTGCTTGGCATCCAAGCCTTCGTCGCCAGAGGCAAAGAGCAGTCCTTCAATAATTGATTTCATCTGTGGGAAATTGAGTGTCAATGTCAGAAACCTCCTCTTTCGCTTGGATGACGATGTCTTCAAATAGCTTATACTGATAGCAAATAACTTTTTTCATTTTCATTAATTCGAGTATCGCTAAGAAAGTCACAACAATTTCTTCACGTGTCATTTCGTAATCGAATAGCTTCGAGAAAAGCAGCTTGCCGCCTTTAAATTTAAGTAAGTCAATAACCTCTCGGATGCGGTCTTTAACGGAAATTTCATCTCTACGTATTCTCGCAACCACATTGCGGTTAGCCAACTTCCTTAACGTTCGCTGAAAGGCAAACAAAAGATCTGCGACATCAAGACCTTCAACAGGGTTCTCCTGGATATCAGGCAGGTATGAAGTCAAATCCTCAGGTTCTCGCGTGTAAACCAGACTACGTTCTACTTCTTTATCCCTAAGCATATCGGCAATCGATTTGTATTTTCGGTATTCAATTAGCTTCGCAACAAGTTCTGCGCGAGGATCTAGAGAGTCGTCCATATCATCAAAATATTCATCAAATTCAATAACAGGCGGCTTAGGTAATAGCATTTTGCTCTTGATAGAGAGAAGCGTTGCTGCCATCACAAGAAATTCACTCGTAATATCCAGCTCCAATTCATGCATAGCTTGAACATAACCTAAGTACTGGTCTGTAATTTCTTTGATTGGAATATTATAAATGTCAAGTTCATTTTTATCGATAAGATGAAGCAATAGATCAAGGGGGCCTTCAAATGCTTCTAACTTGTAGGTTACTTTCATTCCGTTCTCCCCCTTGTCATAGTGAAAATAGATTCATAACAAACTGCGCGGCAAACGGATAAATATGTCCGAGCGCCCATTGACCAACCGGTGTAATCATTAAAACAATAACTAGAATAAGTGCATAGCGTTGATTACGTGCAAACCATCCCTGCTTTCGGGAAGGAACAAGTCCTTTCAAAACATACCATCCGTCGAGCGGATAAAGGGGCAGCATATGTATAAGACAAATCATTAAATTGACGATGACGCAGTACTGCAAATAGACTCGCCACTGTTCAACAGTTATGGACTCTGTCCCTCCTCCTACCAAAGCCGGAAGAAAGAAATAGAGCCACCAGAAGAACAAAACGAGCAGCAAATTCGTAAAAGGCCCCGCTAAATAAACAAGTGTATGGGATAGCCTAGGTCTCTTCTTAAATCGTGATTCATCTACCGGTAATCTCTTCGACCAGCCATAGGGTCCGAAGATGATCATAGCTAGCCCCAAGGCATCTAAATGTGCCAAGGGGTTTAGCGATAACCGTTTGCTTTCTCGAGCTGTACGATCTCCGAGCAGCCAAGCTACCCCCGCATGAGCTGCATCGTGCAGCGTCATTGCGATCAGAAAAGCGAACAACCTGGGCAGCAGCGTTTCCAGATGATAATAAGAAAGCATTACGAAGTGAATTGCTTCGTCAAATTCGCCATTTCAATAGCTGTAACGGCAGCTTCCCAGCCTTTATTTCCAGCTTTGGTACCCGCACGTTCCACCGCTTGTTCAATGGAATCTGTTGTCAGAACACCGAAAATCGTAGGAACGCCTGTTTTCAGGTTAATAGCAGAAACACCTTTCGCTACTTCGCTGCACACATAATCAAAATGCGGAGTTGATCCTCGAATGACCGCACCTAGTGTAATAACAGCATCATACTTTCCGCTTTCAGCCATTTTTTGAGCGATTAGGGGAAGTTCAAATGCGCCTGGTACCCAAGCAATATCTACTTCATCTTCATTTACGCCATGACGCTTCAGAGCATCCTGTGCGCCACCTAATAATTTGGATGTAATAAATTCATTGAAACGACCTACAACGATACCATATTTCAAGTTTTGTGAAATTAAATGTCCTTCAAAAATGTTAGCCATGGTGAAATACTCCCTTTCTTATTAAAACAGGTTATTTGGATTAGATTGGATTTAAATGCCGCTGCCCGAGTCATGGAAACTGAGCATATGGCCAAGCTTGTTTTTCTTCGTTTGTAAATAACTGAGGTTATCTGCCTTACTATCCATTTGAATCGGAACCCGCTCAACAACTTCAAGGCCGTAGCCTTCCAGACCTTTAATTTTGCGTGGATTATTCGTTAATAGACGAAGTTGAGTGATGCCAAGATCTTTCAAAATTTGCGCCCCAATCCCATAATCCCGAAGATCTGGAGCAAAGCCAAGCTTAATATTCGCCTCTACGGTGTCTAATCCCTGCTCTTGCAAAGCATAAGCCTTCAATTTATTGATTAAACCGATTCCGCGACCTTCCTGTCGCATATATAATAATACACCATTGCCTTCTTCATCAATCTGTTTTAATGCGGCATCCAGTTGTGGACCGCAGTCGCAGCGATGAGAATGGAAAACATCCCCAGTCAAGCACTCGGAATGCACGCGTACCAACGTTGGTTTAGAAGGGTCAATTGTTCCTTTGACAAGGGCCACATGCTCTTTATTATCCAGTTGATTCGTATAGGCAATAGCCTTGAATGTACCAAAATCAGTTGGAAGCTTAATTTCAACTTCACGCTCAACCAATTTCTCTTGCTGATTACGGTATTGGATTAAGTCTTGAATCGTGATAATGCGCAGGTCGTGTTTCTCTGCGATTTCCATGAGATCCGGTACACGAGCCATCGTCCCGTCTTCCTTGATAACTTCACAAATGACCCCTGCTGGATAAGAGCCACACAAGATAGCTAGATCTATCGTCGCTTCTGTATGTCCAGCTCTGCGGAGGACACCGCCCTTCTTGGCAATCAGCGGGAAAATATGACCAGGTCTGCGGAAATCCTGCGGTTTTGTTTCGGGATCAATCAGGCCCATAATCGTTCTTGAACGCTCATGCGCAGATATCCCAGTGCTTGTATCCATATGGTCAACAGAAACGGTAAACGCTGTTCCGTGATAATCCGTATTCCGAGCAACCATGGGAGGCAACTCAAGTTCTTTTGCACGTTCTTCTGTTATTGGTGCACAAACGAGTCCGCGTCCCTCTCTGATCATGAAATTAATGACCTCTGGCGTAGTTTTATCAGCAAGTGCGATAAAATCGCCTTCGTTCTCACGATCCTCATCGTCTACAACAATAATGACTTTACCTAGTTTAAGATCATCCAGCGCTTCTTCTATTGTGTTAAAGATTATTTGTGTCATATTCACCTCTCCTAAGAGTTTTGCTTTAGCAAAACTGACTTCGTAAGCATAAGCTAGAGCTTTGCTTTAGCAAAGCTTTCTTCGTAAGCGTAAACTAGAGCTTTACATTAGCAAAGCTGGTTTCAAACACCTACATAAAGCCGTTATCGGCGAGAAAGCTCGCAGTTAGCGTGCTTTGCTTTTTCCCGTTGCCCTCCGAAGATTCAGATGGACCGAACTTTAGTAGACGCTCCATATATTTGCCTAATACGTCACATTCCATGTTGATCGTATCCCCGGCCTTTTTATCATGTAGGACCGTTTGAGCAAGGGTATGCGGGATGATGGAAACCGCCACTTCACGATCATTGACATCAACAACGGTTAGGCTTATGCCGTCAATTGTGATGGAACCCCCGGAAATGATATATCGGAAAATGTGCTTATTCTCCGGTTCGAACCGGTAAACGACCGCATTTTCTTCGGGTATTCGTGAAAGGATCGTTGCGGTTGCATCCACATGTCCTTGAACAATGTGCCCGCCGAACCGGCCATTCGCTGCCATCGCTCGCTCCAAATTCACGCGTGTGCCTGTTTGTAGTTTGCGAAGATTCGTCTTGCGGTATGTTTCTGGCATAACATCCACGGAAAATGAGTCGTTATCAAAAGATATGACCGTCAAACAGACGCCATTTACAGAAATACTGTCACCTAGGTGGACATCTTCAAGCACTTTCTTAGCAGCGATGGTCAATACCATCGCTTGCCCTTGACTATGAATGCGGCGCATGTGGCCGATTTCTTCGATAATTCCGGTAAACATGCAAGTCCTCCATTCGTTAGCTCTTATAATTCGGATAGCCGGTTATGCAAATATCCGGTCCGAACTGCTCGACCTTGAGTCGGTCGAGCGTAATCGCATCATCCATCTTCGCGAAGCCATCGAAGTTGATGTTTACAGGTGCTGCAGAGCCGCCGCCGATGATTTTCGGCGCAAACATCAGCACCAGCTTATCGATCAAGCGCCGCTCCAGCATGGCGCCGTTGAGCTTCCCTCCACCCTCTAGGAGGATGGAGCCGATCTCGCGCTCGCCGAGCTGCCGCATGGCGAGCGTCAGGTCCACCTGCGGGCCGTCCCCGCAGGTGAGGACCGTGATGCCGCGCGCTTCCAGCGCGGCACGCCGCTCTGCAGGCGCCTGTGCGCTTGCGAGCAGGATCGTCTGCTGACGATCCTGCTCCGTGAGCACCCGGGCGCCCAGCGGGACTCGCAAGAGCGAGTCCGCGACGATCCTTACCGGCTGCACAGCCGGTACGTCGCCGCGCGCGCTCAGCAGCGGGTCGTCGGCGATGACGGTGTTGACGCCGACCATGATACCCTGATGCCGATGGCGCAGGGTATGAACGAAGGCACGCGACGCTGGCGACGTGATCCACTTGCTGTCGCCGGTCTTCGAGGCGATGCGGCCGTCAAGCGTGCTCGCTGTCTTCATCGTCACATAAGGCATGCGGGTGACGATGTATTTGTTGAAGGCCTCGTTCATTGCCGCGGCCTCCTCTGCAAGCAGCCCAACCGTCACGTCGAGACCATGATCATACATCTTAGCGATGCCTGTCCCAGCAACCTGCGGGTTCGGATCCCTTCCAGCGACGACAACCCGTGACACGCCAGCCTCAATGAGTCGGTCGCTACACGGTGGAGTCTTGCCAAAGTGACTGCATGGCTCTAATGTCACATAAGCCGTGCTGCCTTTAGCTTCCTCGCCTGCCATTTGCAAGGCGAGAACCTCGGCATGGCCATGTCCGCGCTTCAGGTGCGCTCCCATGCCAATGATGCGTCCATTCTTAACAAGGACACACCCTACTACGGGATTAATTCCTGTCTGACCAAGAGCACTTTCAGCCATTTGCAGAGCAAGTCTCATGTAGGCTTCGTCATTCAGTACATGCACGAAGTTCACCGCCTTTCAGATCTATTCCAAAATTTGAATGCAAAAAGGCCCCTCCGTGTATCGGATAGGGGCCAGAGATTGTCTAGATAACACGAAGAAGCTTCATCCATCCATACTTGCCGCATTTTTGATCAAATCAAACAACAACGACGTATCTGCTTCAAAAAACAGACCTGCCGAATTTTTGTTTACGTGAAAAAATGTACAAGCATGCATAGCGAATCAAATGTTCGCGTTTTCCTTCTCCCATCCAGACTATACTGTCGGTTCCGGAATTGCACCGGATCAGCCGTAGCGAAGCTGTGTGTCAGGTACCGCTAGCTTCAAAACGGGTCACGGACTTATCGAAACATGTAACGGGTACATGCTATCGAATCACCGCCGGTGTGGAATTTCACCACGCCCCGAAGGTTTTGCATACATATAAAAATAACTTACAACTAAGAACTAGCTATAAATTACTTTGATAATGAAAAATTTATCACTCACACTTACAAAAAGCAAGTGCTTTTTTCCTTTTCACATTTATTTCTTACTTTTTCAATGAATTCACTCGGAATTAAATTTAAAAAGAAACCTATTGAAATAAATCAACAGGCTTCTTTTCGAATATGGCGAATTATACTTCTACAACTTCAACTTTCTCCATCAAATCTTTGCCTTTGAAAGCATCGACTAACTCCATGCCTTTAGATACTTTACCGAATACGGTGTGTTGTCCATCCAAATGCGGTTGCGGTTGGTAAGCAATATAGAACTGGCTTCCACCTGTATTTCTGCCTGCATGAGCCATAGCCAAGGAGCCGCGCTCATGTTTGTTCGGGTTGATTTCACAGTTGATTTGGTAACCAGGGCCACCAGTTCCTGTTCCTGTAGGACAACCACCTTGTGCTACGAATCCTGGAATAACACGATGAAAAACAAGTCCGTTGTAGAAACCGGAGTTTGCTAATTTTTCAAAGTTTGCAACGGTATTCGGTGCATCGTTTTCGAAAAGATCGATAACGACTTCGCCGCCACCTGCTAGTTTAATTTTTGCTTGTTTGGCCATTTGTGGTCCACTCCTTTAGGAAATAATATCTTATTCTACTATGAAAACTTCCATTTCACAAACTGCGCTATACTTCTAACACAATTCTCCCCCGACCTTGTCCTATTTGACTGGAATATGCGCTTTTCGCGCTGTATGAATCAGTCCTTGATTTTCACCAAAAATCATCTGTGATGTGAATGACTATTCCGCGATTAAGAGATGAAAAAAAACGCAAAGAAAGAAACCCCGTGAAGCTGAGGTTTCCTTCATTTTCATTTAAAACCAATTAAACGGTCTCGCTCATTTGTTTCATTCTTGCAGGAATGATGTCGTTGCCAACGATGTTATCGAACGTTTCGCGTTTCACGACGAGATCACTTTGACCATCTTTCACGAAGACAACGCCAGGACGGCGGATACGGTTATAATTGCTTGCCATTGCATAATTGTATGCTCCTGTACAAGATACAGCGAGAACGTCTCCTGAACTTACTTTGGGCAGGTTCAGATCCCAGATCAGCATATCACCGCTCTCACAGCATTTCCCTGCAATAGATACAACCTCTGTCGGTTGCTCTGTAGCGCGGTTAGCCAACATCGCCTCATACACAGCCTCATACAAAGCAGGACGTGGGTTGTCAGTCATGCCGCCATCTACAGCTACGTATTTACGCACTCCTGGAATATCCTTAGTTGTACCTACTGTGTACAACGTAGTTCCCGCATCACCAACGATGCTGCGACCTGGTTCAACCCAAATTTCAGGCATTGGAAAATCATTGCTGCCGAAGTTGTCTTTAATCGCGTCTGTAATTGCTTTAACATAAACGGCAACCGGAAGTGGGCTATCCTCGCTCACATAACGAATCCCGAAACCGCCGCCAAGGTTAATGACCTTGAACGTAACGCCTATTTCTTTGCGAACTTGAACGGCAAAACCAGCCACTTTCTCAGCTGCCATGCGGAAGCCTTCCACTTCAAAAATTTGGGAACCAATATGCGAATGAACGCCCAATAATTCCAAATTGCTTAATTGCGAAGCTTCTTGAACAGCGCGGAATGCCGATCCATTGCCCATGTCGAAACCGAATTTGGAATCCGTCTGGCCTGTAGAAATATATTCATGCGTATGTGCCTCAACGCCCGGCGTAATACGCAGTAAGATCTTCACCTTTTGGCGCTTCTCTCCGGCAATCGCATTCAACATTTGAAGTTCGATGAAGTTATCCACGACGAAACAGCCGATTTTGGCATCAATCGCCATTTCCAATTCTGAGATTGTTTTGTTATTGCCATGAAAATGAATTCGTTCCGCTGGGAAGCCTGCTTGTAGCGCTGTATAAAGCTCACCATCGGAAACAACGTCAAGTGACATCCCCTCTTCATCTACAATTCGGCACATAGCCATTACGCAGAATGCTTTACTTGCATAAGCAACTTGAAATTTCAGACCAGATGCTTTGAAAGCTTCAACGAATTCACGGCAGCGCCCACGTACTAACGCTTCGTCAAAAACATATAAAGGAGTGCCGTATTCAGCAACCAATTTCGTTGCATCGACACCGCCGATTTCGAGGTGGCCTTGGTCGTTTATTTTACTAGTACCATGTAAATACATAGCTTTATTTCCCTCTCTCCCTGAACCATCTTCTTGCTATATTCCGCCTAAGAGGTTAATGTACATTACTATTAAAAGTACCATATGGCATGCTCTTTTGACAATACACGCTTCGACATAAAAGCAAAAAAGGACAGGAGAATTCCCTGCCCTTTTTCTGTTATTTGGATTTTGGTTGACGTGTGCCATCGATTGGCTTTGTAATACTTAGCCGCGTTTTGCCAGCAAGCACCGGACGACGAACCAGGATGGCAAAGAAGCTTTTGGCGTTAAATGGAATAAAGGGCCACATATAGGGTGCATTAAAGGATTTCCTTGTGGCCAGCAGAATCAGCCATAACGTTGATCCTACTACAAATCCGGGGACGTGGAAGATCGCCACGATGATTAATAGAGCCAGTCTTACTATTCGATTAGCCAGACCTAATTCATAGCTCGGTGTCGCGAACATCCCAATGGAGGCGAGTGCCAAATACAGAATAACCTCATTGATAAAGAGACCCGTTTTTACCGCGATATCTCCGACCAAAATGGCTGCCACCAAACCCATTGCGGTAGCGAGCGGTGTAGGTGTATGTACAGCAGCCATTCGCATGAGATCAATCCCAATATCCGCTAACAAGAACTGGACCAATAGCGGCAGGCTTCCTTCCTTCTGCGGACCGAGGAATTCTAATCCAGCCGGCTTTAAGGAAGGATCCATAACCATCATAAACCAAAGCGGGAGCAGGAAAATCGAAGCCATAATGCCAACAAAGCGCACCCACCTTAAATAAGTACCGATGAATGGGGTTTGACGATATTCCTCAGCGTGCTGCACATGATGGAAAAATGTGGTCGGCAGAATCATGACGCTCGGTGATGTGTCCACGAAAACACATACATGACCTTCTAGTAAATGGGCGGAGACAACATCCGGCCGCTCCGAATACCGAACCATCGGATACGGGTTCCAACCCTTATTAACAATCGCTTCTTCCAGCTGTTTTTCAGCGAGAGGAAGGCCGTCGATTTCAACATCCTTTATTTTATCTTTCACGGCTTGGACTAAGTCCGCGTCAGCAATATCGTTGATATAAGCCACACAGACATCCGTCTTGGTTCGTTTGCCGATTTGCATGATTTCCAGCTTAAATCTTTCATCGCGAATTCTTCGTCTGACTAATGTCACATTCAATAATAGGGTTTCCACGAAGCCATCTCGTGAACCACGGACAACTCGCTCTAAGTCTGGTTCAGCGATCGAACGAACAGGATAATTTTTGACATCGATCGTAATCCCTGCTGTCTCACCTTCAATGAAAAATGCCGTTCCGCCCATCAATACTTGTCCTACGATTTCAGACATTTTCTTGTAGGACTTCACTTGAATGTGCGGAATTAATTTCTCAATGAATGCTTCCAGTGTATGATGTGAGACGGTTTCTTCGTCCGCATAAGTGAGTCGTGTAATGATATCGGTTAACACCGTATCTTTGGCAAATCCATTGCAATAGAAGATGCCTACGCGCTTGGATCCGAACACCATTTCTCTGAGGATGAGATCGAAGCTTCGATCGAGTCCTACTCGTTCCTCCAGCACCCTTCGAACTTCTCGAATACTTCTGGGGATATCTTCCTGAATTTTGAGTGCCTTTTCCTCAGGCGTCATATTTGTTATTGGATTGTAAGCAGATAAATTTCCTTCCTCATCTACGGCCAGTTTCTCCGTATGCCCCTGTGATTCGTTCGATTCATTTGATTCGTTTGATTCGTCTACTTCGTTCGAATCAGACTTATCGCTCCCATTTCCCTTTCTCACAACAAACTTCACTTTGAGCGCCTCCTTCAACACATGTTAATAAAATAACCATTCAAACAAGGATCCAAATACTTTACCAAAAATCATCGCCATGAGCAGCAAAATCATATAGGATCCCATGCCAACACGCTTGGCGAGGATGGGCAGCACGTTAATGATTTCCGTTAATGCGGCCGCTAGCATGCCAACAAAACAACCGGCAAATATACCTACCACTGCTGTTCCCATCGGAAAAAGGTGCACCTTAGCATCGCTGAAATCAACCCAAGTAAATAAGAGTGATCCCATCACAACCGCTGCTTCATAAGCATGAATTTTCGAAAACGAACGTGTGATCTGGGCAAGTCTTGGAATAATATCCAGTACCACAAGGAACGCGACCATGCCGCTGCCAACAGCGATTCCACCAGCTAACCCGATAAAAGCCGCTAAGAAGGCTTCCCCAATTAGGGTAATCACGAATGGTCCCCTTCCTCATGAATTTTGATATATTCTTCTGTTATCACATAATGATTTATATTTTCCTGATACATGAACATTTCCACTTCGAGCGGGCTTGGTTCTTCATTGAATTTCTTCTTGAACAGATGGTTGAAAAAAATGACCATTCCAACACCAATCCCTAGGGAATAAGGGATTTGCAGAATGAGCGGATGCTCCACCTTTTTCCCTGTCATCAATTCATAAATGCGTTGGTGAACTTCCAGCATGGACACATCTGCATGGAAATTCATGATGGCCAGTCCCGAACCGATGAACAAGAGCAACCAAACCAAACCGATAAGTATAGGACTTGGCTTTCTAGGATCGGAAATGATCTCGAGAAGCACATGAGGTTCTCCGAAATGCTCAATTTGCAGCTGTGGATAAAGATCTTTCACTTTACGAACAATCAGCATCATGTCAATGAGAACGCGATTGCCATCCTCATGTTGAGGATGATGAATGATCAATTCGTTCAGAGCTTGCTCATATTCAGGCTCCACGAAAATCTGAGCGATATGACGTAAATACACGACATTCCCTTTGCGAATGCTAGCTTTTCGACGAAGCCGGATGTATAGATATGGTTTTCCATCCTGTACCATGGTTTCACTCCCCTCAGAGCTTTACGGTGAATCATCCATGTATAGGAGTAGTATGCAAAATCTTTCCTTCCCATAAACACCTTATAAGATGGTAAATTCTCCAGGAATAATGTCACCATCTATATGGCATAGTAAGATCGAATAACGATAACTTATTCCATATAAAGAAGGTGATAACATGGCAAAATTCGCGTTAACACTAGTCATTATTGGTGCGCTGAATTGGCTCTTGGTTGGGCTTTTCGAGTGGGATTTAGTTTCTGCTTTATTGGGAGGAGATTCTCATCGTGAATCTTCCGGTCTAAGCCGCATCATTTATACGGTAGTGGGCTTATGCGGAATTTACTGCGTGAGATTTTATTCAGACGACAGGCACTCTGCCCGATAAACATGTTCGCGATCACAAAAAGCCGCAAACTACCCAGTGAAGAATTGGGGTAATCAGCGGCTCTTTTTTATGCGGTACGGACTATCTGACTTGTTCGAACATTAATTTACTTTCCTCGTTCAAACCAATACAGATGACTTTTTTATCCAATTGCTCATATTTTGAAATGGTTTTAGTTATAGCTGTCACCGCGGAATGATCCCAAACATGTGACGAGCTGAAATCAATCGTAATCATATCTGGGTCACTCTTATAATCAAATAAATCAATAAAATGTGCCATTGTTCCAAAAAACAGCTGGCCAGAAATGCGATATATTTTTGCGCCATTTTTGTCGTTTGATATATGCGCCTTAATTTTGGCCGATCTCCAACCAAATATCACTGCACTTAACGTAACGCCTGATAATACGCCAATTGCTAAATTGGAAGTTGTTACAGCGATGGCTACTGTAATGATCATGACTAGCGCGTCACTTCGCGGAATTTTGACTAAGGTTCTAAGCGAGTGCCAATCAAATGTGCCCACGGATACCATAAACATTACACCTACTAGCGCGGCCATTGGAATTTGCTTGACCACATTACCTAATACCATGATTAAGAACAGTAGGAAAACTCCCGAAACAAAGGTAGATAGTCGGGATCGACCACCCGATTTCACGTTTATGACCGTTTGACCTATCATGGCACAACCTGCCATTCCACCGAAAAAGCCAGACACAATATTCGCTATGCCCTGCCCTCTTACCTCTTTATTTTTATCACTTTTCGTTTCAGTCATTTCATCTACAATCGTAGCTGTCATGAGGGATTCTGTCATACCTACAACTGCTAATGCCAAGGAAATAGGAAATATATATCCAATTGCTTGAAGAGTTAAAGTTAAGTCAGGAATATGGAAGAAAGGCAAGGTCTGTGTAATTTCACCCATATCACCAACTGTTCGTATATCCAGCTGTAAGTTCATAGACAAAATCGTCATCACGATAATGGCAACCAAAGCAGAAGGTATGGCTTTCGTGATCAAAGGCAGCAAATAAATAATAGCCAAAGTGCCAGCTACCATGGCATACATCTGCCAGCTTGCCCCGTTGAAATTCGTAAGTTGAGCCATGAAAATAATAATGGCGAGTGCATTAACAAACCCAACAATGACAGAGTTCGGAATAAACGTAATGAATTTGCCGAATTTCAAAACACCCATCACATATTGAATAACACCAGTCAAAATGCTGGCCGCAAACAAATATTCAATCCCATATTTCGCAACTAAAGGACCCATTAGAGAGGCCATCGCACCTGTAGCCGCTGAAATCATCCCCATCCGACCACCTGTGAATGATATTACTATGGCAATAATGAAAGAAGCATACAAGCCAACCATAGGATCTACACCTGCTAGAATAGAGAACGCAATGGCTTCGGGAATTAAAGCTAAGGCAACCGTTATACCGGATAATACATCCTTACGAGTATTAAAAAACCATGAATCCTTCCATTTGCTATAAATCAAAAAAATACACACTCCTATGTTAATTTTGTTGACTTTTCCCTCTCAGAAAAGCCGGGACCGTTATTTGCAGTTTTTATTATACACAAATTGAGCCTATGTCTCTACATAGATAAATAACCGTTCCTCCTAGGAGGAACGGTTATTTATCAAAAACCTGTTATTGAGCAATCTGATCTTTAATCGATTGCAATATTTTCTTTTCCAATCGTGATACCTGCACTTGGGAAATACCTAGCCTGCTTGCAACCTCGGATTGTGTTTGATCCCGGAAATAACGGAGATAAACAATGAGCCGTTCTCGCTCCGACAGCGTCCCAATGGCTTCATTCAGCGCAAGCTTCTCGAACCATTTCTCGCCAGACTCATCCGAGATTTGATCCATTAGTGTGATAGGATCACCATCATTCTCAAAGACGGTCTCATGGATAGAAGAGAGAGGTTTATTCGCCTCTTGCGCGAAAACAACTTCCTCTGCTGTTATCATAAGCTCCTCTGCGACCTCTTTGATCGTAGGCAATCTGCCAAGCCGCTTCGACAGCTCGTCCTTCGTCTTGCGAATCTTATTCGCCAATTCTTTGAGGGAACGGCTTACTTTAAGTGTTCCGTCATCGCGAAGAAAACGTTGAATTTCACCGATTATCATCGGTACCGCATAGGTTGAAAACTTCACATCATAAGATAGATCGAATTTGTCAACGGACTTGAGCAGTCCGATACAACCGATCTGGAACAAGTCTTCGGCTTCGTATCCCCGGTTCAAAAAACGTTGAACTACAGACCAAACCAAACGGATATTGCAGCTGACAAGTGTTTCTCTGGCGAGTCCATCTCCGGATTGGCTGAGGGCGATTAACCGTTTGACTTCCGAATCGTCTAAATAACTATGAGAAGCATGTTTCAGATCGACATCCATAGATCAAACCCCTAATTGTATAAAGCTTTTTTAGATTCAATTCGCTTCAACATGTTTATTTTGGTTCCGATTCCGACGGCCGTCACAACTTCTACTTCGTCCATGAAATTTTCCATAATCGTGAAACCCATGCCAGAGCGTTCCAACTCTGGTTTGGATGTATATAGTGGCTGTTTCGCTTGTTCTAAATCAGCAATACCTGAGCCCTTGTCTTCGATCGTAATCCGAACCACATCATCATCAATTTGCGTCGAAATGATGATAACGCCATCTGTTCGATTGTTATAACCATGAATAATCGAATTTGTTACCGCTTCAGAAACAACCGTCTTGATGTCGGTCAATTCATTCAGCGTAGGATCCAATTGAGAGACGAAAGCAGCAACGGCTACACGAGCAAAAGCTTCATTCTCAGAACGACTAGCAAACTCTAGTGTCATAAAATTATTTTCACTCATAATGCAACCTCCAAACTGGACATTGCATTGCGTTCGTTGTCCTGTATAGATACAATCTTGAACATTCCAGAAAGCTCGAACAAGCGGTAGACAGCAGGAGCAACATCACAAACGACCATTTTGCCGCCTTTACTCGTAATCTGCTTATAGCGGCCGAGAATGACGCCTAGACCCGAGCTGTCCATGAAGGATAGATCCTTCAAACTAAGGATTAAATGGCGCGTATGCTCTTTGGCAATCGCTTCCTCCATCCTCGCCTTCACAACATCGGCTGTGTGATGATCCAGCTCGCCTTTCAATCTAACAATTAGAGCTCTTCGGCCTTGCTCGAATTCAATTTGCAGGCTCAACATGTTCACTCCTCTCAGCTGAGAGACTTTGAGCTCACTCAAAGATCCCGTCATGAAACTTAAGTTTCTACAACTGAGATGGAAACTCCTGCACCCCGACAAAACTAGAAGAAAACTGCTAAAACTAGAAGAAAACTGCGCTTATTCGCGAATTCTCACCATTAATCCGTATGAAACAGATTCGATGTGGTTCGCTTAAATAACTTCCACCATGACGCTTTATCTACGGCAACAGGAGACTCGAGCGGGTATTCAGCAAGCAAATTATCTCCATTGTATACAATAATTCTACCGATAGGTTGCCCCAGAACAATCGGTGCTTTTATGTTTGGATCGAGTTTCAGTTCATGTCGAATCTCCCCAGTCACGGTGCCCTTTTTCATTAAAATACTATAATTTTGCTTCGCGACTAACGGTACTGTCGAAACCTGGCCTTTATTAATCGTAAAATTTCCAAGACTGTCGCCTGACTTAAACAAAGGATAGTTCGTAAATTGCGCAAAAGCGTAATCAAACAGCTTCGTTACTTCGGCATTCCGTGTTTTTGTATTCGGTTCACCAAGCACCACGGCAACGACGCGTAAATTTTCCCGTTTGGCTGTTGCAGATAAGCAGAATTTCGCTTCGCTTGTGTATCCCGTTTTCAGACCATCCGCACCGTTGTAGAAGCGTACCAACTTGTTCGTATTCACGAGCCAGAATGGATTTGCCGTTTCTTTTCGTAGATAGTCTTGATAGGCACCTGTAAATTTAGTGATTACCTCATGCTTGAGCAGTTCTCTCGACATGATGGCGATATCATTCGCAGTTGTATAATGATTGGCTACAGGCAGTCCGTTGCAGTTTGAAAAATGGGTATTATTCATACCTAACTGCTGTGCACGGTCGTTCATCATTTGCACAAAATTCTCTTCCGAGCCTGCGATTTTCTCAGCCATTGCCACAGATGCATCGTTGCCGGAAGCCATGGCAATCCCCTTCAACATTTCCTCTACGGTCATCTCTTCGCCAGGCTCAAGGAAAATTTGCGATCCACCCATGGAAGCCGCGTATTCACTGACCTTAACCTTTTCATCCATTTTAATGTTGCCTTTGTCGACAGCTTCCATAATGAGCAGCATCGTCATTATTTTCGTAATACTGGCTGGAGGAAGCTTTGCATCCTTATTCTTTTCGGCAATGACCGTGCCCGTATCTGCATCCATTAACACAGCGGACTGTGCATTCGGTGTCAAATCGACGGATGGCGCCTTCTTCTCTTCCGCAAATGCGGCCGGTATGAACAGCATCAAACATAGCTGTAAACAGATTAAACTTATTAGCCCTTTTTTTCGCATAGCAATTGTACCCCTCCTGTGATGTATGAAGTGAAAGCCTGACACTTGCAGCTTGAATGACTGCTAATCAGTCTTGACGATTTCCGCACAAAATATTCCAAGAGGAAGAAAATAAAAAAGGCACTTTCCATGTGGAAAGTGCTTGGGCGATTATTTGGCATTAAACAATGACATCATAAATTAATTGAACAGGAGCAGGCTTGCTATTCTCAACGCGATAGGCCCCTTGAATCATGGTCTCGACTGCCTTCACATCCTGTTGATTCGCATGAATGGTACATATGGATTCCCCAATCTGAACCTTGTCACCGATTTTCTTATTCAAAGTAAGACCCACTGCATAATCAATCTGATCTTCCTTCTTCGCTCGACCAGCACCAAGCAGCATCGCGGCAATGCCGATTTGTTCCGCATTGATCTGATTGATAAAACCATCTTTCTCAGCCATCACTTCGAAATGATAAGCTGCCGTCGGAAGGAGCTCAGGTTGGTCTACCACATTCGGATCGCCGCCCTGGCTTGCTATGAAGCGTTTGAACGTCTCTAACGCCTTTCCATTCAAGACAATATCGCGGACAGCCGCCTGAGCCTCCTCGAAGCTCTCAAACACCTTCCCCAGCAGCGACATGTAGGCTGCAACCGAGATGGCTACCTCAGTCAGTTCCTTATCACCTGTACCGCGGAGCACTTCAATAGATTCACGAATCTCATTTGCATTTCCGATTTCACGTCCGAGCGGCTGTTCCATGTCTGTAATCATGGCAATCGTGTTCCGCTTCAATTGCGTTCCGATATCGACCATCGTACGAGCAAGAGCTCTTGCATCGTCCACTGTTTTCATGAAAGCGCCTGAACCGATTTTCACGTCCAACACGATGGCATCTGCTCCTGAAGCAATCTTCTTGCTCATAATTGAGCTAGCGATTAAGGGAATCGAATCTACCGTTGCTGTTACGTCACGAAGTGCATACATCTTCTTGTCAGCAGGAGCTAAGTTACCACTCTGGCCAACGATGGCAATTTTATTTGTATTCACGGCATGAATAAAATCTTCTTTAGACAATTCAATCTGAAAGCCTGGAATCGACTCCAGCTTATCTACCGTACCACCCGTATGTCCTAATCCTCTGCCAGACATTTTGGCAACAGGAATTCCAAGCGAAGCCACAATAGGTCCAACGATTAAGCTTATTTTGTCCCCAACCCCGCCTGTTGAGTGTTTATCCACTTTAATCCCAGCAATCTCCGATAAATCAATCATTTCTCCCGATCCTGCCATAGCTAGCGTGAGGGCAGAGATCTCTTCACTTGTCATCCCATTGAAGAAAATAGCCATCAGTAAAGCCGACATTTGATAATCCGGAATATCATCATGTGTATATCCGTTAACGATATACGTAATTTCCTGCTCGCTAAGCACTTCACCAGAACGTTTCTTATGGATTAAATCAACCATTCTCATTTGCATTCCTCCTTAAGATTACCTAAGAGTTTTCGTTAGATAATTAGCATGGTAAGCATACTCTTCAAAATCGAAAAAAGGGAGCTGCATGAGCCCCCTCTGATACTAACATTTTTTATTAAGAAACAACTAATTTGGATTTCATTTTGGCATGACCTTCACCACATGGAAGGACACAAATAATTTCATATGTACCTGGTTTGTCAAAAGTTACTTGTTTCGACGGGTTTTCTTTATCCAGCTTAATATCCAACCCTGGAATTTCAATCGCATGAACGCCTTCTTTTAAAGACAAGGAAACTTTCGTAGGCTCTCCACTTTTAATCGTATAATCCACTGAATCGAACTGCCAGTTAGAAGCTACAATTTTAAGCTGTTGACTTTTGCCAGCGGCAGCCTCAGCTTCCTTAGCCACTTGGCGGTCAGAAATATCTTGAAAGAGGACTCCCAGCCCCAATGCGCCCGCAAGTATAAATAACACAAAGAAAATCCACTTTTGCATGCATATCCCCCTCATAATGTGTTCACTTCATCTATTCTACCTAACATCTTAAGACAATCCCATACATAGTCAGTGGCGAATCCTTGAATATTTTGTGACGAAATTGTGAATGAGACTTTCGTAAAAACATCCCCCTTAGCGGGGGATATCACCATTACTATTGCCCATTTTGTTATATATTACACACCACTAAGTCGTTCACGTATTTGGAAACCTCCAGCAGATGCTGTTTGTTTTTCTCTAAGAAGTGGTTGAAAAGATCGGCCTTTCTCTTTCAATTCTCTAATATCCCGATTTATTCGGTACGCGCAATCCGGGCACAGTTTTTGCCCACGAATAGGTTTCGAGCAAGAAGCACAAGGATAGTTCAAATTTGGATAATCTGATAGCAGCAGCTTTCCCTCTTTGATCCAAGTATGCATTTGCTCGTGTGAAACACCTGTCGCTTCGCTGAATTGCGTATTCGTTGAGCGATGATTTTTACGTAGAAATTCAAGACTGCTCGTGAGCATGGAATCCATGGTGCTGCTGCAATCTGAACATTGATTTCGCAAATTTTTCTGGAACACTTTCCCGCATCTAGGACAGTTAGCAACCATTAATTGTTGGACTGACATGCTCCATCACATCCTTGTTATGGAAGGGGTATCCGTATCTACGGCACCCTCTAATATAGTTCTAATTAACTATATTTTAGCATGACTTCATCTGAATTCATAGGTCTACAGGATCTTATATTCATTAAAAGTTCATAAAAAATATAGCCAAATTATCCCAGACGGACCTCGCGAACAAAGGCCTTAACAAGAGCAATGAACTTCGGTTTCGTCCGATTGGCTACAGCCACAACCTGCTCATGCGTCAATGGTTCTAGTTCTTCACCTATCGCCATATCGGTAATACACGAAATCCCTAATACCTTAAGACCTGTATGACGCGCTGCAATAACTTCTCCCACCGTAGACATGCCAATCGCGTCGCCACCGATACGGGCTAACATCGTAAGTTCAGCTGGCGTACAGTAGGTCGGTCCTGTAATCCCCGCATAGACCCCTTCCTGCAGCTTCAGCGGCACACCATCTTCTCCTACGACCGTTTGTGCCAGCGCATGAGCCAGCTTGCGGTATTCGCGGTTGTACGCTTCCGACATGTCCGGGAAACGAACACCGAGCTCAGAATGGTTAGGCCCGATAAGCGGGTTATCTCCCGTCATGTTCAGATGGTCGCTAATGACCATTAGATCTCCTGCTTTAAAATCTCGATTCATGCCGCCTGCCGCGTTCGTCATCACAACCGTCTGAACGCCAATGGCTTTCATAACGTAAACAGGAAATACAACCTTTTTCATATCGTAGCCTTCATAATAATGAAAACGCCCCTGCATTACGATGACTTGCTTACCTTCTAGTGTACCTGCAACAAAACGACCTTCATGTCCTTCAACAGTTGAAACGGGAAAATGAGGAACCTCGCTATAATCGATTGCTATGGGCTGCTCAACCTGATTAGCCATGTCTCCCAATCCTGATCCCAAAACTAATCCGATAACTGGCTTAACACTGCCTAAACGCTGCTCAATAAAGCTCGCTGCTTCTTTAATTTTCTCTATGTAAGTCAGTTCCATTTTGTTCTCCTCTTCTAGTTAAAGTGTTTCAATAATGCCTAGTACTAATTTCAAAAACTTAGGTTTTACTTTCTCCGTCGTTTCCATCACTTCTGCATGGGAGAGTGGCTGGTCCAAAATACCTGATGCCATATTTGAAATACAGGAGAAACCAAGCACTTCGATTCCTGCATGACGTGCTACAATCACTTCAGGTACCGTCGACATACCAACGGAATCGCCGCCAAGTGTGCGGAACATGCGAATCTCAGCAGGAGTTTCATAATTAGGACCGAGGAGTCCCACATAGACGCCTTCTTGTAAGTGGAAGTTCTGTGAAGCCGCAACTTCGTGCGCTAATTTACGTAGACGTTTGCTGTAAGCTTCCGACATATCAGGAAAACGAACACCTAAAGCAGAATCATTCGGACCGATGAGCGGATTGCGGTATGTCAAATTCAGATGATCACTTATGACCATAAGATCGCCAACCTGATAGGATTCATTAATTCCACCAGCTGCATTCGTTACGATCAACGTTTCTACACCTAGTTCTTTCATCACTCTTACTGGAAAAGAAACCGTTTCCGCGCCATAGCCTTCGTAAGCATGAAAACGGCCTTTCATCACTAACACTTGCTTGCCTTGAATCGTACCAACGACCAATTCCCCAGCATGCCCTTCCACGGTAGACACAGGGAAATGAGGGATTCTCGAGTAGTCTACAACAATAGGCTGCTCAATAAGATCAGCAAGAACGCCGAGACCTGAACCTAGAATCAGTCCAATTTGGGGTTTAATATTCGTTTCCTTGCTAATAAATGCAGCTGCTTCTTGAATCTTTTGAATCATGGACGTATCGGACATGGATAGATTCCTCCTAAGCGATCTCAGTTCACATAAACTGAGTATTACGTAATTATTTATTTTAAAAGATGTAAGAAGCTCTCGCCTTGATCGGTTGCACTCACGCCAAAATTATCTGCAATGGTCGCTCCCAGATCAGCGAAGGTTCCGCGGATACCAAGCGAAGCAGGTGACTGGAAGCTTGGGCTGTATAACAAAATAGGAACATATTCGCGCGTATGGTCGGTTCCCGGATGCACAGGATCATTGCCATGGTCCGCTGTAAGGATTAATAGATCCTTCGGCCCTAGACCCGCTTTGAGCTGAGGCACATAAGCATCAAATTCCTCCAGTGATCTTCCATATCCCTCAGGATCACGTCGATGCCCAAACAGCGAGTCAAAGTCTACAAGATTCGTAAAAGCCAGTCCTTTATACGAGGTGCCCAATACCTCTATTGTCTTCTGAATACCATCTAGATTACTTTTTGTTGATGTGGCTTTCGTAACACCTTCACCATCAAAAATATCATTAATTTTCCCAATCGCAATCACATCAAATCCAGCATCCTTCAAATAATTCATGACAGTAGGCGCTGGCGGCTTCACGGCATAATCATGCCGATTCGGAGTACGTTTGAAAGCACCAGGCTCCCCGAGATACGGTCTTGCAATTACTCTGCCTACCGCAAACTCATCCTGCATGGTCAACCTTCTGGCAATCTTGCATGCCCGATACAGCTCTTCTAGCGGAATGATGTCTTCATGCGCAGCTAATTGAAATACACTATCAGCAGATGTATAAACGATCCAAGCCCCTGTTTTCATCTGCTCTTCTCCGAGCTCATCTAAAATTTCAGTGCCTGAGGCCGGCTTATTTCCAATGACCTTACGCCCTGTCTCCTGCTCAAATTGAGAAATTAATTTTTCTGGAAATCCATCGGGGAATACATTAAATGGCGTAGTCATTCGAAGCCCCATCAATTCCCAGTGTCCAGTCATCGTGTCTTTCCCAACCGACACCTCAGCCATTTTTCCATAATATCCTTCTGGTGAATCTGTTCCAGGAATCCCTTTAATATCAGCTATGCTCCCTAGTCCCATTCGTTGTAAATTAGGGAGTGCAAATCCGTTTACTTTCTCTGCAATATGTCCTAGTGTATGAGCGCCACTATCGCCAAACTGCTTGGCATCCGGTAATTCGCCGATGCCTACGCTATCCAATACAATTAAACATATACGTTCAAAGCGCACTCTTGTCCCTCCAAATCAATTCCTAATGTCATCCACCCTCGATTATCTCACTTCCACTCTATGAATGCAAAACAGCAGCCTCCCCCTAGGGGAAATGCCGCTGTGAGGTTACAATTTCGCTCTTGGGTGTGCAAGGTTGTAAACGTCTTTCATTTTGAGCTTGGTGACTTGAACATACATTTGTGTCGAGGAAATATCGGAATGTCCTAGCATTTCTTGAACCGATCTCAGATCTGCACCATTTTCAATTAAATGGGCAGCGAAGGAATGCCTTAAGGCATGAGGTGTTATCTCATTCGTGATATTCATCTCATTTGCATATTTTTTCAAAATCTTCCAAAACCCTTGCCTTGTCATCCTTGTTCCCAAATGACCGATAAATAAGGCTTCTTCATCCACCTTTTTTTTCAACAACTTCATCCGATAATTATGTATATAGGTCGTTAAACACCGAATGGCGATTGAGCTCAGTGGAATATTACGTTCTTTATCTGCTTTCCCCATACAGCGGATGAAGCCCATCTGCAAATTGATATCTGTTACATTCAGAGAAATGAGCTCCGATACTCGAATCCCAGTCGCATAGAGCAGTTCCAGCATGGCCTTATCACGCGCGCCGCTTACAAGCTCAGTATGTGGTGCTTCGAGGAGCTTCTCTACCTCTCCAATCGTCAGCACTTTAGGAAGCTTTTTTTCCAACTTAGGGGCATCTACATAAATACTTGGATCTGAATCCATTACCCGTTCTTTCACTAAATATTGATAAAGTGCTCGAATGGAAACCATATTGCGAGACAAGGTTGCCGATGCTCGTCCGAGCATTTTCAACTGCGATAGGTATCCTGCAATGTGAGTTTTACCTGAATCTCTCCAAGCCTTGATGCCTTGCTGTTGTAGATAATCAACAAAATGTTGTAGGTCTCTCTCATAGGATTCCAGCGTATTCCGCGATAATCCCCGTTCAACTGACAAAAATCGAATGAAGGATTGCAGGTCATTCGTCATCATGCCGATATACTCCTTCGTTATCATGCCATATCTTCATACCGACTAGCATTCAACGATTCCAGTGCGAACTCCTCTTTTTTACGCTTTCTTTATTCCCCATACCAATAAAATAAACGCAAACGGTCGCTCATTGTACCTGTATCCGAAACGGAAGCATGCTCGTGTTGGTCAAACACCTTAACGGACTTTCCCGTTGGTGTTCTATACTTGTTCACAGGTTGAATCCAACCTGTTAGTACAAGCATAACTTGATATAGAATCACAGTCAAAGTCATAAAAAGTAAAATAAAACGTAAGCGAACAACGAGTTTTCGATATGAAAATATCATAGCCAGTCCCCATTTCTATCCCCTTTTTATGATCAGGATATGAGGCTTGGTCTCTGATTATGACAGATCGGACAACTTCACATACGGCATGCCTAGAGCTTCAGCCACTGCCGGATGCGTTACACTCCCCTTGTACGTATTCACTCCTAATTGTAATGCGTAATTGGCAGCTACGGCTTGTATAAAACCTTTATTGGCAAGCTCCATTGCATAAGGTATCGTCACATTAGTTAACCCAAGAGTTGAAGTTCTCGGAACGGCACCAGGCATATTGGCAACAGCATAATGAAGCACGCCATGTTTCTCATAAGTGGGATTGCTGTGCGTTGTCACACGGTCAATCGTTTCAATCGATCCACCTTGGTCCACGGCAACATCCACAATCACAGCACCTGGCTTCATGCTTTGAACCATAGCTTCCGTTACTAATCTCGGAGCTCTAGCTCCAGGAATAAGAACAGCGCCAATTAATAAATCCGCCTTCTGTACAGCACTCGCAATATTATGAGGATTAGACATCAATGTTCGCAGTCTTCCCCCGAATATATCGTCCAGAGCTCTCATCCGATCGGCACTCCGTTCAATAATTACAACATTAGCTCCAAGACCGAGCGCCATTTTGGCCGCATTCGTTCCAACGATCCCTCCGCCCAAAATAATGACATCCGCAGGCGGCACACCAGGTACACCACCCAATAAAATTCCGCGTCCCCCATAGAACTTTTCCAAAAAGTGGGCGCCGATTTGTACCGACATCCGGCCAGCAACTTCACTCATCGGTGTCAAAAGCGGCAGTGAGCCATTCGGAAGTTGAATCGTTTCGTAGGCAATCCCTGTCACTTTCTTGCTAAGCAAATGTTCGGCCAAATCTCCTGCTGCAGCCAAATGCAAATAAGTGAACAACATCTGCCCTTCCCGGAAATAACCATACTCTGCTGGTAATGGTTCCTTAACTTTCATAATCATATCACTGTGAGCCCATACCTCAGCAGCATCCACGACAATAACGGCGCCTTCACGAACATAGTCCTCATCCCCAAAGCCACTGCCAACACCAGCTCCAGATTCAACAAACACTTGATGTCCTGCCGCCAAGAGCATACCCGCTCCTCCAGGCGTTAAAGCTACTCTGTTTTCATTGTTTTTAATTTCTTTAGGAACCCCGACTACAATAGGTTGCTGAGTCATAGTTACTACCTTCTTCCTTATTATCCTAAGCATAATGTGCCATGCTTCTACGCTAATTATGTGAGTAAGTATCCGGCTTTCTTATTAGCTAGTATATGAAAAGAACACAAAAATGCCTGTATGCACTAGCTGTGCTTACAGGCATTTTCATTGTATAAACAGCTTCTATTCCGAAACTGTTATTTTAGATTTGTCCAATGAGTCCGGTTTTCCTCGATCGTTACAGCGATAGCATATACCTTGAAAATCAAGTCGATGATCTAGCACTTGAAAATGAAAATCTTGCTCTAACCGTTCTTCCAAAGGTCCAAGCCAATCTTCCATAATTTCATCCACGGCTCCGCATTGCACGCAGATTAAGTGATGGTGATGATGACGTGTACTATCGTCACGTAAATCGTAACGCGCGACTCCGTCGCCAAAATTCATTTTCTCCAAGACATGCAGCTCACTCAGGAGCTCTAAAGTTCGGTAAACTGTTGCCAGTCCGATCTCTGGGGCCTTGTCCTTCACAAGCATAAACACATCTTCAGCACTTAAATGATCTTGTTCATTCTCTAAAAGTACGCGTACTGTCGCTTCCCGTTGAGGGGTTAGTTTGTACCCTTGGGATTGCAATTGCTGCTTAATCTTCTCGATCCTTGCTTCCATATGCCTCCCCCTCAGAAAGGTGGGCATCCAAGCCCAGTTTTAGCCACTCTTTTTATTATAGGGGGAGCTGACTGACAAAGTCAAACAGAAACATAAGTGGATCTGTTATCCATATAGGCCAACAAGCATAGGTGTTACCCATCTCATCATCAATTGTGACATATATCCTTCCCAAAGCGCTGCTCCAAGAAGGAATACCCCCATCAGGAGTGTCAGCGTTGTATAGCGCATAAAGGGCTGGTATATGTTTCCATTACGGCTCATAAAGCGATTTTTGATCATATAGATAGAGAACGCCATGGCAGCTACACTGCAGAATAAGATAGCTGGAATAACAATGAGGTTCTGCGGCGCAACGGAAACAAGTGCAAATAACATGCCCTTCCATGACATTTGACCGACAAGATACCCAACCGTAAACCCAATTAGCACACCTTTGAGAAAGTCTAAAACGAGAATCAATGGCAGCCCGACAATAGACAAACCAAAGAGCCATATCAACAAAATCCACTTCATATGCATGCCGAAAGCTTGAACGAACGATTGCCTGCTGTCAAACTCAGCGCCTTCATTAATTTCATGAAAGAAACTACCCAAATGACGAGTCATTTCTTGCTTTTGTTCCAAAGAAAGTGCATTCACCATCACGGCGCCGAACACGACCCCTATGATGAAAAGTACGGAGACGAATATAAATAGCGGCAAATTATCCTTCATATATTGTTTCATCGTTAGGTTCCTATTCATCTCGCAGCTCCTTCCTTGTGTCAACCTCTACAAAGACAAGCTTATGAGCGAGTGCTGGAAACTATGAACGATTTTTAACTTTGCCGTACTTACCCCCACCGCCAACCTCAAGCTGTAAGGTGCCTTCTCGCGCTTTTACAATATAAGCAGCAATTTCTTCACCAATCTCACTTGCAAGCTCATCTGGTGTCGTGCGATGCAGCACATTCATTTCCGTTCCGAAGCGGCGAAGCAGTTGATCAAGCTTTTTAGGCCCTAGGCCTGGGATAAATTCTAGCGGAACCTGAAATTGGTACGGAGGTCGAAAAGACGGGAGATAAGCCTTTTCACGGTCCGCTAAGTTCAGGATCCGATCCATGACTCCTCTGATGATTTTATTGCTGCCACAGTCGGCACAGCGTTGTACGGTCGTTTCACTTTCATCCAGAACGGATTCGCATAAGCTGCAATAGGTTCGGTGGTATTTACCAAGTCGTGGATTAAGGCCATAGTTGGCTATTATACCGCGTTCCTCTTGACGATGCAGCGCTTTAACGAGTTCTTCATACGTAGGGGCAGCCAGCTTCATCTCGTTGTACTCACGACCGATTTTGCCAAGGGAATGCGCATCTGAGTTCGTAACGAATGTGAACGGATCAAGCTCCGAAATTAAACCAGCCATATCGGAATCAGCACTTAGACCAAGTTCAACAGCAGAGATGCCCTTAAGATCAAGAAGGTGCTCCATCTTAGAGGATGCACTTCCGTACACACTTTTGTGCGGAGTGAAAATATGCGCGGGTATAAGGATGCCACCCCTGCCGAGCACTTCTTCTTGAAGTACGTGAGCAGGTACATAAATGCGTTGAGAGCTTAGCTCCACATTTTTCATGTGACCCTTCATCCATTGAGTGAACCCCTGCATCGCTTTCAGATTAGGCATATAGGCAAGCAAATGGGCCGGGCCCATGCCTGGATCGCGCACCTCTATTTCACTGCCCAGCATAATCGTTGTGTCCTGATACCGGATGCCACCGCCCTCCAGCTCCACCATCTCGCCCCGATCCAAGTAAGTCATGATGTCATCCTGTACAGAAGGCGAGTGGCAATCGATTATCCCGATGATCTCCATTCCTTTTCTGACGGCAGCTTCCTGAGCAATATTGAAGAAAGTCAGGTCATTCGCAGCGCTGATCTTCACCGCTTGGCCCTTCTCTGATCGACCTATGTGAATATGGAGATCAACATAATAAGCTTTCATTTAGATTTGACCCGTTAAAAGGTACAGCTGCCAAGCATAAACAGCCATAATCGTCTTAGCATCGCTAATTCGCCCTTCACGTATGTAATGCTGAGCTTGTTCCAATGTGATCGCTTCGCATTCCAGGAATTCATCCTCATCCGGATTCGCTTCGCCCTTCACCAAATCTTCTGCGATATAGAGATGAATGATTTCATCCGCGAAACCTGGAGAGGTATAAAAGGAGCTGACCAGCCTGATATTTTCCGTCCGAAAGCCCGTTTCTTCCTCTAATTCGCGTAAAGCTGCCTTTAGCGGCTCTTCCCCTGCATCCAGCTTACCGGCCGGGATCTCGACCTGACTTTTCTCCAGCGGTTTTCGATACTGTTCCACAACGATCATTTTATCCCCTAGCAGCGGAATCACAGCCACAGCGCCAGGGTGCTTTACGATTTCACGTGTTGCGGATTCCCCATTAGGTAATAGAACATGATCCACCTGCAGCGAAATGATTTTTCCTTTGAAAATAGATTCAGTCTTGATGGTTTTTTCTTCGAATTTTTTGTGTAATGTCATACGAACACCTCTTCTTGTTAAAGTTGGTCTAACTTGTCCCATTTACGCATATCGTTCATTATATCAAAATTTTACCTGAAAAGAGGAAAATGGATATGAAGAGCTATGTAACCGACCGTCAAATTCGTCTTGTAGGGAAGGCATGGGAAATCAAACGTCAATTGCAGCTCATGCTGCAGCAAGGTGGGAATTCAATTACATTAGTGGATTATGTAGCTGGCTTGCACAATCCGCAGCCGCACAAATCGCTTGGAAATAAGCTGGGTCCTGCGATAGTCCCCTTCCCATCGAGGTAATGGGCAGTGGATACTGGGAACAAGCTTCAGCGATTTCCGCTATCGATGGGCTCGGCATAGCTATAATTTGATGCAGCTGCAGATTCTGCGCTTGTTTCTGTACGACAGCACTTTCATTCGTCTCCAAAAGTGGGAGAGGTACTACCGCCGGACATCTAGCTGCCAGCTGCAGCGCAGTAAGTGTATGATGACTTATGCCCTGATGCCGAGTCCTCGGATCAGCAAAAGAAATTCTGGGGATGACCACTGGAATCCCACCAAGAGCGTATACGGCATTTACGAGTTCACCAACCTCAAGACCTGAAAAACCGTATCGGGTATTCGTTCCCACGATGCCTGGACCCATGGTTACAAGACTGATATCTGCTTTGACTACATGCTTCGCTGCAACTAATGCGCTAAATTTATTAACCGCCTCCACCTTACCTCCATAGGCTTGACCATAAGTAATGGAGGTTTTAAGCCATTCCATCCCCTCGAGTATGGCCACATGCTCACTCCATGCAAGTGGAAGAGCACCCCCATCTGTCATGATATAGGCGACCTCCAAAGCACGATCAGATGATTTTCTTTGTTGATGTCGATATCTGAGCCAGCACATCACTACAGGCAGCATACTGTGCAATTCTCCTAGCAAGACGGGCATCCCCTCTAGATTCATATCACCTTGAAACGAAGAATGAAACGAGCTGGCCGGCTCTTCAATAGCGAACACACTTCGCTGCATCGGGGTATATTTGAGCTTCATAATATGTCCATTTGATGATGTAGCTGAACGATGATCCAATCCTCGGTCACGAATGGATATTACGATATGAAATCCCCCTGAACCTAACCTCAGCTTCATGGCTGTTACATTTAAGTCAACCACGTCCCCTGGAGTTAACAAAGGTAATGTATCCGTGTAGTGTACAGCGCGCTCTAACTCACCGTTCCGCATCGATACTGTGACAAACTGTATTCCCTCTCTGACCGAAATAATATCCGCAACTATGCCCTCATCCCGTATCATCAAGCCAGTTTCCCCTTCCTGGACGTGTCTTACTCGAAGCATATGAGGAATCACTTAGTTTTACCCCATATAACGCGTGTAAGGAGTAAAAATAAATCAGAGTCTATGCGACTCGAGGGCGAAATTGGGAGTAGATGAGATCGTGTAAAAAAACCGACCAGCCATGCCATGACTTTGGCAGACTAATCGGTTCTTTAGAAAAGAGGTGAATTAAACTTTCGCAGCTTCCTTCACAAGAGCAACGAGTAATTCAGCCGTTTTGACTAAATCACTGATGGCAATATGTTCTTTGGTTGTATGAATTTCAAGATAACCAACAGCGAGATTAACCGTTGGAATGCCCATTCCGTTAAAGATATTAGCATCACTGCCGCCACCGGAATGGAATGTTCGAGCTGTCAATCCAAGGGTTGAGAGTGCTCTAGCGGTCAATTGTACAATCGGAGCAGAGTCATCGTGCATATAGGAGGCATATACAATATCCGCATTAAACTCACAAGTGGTGCCAGCATCAGCTGCTGCTGATTCGCAAGCTTCTTTCATTGCGGCGATTTGCGCTTCCAGTTTGTGCTGAACAATGCTGCGTGCTTCCGCTTCCATCTTCACCTTATCGCATACCACGTTCAAAGGACCTACTCCTGAGAAACTGCCAATATTCGCAGTAGTTTCGCTATCAATTCGACCGAGCGACATACGCGAAACCGCTTTACTCGCTACTTGGATGGCACTTATGCCATCTTCAGGATTGACACCGGCATGAGCAGACTTTCCGTGGAATATAATTTCAATTTCTGCACGTCCAGGCGCCGCTGTCGCAATATCGCCAATGCTGCCGTTCGAATCAAGTGCGAAGCCGAACTCTGCTTCCATAACGCTGCGATCCATGGCGCGTGCGCCTTTCAGACCGCTCTCTTCCCCTGCCGTAATAACGAATTGAATGCGGCCATGTGGGATGTTTTGCTCTTTTAACACTTGTATGCCTTCGATCATCGCCGCGATACCCGCTTTGTCATCGCTGCCTAGAATCGTCGTACCGTCGCTGCGGATATAGCCATCATCGCCAATTTGCGGCTTGATACCTTTCCCAGGAGCTACCGTATCCATATGAGAAGTGAAGAAAATGGTCGGAATAGCTGCGTTGCTGTCGGTTGCTTCAAGTGTACAGATCAAATTCCCTGATCCGTGACCGCTTTTCGCCATCGAATTATCTTCCACGACATGCAACCCTAAACGACTGAACTTTTCTTTAAGAACAACACAAATCTCTTGCTCAAATCGCGTCTCGCTGTCAACTTGCACAAGGGAGATGAACTCTTCCACCAAACGATTTTGCTGAATCATGTACTTTCCTCCGATACACACTATGAGTTACAATAAAACCGTACAAGCTTTTTCACGAAAAAGGAGTGAATCTTCATTGTTACAGAATAAGCGTTGGTTTAAAATCGTGATTTACCTTATGTTGATCACGATGCTGTTATCAAGCATATTGTTTACTGCGGGATTATTTTTTGATTCATAGTTTAATAAATCTTTGTATCCGCGTTATAACTTTCTAAATTTTCTTTCACTCTCTGTAGGAACCTACCACAGATGACACCGTCAAGAATACGGTGATCCAGTGAAAGACAAAGGTTAACCATCGAACGAACCGCAATCATATCTTGAATAACGACAGGCTTCTTCACAATCGATTCGAAGGTCACTATAGCTGCTTGTGGGTAGTTGATGATCGGATAAGACAGAATCGAACCGAAGGAGCCTGTATTATTTACAGTAAATGTCCCGCCAACCATATCATTCAACGATAATTTCCCCGCGCGTGTTTTCTTCGTCAATTCATCAATTTCTCTGGCAAGTCCTGCGATATTTTTTTGATCCGCTTTTTTGATAACCGGCGTCAAGACCGAATCTTCCGTTCCTACGGACAACGAAATGTTAATATCGCGTTTCACGATAATTTTATCGACGGCCCAGACGGAGTTAATGATCGGGTAATCCTTAATGGCATTGACAACCGCTTTCAGCATGAATGCCAAGTACGTTAAGTTAATGCCTTCTCGGCGCATAAACTCGTCTTTCACTTTATTCCGCAGAACAACAAGATTCGTTACATCGACCTCAATCATTGTCCAAGCATGCGGAATTTCTGTTACACTCTGGCGCATTTTTGAAGCAATGGCATTGCGCATTGGCGTAACATCAATGAAATGCTCATTGCGAGCGTCTAATGAATGTCCTTCCGCTTCAATCAGCGGCGTTTGCGGATTGGCGGATAAATGGATGCCGGAGCTGCGAACAGGCTGGTGAGCCTGCTGCGACTCAGCTGGTTCAGCGGTTTGAAGAGCAACAGCAGCTGCCGATTGATTCGTTTGCACGGCTGCAGGAGCTGCATTGGCTCCACCGGAGGCGATGAATTGCTCAACGTCCTTACGTGTAATCCTTCCGCCAAGCCCCGTTCCTGCAACACGAGACAAATCTACGCGATTGTCTTGTGCAAGCCGGTGTACAGCTGGTGAATAACGACCACGCATGCTTTGGTCTGAGTCTTCCGCAATCGCGGCTCCAGCTTGACTAGCAGCTGAAGCTCCTGCGGTTGATGATCCGTTCGCTAAGCCTGCCCCGGGCTCTTCAATCAAACAAATGGCTTCTCCAACAGCAGCTGTTTCGCCATCGCCGACAATAATTTTTACAAGTGTGCCTTCAATTGGTGAAGGCATTTCCGTGTTCACTTTCTCAGTGAAAAGCTCACAAATTACATCGTATTGCTCGATATAATCGCCAGGCTTCTTGAGCCATTTGCCTATTGTAGCCGAAACGAGGCTCTCCGCTAGATGCGGGACCGTAACCTCGGTTAGTCGGCTGTTGGTTTGGTTCATGGGTGTACCTCCTAGTTCAGGAAATGATCAATGAAAGGAAATTAGATGTGTAAATTTAGATGTGTAAATTAGAACATTGCAAGCTGGTGCATGGCATCCTTCAGCTTATCTGCATTGAGCAGGAAAAATTTCTCCATCGGTGGATTGCTGCCCACTGCCGGAACATCAGGGCCGCAAAGTCTTGCGATAGGTGCATCAAGCTCGAACAGCATTTCTTCGGCGATAATCGCTGACACTTCAGCACCAACACCGCCTGTTTTGTTGTCTTCATGAGCGATGAGCACTTTGCCCGTCTTCCTAGCGGCTTCCAAGATAGCCTCTTTGTCTAGAGGCTGCAGGGAGCGCAAGTCGAGTACGTGTGCGGAAATGCCTTCCTTCGCAAGCTCTTCAGCTGCTTGTAGTGCATAATTTACAACCATACCGTAGGCGATGACCGTAATGTCTGTGCCTTGGCGCTTGATGTCGGCCTTGCCGATCGGCACGATATAATCTTCATCCGGTACGTCTGCGGACAGCGCCAGATAGCACTTCTTGTGCTCGAAGAATAACACAGGATCTGCGTCTCGGATTGCTGCCTTCAGCAGCCCCTTAGCATCATAAGGATTCGAAGGAGCTACGATCTTAACACCCGGCGTGCCGAAGAAAACAGATTCCGGACATTGGGAATGATATAAGGCGCCTGCTCCGGTCGCACCATAGGGAGCACGAATGACGATTGGGCATGTCCAGTCATTATTAGAACGATAGCGAATCTTAGCCGCTTCGCTAAGAATTTGATTCGTTGCTGGGAAGATGAAATCAGCAAACTGAATTTCGGCGATCGGTTTCATCCCATACATCGCCGCACCAATAGCCACGCCTACAATGGCAGACTCCGCTAGTGGCGTGTCTAGAACACGCTCCTCACCAAACAAATCACGCAGACCTTTGGTCGTGTTCAACACACCACCTTTACCAACATCTTCACCGAGTACGAAGACGTTATCATCCTGCTGCATTTCCTCCTGCATGGCAGAGCGGATTGCTTCCAAATATGTAATTACAGCCATAATTTATTGGTCATCTCCTTCCGCGTAAACATGAAGGAGCGTATCTTCCGGTTTCGGATAAGGCGCGAGATCCGCATACTTTGTAGCTTCATTAATCTCTTGCTTTTGCCGTTCCTGAAGGTCACGATCCTGATCTTCACTCCATAGTCCGCATTCCATTAAATATTCTTTGAATTTAAGGATGCCATCTTTTTGACGGTTCTGTTCAACTTCTTCTTTCGTCCGGTACAGCATGTCATCATCCGACGTTGAATGAGGCATGAGTCGATAAGAAATCATTTCGATGAGCGTCGGACCTTCGCCACGAGCTGCTCTTTCTCTTGCTTCCTTCGTCACCCGATACATTTCTAATACATCGCTGCCATCTACTTGAATACCCGGGAAACCATATCCCAGCGCACGATCCGCGATTTTTCCTGCCACTTGTTTATGAAGAGGAACGGAAATCGCGTATTGATTATTTTCACAAACGAAAATAACAGGAAGCTTATGTACACCCGCGAAATTACAACCCTCGTGGAAATCCCCCTGATTGCTGGAGCCTTCACCGAAGGAAACAAATGTGACGAAGTCTTGCTTTTTCATTTTGGCAGCAAGCGCGATACCTGCAGCATGCGGCACTTGAGTCGTAACAGGGGACGACCCTGTGACTATATGATTTTTCTTATCGCCAAAGTGACCAGCCATTTGTCTTCCACCGCTGTTGACGTCTTCTGCTTTGCAAAAAACCGCAAGCATTAAATCCCTCACTGTCATGCCTACCGATAGTACAAACGCATAGTCACGATAATAGGGCAAGAAATAATCTTTTTGAGCTTTCATCGCAAAAGCCATCCCTACCTGACCAGCATATTGTCCCATTCCAGATACGTGAAAAGGTATTTTACCTGCACGTTGAAGCATGAAAGCTCGCTCATCATATTTAGCTGCAAGACTCATGACTGTATACATACGTACGGCTTCGTCGTCAGACAAACCTAAACTTCTATGTTTATATAGTTGACCAATAGACATGGAGGTTGCCTCCTTTAGAAATTTTAGGTACCACATAAATTTATTACCTGGTCCTAGTACTTGACTCTATATGCTTATTATAAACGCAAATGTTTATGATTACAATTTTTATCCGCTAATTGCAATCCCATCGACGGCCAGCATCGCTTCTCCTAAAGCTTCCGACAAAGTTGGATGAGGATGAATGGTTTGGCCCACTTCCCAAGGGGTCGCATTCAGTACTTGTGCAAGTGCTGCTTCGGATATGCTGTTAGTCACATTCGGTCCAATCATGTGTACACCCAGAATGTCATTCGTTTCGCTATCTGCTATAACTTTTACAAAGCCATCTGTATCTCCATAAACAAGTGCTTTTCCAATCCCTTTGAAGCTGAATTTGCCAATTTTCACTTTGTGTCCTTGGTCGACAGCCTGTTGTTCGGTCCAACCAACACTAGCTATCTCCGGTCTTGTATACGTACATCTTGAAACGAGATGCGCTTGCAATTCATGCGGAGTTTGACCAGCCAGGTGTTCAGCTGCCAAAATCCCTTCATGACCGGCCATATGCGCCAACATGAGTCCTCCAATAACGTCGCCAACCGCATAGATATGTGATTCCGTCGTTTGCATGAACCGATTCACACGAATGACACCTTTATCTATTTTAATATCTGTATTTTCAAGCCCGATTCCCTCAATATTGGCTATACGTCCAACAGAAACAAGCACCTTATCTGCCGTTAATTCAACGATCTCCCCTTGCTTGTCCGCTTGTAAAGTAACACTGCCTTCCGTCACCTTCACGGAATCAGGAAGCACTTTTGCTCCGGTAACTAGGTTAATGCCGCGTTTCTTAAACAAGCGCTCTAGCTCTTTCGAAATATCCGCATCTTCTAAGCTCACTAATCGTTTATCCTGCTCGACTATGGTAACCGCTACGCCGAAATCGCTCAGCATCGAAGCCCATTCTACGCCAATCACACCGCCACCGACAATAATGATTGACTTCGGAAGGCTCTCCATACGCAAAGCGTCTTCACTTGTTAAAATATAGGTACCATCGATCTCTAAACCTGGTAAACTACGCGGTCTGGAACCTGTAGCAATGATCAAATTACTCGATAGAAGCGTTTCGATATCCCCGTCTTCTTTCTCTACAGAAACAGCACCGCTGCGTGGTGAAAAGATAGAAGGTCCAATAATTCGGCCATTGCCGTAATGGACCGTAATTTTATTTTTCTTCATCAGAAATTGCAGCCCTTGATGCAGTTGATCAACAATACGTTGTTTACGGTTAAGCACACTGTCAAACTTCACCTCAATGGACTCCGCAGAAATGCCATATTCCTCACTTTTCTTCATTGTTGCGTATACTTCAGCACTCCGAAGGAGAGATTTACTTGGAATACAGCCTTGATGTAAACAAGTGCCTCCAAGCTTGTCCCTTTCCACGATAGCCACAGTTTTCCCTAATTGTGCAGCCCTTATAGCCGCGGTATAACCTCCAATACCACCACCAAGAACTACGACATCATATCTATGTTCACTCATTATGTATTTCCTCCCTATTAAGCGTTCACTACCTCATATGTATACACTTCTCTCTATTATATTACCCTTTTTTGGTCACCAAATCATAGTCTTATTTGTGAATTAGACACACTAACAGATTCAGAGTATGATGATATAAAACATGTATCATGCAAAGTAAGGAGCAGCTATGAGAGCGCCATTTTATCGATTTATTGCTATTCTTCTTCTCGTTATTCCTGGTTTGACAGCCACCTATGGGTTCCTTGCCATGAAGGATGCCTTTTTCGCTCAATTCGATACGGACGGTCATCTCCTGTGGGGAAAATTTATCCTTGGGCTTATTTTGTTTCTCCTAGGTGTTGCTTTTATTGGAGGATGGACGTTTTTCCGTGATCGTAAACGAAATTATGTGGCTCCAAGATTTAAACCTAATCGCCGCAAATAGACCGAACTTTCAAGTTCGGCCTAAACGATCTAACCAATGAAGGAACCGGTTCTTTTCAATCATTTGCGTAATGGAACTCACCTCCGCTTGTTTATGAAGGAAGCCAATTACAGCAACAATCACACATTGTGCTTCCCAAGGCAAGATCATGATGATTCCATAACCTAAAGTAAAACCAAGTAGATTCGAACCGGCATCACCAAGCATCCCGAAGCCACGAATATCAAGGTTATATAACATCAATCCACCCATGCATACCGGGATCATTGGAAAAAACACACTCGTTTCCAAGTCTAAAACATACAAGCCCATGAGCAAAACCGCACAAGTACTACCCAAAAATGCTTTTAATGAACGACCTGGTCGAACGTCAAGCAAGTTCAAGGTATTCGTCATTAGTATCAGCAATATAAGCTCAACCCCCATCTGCCAGAGGGGGGTTTGATCGTTTTCGACCGTTAATACAAGCCATGTGGCAATCGATAATGTGCCTAATGCCTTTACGGCTCCCATCGATAAAGATTTTGTATCCATCCAATACCGGAAATGTCCCTTTAGACCTTTTATGGCTTTACTGCCTATTAAATCATCTGTCCAACCTAATAAGAAAATGAATGTAGCGGCAAAGGTGAATACCCGATTATTCACTTCAAGGGAACTAAGCTCTTTCAGCAATGAAATTCCGCCCATCAAGACTGAAGATTCTAACCTTACAGCGCCTTGAAGAACCAGCTCCTGAAGCCATAATAGCAACCAAAGAACGACCCCCATCCCGCGAGGGATGGTATGGCCAAGATAGTTCGGCCCTACTTGCCCATGGGCCTCCAGAAAGCGCCTTACGTGCGGCAGCATCCACCACCCTGCCGCTCCAAGCACAATCAGATCGATGATCGATCCGATGAGAACCATACCCGCTTCCTCTCCTTCCAGCGAGTCAGCAGTGTCAAACCAACCGCGGCGAATTGCTTGCCGCGGTGAACACACCCGTGCCAATCCCGCCCCGTTTCACGGTGGGTGATGGGCACGTCCAGCTCCACGATGCGCAGGCCATGCCGCGCCGCATCGATCGTTAGCGCGACTTCCACGCCGAAGCCGCGCGCGAACCCTCCAAGCTCCCGAAGCCGATCAGCACGCACCGCGCGCTGTCCGGACAAGGGAGCTTCGGTCTTATAGCCGCTGAGCCGGTGAATACCGCGGCGGGCCAAGCCCTTGACCAAGCCGAAGCCTGCTTTGGCGCCGGACGGCGGCAGCTTCGCTATCGCCATATCCGCTTCGCGCCGCAGCAGCGGCTCGATGAGGACGAGCGCCTCCCCGGCCGTGGCCTGCAGGTCGGCGTCAAGGAAGAGCAGCAGGTCGCCGCGTGCCTTGGCGACACCTGATTGCATCGCCGCTCCTTTGCCGCGGCGGCGATCATGCTTGACCAGCTTGTCCACCCAAGGCCAAGCAGCCTCGTAGGTATTATCGACGCTGCCATCATCGACTACAATAATTTCGAACCTCATCCCCGCCCTCTTAATAAAGTCGGCCTGATTTAACAAATGTTGAAGTGTACTCGGAATCGTGCTTGCTTCATTCCAAGCTGGAATAATGATGGATAGATACGGCTTCATCCTTCACCTCCAAGCTTCCAAACAACGTGAGCAACTCGCTTCAAAATCCAGTGAAGCTGAAAAAGCCCTAAAGCAATAAAGAAAAGTGAAAGAAAAGCAGTGGTGGCAACCTCTTTCGTCCATAGATACGGCTGCTTATATAGGGCGCCTATACTTTTGATATCTACCAAACGCGATCCTACCTTCATCCGAACAAGAAGCGTGCTTCCCATGCCCTCCCTCCCTTTTTCCAGAAAATCAATCATATGGGTATGCGCGCCAACCGTAACTAGCCACTCCCCCCGCTGCTCAAAGGCGAGTAAAAGCGCCGCATCCTCACTGGTTCCGAAGCAAGGCAGTACATGCGCGAATAACCCTAATGCGTTCGTACGAGCCATCCCCGGTGCCGTTCCATTCGGGTAAGCATGGACAATTAACTCCGCACCGCACAAAAGGGCTCGATCCGTCACGCTGTCCATATCGCCTACAATAAGATCCGGCTGATAACCGCACTCCAGCAGTGCGTCGGCTCCCCCATCTACCCCAATCAGAATCGGCTTGACCTTAGAGATAAATGCTTTTGCGGCAAGCAAATCCTTCTTAAATCCCTTCCTTCTGGATACAACCAACACATACTTACCCTCGCAGTTCGTCCGTAAGGGTAGTGAGGGCAGCGGCTCCATAACAGCTTGCTTCTCCCGAATTGCATAGGTTAACGTATTATCAATAAATTGCTCCAATAGCCTTGACGATTGATCATTCGCTAGCTGCTGCAAGCTTATCCAATTTTCACGTGTAAATGCGGTACAGGAGATATGCTGATCTTCGGCGATGATCCTATCTTCATAAATCGAAATCTCCTTATTCGATTCAAAAGCTTCGAACGCAGATGATTCCACTTCCCAAATCGGTATTTGCTGCTGCAGCAGCAACAGGGGTCCTTGGGTCGGATACGTGCCACTCATCGTTTGTTGGCAATTAATGATCGCTTTGACTTTACGATCGATGAGTTCCTGTGCAATGACTTCATCCAGGTCACGGTGCTGAAGAACAACGATTCGGCCTGGCGGCAAATCACGCAGCAATACTTTCGTAATCGCCCCTACGCTAATCTTCCCTTTGCAGAGCGGCAGCGGCTTCGAAGAAAACAATGACAACGAGGGCCAATTCATGATAGACACCGACTTTCCATTCGTCTCTTGGCCTACTTATTTTGCCCTTCGCCACTATATTCTATGTATATTTTACCTATCTGATGGCAAGTATTGGGTTATATTCTTATTGAAAGGAGATGAAACATCCATGGAGCTAAACATGAGCGCAGACGAAGTGTTAGGCCACATTGTACAGCTTCACAACACCGGAGAGTCGCTAGCCAAAAAAAATGTGAAGAAGCTGCATCCTGATCTTATGAAAAATGCCCTGTATTACTACCCTAGCTGGGAGCACGCCTTGCAAAAGACTGGAGTAGGCAACATCGTTCACTAAACATACATAAGATTGCACACAAAGAGCTCCAAGGGGGTTTAACCTCCTTCGGAGCTCTGTATATTCTACGTTCCTTGCTTCGTTATTCAAGCACTTCCCATTCAACTTGCACCATTCGATCTACCCATGTGCGGATTTTTATTTCAATCGCACTTTCGATTTCTTCATCCGTCATTTCACCAAGTTTATATTCCGCTATTTCAAGTACATCCTGCTTGACCATTTCGCCCGACACGGCTAGTTGAATTTGAATACGCAAGCCCTCACCCTTTTCTAAATGAAGTGAATATATGATTGATAAGAAAACTTTCCATTGCAGCTAGGTAACTGATTAATTACAATTAACATGAGTAACAATCAAATTTGTAAGAGGAAAAGAGGAATCCCAATGTCACGAACCCAAGCACAAAAAAATCGACAACGAAGTTTACGCGAAGGCAAGCTCGATCCTGCTATCAATCGACTGCACTGGCATGGAGTCAACCCCGTAACCAAAACGATGCCTACATTGAAACAATTACTAACTAAACAAAATCATAAACACAAATCAAGGAATTTGAACCATTCGCATGGTGATGATTCCTTTTTTCATGCTTCATTATGCTCTTGGATCGTGATTCCTTGTTCGGCTGCATAACGGACTAACGCATCTCTTTCCGCAGGACGAAAGGTATAATTACAATCAAATCCGTTAAAGAACAGCTTCCACTCCCTCACAACTCCGTTATCTCCCAGCTCTAACTCCGCTACATATAAGGAATCAGGTTCATCTTCAAACTGAAGTCCGATGTGGAGCTGTACCTTCCCTTCGATAATTTCCTGCTCACAATAGTCCATAATCACCAGTGTAGGTCCTCCTATTGAATTAAATCTTTTTTATTTATATAATATACTAATGCGCACAAGCTAAACAACGAGGTGAGACTTTGATCCGAGGTCAAAGATCCCTATACGACAATGCTAGTTTATGCTTAAGCTTACGTAGAAAGTTTTGCTAAAGCAAAACTCTTAGGAGGAATTACAATGGCATACGATCCGCAGGTAGTAGATGCAACAATAGTTAGTGATAATAAAAAAAATGGTCTTTTCGAAGTCGTTGTCTCACTGAAAGACCGCAACAAATGCCGTCTTTTCTTCGAAAGAGATTCCGAAACCGGTATCGGCAAAGTGACTGATTTGAATAGATTGATGAAAGAACCTTGTCCGATATGCCGCAAAGATTACCTTTGCAACTGTCTTGACCGTTACAAATATTCAATCGCGGATCAAGCTCTAACATTCATAAAATAATGGCATGACGAAACCCCCTAGCTAACTCAGCTAAGGGGTTTCATTGTTATTTACGACTTTGTTGATATTGCTTACACGCATGAATCCATTCCTTCACCATGTTCGGATTAGATGCGAAATGCAAATGTGTATAGCCGGCAACAAGATTCCCTGTGAGATATCCATCTGCTTTGGTTCCAAGCCTGCCCTTCGATTGAAAGGCAGCTTTCACATCCGCACCCTCATTAGCTTGAAAAGTTGAATAATGAAATTCATGGCCGCGAGCCTGTTCACCTGCGGGCAGCAAGAAGTTTTCCTCTACACCTGCAGCCTCGCGGTAACCTAGCGCTGCTAACTTGGTTTGCATGGTGACTTTTCCGGGGATCATGCCCACCATTGGAAATTCATTTCCTGCAGTATCTACAATTTGTTCCGTGAGGAACATAAATCCACCGCATTCAGCGAGTGTCGGAATACCTTCCTCAATTCGGCTGCGGACAGAAGACTTAACTGCTTCTTCGGCAGCTAATCGCTCCGCGAATTCCTCGGGAAATCCTCCACCAATGTAAAGTCCATCCGCATCAAGAGGAACCACTTCACCTGCAAGCGGCGAAAAGAATACACATTCCGCCCCCCCCGCCTCTAACAGCTCCAGATTTTCCGGATAATAAAAGTGAAATGCGGCATCTTTGGCGATCGCGATTTTAACTCGTTTCGATACCTCAAGTTGATCTTTGCTAGTGAATAAAACGGGCTTACAATCTATTGGCTCAGCTGCGGCTAAATCCAACAAAAGGTCCAAATCTATATGTGCGGTCACTTTTTCAGCTAAAAACTCAAAAAAAGGTTGGAGCTCGCCTCGCTCAATCGATGGAACTAGACCTAAGTGCCTTTCAGGAAGTTCAATGTTCGCATCACGCGGCAGATACCCAAGGACAGGAACACCACATTCCTGCTCGATAGCTTGCTTTACCATCTTATAATGCCCTTCGCTGCCTGCTCGATTGACAATAACACCGACAATGCTATCGCCTTGACCAAACTGCTGAAAGCCTTTCACGATTGCAGCGGCGCTTCTAGCCATACTGGCAATGTTGACAATTAATACGATCGGAGCACCTAGGATGCGTCCTATATCCGCGGTACTGCCTTCATCTGTTAGTGGGTTTTTGCCATCAAACATCCCCATAACACCTTCGATTATCGATATATCTGAAGCTTGACTTCCGCGTTCAAATATTTCCTTCACTGCTTCACTCCCAGTCATCCATGAATCCAAGTTGCGTGAAGGCCTTCCCGTCACTGCCGAATGATAGGTTGGATCAATATAATCGGGACCACACTTAAATCCCTGAACCGTAATTCCTCGTTTCTGTAAAGCAGCCATAATACCGATGGTCAAGGTGGTCTTCCCTACACCACTGCCTGTGCCTGCAATGACAATCCGCCGATCCATCACAAGGCACCTCGTTCGAATGGAGCAGAACCAGTAAAGTCGAGTAATCCCACAGAAATGGTGACATTTCCTGATTTTTTCTTAACTACTGCTAGTTTGTCTTGGCCCGTATAAAGCATAACAGCCGGCTCACTTACCGCATACGCTCCTGTAAACTGATACACAGTCTCAGAAGGTGCCTCAACGGTCACAGTGTTCAACTCTTCAGGTGAATAGGTGATGAACTCCCAGCCGTGATTACGCGTAACCTCGAGCAAGCCTACTTCGTCCTTCTTCAAATCAATCGTACAAACTGCTTTCACACTTCGTATGGAAAATGAAAGCTCTTCAAGTGTTAATTGTATGACTTGTTCAATTTCATCAGCTGAAGTTCCGCGGTTACAGCCTATTCCGAGAATGATAACTTTCGGTCTGTACAGCACACCGTTAGTTAGAATGCTTTCCTCCTCTGGCTCCAAAAGACGATGCGTAATGAGCAGAACGGCATTCGGCTCGCTTGCTCGACCATCCGAAATCGATGTAAACCGCCCAATATTGGCGGGTATTGGGCGTTCGTGCGTCCACCAATTCGGTTCACCCGATTCCTGAATAACAGCAATTCGTTCTTCATTAACGACAGCAGCGCTGACCGGGGTCAGTTTATCTGCCGAGTCCCAAACCCAGCCGAAACGACGGCCGAAGAGATCAACAGGAATCGTTTTTTGAACATCCGAAGCCGTCGTAATGACAGCTCTAGCCCCAATGGCTGCCGCAACCTCATGGGTCAGCTCATTGGCGCCACCCAAATGTCCTGAAAGCATACTGATTACATTCTCCCCGTTATCATCAATGACGACAACCCCCGGATCTTTCTTTTTATCCTGTAAGAGCGGAGCAATCATACGAACAACAGCACCGAGGGAAATGATGATAATAAGTCCTTGATAAGCAGGAAATAAGGCTGGAAATAGTAACCGAACACTACCTGTAAAAAGTTGTATCGAGCGCTGCTCTTCGTCACCTTTGACGAATTTGCTCATGTAATATACATCCGTGCCGCTCATTTGCTCATTCAGCTTACGTGCAATCTCGACGCCATGCTTCGTAATAGCTACGATCGCATAGTCATTTTGCTGTCGTATAACAGGAATGACTCCCTCTTGAAGACTAATCGTCATGGCTTAACACCTCTGCGGAAGCGGTGCGTAAATGATTTATCGTATAACTTGGAGCGATACTCCTCTTTGCCGTGAATTTCCGGATCCAATGCCCAGCCTGCCAATATCATCGCATGCGAACGGATACCATGGCTCCGCATATCCTCTTCCAGCTTTCCTACCGTTGTACGAACAATTAGCTGATCAGGCCAAGTAGCACGCTGAACAACCGCAACAGGTGTCTCCTCACTCCACCCCGCCTCAATAAACTCGCTAACAACTTTCTTGATTAAAGTCGCGCTCAGAAACAAGGCGATTGTACAATGATGTGCGGCAAGATCACGCAATTTCTCAAGCTCCGGCACTGGCGTACGGCCTTCCGCTCGAGTTAGAATAACCGTTTGGGTAAGATCTGGTATCGTGAGCTCTGCGCCAACAGCCGCGGCTGAAGCGAAAACGGAGCTTACGCCTGGAATAATTTCATAGCCAATGTTTTCTTTACGCAGCAAAGCGATTTGTTCCATCGTTGCACCGAACATGGCCGGATCTCCGGTGTGCACACGCACGACCATCTTCCCCTGTTTAAGGCGGTCGACAATGATACCAACCATTTCCACCAACTCCATGCCCGAGCTTTTCAGTACTTCTGCTTCAGGCTTCGCCTTAGCGATCAACTCTTCATTCACAAGCGAGTCTGTATACATCACAACATCTGCTTGTTGAAGAAGCTTTAAGCCTTTCACAGTGATCAAATCCGGATCTCCCGGTCCTGCACCAATAATATAGAGTTTCATCTATTTTCTCACCACCATCAAGGTTAAATATTCTAATTCTCGTCCTTGCAGTTCTTCCACATTACGCCAAATCTCTTCCTCCGAGGAAGTAACTTTGGTTAAAACGGATGCCTTATTCACGAGTCCGAGATCGCGAAGTACGGATAGCATCAAATCTATCACTTTAGCGACCTTGATGAACACGACACAATCATGTTCTTCAATGGCCTTGCGCATCTTGTCGTAGTCGTCCATCGCCGGGACGATAGCAATTTGCTCGTCACCATCCGCTAAGGGGACGCCCAAACGAGATGCAGACGCGTTAATCGAAGAAATCCCTGGAATGGAGACAGCCTTTACTTCGGGATGACGTTCGTTCATAAGACGCATCAAGTGAATGTAGGTGCTGTAAATCATCGGATCGCCTTCCGTCACAAAGGCAACATCTTTCCCTTGCACCAAATGTCCCCAAACACTTTCAACTGTCTTCGTCCACTGCATTTCAAGCGCTTCTTTATCCCTTGTCATTGGAAAAGTGAGCCCCATCATTTCTTTTTGCTCCGTATTCACGTACAGCTCTGTAATCGCTAGCGCATAGCTCTTGGCCCCACGCTTCTTTCTTGGGTAAGCGATCACCGGACATTCTTTTAACAATCGAAAAGCCTTGACCGTAATTAATTCCGGATCGCCTGGGCCAACACCCAAACCATATAGTGTACCGAGATTACTCATCGCCTGTTCCTCCCTCCATATCTGTCTGCTTGCGCTGCGCTGTGATGATGTAGATCGGATTCAGTGCGTCGAATCGTTTCATATGTAGGATAGGCTTGCTGCGCGATACTTGTACAAGCGATATCTGCGTTGTAAAACCAACCTTCTCAAACGTCTTATCAGCTTCGTATAACGTCTCTATCGTTGCTGCATTCAACACAATCCTGCCATTCGGCTTCAGTCTAGCTGCACATATTTCTAACAGCTCTTGCATCTCTCCACCGCTTCCGCCAATAAAGATGGCATCCGGATCAGCGAAAGCATCGAGACCTTTTGGTGCTCTGCCATGTACGGCCGTAAGATCAACACGAAATTTGGCGCTGTTTTCCAAGCAATTATGGAGATCGTCTTCGTTTTTCTCGATGGCAAATACAGCACCTTCACGAGCTACGCGTGCCGCCTCAATGGCTATGGAGCCTGTACAAGTTCCAATATCCCATACGACACTATCCACTTGTAAAGCTAATTGACTGATGCTTAATACGCGAATTTCTTTTTTCGTTATTAGCCCTTTATCCGGTTTGCGTTGGGCGAACTGATCATCTTCAATGCCAAGCGGCCAAACAGGACCTGGGGCTTGTTTTTTCAAAATAACCACATTGAGTGGTGAAAATGTTTCCGTGACCAGTTGGTCCAAATCGTACCAACCACAGCGTTCTTCGGCTCCGTCCAAATTCTCTGCCACAAAGGCACGATATTCGGTCATGCCAAAAGAAAGCAAATAAGCCGCAATCGCACTCGGTGAATTCGTTTCATCCGTGAGCAGGGCCACTTTGTCTTTCCCGTCTATTCGCTGCGCCAAGCCCTTGATACTCCGTCCATGGACGCTTGAGATATAAGCATCGTGCCAGCTTTCCCCCATCCGGGCAAAAGCCAGTTGAATCGAGCTAACAGCCGGGTAAATGTGTACACCTTCCAGCTTCTTCTCTACATAACCGCCAATCCCATAAAAGAGCGGGTCGCCAGAAGCCAAGATGACAATGGAACGTTCTTCTTTTTGAAGTTTACTCATGAGCTCAGGCAAGCTGCCTTTTATGACGATCCTCTCGCCCTTATATTCTGGAAAAAAGGCAAGATTACGCTCTCCGCCAACAAGCACTTCACTTTCATGAATCCATTTGATATATAAAGGGAGCAGGCTCCCTTGTCCGTTATCGCCGACACCAATCACTTTCACGCTTCTACTCATTCGTATGCACTCTCTCCATTCTCGCTTAGCTTCACCATCGCCGATTTCCCTAAGAGTTCAGCTTTCATCGAAATGATCACTGTTTCTATGAAATCAAACCCGTCTCTCGCAACCTCTTCTAGTCCAGCTAGGTTACAGCGCTCGCATAAACGCTCAAAATAACGTAAATTTCCTGTACCCGCCATTAAATCTCCAACCTGTGAGGCTGTGTTGGCACCCCTGATTTCTTCAACAAGCGCATCGGACGCTTCCGATTCGATCGCGACCTGTGCAAGAAACCCAAAATCAACCGGAGCACTCTTCGAATGCACCATCATCACACCCTGTGCCACCTTTGAGAATTTACCCATCATGCCGACCAAAGTCACCTTACGAATGCCTTGCCTTTGGGCTTGAATCAGGGCAAACCCGACGAAATCGCCCATCTCGATAAAAGCTTCCTCCGGAAGCTCGGGATACATGTTAATCCCGAATATTTCCGTCCGGCCGCCGGTCGAGAGCACCAGATGCTTGCAGCCGCATTTCACGGCTACGCGAATCGCTTGTGCGACACTGGCCTTGTAGGCCGCACTCGAGAACGGCACCACCGTGCCACGGGTGCCGAGAATCGAGATGCCGCCGAGGATGCCAAGACGCCCATTCAGCGTCTTCTTGGCGATTTCTTCGCCGGCGGGCACAGATACGAGCACGTCAACACCGTGCACGATCTCGTAATGGTCAAGCATTTCCTGCACGGTTTCGCGGATCATTTTCCGCGGGACCGGGTTGATCGCCGCTTGACCGATCTCGACGGGCAGGCCGGGCTTCGTCACGCGACCAACGCCTATGCCTCCATCGATGCCGACGCCAGGCTCGGCACGGAAGCTTACGCGCACGATGATCTCCGCACCGTGCGTCGCATCGGGATCATCGCCGCCGTCCTTGATGACGGCGGCTTCGCCCCACAGTTGCGTGTATTCGCAGCTGTGCAGGGCAAATTCAACCGTCTCCCCGATGGGGATACGGATATGTACGTGCGTTTGTGGCGCTTGCTCGATGAGCGCCACTAGTGCTGCTTTGGCTCCTGCGGTTGCGCAGGAGCCAGTGGTGTAGCCGTGGCGCAGTGGCTTGCCCGGTACTTCCTCCATAGGCGCTACTCCTTACGCGCCGCCATAATCGACAGCGCGTTGACTGCTGCCACGGCAACGGGACTGCCGCCCTTGCGGCCGATATTCGTGATGAACGGAATGTCCAGCTTGGCCAGTTCATCCTTCGATTCCGCTGCGGAAACGAATCCAACAGGAACACCGACGATGAGCCCCGGCTTCGCGATTCCTTCTTTGACGAGTCGAATCAACTCCAGCAGGGCTGTCGGTGCGTTCCCGATGGCATAAATAGCTCCATCCGCTTCCTTAATCGCTTTGCGAATTGAAATAATCGCCCGTGTCGTATTCAGACGCTTGGCTTCCTCCATGACATCCTTGTCCGAGATATACACTCTCACATCGCCGCCGAATTGCTCAATACGCGGTTTACTAATGCCGACTTGCACCATCTGAACATCGGCTACAACGATTTTACCAGCTCGAATGGCAGCAATGCCTGCTTCAATTGCTCTCGGGTGAAAGACAAGACTGCGTCCTAATTCAAAATCTGCTGAAGCATGAATTACACGCTGTACAACTGGATATTGCTCTGCAGTAAACGAATGTTCGCCTAATTCCTCTGTAATCATCTCAAAGCTTTTCTCTTCAATTTCCTGCGGTTGTACCGTTAATGGTTTAAAATCCGTATGAAAATCCATCCTATTTAACCCTCCTAATGAATGCTATCATTTACAAATTGTATAACACCTTGAAAGTCAGAATAGAGCGTCCCATATTCAAGTTCTGGTCTACCTATCACAATACTCGGAATACCCATTTCCAGTGCTGCTTCGAGCTTCTCATCCACGGCTCCGACTTTTCCGCTTTCTTTCGTTATCATTAAGGTAACTTTGTAATGGTCATAAAGTGCTTTATTTAACTCTTTGGAAAAAGGGCCCTGCATAGCCACAATATTTTTCTGTTCAATGCCCAATTCTTCGCATTTCTCCATATTATCTTGGCGCGGAAGCATCCGCGCAATAAGCCTCGTATCGGGAAGTCCAATCAGACGATCAGCAAAAATCTTCAACGTTTTGCTGCCGGTTGTCAGCATAATGCTGCCACGTTTCTCAGCCGCTAACTCTGCAGCCTGTTTATAATCATCAACCGTCGTGATAAGCGCCCCCTGCTCGATGGACAAGCTTTGACGTTCGAAACGAACATAAGGCACTGCTGCCATTTTAGCCGCCGCCATCGCATTCTTCGACGCTTCCTCAGCAAAAGGGTGGGTCGCATCAACTACTACGCGTAAGCCTTTTTCTTGAATTAGCTGGTTCATATCTTCCGCGGTCAGGCGACCTGTGAGTACCGGAAGCCCTTCCGCCTCCATGCTCTTCGCTGCACTTTCGGTCACAACTGTTGTGAGCACAGCATAACCTGCTGCGCGAATCCCTAACGCCAGCTCCCTAGCGTCACTCGTACCTGCAAGAACGAGAATCATCGTTTGTCACCTCTAGCATGGTCATGGTCATGGTCGTGGTCATGGTCGTGGTCGTGGTCGTGCTCGTGTTTGTGATCGTGATCATTATGGTGATGATCGTCATGATCATGATGGTGATGATGATCGATATGCTTCATCGCCTCTAGACGATATTGGCACATGTCGCAGTTCATCTTCACTTCATCCTGAAGCGCTTCCTGCGCGCGTCCAATCAGAATCTCTTGCAGCATCGGATGGAAGCCAAAATAAGGAGCCATCTGGAATTGTTTATCTGGATATGTTTCCCGATACCCTTGAACCATTTGGTCCATACGTTGAATCAAAACGCCTGTGAACAGGAAATACGGCAAAATGATAACCTTTTTTGCGCCGAGCAGCAAACAGCGCTCAATCCCAGCATCCATCAGAGGTGCTGTAACTCCGATAAAGGCTGTTTCCACCCATTTCACCTGAAGCCTCTCCCAGAATAAGCGAGAGATTTTAAACAGATCACTATTCGCATCTGCATCACTGCTTCCACGTCCAACTATAAGTAAAGCTGTTTCACCTAAGTCCTCTTTCACTTGAACTCCGAGATCTTCTACCCTGGAGGATAAAATATCCAGAATTTGTTCGTGTACCCCAATAGGTCTACCGTATGTAAATTTCACCAATGGATATTTAAATTTCGCATCATCAACAGCAGACGGGATATGAATTTTCGCATGCCCAGCTGCAAATAAAATAATAGGAATGACCACAATATGAGTTGCCCCTAGTTCTACACAGCGATCAATTCCTTGCATGATCGTTGGTTGAACAAATTCTAGGAAACATGTCTCCACAATTTGCTCTTGCATCTTACTCGCTATTTCTGAAACAAAGAGGCGAACTTCCTCATTCCCGCCTTCTTCCCGACTCCCATGACCTACAAATAAAACAGCATTCATCCTTTATTTCCCCCTAATTCTAATCGCCGCAAATGGCATTTTCGATGACGATACCTACCATTTCTTGATGGCGGTAACCTTCAATTTCTTTGACACGCTTGAAAAATTTATGAAACCGTTCGTTCGGATGTCCTTCTTTTTGGTATCGTTCCACGATCCTGCCAACTAATTCAACAAGCTCCGCAGGTTCAATTCCTTCTGCAACAGGCTGAGCCGCATGTGCATTTCGACCTACTGTTTTTCCGCCAAGAAATAGATCAAATTTCTCTTTGCGGTAGACGATGCCGATATCTTGCTGAACAGCCCCATAACAAGCCATTCCACACCCGTTGAAGCCAATTTTCAACTCTTTAGGTACTTCTAGATTGCCAATTCGATGATGGATTGCTTCCGCATAAGGAATAGATTCACCTTTTTCCAAATTACAAAAATCGCATGCTTTGATTTGGGCAACATCACCAATCGGTGATAATAATAAACCAAGTGCACTTAGTTCGGATGTAATCTGGTTAGGGTTATTGGTTTGCACACGAACAATCAGTTGATGATGTGGCGAATATTCAATATCTCCACGATCTCCAACAATCTCGCCTAACGCACACAGTTGGGCTGCTGTTAATTTTTTATTCGCGATACCGGGGCTTACTGCAAACTCAAAGATAGATTGGGTCGCAGTCAGCTTATTGTCAAATTCAAAAGGCACCTCTTCATTCCCTTTGGATACTAGCTGCAAGGCTTCCATTGCAAGCTGTAAGGAGTTACTAGGTGACAAATTCGGCGATGACTTCAGCTGGGAAGGTTCTTTAATTTCAGTAACCTCATCCTCCAAGAGTTCATCTTCTTCATCGAACTCCTCCATGGATTCATCCCAATCCTGCTCATCAAATTGTTCCAAAGCCCAGGGCTCTGCCTCGGATTTCAACCTTTGATGTGGCTTGAGCGGTTGTGTTTCAGCACCTAATGTGTATTTCCGTTGATAACCGCGTGGTGTAATCATGAGTCCGTCATACAGCTTGGTTGCGGAATTACCAATAATAATTGTCGTTAACATGCCAATATCATGATTCAGCATATCAGCAAGCGTCGTCACAACAACATGTTGACGATCTCGATACGCACTTTTGACAATCCCAACAGGCGTTAAAGGAGAACGATACTTAAGAAGGATACGCTGAGTCTCAACAATCTGTCTGGTCCGTCTACCACTTCGCGGGTTATAGAGAGCAATGACGAAATCAGCCATCCCTGCTGCCTCAACCCGCTTCGCAATCAGCTCCCATGGCGTAAGATGATCACTTAAGCTGATGGTGCATGAATCATGCATAATTGGAGCACCTAGCAGAGATCCAGCCGAATGAACAGCTGAAATGCCAGGAATCACTTCCACTTGAACGCCTTCCTCACGCGTCCAGCCTTGTTCCATCAATACCTCATAGACAAGACCGGCCATTCCATACACACCGGCGTCTCCACTGGAAATAACGGCAACTTTCTTCCCCTGCTTCGCTTGCCGCACAGCCTCTTGCGCACGACTCACTTCTTCCGTCATGCCTGTTCGAACTACTTGCTGATCGGTTAATAGACCTGCTATAAGATCCACATAGGTGTTATATCCGATGATAACTTCACTTTCCCCAATTGCTTCCCGTGCACGCTTCGTAATATGTTCAAAACTCCCCGGTCCAAAGCCGATAATGAGCAGTTTTCCTGACAATTTGTATCACCCTTCCCCGTAATTACACAAACAAAAAAAGCATCCCTAACATAAGTCATGTTAGAAATGCTTGGTAAATTACTACAGTTAACAAAACCAGAAGTAACCGCTCTCTAACACTCCCTAATTCCTCGTAGGGTTATTGTGTTGTTGAATTAGGCAGGTCTCCTGACTTCATCATCCCCTTGCGCCTTCCCAGGTTGTTACCCAGTGGCATGTTGCAAGGAGTTACCGTAATAAACGGCGATTTTCACAGTGGCGGGTCCGTGCCGGTATTTCACCGGTCTTCCCTTTTAACCATACATCCGAATGGAAATATGGCACCTAATTCCAATGATATGCAATTACGATCATCCTACCATCTATTGATAGGGTTGTCACGTATTTATTCATAGATGGCTTGATAGAGTCCTTCCATCAAACTCTGGTAACTGCTTGGATTATAGGTCATTTCTGCAAAAGAAACTTGAATGACCTTATTGATCGTTTTAACGATAAAAAAACTATCCTCCCCACGCTCCGGGTCAATATAGGTATAGCACTCTAAGTGATTGCTTCCCGTTTTTTGACGTAAAAATTCCGTTGCTTCCGCACTTAAATTCGCATATTTAGGCATAGTTAGGTTCCTTTCCATTTAAACGAAGTGATGCTATCTATTATAGCGTATTTTTACCCTTTGATTCCTATTAAACGAGAAAGTATTTCTTTAATTTTCAGAATTTTCGTACTATAATGAATCTATCAAGATATCGCTTTCATTATATGAAGGAGGAATTGATATGAGCAGTCATGAAACGAATGGATTGGTGTTTGTCTTTACTGGCACTAGCGGTTCTGGTCGTAAAACAATTGCCCATCACATTGCCAAAGAGCTTGGTTTCTCATCTGTCGTCTCCTACACAACTCGAACACCTAGACCCAAAGAAATCAACGGGAAGGATTATAACTTCATCTCACGCAAAGTGTTCATCGATTGTGACATTGCAGGTGAATTTTTTCAAACTGTTGAAATTGACGGGAATTTCTATGGTATTAAGAAAGCGGACATCGATGAAGCGCTTCGCAAAGACGGACTTATCTATGTCATTGTGAATCGTTATGCAGCTAACCGTTTCAAGTATACATTTGGAGAAAGAGCTATCCGCTTGTTCATCTATGTCAACAAACAAACGATCATGGAACGCATGCTTGCTCGTAACACGCCAACAGACGTCATAGACCACTACATGAACCACTACATAGAGGAAGTCTCCTACCGCAAGGATTGTGAACATGTTTTTGAGAATATGAATTTACAAGAAACGATCGACAAAGTGAAGGCAACCATGCTCGCCTATATGCCAACTACAACCAGTTAAGTGTGCTATTAACGCCAAGAGACCCGGTGATCGACATCACCGAGTCTCTTTTTTACGATCCAACATTCATTTTAATGGGGCTTTTTTCCTCTTCAAGGCCAAGAATCCGCCTAATAGTGAGACCGGCACGATGACAACAAAGCCAATCAACTCATACCATAACGGAATGCTATGATTGGTTAACATGGAATCAAATCCGATTGCAGCGCCGATGACACCAATAATGGCCGAATTGAAATATTCGGCACGCTTCGCAACCTTAGCGGCGATGAATCCGCCAAGAAACGACCAGAACAATCCAATTACCAGAAGCAAAAGTAATAGGCCTACATTCGAATATATAACACTTACATCCTGCTCATCCACTGGGCGATTAGCAAAATAGATACCGCCAATTAACGAAGTCGATATCAAAGTCCCCAAGTTATCAACCGCTATACCAAGCAGTACACCCAGAAAATGAAATTTTCGTTCACTTTTTTGTTCAACCATAGATTCTTCTTCTCTCCTGATCACTTCGATCTACCAGCCTTATCCATAATACCATGTGGGAGTCTTAGTATCCAGTTCTTACCTAGCAGACCTGATAGACTGGGCTATCTCTTCAGCAACCTTCTTCACATAGTTATTACGCTTTTCAAGAAACTGAGTCATATATTTTGCTAAAAACAAGTGATCAACAAGCTTCCCCAATCCTCCAAAAGGTGAGGTGTAATCGAACGTATCCACCATCAAAGTGCCTTGCTCTACAGTTACAAACTCATGTGTATGACGAAATCGCTTGAATGCCCCTCTTACCATTTCATCTACAAAGTAATGCGGCTTATCCATCTCAGTAATCTGGGCAGTCAATTGCTGCTTAATACCTAAATGATAAGCTTCCCAAGTCACTGTTTCTCCACGCTCAATCAGCCCCTGTGTCCTACCTGTTATCGCTCTCTCCTTCGTATGGGAGGTTGATTCCGCATGGATATCTATACTTCTTGCCAAATCAAAACACACCTCGATAGGTGCATGAATAAGTAACTTCTGTCGTATAGTTGGCATTGACTCCTCTACTTCCACCAAGTGTCTATCGGATAATCTGCGGCATTCACGATGACAGTTTGACCTATTTTTGGTGTGACAATTGACACTTTGTTAGCATGTGCTGCCCTTGTGGCACGCTCTACCGGTTCTGTCCAGTCATGTAAAGCCAGCGTGAATGCTCCCCAATGTATCGGAATTATCAGCTTCCCTTTCACATCCAAATGGGCTTGGACTGTTTCTTCCGGCATCATATGAATATCAGACCAGCGATCATCGTATTGTCCGCACTCCATCAGAGTAAGATCGAACGGACCATATTTAAGCCCAATTTCTTTGAAATGGGAGGAATACCCACTATCACCACTGAAGAAGATGCTGGACTGCTTTCCTTTGATCACCCACGAACACCATAAGGTAGCACCACGATCCGTCATACTTCCCCCGAAAAGTGTGTAGCTGGCGTACAAGCCAACGTTAAACCTTCAAACGTAAACTCATCCCACCAGTCATACTCTTCGATCTTCTCAGGCTGCACACCCCATCTGATCAGATGACCGCCAACCCCAAGCGGGACAAAAAACTTGTTCACTTTATGCTTAATCTTCATGATTGATCCATAATCCAAATGATCATAATGGTCATGTGACAAAATAACGGCATCAATCACGGGCAGCTGCGCAATTTCAAAAGGCAATCCACCGCTATACCTTCCCTTCCCGAACCATGGAAACGGCGAAGGAGCTTTCCCGAACATGGGATCTAATAAAAGGGCTTTTCCATCGATCGTTAGTAAGGAAGCCGAATGACCAAACCAAGTCACTTTCGTTTCCAGATCCTTGGTCAAATTGGGGGTTTCCATCTCTAATTGCGTCTTTGGACGTCGATTCGGACTGCTTTTCGCAAAATCGAGCAAGATCCCCATTGTATTCCTCAAGCCCATATTCATCATGGTAGGAACAGGGTTTTCGAATTTCCCATTCAAATACTGAGAGGATCGCGAGAAAGACTGTGCCTTCTCCTTCGAGGGTCTCCGTCCGAAAACAGGGTAAACATTCACAAAAAGAACAATAACACACACAATTCCCACTACGAAACTCGTCAATATAAGTAACAACTTCTATGCCGCCTCCAAGCTTAAACTTATAGGAATAGTCTTTTTATGACTAGATGTATTAACGTAAATCCGCATCGTATGGTTCCAAGATTTGATTAACAACCGATTTTTTTTCAAAAATAGGGACAATAGCACAATCAGTCGATTCGCCCAAACATTCCTCAAAAATAGTCATAAGCTATCTCGAAACACAAACCAATATCAGTTGGAGGTTGATTCGGATGAGTTGTGGAACTGGCGTAGGTTATACTTCTTCAGCAGCAATCTTGGTACTGTTCATTTTACTGGTTATCATCACTAGCGCTTTTGTTTGGTAATTTAGAAAACAAATACAGAAGGGCTACCTATCCTCATAGGTAGTCTTTCTGACATTCCCCCGTTCCCGCCATGGTTCATATTAACAAAGAAAAGTTCATTGTATGTTTTAAATAAACTAAAAAGAACGCTCTGAATAAGAGCGCCCTCTTTTTGATATATAGGATTACAACCATCAATTTAATACGTTCGACTCGATCGTGACCAATTCATACAAATCATTCACATCACACCCCAGAGTGTCAGCGATAGATATAGCAGACTTAAGCGGCATGATTCTTTTGTTTTCAACAAAGTCGGTTATCCGCTCTGGCTTATAAAGCAAAGTTCGAGCGAGTTCAAAGGCAGTCATGTCGGATTCAAGTAATCGTTCACTAAGTAGGCAGCGACCGAGCTCATATTTCATTCTGATGACCTCCGAGATATTACAAAGATTCTAACCCTCTCAAGAAACCTTATGCTCGATGCGAAGCTTATCAGCAACCATCGCGATGAACTCCGAATTGGTCGGTTTGGACTTCGAGATGTTAATCGTGTATCCGAAGATAAACGAAATTGAATCAATGTTGCCGCGCGTCCAAGCGACTTCAATCGCATGACGGATGGCGCGCTCAACGCGGCTAGGTGTAGTCTTGTACTTCTCAGCAATAGCTGGGTACAAAGTTTTGGTGATAGCACCTAGGATTTCGATATTATTGTAAACCATCGTGATCGCTTCGCGAAGATATTGATATCCTTTAATATGCGCAGGAACGCCGATTTCATGTATGATGCTGGTGATATTAGCATCTAAGTTTTCCCTTTAGGCATATGTACAATATTTGCACGTGATGTTGAAGTGGTTGCGGATGCTTGATTGTTACCAACAAGCTGGCGTATACGGTTCGTTAGCGTTTCCATATCAAAAGGCTTGAGAATGTAGTAAGAGGCTCCAAGTTGCACAGCTTTTTGAGTGATATTTTCTTGCCCAAAAGCGGTTAGCATGATGATTTTCGGTTGTGTGGGAAGATTCATCTCACGCATTTTTTCAAGTACACCCAGGCCATCCAAGTGAGGCATAATAATATCTAAAATGAGTACATCCGGCAATTCACGTTGTTGCTCAAGAAAACGAAGAACTTCGTTACCGTTGTACGCCACTCCTACAATTTCCATATCCTCTTGCTCACCAATGAACTCTGATAATAAATGGGTAAACTCACGATTGTCATCTGCTAGTAACACTTGAATTTTTTGCAAAATAAAATCCTCCTTTAGCTACTCATACAAGTTGGTATTTCTCTCTTAAGTAAAGGTATTCGACACCTCAACTTAAATTCCTTCTGTCGAATATTATTTTTCTTTTCTTTTAATTCACTTTCTTATATAATAATATATTTATCTTCTATATCCAACATTTTTCGACAAATTCACATGAGGCCGTGTTTTTCCTTGTAGAATGAGGTTAAAATAAAATAAAGAATCAAAGGCTTCTAGCTCGCCTTTGATTCTTTGTAAGAGGCTCCTGAAGAAGGTCTAAGAATAATACCTGAGTCCTGAAGCATCCACTCTATGAAACAACCGTAACCACTTGTAGGATCATTCACAAATACGTGAGTAACGGCTCCGATTAACTTGCCATTCTGGATAATAGGGCTGCCGCTCATCCCTTGAACAATACCGCCTGTTTTATCTAACAACCGCGGATCTGTTATTTTAATGACCATACCCTTAGTACCTGGTATGTCTTGTTTGGATACATGGACAACTTGAATGTCAAATTTTTCGACTTTCTGTCCTTCCACGACCGTATAAATTTGAGCAGGTCCTTCTTTTACTTCTTCAGCGAAAGCAACAGGTATAGCTTCTTTGTCCAAGCTGTGGTCAGGAGCAGCATACATTTTTCCAAAAATACCGAATGCCGTGTTTCTTTCGATATTACCAATGACTTTACTATCTTTATACAAAGTAGCATGTTTCTCGCCGGGATCTCCATTATGGCTTTTAGAAATAGAGGTCACATTAGAGTACACAATATCGCCGTCACCAACGATGATAGGCGTTTGGGTATCCATATCCGTGATAACATGTCCCAGTGCCCCGTACACACCTTGATCTGGTGCGTAGAAGGTTAGAGTACCAACACCCGCAGCTGAATCCCGAATATACAGACCTAAGCGATAAGACTTATCTACGACGTCATAGACAGGCTGCAGCTTAACAATAATCTCTTCATTGTTACGAAGGATTTTTAGCTCCAGGGGTGTTTTGCTTTCTCCGGATTTGGCTACAAGATCGGCAACCTTACTAACATCCTTGGAATCTTTGCCATTGATCTTAGTAATTAAATCACCAACTTGAATTTTCGCTTCTTCACCAGGTGAAACTTTTTGGTCTTGGGCAACAGTTACTAAATGATGACCTACGACCAAAATACCGGCAGACTTAATTTTCACACCGATTGTTTGACCACCTGGGATGACTTTCAAATCCGGTACTACGTTTACTTTAACTGTCTTGATGGGGATTGCACCGAACAGCTTGAGCTTCATTTCTGTTTGCCCAGAGTGATCGGATTGCAAAGAGATGGGTTCTTTCAAATTAACTTGAAATGAGTGCTTGGCATTGCCGTTTACCTTTACAATATCCGTATCTTTTACCGTGACTTGGGCGTTGACCGGCATTGTTAATTGGAGCTGCTTCCCCTGCCCGCTGAATAAGCGAAGTTCCTGAGGGAAGGAGGCAAAGCTTTGAAAAGGCGGAGACAAACTTACCATACAAACGAAGAAGACGAGCAGGAGTCCGAACAATCTTTTTCTTTTGCTGGATTGCAATATCTTCACGCTCCTTCACACTTCCTTGAGCCTTGACGATTGTCGTCGTCAAATGCGTACCTTTAAGTTAACCCCACTCTCTCCGTTTTATAACTGAAAATGCTGACTATCTATACTTTCATGCCCTTGCTTTCTTATTTCTTGCCATGGCAAGCATTTCCCCTGCATGATGCAGGGTGGTTTCCGTCACTTCAACTCCGCCAAGCATTCTCGCTAATTCCTCAATTCGTCCAGAATCCGGCATATCTTGAACACGTGTAAACGTTCGTTCTTGATCCACTTCTTTCCGAATATAGAAATGAACATCAGCGAAACTAGCCACTTGAGGTAAATGCGTAATCGAGAAAACTTGGCAGTTTGTTGACAAAACGGACATTTTTTCTGCAATAGCTTGCGCCGCGCGGCCACTTACACCTGTATCTACTTCGTCGAAAACAAGGACAGGAATTTGATCAATGCGTGCAAATATCGTTTTCATCGCGAGCATAATACGTGAGAGCTCCCCGCCAGAAGCAATTTTACTAAGACCGCGTAACGGCTCTCCAGGATTGGGGGCCATGAGAAACTCAATCTGGTCGATCCCTTGCCGTGAGTAACGTACTTTGTTTCCTTCAACAAGAATGCCTCGTTCGTCAAGTGTTTGTTCCACTTGTACACGGAACTGCGTGCGTTCCATCTGCAGATCACGAAGTTCATGCTCAATTTGGCTTGCAAGCTGTTCAGCAATCCCTTTGCGTAAATTGGAAAGATCCAAAGCCGCTACGCCCAACTGCTTTTCTTCGGCCGCAAGCTTGTCCTCTAATTTACGAATATGCTCATCTTTATTTTCAATGGTATCGACTTCACTTTTAATTTTATCCAAATAAACGAGTATTTCTTTAATATTCTCTCCATATTTTCGCCTGAGAGACGTGATCATATCTAATCTTTGTTCAATAAAATCCAAACGCGAAGGGTTAAACTCGATGCCATCTCGATAATCACGCAGTTGATAAGCGGCGTCTTCCATCTGATAATACGCGGATTGCGCTTGCTCGAGAAGAGGACTTAGCTTCGTTGGATCAAGTTGAACGATATCCTGCAGTCTGGAAACCGCCTTTCCGGCAGCATCTAAGCCACGATTCGTCGCATAGAGGAAATCATAAGCCTCGGAAGAACTTTGAAATAGTTTTTCCGCGTTAGCCAGTTTTCGCTTCTCTTCGATTAAGGTCTCATCTTCCCCCATTTTTAGTTTTGCAGCCGAAATTTCATCGATTTGAAAACGATATAAATCTAGCATTTGAAGCGCTTGTTTGCTTGTTTCTTGAAGCTCTCGCAGCTCTTTTTGCAGTTTCATATATTGATCATAGCTAGCTTGATAGTTTTTTTTCGCAGCCTCAACTTCAGAATCACCGAATAAATCGAGAGAATGAATATGTTCATCTACATTCAGAAGGGATTGATGTTCATGCTGACCATGAATATTAACCAGCCACTCCCCTGTTTTGCGCAGCATCGTCAAGTTGACCAGTTGACCATTAATGCGGCTGGAGCTTTTACCCGTTGCGGTGATTTCTCTACGAATAAGCAAATGCTCACTGGCATCTGCACTTATGCCGAGTTCTGTAAGCGTATGCCAAACCGGATGCGTGGATGGTAATTCAAACATTGCTTCTATCTCTGCTTTATCTGCACCGTAACGTACCAATTCCGAAGATCCTCTACCGCCAACAATAAGTGTTAAAGCATCGATGATGATCGATTTACCTGCGCCTGTTTCTCCTGTTAGGACATGAAAGCCAGCTTTGAAACGAATATGTACATGTTCAATAACAGCCAAATTACGAATCGAAAGTTCTGTAAGCATGTGCTCCTCCTGAAATTAAGATAGTAATGACATAACATCATCCACAAAAGTGAGGCTGTTCTCTTTGCCGCGGCAAATCACAAGAATGGTATCATCTCCGCAAATCGTCCCCATGACACCGCTCCACTCTAGATTATCAATAAGTGCGCAAATCGTGTTGGCTGTACCTGGTAAACATTTCATCACGACAAGATTGTCGGTATGGTCAATGCTAACAAAATGGTCACTCAATGCTCTTCGTAGTCTTTGCATCGGATTAAATCGCTGATCAGCCGGCATGGAGTACTTATATCTGCCATCATCCAAGGGAACCTTAATCAGATGAAGCTCTTTGATATCACGTGAGACTGTCGCTTGTGTGACATGAAAGCCAGCAGCCCGAAGAGTCTCCACCAATTCATCCTGCGTCTCAATCTCGTGATTCGTAATTATCTCTCTGATTTTTACATGTCTTTGACCTTTCATCCTTACACCTCTATATGAAATGTGATTTTTTTAATTTTGTTTAGAGCCATATCCACATAAAGCACGCCATCAGTTTCTGGATAAATCAGACTATAGGCTAGCAGCATATCACGAACAGCGCTTCCTGTCATTTCAAGTGGTTTACGTTCCTTTGCTACTTTCACGATGTAAATTTGTTCTTCTTTCTGGGCAAAATAATCGATGAATAGCCGGCTTTCCAGCTGTTCTCTTTCGTTGATCGTCATGCTGATAGGAATTTTGGTTTTACCGGCAAGCACATCAAAGCCAGCTCCTTCAAGCAGCTCCACGACTTCATCCTGAGGTATTTCTGAGCGTCTAGGAATCCTTCTTCGCTTCTTATTCGGTCCGTCTAGCCACCTTTGGAAGCGCCAAAAGATAATGCCAACAACTATGATCAGGATTAACAAAATGACTTTAACATCGCCTTGTTCCATGTCCTTCACCTCGCCATAGTATTCGCGGATTTACCCGGAAAATCCTTCTTTATGAAGCAAGGGTAAACGAACTCTATATATAAAACTGATACTTTCCTATCTACTGAAAAAACCCATCTCTGGGCCGCAAAAAGGCGTTCTCAAAGATGAGTTTATTTGCCATGCAATTTTTGTGCTTCTTTGACCGTCCCTGCAATCAAATCTTTCAGAGAAGAAGCGTCAGCAAGAGAAGCATCCCCATCTGTATCAATAGACCAATAGGCAAGGAATTCAATGTTCCCTTCCCCTCCTGTGATTGGTGAGTATGTCAGTCCTTTCAAGCGAAAGCCTAACTCTTCTGCAAAAGTTAACACTGTGGTGAGCACATCCACATGCACATCAGGATCGCGTACAACACCGGATTTTCCAACTTTCTCTCTACCTGCCTCGAATTGAGGTTTAATGAGCGCAACCACTCGTCCCTGATCTAACAAGATCTCCTTCAATGGCGGTAAAATAATTCTCAACGAAATGAAAGAAACATCAATGCTTGCAAATGTTGGCCGTGGACCGTTCAAATCCTCCATTTTCGTATAGCGAAAATTCGTTCTCTCCATAACATGAACACGTTCGTCATTACGAAGCGACCAATCCAATTGATTATAGCCAACATCGACGGCGTACACAGAGGCAGCACCATTTTGCAGAGCACAGTCTGTAAATCCGCCTGTTGAGGCTCCGATATCAAGCATAACTGCTCCATTTAAATCGATATCAAATTGTTTCAATGCCTTCTCTAACTTAAGGCCGCCTCTACTTACATAAGGATGAAGCGCACCTTTCACTTTCAATACAGCTTTCCGGCTGATCTTCATACCCGCTTTATCTACAGGTTCTTCATCAGCAAAAACAAGGCCTGCCATAATGGCGGCCTTTGCCTTTTCTCTGCTTTCGAAATAGCCTTGCTCAAGAAGCAATAGATCTAATCGTTCTTTATCCGATGACATTGTATTTGTGTTACTCCTATTCTTATCATCCATAGCCTAAGCTCGTTGTCGTTTACGTGGCACTAGCTTCTTCACTTCAGTGACTAAGTTTTGTGTGGTAAGTCCAACTTCTTCACGTTGTTCCTTCACGCTTCCATGCTCAACGAAGTAATCCGGGATACCCATTATTTGCACGTGTAGTCCAACGACACCTTTGGCTGCGTAGAATTCTACTACGCTGCTGCCAAGTCCGCCTTGGATAGAACCTTCTTCCATCGTGATGATTGGAATAGACTCACTCGCTAGCTGGAGTAAGTAGGCTTCATCAAGCGGTTTGATGAATCGTGCATTGACAACGCGAAGGTTGATGCCTTCCTTAGCCAATTGTTCGGCTGCCTCTTCGGCAATCTGCACCATCGGCCCAACTGCAAGTACAGCAGCATAATCCCCATCACGCAATGTCTCCCATGTACCGATTGGAATCGCCTTTGGAGTTTCAACGATACTCGATCCCGTTCCGCTGTTTCTTGGATAACGGTATGCGATAGGTCCATCATTGTACTCAAGAGCAGTCTGCATCATATCTCTTAATTCACGTTCGTCCTTAGGCATCATAAGAACCATGTTCGGCAGCGTCCGTAGAAATGAAATGTCGTATACACCATGATGGGTCTCGCCATCTGGACCTACAAACCCCGCACGGTCAATAGCAAATGTAACATTCAGCTTCGGACGGCAAATGTCGTGGACGACTTGGTCGTAAGCTCTCTGTAGAAAAGTGGAATACACCGCAAATACTGGTTTCAAGCCTTCACTCGCAAGACCTGCACATAGTGTTGCCGCATGCTGCTCCGCAATTCCGACGTCAATCATCCGATTGGGGAACTGCTTCGCGAACTTCAGTAACCCAGAGCCTCCAGGCATAGCTGGAGTAACAGCAACAATTCTGGAATCCTTCTCAGCAAGCTCGATTAACGTATTCCCGAAAATTTCTGTATACATGGGGGGACCTACGGATTTAAGCACCTGACCTGATTCGATCTTGTAAGGTCCTGGACCATGCCAACTGTGCGAATCCTGTTCGGCTGGCGTATACCCTTTACCCTTGGTCGTTACGACATGAACAAGCACAGGACCGTTAACTTTCTCAGCCTGTTTAAGCGTATCGAGCAACACTGGCAAATTATGTCCGTCTACAGGCCCAATGTAAGTGAACCCTAATTCCTCAAACCAAACACCGTTTAATACAAAATATTTGAGACTGTCCTTCAGCTTTTCCGCGGTTTTGGCCAAGGTGCCGCCGATGGCAGGAATTTTCTTAAGTAAATGTTCAACTTCTTCTTTGGCCTTCAGATAATGACGATCCGAACGAATTTTGCTCAAATAATTATGAATAGCCCCGACATTGGGTGCAATCGACATTTCATTGTCATTCAGAATGACCATAATATTTTTCTTCTCATGACCAATGTGGTTCATTGCTTCTAACGCCATACCGCCGGTAATCGCCCCATCACCAATAACGGCAACAACTTTATTGTGTTCACCTTTAAGATCGCGAGCCATCGCCATTCCCATTGCGGCTGACAGCGAAGTACTGCTATGCCCGGCTTCCCAGACGTCATGTTCACTTTCAGAACGTTTTACGAATCCACAAAGTCCCTTGTATTTGCGAAGAGTATCGAATTTATCTTTGCGACCAGTTAAAATTTTGTGTACGTAAGCTTGATGACCCACATCAAAAATAAATTTATCATACGGGCTGTGGAACAAGGTATGTAAAGCAATGGTGAGCTCAACCACACCTAAATTGGAGGACAAGTGTCCACCTGTAACGGACAGCTTCTCAATCAGAAATTGACGGATTTCACCAGCCAATGTCTCAAGCTCCGTCAAGGATAAACGCTTCAAGTCCTCAGGCCGATTGATTTGTTCGAGCAGCACGCTTGTTTCCTCACTTTCAATGTGAAAATACTGAGATCGATTTCACCATTATATCATAAATTGGGTATTTCGTGTAAAACGACAAAAACGCAAGGGGAATCATACATTCAATAACGGATTAATGATCTCTCTGCATTAAGTAATCCGCCAGTTGGAGAAGCCTTTCTGGGTGTGCTATCTGTGCACGAAGCAGTGCTTCTTTGGCGTGATTCGTCAAATCCTTAACCTTCTGCTCCGAAGCATCGATCCCGATAAAAAAGGGATAAGTTACTTTTTGCTGCTTCTCATCGCTCTTTACAGGCTTACCTAACTTCTTCTCATCACCGATAATATCCAAAATATCATCCTGAATTTGAAAAGCAAGACCAATGGCATTACCGAATTCACTAAGTGCACCCAACTGTGCATCCGTTGCGCCAGCAATATGACCGCCAGCACGTAAAGAGAAAACAATGAGATCACTCGTCTTATGCGTATGAATGAAAGCTAATTCTTCAAGCTTTGTAATGCCTTGCTCTCCAAGCATATCAGCAGCTTGACCGCCAACCATACCTCTAGCGCCTGCATAAATGGCAAGCTCTTCTGTGATGGCCAACACACGTTCTGCTGGAATGCCATGGCCTTTATGGGCTTGCGTAATGCTGAAGAAAGCATGAGTCAGCAATGCATCGCCAGCTAGAATGGCCATGGCCTCACCGTACACCTTATGATTCGTCAGCTTGCCTCGGCGATAATCATCATTATCCATTGCTGGCAAATCATCATGAACCAGGGAGTAAGTATGAACCATCTCAATGGCTAAAGCAACAGGCATCGCTGCATCTAGGGAACCCCCAAGCACTTCAGCTGCTGCTAGCACCAGAATGGGACGCAAGCGCTTGCCTCCAGCCATTAAGGAATAATTCATGGACTCACGAAGAGAACCCGGAACATCCCATGCTGCAGGCAGCGCTTGGATTAATGCCGCTTCAACCATATCAGCATGGGAAGCTATATATTCATGAATGGTAGACGTCTTATTCAACCTAATTCCCCTTATCTTCCAAGACAGGTTGGAAAGGCTTCCTGCTCACAGTACCCGATTCACCTTCAACCAGCATCTCAATTTTCTTCTCCACTTGTTCAAGCTTCACACCGCACAGATGGGAGAGCCGAACGCCTTCTTGATAAAGCTCAATGGCTTTCTCCAAAGGCACATCGCCGCTTTCCAATTGGGCAACTATGCGCTCCAACTGCTCAATGGCCAGTTCAAAGCTAACTTCCGTTTCACTCGTAGACATCTTTGTTCTCCTCCATCCCCGATACCTGACAATTCAATCTTCCGTCCTTGAGACGAATCTTAACGAAATCTCCAACCTTCACTTGGGAGACGGAACGAATGAGCTCCTGCTCTTGTTCGTCGTACGCCAAGCTGTAGCCCCGCTGCATGACCTTTAGCGGGCTGAGGGCGTCCAAATGACGGACGCCGGACTGCCACTCCTGCTTCTTCGTACGCAGGAGGGTCTGCATGGCCGTGAGCATCTGCCGCTTGGAAGTATCCAAGCGCCGCCTTGCCGACACGGCCTGCTCTTTGGGATTGAAGCTGGATAAGCGGCGCTCCAGCTTCAATCGCCGTTCCGCTAGCAGCGTTAGGCGCTGGCGCATGCGGTAACCGAGCTGCTCCGCAAGCCGGTCGAGTCGCTCCGCTGGCTGCATCAGCAGCTGCCTGCGGGGGTTCGTCAGGAACGGGGAGCGCTTCGCGCGCTCCAGCCGTTCCTGCTTGCGGCGCAGCTGCTGGAGCAGCCCGTAGTGCAGCCGCTGCGCAAGCTGCGACAGCTGCTGCTTCAGCTCGAGGTGATTCGGCACCGCGAGCTCAGCCGCCGCCGTAGGCGTCGGCGCTCTCAGATCGGCGACGAAGTCCGCGATCGTGAAGTCCGTCTCGTGGCCGACGGCCGAGATGATGGGAATCGCGGAGGCGCAGATAGCCCGCGCAACGGCTTCCTCGTTGAACGCCCAGAGCTCCTCGAGCGAGCCGCCGCCGCGGCCCACGATGAGCACGTCGGCTTCACCGAGCCGGTTCATGGCTTCGATCGCCTTAACGATCGAAGGGCCTGCTTGCGCTCCCTGTACCAGTACCGGGTACAGAAGAATCTGGACCGACGGGTAGCGGCGCTGCAGCGTGATGATGACATCACGCACAGCAGCCCCTGTCGGAGACGTAATCACGCCGATCGCGCGCGGAAACCGAGGAATCGGTTTCTTGCGCTCCGCCGCGAACAGTCCTTCCCCTTCGAGCTTCTTCTTGAGCTGCTCGAAGGCCATATACAAACTGCCGATGCCATCTGGCTGCATCGCCGTCACATAGAACTGATACGCTCCGTCTCTTTCATATACGGAAATATTACCGCGAGCGATCACTTTCGTTCCCTCTTTCGGTAAAAAACCGAGCTTCTGGTTATGAGAAGCAAACATGATGCTTTTTAGTCTGCCATCCGCATCTTTCATCGTAAAATACATATGACCGCTGGAATGGTGAGTGAAATTAGAGATTTCCCCACGAACCCAAACATCCTGCAGACGGGAATCGCCCTCTAGCATGAGTTTAATATACCGGTTCAAATCCTTAACAGATAAAATCTTCGTCTCGTTTCTCGCCATACTCCTAATTAAACGCTCACATTCGCTTTAGCTGCGCGACTAGCTGCATCAACCGTGTTGCGAAGCAGCATGGTAATCGTCATTGGACCTACGCAACCTGGTACGGGTGTGATTGCACTTGCAATCTCTTTTACCGCTTCGAAATCAACATCCCCTGTCAGTTTACCGTCAGCAGGACGATTCATCCCCACATCGATAACGACAGCACCAGGCTTCACGTGTTGAGCTTTAATCAAATGAGCTTTACCAACAGCAACAACAAGAATATCCGCTTGTTTCGTGATTTCCTCCATATTCGGAGTACGAGAGTGGACAACGGATACCGTCGCGTGCTCGCGCAGAAGAAGCATAGCCATTGGTTTGCCTACGATGTTGCTTCTTCCTACAACTACAGCGTGCTTACCAGCTATTTCGACCTCCTGTACGTTTTAGAATTTCGATAACACCATGCGGTGTACATGGTTTCATACCGTCTTTGCCAATCATCAAGTTACCGACATTAATAGGGTGGAAACAATCCACGTCCTTAAGCGGATCAATTTCATCAACAACTGCTTCTTCATTGATATGCTTAGGCAGCGGTGATTGAACAAGAATGCCGTTAATTCGGTTATCGCTATTGAATTTATGAATAAGTGCAATTAACTCTTGCTGCGTTGTATTTTCCGGTAAACGATGTACTTCGGAATAAATCCCTACATCATCGCAGGCTTTCGCTTTATTTCTTACATATACCTGTGAAGCCGCATCTTCTCCCACAATAACAACGACAAGACCAGGCTGGTTGCCTTGCGCAGTAAGCACGGCCGCATCCGACCTGATCTCCTCACGGATGGAACTCACGAGTTCTTTCCCATTAATAACTTTTGCAGACATGTTATTTCCCCCTAAGAGTTTTGTGAAAAACGTTTGCTATGCTATATATAAATGGTTGAATAATCAATGTTAATTAGGACGGTGTTACTTTGCCCTTTAAATCTTCAACTTCTTTAATCATTTTACCAAGTACACCGTTAACGAACTTGCCTGACTCCTCCGTGCCATAATGCTTGGCCAAATCAATCGCCTCATTGACGACAACTTTAGGTGGAACATCATCTCTGTACAGCATTTCATACACAGCCAAACGCAACACTTCACGATCAATCCGTGAGAGCCTGTCCATCGCCCAACCTTTTAAGTACTCTTCAAGCAGTTCATCAATTCTAACTTTGTTACTGTATGTACCCTCAACGAGTTCAACAATGTATAGAGGGTCAATTTTATCTCCGGAAAAATTCAACTCTGTTTCATTATCATGCTCTGCTTCATGAATCGCAATTTGGACAGCTTCCTGAGGTGTAGCCTCATTCATCTGGATTTGGTAAAGGCTTTGTACGGCAATTTCTCGTGCAATTCTGCGTTTCATTGTGGTCCTCCTAAAAGTTTTCGCCAGAAAACTGACTTCTTAAGCAATCATGGATGTAACTCGTCCTAAAAAACTCTTTTTACTAGTATACGTCATATTGGAATGAATCCAAACAAAAAAATCCATGGTAGAACCAGGGATTTTAGCGAAACATTCTCCATTTTTGCGTGAGATAGCGCCAAATGTCTTCAAGAATGACGAAACTTTCTTTCCGATCCAGTTTGTTCCCTACATAAAGGCCGAGCAGAACAATGAATCCAAAGATCAACATATCCCAAAAACCAAAAAATAAATAAATGAAGCCGAAGAAAACGCCTGCTGCCACTCCGATCACTTTGCCCCTATGGGACTCCCACAGCTCATTCCACATGAGTGGGTTCACCTCTATTCGACTCGGCTTTTAAAAGTTGGGGCTGATTGCACGATGTTCGCTACGAATACGGTTACGGAAGCTACAGGAATGCCAGTAATATCTTCGATGTAACTTTTCACAGTACTTTGCATCTCTTCAGTAAGTTCAGGAATCGAACTTTCCCCATCTACAATGGTTCTGATCGTAATTTCTAGACCTGATTGATTCACCCTAACACGGGCACGTAGATCTTTGGCACCTTTGGTGCGACCAGCAGCTTTCAAAGATAAATTCTCAACCGTTTCTATCGAGATGCGAATATCTCCGAAATCCGTTCGTTGATCGATGGATGGCGCTTGAGAACGACCGCGGCGCAGCGTTAAAATGAGGAAACGAACAGAGATCAACAGCATGATCAAACTGATGATAATCGCTGGGTATGCAAAGCTTTTTTCGAAATAAAAATTACTTAGCATTTGACCTGCTTGTTCTAACGGGATCCAGCTCGAAGCTGTGAACAAAACAACGATAGAAGCAACTAGAATAATTAGGCTATAGAGAAGTAGCAAGAGCCTGTCCACAATTTTACCCACGTAAGCTTGTCCCCTTCCTATAGTTAGAGGAAACCCCCTGCAACCTGTAGGGGGTTTCAATTGATCCATATGGATGCAGCAATTCCGCCTATTTCACACGATGGGCAGCTGCTGTTTCTTCTTCAACCGGTTTATCTACCTGTTTAAAATGAACATCATGAATATGAACGTTAACTTCAACAACGTTTAAGCCTGTCATCGATTCAATTGCCTGCTTCACATTTTGTTGAATGTCGCTTGCAACTTCAGGAATCCGATTGCCATATTCAATAATGATGGAGACGTCAATGGCTGCTTCACGTTGTCCGACTTCTACCTTTACGCCTTTGGACAAATTCTTACGTCCAAGCAATTCAGCAATGCCGCCAGCTAATCCGCCACTCATCCCCGCTACTCCTTGCACTTCCACCGTTGCCAAGCCGGCAATGATTTCGATAACCTCGGGGGCAATTTGGATGCTGCCCATGTCTGTTTTGACGTAATCCGGAGCGATTGTGCTCATTGTGGCACCTCCTTAGAGTTTTGCGCCAGCAAAACTGGCGTCGTAAGCATAACTGAGTTTGTGAAACAAACTTGTTTCATAAGCATTCCCTTGCTTGATCCATGGTTTGGATAAGCCATCTTAATTTATTACTATACCATTTCACCAAAAATATGACAAATGTTTGTCTAAGATTCTGGATCATTCACATCATGTTCTTCCAAGAACTTAATATCATGGTCACCCTTGATAAATTTCTTGTGCTCAAGCAGCTTTAAATGGAATGGAATCGTCGTGTTCACACCATCCACCGCAAACTCGGTGAGCGCTCTTTTCATGCGGGCAATCGCTTCTTCTCGCGTATTTCCCCAAACAATAAGCTTAGCGATCATGGAATCATAGTGTGGCGGGATTGTGTAGCCCGGATATACCGCGCTGTCAACACGAACACCAAAACCACCTGGCGGCAAGTAAAACTTCACTTGACCCGCTGAAGGCATGAAGTTCCGATTCGGATCCTCCGCATTTACACGACACTCTATAGCCCATCCATTAATGCGGACGTCCTCTTGTCCAAAAGATAATGGATTACCTTCTGCAACATGAATCATCTCTTGGATGATATCGATTCCTGTAATCATTTCGGTTACGGGATGCTCAACCTGAATTCTCGTGTTCATTTCCATGAAATAGAAATTCCCATCAGGGCCAAGTAGGAACTCAAGAGTTCCAGCACCGGAATAATTAACGGCTTTCGCTGCACGAACGGCTGCTTGCCCCATCGCTGTGCGTGTTTCAGCTGTCAGAATTGGGCAAGGAGCTTCCTCAACAAGCTTCTGTCTACGGCGCTGTACGGAACAATCACGCTCACCTAAGTGAACAACATTACCGTGTTTATCAGCAATAATTTGAATTTCAACATGCTTCATGCCAGTCAAGTATTTCTCTAAATATATACCTGCGTTGCCAAAAGCATTTTGTGCTTCTTGCTGCGCTGCCGTAATTTGCTGTACGAGTGTTTCCTCGTTCTCAGCAATACGTATACCTTTACCGCCGCCGCCTGCAGTCGCTTTAATGATAATCGGGTAACCGATATCTCTAGCAATGACGATCGCGTCGTCAATGTTCTCAACCAAACCGTCCGAACCTGGAATGATCGGTACTCTCGCTTCTTTCATCGTTTGCTTGGCAACCGCTTTATCACCCATCCGGCTTATCGCATCTGGGGATGGACCAATAAATGTAATATTGCAGCTTTCGCAAATTTCAGCGAAGTCCGCATTTTCTGCTAAGAAGCCATATCCCGGATGGATCGCATCACATTCTGTTAGCGTAGCAACACTCATCAAGTTCGTGAAGTTCAAATAGCTGTCCTTGGAGGCTGTTGGCCCAATACAATAGGCTTCGTCGGCTAGACGCACATGAAGCGCATCGCGATCAGCTTCTGAATAAACAGCCACTGAATAAATGCCAAGCTCGCGACAAGCTCGGATAATACGAACAGCAATTTCTCCGCGGTTCGCTATTAGGATTTTATGAAATTTCATTATTTTTCCTCCTAAGAGTTTTCCGTTAGGAAAACTTGCATCATAAGCGTGTATTGAGTTTTGCTCAAGCAAAACTGCGTCATAAGCATAAGCTTACTAATCGCTTACTCTGGTCTAACTAAAAATAAAGGTTGACCGTACTCAACAAGCTGACCGTTATCTACGAGCACTTCAACGATTTCACCTTTAATTTCAGCTTCGATTTCATTCATCAATTTCATAGCTTCCACAATACAGACGACGTTTTTGTCGCCTACTTTGGAGCCAACACTTACGAAAGGAGCAGAGCCAGGAGAAGCAGACTGATAGAAGGTTCCTACCATCGGTGAAACTATCTTATGTAAAGATGAGTCCTCTTGCTTAGCATGTCCAGTAGTCGCAGGGATCGAAGCTTCGAGAGCGGCAGCAGGTGCTGTGTTAGCAATGCTTGCTTGACCGATCGGAGCATACGTGTGTTGAACGGGGGCCGTTACATAGACAGACTCCGTTTTATTCGGCTTGCGAATAGAAAGGCGTGCACCTTCATTTTCGATTTCAAGCTCTTGTAAAGAGGATTGATCGACGAGTTTGATCAACTCTTTGATTTCACTCAATTTAAACATTCATGTCACTCCTTCAAGGTTGGTGAACCAGTAAAAAATGCGGTTTCATAGCCGCAACGTATGTATTATACCCATAAACGCAAGAAATGGAAAGAGTCCAGTTTGTCCGGACCCTTTCCATTGCCATCCCCAGCAGGCTAAACTCACCTCTTTTTACTAAGGACGAACATATTGAATCTTAATATTTTCCGGACCTGTACCAAGCTCTTTCATTACCATATCAACGATCGTTACACCTTGGCTTTTCTCCAATTTATCGCTTTGAACTGTCACTTTCCACTTGTTTCCATCTTGATTAATAATGGCTTGCGGGAAGTCTTTCATAAGCACATCTTGTAAATTTTCTACTTTTTCTTGAATATCTGTCAGCTTCGCTAAATCATTTGTCGCTTTAGCTACAGCTTCAGGTGTCTTCTTAGAATCGATAATGATTTCCATTAAATCCGAGGATGTTTTGCTGAAATAATCTCTTTGTTTCATTTGCTCATTCGTGAAATAATCGCTAGCTGATGTCGTTCTCGCTTGCTCCTCAACGATCTTCAGAACTTGATCATCCGTTTTAGCCGTATCTGGTTTAGTCGCTTTGGAAGCATCTTGCGTCGTTGTTGTTTTAGCATCGGTTTTAACATCTGTTTTTGCGTCTGTTTTTGTTGAATTTTGCGGTGTCACAGCTTTCGTGTCGACTTTTGCATCTCCACCAGTTGTCGCTTTCACATCTGTTTTAGCTGCGTTCGCAGGGTCAACCTGGCTCATATCAATCTTCACTTCTTGCGTTTTATTGATCGTTTCCGTTGTTGCTAAATCAAGCTTATTAACATCCTCTGTGAACAGATAATAAGCGGAAAGCACCACCATTAAACTAAGCATAGAAACGAGCCAAATTGTTTGTCTTTTCGCATTCATTGAAATTCCTCCTCAATTTTGATTTACTGCCACATTCATCCCCCAGTTTTACGGGGTAAAATAGAGATCCTACTCGCTTGCACATCAAGTCCTCGCTCTACAGCTTCTGTAATCATTTTTTTCACCGTGAGATTCTCGGCGCCTTTGGCGACAACGATGACGCCTCTGATTTTCGGTTTAATGTATTTGAGCACAAGCGGTTTCTGGTCACCAGACACTTGATAGACAACCACTTCACCACTCCGCGTTACCTGGGATATATTCCGTGTAGCTCCACCATTGTCGCGTTCTGTTGTCATTTGCTGATTGTCATTATAATTTTTGTCGACTGTCATTTCTTCCGTGGACTCAATTGTAACGAGCACTTCAACATCGCCTACGCCAACAATTTTCTGCAAAATCTCCTTCAACTGCGTTTGATAGGCCGCTTCATAATCGTGAAAGGTAGAATTTTCTTTGGATGTACTGTTGAGAAATGTTTCTTTGCTGGGTTGCGGAGAGGCTCTGCCCGCATTGATGGGATCAACATCTTTTACAGTCATAAATGCATTCATAATCATCAGCGCAGCTCCCAAGAGTCCAATCATAACGACCCACAAGAGCGTGTTCTTGCGTTTGGGTCCTCCCGGACCTCCGCCGAATTTGTGCTCCATCCATTGCAGCAATGTTCCCATCGATTCACCTCGCAATCCTTCCATTCCGTTGTTTCATTTGGATATCAATCTGTGCAGGCTCCACGATCCAATCACGCACGATTTTTTGCTTGAGATGGTCAACCTCTTGCTCTATTCGTGACGATAACTTAGGCAGAGCAGCTGCTTCTTTGTCACTGAGGTTACTTCCCTGCAGCTTCGTTGTTGGTTCGATCCGTATCGGATCAATTGGCTTGACTGGTTCCATGACAGCTATGCTTTTAGTGGTTGACGTTGATCGTACCTGTTTCGTCGCTTCTATATCATCAAGGGTTACCCTGACTTTCGTTATAGCGGGTTTCCCGTTATTGTCGATTTGCGCCAGCACCTGAACGTCTTGAATGATCAGCTCTGTTTGCTTCTGTAAATCCTCTTTCATCAGCTCAGCCAGCTGTGTTTGAATCATTTGCTGTGATTGCTTTTGTCCTGCTTCTTGAAGCTTTTGAGCATCCTTCGTAATCACATCGAGCGATTTCATAAATGGATTTCCACTACCGCTGCTTGCAAGCATTGTTTTTTCGGTTTGCCGCTGCTCCGCTTGACCGATTAATTGATCGATGTCCCAATCCTTCTGAAACAATTGAAGTACCGGAGATAACAAAGTAAGCAGGATGAATAAACTCATAACCGTTTTGACATATCGCTGCATGGTATTACTGGGAAGTAGTAGATCAACAAATGTAGCCAACATAATGACCATGATGACGCTTTTTAGCCATCCCGCTAACCAATCCATAGCTGCCTCCTTTCACCGCATCATCACGGAGACATTACTGATCGCAATCATGATCGTTAGAGCTAGAAAGAACATTAAGCTGACGGCTGCCAGTGCCGCAAACACATAAACTAAGCTCTTACCTATCGTTTGCAAGCAAGCAATAATCGGACTATCTCCCAAGGGCTGCATGATCGCTGCGGATAAGTTATAGATGAAAGCTAGCGTTAAAATTTTGATAGCCGGAAACGCACACAACAAGATTAGAATGACAACCCCAACGAGTCCGATAGCATTTTTCACAAGCAGCGATGCCCCAATCACTGTCTCTGTTGCATCCGAGAATAAGCGTCCCACAACGGGGACAAAGTTTCCGGTAATGTACTTTGCCGTTCGAATCGCAACCCCATCTCTAACCGCTCCCGCAGTCCCTTGAATCGATATAACGCCGAGAAAAACAGTGACGAATACTCCCAGCAAACTTAAACTTATTGTGCGCAGCAGGTTCGCTAACTGGGTGACTTTGTATTTCTCGCTTAGGGAGCTTACGATGTGCAGGACAGCTGAAAAGAACAATAGAGGGAATATAAATACATATATCGCTGTGCCAACTGAATGGATCATGAACACAATCAGTGGATGTAAAATCGCCACAGAAGTGACATTGCCCATTGATGCCAAAAGAGTTAACAGCAAAGGTACAATGGCAATCATGAATTGAATCATGGATGAAATAGCCGTTTTAGCGTAACCGATTGCTATGCTGAAGCTGTTGATTGCTATAATAATTAGAACCATATAGGCAATTGAATAACCAAGCTTGCTGACCGTATTTCTTTCAAAGGAGCTTTGCAGCGTTTCGAGAATCATACTGAAAATCGTCAGGATAACGATCGAAGCAAGCAGCTTTCCATTAATGATGATTTCGTGGAACACATAGCTAAGCAACCCTTTGAAAATGCTCTTCATGCTAATGCCCTTGGTCCCAAGAAGCAATTCCATGAAGGTTGGCGTCTTACTTTCAGGGAAGTAACCGCCGTAATCCTTCATGAGCTTATCCCAGTATTGTTCAACAGGTTCCGTATTCAGATGGTTGGCCTGCTCCTTGATAATGACATCCGCAGGCGATTCGGCGGCCATATTGCCCGTCAATCCAAGCCACAAGCCCATTGTCATTATGAACAAAATGATCCAGCGGTTGTTCAGCTTCTGGTGCGAATAAAGTAGATTCATAAATGTCACTCCTCATGGATCATCTAAGCAGGGAGCAGTTTAACGACGGTCTCTATGATGACTGTAATGATTGGAATAGCCATCACCATAATGAGCACTTTCCCGGAAAGCTCGATCTTGGAGGCAATGGATTCTTGACCGGCATCTCGCACGATTTGAGCACCGAATTCAGCGATGTAAGCAACACCAATGATTTTCAGAATCGTTTTGAGAAAAACCATATTGATGCTTGACCTTTGAGCTAAATCCTCGAGCACCTGGATGACAGAAGAAATTTTACCGATGAGGAACAAGAAAATCATGATGCCCGTAAATGCTGCCAACAAGAAAGCGAACATTGGCTTCTGCTCTTTGATGATGAGCGTTAATATCGTAACGATGAGTCCTAAACCTACGATCTGGATGATTTCCATCAGGCCCACCTCATTGGAATAGGAAGATCGTTTTGATTTCTTTAAATAAATGATCGAGCATACTGACGACCATAAAGAGCACGACCACGAAGCCAATGACCGTGACCCAGTGTGCCATATCCTCTTTGCCCATCTGCTTGAGCACCGAATGGATCATCGCGATGATGATACCGATGCCGGCGATCTGGAAAATGGCATTCACATCTACGTTCATTCCAGGCACCTCACTCTGTTGACAAGGAACTCACTTGTACGGCCAAGTATCCCTTGCTACCATTAATACATCAATATCACGATCAATGCTCCGATTAAGACACCGAGGCTTTTCCACATTTTCTCGTAGCGCCGCTGTTCTTCCCTAGACTCGGTTTCTTCTGTTTGAAGTTGGCTAATCGCGAGCCGTAAATGCTTGATTTGATCACTTCGATCTGTGAGTCCAAGAACGGCTCCTAGCTGCAGCACCACTTCTTGTTCCGCTTGCTTCATCGAAGTTCTTATCCATACATCATTGACACTCCATTGCCAAATCTCACGGGTGGATTTACCGTCACTCTTCAATAAACGCTCTGAAGTTATTCGAAATAAGGAAGAAAGCGGTTCTGCAACCTGCTTGCTGAGTGAGGCGAATGCTTCAGGCAGCGGTGTGAGTGCGTACATGATTTCCGTCTCCATTCTCCCTAATGCACTGATAAGACCACGGATTTGCTTGGGACGTCTTATATAGTGCGCAGCCTTTAGGAAGCCAAACAATGTGGCAGCACCGATAATAAGAACCCCTCCGACAAATTTCAGCATCTAACATCATCCTTTACGCACAGGATAGAGTTCCAAGGGCTTGCCCTGACAATCTAAGATACGATAGGAAGCTTGTGCACCTTTTCTTCTATGCAGGATGACATACCTCGTGAATACACCCTCTTCCAACAGCTGTTTCAGAACCGGCCTCCTGCGTACATCCTCATAATCAGCACCATGCGCAGTGGCTACGACGCGAATCCCCGTGTGAACAGCTTCATGGATGGCGTCCGCATCTTCTGGACGCCCAATCTCATCCACAATCAGGACATCTGGCGATAACGACCGAATCATCATCATCATGCCTTCCGCCTTCGGACAACCATCCATAACGTCAGTTCGTGGCCCCAGATCGAATCTGGGCACCCCTTTGACACATGCAGCCAGTTCTGATCGTTCATCCACCACTCCCACTTTCTTACCAGCCGTCGAAACGTTATTCGTCCCCCACTCTCCCCGGCTAATCAATCTAGCCAAATCGCGGATCAGCGTTGTCTTCCCATGCTGCGGAGGTGAAATGATGAGCGTATGATGGATGCTTCTCAGTATAGGATCGAATAGCTGTGGCAACACCTCTCGGCCGACCCCTTGGATCTCGCGGGCAATCCTTATGTTGAAAGAACTCACATCACGTATTTGCTTGACATGTCCCTGATCCAAAACGGTTCGCCCTGCTAGTCCTACTCGATGGCCGCCAGCAATCGTTATATAGCCTCTACGCAGCTCTTCCTCGAAGGTATACAAGGAATGATTCGTGAGCATCTCTAGTAACGTTAGACAGTCCTGCCGTGTCGGCTTATATGCCTTCGTTTCCTGAGTCAACATCTCCCCCCGTTCACCCACAAAGGTATAACGGTCCCCCCAGCTAATCTCAAGGGGCCGTGACTCTCTCACCCTGATTTCTTCAACACTAGCTTGTACGTCCGGCGGTAGTCCGGCTAAGAGAAATCGGAAAGTTTGAGGCAGCAAGTGCGTAATCGAATCAAGCATAGGGAGACATCCCTCCAAGTTGTCCAGTCTTCTATACTCATTTCTATGCTTAATAGAAAGAAATATGACCGATTACTTTTTTAAAATACCAATAAAGAGGCAGCTTACTCCCGCAATCACCCACAGCATTTTGCCATATGATAGTTTCTCTGCTATTCCTACTAATCCAATCGTCGTTGTTGCTAGTAATACTAGAGGACCTACTAGAGCCAGCCCTGAGTTCACCAGCAGCGCCTTCTCCACCGTCGCCAGCCTCAGCATCAAGATCGCTGCGATAATTTCGATACTCCCCGACATCATCCTCAGCGAAGCCATCGTTAGGACAATTTTGTTCATTTCTTTCTACTCCTCCTCGTAAAAATGTTTGAGCTTTATGTGTCGTCGAATATTTAGTGGAGCGGATTTATAAAAGGCCGGAAGAGCGACTTTTGTAAAGCTGTTCCTACCAACTCAATCCAATAAAAGGAACAGCTTTACAATGGAGTCCTGGAGGTTTTTATAAATTCGCGGAGTGACCGTTTATTCGACAGAACGCATAAGGTAGGGTCAAAGCTTTTTACCCTACCTTATGCAAGCTCGTCTGATTTTAGGCATGCTGGGCACCTCCATTTGTCAAGATGCATATGCTGAACACAGAATTGAACCTTCAAAGGACAGTGAGGAGAATTACAGATGGAAGTGACCTCTCATTTGAAATGGAACCCCGTTCTAGCCGATCCCACAGGACAAAGGCAGGCTAAACCAAGAACGCTGGGTAAAACGATGGTGATGGATAAAGGATTAGGCTTGAACGCTTTTCAAGATCTGCTCAGCACGTCAAGCAGCCATCTGGATATGATCAAGATTGGCTTCGGTACCTCGCCGCTTTATCCGTTACACGTACTTAAAAGTAAGATTAACTCAGCAAAAGAAAACGGCATATGCATTTACCCGGGTGGTACCTTTCTGGAGGTTGCCATCAGACAGAATGCAGTAAGCTCTTTTTTTGACATGCTTATCGCACTTGGTTTTAATGGTGTTGAAATTTCCGACGGGACGATTGAGATGGAGCGCAGACTTCGAAACGAGCTTATTGCCAGAGGATTGGAGGAGGGTTTCGAGGTCATTACCGAATATGGCAAGAAAGGCTGGGGATCCTCCATTGAGTTGGAGGAATTAATTGAAACGGTCTTGATCGACACGGAACTCGGGGCAAAAATGGTTACCATTGAAGCCCGGGAGTCAGGCATGGGCGTCGGTATTTTTGATCATAACGGGAAATGTAAAGACGACGAATTGCAAAGAGTGCTTTCCGCAATTCCCGGACAGCAGCTCTTATGGGAAGCACCGCTCAAAAGTCAGCAGGTGCATTTAATTAACATGCTAGGCCCCAACATCCACTTGGGCAATATTCCACCGGATGAGTTGATTGCGTTGGAAGCATTACGGAGAGGACTCCGTTCCGATACGTTGTCTTTGGGTACCAGAAAGGATTAAAAGATGCATATCGAGGTTGTCGCCAACATCGGCGAAGCTAGAAGTGACGAATTTCTTCATAAAACCGTCATTGTCGTTGATGTTTTACGTGCAACTAGCACGATCATCACCGCACTGGTTAACGGTTGCAAAGCCATTGTTCCTGTGGAAACAGTTCTGAAAGCCAAAGAGTTATTTCGTGAGGGTGATTTGCTTGGAGGCGAGCGTTTTTGTAAAAAGATTCCTGGTTTCGATTTCGGTAATTCGCCACTGGAATACACTAAAGCAGCCGTCCAAGGCAAGCGAATTATTCTCACAACCACGAATGGAACAAGAGGCATTCAGAAAGCGATGAAAGCTGATCACGTGCTAGCGGGAGCCCTATTAAATAGTAAGGCCTGTGCGAAGGCCGCGGTCGATTTCAAAAGGGACACCGTTATTTTATGTGCAGGAACCCAAGATGTTTTCTCAATGGAAGACGGGCTTTGCGCAGGTCTTATCCTTGAGGAATTATCCATTCTGCTCGGTGACAAAAATATGGCAGTTAATGATTTCGGCATGGCTGTTCGAGGATGTTATCTGCAATCGAAGGATACGTTATATGAAACAATATTAACCTGCAGTAATGGAAAGAAAATGAATAAGTCTGGTTCCCAGGCTGATTTGGTTTTGTGCGCAAAAACGAATACCACAGATCATGTTCCCATCTTGCAACGAGATCAGATGGTACTGCTTCACCACGGATAGACTCGCCTGCGTTCTAAATACATGCCCTTCTCATAAACTAAGATTGAAGTATGAGGACAAGGGGTTTTGATTATGAATGGCAATTTGCTCTTAGTTATTCTCATTATTATTGGACTCATTGGCCGATCACCCATTATTACGACTGCGGCTTGCATTTTACTTGCGATTAAACTTATTGGTTTAGATCGTTATTTCCCCACGATGGAGCGCAGAGGATTGGAACTTGGATTGCTGTTCTTGACGATTGGGGTCCTGGTCCCCTTTGCCAGCGAGCGCATCTCTATGAAGGATATCCTATCGGTATTCACCACTTGGCCGGGTATCATCGCACTACTTGGCGGAGCTATTGCTACTTATATGAATGGAAAAGGGTTGGAACTGCTAAAAATAGACCCACAATTAATTGTGGGTCTTGTGATTGGTTCCATATTTGGCATTATATTTATGCGCGGCATTCCGGTTGGCCCCTTAATGGCAGCCGGAATAACGGCTTTTTTATTAAAACTAGCTTATTTTATTTCGGATAAAATCGGTTAAGATTTCGATTATCTGCGATCTTCTGGTCCACCAACAAACGCTTGCTCCGTAGTGTCCAAGCCGTACGCTGTATGCAGAGCACGGATAACTTCGGTTAGGTTCGTGTTATCAACGACACACGACATTTTAATCTCGGATGTACTAACTAACGAAATTGAGATACCAAGATCAGAAATCACTTTGAACATCGTTGCAGCAACGCCTGGTGTACTTACCATGCCAGCGCCAACAATGGACACTTTCACAAGGTTCACTTGAGAAGTCACTTCACGATATCCGATGTCACCGCGAATTTGTTCAATGACGGTCAACGCTTTTTCACGATCTGCAAGGGTCGTTGTGAAAGAGAAATCAGCCGAACCGCCGATCACACCGCTTTGTACGATGATGTCGACATCAATTTGCTCTTCGGCAAGCGCAATAAACACTTTCGCCAGCTGTCCCGGTTTCTCAGGTACACCCAGAATACTAATTCTTGCCACATTCTTATCATAAGCGATGCCTCGAACGACGATTCCTTGCTCCATCACTGCTTCCTCCTTCACGTTGGTACCTTCATTGTAAGTAAAGCTGGAACGTACCACTAAGGTAACGTTATAATTTTTGGCATATTCTACAGCTCTTGGATGAAGAACAGCAGCCCCTAAATTAGCAAGCTCCAACATCTCATCATAGGAAATCTCATTTAGCTTTCTCGCAACCTTCACGATGCGCGGATCTGTCGAGTAAATCCCATCTACATCGGTATAAATCTCACATAAATCTGCTTTAATAGCAGCAGCAAGCGCAACAGCCGTTGTATCCGACCCGCCGCGGCCTAGTGTGGTAATCTCACCCGCTTCGGTCATCCCTTGGAAGCCGGCTACAATGACGACATTGCCTTGTTCTAGAGCCTTCAGAACACGATGTGGCTGAATATCCGTAATTCTTGCCTTACCATGAACCGGTTCCGTATAAATACCACTTTGCCAACCGGTATAAGAAACCGCCTGCTCACCCAAGTTATGTATCGCCATCGATAAGAGAGCTACCGATACTTGCTCTCCTGTCGTTAACAGCATATCCATTTCACGAGCCGGAGGGGCTCCATCGTAAATTTGCTTAGACAGGTCGATCAAATCATCCGTTGTATCTCCCATCGCCGAAACGACAACAACGCAGCTATGTCCTGCTTGTTTTCGCTCAACGATTCTTTTTGCAACACGCTTCATTCGCTCTGCATCACCGACAGAGCTTCCGCCAAATTTCATCACTATAAGAGACAAAGCTGACCCACTCCCAACGCATTCTAGTGCATAACAATTCAATATTATAGCATAAAATGTGACCCTGTGGTAAGAAATGCACGCTACATACAAAAAAACTCCCTGACTCGAGTGAGTCAGAGAGGCTTGTCCCATTAAGACTGGGCACGGGAGATGTATCTGCCATCTTCGGTATCAACCGTAAGAACGTCGCCTTCATTAATGAAAAGTGGAACCTGAACCATAAGTCCTGTCTCTACTTTTGCACCTTTAAGAGCGCCTTGCGCTGTGTTGCCTTTAATACCAGGCTCTGTTTCAATAACTTTCAAATCAACGCTTTTCGGTAGGTTGATTCCTAGAATTTCGCCTTGATAGCTCAAAATTTTGATATTCATATTTTCTTTGAGGAAGTTCAATTCCCATTTCAACTGTTCATGAGAAAGCGCGAACTGATCATACGTTTCTGTATCCATGAACGTATACTCGTCACCGCTTGCGTACAGGTACTGCATTTCACGGTTATCGATGTGTGCGCGGCCAACGTTCTCGCCAGCACGGAATGTACGTTCAACGGTATTCCCGTTACGTAGGTTTTTAAGCTTGGAGCGCACGAATGCTGCGCCTTTACCTGGTTTAACGTGTTGGAAATCTAGAACAGTAAAAATATCATGCTCAACTGTAATCGTAAGACCTGTTTTGAAATCGTTAACTGATATCACTTGTGAATCCCTCCGCTAGTCAATAATAAGAAAATCTTTGGTAGAATGTGTAAGTATTTTAATGCCGGTGTCAGTAATTACTGCGTCATCCTCAATTCGAACTCCACCAAAGTTGGGGAGATAAATGCCGGGTTCAACTGTAACCACCATACCTGGTGTTAAAATCATTTCCTCGGTTTTCGACAAGCGTGGATTTTCATGAACTTCCATGCCTAAACCATGTCCGGTACCGTGACCGAAGTAATCGCCATAGCCATGCTTTACAATAACATCACGTGCAAAAGCATCGCCCTCTCTGCCAGTGATTCCTGGTTTGAGATTGGCTAAACAGTTTAATTGGGCTTCCAGTACAATGTCATAAATTTCTTTATGTTTGTCTGTCGGCTTACCTAGCATAACTGTTCTAGTGATATCTGAGCAATACCCTTTATAATACGCTCCAAAATCCAATTTGACAAATTCGTTTATTTGGAGCACGCGATCACTTGCTTTGCCATGGGGAAGCGCAGAACGTTCTCCAGAGGCTACAATCGAATCAAACGATGTAGAAGTCCCCCCATTTTTGCGGATAAACATCTCGATCTCAAGGGCAATATCCTTCTCCTGAACACCTGGCTTGATGAAAGAAAGAATGTGGGAGAAAGTTTGATCAGCTAGATCGGCGGCTTCTTGCATAATCTGTAATTCCGCCTCATCTTTAATCATTCGAATTAACTCAACAACGCGTGATGTAGGCACCAATTCGATACCCGCTAATCCTTCTTGGTAATTTAGGAAATCACCATAGGATACATCCACTTGCTCGAAGCCAAGCTTCGTGATCCCTTGTTGCTGTAAGAGTTCCTTCACTGTTTCGATTGCTTTAGCTTTATGCTCAACAACTTCAAATAGCTTAGCTTGCTGAGGAGCTTGCGTCATATAACGAAAATCAGTTAACAATAAGGCACGGTCTAATGTTATAAGGACATAGCCAGAAGAACCAGTGAAACCAGATACATATGTACGGTTGTAAGGGTTCGTGATGAGTATTGCCGTTAAATCTTGCTGTTGCATAACTTTGCGAAGACGTTCAATACGTTTCTCCTGCATGAGATCACCAATCTTTCACATATGGGGTAATAATGCTCTTAAACCAAGTTCATAGCTTTGTGCACCGAATCCACAGATTTGACCGATAACGACAGGCGCTGTAACCGAATGATGACGAAACTCTTCGCGCTTATGTATATTCGAAATGTGAACTTCTACAGTTGGCAATTGAACCGTGGAAAGTGCATCGCGAATAGCATAACTATAATGCGTGAATGCTCCTGGGTTGATCACAATACCATTCTTTGTACCAAACGCTTCATGAATTTTATCAATAATATCGCCTTCATGATTCGATTGAAAACTTTCAAGCTCGATCGACAGCGCCTCAGCTAATTCATTCAAACCTTGAATAATCGTTGAAAGCGAAACCGTTCCGTACACGCCAGGTTCACGTACGCCGAGCATATTTAAGTTCGGACCATTAATGACTAGAACCTTTTTCAACAGGAAATCACTCCCAAGCATTTTTCATCGAAAAATGGGCTCTACAAGCCTATTTAACCTTGATATTTTACCATAACTTTCATGTCTTGTGTATAGGTCGTATTGTTCTTACATCCGTGTATTCAATAGAAATGGAATAACCTATAAACATTCCCCACAGTAGGAACAAACAAAAATCACTAAGAACGGTATCTAGATCCAGATCATGAATCCAATAGGTCATCCCTGATAATGGGCCTATGAGTAAATATATCGCTGCCCACCATAGAGCACCATACCCTAGCCCCCACCATGGCCCCTGAAGCTTCCACATCGTGACCATATAGATAAACGCAGCAACGATTGAAAATAAAGTGAAGAAACCCCATCCAATGAGCGTTCCCTGCCAAGTATGCAGAAAATCATGTTTGAAAAAAGGCTCTATAAGAAAACCGATTACAATCTTGGTAAATTTTAAATAGTACTCAACAATCTTGATTGCACCCCATATGAATCCAGCGAAAAAACCGATGTAAAGGGCAAATAACCAACGATTTGTAAGGAGTTTTTCTTCCTTATTATCACCTGTCATCCATTGTCTTCCTTTCTCTGCAGATGTTACTTGTCTTTCCTTAGGTAAGAATAGTATGTTCTACCGCTATCGGTAGCATTCAATCTACGAATCCGTTACAATAAGAAAGTACAAATAACCGAATTTGAGAAAGATAAGAAGGTGGATCTTGTGGCAGAACAAAACAGTATATACGGAGGACAAGCCGTCATTGAAGGCGTCATGTTCGCAGGAAAAAATGTGCATGTAACCGCTGTGCGCAAAAAAGATGGTTCCCTTGATTACTTAGAAGTACCGAAGAAAGTGATCCCTTGGGTCCAAACACTCAAGAAAATTCCGTTTATACGCGGTATTGTGGGAATCATAGAATCAAGCGCTAAAGGCGCACAGCATTTGAATTTCTCGGCTGAATCCTTCGCTGAACAAGAAGGCGAGGATGATAACAGTGCCAAGAAAGAAGAAAAACCAGGCTTCTTTTCTAATATTTCGATGATTCTTGGCGTAGCTGTTGTGGGTGTGATTTCATTTTTATTTGGGAAATTCGTATTCACGCTGGTTCCAGCTGTCATCGAACAGTTTTTGTTTCAAAATGTATTTAGCAATCAATTTCTTCATAATCTTATAGAAGGTGTTATTAAGATTATTTTACTTGTCGGATATATTTATTTCATATCTTTGACACCCATGATCCGCAGATTGTTTCAATATCATGGTGCTGAGCACAAGGTCATTAGTGCTTATGAAGCAGGCGTAGAACTTACGGTAAGTAATGTACAGAAATTCAACACGCTTCATTATCGTTGTGGCAGCAGTTTCATCGTTTTCACCGTATTGATCGGGGTCGTCATTTACTCGTTTCTTCACTATGACGGATATGTTGAACGCATCGTGCAGCGTTTAATATTGCTGCCTGTTGTGATTGGTGTTTCTTACGAGGTATTACGATTCACTAATTCGCTTCGTGAGGTTCCTGTCCTTCGTTACTTAGGCTATCCAGGACTATGGCTTCAATTGCTTACTACCAAGGAACCTGAAGACAGTCAAGTTGAGGTGTCGATTGCTTCTTTCAACCGCATGCGTGAAGCAGAACAACGAATTTTGGAGGGACGGGCATGAGAAGAAAATTTTCCCCGATCGAGATCGCCATTGCGATTTTGATTGCGATTGGTTTGCTGGTAAGTTTGCGAACTTTATTCATTCCTATTCTCGTGTTAGGGATTATTTTTTTTCTATACAAATTCCCACCTTCTCGTTGGAGAAAGAATTCGACTGGTCGGGGGCCTGCCAAAGGGAAAAGGAAAAACGCCAAGTTCCGTGTTATTAACGGAAGTAAAGATTCCGATTCAGACGATTTACCGAAATATCATTAATACCACTAAGTGTTATTGACGTCGCAAAACTAACTTATCGTAATTCTGTTCATATGTTTCAGCGGACCAATTATTGAAGTAATCAGTGGAAGCTTGAAAGCCTGAGTCGTATAAAGACATACTGAGTTCTTTCGATATGTTAAACTGCGTATTTCCTACACCTAAAGTAGGGATTTTGACCGTACGGAACCGATTCTTTTGCTCAATGTAGCGCTCATCATGTGCGCTTAGCATCGTACCAAATAACGCTTCCAACATGGTTATCGGTCCTTTAATTTTATGTGTGGGCATGTCGCTTTTACCGACTAATTGGAAACCAATAACAGGGATGATATCCTCACGATCCGTTTCCTGGTCGAATACCCAAAGTGGATAGTTGCTTAACAAGCCACCATCAACAATATAATAAAATTGCTCTGCGAATGGCGCTGCCTTTGCAGAGCTTTTTATTTTGCGCCGAATCATGACAGGATCGAAGAAATAAGGAATACTCGTGCTCATCCGAACGGCTTTGGCGATAGAAAATTTGCGTGGATCTATCCCATATTGCGCGATATCATTAGGTAGTATCAACAGCTTACCTTGCGTAATATCGGATGCAATAACGCGCAGCTGATTATGTCTCAAGTCACCGAATGTACGGATTCCTTTGGCTGCTAATTGTTGATTTACCCAATCCTCCAACGCTGCTCCGGAGTACAAGCCTTTTTTGATGAACAGCCGCGCGGCCGGACCAATAATTTTCGTATTAAAAATAGGTGAGCGCTGCATAAACGACCTGAAAGGTGATCTCAGGATCATTTCCCTCATGTCTTCTCCTGTATAACCTGCGGCCAGAAGAGCCGCTACGATGGACCCTGAGCTTGTACCTGCGACATCATTGAAGACATGCCCTTGCTTCATCGCCGCGCTTACTCCACCAGCTAGTGCAATCCCCTTTACGCCCCCGCCTTCAAACACTCCGTTGATCTTCAAATCGACACCCCTCCTAGTATATCGACTATAGGGCTTCCATTGTTATGTATGCGGTGGCAGTATGTTTATATACCCAAAAAAAAGACAGAGCCTCGCAAATAGCGGTCTCTGCCTAGCTTTCAGCCTCTAAATCTTTACGAACATTCATTAGATCATCCATCCGATTCGGTTCTCTTCGAAAATATTCTAATAACGTTTCAATACAAGTAATGGAATCCCAGCTTAAATGATGCTCAATTCCTTCTACATCCTTATATATATTGTCCTCTTGGACACCAATAGTCGTTAAGAAATTTTCTAGAAGTTGGTGACGCTCCACTAAACGCTTCCCCATTTTCTTCCCTTTGGGAGTTAACATGAGTCCGCGATATTTTTCATAGATCAAGTAATTATCTTTATCCAGTTTTTGAATCATTTTAGTTACAGAAGAGGGGTGCACCTCAAGCCCTTCAGCAATGTCGGAGACACGAGCGTAACCTTTCTCGTCAATAAGCTTGTATATTCTCTCCAAATAGTCTTCCATACTTGGCGTTGCCATTGCTTTATTTCCCCCTGCTTTTCCTTTATTTCCACATACTGCTTAACTATCATAATGCATCAACCCAGATGCGGTCAAATATCCCATGGTTCAAGTAAACACACTAAGGGAATTTATCACAGAGCAAATCTTTGATAAATTCCCGCATGCGAAGATTGAATATTTCACGTGATTAAAACTTTAACCAATCGGGGGTTATGGAGTTTAACCAAAGCGTGATTTGCGTCATTTTGCCTGTGTAGAGCAGAACCGCAATGACGATCATCAAGCCCCCTCCTATTTTCATAATCAGGTTTGAATAGCGCAGTATCCATTTCGTAGATCCAATAAAAAAAGATAATATAAAAAATGGAATCGCAAAGCCAAGCGAATAGGCGGTCGTTAATTGAAACCATGTACCAGGCTCCGTTGTAGCGAGCGCAAGGATGGCGGACAGAATCGGTCCAACACAAGGGGACCACCCTGCTGCAAACCCCATTCCAACAAGTACAGAACCTATATAGCCGGCAGGACGAAATTTGATTTGCAATTTACGTTCCTTCATTAACCATTGAGGCTGGAAAATGCCAAGCAGGAACAATCCCATGATGAAAATTAATAAAGCTGCTATTTGTCGAAGCAAATCACGATAATCGATGAAAAAATTGCCTAGGAAGCCAGCTGTTAAGCCTAACGCATAAAAAATGATCGAAAACCCAACGATAAAACTTAACGTATGCAGCATCGTTTGACGCCGAACTGCCGAGGAAGATTCCCCTGATTTCAATTCACTAACTGAAATTCCCGTTATGTAGGAAAGATAAGAAGGATATAAGGGCAAACAACAAGGTGATATGAAGGAAGCAATTCCCGCCCATAAAGCAATCCACAAATTAACAGAATCCATATTAAATCCTCAATCCTCTTTTCAAAATGATCCCGATCAGAATCGATATGAGAGTGAGTACAACCGTTCCACCCGGAGCGAGATCCCATACACCCGCAATGACAAGTCCAATGACAACAGCAATTTCAGAAAATAGTATCGCTAAAAAGACGGAGTGTTTAAAGCTCCGAGCGATCAATAAACTGCACGCTACCGGTATGGTTAATAACGAGGAAACTAGCAGTGCACCAACAATTTTGATAGCGACTGATATCACAAGAGCTGTTAGCATTGTAATCATCATATTATAATATTTAAGCGGAAGTCCACTTACACTCGCTGCATCTTCATCAAAGAACATAAGGAAGAACTCTTTGAAATGGGCCGCGATTACGGCAATTACGAGCACACAAACACCAAAAACAACCCATAAATCGGTTGAATCCAATGTGTAAATACTGCCGAACAAATAACTCATGACGTTCATATTAAAGCCTTTGCCAATAGTAAAAAGGAGAGTCGCCAGTGCAACCCCGCCTGACATAATAATGGCTATGGAAAGCTCAGCGTAGGTCTTGTAGGCTTTGCGCAAACGTTCAATGGCAAACGATGCAAGCAAAGCGAACACGAGGCCAACACCCAAAGGATACACGTTAATGAGAAATCCAAGAGCAACACCTGCAATTGAAACATGCGCAAGTGTATCCCCAATCATGGACAACCGTCGAAGGACAAGAAAAACGCCCATTAAAGGCGCTGTAAGCCCAATCAGAATGCCACCAATTAATGCACGTTGAAAAAAGTATTCCGTAAATATGTCCAAAATGCCCGCTCCTAATATAGGGATCTTTGTTCGGAGAACAAAGTCTCTCCTCTTTATTGAACTCCGATCATCTCACGAATCTGGCCGATTGAGTGTGTCAAGTTCGTCTCACGGCAATCCTCCGGATCATGGGTATGCTTTACATAAAACTTAATGCCGCCACTAACCTTTTGCGGCTCTGTACCTAGATATGACTGCATCATGTCCATATCATGGGATACCATGATGAAGGTCATATGATGATGCTGGTGCATATGGCGGATCATTCGAAAAAATCCGACCTGCGTTTCAGCATCGATGCCAACCGTCGGCTCATCGAGTATGAGCAGCTCAGGGTTATTTACGATAGCGCGTGCAAGGAAAGCACGCTGCTGCTGTCCCCCCGACAGCTGACCGATACGACGGTCAGCTAAATCCTCGATGCGCATTGCAAGCATCGCGTCTTCAGCCTTTTGAATGTCGGCTTTGGTCAACCGGCGATAGACCCTCTTCTTGCTATACATACCAGATAAAACAATTTCCCTGACTGTCGCTGGGAATAAGGGGTTGAACGCATTTTTTTGAGGAACATAACCGATACGTTCCCAATCTTTGAATTGGCTCAGTGGGCTTTCAAACAGCCTGATCTCCCCTTCTGTTGGTTTCAACAGACCGACAAGCATTTTAAGCAGCGTGGTTTTCCCAGCGCCATTGGAACCAATGACACCCACAAAATCACGTTCAAGAACATCGAAATGAAGCTTATCTATCACTTTCTTATTATCATAGGAGAATGAAAGCTTATCAATAGATACTATGCTCCGATGGCAAAAGTTTTTACTGTTATTCTCCATCTTTTTACTCCTGACTCATTAAGAATAGAATTACGCTTACCTTATTGTAAGGCAATTACTAGGTTTTTCAAATTTTCGTCCATGATCGAGATATAATCTTTGCCTGCCTTCATCTGTTCATCCGTTAATCCCTCTATCGGGTTAAGTACCATTGTATCCACTTTAGCATCTTTAGCTAACGTTTTGGCTAGTTTATCTGATACCAGTTCTTCAAAGAAAATATATTTCAAACCATGTTCTTTCAAAAACTCATTCATTTTTTTCAAATCCTGAGCAGTCGGCTCAGCATCCGGTGATAATCCCATTATGGACATTTGTGTCAAACCATAATCCCTACATAAATAAGCGAAAGCGTGATGGGAAACCGCAATTTCTTTCTTCGATGTAAGAGCAATTTCTTTTTTATATCGCGCATCCAAATCGGTCAATTTCGCTGCATATTCCGTATAATTTCGCTCAAAAACATCCTTATGAGCAGGATCCGCTTCAATCAATGCCATTTTAATATTATTAGCCATTTTCACAGCGTTTAACGGGCTTAACCAAGCATGAGGGTCATATTCCTCTTTATTTTCCGTCGTTTTTATTAAATCTGCCCCTTTACTAGCCTCAACTACCTTTAAAGTCGAGTCTGCCGACAAACTACCGAGGAAGTCCTGTACCCAACCTTCAAATCCTGCTCCTTGATACACAAAAACCTGGGCTTGGGTCATATTTTTGATGTCTCTGCTCTTAGGCGACCAATCATGCGGTTCTACGCCAGCTGGGACCAAATTGATTGCATTCACATACTCCCCGCCAATGTTGCGGGTAAATTCATAAAGGGGATAAAAACTGGTCACTACATTGACTTTGCCTTGAACCATCTTAGCTTTCGAACTTGCAGTACTTCCACAACCAGCCATGACAACCGTTAAAATAGCCAATAAGACTATGTAAAGAACTCTCTTATTTCTTACCATCATAATCAACCCACCCATTTTCTAAATCGTAATAATTTTTATTAACGAATTGATTATACGAGTCCCCTTAATTGAAGTCAATACATCGAAGCGTAAAAAACAAAAAAGCCAGCTGCCGAATCACAGCATGGCCCCATCTGTTGCAAGTTAATGGTTCGTGATGGTTATTTCGATTGACCTCCACCCGATTCATCACCTTTCTTGCCACCTGAATCCTTTTTACTTGTATCCCCACTTTCCTTAGAATCAGATGGTTTATCACTTTCCTCTTTTAACTTCTTATAACGTTCTTCTGACTGTTTAATAAGCTTTTTATCCTGTTCAATCTTATATTGAAGAATCTCATTGTACATCTCGTATTGCTTTTTCAACTCTTGATTAATAATACTTTCTTTCCCTTTTGTACTCTGTGTTTTAGATTTCGATTGATCCTTTTTGGCATCCTCCTTCTTCTTACCCGAGTCGCCACCGAAAATCGAACAAGCCGATATAAGAATAACCATTCCTGTTATACTCATTAATTTCACAAGAAACCGAACACTCATATGCCTCACTCCGTGGTTAGTTTCCTTTATCATGCCCCACTCACATTAAAAACACCCATCCAACTCAAACACCCCATCCCGGAAAAATAAGGGATAGGGTGTTTATTCGATTGGTTCCGATTATTTCACAATGGCTCCATTCGGCATCGAATCAGGGACAGTAGCAAGAGTCAGTTGGTCGCCATGTGAAGCGGCGAGAATCATTCCTTGTGACAGCTCGCCGCGCAGCTTGACGGGCTTTAAATTCGTGACGCAAATCACTTTGCGTCCAGCAAGCTCTTCGGGCGAGTAAAACTTCGCGATGCCCGAGACAACCTGGCGCTGCTCGTATCCGAGGTCGAGCTGCAGCTTGAGAAGCTTATCGGCGCCTTTCACAGGCTCCGCCGATAACACCTGTGCTACGCGCAGCTCCACCTTGGCGAAATCGTCAATTGCGATTTCATCCTTTGCCTCTGGCGCGGGCACTGTACTGGCAGCAGCCGCAGGTGCTGCCGCTGTCGATTCTTCGGCGCTAGCTGCAGCGCCGCCTCCCATAGCCTCGACGATGTAGGCGATTTCTGCCTCCACGTCCAGTCGAGGGAACATAGGCTCTCCCTTCTGCACCTTTGTGCCAGCAGGGAGATGCCCGAAGGTTTGCACGCTCTCCCACGCCATCAAACGTGGCAGGTCTTCGTCAGCTAAGCCTAGCTGCTGCCAAATCAGTTCCGGCGTCTTGGTCAAAAACGGACGCAGCAGCACGGATGAAATGCGCTGGGATTCTGCCAGCACATACATCACGGAGCCAAGAATCTCTCTCTTGGCCTCATCCTTCACCATCGACCACGGCTGCGTCTCGTCGATATATTTATTCGTACGGCTGATAAGCTGCCACACAGCTGAAAGCGCAATGGAAAATTCCATCTTTTCCATAGCTTCCTCGTACTTCGCTACCGTAGAACGAACAGTCTCCAAGAGACTTTCGTCAAATTCGGTAGCCCCCGCAACATAAGCGGGAATCTTGCCTGCAAAGTACTTATCGATCATCACGATCGTACGATTCAATAGATTCCCGAGATCATTGGCGAGATCATGATTGACTCGCTCAACAAAACTTTCTGGCGTAAATGTTCCATCCGCCCCAAAAGGCACTTCGCGCATGAGATAGTAACGCAGCGCATCTAATCCATAACGGTCGATCAACGTAACCGGATCGACAACATTCCCTTTGGACTTCGACATTTTGCCGTCCTTCATGAGCAGCCAGCCGTGCGCAAACACCTTTTTCGGCAAAGGTAAATCAAGAGCCATCAGCATAATTGGCCAATAAATCGTGTGGAATCGAACAATCTCCTTACTCATTAAATGAACATCAGCAGGCCAATATTTCTTGAAGTTACTTTCATCTTCAGAACCATAGCCAAGTGCGGTAATGTAGTTGGATAGCGCATCGATCCAGACATAAATGACATGTTTCGGATCCCCTGGAACTTTGATTCCCCAGTCAAAAGTCGTTCTGGATACTGCCAAATCCTCAAGACCTGGTTTAATGAAGTTATTCAACATTTCATTTTTACGAGATTCTGGGTGGATGAAATCTGGGTTATCCTCATAATACTGCACTAAGCGATCGGCGTATTTGCTCATCCGGAAGAAATAAGTTTGCTCCTTCATTTTCTCCACAGGTCGCCCACAATCTGGACATTTCCCATCTACCAGCTTGCTTTCCGGGAAAAAAGATTCATCGGGAATACAGTACCAACCCTCATACTCACCTAAATAAATATCCCCTTGATCCAGTAATCTTTGAAAAATCTTACCAACAGCAGCTTTATGACGATCTTCTGTCGTTCGTATAAAATCATCATATGAAATATCCAGCTTCGCCCAAAGCTCTTTGATTCCTGAAACAATATGATCAACAAATAGCTGAGGCGTCGTCCCTTTCTCTTGGGCCTTGCGCTCGATCTTCTGACCATGCTCATCCGTACCAGTTAAATACCTAACATCAAAGCCGCGCAGTCGCTTGTAGCGGGCCATAGCGTCACCGGCTACAGTAGAATAAGCGTGACCAATATGCAGCTTATCACTCGGGTAATAAATTGGTGTTGTAATGTAAAATGTTTTCGATTGCGTTGACATCATTCGTTCCTCCTAGCAATTAGTAGAAAACACAAAAAACCCTCATCCATCTTGGGACGAGAGCTGAACTCACGCGGTACCACCCAGGTTTCCCCGCCTTTCACAAGCTCGGGGCTCAGTAAGTCGATTACGACTTCCCCATTAACGCTGGGACACGAGGCCAGCTTACTCCCATTTTGCCATTTGTTTCTCAAATGTAATTTGGGTAGCTCGAAGACCTATTCTCCGGGACCATATTCCAAACCTACTCCTATACCGGCTTTCACCTAACCCGGCTCTCTGTTTATAGGCATCCGTTTGTACTTATCCGTTCATCGAAACCATATTTACAACTTAAGGCAAATATATCGAAAATATAAGCTGCCTGTCAAGCAGACTGATCATTATGAGATAAATTTTCCGCTCGTGCCGGCACAAGATCAACACCACCCGGATGAAAAGGATGGCATTTACAAATCCGTTTCACCGACAGCCAAGATCCCTTCAATGCACCGTGAACTTCAATTGCTTCTAATGCATATTGCGAACAAGTGGGATAGAATCGGCAAGTAGGTGGCTTCAAAGGAGAAATAAACTTCCGATAGAAATAAATAGGTACTTGTAAAGTCTTTTTCAACCGAGTCTCTCTCCCTACTCCATTGTATTCAAAACATGCTGCTCATCCATCATGCCTGAAATAAAGGACCGAGTCAATTCAAGCCCTTTGTGGCTAAGCAGAGAGTTGAAAACACTTAAGAAAAGTAGGATATAAATAGACCGATACAAAAGTCATGATCCATTTATTAAACGTAAAGCCCGATCGATTCTTATTATGTAAATATCTTTCGTGATCCTTAGGTAAAATACTCCGTATCATCAATTTGGAATTAAGTCTATTTATTTTAAGTCTATTCTCCTTAGCAGGACAACAAAACCCATTTGACCAGCGCATTTTCATTAAGAAATTCTCACATTCCTCTTCTGTTAGAAACGTATGAGATTGCACATCGGTAAATTGCAGTTCCATATCCTCACCCTCGCTTCAAATATCAACGTAACGGTAGTGAACTGTTGAGTAGGATGGAAGGATGGTTCGAGTGTTGTTAGAGTAGTTCTATATATTATGGAGGAATTACTTTAGTTTGATTTATCCCGTCCTCACTCATTGTAGATACCACAGAATCAAACTACTAATATAAATAGAAATTTCACGACCTTAGCCATTTCAAGGCGATTTTACTAACATTGGTTACGTCTATGGAGAGATCGATGCTACGTTTGTTGCAATAGTTAAATTACACATAAAATGAAAACAACCTTTGTCTCGAGACTGAGGTTGTTTTCCAAAAACTTATAAAAGAATATGTTCAACTTATTGATAGAATGAGAACACCTTTTGCAGAAAGTGTAACGGTATTGGTTACTGGTTGACCTACTATTAAATCCGTTCCCTTTAAGGTTCCTAAATCTACGTTCACGGATTGATCATTGTGATTCAGGATAAATAGATATGTTCCACTCTCATTGGTTCTTTGTGAAATCTCAACACCTGGAACTGGGGGAATTGGGGCAGTTATTCCTTTTTCTTTGCATAAATTAGCTAGAAATCCCTGCAAAAAGGATGACTCAGGACTAGTGGCTACATACCATGCTTGACCTGTCCCGAATTTATTTACGGTTAGTGCTGGCATTCCTTGATAGAAATCGCTGCCATAGACCGCTTTTATCTCGGCTCCTTCTGAATGGATTAAGTCACACAGAAGTCCACATTGATACTCACCGCTGAGTGATCCCCATTGTTCTTTTAGCACGATTTGGTTGCTTTGATCAGGGAAAAGTGCATCGATTTCTTCTGCCCATATTCCGAGCACCTCGCGCAATTCACCAGGGTAGCCGCCAAGTGAGACGATATCGTTCTCATTTACTATTCCGCTAAAGAATGTCGTCAGGAAGATTCCTCCTGAACGGACGAAGTCCTCCACCCGCTTTGCGTAACCTTTCTTCACCATGTAAAGCACGGGTGCAATAACGATGTCATAGTCTGATAGATCTGTGTCTATGCCTATTAGATCGGCTTGAATATTTTGCTGAAATAGAGCGTCATAATATTTGTGGACTTCATCCACATATTTGAGTGCAACGGTCGGTCCACTGGACAGCTCGATGGCCCAGCGATTCTCCCAATCGAAAACGATGGCGACCCGAGCATTGATTCTAGTGTCCAGCAGACTGTCTGATAGTTTTTGCAATTCAGACCCTAGCTCTGCGCATTCGCGGAACACTCGTGTGTGTTCATGTCCAACGTGCTCGATGACGGCTCCGTGATATTTCTCACAAGCTCCTACTGATCGGCGCAGCTGGAAAAACATCACGGTATCGGCTCCATGAGCCACAGCCTGGTAGCTCCAAAGCTTCATAACACCGGGGCGTTTTAGTGAATTGTAGGGCTGCCAATTTTGCTGGCTTGGCGTTTGTTCCATAAGCATGAATGGCTGTCCTTGCTTCAAGCCGCGCATAAGGTCATGGGTCATGGCCGTCAGACTAATAGGTGTATTTAGGGAAGGGTAATTATCCCAAGAGACAACATCTAAATGCTTAGCCCATTTGAAATAATCTAATTCTTTATAAAGTCCCATTAAATTCGTTGTTACGGGAAGGTCAGGTGTTTGTTTTTTGATGGCGTTATATTCTAGTTTGTAACAGTCAAGCAAACTATCCGACATAAAACGGCGGTAATCGAGCGAGATTCCTTGGAAGTTTGTATTGTCCACTCCCCATTCTTCGGAAAGGGCATTTGGTGGAACAATTTCTGCCCATTCATAGAAGGTATGACCCCAGAAACCCGTATTCCAAACTTTATTCAAGGTTTCGAGTGTTGTATAACGTTCCTGGAGCCAATTTCGGAAGCCGTCCGCACAATGGTCGCAGTAACAATATCCTCCGTATTCATTAGAAACATGCCAGATTAGTACGGCTGGGTTATCCTTGTAGTGTTCAGCAAGCTTTTCTGCGATCCGCTCTGAATATTTTCGGTAAGTTGGGCTGTTTGGACAAGAATTATGTCGTCCTCCAAATTTACGTTTACGCCCCTCGAAATCAACTCGCAATACATCCGGATATTTACGTGCCATCCATGCAGGATGAGCACCTGTACTTGTTGCTAGACATACGTAGGTGCCATTCTCATAAAGACGGTCGATAATTTCATCCAGCCATGCAAAGTCGTAGGTATCTTCATTCGGCTGTGAGAGCGCCCACGAAAAAACATTTATGGTCGCAACATCAATCCCTGAAAGTTTAAACATCCGTAGATCTTCATTCATTATCTCTTTGTCCCATTGTTCTGGGTTGTAGTCTCCACCATACCAAATTTTGGGAAGTTTCTTGTTTATCAAGTTATGCACCTCTTTTTATTTTGATTATTCATATAAGAATAAGTACATTGTATTGGATTATTATCAGGCTTAAAATATAATATTCTTACACCCTTATATAATAAAATGGAACAGGATCGTGAAAAATGCATAAAAGATATGAATTAATGCCTTCAACGGCGCAACCGTTTCCATTATTTATTGAAAGCATTGGTCACCATGAGGATCAAGAAAAGTTATTAAGACCTGAGGGGTTTCCTAGTTACCATTGGCTGCAAACTTATTCAGGTGAAGGGGAATTCACTATGGAAGGGAAAAAATTCCGCTTATCAAAAGGTTCAGGGGTATTGCTGCTTCCAGGTGTACCTCATTCTTATTGGGCTGTAACTGAACAATGGTGCACGCAATATGTCACATTCGGAGGGACCTGTGCAGCTGCCATGCTTCGTTCCTTTGATTTAATGGAGTCTGCAATTTTTCGTTGGGATGAGGAAGGTCCGCTGCAAGGGGAAATAGGACGAATTTTAGCCAATATGGATGCAGCCCTCGAATATTCGGGGTATGAAGCCTCAGCGGATTTATATCACTTTCTAATTCAGCTAAAGAAGCATGGACAAATCAATAACCGCGCCTCTATTCGCAATCAAATGGTCCAGCTGCAACCATTATTGATTTGGCTTGAAAGTCACTACCATAACCCTGATATCGGACTTGAAGAAATGGCTCGTATCCTAGAGATTACACCTAGACACATGAATACACTGTTTCAGCATGCATTTGGGCTATCCCCTTATTCCTATTTAATTATGATGCGTCTTCGCAAATCCAAAGAGATGCTATTGAAACAGCAGCATCAGACCGTCAAGGATGTGGCTGAGCAAGTAGGGTTCCGAGATACAAGCCACTTTGTCGCGAGTTTTCGCAAGCATGTCGGACTCACACCTGAGCGGTTTAGGCAAATGAATTAGTGTGCTATAATAAAAATAGTTACTATTCATTCATTAAAGGAGTCTATTCTATGATTATTGAAATATTTCAAGATATTGTTTGTCCATGGTGCCGAATTGGTAAAAAGAATTTAACTGACGCATTAGCCAATTTTACATCGGAGCCTGTTGAAATCCACTATCGTGCGTACCAACTAGACCCTTCAACACCTCCAGAGGGATCACCTTTCCGTGATGTTATGCTCCAAAAGGTCCGGGCAGATGAAGCCAAGCTTAGCGGCATGCTGCAGCAGGTTACAAAGGCTGGTGAAGCGTCCGGTTTATATTTCGATTTCTCCAAAGTTGAGAAGATGCCAAATACATTAAAGGCGCATCAGCTCATCGCTATCGCACCGGAAGATCATAAAAAAGATCTTGTTGACGGTTTATTTAAAGCTTACTTTGAAGATGGAAAAGATATTGGGAATGTGGATGTTTTGCTTGATTTTGCTGAAAAACTCGGCATGAATCGGGAACAAACCTCCACTCGTTTAAATGTAAAGGAAGGGTTAGAGCAGGTCGAGGAGGATCTTGATTTTGCCAGACAAGCTGGAGTTTCGGGAGTTCCCTTTTTCGTAATCAATCGTAAATATGCACTTACTGGCGCTCAGCCTTCGGCCACTTTCCTGCAAGCCCTGCAGCAAATCAGTGAGGAGCAAACGGAAGAAGAAGCTTAAAACAAACAAAAACCGACTCTCTCATAATTGAGAAGTAGTCGGTTTTTTATTTTATACACGAAAGGATTAAGCTGTGTGTAGCTTCTTCCCAAATATTTGCTTGTAAAATAAAGCACTAATAATCACTACTGCGGCAAAAATAAGGAGAAGATTGCTATACGGTACAGCTTTTATCGTACTCAAAACCGGATTCTTGTAAAAATCCATCATGCCGCCATCTAACAGTTTGGCAACAAGTGCCGTTCCTACTGCGCCTGAGATAAACGAAATGAGGTTGAACAAGCCCATCCCTACACCCGTCTCATGCACTTCCAGCGTCAAGGAAACACGGTTAGCTAAAGCCGTCTGAATAAAGGAAAAACCAACATAGGTGGGAAGCAATGCAGCTGAAATGAGCCAAGGGGAATGACCTACCGTGAGGGCAATAGCCGCGAGACTTACAAACAAAAGCCCCATTCCAATGTATACAACGAAGTTATTTCCCTTCTTGTCTGCTAAATTACCGCCTATTGTTCCGAACACAACAGCGCAAATGGCACCAGGGAACAGAATGAGACCGATCATACTCGTACTCAAGTCATTTACTGTCGCCAGCATCAAAGGAATAACAAACATAATACCCATCACTGTACAGAAAATGAGAAAACCAACGATCAAACCGCCACGAAGCAGCTTGTTACGGAACAAGGCAGGCTCGATAAAAGGCTCTTTAGCTCGGCGAATATGAGCAACGAACCAAATAAATAAGACCACACTCGCGGCCAAATAGTACCAATGAGGGAATGATAAATATACCGTGATACCCGCCACGGAAAAAGCAACGAGGACCGCACCAAGAATGTCGACACTGCCTTCTTTGCGCTTCTCCTCAGGTAATATCTGTCTGAAGAAAGGAATTGAAATCAGTGTAAATAGTGGAATGATAAATAGATATGTCCAATGCAAGGTTGATGAGACAAATCCGCCAACAACGGGGCCTACTGCAATAGCAAATGATACGGTAGATGTTAAAATTCCGAATATCTTCCCCCGATCTGAAGGAGAAAAGTATCGAGCCACCACGACCATGATTAATGCTGGAATAGCCGATGCGCCTGCACCTTGAACCGCGCGGGCAAAAATGACAGCAGGATACCAAGCTTGAAGAAGAAAACCCAGAGCGGAACCTATGCTATAGATGACGATTCCTGCAACAATTAGCTTTTTCAAGCTGAAAATATCGGATAAGCGGCCATAAATAACCGAGCCTATCCCAAAGAAAATAATAAATGTGGTGAGTACCCAACTCACACCTGTCGGGGTAATCGCGTATTGCTTGGCGATTGCTGGCGTGGAAACGTTAAAAACCGTTTCATTCAACACCGCGAAAAAAATAAGAAAAATAATCCATGGCACAGCCTTCTTGGCATCTATAACCTTCTCTTGTGTCATGTCTGTTGCTGTAGCAACATGCTGCATGGTTTCCACCTCCATTTTCTATGTCTCCAGCCATCTTATCATAAGAGTTTCTTATATTGACTGGAAAAAACAATTACAATCAACTAACTGTAATATTTTTCATAACAATTAACTGTAATATTAAATGTTATAGTTAGGACTGTCAAGGGCTATCTTTCATCTTTTTCGATAATATAAGATAATGGACGAATGGAAATGGCTTATATAGAACAGGAGTTCAACGAATGACTAATTTACTTCAAACACTTAAGCATGTACCCTCTCGCATTTTGATTATTGTATTACCTTTTCTACTGATGGGCATGGTTGAATACTTAGAAAGAGGCTCCTATGAAGAACTTCATAAATGGGTCATGTCTCACCCACTTTCCATGGTTCTTGCCTACTTGGTTGTTGGTACTATGTATTTGTTCCTTATTGCATTAACGGGTCGAAGCCGCTTACCCTTTTGGATGCTTTGTGCAATATTGCTTCCTCTAGGTGCAATTAGCGGCAGTAAATTAAAAGCCATTGGAGCGCCTTATTATCCATGGGACCTTGTATTTAATAATCAAATTGTTGAGTACAAAGCATTTTTGCAAGGGTATCTGAATTTTAGAATAATGGGTACAGTTGTGATCTTCCTCGTGATAATTGCTTTATTATTTCATTTGGTTTTCCTGCATCGACGTATCCAATTAACTTGGATTGAACGTAGTATTTATGCTGTTATTGCCATCATCATGGCAACCAGTCTTTATACGGACAAGCCTATTCCTTTCATGAATTTATATGGCATTTATACGGTGCCTTGGGATCAAACGATCACCTACGACGAGAATGGATACTTGTTTTCCTCTGTACAAATGTTAGGTTTTCTAAAGGTCGCAAAACCGGATGGTTATAACAAAAAAGCCGTTACCTCCATTCTGGAACAAATCCCAGAGAAAAAAGCGGTAAATGACAAAAAGCCAAACATCATTGTGGTGCTTGGAGAAGCTTTTTGGGATCCTACGATTATGAAAAATATCTCGTTTAGTCGAGATCCTATTCCGAATTTACATCAGCTGCAAAAAACATTCACCAGCGGTTGGATGTTATCTCCACAATTCGGAGGCAGCACTGCAAATGTTGAATTTGAAGTCTTATCAAGTAATTCCATGCGATTCTTTGGGAAATCACCTGATAAAATATTACCTTACATCGAGTATATGAATCATGGTGTTGACTCTTTAGCCAGTATAACGACAAGGCAGGGTTATACCGCTACTTCCATTAACCCATTCTTTAGTTATTTTTTCGACAGCAGAAAGGTGTATAAGCATTTTGGATTTTCACGGTTCATCGCCAGTGAGTTTTTCCCAAATGATTTTGAAGGACCGAACTATGCGGACCGAGCTGTTGTAAAAAAGATTATTGAGGAAACGGAGAAAAGCGACGGGCCTGATTTCATTTTCGCGAACACAATGGAGAATCATCATCCCTTCAAACCAGGGAAATTCATCAAAAACACGATTGAAGTAAAAGGAGATATTACACCTGAATCCAAAGGTATTTTGGAGACATACGCCCAGGGTATCTCGGGTACTGACAAAGCGCTTCAGTCCCTAGTGGACTATTACTCAAGAAAGTCAGAGCCAACGATCATTCTCTTTTTTGGAGATCATTTACCTTTTTTCGAGGAAAATTATAAGGTTTATCGCGATGCTAAATATGTCCTTCCTGATGATCCAGATTTGTACACGAAGACACATTACACGCCTTTCTTAATTTGGAACAATTTCCTGCCTGCGGATCAAGAGAAGAAGGATCTAAAGATCAGCCCATCCTTTCTAGGTCCCAAGGTTCTTCAAATGGCTGGTGTACAGGGCAGTTACTACACAGACTATCTCTACCAATTGTCGCAAAAAATTCCTGTTATTCCGCCAAATGAGATGTGGGACAAGTATCAAATCAAGGAAAGTGATCTTACCGACTATATGAAGCTTCAATACGACAACTTATTCGGAGGCCGATATGGCTATGAAGCTAAAGGCTTTAAAAACTCGATTGTACAACCAGGCTACACCTTGGGTTACGGCGATCCCGTTATAACAAAGGTGAGTCAAAGTGAAAACAAACTGCAGGTTGTTGGTAAGCCCTTTTATTCCTCCTGCAATGTATATATTGACGGAGTAGTGTTTAAATCCAATTTCGATGGTGAAGATACGCTTTATGTTGATCTGTCAGAGAACCCACCTTTGGAGGCTGGAAAACCTCACCAAGTCGAAGTACGTATTTATGATGATAAAAAGATGAAGATCGGCCAATCCAATTTTTATCCGCTCCAATAGTCATGACTCTAGCCCACCTCGAATAGGATGAAGCATATCCTGTAGCCGAGGGGGGGGGTCATGCACCCACGTATACCACCTGCTCATGTTCATTTCTTTAAAATTATAACATCAGAAGATTTAAACCATCATCACTTATTGCGACTATATACGTTTAGTGTAAACGGTACGGCTTATGACAATCACGTGCATCAATACCAAGGCATTTCCGGCATCCGATATGGCCATTATCATGCCTATTATGGTACGACAGGGCCTCCCATAGCACTTCAGGATGGAACTCATTTTCATTTACTAGATGGCACCGTCGAACTGAATGCTTATAACACCTCACGAGGGGGAGCACTGGTTAAATCTAAGCAAATAGAAGGTCTTATCCAGGAGCTGCACCGGCACAGTTATGCTGGTTATTCATCTGTTGGTCTTAGCTATGAGTCTTGGTGAGTACTCATGGGACGGAAAAGAAAAAGAGTCAAGTTAGAAGGCTGATATGCCTTTCCTTGACTCTTTTTTGGGTGTTACTGCAATGGTTCAATATGGATTGACCACTTGAATTTGAATGATTCTCCCGCAGCTAAGCCTTGGGCACCTGAAATTTCTGGCGAAAAGGGCTCGTTGAACACGTTCATGATACTTGTATAAGGTTCAAGCGACACAGCTTCCGCCCATGGCGCTGTGAAAAGCACGTGAATGGGAAACTTGTCTCCCATGTCGTACACGAGCTTAGTCCCCCGAGCTTCATACTGAAGCTCGCAGGTTTGCGGCCCCGGCTCGATGCTGAGCATCTGCGAGCCGCCTGGGTAATTCGGCAGCTCCGTGACGAGCGTGCCTTGCTGCAGCGCCGCAGTGAGCGGCGAAGACGCGGGCTCCGCCGCCGCGTAACCATCCGCGCTGAGCGGCCACTCCGCCGCTGCGGGGATCACGACCCGTACGCGGTTGGCTTCGCCCTTCGCGAACGCGAAGTACGGGTGAAAGCCAAGAGATAGCGGCATCGTTTCACCGCTGCGGTTGGCGATTTCACCGCTGAGCGACAGCGTACCGTCCTTCAGACGGTACGTGAAGCGAAAGCATGCGGCGTGTGGATAATACGCCAGCATGTCCGGATGCTCCGCGAAGTCGAACTCCGCGGAGACATAGGCCCCGCCGGCGGCATCCGCGCCGCTGGCAATGACCTTCCACGGCCGCTCGCGCAGCTCGCCGTGGGCGTGGTCCGGCTCCCGATTCGCGGGGAGCCTGTACTCGCGGCCTCCGAAGGAGAAGGCCGCAAGCTTGACGCGCCCTGGCGGGAACAGAATGGGCACGCCGTAGCGCGAAGACTTGACGCGAAGCTCAGCCAAGCTGGCTGGCTTCGCGATGTAGGCATGGTTCCGCACATCGAAGCGGAACAGATGCAATCCGACAGCCGGGATGATTTCGGCCTCAGCCTGTGCATGATGGTCGACTAGGCGAAGGGTCGACTCCCCGTCCCACTCGCTGTTGATAATCTCGTACTGACTCATGATAATCCTCCTTTGTGTTTTGCAGTTCTTGTTTTCTTAAGCATTACTTAATTCATTTGCAATTGCCTAGCACATCTTTGATAGTATGTAGATATCATAACAATTCCAAGTACAAGGATTATGCTAGTGACCAAGCTGCCTTCAGCCCCAAAACCCGCCCCTGAAACAAGCGAAGTTCCCTGTATCTCGGTCTTAATGAGCGACGGCATCGGTGTACCGGATACTTCGAATCCGAGGATACAGCCTTGAAAAAAATTCCAAGACAAGTGCATTCCTATCGGCATCCATAAACCGCCCGAGTACTCTCGACATAAGGCGAACAATAGGCCTGCAAGCAGTAAATTCATGATTGGAAGCGGCGAACTCCACATACCTGGATTAAATGTATGCAAAAAAGCAAATACAACAGTCGAAACCGTTATGCCAGATAGGGTACCGAACCTTTCCTTCACCAGTCCTTGTAAATAGCCGCGTGCGAATAATTCTTCATTAACAGCAACCCCTACGAAGAGTAAAAACCCCCACGTCAGTTCGAGCCCGAGCGTTCCAGTCCATTGAAACGATACGATCTTAATCCCACCCAGCAGCCATATCCCTGCACTGCTGATCGTAATAAGTAATGCGCCTGCAGTGAAGCCTTCTCCGAATCTTCTGCCAAGCAGGTGAGTATGAAGTCCAAGTGTCCAGCCTTTACGTCTTTCGAAAATAGCATATGAAAGAACAACACCGCTAATAAAACCGATAATTTGCGCCCATAAAGCTGCTTTTATAAAGAATGGATCCCCAGCAACTCCTGCCATACTAATATCATGAGCAGGATGCCTCAGAATCGCTACAACCGCGGCTACGATCGATAATAACACGGTAATCACAACAATGAAAACGAGGGTTAATAGTACTTTACCCACAATCGTTAGAATGGATAAGGACTTTCGCTTCTTTACCTCAATAAGGTTCCACTCCCTTCTAAACCACTTATTCGAGAATAATCGCCTATTTCCTGCCAACTTACGAAGGAAAGGATGCTCTTGTGCAAATGTTGGCTCCATGCCACAATAGAAGAAACATCTGATTCATTTGACGGAGGAAACATGCTTTTCGTTCTATTTGCACTCTGGATCATCGCGTTGGGGCTTGTCATGGTAGATCCACGATCCAGTACAATGCGCTGGATGAGCGCTATTGCTTTTACCGGTGGCTTCGGCGCCCTTGCTGCCGTTTTGTCTGAAACCTTTATCCCCTATATCCAGCAAACAGTACCCAACACATCCATTAGTGCTCTACTTTATCGCGTCATGGGCATCAGCTCACTAATATCTTACTATGGCTTGCCGTATTCATTTGCCATGCTTTCTTTGAGATATAACGCGTCCTGGCAGAAACCGGCTATTCAAACGTGGCTGCCAATAGGACTACTCATTCCTCCAATTGCCTGCATCCTATTCACAGCCAGTTATACGGAGGAAATGCCCATTGACTTTCCCATCGTAGCCTCCTGGGTTGTTCCTTATATTTTCATAGGTGCTGTACTTATTGTAATCAAAACAGAACGGCTTCCGGCTATGAAGCGGACTCATTTGTTCACCTGCTTAGCCCTCCTTCCGCCTATCCTTTGTGTAGGCATACTTAATTACGTTATGCCAAGCTTCGGTTTTTACCGTATGTGGGTCTATCACGTATGGATCCTTGCTTTCGTTGTGCCTTTTTTCGTGTTTACCTTTTTCAAATATGGTTTTCTCGGAATGCGTCTGCTCATCGAACGTCGCAAGCTGGACTCGACGCTCCGCGCCATCACATCGGGAACCGCGATTTTAAACCATTCGATTAAGAATGATGTCGGGAAAATGCGTTTGTTCCTCGAGAAAATGAAACAACATGCCGAGGAAACGAATCAACCGGAACTTATGCAGGACATCGATGTCGTTATGGGGGCTTCCATGCATATCCGTGACATGATTAGCCGAGTACATGAACAAACACAGGAGCTCCCTCTTCGGGTATCTTCAATCGATGTAGCGGAGCTTATTAAGGAAGTCCTTCTTCCTCTTGGACCTTACCTAAGTATAATTCAGGTGAATCAAAGCACCCCTGAGAACTTAATTCTTCAATTAGATCCCATGCAAATTGCTGAAACGTTAACGAATGTACTCATGAATGCGGTAGAAGCCATGCCCAAAGGCGGCGAACTTACAATTAAAGCATTTCATGCTAAAAAGAACATTATTTTGGAAATAAGAGATAACGGAATAGGCATGGAGAAATCCGTGCTGAAGCAAGTATTAGAACCGTTTTATACGACCAAAAGCGGCAGTCATAGCAACTTTGGACTTGGGCTCGCTTATTGCTACAGTGTAATGAAGAAACATGGGGGGGCCTTGGAATTAAGCAGTGCGCCAGGGAAAGGCACGAGTGTGTTTCTAACATTCCCCGGCAACCGACTAAAGAAATAAAGGGGGATTCCTACTTGGAACCAATTCGTATTTTGATTGTTGAGGATGACCTTGATTGGCTTCGCGGCCTTAAAGCCTATTTGAATCGACAGATAGATTTGATTGTCGTGGGCACCGTATCAACCGCAGAAGAAGCAAGGGAACTATTTGCTAATTCGGAACCAGGAGCCGATGTCGTTCTTATGGATATCATGCTGCAAGATGAGCCCGCAGGCATTGGACTTGCTGAACAAGCGCTATTATCTTGGGGAGTTAAAGTGATTATGCTTACCTCGATGGAGGAGAAAGATTTCATCTTCCGTTCCTTTCAAGCCGGTGCTATTGACTACCAGATCAAATCCCGATTCGAAGAGCTTCCTGCCATTATTCGAGCCGTACACGCACGTCAATCTTCGATTAATGCGGCAGTAGCTGAACAGATGAGAGAGGAATTCCGCAGGCTCAAACGGTTAGAGCACCAGTTTAAAGTCAAAGAAGTTAGCGATCTCATCACGCCTACTGAGCTTCAAGTACTGGAGATGATTGATCAAGGACATACGCAAACGGAAATTGCAAACCGCTTTTTCATCTCCTTGCGAACCGTCAAAATCCATGTGGGTCATATCTTGAAGAAACTAGGTAGTCCGAGCAGCAAGGATGCCGCACAGAAAATCAGAGACTTGGGTTTGTTTGAACGAGGAAATAAAACGGGCGAAGACGGCAAAGGGGACTAATGAATGTCCCGCTTTTTGAAACGTCCTCCCTTGACATCGTGGATATTGCCAACTGCAAGAAACGCTGCAGGATCGAGTTCATCCACGATGGATTTCAGCTTCGCTTCCTCCAGCCGCGTAATTACACAGAAGATGACCTTCTTGTTATCTCCCGTGAAGCCGCCTTCTCCTTCCAGATAAGTGACACCACGCCCTAAGCGGTCCAGAATTGCTTCACCTATTTGTCGGAAGCTATCACTAATGATCCACACGGACTTCGACTCATCAAACCCTTCAATGGTCACATCAATCATTTTATAAGCAATAAAATAAGCGATTAGCGAATACATCGCACGATCCCAACTGTATACAAACCCTGCGCTGCCTAGAATGAATAGGTTGAAAAACATCACAATCTCGCCTACGGAGAACGGTATCTTTTTGGAAACGAGAATCGCAACAATTTCTGTCCCATCAAGTGATCCCCCGAAACGAATAACCATTCCTACCCCAATACCGAGAATGATGCCGCCGAAGACAGCTGCAAGCAAAGGATCATTGGTTAGCTCTTTCACGGGGTGCAGCAGATACGTTCCTGTGGACATTACCAGAATTGCGAAAAGTGTTGATAATGCAAACGTTTTTCCTATTAATTTATATCCGATAAACAGGAATGGAAGATTTAATAAGGTCAAAAATATCCCGACTTGAATATTGGTTAGATAAGATAATATGATTGATATTCCCGTGATGCCCCCGTCAATAATTTTGTTGGGGACTAAGAAAATCTCCAATCCAATTGACATAAGTACTGCACCTAAAAATAAAAACACGCTGCGTCGAAGTAAAGCTTTCTTGGTCATTCTTCGATGCTGCATTTGCATTGTCGCTTTTTTCACATATTGAATTTGTTCCTCTGACATGCAATCCCCTCCATTTCTCTATCTTCTATACATACATTTCTCGACAAAACCATCTTTTTCCTGCCAAATAAGCCTTTCCCTTGATACTTTATTATAAAAAATGTTAGATATTATACCATCGAATATTACCGTCGGCCGTGGTATAATGATGGCTGTTGTCATTTACAATTTCTTAATTTGAAAGTCATAGGAGACATATATGAACCAGCACATTAATCGCTTATTGCTTCTAACCCGGCAACGATTGCCACTATTATTAATTGCCCTAATTCCTGTATTGATCATGGAAATTTTGAGCCGCGGGCATTATATAGAAATGATTACTTGGAGTTACAAGCATCTGCTTGAACTGCTATTCAATGAATGGATCGTCTTCAGCTTGTTATTGTTATTCATCGCCATGATTGGTCGAACTAGAATTGCCTATTGGGTCATTTCAGGTATTCTTCTTACCTTGGCCCTAATAAGTGGCGTTAAGTTAAAAATATTAGGTGTTCCTTTGACACCCTGGGATATCGTCTTGGCCGGCGAAGCGTCGGATATGGTGAAATATATTTCGAATATTTTAAGCTTCAAAATTTTGATAATCATTCTTTTTTTCCTAATAGCCAGTTATTTTTTGTTGTACCGCACGACCTTATTCTCGAAAAAGGTTGCACTAAAGGAACGTGGAATCCTTGCAGTTATTGCGATTGCTATGTTGTCTGCGGTTTACACGGATCTGCCCCTTCCGGTTCAGAAATGGTGCGGTATCAAAGCATCCGTATGGAACCAAGTTGAGAATACCAAAACAAACGGCTACGCATTAGCAACGTTTCTGAATACCAAGTCGATGTTTACCGATAAACGTGAGGGTTACGATGATAAAGCTGTTGAAGCTATTGTTAGTAATTCACCTAAGCCGATTAAAGCTGGGGATCCAAACAATCATGTTAAACCAAACGTTATTGTCGTGTTAAGTGAGGCTTTCTGGGATCCAACCGTTATCAAAGGTGTGGAATTCAGCCGTGATCCGATTCCATTCTTCCATAAGCTGCAGCAGACGGGGACAAGCGGTACGATGCTTTCACCGCAGTATGGCGGGGGTACAGCCAATGTCGAGTTTGAGGTTTTGACAGGTAACTCCATGCGTTTCCTACCGCAAGGATCTATCGCCTACAATCAATTCCTTACGAATGAAGTAGATTCCTTGGCAAGTATTTATGCCAGACAAGGTTACACCTCAACGGCGGTTAGTCCATTCTACAACTGGTATTTCAACAGTAATAAAATATATAAATACTTTGGCTTCTCCAAGTATATTCCAATCGAATACTTTAAGCCTAACTATTCAGGTCCATATATCGCAGACAGCGAAGTTGCTGCCAATATCATTCATGCGACAGACCAAAGCGATGGACCCGATTTCGTATTTGCTAATACGATGGAAAACCATTTCCACTTTTTCCCTGGTAAGTTTCCAAAAAACACAATCGATGTTACTGGCAATATGTCACCTTCTTCTCAAGGTATGCTTGAAACGCTTGCCCAAGGCATCAGTGCCTCAGATAAGATGTTAAAGGAATTAGTCGAGTATTATGAGAAAAAGGGTGAACCAACGATTATCGCTTTCTGGGGAGACCACTTACCAGCCCTGGGTGATGATTATGCCACTTACATTGACACTAAGTATATTAGCGGTAAAGACGATCCCGATTTCCTGAAAAAGATGTACAGCGTTCCACTCGTCGTTTGGAACAATTTTGACCAAGGGCGCAAAGATACATTAAATATTAGCCCTTCTTTCTTAGGCCCTTATCTCATTGAATTATCCAAACAGCAAGGCAGCTATTATACCGATTATTTAAGTCAACTCTCGAAAAAGATCCCTGTCATACCACCGAAGGATCATTATGAGGCAATGCATATTAACGAGCAGGACCTTAAGGATTACGAGACTTTGCAGTATGATATCATTTTCGGCGATCGGCATGCTTACAAGGATTATAAAGTTCCCATTATAGATGCCAAGTATATGCTCGGATTTGGACCGATCCAGCTTGATCAAGTCGAATCTGACACGCAGGATCTATCTGGACGCTCAAGTGTAACCCTAACGGTGAGAGGAAGCAATATCCCCGCCCTTGGCTATGTTACCTTAAATGGCAAAGCCGTTCCAAGCACGTGGCAAGATGAACATACACTGACAGCCAAGGTCGAAGGCCATTTACTCAAAGCTGGAATCTGGGACATTCAAGTATATGTGAAAGATTCAAAGGAAACCGTCGTTGGTAAATCAAACACATTGCCTATCGAAATAGGCGGGCGTTAAGTTAGGTTGGATGCCAAGACCCCTTTTCTCTATTTTGAGAAAAAGGGGTCTTTTCTTATGGATGAAAAGAAAAAAGCTCAATCCACGAATGGATGAGCTTTTCTTTTCTCGTATGACCTAGATTACAGGGAGATAATTTTTCCTGTTGCTTCGGATTCGAAGGCCGCAAGGATAACTTGCAAAGAACGTAGCCCCTCTTCGCCGGAAATACGCGGCTTTTTGCCTTCCAGTATACTAGTAATGAACTCGTCAATGACACCGCTATGCGTTTGTTTCTCGTTCGTTGCGATTTGTCCGACTTTATATCGTTCAACCGTACCATCGCGAAGCTCAACGATGACTTGGTCATTCGGATCGGTATCAATTTTGATAACACCATTCTCGCACCATAACACGGTTGAGTTGTCTTGACCTTTATAATAAGTCCAGCTAGCGACTAGTGAGCCAGTCGCGCCGCTTTTCATGCGCAGTAAGCAAGTCGCGTTATCGTCAACATCTGTACCTTCTTTATGCAGGGTACCGACGAAAGCAGCTACTTGTGCAACTTCATCAGCAAGCAACCAACGAATTAAATCTGACTTGTGTACGCCAAGATCGCCCATCGCGCCCATTGTTGCTTCTTCTTTGCGGAAGAACCAGCTTTCGCGTCCGTCCACGCTCCACCCTTCCGGACCTGGATGTCCGAAAGATGTGCGGAATGTCAGCACTTTACCCAATTTGCCGGAATTCAAAATTTCTTTAGCTTTGACATGTGGAGGCATCAGGCGTTGGTTATGACCAACCATCAAAAACACGCCATTTTTCTTTGCCGCTTCAATCATTGCCTCTGCTTCTTCTGCCGTTGAAGCCATTGGCTTCTCAACCAATACGTGAGCGCCTGCATTTGCAGCGGCAATGGATACTTCAGCATGGAGAAAGTTCGGTGTGCATACACTAACTGCGTCCACTTTCTCCTGCTTCAACATTTCGGTATAACTACTGTATGCTTTGCCTCCGTGCAGCTGCGCGTAGTGCTCAGCTCTCTCTAGAACAGGATCGACGAAAGCAACAAGTTCAACATTTGAGTTCCAAGCATATTCAAGGATATGTCTATGTTTAGCTATAGAACCGCAACCTACTACGGCCACTTTAATTTTGCTCATTTTATAATGCTCCTTTTTATTGTTAGTTATGAACATTCGTATAATGCTCTTTTACCCAGTTCAAGCTGTTCTCAACACTTGTAAGTGGTGGCTTCTGGCAGTGATCCTGCTCCACAACAAGCCATTCCACGCCTGCTTGCTCAGCAGCTTTAATCACTTTTTCCAAAGGTACATCGCCTAGGCCCAGCTCTAGTGTTACTAATTTACCTTCTGCATCTTTCGTGAAATCTTTGAAATGAAGCAGCGGTAAACGACCTGCATATTTTGCTATGTAGGCAAGTGGATCCTGACCAGCGAATTGAACCCAACAAACGTCCATCTCTACGTTAATTGCATCTTCGCCTGTTTTGGCAAACATGGCATCAAAGACGAACTCGTCATTCACTTTATAATGAAATTCGAAATCATGATTGTGATAAAGGAATTGCAAACCTTGTTTATTCGTTTCTACGGCAATCGCTTGACACTCAGCAATCAGTGCTTTCCATTGATCCGCTGACTCGCGTTCTTCAGCACCAACATACGGGCAAATAGCGTACTTAGCACCGATTGTTTTCAGGTAGTCAAGTTCCCCTTGCAGATCTTTACGAAACCTCTCTAAACTCACGTGACTGCCAAATGCCTTCAAACCCAGCTCATCCAACAGCTGTTTGAGCTCTGCAGCAGGCTTACCATAATACCCCGCAAATTCTACGCCTTCATATCCTAACTTCGCTACATGACGAAGTGTGCCTTCCATATCTTTCTCCATATCATCTCTTAATGTATACAATTGCAGACCAATTCCTAAACGTCCCATTTGTTCTCCTCTTTTCTCATCATCCATATTTTGATAAATCGAATACGATAGAATTAGTATACTGGATCATAGCCTTATTTGACCATTCACGATATAATCAAAACATCTCCTATTTGGCTATGAAAGGTGAATACAATGGAAACTGAGGTCTTAACCTGCGGCTATTCTTTTCATATGGAACCGTTTAATGTGAGTACCAAATCAGGTCTCAATTCTTATCTTTTCCGTTTGCAAACAGAAGGCACTTCCGAGGTTCTAGTGGATGGTCATATGCAGCGAATGGAAGCTGGTCATTTACTCCTTTTTCAACCGGGAGAACCTTATGAACTTCATATCGACCATGAATTGGATCAACCTAACAATAAAATCGCCAGTGGCGACTATTATGTATTCTGTAAAGGCGCTTGGATCGATGCGTGGTGGAAACGCAGCCACAAACAGACTTGTACGCGTATCGACTTAGATGCTCGCTTGATTTCGCTATGGCGGCAGCTTATTCTCGAGAAGCGAAGAATGGAAGAAGAAAATCAAGAGCTTAGCGGCTACTTACTGCAAGCACTTTGCCTATATGTAGAGCGTGCAGCAACAGAAACTGTCTCTTTACAAGGACGCCCATTTACCGGGACTCGAATGAAGAGGTTCATTGAAGCACAAGCTACTGCTACTTTTAAAGTTGATGATGTTGCCAACCATGTTGGACTTAGCATTTCCCGCGCGGTTCATTTGTTTAAAGAATGCTTCGGTAAAACCATGATACAATATGCCCTAGAAGTGCGCCTATCCAGCGCTGTGGAACGCATGCATGATAGTTCAATGTCCTTGGAGCAAATCGCCCTAAGCTGCGGTTTCGGCAGCTATCCCTACTTTCACCGAGCATTTAAACAGAGATTTGGGACATCCCCCAAGCTTTTTCGACAAAACGCTCAGCAAAACTAATGAATGATCGAATTCACAAATATTTCAAGAAATGCTGTCTTAGAGTGAAACATTTCCTCTCTCTCATTCGTATAAGCATATGAGAAGTAAAAATACATAGAAATATATGGTTTTGTTTCAAAATTGTAAAACTATTTTAAGGTTAATTTAATAATATTCATATATGCTAGACCTATATCCAATTCCTAGGATGGTGAAAAATGATGAAAATGTTTATTACAATTCACAACAAACCCGTGCCAGTCTACTCAGATGAGAAAAATAAAAAGAAATTCAATTTATTGAAATCCGCTCTCGAAGCGAAAGTGACCAAAGGAAGAGCAACGATTAAGAAATGCTTGGACTCTATTATTAGTATTGAGATCGTAGGTTGTGAAGCGATTCTCCATTCCTTTAATGAGCGCGACTCCCTTGCATTATCCCTTTACTAAAAAAACGAGAAGTCCTCAGGACTTCTCGTTTTTTTAGTAATTATATTTTTGTCGGATGACGCCAAGATGATGCTGAGCATGACCGGCTATCACATAGGCAAGAGCGCGTGCAGAGATTACATTGGCATTTGCTATCCCTTTACGGGACCAGGCTGCTTCTGAAATTGTTTTCAGCAGAGTAAATGTGGCTTCTCGTACAGCTTTAAAATCGTTTAACAAATCGTCCATCGACAGTTCGTCAAAGGAAGTATTTGTGATGAATAAATCCTGATCAAATCCTGGTAAATTCGTTGTATCTCCACGAGCAATACGCAGCATCCGATAACTCATAATCCGCTCCGTATCTGTCATATGCCCCAAGACTTCCTTCAAGCTCCACTTCCCAGGCTCATATCGATAAAGCCCTTGCTCATTACTAATCGACGAAAACAAAGCGATAACAGCGTCTAATTGGCTGTGTAAAAAGGATAGATAGTCGCTTTCCGGAACTTGATTAATATAACCAGTAAAAAATGGTGAGTATTCTTCACTACTAGGTCGCTGCAGCATATCGTATGAATCTCCCTTCGTGATATAAAATAGAAATTATGTATATCCTTATCATATCGTAAACATAAACAAATATGAACCCAGCTCAACTCTCAAATTAAAAAAAGCGCATTTGGTCTTAACGCTCTACTTTCATAGTTTCTTTCTGTGGTATCTACAAATGCTAGACTTCAACCCATTATAGTGTTCATTGGTTTCCAACCTCTTCTACTTTTTCAATTAAGCCATTCTGTGATATCTACAATTCTGCTTAAAACAGGGGATAGTGATTAAGAGCTAAAGGGATAGTGTACAGAGTTAACTCCAAACTCAGACCTACTATGTATCTATCCATATTCCGTGAAACAAAAAAAACACTGACCTCAATGAAGAAGTCAGTGTTTTTGAACTGTCTATAATGGCTTTTGTTCGAGCAGCCAGATTTTACTTTGGAAGTCTCCATGGAGACCAGAGACTGGCAGTCCGGCATAGAGAAGATGATCGCCGGGGTACTCACCATCCAAGCCTGCGATTTGATAATCGAAGGATGGGTTGAGACCTTTGAGCCGCAGCGTTTTGAGAGGCGCATTGGGCTCGGCGAGCACACGGAAGTAAGCGACCATAGCTTGGGTCTTGTCTTCAGAAACGATCATCCACGCAGTTTCGTTACCTTCGAATGGACTGAGTAAGCGGTACATATCGCCGAATTGGACGAGCGGCCGGATATGTTTATAATCGGCTATTTGCTTTTTGACGATTTCTTTTTCCTCGTCGGTAAACCGGGTTAGGTCAAGTTCGTAACCAAAGTTGCCGGACATCGCAACATCGCCGCGCATTTCCAACGATGTCTCACGGTGAACTTGGTGATTAGGTACGGCGGATACATGTGCTCCCATGGTACTAACAGGATAAACGATGCTCGTCCCATACTGAATTTTCAAACGGGAGATCGCATCTGTGTTATCGCTTGTCCACGTTTGCGGCATATAATACAGCATACCTGGGTCAAACCGACCACCGCCACCGGAACAGCTCTCGAACAATATATGAGGGAACTCGGTTGTCAACGTTTCAAGGACGCGGTACAGCCCAAGAATGTAGCGATGAGCAGTTTCTCGTTGTCTTTCCGGAGGCAGCGCAGCAGAACCAATTTCGGTCATATTACGGTTCATGTCCCATTTCACGTAAGTGATCGGTGCGCTGCTTAGGATATCACTGATCATTTTCGTAATCGCTTCACATACATCTGAACGTGAAAAATCCAATATTAATTGCTGACGGCCTTCCGTACGTCTACGATTCGGTACATGTAGGCACCAGTCTGGGTGTTTTCGGTATAAGTCACTGTCTGGTGAAACCATTTCTGGTTCAAACCACAGTCCAAACTCAAGTCCCATCCCATTGACTCTGGAGACGAGGTCCTCTAGTCCACCAGGCAGCTTGGCTTTATCAACGACCCAGTCTCCCAAGGAGCTGTTATCGCTGTCTCTTTTGCCGAACCAGCCATCGTCAAGAACGAATAGCTCGATGCCTAGCTCTTTGCCGGCGCTGGCGATGCTCTCGATTTTATCCGCATTAAATTGAAAATAGGTTGCTTCCCAGTTATTCACGAGCACAGGTCTTGTCCGATCACGGAATTCACCGCGGCAAAGCCGGGTACGGTAAAGCTTGTGATAGGTTCTTGACATACTCCCTAGGCCAGCGTTTGAATAAACCATTACAGCTTCAGGCGTTTGAAAATGTTGTCCCGGCTCAAGCAACCAGCCAAAATCAAATGGATTAATACCCATGGATACACGTGCTGAACCATACGGCTCAACCTCTGCATGGGCAGCGAAATTGCCACTATAAACAAGGCTGAAACCATACACATCGCCATGATCTTCATTGGCGTCCTTGGAAAGCAACGCAATAAAAGGATTGTGCTGATGACTACTCGATCCGCGACGACTTTCTACGGTTAATTTTCCTGGCGCTAAGGGTCTTCTCTCGATATGTCGTTCTCTAACCCAACTACCTGAAAGCTGAAGAAGATCAAACTCACTATGCTGATAATCAAGGCTCATACTAAGCGCTCGTAGCAGCTTTAGATCTCCCGGTCCTTCATTTACGAAACGTACCGATCTAGTCATCGCTGCATGCTGCTCAAATATCGTATAGGTAAGAATGACCCGAAGGCCAATGACAGAATCAACGAGTTCAAGCTCCAATGTTTCCGCTTCATCATCTTGCTCTACATAGGTCGCAGGAAGCCCCTCGAGCACCGGTTTTCCTTGGTAGATTCGATGCTTGTCATAGATGAGCTCAGAAATAGTAGATCCATCAGGAAGAGCAACTTGATAAGCTGGCTCCCGATAATCACTTGTACCGTATGCCGGATACTCCTGAGGCAATGTATCGAAAGAAATGCTGCGATCTTCTGGAACAGGATTTGGTGAAAACGAACATCTCTCCTGAAATTGTAGGATCGAAGCCAGTTGACCTGATCGGATGGGGCGTCCCCAATAAACATGGGCTGGGTAAGCGGAATTGATTAGTTGAATAACATAGCTCATTTGCATGTTTTGTAAATGGAATAGTCCTTGTGTTGGTTCAAATGTAATTCGCATGATATCCCTCCTACCTCCTATTATCGTATCCCTTCGCGAACAAAACTATGGAGAATTAGCACCTACATATGGAGGAATGTAGTTTAGAGTGCAAAGAAAAAGGAGCCAAGGCTCGACTTGCCCTAGCTCACTTTCATTTTCACCATTTTTAGCCAAATTTATAAGTCATGCCATAGCCGCCTTTGGGGTAGACCCAATCAATGTTGTAGGATGGACATGCGATTCGGCAGGTCCCGCATTCGATACAATTTTCAAACGCAACTGTTGTAATCTTGAGTTTCTTTTCCCATTCATAGACGTCCGAGGGACAGAAATAATTGCAATCCTTTGTTACACAATTTAAACAGGTCTGCGTATCTTTGATTACGAGGTGCGACTTATCATCGCATTTATAACGAATGGTAAATAGCTTATCTGAAATGTCACTTTGGCTCATCCGTTCATCGCCCTCCATCCTTTATAGCCTAGCTTCATCAGGTTTACTGTACCGCCTGCAGCATTTTTGATGAGCTTCATGGCCATTTTTTGCTTATCCGCTTTGGTAATCCCATCCACGAGGAACATGTTGTAAGCCGCTTCATTCAGCGCTCTGGGCAGCTTGTCGAACAGTAATTCAGGGTCCTGCTCTTTGAGGAATTGATGCATGCCTTTGTATTTCTGTAAGTCTTTATGGACAAAAGATTCACGAATTTTTTGATCGTAGGCTTTGAGGGAAGCAGCGGAAAAATCGCTTTGCGCTTTGGCCTCGACAATCGCCTCACCGGCCAGTCGACCAGAGGTCATGGCTAAATTCGTTCCTTCGCGGTGCACAAAGTTGATTAACTGCGCGGCATCCCCACAGACGCACCAGCCATCTCCCGACAACGGCGGGATGGAGTGAAAGCCACCCTCGGGAATCAAGTGCCCGGAGTACTCCTTCGTTTCTCCCCCTTGAATTAGTTTCCGAATCATAGGGTGCTGCTTAACAGCATCGAGGACGGCATAAGGCTTCACTTTTTTGTCCCGCAAATGATTAACCATAACGCCTACGCCTAGTGAAATGGTTTCTTTATTTGTGTATAGAAAACCCATGCCTGCCATTCCTAGCGAGGTCTCGCCCATAAACTCAATTGTAACGCCTTCGTCACCTTCTAGTCCGAATCGGTCTTCGATTTTCTCCCTGGGAAGTGCAATAACTTCTTTCACAGCCAATGAAACTTCGTCCGGCATCCATTCTTTGTGAATGCCCATCGCCTTACCGAGCAAGGAGTTCACGCCATCGGCAATGACAACAACCTCGGCGTACAAATCACCGTCATCTCGATCGGTACGAACACCGACGACCTTATTACCTTCGCGTATCACATCGAGTGCAACGGTTTCGTAGATAGGTATGGCCCCAGCCGCAACGGCTTTGTCCGCGAACCACTGATCGAACTTAACCCGCAGTCCAGTAAAGCAATTATAAGGCTCCTTGTAAGCCTCATTGCGGTGCCCGAAGGTGACCATGGATTCTTTGCCCATCATCCAGATGCGCTGCTCCACAATGTAACGCTCCATGGGAAAGTTTTTTTCTTTCCAAAATTCGGGAACAAGCTCTTCGATTTGCTTACGGTAAAGGACGCCTCCGAAAATGTTTTTGGCTCCGGGGAACTCGCCCCTCTCCAACAAAACAACGGATAATCCTGCACGTGCCATCGTCAAAGCGGCTGCTGAACCGGCTGGTCCACCGCCAACAACTATCGCGTCAAATTTCTCGTTCACTTGGCTTCACTCCTCTCAAGGGCCACGTTAACCCCTGTCTTCGAATCGTCGGACGGCAAGGAGCTTTCGGTGCTTGCTAGTTGGATGCCAAATAAAGTTCGACGCTTCCTTATCTCATTCGTAATGGCAGGAACAATCTTAAACATATCGCCTACTATGCCGTAATGAGCGAATTGGAAGATTGGCGCTTTATCATCTTTATTAATCGCCACGACTACATCCGCATGGCTCATACCTACGGTATGTTGAACAGCACCTGAAATGCCGATGGCGAAGTATAGCTTCGGCCTGACCGTGGCACCGGTTTGACCAACCTGGTGCTCGTGACCGATCCAGCCCGCATCGACCGCGGCACGCGATGCGCCAACGACGCCGCCGAGCGCATCCGCTAGCTCGGCGAGCAGCCCGAAGGCATCGGGCCCGCCCAGTCCGCGGCCCCCTGCCACGATAATCTCGGCATCCTCGAGATTGAGCTTGCCTGTTTCGCGCAGGAAGTCGAGCACCTGCGCGGCAATCTCTTCCTCTCGCATCGTCGCCTGGATGCGAATGATTTCGCCTTGGCGCGTCGCGTCCTTCGGCAGCGCCTGAAACACCCCGGCGCGCGCCGTCGCCATCTGCGGCCGGTACTGCTTACAGAGGATGGTGGCCATCATCTTCTCGGAAAAAGCCGGCCGGCTGGCCAGCAGCAGCCTTGATGGCGGCGGCTCCACGTCGAGCTGCGTCGTGTCGGCCGTCAGCCCCGTCGGCAGGTGCGTCGCTATCGCGCCTGCCAAGTCGCGGCCCGTCGCTGTCGCGCCGAACAGCACGATCTCGGGCTTCGCTTCCTCGATCAGCTTCAAGCAGACTCGGCTGTATGGCCGAGTCCGGTAGGTGCGAAGCTCGGGCGCTTCGCATAAGAACACCCTGTCCGCGCCGTAATGCACGGCTTCTTCGGCGAGATGGGCTACATCCTCGCCGATAACGAGCGCCATGAGCGGCGCGTCAAGCTTCGCGGCCAGCTTCTTACCTTCGCCTAGCAGCTGCCAGGAGACCTTCTTCGCAGCTCCATCTCGCTGCTCCACAACGATCAATACCCCCCGATAAGCCGACCAATCGGGCATCGACGCTTCAGGCTGGTCCGGTGATTGTTCATTTGACATCGTGACTTCCTCCATTCCCGTAACGGTGATTCTGAGATTAGGTCGTACACATGCTTTACTTTCACGAAGACCAGTCCAACAAAGTCTGCATCTCCTTCGTCATGAGCTGATCAGCTAACTGAGCAGCTGCTGCTTCTGGCGAATCAAACACGATCATATGCGTTTTAACCGCTTTTACCTCAGGAACCCATGTTTTGGCTACGATCGTTGGTGAGCCTTTTAGCCCGATTTTCGCTTTTTCAAGATCTGGAAAATCAGCTGTCGTCCAAACCGTTGGCTTATAGCGCGCAGCCCGAATCATGCCAGGCAGCGAAGCTCGTCTCACCTTATTCAGTTCCTTCAGCGCCGTGATCAGCACTGGCATGCTTGTCTCAACGACTTCAATGCCATCTTCCAAGAGCCGATGCACACGAACTTTCCGCCGCTTTTCATCCACACTGGCGACTTTGTTTACATAAGTAAGCTGTTCCAAATCCAATCGGCATGCGACGCCAGGCCCAACTTGCCCCGTGTCGCCGTCCAGCGTTTGTTTGCCGCAAAAAACGATATCCACCGGTCCCCACGTTTCGGCTATTTTACGGATGGTTCGGGCAACAACGTACGATGTCGCCAGCGTGTCCGCTCCCGCGAAGCCGCGATCCGTCACCAACACGGCATCGTCTGCCCCTAGGGAGATGCATTCCTTTAAGCCTTTCTCCGCAGGCGGAGGTCCCATTGTTACTACTGTAATCCTCGCACCCTGTTCATCCTTAATACGGAGTGCCTCTTCCAGCCCATGCATATCATAGAAGTTCACGATACTTGGGACACCTTGGCGAATTAACGTATTATTTTTGGGGTCAATGCGAATTTCTCTAGAATCAGGTACCTGCTTGATACAAACTACAATATGCAGCATCTCTGCACCCTCCTATTTCTTAGGAAACTTGCTTGCACATTCGACAGCAAACGGATCTGAGCTTGTCAGCATTGTGAATTTTGTCACTTAAAATGACGAAACGAAATCGCTTTCACTCTTTTTTTTAAGTTAATAATCTAACACAATATATGCGAAAAGCTTCCTAACATGACACTTACTTTAGTCTAAGGCTCAAAAGTATTCTTACCGATGTTGCTCGCTATCGAGTAGGAGATGGCGTTTAGCCCCGAACGCCCATGATGGGCGCACACAAAAAAAGGATCTGAGTCGACGACTCAGATCCTTTTTTAAAAGAGAACATTTACACAAGCTTACTCCTCTTCCGCTTCTTCTACCTCATACGTACATAGGAAACGCTCTACACCGGGATATTTCTCCCCGAGGCTTCGAATGACGAATCCAATATTCCGATAAAATTGGACCGACTCTTCATCCGTTTCTGCCACGATTCGAACGGGGTGCATATCTTCAATAATTTCAAGGATAATCCCTCTCCCAAAGCCTACCCCTCTGCTCTCCGGTTCAACGGCCAGATGAGTGATCGTCATCTCCTGATTATCACTGAGTTCAAAGCCGATGATGCCCACCAAGATACCTTCGGATTCATACCCAAACAACCATAGATTAGCATCATTTTCGTAACGATCAATTACAGGTTGTAGCGCCTCCGGATCGGGGAAAACACTGTAGCTAAGCAGTTCTTGTATTTCATTTTCGTTTAGTCGAGATTTCACATTAACTAACATCTTTATTCACTACTTTCATTAATCGTTATCTACACATAATCTAACAACTTAAGCAAGCTGTCAATATTCGCTATTGGGGTAATCCCCTTCTCCTTCATCAAGTGTCCATTGGGACCATAGCTGATAAAGGGGATTCCAGCATCTATGGATGCTCTGCCATCTATCCACGAATCTCCGATCGATATCCATTCGCTCTCAAGAATTTGCGGAAAATGCTGCTTAGCAGCGAAGTAACCGGATGGAGATGGTTTCATGGCTTCCATCTGCTCTCTCCCGATGATCAAATCGAAGTATGGATGAATTCCGGTCGTTTCCAACGCATGGACCGCTGCCTCGTATGAATTATTTGTCACAATAACCAGGACATAGCCAGTCTTTAAAACATTCAGAAGCTCGGAAACATCGGATTCCAGTCCAGCGCCCTCCATACCTACTAATTCATGTTGAACGACCATTTTCATCACTTCTGTATAGGACTCTTCAGGCATCCCTTTCGCTTTCACATACTCAATCATGGTTGATGTGGTATGCCCTTGAATTGGAAAACCAACCGGCAATAAATCATGCACAATAAGGTAGTCCGCCACTTGCTTTTTCATCATTTGGAAATTAATCCTAGACCTCAGCAGTGTATTATCCATATCAAAAATAATGCCTCGAACATGGCTTGATTTATACATTGAACCTCACCTATCCATCTCTAGAACTATAGAAAATTTAAGAATTTAGCATTATTAATTATTTTTAGTTGAATTCGACATTATTCGCTAATTATATGTAAATACCGCTATAGACACGTCATTTTCAACTAATTATAATGAGGCGTAATAACTGGTATAAAAGCTTTTCCCATCATTAACTAGTGCCTTTTGAACTACATATATAGAATCGTTAATAGCAAACCATTGGAAACAATGCGACGCAAAGCCATGACCTAAGGCATCCCTAATTGGGATGCTATGGACGACAGGTTACCGAGTCAAGGAGTTCATCCTTTCATTCGGGATGGACTTTTTTATTTATAAGAAATGAGGTTGATTCATGCACCATACGCTAACAGATAGTTATCCTATTTACCTCATGCTGCTATCGTTCATTATTTTAATAATTGCTCTTTACATATCCTTTACTAACAAAACAGCACTCAAAGCTTCCATTGTAGAGTCTGCTATCGATTGTATCATGATGTTTAATTCAAATGGGAGGATCATAGAGTTTAATCCTGCGGCAGAAGCCATTTTTGGTTATGAACGCAAAGAAGCTCTAAGGCTTACGTTAATCGATTTTCTTTTTGAAAAAGATGACCAGGAGACAACCTTCTTAAATCTGCTATTCACGGCCAAAGACGAAACGATTATCGGAAAGCGAATTGAATTGAAAGCATTTCGATCGGATGGCAGCTTATTTCCGGCGGAAATAACGATTACGAGCATTCCGTATAAAGGAAAGCATGTCTATACAGCTTATCTTCGCGATTTGACTGAAAAAAAGAAGTCCGAGGAAATGATACAGCAGCTAGCCTATTTTGATCTTCTGACAGGTTTGCCAAACCGCAACCAGTTCACTCAGCTTTTCCATGATACGTTAAACAATGCCATACTACATAATCAGAGCTTAGCTCTACTCTTCCTTGATGTAAATCGGTTTAAACTCATAAATGATACCTTAGGCCATCCCTTAGGAGATCTAGTTTTGCAAAAGTTCTCCGCCCTGCTCTCCGAAAGTTTGTTTGAACAAGGCATTGTCTCCAGACTTAGTGGCGATGAATTCGTGATTTTGCACCCGTTCGGAAATCGGAAGTCTGCTGCTTTGCAAGCGGAGAAAATCATTCAACAATTGGAAGCTCCTTTCCAAATCGACGGGCGAAATGTTTTTGTTTCCACCAGTATTGGTATCTCTTTGTATCCAATCGATGGAGAAGATCCGGGGGTTTTACTGAAAAATGCCGATCAAGCGATGTATTTGGCCAAAGAACGTGGAGGAAACCATTATTATTTTTATGAACAGGAAATGAGTGTCATTTATTCGAGGAGAAGCGCATGTGAACAATCTCTCCGGACAGCCATAGATCATAATGAACTCTACCTGATGTACCAACCCAAATTCCATATTCCTACCGGAAAAATAATCGGGGTAGAAGCTTTACTAAGGTGGGATAGCCATGAGTTAGGAAGCATCTCACCGAAGGAATTTATTCCTATTGCAGAAGAATCCGGACAAATTATTGCAATCGGGAAATGGGTTTTACATACAGCCTGCGTACAAATGAAAAAATGGCAAGATGCGGGTATGGAGCCTGTTCCTATTGCAGTCAATATATCCGCTGTCCAGTTTCATCAAGAAGATTTGGTGACTATGATTCTCGAGATTCTGCATCAAAATGAGCTGGAAGCACAGTACTTAGAACTCGAAATTACCGAAAGCGCAGCGATGAATAACGGCCTCAGCTGCATGGAAAAGCTTTATGCTTTAAAGCGTATGGGAGTTAAAATCTCCGTCGATGATTTCGGAACTGGTTATTCTTCTTTAAGTTATTTACATAAATCGCCAGTCGATACTTTGAAAATTGATAAAACAATCGTTCAAGACATTTTCACCGGTATATCTGCATCTTCAATCATTGAAGCTATTATGGCCATGTCGCATAGTTTAAAATTGAGTGTCATTGCCGTAGGTGTAGAAACTCATGAACAGCTCACTTTTTTAGAAAGAGTTGGTTGTCAAAATATACAAGGATACTTATTCTCAGTTCCACTTACAGCCCAGCTATTTGAAAAGAGTTATGTTATTCATGATGCAAATGCTAGTCCAAATGCTTTATGAGAAAAGCCAGAATGCGGAAGTTACTCCGTCTTCTGGCTTTTCATATTGGACGCCGAACGAATAGCAAACGGCATGGCCAATGAGAGTAAGCTTGCCAAAAGTCCAAACACGAACATGCCGTGAATACCCGTGTAAAAGACGCTGGATTTAGTAAGGATCGCCCCCATAATTGTTACGCTGACCGCTGTCCCAATATTCCGTGCAAAAAGCTGCAGCGAGGTTGAAATCCCCTTCTGGTGTGCTTCTACAAGCTGCTGTGAACCGATTGTTGTAATGGTGAAAATTATACCGTAAGCAATACCAAGCGTAGTTAGAGCGCTAAACGTGTACCAGAATGGAGTACCTTCGTGAATGAAGTAAAATAAGGCCGCAGTAATAACCAGTATTATATTACCTATGACTAATAGCCGTTTATATCCAAAGCGAAGCACCCATTTTCCACCAGGTATAGCAACGGCCATCCACCCAATGGATGTACTTAGAAGTGCAATACCGCTGACAAACAACGAGTAGCCTTGATTTTGCAAGAAGAGAGGTATGAAGCTGGAAGTCCCAAAGAGAGCCGCGCAGCTAAGAAAAGAGCTGGCAATCATAGTGGCCACCGGACGATTGCGCAGCAGATTTAACGGAACGAGTGGCGCAGGATGTTTTCTCTCATATAAAAAGAAAGCAATCATAAATATGCCCCCTAGCGCACCATAGATGTAGCTATAATGCTCAACTGCTGTTGTAAGCAGCAATAAAGATATACCACAGGCAAACAAAATAGCTCCGCCATAATCGACCACTGCTTTCTTCGGTTGATACACTTCCTTATACGGCTGCAAGGCAAGAAGTGCAACGATACATACTGGTATATTAACGAAAAAAATCCACCGCCAGCTCAGGTAGGTCACGAAGAATGTACCCAGAAGAGGCGCTAATATCGCAGATAACCCCCACATCCCTGTGAAATACGCTTGAATTTTACCGCGCTGCTCCACCGGATAAATATCTCCAGCAATGATGGCAGGAAAAGGCATCATCACCCCTGCACCAATCCCTTGAATCGCTCTGAAAAGGATCAGCTGCAGCATACTCTGGGATAAACCGCAAAGCACTGATCCGAAGAGAAACAGTAGTATACCTGCTGCATAGATCCGTTTTCGTCCAAATAGGTCTGATAATCTGCCTGCTAATGGAGCTAATACAGTAGAAAGGACCATATAAGAGGTAAATGCCCATGCGTACAGGTCATTGCCACCAATTTCTTTCACAATAATCGGCATTGTGGTATTCGCAATCGTGGTATCGATAGACGACACTAATACCGCCAAAACAATACTCACCATAACCGTTGTTCGATTTCTAATGGATGTCCCCTCCTTAATGCTGATTTTTTTACATCCATATATTGTAACTTATTCCAGAATGAATGAATAGCATGTTCAGAGCATGATGTAATCAATTAAATTAAAAGTTTTCCTTTACATAATGCTTTTCTATATAATAAAATTAATCCAATATGGTTAGTGGGTAATTGGATTGGGGACATGACAACATGACTTTAACAGTTTTATTTATGGGTGTATTCGTTGGTTTTATGGTCGGATTGACTGGTGTAGGCGGAGCTTCGCTGCTCACCCCCATTTTGATCCTGATTGGTATAAATCCTTCAATTGCCGTGGGAACAGACCTTCTTTATAATTCGATTACAAAGCTTTTTGGCACCATTCAGCATTGGCGGCAGAAAACGATTGATTTCAAGCTGGTTAAAATGCTCGCTATGGGTAGTATTCCAGGTGTAATCGCAGCCATTATTTTTTTGAAATTATTCAATTCGTTCTTTCATAATCAGGAGATCATTATTAAGCATGCTCTTGGTTATGTCTTGATTCTAGTAGCTTTTGCTACCTTGTTTAAAGTTTTCTTCGGCCACAAGATCAAAGAAAATCGTTGGCAGCTCAAATCTTTGGAGGAGAAACGAGGACTAACCATTACAATTGGTGCTGTATTGGGTTTTGTTGTCGGACTTACGTCCATTGGATCTGGCTCCCTGTATGCCATTGTGATGCTTTACTTTTTCCGTATGATTCCTGCTCAGCTCGTAGGAACTGACATCGCTCATGCTTTCTTCCTTGCGACAACTGCAGGTATTCTGCACGCAAGTATGGGGAATGTAAACTATACACTCGTCCTCAATCTTCTCATCGGTTCAGTTCCCGGTGTCATCATCGGCAGCATGCTATCCACCAAGGCACCGACCAATATTCTGCGCACGATTATTGCTAGTCTGGTATTAATTAGCGGTCTTAAATTAATAGGATGAATCGGAGCTGAGGCTCGGTTTTTATTTTCATTCAACTGGTCATCCATACGAAGAAGCGTCCGAGTAGACTTAATCGGACGCTTTTTGCTGTGCTCATATCATGTCGTTTTGTGCGGTTCCCCGGGAAATATCTGCTCCTTTACTTCAACGTCATTTCCCGAGTAAACCACAATTTATAGCTAAGTATGCTCAATATGATACTTGTAATTACCACTGCTGCTGTGAAAGCAAACAATTAGTATATCACAGGCATAATTCAACGTGGCATTAACCCATTTTTCGTAGGAAATAGGCTTTAACCTACACCAGGAGACTGACCTTAGTCATACTTTGTGATGTAAACCCAATGTGATGATAAAGGAGCTACTGCATATGCAGCGACTTATGTGTAAAGGGAAGATCCACCGTGCGACGGTAACGGAAGCCGATTTAGATTACGTTGGAAGCATTACCATAGACGGTTTACTGATGCGCAAAGCGAATATTTTACCCTATGAAATGGTTCAAGTCACAAGCCTGCGTAACGCTACCCGGTGGAAAACTTACGCGATACCTGCGCCGGAAGGCTGCGGTAAGATCGGTTTGAATGGTCCCCCTGCCCACCTTTTTGCTCCTGGCGACCTCGTTATTATTCTTAGTATGGGCCTTATGAATGAAGCCGAAGTTATCAACCTCAAGCCTCAAGTGGTTTTCGTTGATGAACGTAATCAATTACTCCGAGTTGAAGAACATGATTTGGTTATTCAAAAGCAAGAAGTGAAGTCTAATGACTAAGAAACTAAACACAAGCAAATGGTCTAAATATAAGCTGCTGCGGAAATCATCTAAACTTAGTGTGAATCTTCCAGAAACAGCATGGCTGAGAAAGAGCTCTTTCTGGCGCATGATAAAAAAATACGGTGAGGTCATCATTAAACCGACTGGGAGCTATGGGGGCAATGGTGTCATTCGGATCAAAAAGATGGATTCTTCCACATATGAGGTACAGGATGGCGCTACGAAGAAAAATTTTACAGAGCATAGCCAATTAAACGCCTATATCAAAAAGAAAGCGGGCAAGAACAACATCATTCAGCAGCGAATTCCGCTTGCTACGGTGAATGATCGGCCCTTTGATCTAAGAGTGATGGTGCAGCGACGCCTCAATTCATCTTGGGAAGTGACTGGTAAACTGGCCAAAGTGGCCGGAAAGGGCTTTATCGTAACGAATATTCGCATGAGCAGCGGTAAGGTCGTATCCGTGGAGCATGCTCTCAAAAACTCGGCGCTCAAAAAGATGCGGGCTGCTGACCTCCTCTCACAGCTCGATAAAGTTGCTCTACAAGCCGCTCAGAAATTAGGTCCTTTCTATCCTTGGGTGCGTACGATGGGGATTGATATGGCTTTTGATAAAGAGGGAGATGTTTGGATTATTGAGGTTAATTTTGCTCCCATGCTTGAGCTATTTTTGAAACTGAAGGATAAATCGATGTTCCACAAAATGAAGTCATTTCACAGAAAAAAACAAAAAAATGAATCGTAAAAATAAACCGGAAAATAAGTTCGAAAAATAAAATAAATCAAAAGACACAAGCCGTTTCCTTCTTCTCCTCTTAGTAATAGTCTAAATAAGAGTTTGCAATAGCGAAACTCAAATTACAACTACAATAGTTTTCCTGTTGAAAACTTTGAGGAGGCCCGGAGATGAATCGATTGGGGCTTTATTGCTCGCGATGTTCTGCAAGGCTCCCTTTCCGCTATCAAGAAATGAAATGTGACTGCGGTGGCACTTTATTGGTCGATTACGACTTGGAGCACATAGCTAGAACGTTAACGAAGGAAGCTTTACAAACACGCTACCCATCGATGTGGAGATATAAAGAATTGCTTCCAGTGAGTAACCCTGATTGTATCATCACCTTAGGAGAAGGTTGGACGCCGCTGCTGCGCATGCAGGATGGGAGCAGAAGCTGCCGATTAAACGTCTATGGATCAAGAGAGAAGAGCAGAACCCGACGGGGAGCTTTAAGTCGAGGGGCTTCTCCGTCGCTGTTTCCTTGCTCAAAGAAGCCGGAGCGACTAAAGCGGCCGTTCCATCAAATGGAAATGCCGCGGGCGCATTTGCAGCCTATGCAGGGCGTGCCGGAATCGAGGCTTCCGTCTTTATCCCCAAGGATTGCCCACCATTAATTGTGGACGAGTGTCCGTTATATGGAGCAGCCACCTTCCTTGTCGACGGCTTCATTCATGATGCAGCAGCAATCATTGAAGCGGGTAAACAAGATCAGGGTTGGGTAAACATCGGCACATTGAAGGAGCCCGGACGTGTAGAAGGCAAGAAAACAATGGGACTTGAGCTCGCCGAACAACTTGGTTGGACGTTCCCCGACGTTATCATTTATCCAACCGGCGGCGGCTCTGGTATTATTGGCATGTGGAAAGCTTACCAGGAGCTCAAAGAACTCCGCTGGATTGACGGTCCCATGCCAAGATTCGTCTGCGTTCAGGAAGAGGGATGCCAGCCAATTGTCGATGGCATAGCATGCAGCCAAGCTGAAAGTGACCAAGCTGCCGGAGTAGAAGCAAGTCCGACAGGTATGCGCGTACCGAATCCGCCAGATCTGGCGTTCATCCTGTCGATTGTGGAACAGAGCGGCGGCACAGCCATCGCCCTCTCCAAGAGCCAAATTGCCGAGGCCACTCGCACTTTGGGCTCGCAGGGCATCTCCGCGTCCCCCGAAGGCTCGGCAACTTGGGCAGGACTGCTTGCCCTCTGTGACAGCGGATGGCTGCGTCCGAGCGATTCCGTTGTGCTTTTTAACACATCGCATGCGATGAAATATGTGAAGTTTGGTTCCATCTCTGCACTTCCGATTATTAAAAGCTATGAGGATTATTGCCGTTTGTAGGAATGCTGTACGTTGTACACTTCCCATGATGCAAACACAAAAAAGCCTATTTACAGGAAGAAAAGACCAAACCTAACCAAACCTAACCAAACAAAACCAAATAAACCAAGCCAAAACAAAACAGCCAGGAGGAAACCCTCCTGGCTGTTCATTTTCTCAACCTTATTGACCTAAATTATTTTCTTCATACAACCGATACATCGCTTGAATTAAAGGCTCTGCCGGGTCACGATTCAATAAATATAACGTCATTAAATATTGCAGCGGAAGTGCACACGTATTATTGCCATCTTCAACGGCTACGAAGCCAGCCTCTAGGACTGGACCATGCTCCTCATGAAGCTCCAAGTCCACGTAGATCTTTTGATCAGGGAATTCTTCTCGTACGGTAGCCGCACAATAAGGAACAATATGTTTATCCAGCAGCTCTTTGGCTTCATCTTCCGACTGTGGAGGATTCGGCAGCGGATGATTTTCTGGGCTTCTCAGCAAGTCTACGAAGAAGGACGATAGCCACAGCCCCGCATTCGGATTCGTTTGGAAGTTTCTCATAATTTCATTCAAGAAAAATCCGCATGATGTGGACTTTTCATCATTTTTAAGTGTGAAAGCAAACATGGGACCGTAAGTCGGATTATTACCGATTTGTCCATCTACTTCATATTCGGGAAATTGTTCTTTCATTACTTCTTGAATGTGCTGAAACCAAGTCATAATGATTTGGGCCTGCTCGCGTTCTTGATCTTGTTCGTTATCTACTGGAGCTTGTGTATCGATATCTTTTTCTGTCATTGTGGTTAAAGCCTCCTGAAACATTCAAATTGGCACGAATATCCCTATTGTACCGCATTTGATCAAGATCAGAAAGCTTATGTTGCATTTTTAAGGTCGAATGCGAACAACCCCGACTTCCGAAGCATTTATCGAAATGGCAATGCCTCCTTGACCGATCGTTGCTTTAGCAAATTGTCTTACTCTTCCTTTCAATTTTCCATTGCTATAGCTTGATTTAAGCATAGACGAGCTCCTCCTCCACTTGAGCGCATGAACAACAGCTGCATACTGCAGTAGCATATGCGCAAGGAGTGACAGGTTGTCTCGGCGAGTACATAGGATGAATGTGATCGTTTTTCCGGTTACAATCGTTTTGGTGTCGGCATACCCAGTACTTCCAATACATGATGCATGGTCTGTTTATACGTTTGCGTGATCCAAAAGCGATGGGCGATGTGTTCTTCACTACCTTTTAAAACCGGACAAACACTGTAGAAATGGTTAAAAAGCGAAGCTAGCTCGAAAGCATAATGGCAGAGTATGCTAGGTGCCAATTGCTTAGTGGCAGTTTCCAGTGTTTCGGGCCAATAGGCGACGTGCCTCAAAAGGTGGTATTCCTGTTCTTCCAAAAGGGTCCCATCGAACTTTGCATCCATCTTATGAAGTCGAGTATCTTTCTTCGCTTTGTCCAATATACTGTTTGCTCTTGTGTATGCATAAAGCAAGTAGACGCCCGTGTTCCCGGTAATTTCCGTCGCATGTTCCAGGTCAAAAACAACTTCCGTTTGCAGCTGATATTTCAGCAAATAATAACGGATCGCAGCCGCAGCTATCGATCTGCTGGAAATCCCCGCTTTTCTTGAGCGTTTAGCGTCAATGACTCTCTCCATGCGATCAAGTAGGTCCGCGACTTTAATTCCAATCCCTTGGCGTCCAGACATCGCATAGGAGCTCTTGTCATCCGAAATATCAATACCCAGTCCTGAAGCAGTTTCCGGGCTTAAGGAAACGACCCCGTAGCTCACGTGCTTAAGTTGACTCGCCTGCTGCTCATAGCCCAGTACTTCTAGAGCTAGCTTAACCATTTCCTGCGGGTATTGCTGACGATAATCAATGACATTAATGACGACATCCGCTTGCCCTATCGATTTCATTCTGCCCTGGGAAGCTGTGGACCATAGTCCATCCTCCCATTTTTTATATACAAAATCATTCGGCAGCACACCGAATTTCCATAGATGATAGGCTATATCCTTTGCTGTATACGTTAAAATACCATTGGAACGGACGAGCACTTTATCCCCTTGATAATCCGTGCTTTCTCCAGCTGTAACAGCTCCTTCTTCTAGATTCTTCAGTACCCAGCAGCCTGCTAGTTTCCCATCCGTCACCTTATGAAACATACCTGTTTGGCTTAACAGCTCGAAGGTTGTATCCCAAAATCCCGCTCTCACAATACTGCTTTCCCAAACCAGCACATCGTAGTGAATACCGAATTGCTTCATTTCTTCCAACTGCTCGCGAACGATCCTTTCCGCCACCAAAGCACCCATCCATGCAAGATTGGAATGCCCGCTCTCTAGCGAATGAAGAACTGTAGAACGCTGCTCTACTAGCTCCGGCTGCACTTTGTAAGCCTGATTCACCTTCGCGTAAGTCTCCCAACAAAAGTCGCCAAATCGATTATAAGGCTCTTCTGTTTGTGTATGAAGAATGCCCACCACGGTATCCGCTAATTGATTCCCCAGATCATCAATATAGTTATGCACCTCCACCTGATAGCCTGCTTGCGAGAGCATGCGTGACAACGAATCACCGATACAGGAATTTCTCAAATGGCCAACATGAGCGGCTTTATTGGGGTTGATTGACGTATGCTCGATCAAAATTTTAGTTTTGTTTTTTTGGTCAACAAGCTCTTTGGCAGCACCATAATGACCAGAAGACCAGGTGTCCCAATTTACATAAAAGTTCAGAAACCCCGGCGGCACCGCAGCCACTTTGGCAAATAAGCCTTGAACACACCCGTTTTTTTCTATGCGTTGTTGAAGCTCTTGCGCGATTTGCAAAGGAGCTTTTCGAACTATTTTTGCTAAAAGCATTGCTACATTCGTGCTGTAATCACCGTGCTCAGGATGAGCTGGGTGCTCTGTCAAGATTTTCAGAGTCGCAGGCTGTTCTATTCCGTACTCTTGAAATAAAACATCTACATGAAGCTTGATTTCATTCGTTAGAAGCTGCTGAATCATGGAATATTCCTCCTAATAGGATAGTGCGAAACTGCGAATGTTTTTCGCAGGAAAACACAAAAAAGCCCCCGTCTCTACAATAAGAGACGAGAGCTGTCATTCCCGCGGTACCACTCTAAGTGTTAAACCACTGGTTTAACCCCTCCAACGATAACGGCTTACGCCGGATCTCCCTACATCGTACTTTCGGAAGACCATTTCCCAGGCCCGCTTCACTCTTGACATTCGTACCGGTTCCCACCTGCTCCGGCTCGCTGCGACTGTCCGACAAGAATTACTGTCCTGTTCACCAATGTTGCTTATGAGATTAAGAATTTACTGAATATTACAGCAATAATAATGTGTTGTCAAGATGCAACTAATTTCATCATCATAATGCCAATGAATGCTAAAGCTAAGCCGGATTGCTCCATTTTCGAGAATTTGTCCCTCAAAACAAACCGTGTATACAATAAGACAATCAATACATTAAGTGCAACGACCGCGGAAACTAACCCCGTTTTCCCCTGATCGAACGCATGGATAATGAAGATCATGCCAATGACATTTGTAATCCCGACGACCATTCCAATCAGGAAGGTTCTACGTTCTGTCCAACTGGCTGGCGCAGCTTCCTTTCCTATATCCTTGGCCCTGTCTTTCAACCACCATAATCCAAAACAGCATGTCCCTGTTGCAAACATAAAAAATAGCGTTGGAAATAATGGCGCAGAAACGATGGTTGTCCATTTGCTAGACAAATCATTTCCGGCAAAAAGAAACAAAGCAAGCACTCCCCATCCGGCTCCTTGCAGATTCTTTAATGTGATATCATTCGAATAACGAACGAATAAGATACCTACAACGATCACAATGAAGGCAAAAAACTGCCATAAATTGAGTCGTTCATCCCAAAGTAGAAATGCAACGAAGACCACAACGACCGATGGTAACCCGGTGAGGATGGCAACTAACGAGGCTTTGCCTACCGCAAAGCCTTTGAACATACTGGCATTGGCTCCAAATGAGAACAATCCCATCTGAACACCAATCAAAGCAGACACCGTCCACTCTTGCTGTGAAATAAGGGCGCAGCCAATGCTGACGAGCGCCCCCATAAAAAATGTGCCGCAGAGCAGCACATTCCGATTCAGCGATTGCTGACTGGTCCAATGATATAGAATGCCCCGCAGCCCGAAACTGATAGCCGCAAGTACTGAAAATATGAGCCACATGAGAACAGATACCCCTTTCTTTTAAGCAAAGATCGGGTAATTTTACCACATTAATCTTTATTGAACAACACTTGGTTGTAACAATAAACGCACAAGGATCGCATCGCCGCCAGCAGATACTTTTACTTCAGCAAATTTGGCATCCCGTTCATATACACCGCCTGTTCCTTCCGGAATGAAATAAGTCTCAATGCCGAACTCAATACCCTCGTAACCGATTTTGCTTCCATTCAAGCGAACCTCTCCCGCTGCTAATGTTTCCCCTTTAGTGTACACGCGGCGGTATTCGTAAACACCTGTCGCCCGGTTCGGAGCGAGAACGATTGTAATTTTCTTCTTAGAAGTGGACGCATGATCCATAACTTCAAAGATTTCCGTCTCAGATATCGTATAGCGCAAACGCACATAATCACCCTGTATGAGAGAACGTGGATCAAGCGGTTCAAGCTGCAGCTTAATTAGCTGTCCGTGAGCGAGCAGCCACTCACTTTTACCAATTTGTAAGGACATTGCCATGACTTGCAGCAGAACTAGCAGGGCAATAATCCAGCGGTTCATTGTATAATTAGAGCTAACCTCCGCTGGTTCAATCGCTTCCAAGCGATGTCTTTTTTCATACCAAACTGTAAAGGCGAGAACCAAAATCCCGATGACTGCAAAGCTAATCGATTTGTGCAGAAGCTTCCAGGCCAGATCGTAATATTTGTATACTAGGAAAGCAATCCAGAAGCCCATTGACCAAGCGTAAATCCATTTAATATGCAGTTGTCTACTAATGACCAAAGCGAGAACAACGACGATAAAGAACAGCACATTGGCTATATAGTACCAAGATGACTCCGCCATAAAGGTTAAGGCAAATAAAGTTATCAGAAATGAAGGAAAACTGCTGTAAAGTATAGGTTGTCTGACTCCTGCATTTGCTATGACCTGACCACTGGCAAATATAACGAATAATAAACTGGTAAGCATGGTAAGCACAATTATCCCGCTATCCATCCAATTGAAAAGTACAAAGGAAGCAACAATAACAGCGGCAAGAAAAAAGAATATACGATGAACCAACCCAGCAATGCAGATAAAAGCTGCAATCGTAAGAACCAGGAAAACCAAGAGAATAGGAACATTCTCTGTAAAAACAGCCGCTCCTGCGCCAAGCAGCAATCCACTAATGAGAATCGTGTATCGCACTAATGAATTTAGTTTTTTCGCTATGATCATCGCAATGACAGTGACACAACCAAAGCCTATTAGTATATTCTCCGGTTCATTAAATCCTAGTACAACAGTGATAATCCCAATGATCGTCAAGCTTCCCAGAAGCGAACCAATAATGATGACAGAAACCGTGAGGACACGGACGACCCATTTGGTAAAATCTCCATCCGGCTTCGCTTGATCCGAAGCTTCTAAATCTGAGCGATTTCCCGGATCCAAATGCTTGGATTCAGGATTCCAAGAACGAATAAAGTTCATGAACTTCACATTCACAAAGATGAACAAGATAATAAACAACAAGCTGGCAATGAAAAAAAACTCGTTATAATGCTGGATAATAAGCTCAATATATTTGACTGTCACCGTAATCGATACCCACAAACCGGCAAACAGTAGATAAGCTTTGTTCCTCGTCTTGTGTGTATAGTAAACGGTTATCGCAAGTACTAGGACGAGAGGTAAGTTCATAAAGACACCGTACTTTTCGTACGCTTGAGAATTTGAAGCGATGACTAAAACCGCCATCCCTGCTTGAAAAGAGATCCATTTGAGAAATGGCGAGTGCAAACGACCCTTCTCGGTCAGGACATACAAGATGGCATTCGCAATGGCGATTCCGAGCCAGATAGCCATTTGGATGATTTCCACATCTGAAATCCCTCCCCAACGTCCGAAGAAATAAATCCCATAAGCGAGATGGCCTAAAATATAGGCCAGTACATAGTAGGGCTGCCATCTAGTTAATAGGGCAAGTAAAAATGCTGGAATGAACCATACGGCGAACAAACTGTAACTGTCAGCATGAGAATTGTAGGTTTGCCCAATGAGTCCAACCCCTACACCGAAGGATATACAACTAGCAAACAGGCTAAGTTTACTTAGAAACTGCCTGCCATTTTGACGAGAAAGCCATACAGATAAGCCGTAAAAGCCCATTATGAGCACAAAGACAGGAATGAATTTCTCCCAGCGGTTTAATTTCTCCCAATTCGTAGCAAAAAAATATACAATGGCGGTTAGTAAAGCACTTGCTCCCAATACATAGCCTAGTTGAATCGTAACAAATTTAGATTTCAAGATGATTTCCCCCCTCCCTTACTTCTTATTGTACTAGAGATGTTCAGTTTGAGAAGTACTATCTATTCCTAGTACCAGATCATTAGCCCATGGATGACTGCGACTTTAAAAAAACAAAAAAGCCAGCCCTAGGCTGGCAAGTAATCAAATGAAGAAAACCCTTAAATTCAATTTGTAATCTTAAAATTTTGAACAGAACTTTGCAGTACAACAGCCATATCAGATAACTGGCGAATAGCCGAAGTAATTTCCTGAATGGAAGCACTTTGCTCTTGAGCTGCCGCCGCAACTTCCTCGTAGCCTGCAGATTGTTCCTCAGTAATCCCAGAGATTTTCTGCATGGCGTTAGAAATGATCTCAAAGGATCTTTCTGCTCTCTCTAAAGTACTGATCAAATGGTCTGTCCGATTGGAGAAAACGGAAATACCGTTAAAAATAACTTTAAAACTTTCATACGTATCATTAATCCAGCTTTGACCTTGTTCAACTGCTTGATTTCCCTGAACAATGCTCTCCATAACAAGAAGGCTATCATTTTGGGTACTGGAAACGAGCTCGGTGATCGAGCTTGCGGCTTTCGTGGATTGCTCGGCCAGCTTCTTCACTTCACCAGCGACAACGGCAAAGCCTTTCCCCTGTTCGCCAACCCGTGCCGCTTCAATGGACGCATTCAGAGCCAATAGGTTCGTCTGCTGTGCAATTTCAGTGATGATATGGATAATTTCCCCAATTTCCTTCGAACGGTTTCCAAGCTGCTGCGCGGCTTCTTGGGAATGCTTCATCTCTTTCTGAATCACATTCATCTGATGTAATGTCTTCTCAACAAGCTGCTGGCCGTCTGCAGATTGTGCACCTACCTTATGGGCCATTTCCTGCATCTCTTTGACTTCGGATGTTACTTCTGATAGCTCCGAATTGATCTCAACGATGGATGAAGTACTCTCTGTAATGGAAGAAACAACTTCAGCAACCCCTTCGTTCATGCTGTTCATAGAAACGGCAACCTGCCCGCTACTTGCGCTAGATTCGTCCGCAGACTGATACAATTGTGCGCTGGTATTGGTAATGAGGTTGGATGAAGAAAATATTTGGCGGATCAAGGAATCTAAATTCTGACGCATCTCGTTAAAAGCATTTGCCAATTTACCGATCTCATCTACTCGCTGAATAGAGACTTGTGCAGACAAATCACCGGCAGCAACCTTTTCTGTTATACGCATCAGTTGAATGACAGGTCTCGTCACACTCCGACTTATGAAATAGGCTATTAAACCGCCTAAGACTACAACGAATAAGGTAATCGTAAAGGTTGTCCATAACAATTCTTGCTTCGTTTTGGGAACGACCGAGGCGTCTAAATCAATGCCGACAATTCCGACATTTTCGCCTTTACCGTTTTTGAGGGGAACAAATACTGATTTATGTATACCAAAATCATCCTTATAAATTTCACTGATCGTTAATTTATTGTCCTTGATCGCGTTGTTCATCTCAGGCGTAAAAGGATACTCGGTGCCGAAATCTTCATCAAGTCCGGTTAAAATGACGATTTGATCTTTATTTTGGACTTTCTGTAAGACATAGACATTCTCAAGAGAGTCTTGCTTTTTAAACTGTTCAAATTGCTGTTTAATTTTCGTATAGGCCGGTTTATCTTTGCCTGTAATTTCATCTGCATGTTCGGGAATTGAAGTCAGATATTTCGAAATATTTTCAATATTTGTGGTCAATCTTAGTACGAATTGATCCTCAAGCTTCGTTGTTAAACTTTTACTGGCCAAATAGGAAGAGACGGAGAAAGCTGCGCATACGAATACCAACAGCAGCAAGATACTGCTCGTCATCTTCACCGCGATTTGTCCTTTGAACCAGTTTATTATTTTATTTGGAGCATGCTTTGCCACTTTTCAATTACCTCCTGCTTAATATCGATGTTTCGGAATATTTCTCGTAAACTTGCGCTACAGTTTCTTTCAAATATTGAATAATTTCATGTACGTGTTTTGTCTCCGTATAAGGGGAGATGACAAAAATCTTTGTCGCGTATAATGCGATAGAACTATCATCTTTCGTTTGAACAAGCAGATGCTTTTTGGTATCGCCAAAAAATATACGGTCGCGATGATTCCCAAGCATTTCGAATAAACGCTCGTTAAATTTATTATTCCGTTCAATTTCCTTAAGCGTGCACTTGCCCGAAACTTCTTCCTGAAATTGAGGACTGCCTTCCGGATATATACGAAATAATGTAATGATGCCGGGGTTGTCGTTATTAACGATTTCAGCTTGAGGGATTTCTTGACGCAGCGCTTCCCGGAAAGCGAGATTAACCTCAACGAACTGAGCTAGCAATTGCTGATACCCTTGAATACCGAATGCAAGCAAAGCGCTGTATATACTGATGGAGCTAGCCATGCGCGAGCACTCCAACGTATATCCGGAATGATACTGACCGTATCCCCGATGTCCGACATAGGGGGTTTCATCCGGATGCAGATCCATGAGCCTTAAATCGGCGGCATCCTTGACCAGGAATAGACTTGTCAGGTAAGGGGTTTGCCCTAGCTTTTGAAAATCGAAGCAGAGCGAGTCGGCCAAATGCAAGTGCTTCATCTTGCTTTGAATAGAAATTAAAGCCTGAGCGACATCTTTCTTTAATTCAAGTGGATTGGCGGCGAAATCATAGTCATTAAAGAAAGCAAAGAATGCACCTAAAGCAGAGTCTGCATGAATATGAGGTCTGCGCAACCCATGACGAACGGCTGACTTGTCAGACACAGCATAAATTTGTTCCAAATCGTCAATCCCCATGGCATCCGTCGTTCCTGTCGTAGCTACAATGTACATCGGGATTCCGCCTCTTGCGATCACTTCTTCCATTTTATGTTGCAAATCTTCCACATCCATGGAGCTGTCAGTGTTCGTGCGAACTCGGATCAATCTATCGCTCCCTATGCCTGATGCCTCCATAGATTTAAACAAGCTGTAGTGAGCGGCTTCGGAACAAAAAGCATACAAGTTGTCGGGAACACCTTTTTGCAATGCATCCGGAACGAATTTGGCGATCGCTATCCGGAGTCCTGAGAATACAGCTCCTTGCCCGCCCCATGTCGTATACCCGCCGCTTTTCAACGCATCATAGCCTATTAATTTGGACATCATGCTGATGACCCTTATTTCCGTTTCAGCTCCGGCTGGGCCGTATACATCCCATAAATTGTTGCCGTTAACCAAAAACGCCGCGATCATGCCCATAATTCCCGGGATACTGGCCATCGGCAAAATATTCGTTAAAAAATATTTCGTATGATATGGATGATCATGCAGCAATTTCAATAACTCTGTATTAACTTCCTCTAAGGGGACGCTGCCATTAGGAATGGAGCTATTTCGAATAAGATTGTTATAAAAGGTCCCTGTTCGGTTTTTCTCGCCCTTGAGATTGACGCCGTCCGGGTTTTTGAGATCATCCACTCCCGTTACTAATTGTTCAATGAGCCGCAAAACGATTTGACGCGTTTGTTGGTTTCCATCCTCACTGGGGAATAGTTGCTGTACATTCGTTAGTCTTTTCTCTCTCATTAATTTCTCTCCTATCGATAGAATTGCTTGAAGAAAATGTTCACAAAAAAAAGGAGAAACATAGGCATAAATGCCCCTATTCCTCCAATTGCTACAATGCAACTGGCTGACATATCCTTGTTGGATGTAGTCCCTCTAGCTTTGCGTCCCTATTTTTCAATAGGTTTGCCATTATAAAGTTGTAGGTGAAAATTCCCATCTTCGACAATAACCGACAACAAAACTTTACAATTTTATACATTAGTATAGTATAGTAATATAAATAAAACAACACAATTTTCCATTATTGTTTGTTAAGTTATTATAATGTAACTAAATTGCTTTTTTAACATTTTCCCTGACCCCTTGATAAAATAGGTTCATTTGTCTCTTTTCGAGACAGTTTATACCAATCAATTTAAGCAATAAACGATAGAATCTTGCGGATCCTTCTAGGACTTTTATCACGTATAAAAAAAGCTTCGTCACGACTTCCTAACAAGGAGTCCGACAAAGCTTATTTTCACACCCTCAGTTGCGGTGCATTCAGGCTACGAAATGGTTTGTGCAGGATCCATATTCCCCTGTGAATGCAGATATAATTGCTCGTAATAGCCACGGAGAGCAAGTAATTGCGCGTGGTTCCCTTCTTCAACAATTTTACCCTGACTCATCACAATGATGCGGTTGGCATGCATAATGGTCGAGATGCGATGCGCAATGACAAGTGTCGTTCTTCCCTCGGCTACGACCTGCAGCGCGGATTGAATCAACTGCTCCGTTTGGGAATCCAAATTCGCTGTAGCTTCATCTAGAATCAGTACTTTCGGCTGGAATACGATAATTCGCGCGAACGAGATCAGCTGTCTCTCTCCTGCGGAAAGCCCGCTTCCTCTCTCGGATATGCGTGTCTCATAACCATCCTTCATTCGTGAAATGAGAATGTCTGCCCCAACCATCCTGCATGCCTCAATAACTTCCTCACGTGTAATGGTTTCATCGAACATCCGGACATTGTCTAGAATACTGCCTGCATATAAATACGGTTCCTGCTGTACAAGTCCAACCATACGATGTATTACGGCCTGCGGGATATCTCGAAGATCCGTGCCATCAATGCGGATACTTCCCTCCTGCACATCATAAAAGCGGCAAAGCAGACTAATCAGCGAGCTTTTACCTGCGCCCGTCGTCCCAACAATACCGATCATTTCGCCGGGTTCAATATGAAGCTCTAGATCCTCAATAACAGCTGTATCCTTCAAATATCCAAAATGCACATGATTGAAATGAATGTCCCCCTTCACGTCGGACAACGAGGGCCACAACACGCCTTCCTTATCCTTAACTTCCGGTTGAATGGAGAAGATATTCCAAATTCGATTGACAGACACCGTCGTAGATTGAAGGGTATTCCACTGCTGTGTAATGTTATTAATCGGTTGAAAAAACTGCCGAATATACGTTATAAATGCATACAAAACACCGAATTCAATTGTTTTATCAAAAACGGCAATACCGCCAATCCAAGTAATAAAGGCTACCGATAAATTGCCCAAAATATCAAAGGAACGATTGAACAAAACATTGGTACGAATTTCTCTCAAATTAGCACGGAAATACCCCAGATTCCGCTCAGTGAAGCGATTCATCTGTTCCTTCTCTTGATGAAAAGCTTGAATGAGATGCATCCCAGATAAATTCTCAGCGGCAAAGGCAACCATTTGAGACAACTGCGTCCTCGAGATCTGATAGGTTTTGCGCATATATCTGCGAAAGCTAACCGCTATGAGCACAATGATGGGAATCACAATCATGCTGTACAGCGTTAGCTGTGGGTCTAGATGATACATCAGCACGATGATGAATATGAGTGTCATGCCATCGCGAACCAGACTTAGAAGAACCTGCGTAAAAAACTGATTCAGCGTTTCCGTGTCACTAGAAACATGCGTAATCAGGCTGCCGCTTGGCGTCCGGTCATAATAAGACATCGACTGCTTAAAGATGTGCTCGAACAAATCCTTGCGTATTTTGGCGACGATGCTTTGGCCAGCAAACTGCAATAAATTGTTCTGCAGATAACTGAAGAATAAACTGCTGATAGATAGACCTGCATAGAACAAGCAAATGAGCAGCAGTGAGCGATAATCATTTTTCCCAATCATCAAATTATCATCAATCGCGATCTTAACCAGATACGGCTGAAACAAATCGGCTGCTATCCCAAGTAACGCGCAAAATAAAACAGCTGCAAAGGTAAACCTATGCGGTTTGGCATAAACGGATAAAGAACGAAAGGAAGATCGCGTCTTCTGCCGCTCCTCATTGCTTTTGTTACTCTGTTTGGGCATCGTCGCTACCTCCCTCTTGTATCGCATGAAGCTCGGCGTACAAGCCTTCTTGCGCAATTAGCTCTTCGTGCGTGCCGCGCTGCACAATCCTGCCTTCGTGAAGCACGATAATTTCATCCGTATGCTTCAGAGCGGAGATCCGATGAGCAATCCAAATGGTCGTTTTGTTCAATCGCTCTTTGCGGATCGTATCGATGATGTGCCTCTCCGTCACGGAATCTACAGCACTAACACTATCATCTAGAATCATCAAAGGAGAATCCTTAATGATCCCTCTAGCTAAGCTTGTTCGTTGACGCTGCCCACCTGATAAGGTGACACCGCGCTCACCCAGCTTCGTCTCAAACTTCTCAGGAAATGACGTAATGCTGGAGAGGATTTGTGCTTTCTTGGCAGCACGCTCAACCTGTTCTAAGGGTAATTCTCTTTTATAAAAGGCGATGTTATCGCGAATGGTCGTGCTAAATAAGAACCCCTCTTGTGGAACGTAAGCGATTTGATTTCGCAAGCTTTCTAATGTCACATCGCGAATATCCGTATCCCCAATCCAAACCGTCCCCTCCGGTGGGTCGTATATCCTAAGCATTAGCTTCACCAATGTCGATTTACCGCTGCCTGTTTTCCCGATAATGCCAATGGATTTACCGGGTTCAATCGTCAGCGTTATGTCATGAAGCACTTCGTCCTCATCATCAGGATAGGCAAAGGACAAGTGTTCAATCCGAATTCCCTCGTGATCGAGATCGGATATTTGCGCGAGCTCGTTTTGCACAATTTCGGATTTCAAATCGAGCAGCTCGTTCATTCGTTCAAGCGAAGCTCGAGAGCGCTGCATGGCGTTAATGACGCGGCCAATTTGCTGTAAAGGGTTTACCATCATCCGTATGTATAGCGTTAATTCAACGAAATGGCCAATCGTAATTCGCCCTTGAATGGTCAAATAGCCCCCGAAAGCAATCGCGATGATCAGCGATACTGCGCCCAGAAACGGAATAAGTGCTTCAAATAAGGAAGATAGCCGAACCAATCTTAATTGGTTGTCGCGAATCCGATCTACCGTTTCGCTGAATCTACGAACCATGATCGGTTCCACAGCGAATTTCTTGGCTACCCGTATGCCGCCGAATTGTTCCTCGGCCGATTCCGTCATTTTGCCCAATGCTTCTTGTACCTGCAAGGAATGCTTTTTAATAATAGGCTGAAATCGAACGGTTAGAACAGGAATAAGCAATAAGGGCAATATACAGACGAGAATTAAATAGAGCGGGATCGAACTGAACAGCATCATAACAATGACAGCCGTGATCAAAATCGCAGAGTTTACCACGTGGTTAATCCCCATGGAAATCGATTCTCGAATGACAGTTACGTCATTCATCACATAGCTCAGCAGCTTACCAACGCCGTTCTTTGAATAAAATGTTGCGCCCAGTTGTGTGAAATGGTTAAACAGGCGGTTTCTTGAAACAAACTCGAAGCGTCTTCCGTTACGCATGATCATATACTGACCAATGGCTGCTAAAACACCGAATGTAACGCCAATCATCAGCAGCTTTAGACTGTAGTCAACAATAAGAGTTTTGCTCAAAAGTCCTTGCTGCAGCTGGTCTGTAAACATGCCAAGCAGCTTGGGGTAGTACGAGTGAACAATGTTACCTAAAGAAATGGACAATGCGGCTACAACGTACAACGGCCATTTCTCTTTGAAGAAATCAACCAATAACCGTGTAGACTTCAAAACGACATCACTTCCTACTACAAGTTTGTCTAGCAAATGAGGTATTCCCGATCCATCTGAACATGCGGTCATGTATCCCTTTACAGTATACGCCTAATCAGATGTACTTCCTATATCAGATATTGACGTTATAATAAGAGAAGTTGTCTTAACTTTACAACTTAGCTTAGGGAGGAGTAAGATCATGGACTTTCTTTTGGATCGCATAGATAATAAAATCGAGTTTTTTCAAGCTTATGATATGAAGACGCTGGAAAGGCAAATCAACGATCAAATCGATAACAACAAGGCTTTATTGCTGGACGTGTTCGCGATTCAGCATCACATCGTGTTCGACCCGAACGCTGGTAAAATGCTGTACAGCGCAGTTGTGCATTTTAAGGTTAAATAACTAGATAAACCGCTTACTTACACCGCTCTTGGACTAGAATATTTGTCACAGTTGATGCAAGCAAGCCCAAACGTGGTGTTTTAAACATTTACTTGCCTGATGTTGTACTTTTTACGCATTAGGTAAGTAAATCCACATTATTCCTATCCATTGTTGTAAAAAGAAAGTACAACAATCTCAGCAAAAAGTAACTCAAAAGCAGGAATGAAGGCTAAATTGTTGCACAACATACAACATCTTCCGTTTAACAAGAAGAAATCATGGAAATTGTTGTACGATGTACAACTTGTGTAACAAATCTTCTCCAATGTAAGTAAAATGCGATAAAAAAACCTTCAGCTCCACTCTAATAGTGGTGTTGAAGGTTTTTTGCTCAGATTTTGGGATTGCTCGATTGGTGTTGCCACTTCTTGTTCTCACTCGGTGTTGCCCTTTAGTGACAACCCTTCGTTCCTGTTCAAACTCCGCTAAGCGGAAGCCCATGTTTGATAAATAGCTCCTCCATGGCAAGCTTAGCCTCAGCTTCGTCGGGGCCATGAATTTCTAAATGGTACACCTCGTTGCTGAAGAGTGTAATGCTTAGACCAAGAATGCTTTTGACATCGATGAAACGCTTGCCCACTTTGATAACAATGCTCGATTGAAATTGATTTGCCATTTGGTTGATTTCTACAATCGCTCTTGTCCCTAAACCACTCATATGGATCCCCCCGACCTGAATTCGCGCGGCATTCTCCTAGCCACTCCGGTTCTTATTGCTGCTTCAATGACCCCTGTTCGAATACGTCTAACTACCTCTTGATTGAAAACACTCGGAATAATGTACAGCTTGTTCAATTCTTGCGGGGCTACAACAGAGGCGATAGCAGCGGAAGCAGCTAGCTTCATTTCCTCATTAATTGTCGTAGCCTGGCAGTCTAACGCGGCTCGAAATATGCCTGGGAAGCATAGGACATTATTAATCTGATTCGGGAAATCAGACCTTCCGGTCGCTATTACGCCTGCAATGTCTTCAATCTCATCAGGATGAATCTCCGGTGTCGGATTCGCCATCACGAAAACAATGGGATGCGGCGCCATCCGCTCAACATCGAGGCGCTTCAGCACACCACCGGAGGATAATCCGATAAAGACATCGGCCCCTTCAATAATTTCGTGCAAGGAACCCGTTAGTCGATTCGGGTTGGTCCGTTCCGCGTACCAGTTCCACATGGGATTGCTATACGAAGTGCTGCTCACCAAAGCTCCTTCTCGATCAACTCCGATCAATTCTTTGACACCTGCTGCGAGTAGTATGTTGGAGCAAGCTATGCCAGCCGCCCCAATGCCACAAATGACAACCTTGGCTTCGTTAATCGATTTCCCAACGACTTTCAGTGCATTAATGAGCCCCGCATATAGAACGACTGCCGTCCCATGCTGATCATCATGGAATACAGGAATATCAAGCTCTTCGCGCAGCCTTTCCTCAATTTCAAAACAACGCGGCGAAGAGATATCCTCTAAATTGATCCCGCCAAAAGCTGGGGCTAGATTCTTAATCGTGGCAATAATTTCTTCCGTGTTTTGCGTGTCTAAGCAGATTGGAAAAGCATCGACATCCGCGAGCTGCTTGAAGAGCATCGCCTTACCTTCCATGACTGGCATAGCTGCGTAGGGTCCGATATTTCCCAAACCTAGTACCGCACTGCCATCCGAAACAACAGCAACCGTATTCCGCTTAATTGTAAGTTTGTACGCATTCTCCTGCTTCTCATGAATCGCCATACAAACTCGCGCAACATCGGGTGTATATACCCGAGACAGATCGTCCCGATTCTGAATCGGCACCTTAGGCTTCATCTCGATCTTGCCACCTAGGTGAAGCAGGAAGGTGCGATCCGATACATGAACAAGCTTTACACCCTGAAGCAACTTGATGGCGCCGGTGACGGCCTCCAGTTGAACCTGTTCGGATGCTGTGACAGTAATATCACGAACCGTCCAATTTGGGCCTGTTTGGATAACGTCAATGGCAATAACATCCCCACCATTTTCCGTAATGACAGTGATTAATTGTCCAAAATGAACGGCTTCAGTTTGCAGCTCCACGCGCAGAATAATGCTTTTGCCACCAATCGTGTCTTTCAAAGTGAACTCCTCGTTTCTACGGGCATCATGCCTAAAATAATAGTTTCGATACGTACACGACTACGGTAACAGTCAAGCTGCTGAGTAAAGTAGAAAGAAGGACCACTTGAGCCGCGTATTCCGGGTGATTCCCGTATTCCAATGCAAATACCGCGCTGTTCCTTGACGTGGGAAATGAGCTGGCGATAAGCAAGGCTTGTGCGGTTGTCCCTTCTAAATGAAGCAGTAAAATCAAGATTAGTGCGAGAATCGGTGAGACAACAAGTCTTCCGAGAAGGCTGAAAATAAGTGCGCTGCTAAGCTGCTTAAACTGCAAGTAAGCACTCTGTGCACCTAGCGTAACTAGTGCTATAGCAAGGAAGGCGTTAGATACATTCTGGAGCGGATGCCATATGAATGCCGGTATTGGAATCGCTAGAATATGCATCAGTAACCCAAGTAAAAATGCAAGAATCATTGGGTTTTTCAAAAGCTCTCGCAGCATCTTCTGTCCTTGGCTTTGAGCGGAAACAGCATTAACCAACCCATATGTATTGGTTAAAAGGTTTTGATAGATGGTTACAATAACTTGAACAGACAAGCCGACCGGGTTCCCCTGAAACACTAGCTGTGACACCGGCAAGCCGAAATTACCCGAATTGCTTAGCACTACACTATTCGAAAAGCTGGAGGACAAGCTTTTATCAAATTTAGCTAACTTTGCAGTTCCTACACTCAGCGCGATTAAAGCAATACTTTGCAGAAGCAAAAAGCTAACGATTTGCAGCAGCGTACTCCATTCCAGCTTACTTTGATAAATATTCGTAAAAGAGACGGCTGGAAGTAAGAAATACGCATTGAGCTTAGACAGTGTACTCATATCGAAATGAAATACACGATGCATAAAAGCCCCAGCTCCAATTAATATAAAAACAGGTACAATGACATTGAGCACGATAAGAAATAGTACGTCCATCTGAATTCACTCCATGAAATGAAACCCCTAGTACACAAGGTAGAGGCTGATTGGTATCAGAGCTCCACCCAGCATCATAGGGGTTTTCGTCCAGCTTATGCTTCTTCGTTTACAAGAACATTCTTGCCTCTCATCTTTAGGATTAACGGGATCGTCAACCAAAAGAAACCGATAATTAAGAAGGCGAGGGAAACAGGTTTTTGTAAGAAAATCATGAAATCTCCATTCGAAATGGTCAATGCTCTGCGCATGTTATTTTCCAGCATCGGTCCAAGAATAAGACCAAGTACCAGTGGTGCTAACGGGTAATCATTTTTCGATAAGAAGTACCCAACAAGACCGCAGCCCATAATCAAGAGCAAATCAAACGTTGAATATTGAACCGCGTAAACTCCGAATACGGAAAACACGATAATTAATGGAATCAAATATTTCGTTGGTGTTTCAATGACTTTGGCAAACACTTTGACGAGCGGCATATTCAGAATAAGCAGCATCAGGTTACCCACGAACATACTGGCAATAACGCCCCATGCGAGCTGCGGGTGATCTTGGAATAACAAAGGACCCGGCTGAACATTGTACATAATGAAAGCACCCATCAGAATAGCAGTTGTCCCGGATGAAGGAATGCCGAGTGTCAAAAGTGGAATCATGGCGCCGCCTGATGCCGCATTATTCGCAGCTTCCGGAGAAGCTACACCTTCAATGGCACCCTTCCCGAATTTCTCGGGATTTTTACTGATTTTCTTTTCTACAATATAAGCGAAAAAGGAGGCTAGAATGGCACCTGCTCCAGGTAAAAGCCCGATGAAAAATCCAAGAACTGAGCCTCGAGCGATAGGTGCCGCACTATCTTTTAAATCCTGTTTGGTCGGTAGGATGCGATTGATTTTGGCCAATTCACCATCGTTTCCTTCTCGTTGCAGAATGGTCTTGAACACTTCACCGACAGCGAATGTACCTACGGCCACGGTAAGGAACTCCAAACCCTGATAGAGCTCCGGAATATTAAATGTAAACCGTTCAACGCCGGATACATTATCAATACCGATCGTTGCAAGCAGCAGCCCGAAAGCTGTCATCATTAAAGCTTTGACCATGGATTTACCAGCTAGACCGCTGATTGCGAGTAAGCCGAGAACCATGAGGGAGAAATATTCGGCAGGGCCAAACTTGATGGCAACTGCCGACAAGGGCCTAGCTAGGAAGATAAGGCCTATTAGAGAAATAATGCCGGCTGCAAAGGAACCGATCGCCGATATCGCAAGCGCAGCCCCGGCTCTGCCTTGTTTAGCCATCTGATAACCATCTAGGGTCGTTACTACGGAAGAAGATTCTCCCGGTGTATTCAGCAGGATGGAAGTCGTCGAACCTCCATACATCGCTCCATAATAGACACCAGCGAGCAGAATAATGGAGCTCGTCGCGGCTTCTTCAGGACCTAATCCTGCGGTCATAGTCGCTGTAATCGGGATTAACAGAGCTACACCGCTCATGGGTCCAATCCCGGGTAGGACACCTACCACTGTACCAATTAATACGCCTAGAAAAACAAACACGACATTGTGCCACTGCATTGCAGTACCCAAGCCATGAAGCACATAATCAATCGTGCTCATTTCAATAACCTCCTTAGAGCTTGCTTTTTAGCAAACCCACTGCGTAAGCGATATCTTAGAAGCCTAACCAAGTTGGGAATCCAGGAAGCGACCCATCCAATCCATTCACATACAGCGAATACACCCCGTAGGAAAATGCAGCTGAGATCAAAAGTGAAACCCAAACTCTACCTTTTTGCATCGTTTGGAACCCAATCATTAAAAAGAGAAACGTGGAGATGACGAATCCGATATCTTCCAGAAATAACGCATATAGGACTGCTGAAACGAAAATGATACCAAATCTTTTGTAATCCAAATTTTCTTTATGCTTTTGCGTTTGCTGCTTGCGGAATGTATCGTAAATGAGACGAATGCTCATTAATGCTAGGAAAGACCCCAGCATCATTGGGAATATATTTGCGCCTACATTACTGCCATATGCACTTGTTGAAATGCTCCTGCTGCCGATCACAAATGTGGTGCCGATAGCGAAAAAAACGATACCTGCATAACGGTCAAACATGGTATTCATATGCCTTCTCAACCTCCCGCCCTTCGTGCATGGGAAGAAGTCAAATTCGCTTCTCCCCAGCATCCAAAGGCTCTCTTATTTCTGCATACCCAAAGCTGTCAACATATCTTTCAATTGCGTTTCTTGCTGACCTAGGAAAGCTTTGAAATCATCCGCTTTTTTATAATCTGTTTCCCAGTTGTTTGCTGTCATTTCTTTTTTCCATGTATCGGAATCAACCATTTTCTTGATCGTATCTTCCCAGAACTTTTTCGCCCCAGCGTCCATATTCTTAGGTCCGAAGAAGCCGCGCCAGATTAAGAACTCAGCGTCAACACCTTGCTCTTTCATCGTTGGAACATCTTTCATGCTGCCACCAAGTCGTTGCGGAGATGCCACAGCTAGCACTCTGATTTTGCCAGCTTTCACATACTGATCCAAGGAAGATGCATCAGTTCCAAGCACATCCGCATTACCACCGAGCAATGCTGTTACCGCTTCCCCGCCGCCATCATAGGATACATATTTCACCTTTTTCGGGTCGATACCGTATTTAAAGGCAGGAAGAATGGAAACCAGATGATCCATGGAGCCTGGTGCAGAACCACCAGCAACCGTCAGTTTCGTAGGATCCGCTTTCATATCATCCAACAGTGATTTCAAATCTTTATATTTTGAGTTTGCCGCAACCGCAACTGCGCCATAATCCTTCGTCAATTGAGCAAGTGGCGTTGTATCTGTATAACCGTATGGCGTGTTGCCTTCTTTTTTCAGATGGTTAATAAGAATAGGCGGTGAGCTAACGAACAATTTGTAATTGTCTTTCACATCTTTCGTAGCATATTCCGCCATGAAGACGGTACCGCCTCCACCCGGCTTATTTTCAACCGAAATCGGCTTATCAAGTGCTTTCGTTTCCGACAATACTTTGGCAATCGTACGAGCCGTCATATCCCAACCGCCGCCTGCACCGGATGGCGCGATGATGCTCAGCGCTTTTTCTGGATATTTGGATGCCGCTTGTGCTGGTGCTGTTGTTTCTTTGGCCTTGTCACCCGTTGCGTCTGTTGGTTTAGCTGCCCCATTTCCGCATGCTGCCAAGGAGATTGCTAATAAACTGATCGATGTTACTTTCAAAGATGCTGCTAAGACATTTTTTATCAAATGAAACCCCTCCAACTTTTTGGTGTTATATGTGAATCCGCTTTCTTTGAAGCGCTTTCAGAATATCACCTGAATAGAAATTTGAGAAGTTTAACAAGATTAATTATAATAACATCGTTTTGGGCATTTTGTTCATATTGTTCACGACGGCTCCAACGCGTTTTCCCTCTAAATGAGAGCGCTTTATGATACAATACTAGCAAAAACGGGGGGCTTTAACTCGGAATGAGGCTGCAAACCAAGCTAATCTTGATTATTTGTTCACTGCTTGTCTTCATCATCCTAAGTCTAGGCGGCATTTTCTATTACCTGATGACTTCCGCCCTTGAGGATCAGATTGGTACACGCGCCTTGAAGGTAGCGGAAACCGTGGCTAGTATGCCAGAAATAAGGCATGCCTTTCAATTAAATGACCCCTCGGCCGTCATTCAACCCATTGCGGAGTCGGTTCGTGAGAAAATAGCTGCGGAATACATCGTTGTTGGGAACCGCGAAGGTATCCGTTATTCGCATCCCCTGCCTGATCGAATAGGCAAAGAAATGGTCGGTGGAGACAACGGTCCCGTTCTCGAGGGGCAATCCATTATTTCTAAGGCTATAGGGTCTCTGGGTCCCTCACTCCGCGGCAAAGCTCCGGTATTTGGCGACAATGGTCAAGTGATTGGTATCGTATCCGTCGGCTTCCTGACTGAGGACATTGCACGAATTACCACTGCGTATCAAACACGAATTGAGATGATCTCTTTCATTGTTCTGCTCATTGGACTTGTCGGTTCTGTCCTCATCGCCAATAACGTCCGACGTTCCATTCATGGCTTAGAGCCCAAGGAAATCGGCGCATTATATACCGAAAAGAAGGCGATTCTAGAGTCCATACGCGAAGGCATCATTGCGGTAAACCGTGAGGGTATTATTACGATGGCAAATCGCTATGCGCTTCAGCTGCTGCAGCTGCCTGTCACAGCAAAGATTACTGGAAGACATATTGAGGACATGATACCGAATACGAGATTGTATGAAGTCGTTCGTTCGGGTAAAGCTGAATTTGACCATGAAATGCTTATTGGCGACCATGAGGTTATTGTGAATCGGGTACCGATTATTGAGCGAAAATTAGGCGTGACCGGTGCAGTTTCAAGCTTTCGCAGCAAATCAGAGCTGTATCGATTGGCCGAAGAACTGTCTCAGGTCAAACGCTTTGCAGAGGCGCTTCGCGCACAAACGCATGAATTTTCGAACAAGCTATATGTGATATCTGGATTAATCCAACTGGAATCGTATCAAGAAGCTGTCGAACTTATCTCACGGGAGGCCGATGTGCATCAGAATTGGGTACAATTCATTATGCGAGAAATCCCAGATCCCATGATTGGCGGGCTGCTCATTGGTAAATTTAACCATGCGCAAGAATTAAAGATAACGTTCGAAATCGATCACGAAAGCTCATTCAGCGACATCCCAGCTCAAATTGATCGAAATATGCTCGTCACCATCATTGGTAATCTCGTTGACAATGCCATGGAAGCTGTACTTGCTGGTGGCGATCAGACGGAACCGTATGTGAAATTATTTCTAACCGACCTCGGTGAGGATCTTATTATCGAATGTGAAGATCGAGGCGTAGGAATTCCTGAGGAAACGAGTATGGCTGTATTTGAAAAAGGCTTTTCGACCAAAGAAGGGGAACACCGCGGCATTGGACTCGCTTTGGTCCAGCATGCTGTCGGAAAGTTGAGTGGGTACATTACGTTTCATAAAAATCCCGCAGGCGGCACAATTTTCACCGTTGCGATTCCCAAGATCCCTGATCTCAAAGAAAGGAGTCTGCCCCATGGAACACCAGAATCAAACTGTTGAAGTATTAATTGTAGAAGACGATGTGAAAATTGCCGAGATTAACAGACGATTCATAGAAAAAGTAGATGGATTCCACGTTGTCGGTATCGCCACGGATCTAGGTCAAGCCAAGGAACAGTTGGAAATTCTGACTCCGAATCTCGTCCTACTCGACGTCTATTTACCAGGCGCCAACGGCTTAGAGATGCTTTCCTTTATTCGGCAGCATTACCGGGAAACAGACGTCATTATGATCACAGCTGCCAAAGAAATAGACGCCATTCGGGATGCTATACGGAGCGGTGCGTTTGATTATATCATCAAGCCGCTCGTCTTTAATCGGCTTCAAGAAACGCTAGTGCGCTATCTGGATTTCCATCGTGAACTAAGTCGGATGAACCAAAGCGGCATGATCAATCAGAGCGATGTTGATCGGCTTATGTCAGGAACTTCCAAGAAAGAAAACAACTTGGACACCTCTTTCCTGCCCAAAGGGATTGATAAGCTAACGTTGGTAAAAATCGTACAAGCGATTTCTAGCGCATCCGGCGGCTTGACCGCTGATCAGATCGCCAAAGAAATCGGTGTCAGCCGCTCCACCGGCCGCCGCTACCTCGAGCACTTAGTCAGCTCAGGCGATTTATACGCCGACCTGTCTTACGGTGTGGTCGGTCGTCCGGAGCGGGTTTACCGGAGGAAAAACGCTTGATTGATAGAGTTATGCACACTAGACCGTGGTGTATCGCCGAAAACTAGCGTTGACATTAAACAAATTTCAGGCAAATACTCCTAACTAGGATCTGAACGTCCTTTTCTGACTTCTCAGCTGGAGATAGTTAGTTCTTCACTTTGAGAGGACGTTTTTGGTCCTCACAGCTCGATTTCCAGACCAATAATCCTACATTAAACCTCAAACACGCAAAACCTCAAAACCTACGGCTTTAATCGCCATTTCGGCACTTTCAGCTTTACAACAAAGTTTACTCACCTCTGAGAAGACCTTTTTGGTCCTCTCATCCCAATTTTCAGTCCAATACACCCCCACCTAGGATCTGAAACGATAAAATCTCCAAACAAAAACGCCGGCCTAACCAACCGGCGTATCTTAAGTCATACCTCGTGACGCTCCACAATCCCGTCCATGCCGTCCGGGATGCGGATCTCCACATCCACGCTGCGCGGCGCCCAAACCTGCAGCCGCATCACGCGTCCGTCCTCCTCGAGTCGCCAAGCGACATCGATCCGTCCCTCCTGCGGCAGTGGAACAGTGCCCCTCGCCCACTGCAAATCCGCAGGCTGCGGGGCAACAACGACCTTCCGCCAGCCTTTGTCGGCGGGAGTGACACCAAGCACATGCGCGCCTAAGAAATAGCCCGGCGCTGCCGACCACGCATGACAGTGACTTCGCGTCAGCATGTCAGGGTTCGCTCTATTTTCCGCGAAATTCGGGTACATTTCCCAGCAGGTCGTGGCGTCATATTCAATCATTTGCCCAAAATGCTGCCGCATATCTGTGATCATACGATCAATACCGATGCGGCCCATTTTCGCGAGAGCCTCATAATAAAAGAAGGACATAAACGGACTCCCGATTTGAACAAAATCCGGCGGCGGAGCAAACAAATATATCTTCATCTGCTCTGCACGTTCGCCCTCAGCGACACCACATAAGTAGGCAATAACCTGCGTCTGCATACTAAAAACAGTCGAAGCTCGGCCATTCGCATGGATACAATCCAAGTATGCACTGCGCTCCTCACTCCATAAATGCTTGTTAATTGCTTGGCTCAGACGAAGCGCTTTCCCTTCATATTCTGCTGCTTCTTCCACATCGCCAACGACTTTCGCCAACTCTGCCGCGCTTCGCAGCGTTTTGACTAGAATCATATTCTGGTGGGTGACCACCCCATTATTCGGCTGATCAATCGGTGCCCAGTCCAGCAAGTTCCAGCCTTTTATAAACAACAATCCACGATCATCCAATTTTTGTTCATAATGCTCAAGGGTATAACGAATATGCGGCCATAAGTCTCTCGCAAAAACCTCATCGCCTGTATGCTCGTAATATTCAAAGCTGGCCAACACCCAGAAAAACGTCCAGTTCGGAATGACGCTGCTCCACCCACTAGGAACCTGATCCACATATAACGGTGTTTGTGTGCTGGAACCAGGCACTAACCGCAAACACCGCTCGACTATCTCCGTAGCTCCGAACACGTAATAATTGACTAATGCCTCGTTCCGGCTGTCCCCAACCCAGAAAACCTGTTCATAAGCTGGACAATCTACGAATGTATCTTCCATACAAAGTCGGGTTGTGTGTTTACTAATCTGCCATATATCGTTCAAAAGCGCATCAGAACTCTGGAACTTGCCTATCTCGGCTATGGGATAATTACTTTGCTGCACCTGTACGCCATACATTTTGACTGCTCTTGCAGCATTCCTTACCGTAACCATCAAATATCGGAATCCTCTCCTCACATAAGAGGTATACGATTGAAGTCCTTCCGAACACGTATAACGCAGCGTATTATCTAAATCGAATGTGTCTTGACGCCACCCGTCGCGCATGTATTCATAGCCATAGAAATCAAGTATGGTTCCTTCAGCGGCATCTACTTCAAATTGTATAAAGCCAGATAACTCACGGCCAAAATCAAGGATAAATTCCGTATCCGCACCCTCATATCTCGGCAATATTGCAGGATTCACACTTGGGATAACTGCCTGCTGCAAAGGGTAAGGAACAGCTTGCGCCAGCGCTTCTTTTTTCCAGACACTAAGTGCAAAGATAGAATCCCTGCTCACCAATTCCAGTGGGAAAGGCCGAATCCAATCCGTATAGCGACTCAGGTCATTAGCAGTAGAAAGACTCCGAATCTCCACATACGTGTTAAAAGCGGGATAGGTATCGGCTTCCAATTCATTCTTTCGATCATCACCCGTTGAAGAAGACCCAAATCCTTCATATGGGTGCAAAGTATCACTGCTTTCCTGGTGATCAATGCATTCAAAAGCTGCAAAAGGACCAATTGAAATAAATGGTGACGTATCGATGCCTGCCTCCCCTAAAGGAGAAACGACCTCAAAATAAGCATCGCAATCAATGCCCAACTGCAGCGTTCGGCCATGATCAACGCCAGTCGTCTCCAACAAGATGAGATTGTCTCCAGCCTTCAGTTCTATCTCAGCATACCTTTCCGGCAATACACCCGTGTAACGCTCCGGTTCTAGCCACTCTCCATTCACGCTGCATCCCTTCACAGTGCTCGGCTGTACGATTCCTAACACAGCTTTTACTGCCTTCTCGGTTCTCACTACCGTTGCCATATACCCAGCAAAACCCACTGGATTCGCATGATTCACACTCTCTGGCACCATTTGATTACGGACATCAATCGAGGCAGTCCATGCAACGGGCTTTACCTGATGGAGGGATTCGATACGAACCGGCCACACGAGTTCCTCAGTAAGGAATGGAATATCTCTCGGCACAAGACTGCTCCACGGCTCTATACCAACAGCTCCAACGATAGTGGCTTGACCCCATGCAGAATCATCGTAATCTGGCAAATACCAATCCATTGGCCAAGCGCTTGCATCCATCCGCTCAGCAAAGCCTTGCTGACACGACATCCGCCCAGAGCGGCTATCATACCCAAGATGCAGCGAGGTTTTCCAGCTTTCGTCCGTCACCAGCTCTACGACAGAATGACCCTCACGCTCACTCTCTACTTGCACTAACAAACCGCCGCGTCCGCGCAAATAATAGAAATTGGACATACCGAAATGGAGCACCATGACCCCAATCACATTAGGTCGTCCTTTATGCAGCAAGTGTCCAATATCATAAGTATCATAAGACTGCTCGAAAGGCCATGAACGAACAGGACCTCGTCCCACTTTGATTCCATTCACATATAAAGCGTAGCGCGAATCAGCAGTAATGGATATCTTTGCTGCTCCCCAGCCTTCAGCGCCCACATTGAATGTCTTTCTGAAACACCGCCACTCATTTCTTGGACTTGCTTCACCATTCCCCCAAACCCATTGAGCTTGCCAGTCAGTTTTTAATTGTCTCATTTCAGCTGCCTCCACCAAAAATAATGATTGTTACTTCAATGCCTTTATTTTATGATGAGAGCGTACTCATTTTTAGGGTTAATTCCGACATTCATTAGGGTCTTAATTGACATTAGAGGAGTAAAACGAGATGACGATTAAACGAAGCATTATCGAAACGCCCGGCGATCAATTTTTCCTCCCAGAACTTCCGCTTTACGTCAACCGAGTTCACGAATCATTTGAAATGCTGCAGCATACGCATGATTTTATTGAAATTAGCTATGTAGCTGAGGGCAGTGGTGCACATTACATCGACAATATCTCATTACCCGTATCCAAAGGAGATCTCTTTTTCATTCCGGTTGGCGTCTCCCATGTGTTTCGCCCATCATCTACTGCTCAGAAAAAAAACCTTGTGGTTTACAATTGCATTTTTACCCAGGAATGGTTGAATCAGTTATTTTACTCGCAATGGCATGGAAGTAACGATGACTTCAACGTCCTATTTATGCAGGCAACCGAACACTCTACTTGGCTCTCTTTTAAAGAGCGCAATGGGGAATTCCAGCCTCTTTTTGAACGTTTGCACTTCGAATATAACGCCCATCGAAGCGGTTTTATGACGATTTTACAAACTTGTGTGGAACAGCTTCTTGTTTACATGTATCGCTCCAAAATGGATTTCACATCGGAATCGTCCAAAGCGAGCCTACAGGACTTAGATAGTCTCCTCGCCCATATTCGCGGGCATTGCAGCAGCCCAATATCGCTCACGGAAGCTGCCGCCAGATTGACCATCAGCGAGCGTCAGCTTCATCGCCAGCTTAAAAAGCATACGGGAATGTCCTTCATGGAGTACGTACAGCACGCACGAATTGAAGCCTGTTGTCAGCAATTACGAGCGAACGATCACAAGATCAGTGATGTCGCCGCAAGTGTCGGCTATCAGGATATGAAATTTTTTAATTATCTATTTAAAAAGCTGACCGGTGTCACCCCCAGCCAGTTCCGACAGCAGAATAGTTAAACAAAAAATGCCCCTCCATCACGAAGATGTGAGAGGCATTTCATTTTAAAGGCCTAACATAAATTGCAAGGTTTTATCGCTGAAGCCAGGTAAACCTTCATGACCATAATCCGGGTACAACTCAAACTGCTTTTTCGACTTGATTTTGTTATAAGCAGCAAACTGCGTGGAAGGCGGGCATACGGTGTCGCTAAGACCAACGGCCATCAGTACTTCACCTTGGATGCGATTTGCCAGATTCTGAATGTCAATATAGCCAAGCTTCGTGAATATTTCATCTTCGCGTTTGTGCTGTGGATCGTGACGGCGGAAGAAGTCCTTCAGTTCCTGATAGGCATCCTTCGCCAAATCCATTTCCCAAACACGCTTGTAATCGCTTAGGAATGGATAAACTGGCGCTAACCGCTTAATGCGAGGCTCCAGTGCAGCACAAGCGATCGTCAAAGCGCCCCCTTGAGAGCCACCCAATGCGCCTACACGCTCGGGATCAACCTCTGGCATGCTCATCGCAATGCCGGCGAGTTGAGCCGTATCTAAGAAAATATCCCTGTACAGCAATTGATCAGGGTGATCATCTAAGCCGCGAACGATATGTCCGCGAAGCGTCGTCCCCTTTACACCACCCGCATCTTCCGATAAACCGCCTTGACCACGGCAATCCAAGGAAAATAACGAGTAGCCTAGAGCGGCATACGGTAATTTATTTGACCAATCGCCAGAGCTACCGGAGTAACCATGGAATTCAACGATAGCAGGATGCGGCTTATCTGCGTGTTTAGGACGAACATATTTGGCATAAATACGAGCCCCTTTGACACCTGTAAAATAGAGATCAAAACATTCGGCGTAAGGCACTTGAAATTCACTCGGACGAAGTTCGATTTGGGGATCGACAGCCTTCATTTCAGCAATTGCCCGCTCCCAATAAGAATCGAAATCTTCAGGGCGGGGATTACGTCCTTCATAAGTAAGTAGCTTGTCTAATGGAAAATCAAATAATGGCATGTCAAATCCTCTTTTCTTTTATTTTCAAGCGACCGTATAGGTAGTGAAATCAACAGCTTCGCCATTCACAAGTCTGATGATCTTCCTGTCACTATATAAGCCACTGCTTAAAGCCATCATTTCATCTTTCAAAGTCGTATAGGTGATTTGCAAATCGCCCTGGCTGGACAAGGTATAAACGGGTTGTTTCTGCTTCATCACATTCGCAAATTGCTGTATATCCCTGATCTGAAGGGTCTCAGCTGTTTTCTGGTCGATGCACTCGACAACTACGGAATTCGTTTTTCCTTTGCTTGTGACAACGGATCGATCTTCACGCAATTCTCTTAGAAAGGACTGCTGTACATAAACAGCCATGTAAACATGACCACACAATCCAAAAAGTCCATTCGGTTCCTCAATCCAATCTCCTACAGGCAGACATCCCATAATGAATTCAGGCTGACCATCTGGAATTTGATAGGAAGCGATCAATGCATTTTGATGAAAAAGCACTTCGGAATACTCACTTTGATGACGTAAATCTCCTTCTGCATAGCCTTGACCTGGGTGAAAAAAATACAAATGATTTACACCTTGGACCGTATCTAACGGAAGTCCTACATCCCAGCGATGTTGCTCATTATCAAACTCCTGTACGCGTTCCCACATACCGCCTATTGCAAAGTTTTCTGTGATATATACATAACTGTGCAGCACATCGTAATCGTTAATAGCTAAAGCTGCTTGTTTGGGAACTCTGCGAGTAACTTCTACCGGAGCCCCACGTTGTAAGGCCGTACGCTTGACTTCTGACGAAGCTTCATAGGCAATAAAACCTGCATACTCGGTTCGAGGCATGTAATCAGCCAATGTGAAATCGCCAAACTGGACATAATCGTGCAGCACATTGGTGTCCTTCGGCATATCATGCGGCCATATCCGCGAATGCGGGCCCACCCATGCCCCTCCCAGATAATACGTCGAGCGAACCTCCCAGAGGTAGTCCAATAAATGAGCTAATTCGGCTTTGATTTCTGCATCCTTCATAAGCTCCCAAGCGCACGTAAAAGCCTGCACCCAGTGCCAGAACCAAGGTAACCCTCCATACTCCGACATGCCTATCGAAGTAACCCGATCCAGCGTACTTCGCAAGCATTGGCAGCCATCCTCAAGCAATGCCTTATCCTCATAAAGCTGTCCGAAAATAAGCTTAGCTGCTGTGTATTTCGCTTCATGATGGTTGTAATGCTCAGATGGTTTACGATAAAAGTTGCTTCTATAAATATGCAGCAGCGCTAAAGCAAATAAGTTTCGCAATGATTCACTCAAATTGTCTGAATAGCGTTGATAGAAATAAACCATCAGACTTCCCATTAATTCAACAGGAAGTGTATTTTTCGGTGCTTCTTGTGGAGTAGGTCTTAGATGTAAGGGCCAATGACCATAGGTTACACTCTCTTCATTCTGGTCCTGGAGTTCCAGTACATGAAGCAGGATGCCCTCAGCCTTGAGCTTAGCCTGTACACGATCCCCGTTAAATGGGATAGCTTCCTCCTGAGAAGCGGCAAATAAATAAGAAGCATAGTAAAAATTATCTCGGATATCGTGATGATATAATAATCCGCTGCTCTGAAGAGGCTGTTTGAATGCCGCTGCGGCAATTTTGCTCAAGACTTCATATTGGCGTTGTTGCAAATTTGTCAATTTTGTACACTCCTTATCAAAAACTTAAAAAATGCAGTTTTTCACGCTAATTAAGCGCTATCTTTCTAAATTGAAACGGTTAACCTCAGTTTATATGTAAATAATTGGAGCGTCAATGCAAAGTGAGGATTCGTTTTCCATATTTTAAATGTTGCATCCTCTTGCAATTTCTTATAAAATGATCTACCGTTGGTCAAAATATAAAATCACCAATATTTGCATGGAATAGGAGGTATTCATCCTGATTCATATCGAAAATTTACAAAAAGTATATGAGGATATACCGGGACGTGTACCGGCCATCCAGCAGATCCATTTACATATCGATCGCGGAGAAATATTCGGCATTATCGGACACTCCGGTGCAGGAAAGAGTACTTTACTGCGATGTGTAAATCTACTGGAGCGACCATCCTCTGGCAGCATTCACATTGATGGTGAAGAAATGACAAAGTTGGATTCTCGCCAGCTGCAAACGAAACGCCGCAAAATCGGGATGATTTTCCAACATTTCAATCTCCTCTCTTCCTCTACCGTTGCTGAAAATATTGCCTTTCCTCTGAAATTGGCTGGGATGGGGCAAGGGGCGATTCAAGCGAGAATCAAGGAGCTGCTCGATTTAGTCGGTCTCCAGGAACACGCGTATAAGTACCCAAGCCAGCTCTCAGGCGGGCAGAAGCAGCGTGTCGGTATTGCAAGAGCTTTGGCCAATCATCCGGATATTCTACTCTGCGACGAAGCGACCTCAGCGCTTGATCCTCAAACAACGAATGCAATTCTTGCGCTGCTGCTCGATATCAATCGAAAGCTTGGCATTACGATCCTGCTCATCACACATGAGATGCAGGTCATTCGTGAGATCTGTGACCGTGTAGCTGTTATGGAGAAAGGCTTGATTGTTGAAACCGGGAAAGTACTTGACGTATTCCTGAAGCCTCAGCATACGGTAACGAAGGAATTCGTCGGACAAGTTTCGGATTTCGCACAAAGTCCAGACCAGGATCCGATGGTGAAGCTGGGGGAAAAGCACGGAACGGTGATCCGAATTACCTACATCGGTGCCAAAACCTATGAACCGATCTTGTTCGAAACCGTCAAGTCGACGAATGTGTCCTTTGCTATCCTTCAGGGTACTATTTCTTCTATGAAAAGTGTCCCTTACGGTCAATTGGTTGTGGAATTAACAGGCGGACACCAAGAAGAAATCGATTCTGTGATTGCCAAACTTGTGCAAGAAGGAATCGACGTGGAGGTTCTCAACCAATGAATATGACCTGGGATATTAACTGGTCCGAAATTACGAAAGCAACTGGTGATACACTCGTAATGCTGGGTTGGTCGCTCTTATTCACTGTCATTATCGGCATGGCACTGGGCATCATTTTATTTCTTACTTCCAAAGGGCAGCTGCTGCAAAATCTGCCGCTTTACGGAGTGCTCTCGCTGATCGTGAACATCCTGCGCTCCGTGCCTTTCGTGATTCTGATGATCTCGGTTTTTCCGATCACGAAGGCCATCGTGCATACAACCATCGGCGTACAAGGCGCGATCCCGCCTCTTGTTATCGCAGCCGCGCCGTTTCTCGCGCGGCTTGTTGAAACCGCGCTGCGCGAGATCGACAGCGGCGTTATTGAAGCCGCGCAGTCAATGGGCGCTACGCCGTGGCAAATCGTCTGGCGCGTCCTGATGCCGGAAGCGCGCCCAGGTCTGATTTCAGCCGTCACCGTGACAGCTGTTGCCCTGCTCTCCTACTCCGCAATGTCAGGTGTAGTTGGCGGCGGCGGCCTTGGGGATCTCTCGCTTCGCTACGGCTACATGCGGTTCCGTACAGATATCATGATCGTGACCGTTGTCATTCTCGTTCTATTCGTTCAGCTCTTACAAATGCTAGGAGACCGTTTGGTCGCCAAATTTAACCGCAAATAAAACACATTATCTTGGAGGTAATCTCATCATGAAGAAACTTACGCTATCTTTAATGGCTCTATTCGTTGTGCTTGCTCTTGCAGCATGCGGACAGAAAGCTGCTGAAACGCCTGCAAGTTCGGCACCTGCTGCCTCTGCTACTCCGGCTGCTGCAAAAGAAGTTACACTTAAAATCGGTGCATCTTCCGTCCCTCATGCCGAAATTTTGAATAGTTTGAAAGATAAATTGAAAACACAAGGCGTTAAGCTTGAAGTTATTGAGTTTAACGATTATGTTCAACCGAACGTACAAGTGTTTGAAAAACAATTGGACGCTAACTTTTTCCAACATCAGCCTTACCTGGATCAATATAACCTAGATAAAAAACAAAACCTCGTTAAAGTAGTTGGCGTTCACATCGAACCGTTCGGCGCTTACTCCCAAAAAGTGAAATCCGCTGCAGAATTGAAAGATGGCTCTTCGATCGCTATTCCTAACGATCCTTCTAACGCCGGCCGTGCGCTTGCGTTGATGGAGAAAAACGGCTTGATTAAACTGAAAGACGGCGTTGGCATCAAAGGTACGGTTCAAGATATCGTGGAAAACAAAAAGAAACTTCAAATCAAAGAATTAGACCCTGCTATGTTGCCACGTACGATCGGTGAGTTTGATTTGGCTCTGATCAATACGAACTACGCACTTCAAGCGAATCTAAATCCGACGAAAGACGCTTTGTTCATCGAGGACAAAAATTCACCTTACGTGAACATCATCGTTTCCCGTCCGGACAATAAGGATTCCGAAGCGATGCAAAAGCTTGCTAAAGAACTGAACTCCGCTGATACAAAAAAGTTCATCGAAGATAAGTACAAAGGTGCTATCGTGCCTGCGTTCTAAGCAAACTTTCGATCCAAACAAAAAGCTGTTCCTTTAGGTCGTTTCAAGACCTTGAGGGACAGCTTTTTTCACAGTTAAGACCCGTAAACCTTCCACGATTCAATCCCTGATGAGAATGTCGATTTCGCTGTGATATTCAATCTGATTTTGGTCGTCGATACCGGAGTAAAGGTCGTCGTATTATACTGATTTGCCGTGACACCTAATCCAGATGGACTTCCCACATTGACCCACGCGTTACCATTCCAGTATTGCAGCGTATAGGATGCAGGAAGGTCGATGCCTTGGTCGTCATCAAACCAATAAATATCTGATCCGGAAATCGTCTTAGCGGTTGTAAAATCTAATTGAACCCACTGCGTAGTTCCCGGATTATCCCAGTTTCCATACACAGCATGCCCTCTGTCATTGGAACTTGTAGGCGTATACCCATCGTTTAAGCCAGCCAGACTCTCCCAAGAAGATACAAACGAGGTCGTAGCTGTCCCTTGAGGAGCTATGTCAACGGGGCCGGCAGCAGTTCCAAGCTGCAATTTCACATCATAAGTGGCAGCTGTTCCAACACTAAGATTAATGCTTGTTTTCGCGCTATTCACAGCAGTTACCGTTCCTACATTTACATTATTGACTAAGATGTCGTAGGAGCCTGCCGCAAGACCGCTAAATGTCACTTTCGTCGTATGAGCTGTACCAGGCGTCAGATTCTTCAACGTAAAGTTGATATTGTTTTTCGCAAGCGCCACAGTAGCTGAGGTATACTGATCCTTTTCCAGCTCCATGGATAGCTTCTGCGTGATTAGATTCAAGCGTTTGAACAAACCATCTTTCGGGGTGATAACATAGCTAGAACCGCTTTGAGTAACATCAGCCCCATAGCCGAACAGTCCGAAAATGGGATCGACAGTGATGTCGCTGCTTAGAATTTTGAGTGCGCCGAACAAACCTAGATCGGCTTCACCGCTCATCCCTCTCCAGCCATTAAACAAAGGTCCACCATCCAGACCGAGGGCTCCATAATTGCCTTTCTCCGCTTGGTAGGTCCAGGAAACGGCACCGATATTGGCAGCATCTGAGGAGATTTGTCCGGAATTAATCGCGCCGACATTGGCAATTTTAGCTGCATAAGACAATCGCTGTTCAACTTCAGGTGTTGTGGAATGGTTCCGAATCCAATCGTCCATGGCATACCCAGCAAGGGATACGGTATATTGGAAATTCCACCAATTCTCGCCTGTAATCGTCACCGGGTCCGCATAGTAATACCAGATCGGCATTTGACCGCGGGCTGCCCGAGTTTTGTTATTAATTTTACTCATCATCGTGGTATTGTTATTCATTTTGGCCAAGGTGTACACGGCTTCTTCCCCCGTATTATCATAGGAGTATTCAGATCCGTACGGGTAGGTCGTGTTTTTGAAATTGTTATATTTCGTTGCCATTTTCGCAATCATATCATTGGCCTGAGTGCTATAGCCCTCATCCTGTAAGGCTTTGATGATATCAGGTGTCGTTAATTCACCCATCAATCCGGTATTCCAGTTATAAGCCACAGGGCCATCATATAAGGTTTTGAAAATGTTATATGCTCTTAGCAAATAGGTGTTTTTAGGCTGCGTGTATGTGATGAGATTCGGGTAAAGCTTCGCGATTTTGTACATGCTGAAATACGTGTTATAAATGTGCGGATAAGCATAGCCGCGGTAGGTAGGCGTATCGTTCGGCTCTGGCATCAGGAAATCATGAACGAGATAATCGCTATGGTTATTTACCATGAGTCGATTCCAGATCGCCGTCTCTAAATATTGATCTACTGCGGTAACCTCAGAAGCTATTGGCGTCAGTGCGTTTTTCTCAGCAAGGAATTGCCCGTGTGTATAGCCCCAATCGTCGCCCCAGCCCCAATACCCGGCAAAGGAACCCCGCTTGGCTTTATTTTGCATCATCCAATCATCGAACACCTTGTCATAAATTTGACCGGGTGCATTCCACTGCGTTTTATTCACCATAAACGTTGCATGTCTTTGTAACGCTGCATCGATAGGTTCAATGGCATAAAATTGCAGTACCGTTTTCTCACCAGTCCCGTAGTTAACGGTAATGTTGTTTGGCCCGAGATGATTTAAATTGAGCTCATAGATCTTATGATCGGTGCCTGTCGTATTCAGATACGTAATCGTTGTTTCAGACGGATACTGCGCTGTAACAGATGTGATCGTTTTGGAAGTATGCAGATCGATCTTCGCCTTCATATTCGTTGCGAACATCATACCTGGTACGGCGGTAACATCGACCATACCTTCCGTATATAATTTATCTTTCATCGCACTTTCATTCGCCACTTTAAAGAATTTAAACGCATACGTTTTGCTTTGATTCGCAGCGAGAATCAGACTCGTATTCGGTAAATATCCACGACTGGTGCTTTTAATCACGTTGGAATGAATATAGAAAACATTTAAGCCCTCTACCCAACCGCCTTGATCCATGGCCCACATGCTGCCCGGATGCTCTTCAATTCTCCAACGATCTTGGTACTCGAAACCGGCTCCTGTTGTTGCGTCCGGCACCATCAGTAAGAATGGACCAATTCCACTTGGACGAGCAGCCGTTATGTAGGAGCTATTATTACCTACATAGGAATGAGTGACTACCCTCGTTTCATAGATCGGATCATTCCCTGCTGTCCAGAATTCATTGAAAGGAAGCGGAAGTCCGACATCCCCGAACTCAATGGACTGTGTACTTGTATTCATAATATTGATGGACCACTGCAAATAATCACTGATTAAAGAGTAGGTCACAACCACTTTAAAATTCTTAATTCCTTCGGCATTCGCTGAATTCTGATACGTGACCGTCACGGTATTGCCGCTCTGTGTAATCGTTCTCCCATCTGCAGATTTATTCGTGTAGGCCTTGGTCCAAGCCCCACTGCCCAACTTGTACGTGAACATCAATTCGCCTAGCCATTCATGATCGGCCGTGTTCTGATTGGGCGCGTTTGTCGCATTCATAACATAGTCCGTGGAGAAAGTGTCTCCTGTTAACTTAAGCGACGTAATCTCACCATTCGTCCCTGTTTGCACATTGAACGTACTGTTCGATAAGGTATTCGCGAACGCCATACCAGGGGAAAAGCACAAACAAACAATGGCAGTCAGAAACATGCTGACGAGTAGAGCAAGAATACTTCTGTTGTATTGAAAGCTTGGCATTCTCATGAATTGCACCTCCATCAAATAGAATTCGTAAAACTATTTTTGAAGCGGTTGACTTTTCATCACCCCCTTTCAGCCATATATCGAGAGACAAGCCTTACTCATTAAATGAAAACGCATACACCTATGGCGATAGAGAATAGACAGAACGCCCCTTACGTTGTCTGTCACTCTATTTTGGCTATTCTTGGATTATCCTTTAATGCCTGTTGTTGCTATTCCCTCAATGAAATACCTCTGTCCAAACAAGAAAACAATTACAGCTGGTATGACCATGATTGCTGTTCCCGCCATAAGCAGGTTCATCGGTGTATTGTTGGCTCCACGAAGTGTGGATAATCCAAGTGACACCGTATATTTATTGGCATCATTCAGATACACAAGCTGACCCAGAAAGTCATTCCATACGCCTACGAATGTGAATAAGAGAACAACGACAATCGCAGGTTTAATGAGAGGAAGAATAATTTTGCGGTAAATGGTAAAATACCCGGCACCATCGATAACAGCTGATTCGTCAAGCTCTTTGGGAATCGTCATTAGAAATTGTCGCAGTAAGAAGATGTTAAAAGCGCCGCCGCCGAAAAAAGCAGGAATGATTAACGGCCAATAGGTATTCGTTAACTGCAATTTGGACCAACCAATGTATGTGGGGACTAAAGTGACAATGCTAGGAAGTAAAATCGTCATGATGATGAGAGAGAACCAGAGGTTTTTAAGCGGAAATTCAAGTCGCGCAAATCCATATGCCGTTAAGCTCGCCGTCAGACCCACACCAACTAACACCGGTATGATGACCACGAACGTATTCAGAAAATATTTCCCGAAATTAACACGTTCCATGACTTCGGTGTAATTATCGATACGGAATGCATTTGGAAACCAGATCGGTGGAAACTCCAAAATCTCTTGCAGGTTGAGTAAGGATGAACGAACAATCCAATACATGGGGAAAAATACGATAAGCGAAAGCAGGAAAAGTACGGCATACGTAACGATTTTGCCTCTGAAACGGTAAGTCATTATTTGTTCCCTCCTTCGTAATGTACCCATCCAGCTGAAGAACGGAATAACAAGTACGTGAAGAATGCAACAATGATGAATAGTACCCAAGCAAGTGCGCAGGCGTAGCCCATATTTTGACGTTGGAACGCTTCTCGATAAATGTAAAAGGCGTAAAATAAAGTTGAGTTACCCGGTCCTCCTTGAGTCATGGCATATGCTTGTGTAAAAGCCGTAATCGAATTCACAAATCCGAGAATGACGTTATAGAAAATGATGGGCGACATGAGCGGAATGGTTACGGAACGTAATTTGTGCCACCAGCCTCCACCATCGATTTCCACAGCTTCGAGTAAATGCGCAGGCACATCTTGCAGGCCTGCAAGAAAAATCACAATGACGTTGCCGGATCCCCATACCGCAATGATAATCATCGAAAGAACAGACGTGTCTGGGCTGTTGACCCACATCAGCTTATCAATCCCAATAAAACTTAAGAGATGATTAATAATGCCGAAATCGGGATTATAGAGCCATAACCAAATGATACTGCTCGCGAGCACCGGAATGATTGATGGTAAGTAGAAAATAGCACGAAAAGCGGCTCGGCCTCTTATTTTCTGATTGAGAAACAACGCGACTACAAAGCAAAACAAGATCGAGGCTGCAACGGAGCCGATGGCATAATAGGCCGTAGCTTTGAGAGAGTCGAAGAAAAAGAGATGCTGCGTGAATATTTGGCGGTAGTTCTCGAAGCCAACCCATTGTTTCGGTTTCAGAATGGTCCAATCCGTAAAGCTTAAATATAAGCTATAGAGCAACGGACCGAGCGTAAAGATGAATAGTCCCAGAATAGCTGGCAGGATGCACAAGTATCCGACAATCACCTGCTGCCGTTTGAGGCTTCTGTAACTGGACTGCTGACCTGTGGACATGAACCTGTACCTCCTATGTGTGGCAAAACTTACATCGTAGCACGCCAGGAACAAGCACTTTGAATACACCTTATTCCTGGGTGCTGTTTGCCTACCTGTTAACTCATTTGATAAAGTCTTTAATTGGCCTTTCCACTTTCAAAAATCGGCTTAATTTTCGGCATCATTTCTGATATGGCATCCTTAGCTGATTTAGTTCCTAACCAGACCTGATCCAATCCAGGATTCAATACATCGCCAATCCGGCTGTAAGTAGGAAGGAAAAACCAAGGCGTAGGATAGGTTGCTTTTAAAGCGTAATCAATGACAGCCGTTTTATACTCTGGCGGATGAACGGGTGATTGCGTCCATCTCTTGATTTTCTCAGGATCCGTGTACCAACTCATTTCCGTCGGCATCCATACTCCACTATCAATGTTAGCTAAGTTTTTCTCAATATCCATTAGCCATTTATACAGCTCAATGGTTTCTTTCGGATGCTTCGTGCTCTTATACACGACCATTGGCGTTCCTGTATTGGTTGTTGCAGGCTTTTTGAAGATTGGAAGCACGCCAATACCATTTTTTAGTCCATTTTTTAGCTGCGGATTAATATTGACCAGTTCCCATTGTCCGGAAGTAACCATCGCCACTTTTTTGGAAAGCAGCAATTGACCAACATCGCCTGGCAATCCAGATGACTGGGCAGCCGTCGGCGAGACATGTTCAATATTCGAGAGATCCGCAATTTTTTGAATCGCTTCAATGGTTTCCGGTTTATCGAGCAAAAGCTGCTTACCGTCCTGACTCACTTCCCCACCGCCATTGGAAATCGCGAAAGGTGTCCAGAAGAAGTCTTGACCATGAGACACGTTGATTCCGTATTGCACAATGTTTTTGGCATCAAAGCCTGCTTCGCCAAGGTGTTTACCGCCCTTATCTTTCGTTAGTTTTTTAGCGACATCCAGCATTTGATCCCAAGTCCAAGCTTTTTCAGTCTCGGCAGGCGGATAAGGAAGCTTCGCCTCGTCGAACATAGCTTTGTTATAGTGAAGAAGGATGATTTCGTTAGCAACACTGTATCCTAGCAATTTACCGTCAGGGGTGACGAATTTGTTGCTTTCCAGCTTCGGTGTTACCGAGCCATCTTTGTAGTACGGTGATAAATCCATCAGGATGTCTGATTCTGCATATTTGAGCGCTTGTGCTTCCAGCATCGTACTGATATCGGGTAGCGTTTTAGATGCGGCCATGGCGCTAAGCTTTGCACCAAATTCAGCGAGTGCTACGTTCTGATAGTCAACCTTGATGTTTGGATGCGCTTTCTCAAAGGCGTCCAAGCTAACTCGTGTTGATTTCGCTTCTTCATTGTTCGCCCAATCCGTGAATCGAATCGTCACTTTCTCTCCGCCGTCCGGCGTTTTCGTTGCTGCCGCAGCTGTCGAACTTGCCGGAGTGTTCGCTGTCGGTGAAGCGATATCGGTGGATGTTGGGGTACTCGTTGAACTACAACCGACCATTAAACCTAACGCTAACGTTGTAACCGTGCTCACTTTTAATCCTTTTCTCAAAGACTTCAAATTAACCCCTCCAAATGATCGTTTATCATTTTCGCTTTTACCTATATATACCATAAACTTTGCAGGTTAAAGCCATTTTTACTTTTCTTTGACCCAAACCGACATTTCACCCTGTCCGCGATTCGCCCATGCATAATATGGAATGAAGGTTGCGTTTATCGTCTCCCATTCATGAGAAGCGTTCGCGATATACAAATGTTCGCCCCACTTTTGTTCCCAATCGTCAGAACGGATTCGTTTAGCCGGGACGGAGATCGTTTGTATACCGCCCAATAGCTCATGGTCGAAATGCTTCCGATGCTCATCCTGGGGTTCCAATACAATCTGGTGCAAGCCTGCTCCATTATCGGTTTCCTCTAAACAATAAACCAGCGGACCACATTGTATGGCGACCTTACCTATCGTTTCACGAACATGTGGATGGCCTTTCATTCGGCTAACCTGCATGGGTAAGATCAACTCCACGCTATCATTGGATTGCCATTCTCTGGTGATATAGACATATCCGTCTCGGACCTGTTCATCCAGTTGGACAGGGATTCCTTGTACGGTCAGCTTAGGCTCTGTGCACCATTTTGGAATTCGCAGTGCTAACGTAAACGTTGTTTTTTCAGCTACATGGATGATGAATCGCACATTCCCGTTCCATGGAAACTCGGAATGCTGATCAATGCTTACTTGTTGTCCCTCGATATCCAGCGTAACCTGGCTGCCTATATATAAGTTGGTGTAAATGGTGTTCCCTTGCGATGTATAAATATATTGTCCTAAAGAAGCAAGCAGCCGAGCGATGTTAGGCGGACAACAAGCACACCCGAACCACCCTTGTCTAAGAGGCTTCACGTGGCTCAAATGATGGTTTTTGAGTATCGCATCCGGCCAGACTTCAAGTGGATTCACATAAAAGAATCGTCTACCATCCTGAGACATTCCACTGATGACGGTATTATATAGCGCCTGCTCCATGATATCTCCGTAATCACTTTTGGCTTCCATTTGCAGCATTCGCTGTGCGAAAAAGATTAATCCAATGGACGCACAGGTTTCGGCATAGGCTGTGTCATTTGGCAAATCATAGTCCAGCGTGAAGGATTCCCCATGTGCCATGGAACCGATGGCTCCTGTAATATACATCCTTTTGCTTACAATATTCGTCCACAGCCTTCGACAGGCTTCAAGCAGTTCCTGATCTCCTGTCTCGGCTGCGACGTCGGCCATTCCTGAACACATGTACACAACGCGAACGGCGTGCCCTTCAGCTGTTTGCTGCAGCCTTACTGGCAAATGGGCTTGATTATAGGTACGGTCATTTACCATATCCAAATCAGGAAAATGAACCTGACCATTCCGACGATGAAGCTCCTGTTCAAAGAAGCTGGGTTCCTTCCCCCGCTCATCCAGAAAATACAGACTTAATCGAAGGTAGCTGTCATTGTTCGTCGTTTGATACAGTTTTACAAGCGCTAGCTCGATTTCTTGATGACCATCATAACCATGAATTTGATCTTCACCGGGTCCGAATACTTCATCAATACAATCGGCTAATCGACAAGCCACATCTAAAATCATTCGCTTTCCTGTCGCATTATAATAAGCAACTGCCGCTTCGATCAAATGACCTGCACAATATAACTCATGACATTCGGCCAAATTCGTCCATCTGCCATTTGGTTCCTTCAGTGTAAAATAAGTATTCAGATACCCATCCTTATGCTGAGCTTTAGCTATAATCGTGATAACCTCGTCAGCCAATTTCTCCAATTCCGGATCGTGACCAGTTTCCAGCAAATAGCTTACTGCTTCCAACCACTTCGCTACATCACTGTCTTGAAATACCATTCCGTAAAACTCACCTTGCTCCAAACTAGCGGAAATTTTAAAATTTTTCATCGCATGGCTAGGTTCTGCTCCTTCAATTCGATCGTTTAACGCTTCCCACTGATAAGGAACGACAACATTCCGAACCAATCGAATATAAGCAGACCAAAAGTTATCTGTGATGCGTACATTCTTCAATGGGAATGGTCTGGAGATTGATAAATTCGCCATGTAGGGGTCCCCTTTATTTTATAAATATGATCTTTTTCGTAAGCGCTTTAATTAATATACTACATGGTGTACCATGGTATTTATATAGCATTTTCCAACCACATTTTTAAAAATATCAACCTTTTGATTGGAGTAAAAAACGATGATGAACTCACCAATTTTACACTTTATCTCCCCTCCCATCCCTTATTTTATTGATTGTGGGCGTTTTCAATATCGGGAAGGAGAACAGCATGTTAGCAGAAGTCAGATCGGTGCTTTTGACCTGATGGTCGTGACAAAAGGAACCTTGCACGTAGGTGAAGGAACATCGGAGTGGGCGATTCAGAAAGGCGAAGCCCTCATATTAAGACCGGATGCGAGTCATTATGGGACCATTCCATGTGCGAGTGAGACGGAGATTATTTGGATTCATTTTCAAACATTTGGCGCGTGGGATGAGTGCAGCAGTATGAGCGATTGCTTGGATAACCAAGCCACGTTAATTGCTAATCATAAGCAAATGGCTTATTTGAATCACAGTGAGGTGTGCTCCGTGTTTATCCCGAAGTATATGAAGTTGTCCCAAAAGGCACTGGATATTTTGGAGCAATTTTTCCAATTGGATGAGGAGCCGAGGTCGCTGCGTAATTGGAAACGGCAAAGTGTATTCCAACAATTCATGCAATTAGTCGATCGCGACCTCGCGGCGTCCTCCGATGTAACGGCGTTCCATCTCGCCGAAAAAGTGGAGCTGTTCATCCGCCAAAACTATACGCAAAAAGTGACAAATTCGCTTTTACAACAGGCATTGAATTACCACCCTAACTACTTGGCCAAATGTATGCTTAAAGTGTATGGGGTTACGCCGATGGATTACTTGTTTCAATACCGAATTGAGCAAGCAAAAAAGCTTCTCATCCAAACCAGATGGTCGATGACTCGAATCGCTGAAGAGGTTGGCTTTCAGCATGGCTCGTACTTCTCGTTCTGTTTCTCCAACAAGGAAGGTATTTCTCCCTTGAACTTCCGTCGGAAGTTTATTAATCATGTATAGCGAAACCCTCGGTCCTCTCAGACCGGCTGGGACAGCCATTCTACTTTATATTAGTGAACCTTCCCAAGCGACTTTTTGGCTGGTCCTTCTATCACTTCACCCTCGTAGGAATAGCGGGACCCGTGGCAGGGGCAGTCCCACGTTCTTTCGGCTTCGTTCCAGTCCACCTCACAGCCCATATGGGTGCAGGTTGTATCCACCAAGTGCAGGGCCCCCTCATGATCCCGGTAGGCGCCTGCTCTTTTTCCGTTAACCTTGACAACAGCCCCTTCATCTTTTTGTAAATCATCCACATCTTTATGAACCATTTCCAATTTGCCGGCGATTAGATGCTTAGCCACATTGGCATTTTGCATAATAAATGTCTTTACACTTGGATCAGCTTTGAATCTTGACGGGGAGAAAAGCTCCTGATAGGGACTTGGTTCTCCCAAAATCAGTTTCGAGTTTAACAAGGCTGCCACAACACTCGAAGTCATTCCCCATTTACGAAAACCGGTTGCAACGAAAATATTAGGTTCATCCTTAAGCTCCTGACCAATGTAGGGCATATTATCGAGCGTATACAAATCCTGTGCAGACCATCGATAGGCAATATCCTTCAATCCGAAAGTTCCTTCGCCAAACGATTTCAACGCATCATAATATTGGAATGTACAAAGGGCCTGCCCCGTTTTATGACCTTCTCCGCCGATCAGAAGCATCGACTCTCCGTTTATTTGCACAGACCTAAGAGAACGTTTTGGGCTTTCAGCACTTAAAAACATCCCATTGGGGATGTCTTTGCTTATTTTTCCTACTACAGCATAGGAACGTTCTGCATGCAGCTTGGTAAAATAGAAACCATTTCGATCATTAAACGGAAAATGGGAGGCGGATACGACGTAATCTGTCGTAATTCGATGACCATCCTTCGTTTTTACAACCGCAGGCTTTCCCTTTTCAACCCCACTAACCGTAGTTTGCTCATAAATTTGACCACCCTTACGAATGAATTGCTCCACTAAAAAGGTTAAAAACGGGACAGGATTAAACTGCGCTTGATTCTCCATCACAATAGCCGCCTTGGTCGAAAACGGAAGCGGTGCTTGATCCACATATCTGCTAGTAATCCCCAATTCCTGGTAGACCCTATATTCGGAGGCTATTTTCTCTACATACTCGTCTGAAGTAGTATAGATATAGGCATCTTCGTCTGATAATTGGCATTGAATGTGATTGGTCTTAACCGTTTGTTTAATAAATTGCAGAGCCTCAAGGTTAGCATCATAGTAAAGCTTCGTCTTCTCTCGACCAAAATGCGCGAGATATTCTTGATAAATGAGATCATGCTGCGCGGTTATTTTCGCTGTTGTATGCCCTGTCGTTCCGTTCATGATTTGTCCTGCATCTACGATAACCACTTTAAACCCTTGATTGGCAAGCAGATAGGCCGTTGTAATGCCTGTAATACCTGCTCCTACTATGGTCGCATCGACCTTTAAATCTGAATGAAGCTTAGAAAATGAAGGAAGTTCGGTCGAGGCTAACCAATACGATTCCGGAAATTGTGGAAATGTTTCAAAAGATGATTCTGTCATCATTTATGTCCTCCTATTTGTACCTTTTTAAGATAAATTATCCAACTTCATCCAAAATTACACCTACTTTTCGCAGACAAGCCGAAAATTATCTTCTCAGCAAACCATCCTGCGCGTCCACGCACAAATTAAATAAGGGATAAGCTTGCTTACCCCAAACCCTACAAATTCTTATGTCAAAAAAAGACTTCCGCCAAAGTTGCGGAAGCCCCATCCCTAAATATCGTTTATTGCAAAAGCGAGTAAATATCGGTATACGTGTAGCCATGTGCGTCAGCAACGGCTTGGTAAGTAACATGACCTGCGGCCACGTTGATGCCCTTTGCAATGGCTTTGTTGTCCAAAGCTGCACGCGCATAGCCTTTGCTTGCAATTTGCAAGCCGTAAGGTGTCGTCACATTCGTCAGAGCCAGCGTAGACGTACGTGCAACAGCTCCTGGCATGTTTGCCACCGCGTAATGAATGACCCCATGCTTCACATAAGTCGGTTGATCATGCGTGGTAATGCGGTCGATCGTCTCGATGGACCCGCCTTGGTCAATTGCTACGTCAACGATAACGCTGCCCGCGCTCATCATTTTGACCATATCTTCCGTCACGAGACGCGGTGCTCGAGCTCCTGGAATAAGGACAGCCCCAATGACCAAATCAGCCCGAAGAACGACTTCGGCGATGTTGTAAGGATTGGACATAATTGTCTTCACGCGTCCTTGGAACTGATCGTCCAATTGACGCAGGCGATCCGGATTCAAATCTACGATGCTGACATCGGCACCAAGCCCGATGGCCATTTTCGCCGCATTCGCACCCACTATTCCCCCACCGATGACAGCCACCTTGCCCGGCTCAACTCCTGGTACACCGCCTAACAGAATGCCTTTGCCGCCATGCGCTTTCTCCAGAAAGTGAGCACCGATTTGAACGGACATGCGACCAGCCACTTCACTCATTGGCGTCAGCAGCGGAAGGCTGCCATTGTCCAATTGTATGGTCTCATACGCGATTGCTGTCACTTTATTGTGAGCTAAGGCATGCGTCAATTCGGCCTCAGGTGCAAGGTGTAAATACGTGTATAAAATCAAACCCTCGTGAAAATAGCTATACTCTTCAGGAAGCGGTTCTTTCACTTTAACGACCATATCTGCCAACCATACTTCAGCTGCTGAGGTAACAATAGTCGCACCTGCCCCTGTATAATCATCATCCGTGAATCCAATGCTTTGACCTGCTAAGGTTTCGACGATAATGTCATGCCCTGCTTTTTTGTAAGAAAGGACGGAACTAGGCGTCATACCAACGCGAAATTCATTATTTTTTATTTCCTTAGGAACCCCAATAATCATTCTGCATCAGCCTCTCTTGTCGATCCCATAAAAAATGGATCAATCTCATCTTGTCTCCAAGTATAAGACCGATCCATGGACGTTCCATTAGACAAATTGTAAAAAATGTTTACAAATTCTTTTCACATTTTCATATCCGGATTCAAAAGCTGGTAAGCCCTTATCCCCACCTGCAGCGCCAAGCGCTTTTCCGGCAGCATGTAGTCGGCTCCAAGCAGCTCTTCTATTTTTTCCAAGCGGTAATAAAGTGATTGTCTGACGATAAAAAGCTGCTGGGCAGCGATTTGCTTGGAGCCATCCGTGTCGAGATACACCTTAAGTGTTCGCAGAAGCTCACTGCCTTTCATCTGATCATGATCGATGATCGGTCCCAAATATGTGCGTACGAAGGATTGTAAAATCTGTTTATCTGGCATGTGAAATAACAATTGGAACACGCCAAGCTCATCAAAAAACAGCACCTTCCCATGCAGTGTTGGAGAGAGCGAAATCGCTTGAAGCGCCTCCTGGTAGCTTTGGTGAGCTTGCATAAAGCTTCGACTGCTTTGTCCAACACCGATAGTTAACTTGATCGCATCCTCGGCCTTCAGATATTGAATGGATTGGAAAACCTGCTGCAGACGTTCTTTTGACGATCGTTTTTTCGTTGATTTATCAAAGGCTACGACTACGAGTCTATTATTTTTCAACGTAATCAATGGATGAAAGGAATGCTGCTCAAAAACAGATCTTACGGCAAGTGAAAGATGAATACCCGAAGACTCCACCCCCTCCTCCTCCGTGTTATCCCCCTCCGCTTGTTCATACTCAAATTCGATCAAGATGACGTGATAGGGAAGCTCGTTAAGCCGCTTAAATTCAGTCCCAATCAATACTTTTATTTGTTCTTCGTCACGAATCCGCAGATGCAGTAGATCATCTACCCAAAGCGTCTGTGAATACAATTTACGCTCCTCGATATAGCGTTTGCGCAGCAAATCCTGTGCGATAGACAATGAGGCTGAGTCCAGAATTAAGTACTCATATTCCTGCGGCTTTCGGCTGAACACGAGGATGATATGCGCCCATGTTTTACCCATAGCCCCAACAGGTTGTACGATAACGGTTTGCCCCTCAACTTCCATCACCGAAGGAGCCGCTGTATTTCCATTGTTCGGGCTTTCGACCAGTCGACTTTCTAGAAAATCCAGCCACTGTCCAGACTCACGGCTCCCTAAATGCGGGATAAACTTCGGTTGTGCATTCACAGGCACATAAATAACTTGGGCTTTGGTACTGCTTTGCAGCAGCCCCAGTACATGAGTAACACCTTGTGAAGATAGCGTCATACGATGGAATTCACGCGATATTTTCTCCAAATCCTGAAGTGCTTTATGGTGTTGATTGATAATATGCGCATGAATATCCTGCGTAATGTCAATGAACCGCACAGCTTGCGGAAAAATTATGAGCGGGAAATGATAAGATTCCGCCGCATGTATCCATTCTTGTGGAACTGAACTCAAGTAATGTCCCATTTCGATGCAGAGGCATGACACGTTTTTATTGATCAACTGCTCCAGATATGTCATGAATAATTCCGTATCGCTCTTGAAGGCAGCCCCTGTCGTAAGGATCATTTCTCCGCCCTGCAGCAGTTGTTCAAACTGTATCACTTCAATGATATGCACCCAGCGGACTAAACGCTGTAATCCCTGTCTACCTGCCGCAATATAGGCTTGCTCAAAAGTGGGTCGTCCCAGCACTTCCTGCAGCGTTAATTGATAATCTTGATTCAAAAGAGTCACTCCACTTTCTTTCCACTCATATCTAAAAGTTATCCACAACCGTCCTATTAGGCTGCTTGTGGATAAAGAATAATTTACAGCTAATTGTCTTATGTTCAATCTAGCTTACCCTCTAAGTTTACACGAAAAAAGCGCCTGTTTCATTAGGAAACAGAACGCTTTTTATTCAACAATCTATTATAACGCTTTATCAATGGCAACGGTTTGCCCTGACCATACCTTCTGAGACGTCCAAGGGGTATCTGCCCCCTGCCAAAATGGATCATCAGCTGGTAATCCTAATGGAAGGAAAACAGCTGAACATAAGTACAGGCTGCCTGTGGAGATATATGTTTCGCCAAGCTCGGGCTGATGTCCGCATAGTCCAATCTTCAGCCAGCCGGCCTCGTCGAAAGTGCCTGGGACTTCAATCAGCCTGCGTATTACCGCACTTAGTGCGCACCTTACTTGTGCTGGCGCAACACCATCCGGTAATTCACGTCTCAGTGTAATATGCGCTAGTGATTGAAAGGCGCCAAAGCGATAGGCAAGTGACCGACCCGTTACAGGAAACGTTCCCTCAGGTGAAATTGATCGCTCCTGAAGGGCCGCGTAACGCTGTGCTCTAATCAAAATATTCTCGCGCATTCCCGCCCAATCTTCATAATGCCCATGAGCATGCTCAATGATATCAACCAACATGGGTTGAATCACGAAGCTGTTGTAATAATCAGCATGATAGTGAGGACCATCGCCGTACATCCCATCCCCAAGGTACCACTGCTCATGCTGCTTAAGGGCAAAGTCCACGCGCATGGTATCCCAATCCTCGCCCATTACACCTAAAGCCGTTTCGGTCATAGCTGCAAATAAGAGCCAGTTGTTGAAACCCGGTTTGCGTGTTCTTGTTGCCTTCAGGGCTTTCACCAGATTGCCCTGAATACGGCTGTCCAAACGATCCCAAAGTGTGTTAGGGGCTCTTAGGATCGCATTAGCCAGAAATGCCGTATCAACAATCGGCTGCATGCCATGGGAAAAGTTCAAAAAATCAGGCGACTCCGGATCTGTCGCCGCATCCAGACCAGCCCGGACCAGCTCGCCGTAGTGAACGCGAAGCTTCTCTTCCTCTGCATCCTGAGCTGGTCTTTCTAGCCACGGTGCCATGCCTACCAGTGTCCGCGCGAATGCTTCAAGATGCGAGAACTGGAGCTGCGCTTCTTTTTTATTCTCTACTGGCATTGTTGCGCGCAGCTTTCTGGATGCCAATGCCTTTATCACAGGATCAGCGATACGAAGCATCGTAGCCAACCAATATGCTCGGTCATTGCCGGCTGCAGCGCGATTATTCATACCAGTAGCCTTTGATTCCTTTTTCCAATCTAACCAAGGCCTCTAAATAGTAGTAATCGCCCCAAATCACGAAATCATCAGGTGCCGCTCCGCCGCGAACGCTATAAGAACCGCGCTCGATGAAGCCTTGTGCATCCGGCTTGCTTGCGTAAGATTTCACTAAGCCAACCATGGAGCGCTGTATCGCATTTTCCAAATAACCACGATCTGCATCATTAGCCGATAAATGCTCCAATAGTTCCAAAGCCCCCGCTGAAGCAATGGCTGAAGCTGAGCTGTCCCGCTTCGTTTCTGCGTTCACAGGCGCATTGAAATCCCAGTAAACAACATCATCCTGAGGCAAGCGGTCAAAGAAATAACGTGCCAAACGTTTAGCTGTTTCTAGGTAAAGCGGGTTCTTGGTGTAGTGGTAAGAAAGCGCGAACCCATAAATTCCCCAAGCTTGGCCACGAGTCCACGTTGAACCATCGCTATAACCCTGCGCAGTCCCGCCATGAAGAGGTTCACCATTCTCTTGATCAAAGTAGAACGTATGAAAAGAAGAATCATCGCCACGAACCAAATAGCGGCGGCTCAAATCCGCATGAATTACGGCAACATCCTTGTATTTAGCATCGCCAGTTTGCTCGTAAGCCCAGTACAGCAAGGGCAAATTCATCAAACAATCAATGATGATGCGGCCCCCATTTTCTTTATCCCCTTCAGGACCCCAAGCTTGAATATATTGACCCTTCGGTCTCCAGCGCTTCATCAGCACATCGGCTGCTTGCAGCGTAAGTTGTTTCGCAGCTTCATCTTTCTCAATAATCCATTGCGCTTTGGAAGATAAAGAATATAAGAACCCAATATCGTGGTGGTCTAGTGCTACATTGTTTTCCAGTCTTTGCTTAAAGTTTGCAACCGTCTTCTGAGCGGCTTGCTGGAACGCTTTGTCACCGCTATATTCGTAGCCTAACCACAAAATACCTGACCAAAAGCCGTCCGTCCAATCCGTATTCGGATTCAAATGATACACATCATTCTCGCTTACGTGAGGAAACAAATCCCCAAAACGTTCGATATTCACTTTCGTTTTTTGCAAAGCATCTTCAATGGCTTGTTTCCACATGATTGATTCACTCCGTTTTAAATGATTTGGTCGATTCTCGTTCTATGAAAGTAAGCGGGACCTCGATCTCTCGTTTCTCACCAGTCTCAGCCTTATTGCCAAATTTATGTAGCAGCTTGTTAATGGCCGTTTGGGCTTGATAGTTATAAGGAATGTCCCAGCTTGATATACCCGGATAACTGTGTTTAGCTATATAATCGTTGTTAATTCCAATAATCTGAAGCTGGTTTGGAATCTCAATCCGCAGCTTATTGGCTGCCGATAAGATTCGTAAGGCTACATGGTCATCAAAAGCAATGATGCCTACGGGTGCCACATGGCGCTGCAGTAAGCTTTTGAGAAAAGCTTCTATATCCAAATCCTTAGAAGTATCCACGATCTCATGATTGACATCGCTTGCATATTGCTCCGTCCCGGCATTGAACCCCATGCGGCGCTGTTCGTCGATAACCTTCGAACCTTTACTGCCTACGTAGCAAAGTGCTTTACAGTCACGTTCCACCAACAATTTAGTGGATTGTTTGCAAGCCTCGGCAAAGCCTAGATTCACTGCACCTAATGCAATATCCTCCGGCCAGTTCCAACCATTGATAAGAACTAATGGCGTACCGCTGTTTACGATCGATCTTGTAGATTCGAAGCCCATTGCTAAACCATGACATATCAAACCGTCTACTCTACGCTGCAGCAAAACTTCGAGATTTCTCCGCTCAATATCCGGATCGAACCCCCCTGAGGAAAATACAGATAAGTGATACCCCGCATTATGTGCTTCAATCTGCAAATGTTCAGCAAGCTGTCCATAATAATTCGTTACCCCCGGTAAGATGAGACCGATCTCATACGTTTTGCTGCGGCTTAACCCCGCTGCCATCGTATTCCGTCGATAACCTAATTGCTCAGCAGCCAATTCGACCTTGTGTATCGTCTCTTTCGACGAACGAATACCACCTCGATTCAGCACATTGGAGACTGTGGCAATGGATACTCCTGCTGCTGCTGCCACTTCTACAATTGTGACTTGTTTGGGCTTGCTCATCCTTGTTTCAACTCCGTTTTGTTAAACGTTTAACATCCTCTATTAGCTTAAATTGAAACGTTTAACCTGTCAAGAGATAAAATAAATAATTTAACACTTTCTCAATAAAAAAAGACCGAACACCCTCTCTCCGAAGGTAGTTCGATCTTCTATTAACGCCTTACTTTTTGTTTTTCTCCAAAATGGCATTCGCATCCTTGCGGAATTTGGCTGCCGCTTCTTCAATCGTTGTTTTCTTATACAAGATCTGCTCGCTCGTCGCTTTTAACAGTTTCTCAATTTCGATGGAACCTACTGGATTAGGAGGATCCATTTGACTGCTGTTTTGTTCAGCCCACGCCACATAATCAAAGATTTTGACTTCATTCGGTGATAAGAGTGGCTTCAGCGCTTCCTTCACTTTGGAGGAAACAGGGACACCGCGGTCACCTTTAATCAATTTGTTCGCTTCAATATCATTCACGAAAAAGCTGATGAATTTCGCTGCTTCTTCTTTTTGCTTAGAGTTATTCGTTACTGAGAAATACATACTAGGCTTCAAGAATAGACCTTTATTACCGTTACGACCAGGGAGCGGAAATAATTCAAGCTGACGATCTTTAATCAAATTGGCTACTGCCAAAAATTGGTTAGACCAACCATTACCTGAAACTGCATTGCCTAGTAAAATTTCATCTTCTTCTGCTACGCCTTTCTTCTGTGACTCTTTGTCGAGTGAAAGGATATAGCCGGCATCGTACCATTTTTGATAACGCTTGAAGTAGTCTACAAGTGGCTTATCATCTGAGAAACCAAGAGCCGTTCCATCTGCGTTGTACATCTTTTGATCGATCGTTCTGAGATAATACGGGAAAAATACTTCATGGCGGACACCGAAACCGCCTATTTGTTTGCCGGCTGCTTTGGCTTTGGCTGCTATCGCATCATAATCTTCCCAAGTCCAATCTTTTCCTGGTACTGTGATTCCTAGGCTTTTGAACGTATTCACATCTAATGTCGTATTTAGCGCATTAACCCCTAAGTTCATAGCCACAAGTTTACCTCCGACTTCACCGCCGGATATAGCATTAGGGCTGATCGAAGAGACATCGAGAAGGCCATTTTTCGTATATGGCGTGAGATCAGCTAACTGATTTTTCCCCCCATACTGCGAAAGATAAGAGATATCCATCTGGATAACATCTGGTAATTGGTTTGCAGAAGCCTGAGGCGCAAGCTTTTTCCAATAGTCGTCAAATGGTGCGTATTCCGCTTCAATTTTTACATTCGGGTGCTGTTTCTCATAAAGCTCGATAACTTTCAACGTGTAATCGTGACGCGCTTGCCCTCCCCACCAAGCAACACGAAGCTTAACAGGATCTTTACTTGGTGCGGTGCTCGGTGCTGTCGTCGCCGTTTTGGACGGTTCGCTGCTAGCTGCTGTTGTTGACGTTTTAGTGCCTGTGGAACAAGCTACTGCCGTGAACATCATAGATAGCGACAGAGCTAAGGTGAAAACTTTTTTCATCTCTATTCCTCCCCTAAATGAGTCGATCGAATTTGGGTAACGCTTACATGTTTATTATCTAACTTTCGGAAGGAAAGATTAATGCAGAAAATAGTGGTGTTTGTTCAAAAAACAGTGATCATTGGCTCCAATCTCAAAACAGGCTTCTTTAACTGACATTCGTCCATGCATTTCAAATGCCATTGAAATACAATAGTCTATCTTAATGCAGAAGGGAGCGAATTGGAATGGGTTATGCTGCAGGAGGTTGTTATGGCGGTGGTCTGGGTACAAGTACAGGTGTAGTCTTGGTTCTCTTCATTCTTTTGGTTATTATTACTAGCGCATTTGTATTGTAATTCGTAACAAGCCTTTAAAAGAATGCAACATTCGTAGGAAGTAATTTGGATACCATTCAACCCATTCTCCCCCCCAATCTCTCCACTTGTCCTTATTGATTTCTTGGCTATTGAGGAGCCCACAAATTACGATGAAAGGAGTGACTGAATATGGGATATGCAGCAGGAGCAGCAACAGCAGGCTACGGCGGGTCTAGTTCAGCAGCAGTATTGGTTCTCTTTATTTTATTGGTTATTATTACAATGACTTTTGCATTGTAATACGACGTATTCTGTAAAATAAATTCAGATCCACAGCACACGCTGTGGATCTCTTGCTGTGATCATTTACATAAAAAAAAATAAAACCTTTTCCACTTTTCTTACGTAATACTGTTTATGCATGACATTCTTTCAGGGTTAGGGAGGTTTCTTGCTTATGACAACGACACTCAATTTTCACCAAACCGCTTCGATCCGAGACGCTATCTCCATGTTGGTCTGGTATCTACGAAAAAAGCGAAGAGCGTAACATGACTCGTATCCCTACGGAAAAAAATACATCCGAATAAACGCCTATGACGTCCAGCAGGACGCCAGCGTTTATCGAGGTTGATTGGAAAAAGGCTGCTCCTCTGAAGAATTCCTTCTAGAGATGCAGCCTTTTTACTGTTAGTAAGGAATTAGTAGCTCGTAGACAACCAATTTACTTTGGACCAGTTCAGCTTCGCGGCTCCCGCACCATCTGCAGCGGTAAGCCTTGTCTTTAAGGTAGATACAGGATCTGGTGTATAGTTGTAGGGCAGCGTACTGAAACCGTTCCATGAGAACGCTTTGACTGGTGCCGGTACCGGCGCCAGCGGACTGCCAGCCGTTTCACTGTCACCTGTATACGAAGAACCTTCAAGTGTATATTGCGTATTTACCGCGCGAATTTTGCCCGTGTAGGTTGCGTTCGCAGGATCTGTTTGATTGTTGCGTAAAGGGTAAGCGACATCAATAATTTGCGAATTTTCAACCAGTACAGCACCGTTCTCAGTTGAAATCGCACCATTGCTCGTCACACCGAAATGGTATCCTTTCCCTGCTAATGCGGTTTCCATCGCCGAAGTTATTTTATCCTTCGCGGCCCATGCTGACGCATTATCCATCACAACGTTATACACATGCGCATTTCCTCCACGTAAACGAGGCATGCGGTCTTGCATATCTTTGTAGTAATTATGGTGCAGAGTTACCTCTAGATCGGCATTGTCGGTAGCAAATTCTGTTGATCCAACCAAATGTCCTTTCTTTTGGCCGGCAGCTATAGCGATGACATCAGCCTTACTTAAACCAATGCTGCTGCTCCTCAGATAAGCGTACATCGGATAGGCTGACAAATTGGCTTCCATCGCGTTTATTTGTTGGGTTACCCAGCTAGTAGAGCTCTGGTCGTCTGGTAAGAATGATGACCAAGAGACCGTTACGCCGTTACTTCCCTTTTTCACATCAAGTACGCCGTCATAGGCTTTATGGAACGTACAGTGATCTACCCAAACCTTGGTGCTAGCTCCTTCGATCGTTAGATAATCCCAATCATTTTTGTCATAATTCCCTTTCGTTGATTCATCCCATTCCCATAATTCATCAAATTCCAGGTTGCGAATGATCAGATTGGAACTGAACTTCACGTCTAGTGCAGCGTGTTTGATTTTTGCTCCATTAGCTGAGAAGATGGTCAACCCATTAAAGCCATCGATGTAAATTTTACTTATCCCTGTCGTCAGCAGCACAGGATGAGTCAATGCAGGGTTGTTAGCGACGAAAGGCATGACTTGTGCAGCTATCGGAATTTCATTCCAGCCCAAATTCAGATCATTCATAATTTCTATGACTTTGAAACCGGATCCTTTTTTCAAAGCAACAGCAAGATCTGTGGCATTGAAAACCTTTTTGTAACGAGGATCTGTTTCCGGTATGTTACCGCCACCCGTATTGCCCTCAGCAAACCCGGCCAAATTATACGTGCTTAAGGTACTTGGCACTGGGGTTGGAGCCGGTGTTGGGCTCGGTGTTGCTGTTGGCGTTGGGCTTGGTGTAGTTGTTGGCGTTGGAGATGGTGGAGTCGGAATCGGAGTTGAACTTGGCGTTGCTCCACCAGCACTGTCTGTCACAAGGACTTGATCGAACTTCGTTACGGTTTTGAAAGCAACAAGTCCTACTGCTCCGGAAGTTAAACTGGTATCACTAGTATCCTCAAAAGATAGCTGCAGGGTGCCATTCACATACATACGAATCATTTTACCGGATAAGTCCAGCTTGACGGTGTACCATGTCCCAGTCGCAAGTGGATAATCCATGGTCGTCAACGTCGTTGTAGAACCGCCTACTTTTTTACGAATCTCAAGCTTGCCCCCATTGCTATTGTACAAAGATGCTGCATAGAAATTATTTCCGTCTTGATATCGGCCGGCTACATAAGCTCTGTTAGAGCCATTGAAATTTTCAACCTTTACCTTGGCTTCAACGCTATAGTCCGTCCACGATTGACTACCCGCGGAGGTCCTTCCCTCACTTGTACTCGATTGGCTGTATACGTTGTTACCCGCGTCTTGAACGACAGACCACGTTCCGCTTGTTGGTGTCCATCCAGAAGCAGTACCATCGTCAAAATTACTGCTTAATAGGTTTGCCGCATTGGCTGGAAATGCAATGACCAAGGATAAAAGAATCGTTGCGCAGAGGACCCCTACAATCGATTTATCGAACTTTTTCATTTTTAAATTGGCATTCATTCTCAAAATTCAACTCCCTTTTTCTGTCTTAAGGTTCGTTCCGGCCTATATTCGTTCCTGTTGGCGTTCCTGCTCCAATCAAATCACTGCCAGAAGCAAGCTTCAAAAAGCTGCCCAAGTTCGGAGAACCATCCGCACTACGCGTTAATGTAGGTGTTAAGCTAACAAAATCAGCATCGCTGGCCAGTAGACCTTTGGCGTTGGTGCTTTGATTATTTTTCCACCATACATTCGAACTTTGTACATCAGTACCGCTTGATTTATCGCTCGATGCTCCTTTGTAAGACAAGTTATTACTGAACATGTGAGTTCCGAGATCAAAAGTGAAATTGCCTGCCCCGTTGCTGTAGGATGTGTTGTTTGTCATTGTAATGGAGCCTGGATTGCTGTTATACGTAAAGCCGTGTTTTTTGTTCAAGTAAGCAACGGAGTTCGAAACGATATGGTTTACGGCGATTTTTTCCCCGCCTAATTTATAGCCATTTCCATCACTGTTACTCGTTGTGCTTCCCGAAGAAGTCTGGCCGTTATGATGCGCTACACTGTTCTTAATCGTAACGGCTCCGATCGGACCCGTCTCTGTTTTTGTGTACAAATCCCATCCATCGTCTGTATTGTAGGCCGCTATACAACCATCAAAGACATTTCCAGGACCAACCGTCAGCTTGGCTGCGAAACCGTCAGCGTCTTCACCGTTATCCGGATCAAAGTTGTCATGGGAGTATGTATTTAATACTAAGTTGTTAACAGGCCACTCGTTATCAGCAGCTGTGGATGCGTACCTGCCAAGCTGTACTCCTGTATCCCTGTTATGGTGTACATCCAGGTTTTCCAAACGATTATTATTCCCTGATACATAAACGCCATTATCCGCTGCCCCTTTGATTTCCAGCCCTTTGACTGTCCAAAAGCTGCCGTTTATTTGGAGCCCTCTAGCATTGAGTGATACATCTGCTGTATTGTAGCTCTGTGAACTGAAATCAAGAATAGGCTTCTCTGCAGCATAAGGGACGATTTGTTTAACAGCACTTGCTGTACCGTTATTTGTACGATCTATCGTAATTTGACTACCGAAGCTGTACGTTCCACCGCGCAAATAAATAACTCCCCCAGGAGCAACTTTTGATAAAGCAGATGTCAGCGTTGTTGGACTAGCCAGCGTACCTGCATTGCTATCCGTCCCATTCGGAGCTACATAGACTTCACTAGCAGTTGGAGACGGACTAGGTGACGGTGACGGCGATGGTGAAGCCGATGGGGACGGACTAGGCGACGTTGTCGGTAATGGAGTGGCCGTTGAACCAGCACCATCGGTAACGACGACTTGATCGAAGCTAGCCGAACTTTTATAGGCTACCAAGCCAACAGCTCCCGAAGTTATAACAGGTCCCGAAGCTGGATCTGAATCATCTTTCGTGAGCTGCAAAACACCATTCACGTACATACGAATTGTTGAACCGACTAACTCAAGCTTAACCGTGTACCACGTTCCGGTCGTGAGAGGATAATCCAATGTCGCCAATGTTGTTGTGGAACCGCTTACTTTTTTACGAATCTCAAGCTTACCTCCATTGCTGTTGTACAAAGAAGCCGCATAGAAATTATTGCCGTCTTGATAACGGCCCGCTACATAGACACGATTTGTGCCGTTCCAATTATCTACTTTCACGTTTGCCTCTACCGCATAATCCGTCCAAGACGTATTACCGGCTGATGCGCGTCCTTCACTTGAACCGGTTTGCTTATACACATAAGAGCCGCCGTCCTGTACGACGGACCATGTCCCATTTTGCGTTGTCCAGCCACTCGCGTTCCCGTCATCGAAATTGTCACTGAATAAATTGGCTGCGAGAACGGATGGCATGAGCATCATACCAGCAATTAGAGATGAAGTAACAATCGCAGCAAGGGTATTTCCAGGTTTTAGTTTTTTCATTAATTACATTCCTCCTTTAATTGTCATAACCTTATCCATTTCCTATCTGATAACGAGATGAACATATTCCCAACGAATAATACGACCAACTCCCTCAATTGGATTTCTCTCGGCATTGCCAAGGAACCATCATCTGTCTGTCTAACAAACAAAATATATCTTCAGTTTCCAACGTTCAGCAATAATCATTTTTACATTTATTTGCTGTTTGCAGTAGAATAAGGGTTTCTCAGCAGTCAATAATCCTTAACTCAGATGATAATCACTATATCTGTTTTTGGATTAATATATATAAAAGCCCTCTATCCATGAGTTTCATCATGAAATAAAGGGCTTAACCGTCAAGATCTCTTACAGTGCTGCACCTTTTCCGCCATCAATATTGACGGAAGTGCCTGTAACATAGGAAGCTGCATCCGAGGATAAGAAGGTGATCACATTAGCCGCTTCCTCCACATTCCCAATCCGGCCGAGCGGAATGTCATGCTTTGGATCCGATGCATACTCCTCCCAAGTCTTTTCTGGCGCCTCACGCTTCCAACCTCTCTCAATCTGGCTGCTGCGAATTTTCCCAATGCAGACTGTGTTCACACGAATCTGGGCAGATGCCAGGTCTTTGCTCATCGCATTCGTTAATGCAAGACCTGCGGCACGGCTGACCGAAGTCGGCAGTGAAGACGCGGGTGGTGTTTTGGCTGCGGAAGTCGTTATATTCACGATAGAACCGCCTCCTGCTTGACGCATGTAAGGGATTGCATAACGGGAGCAATGAATGGCTCCAAATAATTTCAACTCCAGATCTTGCCGCCATAACTCCGTGCCAACCTGTTCAAATGGCTCAGCAGCAGACGTACCTGCATTGTTCACTAGAATATGTAAACTTCCAAATCGCTGAACGGTTTGTTCCACAGCGCGTTGACAGTCGGCCTCCGAGGTCACATCCGCTTGAATCGTTAGCACCTCACCCTCTGTCAAATTGGCAATATGGACAGCGGCTTCTTGAAGCTGCTCCTCATTCCGTGCGAGTATCGCGACTTTGGCTCCTTCTCTCGATAAGGAAATCGCTGTTGCCAATCCAATTCCTTTACTTCCCCCAGTAATCAAGGCTACCTTACCCTGCAATCCCAAATGCATCGCTTCACGCTTCCTTTCCTTCAATCCTAAGTTAAATATTTCAATAGTTCTAGCATACTCCTATTCCACTTATTTTTTCAAATTTCAATGGATTAAAAAAGAGGAGCCTAGGCTCCTCCGGTTAAAACCAATAGATTTGACGCACTATTCGTTCAAATAAACGGCTTTCCCTGTCCGTGCAGACTCATAAATCGCCTCAAGAATTTGTGAAACGACATAAGCTTGCTCAGGCGTCACTACAGGATCTATATCATTTTCAATGGCTTTAATCCATGTGCGCATTTCCAGATCCGCATCGCTTTCCTTAGCGCCGTCATAGAAAGCAACACCGCCTGCTTTCAGATCCACTTCAGTTGTAAATAAGCGGCTATGTTTCTCACCATTGATGCGAAGCCCGCCTTTCATATCGGCTCCGCCTTCGGTACCGCTTAATGAGCATTTGGCTTCGTCGACTTCAAGCGTATTCAGTGCCCAGCTGGATTCCAGCATAATTGTAGCCCCGTTTTCCATGACGATCATACCAAAAGCAGAATCCTCCACGGTGAATTTACTCGGATCCCAAGGCCCCCAAGCATTGGCGGCATTTTCTTTTTGGGACAATTCGTGGTAAGACGTTCCCAGCACCACTTTCGGCTTGTAGTTATTCATCATCCAAAGTGTTAGATCCAAAGCATGTGTACCGATATCAATAAGCGGTCCTCCGCCTTGCTTCTCTTCATCCAGGAATACGCCCCAAGTTGGAACTGCGCGACGACGAATGGCATGCGCTTTCGCGAAATAAATCTCGCCAAGCTCCCCTTCCTCACATACGCGCTTCAAATGCTGACTATCAGCCCGGAAACGGTTGTTGTATCCGATAGTTAGCTTCTTGCCTGTACGCTTCGCTGTTTCAGCCATGCGCTTAGCATCCGCTGCTGTCTTAGCCATTGGCTTCTCACACATCACATGCTTGCCAGCTTCAAGCGCAGCAATGGCAATTTCGGCGTGTGAATCATTCGGTGTTAACACATGAACGATATCAATAGCAGCATCCAGCAAAAGCTCTTTGTAATCCTCATATACTTTAGCGGCTTTGGAGCCGTATTTCTCAGCGGCAGTTTCAGCCCGCTCTTGCACGATGTCACAGAAAGCGACCAGTTCAACATTCGAAAGCTTTTTCAAACTTGGCAAATGCTTGCCGTTTGCAATGCCTCCACAACCAATAATACCAATACGAAAAATACGTGACATGTGAATACCTCCAGAGTAGTGATTAGTTTTGAGTTAATTAGGAAGTTCGATAGCGACTTCGCGTTTAATAAGCGATGACCGAATGATGCCATCAATGATGGCTTGATTGCGAACGATCTGTTCACCAGGAATCGGGGCTGGTTTGCCATCCCGGACAGCCTCTACGAAATCGCGGACTTTCTCGTTAAACAAATTTAGCTTATGATCAATCAGCGGAATTTGGCTTTCCGTGTGATGTCCACGAACATCGTGGAAATAGGCAATGGAACCCACACTTCCGTCGAACACTCCGCTCCATGGCCCTTTACCTGCTGGTGTTACTTTGAGTCCACCATCGGTACCAAGGAATAAGGTTGGTCCTAGTGTATCCATATGCATCGCCCATGAAATTTTGAAATTCAGCACGAGATCGTCTTCAAAACGGATCATCGCAACACCGAAATCTTCCACATCGAATCGACTAGCTTCCTTATGATATAACGGATTCGTTCCAAAATAGTTACTGCTGTAAGCGGATACGGTAAGCGGTTTCGGATAACCAATCGCATTCAAAGCCATATCGAGTGAGTAACAACCAATATCAGCCATTGCTCCTGCTCCGGCGATTTCCTTGCTAATAAATGTACCGCCAGGCATGCCTCTGCGGCGTCCTCCGCCTGTTTCTACATAATAGACCTTACCCAGTTGACCGGACTGAACCACGTCCTGAATAATCTTCATATTAGGATCATATCTCGGCTGGAATCCAACATTGAGCATGAAACCCGTTTTCTTCGCCGTTTGCGCCATCTCGACTGCTTCTTCCAGCGTGACGGACATCGGCTTTTCCAGCATAACGTTTTTCCCCGCCAGTAAAGCATCTACTGTCGTCCGATGGTGAGCCACATTAGGTGTGCAAATGCTTACCCCATCAAGGTCTAATTCCAACAGCTGCCGATAATCATCAAAGGCTTGTGCCGAAGGAATTTGCCAAAAATCAATGAATTGTGCCGCTTTGCCTGGTACCGCATCCGCTACCGCTACAATCTCTACGTCAGCTAGTTCACGATAAGCTCTTACATGAGCGCCAGCAATACCGCCGCCTCCAATAATGCCGATCTTCAATGTTTTGTTCATCGAGATTACCTCATCGCTATATGATATTAAGACATCTGTCATAAATGTAGCATAGGAATAACGATATTTTTAGTCTAACTTTAGGACAATCAGGTTAAGAAATTACGACAAGAAAAACCAGACGGTTTTAACCACCTGGTTTATAAAGTTACTACAATGACTAGCTTTCTCCTGCTTTCCTTTGCGCATCCTCCAGATAACTTCTGTAGACTTGCTCATCCGGATGATCACGGGTTAAATCATCATAGTAGCGAGTGACCTTCTGAAAATAATACGAATACACATCTTGTATGGGGACAAGTCTGTAAGGATCCCATCGATAAGTTTCCACGTTGTAGGCCTGATCCTGTTCATGCACCCACAGCGCTATTTCGCAAAGTCCATCTCTTCCGTCTCGGCCAGGCATATCTTCAATTTCAAGATGGTTATAGAAAGTTCCCGGAGGAATCAGACGCTGGAAACCGGTTGGTGTCCACTGAACGATATCGAGCTCGGAGGAGGATTCACGCTCATTTTTCCAGCCAATAACCAAGTCCCAACCTTCTCTTCGTGACACAGGGGCTGCTGCGAAATCCGTAACTGCTTGGATTCTACCTGTTGCAGCAGAAGCGATTGGAAACCAGTTACCGGAATAGTTTTTCAACGAAAACAGATACTGATTGTCCAAATATCTATACAAAGCTGTAATTTCAGGCTGACCATCGCCGTCCACATCCGCATAAATAATAGCCGCTGGGCTCCCCTCCTTCTGCAATACGACAACCTCGGCTTCCTGAGGTATACAGCTTCGGACGACGGAATGGAAATCAATTGGGGTCAAACTCATCGTTATCCCTCTTTTCGCATTATTGTCAACTAAAGTATATGCGGCAGAGAACTTGGCCCATGAGTAGCAGTCAACAACATATCGAGTAGGTGCTCATTCCTATCTAATCACTCCCCATACTCTCAACCATCCCACGATAGGGCTAATCACTTGGATGGGCTGGCGCGGCGCGACGAACTGTAAGCGCCTTTTCGGCGCTTAGCGGGCGGGCTCGCAAATAAACTGACGCCGTCGGAACTCGCGTCAGTTTCAATATGATTACAACTTCAGACTGATTAGCTTCAGCTCAGTCATTTCTTCCACCGCATATTTCACACCTTCACGGCCGACACCACTATCTTTGAGCCCTCCATAAGGCATATTGTCGACGCGGAAGGTAGGAATATCGTTAATCATCACTCCGCCTACCTCTAAATCCTCTGCAGCTCTTAGCGCTGCGCCAATATCATTCGTATAAATTCCAGCCTGCAGGCCAAAGCGCGAATTATTTACAGCCGAGACAGCTTCATCCAACGTGGTAAAGGGAGTCAGTGTCACAACGGGTCCGAAGACCTCTTGGCACGAGACCGAGGCCGTTTCAGCCACATTCGTCAAGATCGTTGGCGGAAAAAGGCACGGTGACAATGCTTTGCCTCCGGACAGAGCAATCGCTCCACCTGTTATTGCATCGGATACCCAGCTCGCGATGCGGTCAACCTCTTTACAGGAGATTAATGCAGACATGTCTGTAGATTCCTCAAGCGGATCACCAATGACCAATTTCTCTACCGCGGTCTGGAACTTAGCTGCGAACGTTCCGTATTTGCTTTCATGAACATAAATACGTTGAATGGAGATGCACACTTGACCGCTGAAGGAGAAAGCTCCCAGCACACAACGATCCACTAGCTGTTGCGTTATATCCACATTGCTATCGATGATTACGGCCGAATTAGATCCTAACTCAAGGGTGACTCGTTTAAGCCCTGCTTTATTCCTCATCGCAATGCCCACTTCAGGACTGCCTGTAAACGTGATAGCCGCAATTCTCCGATCACGTACCAGTTTCTCGCCAATCACAGATCCTTTACCTGGGATGACGTTAAGGGCCCCCGCAGGTAAGCCGGCTTCTAGCATAATCTCCGCTAATGCAAGCGAGCTTAACGGTGTTTGACCTGCTGGTTTCAATACAACCGTATTGCCGGCTGCTATAGCAGGCCCCACTTTATGGGCAACAAGGTTGAATGGGAAATTAAATGGGGTTATGGCTCCTACAACGCCAAGCGGTTTACGCACGGTGAACGCTAGACGTCCCTCGCCACCCGGTGCTGCATCTAGGGGTACAGTCTCACCGTGAATACGTTTAGCTTCTTCTGCTGCAAATTTGTAAGTATGAATCGTTCGAGAAATTTCCGTTCTGCCTGTTCTAATCGGTTTGGCCGCTTCCATCGCCAACAGACGGGCTAATTCTTCTTTGCGCTCTTCCATCAGAAGCGCTGTTTTCTCCAGAATTGCTGCGCGTTCGTGTGCAGGCATTTTCTTCATTATCCTACTCGCAGCCTCGGCTGCTTGGATTGCATCTTCTGCATCCTCTTCATCTGCTTGGGCTACCTGAGCAATAAGTTCACCGGAATAGGGCGAGAATAAATCGGTATAGATGGCTGCTTCTTTCCATTTTCCATCGATAAATAAATGTTTTTTCATACGAACCTCATACCTCCATCGTTAATTTGGCCGGAACTAACTTCCTCAGAACCTCGCCGATAATGTCCAATCCCTCTTGAAGTTGCTCATCTGTAATGACCAGCGGCGTGAGGAAACGCAGAACGTTCCCGTGAATTCCTGCACTCAGAACGATGACGCCCGCTTCATAGCAAGCTTTTACACAGCTAGCCACCAGCTCTTTCGAGGGTTTACCTGTCACCGGGTCGACAAACTCTATACCGCACATCGCTCCAAGTCCTCTCACATCAGCAATGTGCAGAACATCTTCTTGCAATGCTAGAAAGAAACTGCGGATTTTATCACCAATGATTTTGGATTTCCCTGGGAGGTCGTCTCGCTCCATCATTTCAATAACAGCCAAAGCAGCCACGCATCCTAACGGGCTCCCTCCGTAGGTGCCCCCGATTTCACCGGGCCCAGGTGCATCCATAATTCCTGCTCTGCCGACCACTGCGCTAATGGGAAGTCCCGCCGCAATCGATTTAGATAACGTCATTAAATCTGGCTCAATACCGAATTGACTAGATGCAAACATCGTACCTGTCCGACCAAAACCTGTCTGAATCTCATCCGCGATAAAAAGAATATCATTCTGCTTACAGATGTTGTATACACCTTGCACAAAAGAAATGGGAGGCACTATAAAACCGCCTTCCCCTTGTACAGGCTCCATAATAACTGCGGCAATCTCTTCTGGGGCCACTTCCGTATATAGGAAATCTTCAAACTGTTTCAGGCAAAAATCGGCGTATTCTTCTTCCGTCATCGATGTAGGACGGTTGAAAGGATACGGGAACGGAGCTTTATAGGTCGCCGGGGCAAAGGGTCCCATGTTAAATTTATATGGCTTTACTTTACTAGTCAGTGACATTCCAAGTAATGTGCGTCCATGAAACCCGCGAGTAAACGAAACAATACCTGTTTTCCCCGTATATTTTCGAGCGATCTTCACCGCATTTTCTACGGCTTCCGCGCCACTGTTAAGAAAAATCGTCTTTTTCTCGAAGTTACCTGGCGTGATTTCATCTAATTTCTTGGCAAGCTGCACGTAAGGTTCATACATCGCAATATGGATGCAAGTATGCAGATATAATTCTGCTTGTTTTTGAATTGCCTCTACAACTTCCGGCGGGCAATGCCCTGCATTTAATGAACCGATTGCACCAACAAAATCCAAAAACACATTGCCGTCTACGTCGTGCAATAAAGCCCCTTCTGCCTTTTCAACAAAAATAGGCGTATTATTGCTAACCCCTTTAGGTACATATCTTTTTCTTTGCTCAAGCAGTTCCAGTGATTTAACTCCTGGTACTGAACTTGCGATAGATACAAATTGTCGATTATTAGTGCTCATGTTAAGCATCCTCCTTATTAACAACGCTGAAATTAGCATATATATATACTACCTAGCAATATTGATGCCACTGAGTAGTAAATCTAAGCTCACGTTATAACAGCCAATCCGATAAGATACTAGTAACGAGTCGAAGATGTGCGGTGTAGCAACACCTGCGGATGCTGCATTAATGATGCATCTGGGATCGGAAGGCGTCTTCGTCGGTTTCGGCATTTTTAAATCCGAAAGTCCAGAGAAATTTGCTCGCGCCATTGTCACAGCGACTACCCATTACACAGACTATGCATTGATAGCCTCCGTATCCAAAAATTTAGGCACCGCCATGAAAGGAATTGAGCTTTCTACCTTACAACAAAGTGAACTTATGACTCAGCGCGGTTGGTAATAGTGTTGTTGGTAATTGGATGACTCCTTTCATATTTCTACGCTACAGTAACTGTATAAATTCATAGTTATGACGGTCCGTGAAGAACACGCCGCTTTCCTTTTCAGCATTTGCTGCTTGGGGAGCGGTTTTATTTTTTGTATGGGGGGTGCCACGATTGGGTTTTGATATCGCATATAACGTAAAGAACGGCCGCGCATGTGTGAGCAGCTTCTCTTTTTACGTCAATACTTAGCATCATCGGCACCTCATTAAATGTAGTTTTTCTTTATATCTTTATATATCAGCAAGAACAGTGCCAATGCGTAACATCGAAGGCGGATGAAGATTAACTTCCATATGAGCGCTTATTCACCCGTTTGATTCTCTTGGGACTGACCAACAAATATGCATTTTTGAATAATGACTACCTTTTGCATAATTTAAAGACAAGAAAAACCCGCCAAGAGAAATTTGGTCAAGACCCCGTTTAGTGGACATTGGAAAAAGCCCTATGCAACAAGCTGGCGCCGGTATTCAACCGGTGTCAGCTTGTTTAGTTTTCGTTGAGCACGATCTTCATTGTAAAATTGGATAAATTCCTCGATTCGCCTTTGTGCCTCATCAATAGATCGTATATCATAGGGATAGAGTGCTTCGACTTTAAGATGAGAGAAGAAGCTTTCTATCGAGGCGTTGTCATAACAATTTCCTCGGCGTGACATGCTGATTTGGGCTCCAACCTGTGGCAGCATGTCGTGATAAGCATGAGACGTGTACTGGCTTCCTTGATCACTGTGAATGATCAATCCAGTCACGTCTTTATGTTTTTTGAATGCCTTCTTAAAGGTCTCTAGAACAAGTGGATTGTCGTTGTTCCTACTTATATGGTAGGCAATGATTTCGTTATTCCAGAGATCCTTAACGGCTGACAGATAGATTCTTTCATCCAATACCCGATACTGGGTTACGTCGGTTACCCATTTTAGATTGGGGGCGTCTGCATTGAAATTCCGTTGTAACAGATTCTCTGCGATTCGGCCATCCTCTACGGCTGCTTGCTGACTTGTACGGTGAACATATTTGCGGCGGATAACAGCCTGAATGCCCAGCTCCTGCATTAAACGCAATACCTTCTTGTGATTAACCACAAGGCCATGCTGGCGGTACAACTCATCCTGTACGCGTCGGTAGCCGACAGTCTTGTTACGCCGTTCGAATATGGCTGTAATTTGCAGTTTCAGATCTTCGTCAGGATCATGGTTGCTTCTTTTCAGATAGCTATAGTATCCACTACGACTGATGCCAAGGTATTGGCATAATCCTTTTATGCTTTGTCTGTTCTTCATTTGGTCGACAACGATGTGCTTACAGTATGCACCTCCTGATTCAAGATTTGTAACCACTTTTTTAGCACGTCTACCTCCAATTGTAGCCTACGGAGTTCGCGCTCTTGTTCGGTCTCCGTTCGTTTTGGATCTCCCCGACCATCCTTAAATGCGGTGTCTCCAACTTCCCGATACTTCCTCACCCATACCTTAATTCGATCTTTATCCTGAACTCCCAAATGAATAGCAATGGACCTCTGACTCCAGCCCTCCACCGTGTGAAGACGAATTGCCTCCATCTTAAGTGATTCAGGATAATGCTTAAACTTTTGCCCTTTCAAAGCCATAAAAAAACACCCCCTAGAATTTCATCGGTTTAACCCTAGGGTTTTTCCAATGTCTATTCTAAAGGGTGCACTTCAATTACCTCTGGCGGGTTTTTGCTTACAAAATATTCTTACGCAGTGCAGAAGATAAAATATGCAGCTCTTCACGATATTTGGTCACCGTTCTGCGTGAAATTCGAATGCCCTCTTCCGATAAGATTTCTACAACCTTTTGATCGGAATAAGGCTGTTTCTTATGTTCCTGTGATATGAGTTCCTTGATTCTTATCTTGATTGTTTTGATAGACGTTAGTTCACCTACATCCGATTGCAGCCCCGAGGAAAAGAAATATTTTAGCTCAAGCACTCCGTAGGGGGTACGAATGTACTTGTTTTGTACCGTCCTACTTATCGTAGATTCATGGAGGTCAAGCTTCTCGGATATCATTTTTAAGGTTAAGGGCTTCATGCCACGTTCGCCAATCTCTAAAAACGCCAGCTGTTCTTCAAAAATAGCCCGAATGACCCGGTACAGAGTCATCTTCCGCTGTTCCAAGCTGCGCACAATCCAATCCGCTGTTTTCCATTTTTCTTTCAGAAAGGAAACTGCTTCTTTACAACCTGCATGCTGGATATGGCTATAATAGTCCTTATTGACTGAGGTCTTGGGAACTGCACCCGCATTCATTTGGATCACGATGTTCCCTTGTTCTTTATAAATGGTAGCATCGGGAGTAATATAAGATTCTTCGATCCAGCCGAAGGCCATACCAGGTCGTGGATTTAAACTGCGAATATACGTGACAATATCCTTCACTTGTATGAGTGTTACACCTAACTGCAGCGCAATCTTATCCAGCTTCATCTGAGCAAGCTGCGGCATACATTGGTTGACCACTTCAAAAGTGCCATACGGTGCGGCGTGATCCCTAGAAATCTGCAGCAATAAGCATTCCTGTAAATCTCTCGCTCCTACACCCGGCGGATCCAGCGACTGTAGACAAGCTAGCGCTTCTTCGACAGCCTCGCTAGGCTTATTCAAAAACGAGCTTACTTCCGTAATGGAAAGGGGTAAATAACCTTTATCATCTAAATTTCCTGCCAGATAGGCTGCTGTCTGATATAAGGTATCGGAAACTCCTGCTATCCGCAGTTGGCTAAGAAGCCACTGTTCCAAGGTTTCCTCCCTCGCCTTCGCCTTCCATAGCGGATCTGTTATTGACCCCGCCATTTGTGAAGATTTATCCGATTTCAAATAAGAACTTGTGAAAGATTCGATGTCCAGTACGGGGTTTTCCAAGGCTTGCTCTTGGAGGTATTGCGACAACTCATAGCTTGATAATTGCAATATATGAATGGACTGTTGCAGTTCAGGAGTCATCGTTAGCTTCTGGTTCTGTACTTGTGTTAGACTTTGGCCTGTTCTCATACCGGTCCCTCCTTGAGTTCTGCCTTGGCAACACTTTTCGTGGTGAGCATAAGTCACTTTGTTTGAAAACGCTTACGAATATTATAAATCAATTATAGCTCTATTTAAACCCATTTGGCTTATGGAAACGTCCTACAGTTCGCCTACCTAACATCTCCAGACGAATGATGCCGCTTTTTCCACCAAAGTTACTTTTAGCATGCATATCCATAGACTCTCCTTCCTCATACTACCATGTTATAAACACAAATATAGATTTCTTATCTTTTATCTAGCAATAATCGTGCCAATAGAAACAATATCACATAAATGTTGATCCATTGTTAAACACAAAGAAATCTCTCCTTATACGAAAGAGAGATTTCTTTGCATGCGTTGATTGTGGTCCTCAGTATGTCTGCTCAGGCGCTCCCGAGGTGGTACTCATGCATCTGGTGCACGCATTGGATGAAACGGACCGTCTGAGTTTGCGCCCTCATAACGACCGAATGTGTTTCTGCATGACCGCCAAATAGAAATTTAACTCCGCTCAGAAAGTCTCCTGAGGTTACACCGGTTGCAGCGAAATAAATGTCGGATTCGCCTACTAACTCGCTCATTCCAAGCACTTTGGAGGGATCAACAATCCCCATCTCCTTGCACCGCTGTATCTCTTCTTCATTTTCTGGGAGAAGCCGTCCTTGAAATTCGCCTCCCATACAACGTAGTGCAGCCGCGGCGAGTACCCCTTCCGGTGCGCCTCCGGAACCCACGTGTAGATCAATGCCCGTTTCAGGGAAAGCCGCAGCCATAGCACCCGCAACATCGCCATCATTCAGTAAATGAATTTTGACACCTAGCGTCCTTAAAACAAGGATTTTCTCTGCATGCCTTTTGCGATCCAAGATGGAAACGGTCAGCTCTGTTATCTCTTTTTGTAACAGAACAGCGGCCTTTCTAATCGTTAATTCGAGGGGGTCATCCAAATTCAATTTGCCAACCAACCGCGGTCCTACTGCCAGCTTCTCCATATACATATCCGGTGCATGCAGCAGGTTCCCTTTCTCAGCTATGGCTACCACGGAAAGGGCATTGCTCCTGCCGCTAGCTACAATATCGGTACCTTCGAGCGGATCAACAGCCACATCATATTCGGGACCCAACCCATTTCCTACAGACTCACCGATGAACAGCATCGGGGCTTCATCCATCTCACCTTCACCAATGACAACCGTTCCACGGAAAGGAATGGAGCTAAAAATAGAACGCATAGCAGAAGTTGCTGCCTCGTCAGCGCTGTGTTTATTCCCTTTTCCCGTCCAACGTGCGGACGCCAAAGCTGCAGACTCTGTTACTCGTACAATTTCCAGAGACAAATCTCTTTGCATACATCATTCATCCTTTCTATTAGGAAATGTCGGCTTCCTGGCTATCTGTCTGCCAAAATCAGACCAGCCGTTTCTTCAATGGCTTTCTCACTTACATCGATGATCTTACAACCAAGCTCACGATATAATTTCATTGCGAATGCCAGCTCTTCTTCGACTCGCTCCCCTGTCGCATATTTAGCGCCAAAAGGTAGTCCAACCGCTTTCAGACGTTCCGTACGAATACGTACCAGATGTTCAGGACTCATCGTCAAACCAATCAATCTACTCGGGTCTAGCTCATATATAATTGCAGGCGGCTTTACCTCAGGAACAAGCGGGTAATTCGCCACCTTATAGCCTTTGTGCGCCAAATAAATGCTGAGTGGCGTTTTGGAGGTTCGGGAAGGTCCAATTAAAACAATCTGCGCTTGCTTCATAGCGCTTGGGTCCTTGCCATCGTCACTGTTTACAGTGAACTCGACCGCTTCCACTCGCTGGTAATATTGTTCATCCAGCTGATAAAGCAGACCGACTTTCCGCTTCGGAGAACCCTTAAAGGTATCTATGAAAGCCTGCATCATGGGTCCCATGATATCAATGGCATTTACACTTAAACGTATGGCTTCCTGCCGCATCATCTCTCTAAGTTCAGGTAGTACTAGCGTATAAGCAATGAACCCATCCACTTTCGCTGCCTCTTCTACTAAAGCACGTACTTCATCTTCCGTTCGGATAGATCCGAAACGCCTGACTTGCACTTGGCTTGCATTAAATTGGCGGATCGTTGCTTGTACGACAGTATTCGCCGTTTCCCCCACTGAATCCGAACAAACGAAAATCGTATGAATCTTCTCTCCCACTTACACTCCCCCTGATTAAGTCCCCAGCGCTACATCAAGCAGCAATTTGGTCATTGTTGTTTTCGTAATTCGGCCAACCACTTCACCTGGCTCTTGATCAGCCTCACTCTTAACCACAGGCAGCCCATCCACTTGATGATGAATCATTTTCCGCGCTGCTTCTAATACACTGTCTTCCGGGTTTACCGTCACAACATTCGGATGCCTTGTCATGACTAGTGAAACGGGCATCGTATTTGCCGTCGCCTGCCCAAGCGTCACCTTTAGCAAGTCCTTCCGTGTAACAATACCTGCTAAAGCCCCCTGCAAATTCACAATTATCAAGCTTCCTACATTTTCGAGAAAAAGAGTTACTACAGCATCGCTTACGGTGACGGTTTCCCTTAGAACAATAGGGATTCCCATAACATCCTTTACTCTTACAGCTTCTATATGCTTGAATGGTGAATCTACTTCAAGAGCAGCTGTTCCTAGGAAATATCCAACCTTTGGCTTAGCATCAATATGGCGAAGCATAACCAAAACAGCAAGATCGGAACGAATGGTCGGACGGCTAATTCCAACCAATTCAGCAATTCGCTCCCCTGTAATGGGTGCATGCTTTTTGACGAGATCAATAATTTCCATCTGTCGGGATGTAAGCTCGATGAGGTTTCCCTCCCTTCATAATACATGTCCTATCTATTCTAACTCATCTAGACCTCGTTTCAAATCTTAGGTCCAGCAGTGATGATTCGTTCATCGACATCCGCGAATTTTTGGAAGTTGTGGATAAAACGCTGCGCTAATTCCTTCGCCTTGGCGTCATATTGACTTTGATCTTGCCAAGTGTTCCTTGGCAGCAAGAGCTCGCTCGGGACCCCTGGTACCGCATCAGGACATAACAGACCGAAGAAAGGTACTTCTGTGAAAGTCGTCTTCTCCAAGCTGCCATTTAGAGCAGCTGTAACCATCGCTCTTGTATAGACTAAGTTCATCCGTTTGCCTTCGCCGTAAGAACCGCCAACCCAACCTGTATTAATGAGGTACACATTGGCTTTATGTTCTTCAATCTTACGCCCCAGCATTTGTGCATAAACGTTAGGACGAAGCGGCAGGAAAGGCGCCCCGAAACAAGTAGAGAATGTGGCTTCCGGTTCCGTAACTCCGCGTTCCGTACCTGCGAGCTTTGACGTGTAGCCAGACAAGAAGTGGTACATCGCTTGTTCTTTCGTCAGCTTGGATATGGGAGGCAGAACTCCGGAAGCATCTGCCGTCAAGAACATGATGACATCAGGATGACCAGCGGTTCCAGGAATCTTAACTCCTGGGATATACTCCAACGGATAGGCTGCACGTGTATTCTCCGTGATCTGCGTATTGCCGTAATCGGCAACGCCACTCGTTGGATCAATCACCACATTCTCCAAAACAGTGCCGAATCGGATGGCCTGCCAAATCTGCGGTTCCTTCTCCTCGGTAAGGCCAGCGCATTTTGCGTAGCAGCCTCCCTCGAAATTAAACACACCCGTCTCTGACCAGCCGTGTTCATCATCGCCAATGAGACGGCGATTCGGGTCAGCCGAAAGTGTCGTTTTCCCCGTGCCAGATAACCCGAAGAACAAGGCTACATTTCCTTCTTCACTAACATTGGCCGAGCAATGCATAGGTAGAACATCTTGACCAGGCAAGATATAATTCATAACGCTGAAAATGGATTTCTTCATTTCACCCGCGTACTCCGTACCACCAATCAGTACGATCTTTTTCTCCATGGAGAGACAGATGAAAGTTTCTGACCTGGTACCGTCAGTGAGTGGATCGGCTTTTAACCCCGGCAGAGCAATGACTGTGAACTCAGGCTTATGTGCCATCAGTTCAATCTTACTCGGACGAATAAACAGTTGTCGGGCGAACAAATTGTGCCAAGCATACTCATTGACAACTCGAATCGGCAGCCTGTATGCCAAATCTGCTCCTGCAAAACCATCAAAGATGAATAATTCTTTCGTCGCCATGTAGTCTTGCGCTTTTTGATACAGCCGCTCGAATTGCTGCTCCGACATCGGCTGATTCACAGCTCCCCAATCGATATGATCAGTTACTGAAGCCTCATTTACAATGTATTTGTCCTTGGGAGAACGCCCTGTATACTTACCAGTGTTCACTTGAAGCGCTCCGGAAGATGCGAAAGATCCTTCTTTGCGCTCGATGCTCATTCTCATTAGCTCTGACACTGACAAATTATTGTGGGTGGCACCTGCTCTTAGCTGTTCAACCTTTAGTTCTATGCTCATTCTCCCATTCCTCTCTTCAATAAGGCTTATTTATATAGTGTGTTCTATTTATTATATAGTGTACATTATATAACGAAATAAGTGAATATAATATTGTTTATAGCACGTAAAATATTTTTTTATCACTATTCGACACAAATAATACACAATAATACGAAAAAACCCTCTTTCACTCCATCTGAAGGAATGAAAAGAGAGTCCTGTAAGAAGATGCTTAATAAATTACTGAAAAAAAACAATGCCCATAACACCCGCAAATACGATGACCATAAAAGGATGCAGCTTATATTTAATAATTGCCAGAAAGGCACCTACCGCAATAAGCACCGTCGCAATTTGGTCCCATGATATTTGGTACTTCACTGAACCTAACCCCGACCACCCGAAGTGTATCGCTGCAAAAATGATAAAGCCTGTTACGACTGGTTTCAAACCATAGAAAGAAGATTTAAACCATTTATTCGCGTGCCATTTATACAAGAAAGCGGCTAATACAATAATAAGGATGAGTGAAGGCAGCACCATTCCTAGCGTAGCTGCAATAGCACCAGGTACACCGGCTGTATGAAAACCGATTAAAGTGGCACTATTCGTTGCTATAGGCCCGGGTCCAGTACCAGCTAAGGATATAACGTTATTAAAATCATCTGAAGTGAGCCATTGATGCCTCTCCACCTCGCGCTGGATAACAGGTATCATGGCGTAACCGCCACCGAAGGAGATAATGCCAATTTTAAAAAAAGTAATAAACAAACTTAAGAGCATAATCCACCTCATTCCTCAAATCCCGTCTGCGAAGTAAAAGTCGGCAGTACGATTGCTTTTGTCCCCTGACATAGAGTCCTCTTGCTTCTTGATCGGGTTCTTCATTCCCCAGCGTTGTTTCAGGAAAACAACGGCAATCCCGACCAATAGACCGAATATAATCATTAAAATAGGTGAAATCGGTAGGAAGAGCAGCAGAAGAACGGTGCAAACTGTGGCTATTAGCGTCATTTTATCTATAATTGAGGATTTCGCCATTTTGTAAGCAGCGGCAGCGATCAATCCTACAATAGCGGCATGGATACCTTCCATAATGGCTTGCATTTTGGGATAACCTTGAAGAAATGAGTAAATGATACTCAGGAGTATCACAATAAAAAAAGTAGGAAGCGTAATGCCGATGACGGCTGCTACTGCTCCTCTTATTCCTGCCAAATGATACCCTACTAAAGCTGATACATTAACGCCTACACCGCCTGGAGCGGCACCTGAAATAGCAAGCAGTTCCGACATCTCATCGTCGGTCATCCACTTGTTCGTAACGACAACTTCTCTTTGGATAGCAGGTAGCATGGCATAACCACCACCGAATGTAAGTGGACTGATACGAAGAAACGTCCAAAAAATACGTAGTAAATGACGAAAGTTATTCATCGGCATGTTGGCTGACCTCCCCTGCACTTAATTCTATTTTGAACTAAAGATCACTTATTGTCCAATCAAAAGATTTAATCTTTTCTCTCATTATCTCTTATAATGTAGGATGTACGTCCAATTCAATCCCGATCATCCCGATTATCCCGATTATTACGCTAAGTTTAATATATTTTGGTTGAAAGATAGGCTTCAGACGCTATCGGCACTATTAATCTCCTCCACCGCAATCATGCACATTTGAAGAAAATAGATAAAAACAAAAAACTGCGTTCTCTACGGTTGTAGGGGACGCAGTTTTTTGGCACTCCAGTGCTATTTCAATTTCATCGTACAAAGACTAGTAGCTATCCCGCCTGCGGTAATTGTAAGGATGGAGAGCAGAAATGTTTCAGCCGAAAGCAGTAGTCCTCCAAGGCAGATAATCATACCATCGATTATAAAAATAATTATTCCCACATTTATAGGAACCCACTTTGAAAAATATTGAGCCAGCAAATCCGTCCCTCCGGTACTGGTTTCATAACGCAGCATAATTCCTATTCCAGTACCCACAATAAATCCGCCGATCAAGGAACTGCTGAATGCTGTTAAATCCACATAATATAAGAAAAGATCACGGTATGGCACTAAAAAATCGATAACGAATGAAGAAAAAAACAACCCATAAATGCTGTTGTAAAACATGTCACTGTAATGGAACCATACCAATATAAAAATAGGAATGCTGCACAAAAACATAATAAGTCCCACTTTGAGTCCAAACAAATAATTGATAATAAGGGCAATTCCAATGAGCCCGCCATCTAGTACCTTAAAAGGCATCAGAAAAAAATTAATACCCATTGAGATCAGTAAACTTCCCAAAATGATTACAACGTGTTTTTGTAACGAAGGCAAACAAACCAGCTCCTGTAAAAGGCTTGTCTGATTCATATGCTGGTAACAGAAATAAAAGAATCTTATCTTTTGCAATGCCAAACACGGCTAGCGCCCGTTCCTTGGACAATTCAGAACATACTGGACGAGCCCTGCCCGAAAACGAGCAGGCAGCCAGTAAAAATGCCGACTGCCTGCTCATAAAATATTTCCATCCCTAATAAGAAATTATTTGGCGTTAGGAAAAACTCTAGATACCATCTCACTAAACTGTTCAACAAAACCTGCAACAGGTCTTCCTTGTTGAACATCAAGTACATAAGTATTGAAGCGGTTCGCCAAATCTGGATTTGTTGAGACGTAAACATTCTGGATATTCGGATCCGTTGATCTGACTTGATTTGCAATTTGGTCTTCTATATCCCGTGTTAATGGTTGGTCGTTTTTTAGCACAGCTGCAACATAGGCATTTCTTTTGGTTACCAGCACATTTGCTTGTTTTACGCTGTCTTGCTTTGCAATTTTAGCTGCCGCTTCATTCGCTATTTGGATGCGATTATCTTCATTACTTGTTTGTTGAACCTGTTGCTGTTTGATTGGTGTACCTTGCTGTTTAACGTTATTTGGGTTAGCTGTACATCCTGACATAAATATAGACATGGTCGCTACAGTTAAAACTAAAAATTTTTGGGAACCTTTGGTTACAAGCATCTTATTACGCCCCTTTTGTATATATGTGATTGTGTTTAGTATGCTTTACCAATCATAATCATATTCATTTCAATCATTTGAAGAAAATCGATTCATGTAAAAAACCTAGCGGAAGCTCCGCTAGGTTTTGGCTATCTCTATTCTTGCGCCTTTCATTTGCTGCTTCTTAATTGCATAATTCGTGATATATACCCCAACCACGATCCATATAGCCCCTAAAAGATGATACATCCTTAACGCTTCCCCGGTAAAAGCAGTTGCAAAAATGGCACTGAACATCGGAATCAAATTCAGAAAACCCGCACAACGCTGAGGCCCAGCAAGCTCAATGGCTCGATTCCAGCTCAAGAAAGCAACAATCGAAGCAAACAAACCAATATAAATAAGACCTGTTACAAGAGGCGGACTCCAATCAACGTGTGGCGATTTCAGCGCCCATTCCACTGCCGAAAGCGGAAGCAGCAGCACTAAGGCCACAGTCATTTGAATCAGTAAAAAAGGACTGGATGGGAATCGCCCTGACATCTTTTTCATACCCACCGAATATAGAGCCCAGCACAGAACGGCCACTAGCATGAACAGGTCGCCTTTGTTAAAGGAAAGACTCAACAGCGCGGACACACTCCCCCGACTAATAATCCAGCTCACACCAGCCATGGACACCAAAATTCCAGGTAAAGCCGACCAAGCGAAGCGCTCTTTCATAACTAACCAGGTTAAAAGTACAACCATGATGGGTGTGGCCGAATTCATTAACGATGCATTAATCGAACCCGTATATTGGACTGCCACATAGGTTAACGTATTGAATCCTGCCACACCGGTTGCGGACAGAAAAAGGATCATTTTCCAGCTGCGGAGAAATTCAGTTCTTAGCTGCCAAGCCTGCCTACCGAAGAAAGGAAGAAGACAAATAAAAGCAATGCTCCAACGTAATGCAGCCAGCGTAATCGGCGGAATGTGAAGAACAAGCGCCTTGCCAGCAACAAAATTGCCTCCCCATATACATGTGGCGAGAACTAGCAGAATGTAGGGGGAATGTTTGATCATATAGATTTGAGCTCCTTTTTTGAATAACTCTTGGTTCATTCACTTAATCACATATTCATTTATCATGATAACATATGATTCAACCCACTAGGCAATGTATGGAAAAAAATAAGACACTTAGTTGGGATATTTTCCGTCAACTCGAATAGTGCATTCGAAAAAGAACCATAATAAAGAATGGAAATATTGGGTAATCCATATCCACAGCGGGAAAGGAGAACGGTTAGCATGAACGGAGACTTGAAGAGTGATCATAGTCTGCTAGAGCAAACTTTGCAATTGCTCAGTGATTGCTCGGATTTATCTCATCTGCATCTCCCGCTACAGCAAATCGATATCATTTATTTCAGTCACCTTGTCAGCTCAGAGGCTTTAAGAAAAGATGCCGTAGAGCCTTTCAGTGACAAAGATGCCGATATGGTCGCTATCCTGAGCCAATCATCCTATAAACATAAGCCGCAAGCAAGCGAACTCGTTACTGGCATTTTGGCTGGCAATATCGCTATTTATTATAGAAATAGGGGCTACTTACACGAAGCTTACGCGCCTGAATCTCGATCCATTCAAAATTCAGAGACTGAAAGCGTCATTAATGGTCCCATGGACTCATTCACCGAATCGCTAAGCACAAATTTGTCTTTGATTCGGAGGCGTATCAAGGACTCTGGATTAAAAGCGATCACCTTCACCATCGGTACAAGAACAGGAACGACGATGGTTCTGCTTTATTTGGAGGAACTAGCCGATCCCACACAAGTGCAGCAATTAAGCCAAATGATTGAAAACCTTGATATCCAAACAATCTATGATACGAATACACTCGTGCAACACTTAACACCTAACAAACTATCGATTTTCCCTCAATTCCTGACAAGTGTACGACCTGATCATATGGCTGACAAGCTGACAAGCGGCAAAATAGTGGGGCTGCTCGACGGGAGTCCAATTGCTTTCAGCGCACCAACCTCGTTTATTGAATTTTTCTCATCGCCTGACGATTATTATCAACCATGGGCCGTTGCCTCTGCGGTTCGTATTCTACGCTTCATTGCCTTATTCATCACACTTTGCTTCACTGCATTTTATGTTTCTTTAGTTACTTATCATTATGAAATGATTCCACCATCCCTGCTGTTAAATTTAATGGAATCCCGTAACAAAGTGCCATTCTCGCCTCTTTTAGAGGCTATTGTCATGGAGATGACCATCGAGCTGCTTCGTGAAGCAGGCGCACGTTTACCTACCAAAATCGGTCCGACTATCGGTACCGTCGGCGGGATCGTCATCGGACAAGCGGCCGTTCAGGCTGGTATTACAAGCAATATCCTCATTATCTCGGTAGCTATTTCGGCTATCGCTTCCTTCGTCATACCAAGCTATATCATGAGCTCTTCCATCCGCTTGCTGCGATTTGCGATCATTGTGATGGCCGGTCTCCTTGGAAATTTCGGCCTGATATTTGGACTCAGCTTTATTATTATTCAACTTTCGGGGTTTAACATGTTTGGCATATCTTATTTATACCCAATTGCACCGTCGAAACCAAGTCGTTGGTTAGAACTTATTATCCGAGCACCCATACAAGTTTTGACCAAACTCAAAAAGCCTCCCACCAATAATCCGAACGAATGAAGGAGACACTCATGCGTGCTAAGCTTCCATTTTATCAGACCACCATTATGGCAAACTTCGCTCAAACTGGTGTCGTCGTATTCAGCCTTCCTCGGCTATTATCTGAGAATATCGGTACAAATGGGTGGGTAGCTTTACTTATCTGTTCATCCGTCGCCGCTTTCAATCTATTGCTCATTTCATTCGTTTATCGATTTGCTAAAGGAAGATCTATTTTCGAAATTTCACAATCCGCTTTACCGAAATTCATTTTAGTTCCTTTTTTCGGGGTTCTAGCTGGATTATGGGCAATTCTAGGCAGCTTGGTTGGTAAAGAATATATTTTAATTCTAAAATCGTTATCATTCCCCTCGCTCCACCCCGCCTATTTGTATATTTTGTTCGAGATTCTTGTTTTCTTACTTTTAACTAAGGGCATTATGAGTATCTCCAGTACCGCGGTTATTTGTTTTTATTTCATTATTTGGAATATTTTTCTTTTTAATTATGCCTATAAAGATTTTGATCTATCGCGAATGACTACCTTCTGGTTTAAGGATGCCACTCACTCATTCAAAGGATGGATTGAGGTTTACATAGCCTTTCTGGGTTATGAACTTTGCCTTTTGCTGTTTCCTTACGCTAGCGAGAAAACACACTTGATTCGTGCTTTTCAAATTGCAAATCTTATCACCACATTTACTTATACGTTAACTGCATTTGTCTCCTTTGGCTTTTTCAGCCTGCATCAACTTCAGCATATGAAGTATCCTATACTCAATATGCTCTCGTATGTGGAACTCCCCTTTGTGAAACGAATCGATGATCTCGTGTTTAATATAACTTTGTTGCGAGTTCTCATTACGAATACCCTATACGCTTGGGCAGCTATTGAAACGATAAAATGGCTCCTGCCTGCTTCAAACAAGCAGTGGATCCCTTATGTTATTTTTGCAATTTTCCCATTAGCCGCCTTGTTTGTCATACCTTCAGCGCTTGAAAAGACAGAACATTGGTTAGGTTTGTTTGGATTATCTGAAGCTGGTGTTGCTTTCTTGCTGCCGATCTTTCTATTGGTAGTCCTGTTAATTAACAAATATCGAGGGCGGAATTATGCGTAGCTGGGTTATGGTTGTCGTACTATTGTGTCTCACCGGTTGTGTCGAACAAAATCGCATTGAGAAATTAGGCATGTCTGATGCCGTTGCTATGGACACCGTGTATGAAGAGAATGGAAAACCTTCTGAAACGGAAGTGTCTATTGCTATCTCCATCCCGTCAGCTGGAACTCTGGACAAACAGCAAGCAGACATTTTACAAACCATAGCTGAATCCCCTAAAGATGGGCGGAGCAAATTGTCCCGTAAAATTGACAAAGTCCTTGTTTCAGGGCAGTTGAGAAGTATGGTGTTCGGGAAAGACTTGGCTAAACAGGGGATTTGGAAGGAACTTGATTCCTATCGCCGCGATTATACCGTTGGAGAAAAGCTGAAAATTGTCGTAGTTAACGGCAGTGCTGTAGACATGTTGACCCATAAATATGCTCAAATACGATCCGTCGGAAATCATATTGATCAGTTATTAACCCAAGAGGCCAAAATCCATGAGGTTCCTGACGTATCTCTCTACAGTTTCGTACGTGACTATTATGACGATGGTACTGATCCAATCGCTCCTATGCTTGTCGTGAACGGTGATAATGTTGAAATCGACGGGATTGCCCTTTTCAAGAAAGATCGTTACATGGGCAAAATCAGTGCAGAACAAACCGTCATGTTTTCTATTCTTAATAAAAGCCTAAAAATGGGTGAGTTCGATATTACTTTCATGGATCGTTCATCGGGACAGAAAGAAAGTGCGATGATTAGTTCAATCGCGAGCAAAAGAGAAGTGATTGTAAACAAACAGGAACGTGCAAGGACCGTTCCCCAAGTCGTTATCCGTATTCGCTTAAGCGGCATTATTTTGGAATATACAGGAAAATCGACATTCAAAAAAGCGGAAGAGCAAAAAAATTTGGATCAGGATTTGTCTGAAGCCATTCGCGAACAATTACAAACGATAGTTAGCCATGTGCAGCGCAGCGGCGGGGATAACTTGGGTATTGGCACTTACGTCCGTAACAGTATGAGTTATGAGAAATGGAACAATTTGAATTGGAAATCCATTTACCCCCGTGCCGATATCCGAGTAGAAGTTGATACCACAATTCGTGATTACGGTATGATTCGATAGCTTTTTAACTTGAAAGCTGCTTGAACTGTTCCTGGCTCTTTTAACGTTAATATTCCTGTGCTAGAATCAGAGGAATGGCTTAACGAGACAAGGAGCACGGAGGTGAAAAGCCCAATGAACAAGACACTGTCAACGGATATGGAATTATTCGCGGCTGCGCTATCTCAAGTTACAGTAGCAGTCATTCAACATACAGCGGATGATATTCCTGTCTTCATTGCTGCAGGCGTGATCGAAAAATATACGACTCATTACGTAAAGATTGGCGAAACGAGTTATTTGAGGGATGAAAGTGAGTTCCGTATTGAGGAACGCTCCAGCTATTAGCCTTAATAAAAAGTCACTTTACAATAGGAACCTAGTGGAATCAATTCTTGCAAATAATCGTACATGACCTTTTTTTCCTTATCATGGAGCAATCTAATGGCATGAAAATCAAAATGAATGATACTATCCGCAGCTTGATATCTGTTAAATGTTAAACGACCATACGGAAATAATCGGTTTATCGCCTCTAAGATGCTATATTGATTCAAGTTTCTGCGCATCGCTGTTTCGATGATAGCTGCCGGTATCTCTTTCAGTTGTGGAACTTTATCGGGTTGAACCGCGCTATATGCCTTTACTTGAAAGTTGACATAGGGATATAAGTAACCGCTTGCATAATGTTGTAGGATTTGAACATCCTTGTCGGGTAAATACAAATCTCCATTCCAAGCGTAGATCGTCGCTTTATGCTTTTCAGGCGTATGAATTCTGATATATCTTAAATGCGGAAAGCGATTTCTCACAAGCTGCTCGGATAATAGACGAGTCCCCACCTTGATCACCTCTTCGGATTATGCCTTGCTCCCTACAGCATATGTCATAGAAAAAAGACAGCTATCCTTTTGTTGCGAAAAGGTAGCTGCCTCTCACTATTCACTTCATTCCGGTATGGACAACCCAAGACCCTCTGCCACACGGATCCCATATTCGGGATCTGCCTTATAGAAATGACCTATCTGTCTGAGCTTAATTTCATCCGACTCTACCGGTTTCATTGCACCAACAATCGTTTGAACAAGACGAGTACGTTCCTCTTCACTTAACAAGCGGTATAAATCACCTGGTTGCGTGTAATGATCATGATGATCATAGGCAACACTGTCCGCCGACCCAGACACCTCGTAGGGTGCCGGTTTATCCGCAGGCGTTTCCTTTGGTCCGCCAAGGCTGTTCGGCTCGTAATAAACAGAACCCCCACCATTGTTATCGGCACGCATTTGACCATCACGCTGATAGTTATTCACTTCACTCCGCGGGCGATTAATTGGCAAGGTCTGATGATTAGCCCCTACCCGATACCGATGTGCATCCCCATAAGCAAACAATCGACCTTGCAGCATTTTATCTGGTGAAACATCGATTCCTGGCACGAGTGTCCCTGGCGAAAATGTGGCTTGTTCCACCTCAGCAAAATAATTTTCTGGATTGCGATCCAGCACCATACGCCCAACTTCAATTAAAGGGTAGTCTTTCTGTGACCAAACTTTCGTGACGTCGAATGGATCAAAACGGTAAGTATTCGCATCTTCCAGCGGCATGATCTGTACACATAGCTTCCAAGTAGGGAAATCGCCTTTTTCAATCGCGTTAAACAAGTCCTCGGTATGATAATCCGGATTGTCGGCCGCGAGCTGTGCAGCAACATCTGGAGCTAAGTTCTGAACGCCTTGTTCGGTTTTAAAATGATACTTCACCCACACGCCTTCACCCTCGGCATTTACCCATTTGAATGTGTGACTGCCAAATCCATGCATATGCCTCAGCGTTGCGGGAATTCCGCGATCGGACATCAGTATCGTCACTTGATGCAAAGATTCAGGAGATAATGACCAGAAATCCCAGACAGCATTTGGATTTTTCAAGTGGGTTTGGGGGTGTCTTTTCTGTGTATGAATAAAGTCAGGGAATTTGATCGCGTCGCGAATGAAAAATACAGGCGTATTATTGCCGACCAAGTCATAATTGCCTTCATCCGTATAAAATTTCACAGCGAATCCGCGCGGGTCCCGGACTGTGTCCGAGGAACCATTCTCACCCGCCACGGTCGAAAATCGAACGAATAACGGTGTACGCTTACCTACCTCTGAGAACAAGCTCGCTTTCGTATACTTCGTCAAATCTTGTGTCACTTCCAAATAGCCGTGCGCTCCCGCCCCTTTGGCATGAACGACTCGCTCAGGTACGCGTTCTCGGTTAAAGTGTGCTAGTTTCTCTAAAAGGTGGACATCTTGAATCAACGTTGGCCCCCGCGAACCCGCCGTTATCGAGTTTTGGTTGTCCCCAACAGGAGCTCCCCAGCTGGTCGTAAGCTTGTTTTTTTCTGTACTCATTTTCGAATCACCTCTTCAGTAAAATGTTGGAACTCTGCGCATAGCGCTTTCATCGCTTACAGGATTATGTATGTGACAACCTTCCATTTCCCTTATTCATATGTATTCGAGAACCTGTCATGATATGATGCTGCGGTTATCACAGGGTAAGGAAGTGCTTGGTTCCCCTCCGGGCGCGCCCGCGCACGCTTTCAGCTCGCTTCCTCCATCAACAAACCCTACAGCAGTTTATGGGTCGTTACCTTGGTGGGACGTCTTTATCAGAATTTAAAACCGATTACATAGAGAAGGAAATAATTCGTTGGCTTTGACGATTGGAAGAGTTTTAATCCAAGTGACGTAAGCCAATTACTTCAACTCAGTTCAAGAAAAGCTTGCCGAATTCTTAAATCGATGTCTGAAAAATCACTCCTTAAGCCAGCTGGTGATGGTATAAAATGCGTTAGAGGTTACAAGATTCACAAGAATACACAGGCGATCTGAGAAGCTAATAACCAAGTTAAATATTAACTCTTAAACTTTGTAATACTGTTCAAATCATAAATCCTACTGCTTTGCCTCCTCTCAGCAGTTGAGAGGTCTTCATCAGACGTCTCAGGACAATTTCGATCCATTCGAGCCTCTGAGACGCCCCTTTATGCCTTCTCAGGTTGCAAACCCGCTAACTTGCCTGCTTTCAGCAGTTGAGAAGTCCTTTTCAGACGTCTCGCGCCACTTTCGCTCCATTCGAGCCTCTGAGACGCCCCTTTATGCCTTCTCAGGTTGCAAATCCGCTAACTTGCCTGCTTTCAGCAGTTGAGAAGTCTTTTTCAGACGTCTCGTGCCACTTTCGCTCCATTCGAGCCTCTGAGACGTCCCTTTATGCCTTCTCAGGTTGCAAACCCGCTAACTTGCCTGCTTTCAGCAGTTGAGAAGTCCTTTTCAGACGTCTCGCACCACTTTCGCTCCTTTCGAGCCTCTGAAACGCTCCTTTATGCCTTCTCAGGTTGCAAACCCGCTAACTTGCCTGCTTTCAGCAGTTGAGAAGTCCTTTTCTGACGTCTCGCTCTACTTTCGCTCTTTTCGAGCCTCTGAGACGCCCCTTTATGCCTTCTCAGGTTGCAAACCCGCTAACTTGCCTGCTTTCAGCAGTTGAGAAGTCCTTTTCAGACGTCTCAGGACACTTTCGCTCAGTTCGATACTCCGAGACAGCCTTTTCTGCCTTCTCAGGACGCAACAAGCTACTTTACTTAGAGCATCTGAAAAGTGCATTTTCGACCTCTCACTGCGCTATAGCTCCATTCCCACACTTTAGCGATGAATTTCATCGCCTCAGCAGACATTCGGAGGTTTCTGACGGATCCTCCGATTTTAAGCGTGTTTATCTCACTAACAAGTCACTTCCATGCACTCCCCGCACTTTAGCGATGAATACATCCGTTTCCTCGGCGGCCCAATTAAATAGGGGTAAGCTACGCTCACCCCAAACCATAAAACATATAAATTCTTAGTAGAGTAGAGAACTGAAATTTTATTGGAGGGTGAAAGCCCTCCTTTTACTTTTCCAGCTCCCCCTGCATCAAACCGGACGTTTAGGATCTCTCCACCAGTTGCCTGTCAGCTACGAGGCGAATTGGCTCTTACCTCGATTGAACTTTCATCGATTAGTTGTGTCTAGCTTGGCTAGGCGCGCTATCTAAAAAAAAACATCCCTCACGGGATGCCTCCTTCAATAGCTCATCATTTTGAGCTACTTATCAATAATCTTAAACAGCGCTTGAGTACCGCTGTCTTCTTCGCCGCTCGCTGCTAGCTGCTCATAAAGGGATTTCGCCAGCGAAAGTCCTGGCAGCTCCACCTTCATCTCTTCGGCAGATTGAAGCGCGATCTTCATATCTTTGATGAAGTGCTTCACATAAAAGCCAGGCGCAAAATTCCCAGCGATGATGCGCGGTGCCAGGTTACTTAAGGACCAGCTGCCCGCCGCGCCCGACTCAATACTTTTGAGAACAGTCGAAGGTTCGAGTCCTGATTTCTTCGCATATACCAGCGCTTCAACAACGCCCATCATATTACTTGCAATAGCGATTTGGTTGCACATTTTCGTATGCTGACCTGCACCCGCTTCTCCTTGGTAGACAATATTGGTGCCAATCTTCTCAAAAAGCGGCAGCATGGCATCAAAAGCTTCACGTGAGCCCCCAACCATAATCGATAGTCTCGCTTCCTTAGCTCCAATATCTCCGCCTGAAACGGGTGCATCTAGTGAAAACACTTGATGCGCGAGTGCTTTTTCATAAATCTGTTTGGCCAGCATTGGACTAGACGTTGTCATATCAATTACGTAGCTGCCTGGCTTAGTGTTAGAAAGAATACCATTTTCGCCTAAATAAATCTCTTCTACGTCATTTGGGAAGCCTACCATTGTAATAATCACATCACATTGCTGCGCTAATTGTCCTGGTGAATCCTGCCAATGAGCACCCTGATCTATCAGCTCCTGAGCCTTGGATTTCGTTCGATTATATATATGTACCTCGTAGCCTGCTTGAATAAAATGGCCTGCCATACTTTTGCCCATGACACCTGTTCCTACTAAGCCTACAATCGTTTGTGCCGGATTGATTACCACAATGAATGCCACCTCTCATTTTAACAGTAACTGATTTCGAATGATGTTTCATTCTTAAGTTATCACCGTCTGTGCATCTGGTCAAACCGAGCTCATACCTATATGTGTAACGAAAATAAAATTACTTTGACAGACATAGTATTTTCTTGTATATTATAATATAGGAGGTGAGGATTATCGTTGACTTGAAAATAACGTCCGATCTCATTCGAGGACACACCGACAGTATTATTCTCAAGCTTTTAATTTCCGGAGATAAATATGGCTATGAAATTTCAAAGCTGGTGCAAGTTACTTCAGGCGGGGAATATGAACTGAAAGAAGCAACCATGTACTCCAGTCTCAAGCGATTAGAACAGGAAGAAAGCATTACCTCTTACTGGGGGGATGAAACGCAAGGCGGCCGTAGAAAGTACTATCGCATTACCGATAAGGGCAAAGAAGCTTTTAAAATCAACAAGTTAAATTGGGAACATGCGAAGACCATTCTCGATTTGCTCATTTAGAAAGGCGGTATGATGGATGAAACCAAACCCGAGGCTCATTGCTTATTTGAATGATGTTTTTTCACATTATGAAGATTTGAGACCCATCCAGGAATTAAAAGAAGAGCTTTTAACTGATTTGCAGGAAAGACTCCAAGATCTGCAAAAAGATGGCTTCGATGAAGAAGCTGCCTTTCAAAGGACGATTGCTTCCATCGGCGAAATATCCGAGTTGATCGAAAGCATTCATGCAAACACCACGAAGCTCCAACAAATCATTGGCATTGATTTCTCTATGCAGAATTTGCAAAAATCCGACCTAAAGTCTATCCAAGTCCATGATGGCAAGTTCAATTACAGCAATCTTCAGGATTCCGATTTCAGCCATTCAGACTTAACCAATGCTTCCTTTAAGTGCAGCAACTTAGATCGGGTAAAGTTCGACAGTTCTAATTTGACAGGAGCGAAGATTTCGAAATCCAATCTTAGAGGAGCCAGCTTCAAGAATTGTACGTTACACCTTGTAGAGTTCCGTTCTTGCGATTTAACTGGTGTATGTATGGATAACCTAATCTTTACAAGAACTACTTTTCATCATTCAGATCTCAAAGGAACATCGTTTCGAAATGCCACATTTCAAAGCTGTTCCTTCAAAGCTGATGTCAAAAAAACAATTTTTGATGGCGCCAAGATGGATAGAGGCACCTATGCTTTGTTAAAAGGGTTTAAAGCCAACTTAAGTCATGTTACGATCATTTAGGAACTCACCTATAGAAAATAAATTAAATCGGATTCAGAGAAAGTGAGGAAAACAATCATTATGGTAGCGCAGAACAAAAACAAAGGCTTAGGTATTGTCATCGCCGGGCTATTGCTGGGTATCCTAATGGCTGCCATGGATAATACCATTGTAGCCACAGCCATGGGCACCATCATCGGTGAATTAGGCGGATTGGATAAATTCGTTTGGGTCACTTCGGCCTATATGGTGGCGGAAATGGCCGGCATGCCGATATTCGGCAAACTATCCGATATGTATGGACGCAAAAAGTTTTTCATCTTTGGTGTTATCGTGTTCATGCTTGGTTCTATTCTTTGTGGAACAGCAAGTTCGATTATAGAGCTCAGTGTCTATCGCGCAATTCAAGGTATCGGCGGCGGCGCCATGCTGCCGGTTGCTTTCACGATTATGTTCGATGCCGTTCCGATAGAGAGCCGCGGTAAACTTGGTGGATTGTTCGGAGCTGTATTCGGCATGTCTAGCATATTCGGACCACTTCTTGGCGCTTACATCACAGATTATGTGAACTGGAAATGGGTATTTTACATTAACCTGCCTCTTGGTTTGATCTCCCTTGTTTTTGTTGCTTTCTTCTATCGCGAATCCGTTGAACATTCTAAACAGAGGATCGATTGGTGGGGCGCTTTTACACTTGTTGGTGCCATCGTCTCCCTCATGTTCGCTCTCGAATTAGGCGGCAAGGAATACGCTTGGGATTCAGCGTTTATCCTTGGTTTATTCGCTCTGTTTGCGGTATTGACAATCATCTTCGTCTTCGTAGAGCGTCGCGCTGCCGAACCTATTATCTCTTTTGCGATGTTCAAAAATCGTTTGTATGCATCAAGCAATGCCGTTGCCATTTTTAGCGGCGCAGCTTTTATCACAGCATCTGTCTATATCCCCATTTTCATTCAAGGTGTCTTAGGCGGGTCCGCAACCAATTCTGGCTTAGTTCTTCTGCCTATGATGTTAGGCTCCGTTGTAACGGCAACAGGCGGCGGTTTCTTAATGAATAAAATGAGTTATCGAGCGATTATGATTCCAACGACCTTCCTCCTTATTGTCGGAACGGCTCTCTTGACTACGTTATCGCCAGAATCCTCTCGTTGGCTTGTCACGATCTACATGATTATTATCGGACTTGGTATCGGTGCTTCCTTCTCGGTATTAAGTAATGCAGCCATTCATCTGTTTGATGTACGGCAGCGTGGTTCAGCCTCCTCAACACTGAACTTCCTCCGCTCCTTGGGGATGACGCTGGGTATCACCGTATTCGGAATTGTTCAGAGTCATGCTTTTACTCGAAAATTGACGGATGTCTTTGCAGGTCAAGGTCAAACGGGAGCTGCAATACCAACTGGAGACTCGCATACGCTGCTTGATCCCGCGAAACGAATGGAGATTCCTGCGCCAGTTCTAGAGAAAATCACAACCGCATTATCGTCTTCCATCGTTCTCACCTTTGCTTGGACTATACTTCCTGCTGTTCTTGCCTTCGTTTGTGCCATCGCGATGAGCAAAGAGAAGCTGGATCCAACACAAGAAACCGAAGCAGCTATGTCACATTAAGACAAAAAGAGTGCCACTCCAACTACAGCAAACCTGTAGATGAAGTGGCACTTTTCATTTGAAATAAATCACTTAAATTCCTTTAAACGTGAATGAATACGCATAGGTACGATTGGCATACAGGGTGAACTCTGGGTGTGTTCTTGCCCCCCAGCTGTCATCCCCGCCGACGCCCATCTGCTTATAATTCACCCGCAGCACGACTTTGTCGCTAGCAGGCAGCTTATACGTATGGTCATGAGCTTCCAACTCGGAAGGTAAATAAGGCAGAGCATTCAATTCAACGGTAGGAAGTCCTGTAATGCGAAGTCCTCGCCCGTTCGAATCTGTCAACGTCGCCCAGCGCACATCCGTTTTATTGCCGCATTCCTGCGGGCGTAAGTACGGTACGAACTGTTCCTCAACCGTACCGCTGTGAATAGCCAGTTTAGCGCCAACTGCGCGATCCCAGTAGTTCTCATGTGGACCACGTCCGTACCAGCTAAGCTGCTGGAAGGAACGGTCTAGCTCGAAGAGTACGCCGACTTCCGGAATCTCCGGCAGATTCACACCCGGAACAAGCGCCATATGAACCTCCACCTCGCCATTGGAGGAAACCGTATACGTCAATTTCACCGTGGAAACAGGCGCTGTCGCAAGCTCGAAGTAAACATGAACTTCCGCACGGCCATCCAATGTGGACTTCACCTGGAGCGATTGCAGCTTTCTTCCGCTTCCTGCTGCTTGCCATGGCGCACAACGGATGTGGTGCTGATTGCCTCGGTCGTTGTCCGTGTAGGCACGCCAGAAATTAGGTGCCGGACCTGTCAGGAACAGCTCACTGCCTTCGTACACATAAGATGTGATATCACCGGTCACTAAGCTAAACGTAAGCGAGAAGTTAGAGCCTTTTAGTGCAATAGTTTCTGCAGTTTTTGCAATTTCAACGGCTTGAGACTCCGAAACCGCCGCGGCGATTTCTGCCTGCACAACCAAATCAGTAAGAGCACCTGTTTTACGGTTAGGCAGCAGGAACTGCTCCCAAGCGATCTCATGCCCTTTTTGCGCCCATAACGTATCTTCCTTCAGTTGAAGTGAAATGGTCAGAACGAACTCGTCTTTCGGGAAGGTCACTTCCAAAGCATCCACAGCGATTTCAATCTCAGCCGTTTCGCCAGGTTTTACAGCAAATGATCCACGCTTGGCGTCCCCAACCGCAATTCCGTTACGCTCAACGGTCCATACCCAATCAAACTCGCTTAAATCCGTGAACAAGAATTCATTTTTCACCGAAACTCGGCCTTGAGTCAGGTCCAGAGCTGCAAGCTTCACATTCTGATAAACCTTCTTCACTTCAAAGAGCTTAGGCGATACGGAGCGGTCTGCGAAAATAATCCCGTTGCCGCAGAAGTTGCCGTCATTCGGTGTATCCCCGAAATCGCCGCCGTACGCTTGATACGTTACCCCGTCCGGAGTTGTTGTACGAATGGATTGATCGATCCAGTCCCAGATAAAGCCGCCTTGCAGCACTGGATACTTCTCGAACAGCTCCCAATATTTAAACAGGTTGCCGCATGAATTCCCCATAGCATGACTATACTCACAAAGAATAAATGGCTTCTTAGGGTTACTTTTTGCATAGGCTTCTACGCCTTCAATTTTGGTATACATTTGACTTTCCATATCCGAAGCTGCCTCTGAAGCACCGCGGCAGTTGGCTACACCCTCGTAATGAACGACGCGGGAAGGATCCGCTTCACGAAGGAAATCATGCATTTTAACAAAGTTGTCTCCGCCCCATGACTCATTCCCAAGCGACCAGATCACGATAGAAGCATGGTTCTTGTCTCTTTGCATCATGGAATTGGCGCGGTCCAGAACCGCTTCAGTCCATTCCGGCTTGCTGCCCGGAACCGTATCCCCTTCATCGTCTTCCAACTGGCCATAGCGCCATGAGCCATGCGTTTCCAGATTCGTTTCATCAATCACGTACAACCCGTACTGATCACACAACTCATACCAGTGCGTGTTGTTCGGATAGTGAGAAGTACGAACAGCATTAATGTTATATTGCTTCATCAGCAGGATATCGGCAAGCATACTCTCTTTATCCACAGAACGACCGCGGTCTGCATCAAATTCATGGCGGTTTACGCCTTTGAATACGATACGCTCGCCATTGATTTTCATTAAGCCGTCATGAATCTCAAACTTGCGGAAGCCAACTTTACAGCTTTCTGTTTCAAGCAAAGCGCCATTCTCGTCTTTCAAGCTCAATACCAGCGTGTACAGATTTGGTTTTTCAGCGCTCCATAGGGCTGGCTTAGCTACCTTAACTGATAATTTTACATCTTGCTTCTCCTTACCGCTTACTTGAATTTGAGCGGAAAGCGGCGCAGCCCAGAGAGGCTTCTGTTCAGCATCATACAGAACAGCTTCCATTCGGCGGGTCCCTGTGCCGAGACCATCGTAGTTCGTTACTTTCGCTTGAATATGCAAATCCGCATGTTTAAAGTCAGCGCCCAGATCGGTCAACACTTTGAAATCGGCAATGTGCGTGATCGGCGTGCTATACATATAAACATCACGGAAAATACCGCTTAACCGCCAGAAATCTTGATCCTCCAGCCAGCTCGCATCACTCCAACGGTAAACCTCTACAGCAAGCTTATTCTCCCCCTCTACCAAGTAGGGTGTAATATCAAAATCCGCAGGTGTAAACGAATCCTGGCTGAAGCCCACCAAATCGCCGTTTACCCACACGTAAAAAGCGGACTCAACCCCTTGAAAGCTCAGGTATACGGGTTGAGCTGCCCATGCTGCCGGAACCGTAAAGCTGCGGGAATAGGAGCCCACAGGGTTATACTTTACCGGAGCAAATGGAGGCTTCAAATCTTCATGCCCCACCCAAGGATAGATGACATTCGTGTATTGTGGAAAATCGAACCCTTGCAGCTGCCAATGGGAAGGCACCGCGATGTCCGCCCAACTGCTGCAATCATAGTCGCTCTTGTAGAACTCTTGCGGACGGCCTTGCGCATTCTCAGCAAAATGAAACTTCCAGGTTCCATTCAATGATTGGTAAGAGTCGGACGCTTCACGAACTCCTGCTAGTGCCTCATCTTCGGACTTGTAAGGCATTAACGTAGCATGTGCTTCCATTCGATTCAATTGAAAAATCTGAGGATTATTGTTCCATTCCGGGTATCCGTTTACGGGCGGTGTATATATGAATTTTTTAGCCATCTCTTGAATTCCTCGCTTCTATAGGTTGTATAAATTTCTTCAACTATCTTCTTATTGTACAAGACAATAATTTCTTTTAAAATATAAGATAATACGCATCATATATTAAAAAATGAAAGAGTTGACACTCTGAGCGATGGCTACCGATTACAGAAAATTTTTCCTTATTACAGAAACGGATCGGAAGCTTCCTCTCATCCTGGAAACAGTCGGTTACGAAAATGAGCAGCAATTTTACAAACGGGAAGAAGGATATCCCTGCTTCCATTGGCTCCAAACGATTGAGGGCAGCGGAGAGATCATCCTCGAAAGCAGATCTGTCAAGCTAAGTGAGAATCAAGGCATGCTCCTGTCTGCGGGCGTCCCCCATGAATATAACATCACGGCCGCCAAATGGTCGACGTGGTATTTAACCTTCGATGGCGCACTCGCTGCCTCCATTGTATATGCCTTAGAGATACCGTTATCCACATCAATTAGCTGGGGTATGGAAACTCCTCTCGCCAATATTCATGAATACTATTACGAAAAGTACCGCTACAGCCATGACTTCACAGGTATGAATGGTTCACTAGAAATATATCAATTCCTGACTCTGCTCAAAAAGCACGGCAACGTAAATAAAAGCGCATCCTTTTCCCAAAGTCACGAACGCTTGCTACCGTTATTGTTAGAGCTGGAGCATAGCTTCGCATCTTCCGACGTAGGGCTTGGATGGATGTCTCAGCTGCTTGGCATAAGCTCTCAACATGTCAATACATTGTTCCGCAAAGCATTTGGCCTCTCTCCTTACCAATACTTACTGCAGCTGCGTTTACAGAAATCCAAGGAATTGCTGATTGCCCAGCCTAATCAAACGGTGAAACAAATCGCTGACGCGACCGGATTCCTCGACGCTTCGCACTTCATCTCGACATTTCGCAAATCCGTCGGTTTGACGCCCGAAGTTTTCAGAAATCAATACAACAAAAAGAACCAATCAGAAGATTTCCGTTAGTTCGCCTGGCTGCTTGACAACGTTTTCGTTTCAAAAAAGGCTTATGATGGTTATATATGGGTAAAATGATTGGGGGCTAATGATGAGCAGCTTACAACTCGATATACATCGTTTCTTCGAGCAGATGGTTCAGTTCTCTCCTCATGGGATTGCCTGTTTATCCTTAAACGGGTCCCTACTGAAAGTGAATCCAGCTTATTGCTCGATTCTTGGGTACACAGAAGATGAGCTTGAGAAGCTTAACATTCGTGAAATCACCTTTCCTGATGATTGGCTCCCCTACACCGATCAAGTTCAAAACTTGTTAGCTCGTCTTGCTTCTTCTTTTACCATGGATATCCGATATTTGCATAAGAATGGCGACATCATCTGGACTTCCGTTCAACTCACATTCGTTTGCGATACTCAAAACGGGCCTCCTCTGTATGGTATCGTTCATATGACGGATATTTCACAGCTCAAGTCCATTGAACAAAAGCTTCAAGAATCTATTGATCGCTATACACCTCTGAAAATGCATACTCATGATGCTGTCATTTCTCTTGATTTGGACGGAATTATTGTTAATGGCAATACGCGGGCACAGGAGTTGTTAGGTTTCTACAACAATGAATTCGTAGGAATGCCTTTTTCCAGATTTGTTGGCAAAAACAATGTGAAACAAATCCTTAGCGATTCCCTATTCGATGCTTCCATGGAGAAGAAGATTGATCATATTTGTCAAATCAATGGTCAAATCGTTGAAGTACTGACGACGATTGCTCCCATCATCATGAACGAAATGATTGTTGGGTTCTATATCATTGCCAAGGACATGACCGAACAGAAGAAATTAATGATTGAGAAGGAAACAGCTGAGAATACGAATAATGCGAAGAGTGAATTTCTGGCGATGATGAGTCATGAAATTCGGACGCCGATGAATGGCGTTATCGGAATGACAGACCTTTTGCTGCAAACGACAACGTTAGACGATGAACAAAAAGAGTACGTAGAGATTATTCATAAGAGCGGTGAAACGCTGCTTCGTATCATTAATGACATTTTAGACTTCTCCAAAATCGAATCCGGTAAAACTGAATTTCACGAAATCCCTTTCAATATCCGAGATACGATCTCTGAAACGTTTCATATTTTATCGACCAAAGCGGATGAAAAGCAATTATCCACAACTTTTACAGTAGATCCCAACGTCCCGCACTCCTTAGTGGGTGATTCTGAACGGTTGAAGCAGGTACTTATTAATTTGGTTGGCAATGCCATCAAGTTTACACCATTCGGCGGAATCTCCGTACATGTCAATAAACGCATACAAGAAGATCACATCATCCAACTAGAATTCATTGTAAAAGATAGCGGAATCGGCATTCCAGCTGATAAAAGAAGCTATATCTTCGAGCCTTTCAATCAAGTCGATCATGTCATGACACGCAAATACGAGGGTACTGGGCTTGGTTTAGCTATTTCAAAAAAGCTGGTCCGACTTATGGGAGGCGATATTTGGGTAGAGCCTGCCGACGCCCCAGGTACTACGATCATTTTCACCCTTTGTCTCAAAGAGGATCATCATTCTGATGAATATCAGGCTAATACGAATGAAGGTATAGCGCATGCTTCCTTGCACATACTTATCGCCGAAGACAACATCATTAATCAATTCGTTTTAATTAAAATGTTGGAGAAGCAGGGTCATATCATTAAAGTTGCTGCTAACGGGGAAGAAGCAGTGAAGACCGCTTTAAGGGACCGTTTTGATATTATATTTATGGATCTCCAAATGCCAATCATTAACGGATTTGATGCAACCGCAATGATTAGACAATCACTCCCGCCAGAACGATGTCCCATGATCGTCGCTGTAACTGCGAACGCCTTAAAAGAAGATCGCGAAAGCTGCCTCGCTGCAGGTATGGATGATTATTTGAGCAAACCGATCAAAAATAAGTCTCTTCTCGATATTATCGAGACCTATATGAAGAACAAACACCTTTCAGCTAAACGAAGTGGGGAATCCAAGTGATTTGAAATTGCATATCCGTATATTGTTGTACGTTGTACAACAATAAGCAAGCAAATCCACCTTTCCTATGGGATTGTTGCAGAGAATACAAGAATTCCAGGCAAAAGCAGCCCATTAGCCTATTAAATGACTGAATTGTTGTACAACATACAACATCTTCAGCTTGCCCAGAGCAAATCAAGGAAAATTGTTGTACGTTGTACAACTCCAAACGTGTAAAAAAACCGCAGCGGCGGTTTGAAAGATCTCCCCTTAGAATAGTCATTGGAAAAAAACCAGGGTTAATCCGATGGCTTCATATGATGGGCAGTATCGTTTTAAAAACCTTGAGATATCGGAAGATAAACACGAAAAGTTGATCTTTCGCCGAGAATACTTTCCACTTCCATGAGGCCATCGTGTCTCTCAATGATTTTCTGCACCGTGGCAAGCCCTAGACCTGTACCCTCGTAGGCTTTGGCATTATCCAGCCGTTTGAAGGGAGTGAAAATTGTCGGGATATCCTCTTTTTTCATACCAATACCATTATCTTCGATTTGAATGACAAAGGTGTCTGGTTCATTTCCTTCCCATAAGGAAATCTGAATAATCGGCGATTGTTCCTTCCTACGATACTTCAGTCCGTTTGCGATAATATTTTGAAATAGCTGATACATTTGCGTCGCATCCGCTTGAATAATTGGAAGCCTGTCTTGTATGAGGATTTGCCCTTCATTTTGTTCGATCGTGCTGCTTAGGTCCGAAATCACATTCGTGACGACTTCATTCAAATCAACATTTCCAAAAGTAACCGATTTCGCGTTTAATTGGGCATACGAGAGCAAATCGGTGATCAAGTGGTTCATCCGCTCAGCGGTCGCTGAAATTCGGTTCATATATTCTTTACCTTTTGGGGTCATATCGGCACTATGTCTAGCTATAAGAAGCTCGCTCAACCCTGTAATCACATTCAGCGGATTTTTCAGATCATGCGAAACGACCTGTGCGAACTCCCTTAAGCTCTCATTGCTGCGTTTAAGCTCCGATTGAATCGCTTCAAGCTCTTTATTTCTTCGGTTGAGTTCTAGAAATATTTTTACTTTGCTGAGCAGAATATCGGCATTGACAGGCTTGAACAAGTAATCCACAGCACCGCTCTCATATCCTTTGAATACGCTCTGATCCTCTTTATTACTGGCTGTTACAAAAATGATAGGAATATGCTTCGTTTCCTTATTACTTCGCAGCAGCTCCGCAAGCTCAAAACCATCCATTTCCGGCATATTCACATCAAGTAAAATAAGTGCAAAGTCATGGCGCAGGGTATATGATAAGGCTTCATTGCCTGATTGGACGACATATACATCACAATGGAGCACTTGCAAAATTTTCTGCATAGCGAATAAATTTTCTTTCCGATCATCAACGACTAAAATTTTTGGCGCTTGATGCCTATTTTTAGCATGCCCACTAGCTGCTGTACACTTGCAACGCCTTGTGCAAGCCCCGTCAAACGGGCTAACTGCGTTTTTAACCAGAATTACCGCTCATTTTCAGCAGTTGTTTCTTTTAAAGAGGTCAGCATTCGAATTAATGCCACACTCAGCTGATCTTGATCTGATCGGGGAACAATCGTCTGCTCATATTCACCTAAAGAGATGCGATCTGCCTGAGTAATGACTTCTTTAAAGCTAGCTACCATATGATTGAAGGCTTCCATCAGCTCGCCAAATTCATCCTTCGATTGAAAATCCAGATGAATATCTGTGACTCCGGTCAGAATGAGTTCCGTAGATCTTTTTAGCAGCCGGATTTGAGATAAAAGCATTCTGGAAATCAAAACGATTACCAAAAACGAGAGAATTAAAATAATGATGTTAAATATGGCCACACCAATCAAGGATTGCGTGGTACTCTTCTTGATTACTTCCATGCTTTGAATTAATTCTGCCGAAAGTCCATCCTCAATCTCTTTAAGAAGATCTACTTCTTGTGTCGCTACGTTGTACCATTGCTGCGAATCCACCCCGAGAGCTTTCCCAGGTTCCGTTTCTATAACTAGCCGTACGAGACGATCGACCTCGTTAACGGCTTGTCCTTTCACCGTTTTCTGATAGAGTTGTTGTGCTGCCTCTGATGCGAGTAATTTGGACTCCTTATAATAAAGCAATTGTTCGTTCTCTAATACACTGATCTGTTCAATATCATTTAAATCCGCACGATTGGCGGAAAAAACATGAAATAATAATGCACGCTCCCTACTCACTGCAAACTTACTTTTGGAAAATAGAATATAGGAATTAAGCATGTTTGAAATTTGTTTATTCGAGCTTATTTCGTTCGCGTTTTGCATCATATCAAAGAGACTGTTAATCGTATCCATATAAAAGGAAAGTGTCTCATTCTCATTGGCTTTCCCCTGATCAAGTTGTGTCCTAAGAATCACAAATTGGTCTAGCTTACTTACCGCATTATTGACATTTTTCTTAAACTTATCACCCAAAACGGATGTGTTCAGTGACTTTAATTGCTCCCGAAATGCACTTGTCTTCTCTTCGGTAAATTTACGTTGATCAACTAGTTGACGCGTAACCGTTTTATCTTCAAAGTAACCAGATAAAAGGCTGCGCTCTTTCTGAACCTCATGAATCAGATCATTGATGTAGATTTCCGTTGAAACCAGTGTCTGCAGCCTGTTCAATTCTGAAAGCTCTTTCACTTTTCCATAAATGGCATTGGAGGAGAAATATAACAACCCCAACATTGGAAGTACAATCATAAAGATCAGCTTATAATTATTTTAGCGTTCCGAATCCATTGCATGCGGCAAGCCCTCTCTTTGGTCGAGTCTATGTATCATGTTTAGGTGTATATATTCTGCAAATTACGACAAACCCCCTCTTTTTTGAGCGCAGAAGGAACAATATTGTGCTTGCAAAAGCATAGACAAAAAGGACAGAACGATTGGGATCGTCTGTCCTTGGTAGATTCAACTATTGCCGAAAAAACTAGTGGTTCGGAATAAATTCACTATGAATTTCGATCAGTTTTTGGACGAATATCTCAAAATCATTTTTACTAGAAGAAAATTTGAAATCGGTTACACCAGTGTTGAAATCAATAACCGTTAAAGCCACACGATTGAGTGGATATTCAGGAATTGGCTCAGAGGCAAGAGAAATACTTTTGAAAGGGTAAATGGATGTTTCACCGTAGAAACGAAGCACAGTTAAATGATCATCTCTTAACTCCAACGATATTTGTTGATCTGAATCAGTGAAACTCTTCAGTGTACTCATCATTTATCAATCCTCCTCTTGTCCTCTATTTTACTATCAAATGAAGAGATAAAGAAGCCCAAAACGAAAAATTTTCCTGACTCTACCCTGTTTCAATGCACAATTTATCGGGTAAATGAGCAATAGGGCTGAAAGCCGCTCTACAAATGCTACGGAGGTGCAACACATGACTACAACGATTTTACTATCCGAAAGATCAGGTCCTGTAAAGAAACTGCGGGCTGAGGGGCATATTCCTGCTGTGGTGTATAGCTCACGTATGGATTCCGAACATGTCACTGTCCCGGAAAAAGAAATCCGCGCATCACTGAAACGCAATCCGCGTGCCATCCTGAATGTTACCCTGCCGTCCAAAACCAAACAGCCGGTAATCGTCCATCAAGTCCAGAAGGATTGCCTGACGGGTCAATTGCTGCATATTGACTTTCTTCAAATTAATATGAAAGAACAGCTTGATACATCGATTGCCGTCCATTTCACCGGGGAAGCTAAAGGCACCAAGGAAGGCGGTATTCTCCAAATAGAAACACATGAGGTCATGATCCGCTGTATGCCGAACAAGCTGCCGGAACATCTCGCCATTGATATTAGTAAGCTAAATATCGGCGAACATATAACCATTGCTGATCTTAAAGTTCCCAAGCATGTTGAAGTGTTAAGTGATCCAGAGACCATTCTGGTCACCATTCTGGTCACCATACTTGGCATGCAGAAGCTTGTTGATGCGGTTGAACCAACTGCAGAACAGGCGGATGAAGCTGCCCTGTCTAAGGCTTAACGTGTTTGCCACACTGACACAGGAATAATAAAACCGGCTCTATACGCAGCTTATGCGGAAGAGTCGGTTTTTAGTTTCCCTTTTAGCCCTATTTTTTAAAAGGCAATTCGATTTCCACCGTAGTACCCTGATTAATTTTGCTTTGAATTAACAATTTGCCTCCATGTCCTTCGATTATCCGTTTGCAAACCATAAGCCCTAAACCAGTACCATTCACTTTTGTCGTATAAAAAGGCTCCCCCAACTGGGACAACCTCTCTCCAGAAATGCCTACACCTTGATCTTCGATGCGGATCACCACACCTTGATTGGTTGGATTTCGGATAGCAATTTGAATTAATCCCCCATTAGGCATAGACTCGATTGCATTCTTTAAAATATTAATTAAAACCTGTTTGATTTGATCTGGGTTGCAATAAATGGCTGGTATGTCTGGATCCATGTCAATATGTATTTGAACGTTATAGAGATGAGCATGAGGTTGCAGAAAACCAACCACACTTTTGACAAGTCCAAGTGACGTACTCTCCATATAACAATTCAGATGCGGTTTCGCCAGAGTCATAAATTCATTGACAACATAGTTAATATGTTCTAATTCTTCCAACATGACATCAACGTAATCGGCATTTTTAGCCTTTAGTAATTTTACAAAACCTTTCAAGGAGGTTAAAGGATTACGTATATCATGTGCGATTCCAGCTGCCAATTGACCGATGAGTGACAGTTTTTCTGATCTAATAATGGCTTCTTCAGACTTTTTGCGCTCAGTGAGATCACGTATCACGGTCTGTACGACAGGAAAACCCATGTTTTTGTCCACATAAATGGATGATATTTCGGCATCAAAAAAAGTTCCATCTAACTTTCGCAGCTTAATCTCCATAAACTCCGTGTAAGAATCGGACTCCATCACCAACTGAAGCCGCTCCAAAATAAAATCTTTATCACTCAAACAGAGAAAATCATATATTTGTTTTCCCTTAAAGTCATCTGAAGAAGTACCACAAAAAAGTTTACAACAGGCATCATTCACGAACTGGACGACACCTTCCTTATGAAGAACAATTGGTTCTGGATTGAGTTTAATCAACCTTCTAAATTGTTTTTCTCTTTCTAAAAGCTCCTCATCCGCTCTTTTCTTTTCACTGATGTCCCTTTCCACACCAATGAACCCAATAACAATTCCTTCCGTATCTTTCATGGGTGAAACCGTAACATTCGCATAAAATGTAGAGCCATCTTTTCTTAGTTTTAACGCTTCGAAATCCGAACATTGCCCCCCATCTATTAAAGACTGATATAACCGAAGAGCATCTTCCTTATATTTATCTGGAGTCATCGGCAATACTTGCCCGATCACTTCTTCTCTTGTCCAGCCATGTAATTCTTCGAACTTCTTATTCACTTCTAACACTTTACCATTAACATCAACGATGACAATTCCGTCTGAGGTTAAATTCATAAAGGAATCAATTAGATGTTCTTTCAAATTCAAGCGTAAACATCCCCTTATTTCAAACAAGTGATTGTAGCTTATTCGTCTCTAATGGAAAAAACCCTCTATTAAAGTTGGGATTTTCAAAAAATTATTAATATTATGAATTACTTTTTCTAGCTTCAACGGTTACAAAAATGTTTCCTAAATGTTTATTTATTTCAATTATTTCTAAATCTTCTTGTTTCAGTAATTGAATTGTATCTCTATTCAAATGACACCCATCACAAGCTCTCTTCCATATCGGTGACAGGAGATCTTGTAACTTTCCCAATAGGCTATTTTCATGACGAACATGCTCGAATAATAAAATGGTTCCATCAGGCTTACAAACTCTACTAATTTCTCTAATCGCTTCTACTGGGTTTGGTATCGTACATAAAACAAGTGTCCCAACTACAGTATCAAACGAATGATCCGCAAATGACAATTGCTCAGCATTTCCTTCAATTACATGGATAGGAGTTTTGGCTGAGGAAGCTCGCTCAAACGAGGTCTTCCTTAGAACTGGATTCGGTTCAATTGCTGTTACAGTTACGTCCTTATAGAAGCTGAAATTAATTCCTGTTCCGCATCCGATTTCCAACACTTGACCCTTTGCTTTGTTTATTAACTCAGAGCGAATATCTATAAATCTTCTAGTCTCCAAGGGTTTCATTAATCTATCATAATTATTAACAAACCAATTACTACTGATAGATATCTACTCCTTCCAGCCCATATTACACCTATTGAAGCGATAGTCTTTCGCGCTTATCTCCGCGGGAGTGCTCAGCTAAGCTCGGTTTCAATGCTTATCTCTCATTTTGATATTCTTGTTGGACCCCATATCCCAGAAGAACTCCACTATCTCCAACTAGCTCCTAGTCACAGACAAAGATTGACAGAAAAAATAATCAGTAATACTATAATGGGATTGAAGAAATATTCATTTTTCATACACAAAAACATTCTAAGACCATCCCATAGCCTTGCTGATTAAAATAGACAAGTATGAGAATATGGTGTAGCGGAAGGAGGACAACATTGTCTGAGAATCACGAATATGCAGAAACTTTAAACGGCAGGAATCCCCTCAGTCTCCAATCCGACTGCGAGAATTGCTTCGGCTTGTGCTGTGTCGCACTGCCCTACGCAGCTTCGTCAGACTTCGCGAACGACAAAGACGCCGGCCAGCCCTGCCCTAACCTGCAATCGGACTTCCGCTGCGGCGTGCACACTAACCTCAGGCAGCTGGGCTTTAGAGGTTGTACGGTTTATGACTGCTTCGGCGCGGGGCAAAAGGTTTCCCATGTCACCTTCGGCGGAAACGACTGGCGTCAAGTTCCAGGTTCCGCAAAGCAAATGTTCGAGGTATTCCCGATCATGCGTCAACTCCATGAGCTGCTCTGGTATCTGACTGAAGCGCTGACGCTGCAGGCATCCCTTTCTATCCACGGTGAACTCACCTTAGCGCTCGACAAAACGGAACGCCTCACTCACCTTAGTAGCGACTCTCTCATGGAACTGGACGTGGCAGCACACCGAGCCGATGTCAATGTACTGCTTTTACGGACGAGCGAGCTCGTGCGGGCCGAAGCCCTGCGCAAGCAGAAAAAACCCGCTGGACGTCAGAAGACCTACGGTCAAGGAGCCGACCTCATCGGGGCCAATCTCAAAGGCGCCGACCTCAGAGGCGCTAATTTGAGAGGGGCTTACCTTATTGCAGCTAACCTCAGAGGTGCCGATCTGAGAGTGGCTGACCTCATCGGGGCTGATTTCCGGGACGCTAATCTTAGCGGTGCCAACCTCACCGACAGTATCTTTCTCACCCAAGCCCAACTCAACGCGGCGAAGGGCGATGGCGATACCAAGTTGCCACCGTCGCTCACCCGACCAACGCACTGGTCCACTTTCTAGAGCATAGAGCATTATATAATGAGGTCAGCCAGTTTTATGGGTTGATCTCTTTTTATTTAGCCATCCAGTGTGGCACTCGCTAGTCCATTTCCATGCCCGCCCTACACTATATTCTATTTCGGTTTAATTTGTTGAAATACCTTTTTCAAAACTAATCTCCCATTACTTCAATTATAATCAACAGCCCGCCGCAGCAGCCTGATCAATGAGTACACTCTTGTATTCCGTTATGCTATAATTTCAGAAAAATAAGATAAGGGAGTACTAGATGACTACTTTAATAGATAAAATTGCATGGATATACGTTGCTGATGGTCAAATATTAGGCGCTCGTTCCAAAGGAAAAGATACCTATTATTTACCTGGAGGAAAAAGGGAACCCGATGAAACCGATATCGATACTCTTTTACGAGAAATAGAAGAGGAATTATCCGTTCGAATAAAGCCAGAAACCGTCTTGCATTTTGGAACGTTTGAAGCTCAAGCCCATGGTAAAGCGGAAGGTATGCAAGTGAAAATGACTTGTTATACGGCGGATTTTGAAGGAGAGCTGAGTCCAGCTTCTGAAATAGATGAATTGGTCTGGCTAACCTATCACGACCGGGACCGTGTATCCCCTGTTTGCCAAATCATTTTTGACAAATTAAATGAGATGAAGTTACTTTCATAATCACTTAATCTGAGTTGATTTGACTCGGTAACATGTAATAAGGAAGGGTGTTGGTTGTTGATTTTGTTGTTGATGGCAGCTATAGTGTCACTGGTCTTTCTAAATATTGGCCACATGTTCGTGAAAAAGTAAGGAGCTGCCCGCGGCAGCTCCTTACTTTTATTCATCTAAATTCCCTGCTAGCATTGTCTAATCAGTGCACAATCTTTTTTAATAAATCTTCTACTTTAGCTTGCATGGATCGTATCGTTGTTTTCCTATATTGAATACCAAGCCGGAGTACCTTCAATTGCTGTCTTCGAGAAAGTCTTCGAAATCGGGGCTCCCTTTTCAGAAAAGTACGAATGATAGACCAGCTGTTGACTGCAATCCGATCTGGTGAGATTTCAGGAATATCATAAGGTAGTGGTCGTTTCCTGAAGCGATTAATCCATGTCCCTACACTTGCAGAGATCTTACTTTCATCTACAAGACAAATAGCAGAACTTTTTTTTGTATGCTTTTTGAGGAAATCGAAATGATGATGTCCGCCCAGGATGACGTAGCCACCTTCTTTTCTGCTTTTACGCACAATCAACAGATGCATTAGATCTTGTGCAACTTTTTTAAACTCCTTATTTTTTAGTGAGGTCTTAGCATTGATACTTTCCGGCTTAATCTTACTTAGAGGTAGATATTGCACTGTATATCTCAACTGTACCCCTCCTCGTCACACCGTTGTTTAATGTAGTCTATTCTAAGTGTATTCTGTTAGTGCTGCGGTGTGAACTCCCGCTCATAAATGTCGCTTCAGACACTTCTGGATGAGTGTATCATCCTCGTAGTCATCATTAACAATGCAAAAAAACAGCTCTCCTTAGGAGTAGCTGCCCTTCTTTCACTGCTATTCGTGATAATCCTACTGTCAATCCGTTTTGTGACCGTAAATTTGCAAATCATGAATGGACCAATAATTCCCTGCTTTCACTGTCTGGACAATCTTTACGTATCGCGTAATTTGTGGATTGAAGTTGATTTCTAGTACGCTTGTGCCAACACCCGATACGACTGAAGATCCCCAATTGAAGCCGTCCGTAGATACGTATACCTCGTACTTTCTTGGATAATCATTCGGTGAGTTCTCACTCCTCAGCACAATCTTGTTGATTGTAAACGAGTTCTTCAAATCAATTTGATAAAATTGCCCAGGTGCTTGAGCTGTCCCTGTATCCCAGCGCGTATAAGGACTGCCATCAATCGCACCTTGAGGTTTGCCAGAACTGCTGGTTACTCCCCATTCTGCCCGGTTCAGGGCAACTACATCGGTAGTCGTCACCGTTGCCGATTGTGAAATCTCTTTTGTGCCTGATACTCTGATCTGATACATGTATTTGTTTCCTATCAACGTATCCACATCGACAAAACTAGTATTTGGCACTTGTTCAGCGATCACCTCGTAGCTGCCCTCAGCCGTACCTATTTTTCGTAAAACATCGTAACTATGTGCTCCTTCAGATTCTTTCCAACTAAGCTCTATCGCATGATTCTCTATAGGCTTAGCCTGAATCCACGTAGGTGCAATCGGTTTTACCCCATCTGTCCGCGACAGGATATACTGTACAGCTTCGCCTGGAAGCAGCGTTTCCTTGAATTCAAGCTCAGGGGCTGCTTGCAGTCCTGTCAAATACGTACGAGCTGATTCATAGGTATCACCCGCTCCGAATCTTTCTCCCTCGTACATAGCAGCTTCAGGCATGGTTACTTTGGCATGTATCGTTTGCGTACTCGTCCCAAAATTTACGAAGTTAAGCAGAATTTTGTCCGACTTCGCTCCAGATCCTGGCAGTGCAGGCAATGTCGATGTATCCACACCGCGAAAATAAACAAGCTTATCAGCCAACTCAGACTTGTTGGTAAGTTCGTAAACTAGCGGTTTCCCATGCGTGGCATAGGCTAGATTCAACCTGCGCATAATCCCAACTCGTGTATCTTTATCCGTTAAATTCTTATGAATCTTCATTTGTGCTGGGTTTTGTGTATTCAAATCAATCCCCGACTCAAACAAGGCATATTGCGGATAAAACGCTGCATGCTGCATAAACATATCGGCATAACCGATATGAGCCCTCATAATACGATCGAAGACCGCCGAATGGGGCTGCGTAGCACCAAATTCTTTAGGATCCATATGGCTATCCGAAGTTCCATACTCCGTATTCAACATTAGCTTCTTAAGGCCATCCTCTGACCCTCCGAATGTTTGCAGATTTTCTAAGAAGCTTCCGTCCTTATTATCGGAATACGAAGTTCCGTAAGCATGTCCATTCGTTAAATCCGTCAACTCTTCTAGCTCCATTCGCTGCTCCGAATCATCTTCCCACCCGTCAGGATCCCCACATTTAAACATGCCGTACGAGATTTGATTTCTACATGATCTAATGTTGTACTTAGGTGCATATGCCCAGCCCGGAGCCACTGTTTTCACATGAGGTGCAAGCTCAGGAAGATGGGTTTTTAACCACTTCGCAATAGCTAGATTCACCCCTTTGGAGCGATTGAACAAGCCTGGTTCATTATCAATCTCATAGTATTGAAACATGGACCCATACTGCTTCACATAGTCCAATAATTTATTCTCTGCATCTGCTGGCAGTGTGCCATCCTCTTTCAGCTTAATATTTCCTGTATGCAGATGAAGGGCTACTGCCCCAGTATTGTAATCACGCAGAGTTTCGTAATAAGACTTGATCGACGAACACCCCTGTTTCACATCTGTCGCACAATCTACCCTCATCACATTGCCGCTGTAGGCGATTCCTAGCCATTTCAATACATAAGGAAGGTGCCTAACTGCTCCCTGATCATAGTAGAATGACAGATTGCTTACCTTCGTACCGGATTCCACATATCTCCCATGAATCGGTTCTCCGGCAGGTGAAGACAGCGCATCAAGGGCTAGGTAATCCCATTTCCACCAGAGAAATTTATTCTCATCTTCCGTACAATACAAACAGCCTACGGTTGACAGCTTCAATTCGTTATTTCCCAGCTGCAGCTGCTCCTTAGGAATATAAAGCTCATATAATTTCTTGTACGGGTAGGTGCTTGTTGTCCCTCCGACTCCAGCAATCTGGATGATGCCAGAAAGCATCTTGTTGGAGAAAACCGCCATCTGAGGAATGGCTTTATGAGCATCCAGAATTCTAACTCGGAAATGAACACCATATTCGGGTATTTCAGCTAACGAGAAGTTGATCGTAAAGGTAGGATTCAAGGATTTATTAAGACCTTGAGGCACCGTGTCCCAAGCATCCGTTTGCTTCAAGTCAGGCGTTACGGTGAAGCTGCTCTGTCCTGTGCTCTCTTTTCCAAATTCCAAATAGGAATCGTTCTGATTGCCCAACATCCATATTTGATTACCAATCTGATTGGAAACTGTCATCACTTTTGCAAAATCTGTTTTTGCCGATGCACCATAGTTATTCGAAGCCGAGGTCAGGATCAGTAAGATCAACAAGGCAGTTGGTACAATCACATATCTCATCATGTTAGATACCTCTCAACCATCAAGGAAGTAATAGGACACTCGCGGGAATAATTTCTTTCACTTGGGACGGACTCGTCCACATGACTTTGGCAACAGCACCATTCGTATTATCATAATATTCAACTTTCAAATCAACAGGCACGCCAGCGGTTAGTGCAATGGTTCCAGATCGTTCCACCCAGCTTTGATTAAACCAACTATCAATAACCAACACGCCATTCACCCAAACTCGGATGCCATCGTCACTTAGCGTAGAAATCTTATAGGTTTCCGTATATTTGGGCTTGAGTTTACCCGTCCATCTCACGGAAAACGTATCTGCTTGCATAGAAGGAAAAGGAGCTGCTGTGGACCAATTGAAATCAATCTTGGCATCTTCCTTCATTTCCTTCAACGCGGTCAAATCCTTATTATCGTAATATTCCGCTCTTAACCCATATCTCTCATCCTGTAAGACAGGTTGTAAGACAGGTTGTGAGACAGGTACTTTAATAGGTTGAAGAGACTCTCTTGTCAGTAATTTGGAATTCTTATAGAAGGTTTCAATTTCTTGAAGGTTATTATTTTCGGCCAGCATTTTGCCCCATGTCATCAGATAGGCCCATTTGGGCTGCTCATTCAAAACAGTGCCACTAGGCAGCTCACCATTTTCTCCCACGGCAACAGGCTTACCATTCGCCAATTCAACAATTTTCGTGTAATAATCTGGATGGTAATCATTGTCATAGATATCAACGGCGAGAACATCCACCTTATTTTCTCCAGGATATGTGGCTGTATACGAGTCAGACCTCGCATTCGGTGCATTCGGACTCCAAACCCACAGCAAATTGTTCAACTTATGCACATTAACGAAGCGGTCGTACATGATATTCCATAATGCAGGGAAGTTGCTCTTCTTACCCCACCAGAACCAATTACCGTTCATTTCATGATACGGGCGCCATAAGACAGGAACACCTGCATCCCTAAGTTTCCCTAAGTACGCGGCTGCTTTGTCGAGATCTGCAAGCAATTGCGTGTACTGGGGAGTACCTGGCGTAACGTACTTATCAAAATCGGCTTGGCTCATTTCCTTCTGTACATTCGACCAGCAAAGGCATGTTCCGGGAATACTTTCATGAAATGATATCGTCACCAGACCGCCAGACTGATTCCACGCAATCGCACTATTTACCACCTTTTGTCTTTGATCTGCCAATTGACTTTCTGATTGATCCTTAATAGCACCGAATTCATAACCATGAAGACCCGGATATTTACCCGTCCAGCTTTTGACTTGATTCGTCCATTCATCCGGGCTTTCTAAATAATCATGCTGCCCGCTAATCATGCTTACACCCGAAATGGCATACAATTGCTGCAGTACTGCCTTAGCCTCGTACGTTGCTTGTGAGTTGATAGGAACAACTGACGCATTCGTTACGTTAGGGTGAAGCAAGAAATTCGGTGCTAGCAAAGAGAGTAGAAACAATAAGGAAACCACCTTCTTACGCACACCCACCTTTCCAAAAAAATCGATCATCATCTTTTCCTCCAGTATCGTAGATTGACACAATGAACCCTGATTTACGCTCCTTACAAGCGTGTTCATCCTGCTTAATCTACCATACAGGTCATATATTAGATTTATATAAGCATTATATAAATGTTTTGAAAGTTTTTCCAATTTCAGTTATGCTTTCAAACAAGGAATCGCCTTCCATTCGCCAAAGTCGAATAGAAGGCGGTTCGTTGTTTCAAAACAAATCTTAAATAAATTGGTGAAGGGGGATATCCTTCCATGCCATACAAATACGAACCGTGTCTTCTTCAACTAATTCGGATCCGCTTTGGACCTCGATAAATTCAACATCCGTTATGGCTCGAATGCTGTGCCGGGTTCCATCTGGTATTCGAACGACATCACCAGGCTTCACTTGATAGAGCTTGTCATTAATGACAATATCCGCAACGCCGCTTACGATCGTCCACACTTCACTGCGTTTATAATGCAGCTGATAGCTTATATTTTTACCTGCATGGACGAGAATCCGTTTGGTCAGCACCTCATTATCTTCCGCATATTTGACATAGTCAATTACCCGATAACGTCCCCACCTGCGCTCCTCATACATCGGTCGGTGTTCAATTTTATTCATGACTTCCTTAATCCGGGGACTTTCCGACTTGCTCGTTACTAGAATCCCATCAGGGCTGACAGCGATAACGGCGTCCTTAATCCCAATCACCGTAACTGGGATGTCCAGCTCATTAATCAAATGGGTATTCTCGGAATCCTCAGTCACGATGCCCGTTCCGATTTGAGATTGACTCATTTCCTCTGTCAGTGTATTCCAGGTGCCAAGATCTTTCCAATAGCCGTCGTAAGGTACGACAACACAGCTCGCTTCCTTCTCTACAACTTCGTAGTCAAAGCTAATTTTCGTTAATCTATGATAGTTTTTAAGCATTTCTTCATACTGAATCGGGATGCCCTTCTCCACCATGACTTCAATGAGATAGCCTAGCCGGAAAGCGAAGACACCGCAGTTCCAAAGCGCCTTCTGTTCAATCAAGGCAGCTGCTTGTTCACGATTCGGCTTTTCAGCAAAATGGTTAACGTGAAGTGCTTCTGACCCTTCTCTGCGTTTGTCAGAGGGAACGATATACCCGTATTTCTCAGACGGAACCGTTGGAACAACGCCCATTAGTGCCAAATTCGCATCCGTTTCGTGCAGAACATACTCTAGCTGTTTGATTTTCTGAAAGAAAGCCTCATCGACATACGGATCTACGGGTAACACCGTAATCACTGTGTTCAGGGGCAAACTTTCGACATCATACATATAGGCAGCAGCAAGCGCGATTGCAGGGAAGGTATCTCTTCTCTCAGGCTCAACAATAAGAGGGGCGTCGCCACCCAATTGACTTATGATCATTTCTACCTGGGAGCGGTTCGTCGCCAAGTAAGCATCATCGCCGAGGCCCGTATTCTGCAGTTGTCTCCATACACGTTGAACCATGGATTCACTTCTGCCTTCAGCATCTTCAAGTACCCTTAAGAATTGCTTAGATCTGGAATCATTGGACAATGGCCATAGTCGTTTACCCGACCCTCCGGAAAGAAGAACCAATTTCATGAACACCACGCTCCATTCGGTTTATTTGACAATTATCTAGCCAGCGCTTTTGGACGGGATGCCCCGATCAAGTCAGGTCTACCTACGGAATAATATTTGAGTCCAGTTCCCTGAACCTGCTCTTTGCTAAACACATTGCGACCATCAATAAGAATCGGCTGCTCCATGACGAATATGAGCTGTGACAACGGGACCGCTTTGAATTCTTCCCAATCCGTAAGTAAACAAATGGCGTCGGACCCCGTAGCTGCCTCCAGGGCATTCTCACACCACTGAATCGCCGGATGGTCGATACGTTCCTTAAATTTCTCCATCGCAATGGGATCATACAGCTTCAGCCGCGCTCCCGCACGAATCAGTGTTTCAACGATTTCGATGGAAGGTGCATAACGAATGTCATCCGTGTTCGGTTTAAAAGACAATCCCCAGATGCCAACGGATTTGCCGCTAAGCGGACCGAGTGATGCCTCCAGCTTGGAAATCACCTTATAACGCTGCGATTTATTCACCTCGACAACCGATTTTAACAATTGAAACTCATAGTCGACATTGCCGGCAATTTGAATCAACGCGTCGGTATCCTTGGGAAAGCAAGATCCTCCGTAGCCGATACCCGCACTCAGAAAGGAAGAGCCAATTCGCTTATCTTGCCCCATTCCTTTGGCAACTTCAGTGACATCTGCGCCAACTTTCTCGCAAATGTTCGATATTTCATTAATAAAGGAAATTTTGGTCGCCAGAAAGGCATTCGAAGCGTACTTGATCATCTCCGCACTCCGAATACTTGTAACGAAGATTTGATCGGTAAATGAACGGTGCAGCTCAGTGAGGGGTGCGGCTAAGCTTGGATTTTCAATCCCGAGGACAATCCGATCCGGATGAAGGGTATCGTCGATCGCCGAGCCTTCCCGCAGAAACTCTGGAATCGATACGACGTCGAAAGACTGCAACGTATTCATGGCAATAATCATTTGAATATGCTCGTTCGTGCCAACAGGAACTGTGCTTTTTGTAGCTATGATTTTATAGCTATTCATCGCCTTCCCAATTTCCATGGCCGCCTGCTCGATATACGCCAGATTAGCCTCTCCATTTGGTAAGGATGGTGTGCCCACCGCAATGATAATGAGCTCGGATTGACTGATGGCTTGTGCCAAATCAGCGGTAAAGGCCAACCGACCGGCATTCAGATTCTTCTCCATCAGTTGTTCAATACCAGGTTCATAGATCGGAGAAATCAGGTTTTGCAGCTTTTCAATTTTCTGTTCATCGTGATCCACACAGATTACGTTATTGCCCACTTCAGCGAAGCATACCCCGGAAACTAACCCCACATACCCCGTCCCGATTACTGCAATATCCATACGATTAATGCCCCTCTCTGAATTGTTGGTAGGCCTTACCCATGTAGTCTTTTAATTTATCCATGAATGTTTTCTCATCAAATTTCTGCGCGTGCTGAACAATTTGCCTTACATCCCAAGCGTGATTTTCAAGTTCCTGAATAGCAAGCAGCAGATCCTCTACCTCTTGCCGTTTGAAGAACACACCATTCACATGAGGCACAATTGTATCTAGCGCACCTCCTGCCTGATAAGCAACTACGGGTCTTCCGGCAGCATTCGCTTCCAGCGGTGTAATGCCGAAATCCTCCTCACCAGGAAAGATTAACGCTCGGCACTGCGCCATCATTTGAGTGACCGAACCGTCATCCAGCCTTCCCAGGAAGCGGATATTCCCTTTGGCCATTGCCTTAAGCCTCACCATGTCGGGTCCTTCTCCAACGATGTATAACGGCAGTCCATTTCGATTAAATGCTTCTACCGCCAGATCAATTCGCTTGTACGAAACAAGTCTCGATACAATCAAATAATAATCATCAATGGAAGATGAGCTATGGAATCGCGACGTATTAATCGGCGGAAAAATCACATCGGAATCGCGTTGGTAATAATTACGAATGCGATTTTTTACGACGGAGGAATTAGCGATAAACTGATTCACATTGGCCGACGTTTTTTGATCCCATTGCTTAAGCCTATCGATATAGATTTTCAAAAGCCGCTTCATCACACTTGAATTGCTTTGTCGCTCCATATACGTGTCATAATCCCAAGCGAATCGCATCGGTGTATGGCAGTAACAGAGGTGAAACGTTTCCTTCGGAACCTGAATACTTTTCATGAAAGCGCTGCTGGAGCTAAGCACAATATCGAATTCTCGGAAATCAAAATCCTTAATCGCAAACGGATATAGGGGAAGCATTTCTTTAAAATGACTTTTCCCACCGGGCATTTTTTGCAACCAGGAGGCCCGTATATCCGCATCTCTTAGCTCATCTAGCAGTCGATTATTGCTAAACATGGTCGTATAGATGGGAGCACTCGGGTACATTTGGTGAAAGACCTCAACCACTCTTTCGGCCCCGCCCATTTGAACCAAATAATCATGCGCGATTGCTATTTTCATTTGATCCATCCTTTATTTACTAGCAGATAATTACGAGTTAGCAATTAAACCTGCATAGTAATGAGTGATTTGGGTAACGGTTCGTTCGATGACAAAGTGTTGTTCCACGCGTTTTATGCCATTCTCACTCATTCTGCGCCGCACTTCTGGATTCTCCAGCAGGTAGCGTATGGAATCGGCAAGCAAAGCGGGGTCTCCGGGAGTAATGAGAAGTCCCGTTTCGCCATTTACAACCGTTTCAGTCGGACCGCCTTCGTTAGATGCAATAACGGGTAATCCAGCCGCCATACCTTCTACGATGACCTGACCAAATGGCTCAGGAGTTATGGAAGTATGTACCAGAAGGTCCGCTTGCTGCATTAATGTTTGAATGTCATCCACATGACCCAATAAGGTGACATTGTACAGCTTGTCATCTGCCATTTGCTGAAGCAGCTGCTGCTTATACGCGTCTTCCCCGAACAAGGCATCCCCGGCTAACCAGAACTGAACCTGTTGATCGGGTAGAAACGACTTGGCCGCTTCGAGTAAAATATGTTGGCCTTTCCACTCCGCTAGCCTGCCAACTAGCAAAACAACGTAGGGCTTCATCCATTTTTTCTCTACAGCAATCCTTGAATTCTTCGTTTTTGCGAAAGCCGAGTAGACAACTAACGTTTTTTTCGATTTCGGCAAATGCAGAGCATTCAAGGTCGAATTAGAATTCGCTATGACGCCGTTCGGCAGCAAGCGGGACATCCATCGTATCGCCTGAGCGACGATCGGTTTCAAGTACGGAACTCCAATATGGTCCCGAATATGCCAGATGAGAGGAATACCTGCCAATTTAGCAGCTACAGCTCCATAAAAAGCAGATTTCAACGAATTGGTATGTACACAGACGACTTGTTCTGCTTTCAATAATTTGGAGAGTCTCTTCCCATAGGTGAGAAGCTCAAAAGCGGCAGATACAGCTTGCAAATTCACCGCATTCCGGTTGCGATTGCGTACCTTATCACTTAAAGGCAAGACGCGAACGTCGATACCTTTATCTCTTAACCGCTCTACGAGCACACCCTCTTCGGCCACAATGACTAGTGGGTCTACTTCGTTTCCGAGATGGGTAATAATGTTATAAAGTGCGACTTCTCCCCCGCTCCATCTAGCGGTATGATCCAAATAAGCTACCCTCATCCTGTTCACGTCCTCCTTTCTTCCCAGCGGTTACCCGACGATTGCCGCCATAAGCAATCATATGTTGATCGATTACGTGATTAAATACACTATCTACCTGTTTGGATACACGATCCCAGGTGTAATTCTCCAACACATGGCTTCTGCATTGCTCTGCGGTGGGCCACATTTCACGGTGCCGCAATAAGCGAATTAAACCAGAAGCCATATCTTGGCTGCTTTTACCTGCAAACAGCATATCTGGTCGGTATTTCTGAAGAATCTCACGATTGCCTCCAATCGGTGTTGCCATAACTGGAACCCCGGCGGCCATTGCTTCAACGGTAATTAATCCGAAGCCTTCTAACGCTTGCGAAGGTACAACGAACAGATCAGCAGCCTGATAATAATCAGCAAGGTCGTCGTCGGGGATGTAGCCCAGCATTCGAACGCGAGCTTGGAGACCATATTCAGCAATTCGGCTTTCCAGCTCATCTCGCAGCGGCCCTTTGCCACCTATGAACAGCACGGCATCCGGAATCGTTCTCGCAACCTCTTTCCAAGCTTCCAGTAATTGAAGAAGACCCATTCGGTTGACTAATCTTCTTAAGGTCAACACCGCTGTCGTCCCTTCCTCCAGCTGCAACTTCCTTCTTATCGCTGTGCGATTCGCAGCCGGCTTGAACCGGGTAACATCAGCTCCGCCTGGTATGATGTGAATCTTAGAAAGCGGGACACCGTACTTGTGATGAAGAATATCACGGAAGGTTTCACTTAATACAATGAAAGCATCCGCCAGCCGATAAGCCTTCATCTCCCAGCTCTTCGCGATCATTGTTTTGATTCGATGCTTCAATCCCTTGCCTTCGAGCCTAATTTCCTCACTCCAAGGACCATGAAACGTCATCACCACCGGAATATTTCGCGCCTTAGCCTCCATGGCAACTCCTATACTATAGGGAGCAAAATGGGAATAAACGATATCGATGTCCTGCCCGTTCATCAGATCAGCAGCGTGCTTCCGAAAGGCATCACGTCTTTTACTTAACTTCAAATCGGTGACGGCTACGTTCGTGACGCGGAGGTCATCTTGAACGACCGGCTTATTCGCACTGCATACCAGCGCCTCCAGCTCATGACGGGTAGCTAAGCTTGCGCAAATATGTTTGAAATAAGTGTTTAAACCTCCAGGCTGTGCAGATGGCCAACCCATTCCGGTACACAGGATCCGCAAACTATTGCAGTGTAGCATAAGCTTTCCCCTCCTTAATTGGCTCTTCCTGAGCCTGTTTCACTCTTTTCCGAGCAAGCCCAAGCTCATACTGTTTCATACATACTAGGAATTCGTATATTCCCCAAAAGAGGGATACTGCAAGTCCTGGAATACCCTTCTTATACAAGCCATGAACGATATATTTCTGTACAAATCGCAAGGGAGGACGGACGAACATTCGCAGCAGACTAAATTGTTTCCCTGCAACTACAGCGCCTTCCGCTTCCAGATCGGTATACTTATTAAACCGCTGAATGTGATCATGAATGCTGCGGAAACCATAATGCCACAGAACACCTGGCACATACGCGATATTCTCACTTGAGACATCCGGTGTTTCATGCACCAGACTTTCCCGGTACTGAATTTCGGTACGGTTATAGAGACGGACAAGCTTCTCGCCCTTGCCCATCCAGCGTCCTAGAAAGTCACCTATACGCAAGACAGCATAAGCTTTGCTCGGATCAGACAAGTCATTTTTTAACTTCTGAATCGATGCTGCTAGAGGTTCACTAACAACCTCATCGGTATCAATAACGAAAATCCAATCATAGGTAGCTTGATCACTGCCATAAATACGCTGCTTTGCATAACCAGGCCAAGCGTTCACATATACCTTGCAGCCCAACTGCTCAGATACACGGACTGTTCCGTCCTTGCTCCCGCCATCAATGACAACAATTTCGTCTGCAAAAGGCATGCAGGAGGCAATCGCACCCGCTATTCTCGTTTCATCGTCTTGCGCAATGATGACAACAGAAATCCGATTCTCTCCCACAGCGTCACTATAGTGACTCATTTCGTTCGCCCCTCCCCCAGTTTCAAACAAATTATTTGGCTTTATATGCTGATATTGCTGAAAGTAACCAACGTACATCATCTTTATTAATCAATAATTTAGGAAGTTTCGTCTTCAAGGTGAATTTGACATTTAGTAGAATAAAGACGAATCGCAGTAAACCCGATGATAATATGGCCATTCCCGCACCGAACAATCCGAACTTCGGAATCAGTACCGTTAGTAACGGGATGACGATTAGCAGCCCTATCCCTTGCAGAATCGTAACAATCTTGGGCTTGCCTAAAGCCATGAACGCTTGAGCCAAAACCATGGTTCCACCGGATATGGAAACTTCGAGCAGCAGCATTCGAAAAACACTGATCGCTTCCTTAAAATCAGGGCCATACAGTAGAGGCATTACGAAAGGTGCAACCAGCATAATCATCATGGAGCAAAATAAAGCGACACAAGTGCTGATCCTGTATACACGGAATGTCATCTCAACGACTTTATCCTTAGGTAAACCCGATGCTTTCGGGAACAACACCACAATAATGGATGTAGAGAAAATATTGACTACACGAGAAAGGCTTACCGCCACCGCATACAGTCCAAGCTCCGTTGGATTAAGGAGACCGATAATTACAATTTGATCGATATAATAGGAGACATTGCCCATTAAATCGTTACCGTAAGATCCAATACCATACCGGATTAATGTCTTGAAGGATTGAAATGCATCCTTTATCACGAATTTGTACTGATTAAGTAAGCGCACTGTTGTCCATATGTAAAAGGGAACCGCCGGAGCGAGATAGGCCACGGCTGACGTGTAAGGATTCATTGTTCTTGTTAGGATTAGCAGCCCTAAACCGATGAGCGTACTAAGCGGAACAAGAAAGCGCAGACGGTTGAACAGCTTATATTCGCCTCTCACCTGCATCATCGCATTATTAATCTGGGACAATACGATGAGAGGCACGAGTACCATGGACCATTGGGAAAAAAGGACCACGCTGTCTGAATACGTACGGAGCCAATAGGGTAAAACCAATATCCCCAAGCTCATTGCAAGCATGCCTGCTGTCAAACCCATGAGAACAGCGGTCGAATAAAGCTTGGCGGAATCCTTCATGTTCTTTTTCACGTTGTAAATAATGGCGGAAGGCAAACCGAAAGTGAAACTAAAGGCTAGAAACTGTGACCATAAGACCATAGCCGCTTGCTCGCCTCGGCCGGATGGTCCTAGAAAACGTGCTGTCAAAATACCTGTAAGCATATTAATCACTAAGATTAGTACACTGAAAAACATCGTTCTAATGGAAGCCGAGATATGACTCTTGCTTGAAAAGAAAGCTTTAATGAAGCCGAATAGAGGCTTTATGCGGACTATTTTCAAGTTGACTGGTTGCTGCATCCTGAATTTGCCTCCTCTCTTGAACGATCGTTTGATGCGCCATGATCCCAATTCCTACGACCATCCATAGTAGAAAGCCTTTCAAACCCGTATAACCATTTTCAAACACGAGACAAACGATACTTCCTTGCAAAGCCGAGAGCCCCAGTTTTCCGTAAGCTGTTATACCGCCTGGTTGTTTTTTTTGGGATAACAGATAACGGGTGACGAGCCATAAGGCCCATAGAAACAGCAAGCCTCCGAGAATGCCAAAGGTAAGGAAAATGGCAACGAACCCATTATCGAAAATGCCATATTCACCAAGTGCCCCTCCGTTACTTAGCTTGGTGCCGACACCAATACTGCCAAGACCTAACCCTTGCGGTTTAGCAAACAACATAGGGAAAACGGTATGAAAGAAATCTAGTCTTTCATTGTAGGAATGATCATCCTGAATAGCTGTCATTGTATCCAATCGGGCGATCAGCCCCTGTGCACCCGGCAGCTTTGGAATAATGAGATACATGGCTGCAATAACGGCTGTTAATTGAGCAATCAATTTCCATTTTTGTCTACCCGCTGATACAGCCGTATAAATAGCGATGTCAATGAAAAGCATAACCCAAGCCGAACGGACTAATGTGATGAGTAGTCCCACCGTTACCAGAATAATACCGATCCAGCCCAGCGGTCCCCGCCACCTTTTTTCCAGAATCATCGGTGCAAGCGCAGTTCCCATATACATCCCTGCTGGTCCTGGGGAATTCAACGTAGAGAACACCCGGATCTCCAAGGGTAGCGGGTGACCAATTGAGGTCATTTCCACATGGTTCATCCAGAAAGCATCCCAGGGCGGTACCATCACATATTGGATAATGCCATAAACAGCAACCAAGATGGCGGTGTTAGAGAATGCGACAATTAAGCGATCCAGCGCTTTATTATCGAAATGAGATAAGGCAGCATAAGGGATTAACAGTAATGGAATCAAATAGTTAGCTAAGTCATAGAAGGCTCCGCTCCCATTCTTAGTTACACCAATCAGACTTCCATACAGCAGCACAATACCTACATAAATGAGCAGCTTGTATATCCGAGATTCCATTTGGTGAAACTTGGCAAGGATTGGAATGATAAGCACCGCACTCGTTAACAGTGGGGCAATGCTTAATAAGGAGACAGAATGGTACGTACCTTCCATCCAATCTTGAATTCTTCGGATCTCCGGGCAAATGACCCAAACGAGAAGAATATAAGGAATCAATCGACGCGAGTCTAGCAAGGCCATCACAAAAGCGGGAAACAGCAGCATCGACAGGATCGTGATTTGGATACTAAGTTCAGGACTTAGCGTTGCACTAGAATAACCGATGAATAAAGAGACGAGCAAAGCCATTCCAACCAACAAGATTGTCATCCGACTAGCCTGCATCATGATAAAAGGGGGCTTAATCATTTTGCTTATTTCATCCACTGTTGATTCCCGTCCCCTCCCGTTTCATCTTGAATTGCTTAACAACTTCCCGCCATAGCAAGACAGCAAACATAGCATCGTGAACCAAGTAACGCTTCCATAACCTTCGCGGTTCTTGGGCAAGACGCCAGAACCATTCGAAACCTGTTTTCTGCATAATGTTCGGAGCTCTCTTCACTGTGCCCGAAATGAAATCAAACGTTGCGCCAACGCCAATAGAGATCGGGACTTTATATTGAAGATAGTTCTGGTAAATCCACTTCTCCTGTTTCGGAGCGCCAACGCCAACAAACACAATGTCAGGCTGTGTATCAATCAGCATCTGAACAATTTGCTCATTCTCCTCTTTTTTCTTCTCGAAACCATAGGAGGGTGAATAACAGCCAACGATATTCAGATTTGGAAATACGAGTTTCAGATTCTTTACCGCTTGCTCCGGAATACCGACAGCTGATCCTAAGAAAAAAAGCTTGTATTGCCTGCTTGCGAAAGCTTCACCTAACTTTGTGAACAAGTCGGATCCGGATACCTTCTGCTTGAGCGGTTTACGGAGCATCCTCGATGCCCATATGATCGGCATACCGTCCGCAACAATGGCACCTGCACCCGAATACACCTTCTGAAACTCAGCATCCTTTCTGAGCTTGATTAAATGATCGACATTACAGGTCAAAATGTAAGAATGACTTTTCTGACGTATGACCTCATCCATATAGGCAAGCAAGTCCAGAAAATCATAATTATCAAAATTAACATCGAACATAGTCACTCTACTCATCAGATCACTTCTTCTTTTTTCGAATTTGTCGTTGACAGGATATACAAGCTATTCAAATACCAGCAAAAAGGAATGATGAATTGAACAGTCGATAAGGTGTTATCCGACAAGGAATATAGAAAGAACGCCAGGATGAACGCCACGTAATAAATCTTAATTCTCTGCGGGATTACTCGATAGATCATTCCAAATAAGATTAGTAACGATAGAAACAACAGGCTGCATCCGATATAACCAGCATCGTAATAAAAACGGATGTACTCGTTATGGGGAACCACAAAACCTTCATATAAACTTCCGTCATTCGCAACGGTAACCGCACCTAGCCCTCTACCTGTCAGAGGCGAATCTTTTACCCCTTTCAAGAAGTAGCTCCATGCTTCGGTTCTACCTGACAAGTCAATACCTGTACCTGTCTGGCGTTCGAACGAACGCTTTGTCATATTGTCCCACTGCACATAGACGGCTCCACCGATCAAGGCCAAGGAACAAAGCAGCGGGATAATTAAGATTAGCTTCCCTTTGATATACTGCTTAACCATATCGAAGAAATAGTAAGCAGCCATGGCCAGCATGGCGAGGATAGGCCCTCTAGTTCCCGTAGCGATCAGAATCGCAAAGTTAGCAGCCAGTGTACAATAATAAAACCTGGCTTGCAGTGGATTGCGTTTGGTCTCTATTAAGGCAACGGTAATGCCTAGAAAAGCTAGCATCGCCAAGTGGGGTGCGATATTCGCCCCTTGTACCCGAACCGCTCCCGTGAACTCCACATTGAGAAACGAATACAGATGAGCCAATTGAAGCAGCGCCCCAGTTCCAATACTTACCAATGGCAGCAGACAAATAATCCGGATGTGCCTTTGCGCAGTCCCTTTATTCCATTTGATCATGAGAAAAAAGAAGGGAAGCGTCAGTCCGATAAATGCTTTCAAGGTGAGTGATAACGTCAGCCTTGGATGCCAATCCGAGAAGAAGATGGTAAGGAATAACATGCTGGCGATAGCTGCTATGGGATAGATGAACTTCAATCGAAGTCCGTTTTGCAGCATACAGGGAACTAACAGTATTAAAATCCCAAGTTTATAAAGAGAAATAATCTCTAATCCAGGTACATTCGCTTCGACGATGTAGTTAATCGATATGGCGGTCGATAAAAGGACTAGATAACTCATTTTCTCCGGCTGGTAGATGGCATACACGAATGAGAAAAGCACGCCCAGCCCCAAGATACTGAACAGAGGCTGATAAGCAGCCGCTACGCCCAGCAATACTGCAAGAAGTACATAGACCGCACCATAATACATCGGTTTTTTGAGCTGAATTGGAAGATCCGTCGTCATCAGTATCCTCACCCTGTTAAGCGCATTTTTCCACGTCTACTGAGCGTGTCTAGCGTGCCTCTTATGCTTTGCAATCGGCATGTAATCAGCAGTTTTCTTCCTTCGGTACGCGCGAACAAGGCATCTACGGCAATGTAGAGCACCTTGCTGGCAACCTTACCTAGAAGAACAAGCTTGCTGATATAACTCTTATGCATCGAGCCATTCGTAACACCTTGATAATAATAACGCTGTTTGATCCAATCTTTCGACAAGCGGCTATCCGGGATGAAGTGATCAACCACCATGGAAGGCTGATAAAGAATAGCCTTCCCTTCTTTCTTCATCTGTTCAAATATCCAGGATTCCTCACCAGACAATAGCAGTGTTCCCTTCCTACCTAGGTCGGTTGGGAACAAATATTTGTCATGAAAGGATTTGCGAATCGCCATATTCGCGCCAAATGGATGCCTGTTCATCGGATACTCGTGCACAGTTGCTCCCATATCAACAATCGTATAAGGCAGCTCTAGTGCTTCGATCAACCATTTCGGCCGTTCACTTTCGAAACGAGGTCGAATCACACCTCCCATCGCATAGACATCCTGCCGACTATCCAAGGTGTCTATGATGGTGCGAATCCATTCCATGCAAGGAACTGCATCATCATCGAGAAAGGCAACAATATCACCCTTAGCTTCTTGAATACCTCTATTTCGCGCAGCCGAAAGCCCTTGGGTTTGTTCAAATAGATAATGAATGTCCGTCCCCCCTGCTTGACGCTGAATAAACGATTGTGAGATCTCGCGCGTATGATCAGTGGAATTGTTATCCACAATGAGAATCTCAGCTTTGTCTATAGCCTTTAAAGCAGGTAACGAGTTCAAAGTGATTTGAAGCAAATCCGCACGATTATAGGTACAGATGACAATGGATACCCTTGGTTTTGGCTGAATAAGCACGATGGTGTTACTCCTTTCCCTTCTGTTCTCTAAAAGGCATCTTTGGAGCCAAGAAGGACCGAAACTGTTTTCAAGATGATTTTCAAATCATAAAAAATGCTTCGTTCTCTGATGTAAGTCAAATCGAGTTCAACCATTTGCCCGAAGCTTAAATTACTTCGTCCGCTTACTTGCCATAAACCCGTGCAACCAGGTGTAACGGCCAAACGCTTCTTCTCGTATGGTGTATACTCGCTAACTTCATTCGGCAAAGCCGGTCTTGGTCCGACCAAGCTCATATCACCGACGAGTACGTTCCACAATTGTGGCAACTCATCTATACTTGTTTTGCGAAGTAATCGTCCGACGCGTGTAACGCGAGGATCATTCTTCATTTTAAACATTGCGCCTTCAACTTCATTCTGACTCATTAACTGCTGCTTCAGCTCTTCCGCATTGGACACCATCGAGCGAAACTTATACATCGGAAACAGGTTTTCGTCTTTACCTACTCGATTTTGTTTGAAGAAAACGGAGCCTTTAGGATCTTCCACCTTAATCCAGATAGCAATGACGATAAATAACGGTGTCAGGAAGAGAATGCCCATGAGGGATAGCATAATATCGAGCATCCGTTTTACAAACAAATAGGAAGCAGCGCTTTTCCCTTCTTGCGGTCTAGGAGTAGCAGCCGTGTAGTAGCTCTTCTGGGAAATTTTCTGAGGTCCCAGGTACTCATAATCCTCCTGCAGTTCGCGCAAGCTCATGGTCTCCACCTCCCAGATGCTCTAGAATTGGTTCATATTGCTCCTTGATAAGGATGGCAGCCATCGCTTCAAGTACATCGGGCCGAAGATCTTTACTCTCCAAGGCGAACGCCATTGTCGTGAGAATGTAACCGAGACGTTCACCCACATCATAACGGATACCGTCAAAATGATACGCTAGCACTCGTTCTATTTGATTAAGCTTCTGAATCGCGTCTGTTAGCTGAATTTCTCCGCCAGCGCCTTTCTCCTGAAGCTCCAAAAATTCAAAGATTTTAGGGGAGAACACATATCTACCCATAATGGCAAGATTGGAAGGGGCTGTGCCTAATTTTGGTTTCTCAACCAAGTCTTTCACTTGATACAGGCGGTTATTTTGCTCACCTGGATCAATGACGCCATAACGATTGGTAAGCTCTGGCGGTACGGTTTGTACGCCAATAACTGAATTTTCTGATAATTCATATTGCTGAATGAGTTGTTTTAGGCAGGGCACCTTCCCTGTGACAATATCATCGCCCAGCAGCACAGCGAATGGTTCATTCCCAATGAACCTTCTTGCACACCAGACCGCATGCCCAAGACCTTTGGGTTCTTTTTGACGAATGTAATGAATCTCTACCTTGGATGAACGCTGAACTTCCTTGAGAAGCTCCAGCTTCCCTGTTTCCAGCAGCTTGCTTTCTAGCTCGAAAGCATTATCGAAGTGATCTTCGATTGCCCTCTTCCCTTTACCGGTAACAATAATAATATCTTCGATTCCGGATTCGATGGCTTCTTCCACGATGTATTGAATAGTCGGTTTGTTGATGATTGGGAGCATCTCTTTGGGCATCGCTTTCGTAGCAGGCAGGAATCTCGTTCCTAATCCCGCAGCCGGAATAATTGCTTTTTTCACCTTTTTCATCTCTCTCATCCTCCTATCGATTATGGAAAGTCTAGCCTTCAATTATTCAATTATTGGTTGAAAACAATGCCAAGCATTCTGGCTCCAGACTGCTCTAACTGTGTTCTTGCTTGCTTAGCCCAATCTCGCTTTGTCTTGCCATTTTTGGCAACTAGCATCACGCCATCACAATACTCAGAAAGTAAACAAGCATCTGTATAGTCAAGTGTTGATGGCGAATCGATGAGAATGACTTCATATCGCTGCCTGAGCCCGTTCATCAAGGCATTCATTTGGGCGGAGCCTAACAGCTCGGATGGATTCAGCGGTTGACCACCGCTAGCGATCAGATCAAGCCCGATAATTCCTGTCGGTGTAATGACTTCTTGGGCGGTTATCCCCTTATTTAAAAAGTGGATCAGGCCTTTCGAATTCTTGGCACCAAACATCTCATGCAGGGCTGGTTGCCGTAAATTACAATCAAGGATCACGACAGACTTGCCTTCCTGAGCATAGGTAATAGCCAGATTAGCAAGGGTCGTCGTCTTGCCTTCTTGCGCCTTGGGAGATGCAACCATGAGCACCATTCCTTGACCTGCTGGTACAACCTTTTTATAGCGTACCGCTGTCCGCAAGGAACGATAAGCTTCGGAGACCGACGAAATCGGATCCAGTTCAGCCACAAGAACATTACTTAGCTGCGACATATGCCTTTTCCCCTACCTCTCTGCTTCGTGCACGCGAAGGTTTAGATGCTTTACCCTTTTTAATCGTTCCGATGGAAGAAAGTACCGGCAGTCCAACGATATGCTCGGCTTCTTTTTCAGAACGAATGGTATCATTCATATTTTCAAAGAAGAAGAAAACACCAATGGCTGCCATCGCCGATAAAATGAAGCTCAAAGCAAGATTGATGACTACGCTGGAATTGACTGGTAATGGCTTCACAGCAGCATCAGAACTAGAAAGAATCTTGACATTATTCATATTCATCAAGCTTGGTACTTCACTAATGAACGTATCAGCAAGTGTCTTGGTAATCACAACCGCTTTTTCATAGCTATGATCCTCAAGCTCAATTTTGATAATTTGTGTTTTATCCGTGGAGCTCACTTTCAGATTCTTCACCAGCTGCTTCTGGGTCATTCCGAATTCGGGGTGACTCTGCAACATCAATTGAATGATATGATCTGACTTCATGATTTCCTTGTAGCTCTCAATTAAATTCAAGTTCATCGACACATCGTTAAGATCTATCGCCTCTTCACTCTTGAACGTGCTGCTAACCAGCACTTGTGTGTTCGCCTTGTAAACAGGCTCGACGAATGTCTTGCTGACATAGAACGTTGTCAGACACGAGAGAAGAACGAACAGCGCAATCATCCACAGCTTTTTGCGAATGAGTACAAAGTAATCCAAGATCGATTTCTCCATGGTACCCTCCCGAAAAAAAATAGTTAAAAAATCGATGAAAACAGTCTTGCTTTTCCCAATAAATTGAGCTATGATATTTGCAATGAAAGCGTTTTATTAGCCTGTACCCCCACTATCGAACCGACATTCAATCACTCCTTTAGCCAGAGCATTCAACAATCTCTTTTCGACAGAGTTAGCTAGCTAGTAGCCTAGGTGAAGCACTCTACGATCAAAAGGAATGAAGAATGCCGCTTTTTGTCAGTTAGTTGGTTATACACAAATACTATATGAATTCCCAGAATTATGATATTACCCGATATTATAATTTTTCGGGTCTATTTCGTGTATCCACCAATGGCTATATGTAATAAAGCAATGGTATACTTTCGGACCATGAATGCTTAAATGGCTTACTGAAAACTGCTGACTAGTCCCTTGGATTGCGCTAACAAAGCCGCTTGCGTACGATCGTTGACACATAGTTTGTTTAAAATTTGGCTAACGTGCTTCTTGACTGTGAACTCGGTGACCATCAGTTTCTTGGCCATTCCTTGATTGGACAAACCCTCTCCAAGACCAATTAACACTTCCCGCTCCTTCGGCGTAAGCTTACTGAAGCTGTCTTCTTCCTCTTTCTTGAACAACATTTCCATTAAACCTGGATCGTAATACTTTTTACCTTTGAAAATCAATTTAATTGCAAGCAGCAATTCTTCTGGCAGTGCTTCTTTGAGTACATAACCATCCGCACCCACAGCCTCTGCCCTTCTTACATCCTGCTCCGAGGTCGATGACGTCAGAATGATACTTCGGCATGGCGAATCTTTAATCATCTCAACCACTTCGAGTCCAGAACGATTCCCCAGCTTAAGATCCACGATAGCCAGATCCGGTTTCGTTTCCTTGATTAACTCCAACGCGTGCTCCACCGTTTCCGATTCGCCAGAAATTTCGATGTTAGCTTCAAGCTTTAGCACAGCTGACAACCCTTTTCGCACCAACGGATGATCATCTACGATAACAACTTTCACAGTACCACCTGCTTTCGTTAGAATGGGAATAGCCTTCATGACCTTGTTTAGCCCATCATTTGAAGTTCATTTAGTTCCTTTTTATCCTGATGCCCGGATGGGAGGGTCACTTGAATATGTGTACCTTTTCCTTTCGTGCTCTGAATGTTAATCGTTCCGCCAAAAGAATGAACAAGCAGCTCCATGTTGTTTACGCCAAGCCCGGATACCTTAGGATCAGACAGACGTTCTGTTACACTGAATCCACTTCCGTTATCTAAGACCGACAGCTTCACCTCATCTGACTTCATACTGAGATCTACCTTAATGTGACTGCTTCGGCCATGACGAATGGCGTTTCCAGTTGCTTCCGATATGATTCTGAACAAAGCCTTTTGATAATTGACCTGTAGACCATGATCATCTCCAGTCACATTTAAGGTTACTTTCACAGCGTGCAGCTTGGACAAACTGTCTAGATGAGATTTGACGGTAGTGATCCAAAAAGCACCGCCATTTTTCCTAGAGCTAAGACTATAAATGGTTGAACGAAGCTCTTGAGAAGCTGCGACAGATGACTCTTGGATGATTTGGAGCTGCTCCTTGATCTGATCTGTTGAAATGTCTTTCCATTTGCGACTGAGTGAATGGACGGCATACACAATTCCGAAAATGTACTGCGAAACGCTGTCGTGCATCTCATCGGCAATCCGATTCTGCTCCTCGATAATCATCAGCTGGTTCTCGATACGCTCGAGCTGGTGCCTCTCCAAAATGACGGCGCAAAGCTCAGAAAGAAAATACAACTGTTTGACGAACCAATGTCTACCTTCCTCATAGCTGGAGCGCTCAATCTTCACCCCCATCACTCCCCAGAATCGAGTCGATGACTTGATAGGAATCACGAGAAAATCACCATGCTCAGGAAGACTCATCACCATACAACTATCTAGCTGTCTGAGTTCGGCCGCATGCATTTCAATAGCTGCAGACAGGGAAGCTTCTACACCAACTGGCGTGATACCCTGGGTAATAAGGGGATCGTGTCCGCCATTCCCATTGACATCCCAGAAGAAGGACATCTTGAGTTTGGTCAGTTTTAGAGCAAACTCAGCAAAAATGATTTTCAAATTCTCTGATTCGCTATGCGTGGCTGCTTCCACGATTTGATACAGCGACTTCATATGCTCCATCGTCTCCGTGGTTCGAGCGTTCGCAATCTCAAGCCTACTTTTGACACCAGCTAATAGTTGAATGGAGAGCGTCATGAACAATAACATCAGGTAAAATCGATTTTCATTAAGCAAAATAGTGGCTAGCGTTTGCGTTTGGTCATTGGCAAAAAAGTAGGAAAATGCGGTGACGAATAAGAAGTAACTCAGCATCATAAACCAGCAATAAACCGAGGAAAGATAGCTGGCAGCCATCCAGGCGGGATTGAATACGCACCACAGAAACGGACTGTCCATACCGCCGCTTAGAAGATGCAGGATCATCATCCCGGTCATTTCCAAGCCTACGGTTATTTTAATTGTGCGAGAGGCTTGGCCACTTTGGGTATACATATCCGTAATCCACTTGGCAAAGATGAATAGCACCAGTATGATGCCAATTTTGATAACTAATGGGGGGCCACGATCCTCGATGGCATACACTAACGAAGTCCCTGCGAGCGAAATATACCGGTACAAGTAAAAGACTTTACTTTCACCAGAGAACAGCTTTCTCATTTGTGTAATCATCCTTTAACCGATATTTGTATTTGGTTCCTTAAACAATACCCAAGTTTACCTTTATCATAACAGTTAAATTTTTACAGTCAAAAGGCCTGTATATGACTATATACTTCGTATTAATTGTAGTTTTGTGTCTCATTAAATGGAAAATAGCAATTTTCAGGAGTAAAGGTCTAGATGTTTTGATTACATAGACCTAACCATTTGACGAATAAAAAACTGAAAAGGATTTCATTGCTATAAAAAAATTCATCCTTTTGTACCATGAATTTCCTGCGGAATTTTCATTTATTAACGCTTTTTAGGTCGTTTTGGGTCCTTTTCGGACCTCTCAGAGCACTTCCCCCCCCCCCGCTTCGACACTGAGCGGTCTATTTTCGACCTCTCAACCTGACCATATAAAAAAAGAACCCGCAAAATTGCGAGTTCTTGTCATTTCTGATGATGTTCTGATAATCCTCTGAAGATTCTCCATCATTTACTGATATTTCCGAATAAACGCAATCGCGTTCGCAATGTCTACCTCAGGCTTCTCCCCAACTTCACGCTCAATGGTCAAATAGCCCGTATAACCAATGTCACGAAGCGCCTGAAAGTATCGCTCGAAATCGACATGACCTTCACCTAGAGCAAGCTCTCGATAGTAAGGTCCTGATGTCGCTGCCTCGGCGATAAGCTCGTGACTCATCGGTTGATAACCGAGTGAACCGTAGACTTCGCGAGGGTCTGCCTGGCGCAGCCGGATACCGTCCTTCACATGCGTGTGGACAATATAATCCTTCAACGTGATAACCCCTTGAACAGGATCATCGCCAGTCACCATCACCATATTCGCCGGATCAAAGTTAACCGAAACGCCTTTGGTGGACAACGCATCTAGAAAGCTTTTCAAATGAGCGGCTATTTCCGGACCAGTTTCCACGGCAAAATAAGCACCTAAGCTGCTTGCATACACGCCTAATTCCTCACACGCATGCAGCATCGTTTCATAGATAGGGCCATTGGCCTGCTCAGGCACGACACCGATGTGAGTGGTTACGACCTTTGTTCCCAGCTCAACCGCAAGGTCGAGAATACGCTTTGATTTTTCAATTTTGTCTGCATTCACCGACTGATCTTGGAAGCCATGACCGCCTAAATCCCCACACAAAGCAGAGATGCTAAGCCCCAATGACTCGATGTAAGCTTTTAATTCCTTACGCGCTTGAGGTGATAAGTTCGCTGGGTCCATCTCACCTGAAACTGCATATATTTGTACTCCGTCTGCACCGAGCTCTTTGGCTTTCTTCAAACCATCGCGCAAGCCTAGACGCAGACTGTCAACCATAATGCCAATCGGATTCCCCATATGTCATCAACACACCTTTCGTATCGCTGAATTATATTGCCTATTCCACATCTTCCCATAACCTTCTAATATTTTGCAATCCAATCATCGTACCCATTTTGCATTCCTCCATACCTTCGAATTCCAAGGAAATGAATCCGTCATAGCCGGAGCTTTTAATAACGCGCAATACTTCTTTCATATCAATATCACCATTACCCACAATAGCGCCGCGCAAATGATTGCCTTGCAGGGTCTGAAACCAACCCTTGCCTGGATTTTGATATGAAGGACGAAGGTAAAAATCTTTCACATGGACCATCGAAGCGAAAGGCAGATTATTTTTCACCGCAGCAACGGGATCTTCATCTACACACATGAAATTGCCTACATCTAACGTTGTGCGGAAATTGGCACGGTCTACGGCTTGAATTAACGTTTGAACGCGGTCACTATGCTGCACAAAGTATCCGTGATTCTCAACGCTCGTTATGATGCCATATTGCGAAGCATAGTCAGCAATTTGCCGACAGGCCTCCGCCATACGTTCAAGTTCTTTGTTAAAGTTCGCAATAGAACGATCCTCACTTTGTGCGACATCATGGCGCATTCTTTGTACACCAAGCCTTGCAGCAATATCGACTTCCCCTTTGACCCGTTTAATTTCCTGTTCATAGGCCTCTTGAGAATCAGTTAGAAAGTTTGCTCCAATCGCATAATTAGATATTTCGATGCCGCGTGACTGCGCCTTAACTCGAATCTCATCTGCAAGCTTCAAATTACCAGTTAATTCATAGCCAAGGGGCACAATCTCAACATGTTCGCCACCCTGATCGACAATCCAGTCAATAACACCAATAATGTCCATTTCTCCAGACTTCAGAGCTTGAAATAAACTATACGTACTAACGCCAACTTTCATATCCGTTCCTCCCTATCTATCCCTAGTTGCTATAATCTGATTTCCTGGCCTTTGGCAGCTGATTCATAAATACCACAAAGGATTTTCATCATAGTAAGTCCATCTTCAACAGGACTAATCGGTGAATTCCCAGTTCGACAACAGCTTAGAAAATGACTGATCTCCTGATTAAAAGCTTCTGTTATGTTAATAGATTTGCTATCTGTCTGCGGCGTTACATTTAAAATGGTATCCAGCATTTCCGTGACGAGAACAAGCTCCGGCTCCAATTCCACTCCGCCCTTATCTCCGTACAGCTTGACCGCGATTTCATCCTTTTTGGCATGAAGGGTAAAGCTAACATCAACCATGAGGGAAGCCCCATTTTCAAACCGAATTAAGGCATTGGCCATATCTTCAACGGTATTCAAATCCACATTATAATCGGCTGCTTTGTAAAAGGAAAGATTGCGTACATTTGCCCGATTCCCGAGCTTGTTATACGTATGACCACTGACCGAAACAGGTTTAGGTCTCCCCATTAAATACCAGCATAAGTCAATCACATGTACACCAATATCAATTAAAGGTCCTCCGCCAGATCGTTCCGAGTCAGCAAACCAGCCCCCTGGATTACCTAATCGACGAAGACACGAAGCTTTGGCATAGTACAATTCTCCCAAATCGCCATTATCGATAAAGCGCTTAACGAGCTGTGCATTGGTATCATATCTGCGTACAAAACCGACCTGCAGAATTTTCCCTGTTTCACGAACGGCGTCTTGAATGCGCTCAGCCTCTTCCACGGTTTTGCAAAGTGGTTTCTCTACAAGAACATGCTTGCCAGCACGCAAAGCTGCAATGCTAATCTCAGCATGTGTATTATTCCATGTACAAATACTTACAGCTTCCACCTCTGGATTGGCCAGAAGCTCCCGATAATCTGTGTAAATATGCTCAACATTATACTTGGCGGCTTTATCCTCCGCTCTTTGACGATTCAAATCACATACGGCAACCAATTCTGCGTCTGCTTGCTTAACATAGGACTCAAAGTGCATATCAGATATCGAGCCTGCTCCGATTACACCAATTTTCAATTTGTTTATGCTCATTTCAAATACTTGCCTCCTTCGTGTCATATGCAATCAGGATAGCATGATTTTTGCTGAGGTAGAATGCATAGGATGAGCATATCCATGGATTATATGGTCAAAAAAAGGCTTTCATTTTGAAGGAGTCCTTTGCTCTTTGAGCATAAAGCAAATATTAACTAGCCCAACGATGAAGAAGCTAAACCAAGGTAGAGCGCACCAACCGAGCATGCTCCCCAAGTCATACAAATTGCCAATCATAGCGCCGATGGATAAAGCAAAACTATTAAAACCAAAGCTGTTATACTGACATATTGAAAATGAAAACCCATTAAAAACGCCAAATATTGGCCCCACCACAAATCCCAAATTCCTTGTACGATGCGATGTGTCAATTTTAACAAGATACAAGATACAACAAGGTTTGTATATGGACTTTCTTTATGTAGGCTTGGGTATATTATGGCTGTTTAATCAACTAGTTCGTGTGAACGCTCCTCATGTAAAACAAAAAAAGATCAACGTCATCAGCATGCACACTGGACGTTGACCTCGCATCTACTTTCTAACAACCACCTGTTTGGGTAATAAGGCATACTCGGCTGGCTTGTTGATATAGTAACCTTGTACTCCCCAACAATTCATTTCCTTTAACATCCTATATTGTTCATACGTCTCGATGCCCTCTGCGATTACTTGCAGGTTCAGTGCATTGGCCATGGCTAAAATGGCTGAAATTAGAGACACATTCATTTCGCAAATGAAAGACCTGTCAATCTTCAACTTATCTATAGGAAGTAAGGTTAACATGCTTAACGAGGAATAGCCGGTTCCGAAATCATCTAAAGCAATGGTAAATCCTTCAGCACGCAATCTACGCAACGTTTGTTGGACATCTTCCATCGAGTGAATCGTCGTGCTTTCCGTTATTTCTAATTCCATTACACGTGGGTCCACATGCTCATCTTCCAATATTTGAAGCATTTGATCAACGAAAAGTTGTTCATTTAATTGAATCCTCGAAATGTTGACGGAAATTTTAAATAGTGGACCATATTCTGCTTTTAAAAGATGCCAATCCTTACAAGCTTGCCGGATGACCCAGTATCCAATCGGAATTATCAATCCCGTTTCCTCGGCAACCGGAATAAAGTCATTGGGTTGGATCATTCCCATGTTGGCAGAGTTCCATCTAAGTAGAGCCTCGGCTCCAATGACTTCCTCCCGAACCGGATTATAAATAAGCTGATAATGCAAATGCAATTCTTCTTTCTCAACCGCTACTGAGAGTGCAAGCTCATGAATGAAATTCTCAACATGGTCGTATTTAGATGAAGCTTCGAAGATATGAAATCTTTTTCTTCCCGCCCCTTTGGCTTTATACAAGGCAATATCCGCTTGTTTTAAAAGCGTTTGAATGGTTTCACTATTCACACTTTGAGCCACACCAATACTTACGCTTAACTTCATTGGATGATCATTTACCGTAAAGGGAGCCACAAAAAGTTGACTAATTTGGTCGGCAGTTTCCTCAGCTTGTCCAAGTGCACCCATTGCTACGACGACAAATTCATCTCCACCTAATCGTACAAGTATATAATCCGCACCAAATTTCTCAACAAGACGATTTGCGACCTCTACGAGTACGGTATCACCTACATCATGTCCGAAAATATCATTAATGTTTTTGAAATAATCCAGATCAAGTAAATAAATGATCGATGGATTGTGCACATGCTCAAGCAAGAATCTTCGATTATAAAGCTTACTAAGATCGTCATGATAGGCATAATGATAAAGCAAATTTTCGTGTTTTTTACGCTCGGTAATATCTCGAGTAACCGTGACGATGAACTCCATGTCACCGCTTTCATTGAAAATAGGCGTAAGTATACTTTCTCCGCTTAACATACCATTGGGTAGAACAACGCCATCCTCATACTTAATGGTTCGTCGTTCGGTAACCACTCTCGTATATTTCTTATGTAAATAGTTCGCCATCTGGCTTGTGTTTATATCAAAAAACGATAGACCGACAGCATCCATTGTAATTCCACTGAATTTTGTAGCGGCATGATTTACATAAAAGTATTTGATATCCGATCCATCAACACTCATGATGTAAATCGAGTCTTCCATATTATCCATCATGCTTAGGAGTGTCTTAACATCAAGTAATTTATTCGCAGGATTTATCATATAAACGACTCCTCTATACTCACAACAACCCTATAACTGTCTCTAAGTTGACTGGATATAGCATTCGACAGAAAACTTCATTTTCCTTCTTTTTCCTTCCATCCTTTCTTTTAAAGCATGCCTTTCTCTATTTGGGGATATCAGTCCAAAAGGCTTCTTAAACTGTTTTCCGATTCACTTTTCTCAAAAATTGCAAGGTCCGCTCATTCGTTGAAGCGTCAAAAATATCGGTTGGCGTTCCTCTCTCCACAATCGCGCCTCGATCCATAAAGACAACTTGGTCCGCCACTTCTTTGGCGAAGCCCATTTCATGAGTCACAATGACCATCGTCATTCCTTCAAAAGCTAGATCCTTCATCACCTTTAGCACTTCGCCTACCAATTCCGGGTCAAGCGCAGACGTTGGTTCATCGAATAATAGTACCTCTGGGTTCATCGCCATTGCTCGGGCAATTCCTACCCGTTGTTGTTGTCCACCAGACAGTTGATGTGGATAATGATCGGCACGATCACTAAGTCCGACCTTATCTAAGATGGATAAAGCCTTATCCTTCGCGGTTTTCGAGGATTGTTTAAGGACAATAACAGGGCCTTCCATAATATTTTGCAAAACGGTTAAATGGGGAAATAAGTTATAGTTCTGGAACACCATACCGGTTTGTTTACGGATGGACCGGATGTCAGTCTTATTCAATTTGACTTCACCTGAAAATGTCATTGTCGCTTTGGCTATCGAGAGGGTCCCCTGATCTGGAAAGTCCAATAATTTCAGACATCTTAATAGGGTCGTTTTGCCGGAACCGGAAGGTCCGATAACGACGGTCGTGCTCCCTTTTTCAACATCCAAATCAATATCGTTCAAGACGTGGAGGTCATGAAAATGTTTATGTATCCCTTCCATTCGAATCATGCTGGGCCCCCTTACTTGGCAATGTTTCGTTCATAATGGATCTCAAGCTTGGATTGGAAATAGGAAAGAACGGTACTGAAAACTAAATAAACGAAGGCCACCTCGATATAAAGCCATAATGGCTCATAAGTAACAGCTGCAATCTGCTGCCCTTTCTGAAACATTTCCGTGACCGTAATCGTGGCCGCCAATGAAGTGTCTTTGATTAAACTTATGAAGGAATTTCCTAATGGAGGAATAGCGACTCGCACGGCCTGGGGTAAAATAATGCGCCTCATCGCCTGCCATTTCGTCATATTGATCGAATAAGCTGCCTCACTTTGGCCTTTTGGAATCGACAATATCGCGGCGCGAATGATTTCGGAGCTGTACGCTCCTTTATTTAACGTAAACCCGATAATGGCTGTCGGAAAAGGATCCAGCGTTATTCCCAAACTCGGAAAACCATAAAATAGAATAAACAACTGGACAAGTAATGGCGTGCCGCGGAAAACCCAAACATAAAATCTCGCTATCGCCCGGAGCATGGCAAAGTCCGATAAGCGAGCAAGCGCCGTGATGAATGCCAAGCTAAGTCCTAGTGCAAATGTGATTAAAGTAAGCGGAACTGTGTATGTAAGCCCCGCCTTTATAATAGGAAAGAAGGAATCGGACAGGATCCCTATGATTCGATCAAGACGTTCATTTGTCATTAGGCTAGGTCCTTACTTCGTTACGTCGGCATTGAACCATTTTTGCGAAATTTGAACCAATGTACCGTCCGATTTCATGTCTGCTATCGCTTTATTTACTTTGCTAACTAAATCCGTACTTCCCTTGCGGAACAAAAAGGCGTTGCTCGTCGCTGACGGCTCCTCATAAACCGTTTTGATCGGGAGTTCAGGACGCTGCTTTTTCAAATCCAAAAAGGACAAACTATCGTTAAGCGTCGCATCGATCCTGCCCGAAGTCAGTAGATCAATCGCTTGATTAAAACCCTCCACAGCGGTAATTGCGGCTCCGTGCTCTTCTGCAATTTTCCGGTAATTACTATCGAGGGATTGTCCAACCTTCTTGCCTTTAAGGTCATCCAACGTCTTGATATTCGTATTATTGGCATGCACCACAAGAACAGCGCGGGAAACAATATAAGGCGTCGACATGTCGTACTTTTCCAAACGATCCGGGCGAACAGCCACTTCGTTGGCCACCATGTCATACCGCTTCGCATCGAGTCCCGCAATCATGCCATCCCACTTGGTTTCAACAAACCGCGGCGTCATGCCAATCCGTTTACATACCTCTTCTGCCGTCTCGACATCAAACCCGGTCAGCTTGCCAGCCTTATCATGAAAAGTGAAAGGTGCATACGTACCTTCTGTGCCAATCGTAATTTCGGCCTTACTCGGCGAGGATGCTGACGGTGTTGCGTTTGGTTTAGTCGAACTACAGCCTATCGAAGTCAGGATTACTACAGTAACTGCAGTTGTTGCAAGAAATTTTTTCATTTTAATAACCCCCTGTGAAATAACCCTTTTTGAGTTAAAGGTATTATTCCCCATGTGAAGGAATTTTAAGAAAAAAAATGTAGTGTGAGAAAATATGCGCCAGAGATAAGTGCAAGACGAAGGTGACGAAAGAGACGAACGAATCAGTAGAGTCTGAAGGCCGGAAATCGGCTTCTCAGTCCCAACCCGCCAAACCTTCCCAACTTGAAAGCACGTGCTGTGCTACTCTATAGCATCGCACACGAGCATGACCTTCTCCAGCAGGTTCAAGGAGTGATTTCTGATACATTCCTTTAAGAGTTTCTTGTGCTTTTCTTTGTCGGAACTGAAATTGTTTTTGAACATCAGCAGGTTTGATTGCTCTTCCTAATGCATGGGCAAAACGAATGATTTCTTTTTCAATATAATTAAGCTCTATTACGTGGTTAAATACATCTCCAAAGTGTCTGCCAATGCATTGCTGGATTAATTGCTCACACATGCGAGGTCGGTTTTTTACATCATCATAAGAGAAACGAAAAATTTTCCAACCATCTAAAATAAGGTGGTTTTGTCGGATTAATTGGTCTGAGAATTGGGAACGACTGATATCAGTGAAATGAGGACCAAAGCCATCAATTTCAATAGCTAGTCTGAGTGAGTGGCGAAGAAAGGCGAAATCCAAAAAGCGCGTACCGTCGCGAAAATCTTTGATCTCATATTCCGGATGCAAGTCTTGAAAATGTCCAAATGCGTTCCACCAAATCTACTTCTCCGCATGTCCATGACCCTCTTTAAGTCGCTTTAAACGCTCCCCGTCCCTCATCGAATTGTTTAGCTAAAAAGGCTTCATGTGCTCTTTCAAATTCATTCATAAATGTATAGCCCACCTCCAGAAAATAAATAAACCGCTCCTCCGAACAGCTGATGCTGATCTAGAAAAGCGGCGTGTGCTTCACAACCGTTTGATATTATTTTTATTCAATGATAGCATATCATACAAAATTTAACAATTAAACTATAGGGGCTATTTCACGTTCAGCTAAAAGCGCGTTTTCCGCGCTTATTCAGCACGAACGCGCGGGATGGACTGCTGAGAAGTCGATTTTCGGCTTCTCAGACTCTGGCGGTGAGCTTCGGCTCGCGGAGCTCTCGCTGTAAGCGCGGTATCCGCGCCTATTTGTTCTGGGGCGCCTGAATAAGCGCATTTTCCGCGCTTATTCTGAACGGACGGCGCGGGATGGACTGCTGAGAAGTCGATTTTCGACTTCTCAGGTTCTACCGGTGTGCTTCGGCTCGCGGAGCTCTCGCTGTAAGCGCGGTATCCGCTCCTATTTATTCTGGGGCTCCTGATTAAGCGCGTTTTCCGCGCTTATTCTGAACGAACGACGCGGGTTGGTCTGCTGAGTAGTCGATTTTCGACTTCTCAGACTCTGGCGGTGAGCTTCGGCTCGCGGAGCTCTCGCTGTAAGCGCGGTATCCGCGCCTAATTGTTCTGGGGCGCCTGATTAAGCGCGTTTTCCGCGCTTATTCTGCACGGACGGCGCGGGACGGGCTGCTGAGTAGTCGATTTTCGACTTCTCAGACTCTGGCGGTGAGCTTCGGCTCGCGGAGCTCTCGCTGTAAGCGCGGTATCCGCGCCTAATTGTTCTGGGGCGCCTGAATAAGCGCGTTTTCCGCGCTTATTCTGCACGGACGGCGCGGGATGGACTGCTGAGAAGTCGATTTTCGACTTCTCAGGCTCTACCGGCGAGCTTCGGCTCGCGGAACTCTCGCTGTAGGCGCGGTTTCTGCGCCTATTTGTTTGGGGGCGCACGATTAAGCGCGGCTTCCGCGCCTATTTGTTCGGATCCGCATCGATTAAGCGCGTTTTCCGAGCTTATTCTGCACTGACGCGTGGGACTGATTGCTGAGAAGTCGATTTCCGGCGGTATTTATGCTAGAAGGATGAAAGAGACCTACCGCCAAAGGCAGATCTCTTTTATTTACCTACATAAAATGATAGCTGGATGCGTCCTTACCTTTTAAATTATAGCGTTGGTAGTGTTGGTAATGCGCTTTATATAGATTCCCATTCTTACTAGGCGTGTATGTCAAATACAACTGTTTGCGGCTTACGTCGGACAAATTGGCCCCACTTTGATGAGGTGTAAACGAATGGAAGATGATCACATCACCTGGATTTGTTTCTACGATAACACCTTTTGTAGGATCAATCTCAGCAATTTCTTCCGCATTCATGTTGCGCAGCTCACTTGGCGTGGAACGCAATCTTTCGTGATAGCCTGGGAACAATTCCAACCCGCCATTTGCCGTTGTCGCCCCATCAATTGCCACCATCACCGAGATCAGACCTTCAATCGGGAAGCCTTGCCACCAAGAAGCATCCTGATGCATCGAGTAGCCATTCCCGCCTGGGAGCTTAAAGATGAGTTTATCCTTGAAAAGAAGCGGTTCGTCCAAATAAATATCACGCAGTGGTGATAAAATGCGCTCATCCTTCACTAAATCAGCAAATACCGCGGAAATGTCATGAACGGGGTCCAGACGTTCGATCGCAACTCGGCCATCCGCATAGACCTTGTGACCTGCACGAATGTTAAACTTATCGGTATAATCGCCTAATGTAAGCAATTGATCGCATTCCGTTTGGATGACTTTCGCTTCATGTTCTGTAAATACGCCCCGCAGTACCAAGTACCCCTGCTCGTTATACGTTTGAAGCTGCTCTTCTGTTAAAATACTCAAAGATTTCTTTCTCATTGAAATCTCCACCTCTCATTTGTTTTTTTGCCTCTCACATTGTGTGATCGACTTTCTTATAACCTTATATTACAGCCATGCATTCCCTTAATCCATGCACTAGGTTATACTAATTCATATACTTTTTTGCATGAAATTGGAGGGTGAGTACATGTTTGGAAAGCTCCAAATTAATCGGTACTATTTTGGTAAACAAAGAGAGCAATTTTCTCTATCCGAAGACACTTATGATGGCTGGGGGATGCTCGCTGCCCAATCCGGTCGATTCTCCTACACTTTAGAGGGCGCTGAACAAGGGGAACGGATTGCCGAATTCGGGGAACTTGTTTTTTGCCAGCCAGGCCAAACGCTCAGGCGCCTTGCTCTTGAACCAATCTCTTTTCATTTCGCTGAATTCACGTTAGATAGTAGTTGGACGCTGCCAGGTAAAATCCGCATCAAGGATGTAGGTAGGCTCAGCTCCACCTTTCAATATTTGCAAGAATGGCAGGAAGAAGCGGATCATGGTGATCTTCATTGGGAGGTCGTTCATCATCTCATTGAAGACCTTCTTTTCATGGCAAATCGGGAGCAGCTCACAGCGCAGCGTAAGCGATCCGGAACGTCTGATCCCTTGATGAATCAAGCGGCTGCTTATATAGAAATGCAGGCTTTCGAACATGAACTGTCCTTGCAGGGGCTAGCTGTCACTCTTGGTATTGGCGCATCTCAACTTACTCGGCGATTTCAAGCTGCGTATGGTATGTCACCTATTCGGTATGCAACAAAGGTTCGACTATCCAGAGCACGCTTGCTGCTGGCCGAAACGCCAGACACACTCGATGCCATTGCTGAGCAGTGCGGCTTTCAGAATGCTTTCTACTTCAGCCGTGTCTTCTCGCAGCAAATGCAAATAAGCCCTTCCGCCTATCGAAGGACATTCCGTGTATGAAACAGGGCCGCTGATCGTTAGTTCGAGCGGATCAGCGACCAAATTAATCACTATTCCTTAGATAATGGAATAGTTAATCCAATCCCCTTGAACCCCACCCATTTTCTCAAAAAAATGTTGAGCTCGTTTATTATCAGGAGCCGTTATCCAAGACATATACGCATATCCTTGATCCTTTGAGTAACCTTGACATTCTAAAAACAGTTCTGATTCCACTTCTGTTCCTCTAAATGGCTCAATGACATAAAGGTCGTTCATGATGGCAATTTTGTCCGCTTTCATCGTACTAAATGCGAAGTATAAGGTAGCAAAGCCGACTAGCTTTCCATCTTGTTCTGCGACAAACTGTATACCTGATTGTTTCTCTAAAAGGGTTTGAATCAACTTATGTATTTTTCCATCGACTGGCCTAGGTTTCTGATAAAATCCAACGATGTATTCATACATTAATTCGGTCAAGCTGTTTTCATCATCAGGTTCTGCGTCTCTCACGATAAGTGGCATTAATAATTCCCTCCATTTTCGATATTGCATAATTATACAAATATATGAATTAATATTCAATGATAAATTTTGTATTGCCGTTATTCAAAATAAAAAAGAGAAGCCGCCACGATAGCGCGCTTCTCCACCAAAACTTTGATTCCATATAGGATGAACCTGTTAGTAGCACGTCCTTTTCACATTTGGAATACTATCATTTTCTGACTTCGGACTCCTATGCCAGCGGTTGCGCTCGTATCCACCATTTTAACGTTGCGATCTCCCGAACGCTTCCTCTCTAGGGAGGATGTAATATTTCCGCCGAAGATAGAATCCCAGTAGCGAGGCATTCCATCAATCGTACTCTCCATTCCTCCGTTCCTTAGTGGCGTATTCGGATCCTTCACCAACTCCCGGAAATCCGCATCGTCAAAATAGGATGTTCCGATGTTCCCTTGCCCTGAATAGACTCTCAGGCTTGCGTAAACAGCTCCTGTCGGAGCAGTTTGACTGATTCCGAGCTGCTTCCATTGATTTAAGGTATTATTAGTGGCTGTTGGGAAAAGGATGAGTGTGTTACTCGCGTCCCAAAACTCCAGATAAAGGGATGAGCTGCCCTGTGCATTGTAAGAATACACGGAAGCCTCATAATCTTTTCCAGGTGTAACCGAAATCTTCTGACTGCGCAGACCAACGGATGCCGTACTGCTATTATCCGTTAACTGTACGCTGTAAACTGCGCTGTGTACGGTGTACGTTGAAGATGTCACCGTCCCGCTCATAACGGACCAGTTAAGAGGCTTTCCACCGGAAACCTGCTCGAATCCACTGTTAGGAAGAATCGGCAGCGGGTCCGCTTTTGCTTTTCCGGGAAATACCGTAATTACCGAAAGCACCATTAGAAAAGACAGGAAAACAGATAGAAACTGCGATCCTCTAAATCGATACATTAATTACCATTCCTTTCTAACTAAAATTGGAATAATCATTATCTTATAAAGCGCTTTCATTTTATGACTTCGTTCATTATAAAGTCTGTGGAGGGACAAAGATATGCATTCGTTTCAACAAATTGTCTACAAATTCAATATGGATCTAAAAGTCATTCTATACTTTCTGATTAAATCAAAAAAAGGGCTGCCACAGCAGTCCCCTTAACATTCATTCATGAGCGTGACCTTCATCTCGTCATCATTTCGCATACGCGTATTTGCAATTTAACATGCTCTTAGTCCTTCTTCAGCCACTGATCTAAAAATAAATACGCCATCATGCGAATTTAACTGGAAAGTCATCGCAATCATGATCCGATCTCCCGTTCAATAAGCTGTTCCAAACCTGTTTCTGCAGAACGATATACAGCCTCCAGAGCAGCTATGACGCCTCGCGCATACGCTGGAGAGCAGCTTGTTTCCGAATGGTCTCGTATGGCCGTGAGCAAGTCGGAATACTGCAATTCGAATGGAGAAGCCGTGTTTAATGTTTCCAGCTTCTCATACTCACCGCCCCGACTCATCCATAAGCTTTCACCGGTTACTAGTTTCAGCATACCGCCCGTAAACATGATCTCCGTTTCATTGCGTGATGCCCCTAAGTAACCCGATTGAACAATCGTCGCAGGAATGCCTGAAGTAAGTTCCAGATAAATCATGCCGCTGCCTTCTACATTACCCCTGCTACCATGATAGCTCACCGATGATTTTAATTTATGGACTGTACGATTCGTCAGCCACTGAATTTTATCGATAGAATGCGTACCCAAATTGGCCAGAATGCCTCCGCCTGATTTTTCTTTTTCAAGAAACCACTGCGGACGCGAGTCTTGGAAGTAATTCGTATGTCTGACATCTTGAATCATGACGAGCTTTCCTAATTCCTCACTTTGAATGATCCTTTTGGCCTGTATATTTTCAGCAATATAGTGCTGTGTATGTCCTACCAAGATGCGAATATCCGCTTTACGTCCAGCTTGGATAATCTCATCGCATTCTGCTACGGACAAAGCCATCGGTTTCTCCAGCATCAAATGACAACCATGTTCCGCTGCAAACACGGCTGTCTCTTTATGCAAATAATGAGGCAATGCGATGACCACCACATCCGGTCTTTCCTGTTTGATCATTTCCCGATAATCGTTATAGGCCATTATTTCATAGAGCTGGGCAATTTCATTCGCTTTATCAAGATTGATATCTACAACCGCGTAAGCTGCAAATCCTGTCGTTGCTCGGATAGCATCAAAATGTTCTTTGGCTATAATACCCGCACCAAGCACCGCTACCCTTAATTTTGCTTTTTGCATGGCCGTTTCATCCTTTCCCGATTCTACAAATATACCTCTAAACCGGTTTCACGACTTTCATTTGCGGCTTCCAAGAATCGCATGATCTGCAGTGTCTCTTCCATGTCGATATCAGGTGTTCCTGTTACAAACATGCTCATAATTTTCTCCATTAAGCTGGCATAATACGGTTTCGGATGTCGATATACATCGATAAACTGCGTTTTGGTTTCCCTATGCAGCAGGGCGCCAAATTCTGAGTTGCCTTTGCGATTACCGCGAATCGTACCGATGATACCATTTTCCCAGACGCCGGTAATGAGATCATACTCTTCATTTGTAATGGCCGAAACCTTCACACAACCTTTACCCAGCGTTTTAAAAAGCATCTCAGCCGTATGTACGCCATACCAGTATAGCCCCAGCTGTGTGGGTTGCATAGTCAGCGGACCATAACAATCCATGCCGATAATGCTGCCGCTTTCAGATTTCAGGAGCGTCTCCGTCAATTCTTCGGCATAACGAAGCGATGAACAGCTCATCATCGTTATGCCGTTCAGCTGTGCTAGTTCCACAATTGCCTTCGCATCGGAAGAAGAAAGAGCCATTGGCTTATCGATGAAAATCGGTTTGCGATAAGCAGCGATGCGACGAAACTGTTCGAGATGAACTCGAGCGTCGACCGACACCATTAGAATGGCATCGCAAGCATCAGCCACTTCCTCCGGCGAATCAACGATTTTCACACCATACTTGTCGCGAACTTGCTCCGTAAACCCCACCACGCGCGAATAACTCATCTCAAAGTCGTCTGAACCACTTGGAAATGCAACCGTCACTTCCCCGCCAGGCACATAATAAGCATGGTTCTTATCGTTTAGCAATTGCGTAAATGCGGGAGCATGCGATGAATCGAGTCCTATAATACCAATTCGAATCGGTTTACCAGACATCATCTGTAAATCCTCCATTCAACAATCAATCTGCTAACCATTCGGACAAATGCTTCTTAACAAATTCATCGTCGTTCAATTTCGGATAATCCCGATAGACACGGTCAATTTCCTCCATTTGTCCGTTAGACAGCTCTTCTTCAGGATTCAAACACCAACGCCCTTCCAGAAGACCTTGTCTCCTAAGCACCTCATGAATCCCGGCTATACAGCCTGCAAACCCATTCGCTGTATCAAAAAATGCCGCATTGGAGTCCGTAACTTCTATATTGCGAGTCAACCAGTGGGAATTTAGACTTTCATCATTTCGCACAAGTTTAATGGCCTCCAAGAGTTCAACTGCCTTTTGCGTCCAAACAGACCAATGACCCAATAAACCGCCCACTATTTTTTTCTCAACCTTGGTTCCATTAACGACAAAATGGTAAGTAGTCAGCAAATCATTCACAATATTATCGTCATTGCCTGTATACAAAGCGATTTCATCTCTCCGCTTGGAATTACATACGGCACGCACGACATCGATCGTTTGATAACGGTTAAACGGTGCCATTTTGATACCAGCCACGCCAGAGATGTTCGCAAACTCTTTCCAGAAATCGTAGCTCAATACTCTTCCACCGACAGAAGGCTGTAGATAAAAGCCGAATACCGGAATGATCTCCGCGATTTTGGCAATTCGCTTCAGTAAGTCCTTCTCTGTCCAACTCTGAAGTCCTCCCATGCTGACTAAACCGAGATCATATCCGAGACCCGCTGCCGTTTCTGCTTCGTAAACGGCTTGTTCTGTTGGACCGCAAATACCAGCTATTTGAAGGAACGGTCTGTTTACCTTGGCATTATTTACTTCTTCGGATGCTAATCTTAGCACCTTTTCGAAAAGATTATGCTCCTTGTCCCTGATCTCAAACTGTGTCGTATGCACAGCAACTGCGATGCCGCCAGCACCAGAAGACATGTAATAACGTGTCAGCGCACTTTGTCTGCGTTCATCCATCTCCCTGGCAGCGTTTAAAGCCAGCGGATGTGCGGGAATAACCAATCCCTCGTGCAGAACCTTGTTTTTTTTCTAAACTAAGCGGTTTAAAACTGCTCATCTTTAATATTTCCCCTCCCTCTCTTGGAAATGGGTTGGTTTATTCCACGTATGACCATCGGCCAAACACCACTCCGCGGTCCATTCAATCATTTGCTGCAGGGAAACTTGAGGATAACCGAACAATTGATGGGCTTTTGCAGAATTGCTCAATAAAGCAGTTGGCGATTCTTCTCCAACAAAAATAGGTTCCACACCAAATCTTTGGCCAAACATAGTTGCCGCCCAACGCATCGATAAAGTTTCAGGACCGGATACATTCAAGAATGTAGGTGGGGAACTGGATATATTCAAGGAACGAATAGCCATTTCATTAGCATCCCCTTGCCAGATACAGTTCACATTTCCCATGGTGATGTTGATAGGTTTTCCTGCTTTAACCGATTTAGCTATTTCCAAAAGCACGCCATAGCGTAAATCCACCGCATAATTCAGTCTGAAAATGGTCAATGGCGTATTATATTTACTGGAAAAATGTTCAAAAATCCGCTCGCGTCCCAAACAAGATTGGCCATATTCTCCGATCGGTCCTGTCGCCGTATCTTCTGTAGCTCCTCCATGAGCCACTGGTGTGAATGGGTACACATTCCCTGTAGAAAAAGCGACAATACGAGAGTTTTTATATTTTTCCGCAACACGTCCTGGGAGGTAGGCATTCATTGCCCATGTAAAATGTTCATTTCCCATCGTGCCAAATTTATTTCCCGCCATATAAATAACATTCTTCACATCAGGCAGCTGCTGAAGCTGTTGATCGTTCAATAAATCAACGGAGATCGTTTCAACACCGTCTGCTTCCAGCTCCTGTTTTAATCCTTCGGAAGAGAACCGCGAAGCGCCAAACACCTTTTTATTTACACCGGCTTCTTTGATAGCGTTCATGGCTAACCTAGCCAAACTAGGTCCCATCTTACCGCCAATACCAAGTAACAGAATATCCCCATCGAGTGCAGCAATATCATTGATTAAACCGGCCGAAGGCTGAGCTAGCCTTGTTTCTAATTCATGGATTGTTTTCATGTCGTTCTCCTCTCGATTTTCAAGTCTACATCCCTATTTTAATGAGCCGACACATTAAAAGACAAGTCTTTAAAATGTCTATATATAAACAGAAGGATAGGACGAATCCCTTCCATCTCACCTTAGCTCCTCATACTTTCATCCAGGAACGCAAACTCGAAAATTTGCCGTGGACGGCCTTTCGGCATTTTCTCCATACCGCTAGTCCGGACTAAACCTGTATCCGACCATTCCAACAGCAATCGATGAGTGCTTCTAACCGTAATGTTGAACAGCAAAGCTAATTCTTGAACGTTATACTCTTTCTTGCCGGTACGGGCATAGGTTACAAGTAACCTGCTTAAGTAGTGGGAGGTCATATTGGCGTTCTCTGCTTTTTTAATAAAGTCAGGATTAACCAATTCCAAATCTTTCACCTGGGCATCCACCATCTCCAAAGGTCCAAGTATGCCTCTGTCCTCTCTAACAATAAAGCATGAGTTGCCGCTCGCCTCCTTTGATTTCCGCAAAGCCGATCTTGCATTCGAACCCGCTTCATTGGCCGTTCTGCCGAATCCAACACCGATACTTAGCGTTAACTGATAGGATCTATAGATTTCTGATGCTAGAGGAACTCTTTTGTATCCTGCCGTTTCTTGTTCAAATATCCCCCTGGTTGTAAAAAATAAATATTCATCGCCTCCTAGGTGCGTAAGATGACCTCGTAAAGAATCCACATAATCCAGTAAAATTCGGTGAATATTGAGCTTCAGCTTTTGAATTTCATGCTCCGAGTTATGGCGAGCGACGATTTTGCCAAAACCATCCACATTAATCAGACCCACTACGATCTGAGATTCCTTGCTTTTCCTCGCATCTGTCGATAGAAGCGCTCTTTCCAGAGCAACAATGATGTCCTGTGTGGTTGGCACCATCCATTCATTAGGTATTCCTAAATCATTTAATTCAGCTGATATTGAATTGATTCCAGTAAGCGCTCCTGACACCAAACCCTTGTTAAAACAATCTTTATGGAATTCCAACAGTTGTTCTCTTGTGGGGTTGCTTGCCTCATCATAGCAAATGATTTTCAAATCTTGTTCATCGATTTCTTCCAAAAATCGTTTTACCATGACTGGAGTTACCGTATCTACACTTATGGCATTACCAACCATTTTCAAATTAGCATTTACATTTGCAAGTTTTTTTTGAATGTTGTAAAAAGCCTTATATAATCCAGTTTCGTTATATCGGACATAATGAACAGGTACTACCGATTTCACTTTCTCCAGAACTTTTCGGTATGGAACTGGACCGCATAATAACAAGACTTCCACTTCATTCTTTATTTCATCCGATAAATTTGGAGTTTCCAATTCATTCTTAGAATACCTGACAACGGGTTCAAAGGTGGGGAAGTTTTTGATGACTTTGACGATCCTTGACACCATATCCTTGGGTCCGACAATGCCAATCTTAACCCCAGCACTAGCACTGCTGTGACCTATTATTTTTCCTAAAGTATCAATGGGAGATCCCTCGCTTTATTTTCATTTATTTCAACATAGCTTGAATTCAAACACCCGACTTTAACCCAAAACAACCTTGCGCGAAAGCTCTGTGCGCAAGGCCGAAGGATGATCTGAATCGGATTGCCAAAGCAAGAGCGGATCCACATCACAGTAATTATCAGAATACTGCGCAAACTCAACTTAAATATAACGCAGATAGGCCTCTGCCTTCAAGCAAGGTAACGCTTCCGTATGAGTTAGGCAGATTACATCTCTTTTCCGAAGACTTTCACAACATAGAAGCTGGGCAGCCCTTTGGATACATCGGTCACAATAATGCGTAAATACCTGATCCCTGATTCATGAAATTCATCCATGCCCATTTCTTGTCCCGTTTGTCTTTGAGAAGCCACCGCTTTCCAATGGATATCATCGGATGATACTTCGACTTGATATTCATACTCCGTATTATCACTTTTCCAATAGATCTTACAGCCATCCAACTCGTAGAACCCGTCAAGATCTACCTTCCACCACCCCGGCAGGACATTATTTCCAGCACTCCAACGCTCGCTCCACCGATCAGCAATGATATTGCTCGTTGCTTGACTAGCGCTGCATCCAGGAAGCTCTGAGCTGGCTTTCGCCGGTTTATTGACCGCAACATCCGTCCAGTGTTCCCAATATCTAGATGACGGTGGCGAAAAGAAGGTAATCTGATCTACCTCATATTCCGGTTTTTGATCAGATGGTACTTGTGATTTTCCTGGTACAAATGGCTTAGAAATGGGCTGCGATATGATTTCTACAGTCGCCGATTTCAATCCATCTGACTCCGCAAGCAGTGTGATTAGGCCTGGTTCCTTCTTCGCACGAATTAGAACCCCGATGGCTCCCGCTTCCGCCTCTATTGGGTTTGACCCCACTCTACTGTCTCCATCACCGACAATTTCTGCCGGTCCAGTCAACTGGAATGCAATCTTATTGTAGGCATCCGGAACAACAGTTCCATTGGCATCTCTCACATAAACATGGACCATGATTAAATCAGAACCATCCGCTGTAAGATCAACACCGCAATCATCTACAGATAATGTTAAATGATCCGGAGTCCCCGGCGTCATGACGGCATGCGTTGCTACGATAACATCATCAACAATAGCTTCAGCCATTAATGTTCCCGGCTCCCATTCTACCCCTTCGAATGTGAAAGGTGCATGCGGCATACTTCCATAGCTTGCGTTTGGTTTCTTAACACCGAGAAGCCTTCCGTTTAGATAGAGCCTAATTCGTTCACAGTTGCAATAAATCGTAATATCCCTTGTTGAAGTCAGTGTCCAATCATTAGCAATGAATACCATTGGCGTTGTACGAATACCCGATATTTGTAAAGTAGGTTCACTTTGGCTTTGAAATAAATAATAGCTATATTTGGGTAAACGAAATAAATCCAGTGCACCACAACAGCTATATTATCGTAATAGCCCCTGTTCGTATCAATCCCGGTCCATAGCGCTCCGCCGCTAAGTCCTTTTGTAGCTAGAATATTATTTAAAATGTCGGTGCGCTCTTTCGAAGACTGCAGCATGCCAGACTCGCCGCCTGGATAGAAATCTCTTGTCCCTCTTGAACATCTGAGATGAGTATGCCTCGGACCCGCCTGCTCCAGATAATGGTCTCCCCATTCCCTGATGAACGATCCCTGATGATCACGAAGTGCTGCTCCATAAACGACATCATAGTCAATGGCTGCAATTCTGTAATTGTCACAGGCTGCATAGCATTGATCACCCGGATATTCGGCATGTGTGACCTCTAAGGCTGTTCGTGTATATTGTTCACTATAATCGGTTTCGTTCAAGATAGGCTCCCACAATACGATACTAGGGCGATTCCGATGATAACGAATCATCTCACGTATATCTTGATAGGATCTTTCTTTAAAAGTATCGTTATCCCTGAACCACTGCCATCCAGGTGTCGGCACAATACACATCAGGCCTAATTCGTCACAGGCGTCCATGAAAGCCGGAGATTGCGGATAGTGTCCTGTACGAATGATCGTAAATCCACCTTCTCTAAGCTTGATTGCATCTCTTCTATGAAGGGAATCAGATAGGCCATCTCCCACATATACATATTCCTGATGTCGGTTGGCACCAATTAATTTCATTAATGTCCCGTTTATATGAAAGCCTTCACCATCAAATCGGATGTGCCGAATACCTATTTTTGTTTCATAGGAATCTACAACCACCTCGCTATCATAAACAACCGTGTATACAGTATATAGGTAGGGATGATCCGGGTGCCAAAGCTTGGGTTCTGATAACGTAACAATCTGAGTAAACGTATGATCCTTCTGTTGATCAATATTGTGTAAACCGGATGATACCTTACTAACAATTTCTTTATTATCATTTACAATATAATGGGTCACTGAGCAAGCTTTAGGGATATCATATTCATTACGTATATGCGATTGTATATTTACTTGAGCTTTAAGTGAACTTACATCCGAGTACGTGATGAATAGACCGCCGCCAACTTGTTGATTCGCATAAATGGCATCTGTGATATGCAATTTATCCATCGTATGCAGCCATACATTCCGATAAAGTCCTCCATAATAGCAAAAATCCAATTCACCTTGAGGTTTACCTGGTGGAACATCCGGCATATCAGAGTTGTCTAGCTTCACCACAATCACATGATCTGTTTCTCCATCAGCCGTTACGTGATCCGTAATATCTAAAGTGAAAGGCAGATAACCGCCGTAATGTGTCGAAAGATGTTTCCCGTCAATCCATACATCTGCCGTATGCTTCGCACCTTCGAATTCTACAAATATTTTTTGATCCTTATAGGCCTTATCCACATAAAAATGTCTCCGATACCAGGCGATTCCCAGATAGTTCAAGCCTCCACTGCAGTGTGCAGGTTCTACCCTCACTGTGTGAGGAAGGTGAACAATCTCCCAAGCGGAGTCATCAAAATCATCCGCTTCTGAACCTTGTATATCCCCCCGAAAAAAACGCCAATCCTGATTAAAACTTAATTTATTGCGATGAAGATCTTTTTCAAGTTCTTGGAAGATACCCAATTCATCTAGTGTATTCATGCCATACTCCTCTCAACTCATATGTCTATAAGTTAATTTTAAAGAGTAGTCGTATTAAAGACAAGTCTTTAAAAAGTCCTTATATGAGTTGAGGATGCATTCGAATCCATGACAAGTAAGCGCGAAAACCGCGCTTACAGCGAGAGCTCCGTGAGCCGAAGCTAGTTGGTAGAGCCTGAGAAGGCGGAAATCGACTTCTCAACAGATGGTTTTGCGCGTCTGTGCGGAATAAGCGCGGAAAACGCGCTTATTCCGACGCAACCGAGTAAATAGGCGCGAAAACCGCGCTTTCAGCAAGGGATAGGCGAGCCGAAGCTAGTTGGTAGAGCCTGAGAAGGCGGAAATCGACTTCTCAATAGATGGTTTTGCGCGTCTGTGCGGAATAAGCGCGGAAAACGCGCTTATTCCAACGCCACCGAGTAAATAGGCGCGAAAACCGCGCTTACAGCGAGAGCTCCGTGAGCCGAAGCTAGTTGGTAGAGCCTGAGAAGGCGGAAATCGACTTCTCAATAGATGGTTTTGCGCGTCTGTGCGGAACAAGCGCGGAAAACGCGCTTATTCCGACGCAACCGAGTAAATAGGCGCGAAAACCGCGCTTACAGCGAGAGCTCCGTGAGCCGAAGCTAGTTGGTAGAACCTGAGAAGCGGAAAGCGACTTCTCAATAGATGGTTTTGCACGTCTGTGCGGAATAAGCGCGGAAAACGCGCTTATTCCGACGCCACCGAGTAAATAGGCGCGAAAACCGCGCTTTCAGCGAGAGCTCCGTGAGCCGAAGCTAGTTGGTAGAACCTGAGAAGGCGGAAATCGACTTCTCAGTAGATGGTTTTGCGCGTCTGTGCGGAATAAGCGCGGAAAACGCGCGCTTATTCCGACGCCACCGAGTAAATAGGCGCGAAAACCGCGCTTTCAGCGAGAGCTCCGTGAGCCGAAGCTAGTTGGTAGAGCTTGAGAAGGCGGAAATCGACTTCTCAGTAGATGGTTTTGCGCGTCTGTGCGGAATAAGCGCGGAATAAGCGCTTATTCCGACGCCACCGAGTAAATAGGCGCGAAAACCGCGCTTTCAGCGAGAGATTGCCGAGCCGAAGCTAGTTGGAAGAACCTGAGAAGGCGGAAATCGACTTCTCAGTAGATGGTTTTGCGCGTCTGTGCGGAATAAGCGCGGAAAACGCGCTTATTCCGACGCCACCGAGTAAATAGGCGCAATAAAAAAAGGGGAAAGCTTTGCTTACCCCAAACCCAATAACATATAAATTCATATGAAGAAAAATTCCCGCTCTAAAGGAAATTGGAAGCAGGACTTTCATCATTGATTGCAGTAAACCGTCATGTAAACATGACGGCTCGTAACATTTACACTTGTTTATTTTTATATTGCGTAGGCGTAAATCCGGTGTGGCTCTTAAACAATTTGCAGAAATAACGGTAGTCGGAAATGCCTACTGCCCCGGATACCTCGTAAATTTTCATCGTCGTCCGTTCCAACAATTCGCTCGCCTTTTCCATTCGTACGCGGCTCAAATAATCTGAGAAGTTCTCGCCGACCTCCTGTTTGAACATCTGACCTGCGTAAGAGGGGTGCAGTTGAACAAGCTTAGCAAGCTCTGCCACCTGCACATCCTCCTTGTAATGCTCGCGAATATAGCGAATCATCAGTTGAACTTCCTTGCGCATCGATGCTGACGGAAGAATCCGAGTGTTCAACCATTCGTTTACGGCTTGAAGCATTTTTTCCCACCATGCGCAGTAATCCGTCCACGTTTCTAATCGATCGATCCCACTTAATCGCTCGACAACCGAGGCTGGAAGTTTTACAAACCCGGGGTGAAACATTTGTCGTGTCATACGCAGCAGATCCTCTGGATGAATCGGGGGACTATAAAGCTTGGTTATGACAGACACACTTTCTTGGAACGCTTCAGCGTCCTCCCGCAGCATCGCTTTTACCACAGCAGCAATCCACTCACGGATCTGCTCCTCATCGAATCGCCGGAATGTCGACGCATGTTTGCCTACAACAGCCGAACTCGGCTTATAAAAGTAAGCAGCTAGCCCATCAAGTCCTTCGCGTAACCCGTCGGCAATCTGCTTTATGGTCAAAGGTTGCTTGCCAAGTTCCCGTATCGGACCGACATGAATAAAGCTCTTCACGGGAGCAAATTCCCTTAAAGCCTCCAGTGCTGCCAACGCTAGCTGGTTCATCTTGAAGCTTTCCAGAAGCTGTCTGGATCCGATCAGCAGGCACAACCGGCTTTGCCGTATCGGCAGCATCACCATCCGGTTGCCTTCACCGAGCATGCGCGGGTCCAGTCTCTCCTCCAATACTTCGCCTACTTGTTTTTGGAGCTGAACAAGCTCCTCCTCCGTTAGCTCAGCTTGCTCGGATCCCGCAGGGACACTCCAGCCTATGGTCAATCCCGCCAAATAACTGGCTTGGGCCACCCCTTCGAACCACTCTTCAGGAATCGTTCGAGCTTGGATACTTCCATCTTCGTCCACCAACCGCTCCGTCCACTGGCGCTTCCTGGTCCATTCCTTTTCCCATTCCAGCTTACGACGCATCTCCAGCTTTTGATCCACATCCATCTCCTGCTCAATCTCTTCAGCCACCTTGCGGCAAGCGTCCAGAATTTGCTCGGGAGTCTGCGCCAGCTTGATCAAATAGTTATCCACACCTAACTCGATCGCTTGGCGCGCGTATTCGAACTCGCCATAAGCCGTCAGGATCACAATCCGGATTCGCGGCCACCTCTTGCGCACATAGGCAGCTAGCTCTAATCCGCTCATATTCGGCATCGTAATATCCGTCAGCAGTAGATGCGGCATATCCCGTTCTATCATTCGGATCGCTTCTTCGGCTCCCGATGCGGCTCCCATAAACGTAAACCCCGCATCCGACCAAGGAATCCGTTCGGAAAAGCGTTCACGTACCCATTGTTCGTCATCCACCATCAGCAGCTTCAGCATGGCACTTTCCCCTTCCGCTACATTTATTTCTCTCGAAGTTCTCCTATCGGAAGACGAATCGTCACCGTTAGCCCCTCATCCGGCTCATTATGAAAATGCAGACCATATGGATAACCGAAAGTCATGCTAAGCCGTTCTTGCACATTGCGCAGCCCCAGATTGTTCAATCCTTTATAAGGATTCGGCGTCCCCGTATCTTCCGTCAGCAAGGCAAGCTTCTCCGGAGCAATCCCTGGTCCTGTATCCGAAACCTCAAGCACTACACTATCGGTCTCCGTATTTTTCCCCGAGACAATGATATGATTAACCTCTTTTTTCGTGAGCCCATAGAAAATACTGTTCTCCACCAATGTAATCAGCGTTAGCTTCGGGATAGCCGTGTTAAAGTAGATCTCCGGGACGGCAATGTCCATCTCGAATACATCCCCGTACCTGAGGTTCATAATCTGAACATAGTTTTCCAATTGCCGAAGTTCATCCTCAACCGTCACAATATCTCCGACCTTGTCCGTTGAATATTGCAGAAGCCCCATTAGCGAGCGAATCATTTCACACATTTCATCCGTTTGTCCGGTTTCCCCCAAGCAGTATATCGCATTAAGTGTATTATTAAGAAAATGGGGGTGAATCTGCGATTGGAGCACCTTCAGCTCATGATGCCGCTTCTTCTCCTCCGCTACCCGCAAGTCATCAAACAAGGACTTGATATTGCCCATCATGCTGTTGAAACCGTCGGCAATATGCGTGAACTCATCATTGCGCTTCAGTTTGATCCGAGCTTCCAATTCGCCGCGCGCAGCTGCCTTGAATTGTCGGGTTATGGCTGTCACGGGCTTGCGGATGTAGTTCGTAATCCACACGGATACGATAACTGCCAGAATAATGGCGATTAGCAGCACTAACACCAGCTGTTTCTTGAGCGAGTCCAGCAAAGGAAACGCCTGCGATTCCTCGATGACGGAGAAAACAAACCAGTCCCAGCGATTTTGATTACTGCTAAGCACTGTATAGTTTCCAAAAGAAGTGTGAACGGTGTTGTAAGCCGTCCCGCTCGTCAAGGTTAAGGCTTGCAAGGCATCCTTCATTTCCAAATGATCCTGAAACGTCTTCGGATATGCGAGATACGTGTTCGTCGAGAGATAATCGCCTTGGCCCGTAAACAGATAAATTCGCCGCTGCTCGCCTTGAATAATCTGCGGACCGGTTAGCGCATTCAAATTCAAATCCAGCGCAACGACGAGGTTACTGTCGATTTGCTTAGAAACCGTAATAACTGAACGCTCGTTGATTGAATGTGGGGGACTCCACCAGAAGCCAGTTTTGCTTGTCTGCGTTTTAATTTCCTCGATTCGCTCGGGAGTGATATAAAATCGATATCCATAGGGAGAGCTAATCTTCACTTTGTCATATTCGATCAGATAAATACTATGAATCTGTTCTTGATGGTAAGTCATGATATTATCGATCAGCTCCATATAGTCGGCTTCGTCCATTTTATTGTATAGAACCGGATTAGAGAGAAAGATCAGTTGACTTTGTATGGAATTCATTAATGTTTTGATATAATTTTCAACCTGCACGACGGAGCCTTGCAGCACTTCTTCGTTATTTTGCCTGATGGGCTCGAAAAGCCGCTGGTATCCGAAAATGCCGATCACCAGAAAAAGTACGATTACGGATAAAAAAGTAAGGATAAACAGCTTGGTGCTGACACTGGAAGTGAAGCTTTTTCCTGTTATCCGACGAATCATGCAAGATCACTCCCCTATCCTATGAGGATACAGCAAAGCCCCCGATGATCGAGGGCTTGTGACTTTCAAATAGTATAGCATGGCCAATACTTCTTTGTACCATAATCTTTCATATTCAATCATATGCGCTTACCATTACCCCTTGACGGAACCTAGCAATGCACCTTTGACAAAATATTTTTGCAGGAACGGATAAATGATCAGAAGTGGTAATGTCGCTACAACAACTACAGCCATCTTGATCGTTTCAGGAGGCAGCGCGTCGAGGGCTAATGAATTAATCGACAGCTCAGAGCTGACATTCGGCGCTTGAATCATGCTTCTTAGCACTACCTGCATAGGCATAAGCGTTTTGTCGGAAATATAAAAGATACCTTTGAAATATTCGTTCCAATGTGTAACTCCATAGAACAAACCAATCGTAGCCATGATGGGTGCCGATAAGGGAAGGACAATGCGAAATAGTGTCTGTATATCACTGCAACCGTCTACTTTGGCTGCCTCCTCTACTTCCGCCGGGAGGTTTTCAAAGTACGTTTTGACAATCAATAAGTTAAAAGTGGAGACCATTCCTGGAATAACGAGTGCCCAGACCGAATCGTACAATCCAAGACTGCGAACCATAATGTAAAGTGGAATAATACCGCCGCTAAAAATCATTGTGAATACGAGCGCCATCAGGATAAAATTACGGCCTGGAACAGACTTCTTGGATAGCGGGTATGCCAGCAGTGTGGTGACCACAAGATTCAAAGTCGTGCCTACAACCGTGATGAATACGGTAATTTTCAACGCCTGTGGAATACGTGCGCTTCCGAATATTTCTTTATAAGCCTGAAAAGTTAAATGTTCGGGCCAAATAACGAAACCACCATTCTTCATAACTTCAATATAAGGAGTCAACGAAACAACAACGACATAGTACAGCGGAAACAACGTGACGAGGGCAAACAGGGTCAGAACGGTATTAATAGCCGCATCAGCAACCTTATCCCCTTTTGACTTTTGAAGTACGAATGACATCGTAATACCCCTCCCTTTCCAAAATGCAATCTACCATATGCCGGAACCCCCGACTTTCTTAGCCAGTTTGTTTGCACCTATAACCAAAATGAGTCCTACCAAGGATTTGAAAACACCCATAGCTGCCGCAACGCCAAACTCCAGACGCTCGAAGCCATATCGGTAAACCCATGTATCCACAATATCCCCGACATCATACACCCGGGCATTCAAGAATATGAAAACCTGATCGAAGCCTGCATCCAGTATGCCGCCGATTCTAATAATCAGCAGGAGCACGAATACATCACGGATACCAGGCAGCGTAATATGCCAGAGCTGACGCCAACGTCCTGCACCATCCACGACGGCAGCTTCATAAAGTTCCTGGTTGATGGATGCCAAAGCCGCCAAATAGATGATGGCTCCGAATCCGGTATTTTTCCAAATTTCTGAAAGTACCAACATCGGTCTAAAGAAATCCTTGTTCGTCAATAAATCAATTTGTCCCCAACCCATATCGCGTACAAACGTACTGATCAATCCGGAGCCTGGAGCAAGGAAAGAAAAAGCTAATCCATACACAATAACCCAGGATAGAAAATAAGGCCCGTAAGTAATGGTTTGTACCGCTCGTTTGAACCAAAGCACCCTCACTTCATTCAGCATAAGAGCCAGAATAACATCAGGCACCATGTTGCCCACAATTTTGTAAACACTGATTAACAGCGTGTTTCTCATAATTTGCAAAAATTCAGGATTATCGAAAATAACTCGAAAATTATCGAAGCCGACCCAGGGACTTCCCCAGATGCCCTTCATCAAGTTGTAGTTCTGAAATGCAATCAAGGTTCCCACCATAGGAGCATAATGGAACAGAATATAATAGACCAGTCCAGGTATCATCATGAGGTAGAACCATCTGCTGTGGTAAATGCTTCGTAGTTTACCTTGCCTCACAGGGCGTTTAGCTGTAGGTTTCTCTTTAAATGCAGTTGTGGTTTCCGCCATCGCCATATCCTCCTAGCCGTATCTCTGTTGGAAGGCAGAAGGAAACCCATGAACAACCCAGGGTTCCCCTCGATGCCTTGACATGTTTATTTAAAATCGTTCAGTTTCTTATCTTTCAGAACAGAGTTCAACTGTTTGGTATACTCTGTGAAAATTTCTCTTCCTTTGAACTTGGTCATCAGTTCTTCACGGTATTGCGGCCAATTTTTACCGCTCTTGTCTTCAAGAACTGCTTTGGCATGGAATTTGCTCATTTCTTTGCGGAAATCCCCAATATTGATGCCTGCAGGAGGAACTAAGCTTACTGGAGGCAATGCGTTATGTTTCGGGAATCCTTCAACTGTTTTCAGAATCGCACGGTCATGCTCGGAAACACGGGAATCAATCAGTTCAAATCCAAGTACATTAGGATCTTCCGGTGTAAATGCAGCATACACATTCAGCCAGTTACCTGCTTTAGCGATATCCGCTTCGAAAGCTGCAACATTTAAAGTTATCTTGTTGCCAGATTTCGTGTAGTGCTTACCTTCTTGCCCGAAGTGGCTCAATAAGAAGCCTTCTTCACCAGCAAGCCAGTTGACGATTTCCAAGGAACGCTTCACTTTGTCCGGACTCTTATCTGCTGTAGCTTTACTTATCAATAACGTGTCTGTAGGAACGTTGTATTTCCACATGATCGGTTTGTCTAGCGGGTAAATAGGCTGCCAATTGGCTTTTGGATCAAGAGCTTTCGCACGGTTTTGTACACTTGTTGCAACACTGTCCAGCGCCACTGTTTTGTCGCCTGGCGTGAAGAACATTCCGACTCTGCCTTGAGAAGCTTTATCCATATGAGCTGGCGGCTTGTTCAGGAACCAGTCGGGATCTACGATTCCAGCTTTGTTCCATTCCACCACTTGATCGATAACACCTTGTACTTTAAGATCCGTACGATTGTCTACATAGCTGTTGTCGACGATCATGAAGTCAGCCACAAAACCGTTGTTCAACCATTGCGGGAAGTCGAAAGGAAGATTTTGTCCGCTGCCTGCTGCTGTAAAGCCATAAGTATCCTGCTTGCCATTGCCATCCGGATCAGCTTTTGTGAACTGGGTTAATACGTTGGTCAGTTCCTCGTAATTTTTGGGAGACTTCAACCCCAGCTTATCGAGCCAGTCTTGGCGAATATACCAGGAAGCATAGGTGTTACGTGAAAAAGGCACCATACCGCGAGTGAACTCACCCTGTTTGAGTTGATAAGCATCTACTTCTTCTTTCGTTACCCACTTGAAATAATTAGGCATCGTTTCTTTCGTAATGAATGTGCTCAGGTTAGCGGTTATACCGTCGTTAATGTACTTTTGGGACTCGGCACCACCGGCGATGAATAGATCAGGAGCGCTTCCGCCCGCCAAAGTAGCATTCAACTTGTCATGATATTCTTTACCTGTCACCATATAATCGATTTTCAAATCCACGTTAAATTTCTCTTCAATCGCTTTTTTGACGAAATCTTTGTCTGCGGAAGGCAGTGTCACATTCCCCAAATTTCCATTCATGACGGACCAGTTAAGCGACAGCTTGGCTGGTTTAGCGTTTCCTGTTGCCTTTGGAGTTTCTGTAGTTGCTTTGTTGTCCGAGCATGCTGTAAGCGCAAACATTGTAGCTAGTCCTAGCACTACCAATTTTTTCATTTGATATACACCCTCCTGTTTATATACTGGCCGTAAACATTTACCCCCTGTAAAAGCTAAATGATGACGTTTACTTGACTTCATTATAGGTCCGCCCAACTAGCGAAACTAGCAGACTATTTCAAGAAATAGTGGTCATAATACAGAAATGACTCTTTAATTTACACAATAAAAATGCAGCCCTATGGACCGCAGTCTGATTTAACGTTCCTGATAAATTGTAATACGCTTTGTCATTTATTGCCATCATGCAATTCCATGATTCCGAGTTATTCGTTTCTAAAAGGTGTTTTTTCTGTTTTTTCGACATAAATTTGCTAGCCTACTGCATAAAAAATGGCATATAACAGAAAATACCAATAAAAAAGGAATGGGTGAAACACGCAATGCTGATTACGGATGCCAAGGACATTGAGGAATTAATCTCGCTCTCTAAACGGTCCAGTGACTTCATGATAAGTACGATTACGTTCACCCATCCTCCGCTGAAGATTTGTTATTATCAGACATTAATCGATGAGAAAATACTCCAACAGCATGTGTTCCATGCGTTGGAATCTCAGAAAGCTAGTAGTTTTGAACTTAAACATCTAGAAGAAATCAAAACGTACCTCCCCATTGACGGCATCCAAATTACAGAACAAATCGATGAAATCCAATCTAAGCTGCTTAAAGGGCATGCCATTATCCAACTGAATGAGAATGACCCGATATGTGCGTTAGTTCCGTTAACAAGTAAAGAAGGTATGCGCAAGAACAATGATACAGAGAATGAATTCAGTGTTGTCGGACCGAAAGTAGGTTTTGTCGAGGATCTGGACACGAACCTTCATCTGATCAGAACCCAGCTTAATATACCAAATCTGATTGTGAAGATAATGACGATCGGGAGCTTGTCCAAATCCAAAGTAGCCATTATCTATATAGATGGCATTACGAATAAAGAAAATATTGCTACGATAGAGCAGAGGTTAGGGGGTATCGACTTTGAAGTGGTGTTCGATACGGCGCAATTGGATCAGATCATTTCCGACAATTCACTATCCCCTTTCCCCTTATTTATCTCCACGGAACGCAGAGACCGGGTAATCTATTCCTTGATTTCAGGCCAGGTAGCGGTGATAAGCGATGGATCTCCCTATTTTATTACCGGACCTTCGACGTTGTATGATTTCTTCATCTCTCCAGAAGATTATTATTTACCATGGATGCTTGGTTCTTTTTTCAGGGTGATCCGAATCCTTGGCGTCGTATTCTCGCTCTTTGCATCAGCGCTATATGTGGCCATTACCACTTTTCATTACGAGGTGGTTCCGAGGGATCTGCTTGCTCCTCTTATTTTCTCAAGACAATTTGTACCGTTTCCTCCCATTATGGAGGTTCTTTTCTTGGAGATAACGATAGAGTTTCTTCGAGAAGCTGGGGCTCGATTGCCGAGCAAGATCGGTCAAACGCTTGGCATTGTTGGTGGCATTATCGTTGGACAAGCTGCCGTAGAAGCGGCTTTAACCAGTAATATTCTCATTATTATAGTCTCTTTATCTGCTTTAGCCTCCTTCGCAACCCCTATCTACAAGATGTCTAACACCATACGATTTCTTCGGTTTCCCGTGATTATCCTGGCCGCTTTATGGGGAGGCTTAGGCTTGTTTATCGGAATCTGTTTTATACTCGTTCATATCACTCGGCTTAAGTCCCTAGGAAATCCTTATACAGTACCTTTATATCCTTTGCAGGTAAAAGACCTGAATGACAGTTTCATAAGATCCTCTTACGAAATTACCAATAAAAGGCCGAAATATCTGAAACCGGAAAACATTTTAAGATACAAGCCTAAAACTGCCAAAAAGAAAAGTGATTTTGATGAGGAGTGAGTTTGCATGAGAGGAGGATCTTCTGGTTATAGTTTCTATAAAGCCGTTATAGCTCTGACCTCCTGTTTTATTGTAACTTCCTGCGGCAGCCAGCAAGTCATAAATAAGATTAAGATGGTGCAAACCGCTGGTTATGATATGGCGGGCGAGCGTGTAAAATGTTCGATAATTTTCGCAAATTACAAAGAGAAAGGTAAAACGAATTTACAACTCATAGAAACGGAGTCCGATTCTGACTTTGATATGATACCAAGATTAAACACGAAGACGAATAAAGCTATTCAATACGGTCAGATGGGGATGGTGTTATATGGGAAAAACTTTGCGGAGCAAGGTCTCGGCCCCGTCTTAGAAAGTTTCTATCGAGACGCCAGGATTTCAGGCCGAGTCCAGCTGGGAGTATCCGAGATGGATGCTTCGGAAATGCTCGCTGTCGCAAACAAGTCACAGGAAACTTTGTATTTAATGAATATGATCGAACAGAATATGAAATCAGGCAACTTGCCACAAATGAACTTTAAGACACATCTGTTTAATTTTTATGGTGAAGGACGGGACTTTTTCTTGCCTTACTTCATATTCGAGCGTGACGACATTAAGATTGATGGGTTAGCCTTGTTTAAAGATGATAAATTTGTAACCAAGGTGGGGAATCGGGAAGCTTTTATTCTGAAACTGCTAACCGAAAACTCTCGAAACGGAAGCTTACTGATGCCACTGAAAGGGTCAAAATCAAGGCCTCATGATTATGTGCTAATGAAAAGCGTAACTTCGAAAGTTAACTATAAATTCATTTCTATGGAACCAGTCCCCTCCATATTCATACAGCTTAAGTTAAAGGTAGCTGTCAAAGATATCCCAGATTGGTTGCACTTGTCATCGAAAGAAGAATTTTCACTTTTTGAACAGCAGCTGGGGGAATACATAAAGGAGGAAGTTGACGACTTCATTTCGCTTTGTAAGTCGAAGAAGGTGGATCCGATCGGCTTTGGTGACTTTATCAGAAGCAGGTCCAAGTCTTGGAACGAAAAGGACTTTCAATCCTCTTATCCTTTGTTAAAAACGAAGATAAAGATTGACCTTGCCATTGTTCAAAGCGGTGTCGGTCAGTTATAAGCAAAGTTTGCATATACAGGGAGGACTAGTCCATGAGTAGTGCAGTAAATGACAAATTTACCGTTTCTCCTTTTCTGCTCTACTTTCTGCTCTACGTGAGTATAGTAGATGTCGGCATGATGAGTTTTCAACGCGAATTAGTGAATGATGCAGGATACGATGCTTGGATCTCTGTCCTTATTACGGGAATTAGCATTCATATCATTGTCTGGATGATGTACAAGATTTTTTCCAACCAAAATCAAACGAATGCAAGTATTCTCTCCATGAACTGTGCCTGTTTCGGCAAAATGATCGGAAACGGGTTGAATCTTGTGATCATTCTCTATTTCATCCTCGGTGCATTCGTTACGTATAGAACGTACATTGAAGTCATTAATGTTTGGATATTTCCCACGATGCAAATGTTACCCCTCAGTCTGCTTATTCTTGTTATCATTTATTATACGGTGTCTGGAGGCTTCCGAACCGTTACAGGGATCTGCTTCTGGGGGGGCATCAGTATATTTTTATTTATTGCACCGTTAGCTCTCCTGATCGCACCATATATGCATCCTCAAAACTTATTACCATTATTTAACCATTCAGCCGCGCAAATCCTTGAATCTTCAAAAACGATGGTACATCAATATTTAGGAGTCGAGGTTTTACTAGTCGTGTACCCTTTTATACAGTTACAGGCTAAGTCGCAAAAGTGGGCGCAGTTAGCTGTGCTAACCTCGACCATGTTGTATCTTTTGATCTTGGTGGTTGCATTCATGTATTTCAGCCAAGGTCAGATCTATAAAACGATATGGCCAACACTTAATATGGTCTCAATACTTCAATTTCCGCTTATGCAAAGATTGGAATATCTCGTTATCTCTATTTGGTTTATCAAAATGCTTGGCAATATTTCAATAAGTTTGTGGGCTGCTTGTCACAGTTTGAAACTTTCTTTGCGGACGAAGCCTCGTACCAGTTTGATTATTTTTCTGGTGTTATTCGTGATCATACAGTTGTTCGTCAAAGATCGAAACAATATTAGAGTGGTAACTACAATGTATGCGAATGTAGGGTTTTATTTCATCTACATCTATGTTCCGATTGTGTTTATCATGACTTTGGTTAGGAAAAAACGCAAAGTGACAAAGCAAGGGCAGCCTACTTCTAGCCGATGATGAACTTATTAACTAGGCTGAATACAATCAAATGCAAAAAAAGCTAGCCTGTTAAGGTTAGCTTTTTGACTGCTGACTTAGCCACATGTCGTATTCTAGAAGCATCGGACGAAAGCGCGAGAACCCATTCTCGAACAAGGACCGATATTGCGCGTTTCTTAAAGGATCAGGCACGTAAACTTGTGACTCTTGGGCTGGTAAAGCATCTATAGCTTCCTCGAAAGAAGCGTACACTCCAGAACCGACACCCGCCATTAAGGCTGCGCCAAGCAGTGTTGCTTCCGGTAAATTCGAATGCTGCAGCTCGATGCCGGAGACGTCTGCTTTTATTTGCAGCCAGTGTCTATTCTTGGCGCCCCCACCTACAACAATCAATTTGTTGATGGGCTCTCTCCCTACTTTTTCGGCTTCCTGCCGCAGCCATTCCATCTGGTAAGCGTTTCCTTCCAATATGGCCTTGAACATCTCGCCTCGACTATGACGCGTAGTAAGTCCAATCCAGCCCGCCTTTGCCAAGGCATTCGGAGAAGGCGCACCGCAGCCTGACAAATAAGGATAGTACAGGATACCGGTCGGAGCAGGAGCAACCTGATCCAACATGCCCAGAATCTCCGAATAAGATAAATCTCCTTTATCCAATAGATCCCGCAGCCATTCGATGGAGCCACCGGAAGCCGAGTGACCGCCCATCCAAAACATGTGATCCGGCAAAGGATGGCGTCCAAAGGCAAGTCCGGAACAGTAATCGGCTTTCCCAAGCGCCCTTATGCCGAAATGCCCCACCAACGTTTCCGCAGTGCCCATGGAATTATAGACACGACCAACCTCTGGCTGACCAATGGTCAAGGATGCACATACATGATCGTGCCCGGCAAGACAAACGGATGTTTCAGGTCTTAAACCAAGCCCCAGGCTTACTTCAGGCAGTACGGTTCCTATAGAAGTTCCCGTTGCAACAACAGGTGGAAAATGACTTTCCTCAAGTCCAAAATGCTGGATTAGCGGCAGATTCCATACCCACTTATCCATGCGATACACGAATGTTCGGGCAGCGAGTGTTTCCTCTTCCGCAAATTTTCCTGTAAGTAAGTATGCGACAAAGGAGGAAACGGATAACCAAACGCTGCCTTCAAGCGCCTCGGGTTGCGTTTCCTGTATCCAAAGCAGCTTCGACAGCCCTTGCTTAAACGACGGATGAAGTCCGCTTTGGCAAAACTGCTCGTAAGTATCAATTTCACTTTTTATCCGCGCCTCATACGGTACGGCACACGTCTCAAACCAAGGAATAATCATCGTCTTGGCTGCGCCCGTTTGGCGATCCACAAGCAGCCCGCTTTCAGCCATACTGGTTATGCCCACTGAACGAATAGAGGGAATGCCCGCTCCAATTACCACTTCGTTGATAAGATCAACCACTGTGTTCCACAGATACTGCGGATTATAATAAACATAACCCTCTACATGCTCGTGCTTCCGGTTAGCCCTAATTGCCGTAGCCAGCAGATTTCCATTTTCGTCAGCTACTCCTGCTTTAATGTTCGTTGTTCCTATATCCAGAGCTAAAAACAAAGTAGCCACCTCATCCTGAGAAAGTTCCCGCAGTCACAATCCGATGGTAGGAGCCGCGTCCCAGCGTACCTTCCCTCATGACCCACGGAGCATCGAAAAAGAGCCGCTGCTCATCCAATTCCGCCAAATGGTTAACGCTTCCAGATAGAAAGTCTTGAATTCGCTGTTAGGCCGTCTCCAGTCGGGATAATACGCCTCCGTATCTGATGTCAATAACTTCCCAACCGAATGGTGTGTTCTCGGCTAACCATATACCAGGCGTTTCATCAAAGGCGTTGAGTGCTATAAAATCGTCCCAATTTCCTCCGGTACAGAATGCAAAGCGTTCAGCCAGCTTCGCCTCATCCACCTTCTCCGAATAGCCATGCTCCGCAAAAAGCTGCATGCCGGCTAAACCGGTAAACACACTTGTCTCTGCGCCATTATCACCCCACATGGTAGCAATGACATCTCGAACTCCTTCCGATTTGCAAGCGTTCAATGCGGCTAAAGTAGTAGCCATCGTCTTGCCGTAATTGGGAGCAACACTGCCCCAAGTCCAAATGCCACCGGCAAAAACAGGATCTGAGCCGAAAGCTCTGTGTTTCTCAATAAACGTACGGTAAAAGGCTTCGTTATCATGGTAATAATCCCAATAGACGTACTGCACATTCTTTGGCATATCTGCTATAACATCCGGTGAAATATGGCCGTTTAAATCGTAATAATTGCCTGTTATTGAGCCTAGGCGGAAATACATGTCACTCCAAATCATCGGTGAAAGTCCGAACTCACCACAGATATCGACAACATGCTTCAAGTGTTCATTCATGATATCAAAACGTTTGCGGTAGCCGTTCTACTCCAGATAGCGTCCAAGTCCAAGCTGATGGGCTTCATCCATCCCAATATGAATGTTTTTACTGCGAAACGGAGCCGCCGCCGCCTCAATTAAATGGCGGATAAACGTGTATGTTTTCTCACTGCCAACTAACAAAATATCACTGGTATCGCGGATATCACCAGCGTTATGATAACAACGTCTTTGTTAGCTAATACGGGAATACCCGCTTCCCATTGGGTCGTCTTGTCCATGTCATCTCTCCTCCACATGCAGGTATTATTCCGATACGGAAAGAACAATGTTCAGCTTTTCTTCCAACATCGGAACGTCTACTTCATACAAATGCTCGCTGATAAGTAAGACTGGAAGCGCCTTGCCGTTCATCTGAGCAGAAACACGGCTGTGTTCCGACACGAACCGGAAAGCACCGCCTTCTTTGAGTTGAAGCGCTAGTGTATAATCTACCGATTGCACATAGCTAACCGCATCCATTGCGATATATTTGTTCGTCAAACCAATTGGTGTCACAGCACCCTCTGAAGGAATAATCAGGTAAATCGCACATTGACCAGGCTGCAACTCGAAAGCATGCTGTTCGCCCCGACGCATGATCTTCATCTCACCAGAGAAGTGTTCATAGAGAACAAACGCATCACCTTCCAATCCTGGAACGTCGGACGGGCCTACCGTGCCTTTGACTGAATCCGTATATTTACCAATATGGAATGCAGCAACGACACCGGATGACTTGGCGATATTCCATAGCTTGAGCGGTACGGTTTCCTTCGTAGGATCAAGGAACAAGCAATCAGCCGTTGGGTTCGGCGTTTGCTCACAGCGAATAATTTTTCCATTGTTATAAATTAATGGCCATATTTTCGAAGCATCGGTGCTGCCGAGGGCATCACTGAAATAGATCGGGCCACCGCTGACCGAGCGGAGTACGGCATTTTGAATATCATCATGATTCTTAGTCCAGTACATATCCCAGTCACCATAATAAAAAGCACCGTGATAATAGGAATTATAAGCATTTTGCAAGGCATGTTCAGCGAAGCCAAATTGATCTTGGGGAACGAAATCATCACTGTTGCGTGACACAGAGGACTTAGGACGGTGCCACATATTTTCCGCAGCCATCCCCATGCAGTTAATAATTGTATTGTTAAAATGTAGTGCCGCAGATGCTTCCAGCGCTTCATGCGCAGCTGCTGCAGCCTCACCGATCGACCACTCATGCTTCGTAAAGTTCAAGACGGCGCTTTGGCTGTCTACCTTCACAAAATCAATACCTTGACGCTCCAAGAAGGAATGCCAAGCATGCCAGAAACCAAAGCCACGGCCCGCATCCGGATAAGGAATTAGGCTCCCTTTGGCATTGCTGTATAGATAATCGCTGAATTGTTTCGCGAGTGGGCTATCCGGATGAATGCCGCCCCAATAGCCGGCAATCGTATGCCAGACTCCGACCCAACGAATGCCATACGTTTCTTTGAGCTGACGAACGGTTTCCGCGAGTCCTTGAGGAAATTTCTCTACATCTGCCTCAAAGGAGGACAACTTTTTGTCTAACGTCTGTGACCATCCATCGTCAATCATTACCCATTGTACCGGCAAGCTAGCAGCCTGCATCTCTTCGGCTTTTACCAACAGACCTTCTTCATTGACCTGATGGTAGAACGCATCCCAGCTGCACCAGCCAAGAGAGTCCAGAATTTCGGGATAGGGTTTTCGTGAACGAGGCAGCGTCGGGTAATCAAGGGTATGCAGCGCAGCTTCCACATGTCGCTCTACAAGCTGGTAAGGATCAGCACCCGCACCTAATACAAACGATAATGACTCACACTTCGTTCTCCCGCCTTGATGCGATGAAACACGAATTTGCAAGCCTTCCTCTGTACCGCACACATCCGTTCGAAACACAGGACCGCATACAGGTAACAAATGATAGAATGCCGATTCCTTACGCCAAAGCAGCGATTGTGTCCGTTCAGGTAGCGTCGACCAGTTTGGGTCAAAATGAGGTCGTGTCCACCAGTCTTTATGCTGATAATTGGCCATTAAACCATCTATATTCGTCATTCCTTGCGTATGAATGATGATGCCATTCTGAGCGGCAAAACAGAGCTGTTTGCCAAAATCGTTGGCGTTTTTCATTTCTCCCTGCACCGATGTCAGTACAAAGGATTCATAACAGCGGAACTGTAAATGAACAACAGCAGTGTCCGCTTCATTCGAATAGGTTACTTTCGTTTCTGAGTAATCACCGAGATGATCCGTTCCCGCAGTCTTTTCGCTTGCTCCGCGCAGAAGTGGCCATGCCGGACCCGAATCTGGCGTCACGGTAATACCAATACGGCCCAGAACATCCTGCAAGCCGCTTGAACTTAGATGTTGAAGTTCGAATTCATTTAGTTGAAACATAGGGGGCCTCCTTATAACCGTTGTTGTTCAAATTCGTGAAGTGCTACGGATAAGCTGGCGGCATCTCCGACATTATCCTTTAAACCCGAAGGAACAATTCCGCAAACACCTAGTGAAATCGACAGCGCCTCGCGTTTTAGCTCCTCCATAACAAAAGGGGCAAGCATGGACTCCTGCCGTTCATAAATACTGCCGATGACGATGGTATCCGGATTGAGGATATCAATTAGGATCGCAAGACCTCTGCCTAGCTGCCCACTTACCTTTCGGATGACCAACATCGCCAGCTCATCGCCAGCGTGCGCGGCTTCAAATACATCTTTCGCGGTGAGCTCTTGGAGCTGATCCTTTGCATTTGGAAGAATCGACGAGTTTCCTGCTGTGAACCAGTCTTCCGCCATCTTTTGAGCCAGCCGGGCAATACCGCCACCGCTGCAAAAGCCTTCGAAAGAACCTGGTTTCCCATAGCCTTGAGGACCCTCCTCAGCTAAACGGATATGCCCAACCTCGCCGGCCATATCGTTCGCACCCGCATATAAGCGGCCATTTAGGATAAGACCCGCACCCATTCCGGTACCAAAGGTCAAGAAGATCATATTCTGGGAACCTCGTCCGGCTCCCCATTTCCATTCAGCTAACGCACAGGCGTTAGCGTCATTTTGCAATCCGACAGCTACATGGAAACGTTCTCGAAAAGGGGTTAGCACATCAATATGGTCCCAGCCAGGTAAATTGGGCGGCGATAGCACGAGGCCATCCTTACTGCTTAATGGACCGCCACAGCTAATGCCGATGGCTTGCAGATTACCTTCAGGGTTGCGTTTCTGCAGCTGCTCTAGCGCGTCACCAAGCTGCATAAGTGCTTCTTCCGGCGTTGCCGGAGTGGGAAAGCTTATTTTATCTAAGATGTTAACGGTCTCTCCAGCCGTTATGCCAAGTACCGCTGCACACTTCGTACCTCCGATATCAATGCCACCCAGCAGAAGATTCATACGAAAAATGCCTCCTCCAGCATCATGCATAGCACATGGTAGATGGGAAGATGGCGTTCCTGAATGTCTGGTGTTGAACGATAAGGCACGCGGATCGTTACATCGCAAAGTTCTTTTAAGCGACCACCGCCTTCACCCGTCAAACCAATGGTATAGACACCAAGTGCTTTGGCAACTTGCACCGCGTGTACAATATTAGCCGAGTTACCCGATGTACTGAATACAACGAGTGTATCCTCTGGCTTACCGTAGCCGTATACCTGCTGCGCGAATACCATGTCAGCCGCCACATCATTATTGAAAGCTGTTGCAAACGCTGTATGGCTGACAAGTGAAATGGCCGGCAGCGCACCTTGCAATTGATCAGCCAAATACGTTCCCTGATCTTCGCCATGAAGCATCATTTTGTCACTTTGCTCCTTGGGCAGCTTGCGCGGTGACATAAATCCTTTCATCAACTCGCCCACAACGTGTTCACAATCAGCTGCACTTCCTCCGTTACCGGCAAGCAGCATTTTGCCTCCCTTTTCAAACGACATCCTCATAGCTTCAAATGCCTCTTGGATCGATGAACGACACGGTTCCAAGTCTGGATATTTCACGAAAAGCTGCTTCAACGTTTGACTCATACGTCAATCTCCTCCTAATACAGGTTATGTTTGTTTCAAGTGTTCAATAGCTTCTATGAAAAAGGGTTCGCTGCCAAAGCTGCCTGATTTCAACACCAAAAAGCGCTGCGGCGTTTGGATCGTTAAACAGGATGGCAATCCTGGCTCAATTTCTCGCCAGATGCTAAGTCCGCCAATGCCCAGCTTATCGCATACGGCAGCGGACGTTTCCCCTCCAGCGATGAGCAGACGTTGCTGCCCTGTCTCATCGACGACCGATTGTATGACGTCGGATAGCGCCTTCGAAACGATAACGGACACTTCCGTATTGCCGTAACCGAGTTCAACACCCTTTACTTTCGTCGCCGCCACCTTGTGCGGACTATTCGAGGCGTGAATGAGTACGTCCTGACCGTCCTTCAGAAATCTCGACGCTTGTTCGACCAATTGCTTGCAATGTGCCTGCTTTTCAACAGGGTTAAATAAGAGCAGTGATTCAAGCTCTAACGCTGTCAGGCCATGCTTTTTTGCATAGGTAATTTGTGCAGCCGTTTGCGGCATTAAGCTGCCTGCGGCGCATAATACAGCTGGGCGTCCAAGCGCTGGCAGCTTATTCTTAACACCCATTTGTACGGCATTCGCCTTTTCTAACAACGCCAGCTCCTCGGCCAAAGCTGAGCTTCCGCAAATAATCGGCTCATCCTGAAGCGCTTGCGCAATAATTTTCAGTGACTGCTGATCACGGACATCGAGGATGACATAGGTGAAGCCTGATTGCTTCATCACTGCAATTTGCTCCTCTAAGATAGAAGCACCCTGTTCTACAATATGAATGGGAATAAGTCCTACTCTGCGGTCTGTTTGTGATTGTAAAATATCGACTAAATTAGAACTGAGCATCGGATGCACAGGATCGTTTCGAAATTCGGATTCTTCCAGTTTTTTACCATGCACATAATGAATGCCATTCAAGGTAGTACGTCCATTTTTCGGAAAACCAAGCACTACTATGCCAAAAGATGCCTCAAGTGCATCAAGCATGGCATCAAATTCTGTCCCGATATTGCCTCGGAAAACAGAGCACGTTTTATTGATAAAACGTGCGCACCCAGCTTCCTGCAGCCGCTTCGTCATCTGGTACACCTTCGTGTAAGCATCATCCGGCGTATCTAATCGGGAGTGCGTGTCGAGAACAAGCACTTCCGGATCGGCGCCACTGCTCTGTTCTCTCCCAGTCCACGCCTCCATCGGGTAAACATGCGTGCTGATGCTTGCCTTAGCGTACATGATGCCGATGTCATTAGCCCCTGTAATATCGTCTGCGATAATACCAATCAATCGGAGAACCTCCTTCTTGGCCTATAGCCCGACTCGTTCAAGAAGCTTTGAACCACGTCTTCTGGCAGCTTGCGCAGGGAAATCCCCGAACTCTTCGCCATCACATACATCTTGCAAGCCATTTCAAGTGTGTGCATGGCCATGCGTGCTTCCTTCACATTCTTGTCATAAACAAGCACACCGTGATTTTCGAGGAAAAGCACATTTGCTTTGCAAGCCTTCTCACGCACTGCATCACCAAGCTCACGTGAACCTGGATGAAAATAAGGAACGCGTTCTATGCGTTCCAAATAATACATCGTTTCAACAAACCATTCGGATGGCAAATGTTCTGCCGAACAGGCTAGCATCGTGCTGTAAAAGGGTGAAGCATGAAGCACGGCACCTACATCAGGACGAGATTCATAAATGGCTTGGTGCATGGGCACTTCTTTGGATGGCTTCTTCCCTGCTGCTGAGGACGATGAGCCTCCCTCAGATAAAGAGCACTCAACGAAGTCGTCTTCGCTGAGTTCCCCTAGGTCTGTACCGCTTGCTGTAATCAAATAGTGGTCAGCTTTGGTCCGCGCACTGATATTGCCTGCGTTTCCCCAAGCCAAGCCGTTATTCAGCATGTAACGCCCGGCTTCCTGCAGCTGCTGCCAAACCGATGCCTTCATCTACTCCACATCCCATTCCAGCATATTGGTTTCTTTGATCGGCAATTCCGGATTCTTCGGCACGCGGAAGGTTTTGATCTCGCATGGTTTAAAATCTGCCTTAATGACACGCTTCCATCTAGGCAGCTCGATCTCGGCTGACGTAGCGGATTTATTCGTTTCATAGACACGAACAATGAGGTCCTCGTTATCTTCGGCTTTCTTGATCGCACTAACAACGATATTGTCGCGGTTTACTTTTACATAGGAATCGGTTTGCGCAAGCTCCCCTTCATGGAACGATTCAATAACCGCAATCGGCTTGCAGTTAAGTTCTGCTGCACGCTTCACCGTACCTGCATGCTCCCACGTACCTTCATGAGGCAGCAAGGAGTAAGAGAAACGCTGAATACCCTGATCGATAAAGGAATACTCACCGTTCGGATCTGGTTCATAAGGCACATGGTGTGCGTAAATAGGACTTCTCAGTACAGTCAACGCCATGTCTTGGTTATGAATGCTATAGCTGTATTTCGCATCATTCATTAGGCTGAGGCCGTACATGATGTTGCCTTTTCGAGTCACACCCGAGTAATCAATCCACGTTAATCCTGGTTCTTCTTCGCCGTTATGTTCACGTTCAATCGTACCGTAAGGTATTTCATAGGTTTGCTTACTAAAGATGACATTCACTGGGAAAACCAGCTTCAACATTTTGAAGGACTCGCGCCAATCCACCATCACCTGCACATCAATTTGATCGCGATCCGCATACATGGCGAAATCTTGAACTAGCTTTGAGCTGCCATACTCACTCACAACACGGATGACCGATTTAACGGGGCCGTGCTCGACACGGAACACCTTTTTCGCTTTGAACGTACCTGCCTTCTGGTTAAAATGCAGGACATCATGGCTCCAAGTATCCGATTTATCATCCAAGACGATGGGCTTGGCTCCATCTCCTTTAAACACTTCATGATCGACCACTTTATCATGCAGGCTCTTGATGTAGCCTGTTTCTTTATCGAACTCCAAGCGGAAACGTTTATTTTCCATGACCAAATCACTAGCTTGGATCGGTTCACCAACCGATTTGTGCGAGGCTGACTCAGCCACCAATTTATATACCCGATATCCCATGGAAGGCAGATCAGCCATAAAGCTAAGACGGAAACGGCCGTTTGCAGACGCTTGCGATTGTACCGTCTGGAATGGCACCGGGTTCCCTTTGTCATCAAGCAATACAGTAGTGGGTTTGATGCCTCCTACTTCAAGCTCAACGTTTACACGGCTTTCCCACGTATGAGGGTTAAAAACAACAATCGGCTTCATGGTTACATCTTGCTCAATGTTTATGTTCCATGACAAAGATTGAACCGCATAATTAAGGGAACGATCCGCGATAGCCATGGCTTCCCCGTACAAATACATCGCGTCTTCATAAGCAGACTCCAAGCTGGTTCCTGCCAATATGTCATGGAACTGATTAAAGAGCACATTTTTCCAAGCTTGCTTGAATTCTGCGGGATAAGGTTGACCAGTGATCCATGAAGCGAGCGCCGAGTACTTCTCTGCGGCCATTAAGCGATTCTCTGCTTTACGATTCCAATGCTTAATACCAGAATGCGCAGCGTAGCAGCCGCTAGCATGGTGCTGCAAATCATCATGAACGACCGGCAGCTTTAAGTTCTTGCTCTCCATCTCTTTGAAATACGCATCCGGCGTTGCAAACTCCAGCTTAGGCAGCGATGGATCCTCGTTCATGCGGCGAATACTCTCGATATTTTCCTTCGTTGGGCCGCCCCCATGATTGCCAACGCCATAGAACAGCATCAACTCGTTAAGCGGCTCTTTGAATTCGCCCAGGCAGCGGCGAACATGGTTTTCCAAATCCTTGCCCCAAGACAAATATTCATACATGATGCGGAATGTCATGACTTGTGAGCCATCATCCGATTCCCACATGAACAGACGGCTTGGCAGCCCTTTTTCATTCGGCATCGGACGCATCATCACGTAATAATCCATCCCGCTCTTCTTCAGAATTTGCGGCAGCATACCGTTATGCCCAAAGCTGTCTACGTTATAGCCAACTTTAGCTGTTACCCCGAACTTCTCTTTGAAGTAATGTTGACCGTACAGCCCTTGACGGACGAAGGATTCCCCATTCGGAATGTTGCAGTCAGGTTGAATCCACCAACCGCCGACAATATTCCAGCGTCCTTCCTGCACGCGCTTTTTGATCTCCGCGAACATCTTAGGCTCGTTATTTTCAATCCACTCGTACATCGCAGCAGAGCTGGAAGTGAAAATAAAATCTTCGGACTCTGTCATCCGGTCTAGAGCAGAACGGAATGTAGCCTTCGCTTCTTGGAATCCTTCCTGCCATTGCCATAACCAAACCGGATCCAGATGTGCGTTACCAATCATATAGAGTTTGTTATCTTTCATTGAGAGAATCCCCCGATCTATTTGTTAAAAACATCCGCTTTACCAGCGCTGTTCAAAAAGTGCTTCATTTTTTCCATCACCGTTTGAGTAACGGCATCACGTCCGACTTGCAGCATATCTGGCGCTAATTTTTTACATTCTTGATTGGTCATCCGTTCTTCGCGTCCAAGTGCTTTAAGCAGCGAAAGCTCCAAATCTGTTGCGATATTCACTTTGCTAACACCGCCGCCTGGCAATTGGTAGGCTCTGCGCATCATTTCAGGTGGTACGCCCGAACCGCCATGCAGGACAAGATGAACAGGGGTCAATCTGCGAATTTCCATCAGGCGGTCATAATCGATTTTGGGCTGCTTCACGACATACACGCCATGTGCGGTACCGCAAGACACAGCAAGCGCATCAACACCGGTAATCGCGACAAACTCAGCCGCTTCCTGTGGATTCGTATATAATTCTTCATCTTTATCCGTTTCTACGAAGTCTGTTGTGCCAATCATTCCCAGCTCGGCTTCTACGGAAACACCTTTCGTATGGGCATATGCCACAACTTCCTTGCTAATCTCCGCATTTTCGGCAAAAGGTTTCTCCGATGCATCAATCATGACCGACGTAAAGCCCGCTGCGATTGCTTCTTTAATGGTTTCTAATTCCTTCGTGTGATCCAAATGCAGTACGACAGGAACTGTGATTTGCTGCTCCTTTACCTGGCGGTAAAATTCTTCTCCAAATTCGGCTGCCGTGATCCCATAACGAATCAATTCTTTATGTGAAATTTGAACAATCAAAGGTGAGTTCGCGATTTGGCCCGCTTTCAGAACGGCTGCAATCATGGGGGTATAACGCGGCGAGAAAGAGCCAATCGCAAAATGGTTCGCTTCAGAAATCTCAAGTGCTTGTTTTAATGTGATTACCGGTGAAGTTGGTGTTGTGTTTGTCATCGTTGTAATTCTCCTTTTAATAAAGCTTCTAGTAATGAGGTAACGCTATAGTTGATCCATGACTTGTTTAACCCGCAGCATACCTAAACGCGGGCTGCTGAGAAAACGAGCTTGTTCCTCTGGAGCAAATTGCGAAATCACGCGGGCCATAGAAGCCTGCGCAAGCAAAACGACATCCGTATTGGCTGCAAGGTTGCGGAGTACAGATGCGAGTTCTTCATCATGTCCCTTCTTATCTCCAGCGAGGAGCTTCTGATAAGCAGATTTTGCGACGACTGTATCAATTTGTACCGCTTTGCCAGCTTGCTCCGCTTTGCTGATGAGCATTCGTTTCGTCGGCTGCAATGTCGTTTCGAGCGTTGCCGCAACACCAATCTTGAGTGCTGAATTCACCGCCAACTCTGCCATCGGGTCGTCGATACGAATGATGGGAATACGGAGCTTAGGTTGTACGCGGGCAACCAGTTCACCAATAGACGAACAAGCGCTCAAAATGCAAGAAGCACCTGCTTTCTCGGCAATTTGAGCGTACTGAAGGAACCGCTCTTCTATCTCATTGATTTGCCCGCCATTCGCTGCGAGCTGCGGCAAAATGGAATCATCCACCCAGTTCATCACTTCAACCCCAGGCAGAAGCTCTGAGGCTAATGCTTTTAAACTTTCCACCGTTACAGGCGTTGTATGGATAATGGCTAGTTTTTTTGTCATCGAAATCGCTCCTTTGCGTGTTTGCAACACGTTATCTGGCATTTTGGGTACGTTCCCAAAAGTTACATAGGCTGCAACGCAGCCTACTTTACTCGCTCCACTTCAATTAACGATCGAATAAATCTAAGTCATTTTCATAAGGTAGAGATACCTGAGCCGCATATAAAATGAGTCCAATGCACCAAGAATGGGAAAGCGTCAGCATCATTCCCTTCGGCTGGAAGCAATTCGTATTGTAGAAACGTTCCGTTACCATACCTTTGTAAGCATTGAAGTCGCCATCTTCGCGCGCGATAAACTGCAGGAAGCAAGAAATATGATCTCGTGTACGATCTAGATAATATCGGTCTCCTGTATAAGTCCATAGCCGAAGCATCTCTGGTACAGCAAAAAGTCCATAATTGTGTAAATGTTGATTGGATGTTGATGCCTGATCCGCCCCGCGCGAACAGTAATCGTACTGTGCGAGAAGAGAATGCTTAGGAAATTGTAAATTGTAAGTCCAACGGAAAGTCATCATCCAATCCGCAGCACTAGAAGCAAGCTCCAGCCAGAGCGGCTGTCGATTGAATTCATACAACAGAACGTAGGACACGACCGCGTTGTATGCATCCTCCGAAGTCGGTGTTAAGTGGACGTCCTCGGGAGCGCCATACATATATTCGTCACGAATGAAACGTTCATAATAGCTTCCTCCCCGAACCGCAGCGGCTGCGAAGCCTTCGTCTTCAAAGTAAGCGGCTCCCTCCAGAAGAGCGGCAATCCACAGCATACCGCCTGCGCCATCCCACTCCTGTACTTCGCCAGTCTCACAATCATAGTAGGAGCCGAAGTTCCCATCGGAGCGCTGATGTTCCACCGCGAAGCGAAGATTGGAGAGGACAGCATGCTCCCATTCAGGATGCATGACACCTGCTTCTCTCTCAAAAGCAAGCGCCCGAACAAGGAACAACGTTGCTTCAGATATGGTTCTAGCCTGCAGCCACGTCTTTTTCGGATTCCAGCCCGCCGTCCAGCCTCTTCCGAGCTCCCATGAAGCCCAGAACGTTCCGCTCGGTGCAAGCCCTGTCGCGATTTTATCTATGACTCTGATGCCTGCTTCGATATAAGATGAAGTCTCTTTTTTCCTGCCATAAGTCAACAAGGCGTAGGCATAAGGCACACCGCTTACCCAACTGACATGCATGTGCGGTCGATCGCCCATTCCTTTGACATTGTTGTTAAACTCGCGGTCGAAAGCAGCCGTTTCTCTAAGAATGTCGTTCTCTTTATCATAGTGCCATTCGTACAAGCCGTGCGCCGTTAGTTCTGCTGCTTGCTCCAAGCCCATCCATGGATTAAGCCCATTTACTTGACGATGTATGGCATACATTTGACGAACGAAAGGATTGTAGCTGTGCGCGTCAGAAGTGCCTGCGTAAACATAGAAGTGAAGTTCTACTTTCTCTCCCGGTTGGAACGTATGCATATGCAAATCCGCTGGTGCTGGCACGGCATTCCCAATGAACGTAACAGGCTCCTCCTTGTAGGGAAAGTTAAGCCAAATTTCCGTCCCTGCTGCATTGCCTCGAAAGCCTAGACCACTAAGTCCAAGCGGGGACATTTCATCCGTACAAAGAGCCCCGCACATCCCGTCATTCCATGCGAATACAGCGGGAAGAGCTGCACGATCTGCACGAAATGACCAATAATCAGATACCATTTGTTGAGCTTCGCCCCCTTTAAAGTCATAGCGAGGGTAGGGGCGCAGATTTTTTTCGAAACGGTTTTCTTTATAAAAAGCGCCGGGAATCATCCAGTCCGGTTTGCCCGTTCCTTCAAGGCTGCAGCCAAACTGCAAATTGTAAGCAGAGGCTTGCTTGCCCTCGTATTGAACTTCCATGTGTACTTCGAAATAGTCGCAAATATCGCTCATCTGCTTCCAGCTTGATCGTACTTTAAAGCTTTCCGATTCCCCCGAAGCCTTCAGCCCCTCAGATGTTGACGTTATTTCATCGACGGGTACGATTTCCTGCTCCCCGTTCATGCCACTTGCCGATAACAATTTGGAAAACCGAAGACTTGCTTGCTGCTTGGAGTCAGCCGTAGTAATCTCAAATGCCTTCACTGCATGCTCTAAGCCGTTATCCGATATCTTCCACTGCATCGCTATTCCTCCAAACCTTTCAGCTTATATAATTCGATTAAATTCGTTCGGAAAATCCGATCAGCAAAGGTCATGGCATCTGATTCGTCAAGTGCGCCATCTGCCACCTTTTCCGTCAAGACATCTGCCACCACTTTGCGGGCCAGCTTCTGGTGGGCATATGTCCCTTCGATATAGTTATAATCGCCGCCAAAGCCTTGAATTTTCGTCATCGGCACCATTTCAATAACCTGATGCAATATTTGTTTAGCTGCTGTAGGTGAAATAATATATACCCAAGTAAAATCTGCGTAGACATTCGGGAAATTTTTTACAATACTTAAATAAGGCAAGTAATAGGGGTATCCGCTGTGGAGCAGAACAAACCTTGCTTCCGTGTATTCCAGCAGCAGTGGAATCAGCAACTCCACATTCGAATTCGTTAATGAGTTGCCGTTGGAAGAAACACTTACTTCATGATGACCTGTATGAATTTGAATCGGTAGATCATAAGCAATCGAACGTTGGATGATAAAATGGATCAAATAATCCTGCAGCGCTTGCGTTTCAGCTTGGGAGAGCGATTCCTCCAAGGTACAACCCAGCAGACGATTGAAAGCTAACTCCGCTTCATGTAATGTCGGTTTACCGCAGGATAGGGAGCGCCAGTAGGCATGCCCAAACTTTGTTGCGACCATGCCCTCCTGGACATATTTATGCAATAAGGTATCCACTGCCTCCAAATATTGGCGCAGATGATAGACCGTAACGCCAGACATTCTCTCGACAGTAGTGATATCCTTCAATGTTCGTAGTTTGAAAGTAAAATCCATAAACATGATGGGACGAAAACGCACGTACGCAAGTTTCGTCGTCTGGATCAGTGTAAAGGCAAGATCAATTCCGGACTTTTGGGCCATCACATGCTCATACCAGTTAGGATTGTGCGTTGCTTGGGACACTTTTACATTCGCCTCTAGTAGGCCATTCACGTTCCACTCGTTGAGCTCATATAAATCTTCCATTGCTGTACGAAACATCCGGGCATACGTTGTATTTTTCGTTTTATGCCAAAAGTCCATAAACAAGGTAGCCTTTTGTTCTACATCTAATGAACTTTGTCTTCCTAACGCACCCATTTTCATGCCTGCGCTATAAAAGTCAGAGTCCAAGTAATGCAGCAGGGAAAACAAATCATGATCTTCTCTTTTTCGAATTTGCGGTGTTGCCAGGTGTTCATGACCGTCAATGATGCGGATTCGGTTAACATAATCATGAAGGATGCTCATTAGCTGGTCTCTCTCCTTCTAAATATGCGGCTGCTTCTTACGAAGCAGCCGCTTTTCTTTTTTACAATTACTGAAGCTCTGGGAACGCTGCTTTCACTTCTTTTTGGAAGGCTGCTACAACATCCGCATAGCTTTTATTGTCTGTAAGTCCTTGACTTGCTACTTTTCTCCAGAGACCTAGAATCGAATCACTGTATTTATCAGACTTAATCACTGGCATTGACTTCATCATTGCGTAGTAAGGCTGCAGTACTTTTTGATCGCCAGTTAACGGGGCTGTATACTTATCTACATTTGCATCATAAACACTTTGAAGTGCTGGCATGTTCCCTCTTGCAATCAGATCTGCGTTCTGCCATTCAGCGCTTGCAGAGAATTTGA